>NZ_CP050300.1 GCF_014189505.1 Phyllobacterium sp. 628 | reverse complement strand
GTGTGTCAGTCAGATTGACCATCGCGGTTGCCGGCTGGAAAACGCCGTCCACGGGAATGGCCGAATAGGATGAGAGCAAAGCGCGCAGCACTTCGAGGTGCAGGTCCATGACGAAGAACATCAGCAGCGCGGAGAATGTAATGATCGTGGCGATGGCTGCCTGCGGTTCTTCCGATTCAACGCCGCTGCCGGGAGCGCCGGAATAACCGATAGCCATGGCAATTGTATTGGCCATGAATTGCAGCGCCCAGAAATACATCCGGGCCAGAATGCCGATCAATGCACCGACAATAACCTCGATAATGATAATACGCATGAGCACGAGCGGCGCGGAATCAGCGGCCGGTGTCACCTGTTTCAGGACGAGCGGTACAACCATCAGTGAACAGGCAAGCGCAAGGAACAGCCGTATCTGCATGGGAATGCGCGGACTGGAAATGCCCGGCATGATCAGGAGGCAGGATCCGACACGGGCAAATACCAGAAAAGCGGCGATCACCATGTCGCTGAGTGGCGGCATGATCTAGAGCCTCACGAGATCGTTCCGAGCGACCGCACTTCGACGCCGCGCGCAATCTCCACATGGGACAGGACCGACAGCGTGGCGAACAGCCGCTCAATGATCATGCGGATATAGGGCCGCGCTTCGGGAGACGCGACGAGAACAAACCGTTCACCTGCATCGAGATGTTTGCGGATGGCGGTGCTTGCTTCCGTACCGAACTGTTCAAGCAGGCGCGGATCGATATCGAATTCGGTGATTTCGCCCTTGGCATCGCGCTTGAGGCTTTGATGGAAAACCATGTCCCAGCGATTGCCCAGACGCAGCACACTCAGCACGCCATTGTCGGCAAGGTCGCCGCAGATCTGCTGCGCCATACGCATCCGTACATGTTCGACAATCATTTCCGAGCGGCGGATATGCGGCGCCACTTCGGCGATTGCTTCGAGAATGAGATTGAGGTTACGGATGGAGACCCGTTCCGACAACAGCAGTTTCAGGACGGCCTGCAGGCCGGAATAGGAAAGGTTTGCCGGGCAGATATCGTCGAGCAGCTTGCGATATTCCGGGCCCAACCTGTCGAGAAGCGCGCGCATATCCTTGTATGACAGCAGTTGCGCCAAATTGTTGCGGACGATTTCGCTCAGGTGCGTGAGCAATACCGAGAGATTATCGACGGTCATGTAATTGTCGCGCTTGAGATCGGCGGCAAAGGTTTCCGGGACGGAATAGGCTTTCATGCCAAAGGCGGGTTCCCTCACCTCTTCACCGGGAATTTCCGGTATCGGGCGATCACCGGGAATGACCAGAATTTCGCCAACGCGCAGCTCTTGCGAGACCACAACGGTTCCGTGAATTTTGATGCGGTAGACTTTCGGCGGAATCAGAAAGTCGTCGGTTACCTTGATTTCAGGAACGACGAAACCATACTCGACGGCAAACTTCTTGCGCATCTTGTTGACCCGGTGGGCCAGTTCCAGCTGTGACGACATCAGACGTGTGGAGAGCTGTTTGCCAAGGCAAAGCTCGATCTGTGCCGTCTCAAGCGATGCGCGAACCGAGTTGCGATCTTCTTCGTCTGCGATCTTCTTCTGCTGAACCTCTTCGGCCAGCGCCGCGGCGGCCACCCGGGCGATCTTGCGGGGAACCGAGATGCCAATGGCAACCAGGCCAATGGCGAGAACAAAGAACGGAAAAGCTGGCAGACCGGGCAGAACGCCGAGGACGAACAGCAGCAAGGCTGCCACGAAAAGTGCTTTTGGATAGGCGCCAAGCTGGCCGAAGACAGCTTTGTCGGTTGAGCCGCGCGTGCCGCCCTTTGAGACGAGCAGGCCAGCTGCCAGCGATACGATCAAAGCAGGGATCTGCGTTACGAGACCATCACCGACCGAAAGCTTTGTGAAGACGTCAGCCGCCTGTCCGACTTCCATGCCGTGGCGGGTGACACCGATGATGATCCCGCCGAAAATATTGACGGCAGTGATGATGAGACCGGCAATGGCGTCGCCGCGCACGAATTTCGACGCACCGTCCATCGACCCGAAAAAGGCACTTTCCTCTTCCAGCTCGCGGCGGCGATGCTGCGCTTCCTTCTCGTCAATCAGACCGGATGACAGATCGGCATCGATAGCCATCTGCTTGCCGGGAATGGCATCCAGCGTAAAACGTGCGCCAACTTCGGCGATACGGGTCGCACCCTTGGTGATGACGAGAAAGTTGACGATGACAAGAATGGCGAAGACGACGAGACCGATGACGAAATCGCCGCCCATGACAAATTGCGAAAAGCCATGGATGACTTGGCCTGCGGCGGCATAACCCTCGTCCCCATGGGTCAGAATTACGCGAGTCGTCGCAATGTTCAGCGACAGGCGCATCATGGTTGCAATCAGCAAAACGGTTGGGAAAGCCGAGAAATCCAGCGGACGCTGAATCCATAAGGAAACCATCAGGATGAGCACAGACAATGCGATGGAGAAGGCAAGCCCGATATCGAGAACCATTGGCGATACCGGCAGAAACAGCACGGTCAAAATAATGACAATACCGAGCGCTAGACCGACATCGCTTCCGGTCAGATAGCCCTTGTCTCCCAGTCGTTTTACGGCGGCCTGCTGCACGGCATTCTCCTGTTACGGGGGGACCATAAGCAGCGAACCTTACGCGAAGCCAAAGCGGTTGATTGTATCTGAAAACAACAGATTGATTGTTTTCACCCCCCTCTGCCCTGTCGGGCATCTCCCCCACAAGGGGGGAGATCACATCGGCATCGAGGATATCGCTCAATTTTCAATATTTGAAGATTAGCTGAAACAGCCATGAAGGCTGATCTCCCCCCTTGCGGGGGAGATGCCCGACAGGGCAGAGGGGGTGAAGTATCAACTATCGCCGACCGCAAGAACCGGAGCGGCGATTGAAGCCCCCACCCCGGACCTTCCGGTCCGACCCTCCCCACAAGTGGGAGGGTAAGGGGTGCTGCCTTCTGCATGGCCGGTGCGGTTCGCTCTTGCAACCCACCCATTCCCCCGTGGTGAGCATCCGAGCTTACCGAAGAGTGACCCACGCACGGTATCGTGCAAACCTTATGAGAGCTTCAAGCGCTGTGCACAATTATGCAAGCGCTTCCTAACCCTCAGAAGCCCTTCTCGATACGCGAGTAGGTCAGAAGGGTCAGGGTATTTATTTGTGAGCCGACGAAAGGTGCGGTCAGGGCAAGCACTCCCAGGATCACGATGATCTTCGGTACGAAGGTCAGCGTAACTTCCTGGATCTGTGTCAGTGCCTGAAACAGCGCGATGCACACGCCCGCCAGCATGGCAGCGCCGACGGCTGGTCCGGAGGCGACAATAACCGTCCAGATAGCCTGGTTGATAATGTCGAGCGCGTCGGCTTCATTCATAACGAACTGCTACTGATCAGCTGATGCTGATACCGGGCGTGATTGGCAATTCCGCCCCGCCCTTCAGCTTGGCGATCATACCATCGCTGTAAATCTTGACCGATTCCACCACACCCGAGATCGTGCCATCGAGGCTCGTTACGGTCCGGCCGATAATCCCGTCAGCCTGTGACAGCGAGGAGCTCGCCAGAATCTGATCCAGCTTTTTGTTCATCAGTGTGGATTGCTCGACACCGGAGAACTGGGCCAGCTGCGCCAGCGACTGGCTGTTGTCCATTGGCTGCGTCGGATCCTGATTTTTCATCTGGGCAACGAACAATTTCAGAAACGCCTGATAGTCGATGCTCGGTCCAGATGCTTTTGAAGTGTCCGGTGTGCTGGACGATCCTACGGGAGGAATAGTGCTCATGCGTTTGCCTCCGGCCTGTTCGGCTGGTCAGAATGAGAGGGAAGGATAGTTTCCAGATTGCCGGAAAGAATTTGCGCTTCGAGCGGATAGAGCGAGCGGATGGCTTTCAACGCATCGAACACCCGGTCGTTGCAGACGATCTCGTCGATCAGCTTCAGCTCCTTGAGCATTTGCTGGTTTTCAAAAGTTGCCAGCAAATTGCTCAGCATCCGCTTAAATGCGAGGTTCGCTTCCTGCCGGATTAGCGGATTGATCAGCATGATCTGCGCAGCGTAGTAAAGCTGGCGCAACGGCGTCGTCGTCTCGTCAGCCTGCAGCACATGGCTTTCAAGCAGGAATGTAACGTCGTTGAGAAATTCGAGCGAGACCTTACGGTCAGCCTTCAGAATAGCACCGTTGATATAGACCTTTTCACCGGCGCGCAGTGTAATTTTCATGATGTTCAGATCCCGTCACGAATGGTTCTGGTGATCTCGATAATGCCATCATAGTCCGTTGAGGTTCCCTGCCGGATCGCCTCGAGTTCTTTCAGAATGAAGATGCCAATCGAAATCAGCGAAGCGCGCAATTGCGGTGGCAAGCCATTTTCCGGGCTGCCAAGATCTTCGATCACAATCACCCAAAGCCGCGAGGTGAAATGCACTGCCTCAATGCTCTTATAGGAATAGCTATCCTCGTCACGCGCTGCTTCCAGCATCATGATCGACTGGTCGAACAGAGAACGCTCGCGTTCCTTGGCGCTGTCCGCGCCGTCGTTCATGATGTCGTCGTATCGAGCCTGGTACATATGTTTTTCCGGTATCGGCGCAAGACGGGCGCGGGAACCGCGCCTGTTGCGGTTATTTCAGGTAGTTGAGCAAGCTCATGCTCTGCAATTTTACAGTCAACGCATAGGATGCATTGATCTGCGCTGTCAGGGCGTTGACCCTGTTGGCGGCTTCGTAAGGGTCGACGGCTTCCAGATCGTTGATCGAGCTGTTCAAGACATTGATCTGGATTTTGAGCCGATCGGTTGCGTCCTTGGTCTGTGCCTGTGCAACACCGAGGAAGGATTGCGCACCGGTCAGGGATGTAATGCTCTGGCTCGTCGTCGAAATGGCCTTGTTCATCACGGCATCGAACGCGCCTTGATTGAGGCCGATATTCCCGAGTTCCGCCACCATCGTATAGCTCATGGCCAACTGCCGGAAACCGGCATTGTTGGCGCTGACGGACGTTTCAGTAAGTTCAGTCGGAGCAATGCGGCTCTTGACAAGTGTATCGGAGGCCGATGACCAGTTGCTGGACCAGGAACCCGCGTCGAACTGCGCCGTCATCGTGGTATCGAGAAAGGTCTTCATCTGGTCCGCAGTGATGTTGGCAACCTGCGGATCCGTCATCGGAAAGCCAAACTGTGTCTGGAACGCAGTTTGTATAGCGGCGCGGGCCGGATTTCCGGCGGCATAATAATCGCCAACCGGCTGAATATCCGTATTCACACCGGCAAACACGTATTCGCCGTTGTAGTTGGTGTTAATCATGCCCGTTGTTGCTTGCAGACCAGACTTCGCCTTGTCCGTTGCAACCGAGTGGCCATCGGACGAACCACGCAGCGCTGTTACAGTGCCCAGCAGATCGGTAGCGCCTTTGACAAGGTTGCCCAAAGCATTCTGTGAGGTGGTCATCCGCTCGCCGATGAGACTGTTCGTCTCTGTCAGAACGTTCAGGCGATCAAATTCCTTGCGTAAAGAAACGGTTTGGCCGGTTCGGTTGCCCAGGGCGAGCCCCACATCGAACACACGGCCTTCTTGAGACTCGTATGATGCCTTTGTGAGTGCCGCCTGCGCTGTAAGGATCGTATTACGGGTGGAGTTCATCAGCATGTAGGATGAAACAGATTGTATTTTCATCGCTATTTCACCGCATTCAAGAGTTCGTTGAGCATAGCGTCCACAGCGGAGAGAATCCGTGCCGATGCCTGATAGGAGTGTTCAAGATTGAGCATCGCCTGCATTTCCACATCAATGTTGACGCCGGACGCGTTGGAAATGGCGTCCTCCGCGCGGGATGCCAGCACGCCATTATACGTGTTCGTATCGGTGACCGATTGGCGTTTGCTTTCAATGGAGCTGATTGCTGCCGCAGAATAATCCGAAAGGCTCTGATTGTTGCCGATGCCTGCGGCCGGATCATATGTGCGGGGCGCGTTGATGGCGCCAATCAAACTCTGCAACCGCGTGGAGTAACCAGCCGATCCATCAGGGTTCTGCACATAATCCGGGTTGGCGGGATTGGTGCCGCCATCGCGCAGAAGCGTCGGACTGCCGCCTTCAGAAGCGATATAAGCGGATGAGACCTTGATCGTTCCGGCGATGCCGGGTGAAATCGTATTGTCTGCCGGCATCGCCGGAGCACCCGAATAGGTGAACAGGCCCGGAATGTTCGGCAAGGTTGCCGGTGTCTTCTTGTCCTTTTCAGCGAACATGGTGACAAGGCTGCGCGCAACTTCATCGAGCTGCTTCTGATAGGCGGGCGCAACCTGATCGCGCAACTGCAACAGGCCGCTGAGGCGTCCTGTGCCGTAGGGCTGCTGGAATGTGTCGTGCGACAACGGTACGCCATCCACATAAACCTGATTGCCGTTGGTCCCGGCGGAAAATGCACTGGTCGGAGCAAAACTCACCGCGCGGGGCGTGTTTTCAAACAGGGTCACGCCGGATTCGGCAAAGATGACCATGTCATTGTCGCCGCGCTTGATCGTCGTGATGCCGATCTCGCCGGAAATTTCTTTCAGAAGACCGTCGCGCTGATCGAGAAAGTCGGAGACATCGGCTCCGGAACGCGTTCCGTTCACGACACGATTGTTGACCGTCTCGAATTTCGCCAGCAACTCGTTCAAATTCTTGACGGAGTCATTGATGTCACTGTCGGCATCCTGCCGTAGCTTCTGGATCTGGCTCGAACCCTCATTCAATGCGTTGGCGAGCCTGATGGCTTTCGATACTGCCGTTTCGCCGACGGCCGCGTTGCCCGGCTGCGTGGCGTATTGCTGCATGGAATCGCGCAGGTCACCAAGCAAAGCTTTGGGTGAGCCGGATGAATTGTCAGCGGAATAAATGCCCGAGAGCCGGTCAAGACCGCTCTTCATCGTGCTTGACGAGCCGTAAAGACTATTGGTCTCGATATATTTGGAAAGCAGGGCATCGTCAGCGGAACGGCTGACCGACAGATAGGTTGTTCCGTTCGGGCCGCTGACCACGGAGCCAATGCGGCGTGTGAAATTGGGATCATTGGCCCCCGCAATATTGCGGGAGACCAATGCAGTCTGTTTCGATGTGGTCGTAAGAGCACTCTGAGCGGTAAGGAGTGCCGAAGTTAGTGACATGCCCTAGGTCCAATCGACATTTCGAGGTTTATCTTTTCAGATTGACCAACACGTCCATCAAATCCGCACCGGTCTGGAAGACCTTGGAATTGGCCGTGTAGCTTCTCTGAGCTTCAATCATTTCAGTCAGTTCTTGCGCCATGTCGGCGTTCGAATCTTCCAGCGCACCGGATGTGAGGCTGCCGAAGCTGCCCTTGCCGGGAAAGCCGATCTGGACGTCGCCGGATTCCGCGCTGGGCGAAAACACATTGCCTGACAGAACCAGAAGATTGTCCGGGCTTGGAACGTCGGCCAGCGGGATTTTGTAGATTTCACGCTTGGCACCGTTCTTGTAGAGGGCAACCACTGTGCCATCGGGGCCGATATCGACATTCTCGATCTGGCTTGGTGTATTGCCGTCAACCTTGATCTGGCTGACGTTGAAATCCCCGGCGAGCTGCTTGGTGCCGGACAGATCAAGTTCAAGCGTCTGACCGCCCGGAATGGCAACCGACAGCGACTTGTCAGCGGAGATAAGTTTGCCGTTCGTTGCGTCGAATGTGTATGTTTCCGACTTCAATGCCGGCTTGGAATAGGGGAAGCCGCCTGTCGCGGACGCGTCTGCCTTGTTATAGGCCGTCACTTCCCATGTCGGATTTCCTGTCGCGTCAACGCCGGTCTTGCTGAAATAAAGGTCGAGCGTAACCGGGTTTCCGAGGTTGTCGAAAGCCTGGACCGATGTCTTGTTGGAGAATTGTGCTCCGGCGGCATTGGCCGAGGGCAGGTTCGCAGCTGGAATAACCGTTGCACCGGCCGGCAGGTTCGCAGTGAACGTACCTGCACGGCTTGGGTCGGCAATCTGGTCGCGCTGGGCGATGTTGACCTTTTCCAGACCCTGAAAACTATTGATGACCGGATTGGTCTGGCCATTGGTGATGGGGTATCCCATCAGGTAGTAGCCGGCGGCATTGACAAGATTGCCCTGCGCATCGGGAACGAACGACCCGGCGCGGGTCAGATAAGGTGTCCCGCCGGAATTGCTGACAACGAAGAAACCATTGCCCTTGAGTGCGAGATCGGTTGATGACGTTGTGCCGCGCATTGAACCGTCTTCGGAGATATGATGGCGAACAACCGTTTCAACGCCGCCCGAATTGTAGCCGCCGCCGGAGCTTGGCAGCACAAGGGTGGAAAACTGGGTGCTGGCGCGTTTGTAGCCGGTGGTCCCGGCATTGGCGATATTATCCGACACTGTCGACAGGCGGTTGGCCTGGCCGTTCATGCCCGACACACCCGTCCGCATCATTCCATAGAGGCTCATTTCCGTCTCCTTGCGCCGTTATTCCGTTCGAGATCGTACCCTGACGACGCTTGCGCGAACCTGACGCTTTCGTAAGCTTCGAGAAGTCTTCGGATTTGACCACCCCGCCAACGCGGAGCAATCACGGTCTATCAATCGAGATTGATGCAGTAGCCGAGGAAACGCTTTGAATCGATCGGGTCATGGCCAAGCTGTTCACGCAGTTTCTTGCGCAATTTGCTGATGTGGCTTTCCACGACGCTTTCCTCGACTTCGCTGTCAAAAATGCCGTAGATCGCGCTGAAAATCTGAGCCTTGTTGAGGCGGCGGCCGCGATTGGCAATCAAATATTCCAGGATGCGGCGTTCGCGGCGGGGCAGCGAGAATTCGAGGCCATTGACCTGCGGATCACGGCCATCGGAAAACACCCGGATGGGACCAACCTGCGTGCCAGAATCGCCATTGCCGTAACGGCGGCGGATGGCATTGATCCGCGCCAGAATTTCCCGAACATGCATTGGTTTGCGGACAACGTCATCAACCCCTGCCTGAAACAGTTCAAGCGTGTGCTCAAGCGACTGGGTATCATTGACCGCGATAACCGGCGCCGAGCACCGCTCACGAATCTTGTGGGGAAACTGGTTGCGGTTGCTGCACTCCCCTAGCAGGAATGCCTCGACTGCCATAATATCGCTCTGCTGGACCGTTGAGACCCAGTCGCCGAAATCATCGGGAGCGAACCCTGTTGTTGTAATGCCCTCTCGGGCGAACCACGCAGTATAGCCACTCGTAACCAGACTTCGTTCATCGACGACTACGATCACGACCCCACCTTCCGAATCAGTAAAAACCCCATTGCGCACACAAGTAGCGGGGTCGGCGACTCGCCGACAATTCCCAACAAATTGAACACAATTAATTGGGAGTCGGAAACGGCGGGCAATCGTGATGATGAGGTGTGGGAGGTTGAGCAATCAATGCGCGTAAATCTCTACCAGCGATACCTTAACCAAAAATGACCATTGGAACAAATTCACGTTTTATTACTGATCATTAACGCCTTCACTTATCGCAAAACATTCGCGCCTTCTGCGTCCAGTTTCCGAACCCGGATGCCACCATATTTTCTATTACCCGGCAAACATATTGTTTCTGCGCGGGGTCATTATTGGGACCGGCATGATAGCGTGCCACAGCCATGGTCCAATTTCCTTCCCGCGCCCGAAGCTCTTTGAGAAAACGCGCGGCGTAATCGACGTTGGTTGCCGGGTCCAGCATTGCACTCACCGAAGGAAATTTGCTGGCGTGAAAATAGTGATTGATCTGCATACAACCCAGATCAATCAGTTTTGCGCCTTGTGCATGTGCCTCATTGAATTTTACAACGGCCGCAGCCGCTGAGGGCATGAAAACCGCCTTGCCTTCAATGTTCATGGCGTAGGGTTGCAACGACTCTTTATGGCCGGTTTCTGTCAGTCCGACAGCATAGAGAATACCGATTGGAATATCGTATTTAGCCGAAGCACGGTGCATTTCGCGTTCACAAAGATTGTCGGCAAAGGCTGCCTGCGCCGCAAGAAGAGAACTAAACCACCAAACCACGAGACAAATTGCGATCCGGAACAGGTTTGGCTGCCTTGTCATCGCGCTCATCGGGTCTGGTGTCTCCAAAAGATTGTTGGCTGGATGAATGGTCGCCTTGCGCTCCCTGTGAACCGGAATTGGCCTGTCCGCCTGTTCTGTTACCCGCTTGCTGCTCCTGACCCGTCAGGCTTTGCTGGCCGGATTGCAGGTTAGCCCCTGCACTGCTGCGATCCACGATGGTGATCGTTACGGCTGATGTGTCATCGGCGACACCTGCCCTCTGCAGCGCCTTGCCCAGTGCTTCATGATCGCGGGCCAAATGTTCTGCGGCGGCCTTGTTCTCGGCCATCAGTTGGATATGCATGCCTTCGCCGGTCAGGCGCAGACGGGCAGTGACTGTTCCAAGCTCGACCGGCTGCAACTGAATCACCAGCGTTCTGGCAGCGCTGGTGCTTTGATCGGAAATGATCTGTACGTCGGTTATGCGTGGCGGGCTTTGCGGAGCCGCGGCGGTGTTTACCGATGGGGCCGTATTGAGCCGCGTCTCAGCCTGCGGCGTTGATGACGTGGCAGGGGCTGCGTTGTTGGCCGCCGGGGGCTGCGACACTTGCTCGAGCGCTTCTCTGGCATTGCTGCGTGCCTTTGGTGCGTCTGCTGACGCTGTTTCCACTTGGGCGGATGGTGCCTGGACAGGTTCAGCCTTGGCCTGTTGCGGCTTGTTTTCTATAGCGATTGGAGCCGGTTTTTCCGTTGCCTCTGACCGTTGCTTTGGCTCGATCCTGGGTGAAACCGGTATCAATTGTTCATCGGCCTTCCCATCAGACACAAGTGCTGCTTCATTCTGCGGCAAAGCGCCCTTGGCTTTGATATGGTTCTGGGCCGGCTTGTCTTTGCCGTCGGCCTCATCGTCACTGGTCTGGCGCTGTTTCTGCAAGAGCTGTTCGAAGGCGAGCAGGCTCTGGCCGAACAATCCTGACGTGGATACGCTGCTGCTTGTCTTTTCGTCCTTTTTGTCGGTTTCACCGATTTCAGGCAGTTGAGCCGTATCATCCTCAGCGGCGATTTCAGACGTATCCGGCAAGGCGCGTGGTGTTTTCGTCTCCATCATCGCTTTGAAATCGAGAACGTCGTCATCCTTGCCCTTTGCGCCCTTCTTTTCCGGCAACCGCTGACCACCCTTGCCGGTTTCGCGGGTAATGGCATCCTGCAATGATTTGA
The DNA here is from genome assembly GCF_014189505.1 of Phyllobacterium sp. 628. Lineage (GTDB taxonomy): Bacteria > Pseudomonadota > Alphaproteobacteria > Rhizobiales > Rhizobiaceae > Phyllobacterium. The sequence goes on along the minus strand of NZ_CP050300.1, from coordinate 304,723 downwards.
AAGGCATATCGGCTCCGATGGTCATTTCTTGGCCTTTCCCAGAAGTGCGTCTATGGCGTCGAGTTTCTTGCGCGTCTCATCGATCATCGGATCGGCGGGCACGGTCGCTGGCGAGGCGCTGATTCTCGCCGTGCCGTTTGCGGGTGTCGTCGAACCAGCCTTGATGACAGGGTTTGGCATTGCTTGCACCGCAGTTGCAGAGGGCTGTTCCAATATCTTTCCCCCATGGCCGTTGCCGCTTCCAGAAGCTTGAGATCCCGCTCGTGCAAGCGGTCTTTTGGCAGTTGCGAAAGCATTTTGATGGCATCGTCGGTCTTATCAGTGCCGACATTGCTGATCCCGAGATAAAGCCTTGCCTGTGTATCATCCGTCTTGAGTGATTGAGACAGGGCTTCGGCTTTTTCAGACATGAAACGGGCGCGCTGCATATCGCCGCCGACCACAGCCCCACGTGCTATGCGCAGATAGAATGGCAAGCGAGCGCCGGTCCAGGCAAGCGTCGCCATTTCCTCGATCTCGTCATTGCTGATTTTGGCTTTCAAGGTCATCACAGCATCGACAAGCTGGCGAAAGAAGTCTTCCGAATATGGCGACAGGGCAAACCGCTGCAGATAATTGCGGGCGAGAAGTTTGACCTTCTCCTTGTCGTTGAGACGGGCTGCAATCATCAAACCCCGGCGCAACGCGGCTTCTTCGAGCAAAGTACCGGGGGCGGACAGCCGGATATAGTCGAGACGTTTCAGCGCGGTGGGTGCGTCGATGGCCGCAAGCTGCGCCGCCGTAACCAGCGATATCGACGCTATCAATTCGCTGGGAACATCCGGCGGTAATTGCTCGCTGAAATTTTCGACAATTCCAAGGGAATCACCGTCCGCATAAGCCAGCGAACCGGCGACGAGTTTTGGGCTGATATTCTCGAGCTTTGTTGTCGTGAGAATGCCGCGCACCACCTGCGGATTGCCGCCATTCAGGAGATAGATGAGGATGGCATAGGCATTGGCGGGTTTTTGCCACACCTCGGGTTTGGCTGCCTCAAGCTGTCCGGCAATATGGCCAAGAACGCGGTTGAGCATGGGCAATGCTTCCGGTTTGCCGGATGCAACCTGGTCCTGCAGCATGCGCATGGAACGGACCAGCAGATAGGGTTCCGGCGACGGCATGTCGGCCCGGGCTATGCCAAGAGGCAAGCCGAGAAAACCAACAAGAAGCCATCGGAAATACCGGCCGAATATCATTTTTTGGCCGTTTTCAGGAAGATATCGATGCGCCGGTTCTGCGCCGCATAGGGATCAGACACGATCTTTGGATCGCGGTCCGCATAGCCTTCCACACGCAGGATGCGCTTGGCATCGAGCCCGCCGCGGGTGAGCATGTAATAAGCCATGTGAGCGCGCGCCGACGACAGCCGCCAATTGTCATAGGTCTCACTCTTGAACGGACGCGCATCCGTGTGACCGCTGATGATGATGCCACCTTTGCGCGATGCGATGATCTTGCCGATCTCCGCAAGCACCTGCACGACACGCTTGTCCGGTTTGGCCGAGCCTATGGCAAACATGCCGTAATCGACCTTGTCCGTCAGCTGGATCATCACGCCGTCTTCAGTTGGAACGACCGTTATATCGGGCGCTTTGTCATCTGCAGCAGTGCCACCGGTTTTCTTGGAAATTTCCGCAGCAAGTTCGCGGGCTGAGGCGGTCTGTGCCGCATCGGGTTTTGGCTCTGTCGCTACAGCCTCTTTTGCCGGATTGGCAGCAAGGACATCAGCCGGTTTGAGTACCGCGTTTTCTACCTTCTGCTGGTCTGCCTGCTGCCTGGCATTGGCTTTATCCATTGCCTTTGCATCGCCCTGCGATGGCTGGCTCGCGTCTTTTGCCTCAATACCTGCCACTCGCTTTTCCAGCTGTTCCTGCGACGGCGGCGGAACCGCGGGGCTATCTGTCAGCGGAAAGAGATCGTCCTCTACATGCGTGGACCAGTAATTCGGATTGAACGGATCGCGATAGGCATCACCGCCTTCCGCGCCCGTGGAGGGACCGGCGGTATTGGAACCGCCGTCGCCCTTGGCTGAACGGTTTTGCAATACACCGGAATCCGTGGCGATCTCCGCAAGGACTGCATAGGGATCCTTGAATATCTGCCGCTCTTCGGTTTCCGGTTTGGGTTCCGCCGCCCGTTCATTGCGGGCGCTCTTTGTTTCGGCATCGGTCGAGTTCGGGCGTTCGAAGCGAACCTTGCCCTCCTGATCATCCGTCTGCTCGATGCCTTTGGGCCGTGACTGCCTGTCCATCAGTTTGACCGGGTTGAAATAGCTTGCAACCGCAGCTTTGGTTTCCTCATTGGCAGCGTTGATGAGCCACATGACCAGAAAGAACGCCATCATGGCGGTCATGAAGTCGGCATAGGCAATCTTCCAGACGCCGCCATGATGGCTATCTTCACCGTCATTGCGGTTACGCCGGACGATAATGATCTCACGGCGGGTTTCCGGATCAATGTTCATCGGGTTGTATCCTTCACCGCTTCAATCAACCGGCCAAGCCGTGTTTCAACAACCACGTCATCGAGTTTCATCGACAGTTCCGACTGCTCGGCCTCATTGAATGTGAAACGTATGGGGTCAATTTCCGGTTGTTTGCGCAAAACATCGAGCAGATGTGGGGGCCCGGATATCTCGATCATCACGGCTTCGAGCCCTTTGGTCAAACGCTCCACTTCAGCCACAAAGCCGGCAACGGCACGATCACGCAAATTGTTTTCAACCAGAGGAGCAAGGACCGTCGCAAGACTGCTGGAAAGACCGGCGGAAATGCCGGAAAGCCCCTCCTCCAACTGTTCGAACATGCGGATGCCCATACGCTGAATGAAATCAGCCTCGGCTTGAGCCAATTTTTCCTGAAAATCGCGTTCAAGCCGCAACTTTTCCGCCTCGAACAACACGGAGGCTTCAGATTGCCCTTCGGCACGGCCAAATTCGAAAGCTTCCTTGATCTTGAGTTCGACATCGATCAACTCAACGACATCTTCCGGCGCGTCATCAGCACCAAACGGTTCAGCGCGCTCGCGCGTGGCGGCGGCAAAAACAGTTATCCGGTCGTCCGGCACGATTTTGGGCGTGAAGTCAGTCAGCATGCTGGCAATGGATCGCGCTGCCATATCAAGCTGCCTCGTGGACCCATTGTTTCAGGATCGCGGCAACCCGCTCTTCATCCATTTCAATCATTTGTTCCAGACGATTTTGTGCGGGCACACGCATACGGCGCCTGAGTTCGCTTAGATCGTCATAGGGCAAGCTCTGTTCGGAATTTGCCGACAGGGTTGGCTGCGCGTTCGCCGCGCTGGTGAAGTTGGGGACAGCCACATCTGTCCCGGCAACCAGCTGCAACGCGTCCTGCGGCTTGGCCATTTCACGCATCAGCGGGCGCACGCCGAACCAGAGGATAAGACCAACCGCAGCGATCAGGGCGGCGGCATTGACGAAGCTGCCAGCCTGCCGGAAAATCGTCTCGGACAACGGTGTTGCCGCTGGCTGCAACTGGTCGTCGGTCGCTTCCATAAAGTTCAGAGCCGTTACGGTGATGACGTCACCGCGCTTCTGATCCAGGCCCGCTGCAGTGGCGACCAGCTCCTGAATCTTGGCAATCTGCTGCTCAACGAATTTATCCGGCACCGGAGTGACCCCGGCTGTTGCCAGCAATCGTGCCTGATCGATGACAACGGCAATCGACAGACGCTTGATCTGATAGCTGTCACTGACGGTGGAGACCGTCTTCGAGTTCATCTCGTAATTGGTGAGTTCCTCGCGCTTGTCGGTCTTTTCCGTTGAGCTGTCGCCATTCTTGCTCTGAATCTCTTCCTGCGGAATATTCTGTTCAACGCCTGTTGCCGTGTCGCTCTTCGAGTTTTTGGAATCGCCGCTCTCGCGCACAACCCGCACAGAGCGCTCGACCCGGGATTCGGGATCAAACACGGTCTCGTTGGTCTGACGCTTGTCCGTATCAAGCGCAACTTGAACGCTTGTCTGGAAATGGCCCATTCCAAGATAGGGGGCCAGCGCCTTGCGAATACTCTCGTCAACAGAATTGGATACATTCTGTTCAAGGGTTGCCGACATGACGGCACCGGCACTTGAACCATCATCTTTCGATGCGAGCAAACGTCCATTGGTGTCGAGCACTGTCACTTCGGATGGCGTCAGCTGCGGTACGGCAGCGGCGACAAGCTGGCGGATCGACTGGGCGGATTCAACCGAAAAGCCGCCCTCGGTGCGAATGACCACGGATGCGGAAGGCTGCTGGTCGCCGCGGCGAAAGCTGCCTTTCTCAGGCAGAACGATATGGACACGGGCGGCCTTGATACCCCGAATGGCCTGAATGGTCCGGGAAATCTCGCCTTCCAGCGCCCGCACGCGGGTAATTTCCTGCATGAAAGAGGTCAGGCCGAGTGAGCCCATATTGTCGAAGAGTTCGTAGCCGGCATTGTTGCTGGTGGGGAGGCCCTTTTCAGCCAGATACATGCGCGCCTGATCCGCTTTGCCGAATGGCACGAGAACCGAGGTGCCATCGGACTTGACGTCGAAAGGAATGCCCGCCTCGCCGAGAGCCATACCCATGCGGTTGACGTCATCGCGGCTGAGGCCAACGTAAAGCGTCTCATATTGCGGGCGATTGAGGTACATGCTGGAAACAAGAATGGCGCTGAACAGCGTAACGCCGATAACGGCGAGCCCTATGAGCCGCCTTGCACCAAGTTTTTTCATGGCGCCCAGAAACTGCTCAAGAGACTGTCTGATATTCTTTTCCATTAATGCCCACCACGCTTGCGTCGAACAACCATAGATGCCGAAGCTTGCGCGAAGTTAGAGCCTCGTCCGGGAAGGCAGTTTTCAGGCCGGAAAAGAAAAAGGCCACGCGCGAGGCGTGGCCAATGTAAAGAACGCTTCAGAAGGATTGTTATCCTTAGCCGCGGAACAGCTGCTGAATGCTCTGGTTGCTTGCATTGGCAATCGATAGCGCCTGAACGCCGAGCTGCTGCTGAACCTGCAGAGCCGACAGACGAGCCGATTCCTTGTTCATGTCAGCATCAACAAGTGTACCGATACCGCGATCAACGGCGTCCGAAAGGGCGCTGATGAAAGAAGTCTGGCTGGCGATACGGGTCTTGGCAGCACCGAGCTGCGAAGCACCGGAAGCGAGGCCCTTGGAAGCAGCTTCAACACCGGTCAGGATGTCATCAAGTGCCTTGTTGTCGATACCAGCTGCGGAAACATCGATCGTGAGGATCGAAACCTGTGTTGTGACAGGTGCAGTAGCGGCGTTGGTGACAGCAAACTGCTTGTCGAGAATGCCGGTCTTGGCTGCAGGTGTAGCACCGCCAAGATCGATCAGGCGGGTGTTTGCCAGAGCAACGTCGATCGAACCGGTCGTTACCTTGCCTGTCGAATCACGGGCGTAGGAAGCGATCGTGCTGAAATTGGCTGTTGCAGGAGCAGCGTCGGCAGCCTGGTCGGTGGAAAGAAGGTTGGAGCCGGCATAAGAAGCGCCTGCATTTTCCTTCAGAGCGCCAATAGCTGAATTGATCAGCAACTGGTTCTTGGCGCGGTCTTCCGCACTGGCGTTCTTCGAAGCCAAAACGAGCTGCTTGATTGTGTTAACAGAATCAATCGCTTTGTTCATCGCCGAATAAGCCGTATCGATTTTCGCGCTACCAAGACCAAGAGCGTCCTGAATGACGGAGTTTGCACCGTTGTCCGAACGCATGGTTGTCGCGATCGACCAATAAGCGGCGTTGTCAGAAGCTTCGCCAATCTTCAGACCCGTAGCAATACGGTTTTGAGTCGTTGCAAGGTTCTTGTTGGTAACGGTAAGTGTCTGCAGCGCTGTCATTGCTGACGCGTTGGTAAGAATGCTGGCCATGGGAAAGCCCCTATAAAAGATACATGTGATGGGGACATGTCGGATCGAAGCCGACCTAACAGAGCGGCATGATGCCTGTAACCGAAGCGGCTACCTGTTATGAGGGCTATGAGTACGACTAAAGTGTTACAGTTTCAATAACGTCTTGGAATAATTTTCACGTTATGGTTGAGAGCGTGCCAAATCGCTCTCTGTATGGCAACCAAAGCTTGAAGATGGTTCGCCAAAAATAGGCTAATTGTGAGCCTCTTCGTCGGCATAGGCCGGGTTCAAATCAAGCAAAAGGCCACACGCGAGGTGTGGCCTTGCCGAAGATAAGCCGGAAGGATAGCTGGCTTTAGTTGCGGAACAATTGTGCAATGCTCTGGTTGCTTGAGTTGGCGATCTGCAGTGCCTGCACGCCAAGCTGCTGCTGAACCTGCAAAGATGACAAGCGTGCTGCTTCCTTGTTCATATCCGCATCAACCAGCGTGCCGATGCCGCGATCAATGGCGTCGGTGAGTAAGCTTGTGAAGTCTATCTGTGTGTCAATGCGCGCCTTGGCTGTACCCAAACTGGCGGCCGCCGCCTTCATTGCGTCAATTGCCGTGCCGACAGCGCCCGAAGTGGTTGCACTTGCAAGTGCCGCTTCAAGATCATAGGCGGAAACGGTCATCGTGCTCACTGCGCCTTCCTTTGGCGTAGCGCCTCCTTTGCCTGCCGTATAACCCGTAACGATATTTTGGGCGGTGGCACCGGTCTCTAGCAGATTGACGCCCTGAAATGTTGCACCTTGGGCCATTTCAACGATCTGAGCCTTGAACTGTGCAATGTCCGCGTCGATAATTGCGCCGTCGGTACCGGGTGTTTCTTTGGCTACATATTTCGCCTGAATTTTCTGGGCGAGATCGATTGCCTTGGTCAACGACGTGTAGGCTGTATCGACGATCGATGCACCCAGGCCAAGACCGTCCTTAACGGCATTGAGAGCAGAGTTCTGTGAACGCATGCCGGTCGCGATTGACCAGTATGCAGCATTGTCGGAAGCGGTTGCAACGCGCTGGCCTGTAGCGATGCGATCCTGGGTCGTTGCGAGACTTTTGCCGGTCGCGATAAGTGTCTGCAACGCAGTCATCGCTGACGCGTTCGTAAGAATACTTGACATGAAAAATCCTGAGCTAAAAAGGTATTTTCGAAATACATGTCGGACTGCACCGACATAACAGACCGGCATGATGCCTGTAGCCCAGACGTAACCGCCGCTGCTACCTGTTATGGTTTTAAAAGTAAGCCAGAAATTCAATGGCTTCAATTGAGCTTTAGTCTTAGGCGCCGCTCGGTCAGGCCGTAAACCCATAAAGATCGCGATAGGGCGGGTAACGGCCCGTCCATTTCCAAGAGATTGGAAGCGACAGGCAGCCGTCAGAAGGGGCTATTTCAGCGGCAAAAACAGTTCCGCAACCGCCTCATGCTCCGCCACCTCCGGGAAGAGGCTCAGCCGCTGGCAATAGATCGGGAAGTCGCATGCTTCCTCACCACTGGCCGGAAGCCAGTCGCGATAGAGGTAGAGCGCGGCGGGTTCCAGATTGTCGGTGTTGCCAACGATGCGCAGCACCGCGCAGCGTCCGCCAGGAATTTCGCCCGGCTTGATCTGCTCGCCATCCACCTGCATCGGTTGGCCGGTCCCAACACAAAGATCCACGCTGTAATCGGCAGGCGACGCAGGGCGCCGCTCGGAACGCCAGACATTGAAGGTCGGACTTGTTTTGGGGTGCAGGCCAGCAGCCTTGCGAAACGCGATGAACCGCTGGATGGTGGCGCCAAGCGTCGCCGGGTCGCGCCGATGCTCGATGATCGCCACCGGCGTAGAGGGCACATTGCGAATCGTCACGTCGTCAGTGGTAAAAGTCTTCTGCATCAGCTTGCTCCTTGCGTTGTCGAGAGGCCCGAAGGCCGCAAGCCACGGCTCCCAGCCGGGAGACTTCCGGAACGACGAAGGCGATTGCCCGAACCGTTGTCGAAACGCGCGGGCGAAGGCGTCCGGTGCATCGTAGCCGGCATCCATTGCTATATCAGTGACGCTCTGGGCATCCCTGTAGGCTAGCCGGTAGGAAGCACGTTTCATGCGGGCAAGCTGGATATAGCTATGCATGGACAACCCGAAGGTCGCCGTGAACTGCCGGTGGAAATGATATTTCGAATAGGCTGCGATGGTGCTCAGCGTGTCCAGGTCCAGATCATCGTCCAGATGCCGGTCTATGTGATCCAGCACCCGCTGCATCCGGGCATGGTAGTTTTGAAGCGCTGCCTTCATCGTTTATCCTCCGTGGCAGCACCAGACTAGCGCAGGCAGACGTGCCGCGCTCGACCGATCTTGCTGTTTTGCCACGGGTCGCAGACCATCGCCATCGACCATTTACAGGTCGCCCAATCGGCGTTGAATGGCTGCGTGCTTGTGAGGACCTAAGAAAAAGACCGGATCAGACTGCCGACCAGAATATTCCAGCCGTCGATCAGCACGAAGAACAGAATCTTGAATGGCAGCGACAGCACGGTTGGCGGCAGCATCATCATGCCCATGGACATGGTCAGCGTCGCGACGATCAGGTCGATGACCAGAAACGGCAGGACGATCAGGAAACCGATTTCGAAACCGCGGCGCAGTTCGGAGATCATGAAGGCGGGCACGAGAATGCGCATGTCCACCACTTCGTTGGCCTTGGTGCGGAAGGACTCATCCGCCAGATCTTCGAACAGGCGCAAATCCTTGTCGCGCACCTGCCTCAGCATGAACTCGCGGAAGGGCGTGGTGATTTCCCGGATTGCGACGTCCTGGGTGATCTGGTTGTTCACCAGCGGTTGTACGCCGTTCTGCCAGGCGCGGTCGAAGACAGGCGCCATGACATAGAATGTCATGAACAGGGCAAGACTGATCATGACCAGATTGGCTGGCGTTGTCTGCAGCCCAAGACCGGCGCGCAACATCGAAAAGGCGATGGCGAAACGGGTGAAGCTCGTTGCCATGATCAGGATGCCGGGTGCAATCGACAGCACGGTCAGCACAGCCAGCATCTGGATGATCTGGCCGCTGGTCGAGGCACTGCCTTGCGGAATCAGACCGTCAAGCAGCGACGGGGTCTGGGCCATGGCCGTTCCGCCGAGAGCCAGCAGAAACAGAGGTGTCAGAAGGCGCAGTTTCATTCCATCACCAATGCCCAGATATAGACTTTTTCGATCTTGCCTTCGGAGCGCATGCGCGCCCTCTCCTGCAGATCCATGCGCAGATATTCAAGTCCGGCGGCACCGCGCAACTGCATCAGATTGACCGTACGCAGGAAGGCCATGAAATCACCGGCAACAGTCGCCGCCATTTCGTCGGATATTTTTTCGCCCGGTTTGGCGACGACACCCGCCTCCAGCCTGATCCAGACATCCTGTGGAAGCTTGACGTTGGTGAGGATCGGTTTCAGCGCCACCACAGTGCCCGATGGCATGGTTTCGCTCTTGCCGGCAGCTTTGTCACCGGCCGGAGCGCCTGCTGGTGTGTTGAGGCCAAGCTGCATTCCGAGAAACCAGCCGCCCGCCGCTGCAATCAGCGTCAGCACAACGACAACCGCGATCAAAGCCGCGCTGGATGGCGCTTTTGGTTGGGGTCGCGTATCTTCGGCCAGTGTGCTCATGATCGTCAGATCGGCGCCACGGTATCAAGAACCTGCTGGCTCCAGGCTGGCTGCTGGGTTTCGCTTTGACGGCCGCGACCGCCATAGGAGATACGCGCTTCAGCGATCTTGTCGTAGGAAATGATGTTTTCACCGGTAATGTCGCGCGGACGCACAACCCCGGCCACGTTGAGCACACGCAGCTCGTAATTGACGCGTACCTCCTGTGAGCCGCGGATCACCAGATTGCCGTTGGGCAGAATATTGGTGACGATTGCCGCCACCTTTAGCACGATCTTTTCTGACCGTTCGATCTTGCCTTCACCTTTGGTGCTGCTGTCGGATTTCAGATTAAGATTACCGCCGACATTGCCTGCCTCAAAGCCGCTGCCACTGACATCCGCCTTGCCGCCATAGATTGAGGCGCCGACGCGAGAGCGGCTATTTTTATTATCCAGCGTTGCCTTTTCATCGATCACGATACTGACAGTCAGTACATCACCCGGATTGGTTGCGCGCGGATCGCGAAAGAAACCGGCCGAGCGGTCCTGCCAAAGGGAGTAACGCTTTGGCTGGGGCTGGGTCGGGTAATAAGACGGATCATTCACGCTGAAACTTTGTCCGACGCCTGCGCCCACCGGCGACATCTGCGGCGCGCGGTTGAGATCGCGAAAATTATCGGCGCAACCCGAGAGGGCAACAGCGCTGGCGATGACAAGCAAGGATGCCGCTGTTCTCATTGCGCGGTTCTTTCTTTGGTTTTAATGGCACCGGACCCAATGACCACGCGGGCAAGCCGCGAGGATTTTTCCGCCGGCATTTCATTCAGAATAACGCTGGACACACGCGGATTGAGCTTCAACAGCAAGGCAGCAGCAGCTTCATCGCCCATCAGCGCCATTTGTGCAGCGGCAGCGTCCGGCCGCATCTTCGAGATGATTTCAACGAGCGAGTCCTTGGCTTTTTCAGCAAAATCATCCCGGCGTTTCAGCCAGACTTCGTATTCCTTACGCTTGTCTTCCAGTTCCTCGATACGGCTGTCGATGTCGGAACGCAGCTGTTCGAGCTCGCGTGTCTGCATGGCATGGCGGGCGTCGGCGGCCTTGTCGCTGATATTGGTGCAGTAGCGGTCGATTTCCTGCGCATTATCGGGTGTCGGTGCTGCGTCCTGCGCCAATGCTTGCGGCAAAGGCACCAGCGTCACCAGTGCCAGACCGGCTAGACCAGACAATATGCGGGACCGTGTCGTTGCAGCTCTCATTGAACCACCAGCTCCGCATGCAATGCACCGGCCGATTTGATACCCTGAAGGATGGCAATGATGCCCTGGGGTTTGACGCCGATCTGGTTGAGGCCCTTGACGAGGCTTTCCAGATCGGTCCCGCCGAGAACGCCGATTTTCGAGGTCTGCTGAACCTGAATATTCGTGTTGGGCTCTACCGCAGTGACGCCGTCGCTGAATGGCTCGGGCTGTATCACAGTCGGTGTCTCGGTGACGCGCACCGAAAGAGTGCCATGGCTGATCGCAACCCGCGAAATCCGAACCTTCTCGCCAATCACCACCGTACCGGTGCGCTCATCGACCACCACGCGTGCCACCTCGTCCGTTGGGACTGGCAGGCCTTCGATCTCGGCGAGGAAACGCGCTGCGGTAATGTTCTTTGGTTTGCGCAGGCGGATCGACTTGGCATCGCGTTCCTTGGCAACCGGCTCGCTGTAGCGACGCTTGGCGAAGGCATTGATCGTATCGGTGATGCGAACGGCGGTGGTGAAGTCGGGGTCACGCAGCTCGACGATCAACTCGGCATCCTGACCAAAACTGCCGGCGACTTCCCGTTCGACCAGTGCGCCGTTGGGAACGCGCCCGCTCGTCGGGATGCCATTTGTAACCGTTGCTGCCTGCCCCGAGGCAGTATAACCGGAGACGACGAGATTGCCCTGCGCCACCGCGTAGACCTGGGTATCCGCACCGGTCAGGGGTGTCATGACCAGCGTACCGCCCGCCAGTGACGTGGCATCGCCGAGCGAGGAGACCGTGACGTCAATACGTGATCCGCGCCCGGCAAAAGGCGGCAGATTGGCAGTGACGATAACAGCTGCGATATTTTTTGAACGCGAGGCACCGGCTGGCGGACTGATACCCAGATTGTCCAGCATGGCGCGCATGGATTGCTCGGTGAAAGGCGCGTTGCGCAGGCTGTCACCTGTACTGTTCAAGCCAATGACCAGACCATAGCCTACGAGCTGGTTTTCGCGCACGCCTTGAATGGCAGCAATATCCTTCAACCGGACAATGACCCCACCATCACCGAATTGCGAGGGCGGACCACCCCATCGTCCGTCGTCAACTTCTCTTTGAAACGCCGCCTGTGCCTGACCCGGTGTCTTGTAGGTTTTGGCATTGGGATTGGCTTCGCCCGCATGCAATGCGGACGTTGAGAAGAGCACAAGCAGGGCTATTGCGAGACGCCGCATCATTGCAGGCCCACCTGAATACGCCCATCAGCAAGGATGGTGCCTGAAACGGTGATGCCGCTGTCGATATTGCGTACCTTGATGAAATCGCCGACGCGCCCCGCTTCGAGCGGAGTACCACGTGCGGTAATGACCAGTGAGCCCGTGTCGTAAATCAGAACTGCGGGAACACCGCGCTGGATCATGTCAGGCTCGTTGACAGCTGTCAGAAGAATGGGCTGGCCCGGCAGCAATGTCCGGCGCGACACCTTGCCGACCAACTGTTCGGCAGACAGAACATATTGGCCTGCGGCACTGGCGCGGATGGTGAAATACTTTTCCTGCAAGCCCGTATTGCCGATGGTCTGGCCGGGATAGATGATTTGCGAGGGCACGAGAAAGGCGATGCGCTCGGCATGAGCGGCAACGGAAAAGATCAACGCATACAAGCTTGCCGCCAGTACGCGAATGATCCAGTTCCTGATAGGCTTTGCCGCACTCATGATCATCCTCAGCGCAGGTTCTTCGATACGACAGACGCCATATCGTCGGCAGCCTGAATGACTTTGGAGTTCATTTCATATGCACGCTGTGCGGTGATCAGGTCGGTGATTTCCTTGACCGGATCAACGTTTGAACTTTCCAGCCAGCCCTGTTTGAGCGTAGCAAAACCCGGATCGCCGGGAACGCCCACAACAGGATCGCCGGAGGCTTCGGTCTGCTTGTAGAGATTGTCACCGAGCGGTTCGAGACCTGCTTCGTTGGCGAAGTTGGCAATCTGCAACTGACCGAGATTAACCAGTTGGGTCTGGTCCGCCATCTTGGCGAAAACCTGACCGGAATCGTTGATCTTGACCTCGACTGCCCCGGTGGGAACGACGATGTTGGGCTCGACCTGATTGCCATCCAGCGTGACAAGCTGTCCGGTGGCATTGGTGTTGAACGCACCGGCGCGGGTATAGAGCGTTTCACCGGCTGTGTTCTGGATCTGGAACCAGCCGCGCCCGGTCAAAGCCACGTCAAACGGGTTGCCCGTCTGGTTGAGGCCACCCTGGATATGCAGGTTGCGCACGGCGGATGTCTGGACGCCCAGCCCGACCATCGCTCCTTCCGGAATGATGCTCTGGTTCGCCATATTCGGCACACCGGCAGTACGTTCTGCCTGATACAGCAAATCCGAGAACTCAGCTTTGGCGCGCTTGAACCCGGTCGTGTTGATATTGGCGATGTTGTTGGCAATCACTTCCAGATTGAGCTGCTGGGCATTCATACCGGTGGCAGCGATGGTGAGCGCTTTCATTCTGATTCCTTAAATCGGCATACGGCTGATTTCGAGATAGGCCTGGACGATCTTGTCGCGGATGGCGATGGCCGTTTGCAGCGACTTTTCCGCGTCCATAACCGCGTTCACCACATCGCGTGTGGGTACGTCGCCTGTCATGCTCTTGAGGGAGACAGCTTCGGCGCTTTCCAGCTTGCCGGTGAGCTGCGACAGGACATTGTCGAACGAAGGCTGGCCGGCTGTGGCAGCAGGCGATGTGGCGCCCGAGGTTGCGGTCTGGTTGACAGTTTCCGACAACTTGGAAAGGGCGTTGCGGGTGGAAACACTGAGTAGCTGGTCTATCATCAGGAATTCCTCAAGAGATCGACGGTCATTGCAATCAGCTCGCGTGCTTGCTTGACCACCTGGAGATTGGCTTCATAGGAGCGGTTGGCTTCGCGCATGTCCGCCATTTCGACGACCATGTTGACATTGGGATATTTGACCATGCCCTTGGCATCGGCAGCCGGATGGCTTGGGTCGTATTCTTCGGTAAAATTGGAGACGTCGTGGCCCACTTCAGCGATGCGCACAGTCTCGACCCCGGTGCTGCGATCAAGTTCCGTCGCAAAGGATACGGTTTTGCGCCGATAGGGATCGCTGCCGGATGTCTTGCCGGTTGATTGGGCATTGGCGAGGTTTTCGGAGACGATGCGCAGCCGCGTTGACTGGGCGGAGAGACCGGAAGCCGCAACCTTGAGGGCCGCTTGTAGTGGATCTGACATCTGTTCAGGCCTTTACCGCAGACAGCATCATGCGATGAAATGCTTTGACGATGCTGGTGTTGAGCGCGAATTCCCGGTTGATCTCGCCGGACTTGACCATTTCCGATTCGAGACTGACCGTGTTTTTGGAATGGTTCTGTTCGGTGACCTCGTCCTTGCGCAGCGCCGTTGCGGCAATACCCGACGCATTGATTTCCAGATGCTTTGAATTGGTGGCGGTCATTGTCAGCTGGGTTTGCTCCAGCACATCCTTGAATGGCTCGACATCCCGCGCCTTGAAGCCGGGCGTATTGGCATTGGCGACATTGCCGGAAATCGTAGCCTGCCGGACAGACAGCCACTCAGCCTGACGCGACGCCAATTCGAACAGATGAATTTCCTGCATGTTATGCCCCGCATCCCAACCGATCAACTAGGGGCAATCTAGGCTGTCAAACTTGCGTGAGACTTGTGGCGCGGTCAGCTTGGGAACTTATGTAAGAATGACAAGTCATTTGGGCGGTTTCAGTTCGTCCGGTTGATCACATCGCCATCGGATGTCTTGATGTGCCAGGAACCGCTGTTGCTGCCGCGCTCGATTGCCACCAGCGTGCTGCCATCGGGCAGAGGCGAGCCTTTTTCGACAAACCAGTAGCCCGTATCGTCTTCGATCATCACCAGTCCGCCGACGACTTCGCGCAGCAGGAAAACCGGTTTGGCCGGATAAGGTTGTTTGCTGGCGGCATCGATACCGGCCAGTCTGTCACCCGTGAGCGCCGAGGTGGTGGCTGTGGTCATCGGGTCAAGTTCGCCGTCACGTGTTTTGGACTGGGAAACTTCAACACCATTGTTCTTGCGCACCACCTTCTGGTTTGCGCGATTGAGCGGATCGCGAACGGTTTTGCCCGTTGTTTCAGGCTTTGGCCGCGCTTCCAGAATGTCGTAGTACATGACGAAAGGCAGGATGGCGCAGATCGTTGCAAGAACAAAGCCCGCGCCCTTGATATATCCATCGAACCGTTTGTCGCGCTGGCGGCGCGGCTTGGCATCAATCGCTTCCTCGCCTTGTGGAGGAGTGCCCGTGGTTTTCGGTTTTGTCATGACCCCTCCTTTGGCCGAAGCGCCGATGCAAGATCACTATAGGGATCATGCGAGAGCGGCGAAGCCGGTGTTTGCTGCATGGCATCGTAGATGCGCGGAACCAGATTGACCGCCTGATCGAGATAGGGATCGCTGCCCTCCTGATAGGCACCGATCATCCGCAGGTCGCGCGTTTCTTCAAAGCGGGCAATCAGGCCGCGCAGACTGGTGGCAAGCTTTGCCTGATCCACGGACCAGTTGTGCTGCGCCAGACGCGAAATGGAGCCGAGAATATCCATCGCCGGAAAACGGCCCTGTGCAGCAATGGCGCGATCAAGCACGATATGCCCGTCCAGCGTGCCGCGAATTGCATCGGAGATCGGGTCATTGTGATCGTCGCCATCGACAAGCACAGCATAGATGCCGGTGATCGTTCCGCCGTTCAACGTGCCCGGCCCGGCCCGCTCGAGCAGGCGCGGCAACTGGCTGAACACGCTGGGTGGATAGCCGCGTGACACTGGCGGCTCACCTGCCGCAATGGCGATCTCGCGGGCAGCATGGGCAAAACGGGTGATGGAATCGACGATCAGCAGAACATTGTCACCAAGATCGCGGAAATATTCGGCAATGGCTGTTGCCGTGTTGGGCGCAAGTCGGCGCATCATCGGGCTTTCGTCGCCTGTGGCAACCACAGTGATGGTCTTGCCGAGTTTGCCGGCCATGGTGTCTTCGAGCATGTCGCGCACCTCGCGGCCGCGTTCGCCGGTCAGCGCCAGCACAACGGTGTCGAAATCCGTCGCCTTCGTCATCATCGCCAGAAGCGTGGATTTTCCGACGCCAGAACCGGCAAACACACCCATACGCTGGCCAAAGCACATCGGAGCAAACACATCGACAACATTGACGCCGGTTCTGAGCCCTATCTCGACGCGGCTGCGGTTCATGGCGAGCGGCGCCGGACAATCGACCGGTCTCGGATCGGCCCCGGCGGTCAGCAGACCCTTGTCATCCAGCGGCTGTCCGAGCGCATTGATCACCCTGCCCTTCCAGTCAGGAGCCGGGGCAATGCGAAACGGACCTTCCGGAAAAACAGCGGTTCCGAGCGACGGCATGACACGGTCATCGAAAGGTTTGACCAGTACCCGTGTCTGCTCGATCCGCACCACTTCGGCGGGATAGAGCTTGTTGTCGCTGCGGATGGTGACCATATCGCCGAGCTGCGCGCGTTCGGAAATGCCACGTACACCGATGGCTGAACGGGAAACCTCGTTGACGTAGCCGCCCACAGCGACAGGCATGGCGGACTGGGTGACCTGCGAGACAAGCCGTGCCAAGGCCTCGAGACTGCCTGTCCCGTTGCTCATGGTTGGCAAGGCTGATTCAAGATCGTGCATGCTTATCCGGCGAGCTCACGAAGGCTTCGCATCAGGTTTTTGATCCGAGGGTCTTGATGCCTTCGGAAAAGGTGTTTTCGTTGCCGCGCAACAATGAATCAATCCGTTCGAAGGCACGCGTGACACTCATAAGCCGCGTCATTTCGCTGATAGCATCGACGTTTGAACCTTCGATCGAGCCTTGAATAACCCCCGCATGCGGGTTGTCGATTGCCGGCTGAGCGGTAATGCTCGGAATGACAGCCGAATTGTCGAAATAGGTCAGCTTCGCGTTGGGATTGATGGTGAACAGCCCGATCGTTCCAATCTGACGCTTGTTCTGGTAAATCGCGCCATCAGCTGAAATGTCCGGCGGTCCGCCATTCGGGTCAATCGTCAAGGGTTGACCACCCGCATCGAGAAACGAATAGCCCTTGACCGAGAGAAGCTCACCCGTCGCTGACATCTGCATTCGCCCGTCGCGGGTAAAGACCTGGCCGGCAGGTGTCTGCAGGGAAAACCAGACGTCGCCCTTAGCTGCGATATCAAGTGGATTGCCTGTTGGGCTGATTGGGCCTGCATCGGTCTTGATATAGCTCTGACCGGCGGAAACGAAGCTGGAATCCTCGGCGGCTTTCGACACCATCGTTTCGAACTTCATGCCCGTGGCGCGGAAACCTGGCGTCGACATGTTCGCAACATTGTGAGCCAGCGCATCGAGGCGACGCTCCAGCGATATCTGCGATGACAGGCCGACATAGATTGAATTTTCCATCAGCGGCCACCCAGCTTGAAGGATTGCAATGTTGCGAGAATATCCTGCGAGATGCCGACATTGCTTTGCCCGCCGATCAGCAGGGATGCGATACTGGGCGCAGACGAGGGATTGTTCATTTCATACATCGCTGTAAATCGCGTCAGGAGCTTTTCCAGTTTTACCGGATCCTTCAGTGATGCCAGATCCAGTTTGTCGGTGACCATCTTGGCCTGCCGGTCAATATCCATGTTGGAGGTTTGCGTTGGAATCGAAAACGTCGTCTGGAAGACCTTCAGCAAAGCCTTGTCGCCAAGGATTTCATAGGCATTGGTGATCGTCGGTGCCTTGCGGGCAAAATAGAGCGCAAGCCGGACGCCTTCATTCTGTTGACCGGCTTCCTGTTCGAGTGTCTGCCGCGCGTATTTGTCCGTAACCGGCTTGAGCACGGCTGGCTGGCTCGTCGCCTTGTCGCCAAGCTTGGCGAAATCGAATGTCGTGGCAAATTCAAGGTAGCGTTTGTCGGTCAACTTGCTGGCGAAACTGTCCTTGCCGGTGCCCTCGGTGAGAACCTTCTTGATGAATGCCTTGGCAAATGTCATGTCCTCGAGACCAGCCGCCTTCATGGCATATTTGTAAAGCCGGTCATTTTTCATGAGATCATCGATGGTTTTCACCTTGCCGATGTTCTTCAGGTAATAGTCGGTATCACGCTGAACGGCCGGTTCCTTCGCGACGCGATCGAGCGAACGCGGCAGGTTGGAAGAGATCAACTTGTAACTCGTCATCGTGCTAACCATGCGCGGCGCTCCCAAAGCTTTCGCATATCTTTGCCAAATCAAGCTTGCCTGAAGCTGTCGCTGTTGTCTGCTGCTGAAATGAGCCTGTCATTGCCTGCAAGGTTCACGCAAGCCGGACTTGCTACCTCTGCACTGCTGGCAATATTTGCAGGAGAGTGCTTTGGGTATCCTTATTGGACTTGTTGTAACGATGGGGTGTCTCCTTGGCGGGTTTATCGCCATGGGCGGGCATGTCAGCGTTCTTATGCAGCCATGGGAATTCGTCATCATCGGCGGTTCGGCGCTCGGCACCTTCCTCGTTGCCAATCCCTTCTCGGCAGTCAAGGATACCGGCCGCGCCTGCATGGAAGCCTTCACCAACAAGGTACCCAAACAGCGCGATTATCTCGACGTTCTCGGTGTTCTCTATGCGCTGATGCGCGAGTTGCGGGCGAAATCCCGCAATGAAGTTGAAGTTCACATCGACAATCCAACGGAATCAACCATTTTTCAGGCATTTCCAAGTGTTCTCAAGAACCATGACCTGACGCATTTCATCTGCGATTATTGCCGCTTGATCATCATCGGCAATGCCCGCTCGCACGAAATCGAAGCGCTGATGGACGAAGAAATCCATACGATCTCGCGCGACAAGCTGAAGCCTTACCATGCCATGGTCAGTATTTCCGAAGGCCTGCCCGCGCTTGGTATTGTCGCGGCCGTGCTTGGCGTCATCAAGGCCATGGGCGCGTTGAACGAATCGCCCGAAGTGCTCGGGCATCTGATCGGCGCGGCGCTGGTTGGAACCTTTGCCGGTATCTTCCTGTCCTATGGTGTGGTCGGCCCCATCGCCACCAAGATCAAGATGACGCGCGAGAAGCAGAACCGGCTCTATATGATCGTCAAGCAGACATTGCTGGCCTATATGAATGGCGCTCTACCACAGATCGCGCTGGAATATGGCCGCAAGACAATTTCGGCCTATGATCGCCCGTCAATTGATGTGGTCGAGCAGGAAACGATCTCGACCATCCCCATGCAGCAGGCGGCATAGGCTGAGCCATGGATGTCGAGACGGAACAGAAAAGACCTGATGTCCTGGCAGAAAGCATTCTGCGCGCTGCCGGCATGTCGGTTGATGATCTCAAGTCGCTTGAAACAGTGTTTCGCGATCTGGCAACATCTTTTGCCGGTAAAATAGCTGCGCAGACCGATGTGGCCATTTCGGCGGAATTTGTCCGCATGGAATCCATCGAGAAGGACGCCATCGCCAATACATTGCTGCGCTCGGGTCTGATTGGAACGGTGCAGGTGGTCAAATGGGGTTCACGCCTGCTACTCGCCGCCGACCGGGCGTTTGTTGATTGCGGCGTCGATGCGCTGTTCGGCTCCGGTGCAAGCCAGGATAGTGTTGCCCCGCAACGGGCGATGACGTCGGTTGATCTGGGTGTTGCCCGGCAAATCTTTTCCGATGTGACGGGCTCGCTTGATCATATGTTTGCAAGCGGCAACGAGGCGCTCTTTCAGGTCGCGGACCTCATCGAGGCTGCCCACTTTGCTCCCACAACAGTTACCGATACCCGTATGATCTGCTGCACGATGCTGCTGAAGGTTGGCGGACGGGTGGGGCAAATCATCATTATGATGCCGCGCTCAAGTTTCCGGCCCATGCAGGATGCCATTGCGCGCATGCTGCAGCAGCCGGCGCATCATTCAGACCCGACCTGGGCGAAAAAGCTGCGGCTCGAAGTCAGCCGCGCCCATATCGATATTGAAGCCTATCTGCAGCAGGGATCGATGACGCTCGAGCAGATTGCTTTGCTCAAGCCTGGACAAATCCTGCAACTGCCAAAAGACGCCATCAATCAGGTGCGTCTGCGCAGTGGCAAACAGGCACTCTACAAGTGCCGTCTTGGCAAGACCGGTACTGCCTTTACCGTGCGTATTACTGACCCGATCAATGAAGAGGAGGATTTGCTCGATGAGCTTGCTGCTGGCTAATCTCATTTCGGTGGCCGTGATAACCACGGGCCTGATCGTCTTTTTCGTTACCCTGCGCAAAGCCAACAAGTTGACGGCGATGAGTCGCGCCTTGGCGCAGCAGGTGGCCGGTTCAGCCAAGAGCCTCGAGCAGGCGCTGCAGCTTCTGCAGAACGAGCGCGAAACCTGCCGGGATGAAAGCGTGCGGCTGGAAGCCAAACTCAAGGATTCCGATCGGGCACGAACCGAAATGACACGGACCATTCATCTGGTTGAACGTGCCAGAAACGAGTTCAAGGACAATGTCCGCCCATTCCCGGCCATCGATCCAGCGCAGCGAAACGCAGCTCCGGCTTCTGTTGCCCAGCCCGCCGCTGCTGCGCCGCCTGCTGTTCCGGTTCAGCCCGCTGCTCCGGCAAAAGTCCTGC
The DNA here is from genome assembly GCF_014189505.1 of Phyllobacterium sp. 628. GTDB lineage: Bacteria > Pseudomonadota > Alphaproteobacteria > Rhizobiales > Rhizobiaceae > Phyllobacterium. The sequence continues at coordinate 284,297 of NZ_CP050300.1, read as the reverse complement.
CCGTTTTCGTCAACCGCATCGTCCGTAGCGCCGATGTGGCAAGCGTCGTCCTTTAACCCCTGCTCTGACCGGGATTTCATATCATGGCCATATCCGACAAAAATTCGATCGAAGACGAGCTCAACGAAGCCATCGAAGATCTCAAACGCGATGAGCCACAGCAGGCGCGCAAGCCTGCCGGGTCAAAGCCCAATATCGATCTTATCATGGGCATTCCGGTCGACGTGCAGGTGGTGCTTGGCAGCACGTCAATGCCGGTGGCCAATCTGATGAAGCTGGGGCGCGGCGCGGTTGTCACACTCGACAAGCAGATCGGTGATCCCGTGGATATCGTCGTCAATGGCCGGGTTATAGCCCGGGGTGAAGTTATCGTCCTTGAGGATGATTCATCGCGCTTTGGCGTCAGCCTGACTGAAGTGATCGGCAGCGGCGGTTAATTCGCTGCCCCCGTCTTTGTACTCTTCCTCTGAAATCTCGAGAAGCCGGACCGCATGAGCGATCAAGATACACCTCAAGGCGAAAACACCATTCAGGATCTCAGTGGTCCGGAAAAGGTGGCGGCATTGCTCGTGGCGATTGGCCGCCCATCCGCATCACGGCTTCTCAAGCACTTCACGGCGGATGATCTGCGTTCGCTTGCCGGTCACGCGCGCAAGCTTGAGCCAATCACACCGGGGAATTTCGAAGAGCTGGTCAAGGAATTTGAAAACGCCTTTGCCGATGGCGCGCCGGTATCCGAGGCCGGAATGCGCTTTGAAGGGCTGCTGCGCGAAACGCTGTCAGCGGAAGATGCCAGTGCAGTCATTGAAAACCGCCGCCCGGAATTGCTGACACAGGAATCCGTCTGGGACATTCTCCCCCGCGTTCCGCTCGATGTCCTGCAAACCTATCTATCGGCGCAGCACCCTCAGGTCACAGCCTATATCATTTCCCGCCTGCCCTCCGATGTAGCCGCACGGCTGCTGATCAGTTTTGCGCCGCAGGAGCGCAGCACAATCATCCAGCGCACTTTGCACATTCGTAAGGTCGGTCCGTCTGCCATAGCCATGCTGGAAGCAATCCTGCAGCGCGAGGTCACCGGCAAAGACAATTCAGGCTCAGAAAAGAGCCATCACGGCACCATTGCCAATATTATCAACCAGCTGGAAAAAGCGGAAATCGACGAATTGCTCGCGGGCCTCACCGATCTGGGTGCCGAGGACCTTGCCAAGATCAAGGCCAAGCTGTTCACTTTCGAAGATATTATCCGCATATCGCAACGCGCACGGCTCATTCTCTTCGATGAAATCCAGACGGATGTGGTTACCTCTGCGCTGCACGGTTGCGAGCCACGGCTGCAGGAACTCATTCTTCAATCCCTGTCGACCCGCGGCCGCCGCATGGTCGAAACCGAGTTGTCGAGCCAGACGAACATCAACGCCAACACGGTCACCGAAGCACGCCGCTCGATTGCGCGCACCGCTATCACTCTTGCCGAGCGGGGAGATATCAAACTCGAGCCGCAAGAACCCGAAACGTGATCCTCTGAGCCATGTCAGACGATACTGACAAGGAAAGCAAAACCGAGGAAGCCACTGAGAAGAAAATCAGTGATGCGGTCGAGAAGGGCAATCTTCCCGTCTCGCGGGAAGCGCCCATTCTCGCTTCCATTGTCGCGTTTCTGATCATCATGGTTTTTGTCGCTGTTCCCAGCGGTTCAAAACTTGTTTCCTTCCTGTCGGCCCTGATCGACAAGCCGGAGGAATGGCGGCTCAACAGTGCGCAGGATGCAAGGCAGTTGTTCGGTATCATTGGTATCGCCGTGGGCACAGCGCTGGTTCCGGTGTTCATCATCATACCGCTTGCCGGTATTTTGGCGTCAGTCCTGCAGAACGCGCCGCGCATGGTCTTCGATCGCATCCAGCCGCAATTCTCCCGTGTATCACCCGCCAAGGGATGGACGCGCATTTTCGGTTCGGCAGGACGGGTGGAGTTTCTGAAATCGACGTTCAAGTTCTTCGCCGCCAGCGTCATCGTGTTCATGATGTTCTTCCGCAGCAGCCATTTCTTCATCGACACGATTATAACCGAGCCGAGCCAGCTGCCGGAGCTTATTCGCAGCAATATCACACGGCTTTTGGCATCGGTGACCATAGCCGTGACCGCACTGGCCGCTTTCGATCTTGCCTGGACGCGCATTCATTGGCGCAGCGAACTACGCATGACAAAGCAGGAAATCAAGGACGAACACAAGCAGGCCGAAGGCGATCCGATCCTGAAGGCGCGCCTGCGCTCACTGGGCCGCAACAGAGCCCGCCAGCGGATGATTGCCTCTGTTCCAACTGCCACGCTGATCGTCGCAAATCCGACACACTTCTCGGTTGCTCTCCGCTACAGCCCGGAGAAGGATCCGGCGCCTATTGTTGTTGCCAAGGGGCAGGATCTGATTGCTTTGAAGATCAGGGAAATTGCCCAAGCAAGTGACATACCGGTTTTTGAAAATGTAGCATTGGCACGGGCATTGTATAAGCAAGTTCAAGTTAACAATGCTATTGCGCCAGAATTTTACAAAGCAGTGGCGGAACTTATTCAATTCGTTAATGTGCGTCGTAAATAATGTTGACGCCTTGGTCGGGTACACAGATGAAGAGAACGCAATATTCGGCAACTCGGGTCGAGATAATCTCGAGCCAAATGACAGAGGTCATACGGGATATTCGTCTCGTTGAGGTCGCTGACTATATTGCATTCATACGATGTGAGTTGTTTGGCAATATTGCTGATATCGTCAACTCTGCAACAGAGCTGACTTTCTATCCCGATACTTTAACGTTTGGCCTTGGCGGAGAATATAAACTTGACTGGAATACATCGCCCAAGGTGATGCTGGATCTTGAGTTCAAGAATATGGGTGTGAACGCCTATTTCCGCCTGACATTATCCTCGGAAGGCGAAGAGATTGACCTGCATCACGTGCGGTTTGCCGTGGCGGGCCAGACCCCTGCGCATAATACGGCACTCCTGGCCGAAGCATTTGAAAATGCGCGTCTGCCAAAGCTGACATCTGCGGACACCCCGGCGACGTTCAAACAAAATTTGCTTTAGCAGAATCGCTTTAGAGATAGGCCTTGGCAACTGCCGGAATATCGATGACGCCGAGTGCGAGCGCCGTTGCTACGGTTGAGGTCCGGTTGGAACAGCCCAGCTTGTTCTTGGCGTTCTGCAGATAGGTAACGACTGTCCAGCGAGCAATATTCAATATTTCGCCAATCTCACCATCCGTCTTGCCGTTTGCCGCCCAGAAGAGGCAGTCGATTTCACGTTTGGTTAGAAGATTGGCAATGATGGCGGCAAGGGCTGGATTACGGCTGCCATGCAACGCATTGTGAACCCGCGCCGATGCGGCTGACAATTGCTTGCGTTTGCGCTCGATGAAAGCTGTCTGATCCTCATCGCCAGTGTCGAACGTAAAGAGTGTGATGCCCCTGAATCCGAAGGGATTGGTCGCGCAAACGGCAAGATAAAGATTGCCGAGGCCACGTCTTTGCGCGTCCCGGAAGTAATGCGTGGCAGCGGGTGCGAGGGCTGGCTCCGAAGTCAGGTTGCGAATTGTGCCCGGCGCATCGGCACGGGGCGGAAACAACGACATTCCCTGCATGATGGGATCGATCTTGATGTAGTCCTTGGCGAAATAGCGCAGCATCCAGCTGACCGGGTATGTGGTCAGGAGCGGCAGATGCTCGTCCACCACATCAGCGCCCGGACGGGGCTCAGGATGGCCTATATGGGCAAGATATTGACAGTCGACCTGGTGCTTGACGTCCCTGAGCATCTCAAGTGTGTCACCGGCGACAGTTTCTTTGAACAGACCCTTCTGAAAGTCGGGAAAATGAGTCAGTTCAAGATTCATTGGATACACGTCATTCCTCTTACCCCAACGATTTGTCAGGGCCCGTAGCGGGATTTTTTGGATTTCGGATAGCTTTTATTTTCAGGGATTTAACAGCTTCTCCATGCTTGCACGAGACCAGCAGACAGACAAGTCGATGAACAATTGTATTTGCAGTTTTTCACATATTTACTGTAAAAAACAATCTCCGGTTGTTTGAGATAGACCTCACTCAGGCCGCAATCTGTGGTTGTCTGTGCTATTCGTAGCAAACCATACGGTAAATGTCTGTATTTTGTTGAGCTTGATGATGGTTTCAGTCATTTTCCCTCAAGAATCAGTCAGTTTCCGTATTCATCTAATCAAGAAGTAATCGCAAGTACAACCGACGCGCGCATTTGTATTTTATCCTTTTTGCACATTGCATGAGGTATTTGGCTGGCCTCGGAAACCCCCATGCGAGTATTCATTTGGCGCCGTGTTTTTCCTTCGTCGCCTGTGCCTTGAGAATATGCTAGTTCCTTCTCATGGGTGATATTTCAAACGACAATTTCTTCGATACACTTCCGGTCTTCGTTGAATTCGAGGGTGTGGCGGATACGAACAATTATAAACCGCTTCCGGATGACTGGATGCTGGCGACGGCGGACATTGTCGGCTCGACCAAAGCAATCGGGGAAGGCCGCTACAAAGCCGTGAACATGGCCGGTGCAAGTGTTATTTCCGCCCTGCTCAATGCGCTTGGCAAGCGTGACTATCCATTTGTCTTTGGCGGTGATGGTGCCTTGGTCGCAATACCCGCCTCCGCGACCGAGCAGGCCAGAGAAGCGCTTGCAGCCGTTCAGGCCTGGGTGCACGACGATCTGCAATTGACGCTGCGCGCTGCGCTCGTGCCAATGCGTGACATCAAGGCCCAAGGTCTTGAGGTGCGCGTTGCCCGCTTCAGCGCCAGTCCGGACGTTTTTTATGCCATGTTCACCGGTGGCGGCAGCAGTTGGGCCGAGGCGCAAATGAAAGCCGGGAAATATGCCATTGCGGCGGCTCAAGCGGGAACACGGCCTGATCTGACAGGTCTCTCCTGCCGCTGGAATCCGATACAGGCGCGCAACGGTGAAATCCTGTCGATTATTGCTGTTCCCGGGGACGCAGGCGCCAGTGCGCCATTCCAGCACCTTGTCAGTGAAATCGTTGCCATTGCCGCCGAACAAAACCGTGGTGCGCATCCCCTGCCCGAGGAGGGGCCGCCCATAACGGTAACGACAAAGGGTCTCGATACGGAAGCGCGGGCTTCTGCACCCAAGGGAAAGCGTTTTCTGCGAAAAATTGCCATTCTTGGCCAAATTTTCCTGACCGTCGCGCTCGACAGATTGGGTCTTAAGCTGGGAACGTTTGATCCGAAACAATACAAACGTGATGTGGCGCAGAATTCAGATTTCCGGAAGTTCGACGATGGTCTCAAAATGACCATTGATATCGATGCGGCACGGCTGCGCCGCATCGAAACGCTGCTTGAAAACGCTTCCAAGGCCGGGATTGCCCGCTATGGCCTGCACAAACAGGACTCCGCGCTGATGACCTGTTTCGTACCAACGCCCATGTCACGCAACCACATCCATTTCATTGATGGCGCGGCGGGCGGCTACGCTATGGCGGCGAGCAATCTCAAGGCGAAGCTTGCCTGAACGGCTTCCTCAGGACTTGACGATGTGTTCGGCTGCAAGGCCGAGCTTGGTGAAGATATTGCGGGTATCGACAATCAATGGCGACCACTTCGCCAGCGCTGCATAATCCACGCCGTCATGATCGGTTGAAACCAGTATGGCGTCGTAAGACCTCACGGTCTTTTCATCGAGATCCACCGAAGAACGGCCTTTCAGCGCCATATACTCGCGGGTGGACGGAATCTCGGCGACGAAGGGATCGTGATAGTCCGCCCTGCCTCCGCGCTCCTCGATAAGCTCGATCAGGCGCAGCGATGGGCTTTCGCGGATGTCCGGCACGTTCTTCTTGTAGGCTAGCCCGAGAACAAGCACGCGGGAACGGCTCAATGCCTTGCCGGCACGCATATCCAGCGCTTCGGCCAGCTTACCGACAACATAGCGCGGCATGGCGGAATTGATCTCGCCCGCCAGTTCGATGAAGCGCGTCGGCAACTCGTATTCGCGCGACTTCCAGGTGAGATAAAACGGATCGATCGGTATGCAATGTCCGCCCAGTCCGGGTCCCGGATAGAACGGCATATAGCCGAAGGGTTTGGTCTTGGCCGCTTCGATGACTTCCCAGATATCGATGCCCATGGCGGAATAGACAGTCTTGAGCTCATTGACGAGCGCAATATTGACTGCGCGAAAGATGTTTTCGGTGAGCTTGACGGCTTCGGCCGTTGCATTGGAGGAGACCGGGACGACAGTCTTGACTGCGGCGCCATAAAACGCCTGCATCAACTGGCCCGCTTCCGGCCCATCGCCGGCGACAATTTTCGGGATGGTCGAGGTTTGAAAATCACGGTTGCCCGGATCTTCGCGCTCCGGCGAAAAGCCGAGGAAGAAATCCACGCCTGATTTGAGGCCGGTCTTCTCCAGAATGGTTTTTACGACGTCATCGGTGGTGCCGGGATAGGTGGTCGACTCCAGTACGATCAATTGGCCGGGGCGCAATGTCGCCGCGATGGAATGGCAGGTGGCTTCGACGAAAGACAGATCGGGATCACGGTGCTTGGTGAGCGGGGTTGGCACGCAAATGATGATCACATCACAATTGGCGAGCCCGGCAAAATCGCTGGTCGAGCGGAACCGGCCCTGCCCTGCTTCCGTCGCAAGGGCGCTGTCAGTCACCGCTTCGATGTAGGAGCTGCCCGCATCCAGAGCAACGATCTTCTTCGGATCAATATCAAAACCCGTCACCGGGAACCCGCTATGGGCCAGCGTTATGGCAAGGGGAAGACCAACGTAACCGAGGCCGATGACACCGGCGTGGGCTGTCCCGTTTTCGATCTTTGTTGAAAGCGCTGTGAAGGGAGAGGAGGAAACGGCCAAGGCGATCTCTTCTTTGCGAGGCATGCCGCCTCGGCGGATGCGATTGAGGCCATAAAGCAGGCCCGGAATTTGTCCGGTTTAGATGGCTTGCCCGCACACAACTGTCAAGCAAGGGGCGTGGGGTCACCCGTGTCACAAACAGGTGATGCAATCAAAGCTATGCGATGCCGATGTAGTGACAGATGCGACTTACTCTTCAAAACGACTCGTGGCATCACGGTCGCGGTCGTATCGCCGCATCAGCGGAAATTGTGGCAACCAGGCCTCGCGGCGGATGGTCCAGAGTTCGTAGGTTGGTATCAGTTGGTCAGGGGCATCCAGGGATCCCAGATTCACTTCGATTTCATCTGCAGTGCGCGCAAAAACCGGCGAGCCGCAGTTAGGACAAAAAAACCGCCCGGCATAGTCCCGCGTTTCGCCACTAATTGTCACCGCATCCTGAGGGAATATCGCGGAAGCGTGAAAAAGCGCCCCATGATGCTTGCGGCAGTCGAGACAGTGACAAAGGCCGACCCGGTATGGAGGTCCTGATGCCACAATTCGGACGTTTCCGCACAGGCACCCGCCCGTGAATCGGTCCATGCTGTGTCTCCTTTGAAACCAAGCGGCTGCAATATTTACAACGAACGATACAGTCATTGCAATTGCCTGCTGCTCTCCTGACAGGAGGCTGTCAGGAGAGTGACTTCGCGGAGGCAATTATCCCGTGACGCTCTATTGTTTCGGATCGATGACATGCCCATTTCAAAGATAGAACAACAGGGTATTCAAAGAGGACCGCCCGTCACCCATCCGCATGAGTTGTATTGGACCAGTCATTTCCAGCTGACGCCGCCGTTGGCGGCGTTGACACTGGTGCCCGGTTCGCTCATCCTGTCCCCCGTATCTGCTTGTTTTGGGTATGATTTTTCGTGCCCGGCCGATCATGGGACAGCGTGTTGAGGCTGGACGTGGCTCGCAAGGACAGGACGAGTGATGAGTACGAACCAGACCGATGTTTCCACCATACTTCTCGATAAGGTAGCAGACTGGCTCACGCGCTCGTCCCTTGCGGGTGAAAATCTTGAGACAATTGTGCGTGGATTTTGTGAACGTATTGCTGCAGCGGGTCTGCCGCTGGCCCGCGTGCATCTAACCTTCTCCATGCTCCACCCGCTTTACGATGCGCTTGGCTTTACGTGGCAGCGCTCGAGCGGTCTCGTGGTCGAAGGTTATCGCCATACGCCCGGCGAAAAGCCCGAGCGCTTCCTTCTCAGCCCCTATTATTATCTTCTCACAAACAATCTTGAACATGTCCGCCGCCGTATCGATGCCGATGGACCCAATGAATTTCCAATATTCGATGAGTTGCGGCAGCAGGGAGTGACCGATTATCTGGCCTTTGTGCAGCCATTCAGCGGCGAGTCCGCGCAAGGCATGATGGGTTCCTGGTCAACTGACAGCAAAGCTGGGTTCAGCGAAAGCATGATCGGCGCATTGCTGAAACTGCAGAATCATCTGGCTGTCGCTGCGAAGATGGCGGTTCTCGGCAAGCTCGCCGACAATATGCTGACGACCTATCTTGGCGGGAATGCCGGCAAGCGCGTGCTGAATGGCCAGATCCGGCGCGGCGATGGCGAAACCATCCGTGCCGCGCTGGTTATGGGCGATATGCGTCAATCAACCATGTTGGCCGAAAAGGAGGGCCGTCAGGCCTATATCGATACGCTCAATCATTTCTTTGACGCGATAGCTGCCCCGTTCAATCGCGGCGGCGGTGAGATTTTGAGCTTCATGGGCGATGGTTTTCTCGCCGTCTATCCATGCGGACGGCATAAGGATCCGTCGAAAGTTGCTTGTCAGGCCGCGCTTTCCGCCGTCTTCAAGGCGCAGGCCCGCGTTTCCGAACTCAACAGGGAACGGCGCAAGGATGGTTTGAGCGATGTCCGTTACGGTATCGGCTTGCATGTCGGCAATGTCATGTTTGGCAATGTCGGTCTGAAAGACCGCCTGACATTTTCCGCCTTCGGCTCGGCGGTCAACGAGGTGCAGCGCCTGCAGGGACTGACGAAGAAATATTCGCGCGAGGTGGTCGCCAGCCAGGCATTTGCCACCTATTGTGGCGGCGACTGGACGACACTGGGCGAAGAGAAATTGCGTGGTGTCGGCCAGAAAGTTACGGTTCTTCTGCCGAAACAGTCTATTGCTGTGCCTCAGGAGGATGCTTTCGACGAGGTCTCCTATGATGGTCTGTCAGAAGCCGAACAGGTGATGTTGCTGCACCGTGACGCCAAGATACAGGATCAGAGGCCCCTTCTGGAGAAGTTCATGCAATGAAGCGAAAGATCGTCCTGATGGCCGCCTTGTTTGCTGGTTTAAACATGTCCCCCGCAACTGCCGAGCCAAAGAGCGATGTGCTCGTGGATGGTTTTGACGGTAAGGATTTTTCGCCTGCCGGTGGACTTTATTACCGCAAGAACTTTGAGCAGAGCGCCGGGACTGTCGAATTCCAATCCGAGGTGACGCGGACAGGCGGGGGTGCACTCAAACTGAGTGTCAAACCATTATGCCCCGGTGTAAAAAAACAACTGCAGCGAACGGGCCGAAATCTGGGAAAAGACCGATAAGCGTGTCCCCTACAATGAAGGTGTCTGGTACGGATTTGCCGTCAAGTTTGCCGATCCGATACCAAGCGGTGACCACCGTTATCTGATCGCCCAATGGAAACGGGAAATCGGGCCGAAAGCAGTGGGCGATTTCAGTCCGTTTCTGGCGCTGCGGCTCAATCAGGGCAAATTGTTTGCCACGATCGAAACCAATTACATTGCGCCGCTGAAAGCTGAAGGAACCACGACCGTCAAGGCATGTGGCGATGATCAGACGCGGGTGTGGCTGCGGCCGGACACCAACCAGATGCGTGCGCTTGTGGCGACGGATTCCACCTGGACGCCGCAGGATGGCAAGCAGTTCAACACCTGTACCAATGCGATCACGCTGATCGATCGGGGCAACAAGCTGCCGACGCCCGGTTCCGGCTGGATCGATTTTGCCATTTATACCAAGCCTGGACCCGACGGTTCCGGGCATGTCGAGATATTTGCCAACAATAAGTGGATTGTCACGATCAAGGGTCATATTGGTCACAACGACAAAGGTCTTGGCAAGAATCAGTATTTCAAATTCGGCCCCTATCGTGCGGCGGACGACAGGAATTGGACGCTCTATTATGACGACTTCCGCCGCTCGCCCCGGTGCGAAGATGTCATGGATGCGCAATTCTGCCCGGTACTGTAAGGGCTGGCGCACCGAAACGATCCCCAACAGGGTGGTGTTGTCATCAGCATGTGACCCAACTGGACTCACTGTATATCGTGAGATAGTCTGGGTTTAATGGCGGCAATAAAAAGCGCTTTGGGGAACAAAAAACTGGCATGACGTCGGGGTCTGATCTGTTGCGTATTGAAAATCTCGGCATCTCGTTTTCGATGCTGGGAGGGCGTATGCATGTCGTCAAAGGCGCAAATCTGCGCATCCTTCCGGGTAAGGTGACGGCACTCGTTGGTGAATCCGGTTCCGGAAAATCCGTTATCAGCCAATCGGTTATGGGTATCCTGCCCAATACGGCTGCGGTGACAGGCAAAATATTGTTCACGGATCCCGTTGACGGGAAAACCACCGATATTCTGCAACTGGAACGGGATGGGCCTGAAATCAGAGCGCTGCGCGGCAGCCGCATGGCCAAGATCTTTCAGGAACCAATGACCTCGTTGTCGCCGCTGCACACGGTCGGCAACCAGATCAGCGAAGTTCTGGCAATCCATACCAAAGCAACCAAATCCGAACGCCGGTCCCAGACCGAAGAGATGCTCGGGCTTGTGGGGTTCTCCAATCCCAAGCGCACCTATGACATGTACCCGTTTGAGCTGTCCGGCGGTATGCGCCAGCGTGCCATGATCGCCATGGCGCTGATCTGCCGCCCTGCTTTGTTGATTGCTGACGAGCCGACAACCGCGCTTGATGTGACCATTCAGGCGCAAATTCTCGAACTGCTGCGCAATCTCCAGCACAAGCTCAATATGGCAATGCTGTTGATCACCCATGATCTTGGCGTTGTTGCCAACATGGCCGATGAAGTGGTGGTGATCTATCATGGCGAGATCATGGAAGCCGGGCCGGTTGATGCGATATTCCGCAATCCGCAGCATCCCTATCTGAAGGGCCTGATGGCCGCTATTCCGCATTTCGATATGAAGCCCGGCGAGCGCCTGAAAGCCTTGCGTGAGGTGCCGGTCAATTCGGGCGCATTGTGGGGCAAGAAAAAGCAGGAAGAGTCCGCGCCTGACGTCCTGCTCTCAGTGCGAAACCTGACCAAGACCTACGGCATCCGGAAATCCGGATTGTTCGGCAAACAGGACAAGACCCGAATTCGTGCAGTTGACGGCGTCAGCTTCGATATCAGGCGCGGGGAATGTCTCGGGCTCGTGGGTGAGAGCGGTTGTGGCAAGACCACGGTCAGCAAAATTCTGATGCGCGCCATTACGCCCGATGGTGGCTCCGTCACGTTTGACGATGGCAAAGGCAAGATCGATGTGCTTGCCGCGCAGGGTGCAAAACTGATGGAACTGCGCACCAAGATCCAGATGGTGTTTCAGGATCCGGTATCCTCGCTTTCGCCGCGCATGACGGTGCAGAATATTCTGAGCGAGCCGCTGGAAATTCATGGTCGCGGCGACAAGGCGTACCGGCTGGAGAAGGTGCGGGCACTGATGCAGGCCATTGGTCTCGACCAGCGCTACCTCAATCGCTATCCGCACAGTTTTTCCGGTGGGCAGCGGCAGCGTATCGGCATCGCGCGGGCGCTGGCGCTCGGGCCGCAATTGCTGATCTGCGACGAGCCTGTCTCGGCGCTGGATGTTTCGGTACAGGCGCAGATTCTCAATCTGCTCAAAGATCTGCAGAAGGAATTGGGCCTGACTTACCTCTTCATTTCGCATAATCTGGCAGTGGTCGATTATATGGCGGATCGAATTGCCGTGATGTGCGCTGGCCGTATTGTCGAGATTGCCCCGCGCGAAATTATCCTGCGGGACCCGGTGCATCCCTATACCCGCGCGCTTCTCGCGGCCGTGCCCTTCCCCGATCTCGATCGTCCCCTCGACTTCAAAACTTTGAAGGCCAGCGGTGCATCGGATCAGCACGCCTGGGGACCGAATTTTTCCGGCGAGGACAGTGACGACCCGCTGTCACCGGCCGATCTCGGCAATGGCCATCTGGTGCTCGCAAGGCGCAATGCCGATGCACGGGAATTACGCGCGTGGTAACGCGGCGCACGGTCCTGGGTGTGCTCGCATCCGCCATGGTGCCGGCTACGGTGAAGGCCGCCGATCGCGAACGCGAGCCGGAATTCCTTGCAGACCGGCTGCGTGCCACGAGCCTGCCGCCGCTGGTACAGCGTTTGCCGAAGCACCCGCGTATCATCAACATGAAGGAAATCGGCCGTGTTCCCGGCCAATATGGCGGAACAGTCCGCACCATTATTGGCAGCGGAAAAGATATCCGCTTCATGACGATCTATGGCTATGCCCGTCTGGTCGGCTATGACGAGCATCTTGTCTTGCGCCCTGACGTGCTTGAATCGTTCGAATCGGAAAATGATACGGTTTTCACCTTCCGGATTCGTGAAGGCCATAGATGGTCTGATGGCTCGCCATTGACCGCGGATGATTTCAGCTATTGGTGGAATGATGTCCTTCTGAATGCGGATTTGACACCGGGTGGTGGTGCGCTTGAGCTGCGTATTGACGGAAAGCTGCCCAAGTTTGAAGTCATCGATCCGCTGACGGTTCGTTATTCCTGGGAAGCGCCCAACCCTGACTTTCTTCCCACGCTCGCTGCCCCGCAGGCATTGGTTATTGTTGGCCCGTCAGCCTATTTGAAGAAATTCCACAAGGACTATCAGGACAAGTTCCGGCTTCAGGCCCTGATGAAGGAAAACCGGGTCAAGAAATGGGCGGACCTTCACATCAAGATGGCGCGGCAATATCGTCCGGAAAATCCGGAACTGCCGGTGCTTGATCCATGGGTCAATACAACGACGTCGCCAGCCGAACAATTTGTTTTTGATCGCAATCCGTTCTTTCATCGCGTGGACGAGAATGGGCGGCAATTGCCCTATATCGACCGTTTCATCCTGAATGTCAGTTCATCGTCAATCATTCCGGCCAAGGCGGGTGCAGGCGAAAGCGATCTGCAGGCGACGGGTGTGGATTTCACCGATTATACCTTCCTGAAGGATGCGGAAAAACGTTACCCGGTGAAAGTCGACCTGTGGAAGATGATCCGTGGCTCGCGCGTTGCGATCGTGCCCAATTTGAATTACGTGGATGATGGCTGGCGTAATCTGTTCCGGGATGTGCGCTTCCGCCGTGCCCTATCGCTGGGTACTGACCGGCACGAAATCAATATGGCGGTATTCTACGGCCTTGGAACGCCAAGTGCCGATACGGTATTGCCGGAAAGCCCGCTCTATAAACCCGAATATGCCAAAGCCTGGATTGAACACAATCCTGATAAGGCCAATGCCCTGCTCGATGAGTTGGGTATGCAGAACCGCAATGATGACGGCGTCCGCCTTTTACCCGATGGCCGCCCTGCTGAGATTACAATAGAGTCACCCGGCGAGAGTACGCTCGATACGGACGTACTCGAACTCGTGACGGATCATTGGCGCAAGCTTGGCCTGGCACTGTACACGCGCACGTCGCAGCGCGATATTTTCCGCAGCCGGGCGCAGGGTGGCCGGATCATGATGTCGATCTGGTATGGCATTGCCAATGGCGTTGCTACGCCGGATATGAATCCCGGACAGTTGGCCCCAACCATGGACGATCAATACCAGTGGCCGGTCTGGGGCAGACATTATCTTTCACTCGGGCAGAATGGTGAAGCGCCCGATCTGCCGGCGGCAGTGGAGCTTCTTGCCCTGCAGCACCAGTGGCGCAAATCCGCGCATATGCAGGAGCGCACGGAAATATGGCATAAGATGCTGTCGATTTTCACCGATCAAGTGTTCTCCATTGGGCTGGTCAACGGAACGTTGCAGCCCATCATGCGATCATCCCGTTTGCAGAATGTCCCTGAGAAGGGCCTCTACGGGTTTGATCCGACTTGCTATCTCGGAATCTATATGCCCGACACCTTCTGGCTGAAGGAGGGCTGACCGGATGCTGCGATATATTCTCTGGCGGATAGCCGCCATGATCCCGACGCTGCTGATCATTTCAGCGCTCGTTTTCGTTATCATCGAATTGCCGCCCGGCAATTTCTTCGAAAGCCAGATCGCCGAAATGCAGGCGCAGGGCGAGACGGTAAACCTTCAGGATATGGAGGAGCTTCGCCACCAATACGGTTTCGACCAGCCCCCGGTGCTGCGTTATTTCCATTGGCTCGGCGGCATGCTGCAGGGCGATTTTGGCTATTCCTTTGAGTACCAGCTGCCGGTAAGCGCCGTTGTGGGAGACCGCTTGTGGCTGACAGTGCTCGTATCGTTCTGCACCATCTTGGTGACGTGGCTGCTCGCATTCCCCATCGGCATGTACTCGGCAACCCATCAATATAGCTGGAGCGATTATGGTCTGACGCTGTTTGGCCTGCTTGGTATTGCCATTCCAAACTTTATGCTGGCGCTCATCCTGATGTATTTTGCCAATATCTGGTTCGGCACATCCATTGGCCACCTGATGGACCAGAAATATCTCAGCGAGCCCATGAGCTGGGAAAAGGCCCGGTCGATCCTCGCTCACTTGTGGATTCCCGTTATCATCGTCGGTACCGCTGGTACGGCAGGCATGATCAGGCGTCTGCGCGCCAACTTGCTGGACGAATTGCAAAAGCAATATGTGATGACCGCCCGGGCCAAAGGGCTGCATCCTTTCCGTACGCTGGTCAAATATCCACTGCGCATGGCGCTGAACTTTTTCGTGGCTGATATCGGTTCGATCCTCCCGTCGATTATTTCGGGGGCAGAGATTACGGCCATCGTGCTTTCACTGGAAACGACCGGGCCGATGCTGATCAAGGCGCTGCAAAGCCAGGATATGTATCTTGCGGGTTCGTTTCTAATGTTCCTCGCTTTCCTCACCGTTATCGGCGTGCTGATATCCGATATCGCACTGGCCTTTCTCGATCCGCGTATCCGTTTGCAGGGCAGGAGCACCAAGTGACTTTGCCGCTCCCACAACCCGGTGCACCTTTGCAGCACTATGTCTCCGCCGCTCCGTTCGACCCGATGTCGATCGAGGCCATGACCGAAGCGCAGGCCAAGATTCATCTTGCTTCGCAATTGCGCTTGATGTGGTGGAAATTCAAACGCCACCGGCTGGCGCTTGCCTCAGGTATTTTCCTGCTCGCACTCTACGGCATGATCATCATTGCCGAGTTTCTGGCGCCTTATAACCTGCACACACGAAATGTTGATTTCATTCATTCCCCGCCACAGCGGGTCCGTCTGTTCCATGACGGAAAGTTAATTGGGCCTTATGTCTACGGCCGTGAAATGAAAGTAGACATGGAATCGCTGAAGCGCGTGTATACCGACAACAAAAGCGATGTGCAGCCGTTGCGCTTCTTCTGCCGCGGCGATGATTACCGCTTCTGGGGAGCCGTGGCGACCAATGTTCATCTTGTCTGTCCCGCCAAAGGGGGGCAGATGTTCTTGCTTGGTACGGATCGCCTTGGCCGTGACGTGCTTTCACGCATCATCTATGGTGCGCGTATCTCATTGACCATTGGCCTTATTGGTATCACCATCAGTTTCGTTCTCGGCATCATTATCGGCGGACTGGCAGGGTATCATGGCGGATGGTTTGACTTGCTTGTTCAGCGCGTCATCGAGGTGCTTCAATCTCTACCCAGCTTGCCGCTCTGGATGGCGTTGGCGGCGATCATGCCCGTGACCTGGAGCCCAATTCTGATCTATTTTGGCATCACGCTGATTCTCGGCATGCTGGACTGGACTGGTCTTGCCCGTGCGGTGCGCTCCAAAATTCTGGCATTGCGGGAAGAGGATTACGTGCTCGCCGCACAGTTGATGGGCGCAAAGAGCGGACGCATCATCGGCCGGCACCTTGTGCCCGGCTTTATGTCGCACCTCATCGCAACCGCAACCATATCGATACCCGGTATGATCCTTGGCGAAACAGCATTGAGCTTTCTGGGCCTTGGCCTTCGGCCACCCATCACCAGTTGGGGTATTTTGTTGACCGAAGCACGCAGTGTCAGCGTTATCGCCTTCTATCCGTGGCTGCTGTTCCCGATGATTCCGGTTATTCTTGTTATTTTGGCGTTCAATTTTCTGGGAGACGGGTTGCGCGACGCAGCCGATCCCTACAGATAAGTGGAAAGTTGAAAGGCCAATGAACTTGGATTCTCCCAGCCGTTCCGAATGTGCTGTGCAGTTCCGACTGCAACGGCACATCGTATTCAAGAGGTTTTGACCATGATGCGGCGTTTTGAAGATGCGCGGATCCTGATGTACAGCCACGATACTTTTGGTCTTGGCCATCTGAGGCGCTGCAGGACCATTGCCCATTCGCTTGTCGAAGATTATCGCGGGCTCAACATTCTCATCATCTCCGGTGCAACCATTGCCGGAGCGTTCGACTACCGTGCACGCGTGGATTTTGTGAAGGTGCCAAGCGTGATCAAGCTGCGTAACGGCGAATATACATCGCTAGCCCGGCATATTGATCTGCACGACACGCTGAAGATGCGGCAGTCCATCATCCGGCATACGGCGGAAACTTTCCAGCCCGACATTTTCATTGTCGACAAAGAACCGATGGGCCTGAAGGGCGAAGCGGAAGAAACCCTCGCCTATCTGAAATCACGCGGTACAACGCTGGTGCTTGGTCTGCGCGAAGTGATGGATGCCCCGCATCTGCTCGAAGCCGAATGGAAGAAGAGCAATGTGATGGAGAAGATCGACCAGTATTATGATAATATCTGGGTCTATGGTCCGCCGGATTTTTATGATCCGCTGCTGGATCTGGATGTGCCTTCGACCGTGCGTGACAAGATGAAGTTTGTCGGCTTCCTGCAGCGCAGCCTGTCGCATGACAAGGCTTCTACCCACGTTCCGGAAGGCGATTATATTCTGGTGACAACCGGCGGTGGCGGCGATGGTGCCGATCTCGTTCACAATGTCATTCACGCCTATCAGCAGGACCCTACCCTGCAGCACAAGGCGTTTATCGTACTTGGACCCTACATGCCCGCAAAACAGCGGGCCAAGCTGGTGAAGAAGGGCGGCAAAATCCCTTATATCGAGGTCATAGAGTTCGATAACCGCATGGAAGAGCTGATTGCCGGAGCCAAGGCCGTGGTGGCGATGGGCGGTTACAACACCTATTGCGAAATCCTGTCCTTCGACAAGCCTGCGCTCATCGTGCCACGCGTCCAGCCGCGCGAAGAGCAACTGATCCGCGCCCAGCGCGCATCGGAGCTTGGGCTGGTGGATATGCTGCTGCCCGAAGAAGCCGAAGATCCGCTGCTTCTCGCCGAAGCCTTGAAACGGTTGCCTGATCGGGCGCCGCCATCCAAGAGCGGCAAGGGCGAAGGTATGAGGCTGGAAGGGCTGGTCCATATATCCAAGATTGTTGGCGATTGGCTGGATGAACGCGAGCAGCAGCTACCTCTTGCCGTTGCTGAATAAAGAGACTGTTTTGCCGATACGCCGTAAAACACTGGTGGTGCTGAAGGGTTATCCGCGCCTGTCGGAGACCTTTATTGCGCAGGAACTGCTTGGGCTTGAACGCGCCGGTTTTGACCTGACGCTCATTTCCATGCGCAAGCCAACGGACAAGAAGCGCCATCCTATCCATGACGAGATCAAGGCGCGGGTTGTCTACCTGCCGGAATATCTGCATGACGAGCCGCTCCGGGTATTGCGCGGTCTTGTTGCCGGGTGGTCCAAGCCGGGCTTCAAGCCACTTTTGCGACGGTTCTGGGCTGATCTTAAACGCGATGTAACCCGCAACCGGTTTCGCCGTTTGGGACAGGCACTGGTTCTGGCGCATGAATGGCCGGATGCAGGCGAATGGCTGCACGCGCATTTCATTCACACACCGGCTTCTGTAACTGCCTATACCAGCATCCTGACAGGCGTTCCCTGGACCTGTTCGGCCCATGCCAAGGACATCTGGACATCGCCGGATTGGGAACTGACGGAAAAGCTGGCGGAAGCACGCTGGAGCGTAACCTGCACCCGTAGTGGCTACGACCATATGCGGCAACTGACGGATCGCAAGGACGAGGTACATCTGAGCTATCACGGCCTTGATCTGGCGCGCTTTGGTCATTTCAACACCGTGCGGTCGAAGCGCGATGGCTCCAGCGCAGCTGATTCGGTGCAAATTCTGAGCGTCGGCCGCGCCGTGGAGAAGAAGGGTTACGACATTCTCCTGCGCGCCCTAGCTCTTCTGCCTGCAGAATTGAACTGGACGTTTGTGCACATTGGCGGCGGCGATCAACTGGCGAAACTGAAACCATTGGCCAAAGAGCTAGGGATAACTGACCGCATCACCTGGAAAGGTGCACTGGCGCAGGAAGAGGTGCTGGAGCACTATCGCCGTGCCGATATTTTTGCGCTGGCCTGCCGGATCGCAGCCGATGGCGACCGCGACGGCCTGCCGAACGTGCTTGTCGAGGCGTCCAGCCAGAACCTTGTCTGTATCTCGACCAATATTTCGGGCGTGCCCGAATTGCTCACCGATGGCGAGAATGGTTTTGTGGTTCCGCCCGAAGAGCCGCATGCTTTGGCAGCAGCCTTGGAAAGGGCGATACGCGAACCGGATCTGCGCCACCGGCTTGGCGATGCTGCGGAAGTGCGGGTGCGTGAACATTTCGATCACAATTCCAGCATCCGGCAACTGACCGCCCTGTTTGAAACCGAATGGCAGAAAACACAATGACGGCGCTCCGCGTCTTCTTTTACGTCCAGCATCTGCTTGGCATCGGGCATCTGGCCCGTGCCAGCCGCATAGCTTCGGCATTGGCTGAGGACGGCTTTGACGTGACTGTGGTAACGGGCGGGCTGGCTGTCCCGGGCTTTCCCGGTTCCAATGTGAAATCAGTTGCCCTCCCCGCTGTTGTTGCGAGCAATGCCGGATTTTCAGGATTGGCCGACGAACAGGGCAAGCCGGTTGACGAGGCTTTTCTTCATCACCGCCGCGACCTGCTGCTTCAGGCATTTCACCGGGTACAACCGGATATTGTCATCATTGAAGCCTTCCCGTTTGGCCGCCGCCAGATGCGTTTTGAGCTGCTGCCTTTGCTTGATGCCATTCAAGCGGCAACGCCCCGGCCGAAGTTGCTGACATCGGTCAGGGATATTCTTCAGGAGCGGGCAAAGCCCGGTCGTGACCAAGAAACGGTTGCTCTTATCAACGGGCATTTCGACAATGTGCTGGTGCATGGCGATCCCGGTTTTGTCGCCCTACCCGACACATTTCCGCTTGCTGGCGACATTGCCGGCAAGATTGTCTACACCGGTCTGGTTGCTGGGCCGGTTGCGCCAATACCAACGGATATTTTCGACATTGTGGTCTCGGCGGGTGGCGGTGCTGTCGGGCTTGATCTCGTTCGCTCGGCGCTTGAAGCAGCCCGCACGTCACACGGCAAATGGTGTGTGATTACCGGGCCCAACTTGCCGGAAACGGATTTTGCTGCACTGTCTGATCAGACTCCGGATAATGTTGCGCTCGTGCGTTTTCGCAGAGACTTCCCTTCCCTGCTCAGGGGGCGGAGCTGTCCATATCGCAGGCCGGGTACAATACCGTTTGCGATGTGCTGCAGGCGGGTTGCCGGTCCATTCTTGTGCCGTTCACTGCGGGCGGCGAAACTGAACAGACAGTGCGCGCCACGCGTCTGGAAGCGCTGGGGCTGGCTATTGCCCTTCCGGAAAGCGGCTTGAACGCAGCTATGCTTGCGGAAGCGGTTGAGCGGTCATTGCGGCAGCCAAAACCAGGGGACCACCGTCTTGATCTTGATGGCGCAAAACGGACAGCGGAAATACTGCGAAATCTGCTCTAAGTCTGTACCCGATTTCCACCCATACAATCGGGTGCAAGCGTATAGCGTTCATCCATCCCGTGTTGTAAACTGAACATCTGAAAGGTTTGGGGAGATTTCAGCCAATCCCGTAAAATCTATGAACTGCCGCCTATTTCCCCTCCACTTTATTGTGCCTCACGGTCTCAGCAAGGAGGATTTCACCGCGTATAACCCATTAAAATAGTTACGAATTCAGCTTATTTCACAGCTCACGGTTGCCCATGGAAAAAAGTCTAACACGCTATATCTGGTCGAATACGCGACTCCAGCAAATATGGATCCTGACGGTTGTTGCGGCCTCGATGATTCCGTATTTCCTGTCGTTCGATCTGCCGAAACAGATAGTCAATGGCCCCATACAGGGCACCGGATTCGAAGGGGAAGGCGCAACCCAGACGTTCATGCGCATCCAGTACAATCTGCCCTATTTCGGCAAGGTGATGTTCTTCGAAGGACTGCAACTTACGCGTTTCCAGATGCTGATGGCGCTTAGTCTGGTTTTCCTGCTGCTGGTCGTCATCAACGGCCTGTTCAAGCTCTATATCAATACCTACAAGGGCCGCCTTGGCGAGCGCATGCTGCGCCGCATCCGTTTCGAGTTGATTGACCGCGTGCTGCGTTTCCCGCCGGCTCAGTTCAAGCGGGTGAAATCGGCCGAAATCGCGACGATGATCAAGGACGAGGTGGAGCCGATGGGCGGCTTTACCGGAGATGCGTTTGTTCAGCCGGCACTGCTTGGCGGACAGGCGATTACCGCGCTTGTCTTCATCATTTTGCAGAATTTCTGGCTGGGTATGATTGCCGCCGGCATCGTTGCGGTGCAAGGCGTGGTTATCCCGCGTATGCGCAAAAAATTGCTCGATCTTGGGCGTCAGCGCCAGCTGACGGCGCGCGAGCTTTCCGGGCGGGTTGGTGAAATTGTCGATGGGATCGGAACGATCCACGGCAATGACACATCGAACTACGAACGCGCTGATATCGCTGCGCGCCTCGGCCTTATTTTTTCCATCCGCTATGATCTTTATCAGTGGAAATTTTTGGTCAAGTTCATCAATAACTTCCTCGCTCAGGTCACACCCTTCCTGTTTTATTCCATTGGCGGTGTTCTTGCCTTGCAGGGGGCGTTTGGACATTGGACAGCTGGTTGCGGTCATCAATGCCTACAAGGATTTGCCGGGTCCATTGAAGGAACTCATTGACTGGGACCAGTCCCGTCAGGATGTGCAAATCAAATATGCTCAGGTTGTTGAGCAGTTCAACGTGGACATGCTGGTCGATCCGCGTATTCAAGCCGTTGTGCATGAACCTGTCGGGCGGCTGGAACATTCGCTCAACGCGGTCAATCTCCGACTTTCCGACGATAGTGGAGCGCGCCTTGTCGATCACGTCTCGCTTGAGATCAAGCTTGGCGAAACGGTTGCTATTGTAGGGCCTAGCGGTGGCGGCGGTGAAGCAATTGCCGAAGCGTTTGCCCGTCTGATCTGGCCAGAGTCCGGCCGCATAACGATTGACGGCAAGGATCTGCTCGAACTGCCTGAATCGGTCACCGGGCGGCGCATCGCCTATGCGGCATCGGATGCCTATTTCTTCCATGGGACTTTGCGCGACAACCTTCTCTACGGCCTCAAACATGCGCCGCTGACGAAGGTTGAGTACGAGGGTGCAAAAGCCGTCAGGTACAAGTGGAATATCAACGAAGCCCGTCTGGCCGGTAACCCGGAACTCGATCTGAACAGTGACTGGGTTGACTATGCGTCTGCGGGTGTCACGGGTCCGGATGACCTGTTCCGTGCCATACGCCCGGTTCTGGAAGCGGTCATGATCTCGCAGGATATTATGGATCTTGCCCTGCGTTCTCAGGTCGATACGACAGCCCATGCCGATCTGACCAGCCGGATCGTCGAGTTGCGCCAAGCCTTGCGCAAAAGCCTCAAGGAAGAGGATTTGGACAGCCTCGTGGTGCCATTTGAACCCAAGGCTTACAACGTGCAGGCGACAATCGGCGAGAACCTTCTGTTCGGTACGCTGAAACGGCCGATGATGACGAACCTCAAGTTGGCCGCGCATCCGTATTTCCGCTCGATCCTGCGGGAAAGCGGGCTTCATATCGATCTGTATAAGATGGGCCTTGAGATTGCTGCCAATGCGATCGAACTGTTCGAGGATCTGCCGCCGGATCATCCGTTCTTCCAGCAGCTTACATTCATGACGGCTGATGATATCCCGGCTTATCAACTGCTGCTGCAAAAGTTGCAAGGCCGGGATTTCGAGGCCGCTTCGCCCGATGAACGCTCGAGCATCATCCGCTTGAGTTTTGCCTATGTTGAACCAAGGCACCGTTTCGGTTTGCTGACCGATGAGCTGATGGCCAAGATTGTTGACGCCCGCATCCGGTTTCACAAGAACCTGCCGGATGATCTGAAAGCGGTCATCGAGCGCTATGACGCCAAGAAATTCATCGCCTCGGCAAGTCTGATGGACAATGTGCTGTTCGGCAGGATCGGGTACACGCAGGCTGACGGTTCGGAGCGTATTCGCGTGATCCTGCGCGATCTTTTCGATGAGCTGGGCGTCTATGACAGTGTTCTGTCCATCGGTCTGGATTTCGATGTCGGTTCGGGCGGCAAGCGGCTGACAAATGTGCAGCGGCAGAAGATCAATGTTGCCAGAGCCCTGCTCAAGCGATCCGATTACGTGATTTTCAACCGGCCCCTGCCCGCGCTGGACCAGCGTGTACAGGACCAGATTACCCGCAATGTCATGCAGAACCTGCATGAGGAGGGTCATGCGCCCGCGATTATCTGGGTGCTGGCTAATTCGTCGCTGGCAAACCTGTTTGATCGGGTGCTTGTCTTCGACCGGGGTACATTGGTCGAAGACGGAACACACGCGACTCTTCTGGAGAAAAATGGTATATTCAAGGAGCTCGTATCGTAATACTGTAGGGCCGGGGTAGGATAGAACTTGGGGGATAATGGACGTTCATGCTTCTGCGGGATGAAGTTGAAATGTTGCGGCGGATTCCGCTGTTTTCAGGTGTAGCGCCAGCAAAACTCAAGTTGCTTGCGTTCACGTCGGATCGTGTCAGTTATCGCGCTGATCAGGCATTGTTCAGGCAGGGTGATATGGCGGACGCTGCCTATGTCATTCTCTCGGGTACTGCAGAAGTAAGCGTTGATAGCCCCAGCGGTCAGATCAAAGTCGCCGAAGTCGAGCATGATTCCATCGTGGGCGAGATCGCTATTCTTTGCGATGTGCTGCGTACGGCGACCGTAACAGCCTCAACACCGCTTGAAGCCCTGCGTATCAGCAAGGAGCATTTTCTCAAGCTGCTCAGCGACTATCCTGAAATGACCATCGAAATCATGCGGGTTCTTGCCAGCCGTCTCAGCCATACAACGGCGGAGCTTTCCGAAGAACGCAGCAAGCATTAATTCCGGACGATCAGAAAGTACCGATCTCGCCAGTTGCCAGATCGATCCTGAAGTCGCGTGATGGCAGGCCTTCGAGATAATTGGCCATCATGCGGAACAGCCGCGCAAATTGAGCCTGCGCCCCGCCCCTGCCGATTGCATTGGAGCGGGCGAAAACGTCTATCAGCACGCTGTAAATGCCAAGGGTCGATACGGCTATGCGATCGAGTGCCATTTCACTGCCCATGCGCAAACGATACCAGTCGCCTAGAAGCAGCAGAACGGGAAAGACATCGAGTTGCTGAAGACTGATGCCCGTGTCTGAAAGAAGCGTTTCCAATCGTGCTGCGGTTTCAGGCCTGCCGCGCTCGGCGTGGACAAGAACAACAGCGGTATCTGTTTCCACGGGCTGTTCGAACAGGCTGAGTGTCAACAGATCGCCAAGGCTCAGCAATGGCAGTATCCGCGCCAGATCGGCTGGCCACTCGCGCCTGAGATAGCGATGCACCACAAGCTGGTCCACGTGTTCCGAGATGAAGTCTCCGTAATTTGCCGCATCCAGCATATTGCCGGTTTTCTTGCCCGTGAGGCTGATTTCGGTGCGGTATTGCCTATTGAGCACAGGATCTATCGGCAGATCGTCCATGGAGACGGTCTCAACATTCAGGTTCTGCCCGTCCAGTTGCAGTACTTTGAAAGCAGGTGGAAAGGCCACGAGGGATGGCACTGCAACATTGACCAGCCATGCGGCTTTTTCCTGTACACGGGCCGTGTCATTGACATGCAGATGACCGCTGAAATGTATCCGTATACCGGCTTTCATAACGGCGGCGGCAACATCGGCCGATGGTGTACGGCGTACGGCGCTGGTATTGCCGATCAGGTTTTTCTCGTCCCCATGCGTTCCGTCCATTATGTCGAGCATCGGGTAATGGGAGAAGGCGAGCAGCGTTTTCCCCTCGTTCTTTGCCCGCTCCGCAACATCCTGCATCCAGTCGAGGATGAAACGTTTGTGTTTCAGCATGCCATTCCAGCCGGCATTGGTGCTGTCGATAAAGGCACCGGAATCGCCGCGCTCGAAATGGCCATCCCGTGGTTCGAACACATTGGCATCGATCATCAGTAACCAAAGTCCGGGAACAGGTTCGACCAGATAGGACGCATCCATGAGCTGGTATTCGTTCAGCCCGTCTGCCGAGTGCACGGTGTATTGCCGTTTTGCGGGATCATCGTCGGCGCCGAAAGGCGTTTCCCAGTGAAGATCACTGGCGCGGCGGAAAAAGCCGAGACCGGGCAAAGCCTGCAAGCCATTAGGATAACCATCACAATACATTTTGCCGGTAACGACCATGCCGTCGGCATCCTCGTCGATGAACGCACTGTCGCTGGCAACGATGGTGTAGGTGCCATCAGGATTGAGCAGGCGTTTGGCATGGTGTCTGCCCTTGGGGCCGAAAATGTCGTGATTACCCGGCGTGGCAATGAAAATCAGCCCATGATCGGTTGTATAGGTGTCCAGTAGTCGTCCAAGCGCGTTCAAGGTTGCGGCCTGCCCGTCATCGGAATAGTCGCCGAGCAGGACCACATGTTTGATACCGCGCCTGACCACTGCATCAAGGGCGCCTCGCAGCGCATGATAGCTTTCGTTGAAAACACGGGTTGACCGGACTGTGTCGGTCAGCCGCCGTGCCGTCATCCGCTTGCCGCCAACATCTATTCCGGCGAAATCATAATCACCGTAAAGGTCGTGAAAATGAGCATCTGCGATGACGGCTATGGGTGGAAATTGGGACAAAGGCATGAATCAGCAGTTCCGGTGAATTTATACATTTGTATCAGCGATTTTCATAAAGCTTAAAAAACAAATGGCTATCACCTACATATGCTCTATGGCAGGTTTTTATTGCGCTGTTAGCCAATAAAACAAAATCCAAGCCTCGCATAACGTTTGTAGTTTGGTTACGATGACCAAAAAAACGGGGAATTGGGTGTGAGAAACGTATGAACAACGATGTATTTCGGGTGAAATTCTGGGGAACGCGCGGCAGTATCCCAGTATCCGGATCTGAATTTCAGCGCTACGGCGGAAACACGTCATGTATCGAGGTGCGTTGCGGTGAACATAGATTGATCTTTGATGCGGGCTCCGGTCTGCGTCAGGCAGGTGATGCTTTGTCTGCGGAAGGCATAACTGACTTCGACGTTATTTTCACCCATAGCCATTACGATCACATTATCGGTCTTCCCTATTTTGCGCCGATCTACAATCCGACGATGAATGTGCGGCTGTGGTCCGGCCATCTCGCCGGGATCATGACAACGCGCGAGATCGTCAAGCAATTCATGCGTCCGCCTTGGTTCCCGGTTGAGCCGGATATTTGCAAGGCTTGTCTTGGTTTTCGTGATTTCACCTCGGGCGATGTTCTGAGCCCGCGTGAAGGCATCACAATCCGGACAGACAGTCTCAATCATCCCGGCGGCTGCATCGGTTACCGGATTGAATGGGCGGGGAAGGTCCTTGCGCTTATTTACGATACCGAACACGAAGCTGGTATTCTTGATCCGGCGGTGCTTGGGCTGATCGAGGGTGCTGATCTGGTTGTCTATGACTGCACCTACACGGAAGATGAAATGCCGCGCCGGTTCGGCTATGGCCATTCCACATGGCAGCACGGTGTCAAACTGGCAGCGGCAGGTAAAATCGGCCAGCTCGCCCTCTTTCATCACGCGCCTTCGCGCACCGATGACGAGATCGATCATTTCGAAAAGCTGGCCAAAAAGAGGTTTGCGGGCACTTTTGCCGCCCGCGACGGGCAAATCATCGATCTCTAAAGCTTTTGGCTCTTCATCAAATCATTGATGGAGAGCCAGCGCCCTCCGGGGGTTTTAGCCACGACCTGAAAGAGCTTCTTCAGAAATATCCAGGCTGACTCATCATGTACGAGGTGATGGGTGAGGATACCGATAGGCTCGTCATTGCCATCAATGCGTTTTTTCAACTCCGTGACAAGCGCATTCACCAGCTCCGCATGATCGCGGCAGCCTTTGGTTCCATGCCAGTCCATCAGATCAACATGGGTGTTGATGGCGGGCAAGCCGGCTGCAGACTTGGACGCCGGACCAAACACTGAAAGCACTCTAAAACCGCATTCACCGAGTGACGACACCAGAGCAGCATCGATCCTGTTCCATGGTGGCACAAGAACGGGCACAAAACGTGCCGGATGCAGTTTGGCCAGCAGCGCGCAACCTTGCTTGAGCTGTCCCAACACGAGATCGCCCGGGCGATCGGACCCCAATTCCTGCTTTTTCTTGTCTTTGGCTGCGTGATTTTCATGGCTCCAGCCATGCACGGCAACAGAGATTTGTGTCTCACCCCCCAACCGCTCAGCCAGCGGCTCGCCCGTATGGGCAGGGATAACGGCAAGCGTCACGGGGGCCTTGAAGTCGTTGGCAAGCTGAAGAAGCTGATCGAGTGCGGGAGTTGGTTCAACGGCATCATCATCGCGCAGCCAGAATTTGGCACTGCGATTGGCATGTATCCAGCGGGCAAGTTCTGCCTGTAGGGGTTGCCAGATTGGGTCTTCTGTCATTGGCTCCGTCCCATTGAATGTTTCAGCAGCCTGTCCAGCTGCACCGCTGCGACCTCCAGCGACCGTTCTTCCCTTATAAAGCGCCGGGCGGCCAAACCCATGATCCGGTGTTTGCCCTGGTCATCCAGCATTTCGGCTACAGCTTTGGCATAGGCCCCGACATCGCCTTCTGGCGTCAGAAAGCCGGTTACACCGTCATTGACCACTTCAGGTACGCCAGCTGTTGCTTGCGCTACCAGAGGCAGTCCTGCCGCCTGAGCTTCAAGATAGGCAATGCCGTAGGCTTCGCCGCATCCGGGCCAGACATAGGTGCCGCCCTTAAGAAGCAACGCGGTAACCTGGTCAGCGTTCCGTTGTCCCAGCCAATTTATCCGGCGGGGATCGAAGCAGGAAAACAAAGACTGCACAGTTTCCCGTTGCGGACCGTCACCGATGACATCAAGCGTCCAAGGCTTGTCCTTGATCAAGGCAAGCGATTTGGCGAGCATCTCATAGCTGTGCAATTTATCACCCGGCCGCATCATTGCCACGGTGACAAGACGATGCGGATTGTCCGCAATTTGACCATTGCCGAAGGGCGTTACGTCGATAAACGGTTTCAACGGCGCAAACCGTGCGCCGGGGATGTTTGCGGCGAGACCATTCTGATCACGCTGGGTGAACCAGATATTGACGGCGGCCTGACGCACCGCTTCGGCCACAAGTATCTGTGTCTCGGCCCAACCGGTAGCGTTACGGCGCGGCGAATAGGAGGCTTCTGCAGTTACATAGGGAATATCTAGAGCGGCGGCCATCGGCGGACCGATTAAATCCGGGGCCTTGTAATAGGGATGATAGCAGAACCAGAGATCGGGCTTCGCGGCTGTTTGCCAGAGAGCGGTAAGGCGCGCTATCTCTTCCGTGGCCGCCACCGCAACGCGTTGACGTTCGGCAAAATCCGGCTGTTTGGTAAAACTGCGCAGCTCTGAAACCACCTCAACGCTATGCCCGGCCATCTGCAGGGCAGCCACCAGCAGGCGCGCCATTTGCCGGTCGCCAGACGGAACCCCGTGGTTGGGTGACTTGAGGGGAGCGTAAAAGGCGACCTGCATCCGCACGCAATCCAGTGTTTTTACAATCGTTTCAGCCATTTCGGCGCAGCGAAGCCGATTCCCGGTAATCTATAACGGGTTGCCGTTCACAGGCACTAACAATCTTTTGATCCTGCTTCGCTGGTCTTTCTGTCAAAAAGCCATCATAGCGGTTGACCACTCGTGTCTGTATCGCCAAATCAGCCGCGCTCGCATAAACTTAAGGCGAAGCTGGGAAGAGGCACGTGCAATCATGGCTGAGAGGATACAGGAGCTGAACCGGTATTCATGACGATAGCTGTAGCAGCGCCCATTGTTTCCGAGCGATCCCTGCGCAGGGCGCGGTTGCTATCCGGCCTGATCATGCTCACATTCCTGACATTGCATCTCGCCAATCATTCGCTCAACCTGATTTCGCTCGCAGCGGCTGAAGAAGGCCGCCGCTGGTTTCTGTTCATCTGGCGCAATCCTGTCGGGACGGTGATCTTTTACGGAGCTGCGATCACCCACGTCGCTCTGGTCATGCGCTCGCTCTATGCGCGCCGGACGCTCTATATGCCGCTGGGTGAAGCGCTGCAGATCATTCTTGGGCTGCTCATACCCATGCTGATCATTGAACATGTAGTCGGCACGCGCATTCGCTACGAGATCTCCAATTACTATGACAGTTATGAAACGATCATTCGCGGCTTCTGGATCAACTCGCCTTTCAACGGTATCAAGCAGACGGTCGCGCTGATTGTTATTTGGTGTCATGGCTGCATCGGGGTTCACTTCTGGCTGCGCTACCGGCAATGGTATCAGCAGGCAGCGCCGGTATTGCTGACGGCAGCCATTCTGCTGCCGGTTCTTGCCTTGCTCGGCTTTGCCAATACGGGGCGTACGATTGCCAATATGTCGCCCGCTTCCGGCTATGGCGAGTTTCCTTCTTCCGGTTATCAGGGGCATAAGAGCTATAATTCAACGCGTTACGCCTCTCCTGCCGAGCGCATAGAAGTCAAAAATGATGAGTTTTATATCAAGGTTGGTCTTTTTGGATCCTATGCGGGCGCGTTAGCACTGGTTCTTGCGCTTCGCTTCCGCCGCCACTGGCGCGAACGGGCAAGCCAGATTGCCATCCGCTATGCCGACGGTCAAAGCGTGCGGGTTCCCCTCGGGTTCAGTGTGCTCGAAGCCAGCCGTCTTGGGGGCATACCGCATTATGCCGTCTGCGGCGGCAAAGGCCGCTGTTCAACCTGCCGGGTGCAGGTGCTTGAAGGTGCGGAGACATTGCCGCCACCCCAGCCTATCGAGCAGGCGACGCTCACCCGTATCGGCGCTGATCATGGGGTTCGACTCGCCTGCCAGTTGCATCCGACCCATGATATCAGCGTCGTGCCGCTGCTGGTGCCCAGCCTTGAAAGTATCGTGCCGGCCGGAAGCCAGCAGGCAAGTCCGGGCCGCGAACGGGAAATCGCCGTTCTGTTTTGCGATATCCGCAGTTTCACCATGCTCACTGAAGCCCGTCTGCCCTATGACATCGTTTTCCTGCTCAATCGGTATTTTGCCATTGTCGGTCAGGCGGTTGAACGTTCGGGCGGGCGGCTGGACAAATTCATTGGTGATGGTGCCATGGCCTTGTTTGGCCTCACCGGTTCGACCGCCGATGGCTGTAGCAATGCGCTGAAGGCCGCCGCGCTGATTATCCGGGAAATCGAGCGGCTGAATGCTGAACTGGCGGCGGAGCTCACCATTCCCTTGCGCGTCGCTATCGGAATTCATACGGGCCCTGCCATTGTTGGCGCGATGGGTTATGGCGCGGTCAAGAGCCTGACCGCCATTGGCGATACGGTGAATGTGGCAAGCCGTCTGGAAACTGTCGCCAAGGAATTTGATGCAACGCTGGTGGTGTCGGAGCCGACAATCGTGCTGGCAGGGTCTGACATTGCCGGGCTCGAAGTTCGCGAGGTGGCAATTCGTGGCCGGGCATTGCCGCTACGGGTTTATGTTGTTTCGCAGGAAAGCAGTGTTCGCTTCCTTTGATAACCCTGTTATCGTGTCCGCTTGGGGACGGGTTTATCGGACGGTACGGGGCGGACAGTGATCGATATCAAATCATGGCGGCGGGGCTTTGAAAAAGCCAGAAACCGTGCTGCGGGACAATTTTTCAACACGCGCTACGGCCGGGAGCTGATGATCAGCGCCATGGACCCACGCGTTCTGACAATGACCGTGGATTGCGGCGACCACGTCATGACCTTCTCTCCCAATGATTACATTGGCCGTAAAATCTTCCGCAAGGGCCATTTTGAACGGCACCATGTCAGCCGTTTGCTGACAATCCTGCGGGAGCGGCAACTTCTGCGCAGTGATGCAACGCTGTTGGAGCTTGGTGGCAATATCGGCACGCAGACCATCTATTTCAGCCTGAGCGGGTCTTTCAGCCACATTATCAGCGTGGAGCCTGACCCGCGCAATTTTCGGTTGCTGCGATCCAATATCGCGCAGAATCATCTCGAGGACCGGGTGACACTGGTCAATTGCGCTGCGGGCGATCGGGATGGCGAGTTGGATTTCTTTCAACATCGCAACAATCACGGCAAGAGCAGTGCGAGCCGTCAGAGCCATACCGACGTCAAGATCGTCGTACCAGTGCGGCGGGTTGATAAAATTCTGGAAGATGCGGCTATCGCTTCTGACCAGATCGGTCTCATCTGGATGGATATTGAAGGCTACGAACCCGTTGCCTGCCGGTCGATGGAAATGCTGCTCCAGCGTCAGGTTCCGCTGTATCTGGAGTTTTCACCCGCATTCTACGGGGATAAACAGGCAGCCGCCTTTGTGCAGTATTTGTCCGGCTTCTATGAAGACTGCCTTGTCTTTCTAGGCGACGAGCCGACACCAATGAAGGTCCGTGAAATTCCCGTCGACCGTATTCAGTTCGATATCCTGCTTTTCGCCTCAGGCTAAATACGGCGGTAAAGGAAATAGCGGCCAGGTTTGACGGATTTCGGTAGTGGCAAAGGTGTCAGCTCCGGATGATCAAGCGCGAGCCCGCTGGCGACGATACCTTCGCTGATAAGCAATCCGGCCGCCAGTTGCGGCAGCCAGGTCTGGGTTATGGCATCCATTTCCGGATAGCCCGTGCCGATATCCGCATGGACAAGGGCCGCATTGATGCCGATGAAACTTTGTGCGGTTTCCTTGATTTCGCCGATCACCAGATTTTCCGGGTCGGGTGTCGAGCTTTTATAGGCATGGGATGCCCTGTCGAAGGCAATGATCCGCCGGTCAGGGAAACGCTCGCGCAAATGGTCATAGGTACGGCCATTGCCAAGGCCAAGTTCGAGAACCGGCCCTTCAAGCTCTTTAACTGTATCGCAAATGTGGTTGAGAATATCACGCTGGGCCGTCATGCGGCGGATGAAGCTGTCGAGACGGCTCATGATTGTCAGGTATCCAATATATTTCAATTCGTATCTGACCGGCTTAGCAGCCTGTCACAATCCGGTCGACTATCACTTTCGGGATATCCGGTAGATTTTTGGTGATCGTGACAAATGGAACCTTTCCGCGAGGATGATTTCGAGGGTTTTGAGGGCCATAACAAATCGTATTTTCTTTAACTTGACTCTTTTTCTCATGTTCTTGTATAGCTGCACCCGCGAAGGTTGCGGAGTCGGATATTTCAGAATTTGAAATATTTCTGATGGGGTTTACTTTTGCCAAACATCAAGTCGAAATCCTTTGTCATAAAGAATAAAGATCATGTCAAAAGAACTAGGTCTTCATGATGGAAATGTTCTTATCGATGCAATGGTTAAATACAAAAATAAACTCTTGGTAATTGCAGAAAGTGTACTGCACTCGCATGCACAAGCCGAAGATATATTTCATGATGCTGTCGTAAAAGCGTGTACTATGCAGACCAGTTGCATTCACTGCCCTGTCGGTTATGCCTGCCGGATGGTCTACAATCTGGCGTTGGATGAGGCCCGTAAACGGCAATATGAGAAGAATAATATGATGCCGATGGACGGTGTCGATTCCGTTCCGGCCCCTTGTGTCAATGCACTGGACTGTATTGTGACGACGGAAGCTTTGAACAAAGTCATGGCTTCGCTCAAGGATTTGCCGAAACGCACCCACGATGCCTTCATCCGGCATCGCATTGAAGGCGTCCCGCAGAAAGACATTGCCGAAGAGCTTGGCGTCTCGCGTACGCTCGTGAATTTCATGATCAAGGATGCGCACCGTTACTGCGAGCAATCGCTTAAAGCCGCGTAGTTCTGCGCGGCTTTAACAGCAGCACCGCAAAGACCGGCCCACCCAGAAGCGTTGCAATCAATCCCGTTGGCAATTGCCAAGGGAAATAGGCGGTCCGGCCAATAAAATCTGCCACGGCCATCAACAAAGCACCGAACAGGGCCGTACCAAGAAGATGCGCGTACCCACGCGTCAATCCAATGCGCTGTGCCAGATGCGGGGCCATCAAGCCAACAAAGCTCAATGGGCCGACAACCAGGGTTGCGATGGCTGTCAGCAGCGCGGAAAAGCCTAGAATCAGTATCCGGAAAGTCCTGACGTTGACGCCGTGCGAATGCGCCGATATTTCGCCCAGAGCGAAGTGCTGCAGCGGTCGCAGAAATACCGGGACCGTAACCATGGCAATAAGGGCGCATACGAGCGAAATGATCGCGGCGGAGCTGGTGACACTGTAGGTCGAACCGGTCATCCAACTGATCAGCGACATGGCACGGGGATCGCCCGACGCCAGAATGACGGAAATCAGAGCCGTCAGGAATGCACTCAGCGATACGCCGATGATTAGAAACTGATTGCCCGACTGCGCCTTGCGCCAGCTCATGGCAAAGAGAGCCGCAAGAACCACTGCGGCACCCAGAAATCCGCCGAGAAGCCGGTGGCCATAATCGGGCTGGGCGAATACGAAGAGAATACACAGCAAGCCGAATGCCGTTCCCGCACTGACGCCGAGCACTTCCGGGCTTGCCATGGAATTGCTGGTCAAACGCTGCAGCAGGGTTCCGGCAAGGGCGAGCATAATACCGGCCGACACAGCGGCAACCAGCCGGGGCAATCGCCATGGCAGGAGCAAATCGAGCATCGCTCCCGTATGAATTGTCCAGGATGTGTCAATATCCTTGCCGACAAAAATCGCGGTGATGCATGCGAGTATCAGAAGAACAGCAAGCGTAGAAAGCACCATTACCGGCCGTCGCGTCCTGGCAATGGCTGGTGCCGCAGCGGTCGGTTGCGCAACGGCCTTGCGCCGCAGCATGACAATCAGCAATGCCGGTACACCGATCAATGCGGTGACCGCGCCGGTCGGCAGCGCAATGCCGGTCTTGGCCGTGAGCAGTTGCAGGAGCTGGTCAATCAGCACAAGCAATCCTGCGCCAATCAGAGGGGCGATGATCAGCCTTTCCTTGACACGCCGGGCACCAATAGCGCGGGCAATGGCTGGCGATGCGAGGCCGAGAAAGCCGATCACGCCAACGGCGCTGACGGTGAAGGTTGTGAGCGCGACGGCAACAAGCAGGGTAATGGCGCGTGTGGTCTGTAACTTCATGCCAAGACTTTGGGCTGCATCACCCAGCGAGAGTACGTTCAGTTGGCGCGTCAGAAACAGGGCGAACAGTGTGAATAGGCCGATCTTCGGCAGAAGTGCACTCACATCGCGCCAGTCATTCTGGTTGAGCGACCCGCCGCCCCAAATAAACAGGCCTGCAAGATAGTGGTCGTTCATCAGAACGAGGATCGTCACGATGGCACTGCAATAGAGCCCCATGACAAGACCCGTCAGAATGACGGTCACAGGCTGAAACTGAAAACGCCAGGCCACCAGAAAGACAATCGCCATGGCGCTGAACCCACCCAGGGCCGTAGTCAGGTCACGGTTCCAGCCCAGCAGGGCCGGGAACCAGAGAATGGCTATCCCGAGCGCCAGCTGCGCACCCGCCTCGATCCCGAGCGTTGACGGCGAAGCCAGCGGATTGCGCAGGACATGCTGGAACAGGGTGCCGGACAGGCCCAGTGCAAAGCCGCAAACGATGGAAATCGTCAATCGTGGCAGCAGACTGTAATGCAGGAGAATGGCCTGACCGTCACTGACCGGCGGCGAAATCGCGGCTTGCAACCCAAGCGTGCTTATCAGCGGCCAGAGATTGATGGCCGCGATGCCCAGCGCAAGGCACCAGATGAAAGCGGTTCCGGCCAGCCGCTGTGAGGATGCGGTGCGCAACATCTAGACTTTTACCTCTGCCAGCAGACGGGCGAAGCGGGAAATCGAAGGCAGCGCTCCAAACATCAGCACGCTTGCCATGCGTTGCACATGGCCCTTTTGCACGAAGGGCATGGCCTGCCAGAGCGGGCTGCCATCCAGACCAGCCAGAACATCCGGCGGAACCGGATCCATATAGAAAACATGGCTGTCGCCAAGGGCGATCAGATCAGCCAACCCGGCATCACTGAAGCCCCATTCATTGGTCTTTCGCGTCCAGGCATTCTGCAGTTCAATTCTGTCGAGGACATCCTGAAAAATCCCGCCGGGGCCATAGACGCGGATGTTGCGGGCATCCAGAAAGGTTATGATCGCCAGCTTCTGTTCGGCAAGACGGCGCGTTGCCGCCTTGGCAGACTCTAAGTCGCGCTCTGTCCGGTCTATCAAAGCCTGCGCTGCCTGCGCCCGTCCAAGCAGGCGGCCAAGTTCTGTCGTTGCTGCCACGATGTGCGGATAAGGCGGCGAGCCGAGTGCGTGGATGGGAAAGGATTGGACCGGTGCGATCTTTTCCAGCTGCGGCCGTATCCATTCAAGATAAGGCGTCGTGACGATCAGGTCGGGCTGCAAAAGCTGCAGCATTTCCATGTTGATCTCATAATTGGAACCGACATTGGCAACGCCCTGCGGCAGAGTGGGTTCCATCACCCAGTCATACCACCCCTGCGTATCAATGAGGCCCACCGGTGGTGCACCGATCTCAATCAGGGTTTGAGCAAGACCATAATCCAGCGAAACCACGCGCGGGGCGGCAGCACTGCTTGCCACTGGCAGCAGCCATGATCCCGCGAGGGCGGCTGAGCCAAAAAGAAAGTCCCGTCGGCGCAGCGCGGCCATCATGTCGTTTCCCGGTTTTCTACAAAACGTAGCTGATGGGTGATTGCGTTTCCGGATGCCGGAAAATACCCATGCGAACCCCGTAAATGGCATTGAGCTGATCGGTTGTGATCAGCGCGCCGGTAGTGTCATGGGCGACGAGCTTGCCGCCGGACAGGGCAATCAGCCGGTCGCAATAGCGTGCCGCCATGTTGATATCGTGCAGCACGATGAGCACCGAGCGATTATGCTCATGTGCCAGCGTCTGGATGAGGCTCATCACCTCGATCTGGTGATTGATATCGAGAGCCGAGATCGGCTCGTCGAGCAGGAGACATTCGGTGTCCTGCGCGATCAGCATGGCCAAAAACGCCCGCTGCCGCTCGCCGCCCGACAGGGTATCAACGATGCGGTCGGCGAAGGGCATCAGGCCGGTTAGTTCCAGCGCTTCGGTCACCTTGGTTCGGTCAGTCAGGGAAAACCGGCCAAGAGCGCCGTGCCAGGGATAACGGCCGAGTGAAACCACTTCACGTACCGTCATACCATCCGTATCGGGTGTCTGCTGCGGCAGATAAGCGACCTTCTTGGCATAGTCTTTCGGGCGAAAGGAACCAAGTGGCTGGCCGTGATATTCGGCCTGACCATGTGTCGGCGCCTGAAAACGAGCGAGGATTTTCAAAAGTGTCGATTTACCCGAGCCATTGTGGCCGAGAATACCGACAACCTGGCCTTTCGGAACGTCCAGTGTCAGCGGATGAAGCAATGTTCTTCCGTCAATATCAAAACCGACACCGCTGAGTGAAAAGGACGTTCCGTTCATTGCATTTCTTCTTAAAATTTAGCCGACAATGTGCCCTTTAAGGTGCGCCCCTCGCCGTAGATACACATCGGATTGACACCGCTGCCGTCCGCCGAACAGTTCCCGTAGTAGGATTTGTCGAAAAGGTTGCTTGCTTTGAGCGAGCCCTTCCAGCCATTCTTTTCATAGCTCAACTCGGCATCCACAAGGGTGTAAGCGCCAATATTGATCTTGTTGGCATTGTCACCGAAACTGCTGCCGACATAACGAACACCGGCACCTACGTTCAAGCCCTGCAGCAAGCCGGTATCGAAATTATACTTCGCCCACAAAGACGCCTGATGTTCGGGAACCAGAGATGGCCGATTGCCCTGCTCTCCCACCGTATTGCTCGACGTGATTTCAGCGTCAAGATACGTGTAGCTGCCTGTCAAGCTGACGCCATGAAACAGATTGACGACGGATTCCAGTTCGACGCCCTTATGGCGGATTTCGCCGGTCTGGATGGTATTTGTCGGGTCCGAAAGATCCGGTGTTGTAACGTTGGTTTTGGTGATCTGAAATACCGACGCTGTGACTGTGCCGGGGAAGAAGTCCGGCTCATATTTTATGCCGGCTTCGTATTGCGTTCCTTTGGTTGGTTCGAATGCCCCTTGCGCCCCCACTCCAAGGTTCGTTTTAAACGACTCGGAATAGCTGACATAGGGTGTCATCCCGTTGTCAAAGAGATAACCAAGTCCGGCTTGCCACGTGAATGCCTGGTCTGACTGATCTGTACTGCTGACGGGGTTGAGGCGGTTATTGGTCTTGTTGTCGACCCATGCCTGACGTCCACCCAAAGTGATCAACCAGTGATCATCGATTTTGGCATGGGTCTGGGCATAAAGGCCAACTTGGCTGATGGTCTGCCGCATATCTTCATAGATTGGCGGGTTGACGACATCGAGGCCGTAGACCGGGTTCAGAATATCGAGGGTTGGGCCATCGCCGAAACCCTTCTGTCCATCAAGCGTGTAACGGTTGTAATCCAGTCCGATGAGCAGCGTATTCTTGATAAGGGCTGACTCGTAGGTGTACTCGGCATTGTTATCGACGTTAAAGGCTGTCGCCTTCTGATCAACCGTGAACGCGGTGCGCGGCATGATCCGGTCATCGATCATGCTGTTGCTGTAGTAAAGGTGGCGATAATCCGTATCTTCGGCCGAATAACGCACCTTCTGGCGTATGGTCCATGCTTCATTGAATGTATGTTCGAAGTCATAGCCGATTGAGCCGTGGTTTGCATGAAACCGGTCAAAGTTTGGATCGGCAGTGGTGAAACTGCGTGAGAGCTGGCCGTAGGCTGCAGGATATTGAACACCTGCGAGCGGCAGGAAGTAATTCGGTGTCAGCTTGTCCCACTGATAATTAGCAAGAACGGTCAAAGATGTATCGGCGCTTGGCGACCAGGTAATGGCCGGTGCGATGAATACGCGGTCGTTTTCGGAAAACTTCTTCTCCTGCTCGCCATCACGGAACAGACCGGTCAGGCGATATGTCCACACACCGTCCTTATCCAGTGGCCCACCTGCATCGAGACCGACTTCATAGGTATTGAACGAACCATAGCTGGCATAGGCACTGTAGAGCGGGTCCTTTGTCGGGCGCTTGGTGACGGCATTGATAACGCCGCCTACTTCGTTCTCTCCGTAGAGCACAGACGCGGGGCCCTTCAGGACCTCGACGCGTTCAAGGCCATAGGGCTCTATCTTGAATCCGGAGAAATCTATCGTTCTTTGTGCCAATCCGTCACGGAACATGGAATTCGAACCAGCGTCAAAACCGCGAATATTCACCTGCGTGAAGCGATCGTCCACGCCCCAAGGCGACGCGGTCACCCCGGCCGTGTATGCCAGCGTGTCTTCGATGCGCTGGTTGGAACGGTCATCCATTTGTTCCCGCGTAATAACCGAAACCGACTGCGGAATTTCTCTGAGTGGGGTATTGGTTTTGGAACCTGTTGTCGTATTCTTTGCAATGTAGCCGTTGTCTGGTCCGACAGGGCTATTGTTCGCATCAATCACAATCGTGTTGAGCTGAATAGGGTTGGCTTCCTGCGCTGCGGCGAAATTGGCCGTCATCAATGTCGCCAAAGACGTCGTCACCAGCAAACGTTTATAATCGCGCTGGCTGCGCCCTGCTGAATTGACCCCGTTCGAAACCACCGTCCTGCATCCCCGCATGACCAAACCCCTGTTAAAACCCTGAGACTGTTTGATATTTAATATGAGTGTTGCCATCATATTCAAAACATGACTACATTTGTCATCTTAGTGGAGTCAAGGCGCGTTTGACGTATTCTCGGTCTTTTCCCCGCACCTTGACGTTTTTATCCGTGGTGTGGCGTTAGAGTTTCGCCGTGTGCAGCGCCTGCTGGATATCGTTCCAGATGACCTCGGGTTCCTCGAGACCAACAGCAAAGCGGATTGTCTGCGGATTGACTCCGAAATGCACAAACGATGTCATCCGATCAGGGATCTGCAAGGCAGCCTTGGCCGGAACGACGAGCGTTTCCGGTCCGCCCCAACTGACGCCGAGCCTGATATGGCGCAGCGCATTGACGAACCGTGCAACGTCGATGTCAGGGTTGAGATCGAAGGCGAAAAGCCCCGCAAAACCGGTGAGTGTCTTCTTGCCCGGATGATCGGAAAAGGCCGGATGCCGGACAAGAGCGATATCATCATGCTGCTGCAGGTGTTTGGCCAGCACCAGCCCGTTGTGCATGTGTTCCTTCAGCCGGACTTTCAGCGTCCGCATGCCGCGCAGCAACAGCCACGCCTCGAATGGCGAGAGCTTGGCACCGATATAGGGATAGGTGGAGCTGTTGATCTTGGCGATGAGGTCACGCGGACCGACGACGACACCAGCCACCGTATCGCTGTGACCGCCGAGATATTTCGAGGCCGCATGGATGACGATATCCACACCATGCTGGATTGGCTTCTGGAACAAGGGTGTTGCCCAGGAATTGTCGATGACGGAGGTTATGCCATATTCCTTGGCCATGGCGGCGAGTGCTTCGATATCCTGCAACTCGAAAACCATGGATGTCGGGTTTTCCAGGTAAAGCAGCTTCGCACCCTTCAGCGCGGTGCGCACTTCGTCGAGGTTGGATGGATCGACGAAATCGACTGTCACGCCAAACCGGGCAAGCATTTTCACGAACAGCCGGTAGACGTCATTGTAGAGATGCTGGACGGCGACAACGCGGTCACCCGCCTCGACGAGGCTCAGGATTGTTGCGGTAATTGCCGCCGTACCGCTGGAAAAACCGCGGCCATCTTCAGCGCCTTCAAGCCGTGCTGTCAGCAGCTCGAATTCACGCACGGTGGGATTGTCTCCGCGTGAATAGATGTAGTTGCGCGAGCGTCCGGCAAACACATCTTCCATTGCCTCATAGGTATCGTAAGTGAAGAGCGATGTCTGAAAGATGGGTGGCGAAACCGCATTGAAGGCGGCGGTATCAATGGGTGAAAACAGATCGTCTGGCATTTCCATCGGATCGAATTCATGGGGTGGCATGGACTTGTTCATGATGCCCTCTCGGAGACAGTGGGTTCGGAATGGGGTGATGGGTATCGCCGCGCAACGGATGCAGCGTGGTGTAAAGAATGATCAGCGACAGCAGCGCTGGCCCGCAGCAATGCTCATGGTGCAGGTACCCAGAACCTGTCATCGAAGTAACGCTCGCGCAGCAGCATCACCAGCATGGCGCGCTTATGCGGGAAGTCGAAGTGCTTCACCTTGGAAAACCCGGAACGGTCGAGATTGCGGATCTGCTGCTCGTGGCTGGCGCGCGGTTCCCCGACAATGCGCTGGGTGCGCGGATCATCAAGAAACATGAAATGCATCAGGGATGGCAGCCAGGCTGTGATCCACTTCTTGCCGCGATAAGCAGGCTCGCCGATGGCCACATGCCAGCCACGGTCATAATCCTGTGCGTCGTAATAGGGTCCAAGACGGTTTTCTTTGGCCCAATAGACTTCGAAATAGCCGAAAGGCACACCATTGAAGCAACCGATCAGTGCCAGTATGTGCGGATCGTGCAGGCGCACCTCAAGGATGGTTGTGTGCTTCTCCTTGTCGCCGCCGTCTTCCCAGATCAGATTGACCTGCTCGTCATTCATCCAGCGATGAAAATGCTCGATATCCGTTTGCGGATCAGCAGTGCGGAACGACAATGTTTCGCCGAGCCATGGGATGTAACGCTCATAGACCACCCCGACCGGTTTGCGCGGCCGCTTGGGATGGTATTGGCCATTGGTGAGAACATGGACCTGCGGATGCGGATAGGCGGCATTGGCAATCCACGGCTGAGGCAATTGCCAGAACTCACGCGGATCGACAGTCAAGGTTGCGCCGTTGCGTGTGCCGAGGGGAAAAACCGTATCCTGTACGTTGTCGATTTCGACCAAGCCGCCATTGCGTGATTGCGATGACAGATATTCGATGGCGGAGGCCAGCACCGGTACGGTTTCGTCCGCACGCAGGTCCGGTAATCGAACTTTGGTTTGGCCTATCTTGGTCTCGACATCAACGAGATAGCTCCCGGCCGCTGTTGTCAGCACCAGCCTGTCCGGTGTTTTCATCTCGGCGGATTTCAGAAAACAGGACGGCGCTGAAGGGGATGGATAGCGCTCCACATTGGTCTCTTTGGCGAGGTTGGAAACAAGGGTCATTCGCGCACTCCGCAGCGTGTTGGCTGCCATGGTCTGGCAAAGCAATTGCTATAGAGACGCGTGGGGTGCGTTCTGATTTAGCCGAAACTTTGAAAAAATTTTCTCGTTTTCCGCTTAAATCGCGGGCGGGTTCATCCGTCTCTTGGTCATGTGTTTATTCTGCAAGGAGCCCGCATGATGTCGAACGCCGAGACGTCGCCAGAGACCTGGAGCATCGTTCGCGATCAGGAACATCGTTATTCCGTCTGGTCCAATGACAAGGCTCTGCCTGTTGGCTGGAGCAAGGAAAGCTTCAACGGCACACGTGACGAGTGCCTGAGCGAAATCAAGAAAATCTGGGTTGATCCGCGGCCACTCGGCCTGCGTCAGGCAATGGCGTAGCCGCCGGACAATTCCATCAGACAACAGATCGGTGACGATATGAACAAGCTATTCGCTCAACCCGAAACGAACCATCCCGTGGCGGTGGACGACCTTGCCGATGGGACACTCGAAAGTTTCCCGCTGACCCTGGCGCAAAAGCGCATCTGGTCGCTGGAGCAGATCGGCAACGCAACGGTTTTCCCGCTGCAGGTTCTAACCCTGCATTGGAATTCGACGGTTACTCCGGATCAATTGCAGAATGCTTTAAGCGCGTTGGCCCGGCGCCACAGCGCCTTACGCACCCGTTTCCGCCGTTTTGCCGGCGGGCGTATCGAGCAGTTTTCCAATGCAGACGATTTGCCATCGAATGAAATTGTTGGAAGTGACAGCAATCCGCTGAGCCCGGCGGAAGCCGAGATCGAAAAGGTCGGGTTTATCGCTCGTCCCTTTGATCTGTTGAATGGTGTTTCGGTACGTTATCAGCTGATTGCCGGTGCCAATGGCCATTTGATCTCGACCATCGTTCTGCACCCGATTGTTTGCGATGATGCCGCTCTTGCCATTCTGCGGCATGACCTCATTGCGCTGGTTGACGGACAGGATGTGCCCGCGCTCGGCGAGGACAGTCTTTTGCGCGGTGTCCGCGAAGAAGAAGCGCTGGAAACGTCCGATTTTGCTGCTGCCCTGGCTCATTGGCGGGATATTATCGGTGAAGAATACAATGCGACAACGCTCCCTACCCGCTTCAATGCTGCCGGATATGCCGGTGCTGCACGCAAGCGTGTGCCGTTTTCATTGGATGCAAAGCTTTGGGCGGATATCCAGTCCTATGCAGCGCGACAAGGCCTGAAGACTGAAGAGCTTCTCTCCGCGGCTTTTGCCGTGCTGCTTGCGCGTTATAGCGGCACATATTCTCTGCAGTATGGAACGTTGCTTGGCTCGGCGGGTCAGCAAGCCATTGCACGCAGCGAGCAAATCCTGCCGTTGAAGCTCGAACTCAGGTCGCGCACCGCATTCCTCGACGTGTGCGAAGCACTCGCATCATCGGTTGCCACGGGGATAAAGAACCTCGTTCCATTTGAGCGGCTGGTTCAGGAAATCCAGACCCACGAAGAGCGTGAGCAGGACGCGATTGTCAAATCGCTGTTCGAATTCCGCCAGCCAATGCCTCGCTCATCACTCGTTGCAGATCAGGACGCTACGCTTGCTCCGCGTTCGGACGCCGAACTCGCGCTGGTTGTCACGCCTGATGCCGCAGGCGGACTGTTCGGCCTGTTCGACTATGCCGACGATATTTACGAGCCCAACCTGATCGAGCGTGCTGCCATCCATTTTGGCCGTATTCTGACGCAGGCCATCGCCGGAGAACAGGTTCGTATCAAGGATATCGAGCTTATCGCCGATGATGAACTTGATATTCTTTCTGCACCGTATGAAGACAATGAAATCAACGATGACCGGGCCGTGCACGAACATATCGCGGCGCATGCACAAAGCACGCCTGATAAAACGGCCATCATCTTTGCTGACGAAGTCTGGAGTCACAGCAAACTCGACAAAAGTGCTAACAAGCTGGCGCACCGGCTGATCCAGCTTGGTGTTGGTGCCGATATCAGCGTGGCAATTGCTGTCAAACGCTCACCCGAAGCGATTGTCGGCATTCTGGCGACACTGAAGGCGGGCGGTGCCTATATTCCGGTCGAGCCTGACCATCCCACCAGCCGCAATCATCACATCCTGCGCGATGGCGGCGTGAAGGTTATTCTCACCAACAGCTGGCTGCTCGACCGTATCCCGGAAGGGCTTGATGCCGTCATCCTTGAGATCGACAAGCTTGATCTCTCACTCGAGCCGGACAGCGTGCCGGATGTGAAGATTCACAAGGATCAGCTCGCCTACATCATGTACACATCCGGTTCGACCGGTCTGCCGAAGGGCGTGGCTGTCGAACATGGACCGCTGACCCACCACACGCAGAACACGTCACGTGTCTATGGCATGAGCTCGGAATCGCGTGAACTGCCATTCCTGCCGTTCAGTTCCGACGGTGGACACGAACGCTGGATGAACCCGCTGATGGAAGGCGGCAGCATCATTCTGCCGGACCAGCCGCTGTGGACTCCCGAGGAAACATTGACCGCCATGCGCAAGCACGGCGCCAACAATGCCAGCATTCCAACCACCTATTTGCAGCAGCTGGCGGAATGGGCTGATCTGACCGACAGCGCGCCGCCGATGCGCCTTTATTCCTTTGGCGGCGAAGGCCTTGCCCAGCAGACTTTTGATCTGCTTTCCACGGCGCTGAAATCCGAATGGCTCATCAATGGCTACGGTCCAACCGAAACCATCATGACTCCGATGGTCTGGAAGGTGCGTGCCGGACAAAAATTTGAAGGCACCTACGCCCCTATCGGCCGTGCCGTCGGCAACCGGCGCGTCTACGTGCTGGATCCGGATCTCAACCCCTGCCCGATTGGCGTGACCGGCGAGCTTTACATTGCTGGCGAAGGTATGGCGCGCGGCTATATCGGCAAGGCCGATACGACGGCTGACCGCTTCATCCCGGATCCGTTCTCCAAGGAGGGCGGCCGCCTCTACCGTTCCGGTGATCTGACGCGCTGGCGCGAGGACGGAACGGTGGAATTCGTTGGACGTGTTGATCATCAGGTCAAACTGCGTGGCTATCGCATTGAGCTGGGAGAAATCGAAGCGGCTTTGCTGGAGCTTAATGGTGTCGGCGAGGCTCTGGTTGTTCTGCGGGACGATGAGGGGACGAAGCAGAAGATGCTGGTTGCCTACGTCGTACCAAAGCAAGGTATCGAACTCGATGTCGTTGATATGCATTCGGCGCTGGAGCGCATGCTTCCGGCCTATATGGTGCCGTCGGCAATCGTGCCGCTGAAGGCCATGCCGATCAATCCGAACAGCAAGCTTGATCGTTTTGCCCTGCCCGCACCAACGCCCATGAAACGCAACATTATCGAGCCGGAAAATGCGCTGGAGGAAGAAATCCTCGGCATCTGGCAGGATATATTGAAGG
Source organism: Phyllobacterium sp. 628 (assembly GCF_014189505.1). Taxonomy (GTDB): domain Bacteria; phylum Pseudomonadota; class Alphaproteobacteria; order Rhizobiales; family Rhizobiaceae; genus Phyllobacterium. Next base: position 240,216 of record NZ_CP050300.1, on the reverse strand, counting down.
TCAGCCCGATCAGCGTCGAGGACAATTTTTTTGCAATCGGCGGCAACTCGCTTGGGGCTATCCGTATTCTCTCGACCTTGCGCCAGCGCAAGCCGCAGAACCGTACGACGATTGCCGATTTGTTCAACAATCCGACCATCCGATCCTTCGCTGGTGTTGTTGAAAATGGCAATGATCAGGCGGGCAGCGAGGTTATCGTGCTGCGCGCGTCGGGCAGCAAGCCGGTGCTTTACTGCTTCCCCGGTCTGCTGGTCAGCACGCGCGAATATGTCAAGCTCGTCGACTATCTCGGGGCGGATCAGCCAGCGACCGGCTTCATCTGTTATTCGCTGTCCGAACAGAAAGAAATCGGCTCCTCAGTCGATGATATCATTCAGGGCTATGTCGATTACATCCGCCGTGAAAGCAAAGGCCAGCCCTGCTACTTCCTCGGCTGGTCCTGGGGCGGTCTGCTGGCCTATGAAACGGCCCGCAAACTTGGCGATGAGATCGACCTGCGTCTGATTACCATGGTCGACGTCTGCGATCTCGGCACTGAATTTGCCATCGGCGCCAAGCCGCGCTTCAAGCCGGGCGAACGCGATCAATTGCACGCGACCGTACAGGAATGGTTGTCCCGCACCGCCATGCGCGGCGAATGGGATCGCCTGCTCAATGTCATGGATGCCGATACCTACGATCAGTTCCTGCGCTTTGTCGGCGATGAAAAGGACGAGCTGCCGACCGATGGTCCTGACATCAGCAGCCGTGAACATACATTCTGGATTCTCATCGACAACGCCCTGATCTTCAGGCGTCACCAATTGCAGCCGCACGACGTGCCGATCCATTCCTGGGCGGCCGATGACAGTCTGAATCGGGGTCTCAACCTGATCGACTGGCGGCGTTACTCCCCCGGGCAAACCCGGCGGAAATCATCTCTGGCACCAACCATCTGCACGTAATCGGATCACAGGCATTCCATAGCCGGCTCTCCCACCGCCTGGACGAGGCCCGATAGGGCCAATCTTGGAATGATGATCACGGAAAGGAATTCTGATGACTGCCATGTTTGCGAACAATGATCATGCACGCCAACCGAACGAGACGCTCGATCTGGCGGGTATCGGTGTCGGTCCTTCCAATTTGAGCCTAGCGGCGCTGCTTGACGGCGTCGGCGATATGAAGGCGCACTTCTACGAGCGCCGGACGAATTTCGACTGGCACCCAGGCATGATGCTGCCGGATGTTGAGTTGCAATCGTCCTATCTGAAAGATCTTGTCACGCCCGTCATGCCGACGAGCCCATGGTCCTTTGTGTCCTATCTCGTTGCACACAAACGTCTCTACGCATTTTTGAATGCCCATTACGACGCCGTGCCACGACGGGAATTCGCCCAATATCTCGCGTGGGTGGCCGGTCAGTTGAACAACGTGTCGTTTGACACCCCGGTGCGCGAGGTCAATCATGACAAGGACCGGTTTGTCGTCCGCTTCGACAATGGCAGCGTTGCCGCAAAGAACATCGTTCTTGGAACAGGCACCACACCGTTCATGCCATCATGGGCGACGCCGTTTCTGGGTGACCGCTGTTTCCACAATTCCGAAGCAAAATTCCGCCTGCCCGGTCTGAATGCATCACGCATTGCGGTGATTGGCGGTGGTCAGAGTGGCGGAGAGGTGGTTGAATCCATCCTGAACTCGAAGTCCGAACTGAAGGAACTGAACTGGTTCAGCCGCCGGACCAATTTCGAGCCGATCAACGATACCGCTTTCTCCAATCAGGTGTTCTCACCGGAATATGTCTACGCCTATCTCAACCTCAACAATGATCAGAAGCTGGAAGCGCTGAAGGCATCGATTCTGACAAGTGACGGGCTGTCGCTGTCCACCATCAATTCGATCTATCGCCGCCTTTACAGCCTGCGCTATCTCGAAGGCCGCGATATCGAGGCCAAGCTGTCACCCAACCGCGATGTCATTCAGGTGGAAGCCGACAAGGATGGCTACCGCCTGATCGTGCGCAACCGCTTCGATGGTGGTGTAGAGGTCGCCCATGCGGATGCGATTGTCCTAGCCACCGGCTATCAGTTCAAATTGCCGGAAGCGCTTTCCGGTTTGCAGGATCGCATCCAGTTTGACCGCAATAGCCGCCCTGCCCTCAATGACGAATATTGTCTGAACTGGAATGGGCCAAAACAGAACCGCATCTTTGCCCAGAATGCTGGCCGCTACAGCCATGGTATTGCCGACTCGCAACTTAGTTTAATGGCTTGGCGCAGTGCCCATATCATCAACACAATGACAGGCCGCGACCATTTTGATCTGGAGCCGCACGACTCGCAGATCAACTGGCTTTCCAGTGGGCATGAAGCGCTTGGCCAGTCTGTCGCTGCGGAGTACTGAACCGTTAATGAGGATCGGGGAGCCTGTGCTGACGCAGCATGAGGTCTGCCCGGTCTGATCGAGTTGAAATGGCAATCAGGTGATTGCTCGCCGAGTGAAGCAGGCGATGGTGCCAATCGGCGCCGTCTGCTGCCAATGCGCTATCAACGGAAATGGCTTTTGTCATCGGGTCGAGCCTGACATTCAGAGAATGCGGTGCGACTGTAAGTCCATGCCCGGTGGCTTTGAGGAAACTTTCCTTCAGAGTCCAGTAGGCCAGCAGCAATGACTGGCGTTCAGGGCCTTGAAGCGTTGAGAGTGTTTCAAGTTCAGCTGGTGAGCAGAACAGGTCTGCCGTTTGCGGCTCAAGCAGCGCCGATCTGGTTTCCACGTCGATACCAACAGCTGAACAGTTCCGGCTTATGATGAAAACCGCCAGCCCGTCAGTATTGCTCAGGTTGAATGTAATATTCTCTCCGCCTGCCTGATCTGCGAGATACGGTTTGCCATTGGTGCCTGTGGCTATGATCAGAGCAGGTGCTGGTATAGCTGAATAGGCCGACAGGACAGTGCGCTGCAAATAGCGTCCGGCCATGAATGCGGTGGCATCCTTGCTGAAATGAAATCGATCGGCCCGCGTCTGTTCGTCTACAGCCAGCGTCTGCCTGATTCTATTCCAATCATCTTGTGTTCGATAAGGCCACCACCAGATATCAGCTGAGGGATGGCCGGCACGCGGGGCTGATGCTTCGGGCAGATCCGCCAGAGAGGCGCATGGCAGCATCGGATTCCTCCCCGGCAGTCTCAGGTTACTTTCTGACAGCGAACGCTGCTTGAATAGCACGGTTGACGGCAACCGGCAGCAGCGACATGTGATTTTCCCCCGGATGAATCTCGAACTGTGTTCGAACCGGCTGATCCGGCAGGCCGTTGAGCTTGTTCATGAGTTCGGTGGAATACATATCATTCCGGGTGACTTGCTTTTGCGCCAGTCTTTCGGTTTCGTCGGCCGCGCCCCGCTGGAATGGTGCCAGTTTATCGGTCTCATATTCACCGCAGGATAAAAGAGCCGGGCACCCGGGCGGGTTGCAGGGTTGGCCGCAAATTGGGAATAAAACTTATTGATCGCGCAATCTTCCCAATAGATGGATGCACTTGCGGCTATCCATGTGGTGAAGGCAGATGGCCGGGTGAACAGGCTGTAGAGAACAAACAGTCCACCAAAGGAATGGCCAAATATTGCCTGGCGATTCCGGTCAATCGGCACACTGGCCTCGATCATCGGTTTGATCTGGTCCTCAATAAAGGTCAGGAACTCTTCAGCTCCTCCGGTTTTGACCTCCGGGCTGTTCTCATAGAAGGGTGGATAGGTTTGACCCGGAGGCGGGCCAAGATCCCATGAGCGGCGCAATGGATCATAGGCTGCATCAAGCGGATAGCCGATAGTGACGATGACGCCGTATCCCACATTTGTACCGCTGGGGTAATTTGCCTGTGCCCGCATGGCATCGACAGCTGTGGCAATAACGGCGTTGCCGTCGGTCATGTAAAGCACCGGCCATCCATCTTTCGGTGCTGCACCAGACGGCCGATAGACAAAGATGCGATATATCCCGCCGTTCTGTTTCGACACGACATCATGAAACGTGGTGTTGCCAATGGTGGCAGGTGATGAATTTGGAAATGCAGGCATGGGTCCGTGACTTGGGCGATGGAACGCTAGAGCAAATTTTGTTTATTCGAAGCCAGTTCTGTTTCTCGGATGGCGAGACAATCCACGCGAAAGGTAGCAAGGTCGATGTTTACCCATCGGACGGAGCTGCCTGACAAAGTGGGTGTCCGCCAGCCGGAAACCCAGCCGTTGGTTTGCTGTGCAAACCAACAAGCTTTCATATCTGCCGGTCGAATTATCCGCATTTCGGCAGAAATGCGGTTCAACCGGTGGGCCGGGTGAATTTGGCCCAATTCCTGCGGGCTTTGACTTCACCCGATGGGTAAACATCGGTCTTGTCAAACCCCTTGACCTTGCCCACAAATTCCCTCCGGCAGAACGGCTCCAAATAAACAAAACTTGCTCTAGCGTCCATAATTTTACTGGCCCGCGACGCGTCAGCCTGTACAGGGTGTTATAAAATATGACTTTACCGGTCAATATATAAATTCGCTTGCCGGGCTGCGCGCTCAGGTCTCCGGTACGCCGGTTCCTCACTCTATGTCTGCAATATCAATCAGCCGAATGGGGCTGTTTCAACAAAATTTGTACTAGACCCGTGGTTGCAACATTGCCAAAATCCCTCGAAGCATACATTTGCAACGTCAGAGTGGATGCTGCTAACCATATTTATTTTTCTCGGCGGTGGAACGCAGTAAAGACCTTGTAACAAGTGAGCAAATTATCGATGTTTACTCTGTCGCAAAAAAATATTCGCGCTCTACATATATAACAAATATACATACGGAATTATCGCGTTGCCTATGAACTAGCAGCCAAGGTGAGAAATGATTTATGATTACGCATGAAAACCTTATAGAATCCATTGCGAAGGCGATTCACTCCCAGAAGTATACTGGCAGTCAGCACTGGGACAGTATCCCTGATTTTGTTCGCCAGACCTACCGCGAATACGCCAAGGCGGCAATTCCGGTTGTCTATAATGTCATGCGCGACCCTTCAAACGAGATGATCGATGCTGCCAACCGGGCCCGCCCTTCCGTGACATCACGGACAATCCAGGCGGCTGTCGATGCTTCACCGCTCAATCCGAACACCAAGCCCTAGGTGTGAACGGATCAGAGAATCACTTCCCGATATTTTCGTGAAAAACTCCGCCTGAAAACGACCGCACACCCACAAAGTCAGTGGTTGCTTTCGCCGTATCACCGCGCCTTTCGTCTTATGCCGTCGTTCTGATATCAGTGCATCCATACAAGCCGCCGTTTTTTCTATTGTTCGCCGCTGATATATCTCGATGTAAAGATATACACTTTGCGACAAGCAAGCATAATAAGCGCCATTTTTCTCACATTAACGTCAATATATTTATTGAAAACAATGTTCATAGTTCTCTATGAAGAAACAATTGTTTGGTATTGTATGGGATATCTAAATTTGTCTTCAAATTTCATATTAATCTAAAACGATGAAAAACTTGAAAAACTGATTTCTTTAGTTGCTATTTCTAGAAAGTTTCTCTTAATTTATAATTCGTTGAATGTCTAAAGTTAATCTGAGGCGTCAATTAAGGAAGTTGTTTGGCGGTATTTGGGTTTCTTTGGGGGAGAAATGTATAAAAATCCGATGGAACGTTCTGAATACAGATCTATTTCAAGTTCAAGCGACGATATCTCAAATAAAATTGAGAAGATCGACGAAAATTGGCGCTGGACTAGTTTTCCAGATGAGCAAGGCCGTTACGGTTTCAAAAGGCAAATCTGCACACTTCAACAGACATCTATTATCTACGGCGAAACAAATGGCCGTCTGGAGGTTGTTTCGAATGGGGTCGGTACAACTCTAAGCTTTATATTTATACTCAAAGGCGCCATTGATCTTGTTGATACTAAGAATCGTAAAATACAAAATGTTGTCGCTGGTAATGCCACCAGTGTTTTTGATCGTGCTGGAGTAAAGGCAAAACTATACCCTGGAACATCCTGGGTGACATATCTGGTTCCTGTACCGACCTTGCGCGAGCATTTTGAACGTTTGATGCGGCGGCCTTATTTTCAGGAATTGGCTTTCTCCCCGTTGCATGATTTCCGGACGGGCAGTGCATCGGCACTGTATCAGACACTTTGCTATGTCAGCGAGGATATTGCCGCTGCAACCAGTTCGGGTCGTGATGTTCTGGCGGGAAGTCTACGAGCGGTTGTTATTGGCCAAGTTGTTTATGACCAAGCCGGACAATGTGAATGCGCTGAACAATCAGTCCTCGCGCCGCATTTCCCCGCGTTATCTGCAGAATGCCGAAGCATTCATGCGGGAGAATATCCACAATTCGATCACGCTTGACGAGATTGCAGCCGCAGCAGGGTGCAGTTCGCGCGCGCTGCAGCGGATGTTCAAGGAATATCGTGACACGAGCCCCATGCATATCCTGTGTGAATACCGGTTGTCAGCGGCGCACGATGCCATCGTTAGCGGCAGCGCCCGCAATGTAACCGATCTGGCAATGCATCTTCAGTTTTCGAACCCGGGGCGGTTTTCGTCACTCTACCGGAATGCATATGGAATGAGTCCATCAGCAATGATGCGGTTTCATGAAAAGAGCGCGTAAGACATGCTGAGCAGACGAATTCGAGTGCCATTGCCGACTTTCGCGCTGTCAGAATATGTTCTGTCAGACACATTCAAAGCAAGCAGTACCGCATTGAGGAATTTACCGGTCGTTTCGGTGATTGTCATCGCAGCGGCACTGTCTGGTTGCGCCCTTCCCAGTTCCGGTCCGTCAGCCAATCAGGTTATTGAACAGAGAAAGACTGAAACGCACATCAACTATGCGATGGTTGATGTGAACGATGCTGTTCTTTCCTATGCGGCAGTGCGCCCGCGTGAAAGTCTGGTCAGCCATTTCGGCGCTGGCCCCCGGACAAGCGAACTCAGTATCGCCGTTGGCGATATTATTGGTGTCAACTTATGGGAGGCACCTCCCGGAAGTCTGTTTGGTGGAAATCTCACGGCGTCGGGTGTTCAGCAATCATCGGGCGGTTCAACGACAATTCCGGCGCAAACTGTTTCGGGGGATGGCACAATTGCCGTGCCCTATGCCGGCCGCATCAGGGTTTCAGGCCGAACGCCATCACAGGTCGAACGGCAGATATCGAGTGCCCTGGAGGGCAAGGCTGTTCAGCCGCAGGCTCTGGTGACCATTCAGCGCAGCACCGCCAATGCGGTAACCGTGACGGGTGAAGTTGCGTCCGGTGCGCGGATTTCGTTGACGGGTGCGGGCGAGCGGATTCTTGATGTCATCGCATCTTCCGGCGGCATTCGCGCCGGGGCAAGCGAAAGCATTATCAGGCTGACGCGTAACGGCGCCACTGCAAGGATACCGTTCGACACACTGATCGATAATCCGGCCGAGAATATTCGCGTCCGTTCAGGCGATCTCATTACGGTGGTGCGTGAGCCGCGTACAATCCTTGTGCTGGGTGCGGCCGGGCGCAATGCGGAAATTCCGTTTGAAGCATCGCGCATTTCCATGGCGGATGCGCTGGCGAAAGCAGCTGGTCTGAATGATAATCGTGCCGACGCCAAAGGTGTCTTTGTCTTGCGCTATGAAATGGCGTCGGTTGCGCGGCGTTTCATTCCCGCCGGCAGTTCTCTCAATAATTCCGGGGAGTACATCCCCGTGGTTTACCGGTTTAACATGAAGAATACGAGCACGTTGCTTGCGATGCAAAGGTTTGAAATGCAGCCGCGGGACGTCATCTATATCGCCAACGCTTCCGGTGCCGAATGGCAGAAGGTTATGGCTGTATTCTCGGGCATCAGCTCGCCAGCGCTATCGGCAACATCTCTCGCCATTAACGCTGCTGCAATAAAATAGAAAAAGGGGAATAATCTCCGGGTGTAAGTCTTGTGGGATAATAATATAACTGAAACCATCACTGTACTATGTTTCCTGCTTGGGAACAGCTCTAGTGAGAACATGCCATGCCATCCCAGTCACTGCTTCACCTTCATGAAATTGCCAATCTAAAGCGCCAGGATCTGGAAATAGCCGTTCAGAACCTCGCGAAGAGTGCATATCTCGGTGATTATACGGCGCTTGTGCGTATTCTTGGCCGCTATAAATTCTATCTCGATACACGTGATCGTGGGTTCGGATCACATCTCCTGCTCGACGGTTACTGGGAAATCTGGCTGACCCAGTTCTGCGCGCGCAATATTCGCGCGGGAATGGTCGCTGTCGATGTCGGCGCCAATTTTGGTTATTACTCTGTTTTGCTCGCTGAACTTGTGGGCGCTGCGGGAAGGCTTTTGGCTGTGGAGCCCAATCCGCATGCTGTGGATTTTTTGCGGCGATCAATCGACTTGAATGGCTTTTTGCGGCGCACCAGAATTGAAGCGGTTATTCTAGGTGATGAGACAACAGGCGTCGCTCCGCTTTTTGTACCTTACAACGAACCCAAAAATGCGACCGTTGTGGAACCCTGGTTTATTGCCGATCCTCTTGTGGGTGCAATTTTGAACGTACCGGAAACGTCGCTGGATCAGCTTTGCGCATCATACGAACGGGTTGATTTCATCAAAATTGACGCAGAAGGCGGCGAACAGCGAATCTTTGACGGAATGAAAGAAACGATCAGGCAGCACAAACCGATGATTGTGTTGGAATTCAATGCTGAACGCTACAAAAATGGACCTGACTTCATTGAACAAATGATGTCGGTTTATGGCACGCTGCGACGACTGGATTACAAGGGGCAAACCCATTCCGTGTCGACTCATGAATTGCTGAGTGAGAATTTTGGGGAGGATTGGCTTTTGGTACTCTCGATGAATGAACCTTCATGAAAATGCACAGAGTCAATATCCATATTGAAAGGAAGCCGTCATGGTAAAAACCATATTGTATGACGGCCTTAATCTGTCCATGCAGAAGGGTACTGGAGTTGCGACATATACGCGTGGCCTGATCCAGACGGCCCGGAATCTCGATTATCAGACCGGCATTGTTCATTCGGTTCAGGGTAAACTGCCCAAAGATCCGATGCTCCGCGAAGTGGTCTTGTTTGACGACAATGCTTTGAGAAAGCTTGGCCCTGTGGCCCTTGGCCGGCGCTGGTTGCGCCGCCAGATTGCAGCTCCATTGGGCATAAAACCAACACAGATACCCTTGACCGGGACTGTCATCACGAAATCTCTGCAAGGCAACGTGATGGATTCAGAATTTCTTTATGCCAACAACGATGTATTTGCCTTGGCGAGGCAGCATTTCAAGGTTTTTGGAAAGAGCTTGCCGCTGTCTTTCGATAAGGCGCCTGATCTTTTCCACACGACTTATCCATTGCCACTCAGGGCCCGTAAATCACTCAACATTTGTACCATTCACGATCTGGTTCCATTGCGCCTGCCCTATCTGACTGAAGACAACAAGCGGTATCATTACAAGCTGGTGCGTCATCTGGCCAAAACTGCTGACCATATCGTGACGGTATCTGAAACATCGAGACAGGATATCATCAAGATTCTCAATGTGGATGAGAAACGGGTTACCAATACCTACCAGGCTGTCCACGTCCCGCTGGATCTGCGCAACAAGCCTCAGGATGTTGCGGCGGATGAAATCGCCGGCATCTTTAATCTGGATTGGAAAAAGTACTTTCTGTTCTTTGGAGCGTTTGAGCCCAAGAAGAACCTGTCGCGTTTGGTCGAGGCTTATCTGTCAGCCAAAGTCGATATACCCCTGATTATTGTTGGTGCGCCCGGTTGGAAGGGCGATCAGACTCAGTTGCTGATTGATGATGAGCGTTTTCGGTTTTATTCGCAGACAGAAAATCGAATTGTACCGGGCCGCCGTATTCATCGGTTCGATTTCGTCTCCTACTCCTTGCTTATCAGTTTGGTGCGCGGTGCCAGAGCTGTTCTGTTCCCGTCTCTTTACGAGGGATTTGGCTTGCCGGTTCTGGAGTCGATGCAGCTTGGTACACCGGTGCTGACGTCGACAGAGGGCTCGGTGCCCGAGATTGCTGGTGATGCCGCATTGCTGATCGATCCGTACGATACTGATTCACTTCGCAACGCGGTGAAGGCTCTGGCAAATGATAATGATCTTTGCGATCACCTTGCAAAACTCGGCCCAAAACAAGCAGAATTTTTTTCGCCCGAGCGTTATCATCAAGCGGTTGGTGCACTCTATGACGGTCTCTTCAACGGGAGTTTGTGAAACAAGCCAATGACACTTCTTGTTGCTCTGGGAATGCCTGGTTTGATGTCGTTCTGGGGCAACGCCGCCCTGCAGGCGATCGCGCGCGAGGCGTTCGTTGATCATAGCTTTGTTCATGTGGAAACGCTGGACGATTTACAGAGTGCCTGGAAAAACCGCACGAGCGAGGATGTAATCGTTACCTCACATTATCCTGCCACGGATCTATGCGGCTTTTTATTGGGAACTAAGGCTCCTTACATCGTCTTCAGCGAGAATGCGCTTGATGCGACGCTCTATCTTTCAAGGCAAATGCAAGTGCATGACATCTCGATTGTGCGCTCACTATCCGCAAGTATCGCCTGTCTTTCACAAATGCGATCTCACTCCTTTCTCGTAAATATTGAGCGCGACAAAGTCAGTAATCTGCCTATCCATCGAATTGTTGGCCACATGTGCCGCAAGCTGGGAATATCGTTGTCTACGGCCAGTATGGTGCGATGTCTGAAACATTTAGGCCTTGAGGCTGCGGAGACCCTGACGAGCGTCAATCAAATCCCCGATTTCGAAACATCTGTGGCGAGGATCAATCATCTATACGCAGCCCCTGGAGATGGCTGTTCAGAGCTTCCAGACGAGTTGCGTCAACTTGCAGTACAGGTTTTGCAACCATTTGACGGGTATATGAAGACGGGGCAGAAGCCATCTTTGACTTGGCCGCATGAAAGCTTTCTTCTTGCCGACAAGGCCGGCGCAACTGCAGCGGGCGAGATTGATCTTGTTGGGCGCGCGCGTTGTCTGGTCTATGGCCCTTACTTCCATCTCCCGGCGGGCGAATGGAATGCCAGATTTGCTCTCGGCATTAATCAGAATATTTATGGACAGATTTTTACGATTGAAATCCACAATTCTGAATTGCTCAGCAAGATTCGCGTTCGCCCTTCCGGTACTGGCTCTTTCGCCGCGGAGGCGGCTTTTCATATTGAACGTCCCAAAGAGCCGATTGAAATCAGACTTTTTACCGATACTGGTTCCATTGAAGGATCTATCGCGTATTGGTCTGCCGAATTGAGCCCCATCGATGTCACGGACCCTGATTCTCCTCCAGATATGGAGGATGTGCTTCCAGAGCGGGATGTCGAGCAATCTGGAGTGCCGCAAGAAATTGTTAACCATCCAAAATAACACGTTTTACTGATGCAATACAAAATGCGACAACTGTATACAAACGACGACTATATTTAGTGAATCTTATGTAATTAAAGTATATCTCGAATAAATATTACATGTCATTCTTCCATCTGAAAGTTGGTCTTTTTAAGGTGGAAGTCATGCAGAAATTTGGTGCTATTGGTTTGTTCTTTGCGGCGGCAGTTCTATCGGGAAGTGCTTACGCAGCTGATGCAGTTTCAGAGGCTCCTCCGGAAGCAGTATTCACCGAACCGGCTTTTACATGGACAGGTTTCTATGCCGGTGTGAACGCTGGCTATGGCTTCGCCGGCGATGATAAAGTCGGTCTGCGGACTTTCGGCCGGTATCTGGGTGACGTCGACAAGCTGGAAAACAGCGGCTTCTTCGGCGGCGGGCAGATTGGCTACAACTATCAGATGAACAATTTCGTTCTCGGCCTTGAAGCGGATTTCCAGGGCGGCGATGTCAATGATGACTTCACAACGCGCTTCCTCGGTTCAGACGTTCATGCCAGCTCCAAAATCAACTGGTTCGGAACACTCCGTCCGCGTCTTGGCTATGCCTGGGATCGCACAATGATCTACGGCACAGGCGGTCTGGCCTACGGCAATGTTAAATACAAGGTCGATGTCGACGGCGTTAATTATATCGATGAAAGCAAGACTCGCGCGGGCTGGGTTGCGGGCGCTGGTGTGGAACATGCCTTTACTGACCATCTGACTGCAAAACTTGAATATCAATACATCAACTTGGGCAGCCGCAAGATTGGTGATGATATTCTGACAACAGAAGCAACGTCAGATTTTCACACTGTAAGGATCGGTCTGAACTACAAGTTCTGATCCGCTTCATTCTGAGCATAAAACAACGAACACTCAGCTCTTAACAGAGAGGGATTTGCTATGGCTATTCTAAACGTTCAGCTACTTCAGAATACAAATACAACAATCGATTCCACAAGTGCGGCCAACGGAGACACAATAAATCTCGGTCTGGTTTCTAACGCCACTTTGACCGTTAGCGGTGTCAACGTTACCGTTACCAACTTTACAGGCGTTACGGGCTTAACCACCACAACGCTTAATGTGGTCAACGGCGCGACGCTGACGGTAAGCGCACAGCTTGCGGGCGTTGGTGCCGGCTCAACGTTCAACTACAATATCGGTGCGGGCAGCAATCTGATCATCAACCAGGCCGCTCTGAGTGTCGAAGTGTTGAACACGACGACGGTCGATTTTGCCAATGCTGCCGGTAGTGGGCATTTCACCTATATGCCATCGACACTTCTGAGCCTTCCTCTGACGTCGATTCCGACCATTGTGAATGTGCAGAACGGCGATACGGTTACCATTACCGGTTCGAACAGTGTCACTCAGGCAGGCAATGTGGTTACATTCCACGGTGTGGGGCTATTGGGTCTTGCTACGGTATCCTATACCATTCCTGCCGGCGCGACCTACTCTTACAGTGACACCACAGACACACTTACCTTCCTGACGCCTTGCTTCGTCCGCGGCACCATGATTGCAACGCCGGATGGCGAAGTACCTGTGGAATTCCTCAAGGAAGGCGACCTTGTTCTCAGTCTGAACAACGGCGCAGTGGCTGTGAAATGGATTGGCAGTCGCAAGCTTGATCCGAAAGCTATGGACAAGCCGCGTGATGAACTTCCGGTTCGCATCCGTGCCGGAGCCATCGCTGAAAATGTACCGCATCGGGATTTGTTCGTCTCTCCGGATCATTGCATGTTCATCGAAGGCGCGCTCATTCCGGCAAAGCTTTTGATCAATGGGACAACGATCACCCAGGAAATCATTCTCAGCCCTATCGACTACTTCCACGTCGAACTTGAAGAGCATGATGTAATCTGGGCTGAAGGTGCGCAGGCTGAAACTTACCTTGATCTTGGCAACAGAAATGTCTTCCTTGAGCCCGGTGTTCTCCAGTTCACTTCGGCAAAAGCCAAAGAGGCGAAAGCTTGCTATCCCCTCACCTATTGGGGTCCAGCCGTTGACAAGGCTCGTGCCTTGCTTGCAGAGCGCGAAGTAGCACTTGGCTATGGCATGGAAGAATCAAAAGCTTCATAAATCGAAGTAATAAATATAGGATGCGCTCCTTCATCGGAGCGCATCCTATGCTTTTAACCATATGTAACAAGAATATCTCGTTGAGATAGAATATACTCCATTTACAATTTGCATTTTTCAGTATGAAATCATTTTAATAAGTGCTTTGGAGAGCAGTGAATGCGTAGTGAACTATTGGCTTCACCTTATACGCTTGATGAAAATATGACTGATTTGAAGGTTTTGCTTGGGAAATTCGCGGGCAAACGTGTTTTTTTTGACGGTGTATTCAAGGGCGACTACAGTCTCGCTATCGTCAACCGCTTTCTTGCACAGGCACTTATCGCAACCGGCATCGATATTGTTTGCTATACATCGGAGTCGGATTGGCAAACGGATGCCCGTATTTCGGCGGCACCGGAAGTTAAACGGCGGATGCTTCCGCAATATCCGGCAGGTCAAACCTTTGACGTCCATTTGCGTAATACATGGCCGCCAGTCACGCATGATATGGTGGGCAAATTCAATGCTTATGTAAATTTTGCCTGGGAAGAGCTGGAAGTTCCCCAATATCTTGTATCGCGCTTCAACCGTGATCTTGATCTGGTCATGGTTACCGCCAATTTCGTTAAGCAGGCCTTCGTACAGTCCGGACTTACCATTCCCGTCGAGGTCGTTGGCAACGGCACTGACCACGTTCACGCAGACTCGGGAGTGGGCGCCGTATCGCCGCTGCCCTCCAATGGCAAAAAGCGGATTTTACACGTGTCCTCGTGCTTTCCGCGCAAGGGTATCGATGTGCTCATTGAAGCCTATGCGCAGACATTCAAGCAGGATGAACCGGTCGAACTTGTTATCAAGACATTTCCCAATCCGGATAATATCCTCCGCAAGGTGATGACAAAGTTTGAAGGTGCGTTGAAAGACGCACCGCCGGTCATCCTGATTGAAGACTATTGTGATCCGGATGAGCTCCTCGCCCTATACCGGACAGCGGCACTTGTGGTCGCGCCAAGCCGGGGCGAAGGTTTTGGTTTGCCGCTGGCTGAAGCGATGCGGTTGGGGGTGCCCGTTGTCACGACTGGTTACAGTGGACAGGTCGATTTTTGCACGCCCCGCACGGCTTGGCTTGTCGACTATCATATGGCGCCATCCTTGGCGCATGTCTCCGGCTCGCTCAGTTTGTGGGCCGAACCTTCTGTCGCGGATCTGGGAAAACAGATGCGGGCGGCACTCAGCAACCAGGAGGAGGCGCGCATGCGCAGCAAAAATGCGCTGAAGCTTCTTGATGATCATATGAGTTGGCAGGCAGTTGCGGGCCGGGTCCTTTCTGCGATTGCCAAGCCAGTCAAACTCATTGCCGGATTCAAGCGGCCGTGGACGATTGATCTTGTTTCGTCGTGGCAGCAGCAATGCGGTCTCGCAACCTATTCCGGCCACCTGTTCTCTACGCCCGCTCTCGCCGGACGGTTTTCACATATTTATGCTCGCAGGATCGTTGATGATGCCCTGCCGGATAGTGCAGCGGAAAAAACAGCTGAAACGGCTGCGATAACGACGAGGCCGTGGGGCTATGACCTTGCATCGCTGACGCGTTTCATTGGTGAGATCGAGCAGGCACGTGGTGATGTCGTGTGGATACAGCATCATCCGGGGCATTTTTCGACACCCGATATGGAACTGCTGCTAAGCACACTTCAGCATACGAGCCACAAGCTTCGCATCATCACGATGCACAGTGTGAAAGAGACGCTGCGCGGCGGTCATCTGGAATGGACCAAGGCATTTGATGTCGTTTTTGTCCATTCGGCCGAAGATGCCGGACTTCTGGCGAATGCCGGTCACCCTAATCCTGTGGTCGTGCCACACGGGGTTCGCGAAAGTTTGGACAATGGTCCACAGCCGGAACCGTCGACATTCACGATTGGCTCGTTTGGCTTCCTCATGCCGCATAAGAACATAGATCTCCTGGTGCGGGCCTTTGCCAAAGCACGCCTGTTCGAGCCGCGGCTGCGCCTTAAACTGCTCAATTGCATGGTGCCCAATGATCAATCACGTGCATCGCGCGTCACCGTAGAAAATCTGCTCAACTATTTTGATCTGCACGACGTGGCATCAGCCCGTTTTGATTTCGTCGATGAGGCGGAGCTTTCAGACGAGCTTGCCCGATGTGATTTGCTGGCATTTCTCTATGGGGCTTCCACGGAAACCGCGACCGGTGCGGCACGAATAGCCATGACGGCTGACCGCCCGCTTCTCTGCTCCCGCTCGTCCGTTCTGCGTGACATGTGGCCGATAAGCCATGTGGTGCGTTCGGTGGATGTTGATTGTGTGGCCGAGGCGCTGGTAAGTCTTGCACAAAATCTTGCGCTGCTTGGTTTGCGCGATGCCGATCGCCGACAGGCTACCGAGTGGAATTCTTACCCGCGCGTCGCGGCGCGTCACGTTGTGGTCATCGAACAAATGTTGGGTCGAAAATATGACAATCGCCGAGCTGCATAAAATCCCGTTGCAAGCCTTGCCAAAAGACGTCTTTTCGCTGTCAGCCGATGCATTCGTCGATGCTTGGGCCTCCGCGTTCAATTTGACCGCGACGGATCTGCCGGTTGAAGAGCGGCATAATCTTGCGCAGGCTATTCGCAATGGCACAAACCGTATGAAGATAATTGACGCTTTGCGGTCAGCATCTCCGGATACCAATGGCAAGCTCGATGAATTTGTGGCGCAGGTGATACGGCGTCCGGCGGACCAGTTTGCCTTGCTCGAAAATTTCACGCGTTTTGCGCCTGACGATAATGTGGCGTTTCTTCGCTACAGTTTCTCAAAAATCTGTGGACGGGAGCCATCTGAGAAGGAGCGTCTGTCCTTTGAATTTGATCTCAGACGCAATGTCAAAACCCGTGCCGACATCGTCAAACAGGTTGTTGCAATAGCGCGGCGCGATGGCCAGTTCTCGTTGTGGGATACGTTGGAGGAAAATGAGAAAGCCATGGACGGCCCGGCGGATCAAAGTGCAGCACAAACGATGCCTGCAGGACTGGCTTACAACCTGAATGGACAGGAGACTTTGATTTTTATCCGGGAAGTTCCGAATTCCGGATGGATGATAGGTCCTGATCTTTTGCGGCAACCGGTGAATGTCGTCGATAGCGGCTGGAAAGTGAACCCCGGCTGGCTCATGGTTGGCCCGAAGCGAAGCTTTCAGGAAGGGTCGTGGCTGGTCAAGATTGATCTCGTTCAAGATCACGCAGCAAAAATTGCTGTTCAGCTTGTTGCCAATTCCGGCCTCGACATTCTCTTGGACTTTACGATTGCCGGATCGTTTGTTGGCGGTCTTCTTGCCGATATCCGCAAAGAGCACCGGTTTGTCGAATTGCGGCTCAGAGTGATTGAAACTGCCGATGAACTGCATTGGGTGCGGCTGCGGGAAGTATCTATGCAGCGGGAAAATCCGCGTGAGGCTCAGACATGATAAAGCTACCCTTTTCTTTGCGCTCTGCGAAACGTGGGCTTGAAGTGGTTGGAGCCAACATAACAAACGCGCCGCCGAGCGCTGTTGCGCAAGCGGACGCTGCCCGTGATCGGGGCGATTGGGAAAGCGCGGCTAAGTTCTATGCGCGCGCTGTGGCGGACAGTCCCGCCCGGGCGGGTCTTCTGGTGCAGCTTGGTCATAGCGAGAAGGAGTTTGGGCGTTACGACAAGGCCGAAACTGCCTATCGCAAATATTTGGGTCTTAATCCGCGTGACGTTGATATTCATGTCCAGCTTGGGCACCTGTTCAACCGGATGGGTGATATGAAGAAAGCCCATGACTGGTATAAAAAAGCCTCAAAATTGGCCCCCGATGATTTGGATATTGCACGGCATGTCAGCGTATCGCGCAATAGTTCGTCGAAACCCGGCATTGATGATGATCGAAGGGCCGCCATGCGTCTGGTGGATGCCGGGCAGTGGTCCCTGGCACGCGCCGCCTTGCGGAAGCTTGTCGTGGAGAACGGCCAGATTGATATGATCGCGGTCTATGCCAATGTTACCAAGGAAGACGGTGATTTTGAAGAAGCAAGGTCACTTTACGGGCAATATCGCGACTATGCCAATGAGTTCAATCCAGACAGTCTGGAAGATGTGGACGTGCAACTGGGCCACCTTAACAAGATAGCGGGCGATTACCGCGCAGCCTTGGCACACTATATCGCGGCTCGCAACCGGCAGTTCGAGCGGGCGGGCTACGTTGATTCCACGTCGCCTCACGAGCGGGAAATTCAGGGTTGTATTAATGAAATCTATACCTGCTTCTCGTCATCCGCCTAATTGCTATGATCGCGGATAGCGGTCAGAAGCAGCCAGCCAAGCAAATAGCCGATGGACGTTACCAGCAGAACGATGGTGATGTTTTTGAGCTCGGTTGGTAGTTCTGCCTTGTCCGGCTGGTTGGCCGGGACGATGACTTCCAGATAAAGCTGCTGTCTTCTGGCATCCGCCCGCGCGGTTTTGAGCGAATCCAAGGCTGACAGCAATGCTTTGTTGGAAAATTCTCTCTGCAGGATAAGGGCTTCATAGTCTGCAATGCGTGGAGCAATCGAGCCGTCATTTCCAGCGATTTTTGCTTGTTCAAGTTTCAGCTGCTCTTCGAGAGCGCTGATCCGACTGGTGATGAACGGCAGAGCACTTGAATCCGGGGCGGTCTCTCTGGTCTCGGCAAGATTTGCACGCGCCGAAGCGAGATCGGCACTGAGCCGGCTCATCAACTCGACAAGAGATGTTGAGTTTTGTCCCGGATCAATCATGAGTTCCTTGTTGCGGAACAATGTAATGGCTTTCTGCGCATCAATCATGCGCTGCTCGGCATTAGCGACTTCCGCGGTGGCAAACCGGATTGCATCGCCGCGCGCGCGGTCATTCATTTTCATCAGTCGGTCGCTGCCCAACTGCAATAATTCCTTGTTCATGGCAAAGGCATCTTCGGGCCGGAATGCTGATGTCTTGAGAACTGTGATACCGGTCGTATCATTGTGGCTGATCCGCACCCGGCTGGAATAATATTTGAAGAGTTCTTCAAACAGGCCGCTTTGCCACGGTGCCGGGAAACGTGAGTAGAAATCCGCCTCCGGTCTGGCGAAGTATTTGCGGATCGGCAGGGCATTGCTCATCAGCTCCAACGCATCACGCGACTTGATGTACTCCTGTGCGGAAAACGTATCGTCTTGCGAACGCGTGATGCCACTGTTCTGCAGCAAATTGCCAAAACTCGACGATGAGGGTGGAGCGGAAACGCGAACGACAAAGGAAGATTGCGACACGTACATCGGAGCCGCAATAAATGCATAATACAAACTGACGGATACAACCGGAAGAACGACAATAATAAACGGAAAGCGTAGCCGCCACAGTTTAAAAAACAAACCACGCCGTTTTAGCTTAACTGCTGGAACAAATGCATCGGGTGAAAGATTATTGATCGCATTAATCCTTATATGATGCTGTGATGACAACATTCATAATTGCCTTCACGCTGTATTAAAACCTATATCAGTATAATGCTAAAACAAATGCCTTGTGAAGTACTTGGATGATCCTTGCGTTGAGAGAAAGAACGTATATGGTTCATTTCTGACGTGTATGTGAATGGAAGTCGAAGAAAACATTCGATGAAAGCTGTTCTATCGAAATCTGACAAACGTTCACCATTTTGGATTGGGTTGCGTGCGCAGTTGCGGGTGCTGGGTGCACTGGTCATGCGCGAAATGATCACCAGGTATGGCCGTGAAAATATCGGGTTCCTTTGGCTGATTCTCGAGCCGATGATTCTCACATGTGGCGTCATGCTGCTGTGGACATTGATGCGGCACGAAGCCCATGGTTTGACGGTTATCGCCTTCGTCCTCAGCGGGTATATGCCATTGACGCTTTGGCGGCATATCTCATCTCACATGGTATCCTGCCTGAAGCATAATATACCCCTGATGTATCATCGGCAGATCAAACTTGCCGACGCACTGATTGCGCGTGCACTGCTTGAAATCGGTGGTACGACATTCGCGCTTTTGGTTGTTTATACCGGTGCTGTTCTGGCGGGATTTATCGAACCTTTTGCTGATCTCGGTCTTATATTGGCCGGCTGGCTGTTTATGGCGTGGTTCTCTTTTGGCGCGGGATTGATCCTCGCCGGTCTGGCAGAAATCTTCGAGGTTGTGGAGAAGCTGGTCCCGCCCTTGCAATATCTGATGCTGCCCGTATCGGGCATGTTTTTCATGGTGGCGTGGCTGCCGCATGATGTGCAGAAACTCGCCCTCTACGTTCCGACCGTTCACTGTTTTGAGATGTTTCGCGCCGGCACTTTCGGTGATGCGGTGAAACCGTTCTATGACGTTTCATATATTTTCACCTCTTGTCTGCTCACCACGGCCGTTGGCCTTTACCTGATCGAGCATGTCAAAAGTCATATTAAGTTTGAGTAGGCCACCCCGTTTGGCCTTTCGCTGAAACCTGAACAGCATCGATGGAGGATCCCATGCGCGACACAAATGAAGACTGGGAAAAGCTGGCGCAAGACAATGCCTATTGGGCTGTCCTTACCGAGGATGAGTTCAAGTCAAAAAAGCTGACGAAAAAGCACAAGGACACCTTCTTTGCCACTGGGCGTGCGGATATCGCCAACCTTACCGCATTGATAAAGGGCCTCATTCCGGATTTCTCGACGCCAAAGGAATCGGTTATCGATTTTGGCTGCGGTGTAGGGCGGCTGCTTATCCCTTTGGCGGAGCAGGCAGAGAGCGCTATTGGCATCGACATATCGGAAACGATGCGCTCCATCACCCTCAAGAATGTTGCGAGCCACGGGCTCAACAATGTGCGCTGCGTCGAATCTCCAGAGATTCTGGTCAAGGAGGGCGTGAAGGCTGACTGGCTTAACAGTTATATCGTGTTGCAGCATATTGAGCCCCGCCGTGGCTATTTCATCATCAATGATCTGTTGCAATGCGTAAAAAGCGGCGGCGTCGCCTCCCTGCACGTGCCATTGTTCAAAACTGCCAACCGCACCGAATATTACAACGATCGTGTCATGTATTTTCGCAACGATTACTACAAGAATGAAACGGTTTTCATCGACCGCGATAATTATGGGCATCCGGATATCCAGATGTATGACTATGACGCCAACACGGTCCTGGCGCTTTTCCATAAAAACCAGATGACAAAGGTCCATCTGATACATGATCGCTCAACCACGGGAATCCACGCGTATTATTTTATCGCTCAACGCGATTGAGACGCCCGGTTCGGCTGCTTACAGCGAGGCGTAAATATCGAACGCGAATTTCACATCGTCGAAGACACGGCCCCGGCCGTTCTTCAGAACGAGAGCGGACTTGCACTGGTCGGCGATGATATCCAGAGTATGGCCAACAATAATCATGGCTCGGTTCTTTCGCTTTACAAACAGCTCATCAAATGACCGGCGTTGGAAGCGCTGGTCGCCAACGGCGATGACTTCATCAATCAGATAGCAATCAAAATCAATTGCAAGGGAAAGGCCAAAGGACAAGCGTGCCCGCATCCCGGAAGAATAGGTCTTGATTGGCATTTTCAGGTATTTGCCAAGGTCGCTGAATGTTTCAACCGTGTCACGAATTTCATCGACCGGCCGGTTGTAGATTCGGGACAGAAAACGGGCGCAATCATGCCCGGTCATTGATCCACCGAATCCGCCACTGAGTGCGATAGGCCAAGAGAGAGACATGGAGCGGGTTACTTTGCCGGATGTGGGTGGTTCAATGCCCGCAATCAGCCGGACGAGAGTGGATTTACCAGCGCCATTGTGGCCAAGAACTGCAATTTTTTCGCCCGGCCCCACCTCGAAACTGACATTGTCCAGGACACGGCGCATGCCGCCCTGAACAGGGTATTCTTTGACAAGGTTGTAAGCCCCGATAATGCCGTCTCCTGACGGAACAGGGGAGGGAACGTTTGTCGTGAACTGCACCGGCGGCGCGCCGTCATTACCGTTGAAAACGATGGTGTCAGATGAACTCATGATTCGGCATGTTCATAGATCTGGTTGAGGAGGAAGCGGATGATCCAGAAGCTCGCAAAGCAAATTGCGAAGGCCAGAAAGATTGAATAGAGCCGCTTCGGATAAAGCGCATAGTCGGGACGGTTTGGATTGACGATACGTTCGAGATAGAGCTGTTGTCTCTGCGCCTCGATTTTTGCATTTTCGAGCGATGTTGCCGACGATTCCAGCATGCGCATGCCAAGCTCGCGCTGCAGCAGCAATTGTTCATACTGAGAGATAAGAGGGGCCATCGACGCGTCGCCGCCAACAATGCGGGACCGCTCGTTGCTGATTTGAGTTTCCATCGCATCAATGCTGCTGCGCAGCGACTGAATTTGCGGGCTTTGTGGCGCTTGCTGGATGAGCGCGGCATATTGAGCCTTACTCTTGGAAACCTCGTCAGATAATTTCGCAAGCATATCGAGCATAGCCGCTGACTGCTTGCCGGGATCAATCATGGCCACCTTGTTGCGGAAATCCGTCAGTGACTTTTGCACCTCTGCCATGCGCTTTTCACTATCGGTTACCTCAAGCTTGGCGAAACGGATAGCATCCTGACGGGCTCGTTCATTCAGCCGATTGATCAGCGTTTCAGCGCCGACGAGCAGCGCTTCCGTTAGTTTCTGCGCATCCTCAGCACGGGAAGCACGCATTTCCAGTGTTGTAACCCCGCCACTTGAATCCGTGTCGATCGTCATGAACTTGAGATAGTGCTTGTAAAGCGCCTCTTCCGTTCCATCGCTCCAAGGTCTGGGGAAACGTGTCAGAAAATCTGTTTCCGGCCGCGAGAGTATTTCCCGCAAATCGCTCGCGGACTCGAGCGTGCTGACGGCGGCGCGCGATTCCATATATTCCATCACGACGTAACTATCGTCCTGTGCCCGCACGAAGCCTGTACTTTGCAGAAATCCGCTCAGCATGCCGGCCGCATTCCGGTTTGGGCTGCGAACAACGAATCGTGTTTCTGAAGCATATTGCGGCGAAGCGATGAAGCCGTAATAGATCGTTGCCAAAGTCGTCGGGATAATAACGAGAACAATCAACAGGGCGTGGCGCCGCAGCCATGCTTTTATCCGGCGCAGTTGCTCGCCCTTCTGTGCGGGGCTAACACCGCACTGTCCGATATCAACCAGAGTCATGTAATCAAGAAATTCGTCGTTGGGACTGAGTCGTGTCATGCGATCACGCAACTATGGGTCAAGAAGCCGGGAATGTAACGTTTGCTTGGCAACACCAACTTCATACTCGTCTCCATAAGAGAAACACAGAGGTCAATTGCTACGCAAGATATAGATAAAATAAACATTGCGCAATTATAACAGTTTGGAACTATTGGTATAATTTAAAACACTGAAAAACAAATGTACAATAAAAACCATACTACACCAAATATATATCTTATTGTCGTAATTATACTTGTTGTGGCGGAATTAGTATGGCGCCAAAAAAATCAGAATGAAATAACTGTCTGAAATTGCGTTTGTTTTGGGTTCTGAGTGGCGTTGCGTCAGCCAGAAGCCGATGGCGAAGGGGGCTTGACGACCTGTGAAGGAGAAATCCGGGCAATCTGGTACAATCGTTCCTTTCCCGAGTCGTGGACGCGCAATTCGCTGCCTTACTTCCGAAAAGCCGCTGGTTCTGTTGTTACAAGGCCCTGTCGGGCCATTTTTCCGTACATTGGGCGGCACATTTGAAGCTGAGGGCTATGATGTCCTCAAGATTAACTTCAATGGCGGTGACTGGTTGTTTTCCCATGGTACCGGCACGCTGAATTTCTGTGGTTCAATGGACGCCTGGTCTGATTGGCTGGAGGTATTCATCCGCAGCAGGCGGCCTGAGGCAATTGTTCTGTTTGGCGACAGCCGACCCTATCACCGCCAGGCCATTATGGTGGCGCTGCGTGCCGGCGTTCCAGTTTCCTGTTTTGAAGAAGGCTATGTGCGCCCGAACTTCATTACCTGTGAATGGGATGGCAACAACGCACTGTCGCCGCTGCGCCGTCCGAAACCTGTCCACCATGGGTATTCGGCCGCCGGACCGGTGGAGCCCGTGAAGGGCAATCTGTTTCGGGCGATGACGTTCTTTGCCATTCGCTACTACCTCGCCAAGATGACGGGCGCGGTCTTCTTTCGTGGCAATCTCCATCATCGGAGCCGCGGAATATTTTCAGAATCCATTCTCTGGACCCGGAACTTCTGCCGCAAGATTCGCCACTACCCCGCAAACAACGAATTGATGCTGAACCTGATCGAGAATCTGGAGAACCAGTATTTCGTCGTTGCTCTGCAGGTTCATGACGACCAGCAGCTTTTACGACACGGTCGCGGCTGGACCATGGAAAAGCTCATCACCGAGAGCATCCGTTCGTTCAAGCGATTCGCAGCGCCCTCGCATCACCTGGTCATCAAGGTACATCCTATGGATCGCGGCCATAAGAGTTACCGGCCTTTTGCAATGGAACTGGCCCGGATTGCCGGGTGTGCAGACCGGGTGCACATTGTCGACGATGGCTCGATCGGCTTGCTCATTCGCCATTCTCTCGGTCTGGTGACGGTCAACAGCACATCCGGACTGCTTGCATTGAATCACGGCAAACCCGTGCTTGCACTTGGTGAAGCCATCTATAACAAACGCGATCTGGTCTGGGGGCTTGGCAGCCGTAATCAGGACGATGCGTATGGGATGGACGGTTTCTGGTGTTCGCCAACCGCGCCGCGCCGCGATGCAGTCAAGGCATTCAATACTCGGATGCACGACGAGAGCCTGATCAATGGCAGCTTCTATCTGCGCAGCCTGCTCGAGACGACGTGCAAGCGCGTTGTTCAAAAGCTTCAGACAGATTTGAAGGTCGTTACCGTGACCGCCCCGGACGCTGTTCACGGGCGGCAGATGGAGGGCGCGCAGGATCCTTCGGCATCCGGCCGGGACCGTGATCTATTCTCTCCCCTGTCACCTGACATTCCGAATTGATCGCCATGGCTTTTGCAAGAACGCTCCCCATTCGCGAGACAATTCCGGCAAGCCTCGGTACCGATTTCATCGGAACATTTGCATCAACCGGATGGTTGCCGCCGCAAGGCTCGGAGCTTCTGGCATTTCTGCCAACGCAGTTACGTTTCCCGTTGATTGGCCCGGCACTTGGGGCGAAAGCAATCAAATCAGCGGAATTTGCCTGGACTGACGCGGATGGCGTGGTCGGCTGGGGTGAAAAGCCGCTGGCCCGGATGGCCCAGACGTTGGCCCGGTTGCGTGGTCTGCCCTATTGGTCTTTGGAAGATGGATTTCTCAGATCCGTCGGGCTCGGCAAAACCGGTGCCCCACCTGTTTCCATGGTCGCGGATGACGTCGGTATCTATTTCAATGCGGCCAAACCCTCGCGTTTGGAAGAATTGCTGTTGAGGGATGCGAACAAGCCGGAACTGGAGCGTGCACGCAATCTGCGCCACCAGATCGTTGTGGAGCGGCTGACCAAATACAATCACTTGCTGGATTATCCGGTTTCCCTGCCCGCAAGTCGCGGCAGGCGTATTCTGCTTATTGATCAGGTTGCGGGCGACTATTCGGTTACAGGTGCAGGCGCGAACGAACAGTCCTTCCGGCACATGTGGCAGGAAGCGCGTGCGGTGCCGGGGGCGACAGTTCTTGTCAAAAGTCATCCGGATATTGTGGCCGGGTTTGCCAGGGGCTATCTCAGCCACCTTGCCGATGAGCCGAATGTTCGCTTTATCGATGAGAATATTTCTCCCCATGCTTTGCTCGATGTTGTTGATGAAGTCTGGACGGTTTCAAGTCAGTTCGGCTTTGACGCGCTAATGCGCTCCGTGCCGGTAACGACATTTGGCGTGCCGTTCTATGCGGGTTGGGGACTGACCCAGGATTGGGCAGAAGGCGAGATAGCCAGCGCCGCCCTGCGACGCCGCAACCGCAAGGTCGACCTTGATGCATTCGTTGCCGCAACGCTTCTGCAATACCCGCTCTACGTTGATCCTGTCACACGTATGCAGACGACAGCGGAGAAGGCGATTGACCGGCTGATTGCCTGGCGTCACCATGCTTTGGAACGGCGCGGCCGTTATCTCTGTGCAGGCTTCTCCCGGCACAAATGGCCCACTGTCAGAGGCTTCCTGCAAGGGCCTCTGTCCCAGGTGACGTTCTGCAGTGAAACGCCAAGCAACGAGCAACTGGCGAAGGCCGATTATCTGGTCCGTTGGGGTCACAAGACACCCATGCCGGACGGCGTCCCCCCGCTATCCCTGCCTTTGCCGGTGCTGCGCATGGAAGACGGGTTCATCCGCTCGGCAGGTCTTGGAGCAAGTCTGACGCCTGCATCTTCGCTCTGTATTGATCGCGAGGGCATCTACTACGATGCAACAAGCGAAAGTGGATTGGAGCGGCTGCTTCGGACGGCTAAATTCAACCCGGATGTGCTCGCAAGAGCCGTGCGTCTGCGCCAGCAGATCGTCCGTCATGGCATCACCAAATATAATCTCGACGCGGATGAATCGCCGGATTACCGCGAATTGGCTGGCGGCAGGCCCATCATCCTTGTCGCGGGACAGGTTCCCGATGACGCCTCGCTGCGATTGGGCCTGACGAACTGTGTCTCCAATATCGACCTGTTGCGCATCGTGCGCCGCCGCCAGCCCGATGCCTTCCTCATCTATAAAGAGCATCCCGATCTGCTGGCTGGCAAGCGCAAGGGGCTGTCCGACGCCGCATTGCTGCATGAGATAGCCGATCTGGTGGTCGGCAATGTTGCAGTTGGCGAACTGCTTGACGTCAGCGACGAAGTGCATGTCGCAACATCGCAGATGGGCTTTGAAGCCTTGATCCGTGGCCGCCCCGTCTCGTGCTACGGGCTACCGTTCTATGCGGGCTGGGGACTGACCCGTGATGGCGTTACGCCGCTGCGGCCGCGGCGCAAGCTGTCACTGGACCAATTGATCGCGGGCGTTCTCATCCTTTATCCGCGCTACCTCTCCGGCAACACGGGACTGCCCTGCGAGGTCGAAGACGTGATCAACGAAATTCATAGAACACGTGGCGAAAAACGCAATTTCATACGCCGGTCTTTGCACCGGCTGGGGTGGGCAAGATGAATGCAATTGCAATGGATATTTCGCGGCTGATCGGACGGTCCCACTACTCGACGCCAACGGGTATTGATCGTTTTGAACTGCAATATGCCCTTTGGGCCCGGGCGCGCAGCTCGTTCTTTGTCGAGATGGGCCGCAACAAGCCGATCGCTATCGATGAGGGGCGTGCAACAGGACTGATTACGGATCTCAGCAAACGCTGGTCAGGAACAGCACTCAGCCCAAAACAATCGATGGAACTGGAACAGATCTACGCGGCCATCGACGGAAAAATTTCCTGGTGCGATTTGAAGCGCGCATCGGCTCCGGCGCAGCCGACAAAAATAAAGCAATGGAGTCTGGCTGCCGGCAAGTCATTGCGGGCATGGCTTCCGGCGGGTCCGGTGGAGCGCAATGCACCTTTTGTGCATGTTTCGCATACCAATCTCGACAGGCCAGCTGCGTTCTCATGGCTTGATAGCAGACGGCGGAGTGGGGTTTTCTATGTGCATGACCTCATTCCGGTTACCCATCCGGAATTTGTCCGCAAGAGAGAGCCGCAACGCCATCTGCAACGGATGGAAACCGTGCTGCGTCATGCTGGTCTTGTGTTGTGTAATTCGCAGACCACTGCCCGCTCGCTGCGTTCGTTTGCCGAAGATCGTGGCCGGGAAGCCCCGCCGATTGCCATTTTGCCTCCCGGCATCGAAAGCAGTTTCCGCCAGACGAATCGCTCAGGTGTAACGCGGACGAAGAATCCCTACTTTGTCATCGTCGGTACGATTGAGCCGCGCAAGAATCACATTCTGCTTTTGCAATTGTGGCGCTGGCTGGTCGAGCGTGATGGTGACAGCGCGCCGCGTCTGGTTATTGCCGGCAAGCGTGGCTGGGAAAATGCACAGGTCTTTGCAACGCTCGATCGCTGTCCGCAACTGCGTGATATGGTGATCGAGGTATCTGATCTCGGCGATGCCGCACTGGCCGACCTCTTGTCCGGCGCCGCGGCCCTCCTCGCCCCTTCGTTCGTTGAGGGCTATGGCATGCCTGTGGCTGAAGCCATGGCAACAGGCACACCGGTGATTGCATCAGACATTCCATCACATAAAGAGATCATAGGCGATCAGGCGACCCTGCTTGATCCGTGTGACGGGCTGGGATGGCGGGCCGCAATTGATGCTCATACCAGTGAATATCGCAGCAAATCTCAGCATGCTTCACAAGATTGGAATGGACATTTTCAAGTATTGGATGAATTGTTAGAAAATGCCGTACAGACTGTGCGGTGACCGCAAGACTTTCCATCAATGTAGCAAATGAATTCCAATGAATGTGAAGGCGTCATGACGAGTTACAATGATATTTTGAATTGCTACAAATTTATCCTTGGACGCGAAGCAAACCCTGAAGAGAAAAAAGTCATATCCGAACATTTGTTGAACATTTCGGATATTTCATTTGGCGAACATCGAAGAAGATTTCTCTCTTCGGTGGAATTTCACCAAAAGCACGCGGAAGTTATTTTTGAGAATTTTGTACCGAGAAGTATCGAGGTTTTGTTCGAAACAAAGAACAACTTCAAGATTTATCTCGATTTGCGTCAATATCACATGACGTTCGGTATCTTTAACGGCGGTTATGAGAAGTTCGATATCGACATCATAAAAGCTGTGACCCCGGATAAGGGCGTGTTTTTCGACGTTGGCGGCAATGTTGGTTACTATTCCCTGTCTGTGGCCACAAAGCCGGGGTTCTCTGGAAAGGTGGTTTCCTTCGAACCGCTCCCACACTTGTGGAATCTGTTCAGCAAATCCATCGTGGAAAACAAGCTGTCGAAAGTCGTCACAGTGCACAAGCTCGCGCTTGCCGACGCACCCGGCACCATGGAACTCAATGCTGCGGAGCATACGGTCAATGCTGGCGCAACCAGTCTGATTGCCGGTTCGGGAAACACGAAGTCGGAGCGCAGCACGAAAGTTGAAACACTGGATGCTGTCGTCAAAGGATTGAAGCCCGATTCGATAAAGATCGATATTGAAGGCGCGGAAGGTCTGTTTTTTGCCGGAGCTGCCAAGACCATTCCGTCCTCGAATCCGACCATGCTGGTCGAGGTCAACCGCGATGTGCTTGCCGCCCTTTCAAGGACCACGCCGGGCAGGATTTTCGATCAGCTGGCAGGCTGGGGTTACGAGATATGGGAAGTGCTTGATAAATCCGTGCGGCATTTACCAAGCGCCCAGGCGATAGATCTCGCCTTTCCGTCAGGAAGAGTAGCCAACATTCTTGCCATTCATCCGGATCGCAAGGCTGACGTGGCGGAGCGGCTAAAGACACTCGATCTCACGCTCTGATTGTTTTTCCGGTTTTCTCCGTCTTGAGCTATAGCTGCTCAGGACGGAGGAATCGGCATGCAAATCATCAACAGGGTTATGGTCGGGGAATCGCTGGTGGGCGATGGCAACGAGGTTGCCCATATTGACCTGTTGATCGGGCCGCGTGGCAGTGCGGTCGAAACCTCCTTTTGCAATGCGCTCACCAACAATAAGGATGGATTTACGTCCGTATTGGCGGTGATCGAGCCGAACCTGCCGTGCAAGCCAAGCACTGTCATGTACAACAAGGTGACGATCCGGGGCGCCGGTCAGGCCATGCAATTGTTCGGGCCAGCACAGCTTGGTATTGCCGAAGCTGTGCGCGATTCGGTAGCAGATGGCACCATTCCGCAAAACGAAGCCGACAATCTGTTCATCTGCGTCGGCGTGTTCATCCACTGGCAGGCCAGTGACGACGCGAAAATTCATGACTACAATTATCAGGCGACAAAAGAGGCCATTCAACGCGCCATCACAGGCAAACCCACTGCGGCTGAAGTTTTGGCTCGAAAACCTTAATGATCGCGGCGCTGGCGCGGTGCTGGTGCATTGGCCGGTAGCGCCGGAGCTGCCTGCATTTCGCGTTTGCGCTCAATCTCGACGCCAACGCCGCCCGGTCCCAGTTCCAGCTTTTCCGCACGGACGATGACACGGGTTACGCGCGGGTTTTCCAGAATGAAAGCGGCCACGCGCTCGGCCAGCGTTTCGGAAAGCTCGACATGGCCGCGTGCGACGATGGCGTGGATACCGTCCATGATCAGGTCATAGGACACGATATGGCGCATATCTTCAGGGTTGCGGGTGACACGCAGAACTTCGGCAGTCACGTCAAACCGCACCTTTTGGGCAATGCCATGCTCAAAACTGTAGGCGCCGATATGCACCGGCAGGACGAAGTCGCGGACAAAAATCTTGTCCGTGCCAAGACCTTCTTCGGCAGGGTCGGGGAAATAGCCGCGCGCGGCCAACAACTGATAATCAACACCGGGTGCAAGGCTGGTGCGGCGTTCCTCGGGAATGAGCTCACGGATTTTGGCCGTGGCCTGCAGGTCAATCGTTCCTGCACCATCCAGAAGCGCTTCGCGGAAACCCAGAATATCCAGCTGAAAACTCAAAAGGCGGGAAATATCCGGCGTTTCGAGCCCTCCGGCAACGCCCACCAGCAATGACAGGGCATGGCACTGCCTGACATAGGCATCAATGGTTGAAAGCGGCAGATGGTTTAGCAGGCGTGACCCATTGCTTGTATCCAGCAAAAGGGCATGGAAACATTGCGCTGCAAGGCTGGCGGCGTCAGGCAGCTCGCTTGTCAGATCGACATGAATAACAGCGATCCATTTCACGTCATTGCCAAGATCGGGCAGCGGATCTGCGGATGTGGACGGTTCAAGAATGATCTTGATGAAACCGACGCCGAGCGCTGACAGTTCCCCCGCACGCTCCGGCGCGTCCTGCCGTTCCAGCGTAGCGCACAGCAAAGCCTTGCCGGCCGCTATTTTTGCATAAGGCCGCAGTGTCTCCACATCGGATGTCGGCAGGTCAATAACATCGGCCCCGCATTGAAGGGCAATTTCCGCCTCTTCAACGCTGTGAACGGTCGCAAGCATCTTGGTCATGGGCAAAAACCTCCGAATGCACCATGAACTACATCTATCGGCGCAATGTTGCGCCGATTATGACGCCATGAAATGGCGTCATTGCGAAACCGGCACATAATTAGTGCCAGCTGAGAACCACCTTGCCGGAGCTGCCCGCGCGCATGGCATCAAATCCGGTCTGGAAATCATCAATCGGCAGGCGATGGGTAATGATCTCGCTCAGATCGAGACCACCCTGCACAAAGGCAATCATCTTGTACCAGGTTTCGAACATTTCGCGGCCGTAAATGCCCTTCAGGTTGAGCATCTTGAAGATGACCTTGTTCCAGTCAATCTCGAAGCCGGTCGGCGCAATGCCGAGAATGGCAATCTTGCCGCCATTGTTCATCTTGTCGATCATGTCACGGAAAGCTGGTGCCGCGCCGGACATTTCAAGACCCACGTCGAACCCTTCGGTCATGCCGATCTGGCGCATGACATCGGTCAGATTTTCCTTCGATGCATCGACCACGTGATCGATACCCATCTTCTTGGCGAGTGCGAGGCGTGACGGATTGATATCAGTAATCACCACTTTGCGTGCGCCGGAGCGCTTGGCAACCATGGCGCCCATGATGCCGATAGGACCTGCACCGGTTACGAGGACATCCTCGCCAACCAGATCGAAACTCAGGGCAGTATGAACGGCATTGCCGAACGGATCAAAGATCGCAGCGATTTCATCGGAAATATCATCCGGAATCGGCACGACATTGCTTTCGGGAATGCAGACATATTCGCCGAACGAACCCGGACGATGCACGCCGACACCCAGTGTATTACGGCAGAGATGCCCCCTGCCCGCCCGGCAATTGCGGCATGTCCCGCAGACAATGTGGCCTTCGCCGGAAACGCGCTGGCCGACCTTATATTTGGTCACGGCCGAGCCGATTTCAGCGATCTCGCCGCAAAATTCATGGCCCACGACCATCGGCACCGGAATTGTTGCCTGTGCCCACTGATCCCAATTGTAAATGTGAACGTCCGTCCCGCAGATTGCGGACTTCTTGACCCGGATCAGCACATCATTGGCGCCGGGCTCCGGAACAGGAACCCTTTCCATCCAGATGCCCGGTTCCGCTTTTGCCTTTACCAGTGCCTTCATCATGTTCGACATGGTTTTGTTCCTATTTGATAATGCCGAGATCACGACCCACTTCGGCAAAGACGTCTATAGCACGGGCGACATCTTCGGTTGTGTGGGCAGCGGACATTTGGGTGCGGATGCGGGCCTGACCTTTCGGTACGACCGGGAAAGCGAAGCCGACGACGTAGACGCCTTTTTCCAGCATGCGTGATGCCATTTCCTGTGCGAGCGTGGCTTCACCCAGCATGACGGGAATGATCGGATGATCGGCACCGGCAAGGGTAAAGCCGAGCTTGGTCATGTCGCGGCGGAAATGCGTGGCATTGGCGCTGAGCCGTGCGCGCAGGTCGGCGCCATTGTCGATCAGGTCAAAAACTTTAAGCGACGCTGCCGCAATGACCGGTGCGAGCGTATTGGAGAAGAGATAGGGCCGTGAACGCTGGCGCAGCCAATCGATAACTTCGGTTTTCCCTGATGTATAGCCGCCTGATGCGCCGCCAAGTGCCTTGCCGAGTGTGCCGGTGATGATATCAATACGGCCTTCGACGCCGCAATGTTCGGCGGACCCGCGGCCATGTTTGCCGACGAAACCAACCGCATGGCTGTCATCGACCATGACCATCGCGCCATATTTTTCAGCCAAATCACAGACACCCTGCAGGTTGGCGATAATGCCGTCCATGGAGAACACACCGTCGGTGGCGATGAGCTTGAAGCGGCTGCCTTCCGCCTTCTTCAGCTCTTCTTCCAGCGCAGCCATGTCATTGTTGGCATAGCGGAAGCGCTTGGCCTTGGACAGACGCACGCCGTCGATGATCGATGCATGGTTCAACGCGTCGGAGATGATCGCATCGTCCTCGCCGAGCAGTGTCTCGAACAGACCGCCATTGGCATCAAAGCAGCTGGAATAAAGAATCGTGTCTTCAAGGCCAAGGAAGCTGGAAATCCGCGCTTCCAGCTGTTTGTGCTCTTCCTGCGTGCCGCAGATGAAGCGCACGGAAGCCATGCCGTAGCCATAACGGTCGAGGGCAGCTTTGCCAGCTTCGGCCAGTTCCTCATTGTCGGCAAGGCCGAGATAATTATTGGCGCAGAAATTCAGAACCTTGGCGCCGCCCGATACTTCAATCCGTCCGGCCTGCTTGGAGGTGATGATGCGCTCCGACTTGTAAAGTCCCGCCTCCTTCAAACCCTTCAGCTCTGTCGAAAGGTGATCGATGAATTGCTGTGTCATGATCCGTGTGGTGTCCTGCTTTGTGCTACCGGCGGCGGGCCGTGGCTGTTGCGCGCAATCGAATATTCGCAGGCAGTGTCATCTCACGATCGGATGAATGTCTCAAGCCCCAGATTGAGCAGTGGCCGGACAGCGCCAAGAATGGCGAATTCCTCGCTGGATTTGTCGGCTATCAGTACCGGCAGGTCGAGCGTTCCGATCAACCCTTCAGCGCGGAAGGCCATTTCGAATGCCTGCCAGACATCTGAATTGGCAACGAATGGCCCGGTCATGATCACCCGCTTGGGGAAAAGCAGACGGCAGACATTCGCCAGCGAACGTGCTGTGAGCTTTAATGCTGTCTGGATATCGGGCATATCGATCAAGGGCCGTTCAGCCATCTGTCCTGCCAGCACTTCCTCATCCTCCGACAGGTCCGGCCAGATTTCGCGCATCTGCGGCAGCAGCGCCCAGAGCGATGCCGCTGTTTCGAGACAGCCATAATTGCCGCAACCGCAGGGCCGGTCTTCCAAAAGGTTGAAACGCCAGTGGCCGATTTCACCGAATGGACCACCGGCGCGAATAAACGGGTCACCATTGACGCTATAGGCAAGGCCGATACCCCAGCCCCAATGCAGTAGCAGCGTATTGTCGGTGCCATAGACCGGATCCTGCAAGGTGCGGGCATTCAGTTCTGCATCAAGATGGCGGCAAACAAACACCGCAGGCGTTACCGGTTCAAGCGCGGCGGCAATGTCGAAATCGCGAATGTTGGGCCAGCGGGAGGTTAGCAGCCATGTCTTGCTTTGCACATCGACAACGCCAGATACAGAAACCGACGTGCCGAGATGCTGCATACCATCAGGCAGTCTGGCTTTGAGGGATTCGACAAGTCCCCGCATCGCGGATGTCATCTGATCGGCGTTCGCACCTGTTGGGATATCGAGGCTTTGACGCTCAAGAATATTGCCGCCGAAATCCACGACTATGCCGCGCAGGGCCCGGCTGGAGATGTGGATGACCGTGGCACCAAGCCGCCCGGAATTGAGGGCAATCTGGATAGCGGGTCGGCCGCGCCCGCTTTTTTCACCGGCTTTTTCCACCAGCAGACCACGAGCAATGAGATCTCCAACAACTTTTGACGTGGTGGTCGATGTCATTTCGAGCAGTTCGGCAATGCCCGGACGGGAATGCTGATTGCCAGCGGAAATCAGTGCAATGACGCGGGCACAATCACGCTGATGGGCGTCGTCATAGCGCGTCTCGTCGATGGTCAGAAGCATGCGGAAACAACCCTATTCTTATTTTAGAACAATATTATTCTAAAATACCTTGCGAAGCCATGGACAGCTATGCTTACAATGGCGCCTACGGTGAAAAGCATATGCAAGAAGGTTGGTAAAGCCCATGGTGGACGTGCGTATTTTATCTGACAAGCAGACCTTGGGCGCGACCGGTGCCGAGCTTGGCGCTGCGGCTATTCGCAGGGCTATTGTGGCTAACGGCAAAGCTTCGATCATTGTTGCGACCGGAGCGAGCCAGTTCGAACTTCTGCAGAATCTTGTTGCTGCGCCTGATATCGACTGGTCCCGGGTGACGGCATTCCATCTTGATGAATATGTCGGCATGGACATCACCCATCCCGCCAGCTTCCGCAAATATCTGCAGGAACGTTTCATTGTGCCGCTTGGCGGCAAGGTGACCTTTCATCCGGTCAATGCCGAACGTGATCCGCAAGCGAAAGCCAAGCGCCTTGGCGCTTTGATCGCCGATCATGATATCGACGTGTGTTTTGCCGGTATCGGCGAAAACTGCCATCTGGCGTTCAATGATCCGCCCGCCGATTTCGACACGGACGAGCCCTATATCGTCGTGACGCTGGATGAAGCCTGCCGCAAACAGCAGATGGGCGAAGGCTGGTTCCCCTCGCTTGAGGCCGTGCCGCAGCAGGCCATTTCGATGAGCATCCGGCAGATATTGAAAAGCCGTTTGATCATTCTTTCCGTTCCCGACGAACGCAAGGCGCAGGCGGTCAGGGATGCGATGGAGGGCGCAGTCGATCCGCGCCACCCGGCTTCGATCATTCAGACCCATCCGCAAACAATCATGCTGCTTGATCCAGATTCCGCATCGAAACTGTCATGATGACAGCGGGGCTCGTCGATATTCAGGTCAATGGTTTTGCCGGTGTGGATTTTAACTCCGCCGATCTGACGCCCGATGCGCTCGATTATGCGCTGGAAGCGATGCTGGCGACGGGCGTCACAACGTGCCTGCCGACCATCATCACGGCCTATCCCGACGAGCTGGAAGCGCGGTTTTCCGTGCTGGACGAATGCATTGAAGCGAGCCGACTCGGGTCTCTTATGTGTCCGGGATATCATTTGGAAGGACCGTTTCTCAATCCGGCACAGGGCTTTTCCGGCTGCCACCCGGCAGGGGCCATGACCGCCGCCGATCCGGCGTTGGTTAGCCGCCTGCAGGCTTTGCTGAAACGCCCCATTCTGCTGGTGACCGTTGCGCCGGAAATATCCGGTGGCCTTGATTTCATTCGCGCAATGAAAGCCCGGAATGTTCTGGTGTCGATTGGCCATTCCTCAGCCGATTTTGCCATGGTCGATGTCGCCGCAACGGCAGGTGCAACCATGTCGACGCATCTTGGCAATGGTATTCCACAGGTCATGGCGAAGCTGGATAATCCGCTGTTTGCCCAGCTTGGCGAAGACCGGCTGCTGGCCACATTCATTGCCGATGGCATTCACCTTCCACCCAAGGCATTGAAATCACTGATACGGGCCAAGGGTTTCGAACGGTCGGCGCTGGTGACTGATGCCGTCGCTGCTGCGGCCGTTGCGGCCGGTACTTATGACTTTGCCGGAATGCGGATTGAACGGTCTGAAGACGGGACCGTTCGCCTGCCCGGTACAATTGGCCTGGCTGGTTCGTCGCTGTGTCTTGATGGTGCCGTGCGCAATCTGGTCCGCTGGGGCATTGCGCGTTTTGATCAGGCCGTCGAAATGGCCTCAACGCGGCTGCTTGATGCGCTCGCCCCCGTCCTTCATGCCCACAATATCACGCTGCCCGATACGGAAATTGAATGGTCTGACGCAATGACCGTCCGCCGTGTCCGTACCGGCAGTGAGAGCAGACATTACGCCTGAAATATCTAAGAACAATAAGGGGAATTTACATGGGAAATGATCAGTTTCGAATAAACCGCCGGGTGGTGCTTGGCGGGATGAGCGCTTCGGTGGTGGCGGGTATGACGAGCACGTGGGCCAAGTCTCCTGCCCTCCCCGCCGCCCCGGTCGTTGTCACCGTCATGGATGTTGGTGGTGCTTTGGCACTGATGCAGCCTGCCTTCGAAGAATACGCCAAGGCCTATCCGGAACGGGCCTCACGTATCATCTTCACCAAGGCACCGGTGACAGAACTGGCAGGGAAGCTCAAGGCACAGCAAAGCGCGGGCCGGGTTGATATCGACATCGTGCTCACCGGCAGTGACGGACTGGCGGCTGGACTTGCCAATGAAACCTGGCTGAAAATCCTGCCGGATTTTGCCGACAAGTTTCCGGGCATCGAAGAGAATTATGAGCCCGCTGCTTTGGCTCTGCACAAGGCACAGGGCGATGGCTTTGGCGTGGTGGTCAACTACTATCCATCCGGCCCCTTGATCGAATATGACCCGGAGCGGGTGAAAAAAGTTCCGGCGAGCGCTGAAGAACTGCTGGCCTGGGCCAAGGAAAATCCCGGACGGTTCATGTATGCCCGCCCGACCAATTCCGGTCCCGGCCGCACATTCATGATGGGGCTTCCCTACATTCTTGGTGACAAAGACCCGCAGGATCCGGTCAATGGCTGGGACAAGACCTGGGCCTATCTCGCCGATCTTGGTCAGTACATAGACTACTACCCGGCTGGTACCGGCGCGACAATGAAGGAATTCGGTGAAGGGTCACGGGATATCATCATCAGCACCACGGGCTGGGATATCAATCCACGGGCGCTGGGCATCGTACCGGAAACCGCAAAGATCGGGACGCTCAAAGGCTTCCATTGGGTATCGGACGCCTTCTTCATGTGCATGCCGAAAGGCATTGCCGATGACAAGGCAGCCGTGGTCCTCGACCTGATGGCGTTTCTGCTGACACCGAAGGCGCAGGCTTATTCCTATGATGAAGGCTATCTCTATCCCGGTCCGGCGGTAAAGAACGTGCCTCTGTCGATGGCACCGCAGCACAGTCAGGATGTGATCAAACAGTTCGGGCGTGAAGAATATGCCGGATTGATTGCCAACAATCTAATTGAACTGCCGCTCAAGCCTGACAAGATGGTCATCGCTTTCCGCAAGTGGGACGAACTTGTCGGTTCAAAGAAGTCCAAGTAACTGCAAATCGGATCACGGCGGACAGCTGCCGTGATCCCTATTGTATCTGAACCAGATGGCCAGCCGAGACTTCATTGTACTGGCGCACCGGCACGATGAAATCCGGTGTGCGGACCGGGCTCTTGATCTCATCGTTGGAGACAGGCCGCTTGACGCCGCGCCGCGATGGATCGGGAACCGGGACCGCTGAAATCAGTTTGCGCGTATAGGGGTGCTGCGGATTTTCAAAGATTGCCGCGCGCGAGCCGATCTCGACGATTTCGCCAAGATACATGACGGCGATCCGGTGGCTGACGCGCTCAACAACGGCGATATCGTGCGAGATGAACAGATAGGCCAGATTGAGACTGGCTTGCAGGTCGAGCAGCAGATTGATCACCTGCGCCTTGATGGATACATCGAGCGCCGAAACGGATTCGTCAGCCACGATCAGCTTGGGATCGAGTGCCAAAGCACGGGCAATGCAGACGCGCTGTCTCTGCCCACCAGAAAATTCATGCGGATAACGGCTCGCCATATCCGCCGTCAGTCCCACGCGCTCCAGCAGGTCGGCGACGCGGTCCCGGGCCTGTGCCCGTGTTCCCAGTCTGTGTTCAAGATAGGGTTCGGCAATGGCCGCACCGACAGGGATGCGCGGGTTGAGGCTGGCAAATGGATCCTGAAAGATCATTTGCATGGTGCGGCGCATGTCACGCAGACGTTTTGGCTCCATTGTAAGGACATCTTCTCCATTGAGAAGAACTTCACCGCTCTGCGGCTGTACCAGCCGCATGATGGAGCGTCCGGTTGTAGACTTGCCGCAACCGGATTCGCCGACCAGCGACAGGGTTTCGCCCGGCTGCAGTGTAAAGGACAAGTTTTCCACCGCATGCACACGGCCTTCAAGCTGACCGAACATGCCGGAATGGATGTTGAAACGCGTGGTGAGGTTCTTCACCTCAAGCAGTGGCTTGGCTTCTGACTTGACGGTATCGGCGGTTTCTACGGGAACATCGGATGTTCCGGTTGCGCGATCAACAACCGGAAAGCGCAGCGGACGCTTGAGGCCCTTCATCGATCCGAGAATAGGCACGGCCGACAGAAGCGAGCGCGTATAGGGATGTTCCGGTCGCGCAAAAATATCTTCGGTCTTGCCGGTTTCAACCGCCTCGCCATTGTACATCACGACCGTGCGGTCAGCGATTTCAGCCACGACACCCATATCGTGGGTGATGAAGAGGACAGAAGTGCCCTCCTCTTCCTGCAGCAGTTTGATCAGATCCAGAATCTGGCCTTGAATCGTCACATCAAGCGCCGTTGTCGGCTCATCCGCGATCAGCAGTTTCGGTTTGCTGGCCAGCGCCATGGCAATCATGACACGCTGGCGCATGCCGCCGGAAAAGCGATGCGGATATTCGTCGAAACGCGACTTGGCGGCCGGAATGCGAACCTTTTCCAGCAGCCGGATGGTCTCGGCCTTTGCTTCCGCGCGCGACATGGAGGAATGGCAGAGCAAGGCTTCGCTGATCTGCTGGCCCACGGTGAACAGCGGGTTGAGGCTGGTCATCGGTTCCTGAAAAATCATGGCGACGTCATTGCCGCGCACGGCACGCATCTGGTTTTCGGGAAGCGCCAGAATATCTTTGCCACCGAGCAGGATCTTGCCTTCGATGCGGCTCTTGTCCTTTTGCAACAGCCGCATGATCGACAGGGATGTGACGCTTTTGCCGGAGCCGGATTCACCAACGATAGCCACCGTCTCTCCGGCCTCCACATCGAACGAAACATTGCGCACTACCGGCCGCCATTTGCCGTCGGACTGGAAGGATGTCGTCAGGCCGGACACGGACAGTACAGGTGCAAACGGATTGCCCCGGCTGTTTGGACGAGAAGACTGACGATTTTCCATGGGTAGACATCCTTTCCGCAGGCAGATGGTGACAGTCGTCTGGTCCTAATCGGGCCAGCGCATGAGACCGGCGATCCGGCGGTTGTAGCGATTTTCCACGGGCGTCGAGATGATCTCGTTCGAGGTCCGCGCCTTACCCAGTTCTTCAACCAGACGGCTGGCAACGATGGTTTCTTCGCCGGGATGCAGATTGCATGGGTCCATATAGAAGTAACCGTGCTCGACCTCGTGATCTCTTACGATCACCGGGCGTGAGCCCTGCGCCAATGCATCGGCGAGATCCCACGCACTGATATGCGCCGCCTGCGGGTCGATATTCACGCGAATGCGATCAAGCGGATTGTGCGTTGGATCAGGCTCGATAACCGTGGTCACCCCCGGCTTGCCGGTAAGTGTCTGCTGCCAGAGATTGAGGTAGCCGGTTTCTCTTTCGCGAATACCGGCATGGTCGCGCTTTTCCCACGCTTCGAGCGCCGCGATGGTTCCAAGGATGCTTTCCTTGCCCACCTTCATGCCACGGCCAATGCCCATGTTCTGCAGGAAGGTGTTGCGGACGAATTCCTTGCTTCCGGCGACGATACCGCCGGTCGGGCCGCCAAGGAATTTGTGGGAAGAATAAAGCGCAATGTCAGCGCCCTGTTCGAGGAAGATTTTCAGATCATATTCCGAGGCGGCATCAACGATAACAGGCACGCCGCGGGCATGGCAGACTTCAGCGAACTTCTTCAGGGCAACAAGGCCGTATTGAACCGTATGATGCGAGACAACGAACACGGCAGCGGCGGTACGTTCGTTGATCGCACCGTGCAGATGATAGGGGTAACAGGACGTCGCCTGCCCAACCAGAACAGCCTTGGCACCGGCAAGACGGATACCCTGATCCACCGGTGCGCCATAGCTGACCACTTGTCCCATCTGGATAATGACCTCATCCTTCAAGCCGGTAGTGTCAGGCAAGCGTTCGATGGCGGCAAGATCATTGCCGGTCATGGCGGCTGCAACCGCAAGGGTGATGCCGGCGGAACAGGAAGCGGTAACAAAACCTGCTTCGCCGCCGGTTAGCCGGGCAATAACGGGGCTTGACTTCTTCTGCAGGTCATTGACCTCAACGAACTGAGGCAGGATTGCCGTCATGGCGGCAACAGCTTCCGGGACCACGATTGAAGCGCCCAGCGACGTCATCGTCCCGGAGACGTTGATAACGGGTCGCAGCCCGAGCGTTTCGCGGATATCATCCGGGGTGTGAGAGTCGGTCATGCTATTCTCCTCGAAATGTTGCTGTGTGCAACGTATTCCATTTGCTAGGCACGTATGCCATTATAATGTAATAAGCTGTGTGAAGACCAATCGATCCTGCCAGGAGCCTGAACGTGGACGCAAAGATATCAGACATGGGTGCAACTCCCGCTTTTGAAA
This sequence comes from Phyllobacterium sp. 628, assembly GCF_014189505.1. Taxonomy (GTDB): domain Bacteria; phylum Pseudomonadota; class Alphaproteobacteria; order Rhizobiales; family Rhizobiaceae; genus Phyllobacterium. Next base: position 199,602 of record NZ_CP050300.1, on the reverse strand, counting down.
AAGCCGAACAGCCGGAAACAGTGGCCCGCCGTTCGCGTGTCAGCGGTATTGATCGCGCCTTGCAGGTTCTCGACCATTTGTACGAAACGGGCAGCCCGGCCGGGGTTTACGGCATTGCCAAAGCGATTGGTGCGCCGCTTTCCACCGTGTATGTGATCATTGACGATCTGGTCGAAAAGAACCTTCTGTCCCGCAACAGCGATGGCACCGTCTGGCTCGGGGCGCGGCTTTACCATTATGGTCTTGCCTATGCCCGCTCGCTGGATTTTCTCGATGTTGCCAATCACGAGATGCACAATCTGAGCCGTGTTTCGGGCGAAACCGTGCAGGTGTGCGGCCGGGACGGCGATCACATGATGGTGCTGGCCATGGCCGATGGTCCCGGCCATTTCCATGTCACCTCGCGTGTCGGCACGCGCGTTCCGTTGAACTGGACCGCATCCGGCCGTCTGCTTGTTGGCCATCTGCCGGAAACCGAACGGCTGGAACTGTTCAAGCGCTGTGCCAAATCCTCGCCGACCGGCCGTGCGGTAATTGAACCGTCGGCCCTGTCCAAGGCTGCGGGAGAAGCGCTGGAATCGCGCATCTCCATTCAGGCGGGCGAATCCGACTATGCGGTTGCTTGTGTTGCCTCGCCGGTTTGTGACGACAAAGGCACATGCGTTGCCACCATCTCCATTGTTCTTCCCGAACAGAAGATCGCCGATAATCCCGAGCGTTATACGGCCGAGGTCAAGGCCTCTGCTGAACGGATCGAAACGGTGATGGGCTGGCGCAGTCATTCCTAATCCTTCAAAGCGACAATCGCCTCGATTTCCACTGTTATGTTGCCCGGCAACGAGCCGAAGCCAACGGCTGACCGGGCATGTTGTCCCGCATCGCCGAACACGTCGATCAGCAGATCGGAGCACCCGTTGATAACGGAGGGATGATCGGCGAAATCCGGGGCGGCATTCACCATCCCCAGCAGCTTCACGATCTGTTTCACGCGGGTTAAATCCCCCAATGCCGTTTGCAGCACGGCCAGCAGGTTGATGCCTGTGAGCCTGGCATGTTTATAGGCATCCTCAACACTGACGGTGTCACCCACCTTGCCTGTATGCATGAAACCGTCATCCTCACGCGGGCCCTGCCCTGAGAGGTAGAGCATGTTGCCCTCCTGAATATGCGTGACGAAATTGGCAATCGGACGCGGTGCTGGCGGCAGAACGATACCCAGCTCTTTCAACCTGTCGTAAGGGGATGTGCCAGCATCAATTGCTGGACTGGTTAAATGGCTCACGCGAACTCCTTACCGGTGCGAATGGGTATGACGGTGGTTGACCCGCTCAGGGTTCACCGGCTGATAGCGGCTGGCCGCTATGGTTTCTGTGCCAAGGACAACCATGCGCGGCTCGAACAGCTTGTCGAGCGTGGCTTCATCGCCCAGCGAGTCGATAACGCTGAGGTCTGCGTCAACCAGCTCGAATATCGTGAACTCCGCCGGCTTGCCCACCTGCAACAGATTGTCTGTTGGCAGCCCGATTGCGGATGCGGGTGACAGCGTGACGGCTTCAACAACCTTGTCGAATGGCATGCCGACGCTGAGAAGCTTCGACATGGTCGTGCCAAGGTCCCAGACCGAATAGTTCAGGCTGTGCAGATGAATGTCGGTTGAGATCGAGAATGGCAACAGGCCGCGCTTGATCGCCACTTCCGCCACACGGAAGGAGAAGGAGGCACCGCCATGACCGATGTCGAGCCGGATGCCCTCACCCGCGCAACGCTCGGCCAGTTCGAAGAGATCTTCGTCTTCGATGATGCTGCTGCCGACTTTGCCGTTGAAGCAATGGGTGATGATATCGCCCGGTCCCAAAATCTCGAGCACTTCCTCATAGAGCGCGGGCGGTTCGCCCACATGCACCATCATTGGAATTTTGAGGATTTTTGCGACCTTCTTGCCAACCTTGACCGGTGTGACACCCCATGAACCGGTGATGACGTGGCTGGCGCGCACCTTCAGGCCGACAATATGATCGCGGTTTTCATTGACGCAGGCGACTGTGCGGTCGAGATCGATAGAGCGGATATCGCTGAGTTCGCTGACGCGGTTGCAGGCGACAAGGCCAATCGAACCGAGGTTCAGGAAGGCTTTGATGCGTTCCCGCGCCGGTTCGATGATGTATTCGCGCAGACCATGGAAATTCGCTTCGCCGGCTGAACCCGCGTCGACAATGGTGGTCACGCCGCGTTCAACGCCGCACAACTGCGGGCGGACGGAAATATCCGTGCCCCCATGCCAGACATGCGCATGAAGATCGGTCCAGCCGGGGGAAATCCAGGCGCCCTTCATATCGCGCCTGCGGATATCGCCGGGAATATTCAACGATGGGCCGAATTCGGCGATCTTGCCGTCAGCATTGATCAGAATGTCGATAGTGCCGGAGGGCGTATTGGGGCCGAAAGCAACCGGTTTGACATTGGTCAGCAGCAATGGACCGTCGGTTGCGGATGGGGCAGGCATGATCAGAGATCCTTTCTGAGGCGGGGGTCTAGGAGGTCGCGAAAACCATCGCCGACCATTTGCAGTGAGAGAACGGAGAGCACGATGGCAATGCCGGGAAACAGGGTCATCCAGTCGGCCTGACCGACATATTGGCGGCCGGCGGCAATCATTGTGCCCCATGTGGGCACTTCGGGACTGACACCAAGCCCAAGGAAGGACAGACCAGCCTCTGCCAGCATGGCGTGGGCAAACAGGAGTGTGCCCTGAACCAGGATAGGCGACAGAAGATTGCGCAGGATGTGGCGCGTCAGAATATGCGGTGTCGAAATACCCAGCGCATGCGCCGCTTCCACATAGGGCAATTCGCGGATCACCAGCGTCGAGGCACGCACGACACGGGCCAGCCGGGGTGCGTAGACGATACTGAGCGCGATAATGACGGTGGTGAGCGAAGGTCCAAGCGCTGCGACCAGAGCGATTGCAAGCAGGATATCCGGAAAGGCCATCATCGCATCGATCAGGCGGGTAATCGGGGCATCGAGCCTGTGGAAGAATCCCGCAAGAATGCCCATCGTGACACCGATAAGCGATGCCAGGACCACCACGGCGAAACCAACGAGCAGCGACAGTCGGGCCGAGTAGATCGTGCGGGAAAATACATCGCGGCCGAATTCATCGGTGCCGAATATCCACTGGGCGCTCGGTGGTTTCAGCCGGTTGATGATCGAGAGCTTATTGGGGGCATAAGGCGCAATCAGTGGTGCAAGAACGGCCAATGCAATGAAGATCGCGAGAACGATCAGACCGAAGAGCACGGTCTTGCGGCGGATGAGAACGCGGAAGAACTTGCTGCGTTCGCTGAGGGGAGCGGTTGTGGCAATGTCTGACATCAGTAGCGCACCCTTGGATCAACGACGAGATAGAGCATGTCGATGGCGAAATTGATGATGACGTAGAGCCCGGCAATGACGAGCAGTGCCCCCTGAATGACCGGATAATCGCGGCGCAGCACAGCCGACACAACCAGATTGCCAACCCCGGGAAGACCGAACACGGTTTCCGTCACCACAGCGCCGGATATGAGCACGGCAGCGGTCAGGCCAATAACGGTGAGGATCGGGATCAGGGCATTCTTGAAAGCATGTTTGAGCACCACGCTGCGCTCTTCAACACCCTTGGCGCGGGCGGTGCGGATATAGTCATCCCCCAGCACATCCAGCATCGAGGCGCGGGTAAAGCGCATGATCAGAGCGGAGGAGACAATACCGAGCGCAAAGGCTGGCAGCACCAGATGGTAAAGCCGTTCGCCCAGCGTCGTGTCCGGTCCGCCATAGCCGGAAACCGGGAAAATGCCGAAGCGCACCGCAAAGACCTGCATCAGGATCAAACCGAGCCAGAAGCTGGGAATACTGGCAGCAAGCATGGCAAGCGCTGTCGCCGCCTGATCGAAGATCGAGCCCCGTCTATACGCCGCGTAGACACCGATCGGAATGGCAATGATGCTGGCGATCAGGATGGAGAAGATTGTGAGAAAGAAGGTCGGTTCGGCGCGTTGCGCCAATGCGGTCAGAACCGGTTGATCGAGAAAGATCGAACGGCCGAGATCGCCCTGCAGCAACTGGCCGATGAAGTAGACATATTGCACGATAATCGACTGGTCGAGCCCCAGCGCTGTGCGCAACTGCGCGATGTCGGCAGCGGTTGCTTCCGGTCCGAGCATGACGGCAGCAGGATCGCCGGGTGTGACGCGCACGATGATGAACACGATGGTCACCACCAGAAACATCACGACAATCATGCCGATAAAGCGTTGGAAGATGTAACGAAGCATAAGGTCGGTTCGATCCTGACTACACGAGGCATGGACAGATGGGACTGGCAGCGGACGGTTTTGGCCGTCCGCGCCGGGTCAGTTCAGATTACTCTTTGAGCGACACGTTCCAGAAATAGGGCCATGGTGCCGGTGTGAAACCTTCCAGCTTGGGAGATTTCGCCGACAGCGCGTTGAAATCGCCGATCTTGATGATCGGAGCTTCTGCATAGATCACCTTCTGGACTTCCGCCCACAGGGCGATGCGTTTCTTCGGGTCCGTCTCGGCATTGAAGGCATCGACTGCCACCTTGCGGGCCGGTGTATCCCAATTGCCCGGCGCGCTGGTCGAAAGTGCCCCAATCAGAGCGGGCTCCGGCAGGAACGGGCTGTGGCTGATATAGATATCCCAAAGCGCCGGATCGGCGCGGCGCTGGGTCAGAGTTGCCCAGTCGACCACCTGCAACTCAACGGCAATTCCTGCAGCTTTCAGATATTCAGCGGCAACCTGCGCCATTTTGTAGTGGAACTCGTACTGGCGGCTGGTGAGAATGCGTACCGGCTTGCCGTCATAGCCGGCCTTTTTGAGGAGTGCCGCCGCTTTTTCAGGATCGCCAACATTATAGGCATCCTGAACGCCGGCATCAGTCGCCCAACTATAGGAAGCCGGATAGAACGAACCGTTGAGCGAATAGAAATCCGTGCTGCCAAAGGCTGCGGCCAGCATGTCTTCCATATTCAGCGATGCGCGGATCGCCAGGCGCATATCCTGGTTCTTGGTCAGGCCTTGCGCCGTGTTGAGGACAAAGACCGGCCAGCCGAATGGCTTCAGCAGGACTGGCTCTGTGGCTTTCTGACCCTTCAACCGGCCATAGGCCTCCACCGGCACGCTGTCTGCATAATCGAACTGGCCTGAGAGGGCACCTTCGACGCGGGTATTGGCATCGGGAACTGGAACGAAGCGGATTTCATCGAGGTACTGATGACGTGCGCCGCCATAGCCGTTTTCGCGTCCTTCCGGTGACTTGTAGTCATCGAAGCGCACGAGCTGGATATATTGATCGGCTTTGCGTTCCTTCAGCTTGTAAGGCCCGGTGCCGACGGGTTCGGTCATCGGGTTCTGCTGCTTTTCGCTTGGGAGAATGATCGCTGCGGCATTGTTGAATGCCAGCAGCGACAGCAGCGGTGCATGGGGAGCATTGAGCGTGATGCGGACTGTGGACGCATCCACGGCATCAATGGATGTAATCAGCGATGCGACCTGTTTGCCGCGCGATGCGATCTGCGTCCACCGCTTCAGCGAGGCGACAACGTCTGCCGAATCCATATCCGTACCATCGTGGAATTTGACGCCGGTGCGCAGTTTGATCGTGTAGATTTTGCCGTCAGCGGAAATGTCCGGGAGGCTGGCTGCGAGCAGTGGTGCCGGATTCCAATTTTCATCGAACGTATAAAGGGTTTCGAAAATGTGCTGCGAAACGATGCCGACCAGATCAGCGGTCGAGGCCATCGCGTCGAGCGTTGGCGGTTCACCGATGGTGGCGACATTGATGACGCCGCCTTTGGTCTGGGCAAAGGCCGACGGGCTAAGGGCGATCAGCGCAGAACCCAATAGGAGTGCGAGTTTCAGTGATTTCATGACATTCCCCTTCGTTATTCTATTATTATGATATATAGTGTTTTATAGTAGAATAAGATCAAATGAGTCGGACGCTGTCAAACAAAAAGAAAAAGGCAGCGCGGTGGCGCTGCCTTGATGGGGTTGGTTGAAGGCAATGCGGTCAGATAATACCGCCACTGCCGCCTGTGCTGGCTGGCCGTATTTTCCCGACCTTTTGCCGGTAGCCGCTGGCTCTGTAGGCAGCAATCGGGTCGATGGCACCACCAGCCCTTCGGCGTGCTTCCGCCAGAATGGGTTCGGCATCGGTACGGTATGCCCGCTTCAACGTATCTGACGCGATGAGCGCATCATTGCTCTCCTGAGACGCGCCAAGTGCTGCGCGGTCAACCAGCAGTGCTTGCGCGTAGGCCCGGCGGATCTCATTGGCGCTGGAAATCAGGCTTTCAATGGGGTCGGTCACATTGTGCGACTGGTCGATCATATGCGCCGGATGAAAGTTTTCGACGCCGCGTTCTTCCGCCTCCACCAATTCATTGAACACGAGGAACAATCGGTACGGATCGATGGAGCCTGCATCGAGATCATCATCGCCATATTTGGAATCATTGAAATGGAAGCCGCCAAGTTTCTTGAACTGGATCAACCGCGAGACAATCATCTCGATATTGGTGTTTGGTGCATGATGACCGAGGTCGACCAGACAAAAAGCCTTTGGTCCCAAAGTCTGGGCGATCAGATAGTTTGTGCCCCAATCCTGAACCACGGTGGAATAAAACGCGGGCTCGAACATCTTGTGTTCGGAAAAAATGCGCCAGTCGTCCGGCAGTGCCTTGTAGATTTCCGCCATGGCGCCGAGATAGCGCTCGAATGATCTGGCAAAATTGCTTTGACCCGGAAAATTTGAGCCGTCGCCAATCCATACCGTCAGGGCTTTTGACCCGATCGCATTGCCGATCTCGATACATTCAATGTTGTGTTCAATGGCCTGCTTGCGTGTGGCCGCATCCACGTGGCTGAGCGAGCCATACTTGTAGGAATGCGCCTGATCCGGTGCATCGGAAAAGGTATTGGAATTCATCGCATCGAAGCCAAGACCGAGCGCGTCGGCATGGGCTTTCAACTGTTTCGGGTCAGCGTTGTCCCACGGGATGTGCAGGGACACATTGGGTGTGGCGCGTGACAGTTGATTGATGACAGAGCAATCATCGAGCTTGTCAAAAATACCGCGCGGTTCGCCTTGGCCGGGAAACCGGGCAAAGCGCGTTCCGCCTGTACCCACGCCCCATGAGGGCACCGCCACGAAGAATTCGGCGACCTTGCTGGTAATGCTTTCAATATCAATGTTGCGGCGGGCGAGATGTGCACCAAGCGCTTCGAAATCGCTCTTGTGTGTCGCAGCAAGCTTGTCGTTTTCCGCCGCGATCAGTTCGCCGGATATGTGCAGTTCAACCATGATGTCCTCCCAGGACTATTCTTATCGCGTGAAGCTTTGCACGTTGCCAGCATCGACATTGATAATATTGCCCGTCGATTTGGCCGAGGCGTCGGAAGCGAGGAAATAAATGGCCTCGGCGATGTCCTCCGGCAGCACGTTGAGCTTGAGCAGCGAGCGCTTGCGATAATGCTCTTCAAGTTCCTCCACCTGCAGATTGGACGAGGCGGCACGCTGTTCACGCCATTCGCCGTTCCAGATTTTCGAGCCGCGCAGAACAGCATCGGGATTGACCGTGTTCACACGGATACCGGCTTCTGCGCCCTCCAGCGCCAGACAGCGGGCCAGATGAATTTCCGCCGCCTTGGCCGCGCAATAGGCACTGGCATTGGGTGAAGCGGCAAGGCCATTCTTGGACGCCACGAACACGACATTGCCGCCAATCGTCTGCCGCCGGAACAACCGGAACGCTTCGCGCGAGACAAGGAAATAGCCTGTTGCCAGAATGTCCATGTTGCGGTTCCACATGGCAAGATCGGTGGTCTCGATTGGCGCCGAGGAGGCAATGCCGGCATTGGAAACAAGAATATCGATGCCGCCAAACTCAACGGATGCTTCGGCGAAACTCGCGATGACAGCGGTTTCATCCGTGACATTCAGCTGGACGCTGCGCACCGCGTCAGCACTGTAGCGCTGCGCAAAATCGGCATTGGCGGTCTTCAGCGCGTCCGTATCGATATCGGCAAGAACCACGCAAGCACCCTGCCCCAGCAGCCGCTCCGCTGTTGCACGGCCGATGCCGCCTGCACCGCCCGTGACAAATGCCACGCGTCCAGCCAGTGATTTCGGCTTGGGCATGCGCTGCAGCTTTGCTTCCTCGAGCAGCCAGTATTCGATGTCAAAGGCTTCCTGTTCGGGCAGTCCCTGATATTCGGAAACCGATGATGCACCGCGCATGACATTGATCGCGTTGACATAGAATTCTCCGGCAATGCGCGCCGTCGCCTTGTCCTTGGCAAAGGACAACATGCCGACGCCGGGGATCAGGAAAATCACCGGATTGGGATCGCGCATGGCGGGCGAGTTGGCGTGCTTGCAATCATTATAATAGCGCGCGTAATCGGCACGGTAAGCTTCCAATGCCGCATCGAGTGTTTCGATGGTTGCATCAGGGTTGGCCGGATCAAGATCGAGAACCAGCGGACGGATCTTGGTACGCAAAAAGTGATCCGGGCAGCTGGTGCCCAACGCGGCCAGCGGGTGCAAATCTTTGGAATTGACGAATTCAAGCACAGCCGGTTGATCGTCGAAATGCCCTAGCTTGCGCTCGGAAACGCCGATCTTGCCGCGAATTTCCGGCATGAGCTTTGCCGCGATGGCGCGTCGGCTCGATGCATCGAGGCTCCGCGCAATTTCTCCGCCAAATGCAATCTTGCCTGCGGTCTTGCTGTCGAACCAGACGATCGCCTTGTTGATGATATCAAGCGTCAGTTCGTAGCAATCCTTGGCATCGTCGGCCCAGGTGAAGAGACCGTGACTTTCAAGCACCACGCCCTTGGAGTTCGGGTGAGCAGCCACATAGGCGCCGAGATCGAGACCAAGCTGAAAGCCGGGACGGCGCCATGGCAGCCAGCCGATTGCATCGCCAAAAATTTCCTTGGTCAGTTCGCGCGAGTTCTTCGAAGCGGCAATGGCAATAATAGCATCGGGATGCATATGATCGACATGCCTGAAGGGCACGAAACCATGCAGCGGCGTATCGATAGAGGCCGCGCGGCTGTTGAGATTGAAGGTGCAATGCGGCAGAAAGCCGACCATGCGGTCTTCGTCGTCAATACCCTTATAGATGGATTTGAGTGATTCCAGCTTTTCCATGTAGAGCGTGGCAAAACCATCAAGCTTGATCGTGCCGACATCACCGCCCGATCCCTTGACCCACAGCACCTCCACAGACTTGCCCGTCAGCGGATCGGTTTCCGATACTTTCGCCGAAGTATTGCCGCCGCCGTAATTGGTGATGCGCTTGTCGGCACCCAGCAGATTGGAGCGATAGAGCAGCTTGCCGGGCTCATCCAGCCCCGCCGCTATCTGGTCATCCCAACGATTATCCAGAAGTTGGACCTTGTCTGCCATATATGCCTCCCGATACGTCATCTGATGGCCAGGCAATGAATCCCCAGCCATGTGAATTTTCACTAGATATGAAGCAGGCGACGAATTGTTGTCAATCATAAACGATCAAATTCGATCATAAATTGTCGATTGTGCAGTGCACATGAAATTATTTGATTGAAGTTGATTGACATCATTCACAATTTTGCGCAATGTTTGACGGGAGTGGAGGAGAGAAATGCACGAACGTGAGCGTCAACGAATTATCCTGAGCGCTGTTCAGGAAAAGCCGTTCATCACCATTCAGGACATTGCCGAACTGACGGAAGCGTCGGAAGCAACGATCCGTCGGGATATCGCTTCGCTGCATCTTGCCGGCAAGTTGCGCCGTGTGCGTGGCGGTGCCGAGGCCATTCATCCACCACAGCAGACCGCATTGGCTGGCCGCCCTTTCCGGGTCTCCGAGGCCGAGAACATCAACAAGAAGCGTGCGATTGCCCGCGAGGCAGTCAATCTGTGTGCCGATGGTGAGGCGATCATCCTCAATGGCGGCACGACGACATTCCAGATGGTGCATTATCTGGCAACGCGCCGCCTGCAGATCATGACCAATTCGTTCGCCATCGCCGAACATCTGGTGAAGAATTCCAAGAGCACCGTCATCATACCGGGCGGCATGATCTATCGCGAGCAGAGCATGATCCTCTCGCCGTTCGACAATGACGTGACCCGCAATTTCTACGGCAAGCGCATGTTCATGGGTGCGGTCGGTGTTGGGCCGTTTGGCGCAATGGAATCCGATCCGTTGATCATTCAGGGCGAGCAGAAGCTCATCAATCAGGCTGACGAACTGGTGCTTCTGGTCGATTCGACCAAATTTGCGCGGCGCTCGAGCCTGATCTTGTGCCCGTTGCAGCGCGTTGCGACCATTATTACTGACGATGGAATTTCAGATGCCGACCGGAAAATGGTGGAGGATGCCGGTGTCGAGTTGATCGTCGCAAAAGTGGGAGCTCAGGACAAAGCAAAGGATTCCATTTCGGTCGCATAAAAACAAAAGCGCCGGAACGGTGTAATTTTAATCTAGGGAGGATGAAAAATGAATCTGTTGAAGAAACTCGCATTGGGATCGGCGCTCGCCGTTGCCATGCTCGCATCGCAGGCACAGGCCGAAACGATCAAGATTGGCCTCGTGGCAAAATCGCTTGGCAATGGCTTCTTTGAAGCGGCCAATAAAGGCGCGCAGGAAGCAGCAAAAGAACTGGGCGGCGTGGAGGTCATCTATACCGGACCAACCTCGACCACGGCGGAAGGCCAGATCGAAGTCATCAACGCGCTGATCGCACAGAACGTCAACGCCATTGCGATTTCCGCCAACGACCCGGATGCAGTTGTGCCGGCTCTCAAGAAAGCCATGGCCCGCGGCATCAAGGTCATCTCGTGGGATTCGGCCGTGGCCAAGGACGGCCGCATCGTTCATCTCAATCCGTCATCCAATGAACTCATTGGCAAAATGTGTCTGCAGCTTGCTGCTGCCCATCTGCCTGACGGCAAGGGTGATTTCGCCATTCTCTCGGCAACCACGACATCGACAAACCAGAATACCTGGATTGCCGAAATGAAGAAGCAACTGCCGAACTTCCCCGGTCTTAATCTCGTGACGACCGTTTATGGTGATGATCTTGCTGACAAGAGCTACCGCGAAGCACAGGGGCTCTTGACCTCACAGCCGAATGTGAAGGTCATTGTTGCACCCACCACCGTCGGCGTACTGGCTGCATCGCAGGCTGTCGCCGATGCCAAGAAGATTGGCACTGTCTTTGTAACGGGCCTTGGTCTCCCATCGGAAATGGCCGGCGCGATCAAGTCCGGTGCAACGAAGGAGTTTGCCATCTGGAACCCGATCGATCTTGGTTATTCCGCAACCGAAATTGCCTATCGCCTGGTCAAGGGTGAAACGGACGGCAAGGCTGGCAGCGAGATCAATGCGGGCCGTATGGGCAAAATCAAGATTGGCGACAATGGTGAAGCTGCCATGGCAGACCCATTCGTCTATGACTCCAAGAACATCGATCAGTTCTCGAAGATTTTCTGATCCGGCAACATGGCCTCAAAGCCCGGCAGAGTTCCTGCCGGGCATTTTTTAACCCATTGGTACGCCCATGACCCATGCCGCCCTCGCTGAGCTTCCGTCCGTAAGCCCGATTCTGGAAATGCGGGCGATCTCCAAATCGTTCCCTGGGGTGAAGGCCCTGAACGAGGTCAATATCGAGATTTTTGCAGGTCAGGTCACCGCGCTGATCGGTGAAAACGGCGCCGGAAAGTCGACACTCGTTAAAATCTTGACCGGAATCTATCAGTCGGATGAAGGCGAGATCCATATCGACGGCAAGCCGGTCGTGTTTGCCAATGCGCAGGATGCTATCCATCATGGCGTTACGGCCATTCATCAGGAAACTGTTTTGTTTGATGAATTATCGGTGGCCGAGAATATATTTATTGGCCACGCGCCGAAGACCACGCTTGGTCTGGTCAACTGGAAGGGCGTCAATGCCCGTGCGCTGGCCCTTCTCCATTCGCTTGAGAGCAATATCGATCCGCGTGTCCGGCTCAAGGATCTGTCCATCGCCCAGCGGCACCTTGTTGCCATTGCCCGTGCCCTTTCGGTTGATGCGCGTATCGTCATCATGGACGAGCCGACTGCAGCCTTGTCGCGCAAAGAAGTGGATGACCTGTTTCAGATTGTGAAACGCCTGAAATCACAGGGCAAAGCTATTCTCTTCATCAGTCACAAGTTTGATGAAGTCTATGAAATTGCCGATAATTATGCGGTGTTTCGTGATGGCAAGGCCGTGGGCAGCGGTACACTCGCCGATATCAGCCAGGACGACATCGTTCGTTTGATGGTGGGCCGTTCCATTGAACATGCCTTCCCCAAGGTTGATATTCCGCTGGGTGAAACCGTGCTGAAAGTGGAAAACTACAGCCACCCGACCGAGTTCCGGGATATTTCGTTTGAGCTACGCAAAGGCGAAATCCTCGGCATTTACGGACTAGTCGGTGCCGGCCGTTCGGAAATCTGCCAGTCGCTGTTTGGTGTAACCCGGCCTTCAGCCGGCAAACTTACGCTGGAGGGCAAGGCGCTCGATATCCGCTCGCCCGGCGATGCGATCAATGCCGGTATCGTCTATGTGCCGGAAGAACGCGGGCGGCACGGTGCCGTGTTGCAGCTTCCAATCTATCAGAACATCTCCCTGCCATCGCTTGGCCGCACCTCGCGTTCAGGCTTTCTGCGCGCCGCTGAAGAACTGGCGCTGGCGCGGAAATATGCCGAACGTTTTGACTTGCGCGCCGCTGCGCTTTCCGTACCCGTCGGCACGCTTTCAGGCGGCAATCAGCAGAAGGTGGTCATCGGCAAATGGCTGGCAACACAGCCGAAAATTCTCATTCTGGACGAGCCGACCAAGGGCATCGATATCGGTTCGAAGGCTGCGGTGCATGCATTTATCAGTGAACTCGCCGGTGAAGGCCTGAGCATTATCATGGTCTCTTCCGAACTGCCGGAAATTCTGGGGATGTCCGATCGTGTACTGGTGATGCGCGAAGGCCTATCCGCCGGCCTGTTCGAACGTGCCGATCTCAGCGCCGAGACGCTGGTTCGTGCCGCAACCGGCAATGCATGAGGCGATGATGATCAAGTACCTTTTCAAGTATCGCGAAATGCTGCTGGTGGTGATTATCGCCGTTCTGCTCGGCGTTTTCTCTTCACGTTCTCCCGGCTTTTCCAGCCCGTCAAACCTGTCGAACATCTTCAACGATACGTCGATCCTGATCATCCTCGCCCTGGGCCAGATGACGGTGATCCTGACCAAATCGATTGATCTTTCGGTTGCTGCCAACGTCGCCTTTACCGGCATGGCCGTTGCCATGCTCAATGCCGCTCATCCCGGTCTTCCCCTTGCATTCATCGTGGTGATCGCTCTTGGGATCGGCGCGCTTCTCGGTGCCATTAATGGCCTGTTTGTCTGGAAGCTGGGCATTCCTTCCATCGTGGTGACTTTGGGGACGCTGACAATTTATCGCGGTATGGCATTCGTGTTGTCCGGTGGCGGCTGGGTCAACGCGCATCAGATGACCGAGCCGTTTCTGCAAACACCGCGTCAAGTGTTTCTTGGCCTCCCCATTCTCGGCTGGACAGCGATTGTTATTGTCGGCGTCATTTACATCGTGATGTCACGCACCTTTCTTGGCCGTGCCATCTATGCTTCGGGCGGCAATCCCACTGCTGCAGTCTATGCCGGTATCGACGTTGGCCGTACGCGTTTCTTCGCCTTCGTTATCTCTGGCACTCTTGCTGGTCTGTGCGGCTATCTCTGGGTTTCGCGCTACGCAGTTGCCTATGTGGATATTGCCGCAGGATTCGAACTCGACAGTGTTGCCGCCTGTGTCATCGGGGGCATATCGACACTCGGCGGTATCGGTTCTGTGGCTGGTGCCGTTCTCGGCTCACTGTTCCTCGGTGTGATCAAGAACGCATTGCCGGTCATCAATATTTCGCCATTCTCGCAAATGGCCATTTCAGGCGGCGTTATCATCGCTGCTGTCATCTTCAATGCGCGGCAGGAACGGCGGCGTGGACGTATCATTCTGCGGGATCGCGGCGCATCGGAAAAGATCGAGGGAATCGCATGAGTGCCGTCAGCGAAAAGCGTCACATTCCGGATCGTCTTGGCACATCCGCCACGCGATTGTTCGCCAGCTGGGAAGCCTTGCTGCTTGTTGTGGCAATTCTGATCTTCATCGCCAATTCCTTTGCCTCACCCTATTTCCTTAATGCCTGGAACCTCTCCGACGCCACGTTCAACTTCACCGAAAAGGCGATGGTCGCCTTTGCCATGGCGTTGTTGATCATTGCCGGTGAGATTGATCTATCCGTTGCGGCGATCATCGCGCTCGCGTCAACGGCCATGGGTGCGGCTGCTCAAGTCGGTGTGGGAACGCCGGGATTGGTGGCTATAGGTCTAGCGGTTGGCCTTGGTTGCGGTGTGGTCAATGGCATTCTGGTGGCTGGCCTGCGCCTGCCCTCCATCGTCGTGACCATCGGGACGATGAGCCTGTTTCGGGGCATCGCCTATATCGTTCTCGGCGACAAAGCCTATGGCGGCTATCCCGCATCCTTTGCCTATTTCGGTCAGGGCTATGTTTTTTGGGTTATTTCGTTTGAATTCGCCCTGTTTGCGGTGCTCGCTGTCCTCTTTGCTGTCCTGCTGCATTCCACCAATTTCGGCCGGCGTGTCTACGCCATCGGCAACAATGAATTCGCCGCACGGTTCTCGGGCATTCGCGTCGAGCGGATCAAGTTTACGCTGTTCCTGATGACAGGCCTTATGTCCGGCATTGCTGCCGTTTGCCTGACGTCCCGCCTTGGTTCGACCCGCCCGTCGATTGCGCAGGGCTGGGAACTTGAAATCGTTACCATGGTGGTTCTTGGCGGCATTTCCATTCTCGGTGGTTCCGGCACTATTGGCGGCGTTGTCATTGCGGCCTTTGTCATGGGGCTGGTTACTTTCGGCCTTGGCCTTCTTAATGTCCCGGGTATTGTCATGTCGATCTTCATTGGCTTGCTGCTGATCATCACCATCACGCTGCCGATCATCATTCGCCGGCTCCGGCAGAGGAAGCATGCATGAGCACGCCGGAAAAATATGCGTTCAAGATGCTGCTCAATCCGGGCATGGAAGAGGAATACAAGCGGCGTCATGATGCGATCTGGCCGGAGCTTGTTGTGCTGCTGCATGGTGCTGGTGTGCAGGATTATTCAATCCATCTGGACCGTGAAACGAATACATTGTTCGGCGTGCTGACGCGCCCGGACGGACACACAATGCAGGACCTTCCTGCCCATCCGGTGATGCAAAAGTGGTGGGCGCATATGGCCGATATCATGGTGACCAATCCGGACGATTCGCCGGTGCAGTCCGATCTTGTTCGCCTGTTTCATCTGGCCTGACCGGCGATGGAGAAGCCGCGCCACATAGCCGTTATCGACGTCGGCAAGACCAATGCCAAGCTCGTCGTGGTCGACGCAGTGACAGGTGTTGAGCTGGCAACGCGCAGCACCCCCAATCGCGTGATCAGGGATGGGCCCTATCCGCATTATGATGTTGATGTGCTCTGGACCTTCTTTGTGCAATCCCTGACGGACTTTGCCGTAGCACCGGGTTTCGATGCGATCTCGGTAACCGCGCATGGCGCGTCCGCTGTTTTGCTGGGTGACAATGGGCTTGCCATGCCTGTACTCGATTATGAGCACATCTATCCGGACACCGTGCGCGAGGCTTATGCCGACTTGCGGCCGGATTTTGCCGAGACGCGTTCGCCTTATCTTGCGGGCGGGCTGAATGTTGGCGCGCAGATCCATTATCAGAAGACGCAATTCCCAGCCCTGTTCGCAGAGGTCAAAACCGTCCTCACCTATGCGCAATATTGGGTCTGGCGGCTGACGGGCATTGTGGTCAATGAAGTGACGTCGCTTGGATGTCATACGGATTTGTGGAACCCGCAGACGGGAGCCTATTCCGGTCTTGTCG
Source organism: Phyllobacterium sp. 628 (assembly GCF_014189505.1). Taxonomy (GTDB): domain Bacteria; phylum Pseudomonadota; class Alphaproteobacteria; order Rhizobiales; family Rhizobiaceae; genus Phyllobacterium. Next base: position 183,552 of record NZ_CP050300.1, on the reverse strand, counting down.
ATACGCTGGATCTGCGCCGACTCCTGCCGCCGATCCGCTCGGCTTTCGATCATATCGGGGATTTGCTTGAGCCACTTCAGAGCAAGATTGGCATCGGCAAAACCATTCCGGTTTATTGTGGCATTCATGATTCAAATGCATCACTGCTGCCGCATCTGATGACGCGAACCTCGCCGTTTTCAGTCGTTTCAACCGGCACATGGGTGGTCTCTTTTGCGGTGGGCGGGCAACTCAACAAGCTTGATCCGGAGCGCGACACGCTGGCCAATGTCGATGCCTATGGCAACGCGGTCCCCTCTTCCCGCTTCATGGGCGGCAGGGAGTTTGATCTTCTCACGGGTGGCAACGCGTCGATGCCGGATGCTGACACCCTGAAGCGGATAATTGAGGCGAAACGTATGGTCCTGCCGAGTCTTGTCAAAGGCACGGGTCCATTTCCAAACCGGGAAGCGGTTTGGCTGCATGGTGAAGCAATGTTGCCCGGCGAACAAAACGCGGTTGCATCGCTGTACACGGCGATGATGAACCACGTCAGTCTGGAGCTGATCGGGGCGAGCGGGCCTACCATTGTTGAAGGCCCCTTTTCCCGCAATGCCATCTATCTGTCTGCCCTGCGTTCCCTGACCAAGCGGGATGTCATCGCGCTGCCGGGATCGACAGGCACCAGTCTTGGTGCGGCGCTTCTGGCGGGAGCTACGGCTCCAGTACACACAGCCGTTGGCAATGTGCAGCCCTTGGGTCCGGCATTCGACGCTTACGCCAAAGTCTGGCGCGAAAGCCTCACATGAAAAAGGCGGGCCTGAAGCCCGCCTTTCAGTTTTAGGTCATTGGCAAGATCAATCAGCCTGCAAAGGCCAGTGCTTCCTCTTCGCTGACACCACCATGCAGTGCGCGATCAAGCTGACCTTTATCAAGTTCACCTTCCCAGCGGGCGACAACAATCGTCGCGACCGCATTGCCCACCAGATTGGTGAGGGCGCGGCATTCCGACATGAAACGGTCGATACCGAGGATCAGGGCCATACCGGCAACCGGCACGGCGGGAACAACGGATAGCGTAGCAGCAAGAGTGATGAAGCCTGCGCCGGTGATGCCTGCCGCGCCCTTGGAGCTGAGCATGGCAACGAGCAGGAGCAGAACCTGATCGGTCAGCGTCAAAGGTGTGTTGGTTGCCTGCGCAATGAAGAGGGCCGCCAATGTCATGTAGATATTGGTACCGTCCAGATTGAACGAATAACCGGTCGGGATAACGAGACCAACAACGGACTTCTTGCAGCCAGCCTTTTCCATCTTCGCCATCAAAGTCGGCAGAGCGGCTTCCGAGGAGCTGGTGCCGAGGACGAGCAGCAGCTCTTCCTTGATGTAACGGATCAGCGCGAAGATCGAGAAGCCGTTATAGCGGGCAACTGCACCGAGGATAATAACCACGAAGAGAATGGATGTCAGATAGAACGTGCCAATCAGCATCAGAAGGTTGGCGACAGAGGCGATACCATATTTGCCGATGGTGAAGGCCATGGCACCGAAAGCACCGATAGGGGCGGCTTTCATCAGGATCGCCACCAGCTTGAAAATCGGTGCGGACAGCAGATGCAGGAAGTTGGTCACCGGAGCAGCACGCTCACCAACCATGGCCAGTGAAATACCGAACAGGACCGAGAAGAACAGAACCTGAAGAATGTCGCCGGATGCAAAGGCGCCAACAATGGTTGTTGGAATGATGTTGTTCAGGAAGCCGATAATGCTCTGTTCATGCGCCTGCTGGGTGTAGGTTGAAACGGCGGCCGGATCGAGTGACGCGGGATTGATGTTCATACCAGCGCCCGGCTGGACCACATTGGCAACAATAAGGCCAACGATCAGCGCGAGTGTAGAGAAGGTCAGGAAGTAAATCATTGCCTTGCCGGCAACACGGCCGACCTTCTGAAGATCGCTCATCCCGGCAATGCCGGTGGTGACTGTAAGGAAAATAACCGGAGCAATAATCATCTTCACCAGTTTGATGAAGGCATCGCCAAGCGGTTTCATGCTTGTACCGACATCAGGGTAGTAGTGGCCAAGCGCGATGCCGATGGTGATGGCAACGATGACCTGAAAATACAGGTGGGTGTAAATTGGTTTTTTGACGCGCGGCTGCGGGGCTGCGCTGATCGTCACAGGACTCATGTCTTCCTCCATGGTGCGAGCCGCGTCTGGCAGAAACCTGTCAGCCTCCCGGGCCCTTTTTTTCGAGAACGACATGCGCGTCCTCATGCGAGAACAATTAGCAAGGTCCGTGCCAGTTCGAATTAGTTTGCTAAACTATTGTTTTTCAAACATTATAATTGTTGCAGGAGTATGGATCGTTTGCATATGTGCGTAATTTCGCACAAAAATATTGTCAATCGTGCGGATATATGCACAAGTATATCATGGCTATTCAAGCTGAAAGCGCACCTGTCCCGCAGCACCGAACCGACTCATCGGGTGCCCGATTGAAAATTGTCTATGGGTTTCTTGCTGCGCTTTTAATCCTGGCTGCGCTGTTGGTCGCCAATGATTATGGCCGCAAACGCGCCTATCTGGCGTTGGAGAGCCGCGCAAAAAGCTCTGCGGAACTGAATGCTGTTCTGTTGCGGACCGTGCTGGAAAAGCAGCGGTCCCTGCCTTTTGTCCTGTCGCAGGACCGTGATGTTATCAGTGCGCTGACCTCGCGCAGTGCGGGTATGTTGCATCTGGTTGATCGCAAGCTCGAAAGTCTCATTGAAGGGACTCACGCCTCGGTCATTTATCTGCTCGATGCGAAAGGCACAGCACTCTCGGCCAGCAACTGGCAGGAGCCGACAAGCTTTGTCGGCATCGACTATAGTTTCCGTCCCTATTATACCCGCGCGGTCGCGACGGGCAGCGCCGAACATTATGCGCTGGGGACCATCAGCAAACGGCCGGGCCTTTACATTTCACGGCGCATCGATGGACCCTCCGGAATGCTCGGCGTCATTGTCGTCAAGGTCGAGTTTGACGAGTTGGAGGGAGACTGGCGGCGCAGCAGTGACCCCTCCTATGTGATTGACCAGCGTGGCATCGTCCTGATCACCAGCTTTCCCGAGTGGCGTTTCATGGCGCAGGCGCCAATACCGGCCGAACAGCAGGCGCCTATCCGCGAGAGCCTGCAGTTTGGCGCAGCACCCCTGACACCATTGGATGTGACACCCGCACTGACAGAAACAGAACCGGACAGGGTTACAGCCCAATTGCCGGGTTCGAGCGAACAGCAGGAATATGTCCGCGTCCGCGTTCCCGTGCCGACAACAAGCTGGACCTTGCAGCTGCTGGTCCCGGCTGGAGCGGCGGTGATGGAAACCATCCGGTCTGCCCAGCTTGTCGCGTTGATCATCCTTGCCCCCATTCTGGGTGCTACCGCCTTCTTTCTGCGCCGCCGCGGGCTGGCATTGCGGCGGTTGCAGCGGCAGGAGGAAGCGCGGCTGGAGCTGGAGCGCCGCGTGGCGGAGCGTACGGAAGCATTGAGCACAGCCCATGCGGAACTCGTCATGCAGGCGGAGGAGCGCCAGAAGACGGAGACCAAGCTGCAAACAGTGCAGCAGGAACTGGTGCAGGCTAACCGGCTTGCCATTCTCGGTCAGGTGACCGCGGGCGTTGCGCATGAAATCAACCAGCCGGTTGCCGCCATTCGCTCCTATGCCGACAATGCGAAAACCTTTCTGGCACGCGATCAGATGGAACCAGTCAAGGAAAACCTGTCGGCCATTGCCGGATTAACCGAACGCATCGGCAATATCACCGAGGAGTTGCGAAATTTTTCGAGGAAGGGCACCGGCGACGCGGGTCCGGCAGTCGTTAGTGATGTGATCGAAGGCGCGCTGCTGCTTCTCGGCAGCCGGTTCCGGCAGACTGTCGGTAAAATCACAACCGAGACGCCGCCCGCTGATCTCAAGGTTCACGGCAACCGCATCCGGCTGGAACAGGTTCTGATCAATCTGATGCAGAACGCGCTGGAAGCGACTGAAGGCGGACCTACAAGCCGGATCAGTGTCCGCTACGCTGTGGACGGCGACGACGTACAACTGATGGTGGCCGATAATGGGCCCGGCATCCCTGCCGATATTATGCAGGCGCTGTTTACACCCTTCAATACATCAAAGGATCGGGGCCTCGGTCTTGGTCTCGTTATTTGTCATGACATCGTTGCCGAATATGGCGGGCGCATTGACGTTGAAAGCAGCAGTGCCGGAACCGAATTCACCGTTCATCTCAAGAGGGTTGTCTGATCATGGATTTTCAACCGCTTGTCGCCTTTGTCGATGATGACGACGATCTGCGCAACGCCAACAGGCAAACGCTTGAACTTGCCGGTTTCAGCGTGGTTCCGTTTGCCGATGCGATGAGTGCGCTGCGTTTTCTCACGCCGGATTTCGCTGGCATTGTCGTCAGCGATATCCGCATGCCGCATATTGATGGGCTGGAATTCTTCCGCCGCCTGCGGGAAATGGATGCTGATCTGCCGGTCATTCTGATCACTGGTCACGGCGATATCGAAATGGCTGTGGAGGCGATGCAGGAAGGCACCTATGACTTTATCGCCAAGCCCTACCCGGCTGATCGTCTGGTGCAGAGCATCCGGCGCGCGACGGAGAAGCGCCATCTCGTTCTTGAGAACCGCCAGCTGCGGCAGGTCATGGAGGCTTCGGATGAGGCCGTGCCGCTGATCGGGCAGACGCCTGTTATGCAGAACCTGCGCAAGACCTTGCGGCACGTGGCCAATGCGGATGTGGATGTTCTGATTGCGGGTGAAACAGGCAGCGGCAAGGATGTGGCCGCCGGGCTTTTGCACGAATGGAGCCGCCGCAAACAGGGGAATTTTGTTGCGCTGAATTGCGGTGCCCTGCCGGAGTCGGTGATTGAAAGCGAACTGTTCGGACACGAGGCCGGAGCTTTCACCGGCGCGCAGAAAAAGCGCATCGGGCGTATAGAATATGCCAGTGGCGGAACGCTGTTTCTCGACGAGATCGAGAGCATGCCGCTGGCAACGCAGGTAAAGCTGTTGCGGGTGCTGGAAATGCGCGAGATCACGCCGCTTGGCACCAATGAACACCGGCCGGTGGATTTGCGCGTGGTGGCTGCTGCCAAGGTCGATCTTGGCAGCCCGGAACAGCGGGCGAATTTCCGCGAAGACCTGTTCTACCGATTGAATGTGGTGACGGTTTCAATCCCGCCCTTGCGCGAGCGCAAGGAGGATATCCCGCTGCTGTTTACGCATTTTCTGCACCGTGCATCTGTCCGTTTCAAGACGGAGCCGCAGGAAATGACAGGTGCCATGCGGGCCCGTCTGATGGATCATGATTGGCCAGGAAATGTGCGTGAACTCGCGCATTTTGCCGAACGTGTAGCGCTGGGGCTGGGTGAGATGGAAGGCGAGCGTGTTGTACGCAGCGATGTGGCACTCAATCTGCCCGAGGCGATGGAGCAATATGAGGCCAAGCTTATTCGTGATGCCCTGTCTGGCAGCAATGGAGATGTGCGCACAACGATCGAGGCGCTGGGTATTCCGCGCAAGACTTTTTATGACAAATTGCAGCGTCACGGGATCGACCGTGCGGACTATGTGAAGGCCAAGGCTGCGGGCGATTAGACCGGCAGAATCGCGGTTTCAGCGCTGTCGGTCACCGACAGGCGCTCGACCAGCGGACATTCCAGCTTGGTAATGGGATAGCGCGTGCCTGCGGTCCTGTCGTAAATATCAAGCTGTTCGATTGCCCAGCGGCCCATCGCACGGTGCGGCAGAACCGACGTGGTCAATTGCGGATGCAGATGGCGCGAAATTTCTTCATCATCATAGCCAATGACGGAGATATCTTCGGGGATACGAATACCCGCTTCTTTCAGAGCTTCGTAGCAGCCAATGGCGGTCCGGTCGTTCTGGCAGAAGATGGCCGTTGGTTTGTCCTTGAGAGCCAGCAGTGTTTTGGTGGCTTTGTACCCGGCGCTGGCCGACCAATCGCCTTCGATGACCAGTTCCGGATCGAATGGGATATCGGCCGTGGCGAGCGCCCGGCGATAGCCGCGCAAGCGATCCTTGGCGGCTTCCATCCACGGCTCGCCGGTGATCGTGCCGATACGGCGGTGACCGTGCTGAATGAGATGGCGGGTCGAGTGTTGGCCACCTGCGATCTCGCTCGGGACAACAGCGGGAAAGGCATGGTCTGCCGTGTAGCAATTCAAGAGGATAAGCGGGATATCGAGATCATAGAGATATTCGGGGAGCGCCACTTCGCGCGTGAAAATCGCCATATAAATCAGCGCCGAAATACCCTGCTCGCGCAATGCGCGGATGGTTCGTGGCTCCATCTCCGGATCGTTGAGTGTCTGGGCGACCAGAATGATGTTGCCCGCATTCCAGGATGCCTGCCGGGCGCCCTCGATGGCAACAACCGCTTCCGGGCTGGTGGCCAGCTGATCGACGACAAACCCGATCTTTCCGTCAATGGCGGGCAGATAGGTGTCGGCGGCATCGAGATGGGCGAAATTGGGTGCGGCATAGCCCAGTGAACGGGCGGCTTCGATCACGCGTTCGCGTGTTTCGGCGGCGAGTTTGATGCCCGGTGTCTTGTTGAGAACAAAGGAAACTGTTGCCTGCGAGCATCCCGCGATACGGGCGATATCGGTCATCGTCACGCGTTTGCCGACACGCTTGCGCCGGGTTGCCACCTTGGTGGTTTTTTTCTTTTCAGTGATCCTGATATCCACTGGATCATCCATTCAAAAAGTGCCCTTTGCAATGCCGTAACGCATCTGAATCAATCAGACCATGCGTAAAATAGTATGAGCAGAATTGCCGACTAATCAACATAAATAATTATTGACTAATTTTTATAAATGAAGATGATCAGGCCAGTGGAATTACCACGCTGTGAATTTCTGGGAGGAAATTTCGTATGTCTATCACTCGTCGTACCCTGTTGATCACATCCGCTGCCGGGCTGGTTGCCGCCATGGCTGCCGGTAGCGTTTTCGCGGCTTCTCCGCCGCTGAAGAAGAAAGATACCTATAAGGTCGGCTTTGCCCAGACCGAAAGCAACAATCCATGGCGTCTGGCCCAGACGGCCAGCATGCAGGAAGAAGCCAAGAAGCGCGGCTGGCAGCTGGTTTATACGGATGCCGCCAGTTCCGCCGCCAAGCAGGTGGCCGACGTCAATTCAATGATCGCACAGGGTGTGGATCTGATTTTCCTCGCGCCACGTGAAGAAAAGCCGTTGATCCCGGCGATCAAGGCCGCCAAGAATGCTGGTATTCCGGTCATCCTGCTCGACCGCAGCGTTGATCCATCCCTTGCCAAGGCCGGTGATGATTATGTGACCTTTATCGGGTCCAACTTCATTGAAGAAGGCCAGCGCATCGGTGAATGGCTCGTCGCCAACGGCAAGGGCAAGACCAAGATTATCGAACTGGAAGGCACGACAGGATCATCCCCTGCCAATGACCGCAAGAAGGGCTTTGACGATGTGATCGCCAAGCATTCGGACTTCTCGATCGTTGCATCGCAGACCGGCGACTTTGCCCGCGATAAGGGCCGTCAGGTTGCCGAAACTTTGCTGCAGGCGCATCCTGATGCCAACGTGATCTACGCCCACAATGACGAAATGGCGATTGGCGCGATTTCGGCGATTGAGGCAGCAGGCAAGGTGCCGGGCAAGGATATTCTCGTCCTGTCTATCGATGGCGGCAAGGAAGCCGTGCAAGCCGTGGTTGATGGCAAGATTGCCGCTGTGGTCGAGTGCAATCCGCGTTTCGGCCCCAAGGCCTATGACACGGCTGTCGCCTATGCTGCCGGAGAGAAGATTGCGCCGAAGATCATCAATCCGGATCAGTTCTATGATTCCAGCAATGCGGCCAAGCTCCTAAGCTCCGCCTATTGATTGTTGACAAAGCCAGCGCTCTATACTGGGCGCTGGCTTTTTCTTTGCCTGATGCGCAAGGTATCGGCAGAAATCCCGATAATATCAAGAAATGGCTTTGCTATGGACACCGATGACCTTCTGTCGATGACGGGTATCGACAAACGCTTTGCCGGAATACCTGCCCTTTCGGCCGCTTCGTTTTCGGTCAGACGCGGCGAGGTGCATGCACTCATCGGCCAGAACGGCGCAGGCAAATCAACGCTGATCAAGGTTCTGACGGGCTATCACCGCCGCGATGCCGGCGATGTGGCCTTTGACGGAAAGCCATTTGAAGTGTCCTCGCCGCAACAGGCGCAGGCGAACGGCATCAGCACGATCTATCAGGAGATCAATCTGGTTCCGTACCGGTCGATCACCGAAAATATTTGCCTTGGGCGCGAAAAGCGCAAATTCGGCTTTCTCGACTGGAGTGCCATGCACCGGGAGGCCGAAGGACTGCTGCAACGCTTCAACATCCGCGTTGACGTGCGCCGTCCCCTGATGGAATTCAACACCGCGACCCAGCAGATGGTGGCGATTGCCCGCGCTATAGGCTTTTCTGCCAAGCTGGTCATCATGGATGAGCCCACGTCGTCGCTGGATGAGCGCGAAGTGGGTGTGCTGTTCAATGTCATCCGCCAGTTGAAGCAGGAAGGTGTTTCGGTGGTGTTTGTCAGCCACAAACTGGACGAACTCTATGCCGTCTGCGACCGTGTGACGATCATGCGTGACGGCAAGACGATCAAGACAGCGCGGATGGACGAAATCGAAAAGATCGATCTCGTCTCTTCCATGCTTGGCCGCAATATCGAGAGAACCGAAGGCCATGCCACGGCTTTCAGTGCACGGGATGAAACGAAAATCGGCAAGGTTCTATTGTCCGCGGGCAACCTCGCAATTGGTCAGATTGTTCAGGACGTTTCCTTCAATATCCGCAGCGGCGAGATTGCCGGATTTGCCGGATTGCTCGGCGCTGGGCGCACTGAGACCGCGCGGCTGGTGTTTGGTATCGACCGGTTGAGAGCCGGTGAGATGCATTATGGCGGCAAGGTGTTTGATCCGAAGCGACCCTCCGATGCCATTGCCGCAGGCATGGGTTTCTGCACGGAAGATCGCAAGAGTGAGGGCATTGTTCCGGAAATGAGCGTTGCCGAAAACATGATGCTGGCGCTGATGCCGAAGCTCAGCAAATCCGGCATTATTGATGAGAAGGCGCAGCGGGAAATCGTCGAGCGCTTTATCAAACAGCTCGGCATTAAATGTTCGGGACCCGACCAGAAAGTGCGCGAACTCTCAGGCGGCAATCAACAGAAAGTTCTGCTTGGACGCTGGCTGGCCATGAACCCGCGGCTGCTCATTCTCGATGAGCCCACACGCGGCATTGATGTCGGCGCCAAGGGCGAAATTCAGTCGCTGATCAAGTCCCTGGCCGATCAGGGGCTGGCAGTGCTGATGATTTCCTCCGAACTGGAAGAGGTCATTGAAGGCGCTGACCGGGTTTTCGTTCTGCGCGAGGGCATCAGCGTTGCCGAGTTTGATCGTGCTGCCGCGACAGAAGACGCTGTTATGGGCGCAATGGCCCATGGCAATGCGCCAGTGATTGCGGAGGCAAGGCCATGAGCTATTCCCCATCGGCGGCCCGAGCCGCAAAATCGTTTGATCCGTTCGATTTTCTGGCGCGTTATGGCACGCTGATCGCTTTGGTTCTGTTGATCCTATTCAACCTGATTTTCACGCGCAACTTTGCCACGATACAGACGCTCAACGTGAATCTCACACAGGTCTGCACGATTGTGATCGTTGCTGTCGGCATGACGCTGGTGATTGCAACGGGTGGCATTGATCTTTCGGTCGGGTCGCTGATGGCAATATCAGGCGCACTGGCGCCAATGATCTTTCTCGGCAAAATCATCCCTATTGAGAACATCTATCTCGCAGTTGCTGTTGCGATGATTGTCTCGGTATCCATTGCCGGGCTGTTTGGCCTCTTCAATGGTTGGCTGATTGCATCGTTCAAAATCCAGCCGATTGTCGCGACGCTGGTGCTGTTCATTGCCGGGCGCGGTATTGCGCAGGTGATGACCAATGGCAATCTGCAGACGTTCCGCGTGCCGCAATTCCAGTTCATCGGACTTGGCCGGGTGTTCGGTATTCCGTTTCAGGTCATCCTGATGGTCATCATCGTGCTTGCGGCGGCTTGGGTATTGAAGCGGACGGTCTTTGGCCGCCAGATCATCGCCATAGGCGGCAATGAGCGGGCGGCGGAACTGTCCGGTGTCGCCGTGGCCAAGGTAAAACTGCTCGTCTATGCCATCAGCGGATTGTGTGCGGGCATTGCCGGGCTGGTGGTTATTGCCATCAATTCTTCCAGTGATGCCAATCAGGTCGGCCTCGGCATGGAGCTTGACGCTATTGCGGCGGTCGCCGTGGGTGGCACGCTGCTGAGCGGCGGCAAGGCAACCATTATCGGTACGCTTCTGGGCGCTATGACGATCCAGCTCGTGCGCTACACTCTGCTGGCCAATGGCGTACCAGATGCGGCCGCGCTCGTGGTCAAGGCGGGGATTATCGTGCTTGCCGTGTGGATCCAGCAGCAAGGCAGGGCACACGCATGACACGCTCAAAACTTCTTTCTCTGCTTGGCAGTTACGGCGTGGTTCTAGCCCTCCTCCTGCTCATCCTGTTCGGCTGGCTGCGCTACGACTATTTCCTTGGCTTTTTCAACATCACCAGCGTGTTACGTTACAATTCCATGTTTGCGCTGGTGGCGCTCGGCATGTGCTTTGTCATCATGACCGGCGGCATCGATCTTTCCGTGGGTTCGACAGCTGCGCTGGGCAGCGTCGTCGCGGCGCTGTTCAGTCCGCAAGGCGCATGGATCGGGCTCGGTGCGGGTGTCGGTGCGGGGCTTTGTGTCGGGCTGGTCAATGCGACGCTGGTCACGCGGCTGAAGATCATGCCCTTTGTTGCGACGCTTGCGACAATGCTCGCCGCCAGCGGTACGGCTTTGCTGCTGGCAGACAATCAGTCGGTTTCAGTCTCCTATGAGAGTGGCTTCACGACCTTGGGTCAGGATAATCTCCTCGGCTTTCCCATTCCCGCATGGATCGCGCTGGCAGCCTATGTCGTCGGCTGGGTGGTGCTCAACTTCACCAGCACCGGACGCGGCGTTTTGGCGGTCGGCGGCAATGAAGATGCAACGCGCATGATGGGCTTGCCCGCCGACCGCATCAAGTTTCTGGTCTATCTGGCAAGTGGCGGTCTGGCTGGTCTGGCGGGGGTGATCCTTGCGGCGCAGTTTGGCGCGGGACAGCCGATCGAAGGTGTGGGCTGGGAGCTTTTTGCCATTGCCGCAGTGGTTGTCGGCGGCACGTTGCTGACCGGCGGCGTTGGTTCGGTCGGGGCAACGCTGGCGGGTGTGCTGCTTCTCGGTATTCTTTTCAATGTGCTCAACTTTGAAAACGGCAAGGGCTGGATTTCGCTTTCGGCCTATTGGCAATCGGTTATTCGCGGCTTATTCCTGCTGATTGTGGTGATCCTGCAGGCAAAGCTTTCCGCGCGCAGCACTGCTGCCGTGAAGGAATATTGATCATGCGTGCGTTGCTTGGACCACAACCATTTGGAATGTTTTCGGGCGAACCGGTGTTTCAGGCGACCATCCAGTCGCCCTCGGGGGCGCTTGCACATATTCTGAACTGGGGTGCGGTAATCCGTGACCTGCAGGTGCCGTTACTCGATGGCAAGCTGCAAAGGGTCGTTCTCGGTTTCGATACATTCGATCCCTACCCGCTGCAATCGCCTTACTTCGGTGCGCTGGTCGGCCGCTATGCCAACCGCATCGCACATGGGCGCTTCAGCCTTGATGGCAAGGATTATCAACTGAACCGCAATGAGGGTGGCAAGCAGACCCTGCATGGTGGTGCGAATGGCGTCTCGCAACGTTTGTGGACCGTCACAGACTGGAACGCTTCCTCTGTCACGCTCGCATTGCACTTGCCCGATGGGGATCAAGGCTTTCCCGGTGCGATGAATGTCCGGTGTACCTATAGCTTCGGTGACAATTCCACGCTTCGCGTCGAGGTGGAGGCCGATACCGATGCGCCCACTGTCGCCAATTTTGCCCAGCACAGCTATTTCAATCTCGATGGTTCAGATGATATCCGCGATCACACGCTGCAGATTTTTGCCAGCAGCTACACACCTGTATCGGCCGATCTCATTCCGACCGGTGAAATAGCGCCGGTGGAGACAACACCGTTCGATTTCCAGTTGCCACAATTGATCGGCACGCATGCCTCTGCCTCGTACGATCACAATTTCGTCCTCAGCGGCACTCCCCGTAACGGGTTGCGTTTCGCCGCGTCGCTTGGAGCGCGCAATGGATTGGAAATGCAGGTTCATACCAGTGAAACCGGCCTGCAGTTTTACGATGGCGCGATGATTGCACCCTCTCTCGCTGGCCTTGATGGCAAGCGCTACGGCCCGCATGCCGGCCTTTGTCTGGAGGCACAGTGCTTTCCCGATAGTCCCAACCAACCGCACTTCCCCAGTGCGGTCCTGCGCCCGGGCGAGACTTATCGCCAGCATACGGAATTCCGTTTCTACAATCGGTAGACAGTTGCCAATTGCCGTTTCCCGTCCTATGCCGAAGCAGCACAGCTTGGTGAGGAGCGAATATTTTATGGCGAGCAATGTAGCATTGACGGGATTGGCGCGAGACATGCAGGCGCGGGCGGATGCGGGGCGTCCGATCCGGATCGGCCTGATTGGCTCGGGCGAGATGGGCACGGACATTGTCACGCGGGTGGCGCATATGCCGGGCGTGGAAATCGGTGCGATTTCCGAGCTCAACCTGCCCAATGCGCTGAAGGCCGTCGATATCGCCTATCAGGAACCGGGACACTCGAAAGAGGTGAACACGGCTTCGGGCCTGACGGCGGCAATGGAAAGCGGCAGGATTGCTGTCACCAGCGATGCCAATCTGATCCTCGAGAATGATCTGATCGACGTGGTCATCGATGCCACCGGCGTTCCTGCTGTGGGAGCCGAGATCGGCCTTCGCGCCATGGAGCACGGCAAGCATCTGGTGATGATGAATGTCGAGGCTGACGTGACCATCGGCGCGTACCTGAAAAGCGAGGCGGATCGCCTTGGCGTTACCTATTCGCTGGGTGCTGGTGATGAGCCATCCTCGTGCATGGAACTGATTGAATTCGTCTCGGCCATGGGTCATCCGATCGTGGCGGCCGGCAAGGGCAAGAACAACCCGCTCAACATCGATGCCATTCCCGATGAATATGAGGAGGAGGCAGCGCGCCGCCATATGAATGTGCGCATGCTGGTGGAATTCGTCGATGGCTCGAAGACCATGGTGGAAATGGCAGCCATTGCCAATGCCACCGGGCTTGTGCCTGATAAGGCGGGCATGCATGGCCCATCCGCCACGCTCGACCAGCTCAACAAGACGCTGATCCCGCAAAAGGATGGGGGACTTCTCTCGCGTGTCGGCGTGGTTGACTATTCCATCGGCAAGGGTGTGGCACCGGGTGTGTTCGTGGTGGCCGACATGTCGCATCCGCGCATTTCGGAGCGCATGGAAGACCTGAAGATGGGCAAGGGTCCTTACTTCACCTTCCACCGGCCCTATCACCTGACGTCCCTCGAAGTGCCGCTGACCTGCGCCCGCGTTGTGCTCTACGGCAAGGCCGACATGGTGCCGCTGGCCAAACCGGTTGCAGAAGTCTGTGCGGTGGCCAAGAAGGATCTGAAGCCCGGCGACAGGCTCGATGCCATTGGTGAATACTGCTACCGCGCCTGGATCATGACGGCGCCGGAAGCGCGTGCGGCCAAAGCCATCCCCTGCGGCCTGCTGCAGGGCGGCACGGTGACGGCACCGATTGCCAAGGGTGAACTCATCACCAGCGCCAATGCCGCACCCATCCCCGGTTCCAAGATCGTCGAACTCAGACAGCGCCAGGACAAACTCGTATACGGCCAATAAGCGTCAAGCCAATTGGCGCCACTATTGAGCCGTTCTGATCCAAGATCAGGACGGCTTTTTATTTCGCCTTCGTAACAAAGTCATTTTGTGGTTACAAACCAACAGCTTGCTGAAATGTCGCCGGCAATAGTTCCGCGTAAATAAATCTGTATAAAACCTCGTTCTCCTTGAAAAAGCCCTGTCAACCGCCAATATTATTAAATGGTTAACGACTGAGTCTTTGGTGCAGGAGAATGAAGTGCCAGCGTATCAAGTCAAATTTGCCTATCTGACCAAGTATAAACAGACACGTTATCTGTTTCATCAGCTTGTGATTGCCGAGGATGAAGCCACAGCGCTCGCCGAGGGCCGCAAGATGATGAGCAAGCGCTCGCCCAATGCGCGTATCATGCACGAATCCTGTGTACTGCGTCCCGACAGTCAGGAAGTCGAGAGTGCCACGGCCAAAGGCTGGACGCTCAATGACAACTGGTGGTCGCGTCCAATCCAGCCTGATGATGATCTTGCTGCGATTGCCAAACATGGCTTTGCTCATAGCAATCATATTCATGCCAAGTCTGCGATGGACTGCGTGGCTATCGATAAACACGCCGCCTGAGTGTTGCGGACCTAGAGTTCGGTCCGCATGCTCCACAATTCCGGAAACAGCACAATATCGAGCATCTTGCGCAAGTAATTGACGCCGGATGTTCCGCCTGTGCCTGTTTTGAAGCCGATGATGCGTTCCACCGTCGTTACATGGTTGAAGCGCCACCGGCGGAAATAGTCCTCGAAATCCACCAGCTTTTCCGCCAGCTCATACAGCGGCCAGTGGGTTTCCGGCGAGCGGTACACTGCGAGCCAGGCATTGCGCACGCTGTCATTGGCCTCATAGGGCAATGAGCAATCGCGTTCCAGCATTGCCTTGTCGATGGCAAAGCCTTTGCGTGCCAGCAGCCGGATCGACTGGTCGTAAATGCTCGGCATATGCAGGATGCCGTCCAGCCAGTTGTAAATGTCCGGTTTGTGGGCGTGCGGGCGCATCATGGCGGCATTCTTGTTCCCCGCCAGAAACTCGATGGCCCGGTACTGGAATGACTGGAAGCCGGATGACATGCCGAGTGCCTCGCGGAATGTCGTGTATTCGCTCGGCGTCATGGTTCTCAGCACATCCCATGCCGAATTCAGCTGGTCGAGAATACGCGACACACGGCTGAGCATCTTGAACGAGGGTGCAAGGTCGTCTTTGGCAATATGCTCGCACACAGACATCAGTTCGTGGATGACCAGCCGCATCCAGATTTCCGATGCCTGATGCTGGACGATGAACAGCATCTCGTCATGCGCATCGGAAAGCGGCGCCTGAGCCGTGAGAATCTTGTCCAGCCGCAGATAATCCCCATAGGACATGCGCCCGTCGAAGGACATTTGCGCGCCTTCTGTCTCCGGATTGTAAGGCGTGCGGCTCATGTCACGGCTCCCCTCACCTTGTATTCCGGTGCATCCCAACTGCGTGTCGCCAGAATATCGCGAAGGATGGTCACGGCCCCGGACACTTCGGCAAAGCTCAGATAGAGCGGGGTAAAGCCGAAGCGGATAATATCCGGCGCGCGGAAATCACCGATGACACCGCGGGCAATCAACGCCTGCATGATGGCATAGCCATTATCGCAAGAGTACGAAACCTGACTGCCGCGCTGTTCCGCATTGCGCGGCGTGACCAGTTTCAGGCCGAACTCATCGGCGAAAACCTCGACTTCCTGAATAAAGAAATCGCACAGGGCTACGGATTTGGCGCGCAATGCAGCCATGTCAACGTCTTCCCAAAGGGCAAGCGCTTCATCCATGGCGACCAGGCCAAGGACTTGCGGCGTGCCGCAGAGATATTGCTCAATACCATTTGATGGCGCATAGGCTGCTTCAAACTCGAACGGCGCACGATGACCAAACCAGCCGGACAGCGGCTGGCGAAAACCGCCGTGATGACGTGGATTAACGTAAAGAAACGCTGGCGCGCCGGGCCCCCCGTTCAGATATTTATAGCCGCAGCCAATGGCAAAATCCGCATCAGCGCCAGCGAGATCAATCGCCATGGCACCCGCAGAATGGGCCAAATCCCAGATGACGAGAATACCCTTGTCATGCGCTGCCTTGGTGATGGCAGCCATGTCGTGACGGTATCCCGTGCGATAATTGACGTGGGTCAGCATAAGAACAGCCACGTCGCTGGTCAGCATTGCAGGGATATCGCCGGGCTTTCCTGCTAATGCAAGCTGATGGCCCTGGCCGATCTGCTTGGCCACGCCTTGTGCAATGTAAAGATCGGTCGGAAAGTTTTCCCGCTCGGAAACGATGCCTGTTCGGTCGGGATTGAGACTAAGGGCGGCGGAAAGCACCTTGAAGAGGTTGATTGATGTACTGTCAGCAGCAACGACACATCCGTCCTGTGCACCGATGAGACGGCCGATCTTGCCGCCGACCTGTTGCGGCAAGTGGACCCATCCGGCGGTGTTCCAGCTGCGAATCAGCTGCTCGCCCCACTCTTCGCTGATGGTCCGTGCGACCCTTGCTTTGACAGTCTTCGGCAGGGCGCCGAGCGAATTGCCGTCGAGATAAATCACTCCCTGCGGCAGCTCGAACCTGTCGCGGAAATGGCGCAGCGGATCGGTTTGGTCGGACTGTGTTGCATCGATCAATGTCATCGTCATTCTTCTCTTTGGTCTGTCAGGCGGCGGTTTCAATGCCGGATATACCGCTGGCTTTGGCAAGTTTCAGAAAGGCATCCTTGGCAAGGCGAACATGATCGAGCATCAGCGTTTCTGCCTTGGCCTTGTCACGGGCAAGTGCCGCATCCATCAGCGCGCTGTGCGCATCAATCCCCAGTGCCTCACGGGAAAGATTGCCAAGGGATTTATCACTGTTTTCCTCGGCGGTGCGGGTAATGTGATCGATCCGCAAGATGATATGACGGCGGTAGCGATGCAGCTGGGCATGCAGCTGTTGGGCAAAATTCAACAGCCATTTTGACGAAGCGCCTGCAATCAGTGCCAGATGGAATTCCGTATGCGCGACGTCCCAGATATCAATGGCTTCAAATTGCGAAAATGAATTGGGAACATCGCATTTGGACAGGCGGTAATGCGCGCCAACGAGATTGGCTTCCCAATTCCGGTCACCATTCTCGATCGAACTGATAAGAAGCTGGGTTTCTATAACGGAACGCGCCGCTTCCAGATCCTCCAATTCTTCCAGCGTGACAATCGCAACCCGAAAGCCCTTGTTGGCTTCCGTGGTGACAAAGCTCTCCGCCTGCAGGCGGTTCAAGGCTTCCCGCACGGGCGTGGCGCTGCTGCCAAGTTCAGCAGCAAGTGCACGCAGCCGCAACGACTGTCCGGGCTGCAGATCGCCATTCAGAATACGCGAGCGCAGCGCTGTATAGAGATTTTCAGACTTGATGCTTTCGGCCATCGTATTCCCCTCGGCCTTTGCCATTTTCTATTTGTATATCATTTCACGTTTGTTATATTATTTTCAAGCCTGAGGAGGCGAGGCCAATAAAAAGCCAACAAAAAGTGGAGAACAATCGATGATCGGTGGGAAAAAAGTCGTGCGGACAGCGCTGGCTGCGGCATTGGGAATGGCACTTGGGCTCAGCGCAGCCTATGCCGAAACAAAAATTGGCATTGCGCAGTTTGGCAAGCATCCACAGCTGGATGAGACTGTAACAGCGTTCAAAGCCGAACTGACGAAGCTCGGTATTGCCGATGCGGTTTTTGATGAGTTGCAGGTCAATTTCGATGCAACGCTCATCCCGCAGATGGTCACCAAGCTCGCATCAAGCAATCCAAAACTCATTCTTGCCGTTACGACGCCGGTTGCGCAGGGCGCGCGCCAGATCGTTGGCAATACCGGAACCCCGGTTGTTTTTGCCGCTGTAACGGATCCGGTTATTGCCAAGCTCACCCCTTCGTGGGAAGCCGGTGACAAGAACATGACTGGCGCTTCCGATCTGCAGGATGTCGATTCGGTCGTCAAATTCATCAAGCAGCTGCTGCCGGATGCAAAGCGCCTCGCCTATTTGTACAATCCGGGCGAAGACAATGACGTTGCCGTGCTTAAGCTGGTCAAAGCTGCTGCTGCCGCGCAGGGCCTGACGGTTGTGGAAGTTGGCCTCGACAATACGAACGACATTCCGATCCGTGTCAGCTCGCTCGCCGGCAAGGCCGATGTCATTTACGTTCCGGCGTCGAACCTCGTACAGCCTGCGGTGCCTGCTGTTGCTGCCGCCGCGCTCAGCATCAACATACCGATCGTCAATGCCTCGGCTCAGGCTGTGCGTGACGGTCTTGTCGCCGCTGCCTTTGAAGTCTCCTATACCAAGGTTGGCCAGAACGCTGCCAAGCTTGCTGCCGAGATCATTGCCGGAAAGTCACCCGCAAGCCTTGCGCCGATCAAGCCGTCCTATGCGGACCATACCGCACTGATCAATGCGAAGGTTTTGGAAAAAGCCGGGCATAAAGTTCCGGATTCTTTCAAAGATTGCGGTTGCCTGGTCAAATAAGCCTTCTCCTATCGTCTGCAAACATATAGTTCCTGCGCCATCATCCGGCGCAGGAACTTTTGACACGGGGCGTTAAGCCCTGGTTTGAGGGGCTCCAACATGACTACCGACATGCTTGCCGTCACTGGCGGCACCAAGATTTTTTATCGCGGCACTCTGGATGAGCGCCGGGCGCTTGATGGCTTGAACATCGCGCTCAAACCGGCTGACTTCTGTATCGTTATCGGCAGCAATGGTGCGGGGAAATCAAGTTTCCTCAACGCCGTTTCCGGTAAGTTGCCGCTGGATGCGGGCCGTATCACCATTGATGGTCAAGATGTTACCAAGCTGAATGCGCATCGCCGCGCCCAGTTCATCGCCCGTGTGTTCCAGGACCCGATGATCGGCACTGCGCCGACCATGACGATTGGCGAGAATATGCTGCTGGCGGAACTGCGCGGCAAGCCGCGAGGCTTTTCCTATGGACTGACGGCGCCGCGCAAAGCCAAGTATCGCGATCAGCTTGCGGAGCTCAATCTTGGCCTTGAAAACCGTCTGGATATGCCGGTCGGGCTCCTGTCCGGAGGGCAGCGCCAATCGCTGTCTCTGGTGATGGCCGTTTCGACCCGCCCCAAGCTGCTGCTGCTCGATGAGCATACGGCAGCCCTCGACCCGCGCACCGCCAAACTGGTGATGGATACAACCGTGCGGGCGGTTGAGGAATTGAAGCTGACCACGCTGATGGTTACGCACAATATGGAACATGCGATCAAATACGGAAACAAGATCGTCATGATGGATGCGGGCAAGGTCTTGCTTGAAATCGGACAGGAAGAGAAGCGCGGTATCACGGTGTCTGATCTCATCGACCGGTTTCATACGAAATCCGATGCCATCGCGTTGCAGGGGAGTTGAGCGGCATGCTGGACATTCTTACCAGTTTCTACGGTCTCATCCCCGTTACCATCGCGCAGAGCTTGATCGTCGCCTTTGTGGTGCTTGGCGTTATGCTGCCGTTTCGTATTCTTAATTTTCCCGATTTGACGTCGGAAGGTGCATTTCCCCTGGGTGGTTGCGTCTGCGGCACGCTGATCAGTATGGGTATCAATCCGTTTCTGGCGTGCGGTGTGGCGCTGGCTTGCGGGTTTCTCGCTGGCTGCACCACGGCGTTCATCCATTTGCGTTTCAAGATCAATACGCTGCTGGCCGGTATCCTTGTGATGACCATGCTGTACAGTATCAATCTGCGCATCATGGGGCGCACGAACATCCCGCTCTTCACCTATGATACTGTTTTCACGATCCTTGCTGGTCCTTCTGCCAACATTTCCTGGGTCAAAATCCTGATCGTCGGTGCATTGATCGCACTGGTCGTCGGCTTGATGCTGTATTTCTTCATGTCGGAGAAAGGCACGTCTATGCGGGCTGTCGGTGCAAGCCCGGATATGGCTGAAGCACAGGGCATTAACGTTGGCATTGCGACGATCATGGGTGTGGGTGCTGCAAGCGCGCTATCGGCCACCGGCGGCAGCATCATGGTGCAGACGCAAGGTTTCGTCGACGTCAATATGGGTTTCGGTATCCTGATCAACGGTCTTGCCGCGCTGATTATCGGCGAAGCCATTACCGGACGCCAATCGATCCGGCGGCAAGTGCTGGCACCGGTTGTCGGCTCCATCGTCTATTATCAGCTGATCTCCTTCTGTCTGACGCTCGGACTGGCGCCCGCTGACCTGAAGTTCGCAACCGGAGCGTTCGTGCTCCTCATGCTGGCTTTGCCGAACCTGCGTAAATCCGGCGGCCCTACGCACATTCGCGAGAAGGTGCGCGAATAACAGGCCTTAAGGGGTGACGGCCCGGATTTGCTCCGGGCCAAGCCTCTGATAGTCTTGGGCAACGGCATCGATGGGGGAACCGTCATGAGCGCGAAATTCGATTGGGACGCAGCCTATTCAAACGGGGCCTATATTCCGGGTGGAAATGATTTTCCGCCGCGCTGGAAGGCGCAGGCTGCAGCATTTCGCGAGGAAATGACGTCTGCCGGCCGCCTCAAAGCCGATATCAGCTACGGCCCGCATAACCGAAACGTTCTCGATCTTTTCCTGCCGCGCGGCGAAGCGAAGGGCCTGGTTGTGTTCGTCCACGGCGGCTACTGGATGAATTTTGACAAATCCACGTGGTCGCATCTGGCCAAGGGGTCGCTTGCACATGGATTTGCGGTAGCCATACCGTCCTATGTGCTTTGCCCCGAAGCGCGGATCAGTGAAATCACTCTGCAGATCGGAACGGCGATTACCCATGCTGCGGGTGAAATTGCGGGTCCGATCCATTTGACCGGCCATTCCGCTGGCGGGCATCTGGTTGCGCGCATGGTCTGTGCGACATCGACCTTGGGTCAACCGATTCGCCATCGTGTCCGCAAGACCGTGCCTGTATCAGCGCTCGGCGATCTGCGTCCCCTGATGAAAACCCGGATGAACGAGACTCTGCACCTTGATCCCGTGGAAGCGCGACTTGAGAGCCCTGCCCTGCTCGAACCGCAGGAAGGGGTTGATGTAACGGCTTGGGTTGGCGGCGCGGAACGGCCGGAATTCATTCGTCAAAGCGCGCTTCTGGCAAATATCTGGTCGGGTTTCGAGTGCCATGCGGATATGGTGGAAGAGCCCGGCAAGCATCATTTCGATGTGATCGACGGTCTTATGGATGCGGAGCACTTGCTGACACGCACGCTGCTCTGTCTCTGATGAAATCAGGATATTATGAATCAAAAGGCTGTCAGGGATGGGATATGACCCTGACAGCCTTTTGAATTTTGATTTTTAAAAAATCAATTGTCTCATGCACTTAGACGTTTGGAAACGTCTGGTGTCATCGCATTTGCCGGCAGCCCGAGAGCGTGGGAAATGCGTTCCAATTTCGTCGGGTCGGAATTCTGCCCGCTTTCAATTGTATCAATTTCGAGGGTAGTCAGACCGCATGCCACGGCCAAATCCTCTACGGAATATCCGAATTGCTCGCGGAACGCCCTAACAATGTTTGTACCATTGGCTATCGCCGTGGATATGGCTTCTGGCAATGAATAGTCGCCGACGGTTGAGTTCATCGCTTTGCTCCTAACGTGAATGGTTGGTTAACAAATCGGAAGGCAGAACTTATACGTCCATCGAGTTCGATCAAGCCTTTTATATTCGATCACACAAATCGTGATCAAAAAGCCGGTCAGAACGCGCCTTATTTAGGCACCAGATTTCGGTAAAGTACTGAGGACTCGCGGAATGTTAACTCGACCAATTCCTAAAGAATATCAGTGGATTGTTACGCCACTGTGTCGTTTGTGACAGGGTATATATAGGAGCTATGGCACAGAAATGAACCATCCGGGCCGGAAATATTTGAAAGCCGTGTTTTTAACACTGTTTACAACCATTCCAGTGCTGACAGGCTGTGCGGGTGGTGTTTATTATGACACGTTCCGCTACGACGCGACCTGTGTTGACCGGGACGCACGCCATCCGGAAAGGGGCCCGGTCTGCGTGGTGGAGAAGACCCGGTAAACCTTTTGGAGATTCCGAAGCGATGTCATCGCCACAAATTAGCCGCTTCCCGACTCCTTCCATTACTGAATTGCCTCAGGATATTGCTGACAGGATCCTTTTGGTTCAGGAAAAGTCCGGTTTTGTCCCGAATGTGTTTCTGGTGCTGGCGCATCGCCCGGATGAATTCCGGGCTTTCTTTGCCTATCACGATGCGCTCATGGATAAACCGGGCGGGTTGACGAAGGCGGAACGGGAAATGATCGTCGTGGCGACCAGTGCCGCTAACCAGTGCCAGTATTGTGTGATAGCCCATGGGGCCATTCTGCGCATACGCGCAAAAAATTCGCTGATTGCCGACCAGATCGCCACCAATTATCGCAAAGCCGATATTACGCCCAAGCAGAAAGCCATGCTCGACTTTGCCATGAAAGTTTCGGTTGAAGCGCATAAGGTTGAGGATGCGGATTTCGCTGCTTTGGCAACGCATGGCTTTAGCGAGGAGGATGTTTGGGACATTGCGGCGATCGCGGCTTTCTTTGCCATGTCGAACCGGCTTGCGAACACCACCAATATGCGTCCGAATGACGAGTTCTATATGCTGGGGCGCGGATAACGGAGACTGAGCAGTTTCACGCTGCTGTCATCTCGCCCGGATAGGTCTTCACAAAAGAACGCTCGGGAGGATTAAAGATGTCTGCAAAACGAACTGTACTGGCAGCAGCAATCGCTGCGCTGGCAATGATGGCTCTTTCGCCTGCATCGGCGGAAACCATTGCCGCTGGCCGCACCATCAGCGAACGTCTCAAGACATTCGATCGCAGCACAGTCTGGAAGCCGGTCGAACAAATACAGCTGAATTTTCCAACATTCCACCCGCAGGGCATGGTGAAGATAGGCGACGTTTTCTACATCACCTCAGTCGAGATCACCAAGCCAACAATGAAATATGAGCAGCCAAAAGACGGTTATGACCGCGATACCGGCGAAGGCAGGGGCCATCTGTTCAAGGTCGATGCCAAGGGCAATCTTCTTGAAGATCTTGTGCTGGGTGAAGGCTCCATCTATCATCCCGGTGGTATCGATTTCGATGGCACGTCCATCTTTGTTCCTGTGGCCGAGTACCGGCCGAACAGTGCCGCGATCATCTATAAGGTCGATCCAAAGACCATGAAGCCGCAGGAAGTTTTTCGTTATAGGGATCATCTCGGCGGTGTCATCCATGACACCAAGGATAAGACACTGAATGCGGTCAGCTGGGGCTCGCGCCGTTTCTACGCATTCAAGCTGGATGGCGACGGTAAAGTCACCAATGCCGATGTGGAGCGGCAGAAGCTCGCCAAGCTCAATCCTTCGCACTACATCGATTATCAGGACTGCAAATATCTTGGCGAGAGCGAGATGCTCTGTGGCGGTCTGACCGCCTATCAGATCAAGAAGGATAGTCCGAAATTTTCGTTGGGTGGTCTTGAGATCGTCAATCTCACCTCGAATGATCCGGTCTATCAGGTTCCGGTACAACTCTGGACGGAGTCGGGCCTGCCGATGACGCAGAACCCTTTCTGGATCGAACCCACCGACAAGGGATTGAAGGCCTATTTCATGCCTGAGGATGACAAGTCGACGATCTATATTTACGAAGCGCAGGGCAAATAAGCCTAAGGCACAACTATAACCAGTGAGTATAGAGGCGGATGCGCTCCCATGCTTGTTTTGGGCGGCTAGCGAAGACATGGCCGTCCAGACTATTGATTAAAAAAACGTAAACATAATCAGTATAAATTATTGAAATATATAATAAAAACTTTGGTTTTGAAATTTTGTGCAATGTGCATGCAATCTTCAATTGCAAAATTAGCCCTGTCTTCCGGTGCGTAGTTGCATGGGAAATGGGGCGGTCGATTGCAAAGGTTTTGCGTCAGTTTCGGTGGCCAGCCCACAGATCAGGTGACCAGCGCGCCGGAAGACAACTGTAGCAGAGCATGATCCTCCCAAGTGTATCAGGCTCTCAAGAGTTGAACCCGCGCATTAACATGTCGCCTTACAGTTCGGTGGATCATGCGCTTGTATGTTTGGAGTAATGCGATGTCCTCTCAGGGAAAAACTGTCTTGCTGGCGGGCGCTTTTGCGCTGGCCGCATTAACAACCGGGCCGGCGGTCGCCGCCGACCTTTATAATTCCGCTCCCGCCTATAATGACCCGCCCGCATTTCAATGGAGCGGGGCTTACATCGGCGCGCACGGCGGTACCGCCTTCACCAAGATGCCCAACCCCTTCGCCGACAGAAACGGCTGGAGTGGCGGTATCCAGGGCGGCTACAACGTTCAGATGGGTCCAGCCGTGCTCGGTGCTGAAATCGAAGGCTCTTATCTCGGTGGTGCCGAGCATAAGGTACTTGGCGGCAAGATCGAGGAAAAATGGCGCGCCGCAGCCAAGGCCAAGGCAGGTCTGAGTTTCAACCAGACACTTGTCTACGGAACGGCTGGCGTGGCCATGACCAAGTTCGACGCAGGTGACAAGGTGCGTGATACCAGTGGCTGGAAAGCCGGCTATCTCGTTGGCGCCGGTGTGGAGCAGGCATTTGCCGGTGGTCTCTCGGCCAAGGTCGAATACAACTACATCCATACACCCAATGTGAAGGCAACGTCGGCGCTTGGCCGCAGCGAAACCGACATTGGCAGTCATGAACTGAAAGCCGGTCTTAACTACCGATTCTAACGACAGGCACGATCCCGGTCGCCGTCCCGTGGCCGGGATTACGCCTTGCGTACTATCCGTGAGAATGTGGATATCAGTCCCGTTCGCAGGCTCGCGGTGTAGGAGTGCCTAACCATAGCGGGCACTGTTCGGAGAGAAAATGGTTAGCAGCATTGGCAGCGATCCCGCCCATCAGTCCCTGCCCGTCTGACGACTGTTTTCTCTTCGTTCCCGTTTATACGAAGCCCATTAATCCGGTCCTCATATTTCCACGACGGCGGATAAATATAAGACAAAAAAACACAAGTATTTATGCTTGTATACTTTGATGATTATTATCATGAATGAATAATTATGAATATTTTATGAATTTATATGAGACTATACATAATACATGTGTAATATTATGTAAAAATCCGGATGCCTGAGTTAGGCACCCGGATAATAATATGCTATAGTGGCAATGCGCCAAGTATTGCTGCCACAATAGAAGCCACAGCTTCAAGAATAGTTTTCAGAAGATCTCCAAACATTAACATTCCTCCATGTTAAGTAGTCAGCAATGTGAGTCTTATACTTTACTATGTGCATTATCTAATAAATTATTATCATCTAGATTTACTGCAACTTTTGAAATAATTTGCCTTAACTTCATGTTTTAAAGAGAGTTTGCCAGCGCTGCTCATACTAACAGCTCGCATTGTCATCACTTTATGTGATTATTCATAGCGCAAGGCGTCTATCGGGTTCATTCTGGCGGCCCGGCGCGCGGGGAAGTATCCGAAAATCACACCGATCAGGGCCGAAAAGCCGAAGGCAATCAGGACAATTGACGGGTCAAGCACAAACGGCACGCTCATGAAGCTTACCGCCGTATAGGCAAGCAACAGGCCGATGACCATCCCGATCAAGCCGCCAATCAGGCACAGCACGATCGCTTCAACCAGAAACTGTGTCAGTACCTGGCGCTCTGTCGCACCGATGGCCAGACGCACGCCGATTTCACGCGTTCGCTCGGTGACGGAGACCAGCATGATGTTCATGATGCCGATGCCGCCCACCAGAAGACTGACAGCCGCGATAGAAGACAGAAGCCCGGTCAATATCACTGTCGTCATGGAGACGATGCCAAGGATCTGGCTGAGATCGGTCACCTCGAAATCACGATCCCCGGACTCGCGGATTTTGCGCCGTTCCTTGAACAGCTCCTCCAGCGAGGCCTTCACCGGCGCAGTTGCCCCATCCTTGGCAGAAACGGTAATCAGCGACACATCCGTAGAACCGGCAATGCGCCGCTGGAACATGCGGAACGGAATAAGCACCGTATTATCCTGATCCTGGCCATCGACGGATTTGCCCTTCGAGGCGAGCGTACCAATGACTTCGCAGGATATGCGGTTGATACGAATGCGGTCACCATCAGGAACAGTGTCGCCGAACAGGGCCTTCTGAACAGTTGCTCCGATAATGCAAACCGACCGGCCGCTGCGTTCTTCCGATTCAAGAAAGTTGCGGCCACTCGCCAGCTGCCAGTTCATGGTGGTGAAGTAATCGTTGGTGGAGCCGATAATGGATGCCGTCCGGCTGTTGCCTTCGCGGATGGCTGTGCCCGACACCTGACCGAGCGGTGCGACAGCGGCAACGCCCGGAACCTGATCGCGAATGGCATCGATATCCCGGATATCAAAGGTGCGTGGCGGCAGAGTGGAGCGGCGCTCGGGATTGCCCGGCGATACAAAAAGCAGGTTGGTCCCGAGTTTCGAAATTTCACCGGTCACTCTTTGCCTGGTGCCGTTGCCGACGGTGACCATGGCAATCACTGCGCCGACGCCAATGACAATACCCAGCATTGTCAGGAAAGAACGCATGAGATTGCGCGACATGGAATGCAGGGCGAGCCGGAACGCTTCAAGCAGCATTGTCAGATATCCTGTCTGCGTTCATCGCTCTGGATGTGACCATCGACGAAGCGGATCGTGCGCTTGGCATAGGCGGCAATGTCCGGTTCATGTGTGACCATGATCACCGTGATGCCGCTGTCACGGTTAAAGCCGGAAATCAGCTCCATGATTTCCACACTTGTCTTCGTATCGAGATTGCCAGTCGGCTCATCGGCAAGCAGCACCTGCGGATGCGTGACAATTGCGCGGGCAATCGCAACACGCTGTTGCTGGCCGCCGGATAATTCCGAGGGGACGTGGTTGGCACGGGTTGCCAGACCCACCTGCTGTAAGGCTTCCAGCGCCCGCTCCCGCCGTTCGGTGCGGCCCATTCCACGATAGATCAATGGCAGTTCCACATTTTCCACGGCTGACGTGCGGCGCAGAAGATTGAAGCCCTGAAAGACAAACCCGAGCAATTCGCGCCGCAACGTCGTCTGCTGATGCCGGTCAAGCTGATCAATGCCCGTACCGCCGAAAAGGTACTGTCCCGTGCTTGGCCGGTCGAGACAGCCGATCAAGTTCATCGCCGTGGACTTGCCGGAGCCCGATGGCCCCATGATCGCAACGAAATCGCCGCGCTCAATAGCAAAGTCGACGCCGGCCAAGGCATGGACGGCGGCTTCACCCTCGCCATAGCTCTTGGTGACCCGCCGGAACTCAATCAACGGCGTTGTTTGTCGTGGCTGTCCGGTCATTTCGGTGGCGTACTTGCTGAAATGATGACCTGGTCGCCTTCCTTAATATTGCCGGAGAGGAGGATGGTGTTGCGCCCGTCGGTTGCGCCTGCGCGGACATCAACCTTGACTGGCTTGCCGTCCCGCAAAACCCAGACAGCCCGCAATGATCC
Organism: Phyllobacterium sp. 628; assembly: GCF_014189505.1. Taxonomy (GTDB): domain Bacteria; phylum Pseudomonadota; class Alphaproteobacteria; order Rhizobiales; family Rhizobiaceae; genus Phyllobacterium. The sequence goes on along the minus strand of NZ_CP050300.1, from coordinate 156,078 downwards.
ATTTTCCTTTTTGGTATCGGGTACCGCAGGCGTTTGTTCGGTGGCACTTGCTGCTTCGGGCTTTGCCGGTTCATTCGGCGGTGTGAAACGCAAGGCGGCATTCGGCACAAGCAAAGCGTCTTTGACTTCGTTGACCTTGATGTTGGCCGTCGCGGTCATGCCGGGACGTAAAGCCAGATCTTCGTTCGCAACTGCCAGCATGGCCTTGTAGGTGACGACGTTCGACACCGTTTCCGGTTGGAAGCGGATGTTGACGATCTTTGCCGGGAAAGTACGGTCGGGATAAGCATCGACATTGAAGGTCGCGTCCTGATCCGGCCTGACCAGACCGACATCAGCCTCATCGACATTAACCTGCAGTTCCATCTTTTTCAGATTGCCGGCAAGCTTGAACAGGATCGGTGCTTGAAAGGCCGCGGCTACCGTCGCACCGGGATCAACCGAGCGGCTGAGCACGACACCATCAATCGGAGAGATGATCTTCGACTTCTGCAACGATGTCTGGTTCACCTGCAACTCGGCCTCGGAGACTGTAACTTCCGCATTCGCGACATCAAGGGCAGCAACGGCAGAATCGTATTCCGACTTGGCAACATCCAGTTCGCGCACGGATGACACCCGGCTGTCCTGCAACGAGGTCATCCGCTCAAATGCGTTCTTCTTGGCTGCAAGCGTTGCCTGCGATTGCACAACGCGGGCGCGTGATGCCAGAAGTTTAGACTTCGAGCTTTCGATGTTGCTGAGGATCGTATCGATATCAAGCGTTGCCAGCACATCACCCTTGGCAACGAAACTGTTGTAATCGACCAGTACCGTTCGCACAGTGCCGGAAAGCTCGCTGGATACATCAACCTGTTCGGTTGGCTGGACTGTGCCGGTTGCTGAGACGGTAATCGACAATGTGCCTTTCGTCAGCGGCCGCTGCGTATAATCATAGTGAGTGCCGCGCGAAAACAGCGAGGCGGCAATAATCCCGGCGACAACAAGTGCGCCCCCGCCCCAGAGAAAAGGATGCCTGCGAAAAATATTGCGCTTGCTGCCGTTATCGACAATCGCGGCCAGTGTCTTGCTCAGGTCAGGTTGGCTGTTTGAGGAATCCACGCTCTATGTCATCCGCTTGATTGGTTGCATGATACGCCAAAGCGCTTTGACTGACATAAACGCAATAAAAACAGACTTCAATGCTGTAAGCCTTTTTTGCTGATAGCCATTCGCGCTGGCGGATGGGCACAATTCAATCTTCTGCAGAAGTGTGGCAGGAAGAGATTGCGTCAGCATTGCAAGCCAAATCCCGATAGAACGGGCCTGTTTCAGTGGCGGCAAGAGCAAGCCAAGGAAGAATAGTACCGGCGAAGCAATTTTCTCCGCCGGTACACTAATTAATAATTAAAGAGCGATGTCGAACGTCGCCTGTGTCTTGGCCTTGATTTCATCAACCGTGACGCCGGGCGCAATCTCGATCAGCGTCATCTTTGGCTCGCCGCGCCGCTCGATGGTGAAAACGCCGAGATCGGTGATGACGAGGTCGGTGACGCGTCTGCCTGTCAAAGGCAGATTGCATTCCTCCAGCAGTTTTGCCTCTCCCTTGGCCTCGTGCTCCATGACGACGACGACTTTCTTGACGCCTGCGACGAGATCCATTGCACCGCCCATGCCTTTGACCATCTTGCCCGGAACCATCCAGTTGGCGAGATCGCCGTTGCGTGCCACTTGCATGGCACCAAGAATCGACAGGTCGATATGGCCGCCGCGGATCATGCCAAAGCTGTCCGCACCGGAGAAATAGCTGGTGGTCGGCAATTCGGTGATGGTCTGCTTGCCGGCATTGATGAGATCGGCATCTTCCTCTCCCTCATAGGGGAAAGGTCCCATGCCGAGCATACCGTTCTCGCTTTGAAGCTGAACGCTCATGCCGGTCGGGATATAATTGGCGACAAGGGTGGGAATACCGATGCCAAGATTGACGTAAAAACCGTCCTGCAATTCCTTTGCGGCCCGTTCGGCCATCTGATCGCGTGTCCAGGCCATCTCAGTTCACCTCGCTTGCTGCGACAAGACGCGGACGGGTCGTCCGTTGTTCAATATGTTTGGCGGGATTAGGCACGTGCACGATCCGCTTGACGAAAATGCCCGGCGTATGGATGTGATCGCCATCGATCTTGCCCGCATCAACCAGATGCTCCACTTCTGCAACCGTCACTTTGGCAGCCGTTGCCATGATCGGATTGAAGTTGCGCGCAGTCTTGCGGTAGACGAGATTGCCTTCCGTATCGCCTTTGAACGCATGAACGATGGACAAATCAGCGAACAGACCGCGCTCCATCACATAGGATTCGCCGTCAAATTCGCGGACATCCTTGCCATCGGCAATGATGGTGCCAACACCCGTTTTGGTGAAGAACGCCGGAATGCCCGCTCCCCCCTGCGCGGATACGTTCCGCGAGCGTACCCTGCGGGTTGAATTCGAGCTCCAGTTCGCCCGAAAGGTATTGCTGGGCAAACAGCTTGTTTTCGCCAACATAGGACGAAATCATCTTGCGGATCTGCTTGGTCTCAAGCAGCACGCCAAGGCCAATGCCATCCACGCCTGCATTGTTGGAAATGACGGTGAGACCCTTCACGCCTGAATCCCGGATCGCGTAGATCAGGGCCTCAGGAATGCCGCACAGGCCGAAGCCGCCGGCCATGATGGTCATGCCATCAAACAGCACGCCGTCGAGTGCATCACTCACTTCTCGATGAACTTTTTTCAAGAACACTCTCCCATTGTTCTCCATCCTCTGCGGCAGGTTCGGAACGCTGCCGTTACCGCAACGGTATGGCTTGTCTTGAGGGCACAGGTAGTCGTATTAATACTGCATGACCGCAGCCGAGTTTCCTATCTCCGACATTGCCGTTGCAGGAAGCGCAAAACGCTTCATCCTGACCGACATGCCGGTGCCGATGGTCTATGCGACACACCGTATCATACGCGATTGCAATTTCGAATTCGCCGAGACTTTCGGCTATGAGCGCGTCGAACTAATCGACCAGAGTTTCAGCCGCCTCTATCCCAAAATCACCGATTTTGTGCGGACGGGAGAAATGTGGCGAACCAATTTTGCTGGTGGCCGCGTCTATTATGACGAGCGGGTGATGCGGCGGCGTGACGGCACCAGCTTCTGGTGCCGGGTGCGCGGACGCAGCGGCAACCATGCCGATCCCTTCGCCGAAGCGCTCTATTGTTTCGAGCCGATGAACCGCACCGTGGCGGGTAATGCCAGCCTCATTTCGGATAGGCAGAAACAGGTTCTGACGCTCGTTTCACAGGGCAAGACCAATGCGCAGATTGCGAGGGAAATCGGCCTGTCGAAACGCACCATCGAGGCGCACCGCGCCCGCATCATGCGCGCCTTCGGCCTGCACAACAGCGCCGAACTGATCGCCTGGTTTTCATCGCTGCGGTGATCAGAACGTCGGCGGCGTGCAGGCGCTCACAACCTCGCAAGGGTTTGGCCCGACACAGCGAAAGCGATGTGGTTGGCGGCTTTCGAAATAATAGGCATCGCCGGGGCCGAGAATCTTCCGCTGGTCATCAACGGTGACTTCAAGCCGTCCGCTGATGACGACGCCGCCCTCCTCACCCTCATGCACCAGCATCACGCGGCCGGTATCGCCGCCGGGTTCGTAGCGTTCCTTGAGAATTTGCAGGGCACGGCCGAAGAGATTTTCGCCGATCTGCCGGTAGGAAATATTACCCTTGCCGATCTCGACCAACTCGCCTGCCTCGTAAAACACTTTTTGTTTGCGGTCCGGTTCAATGGCGAAAAATTCGGAAAGCCCGATGGGAATGCCGTCAAGAATGCGTTTCAATGCGCCGACTGACGGATTGGTCTGGCTGGATTCAATCAGCGATATGGTGGAGTTGGTCACGCCTGCGCGCTTGGCCAGTTCGCGTTGTGAAAGACTGTGTCTTTGCCGCAAAAACCGCAACCGTCCGCCAAGGTCGATATGCATGGGCGCCTCCGTGGCTGTTGCATATGTTCGATATAATGAATTTATGCATTACCATATAAGTAAAATCAATGGGTTGTCTGTTATCAGAAAAGGACTTGTTGCCCAATAGAAAGCATGGCTCCCTCTTGCAAGAAGAGGAGCTTCCACCATGCTTATGAGCAACACCCCATCACTCGAAAATTATTGGATGCCTTTCACGGCGAACCGGCAGTTCAAGGCGGCACCGCGCCTGCTCGCATCCGCCAGGGGCATGTATTACACCGATGTCGATGGCGGACAGGTGCTTGACGGCACGGCTGGCCTCTGGTGCGTCAATGCCGGGCATGGCCGCGAGAAGATTGCCGATGCGGTTGCCCGTCAGCTCGTGACCATGGACTATGCGCCGTCCTTTCAGATGGGCCATCCGCTGGCTTTTGATTTTGCCGAGAAGCTGGCTGCGCGTGCACCGGGCGGCAAGGAAGCTGGCCTGACGAAAGTGTTCTTCACCGGGTCCGGATCGGAATCGGTGGATACGGCACTGAAAATCGCCATCGCCTATCAGCGTGCCATTGGTCAGGGCACGCGTAACCGGGTGATCGGGCGCGAACGCGGTTATCATGGCGTCGGTTTCGGTGGAATTTCGGTGGGCGGTCTGGTCAATAACCGCCGCGTTTTCCCGTTGCTGCCGGGCACGGACCATATTCGCCATACCCACGATCCCGTGCGCAATACTTTCGTTAAAGGCCTGCCGGAACATGGTGCCGATTTGGCGGATGATCTGGAGCGCATGGTGGCGCTGCACGGTGCGGAAACCATTGCTGCCGTGATTGTCGAGCCAGTCGCCGGATCAACTGGCGTGCTGCTGCCGCCAAAAGGTTATCTGGAGCGCCTGCGGGCCATCAGCCAGAAGCATGGCATTCTGCTGATTTTCGACGAAGTCATCACTGGCTTTGGCCGTCTTGGTACGCCGTTTGCGGTGGATTATTTCGGCGTGGTGCCTGATCTTGTGACAACAGCTAAGGGCTTGACCAATGGCGCCGTGCCGATGGGCGCGGTATTCGCCAGCGAAACCGTCCACGATGCGCTGATGCATGGACCGGAAAACCAGATCGAGCTTTTCCATGGTTATACCTATTCGGGGCATCCGGTGGCCTGCGCCGCTGGTCTGGCGACACTGGAAGTCTATGAGGAAGAAGGCTTGCTGACCCGCGCCGCTGACGTGGCGGAACATTGGCAGGACGCAATCCATAGCCTCAAGGGCCTCGCCAACGTCATTGATATCCGCACCATCGGGCTCGTTGCCGGTATTGAACTGGCCTCGCGCCCTGAAGCAGTCGGTGCTCGTGGCTATGACGTCTTTACAGACTGCTTCAAGAAGGGTCTGCTGGTTCGCGTCACTGGTGATATCATCGCCCTCTCCCCGCCTCTGATCATCGAGAATGATCAGATCGACAGCATTGTTTCCATGCTGGGTGATGCGATTAAAAACGCCGCCTGATCAGGGTGTTTTGAGAATTGCCGAGAAGCGCGGGTCGAAGGCCCGGGCGATCGGTTCCGCTGCCGCTCCCAAGGCGACCGACCAAGGATCAGCGAGCCCTGCCTGAAGGCGGGGCTCGGGATAGCGGGACGCCCGGTCGGCAATGGAGGGCATGACCGGTTCCATCCGCTGTATCAAACTATCGATTAGTGCTTTTGGTGCGCCACCGCACAGAATGGTGGTTTGCGGATCAAAGATGGATTCCAGCATCTGCACCGTCCGGCGCAGGCGCTCGGCAGCATTGGCGATCCAGCTTTCCACCACGGGCCCGCCTTTGATTACTGCGTCGGTGACCTGTTCGAACAATCTGGGGTCTGAATGATCCAGTCCCAGCACGTTGCATAGGGAGGCCATCGACGTGTAGTGTTCCAGCGGCTCCACATCCGAACCATCACCGGGAGCCAGCGCCAGCATCATCCCGATCTCACCGGCATTCGAATAGGCACCACCATAGAGTTCGCCGTTGAGGATCAGCCCCGCGCCAAGACCATAACCGAGATAAATACAGACCACATGATCAAGGCCATGCGCCGCGCCGAGCAAGCGCTCCGCCGTTGCCGCAGCTGACGCGTCATTCTGCAGGGCGACTTCGAGGCCCGTGCCTTCGGCGACCCGTTCGACCAGCGGAAAGTTTTGCCAGGCGGTCATCATCCATGGATCGTCGTAAAGCTCGTTGATGCCGAATGGTCCCGGCATGGCAAGGCCAAGGCCAACGAGTTTTTTCGCCGCTTGCGGAAATTGCGCGGCCAGTTCTTTGCGCGCCTTTTTGACGAGATCAAGAATGACGACAACACCTTCGGCCGGACCGCCCGCCGGCAGCTTGGCCTCGAACTGCACAAGCACATCTCCGACGAGATTGACGATCACCGTACGGGTGACATGGCGGTCGATCTGCAGGCCGATGGCGAAGGCGCCTTCCGGTACAAGCTGGTAAGGTGTTGCCGGCTGGCCGCGCCCCTTGCGGACGCTGGCTTGTGAGCGTACCAGCCCATCCTGCGCCAGTTCCTCGATGATGTTGGAAACTGTCTGCGGTGTCAGCCCGGTTGCCCGCGCAAGGTCAGCCCGCGACAAGGCGCCATTGACCCGCAGCGCATCGATCATGATGCGACGGTTGTGCGCGCTGGCACCACCCAGATTGGTTCCACTCTTGGCCCGGATCGATTTTCTCGCGTCCATTACGCCCCCTATTGACTCCAGAACAATATTGATCAAGAAATAAGTCAAGACAATTGATTTAATGCAAAAGACCATAAGAGTCTTGGGGAACGTGAGCACTGGCTGGACGTAAGCACGTCACGGACAGGTCCTGAACAGAAAAGCTCCCGGACTGTGACGACGAATCGGCATCTGTCCACGACGGGCAGGCTGGAACTTATAAAGGCCAATAGGAGGTACCATGTTGAAATCCGTAAAGACCGCGCTGCTCGGCGCGACACTTCTGGGAGCAGCCCTTGCTTCTCCCGCCCACGCAGAAACCAAGATCAATGCCCTGTTCATGGCGCAGGCTGCCTATAGCGAGGCGGATGTGCGTGCAATGACGGAATCCTTTACCAAGGCCAATCCGGATGTGACCGTCAATCTGGAATTCGTTCCCTATGAAGGCCTGCATGACAAGACGGTTCTGGCACAGGGTTCCGGCGGCGGTTACGACGTCGTTCTGTTCGACGTAATCTGGCCTGCGGAATATGCAACCAACAAGGTCTTGCTGGATGTATCCGACAAGATCACCGGCGACATGAAGACTGGCGTTCTGCCGGGCGCGTGGACCACGGTTGAATATAACGGCAAGCGTTATGGCATGCCTTGGATTCTTGACACAAAATATCTGTTCTACAACAAGGATATTCTGGAAAAGGCCGGTATCAAGACGCCGCCCAAGACCTGGGCCGAACTGGCCGAGCAGGCCAAAATAATCAAGGATAAGGGTTTGCTGGCAACGCCGATTGCCTGGAGCTGGTCACAGGCGGAAGCTGCGATCTGCGACTACACCACGCTGGTCAGCGCCTATGGCGGCGACTTTATCAAAGACGGCAAGCCGGTCTTCCAGACAGGTGGCGGTCTCGATGCACTCAACTATATGGTTGATAGCTACAAGTCCGGTCTCACCAACCCCAATTCCAAGGAATTCCTGGAAGAGGACGTGCGCCGCGTGTTCCAGAATGGCGAGGCCGCTTTCGCGCTGAACTGGACCTACATGTACAACATGGCCAATGATCCGAAGGACAGCAAGGTTGCCGGCAAGGTTGGCGTTGTTCCGGCACCCGGCATCGATGGCAAGAGCACGGTTTCTGCCGTCAACGGTTCAATGGGTCTTGGTATCACCTCGACCAGCAAGCATCCGGATGAAGCGTGGAAATACATCACCTTTATGACCTCGCAGCAGACGCAGAACCAGTATGCCAAGCTGAGCCTGCCGATCTGGGCTTCGTCCTATACGGACCCGGCCGTCTCCAAGGGTCAGGAAGAGCTGATTGCTGCGGCCAAGCAGAGTCTCGCTGCCATGTATCCGCGTCCGACAACGCCGAAATATCAGGAACTGTCGACTGCTTTGCAGCAGGCCGTGCAGGAATCGCTTCTGGGTACAGCCAAGCCTGAAGACGCTTTGAAAACCGCCGCTGAAAACAGCGGTCTCTGATACAACCATACGGGCGGCGGATTTGCTCCGCCGCCCGTATCTTTCTCAATGATTGATATTGTGGCAGGCTGATTTTCATGACGAGCAACTGGATTACGACACGCGCGTGGCTTCTGATGTTGCCACTCCTCATCGTCATGATTGCGATTATCGGCTGGCCGCTGATCGATACGGTGCGCCTCTCCTTTACCGATGCCAAACTGGTGGGCACCGAAGGCAATTTCGTCGGCATCGACAATTATGTAAAAATCCTGTCCGGCTCGAATTTCCAGCGCACGCTCATCACCACAACGCTGTTTGCTGTTCTCTCTGTCGGCGCCGAAATGATCATCGGTGTTCTGGCCGCTCTGCTGCTCAACCAGCAATTCTATGGCCGCTCGGTTTTGCGGGCGTTGATGATCCTGCCATGGGCGCTGCCAACGGTGGTCAATGCCACATTGTGGCGGCTGATCTACAATCCCGAATATGGTGCGCTGAATGCCGCCCTGACGCAGATTGGCATGCTCGATGCCTATCGTTCATGGCTGGGCGAACCCGGCACGGCACTGGCTGCGCTGATTGTTGCCGATTGCTGGAAGAACTTTCCGCTGGTGGCGCTGATTGCCTTGGCCGCTTTGCAGGCCGTGCCACGCGATATTACCGCCGCGTCCATGGTGGACGGTGCGGGAGCATGGTCGCGCTTCCGCTTTGTTATCATGCCCTATCTCGCTGGTCCGCTGATGGTAGCATTGGTTCTGCGTACCATCGAAGCCTTCAAGGTGTTCGACATTATCTGGGTCATGACACGCGGCGGTCCGGCCAACAGCACACGCACGCTGTCCATCCTTGTCTATCAGGAAGCGTTCTCCTTCCAGCGAGCGGGGTCGGGCGCTTCGCTCGCTTTGATTGTCACCCTTCTCGTGACCATCCTTGCCGTGGCCTATGCGGCATTGATCCGCAAAAGTGCAGGAGCTTCCTGATGGAACGCCGCAGCCTCACTGCCACCATCTTTGTCTATCTTGCCGCGCTGCTGCTTGCCGCCGTTATTCTGGCGCCGGTGGTCTGGCTCTTTATCATGAGCATTTCATCGACAACGGACCTCATCACCAAGCCGCTGCGCTGGTGGCCCGAGACGATTGACCTTTCCCGCTATGGCGTACTGCTTTCGACGGCTGCCAACAGCGCGGGTGAAGCCTTCGTTGCTTCGCTGTTCAACAGCCTCAAAGTTGCCGGTATGGCGACGGCGGCAGCCTTGATCGTAGCCATTCCCGCCGCATGGGCCGTATCGCGCACGCCGAGTGTCGGCTGGTCGCTCTATGCAGTCATTGCAACCTACATGCTACCGCCAGTTGCCTTGGCCGTTCCGCTTTACATGGCGCTATCGGCATTCGGCTTGCTCAACAATGTGTTCGGGCTGGCGCTGGTTTATCTGACCATCCTTGCGCCTTTCACCACGTGGCTGATGAAATCGGGTTTCGACTCCATTCCGCGTGAAATTGAAAGTGCCGCTACGGTTGATGGTGCGCGGCTCGACCAGATCCTGCGCCTGATCACCTTGCCGCTCGCGGCGCCTGTCATGGCGACCGCCGCGCTGTTTGCCTTTCTGCTGGCATGGGATGAATTCTTCTACGCACTGCTGTTCACCTCCGACCAGCGGGCAAAAACCCTCACCGTCGCCATCGCCGATCTCGCGGGCGGACGGGTCTCCGATTATGGACTGATTGCTACAGCGGGTGTGCTGGCCGCCCTGCCCCCGCTGATTATCGGTCTCTTTATGCAGCGTGCCCTGATTTCGGGCCTGACCAATGGCGGCGTCAAAGGATGAGCATGACTTCTGAACCCAACCGGCCGGTGGGCCTTATCGCGATTGAAAAGGAAATGGCGCGGCAAAATGCCGATGCGATTGCCTCGTTCGAAGCCAATGCATCGCTTGCCGCTACCATCGCCCAATCCCTGCGCAAGACCAAACGTCTCCTTCTACTTGGCATGGGCGGCTCGCATGCTGTCAGCCGGGCAGTCGAGCCGCTTTATCGCAGTCTGGGTATCGATGCTGTCGCCATGCCCCTGTCGGAACAACTGGGGCAGCCGGTGCCGCTGGCGGGCAAGACCATTTTGATGACGTCGCAGTCCGGTGAAAGCGCCGAAGTGGTGCGCTGGTTTGCCGAGGCCGGTGTTCCTGCCGATACATTTGGTCTGACGCTGGAAGGCGGATCGACTTTGGCCCGTACGGTGCCCTGTCTGGTGGGTGCCGGCGGAACGGAAAATGCCTTCGCGGCGACACGCAGTCTTACTGTTTCTTTCGCGCTGCATCTGGCTATCCTCACAGCACTTGGTGAGGACCCGGCAGCGGCACTGCAAATTCTTAAAACCAGTAAGATCTCTCAAGTCGATGCAGCTGTGGCGGCGCTCAGCAATGTAACGTCAGTGGTCACGTCTGGCCGCCGCACGCAAGGCGTTGCCGAAGCCATTGCACTTGGCCTGACGGAATTGTCGCGTATTCCCTGTTTCTCGCTGGAAGGCGGTCAGCTGCGGCATGGCCCGATGGAAATGCTTGGGCCGAAGATCGGCGTCGTGCTGTTCCGTGCCAAGGATGCCACGTCTGAACTCGTAACCCGCATGGCGCTCTCGGCATCCGAAGCCGGATCACCGGTCGTGGTGTTCGATGCTTCCGGTGAAACCCCCGTTGAAGGTGCAACGACAGTGAATGTCGGCGAGGCCAGTGGTATTGCAGCCATCTTTGCGCTTCTGCCCGCTGCCCAGCAATTCATGATTGCTTTCGCGGGTCAGCGGGTCGCTGATTTGGGAACGCCGGTGCGCACGACCAAGATCACGCGGAGCGAATGATCATGCTTCCCCTGGCAGTTATTGGAAATGTGAATGTCGATCTGATCCTCGGCCCGGCTGATCCCTGGCCGACGCCGGGAACGGAGATCATGGTTGATTATGATGAGCTGCGTGTCGGCGGGTCGGCCGGCAATTCGGCGCTCACCTGGGAAGGTCTGGGCGTTGATTTCCAGATTGCCGCGAATGTCGGCACAGACCAGTTCGGGGAATGGTTGCAGAAGGAATTTGGTTCGCGTGCGGAACGCTGGCCAGTGGCCCCGACAGGCACCACGCTTTCGGTCGGCATTACGCATCCCAATGGCGAGCGTACTTTCTTTACCACAAAGGGGCATCTCGGTGCTTTGTCGTGGCCGGATGTGCTTGCCACGCTGGATACAAACCGGCTGCGCGGCGGCTATGTGCTGCTGTGCGGATCGTTCCTCACCGATACGTTGGTCGAACAATATGATGCAGTATTTGATTGGGCCGATGCCAACAATATCCGCATTGCGCTGGATACGGGCTGGCCGATTGCCGGCTGGACCGAGGCCAACCGCGTCGCCACGCACAAGTGGTTGTCGCGCTGCCATTGCGCTCTGTTCAATGAAGTGGAAACCACGCGTCTCGCCAACAGTGTCGAACCTGCCGACGCTGCCCGCAAGCTCAAAGCGCTCATGCCCGAAAGCGCGATTGTCGTGGTCAAATGCGGACCAGACGGGGCTTTGGCTGTCGGGCCTGACGACGAGCTGGTTTCAGTGGGCGCGCCGCTGGTTTTTGTTGCCGATACGATTGGTGCCGGTGATGTATTCAATGCCGCGTTTCTTGCGGCGCTCGCCCGCGAGCAAACATTGCAGGAGAGCATCACGGCAGGCGTGCATGTGGCTTCAAAAGCCATATCCACCGTACCACGCCGCTATGACAGCCATGATCTCGAGACACTGCCGGAGACAGCGCTATGAGCGCCCTTGAACTCATCGATATTCGCAAACGCTATGGCACAGCGGAGACCCTCAAGGGTATCGATCTGTCGCTGACAAGCGGTGAATTCCTCGTCCTGCTCGGCTCGTCCGGTTGCGGGAAATCCACGCTGCTTAACATCATTGCCGGACTGGCAGAGGCGACGGAAGGCGATGTGCGTATCGGCGACCGTTCAGTCACGGGCGTGCATCCCAAAGACCGCGACATCGCCATGGTGTTTCAATCCTACGCGCTCTATCCGAACATGTCGGTGGCGCGAAATATCGGCTTTGGCCTCGAAATGCGCAAAGTCCCGGTAGCGGAACGGACGCAAGCCATCCAGAAGACGGCAAAAATCCTGCAGATTGAAAACCTGCTCGAACGCAAACCCTCGGAACTATCCGGCGGTCAGCGCCAGCGTGTGGCGATTGGCCGGGCACTGGTGCGCGATCCGCAAATCTTCCTGTTCGATGAACCTCTGTCCAATCTCGATGCAAAGTTGCGTATGGAAATGCGCACGGAGCTGAAGCGCCTGCACCTGATGTTGGGAACAACCATTGTCTATGTCACGCACGACCAGATCGAAGCCATGACGCTCGCCACCCGCATTGCCGTGATGCGCGATGGGCAGATCGAGCAGCTGGCAACACCGGATGAAATCTATAATCGCCCGGCGACCCGCTATGTCGCAAGCTTTGTCGGGTCGCCACCGATGAACATGCTGGAAGCTACCATCGCCGACGGTGTTGTTCACATTGACGGCTCGATGAGCAATTTCCCCCTCCCCGCTGATATCAGGGAGAAGGCGGCTCAAGCGCGCGATGTGGTGATCGGTATTCGCCCCGAGAGTCTCGGTCTGACCAATGCGGGCGATACGGCTGCGGGTATCGATGCGATGGTTGAGGTGGTTGAGCTGACCGGTCCCGAACTGGTGGTTACGTCAACGATTGGCAATCAGCGGCTGACAGCCAGCCTGCCGCCGAAATCCACTGTCACTGCGGGCGCCGCACAGCGTTTCACCATCGATGCCGGCGCCCTGCATATTTTCGACAAGGCAACCGGCAAGAGGCTTTAAGCTTCCATCAGATATTCTGGCAGATCCTTCAGGCGGGCAATGTCCCGCAGGGGCGGCTGGCCGAATAGCCGCGCATATTCACGGCTGAACTGCGAGGGGCTGTCATAGCCCACGGCGTGACCGGCCGTCGCCGCGTCGAGTGACTGGCTGAGGATGAGCCGTCGCGCTTCCTGCAACCGCAGTTGCTTCTGGTATTGCAGCGGACTCATTGAGGTCACAGCCTTGAAGTGCTGGTGGAAGGAAGACGGGCTCATATTGGCTTCAGAGGCCACATGCTCGATACGCAGGGTCTTGCGGAAATTGCGCTTGATCAGGCCGATGGCCTTGTTGACCTGTTGCAGACGGCTTTCCGACTGCGCAATCTGCTTGAGCCGTCCGGATTGTTCTCCAGTCAACAGCCTGTAGAGCAATTCGCGCTCAGCCAATGGCGCCAGCATGGGAATGTCCCTCGGGGTGTCGAGCAGCCGCAGCAACCGAACGACATTGTCGAGCAGATCCTCGCCCATCGGGTTCAGTGACATGCCGCGATCAGGCAGCTGATTGCTAAAGCTGTCTTTGGGGGCTTCAAGCAGCAATGCGCTGAGCATGGTGGGGTCGAGATCGAGACGTAGAGAAAGATAAGGCTCATCTTTAGAGGCTTCGACAACATGGCCGACAATCGGCAGATCGACAGAAACGGTCAGGTAAGTCGCCTTGTCGTAGTAATAGACCTCGTCGCCCAGCATGGTTCGCTTGCGTCCCTGGGCAATAATGCAAACCGCAGGTTCGTGGACGACATGGTTCGGTTCGGATGGAGCTGAAGCGCGGGCAAGGTTCAGGCGCGGAATATCGGTCGAAAAAAGGCCATCGGCGCCCGTGTGTTTTTCGATTAATTGTGCAAGCTCGGTGATTTTATCCACAGCATGTCTCCTCGGGTAATGCCCGTCCTACTTAGGTGGCATCACGCACGCGAACCAGAGCCTCGACTTCGACTTTGGTTCTATTTGGAGGATTGTGCAATCATCCGGCAGTTTCAGTCAATCACAAGTTGAACTTTAAGCTGCCCTGCTGCTCGCAACCTGCCGGATGAAATGATCCTGATCGATGGCGATGGTGCGATCCTGCGGCACTGCAGACAGGCGGCGGATTTCTTCCACATCCCCGGCCTTCAGATGTGCTTTCGGATCGTCGAACCGCATTTCGGGGTCCGGAACCGCTGACAGCAGCAGTCTTGTATAGGGATGCTGCGGATTGTCGATGACCTTGTTGACATTGCCCCATTCAACGATCTGTCCGGCATACATCACGACAATATCCTCGGCGACATAGCGGGCGGTGGCAATGTCGTGGGTGATATAGAGCAATGCCAGCTTCATATCCCGCTTCATCTCATTGAGCAGGTTGAGAACGCCAAGCCGCACCGATACGTCGAGCATTGAGGTTGGCTCGTCCGCGACAATCACTTCAGCACCAACCGCGAGCGTGCGGGCAATGTTAACGCGCTGGCGCTGTCCGCCGGACAATTCATGCGGATGTTTGTGAGCGATGATTTTCGGATCGAGCTTGACCCGCGTCAGCAACTCTTCGATGGCGCCGTCGATCTGACGGCCCCTGAGATCGCGCCGGTGCAATTGCAACGGGCGGCGCAAATGATAGTCAATCGTATGGGCCGGATTGAGGGACGAAAACGGGTCCTGAAAGATCATCTGAACGGAACGGCGATAGGCCGCCAGTGCTTTGGCATTATCGGTGGCGACTGGCTTGCCCTTGAAGAGCAATTGGCCTTCATTGGGTGTGTATTCCCGCATGACAAGCCGCGCGCAGGTGGTCTTGCCGCTGCCGGACTCGCCGACAAGCGCCAGCGTCCGGCCCGCATGCAGCTCAAAGGAAACGGATTGTGCGGCGTTCACTGTGAAAGGCGGCCGTCCGAAGGATTTTGACACACGGTCAAGCGTCAAAATAGCAGTCTGCTTATCGTTCATGATGCCGCCCCGTCGGTGATGGCTTCGCCGTGCAATGAGGGGAACGAGGCCCAGAGCTTTTTCGTATACTCATGCTGCGGGTCGCCATAGATTTTCTCGGCGGTGTTCTGTTCAACCAGTTTGCCCGCCAGCATGATGCCGATGCGGTCGCAGAATTGCACCATCAGACCGAGATCATGGGTGATGAACAGTACAGAGAAGCCAAAAGTACGGCGCAGTTCATTGATGCGTTGCAGGATTTCCCTCTGTACCACCACATCAAGCGCTGTTGTCGGCTCATCCATGACGACAATCTTCGGATTGAGTGAGAGACAGATGGCAATGACGATGCGCTGACGCATGCCGCCAGAGAACTGGTGTGGATAGTCCTTCATGCGGTCCGGCGGGATATCGACCAGACGCAGCATTTCGGCCGTGCGCTCGCGTGCCTGTGCCCGGTTCATGCCTTGATGAGTATGAAGCACGTCGTAAAATTGCGCTTCGATACGCAATACCGGATTAAGCGAGTTCATGGCGCTCTGAAACACCATGGCAACTTCGCGCCAGCGGAAGTCGCGCAGCTCAACAGGGTTGAGATCGAGGACATCCTTGCCCTCCAGCAATATTTTGCCGGAGCGGATCAGTGCCGGTGGCTTGTGCAGGCGGCTGATGGCAAAGGCAATGGTGCTTTTGCCGCAACCGGATTCACCGGCAAGACCGAAGATTTCGCCATGCGCGACATCAAAGCTGACATCGTCAACGGCACGAAAATCCGTGGTGTCGCCGATATAATCGATGGTGAGGTTTTTTACCGAAAGCAAAGGTGCAGTCACAGGCGTCCCTCCCCTGAGCGGATCAGCGATGACCAGCGCTTCATGCTGTTTCCGGTGCGCAGACGTGGATTGGCGATTTCATCGACGGCAAAATTCAATAGCGAAAGCCCGACGCCGAGAAGCGCAAGTGCGAAGCACGGCGTGAGGATATCCCACCATGCGCCGACCGAGAGAGCCGACGCTTTTTGTGCGTTGTAGAGCATCATGCCCCACGAAACTGTTTTGGGATCGCCGAGGCCAAGGAATTCGAGTGTTGCTTCCGTTATGATGGCGAAGATCACACTGCCGATGAAATTGATGCCAACGATGGAAATCAGATTGGGAAAGATTTCAAAGGTCATGATGCGCCAGCGTGGCTCGCCCATCATTTCGGCGGATTTGACAAAGTCCTTCTGCTTGACGGACAGCGTCTCAGCGCGGGTGACACGTGCACCCCAGGCCCAGGAGGTAAGACCAAGAATAATGGCAATCACCATCGGGCTGGCCTGACCGATGAAGGAGGCGAGCACGAGCAGCAGCGGCAGGTTGGGCACGACAAGCACCATATTGGTGAAGAAGCTGATGATCTCATCGGTCTTGCCGCCGCGATAACCGGCAATGATGCCAAGGGCAGTGCCAAGTACGGTAATCAGAAGCCCTGCCCCGAAGCCGACGGCGAGCGAAGTGCGTGCGCCATAGATCAGCCGGGCAAAGACATCCTGACCGATGCGCGTTGTACCAAGCCAATGTTCGGCTGACGGCGGCTGATGGGGCCTGCCGACGCGCGCGGCCGGATTGTAGCCGGTGAGCAATGGTGCCGCGACGGCGATCAGCACGATGATCAGAAGGATGATCATGCCGACAAGAGCTTTGCGGTTGCGGACAAGTCCGGCAATGAGTGGCTTCATGGCTCACATCCTCCGCAGGCGCGGATCGAGCAGCACATAGCTGATATCCACGATGAAATTGGCAACAAGCATGGCGACAGTCATGATCAGGAGTTGCCCCTGAATGACAGGATAGTCTCTTGCGAGGATGGCCTGATAGAGGATGTTACCGAGGCCCGGATAGTTGAACACCACTTCCGTCACCAGCGACCCGCCGAGTACGGTGCCGATGGCGATGGCGAGACTGCTGACGGTGGGCAGAAGCGCATTGCGCGCCGCATACCAGATCATGACGCGGCTGTCGGACAGACCCTTTGCCCGGGCCATGACGATGTAATCCTCACCCAGCAGATTGATCATATTGTTGCGCATGGTGACAGCGAACCCGCCGGTCAACACCGTGCACAAGGTGAGCATCGGCAACAGGCCATGATAGAGTACGCTCCCGATATAAGTGAGTGAGAATGATGGATCGAGTGCCGGATCGGCAGAATAGCCGGTGGGAAACCAGTTCAAAGTGAAGCCGAAGAAGAAGAGGACGATCAGCGATGTGACGACTGCCGGAACCGAGGTGGCAAAAATCGCGCCCACCGAAACCACCACGTCGAACACACTGCCGCGCCGCCACGCGGCGAGAATGCCGAGGAATGTTCCGAGCGTGAAACTGATCAAAGTGGCCGTGCCCATCAGTCCGACAGTCCAGATCAGCGCATGGCCGAGGACTTCGGTAACCGGCAAAGGGAAATATTTGATGGAGCGGCCGAGATCGCCGGTGAAGATGCTTTTGAGATAGGTGAAATATTGCTGCCAAAGCGGCCCATCGACAAAACCGAAGGTCAGTTTCAGCGATTCAAGGTTCTCAGCTGATAACTCGGTGCCGGTGCTTGAGAACATGATCTGGATCGGATCTCCCGGCATGAGGCGCGGCAGGAAGAAGTTGATCGTGGCAGCCGCAATGAAGGCTGCCAGATAGAATCCAAGTCGGCGGAGCAGGAAAGCCATATGCATCTCCCATCGCGGTGGAGACAGTCAGTCACTGTCTCCACCTGCTGCGATGTTTATTGAACTGGCTCAAGCGCCAGAAGGTGAATGAGACGCGCCGGGTTGTTGCGTGTGATCGAAGGGTTAACGAAAGGCTTTTCCTTCGTTGACCAGCCGGTAAAACGCTTGGTGTTGTACTGATACCAGTTGGGATTGTTGAACACCGGCATCATCGGCAGGTTTTCCGCAACGATGCGCTGCGCCTTGTTCATCACATCCTTCTGGGCAGACGGATCGGCGGTGCGGGTAAAGTCCACCAGCAGCTTGGCGAGATCAGGATTGAACCAGCGCTGCGACGTGAAGCGGGTCTTGCCCTTATCCTGTTCGTTATAGGCGCGCTGATAGGGATAATAGGGCGACGCAGCGGCTGGCAGGCTGTTGATAGCCATGTCAAAACTGCCATTGATCAAATTGCCCGACCAGACGGCCTCTTCCGGAGTGGCGATCTTCACATCAAGACCAGTGGCCTGCATGCCTTCGATGGCGATCTGCACGGTGTCGATCCAGTCAGTCCAGGCATTCGGCACGATCAAAGAGAATGAAATCTTGCTGCCATCCGGATTATCGCGGAAGCCGTCGCCGTCCTTGTCGACATAACCAGCCTCATCCAGCAAGGCTTTGGCAGCATCGGTATCATATTTGCCGTACTTGCCGAAATCAGCCAGAACCGACGGATCGGACCAGTTCTTATAGAGCTCGCCCATACCCGACGGATCATCGTTGAGTGTGGGATAGCCATAGCCGGCGACATCAATCATGCCCTGCCGGTCCAGCGCCATGCTGACGGCGCGGCGGAACTTCACGTCGTTGAACGCCTTGCGGTTATTCTCATTGGCTGTTTCCAGATTGAACAGGAAGGCGACCATGCTACCCGGCGTATACCAATAATGGAAATGCTCCGGGTCCTTGGCAACATAAGTGTTTTCCACGTCGGGCAGGAACGAAACACCCCAGTCCAGCGTGCCATTGGCGGTCGCAGTCAGGATCTGGTTGTTATCGGCAAGCTGTGGGAAACGCATGCAGTCGATCTTCAGGTCCTTGTTGTCCCAGTAGTTCGGATTGCGGCACTGGTCATAGGTCTGACCGGTGAAGCGGGCAATCTCGGTCATCGGACCGCTGCCAACAGGGTTTTCATTGGCGAAGGTGACCGGATCGGCAATGTCCTTCCAGATATGTTCCGGAATGATGGGCACCTGCACCAGCTGATCGGCGGCCAGTGAGCTCGGATTAATCAGGCTGAAACGCACGGTCTGCGCATCGACAGCCTCGACGCCATCGATGAATTTCCAGATGCTGACAAAATCCAGCGCCGGGAACTTCTTCAGATAATCATAAGTGAATTTGACGTCTGCGGAGGTCAGCGGCTTTCCGTCAGACCATTTGAGATCTGGGCGCAGCTTGAACTCGATGCTTTTCAGATCGTCCGCCAGTTTGAAACTTTCGGCCAAACGATAATTCGGCTTGTTGTTGTCGAAGCGGTTGAATATGACGAGCGGCTCATAGATGAAGTCGAGCGTGCTTTGACGTGCCGATGTCTGATTAAACGGATTGAAGTTGCGCACCCAGGTGGTGGCAGGTTCAATATTGACGGTTAGCACGGTCTGCGCCATTGCGGGCGCAGATAGAAGAACGAATGCAGAGGCTGCTGCAAACAGACGGTTTCTCAACATGTATATTCCCCTGTTTTCTTTGGTTGAATTGAGCTGGCTTAACTGACGAGCGCGCTCGCAAACATGTCTTCAACTTCGGCATGAGCCGCCTTGATATCCACTTTCTGCGAACCGAGACGACTATTGGCGGCGGCGATGCGGCGAGCCGCTTCGGCGGTGAGTGGACGCGAGGCTTTGGCAGCCGCTTCACTGTCAGCCAGATCGCCATGGCTGTGCAGGGCAATGTCATAGCCTGCATCAAGCACCTGAGCGACGCGTTCCGGCATGGTGCCGGTGAGCGCATTCATGAAAATGCAATCGGAGATAAGCACACCGTCATAGCCAAAGTCGTTGCGGATGACGTCGAGAAGGATGGGCGAGACGGACGCAGGCTGTTCCCGGTCATAGGCGGAATAGACCACGTGTGCGACCATGGCCCAAGGGGTGTTCTTGAGATCGATGAACGGCTTGAAATCCGTGGCAAGCAGCGTTTCCCTGCTGGCATCAACCACGGGCCGTTCCTTATGGGAATCGAGTGTAGCGCGGCCATGACCGGGAATGTGCTTCATGACCGGCATATTGCCGGTTTCCAGAAGACCCTCGATGACCTCACGGCCAAGCGCCGTGACAAGTTCAGGATCGGAACCGAAGGAACGCGCGCCGATAACGTCGCTGGTCGTATCGAACACCAGATCAAGCACGGGCGAACAGCCACTGGAATGGCCAAGCTCAGTCATCATCGTGCCCATGGCCCGGGATGACAGGCGGAGCGCCTTCTTTGCCAGATCAAGATCATGGTGCGCCAACCGGGCGAACTCGCCGAAGCTGCGGAACAAAGGCCATGGACCAGCGTCGAGATGCTGGACACGGCCACCTTCCTGATCGGTAAAAACAGGCGCGTCTTCGCGGCCGACCGCTTCGCGAAAACTGCGGATCAATGCCTTGACCTGTTCCGGTTCGCGCTGGTTGCGGCGGCCGACGAACAGGCCAAGCGGATTCGTTTCGCGAAACAGAGCGATCTCGTCGGGTGACAGGGTGGGGTTTGGAATGCCGACAAACAGGGCGAGAGGCAATTGGCTGGACACGGTGTTCACTCCATGAGTCTGTGATTGGGGCTAGGTCCGCTTGGCGCGCAACATGCCCTGATAAATGCCTTTGTCTTTGGCAGGAATTTCGATGGCGTCTGCGGCCTTGGCATAAAAGTCGACCGGCCCTGCATCGCCGATGAACGCATAGGCATGGCCGAGAGTTTTCATGGTTTGCAAGGTTGCGGAAAAAAGTGCGAGGCCGAACCCCTTGCCCTGACGGTCCGGATGGACACCGGTCGGGCCGAAAAAACCGCGCGCCGTGGCGTCGTAACAGGCAAAGCCCACAAGCTCGCCATTTTCGATGGCTATGAGACAGGCGGATGGCTGGCGTGTAATGGCGATGGTGACTTCGCTGGCCCAGTTGGCGCTGAAGTGTTCACCCACCCAATTTGCGACGAGCTGCGCCTCGGGCGCAAGCACGGGCCGGATCGTTACGGGGACGCGTTCAGCCTTCTCTTTTAGTTCTGCCAGCTTGTCGGAGTACAAGCCTACGAGTAAATCAGCCACCGATGCTCCTCACCATGAAATTCCAATATAATGGAATATATCCCCTTTTAATGTAATAGAGTTGGATTTTTGAGGGCTGTTGTCAACTGGTTTCTAATTGGTAGGGTCTCGTTGCCAGAAGTAAGCCTTGTAGAGCGAGTTGCTGCCGATGTTTCTGATGATAATGCCGGTGTTGGCCGGATTGGTTTGTGATTGGTCTTTGTTGTCGGCGATTTTGAGGTATGATTAGTTTTCGATATATAAAGGATTTTCCATGTGGTTCTCGATATTTGCTTTGACTTTTCGATTCGCTAAGGTTTATATAAATTTCGATATCGATGATATAAAACGTGTGAATTTCGATATTAACGCAAGGTTTTCGATCCATGCAGCTTGATCTTCATCCCGTTGATTATTTCCAAGGCGAACTCGTTCCCAAGGATTGCGAGCTTATCGGCTTGGCAGCTCTGGTGCAGGGATTGGGGATCCGGGCACCTGTACGGCAGCCAGCCTGTGTCTCGGCAAAATATGTGGGCGGCAGCAGACGGGTTGAAGGCAGCTGGACCGTCTATGACAAGCGTTATAGCACCAGCGGTGAAGCTGCCGATCACTTAAGCTTCGCCCTGCGGCACGAGCCGATTGATCTTCTTATTCTCAAACGGGCATTTGAGGCATTGCCTCAGGCGGATATGGTGGAGTTTATCACCGCAACGCCGACGGGCGCCGTCGCCCGGCGTGTCTGGTTCCTTTACGAGTATCTAACCGGGCAGCAATTGCCGATTGATGACGCCGATAATCTGGCAGCGGTGGATGTGCTCGATACGGAACTTTATTTTACCGGCGAGGCATTGCTGTCCAAACGCCACCGGGTACGCAACAATCTGCTGGGGACGGCGGCGTTCTGTCCAGTCATTCGCCGGACGGAGGCCTTGCAATCGTTCATCGCTCTCGATATCGCCCGTCAGGCACGCGAGACAATCGGGCGGACGGGCGGACATCTGGTGACGCGTGCGGCGAGTTTCATGCTGCTGGCGGACAGTCGTGCCAGCTTCGCCATTGAAGGTGAGCGTGCGCCACAGAGCCGTTTGGAGCGTTGGGGGCGTGCGGTGCTCGAGGCTGGCAAACGGCCGCTGGATCAGACGGAAATTTATCGCCTGCACCGCCTGCTCATCGGTGATGACCGTTTTACTGAAATCGGTTATCGTTCCGATGGCGTCTTTCTCGGTGAGCGGGATCACAACAATGATCCCCTGCCCGAATTCATCGGTGCGCGGCCGGATGATCTCACCAGTCTTATGGATGGCCTTGGACAATGCAATGATCGCATGCGCCCCTCGGGTCTTGATCCTGTTTTGCAAGCGGCGGCGATCGCATTCGGCTTCGTCTATATTCACCCGCTCGCTGACGGAAATGGCCGGGTGCATCGCTGTCTTATTCATCACGTGCTGACGGAGCGGCAGTTCTCTCCGGCGGGAATGGTGTTCCCTGTCTCCTCGGTGATGCTTGACCGGATCGATGACTATCGCACCGTTCTGCAGGGACATTCTTCACCGCTGATGCAGGACATCGACTGGAAAGTGACACCGGATCGCAATATCGAAGTGACGAACGAT
The DNA here is from genome assembly GCF_014189505.1 of Phyllobacterium sp. 628. Taxonomy (GTDB): domain Bacteria; phylum Pseudomonadota; class Alphaproteobacteria; order Rhizobiales; family Rhizobiaceae; genus Phyllobacterium. The sequence goes on along the minus strand of NZ_CP050300.1, from coordinate 133,581 downwards.
ACGGCGGATCTTTACCGCTATTTTGATTGTACTGCGGAGGCGGAGTTCCTCTATGCGTGTGTGCAGCGGACCATTGAAAAGGATTTGCCGCAGGAGATTGATTATCTGAAACGCCATGACCAGGCTCTGCATGCGATTATGAACGCGGTCGAAATGCCGGATCGCTTGGCGCAGGATCTCATTATCTACATTAGGCAGAACAACGGAACACTGGGCCGCAAGCGGCGTGAGGGTGTGTTTGTCAAACTGACAGACGCGGAAATCACCGTGATCGAAGGGTTGGTCAGGGATGCCTTTGACGGTGTGGAGCCTGTTGGTCCTCCCCTCCCCTAGAGCAAGTTTTGTTTATTTGGAGCCGTTCTGCCGGAGGGAATTTGTGGGCAAGGTCAAGGGGTTTGACAAGGCCGATGTTTTCCCATCGGGCGACGTCAAAGCCCGCAGGAATTGGCCCAAATTCACCCGGCCCTTCGGGTTTCCGGCTGGCGGACACCCACTTTGTCAGGCAGCTTCGTCCGATGGGAAAACATCGGCCTTGCTACCTTCCGCGTGGATTGTCTCGCCATCCGAGAAACAGAACTGGCTTCGAATAAACAAAATTTGCTCTAGCCACTGGGTCGGGAAACCACATAGGTGGCACAAGCGATAAAAAAGAGCGCCACAAAAGTAGCGAGCAATGGTGCCGGTCTGGCGAAATAATAGAACGAGCCGTAGCCAAATGCCATGCCGCCACAGGCAATGCATTTCACCCTTGCAGGAATAGCGCCGTGACGTTGCCACTGGACCAGAGTTGGGCCGAAGACCGGATGCTCCAGCAGCCATTTTTCAAAACGCGGCGATGACCGGCCGAAACACCAGGCAGCGATGATCAGGAAAATGGTTGTGGGCATGATGGGAAGCAGCGCGCCGATAAAGCTAAGCGCTACCATCACCCATCCAAGCGCAAAATAGACCGCGCGTTTTGTCCCCTTCATCTGTACCGCTCCCTTGTATCGCTTGAACGATACGAAGAGCGGTTTATCTGGAAAGGCGGCAAATGTCAGCCCGCCGCTTTTCACATGGGATCAGAGGCCGAAATGGCCTTTCAGTCCGGGGACCGAATTGACAATCTTATCGACCAGTTGCGGATCAGCAGATTGTTTGGCATGGGCAATCACGGCAGAACCGGCTTGCTGGATCTGCTCGACCGTCAACCCGCTTGCTTTCAGCGCTGCAACGCCATTGAGAATTGCGCCAACCTTCTCACCCGCAGCACCGCCAAGGAAGCCGGTGATGCTGGAAAGCAACCCGCCGCCGGACTGATTGCCAGCAGCCATGACATCGAAGGTTTGAGCAAGCTGGGCTGCACCCGGAATTTTGGCAAACAGTACGGACGCCTGTTCTGGGGCTTCGTGCTGAAGCACGGACAGCACTGTTCCCGCCGCTTTTTCCGCCACCTGCGGATCAAGATTGGCACTGGTCGCGATGCTATCCACCATATCCTGTATCGGCATATCATTCTCCATTTATGCAAAGCCGTGACTGAACCTTACAAAGCCTTCGTGAGAATTGAATGACGCCAGAATTAGCCGGGGGTTGCAAGCAGAAACGCCCGGACAGGGAATTATCCTGTCCGGGCGCTCGTTTGGATCAACAGTGGTATGAATGAAGCGCTTCTATTCAGCCTTCAGACGGGTGTTGCATGTGCTCCAGTATTGTGGCCACGTAACGCCCGCAGCGACCTTGTTGGCGGCTTTTGCCTTCTGCCATTCAGCACCGCACTCGGTGATGCGTGAGCGGAATGCAATTTCACCCGCAGACAATGGCTTGCCATTGGCGCCTGTCGCAGGTGCTGCGGCGGCAGTCTTGCCGGCAGTCATCTTGGCTGGCGCGGCAGCGGCAGCAGCGGTTGGCTCGGGTGGCGTTGCGGCATCCGACTGATCAGACTTCAGGCTGTCGCTGCAAGCGGACAGGAACTGCGGCCATTTCTGACCATTGAGCGTCCCTGCAGTTTTAGCGGCCTGATACTGGGTGCTGCATTCCTTGGTCACTGCCTTGGCCGACATGGTTCCGGCAGCGGCTGGAGCCGCTGTTGCCGCCTTGGCTGGCTTTGCCGCATCCTTGGTTGCCTGCTTGGCTGCTGGAGCCGCTGGCGCTGGTGCAGCTGCGTCGGTTTTCAAATTGGCGCTACAGGTGGACAGGAATTGTGGCCATGTCTGACCATTGAGTTTATTCGCGTCCTTGGCGGTTTGGTATTGCGTGCTGCATTCCTTGGTGACGGACTGAGCCGCTGTGCTCGCAGCCGAAGCTGGGAGAGCGAATAATGTCATTCCGGCGCTGACAATCACCGTTGCGGCGAGCGTGTTTGTAAGAAACTGGTTCATCGTCATGTGTTCCTTGCGATAAAGGTTCGCATTTCCCCCGGGGACGCACCATGCGTTCCGGTTTAACAATATCTCGATGGCTCCCGTCCCTACGGATGAAGCATATTTCAACGCATCATCCGAAGTCATCAAAGCAAATCTGCACTTCGATTGTGGCTGAAAATGTCTCCAATTCGGGAATATTTTCAACGGAATTGCGCATCGAATTAATCCAGTGTCATGCATCAATACGCTTGCAGCATGATCTTCTCATTTGTCGATTGCAAGTGAGGCTCGCCTCCTACCGGAGGTTGTTTTGACGGCGCTTATTGAAGAGTATTTGTGAATATGGGCTTGCCTTTACCGGCAGCAATCCAAGCTACATGCCGGGTTGTGGTTGAACGGCTAAGATATTGAGAAACTGTTAACTATTAAAATCAGCGGAAGACATGAAGGCTTTAGCTTCGCCCGTTTGGATTTTTCGATCCATCGTTGTGGTGGGAATAAACGGCTAAACGGGAGCGCGACCATAATACGATAAGTATAGAACTGGGTGGATCGAACCGCACGTAATAGGTCTCATGCAACGCTCATGGCGTCAACTGTTAAGCTGTTAAAAATTGTGAGGATAGGGCAAGAAGGCTGCGTAGTTCTCAGCTGAGAACATTTGAGAGAGGTGCGATGAATCCTGTGATTCACTGGGATGCCGTCAATCCAGGAAACGGGTTCGCTTGATCCTACTGCGACACAATTTTCAACTTTATTAGATCCAATCCAAGGTCGTTGGAGATTGTCGCCCAGAGTTCTCAACTGAGAACATTCGATCGAGTTATAAACAGGCGCGACGACGAAAAAAGCGTTAACCTTAAATCGCTTGACGACTCACGCAGACTCAGGCGAATTTACGCTTTAATCTCGAAAATTGGATTTAGAGCGTTTATGTTGTCTTCCACTGAAAAAGACCAGAGTCATCGTACCGGTAAGAAGGTGCGCTCTTTGACGCGTCTTGTCGAGGCTGACGCAAACCTCTTGAGCGCCCAGCTGCAGGAATTGCGCTCCCGCGCTTTTCCACCAACAGCCGAAAAGGAACTGCGTAAATTCTCGTCTGGGGAAGCCGCTAAACTCATCGGTGTGACGGATGCTTACATACGGCATTTGTCACTGGCCGGCGAGGGGCCGGAGGCTGAAAAGACAGCGGGTGGGCGCCGGCTTTATTCGCTTGATCAGGTTCACGAGATTCGCACGCATCTGGCAAAGTCGAAGAAGAGCTATCTGCCTATCCGTCAGGCCAATGACCATATGCAGGTTATCGCGGTCACGAACTTCAAAGGCGGGTCTGGTAAAACAACGACGGCGGCGCATGTCGCCCAGTATTTTGCTATGCGCGGATATCGTACGCTTGCCATTGATCTCGATCCGCAGGCATCGCTCTCGGCATTGTTTGGTATCCAGCCGGAATTCGATCTGGAAGAGAATGATACGATATATGGGGCGATCCGTTATGACGACGAGCAGCGGCCGCTGACGGATGTTATCCGCAAGACCTACTTTGCCGGTCTCGATATTATTCCCGGTAATCTTGAATTGCAGGAATTCGAACACGATACGCCGCGCATCCTTGCGGAAAAGCGCCGTGGCTCGGAACGCCTGTTCTTCTCGCGCATTGCCAGTGCCTTGCAGACGGTTGATGATCGCTACGATGTTGTTGTCCTCGATTGCCCGCCATCGCTCGGCTTCCTGACGCTGTCGGCTCTGTGTGCCGCGCGGAGCGTTCTGGTGACCATCCATCCGCAAATGCTTGACGTGGCGTCCATGTCGCAGTTCCTGCATATGACTGCCGGTTTGTTGGATGTTGTGGAGCAGGCGGGCGGCGATGCGGATTATGATTTCTTCCGCTATGTCATCACCCGCTATGAGCCCAGCGATGGGCCGCAAGGCCAGATTGTCGGCCTGATGAAAAGCCTGTTCGGCGAGCGGGTTCTGACCAATGCCTTGCTCAAATCCACAGCCATCTCCGACGCTGGACTAACCAAGCAGACGCTTTATGAAGTCGGCCGTGAATATTTCACCCGCGCCACCTATGACCGGGCAATTGAATCACTGGATGCGGTCAATCTGGAGATTGAAGGTCTGGTGCGTGAAGCATGGGGTAGGGTGCCATGAACAAACGCCGTGATGCTTTGAAAGCCATGATGACGCCAATCAGTGAGGCGTCACAGGAAGAGCACCGTCAGACCAAGCCCGCGCAAAGTCCGGATCGCTGAAAGCGATGGGACTGTCGCTGCAAAGCCTGTCTGATGATGCGGATGAGGCGCAGGCGCTGCGCGAGAAACTCGCTGCTGGTGAACATGTGGTCGAGCTCGATCCACTGTTGATTGATGTATCATTCATTCGCGATCGTCTGGATGATATCGACACTTCGGACTTCGAAGAGCTGAAACTGAGCCTTTCCGAACATGGCCAGCAGGTGCCGATTTTGGTACGGCCGAGCCCGCGGATTGAAGGCCGCTATCAGGTTGCGTACGGTCATCGCCGTCTTGCGGCGCTGAAGGAGATAGGCCAGCCGGTCAAAGCAATCGTTCGCGAGCTTTCAGACGAAGAGCTTATCGTTGCGCAAGGCAAGGAAAACCTTGAGCGCAAGGATCTGTCTTTTATTGAACGGGCGCTTTTTGCTGCCCGTCTGGAAGCGCATGGGATTGATCGCCATGCCTTGATGGGGGCTTTGTCTGTGCACAAGGGCAATCTGTCAACGATGATTGCCATCGCAAATTCTCTTCCCGAACAATTGATCCGTGAAGTTGGACCGGCGCCGAAAGTGGGCCGTCCGCGCTGGGAACAGCTGTCACAGCTGCTGCAGGCCAGCGAGATCGACTGGAAGGATGCCATTGATCGCGAGCGCTTCTTCAAGCTGGACAGCGATGCACGCTTTGCTTTGATCCTCAAAGGATTGCAGCCGAAACAGGCCGTCCGGACCTATATCTACCCGCTGAAATCAGACGGCGGACTGGATTTTGCTAAGATCGAACAGAGCGAAGAACGAACACGTGTCATTATCGATGAGACCAGGACGCCGGAATTTGCGCACTATCTCATTGAAAAACTACCCGAGATTTTCGCGGCCTTCAAACGCCGTGAAAAGAGTGAACCGCGTATAAGGCAACTTTAACTGGAGAGATAATCACCAAAAGAAAAGGCCCCCAAAACAGCGTCCTGGAAGCCCTCTCAAAGTGTAAGCAGCTTGAGAATCGCATTTCCGGGAATCAGTGTCAAGAGTGTTTGGCGTCGTTTTGGCGAGCGGGTTTCTTTTGCCTGATTGAAAGGTAGGAGACATGCAGACCGGGAATGCATTCACGACGCCCTTTGGGCGGCGATCGCTGTCGCTTGGCATGCTGGCAACGCAGGTCCAGGCCAGAGAGGTCGATCCGGAGGCCGCTGTTGATAAATGGAAACTGTTTCGCTCGCTGTGCGAAGCACGGGCGCTGATCGGGATATCCGACCGGGCGCTGGTGGTGCTCAATGCACTTTTGACGTTCTATCCGCAGAGCGAGCTCACCGAGGCTAATGGCCTGGTGGTGTTTCCATCCAATGTGCAATTGTCGCTGCGCTCGCACGGCATGGCGCCGGCAACGCTGCGCCGGCATTTGAGTGCACTGGTGGAAACCGGTTTGATCTTCCGCAAAGACAGCCCCAATGGCAAACGCTATGCCCGCAAGGCCCGAACCGGGGCGGCAGGTGCGACCGGGGCAGGGGAGGGCGGCGAAGCGTTCGGGTTCTCGCTGGCACCTCTGGTGGTGCGTGCCTCAGAGTTTGAAGCCATGGCAGAAGAGGTGCGCTCGGCAAGATTGCAGCTGAAACTGATGAAGGAGCGGGTGACGCTGCTGCGCCGCGATATCATCAAGCTGATCGAGCTTGGCTTTGAGGAAATGCCGCACATCGACTGGAACAGCCACCACACGGCATTCAGGGGTGTGATTGATGCACTTCCGCGTCAGGCAACGGCGGACGATCTGGAGCCTGTCATTGACGGCCTTGAATGCATCCAACTTGAGATCTCCAAGTTGTTGCAGGATAAGCTGAATTTACAACAAACAAGCGCCAAAGAGTCTCATTTTGAGCGCCACAAACAAAATTCAAACACCAAATCCACTTCTGATCTTGAACCTGGCTTTAGAAAAGACCAAGGCCGAAACACCGAACCAACCTCACAACCAGATGCGCTTGGACAAACCAGCGACAGTAAGGGAATAACCGGGCAGCCTGAAAGCACACCCGGGCATGATGTGCAGCACACCGCGGACAAGCTGGACCGGAACGCTGCCGGTGCAGGGCAGGGCGGTCTTACTGGTGGCCGTGCCATGGCTGGCGGGTTGAATGCACCGTCTGATCCGTCCGGTTTGAACGGCGATGATGACATATCGGACCTGCGCACCGATCTTTCCGGCCGCAGCATCAATCTGGCCGCACTTGGTGCCTCTGTCTCAGCCTTTGATGCCAAACCCGTTCCGCTGGGACTTGTCCGCCAGGCCTGCCCCGATATTGCTGCCTATGCCAAGAACGGTCTTTCCAGCTGGTCGGAACTGATGGGGGCCGCCATTGTCGTGCGCTCCATGCTCGGTGTCAGTCCCTCTGCCTATGAGGAAGCCTGCACTATTCTCGGTCAGGAAAACGCCGCGATTGCCATTGCCTGCATTCTGCAGCGTGCCGGACACATCAATTCCGCCGGCGGCTATCTGCGCTCCCTCACCGACAAGGCCGCTAAGGGCGAATTCTCCGTCTGGCCAATGCTTCTCGCCCAGCTCAGAGCAAATGGAACACATGTCAGAGTGGTTGGGAAGTGAATCATAGTAAATCCTACTCAGGGGAACTCAAGTGCGTACTAGCTTCTCTTTTGGAGAAAAAATTAACCTAAACAAATAATTAACATGAAGCGTGAATGGTTTCACCAAATATGCAAGGAGGTCTAATAGTAATTTCCGGGAATTCCCTGTTAAGTCATGCCGCTGGGTATTGGGGGAAGACAGAGCATGAACAAGGAAATAGTGATCGGGCGGGAGAAGTTTGCTCCGTCAGAGCCTGCATATGGGCGCGCAGCAGCGCAGCCGGTTGTATTCGGTGCAACGGTCGGTCTTTTTCAGGACGCGGATTCTGGTGCGGGAGGCAATGCAGCGGTATTGTTTGCCAGTCCCTGGGGATTGGAAGAACTCTGCACCCGGAAATTCTGGCGCATCATTTCCGAGAAACTGGCGGCCGAAGGAATTCCTTCGTTTCGCTTCGATTGGCCGGGGACCGGTGACGGGCTGGACGGCGGGGATTTTTCCAGCGGCTTTACCGTCTGGAGCGATGCGCTTGTTGCGGGAGCAGAGCTGCTCCAGAACCTTTCAGGTCGCCAACGGATCATTGTTCTCAGCCAAGGTATGGGATCGACCATTGCTGCAGAAGCTGCCGCCCGGATCGACGGGCTCGAAGCCATTGGATTCATGGCTCCGGTTGTTTCCGGCCGGCACTATATCCGCGAGCTGTCAATCTGGTCGGGAATGGTGGATGCGGATCTTGGTTTGGATGAGACACAGCGTGATAAAAGTGGCGTATCGATTGCATCATTGAAACTGCCTGCAGAAATCGGCGAGGGTTTGCGCCGGTCGAACCTGATGACACTTGACAGCAAGCTGGTACCGGAATGTCTCGTGCTGGCGCGAACTGACCGGCCTGCAGACAAGGAATTTGCGTCCCATCTCGCCCAATTTGGGGGCGCCGTTACGACCGAGGATTATACCGGCTATGACAAGCTGGTCTCTAATCCTGTCATTTCGCAATTACCGCTGGATATTGCTGACCGGGTAACTGACTGGGTTGCCAGTGTCGCATCGCGGCTGCCCATGGCTGAAAACAAGGGCTTCGTTGCGCCGATACAAGGCGGACATTTGCAGGGTGATGGCTTTCGCGACACGCCGCTGCGTTTCGGCAAGGGACAACGGCTCTACGGAGTGATGTGCGAGCCGCTGATTCAAAAGCAGGGCGCAACAATTTTGTTTCTCACATCAGCCTATGACCGGCATGCGGGTTGGGGACGCTCCATAGTCCATATATCGCGTGAACTGGCGCGGCGCGGTATTGCTTCATTGCGGTTTGACTCGGCCAATGCCTCTGACAGTCCGCCAGTACCGGGCGCGCCCGATCAGGTTCTCTATCATACGGCGCAGAATGCAGATGTGGCCGAAGCGCTGGAATTTCTGAAAATGAGGGAAGCCGCTGTTCCTGTCGTTGTTGCGGGGCGTTGCAGCGGAGCATATCTCGGCTTTCAGAACGCCGCTGCAGAGCCTGGTCTTGCTGGTGCTGTTCTCGTCAACCCAATTACCTTCTACTGGGAACCCGGACGGTCCGTTGACGAGGCTGTGCGCGAAGGCAACAGAACGCTTGAGGACTATGGCAGCCGTTTGCTGCGCGCCTCGACATTTCGCCGCCTCGTGCGCGGAGAACTCGATTTTCCGGGCATTGCCCGAAATGTTGCAGGCGGGATCGGCCGAAGAATTCGCGGCCTTGCGCGGCGTTTACTGCGCCATCGCACGACGGAAGGAAAGGCAGTCTACAAAGCCTTTGCCGCTTTAAAGGACAGGAATGTTCCAGTGCAACTGCTCTACAGCTATCGTGACCCGGGTCTGGAATATTTCGATTTCTACTTCGATGAAAAGGACGGAAAAGTATCCGGCTATCCAAACGTATCGGTCGAAAAGATTGCCGACGCCGATCACAACCTTACCCCGGAGCATGCTCGCAAGGCCTATATAGACGCCCTTGAACAGATGGCGCGGCGCTTTCCGGTATAAGGATTATTCAAACCAGACGACGCGAGAACTTCCGGCGATACGAATTTCGCCGGACGGTCGGGGTGAACCTTCAATGCCGGGATGCGGTACGAGCCTGACCCGCTTTGTTTCCCCGGGCGCGAGATGAAACCAGTTATCGTCGGGCCGATAACCTTCCACATCCACATGAACTGACTGTGCGACGACAGGTGTTGCCAGATCAAGCAACCAGTGCCCGTCTGCTTCCGTCAATGTCGGCTCAATGACTGCATCGTGGAAAGCGCGTGTCCGGCCCTGCGGAAAATGGAAGGCTTCCGCCAAAAGCCTGCCCGTGCCCGCTTCTTTCAAACGCGCGATAGTCACATCATGCGAAGGCGGACCAAACCGATAGGCATAGGTTGTGTCGAAAAAAGCACCAAACACATCTGTGGCGGCCAGCGTTATCCGCTCATCCTGCCCAACGGTCAATTCGTGGCGCCCTGAAACAACCGGCTGCTTGCCGCCGCGCAGGCAACTGATTTGAACTATGGCGTTCAGGCTATTCTGACGCTCATTGATGATATGAAGCGCGAGCCCGTTGATGCCTTCATCGGTGAGGGTGAGATTGACCGGGCGAGAAGCGCGCTTCAAACCGTACCATGCTGCTTTGGGTTCTCCAGTGCTGTCGATGACACCCCATCCCGCGCCGGATAAAAGATCCTGCAACATCCAGACCAAACCGCCGGAACAAGTGCTGCCCGGCCGCCTCCATTCGGCGAAAGTTGTCTCCATCACTTCGGCCGTAACGGCCCGTGACAGATGCAGATAGGTCTCGTTGTCCTCACGGCGAAGCCTTGCGGGATCAAAACCGTACAGCATTTCCAGATAGGCTTCGCGCACGTCCTCGAAATCCCAGCTGACACCATTGTCACGGGGAACCCGCGCTTTCCAGCGGGGATCATGAACTGCGGGAACATTCAGATGGGCTTTCAGCGTGCGTGCCTCCGGAACGTTGGAGAAGGCAAGACATTCCGTGGCAAAGCGCACATTGGCGCGGCGCGCGTCATCGAGCGGACGGCAATAGGCACTGACACCATAGTAATGGCTGACGCCGGCATTGGAAATGAAGGGGAGGGCGCCACCGCAGGGCGAATTGGCGACATAGGGAACATCAGGCCGAAGGCTGGCCGACAGAGCGGAAAGAATTTCCTCGGTCAGTGGTCCCTTCCACACCGTCTCGGGCAGACCCAGCATCGAGCCTTGCTGATAGATTTCACTGCCGCCGCACAGGATAGCCAGAGACGGGGCCGCCATCGTCCGTGTTAAAAACTGCCGGGCCTCAGCATCAACATTGGCGGCGAAATTCGCGTCCTTCGCGGGATAGTCAAAATTGGCAAACATGAAATCCTGCCAAATGAGAATTCCAAGTTCGTCGCACAGATCAAAAAACGCATTGCTCTCATAGACTGTGATGCCGCTGACACGGATCATGTTCATCCCGGCTTCGACGGCGAGGTGCAGCCACGGCGCATAGTCCTCCCGGTTTCCCGGCAGCCGAACAATATCAGCGGAACTCCAGACAGTACCCCGGCAGAAAATCCGTTTGCCGTTGACGATTACAGCAAAGCCCTGACCGTCATCATCGTGGTCAATCCGAAGGCTGCGAAATCCGGTGCGCCCCAAAGCAAATTGTTGCTTTCCGAGGTGCAACGTCACGTCGTGCAAAACCGGCGATCCATGCGTGTGCGGCCACCAGACGGCTATGTCAGGGATAACAAGCCGGGCCTGCCAGCAGCCATTGTTCGTTTGTACAGGTGCAATCTTGGCATGCGCGCACTCAACAACAAGCGCCTCGCATGTACCCGAGTAATCAAAGTGGACGGTAAGAATACCCTCTCCCTTATCAGTAAGCGCGCTGGCGATTGTGATGTTTGATATCTGTTCAGGATCGGGCCGCAGCAACCTCACCGGACGCCATGGTCCCGCCGCATGAATCTCGGGACACCAGCCCGGCATATAACCGAGAGCGGTTGTGCGCACGAGCCGCAGGCCCTGATTATTCATCAATTGGGTGCGCCACCGGGCGCGCGGGCCTTTGCGATCAAGATGCGGTGCCAGTGCCCGAAAACATATGGCCAGCTCATCATTGCCGCTCAATTGCACCGGAGCGTCGAAAGCCAGAAACATATTGTCGGTGGCAAGTATACGCGCGCCATTCCAGTAGACTTCGGCGATCGTCGCCAGCCCTTCGAAATGAAGGGTCGCCAATCCGGGCAGCTCGTCTTGGAATGAACGCAGATACCATGCGTCCTGCTGATTGAGCGGAGTTGGCGCGCCACGCTCAAACTGGTTCGCTTGTTCCAATGCTGCAGCAACGGTGCCCGGCACAGGGACATTCAGCAGCATTCTTTCGCGGTGGAGATTGTCCGGCAGAGCTGCTTCACCTGACGCCGTGAGAATGAGTTGCCATCCGTCATCCAGAAGACGGCCACTGTCGACTGGCAATGGCGCAGCACCGGCTATCAAGCGTCCTCGCGACTTTCGGAAACGACCGTCCGGTCAGCGGGTGCGCCCAATTCCCGGCCGAGTGCTTCCATCATGTGATCCCACGCATCGGCGGCGGGAATGAGTGCCGCGGCAAGGGGGTCGAACCTTTTGCGGGTAACAGCGCGGGCAAGCTGGAACTGCGTGGCCTTGGCAACTTCGGCGATCCTGACCGCGTGCTCGGCTGCGGTTGCAAATGCTTCATCCGGGCGCAGCCACGTGAGATGGCTCGCTGCAAGTTCGAAATTGGCTCCGAGCTGACGCATCGTGTTGAAGGCGTACTTATGGAAGAAGGCGAAGGGCCGTTCAGCCACGGCTTCGGCTTGTTGCGGAAACACTTCGATGAACGCACGGATAGGATTTTGTGCCGGCCTGCGGGCGAAATGAGCGGGCAGAAGACGCAAAGCCTTTTCCCGTATGGCTGCGCTGTCCGTCTTGCCGTCCGGGAATTTTGCAAATTCCGTATAGGGGAGAAAAGCTATGTCCTCATCGGTGAGATGCCGCTGGAACAGTCCGTCGAAATCATCTCCTGTCAGCCGGAAGAAGCTGCCATTGTGGAAATATTCAAGGCTGCGACTTTCTGTATCCATCCGGTTGATGGCAACCGTCGTCTTGCCGTGCTCACTGTGGTAGCCCACACCCTGCGTGTCCGGCATGAAGTAACTGTCCATTTCCACCAGGCAGAGACGGCCGCGGGCGATCTGGGCGGCGATATGACTTTCGACCCTATCGAAAATTGCCAGCTCGCCGACGCGGATATCGTAGAGTGTCTCCAGATCTTCCAAAGGAACCTTGAAAAAGGTGAACTGGTCACCCTCGAAGTCCTGATTCAGTGTGAAGCCCAGCATTGCCTCCGGCGGCAGATTTTGCGCCGCCAGAACTTCGATCCAGAGATCGACATAGCAATTGGTTTCCGGCCAGATGCGCTCCTGCGAGTGCAGCGGATGCGGAGTGTAGCCTTCGGGATTGATGTGGGGGAAAACTGCCTGCATGCTGCCGGTCAGCCCCACAATTCTTTGCGCACCTGTTCGGGCCACGCCTCGATATCCAGACCATGATGATGGAGCAGGGCCAATGCGATCCGCTCGAGCCCAAAGCCGACACAGGCAGTATGCGCCGTGGTGCCATCATTGAGATTGATGCCCCATTTGGTGCCGAAATGGTCCTGATGATAATTGAAACTCATGCAGGCTGTTGGATTCTCGGTCGACGTGATCGGGATCAGCAGTTCGAATTTCAGGTTCTGATCGCGCTGATTGTTGACGAGCATGCGTCCGGCACGGCCAAAGAACGGATCATTGGCAACGTCGATATTGACCGGCAGGCCCACTCTTTGCATGATCTGCGTGCCGCGATCCATCCACAGTTGGCGGAATTCCATGACTTCGTCCGGCTTGCCCATGCGAACATATTCGCGCATGCGGAACATCTGCTGGCGTGCCGGATCTTTCGACGGCTCATGCCGGAAACAGTAGGACTGCAGGTCAAACAACCCGCCATCCTCAGGCAAATTGCCGCGCTGTGCCACGACAGGATAAAGTGGATAGCAGGCAGCGGGTGTCAGAACGATCTCTGTTGCCTGCTGCTCCTTCGTCCAGTCCTTGCCTTCGTCCATGCACTGGATGAGGTTGACGTGATCGAGCTCACATCCGCAGAAGCTGTGAATAGTCCCGGCAAGCTGCGGGAAGCTTTTCATGTAGCCGCTTTTTTCAAAGATGGCGCGGTTCATGCCTGGTGGGAAGCGGATTGCTTCAGCGCCGTCATCGCCGCCCGTGCGATCGATCAGCCGCTCGAAAGCAGCAATAATATCTTCAAAACGTCCGCTGCGTCCGTAAAGGCCGTCAACGCCGGTGTCGAGCAACAGGCCGCTCGTGAACAACCGGTCCAGAAAAGAGATTTGTGCGTCCATGTCGTATTACCCCAAGAGACTGGTGTTCTGCTTATGGATAAGCAGCATCGTGGCTGTGTTGCCGAGGATACGTTCGTTGGAAACCATCAGCTGCGCCGAATTGGCGTCGCGCAAATGGCGGCCGAGACTGTAAGGCGTCCCGTTTTTATAGCCCATAATGCCGCAGACGAGCATGGCATGATTGATAATCTGAAGGATCGTCTGCGAGGCAGCGACCTTCAGATTGTTCATCGTGATGGCAAAACCCATAGACGCGAGCTTATCCGCGTCGTCTTTGGCCAGCCTGTATGCATTGAGGCAGGCAATGATTTCGGATTTCAGCATCTGCAGCATGTTGGATGCCTCGGCCACGCGCAGTGCACCGGGTTGCTGGACGCCGGGAGAACGCCTAGCGGCAGCGCGGACAAAAGACTGCGCTCGGCCAACAGCATCGACTGCAATACCGTACCAGAGGGAACTCCACAGGAGATGGGCCATGGCCAGCATCGACTGCGCCGCGATTTCGGCGAAGGGGTGCGGCAGGATCTGTTCTTTGCCCGCACTGCCACGGAAGACGAAGCCTTCGGAGCAGGTGCCGCGCATGCCGAGCGTATCCCAGTCGTTGGTCTTTTCCAGTGTGTACTGGTCTTTGACAAAGACTGTCATAACCTGATCTGACGATACAGCTTCTGTGCCCGAGCGGGAGGTGATCAGAATGGCATCTGCTTCCGTGCCATAGGAAATTACGGTTGCATTCTTTTCGAGACGGCAGATGGCGCCCTCAATCTCGATCGCGCAGATACTGTTGCGCAGATCTCCGCCAATACCGCCTTCGGTGGTGGCCGAGGCGAGAAGGAGCTGTTCCGCTGCGACGCGGCGCATGAAGGCGCGGTGCCATTCCGCCGACTGGCCATGCTCGACAAGGCTCGACAGCTTGATGTGATGCATCGCGAAGATCATGGCACTTGCGGCGCAGGACTGTCCGAGGATGGAGCAGATTTCCGCGATTTGCTCGACCTGTGCTGACTCTCCGCCCAGATCGGCAGGGATCTGGATGCCAAGCAGATGCTCGGCTTTCATCGCCGCAATGGATTCACGCGGAAAGCGGCCTTCATTATCAACCGTGTCAGCGAATTGAGCGGCGATGGCCGCAACGCGTGTGGCGCGTTGCAACAAACTTGTACCGGCGCCGGCGTTCATCAGGCATCCTCGTTGTTCTTGAGGATCGCCTCTACGGTCCGCTCGATAGCCTTGATGCTCGAAAAGGATTTGCGATTGAGATATTGGTCCGAAAATTCGATATCGAATTTGTCCTCGATACCCAACATCAGCTGGACTGATGCAAATGAGGAAAGCCCGGCATTGTAAAGATCTTCCTCGTCCGTGATCTGATCGATCGAGACCGGCAAACCGCCCACCTTGGCCAAGAGTTCCCGAATAGCTTCGTTCATTGATGTACCCCCGCACATATTTACAGAGGTCTGCAATACCCTAATGCGGAGCCAGTTTCTATCGCTTTGCTCGACGTATTTCGTCTTATGGTGTCTTTTTTGGAATCATTTTGCCAAGAAAACGGATCGGAATGGGGATTTTCAACCTTTAAGCGTCGTCGGTTGTATATCGCAACCTATGCAACCGTGGCTTGCGCCGAAACCTGAAGCGTTGCGTCAGGGTGCCATGGCCTCCTGAACCTCTTCCTGCGTTGGCAGCTTCTTGCGGCCAGCATCGGGCGATACCGGAATGAGCCAGGTCGTGGCGAACGTGCATATCGCAACGGCGAAAACACCCCAGAAGCTCCAGTGCAGTGCGGAGTGGAACACAAGCTGGATGGCCGGATTTGCCGACAGGCTGGACAGCCCCGATGGTTGATTGATGACCTCATGCAGCTTTGCCGCCAGATCACCGCTGCCAAAATGCATGATACCCATATTGAGGATTGCACCAAGCGCTGTCGCGCCAAGTGTATTGCCAAGACTGCGCGAGAAAATGATTGATGCGGTGGCACTGCCGCGCATCGCCCAATCAACGCTTTCCTGGACAAGAACGATGCTTGTGAGGCTGATAAGCCCCATGCCGAAGCCCATGAGAAATGAGCCGAATCCCGCTGAAACCGGGCTGCTGTCGGGTGTGAGGAAGAGCAGAAATGATGCGCCGACCGGGAACATCAGACTGCCGACGCGCAGTGTCGTTCGAATTCCGAAGGCGCGAAAGAAACGGCTTGAAAGCATCACGGCGAGTGGCCATCCGACAATCAGCATCGTGAGCGTGAATCCGGCGACGAGGGGTGAGCGGCCCAGCACGCCCTGCACATAAATGGGTAGAATGGTTGTCAAGCCAATGAGTGCCATGCCCGCCAGAAGAGTGGCGATATTGCTGGTGGCAATCAGCCGCTGACCCCAGAGCGCAATCGAGATAATCGGCTCCGGTGCACGCCGCTCCTGCAGCACGAAGAGGATGCCAGAGATGACAAAGACGGCAGCCAAAGACACAAGTATCCATAGGTCTGCATCTGTCTCGGTCAGAATGACCAGAAGCGAAACAATCGCAACGGAAAAAAGGATTGTGCCCCAGTAGTCGATTTTGGCTTTCCTTGGCTCGATCGATTCATGCAGAAAAAGCGAGAAACCTATAATGGTGAACACGCCAATCGGAAGATTGATCCAGAAAATCCAGGCCCAGGATACATTATCGACAATCAGGCCACCGGCAAGCGGTCCAGTCACGGCAGAAACCGCCCAGACGCTGGCCAGCACGCCCTGTACTTTTGCGCGCTCCTGCAGTTTGTAGAGGTCGCCGACAATTGTCATCGTGACTGGCTGGATCGCTC
This sequence comes from Phyllobacterium sp. 628, assembly GCF_014189505.1. Lineage (GTDB taxonomy): Bacteria > Pseudomonadota > Alphaproteobacteria > Rhizobiales > Rhizobiaceae > Phyllobacterium. The sequence continues at coordinate 117,201 of NZ_CP050300.1, read as the reverse complement.
CGGCGCCGAGGCCTTGCAGCAGACGGAATGCTATGAGCGACGTCATTGACCAGGCAAAACCGGCCAGTGCCGAACCGAAGAGAAAGATCAGGATGCCGCCGATCAGGATCGGCTTGCGGCCGAAAATGTCGGACAGCTTGCCGTAGATCACGGTCGTCGTGGACTGTGCCAGCAGGAATGCGGAGAAGACCCAGCTGTAATAGGTAAAGCCGCCGAGTTCGCCGACGATCCGCGGCATAGCGGTTGCAACAATCGTTGCTTCAATCGCAACCATGAACGTTGCCAACACGATCGAAGCAACCACAAATGGACGTTTTGAACGATCAACCGATTGAGACATGACGTTTTCTGGCTTTCCACCCGCGAAGAAAATACTGGTCGGCCTTTGGAGGGCCATCGCGCGGGTATTGGATATTGTGGGGTCAGAGCGGGAGAGCCTATGGCAGCGTAGCTGCAAGACTTCGCGCGCATCTCAACTCCTGCGTGCAGCAGATGTCAATCGCCTCGATGTCATTTCCATGAGGTGCTGTCATCACGATTTCATGAGAGCCACGATGTCGTCTATTCGGATGATTACAGAAAAATAGCTTCAGGTTTTGAGGAGGGCAGGGGCGGCATTCTTGAGCAGGGCTACCAATTGGCTTTGCTGGTGCGTACCCGTTTTATGAAACAGCCGCTCAAGGTAAGCGCGGGCAGTCGTGTTCTTCAGATTTGCTTCGTTGGCAGCATCTTTTAGCGAATATCCGGCAGCCAGAAGGCCAGCCAACCGGGCTTCGGACCGTGTCAGTTTGAAAATGGCCCCGATATGTTCGTCCAAACCCTCCGGATTGCCCATGTGTATTTTCTTGATGATGACAATGGCGCAGCGCCCGATTGTCATCCCCGGGAAAGGTGAATCAAAAATAGGAGCCACTTCGAGCACGCAGTCTGCAACCGCGCCTATTTCAGACGTTTTTTCGAGCACCATGCGCCCGCCGGTTCCCATCAGGCCATTGATGTGAAGTCCGCAGGCATCGGCCGCCAATTTTTGCAGAGGTCGATGGATAGCGGGCTTTGCCGTCAAAAACCCGTTGCGTTGCATCAACTGTGTCTGGTTGTCGTCGAGCCAGGCTGCAGCAATATCGTTGACTTCAAGGATACGTAAATCCGCAGTGACGAGGACTGCGCCAAAAGGCAGGCGTGAAAATGTTGCTTTCAATGCATTTGCAAGCTTGATCTGCTGGCTGATCTGGCTTGCCCGCTCAAAATGGGGAGCCAACAGCGCGAAGGTCTCCACCTCGCTCGTGTCGCAATTGGGTTTTGGGCGATGCCGAAGAGTGCTGAAAGCATGGCCGCCATTCAATTGCTTGGCGGGTGGTTCGTCATATGTGGCATGGGACTCGGTCCACCCGGTCGAAGGATCGTTGTCGTCATATTGATCCATCTCAAAGGCATTGACGAAGGAGCGGGCTTTTTGAAGAGCGTCGGCTGGCCGGGAGCCGAGATAGAGATTGGCTTGAGCGTATTTCTCGACATATTTTTGGAAATAGCCGTAACCCGGATTGGCTGTAAAGGCGCAGTTCGCTACCTTGCGTATCGCATGATTGCTGAGACGGGACGTCCCCCGGCTGAATAACTGGCGTATGCCGTGTATCGCCGGGTCCCATTGCTCTTCATCGTAAGCTGCTTGATAGATCAGGCCGATCATTTCCGAAACCTGAGCAAGAGTTGCTGGTGCCATTTGGATTTCCTTTGATCTCTATGCAGCTTGCTTGAGGGCCACTTGCCAAGGAGCGCGGCCGCCGTTGACGACAAGCGGCAGGCTGCAAACTCTGCGAGCGGTTTGAAACGCGCGGATTCGAAACGGGAAAACATGCGCGCCCGGGCGACGAGGGCGAGGGGTATAAAAAGAAGGGTAAGCAGGATTCATTCAGTAGGGCCCGGATCTTCAAGACAGGCGAAGATAGTCTACTATCGAGGATCAAGAAAATTAATGTTGAATGGATTGAGCATTACGATACATAATGCAGGCAATGTCACGCAATCTGGATATCGACCTTCTGAGAACGTTTATGGCGGTGGCTGATCATGGCAGCATGACGGCTGCCGCCAATGCACGTTATCTCACGCAAAGTGCAGTCAGCCAGCAAATCAGGCGGTTCGAGGATATGCTCGGCTCAGCCCTGTTTGAACGGGATCGACGGGGGCTTCGACTGACGCCGCCGGGCGAGCTGCTGCTTACCAAGGCCCGGCGCCTATTGGCTCTCAATGACGACATCTGGTCTGAGATGACTGCCGATGCGCTGCAGGGCAAGGTCAGGCTTGGCTTGCCCTATGATCTTGTCAGCATCATCACAGTACCGGTCCTGAAGGCCTATGCGGAAGCTTATCCACTTGTGGAAGTGTCTCTGGTCTGTGCGTCTTCACCGGAGCTTATGACTGCACTGGAGCGTCGCGAGGTCGATCTTGCTCTTGTCGAAGAGGAAGTTGTTTCCAGCCAGGCGGAATATTCGCGCGTGGAACAATTGGTCTGGGTCGGTGCCAGAAACGGCGGCGCGCATTTGAAGACGCCGTTACCCGTGTCGATGGTCGCTGAAACCTGCGCGTTCCGGCCTGCCGTTCTCTCCTCACTTGATCATCAGGCGCGGCCATGGAGAACAGTTTTTGAGAACGGCAATATTGAAGCGACAATGGCAATGGTCCGGGCGGATCTGGCTATTACCATATTGCTTGCCAGTACGGTGCCAGCTGATCTTGACGTGTTGACCAGTGGTGACGGACTTCCCGCCTTGCCGCAATTTGCTATCGGTTTGCATATGCCGAAAGGCGATGTAGCACCGTCCATATCGGAAATGGCGAAGTATATTCGCGTGGTCCTGGGTGGATGATCGGCTAGCGGTGCAATTGACGCGGTCAGGCGCCTGGAGCAACGGGTATCAGCCGGTAGCGCAGCATAATTTCCTTCATCAGGACGGGGTCTGGTGGCCCTTTGGCAACGAGCGCGCCAATTTCGCGAAAATAAGCGGGACCGAGCACGCCTGGTGTAAGAACCGAGAGGCAAGTCACCGGTTCTTGTGTGTCGTTGCTGAAACTGTGAACGATACCGCGCTTGATAAAGACGGATTGCCCCGGGCCGACAGTGATGTCCTGCCCATCGACGCGTAAATTCAGCGTCCCGACGAGGCCATAAACTGTCTCATCCCAGCTTTCGTGATAATGGGGCACCGGCATGCGTGAATTTGGCTGCACGACCACCTTGAACATATCGAGGCTGCCGTTGGTTGTGTCCTTGCTGTGCAGAAACTCCAATTCCAACCCGCCAACGACGATCTTTTCTGCCATAGAGAATCTCCTTGTCTTATGGATTCCAGTTATTATCTCGCGCCATCAATCTTGCAGCATGCAGATCATCTGCCTTGATTGTGGGACAACATATTCGGACGTTGCTCCCTGGACAGCTGGCATATGCCAACGACCTATCTGACTGACCAATGCAAACGATCTATTCCATGGACGCCCCGGAACATGTTGCGTTCCTGCTAACGCGCTACTAAGCATCGGTACTCAAGATTCCAGCCTGAGCGGTGCGCAGAATGTCTCTTATGTTAAATTGGTTGGCCGCTTCCGAGCGTGCCAGGAGCTTTGCTGATGAATGGCAGGGTGACGAGCCAGGTGGCGCAATCATTGGCTTTGACACGAACAATGTTCAATTTGTTCAGGCAGGTGGCCTGGAAAACCTTTCCACAGGGACAGCCTTTTCTGCCGACAGTGTGGTGCGCTACGCTTCGGTGACAAAACATATATTTGCAGCCATGGCCCTGCACCATTCCGATGCAGTCGGCCTTGATGATCGTCTTGGTGATCATCTTCCAGAGCTACAAAAACCTCTCGCCGACGTATCAGTGGGCCGTGCGCTTGATATGAGCGGGGGGCTGCCTGACGTGCGCGAGTGTCTGACCCTGCTGGGACTTTCGGTCTATTCGGAAACGCACAAGCAGCAGCTTTTGAATTTTCTCGCCACGTTGACCCGCCTGAACTTTGATGCAGGCACAGATATTTCTTATTCCAATACTGGCTACCGGCTTGTCGAGGCAGCGCTTGAACGCAAAGGCTTTGCATTTGACGACTTTATTCAGAATGAGATTGCCGGGCCATTGGATATTGCTTTCAAAGCACCCGACATTTGGGCAGAGCCCGTCCAAGGACTTGCGCCGGGTTACCTCAAGACCGGGAACAAGTGGCAGCTCAGCGCTGCGGGATTGCACCTTTCGGCTTCGGGTAGTTTGACAGGCAGCGGCACCAGCCTCGCCCGCTGGCTCCAGCATTTGTTGACGGGCAGTGGCAAATTCTCTGGTCTGCTCGCTGCCTTCTCGGCAATACGCCATTTGCATGATGGGCGCCCGTCCGGGTACGGACTTGGGTTGTACTGGTCTCGATTGGCGGACCGGTACTTTGTCGGGCACGGTGGTTCGCATCCCGGTTACAAGTCGCATTTTCTTCTTGATCCGGAGGCAGGCACTGGATTTGTCGTCGTCTCCAATCGCGAAGACGTTAATACGTCGCAGATTGCCCTGGCCGCTATGAGTGCCCTCACAGCTTTGCCCTTGCCACAGACCAATTGCATGCTTCGCGATGGTTTCTATGTGACAGAAGATGGCCCGCACTGGATCGAACTGAAACACGGAGTTGTCAGCTATCTCGACGCCGAAGAGACGCTCTACGATGACGGCAACGGCTGGTATTTATCCCGGTCTGCTTCTTCGCCCATGCGGTTACGTCAAACAGGGGCCGCGATCGAAGGTGAAGCGGGTTATGTCCAGCGCCGGTTCCTGCCGGTGATACCAGAGCCTGCGAGCGCTGAACTTGATGGCCATTGGACAGCGGGAGAATATGGCGCACATTTCGATATCCGCCATGGCGTGGTGATCATGGGCGCAGGCCCGGCCCGCCAGTTCATGCCATTGCTTGGCCTCGGCAACGGCCGTTATTTGTTCACGCTTGACGACGGCCCCTGGAAAAAGCGCATCTGTCTCAACCGGTTGTCCGAGGAAAAGGTGGAGCTGGTCCTCAGCCGCAGCCGCGTGATCGAATATACGTTGATGCATTGATCCGAAATTCGATGACCGTCACGGTTTCATCAGCCCGGCGCGCCAGGCATAGGCGACCGCCTCGGTCCGGTCGGAAAGATCGAGCTTGGACATGACGCTGCCAAGATGGGCTTTCACGGTCTTTTCGGTGATGTTGAGCTGCGCGGCGATCTTTGCATTGCTGCCACCCTCGGCAAGACAACGCAGCACTTCAAGTTCGCGCGCGGTCAGATCATCAACCTGACGTGGTTGCGGATTGCGGATGGAATTCAAAATGCGCTGTGCCACAAGCGGGTGAAGTGTAGGGGTCCCGTTTGCTGCTGCATGGATGGCGCTCAGCAGATGTTCACCGCGCATGGATTTGAGCAGGAACGAACGTGCACCCGCTTCAATCGCTGAAAATGCGAGCTGATCATCATCACTGGATGTTAGAATCATGATGTGACTGTCGGGACTGGCCTTGCGGATGATGCTTATCATGGATTGAGCTGCATCGCCCATGCCGGGCATCATGAGATCGAGCAGAAGCACGTCAGGGCGGTGTTCACGCACCATCGCCACTGTGGCTTCGCCATTCTCCGCTTCGGCCAGGACAGTGAAACTCGGGTCAAGCCGCAGCAGGCCGCGTATGCCTTCGCGCACCACGGCATGATCATCGGCTATTACGATTGTTGTGCTCATGATTTTGCTAAAACCGGCAACTCAAAGGATATATCGACAATCGTGCCTTTCGGGCTCGACGAAAGGGCAAGGTCCCCACCGGGCAATGTATTGGCACGCCAGCGCATATTGGACAATCCCATGCCAATCGGAGCGCCTGCAGTGTCGAAACCGTGGCCGTCGTCGGTGACAGACCAATGCCAAGGATGCCCCGGCTTACAGGCAATGTGGATGTTGCGGCATTGGCTGTGCCGCAAGGCGTTGGCTATGGCCTCGTGGGTTATCATCAGCAATTCCTGCGCCAGCTCCGGTGCCGTATCAAGCTGGGCTCCTATCCTGTCCGGCCAGTCGATAGACCATTGAATCCCCGAGCCCGAGAGCAGATCGCGCACACTGCGGACGAGCGTTTCGTGCAGCCCGTGATCGGCGATAGCCGGCAGATTGAAACCCGAAACGACGTTTTCGAGATCCTTCTGCAAATGATCGGCCAGCCGTCGGGCCGATTCAACCGTTGGCAGCAAGGGCGCATGCTGCTGTGCTTCATATTCAAGTTCAGTCAGCTTCAATCCAAGCACAAAACTGCGCTGCTTCGCCGTGTCATGCAGATCGCGGGCAATGCGGTTGCGCTCAACGGATATTGCGAGGGCTTTCTGCATATCAAAGCTTTTTGACAACGCGTCGGCCATATTGTTGAAGCGTTCGGCAAGCCTGCCGAACTCGTCCTTCGAATTGTCCTTGATGCGGGTTCGCAGGTCACCCGCCGCCCATTGATCGGCGGCATTGGTGGCGCGTTTGATACGGCGCAGCAATCGCCAGACGAACAGCGCAGCGACGCTGGCACCCATGGAATTGATCAGGATGAATGTGCGGATATAATCGGAAACTGTGCCACTGAGTACTTCATCGTAAATTTGCCATTGTGACCAATAGTGCACGCCAACTAGGGCCTGCACCCCATCGCCCGCTGGCAGATTGATCCGGGTTATCAGCGCCCAATCCTCGCCTTGCCGATGCAGAACTTCCGGTTGACTGGATTGGGCTGCCTCGATCATTGCCTGATCGAGAAGAGGTGTGGCAGCCGGAAGTGTCGAACACAAAATGCCCTGATCATTGATTATTTTGACCTGCAGTTTGCCATCGTGGAAATATGAGAACATGGCAGGGAAGTCGAGCATTTGCGTGACGCCGGTATCGACCAGATTCCAGAAGATTTTACTGGCCAGCGCATCACACGCTGCCTTGTCGCGCAGATTGGCAGCGGTGGCAGATGCATTGAATTGCTGCCTGTCCAATCCGTTGATCACACCGCGGATCGAACTCTCATAACGGCTGGCATTAAACTGGCTCATCAGAATGCTGACGATGAACAGAGCGCCAAAGCCGACGATCATGAACATCAACACGAGTTTGATGAACAGGCCTCTCAAACCAAGAGCACGCAGCAGAGCCAAGTTTTCATTCCCCGTGATTACTTAAGCCGACGTCTCACAGATCGGCGCTTGGGTCCATACCACTCGGTGGAACGAATGTTGTTTTTGGCCGCAAAATGCGTCTTCTTCGCCACCCGATAAAAGTTGGGTGTGGAACCATTGGGGCGAAGCAAACGAGGGCGTATGTCCATCAGCCTGACGGATTGCTCGGGAGCAGCCGCCTTCTTTCTGCCAAGGGCAGCAAGAAGCCGCAACAGAACAGCCGATCGTTCAAGCAGTGCATTCCAGAAGAACGGTGATAGCAGGGGTATCATCACGAGGCCGAGTATCAATGACAGTATAATATATTCGACCGACAGAATCTGTATCTGGAAACGCATGATCATTCCGCTGATTTCAAGGCGGGCAGGATAAGAATGTATAGTGTCGTTAGACGCGCGTCATTTGATCGGGCCATGTCTGTCTCTCTTATTGCAACACGGGTTGCGGCGGTGAGGGCAAATTAGACAGGTTTTGAATCGCGCGCATCGGGCTAAGGTCAACCCCTCACGTACGACCTAAGTCGTATGCGCGATATAGCGATGAGACATGTTCATAGGCGCGCCCGACAACGCTCGGTGATGATTTATTCTCGCAATGTTGACGTTTTGTAGTGACATGGAAAAGTCGAGCTAGTATTCATGGACGCATTCCCCTCAAAACACAGTCAAAAGCCAAGCTGGCATCAATAAAATATTGAAGCTGTTTCGCTCATGACTGCGGAAATAGACGCCTAGCATCGCTGCGGCGGAAGACGCACAATCACGTCGGCAGTGGTGACACTGAGGAGGGGACTGGCAGCGGAGGAGTGCTTGCCAGTTTTCTCTTGATTGGAGATTAGTGAAAACTCAAAACAGGCAGCCACGCGATTCGCCAGACTGGGCAATCGCGCAGCAACCGGAGACTCGGCGAAAGCCAGGGGGAGGAATTATGCTCGAAAAGCTTTTCAAGCTGAGAGAACACAACACATCAGTGCGCGTCGAAATGCTTGCTGGTCTGACGACATTCCTGACGATGTCGTACATTATTTTTGTCAATCCAGATATTCTGTCGTCAACGGGAATGGACCGCAACGCCATCTTTGTTGCGACCTGTATCGCAGCAGCGCTCGGCTCGCTGGTCATGGCGCTTGTCGCCAACTGGCCAATCGGCATGGCGCCCGGCATGGGCCTCAATGCCTTCTTCGCTTTCACAGTCGTCGCGGCCATGGGCTTTACCTGGCAACAGGCGCTGGGCGCTGTTTTCATCTCCGGATGTATTTTTCTCGTACTGACCGTCACGGGTGTCCGCAGCTGGCTGGTCGCGGGCATTCCCAAATCGCTGCGCAGTTCCATCGCGGCAGGTATCGGTCTCTTTCTGGCGTTCATCGCCTTGAAAAACTCGGGTATCATCGTCGCCAATCCGGCAACGTTTATCGGGCTTGGCCATCTGGGCAGCGCGAGCGCCCTGTTCGCTATTTTGGGCTTCTTCGTGATCGCAGTTTTGGATGCGCTGAAGATACGCGGTGCAATCCTGATCGGTATTCTGGTTGTGACGGTCCTGTCGATGCTGACAGGCGCGAGTGAGTTCAAAGGCGTCTTCTCGGCACCGCCAAGCCTTGCTCCGACATTCCTGCAACTGGATATTATGGGTGCTCTGCACACAGGACTCCTGCAGGTCATTCTGGTGTTCGTACTCGTTGAGGTTTTCGATGCAACAGGAACATTGATCGGCGTCAGCAAACGTGCGGGATTGATTGAAGAGGGTAAGCCCAATCGCCTCGGTCGAGCTCTGTTTGCTGACAGCACGGCAATCGTTGCCGGTTCGCTGTTGGGCACGAGCAGTACCACGGCCTATGTCGAAAGCGCCTCGGGCGTTCAGGCAGGCGGACGCACAGGCCTGACAGCGCTGACGATTGCGGTGTTGTTTTTGGCGGCTTTGTTCATTGCACCGCTGGCGGGCTCGGTTCCCGGATACGCAACAGCACCAGCCTTGCTCTACGTCGCCGGTCTGATGATGCGCGAGCTCGTCGATATTGAATGGGGTGATATCACGGAAGCCACCCCAGCGGCACTCACCGCATTGATGATCCCCTTCACCTACTCGATCGCCAACGGTCTCGCGTTTGGCTTCATCAGCTACGTTGTGCTGAAGTCGCTGACCGGGCGGGTGAAGGATATTCATCTGGCAACGTGGCTTGTGGCGATCCTCTTTGTCGTTCGCTACACTCTGTTCCCGGTATAATGTGGATCGGCCCGGCTGCAATAATCGTATCCGGGCCATCGCACGTCTTGCCTGACTGATGGTTGTATTCCATCCCCACAAAGAGGCTGTTTCCGATGAATGAGAAAATATTGCCGGTCAATGTTATCGATGCACTGCTTGATGCCATGGAGCATCAAATCATCCCCATGACCGAACAGGGCGTAGCGGCAGGCAACAAGATATTCGGTGCAGCATTGCTACGGAAATCGGATCTGTCCGTTGTGTTGGCCGAAACGAACAATGAAACGGAAAACCCGCTATGGCATGGCGAGGTTCACACACTGAAACGTTTTTACGAAATGAACGGCGAAAAGCGGCCGGACGCAAAAGACCTGATCTTCCTGTCGACGCACGAGCCTTGCTCAATGTGTCTTTCGGCCATTACCTGGGCTGGCTTTGACAACTTTTATTATTTCTTCAGCCATGAAGATTCACGCGACGCATTTGCCATTCCACATGATCTTAAGATTCTCAAGGAGGTCTTCACACTGGAACCCGGCGGCTACAATACGGAGAATGCTTTCTGGAAAAGCTATTCCATAACGAAGCTGATCTCAGACATATCCGAGCCTGATCGGGAGCGGCTGAAGCACCGTGTTGAAACAATTGCCGGTAAATATACGGTTCTGTCGAACCAATATCAGTCCGGGAAAGATCAGAATTCCATCCCGCTGAATTAAATAGTTGAGTGAACAAACAAAGCCGCCGCCGGTGAAGCGGCGGCTTTGTTGTTTTTAGCTCTCGCGAATAAGGAATGGCTCGCTATAGAAATATTCCTGCAGGTTGATGCCATCACCGCCGCGATCAATAACAACAAAATCCGAGACGCCGCCAAGCGGCGTCAGAATGCCGTGCCAGACATTGCGATGAATGTTCACGCCCTGACCCGGCTTGGTCAGAAAGGCAATGGGATAGCTGGCACAATCTGTCTGGTCATGGGCGACCACAACGAGAAACGGATTGGCTGACAGAGGCACGAAGGCCTGACTGCCAAAGGGATGCCGTTCGACCATGGTGAGTTCAAGCGGCAATTCGTAAGGCTTGCCACGCAACAGGCTGATAAGCGTGCGCGCGTTTTCGCCCGTAGTTTCGACCTTTGCCAGATCGTGATAGCGGTCGCACATGCCATGATTGATCGGGAAGCTTGCTGAGCCCTCCACTTCAATCACGTCCCCGAAAGGTCGGAAAGCCTCACGGGTCAAGGGTTGAGCGATGATCTCGCGCATCTCTATTCGCTCGCGATCTTGCCGAACAGGCGCAGCCTGCTCACACCGCCATCCGGGAAAATGTTCAGCCGGGCATGGGTGACGGCACCATTCTGTTTAATCTGGTTGGCGCCGTATTCATGGATCGTATCGGCCGCGAGTTTCTGCTGCGGCAGGATTTCTTCCCAGAACATGGATGAGGCGACCACCAGTTCGTCAAGGCTTTCCCCGGCATTGCCGAGATCGGCTACCTGAATGGAGCAGGAGTCAGGATAGTTACCCTTGAAGTGTGCAGTGTCGACGACGGCACTTTCGACGGTTCCGCGCGCTGCAAGTTTGACGATGATCCAGTCATTGCCGGGTTCACGGCGACGGCGGGTTTCCCATCCGTCACCCATATTGATGCCGCGGCCCGGTGCCAGCAAACGGTGATAGCCGTAATGCGCATTGGACATGGCAACGACACGGCCGCCGAGCAGCGATGAGGCAAGATCGAGGGTTTCACCGTTAAGGTTGCCTGTATTAAGTGAAGGCTGGCCGTAGACACGCAGCCGTGCCACGCCGCCATCCGGATGGATGTGCAGGCGCACATGGGTCCATACGGTCTTTGATGTGCAGGCAAAGAAGTGGTGGGCGCTAGCGCCTAACTGGCTCAAGCCGAGCACCTCGGTCCAGACAGTGGCGTCATCAGGCTCGGCGGCCGAGTTGCAGGCTTCGATACGGCATGCGGGTGGATAGTTGCCCGTGAAGTGCGCGGTATCAACATCGAAACCGGAAATGGTCCCTGGTGCTGCGAGCGCGATGATCGCGTAATCGTGCCCGGTGCTACGGCGGCGGCGGGTTTCCCATCCATCCATCCATTTGCCGTGATCGTCAAACTTCTCTGGGTAGAAGATCGCGGGATCATCATTGAGCATGCGTGCCAGCGGTGCAAAGAATTCGTCCGTTGCAAAGATCGGCTTTGCACCAAGACCCGCTGAGGCAAGATTGATTGAATTGCGCGCGAATGCGGGCAGCTGTTCCGTCGTGTTTGACATGTCCGTTCCTTAGTTTGGCAGCATGGCCTGCAGCCGGAGAAGAGCAATCCTCTCCACCTGCCTGCATGCGGTGTTGAATTCGGTTTGCCGGTCATTGGCGATGCGCGTCTTGAAGGCCTGAAGAATTTCGTCCTTGCTGTGATCCTTGACGGCGATGATGAAGGGAAAGCCGAAGGTCTCGACATAAAGACCATTGAGCGCCTGAAACTGCGCGCGCTCATCATCCGTCAATGCATCCAGTCCAGCCGACGCTTGTTCCATCGTCGAGCTTGCGGTCAGCCGTTTGGCCTGGGCGAGCTTTCCAGCAAGATCCGGGTGCGCCTGCAGAACGCCGAGACGTTCCTCTTCGGACGCCGTGCGGAAGATGGTTGCCAATGAAGCATGCAGCCCTTCGGCGTTGTCGTTGGCATAGGAGAGTTCTGCTGCGAAGGCGCGCTTGGCGATCCAGTCGGAATGTTCGAAGACGCCGCCGAAGCGTTCGACAAACGCCACTTCAGCAAGCGCCGAGGGACGAATTGTGTTTGATCGAGCCGGATGAACTTTTGCCCAGTGCCGGGCAATATCGATACGCCGGGCCAGCCAGACATTCGCATGGCTTTGCACATAGTCGATGAAGCGGGCGACAGCGGCTGTCCTTCCGGGCCTACCCGCCAGACGGCAATGCAAGCCGATGCTCATCATCTTGGGCGAACCAGCTTCACCCTCGGCATAAAGCGTGTCGAAACTGTCCTTCAGATAGGAGAAGAATTGATCCCCGGCATTGAACCCTTGAGGCGTTGCAAAGCGCATGTCATTGGCGTCGAGCGTATAGGGGATGATCAGTTGCTGACGGTTACCCGCTTCATGCCAATAGGGCAGATCATCAGCGTAGGAGTCCGAAACATATTCAAAGCTGCCTTCCTCAGTCGCTAAATCAACTGTATTGACGGAGCAACGGCCGGTGTACCAGCCCCTTGGCCGCTCGCCGGTGAGGGCGGTGTGCAACCGAATGGCCTCAAGCATATGCTCGCGTTCTGCTTCCCGAGTGTAATCCTTGTAATCGATCCATTTTAAACCGTGGGATGCGATCTCCCAATTGGCGTCCTGCATGGCGCGGACCTGTGCGGGCGAGCGCTGCAAGGCCGTAGCGACGCCATAAACGGTGACCGGCACGTTTTTTGCTGTGAACAGCCGATGCAGACGCCAGAAACCGGCGCGTGCGCCATATTCGTACATCGATTCCATGTTCCAGTGCCGTTGTCCGGCCCAGGGTTGTGCGCCGACGATTTCCGACAGGAATGCTTCGGAAGAGGCATCGCCATGCAGAACGCAATTTTCGCCGCCTTCCTCATAATTGAGAACAAACTGAATTGCGATCTTGGCACCATCCGGCCAATGGGCGTGTGGCGGGTTTGCGCCATATCCATGCATGTCCCGGAGGTATTTCATGACGTGATCCGTCCTCGCCTGCACTCAGTTGATCCCTTGAATAATCAAATAAAGCGCAATCCATTCCCCTAGAAAATTTTGAAAGTCCTGTAATCAAGCGCCGCCTAGCCCATGACGGGACGGAGGGGCAAATTGAGCGATGGAAAATTGCAAAGTCCGCCTTGGGAGGAGGAAAGCTCATGAGCCTTCAAAATGAAGCAAGCGGTCGTCTGACGACCCATGTGCTTGATGTATCAAGCGGCAAACCCGCTGCCAAGCTGCGTATCGACCTGCTGCGACTGGAAAATGACCGGTTCTCATCTGTGCAAAGTACCCATACCAATGATGATGGCCGTTGCGACAGCCCTCTGCTGACAGGGGACAATATGCGTTTGGGAACCTATGAACTGCGCTTCCATGTGGGTGCGTATTTCGGTGGCCAGCAGGCAGCGGACAATGTGCCGTTTCTTGACATCATTCCGATCCGCTTCGGCATCAGCGATCAGCAGGCGCACTACCATGTGCCGTTGCTTGTTTCGCCTTTCAGCTATTCAACTTATCGGGGGAGCTGACTTCCCATGAACACTCCAATCCGCAACAGCATCCGCTTTCTGCTGAACGACAAGCTGATCGAGCTTGCTGATATTTCCCCGACGGAAACGTTGCTGGATTTTCTCCGGCTTGAGCGCCGGTTGCGCGGTACCAAGGAGGGTTGTGCGGAGGGCGATTGCGGCGCCTGTACGGTGCTGGTTGGTCGCCTGTCCGACAGTCAGCTCAAATATGAATCGGTCAATGCCTGCATCCGGTTTGTCGGCTCGCTCGATGGTTGCCATGTGGTCACCGTCGAGGCGCTGGCCGCACGCGATGGAACATTGCATCCGGTGCAGCGCGCCATGGTCGATACCCATGCCTCACAGTGCGGCTTCTGCACGCCAGGCTTTGTCATGTCACTTTATGGTCTGTGGATGCAGAACCCGCATCCGGACGTGCGGGAGATCGAAAAGGCATTGCAGGGTAATCTCTGCCGCTGCACCGGGTATGCCGCGATTATCCGCGCAGCTGAAAGCATATCGGCGGTGGGCGATGTGAACAAAGATCCGCTGGTGACGGAACGTGCGCGCGTGCGCGAGCAGTTATTGTCATTGAAAGACGGCAGGCGTGTGGAAGTCGGCGCCGGCAAGCAGCGCCTTGTATTGCCAGCCGACCTCGATGATTTCGCAGAATTCATGGATGCCAATCCGGGATCAACCATCGTTGCGGGATCGACCGATGTCGGGCTGTGGGTGACCAAGTTCATGCGGGAAATTGGCCCGGTTGTTTTCATTTCGCATCTGGATGAACTGCGCGGGATGACCGAGGAACAGGATGGTCTGAGATTTGGCGCCGGTGTCAGCTATACCGATGCCTATCCGCTGGTGATTCAGCACTTTCCGCAATTGACGGAACTCTGGAACCGCATTGGCGGCGAACAGGTCCGCAACATGGGAACGATCGGTGGAAACGTTGCCAATGGTTCGCCTATTGGCGATACGCCACCTCTGTTGATTGCACTTGGCGCGACGGTGCTCCTGCGCAAGGGGAATGTCCGCCGGTCTGTGCCCATCGAGAACTTCTTCATCGAATATGGGAAACAGGACAGGTTGCCCGGTGAATTCGTCGAGGCCATCCGCATTCCCTATCTCAAGCCCGGCGAACAGTTTGGCGTCTACAAGATATCCAAACGGCTGGACGAAGACATTTCTTCGGTGTGCGGTGGATTCAAAATCAGCCTCGATGCGCACGGCAAAGTTGATACGGCGATTATTGCATTTGGTGGCATGGCGGGAACGCCAAAGCGTGCCGGGAGTGTGGAGCAGGCACTCATTGGTTCGAGCTGGACCGAAGAAACAATCGATCATGCCGTTTCACAGTTTGCCACGGATTTTACGCCGCTGACGGATTGGCGCGCTTCCGCCGACTACCGGTTGCTGACCGCGCAAAACCTGCTGCGCCGGTTCTATCTGGAAAGCACGGGTGAGACGAACGTTCGGCTCAACCGCTATGCAGCGGCTGTCGGGTGAGGAGCAGGCGATGAACTCAATTCAACCGATGGCGCGTATTCGCGGTGGTGTGCACGAACAGCAGCCGCATGAATCCGGCCACAAACATGTTTCAGGCACCGCCGAATATATCGATGATATGCCGGAACCCTCCGACACGCTCCATGCCTATCTCGGCCTGTCACAGCGTGCGCATGCGGACATATTGTCGATGGATTTTTCCGGGGTTGCCGCCTGTCCCGGTGTCATCGGCATCCTGACAGCCGATGACATTCCCGGTCATAATGACGTTAGTCCGGCTGGCAAGCACGACGATCCGGTCTTCGCCGTTGGCAAGGTGGAATTTCATGGCCAGCCGATTTTTGCGGTGATTGCAGAGACACGCCAGCACGCGCGGGCAGCGGCTGCCAAGGTCAAGATCGAGTATCGCGATCTCGACCACGCCATTGATGTTCTGGAAGCGGAGAAGGCCAATTATCCCTTGGTCATTGACCCGCTGAAACTGGAGCGCGGGGATATCGCCTCGGGTCTTTCCAATGCGAAGAACCGCATTCAGGGCGAGATGCGCATTGGCGGTCAGGATCATTTTTATCTGGAAGGCCATATCGCTTTTGCCGTTCCCGGCGAAGATGACGAAGTGACGGTTTTCTCCTCGACCCAGCACCCAAGCGAAACCCAGCATATGGTGGGGCATGTCCTGGGTGTTCCGTCCAATGCGGTGACCGTGAATGTCCGGCGCATGGGTGGCGGTTTCGGCGGCAAGGAAACGCAGGCCAATCTTTTTGCTGCTGTTGCGGCGGTTGCTGCCAAAAAATATCACCGCGCAGTCAAGATCAGACCGGACCGCGACGACGATATGGTGGCAACGGGCAAACGCCATGACTTCCATGTGGCCTATGATCTTGGCTTTGACGATGCGGGGCGTATTGAGGCTGTCGACGCAACCTTTTCGGCGCGCTGCGGTTTTTCGGCCGATCTTTCCGGGCCGGTGACCGACCGGGCCTTGTTCCATGCGGACAATTGCTACTTCTATCCGAATGTTCGCTTGCGCTCGCGGCCGCTGAAAACCAACACGGTTTCCAACACAGCGTTTCGTGGCTTTGGCGGCCCGCAGGGCATGGTTGGCGGCGAACGGATGATTGAGGAGATCGCTTACGCACTTGGCAAGGACCCACTGGATATTCGCAAGGCAAATTTCTATGGGAATGAAGACCGCAACATCACGCCGTATCATCAGACGGTGGAAGACAATATCATTCCGCAAATCGTTGCAGAGCTGGAGGCATCATCCGGCTACGCGGCGCGGCGCAAGGCGATTATCGATTTCAATCGCGGCAGCCGGATCATTAAGCGCGGCATAGCGCTGACGCCGGTGAAATTCGGTATCTCGTTCACCAAGACCGAATACAATCAGGCCGGTGCGCTGGTGCACGTCTATACGGACGGTTCGATCCATCTCAACCATGGCGGCACCGAGATGGGGCAGGGGCTTTATACCAAAGTCGCGCAAGTCATTGCCGATGAATTTCAGGTTGATCTTGATCGGGTCAAGGTGACGGCGACCACGACGGCCAAAGTCCCGAATACATCGGCGACCGCAGCATCGTCCGGCTCGGATCTCAACGGTATGGCAGCAGCGAATGCCGCGCAGCAGATCAAGGACCGGCTTGTCCAGTTTGCCGTCGAACACTATGGCGTGGTGAAGGAACAGGTGTTCTTTGAACCGAACACTATTCGGGTTGGCGACCGGCTCATTCCTTTTCCGGAATTCATCAAACTTGCTTACGGCGCACGCGTGCAGCTCTCGGCCGCAGGCTTTTACAAGACACCTAAAATCCATTGGAACCGGGCCGAAGGCAAAGGGCGTCCGTTCTTTTACTTTGCCTATGGTGCCTCCGTATCCGAAGTCAGTATCGATACACTCACCGGCGAATATCAGGTCGACCGCACCGACATCTTGCATGATGTTGGCCGGTCACTGAACCCGGCGCTTGATCTGGGGCAAGTGGAAGGTGCGTTCGTGCAGGGAATGGGCTGGCTGACCACGGAAGAATTATGGTGGGATGCCAAGGGCCGTCTGCGCACGCACGCGCCATCCACCTACAAGATACCGCTCGCGTCGGACCGCCCGCGCCAGTTCAATGTGCAATTGGCAAGCTGGTCGGTCAATCGGGAAGAAACGATCCGCCGGTCAAAGGCCGTTGGTGAGCCGCCTTTCATGCTGGCAATCTCCGTCCTGGAAGCGCTTTCCATGGCTGTTGCCAGTGTTGCCGATTATCGCATGTCTCCCCGTCTTGATGCTCCCGCAACGCCGGAACGGGTTCTGATGGCGGTCGAGCGGCTGCGATCAGCGGATAGGGGAAGGTGAGCATCCGATGCCGTCGAACCGTGACGATATCAGGGACTTTCTCAACCGCCGCAAACAGGCTGTTCTGGTCGAGGTGAAAGCGGCCAACGGGTCCACGCCCCGCGATGCCGGAGCTTGGATGCTGGTGGCGCGGGAGAGCATCTTCGGCACGATCGGCGGCGGGCAGCTGGAGTTCATGGCCATCGATCATGCCCGCAAACTATTGCATCATGGCACTGGCGATAGCGATATGTCGGTGCCGCTTGGACCTGAGATCGGTCAGTGTTGCGGCGGGCGTGTTGCTCTCGGCTTTGAACGGGTCGGCCGGGATCTGGCGGCAGCGCTGATCGAGAAGGTCGACCTTGAAATCGCCCGGCGTCCGCACGTCTATATCTTTGGTGCGGGTCATGTCGGCGACGCTTTGGCCATGGCGCTGTCGCTTGCACCACTCAGAGTCATTCTGGTGGATACGCGCGAAGATGAGCTTTCGGCCACGCAGGTTCCCGGCATCGAGACATGTTTGACGGCAATGCCGGAGACTGTCGTTCGGGATGCGCCTGACGGAAGCGCTTTTGTTGTTCTGACCCATGATCACGCCCTTGATTTTCTGATAACCGCCGAAGCGCTGGCCAGAGTTGATGCGGCCTATGTCGGAATGATTGGATCGAAAACAAAGAAGGCAACGTTCCGCAGCTGGCTGGAACGGGAAGTCGGCCGCCCTGAGATTTTCGACAGGCTGGTTTGTCCGGTTGGCGGCACGGCGGTCAAGGATAAACGTCCGTCGGTTATAGCGACGCTCGCTGCCGCTGAAATCATGACCTCAGCGCTGAATTATCATCTGCAGGATTTGCCGGTAAAACAGCGGGTACGCATTCCCGCCTGACGTTCCCGCTCTGATTATTCAAGCATCGCACTGACCAGCCGCTGGCAGCGTTCGGTCATGAAATCAATCATCAGACGCACCTTGGGATCCTGAAACCGCTTGTGCGGATAGATGGCCGCAAGCTGGATGCTGACGGGTGGCGTATTCTCCAGAATGGTGCGTAGCGTTCCATCCTTCAGGTGGCTTTTGACCTCGAACAACGGCTTGTTGATGATGCCGCGACCATCGAGCGCCCATTTGGTCAGAACGTCGCCATCGTCAGAGTCATAAGGGCCGCTCACTTCAAGCTTGCGTGGTCCTTCCGGGGTTTGCAGCGTCCAGTAATATTCCTTGGAGCCGGGATAGCGCAGAAGCAGGCAATCGTGGTGCGCAGATATCAGTTCATCGGGCGTCGTTGGTGTGCCGCGTTTTTCCAGATAATCCGGCGCTGCGCAGATGACGCGCTCGCAATTCATGATACCGCGCATGCGCAGATTGGAATCTTCAAGAATGCCGAGCTTGAAGGCGATATCGACGCCCTCGCTCATAATATCGATATTGTGGTCGGACAATCGCAGCCGGACCTCAATGTCAGGGTATTTGTCGTGAAACTCCGGAACGCCCGAAGCAATCAGCCGCCTGCCAATGCCCAGTGGTGCGGTGATACGGATTGCACCCTTTGGTTTTTTTGAAAGATCGGCGATGGCGGCTTCGGCTTCGTTGATAGCCTCGATGATTTTGACCGCGCCTTCGTAGAATACGCGTCCGTGTTCGGTGGGGGTCAATTTCCGTGTGGTGCGATTGAAGAGGCGAACGCCGAGATAGCGTTCCAACTCCTTGATACGATTGCTCGCAACAGCCGGAGAGGCGCGCTGATCGCGCCCGGCAGCGGAAAGGTTTCCCAGTTCGACGACGCGAACGAAAACTCGAAGATTATCGAAATATGACATGGTTTCCGCCCCAGTCTTACACTGTCCATTGATCTAGCATTTTATAGTTTTTTTTGAAAGAGATGGGTGAATTAGGGCGTTTCCCCGATGCGCGGGCTTTGGCACATACTGAGCGGCAAGAAGAGGGAGAGCCGCATGTATGAATTTGCCATAGCCTGGGATTGGCTGAACTTTGCCGTTCGCTGGTTGCATGTGATCACAGGCATTGCCTGGATTGGCTCATCCTTCTATTTCGTTGCACTGGATCTCGGTCTGCGCCAGCGTCCGGGACTTCCCGCCGGAGCTCATGGTGAGGAGTGGCAGGTGCATGGCGGTGGTTTCTACCACATTCAGAAATATCTGGTGGCGCCCGAGCAGATGCCCGAACACCTCACTTGGTTCAAATGGGAATCCTATGCGACGTGGCTGTCGGGTTTTGCCATGCTCTGCATTGTCTATTATGCGGGTGCTGATCTCTATTTGATCGATCCGCATGTGCTCGATGTCTCGCGACCAGTCGCCATCGGAATATCGCTCGCCTCCATTTTTGGCGGATGGCTTGTTTATGACACGATTTGCAAGTCGCCGCTCGGCCGGAACGACACGCGGCTGATGGTGCTTCTCTATTTCATTCTGGTGGGAATGGCTTGGGGTTATACGCAGCTTTTCACCGGACGCGCCGCCTTCCTGCATTTGGGTGCGTTCACCGCGACGATCATGTCGGCGAATGTGTTCATGATCATCATCCCCAACCAGAAGAAGGTCGTGGCTGATCTCATCTCTGGCAAAACGCCCAATCCCGCCCTTGGCAAACAGGCAAAGCAGCGCTCCACCCATAACAACTATCTGACTTTGCCTGTCCTGTTCCTGATGCTGTCGAACCACTATCCGCTGGCGTTTGGCACGCAATATAACTGGATCATCGCTTCGCTGGTATTCCTGATGGGCGTTACGATCCGCCACTGGTTCAACACTCGCCATGCCCGCAAGGGTGATCCGACATGGACGTGGCTGGTAACGGCGATCCTGTTCATCATCATCATGTGGCTGTCGACGGTTCCGAAAATTCTGTCCGGCGTTGGCGGCGAGGAAAAGATATCCGCCGTTCAGCAGCCATTTGTCAGCGCGACGAGCTTTCCCAAAGTGCGCGATACGGTGCTTGGCCGCTGCTCCATGTGCCATTCCAAGGAACCGGGATGGGAGGGCATTATTGCCCCGCCAAAGGGCGTCATGCTGGAAACCGACAGCCAGATTGCAGCCCATGCCCGCGAGATTTATCTGCAGGCCGGTCGTTCCCATGCGATGCCGCCCGCCAATGTCACCGGCATTTCCGATGAGGAACGGCGGCTGCTTGCAAGCTGGTACGAAACCACAGTCAACGGAGGAAAAATCCAATGAGCAAATTGTTGTTGCGCGGCCGGGTGCTGACGTTTGTTGATGAGCCCCAGAGTGCTGACGATGCATCATCTTATCGCTATTTCGAGGATGGTGCGGTTTTGGTTGAGCATGACAGAATTGCCGCTGTGGGTGACTATGCAGCCCTTGCATCTGCTGCGGATGTGCAAACGCAGATCGTTGACCATCGCCCCAATCTTATCCTTCCCGGGCTTATCGATACCCATCTGCATTTTCCGCAGACGCAAGCCATTGCCTCCTATGGTGCACAGCTGCTTGAATGGCTGAATACCTATATTTTTGTTGAAGAACAGAAATTCGCTTCCACGGCCCATGCCGATTTCATTGCCGGGCGGTTCATGGACGAATTGTTGCGCAACGGCACGACGACCGCTGCCGCCTATTGCTCCGTTCACCGCGAAAGTGTTGACGCTTACTTTGCTGCTGCCGAAAAGCGCAACATGCTGATGATCGGCGGCAAGGTGATGATGGACTGCAATGCGCCTGACGCGCTGCGTGACACGGCGCAATCAGGCTATGACGATACCAAGGCTTTGATTGCCAAGTGGCATGGGCGTGGACGCGCCCATTATGCGATCAGCCCGCGCTTTGCCATCACATCGACACCCGGGCAGATGGAGATGAGCCGCGAGCTCGTTCGCGAGCATCCGGAATGTTACGTGCAAACGCATCTGTCGGAAAACAGGGACGAGGTCACCTACGCGACATCGCTGTATCCTTCAGCCAAGGATTACACCGATATCTACGCCAGCTATGATTTGCTGGGTTCGAAGATGCTGCTCGGCCATTGTATTTTCCTGTCCGACCGGGAAATCTCGGCTTTGGCGGAGAGTAAATCCGTGGCCGTGTTCTGCCCGACATCCAATCTGTTTCTTGGAAGTGGTCTGTTTGATCGCGACCGTTTCAGGAAGCTCGGAGCCCGCTATTCGGTAGCGACCGATGTTGGCGGCGGCACCAGTTTTTCCATGTTGGAAACAATGGCGGAAGCGTACAAGGTGCTGCATCTTCAGGGCCAGCGTCTGTCCCCGTTCAATTCCTACTACATGATGACACTTGGCAATGCGCGGGCGCTCGGGCTTGAGGATCGCATCGGCTCGCTGCATGCAGGTGCCGATGCTGATATCACAGTGCTCGACAGCCGCGCCAAACCGGCAATGGATCTGCGCATGCAGACGGCAAAGACGCTGGCTGAAGAGCTGTTCATCCTGCAGACGATGGGGGATGACCGTTCCGTGGCCGAAGTTTATGTGGCCGGCAAACCAATGAAAAGCAATCTCAACAAACCCGCTGCAACGAATGCCCGTGTTGAAACTGCACTGGAATTACAGACAGCCTGACACAGAAAGAGGGTATCAAGAATACCCTCTTTCCCGGCTTACAATTCAGCTGGCCGCTTGCCGCCCATTGCCTTGGTCAAGGCATCGGCCGTGCGTTGAACAATGGGACCGAACACGCTCAATTTGTCCCTGGGTAAACGAACCGCGGGGCCAGAGATCGAAATCCCGGCAATGGCCTCACCATATTCATTGAACAGGGGAGCCGCTATGCAGCGCATGCCGAGTGTGTGTTCCTCATCATCGATGGACCAGCCCCGCGCCCGAATTTCCTGAACATCTTTCAACAGGGCGGGCAGCGTGTCGAGTGTGTGGCTGGTGAAATGGTCAAGGGACTTGCCGCTGAGCACCTGCCCGATATCCGTATCCGACCACGTCGCAAGGATCGCCTTGCCAATGCCCGAGGCATGGATTGGTCCGCGACGGCCCGGACGAAAAAAGGCGCGCATCGGAGCGTGGCTTTCAATCTGGGAGATAAAGACCACATCA
The DNA here is from genome assembly GCF_014189505.1 of Phyllobacterium sp. 628. Taxonomy (GTDB): domain Bacteria; phylum Pseudomonadota; class Alphaproteobacteria; order Rhizobiales; family Rhizobiaceae; genus Phyllobacterium. Next base: position 94,697 of record NZ_CP050300.1, on the reverse strand, counting down.
CCATCGTCTTCGATGGCAATATTGGCAGTTTCTCCGCATTCATCCATCAATTGCTTGAGGAATGGGCGGCTGATTGCTCCCAGTTTGCGATAACGCAGAAAAGCATTGCCGATTTCAAAGCTGCGCACACCAATCGTCCAGTTGCCGGTTTCCTGATCGTGCGCGAGCATTCCGTGGTTTGCCAATGATGTCAGCAGCCGGTGAACAGTGGATGGCGCCATACCTGTCCTTTCAGCAAGGTCGCTGAGGGACGAGCCGTCATTGTCGGCAATGATGCTGAGAAGATTGAGACTGCGATCCAGAACCTGAACAGAAGACGGCATGGCGTTGGCACCGGCCTTGCGGCCCCGCTTGTTTTTTACTGGAGAGGTTTGTTCGGCCATGCGTGTGTGTTCCCGGTCTGCGTATCCCTCCCTTGGCATAGCCGTGCCGATTTCATTTTACCAGTTTTATTGAAAATGTTTATTTCCATATAGTGAGATTAATTTCCATAAGTGTATTGATGGAAGAGAATTTTGGATTATGCTTCCAATAAATATGGAGGAATGATCATGACCAAAATGCGTGCTGTTGATGCTGCAGTCCTTATCCTGGAGAAGGAGAGGATCAATTGCGCCTTTGGTGTTCCCGGCGCGGCCATCAATCCTTTTTACTCCGCGTTGAAAGCCCGCGGTTCGGTTCGTCACATTCTGGCACGCCATGTCGAGGGTGCCTCGCACATGGCCGAAGGTTATACCCGCGCCAGTCAGGGCAATATCGGCGTATGTATTGGCACATCCGGTCCGGCCGGAACAGATATGATCACCGGGCTCTATTCGGCGTCGGCCGATTCCATTCCGATCCTCTGCATTACCGGACAGGCGCCCCGCGCCCGGCTCGACAAGGAAGACTTTCAGGCGGTCGATATCGCGTCCATCGCCAAACCAGTCACCAAATGGGCCGTGACAGTGATGGAGCCAGGCCTGGTGCCCTACGTGTTTCAGAAGGCTTTCCATATTATGCGGTCAGGCCGTCCCGGACCCGTTCTCATCGACCTGCCGGTTGATGTTCAGCTGGCGGAGATCGAATTTGACGCCGATACCTACGAACCTCTGGAAGCGTACAAACCCGCAGCCACCCGGGCACAGGTTGAGAAGGCGTTGACGATGCTGAATGCGGCAGAGCGGCCGTTGATCGTCGCGGGTGGCGGCATCATCAATGCGGATGCATCTGATCTTCTGGTTGAATTCGCCGAAATTACCGGTGTTCCCGTCATCCCGACATTGATGGGGTGGGGGACGATTCCGGACGATCATCCGCTGATGGCAGGTATGTGCGGCCTGCAAACATCGCATCGCTATGGCAATGCGACCATGCTTGCATCGGACTTTGTGCTTGGTGTCGGCAATCGCTGGGCCAATCGGCATACGGGCAATGTTGCGACCTATACGGAGGGGCGCAAATTCGTCCATGTGGATATTGAGCCAACGCAGATCGGGCGGGTCTTCGCTCCAGATTTCGGTATTGTTTCCGACGCAGGAAAAGCACTGAAGCTGTTTCTCGATGTTGCGACCGAATGGAAAACCGCCGGCAAGTTGCGTGACTGGTCAAGCTGGGCGGAGGAATGCCGTGAGCGCAAGCGGACCATGCTGCGCAAGACCCATTTCGATCAGACGCCGCTGAAGCCGCAACGGGTCTATGAGGAAATGAACAAGGCCTTTGGCCGCGAAACCTGCTACGTCACGACAATCGGTCTCAGCCAGATCGCAGGCGCGCAGTTCCTGCACGTTTACAAGCCGCGCAACTGGATCAATTGCGGTCAGGCGGGCCCGCTTGGCTGGACGCTTCCAGCAGCACTCGGTGTTCGGGCAGCCGATCCTGACCGGCCGATTGTTGCCCTTTCCGGCGATTATGATTTTCAGTTCATGATCGAGGAACTGGCAGTCGGCGCGCAGCACAAGCTTCCCTATCTGCACGTGGTGGTCAACAATTCCTATCTCGGACTGATCCGTCAGGCGCAGCGTGGCCTCAACATGGATTTCGAGGTCAGCCTGGCCTTCGACAACATCAATGCCAATGGTGATGCGGAAGCTGGTTATGGAGTGGACCACGTCGCTGTTGCCGAAGGACTGGGCTGCAAGGCCATCCGTGTTCGCAGCCCCAACCAATTCGCCGATGCATTCGCACAGGCGCAGGCCCTGATGAAAGAACATCAGGTGCCGGTCGTCGTCGAGTTCATTCTCGAAAGGGTCACGAACATCGCGATGGGCGCGGACATCAATGCGGTCGTGGAATTCGAAGACCTCGCTGAAAAAGCGGAGGACGCCCCCACTGCTGTCGCCGCTTTCAACTAACGCAATTTATGAGGAGGGCGAACCATGCCCAAATTTGCTGCCAATCTGACAATGCTTTTCAATGAAGTTCCGTTTCTGGAGCGCTTTGCCCTTGCAAGCAAAGCAGGCTTCGAAGCCGTCGAATATCTGTTCCCTTACGAGTACGGCGCCACTGACCTCAAGCAGCAGCTGACCGACAACGGGCTGGTTCAGGTGCTGCACAACCTCCCGGCGGGAAACTGGGCGGGAGGGGAGCGCGGCATTGCCGTGATGCCGGACCGGATCGACGAATTTCGCCGCGGTGTCGGGACCGCTATCGATTATGCCACAGAGCTTGGCTGCAAACAGATCAACTGCCTTGCCGGTATAGCACCGCACGGCTTGCCGGATTCTGTCCTGCGCACAACGCTGGTGCATAATCTTCGCCTGGCTGCCGGTGAACTGGCCAAACATGATATCCGTTTGCTGATCGAGCCGATCAACACCTACGATATTCCCGGTTTCTATCTGAACACCGTTGAACAGGCGGCTTCAATTATCGATGAAGTCGGCAGCGACAATCTTTTCATCCAGTATGATCTTTACCACCAGCAGCGCACGCGCGGTGAGCTTGTGGCCACCTATGAACGCCACAAGGATCGCATCGCGCATATCCAGCTCGCCGATAATCCGGGCAGGCATGAGCCCGGCACTGGCGAGATCAACTACGGCTTCATTTTCGAAGCCCTCGACCTTGCCGCTTATGATGGCTGGATTGGCTGCGAATATAAACCCAAAACAGAAACACAACGGGGACTGGGCTGGTTGAAGGAAATTTCAGCAGCACAGAATTCTGCAGATATTTTGAGAATGAGGAGCTGAAAATATGGCCGATATCGGTTTTATAGGATTGGGCATCATGGGAACGCCAATGGCGCGTCATCTGCAGGATGCCGGGCATGATCTCTACACATCGAAGTTCTTTATCCCGCCGCATCAGGGTCTGGTCGACAACGGTTTGAAGATTGTCGAAAGCCCGAAAGCTCTGGCTGAGAAAACGGACATCATTATCCTGATGCTGCCGGATACGCCGGAAGTCAAAGATGTTCTGTTCGGCGAAAATGGTGTGGTCTTCGGGCTTAAACCCGGCAAGCTGGTTATCGACATGAGTTCGATTTCGCCGATTGAAACCAAAGAATTCGCCAGGAAAATCCGCGAAACCGGCAGCGAATATATCGATGCTCCCGTATCGGGCGGCGAAGTGGGCGCCAAGAACGCGACGCTCAGCATTATGGCTGGCGGTGAACAGAGCGCTTTTGACCGTGCCTTGCCGCTGTTCAAGCTGATGGGCAAGAACATTACGCTGGTTGGCGATTGTGGCGATGGGCAAATTACCAAGGTAGCCAACCAGATCATCGTAGCGCTGACCATCGAGGCCATCGCTGAGGCGCTGGTTCTGGCGTCGAAAGCGGGTGCTGATCCTGCGCGGGTGAGGGAAGCATTGATGGGCGGCTTCGCATCATCGCGCATTCTTGAATTGCATGGCGACCGTATGATCAAGCGTACGTTCGAGCCGGGCTTCCGGATATCGCTGCATCAAAAGGATCTTAACCTCGCGTTGCAGAGTGCCAAGACGCTCGGTGTTTCACTGCCAAACACTGCAGCAACGCAGGAGCTCTTCAACAGCTGTGCAGCCAATGGCGACAGCGGTCTTGATCATTCCGGTCTCGTGCGGGCATTGGAACGCACAGCCAATCACGAAGTGGCATAGCCGTCAGAAGAAACAGAAAAGGCGCCACGGATTGCGGCGCCTTTTCTGACATCAATGAAATGATCAGGGCTATTGTTTGGAGGTGGCCCGGCCGAAAGAGCGGACTGGAATACCCAGCACGCCGGTCAGGGGATCTATGCCGAGATCGACAAGCTGGTCCGATGGCAAATGGTTGAGTTCTTCGATGGTGCGACGCGCATTGCGCCACGCGATATAACTGCGATAAATATTCATGTTTTTTCTCATTCTCTGTTCGCCAAATGCTTGGTGAAGAGACTGCATTGTGCCTTTTGTCCGCCAAACCCGGTAGAACGTTCGACCGGAGACATTGCCCGATCCTCCTAAAGTTTGAGATTTTGCGGCACGTTACGGCATTGGTGAATTGCTGGTGCCATAGTATAAATTGCGTCAATGCGGATACTTCTCGTTGAAGACAATCGTGAACTTGCATCCTGGCTCGGCAAAGCGCTGCGACAGGCGCAATATGCTGTCGATACGGTGCATGACGGCGAGGATGCCGAGCACGCGCTTCAGGTTGCAGATTATGCGCTCGTCATTCTCGATCTTTCCTTGCCGAAAATGGACGGAATGACCGTGCTTCGGCGGCTGCGCAAAAGCGGAAACGCCGTGCCCGTTATTATTCTGACTGCGAATGCCAGTCTTGGCGGACGTGTCGCCGGACTGGACGAAGGGGCTGACGATTATCTCGCCAAGCCATTTGAAATTGCCGAACTGGAGGCCCGCATCCGCGCCCAACTGCGTCGCGGGAACAATCGTGCCAATCCGGAAATTTCGATGGGTGAGTTGCTGTTCGATGGCCGAACGCGGCAATTTTCGCTGGCGGGAAGCGTGTTATCGCTAACCCCGCGCGAACATGCTGTTCTGGAGTATTTGATGGTGAAAGCGGGAACGACGGTCAGTAAAGCAACCCTGTCCGAAAGTGTGTTTGGTTTCAATGATCTGGCCGATCCAAGCGCCATAGAAATATACGTTCATCGTGTACGCAAGAAACTCGAGGGAAGCTCGGTGAAAATCGCGACCTTGCGTGGCTTGGGATATTTGTTGCGCCATGGCGAATGACAATACCACTCTGCCACGTTCAAACTTGGCTCGCCTCTGGAAGCGATTGAGAGAAAGTCTGCGGGTTCAGCTTCTCGTCTGGATCATTCTTCCACTGATCGGGGTGATTTGCGTCAACCTGCTGCTGAGTTTTCAATCCGCCGATACGACAGCCGATCTTATCAACGACCAGATGCTGCTCGCCTCCGCCCGTACCATTGCTGAAGCGGTGATGGTGGATGCCAATGGGACCATCCAGGTTGATATTCCTCCAGCAGCACTCGAAATGTTTGATACTGGCCATGGTGACCGGGTTTTTTACCGTGTGATCACGGCATGGGGCAGCCTTGTTTCCGGCGTTGCCGATTTGCCGGAGACCAAGAAAGATCAATCGGCAGAGGATCTCAATTTTCGCGGCGATCCTGTGCGTGTCATGACGCTTAATCACCCGGTGGTGGGTCTAGCCAAAGATGCGGAAATTTCGGTGTCTGTTGCCGTGACATTGAACAACGAAAAGGCAATGCGGCAGAGATTATGGCTTTCAGATTTTACAAAACAACTTCTGCTCGTTCTGGTCACGGGCTTTGTTGCCATTGTCGGTCTGCAGCGCGGGCTCGCTCCGGTGCTGCGTTTGCGCGATGCCGTGCGCGAACAGGGACGGGAAAAACTTGATCCTTTTTCTCCGGAGAATGTGCAAAGTGAGCTGCGTCCCCTAGTGCATGCACTCAACGATTACATGGAGCGGGTGCAGAGCCAGATGGCGGCACAAAGGCGCTTTGTTGCCAATGCGGCCCATCAATTGCGCACTCCTTTGACGCTGGTCGCAACGCAGGCAAGCGTTGCAGCGCGTGAACAGGATAGTAACAGCCGAAACGAGGCATTGCAGGCGTTGCGTACAAGCACCCAGCAATTGACGCGGCTGGCAAGCCAGCTTCTGACCTTGTCCCGTGCCGAACCCGGCAGCCGCCGGCCACGGCATGACAAGATCGATCTGGCTGCTGCTGCGCGGCAGGTTCTTGAGACCTTTACGGAAACGGCGTTGCAACGACAGATTGATCTCGGGCTCGATGTGGATGAGCCATGCCGTGTTGAAGGTGATGGTCCCATGCTGTCCGAAATGATCGTCAATCTTGTTGACAATGCACTCCGTTATACGCTGCCCGGTGGAACAGTCACGGTGAGTGTTTCCAGACACGGCGCATGGGTATTGCTGCGTGTCGAGGACAATGGACCGGGTATTCCGGATCAGGAAAAAGAGCAGGTACTCGAGCGCTTCTATCGCATTATTGGCACGCAAGCCGAGGGCAGCGGGTTGGGGCTGGCGATTGTCAAAGAAGTCGTAGAGCGAGCGGGAGGAACCGTTGCTTTGACAACGCCCGTCAGTGGGGGCTTGAATGTTGAGGTCAAACTGCCAGCCGCATGAAAAAGGCCGGATCGCTCCGGCCTGATTGTCAGTCTATTGCATGTCGTTCTGTTGTTGCGGCCGCCATTTGGCCAGCCGGTTTTCAATCAGCGTCATGATAACCTCGGCGATAAGGGTCACAATCATCACAAGAATGATGGCTGCATACATGCCAGCGGCGTCAAACGTGCCCTTGGCGATGGAAATGAGCTGGCCGATGCCGAAACGTGCGCCGACGAACTCGCCGACAATGGCGCCGATGATGGCAAAGCCGAAGCTCACATGCAGGCTCGCAAAAATCCAGCTCATGGCAGACGGGACGATCACCGTCCGCGTCACCTGCCAGTTGGACGCACCAAGAATTCTGGCATTGGCGATCATGTTGCGGTCGGCTTCCCGTACGCCCTGAAAGGCGTTGGCGAACACCACGAAAAACACCATGATGAAGGCCAGAGCGACTTTGGATGCCAGCCCGAGGCCCATGATCATGATGAAGATCGGCGCCAGAACGACACGCGGGATCGAATTGATCGCCTTGATGTAAACCGAAAAGATATCCGACAGGAACTGGTTACGGCCGAGACCGATGCCAACCAGCACACCGGCGACCGAGCCGGTGACGAAGCCGATCAGGGCCTCTTCCATCGTTACCCAAAGATTGAACCAGAGCGAGCCTTCGGCGGTTCCCTCGGTTATCCATTCATACAGGCGTGCAATGATGCCGCTTGGGCTGGAGTAGAAAAACGGGTCTATCCAAAGCTGATTGGAAGCCAGTTCCCATATGCCGAGAATGCCAACCAGAATAACGATCTGCCAGAAGAAAACTGCGCGTTTGCGGCGCTGAATGACTTTGAATGCAGCCGCTTCGATTTCGGCATCGGACGTTCCGGCGCGGAAAATGGGCGCGGTGCTGTCGAGGGGGGTATCTGTCATAATGTCTCCTCCGATTCAGGCTGCCTGGCTGGCGCGGCGATAACTCGTTTCCACTTCGTCGCGCAGATCCTCCCAGATCGTGCGGCAATATTCGATGAAGCGGGGCTCGTAGCGGATGTCGGCAACGACACGCGGCCGTGGCAGGTCGATGGGATAAACTGATTTCACCGTTGCCGGTCCGGCGGTCAGCACATAGACCTTGTCGGCGAGCGCAACCGCTTCCTCAAGATCGTGGGTGACAAACACAACCGAAGCCTTGCGCTCCGCCCAAAGACGCAGAAGTTCCTCATGCATGACCGTACGGGTCTGGACGTCCAGCGCCGAGAACGGTTCATCCATCAACAGGATTTCGGGTTCGTTGATGAACGTCTGGGCGAGCGAAACACGCTTGCGCATGCCGCCTGACAGCTGATGCGGATAATGCTGCTCAAAGCGGGACAGCCCAACCCGGGCGAGCCAATCCTTGGCTGTCCGCTGGGCTTCTGCTGCAGATTTTCCGCGGAAGAGTGGCCCGGCCATGACATTGTCGATGACATTGCGCCAAGGGAACAGGGCGTCTGTCTGGAAGACAAATCCAACCCGGGGATCGATACCGTTGACCGGGCCGCCCATGAGACGCACTTCACCGGCGCTTGGCTTGGCGAGGCCTGTGACAAGGTTGAGGGTTGTGGACTTGCCGCAACCGGTGGGGCCGACGACGGCGACGAATTCGCCGGGTTCAACAGTCATGTTGAAATCGCGCAAGGCGGTAAGAGACTTGCCCGTTGGCGAGACGAAGCGGCGGCTGACATTGATCAGCTCAATGGCTGGAGCCTGAGATGGATTTTGTTGCATGGCAAAATACCTGACGCGTGCTGAATAACGGGCGTGCACGCAATGCCCGATACCAAAGGATATTGCTTCCAGTCACCGAGACTGGAAGCAATAGGACCGGAAAAATTATTTGGCAGCTTTTACAAATTCGGAAGTGTAAGTCTTTGAAAGATCAATCTGCTTGCCTTTGACATTCTTGGAGAAGCTGGACAGCACATTCAGTACGGTCTGCGGTCCGTCTTCCGGCATCACGCCGTCAGCAGTAAACATGCCTTTGCCGTCGGCGAGTGCTTTCACATAGCCTTCCTTATCGCCAACGTAAAAATCCTTTGGCATTTTGTCAGCAATATCATCCGCACTGTGGGTGTTGATGTACTTCAAAGTCTTGACGAAGGCGTTGGCAAGTTTCTGCGTCGTTGCCTTATGTGCTTCAACCCATGATGTTTCCATGTAGAGGGATGCCGCAGGATAAGTACCGCCGAGTGCAGCACGCGTGCTCTCAACTGTTCGCATATCGATCAATACGCTTGCTTCCTTAGTTTTGAGCATACGCGAGATCGTTGGTTCGGTTGTCATACCTGCCTGGATCTTGTCCTGTTGCATAGCGGCGATGAAGGTTGCTCCGGCACCAACAGGCACCGATGTAAATTCACCAGGCTGCAAGCCACTTTTAAACGCCAGGTATTGCGTGAGGAAATTGGTGGAGGAGCCAAGCCCGGTAACACCCAAGCTCATGCCTTTGAAATCCGCAGCTGACTTGATCTGGGGATGTTTTGTGGAAACCAGCTCTACTTCGCCCGGCGCCTGACTGAACTGAACGATCGATTCAATGAGCTTTCCCTTGGCCTGAAGGTCAATGCAATGATCGTAGAAGCCGACAACACCTTGAACGGCGCCAGCCAGCAACTGGTTTTCAGCGTCAACGCCAGCCGGCTCATTGAGCAGTTCAACCTCAAGGCCCTCATCCTTGAAATAACCGAGAGCTTCGGCGAGTTTTGCGGGCAAATAGATATGCTTTTCATAGCCGCCGACCATGATTGTTACTTTGTCATCCGCGTGGGCCGGGGAGATGCCGCCAAAAGCGCTGGAGGCCATGAGAAGAGCAAAAGAAGCTGTGTGAAAAAGCGAGCGTGAAAGGGTCATTGTTCCGTCCTTGATTTGGTTTCCCGCATCCTGAATTCTTGTCACATTTGAATGTGTTTTTTGTGGATGCCTGAACACTCTAGACGAGCGAACCTTTCAGTCAGCTTTCAATCGGAAAGCGGCGAATTTTGGCTCATCCCGTGTGTGCAGCGGTCGTTGTGAAAAGCGCCGTCTCATAGTATTCAAGCCCTATGCCGATGAATGTTGAAGTCTCGCACCATATCGACGCCTCAGACCCAGAGGCTGATGGGTCTTACGACTATTATTACGAGTACGATGTCTATACGTTTTCAGACGGGTCGTTTTCCTATTTTGTGCGCTCCTATGTGGATCAGCCCGAACGGGCGGCTTTCATGTCCGGACTGAAGGGCACGCGCGGGTTTCATCTTGAGGCCCGGCATCTTCGTACGCGGCTGTTTGCTGACGCGGTTGCCTATCTGCATCTTGCCGGCAAGACAGACCTCAACTGGCTGAGCAAGAGAAAGGGTGATTATCTGCCGATCTCTGATCTCGATGAACCGGGCTTTGCAAGACTATGGCGACGGCTTCAAACTTTGCTTATGCGCAAGGCAGCGAAGTAACGGTTTATCCGGCCTCCATACCCGTTTCGCCGGCAAGCCGGTCGATATCGCGGCGCAGGATGATTGATGTTGTGACATCGTCCACTTCCGGCAGTGTCGCTACCTTGTTGCGGATCGTATTGAGATGATTGATTGATGGCACCTCAACCTCGACGATGAGATCGAGCTGTCCGCTGACCGAAGAGACGCGCCTGACTTCAGGATAGGCGGCGAGCTTATCCAGCACGCCAAGCGACGGAGTGCGTACGAGACTGATAAGCAAAAACGCACAAATGAGTCCTTCATTCAGCTGGCCGATATCGGCGCGATAGCCGCGAATGACACCCGACCGTTCGAGAAAAAGAATGCGCTCACTGGTCGCGCTGCGGGATAGACCGATCTTTCCGGCGAGGGTTTTGAGCGGGAATCTTGGCATCCCGTGAAAGGATGCTCAAAATGTTCCGGTCTTTTTCATCCAGTTCTTTCATCGCCCGCTCTCTCCCCGGCAAAATGCCGGTTAAAGCCGTCTTTACGACGGCCAAACCGGCAGATTAACGGATGCCCGATTTTTGAGCTCATGCCAAGCTCCAACAAAAGGAGCTGTTGCATGATCAATCTATCCCATCCGGCACCGTCATTTTCGAATGCGGAAGCACTTTCCATTGCCAGGGAGCATTTTGGCATTGAAGGCCGGATCAGTTCTCTTGCCAGCGAGCGCGATCAGAATTTCAAGATCGATGCAGCGGATGGGTCCACGTGGATATTGAAGGCAGTCAACTCCAGCGAGCCCAAAGATCAAAGCGATTTTCAAACGGCTTTGCTCGATCATCTCGAGATCAACGCACCTGATATGGCTGTTCCCAGATTACGCCGGACACGATCAGGGCAGGCTCTGGCGCAGGCTCAATCTGGAACTGGCGAGCAGCATTTCATCCGCATGGTTTCCTGGCAGGAGGGCGATCCCTTGGCTGAGCGGGACCGTACGCCGGAGGTGTTACAGGATCTGGGCCGGATGCTCGGTCGGCTCGATAAGGCAATGCAGGGTTTTATGCATGCCGGAGCACTCAGGACATTCGACTGGGATATCCGGTCCGCCGGTCTTTCGCGCCAACGCTTGAAATACATCGACAGTGCCGATGACCGCGCGCTTCTGACCCGTTTCATCGACCAGTTTGATATTCATGTCGCCCCGCGACTACCGATGTTGCGGGCAGCTATCATTCATAATGACGCCAATGACTGGAATGTACTGGTCAAATCCGATGATCCAAAGCAAGTCGCCGGATTGATTGATTTTGGCGATGCGCTGCACAGCGTTCTGATTGCCGAAGTTGCTGTTGCCTGCGCCTATTCCATTCTGGATTTGGAAGACCCTATTGGTGCAGCGGCGAGCATCGCGGCTGGGTTTCACGGTGAGTATCCGCTGCACGAGCAGGAACTCGATCTGCTGTTCGATCTGATCGCCATGCGGTTGGTAACAAGTGTCACTCTCTCGGCGCAGCGCAAGGAAAAGACCGGCGACAACCCCTATCTTGCAATCAGCGAAGCACCGGCTTGGGCGCTGCTTCGCAGGCTCGATTCTATCAATCGCGGCTTTGCGACTGCGATTTTCAGACAGGCATGCGGGTTTGACACGGTGACAGGCGCTAAATCTGTTGCGCGATGGATCGAGCACAACAACAGGTCCTTTGCTTCGATCCTGGCAAAACACCCGGCAACCCTCAGCAAGGGACTGGTTCCCTATCATGATCCAGAGAACCCGATGACGGTGCATTCCGCGTCGCGGGAACCTGACAAGGCCACACAATGGTGGGACGATCACTGCGCGAAGAATGATGTCGAACTTGGCATCGGGCCGTGGGGCGAAGAGCGCTCTGTCTATACGGGCGCAATGTTTGAATCCCGGTTTGTCAAAGGTGAACGGCGCACGCGGCATTTGGGACTTGATCTGTTTCTGCCGGCAGGCACCAAACTCTTCACGCCCATTGCAGCGACGGTCAAAGAAGTCGTCATTGAAGACGATCCGCTTGGCTATGGTTGCCTGATCAAACTTGAGCATAGGCCTGAAGGATGTCCGCCCTTCGTAACGCTTTGGGGACATATGGCGCATGAAGCTATGCGGCGGCTTCATTCGGGCCAACAACTGCAGGCGGGTGACATCGTGGGTGAGATGGGAGCGCCTGCCGAGAACGGCGGCTGGGCACCACATCTCCATCTGCAATTGTCCGTGGATACAACATTGTCAGCGACGGACATATTGGGCGTTGGTGAAGAGCGTTATCTCCCGGTTTGGGCCGAGCTTTTTCCTGATCCAATGCATTTTGCCGGATTGCCTGTTGAGACGTTTCATCAGACTGGTCGCAGCAAGGATGCCATTGTTGCAGCACGCAAAGCCTCGCTTCTGCCGAATCTCTCGATCTCCTATTCCGAGCCGATCAAGTTTGTGCGGGGCGATGGCGCATGGCTGATTGATGATCGCGGACGGGCCTATCTCGATTGCTTCAACAATGTTTGCCATCTCGGCCATGCACATCCGGATGTGGTGGATGCACTGGCGCGGCAGGCCGGATTGCTCAACACAAACACGCGCTATCTGCACGACAACATCATTACCTATGCCGAACGGTTGACTGCCACGCTGCCGGGCGATCTGGCGGTTGCAACATTTGCCTGTTCCGGCAGCGAAGCCAACAGTCTGATGCTGCGCATGATGCGCGCCCATACGGGGCGCGAAGAGGCCATCGTGCTTGACTGGGCCTATCACGGTACCACGCAGGAATTGATTGATCTCAGCCCTTACAAATACAAGCGCAAGGGCGGCAAAGGCAGACCGTCGCATGTGTATGAGGCGATCATTCCGGACAGTTACCGTGCGCCTGAGGATTGGCCGCGCGAAGAGATTGCCAAACGTTATGCTAAGAATATTGCCGAGCAGATTGAATTGATGCGCAAGGCCGGCAAAGCACCGGGACTGTTTCTGGCGGAGTCCATTCCCAGTGTCGCCGGACAAGTGTTCCTGCCGGACGGCTATCTGAAAGAGGTCTACGCAATGGTCCGTGCCGCTGGCGGCATCTGTGCAGCCGATGAGGTGCAGGTGGGTTTCGGCCGTGTCGGCAGCCATTGGTGGGCGTTCGAGACGCAGGATGTGGTGCCGGACATCGTCACTATGGGCAAGCCAATCGGTAATGGTCATCCAATGGCGGCTGTGGTGACGACGCGCGAGATCGCAGCATCCTTCAATAATGGCATGGAATACTTCAATACATTTGGCGGCAATCCAGTATCCTGTGCCGTGGGCCTCGCTGTGCTCGACGTGATTGAACGGGACAATCTGCGGCGCAATGCACTGGACATCGGCAACTATCTCCTGACGCGATTTGAGAAGATGAAAGCGCGCTATGATGTCATTGGTGATGTGCGTGGGCAGGGTCTGTTCCTTGGTATCGAACTTGTAAGCGACCGGAAGACCAAGCAGCCGGCTACCGACATCGCGCGTAAAATCAACAATGGTGCAAAGCAACGCGGTATCCTCATGGGTACCGAGGGACCGCACGACAATATCCTGAAACTGCGTCCGCCCATGATCTTCAGCCGGGAAAATGCGGATTATCTCATTGATGTGTTGGAGGACACGTTTGAGGCAGTTCTGTCGGCTCAGTGACAGGGAATAGCAGGTACGAAAACTTTAACGCCCTGATGTGCGTCAGGCGCGCAGGCACTGTATTGCTCAATGAAAACAAGGGAGAACACAATGAAACGGATTTCTATTGCTGCTTTGCTGCTGGCGTCAGCAGCCTTCATAGTCACGCCAGCCAAGGCTGATACGCTTTCGGTCATCAAGGAACGGGGACGCGTCAATTGCGGCGTCAGCCAAGGCGTTCTCGGCTTTTCCAATGCTGATAATACGGGACAGTGGACAGGTTTCGATATTGATTTCTGCCGTGCCGTTTCATCGGCGATCTTTGGGGATGCGAGCAAGGTCAACTTCATTCCGTTGTCGACCAAGGACCGGTTTACGGCACTGCAATCCGGCGAAGCGGATCTTTTATCCCGCCAGACCACGTGGACGCTTTCGCGCGATACATCAATGGGTCTCAAGTTCGTCGGCACGGCCTATTATGACGGGCAGGGCTTCATGGTGAAAAAGTCGCTCGGCGTGAAGAGTGCCAAGGAACTGTCCGGTGCCTCGCTGTGTACGGAAACCGGGACCACGACCGAATTGAACGTTGCGGACTATTTCAAGGCCAACAATCTTACCTATGAAATCATCGCGTTTGACCGGCCTGACGAAACAATCGGCGCCCTCAACAAGGGGCGGTGCGATGTCTATACGACAGATGCATCCGCACTCTATTCGCAGCGGCTGACTTTGGCTGATCCGGACGGCTTCATGGTTCTGCCAGAGATCATTTCAAGGAACCTTTGGGACCGGCAGTACGGCAGGGTGATGACAAGTGGTTCAACATTGTCCGCTGGACGCTCTTCTCCCTGATCGAGGCCGAGGAACTGGGTGTGACCAAGGAAAACGTCGCCAAGATGTTGGAATCCGGCAATCCTTCGATCCGGCGGTTCCTGGGCGCCGAAGGCAATACAGGTGAGCCCATGGGACTTGATCAGCGCTGGGTTTATAACATCCTCTCGACCACGGGTAATTATGGCGAGATGTTCGACCGCAATCTCGGCAAGGATAGTCCGTTGAAAATCGACCGGGGCATCAATGCTTTGTGGAATGCGGGCGGACTCATGTACGCACCACCCGCGCGATAGTATCAACAGCATAAGCATTTGAGTTGCTGACAGAAAAGGGGCGGGCTGTTCATCGAACGCCCGCCCCGTTTTATGGTCCGGAGGCTCTGATCACTCCATCACGGCGCTATGATCCGGTGGTGCAGCGCTTGCGGCAGGTTTGCGCAGCAGGAAGACAAGCGGGATCGCTACGAGCGACATGATCATCAGCAGCTTGAAGTCATCCATATAAGCAATGATCGTTGCCTGCAGGGTGATCATGCCGTCAAGCGATGCGCGGCCCGCGGCCTTCAGCGGATCAAGATGCTGCATGACAGCCGGTGCATCAAACGCATGATTGAAGGGGGTAACATAAGCGGCAATCGAAGCGTGGTTGGTCTGCACATTCTCGGTGATCAGCGCCGTGACGATGGATATGCCCACACTGGAGCCGATGTTACGCGACAGATTGTAAAGCCCTGTGCCTTCGCCGCGCATGCTGGCGGGGAGCGTGGCAAAGGCAATCGTCGTCAATGGAACAAACAGAAAGCCAAGACCAGCACCCTGCACGAAGCCGACGGACACAATGGTCCATTGCGAAACATCAGGTGTCCAGCCAGTCATGTCATACATTGCCCAAGCCGTCAGCCCGAGGCCAAGTACAAGCAGCAACCGCGTATCGACCTTGCCGATCAGCCGTCCAACGATGAACATGCAGACCATCGTGCCAACACCGCGCGGGCCCATGACGATACCGGCTGTCGTGACCGGATAACCCATGAGGGTTTGCAGATAGGGCGTCATCAGCGCGAGCGAGGCAAGGTAGGTTACGCCGACAATGAAGATGAAGAACATGCTGACGGCAAAATTCCGGTCGAGAAACAGTCTTGGATTGACGAAGGATTTCTGCGCCGTGAATGTATGTGTCAGGAAGAGGTAAAAAGCGCTGAAACAGACCAGTGCCTCGATCTGGATTTCGCCTGACGAAAACCAGTCGAGCTGTTCGCCGCGATCAAGGAAAAGCTGCAATGCGGCGATGGACAGACTGAGCGTGCCAAAGCCAAACCAGTCAAGCTTGGCTTTCACCTCGCGTCCCGTTTCCGTGACAAATGCAACGATACCGGCAAAGGCCAGAAGGCCAATGGGAACATTGATGTAAAACACCCAGCGCCAGCTGATATTGTCTGTCAGCCATCCGCCGATGACAGGTCCAAGCACGGGTCCGACCATGACCGATACACCGAACAAGGCCATGGCCGAGCCGCGCTCTTCGACCGAATAGATGTCGAGCAGAATGCCTTGTGACAACGGTACGAGCGACGCGCCGAAAAAGCCCTGCAGCAGACGGAACGCGACGATCTGAGGCAGAGATTGGGCGATGCCGCACAGAACGGAAGCGATGACAAAGCCGGCAATGGCCGTCAGCAAAACGCGTTTGCGGCCAAAGCGTGCAGCGAGGAATCCCGAGGGCGGCGTCATGATCGCCGCAGCGACGATGTAGGACGTCAGCACCCAGTTGATCTGATCCGCACTGGCTGAAACGCTGCCTTGAATGTAGGGAAGCGCCACATTGGCGATAGTTGTGTCGAGCGCCTGCATGATCACGGCCAGAATGACACAGGCCGTGATCATGCCGCGATTGGCAATGGGCGCAACGCCCGGTAGCGCGATGATGTTAGACATGATCCTTGCTGCCAAAGAGTGCTTCCACAAAATGTGGCAGACCGCGTGCATGGCCAGTATCCACCTCAGCCGTCACACTCATGCCAACGCGCAAGGGTGGCTTGCCGGATAGGTCGCCAACGCTGACGAGCATGGGAATGCGCTGCACCACCTTTACCCAGTTACCTGTCGTGTTCTGCGCAGGCAAAAGTGAAAAGCTGGAGCCGGAGGCGGGGCTGATACTTGATACAGTGCCCTTCCACTCAACGCCCGGATAGGTATCGACCGTCACCGTGACCGACTGGCCCGGCTTTACATAGGTAAGCTCAGTCTCTTTCGGGCTGGCTGCCACCCACATATGCGTGGTGGAAACCAGGCTGAAGCCCGCCTGCGCTGCCTGAAGATAAGCACCCACCTGTAAGGAACTGACATTGGTGACAACGCCGTCAAAAGATGCGCGCACGGTGGTTGAATCCAGATCGTGCTGTGCCTTGTCCACGGTGGCCTTTGCGGCGAGGTAAGATGGATTCTGCTCAACGGGTTGATCGACGTCATTGCCAAGCTGGGCCAGTGTGGTGGCAGCCTGTGCCTTGGCGACATCGACCTTCTGTTGGGCCGCATCGAGGTCATGCTTGGCCTGATCGTAGGTGGCCTTGGACACGGCAGCGGTGTTGGTCAGGTCTGCCTGCCGTTGCAGGGTTTTCTGATAAAAGGGGATATCGGATTCTGCCTGCGCAATTTCCGCCAATGTCTGCTTGTAGCTGGCCTGCAGGTTCAGGATCTGGTTGCGCACCGTGCCGAGTTGCGCCTGTGCGCCTTCGAGCGCTATGCGATAGACGTCCGGATTGATGCGGAACAGGATTTGTCCCTGCTTGACGATCTCGTTGTCATGCACATCAACCGAACTGACCAGTCCGGATATATCGGTCGAGACGCCGACCATATCGGCCTGAACATAGGCATTGTCCGTGGACATGATCTGGCCGCCGGTCACATAGAAATAACCGCCGACGATGAGAGCGATGGGAAGCGCGGCAAAGAGGATTGGCCGCGCGCGGCTGCGGCGCGTTGGCACCGGTTTGATATCCGGCAGAGGCGCGGACTCCTGAGCGCGTGCTGCCGCAGGCGCTTCGGTATTTGCGTCACGCTTTTCGAGAACGGTCTTGTTCTGTTCGGGTGTGAGAGCCTTGTCTGAATTGGCGGGAATTCGGGAGTTGGGGGATCCGTCAGCCATGATGTGTCTTCCTGTCATCGACCGGTGTCTGACAGGCATCGATCAAATTGGACTTCATAAGAGTTAGAGTGCGGATAAGATGTTCCCGGTCAGCGTCCGATACGTTTGCCAGTGCTTCCGAGCGGGTAACATCGCCGATGACGCGCATATCGGCCAGATGCGGCCGGGCTTCATCGGTTAAGAACAGCAGCCAGATGCGCCGGTCGGTGGCATGACGGCGCCGTTCGATCAAATTGCGTTCCTGCAATTTGTCCAGAATGCGCACGAGCGTGATCGGCTCAATTTCAAGAATTTCCGCCAGTCCCGCCTGATGGATTCCCTCATTGTTGTTGAGGTAAGCCAAGGTCTGCCACTGTGACCGGGTTAGGCCAAAGGACTTTGCCCGCTGCTCAAACCGTTTACGCAACAGCCGAGCAACGTCATGCAGCAGAAAGCCAAGAGTGGGCGTGTTATTCATGATACGAGATTTAAAACTCATAAGGATGCTTATTACATTGAACCATATAGCATGTGCCCTCATGAGTTTGAAGAGGCAGGTTGCCACAGGTTTGCAGGCTCCTGCCAAAACAGCGGCCGAAAGCGGATAAAGGCTTGCTGTGCCTGAATTTTCCGGAATTTCACAAATCAGTGAGCGCATCGTCCGTGGCATGTTTGATGAACCACACAAAGAAAACCCGGCTCAATCCTTCATGGATCGAGCCGGGTATATTCTTTCAAAATTCGTCTTGGGTCTTAACCGACGAATGCGCGCTCGACGACATAGGTCGCCGGGTTGTTGTTCGCGCCTTCGACAAGCCCGAATGATTCCAGCACGGCTTTCGTGTCGTAGATCATGTGCATGGAACCGCAAATCATGCCGCGATCGGTTTCAGGATCGATTGGAGGCAAACCGAGGTCACTGAAAAGCTTGCCGCTTTTCATAAGATCGGTGATGCGTCCCATATGGGTGAATGTTTCGCGGGTCGTCGTCGTATAAAGCCGCAGGCTGTCTGCTGCAAACTCGCCGATCAGCGGATCATCCTTGATGCCTTCGACCATTTCCGTGATGTACTTCAACTCAGCCACATCGCGGCAGGTCTGAACCAGAATGACTTCTTCGAATTTTTCGTAGGTTTCCGGATCGCGGATCAGGCTGGCAAAAGGCGCAACGCCGGTGCCGGTCGACAGCATATAGAGTCGCTTGCCGGGAAGCAGCGCATCGAGAACGAGCGTACCCGTCGACTTCTTGCGCAAAAGGACAGTGTCGCCCTTTTTGATCTTTTGCAGATGTTCGGTCAGCGGTCCGTTTTCCACTTTGATGGAAAAGAACTCGACTTCTTCATCCCAAGACGGGCTGGCGATGGAATAGGCGCGATAAACCGGCTTCTCAGCATTGGGCAGACCGATCATGACAAACTCGCCGGAACGGAAGCGGAAGCTGGCTGGCCGGGTGATGCGAAAGCGGAACAGGCGATCCGTATAATGGCGTACCTCCGTAACGGTTTCGGCAAACACATTGTCCGGAATAGGAAAAGCAACCGGTGCTGAAACCTCGTTGGTTTCAAGAACGTTTGTTGCTGTCGCAGTCGCTGATGCAGTCATCCCTGGCTCTCTCGCTTGATACGTCATATCAACACATGAAAAGAGCCGGGCGTTGCTCTGTTCACTATTCAATTCTTTACCGGCGCAAAAAGCCTGCCGGAACACTGGTTTTGGCCAGCGAGCCTTATGTAATGGGATGCGCGGAATATGCAATGCCTGATATTGCAAGGCAGATCAGCAAATGTGCGATTGCTGATCCCGGTTGAGCCCTGATCTGGCGGCGGTCTATCTCCGGCGGCGGCGCAACTGGTCGAAATAAACGATCACGATAATAAGAACGCCGGTGATGACGCGCTGCCAGAACGAATTGACGTTGAGAAGGTTCGCACCATTGTTGATCGTTGCCAGAATGAAAGCGCCGAGCAGCGGCCCGTGAATGGAACCAACGGCTCCGAACAGGCTGGTGCCGCCGATAACGGACGAAGCGATAGCCTGCAATTCCCAGCCTTCCGCCTGTGTGGCGTTGCCGATGCCAATACGCGAGGCAAGCAACAGGCCGACGAACGATGCGCAGACAGCAGACAATGTGTAGGCGAGATAAATGGTGCCTTTCACATTGACGCCCGAAAGCCGCGATGCCTCCGCATTGGATCCAACCGAGAACAGATAACGCCCCCAACGGCTGTGGTGCAGGAAGATATAAGCGGGAATGCCAACGGCGATGACCATCCAGAAGAGATTGGGAATGCCGATGAAATCGTTGCGTGAAAATTCGGTAAAAGGGTCATTGTCGATGGAGATCGTCGCGCCGTTGGTGATCAGCAGACCGATGCCGCGGAGCGACGTAAGGGTAGCCAGCGTGATGATGAACGGCGGCAGGCCTAGACGAACGATACCGAAACCGTGAAACAGGCCGATACAGACCCCAATGGCCAGCGTGATGAGGATAGCAGCCCAGAGCGGAAAACCGTTGGCCAACAGCCAGGCGACAATAACGCTGGTGAAGCCGACGATCGCGCCGACGGAAAGATCAATGCCGCCGGTGATAATCACGAAGGTCTGGCCGATGGCGAGGATCGCAATCATCGAACCTTGCCGCAGGAGGTTGGAGATATTGTTCCCGGTCATGAAGCTCTCGGTCCAGAAGCCAAGAATGCACCAAAGCACAGCCAGCAAGGCGAACAGGGTCAGTCCGAACAGGACATTGAACCGCCGCTTGGGGGTGGTGCCAGTCTCTTTGGTTTCCAGGCTCATCAGGAAAGTTCTCCAGATAGTCGGCGCGGGTAGTAGGCCGCAGCGGAACAGATCAATTGCGTGTGGCCGGATCAGCAGCCGCTGATCCGAGTGCTTGGGTTAGAATATCTTCATGTGTCACCGATTTGTGCGGATGGCTGGCCACCAATTGGCCGCGGCGGAAAACATGCAATGTGTCGGCGAGTTCGTAGACCTCGGGCAGATAGGATGAGATCAGAATAATCCCCGCACCATTGGCAAGAAGTGTCGAGAACAGCCGGTAAATCTCGGCCTTTGTGCCCACATCCACGCCGACGGTAGGCTCGTCGAAGATGAACAGTTTGGCGCCATGATTGAGCCATTTGCCGATGACAATCTTCTGCTGATTGCCGCCCGAAAGGCTTGCAGCACTGGCGTTGCGCGAAGCCGTCTTGATGCGAAGGTCCGCGATCTGCCGATCCGCATGGCTGGATTCGTCGCGATGCGAGATCAGAAGGTTTTGGCTCAGCTGCTTGTAAATCGGCAGGTTGAGGTTAAGCGAAACGGGCAGGGAGAGGCACAATCCCTGATCACGCCGGCTTTCCGGGGCAAGCGCGATGCCGAGCTTGATTGCGTCCCGTTCGCGCTCGATCTTAACTTCCTTGCCATCCCAGAAAATAGCGCCGGATGATTTCGGATGGCGGCCAAAGATCGTTGTGACGAACTCGCTGCGTCCAGCGCCGATCAAGCCGTAGAGGCCGACGATCTCGCCTTCGCGCACGCTGATGCTGATGTCTTCAAAGCCATTGCCGGAAAGATTGCGCGTCTCCAGAATGGTCTTGCCGAAAGCATACTGGTCCTTGTGATAAATCTGCTCGATCGAGCGGTTGATCATCAGGCTGATCAACTCATTCTCGTTGGTTTCATTGATGTTGCGTGTGCCCACCAGCCTCCCGTCGCGCAGGATTGAAACGCGGTTGGCAAGTTCGAAGACTTCTTCCATGCGATGGCTGATATAGACAATGGTCACACCGCTCTGCTGCAGGCGGCGGATGAGCGCAAAGAGCTGGGCGGCTTCTTCGCGGGTGAGGTAGGCGGTCGGTTCGTCGAAAATGAGGAAGCGCGCGCCACGCGTTGCCGCACGCGCGGTTGCGATCAATTGCTGCTGACCGATGGTCAGATCACTCAAAAGGGCATGGGCAGGCAGGGCAAAACCAAGATCATCGAGGATTTTCTGAGCTTCACGCACCATGTGGCGATGCTGCAGCAGACCGAACCGGCGCCGCTCTTCACCGAGAAAGATATTTGCAGCGACCGAAAGATGCGGGCACAGTACGACTTCCTGATGCACGGCATTGATACCGTGCTGAATCGCTTCCAGCGGTGTTGACAATGCGACGGGTTCGCCGCGCCAGAATATGTCCCCTGATGTCCGGGGAATAACGCCGGTCAGGAGTTTGATCAGCGTCGATTTCCCCGCACCGTTCTCGCCGACAATGGCATGGATTTCTCCGGCCTTGAAGGCGAGATCGGCAGGTTTCAAGGCATGCGTGCCGAGATATTGTTTCTCCAGTCCGCGCAATTCGAGAATAGGCAGGTGGGCCGCCACTGCGGATATAACCTCACCCGGTCCGCTCCCGGACCGGTGCGAAATATCATGATCTGTCATGGTGGCCCCACTGATTGTTGAGCATGTCGAGACAAAGCCCGGTTGGGATCAGTTGAGCTTCGGGTTGAGCAGCTCCTGCGCGCGCGCCTCGTTCATGTTGGCTTTGGTGATCAGGTTTGCCCCTGTATCAACATTGGCTTCGGTCTTCTCGCCCTTGGATGCTGCCAAAGCGGTTTTGATGCCGTCATAGCCCATACGGTAAGGGTCCTGGACGATCAATCCGGCCAGAGTGCCGTTCGAGAGGAACTTGATCAGTTTTTCATCGCTGTCGAAGCCGATGACCTTGATCTTGTCCTGCGCCTTGTTTTCGGCAATCGCCTGACCGGCACCCTGCGCCATGATCAGGTTGGATGTGAAGATGCCGCGCAGGTTCGGATTGGCGGTAATCAGGTCGGTTGTGATGTTGAGGCCGGTCGTCGCCTGTCCATCGGCAACCTTGTCGGCAATCAGTTTGAGGCCGGGATATTTAGCGGCAAGCTGCTCTTTGAAGCCCTTGGCGCGCTGGTCGAGGGAGCCTACGCCGGGAAGCGCTGTGATCAGGGCTACATCGCCTTCAGCCTTGCCATATTTTTCCTTGATGGCGGCGGCAAGACCATCGGCTGCCACGCGTCCGCCCTGAACATTGTCCGTGGTCAGGAATGAGGTGAATGCCTTTGAGTCAGCTGCGGAATCAATGCCGATAATCTTGACGGATTTTGCCGCTTCATCGATGGGCTTGCCGAGAGCCTTGAACTCGGTCGGCGAGATGACGATGGCGGCAGGTTTGCCGGATACCGCATTCTCCAGAATGGTAATCTGGCCATTGATATCGGACTCGGCCTGAGCTCCGAGCTCGGGTACTTTGACGCCAAGATCCTTGCCTGCCTTGCGCGCGCCGGCGAGGACGATCTGCCAATAGAAAGATGTCGTGTCCTTGACGATAATTGGAATGGTAACGTCGGCGGCTTGAACCGGTGCGACAGATATCATTCCGGCAAACAGAGCAATGCCGGCGGCGCCGAGGACTGTTCTGCGATTGATATGTGTTCCCTTGGAATTCATGGTTTCGTTCCTCTCAAAGCGCCGAATTTACTGTTTATAATCCGGATTGAGAGGGCGCTTTCAATCCGCTCTTTATCGATAAAAAACATCGATGATGCGAAGCTAATTTAAATGCGTATTCTTTGCAAGCGTCTCAACGGATGGTGAATTGCTCGGCTTCTGCGTAGATGGATTCAGGTACTTTGCTGGATAAAAGCTCGATATTGCGCGTCAGGCTTGATGGTTTTGCGGTGCCGATCAGCACATTGGCAACGACCGGTTCGCGCAGCGGAAACTGAAGGGCTGCGGCCGCTAGCGGGATGTTGTGTCTGACGGCAATATTCTGCAAGGAGCGCACCCGATCCAGAACATCCTCGGATGCGGGACCATAGTCGAAATTGGCACCGTGAATCGGGCCCGTTGCCAGAATTCCCGAATTGAACACACCGCCGATCACCAGAGATATCTGCTGCTCGCGGCAGACGTCCAGCAAGCCGCGCTCAGCGGAGCGGTCGAGCAGGGAATAACGTCCGGCAAGAAGAATGCAATCAATCGGATGTTTGGCAATGACATCGAGGCAGACATCCACCTCGTTGACACCAAGCCCATAGGCGGAAATGGCGCCGGAGGATTTCAGTTCTTCAAGTGCCTTCAGTCCGCCGCCAAGAAGTTGGCCCATATAAACCGCATTCTTCGCCGCTCCGTGTGTATAGACGCCGATATCGTGCACATAGAGAATATCGATGCGGTTCAAGCCAAGGCGGGCAAAGCTGAACTCGAAGGACCGCATGATGCCGTCATAGCTGTAGTCATAGTCCACGGCGAAGGGCAGCGGCTTTACATAGGAATGATCCGGCACCTGATCCTCCGGGACAGACCGTAACAACCGGCCAACCTTGGTCGAAAGTACGTATGTGTCGCGCGGCTTGTCACGCAGGAAATCGCCGGTCCGCCGTTCCGAAAGCCCAAAACCGTAAAAGGGAGCCGTATCAAAATAGCGCAGACCAGCATCCCACGCCGCCTGCAGCGTTTCCATCGCTGCATCGCGCGTGCATTCGCGGTAAAGCCCGCCGATTGCAGCCCCGCCAAAGCCGATCTTTGTAACGGCCAGAGGCGTTTTGCCAATTTTACGGATATCCAACTGCTCCTCCCAGAACCAGTTAATGGTGAAAGCAAGGATGCGAGATGTCAATATCCGTGCAATTCGTCTTTTATCGACAAAATACATTTTGCCGTCAACGTTTATTATGGATAAAACACAATGGGCTGTGTCTGGATGGTGCTCGGTCGCACAGATGAAGAGGCAAAATGTCAAAGCAGAATACGGTGTTCAAGGAAGGCTACAATAAATGCCTTCTGCTTCTCAAGGAGGTCGAGACACTTCCTTCAGAGCCTGAACTCGGAGCAAAGCTCGGCATCAGCCGTACAACGGTTCGCGCCATCCTCGGCACCATGGTGGAGAAGGGGCTGATTGAATGGACGAAACGCAGCAAGACCGTGCTGCGCAAGCCTGTCAAAGCAGATTACTTCCCGGATGAAGAAACAGATTCTCTTTCGGAGGTCATCGAGCGCAGTTTCATGCAGCGCATTCTCGCTGGCGGCTCGCAACCCGGCATGCAAATCAACGAGCTGGAATTGGCGCGGGATATTGGTGTGGGTACATCAAGTGTGCGGGAATTCCTGATCCGCTTCAGCCGTTTTGGTCTTATCGAAAAACGCAAGAACAGCCATTGGGTCTTGAAAGGCTTTACGCGTTCATTCGCGCTTGAGTTGTTCGAAATCCGCGAAATATTTGAGCTGCGGTCGGCGGTAGCGTTCACGAAGCTGCCTGAAGACCATCCCGCGTTGCACGAACTGGATGTTCTGGAGGCGGATCACCATGTGCTGCTGCGCGATATCGAGAACCGCTATCTCGATTTTTCCGAACTGGACGAGCGCTTTCACCGGATGATCCATTCGGCCTCGCGCAATCGCTTTGTCATCGATTTCTATGACGTGATCGCGATCGTGTTTCACTACCATTATCAATGGAGAAAAGTGAACGAGCGGGCGCGCAACGCCAAGGCGCTGGAAGAGCATCTGGACTATATCAGCGCTCTGCGCTCACGCGATCCGAAGAAGGTCGATATTGCCTGCCGCAACCATTTGCGCTCAGCCCGCGAAACCCTGCTGCAATCCATGCCGGCAGAAGAATTGATCCCAGACTTTCCTGCGGTTTAGTTTCGAATATCAAGCCACTCGGCAAGCTCGGTCTCAGCGCGCTCCAGAGCATTGTAGTTCAGAAGCTTACGCAGCAATGCCACAGCGACGGCGCGTGCCCGCAGGTTGAAACGGCCTTCGTCCTGCTCATCCGATGAACTCTGGTAGACGTCGAGCTTTTCGTAGAGCTGCTGCAATCTGTTCTGGACACTGCGCAATGAAAGATTGCGGCGGCGTGCAATGGCCCGGTCTGTCAATCCCAGCGCAATATCAATCAGGATTTCGTACTCGCTGTCACTGACACCTTTTGTTTGGCCAAGACTTTTTTGCTGCATGCCGCGCACTTCGCGATCAATAACGCACTGAGCCTCAATGAAGATGCTGCGCAGAGCAAGTTTCAGCCGTTCCTCCGAAGCCGATTTGAGGACATAGCCGAAGGCGGCGCCATCCGGCACGATACGGGCAACGCCGCGCACATAGGCTTCATCCGAATAGTTCGACCAAAACAGGATGCGGGTATCCGGCCGCTCCTTCCAGATGGTCCGGGCAGCCTCGATGCCATTTCTGGTCTGCATCTGCAGGTCCATGACGATGTGAGCCGACTTGTGATCGCGCGCAAGCCTTTCCGCTTCGGTGCCGTTTTCGGCTTCAACAATGGTATCGCACTCAGGGAGGGCTGCATTCACCGCCTCGTGCAGATAGGACCGGTGCAGTGGATCGTCCTCGACAATCAGGACTTTCATCAAGGCTTCCTCACAATTGGCGCTCGCGCAGGGTGGCCAGTGGCAAATGAACAGTGACATGGGTTCCAAGATTCTCTCTGTTGGAACCAATTGAAAACTTCGCCGAAATCAGCCGTGCACGCGTTTTCATATTATTGATACCGCCGCCAGAACGCCGTCCTGTTTTCAGGCCGCAACCATCATCGATGACTTCGATGGAGATGCTGCCGCCCCGTTCGAACAGCCGCACCAAAAGATGTCTGGCGTGGGCGTGGCGAATGGCATTGTTGATGGCTTCCTGTGTGATGCGAAAGAGAGCGATCAATATGGTCTCATCGAGTTGATCAATGATCCCCTTGGTTTCGTCAATCAATTCGGTGGAAACCCCGGTACCGCTCTCACGCACCGACCGGTCGAGATGATTTTCAACGGCTTGACTGAAGCCGAAGAGCTGGAGAACCGAGGGTTTGGCATCTTCGATGATCTGCCGCAAATCCTGCATACTGTGCTGCAGGCTGCGGACAAGCGGCTCCAGCTCTTCGCCGGAGACATGCGGCTCGTGCGCCAGGCGCTCCAAACGCCGGGCAAGACGGGTCAGGTCCGCCAATGTCTGATCATGCAAATCCATGCCGATACGCTGGCGTTCCCTCTCGAGCGCTTCGGTCAAATTGAGCGCGCCAAGGCGCAGGCCTTCTTCCCGGACACGGGCTTCCGCTTCGACAATGGCCGATTGCTGTGCCTGTTCGGCGGCGCGCAAGGCGAAGAAATAGGCGGATAGAAGATCGGCAATGGAACGCGCATTCTCGACATCGTCCATGGTGTAGAGACCCGTTTGATGCGACGAACAACTAAGTGCGCCGATGATATCTCCCTCAACTTTCAGAGGTACATGGATACGGCTGCGCAGGCCCTGCTCGAACACTGGCCGGATAAAGGAACCCTTGAAATTGAAACGCGGGTCGTTGCAGGCATCATCAGTCAACTGATAGGGAACCTCGCCCAGAGAAGAGCGCGGATCGGACTGCCTGAGACAAGCGCAGGCGGGGTGTTTCCCCATGCGGTTTCGAGCCCGGTTTCATAGGCGGTGTGATATTTTCCGCCATGCATGATGATGCAGACGTCGAGATGGTCGTGGGGAATGATATGCGAAATTTCTGCTGCAACGGCGCGTATAGCCGAGCGGAACTCTAACTGACCGGCCAATAGCCGCGAAATTCCCATATAGTGATTGAGCAGCGCCGCTGGCGCCATCTTCAACATTGTTGCATCTCCCGCTGGAACTGTTTCTATCGCATCACCCACGCAGTTTCGAGTCATAGACTTTTGTCTAAATAAAGCGCCCGCTCACAGCATTTCGTCTTGCGTGATCCCGCACCATTTATCGCACAACCCGCAAAATGCCTGCCTGAATGCGCCTATACAAGTCTTGCTCCATAACTCATCTTGAAAATCTTGAGGGAGAAGAATTCGACAGGAGGAAGTCTTGGACCGGCGAAGTGCCGTTCAAGATCTGTTCGAAAATGGTAACAATTGGGAGAGAGAACAATGAAGATTACCAATATTCTGTTGGCATCGGTGGCGCTTGCTTGCGCGGCAGTGCCGGGCGTGGCGATGGCGGATACGGCAGGCAAGAAAATTGCTTTGTCCAACAACTATGCCGGAAATTCCTGGCGTCAGGCCATGTTGACCAGTTGGACAAAAATAACTGGTGAAGCGGTCAAGTCAGGCGTTGTGGCTGCTGCTGACTCTTTTACAACAGCGGAAAATCAGGCGACAGAACAGGCGGCGCAGATCCAGAACATGATTTTGCAGGGCTATGACGCCATCGTTGTTGATGCAGCGTCTCCGACTGCGCTTAACGGCGCCGTGAAGGAAGCCTGCGATGCCGGCATTACCGTGGTGTCCTTTGATGGTATCGTGACGGAGCCTTGCGCATGGCGCATTGCGGTCGATTTCAAGGAAATGGGCCGTAAGCAAGTTGAATATCTATCCAAGAAGCTTCCGAAAGGCGGCAATCTTCTGGAAATCCGTGGTCTTGCGGGCGTTTCGGTTGATGATGAAATCTCCGCCGGTATCCATGAAGGCGTCAAACAGTTTCCGCAATTCAAGATCGCCGGGTCGGTCCATGGCGATTGGGCGCAGGACGTTGCGCAGCGCGCCGTGGCAGGCGTCCTCCCAAGCTTGCCCGAAATCGCTGGTGTTGTTACCCAAGGCGGCGATGGCTACGGTACGGCACAAGCCTTCGAAGCTGCCAAGCGGCCGACCCCTGTGATTGTCATGGGCAATCGTCAGGACGAACTGGTCTGGTGGAAAAAGCAGAAGGATGCCAGCAAGTACGAGACCATGTCGGTTTCTATCGCTCCTGGTGTCTCGACCTTGGCATTCTGGGTCGCCCAGCAAATCCTTGACGGCAAGCAGGTGAAGAAGGACCTCGTCGTGCCTCTGCTGCAGATTGATCAGGATACTCTGGAAGCCAACCTTGCGAAAACGCAGGAGGGCGGCGTGGCGAATGTGGAATACTCGCTGGAAGACACACAGAAGGCCATCGCCGCTGCCAAATAGGTTCTGCCGCTCGACAGGATCTGTTCTGCCTGACCATAGTGTCGGGCAGAACTTCCGCGATATCAGGGATTTCAATGATGACTGTTGTTGAGCCGCAGGATGCGGTGATCGAGGTGACGGATGCCCGGATCAGTTTTGGTGCCGTCAAGGCACTGGACGGCGTTACTGTTACGATCCGCGCCGGTGAGTGCATCGGCCTTGTCGGGCACAACGGTGCCGGCAAGTCCACCATTGTCAATGTTATCAATGGCGGTCTCACACCGCATGAAGGGCGTATTACGCTGGATGGAAAGCCGGTCGAAAAATACAGCGTGAAGGTCGCGCGCGATCATGGAGTGCGCTGCGTTTTTCAGGAGCTTTCGCTCTGCCCGAACCTCACCGTCACCGAAAACACCCGCGTCATGTATCACAGCCTGAAAGGTTGGGGCTGGCGCAAACGGGCAAGCGCGGTTGTTCGTGCCAAGCTCGATGATATTTTCCCCGGCCATCACATCCCGGCAACTGCGCTTGTGGGTGACCTGACCATTGCTGAACGGCAGATGGTGGAGATCGCCACTGCCTTTTCCGAAGTGGCGCAAAAGGTGCGGCTAATCATTCTGGATGAACCCACGTCATCACTCGATGCCGGCCTTGCAGCACAACTCTTGAACTATGTGCGAACCTTCGTCAAAGCCGGTGGTTCGGTGATTTTCATTTCGCACATCCTTGGTGAAATCCTTTCCACCTGCGACCGGATTGTCGTCATGAAAGATGGCAAGGTGGTCGCGTGCAGACCGTCGTCCGAATTCACCGAACATAGCCTTGTTGAATCCATGGGCAGCGTGGTGAAGGGGCCTTCGGCGAGAATTGTCCGGATCGCCATCAATGATGAGCCTGTCCTTTCTGCAGCCAAGCGCCGGGGGCAGGGTCTGCCATTCCGGGCGCATAAGGGCGAGATCATTGGCTTGGCCGGGCTCGGTGGTCACGGCCAGACGGAAACATTGATTGATCTTTATCTCAAACATAGCCGCAGCTGGCTGCGTGAACGCACGCCAAGGGTGACCTTTGTTGCCGGCGACCGTACCTTGAACGGCGTGTTTCCGCTCTGGAGTATCCAGAAGAACCTGTCCGTTGGCAATCTGCCAGACCTTTCGTCCAAAGGGTTCGTCAGTCAAACACGCGAAGCGGAGCTGGTTCAATCCTGGAAGTCGCGGATCGAAATTCGTACCAAGGATGTTGAAAACCGTATCCTGTCACTTTCGGGTGGTAATCAGCAGAAAGTCCTGTTCGCCCGAGCGCTGGCGACGCGGGCAGCCGCTGTTCTGATGGATGATCCGATGCGCGGCGTTGACGTCGGCACAAAACAGGAAGTCTATTCGATTCTGCGGTCGGAAGCGGAAAATGGCCGCACATTTGTCTGGTATTCCACGGAAATGGATGAGATCTGCCTGTGTGACCGCGTCTATGTGTTCAACAATGGCATCATTGTCGCGGAACTCTCCGGTGATGATGTGACGGAAAAAAACGTTCTGGCCGCCTCATTCATCGGTGCTGCCGCATGAGAAATCTGTTCACACGGGATGCGGTTCGCCTGTTGATCCCCGCACTGTCACTCACCATTTTGCTGATCGTCATCTTCACCCTGCAACCGCGGGCGATGAGCTATTCCGGCATGAACCTGCTGTTTAATCTTGCCGTGCCGATTGCGCTGGCGACGATTGCGCAGATGCTGATCCTGACGGTCAATGATCTTGATCTTTCGATGGGAACATTCGTCAGCTTTGTTGCCTGCGTCGTAGCGACGTTCCTGAACACAAATCCTTTGCTCGGGATCGTGATCCTCGGTGCAGCAATACTCGTTTATGCTGCGCTCGGAGTTCTGATCCATGTGCGGGATTTGCCATCTGTCGTTGTCACTCTGGGCATGAGTTTTATCTGGGGCGGACTGGCGGTTCTGATCCTGCCTGCACCGGGCGGTCAGGCACCCGTATGGGCGCGGGCACTCATGACGTCCAAGCCGCCTTTTGTTCCGACCGCCATCATTGCAAGCATCGTCATCGCGCTTTGCGCTCACTTTCTGATCATGCGCTCATCATTCGGTGTCGTATTGCGCGGCGTCGGCGGCAATGCCCGCTCGGTCGAACGGGCAGGCTGGTCCATTGTCCGGGCGCGTGCTGCGATTTACGCGCTGGCTGCATTCTTTGCCATTCTTGCCGGGATTGCACTGGTTGGTCTCACGACTTCAGCTGACGCCAATATCGCTCTGCGTTACACACTGCTTTCCATTGCCGGCGTTATTCTAGGCGGCGGAGAGTTTGTTGGCGGCCGGGTCTCGCCGATTGGCGCGGTCATCGGTGCTTTGACACTGACACTCGCGGGCTCGTTCCTGTCATTCCTGCGTATTTCGCCGGACTGGCAGATTGGCGCTCAGGGTGCGATCCTGATTATTGTTCTTGCCCTTCGGTTGCTGTTCAACCGGTTGGAGAAGCGGGGGAAATCCGCATGACCGCGATAAAGCTTCTATTCCGCAAACCGTGGATATGGTCGTTCGTTGCCACCGCAATCGTCTGGTTTATTACGATTATGTTTACCGGCGGTGCCAGCACGATTGGTCTCAGCCAGGCGGCGCTGACCTTTGCGGCGTTTTCCATCATTGTTGGCATTGGGCAGATGTTTGTCATCACGCTCGGACCGGGCAATATTGATCTCAGCGTACCCGCAACGATGACCCTGGCGGGTACGGTTGCGCTGAAGGTCATGAACGTTGACAATTCAATGGTCGTGCCGGGTTTGCTGATCGCAATCGGGATCGGCATCGCCATTGGAATTGGCAATTACGGCCTGATTAAGCTGCTGCGCATTCCGCCCATTATTGCTACCCTGTCGATGAGTTTCATCGTGCAATCCACGGCGATCTGGACCAATCGCGGCCTGCGCATCAAGCCGCCTTCCGCTTTGGCTGATTTCACCACGTCGAGCACGCTCGGGATCCCCAATGTTGCGCTGATCGCACTTGGCCTGTCGATACTTGCCTATATCCTTCTGCAAAAGACGATTTATGGCCGCTGGGTCTCGGCCATCGGCCAAAGCATTCTGGCCGCCCGCATGACCGACATTCCTGTCGATGGTGTTCGCATTGCCACCTATGTGCTCTGCGCGGTTCTGGCGTCGGTCTGCGGCTACCTGTTGGCAAACTTTTCAGGCGGTGCGGCACTCAATATGGGATCCGAATATCTGCTCATGTCGATCGCCGTCGTGGTGATCGGCGGAACCGCTGTCGCTGGCGGCGATTCCAATGTGCCCGGCATATGGGGCGCTTCCCTTTTCATGTTTCTGGTCGTGTCGATGCTGAACACCTATGGGTTCGACGCTGGCATCCGCCTTATCATGACCGGCATTATAATCATCGGCGTTATCGTACTCGCCGGTGGACGCGATTCTTCCGTTAAACGTTAAAAGTGGTGTACCCCGTCAATGACCAATACCGCACTCTACGAAATCCATGATCCCCGTTTCCGCTCCCTTATCGTCGGCAGCGCCGACCTTGAAGAATTGTATTCTTCCTGCCGATGGGCAGAGGGCCCGGTATGGCTCAATGACAGCAACTGTCTTTTGTGGAGTGATATCCCGAACCAGCGCATGCTGCGGTGGGTGCCGGGCGGCGGCGTTTCGGTTTTTCGGGAGCCGTCCAATTTCACAAATGGCAATACGCGCGACCGCGAAGGGCGCCTTGTATCGTGCGAACACGGCACGCGCCGGGTAACACGCACGGAAGCCGACGGCAGCATTACTGTCCTCGCCGATCAGTATCAGGGCAAGCGGCTTAATTCGCCTAATGATGTTGTGGTGCATTCGGATGGCGGTATTTGGTTTACCGACCCGACCTACGGTATTTTGTCTGACTATGAGGGTTATAAATCGGACCCGGAACAGCCATCGCGCAATGTCTATCGGCTGGATCCTGCAACTGGTGATATCGCGACAGTCGTCACTGACTTTCTTCAGCCCAACGGCCTGGTCTTTTCACCGGATGAGAAATTGCTTTATATCGCCGATTCCGGCGCCAGTCACAAGGAAGGCGCTCCACGGCATATCCGGGTCTTTGACGTCGTCAACAACGGCACGTTGAGCAATGGACGTGTCTTTGCCCACATCGACAATGGTATTCCCGATGGCATGCGCGTCGATATGGCTGGCAATCTCTGGTCAAGTGCGGCGGACGGCATTCATTGTTTTGGCCCCGATGGCGTGCTGCTCGGCAAGATCAAGGTGCCGCAAACGGTCTCCAATCTGACTTTCGGCGGCCCGCGCCGTAACCGCTTGTTCATCACGGCAACGAAATCGCTCTATTCTCTGTTTGTGACGACAACAGGCGCCCAACAACCCTGACAGGTTCGCGGCTGATCGGGCGTCTGTGACTTCAAGGGTAGAAGGCTTCTACCCGGCATGGCCACAGCACGGGCGCGTGCACCGCAGCAAACATGACAAAATGGTCATTCGACAAGATGTGGGGAAGGTGAGAGAGTCGGTTGCATAAAGTTGTCTGGCTTGTGGGCGGTGCCCCGGAGGTAGCGTGCAGTGAAACGTCTTGGTCTCGCGGTCGTATTCGTAATATTGGCCGGGCTCGGCTACGTGTACCTACTCCCTCATACGAGTTCACCACCAGCCGGCAAGGCAATTGCCACCACCACTGCAGCCGCCGGAAAACCTGCAGGTAAAGGGCGCTCGGCTGCTGTTCCGTCAATTGTCGCTGCGACGGCCAAGACGCAGGATGTTCCGATCACCAAGACGGTTGTTGGCAACATCGAACCAATCGCTACGGTTGTGATCAAGCCGCAAGCTGATGGTGTGGTAACGGTTACAAATGTCCAAGACGGCCAGATGGTGAAAACGGGCGATGTGCTTTTCCAGCTTGATGACCGTACCATCCGAGCGACGATCGATAAGGACAAGGCAGCATTGGCCAAGGATCAGGCCAATCTGGAATCTGCAAGCCAGGATCTTGCCGCAGCGCAGGATTTGTCAAACCGCAAAATTGGCACGCTGCAACAGGCCTATCAGGCTCTTGCCGCTGTAAATGCGCTCAAAGCCTCGATAGGCATGGACAATGCCCAGATACAGGCGGACGAGGTGCAGCTTTCCTATATGACGATTACGGCTCCGATTGACGGTCGTGTGGGCGTGGTCAACACGTCGGTCGGCAATCTTGTTCGCACCGCCGATACTGGCGCTGGTCTTCTGACGATCACCCGCATGGCTCCGCTTCGGGTTTCGTTCACTGTTGCGGAAAGCGATCTGCCGACATTGCGGGATGCCATGAAAGACCGACCGCTCAATGTTCTGATCAGAGTTCCGGGCAGCAAGAATGTCGTGGCGTCAGGGCCACTCAATTTCGTCGATTCCAGTGTTGATACCGCGTCCGGTACGATTGTGCTGAAGGCTGAGGTCACCAATGAAAACGGTGCACTTTGGCCCGGTCAATATGTGACTGCTACCGTCGAAATCGGCACGCATAAGGGCGCTGTAACGGTGCCTCTCATTGCGATCCAACAGGGAAGCGACGGAACTTTTGCTTTTGTCGTCAAACCGGACAAGACCGTTGCGAAACAAATGGTTACTGTTGTCGAGACGGTGGGCGATACTGCGGTGACCACCGCAGGATTGAAGTCGGGCGATCATGTGGTTGTTGATGGCCAGCTGCATCTGCAGGATGGTTCGACCGTTATTGAAACCCTGGCTGACGAAAGCAGCGGCAACCCCACGGTTTCGGTAAATGACACGAGCGCGACTGATCCGATCAAGACGGACACCGTTCGATGAACATTTCCTCGATCTTTATTCAAAGGCCGATTGCAACAATCCTGCTTTCTGTGGCGCTCGCTGCATCCGGACTTTTTGCCTACCAATTTCTTCCTGTGGCGGCACTTCCACAGGTTGATTTCCCGGTTGTATCCGTGTCGGCGCAATTGCCCGGCGCTGCGCCGGATACCATGGCCAATGCTGTGGCAACGCCGCTGATCAAGCAATTTGAAACGATCCCGTCCGTTTCAACGATCAGCGCCACGAGTACGCAGGGGCAGACCCGCGTCACTATTGAATTCGAACTCGACAGAAACATCGATCAGGCTGCAGCGGATGTTGAAGCTGCCATTGCGCGCACGCTGAAACAGCTGCCTGCAAACATGACGACGCCGCCGAGCTACCGTAAAACCAACCCTGCGGATGCGCCTATCTTGCTCTTGGCATTGCAGAGTGACACGGCGCAACTTTCCAAGCTTGATGACTATGCCGAGCAAGTCATTTCGCCCTCGCTGTCCACGGTTGATGGTGTGGGTGAGGTACAGGTTTTTGGTGCCAAACAATTTGCCGTGCGCATCGAGGTCGATCCCAATGCGATGACCGCGCGCGGGATCGGCATTGACGAACTGACGAATGCGGTTGCCGATAACAACTCGATCGCGCCGGTTGGAACGCTGACAAGCCCCACCCAGCAAATGGCGATTGAAGCTGACACCCAGTCGAAAAATGCGGACACGTTCCGTCAGATTTTCGTGGCATCGCCCAATGGCAAGCCCGTCCGTCTGGGGGACGTGGCGCGTGTGGTTGATTCCGTCGCGAACACGCAGACGGAAAGCCGTTTTGACGGCAAGAAATCGCTGGTGCTTGCGGTTTTCCGTCAGCCCGGCGCCAACACGGTGGATGTGGTTGACCGCGTCCGAACGATGCTGCCAAAGTTTTCTGAAGAGCTTGGTGCATCCACAAAGCTGAATGTGCTGAATGACCGGTCCACCTCCATTCGGCAGGCCGTAACCGATGTGCAGTTCACACTTGTTCTGATCATCGGTCTGGTGGTTATGGTCATTTTCGTCTTCTTGCGGCGTATTGCGGCAACGCTCATTCCAACCGTTGCCGTCCCGCTCTCCCTCATTGCGACGCTCGGCGTGATGTATGTGTTCGGTTTTTCCATCGATAATATTTCTCTGCTGGGCCTGACACTGTCCGTGGGGCTGGTCGTGGATGACGCCATTGTCATGCTGGAAAACATATCCCGGCATATTGAAGAGGGTATGCCGCCGCGCGAAGCCGCACTCAAAGGCAGCGAGGAAATCGGGTTCACCATTGTCTCCATCACTGCGTCGCTTGTGGCGGTGTTCATCCCCGTTTTGCTGATGGGCGGCGTGGTTGGCCGTATCTTCAATGAATTTGCCGTGGTGGTTACCGTCGCGATTGTTGCCTCGGCATTGATATCGCTCACCCTGACGCCGATGCTGTGCAGCCATCTTCCGGCGCACAAGGAAAGTGAAAGTGAAAAGCCTCCACTGACGGAGCGCGCCTTTGATGCCGTTCTCAACGGTTACCGCTGGATGCTCGACATCTGTCTGCGCTTTCGCCTGGTTGTCCTTGGTGTCTTCTTCCTGACCGTTGTCGCAACACTCTATCTCTTTTCCACAATCGATAAAGGCTTCCTGCCGACCGAAGATATCGGGCAGCTTTCGATCTCGACGGAAGCGCGGCAGGATATTTCTTTCGATGCCATGGTGGCCTTGCAGAAGAAGGTTGCCGATGTGCTCATGAGCAAACCTTACGTTGCGCATGTGGCGTCCACCATTGGCGGCGGGTTCAACTCATCCAGCCTCAACCAAGGCAGCTTTTTCGTCGAGCTGAAACCCAAATCCGAACGTCTGGCGCTTGATCCTCTGTTGACCGACCTGCGTCAGTCGCTGGCGAAAGTTCCGGGAATTAACAGCTATCCGATTGCCATCCAGAATCTCCGCATTGGCAGCACATCCTCGCGCGCTCAGTATCAGTTTGTCTTGCAGGGTATCAATGCGGATGATCTTTATGCCTGGTCGCAAAAGTTTCTGTTGTCCATGCAGCAAGACCGCCAGTATTTTGCCGATGTGACCAGTGATCTGCAGAACAATGCGCTGCAGGCAAATCTCATCATTGATGCGGATAAAGCGCGGCTGCTTGGTATCACCTCGACTCAGCTTCGCAACTCGCTCTACTACGCTTTCGGTACAAATCAGGCTTCGACTATCTTTTCGACGGGCGACAGCTATGAGGTCATCCTAGAACTGGACCCGGAAATTCCGTGGACAACGGACAAACTTGACCAGATGCAGGTGCGTTCAACCACAACCAACAAACTCATTCCATTGTCGGCTTTTGCTCACGTTGAACGACGTGCCGGTTTGCTCGCTGTGAGCCAGTTGAGCCAGCTTCCGGCGGTGACGATTTCCTTCAACCTGCCGCAAGGCATCGCCTTGGGTAAAGCAGTCGAGGAAATCAATTCGATTAAAACGCAGCTCAATGTGCCGGACAGTATCACTTCGTCCTTCACCGGCACGGCAAAGGTGTTCCAGCAGGCGCTGTCCAATCAGGGATTGCTGATCGGCGCGGCGATCATGACGATCTATATCGTGCTCGGCATTCTCTATGAGAGTTTCATCCACCCGCTGACGATCTTGACCGGTCTTCCAGCTGCGGCGGCTGGTGCACTTGCGACATTGGAAATCTTCCACTTCGACCTCAGCGTTATCGCGATCATCGGTATGCTGATGCTGATCGGTATCGTCAAAAAGAACGCGATCATGATGGTCGATTTCGCCCTTGCGCGGCAACGGGCGGGGGCCAGTTCGTATGATGCTATCCGTGAAGCTTGTCTCGTGCGGTTCCGTCCGATCATGATGACGACGCTGGCAGCTGTCATGGGCACCTTGCCAATCGCGATCGGTGCGGGCGCCAGTTCCGAGCTGCGTCAGCCGCTGGGTGTTGCCGTTGTCGGCGGATTGTTTGCCTCACAGATACTGACCCTATTCATCACACCGGTCATTTTCCTCTATATGGAAGGCCTGTCGCGCGGCATCGTCCACGTCTGGCACAAGCTCCTTGGCAGAAGTACGATCCCTGCAGAGACCCATCCGGCGGAATAGAGAGTGGGGGCTTTGGCCAATCAGGCAGTCCTTGCTTCCTTGATGTCGAGTTCCTTGATCATATTTTGACGCATGATGAATTTCTGGATTTTGCCAGTGACGGTCATCGGATATTCCTCGACAAAACGGATATGCGCCGGGATTTTGTAGTGGGCGATTTTACCCTTGCAGAACTGGATGACGTCATCCTCTGTCAAGCCTGAATCAGGGCGGATGCGAATCCACGCACAAAGACATTCACCATATTTGCTATCGGGTATGCCAAACACCTGCACATCGGCGATACCCGGATGGGTGTAGAGGAATTCCTCGATCTCACGCGGATAGATATTTTCACCGCCGCGGATTACCAGATCCTTGATCCGGCCGACAATGTTGCAATAGCCGTCAGTATCGATCGTGGCGAGATCACCTGTATGCATCCAGCGAGCGGCATCAATCGCCGTTGCTGTATTCTCGTCGTCGCCCCAATAACTGCGCATGACACTATAGCCGCGTGTCAGCAATTCGCCAGTTACACCCGGTGCAACGATCGCGCCGTCAGCATCAATAATTTTGACCTCGACATGCGGGTGAATACGCCCAACCGTTGAGACGCGCCGCTCCAGTGGATCGGTGGCCGAACTCTGGAAGCTGACAGGGCTGGTTTCGGTCATGCCATAGGCGATGGTGATCTCGCTTTGGTGCATCTCGGTGACGACCCGGCGCATGACTTCAATCGGGCAGGGCGAGCCAGCCATAATGCCGGTCCTCAAACTGCTCAAATCAAACGATCTGAAATCGGCATGGCCGAGTATAGCGATGAACATGGTGGGAACACCATGCAGGCCGGTGCATTTTTCGGCTTCCACCGTTTGCAGCACCGCGAGCGGATCAAAAGACTCGCTCGGTATGACCATACAGGCACCGTGCGTAACGCAGGCGAGATTGCCCAGAACCATGCCAAAGCAATGATAAAACGGTA
Source organism: Phyllobacterium sp. 628 (assembly GCF_014189505.1). Classification (GTDB taxonomy): domain Bacteria; phylum Pseudomonadota; class Alphaproteobacteria; order Rhizobiales; family Rhizobiaceae; genus Phyllobacterium. The sequence continues at coordinate 56,320 of NZ_CP050300.1, read as the reverse complement.
CCGGAATGCACAAGCGATCCTCTGGGGTGAGGCGCATTGCTTCGCCAACAAAGAACCCGTTGTTGAGAATATTGTGGTGCGTCAGTGTTGCACCTTTCGGGTTGCCGGTAGTGCCGCTGGTAAACTGGATGTTGATCGGGTCATCGAATTGCAGCACGGATGCAAGAGTGGCGAGTTGAGCGTCGGATTCTGGTGTTGCTGCTTGGGCAATATTTGCGAAATTCAACATGCCGTTAGTTTTGTCAGTCCCTAATCGGATGACTGTTCGCAGGGTCGGCAGCTTCATGGAGTGAAGCGCACCTGCTTCACACGTCTCCAGTTCCGGCGCAATTTCACGCAATATATCGAGATAATTGCTGGTTTTCAGTGCGGGCGAGAGGATCAGTGCCGTGCAACCCACCTTGTTGATGGCATATTCAAGCTCGTGGGAGCGGTAGGCCGGGTTGATATTGACGAGGATCAGGCCAGCCTTGGCCGTGGCAAATTGTGTCAGGACCCATTCAAGATTGTTTGGCGACCATATTCCAATGCGGTCGCCGGGATTTAAACCCAACGCAAGCAACCCTGATGCCAGGACATCAACCTTCTGCCGGAGTTCCGAATAGGTCAGGCGGACATTTTGATGGCGGACAACAAGTGCCAAGCGGTCAGGAAATTGATCGGCTATATGATCAAAATGCCGACCGATGGGTTCCCCGATGAGAGGTTGATTGCTTGCGCCATGGACATAACTTTCTCTGATCATGAATCGCTCCTCCCGAAAGCTTCATGGAGTGGAGCATACTTTTCTGTCCAGCGCTGTAAAGTTCGGCGTCAATAACAGTTCAATGTTGATCAGTGGGCGTGTGGTTCGTTTGAGCCGAACTGGACATCATAAAGCCGCTTATAAGCGCCCCCAGCTTTCAGCAATTTGGCATGTGTGCCCTGCTCAATGACGCTGGCGTCGTCCACCACGACAATCCTGTCCGCATTGCGGATTGTCGCGAGCCGGTGAGCGATCACCAATGTCGTGCGTCCCTCGGCAAGTTCTGCCAGAGATGCCTGAATTTCGCGTTCGGTTTTGGTGTCGAGCGCCGATGTTGCCTCATCCAGAATAAGGATCGGCGGGTTCTTCAGGAACATCCGGGCAATAGCCAGCCGTTGTTTCTGCCCGCCGGAAAGCTTGACACCGCGTTCGCCCACAATGGTTTCAAGTCCAGCAGGCAGCCCTGCGATCATGTCATCCAGCCGTGCACGCCGGGCGGCAAGAGCAATATCTTCGTCGGAAGCATCAAGGCGGCCATAGGCGATGTTCTCGCGGATTGATCCGCCAAACAGGAAAACATCCTGCTGGACAACACCGATCTGGCTGCGCAGCGAAGCGAGCGTCATGTCCCTGATATCGATGCCATCGACAGTGATTGCACCGGAATCAACCTCGTAGAAACGCGGCAACAGGGAACACAGCGTGGTTTTGCCTGCACCGGACGAGCCGACAAAGGCAACGGTTTCGCCAGCCTTGATCACAAGATCAATATCCCGCAAGGCTTCGCGGTCTGCAGTATAGCCGAAGCCCACCTTGTTGTAGCGGATATCGCCTTTCAACGCTGTCACGGCAATGGCATTGGGCCGGTCGGCAATATCCGGCTCCGTATCCAGAAGATCAGTGTAGCGTTTGAAACCGGCAATGCCCTTCGGATAGGTTTCGATGACAGAGTTGATCTTCTCGATGGGCCTTACAAAGACAGCAACGAGCAGCAGGAAACTGACAAAGCCGCCATTGGAAAGGCTGCCCGTAATGACGAAATAGCTGCCGGCGATCATCACGATCAGCTGAATGAGCCGCATGCTCATGTAATTTATCGACGTACTTGCCGCCATGATCCGGTAGGCACCGAGCTTGGTTTCGCGATAGCGCGCATTGTCATGCGCAAACAAGTTGCGCTCGTGTTCTTCATTGGCAAACGCCTGTACGACGCGCATGCCGCCGACATTCTCTTCGATACGCACATTGAAATCGCCGACGCGTCGATAGAGCGTCTGCGAGTTGCGCGTCATCCGTCCGCCGTAGCGGCTGGCCACCCAAGCCACGACAGGAACGATCGTGACAGTCAGCAAGGCCAAATGCGGATTGACATAAAACATCAATAGAAAAGCGCCGATGAATGTCATGACGGCAATGAACAAATCTTCCGGACCGTGATGGGCGACTTCACCGATCTCTTCCAGGTCCTTGGTAATGCGGGCGACAAGATGGCCGGTCTTGTGATTGTCGTAGAAGCGGAACGAAAGCTTCTGCAGATGATCAAAGCTTTTGCGGCGCATTTCTGTTTCGATGTTGATACCAAGCTTGTGGCCCCAATAGACGACCACGGCATTGAGCCCGGTATTGAGGATATAGACAGCCAGCAGCGCGACCGCGGCCAGAATAACATAGGTCCAATTTTGACTCGGCAACAATTGATCGACGAAAACACGCACAGCCATGGGAAAGCCGAGTTCAAGCAGGCCGGAGAGAATCGCGCAGGAGAAATCAAGCGCGAACAGGCTCTTGTAAGGCGCATAGTAGGAGAAGAAACGTTTGAGCATTTTGGACGTCATGATGAAGCGGCTGGATTGATCCGGCCTGTGGGTTGCCGGAAGGCGTTAGCACAGGCTGCCGGAATGACCTAATATCTTCGTTATTTGGGGATAAAATTGCTTATCCTGTAATACCGTCTGCGAAAGTCATTTTGCGGCTAATAAATTAGTTCGACTACAAAAGCTTGTGAGATGCATCTTTACGGTTGACAAACCCCAAGGGGCAGGCGTATCGCAATTTTGCTCGGGTTACCCGGGTCATTTTTCAAAATCACAAAGAAGACGATGGACAGCAAATCTAGCTGCGCCCTGACTTCCGTTGAAGCGGAACAACGGGCGCGTAAAACAACTAACGAGCAGGACTCAATCCGGTAGATCGGATGAGCAACGTTAGGGCCTAGGCTCCACCGTCGCTCACCTTCGGCCGGGTTGATCCGGTCAATGAGGTGAGCCATGAACATCACGTTCGCAACTCTTCCAGGCGTGCGCGCCTTCACAAATCGTATGCGTTCCCAATTTGTCGCCCAGCGGAAAACCATTCCCGCTGCGTTCGAGAAGCGCACGCATTTCTCCCATCTCCAAGCAGGATGGCGGGTCAATCCGGTCAATGGCCGGCTTGAAATGCATTGGCATGCGGATAATGAACCACCCGCTGAGGTTATGTCTCCGGTTGAAAAGCTGGGGATGGTTCTGGCCGTCTACCAATCAGGCCGCATGATCTGACTGTATTACGCCGCCGCACATCAAGCGGCTGAACAAAGGAGAACCTCATGGACGATTATCCTAGTAGGCCCGCTGCGCTGCTGATAGCAGGCGGACGCAGCGGGCCATCTCAAAAAGCAAAATCAACAAAACCGACCGTGAATGTGACGGCTCGGCACGGCTTTCTGCGCCTGATTTTCAGGTGATCCAGAGCTGGTGTCGCTGTCGCATGTTGCGGCAGGAGACCAGAAAATGAACGTTATTCTCAAGAATTCCGCATTGAATGCGGAGAAAAAAGATAGCCGGAAACTATCGATGCGAGCCGTGCGGGAAGCACAGAACGACATCGACAGCACACTCGCCAATGTCAGAAGCCATCGCGATGGTCTGACGGTCAAAGATGCAACGGAGCGTCTCGCCAAAGACGGCGCGAATGAAGTTGCGCATGACCGGCGCCCGCACGCGCTGATCCAGCTTCTCATGGCTTTCAACAATCCTTTCATCATGGTGCTGATTGTCCTTGGCCTCGTCAGTACCTTCACTGATTGCTGGCTGCCGATGCAGAGCGGCGATGCGCCTGATCCGACCAAGGTCATCATCATCTTGGTGATGGTTCTGGCCAGCGGCTTCATGCGCTTCATTCAGGAATACCGCTCCGGGAAATCGGCTGAAGCGTTGAAAGCCATGGTGCGGACCACGGCAACGGTCGTGCGGCGTACGCGTGCAACGACCCCTCCAGAGATGCTTGAAATCCCGATGCGCGAACTGGTCGCCGGCGATATCGTCCGGTTATCAGCTGGTGACATGATTCCTGCGGACATCAGGCTGATTGAATCGCGCGATCTTTATGTCAGTCAGGCGGTTCTGACCGGTGAAGCCATTCCGGTTGAAAAATACGACACGCTTGGCGCAGTTGCAGAAAAGTCAGCACTCGCCATCGCTTCCGACCAGACGGACATGCTGGATGTCCCGAATATCTGCTTCATGGGCACCAATGTGGTGAGCGGCACTGCCACAGCAGTTGTTGTGGCGACCGGTGCGCGGACCTATTTCGGTTCGCTGGCAAAATCCATTGTCGGCTCAAGGGCACAGACCGCCTTTGACCGGGGCATCAACAGTGTCAGCTGGCTGCTCATCCGTTTCATGATGGTCATGGTTCCGATCGTGTTCCTGATCAATGGTTTCGTCAAAGGCGACTGGATCGAGGCGCTGCTCTTTGCGCTGGCGGTTGCCGTGGGGCTGACCCCGGAAATGCTGCCGATGATTGTCTCGTCCAACCTTGCCAAGGGTGCCGTTGCCATGGCGCGGCGCAAGGTTGTGGTGAAGCGTCTCAACGCCATCCAGAATTTTGGCGCCATGGACATTCTGTGCACCGACAAGACCGGAACACTCACGCAGGACAAGATCATCCTTGAGCATCATGTCGATGTAACGGGCAAGCGCGATGAGAACGTGCTGCGTCTTGCCTGGCTCAACAGCCACCATCAGAGCGGCGTGAAAAACCTGATGGATCAGGCTGTCCTGCGCTTCACCGATGCGTCTTCGGAAGCCATGCGTTCCGCTGCCTTCTATCGCAAGGTCGATGAACTGCCCTTCGACTTTATCCGCCGCCGTCTTTCGGTGATGGTGGAGGGCGTTCGGGGTGAACATCTGCTCATCTGCAAGGGCGCAGTCGAAGAAATGCTGTCCATTGCTACACAGGTGCGGGACGGCAAGGAGGTTCGCGCGCTTGACGATACCGGACGGAAAGCGCTTGCGGCTGTTGCCCGCTCTTACAATGAAGATGGCTTCCGCGTTCTCGTCGTCGCAACCCGTGAAATTCCCGGCGTTGAGACCAAGGCCCAGTATGGTATCGCTGATGAGAAGGAGCTGATTGTTGAAGGCTTCCTGACTTTCCTTGATCCACCCAAGGAGACAGCAGGACCGGCTATTGCCGCTCTTGCCGGACATGGCGTTGCGGTGAAGCTGCTGACCGGTGACAATGAAGTGGTCAGCGTCAAGATTTGCCGCGAAGTCGGACTGGAGCCCGGAATCCCGGTTCTTGGCCGCGAGATCGAAAAGCTCGATGACAGTGCTCTGCGTGAACTGGTTGAAGAGCGTGTTGTTTTTGCCAAGCTGACACCTCTGCAGAAGTCACGGGTGCTCAAGGCATTGCAGGCCAATGGTCATACGGTTGGCTTTCTCGGTGATGGTATCAACGATGCACCGGCACTGCGTGATGCGGATGTTGGCATCTCGGTGGATAGCGGTGCGGATATTGCCAAGGAATCGGCCGATATCATCCTGCTCGAAAAGAGCCTGATGGTTCTGGAAGAGGGCGTTATCAAAGGCCGCGAGACCTTTGGCAACATCATGAAGTACCTGAACATGACTGCGAGTTCGAATTTCGGCAATGTGTTTTCGGTGCTGGTGGCGAGCGCGTTCATCCCGTTCATGCCGATGCTGGCTATCCATCTGCTCATCCAGAATCTGATGTATGACATTTCCCAGCTGGCTCTGCCGTGGGACCGGATGGACAAGGAGTTCCTGAGCAAGCCGCGTAAGTGGGATGCCAGGAATATCGGCCGCTTCATGCTTTGGATCGGACCGACCTCGTCGATCTTCGACATCACGACCTACGCCCTGATGTGGTATGTCTTCGCCGCCAATGCACCCGAACATCAGTCACTGTTCCAGTCCGGCTGGTTCATCGAAGGCCTGCTGTCCCAGACGCTGGTCGTTCACATGCTGCGCACGCAGAAGATCCCGTTCATCCAGAGCACAGCGGCGCTTCCGGTTCTGCTGATGTCAGTTCTGGTCATGGGGCTTGGCATCTATGTACCGTTCTCGCCGCTTGGTGCCATGGTTGGTTTGCAGCCGCTGCCCTGGGCTTATTTCCCTTGGCTGGCAGGAACTTTGCTCAGCTACTGCATTGTCGCCCAGACCATGAAGACGATCTATATCCGCCGTTTTGGCCAGTGGTTCTAAGCCATCCATCAACGGGCGGCTGATGCCGCCCGTTACCTTCCAATTCTTGAAAACTTCCAAACCTCATAAACGCAGTCAGGGGTTTGGAGAACCGGTGTCAGAGGAGATCTGATATGAGCATCATTGTTTCTGCCTTTCACTTTCAGTCCGGAGCCTCATCCAGAGGCTCTTTGGGCGGTGTGCCCAAGCGCTACTCGAAGCGATCCAATCCGCCGCGGCCGAATGGTCCTGAGTCGTGGATCAAGGGTCAACTGTTCCGGTGGATCTGCTGGATGCTGGCCGTGGCCGGGCAAATCCTGTTCTGGCTGGCTGTTCGCCTGCATCGCTGGGGGATACTTTCCCGACGCCGCAGCTGGCGCCTTGTTCAATGGTCCTCAGCCTGCAATCAGGCAGCCATCCGGATTCTTCGCCGCACGCGCTGGTAATGTGCTGTCCAATTTCAATACACAACCTGCAAGGAGCAAGATCATGCGCCTTTTAATCTCAGGCGGACGGCATTTTGATGATGCTGCAGCCATTCTCGGCGAACTCAACCGTATCCACGCGGAATACCCTATAACGGTCCTTATTCATGGTGGCTTGCCGACCATAGGGTCCGTTGCCGAAGATTGGGCCCGGCAGAACGATGTGCATATCATCCGCTATCCCGCAAACTGGTCTTTGCTTGGCAAACAGGCAGATACAAAGCGCAACCTGTTCATGCTTGGGGATAGCCGTCCGGATGCATTGCTGGCTTTTCCGGGCGGCAGGCATGTGCATGAACTCGTGCAGCAGGCTCAGGAAAGACATATTCCGGTGGTTACCGCACGCATTGTGCAGCTTCCCTCGGAAGAAGAATACTTCTCCGACAGTCCGGAGGGTGACAGTCTGTGCCAGTCAATCTGCGCGGAGATAATCTCTTTGGCGAAACTGGATATTCGGCCTGTGTTCGTTAGGTCAATGTTACCCTGACGCATCTGATATGCCGTGGTGTTGAAATGAAATTTATTCAGACATTCGATCTTTATCCGTTTCTCGATACGACGGTCAGTTTCATAGCCGCCTTTGTTTTCGGCACGCTGATCGGAGCCGAGCGCCAATACCGGCAACGAACGGCGGGACTGCGAACCAATGTCCTGGTCGCCATCGGAGCAGCCGCTTTTGTCGATCTGGCGCAGCGCATTGCCGGAACGACCGAGGCTGTACGCGTGATTTCCTACGTGGTTTCAGGCATCGGCTTTCTTGGTGCCGGTGTCATCATGAAAGAGGGCATGAACGTTCGCGGGCTCAACACGGCGGCAACGCTTTGGTGTTCTGCTGCCGTTGGTGCTTGCGCCGGGACCGATATGATTGCCGAGGCGGCGCTGCTGACCGTGTTCGTGCTTGCGGGCAATACGCTGCTCCGGCCGCTGGTCAATTTCATCAACCGCATCCCGATCAGCGAACAGGCGGCCGAGGCAACCTATGAAGTCAGGCTGATATCAAGCCACGCGGCCATGCCCGCCATGCGGGATCTGCTGGTCGAGCGTCTGGAAGATGCGGATTATCCGGTGAGCGATGTGGAGATTGCCGAGCGCGGCGATGACACCGTCGAGATCACCGCGACGCTTGTCAGTACGGCGATTGATCCACACGAAATCGATGCGGTGATAGCATTTATGGAGAAACAGGACGGCATATCCCATGGAACGTGGGAAGGCAGCACCAAAGACTAAAGTGCGAGCGTTCAAATGATATAACGTAATTTTACAGGCTGAAACATACTGTGATTATAATGCAACAGCGTCCGAGACATTGCGGTTGGCCTTGATTTTTGACACACGGTTGCCGCGATCCGTTTTAAAAGAGGGCTGAAGCGGTGTCCACGACCGTTTGTCCGCCCAGCATTTCCCATCGTTTGAAAGCATATAGAATGTCATCCCTCGTTTCACGCCGGTCATTCCTGACCGGCCTGTCGATCATTGGAGCCGCCGCGGTTTCAGCCTGTGCCCAATTGCCCAAGCAATCCCTTGAAGTTGCCGATAGTTTGAATCCCCCGATGCCGGAACAAACACCCGCACCCACCGTGGTTGCACCTGCAAAGCCGGAATATGTGAGCATGTATCAGGCTGTGGAAGAGGATGGGTACAAGCTGCCGGCTATCCCGTTCGCCAAGGTCAATGAAAAATTCCTGCGACAGGTCGTCGATGACCCGACGGGAGAGAAGCCCGGAACCATTGTGGTCAATACGGTCGATAAGTTCCTCTATCTGGTTTTGAAGGACGGCAAGGCGATGCGCTATGGCGTCGGGCTTGGCCGTCAGGGTTATTCGTGGAAGGGCCGTGCAATTGTTCAATGGAAGCGCAAGTGGCCGACATGGACACCGCCATCAGCGATGATTTCGCGCGATCCAAAGCTGGAAAAATGGCGGCAGGGCATGCCGCCCGGTGTCAGCAATCCGCTGGGTTCGCGTGCGCTTTACATCTTCAAGGACGGTCAGGATACGCTTTACCGTATTCATGGCTCGCCCGACTGGAAGTCCATCGGCAAGTCTGCATCGTCAGGCTGTGTACGTATGTTCAATCAGGACGTGATTGATCTCTATGATCGCGTTCCGGGCAAGGCACCGCTGCTGGTGATCTGACACAAATGGGGTGGCCCAGTGCCGGGCCACCACTCAGTGGTGCGGATGAGCGCACTTACCGTGATCGGCGAGAATTTCAATCACCCGGCATTCACCCACTTTGCCATGTCTGCATCCCTCAACCATCAGCTCGAGCTCGGCTTTCAACGCATTGAGGCTGCGGATACGCTGTTCGACTTCGACGAGCCGGGCATTGGCAATGCCATCGGCTGTTTCGCAAGGCTGGTTGGGATCGTCCTGGAGATGCAGCAGCGTCCGGATCGCATCGATCTCGAAGCCCAGTTCCCGCGCATGCCGAATAAACGCCAGTCTGCGGATATCCGTATCTTCATAATGTCTGCGGTTGCCATCGGTACGCGCCGGTGCGGCCAGCAAACCGATCTGCTCGTAATAGCGAATTGTCGGCACTTTGACACCGCTGCGCTTGGCTGCCTCACCAATTGAAATTTCTTTCAACATTCTGCTTGCTCCTCTAGTCACTAGAGCATGTAGCGTTGCCGTCAACAGAGTCAAGAGAGGTTGAATCATGACTGCAACGCCAACGCAAACCCGCTTCCGGGTCGAAGGCATGGACTGCGCCAGCTGCGCGGCCAAAATTGATACTGCTGTCCGCCGCTTGCCGGGTGTCGCTGACATTTCCGTTTCGGTCACTGCTGGCACCATGACAGTCAAGCATGATGAAAGTGCCGATCTGGGCGTTCTGCAGAAAAAAGTGAATGGCCTCGGCTATAAGGTTTCTCCACTGACCGCCAAAGCAGCGACTTCCGCACCTGCTGGAGCGTGCTGCGGTCATGACCATGCGAACCACAATCATGCGCATGAGGGGCATGATCACGCCGGACATGACCATGCAGATCATGATCATTCCGGCCACGATCATACAAATCATGGTCATCCGGGTGTCAGCGCTAATGCTGAAACGACGGCATCACTGGTGCAAAGTTCAAGCCCGGCCCGCTGGTGGCAAAGCCGCAAGGGCTTTCTGACCATCATCAGTGGTCTGGCTCTGGTAGCCGCTTATGCGGTAGGGAAGATATTCCCTGATATTGCCAACTGGGCTTTTGTTGTTGCGATGTTCGTCGGGCTTGTGCCCATCGCCCGCCGCGCGTTCATGGCTGCTCGCTCCGGCACGCCGTTTTCCATTGAAATGCTGATGACGATTGCAGCTATCGGTGCCGTTTTCATCGGTGCCGGCGAAGAGGCAGCGGCTGTCGTCTTCCTGTTCCTGATCGGGGAATTGCTGGAAGGCGTTGCAGCGGGCAGGGCGCGTGCCAGCATTCAGGGATTGGCTGATCTCGTTCCAAAAACCGCTTTGGTCGAACGCGGTGGTGATACCATCTCTGTACCTGCCGATGCGCTTGCCGTTGGTGATATTATTCTCGTACGTCCCGGCGACCGCATTCCGGCGGATGGCGAGATCACCGAAGGTACGAGCGAAATCGACGAAGCCCCGGTGACGGGCGAAAGTACGCCCAAGCGCAAGAGTGTCAGCGATGCGGTTTTTGCCGGAACTATCAATACAGACGGCGTGCTCCGCATCCGCGTAACGGCAACATCCAGTGACAACACGATTGCCCGCGTTATCCGGCTTGTTGAGGAAGCGCAGGAAAGCAAAGCCCCAACGGAACGGTTCATCGACGGCTTCTCGCGATACTATACGCCTGCAATCATGGTCGTGGCAGCGCTGGTCGCTGTTGTGCCGCCGCTGTTCCTCGGTGGCGTCTGGAGCGAGTGGGTCTATAAGGGTCTCGCCATACTCCTGATCGGTTGCCCATGCGCTCTGGTGATTTCGACACCTGCAGCGATTGCAGCCGGATTGTCTGCGGGCGCCCGGCGCGGCCTGCTGATGAAGGGCGGCGCAGTGCTCGAAACCTTCAGAAAGGTCACGGCCGTTGCGTTCGACAAGACAGGTACGTTGACCGAGGGCAAACCGGTGGTCACCGATATCGTCTCTCTGGGCCTGCCAGAAAAGGAAATCCTTTCGCTGGCGGCTGCGCTGGAAACCGGTTCGAGCCATCCGCTGGCCATGGCCATACTTGACCGGGCAAAGGCAGACAATATCCCGATCCTGCCATCTAAATCAGCCAAAGCCGTTTCTGGCAAGGGTGTCGAGGGAACAGTCGGGGACAAGATTGTGTTTCTCGGTTCACCGCACGCGGTTGCGGAAACGATTGCCCTTAGTGCTGAACAAATGGCCTCCATCGAAGCCTTGAATGACCAAGGTAAGACCGTTTCCCTCGTTGTTGTTTCCGGCAAACTGGCGGGGCTTCTTGCCATGCGTGATGAACCGCGTGCAGACGCTGAGCGCGGGCTTGCCGTTTTGCGCGAGCAAGGCATCAAGGCGGTGATGCTGACCGGTGATAACCGCCGGACCGCCGAAGCGATTGCTTCCAAACTGGGTATTGAACCCAGGGCCGAACTGCTGCCGCAGGACAAGCAACGGATTGTCGGCGAGATGCAACGCTCCGGCTTGACGGTTGCCAAGGTCGGTGATGGGATCAATGATGTGCCGGCTCTGGCCGCTGCCGATATCGGGATTGCCATGGGCGGCGGTACGGATGTGGCACTGGAAACAGCGGACGCCGCTATTCTGCATGGCCGTGTCATTGACGTCGCCAACATGATCGACCTGTCGAAAACAGTGATGAGCAATATTCGTCAGAACATCGGCGTTGCACTTGGGTTGAAGGCGGTCTTTCTCGTCACCACAATCATCGGATTGACCGGATTATGGCCGGCTATCCTTGCCGACACCGGCGCGACGGTGCTTGTAACAGCCAATGCTATGCGCCTTCTTGGCTGGAAGGGGCGTCAGTAACAGCAAATGTGTGACGGTTTTCTTTCCCGGAATCCGTCACACACCGAGATAGCGATCCTGCAGTTCTGCCGTCAGTTCTTGCGGCATGCCGGTCCAGACAGTGCTGCCTCTTTCAAGGATGACACAGCGGTCTGCCACCGGCAAAAGCTCGGACAATGTCTTGTCAACCACCAGAATGGACTGGCCGCGGCTTTTGAGTGTGGCAATCGCCTTCCAGATTTCCTGCCGGATCACCGGGGCCAGACCTTCCGTCGCTTCATCAAGCACAATCAGTTGGGGATTGGTCATCAGCGCGCGCCCGACAGCCAGCATCTGCTGCTCTCCGCCCGAGAGCGTGTTGGCATATTGGCCCGAGCGCTCGGCAAGACGCGGGAACAGCGCGTTGACCTCTTTGATTGTCCAGACACCACGGCGCGCTGATGCCAGCAGATTTTCTGCGACGGTCAAATTGGCAAAGCATCGCCGCCCCTCCGGGACAAGGCCGAGGCCAAGCCGGGCAATACGATAAGGCTTTGTCGCAGAAATATCCTTGCCGTCAAAGCGGATGGTCCCGTGGCGGAGAGGTGAGAGGCCGAAGATGGAGCGGATTGTTGTTGTCTTGCCCATGCCGTTGCGGCCCATAAGCGCCACGACCTCGCCTTCGGCCATGTGCAGATCGACACCAAAAAGTGCTTGCGATGCACCGTAAAAGGTCTCCACCTTGGCGAGTTCAAGCAGCATCAGACGCTCTCCCCGAGATAGGCTTCGCGCACCTGCGGATTGCGGCGGATATCATCGACAGTGCCGGTTGCTATGATGCGGCCGTAGACAAGCACTGAAATACGGTCTGCGAGGGCAAAAACTGCATCCATATCATGCTCGATGAGCAGGATTGGCGCTTCATGCCGCAATGTATCGAGAAATCCAGTCAGCCTTTTCGAACCTTCCGGCCCCATGCCTGCCATAGGTTCATCAAGCAGAAAGGCCTTTGGCTCGAGCGCCAGCGCAATGGCAATTTCGAGCTGGCGACGTTCGCCATGGGAAAGCTCGGCGCTGGGAACCGGGGCGCGGTCAACCAATCCCACACGTTCGAGCATGTGCATTGCCCTATCCTTGAGGGATGCGTCAGCCATGACGGGCTGCCAGAAGCGAAAGCTGGAGCCCTGGTTGGCCTGAACGGCGAGCATGACATTCCGCAGTGCCGAGAATTCCGGTGTTAGCGATGATATCTGAAAGGTGCGGCCAAGCCCGAGTTGCGCGCGATGCGAGACGCCGAGTGCCGAAACGTCACGGCCCATGAAATGGATCGAGCCGGTATTATGTTTCAGTGTTCCGGCGATCTGGTGAATGAGCGTCGATTTTCCGGCACCGTTCGGTCCGATCAGCGCATGAATTTCGCCGGGATAAAGATCAAGGCTGACATCGTCGGTTGCTTTCAACGCGCCGAAGGATTTGCACAGATTACAGATATTGAGGACAGGTTCAGCCATGATGCACCTTCCCGGCAAGAAGGCCAATGAGGCCGCCGCGTACAAACAGCACCACGCCAAGAAGAATAAGACCAAGGAAGAGTTGCCAATGTTCGGTCAATCCGCCCAGTGCAAATTCGAAGAGGACAAAGAGGATCGCGCCCGCCACGGGGCCAAAGAGCCGTCCGGTCCCGCCCAATATGATCAGCACGATCAACTCGCCCGACATGTTCCATGAAAGCATCGAGGGGCCTACGAAGCGATTGAGATCGGCAAAGAGCGCACCTGCAACGGCGGTGATCATGGCAGAGATAACGAAGGCGGCAAGTCGGATGCGCAAGGGCCGTATCCCGATGGATGCAACACGGACTTCATTTTGCCGTGCTGCCTGCAGGGCTGCACCGAAACGTGAATCGCGGATGCGTGTGAAGATGAACAGGACCAGCAACAGGAGGCCGTAGGCGATCAGGAAGTAATTCAATGGGTCCAGTGTATTTACGCCGGGAAAACCATTGCGCATGGTGATCGACAGGCCATCTTCACCGCCATAGGCCGGCCAGGAGATGGCGAAGTAGTAGATCATCTGCGCAAAGGCGAGGGTGATCATGATGAAATACACGCCTGATGTGCGCAGGCTGATCAACCCGATAGGCAAGGCTACCAGAGCGGCTACACCAGCGCTGACAAGCCAGATGACAGGCATCTGATCGGTGGCTGCAATCTCGATTGGCCATGTGAAAAGTGGTGTTTGATTGAAAGCGTGCGTGGCGAATATCCCGGCCATATAACCGCCAATGCCAAAAAAGGCCGCATGGCCAAAGGAGACGAGGCCGCCCAGCCCGAGCGCAAGATTGAGTCCGGCCGCAGCAAGCGCAAGGATGGCAATGCGCGTTGCAAGCGTCACATAGAATGGCTCGCCCATACCATAGGCTGCGAGCGCCAGAGCAGGCAAAAGCAGAGCGAGAGCGGTGTTGATCAGTTTTTCCCGGTTGGCCATATTATTCACGCGTTGACCGCAAAAAGACCTTTCGGCCTCACTGCCAGAATGAAGGCCATAACGATGTAGATGAGCATTGAGGCAATTGCCGCGCCTGCTGTTGCTGCCTGTGATGGTTCCATGAACAGGGTGAGCAGTTGCGGCAGAAGAAAGCGGCCCATTGTGTCAACGACACCCACAAGGATTGCGCCGATGAGCGCGCCTTTGATGGACCCGATACCGCCGATCACAATGACCACAAAAGCGAGGATCAAAACCGGTTCACCCATGCCGACCTGCACGGATTGCAGCGCGCCGACCAGCGCGCCAGCCAGACCAGCCAGTGCTGCACCAAGCGCAAAGACGATTGTATTCAGTGAGGCGATGTCCACGCCAAGAGCGCCGATCATTTCGCGGTCGGATTCACCGGCGCGTATACGCATGCCGAGCCTTGTCCTTGAGATAAGCAGATAGAGCCCGATGGCGACAACGAGACCCGCGGCGATGATGGCAAGCCGGTAGAGCTGATATTGTGCGCCTCCCGGCAAGCTGACCGCGCCTTGCAATACCGGCGGTATATCGAGGTAAAGCGGGAAGGAACCGAAGACCCAGCGGGTGCCTTCAGAAAAGATCAGAATAAGCGCAAAGGTTGCGAGCACCTGATCAAGGTGATCGCGGCTGTAAAGACGCCGGATAACGGTCACTTCAACGATCGCGCCCGCTGCCGCCGCCGCCGCAAGGCTAGCAACGAGGCCAAGCCAGAACGAGCCGGTATAGGCTGCAACGGCCGCGCAGGCGAAAGCGCCGACCATATAGAGCGAGCCATGGGCAAGATTGATCACACCCATGACACCGAAAATCAGCGTCAGGCCTGCCGCCATCAGAAACAGCATCACGCCAAACTGCAGCCCATTCAGCACTTGTTCGATTAAGAGAGCAGATGACAACTTCTATCCAATCCGGTGAACCGATGATGCAAGCGAAGGCGTGCGCGGATCAATGACCCGCGCACAATATTCCCGCTCACATCTTGCAGTCTTTTGCATAGGCATCCTGATGATCGGTGAAGCTCGTGGCGATGATCTTGTTGGTCAGAACACCGTCTTCCTTGATGACTTCACGCACGTAGATGTCCTGAATCGGATGGTTGTTGTTGCCGAACTTGAACTTGCCGCGAACAGAGTCGAACTTGGCTTCTTTCAGTGCCGCCCGGAACGCATCCTTGTCCTTGACGCTCGCTTTAGCTGCTGCCGAGAGGATAAGATTGGCAGTGTCGTAGCCCTGTGTCGCATAGAGCGATGGCAGACGGTTATACTCGGCCTTGAATGCTGCCACGTATTTCTTGTTGGCCGCATTATCGAGATCTTTCGACCAATGCGATGAGTTCTTTACCCCGATTGCCGCAT
This sequence comes from Phyllobacterium sp. 628, assembly GCF_014189505.1. GTDB lineage: Bacteria > Pseudomonadota > Alphaproteobacteria > Rhizobiales > Rhizobiaceae > Phyllobacterium. The sequence continues at coordinate 40,842 of NZ_CP050300.1, read as the reverse complement.
CGCCAACGGCGCCGAGAACGTCCTGATCAAAAGAAAAGCCCGGACCCATGACAGGTGTGGAAATACCTGATTGCGAATACTGCTTCATGAAAGCGATGCCCATGCCGCCGGGCAGGAAGAAATAGACCGAATCTGCACCGGAAGCACGGATTTGCGCGATCTCGGTGGCATAGTCCGTCTGGCCAACCTTGGTGTAGACTTCGCCAGCCAGAGCGCCCTTGTAGAAACGCTTGAAGCCCGTCAATGCATCGGTGCCTGCGGGATAATTGGGCGCGAGAATGAAAGTCTTCTTGTAGTTGATCGTGTTGGTATAATTGCCCATTGCCTCATGCAGATTGTCGTTCTGATAGGCGACATTGAAATAATTGGGATTGCACTTGGCGCCTGCCAAAGCCGATGGGCCGGCATTGGTGGAAAGATAGAATGTCCCTTGGCCGACAACACCCGGCACCACGGCCATGGCGAGGTTGGACCAGACAATACCGGTCAGAATATCGACCTTTTCGCTCTGAACCATCTTGTCGGCGATCTGCACGGCAAGCTCAGGCTTCTGCGCATCGTCTTCAACAATGACCTTGATATCCTTGTTGCCCGACTGTTTGATTGCAAGCAGGAAACCGTCACGAATATCGATGCCGAGACCCGCACCGCCACCCGACAGTGTGGTGATCATGCCAATCTTGAGTGGTTCAGCCATGGCGGGGCTTGAAAAAGCCAGACCAAGTCCCAGAGCTGCCGCTGCTATTCTTTTCATTGCGTCGTTCCCCTTGTTTTATGGTTCATCTCAATTCTAAATTGAGCGGGGATGCAAGTCCCCGCGTGGTCAAACAGCTTCGATCGCGTCTCCAGCAAATGCGTTGATGGAGGGGCAAATTGCATAGCGGCCGGCAGCATGCAGCTTGGCGCAACGATCGAGCGTATTGACGACTGGTTGCAGCCCTAAAGCCCGCAGCATTTCGTGCGGGCCGTGCCGGAAATTCAAGCCAAGTTTCAGCGCCGTGTCGATATCTCCTGCTGTTGCCAGCCGTTGTTCGAAAGCAAACGCTGCTTCATTCACCAGCATGGCGGCAACGCGCAGAAAGATAAGCCCCGGCGTATCGGCAACCTTATGCAGGTCAATACCGAGTTCCTTTGCCTGCAGGATCATCGATTGAAGGTCGCGCTCCCGAACGTCATGGGCTGAAAAGGCGAGCGAAGGTGATTTCGTCCAGCTACCAACTTGGCGGTCCAGCACGATGGTTGGGTGCACGCCATCAGCCGATATTTCTTTGGCCGAGCGGCCATCGCTGATATGCACAGCAATGTCTGGCGACAAGGTCAATTGCTGCTTCAGGTCATCAGCGGTTAATACCCGGCTTTCGCTTGCGAGCACATTGTCCTGACGTGGATATGTGAAGAAACCGGAACCGGTTTTGCGTCCAAGCTTGCCCTTGTTTTTCATGTCTTGCAGCAAGGGCGAGGGCTTGAAGCGAGGCGATTGATGAAAGCCGTTCCAGACGGATGCGGTGGCGGCAAGGTTGATATCCACACCGACAAGATCGATCAGTTCAAATGGGCCGAGGGGGAAACCGCCAGATGATTTCAGGCATGCATCGATAATTGCAGCATCCGCCACACCGTCTTCGAGAATTTGCAGTGCTTCACCGTAAAAGGGTCGGGCGCAGCGATTGACCAGAAACCCGGGGCTGTCGCTCACTTCAACAGGTGTCTTTCCCAGCGTTCTGACAAGCTCTGCAAGGCGCTTTATGACGCTGTTACCGGTTCGAAAACCAGTGACGACCTCGACCAGTTTCATCACTGGTGCAGGATTGAAGAAGTGCAATCCAGCGAAGCGCTCGGGGTGTTGAATGGACCCGGCAATGTCGTCAACGGAAAGCGAAGATGTATTGGTAGCCAGCAAACAAGTCCCGCTGCAGATGGCTTCCAAGGCCTGAAACAATCCTGCCTTGGCGTCGCGTGTTTCGATGATTGCCTCGATTACCAAATCCGCCGGTGCGAAATCATCGAGAGCAGTCGCGACAGCGATATTTCGGGCACAGGCTTCGCGCTCTGCTGAAGCGGGTTTGCCACGCGCTATCCGCTGGTCAATCTCGGCAAGGATTGCAGCCTTTGCCTTGGCGGCCATACCGTCCTGCGCGTCATAAAGGATTGTCCGCAGACCCGAGCGTGCCATCAACTGCGCAATGCCACGGCCCATTGTGCCTGCACCCGCTACGCCAATGGTGTTGATCGGGTTTTCCACGCTATCTACCTCTAAAAACCGGTTGCCGTTTGGAGCGGAAAGCCTCGATGCCCTCGGCCTTGTCATCAGTTGAAAGCAGCAGTTCAAACGACCGGCGCTCCAAGGCAAAACCGTCGTAATTTTCCAGTGCGGTCAGGACAGCCTGTTTGGTAAATTGCAGTGCAAGTGGAGCGCCCCTGGCGAGTTTGGCTGCCAATTCTTCCGCGGTTGTGAGGCTGTCGCCGGGAAGGGTCTTATGCGAGGTGATGCCCCAGTCAAATGCCTGAGCTCCGGTGATTGTCTCGCCGGTCAGGAGCAGGCGCATCGCGCGGGATTTTCCAAGAAGTGAGGTTAACCGCTGGATACCGCCTGCGCCGGGGATAAGGCCAAGGCGGACTTCCGGTTGGCCAAAGATTGCATTGTCTGCAGCTACAATCAGATCGCAGCGCTGTGCCAATTCAAAACCGCCGCCAAGGCAATAGCCTTCGACAGCGGCAATCAGTGGCTTGCGGAATCTTGCAATGGTTTCCCATGAATGCAGCCGCAGATCATGCACGCCGTCAATCGCTGTCTTTTCGGCAATCTCACCAATATCCGCGCCGGAGGCAAAATTGCCATCGGCGCCGGTCAGGATAACTACGCGGATATCCGGCTCGCGATCAAAGCGGGAGAGCTCTTCCGCCAGTTGCCGCAGCATGCTGGTGTTGAGAGCATTGCGTGCTTCGGGGCGCGTCAATGTCAGGATGGCATAACCATCCTTCACATCGGTTTGGATATAGTTTTCCATATCGCATCCCCCCTGCAGTTTGCTCTGCTTGAGAAGACTATCCGCATAAATCGAAAATTATTCAAGCTTGAAATTTCAAGCTTGAAATTATTTTGATGCGGTGACACGATGAGCAAGGTCGAACGGGAGTATGCCTTATGAGGATCGCTTGTCTTGGAGGAGGGCCCGCCGGTCTCTATTTCGCGATCAGCATGAAGCTGCGCGATCCCGGCCACGACATTACAATTATTGAACGCAACAAGGCTGACGATACATTTGGCTGGGGCGTGGTGCTATCAAGCGAAACGTTGTTCAACCTTGCGGCGAATGATCCGGTCAGTGCCGAGGCGATCCGCGCGCATTTCGCGTATTGGGATGATATTGCGGTTCATTTCAAGACCACGGAAACGGTGTCGACGGGGCACGGCTTTTGTGGCATCGGCCGCAAGAAACTGCTGATGCTGTTGCAGGATAGAGCGCGCGAGCTTGGTGTTCATCTCCAGTTCGAAACAACGGTCGAGGATATTGCTACCCTTGCCCAAGAGTATGATCTCGTTGTCGCTGCTGATGGCTTGAACTCACGCGTCCGCTCGGCTTTTGCCGAGCATTTCAAACCGGAAGTCGATACACGCAAATGCAAATTTGTCTGGCTCGGCACGCATCAGAAGTTTGACAACGCTTTCACCTTCATTTTCGAAGAAACCGAGCATGGCTGGGTTTGGGCTCATGCCTATCAGTTTGACGGTGACACCGCGACATTCATCGTCGAATGCAGTCAGGAAACCTGGGATAGGTTCGGCTTCGGCAGTTTGAGCCAGCAGGATTCCATCGCGATCTGCGAGCGGATTTTTGCAAAATATCTCGGTGGCCATGCATTGATGACCAATGCCAACCACATTCGCGGTTCCGCCTGGATCAGCTTTCCGCGTGTGTTGTGTGAAAAGTGGTCGCATGACAACGTGGTTTTGCTGGGCGATGCGGCCGCGACGGCGCATTTCTCCATTGGTTCAGGCACCAAGCTGGCGCTGGAAAGTGCGATTGCGCTGGCTGGCTATTTGAATACAGAAAAGACTGTCAAAGACGCCTTTGCCAAATATGAAGACGAACGGCGCCTGCAGGTGTTACGCCTGCAATCGGCGGCACGCAATTCGCTCGAATGGTTTGAGGATGTCGAGCGTTACTTTGATCTCGATCCTGTCCAGTTCAACTATTCCCTGCTGACCCGCTCGCAGCGTATCAGCCATGAAAACCTTCGGTTGCGCGACAGGAAATGGCTGGCAAGCGCCGAGACATGGTTTCAGGAACAGGCGGGTGCGGGGAAGAATACACATCGTGCGCCGATGTTTGCGCCGTTCAAGCTGCGCGAAATGGCGTTGAAAAACCGGATCGTGGTTTCGCCCATGGCGCAGTACAAGGCTGTCGATGGCACCCCGACCGACTGGCATCTGATTCACTATGGCGAACGCGCCAAGGGCGGAGCCGGTATGGTCACCATTGAGATGACCTGCGTCAGCCCTGAAGGGCGGATCACACCCGGTTGTACGGGCATGTATGCGCCTGCACACGAAACCGCGTGGAAACGGATTGTTGATTTTGTCCACAGCGAGACTGAGGCGAAGATCAGTTGTCAGCTTGGGCATTCCGGCGCGAAAGGTTCCACCCGGCTTGGCTGGGAAGGTACGGACGAGCCATTGCCCGATGGCAATTGGCCCGTTCTCTCGTCCTCGGATTTGCCATGGTCGGCAAACAATCAGACACCGACTGCCATGACGCGGGCCGACATGGACCGCGTGCGCGACCAATTTGTCGCCTCGGCTGAAATGGCGGAGCGCGCCGGTTTCGACATGCTCGAAATCCACGCGGCGCACGGCTATCTGCTGTCATCATTCATCACACCGGTTATGAATAACCGGACGGATGCCTATGGCGGTTCGCTGGAAAATCGCATGCGTTATCCCTTGGAAATCTTCCATGCGGTCCGACTGGTCTGGCCTTCCGAAAAGCCGATATCCGTACGCATCTCCGCCAATGACTGGATGGGTGAACAGGGTATCACGCCGCACGAAGCTGTGGAGATTGCCCGCCTGTTGCAGGAGGCTGGTGTCGACATTTGCGATGTATCGGCGGGGCAGACATCGGTTGAGGCAAAACCAGTCTATGGCCGCATGTTTCAGACACCGTTTTCAGACCGCATCCGCAATGAGACTGGAATGGCGACCATGGCCGTCGGCAATATTTATGAGCCGGATCACGCCAACTCCATCCTGCTGGCCGGGCGTGCGGATCTGGTCTGTCTTGCCCGCCCGCATTTGGCCGATCCCTACTGGACCCTGCATGCAGCCGTGGCGCTTGGCGATAAAGGCGTGACGTGGCCGAAACCCTATTACCCGGGCCGGGACCAGATGTATCGCCTCGCTGAACGCGCTGAAACTGTTACACCAATCGAGGGCGCGTAGATGACCGGGTTACTCGAAGGAAAGATTGCTCTGGTCACAGGCGGCGGTTCCGGTGTCGGCGCTGCCATTGCGCTTGCCTTGGCAGAACAAGGCGCGCAGGTGGTGATTGCCGGGCGGCGTATGGATGCTCTCAATGAAATCGCAGCACAGTCAAAGCGGATTATCCCGATTGCTGCCGATGTCACCGACGAGACATCATCGCGCGAATTGTTTGAGCGTATCGGCAAGGATATCGGCCTGCTCGACATTGCAATTGCCAATGCAGGGGCTGCGGCAAGCGCGCCCTTCCTGAAACTTGATCTGCAGACGTGGCAAAGCCAAATCGATCTCAATCTCACGGGTGTGTTCCTGACGTTTCAACTGGCTCTTCCAGCGATGTTGAAGAAGGATAGCGGGCGGTTGATTGCCGTAGCTTCCACAGCGGGTATCAAGGGCTACCCCTATGTTTCCGCCTACTCTGCGGCCAAGCACGGTGTGATTGGGTTGACACGCTCCCTTGCGCTGGAACTGGCCAAGACAGGTGTCACCGTAAACGCAATCTGCCCCGGTTTTACCGATACGCCGCTGCTTGAGCGTTCGATTGACACCATTGTGCAGAAGACGGGCAAGAGCCGGGAAGATGCGGTTGCCGCACTTGTTGCATCCAATCCGCAGAAGCGGATGATTCAACCGGACGAAGTCGCGCAAACCGTGCTCTGGCTGTGTGGTCCGCATTCAGGGTCGGTCACCGGTCAGGCCATATCCATTTCAGGAGGCGAAATATGAGCAATAAGAACAGCCAGTCCGCCGCCCTGAAACCGGAACCTGCGCTCGTCAAGCAAAGCCTGCGCGTCTGGCTGAAAATGCTCAAAGCGACAAAACATGTCGAAGCCATTGTACGCGAGAATCTGCGTGTCGAGTTCGATACGACACTGCCGCGCTTTGATGTCATGGCCGCGCTTTACCGGTTCGAGGATGGGTTGAAGATGAGCGAGTTGTCTTCGGCTTTGCGTGTCTCCAATGGCAATGTCACGGGCATCATTGAGCGGCTGGTGTCCGACGGTGCCGTATTGCGGGTGCCGGTTGCCGGTGACAAGCGCGCCATGCTGGTCCGCCTCACGCAGCGAGGGCGTGATGAATTCGCCAGGATGGCTGCCGCGCATGAGATCTGGATCAACGAGATTTTCGGAAGCCTGCCTTCTGATGTCTCGGCCGAACTGCTCGCCACGCTGGATACGATCGAACATGCGCAGGGGCTACATAACGGGGAGGAACACGATGCGTGAGATGGCGAATTACAAGGCCACGCATTTCAAATGGGACGTGACCGACGGCATCGCTGTTGTCTCGCTCGACCGGCCGGAGCGCAAGAACCCGCTGACCTTCGAAAGTTATGCGGAACTGCGCGATTGCTTCCGCGCACTTGTCTACGCGGACGATATCAAGGCTGTGGTCTTTGGTTCGAATGGCGGCAATTTCTGCTCCGGCGGCGATGTGCATGACATTATCGGACCGCTGTTGAAAATGGACATGAAAAGCCTGCTGGAATTCACCCGTATGACGGGTGATCTGGTCAAAGCGATCATGCATTGTGGCAAGCCGGTCATCGCTGCTGTGGATGGTGTTTGCGTCGGGGCAGGTGCGATCATTGCCATGGCGTCGGACCTGCGTCTGGCCACACCAGCTTCCAAGACGGCATTTCTGTTCACCCGTGTCGGCCTTGCCGGATGCGATATGGGCGCTTGCGCCGTCCTGCCGAGAATTATCGGTCAGGGCCGTGCTGCCGATCTGCTTTATACCGGACGCAGCATGTCTGCAGAAGAAGGCGAGCGCTGGGGTTTTTACAACCGCATTGTCGATGCGGACGCGCTGGATGAGGAAGCGTTGAAACTGGCGAAACGCCTCGCCGATGGTCCGACATTCGGCCATATGATGACGAAGACCATGCTCAATCAGGAATGGTCGATGTCGATCGATCAGGCGATTGAAGCCGAGGCGCAGGCACAGGCGATCTGCATGCAGACGCAGGATTTCCAGCGTGCCTTTGATGCTTTTGTGGCGCATCAGACACCGTCATTCAAGGGCGACTGAGATGAGTGATCGCAGCTTTTTGTCCTGGCCTTTTTTCGAAGATCATCACCGGCATCTGGCGGATGACGTCGAACAATGGGCAGGGGCGAACACCGGGCAAATTGACCACGACAATACCGATGAGGCTTGCAAAGCGTTGGTTGCCAAGCTTGGCGAGGCAGGGCTGCTTGGGCACACGGCGATCGATCCTGACAATCGTGCGAGTAAGCTTGATGTTCGCAGCCTTTGCATCATCCGCGAAACACTGGCGCGGCATGATGGACTGGCGGATTTTGCCTTCGCCATGCAGGGTCTTGGAACGGGCGCGCTTTCTCTCTTCGGAACCGATGAACAGAAGCAGTTCTGGCTGACAAAAACACGCGCAGGCAAGGCGCTCTCGGCCTTTGCCCTCAGCGAGCCGCAATCGGGCTCGGACGTCGCCAATCTGGAACTTGCAGCGGTTCGCGACGGCGATCATTTCGTTCTCAATGGTGAGAAAACCTGGATTTCCAATGGCGGCATTGCTGATGTCTATACGGTCTTTGCCCGTACAGGCGAGGGCGATGGTGCAAAGGGAATTTCGGCCTTTATCGTCCCGGCAGATACACCCGGCCTTGTCATTGCCGAGCGGCTGGAGGTCATCGCTCCGCATCCGCTGGCGAGGCTGGTTTTTGACAATTGCCGTATTCCGGCATCAGCGCTGATCGGTGCGCCGGGGCAAGGTTTCCGCATCGCCATGTCGGTGCTTGATGTATTCCGTTCCACCGTTGCAGCTGCGGCGCTGGGTTTTGCCCGCCGCGCGCTCGATGAAGCTGTCCAGCGTGCCAATGGCCGTCATCTGTTCGGCGCGCCCATGTCCGACTTGCAGATGGTGCAGGGCCATATCGCCGACATGGCGCTTGATATCGATGCTGCCGCTCTGCTGGTCTATCGGGCTGCTTGGCTCAAAGACAGTGGTGCGGAAAGGGTCAGCCGCGAGGCGGCGATGGCCAAACTCTATGCCACCGATCATGCGCAGAATGTGATCGACAAGGCAGTTCAGATCCATGGTGGCGATGGCGTTCGCAAAGGGAGTGTTGTCGAGCGCCTGTACCGGGAAATCAGGGCATTGCGCATCTATGAAGGCGCGTCGGACGTACAAAAAATAATCATCGCAAGGCACGAACTTGCCAGGGGATAAAAAGAATGTTGGGACCATCGGCGCATACGGATCACTTTACCCGAGATAATCTTCCTCCGTCCGAGGAATGGCCGGAATTGCTGATGGATAACTTCCAGTATCCGGAATGGTTGAATGCCGCCGTGGAACTCACCGACGCCATGGTTGCCAAGGGTTTCGGTGACAATACCGCGCTCATCGGCAATGGCCGACGCCGCACCTACAAAGAACTGACCGACTGGACCAACCGGATAGCCCATACCCTGGTTGAGAATTATGGTATTGAACCGGGCAACCGCATTCTCATTCGTTCCGCCAACAATCCGGCCATGGTGGCCTGCTGGCTGGCCGCAACAAAGGTTGGCGCGGTCGTGGTCAACACCATGCCGATGCTGCGGGTTGGCGAGCTTACGCAGATTGTCGACAAGGCAGAAATCTCCCTGGCGCTCTGCGATACCCGCTTGCTGGAAGACATGGAAACGTGCGCCAAAACAAGCAAGTTTCTGAAACGCGTTGTCGGCTTTGATGGAACGGCCAATCATGAGGCCGAACTTGACCGGATTGCGCTCGATAAATCCGTCCGCTTTGAAGCGGTAAAGACCGGGCGCGATGATGTGGCGCTGCTCGGCTTTACCTCGGGCACCACAGGCGAGCCGAAGGCGACCATGCATTTCCATAGGGATTTGCTGATCATCGCCGATGGTTACGCCAAGGAAGTGCTTGGTGTCCGCCCTGATGATATTTTTGTGGGATCGCCCCCTCTTGCTTTTACCTTTGGTCTGGGTGGCCTTGCCATTTTCCCATTGCGGTTCGGTGCGGCGGCCACGTTGCTGGAACAGGCCACACCGCCCAAGATGATTGACATTATCGAGACCTACAAGGCGACGATCAGCTTCACCGCACCGACGGCTTACCGTGTCATGCTGCAGGCAATGAACGAAGGCGCGGATCTGTCTTCGCTGCGTATCGCGGTGTCTGCTGGTGAGACTTTGCCGGCACCGATCTACGAAGCATGGATGCAGAAAACCGGAAAGCCACTGCTCGATGGTATTGGCGCCACGGAAATGCTGCATATCTTCATCAGCAACCGGCTGGAGGATTCCGGGCCGGGCAAGACAGGCAAACCCGTCACCGGATATCAGGCGATCATTGTTGACGATGACATGCAGCAGGTACCGCACGGTGAGATCGGCAGGCTTGCGGTGCGCGGCCCGATCGGCTGCCGTTATCTTGCTGACAAGCGCCAGGCCAATTACGTGCGTGACGGCTGGAACCTGACCGGCGATTCCTTCTATCAGGATGAGGACGGCTATTTCCATTTTGCTGCACGTTCCGACGATATGATCATCTCGGCCGGCTACAATATTGCCGGACCGGAAGTGGAAGCGGCGCTGTTGGCCCATCCCGATGTCAGTGAATGTGCGGTGATCGGTGCGCCCGATGAGGAGCGTGGTCAGATCGTTCAGGCGCATATTGTTTTGCGCGGCGATATTGCTCCGAGTGCCGAAACCGTCAAACGCTTGCAGGATCATGTCAAACAGGTCATAGCGCCGTACAAATATCCGCGGTCGATCAAATTTCTCGACACACTGCCAAAGACGGCAACCGGAAAGATACAGCGGTTTCAGTTGCGCAAGGCGTATCAACAATAATGAAGAAAATAATCAGGTAGGAAACTGGAATGGCAGAGATCATACACCCGCAGGGCTGGCCGGCGGCAAAGGGCTATTCGAACGGCATGATGGCCGAGGGCAAGGCCGTTTTTGTCGGCGGACAGATTGGCTGGACCAAGGATCAGGTGTTCGAAACCGATGACTTTGTCGCGCAGGCTGAACAGGCCATGCGGAATATTGCCGATGTCCTGTCCAGCGCCGGTGCGCAGACGACTGATCTGGTGCGCCTCACATGGTTTATCACGGACAAGAAGACTTATGTTGCCGAACAGAAGCAGCTGGGTGAGGCCTATCGCCGGGTGTTTGGCCGCCATTACCCAGCAATGACACTCGTACAGGTTGTGGCGCTGCTGGAAGACCGGGCATTGGTGGAAATCGAGGCAACCGCTGTCATTCCTGTTCGCTGAGATGCGAACAGGAATTTTGTGTTTCGGTCAAACGGTCCTGGCGCTGGCAGCGAGAAACGCGAGCTTGGCCGGCATTGCCAGCAGCTTGGAGCGTTCCACCCGTTCCGGCGTATAGTGATGCTCCACGTCGAGGCAATTAACGGTGCCCAGCAATTCTCCGGCTATCACCACGGGAATGTTGATGACGGATCCGCATCCCAGTGCCCAGATCGTTTCATGGTCGGAAAAAACAGTCGCGATATCGGCAATCGTGTTGGCGACGAATGACTGCTTGTCCTTATGGACAGTGTCGAACCAGCGATCATAATGAATAGGCTTGGTCCCGGAAACCGGATAGCTGACGGCGTCAGACGTGTATTCACGTCGGGCCAGTTCATTCTTCATGTCGACGGTCATGATGGTGAACAGTTTCGCGCCGATCAGCTTTTGTGTGAGCACTTGCAGTGCCTGCCAAGGCGCGTCAGCCTGCGTGTCACTGGCAATGCGCGTGTCAAACTCGGTCAATGCCGCTGCTATCTCATCATGTGTCATTTTCATTTCCTCGGGTGTAAATTTTAACCGGCATGCGCGCTGCTGATATCCATCAGCTCACGCGAATAGGGTTCTTTCAGTGCGCCGCGCTTGAGTTCGGCCACATCGGCAATTTCGACAATCCGTCCATGCCGCATGACAGCCAGACGGTCGCACAGAAACGAGACGACGGGCAGGTTGTGCGTCACCATCAGGAAGGTGAGGTTCTGCTCGCGGCGCAGCCGTTTCAACAGGTTGAGAATTTCGGCCTGCACCGACACGTCGAGTGCGGAGGTCGGCTCGTCAAGCAGCAGCAGTTTCGGCTCAAGCATCAAGGCACGCGCAATAGCAACGCGCTGGCGCTGGCCGCCGGACAGTTGGTGCGGGTAGCGGAAGCGGAATTTCCGGTCGAGACCAACTGCAACCAGAATGTCTTCGACCCGGCCGTTCTGGTTGCTGACTCCGTGAATAGCCAGTGGTTCGCTTAAAGTGGCATCAACAGTTTTGCGCGGATGCAATGAGCCGTAAGGGTCTTGAAACACCATCTGGCAATGTTTGGCGAACTGCTGATCGATATTGTGGCTGCGCGGTTGGCCGAAGGCGCTGATCGATCCCGACCATTCCGGCGCCAATCCGGCAATGGCTTTGAGCACGGTTGATTTGCCGGAGCCGCTTTCGCCGACAAGCGCGAAACTTTCGCCTTCCTTGATCTCCACGTTGATATTGTGAGTGATCTGGGTTTCACCGTAGAAGATATCGAGGTTCTGAAGCGACAGCGCAATCATTTGGCCACCCATGTGCTGCGGTCGAGAACAGGGAGTTCGTCGCGTGTTTCATTAAGCTGCGGGATGGCTGCAATCAGACCCCGCGTATAGGGATGGGTTGCGTTGCGCAGGTCGCCTGCATTGCATTCCTCGACAATTGTGCCGGAATTCATCACCAGAATGCGGTCGCAATAACTCGACACCAGATTGAGATCATGGCTGATGAAAATCAGCCCCATGCCTTTACGTTTGACTTGCTCGTCAATAATATCGAGCACCTGCGCCTGAACCGAAACATCAAGGGCGGATGTCGGTTCGTCAGCAATCAGCAAATCCGGCTCGGGGATGAGCATCATGGCAATCATGACGCGCTGACCCATGCCGCCGGATATTTCATGCGGGTAGAGTGTGGCAACGCGCTCGGGATCAGCTATTCGGACTGCTTCAAGCATTGTGTGTACGCGGTTGCGGATTTCGCGGCGTGGCAGGCGCTTATGGGTTTGCAGGGCTTCGGCGATCTGCTCGCCAACAGTCATTACAGGGTTGAGCGAGAACTTCGGATCCTGCATTACCATGGAAATGCGAGCGCCTCTTATGCTGCGCATGGCCTTTTCCGATTGGTTACGCAGATCAATTCCGTCAAACCGGAATGTGTCGGCACTTACTCTGCCCGGCGCGCGGATGAGCTTCAGGATGGCGCGCCCGGTCATGGATTTGCCCGAGCCGCTTTCGCCAACAATGCCCAGCCGTTCCCGGTCAAGGTTGAACGAAATGCCGCGCACGACGTCGATATTGCCCTTTGGCGTCGGGAAGGTTACCCGCAGATTTTCGATTTCAAGCAGGCTCAACGCTGTTCTCCGCTCTTGGGATCAAGCACATCACGCAGACCGTCGCCGAGGAAACAGAAGCCAAGGCTGACGATGATGATGGCAAAGCCGGGCATGGTGGCAACCCACCATTGATCCAGAATGAACGAACGCCCGCGTGCGATCATCGCACCCCATTCGGGAAGCGGGGGCTGCGCACCGAGCCCGATGAAACCGAGGCCCGCAGCGGTGAGAATGATACCGGCCATATCGAGGGTTACGCGCACAATCATCGAGGATGTGCAAAGCGGCAGGACATGCCCGAGAATGACCCGCAGCGACGAAGCACCCTGCAAACGAATGGCCGCAATGAACTCTGAATTCTTGAACGTCAGTGTTTCGGCGCGGGCGATGCGGGCATAACCCGGCCAAGACGTGATGGCGATGGCGATGATAGCGTTCTCGATACCCGGCCCCAAAGCAGCCACAAGGGCGAGTGCGAGAATGAGCTTAGGCATGGACAGGAAAATATCGGTTATGCCCATCAGAATACGGTCGATCCAGCCGCCGAAATATCCGGCGACAGCCCCGATGACGAGACCGGCGGGAGCCGCAAGAACCGCGACAAGCACCACGATGACAAGGGTAATGCGTGCGCCGTAGACAACACGCGACCAGATATCCCGGCCAAGCTCGTCGGTGCCCATCCAGTTGATCCCGCTTGGCCTTAACAGGCGCTGCGTCAAATCCTGTTTGAGCGGATCATGGGTGGCGATCCATGGCGCAAAAATCGCAGTGAGGATCAGGATCAGAATGATCACCGCACCGATAGCGGCCAGCGGATTGCGCGAAAGAGCGCCGCTGATGCGGTATGCGCGGCCAAGACGCGCCTGCAGTCGGGAGGAGGGGCTGTCATCGATCAGCCAGCTACGGACGTTTGCCATCGATGTCTCCTAACGCGCACGGGGATCAAGGACGCGGTAGAGCACGTCGGACAATTTGTTGATGGCAATGAACACCGCACCAATCACCAGCGTGGCCCCTAGCACGGCGGACATATCGGCATTCAGCAAGGCGACGGTCAGGTAATTGCCGATACCCGGCCATGAGAAGATTGTTTCGATCATCACGGAGCCTTCGAGTAGCCCGGCATAGGACAGGCCAATAACCGTAATCAGCGGCACCAGAATGGGCCGGAATGCGTGGCGCCAAATGACCAGCCGCTCAGAAACACCCTTGACGCGGGCTGTGGTCACATATTCCTGCGACAGCTGATCAAGCATGAAAGAGCGGGTCATGCGCGCGATATAGGCAAGGCTGAAGAAACCCAGCACCGATGCAGGGAGTGCCAGATGCCAGAGCGCGTTGACGAAGATTTCAGTCTCGCCCGCAAGCAGACTATCGATCAGGACGATGCCTGTGACTGGTTGCACCAATCCATCATAGAAAATATCGAGGCGTCCGGGCCCAGCGACCCATTTTAAGCGCGCATAAAAAACGGCAAGCCCCACAAGCCCAAGCCAGAATGCAGGAACCGCATACCCCAACAAACCAACGACGCGGATGATCTGGTCAACCAGACTGCCCCGGCGGCTGGCGGCATAAACGCCCATCGGCACACCCAGCAATACACCAATAATGATGCCCAGCGTTGCCATTTCCAGCGTCGCGGGGAATACACGTTTCAAATCATCCAGCACCAGTTTGCCTGTGGAAACCGACGTGCCGAGATCGCCTGACAAGATAGATTGGACATAGCGGATGAACTGAATGGGGGCGGGCTGATCCAGGCCCATCTGGATTCGTGCAGCTTCGTAGACCGCGCGGGGTGCACGGTCACCGACGACGGCCAGCACCGGGTCGATTGGCACAACGCGGCCAATGAAAAAGGTGATTGCAAGCAAGCCGAGGAAGGTGAGCAGCACCGACACGATGAAACCGCTGAGCCCGAGCAGAAGACGTGCACTGCGGCTTTTGCGGAAGCTGCGCCGCTTGACACTCTTGGTCGCAATATCTGCAAGTGTTTCGGATTCGAATGCCAAATCCTGAGCCTTCCCACGTTTGACACCTGGGTTGGCCCATTCGTGTCGATTGTTCCCTTTATTCCGGTCTGAAGATGAAAGTGGTTTGCACTTTACGCGTCTTTGCCGAAGATTCTGCTTGGACCATACAAAAATTTTTGCTTAGATCAAAGAAATTTTACTAAGATTGGAATCGGACATGACTTCCGAACTTCGCGACGTTGCCGCGCAACCCAAGGTTGGCGCCATGATCCGGGCGCGGCGGCGTCAATTGCAGATGACGTTGCAGGAAATCTGCGACGCTGCGGGCATTTCCGTGGGCTATCTCAGTCAGGTTGAACGTGATCATGCCACACCATCACTGGGAACGCTTGCACAGATTGCGCGTAGTCTCGACGTTGGCATGGATTATTTCATCGCTACGCCTACGGCGGAAGATGCGCTGACACGTCAGGGCGAGCGACAGAAATTTTCAGTCGATGGCTCCTCCATAGTCTACGAGCAGATCGCAGCGGATTTTGCCGGAAATATTCTTTCATCCGTCATCATGAACATACCGGCGGGCTACCGCTCGGAAACCGTCAGCCATGAGGGCGAAGAAATCCTCTACGTGCTTGAAGGGGTCATCACCCACAAACTCGATGATGAAGAGGTGGTGATCTCGGCGGGCGACAGCCTGCATTTCCGCGGCAACAGACCCCACGCATGGTGGAACGATACAGACAAGACGGCGCGGGTTTTGTGGACGGGGACTTTGCCCATGTTCCGGCCCCGCCTTTAGACCCATAAACAACCCAACAACAATAACAATCCAGAGGAGAATGAAGAATGAAACTGTTCAAGGCGGCATTGCTTGCCGCTTCCATGATCGTGTCGGCGGCACCTGTCGTTGTTCACGCGGCAACGCCAGGCAATGCGCTGGTTGTCGCCCAGAACATTGACGACATTGTCAGTATTGATCCGGCCGAAGCCTACGAGTTTACATCGGGCGAATACGTGACCCAGACCTATGATCGTCTGGTGCAGTATGACGCCCCTGACGTGAAGGCGTTGGCACCGGGTCTGGCGACGCAGTGGGTGGCGGATGATGCGGTCAAGACAATCACCTTTACATTGCGCGACGGTGTGAAATTCACATCCGGTAATCCGCTGCGCGCGGAAGATGTTGTCTATTCGTTCAAGCGGGTCGTGGTACTCAACAAGGCTCCTGCCTTTATCTTGTCACAGCTCGGCTGGACGCCCGAAAATGTTGACAAGATGGTGACGGCGTCCGGCAATAATGTCGTTCTCAAATATGACGGCGACTTTTCTTCGGCCTTCGTGCTTAACGTTCTGGCTGCACGGCCTGCTTCGGTTGTCGATGCGGTGACGGTACAGGCCAATGAAGCCAATGGCGACATGGGCAATGCCTGGCTCAAGGCCAATTCCGCAGGTACCGGGCCTTTTGTCTTGAAGGCGTTCCGCCCCGGCGAAATCATCAACCTTGCCGGCAATCCGAATTATTTTGGCGGCGCTCCGGCGATGAAGTCGGTCATTATCCGCCATGTGGCTGAAGCCGCGACCCAGCAATTGCTGCTTGAATCCGGCGACGTTGATATCGCCAAGAACTTGACGCCGGATCAGGTGGCCAGCCTTACAACCAAGGGCACAGTGAATGTGGAGACTTATCCGCAGGCAGCCGTGCATTTTCTGAGCCTGAATCAGAAAGATCAGGCACTCACCAATCCCGCGATCTGGGAAGCAGCGCGCTATCTCGTCAATTACAAAGGTATGACGGACTCGTTCCTGAAGGGGCAGATGCAGGTGCATCAGGCGTTCTGGCCATCCGGTTTTCCGGGCGCCCTCGACGAGACGCCTTACACCTATGATCCCGCCAAGGCGAAGAAGATTCTTGCTGACGCGGGCGTCAAGACGCCGATCAATGTCACGCTGGATGTGATCAATTCCACGCCATTTACCGATATGGCGCAGTCGCTGCAGGCGGGCTTCGCGGAAGCTGGCATCAACTTCAACATTATTCCAGGCACAGGCAGCCAGGTGATCACGAAATACCGCGCACGTACGCATGAAGCCATGCTGCTTTACTGGGGTCCGGATTTCATGGATCCGGATTCAAACGCCAAGGCCTTTGCCTTCAACGAAGACAATTCCGATGGCAATTATCAGTCGACCACGACGTGGCGCAATGGCTGGGCTGTTCCTGCGGAATTGAATGCGGAAACGAAGGCAGCGCGAGCCGAAGCTGATCAGTCGAAGCGCAACCAGATGTATATCGATCTGCAGAAAAAGGTGCAGGCCAATTCACCCATCATCGTCATGTTTCAGGCGGCTACACAGGTTGCGCTTGCCAAGAATGTTTCCGGTTATGTGAATGGCGCCACATCGGATTTTGTCTTCTATCGCCTTGTGAAAAAGAACTAGGCACACCTGTCATCAAAGGGCCGCCCGGTCTGGGCGACTCAAGGCAATACGCAAACCAACGGGATGGAAAGAATGTCTGAACTACGGATGGCGCGCCTGCGGGAGCGCATGACTGAAACCGGAACTGACCTTGTTGTTGTCGGTCCTTCGTCGCATATGGTTTGGCTGGCGGGACTGTCGCCGCATGGCGATGAACGCCCGGTTATGCTGTTTGTCAGCAAGGATCATGCGGGCATATTGATGCCGGCACTCAATGCCGATAGCTCGCGTCAGCATACGGATCTTCCGTTCTATCCTTGGACAGACGGCGAAGGCCCCGACGAAGCGCTTGCCGCATTGCTGAAAGATGCGGGTGCACAGAAACCGGGCGTCAAGATTGCGCTCGACGAGACGATGCGGGCGGATTTTGCCCTGCTCGTAATTGACGCTTTGCCCGGTGCCAAGCGGACGTTCCTCAATGAGACTGTCGGCTATCTGCGCGCCCGCAAGGACGAGGCGGAATATGCCGTTCTCAAGGCGAATGCGATCATCAATGATGGAGCAATGCGTGCCGGTTTCGCCGCCTTGAAGCCTGGTATCACAGAGCTGGAAGTTGCCGGTGTCATAAGAGCGTTTTACAAGGCCAACAATGCCACGCCGGAATTTACCAGCGTCTGTTTTGGCGAGAATGGTGCATTCCCGCACCATCATACGGGCGAGCGTAAACTGAAAGCCAATGAGGCTGTGCTTATCGATATTGGCGGACGCAGTGAAGGCTATCCAAGTGATATGACCCGCGTTGCCGTTTGCGGGGAAACGCCTGCAGATTTCGACAAGGTGCATGCGGTGCTTGACCGTGCGGTCAATGCAGCCATTGCAGCCGCCAAACCGGGCGTTGCGGCCAAGCAGGTCGACAAGGCTGCGCGTGATGTCATCACCGGGGCCGGTTATGGCGAATTCTTCCTGCACCGGACGGGGCACGGCATGGGTATCGATATCCATGAGCCGCCTTATATTACCGCGACCTCGGAAACCATCCTCGAAGAGGGGCACGTATTCTCAATCGAGCCCGGCGTTTATCTCAGTGGCAAGTTCGGCATCCGGCTGGAAGAAATTGTCATCATTCGTGGCGGTCAGGCGGAAGTGTTGTCCGAACTGCCAAGGGCTGCTTTCATCGCCAAATAGTCAATCAGTCAAAGATTCTGGCAATGCGCGGATGAAGTTCTGCGCATTGCACACCGAGAATTATGAAATTTTGCGCTGTGGCTGAATGTAGCATTGCACAATTTGAGTGCATGCGCAAAATTAAGGCATGTCAGCATCACTCTCGATCATGGTCTTCGACGAGAACCGCATCCGCGCTTCCATTATCGAAGAGGGGTTGCGGGAGGCGGGACATGACCGCGTGGTCGTTCTGCACGATATTAATGGGCTCGCGCGGCAGATCGAACTGATCCGCCCGGATGTGATCGTTATTGATATCGAGACCCCAAACCGTGACATGCTCGAGCATCTATTCCAGCTCAGCCGTTCGGTGCGCAAGCCGATCGCCATGTTTGTTGACAGTTCTGATACGTATTCAATCGAGGCTGCCGTGGAAGCGGGCGTTTCCGCCTATGTGGTCGATGGTCTGAAGAAAGAGCGGGTCAAACCGATCCTCGATATGGCCGTGAGCCGGTTCAAGGCGTTCAGCCGTTTGCAGCATGAACTGGCGGAAGCCAAGAGCGCCTTGGAAGAGCGCAAGATTATCGAGCGTGCCAAGGGTATCCTGATGAAGTCCCGCAAAATATCGGAAGACGAAGCTTATTCGCTGCTTCGGCAGACCGCCATGAATGAGAAGAAGAAGCTTTCCGATATTGCGCAAAGTGTCGTCATGGCCGCTGCGATGCTTGGAAGCTAGAAAGAGAGGTCGGCCGTGAGTTTTATCCGGATGAACAAGGGCCAGAATGATGGAAGCGGGCTGGCAGCGCCATCCGCCATTCGCAGCGAAGGCGCGCGCGTTATCCGCGCCGGTTTCATCCCGCTTGTTGATGCATCGATCCTCATTGCGGCTGCCGAATTTGGGTTTGCAGCTCGTGAGGGCATTCAACTGGAACTGGTCAAGGACGTCTCATGGGCCAATATCCGTGACCGGCTGGCGTTTCGGCAGTTTGATATTGCCCATATGCTTGCGCCCATGCCGGTCGCGTCGGCCTTGGGTCTTGGGTCGAATCCGTCGCCTGTTATCACGCCCTTCACGCTTGGCCGTGGCGGCAACGCCATTACTCTTTCCGTAAAGCTGTACCGGCGCATGCAAGCCCGAGCCGGTCTGACCGGAGAGGAGAGTGCGCTCGCCAATGCCGAGGCATTGAAGCTTGTAATCGATGACATGAAGGTGAAAGGCGAGCCGCTGCCCGTGCTTGGGACCACCTATCCCTTCTCGTCGCATAATTATGAGCTGCGCTATTGGCTCGCGGCAGGCGGTATCCACCCTGATCATGACGTTAAGCTGGTAGTTGTACCGCCGCCCATGACATCGGATGCCTTGTCGGCGGGAGCCATTGACGGCTTCTGCGTCGGTGCGCCCTGGAACATGGTGGCGGTATCGCGGGAGGTCGGCCGAATTGTTGCTGTGAAGGAAGATATCTGGCCGTCCAGCCCGGAAAAGGTTATTGGCACGCGGCCGGAATGGGCCGAGAGCCATCCGGAAACCTTGTCGAGGTTGATTGTCGCGCTGGATAAGGCTGCCGCATGGTGCGATATAGCTGATAATCGCCGCGATCTCGCCGAAGTGCTCGCGGAGCCGCGATATATCGATGCCTCCATGGATATCCTGCATCGTGTGCTGCTGGGCAGGTTCACGACCGACCCGAATGGCGGTGAACGCACCGTTCCGGACTATTTTTCGTTCAACCAGAACGGTGCAAATTTCCCCTGGGTCAGTCAGGCGCAGTGGATATTCAGCCAGATGGTACGGTGGGGACAGGTTTCGCACTCCCTTGAAAAGCAGGAAAGGGTCATGACGGCTTTTCGTCCCGATCTCTACCGTAACGCGCTTGGGTTGCGCCCGGATATTCCGCTCGAAGATATGCGCATTGAGGGTGGTACGCGCGACGATGGCTTTATCGATGGGGCTGTATTCGATCCCGAAAATATCCCAGCCTATCTACAAGGTTTCGATGTGCACAATCTCGAGCGCCTGAGCGTCGATCAAGACGATATTTGATCTGCATGAATTTGTGCTCTGCACAATAAATAGGCTCGAACGTTAGCCGATCTGCTTATTCTGGCTGCGCTTGGATGTTTTGAGGGCACCGCCAATTTATCGAAAACCACAAAAATACTTAATGATTTCAGAGTATTATAATTTAATATGCCAACTGGCACGCATATTGCTTTTATAAGACTGTTCCGTCAACGAAGACAGGAACCGCAAGCATCAGCATCGGATGCTTTTCAGGACACAGACGTCGCTTGGGCGAGTTCATTCACCGGACAGGATTCCGTGAATGCACTTCATCCAGCGGCGTTTTTTTATGGCTCAAGCTGTTTCGAAAAGCAGCATTCGCAAAGGGGACCGTGATGAAAGTGATACTATCGACTGGCATAGCAAGGCGAAAACTTTTGCAGGCGGGTGGAACCTTGGCGCTGCTGGCGGCGGCAAAGGCCGCGCTGCCCTCTGGCGCCTATGCGGCAGCCGCGGGTCCCGAAACCACTAAGGCGACACTTGGTTTCATCGCGCTCACCGATGCTTCGCCATTGATTGTGGCCAAAGAGAAAGGCCTTTTTGCCAAGCATGGAATGCCCGATGTCGAGGTGGTCAAGCAGGCGTCATGGGGGACGACCCGTGATAATCTCGTACTTGGATCGGCAGGCAACGGCATTGACGGCGCGCATATCCTTACACCAATGCCGTATCTCATCAGCGCCGGCAAGGTTACCCAGAACAATCAGCCTTTGCCGATGGTCATTCTGGCGCGCCTCAATCTTGATGCGCAGGGCATTTCAGTTGGATCAGCCTATGCGGGTCTGAAAGTCGGTGTGAATTCCGGTGTGCTCAAAGAAGCCTTTGCCAAGAAGAAGGCGGAAGGCAATGCCGCCAAGGCCGCGATGACCTTTCCCGGCGGCACACATGATTTGTGGATCCGTTATTGGCTTGCTGCAGGCGGCATTGACCCGGACAAGGATGTTGAAACCATCGTTGTTCCCCCGCCACAGATGGTTGCCAACATGAAGGTCGGCACCATGGATTGCTTCTGCGTCGGTGAGCCATGGAACGCTCAGCTCGTCAATCAGGGCATTGGCTATACGGCTGTCAACACCGCTGAAATCTGGGCCAAGCATCCGGAAAAATCCTTTGCCATGCGTGCGGACTGGGTGGAGAAAAACCCGAACGCCACCAAGGCACTGTTGATGGCTGTCATGGAAGCCCAGCAATGGGCTGACGATATGGCCAACAAAGATGAACTGGCGGCCATCGTTGGCAAGCGCGCCTGGTTCAATGTGCCTGCAACGGATATCGCGGGACGGCTGAAGGGCGACTATGACTACGGCTCCGGACGCGTCGAGACAGCCAGCCCGCATCTGATGAAGTTCTGGCGCGACCACACCTCCTATCCATTCCAGAGCCATGAAAAGTGGTTCCTGACCGAGAATATCCGGTGGGGCAAATTTGCCCCGGATACTGACATTTCCGCATTGATCGGCAAGGTCAATCGCGAGGATATCTGGCGCGATGCAGCCAAGGAGCTCGGCGTCGCGGCTGCCGATATCCCGGCGTCCAAGTCGCGCGGCCCCGAAACATTCTTCGATGGCAAGGTTTTCGATCCGGACAATCCGCAAACCTATCTCGCCAGCCTCGATATCAAACGTTTTGCATAAGGAAACCGGCATGACCGCCAGTCCCATTCCCATAAATCCAAAGAAGAAGCCTTCCATGGCGAAGATCATGACATTCGCAGGTACGCCAAAAGCAGCAGCAAGCAGGCCGTACCGCCAATGGCTTGCTTCGGTGGCGGCGCATGTTTTGCCTCCGCTCATAACCTTGGCTTTTCTGCTGGTTCTCTGGGAAGTCCTGTGCTCTTCGCCCACGGCAAGTGTTCCGCCGCCAACCCGCGTCATCTCCGAGACGTGGGAGTTGATCGCGCATCCGTTCTATGTCGGGCAGGGCGTTGATCAGGGACTGTTCTGGCACATCCTTGCCAGCCTTCGGCGCGTCGCGCTCGGTTATTGTCTGGCGGCTGTGGCGGGAATTGCGCTTGGCACGCTGGTTGGGCAAAGCGAGTGGGCGATGCGCGGTCTCGATCCGATTTTTCAAGTTCTGCGCACAGTCCCGCCACTGGCATGGCTGCCGCTGTCACTGGCGGCGTTCAAGGACGGCAATCCTTCCGCCATCTTCGTGATTTTTATCACTGCAATCTGGCCGATCATCATCAATACGGCGGTGGGCATCCGCAACATACCGCAGGACTATCAGAACGTCGCGAAAGTGCTGCGCCTCAACCAGTTCGAATATTTTACCAAGATCATGATCCCGGCCGCCGCACCTTACATCTTCACCGGATTGCGTATCGGCATTGGCCTGTCGTGGCTCGCCATTGTCGCTGCTGAAATGCTCATCGGCGGCGTCGGCATCGGGTTCTTCATCTGGGACGCGTGGAACTCCTCGCGCATCAGCGACATCATTCTCGCCCTGATCTATGTCGGCATTGTCGGATATCTGCTCGACCGCGCGATTGCCTTCATCGCCAAAACCGTCACCCGCAACACCGCAAGCACTTGAGGAGGCAGCCATGTCAAAACCCTATCTCTCATTGGAACAGATCGACATGGTGTTCAGTCGTGGTGGCGACAGCACACAGGTTCTGAACCAGGTTTCACTTGGTGTTGAAAAAGGTGAATTCATCTCGATCATCGGCCATTCCGGTTGTGGAAAATCGACATTGCTTAACATTGTCGCTGGTCTCACCAAGGCAACACGCGGTGTGGTCTTTCTGGAAGGCAATGTTGTCGATGCGCCTGGGCCGGATCGCGCGGTGGTGTTTCAAAACCATTCGCTCCTGCCATGGCTGACGGTCTATGAAAATGTCAAGCTCGCAGTCGATAAGGTCTTCGCATCCGGCAAAAGCCGGGCCGAGCGGCATGAGTGGGTCATGCGCAATCTCGAACTGGTGCAGATGGTGCACGCAAGGGATAAGCGGCCATCCGAAGTCTCCGGTGGGATGAAGCAGCGTGTCGGTATTGCCCGCGCGCTGGCGATGGAGCCAAAGGTGCTGCTGCTGGATGAACCGTTTGGTGCGCTCGATGCTCTCACCCGGGCGCATCTGCAGGATCAGGTCATGCAGATCCACACCGAGTTGGCCAATACGGTGCTGATGATCACGCATGACGTGGATGAGGCCGTGCTCCTGTCCGACCGGATCGTCATGATGACCAACGGCCCTTCCGCCAAGATCGGCGAGATTCTTGATGTTCCCTTGATCCGTCCGCGCCGGCGCATCGAGCTGGCGTCGGATACAACCTACATACGCTGCCGCTCGGCAGTTCTGAAGTTCCTCTATGAACGGCACCGCCTTGTGGAGGCCGCATGATGGAGAAAAAGCAAAAACTCGTCGTCATCGGCAATGGCATGGCGCCGGGCCGGGCGCTGGAACATTTGTTCGAACTGGCACCCGATGCCTTCGACGTGACAATTTTCAATGCAGAACCGCGCGTCAATTACGACCGCATCATGCTGTCGCCGGTTCTGTCGGGCGAGAAGGAATTCGAGGAAATCATCATCCATGGGGATGGCTGGTACATCAAGCACGGTATCACGCTCTATAAGGGTCACAAGGTGGTCAATATTGACCGCGAAGCCAAGACGGTCACATCCGATGCCGGAACAACGGAGCCTTACGACAAACTGCTGATCGCGACGGGCTCAGTGCCATTCGTCCTGCCGGTTCCGGGCAACAATCTTCCTGGCGTTCTTACCTACCGTGATCTTGACGACGTGAACGCTATGCTGCTCGCCGCCCAATCACGGGCGAGGGCCGTGGTCATCGGCGGTGGCCTGCTGGGGCTGGAAGCGGCGGCGGGTCTCAAATCACGCGGCATGGATGTCACGGTCCTGCACATCATGCCGACCCTGATGGAGCGTCAGCTTGACCCTGCAGCCGGATACCTTTTGGAGAAGGCAGTGGAAACGCGCGGCATTCGCGTCATGACCAAGGCAAGCACCAAAGAGATTATCGGCAACGGTAAGGTCGAAGGTGTGTTGCTGGCCGATGGGACGACACTTCCTGCTGATCTGGTGGTCATGGCAGCAGGTATCCGGCCCAATGCCATGCTTGCCAAGGAAGCTGGTCTTGAAACCAATCGCGGTATCGTCGTCGATGCCGGCATGCGCACGTCCGACCCGGATATCTTTTCCATCGGCGAATGTGCGGAGGTTGGTGGCCAATGCTATGGACTGGTCGCGCCGCTCTATGAAATGGCGCGGGTGATGTCGGCGCAACTGGCCGGAGAACAAGAGGCGGCTTTTGTTCACAGTGAGACACCGACCAAACTGAAGGTGACAGGTATCAATCTGTTCTCTGTCGGCGATCTCGGCGAAGGCGATGACCGGCAGGAGATTGTGCTGCGCGATGCCGCGGCAGGTGTCTACAAACGGCTCGTGCTGAAAGATGACCGCATCATCGGCACGGTGCTTTACGGCGAAACCGCTGACGGTGCCTGGTTCCATGACCTTACCAAGAAGCGCACCGATATTTCGGATATGCGCGACACACTTATTTTCGGCCAGTCCTATCAGGGAGGGTCCCCGCTGGACCCTATGGCGGCCGTTGCAGCCTTGCCAGATGATGCGGAAATCTGCGGTTGCAACGGCGTTTGTAAAAGCAAGATCACCGGTGCAATCACCGGAAAGGGTCTGACATCGCTCGACGATGTCCGTGCTCACACCAAGGCCTCTGCCTCATGCGGAAGCTGCACGGGTCTGGTTGAGCAGCTTCTGTCGCTGACCCTCGGGGATTCCTACAATCCTTCCGCCGTTACGCCCATGTGCAGCTGTACGGATCTCGGCCATGATGATGTGCGCCGCCTGATCAAGGCGAAAGGGCTGAAATCAATCCCCGCCGTCATGCAGGAACTGCAATGGAAGACCTCTTGCGGTTGCGCCAAATGTCGTCCGGCGCTGAACTATTACCTTGTTTCGGATTGGCCGGATGAATATGCGGATGATTATCAGTCACGCTTCATCAATGAGCGGGTCCACGCCAATATCCAGAAGGACGGAACCTATTCGGTTGTGCCGCGCATGTGGGGCGGGATGACCAGTTCGAAGGAATTGCGCGCAATTGCAGATGTCGTCGACAAATTCGACATTCCAGCCGTGAAAGTTACCGGCGGTCAGCGCATCGATATGCTGGGTATCAGGAAGGAAGACCTTCCGGCCGTCTGGGCGGATCTTGGCAAAGCCGGGTTCGTGTCAGGTCAGGCCTATGCCAAGGGGTTGCGCACCGTGAAGACCTGTGTCGGCACAGACTGGTGCCGTTTCGGCACGCAGGATTCCACCGGGCTGGGCATCCGGATCGAGAAATTCATGTGGGGCTCGTGGACACCTGCGAAGGTCAAAATGGCCGTATCCGGCTGTCCGCGCAATTGCGCCGAAGCCACCTGCAAGGATGTCGGGATCATCTGCGTGGATTCCGGTTACGAAATCCATTTTGCCGGTGCGGCAGGCCTCGATATCAAGGGCACTGAGGTGCTCGGCCTTGTCAAAACCGAGGACGAGGCGCTGGAACATGTCGTGGCCTTGACACAGATGTACCGCGAACAGGGCCGCTATCTTGAGCGCATTTACAAATGGGCCAAACGCGTCGGTCTCGATGAAATCCGCCGCCAGATCATGCAGGACGAGCCGAGGCGGCGCGGCTATTTCGAACGGTTTGTTTTCAGTCAGAAATTTGCGCAGGTCGATCCATGGTCCGAGCGGGTTTCCGGTGTCGATAAACACGAATTCCAGCCTATGGCCAGTATCGGCTACCAGCAGGCAGCGGAGTAGAACGATGAGTTGGGTTGAGATTGGAACGATCAATGACATTCCGCGCCGCGGTGCCCGCTGCGTAAACACGCCGAATGGCAAGATTGCGGTTTTCCGGACCATGGAAGGCCAGATATTCGCCATTGATGATCATTGTCCGCACAAGGGAGGGCCGTTAAGCCAGGGCATTGTTCACGGGGCGTCGGTCACCTGTCCGCTGCACAGCTGGGTGATCTCGCTGGAGACAGGCAAAGCGCTGGGGGCTGACGAAGGGTGCGTGAAAACAATCCCGATCAGATTGAACGGCGACAGCATCATGGCCGAACTTGAGCTGCCAGCCGTGGCGGCTGAATAGCAAATGACGGAGGTGTTTGCGAACACAGTCCGGACCACCTGTCCCTATTGCGGCGTGGGTTGCGGCGTTCTTGCGACAAAGCAAGATGGTGGAAGTATTGCCATTGCGGGCGATCCGGATCATCCGGCCAATTTCGGACGGCTGTGCTCCAAAGGTTCGGCACTCGCCGAAACCATTGATCTGGATGGCAGGTTGCTTGAACCGCAGATCGGCGGGAAGTCCGCAAGCTGGGATATAGCGCTTGATCTTGTCGCGAACCGGTTTGCCGAAACCATCCGGGAGCATGGGCCTGATAGCGTTGCGTTTTATGTGTCCGGTCAGCTTTTGACGGAAGACTATTACGTCGCCAACAAGCTGATGAAGGGCTTTATCGGTTCGGCCAATATAGACACCAACTCGCGCCTGTGCATGTCGTCATCGGTGGCGGGGCATGTCAGGGCTTTCGGCTCCGATACAGTTCCCGGCACCTATGAGGATTTGGAGCTGGCTGATCTCATTGTCCTGACCGGCTCCAATCTCGCCTGGTGCCATCCGGTTCTGTATCAGCGTATTGCCGCCGCCAAGATCAAACGTCCGCACATGCGTGTTGTTTTGATCGATCCGCGCCGGACCATGACGGCGGATATAGCAGACCTGCATTTGGCGATCAGGCCGGATGGCGATACGGCGCTGTTCGTTGGCCTGCTGGGGTTTCTGGCGGAGCAACGAGCGCTTGATCGAACCTATATCGACCGGCATACATCGGGTTTTGAGGCAGCATTGGCCGTTGCCCATCAGTATGATCTGCATGATATCTCTGGTCGGACCGGCATTACACCCGAGCAACTACAGGAATTCTTCACGCTGTTCGCGGAAACCGAGCGCTGCGTGACGATCTACAGTCAGGGCGTCAATCAATCGGCATCCGGTACTGACAAGGTCAACGCCATCATCAATTGTCATCTTGCTACCGGCCGCATTGGCCGCCCGGGCATGGGACCATTCTCGGTGACAGGTCAGCCCAATGCCATGGGCGGGCGTGAGGTTGGCGGACTTGCCAATATGCTGGCCGGGCATATGCAGATTGAGAATGCCGGGCATCGGCAATTGGTGCAGGATTTCTGGGCCTCGCCGACCATTGCGGGCAAAACCGGACTGAAAGCGGTTGATCTATTCAAAGCGGTGGGCGACGGCCGCGTGAAAGCTCTGTGGATCATGGCGACCAATCCGGCCGATTCCATGCCGGAAGCGGATGGAGTTGTGAAGGCACTGGAGCGCTGTCCCTTTGTCGTGGTCTCGGACATTAACGAGAATACTGACACGGAGGCCTATGCGCATGTGCTGCTTCCCGCTGCCGGTTGGGGTGAAAAGGATGGCACAGTTACGAATTCCGAACGGCAGATTTCCCGGCAACGGCCCTTTCTATCTCTTCCGGGGAAGGCAAAGCCGGACTGGTGGATTATCACCGAAGTGGCCAAACGCATGGGTTTTGGCGGGAGCTTCGCCTACGGGAACCCATCGGAGATATTTGCCGAACACGCGGCGTTGTCAGACTGCGAAAATGGGGGCCGCCGGGATTTCGACATTGGCGCTTATGCAGGTCTAACCAGCACGGACTACGACGCGCTTGCGCCGTTTCAGTGGCCGCGACGCCGGGGCGAGGTGGCTAGTGGCAAACGCTTCTTTGCGAATGGTGCGTTCTATACGCCGGATCGCCGGGCTCGTTTTGTCGCCGTGCAACCAGCAAACATTGAAATCATTGGGTCGCGTTTTGCCTTCACGTTGAACACGGGCCGTGTTCGCGATCACTGGCATACGATGACACGCACGGGAAAGAGCGCCCGTCTCTCCGCGCATTTCGCTGAGCCCTTTGCTGAAATTCACCCGCTTGATGCAGCAGAGCAGGGGATCGGCGATGCCAGTCTGGTAAGGCTGGAAAACGATCACGGCGCAATCGTCGTGCGGGCATTGCTGACAGACCGGCAGGCGAGGGGAAGTGTCTTTGTTCCCATGCACTGGACAAACCAGTTTACCGGCAGTGCACGGGTGGACACGCTGGTCACATCCAAAACAGATCCAGTCTCCGGTCAACCAGCCCTGAAAATGGCAAGGGTGGCGGTCTGTTCCTTTGACGCCGCGTGGTACGGGTTTGCTGTGTTGCGCGCCAAGCCGCAAGATATTGCATCGGATTATTGGGCGCTGGCGAAAACGCAGGGCGGCTACCGCGTCGAACTTGCTGGTCTGACACAGCCTGCCGATTGGGCAACATTTGCTGAAAGTCTGTTCGCTTGTGAGGAGAATGCGCCGCTGTTGCGTTATCACGATACGCAAAGCGGGCAGCATCGTATCGCGGCTTTTGACGATGACGTGCTGATTGGTGCGCTTTATATCGCACCGGCGCCAGTGGCCGTTTCGCGCAGTTGGGCCAGTGAACAGCTGACGCAAACATTTGCCTCCGCCCATCATCGTTTTCAGCTTCTGGCCGGGCGGCCGGGCAGGGACATGCCGGACAAGGGTGCGATTGTCTGCGCCTGCTTTTCGGTCGGGCGCAACGAGATTGCCAGTGCTGCATGCAATGGCTGCCAGACCGTCGATTCCATTGGAAAAATGTTGAAGGCCGGAACGAATTGCGGTTCCTGCCGTGCCGAGATCAGGGGGATTATCGATGCAAATCTTATCCGGGCAGCAGAGTAGTCCTGCCTTCGGCAGCATAGGCAGGCTTGCGGTTTTGCCGGTGTTTTTTAACCTTAGGAATAAGCGCGGCATTGTTGCAGGCGGTACGGCGGCGGCTGCTTGGAAGGCTGAATTGCTATCTGCAGCAGGCGGCGACGTGCATGTCTACGCGGAAATTGTCAGCGAAGAAATGTCGGCTTTGATCGCAGCAGGCATCTGTACTCACCATGCGCAGCCCTGGTCGCCGGCAAGTCTGGAAAGCGCAGCGATCGCAGTAGCCGATGCGGCCAACGACGTGGAAGCAAGGGCATTTGCAAATGCAGCCGAAAAGGCAGGCGTCCCGTGCAATGTGATTGATCAACCGGAATTCTGTCAGTTTCAGTTTGGCTCCATTGTCAATCGCTCGCCCGTCGTGGTTGGCATATCGACCGATGGCGCGGCTCCTATTTTGGGACAGGCAATCCGCCGACGCATTGAAAGTGTGTTGCCCGCATCGCTTTCAGCCTGGGCTCAGCTGGCACAACGATTGCGTGGCCGCATCAGCGAAATTCTTCTTCCAGGCACGCAGCGCCGGGTGTTCTGGGAACATCTTGTTGACCGTGCTTTTGGCACCGACCCCGCGCCTCACGACGAGGCCAGCCTCATTGCCAAGGCAATGCAGATCAACGGGAACAAAGCGGCTCTGGCTGGCAGCCTGAACATCATCTCCGTGGCCAGCGATGACCCGGAGCTTATGACCTTGAAAGCCATGCGCCTGCTGCAGATGGCCGACGTGATCATTCACAGCCCGCAGATTTGTCCGATGGTTTTGCAGCTTGGCCGGCGTGAGGCCAAGCGTTTATTGGCGAATGAGAGCGGCGACGACGTGATGGAAAATCTCCAGTCCGCCGGCAAACACGTCGTGTTTCTCAGTCGCTCATGATTCCGCTTAAGCGGGGTCCTGATCCAGTTCGGGGTAATGGCGGAAGATACCTGACTCATTGAACGAAATGCGGCGCGGCGAAGACAAATACCGGGCAATATTCGATCGCTTGCGGACAGCGGCATGCAAGGCGGTAAGCGCGGGATACTGCTGGTCAAACAATGTCATTGCACGGGGAAATGCATATTTCAGGCCTTCGACTATCTGGAACAGAGAGAGGTCGACATAGCTTAAACCATCGCCGACAATATGCGTTTCGGCATGCGGATTCTTCATCAGCACGCGTTCGAAGTAGCCCATGAACTTGGGTATACGATGCGTGATAAAACTGATGGAACGCGCCTTTGCCGCCTCCTTCTGGTCTTCGTAGTAGAGATCGGTGGCTATCGGGTGATGGGTATCGTGAACCTCGGAAATGAAGTCCGTGATGGTCAATTGCAAACCGTTGGCAGCGTATCGCAGTCCCTCATCTTGCGGCGCCAAACCAAGCTTTGGTCCGAGATAAAGAAGAATATTGGCAACATGTGAAATGACCAGCTCCCCATCCTTTAGAAATGGCGGAGCAAAAGGAGCGTGTAAAAGCTCTGCGCCTTTAAGCAGTTTCATCATCGCGGGCGTGCCACAGCCATTGCCTGTCGGTTCACGCGTCACATCGATATAATCTGCGCCAGCTTCTTCCAGCGCCAGCCGAACAAATTCGCCGCGCCCCTGTATTCCATCCCAATAGTAAAGCTCATAAGGCATATCGTTTTCCTACGTTTGGTGCAGAGTTGCGTGCCGGCATGTTCTATTTGATATATTCAGATGTTTCGCCAATGAGCCAATCAGCAAACGCTCTTGTTGCTGTAGACAGTTTCCGGTTCGTGGGCGTCACCATCCAATGGGCTGCTCGGGTCGAGGTAATCACATCTGGAAAAGGTTGCACAAGCCGGCCTGACCGGATGTGATCGCGGATCAGAAGCGTGCGGCCGATGGCGACGCCTTGACTGTCGACCGCGGCCTGCAAAGTGATGTTGTAATCGGTGAGCTGAATCGTGCGTGCGTGCGTTAGATCAAGTCCGACTGCCTCGGCCCAAACCTGCCAGTCCATCGGCTTTTTTGCAAAGAGCAATGTGTGTTGGAGCAAATCTTGTGCGGTCGAGAGAGCCGGGCCTTGCTTGAGTAGAAGCGGGCTGACCACGGGGCTGAGTTGTTCGGCCATCAGAAGATGGACTTCGGTGCCAGGCCAATGACCATTGCCGTAGCGGATTGCAATATCGGCCTGGTCGGCCATGAAATCGGTCGAACGCAAGGTCGGGTCGAGTTCAAGATCAATATCCGGATGCTGGGCCTGAAACCGGTGCAGGCGCGATACCAGCCAATTGGCGGCAAAGGATGGCAACAGACTGACCTTCACACCTTGACGCTTTCCTTTGCTGCGCAGTTCAGCGGTGGCATCAGCAATGATATGAAAGGCATTGCTTGTTCTTGCCAGATAATCCGCACCCTCGGATGTAAGAGCGATGCTCCGGGCCTTGCGAATGAACAGGGGTCGGCCGACAAACTCTTCCAATTGGCGAATGTGATGGCTGACAGCACTTTGCGTGATGAGCAATTCTTCGCCGGCCCGCCGGAAGCTCAAAAGCCGCGCAACAGCTTCAAATGCGCGCAAGGCTTGAAGTGGTGGAAGGGTAGCGGACGTGCGCATTGGACCTCGTGACTGCATACGACCTTGCTGCAGACCCCGACAATAGCGGCGTTCGCAGCCATTAGCCAGATCGATCAGTCACCCCTGTGCTTTGAATTGGATAGATCCTGACATTGCCGACATCATGGTTGTACATGCAGTGGAGAAAATAATGTCAGTTACAATCGCAGAGAAACTTGCAACGCTTGGGCATGAACTGCCTGTGGCTTCAGCCCCGGTCGCAAACTACGTATCTGTTGTACGAACCGGCAACCTTTTGAGCATTTCCGGTCAGATCAGCCGCATCGATGATCAAAAGGCGGTTGCTGGTATTGTTGGTGCCGCGCTTTCCGTTGACGAGGGGCGCAGAGCTGCGGAAATTGCCGCGATCAATGTGTTGTCGCAAATAGCGGCAGCCACGGACGGCACGCTTGCCGCTGTGCGCCGTATTGTCCGTCTCGGGGTTTTCGTTGCGGCAACACCTGACTTCACTCAGCATCCGCAAGTGGCAAACGGCGCTTCCGATCTTGTCGTTGCGATGTTCGGCGATGCGGGGCGTCATAGCCGTGCAGCGGTTGGTGTGAGTTCACTTCCGCGCGGTGTTGCCGTGGAGATCGAGGCACTTGTGGAACTGGAAGTTTGAGATGAGCCAAGACCTTGATATCGATTTCTTGCGCTCTGAAACGCCGGGTTGTGCCATCAACACGCATTTCAATCACTCCGGATCATCATTGCCATCCAACGCTGTTTTGGCTGCCGTGACTGAACAGTTGCAACGGGAAGCGCTCTACGGGCCAATGGAAGCTGCAATAGCGGCGAATGATCCAATAGAAGAGGCGAGGGCTGAAGCGGCGGCTTTGCTTGGTGCAAAGCCATCGGAAATTGCGTTCTGTACCAGTGGTTCTGCCGCATGGGGTCTGGCTTTTGCTGCGTTGCCTCCCTTGCGGGAGGGAGACCGCATTCTCGTCGCGCGGCAGGAGTGGGGCGGCAATCTGACGACGATGCAACTCGCCGCCAATCGTGCTGGTGCCAGTATTGAAGTGATCCCCGCGCATACGGATGGCAGCGTCGATGCATCGGCACTTGCAGCGATGATCGATGACCGCGTGCGTCTTGTTGCCTTGACCTGGCTCCCCGCCAATGGCGGGCTGATCAATGACGCCGCTGCTATTGGCAAGGTAACCAGGGCAGCGGGCATTCCCTACTTTATTGATGCGGCTCAAGCGCTCGGCCAGCTGCCGGTGGATGTCAAAGCCATTGGATGTGACGTGCTTAAGGGGTCAGGGCGCAAATATCTGCGCGGTCCGCGTGGTGCGGCAATTCTCTATGTCAGGGAGGATTTTCTCCCAAAGCTGACGCCCGCCTATCTGGATGTGCATTCGGCATCGTGGAGCCCGGATGGACCCACGCTGCGCACCGACGCGCGCATTTTCGAGACCAGCGAGAAATCGATTGCCGTGCTTTTGGGATTGGGCGTGGCTTTGAAACAGGCACGGGCACTTGGCGTGGCAAATATTCGCCAGCGCATTATAGGGCTGTCGGATCAATTGCGTGAACAGCTGGGCACAATTCCCGGTGTAACGATCCACGATCTGGGCACGGAAAAATCCGGACTGGTATCGTTCACGGTCGATGGCATTGCGCCGCAAATCCTTCGCGCCAGATTGGCGGAAAAGCGCATTACAATCGGAGCGAATGGTGTCCCGTACACACCGCTGGATATGACAGCGCGCGGATTGAATGAAATTGCGCGTGCATCAGTCAGTTATTTGAATACAACGGAAGAGATAAATCACCTGTGTGAGAATGTTGCTGCGCTGGCGCGGCAGTCACACTGAATAGACAATCAACGATAGTATGCGAGGACATAATGGATCTGGGTATCAGAGGTAAACGGGCGATTGTCTGTGCGAGTTCCAAGGGATTGGGCCGCGGTGTCGCGGAAAAGCTGGCAGAAGCTGGCGTTGATCTGACACTGAATGCACGCACCGAAGATGTGTTGCGCCAAACAGCCAGTGAGATCGCCGCCACCTATGGCGTCAAGGTGCAGATCGTTGCCGCTGATGTGACGACGGAGCAAGGAAGGCACGAATTGCTGGCCGCTGAACCGCAGCCCGACATTCTGGTCAACAATGCCGGTGGCCCGCCTGCCGGGGTCTGGTCCGATTGGGGCGAGGAAGAATGGCTGAAGGCGATTAACGCCAATATGCTGACACCGATCCTGCTGATGAAGGCAATTCTTCCGGGGATGATCGAGCGCAAATGGGGCCGTGTCGTGAACATCACGTCAGGTTCGGTGAAGGCGCCGATTGCCCAGCTTGGCCTGTCGAATGCTGCCCGCAGTGGTCTTACGGGATTTGTTGCCGGTACAGCCCGGCAAGTCGCCCGTCATGGCGTCATCATCAACAATCTTCTGCCAGGATCACACGATACCGATCGTATCAAAGGGCTTTTTCAAAAGACATCCGAGACAAAGGGGATCTCCGTGGATCAGGCTCGTGCTGAAGCGCTAGCGGCTAATCCAACTGGCCGCTTTGGCACAAAGGAAGAATTTGGCGCTGCGGCCGCATTCCTATGCAGCCAATATTCCGGTTTCATCGTGGGTCAGAACTTGCTGCTTGATGGCGGTGCATTCAACTCGACGATGGGCTGACGATAAACCCATCTGATCTGTCTTTGAGTTCCATAAGCTATCTTATGTGATTTTGGGCTGTAGCAGGGGTGGGTTCAAGGATGAAGTGCGACTTGCAATAGATAACAATGGTTTATCCAATGCAAAGAACCGCCCGTGGAACGCAGCTCACCCGTAGAAGTCTTCCGGTGAAAACTCCTCGCACAGAGAGGGCGCACGGGCTTGCTTCAAAAACGCAACCTGCGGTTTCCATAGAGG
Organism: Phyllobacterium sp. 628; assembly: GCF_014189505.1. Classification (GTDB taxonomy): domain Bacteria; phylum Pseudomonadota; class Alphaproteobacteria; order Rhizobiales; family Rhizobiaceae; genus Phyllobacterium. The sequence goes on along the minus strand of NZ_CP050300.1, from coordinate 6,121 downwards.
AAATGCTTCACGGTACATACGGCACTGGTTCACTCTCTCAGCTTTTGCCGGAAGAACGCCATTACTTCAGCATTGAACTGCCTGTGGAAGGCGGCACGGTCAAAGCCTGGAGCATCGATGCACACTTCCGAAGACCGTCGGGTTTCAGGGCACATCGTCAGGAACGACATATGGACGGCGTTGGGAACGATCCGGACGTCAGGCGTTTCCGGCAATACATGTTCAAGTCTTTCAATATCTTCCTGTGATGCTCCCGCCCCACCTCCAAGCTCCGATCTCCAGATCTGAAGCGGGATTGTGACATCTTTCACGCTGTCTGTCGTCTGAAAGACGATGCCGAGAGGGTCGGCCACGACCATCGCCCTGATGCGGGGATCATGCGTGAGCGTCTGGGGCAACGGAGGCCGTTGCCGAGGTCGGGCCTGACTGACCTGCGGGCAGTCGATTGCTTTCGGGTCAGCGCAACGCGGTGGCAACTTGCTGAAATCCGGATTGGCACCGGCAACAACAAGACCCGTATAGCCGCCCTGGGAAAAGCCATAGAAACCGATCTTTTGCGGGTCGATTTTTGCGATATCCGGAAAATCCGTGAGCATGAAATCAATGGTTCTTTTGATATCGACAGGTCGCTGGATAAGCGCGGTCAGCCCATTCGCGCGGCTCATATCGGCGTAATTTGCATGCGGATGATTGATGGCGACCACGACGAAGCCGGAATCGGCCAGAGCCTCGGCCGTGTCATGATGTCCGAGATACCAGCCGCCATAGCCGTGCGAGATGATCACGAGCGCCAGACCGTTTCCGGCAACCGGGCAATCCGGAACCGCTAGAATCATGAACGCTTTGACCTGCATGTCTTCAGGGGCTTTAGTGCAAGGCGACCACATAGCTGCTTCGATTGCCGGACCATCCTGCCCACCGGGGATGTGAAGCAATTTCAGGCCTGCAGCCTGTGCAGGCGACGCAGCGAGACAAAAAGTGGCAGCGAGGACCAAGTGCAGGTGTGTCATGGTGATTGCTCCGGTTTGCGAGAAATATCTGCAGCCCGGCTTTCGCTGCACTGCGACTGTTCAAAATACGGAAATCGGCAACGTTATCACGCTACCTTGCAATAACAGGTAGCGTGTTATAGACAGTATGTAAATACGGGAAGTGATATGGTTGATTCGATCCAGATCCAACTGAGAAAAGGCGCGCTCGATTTGTGCGTTCTAGCTGTGCTGTCGCGGGGTGAGAGTTATGGCTATGAAATAGCCAGCACCCTGGTCGCGGCTGTCGGTATGGGCGAAGGCACGATCTATCCCCTGATGCGCCGCATGCAGAATGACGGCCTTGTGGCTACCCGTCTTGTCGAATCCAGCAGCGGGCCGCCCCGCAAATATTATCGGCTCACGCCGCTCGGACAGACCGTTTTCGAGGCGCATCGCAGCGACTGGCGCTCCTTTGCGTCCTCCGTCGATAAACTTCTTGAGGATTTATCATGACCAGAGATGCCTTTCTGAACACGCTGCGGCGCGGGCTCCGCGGTCTTCCAACTGAAGAGATCGAAGACATTATATCCGATTATTCGGCCCATTTTGCCGAATCCGGCAGCCGCAGACGTAGCGAGGCAGAAGTGGTCCTGGCACTCGGCGACCCTACCAGGATCGCGCGGGAACTGCGGGCAGACATCGGACTGAAGCGTTTCGAAACACACTGGAGTCTCTCGAACCTGATCGCTGCGGCCATGGCACTGGCCGGACTCGCTATTGTCGATCTCCTTCTTCTGCTGCCGTTGTTGCTACTGGCAATTCTACTGGCGGTGGGGTTTGCCGCTGGACTGTTGGCGATTGGAGCAACCGGATTGAATGTCATTGGTACGGCTTTGCTCTTTAATCCGGGTGATACGCTGACGGCTCTGCTAGCCCGCCTTTCTATCGGTGCCGGGCTTTTGAGCGGCTTCCTCGGGGGCGGTGCTTTGCTTCTGATGGGGCTCGGGGCTGGTATCCGTGTACTCGGCCAATATGCGCGATTGCATTTCCGTCTGGTTCGGCCGGATCGGCCCGGCAACTGAGAATTTCACCCAAAGTTATTGAAGGAACGAAAGATGACCCGCAGACTAGCATTCATCGCGACAGGAGGATTGATCGGTGCTGCTGCCTTTCTGACGCTCGGAACGGTTCTTTCCGGGTCTGGCTGGGCCAGCACAACATACTTGTGGAATGGAGGATCGACATGCGAGCCTGCGAGCGGCATACAACACCAAATTTCGCTGCCGTTCATTGTGGGCGACACACTGGTGATCGATCTGCCCGGCTCCATACACTATCAGCCTGGGGAAAAGGCAGAGGTTGTCGTCAGCGGAGACCCGACACTGGTCGGTCACGTGCGGATGGAGGCCGGCCGACTGGGCCTGGATTGCGCACCTGGATGGTCTGCGTCCCAACTCGATGTCAAGCTATCGGGGCCAGCCATCACCAAGTGGGATTTGCTCGGCAATAGCGACCTGACCCTGTCGCAGATCAAGCAGCCGGAACTTCAGGTAAACATCAAGGGCAGCGGGTATTCCTCCGCGACCGGAGTGGTGGGCGCAGTTACTCTCAGCATTTCCGGCTCTGGCGAAGCCCGGTTTGAAGGCCTGACTGCCCAATCGGCGACGGTGCAAATCTACGGGAGCGGCGATGCAAAGGTTACCGCAACGGTAGATGCCGATGTTGCGATTTCCGGAAGCGGCAATGTCAGGTTGTCGGGACATCCGGCGATGCGGCGTGCAGAGATCAGGGGCAATGGACACATCGTGCAGGTGCCGTAAGCCGTAAAGGCATCGATCCGGTTCGGCCGGTCAACGTCCACCGTCGGCGCGAAGTAGCCTTGATTGATGAACACTTCTGGAGTGTTCTGTCTCCTCACCAACGCACGTTTTCGTTCGACTCTAGCCTGTTTATGGGAACAGATATTGTTTTGGCCCCATCATGCTGGAGGAGAACGAAGTCAGTCGGTGGCTGGTCGGTAAATATATCGACACCTATGCCTTTGCCGATGGGCGGCTGGAGATGCGCTGGAAGGGCGTAACCCTGCCCTACACAATGTTCGACAAGGATCAGCGTCAGCGGTGACCGAGAACAAGAGGCTTGGTGAGGTATTGTCCTTGATCAAGGCTCGACAGCATTCACTGCCTGCACCAAAGCTGAAGACCAACAGCGAGGTTATCAACTATCAAAAACGTGCGCGCAAACCTTCGCGGCGCCATGGCTGGATTGATGAGCGGAAGGAACAAAGACGTCGTGAACAGGCTGCGGATGCACAGTCTAATGATGCAGGTCAGAGCTGCGATATTGAGGCCTGCGCCCTACCCGTCGACGCGCCTCGGCACATGTCGGAATGACATTTTAACTTTGCATACATCGCGACATTTCAACTTGGCCGCCACATTGGCCTGATTTTTGGCGGTGTTCTTACTGTTGCCAGATAACGGATTTGCAATGGTTTGGCTCTATGATGAAAGCAACTGCTGGTCGGGCTGATGCTATTCAGGCTTCGGTTGGACCAGACTTTCAATCATTTCCGGGCTCACTGCCAATGCCGCCGACCGAAACGGGCTACAAGACAGAGAAACGCATCCAGGAACGCAAACGGACTCGTTTGCGTTCCGGCAAGCTTGTGACGCTTGATGGCCAGTTTCTGACCGAGTGCCATTTTCACAATATTGCCGGCGGCGGCGCACGTATTCGCACTGTGACACAGGCACGTGTACCCAATCGTTTCTGGCTGTTCGACGATCAACATGGCAGTGCCTTGATGACGGAAGTTGTCTGGCACAAGGATGGGGATTTTGGGGTTCGCTTCATTCAGGATACCGGCGTGCTGCCATTGAACGATACTATACTGAGCGCGCTCGCCGGAAAATACTACACGCTCTGAACGTCAATGGGCCGGGGTTGCCGGTGTCGAACGCGGGACGCCCTTGGTATTCTGATCGCGGATTTCTTTTGCTGTGATGTAGTTGAATTGTTCAACCAGCAGGTCCCGGACGAGCGGTTCAGGGAAATGAGCATTGACCCCATCAATGATCGACTTCTTGACGCTGGCAAATTCAACCTTCTGCACATCTTTCACATCGGAAAAATTCCCATAGAACTGGCGAAAAATTTCATCATTGATGAAAGGTCCGATCGGCACGTTGACGGTGGCCTTCACCCGGCTGTCGAGTGTGTAGCTGAGTTGGGCCACCACGTAGCCTTCAACTGTTCCGTCGATAATGATGGGAACGCTGAAACTGTCTGTCTTGCCGAAATCAAGCGCGTCCTTGCTTTGCGATGATACTGCTGCAGTCGCCGAATTCTGCCAAACGGCAAAATACAGCGATCCCAGCGCCACGCCGCAAATCCAGAGGCCGATCAGGACAATGCGGATCATGCGCCCTGCCCGTTCCTCATCTGCAGTGCAGTATAGGTGCCGTCTGCTTCCTGGGTTTCAAGCGCATCGCGGATTATACCGGTGAGTTCCGTGACTGCGCGCAAATGCAGCTTGATAGCCTCGCAATTGCGGTCGAGTTTCTGGCGCAGGCTGTCGAGAACCGGCTGAAGCGATTTGAGGGCTGGTGTTCCCGCTGTCTTCGCTGCCTTGTTCATGGCCTTGTTGAAGTCACGCAGACCGCGGCTTTTGTGCGAGTTGATATCGGCAAGATCAATTGTCTCGCCGTCGAGCAGAAGACGTGTTTCACGCTCGACGACCTCTTCCAGCCGCTTGATGGCGAACAGGACAGGCTCCAGTGCGGGCACGATCTGCGGGGCCACAGGCTCATGTTCAATCACATCGCCGTGGTTTTCATTATCGTTGACTACGTCCATAACTTATTTCCTCCGATCTTGCCGGCCTCAGCTTTGTTTGGTCTCTTCAGCTGTCTTTTTCGCGTTCAACTGCTTGTGGATGAGTTGCCGTTCGATCTGATACAAAATGACATTTGAGTCCTGCTTTGAGGTTGGTTTTTGCTCATTGAGAAGAGCGGGTGCTGCTTCCGCTGCCTCGTTTTTTGCTTTCTTTGCACTTTGCTGTTCCAGCATGCGCGCCACGCCGATACCGCCTGCATCGGCCATTTTCTTTGCCACGGCTTCTGACATCATGGATTTCCAATAGTCGCCTGCAATGCCCTGTCCGAACACAGCCTGGTTGTCGCCGGTGAACATTGATTCAACGAAAGTCTGCAACATGAACGATTCAAATTTCTTGTAGGCCTCGTGCTGTGCCAAAGGTTTAGCCGCCCCGCCCAAAGCGGCACTTGCAGCTCCTGCCTGTTGTATGGATGCGAATGTTTCGCGCGAAAGCTGCGTCTGCGCCTCGACACGCGCAGAGGCCAGACTGCGCAGCTTCTCGACGGAAGCGCGCAATGTCGCCGGATCTGCTGCGTTGGCTACATCCAGCACCAGATCGGAAGGTGGATTAATGGCCATCAGTCACTGCCTCATCGTGATTCATGTTGCACACTCTACCTATCCAAACTTACGGGAGGCTTGTGCCAGCAGAGATTGTATGGATGACGAACTCTTCAATCTCGTCAGCCGCCGCCTTCCGTTCAAGGACGTTTTCCAATTGGCGCAGCCGGGCTTGAAGAATGTCCACCGTGCGGGAAACCATCAGCAGGTCGCGTTTTTCCGCCGCGATCCGTTCCTTCAATTGTGTCAGCTTCGCCTTGTTGGTTTCGAGCCGTTTCATGATGAGATCTGCGGGGACAATCCCCGTTCCGCCTTCAAAGCGATCATTCTGCATTTTGAACAATGCGGTGTTTTCTTCCTCGACGCTGTGCGATTGCGCAACGAGGCAGGACAGCGCCATTTCATGCCGGGCCTTTGTCAGGAGTTGCAGTTTTATCATTGCCTGAAACGATGCACGGGATCCGGATTTGAGGGTCATAGTCAAAAACTCCGCAAATAGGAGCCCGTCTCGCTGGCAAAAAAGCGCAGCAGATCAGGCATGCTGAAATAGAGGATCATCAAACCGCCGGCGAGCACAAACGGCATGGAAATAAAGTAGACCGGTATGGTGGGGGTCAGCTTGTTGATGAGACCAACGGCGATGTTCACGACAATGGCAAAGACGATGAACGGTGCGGCGATGCGAATGGTGCTGAAGAATGCTTTCGAGA
>NZ_CP050302.1 GCF_014189505.1 Phyllobacterium sp. 628 | reverse complement strand
GTTGACAGTTTTGGAGTGGGGGGTCTATATACCGACACAACGAGGGCGGGGCGCCGCTGGCGGTTGCTGAATGCGCCCTAAAGAAAGCTTTCGTTTTAGGTTTTCGGATTGTTACGCAAGTGACGGTTTGTTTAAGGGATCGCTGGTTTAGCTGGTGGTCTTTCGGGTCAGACCTTGAGGGGGTTGGCGGTTTGGCACAGATGCCGGATTGTTGATCGAAGAGGTTGAGCTTGTGCCGGCTGGTTCCGGTGGTTGACGGTGGCTTTAGGGTCGTGGTCTGTTCTTTGAAAATTGAATACAGAAGAAAGAGAAACGTGGGCGGCAGGGTCCTGCGGAACATCGCAAGATGTTCAACAGATACTTTGGCGGACACGTTTCGAGAGAAGATGTTACATGCGTTCAGGCGCTTTTGTGACGAGCAGGGTAACCTGCAAGTTAGGGAAGTGACTGGATGTAAGGTGTATATATGTTCTCGTCGATTCAAACGGATTGAGGCTTCGGCTTTGATCCAAGCGTGACCAATATAGCCAATATCAAATTTTCAACTTGAGAGTTTGATCCTGGCTCAGAACGAACGCTGGCGGCAGGCTTAACACATGCAAGTCGAGCGCCCCGCAAGGGGAGCGGCAGACGGGTGAGTAACGCGTGGGAATCTACCCATCTCTACGGAATAACTCAGGGAAACTTGTGCTAATACCGTATACGCCCTTCGGGGGAAAGATTTATCGGAGATGGATGAGCCCGCGTTGGATTAGCTAGTTGGTGGGGTAAAGGCCTACCAAGGCGACGATCCATAGCTGGTCTGAGAGGATGATCAGCCACACTGGGACTGAGACACGGCCCAGACTCCTACGGGAGGCAGCAGTGGGGAATATTGGACAATGGGCGCAAGCCTGATCCAGCCATGCCGCGTGTGTGATGAAGGCCCTAGGGTTGTAAAGCACTTTCACCGGAGAAGATAATGACGGTATCCGGAGAAGAAGCCCCGGCTAACTTCGTGCCAGCAGCCGCGGTAATACGAAGGGGGCTAGCGTTGTTCGGATTTACTGGGCGTAAAGCGCACGTAGGCGGACTATTAAGTCAGAGGTGAAATCCCGGGGCTCAACCCCGGAACTGCCTTTGATACTGGTAGTCTTGAGTTCGAGAGAGGTGAGTGGAATTCCGAGTGTAGAGGTGAAATTCGTAGATATTCGGAGGAACACCAGTGGCGAAGGCGGCTCACTGGCTCGATACTGACGCTGAGGTGCGAAAGCGTGGGGAGCAAACAGGATTAGATACCCTGGTAGTCCACGCCGTAAACTATGAGAGCTAGCCGTCGGGCAGTATACTGTTCGGTGGCGCAGCAAACGCATTAAGCTCTCCGCCTGGGGAGTACGGTCGCAAGATTAAAACTCAAAGGAATTGACGGGGGCCCGCACAAGCGGTGGAGCATGTGGTTTAATTCGAAGCAACGCGCAGAACCTTACCAGCCCTTGACATCCCGATCGCGGTTACCAGAGATGGTATCCTTCAGTTAGGCTGGATCGGTGACAGGTGCTGCATGGCTGTCGTCAGCTCGTGTCGTGAGATGTTGGGTTAAGTCCCGCAACGAGCGCAACCCTCGCCCTTAGTTGCCATCATTCAGTTGGGCACTCTAAGGGGACTGCCGGTGATAAGCCGAGAGGAAGGTGGGGATGACGTCAAGTCCTCATGGCCCTTACGGGCTGGGCTACACACGTGCTACAATGGTGGTGACAGTGGGCAGCGAGACCGCGAGGTCGAGCTAATCTCCAAAAGCCATCTCAGTTCGGATTGCACTCTGCAACTCGAGTGCATGAAGTTGGAATCGCTAGTAATCGTGGATCAGAATGCCACGGTGAATACGTTCCCGGGCCTTGTACACACCGCCCGTCACACCATGGGAGTTGGTTTTACCCGAAGGTGCTGTGCTAACCGCAAGGAGGCAGGCAACCACGGTAGGGTCAGCGACTGGGGTGAAGTCGTAACAAGGTAGCCGTAGGGGAACCTGCGGCTGGATCACCTCCTTTCTAAGGAGAATGGCTCATCACGGCCGTTCCGCTGCCCAAAAAGTTGCAAGACTTTTTGGATAAGCTAGCGGAACCAAGTATAGACATTCTATTAGAACAAAGACTGCAGGCCAGTCAGCCTGACAGTCGCGCATACAATGCAGGGACTGCCGCCTACGTTTCTCTTTCTTCCACATGATACGCGCTCGCGCGCCGTACCGCCCTTTCAGGGCTGGCGCTCCGCGGGGGCGCGGCACGAGCCGCGACGCGCTAGCGCGCTGTATTGGCGCTTTAAAGCCAGTATAGCTTTCGGGCTTGTAGCTCAGTTGGTTAGAGCGCGCGCTTGATAAGCGTGAGGTCGGAGGTTCAAGTCCTCCCAGGCCCACCACTTCCATCGCTTACGCACATACGGTCCTTCGGACCTGTGCTGCGCGGGCACGCGGCATAAGCCGCGACGGCCGATTGGCCTTGCGAAGCTTTGCTTCGATTACCTTTACGGGGGCGTAGCTCAGCTGGGAGAGCACCTGCTTTGCAAGCAGGGGGTCGTCGGTTCGATCCCGTCCGCCTCCACCAAAGGTTTTGGAGATGGACGATGCGAAGGCAAATATCATGTGAGAGAAGAACCAAGTTTGTAGCTTGTTAGACTTCGGTCTGACGGTTGCCTGTTCTGTATGAAATTGTGAAGAGAAGATAAGTTCGGATTATTCCGGATGTTCAGGTTTGTATTCCAAATACAGACCGCTAGGTCGTCGCAGCTTGCTGCGCGCTTAGTGCAGGCCCTTCGGGCCGTGAACGCTGGATAATGTCGTATGGGGCGCTCATTAATCCCCATACTTATGATTGGCCGCTTAACCGCAGAGCCATCGAATTTATCTCGAGAAGCTGGTCTTTTTTGTCAAATCGATTGTTGCTGAGTGTTTTGTTGTCCGTTGGTATCCCCCCACGGAGACAGATTGCTCGTGAAGGCAAGGATGGATATTGGCAATGAGAATGATCAAGTGTCTTAAGGGCATTTGGTGGATGCCTTGGCATGCACAGGCGATGAAGGACGTGATACGCTGCGATAAGCGTCGGGGAGGTGCGAATACCCTTTGATCCGACGATTTCCGAATGGGGAAACCCACCTTAGATATCTAGAAAATTTGAACTGTTGGACCTTGTGCGAAGCGCAAGCTTGTTTCTTCTTCCTCATTGGTTTGAGGGGATGGAACGAAGCGAAGCTTCGCAAGCGCGACTGCGCGCCGGCCACTTTTGGCCGCCTCGCGGAGCACAGCCCGGAACGGGCGTACGTGCGTGAGCGCTTACAACTAGCGAGAACACTTCAACTTTCTAGATATCAATATAAGGTATCTAACTTTCGAATACATAGGGGTTAGAAGCGAACCCGGGGAACTGAAACATCTAAGTACCCGGAGGAAAGGACATCAAACGAGACTCCGCAAGTAGTGGCGAGCGAACGCGGACCAGGCCAGTGGCTTTTGTGAGACAAGTGGAACACCTTGGAAAGGGTGACCGAAGTGGGTGATAGTCCCGTACACGTAATGCGAACAAAAGTCCTTGAGTAGGGCGGGACACGTGAAATCCTGTCTGAACATGGGGAGACCACTCTCCAAGCCTAAGTACTCGTGCATGACCGATAGCGAACCAGTACCGTGAGGGAAAGGTGAAAAGCACCCCGACAAGGGGAGTGAAAGAGATCCTGAAACCGAATGCCTACAAACAGTTGGAGCCCAAGATTTGTTCTGGGTGACAGCGTACCTTTTGTATAATGGGTCAGCGACTTAGTCTGACGAGCAAGCTTAAACCGGTAGGTGTAGGCGTAGCGAAAGCGAGTCTGAACAGGGCGTTCAGTTCGTTGGATTAGACCCGAAACCAAGTGATCTAGCCATGAGCAGGTTGAAGGTAAGGTAACACTTACTGGAGGACCGAACCCGCATCTGTTGCAATAGATTGGGATGACTTGTGGCTAGGGGTGAAAGGCCAATCAAACTTGGAGATAGCTGGTTCTCCGCGAAATCTATTTAGGTAGAGCGTCGATCGAATACCTTCGGGGGTAGAGCACTGGATGGGCTAGGGGATCTCACCGATTTACCAAACCTAACCAAACTCCGAATACCGAAGAGTACTAATCGGCAGACACACGGCGGGTGCTAACGTCCGTCGTGAAGAGGGCAACAACCCTGACCACCATCTAAGGTCCCTAAGTTATGGCTAAGTGGGAAAGGATGTGAGGATCCCAAAACAACCAGGATGTTGGCTTAGAAGCAGCCATCATTTAAAGAAAGCGTAACAGCTCACTGGTCTAAATAAGGGTCTTTGCGCCGAAAATGTACCGGGGCTAAAGCCATACACCGAAGCTGTGGATTCTTGGAAACCTTCGGGTTCCCGGGAGTGGTAGCGGAGCGTTCTGTAAGCCGTTGAAGAGAGACCCGTGAGGGCTCTTGGAGGTATCAGAAGTGAGAATGCTGACATGAGTAACGATAAAGGGAGTGAGAGACTCCCTCGCCGAAAGTCCAAGGGTTCCTGCTTAAAGTTAATCTGAGCAGGGTTAGCCGGCCCCTAAGGCGAGGCCGAAAGGCGTAGTCGATGGGAACCACGTTAATATTCGTGGGCCTGCGGGTAGTGACGGATCGCGTATGTTGTTCTTCCTTATTGGATTGGAAGGGCTTCGAAGCGGTTCCAGGAAATAGCTCCCGCGTATAGACCGTACCCTAAACCGACACTGGTGGACTGGTAGAGAATACCAAGGCGCTTGAGAGAACTGCGTTGAAGGAACTCGGCAAATTGCACGCGTAACTTCGGAAGAAGCGTGACCCTTATGTACGCAAGTATGTGAGGGTGGCACAGACCAGGGGGTAGCGACTGTTTACCAAAAACACAGGGCTCTGCGAAGTCGCAAGACGACGTATAGGGTCTGACGCCTGCCCGGTGCTGGAAGGTTAAGAGGAGAGGTGCAAGCTTTGAATCGAAGCCCCAGTAAACGGCGGCCGTAACTATAACGGTCCTAAGGTAGCGAAATTCCTTGTCGGGTAAGTTCCGACCTGCACGAATGGCGTAACGACTTCCCCGCTGTCTCCAACGCAGACTCAGTGAAATTGAATTCCCCGTGAAGATGCGGGGTTCCTGCGGTTAGACGGAAAGACCCCGTGCACCTTTACTATAGCTTTACACTGGCATTCGTGTCGGCATGTGTAGGATAGGTGGTAGACTTTGAAGCCGTGGCGCCAGCCATGGTGGAGTCATCCTTGAAATACCACCCTTACCTATATGGATGTCTAACCGCGGTCCGTTATCCGGATCCGGGACAGTGTATGGTGGGTAGTTTGACTGGGGCGGTCGCCTCCTAAAGAGTAACGGAGGCGCGCGATGGTGGGCTCAGACCGGTCGGAAATCGGTCGTCGAGTGCAATGGCATAAGCCCGCCTGACTGCGAGACTGACAAGTCGAGCAGAGACGAAAGTCGGTCATAGTGATCCGGTGGTCCCGCGTGGAAGGGCCATCGCTCAACGGATAAAAGGTACGCCGGGGATAACAGGCTGATGACCCCCAAGAGTCCATATCGACGGGGTTGTTTGGCACCTCGATGTCGACTCATCGCATCCTGGGGCTGGAGCAGGTCCCAAGGGTATGGCTGTTCGCCATTTAAAGCGGTACGTGAGTTGGGTTCAGAACGTCGTGAGACAGTTCGGTCCCTATCTGCCGTGGGTGTAGGAATATTGACAGGATCTGTCCCTAGTACGAGAGGACCGGGATGGACGTATCTCTGGTGGACCTGTTGTGGCGCCAGCCGCATAGCAGGGTAGCTATATACGGACGGGATAACCGCTGAAGGCATCTAAGCGGGAAACCCACCTGAAAACGAGTATTCCCTATCAGAGCCGTGGAAGACCACCACGTTGATAGGCCGGGTGTGGAAGTGCGGCAACGCATGAAGCTTACCGGTACTAATAGCTCGATTGGCTTGATCATTCTCATTACTTATATCCATCTGACAAAGTCAGATAATTAAAGGCGCTCACGCATGAGCGGGTCTTCGACCCTATGCTCCGCGAGGGCCTTCGGACGACCTAGCGGTCTGAGGGGTGCTTCTCCTGAAATCTCAGGGGAAACACACAACGCCGCGATAATTGTCCATATCGAAACGACAACAAAACCAGCTTCTCTTTCATCGTTGCTCTTTGCTGACCTGGTGGTTACAGCGGAGCGGCTGCACCCGATCCCATTCCGAACTCGGCCGTGAAACGTTCCAGCGCCAATGGTACTTCGTCTCAAGACGCGGGAGAGTAGGTCGCTGCCAGGTCTGCAAAGCGCAACATGAAATCACACATAACCAATTCCATACAACCCAATCAGGCCGCCCCCAAAGCGGCCTTTTGCTTTTGCAGACCAGCTAAAGTAAGATAAGCCTTACAAAACCGGAAAACCAAAAGCACAGCGCCGCAAGGCAAAAACTTCCTGTCGAAAGACAGAAAAAGCGGCAATCGCCGCTTGGTGGCGCGGGGTGGAGCAGCATCCCCGTCCGACCGCAGAAGCCCTTCAGCTTCGAGGACGGACAAACGGAAATATCCGGGCTGCAAACCGGCACAGGCCGGATATGGTGGCGCGGGGTGGAGCAGCCCGGTAGCTCGTCAGGCTCATAACCTGAAGGTCACAGGTTCAAATCCTGTCCCCGCAACCAACCAAACTCCCGGACAATCAACCAGCTTCCCAAACGCCTCATGAAATGCAGAGCCAAATACACAAAACCCCGCCACCGCGGGGTTTTTGCCGTTTAAGGGTATGGTTAGTGTTAAACTACTCGAATTTGACGGCTGTCGTATTGGCTCCGCAAACGAGCACGGCGACACGCTCGTTTGGAGCCGGAGCATATGCTCCCGACAGGAGTGCGGCAAAAGCCGTTGCGCCGCCGGGTTCGGCAACGATCCGCACCTTTTCCCAAAGGGCGGTCTGTGCGGCGCGGATGGCAGCATCCGTAACCAGCACGGATTCCTGAACGAAATCTTGGGCAATCGGAAACATCAGTTCTCCGACGCGTTTCGGCGCAAGCGAATCGGCTGCTATACTTCCGGCCGGGGCGTCCACGGGCTTTCCCGCCTTCAACGCGTCATGCAATGTCGGAGCTCCGTCAGGTTCAACGGCGACAATCTTGATGCGACCCGCAAACCAAGCCGCGATACCACCAATAAGCCCGCCGCCGCCAACCGCAACCAGAAGCGTGGTAATGGCGGGAAGATCAGTCTCGATTTCCTGGCCGAGTGTGCCTTGTCCACGCAACGTTTCCGGCTGATCGAAGGCATGAATGGCCATGGCTCCGGATTCCCGCACAAATGTCTCGCTCGCTGCCAAAGCATCGGCATAGCGTTCACCGCCGATGACGATATGCGCGCCATAACTGCGAATGAGTTCGGCTTTTGCGGGCGAGGTGACTGTCGGAACGAAGATGGTCGCTGCTGCGCCAAGCCGCATGGCCGCATAGGCCACAGCCGCACCATGATTGCCACCGGACGCGGCGGCGACACCGGCTGATGGGACCGGTCTTGTCAGGAGATTGGTAAAGGCGCCGCGTGCCTTGAACGAACCGGAGTGCTGCAGGCATTCCAGTTTGAGCTCCACGGGAAGCGCGTCGCGACCAAATTCGCTCATATTCACGGATAAAACCGGCGTGCGGCGTATATGCGGGCGGATTAGCCGTTCAGTCTCGGCAATCTCTTCAGGTGTAATGGGCATGGGATGTCTCGCGGGGGAAGGAATGCAGAGACTAGAGCGGCGATTAGGCAGAAGGCAAGAGCGCAACTCCGATTGTTATGTGGCTCAATCTGTCCGCATTGACTTGTGCCCATCAGAATGTTAGAAAATCACAAAAGAGCAAGATATCAACATTTGTTGGTATCGTAATGAATGGGGCGGCAACCGGGCATGAATGAAGTTCGTCTTCACCCTTCGATCAGGCTTCCTTCGGACGAGCAGCGCGAGCACCTGATGGTGCGTGCTGCCAAGCTTTATTATGACCTTGAGCAAACTCAGGGCGACATTGCGACGGAGCTTGGACTGACGCGCTGGCAGGTCGGGCGGCTTTTGACCGAAGCCAAGGAACTGGGCATTGTCCGCATCGAGATCCTGCCGCGTTCATTGCGCCGGACCGATCTTGAGTTGCAGTTGCAACAGGCTTTCGGTCTCAAGGATGCGATCGTCGTACCCGCAGGCAATGCAATCGATTCGCTCCTGTTGATGGAGCGCGTTGCCCAGGCGGCAGCAGCCTATCTGGCCGGGCTCAATCCGAAACCCGAGCTGATCGGCGTTTCCTGGGGCCGTACCATGTCGGCCGTCGCACGCTTTCTGCCGAACAACTGGAATCCGGGCGTGCATGTCGTTCTGGTCAATGGCGCCACGCATCTCCATTCGACATCAACGCATCTGGGTTCGGTTGCCGAAGAGTTCGCAAGGGCCGGCAGCGGCATGGCAAGCCTCTTGCCGGTGCCGGCGATCGTTGGCAAAAGCAGCACGCGGGAGGTGCTCGAAGACGATCCGATTATCGCGCGGGTGTTGAAGCTTGCGATAGAAAGCCAAGTCGTTTGCTTCGGTATGGGCGGCATCAATCACCAATCGGTGCATCTGAGCAACGGTTATCTCGAGGAAGCCGATATCGACCGGCTGAAGGACGCGGGCGCAGTGGGTGATATACTCGGGCGGTTTGTCGGTACGGATGGCCAAATCATTGACGAGGCCATCAATGCGCGCACAGTCGGCATGAAGCTTGATCATCTCCGGGACAAGCAGCTTTCGATTGGTGTTGCCGCCGGTGAAGACAAGCACGCGGTTGCTGCCGCGGCACTGAAAGCCGGATATATCTCGGTCATCATTACCGATGAAGATACGGCGCAGTATGCCCTTGGCCTCGCCAGCGGTGCGTGATGCCGATGGGCCATATGAATTACAGGAAGGAACGGGAATGAACACACAGGATATGACGATCGCCAGGAAAACCGATGTGCTGGCACCGCATTCCCATGCGCGCAACACGGGCACAAACCTCCTGCCGGATTGGTTCGAGGATATTGCGGTCAACCGCTCGGCGACGGAACGCCGTGCGGCGACCCTGACCACGCGGCGCACCGTGAAGAAGGAATATCAGGCGGCTTGGCTGGTTAAGGCGATCACCTGCATCGATCTGACAACCCTTGCTGGTGACGATACGGCTGGCCGTGTCCGGCGTTTGTGCGCCAAGGCGAAAAAGCCGGTGCGCGATGACATTCTCGAAGCGCTCGGCCTTGCCGATGCAAATATCACAACGGGTGCCGTTTGCGTCTATCCGACAATGGTCCAGCATGCAGTCAAGGCATTGGAAGGCTCAGGCATTCCCGTTGCGTCTGTTGCCACCGGTTTCCCGGCTGGCCTGACCCCGCTGCCCCAGCGGCTGGCGGAAATCCACTATGCCGTGGGCGAGGGTGCCAAAGAGATCGATATCGTCATTACGCGCGAGCACGTTCTGACCCAGAACTGGCCGGCCCTCTATGACGAGATTGCCCAGATGCGTGAGGCCTCCGGCGATGCGCATATGAAGGCTATTCTGGCGACAGGCGATTTGAACACGCTGCGCAATGTCTATCGCGCCTCCATGGTTGCCATGCAGGCCGGAGCGGATTTCATCAAGACCTCAACCGGTAAGGAAGATGTCAATGCAACGCTGCCTGTCAGTTTGATCATGCTGCGTGCACTGCGTGATTACGGCGAGCTCTCCGGTCAAATCGTGGGTTTCAAGCCTGCAGGCGGCATGAAGACCGCCAAGGATGCCATGAACTGGCTGATCCTGATGAAGGAAGAGTTGGGACTGCCATGGATGCAGCCGGACCTGTTCCGGCTTGGAGCCAGCTCAATGCTGGGTGATATCGAACGGCAGCTCGAACATTATGTGACAGGCCGCTACGCCGCATCTTCGCGCCACGCGCTTGCTTGAGGAAGAAAGACATGGGACAGATCAAGGATATTCTTCGCACCATGGAATATGGCCCCGCACCGGAAAGCAACACCGACGTCCAGAATTGGCTTGATGCCAACGCTACGGGATTTGGCCATTTCATCAATGGCAAGTTCACCAGCGTCGAAGGCCATGACACGTTTGCTGTGATCAATCCGGCCAATGATACCATACTGGCGAAGGTCGCTCACGGCACTGACGCGGATGTGGATGCAGCTGTGAAGGCCGCGCGCTCGGCGTTTGGCAAGTGGTCAAAATTATCCGGGCATGAACGCGCCAAATATCTCTATGCGATTGCCCGTCACATTCAGAAGCGCGAACGCTTTTTCTCCGTGCTGGAAACCATGGACAATGGCAAGCCGATCCGCGAAACCCGCGATATCGATATTCCACTGGTCGCCCGGCATTTCTACCACCATGCCGGCTGGGCCGAGATGGTGGAGACAGAATTCGAAGGCTTCTCGCCGGTCGGTGTCTGCGGACAGGTAATCCCATGGAATTTCCCGCTGCTGATGCTGTCGTGGAAGATTGCCCCGGCGCTCGCTGCGGGCAACACCGTGGTGCTCAAACCGGCAGAACTGACACCGCTCACCGCCATTGCTTTTGCCGAGATTTGTCATGAGATTGGTCTACCTGCGGGCGTGGTCAATATCGTGCATGGCGATGGCGCGACCGGTGCAGCGATCTGCGGTCACGATGGTATCGACAAGGTAGCTTTCACCGGCTCGACCGAAGTTGGCCGCATCATCCGCGAACAGATTGCCGGTTCGGAAAAGAAACTGTCGCTGGAACTGGGCGGCAAGTCGCCGTTCATCGTCTTTGAAGATGCCGATCTTGATGGCGCTATAGAAGGCGTGGTCGATGCCATCTGGTTCAATCAGGGCGAGGTCTGCTGTGCCGGTTCGCGCATTCTTGTGCAGGAAGGCATTGCCGAGCATTTTTATACCAAGTTGCGTAAGCGCATGGAAACATTGCGGGTCGGCGATCCGCTCGACAAGACCATGGATGTCGGCGCTATCGTCTCCAAGGGTCAGTTGAAGCGTATCACATCCCTCGTCGAACAGGGCAAAGCCGAGGGCGGCACGCTCTGGCAGGCGCCGGTCAAGCTGCCTGCCAAGGGAGCGTTCTTTGCACCAGGCTTTTTCACCGATGTAGAACCAGCCTCGACCGTCTGCGAAGTCGAGATTTTCGGGCCGGTTGCCACCGCAACGACTTTCCGCACCCCGGATGAAGCCATCGCGCTGGCCAATAACACCAAGTACGGCTTGGCAGCTTCGATCTGGTCGGAAAACATCAATCTGGCGCTCGATATGGCGGCACGGGTCAAGGCAGGCGTCGTCTGGATCAACTCGACCAACCTGCTCGACGCCGGTGCCGGTTTCGGTGGATACCGTGAAAGCGGCTATGGCCGTGAGGGCGGACGCGAGGGCCTTTACGAATATCTCACCGCCGACTGGGAAAAGCGTTTGCCTGCAGGCAAGGCCGAAACAGCATTCAAGCCCTCGGCTGCACCGGACGGCGAGGCGAAGATTGCCTCTGCAGGTTTGATTGACCGGACCATCAAAAACTATATTGGCGGCAAGCAGGCAAGGCCGGATGGCGGGTATAGTTATTCCGTCATTGGCAAGGGCGGTCAGATCATCGGTCAGGCAGGTATCGGCAACCGCAAAGATATCCGCAATGCGGTGGAAGCTGCGGCAAAAGCCGGTTCATGGGGCGGTGTCACGGCACATAACCGCGCGCAGGTGCTGTATTACCTCGGTGAAAATCTCAGTGCCCGGCAGGCCGAGTTCGAAGCGCTGCTGGTGGAAAGCACCGGTGTTTCACCCAAGGCGGCAGCGGAAGAATTTGCTGCGGCATTGCGGCGGGTTTTCTACTATGCGGCTCAGTCCGACAAATATGATGGCGCGGTGCATTCAACCAAGTCGCGCCACGTTACGCTCGCAATGAATGAACCCTGGGGCGTTGTCGGTATTGTCTGCCCGGATGATCAGCCGTTGCTGTCCTTCATCTCGCTCGTGCTGCCGGCAATCGCCATGGGTAACCGGGTTGTGGCAGTTCCTTCGTCCAGGCATCCACTGCTGGCGGCCAATCTCTATCAGGTCCTCGATACATCCGATGTTCCGGGCGGCGTGGTCAATATTGTCACGGGTGAACGCGACGTTCTGGCCAAGACACTGGCCGAGCACGATGAGGTCGACGCGCTGTGGTATGCCGGTACGAAAGACGGCAGCGCCATGGTTGAGAAGGCCTCATGCGGCAATCTGAAGGCTACATGGGTCAATAATGGCCGTCAGCGTGACTGGCTGAACACCCAACAGGGACAAGGTAAGGACTATCTGCGCCGCGCTGTTCAGGTGAAGAATATCTGGGTACCTTACGGCGAGTAAAACAAAAACCCCGCATCGGCGCACGCTGATGCGGGGTTTTTATAGTTATCCGGTCTTAGCTCTTGGGCAGGCCGGGAGGATTGGTCGAGGCCTTGTCGATGGCTTCCGAACCAAGGTTCCAGCGCTCCAGCACCTTCTTGTATTTGCCGTCAGCAATCACTGCATTGAGCGCTGTCGTGATGCCTTCCGCCGCACCGCTGCCTTTGCGGGTAGTCACGGCAACTTCGGCAGTGATCGGCCAGCCGCCGCTGACAGTGCCCACCAGCTTGGTCTTGCCGTTGACCGCAGCCTTGTAAGCCTGTGTTGCGTTGACGCTGAACACCACATCAGCACGGCCGGATTCAATCGCCAGATATTTCACCGCATCATCATCGTAGTATTGCACTTCGATCGGTTTCAGGCCCTTGTCGACATTCTCCTTATCCCAGGCCAGCAGGATTTTCTCCTGATTGGTGCCCGCATCGGTGATGACCTTCAACCCGGCAATATCCTTGGGATCCTTGATCGCCTTGATGGCGCTGTCCGCCTTGACGTAATAGCCAAGCTCATCCTTGCGATAGGTGGAGAAATCGAACTTTTCCTTGCGTTGTTCGGTGACGGTCACATTGGAAATGACCGCGTCGAACTTGCCGGATTCGAGGCCAAGCGGCCAATCTGCCCAGGCCACAGGCACCAGCACGAGCTCACGCCCGAGACTGTCAGCCACCAGCTGCGCCAGATCGACGTCAAACCCAACGACGGTCGTGGCATCATTGGCGTAGGTGCTCAATGGCGGGTTGGACGGATGCAGCCCGATGGTCAGCTTGCCGTCACTGACGAATTTGAAATGTTTGGATACGGCTTCAATTGCCTTTTCGTTCTTTTCCGCGCACACCCGGTCTTTCTGGTCCGGGCTGAGATCGAAACCATCTCCGGCGGCAAAAGCAACGCTGGCAGTCGCGGCAAGCAGCGCACCCGCAATGAAGGATACTAGTCTTGGTCTGTATGTCATGGATAACCCCTTAAGCATGGTTTGTTGAGTGTTGATATTTAGCGCCGTGCCCCCGCACTGATGCGCACCGGCGGACTGTTCCATCCGAGTTCGGGAGCGATATGGGTGACAAAGTCAGACAGGATTTGTTCATATTCGTGCTGCTGGAATTCGTAGGGAAGTTCGAGCCGCAATTCCCCGACGCGCGCGAGGATGGGATCTTTGAACAGGTGCTCCAGAATCTGCTCCGAGGTGCCTACGAGATCCTGCGGAAACAGGGTACGGCGGTCGCCTTGCGGTTTCAGCGTTCGCTGATAGCGTCCGGCGGCATAGTCGGTATATTTCTTTCGGGTGGCTGCGTCGGCACTGTCGGTTGGCACGATGACGCGGCCCAGCGATACACGCCGGGAAATATTGCCGAGGTTCTCGTGATAGGCGTCGAGCTGGCGTGACTGCGCTTCATAGAAATCATCGGTGTTCTCACCTGCGGTGACATTGCCGATCATCAGGTTGAAGCCGTTTTTGCCGGCCCATCCCACGGAGCGCAGCGATCCGCCGCCATACCAGATCCTGTCGGCCAGCCCCGCAGCATGCGGCTGCAGGCGCGGGCGTTGCGGCCCGCCCGGTGTGGCAATAAATGTTTCGGGATCAGCGAGAAATTCGCCGCGCAGATTGTTGGCAAACCGGATCACCCGTTCATGCGACAGATCATGGTCCTTCCAGTTGCCGTCGAAGACCAGTGGTCCCAACAGCTCCGCATGGGCCGGTGTGCCCGCGCTCAAACCGATATTGAGACGACCGCGCGACAGCACGTCGACAGTGGAAAGGTCCTCGGCCAGCCGGTAGGGGCTTTCATAACCAATCTGGATAACGGCGGTTCCCAGCTGAATACGGCTGGTGCGCTGGGTGGCGGCTGCCAGAAAAACTCCGGCCGAGGATATGCCGTGTTCCAGATGCCGTTGCCGCACCCAGCCACTGTCAAAGCCCAATGTCTCGCCGTACTCAAGCAGCCGGAGTGTGTTCTCCAGTCCTTCATGCGGATCATCATCGCGATAATTTCCCGGCGTCAGGAAACCGATATGGTTGATGGAGGGATGTGTCATCGAACGAACCTTGCGTGGTTATGGCTGAAAGCAGATCAGATCTTTGGCAAGCCGGGCGGATTAGTGCGCGATTTGTCCAGTGCTTCCGGGCCAAGCTTCCAGCGATCCAGCGACTGCGTGTATTTGCCATCGGCAATCAGCTCATTGATGGCTGCGGTCAGGCTGTCGGCAATGCCGCTGCCCTTGCGAGTGGTGATCGCCACGTCAGCGATCATTGGCCAACCGGCGTTGACGGTTCCGACCAGCTTGATCTTGCCATCTGTTGCTGCCCTGTAGGCCTGCGGTGCGTTGGGATTGAATTCCGCATCCGCACGGCCCGATTGGATTGCCAGAGCACTGACTGCATCATCATCGTAATATTGCAATTCAACCGACTTCAGCCCTTTGGCAACATTCTGCTTGTCCCATTCCAGCAGGATCTTTTCCTGAATGGTTCCAGACCCGGTGATAATCTTCAGCCCGGCTATATCCTTCGGCTCCTTGATCGAGGTGATTGGACTATCCGTCTTGACGTAGAAGCCGTGCAGACCGAGCCGGTAAGTGGAGAAATCAAACTTCTCCTTGCGCTGCTCGGTAACACCAACATTGGAAATGACCGCATCGAACTTGCCGGACTGGAGGCCCAGCGGCCAGTCAGCCCAGGCGATGGGAAGCAGTTCCAGCTTGCGGCCGAGCACATCGGCAATCAGCTGGGCAAAGTCCGGATCGTAACCGACAACAGTCTGTGCATCGGTGGCATAGGTGCTGAGCGGCGGATGCGCGACACTGATGCCGATAGTCAAGGTGCCGTCCTTGACGAATTTGAAGCTCGCCGGAATGGAGGCAATGACCTTGTCGTTTTTGTCGGCCCGTACCCGGTTGCTCTGGTCGGGACTCAAGTCAAAACCTTCGGCGTGGCTCATGGCCAGCCCGGCTGCGGTGGCGATGAGGACGGCCAAAGTGAAAGAGGCAAGGCTCGATCGAAATGTCATTCGCAGTTTCCTAATACTAGCTCAATATCAATGGGATGGATTGGTTTTCTGCTACAGAACCTTTGCCAGAAACTCGCCGGTGCGCGCGTTCTTCGGCCGGTTCAGAACCTGTTCGGGTGATCCGGTTTCAACGATCTTGCCGGCATCCATGAAGATCACAGTGTCGGCGACTTCGCGGGCAAAACCGATCTCATGGGTGACGATGATCAGCGTGGTGCCGGAGCGCGCCAGTTCCTTGATGACATCCAGAACTTCGCCCACCAGTTCAGGATCAAGCGCCGATGTCGGCTCATCAAACAGCAGGACTTTCGGGCGCAGGGCTAGCGCCCGGGCAATGGCCACGCGTTGCTGCTGACCGCCGGAAAGCTGGCGCGGATAGGCATTGATCTTGTCGCTAAGACCGACGCGGGCGAGAAGTTCACGCGCAAGACTGATCGCTTCCGGACGGGTCAGATGGCCGAGCGAAACCGGGGCTTCGATAATATTTTCCAGCACGGTCAGATGCGGGAACAGGTTGAAGCTCTGGAACACCATGCCGATATCGGCGCGGCGCTTGAGGATGTCTTTTTCCTTCAGCTCATAAAGTGTCCTGCCGCTCTTGCGATAGCCGACGAGTTCATTGTCGACGGTGATGAAACCGTCATCGACACGTTCGAGATGATTGATGGTGCGCAGCAGTGTGGACTTGCCCGATCCGGACGGGCCGAGAATAGCGGTGACGCTGCCTGCCTTGATGTCGAGGCGGATATCGTCGAGCACTTTAAGAAGGCCAAAGCTTTTCGATACGCCCTGAATTTTCACCGAGCCGGGTGCCCGCCATTTGGCCAGCGGTATGCTGCGATCGGTTGCGCGCTGAGTGAAATTCTGTAGGGAAGCAACAGTGACTGGCTGCGGGCGAGCGAGGATCGGGGCACCGAACAGGCGGCGAAAGAGTTTGCGCAGGATCGGGGCAGGAGGATTGCGCAGGGCACCCTTGGAATAATGCCGCTCGATATAGTGTTGAGCAACTGACAGGAAGGTCATGATGATCAGATACCAGACGGTCGCCACCATCAGCAGCGGAACGACTTCAAGATTACGGCGGTAAATGACCTGAACCGTGTAAAAAAGCTCCGGCAGGGCGAGCACGTAAACCATGGATGTGCCCTTGGCCAAGCCAATGATTTCGTTGAAACCGGTGGGGAGAATGGTGCGCATGGCCTGTGGCAGGATGATGCGGAATGCCTGACGCCGGCGGGAAAGCCCGAGTGCCGCTGCCGCTTCCAGCTGTCCCTGATCAACGGACAGAATGCCGCCACGAATGATCTCCGAGGAGAAGGCCGCCTGATTGAGGCTGAGCCCGATCAGTGCCGCCGCGAAGGGGCTGAGGATCGAAATGGTCGGATATTCGGCAAAGAGGATATCCGTATAGGGAATACCAAGCCGTACGGTTGCGTAGAGATAACCGAGATTGTTGAGGATGAGCAGCAGCACGATCAGCGGTATGGAGCGAAGCAGCCAGATATAGGCCCAGGACAGACCCGACAGCAGCGGCGACTTGGACACGCGGGCGAGGGCGAGTGCAGTGCCGAGGGCAAAGCCCAATACTGTAGCAAGGGCAGTCAGCAGTAGCGTCCGGCCAAGCCCCGCCAGCACGGGAGCCGAGAAGAACCACTCGGCAAAAACATTCCAGCCCCATTTCGGATTGGTCAGAATTGATTGCAGCGTGACAACAATGATGAGCGCCGCAAACAATGTTCCGAAGAAACGCGCCGGGTATTTTGCCTTTACAATCCGGTAATGCGTGTAGTCTTCAGGTGCAGCGGAGGCGGGCTGCTGCACGGAATGCGCGCCCGTATAGTCTGCTGTTATCGCCATGCTTTCAATTCCCCTATGCAACACTTTTCAGTCGAGATCTCCCATGCCGGAAAGACTTGCATGGGATGCCATTTTACTCGACTGATTTAGTAGTGTTTAAAGAGAACAGTCAAAGACGGCAGACTGCGAATTCGGGGTGGCTTGAGAACCTTTGTTGCAAAGAACCGGATTTCTTGAGCATGAAATCCCACGGTTGCGGCAATCGTGACGCTGGTGCATTTCGGGCAGTTTTGCCCGCGCACCGACTGTATTTTCAACCTGCTTGACGTATCAGGTTGTGTTCGAGCGAAGCCGTAGCGGCTAACTCCGCGAACCGCTCCGTCAGATGGCTGATGTCCTTTTCAAAGGCCAGATGACGATAGGTTTCTGGAGCGGCGTTCACATCGAAAAGCGCTGTATAGCCGGAACGCAGATACAGTTCTTTTGCCTCCGGTTGGCGAAAGCCGGTGGTCAGATAAATGCGTGTGTAACCCTGACGTGCCGCCTGTTCTTCGAGTTCGACCACGACCTTGCGTGCAAGTCCCTGCTGGCGCAGGTCAGCGTGGGTCCAGATGCGTTTGAGCTCGGCAGTATGTTCATCGTAACGTTTGAACGCGCCGCCGCCGATGGTCTCGCCATCACGGATCAGCAGCAGAAAAGCGCCGTCCGGTGCGGCAAACAATTCTGCCGGGTAGCGGCTCAGTTCATTGCGTGCCGGCTCGCCATAAAAATCGCCATAGCGGGTTTCGTATTCGATAATCAGCGCTTCGATCAGCGGCTGCGAGCGTGCGTCATTGGGTGTGGTATAAACAAAGACATCGGTCATGGCTGTCTCGCGTTCTCGTCAGATGGGTTTGTCGGAAGGATTTTTGGCAAGATAGGTTTCGGTCAGCTTCACCCAGTAACGGGCGGCCGATGGCAATATCTCGTCGTTGAAATTGTAGAGCGGGCTGTGCAGCGGTGCGCTGTCGCCATTGCCGATGAAGAGATAGCTGCCGGGGATTTCCTGCAGCATGAAGGCGAAATCTTCACTGGCGGAAATTGGCCGGAATTCCTGTTCCACACGCGCCGTGCCGAAATGATCGAGTGCGACCTGCCGGGCAAACTCCGTCTCATCCGCATGGTTGACCAGAACGGGGTAGCCGCTCGGGTAATCGACTTCGGCGACAGCGCCATAGCTTTCGGCTTGAGCCTTTGCCAATGTTTGGATTCGCGCTTTGATGTTCTCTTGCACATCTTTGCGGAAGGTGCGCACCGTCAGTTCCAATTCCACGCTGTCAGGAATGACATTGGGCGCAATGCCCGCGTGGATGGTGCCGACCGTGATCACGGCGGCATCGAGCGGGTCGATATTGCGCGAAACGATGCTTTGCAGCGCCATGATGAAGGAGGCACTGGCAACCACAGGATCGACAGTTTCCTGCGGCCGTGCGCCATGTCCGCCTTTGCCGATGATACGCACCGTTACCTTGTCGACCGAAGCCATAGCCGGACCGCTGATGAAGCCAAACTGCCCGGTGGGTACACCCGGCCAGTTATGCAGTCCGAACACCGTATCGCAGGGAAAGCGCGTAAACAGACCATCGCGGATCATGCGGCGTGCGCCCGCGCCACCTTCTTCCGCAGGCTGGAAAATGACATTCAGCGTTCCGGAGAAATCCCGCGTCTCGGCGAGATAGCGCGCACTGGTGAGCAGGATTGTCGTGTGCCCGTCATGGCCGCAGGCATGCATTTTCCCGGGCGTGTTGCTGGCATAGGGCAGGCCGGTTGCTTCGGCGATGGGCAAGGCATCCATGTCGGCGCGGATACCGAGCCGCTTTGGACCATTGCCGTTCTGCAGGGTTCCGACAACACCGGTTTTGCCAACACCTTTCGTCACCTGATAACCCCAGGCAGCGAGCTTGTCCGCGACGATTTCGCTGGTGCGGTGCTCGTCATAGCCAAGCTCGGGATGCCGGTGCAGGTCGCGGCGAAGCGCCACCATCTCGTCGAGATATGCGGCGATTGTTGCCCCTGTATTGTCTGCCTGCTGTCCCATCAAAACACGGTCTCGGCAACGCGTTCCCTGGTGCCTTGTTTCTCCTTGGCATAGCGGCTCACGCGGAAGGGCAGGCCTATATTTTCGCGCAGGGTTGTACCGGGCAGGACCTTGTTGTGATAGCCGCGCTGCTCCAGCAGCGGGAGAACGTCGCGGGTAAAATCATCAAGGCCTTGAGAAAGAATCTGGAAGCCGAGGATAAAGCCATCGGCTGCCTCGCTATCGACCCAGTGGATGAGTTCATCGGCAATCTTTTCCGGCGTGCCGGTGAAGGCATTGCGCGGCGTGGTGATCTCAAGCGCCACCTCGCGCAAGGTCTGGCCCTTCTCCTTGGCGTTGCGCTTGATGCGATCCGTGGTCGAGCGGAAATTGTTCTTGCCGATATCGCCAAGCTCCGGAAAGGGCTCATCAACGGGATAGGCACTGAAATCATGATGGTCGAAAAAGCGGCCGAGATAGGCCAGTGCTTCGTCAATGGTCACGAGATCGCGGATTTCTCGATACTTGGCTTCAGCTTCCTCATCCGTCGCCCCCACGATAGGCGCGATACCGGGGAAGATCAGCACATCTTCCGGCTTGCGGCCGTGTTCAACGGCACTCTGCTTGACGCGGCGGTAGAAGGTCTGCGCCTCCTCGATCGGCACGTGGTTGGTGAACACGCCATCCGCGTGCTTGCCCGCCAGATCAATGCCGTCATCGGACGATCCGGCCTGAAAAATAACGGGCTGTCCCTGTTCGGAGCGGCTGATGTTCAGCGGACCTTCCGAATTGAAGAAACGGCCGTGATGGTTCAGCCGGTGTAGCTTGGTCCTGTCGAAGAACTGGCCGGTCTTGCGGTCGCGCACAAAGGCATCGTCATCCCATGAGTCCCACAGGCCCTTGACCACTTCGAGATGTTCATCGGCAATTTCATAGCGCAGTGCATGGTCCGGGTGATCGCGGCCGTAATTCTTGGCCGAACCTTCCAGCGGCGATGTCACGGCGTTCCAGCCCGCACGGCCGTTGCTGATCTTGTCGATTGAGCCGAACTGCCGCGCAACGGTGAAAGGATCGCTGTAGGAGGTCGAGACCGTGCCAACCAGTCCAAGTTTGGATGTCGTTGCGGCGAGCGCCGACAGAATGGCAATCGGCTCAAAACGGTTGAGGAAGTGCGGAATGGATTTTTCGTTGATGTAGAGCCCGTCGGCAACGAAGGCAAAGGCAATGCCTGCATCTTCCGCCTTGCGGGCGCTTCGAACGAAGAAATCGAAATTGACGCTGGCATCTGCTGGCGAACTGGGATGTTTCCACGAATTCATATGGCCGCCTGCACCTTGCAGCATCACGCCGAACGGAATGGGTCGCTTGGTCATTTTGAAATCTCCTTGATCATACCGCGGCGGCGAACTGGGCCTGGGCCAGAAGTTCGATGGACCGGAGGCGCTTCGCGGCGTCATTGATGGGGGTATCGATAATGAATTCACCGATGCCATAGCGGTCATGCAGCCGCTCGAGCTGAGTGGTGACCGTGCGGGCCGAGCCACGGATGACATTGGGCGTTTTCTTCTCGATGCGGTAATTGGCGGCACCGGCCTGTCGTGCATATTCTTCGGCCTGCTCGACGCTGCCGACTGTCACGCTCGGACCATTCTCCACATGCACTTTGTAGTGCTGGATATTGCCGGTCAGCCTGTCGGCTTCCGCATCGGTTTCAGCCGCGACGATCCCGACGGCGAGAAGCGGCGCGCGATCCGGCGCTTTTTCCCTGTAGGCATCGAGTGTCTGTTGCAGGATTGTTTCATCGCCGTTGAGATGGCTGGCAAAGACAAAGTCCCAGCCCTGCGAGGCAGCGAGGATCGCGCTGTCAACACTGGCGCCAAGCAGGAAGCGGCTTGCTGCCACGGCGGGGCGCGGTGTTGCCTGCACGCCGGTCAGCGGATCAGCCTCTGGCAATCCCTTGTCAAGAAAGGCACTGAGCTGCGCAAGCTGAGCGGCAAAGTCCTGCTTCTCTGATCGTGGAACGGTGCCTTGCAAGGCGCGGGTGGAAAATGGCAAACCGCCCGGCGCTTTGCCCACCCCGAGATCGACACGGTCAGGCCCTAAGGCCGCCAGAACATTGAAATTTTCCGCCACTTTGTAGGGGCTGTAATGCTGCAGCATGACGCCGCCGGAACCAACACGGATACGGCTTGTATTCGCCAGCAGAAAGGCGATCAGCACCTCCGGCGATGAGCTTGCCAGCGTCGGCGCATCATGGTGTTCTGCCACCCAGAAGCGGTGAAAACCCCACTGTTCGGCCTGGCGCGCCAGTGCAACACTGCGCTTCAGCGCCACGCTTGCCGTTTCGCCATCATAGATCGGACTTTTGTCGAGTAAACTCAGTGCATAGCCCATTTTGGGGTATGGCCTCCATGTGATTGAAGCCGGGTATCGCGCCGGGCGATACGAACTCCGTTTTCAGAGGCGATCAGATTTTATCGAATTTCAGGTCCCGTCAAAGAACGCTTTGCTAAAAAATGGCAGGCAAACTGTATTAATATTCTTCGTCGGAAACGGTGCTTTCCGGGATAGGCTTCGGATGTGACAGAGGCGGATTTGGTGAATAATGTATTTTCTTCCAATGACTTAAGTACGTTTTGCTTGCTAGGCTGGGCCTTCGCTTAGGTCTCAGAGTAGAGGACGATTGCTGTCGTTTGTGATCTGTGCCCCTGCAAACTGGTTGTACAAAGTTGTATCGACCATTGCTGGCGTCTTGAATCAACCACATTCGATAATGATCTGCATCTTGAGATAGGATACTTTGAAAGTGTCCCCGGTGAAGTTGCGGCCGCTTGGATTATGGGGTGCAACATTTGGTAATGAGGGCAAGCAATCATGCGCAGGAATTCACTCGGCTTCTGGTTGATTGTTCTTGCTGTGGTCGCCGCCGGTGGTTTCCTGTCCAGTCCGCTGTTCTATGAAGGCTCGTCCTTTATGGGCGCCATCGTTGCCGTGGGCGTCTGCATTCCCGTGCTGGCTTTCGAGCGGAGCTCTGCCTTGCCCAAGCTGCATGCATGGATCAAGACGCGCAATTCCTTTGGTTTCTGGATCGTAATCCTCAGCGCCGTTGCGGCAAGCGGCGTTTTCTACAGTATCGTTATCTACGGTGGCTCACCGTTTATCGGCGCCATCTTCGCTCTTTGCATCTGTACGCCCTTGCTGGCCTTTGAACGGGGCGTGATTTTTCCGAAACTGCATTTCTGGTTGAATTCACTACCCACTTTCAGCTTCATCCTGGTGGGACTGACGATCTATTACGTGCTGATCAATGTCGGATTTGCCGTTTGCGGTCTTGCTTTGTGGAGCCTTGGCATGGTGACCACATCATTCGTGGATTCCGTTGTTCTTCCACCCAACGTGCTCCTCTACACGCTTGTGGTAACCGCGCTTTTGACGTTCTTTCTGCGCGTTCGCGAATTGCTCGGCCGCGATATTTTTACCAGCCTTGTCATTGGCCGCTATCGCCAGCCGGTCGCCGAAGAGCGTGTCTTCCTGTTCATTGATCTTGTCGGCTCCACATCCTTTGCCGAACAACACGGCGATCTGCGCGCACAGCAGTTTCTCAGCGCGCTGTTTGCGGAATTTGCTGAGCCGGTACGGCGTCATCGCGGCGCCATTGACGATTATGTCGGCGATTCCGCCATCATCACCTGGCCGATCGAACGCGGGATCAAGGATGCGAGCTGCGTGCGCTGTGTCTTCGATATTCTCGATGGCATCGAAGCCAACGCCACTCAATGGCTGGAGCGATTCGGACAGGTTCCGCGCTTGCGCGCCGCCTTGCATGGCGGGCCTGTTATCACTGCAGAAATTGGCGTCGACCATCACAAGATCACCTATTTCGGTGACACGGTGAATACGACCGCGCGGCTGGAAAGCCTTTGCCGCACCTTGGAAGCGCCGGTTTTGATCTCCAGCGATCTGGCGCAACGCATGAATTTGTCCAATAATATCAAGGCTCAACACCTTGGATTGCATGGGGTGAAGGGCAGGGGGCAGGCGCTGGGTGTGATTGCCCTGACGCGGTGACGGTGACTGGGCATTCGGCTTAGTATTCTCAATCAGACAATTTCTGTCCATAAAACGGCAAAACAGCCGATTGCACGATGACAGGGCAAGGCCGGTGCGCTATGGTCCGGCTTGTCGAGGGCTTCGGCCCTGTCAGTTTGCGGGAGAGTGTCGTGCACAGAAATGGGCAGGCCACCGAAGGGGAAATCGCCCGAAATCTCTCAGGTACCAGGAACCGCAAACCGGGAAGGCAACTCTGGAAAGTCGGGGGAAACTCCGCGCCGAAGGTGTAAGTTCAGTCAAGGGTCTTGGCTGTGCGAGTCTCTCAGGCTTCCGACAGAGGGGCAAAGAAATGTTCCGCGATATCGCGGAGGTCTTTGCACGTCTCTGGAGTAAAAATGGGCACTGAAGAAAATCTGAAACAATTGCCGCTTGATGATCTGCACAAGGCCGCGACTGCGCGCTTCGGCGGGTTCGCTGGGTGGTCGATGCCAATCACCTATCCCTTGGGGGTGATGAAGGAACACCTGCACACTCGCGAAAATGCCGGACTTTTCGACATTTCGCATATGCAGCTGTTCGATGTTGCCGGACCCGGCGCGGCGGCGCTCCTGTCACGCGCCTGCCCATTGGACGCGGCAGCGCTGCAGGCAGGGCAATCCAAATACACCTTCTTTCTCAATGACAAAGCGGGCATTCTTGACGATCTGATCATCACGCGGCTTGGCGATGAACATTTCATGGTCGTTGCCAATGCCGGAAATGCTGCGGCTGATGAGGCCCATCTGCGTGGTGTCGCCAAGGATTTCGATTGCAAGGTAGATGCGTTGGACCGCGTGTTTCTTGCCATTCAGGGCCCGCAGGCAGTCGATGTCCTGCGCAAGGCTGGCATTGCCGGAACGGATCTGGCCTTCATGCACGGATTTGAACCCAAGCGCGGCTGGTTCATGAGCCGGTCCGGTTATACCGGCGAGGATGGTTTCGAAATCGGTCTGCCGGAAGCCGATGCTCGCGTGCTGTTGGAAAAACTGTTTGCCGATGAACGTGTTGCCTGGGTTGGGCTTGCCGCCCGCGACAGCCTGCGTCTGGAAGCCGGGCTTTGCCTGCATGGCCATGACATCACGCCGGATTATAACCCGGTCGATGCCGGATTGCTTTGGGCCATAACCAAACCAGTGCGCGAAACCGCAGGCTTTATCGGCGCCGATGCGCTGCTCGCAAAGATCGCAAGCGGTTCGGACAAGAAGCGCGTTGGTCTGAAGCCCGAAGGCCGTCAGCCAGTGCGCACCGACGCTGAACTTTTCGACGAAGACGGCAACAAGGTTGGTCTGGTCACCTCTGGCAGTTTTGGCCCGTCCGCTGGTTTCCCCGTTGCCATGGGTTATGTGCCCAAGGCGCTTTCAGCTGTTGGTTCCAAGGTTTTCGCCGAGGTGCGGGGTAACCGCATTCCGGTCGAAGTTCATTCACTCCCCTTCACTCCACATCGCTACTTCAAAGGATAATAGAGATGGCAACCACTTACTTTACCGAAGATCACGAATGGATCCGCGTCGAGAATGACATTGCGACAGTCGGCATTACCGACCATGCGCAGGATCAGCTCGGCGATCTGGTTTTTGTCCAGTTGCCGGACGTCGGCCAGTCGCTGTCCAAGGGCGATGCCACCGTTGTGGTTGAATCCGTCAAGGCTGCATCGGACGTTTATGCACCCATTGATGGCGAAGTGACCGAAATCAACGACGCGACCGCAAGTGATCCATCGCTGGTCAATTCGGCCGCCGCAAGCGATGGCTGGCTGTGGAAGATGAAGTTTTCCAATCCGGACCAGCTGACCGGCCTTCTCGACGAAGCCGGCTATAAAGCAATCATTGGCTGAAGGCATGATGATGAAAGACACCATATTCCCATTCGCCGACCGCCATATCGGCCCGAGCATTCAGGGCTCGCGCGCCATGCTGGCAGCGCTCGGCATCCCATCGCTTGAGACCCTGATTGCGCAGGCTGTGCCGAAGTCGATCCGGCTCGAACGCCCACTGGATATTCCCGAAGCGGTCAACGAGTCAGAAGCTCTGGCGGAACTCGCTGCCAAGATGGGCCAGAACAAGACCCACAAGAGCTTTATCGGTCAGGGTTATCACGGCACGCACGTGCCTGCGGTCATCCTGCGTAATCTTTTCGAGAACCCGGCCTGGTACACGGCTTATACGCCGTACCAGTCGGAGATCAGTCAGGGCCGCCTTGAGTTGCTGTTCCATTTCCAGACGCTGGTGACGGAACTGACGGGTCTGCCGGTTGCGTCGGCCTCGCTGCTCGACGAAGCAACAGCTGTCGCTGAAGCAGTAGGCATTGCCTATCGCCACCACCGCGAAAAGCGTACCCGTGTCGTGCTTGCCGGTGCTCTGCATCCGCAGACGGTCGACGTGGTGAAAACCCGTGCCGAACCGCTTGGCATGAGCGTGGATGAAGGCGCAATCGACGCGACTGTCGCTGCAGTGCTTGTTCCATGGCCGGATACATTCGGCGTCTATGGCGATCACAGCGCGGTCATTCAGGCCGCCAAGGCTGCCGGAGCGCTGGTTGTGGCGGTTGCCGATCCGCTGGCGCTGACAATCACCACCCCGCCCGCCAAGGCAGGCGTTGATATCGCTGCCGGTTCCATGCAGCGCTTTGGTGTGCCGATCGGTTACGGCGGCCCGCATGCGGCCTATCTGGCGGTCAGCGAAACATTGACGCGGCTTATTCCGGGGCGTCTGGTTGGTCAGTCGGTCGATAGCAAGGGCCGAGCAGGTTACCGCCTTGCCCTGCAGACCCGCGAACAGCATATCCGCCGTGACAAGGCGACATCCAACATCTGCACAGCACAGGCGCTGCTCGCCAACATGGCGGTATCCTATGCCATCTGGCACGGACCGCAGGGGCTGCAGGCAATCGCACGCGGCGTCCACACACAGGCTGCCCGCCTTGCTGCGGCACTGACAGGCGCTGGCTTTACCATTGCCGGATCGCATTTCTTCGACACGGTGACGGTTACTGTTCCCGGCAAGGCTGCATCGATTGCTGCCAAGGCGGAAGAGGGCGGACGGCTGCTGCGGATCATCGATCAGGATCGTCTTGGCGTTACGGTCGATGAAACAACGTCGGAAGATGATCTGAAGGCGCTGGTTGCGCTGTTTGGTGCGAGTTTACCGGCTGAAGCCAACGCAACTTTGCCTGGCGAACGGCAGGCTGAAGGTTTCATGACCCAGGCTGTGTTCCATCAGCAGCGTTCCGAAACCGAAATGATGCGGTTCCTGCGCCGTCTGGCCGACAAGGATCTGGCGCTTGACCGCGCGATGATCCCGCTTGGATCGTGCACGATGAAGCTCAATGCCGCTGCAGAAATGCTGCCGGTCAGCTGGCAGAGCGTTGCCAATGTGCATCCCTTTGCACCGGCTAATCATGCGCTTGGCTACAAGTCGATGATTGATGATCTGGACAATTGGCTTTCAGAAATCACCGGCTTTGATGCTGTTTCGTTGCAGCCCAATGCCGGCAGCCAAGGTGAATATGCCGGGCTTCTGGCCATCCGCCGCTATCATCTCGACCGGGGCGATGCGCATCGCGATATCTGCCTCATTCCGGAATCGGCACACGGCACCAATCCGGCCAGTGCCCATATGGCCGGCATGCGCGTTGTCGTGGTTGCCTGCGAAGAGGCTGGCGATATCGATCTTGATGATCTGAAAGCCAAGGCGGAGCTGCACAGCGCCAATCTCGCTGCGCTGATGATCACCTACCCATCGACCCACGGCGTGTTCGAAGAAGGCGTCAAGGATATCTGTGCGGTCATCCATCAACATGGCGGTCAGGTTTATTTCGACGGTGCCAACCTCAATGCGCTGGTCGGGCTTGCCCGTCCGGGCGATATTGGTGCTGACGTCTGTCACATGAACCTGCACAAGACCTTCTGCATTCCGCATGGCGGCGGCGGTCCGGGTGTTGGTCCGATCGGCGTGAAGAAACATCTTATTCCGTTCCTGCCGGGCCATGTGGCCAAGGGATCGCAGCATGCGGTTTCAGCGGCTCCCTTCGGCAGTGCTTCCATTCTTCCCATCACATGGATGTATATCCGCATGATGGGCGGAGCAGGGCTCAAGCGTGCAACGGAAATGGCCATTCTCAATGCCAACTACATTGCTGAACGCCTGAAGGACTATTATCCGGTTCTGTTCAAGGGCCAGAACGGCCGTGTGGCGCATGAATGCATTCTCGATACCCGTGTTCTGAAAGATAGCGCCGGGATTAGCGTCGAGGACATTGCCAAGCGCCTGATCGACTACGGTTTCCACGCACCGACCATGTCCTGGCCGATTGCCGGAACGCTGATGGTTGAGCCGACGGAGTCGGAATCCAAGCGGGAGATCGACCGGTTCTGCGATGCGATGATCCTGATTGCCGGAGAAGCGGAAAAGGTTGCTAGCGGTGTCTGGCCGCGCGAGGACAATCCGCTGGTCAACGCACCGCATACGTCGGGCGATGTTCTGGCCGATGATTGGGCACATCCTTATACCCGCCGGGAAGCCAGCCTTCCCGCAGGCGAGAGCGAGGAGAACCCGAAATACTGGCCGCCGGTATCGCGTATCGACAATGTGGCGGGTGACCGCAATCTGGTCTGCTCGTGCCCGCCCATGCAGGCCTACAGCTAAAACAAAAGCCCCTTCCGGGATCATCCGGAAGGGGCTTTTTTCTACCAGTTGGGTGTCAGGCTCAACTCCTCATCCGCGTCATCATCGGGGATTGGCCCCAGTTCAGGCGCAAGCTGCCGCAATGCGACGGGAAGTGCCTGCAGGTCGTTCGCTTCGAACGACAGATGCGGTAGCCTTGTCCGGATCAGTCCGGCAACGATCTTCGCCTGCAATTCGTCACGAACGCGTTTGGCCGCATCCCGGTCGGCGCGCCGGGACAACCACAGCTTGTGCAAGGCAAAGGCGCGTGGATCCGGGCAGGAATAATCCAGCGGATAGCCTTTTTCATCGATCACCACAGCCGAGACTTTCGGGCTGTTGACCAGCCATGACAGGCCTTCGATCTCGATAGCCTGCAGATCGTCGGCATCGGTGCTAAAGCGCGTCTTTTCGCGAGTAGACATACGGTTCTTTGGCGTGGGCTTGATCAGATGAACCAGAAAGCCGTCGCGATTGGCGGCGCGATAGCCATTCTTTGCCATGGGTGCAAAGGAATGGTCGATCTTCTGCAAAAGCCCCATCAGGCCCTTGTGCGAGAAATCCTTGCTGATCAGCCGCAGGCTGAAACGCGAGTCGAGCAGCAGATCGACGTCCTGCGTTGACAGCAGGCCGCCGGCAATGTGAACCCCGGCCATCCGTTCATAGACGAACAAGGCATTGGTGCCGACGACATCGACCGCCGTGCCGATCAGGCCGGACTTGCCGAGCGCACGGACAATCCGCGCCGTCAGCAGCGGCACGCGCCCGAGCGTCATGGCCCGGTTGACCGGGGCAAGCTCGTCGAGACGTTTTGCCAGTCGGGAAACCCGTGTCTTCGACCCCTCGCGGCCCGTATGGAACTGACCGAATATGGCCTCTGTTCCGGCAGAACGCGGACCTAGCGATTTCCAGATGCCGCCAGTCTTTTTATACAGATAGTCCTTGTCATTGCCGCTTTTCTTCCACGACATCGATCCGGAAAAGCGCTGTTCATACTCTTTCAGGCTGTTTTGATAAACGTCATAAGCCTGCTCCGTATCAATCAGCTGGCGAATCTGCTCTGAGGATAATTCTCTGAATTTGCTCATATTATCCCTTAATAGTGCTTTTTCGATCTAAAAAGGGATAATATCGCTTGTTACCGGGAATAGATAGCTGATTCTAAAAAGTTTATCCCTTTCGTAGCGGAAACCTAACGAAAAAGGGATAATCCCCGTATTTGCAGCCGTTTACGTTAGACTACCTACCATGTTATGCCATGAAAAAGCGCAACGCCTATCATGTTGAGGAAGCCTTATGTTTGATCTCAAAGTCACCAACGCGACCTTGCCCGATGGCCGCACCGGCGTGGATATCGGCGTGAAATCCGGCCGTATCGCTGCGGTGGAAGCTAATCTTGGGGGCGAGGCGGGCGAGACGATTGATGCCGGAGGGTTGCTGGTTTCGCCGCCGTTTGTCGATAGTCATTTCCACATGGATGCCACGCTGTCGCTCGGCCAGCCGCGCCTCAACGAGAGCGGCCGTTTGCTCGACGGCATTCAGATATGGGGTGAGCTTAAACCGCTGCTGACCCATGATGCCGTCATTGAGCGCGCGCTGCGCTATTGCGATTTGGCGGTCACACAGGGCCTGCTTGCCATCCGCACGCATGTGGATGTTTGCGACGAACGGCTGCTCGGTGTGGAAGCACTGCTGGAAGTGAAGAAACAGGTCGCGCCCTATATCGATCTGCAGCTCGTGGCTTTCCCGCAGGATGGCTATTACCGTTATCCCGGTGCCGTTGATCTCCTCAACCGTGCGCTGGATCTCGGCGTTGATGTGGTTGGTGGTATCCCGCATTTCGAGCGGACCATGGCTGATGGCGCAGCAAGTGTTAAGGCACTGTGCGAGATCGCGGCAGAGCGCGGCCTGATGATTGATCTGCACTGCGATGAAACCGACGATCCCCTGTCACGTCATATCGAAACGCTGGCCTATGAAACCCAACGCCTCGGCCTTGGCGGACGCTCAACAGGTTCACACCTCACGTCCATGCATTCGATGGACAATTACTATGTCAGCAAATTGCTGCCGCTGATAGCCGAGGCGGGTGTTGCGGCCATCGCCAACCCGCTGATCAATATCAGTATTCAGGGGCGGCATGATACCTATCCGAAGCGCCGGGGCATGACACGCGTACCGGAACTTCTCGCGCACGGCATCACCGTGGCGTTCGGGCATGATTGCGTGATGGATCCGTGGTATTCGCTGGGTCAGGGCGACATGCTCGATGTTGCCAGCATGGGACTGCATGTGGCGCAGATGACGAGCCGTGATGCCATGCGTCAATGCTTTGCAGCGGTCACGACCGAGCCCGCCAAAATCCTCAATCTGGAGGGCTACGGTCTCGACGTCGGCTGCAAGGCGGATATGGTGCTGTTGCAGGCCGCCGATACGATCGAAGCTATCCGGCTCAAAGCAACCCGGTTTGTGGTGATCAAGTCAGGCAAGGTGATTGCGCGGACGCCGAAACGCGTGAGTGCACTCACTTTGGCCGGTCGTCCGGATTGGGTCGATGCGGCAGCCTATGCGCCTAAACTTGGCTAGATTGTAGTTCAGTTGTGATCAAGATTGGCATGATCATTGTGCGTGGTTCGACAAGCTCACCATGAGGGAGATGGTTTGGCTGCAAAGTTAATCGGAACCGTGCAGAATATGGCTCCCTGCAATCCTCCATCTCCCTCATGGTGAGCTTGTCGAACCACGCACGATTTTAATGCAGTCATATTCATCCCTGCAGTTCCATAAGATAGATTATGTGATTTTTGGCCTGTAGCAGGGTGGGTTCAAGGATGAAGTGCAACTTTTGAGTGTTTCACTATGGGTTAGCCCCTCATCAGGCACCTTACTCAATGAACACATTCCGTGGATCGGCTCAAAGCTCAAAATCGTATCGTTGGATCCCGGCCCATCAGGACAATGAGAATCTCGGTTTCATCTGGCTGGGGCGTCGTGTACGCGTGTGGCGTGGAACTGCTGAACAGAGAGCTTTCTCCGGCCTTAAGCGTAACCCCCTCTTTCCCGTCAAAACTCAACTCCAGCGTGCCTGAGAGCACGTAGCAGAATTCCATGCCGGCATGTCCGGCAAGTCCGCCGGCATCTTCCACACTGGTGGCATGCACCCGCATCAGCAGCGGTGTAAGTCCCCCCGTATTGCCTTGATGCAGCAATGCGTAACTGTAGGGAATATCGGCGAGGCGCGTGAAGGCGATATCATCAAGGCGGGACACGTTGACGGACGACGGCGCTCTTGACGGTTTCGCCAGCATGTCCTGCCAGTCGAAGCCAAGCCCTTCGACGATCTTGTAGAGCATACCGAACGTTGGCGACATCTTGTTCGTTTCAATCCGCGACAGCGTGGCTTCCGGCACGCCCGTCAGGTGGGCTGCATCCGCCAGCGAAAAATCCCTGGATTTGCGCAACTGCCGAAGACGCTGGCCGATCTCATCCGCCGGTATGCGTGACGGCGGACTTTTCGCGGTCTTCCGGATGGGAAGTGCTGCGAGAATCGACGCCACACGCGATTTGCTGTTCATCGGAATTGCTCCTTGCCTGAGGGTTAAATCGATGGTTAAGACCGTAAAATATTACATATATGTAATGGATATAATTATAAATATCAATATGATAAATGGGAAAATAAGAAATTATTTGTGGAAGTGACAAAAGTTGGCTAGGCTGCATCGGCAGGAGCAGACTAGCTGCTCACTGTCGAGCGGCGTGGATGACCCGGTTCTCGCACGTCCGCATTTTTACATATGTGTGAAAGGAAGACATCATGTCGGCACAAGCTTCGTATGGGCGTTATCAGAAGGAAGGATGGGTCCAGTGGCCCGGAGAGTCCGAGCTGAGTTTCCAGTTCGCCCGCACGCTCGGCGGTGCGCAGGAGGGCGCGAGCCTGATCGGCGAATGCTTTGCGGCTGCGTCGCGAATGACACCCGGCGATACGGAAAGCTGGTACCGCGAATGGCAGGTGTTTGCCAAAAACAGCGAACGCCGCGCAGAAGAAGCTTTCGCCCGCCAGCTTTTTCGCACAGCATCCAGCAACTGGTTGCGCGCTGCAAACTACTACCGGTCATCCGAGTTCTATCTGGCCCATGACGATCTGCGGCGCATCGATACGTTCGACAGCGTCGAGCGCTGCTCGCATCACTATCTTGCCGGGCTGCACCCGGCGGGTGAGGTCATCGCAATTCCGTACGAAAACGGCGCGCATCTTGATGCATACTTTCTGCCCTGCTCTGACAATGGCGTTCGCTCGCCAGTGGTGATCGCGTTTGGTGGTCTGGACGAATACAAGGACGAATTGCTGCACGAAATGCCCAAACATGCGTTGACGCGCGGTATGTCATTACTGCTGGTAGATATGCCGGGCCAGGGTGGAACGCTGCGGCGGCAGAAGATCGTCAATCGTCCGGATACGGAAGTGCCGGTTGGCGCGTGCATCGATTATCTCTTGACGCGCTCGGATGTCGATCCGGCAAAAATTGCGCTGTATGGCGCCAGCGTCGGCGGTGTATATGCAGCGCGCGCTGCATCCTTTGAGAAGCGGCTCGTGGCTGCTGTGTCCGATTCCGTCATGTTCGATATGTCGTCATTGTTTGCGAGCTGGCTTGCGACGCCGGACCGGCTGATCTGGCAGCACCTGAAATGGGTATTCGGCGCTGCGACCCCTGACGGTGTAATCGAGAAAGCAAAGGCGTTCAGCCTGAAAGGCGTGATCGACAAGATCAGCATGCCTTATCTGGTGTTGCAGGGCACGGAAGACTGGCTCGGATTGAAAACGGCAACAGACACCTACGATTACGCCAAAGCGCATGGGGTTGCTGCGGAACTCAAGCTGTTTGATCCCGCAGAAACCGGTGCTGCCCATTGTCAGGTCGACAATCCGACGCTGGGTCAGGAATTTATCTGTGACTGGCTGGCCGGAAAGCTCGGTATCGATCAGGGCGTCGCACGTATTCGCGTACCAGCCCTCGCTTGAGCACTATTGGAAGAAAGCCCGGGACCCATTCGGCCCCGGACTTTCTGTTCTTATTTGGTCGTATAACCGCCATTGATCAGAATGGTCTGGCCGGTAATCCACCAGCCGTCGGAAACGAGAAAGCGGATGAACGGAATGATGTCCTGAATATCCGTAAGTCCCGTCTTGCTGAACGCTGAAAGCGCTGCGGCGGACTTATGGTAAGCCACCGCATCCGCCCCTTCAGCCGGATAGAAGAACGGTGTGTCCATTGGGCCGGGCCCGATGGCGCTGACGGAAATGCCGCGTGCGCCATATTCCTTTGAAGCCGCCCGGGTAAAATGTTCGATCGGTGCTTTCGCACCCGCATAGGCCGCATAGAAGGGCGTAAATGCGCCAAGCAGTGATGTGACCAATGTCACCAGTTTGCCATTGTCGCTAAGGTGTTTGCCAGCTTCCTTGATGAAGAAGAATGCCGCTTTGGAGTTGACCGCGAACATCTCGTCATATTCGGCCTCGGTGATCTCGACAAACGGCTTCTTCAATACCTTGCCGGTTGTATTGATCGCGATATCGATGGCGCCGAATTTCGCCTTCGTATCTTCAAACAGTTTTTCAACGGCAGCAGCCGTCGTCAGATCACTCTGAAAGGCAATCGCATCGGCACCAGCGGCCTTGACTGCGGCAACAGTCTCTTCCGCAGCCGCCTGTGTTGCGGCACTGTTATAGTGAATGGCGACGGCCTTTGCGCCCTGTGCGGCCATGTCCCTGGCAATCAGACCGCCGAGGTTTTTGGCGCCGCCGCCGATAAGCACGATCTTTCCGTTGATGCTGTGGTCAACCATTTCAATTCTCCTCTCTGCAATAGACAAAATAAGAAATACGGTTCTAAACGTGAACGCCGTCAACGAACCGTTCAATAGCCACATACGGATGTGCCGAGGAAATGACATTTGGTTATCTATGCAATAACCAAGAGGAATATCGCGTTGGCGGCTTCGGCGGAGGGAACTAGCCTGCGGTCCGCGTGGCTCTCGGTAGGCGCGGCAAAATCGGTGTATTCAGCGGGAATTATTTTGTAACCGGTACAAAATATCACGAGAATGTATATGGATATCGCGCAATCACAGGTTTATATCGGTCGTCGTTTCCCCACGGCCAACCACCGTTTGCCAATCCGCGTCATTTTCTTTCCGATATGTACGCGCTACCGAGAGCGAACCCGACCATGTCGGACCAAACTTACCCGGCCTCTCCGGCTGGGCCAATTATGACCCAAGCGCCTGAAAATCAAACCACAGGTCCCAACTTCCGCACCATTGCCGTTATCATCGCCAGCGCCATGTTCATGGAACAACTGGATGCCACGGTGCTTGCCACGGCCCTGCCCACCATGGCGCGCGATTTCGGTGTCAATCCGCCGGCGATGAGCCTCGCGCTGACATCCTATCTCCTGAGTCTTGCCATTTTCATTCCCGCGAGCGGCAAGATCGCCGACCGCTTTGGTTCGCGGACGGTCTTCAGTTTGGCGATCATTGTGTTCGTCTTCGGTTCGATCCTGTGCGCGCAGGCGCCGGATTTGCGCTTTCTCGTTTTCGCCCGGATGATCCAGGGCCTTGGCGGCGCCATGATGCTGCCGGTCGGCCGTCTGGTGCTTTTGCGCAGTGTGGCGCGCAAGGATCTGGTGGCTGCCACGTCGTGGCTGCTGGTCCCTGCCCTCGTTGGCCCCATTCTCGGTCCGCCTGTCGGTGGTCTGATCGTAACCTATTTCGACTGGCGCTGGATTTTCTATATCAATGTGCCCATCGGCTGTCTGGGTTTTATTCTGGTGAGACGCTTCATCGCGGAATTCAAAGGTGAAGCGGATGGTCCGTTTGATTTTCTCGGGCTGGTTCTGTCAGGCATTTCACTGGGCTCGCTGCTGTTTGGCTTTGAAATGGCAAGCCGTCCTGATGAAGGCATGCTGGCGGGCATTCTTGTCATCGTTGGTGTCGTATTCGGGCTCGGCTATCTCGCCCATGCCAAGCGCCACCCCTCGCCTATTCTGGATTTTTCGCTTATGCGCGTCAGTAGCTTCAGTACATCGGTGATTGCCGGTTCGTTGACCCGTATTACGCAAGGCGCGCAGCCCTTTCTGCTGCCGCTCATGCTGCAACTCGGCTTTGGCCTATCGGCCGCTCGTGCTGGCGGCATCATGGTGGCGACAGCGCTGGGCTCGATGCTGATGAAAACTGTTGCGCCGAAAATTCTCCGGCGCTTCGGCTTCCGCGCCAGCCTGATCGTCAATGGTCTGATCGCAACATTCGGTTATGCGGTGTGCGCGGCGTTTCGGCCGGATTGGCCGCTGCCGTTGATCTTCGCTATCCTGATGTGCTGCGGTTTCTTCATGTCGTTCCAGTTCACGGCGTATAACACCGTTGCCTATGATGAGATCGGGCGCGAGCGTATGAGTTCCGCCACCAGCTTTTATACAACTTTCCAGCAGCTCATGTTGTCCCTCGGAATTTGCACCGGTGCATTGGCATTGTCCGGTTCCATGCTGGCGCGCGACCACGCCACGCCTGTCATTACCGATTTCTCGGCGGCATTTCTGGTTGTGACGGCGATTTCACTGACAGCAACCATCTGGAACATCCGGTTTTCGCAGTCTGCAGGGGCAGATATCAGCGGTCACAAGCGGTGAGCGTACAACTATGCCTCACCGCAACTTGATTGGTTGATCCGGTTCCCATCCGGTAAAGATTGGGGCCACTGGTCGGCAAGGTCATGACCATGCGTCGAAGGTTCGTCACAATACGGTTGGTTTAAAGCTGACGCGTCCTGGTATTGCAGCCGGTACGTGATGGGATGCGCTCGTTCGCATGGATCGTTGCGCCAGTGTTATCAAACAAAGGAACACGCAGATGCAGTTCAAACGTGCTTTTAAACGGACGTCGCTGGCCGTTGCCATAGCGCTGGGCGCGATGGTGGTGTCACTTCCGGTACAGGCGCAAACAGCGGCGGACGGGGTCCAGCGCATAAGGGTGCGTGGAACGGTTGGCTCACTTGATGGAACGACATTGACGGTCAAGACAAGGGAGGGCGAAACCGCCACCGTTGCGCTCAAGGAGGGCTGGCAGGTATCCAGCGTTGCCAAGGCGTCCGTGGATGACATCAAGCCTGGCGATTTCGTTGGCATTGCGTCGCTTCCCAAAGCCGATGGCGGCGACGGCGCGCTGGAAGTTGTGCTTTTCCCGGCGGCCATGAAAGGCACGGGTGAAGGCAGCTATGCCTGGGATCTGAAGCCCAACAGCTCCATGACCAATGCCACCGTTGCCGATGCGGTCAAATCGGTTGATGGCCGCACGGTAACGGTCAAATATCAGGGCAAGGAAAAGAAAATTTCCATCACCGACGGCACGCCCATTGTCACGTTCGCTCCGGCAACAACTGCTGACCTGACGCCCGGCGCAGTCGTCTTCGTTCCATCGGAAAAAGCCAAAGACGGCACCATTTCGTCGAGCCGTGTTGTTGTGGGTACAAATGGCGTCGTTCCACCCATGTGACGCGGCATTTCGCCTTTAAAGCATCGCATCGGTCCCCAAAGAGCTGTCTTGAAAAATAGCATGGCCCGATATGTCAGCATTGTTGACATATCGGGTATTTTACGGTGCTATGCCGCCAACAAAATAATCGCGGAGGAAAGACAATGGGCGATTGGGATGCTCTTTACGCTACACGTACCAAAAATATGCGTGCGTCGGAAATACGTGAGCTGCTGAAGCTGCTCGATCAGCCTGACATAATTTCTTTTGCCGGTGGTATTCCAGACCCTGCGCTGTTTCCCAAAGACGCCATCAAGGCAGCTTACGACGCGGTTCTGACCAAGAACGCCGATGCGGCGTTGCAATATTCCGTCAGCGAAGGCTATCGTCCACTGCGCGAGTGGCTGGTCCAGCACATGGCGGGACTTGGTGTTGCCTGCAGCATCGATAACATCATCATCACCACCGGTTCGCAGCAGGCGCTTGACTATCTCGGCAAGCTGTTCATCTCGCCGGGCGATACGGTTTTGACGACATGGCCGACCTATCTCGGCGCCTTGCAGGCATTCAACGCCTATGAGCCCCGCTATGACCGGCTTAACCCTGAACAGGGCAACATGACACCGGCTGCCTATCGCGAGGCGGCCGAAGCGGCGGGTGGCGAGGTTCAGATGGCCTATCTGACCGCTGATTTCAGCAACCCGACCGGCGAAACGGTCAGCCACGATGGCCGTATCCGTCTGATTGAACTGGCGCATGAGCTTGATATTCCGCTGATTGAGGATGCCGCCTATCAGGCGCTGCGGTTTGATGGCGAGCCGACGGCCTCGATGCTGGCGCTCGACTGCGAACGCTCCGGTGACATCAACAACACACGCGTGATCTATTCCGGCAGTTTCTCCAAGACGCTGACGCCGGGCCTGCGGGTCGGCTGGATTTGCGCGGCGCAGCCAGTGGTTGCCAAGCTGGTTCTGATCAAACAGGCGGCGGATCTGCACAGCCCGACGATCAACCAGATGGCCATTCATCATGTCGCCGAGCGCGATTTTACCAAGCAGGTCGAGAAAGTCCGCGGCAGCTACCGCCAGCGCCGCGATTATATGCTGGATGCCCTCGCCCGCTTCATGCCTGCGGGTGTGACATGGACCAAGCCGGAAGGCGGCATGTTTGTCTGGGTGACGCTGCCTGAAGGCATGGATGGAGCAGCGCTGCTCGCGCAGGCGCTGAAGACAGTACGGGTGGCCTTTGTCCCCGGCGCGGCTTTCCACGCGGATGGATCCGGCAAGAATACGATTCGGCTGAATTACTCGCTGCCGAACAAGGAAGCGATTGAAACCGGCATTTCCCGCCTCGGCAAACTCATTGCTGATGAAATGGCCTGAACCAATAAATTTATTCTGACGGGAGCCTGGTTTCAAAACAGGCTCCCGTTTGCGTTTAGACAAGTTATTTCACGCCGCTTGTCCGCAAGGTCTGCGCTGGTTTCGCAACACCCGCAGAATGATTGTCAGCAGACAGGCAAAAGGCGGCATGTTTGCAGCCATCCGTAGCAACTTGTTAACCTTCATTTTCTATTCAATTGGGTACGTCCAAGAGCACAATCACACCATTCCGCTTGCAGGTATCATGCGTATTCCAAGAACAAATTTCTCAATGAAATCAGATGATTATGCGGAAGAATTTGGCGATTTTGACGAATCGCCAGTGCCGGTCCAGGTGCCTTTGGCGGCAAATCCACGCCAATCGGAGCCCATGCTCCCGCCTGTCCAGAGCCAGCCTGTGCAAAACAGCCCGCTTCAGCCCGCAGCCTCGCCCTATGAAGGCATCTCGACACGGCGTTCGATGGAAGCTCCGGTTGCGACTGAGCCATCTGCCGCTGCAAAGCGTCCGCAGGTGCGTACACCTGTGATGCTTGAGCCGGATACAGATCCGACGGCACCAATCTCGAAGCGCATGTTTTCTCTTTCCGCCAATGTGCGGTTTACCCGCACGCCGGATGCTGTCCTGCGCAAGGATCGCGGCGAAACCGAAAATGAGATTGCACCCGCCGTCTCCAAGCCGGACAAATTGGCCGTATCGGTCAAGACCCCGGCCGCACCGCCTGCTCCGCCAGTGGTGAAAGCCCGTATGGGTGCGCCCGTCGCAGAAAAGAAAGCCGTTGTGCCGGAAACGCCGATACAGAAAATGCACA
The DNA here is from genome assembly GCF_014189505.1 of Phyllobacterium sp. 628. Lineage (GTDB taxonomy): Bacteria > Pseudomonadota > Alphaproteobacteria > Rhizobiales > Rhizobiaceae > Phyllobacterium. The sequence goes on along the minus strand of NZ_CP050302.1, from coordinate 411,857 downwards.
CGGAGATTGAAACCAGTTTGCTTCGCGGAACGATGTTCCCGGCAAGCTATGCCGCGCCGGTTGTCACCGGCACATCCGCTGCTGTCAGTGCTCCGTCCGGTATTCAGATAACTGCCGGCACCTACACCCCTGTTGATCATCTCTCGGATTATGCATTCTGGGAATCAATGGAATTCGGCGGTGGTCTCGTCCCGGTTCAAACCGTTGCAACTCCAAAGACCGTGCGCAAGATAGCGCCGGATGCGATCACTGCGTTGTTCCGGGTTGTCGAACTGCGCCAGCCAGGCCAGTTCGCAGCGTCCATTGCGATGACGGAAGCACCCGTACCCTCGCCTGTGCCAGTCGCATTTGTTTCTGCTCCCGTGGCGGTGCCGAAACCAGCGCCGATTGTACTCGAACCCACGCCGCTTGCCGAGATCAGAGCTGTACCGGCACCGGTTGTTGCGGCGCCTGTCGCGGCAAAGCCCGTGGTAACGCCAGCTGTTGTCAGTGTGCGTGAGCAGGCCGAAAACGTTGCTGTTGCCGAAACACCGAAGCCCGACACCGCCGTCGAGGACAAGCCCTCGCGGCTGCAGGTGACGGTGCGCAAGGAACAGTCGCTGGTCCCGACGCGGCGCCTTATGGCGCAGCCGGTTCAATCCTACGGCGAGACCTATGAACGCCCGCCTTTGTCGCTGTTGCAGGAGCCGGCGGAACGCACTGAAGTGGTGATCACGCAGGAAGCGCTAGAACAGAATGCCGGGCTTCTTGAGGCCGTGCTCGAAGATTTCGGCATCCGCGGCGAGATCATTCACGTACGGCCGGGTCCGGTCGTTACACTCTACGAGTTTGAGCCTGCACCTGGCATCAAATCATCCCGCGTCATTGGTCTTGCTGACGATATCGCGCGTTCGATGTCGGCCTTGTCGGCCCGTGTTGCCGTGGTCCCCGGACGCAATGTTATCGGCATCGAGCTGCCGAACCAGACCCGTGAGACCGTGTATTTCCGCGAGATGATTGCTTCGACTGATTTTGAGAGCACGAAACTCAAGCTGGCACTGTGCCTCGGCAAGACCATTGGCGGCGAACCTGTCATTGCCGAACTGGCGAAAATGCCCCATCTGCTCGTTGCCGGAACTACCGGTTCGGGCAAATCCGTAGCGATCAACACAATGATCCTGTCGCTGCTCTACCGGCTTACCCCCGAGGAGTGCCGCCTGATCATGGTCGATCCGAAGATGCTGGAATTGTCGATCTATGACGGCATCCCGCACCTGCTGACGCCTGTCGTGACAGATCCGAAGAAGGCTGTGATGGCGCTGAAATGGGCGGTCCGCGAGATGGAAGACCGCTACCGTAAGATGTCGAAACTCGGCGTGCGCAACATTGACGGGTTCAATGCCCGCGCTGCCCTTGCCAAGGAAAAAGGCGAGACGGTGATGAGCACCGTTCAGACCGGCTTCGACAAGGGAACTGGCGAAGCCATCTATGAACAGGAAGTCATGGACCTGACGCCGATGCCCTACATCGTCGTTATTGTCGACGAGATGGCCGACCTGATGATGGTGGCCGGCAAGGACATCGAAGGCGCCATTCAGCGGCTGGCGCAGATGGCGCGTGCTGCCGGTATCCATCTGATCATGGCAACTCAGCGTCCATCGGTCGATGTCATCACCGGTACGATCAAGGCGAACTTCCCCACCCGTATCTCGTTTCAGGTGACGTCGAAGATCGACAGCCGCACCATTCTGGGTGAACAGGGTGCCGAGCAGCTGCTGGGTCAAGGTGACATGCTGCATATGGTCGGCGGCGGGCGCATCTCCCGCGTGCATGGGCCATTCGTTTCCGATGAGGAAGTCGAACGCGTTGTCGCCCATCTGAAGGCACAGGGCCGTCCGGATTATCTCGATACGGTTACGGCTGACGAGACCGAAGATGAAGAACCGGAGGCGGACACCGGCGGTGCCGTATTCGACAAGAGTGCAATGGCGTCTGAAGACGGCAACGAACTCTACGATCAGGCGGTCAAAGTTGTGCTGCGCGACAAGAAGTGCTCAACCTCCTATATCCAGCGCCGGCTTGGCATTGGCTATAACCGCGCTGCTTCGCTGGTGGAGCGGATGGAAAAGGAAGGGCTTGTCGGACCGTCCAACCACGTTGGCAAGCGGGAGATCCTGTCGCACAGCCGGGACAATGCCCCGCACAGCAACGGTGATATGCCGGACTGATCCAGATTGATCGTTTGGTTATTGTGGTCGCCGTTGTTCATTTCTGTTGAGAATTGAACGGGCGATGACAGCTCCCATAAAATCCATTAATGGCTCGCTGTTCTTCTCTGGAATTGCTGCGAGAATGTAATGACACAATCACAAATCTGCCGTTATATTTGATGGATAAGGCCTTCGAGATTGCGTCTCAACGATCATGCTGATCGTGTCGAAATCAACGAAAACGGGCTGCTTCAGGGTGATGGTGGAATGAAATTCTTCTGGCAATTTCTGCTCGTTTCTTTTGGCCTGATCTGTTTTGCCGAACAAGGCATGGCGGATATTTCGGTTAGAGAAGAAAAGCTTTCCCTACCTATTCGCATGGGTTCCAAAACAGAACAGATGGAAACGTTGATCGTGCGACCAGTCGACGGGGAAAAGTTTCCACTTGTCCTTATTGTTAACGGGTCGGCCGGATCTACCCCGTCAAAGATGCACGCCGATTGGTTGGCATCGATCGCCCATGACTTTGCGCATCGAGGTTATATTGCTGCCTCTGTCGTATGGCTTGGATACGGTCATTCTACTGGAACCTTTGTCGAAAATGGAGGCAATTGCTCAAAACCCACCGTTTCAAAATTTCTCGATACGCGCGGAAATCAGCTTGAAGCAGCATTGAATGCATTGCATGCCCGCGAGGACGTTGACCCATCCGTAACGTTGGGCCTCGGCATATCCATTGGTGGGGCATCAATGCTCGATCTTGCGGGACGCTCGAACAGGCCTTTGACCGCGGTCATCAATCTATCTGGCGGTGTTTATCATTCCAACACGGTGATTGTACCGGCTTCAAACTGCTCGTTGTATCAGAATGATCTTGTGCGAAATTTCACCAATTTTGGTAGAAACAACCCGACACCCACACTTTGGGTCTATGCGGAAAATGATCCGTATTTCGGCCCCAAGCTCGTTCAACGCATGTTGGCTGGGTACCGCTCGCAGGGTGGTCAAGTCGATTTCGCCGGATTGCCGCCTTTCGAAAAGAATGGACATACATTGTTCAAGTCAGAGGCAACGGTGCTTATCAAACCACGGCTTGATGATTTCTTGCGGCGTAATCACCTCCCCGCGATGAATGAAGATGAATTGGCACCGCTCCTTTCCAGTCTCACGGCGAGTGGCCGTGCGAATGCCGAGCTTTACATTAAAAATACGACCGAAAAAGCCTTGGCAATAGCCGATGAGACCAAGGTTATGTATTGGCATTACGGCGCTCGGACAATCGAGGAAGCACGACAAGAAGTGTTGGCTTACTGCCAGAAAGAGAGCGTCAAGGCATGCCGCGTTATAGCCGAGAATTCACGTTTGATCGATGGCTGGAGAGATGTAGTTCTGGGATCGAGCCAGTAGCAGGCCGTTCATTTTAAAAGCCGATGACATCAAGAAGGTCGGCACCCATTGATCGGCGCTTCCTTTTACAGGACCATTCCACTAAATCGCGCGGCTGGTCTTGCATCGGCCGCGCAGCCATGTCATGAGGCGCGTCCCTGATTTTGGACGGTGCGTGGCCCGTTCGCGGGCTTGTCCCGATTTCTGACATTGATGACATAAGGAGCGCGGCACATGGCTCAGGCGCTGGGTTTCGACTTTGGCACAACCAATACGGTTCTGGCATTGGCGGATGGATCGGTGACGCGCTCGCTGGCCTTCACCAATGCAACTGGAACGGCCGATAGCATGCGTACGGCTCTGTCGTTCATGAAGGATCCGATTGTCGGCGCATCGGCGCTCAAGGTCGAAGCCGGACATGCGGCGATCCGCCAGTTCATCGACAATCCCGGCGATTGCCGCTTCCTGCAATCCATCAAGACCTTTGCCGCCAGCGCTCTGTTCCAGGGCACACTGATTTATGCCAAGCGCCATTCGTTTGAAGATTTGATGGAAATCTTTGTGCGCCGCCTCAAGACTTATGCCGGGGATGGCTGGCCTGCCGACATCAAGCGCGTGGTGACTGGCCGGCCTGTGCATTTCGCCGGTGCAAATCCCGATCCGGATTTGGCCACCGCGCGTTACAATGAAGCCCTCACGCGTTTCGGTTTCCCCGAAATTCATTATGTCTATGAGCCTGTCGCGGCGGCATTCTATTTCGCCCAAAATCTGAAAGCGGATGCGACTGTACTGGTGGCGGATTTCGGCGGGGGCACCACCGATTATTCGTTGATCCGTTTTGAAACTATTGGTGGCAAGCTCAGCGCTACGCCGATCGGCCATTCCGGTGTTGGCATTGCCGGGGATCATTTTGACTCCCGCATGGTTGATGCCATTGTAGCGCCGCAGATTGGAAAGGGGAGCTTTTTCAAGAGTTTTGATAAAACGCTTGAAGTGCCGTCTTCCTATTACGCCAATTTCAGCCGCTGGAACCAGCTTTCGATCTTCAAGACGACGCGGGAATTCTCCGAGCTGAAGAAGCTGGTGCGCGCCAGTTTGGAGCCGGAAAAGCTGGAGATGTTTGTTGATCTTGTCGATCACGACGAGGGCTATCCGCTCTATCAGGCGGTATCGGCAACAAAGCTGGCGCTCTCCACAGCCGAAGAAGCGGAATTCAATTTTTCACCGCTGGGACGCGGTGGGCGCACGATGATCAAGCGCAGCGAATTCGAGGGGTGGATTGCCGGCGATCTCACTCGCATTGAAGGTGCACTCGATGACGTGCTGGAAAAAACCAACACAGCAGCCGGTGATATCGACAAGGTATTCCTGACCGGTGGCACATCCTTCGTTCCGGCAGTGCGGCGTATCTTCACCCAGCGTTTCCCGCATGACCGCATCGAGAGCGGCGGCGAATTGCTGTCTATCGCCCATGGTCTCGCGCTGATTGGCGAGCACGACGATATCGGCCAGTGGACTGCCTGAGAAAGTTCAGGCCGCAGAATTCAAATATCGAACTCGCGCCAGAGTGACGCCTTGCGGATGTCATGCGCGGGTTTTTCGCCATCGCTGCAGAATGTGATGGATGACTTGTCATTGATGCGCTGGTTCATTTGAGCCTTGGTGACGGATGATGTCACGGACATTATATCCGGCCATTCCGACTGTGCCTCAAAGGCGGTGGTCGCAACCAGTCCGGCACAAAGCGATAGGCTGAGCAGATAGATCCGACCGAGGTTCTGCGGGCCTTCAGTGCGGTCTTTCACGTAGTCCGGTTCTCGATCGATATCGGGCATGATAAATCTCCGGATGTGGCATTTTTAAAAAAGTGTCGGTGCATAAATGGATTCGTAGGCTGAGCGAATTACAGATCAAATAAGGTCAAGTTTTTGTCCGGCAAGGACACTTCGGAATCACTTCTTTTTGATAAGTCTTAATCGCTATGGATTGCCGGGCTCGCGAAAACATCAAGCCGTTAATAATTCGCCGTGTCAGGCTATGCGGACCCTGCCCGCGTGTTATGCTTTTGTATAACGACAGGGATGGAGCGTCCGATGGTATTGCAGAATTCCTACCGTATTGCGGTCATTCCCGGTGACGGAATTGGCAAGGAAGTCGTTCCAGAAGGCATCAGGGTGCTGGAAGCGGTAGCGGCGCGTTTTGGCATCGGGCTTAAGCTCGAGTGGCACGATTTTGCCTCCTGCGATTATTACGTCAAGCACAAGAAAATGCTCCCCGATGACTGGTTCGAAACGCTTTCGCGCTATGATGCGATTTTCTTTGGTGCCGTTGGCTGGCCGGAGCTTGTGCCTGACCATATTTCGCTGTGGGGCTCGCTGATCCAGTTTCGCCGGGCTTTCGATCAATATGTGAACCTGCGCCCCGTCCGGTTGATGCCGGGTGTCCCCTGCCCTCTGGTTGGCCGCAAGCCAGGTGACATCGATTTCTATGTGGTGCGCGAAAATACCGAGGGTGAATATTCCTCCATGGGCGGGCGGGCTTTTGCCGGGACGGAGCGGGAGGTTGTGATTCAGGAAACGATCATGACCCGCACCGGCATAGATCGCATCCTGCGCTATGCCTTTGACCTTGCCCGAAAGCGTGACAAAAAACACCTGACATCGGCAACGAAATCCAACGGCATATCAATTACCATGCCCTATTGGGATGAACGCGTGGAGACGATGGGTGCCAACTATCCGGACATTCGCCGCGATAAGTACCATATCGATGCGCTGGTGGCGCATTTCGTGCTCAACCCCGATCGTTTCGATGTGGTGGTGGCGTCCAATCTGTTCGGCGATATTCTCTCTGATCTCGGTCCGGCTTGCACCGGAACAATCGGCATCGCACCATCGGGCAATATCAATCCGACGGGCGAGTTTCCATCCCTGTTTGAACCCGTGCATGGCTCGGCGCCCGATATTGCCGGGAAAGGTATCGCCAATCCACTTGGTCAGATCTGGTCGGCGGCCATGATGCTCGATCATCTTGGGCATTCCGATGCGGCCAGCCACATCGTAGCGGCGATGGAGCGCGTGCTGCTCAGCCCGGCCGGACGCACGGTCGATCTCGGCGGGACGGCGAGCACGGAAGTGTGTGGTCGCGCGGTTGCAGCGGAAATCTAGATCAGGGGGAATCTCAAAGATTATGCGCGGCCCGGGCCATAAGGCATTCCGGGTCCCCCGGCATGCAGGCATGGCAAACATCCGGGCGCACGTCATAAATCCCGCAGGCTGTGAATTTACCAATCTCGCCTGTCAGTGCCGAGCACCGAACACCAATGCAACGCATGCCGCTTTCGTCGCTGGCCACATATTTGGCAGGAATCTTTGCGAGTTGCTCGTCATCCTCGGTGGAAAACCGCGGCCATTGCGAGGAATAGCAGCAGCAGGCACCACAGGTCTGGCAATCGAAAACTTCGCCGGATTCTGCCATGCGGCTTATTTGCCCTTGCGCTTGCGCGGCGGGAGTTTGGGTGCCGCATTGAAAAGGTCTTTGTCGGATGTGTCACCATCGGCATTGAGGTCAACTGCAGCCGGTTCGCGCTTGGCAGGCTCGGCCTTCTTGGCAGCCGCTGGACCCGTGCTGGTCTCTTCCTTGGTGGTGAATTTGATCGCCATGGTTCAATCCTCTCGTTTTCGCCCTGATGAGCGACACGGAGTGCAAGGGCAGGCCGACAGCGCAGGAAGGGAGCTGTTGTTTATCCTGTACAGTGCTTTGATACTAGGTCGCGAACGCATAAATCTGGCTGAAATGGTATCAAACCTTCGATCTATAATTACGCCACCAGCTGCTTTTTCAGCCTGACAACCGGCACTTGGACCGGGATCGCCTTTTTGCGGAGGGAGTCGACAATGGCTGTCATCGTCTGACTTCCGGCTGCGACCAGATCAAAGGATTTTTCCAGCCGCATCCATTCGAACAAAAGGCCGCTCATTGTGCTTTGCAGCGCGCGCGCTGCAATTTCAGGCTCCCATTGCGGCGAAAGCACGCCGCGCTTGCGCGCAAGCCTGGTCAGCCGCAACAGCATCTGCTGCACTTCCTCATTAAGCGCGCTCAGGCGCTGCAGAACTTGCGCCATCTCGCCGACATACTCGCAGCGCTGGGTGATGATGGTGAAGACGCGCTGCTTGCGCTGATCACCGGCGAAATTTTCGAGGCAAAAAATTCCCGCATCGAGCGCCACATCAAGCGGGTCGCTGTTCTCGCAATGGAATGCTTTTGCCAGCAAATCATCCTGTGGCAGCCGCACCCGCTCCACCACGTCCTGATAGAGCTGAAGCTTATCCTTGAAATGAAAATAGATTGCGCCGCGCGTCACGCCGGCATGTTCGGCAATTTGGTTAAGTGTCGATTGATTGACACCGTGTTCCAAAAAAACTGTCTCCGCGGAATCCAGTATGGCTTCCCGCGTTTCTCCGGCTTCCGCCTTTGTCCTGCGCATCACGTTTCCTTCCCTCGGGTGGTCCCTCCTGGGGTGCCGGAACATCGTCTGCCAGGTGTCGCGCTGCGGCTTGTCGTACCGCTGGTTCGATAACCCAAACGTGATCGTGTCCAGTCTACTTTCCGACACAATATCACGATTACGTTTGTTTACAATCACGGATGTATGTTTGTACATGCGCCCAGATATTCCTCGGACAAGCGAACCCTCCCATGACTTTGCTCCGCACCCGTTTTCTCGGTCTTGTTTTTCTCTCTGGCATCGCAATGGCAGTCGGTTCACCCGCTAATGCGCAGCAGGCCGGGGGAAAGACACCGCCGCCGCCTCAGGTCACGGCCGTGGCCGTGCATCCGGAGGAAGTTGATCTTTCCTACCAATATGCAGCCCGTATCACTGCCTACCGTGACGTACAGGTCCGGGCGCGTGTTGGCGGTATCCTGATGCACCGCAACTTTGTCGAAGGCTCCGAGGTCAAGGCCGGTGATCTGTTATTCGAGATTGACCCTGCCCCCTATGAAGCCGAACTTGCCCGCGTACAGGCGCAGTTGCAGCAGGCACAGGCACAGTACGATCAATCTGTCCGCGACGCTGCTCGCGCCCAGACGCTGGTCGATCAGAAAGTGCAAAGCACTGCCGCCCGCGACACGGCGGTCTCCACACGTGATTTGAATGCGGCGGCGGTCGCTGCTGCCAAGGCGCAGGTGCGGACATCGGAACTCAATCTGCAATACACCAAAGTCACCGCGCCGATTGGCGGCGTGACAAGCCGCGAGCAGGTTTCTGAAGGCAGTTTGATCGGCACGGATTCCGGATCAAGCCTGTTGACCTCGATCACCCAGACCGATCCTGTCTATATCAACTTCTCCTTCACCGACACGGAAGCAGCCGAAATCCGCCGCCTGCTGGATGAACGCAAGGCAAAGGGCCTCGAAGCCAACAAGCTCTCGGTCAAGCTCTCCTTCGGTGACGGCACAGTCTACAACCATCTTGGCACAATCGACTTCACCTCCAGTAGCCTTGATCTGGAAACAGGCACGCTCGGCGTGCGTGCCATTGTCGATAATCCGGACCGGCGTCTTCTGCCGGGCCAGTTCGTCCGGGCGACCGTGACGGGTGTTACCGTCAACGATACCATTGTCATTCCTGAAGCTGCGCTGATGCAGGGCCCGAAAGGACAGTTCGTCTACGTCGTGAACAGTGAGAACAAGGCGGAAGTCCGTCCGCTCAGCCTCGGCCAGCAGGTCGACAAAGGCTGGATCGTGCTGTCCGGCCTCAATGCTGGTGACCGGGTGGTCACGGAAGGCGTTATAAAGGTCAGGCCGGGGCAACTGGTTGCAGCTTCCGAAACATTGAAGCAGGCGCTGGTGACTCCAGTGGTGACCCAATGAATCGTTTCTTCATTGACCGCCCGGTTTTCGCGGCCGTCATTTCGATTATCATCGTTCTTGCTGGTATCATTGCGATACGGGTGCTGCCGATTGCCCAATATCCGGAACTGACACCGCCGCAGGTGGTGGTCAGCGCCAATTATCCGGGCGCCAGTGCAGAAACAATCGCACAGACCGTTGCATCGCCGCTTGAGCAGCAGATCAACGGCGTCGAGAACATGCTCTATATGCAGTCGACGAACTCAGCCAGCGGCCAGATGCAGCTGACCGTGACCTTTGCCCTTGGCACCAATGCCGATCAGGCGACGATCAACGTCAACAACCGCGTGCAGCGTGCTACGTCCACCTTGCCACAGGATGTCACCCGTCAGGGCGTGACTGTCACCAAGCGCAACTCCTCGATCCTTGGCCTGGTGGCGATGTTCTCCGCCGGCAGCCAATATGACCGCACTTACATCGGCAACTATGCGCTGCTGAATGTTGTTGATGACCTCAAGCGTATTCCGGGTGTCGGCGATGCGCAGGTCCTTGGCAATCCCAACTATTCCATGCGCATCTGGCTGCGCCCTGATAAGCTGGCACAGTATAATCTGACGCCAACGGACGTTGCTGCGGCTGTGCGCGAGCAGAACTCGCAGTTCGCTGCGGGCAAGTTTGGCGATCAGCCTGATCCGCAATCCAATGCCTTCACCTATTCGGCCACCACCATGGGCCGTTTGCCGGATCTCGAAGGCGTTCGAAAACATCATCCTGCGCTCGTCTGCCAATGCGGCAACCCTGCGGCTGGGCGATGTCGCGCGCATCGAGCTCGGCGCTCAAAGCTATGCGGTTGACAGCAAGCTCAATGGTACGGCGGCCATTCCGATTGCTGTCTATCTGCAGCCCGGCGCCAATGCGCTCAATACGATGGAAGCCGTGCGCACGCGCATGGATGAGCTGAAAGTCGCCTTTCCGCCCGGCATGGATTATTCCATTCCCTACAACACCACCAAGTTCATTCAGGCTTCCATCGATGAAGTGATCACCACGTTCATCGAGGCGATTGTCCTCGTCGTTCTCGTGGTCTTCATCTTCCTGCAAAACTGGCGTGCCACACTTATCCCCGTCATCGCCGTACCGATCTCGATTATCGGCACCTTTGCCGGCATGTATGTCCTCGGCTTTTCCATCAACCTGCTGACCCTGTTTGGTCTGGTTCTGGCCATTGGTATCGTGGTTGATGATGCGATCGTGGTGCTGGAAAACGTCGAACGCATCATGTCGACAGAAAAGCTGCCGCCGCGTGAGGCGGCGATCAAGGCGATGGGCGAGGTCACCGGTCCGGTGGTCGCCATCGTGCTTGTGCTCTGCGCAGTGTTCGTGCCGGTTTCCTTCATGGGCGGGCTTGCGGGCGCCATGTACAAGCAGTTCGCTGTGACCATTGCCATGTCCGTTACGATCTCCGGCATCGTCGCGCTGTCACTGACCCCGGCCCTCTGCGCCCTCATCCTCAAACCCGGCCATCACGAACCGGCTTTGCCGTTTCGTATTTTCAACCGCGCGTTCGAACGGGTTGCCAATGGCTATACATCGGGTGTGCAGTTCCTGATCAAGCGTGTGGCCATCGGCCTGACGCTGTTTGCCGTCCTCATCGGCGGCACCGCCTATATGTTCCACAAAATACCGGGATCGCTGGTTCCGGATGAAGATCAGGGTGTGCTTCTCAGCGTTGCCGTCCTGCCGCCGGCAGCATCGCTGACGCGCACGGAAGCTGCTATGGCAACGGCGTCGCAGAATATGGCGAAGCACCCGGCCGCCGAGAATGTCTTTGCTATTTCCGGTTTCGACCTTCTCTCCGGCGGGCAGAAATCCAGCGCCGGAACAACCTTCCTGACGCTCAAGGATTGGAGCCAGCGCAAGACGCCGGAGCTTGATGCGCGCAACATGGCGGGTGCTGTCATCGGTATGAATGCCGGGATCAAGGATGCGATGATCCTTGCGTTCAATCCACCGCCCATTCAGGGTCTCAGCACGACAGGCGGTTTTGAACTTTACGTGCAGAACCGTACGGGCAGTGATGTCGCCAAGCTGACCGAAACCACGACCAAGATTGTGGAGGCGGCTTCCAAGCGGCCGGAGTTGACGGCTGTGCGGACTACGTTCGACCCCAATGTGCCGCAATACCAGTTGAACCTTGACCGCGACAAGGCCAAGGCTCTCAATGTACCGATCAGCTCTGTCTTTGATGCCATGCAGGCGACATTCGGCAGCCTCTATGTCAATGACTTCACGCTCTATGGCCGTAACTATCAGGTGAACCTGCAATCGGAGGCGGATTTCCGCCGCACGCCCGAAGATTTGCGGCAGGTATTCGTGCGCGCCGATTCCGGCAGCATGATCCCGCTGAGCGCGCTGGTCACTGTCCAGCGCATCGTCGGGCCTGATCAGCTTGAACGCTTCAACGCCTTCAGTGCGGCCAAAGTGACGGGCAATCCGGCTCCGGGTTACACCTCGGGCGATGCGATCAAGGCTATGCAGGAAGTGGCCAAGGAAAATCTGCCTGAAGGCTTCCAGATCGCCTGGACCGGGTCGTCCTTCCAGGAACTGGCGACGAGCGGTTCCGGCTCACAGGCGATGATATTCGGTATCATCATGGTCTTCCTGATCCTCGCCGCCCAGTACGAAAAATGGAGCCTGCCCCTCGCGGTTATCATGGCGGTGCCTTTTGCCCTGTTCGGCGCTCTGGCGGCAACCATGCTGCGCGGTCTGACCAATGACGTCTACTTCCAGATCGGTATGGTGACGCTCATCGGATTGGCGGCGAAGAACGCCATTCTGATTGTCGAGTTCGCGGTGCTGAAACGGCAGGAGGGTTATTCAGCGGCCGAAGCGGCCATCGAAGCGGCGCGGCTGCGCTTCCGCCCGATTGTCATGACCTCGCTGGCGTTTATTCTGGGTGTCGTGCCGCTCGCCATCAGCACGGGTGCGGGTTCCGCCAGCCGCCACGCAATTGGTACGGGCGTTATCGGCGGCATGCTGGCGGCGACTTTCATCGCCACTTTCTTTATCCCGATGTTCTATCGCCTCATCGCTTGGAAAGATCCGGGGAAGAAGAAATCATCCTTGCCGGATACGCAGCATTCTCCGGCTCCTGCCCCAGCAGAATAAATGCAAAATGTCCCCCGCTCCTATGGATCGGGGGACATCTTTTTGCAGGGATGGTTTTCCCCGGTTGTTTCTTGCGGTGTGACCCAAACCAGCGAAACTGTATCCGCAGAAACATCGAGCATGTAAGCCCGCCAAACACCAGAAATAGGCCTGTGGTGATGACCGGTCCGAGCCACAAGCTCCAGAAGCTGTTGATCTCCGCTGATCGCGGATTGGCAGGCTCATAAAGAACCTGAACCACCTCGTTGGTTTCAAAAGCTGGCGGGTTGCTGCCAACGGATGATTGAAACTCGATCCTTTCGCCAGCCGGTGTGTTGAACTCCACCACCGGCTTATAAACGACACTGCCATCCCCACGTGAACGCTCGGGCATCATGGCGATGACCCGTCCCTGTGCATGCTCCGCACGAACGATAAAGCGATGTGTCTTCAGCAACAGAATGCCGGTGGCGGCGAAGAGGATGATTGTGGCGGCGAGGAATAAACGCCTGGTAAGAGCGGACTTTTGCATGGCCCAGACTTTTACCGACGTTTATCCGCAGATCAAGCAGCCCGTTGCCGGGGTTGCGGAAACAGTGGACGACTTCAGCCAATCTGTTCCTGGTGGAATAAAAATGCCCAAAAAATGTGGTTTTGTGGTTTTCTCAAAAATTATTTTTTACGGCACATATCAGCATTTTGCATGGTTATGCACCAAGTCGACTAATATTGTGGCTCCTCATGATGCAATATCTGGCATAAAGTCCTTTATAATAGGCATTTTTAATGATCTGCTGATTTGCTGTGCACTGTAATATTCGTGACCAGAAATACCCCTATTGTCACATCGCCCAACCTTTGTTAGCGTCGGGAAAACCACAAAACCACAATAAGGGGAATGTCATGCCAAGTATAAGCAGACGTAGGTTTTTAACGCATACCGCAGCCTTGGGTGCCGGTGCGGCCCTTCTGAATGTGAATCCGGACTTCTTCTTCTCGTCAGCATTTGCCCAGAGCGGCAAGCCAATGGTTTTCCTCTCCGCCGAGAATATCACAGGCAACTGGGATCCGACATCCCATACGACCCTGTCGCAGATCAATGTGCAGGCTTTTGTCATGGGCTTTCTGACCCGCACGCCGATGCGTCTCGATAACCCTGAGGAAACTGTCTACGAACTGGCAACCAGCATCAAGCTGCTCGACCCGAACACGCTGGAAATCAAACTGCGTGACGACGTCAAATTCCATGACGGCAAGCCGTTCAAGGCGGAGGATGTCAAGGCAACGTTTGAATATGGCTCGCGCAAGGATCGTCCGGCGCAATGGTATCCCGGCCCGACCGAAACGCTTGATATCACCACGCCGGATGACCACACGGTTCTGGTCAACACCGCCAAGGGCGGCTATCCGGCCCACCTCTTCGTCTTCCTCGCCTCCTATCTGCCGATGATGTCGGCCACCGATATCGCAGGCGGACCGTCCGGCCCGCTGACACAGCGCCTCAACGGTACAGGCCCTTTCAAGTTTGTCGCCCAGCGCGGCAATGATACGGTGCTGGAAGCCAACAAGGACTATTTTCGCGGTGAGCCAAAAATTCCCGGCATCAATTTTACCTTTGTCGGCGATGCAACCACGCGCATGCTGTCATTGCTGAACGGTCAGGCCTCCATCGTTGAGCGGCTTGAACCGGAACAGGTGACCACGCTGGAAGGCAACAAGAACATTGCCATCAACAGCGTTGTCTCGGTTGAGAACAAATATCTCTGGTTCCGCTGCTCCAAGCCGCCGTTCAACGATCCGAAGGTGCGCATGGCCGCCTGCCATGCCATCGATCTGGCAATGATCCGCGAAGTGCTAGGATCTGCCGGTCACGAGTCCTACAATTACGTCTCGCCGGTCAAATTCGGCTATACCGATCTTCCGAATTATCCGAAATATGATCCGGAAGCCTGCCAGAAGCTTTTGGCCGAAGCCGGTTTCCCCAAGGGCAAAGGCCTGCCGGACCTCGAGTACATCACCTCTGTCGGCTTCTATCCGAAGACCAAGGAATATGGCGAGGTCATCACCGGCATGCTGCAGGAACAGGGTTTTCCGGTCACGCTGACCGTACTCGAGCCTGCCGCATGGAATGAACGGTTGTATGACCGTCCGGGTGGTGGCCCCGGTCACATGATCGATTGCGGCTGGTCGACCGGTTCGCCCGAGCCTGATCTGGTTCTGCGCACGCATTTCCATTCCAGCTCCAAGCGCATCACCGGTATTGAGGACAAGGAAATCGATGCAGCGCTGGACAAGGAGCGCAATGCTCCCAATCTGGAAGAGCGCAAGAAAATCCTGCAGGGCGAAACCATGCCGCTTCTGGCCGAAAAGGTCCCTGCCCTCTCGCTGTTCACCTCTGTCATGATCCACGCGATGCAAAAGGATCTCGCCGGGCTGTTCATCTATCCTGATGGTACAATGGACGCTTCGAAAACCACGTTTGCGTGACGCGAATGTCGCTTGCCGCATCCCCGTGCAGTGTGTGCGGGAATGCGGGTCGATGATGCGGAGACCGCCTTCATGTTTGTTCTGAGTTTTCTGGTCAGACGGTTGTTGCAAGGGGCACTGATTGTGTTCCTTGTCTCGCTGCTGATTTTTACGCTCCTGCGTGTCGTGCCGGGCGATCCCGTCCGGCTGATGGCTGGCGGCATGGCGCCGGAAGCGTTGATTGAACAGATTGCCAAGGATATGGGCCTGCGCGATCCCATTGTCGTGCAGTTCGGCCGGTATATGAGCGGCGTGGTGCAGGGCGATCTTGGCCAATCCTTCGTGCGTCCGGCCAATGGCGCTTCGACGGGTGGTGCCAATTTCAATGATTCCACCCGTGGGGAACGGGCGAAAGTCCTCGATCTCATTCTGGAAACCTTGCCGATGACTTTGCAACTGGCGGGGCTCGCCATCGTCTTCGCCCTTGCCTTCTCGTTTCTGGTCGGGATACCGGGCGGTCTTGCGCCGGGGCGATGGCCGGACCGGCTCGCCTTTTACATATCCTCGATCTTCGTTTCCCTGCCGAACTTCTGGCTCGGCATCATTCTGGCGCTGTTGCTTTCGGTCAAGCTCGGCTGGCTTCCGGCCATCGGTTATCAGGGTTTCGCCTATACGATCCTGCCGGCAATTGTGCTTGCTGTTGAACTATCGCCGGTGCTCATCCGCACGCTTTCCGCGTCCATGGCCGGTATCATGATGGAGCCCTTCGTGGCGGTGGGCAAAGTGCGCGGTCTCAGCCGCTCGCGTATTGTCTTCGGTCATGCCCTGCGCAATGCCTCTGTGCCGCTGCTCAATCTCTTGGGTATCCAGTTCAGCGGGCTGCTCGGCGGCGTTCTGATCGTAGAGTTTATCTTCGATTATCCCGGTCTCGGGCTTCTCACCATCAACGCCGTGCTGCAGCGTGACTTTCCGCTCATTCAGGGGATCGCCATCGTCACCAGCGCCATTTTCGTCTTCATCAATATCGCCGTTGACCTCGTGGCGACAATGATCGATCCGAGGCTTGAATACTGATGAGTGTGATCGACGTCGTCCCCGCTGAAACAGCCGAAGCCGTCAGGAGTGCATCGATCTCCCGGCGCATATGGCGGCTGGCCATATCATCGAATGAATTCCGCGTTGGCCTTGCCGTGTGCCTTGTCCTGCTGGTAGCCGCGATTTTCTACCCGGAATGGAGCGGCATTGACCCGACCAAGATGAGCGTGCGCGAGCGCCTCATTCCGCCACTGTTCCTGCAACAGGGCTGGTCTTGGGCGCATCCGCTCGGCACCGACCAGATTGGCCGCGATATGCTGGTGCGCTCGCTCGTCGGTCTGCGCTATTCGTTCCTGATTGGTGTCAGTACCGTCATGCTGATGCTCTACGTCGGCTGTTCGCTTGGTATGATTGCCGGCTATTATGGCGGCAAGATCGACACGGTGATCATGCGCATCACCGACGCACAGCTTTCCATCCCGATGATCATCCTGGCCATTGCCGTGCTTGGTGTTTCCCGCCCGACCATTCCGGCAATTATTCTCGTGCTTGGTCTCTCGAGTTGGCCGACCTATGCCCGTGTGACCCGCAGTGTGGTCATGACCGAGCGTAAACGTGAATATGTCCGTGCGGCGCAGGTGATGGGTGCATCGAACCTGCGTATCATGATCCGCCTGCTGGCACCGCTGATCCTGCCGCCGATCATCTTTGTCTCGGTGCTCGATGTGGCGCGCATGATGATCTTTGAATCCATTCTTGGGTTCATCGGTCTTGGCGTGCAGCCGCCGACGCCAACGTTCGGCAACATCATTGCCGACGGGCGCAAATATCTGCTCAACGCGTGGTGGATTGCCACCATGCCGGGCATCTTCCTCTGCGTGACACTCACCAGCATCAATCTGATGGGCGCAGTGCTCGAACGGGCACGCAACCGAATCCACGGAGGTGTGTCATGACCCAGCCCGCCCCTCTTCTCGCCGTCCGTGATCTGTCGATTGATTTGCGCACTGGGTCCGGCAAGCGCCGCGTCCTCAGCGATATCAGTTTCGACTTGGCGCCGCGCGAAATTGTTGGCCTGATCGGTGCCAGTGGTTCCGGGAAGACCATCCTGTCCCGTGCGCTGGTCAACTGGATCGAACCGCCGCTGGAGATTGCGTCGGGCCAGGTCGAATACAAATCCAGCAACATTCTCACCGTTGCGCCGGGGCCTATGCGCAGGCTGCGGCGGGAGATCGCCTATGTCGGCGGTGATCCGATGGGTGCGCTCGATCCGACCCTCCCCGTTGGCCATCAAATCGTTGAAAAGCTGCGGGCCGTGGCGCCTGAGATAGGCGCGGCAGAAGCAGGCAAGCGCGTCGTCGATCTGCTGGATGCGGTGCGGATACCGTCGGCGAAAAACCGCTTTCATGAATATCCGTCGCAGTTCAGCGGCGGTATGATGCAGCGTGCGCTGATCGTTGATGCGCTGGTCAGCAATCCGGCGTTTCTCGTGGCTGACAATATCACGCAGCCGCTGGATGTGACCGTGGCGGCGCAGGTGCTGCGGCTTCTGCGCGAGCTGACCGAACGTTTCGATACGGCGGTGTTTTTCGTTTCTTCATCGCTGCCGGTCGTGAGTGACGTCGCCTCGCGCATTCTGGTTCTCGAAGAGGGACGGATTGTCGAACAGCAGGAAACCAAGGCGCTGGTGGCGCATCCTAAACATCCCTACACGTATGAGCTGATGTCGCAGATACCCAAGCTCTGGGCTGAAGGCGCGGCAAACGTTCCGGCATCGACCAGCAAGGATGTGGTGATCAGCGTGCGCGATGTGTGCCGGTCCTATACGGTGCGCAAGCGTGGAACCTTCGCGGCCTACAATACCGTGCGCGCCGTGCGTAATGTCACATTTGATGTTTTGGCCGGTGAGAATTTCGGGGTTGTGGGTGAGTCCGGTTGCGGCAAGTCCTCGATGATGCGGCTTTTGAGCCGGTTGGAGCTTCCCGACAGCGGTCAGGTTCTGTGCAATGGCGAGGACATTGCGCAACTGCGCGGCAAAGACCTTCTGAAGTTCCGGCGCAACTTCCAGCTTGTGCTGCAGGATCCGTTCAGTTCCCTGCCGCCGCGCACAGCCATCGGCGCCATTCTGGAAGAACCGTTGCGCACCCATGGCATGCGCGACAAACGCGAATTGCGCCACCGCGCGCTCACGGTGATGGATGAAGTCGGGTTGCCGTCATCGCTGTATGAAGAACTGCCGATTGGCCTCAGCGCCGGCCAGCGCCAGCGTATCAACGTGGCACAGGCGATGGTGTTGCAGCCGAAAGTCCTGATCATGGACGAAACCCTGTCTTCGCTTGACCAGACCGAGCAGTTCAAGCTCCTGAAACTCTTCGACAAGCTGCAGGCACAATACGGACTGACCTATGTTTTCATTTCGCATGACCTTGCCATGGTGCGGCGTGTCTGCAACCGCGTTGCGGTGATGTATCTCGGTGAAATCGTCGAGATCGCCCACAATGAACGCCTGTTTTTCGATCCGGGCCATCCCTATACGCGCACGCTGATGAGTGCGGTCCCGACTTTGGAGGAACGGCGTTACCGTCCCGAAGATTATCTTCTCGAAGGTGAGCCGCCAAGCCCGATCGATCTGCCGCCCGGTTGCAGTTTTGCCGGCCGCTGTCCGAATGTCATGGACCGGTGCCTGACACAGAGCCCGCATCTGACCGATCGCGGAGCCCACGATATGGCCGCCTGTTTCCTTCTCGATCCCGCGACGGCGCGGTCAAAAGATATTGCTGAAAGGGTCGTCGCATGAGCACCCGCAACCCTGGTAATCCCAATCATCAAAATACCGGCGAGAGGAGATAGCAAATGGCCCTTCCCGACGTGAGAGTGCAGGTTATTCTTGCCGAACTGGCCAAGAATGGACGTGTTGCGGTCAAGGATATTTCCAAGCGGCTGGATGTCAGCCGTGAAACCATCCGCCGTGACCTGAAGATTCTGGAGCGCGAGGGGCACCTGCGCTGTGTTTATGGCGGCGGTGTGAAACCGGTTGTCGGCCTCGATCAGCCCGCAGCCGAGCGCATGCGCATCAATGCGCGGGAAAAGGGGCGGCTCGCCGTTCTTGCGGCCAGGCTGGTGCAGAACGACACCAAGATTTTTATCGATTCCGGTTCGACCACGCTGGCATTTGCCCGCCACCTCCTCAAGATCGAGCGGTTGAACATTTTTACCAATTCGCTCGATATCGCGCAGCTTTTCGACGAGAGCTATTCGGGCAGCGTGACGGTTATAGGCGGCAAGCTTAATCCCTCCTATCGGGCGCTGTTTGGATCCTCGACGCTGGAAGCGATCAAAGGGCATTTGTTCGACGTGGCCTTCGTCAGTATAGCAGCGGTCGATTATAACTTTGGTTTCATGGATTACGGCGCTGATGAAGCGGCAGTGCGGCGTGAATTGCGCAAGCATTCCCGCCGCTGCATCATGCTCGCTGACAGCAACAAGTTCGGCCGTTCAGCCAATATCCGTACTCTCGAACTTCAGGACATAGATACGCTCGTGACAGATGCGCAACCACGGGTGGATTTTGCAGACAAACTGAAAGAAGCGCATGTTGAGGTCATTTATGCTTGAGTTCCGTAAAGCGGCTGCTCCTGTCCCCGCCATCGATGAAGTGGAGCTTCACCGGATGATGGACGAACTGTCGGTTATCGGCGGCGGCGAAGGCGGTTCGATGACCCGCCTCACCCTCTCCAAAGAGGATGGGCAGGCCCGCGACTGGTTTGCTGCCTGGGTGCGCGATCATGGCCTGCGCCTTGAAGTGGATGGCATCGGCAATATGTTCGGCATTCTTGACTGGGCTGGACCCGGTGCACCAACTGTCATGACCGGCTCACATCTCGACAGCCAGCCCAATGGCGGCCGCTTTGACGGTGCGCTGGGTGTTGTTGCCGCCTGTAACGCGGTTGATACCATCAAGCGAGCGGTCGAGAGCGGCAAGCTGACGCCCAAGGCCAATATGACCGTGGTGAACTGGACCAACGAAGAAGGCGCGCGCTTTCAGCCCAGCCTGCTCGGCAGTTCGGTTTATTCCGGCGCCCTGACATTGGATTTCGCGCTAAACCGGGTTGATGGCGACAACATATCCGTACGCGATGCGCTGTCCGATATTGGTTATGCCGGTACGAGCGCCCCTGCCCTGCCCGACGCCTATATCGAGTTGCACATTGAAGGCTCCGACAAGCTGGAAAAGGCCGGTCTCAAATTTGCGGCGTTCACGCGTTACTGGGGTGCAACGAAATACCGGCTGGCATTTCTCGGCAAGCAGGCTCACACCGGCCCGACGCCCATGGCCGAACGTCAGGATGCCGTGCTTGCCGCCGCCTATCTGATTGCCGAGCTGAAAGCCATGGCCGACCGGGGCGGGCTTGATCTGCACACATCGGTGGGGCGTCTCGAAGTGTTCCCGAATTCGCCCAATGTGGTGCCTGCCGAAGCTGTGCTGTTCATTGAGCTTCGCTCCGGTTCGCCGGAAATTCTGGAAAGTGCCGAGGCCGAATTCAAGGACAGGATCGAAGCATGTGCCCAGCGTGCGGGCGTTGGCTATGAAGTGCGCTCCGTGGATTACCGCAAGGCGGGTCGCATGGATGAAGGTCTTGTTACCCTTGCCACGCAAACCGCAACAAGCCTTGGTTATGAGACGCGCTATCTTGATACAATCGGCGGTCACGATGGTGTGGCTCTGGCCGATAAGTGCCCGTCCATCGTCATTGCGGTTCCAAGCGTTGGCGGTGTGATCCACCACCCCACGGAATTCACCACACCGGAAGACCGGGTGATCGGTACGCGTATTCTCACCAGCATGCTTTGGGACTTCTGCATGCTCGGCAATGTTCTGAAAGGCTGAGGCGGCAGATGAAAAAGACCGGCGAAGCCGCGAGCTCAGAAGAACTGGCGCTTGAGACAGTTATTGCTGCCGTTCCTGAATGGCAGGGGCAGTCTGTCGCCTATGAAAGACTGGTTCCTCCGGTTGTTTCACCGCTACACCGGGCCGTGGATGGCGATTGCTGGATGGTGGCAGTGGGTACGAAACAGCCACAGTTTTTTGTCAAAGTCCTCAACCCGGACTTTGTGCCCTATAGCTCCGGCATTATCGCCTATAATGCTGCGAAGAACGCGGCGGCGATTGGTGTAGCGCCGCAACCCCGGCATTTTGTTGCTGAACACCATGCCTATGTCTTCGATCTTCTGGATGCATCATGGCGCACCGCGCGTATGAATGATTTCGGCAATGAGCGCGTGACCGCCAATGTGATCAAGGCCAAGCAAGCGCTGCACGCAACGGCGCGTCTTGGAAAATCCTGGTCGGTCTTTGACGGCATTGCGCGGCTTGAGGCGGATCTCGCCGCCGCTGCCATTGTGCCGGAAGGTGATATCTGGTGGTTGCTGGACAATGCGGAGACGATAAAGGCTGCCCTCCACGCCGCCGGTACCGATGAAAAACCCGCCCATGCGGACGGACTTTCCTCCAACATCATGATCAATGGAGAAGACGAAATCCGTCTGGTCGATTTCGATCAGGCCTGTGACACCGATCCCTATTACGATATCGGCATTTTTCTCAACGAAGCGTTCCAGTTCGATGATGCCAAACGCGGCGCGATTGAAATTTTTGATGGCACCTACAGCGATGCGGCGCTGCATCGCTGTAAACTTTATGGCATTGCCGATGATCTGATGTGGGGCCTCTGGGGCATTCTGATGGACGCAACCTCGCCGCGCACCGCTCTTGAATATCTCAAATATGCACAATGGCGGCTGCTTCGATGCCGGATGGGCATTCTGGATCCCTACTTTGAAACCATGCTGCGCAAGCTATGACCGATATCCGGTAGGAGGACTGGCATGCAGAGTAAATCACTTGGTCAGGCGGCAACAGACTCCGAGAAGGAGCTCGAAGCGGTCCTCGTGGAAATCGTGGAGTGGCGGGGCAGCGCGCTGTCCTATTCCCCCGTGCTTGGCGGTATCAGCAACACCAACTGGCAGATCAGGATTGAAGGTCATGCCGTACCGTATTTTCTGAAAATGCCCGGCCAAGGCACCGAAATGTTTATTGACCGCAACGCCGCGCTTGAAGCGAGCCGCCGTGCCGAAGAGATCGGCATCGGCCCCAGAGGTTATCCCTATCTGGCGCATAAGGGCATAGAGATCACCGATTTCATTACCAATCGGCGTTCCTGCACCAACAAGGATTTTCGCGACGCGGCTGTCCGCAAAGCCGCTGTCGGGGTCTACCGGCAGTTTCATAATTCCGGTCAGCTTGGGTTGACGAAAACCGTGTTTGACATGATCGACGAGCATATCGAACAGGCCCGGACACTGAATGGCCGGTTTCCGGAGGATTTCGACTGGTTGCACAGCCAGTACCGCATGGCGCGTTCGGCGCTTGAAGCTTCGGGTATCGATCTCGTTCCCTGCTTCAATGATCCGATGCCCGGGAATTTCATGGTCGATGAAGCCAAGACCATCATGCTCATCGATTACGAATATGCATCCAACAATGACCGTTGTTACGACCTTGGAATCTGGTGCGGTGAAATGTTCTTCTCCAATGCCATCGAGAACGATGTCATCGAAGAATATTTCGGCCGGTTCGATCCGCAGATGTATGCGCGTCTTTATGTGCACAAGGCGCTCGCCGATATCAAATGGTCGACATGGGCGATGGTGCAACGGGAATTGTCGGCACTCGATTTCGATTTTTATAAATACGGTGCCTGGAAACATATGCGGGCCCGCAGCTATATGCGCGATCCCCGGTGGAAGGATTATCTCAAAATTGTCTGACGATGTCGAACTTCGCTGGCAGGATGCTGCCGGTGCGTCTTCACCCGAAGTCTTGATCGCAACAGGTGCGATGGCTTCTCCTGAAAAATCGGTCACCCCCGACATTTTCACCGTCGCCAATGCCATGGCCGATGCGGCGCGCAAACACGCGATCCGGTATTTTCGCCAGATATCAGACTATGACCGCAAGGGTGACGATAGCCCGGTTACTGTTGTTGACAAGTGTATCGAAGCGGAACTGCGACGCCTTGTGACCATTCATTTCCCGGAGCATTCCATTCTGGGCGAAGAAATGGGAGCCTGGGCCGGCAATGACAGCCTGTGGGTAATCGACCCTATTGATGGCACAAAAAGTTTCATCACCGGCATGCCGCTTTTCGACACCCTGATTGCCTATGTGGAGCGGGATGAACCCTTGCTGGGTATCATCGAAATGCCTGCGCTGTCAGAGCGCTGGATTGGCGCCAATGGCACAACGCGGAAGAATGGCCGGATTTGCAAAGTCAGCGGTTGTGAAGAGATTGAGGATGCGCGCATTTATACATCGTCGCCGGATGGTTTCGGCAATACCGACGATTTGGCCCGCTACAACCGTCTGAGCAAACAGGCAGCAATACGGCGTTTCGGCGGCGATTGTTACCAATATGCGCTGCTGGCATCAGGTCATTGCGATCTCGTGGTGGAGGCGTCGCTGATGCCCTACGACTATATGGCACTGGTGCCGGTCGTTGAAAATGCCGGCGGGTATATTTCCGACTGGCAGGGCAATCCTTTGACCTGTCAGTCCGATGGCAGGGTGATTGCTGCATCGAGCAACAAGCTCTGGCAGAAGGCTCTGAGCGAACTCAATTAGGTCGTAAAAGCAAAGACCGGATTTGCGTCTCGGCAAATCCGGTCTTTGTTAATGGTTAGAAAGCTTCGGCTGTCTTTGGCGAAGATGCACGGCGGGCATCGAGGCTCAAGCTGCCTGCACCGAAAGCCAAAACCTGAAGCAGACCGCCAGCGATGGCAATGTTCTTGAGGAAATGGATCATCTGGTTCTGGTCAGCCAGATTGCTGTGGAAGGCGAGTGCCGTCACGACTGTAAAGGCCGCAAGAACAATCGACACGATACGGGTCTGGTAACCCAGCACCAGCAGCAGGCCGCCGCCCACTTCAACGACGATGGCGACAAGATAGGCGAGCAGCGGCAGGGGAAGTCCTACGGCTGCGATGTAGCCTTGCGTGGCTTCCGGCGCAGCGATCTTGCCAAGACCGCTCAGGAGGAAAATCACGGCAAGAAGCAAACGGCCACCCGCCGCAATGTAAGAATTTGAGTTGGTCATGGGAGCCTCTTTGCTCAGCCGAAAATCTTGGCGGCAGTTTTGGCAATATGTTCGCCCTGGAAACGGGCACCGGCCAATTCATTCTCGCTTGGCTGGCGTGCACCGTCGCCGCCGGTGATTGTGGTTGCACCGTAAGGGCTGCCGCCGGTGATTTCATCGATCTTCATCTGGCCCTGAAAGCTGTAGGGCAAGCCGACAACAATCAAACCGAAATGCAGAAGGTTGGTGATCAGCGTGAACAGGGTTGTTTCCTGGCCGCCATGCTGTGTTGCAGTTGACGTGAAAGCGCCGCCGACCTTGCCGTTGAGCGCTCCCGACTGCCAGAGGCCACCGGCCTGATCCAGAAAGCTTGCCATTTGCGAGGAAAGACGGCCGAACCGTGTGCCTGTGCCGATGATGATCGCGTCATAGTTCGCCAGGTCATTGATGGTTGCGACCGGAGCAGCCTGATCGAGCTTGAAGTAGGATGCGCGTGCAACCTCTTCCGGCACGGTCTCGGGAACGCGCTTGATATCAACAGTCGCACCCGTCGAGCGAGCGCCTTCGGCAACAGCCTGCGCCATTGTCTCGATGTGTCCATAGCTCGAATAATAAAGAACGAGAACTTTAGTCATGCGAAATTTTCCTTTGTCCCGTCCGGGGACGGAGAGGGTTGTTGTCAATCTGATGGGAGAATACGCTCTCGCTTCATGCATGAAAATCTGTAAAGTATTGAAGATAACGTTCAAGGATTTAGAAATGTCGGAACCCGGCACACCCAGTCTGGATCAGCTCAACGTATTTCTTGCCGTGGTTGAAGCCGGAAGCTTTGCAGCAGCCGGCAGGCGGCTCGGAAGGGCGACGTCGGCAATCAGCTATGCCATCGTCAATCTGGAACTGCAGCTTGGTATGCCACTGTTTGACCGGGAGCGCACGCGCAAGCCAACGCTGACACCAGCCGGTGAAGCCGCCCTGTCGGATGCCCGGCGGGTGGCGCTGAGCGTCGACAGCCTGCGGGCGAAGATGAAGGGGCTCAGCGACGGGCTGGAAGGTGAAATCGGACTGGCGGTCGACGTGATGTTGCCGACCGAGCGGCTGGTCGATGTTCTGCACGCGTTCGAAAGCAAATTCCCGACGGTGGCCCTGCGCCTGCATGTAGAGGCACTTGGCGCTATCGTTCATCTTGTTCACTCGGGGGTCGCCAATATCGGCATCAGCGGTCCGCTGCTCGTCAATGTTTCGGGCATTGAACGGATCAATGTCGGCGGGGTTGAACTTGTTCCGGTCGCTGCACCCAGCCACCCCCTTGCGATCAGCAAGGCGAACCTGCCCGGCGAAGCGCGTAACCACACACAGCTTGTACTGACAGACCGCTCATCCCTGACCGAAGGACAGGATTTCGGCGTCATCGGCATGAAATCCTGGCGGCTTGCTGATCTTGGCACCAAACACGCTTTGTTGCTGGCTGGTATAGGCTGGGGCAACATGCCGGAGCCGATGGTCAGCGCCGATCTTGCCGCAGGCCGGTTGAAGCGGCTTGTTATTCCGGAATGGACGCGAGGCGAGTATGGCCTGCATGCGGTTTTCCGAACTCATACGCCGCCCGGCCCGGCAGGCGCATGGCTGATCGAACGCTTTGTCAGCCAGATCAGTTGAATGTTCCAAGGTTGCGCCGATGCCGGGTGACCGCTAGAAATTCAACATGCATTCCGACGGGAGGAACCAATGGCTGTCCGGCGCATCGTAACCAATCTTGCTGCATCAGATCCGGAACGCGCCAAGGCGTTCTACGAGGAATTTCTCGATTTGAAGCTGGTCATGGATCATGGCTGGATTCTGACCTTTGCCTCCGGCGCAACTTCCAAGCCCGAAATCAGCGTGGCAAGCGAAGGCGGTGCAGGCACACCCGTTCCCGTTGTTTCCATTGAAGTGGATGATGTTGATGTCATTTACACCCGCGCCAAGTCAGCCGGGCTGGAGATCACCTATGATATTACCGATGAGCCATGGGGCGTCCGGCGCTTCTACGTCCGTGATCCCTTCGGCAATGTGATCAATATTCTGTCGCACCGCTGAAGGTATAGCCACGTTTGAAAGAGGGTAAAATGACGGAAGCGATTGTTAATCTGGCCGATTTGAATTTGCGTCAGCTCAAAACGGGCAAACGCTTCGAAGTTGGCCTTGGTGAGATCGGCAGGCTGTTGGGTCTGGATGGACTTGGAGCGATACTGCATGTTGTTCCTGCGGGAAAGACCGCATGGCCGTTTCACCGTCATCATGGCTGTGACGAGCTTTTTCTCGTGCTGGAAGGTCAAGGCGAAGTGCGCATGGGTGAGCGCCGCCTGCCCATCCGTGCTGGCGATTGTATCGGAGCGCCGGATGGTGGTGACGCGCATCAGATCATTAATACGTCGGATGCGGAGCTGCGTTATATCGTTTTTCCAATCTGACACGCGTGGATGTGGTTGAATATCCCGACAGCGGGAGGATCGCCGTCGAGGTTGTCAACGGAAACGACAAACAGCCGCCAAAAGTTTTCAGCATCGACGGACGGGTCACCCCGCTGGGCTACTGGAACGGTGAAGATGTCGATAAGACGGATGGCTGAACCATTATTGCGGCGGGACCCTGTCAATAGGCGGTACCGTAAAAACCGCGCACGGAGCGGCGATCCCGCGCAGGCTGTGCTCGCCGAGCGGAATCAATAGCGGCGTCGTGGTTGCCGCCGCGAAGGTGCCGGAAAGCAGAAGCGTGTGGCCGAGTGGGCGACACAGGCCCTCCAGACGGCTCACCAGATTCACGGCTGGACCGATGGCGGTAAAATCCAGCCTGTCGGCAGTACCAATGTTGCCCCACAGCATCTCGCCAAGATGCAGCGCCGTGCCGAATGACAATATCGGCGCTCCTTGCGCGGCACGCGTGCGATTAAGGTGATCCATCCCGGCACGTGCTGCCGCGACCGCACGCAGTGCCGCATCGCACGCGGCGGAGGCGTCACGTTCTCCAATGGGGAAGATCGCCAGAACCCCGTCGCCAATAAATTTTAACACCTCGCCGCCAAAGGCGTGGACGGCACCGGCGATACGGTCGAACCAGGCATCAAGCGCGGCAATCACCTCCTTTGCTTCCGCCGATTCCGAGAGATCGGTAAAGCCGCGAAGGTCGGCAAAAAGCAGAGCCGCCTCAATCGTCTCCCCGGCCTCACGCCGCAGGCGTCCGGCCAGCACCTGTGCCGCACTGCGGCGGCCAAGATAGGCGGTCAGTAGCGCGGCCAATGTCGAACGTGCAGCCAGCAATGCGAGCGGCGCGGCGGCAAAGCGTGCAACCTCGCGCAGCAAGGTTGTTTCAGATTCGTGCAATGGCCGGCTTGCAACCCAGCCAAGGATGGCGCCGTCAGACGTGGCACCGGCGAAATCTTCCTGCACGATACCGCTACCGATGCCGGCCAGCCAGTCACGAGCGATATGGCTCGGGCCTGAAGCGACCGGCCCGGTGAGGTTCAACGCCTCAATCACATCTCCCGTATCGGCGCGCCACAACCATGTGCGCCGTCCGATGATCGGGTGTGGCGCAGCTTGAGTGAGTGCAGCGCCAGCCAGCGGTATTCCATCGGCAACGAGCCGAGCGGCGAGCTCCGTCAGGAAGGCTTCGCCGTCCGCTACGTCGATCGCCTTGTCGACCAGGAAGGAAAGAGCTGACGGCAGTTGCATGGCTGTTATCATGCAGTGATTTCAAGCGCCTGTCATGAGATTTTGTTTCTTGCACGAAATCCGGATTGGCTTACATTGCGCCAGTGCTGGAATGATATCGCGTCCTGTTGGGGGAGATTGCAGATGACCGAGACGCTTCACAGTGAGATCGAGATAGCGGCCCCGCAGGCAACCGTCTTTGCCTTCCTCACGGATCCGGACAAGATTCTGCGCTGGATGGGAACGAAGGCAACAATCGAGCCGCATGCCGGTGGCATCTATCTCCTCAGCCTCAATGACAGGAACACTGTCCGTGGCCAGTTCACCGAAGTTATACCGGTCCACCGGCTGGCTTACAGTTTCGGCTGGGAAGAGCGGGAGAATGTGCCGCCAGGATCAACTCTCGTAGAGATCGATCTGGTGGAGAAGGATGGCGGCACGCTGGTGCGCTTCACTCACAGTGGCTTGCCCGACGCGCAGGAACGTGCTGAGCACGAAAAGGGCTGGAGCCATTATCTGCGCAGACTGTCCATCGCAGCTCCCGGTGGTGACCCGGGGCCGGATAAGATGGGTGCCTGAGCCAAGAAAATTGCAATTTAAACGGGTTTCCCCGCAATATCGGCCGGATTGTTCTCCACGAGAAAATCGATGAAGGCCCGGATGCGCGCGGCGAGATGTTCATGCCCGGCGAAGACCGCATGGATGAACTCAATATCTTCGGGGTTATAGTCTTCCAGCACCGGAACGAGTATGCCCGCGTCGATATCTTTCTGCACGTGGAACTGGCCGACGCGAGCCAGGCCCAGTCCGGCAATTGCCAGTTGCCGCACACTCGAGCCGTTATTGGCTTTGAAGTTGCCCTTCACCGCCAGCGCGTGAATACGTTCCTCGCCGGGATAGCGGAAAGCCCATTCATCCATGCTGCGGCGAAAATTGAAGGTCAGGCAATTGTGCTGTGCCAGATCATCCGGTGTCTGCGGTGTGCCGTGCCGGGCGAGATAGCCGGGCGAAGCCACCACTACCCGGCGGCTCTCGCCAAGCTTGCGGGCTTTCAGCCCTGAATCGCGCATCGGGCCGGTGCGGATGGCAACGTCGGCGCGCTCCTCGATAATGTCGATGACACCGTCAGCGAGATAAAGATCAAGCTCGATGTCGGGATAGCGTTCGAGAAACGCTGGGATCAGCGGCACGATATAGCGGGTGCCGAATCCCACAGCCGAATTGACCCGCAGCAGACCGCGCGGAACAGCGGCGCCACCGGATGTCATCAGCCGCTCGGTTTCCTCGATCTCGGCAATAATGCGGACAGCGCGCTGGTGGTAGGCCTCGCCTTCGGGGGTCAGTTGCAATGCGCGGGTCGAGCGCACCAGAAGGCGCGTGCCGAGCCGTTCCTCGATCCGGGTAATCAGCTTGCTCACGGCGGAAGGCGAGAGGTTGAGTCGCTCGCCGGCGGCGGTAAAACTGCCGCGCTCGACAGCCTCGACAAAAACTTCCATTTCGCCCGCCCGGTTATTCATGGAAGGTCCCCGTTTCATCGTGAATTCAATTCACAAATATTAGCGCATTTTACTGTGTTATAACAGGAATAGCTTTGCACCATATACCGTTAACGACGGTGCCAAAGTGAGCACCCGTCGAGATGCAGGCCGCCTCCCCGTGCGGCAGCTGAAATAGGAGAAGACAATGCATGATGTAAAAGCCAATGGGGCCTCTATTCCCACTTTGGGTTTCGGAACGTTCCGCATGCCGGGCAAGGATGTGCTGCGCATCGTGCCGCACGCGCTGAAGCTTGGCTTCCGCCACATCGATACGGCGCAGATTTATGGCAACGAAGCCGAAGTGGGCGAAGCGATCGCCGGTTCCGGGATTGCCCGTAATGATGTGTTCCTGACAACCAAGGTCTGGGTCGACAAGTACAGGCACGATGCATTCATTGCCTCCGTCGATGAAAGTCTGAAGAAGCTGAAGACGGATCATGTCGATCTGCTTCTGCTGCATTGGCCGAACAATGCCGTGCCGCTGGCCGAACAGGTCGGCGCGCTCAACGAGGTGCACAAAGCAGGCAAGGTCCGCCATATCGGCGTCAGCAATTTCAGCACAGCGCTGATGGCCGAAGCCATTGCCTTGAGCGATGCGCCGCTGGTGACCAATCAGGTCGAGTATCATCCTTATCTCAATCAGGCGCCGGTTCTGAATGCCGCCCGTCAAGCTGGCATGTCGATTACGGGTTATTATGCCATGGCCGATGGTGCCGTGTTCACGGATGCTACGCTCAAGGACATTGCTGCCCGTAACGGCAGGTCGGTTGCCCAGATCGTTTTGCGCTGGATGGTGCAGCAGGAGGGCGTGATTGCCTTGTCGAAAACTGTCGGCGAAGCCCGTGTTGCGGAAAATCTGGCAATCTTCGACTTCGCACTCAGCGCCGAAGACATGGCTGCCATCCACGCTTTGGCCGTCCCCAATGGCCGGATTGTCAGCCCGAATGGCCTTGCTCCGGTCTGGGATAAAGCCGCTTGAGCCCGGCCATTTAAACTCAATGCACCTCCCGCTGCGTCCAGCGGGAGGTGCATTGCTGTATCACAGCCAGTCGCCGTTACTTCCGGAGGATTGTGCAATCGTTGAGGAGTTACGGTCTACGTCCTTTCCCGCCCCTGTCCTATTTTGCGTTGCGGCCCGAAAGAGCGGCACGAATTCATCACGACAAGGGAATGCACGATGAGCAAGACATGGTTTATTACGGGTGCCGGACGTGGCATCGGCACCGAGATCGCCAAGGCGGCTTTAGCCGCTGGTGACAATGTGGTTGCAACTGGACGCAACCGCGAGCAGGTCAAGAAGGCATTTGAGGGTCTCGACAGCAATCTTCTGGTTGTGGAACTTGATGTCACCAATCAGGCTCAGGCAGAAGCGGCGGTCGATACGGCAGTCTCGCGGTTTGGTCGCATTGATGTTCTGGTCAACAATGCCGGATACGGCCTGCTCGGTCTTTTTGAAGAGAACGATGCCGGCGAAATTGAAGAGCAGTTTGCCACCAATGTTTTTGGCCTGTTCCATGTAACCCGCGCCGTGCTGCCGGTCATGCGCTTGCAGCGGTCGGGCCGGATTTTCAATCTTTCGTCCATAGGCGGCATGGTCGGCTTCGCCGGTGCATCGATCTACTGTTCGACAAAGTTCGCAGTTGAAGGTTTTTCGGAATCTCTGGCCATGGAAGTCTCCGGCTTCGGTATCCACGTTACCCTGGTTGAGCCCGGATTCTTCCGCACGAATTTTCTCGACGGCAGCTCTGTACGCTATGGTGCCAAGGCCATTGAGGATTACGCCGATGCGTCGCGTGAAATACGCACAACCTATGATGGCTACAGCTATCAGCAGGCGGGTGATCCGGCAAAACTCGGTGCGGCGTTGATTGAACTGGCCTCGGTTGATGAACCGCCACTGCGTTATGCTGCCGGTTCGGATGCGGTGCAGGGCATCGGGACAAAGCTGGATTCCGCTCACGCGGAACTCAACAAGTGGCGATCATTGTCGATTTCTACAGATGGTAATTTTTAAGCCGCTTTCCTGCCCAGAGATCAACACGATTCTCCCGGAGAAATAGGCAATCACACCGGCGGATTGATCTACCGCACTTCCTCTCCGCCGTGTGAAACTAAAAATGGGGTCGAACCCCATGAACCAATCAACAAACGGAAAGGGACATCATCATGAACATCCAACTCCCAACCCTTTCACCGTATCTGAAGCCAAGCCTGACAACGCTGAAACTTCTTTCACGCGTGTTCCATCCGATCCAGACGAAAAAGGATCGTGATATGGTTGAACTGGCAAAGCGATATATGAACGGATAAACAGCGTCCTTCGCACGCTGTTGCAAGACCGGAACCCCGTAGCGCCCAGCGTTGCGGGGTTCATTGTTTTAACGCCTTTCAGCAGGATCGAGCGTGAACAGTTCCTGTGCCCGTCCAACACCGCGCAGGGCAAAGCGGCCAACGCATACAAGTCTCGCCCGCAGCTCCTCCGGCAGATAGGCGGCAAAACGGTCCGAAATCAGGATATCCTGATCGACCGAGCGGCACATGGAGGCAATGCGGCTGACTTCATTGACGGCAGGCCCAACGACGGTAAAGTCCAGCCGCGTGTCGCTGCCGATATTGCCGAAGAATACTTCGCCAACATGCACGCCAAGATAAACATGGGTCACGGGCTGCTTTTCCGCAGCCCGCTTCTCATTGAGAATGACAAGCCGCTGGCGCAACATGGCTTCAGCTTGCAGCGCGGCAATGCAGGCCTTCTGCGAGCCGCCATCGGTAAAGATCGCCAATATGCCATCACCGATCAGTTTCAGCACATCGCCGCCTGCGGTCTGGATGGAGGAGATCACCGCATCGGCATAGTCATTCAACATCGGAATGATTGCATCAGGACCAGCGGCATCGGAAATCCGTGTGTAATCGCGCAGGTCCGAATACCACAGCACCGCTTCGATCCGGTCGGCTGCACCGCGATTGATGCGTCCGGCCAGAACCCGCTCTCCGGCGTCCTTTCCAAGATAAACTTCCGCCAAGGTGCGCACAATCCGCGCCAGTGAGGCACATTTGATAGCGATCGCCAGTCCGCGCGTCAGCCGCTTCAATGTTGCGATCTCGGCATCGTTGAAGCCGTCCGCATGGGATGTCGACCATTGGGAGTAAAAGCAGTCCATCTCACCGATGCTGCCCTGGGTCGAAAAGCGGTTAATGATCGCCAGATAGTCGGTGAGGCCTTCCGCTTTCAAATTCTCCAGGTGCATGAAACCCGGTTCATCCATCTCACCGATGCGGCGGCGCAGGGAATCCTCGCCGGACTGAAGCATGTGGAAGAATGTGGTTCTTTGCCAGTTTTCGGCACTGGCTCCCTGATAGCTGGAACCATATTCGATAACCGGTTTTTCCACTTCCTCGCGTTGACGCCAGAGAAAGGCCCTGCCCTCGTAAATCGGATGCAGTGTATCGACGAAGGCCGATGCCCGTTCCAGTTTGACGCCGAGGCTACAGCAGCGCACGCAAAAGCCGTTGAGCAGCTCGGTTTCGCTGGCGCCCGCCAGCCCCTGCGCATCCAGCCATTCTTCTATTGCAACGATCTCGGCTTCGATCATGATTCCCGCTCACTTCAAGAGACGAACGGGTAGCATGTTCGCGCCGTTTCACAAAGATGGACTCAGGCGCTGGGCGCGGCCGCTTCTATCTTCACGGCAGGCTTTGCAACAGCTGCGGTTCCATTCGCTTCACTTCCGGCTTTTTCGATGGTGCAGACCTTCAGGTTACCGGTAAAGAGAATGCCGCTGATCGGCAGGGCCGGTTCTGCAGGGAACGTGTCGTGCTTGATGCTGTCCTTCGGCACATGCAGTTTATGCTCGGCCGCCGATGTGCCGCCGCCAAGCGTCAGTGCCAAGGACGGCTGCTGCTGCAAAAGCGTGACGCCATAAAGGAACTCGAAGCTCAGCATCGATACTAGAAACTTGTAGGTTCCGTCGCGCACGCCGCCCTTGAGCAGCGCGGCCCGATGCATTTCCTGCCCCATGCGGATATCAAGCGGCGGAATGCGCGGTTCGCACACATAGGCCATGGCCAAAAGCTGGCCGTTGTCCACTTCGAAACGCAGCCGGTCTTTCTCCAGATCAAGCGCCGAAACGGAGAAGCGGCGATTGCTGTATTCCACCGGCCGCCGCCCCAGCCGCTTGCCCAGCTGAACCCCGTCGAGCGCCTTGGCATTGGCAAAATGCTCCGGATCAATCGGTGGTTGCAACGTGGCAGGTCGATGCGGGCGATGAAGCGCCGGTTCCAGCTCATCCGCAATCAGATTGGCGACAATGGTTGTAGCGACAGGCCGGGCATAATGGCCCTGATCGGAATAAAAGCTCGGGTGGCCGACAACATCCCGGCCCAACCGCTGCATCAGCATGCGCGAAACGTCGACACAGATCGTGCCGTACCATTGCGAGATATAATTGATACCGGCGTCGATGGACGGAACGGCACTGAGGAACGAACCGTTGCGGGCACCAAAGACAAGCGTCGCTATGCGCAAGTTCGGATTGCGCTCAAGCGCAAAACGGATGATCCCCTCGTAAAACCGCGCCCAGTGGCGGAATTGCCGCCGCTCGTCGCCATAGACGAAGGCATCGTTCAAGGCATATTCGATTAGCAGCAGGTCGCAATCAGCAAGCTGGTCATAAATCTTGAGCTGGTACAGGCCAAATGCGCTGGTTGTTCCACCGACAGCCAGATCAGCCACGACATCAAGATCAATGCCTCGCCGGCTCATAGTTGAGAGAAGCGACGGCAGATACCCGGGCAGCATGACAGTGTTCGAGCCGCCAATAATGACTGTTTTGAGTTTCATGGCGATACCACCGCTGCCTTGCCCGCCGGGGAGAGCCCGCCGCAGCGCCAAACCCCGTAGGTTGTTGCATCCCAATCGAAATAATAGGCGGCTGCCACGCGGCCTGTACCCATCAGTTCCTCGAAGCGGTTGCGCGCGGCCTGTACGAGGCGTTCGCGGTTGCCGTCATTGGCCGGACATGTGGTCGATGTATTGGCAAAGCCCCATTCGGTGATCCAGCACGGTTTGCCGTCAGGCTCGGTCCTGCAGATTGAGAGCGCCTGGCTCATATGCACTGCGCGGGCATTTGGCGTGCCGTTGCTGCCGGGATATATGTGAATGCCATAACCATCCACAGCCTTGTCCAGCCCATGTTTACGCAGGAGATTGGTAAAGCTGGTGGGATCGATGCTATCGATGCCGCGCCGGTCAGCATCGGCCGGAGGAATATCCGATAGCCCGGCGGAAATGACCTTGGCTCCGGCACTGAATTTGCTTTTGGCCAGCTCTTCACGCACGATCCGGGTGAGTGCGACATATTTCTCCGCACCCTTCTCGACCTCAGGCAAATTGTCGAGATCTGCCAGCGAACGGGCCGTCCGGGTCTTTGCCTTGGACTTTACCTCGAGGTCGCCATTATAAGCGCCCCAGTTAATTTCATTGCCAGCTTCAACCGCAACAAGCGGAATTTTCAATTCGTCGATTTTGCGCAGGGCGTCACTGACAACCGTACGGAACTGCTCCGGCGCAATGTCGGAGAGCCGGTACATATCCCATATGCGGCCAAGACCCGAGCGGGGTTTTGTTCCCTCGGGATAGAATGACGGATTGTTGAGTGATATTTCCAGCAGGATTGCCAGACCCTTGGCATGGGCCACGCGCACGGCGTCGATGCTTTGATCCAGCGGCTTGGTCAGGGACAGCCGCACGGCAACAATGCCGTTCTTGGCCATCAGGTCGAGAACTTTTTCCCGCTCGGCTGGTTTCAACCAGGCAAGATTGACGCGATTGACGCCAAAGCGTGGATCTCCCGCTGCACCGGCTGGCGCAACGAGAGAGGTACTTGCGAATGCCGCAGCAATAACAAGCGAAAGTCCGGCGCTTAATCCACGCAAATGCAAGGGCCATTTCATGGCTTTTTGCCTCCTGTAAACCGGGCGCCGGTCCTCAATGCCATCATCGGATGCCAATATCCTTGAGCGCTCCGTTGAAGTTTTCGGCACAGGCCGAATAGCGGTCGATGGCTGCGGGAACGTCGATTTTCGACAGGAAGTCCGCCAGAAACGCTTTCTTCTGCGGCTCGCGGTTCCATACCGATGCCTCGATATGTGGGAAGCCGACAAAGTCGAGCATTTCGCGCATACGGTCATCGACTGCGATCATCAGCGCCGGAATGCCCGACTGCATGCCGATGATCGAGCCATGGAAGCGGCGGCCGAAGCAGAAATCCTGCCCGGAAACCCAGCTGCGCCATTTGTGCGTGTCGAAGAATACGAGATAGTCGCGCTTGCGCTGCCATTTCTCGGCATGTTTGTATTCGGTCTGCGCGGTGATGCGGCTTGCGGCCGGATCGTAGGCTTCGCTGCCGTCCTCGCCCACCATGTTCATATTGTAGACGATCACTTCGTCCTGAATGACATAGCTTGCCGTGGTATCCTTGTGCAGCAATGCATGGGCGTCGACAATCGTGTCCGGCACGCTGCCGAGATAGCCGCCCAAGGCGATCTTCTGCGCTTCAGCCAGGCTTGGGTCAGCCAGACGGCTCAGCGAACGCTTCATCTGCGCCGGATCAAAATACAGCGACGGACAGCCGGTCGGGCGTACATATTTCATGCCCTCGGCCTTGAGGAATTCGGCCGTAAAGTGACCGCGCGTCAGGAAGAAGGATTCCTTCTTCTTCAGAACATTGAGGAAGCGATGCGTACCCTCGGGCAGTTCGGCCTTCAGATTTTCCTTCTTCTGGATACCGATGCCCATGACGACAATCGGCATATTGAGAAGTTCGAAGACATGGGACTCGGTGGCTGCCGCATAGCCCGGACGCAAGAGGTTGGCCGATGCGAACAGGCACAGGTCAAAACTCTCGTTCAGCTTTGCATAGGTTTCCGGCGAATGGATGCTGTTCGCCAGATGCCAGAACGGAATATAGGTCACATCGTGGCCGCGAACGCTGTTCGCTGCGCCTTCGCCGATGAGATAATTGCCCGTATTGGCAATCCTCTTGACCTGATCGATCACATCTTTCTTGGTCTTGATGTTCTCGAAATAGGGACGGTGCTTGACCGTTGCCCCGGAAACGCTGTCGACGGTCCGCATCAGATATGATGGGATGCCAGTGATCATTATTCGCATGTTCGTCCATCTTAGGGTTGGAGCTGCCAAGGCAGGGGTAATGGGAGGTTACCCGATGCCGATCTCGGTCAGGACCGAGCGGAAGCTGCGTTCGCGGTCAGAGTATTTTTCGATAACTTGCGGAATATTCATCTGTGCCAGATGGTCAGAGATGAAAGCCGAGCGGTCATTGGCCGAGTTGAGGTCTTCAGCCTCGACTTTCGGCAGACCGGAAAAGTTCAGCATCTCGCGCATGCGGTCATCGACGGCGACGATGAGGCTCGGAACGCCGGACTGAAGCGCGATGATATTGCCGTGAAAACGCCGGCCGAAGGAGAAGTCCATCGACGAGGTCCAGGCACGCCACTGGTTGGTGTCGAAGAAGGTGTGAACCTTGATGTTCTTCTTCAGCTCATCCTGTCCCTTGAAAGCCAGATCGCCGATCATCTCGCCCGAGGTGGAATCATAAACCCGGCCCTCTTCGTCGGGTTCGATCTGCATGTCGAAATGCAATGGCTCATCCTGAATGACATAGGCCGAGCGGCCGTCATCGGACGACAGAGCGTTCATGTCACCAATCGTATCGAGCGCTGCACCCATATAGCCGGTGAACACGGTGCGTCCCTCGCCTACCTTCACATCAGGCAGGCGGCGAATGGCGCGGCGCATATTGGCCGGCATGAAATACATGGAGGGACAGCCGACGGGACGCACGAACGAAAAGCCCTGATCCTTCAGATAGGCTGCGGTCTCGTCGCCGCGCGTCAGGAAATAATGTTCCTTTTCCTTCAGCACCTGCAGCAGCCGCTGCGTACCTTCCGGTAGAGATTCCTCTAGGTCGGGCCGGTTCTGAATGCCGATGCCGAGCATGACGACCGGCATGTCCAGCTTGGCTAGAACCTGTGCTTCCGCATCGGCCGACAGGCTCTTGCGCAACAGATTGGCGCAGGTGAACACGCAGATATCGAACTGCTTGTTGATGGAATCGAGGCCGGTGCCGTTGTTGACGGCATTGTAGAGATGCCAGAACGGAATGTGTGTCGCATCCGGTGACAGCGCGCGCAAGGCGCCCTCACCGATCAGATAATTGCCGGTATTGCTGATGTTCTTCAGCTCACGCATATAGGCTTCTTTGGTCTCCGGCTGCGGCTGCTTTTCCGAATAGAAAACGCGGCTGTCTTCAGCTCGTTGGATGAGACGTGTGTAATGACCGGGAATGCCTGTCAGGAGAATTCTGGGGCTCATGGGAACACAAAACCTTTCTAGTGATCGTCACGCAACAGCCCGGCCCGGAAGCTCGGCGGCGGCATTGAATTCGTCGGTGATTTCGGGCGATGCCGCTTTCCGTTCCTTGGGAATGGCGGTTTCGATGGTGTTGCACCAGGCGATGAAGCTGGCGAAAGAGGATGTCCAGGAACGCTCGGCAGCGGTGGCAAGCGCGCCTTCCGCCGTGCGGGCAAGTGCGCCGCGGTCCTGTGCCAGAATGGTCAGCAGACGAACGATATCGTTAACGATCTGCGCGTCATTGCCATTCTTGATCAAAATACCGTCCTGACCATGGGTGATCAGCTCGTCGCACGCACCAACAGCAGTCGCAACGGCCACACAGCCAAGCTGTTGCGCTTCAGCGATCATCAGCGGCGCACCTTCCCAGCGGGATGGCATCAATAGGACATCGGCCCAGGCAAGATGCGCGGCAATATCCTTGCCGCTGAAAACCGGCGGTGAAACCTTCACGCCCGCATCCTTCAGCCGCGCCATCCACGAGGAACTCGGATCATCGGAGAGAATCTCGCCGCCGATGGCCTGTGCCTCGAATGCAATGCCGCGTTCGCGCAGTTTGATGATGGCGTCATGCAGGCGGTCAATACCCTTCTGCCGGTCGAGCCGTCCCATATAGAGAATGCGGATCGGTTCTTCCGGGCGCATGGTTTCGCGCGCGGCCGTCACTTGAGTCCGCAGCTTTGCGTCGATGGAAAAACTGGCGGCATTTGGAACCGCAAATATCTTTTCAAACGGCACACCAAAAGAATGCAGATAGGTTTTCAACTGTTCCGAGCAGGTGAGGAACGCATCATAGGTATGCTCGAACGCAATAGCCGCATAGGGCTGCCCGGCGCGGCGGCGGAAAACCGTCTCGTCTACCACGTGCAGATAACAGGCGGTGCGCGTTCCCTCGGAGCGGAGTTTGCCCATCAACGGATGCGCTGCCATGACATGGTTATTGACGATGAGATCGAACCCCGAGAGCTGGCCGCGCAGAGCTTCCCAGTCAAGCGGATGGTCCTCGGTAATGAAATCCTGTCCGAGGAAACGGTTGGTGTCGCCCCAGGCCGGAATGCCATCTTTCCAGAAATGCACATAGTCGAACGCCAGATCGAACTCGTCGAGCACATCCATACGGCTGGAGCCCATCACGAAAAGATGGGTCTCGAAGCCCTGCTGTTTCAGCTCTCGCCCGGCCGCATAGGCAACCTTCTCCGCACCGCCAAACGAAGCATTGGGAACCAGAACCGCAGCAGTCCTTCGCTTGGCCGCGTTGTGCGCGAGCGGCAGGACGGGGGATCCGGATAATTCCTTGCGCAGCACCTGATACATCTCGGACAGCGCTGGCAACCGGCGCGGCCGCCAGGTCCAGCGGGACGAGGCTGTCTGCTTGAGCGGGCTGGTCGCAATCGCCGTAACGAGATTGAGCAACGCCTGCTCGGGCCGTGCCAGCGAGCGGCGCTGGCGGGCTTTCGGGAATGGGAAGCGCACTTTCATGCGTGATGATGTCGGCCAAAGCTGCTGGCTGCCGATGGACGAGAACCAGTCGAGTGCGTCATTGTCGATGACATTCTGGATCAGCTTGGTTGAAACGAAAATCAGATCGGCTGGTCCCTGATGGGTGCCCGACGACATGATTTCCGAATCGATGCGCCGTTCCGAATCCACATTGCCGAGTTCGACAAAGACGATGTTGGTCTTTTCAGCCAGCCGTTCGAGATGGCACAGAATATTCGGCAGAAGCCGGGAACGCGTCAGCAGCTTCAGGGTTTCCGAGCTGCAGGCCGCAACAAAGGGCGGAAAGTGGAAATTATCCGGCTCACCAACACTGCCCCAAAAGGCGCGGATGGCGTCGTCGAAGCCGATTTCGCCGGGCTTCAGCGTCGGGTCCGTGAACATGCCAAGCTTGCCCTCACCGGTGCGGATCAACGCATAGCGCGGGCATTCCTTGTGTTCAAAACCCACCAGTGTCGGGCGACGAAACAGCGCCTTGTGGCGCTTGCGCAGGAAATTGATGGACGCGGAACGGTCCCGATTGGCTTCCTTGAAGCGGCTTTCGGCACGCAACCGGTATTCAAACCCGGTGTCGTGACAGGGTTGCCCGACAAAGCCAGCTTCGACGGCCGAGAGCCAGAATTCCCAGTCCTCAAACCCGTTCTGGCGGTCTTCGTCAAAGCGGACGCCGCTCTTGAAAACGTCGATGGAAATCATCGAGCCGGTGTCGCAGATATTGTCGGTGATGCAGTGGATCAGGCGCGAATAGCTGTCGCCGTAATGCGCCCGCCATGCCACTGAGAATGTATCGATATTGGTGTAAATCCAGCCAGCGCCACTCGCCATGAGGCGGCGGTACAGGGTATCCACCGTATAGGGCAGAACGCGATTGTCGGCATCGAGGAAGTAGACCGCCTTGGCTTCAGGCAGTTCATCGAGGATGTAATCGATAGCGCGATTGCGCGCACCGCCCGGCCCGGCATTCTCACCGAAGATGACGTGAATGTTGGAATGGGAAGCTGCATAGAGCGCCAGTTCGTCAAACACTTCGCGGCGCGGGTCGCCATCAACCGATATGACGATTTCCGTGCGAAATTTTGTCAACGACGCCAGCGCGGATTCCAGCGCTTCAAGAACGAGTGCCGCGTGGCCATAAAGCGGCATTGCAATGGCAATCATATCCTGAGGCTTATCGGGCATTGACCATCTCCTGCACTGGACGGGCTTCGAGATGTTTGACGAGGCGGAAGTTGAATACTTTCAGCCAGGAGAAATCGACGGAGTCCGTGGTGGCCTTGCTCAAGACAACAAGGTCCATTGCGCGGGTGGTCGCCGCATCCAGCATGAAGTTGATATCGGTTGGCTGGGCTGCGGTTATTTCGGTCCAGCCGCTGAACAGCGATGCCGGGCGCTTGTCGCCGGGACGGCCAAGATTGGCAATCTCGCCCTTGATATCTGCTGCCAGATTGGTGAGCAGGAAGCCAACGGCGCCGGGCTGACCTTCCGGATGATCGATAAGGGCGCGAGCCGATATGCGGACAGTTCCGGGGGCGACAACGCGGCGGATAACACCGGCTGTGATGCCTTCTTTCAGCGGATGGCAGACAATCGCATCCTCGTGTTCGAGGAAACGCACGGTTGGGAAATCCGGCTGGATCTGGCTGACCGAAACATTGGTAACACCGCGCAAGAGTTCGACCGGCAGGCGGTAATCCTCCACCCGGCGTCCGGCGATAAGCGAGGTTGGCGTAAACACGTTCGGCAGCGAGGTGGGCCGCACACCGGGCAGGCCGGTAAAGACGCGGAAGGCCAGCGGACGCATGTCCAGATCCGCGTGGGGAATGCGGGCCCGTGCAGCATAACGTTCATTGGTGATGACATTGCCAAGCGACAGTTCCGGCGGTATGCCGCCGGTTGCCGAGACCCGTAGCCGCAACGTGCGGTGTCCGCCGTCACAAGCCTTTGGCAGCGAGAAGAAATTCCAGTCCGCAACCACACTGGCATAGGGGATCAGCCATTCGGCGACACCTTCGCCATTCTCGAGATAATCGAGCGTGACAATCAACTGGCCGGAGCGTCCTGAAGGCTGGCTGCGGAAATGCAATGCAAAGCCCGATACCGCATAGCTCGACACCGGGAACAATTGCTCGATCTCCGATTCACGCAGGAGATTGGCAAAGCCCTCATCCTTTGGATCGACGTTCGGTGTGTGGCCGAAAACCTCCGTCACAGAATCCCAGTTGCGGGCATGAAACGCGTTTTCGATGGCGCGGTAATTTTCGAACAGAGTTTCGCGTTCACGCCGCAGCATGGCAAGTTCGGCATGAACTTTGGTCACGTGGCTGGTCAGGCGCTCCAGTCCGTTTTCAAGAACCTGCGCCACCAGAACAGCTTCCGAAGCGATGGCCGCTGCGTCAAGCCGGATGATGGGAACATTCGGTAATGTCTTGAACCTGAAGAGCTGCTTTAAAGCTGTTTGCAGCGCCGCAGCACCCTCATCCGATGTGGCGATGGCGATCAATGGAAATGTGTTGAGCAGCCGCGTCTGGTCGGAATCAGGCTCCAGATAAACAATCAGATCGTGCAACGGAGAGGCTTCGAGAATGGACCGGTCATGGGTGGAAGCGATCGCATAACGGCTTTTGCGCGGCTGTCGATCAACGGTAGCTGGCAGTGGTGTGTTCAAGATGGACATCCAGTGTGGGGTGATCAATTGCGCAAGCGGTGCCTGCATCTGTCTTCATGAGAAAATATCACCACAGTAATGTCAACAGAATATCTGTTTGATCTATAGTAAATAATAATACAGATATGGATGTTATTTATTTCAAAATTCGAACTATTTTGTTTGTGCTTTTGTGTGCAGCGCAAAAACCGGCATAAATACTGGATTCTGCCAGAAGTGCAATCGAAATAAACGCCTGAAATGAAGAAGAAAAAGTGGCGGTTCAGGCCGTTCGCAAAACCGTATCGATCAGCGATTTTTGCCGCGCAATGCAATCAGCGAGTCGAAAACGATGCTCGATTGTCCGGCGTGCGGCGACCCTTAAAGGCATAAAATCTGCGGGCTTGTCGAGCACGCGCAGGATCGTTTCGGCAAGGGCATCCGTATCGTAGAAAGGCACGAGCAGTCCGTTCTGGCCGGACCGGATAACCTCCTGCACAGGCTGTGTGTCAGAGCCGATGACAAGTGCGCCGCAGGCCATGGCTTCGATCACCGACCAGGACAGGACAAACGGATAGGTCAGGTAAATATGCGCGGTCGATATCTGGTAAAGCTGCCGC
Organism: Phyllobacterium sp. 628; assembly: GCF_014189505.1. GTDB lineage: Bacteria > Pseudomonadota > Alphaproteobacteria > Rhizobiales > Rhizobiaceae > Phyllobacterium. Next base: position 369,224 of record NZ_CP050302.1, on the reverse strand, counting down.
AGCAGATCATGGGAAATTGCGCCGGGGAACAGCACCCTGTCAGCCGGCAAATCATATTGGGCAAGGAGTGTATCTTTCCAGGAGCCGCCTCCCGCCGGCGGTGTGCCATAGCTGACACCGTCCCCACCGACAAAGATAAACAGCGCGTCGGGGTTTTGCCGGACAACTTTTGCTGCCGCCTCAAGCGCCTGAGGGAAGCCGCGATAGGGTTCCAGATCGCGGGCAACGAATGTGATGACGGGTGTTTCACCCGCCTTGAGAATGCGCCCGTCCGGCAGTCGCAGTGATGCGCGCTGGTCGGGGCGGAAAAGTTGTGTATCCACGCCTTCATGACAGACCGCGATACGCTTTTGTGCCGCAGCGGGGTAAAGGCTCTTCTGCCAGAAGGTCGGGCTGAAACCACCATCAATGGCTTCAAGGGAAATCAGCTGCGCAATGTTGCGCAGCCTTAATCGTTTGCGCGTTTCCGCATCCGGCTTGTCATCCGGTGCAAATCCGACATCGGCGCCTTCGGCCCGATAGAAAAATTCGCAATATCCCAGAGCGGGAGTTTTGGGCAAGACATCCTTGACGAACATCATGCTGCCCCAGCCAATGTGACCAATGACAATATCAGGGCGTTCACCCTGACGTGCCATGGAGTCAAATGTCTCGGCCACACGATGCCCGATCCGGACATGATGGTCGGGAATGCCAAGATACCTGGCCATCTGACTATCCGTCCGAGGGCCAGGTTCTGCTCTGTGTCTGATCACGCGGACCGATGGGAGGCGGCGGTCCACTGTTTCACAAATAAGACTGACATCATGCCCGTTTGTCGCAAGATGTTCGGCCAGGGCCGCGAACTGGCCAAAACCACGCCTGTGAACGAAAGCTACATGCATGTCAGTCTTGTCCAGACATCAAGGCACGAGGGGAAAGAGAATCAAATGCCGTAACGTGCGGCATTGCCCCAAACCAGTTCGAGCCTGTGTAATGTCTGAAAAGCGATTTCCAGATTGCGGAGGTCATCATCATCCCGGGCGAGTACACGGTTATAAGCTCCGCCAGCGTTGCGCAGATTGGCACAAAGCTGTTCGCCTTTTTCTGTCAAACGAATCCTTGCGGACCGCTTGTCGCGCTGGGATGCAACCCTGTCAATGTATCCCCCATCGACGAGCTGCTTCAGATAGTAGGAAATGTTCGAACCGATGTAGTGACCGCGGTCCAAAAGCTCCCCTACAGAAAGTTCGACGTCGCCAATTGCCAGCAAAACCATTGCCTGGGCAGGGCCAACGTCTTCAACCCCCAACTTCGTCAATTCTGTCCTCAGAAGGCTCGCGAACCGACGATTTACTCTCTCAATCATTCTCGCCAGCTCAAAATGTGTCACCACAACTCTATGAACTGGATGTCTATGTCCCTGTTTTTCAGCGGAAATTTCAGGAAAATCGGCGGCGTCGTAACCGTCAATAGATGTTTCGACTTCCACTCCTTCGTGCAGAAGTTTTTGTATCATCTTTGTCTCCATCATCAATTTTACTTCAAAATTTGAAGTAAGTTACAAGTATATTTCCAGTCTCCTTTGCCTATTTCCCCACCATAAGAACTTTTTTCTGTCACATTCTGCACAGTATTACTTTACTAGTCTGTCTCCTTAGACCAAGGTCCGAGGGGGTAACCGCTAGCTATGTCATTTCCAAGGCAGAATACATATGAGTGATACTCGTCAAAACAGTGCAAATGGCAAGAGCAATGTTGGAAAAAATACGATGGCTTCCGGAGTTCCAGATCCGAAGGCTCTCATTTTAAGGGCGCGACGGGTCTTCCTGTCGGGCCTGCTCTATGCCGTGTTGTTGAGTGCGTGCATCAACCTTCTGCAACTGACTGTACCGCTTTACATGCTGCAGGTCCACGACCGTGTTTTGAACAGCCGCAGCATGGATACGCTCACCATGCTGACTATTCTGGCGGTAGGTGCGCTTATTGTTTTCGGCATTCTCGAGTTCATTCGCGCCCTGTCGTTTCAGGCAATGGGCAGTGCGCTGGTGCGCCGTCTGAACCTTCCGATTCTCACCGCCGCCGTTCAGGCTTCGGTTGATCAGGGATTGCCGAAAGCCACGCAGGCCCTGCGCGATCTGACTGAATTGCGTACTTTTTTGACATCCTCATCGGTCAGTGCGCCACTGGATGCGGCCTGGTCACCGATTTTTCTGACGGTGCTTTTCCTGCTTCATCCGGTTTTTGGAATCATCGGCGTGATTGCGGTGTTTATTCTCATTGCCTGCGGCGTGGTGACCGATCTTTTGACGCGCAGCGTTTTGAAAGATGCGAATCAGGCAAACATCGAAGCCATCTCGAAAATTGGCGGTACGTTGCGGCATGCGGAAGTCATCGAGGCGATGGGCATGCTGCCTGCCCTGGCGAGACGCTGGCGTACCGCGCAGATGAACGCGCTGGATCTGATGGATGTCGGGGGCACCCGCAGCCGCGGCATGGCCTCGATTGCCCGCACGCTGCGTTTCATGATCCAGATCGGCGCACTGGGCGCCGGTACCTATCTGGCGATGGACCAGTCCATCACGCCCGGTGCCATGATTGCCACGACCATCATCGTGGGCCGCCTGCTGATGCCATTTGATCACGTGGTGGAAACATGGCGTCAGTGGGTGAACGCCATCGGTAACTGGCAGCGCATTCAGGCTCTGCTCGCGCAGAACCTTGCCGTTCGCCAGACGATGCCCACGCCCCGCCCCCATGGTGATCTCATCATCGACAAGCTGGTTTACGCCGCACCTGGCGTTGAAATGCCGATCATCAAGGGCATTTCATTCTCGCTGTCTCCGGGCGAGGTGCTGGGTATTGTTGGGCCGTCCGCTGCCGGTAAATCAACACTGGCCCGGTTGATGATTGGCATTGTCAAGCCAACCTCGGGCGGCGTTTTCCTTGATGGCAACAACGTCTTCCTGTGGGAGCGCAGCTCATTTGGCGAGATAGCCGGTTATCTGCCGCAATCGGTGGCGCTGCTCGATGGCACCATCAAGGACAATATTGCCCGCATGGGCGAAAGTGATCCGCAGCGGGTGCTTGAAGCGGCCCGGCTCGCCGACGTGCACGAAATGATCGGGCGTATGCCGCTTGGCTATGACACACCTGTCGGTGACGGCCGTCTCACCCTTTCCGGCGGCCAGCGCCAGCGCATCGGCCTCGCCCGCTGTCTCTACAACCGCCCCCGCCTCATTGTGCTCGATGAGCCCAATTCCAATCTCGACGCGGTTGGCGAACGGGCGCTGATGCGGGCTATCGAGCAGGCGCGCGATGATGGCGCCATTGTCATCATGATCGCCCACCGCCCGACAATCATGCAGGTCGCTGATAAGCTGCTCGTGCTTGAAAATGGTCGCATCACTCAGTTTGGCCCGCGCACCGACGTGGTGGCCTCCATCACCCCGACGGGTCAAAAAATGGGAGCGGGATCATGACCGGCAAATCAATTGTCCCGAAACGTATCACCAGCCTTCTGGCGCCGCGCACCGAATCCGGTGCCGGGCACGCACTGACGAAATTCGGAGCCGTGCGTCCGGAATGGGTGACGGATCTCGAAAATGAAGACGCGAAGTCGCCGCTGCGCCGTCTGATCATTGCAGGCGTAACTACGGTCATGGTCGCTTTCGGCGGGTTCTTCGGCTGGGCCTACTCGGCCGAGCTTGGCAGTGCCGCCGTGGCGCTCGGGACAGTGATTGTCGATTCGAAACGCAAGACGATCAGCCATCTGGAAGGTGGCATGCTTGACAGGCTGCTGGTTCAGGAAGGCGACGAGGTCAAGGTCGGGCAACCCCTGATCAAGCTTGACGACACCAAGGCCCGTTCTGAATTGCAGTCGCTGCAATCGCGCCGGGTCGGATTGATTGCCAAGCTTGCACGCTTGCGGGCCGAACAGGCCAGCGAGAAGCAAATCACTTTCCCGGAAGGGTTTGGCGGGCCCGGTGATGTCCCGGCAGAGAATGCAGTCAAAGCCGAGCAGATATTCTTCCAGAAACGATTGGCGCAGAAAACCAGCCGGACCGATGTGCAGCGGCAGAACATCGAGCAATATAGCGAGCAGTCCAAGTCATCGGCTTCCCAGGTGGCGGCGACGGACCGGCAGATCGAGCTAATTACGGAACAGCGCAATGCCATCGCAAGTCTGGTGGCCAAGGGATTCGCGCAGAAATCAAAATTGACGGAAATTGATACCAAGCTCAGCGAGCTGGCCGGTAACCGTGGCCAATATGCCGGCGACAAAGCCAAGGCAGAGCAGGCAAAATCCGGGGCGCAATTTGCCCTGACCGGTATCGAAAGCGACCTCCAATCCGAGATTGCAGGGGAAATCACCACAAATCAGACGGATCTGGCGGACACTGAAGAGCGTATTGTCGCCGCCAAGGATGTCATGCGCCGCGTTGAGATCAGATCGCCTCAGGCGGGCATTGTCGCCAACATAAGACTGCGCACACCAGGCGGTGTGATTGCTGCCGGCGAACCGCTCCTCGACATTGTGCCTGAGAACGAGCCGATGGTTGTCGAGATGAAAATCAGCCCGCGTGATATCGACAGTGTCACGGTGGGGTCGCCAACGCAGATCAAGCTTACCGCGTATAATCAGCGCTCCCTGACACCGCTTGACGGCAAGATCAGCTATATCGCGGCAGACCAGCTTCTTGATGAAAAAACCGACGCGGCCTACTTCGTGGCCCGTGCCGAGATCGCGCCAAAGTCGCTGGCAGCCAATCCGTCAGTCAAACTTTATCCCGGTATGCCCGCCGAAGTGATCATCGTTCACAAGACCCGGCGTGCGATCGACTACATCATCTCGCCGATATCGGACAGCCTCAATCGGGCGTTTAGAGAAGATTAAATAGAATATTTGCACTGAAAAATGAGATTCTTCATGACATTTCAAATTTTGAAATAAATTACGCGTAATACACTTTGATAGATGAAGTATAGTAGAAATAAACATAAATTAGAGTCACGAAATAAAACGTGAAGTAATACGTTTTCGTAATAATTTGTTACTCGTGAATGCCACATTTATACTCTTAGGTTAGGTTGCATTTCGATTTGTTGCAGCGCACAATCGTCAAAGCATCGATGGTCGGAACATTTTCGGCAGGTCGAAATTCAAAGCAGACAGAAGGAGAAGCAGATGGCCACTTTAGAAGGCGGCGCCTACGACGACGTTTTGTTTGGTTCGCGATTTGACGATTTCATCCACGCCCATGGCGGTGATGATCTCGTTTTTGGCGGCAACGGCAACGACATAATCTTCGGTGATGAGGGGAATGACATCCTGTTCGGCGGAAGGGGTGACGATACCCTTTTCGGTGGCACAGGTGACGACATTCTCCATGGTGACCAGGGGAACGACACGATCAGTGGCGGCGACGGAAACGATATTCTGTTCGGCGATGCTGGTAATGACGTGCTTCAGGGCGGTAGCGGCTCTGACATCCTCTTCGGTGGTTCCGGTAATGACGTCCTTCAGGGCGGTGCCGGTAATGACTATCTTGACGGTGGTTCCGGCAACGACATCCTCGTTGGCGGTGCTGGTAATGACATATTCCACTTCAGCGGTGGTGGCGGCAACGACGTCATCCTCGACTTCACTCCGGGCGAAGACGTCCTCCAAATCTCCCGGGGCATCAACGGTCTGCACATCAACTCAGCTGACGATCTTGCAGATCGCATTACTCAGGTTGGCAATAACGTTGTGGTCGATCTTGGCCATGGCGACAGCGTCACCCTCGTCAACACCAGCGCGGACGACATTCACGCGCATCCCGATACGTACTTCGTCGTACATTGATTTCATTGAAAATTGGCGTGCCCTGCTTTTGCCGGGCACGTTTTTTCTTTCCGATGTGAATGAAAGGGCAGCGTATTGAACCTCGACCATTCGACGGATATTGCAGACGACACCGAGAGTGTTTCCATCTCTCGTCTTTGTGCGGATATTGCCGTTGTGATCTGGGATATTCCTGGCGCGATGCGGCCTTCGACCAAATGTACCCTTGATTCACCAGAACCTCTGGTCCCGCTTGTCAGCCTCAACATACCCCTCGAAACAGGCGGGCAACGCATTCTTTGGGTTGTACGCACCAAAGATGAGCCGGTTAACCTTGCGCTTTCCGCTGGTTCACTCGGTCCGACTGAGCAGGTGGTTCTTTACCCCGCCGATGAGCTGGCGCCTTTCGATGTCCATGGCGCGGTCAACAATCTCACCGCTGCAGGGCACATCAAACTGCTCAACAATGTTTTAAGCACCTGGCGCAGCACATTCCGCCTGTCGCAGAATCAGACTTTCGCCAGTGTGGCGCGCGAAATTACCCTGGCACTCGCACCCGAGCCACGCCCGGCCCGCTCCTGCGGTCAGCCCGTTGATGGACAGCATCTGCTGGAAACGGCAGTCGATCCGGTTCTGGGCGAAATCACGGCAATCTATGCCATAAGCGGCGGTTCGGTAACGGTTTTGCCGACAAAGCTCGTCATGGGCTCGCAGGCCAAGCGCGGCGGGCAGCCCTGCCATCTTCTTATCGAGTCAGCGCGGTCATTGCCGCAGTCTTTCCTTCTTGTCCTGTCCGGGAAGAATGGCGTTGCCGTCCGCAAACTGATCGAGGGCGACAGCCAGCAAGCCGATTTCGACAAGTGGTGGGCAAAGCGCCACGGCGATATGAATCTGCGTGAGTTTCTTATCCGGGAACTGGCGAAAGTCACTGGTGCCGGTCTGGCCACGGCCATTGATATGCAGACGCGCGTGCCGCTGACAGTTCGCCAGATTGCTAAGTCGGCGACCCATCCCGCAGCGGAGATTGATCTGGCGCTGGCACTGGATGGCGGACTGCTCGTTGGCGGCTGGAGCCATGATCCTTCCGCGATGTTGTCTGGTATCGAATATCTCTCCGAGAATGGCAGCATGCTGCCGCTCCAGCCCAATTTCTACAAATTCCCCGGCAAAACCGGCGAGCGCGAAGATGGGTTTGGCGCGGATGTCACGGGTTTTGTCGCTTGGCTTCCCCAGAGCAAGAACCTTGGACCGCTGTTGCAGCCACGCTTCCAGATGCGGCTTGTATCAGGGGCAACGTCATCGCTGATCCCGCCTTTGCAACCTTTTGAAGCATCAGCGCAGCGCAACCGCATCCTGCGTGCCGTACCGCCACAGCATGCACGCGATCAGGTGTTCGAAAGCATTCTTGCCCCTGCCCTGCAGGAGGTTGAAGCCAAGCTTGGCAAGACCGTGAAGATCGCTGATACCAAGGACTTCGGCGTGTTGCCGGAAGCGCCTGTCGTGTCGATCGTCATCCCGCTTTACCGCAATCTGGATTTCCTGCGGTTCCAATTTTCGGCGATGGCAACGGACCCTTGGCTGGTCGCCAATGCCGAACTGATTTTCGTGCTCGACTCCCCTGAAATTCAGGACGACACCGAGCATATGCTTGGCGGATTGCATATCCTGCATGGCCTGCCGTTCCGGCTTGCCACCATGAACCGCAACAGCGGCTATGCCCGCGCCTGCAATGCCGGGGCAAGTCTGGCGACTGGTACCATCCTGGTCATGCTGAATTCAGACGTTGTGCCTTGCGCCAATGGCTGGCTGCAGGGACTCATACAACCGCTGCTCGACCAGAAGAAGCTCGGTGCAATCGGCCCGCGGCTGCTGTTTGAGGACGGTTCCTTGCAGCATGCCGGGCTTTATTTCGCCCGCGACCAGAAGGGCATTTGGCTCAATCACCATTTCTACAAGGGCATGCCCGGTGAATATGCGCCTGCCCGTGTTGGCCGCAATGTGCCGGGTGTTACCGGCGCGTGTCTGGTGACACGCAAGGACATCTACGATCTCGTCGGCGGCTTCACCGAGGACTATATCATTGGCGATTACGAAGATAGCGATCTGTGCCTGAAAATTCGCCAGATCGGTTTTCACGTCGCCTATGAGCCGGATGTTTCTCTCTATCACTTTGAACGGCGGTCGATCCGCCGCAGCGCCGACTACATGCGTGGTCTGGCGAGCCAATACAATTCCTGGCTGCATACCAAGCGCTGGGACCAGGACATAACCGAATTGATGACGAATTATCTCGATGAGGCCACGCAGGATACTGCCACGCCTTATCTCGTTGCAAAGTCTGAAAGGAGCGCCGCTTGACTGAGGTTGTTGCACTCAAGAAAGCCCACCCCGAGCATATCCATGCCGTGAATGATGAATATATCGACTGGCTGATGGAAGCCGTCGTCCGCAACAGGTTTCTGCCTTGCCCCGATCCCGATAGCGTCTTTGTCGGCGATGGCAACTTTCAGGCTGTAGGTGCCGAGTTTCTTGGCCACTTCATCCGCAGGGGCGGATTGCTGCCCGAACACCGCGTTCTCGATATCGGCAGCGGCATAGGCCGTATGGCCGTGCCATTGACGCAATATCTCGACCCGGCAAAGGGCACCTATCGCGGCATTGATCCGGTAGCGGGCGGCATCAACTGGTGCCAGCAGAAGATTACCTCCGTCTATCCCAATTTCGAATTCCGCTACATGGATATTGCCCATTCCCTGTACAATCCGAAGGGCGCCATTGACGGGCTTTTTCTCAAGCTCCCTTTTGAAGACCGCTCGTTCGATTTTGTCATCATGACCTCGGTTGTTACGCACTTGCCCGATGAGGAAGTCAGCGTTTATCTGCGCGAAGTCGCGCGGGTGCTGGCACCGGGCGGACGCCTGTTCATGACTGCGTTCGAAGTGGACACAGTGGCTGCGGAAAACCCGCAGAAGAAGCGTGATACCCGCCTTGGGTTCCAGCGGTATGACAATGGCCCATGCTGGTTCGTGCCCGAATTGCCGCCGCTGGCCGCCGTTGGTTTTGATGACGGGTTTCTCGAACAGGCCTTGATCAAGGCCGGACTGTCGGTCTCCACCAAATCGCATGGCCACTGGCGCGGCGTTTCGGCGGATCATTATCAGGATATCTTCATTGCCGGAGCCGGAGGGGGCAGATAATGGCCCGTGTTCTCGTCGCGGCCCATAATCACCCGTCCCTGCATCCGGGCGGTACCGAGATTTTTGCGCATGATCTGTTCCGGGCCTATCAGCGGGCCGGATGCGAGGCGCTGTTTCTTGGCGCCACCAACCATATCCACCGTGAAGCCAGACCCGGCACGAGCTTTCAAAGCATTGGCAAGGGCGGCGATGAAATCCTGCTGTGGTCCGGGCATTTCGACCGGTTTTTCATGAGTCAGGTCGATCTCTATGGCATCGTGCCTGACATTGTCGAACTGCTGCGCGATTTCAAACCGGATGTCGTGCACCTGCATCATCTTCTGCTGCTGGGTGCCGAATTTCCGCACATCGTCCGCAGGACATTGCCGGAATGCCGGATTGTCCTGACGCTGCATGACTATTATCCGATCTGCCATCATGACGGGCTCATGGTGCGCACAACCGGCAAGGAATTATGCTACGGCGCGAGCCCCGACCGTTGCCACAGCTGTTTCAAGGATATCGCGCTCGACAAGTTCGTGCTGCGTGAACGCCATCTGAAATCGCTGCTCAGCGTTGTCGATGCTTTTGTCTCACCGAGCGAATTCCTCAAACAGCGCTATGTTGACTGGGGTATCGCTGAGGACCTGATCAGCGTCATCCCCAACGGTCAGCCTGAACGGGCGCTGGTTGAAAAGGTCGAACCGCTCACACGTACCAAACCGGTCTTCGGCTATTTCGGCAATCTCAATCCCTGGAAGGGTACGACCGTTTTGCTGGATGCGGCAAAGCAGCTCATCAGCGAAGGCTTTGATTTCGAGCTGCGCGTTCATGGCGCGGCACCATTCCAGAGTGAGACGTTTGTCGCTGATATTGACCGGCTCTTTGCCGAGACGGCGCCTTTCGTGCAGCGGCGCGGCGCGTACCGGCGTGAGGATATCGGTGCTCTCATTGCGCGGGTTGACTGCGCGATCATGCCATCGATTTGGTGGGAGAACGCGCCGCTGGTGATACAGGAGGCACAGGGCCAGGATTGCCCTGTGATCACCAGCAACATTGGTGGTATGGCCGAAATGGTCGAGGACGGCGTCAACGGCCTCACTGTTCCACCCAACGATCCACTGGCACTGGCTGCTGCCATGCGGCGCCTCGCAGAAGATTCTGACTTGCGTCAGCTTCTTTCCCTTGGGGCACGCCACCCTGACACAATCGACACGACTGCGGGCCGTTATCTCGATCTGATCGAGACATTGCGGTCTGAACGCGTCGAAGCAGCCTGAAAAGATACGGAGGTACATGATGTCCATAGTGACGAAAGTGTCGGCACAAACATCAGGAAAACCAACGGCAGCGCCGCAGCAGGATAATACCAAGGCTGTAACCGTTGAAGCAGTGAAGGTTGAACCTGTGAAAGCCGAAACCGCAAAAGTTGAACCGGTCAAGGGCCGCGTTGACGCCGTCGATGCGGGCCGCCTCTATGGCTGGGCATTCGATCCATCGGCGCCGGACCAGAGGCTGACCATTCGTGTGCTTCTGGATGGCAAACCCATCGCTGAGGCGACGGCCGATAAGGAACGTCCGGATCTGAAGCGGAACGGCATTGGCGACGGTATCCATGCCTTCGATGTGATGCTGCCGCAATTTGCGGCCATGCGGCCGGGTGAACTCGTCGTTATCGCCATCAGCGGCGCCGGTGTGGAACAGGCTTTGCGCGTTCCCAAACCCGATGAGCAGGCGGCGGAAGCGCTGATCGCAGCGCCGATGACCCGTATTCTCGACAAGCTGGATATGCTGATGGCGGCACAGCGGCAATTGCAGGTGAACCAGCGTTCCCTGCAGCGGCCCGCCACCATTGAGGGAACAACCAGCAATGGTCCGGTCGATCTGGTCGATATCAGCGGTTCGATCGAAGGGCTGCGCGGCGATCTCAATCAGCGCATGACGGAACTGGATGTGCATCTCATGCGCATGGACGGCGTTGTCGCTGGTCTGGAAAAGCGCATGGAAGATCTGCAGAAGCGGACTGGCGGCGACGCCAAACCGATGTTTCTGCTGTTGTTTGTTCTGGTCGGGTTCGTCGCCGGCGCTCTCCTGACAATTGCCACTCTGCGTTGAGGATCTGGTCTCGATGAATCGTGACGAACCCAAATTGCTGCCGGTGCCCAAAATGGCAAAGGCGCCTGAGCGCAATACCCCGGTGAGCAATGCACCGGAGCGGAAAACGCCTGAGCGCAATTCCATTGTGATGGAAGGCGAAATGGTGGTTGGCTGTCCGATCGAGGACACGCTTGTGCTGGTTCTTGGCATCGGCAATGCCACCACCGATCAGGTCACGGTCTTTCTCAATGGTGATCCTGCCATGAGTGCCAAGGCCACCGTCATCAGTTGGGCATTGAAAGCACCCTCGCCTGCGGGCACGCATGGGTTTGTTGCCATTGTGCCGACAAATGTTCTGCGCCGGGGTCAGCTGAAGACCATCATGTTCCAGCACAAGGCCAAAGTGGCACGGTATTCCTTTGCCGCACGCGCTGCCGCCATTGGCGATCTGGCAGCCATGATCGCTGATCTGGCTGGCGCAAATCTGCCGGGTGCGATTGACGGATTGGTGGAAGCGCTGATTTCCGGACCGATTGGTCGCAAGAAACTGGCGGCGATCACCGTGCTGTTACAGGCCGGTGCGCGCTCCGACGGTATCATCGAGCTGATCGGCGGCAGCGACGAAGGCGAGATTTTCGTGCAGGGCTGGGCGCAGGACCTGACGCCGTCGGTCACGCGGCTTCTGATCAGTGGCCGCTCGCCTTCCCTGGCAGAATGTTCCATCGGCGTGTTTGCGCGTCCCGATGTGAACGAACAGGCATCGGGCTTTGCCGGTTTGCTGCTGGCCAATGAACCCGTGGTACCAAATGATATCGAACGGCTCCTGTTTCGGGGCCGTCGCGGCTGGCGCTTTATCGAGGTCTATGACCGGCGTTTGCTGGTCGGCTCGCGCGAAACGCCCAGTCACGTCCGCGCTATTTTGCCGAATATGCGCAGCTCAACCGAGATCCTGCTGCGTCTGCGCTCCGCCGCCAACCGCTTTGATGGCACCGAAACCGTCTCCAGCCTGCCTTTCCCCGTGCGCATGGGCATCGACAATGTTTTCCGCGTCGAAGGCAGCGGCCTGTTGATATCTGGTTGGCTGCTCGATCCCGACAGCCATGTTGCCGGCGTCAAATTGCGCCGTCATCGCGGTGAAACGCAGCTTGACAACAACTGGACACGGGTGGACCGCCCGGATGTAACGCGTGAGTTCGACAATCAGCCGCCATTCAATGCCGGACTCGATCCCAACCGCCACGCGCACGGCTTCGTTGCCTTTGCGCCGGAGCTGGCCGGTGACAGCACGTCGCCTTATTATATCGAGCTGGATTTGAGCGATTCCCGCCGCGCTTTCATGCCGCTGACACCCACCCGGATCACTTCGCGTGATGCGGTTGTCCGGCAGATCCGCGCCATTGACCCCAATGCCTGGGCGCTGCGTCATATTGTTGACCAGCAGCTTGTACCACTGTTGCGCGGTGTCAGCCGTCCGGCACCGGAAATTTTTGGCGTCGTCGATCTTGGTGCCTTCGAAGAGGCGGAAGGTCCGGCGCTGATCATTGGCGTGGACGAACGTGTGGAAGAAATCGGTCCACTGCTGGCATTGCTGGCACTTGATCCGGAAACCCGGCGCGCGCCGATTGTTGTTGCGGCCGCGACCGAGATTGTTGACCGCATTGGCGTGCAGGTGCGCAGGCTCGCTGATTTCTATGGCCTGCATGTGCGTCTCGTTTCCGCCAGTGGTTCGGAAGATCTTTATGACGCGCTGGAAGTCGGTGCCCGCGCCGTTTCCACCGAATGTGTGGTCTTTTTGGCGGCATCGCTGCTGCCGCGCAGTTCCGGCTGGTTCGGAAAACTGCTCGGCGCCTATGATGCACGTAAGGAATGTGTCCTCTCGCCGACGCTGGCCTACGAGGATGATTCCATCCGCTGGGCCGGCACATGGGTTGCAGGCGCCCAGTCGGATCGCGCCCTGATCAGCCGCTATGCCGGTTATCCCATCGATGCGGTGGCAGGCATGGCCACGACCGAAGTGGCGACCGCGACATTCGAATGCTGTGTTTTGCCGCGCGATGCACTCTTTTCGGTCAATGGCTTCACCCGCGGCTATCTCGGCACCCATGAAAAAGGCCTCGACCTTGGTTTGAAGCTCAAACAATCCGGCCTTAAATCCTACTGGCTGCCATCGGCGCAGATGCTGGGTTCGGACGATATTTCCATGTCCGACAAGGCTTCGACGATTGCACTGATCGAGCGGATAGACCGGCAGGTTTTCGACGGCCGCTGGGCCAATGTCCTCACCAAAAAACGTCCCGCTCCAAAAGAGGAAACAGCATGACCGACAAGCTTCGGGTTCTGGTGATTTCTCATGCCCATCCCAGCATTTCGCTCGGAGGCGGCGAGATCGCATCCTACAATCTGCACAAAGGTCTGAACAGTTTGCCCGGCGTGCAGTCGGTCTATCTTGCCCGCGCCGGTCATCCCATTCCGCGCCATGGCACGACAGCCCTGATGAGCATGCGCCGCAGCAGCGACGAAATCCTGTTTCACGCGGATGAATATGATCACTTTTATCTGTCGAACAAGAACACCGACGAAATCCGCCGCGACCTGCTGCGCTTCGTCCGTGATCTCAATCCGCAGGTGGTGCATTTCCACCATGTGCTTGGTCTTGGGCTGGAAACCCTCTACGCCATCCGTGAAGCCTTGCCGGATACAGCCATTCTGGTTACGTTCCACGAATATCTATCCATCTGCAACAATGATGGCCAGATGGTCAAAGCCGGTTCCGCCAAGCTCTGCAACGAAGCGTCGCCGATTGATTGCCACGCCTGTTTCCCTGACATTCCACCTGCCCGCTTCCTCAAACGCGAGCGGTTCATTCGCGGCATGCTGGAACTGGCCGATGCCTTTGTCGCGCCGAGCGACTTTCTGGCGGAAAAGTATGCCGAGTGGGGCCTCAACCCTGCCAAGCTCAGCGTGATCGAGAATGGTATTGCCATTGATACCGTCACGCCGCCGCGTGAACTCAATGGTCCGGCTCCGCGCCGCAACCGTTTTGCCTATTTCGGTCAGGTGACACCCTTCAAAGGCATTGATGTGCTCATCGATGCGGTCTCACGCGTGCCGGATGCCATATGGGGCGAAGATTCACGCCTGATGATCTTTGGCGGTAATCTGGAAAAGCAGCCGCGCGATTTCCAGGACCGCATGCAAAAACTGATCGAGGAAGCCGGACCGCGTGTCCGCTTCTATGGCGCGTACCAGAATGCGGAAATGCCCCGGCTCATGCAGTCAGTTGATTGGGTGGTCGTCCCATCCATCTGGTGGGAAAATTCACCCATTGTCATTCAGGAAGCCTTGCACCATCGCCGACCGCTTATCTGCTCCAATATCGGCGGCATGGCGGAGAAAGTACGCGATGGCAAGGACGGTCTGCACTTTCGGGTGCGCAGCGCCGAAGACCTCGCCGATCGCTTTACCGAAGTCCTCAGCGATCCGATTATCTGGGACCGGCTGCATCATTCCATCCGGAATCCCACAAACTATATTGACTGTGCCCAAGAACATCTTGCCCTCTACGGAGAATTGCTTAAATCTAACCGGCGGCAGCCGGTGAACATCGCTGCAAGAACTGACGTTGTTCTTTCCCAAGCAAGCTGAGGGTCCTTATTTCTTAGCTTTCGTCGCCAAAAGAAGGAATACCTCATGGCACGCGTCCTCGTAATGATCCCCGCAGGTGAAGTGTACGACCACGACAATGTTCGCTGGTACAAACACAGTGATGTCCAGCGCAGCATCGACCATTATCACAATATCGGTGATGCCTTCGTTTTCGAATCGTCCCTGAAGCTGATGAATTACGAAAAGGTCTCCGAACTGCCCATTGCCGGTCCGTCGATGGAAAAGATCGATCAACTGCGCGAGGAATATGACTACGTCATCCTGCGCGGTTCGAACTACATCAACAAGGACATGAATTGGCGAGACACGATCCCGGTTCTCAAGCGGCTCGGCCTGCCGGTTATCGCCTTTGGCGTGGGTGCGCAGGCGCCGGTCAAAGGGCAACTGGAACTTTCGGAGGAATCAAGGCCGCGCTGCGCATGATTGCTGATTCCACCACGTCATTTGGCGTGCGCGGCGCCTATTCGGCGCAGGTGCTCAACGATATCGGCATCAAGAACGTGCGGATTATCGGCTGCCCCACGGCGTTTCGCCGTAACAACCAGCATCTGCGCATCAAGCTGCCGGAGCTGGATACGGTAAAGAATGTGGGCGTCACTGTACGCCGCGAGGTGTCGCCAACCTATGCGCAGGATATCCAGCGCTATCTCACTCTGCACCGCGATCTCATCAAACAGATGGCGGGCCGCTTCGACGTTACCCTGATGGCGCAGGGCGAGGTGGAAGAAAAGAAGATGGTGTTTGGCACCGATGAGCAGAAGGAAGATGCGATTGCGGCGCTGAAGGCAAACCGTTGGGTGTCCGACTGGTATTTCGACGAGACAATCGAAAAGCTCTATCGCGAGCGCATGTTCTATTCCGATGTGGTTGCCGATTATGAAAAGCTGGTGCGCCAGCAGCAACTGGTGCTCGGTTACCGCCTGCACGGCAACCTCATGGCCTTGGCCAATGGCATACCGTCCATCTATTTCACCTATGACAGCCGGACGGTGGAGTTTGCCGAAACCTACAAGATTCCGAGCTATGACGTGTTCAGCGACAAGCCGTTCAACCTTGAGGATTATTGGGATCAGTCCCTGTTTGATAAATACAATCGCGCCTGGTTCGAAACCTACGGGGAGATGAACATCTTCCTCACCGAAAATGGTGTCGATCACAAAATGACCGAGACAGGCAGGCGCGCAACGGACTCCGTTCTCAAGGTTGCATAGGGCACATACACAACGATTTCCGCGGGAGGAAAAGCAAATGGAAAGGAAGGTCGTTTAAGCAGCGTAACCAATTGGCGAAAGCCATCTTGCCAGATCGTTCTCTCAAACAAAGTTTCAGGAGTTCCTCCCCATGACTGTTCTCGTTACTGGTGGCGCCGGCTATATCGGCAGTCACATGGTGCTCGCTCTCAAAGATGCCGGCCGGTCTGTCGTCGTTCTTGATGATCTGAGTTGCGGTTTCGCTTGGCTGGTGCCGGACGACGTACCTTTCGTGCAAGGTGATATTGGCGATCAGGCGCTGGTGAGCGACGTGATCCGCCGCCACAATGTCACTGCGATCCTGCATTTTGCCGGATCGATTGTCGTGCCGGATTCCGTGCGCGACCCGCTTTATTACTATCGCAACAACACGGTGCAGTCGCGCGCGCTGATGGAAACCGCCATTGCCGAGGGCATCAGGCATTTCATTTTCTCGTCCACCGCTGCGATTTACGGCGAGCCGGAACGCACGCCGATCATCGAAACCATGCCGCATCAGCCGATCTCGCCCTATGGCACATCCAAGCTGATGACCGAATGGATGCTGCGCGATGCGGCGGTGGCCCATCCGGGATTCAATTATGTGGCGCTGCGCTATTTCAATGTCGCTGGTGCCGATCCGCAATTGCGCTCCGGCCAGTCGTTTCCGCGTGCAACACATCTCATCAAGATCGCCAGCCAGGCTGCGACCGGCGAACGCTCACATATAGAAGTGTACGGCACGGATTATCCGACGGCCGACGGCACCTGTATCCGCGACTATATTCATGTCAGCGATCTGGCGGAGGCGCATCTCTGCGCGCTCAACTATCTGGAAGCCGGAGGCACCAGCACCGCGGCCAATTGCGGTTATAGCTATGGCTATTCCGTGCTTGAAATCATTGATGCGGTGAAGCGGGTCTCGGGCGTTGATTTCGAAGTCCGAACCGCTCCGCGCCGTGCGGGCGATCCGGCAATTCTGGTTGCGGGCAATGAGCGCGTCCGCACCCTTTTCGGTTTCGAGCCCAAACGTGCCGATCTCGATCTGATCGTCGGTGATGCGCTGGCATGGGAGCGCCAGCTTGCCATCAGGGAAACGCTGGAACATTCGGAAGCCCGCATCGCGGTATAGGAGCATGTATTCCGTTTGTCCCAATCGGAATTCTATTCTATGCCCGCTTGACAAGGATTGACTGCACGTATTTTAATCGTGCCTGCAGATTGAGCAAAGACTCGGCTGCATCCACATGACTTCGATAGTCGACGGGCAGTTTCGCCCCATGACGCCCCATCCCCGATGGGCGCTGCGTCATGGGGTTTTTGGTTTTGGGGGTAAATGGGAAGCGCAGTCAAAATTGGCATTCTTTATTCGACCAAGGGTCCTTACGGCGCCATTGGCCGTGACAGCCGCGACGGCGCCGAATTTGCCATGGAGGAAATAGAGGCCGCTCATCCCGGCGCCATTGAACCGGTCTATATCGATCCGCAGGGCCACATTCCGGCTTATCTCGAAGGCGCACGCTCCATGCTGCGCGAGTCCGGTTGCCGCCACATCGTTGGAACAATCACCTCCATCGCCCGCAAGGAAGTCATTCCGCTGGTGGAAAAACATGATGGCCTGCTCTGGTATATGTGCCCCTATGAGGGGTTCGAAGCCAACGAGAACGTCATCTATACCGGTGCCTGTCCCAATCAGCATCTGCTGCCGCTGTTCGATTATCTCCTGCCGCGCTATGGTCGGCGGCCCTATCTTGTCGGCGCCAATTATGTGTGGGGATGGGAGATGAACCGGCTTGCGCGCGAGCTGATCAACAAGGCGGGCGGCGAAGTGCTGGGTGAGCGCTATCTGCCGCTGGAAGAAACCGCTGTCGAGCGTATCATTCTCGATATCGAGCAGCGGCGGCCAAGCTTTGTGCTCAACAATCTGATCGGCCCGGCCAGCTACGCGTTTCTTCGGGCATTCCGCGAGCTTGGCGCGCGCGATCCTGACTTCCTGCCGGAAAATTGCCCAGTCGTCAGCTGCGATCTTTCCGAATGCGAACTGGACGAGATCGGTGCCGGGGTGGCCACAGGGCATCTGTCTGTTGCCGCCTATTTCGACAGTCTGGTATCGCCGGAAAATCTTGCTTTCAAACTGCATGCCTCCGAACATTTCGGCCCCGACCGGCACTTCTCCAACATTTTTGCCAGTGCCTATACGGCGGCGAAGCTATGCGCTGAAACGATCATCTCGGCCGGAACGGACGATCCGCAAACCGTGCGCCGTCTGGTCTCAGGCACACCGCTTTCAACCGTGTTCGGTCCGGTGCAGATCGACCCCGACACCAATCACATGACGCTGCCATTCCATCTCGGCTGCATCAACGATGATAACGGCTTCGATATCGTCAATTCACAAGGTGCCATTGCCGCCGATCCCTATCTTACCCGCCGCCGCACCAAGATGCCCGTCAGATTGCGGATCGTTTCATGAGAGAGACCCCCAATTTCACCGGCTGGCGTGCCACGATCCTGCATCGTCCGGATACCACGACTGAACGCCTGACCCGCCAGCTCAAGCTGCTGGGCTTGACCGTCTCCATCCAATGGGAACCCTTGGGCGCGCATGAACTGCCTGATATCGTGCTCATCGACGCCGATCAGGGCTGGGATGATCTGCTGCCATGGCGTGATGGCAAAGCATCTGTGCCGGTTGTGGCTTTACTCGGTTCCGAAGCGCCGGGCCGGATCGCGTGGGCCATGCAACAGGGTGCAGGCGCTATCATTGCCAAGCCTGTAGCGACATCTGCGGTTTATCCGGCGCTGGTCATGGCGGTTGCGATCCATGCAGAACGGAGCGCTGCCGCCAAACACCAGCAGCATCTGGAAGAACGTGTCCGCCTGCGCCCGCTGGTGCACGCGGCCGTGCAGAAAATCATGGCGGCCCGCAAGGTCGATGAGGAACACGCCTACAGTATCCTGCGCAATTGCGCGATGCAGCGGCGCTATCCCATGGAACAGGTGGCCGCCCTTATTCTCGCCGGTGCAGAGCCGCTGCCGGAGGCCGGTTGATGCGCGTTCTGAAGACCATGCTGCGTCAGCCGTCGGCTTTGTTCGGCCTGATCATCGTGGCTGTCGTGGTGCTGATGGCGCTCGGTGCACCGCTGATTGCACCCTATAGTCCTGACAATCAGATGTTTGATGGTCTTTCCATTGAAGGTGCACCGCTGCCGCCCAGTGCACAATTCCTGCTTGGCACCGATACGCTCGGCCGCGACCTGTTCTCACGGCTTTTGTTCGGCGCACGCACCTCCCTGGTCATCGGTCTCGTTGCCAATGGCATTGCCGTTGCCATCGGCCTGCTCGTTGGCATTCTTTCCGGCTATCTGCGCGGCGCAGTCGGCGGTCTGCTGATGCGGTTCACCGATCTAATGATGGCCTTTCCCGCGCTCCTCCTCGCCATTGTGCTGGCTGCCCTGTTGCACCCGAGCCTGTGGATCGTCGCCATGGTGATCGCGCTGGTCAACTGGGTGCAGGTGGCGCGCATCGTCTATACGGAAACGCGCGGTCTTGTAGAGCGGGACTTCATTCTCGCCGAACGCTCGCTCGGCGCTGGGCATCTGCGCATTCTTTTCGTTCATATCCTGCCGCATCTGATGCCGACGGCCATTGTCTGGGGCACACTCGGCATCGCCACAACGGTTTTGCTTGAAGCAACACTCTCGTTCCTCGGCATCGGCGTGCAGCCGCCGCAGCCGTCCTGGGGCAATATCATCTTTGAAAGCCAGAGCTATTTTCAGGCCGCGCCATGGCTGGTGTTCTTCCCCGGCGCAATCATCCTGTTGACGGCACTGTCCTTCAATCTGGTGGGCGACGCATTGCGCGATATTCTCGATCCAACCCAGCGTGGGAGAGGCTGACATGCTGCTGCTCATCCTGCGCCGCCTCATCCAAACCGCGCTGATCCTGCTCGGCGTTGCGGCCATCACCTTCCTGCTGCTCTATGCCCTGCCCGCCGATCCTGCCCGCATGATTGCCGGGCGCAGTGCCACAGCGCAGACCGTTGCCAATATCCGCCGGGAACTCGGGCTTGACCAGCCCTTGCTCGTGCAGTTCTGGACCTATCTGCAAGGCATTCTTCAGGGTAATCTCGGCCGCTCCTATGCGCAAAAGACCGATGTCGGTGCACTGATCTTGGCCCGGCTTCCGGCAACGCTGATCCTGATGGCAGCGGGTATTTTCGTCGAAGTGGTGCTGGGACTGATCTTCGGTATCATAGCGGCTTTACGCCGTGGCGGTCCTGTTGATCGGGTAGTGATGATGGCCTCGTTCGTCGGCGTCTCCGCACCGCAATTCGTCGTTGCCCTCCTGCTGCTTTATGTTTTTGCTGTCACGCTTGGCTGGTTCCCGATGAGCGGTTTCGGCAGTGCAGCCCATGTCGTTTTGCCCGCTGCAACGCTCGGTATCCTTGGTGCCGGCTGGTATGCGCGCATGGTCCGCTCGGCCATGATCGACGTGCTCAATCAGGATTATGTGCGCACGGCGCGGGCCAAGGGTCTCTCATCTGCCCGCATTGTTCTGCGTCACGCGCTGCCCAATGCGCTTCTCCCCATCATTGCAATGATCGGCATCGATATCGGCCAGTTCATGGGCGGCGTTGTGGTGGTGGAGGCGGTCTATGGCTGGCCCGGCATCGGACAACTCGCGTGGCAGGCCATCCAGCAGGTCGATATCCCCATCATCATGGGCGTCACTCTCGTTTCTGCGCTGGCGATCGTGCTTGGCAATCTGCTTGCCGACATCATCGCTCCGCTGATTGATCCGCGCATCCGCGCGCGCTGAATTTGAACCAGAACAATAAAAGGGAACAGAATGTTAAATCGCTGGCTTCGCAATACCACCATGGCAACGGTACTCGCCTTGTCTCCTCTGCCCATTGTTTCGCCTCTGGCCGCCTGGGCGCAGGAGACCCCGAAACAGGGAGGCGACATACTCATCACCTACAAGGACGATATCGCCACGCTCGATCCAGCTGTCGGTTATGACTGGGTCAACTGGTCGATGATCAAGAGCCTGTATTCCCGGCTGATGGACTACACGCCGGGAACGCCGGATCTCATTCCCTCGCTCGCCGAAACATTCGACGTCTCGGCAGATGGCCTCACCTACACGTTCAAGCTGCGCAAGGGCGTGAAGTTCACCAATGGTCGTGAGGTTATCGCCTCCGACGTGAAATACTCGATCGAGCGTGCCGTCAATCCGAAGACGCAAGGTCCGGGTGCCGGTTTCTTCGGGTCCATCAAGGGCTACGAGGATGTGTCCGGTGGCAAGACAACGACGCTCGAAGGCATCGAAGCGCCGGATGATGCAACCGTGATTTTCCATCTGTCACGTCCTGATGCAACGTTCCTGCACGTGCTCGCCATCAACTTTGCCTCCGTTGTTCCGCATGAGGCGGTCGAGGCGGCGGCCGGTGATTTCGGCAAGAAGCCCGTCGGCTCCGGTACCTTCGTTTTGAAGGAATGGACCATCGGCCAGCGTCTCGTCTTCGAGCGCAACCCCGATTATTTCGTCAAGGACATGCCGCATATCGATAAGTTTACGGTCGAAGTCGGTCAGGAACCACTCGTCGCCCTGCTGCGGCTGCAGAAGGGGGAAGTCGATATTGCCGGTGATGGCATTCCTCCGGCGAAATTCCTCGAGATCAAGAATTCTCCCGAGGGCGCTAAGATGATCGTTGACGGCGAACAGCTGCATACCGGCTATGTCACGCTCAACACCCGGATCAAGCCCTTCGACAATGTGAAGGTGCGTCAGGCGGTTAACATGGCCGTCAACAAGGAACGCATCACCCGCATTCTCAATGGCCGCGCCACCGCTGCCAACCAGCCATTGCCACCGGCGATGCCCGGTTATGACAAGAGCTATACCGGCTACACCTACGATGTGGCCAAAGCCAAGGCGCTGCTGGCGGAAGCCGGTTTCCCCGATGGTTTCCAGACGGTGCTCTACTCCACCAACACCGATCCGCAGCCGCGTATAGCCCAGGCGATCCAGCAGGATCTGGCTGCCATTGGCGTCAAGGCGGAAGTGCGTGCGCTTGCCCAATCCAATGTGATTGCCGCTGGCGGAACCGAAGGCGAAGCGCCAATGATCTGGTCGGGCGGCATGGCGTGGATCGCCGATTTCCCCGATCCATCCAACTTCTATGGTCCGATCCTCGGTTGCTCCGGTGCAGTTAGCGGTGGCTGGAACTGGTCATGGTATTGCAATGCAGATCTCGACAAGCGCGCAGTGGCAGCAGACTCCATGTCAGACCCTGCGAAGACGACAGAACGTGCCGCCGCATGGGGCAAAATATTCACTGACATCATGGCGGATGCGCCATGGGTTCCCGTGATCAACGAACGCCGCGTGGTTGCGAAGGCAGCGCGCATGGGCGGCTCCGACAAGATCTATGTCGATCCGACCCGCGTCATCAATTACGACGCGATCTATGTGAAGCAATAGGCGCATTGCACTCACGCATCCCTGGGGAACACGCCCCGGGGATTTCATTCATATTCCGGGAGATCTGACATGTGCATCGTCTGCACCCACACTATTCATCGTGCCAAACACCATTTCGGCTGGAGCCGTGATTTCGAACCGGCGCTCGTTGCCAAGGCCGGGGAGACCATTCATTTCGAATGTCTGGATTCTTCCGGCGGACAGCTTGGCAAGGGCGCGACAGTGGAAATGCTTGGCAGGCTGGATTTCGGCAAGATCAATCCGGTCACCGGCCCGGTTTATGTCGAAGGTGCCAAGCCCGGAGATGCGCTGAAAGTCACCATTCGCCGCTTTGTCCCCTCGGGTGTGGGCTGGACGGCAAACATTCCCGGCTTTGGCCTCCTCTCCGATCAGTTCAAGGAACCCGCCCTGCATATGTGGAATTATGATCCCATCAGTATGGCTCCGGCGCTGTATGGTCCGGGCGGGCGCGTGCCATTGAAACCCTTTGCTGGAACCATTGGCCTTGCCCCGGCCGAGCCCGGTCTGCATTCGGTTGTCCCGCCCCGCCGCGTTGGCGGCAATCTCGATATCCGCGACCTCACATCGGGCGTTACGCTTTATCTTCCTGTCGAAGTCGAAGGCGCATTGTTCTCCATCGGCGATACTCATGCGGCGCAGGGGGATGGCGAGGTTTGCGGGACGGCCATTGAAAGCCAGATGGAAGTCGAAGCTACCATTGAACTCGTCAAGGACGCCCGGCTGAAAAGCCCGCGCTTCACCACCACAGAGCCGGTCACCCGCCATCTCGATGGTGCAGGTTATGAGGTGACGACAGGCATTGGCCCTGATCTGATGACCGGCGCGCGCGAAGCGCTGATGCGGATGATTGATCTGCTGGGCGAAGAGCATGGCATGAGTTCCATCGATGCCTATCTGCTTTGCTCAGTCTGCGGCGACCTGCGCATCAGCGAAATCGTCGATGCGCCAAACTGGGTTGTATCCTTCTACTTCCCGAGGATCGTGTTCGCGTGACAATGCCTGCCCCAAAACCGGTCCTGACGGTCCGCAATCTCTGCGTCGATGCCCGCACGCCCGAGGGACGGCGGCGGGTGCTTGACGATATCAGCTTCGATCTCAATCTTGGTGAAACGCTGTGTATTGCCGGGGAGTCCGGTTCGGGCAAATCGGTCACCTCGCTCTCCATCATGGGGCTATTGCCGAAGGCTTCGTTGCAGGTTGCTTCCGGCAGCATCGATCTTAGCGGCAAGGATCTGGTGGCATTGTCCAATCGTGCCATGCGCAGCGTGCGCGGCGGCGACGTCGCCATGGTGTTTCAGGAGCCGATGACCTCGCTCAATCCTGTCATGTCCATCGGCGCGCAGCTGACCGAGGCCATCCGCGAGCATCAAGGCTCAGAAGGTGGCACGCCAGAGACAATCGCCCGCCAGATGCTGGATGCGGTGCATATCAGCGAACCGGCGCGGCGCCTCGCGCAATATCCGCATGAACTTTCCGGTGGCATGCGCCAGCGCGTCATGATTGCCATGGCGTTGTCATGCCGTCCGAAAGTGCTGATCGCCGACGAGCCGACAACGGCTCTGGATGTGACCGTGCAGGCGCAAATCCTCAAACTGATGCGCGAGCTGAAGCAGGAGTTCGGCGCGTCAATCATCCTCATCACCCACGATATGGGCGTTGTTGCCGAAATGGCCGACCGTGTTGCCGTCATGCAGAATGGCCGCATCGTCGAACAGGGCAATGTCCTGTCGATCTTCGAGAAGCCGCAACAGCCCTATACGCAGGAATTGCTCGCCGCCGTGCCGCGTCTGGGTGCCCATGCCGGAACCGATGCACCGCCGCGCGTCAGTGTAACCGCCGCACCCATCGTTCCCGTATCGCCCACGCCGATCCTGCATGTGCATAATCTCAGTGTAACCTATGGCAGCCCGGCGCGCTGGCTCTTCAAGGGCAAGCCGCCGATTGCCGCCGTCAGCGATGTGTCGTTTGAACTGTGCCCCGGCGAGACGCTGGGGCTTGTTGGCGAAAGCGGTTCCGGCAAATCCACGACGGGCAAGGCGGTGCTCGGGCTTATTCCCTTTACCGGCGATGTGGTGATTGACGGCCAGAATATTGCTGGTTTGAGTGCCCGCCAGATGCAGCCGGTGCGGCGCTCGGCTCAGATGATTTTTCAGGATCCCTACGCTTCACTTGATCCGCGCATGGCAGTGGGTGCGGCCATTGCCGAACCCTTGATCATTCACGGCCTTGGCGGGAGAAGCGAACGGGACGACTGGGTGGCCGAATTGCTGCGGCGTGTCGGCCTGCAGGCCGATGCGGCCACGCGCTATCCGCACGAATTTTCCGGTGGGCAGCGTCAGCGCATCTGCATTGCACGCGCCCTTGCTCTGCAGCCGAAGCTGATTGTAGCGGATGAAAGTGTGGCCGCGCTTGATGTTTCGGTGCGGGCCCGGGTGCTTGATCTGATGCTGGAACTGCAGGAGACGATGGGCCTTGCCTATCTCTTCATCTCGCACGACATGGCGGTGGTCGAGCGCATGTCGCACAATGTAGCGGTCATGCGTGCGGGCCGAATTGTCGAAATGGGGTCAAGGCGCGCCGTGTTTGAAAATCCGCAGGATCCCTATACGAAAGCCTTGATGGCGGCAGTGCCGATTCCGGATCCCCGGGCCCGGCACATCGCCTGATCAGACGCGTTCCAGCGCAACCGCGATACCTTGGCCGACGCCGATGCACATGGTGGCGAGGGCATGTCTGGCACCGCGAACACCAAGCTCCAGCGCCGCCGTTCCGGTGATGCGCGCGCCGGACATCCCCAGGGGATGGCCGAGAGCAATCGCGCCGCCATTGGCATTCACGTAGTCCGCATCATCGGCGATGCCAAGCGCGCGCAAGGTGGCAAGACCCTGCGAGGCAAAGGCCTCATTGAGTTCGACCACGCCGAAATCTTTTGGCTCAAGGCCGAGCCGGGCGCAGAGTTTTTGCGTGGCGGCAATCGGGCCAATGCCCATAATGCGCGGCGGCACCCCGGCGGTTGCGCCGCCAAGGATGCGGGCGATGGGTGTCAGGCCATATTTCGTTGCCGCTGCTTCCGATGCGATAATCAAGGCGGCCGCGCCGTCATTGACCCCCGAGGCATTGCCCGCAGTCACCGATCCACCTTTACGGAATGGCGTTGGCAGTTTTGCCAGCTGCTCCAGCGTTGTCTGCGGGCGCGGATGCTCGTCGCGATCAACAATCACCGGATCGCCTTTGCGCTGTGGAATGACAACTGGCGTGATCTCACGGGCAAGACGCCCATTCTCCATTGCAACTCCAGCCTTCTGCTGCGAGCGCACCGCGAACGCGTCCTGATCCGCACGCGAGACATGATAATCCTCGGCGACATTCTCGCCGGTTTCCGGCATGGATTCGATGCCGTATTGCTGCTGCATCAGCGGATTGACGAAGCGCCAGCCGATGGTGGTGTCGTGAATTTCCGCATGGCGCGAAAATGCCCCTTCCGCCTTGGGCAAAACGAACGGCGCGCGCGACATGGATTCAACGCCGCCGGCAATGGCGATCTCGATTTCTCCCGCCTTGATGGCGCGGGCGGCGGTGATCACCGCATCCATGCCTGAACCACACAGCCGGTTCATCGTCGTGCCCGGCACCGTCACCGGCAAACCCGCCAGCAACAAAGACATGCGCGCCACGTTGCGGTTGTCCTCACCTGCCTGATTGGCGCAGCCGAAGATCACTTCGTCGATGGCTTCCCAGTCAACGGCGGCGTTGCGCTCCATCAGCGCTTTCAGCGGAATGGCGCCAAGATCATCGGTGCGGACGGGCGACAAAGCTCCACCAAAGCGGCCAATGGGCGTGCGGATATAGTCGCAAATATAGGCTTCAGACATCAGGCGGCCTCATGGGCTTTTTTCGTGCGGGCATTGATATCGCGCAACACGGAAAGTTCGGTTTCGGTGGGGACTGGCGTTTCCGTGGTCTCCTTAGCAAACCGGACGGGCCAGCCGCAATTCTCTTCGATCTGTTCCCGCGTCACGCCTTTGTGGAGCGACACGACGGTCAGTTCCTTGGTGACGGGATCGGGCTCGAAAATGCACAGGTCCGTGACCACGCGGGTCGGGCCCTTGGTCGTCATGCCAAGCCGGGCGCGGTGGTCGCCACCCTCGCCATGGCCCATCGACGTGATGAAATCCAGATGATCGACAAAACCGCGATTGGTCAGCGCCATGGTGATGAATATCTGGCCGCAATTGCTGGCAATTTCCGGTGCACCGCCGCCGCCGGGCAGGCGCACTTTCGGCGTATCGTAGGGGCCAACAACAGTGGTGTTGAGATTGGCAAAACGGTCGATCTGCGCCCCGCCGAGAAAACCGGTGGTGATGCGTCCGCCCTGCAGCCAGTAGCGGAACATCTCTGGTACTGAAACCGTGAACAATGCCGTATCGCACAGCTCGCCATCGCCGATTGACAGCGGCAGCACATCCGGCTTGGTGCCGATCGTGCCGCTTTCATAGATCAATGTGATATCCGGTGCGTGGGTGAGCCGCGCCACGTTGCACGCAGCCGACGGCGCGCCGATGCCGACAAAGCAGACATCGTCATTGGTCAACGCGCGCGCTGCAGCAATGGTCATCATTTCGGTCGGGGTGAAAGTCTCGCTCATGCTACCGCTCCTCACGCTGCATTCGCCGCAGGCCGGACGGCATGGCGGGCAAAATCTTCAGGCTTGCCGGCAAGGACATTCTCCTTGATCCATGCGGTGAAGCTGTCGCGGTCACGGGCGATCTTGTCCCATGCGATATAGAAAGCATAGGAACGCGAATAATAGCCTTGAGCATAGGATGGAAACGCCCCGCCCGGCACATGCACCACGGCGGAAATCGCCCATGTCGGCAACACCACCGCATTAGGCGAAGGCGGGTTCAGCTCGTCAACAATTTCCTCGACCGTCACAATCGAGCGTTTGGCGGCAAGCACCGCTTCCTTCTGCACGCCCGAAATGCCCTCGATCAGCACGTTGCCTTTACGGTCGGCCCGCTGCGCGTGGATGATCGACACATCGGGGCGGATAGACGGAACCGCCGCCAGCACCTCGCCGGTGAACGGACAGGTGACCGACTTGATGTTCGGATTGACCTTGGCAAGGTCGGCTCCGATATAGCCGCGCAACACCGCGAAAGGCAGATTGGCAGCCCCGGCCTCATAGGCATTGGCCATGGCGGCGTGCGAATGTTCCTCAATGTCGAGCGGACGCGGCCACTGATTTTCCACCGCATCGCGGAACCGGTGCAGCGAACCCACACCCGGATTGCCGCCCCAGGAAAACTTCATGCCGCGCGCTGCGCCCACACCGATCAACTGGTCATAGATGAGGTCAGGTGTCATGCGCACAAGGAACAGCTCCTTGCGGTCCTGGCGGATAATCTCGTGCCCCGCCGCATAGGGAATAAGGTGGGTAAAGCCCTCCATGGCAAGCGTGTCGCCATCCCGGACATTGTCTTCAATTGCTTCAGCAAGCGTACAGATTTTTGCCACGTCTCTCTCCCTGCTTTTGTCGCTGCCGAATTATCCGCTTGAGAATATCGGGCAACGTTACCTGCATCTGTTGCTCTCAGGCGTAATCCCGCTGGCGCCATAGCGTCAATGCAATTTGTGCGTTATTTGACATTTGTTCGTATACCGCACAACGTGTGCAGGAAAGTGCTGTAATTGAGGGCGATTGGCATGCGCGAGACGGATTTCATCAGTGGCTTTGCCAAAGGGCTTGCGGTTATCGAAGCGTTTGATGCGGTTAATGCCCGCCTGTCGATCACCGATATTGCGCGGATGACGGGGCTTGAACGTGCCACAGCGCGGCGCTGCCTGCTTACCCTTACCCAGCTTGGCTATGCGGATTATGACGGCAAGTTTTTTACTTTGACGCCGCGCATTCTGCGGCTTGGTCATTCCTACCTGTCATCGACACCCCTGCCCCGGCTGCTGCAGCCATTCCTCGATCAACTCTCGGAAAAGACCGGCGAAAGCGCTTCCGCCTCGGTGCTTGACGGTAATGAGATCGTCTATATCGCCCGCGCCTCGCACAAGCGTGTCATGTCGATCAATCTCAATCCCGGTAGCCGCCTGCCTGCTTATTGCTCGTCCATGGGCCGGGTTCTGCTGGCAGCGATGAACGATGACGATGCGCGTCGCATCCTTGAAGCCAGCAACCGCCCGGCAAATACGCCGCGCACGAAAACCTCCGTCGCCGATCTCATGGAAGAAGTGCAGCGCGTACGGGCGCAAGGCTATGCGGTTATCGATCAGGAGCTGGAAATCGGTCTCTGCTCTATCGCGGTTCCCGTGCGCAACATGCGCGGTGCCACGATCGCCGCCATCAATGTCGGAGCGCAGGCACCACGTGTGACCATCGCCGAAATGATCGAACAATACCTACCGGTTATGCAATCCACCCGCGACACTATTGCGGCAGTCCTGGTCTAGACCGCCAGTCGTGCGCTTTGTTCCGAGCGGTATTGTCGCGGGGTCCGGCCAGTTTCCTTGGTGAAGAAGCGGGTGAAATAGGCCGGATCGGCGAACCCGAGATCATAGGCAACCTGTTTGACGCTTGCCGATGTGAACACCAGATCGCGTTTTGCCTGATCGATCAGACGGCCCGCGATAAGCCCATTGGTGCTCTGGCCCGTCGCCGCTTTGACGATACGGTTGAGATGCGTTGCCGACAGACCGAGATGACCGGCATAAAATTCGGCCGGGTGGTGCTCGCGGAAATGCCGGTGCACAAGAGTCTGCAACAGTTTCAGCCGTGAACCCGCCCTGCCGCCGTCGCCATCGTCTGCCAATTCCGGTACGGACATGCGTGCGGCCAGCAGCACGATGGTTTTCAGATGTGCCTCCACCAGATCGTCATGGAAGACACTGCCCGATGTCAGTTCAGCGCACAGCCGTTCGAGGCTTTGCATAAGGAAGCCCGCATCCGCATGGTCAGATTGCAGCGCGATCAGGCGCGGCTCTGCCAGCCATTCCGCCAGCCCGGTATTGGCAAAAGCGCGTCCTGCCGCACCGAGACGCGAAGCAAGCATGGTGATCACGATGCCGTCCATATCGCGGGAAAAGCGGAAGCCATGTTCGTATAGCGGCGGCACCGCAATCATCACGGGCGGGCGGATCGCATGACTTTCCGTACCGAAGATCGCATCGCCGGTTCCGCCGCGAAAGTACAAAATCTGGAAAAAGGCCTCGTGCCGGTGTGTCCTGATTTCCCAATTGTGCAACTGGCTTCTTGAGGCGATCGTCTCCCAATGCAGCCAGAAATCCGGCCGTTTCGGATGATTTTCCCCGTAGAGATCATAGGTTGGTACCGTTCCCCGCATTGGCTCCTCCATCTCCCATGTTCAGATTGTCCTGTTTTTTGGCCAATAAGTCCATTGTTCAAAAAGAGGTTGTCGATAGCCTTATTCAGAATTTACATGCTGGGAGGCATCATTGCGTACACACGTCGCCATTATCGGCTCCGGTCCTGCCGGGCTGCTGCTCGGTCAACTCCTGACCCGTGCTGGCATCGACAATGTCATCATCGACCGCGCCAGCAAGGACTATATTCTTGGCCGTGTCCGCGCCGGTGTGCTGGAGGAAGGCACAGTCCGCCTGCTTGATCAGGCGGGTGCCAGTGCAAGGCTGCATGCGGAAGGCCTGCCGCATAACGGTTTTTCGCTGGCCTTTGACGGCCGCAATCATCGCATTGATCTGTTTGATCTCACCGGCGGCAAGCGCGTCACCGTTTATGGTCAGACGGAGATGACCCGCGATCTCATGCATGCGCGCGAGGCAAGCGGCGCGGCGGCTATCCACGCGGCGGAGAATGTCGCCATCCATGATTTCGATGGCGAGAGGCCGTTTGTCACCTATGAAAAAGATGGCAAGACAAGCCGCATCGATTGCGATTTCATTGCCGGTTGCGATGGTTTCCACGGCGTCAGCCGCCGCTCCGTGCCGGAAAAATCCATCCGGACGTTCGAGCGCACCTACCCCTTTGGCTGGCTCGGTGTTCTCGCCGAAGTGCCGCCGGTGGCGCATGAGCTGATCTATGCCAATCATCCACGCGGCTTTGCCCTGTGCTCCATGCGCTCAATGACCCGCAGCCGCTATTATGTGCAGTGTCCGCTCGACGATAAGATCGAGGCTTGGTCTGATGACCGCTTCTGGGATGAGTTGCGCCGCAGGCTGCCGGAAGAAGATGCAGCTGCGGTCACAACCGGTCTTTCCTTCGAAAAGTCCATCGCTCCCCTTCGCTCTTTTGTTGCCGAACCCATGCGCTTTGGGCGGCTGTTTCTGGCGGGTGATGCTGCGCATATTGTGCCGCCGACTGGCGCCAAGGGTCTCAACCTTGCAGCAAGCGACGTGCATTATCTGTTCGAAGGCCTGCGCGATTATTATGCGGATCGCAGCATGGCCGGTCTTGATGATTATTCCCGCCGCGCCTTGCTGCGTGTGTGGAAAGCCGTCCGTTTCTCCTGGTCGATGACCATGCTGATGCACCGCTTCCCCGATGCGGATGAATTTGGCCAGAAAATACAGGAAGCCGAACTTGATTACCTCACCCATTCCCGCGCCGCTTCCATGGCGCTGGCGGAGAATTATGTCGGGCTGCCTTTATAAAACGATAGATTGAATTACGGTTGTTTTTGCATCAGTCCGAATGCATCATCTTTCGAAATGCAACGGGGAATTTGTGTATGTGGGGACCACTAAAAAAAATTCTTGCTCAATCAAAAACTCTCGGTTCGTCGTTAGGTGAAGTGGTTTTTGAAACTCGGGAGTTGACCGGGCAATCGTCGCATTCATTGTTTCAATGGCGGATAAAAAAGGGTTTGGACGAGAAATCGCTTTTTGTTTCCCTTATGCTCCGCCCCGATACGTACGCCGGACCGGAAGGCTCACCTAAAAATTACATTAGTTTTGATATCGCGACTGCAGAACAGGCCAGAGCAAATCTTGATCGGTGCATAACGGAATATTATCGGCTGGCTGGTGTTCGCCCGGAGCAGGCAAGCGGTTAAAAATCCACTCGCCCGTAAAGATCGTCCCGGCATCATCAATGACCGGCACGCGGCCATGCGGGTTCATAGTCAGAAACGCCGGTTCGTTGAGCTGGCCGAAACTGCCGCCTGCCGGAATATGCGTGTGTGCAATGTCGAGCTCGCCAACCAGCCACATGACCTTCTGCACGTTAAACGAGTTGCGCCGTCCCCATATTTTCAAGCTCATTCTATTCTGCCTGCCGGTGGTTGAGGTGATCGAGATTACGCTATTTGGCGCTCGCGCTATAAATTCATTTACACGTTTACGCCTTCACCCCGCCTGCCGCCTCGCGGATGGTCTGCATCAGGATCATCAGCGGCAGGGACGGCGTCGCGTCGGCGCGGGTTGTCAGGCCCACCGGCCCCTTGGTCTCGGTCGTATCGATGGGCAGCAGCGCCAGCGCACCGTCGCTGACATCACCCGCCACCACACCCGCCGAAATAATCCATACCGCATGGTGCGCGCGGACAAAGGCACGGCCGAAAGCATCGGACACCGTCTCGATCTGATGCGGCAGCTTGGCGACGCCATTGGCAATGAGAAAGCGGTCGACGAAGGGCCGGATGATCGAGGCGCGCGTCGGCATCAGCACCGGAAATTCGGCCAGACGGTTGAAAATATCCTCGCGGGCATTCAGCAGCGGATGTCTGGCACTCACCGCAAACACCACCTGTTCCGAATAAAGGTGCTCGAAGGAAAAACCAGTCATCTTCTCCGGCGCCGCCAGCCGCCCGACCACGAGGTCCAGATCGCCCAGCCGCAACTGTTCGAGCAGCACCGCGTTTTCGCCGGTGACGATCTTCAGGCGGCTTTGCGTTTTTTCCTGCAGGAACAGGCTGATCGCCTGCGGCATGATGCGGGTGGAAACCGTCGGCAAAGCGCCGACGCGGATGGGTATGCCCTCGCCGGACTGCTCATTGGTGACGGAATCAATGCCCTGCCGCAGTGCTGTGATTGCCGCCCCCGCATAGCGCAAAAACACTTCACCAAAACGGGTGATACGGATGCCGCGCCCATCCCGCTCGAACATGGCAACGCCGAGCACCTCTTCCATCTCACGAATGGTTTTGGTCACCGCGGGTTGACTGATATGAAGAATCGCGGCTGCCTTCATCACGCTTTTCTGACGGGCAACTTCAAGGAAGGTCTGCAAATGGCGGAATTTGATACGGCTGTCGATCATGCGCTTTCATAACCCCCGGGTTAAGCGAATGGGCCAAGATATCATTTTACCAAACCAAATGCATAATCCATTGTGATCTCAACACCTCGGGAGGTTTTCGGTGCAATTCGCTCATATCAATGGCGTCACGCTGCATTATCAGTTGATTGGCGGTCCGGCAGGCAAGCCTGTTCTGGTCTTCGCCAATTCGCTCGGAACCGATTTCCGCATCTGGCGTGACGTGATTGTGCGTCTGGCCGGTGAATTTGCCATCATCACCTATGACATGCGCGGCCACGGCCTGTCGGACCTCGGCACCCCTCCCTATTCCATTGACGACCATACCGGCGACCTTGCCGGGCTCTTGGATTATCTTTCGGTCAAAGATGCCATCATTTGTGGCCTTTCTGTCGGCGGGCTGGTGGCGCAGGGGCTTTATGCAACGCGGCCGGAACTGGTAAAGGCGTTGATCCTGTGTGACACCGCGCACAAGATCGGCACAGACGAATTCTGGAATGCGCGGATCGATGCGATCAGCAAGGACGGCATCAGCTCCATTGTCGAAACCATTCTGGCGCGCTGGTTCACCCCGGCATTTCATAGTGAGCGCAGCAATGATCTGACCGGTTATCGCAACATGCTCGTGCGCCAGCCGGTCGAGGGTTATACCGGCACCTGTGCGGCGCTGCGCGATGCGGATTTCACCGAAGCGGCCAAACGCATCACCGTCCCCGCTATCTGCATTGTCGGCGATCAAGATGGCTCAACGCCTCCGGATCTGGTGCAGGAACTGGCAAAGCTCATTCCACGGGCGCGCTATGAAGTCATCAAGGATGCGGCCCATATTCCCTGTGTCGAACAGCCGGAAATGCTGGTGGCAGTGATGCGGGCCTTTATCGACGAATTCAAGCTTGGAGGACAATTATGACCGATGCGGTATCCCCTTCGCCCCGGTATCTGCAAGGCATGGCGACGCGCCGGGTCGTGTTGGGCGAGGAACATGTGAACCGGGTTGAAACCACCAAGACCGCATTCGATCAGCCGTTTCAGGAACTGATTACCGAGGCGGCTTGGGGCCATGTCTGGTCGCGGCCTGCCTGGACCAAGCGGGAACGTTCCATTGTCACCATCGCGCTTCTGGCCGCGCTTGGTCAGGATGATGAACTGACCATGCATATCCGTGCCACCGCCAATACGGGTGCGACACAGGAAGATATTTGCGAAGCGCTGCTGCACGTTGCAATCTATGCGGGTGTGCCGGCGGCTAATCATGCCATCAAGCTGGCCAAACAAACTTATAAAGAGCTGGAAGCCGAACAGGCAGCGTGACGGGAGGCAGCAATGTCCAACAGAAAACCGGAAACCGGTGCATTCTTCCAGCGGGACCGGCAGTGGCATCCGCCAGCATATACGCCCGATTACAAGACCAGCGTCGTGCGCTCGCCGCAGCGCGCCTTGCTGTCATTGGACAACACGCTGTCGGAAATCACCGGTCCTGTGTTCGGTCATGCGCTGCTGGGCGAGCTTGACGACGACCTGATCCATAATTTTGCCAAGCCGGGCGAAAGCGCCATTGGCCAGCGCATCATCGTGCATGGCCGGGTGGTGGACGAGCGCGGCGTCGGGGTTGGCGGTGCGCTGCTGGAATTCTGGCAAGCCAATGCGGGCGGACGTTACCGGCACAGGCGCGAAGGTTATGTAGCGGCGCTGGATCCCAATTTCGGCGGCTGTGGCCGCACCATCACCGATGAGGACGGCTATTACCGTTTCCGCACCGTCAAGCCGGGTGCCTATCCATGGCCGAACGGCGTCAATGACTGGCGGCCGGCCCATATCCACTTTTCGGTCTTCGGCCATGGCTTTGCCCAGCGGCTGATCACCCAGATGTATTTCGAAGGCGATCCGATGATCTGGCAGTGTCCCATCGTCAAATCCATTCCCGACAAAGCTGCCATCGAACAGCTGATTGCCGCGCTTGACCGCCATAACACCATCCCCATGGATGCCCGCGCCTACAAGTTCGATATCGTGTTGCGCGGCCGCCGCTCGACCCTGTTCGAGAACCGTCTGGAGGGCAATTGATGGTTCAGTCTCTGGGCTACCTCAAGGAAACACCGTCCCAGACAGCCGGTCCCTATGTCCATATAGGCTGCACGCCGAATTTCTCGGGGATATCAGGCGTCTATGCGACGGACCTCGGCATTGCCATGACCAATGACAAGACGCTGGGCGAGCGCATCACCTTGCGCGGGCATATTTTCGACGGCACAGGTACAGTGCTGCGCGATGCTCTCGTTGAGATTTGGCAGGCCGATGCCAAGGGGCTTTACAACAGTCCAGCCGAAATGCGCGGCACTGCCGATGGCAATTTCACCGGCTGGGGCCGTTGCCCGACGGATATGGAAAGCGGCGAATATGTCTTCGAGACCATCAAGCCTGGCCGTGTGCCATACAGGGATGGCCGCCTGATGGCGCCGCATGTGACCTTGTGGATCGTGGCACGCGGTATCAATATCGGCCTGCAGACGCGGCTTTATTTCGCTGACGAAGAAGCGGCCAATGCGGAAGACCCCGTGCTGCAGCGTATCGAGCACCGCAACCGTGTTCCAACCCTTCTCGCCCGCAAGGATGGTTCGACCTATCATTTCGACATCCATTTGCAGGGAGAGAAGGAAACTGTATTCTTCGATATCTGAGCGATGAGTATTTCCCCCTTCGATCACCCGTTTCTGTCTGGCCTTCTCGGCAGCGAGGCGGCAACAGACTGGTTCTCGGCCAGTGTTGATATTGCCGCCATGCTGGATTTCGAGACGGCATTGGCACAGGCTGAGGCTGATGAGGGGTTGATTGCCGGCGAAGCGGCAAAGGCAATTGCTGTTGCCTGTCAAAATTTTAAACCTGACATGGCTGCGCTGAAGGCAGGCACAGCGCGCGACGGTGTTGTTGTGCCGGAACTGGTCCGGCAGTTGCGCGGTCTGGTTGCAACTGACCATCGCTATGCCCTGCATTTCGGCGCGACCAGTCAGGATGTCATCGACAGCAGTCTGATGATCCGGCTTAAATCGGTGCTTAATTATATAGAGAGTGGTCTGGCGGATATCGTCGTTGCGCTCGACAGGCTCGATACGGCTTTTGGCGGGAATGTGCTGATGGGTCATACCCGCATGCAGGCGGCTATTCCGATTACCGCGCATGACCGGATCGAGGCATGGCGTGCCCCATTACTGCGCGACCGGCAGCGGATGAAAACATTCGCGCTCTCTTTCCCGATTATCCAGTTCGGCGGGGCAGCCGGTACGCTGGAAAAGCTCGGCGGCAAGGCGGAGGCCGTGCGCCAGCGACTGGCTGCCAAGCTCGGTCTCCACGATGCGCCGCAATGGCACAGTCAGCGTGATCGCATTGCCGAATTTGCTGGACTGCTATCGCTGATCACCGGCAGCCTCGGCAAAACGGGGCAGGATATCGCTCTGCTGGCGCAGGGCGGCAATGAGATACACTTGAGTGGTGGCGGCGGTTCATCAGCCATGCCGCACAAGCAAAATCCGGTTCAGGCCGAACTGCTTGTCACGCTTGCCCGTTACAACGCGGCGCAGCTTTCCGGCATGCATCAGGCGCTGGTGCATGAGCAGGAACGCTCCGGTTCCGCCTGGACGCTCGAATGGCTGATCCTGCCATCCATGGTGACCGCGGCCGCAACAGCCTTGCGCACAGCCGCCCATCTGCTGGTTTCGATCGAACAGTTGGGAAACAGCGATGTTTCCGCAAAATCATAACTTAGGGATTATGCAATGGCGCATAATTTTCATTTTACATTACCAACCGGTATGAGACAGTGAACGAAATATTCCGCACAGACCAGACGAGGAGACCGGTCTGATCTGCAAGCGGGATTTGGGAGATAAGGGAGGAACTATGAAAAAGCTTATTCTGGCTGCAGCGGCAGCCATTCTGCTCGGCGGCGCTGCCTATGCCGATGTCATCAAAATCGGCGTGGTCGGACCGTTCTCGGGTCCGTTCGCCATTCAGGGCAAGAACTTCAAGGCA
Organism: Phyllobacterium sp. 628; assembly: GCF_014189505.1. Taxonomy (GTDB): domain Bacteria; phylum Pseudomonadota; class Alphaproteobacteria; order Rhizobiales; family Rhizobiaceae; genus Phyllobacterium. The sequence goes on along the minus strand of NZ_CP050302.1, from coordinate 332,474 downwards.
GGTATCGACGCCTATATCGCCACTCATGGCAACAAGATCGGTAATGACACTGTCGAAATCCTTTATCGCGACGTGCCGCAGGCGGATCCGGCCCAGTCAAAGGCGCTGGCGCAGGAACTCGTGGTGAAGGAGCATGTGCAATATCTGGCCGGCTTCTATTTCACCCCCGATGCCATGGCCGTCACGCCGCTGTTGCAGCAGGCCAATGTGCCGCTCGTGGTGATGAACGCCGCGACTTCGGCCATTGTCACCAAGAGCCCCTATGTGGTGCGCACATCCTTCACTACATGGCAGACGTCAGCGCCAATGGCGAAGATTGCGCGGGAACGCGGCGTTGAGAAAGCCATCACTGTCGTCAGCGATTATGGCCCGGGTGTCGACGCGGAAAATGCCTTCAAGTCCACCTTTGAAAAGGACGGCGGCAAGGTCGTCGAATCCATCCGCATGCCGCTTTCGACCAATGATTTCAGCCCGGTCATGCAGCGCGTGCGCAATTCCGGCGCGCAGGCGGTCTTTGCCTTCCTGCCCTCAGGACCGACAACCCTTGGTTTCGTCAAGGCTTACAATGAGAACGGCCTGAAGGAAGCGGGCGTGCAGTTTCTCGCGCCCGGTGATCTGACCCAGGAATCCGATCTGCCCGCGCTTGGCGATGCGGCGCTCGGCATTCTCACCACCTTCCATTATGCCATTGCGCATGACTCGCCTGAGAACAAGGCCTTCGTCGCCGCAGCGCAAAAGGCCATTGGCAATCCCGCCGAACTGTCCTTCCCGTCGGTCGGTGCCTATGACGGTATGCATGTCATCTACAAGATGATCGAGGCAACCGGCGGCAAACAGGACGCCAAGAAGGCGGTTGATGCGGTCAAGGGACTGGCGTGGGAAAGCCCGCGCGGCCCTGTGTCGATTGATCCGGAAACCCGGCATATCACCCAGAATATCTATCTGCGCGAAGTGGCCAAGGCCGCCGACGGCACCTATTACAACAAGGAAATCAAAACCTTTGAAAAGCAGCCTGATCCCGGTCTTGCTGCAGCCAAATAGGTTCGAGGTGATAGCGGTGCGTTTGTTGGATGCAATCACCCCCTCTGCCCTGTCGGGCATCTCCCCCACAAGGGGGAGATCAGCCTGCATTCCTGTCTCAGCGAAATTTGAAATATTGCCGGTTGTGCAAAGGCCTTTATGCCAATGTGATCTCCCCCCTTGTGGGGGAGATGCCCGACAGGGCAGAGGGGGGTGATGACCGCTCCTCCGTGATCAGGACAATCTGATGCAGGTTTTCTTCAGCATTGGTGTTGATGCACTTGCCTATGGGATGGTGCTGTTCATCATCTCCATCGGGCTTTCCGTCACCATGGGTCTGATGCGGGTGGTCAACCTCGCCCATGGCGCTTTCGCCATGATCGGCGGCTACATCGCTTCATATGCAGCGCGTGATCTTGGTCTTGGCTATGGCTTTGCCATCATTCTTGCCGTTATCGGCACTATTATCATCGCCATTCCGCTGGAGCGGTTTTTATACCGGCGCATCTATGGTGCGCCGGAACTGACGCAGGTGCTGATGACCATCGGCATCACTTTCTGCGTCATCGGTCTTGCCAATTATGTTTTTGGTCCGACGCTGAAGACCATTCCCCTGCCCGCCGGACTGCAAGGCCCGGTTGATCTCGGCTTCCGCACCATTGCCGCGCACAAGCTCTTTGCCATTGCCTGCGGCGTTGTTGTGGCACTCGGCCTGTGGTTCCTGATCGAGCGTACCTCGTTTGGCGTCAAGCTGCGCGCCTCGGTCGATAATACCGCCATGGCCGCTTCACTCGGCGTGCGCACCCGCATCGTCTATGCCGCGAGCTTTGCGCTGGCTGTCGGCCTTGCCGCATTCGGCGGGGTCATCGGCGCGGAGCTGCTGCCGGTCGAACCCTATTATGCGCTGCGCTATATGGTGACGTTTCTCGTCGTCGTCTCGGTCGGCGGTGCCGGTTCGATACCCGGCGCGCTCATTGCCTGCCTGCTGCTTGGCGCCATCGATACGACTGGCCGCTATCTCGTGCCTGAATATGGCGAGTTCTTCTTCTATCTTGCGGTGATCGCCATTGTCTGGGTGTTCCCGCGCGGCCTGCTCGGAAGGGCGAAATGATATGAGCGCGCCCGACATCGCCGCCCTCCAGCCAATCCAGGCAGCAAGACCGTGGCAGCGCGATCTGATCGGTGTTGCCGTTATCCTTGCGGCTGCCATCGCCGGTTACTTCCTGTTCCCGGATAATCTCGCTTTGCTCACACGCATCATCGCGATCATGCTCCTGGTATTGTCGCTGGATCTCGTCACGGGCTATTGCGGCGTTGCAACGCTCGGCCATGCCGCCCTCTTCGGCGCAGGCGCCTATGCCGCTGGCATTGCTGCTGTCACCTTCGGCATCACCGAGCCGCTCAGCATGGTTGCCATCGGCGCGATCGCCGGGGCTGTGGCCGGTCTTGTCTCAGGCGTCGTCATCCTGCGCGGTCATGGCCTTGCCCAACTGGTTCTGTCCATTGCGGTCATCCATCTCTTTCATGAAGCTGCCAACAAGGCATCCACTTATACCGGCGGCAGCGACGGCCTCTCGGGCATTGCCCCCGATCCGGTATTCGGACTGTTTGAATTCGATCTCTGGGGCCGCACAGCCTATGGCTTCGGCATTGTCCTTCTGGTGCTGGTGTTCGTGCTGCTGCGCATTCTGGTGCGCTCGCCCTTCGGCATGCTCTGCCGCGGCATCCGTCAGGATCCTGTCCGCATCAGCGCGATGGGCGCTTCGGTCAAGGCGAGCCTCATCAAGATGTATGTAATTTCCGGTGCCGTCGCGGGTATCGGTGGTGCGCTCAACGCAGTCTCCACCCAGGTCGTTGGTCTCGACAGCCTGAGCTTCACCAATTCGGCCGAAGCGCTGGTCATGCTGGTGCTTGGCGGTGCGGGTTCGCTCTATGGCGCCTTTGTCGGAACCATCGTTTTCATGTGGTTCGAACACGTCGTCTCCGCCGCCAACCCGTTCCACTGGCTGACCATTGTCGGCGCGCTGCTGATTGCCGTCGTGCTGTTTGCCCCGAAAGGCCTTTACGGCACCGCCGTTACCCTGAGCCAGCGTCTCACAAGGAGCGGCCCATGAGTGCGGTCTTTGCCGTCGAGCGGCTGAAGAAATCCTTTGGCGGTCTGGAAGTCACCCGCGACGTTTCCCTCAGCATGGCCAAAGGCGACCGCATTGCACTGATCGGCCCGAACGGAGCTGGCAAGACCACCTTCGTCAATCTGGTCACCGGGCATCTGCAGCCCAATTCCGGCCGCGTTCTGATGGGCGGTGAAGATATATCCCGTTTCAACCCGATGCGCCGCGTGCGCGCCGGGCTGGTGCGGTCGTTTCAGGTTACCCGCCTGTTTTCGGAGATGACACCGGAGGAGCATATTGGCCTCGCCATTCTGCAGCGCGAAGGAAGGTCCGGGCGCATGGCTGGAAGCTTCCGTGCCATGCCGCAGGTAATGCGCGAAATGCGCAATATTCTTGAAACCCTCAATCTCAGCGCACTGGCAACTGTGCCTGTCGGCGAGATCGCCTATGGCCAGCAGCGCTTACTCGAAATCGCGCTGGCTCTGGCGTTACGGCCAAAGGTGCTGCTGCTCGACGAACCGGCGGCCGGTGTGCCGCACAGTGATACGTTCCTCATCGAAAATGCGCTGGCGCAATTGCCGGATGATCTCGCTGTGCTGATGATCGAACACGATATGGATCTGGTCTTCCGTTTTGCCAAACGGGTCATCGTGCTCGCTGCAGGTGAGATCATCTTTGACGGCTCGCCGCAGGCTGTGACCGAAGATCCACGCGTGCGCGAAGCCTATCTAGGGAGCTATGTCCATGCCAGCAGCGCGGCTTGACGTTGAAAACCTCAGCGCGGGCTACGGTCCGACACGGGTCATCGAAAACATCTCGTTTACAGCCGAGGCGGGTTCGCGCGTTGCCGTACTTGGCCGCAACGGCGTTGGCAAGACCACGCTTTTTGCGACGCTTGCCGGACAGACCAAGCGCTATGACGGCACGATCAAGCTCGGCGGGCATGACCTCACCGCCATGGACAGCGCATCCCGCGCCTGGAGCGGTCTCGGCTTCGTGCCGCAATCCCGTGCCATCTTCCCGTCGCTGACGGTGGAGGAAAATCTGTTTGTCGGGCTCAAAGGCAGGCCGCGCAGCGCCTTGCAGGAAGCCTACGATATGTTTCCGCGTCTTTATGAGCGCCGTGCCAATTCCGGCGCAAAGCTGTCCGGCGGCGAGCAGCAGATGCTTTCGACGGCGCGCACCATCCTTGGCCGACCGTCCCTGCTCTTACTGGACGAGCCGCTCGAAGGCCTTGCTCCTGTGATCTGCGAAGAACTGATGGCGGCGTTTACGCGCCTCGCCTCATCAGGCGAAATGACGATCCTGCTGGTCGAACAGCGCATTCAGAGTGCGCTCGAATTTGCCGAACGCGTCATCATCCTCGAGCGTGGCCGTATTGTCTGGGATGGCTCATCCGCAGAGCTGGCAAAGGATCAGGAAACGGTGGATCAACTGCTCGGCGTTTCCAGCCTCGCCCACTGAAGCCTCCGGTTTTATATTACATTTAGACCCTCAATCTGGACAAGCTCCTATCCGGCTGCCATGGAATCAGACGGGGCCCATGGTGGCGTCCGGATCGGGAGGATCAGAACAGCATGCAATTCGATGATGAATTGAAGACCTTCGAAGCCGAGGGCGCTGCGCCACTGCCGGTTGCAAACGATCAGGGCTATATCGAGAATAACGGCGTCCGCATCTGGTATTCCACCTATGGTTCGGGTGATCCTGTCATCCTGCTGCATGGCGGGCTCGGCCACAGCGGCAATTGGGGTTATCAGGTTCCGGCGCTGGTCAGTGCAGGCCGCCGTGTGATCGTCATCGATAGCCGTGGCCATGGCCGCAGCACCCGCGATGCGCAGCCCTATACCTATCATCTGATGGCGACGGACGTTCTCGCTGTCATGGATGCGCTGGCAATCGAAAAAGCGGCAATTGTCGGCTGGAGCGATGGCGCGTGTATTGCGCTGGTTCTTGCCAGTCAGGCCCCTGCCCGGATTGCCGGTGTCTTCTTTTTTGCCTGCAATATGGACCCGAGCGGCACGCGGGAAGTAGAGCCAAGTCCATTGCTCGACCGGTGTTTCGGCAGGCATGTGAAGGATTATGCCGCGCTATCGGCGACGCCGGATCGTTTCGAGGAATTTCTTGCTGCGGTTGGTTTGATGATGAAGACCGAGCCCAACTATACCGCTGACGATCTTGCCAAGATCCGTGTTCCCGTAGCGATCGTCCTTGGCGAGCATGACGAGTTTATCAAACCCGAACACGCTGCCTATCTCGCCCGCAGCATTCCGGGAGCGGAGTTAATCACCCTTCCCGGTGTCAGCCACTTCGCCCCACTGCAACGGCCGGACTTGTTCAATGATACGGTGCTGAGTTTTCTGGACGGGTTGGCTTGAGTCCAAGACTATAGCCTCACATACCCACCGCACTTTTCGTGCTAAACAACATTCGCATTTGCAATGACGTCTTGTCACCATTTCGGCAAGCGTAAGATATTTTAGTTTTGTTTTACCGAGCAGCGGCACGTGCTTACTTGAGTTAGCGCTCACTGCCCTCTGACCGGACAGATTTAATAAAGGAAACGACCGTGAAAGGTCTCTCGAGTTTTCAGGTCGGAATTAGCACCGCGATCTTGGCAGCTCTCTGCTGGGGAACGGCGACCGTTATGTCGAAATCTGCTTTGGCTGATGTGCCGCCGGTCTCTCTGCTGGTTTTACAATTGGCTGGCAGTGTCGTGGTGTTGTGGCTTGTCGTCCGCGTGCAACGCGTATCATCCGGGAGCTGGCAAGAGATCGCCCGCTATGCATGGCTAGGCGTGCTGGAACCCGGTCTCGCCTATCTGTTTGGTCTGATTGGCTTGACGGATATGAAAGCAGGAGCGGCTACTCTTATCCAATCATCGGAAGCAATTATGATCGTGGTGGTATCTGTCGTCATTCTGCGTGTGGTGCCAACCGGCCGTTTCCTCATTTTATCCGTCGTTGCCCTCGCTGGCTTGATCATTGCGCTGGGCCTGTTGAATTCGGGCGAGGCCGCAGGCAATGGAATCCTGGGCATTACCCTTATGTTCCTGGCAACAGCCGTTGCCGCCATTTACGTCGTCTTATCGTCGCGCATTGCGCTGAAAACCAGTCCCATCGTTATCGTCGCATGGCAACAGACTGTGGCACTCGTCTTTGCCTTGATCTTGCTCCCGGCTGAATGGCTTTTGTCACCGGGTGGGATCGCAATGCCCCAGTCGGCGAAAATATGGACGCTCGTTCTGGTGTCTGGAATCATCCAATATGCACTAGGCTTCTCGCTTTATATGCGCGCCCTCGGCTGCATCAGCGCTAATATCGCCGGCAGTTTTCTCAATCTCACACCGGTTTTTGGTTTGGGCATCGCCTTCGTGTTTCTGGACGAGGTGATGACCCCCGTTCAATTGGTCGGGACCGCTGTCACTATCATTGCGGTCATGGCAATCAGTCTGAGCGGGCAAACCCAGCACTGATACGCTTTCCCGTCAGGCCACCATTTCAATGGCCTGAAATGCCTCATAGGCAGCGAGGACCGTTTCCATCTGTGCCGTGTGGCCTTTGATGAAGGCCGCGTCATAAATGGTCTCATCAGGATATTCGGTGATCAGTGTCAGCGGTACATCGTGCCTGTCATCAACCGAGATCATGCAGGGAAAGCCGTTGATGATGCGAAAGCCTGTTTCGCCCGCATGGGTTTCGTAAAGGCCGATCTGCACCGTGTTGAAATCAACCAGCCCCGGCACCGCCGCCAGTCGTTTGGTCACGGCGTCGATAAGGTGATTGGCCTGTACCGCCCAGCCATTCTGATAACGCATGATAAGGAAAAAACCTTTTGGCAGCGTCCACATGGCAAAGCCGCGCGGCACATAGCCGGACAGCGGCCGCGTCCATTCATGCGCGGGATAGCCATGCAGGTTGATATGCAGCTGCGCACCGCTCAGGCGCTGTGCCTCAAAGCGGATGGCCTTTTCATACAATGTCGTGCCGGTACGGTATTCCAGATCATCACCAAGCGCTGTATAGCGCGCCGCATGGTGCATGTGTTCAGGGTTGTCGGCGCGTAAGCGTTGATGCAGCGCATAACCATCCGGGTTTTCCAGCGGTGAAATGGTGAAATGCGCGCCGGGGCGCTGGCTGAGAACCTGCGCCGCACGCAATGCACCAACGATGCCCGTCGTCTCGTTCGGGTGCTGCCCACCACTGATCATGACAGCAGCATCGGTGCCTTTGACATAGCGGGCCTGGACTGTCCGCCCGGCGCGTGACTGCGCCTCGAAAGTCTCGCCGCGAATGCTGGCAAGTTCCGCCTGCACCTGTGCGGCGAAGATCGGTTCGCGGGCTGTGGCCAGCGGTTGGATTGCCCCCGTTGTTTCCGATGCGTTGAGGTCGCGCGTTTCGATTGTCAGTGTCGGCGCGCCGTCGCGCTCGAGAATTTCGGGGATGATCTGACCCGGCTGCAGGCCGCGATCACCCAGCGGGCGGCCCGACTTTTTCTGGAACACTTCGAGCAGCGAGAAGTAAAAATCCTCGTGCAGGGCTTCGCGCAGGCTGATGATCTCCTCACCAACCGGCAATTTCCGGTCAGCGATGGCAAATGTTGCGCGGATATTCAGCTCATCGAAATAGGGTTCGCTGTTGCCCCAGTCATAACTTGTGATGGTGCGCATCGCGGTTTCGAACAGCGCTTCATAGTCGGTTTCGAGGCGCGTGCCTTCGAGTGCGCCGTTCAGCTTGATCCATCCGGTGGGCGAGATCAGCGTTTCGCCGATAAAGTCCGTATGGCTGCGGTTGGGTGCAAAGACCTTGTGTTCGGCCTTGCTGCCATCCCGGTAGGTGAGCGCCACATCATAGGTGAAGGGTGCACTGCTGCCGGTCTCAAAGCGCAATTCGGCAGTGCCGGTCTGCGCGGCGAGCGGATAGGTCTCAAGCAGGAAGCGGTTCTGCGGGCAGGCCTCGTGCACCGGATAGGCAACAATGATGCTTTTCAGCGCCGCTATATCGATCTCTTCGAGGAAGAAATGCAAAAGTGGCTTATAGGCGCTGTGCAGGCGCGCCGTAACACCAAAGGCTGCCAGCTTTTCCTCAGTTGCGCGGCGGCTTGGCGCATCATCGAACAGCCAGGCTTCAAACCGGGTGCCGCGCGCGGTCTCCTTGCCATAGGTTGCAAGGATCTGGTCGAGGGTGCGGTCGAAACCGCCATCATAAAGCACTGTCATGGTCAAATTCACTATCGGGAGGTTCTGCCGGTGGGGTCGAGGCTGTCGCGCAGCCAATCACCCAGAAGGTTCAGGCCGAGCACGGTGAGAAGAATGGCAAGGCCAGGGAAGACGCTGACCCACCAGGCATTTTGCAGGTAGGTGCGGCCATCGGCCAGCATGCCGCCCCAGCTCGGGATCAGCGGATCAACGCCGAGGCCAAGAAAGGTCAGGCTGCTTTCAAGCAGGATGTTGGTGGCAACATTGAGCGTCATCAGCACGATCACCGGACCGATCAGGTTCGGCAGCAGATGCTGGAACAGGATGCGATAATCTTTCACTCCAATGGCGCGGGCCGACAGGATGAACTCGCGATCACGCAGCGACAGAACAGAGCCGCGCACCAGTCTGGCATATTGCACCCATTGCGAGACGATCAGGAGAATGATCATGTTGGTGAGGCCACCGCCGGCAATGGCGATGAAGGTGATGGCGAGCAGGATGAAGGGCATGGCCAGCTGCACATCGGCAAAGCGCATGACGATCATGTCCCAGAAACCGCGATAATAGCCGGATATGAGCCCCATCACCACGCCGATGACGACGGCGCCTGCAACGGAGATGAAACCCACCTGCAGCGAAATCTTGCCGCCGGTAATCACCCGCGCCAGCACATCGCGGCCGAGCGGATCGGTGCCGAAGGGATGTGCCCATTTGGTGAAGGGCGGGAGCAGCCGCGCCATCAGGTCGATCTTTTCCGCACCGCCCGGAAAGAGCACGCCGGAGAAGATGACCGCAAGGCACATGCCGCCTGCAAGCAGCGCACCGATGAGGAACTCGAGATTGCGGAAACGGGCGAAACGGGGTGTGGTGGCAGCGGCAGACATGGGCTCACTCCGTCCGGATACGGGGATCGACAAGGCCATAGGCAATGTCGACGAGAAGGTTGACGCCGATGATCAGCAGCGACAGCACGGTGATGACAGCCAGCAGCACCGGATAATCGCGTGCGCCGACCGCATCAAAGGCAAGTGTACCGAGGCCCGGCCAGTTGAACACGCGCTCGACCACGACGATACCGCCGAGCAGGCCGCCGAACTGCAGGCCGAAATAGGTGATCAGTGGAATGGCGCAATTGCGCAGCGCATGCTTGTAGAGGACGACATTTTCGCTGAGGCCCTTGGCGCGGGCGACCATGATATATTGCGAATTCAGCGTTTCCAGCATCGCTGTGCGCACGAGGCGCACATTGGTGGCAGTGAGGATGATACCCATGGTCACTGCGGGCATGATGAAGCTGGAAAAGCCGCTCATGCCGCTTGGCGGCAGCCATTTCAGATTGATGGCAAAGAGCAGCACCAGCATCAGTGCCAGCCAGAAATTCGGGAAGGACAGGCCAATGAGCGACAGTATGCGGATTAGCTGGTCCGGCCACTTGCCGCGCGAGGTCGCAGCCTTGATGCCGAGCGGAATGGAGATGGCAATGGAAACGATCAGCGAGGAGAAGGCGAGCAGCAGTGTGGCTGGCAATGCGGCCGCGATGAGTGTGGAAACCTGGGTACCGCCAAGGAAACTGCGGCCGAAATCCAGTGTGAACAAGCCTTTGATGAATTGGAGATACTGTGTCAGGAATGGCTGATTAAGGCCAAGTCCTTCGCGGATGCGCACCAGATCTTCTTCGGTGACACTGCCTGCGCCTTGCGTCAGCATCAGCGCCGGATCGCCGGTGAGCCGGATGGCAAATGCCACGATCAGCGTCACGACAATGACGACGAATATCGCCTGCAAAAAACGTTTGATCAAAAAGCCAGCCACGTCTTGTTCCTTCAAAATGTATGGCCCGCCGCCCGTGTGAGGCGGCAGGCCTTGTCAATTACTCGACAGTGACATCCGTCAGCCGCAGACGGCTGTCGGGAACGGGCGTGAAATTCTTCACGCGTTTGCTCACGCCGAAAATCGCGTTGTAGTTGTAAAGCGGGATTTCGAGTGCCCGGTCCGCCGTATAGCGGGCGATGGATTTGAGGATTTCCTCGCGCTTGGCCCGGTCGGTCAGCGAGCGCTGCGATTCCAGCATTTCATCAAGCTTGGGATCGCTGTCATACGGGTTCCACTTTTCCCCGGTGTGGTACATGGAATAGGCGGTGTTGTCGTAATCCAGTGTCCAGCCGCCCCATGCCTGTTCGAACATCGCACCGGTCTTCCCGGCAGGGATGATATCGTTGAGCAGCACATTGACTTCATAGGGCTTGATCGTTGCGTTGATGCCGATGATCTGCAGATAGCTGGCAATGGCCTGCGACACTTCATTGAAGGTCGAGTCATTGCCCCGCACATCGATCTGAAGCGTGGTGCCTGCCGCAATACCGGCTTGCTTCAGCAGGGCTTTCGCCTGTTCGGGATCATAGGGTAGCGGCTTCATGTCAGGATCGTTGCCAAAGGACAATGCTCCCTGGAAGCTGGCAATCGGTGCCGCCTGCCCGCCGAGGATCGACTGGATGATGGCGTTGCGGTCGATGCCGAGGATAAGCGCCTTGCGCACGCGTTCATCCGCTGTCGGGCCGCTCTTGGTGTTGAAGCGCAGCGCATAGACTGTCGGTCCGGCCGTGCTCATCACTTCCAGCTTTGGATCGGCCTGAATGGTCGGGATCATGCCGACGGGGATGGTCGGCGGGATAACCAGATCGACACGTCCGGCCTGCAATTCGGCAACAGCAGTCGCCGGTTCGGCAATGAAGCGGTATTCAAGGTTGGACAGTTTCGGTGCGCCGCCCCAATGATCGGCAAAGGCCTCCATCTTGATGGCGATCTTTGGCTCGTAGGACGTGACCTTGAACGGGCCGGTGCCAACCGGATGGGCGTTGAAATAATCATCGCCCTTTTCCTGGATATATTTCGGCGGCACAATCATCGCACCATAACCGGCCAGCTTGGTCAGAAGCACCGGGTCCGGCGCTTTCAGGAAGAAGTCAACGGTCTTGGCATCGATGATTTCGACCTTGTCGATAGCGGCATAGTTGGAACGCTGCGGTCCCTTCTTGCCTTCGTCGCCCAGCAGGCGGTCAAAAGTAAATTTCACGGCTTCCGCATTGAACGGTTCGCCATCATGGAATTTCACGCCTTCACGCAGGGTGAAGCGGATGCGCTTGCCAGCGTCGAGCTCTTCCCATGCGGTGGCAAGGCCGGGTACCAGTTTGAGATCAGGACCGCGATAGGTCAGGCCATCATAGATGTTGGTGGCAACCGAAGCCCAGTTGACCAGAAATGTGTCGATCGGATCCCAGCTGCCCGGATCCTGCGGTGATGAGACTGTGAGCGTGCCCGCGGCAAAAGCCGGTGCCGTTATAAAGGCCGTCCCGGCCAGACCCAGCGCCAGCAGCGCCGCATGTATTCCCCGTGGTGTTCTTATCATTCTTATGTTCTCCTCATTATAATCAGACGATTGATTCAGGCTGCACTCGCCACAAAGTGGCCGGGCGCGATTTCTGTCCGCTTGAATATTTCGGGTTCATCCCCCACCCGGCGAATAGGGCTGGGAATTTCACCTTCCAGCATGGCGCGGTTGCGCGCACGTGCGGGGTCCGCCACCGGCACGGCAGACAAGAGCCGCTGCGTATAGGGATGCGCCGGTGTCTCGAAGATTTGCTGGCGCGTGCCGAGTTCCACCACTTGGCCGAGATAAAGCACGGCAACCCGGTGGCTCATTTTTTCCACCACGGCCATGTCATGGCTGATGAAGAGATAGGCGAGCCCCTGTTGCTCCTGCAATTCCATGAACAGGTTGAGGATTTGCGCCTGAATGGATACATCGAGCGCCGACAGAGCCTCATCGGCAATGATCAGTTTAGGATTGGAAGCAAGCGCCCGGGCAATGCAGACGCGCTGGCGCTGGCCGCCGGAAAATTCGTGCGGATAGCGGCTGGCATGGGCGCTGGTCAGCCCCACCCGCTCCAGCAATTCATCGACGCGTTTCTGGATCGGCTTGCTGCCGTCGATCAGCCTATGGGTGCGGATCGGCTCGGCAATGGAAAAACCCACGGTCTTGCTCGGATCAAGCGATGCAAACGGGTCCTGGAAAATGTACTGGATTTCTTGCCGCAGCTTCTGCTGCTCGGTGCGGCTCATCGAAGAAACCGGCCGCCCGTCAAACAAAATGGTCCCGGAGGTTTCTTTCTGCAGCTGTTGGATTGTCCGCCCGATGGTGGATTTGCCGGAACCGGATTCGCCTACCAGCGCCAGTGTCTCGCCCGGATGAATATCGAACGACACTTTCTCCACGGCATGCACTTTGTGGGTGACGCCGCCGAAAATGCCCTTCTTGATATTGAAGCGGGCGACGAGATCGCGCACCGAAAGAACCGGCGGCAGACCATATCGTGCCGTGTTTTGAATATGCTCCCCGCCGACAAGGCGGGGCGTGTCACCATCCATGACCGTCAGCGGCAGGCGCTTGGGAAAGGCCTCTCCGGTCATGCTGCCAAGTTTCGGCACGGCGGCGAGCAGTGTCTGGGTATAGGGATGCTGCGGCTTGGCAAAAATATCGGCAACCGGGCCCTCCTCGACTTTCCTGCCCTTCCACATCACAACCACATCGTCAGCCATTTCGGCGACAACGCCCATGTCATGGGTAATGAAGATCACGGCCATGCCAAGTTCGGTCTGCAATTCGCGGATAATAGTGAGGATCTGCGCCTGAATGGTTACATCGAGCGCTGTGGTCGGCTCGTCAGCAATCAACAATTTTGGCCGGCACGCCAGTGCCATGGCAATCATTACCCGCTGGCGCATGCCGCCGGAAAGCTGATGCGGATAACGTCCCAGCAGATCGGCTGCGTCGGGCAGGCGCACCATGTCGAGCAGCCGCTTGGCCTCGGCCAGTGCCGCTGTCTTGGTCATGCCCTCATGCAGGACGAGCACTTCGGCAATCTGGTCGCCTATGGTGAAAACCGGATTGAGTGATGTCATCGGCTCCTGGAAGATCATGGCGATCTCCTTGCCACGAATGCCGCGCATGGTTTTCTGTGTGGCTGTGGTCAGATCAATCCGGCCCTTGCGGCTTTCAAACAGAACCTGACCCGTAGGAAACTGCCCGCCCATCATATCGGCCAGTCGCATCACGGAAAGCGAGGTGACCGACTTGCCCGATCCGGACTCGCCAACAATGGCAAGCGTACGCCCTGCCTCGACGGAAAAGCTCAGATTTTCCACAACCCGTGATGAACCAAATTCAACGGAAAGATTGTTCACGGCCAAAAGCGGGGCAGTAACAGTATCGGTCACGCAACTATCCCTTAAAGTGTCGTAGCAGCGCGGGCCGCCTGATCATAGGCGCCGGAGAGAAATCGCAGCACGGCAGCAATTTCCGAAAGCGTGTCTTCGGCAGGCCGTGCGTTGATGGTTGACGCTACGAACAGCCGCTCCCGGATTTGCGCATAGCGTGTGCAGGCCTCAGCGCCCTTGCTGGTGATCTTGATGGTCTTTTCCTTGGCGGCTTTGCCTGTGGTGACCAGTCCAGCGGCTTCCAGCTTGCGGATGGCATAGGTCGCCACATGCGTGTCTTCGATATCGAGAACGAGACAGATATCGGCGAGCTTCTTTTCGCGGCCGCGATGGCGGACGGAATGCAGGATCAGAATTTCAGTCGCCGAGAGGCCCGGCAATCCGGCGGCTGCCATGCAGCGCACCATCCAGCGGGAAAAAGCGTGGGAAGCGAGAATCATTCCGTATTCGACTTCGGAAAGTCCAGGTGATCCGCCCTCGGCCAGATGTGCTGACGACACGATCGGCCCGATGGAAGAGACAGGTTTGAGGTGCTTCGGCAATGCCGTTGCAAACTGCTCAATATCCGCCGTGCTGTTATCTTTCGGCCCCGCCGTCATTCTTCTTGCCTCCGCCTTGACGAATTTATATCATCATTTTATCGACATATTGTCAATGACGATATAGTCTATTAAATGGGCATGCTTACAAATGTGGCAGTCCAGTTGAGAGGGAGCGGTTTAGCATGGGAAGCTGGGATTTCTGGGTGGACCGCGGCGGCACCTTTACCGATGTTATCGGGCGTGACCCGCAGGGCGTGCTGCATGCCCGCAAAGTGCTGTCGGAAAATCCCGATGCCTATAAGGATGCGGCCGTACATGGCATTCGCCAGCATCTTGGGCTGACATCCGGGCAAGCCATTCCCTCCGGCCTTATCGGCGAAGTGCGCATGGGCACGACGGTTGCCACCAATGCGCTGCTGGAGCGCAAGGGCGAACGTCTGGCGCTTGTGACGACCCGGGGATTTCGCGATGCGCTGCGCATTGGTTATCAGGAGCGCAAGAATATTTTTGCCACCGAGATCATCAAGCCGGAAGCCCTGTATGATCAGGTAGTCGAGATCAGTGAGCGTGTACTTGCCGATGGAACCGTCGAAATTCCTTTCGATCCTGTACAGGCCCGCACCGCTTTGCAGGCACTGAAAGACGAAGGTTATGACGCGCTCGCCATCGTTTTCATGCATGCCTACAAATTTCCCGAGCACGAGGCGGCTATGGCTGTCATCGCCCGCGAGATTGGCTTCACGCAGGTCTCGGTGAGCCACGAAGTTTCGCCGCTGATCAAACTGGTTGGTCGCGGCGATACGACCGTGATCGATGCCTACCTTTCCCCGGTTCTGCGCCGCTATGTGGCACAGGTTTCGGCGGAGCTTGATATCGAGCGCACCGGTGCCCGGGTCATGTTCATGATGTCGTCCGGTGGCCTGACCGCCGCCGATATGTTTCAGGGCAAGGATGCCATCCTGTCCGGCCCGGCTGGCGGTGTCGTCGGTCTCGCCCGTACTGGTGAAGAAGCCGGATTTCCCAACGTTATCGGCTTCGACATGGGCGGCACGTCCACCGATGTAGCGCATTTCGACGGCGAGTATGAGCGCGCCTTTGAAACCGAAGTGGCTGGCGTGCGCGTACGTGCTCCGATGATGCTGATCCATACGGTCGCGGCTGGTGGCGGTTCGATCCTGCATTTCGACGCCGGGCGTTTCCGCGTCGGGCCGGATTCTGCCGGAGCCAATCCGGGTCCCGCCTGTTATCGCAATGGCGGCCCGCTTGCGGTCACCGATGCCAATGTCATGGTTGGCAAGCTGATGCCGGAGTTCTTCCCGCCGATCTTTGGCCCGAACCAGAACGAAGCGCTGGACGTCGATGTCGTTCGCACCCGTTTTGCTGAATTGGCCGCACAGATCGGCGATGGCCGCAGCCCTGAAGATGTGGCCGATGGCTTCATCCGCATTGCCGTTGCCAATATGGTTGAGGCGATCAAGAAAATTTCTGTCCAGCGCGGCTATGACGTGACACGCTATGCCCTGAGTTGCTTCGGCGGTGCAGGTGGACAGCACGCCTGTCTGGTAGCCGATGCGCTGGGTATGAAAAGCATTCTCGTTCATCCCATGTCCGGTCTTTTGTCGGCTTATGGTATGGGTCTCGCCGATATCCGTGCCACGCGGCAGAAGGCGCTGGGCATAGCGCTCGATGACAGCGCCCCGGCCCCGCTTGCTGTCCTCGGCGCCGAACTTCAGCAGGAATGTCTTGCGGAACTCAAGGCGCAAGGCATTGCCGAAGGCGAGACAACAACTTTCGTTCGCGCTCATATCCGCTATGCCGGAACCGATACAGTGCTGGCTGTCGAGGCAGCGTTCCCGTCTCACGACAGCATCGCCCGTCTGCGCCGCGAGTTCGAGGTTCTGCACAAGCGCCGCTTTGGTTTCGTTGCCGAGAACAAGGCATTGGTGATCGACGCGGTTGAGGTGGAAACGGTTGGTGGCGGTGCCGGTCAGGCGGAAGCAATCGTTGATGCAACTGCAACCGGCAGACCCGAAGCCGTTCGGCAGAACCGGTTCTATTCACAGGGCACCGCGCACGATGCAGCAGTGGTGCTGCGCGATGCGATGCAACCCGGTCAGCGTCTGGCCGGTCCTGCCATCATCATCGAGCCAAACCAGACGATCGTTATCGAGGATGGCTGGCAGGCTGAACTGACGGCGAAGAACCATATCGTTCTGAAGCGCATCAAGGCACTTCCCGACCGTTCGGCTATTGGCACCCGCGCCGATCCGGTAATGCTGGAGATTTTCAACAATCTCTTCATGTCCATTGCCGAACAGATGGGTGTGACGCTGCAAAACACCGCCTATTCCGTCAACATCAAAGAACGGCTGGATTTCTCCTGTGCGGTCTTTGATGCGGAAGGCAATCTTGTCGCCAACGCTCCGCACATGCCGGTGCATCTTGGTTCCATGGATGCGTCCGTTGCCGCTGCGATCCGCGAAAATCCAATTATTCATCCGGGCGACGTCTTCCTGATCAATGCGCCCTATAATGGCGGCACGCATCTGCCGGATCTGACCGTTTGCACCCCTGTCTTTGACGATGCGGGCAAGGTAATCCGTTTCTGGGTGGCAAGTCGTGGTCACCACGCGGATATTGGCGGCATCGCGCCGGGTTCCATGTCACCGCTTGCGACCAATATCGAGGAAGAAGGCGTCTATATCGACAATTTCAAGCTGCTCGATCGTGGCCGCTTCTGTGAGGATGAGCTGGCGGCGTTGTTGACCGGCGCGCGTTATCCCGTGCGCACACTGCTGCAGAATGTCAACGATCTGAAAGCGCAGGTTGCCGCCAATGAAAAGGGCGTTGCCGAGCTGCGCAAGATGATCCGGCATTTCGGCGAGGATGTCGTCGAGGCCTATATGGGCCATGTGCAGGACAATGCGGCCGAGAGCGTGCGCCGCGTGCTCGACCAGTTGCAGGATGGCAGCTTTACTTACGAGATGGATCAGGGTTGCAGCATTGTCGTCAACATATCCGTCGACAAGATCGCCCGCGAAGTGACGGTGGATTTCACCGGCACGTCGGCACAGCGCGCCGACAATTTCAACGCGCCGCGTCCGGTCACCCGCGCCGCTGTTCTCTATGTCTTCCGTACGCTGGTACAAAGCGACATTCCGATGAATGCCGGCTGCTTGCGGCCTATTCATATCATAGTGCCTGACGGCACCATGCTTTCGCCGGAATATCCCGCTGCGGTTGTGGCGGGAAATGTCGAAGTCAGTCAGGCGGTGACCAATTGTCTGTTTGGCGCTGTCGGTGCACAGGCTGCGGCGCAGGGAACGATGAACAACCTGACTTTCGGTAATGATCAGTATCAGTATTACGAGACCATCTGTTCCGGTGCTCCGGCGGGTCCGGGTTACAATGGTGCCGATGCCATCCATACGCACATGACCAATTCCCGGCTGACCGATCCGGAAATTCTGGAAACGCGTTTTCCGGTGGTGCTGGAAGATTTCCACATCCGTCCGGATTCCGGCGGCAAGGGTAAATGGTCTGCAGGCAACGGAACCAAGCGGACGATACGGGCGCAGGAGAAACTCGACTTCGCTATCCTCTCCGGTCATCGCCGTGTTGCACCGTTCGGGTTGGATGGCGGCGAGCCGGGTCAGACCGGTGCCAATTCCGTCCGCCGGAAAGATGGCACGGTCGAGCCGCTGGGCGGATGCGCGCATACGGTTCTGGACGCAGGTGAAGCCTTCATCATCGTCACGCCGACTGGCGGCGGTTACGGCAAGCCGCAATAATGACGCAACCGGTGGAGCGCCTCTGCAAATGAATGCAGTGAGGCGCTCCGGACCGGCGGAAAACCACCTGACATTGAGGCAAGAATGGGGCAAGGCCCCTTAGAATGTGGCGAAAATGTGTAAATCGCTGTCTTCGTGTATCTGCGAATAGCCGTTTTGACACTGTTCCCACGCCACGAAACCGGGGGTACATGGAGACAGCGCCTCGGTAAACCTGTCTGCCAACTTCATGTTTTCCAGCAAACTTGATTTCGCCGATCCCTGAAATCTCCAGATTTCATGTCGCAAAATACTATACTAAACCACTCAACATACGGAAAAGATTGTAGAAATTCCGCATCTCTGCTTCTTAGAATTCTTCTAATATATTGTTATTGCTTCGTTTTTCGCGCCGGTTTATGACTGGCCGCTGTGCGGCTCAACATTAGGGCTGGCAGCGTCGAGGATTTATTTTAATGCTTGTTCCATTTTTGATCATGCTGCGCGAGGGTATTGAAGCCGCGCTGATTGTTGGCATTGTTGCGAGTTATTTGAAGCAGACCGGCCGTGGCGCATGGATGCCCGCCGTGTGGGTTGGAATTCTGCTGGCCGTAGCTCTTTCGCTGTTTGTCGGCGCAGGGTTGCAGCTTATCAGTGCGGAGTTTCCACAAAAAGCGCAGGAATTTTTTGAAGCGATTGTTGGCTTCGTTGCCGTTATCGTCTTGTGTTCTATGGTGTTTTGGATGCGCCGGGCCGCGCGTTCGATCAAATCCGAATTGCATTCTTCTATCGACGGTGCATTGGCCCATTCTTCCGGTCAGGGCCTTGCTCTGGTCGGTATGGTGTTCTTTGCGGTGGCTCGCGAAGGTCTCGAATCCGTATTCTTCCTGCTTGCCATATTTCAGCAGAGCGCCAATTCCGATGCGCCGCTCGGTGCCCTGCTTGGCATCATTGTTTCGGTGTGTCTGGGTTATGGCATCTATGCCGGCGGCGTGCGTCTCAATCTGAAACGCTTCTTTTATTGGACCGGATTGTTCATTCTTGTTGTCGCTGCCGGCATCCTCGCAGGCTCGCTGCGCCATCTGCACGAAGCCGGTGTCTGGAACAGTCTGCAGACCGTAGTCTTTGATATTAGTGATGTTTTGCCGGTCAGCAGTGCTTTCGGCACGCTGCTTTCAGGCATGTTCGGATATCAGGATATGCCGACGCTGGGCGAAATTATCGCCTATGTCGGGTTCCTCACCATTAGTCTTTCCTTCTTTCTGCGTCCGATGCCACAGCGCCAAAATGCTGTTGCCGCATCCCGCCCCACTCATTGAAAGTTTCCTCCATGTCGCAAGCCACCGGGAACTCCGCTCCCCGTCCGCCCTCACAAAAGCTGATGAAGTTCGGCATTGCCGGTGCTGTACTATTGGTGCTCGCAGGCGGCGCAGCGTTTTATTACGCTTCGACCAAAGTCAGGACCGGCGCAGCGAACGGCGCCATCGTGGTGACTATCAGCGAAGGAAAATGCGATCCGAATACATTGACCGTTCCGGCAGGACGTACCACGTTCAACATCGTCAACAAGTCTGATCGCGCCCTTGAATGGGAAATCCTCGATGGTGTTATGGTATTGGAAGAACGGGAGAATATCGTCCCGGGCTTCACCCAGACGCTCACTGCCAAACTCAATCCCGGTAAATATGAAATCACCTGTGGGCTTCTCACCAGCCCGCGCGGAAGCCTGACTGTTATGCCGTCTGCAGAAGCTTCTGCCGCCGCTGCTCGCCCGGCGCTTGTGGCCTTCGTTGGGCCTTTGGCCGAATATCAGGTGTTTCTTGCAACGCAGTCGAGCGCCCTCGTAAAAGGTGTTCAGGCGCTGGACGATGCAATCAAGGCTGGCGACATCGACAAGGCGCGCGAGGCTTATCAGAAGGCTCGTCTGCCCTATATGCAGATGGAACCGATCGCGGATCGCTTCGCTGATCTGCACAATGCCATCGATCCCGTTGCCGATTATCTGGAGAAGCGTGAGGCGGATGCCGGTTTTACCGGTTTCCACCGCATTGAGTATGGCTTGTATTCCACCGCGAACCTAGACGGTCTGACGCCCGTTTCTGCCAAGCTGCTGGCTGACGTGACAGCGCTGAAAGATCGCGTGCGGTCGTTACGCATCCCGCCGGACCAGATTGCCAGCGGTGCAGCCCGCCTTATCAATACGATTGCCAGCACACGGATTGCGGCGGGTGAAGATCACTATGCAAAGTCTGATCTGCTTGATTTTGAAGCCAATATTGCCGGTGTTTCGCGCATGATGGCACTGATGAAGCCAGTAGTGGCGCAAGGCTCGCCTGCTGTCATGGCTGATATTGAGACGCGGATCGCCGCCGTCGATGGCGCGCTGAAAGCGCTGCGCGGACCCGTTGGTTTCCCGCCTTATGACAATGTGAATGCTGATAGCCGCAAGGCACTCGCTGCACAGATGCAGGCGCTGGCCGATTCCATTGGCAAGCTCAATGCGGCTGTCGGGCTCGAATAGACGGGATTTGATCATGACGGAAGAAACAAACACAAAAGCTTTCATCACCAGTCGCCGCAGCCTACTGCTCGGAGTCGGAGCGGCAGGCGGTGCCGCTCTGGCTGCCGGAATGAGCGGTGCACAAGCTGCTGAAAACAATGGCGAACAGGTCACAGATGCGCCGCTCAGCGACAAGATGCTGGAGCAGCAGCCGTTCCATGGCCAATATCAGTCTGGTATCGTGACCCCTCGCCCCGCTGCAGGCATGATTGCGTCGTTCCGGGTGCTTGCCAATACGCCTGCAGACGTCGAACGGCTGTTCCGTACACTCTCGGAACGCATTGCCTTTCTGATGAAGGGCGGCACGCCCCCTGCCCTGGATGACAAGCTGCCGCCCGCAGATAACGGTATTCTCGGTCCCATCGTACTGCCGGATAATCTGACGATGACCGTTTCACTCGGTGCATCGTTCTTTGATCAGCGTGACTGGCTGTTGCCGCACAAACCGGCACGGCTTTCGCGCATGAAGGCCTTTACGAATGACGCGCTTGACCAGTCTCTCTGCTACGGGGATTTGTCTTTGCAGATCTCGTCCAATACGCCGGACACCAATATTCATGCCCTGCGCGATATCTTGAAAAACCTGCCGGATTTGATGGTTTTGCGCTGGAAACAGGAAGGTTCTGTCCCCGTTTTGCCGCGCAGCCCTGACGGTACGCACCAAAGCGCCCGCAATTTCCTTGGCTTTCGCGATGGCTCAGCCAACCCGGATGCAAGCAGCACTGCTTTGATGGATCGAATTGTCTGGGTGCAAGGCATTGGCGATGAACCGGTGTGGGCGCGTAACGGGACATATCAGGCCGTGCGCATTATCCGTAATTTTGTCGAGCGGTGGGACCGTACGCCGCTTGGCGAACAGGAGCGTATTATCGGACGCCTCAAGCCAACCGGTGCGCCATTTGGCGGACATCACGAAACACAGGTGCCGGATTACCCGAAAGACCCTGAGGGCACAGTAACGCCGCTTGACGCCCATATCAGGCTTGCAAACAACCGCACCGAGGCCGCAGAAGCCAATCTGATCCTGCGCCGCCCCTTCAATTATTCGAACGGCGTGAGCAAGTCCGGTCAGCTTGAACAAGGCCTTTTGTTCATTTGCTATCAAGCGGATTTGGAAAAGGGTTTCATTGCCGTTCAAACCAAGCTGAATGGCGAGCCGCTGGAAGAATATATCAAGCCGATCGGCGGTGGATTCTTCTTCACCTTGCCCGGCGTTGTCGATGCCAACGATTTTCTCGGCCGAACCTTACTGGAAGCAGCCGGCCACACTCCAACAAACAGCAAATCCTGAAGGAGCTATCCATGAAACTCAGAGCCTACCTTGCAGCCAGTGTTTTCGCCGTTACGGCGGTCATTGCGCCGCGTGCCGCGAATGCTGAAGTATCGCCGCTCGACCTCGTTGGCCCGATCGCTGAATACAAGATTTTTATCGGTGAGAACCTGGAAAAACTGGTTACAGAAACCAAGGCCTTCACAGATGCCATCAAGGCCGGCGATCTCGAAAAAGCCAAGAAACTTTATGCTCCGACCCGTATGAACTACGAAATCGTTGAACCAGTTGCCGAACTGTTCAGCGATCTTGATGGTTCGATCGATTCCCGTGCTGACGATCATGAAAAGGCTGAGAAAGATCCAGGGTTCACTGGTTTTCATCGCCTTGAATATGGTCTTTTCAGCCAGAACAGCACGGAAGGATTGAATGAATTTGCCGATAAGCTGCAGGCAGATGTTGTTGAACTCCACAAGCGTATTACAGAGCTGACATTCCCTCCGGAAAAGGTTGTTGGTGGTGCCGCTGCATTGATGGAAGAGGTCGCCGCAACCAAGATTTCCGGTGAAGAAGATCGCTATAGCCACACGGATCTGTGGGACTTCAAGGCAAACTTCGACGGCTCGCGCAAAATTTTCGATCTGGTTCGCCCGCTGATCGAAAAGGATGATGCAGCTTTCGTTACCAAGGTTTCCGGTAATTTCGACACTGTCGACAAGACATTGTCGAAGTACAAGACAGCTGAAGGGTACGAGTTGTATGACAAGCTGACTGACGATGATCGTACGGTATTGGCCGCAGCCGTGAACACGCTGGCTGAAGACCTCTCGACACTGCGCGGCAAGCTCGGATTGAACTAACCTCAATTTTAGCGGAACTAAAGTTTGAAAGGCCCGGCTGCCAAAAGCCGGGCTTTTTTGTTTTTAAGCATTTGAATAACAAAGAATTTGTGTCGAGAAATGGTCTGCGGCCAATTGACCATTCGGCATCGCTTGCATCCCATCCTTCCATGGAATATCGTTATTTCAGTAATTACTGAAATAACTGTTATATCGGGAATGTCTGATGAATCTTCCTCCGCTCGTTCAATCTTTCGTACTGCACTTTGGCGAGATGGGTAGCCGTTGGGGCATCAATCGCACCGTCGGGCAGATTTACGCATTGCTCTACGTCTCTCCTGAACCGCTGAATGCGGATCAGATCGTCGACTCGCTTGGCATTTCCCGGTCCAACGTTTCAATGAGCCTGCGCGAGCTTCAGGCCTGGAACCTTGTATTGCTCAAGCATCTGCCCGATGATCGCCGGGATTTTTTCACGACGCCAGATGATGTCTGGCAGATACTGCGCACACTCGCCGAAGAGCGGAAGAAGCGCGAAGTGGACCCAACCCTCTCTGTTCTGCGCGAAATTCTGATGCAACAGCCCGCGAGCGATGCGGAACGCCACGCGCAAGCGCGTATGGCCGAGATGCATGGGCTGATCGAACAGCTGACAACGTGGTATGATGACGTCAAGAAGCTCGAAACGGACCGTTTGGCCACTTTGCTGACGCTTGGCGCGAAGGTGACGCGTTTACTTGAGGCGAAGGACAAGATTATCTCGCTTGGGCGCTCCAAGCGCAATGCGGATAAGGCTTGAATGTTATGTCAGCTGATGCTGTCTGTGCTCCCATTGCCCTTCGCGCGGAAGAATCTGCCGTAGCGGCTGATGTGTCTGCGCAAGGGACTGAAAACACAGCGAAAAAGAAACAGGAGTTGCCGAGAAGAGCAGCGGCTTTTGTCCAGATTGGTGCCGCGTTGCTCTGGCTCCCGCAAGCTGGACTGCTGAGTATCGCCGTCGGGTATATCGCTGCTGGTAATGGAATAGCCGATATTCTCTGGCTGGCATTCGGCGTACTTGCCATCGGGGTTATGCGGGCCTTGGTAGACGCTGCCGGTAACCGAATGGCCTTTGGTGCCGCGCGTACAACTCTTTCTGCCTTGCGGGAGCAAAGCGTTGCAGCCCTCGCCAACCGTTCACCGCTCGATCCCAGCCGCACTGCGTCCGGGGAAGCCGCGAGCATATTGACCGAACAGGCAGAGGCCGTTGTGCCATATCTTGCACGCTTCCGTCCTGCGCGGCTGAAAGCCACGGTCATTCCACTTGCCATCTTGCTGTGTGTTCTCTCCCTTTCATGGGCGGTGGCTATCGTTCTGCTCATCGCGGCACCGCTGATCCCGATTTTCATGGCGCTCATCGGGTGGCGCGCCAAGGCGGCAAGCGAGGCGCAGCTTGTTGAAATGGGCAGTATGAATGCTTTTCTGTTGGATCGTTTGCGTGGTCTGGCAACGATCCGTTCGCTGGACGCAGTTGATCTCACCGCCCGGCGATTGAGGGCGGATGCCGAATCCTTGCGAACACGCACGATGGCAGTCTTGCGTATTGCCTTTTTATCCTCGGCCGTTCTTGAGCTTTTTGCAGCACTCGGCGTTGCCATGGTCGCGGTTTATGTGGGTTTTCATCTGCTTGGGCAGCTTGATTTTGGCACATGGTCCGGCCGTCTGACCCTCAACGAGGGATTATTCATCCTTTTGCTCGCGCCTGCCTTTTTTGAGCCCCTACGCGAACTCTCTTCTGTCTGGCATGATCGCGCCGCCGGAGAAGCGGCACTGGACGCTCTGCGCCAGCTTGCCAATGACGGTATGCAGTTACCCGGTCAGCAACACAGGGAAAAACAAGAGCTTAGAACTATTCCGGAAGCCGCAGATGCATCGGCTATCCATATCCGAGGCCTGACTTTTCGCTACGCCGGCAATGACTTACCGATCTTTGAGGACCTTGATCTCGACATTTCCGCTGGGGAGCATGTTGCATTGCTTGGACCAAGCGGATCCGGCAAGTCCACGCTTCTGGCGCTCATTGCTGGCTTGGCGCCCATTGAAAACGGCAGAATAACCATTGCCGGTCAATCGATGACATCTGCTGCGGCTTTCAAACAGCGCAACAAGATTGCTTGGATTGGTCAGCGGTCGCATATCTTCGCCGGAACTGTTGCCGCAAATGTTTCCTTGGGCCACCCGCATGTCAACGCCGGAGCTGTCGCATCTGCCCTCAAGCAGGCGGCACTGGAAAATGTTGCCAACGCCCGTGGTAAAGCGTCGATTGGCGAAGGCGGTTCCGGTCTTTCCGGCGGTGAAGCGCTGCGGCTGGCGCTTGCCCGTGCGGCGGCTGATCCTGATGCCTCGCTCATTCTGGCTGATGAACCAACTGCGCACCTCGATAGCGAAACCGCACGCGATATAGCGGGTAGGCTTTTCACTTTGGCACTCGGCAAAACACTGGTTATCGCGACTCATGATCCCGCATTGGCAGCCCGAGCGCACCGCATTATCGATTTACGGTCCGATTTTTCAAAGGAGAGTGTGTGATGACTCTCCGGTGCGATTTCCAGCCCATTATTCAGCTTTTTCTTGCAGAACGGCGCTACACTCTTTTGACCGGTGCTCTTCTGGCAGCCGCGACAGTTTTGGCCGGTGTCGCCCTGCTTGGATTATCGGGATGGTTTATTACGGCGACGGCAATTGCCGGGCTTTCATCCGCTGCAGCCTTCGCATTCGATGTTTTCGCTCCGTCTGCCGGGATAAGGTTTTTGGCATTGGCCCGCACCGCCGCCCGCTATGGCGAGCGGTTGACGACTCACGATGCCACTTTGGGTGTTTTGGCAGCGTTGCGTGAGAAGCTTTTCCGCGGCTGGGCAATGCCTGACGGGGCGCAATCGCTTTTACGCCGTCCAGCCAAGCTTTTGTTCCGGCTCACCGCCGATATCGATGCGCTGGATTCCTTGTATCTGCGGGTACTGGTGCCCGCTGCTGTCGCACTGTGTTCGGCTCTGGTTGTCAGCGTTGCGCTAGGTCTGATGCACCCCTTGCTGGGTCTGATGGCCGGAAGCTGGCTGTTGCTTACTGGTTTTGGAATTCCCGTTCTTGCCGCGCGCTTCTCAACCGGCGCATCCCGCCGCCGCACGCACGCATTGGAGGCGTTGCGCTCCCGCGTGATTGATCTGGTGTCCGGCCAGACTGAATTAATCATGGCTGGGCGTATTTGGGCGCAGCGCGAAACAATCAAGGCCGCCGATGACCGGTTGGCCCAAGCCGACGATGCGTTGAATCGTACCGAAATGGCAGTTACAGCCGGTTTTGGTATCGCTTCGGCAGTTCTGCTGGCAGGTACGCTCGTCGGCGTGGCTGTTCTCGCTCAAGCTGGTGCGATTGGTGCTCCTGTTGCGGCGTTTGGATTGTTGATTGCCCTGGCGGCTCTCGAGCCTTTTGCGGGTTTGCGGCGCGGTGCATTGGAATTGGCCCGTACGGTCCTCAGTGCGAGGCGCATTGGACCACGTCTCGTAACTGCCCCCCCCCCTGCTCTCCCCTCCCCTCCCCCGGAGGGATTTGTTGTTCAGCTTGAAAACATCACCGCGTCCCATCGCGGGACGAGCGCTGCTTCCCTGCACGACATATCTCTGTCTATGGCTGACGGCGAACGCATCGCTCTGATTGGTCCCAGTGGTGCCGGTAAATCGACATTGCTTGCGTTGATCGCGGGCGATTTGACACCAACACATGGAAACGCTGCATGTGCGACCGCTACACTGCTCACGCAAAAAACCGAACTCTTTCAGGACAGTCTGCGCGACAATCTCAAACTTGCCGCTCCGGATGCCGATGATGACCATCTTTGGGGTGCGCTGGCGATTGCGGGACTGGCCGACCATGCCGAAACAATGGCTCGCGGACTGGACGCGCGGCTTGGCGAAGGCGGACAAGGCCTTTCTGGCGGTCAGGCGCGCCGTCTCTCCCTTGCGCGTCTTTTGTTACGTAACACAAAGCTTTGGCTGCTGGATGAACCCACGGAGGGTCTTGATGGCGAGACCGCACGGGATGTCCTGTGTCGCCTGACGCAGCATATGGACGGGCGTTCCGTTATCATCGCTACCCATAACCGGCGGGAGGCCGAGATAACTGACCGGCTGCTGATCTTGAAACAGGGGCGCATTATTGCCTCGATACGCCGCGGCGAACCGATGTTTGACGCCGCACTTTTGGCACTGCGGCCGGACTAAGGCCGTAGTCTCATTCACTCAGCATTTGCCGCTGGCGATGCTGAACAACAGGGGGCCGGACTTGTAGCCCGGCAAATGCAAATGGAACTCGACATTGTTGCGCTTTCGCGTCTGCAATTTGCGATAACGGCGCTTTATCATTTTCTCTTCGTGCCGTTAACGCTTGGCCTCTCGGTGCTGCTTGCCATCATGGAAACGGTCTATGTCATGAGCGGCCGGGCAATCTGGCGGCAGATGACCAAGTTCTGGGGTACGCTGTTCGGCATCAATTTTGCGCTCGGTGTTGCCACGGGTATCGTCATGGAATTCCAGTTCGGTATGAACTGGAGCTACTACAGTCAATATGTGGGCGATATTTTCGGAGCGCCGCTAGCCATTGAAGGGTTGATGGCATTCTTTCTGGAAGCCACCTTTGTTGGCCTCTTTTTCTTTGGTTGGGACAAACTTTCCAAAGTCGGGCATCTGGCCGCAACATGGGCCGTTGCGATTGGCTCAAACTTCTCTGCTCTGTGGATATTGATCGCCAATGGCTGGATGCAGAACCCGGTTGGATCAGCATTCAATCCGCAGACGATGCGGATGGAAGTCACTGATTTCTTTGCGGTTTTGTTCAATCCAGTGGCCCAGGCCAAGTTTGTTCACACCGTTTCCGCCGGTTACGTAACGGCATCAATCTTCGTTCTCGGCGTATCGGCATGGTATGTGCTTAAAGGCCGTCACACAGCCCTCGCCAAACGGTCGATGACGGTCGCAGCGTCATTCGGACTTGCTGCATCACTCTCGGTTGTCGTTCTGGGTGATGAGAGCGGCTATCTATCGACCGAGCATCAGAAAATGAAACTCGCTTCTATCGAAGCCATGTGGAAGACCGAACCGGCCCCGGCGGCTTTCACGGCCTTTGGTTTTCCAGATCAGGAGGCACGTGAAACCCATTATGCTGTGCATATTCCATGGGTCATGGGCCTGATCGGCACGCGGTCGCTGACCACCGTCATCCCCGGCATCGAAGATCTGGTTGTGCATGCCGAGAAGCGGATAAGGCAGGGTTTGCTTGCTTACGACGCGCTCCAGAAGATTCGCGAGGCTGGCAGTACCGTTACGGTTTCCCCTGATATACGCACCACGTTTGAAGATAACGGGGCTGATCTTGGCTACGCCCTGCTCCTCAAACGCTATGTGGATGATCCACGTCAAGCCACCGAGGCGCAGATCGCAAAAGCGGCGTGGGATACTGTTCCGCATGTACCGACGCTTTTCTGGTCATTCCGCATCATGGTTGGGTTAGGCATGTTCTTCATCCTACTCACGATGACGTTCTTCATTTTGTCGGTGCGCCGGCAGTTGGACACCTATCCATGGCTCTTGCGTATTGCCGTCCTTGCGATCCCCCTCCCCTGGATCGCTGCGGAACTTGGCTGGATTGTCGCGGAGTTCGGACGTCAGCCCTGGATCATTGAGGGCGTGTTGCCAACGGCCGCTGCGGTCTCCAATCTTGGCGCAACATCGCTTCTCATCACTATCGCCGGATTTGTGGTGATCTATACCGTGCTCTTCATCATCGAGATGGGGTTGATGCTGCGTGCGATCCGCAAGGGGCCGGAACCGGACACTGAACCGGAAGCAACCCTGATTTCCCCTCACATTGTACCGGCGGAGTAAACAATCATGATTTTGCATCAATTCATTGACTACGAAACGTTGCGGCTGATTTGGTGGGTTCTGCTCGGTGTGCTTCTGATTGGATTTGCCGTCACTGACGGATTTGATCTGGGCATCGGTACCTTGCTGCCTTTCGTAGCACGGACAGATATGGAACGCCGTATCGCTATCAACACAATTGGTCCCATATGGGAAGGCAACCAAGTGTGGCTTATCGTTGGGGGTGGCGCAATCTTTGCCGCATGGCCGCCGCTTTATGCTGTATCCTTTTCAGGGTTCTATCTGGCGATGTTCATCATTCTGGCAGCCCTCATTGTGCGGCCGGTTGCCTTCAAATATCGCTCCAAACGCGAGAGCAGGGTTTGGCGTTCAGCATGGGATTGGGCACTGTTTGTTGGAGGCTTCGTGCCGTCGCTGATCTTCGGCGTGGCGCTTGGCAATGTATTGCAGGGCGTTCCTTTCCGTTTTAACGGCGACCTGCGCATTTTCTACGAAGGGTCCTTCTTTGGCCTGCTCAATCCCTTCGCGCTTCTGTGTGGGCTTCTATCGGTCTCTATGCTGGTTATGCATGGCAGTGCCTGGCTGCAACTCAAGGCGTCGGGTATCGTCGCCGAGCGCGCCCGGCGGTTTGGCAGCATTGCAGCTCCCCTTACGATTGTCCTCTTTGCCTTGGCAGGGCTTGTGTTGTGGTTGAGTTTTGACGGCTATCGCATCACCAGTGTGATTGATCCGGCCGGACCGTCAAATCCGCTGCTGAAAACAGTGGTGCAGGACAAGAATGCCTGGTTTGCCAATTTTAATGCGCACAGCTGGATGCTGGCTGCTCCGGTATTTGGTTTTCTTGGCGCCGCTGCTGCCCTGCTCGGATTTCGGGCAAAGCGCGAAATTGCGACAATGCTATCAAGCGCGCTGTCGATCTTTGGCATCATCGCGACGGTGGGCCTCTCGATGTTTCCTTTCATCCTGCCTTCGTCGATTGATGCCCGATCAAGCCTTACCGTATGGGATTCGTCATCCAGTCATCTGACATTGTTCATTATGCTGGTGGTCAGCGCAATCTTCATTCCGCTGATCGTTGCCTATACGACATGGGTCTACCGGGTACTGTGGGGCAAGGTTGACGAGACGACTGTCAGCAACAAGAGCGGCCATGCTTACTAGTTCGATGAAGGAGCAATGATATGTGGTATTTCGCCTGGCTTTTGGGATTGCCGTTTGCAGCGGCTTTTGCGGTGCTCAATGCGATGTGGTACGAATTGGTTGAGGATGACGCGAGCCGCAAGGCAGACGCTGAAAAGTAAGCGCTTAACAGTGAAATCGCACCGGAGAAATCGGTGCGATTTCATTGCTTCTGCAGCATTTGAGTTCGAATTTATAACAATCGTACTTGATCGGCGATCGTCGGCATTTTGCCTAGCTTTTATGGCCTATTGATATCTTATTTCAAACCGTTCATAGGATTGAACTAAGAGAACATGTGATCCGGATTGGACACAGACTTCAGAGGGGACGAAGTACAGTCTTGCAAGCAGTTGAAAGCTGCTGGTGCGACCTATGGTGCTAGAGCAAGTTTTGCTTATTCGGAGCCGTTCTGCCGGAGGGAATTTGTGGGCAAGGTCAAGGGGTTTGACAAGACCGATGTTTACCCATCGGGTGAAGTCAAAGCCCGCAGGAATTGGCCCAAATTCACCCGGCCCTTCGGGTTTCCGGCTGGCGGACACCCACTTTGTCAGGCAGCTTCGTCCGATGGGTAAACATCGGCCTTGCTACCTTCCGCGTGGATTGCCTCGCCATCCGAGAAACAGAACTGGCTTCGAATAAACAAAATTTGCTCTAGGATAGTTTCGATTGATTTCACTTCGCCCCACCCGTTCCGGGAAATCTCCTGGAACGCCCTCCCCTTCGTCAACCGAAGCGAGCTTGTCACGTCAAACCGGGCGTAGCCTGTACTGGAAACTCTGGACCGGTGCAGGCATGGCGGTTGTTTGCACAGCCGTGCTTGCTGCGAGCGTCATAGCGCCGTCGTATGGCGACTACTGGCTAGCACGGCAAAACCTTGCCCATGTGGAACGCTTTCGGTTGGTATTGGATGCTGCAAACCGAATTTCGGCCGAACGTGGTCCATCCAATGTCGTCATGGGAAGTATCGGTGCTCCATCAACTGCCGCATTGCAGCGCCTTGCGGAATTTCGGGCGGCAAGCGATGCCGCTCTGAATGTGATTGCACGGCCCGCTACCGCAGATTTGGACGATCCCGAGCATCCTATCCCCTTGCGTTACATCGAGAGTGTTCGTTTCCGGCTTAAATATGCCAGGGCGGAAGTCGATCGTGTAGACAATCTCGCAGTCAATGAAAAGCGCTTGGAGGATGTGCAACAAGGTATTGAGGGAATGCTGGCGGTCGTTGATGATTACCAGTCTGTTGTGGCTTGGAACGTCAATGAGCTTGTCGATACCGACGGTGGTATCGCGGCTTCAGTACTGACCGGGCACATGCTGAGTGATCTCAGGGAATATGGCGGGCGCATTGCGTCGCAGATTATGGCGCCCATAGCCACAGGCCATCCGCTGGATCGAAAGAATTTCATTGAAAGCAGTAGAACACGGGGGCGTATCAACGAGCTTTGGCGATTGATTGGCGGGCAGGATGCCCTTTTTCGAAGCGATCCCCGTCTTTCAGGCAAACGCGAGGAAATTGAGCGGATATTTTTTTTGGCGATGGGCTGGGAATCGTAGACACGCTCATAGTGGAGGGCAGAAATTCCGGCGGCTATTCAATGAATGCAGAGGAGTTTACGGCGCGTTTTGTTAAGACACTTCGACCGCTGGAGAGTTTGCGTACAGAGTTCTTGAACGTGACAATCGATGAACTCATTCTGGCCCGGGACCGCGCCCTGAATACACTGTTTATGGTCATAGCGATAACAATGGCAATTCTTCTTACGTTAATCAGCCTTGTCCGCATGGTCCACAGGTCCGTACTGTCACCTTTGCTGTACGCACGGGAAGAGGTTATCGGCCTTGCACGGGATCGGCTGGTACCGGCCACTCAAAGCCAGCACTACACTGGTGAAATGCGGCACCTGTTCGATGCCATCCAAACACTTCGTGGCAAATTGCAGGAACGGGCAGTTTTAACCGATAAACTGAGGGAACAAGCGGAGACTGACGGGCTAACGGGCCTTTTCAACCGAAGAACCCTGGATCTCATCGGCCGGAGCCCGCAGAACAATGAGGAGGAGCCAGAGCGTGCCTGTCTTATCCTTCTTGATATCGATTACTTCAAGCAGGTTAATGATACTTACGGCCACCAGGCGGGAGATCGCGTCTTGAAAGAGGTAGCTGATCTCATACGCTCCATGTTGCGTCCGGCAGATGTCATTGCCAGATTTGGTGGCGAAGAGTTTGCTATCCTGTCATCGGGGGATCTGTTGGCAGATACGGTGATGCGTGCCCGTCGGATAAGATTGGCATTGCAGCGGCATGAAATTCTGATTGGCAACGATGTTCGGCTCAGCATGACAGCCAGTTTTGGTGTGGCTTCGGGTCCCCTCGGCGAGGCTGAATTGCCACGTTTGATCAAGGCAGCTGATGTCGCGCTGTACCGCGCTAAGTCGGAAGGACGAAATCGCGTGCGATTCGCCTCGGATGGCTGATTTACGGGGCTGAGAACGGTTAATCCGAGACTATCCGGTTAAACAATCATGGGATAACTTTGGCTTAAAGCTAAGTTACAGTTTGCCTGGGATAGCGGTGGATTCCATGCATAAAACCTTGTCGTTAAACTTTACTGCGGTAAATATGTCGAAATATACCAACCAAATCAAACATATAGGTGATGTGATGAGTGATGTTCTGTTTTTGGCAAATAGCAAGCGGCGCAGTTGGGCAAGTATTGCTATATTGGTTTGCCAAGTTCCGTTAACCATTTGTTAACCTAAAATTTCTTGCCGGCACTTGAGAATCGGAGCTTAATAGCGCTTCTTTAAGGAAATGCTTAGAAAAAGCGCTATTAGAGGTTTTGCTCTCGATGAATTTCGCCATGCCTCTGCCCAAGTTTGAGTTTGATGACAAGATCCTCGATCAGGGTGCAGAGATATCACGCCGCTTGAATCAGCTTCGGATGGAAAAATTTCCGCCGAACGCCAAGAAGACGTTGCGCCAATTTTCCATGGCTGAAGTGGCGCATTATCTTGGCGTTACGCAAAACAATCTCAAGCGGCTGCACTTGGAAGGGAAGGGCCCAGAACCGGCACAAGCGTCGTCCGGCCGCCGCTCCTACACTGCCGAGCAAATGCTGGAACTGCGTCATTACCTTGATCGCAATGGCCGGACGGAAGTGAAAAAATACGTTCCGCATCGCAAGGCTGGCGACAAGCTGCAGGTTATCGCAGTTGTTAACTTCAAGGGTGGTTCCGGCAAGACCACGACGGCAGCTCATCTGGCGCAATATCTCGCGCTGACAGGACACCGGGTTCTTGCAATTGATCTTGATCCGCAGGCTTCTCTTTCTGCATTGCACGGCTTTCAGCCGGAGCTGGACAGAAATTTGTCACTCTATGAGTCCATCCGGTACGATGAAGAGCGCAAGCCAATTACCGATGTCATTCTGTCAACCAATTTTCCTGGTCTCGACATTATCCCGGCTAATCTTGAGCTGCAGGAATACGAGTATGACACGCCGCTGGCCATGCAGGATAAGGCATCACGCGAAGGCAGGCAATTTTTTACGCGCATAGCTGGCGCGCTCGAAGCCGTGGATGATCGTTATGATGTGGTGGTGATCGATTGTCCGCCGCAATTGGGCTATCTGACCTTGACGGCCATGTCTGCTGCCACATCCGTTCTTATTACCGTTCATCCGCAGATGCTCGATTTGATGTCGATGTCGCAGTTTCTTTTGATGCTCGGTGGCATTCTGAAGACTGTCAAACAAGCCGGTGCGAAAGTGGAGCTGGATTGGTTCCGCTATCTCATTACCCGCTATGAACCCACAGATATTCCACAGGCGCAAATGGTTGGTTTCATGCAATCGATGCTGGCCGAGGAAATCCTTGCCAATCCGATGCTGAAATCCACCGCCGTTTCCGACGCGGGATTGACCAAACAGACGCTTTATGAGGTCGAGAAGAACAGTTTCACCCGCACAACCTATGAACGGGCGATTGAATCATTGGATGCGGTTAATTCGGAAATTGCATCGCTTGTTCATCGTGCATGGGGACGGTGAGATGGCAACACAGTTTACTGCGGTAAAAACGCTGGTTTTTATCAAGAAAATCAAATGCATGATTGAGAGTGGACGGAGTTAGATGGCCCGCAAGGATATTTTCAGCAGCGTGATGAACCCGGCGCCTATGAAGCCGGAGCGCAATGACGCGCTCTCCTATGTCGTTACCGGTGCATCACGTTCGATCAAGAGTTCATTTGAGGAACTGGCAAAGGGCAGCGTTGTTGAGCTGGACCCTGCGCTTATCGATGGCTCCTTTGTTTCTGATCGCATTGATGAAGATGATGCACCGTTCCAAGAGCTCCTGACCGCCATTGAAACGAGAGGGCAGGACTCTCCTATTCTCGTGCGGCCACATCCCACGGCAACTGGGCGTTACCAGATCGTCTTTGGTCACCGCCGCGTTAAGGTTGCCCGACAACTCGGTAAGCTCGTTCGCGCTGTCGTCAAGCCCATGGCTGACCAGGATCATGTTATCGCTCAAGGTCAGGAAAATGCGGCCCGGCAAAACCTTTCCTTCATTGAGCGGACATTCTTTGCGAAGCGTTTGAGCGATCTTGGTTACGATCAGGCTGTCATCAAATCGGCCTTGGCGCTTGATCCTACAACCTTTTCCAAGATGCAGTCCGTATCGACGCATATTCCTGAACATATCGTGCTTGCCGTTGGTGCTGCAAAAGCCACCGGCCGCGATAGATGGTGGCAATTATCGAAGTTTTTCGAGCAACCCGGTGGCAAGGCCAAAGCGGATGAGTTTGTTCATTCTGACGGCTTTAACGTTGGCGAAAGCGATGAGCGGTTTATCCGGCTTTTTGATTTTTTGAATAGAGCGAAGAAGCCCACTCAGAAAACGAGTACTCCAAAGGCAAAAACTTGGTCTGCGAAGGACAAATTGCTCAGTGCAGAGATGAAGGACACAGGAAAGAGTTTTACCCTAGCGTTGAAAGCTAAAAATGCTTCGCGTTTCGGTGCATATATTGCTGATAACCTTGACGAACTCTATCGAGCGTTCGGGGAATCGGAAACAGTAAGAAAAACAGGAGATTAACCGCAAAAGAAAAAGCTCCCGAACGTTGCCGTCGCGGAAGCCCTTCTCATAGATGTAGCAATCAGAGAATCGCATTTCCGGGAATCAGTGTCAAGAGTGTTTGGCGTCGTTTTGGCGAGCGGGTTTCTTTTGCCTGATTGAAAGGTAGGAGACATGCAGACCGGGAATGCATTCACGACGCCCTTTGGGCGGCGATCGCTGTCGCTTGGCATGCTGGCAACGCAGGTCCAGGCCAGAGAGGTCGATCCGGAGGCCGCTGTTGATAAATGGAAACTGTTTCGCTCGCTGTGCGAAGCACGGGCGCTGATCGGGATATCCGACCGGGCGCTGGTGGTGCTCAATGCACTTTTGACGTTCTATCCGCAGAGCGAGCTCACCGAGGCTAATGGCCTGGTGGTGTTTCCATCCAATGTGCAATTGTCGCTGCGCTCGCACGGCATGGCGCCGGCAACGCTGCGCCGGCATTTGAGTGCACTGGTGGAAACCGGTTTGATCTTCCGCAAAGACAGCCCCAATGGCAAACGCTATGCCCGCAAGGCCCGAACCGGGGCGGCAGGTGCGACCGGGGCAGGGGAGGGCGGCGAAGCGTTCGGGTTCTCGCTGGCACCTCTGGTGGTGCGTGCCTCAGAGTTTGAAGCCATGGCAGAAGAGGTGCGCTCGGCAAGATTGCAGCTGAAACTGATGAAGGAGCGGGTGACGCTGCTGCGCCGCGATATCATCAAGCTGATCGAGCTTGGCTTTGAGGAAATGCCGCACATCGACTGGAACAGCCACCACACGGCATTCAGGGGTGTGATTGATGCACTTCCGCGTCAGGCAACGGCGGACGATCTGGAGCCTGTCATTGACGGCCTTGAATGCATCCAACTTGAGATCTCCAAGTTGTTGCAGGATAAGCTGAATTTACAACAAACAAGCGCCAAAGAGTCTCATTTTGAGCGCCACAAACAAAATTCAAACACCAAATCCACTTCTGATCTTGAACCTGGCTTTAGAAAAGACCAAGGCCGAAACACCGAACCAACCTCACAACCAGATGCGCTTGGACAAACCAGCGACAGTAAGGGAATAACCGGGCAGCCTGAAAGCACACCCGGGCATGATGTGCAGCACACCGCGGACAAGCTGGACCGGAACGCTGCCGGTGCAGGGCAGGGCGGTCT
Organism: Phyllobacterium sp. 628; assembly: GCF_014189505.1. GTDB lineage: Bacteria > Pseudomonadota > Alphaproteobacteria > Rhizobiales > Rhizobiaceae > Phyllobacterium. The sequence goes on along the minus strand of NZ_CP050302.1, from coordinate 296,532 downwards.
TACTGGTGGCCGTGCCATGGCTGGCGGGTTGAATGCACCGTCTGATCCGTCCGGTTTGAACGGCGATGATGACATATCGGACCTGCGCACCGATCTTTCCGGCCGCAGCATCAATCTGGCCGCACTTGGTGCCTCTGTCTCAGCCTTTGATGCCAAACCCGTTCCGCTGGGACTTGTCCGCCAGGCCTGCCCCGATATTGCTGCCTATGCCAAGAACGGTCTTTCCAGCTGGTCGGAACTGATGGGGGCCGCCATTGTCGTGCGCTCCATGCTCGGTGTCAGTCCCTCTGCCTATGAGGAAGCCTGCACTATTCTCGGTCAGGAAAACGCCGCGATTGCCATTGCCTGCATTCTGCAGCGTGCCGGACACATCAATTCCGCCGGTGGCTACCTGCGCTCCCTCACCGACAAGGCCGCTAAGGGCGAATTCTCCGTCTGGCCAATGCTTCTTGCTCAACTCAGAGCCAATGGAAACCATGTCAGAGTGGTCGGCTCGCCGCAGAACGAGGAGAGGAAGTCGTGATCCCGATGCACTGTATGTATGCAGGTGGTAGTTCGCTGTAAACCGACAGTGGATCGAGCACAATGTAACTTACATGCTGGAAATACGGCGATGAAACAGTCAAACAAAGTGGTAGACCATCGACTGGCAAAGCCAATTTCAGTTCCAAACATCTGTTTTATGCAGAATCAGACGTCACCAGAAAACGATCATTTGAAAACGCCGATAATAAGTGGGTGAGCATCTCTATGGTCAAAAAATGACCGAAATACGGGCGTCTGGATGACTGAGGTACGCACTACAGGTTGATTGTAGTTCTGACGGCAACCCCTGCGTATCCGCGTTCGACTTCTTGATTTTATAGTCCCCTAAGCTGAAGCTAATTGCTAAATAAGTACTGTGTAGAGCAAAATATTAACGTAAACAGCGGGTTAATGCCCTCAAACTTCGGGTCGGCGAAGTCGGCAATCTAGCTAGGTTTTATAGACCAGTAGAATTGAACGAAGTTTGAGGCCTCCTTAACTCATGTGGCTTCTGACTAACGACTTCAATTTGAAACGGTTAACCAGAAATTGGGTGCTGATTTCTGGTTAAGCGTTTCAATTTTCGGCGCGTCAGCATGGCGTAAGCCTTTGCAGAATAATGGGTTTCTCGGAACTGAAGCTATCATATTTGCCGATCCCATATTATTGCAAATATACCCGAAACGTCAGCAGATCACGGCGCCATAAATCAGTAATTTCATAATTCTTTCAATGATTTAGTGAATTGAAATGCTTAATCAGAAAATTGAAGCCGTTAGCCAGAAATCAGCTTCAAAATGGCCAAAAAACTGAACAATCATAATATGTTATGCGAATTGAAATGCTTAGTCAGAAGCCACATTTTCTGATTAAGGCAATTCAAAAAGAATTCCGACAACCTCCATCAAACCAATCATTTTGGGTAGGCCAAAGGTCCCGTCAAGACTGAGTAATTGTGCAGGTGCTGTACACCATCAGCATTGATACTCTCTAGGACTATGATTGATTGTTGGCAACGAAGACGCTTGAAGTAGCGAGCACCGCTCTCATCGACAGCAATAACCATCCGACCATCTAACTGTGAGGCAGTCACATTTGCCGTATTGAATTGTTGGGTGATAATGTACTGACCGTTTAATGCAATTGGCTCTGCGCTTCTTCCTTCGACTTGAAATAGCTTTGCATCTTGGAGCATCGACTGGATAACTAGAAAGTCCGGCAATGCGATAAACTCAACATTGTCGTCCTTGGGAGGTAAGGGGAGTTTGTTTTTGGCAAACAGTGTACCCACGACTTTGCGCATTAGGATTCGTTCTTTTGGTGCGATAACGGGCTGAACAAGGGCAGTCGGATCGATAGATTGCCCGGTTAACACCGCAATGTGTGGATGTATCTCTGTTTCGTTGTAGCGCCGAGCAAGTAACTGATGTTCGAAGGAGGTGACTACAAGACTTCGTTCATGAATCTTCGCATAATTGCTGACGATGATCACATCACCAATATCAGCCACGGGATCAAGTGTGCCCGCTGACAACTGGTACGCATCGTGATTATATAGAGTAAGCTTCTGAGCTTGGGAAAGGTCAGAAATCATGATGAGTCCATCTCCTGCTCTACCGTCGGTTTTAGCTGCTGCGGCCACTCCTGTGTGCTGAAACTGTAGCGTTTTTATATGCGCTGCGTTGCTCGTGGGAAGTTCGACAATGTTGTCCATCCACGCGAACAGCCGGGGCTCTCCCACATGGGCTTCATACTCTATGAAGATCTTGAAGCAGGTGTGAAGCAGAGACTGTACCTTTGTCTCCCAGAACACATTCACATCCATCGCTTGGGCTACGCCAATAGTACCATCCAACTTATGGTGAGACTCGTTTATCCATTGCATGGGTTTTCCGCCAGCTCCACCTCCGATCGTGTTGAGGAGGTTCTTGAACGACGGATTGGAGAACGGTGGTACACTACCCTCCTGTCGTAATTTCAAAACGCTCATGAGGGCTTCAAGAGACATTCCAGAAATTTCAGGTCCCTCGGCACGGAGCATAATTTTCAGTAGATCTTCGCAATACGTTCTGACTTTTAAAACGTAGGTATGGCCCTGCTCATCTTCGTTCGAATCAATCGCTCCTTGATAGGCGCGCGCAAGGCTGTCGCCATAAATGACAGTGGCAACTTTCGAACTCTCGCATAGGCGCACAACAAGGCCTTGCTTACCGTTTAACTTCTCCGAGTTAACCAGCATTTGAAAGAATTGTCGCTCGTGCGTAATCAACAAAACCTGTGCCCCAGTGGGGTGTGCAGGATCAGTATTTCCCAGCCGTGCAATCTCTTCTGCCCACTTGCGCTTGTTTCGCGGGTCAAAAGTCACTTGTGGATCATCAAACAACATGATCGGAAAAGGGTTGATCCCAGTGTCTTCGATGGCTTGCTCGCGCAATGCTAGCACGAAGGCCCAAAGGATTGCTCGAAGCCAAGAGCTATTAGCAACAACTGACGCATCTATACGAAATCCATGGTCGAAACTTGCCGCAATCTGGACGGTTTTCTTTTCAAGGGCCGCATCCTGAAAGGATAGGCGCTCTCGAAAGTGAATTCGCTCAAGTATCTTTTTGATACGGCCAGAAAGCGAGGATCTAGAGCTCGCGGTCTCAGTCGCCACCAACTGCCGAAGTTCCTTCAATGGCTCTAGCGCGACAGCCACCGCTTCACGCACACATTGTTTCTCATAAATTGGGAGCCACTTATCGGCCTCTGTTGCAACGTCATTCAGTGCCTTCGCAAGATTATCTAACGGCGTGGCTTTTTCGAGCGCCGCTTCAAGCGTTGCCAGTTTGCCCTCAAGGCTTTCTGCCGGATAATCACCATCCTTAGATTTAACGCCAATTAGCTCCTTCCAACCTGCTGCGAAGAATTGGCGATGCGAATTCCACCATTCAACCAATGCCACAAGGCGTTCGGTTTCATGGATGTACTTATTCAGTTGCTCAGCAACGGCGGGCCCGGAATCCTGCACATCGCTAGACGTGTAGGTAAATACCGGTAATTCTTGAGCGAGGTTTTCTGCGGTCGTTGATGCGAACGTTGCCATTCCCGTCAGAACTGTCGTAAAGGGAGCTACATTCACGAATACGGACTTTGCCGCGTCGAAAAACGCATCTTTCGGCTGCATTGCTGCTAGTAGAGTGAAATGCCCGTTAAGCACGACTGGAATCTTGCCGCGAATGTTCTTTTCAAGTTCGGCGCAGACATCTGCAATCTTCCGTTCTGCTTCGTTCGATGCTGTTTTTAGGGCTTTAAGCTCGTGGCCTGCCCCCATGAGGCGATCCGGGTTTAATGTTAGTGCAGACTTGGTCTGATTGCCATCACTGGCGTTGAGGCTGGCCCATTTTGAGACGGCCAGACAATAGCCACGGGAGCAGGTGATCTGTAACCCAAGGATGAGTGGGGTCGGATAGTATTGTAATGCCGTCGCCAATTCTCGATGACGATTTGTGCCTCCTTAAGTGTGTAGAAGATTTCTCCGTTGAGCAGTTCATCCCGAAGCTTTGAATTGAAACTCTCACAATAGCCGTTCTCCCATGGACTACCCGGCATGATGTAGGCGGTTTTGGCACCGACGGCAGCAATCCACTCTCTCAAGGCCTTGGCGATGAATTCAGGGCCATTGTCGGACCGGATGTGACCAGGAATGCCGCGCAGGATAAACAGATCAGACAGAACGTCGATGACATCCGTCGCCTTCAACTTTCTGTCCACCCTGATGGCAATACATTCCCGTGTGAATTCGTCGATCACATTGAGCATACGGATTTTCCTTCCATTGTGCGTGCGAGCCTCAACAAAGTCATAGGACCAGACATGGTTGGGGTATTCCGGTCGAAGCCGGATGCACGAACTCTCATTCAGCCATAAACGTGTGCGCTTGGGTTGTCTGTGTGGAACTTTGAGCCCCTCACGCCGCCATATCCGCTCAACCCGTTTCACATTCACCACCCAACCCGCACGATGCAGCATCGCTGTGATGCGGCGATATCCGTAGCGGCCATATTGGAGAGCAAGTGCAATGATGTCGGCGGTCAGTGCCGCTTCATCGTCCGGTGTTTTCAAGAGCTTGCGCTGTGTGGATCGATGCTGGCCAAGAACCCGGCATGCCCGTCGTTCGGACACGTCAAATTCCTCAACCACATGCTCCACACAGGCACGGCGGCGTGCGGGGCTTAAAAGTTTCCCTTTGCGGCCTCAGCAAGGATCATCTTGTCCAGCGTCAGATCCGAAACAGCCCGCCGAAGACGCGCATTCTCCGCTTCCAGTTCTTTCAGCCGCTTGACCTGATCACCCTTCAAGCCGCCGTATTCGGCCCGCCACCGGTAATATGTTACTTCCGTCACACCTATCGATCGAATGGCTTCTGCCATCGACTTCCCCCTGCGAACTTAGAACATCTACCTGACGCAGTTTCATGACAATCTCTTCGGGCTTGTGTCGTTTGCTTGGCATTCTCAATATCCTTTATCGGCTCAAAAGCCATACTTCATAAAGGACCACTTTCAAGGGGGCAGGCCACTCGTTTGCCAGTGCTTGGCGCTTCTCGCCCGAGAGCTTACTTTCGCACAAAGGGCAATCCGCCTCATTATGCTCGTGCGTGCTCGGTTCGAAAAACTGTGAAGCAAGAGCTTTGAGGCGCAGCTTGTAGTCTTTGCTCTGACGCTCGTCCCAGGAAATTGCCTCGGCTAGCTTTTGTCGCGTATGCGAGATTAAGTTGGGGATGGTTTGGAAGCCAGCATCGTCATATGCTGACCACATTGCTTTCCAAGCATCAAAGATTGAAACGCCCTTGGAACTATCTTGCAGAATACCGCGTGCAATGCTTACTGCTTGTCTGATTGCCGCCCTGTCAGCACCCTCGTTGATATCAATTGTGTCAGTGATATCTGAAGTCAACACGCCCAGATGGGTAGCTGCCTGCTCAGATCCCCGTTGGGCGATATTGCGAAGCTCCTGTGAGTAGTTTTTGTCCCGGCGGTTACCTGCAATCTTGAGCTCGAATTCTGCCTTTTTTGCCTCCTCGCTAGCGCGGTCGAGAAGTAGCGCTATTTTAGTCTCTAGTGCGGGAGCACCCTTATCGACAGAGTATTTCAGAAACCGCTTGGCTTTATGAGTAATGCTGCTCGCTCCCTCAGCAATGGCTGCGATCTGGTCTAGACCAGTTAGTAATTTCACCGCCTCATAAATGGTCTGGCTCTTCTCGCCAAATCCTATTCGACTGAGCCGCGCTGGCATGAGTAACCCAACCTCAAACAGGTGGGGCGAGACGAGTAGATCGGAAGAAATCTCTACCTCTATCATCGGTTCTTCATTAGGCGCGGATATGAGCTTACGATAAGCGTGAGTGCTGTTTCCTTCCGGATCTTGAAATGTAAGTCGAACCCAGGTTGCGGCGGGACCGGACAGCTGGACTGAGTTTGAAGGATATGCAACAATTGCTGGCCAGTCGCCAATGCGAGCCCCAGAGTCATCATAGACAGGTCCGCGATGGCCGCGCTCAAAGACAAGTCCATCTTGGTCTCGGCAGCGATAGCCAGTCAATGCCCAGATAATAGCACTTACAAGGGATGTCTTACCTGAACCATTCTGACCTTCAAGGCACCAATTTTGACCGTCGAAAGGTATGTCCAAGTTCGGCCCCCCAATCATGTTGAGCCCCCCAAAACCAGAGCTTTCAATTCGTGCAAGGCGCCACGGTCCTGTTGTCGAGACGGGACCACTTAGGGTTTTATCAGCTGCTGGGTCCAAGTCTATATTCTCCCATGCCGAAACGAGCCCGTCGAATAGGCTCTCGCTTCCCTCAGCAACCTTCACTTGGTCGCAAGTCAGTAAATATTGAAACAGGCGCCGAGCCGCGGGCGTAGATAATTGCGTTGATCCCGCTTTATTCTCTCCGAACTTCGGCCAGGAAAGGACCTCGCCGGAAAGGAGCTGTTTCTTCGCCTCAAATAGAGAAAGTGCCATTTTAGCTCCTATAATTTGGGTGCGTTATAATCTGTTCTGGTTCGTCGCTGTCAGGAGTCGATGAGGTCGGGGCGCAAGTTAACATCATGTTGTCACGACCGCTTCCGAAAGGTTGAAATCATATCCTTCGTTACATCTTCCGGAAAACACACAGGAGCATACCCGCCACCGCGATTGTAGGCGCTGCGCTTGCCGCATCTTCGCCCGCCGCGATCGGTGTTGTACGGACAGGGACAGGAGCCGGGATAGACCGCGATGGATTGAGCGATGATGCTCTAGATGATGGTGGTGTCATTGATTTTGGGAATTTCAATTTTGGGCTTTGGCAGAGGCTCTGGCTTCTGAGATGTTTCCCGTTTCAGCACCTCATCGGGCTTTGTCTCGCTGAGAAGCTTTGCTGAAATCCAGCCCACTTTTTGTGTAAGATTGTCCCTGATCTGCGACCAGTCGGCTTGGGTGTCCAGAAGGGTGACTTCACGGCCGTTATCGTATCGGTCAATGATCGCAAAACTCTTGCCAGGGCCTGCACGCAGAGCCGCAGCTTTGCCGCGCACGAATACAGTTTTTCCGAGGGCTGTCTTTATTTTGGATCGCACTGTATCCGCTCCGTTGGGAGCAGTGGGAATTTCCGGGGCGGGTGTTGATGATGGTGTGTTCGTGACCGGCGACGTGAGTGAGGAGGGCTGAGTGAGCGATGACGCAGTGGGTTGCACATCCTTCTTGTGCGAACCCAGCCAGGAAATGCCGGCCACGATAATCACTGCCCAGAACAGAAACCGCCGCATGAAGTGCCCCCACCACAGGTTGCAACTTCAACTGAAGTTCAACCGAGTTCAAGAGGCCATTTTGTAGGAAGTAGTTTGTATTATGCGTAGGGAGAGATCCTAAGCGTTCAGCTCATGTATTCGCACACTTGGCAGAACCTTCTGCGCGATCTCGCAAAGGTGCCTGTGGTGGGTGAGGTAAATGACCTGGCCGATGGACGCCATTTCGCTCATCAGACGAAACACCTCTTCCGAGCGCGGCTCATCAAAGGTCTCCATGATGTCATCGGCAATGAAGGGTACGGATGGCCTGACTTCGGCGAACTCCTGGTAGCCGGCAAGACGCAGTGCAAGATAGAGCTGAAACTGTGTACCGGTTGACATGGCGTCGGACATTTTCGAGGCGCCGCTTTTGGAAACGCCGATCAGGATTTCCTTGTCCTTTTCCGGCTTGGCAGCAAGACCCGAATACTCGCCGCGGGTAATCAGACGAAAGGCGTCCGATGCCCGGTTCATCATCGAGGAGCGGTGTTTGTCGCGATAGAGGTGCAAGGCATTTTCGGCGGCAAGCGCACCGGTTTTAAGGCGAAGGTATTTTTGTGCAAGTTCTTCGATTTCGAGGAAGATCGTGCGCCGCTGTGCTTCGATCCTCGCCACAGCATCATCTCCACCCACCTGCTCAAGCTTTTTCCTGGCTAAAGTGAGATCGGCGAAGAGCACACGGCTTTGTTCTTCCAGATCAGACGACCGGGCTGAGAGTTCTGCTGCCTGTTGTTCAATCTCGGCGACGTTGACTTCGGTAAGCAGGGCTTCTGCCTCAGGGAAAGTCACCACGCGCAATTCATCCGCGATCTGATCGGCGATGCCGGCAAGACGGCGTTCAAGCCGGGCTTTATCTGCAGCCTGTTCCAGTTTGGCACTGACCTCAGTTAATGTCTCGACATCGAAGAAGGCAGTCAGTTCACTCTTGCGCGCTTCATGCACGGCAAGTTCCTGTTTGAGCTTGCGGCTGATGTCTGCGAGACGCTCGTGTTCATCCAGTTTCATGGCGTGGATGTTTTGGGCACTCTGGCTGGCCTGATATCGCTTTGTTAGAGTTTCGGCTTCCTGCTGGGCCTGTGCGGGGTCAAAGGTCTCGCCAAGCACTTCGAAAATGCCAGCCACTTCTTTACCGAAGACAATCTGATTATTCTCCATGGTGGCGATGCGCTGCGCCAGTTGATCACGCTCTCGCAGGGCGGCGGGAAGATCAGCAAGGCTGTTCAGGATCTCGCGTACCTGCGGCACTTCTGATGTGGTGGCGCCGAACCAGGTTTTGGAGAGGGCCTCGTTCCAATGGCTGTCCCATTTTTTTGCCTGTGCATCAGCCCGCTCAAAATCCTCCTGGCGCTCGGAAATTTCCCGCTTTTGTTTGGCGAGATTTGCAACGGTATTTTCCGCTGCGCTGCGGGCACTGATCGCTTCTGACAGAAACGCGCTCGCAGTCTGCATCAACGCCGGTGGTGACATGGTTTCAATGCCATCAATAGATGTAGCGCCCATTGCAGTCACAAGGACCGAGACTTCATGATCAAGCTCGGACTTTGCTTGACGGATATCTTCATCCACCTCACGAAGCGCATTCCATGCGGCGAGGGCTTCCTTGCGGCTGGCATTCCAGCGCTCAAGCCGTGACAGCCAATCCTCGATTGTTGCGTTCTCAGGCAATTCAATGGCGTTGGAGACGGCGGCACGGATGCGGGTGTGTAGCTGTAAGAGCTCATCTGATGCATCGGCCAGCAATTCCTTTTCACGCTGAATGGATGCGGCACTTACCGATGCGGTCTGTGCCGCCTGACGCAGTTCGGCCAGATCGCGTGATCGTGCGAGGCGTGTCTCGCTCAGATCATCATGCACTCGCATCTTCTCTTCGAACGCCTTGGCTGTTTCAAGATCGAGTTGGTTCAGATGTTGCTCCCAGGCACGCGTGCGCGCTTCACGCGATCGCTGTGCTTCGACATCATCGATGTGCCCGACTGCCGCCTGGATTGCTTCAATATGCGCCCGTGTACTCGCTTCTTCCGTGCCAGACTTGCGAATGCTGTCCTTGTGCTCCCGGATACGCTTTTCAATCAGCAGGGCTTCACTGCGCCAGGCTTCGATCCGGCGAGGTTCCGGCAGATCAAAGGCAAGCAACGCTGCTCCGTCCCCTATCCATGGATGCAGGCTGGTTAGAAGCGCGTCGTAGTTGCGGGAAAGCTGCCCGCGATCCCGCTCGGCCACACGCAGACGTGCCTGATGGTCACTGCGCTGCAAGGAACCAAGTGCCGTCTCGATGGAACGCGCATCCTCTTTGCCGAGCACCTTGCCGCGTGATGCGCTGTCCGCGTTTTCTAATTCAATGCGTTCCAGCAATTGTTTTGCTTTGGCGAGTTCACGCGAAGTCGTGTGCAGCGTGGCGTCAATGCCAGAGCGTGTCTCGATCAGACTGCGCAATTCTCCGATAAGTGCAGCGGGAAGAACAAGTGCCTCCGGTGTCCGGTTGCCATCCTGCCCCAGTGATTTCAGAAGACCTGCAACAGCGCTGTTCTGTTCACCAAGCGAGATCCGGCGTTTCGGCAGATCCTCTTCAGCTGTGCGATAGCGTGCGCGGCCATCCTCAAGTGCCAGAATGCGCGCGGCGACAGACTGGAGCTGATCATCAATCTCGATCGCATCAATCTCGGATTGCAGCCTGGCGAATTCTCTCTGCGTTCCGTCGATCTGCGTCTGTATCCGCGTCTGGTCTTTCGTCAATTGCGGCAGTTCTGCCGCCCATTCGGAGGGCGGCCGCGGCAGGTCGGCAAAATCAGCAAGCTGACCTTTGAGGCGCGAATGCTCACCGGCCAAGGGGAGGGCATGTATAATGCGTGAGACGTCGCCAAGGCTTGTTCTTGTTTTGCCAAGCTCCGCCATTGCCGCGTCATAGGCTGATTGTGCCTGATCGCCTGTGGTCACAAGGTTTGCATAGGCGGAAGCAAATGTATCGATTGCATCCCGCTGTGCTTTAAGATCGGCGAGCTTTTGCTTCAGCTCGGCAACTTGCGTGTTGCGTCCGCGCTTCTTGTGAATGAGGCTGGCTTCCTCAGCCGTTGCCGCCAATGTCTGGCTGAGATCAGCAAGGCCTGCACTGGCAGAAAACAGAAGTTCTCCAAGATCACCCTTGCTCTGGATGATAGCATTGCCGCCGTCCTTCAATGATTGTTCATCGAGCGAGAACATGGTGCGGTAGGCTTCACGGCCAATGCCGGCAAGCGGTGTCCCAAGCAAAGCCTCATTGACCGGTTGACCACGCTCATCCTGCAACGAGCCTGTTCTGACCTTGCTGCGGATCAGCTGATGGGTCTGTCCGTCAAACTGCAGCGTCGCCCCGATCTGCATGGCCGTATAGGGATGCAAAAAGGCGTACTTGCTGCGTTCTTCAATGCCGAAGAGGAAATCAAGATAGGCGGCGAAGGCGGTCGATTTCCCGGCCTCGTTCAATCCATAGACAATATGCAGATCAGGTGAACCGGCGACGGCCTCACCAAAATCGAGGCTGTAATCGGTGAACTTGCCATAGCGGGTAAGGTCAAGCTTGCGCAGCCGCATCACTGCGTCTCCCGGCCAGGAGATTTAAGCCGCGCGATAATGTCATCGCCGCTCTGTGTCATCAACTCATCGATGAATGTTTCAAACTCGACTTCGGAATTGCCGGCAAATTTCCGGCTTTCCGGTGGCAGATCATCCAGCAGGTCCTTGATCATCTGGCGCACATCCTCGCGAAACCCGTGCGAGGTCATGACATCGGCATGCATCAGGTGCCCAAGTTCAACCAGGGGATCTGCGGTCGTGGCAGTCGCTGTCTCGTCAAGTGGACGCACAGCGAGTTCGATCTTTTCCACCCAGGTACGGCCAATACCTTGAGCGCGCTGTTCAGCCTCTGCCTGCAACAGGTCGGCATCACGGCGCAGCTGCCATGCCAGCGTCGTGTTGCCGGTCAGTTTTAACCTGCCGACGAGATGGTCCGATCTGGTTTTGTCGCGCTGCCCGGCCAATGCTGTTTCAATGGCAGTGATCACATCCCGCCATTCCCGCGCAGTCGTCACATCAACCGTCAGGCGTTCGAACTGGGCAATGCTGGTCAGACGCTCTTCAACGCTGATTGATCTGTCATCACCAACAGTGACAAGCGATACGGACTTCTCGCCAGCTTCATTGATGTCCCGGCCTTGCGGCATGCCGGGCATGATTACTGTCTTTGCACCGACATGCTGCGAGCGCAGATGGATATGGCCGAGTGCCCAATAGTCAAATCCGGATGTATGTAGGTCTGCCACATTGCATGGAGCGTAAGCATCGTGGCCAGGAGCTCCGGCAAGGCTGGTATGCATGATCCCGATATTGACGGCACCCGCCACAGGCTGTTTGAATTTTGGCAGCAGACTTTCCGGCGCCTGCGGTTTGCCAAAACTCAAACCATGCATGGCAATGGCAAGACCGCCATGCTGCAGCTCGATCGCCTCGGCTCTCGCACCAAAGATCTTTATCGAAGGCGGCAGCACCAGTTCCTGCGTGATCTTTGACAGGGCATCATGATTGCCGCGGATCGTATAGACGCTGATGCCGGCCTCATGCAGCCGCTGCATCTGCGTTGCCAGAAATCGGGCGGTTTTCATGGAGGTCTGATCGCCGTCATAAAGATCGCCGGCAATCACCAATGCATTGACCTGTTCTTCGAGGCAAAGGTCGACGATCGCAACAAGTGCCTGCCGCGTGGCGTCGCCGATCAGCAAACCAAGATCAGGATCGCGCAGCGACAATGATCGCAGCGGCGAATCCAGATGGATGTCAGCGGTATGGATGAAACGAAACGGCATGAACCCTTAAAATGTCCGGCAACCAATCAGGTTGCAGACCATCGCACGTCACAATCTGTGCGTCACGTGCGCCAAGGCCGGGAAGGGGAGTTTTCCAGTGGATGGTTGCCATTGGCCCCGGATACAGGCAGGCCTATACAGCACGCAAGATTTCTTTGGCCCGATCAATAGCCGTTGTGGCGATGTTCCGACAGTGGTCACGAAGCATCAGCTGCTGGATTGTTGCGTAGACAAACTCGGGATTGAGCTTGTCTATCGTTGCGAGCGTTTGTTCGACTTGTTTAGGATAAGAGCGAAGCGCTGAAATGATTGAGTTGGCATCCGTTTCCCCAGCTGCGGCAATATCAAAGATGTCTCTGGGCTTGATGCTTGAGCCGCGGTAGTAGATTTTCTTGGTGATGATTTCCGGAACGGTTTCCAGGAGTACAATTTCGTTTTCTATCTCTCGGGCGATTGTAGGTGCCTCAGTCATTGCAGGCCCGACAATGAAGTCGATCTCACCATCAGCAAATGCGATTTTGAGGAAACCGGTACCATCACCACCATAATCGTGGGGCACGACTTCAAATTCAAAATTTTGCTTTTGAGGATCGAGGTAAGACAGAAATTGCGGGTCTGGCAGAAAGATATCGACATCGTGACTTTCACGATGATCAATTTGTATCATCATGGCTGTTCCGCCGCCGAAGCTCCAACCTTCAATAATCTGATGATCGGCGTTCACCTGCCGGATAAGGCTGCAAGCCATCCGAAACAACCGCTTCCAATCAGACTGATGTTTGGGGATACTCACGCAGCGAGCGGATAAGACTCGCCGGAATAGCTTGCAAAAGCCTTGGCAGCCGAAATCAACTGTGTTTGGGAAACGCCATTATTATGTGCAAAAGCTTTCTGCAGAAGAGGATTGACCTCTCCGAAGAAGGTGGACATATGTCCAGGCACCGCTTTGGCAGCTTCTTGATTTTTCAGGCAATAAACGAGCGTTTGCGCGTCAAGCTGTTTGCTGTACGGCGCATTCACGGTCGTTAAGATCAATGCCGAATTCATCATCATAGTCACCATTCCTACGACGGAATATAAGTCAGCGCTGCTGTATAATCAACAACCAGCTGAAATAAAGCACAAAAGTGGATATATTGCCTGCGCAAAATTCAGACGCGGAAGACAGCCTCGACGCAGGGCATGGCGGCCCAGTTTTAGGGCTACCAGCTTAGCTTAATCGAGACCGAGCCGCTTGCGAAGGTCAGTGTTTTCTGCACGGAGCTTGGCAGCCAATTCCTTTTTTCGTACCTCGAGAGGTTGACCTGGCCACAGCTCCAGACGTCGTCTCAATCTTGCTCGTAGACTATCCACGCCCGGTCAAAGCGGCGCATAGCAAGATCTTCCTCACGCACGAGCACGTTGATCGAGCCGGGAAGGGTGTAGCCTATCGCTTCATCCGTACCGATCTGCACCACAAGATGCCAAGCTTTTGCGTCGACTATTAATCGCTTCGCTGCTTCACTTTGGTAGGCATCACCAGTGCCGGCATCGATTCCGTTGGCGGCAAGCTGACTGCGGGATTGCATCCCGGACTGTATCGCACGCGGCCAGCCGCCAAGCTGATGATTGTGACCTTGGTTGTCAGTAGGCCATCCAAGTGTGAACAACCAATTGTGGTAGAGCGCGGTATCTTCCTTCGCTATCCCTTGCAAAGCGTCAAAGCCAGCATCACCAGTTGGCACGGTGGTTACTACGGAGGAGGTTTTAACTGCAGCTGACCGGAGCTGTGTGGATGGGATAAGGTCGAGCAGTTCTTTCGGGGGTGCAACGCGCTGCAGCTGAGAAACAGGGGTTTCGTCATAAATCAATTGCCAGCCTGCTTTGGAGCGAGGCTCAAAGTCAGCTGGCAGGATTGGAAGATCATAAAAAAGCAGAAGTCGCCCCGTTTTCGGTAGAGCGGGATCAAAGCCGGGTTCCCTTGAAAGCGCCGCAAGATCAATTTGGGCGATAAATGTCAGCGGAAATGGTTTTGTCACGGCCTTCGCCTTCGCACGCAGTTCCCTGGCCTCCGCTGCGATCTCGTCGGGATTGGCAGCTGGCAAGTTTCCCAGATCAAGTGCATCCGTATCGATGCCAGCGTCCTTCATGATCTTGAGAGTGCCAGCCATAGCGTCGTCCTTCAGCTGCTTTCGCGCGACAATCAGGGCTTTCCCATCTTGCTCGGGTAACCACGGTGCCAACAGACCAGAATCCGCATAAAGGTTTGCAGCTTCTTCTTCGTACTGTCGAGCAAGTTGCTCTGCACCTTCGTATGCGGATCGAACAGCCCAAGGTATTTCCTTCGGCAAATCCGGATGTCCGCCAAACTTGCTTGCCCCTAGCGGAACTTTGGCGTCCTCCGTCAGCGTGGTTTCAAGTACCAGGGCGTCGCGCGATGCAGCAACTATGGTTTGGATGGCAGGAAGAGAAAGTCCACCACGCACCAAACGCTCCGAAAGCTCGACACGGGTTGTCGGCAGGGGCATGACATTGTCCTTATTGGCTGCCATCGGCGCTTGTGGATTTGCGAGCAGTGCGAAGGCAACAGCAATTGCTTGAAGTGTAACGCGGGAGCTCCGGGACATGGTCGTCCTTCATCGCATGTGAATTGCCAAGGCCTGCTTGTTTCACGCTAATCTGGAATGAGTATGTCTGGCAAGCCGCAGGCACATAACATGGATTGGTGGTTTTCGCACTCGGTAAGGATCGACTGGGATTCTTGATCAGGCGATGATGCTCGCCGACAGGCGGAGTTTTGTCTATAATCCAACTTAGTCGAAACTGGCTACTATCGGCATTTACAAAGGAAGGCAGGACCATGCCCGCGCCGTTTGCTATGCCATAGCCTCAAAGGCACATCTCACAATCAAATAGCCCCAATTCCGGCGCGTATTGGATCACGCGCTGGGCAGCGGACCTTTATGCGCAGGCAACTATTCCTATTAACCAGCCTTTGGCTCCAAACTTTGGGGATTGACCCGACCGACGATCAAGGGATCAGCTATTACGTGTGGAAAGTTCGGCAAGCTATGCGTTGACACGCCAAGTGTGGCGGCCATCACTGCCGGTGCGAGTGCGGCAGGAATTATGCGGATTCCGATGTCCTCTGGCATCGGTTGGTCGAAGAATATCAGGAAATGGATTTCCTCCTCGCCGAGCACCTCGATGTGGTGAGGATATGCGCGTGGGATGAAATAGACATCGCCAGGTCCAAGATCCCAGGTATGGGTGGTAGCGTCGGGGTTGAGAATTGTCATACGCGCGCGGCCGGAATGGACATATCCCATTTCTGCTGTTTCGGGATGCCAATGCGGCTCACGCATACCGTCCGTGGTGATCAGCAACGAATACATGGCGATATCAGTCAGGGCAGGCCAGAACTGCGCCCGCCCCAGACGAGCGGTGCCATAGCTGGGGTGTATCATCGCGGGCTGTGCCTCGATATCGAACTTGTGCGCAGCTTCGCGTCGAGCTTCGTCCGGCACGACCGGTGGCCCTTCGCGTCGGACCAGATAGGCACCTTCAGTCGTCTTTGCGATCTGCGTGAAAGCGGATGCAGGCAAACCATAGGCATTGCCGAGCGACGCATCGGTCATCGCGCCGAAAGTTCCCTGGAGCGAAAAATCCTCTGGGCGCTCGTGCCTGAAGGCTAAGACAAAGTCTGCCTGTTCAGTGCCGATGTTCTCGATACAATGCAATGCTCCGGAAGGAATGTGGAACATCTGCCCTGCGCTAATCGTAAAGACAGAATGAAAATCCCCTGTACCAAGGATTGTCACGAGAGCCTCACCGGCAAGACAATAGCCAAGCTCAACGCAATTGGCGTGCCAATGTGGTGCGCGGATCGAATTTGGCGCCAGGGTCAACTGCTTGATCGAAAGACCCTTCATGATCGAAAGATCATCAGCGTTGACTTGAGTGACGCTACCAAGATCTGATTGATGGACGACACGTCCGTTTGAAAGAGAGGTCTGATGCGCAGGTGAGGGCATATCGCACTCCTGGGTGAAGTAGACAATCCACAAGATGTCCTAACTCTAGCCCATAATATCCGAACAACAAGAATGGATAGACGGTCATGATGCAATGATCAGCGCGTTTTACCAGCCGGTCCCGATTTCTTTCAAATATAAAGGCAGTTAACGTCAGGCCGGTGAACGATCAAGGATTGCAATGGCATGTTGAATTTGACCCTGTGCCTGCGAATGCTTTGGGGCTCGCACCGCACAGCCTACACGCAAATCGAGACATTGCTCTTATTCCCGATACCAGCCGCTCAATGCATTCTTGGTTGGGTAACCCCGCTGACGAGTCGTCGCCTTGATACGTTTGCCAAGCTTGATGTAGAGATCAACTGCCCGGATCTTTTCTTCATAGGAATACATGAACTACCTCCTTGATAGTCCAGGTTTTCGTCCGCACCCCCCCGGGTCAGTTCTCAGTGGAAATCAACACATTGGCGAAGTTGGCCTATTTCTTGGTCGGGTACAACTGAATCCAAGTCTTGCCAACAGGCCTGGCATCGAAGTCACCTAGCCATTGAAACACATCTCTGCCATCCCAATCGGCCTTGCTGATATCCTCCAACAATACGACTTTGAATTTTTCTGGCTCGACAGCATAGCGGGCATAATGCCCTGCATCGCCCATTCCGCGCGCTTTAGCATATTCAACGATGACACGCTTTCGGGCATCGACACCGCGAGCAAAAATCTCGTCACGGAGTTTCCCGTCCGGTCGAGGAAAATGCATCAGTCTCACAGTGGCTGGAAATGTGCTTTCGTCGTAGCCGAAAAATAGGCTCGATCTGTTATAGGCCCCTTGGTTGCAGGGAATTTCCAATATGAAGCGAGCATCCCCAAAAAAATGAAAAGCTGGAGGATCTGAGCTCTCCACTGTCGATTGCAGCACGCTTAATAGCGTTGGAGTTTTGCGCTGCTCTTCAGTCAAACCCCAATAGCCACAGGAGTTCACCCATCGATCCACCGGAAACCGGCTTAGTGTCTCTGCGCAATTCTTCTCGTAGATAAACCGATGGCTGTCGTCAGCTGCGATGAAATTACATTCGTCTTTTGCGATGTCTATTGCATTTCGGCTTTGACCAGAAGCTGCGGGGCTCCCGCCAGCCAGCACTAGCCCGATCAAACACAACAGTGTGAAACACCTTCGCACATTGCCGGAATATTTAAACAAAGCCTCTAACCTCATAGTGATCATTTTCGCATGTAATGGCCGATTGGTGTTCGTTTCCGATAAAAATTGGCCCCTTAGTCTTCCTGCGCTGGCTCACTTAAACGAGACGATGCTCTTATTGAGCCTTAAATTATGTTTGGTGCATAGGGCAATTCGCGGATGGAAAAATGTGTTGGTTCGTATGGAAACTCAGCACATTGGTCGCAAGGTGCTCGGATTTGGGACGTTCTCGGGTTTGTTGGCCGTGTCTTTGCGCGATGGTCTAAAGATTGGAGGTTCAGTAATCCAATGTTATGTGGATTGGTAGAATCAAATCAGGAGACTTTGCCTTGGGATCACGGATCAACTACGCCGGGTTATTGATATGCAGTGGCAAGTGGAAGTGGTTCATCCCGAGGAGATTTCCGCATCCGAGCGTGATGTTTTTTGCCGTGATCCTCGCATTCGGGTCGCTTTCAACGGCTTGCTTTGGTGCCGATTTGTCAGGAATTCGACCCGAGAGAGTAACAAAAAGTATTCATCTGAAAGCAATCCCCCGTTCAGACAATGGCAAGACAGTCGGAATGGAAGTGACGATTGGGCCGTCATTTTTGAAGTATCGTGCGTTCAAGGGCAGGTTGGAATTGAGCCGAGTTGGGAAGTTCGACGCTCATAAGCTGCCTGCGAAACTTGCGCCGTCCTTCACAAAAGCCATGGACAAAGCTGATATCTACCGTGTTGAGAATGCAACCGAGTTTACCTCGGCTAATCCAGGAAATTTCCTGGTCACCAACGGTAATGTTCCTACTTATATCACGGTACTGGATGGTGAGTATGTTGACGGGAAACGTGCTCTTATGATTTGTGTGCTTTCGAGCGCCAGCATGGACGGCTTCTACCAAACCGGGCTTGGGCATGAGCGGTGCGATGCCTTTAGATAGAATGCTCAGAGGTAACCATTTCCTTCCAATGAGCATTCGCATTATTCTTCTCGGATTGTTCATTAGTGCCGCAAGTGTGTTCACCACGACATTTGCCAAGGCAGACAATGCGCAGGATGCCTATGCAAATGGCGACTACAAGGCTGCAATGCAGCTTTGGAAAACCCAAGCGCATACAGGGGATGTCGTGGCGATGTTTGGTATTGGAGATTTGTATCTTTTGGGGGAGGGTGTTCCGAAAGATCATGCTGAAGCTGCAAAGTGGTACCGACGGGCCGCGGAGCTCGGTTACGGCAGAGCTCAGTCATACCTGGGAGCTATGTATCGCAACGGTGATGGGGTGCCCCAAAACAAGGACGAAGCATTGCGCTGGTACCACAAAGCTGCTGACCAGAATATTCCTGCAGCGCTTAACGCTCTGGGTGATATGTATCTCAACGGTGAAGGCGTGCCCAAAAGCGAGAGTGAAGCCATGAAGTGGTATCAGAAGCTTCATGATGCGAACTAATTCCATTCAGTCTACAAACATGAAGGAGTTTGCTCGGGCGTCTTGCGGAGTTGGTTTCTCATAGCCCCCGTTTAACACTGGTCTCCGCTGGTCCAAAACTGCTCAGATCATCCACGAGACCCTACATGAGGACCGGCCGGCGTATGAATCTGTTTGATGAAAGCATTCGAGACTTTCTTGCCAACAGCATTATTGATGGCAATCCGCTTTTGCCCTCGCACTATGCGGAATTTGAGCACCTTGATGATTTTCAGATTGGCTTCCGCAGGCATGGCAGTACTGGCGAAAGCCTTGTTTCTGAAATTGACGGTGGTTGGAAATCTGGATGGTATGTCATCGCAATGACTGGATTGGATGATCCCGTTTTTATTGACACTGCGGAGCTTGAAGACGGCTATCCAGTCTATACGGCAGCCCATGGTGCTGGACGGTGGGACGCGATTCGAATATCGCCGAGCCTCGTGGCATTTGGCCGCCTGCTGGAGGCACTGGCGGAGGCGAAGACGGATATCTTCCAATTCGAGCGCATTATCATTGACGAAACCGACGCTCCGAATAGCTACTGGCAAAACGTTCTCGATGAATGTCGCCAGGCCGCAAATTCCAAGGATGTGTCGCCTGATGTCGGCGACTACTGCGAGGCCGATTTCGAGAGAGGCGACTTGGTTGTGACCGACGTGGGCTCCCAGAAGCTCAAAGTTATCCAGATAGTCAGCAAAAGTCGTGGATTGTCGTTGAAAGATACACTGGCACTCGCCGAAGCGCCTCAATTCGAAGCCGGAAGCGGCGTGAGACTGCAATTGCGCCGGTTGAAGGATCAACTTGAAGCTGTGGGCGCGACGGTCGAATTCCGAGCTAAATGATAACACGCGCTACAGTCAACGGATTCATGTGCTTCAAGGGGCTTGGTGAGTTTCAGGACAACTCGTCCGTTTAGAAGTTATAGATTCGGCTCACTCGGCCGGCTAAGGTGTGTCAGCGATTGATTGGCGAATGCGAGCGCCCGTATCTGAAGCTCAGAACAGGTTGTTTTGCGCAATTGCCAGTTAAGGCCCGAAGCTGCGATGGCAATCACGTTTGCGGAGGCATGGTTGGCCCTCTCCATTGAACTGATCGCATGAATTACACCGGCGTACCAAGTGCCGCACTTGCCGCCAGATCACAGAAAAGACTTATCATAAAACGACTCTCGAGCGTCGCAGCTGATCCCATTGGCGTTGACTGCGTCGTCCTCGCTATTACCTTGCTGACGATCTTGGTAAAGCTTTCGACCGGATAAATACTGGATATGCTCGCGTAGTTCCATAAAACCGGTTCTGGAATTTTCAGCGAGATAACGAACAGTCCATAAATTGCCTTCTCAGGTATTTCAGTCGTGAGCTTTTCAAGGTTGGCTCGTCATCCAATCCTGCAGTTTGTCGACTGCGTCTGACTTGCGATATCGCGGTCGCACGCAATAGAAGCCGCTTTGGGCACGGAGGATGCCGTCGAACACCTGTCTAAGTCTGCCTGCCCGGATATCCGCAGAGACGAATGCAAGCGTTGCCATCGCGATGCCCTGGCCCGCTATCGCAGCTTCGATCGCATGTGAGGTCTGCGAGAAACTGATACTGCGAAACAATGCGGGGTCGCTGAATCCAAGAAACCTGTCGATGTATTCCGGCCAGAAGTTATGGGTATCGTGAAGGAGCGTGTACTGCGACAGTGCCTTCCCGCCATGGGGCTCAGCGCCGATGGCAATAAGTGAAGGGTTACAAACGGGAATGATCTCCTGATTGAATAGAAGCTCCGCGGCAAGCGCTGTGCCAAATGGAGGGTGTCCATAGCGGATCGCAAGATCGACACCGTCTGACTGGAAGCTCGAGATTCGATCTGTTGCAAGAATATGAAGATCGAGATCGGGGTGCTTGGCTCTGAAATCGGGCAGACGGGGTATCAGCCACTTTGACGCAAAAGTCGGTGTGGTGCTGACGGTCAGCTTAACGGGCTGCGGCCTCAGCTTGGTGGTGGCGTTTGCGATCAGTTCAAACGCTCTGCGGATGTCTGCAATATAAGCTCGTCCTTCTCCTGTTAGCGCAAGTGATTTCGGTAGGCGTTCAAAGAGGGCTATCCCCAGTTCGGCTTCAAGTCCACGAACGTGCTGGGCAACAGCACCTTGCGTCACTCCCAGCTCCTCTGCCGCCAGCCTAAAGTTCAGATGCCGAGCCGAGACTTCGAAGGCTCTTAGGCCATTCAAAGGTGGAAGTTTCCCGATTAGGTTCGCCATCGATAGTTTTTCTACTGTCAAATTTGAGGATAACTGGTTCGGTATCCGGCAAATCAGATGATACATTAGGCCCAATGGTTGAGCAATTGGTGTGAGTTTTTGAAGGGAATGATGGTGATGTCAGTAGAAAAGGTAGCTGTAGTTACGGCTGGCGGTAGCGGCATGGGTGCGGAGGCGGCAAAACGTCTTGCGGCCGACGGGTACAAGGTGTCGATCCTTTCGTCGTCCGGCAAGGGCGAAGCGCTGGCAAAGGAATTGGGCGGCATCGGCATCACAGGTTCGAACCAGAACAATGATGACATCAAACGGCTCGTCGATACGACGGTCGAGAGCTGGGGCCGCATCGATGTGCTGGTCAACAGCGCCGGGCATGGTCCTCGTGCGCAGATCAACGAGATCACTGACGAACAGTGGTACTTAGGTATGGACACATACCTCCTGAACGTTGTTCGTGCGGCACGGCTGGTAACTCCGATCATGCAGGCTCAAGGATCCGGTTCGATTGTCAATATATCGACTGCGTGGGTGTTTGAGCCGACACCGATGTTTCCGACGTCCGCCGTTTTTCGCGCCGGCCTTGCTGCTTTCACAAAGATTTATGCGGATACTTATGCAGCCGAAGGCATTCGGATCAACAATGTATTGCCGGGCTGGATCGACAGCTTGCCGGAAGTACAGGAGCGCAGTGTCGGCGTACCAATGGGCCGTTATGGAACGAGCGCAGAGGTGGCAGCAACTATCGCCTTTCTGGCATCCGATGCGGCCAGTTATATCACCGGACAAAGCATCAAGGTCGATGGCGGCCTGATGCGTTCAGTCTGATCTACCAGCACCTGCTATTTGGAGGTCCTCCCGCATGGGCGCGACTTTTTGCATGCCAGGAAAGAGCAAGCCATGTTTCGCGCTTATGCAGCACTTGTCACACTCGGCCTCATCTGGGGTACCAATTTCATCTATATGAAATGGGCGACGGCGCTAATTTCCCCCATGCAGGTCGTTTTCATCCGCGTGCTCTTCGGTTTCCTGCCGTTGGCATTGATGGCGTGGAAAGCGAAGGTCATTAGCCGCGCGCAACTAGAACACCTGCCGCATTTCATCATCATGTCGCTGTTGGCGACAACGCTTTATTACTATGGTTTCGTTGCGGGTACTGCGCTGCTTCCGACAAGCGTTGCTGGCATGCTGAGTGGATCGATACCTCTGTTCACTTTCCTTGCAACCTTGCTGTTTCTTCGAGAAGAACGACCTACAAGGCAAATGGCTATGGGAGTTGCGCTCGGATTTGTCGGCATCGCCCTCAGTGCCCGCCCTTGGGACGGCACTTCCGGTATTTCTCTGCATGGCACTCTATGTATGCGCGTAAGTTCCTTTCTCCGCTCAACCTGCCTCCGTTGACACTGGCGACATGGCAGTGCGGACTTGCCGTACTCACACTTCTGCTCGTTACAGACTTCAGCGGAATCGACAACGTGACGACATCCTTGCATGCAACGTTCGGCGCCATAATTGGCCTTGGGATGGTGGGTACGGGCGGCACGTTTCTAATCTACTACTTCATTATTGCAAAGCTCGGACCCGTGAAGGCATCCGGCGCAACCTATATTGCACCAGTTGTCGCCATCATCATCGGCGCATGTGTTGGCGAGGAGGTTACGGTCTGGGAATTGGTCCCTCTGGCATTGATATTCGGTGGTGTCGTTTTGATTCAGGCTGGAAAACGCAGGCCAGTTCCGCCATCGCCAGATGATCCTCTGACATCAGTGCAGCCGGCCAGAATATGAACCTGGGGACAGTAACGGCATGCGATTAGATTGGGGTTGTTTACGTTGAGCCGCTGAGCCGTAGCCGCATGATCCTTTTATGCAACTAAGCGGCTTGTTTCGGTTCGAACCTACTCAAGGCAGCCATTTGTACATCGCTGCGTCAAACATCTGGATGAACGATTGCCGGCTTTTTTCTCTGATGGGAATGACCCAAAAGTTGTTATTTTCTGACGGAAGATTTGTACTCTGGCTTTGCCAACAACCAATCGTTTTCTCATCACCGACGGTTTGTGGCGGCGCAGTTTTTATTGCTTGCGGTAATCTTGTTAGGGTCACCAAATAATTAAACATGTCTCGATATCTCCTTGGATAAGAAAGCGCTATTCCATTCAAAGTTCGCAAATCATTATGCAAGGCTTCTGTCATGATTATCCGCTCTATAGTTTTGACCGACCTTGATATGATTTGCCAGCACCGGGAAAGCATGTTCCTGGAGGCTGGTCGCTCTCCGGATGTATTGACCACTATGGCTGCACCGTTTCGGCAATGGCTTATGGAGCACTTGGCCAAGGGCACTTATTTCGGGTTCTTCGCGGAAGAGAATGGTCATTCGATTGGCGGAGTAGGAATGATGGAAATTGACTGGCCTCCACACCCCGCTCATCCGTTGGCTTCAAAGCGCGGCTATGTTCTGAATGTCTTCGTTGACCCAGCTTATCGTGGAAGAGGCATTGCTCGCGCTTTAATGAAAGCCGCTGAGATCGAGTTCCTGTCACGCGGGATCGACTATATCATCCTGCATGCAACAAATGCCGGCAGGGCACTCTATGAAAGCGATGGTTGGATCAGAACAACTGAAATGGCCAAGAACCTCCAGGCCTCTTGAAGGCACGGCGCTGGGTTGAACGGGGCAGGAGCCGCAAAACCGGGCAGACCCTTGGGCAATGACAAGATCTGTTGCAAATCATACGCTCTCATGACCGTCATGGCAGGTGAAAGGCATAGAACTGCGGCATCGAGTTTTTCAATGGCAAATGGAAAGTGGGTCAATCGTTGGCGCAACTCAACAGTATCTCGTCAATTGATCTCTCGCTCTGTCGGATGCTGGTCTTAGGCCGTTTGCGGAACTTTATACTCAAAGGTATCGTTACTCTTGGCAGTGACTGAATATTCGCGGGATTTGTGAAGAACCGACAGTCCGAAGCGAAAGCTATTAAGGAGTGTCGATGTCCCAGCCGGTCAAATTGATTTCAATTGGAACCGCCGTTCCCGCGCATAGAATTACTCAACGGGACGCCGCCGCCACGGCACATCATGCATTTTCATCACGATATAAAGACTTTGATCGTCTGGCGAAGGTGTTCGAAAGTTCGGGCATTCGTACCCGTTACGCAATTCGCCCACTCGAATGGTATCTGGAGCCCTTGGGATGGCCTGAAAGGAATACTGCCTACATCGAAGGCGCTTGCGATCTGTTTGTTTCCGCTGCAAGGGATGCTTTGGAACGTGCGGGCATTCGGGCTGAAGACGTAGACACTGTCGTCACCGTTTCATCGACGGGTATTGCCACACCTAGCATTGAGGCCCGTGTGTCGCAGAAGATGGGGTTTCGGGACAGTATTGAACGTGTACCTGTCTTCGGTTTGGGTTGTGCCGGTGGCGTTTCCGGATTTTCCATTGCATCGCGCCTGGCAGCATCACGTCCCGGGACTGTTGTTCTGCTGGTAGCGGTTGAACTCTGCACACTGGCATTTCGGCTGGACCAGCTGACAAAGGCAAATATTGTGGCAACAGCTTTGTTTGGGGACGGTGCCTCAGCCTGTATCCTCAAAGTAGCGGAGGAAGGCATGGCAGCCGTGGAAATGTCTGGTCAGCATATCTGGCCGGATACTCTTGATATCATGGGCTGGAGTGTTGATAGGGAAGGCTTCGGCGTCATTTTTGACAGAGCCATACCGCCATTTGCGGAAGAGCGAATTGCACCTGCAATAAGCGGGATATTGGACCGGTCCGGCCTTGCACTTGCTGACATAGACAGATTTGCCTGCCATCCGGGTGGAACCAAGGTTGTGGCTGCACTGGAAAGTGCTCTTTCGCTGGATCAAGGCAGTCTAAATCACGAACGCGATGTGCTGTCTGAATACGGCAACATGTCCGCTCCTACCGCGCTTTTTGTCCTTGATAGGGTTATCAAGGCTGGCCTTCCATCTCGAACTCTTCTTACCGCGATGGGCCCCGGTTTCAGCGTCAGCTGCGTGTCGCTAAAGTCTGCTGCATGATTGCGTCTCTGGCACTCCTGGCGTTTGTGACACTTGAGCGGTTGGGGGAGCTATACATTGCAAAGAAAAATACCAAGGCTCTTTTGCAACAAGGTGCTTACGAAGTAGCGCCGCGGCACTACATCCTGATCGTTGTGTTGCACACGGCCTGGCTTGCAGGGCTTTGGTACGTTGCGTGGGATAAGCCGATAGTTCCTGTTTGGCTTGCCATATTTGCGCTGCTTCAGTTACTGCGGGTATGGGTTCTTGCGACGCTCGGAAAGCGCTGGACAACGCGTATTATCGTAGTGCCAGGAATACCTTTGGTGAAAAACGGACCTTACCGGTTTGTCTCTCATCCAAATTATGTGGTCGTCATTGGCGAGATTGCGGTCTTTCCATTGTGCTTTGGGCTTGTGTGGTATTCTGTAATATTCTCCATCCTTAATGCCTTGGTCTTGACGATTCGAATTCGTGAGGAGAATTCTGCGCTGTCGGAGTTGCGATGACGGGCACAGATGGTGCAGATGCTACCTTGCCTGGCCTTGCGACCTGGTTGGGCTTCTTTGCCATGTGTATCGGCATGTTCATGGCTATCCTCGACGTGCAGATCGTGGCGACATCCCTGCCAACCATTCAAGCAGCGTTGAAAATTGATCCGGACCAAATGAGCTGGATACAGACAGCTTATTTGATTGCCGAAGTGGTGGCGATACCATTGACCGGGTTTCTTACTCGTTTGCTCAGCATGCGGTTGCTGTTCGTTCTGGGCACACTTTGCTTTACGGCAGCGTCTCTCGGCTGTGCGCAAAGCGACAGTTTTGCTACATTACTGTGCTGGCGCGTTCTCCAAGGTTTCTCCGGCGGCACGCTGATCCCATTGGTGTTCTCCGCGGTATTTCTGCTCTTTCCTGAACGTCGACAGGGGATTGCCACAACCATAGCGGGAGTGGTCGCCGTCATGGCCCCAACAGTCGGACCAATCATAGGCGGGTGGATAACCGATACATATTCCTGGCATTGGCTCTTTCTGATCAATCTTGCGCCCGGGCTGGTGGCTGCAATACTTGGCTACATATTGCTGGTGCGCGAGCCAATGCAACTCGGCCAGATCAGATCATTGGATTTTGCCTCGCTTGCCATGATGGCTCTGGGATTAGCCGCCTTGGAGCTTGCTCTGAAAGAAGCTCCCCACCGTGGATGGACAAGTGCGGTGGTCATTGGACTTATTGTCTTCAGTATAATTAGTCTGGGTGGATTTTGCCGCAGAACTTGGTGCTCAGCCGTACCTCTCGTTGATCTTAAAAACTTCAGGGATCGCAACTTTGCCATCGGCTGCATGTTGAGCTTTGTATTGGGATTTGGGCTGTTCGGATCGGTTTATTTGATGCCCGTGTTTCTGGCGTTTGTCAGGGGACACAATGCATTGGACATCGGAAAAATGATGCTCGTAACGGGCGTTGTGCAACTGGTAATCGCACCTGTTGCGGTCATACTGGAACAACGTGTTGAAGCCCGCATATTGTCAACTTTTGGATTCATGCTGTTTGCTGTCGGCCTTGGGTTCAGCGCGTTTCAAACGCCTCAAACCGATGCAGCGGAAATGTTCTGGCCACAAGTTATACGCGGATTGGCAATCATGTTTTGCCTGCTTCCACCCACGCGGCTTGCGTTGGGAAACCTGGAAGCTCTGCGTATTCCTGACGCGAGTGGCCTGTTCAATCTTATGCGTAATCTTGGCGGAGCAATCGGATTGGCGTTAATTGACACGGTTATCTACACAGGATCGACGACCCATGGGGTAGAAATCGCAAATGGCCTCTTGGCGAAGGATGCAAAAACGGAAGAATTTGTGGGTGCATCCAGCGGGTCGCTTGCTAGCATGCAACATCCACTTAATGCGGCGGGCGAGGGTATTCTAAGTGCAGTGGCGAAAGCAGCAATGACTGTTGCAATCAATGACGCCTGGGCGATGATTGCACTCATCACACTAGTGCCTTTGCTGATTATAATCTTTGCTGTCCGCGTGACTACCCAATCCCATCGTTAGCTCTGAAGGTTCTGCTCCGAGTTCAACTCGCCCAATCTGGGTCTCGTGCAAATTACACCGGGAGCTGATGATGTGCTGCTCATAGATTAAGAGAAAATGTGCATATCGCTGGATGCCTATTTAAACACCCGGCCAGCGTATAATATGATCGGAGCAAGTAATACAAAGATAAAAACGAATGGCCATACTGGTGTGAGGTATGGTTCATATTCTATTTTCTGATCAAAACGTTCTTTCCGCATGAAGTTCTCTTGGAGTACAATATGCCATACCAGATATCGTATGCTCATTGAGCCACAAGAATTATTGTTGATCAATATAGATTTTATAGCTTTCATTATCCGAGATAAGATCATTCTTCAGAATGTGATTTGCACAAAATCGATGCCGGGTTTGTCGAATAGCAAGAATATGAATTGATGTGCGAGGCAAGCGGAGACGTTAGATTGACTGGAAGGTGAACTTTGCCCGGCATCGTAACCTTAACTTGGCGGTAAATTTGTACGGCGACAATGCGGGATGACCAACGTTGCCACGTCGCTTTATCATCGCCACCGTTTTCCAGCCGAGATTATTGCCGAGGCGGTCTGGTTGTATTTCCGCTTTCCATTGAGCTTTCGCATGGTGGAGGACATGCTGGCTTACAAAGGGATCATCGTCTCCCACAAGACGGTGCGCGAATGGGCAGAAAAGTTCGGTCGGCAATATGCCACTTTGATCCGCCGTCGCACCCCGCGTCTTGGTGATAAGTGGCACCTCGATGAAGCCGTCATCACGATTAAAGGCGAGCGGCATTATTTATGGCGTGCCGTGGATCAGAATGGCTTCGTGCTTGAGGTTCTTGTCCAGAAGCGCCGGGATACCAGAGCTGCCAAACGTTTCATCCGGAAACTCTTGACCGGCCAAGGTGCTGCACCACGCGTCATGGTCACCGATAAACTCCGATCATACGCAGCTGCCCATCGCATCATTGGCCTCACCGTCTGTGATCATCGCCGGCATAAGGGTTTAAACAACCGGGCCGAGAATTCCCATCAGCCGCTACGACGACGTGAACGGGTTATGAAGCGTTTTAAGTCAGCGCGCCATCTACAACGCTTCGCATCCATTCACGACCCGATTTACAACCTTCATCACTTTCCGCGCAATCAATTCAGCTCTGCCAACTACCGGGATCTACGCCAGGCTGCCGCCAGCGTATGGCGTGAAATCACATGCCCGCAAGCCGCCTGAAAAAGCGCATAAAGGTCGAACTCTGTCCGTGGCCAAGTTAAGGTTACGGTGCCCTTTGCCCGCGTTCCGTGCTCTGAGCGGACCAATTGGAAATGAGCCCCATGCAATTCGGCAATGCGTTTGACTATTTCCAGGCCAATGCCTTTGGTATTGCTTTGAGTAGCTGGTTCCACTGCTTTTCGTTGTCGGATTCGCTCGTCATCGGTCACGGTCACAACGCCGTTCGAACGGATACTGACAGTTATGCAAACACCGTCAGTCGTGTGTTTCACAGCATTTTCAATCAGGTTGCGCAAAGCATCGCGCAAAAGGCTCTCAATTGCCAAAACCTGCAGTTCACCGTTCGGCACCGTAACCTTAACTTGGCCACGGACAGAGTTCGACCTTTATGCGCTTTTTCAGGCGGCTTGCGGGCATGTGATTTCACGCCATACGCTGGCGGCAGCCTGGCGTAGATCCCGGTAGTTGGCAGAGCTGAATTGATTGCGCGGAAAGTGATGAAGGTTGTAAATCGGGTCGTGAATGGATGCGAAGCGTTGTAGATGGCGCGCTGACTTAAAACGCTTCATAACCCGTTCACGTCGTCGTAGCGGCTGATGGGAATTCTCGGCCCGGTTGTTTAAACCCTTATGCCGGCGATGATCACAGACGGTGAGGCCAATGATGCGATGGGCAGCTGCGTATGATCGGAGTTTATCGGTGACCATGACGCGTGGTGCAGCACCTTGGCCGGTCAAGAGTTTCCGGATGAAACGTTTGGCAGCTCTGGTATCCCGGCGCTTCTGGACAAGAACCTCAAGCACGAAGCCATTCTGATCCACGGCACGCCATAAATAATGCCGCTCGCCTTTAATCGTGATGACGGCTTCATCGAGGTGCCACTTATCACCAAGACGCGGGGTGCGACGGCGGATCAAAGTGGCATATTGCCGACCGAACTTTTCTGCCCATTCGCGCACCGTCTTGTGGGAGACGATGATCCCTTTGTAAGCCAGCATGTCCTCCACCATGCGAAAGCTCAATGGAAAGCGGAAATACAACCAGACCGCCTCGGCAATAATCTCGGCTGGAAAACGGTGGCGATGATAAAGCGACGTGGCAACGTTGGTCATCCCGCATTGTCGCCGTACAAATTTACCGCCAAGTTAAGGTTACGATGCCCGGGAAATGTATCGACTTTCTGTTGTCCTTTAGTCCCAATCCGCCCCCAACTTCGTATAAGCGACACCTCGCCAAACAGTGTTTCCTGTATCGTCAGACTATAAAACCGCGCCATGTTGCGATCAGGATCACAACGCGTGACATGGAATGATGTAGACCTGTCCGACACGATCCAAAGGATCGTCATTTCCGAGCCAGTCGTCCAATGACTAATTTGAATCGATATGGTTCGAGCGATTCATATCTTTGATGAAAGAACACCTTAGTAAGGCGACGGTCGGCAATTCAGAGGGATCGTTTTCTGTTCACTTCCCTATTTGTACAAACGAGTTATTGCTGCATGTTTTGGTGTCATCCTCATAAGTTCCCTTTAGTGACGATCAGAAGTGCCTTTCAGTCAGGCGGATGCGCCAGTTCGAGTAGCAAACAATCCATAGAGCTGTTCTAGGCCTTTAATGGGCGAACCAAGTCTGGAAACATTTCTTAACATTAAAAAACGCAAATTATTCTACTGTCAGAGATAAGAGGTCCAAATCATCAGACGCGATTAGACGGGGCGAATGAGCGGGGCCGAGAATGTGCTATGATTAATACGCTCGTACACGCCAATGAAAATTGGAAGAAACTTTTGTCAGAACAGGTATCGACTAATGTCTCCTTAGCGCACGTTCTCGTAGTTGAGGACGATCCGGAGATTGCCAAGATGCTTGTCGCCTTGCTAACGGGTGCAGGTTTTGCTGCCACGTCCGTCATCTCGGGCCGGGAACTGGATCAACGGCTGGGCAAAACACGCTTTGATCTCATTATTCTGGACGCAATGCTCCCCGGCGAAGACGGCTTCAGCATCTGCAGACGGCTACGTGCGTCAATGACAATTCCCATTTTGATGCTGACGGCTCTTGGTGAGGAGATTGATCGCATCCTTGGGATTGAATTGGGTGCCGACGACTATGTAACCAAGCCTTTCAGTTCGAGAGAACTGCTTGCCCGCGTAAAGGGACTGTTGCGTCGGTCGTCTTACGGCACTCAGGCTACAGACCAAACAGTGACGCTGGCATTCGCTGGCTGGCGGCTCGATCTCGCCAAGCGGCAATTACGCGATCCGGAGGGTGTTGAAGTTTCCATGACCACTGCTGAGTTGGATGTACTGATTGTCTTTTGCAACAACCCCGGCAAAGTTCTTACACGCAAGGAGATACTTGCGCTTACCCATGCGGGCACGGCGGGTCCGGTACACCGTAGCATTGACGTGCACATCAGCCGCGTCCGCCAAAAAATCGAACCAGGACGAGAGCCAACTTTCATCAAGACTGTTCGTCTTGGTGGCTATCTATTCACTCCGGAAGTCGAGAAACTATAGTGGTGAGAGCCTTCATTTCGTCATCGATGACGAAGCAGATTTTTCTGCTTTCATCCCTGCCTATTATCGTTCTTGCAGCTTTTCTTGCCTTCATGCAGTCATTCATCGACGTCAGGCACACTCAGAGGGAATGGGCTAACTTCACTGCAGGCCGGCTGCTCATGGTTGTGGACCAGATTAGGAGTGCCTCGACCGACTCGGATCAGGCGATCATACTTGCTGCGGCATCTCAAGCCGGACTTTCCGTAAAGCTGGCCAACCTCAATTCCGTGGCCAGCACAACAGAACGCGTGATATCCGTCCGCACAAATCTTGTCAGTGCATTGACCGAGTTGACGGACGACACCAGGATTTTGGCGCTTCAGGTAAACGAGAACCGTGTGCTGACTTTCAGCCCCAGGGTTCCTCAAAACATTCCTCCTTTGAGCCACGACTTTCTGCTTGATCTCTTACAGTTTCTGGCCTTGGCATTTCCTGTGCTTGCTCTGTCCCTCTACATCAGTCACAGGATAACGCGTCCACTCACTCGGTTTACCGAGATGGCGCAGCGTGTCAGTCTTCAGGACACCGATATGGAAGCCTTTTCCTCCGGAAACGTTGATGAGATTCAAAGCCTGAGTGACTCACTC
This sequence comes from Phyllobacterium sp. 628, assembly GCF_014189505.1. Lineage (GTDB taxonomy): Bacteria > Pseudomonadota > Alphaproteobacteria > Rhizobiales > Rhizobiaceae > Phyllobacterium. Next base: position 264,998 of record NZ_CP050302.1, on the reverse strand, counting down.
AATGCCATGAGGGTAAGAATACGCGGCATGGTAAACACCCGCGCCAACATGCTGCGAGCGCTTGGCCACGATCTCAGGACGCCGCTTACGCGTTTGCGAATGAAGGCGGAGTGCTGCACAGACCCCGAACTTCAACGCAGGATGTTGCGTGATATCGACATGCTCTCCAATATGATTGGCGATGCGATGGTATACTTGACGAATATGAGTCCAACCGCTGATGTTACGAGCAAGGCCGACCTTACAAGTCTGCTTCAGACACTGGTAACGGACTTTTCCGATACAGGGCTTTCAGTATCATTCAGCGGTCCGCCCCGATTGCCGCTTACGTGCAAACCTCGTCTTCTTTCCCGTGCAATAACCAATCTTCTTGACAATGCGTCACGTTACGGCAAGCACGTTGATGTTATCCTGTACCAAGGAGATACGGCAAACGAAGTGCTCATTGATGTTTGTGACGATGGGCCGGGACTATCGGACGACTTGAAGAAGAGGGCACTGGAAACTTTCTTTAAGGCCGATTCAGCTCGTCCCGCAATGACAAGGGGCGGCTTTGGGCTTGGCCTGCCCATAGCGAACGGTGTTGCAAAGCATCACCGCGGAGGCCTCAGTCTTCTTGACCGCAAGCCACACGGTCTTATTGCGAGACTTACGATCCGTGCGCTCGATGATGTTCCGGATAGCCAAAGTGGAGCGGCATAATCATGAAACAGTTCTCAAGATCAAGTGCTCTGCCACTTTTTCGCTTCATTCGCGAAAACTAACTTAACATTTAAAAACACAAGAAAACGCGGTTTCGTGAATAAACAACGCACGATCAGGGCACAATTGCGCCCGTTAGCATGCAACCTCGGCCAGGAGTTTCACTAAAATGTCATTGTTCCTTCAATTCGCAACACCAAGGTTGCCAGAACTGTCCATCGATAGGTGGGGGGTGTGTGTTAAGGGAGCATCTTTTATCTCGGTTGGTCGTCAGAGGCATAAGCTTGCTTTCCTGGCTTTGCCTATGGCCTTGGCTATTGGCGGTTGTACGTCCGTTCCATTGAAGGAGGCCGGAACACTCACATCCTATGACCGCCTTGGCGCTGCAAAAGGGAAGTTCACCAAATCCCGCACTTTCGTGGACGGTCCAAGCCTTGCCGGCACGCGAACAGTCAAGATCGTGCCCACGACATTTGCGTTCGGCGTATCGTCGCGTGTCAACCGTGCTGAAGACCGCGCTTTGGTCGCAAATGCCTTGGATCGGGCCGTCTGTGTTGCGCTGAGCGACAAGTACCAAGTGGTGGGATTAAACCAGCCAGCAGATTTGACCGTGCGTACGGTGGTCACAGATATCGTCCCGACAAACAAGGCAATTGCAGGCGTATCGACCGCTGTTTCACTCGGTAGCAGTGCCGTCCTACCTGTCGGCATTCCCCGTCTTCCGGTCGGGCTCGGCGGGCTTGCAGTGGAAGCGGAGGCAACTGATTTTAACGGAGCGCAACGTGCGGCCGTAGTTTGGTCCAAAGGAGCGAACTCGATCACCAATAATGCCCGGGTTTCGGATGTGGGCGACGCCTATAGTCTGGCATCCAATTTTGGCAACTACTTCTCCCGGATGATTGCCACAGGCAAAGAACCATCAGGCATGCAAATTGCATTGCCTTCCGGACAAAAAATGAATTCGATGCTCGGCGGCAAGCCGAAATACGCCGCTTGCGAGACTTTCGGTCGAGCTCCGGGCCTCATGGGTGCCGTTGGTTCCAAGCTCGGCGCGCCACCCTCTTGGACCGACAAATCGGGCAAAATGCAGAACGATCAGGTCGTATCGCAGTAACCGTATCAGGCATTTTTAGCGATGTCATTGACCAACAATCTAAGACGAAGGAATTCGCGCGTGTCTTTGCATCGCAGTATCAAACCCTTTAATCAACGCCTTCGATTGCGGGTTGTGCAGTTGATCTGTGTCGCTCTCATTCCCCTATTCGTTGGCACCTACCCAATTTGGATTGAAGGGTCTGTTGTACGAGAGTGTTTGAAACTTTTTGGTCTGCTGCTGCTCCTGGTGTGCGTGTTTGGACGTCTGTGGTCGATACTTTATGCGGGTGGAAACAAAAACGTTGTTCTTGTCACCTCAGGCGCGTATTCGGTAACCCGCAATCCGCTTTATCTCTTTTCGGTATTGGGAGCGGTTGCCATTGGACTGTTGTTTGGCAGCCTGATGCTTGCCTTTGTTTTGGGGGCACTGGCCTACGCAATTCTCTATTTTACCGCCCGGCGAGAGGCAGAGTTTCTTCGATCCAAGTTCGGGTTAAAGTATGATGAATATGCGCGTCGCGTTCCATTTTTCTTGCCCAATTTCAACATTTACGTTGAAAGCGAGAGTACCCTGTTTCATCCGAAGGCACTCGGTGCAACCTTCAAGGACGGCATCTTTTTCCTCAGCGTTATACCCTTGGTCGAACTGACAGAATATCTGCGAAGCCAGAAGCTGATGCCGGATATCTATCCTGTTTTTTGATGCATGCCGGAACGCGTCGTTCAAAGATGAATAGACGGCGGCTCTCCCTTCATTATTGGTTATCTAGCAAAGGGTCGTGATGAACGATTTGTCCCCACGTGCCGGCCATAAGGGCTCCAACAATGGCCGCCGAACATTAAACGGGCAAGATGTACAGTAGCGTCTCAAAGCTGAGAAGATGTGCTAGACCGGCCGTTTATAGGATGAGATTACCATCGAAATTATGCAGGCCCGTTTAATGTTCGAGGGCCACTATGTAATCCGTCAACTTATTATCACTTATTACATTAGAAGGCTGCTTCTGCCTAATTTGAGTGGGGTATCGGCATTCCGCCGTTATTAACTTTTTCGTGCGCTCTAGTTCTCTCCACCGCAGGCTCCCATACGGCACGGACCTTGCTCAAATGGAAGGTGTCGCCAGACAGATCGAGCAGGTGCTCAAAACGGTGCCTGGAACATCAAGCGCCTATGCCGAGCGGGTCATCGGCGGATATTTTCTTGATATAGTGCCGGACAGGATGGCGCTCGGACGCTACGGCCTTTCGATCCAGAATGTGCAGGATGTCATCTCTATGGCCCTTGGTGCCGAGCAAATCACTCAGACGGTAGAAGGTCGGGAGCGCTACGTTGTGACCATTCGTTATCCCCGCTCGCAGCGTAGTGATCCGCAAGCCATCGCCCGCGATGTACAGATTGCCTTGCCAGGCGGAGGAACCGTTCCACTCGGTGAAGTTGCCAAGGTCGAATTGACCCGTGGTGCAACGTCCATCCGCACGGAAAACGGCCAGTTGGTGGTCTACATCTTTGTCGACATTACCGGACGCGATCTTGGCGGCTACGTTCATGAGGCCAAGCAGGCTGTGGCGGATCAAGTCAAATTGCCGGCGGGATATTCCGTCGCCTGTAGCGGTCAGTTTGAGTACCTCGAACGGGCCAAAGCCAAGCTGAAGATCGTGGTTCCATTGACACTGGCGATCATCTTCCTGCTGCTCTACCTCAACTTCAAGGCGCTGACCGAGACCTTGATCGTCATGCTGTCTCTGCCGTTTGCCCTGGTCGGCGGTATATGGCTGATGTGGTGGCTCGGCTTCAACACCTCCGTTGCCGTCGCGGTAGGGTTCATCGCGCTGGCAGGCGTGGCCGCAGAGACGGGTGTGATCATGTTGATCTACCTCGATCAGGCTTTGAATGAAGTCCGGGCAAGACGGGCGGCCAGTGGCGGGGAGTTCACGCGCGCCGATCTCAACGAGGCTATCATGATGGGTGCGGTTGAACGTGTCCGGCCAAAAATGATGACGGTCGTCGCCATCATGGCGGGGCTTCTGCCCATCCTGTGGAGCACAGGAACCGGATCGGAAGTCATGCAGCGCATTGCCGTGCCGATGATCGGCGGCATGATTTCGTCGACGTTGCTGACGCTCATTTTCATTCCTGCCGTCTATGGCATCGTTAAAGGATGGAATTTGCGAGCGTCAGGCGCGATTGAAACCAATGACACAGGCACATTGCCGATATCAGCGACAATGAACCCGCAAGCTGGAGGTACACATTGATGAAGCGACGTGAATTCATATGCGCAGGCATTGGGGCAACTTTTGTTGCCCTGACGGCTGGCAGGTCCAAAGCTGCAGCACAGTTATCGATGACCGTTTACAAGGACCCAAACTGTGGATGCTGCAACCTTTGGTCCAAGTCCATGGAGGTTGAGGGTTTTGCGGTCGAACGTGTGAACACAGACGACCTGCCGGGCATCAAGAAACGCTTTGGTGTTCCGGCAGGGTCACGTGCCGTTGGAAGCGTTAAGGAAACTTCTCGCGGAAAAGCCTGACATCGCCGGGCTGGCGGTTCCAGGCATGCCCGCAGGATCACTCGGGATGGGTAGTGATCCAACAGCAAGCTATGATGTTTTTGCAGTCGCCAAAGGGCCGGATCGGGGACAACACGCGGGGTTAAGCCCGAAACCGCGGAATATTTATATGCAAGCGGAAACAATATGTTAGCGTGGTAATGACGCGGCAATCCGTCTCAAGTCATCCGGTATATGATCTATTTGGGTAAATGGACCGAGCTTTTGTAACAATTTGCCGCGCGCAGTTGGTTGCGTCCAAGCGACATTGAGACATTTCTAGCTTGTTGTGCAGGGATATTATATTTTTCGGCTGAGAGCTTAGGTTATTGGCGATGTTCGTGTGGCCACTAATGTGCTGATATTACACAGGTTTAAAAATTCCGCGGTTTCGGGCTTAGAACCCCATTTTGGAACAGTTGTTGTCGTCGCCGCAATGAGTTATTTGGGAGAGTGCGAGTTCCTACGCCGACGAGAAAACGTTATCTTTATGAGCATTATCTGAACGTTCGCCCCATCATTCACCCCGGAGGCCTGTATGACTGAGGTATTGCTCTTCCATCACGCTCAGGGGCTGACCCAGGGTGTGCGCGCATTTGCCGACGATTTGCGGGCTCACGGTTACATTGTGCACACCCCGGACCTTTTTAACGGACGCACGTTTCAGAGTATCGACGAGGGTCTTGCGTACATTGGTGAAATCGGAGTGGACGAAATGCGAGAGCGCGGCGTCCGCCTCGCTGACGAAATGTCGCCCGAGCTCGTCTACGCCGGGTTCTCGTTCGGTGTGCTGCCTGCGCAGAAACTTGCACAGACACGGCCCGGAGCCCGCGGAGCCCTGCTCTTCTACTCTTGCCTGCCGATCAGTGGCGAATGGGCCTTTGGGCCCTGGCCGGACGGCGTCGCGGTCCAGATCCACGGTATGGACAATGACCCAATCTTCGTCGGCGAGGGGGACATTGACGCCGCACGCGAGATCGTGGAGAAGGTCGAGGATGCGGAGCTTTTCCTGTACCCCGGCGATCAGCATTACTTCGCCGATAGCTCGCTCCCGTCGTACGACGCAGATGCGACCGCACTACTCACCACCCGAGTGCTTGAGTTCCTGGATCGCGTCTGATCCAGGCCGGCGTCTTGGCTTGATAAATGCTCAGTCCCCGCGGACATAGCGATATCACCTGCTCTGAGAACATTCAGGAGAGATGAGAATGAAAGCTTGGCAGATTGAAGGCTTCAGTAACGATCTCAAATTGAATCACATAGCAATGCCGGAGGTGCGTCCGGGCAGCGTACTTGTACGTGTCGAAGCTTCTTCGCTCATGTCCTATCTGAAGGACTATGTGGAGGGAAAGCTTCCCTCCTATCGTTTGCCACCCGGTGCTTTTACACCGGGTGGCAATGGGGTTGGAGTAATTGAGGCTGTCGGTCGCGACGTCTGGCATTTGAAACCCGGACAAAGGGTCATCCTCTCTTCGCATTTGGTGGCAGCGGAAAACGTCGCTGACAAGGCACAGACCCTCATCGGCATCACCAGTTTCGGCGGCAAAAGTGACGTGGTACAGGCGGACTGGCCAAATGGTACAATGGCTGAATATGCTCTGTTTCCCGTTACCGCGGTAACGCCGGTTGATGGATTGGATCATGTCACGGCGGAAATGCTGGCCGTTTTCAGTCGATGTGTCATTCCATTTGGTGGTCTTTCCCGCGGCCGTCTGGCGGCTGGCGAAACTATTGTCATCACCGGAGCCACTGGCTCCTATGGAACCGCCGCGGTCCTCGTCGCCTTGGCGATGGGCGCTGGCAAAGTGGTTGCGGCCGGCCGCAACGCCAAATCACTGGCAGCGTTGGCATATGCAGCAGGCCGGCCCGCACTATCGACCATTCAACTCACTGGTGATGTAGAGGAGGATGCAGAAGTTTTGCGGATAGCATCCAACGGCGGTGCCGACATGGCTTTTGACATGGTGGGTCAGGCGAGTGACCCCAATGCAACACTGGCCGCGCTCGGGAGGTCTAAGACGAAAGGGTCGCATTGTGCTCATGGGCAGTATGACCACACCTGTTCCCATCAACTACATGCAGGTCATGCTTAATGGCCTCGAGATCATTGGTAACTTCATGTACGAGGTCGACGCTCATCTCAAATTGCTCAATCTGCTGCGTACCGGCCAGCTTGATCTCAATCCCATCACACCCAAAATCTTCCCGTTTGATGCGGTGCCGGAAGCCATGGAAGCGGCAGCGAAAGCCAGCAATCTCGAATGTGTGGTAATTCGTCACTGGTAGTTGCTACAGCATATGGCATTCAGACACGAGACCTAGTCTCCTATTCCGCTCCAGTCATCTCAAAACGGAGGCCCTGAGTGACTGATGAGATGTTTTTGCACGTGCTCATCTTGGAGCTCTATACCCGTTTTGGGTGGATTCGAGATTTTCCTCCAGGCATTCAGAACGGCTTCGGATTCCCACAATTCCACCATGTTGACGCGTGACTGATCGAAAGGATCTTCACTGATCGACAGGTCTAGGCAACCTGGATAGGCGCGGGCCCGTTCTACCAAATCGGCGTGCGCATCGACGAAAGCCTGCCGTCTTGTAGGCGGAACTTTGAAATGTCCAGCAATTATCAGCATGTTTTCTTCTCCATAGACTGCAGGTTTTGTTTCAGCCTGAGAGAGAAATATCTAGTCCGCAATCTCTCCACATGTTGCCTTTACGATGGAACCCGTGATCGGACTGGCCAAATCGGATGCCATGAGGGTGTCAAACTCCCTGACGTCATTTTACGAATTTGGAAAGCCAAGCCATGGTTCAAGCTCTTCGAACGTTGCATCCATGGCGAAGGCTGGATTTATTGAAACGGAGAAATGGCCAAACCTGAATGACATCTGGGATTCTGCGAGATCTTCATTGCCATGAGCTAGCGCAGCGACGTACAGGGCCGCCGCCAAACCGGTACGGTCAGCGCCTCCCTCACAATGAATCAGGATTGGTTTCTCAGCGTCCCTCATAAGGGCTAGCAGTGTAGCCGCGTCATTCTGCGACAATATTTGGCGGGACGACATGCGGAAATTGATGTGAGTGACACCAAGCGCTTTTGCTGCCCCGACTTCTTTGTCATACCAATCTCTACCAGTATTCTCACCCCGCAAATTTATGATCGTCCTGATCCCGTATGATTTTTGGTAGAATGCGATTTGAGCAGGAGTTGGTTGGGCTGATCTGTAGAGCTCACCGCTTATGGTTGTATGAAAGTTACCTTGAAGCCGCATCACTCCGTAATATCCACCGATGACAAGCACGAGTGCCAGCATTGAAGCCAAAGCCCTTAGAGTGACGATCCGCCATATGCGGGGTTGGTTAGTTTTGATCGTGTTGTTCATGGTCTGTTTGTTTCCAGCATAAGGTTGGAAGGGCTTGGTCAAGTTTGTAGGAAAGCAGCGGACTGATCGCCTGCTTCATGAGGCGGTGCTGTCGGAAACTCAAGCAGGACCCGAAGTCCGGGATGATTGTCATCAAGTGTAATTTTTGCACGGTGAAGATCAGCGATTGCCTTGACCAGGCTCAAGCCCAATCCTGTGCCTGGTGTCGTGCGGCTTTTATCAAGACGATAAAGCCGCTGAAATACTTTTCCGCGCTCTTCAGCCGGAATGCCGGGGCCATTGTCCGCGATTTCAATCATAACGGTCTTTTCTGTGCTGGTTGCGTTGATGCGGATTATCGACCCTTCCGGGGAGTGCCTTATCGAGTTCTCGACGAGATTGACAAAAAGCTGAATGAGCAGTTCCCGGTCACCAACTAACTGCATGGGGTCATGCGCAGACTGGCTCAGGAAGAGTTCCTGTTTACGGTCTTCGGCCACATCGGAGTACACATCCATGATCGTCTCAAGGCACTCACTGAGGTTAACTCGGGAAAAGCGGGATCGTCTCGATCCTGCTTCGATCTGGGCTATCCTGAGAAGAGCATCAAAGGTTGCATTGATATGGCCGCTTTCTTCTTGCGCTCGCAGCAGCTCGGCGCTGACATTGGCACCATTATCCGCTTTGTCGATGGCTTGGCTGATTGTCAAAGACAGTCTGTTCAATGGCGTCTTGAGATCGTGAGCGATGTCTGCACTGACCTGGCGCATTCCTTCCACGAGCGAAGCGAGGCGGTCCAATGCGTCGTTGACCTGTCCTGACAGTCTGTCGATATCATCGCCATTGCCGACGAGTGGAATACGAATGTCCAGCTTGCCCGAGCCGACGTCACGCATGGTTGATGCCACAGTCTCCAGCCGTTTCTGCACCCGCGAGGCGAGGATTATGCCTCCGGCCGTAGCCAGCGCGAGAACCATGAGGGTTGACCAGGCAAAACTTACAAAGACGATCCTGAGATATTCATCGTTTTCCTCGAAACTGATTCCGACGATCAAAGGTTGTTGATCGACGTAACTGGAATAGACGCGATAGCGAAAATTACTGGCTATTCCAAGTTTTGCACCATCAGCAGTCGACCAGCCGGGCGGAACGTCTGCCTTGACAATGTTTCCCGACAATCGCTCTCCGGACTTCGATTGCAGCAGAAAAACGCGGTTGTCTTCCAAGGTGGAGAGCACGTGACTCTTAACGTTGTCCGAAAGATCCGTGACATCTCCATCACCATAGGATGCAGTCAGAACCGAATAGGTATCCTGAATGGATTGATCGAGGCGATCCGCCAATTCCCGCTTCAGCAGTTGATATGTGACTATCCCGGCGACAAGAAATGAAACGATAAAAAGCATGGCAAAAATGATCGCCAGCCGGAAGGGGGTGCTTTTGAAAAGATCAATGTGGCGCATGCAGGCTATAGCCGGTGTTTCGGACAGTATGCAGCAGCTGGATCGGGAAAGGCTTGTCTATCTTGGTTCGCAGACGGCTGATGTGCGTTTCGACAACGCTTGTCTTTGGGTCAAAATGAAAATCCCATACACGCTCAAGTAACATGGTCCGTGTCAGGACACGGCCTTCATTACGAACCAAAACTTCCAGCAACCGGAATTCGCGCGGTTGCAGATCAATTATCTTGCCGCTGCGCCGCACAGTTCGGCGGATCAGGTCAACCTCCAGATCGGCGACTGATATAACATTGGTTTCGCTTTGAAAAGGCGGACGCCGGTGCAAAGCATTCACCCGTGCTGCCAGCTCAGAAAAGGCAAACGGCTTGACGAGATAATCGTCACCGCCTGCTTCAAGACCTTCGACGCGGTCATCAAGCCCTCCGACTGAAGTCAAAAACAGGACTGGCGTTTTGATGCCGGCAGCCCGCAATGCCTTGACGATTGACAAGCCATCGAGGCCGGGAAGCATCCTGTCGACAATGAGAACGTCGTATTCCTCTCCGGCAGCGTGCGAAAGCGCATTTCTGCCTTCGGTAATGACTTCGGCATTGTGGCCCGCTTCGGAAAAACCTTTCGCGATATATTCAGACGTTTGTTGGTCATCTTCTATGATCAGTATCCGCATGTTTATCCGATCGAAGCCAGTCTGAGCTCTCATGATATCCAGCCAAAGTAGGGTGATGTACGCAAAGTACCTCCCACGAGGACGCCCCATAGTATCATCAAACTCGAATTTCATTATAGAAACAGCTTAACGGAGACCTTGCCGCTAGCTTACCATTTCGTAAGAAAGCGAGCGGGTCACTCATTTTTACAAAACCGTAAACAGCCGGGCAATTACCCGTAAGATCTCGAGTTCAATCTCTCCCTCGTGAAACCTGATCAATGAAGGAGAATGCAATTGAACAGATATCTGGAAAAATACCCGGCATTGTTTATCAGCGCAGTATTGCTTGCTGCTCTGGCGCTCTCGTTTTTGACGATGCCAGGTTGACGCGAGACACCTTCTCCCCTCGTCGGGACACGGTGCGAGGCGATCCTTACGAAACTGTATTGTTTTGGCAAGGCTCCCGTATTGAGCAGTACATAAAAACGGGCCTGCGGATGAACAGAACATTTTTGTCAGCCGTCTCTATGTCAGCCCATCTTTCTTGGCTAATGAAATCAGGAGCTCAATCCAATGAAGAAATCCGTCATCTTTATTTCGTTCCTCGTTCTGTCGTCGGGCCTGGCGGCATCGCAAGGGTTCGCCGCAAGTCCTGTGCCTTGTGAAGACATGCTGAAAGACGTCCGTGCCGCCAAATCATCCGCGACACTTTCGGATGCTGACAAGGCGACGGTTGCTCAGCTTGAAGCCAAGGGCGTTGAACGTTGTAACGCTGACGACGACAAGCGGGCTGACGAATTCTTTCAGCAGGCCTTGAAGATCATGGGCAAATAATTCCATCCCATCCATTCATATAAGGATCCAAGGCGATGAGCGTGTCCATACAAGGTGTCCCCGGGCCCTCAAACAGGGTACCTGAGGTCAAGATTGATTTCTGGATAATAAAATTACTGGCCGTGACGATGGGCGAGACAGCTGCCGATTACCTGGCAGTCAACCTTGGTCTCGGCTTGTCTGTTACCTCTTTAATTATGGGCGCCATTCTTGTGGTCGCACTTATTACCCAGTTTCGTCAGAAGAAATACGTACCCTGGGCCTATTGGACAGCTGTAGTGCTTATCAGTGTCGTCGGCACGCTCATTACGGATAATCTCGTTGATAATTTCCACGTGTCACTCCAGATCACAACGACGATTTTCAGCGACCTGTTGATTGCCATTTTTGCTCTTTGGTATGCGAGTGAAAAGACGCTTTCAATTCATTCGATTTTCACGGCGAGGCGCGAGACGTTCTATTGGTTGGCAATCCTGTTTACGTTCGCCTTGGGTACATCAGCTGGCGATCTCGTCGCGGAAACATTCGGTTTTGGTTTTATAACGACGGGTCTTATCTTTGGCGGCATCATCGCGGCTGTGGCTGCGTGTTATTATTTCCTCAATCTCGATGGCGTGTGGGCATTTTGGCTCGCTTATATCTTCACACGTCCCCTGGGGGCGTCACTCGGCGACTTTCTTGCACAGCCGCTTGAATATGGCGGACTGGGATTTGGGACAGTCATCACGAGCCTGATTTTCCTCAGCTGTATCGTAGCAATCGTCGTCTACATGACAGTCATGTCCCGGGATAAGAATTACTCAGTGTTGAGACGTAGCTCGAGCTGATCCGGCGGTACGTTCGCGCCGCAGCGTTTTGAATTGGCTGGTGGCACGAAATCTTTGCTTCGTCCCGCCGGGACGACGGACAAATAATGTTGCGGATGTCAGTGCGTAATTCCACTGCAACACAGGCAGTTTACGGACCGGGGAATCATAATCATGGCGGAGCTATTTTTTCTCATGCAGGTTGAAATTCAACAGATAGGAAGCGAGCTATTGCCATTGGTGATCGGCGTATCAGCCACTCTTGTCGGGATAGCGGCTGTTCTCGGGATCCACCACCTGGGCTTGTCCGTCGAACGTACAGTTTTCATGGCGATTATGTTTCTTGGCTATATTTTCTGGATTTCGGAATATTTTGCCGGGATTCAGATACAGGTCCTCATTGTTTTGGGCGTTGTCGATATGGGACTACTTTCCGCTATGGTGCTGAGACGCGTCTATGGACAACCCAGGTTGGTGGAATCCACAAGTTCGTAGACAGCTGTAGCGAAGTACATCTGCCACCTGCCTCCACCAAAACATCACGTATTGGCCCGCTTGTAGATTGTAAGAGAGGCTGCGATCAACCCTTCCGCGCCCACGAGACATAAAGCGGCCCATAAACCCACTTCGACCGGATCATAGTGCGAAGCACGGATAGTATATCCAAGGCAAAGGAACGGAGCATTCCAAAGCAGACTGCCGGCAAAAGTAGCGAGACTGAAAGTCAGAAAATCAAGCCGGAGAATACCCGCCGGAAGCGCAAGATAGATACGGACCGCGGGTATCATTTGCCCGGTGAGTGTCACCCAGAAATGATTACGCCGGTAGGCACCCGTCAGACGGGAATAGAACTGGGGACTGACGAATAGATATCTCCCATATCGGTCTACTGCACCGGCGACACGGTCTGCACCCAAAGATTTACCGATGCAATACCAGCACATCGCGCCGATAACCGACCCTGTCGTCGTGGCAAGGATCGTGAAACCAAGCCCCTGAATATCGAGGATGGTCATGCCAAGCAGCATCAAAAGCAGATAGGAAGGAAAAAGTGGAACAAATTTTTCCAGTACGGCGAGACATATGACACCGCAGAAGCCGTAACCGAGCAAAGGGGAAAACCAGTTAAAGGTATCCATGTGAATTCACTCTGTCGCTGAAAGATTGGAGGCACGGTTGATCCGATAAACGGATGCCGGCGGAACATTCCGCATGGTGCGGCCGACAAATCGGGTCTCCAGATGCAGATGATCAAGGATATCAGGGGAAACCGGACAACGTGGGCCATAAGTGATCTGGTAAAATGATCCACCGGGCCGCAGATATTTGAATGCGCCACGGAGAATACCCTTCACGGCCTAACCGGCCCGAGCGTGCGATTTTGGCCATTTGAAAGAACAGACGGCGAACCCACCCGTTATTGGATCGTACATCGCCACCAGGTTTACAATTTTCACTCTATATCGAGCATAGTCATGCCGCGGCTTTTTGCTCGATCTCGATCCGGTTGTTCAGATCAAGCTCAAATTTTCCATACGGATTGACATGAGAATAGATTAGCGGTGTCAGGCCGCGATAATCGTCCTGGGTGAGCCGCTCGGACCATTTTGGCTCGATCAGAACCGATTGAAGCATTCGCGTGTTTACGTAGACGAGAGATGCCTGCAACAAATGCAGCGCCAGTACCGATATTTCCTGATCTTCAACATTGTTGGTCGAAAATTCACTGCCTTTGCCAAAGAAAACAAACCCATTGGCACTGTTCCAGTTCTCCACCACGTTCAATCCTTCGTTGATTTCACGGCGAAATGCTTCATGGCGCAGGTACCGGCACAGGAAGATCGTTTTGATAGCCCGGCCAAGTTCGCTCAGTCCTTTGTAGGTCGGGTGCATCACTTCTGCCCGGGCGAAACGGCTTAAGATGGCTTCCGGATCTGCAGTTCTGCTCTGCATTGCCGCCGCGTATTTCACCATCTCGTCATATTGCTGCTCAATGTCGTCCCAGGCAATCACGCCGGAAAGGATAGGCGAGAGGTTAGATAACTCCTTGCGCAATTCCAACGACGGCAATGCCAGTTTCTGTCGGGCTATGGCCTTTAAGCGTGGCGCAAGATCAAACCCAAGAAGGTAGCTGAAAGCAAAGCCAACCGCGCTCTGACCGTGACTGTCAACATATTGACGCTGGATATCCATGTCGGTGCAATGGCGCAGCACGCCAGTTATCATCGAAGCAACTTCGGATGATGAGCAGCGTTTCAGTTGCGAATAAATGCACGTTGCTCCCTTTTCAATATGCCAGTAGATCATCACGCCGCGCCCGCCGTATCGGGCATGCCACTCCGTCATCATATTCCTGTCCCATGCCCCGAATTTCTTGGAATCCGATGCGCAGGCCGTGCCGGTATCGCCCCAGATAGCTGTGTTGCGGATAGCAAGCGTTGCATTGGCAACGCGAGCACATGCATCTTTCAACGCTGCCGCATGAATAAAGCGCCTGTCCACATGCTGCAGCTCATCATAGCTGACATCCTTGCATCCGGTCGCTATGCGCTTGAGTCCGGCATTGGTGCCATGTCCGTAAAGACACAGGATCAATCGCTGATCTAGGAGGCGTTGACAAAGTGGCGCATCCACAGGCGGATTGAGACGATGTGGACGAAGCCGAGATAACTGTCGGCGGTTTTGTCGTATCGGGTTGCAAGCCTTCGAGCGTTTTTCAACTTGTTGAAGCAACGTTCGACCATGTTGCGCAGGGCATAGATAGCGGTATCGATGGGAAGCTGGACGAGCCTGTTGCGTTTGGTCGGCACCAAGGCGATACCACCGCGCTTTTCCATGTCCTGACGAATAAAATCGGCATCGTAACCCTTGTCAGCCAGTAGCACCTTTGGCGCGGGTCCGTCGGCGTCCATAACGGGCATGTATCCCTTGAAGTCCGAGACTTCTCCGCTAGTCAGTGTGAAGGCTATGGGCAGGCCCATCGCATTGATACGGAGATGGATTTTGGTCGTAAAGCCACCTTTTGAGCGGCCAAGACCCTGACGCGGAGTCCCCCTTTAGCGCCGGCTGAACAATGATGTGCCCGGATGATTGTGCTGTCGATCATTTGCAGGCTGGGATTACCGTCACCACTTTCGTTAAAGGCCTCAAGCAGCACATCCCACAAGCCCGACAGTGTCCAGCGCCGGAACTGGCGGTAAACTGATGACCATTTGCCAAAGTGTTCATGCAAGTCGCGCCAAGCGACACCTGTCCGTGCGATCCAAAATACCCCATCCAGAACAAGCCGGTGATCTCTTGGTCGTCGCCCACTGCGAGCGCCTCGTTCAATCACAAATGGTTCCAGGCAGGCCCATTCCTCATCGCTCATCAAACCTCGGATCAAGATAACCTCCGTGAAAGCTACCTTGAATCAAAACCTACGTGATTTGAAAACCCTCTTTGTCAACACGTCCTAGTTTATCCTGTTGAAGTGCAACGCGCGATGCAGATGTTTCAAAGGCGGACAGAAAGCCTGTGTCGAGCGCGGTCTCTTTCAATACATCCAGTAACTCCGTCATTGGCCAGCGCCGGCCAATCTCTGCTTTTACCGATACAAGACCATGTGGCTCCGGCACGGGCTGAAACGGCGTAATTGATATGCGATTTTCACCTTGATCGATGATCCGTACATGCCTGTTGTGCGGCATCTCGGCATTAAGCAAACGCAGTTCCCGCTCCATTTCGGCCTTGATGATTGCCGTGAATGTACGGGCATCCTGTGTCAGGTTGAGCGCCGAGTAATACGAAGCACGTTTATCGTCGAAATCTCGCGGTAGATCATCGTCTGGGTTGCGATAACGGTCGGCGCCGACAACCCAGATTTCCTTGGCGCGGATGCAATCGCGCAATTGGCTGAGGACACACAATTCGTAACTGATACGGTTGATCCGCCCCTTCTCATCGATGACTGAGCTGCGCCATTTTGCCGGAATGACGTCGTCAACAGGAACACCGAAAGGTGGTACAAAACGACTGCCGTCATCGAGCGTGCGCTTGATCCACTCCAATGCATTCAGAACCGGCCGCCATGCCGTATTGTTCGAGCGGAACTCCAGCACCGACAGCAGTTTCGGTAACATCCGGCGATAATGACTGGCGTAGGATCCGCGCATCACTTCGTAGATCCGCCGGTCGAGTGCTCCTTTGGCCCGGTATTCCTTTATAACGGCTGCAAGCTTTGCCTGGCCAGCTACCGGAAAAATCACATCACATACGCGGCCTGATGGCTCATCGATTGCGGCAGTAGCGATATCAACGAGAAGCCGTTCCTTGCCGTAGACCTTCTCAATGTCGCGAGCAATGCCGGCAACAACTTTGCGCTTCGAGCGCGTCGTAATCTTATGAACTGTCTCCACCAGAAGGTCGATGATCGTATCGGTGATCTGCGCCTCCCGTGCCATCAGGAACACGGCGTAGAGCCCAAGTTGACGTGCGGGCGCATGGCGGCGCATTTCAGAAGCTCTTTCGCCGCCAACCCGGCGCACGATCTGATCAATCCAACCCTTGCCTGGCACAAGGAGCATACTTCGTGGCAGTTTCAGCGATTGGATGAAGGCAAGCCGTTCCGTCACCGCGAGAAAATTATCCAAGGACACCTGACCGGCGCTGGCATTCATCGTGTTGTAGCCACGCGGGCCATCAGCGTCTTCCAGCGAACTTTTCATCATCGCAATTGTTTCAGGTGCAAGCCTAGCAACGACACTGCCGAGAAACGTGTCGAGGAATCTTTGGCGCTCCGTGCGCGCAAGGCGGTTCAATTCCTGACGTGAGGGTTCAAATATCTTTCGATCTCGGCACCACAAGAACGCTTGCTCAATCATCGACCCGATTTGCAGGCCTTTCGGGCACAGCTCGGAAGCTATGAAGGACGACAGCACGTCCCGGTCATCACGTGTCATGCGACGAAATCCGAGGTATTTCAGAATTTCCGAGATGTGTCGGCGACCGGAACGGCTCGAAAAATCATCCGCCGACAATGCACTTCTCGCACCGCCAAGCTGCTCGGCGAGATAATTCACAGCATCGTCTGGCACGTCACTTATCTTCTCGATGAAATAACCACGGGATGCAAAGAATTTTAACTGAACTGACAATCCCAGTCGCGTTGCAATCGACCTGGCATTTACAAAATCCAGATCAGAAAAAGAGAGGCTCCAATCCCTGGCCAAGTCCGCAATAGAAATATTCAAACTCATAAATCCACTCCAACAAAATAGGCGTGGAACCTCAATCAACACGACCGAAACATGTCAATGCACACAGTGTACTGTATCTGTTCTTTCAAATGGCCAAAATCGCACGTTCGGGCCGGTTAGGCCAAGCAAGAATTGTGCGCGTCGCTCCTGCCATAGCATCATCGGAGTTTCCGATGGGTCTATCGCTTTCTTCCGTTTGCGAATGCGTCTCAGGTCTGAGAAATCTGCCTCCGGGTTCAACACTGGATGAAACAAGGAAAGCAACATGGCGGACACAAATTCACGGGTTCTCATCGTCGGCGGCAATTCGGGAATGGGGCTGGCGGTGGCAAAGCGCTGTCTCGACAATGGCGCTGAGGTCATCATCGTCGGGCGCAACGAAGAAAAACTGAACCGCGCACGAGAGAGCCTTCATTCCCATTCCCGATTGGAAATGATCGCGGCGGATATCACCAAGGAGGACCAGGTCGCCGGGCTGTTCGGGCAGGTCGGCCCGTTGAACCATATCGTTTGTACCGCAGCCGATATACAGGGTTCTTATGAACTGTTGCCCGCGCTCGATCTTAAGGCGGCCCAGCGCGCGGTGGAAAGCAAGATTTTCGGCCCGCTCCTGCTTGCAAAGCATGGAGCGTTAAACCTCGAGCCTTCCGGTTCCATTACGCTGACATCTGGTATCGCCGCCTATCGTCCATTGCCGCGTGGATCGGTCGTCGCGACGATCAACGCCGCGCTGGAAGGGTTGGTTCGCGCCCTAGCAGTGGAACTCGCCCCGTTAAGGGTCAATGCCGTCTCGCCGGGGTGGGTTGACACGCCAATCTGGACCTTTGTCGCCGGCGACAAGAAAGACGAGACCCTCGAGGCGATGGCAAGGCGCTTGCCGGTCGGCAGGATAGGGCAAGCCAGCGATATCGCCGAGGCAATCACCTTTCTTATGGGCAGCACGTTCACAACAGGGACTGTTCTGCATGTAGAGGGAGGCCATCGCCTGATCTGAATGGCGTCGCCAGTTCCTCCGCTGCCACCAGAAATCTCCTCAATGGTGGCGACAGAACGCGACGGCGGCGCCAGATCAGGACAAGCGATGCCGTATTGCTCGTGCCGGGCCAGGGGAGTTCGGCAATGTTTCCGCGATCGAGCATGTCTTCCACTGCGAGACGGGGAACAAGGGCGCTACCGACGCCGGCGGCGACAAGACGACCGATTGCAGCGATGCTTCCAACTTCGGCGGCAATCGTCGGCGGCCTGATGCCAGCCTTGGCAAATGCATTATCCATCATGTGCCGATAGATGCATCCACGTTCAGTTGCTATGAAGCGAAGCGTGGCAATAGATTCAAGGTCTACAGTCAACGCCTGGCTGGCTTCTTTGGACGGCATGATGAGCACGAGCGGTTCGGATGAGATGACGCGATGGGCCAGCCGCCCGTCAATGGGCCCCTTTTCGAAGCAAAACACCGCATGAAGTGCACCATTCTCCAGCCCTTGTATCAATTCGTTGCTACCGGCGATTTTCAGATGCACATTGACATCCGGCTGCCGGTTCTGAAAGTTGCCCAGCCATTGCGGCAGCCGCGCAGCCCCGATCGTCTCCAACGCCCCGATTATCAGGCTCTTGCCGACGTGTGCGGCTGCTGTTTCTACAGCAGCATGTGCCTCATCCACGAGTGCCAGAATGTCTTCGGCGTAGGATTTCAGTGCCTCACCCGCCTGCGTCAGGAGCAGGCCTTGCCGTGTTCGAATAAACAGTTCCGCTCCCAGTTCGGCTTCCAGAACCTGAATCTGGTCGCTGACGGTCGATTGGGCGAGGTGGACCTGTTCGGCCACCCGGGTCACGTTCTGACTTTTGGCGACAGCAAGGAATGTTTTTAGTAACCTGGGGTGCACCCTTCGTCCTCCAAGCCATGGGCCCATGTGCCACTGTGGCAACTGTACCCGGAGATGGTGTCGCCGCGCTGCCTGTACAGTATCTTTTCACACACCGGTCGGCCAAGCCACTGGAATTCCCTCACATGATCCGTAAGCGGCAGTTTTGACCAGTGGCCAATCCGTATTTCAGCAATTCGCCGCACCCGCTGCATAAGTGTGTCCAGCAATAGCCATTTGTCCGCCCTTTGCAAAATTTGCGACAGAACCTCCACGTTTGAAATCAGCGTATCAGGGCTTCAGATCAATCGCGGCCTTGAAGCTGCCATCCATGTAGAAAGGCACCGACGCGTGTGTGTGACAAATTTTCCAGGTGCTGTTAACCCTGATCAAACCGAGAGTTTGACGGAACCACAGATCCACTTTTTCACCACCGGTTTTCGTGCCCGTCATTCTGACGAGACTACGTGCGAATGCGACATTCTCACTGCAAGTGATTTTGGCATCGCGGGACTCATTACCGATGGGACCGACCCAGGTATCAAACCAGCTTCGTAAATCATCGGCATTTTTACCTTGAAATTGCAAAGGTGGAGCAAGACTGAACTCTACCAGATCATCGGTTAGGTGCGACAGGACACGCTTGGCGTCCTTATCACCGACCGCTTTTGCCCAATCTTCAATTACGGCTTGAATGACAAATTTTTCCTGTTCGGCAGACATTTCATTCTCCTCTTGATAGCTTTTACCAACGCAGGACGAACGGGAAAATCTATTTGCTACAATGTGGAGGAAATAATTGACCACAGACTTTGTGGACATGGAAAGAACGGTCGTCAGTTCCCTGCAACCCGGCCATAACGAAGTTCGAGAATTCCGTTTTCCATATCCCGCTCAACTCTGTGGAGCATATTCGTAAACTCTCTCACGTCTAAATCCGCAACGCACCTGAACCGAATTGCTCCTGTTTTGCTAACTGATACTCTGCCCAGTTTCTCGGCGTATTGCTCCGCAACAGGGCCGGCATCGTCTCTGGCCGAGAGATAAAGGCTGATGTTGTTCTTCTGTAACGCCATTCCAAGAACGGGCCAATTCACGGGGGTCCGGGATGATTTGACGCTGTAGTGAAAGTGGCCGTAACCGATCATTGACATCCTCATCCCTGGTTCGCCTTGGGGTGTTCCCGCTACAAACCACCGTTTCCAGTTGGGCGCGGCACCGACGATAAGTGTATCGACGGAACGGAGATCATTCTCTCGCCGAGGGTCAAAACCAAAATATTGTTCAACGTTTGAGGCGATCACTTTGAACATCCTAGCCTCCGGCCTTTTCTAAAGAGCACTCACTATGCCATGTTGAAACCAATCCCATTTGATCAACTTTGCGCATCCAGACATAGGGTCGGCGTTATCGGTGAGCCGATATCCGGCGGCCGGTACACAGGCATATCCGATAAGCAAGGGTGGGGCTTCCTCATGGGTGATATGCCCGGAATCTACCGCGTGCAATCCGTCGGGGAAATCTCTATTCTGCGACGGATCACAAGTCAGACGCAGAACCGATTCAAACTTTACGTCGAGTCCGAACATCGACCTTCGTCGGAAAATTTTCGGGCATAAGTCGGATTGCTTAATTATCGTTCGTCTTATCCACACATGCCCGATCACGCGCCAAGGAGAAGATGATGGCCAAGCCCGCAATGTGGTTCGACATAAATGCCAAGGACGCTGCTTTGTCGCGGGCGTTCTACAAAGGCGTATTCGGTTGGGACTTCAATGTATTGGAGCCGCTGAACTACGGCCTCACGCAGACCTACGAGAAAATCCCCGGAGGAATCGGCCAAGCCAGCGAAGGCAGCTCCCATCCGTCTGGCGTGGTGGTCTATTTCCCGGTGGACGACATCGAAACCACGCTTGCAGGGGTCGAGAAGAATGGCGGTCGGTGCGTCGTGCAGCCCTGGGAACTGCCGGGCTACGGTCGCATGGCGGTTTTCACCGACCCGGATGGCAATCGCATCGGGATTTGGCAAGTCTAGGTAAGAGCTGTTTGTCGCGAAACTCCTAAGTTGGCCCTACCGGCCCGAAGCTACGAAATGACACTTTAAGCAATCAAGGCACTTGCTGATCGGCTCTGGCTATGGTGGACCGTCACGGTCGCCGGTTAAGCTTCCGACTTCATCCGGGCATTGTCCGCTTCGCAGAGGTTTCCATGAAGGTTGGGTTCAAAACAGGCATCAGCTTTGATATGTCGCGATCGAATTGGGATGGAACGGGCCATCGGCCCCTTGTTTGGACAGCGTGGTATCCGACAGATGAGGGTTCAAGTGCTGCAATTCCCGCTGAAAGGTCGTGGTTTAGGAAACAACCTGTAGTAGCTAACGCAACTGCAGTTCGTTCCGATCAGTCCTTGCCTCTCGTGCTTTTGTCGCATGGAACGGGCGCTACGGCAGCAGCATTGGGGTGGCTTGGTTTTCGATTGGCCCAACGAGGCTTTGTCGCCTTGGCGGTGAACCATCATGGCCACACTGGTTCGGAGCCTTACCGTACTGAGGGTTTTCTGTGCTTGTGGGAGAGAGCTGGTGACCTTACCGCCATGCTCGACGACCGCTCTTGGCGAAGCGAGCTTGGGGTCGAGATCGATGAAACGGCCTCCGTCGCGGGCTTCTCGGCCGGCGCATACACGGTCCTTTTGCTTGCGGGAGCGCGTGTCGCCTTTTCTCAGTTTGAACCAGACAATCCGGTGAAGAGTCCGATCAGAGGGCCACGTGAGTTTCCAAATCTTGCTGACGAGCTGCCGAAGCTCAATCAAAATCCGGTATTCCACGTTGCCTGGGAGCGAAGACGTGCCGATTTTTCTGACAGCAGGGTTCAACAGGCGATCGCAATTGCTCCGGGTCGATCGGTGCTGGGTTTCTCACAAGACAGTCTTCGAGCCATCAGGAAACCTACTCGAATTTTCGGCGGCGACGAAGATACCGTAGCACCGCCGAGCGATTGCTGTGGATGGCTATACGAGAACATACCTGCCTGTACATATGAGATTTTGAGGGGTGGCGTCGGCCATTACACCTTTCTTCCGGAAGGAACGGCAGTCGGACGAAAGGCAGCGCCCGAACTTTTCGTCGATCGCCAGGGATTGGAGCGAAGTAAGATCCACGACTACGTCGCTGAACGGTCCGTGGATTTTTTGCAGGGCAAACTCCAGGATTAACTGGCGCTCCGAGTGCAACCAAATTATTCGTCGCGCGGGCAACCCCGTTGCTAAAATGTGCGGCATCTAATTGACATGCGAATTGCCAGCACATTAAACATCAACGGTTGGAGGAGCGTGATGGCGACTGCTTCGATTAAAACTCTCTTCGAAAGAAATCGAGAATGGTCTCTCGAAAAGCGCAGGTTTGATCCTGATTATTTCCAGAAACTCTCGGCGCTACAAAAGCCGGATTATTTGTGGATAGGCTGTTCAGACAGCCGCGTGCCCGCAAATGTCATCGCGGGTCTTGAACCTGGGGAGGTTTTTGTTCATAGAAACGTTGCAAATCTTGTCCATCCAGCTGATTTGAACCTGTTATCCGTGATTGAATATGCTGTCAGTCAGTTGGCCGTTAAACATATCATTGTATGTGGACATTACGGTTGCGGCGGAGTTCGTGCGGCCGTTGAAGGTACATCCCTCGAATTGGTTAATCATTGGTTGCAACCTATCCGTGACGTAGCAACAATGCGATTTTCATCATTTGCGTGCAATACAGCAACGGACGAGGATTTGGATCGTCTCTGCGAATATTGTGTAGTTGACCAAGTCCAGCGCCTGGCGCGCACTCCTATTCTCCAGGCGGCATGGAACCGGGCACAGAACGTCTCGATCCATGGATGGATATATGGGATGAATGACGGTTTGCTGCATGATCTGAATTGCACCGTTGCGAATGTACGTCCGATGAAGACGTCGAATGCAAATCGCGCATGATGGACTTCGATGTCATGGCGTGCCTGTCGAAGCCAATCCGATGACCTATCAGTGATTGGTGATGCTTAACGGGCTGACATATATGCGACACTTCTCTTTTACACCAGCGATAATGGTGAGGTTTACCTGCCGTTGAACAATTATAGATGCAGATCGTGCTTCGGCTGGATCAGTGATAGATTCGGCGTTTGTTGGCAGCTTAATCTAACAGTTCTATCAAGGCGATGTCGCTGAGCAGCTGCGCCTTGATTGAATTGTTGGGCCGAAGGAATAGCCATGAAACGCTATGGACAATCATTGGTGTCGCGGACGTTGCCCGTAGCTTTGAGTGGTATCGGTCGCTCTTTGGGCTGCCTGCCACGAAACCTGCCCATGACTACTTCGGGCAAATCATCGACAAAGACGGAACGGTCCTGCTCTGCCTCCACCACTGGGGCTCCCAAGAGCATTCCGCCCCTTGCCAGCCCGGCTATCGCGTTGCACTTAAAGGTAAGAATGCGCCGCGAAGCTACGAATGTTGTATTAAATGATAAGATCAGAAAGGAAAGAATCTCAACTTAGCAGCAATTTTGAGATGTCAAACTTCGACGATTGCCGCAAGTAAACGAATGATATTCAAAGTTTTTCTATCAAACAAAAATCTGATGGCGCTCAGTTTTGTGGGATAGGCAAGATGCAACGTGGTTGCCGCCCATTCTCAAGTTAACTGCAACGCCAAGCCATTGAAATGGCATAAACGGTGTCTTACGATTAACTACAGTGCGACAGATGTTTTTCGTCGTGGGTGAAATCATGAGGTGAGTGCTCGGATCATTGTTTTGCCAGAACAAGTTCATGATGCGCGGCGATTGCAGCAATAAGCTGATAGTCGCGTATTCCTTTATCGAACAAAAAGAAAATGGTCTGCACCAGCCGCTGCGCATGGCGTGCTGCCTGGGATGCCGCTTAAGCAGCGACGAAGCCTTAATCTGTGCACGTAGCACAATTCGCCAGTCGGATCGGGAGGAGAGTTTTAAATGGACGTTCATGCAGGGCAAGTCATGTCGTCCGACAAAATAGGAACTGTTTGAGCTTCATTCAAGCGAACGTATGCCATTCCAGTTCCCCGTTGTGCTTGGCGCCAAGCGGCGAGCCATACGGCCGTGGGGTTTACTCTCGAAAAGCATTGACCCCGTTTGCTAATAACGTGCGTGTAAGGAAGGACGTGTGCTAACTCAGGAAACGCCTGGCCTGATCAAGCTCCGCCAAATCGGAACGCCGTGATCCTCCTCCAGACATCACCGATGGTGACATTCAAATCAGTGCATCCAAAAAGCCCTTGCCGCGTTGTATTTACTCGGGCCGGCAATTATGCCGTTGCCTGTCTTCGGCCTTCAAGACGTATTGGGCCCGACATGACGTGGAGAAATTCAAGTATGCAGATTCCAAAAGGCGCAACGATTGCCGTTGCTGATGGCGAGAAGTTCAATCTTTTTCATAATGTCAGTGATGACAACAATCCGAAGCTCAAGGCTCTTCCAGATGCTGATGTTGATACTGACAGCAACAACGCCAGTGGCGGTCGCAAAAGCAGTTCAGCAAATCCCGACCAAGGACAGGCTGATGAAGATAATTTCGCTGCCGGGATTGCAGGCCTGCTCAATCAGCGCGTGCTGAATGGAAGTATTACGGGCTTGGTGGTGATAGCAGCCCCGAAAGCTCTTGGAGAATTGCGCAAACACTATCACAAGGAACTCGAAGCGATTTTGGTCGGTGAGATTTCAAAAGACTTGACCGGACATTCCATTCAGGACATCGAGAAATCCATTGCTTCTGCCTGACTGTGCCGAACCGCCAGGGCAAAAGCCTTGGCGGTTCGTTCCAGCTTTTATCACCAAAAGGAACTCGTCCATATTTTTGGGACGGCTTGATAAGGAATTCAGCAGGGCAAGTCTGAACCTGACGCGCGTGACGATCCAAAGACGCATGATATCGCGTATCCAACAGACATTCTTCGAGGCGTGTGCAACACAATACATAAAATCCGAGTTGCGCCTGCACCGCTGGGTGAACTGAGACAGGGCATTAGTGGCTGTACACCGAGGGTACATAGAGGAGACAAGCATGAGTGATATCATTGGTCCGCAGCGATCGTTGGGACATCCGCAAAGAGGGCTGGACTGCCAAACAAACATGCAACATCGGTTTGACCTTTTGGCAAGTGATGCCGAGGCTGCGGGATGGCAATCTACCGAGGTAGCGACCGCTCTTCTCGAACTGGCAATGAACCGCATTGAAGCTCGAAAGGCGAAAACACTTCAAGCCAAACTTGAATACGATGACCAGAAACGTTTTGGCAACAACGTGCTGCCGTAATCATTTGAGCCACTGGCAGCCCGCAGCGAGATTTTCTCCCTCGCCGGATCGTTTTTAACGTGAGTGTCTGAAATAGATGGCCATGAAAACTGCGCGATAAAGGAAGCGGTTACTTCCTGCTTTGGATTAACTCTCTCGGCCATTTCATGCTGACATATCAACTTCCATATGAAGCTTATTACATCTCGATCAGTCCACAACGCTAGTTATTCGGGATCCAACCGGGCGCCACAAACATGACACCATCCAGGCTTGCCGATTGCCTTGAAAAACTGGGAATAGACTGTGTGGAAATTGCCAAAAATCTTGAATGCGAGGTTGCTCTGATACAGTCTTGGCTCACTGCAGACAGAAAGATTCCGCTGGCTGTTTCGGCCTGGTTGGAAACGAGTGTGCGGCGGGGACGTTTGACAAATCCGCCGCGGTTCTGGAACCGGGGCGGGTACTCGAGCAATTCGGTGAAATAGTGGCTCATAAACAAATAAGGTCATGCAAGGATGTCGTTTGAATTGTTGGCCCTAGCTCCGACCGGTCGTAGCATGGCCCGGTAACTTTCCAATCCAACGGCCTTGCCATGGTATGTGGCGTCATTTCCGGCGAATTATCCTGGATTTTGCCAATCCTGGCCGTTGAGGCAGTCAACATAGCCCCGGTATTCAGAGCGATTGAATCAGCGTCTTATTTCATTTGCCGCGTTCGCATCGGTAATGAGGGACAACACTTTTTAACGGAACCTTCGCACCGGAGTTTAGTTCCTGATTGTCAAACGTATGCGTCGTCTGAACTCTGGTCGTTTTCACATACGTCTAACTTCATCCCTACCGATTTGAATTGGAGTGGTCATGCCGAAGTTTCGGTTTGTCTTTCACGAAGAAACCGAACGCGAAGAAGTCACTGATATCGAACTTCGCGATCATGAAGAAGCACTGGCGGAAGCTCGCCGGGCCGCACTGGAGACGATTATCGATGAGGTGCTTGAGGGTAACGATCCTACCCGGTGGGTGGTCCGTGTCTATAACGACACCGAACAGTTGATCGGGACAATTTTCTTTGTTGATTTGCTGAGTTCTGCTCCAAATCCGCCCGGTTTGTAGACCTGTTCGATGACAGGCGATGTTTGCGCGAGCATGCACGGAACTATGAGCCGCTCCAGCGGTTACTTCCTCAGCTGATCATCAAAGGATCAGGAAATCAGGAGGTCAATATGAAACGTATCGCACTGGCGCTCGGAGCGCTTTCACTGCTTTCCTCAGCTTATGCCCAGGAAGCAACAAAGCCTGCGGCCGATCCCCAAACTCCAGCAGTTGCAACCCCGGATACAAAGAACCCTGCAGCGCCCGTTGCGGGAGCGAACAGCTTCACAGAGGGGCAGGCTGAAAAACGCATTGAAGCCAAAGGTTATTCCGACATCACCGCAATGACGAAAGGTGATGATGGGATCTGGAGCGCAACAGCAATCAAAGACGGCAAGACCGTCAATGTGAAGTTGGACTATCAGGGCAATATTACCGAAGCCGCAAAATAAGCGCTCGACAGACCAACAAATCAGGGAGATACAGATGCAAACCATAACAGGACTTTACGACAATCACTCAGATGCCCGCGATGTGGTCAGTGAACTTGAGCGCGCCGGCATTTCATCCGACAAAATCAGCATTGTAGGTCGCGAAGGCGACGACCGTGACAGTAACGCAGGCGAAGCCGCTGCAGCTGGTGCCGGCATCGGCGCTGTCGTCGGCGGCGCAGGCGGACTGCTTGCAGGCTTGGGAATGCTGGCAATTCCCGGTGTAGGCCCTGTGGTTGCGGCAGGTTGGCTTGCTGCCACAGCAACTGGAGCGGTTGCAGGCGCGGTGGCCGGAGGCGCAACGGGCGGGATCATTGGTTCTTTGACCAAAGAGGGCGTCGATGAGGATGACGCTCACGTTTATGCGGAAGGTGTTCGCCGAGGCAGTACCCTGGTCTCCGTCAAGGTAGATGACAACGAGGCTGGAACGGCTCGGGCGATATTGAATGACGACACCACCGCCGTCGATCTGGCCAGCAGACGTGCAACCTATCGGGAAGAAGGTTGGGAGGGCTTCGACGCGGATTCCCCGGAATATTCCGATGAGGATGTTGCAAAGGAACGTGATCGCCTGCGCCGGTCAAGCCAATTGATGCCTTAGTGGAATTCTGATCAACCACCCGAGAACAAATGCTCGGGTGGCACTTTTTGTCGATCAGAGCGGGTCATTATAAGGCGGTTTGCTTTCGCCAACAAGTTTTGCCAGCTTAGAAAAAGTCAAAGACTTGTGTTCTGCGATATCGTTGGCAATCTGCAGAACCCTGATGGAAAAACACATCGCATCGCGATGAGCCCGAGATAGATCTTCAGTAAACCGATTATAGCCCGTGCTGCCGTCTCCTGCTTTTTCCAGCGCTGTTTCAAGGTCTTAATTCGTTGACATACCTTTTGCCACCAACATTTCCTTGTGGTCCTGCATCAAAGCAAACGCGAGGCCTCACTATTGTAAATTGCATCGCAACCGTCTTCATAACCGGCGCGCCAGTCTGACCAGTCATCGCTATGAGGCCGGTAGGGGTTGGTTTCTGACGCATCCATGAGTTTGGGATCATGCATGAGGCCCGCGTTGTATCCAATCGAGTAAGCGCATGACCCACGGACACTGCCCTTTCCAAATGCCCATTTGAAAAACACTTCTAGTTGGCTCAGTTGGTTGGCCATCCACATCTTCTTGCCATTCTACAAAGATCGGAACTGCGAGCCCGCGTCCCTTCCTCTGGTACACGATTTCAGGTTCCAATCATTCTCGCTTGATTGTTCTATCTCAATAACCACGACCTTGGGGTTTCGTTCCTTTCGAACGGCGGCATTGCTATACCGTGCTTTTAGCGTCGGCACCTTTCGCTGGCTTTTCCACGGTTTGGCGCACTGTCCAGTTCGAGACGCACCATTAGAGCGGAGAGTTTTTTCATGTCCGCGGAACCCTTTCGCTAAAGATTTTAATGTCTTGGGATCGATTTGAAAGCAGTCGCGTTACGTTAAGTTGCCGATAATGCAGAGTGGCTTCCTTTTTGAATGGCTACGCATGAAAGGGTTTTCTTATGACGGAAGAATTGATCACAGTTCTGGTTGTCGAAGACGAAGTGATTATTCGTATGGATATCTCCTCTGCGTTGGAAGCTGCCGGTTTCAGGGTTCTCGAAGCGGGAAATGCTGACGAAGCAATAACAATCCTCCATCAAAGCCCCGACATTCAGGTGCTTTTCACTGATATCGATATGCCTGGAAGCATGGACGGTCTCAAACTCGCAGCCGCTGTTCGCGACAGGTGGCCCCCCATAAAGATTATCATCACCTCCGGCCACCGGCACATGACCGATGCCAGCCTTCCAGTTCAAGGTCGTTTTTTCAGGAAACCATACCAGCCTGTGCACATCATCAAGACCGTGCGAGAGTTGGTATTGGATTAGCATATTGGTGGACGCTCGCCCTTCAACCGCCCACTTTTGGGCGATTGTCGAGTAATGGTAATGTTGACGAGGGCAGTCCGGAAATATAAAGCGGAAGCATGTGCAGTTTCAGCGGTCCTGCCTGTCCGACTTGCTAGATTTCCAGGAGTGGATCGATAGACATGGTCACACGCAAAAAGCCGTCGGTTGTCAAAACCGGAATTAGCGGATTAGACGAAATCCTTCGCGGCGGCTTGCCCTCGTCCAATTTCTATATTCTTCAAGGAGCGCCGGGGTCGGGTAAAACTACAGCTGCGCTGCAGTTCCTGCTCGCCGGCATTGAAAACGGAGAACGCTGTCTTTACGTCAGCCTATCTCAAACAAAGGCAGAGCTCAAATCCATTGCAGTGTCACACGGATGGAAACTGGATGGTATCAGAGTGGAAGAATTATCCGCCTCTGAGGCCATGAATGGTGGATCAGACCAGTCAATCTTTCAAACCACTGAGCTTCGGTTGGATGAAACCCGAAAAGCCGTCGAAAAAGCTATCGAGGAATACAAGCCCAACAGGCTTGTTTACGATTCACTTTTGGAAATCCGGTTGATCACGGGCGATTCGCCGCGGTTTCGCCGGGAATTGTTGGCTTTCAAAACATTTCTTGCGACACACGGCGTTGTCGCTCTGCTTCTGGACACCCAGACGAACGGTTCGGCCGAGCGCAGCGGCGAAGAGGTTGAAGGTATCGCCCATGGCGTGATCCGCTTTGATAAATCTCTCGAGGAATATGGCGGGGTGCGTCGCCGGATTGAGGTCAGTAAAATGCGCGGCGTTCCCATAGCCGATGGTTATCATGATATGGCTATTCGTGAGGGGCAGGGCGTTATTGTTTATCCGAGAATTATTCCAGGCGCGGCATCCGAAACGGTCAAGCCACAGCTGATCAAGTCGGGTGTCACAGCTCTTGACGAAATGTTTGGGGGCGGACAGGAATCTGGGACCACCACGCTTGTGATTGGCCAGTCGGGCACGGGCAAATCAACGATGTCCTCCCTTTATGCGACCGCTGCGTTGAAACGCGGCGAGAGCGTCGCACTCTTTCTGTTTGAGGAACGTCTCGAGACGTTTTTCCGCCGCTCCGAAGGGCTGGGCATGGACTTGCGCCAGTTTCACAAGGACGGCCAACTGATCATACTGGATTTCAATCCAAATGAGATCTCGCCTGGCGAATTTGGCAAAATTGTTCAGGACGTGGTTACGCGTGAAAAATCCCGTGTGGTGGTGATCGACAGCTTCACCGGATATTTGAATTCGCTTCCTCATCGTGAAAAGGCCGTGCGGGATATTCAGTCCTTGCTCAAATATCTTGCGCGTTCGGGTGTCCTGACGATGTTGATCGTGGCGCAACATGGATTGCTGGGTCAAAACGTCGGGATTGACGTTGATGTCAGCTTTCTGGGCGACACGGTGCTTCTTCTCAGAATTTCCGAACATGAAGGAAAGCTCCGGCGCAGCATAACGGTGGTAAAGAAGCGCCATGGCCCGCATGACCTTGATGTCAGGGAGCTTCTGATCGAGAGTTCCGGCATTACCGTGGTTCCATACAATCCCTTGCCTGAGGCGTAATGGACGGCCACAATCATGGCGAACTGGATTGGGTGCTTGTCCTGGCACCCTACAGGAAAGATGCAGCCTTTATTGAGCTTCTTCTGGTTGAGCACGGGATGAACGTCAGGGTTTGTGCCAAGACGGATGATCTGGGGGAAATGCTGTCGCAATCACCTGGTGTAATCCTTGCAACGCACGAGTCGCTCACAAACGAGACCATCGATGCCGTAGCAAATCATTTGTCGGGGCAGCCCAACTGGTCTGACCTGCCAATTTTTCTGCTCCTCGATCGAAGAGCACCACAAGCGCGCATTCGCGCCGAACTTGAGAAGCGTTGGCCGCAAGCGAGACAAATGTTTTTCCAAAGACCCGTTGTTTCCCTCGAACTCGTAAGCGGTATTCAATCGGCGCTTCTTGCCCGTCTGCGTCAACGTGAAGTCAGAGACTCCTTCGAACGCGAGAAAGAGCTTCGTTTCGAACTGAACCACCGCGTTAAAAACATTCTGGCGAGTGTAACATCGATATTTCGCATGACCCGTCGCGGTGCAGATACAATTGATGCTCTCACCACAGATTTCGAAGGACGACTTGGAGCTTTGGCCAACGTTCACTCCGCTGTTTTCGAACAAGGTGGCGACACCGTCGCCTTAAGAGGGATCGTGGACCTTACCCTGAAACCTTATAGCGCAGACACAACGAAGCGGTTTCGTATCGAAGGTCCAGAGCTCACACTCACTCGGGAGGCGGGGACAACACTTGCTCTCTGCCTGCACGAACTTGTCACGAACGCAATCAAGTACGGGGCGCTGTCGACGGTTACCGGACGCATAAGTGTGATTTGGGAAGTCTCTACCTCTAAACAGCCGATATTGAAATTGGAGTGGATCGAGATGGGGGGGCCTCCGGTGAAGGAGCCGAGCAGAACAGGTTATGGTACCCGTTATATCCGCTCGGCGCTGGCAGCTGTTTTTGGAGAAAGACCTGTTGTAACGTTTGATCCGAAGGGATTGCGCTGTGTTGTCAGTGGGCCACTTTCGAATGTCGTACCGAAAAATTAAAGGTTATCTCGCATCCTGCGCACGTTGTAGGGAGGCACACCTTCGCGCATCGCCAAAACAAGCGTCCACAATTGGTGACATTAGCCGCCATGCCCACATTATCCTTTCCTTGACGCAGTTCACCTTCGCAGTAGTGCAACTTTCGCAGCGTCTTATGGAACAACTTTTTCCTATAAACAGTTTCTATGTATGGGAAAGCCGTTTGAATATGTCACTGTAAAATCGCCGCGTACCGGTCGCATTGAAGTTGTGCGAAACATAGAGCACGCACTTGCATTGCTGGCAGAGCATTGGTTCAAGCATTGTAGCGAAAAGCACGGTGTGGCCTGTGCCGCCTGCCGAAGCGCGATAGCGGGGAAGACTTCTGTTCTTAAGGCCCGTGCCGTCTTTGTCGAAGCAGCCGAAGAAGTCCATATCCTGGTGTATGAACGGGTCCGCAGTTGGTCGACACTGCGATCGAACATATGATTTCCGCGCATAAACCCAATGAACAACCGTGAGAAAAAAGCTGGATTTTCTTTGCAAAGGCAGCTAAATCTCTATGACTGCCAAATCCAATTCGTTATGCGTCAGAGTGCGGAATCCCATTTGCAACGCTGGCGCCCAAACAGCCACGGCAACCACCACGGAAACCTTTATCACGGCGCAGCCGACTGACGTTCTTTCCTACAACCTCATTGGATTGAACATTGTCGACGGTCAGAACAAATCGATTGGCGAAATTAAGGATCTGATCCTTTCGGAAGGCAAGTTGGCGGGTTACATCGTATCCGCAGGTGGCGTCCTTGGCCTTGGTGAAAAATATGTCATCGTGGCTCCCGCAGCGGTGAAAGTCTCTTATTCTGAGAACGACAAGAATTGGACCGCCACAATGTCGGCAACGGAAGAGTAGCTTATGTGAACACGCGCATGCTGCAAACCGTGCTCTCCGAACCAGCCTGGCACAGCCGTATGGCACCGGAAGATTATCGCGGCCTCACGCCGCTGATCTACGCTCACGTTAATCCCTACGGTCGGTTCGATCTCGACCTGGACAGCCGGATAGATTTCGGCAAAATCGCTGCCTGAGCAGCGGTGCGAAAATGGGCGTTGCAAAACTCGGGCGCAAAATTCTAACTTTTGTGGGGAATATTGCGACACGGACTTGAACAGGATTGAGTGAATGACGCTGGATGAATTTGTAAACACCATCCAAAATGAAGGCGGAAACCTGACTTCAGAAGATGCACTAGTTTCTTTTGAAGCAAAGATCGGCTCGCCTCTTCCTAAGGAACTGCGTGAATACTTGAAGTGCTCCGGCGGAGGCTTGATCTTCCAGCCATCGATTACCTACCTCGATTCGGAGCAGCGACAGTTAAGGCTCCGGTACATGAATGATCTTTCCAAGATTGACGAGGAATTCACCAAGCCGACTTCCTACCCACTCCCGGACGGATTTCTGATAATCGGCTCGGATGCCGGTGGCAATGCAATCATGGTCTGCATGCGGACGGATCGCTTCGGACAGATTTTTCTGCTCGATCACGAACTGGTCGCTTATGAAGGTGAGCCCGACACGTTGGAGGAGGCCGAAGAATATGGCCTTGTACTCTTCTATTCTCCGAGCTTTTCGCAATTTCTCAACGATCTCCGGATCGAGAGATGAGCTTCGATTTGTCGCGGAAATCCTGATTTTTCGTCGCAAATATCGCGGACTGAAATCACGCTGAAGTTCGCCTCGCAAATGTCGGTCGCAAAAGTCCGCCTAAAGCGGGGGACTTTTGCGACAGCGTTTCGCCTAATGTAGCCTCTGGGTAAGCCCTAAAGTGACATTTAATGTGACGGGCCTGGAATGTAACAAAAGGGTGGATTTTCGATCAAAGTGACGTTACACAATCGGAACTACCCTAATGTTACAGAATCGCCATGGCCCGCATCGGATATGCTCACGTCAGCACTACAGATCAGGACCTCGATATTCAGAACGAGCGTCTGAAGGCCGCAGGTTGCGAAATCATCCGATCAGAAACCGGATCTGGAGCGTCCCGGAAGGGGCGATCCGAGCTGGAAACCATTATGCAGTTTCTGCA
Organism: Phyllobacterium sp. 628; assembly: GCF_014189505.1. Classification (GTDB taxonomy): domain Bacteria; phylum Pseudomonadota; class Alphaproteobacteria; order Rhizobiales; family Rhizobiaceae; genus Phyllobacterium. The sequence goes on along the minus strand of NZ_CP050302.1, from coordinate 231,931 downwards.
TGCGGGCGACGAGCTGGTGGTCCTGCGACTTGATCGGCTCGGCCGTTCCACACGCGACGTTCTCAATCTCGTTCATGAGCTTGACGAAAAGGGCGCGTCACTCCGCATTCTTGAGCCCGAAGTCACGACAGCCGGAAGCATGGGTCGAATGGTCATCACCATCCTCGGCATGGTCGCTGACATGGAACTCAAGTTCATCAAAGACAGGCAACGAGCGGGCATCGACGCGGCAAAAGCTGACGGCATCTACACGGGTAGGAAAAAGAATGTCGATGACGCGGAAATCCGCAGGCGAATCGCGGCTGGCGCAACGAAAGCCGCCGTTGCTCGTGACCTGAACATTTCCAGGATGACTGTTTACCGCGCCTTGGAAGATCAAGCTTCGGAATCAGCTTCTACGTGATTACACGTTCGCTATCCGTTCTTTGAGTTGGCCAAAATCGCAGCTTCGGGCCGACTGGTCCTTACGGGTCCCAATTTCCTCATAAATTCCTGTGTCACACGTCTACATCAAAAAGGTTTGACCGTAATATGGACAGCGCATTTGCCCCTGCCTCGATAGCCTCCGACCACTCCTGGGTGCCGGATATGCTTGCGATCGGTGAGTGTCCCCTGACGGCTCAAGATTATGTTGAGGCCTATCTGATGGATCCACACAATGGCATTCGTCAACCGACCTTCTTAATGATCCACGCGACTTCGTGCTGAAGCGGGTCCTTGCCATTATTGCCCAAGCACGGCTACCTGACCACGAGTTGGCCCTTGGTCAATTGGGGGCAGGACCCTTGGAAGACATGATGTCCGATGATCTGCTGGACGATTTGGAAGCATGGGTGCCATTCAAAAGCACGATGTCCTATACACTTCGGATGGTGCGGATGACGTTCGAGGCTACGAGATTGCAACAGCGTCTTGAAACATTGCTGCAGCGGTCGGATCATTTCTCCAATTCCGTTAACAGGTAATTTCAGTCCTGAGCATGGCGCAGCGGTGTCATCAGCCGCGTTGCTGATCTCCTTGATGCCACGCTATCTGGGCGATGGGACTGACCCGTTCATCCCGATCGTCACGACGGTCGAGCATCATGCGCGTGCTCAACATTAATCTGCCGCCATTATCCGAAATTCATTTCGGGTTTATCTTCTTTGGCAGTTTCGCCAACTGCGCATCGAACTCCGCTCTTGCTTTAGCATTGTGCGCGATCACCGTACTGTCGACGATTTCGGCTAGCGCCATCAGTATCTCGTTCTCGCTCCATCCGGCAACAGTCGCTTCACCCATCAGATACAAAACATAATCTTCAAGTGCTGTCCGGCAATCGGTGAAGCGATCTGAATATATCCCCTTGGCCTTCGGAGGTTTTATCTTCATAGATTGTTCTCACAGCTGAAATATCACGTTGTTGACTGGCGGATCCAGTTTTGTTCCATTTTTCATACAATACAATTACTTCATAGTCTCCATCAGCTGGAAAATTCTGAAAATATAAACTTTCACGCATCTCCATTTTTCTTTGTGAAATTGGTGAATAACATCGAAGAGCAGTTTGTTTTCTCTGTACGATTCATCGAACGTCATGTCTGGTACAAAGACGCTGTTGTCGTGCAGGATGACATTGAATGAGCCCGGGTACTCACCACGTCAGGCATTTCGGACAGAAGGACGAGAACCTCCTCGTCACCCAAGAGTAGGTGCGAGAACGGGAGATGTTCCTCCAGGCGAATAAGTTTTTCGAGATGGTAAAGGGTGCATGACTGCAATTTGTTGTTTTCAGCCTGCAAAATGCTATGTTGATTTACTACTTATAGAAAAAAGATTGATTTTCATATCAAAAATATTCTTACTTGTTTTTTATACTAAGGGAACCCCCAATAGAATACGTTTTCTCTGTAGTCCCATCGGCAAATATTAACTCAACAGTCCTATCGAACGGCAATAACATAGAATATTATTTCCGATTGATATTTAGTCGCAACTTTCCTCCACTTCAACCATTTCCGAGATCAACCGGTGCGATGATTACATATGATATCTGGACTTCAAAATTCGGTGAATTTTCGCCAGCGATGCAAGTCGCAATTATGGTGTGTTTGGCGACTGTTTCTGCGAATGTCCTGTCCGTCTTCTTTTTCTTCACGATAGGGTTTGAGACGATGGACCATGTGGTTGTGGCAACAACCTGCACAACGGTGCTGGTCAGCGCGCCTCTGGGTGCCTTTCTTGTCGGCCTGAACTCAAAAATCAAACACGTGGCAGCCCAACTCGATCTCACTTCCCGTACAGACGGCCTGACTGGCCTGTCCACGCGTACAGAGTTCTATAAACAGGTAAACAGGCAAATGCAGATGGGCGATCCAGCCAAGGGGGCGGGTGCAATACTTTACATCGATGCCGATCACTTCAAGCGCATAAATGATCAATTTGGTCATGCGATTGGCGATGCGGTTCTCGAAGAGATCGGTCTGCTGATTATTCATATACTTGGAGAATGGGACCATGCAGCCCGCTTTGGCGGCGAAGAATTCGTGGTACTTTTGAATGGTGCGGACGTCGGGAAAGCCGAATGGATTGCTCATCGAATTCTCGTGGGAACAAGAGGCATAGCCGAACAATTACGCGTGGATGGGCTAGCGGTTACAGTCAGTATCGGCGTGGCGATCCATGAACCTGATCAAACTCTGGACGAGGCTCTAATGGCAGCGGATCACTGTCTATACTCAGCAAAATATCAAGGACGAAATCGAGTGGTCCTCGCAGAGAGCGCCCTGTCTGGCTCCTCCCTATCCTCCTAAAATGTTGAGTTGCACCATCAATTAACCCATTTTTCCGTTTGCGATTGATCATAGCCGATCAAGTTAAGACAAGGATCGTGATGAGTTTTTTGCGTGAATGGTGGGACAACGCGAATTGGAAAAATGGGGCAACTGGTGGTGCAACTCAACAGCCTTATTTCTCAATCAATATGGGCGTTTTTCTGTAGCTGTCCCCACAAAAAAATGCAGATTTGTAGATATCGCCCTAACCTTAAGAAGTCGGCACTGATCTTATGCTGAATATTTTTCCTGAATAGCCCCGAGTTTGTTAGACACCTTGCGTCTTCAGTTTGTGGTTCCGTTCAAAGTGTGCCGGTGACAGCATACCGTTTCTAACGTGTTTGCGCTGCGGATTATAAAACATCTCGATGTAGTCGAACACGTCCTGCCTTGCTTCGCCTCGTGTTCTGTATGTTTTGCGGCGAATGCGTTCTCGTTTCAACAGATTGAAAAAGCTCTCCGCGACAGCATTGTCGTGACAGTTGCCCCGGCGGCTCATGCTGTGTTCAAGATTGTGCTGTTTCAGGAATGAGGCCCAGTCCATACTGGTAAACTGGGAGCCTTGGTCTGAGTGTATCATCACTCGCTCTGTCGGCTTTCGTCGCCACACTGCCATCAGCAAAGCCTGCAGAACCAGGTCCGTCGTTTGGCGCGATTGCATCGACCAACCGACAATGCGCCGGGAGAAGAGGTCGATGACTACAGCCAGATAAGAAAACCCCTCATACGTCTTGATATAGGTGATATCTGTGACCCAGACCTTGTCAGGTGTGTCGACATCAAACTGGCGATCCAGGGTGTTGTCTATGACGATAGAAGGCCTACCTCCGTATCTGCCCGATCGGCGTTTATAACCGATCTGGGCCTTGACGCCTGCCAGCCTGGCCAGTCTCGCCACGCGGTTCGGACAACAAGTCTCTCCCTGATCCCGCAGATCATCGTGCAGCTTGCGGTATCCATAGACCTTGCCGCTGTCGTGCCATGCATTCCTGAGCAGCATTGTCTGGCGAATATCTTCGTTTGCACGTTTGCTGAACGGCCGCTTCAGCCAGGCATAAAAACCGCTGGGATGAACACAAAGCATGCGGCACATCACACGCACATTGAATTGCACACGATGCACCTTGATGAACGCGTACTTCATTTTGCATCCTTGGCGAAGTACGCGGTGGCTTTTTTTAGAATGTCACGCTCCTCGGTGACGCGGGCAAGTTCCTGCTTCAATCGCCTGATCTCTGACGATTGATCGTCCTTCGCCGCCGATTGCGGAGAAACGCTATAGCGCTTCATCCATTCGTAAAGCGAGTGTGTGCTGACACCCAGACGCTTCGAAACATCCGCGACTGAATAACCGCGCTCCATGATCTGTTTGATCGCATCTAGCCTGAATTCGTCTGTGAAATTACCCTTGCCCATCATTGGCTCCTTGCCTCATTTTTAGGGGACAAGGTGTCTACAAATCTAGGGGCTATTCATTACATCATGCCGGGCAGCCCTTGGGAGAACGGCTATTGCGAGAGTTTCAACTCAAAGCTCCGGGATGAACTGCTCAACGGAGAAATCTTCTATACGTTAAAGGAGGCACAAATCGTCATCAAGAATTGGCGAAGATATTACAATACCATCCGACCACACTCATCGTTGGGTTACAAATCACCTGCACCCGAGGCGATCGTCTGGCCGTCTCAAAATGGGCCAGCCTCAACGCCAGTGATGGCAATCAGACCAAGTCTGCACTAACATTAAACCCGGATCGCCTCTTGGGGGCAGGCCAGCCATCGGAAATTCCGATGGCCAACTGGCCTGTTGAAGGGGGCCACCAGCGACGACCTTAAACGGGAACAGGCCGAGGCGAGTGTTGTCTAATTCGATGTCATCAGAATTGTGAAAGATCTGATGACGATCAAGGACGCTTATAACTGGTGCAGCTAGTGAAATATCGCCGGGCCTCACTTGTACGCTGGCAAGGGACAACGTGTTCGACGTGGTGACTTGAAATCATTACTCAATAAGAATTTTGGCACCATTCTCGCAAAATCCTTGCTGATATAAATGCAAACTGTGCCGCTTTGGATTTTGCACTTAATAAAGAAAAGTAGTTACAAAGATGCAAACACATGTAACTAAGAATTGGTTAGTTTCACCCGAGGAGTACTTTTAAGTACGCTTGTACAGCGCCGTCCGTGGAGAATACCTCGCCACGTTTTTGGAGAAGATTCTTATTGAGCGGCTTATCCAATGCTACAACAATTGCTTTCGACATTGCGTGGAAATCACCAACAGGCACTAACGTACCGAACTTCCCATGATCCAGAATTTCTTTAGGACCGCTTGGACAATCGGTACTAATGACAGGGCAACCACATGCAAGAGCCTGAATGAGAACTCCCGGCAATCCTTCGAATGCCGAAGACAAAACGAATAAATCGGCACGGGTCATGTAACCGAAAGGGTTATGCATAAAGCCTAGAAATGCAACGTCAGATACGATGTCTAAGGCATGGGATAAATCTTCCAAATTTGAGCGCTCGGGACCATCACCCAAAATCATCAATCGACAGTTACGGACCTTTCGCACCTCGGCAAATGCCCTGAGCAGAGTCGGGAAATCTTTTTGTCGTTTATGCTTTCCCACGGCCAAAATGACCGGTAGACCGGAATCAAACCACGGATGATCAACCCGTTGAGCAGCCATTGCGCTGAGAGAGTGTCCCGACACGGCATTGTAAATAGTCTTAATTCGTTGTGCGGGCAGTTGGCAGGCTTCTGCCAAGTCGTTTGCAACGCCGTTCGAAACAGCAATAATGCAATCTGCTCGAGAGTAAAACCGGCCAAACGCCGGACCACGCTGCATTTCGCGCCAATTGTTGAATTGACCTGTTTGGGCGGAGAATTGATTGCGCTGACTGATTACAACGCGTGTGTCTACGTTGGCAACACCCGATGCGATTATTAAAGCAACATTGGCGTATTCAAGGGCCGAAAGAATTGCAACGGGTCGTTCTCGAGTCAAATATCGTACCAAATCAGGAACTACAGCAAGCGGCTTAGGTGACCGGGGAGTAAGAAGAAGATGAGCGAGACCAAACAGGTCTGACGGACGCCCAGCCAAACCCACCAATGCTTTCGCCACGGACGTGGTCGCTAGTTCAATAATGCGGACCAAGGGATCGACGTCTGAAAGGAAAGGACCTTCGGCTTTTGACAAGAGCAAGTCGATTGAATACCCTTCTCGGACCAGCCCGTTGGCTAGATTGACGGTGGAACGTTCCGCGCCGCCACCTTGCAGAGTTGGGATAAAGAGTGCGATGCGTCTGGTCTTGTCAAACAATGATTGAGCCGATTACCTGCGAAAGGAAATTTTATTCGCAACGCGTGCACGATCAATTTAGTTGCAGCTGATATGCTATTTTTCTAGCGCCGATACAGACGGTGAGGGTGACAGCCGCAAAATGTTATAGAGATGGAGACTGAAATTGCCGCTCCCTTTAACATTATTTGGGCAATTAAAACCTCATTGAGTAAACCTTCTCGAAGAGATAGTGCCTTCCAGAGAAGTCCGACAACCACATGTCTGACATTATTTAAGAAATACACCCTGATTGGAGACAAAGGCTCTCTGTGGCGTCTGCTTCCATGCATCTCTGCCGATCCGACGGTAAGGTTTAATATCCGCAGAAGGCGGAGAAACTGAACGCACACGCTGGCCTAAAGTAGTCAACGTCTTATTCGGAGTATTCTAACCCTCTTGATGGCTACGCAAAATTTGAACCGCTTCGGCCGTACTTAAATCAACCAAATTCAACTTTCACCAAGAAACCGGATAAACCCGATAACTTACCATCCGAATTATTCACGCTTCCCCCGCGAGGTCAGGTTCTCCCGAACTGTTTCCAGCCAACCCAAGATCCGACTGAACACTTGCCCTCCTGCGTCAAAGAACTCCGCAAGTTCTCCTTCGGTCTTTTCTCGTTTCGTGGGTTCTTGGTCTGGCAGCGGCGGGAGGTTGTGCGCGAAATAGGTTTTGTCAAGTAACCGGTGGAGCAGCCGCTCTCCCGGAAAGGGTTCATTATTATTGAGAGCCCGTGCCGCTTTAAGAAGAGTGCGGATATCGTATTGGACAGGACTGATATCCGGTACCTGCTTGCGCAAGCCCAAAAGGGTGTACACGCCGGCACGACGTGCGGCCTGTCTCCAGCTGGCCTGCCCCCAAGAGGCGATCCGGGTTTAATGTTAGTGCAGACTTGGTCTGATTGCCATCACTGGCGTTGAGGCTGGCCCATTTTGAGACGGCCAGACGATGGCCTCGGGTGCAGGTGATTTGTAACCCAACGATGAGTGTGGTCGGATAGTATTGTAATGCCGTCGCCAATTCTCGATGACGATTTGTGCCTCCTTAAGTGTGTAGAAGATTTCTCCGTTGAGCAGTTCATCCCGAAGCTTTGAATTGAAACTCTCACAATAGCCGTTCTCCCATGGACTACCCGGCATGATGTAGGCGGTTTTGGCACCGACGGCAGCAATCCACTCTCTCAAGGCCTTGGCGATGAATTCAGGGCCATTGTCGGACCGGATGTGACCAGGAATGCCGCGCAGGATAAACAGATCAGACAGAACGTCGATGACATCCGTCGCCTTCAACTTTCTGTCCACCCTGATGGCAATACATTCCCGTGTGAATTCGTCGATCACATTGAGCATACGGATTTTCCTTCCATTGTGCGTGCGAGCCTCAACAAAGTCATAGGACCAGACATGGTTGGGGTATTCCGGTCGAAGCCGGATGCACGAACTCTCATTCAGCCATAAACGTGTGCGTTTGGGTTGTCTGTGTGGAACTTTGAGCCCCTCACGCCGCCATATCCGCTCAACCCGTTTCACATTCACCACCCAACCCGCACGATGCAGCATCGCTGTGATGCGGCGATATCCGTAGCGGCCATATTGGAGAGCAAGTGCAATGATGTCGGCGGTCAGTGCCGCTTCATCGTCCGGTGTTTTCAAGAGCTTGCGCTGTGTGGATCGATGCTGGCCAAGAACCCGGCATGCCCGTCGTTCGGACACGTCAAATTCCTCAACCACATGCTCCACACAGGCACGGCGGCGTGCGGGGCTTAAAAGTTTCCCTTTGCGGCCTCAGCAAGGATCATCTTGTCCAGCGTCAGATCCGAAACAGCCCGCCGAAGACGCGCATTCTCCGCTTCCAGTTCTTTCAGCCGCTTGACCTGATCACCCTTCAAGCCGCCGTATTCGGCCCGCCACCGGTAATATGTTACTTCCGTCACACCTATCGATCGAATGGCTTCTGCCATCGACTTCCCCCTGCGAACTTAGAACATCTACCTGACGCAGTTTCATGACAATCTCTTCGGGCTTGTGTCGTTTGCTTGGCATTCTCAATATCCTTTATCGGCTCAAAAGCCATACTTCATAAAGGACCACTTTCAAGGGGGCAGGCCAGTTGCAGACATCAAGCTTCGCGACCATGAAGAAGCTTTGGGAGAAGCCCGTCGCGCCGCATTGGAAATTATGGTCGATGAGGTGCTCGAGGGCATTGATTCGACCAGGTGGGTTGTCCGGGTCTATAACGACACGGATCAATTGATAGGAACAATTTTCTTCGTTGACCTGCTAAAGTCAGCGCCCGATTCAAAACCGCCGCATTCGTAAACGTTGACCCATGACGGCGCATTGTTTGCGGGAGTATGGCGGGAACAATGGGGCATCCCAGCGGTTACCTTCTTAGCTGATCGTCCAGATCAGATAAAACAGGAGGTCAATATGAAACTGAAACGTATCGCACTGGCGCTTGGAGCGCTTTCATTGCTGTCATCAGCATATGCCCAGGAAGCGACGAAGCCTGCCGCCGATCCGCAAACACCTGCGGTCGCAACGCCGGATACCAAGAACCCGGCAGCGCCGGTGGCTGGAGCCAACAGCTTCACGGAAAGCCAGGCCAAGGAACGCATCGAAGGCAAAGGTTATTCCGACATTACCGCCTTGATGAAGGGTGAGGACGGCATCTGGAGCGGATCCGCGAAGAAAGATGGCAAGCCAGTTAATGTGAAGCTCGATTACCAGGGCAACATCACCGATGCTGCTCAATAAACTTTCAACAGAACGAAAATCAGGGAGAGACACATGCAAACGATAACAGGTCTATACGACAGTCACTCAGATGCCCGCGCTGCGGTCAGTGAACTCGAAAACGCCGGCATTTCATCGGATAAAATCAGCATTGTCGGCCGCGACAGTGACGATCGTGACAGCAACGCGGGCGAGGGCGCTGCGGCAGGTGCCGGCATAGGCGCTGCCGTTGGCGGCGTAGGCGGACTGCTTACAGGTTTGGGATTGATGGCAATTCCTGGCGTTGGTCCTGTCGTTGCAGCAGGTTGGCTCGCAGCAACGGCCGCGGGTGCAGCAGCAGGCGCGATAGCCGGCGGCGCGACAGGTGGTATCATTGGTTCATTGACCAAGGAGGGCGTCGATGAAGATGACGCGCACGTTTATGCGGAGGGCGTTCGCAGAGGCAGCACATTGGTCTCCGCCAAAGTAGATGACAATGAGGCCGAAATAGCCCGGGCCATCTTGAATAACGACACCGCCGTCGATGTGGACAGCCGTCGTGCCGTGTATCGTGAGGAAGGCTGGGAGCGCTTCGACGATTCCCGCCCGGACTACACGGAAGAAGAGGCGAGGAAAGAGCGTGACCGGTTGCGTGATACGGGCAATCTCACGCCGTAAATCTACGTTTTCAAATCATAGAGCGCGCCGTCCAGACCCGCTTTTTTTACTGAGATATCGCAAAGTTTACTTGTTGCATGGCGGTGGAATCCGTTTGTTGCGGTCAAAGTAAGAAGTTGCGCGTCCGTGGCCAATGCAAATCTGGCATCTCGACCAGGTCAACTACCGTAGGCGGAAGAAGCGCCTGCGCAGATGTGCCTAGGCACTCAGAACATTCCTCAATAACTGACGTCCCAATATAGAATTGGGGCCCACATTAAGGCGTGCCAATGGAACATAAGATCATGGGCAACGTTGTTTGAATGGTAGTGCTGATTTCGCTGGATACCAATCAGCGATAAGGTACGATAGCTCAGGAGAGCATCATGGACATCACCACACTTCTCATTATCGTTTTAATTGTTCTTTTTCTGGGCGGCGGTGGCTGGTACGGCCGCGGTCGCTGGTATTAAGCAGCTGCTCTAACGTAGCGGGCAGGTTGTGAAATTGGACTGATCCATGAATATGGGTCAGTCCAAATTTTTTGGTGCGAAGTCCTTGTCTCAGTTCAAACTGAATGGGCTGAAGCAAAGAGTCAGAAAAATCCCAACCACGTCTTTGAAGCGCGCCAACTCCCCGCGCAATAACAGTGGGTTAGAGGATTGTTTTGCAACCTCCAACGGCAGGCGTACTATCGGTGCGTCGCCGGGTTGTAACTTGACAGGCTCCTGACGCTTGGAAGACGCCATAGTGCTTTCGCCCGATCAAGGGATAAAAGCATGGGATTTAATGACCGCATTCTACAACAATATACACACGACGATTGGCTTGCGATGCAAGATGCACACGACAAGGCATCAATAATTCTCGGACGTTCACCCAAAACGGACATTCATTCGGACCGTCTGGGACGCACAGTCATTGCCCTGTTCAATTTAAAACTACGCAGTATCGATGAGATCGTCGAACGGGCAGTTCAACGTGAAAGAAGTTTTGAAGCCATCGATTCTTGCAGTGTTGTCCTGAGGTTTTCATCGCGGAATCTGGATTAAAGAAAAACATGCCCAGGATTGCCAACAAGAGCGATGAGCAAAAAGACGCCGAAGCTGAAGTCAAGAGTTTCAGTGAAGACCTTGGACCATTTGTGGTTGCTGCCGAGACAACACGAATGGCAATGGTGTTTACCGATGCCAAGGAACCTGAACATCCCATCATCTTTGCCAATGACAGTTTTTTAGACCTGACCGGGTATGACCGGGAAGAAGTGCTCGGCCAGAATTTCAATTTCCTGCTGGCGCATATTAAAGATGCGTCTGCCTTGGTAGATGTCAGTGCCGAATTTGCAAAGCATGATGATCACAGTTCTGAAATTCTGTATCGTCGCAAAGACGGTAGCGAATTTTGGGCGGCGATGTTTGTCAGTCCCGTGAAGAACGAGGCAGGCGACATCGTTCAGCACTTTGCCTCGTTTGTGGACCTGACCAAACACAAGGAAGAGCAGGTCCATTCCAAGATGCTCATTGAGGAGCTTACGCACCGCGTCAAGAACACGCTTTCGACAGTCCAATCGATTGTCTGGCAAGCCTTGCGGATGGACGCTGATCCAAAGACCATTCAGCAAGCAATTGAATCACGGTTGCAGGCTTTGTCCCGTTCACATGATCTTTTGACACGGCAGAACTGGAAGGACACGGGATTACTCGACGTGATCACCGACGCTTTGGAACCGTTTGGAATAACTGGCGGCCGGGCCGAACGGATTGTCATCAAGGGCAGCAATATTCTCTTCTCACCTAAAATCGCACTGGCACTGGGCATCGCGTTTCACGAGCTGGCGACCAATGCCGTTAAGTACGGCGCATTCTCCAATGATACGGGTTCGGTCTCGATAGATTGGGAAGTCGAGGAGATGGCGGAGGGCCGTCGACTTCTCTTGAAATGGCAGGAGGCGAATGGACCAGCTGTAGCTCAGCCTTTGCGGCGGGGTTTTGGCTCCCGCATGATAGAAACAGGTTTGGCTCACGAGATAGGAGGCACAGTTCGCCTCGAGTATCCTCCTGAAGGCCTGCAGTGCACAGTGACTTTCCCCGTGCCAAAAGCGAGCGCCGATGGATAAATTGCTTTCCGGTCGCCGTCTTCTGGTCGTCGAGGACGAAATGCTCATCCTTATGATGATCGAAGACATGCTTTCCGACCTTGGATGCAAATCTGTGACGAGCGCAGCGACGAACGAGCAGGCAATCAATCTGATCGGCGGGCAGAGTTTTGACGCCGCCATGCTGGATATGAATTTGAACGGCCAGAAAAGTCGGCCAGTAGCCGATGCTCTTGTTACTCGCGGAGTGCCGTTTGTTTTCTCAACGGGTAACAGCTCAAGCGATGTTTGGGACGGCTATGCACATCATGCTGTCATCCGGAAACCATTTCTGTTCGACCAGCTGGTTGATGCCTTTTCGCGGCTCCTGCGTATGTGATCGAAGGGTGCATTGCAGGAGTAGTCGGCACCAGGGAGCCTTCTGTGCCGAACTGATCGCCATTCGACCAATACGCGAGATCAACTTGGGGTAGTTTGCGGAAGATGGCGATTTGACACTCGAACGAATTAAATAAATATTTTCAGGGATACATGGTTTCGCAGCGGGCAGTTTTCGCCCTAAGAAACTCAGGGGTTTGCAGAGGATACAGCCGAGAAGGCTCGCAAGAGACACAGATAGGGGCGCCGACAAGAACTTTGTTTGAGCGTCACCACACCTTGCGACATGCCTGCGGCCATTTTCCTGGCCATGCTCCAGCTCGCTTCGACACCTCCTCCAGCTTCGCGCTCATGAGTTCCGCGTTTGATGTTAGCGTATCAGGGCTTCAGATCAATCGCGGCCTTGAAGCTGCCATCCATGTAGAAAGGCACCGACTCGTGTGTGTGACAAATCTTCCAGGTGCCGTTAATCCTGATCAAACCGAGGGTTTGACGGAACCACAGATCCACTTTTTCACCACTGGCTTTCGTGCCCATCATTCTGACCAGACTGCGTGCGAATGCGACATTCTCACTGCAAGTGATTTTGGCATCGCGGGACTTATTACCGATGGGTCCGACCCAGGTATCAAACCAGTTTTGTAAATTATCGGCATTTTTACCTTGAAATTGCAAAGGTGGAGCAAGGCTGAACTCAACCAGATCATCGGTTAAGTGCGATAGGACACGCTTGGCGTCCATATCACCGAGCGCTTTTGCCCAATCTTCAATTACGGCTTGAATGACAAATTTTTCCTGTTCGGCAGACATTTCATTCTCCTTTTGATAGCTTTTACAAACGCAGGACGAACGGGAAAATCTATTTGCTACAATGTGGAGGAAATAATTGACCACAGACTTTGTGGACATGGAAAGAACGGTCGTCAGTTCCCTGCAACCCGGCCATAACGAAGTTCGAGAATTCCGTTTTCCATATCCCGCTCAACTCTGTGGAGCATATTCGTAAACTCTCTCACGTCTAAATCCGCAACGCACCTGAACCGAATTGCTCCTGTTTTGCTAACTGATACTCTGCCCAGTTTCTCGGCGTATTGCTCCGCAACAGGGCCGGCATCGTCTCTGGCCGAGAGATAAAGGCTGATGTTGTTCTTCTGTAACGCCATTCCAAGAACGGGCCAATTCACGGGGGTCCGGGATGATTTGACGCTGTAGTGAAAGTGGCCGTAACCGATCATTGACATCCTCATCCCTGGTTCGCCTTGGGGTGTTCCCGCTACAAACCACCGTTTCCAGTTGGGCGCGGCACCGACGATAAGTGTATCGACGGAACGGAGATCATTCTCTCGCCGAGGGTCAAAACCAAAATATTGTTCAACGTTTGAGGCGATCACTTTGAACATCCTACCCTCCAGCCATCTCTAAAGAGCACTCACCATGTCATGTTGAAACCAATCGCATTTGATCAACTTTGCGCATCCAGACATAGTGTCGGCGTTATCGGTGAGCCGATATCAGGCAGTTGGTACGCCACCCACGTTCACTTGCGTCACAGGAAATCTGCGCAGCCAAAATAATCAAATTTGTTTGCAACACATTACACCGCGTGGTCAGCACGGCGCCTCTGCGCTGATTTTCCGAGGGAATGGCCTTGACCTTCACAGCTTGGACGGCTTCCTACCGCGTGCAATCCGTCGCGGAAATCTCTATTCTGCGACGATCATAGATCAGACGCAGAACCGATTCAAAACTCGGGAGTTTAGCGTCGAGCTCGAACATCGACCTTTGTCGGAAAATTTTCGGGCATATGTCGGAGTGCTTGGTTATCGTTCGTCTTGCCCACACATGCCCGAACACGCGCCAAGGAGAAGATGATGGCCAAGCCCGCAATGTGGTTCGACATAAATGCCAAGGACGCTGCTTTGTCGCGGGCGTTCTACAAAGGCGTATTCGGTTGGGACTTCAATGTATTGGAGCCGCTGAACTACGGCCTCACGCAGACCTACGAGAAAATCCCCGGAGGAATCGGCCAAGCCAGCGAAGGCAGCTCCCATCCGTCTGGCGTGGTGGTCTATTTCCCGGTGGACGACATCGAAACCACGCTTGCAGGGGTCGAGAAGAATGGCGGTCGGTGCGTCGTGCAGCCCTGGGAACTGCCGGGCTACGGTCGCATGGCGGTTTTCACCGACCCGGATGGCAATCGCATCGGGATTTGGCAAGTCTAGGTAAGAGCTGCTTGTCGCGAAACTCCTAACATTCGCAACAAAATCGGCGGCGCTGAAAGTTCAGGGAAAATTCTATCGCAAAACTCGCTCGCAAAAGTCAGAGTTTCGCGACAGACATTTGCGGTATAATTATGCCGGTTGTGACCTGTCCCTGGGCTTTCGCTCCAACCAACGTCCAAATGTGGCCGAAGGGATCGAAGATCGGGGCCACGCGGTGATCGATCATGTCAGTCTGGATTTCGTCCCGGATCACAGCTCCATCCGCAAGGGCGCTGTCGCATTGTACTTAAACGTGAGAATGCTGCTCTGGATCGATGGTGTTGTAGTTAAACATGAGATTTCACAGCCATGAATCTCATAATTACAGCAACAACGAGACTAGTTCATTTGAATTAGCCTAAGAATCTAAACGTTAAATGGTCAGTCCGATTCCAATTTTGTGTGACAACGTGATAATTCAGAAATCTTGCATTGACTGCAGTACACCGCGTCAAAATCTCATATTAAGTGCTATATCTCGGATTATCTGCAATCATCACTCATGGAATTGATTGGAATTAACGTCTCGCGGTTAAGTACAGTTCGACAGTTGTGGTGGATGCGCTTAGGACATGACGACCAAACAGATCTGGCTCATTACTCTATTATGTTTGCCGGAATTGCAGTCGGCCCTGAGTTTCACGAGGGCGAAGGGCGCATTTCATCTCACGCGTTCCGGCCCGTCGGATATCGCGTAAACCTCATTGTTTTTTGACCGCTTGGGAGTTTGAACGTAAAGCATCGCGGTTGTCCAACCACGATGCTTTTTGAAGAGTTTCCGATCTAAGCTCAACGCCGTATGAACACAGCTATCAAGGCGCTGGCAATACAACTGCCGGCGACGACTGGAAAAATAATTGACGTATGTCCACTCTGATCTATGAGCCTTCCGATGAGCGGCTCACTGAAGCCAGCAAAGACGTATGCAAACGCATTCATGACGCCCGTTGCCGTTCCCGAACGTTTGGCACCGACCAGGTCAGGACATAAAGCCCAGAATGAAGATGCGGGCCCATAAACGAAGAACCCCGCTGCAAAGAGCGTAACCAGCATCACGTAGCCCGGGGATTCCGTATACATGCCGAGCGAGGTAAGTGCACCGATCAGCATGAACAGGACAATTGCCTTGCTGCGGTTCGAACCGAATATCTTGTCTGATATCCAACCGTTTGAGATAGCTCCAAATGCCATGCCGATAGGCAGTGCAATTGAGATCCATTTTGGATCGATCAAAGAATTGGGCGATTTGGACCAATCCGCTCCGAGAAAGTGGACCGGGACCCAAACAATCAGTCCATACCGTGCGGCATTCATAAATCCAATGGAAATGGACGCGATGAGGATTTTTGGGTGTTTCAGGACCGCCTTGTAGCGTTCCCAAACTGTCTCTCCATCCACCTGTGATGCTGGTTCGGAATTATCATTGGCCATTCCGGTATCTGGCGATTTGAAACCCAAATCTTCGGGGCGGTCGCGAACGAAAATATAGAACGTCATACCGCCGATCAACATGAGCAGTACCGGCAATCTGAATATCCATCGCCAGTCCATTTCAAAGACACCAACCACCAAAATTGACGTCACATATGACAGGACAGAGGCTGAACTCGCAGCCAGAACGTAAAGGCCGTATACTTTGCCACGCTCGCTGCGATCCCACCAATTTGATAAAATCCGGCTTCCGGGAGCCCAACCCAACGCCTGAAAATAACCGTTGATGCCCCAAGGCAGTGCCAGGGTTTTGAAGCCCAAGGCAAAACTCATAACCCAGTTGGCCAGACATGAGAGGACCGCGCCGGCAGTCATAACTCTGCGACCGCCATACTTGTCGGCCAGACTTCCATTGATCGCCTGACCGAAAGCATAGGACCAAAGCATTATGGCCGACACCCAGCCAAGAGCTTCCTTGGATAGCCCGAATTCCTTCTGCATGCCGGGAATGGCAAAACCAAATGTCTGCCGCCCGGTATAGAAGAACAAGTAACAAAACATGACGGCGAACAAAACGCGCCATTGTGCTTTTCTAAATGAATTAACGTCTGCTGGTATTAGAATGGTCTCGCTTTGTACTGACATATTCCCCTCGCTTTTCGCGTTATTTTAAGGTCATTCAACGATAGATTTAGCTTACCGTTTCCGCAGTTGTTGACTTGGCGGCGACGGCTGGGGCCTCGCCACACCATGTGCCTATGAGTTCAATCAGGGTCTCGATGGAATCCAGATAATCGGAAATTTGAATGCATTCGTCTGGCTTGTGCGCCTGTGCAATCGTGCCAGGACCGAAGATGACTGTCGGTATTTTTCCACGGTTGACGAGATGGCGGGCATCACAGCAAAATGGACCTGCAAGGGGGACGGGGTTTTTGCCGCGTTGGCCAAGGATGTGGCCGAGGTGTTTGGCAATATCGATATCGACGTCCTGCATGACGCTGTCGTCATGATGCAGGAATTCAAGCTTCAGCGGGTGTTTGCGCAGCAAGGGATTGCTGCGATTGATTTCGTCAATGGACGAGCGAAGCCGCTGCATGACATCAATTACACTGCCGATCTGCGGCGCAAAATAAGCCCCGCCTTTCAGGATAACTTCATCAGCGGTGACAGTTTCATAGTGCCCACCATTGATCTTGCCCATGACCAATGAGAACGGCTTGCTATCTGGCGAACCGCTCTGGTCGTTGTAGGAACGTTCAACCTTCGCCAAGGCCTCGATTGCCACAGGCAGCAACTCAATTGCGCTGATCCCTTCAAGATTGGGTCCGTTCCATCTTGCACCAGGAGAGCGAGCAATTCCTGAAATCCGCAATTGCCAGTAGAGGCCACCGGGCTGACTGATGAGAATCTGATTATTTGTTGGCTCCAGAACAATCGCAGCGTCTGCCTGGCAGCCACGACGAACCAAATCCAAAGTCCCATTGCCGGAATGTTCTTCATTGACGACACTGTGGAATATAACGTCGCCCTTCAAGGCAACCCCGGCTTGCTGCAAATAGATGATCGCCATGATTGCCGCCATCATGCCGCCCTTCATGTCGGAGGTTCCACGGCCATACATGATGCCGTCTTCGATCTCTGCTCCGTAAGGTGCTCGCGTCCATTTGCCGGTCGGCTCAATTGTAACCGTGTCAATGTGTGCGTTGAGTATGAGGCTGCGGCCTCCTCCGGTTCCGCGAAAAACACCAACGACGTTGGGACGGCCGTCATAATTGAGAACATCATTCAGCCCGCTTTTCAGCAGGTCCTCATGCGACGGCAGGCTGTCATAAGGAAGAATGAGGTCGTGTTGCCAATGGGTCGGATACTGGGCGATATCAGGATATCGAGCAAACATCGCTTCAATATCGGGTTCTCCAAGTGTCACCTCCGCTCCAAAAGTCTCAAGAATGCCAGCAATATACCGCTGCGCATCTCCCTCTTCGCCCGTGGGACTTTCCATGCGGATTAATGCGGCAAGGCCGGCAATGCTGTCTGATCGACCGGCAGCAGCAAGTCCCAATGCCGTTTGAAGTTGAGGTGTCAATGCTCGTTCCCCAGTTATTGATTAAGGGAAGCGTATGGCGATCTTGAAATAAGTAAAATTAGATTTTAGGAACAGTTGTATAAATTATTTTATACGTTGATATCCTCAAACGGGAGGCAGACGCATGATGTACACTCAACTGCGCGCATTCGATGCCGTTGCGAGGGAGGGAAGTTTTTCCCGCGCTGCCGAGTTGTTATCTCTAACCCAGCCGGCAATCACAATTCAGGTTAAAGCCCTTGAGGCAGCTTACGGTGTTCAACTGCTCAACCGCGAGGGTAGGCGGATCGTATTAACTGAGGTCGGTGAGAAACTCTTTCGTATCACCCGCCAATTCACGACCTTGGAAGAAACAATCGACGAGACCCTTGGTCAGTCGCAGAAAAAGCCAGAAACCCGGCTTCGCCTCGTGGTTGATGGCCCGCATGTCGTCATGCGGTTGCTCAGCCAACTGCGGCTACAGCATCCACACATCAAGCTGGCAGTAGGGACCGGTAACAGTGCCTTCGTACGCCAGGAGCTTTTAGATCGACGTGCAGATATCGCAATTCTACCGGGTATCAAAGGGCACCTCAAAGTACATGCCATTCCTTTTTGGCACCACAAGGCTGTTCTCATCGCATCGAGGGGCAGCCCCTTGTCTGAACGAGCAAGTGTGGAATTTACCGATTTGAATGATCTGCCGATGCTCAGGCGTGAGCACGGTTCCATGACCCAGACAAGAATTGACGCTGCGTTCAAGCAGGCAGGCATAAGCGCGAATTCTCTGGTCGAACTCGGCAGCCGGGAAGCCCTGATTGAAGCCGTTTCGCAAGGTTTGGGCTATGGAATTGTTTGGGATGGAGAAGCGCAAGACACTGAGCGCCTGAGAGCAATCCCCATCACCGGATCCAACCTTCAAAGTACCGACTTCATTGCCTGTCTGAAGAGCGAACGCGAAAGAACTGCTATTCGATCGTTGTTCGCAATTGCGGCCAAGCTATCGAATGGTGCCTCTGGATAATGGCGATAGGGCAAGCAGGTATTTGTTCATTTCCATTTGCGTAAACGGACCAAACTGGAATGCCGATTATCGCCTATGTATTGTTTGATAGGCAATAAAGCTTCGAAGCAATTGCCGATCCGGAAGACGCGCAATCTCGTCATCTCGGCAATCATGAATAATTCAACATCTGCATAAGGAGCCCAGATCAGATCGCGGCCGAACTTTCGGTGCAGAGCTTTCGCGAGCGGGGCACTAATCGTACTCCCCCGGCGAAGCTTGCCCATAAGTAGCCGACTCGTTTGCGAAAGTTTTCAGTGAAAACTTGAGTCGAAAGAATCACATGTGATTCTGTGTCGCGCACTTGATGCGTGTAGGGGGTGCCTTGGCGTTCAGAACGTGTTGCCCAATGGTCGGCCAATCATCTCCAACGCCTTCGTATGAAGATACGCCCGTTTTACATCGAATTCGACAAGTCTTATGCTCGTTCCGTCAACCCCAAGTTTCATCATTGCGGCCAGCACCAAATCAATCATCGCTTGCGTGGAGGATGACCCCTATGCTTTGGGAGTACAATTCAATGCAACTGCAGTGAGTTTCATGATGAGTCCTAATTATTCTTTTTTATTCTTTTTTGTTTGAAATTGAATGTGGCTTCTCATTTAGATGAAAAGAGAACGATGCCGTTGGCTTCGCTCTCTCTGCGATATTAAGAAACGCTAGAACTACATTTTCTTCATTGCTTTTTCTGCGTTACCCATGTGCATTGCACATTCGTCGAGCTTTTTTGCTTCCATGGATTTTTTCGCCATGTCCATTTCCTTCATGGCCATGTCTTTTTGTCCTTCATGGCAGGCTCTTTCATCATATCCATGTCGGTTTTCATCTTCATCATGGTAGCCTCATCGCACTTCATCGCATCTTCCGCGAATGCAGATGGGATAAAGGCGAGACTAAGAACGGATGCAACCATTATTGCTTTAAACATTGTATTCTCCCAAATATCTTAAACAGGGTAACATAACCCAATAATCAACGGTATTAGAGGAAAATTGTTCCGCACAAATAGCTAATAGTAATAAATTATTACTACCCGTCTGGAGTTTATTTTGAATGTTTTCATCTTTAAAATGACCCGCGACACTTACAACTTTCACTGCGTCACATGATACTTTTGGAGTCTTTAAGTTGCAGGCACTCCCGCTGATGTACTGTAATTCGGACAACACTGGCCTTTAATGCGATCTGCCAGCAACCGCGGGGGGGGCTTTAGGAGGCGTTGACAAAGTGGCGCATCCACAGGCGGATTGAGACGATGTGGACGAAGCCGAGATAACTGTCGGCGGTTTTGTCGTATCGGGTTGCAAGCCTTCGAGCGTTTTTCAACTTGTTGAAGCAACGTTCGACCATGTTGCGCAGGGCATAGATAGCGGTATCGATGGGAAGCTGGACGAGCCTGTTGCGTTTGGTCGGCACCAAGGCGATACCACCGCGCTTTTCCATGTCCTGACGAATAAAATCGGCATCGTAACCCTTGTCAGCCAGTAGCACCTTTGGCGCGGGTCCGTCGGCGTCCATAACGGGCATGTATCCCTTGAAGTCCG
This sequence comes from Phyllobacterium sp. 628, assembly GCF_014189505.1. Lineage (GTDB taxonomy): Bacteria > Pseudomonadota > Alphaproteobacteria > Rhizobiales > Rhizobiaceae > Phyllobacterium. The sequence continues at coordinate 211,558 of NZ_CP050302.1, read as the reverse complement.
AGACTTCTCCGCTAGTCAGTGTGAAGGCTATGGGCAGGCCCATCGCATTGATACGGAGATGGATTTTGGTCGTAAAGCCACCTTTTGAGCGGCCAAGACCCTGACGCGGAGTCCCCCTTTAGCGCCGGCTGAACAATGATGTGCCCGGATGATTGTGCTGTCGATCATTTGCAGGCTGGGATTACCGTCACCACTTTCGTTAAAGGCCTCAAGCAGCACATCCCACAAGCCCGACAGTGTCCAGCGCCGGAACTGGCGGTAAACTGATGACCATTTGCCAAAGTGTTCATGCAAGTCGCGCCAAGCGACACCTGTCCGTGCGATCCAAAATACCCCATCCAGAACAAGCCGGTGATCTCTTGGTCGTCGCCCACTGCGAGCGCCTCGTTCAATCACAAATGGTTCCAGGCAGGCCCATTCCTCATCGCTCATCAAACCTCGGATCAAGATAACCTCCGTGAAAGCTACCTTGAATCAAAACCTACGTGATTTGAAAACCCTCTTTGTCAACACGTCCTAGGTCCATAAATCTCGTTGCGTGGTTTTCAAACCTCGTTTGGCGTGCAAAAGTTCAATGCCACTATCATATTGTTTTCGCTTCTTAAGCCATCCTTTTCTGCTGGCTGCCGTATTTGTACAATCTCAACATTCCGAGCGCTTCTGCACCCGAATTCAATGATGATGTCCTTCCGGTTCAACCATTCGGAATGGCAATTCCTCCGTCAATGCTTTCGAAGCAAGCTGCAATACCGCATCAAACTCATGTGGTTCTTCCGGTGCGACAGCGCTTTGCAGGAAGTGATGATCGTCATTCACAGGGTTCAACGCAATGTGCTCGATGTATCCATCCGGACGTTGAATGTTGACGCTTGCCTGCATGCCCTGAACATGCCGCGACACGCGCAGACGCATGCGTTCGCCCGCATCGGTGTCGACGATCTCCAGGAGGCCATTGGCCAGCTTTCCATCGACGAGGAACGGTTCTGGCGCGTGATGATTGCCACGCGTTTCGGGGGAGACAAAACGGACTGTTGCGACTGAAAGAGCTGGAATATGGGCGAACAGCTCCTGTTCAAGTCTTCCGGATATAGCGTTGGCTTCGGCAAGCAGTAGGCTATCGTCTACCAAAATCAAAACATCAACGTGCAGCTTATGCCCAAGCCAGCGGGCTTTTGCCTCCACAACCTTGCTGACGCCAGAAACATGTATCGCCGCGTGTTCGATCTCATCGACGATCTCAGGCTCAACGCCGTCCAGCATACGCGTCAACACCGAGCGGGCGGACTGCCAGACAATGCCGAAAGTTGCGATGGTAATAAGCAAGCCAACAATGGGGTCTGCAAGTGGAAATCCGAACCAGACACCGATTGCGCCAGCCACCACAGCAAGGCTCGTTAACCCGTCCGTTCGGGCATGGAAACCGTCTGCTATCAATGCCGCGCTGTTGATTTCACGTCCAACGCGAATGCGGAATACTGCTACCACCTCGTTGCCTATAAAGCCTACAATACCTGCTGCAGTCAGCCAGCCGAGATTGGTAACAGGCTGAGGATTGATCAAGCGGTGGACTGCCTCATATCCGGCAAACAGCGCGCTGAACAGGATGATAGCAACGATGATGATACCAGCAAGGTCTTCCACACGGCCAAGGCCATAGGTGAAGGTCTTGCTTGGCTTTCGCCGCGCCAGCACGAACGCGATCCATAGCGGAATGGCGGTTGTTGCGTCAGCGACGTTGTGAATGGTGTCGGCAAGCAAGGCCACGCTGCCTGATATCGCCACGACACCAATCTGCATTGCTGCCGTGACGGCAAGGATAACGAACGACCATTTGACTGCCCATATTCCTCTGTCGGTCGTCGCAATGGTAGCGTCAATCACACCATGGCTGTGCCGATGATCATCATGATGATCATGGCCATGTTCGCCGCCACCATGGGCGTGACTGCCGAAACCAAACCAATCCAGGATTTTGTTCCACATGGGTGTTCTCACAGGTATTTGGTGATGAGTTTCAGCTCTTTGATTGCGTCGTGCTGGCCATGGCCTTCACCACTGTCATCAAGACAGTGCTCGATATGGTCGTGGATCAGCTCACGCTTGGCGTTGGCAATCGCGCTTTCGACTGCGTGGAGTTGCTGAGCGAGATCAACACAAGGCCGACCGTCATCAAACATCGATAAAACTTTGGCGAGGTGACCTTGGGCACGTTTGAGGCGAACGATGATACTGGGATGGGATGCATGTTTCATAATGCATGAGAGTATCCCCCGGGGGATAGAGTCAAGAAATCAGATATTGCGATCAGGATTGCTCTCGAACCAAGACGCGCTGACTCGCGTGTCCAATCGCGGCGAACGTCGCGACCGCCACCAATCCCAACACGGCGGAGATAATCAAGCTTGTCCGTGCTCCAAGGTGCTGCATGACGAACGCAAAAGCAAATGGTGCGCCGGAGGTTGCGATCAGGCGAATGGCCGTGGCCTTGCCGACACGTTGACCGTATCCGTGGCTGCCGAAAAGCGCGAGCGGGAGGGTGCCCTGTATGATGCTTGCAAGGCCCGCACCCAGTCCGAAGACCACGGCGAATAGCAAGGCACCCGCAATCCAGCTGCCGCTTAAGAGTAGCACGCAAATCGAAACGGGAACCAGGAGAGCGGAAATCAGCGCCAGACCAAGCGGCTGTATCCTGTCGCCGGAGAGCATGCTGAACAGTCGGCTGGCGACCTGAGCAGGGCCAAACAATGTGCCGATCAGGACGCTTGCGCTTCCAAGACCCAATGCGGTCAACATCGGCAGCATATGGATAAGGATGGCGGCATCAATAAAGCTGATCAGTGCAATGCCCGATACCATCAGCACGAACACCGATTGTCTGCGGTGAGCGGGTAGGCTGCCCTCGACGGCGTGTTTCACGACCGTACCTGTTTGCGCAGTCTTTGGGGTCTTTGACAGTGAGGCCAGCCAAAAATGAATCGGGAAACAAACGCCCACGTGTATGGCGGCAAAGACGTAGTAGACCTGCTGCCAGGAAAGGGTCGCATGGAGCGCGGAAGTCAACGGCCAGAAGATCGTCGACGCGAACCCGGCAATCAACGTGAGGTAAGTAATGCTGCGTTGCGCGGTGGTAGGATTAATCTGGACTAGTAGAGCGAAGGCCGCGTTGTAAAGGACGAACGTCGATGCCAATTCAATTGCCATCAAACCAATGGCAAACAGGATTGGATTGGGCGCAAGGGCACAGGCAACAAGTGCGACTGCGGCTCCAATAGAACCCAAGGCCATGACTTTTCCGGCACCGTGCCGATCAATCCAGGTTCCTGCCAACGGGGCAGCTAGTCCTCCGGCCAGAAGCGAGATCGAAAATGCCCCAAAGACCCATTCCTGCGGCCAATGAAAGTCTTGTGCCATGGAAGCTGCAAGGGCCGTAAAGCTGTAATAGAGTGTGCCGTAACCAATGATCTGAGTGAGGCCAAGAGCGGCCACTACCAGACGACCTTGAGTGGATGATGCGGACATTTAAGAGCTTTCTGCAAGGGAAGCATATCGAGACATTTGAATGTCCGCGTGGGGATCAAGTTTAAACCGAGCAGGTTTCCGGAGCGCATTTAGCTTCTGTCGGATCACATCGACCTTGGCAGCAATCGCGCATCAGGAACTCAATGAGGCCTGAAAGAGCCGGATAGACTGCGCTGTATATGATTGAACGCGCTTCACGCCGCGACCGGATTAGGCCCGCACGTTCCAGATGGCTCAAGTGAAACGATATTTTGGAGGAAGAGGCGCCCATCGCTTCTCCGACTGCACCCGCAGGCATTCCATCCGGTCCAGCAATAACCAGAAGCCTCACAATCCGGAGGCGGGTTTCCTGTGACAAGGACGCAAAAGCGTCGAGGGCTTGCATTTCGTTCATTTTTATCTCAATATCTCAAAAGATGTTGAAATGAGGATATATCAAAATGAACATGATTGCCACCCCCTCTCGCATTGATTTTCATGCCGACGCGTCACTCAGCGATCTGCTCTACGCGTTGGTCAACCATCCCGACAAACCACTCGTCATCAAATATGGCGGGCGTACCATTCAGGCTGGCTATCACGTCACCGAGGTGAAAGCCGGATCGTTCGTTACCCTTGATTGCGGCGGCAAACCGGATCAGTGGCACGAGACAATTCTTCAGGTGGAAGACAGGGCATCTGAGGAAGGAAGCACTTACATGTCCGTATCCAAGTTCAGTAACATCCTTGCGCAGGTCGCAAACCGGATCGAATTGGATGCGGCTGCGAGGATGACGTTTGAAGTGGGCACTCCCACCGTCCCGATGCGGATATTCTACGTCAATAATCTGCAGATTGAAGACGAGCGCGTGGTCATGAACCTTGCTTCGAGAACCGCCATCTGCAAGCCAAGACACCGTGCAGCGCAAGAGGCGGCAAAATCATCATGCTGCAGCCCTTCGGCCAAACAGGCGAGTTGCTGTTCTTGACATTTGATCAATATATCGGTAAATCTGGATATATGGAAAAAGAAAACACCATTGAAGCCTTTTCGGCCCTTGCTCAAGCCTCACGCATGGATGCATTCAAGCTGATTGTGATGCACGAGCCGGAAGGGATCGCCGCTGGGGAAATTGCCCGTATTCTGGATGTTCCACAGAACACAATGTCTACACATCTCGCGATCCTGTCTCGTGCTGGCCTGATCACATCGGAACGTCAAAGTCGCTCAATCATCTATCGGGCCAAATTCGAGAACCTTCGTGCGGCGATCAACTACCTGTTGAAGGATTGCTGCGCGGGCCATCCTGATATTTGCGCCCCTGTTATCGCTGACATTGTTCCCTGTTGCCCGCCCAAGGAGAAATTCAATGCCTAATCGCGTCTACAATGTCCTGTTCCTGTGTACCGGTAATTCGGCACGTTCCATCCTCGCAGAAGCCATCCTCAGCGTGGAGGGTAAGGGGCGCTTTCAGGCTTTCTCTGCGGGAAGCCAGCCAAAGGGTGCAGTCAATCCGTTCGCTTTGAAAGTCCTTGATGTGCTCGGCTATCCCTCAGAGGGTTTCCGGTCGAAAAGTTGGGATGAATTTGCCTTACCAGATGCGCCGGAAATGGATTTTATCTTTACCGTTTGTGACGATGCTGCGGGAGAAGTCTGCCCGATCTGGCCCGGCCATCCTATGACTGCCCATTGGGGTATTGAAGACCCGGCAGCAGTGGAAGGGACAGAGATCGAGAAGGAAAGGGCCTTTTCTCTAGCGGCCCGTTACATGAAGAACCGCATTATGGCATTCCTTAATCTGCAACATGCCTCCGTGGATCGCCTTTGGTTGACAACGAAACTCCAAGCCATTGGTCGCCGCGAGGGCCTTGAAGCCGAAGAGATAAACCCTGTAGACGTTGATTTTGAAGCCGCACTTCTGGCCGCAGCGCTTCCGACAGACGATCTTACGCAGTCAACGGGCAAGTTCTTTCGCTTTTCGGATCGGCAGGGTCACCCGGTCGGTTATGGCGGCATCGAACTCTATGGCAAGGATGCACTTTTGCGCTCGATTGCCGTATTACCCACGGCACAAAGGCACGGACATGGGGCCGCGATTACCAGACTTCTGCTCCGGTATGCTGATATTCGAGGTGCAGAAGCAGGTTATCTCCTCACCACCGACGCCGTGCCGTTCTTTAGCAAACTTGGTTTCAAATCCGTCGAACGGTCTGCAGTGCCCGCTGACATTCTTGGAACTCCTCAAGCCTGCGATTTGTGCCCGGCCTCCGCATCCATTCTGACGCGATCCGTTTCGCTCTAAGGAAATCCAATGTCTGTCTTTGAACGTTATCTGACGCTGTGGGTTGCCTTGTGTATTGTCGTTGGCATTGCTCTCGGTCATTTCATGCCCGGTGTGTTCCAGGCTATCGGACTTGCGGAATACGCCAACGTGAATATCCCGATGGCCGTTCTGATCTGGCTGATGATTATACCGATGCTGCTGCGCATCGACTTTGGCTCGCTGCATGAAGTGGGGGCTTACTGGCGCGGCATCGGTGTAACCCTGTTCATCAACTGGGCTGTTAAACCATTTTCCATGGCACTGCTTGGCTGGTTGTTCATTGGTTGGCTCTTCCGGCCCTATCTGCCTGCCGTTCAGATCGATTCCTATATTGCTGGACTGATCATTCTTGCCGCTGCCCCCTGCACGGCCATGGTGTTCGTCTGGTCGAATCTCACCAAGGGCGAACCGCATTTCACCCTGTCGCAGGTGGCGCTGAATGATGCCATCATGGTCGTGGCCTTTGCGCCAATCGTTGGACTGCTGCTGGGCTTGTCGGCGATCACCGTGCCGTGGAATACGCTGATCCTTTCTGTGGTTCTCTACATCATTGTCCCCGTCATTATCGCTCAATTCGTCCGCAGGCAGTTGCTTGCGAATGGCGGCAAGGCAGGTCTTGACCGATTGCTCGGCTTGCTTCAGCCATTGTCATTGGTGGCTCTGCTTGCAACGCTCGTCATGCTCTTCGGCTTTCAGGGCGAACAGATCATCGCACAACCCCTCGTGATCGCGCTTCTGGCCGTACCAATTCTCATTCAGGTCTATTTCAACTCCGGATTGGCCTACATTCTCAACCGCATCAGTGGTGAACAGCATTGCGTAGCCGGACCTTCAGCGTTGATCGGAGCCAGCAATTTCTTCGAATTGGCCGTTGCCGCTGCCATCAGCCTGTTCGGCTTCAATTCAGGCGCAGCGCTTGCCACCGTGGTTGGCGTGTTGATCGAAGTCCCGGTCATGTTGTCGGTCGTTTGGATCGTCAACAGAAGCAAGAATTGGTATGAGCGCGGCGCAGCCGTCCGGAACCTCCAAAAAGCAGAAAGGACTGTCTGATGACCGTTACCATTTATCACAATCCATCCTGTGGCACTTCGCGCAACGTGCTGGCGTTGATCCGCAATGCGGGTATCGAGCCTAAAGTCATCGAATATCTGAAGACACCTCCTGCCAGACAGGAACTGAAAGATTTAATCCGAAGAGCGGGACTGACCGTGCGCGAGGCCATTCGTGAGAAGGGAACGCCCTATGCCGAGCTCGGTCTGGACGATCTGTCATTGAATGACGAGCAGTTGCTTGATGCCATGGAAGCCCATCCGATCCTGATCAATCGTCCCTTTGTCGTCACGGAAAAAGGCGTGCGCCTTGCCCGGCCGTCCGAGGCAGTTCTGGATATTTTGCCAAGCCCGCAAAAGGGCGCGTTCACCAAGGAAGACGGCGAAGTCGTCATCGATGCTGAAGGAAAGCGCCTTGTCTGATTTGCCGAATATCGTATCCGAAGCTCTGCGGCTTCCTGATACTGGAAAGTTGCCGGTTTCCTTCTCGTCACACCGACCGCGCATCCTGCTGCTATACGGTTCGATCCGGAAGGTGTCGTATAGCCGCTTTTTGACCCAGGAAGCGGCGCGTCTGCTGGAACATTTTGGTGCTGAAACCCGGATTTATGATCCGGCTGGTCTGCCTCTGCCCGACGATGCCCCGGTGGATCATCCAAAAGTCCAGGAATTGCGCGAGCTTTCACTCTGGTCAGAGGGACAAGTGTGGACCAGTCCTGAACGGCACGGTGCGATGACCGGTGTCATGAAGTCACAGATCGACTGGATACCGCTCGCCATGGGAGCAATCCGCCCCACACAAGGACGGACATTGGCGGTGATGCAGGTTTCGGGCGGGTCGCAATCGTTCAATGCCGTCAATCAGATGCGGGTGCTTGGCCGCTGGATGCGCATGGTGACGATTCCCAACCAGTCGTCGGTCGCCAAAGCCTACCAGGAGTTTGACGAGAGCGGGCGGATGAAACCCTCTGCATATTATGATCGTGTTGTGGATGTGATGGAAGAACTCGTCAAATTCACGCTGCTGACGCGCGATGTTTCCGGGTACCTCACTGATCGATATAGCGAACGAAAGGAAGATGCGGAGGCGCTGGAAAAGCGAGTGACTCTAAGGAGCGCTGTTTAAGGGGGAGCATAAGCATTTGTGGGGCGGTCAGGCGGTGAGTGCCGTTTCATCGTATTCTTGATTGTCGTTTCCCATGCTGGTGTACCATCGCTGGAAGGTCGAACGAAGGGAGCCATCAAGCGTCTGAGTGCGGGTTTGCAGCAGAAGATGGGCACCGACTTTGCTCCATTGCATTTGCTGCTTCTTGGCGAAACGCTTGGATATGACAGCGTTGACGGTTGCCTCGACGAAAGCTGAAGAGATGCGTTCACCGGACCGATAACGCTCACCGTAATTGATCAGGCTTGCATTGTTGGAGGCGATGTAGGACCGGAACTCGCAGATGGTGGTCAAGAACTTGCGCATGTTGGGATAGTCCGTTTCAAGAGCTTCCGCATCAAATTGCAGGTCTGCGATCTCGCCGCGCGCACGATAGCCGTTGCCATGCCAGAGATGCCATTTGATTTTGCGTAAGCCTTCAAGCAGATCCTGCCCAGCCTGCTCGTCGTAGTTCTCGACTCCCTGCGCGAACTGGCGAAGGACTGTGATGCGCATGGTGATGTGGAACCAGTCCAGGACATGCTCGCTCGCCGGTGCGATCATTTCGGCAAGCGATCGAACCTCTTCGCCGCCGTCGGTGATGAAGGTGATATCCTGATTGGCCTGCACGCCTTGCTTGATGAGATGGTCAATGATGCGGCGTTGCGGCTTGCGATCATGACCTTGGACGAAGCCGATATAACGCGGTTCACCGTCGTCGGGTAGCGAACGACCCACGATCAGTTCGAAATTCTTTTTGCGGTTATCGCGGTCTCGGATGTAGCCGCCATCCAGACCGATAACGATGCGGCCATCCGGAACAGGCAGGTTCATCCAGTCATGCGGGCAGGTATCCTGCATAAAGGACACCCGTTCTTCGGTTAGCTCTCGCTCGATACGGCGGGCCGCACGCAATGCATGCTGCCGAACTGTTGTGGCATTGGCACCGCAATTGATCGGCAGCACATCGGCCCACAGCTCCGCAGCGGCGGCATAGGGCACGAGTGAGGCCCACCGGGTCTCCAGATAAAGGCGTTCGGGCGCGATGTGATCGGAGATCAATTCCCGCAGCGGTGAGATTGTTGCAGGACAGTTCGCGCCGTCAACCCGTGGCAGGTAATAGCGCGGGCTCTGCAGGCGTACATCGCCGAACAGGGTATGGAAGGTGACAGGATAGCTACCTTTGCTTCGCAGATGGCGGCCATTCCGGTCGCGATTTTCACTGAGCCACGATTCCACCTGCGTCTCCACCATAACTTGCTGCAATTTTGCTAGGAGGGTCTTTGCCTCGGACAACGACAGGCCAAGATCTTCGGGCCTTTTCGTCACCTTCATCAGATCCGCGACTGTCTCGGTCGCAACAATCTCACTGTCGTCATTCAGCATTTGCAATATCAGTCGTGCTCGCATGTCGTCTTCCCGCATCAAATTTTCCACAACAGCCGTAGTGGAGGATCTGATGTTCACAAAACTCGGCTTCCGCACTTCGCCCGTGGCTGAAACAGCGATAGAGATCATGGCCTGCCCCCTTGAAAGTGGTCCTTTATGAAGTATGGCTTTTGAGCCGATAAAGGATATTGAGAATGCCAAGCAAACGACACAAGCCCGAAGAGATTGTCATGAAACTGCGTCAGGTAGATGTTCTAAGTTCGCAGGGGAAGTCGATGGCAGAAGCCATTCGATCGATAGGTGTGACGGAAGTAACATATTACCGGTGGCGGGCCGAATACGGCGGCTTGAAGGGTGATCAGGTCAAGCGGCTGAAAGAACTGGAAGCGGAGAATGCGCGTCTTCGGCGGGCTGTTTCGGATCTGACGCTGGACAAGATGATCCTTGCTGAGGCCGCAAAGGGAAACTTTTAAGCCCCGCACGCCGCCGTGCCTGTGTGGAGCATGTGGTTGAGGAATTTGACGTGTCCGAACGACGGGCATGCCGGGTTCTTGGCCAGCATCGATCCACACAGCGCAAGCTCTTGAAAACACCGGACGATGAAGCGGCACTGACCGCCGACATCATTGCACTTGCTCTCCAATATGGCCGCTACGGATATCGCCGCATCACAGCGATGCTGCATCGTGCGGGTTGGGTGGTGAATGTGAAACGGGTTGAGCGGATATGGCGGCGTGAGGGGCTCAAAGTTCCACACAGACAACCCAAGCGCACACGTTTATGGCTGAATGAGAGTTCGTGCATCCGGCTTCGACCGGAATACCCCAACCATGTCTGGTCCTATGACTTTGTTGAGGCTCGCACGCACAATGGAAGGAAAATCCGTATGCTCAATGTGATCGACGAATTCACACGGGAATGTATTGCCATCAGGGTGGACAGAAAGTTGAAGGCGACGGATGTCATCGACGTTCTGTCTGATCTGTTTATCCTGCGCGGCATTCCTGGTCACATCCGGTCCGACAATGGCCCTGAATTCATCGCCAAGGCCTTGAGAGAGTGGATTGCTGCCGTCGGTGCCAAAACCGCCTACATCATGCCGGGTAGTCCATGGGAGAACGGCTATTGTGAGAGTTTCAATTCAAAGCTTCGGGATGAACTGCTCAACGGAGAAATCTTCTACACACTTAAGGAGGCACAAATCGTCATCGAGAATTGGCGACGGCATTACAATACTATCCGACCCCACTCATCCTTGGGTTACAGATCACCTGCTCCCGTGGCTATTGTCTGGCCGTCTCAAAATGGGCCAGCCTCAACGCCAGTGATGGCAATCAGACCAAGTCTGCACTAACATTAAACCCGGATCGCCTCATGGGGGCAGGCCAAGCGGGCATCGCAGGGTTATGTATCATAGCGGCGATATTTGCCGACACAACGGTCGCACTATCGGCTGCCAAGTGCAGTCCTCACGAGCAGCGGGTTGCTAAAGCAATCAAGGAGGGCAAAGCTCTCTTGAAAGAGGAAAAATTCAAAGACTGGATTGATAAGGGTTTGCGTGCCGATGCTCCTTATAATAAGAAGCCCTACACGACATACCTCGCTTGGTATGAGCGTATAGGTGGCTTGAGCGCAGCACCCGATGGCTCCCATACTCCTGAAATGACCAAGTTTTTTGAGACACACGGGTTTACGCCATCAGCTGCCTATTCCGTCATTGAAGATTATGCTCTTCACGGAAAACCAAACTCGAGTGTCGATCTGGGTTTTGAAGAGAAAATGAACGCGTTTCATTGTCCATGATCACTATTTTCTGTGACTTCGGCTCCTTTCCATTGTGACCGCCGGCAAACCCAAGCATGGTTACAATCTCATGCGACGGGAACTGTTGCTGGACAACCAGCCCCGGTTCGCCCGATGATATGTTGTAAAATGCACAAACGCGATCCCGTCCGCCCGGGGGTTGGAAAACGTTTTGTATCGGGCTGCGGGGCGAACTCGTTAGGTTAGGTCAAATTGAAACAACGCTTGATGTTCATTGCCGTATTAGCGGGGTCTGTCGTTTATCTGATTTTTGCCGCAAGGGATCGAGTTTCTGCGCCTACCAAGCCAAGTAATCTCCAGCAAGACAGCGATGCCATCCCCTATAAATTGTTCCGGGATGCTGCGGGCCACGAAGTGCGCATTACAACCCCCTTGCTGGACAAGTTCCCCTACGCAGGAGATGCTAATTTCTGCCTTGAACTGCGAGAAATGACCCAATCCAATGCGGATGCGGCGGGTGAGCTTCTGGAGGGATGTGACAATCTCACAACTGGAACGGTGCAGGAAGTAATTCAAAAGCGCATCGCATTGGCTACAATTGTCGGCGACCAGGACGAGGAATACACCTATTCTCTTTCTGGAAGCGCCAGCGATCGGGATAAGCGCATAGTCCTGGCTATTTCGGCCCTACATGCATCGCTTGACGCAGCTTCTCCCAGTAATCCGGCGCAAGCTTTTTCGGCTTTGGAAAAGCTCTGGATTGCGAGGGATGTGAGTGACACCTTTGCTTATTACAACCCGGGATACCTGTTTGGCCCAGCTATCAAAACTGAAGCTGGCGAAGCGATGCTAACCCTTTGCCCCCTCGTTGGACGTGGCGACTGTGACACATACGTGCCCGGCGGAATGCCTCAGGCACTTGAAGATCTCGGCCGGTGGCGATCCGACGAGGCCATGTTACTACGTTCCGCAGAACTGCTGGAGCGACAATATAGGGCTGTCAAAAACCCCGATAAAAGAAGGGAGCTCACATTTGCCGAGGACTACTCTGCGAAACTTGGTTATGCCAACGAACTCAACTCGGGAGACGGAAGTGCATATGCCAGACGCGGTGTGAAACCTCTTGAAGAGTGGCTGAGCAGGTATGAAAGCAGCACCGATGAGCGGGCACTGCAATACATCTATGGCAAAGTTGGTGCAGCGTATGGCCGTATCGCATCGACTACCGAGCAGCGCGCAGACGCTGAAAAGGCGGTAAAATTCAATACTTTGACCTTCGATATCGCTAAGAAACTGAACAGCGATGGTCCCAGTTGGGGAACGATGGCAAATCTTGGTGATGATATCCTGCTCGTGGCGGAACTGGACGGGCAAGAATCCGAATTTCGGCAGGCATTGAAACTGCATCGTGACGCCTACGAGATCACCCAAAAGGAAAACTCGAAGGAGTCCTCCGCGTATATGAATATGAAGCTTGCGCGAACACTTCAACATTACGCCAAGGCAGAACTGCCAGAAGTTGCGGCTACGCAAAAGATTGCCATGCTTGAAGAGGCGATCACCCTGGCCAAGGGCGTAAGGCCTCTGTTCGAGCAAACCGGAACCAAATCGTATCTCAAAATTACGGAAAGCGTACTGAGCGACGCAAATGCCCAACTGATCAAGCTCCGCCAATCGAAGAGCCAGTGAAAGTTCGCCAAAATTCCAATTATCGGCATTTATAAAGGAAGACTTACGAGCCTTTCGTGGCGCGTACAACCGATCATTTTCTCATGACTTCGGGGTTTGTACGTCAGTTTCAATTCGTAATCTCTAGCTGAAAGAGCGTAAGCGATTAGCCTATCCCGTTCAGATGCTGGCTCGCATTGGGAGGGACTTAGCAAAGCAAGCAGCATCGGGACGGTCGATGTACTTGCCAAAGTTAGCGATACGAGCGTAGCCATGATTCTCATAGAATCGGATAGCGCGCAGGTTCACGAGGCGTGTTTCCAACCAGAGCTCATCGTAGCCATCATCAAACGCTTTCTTTTCAAGAAACTTGAGTAATGCAGCGCCAACCCCTGCGGTTTCCGCCAGAGCGTACATTCGTTTTAACTCTGCCACGTTGGAGGATATTGGCCGATACGCCCCGCAGCCAACTGGAATGCCTTGCTCGTTTCTGGCGACGACAAAGATGGATCTTTCAACAGACACGTCACTCGGATCAAACGAGCTTCGCCCACTGTCTCCGGTTATGGTCGCCAGCGTTTGAGACAGACCGTCGATAAGTGCAATTGCATCAGGGTGTTCAGGTAGACAGGCTTGAATGGTATACATAAAGTTGTTTTTACACTTGTTAGAGCTACGGAAGACTACTAGGAGAGCATAACGTTTTGTGGGGCAAACGGTTTTACAATTGGTATATTCAGTTTCTAGCGTGGCCCAATCCGACATAACAGAAGCTCATTTTCTTGCCTGCCCCACAAAACGTCATGCCCCCCTTGCCTATCCACTTTCTAAGTGCTCTTTTGCCTTCCAGAGGCGACAATGGTTCCTATTGATTGCTCTAGTTGATCGCTCTGGTGCTGCGAAATTATACGAGCGGACTTAGGATCCGATAAATCATAATCGTGACAAAGCTCATCAGATAACATTTGGGAACTTTACTGCATGGTCGATGTTATTGACTTATAGGAGTCCTCTCTCCAGTAGCTTGCAAGATCGTCAACTTTGCTAAGTTGAGTCACGTGATGACGGCAGGAGCAGGCCATGATCTCTTCAGTAACGGTTACGGTGATGGTCGAGATTAGACCTGATGCTTGGTCTGGTTATCTGAAACACTTGAGTGACTTACTCAAAGATGCGCGTACATTTCCTGGGTTACAGGACATTCGCGTCGTCGAACATAAACAGCAGCCAAACAAAATTCTATTTATCGAAAAATGGAACACGGAAGCGGACTATGACGCTTATGTCTCCCATTGTGCTATTCACGATCATGCCAAGGCTTTCAGGACGCTCTGCGTTGGAGAGCCCTTCAAAGACGTTTGGGCGGTAGATATTTCCGGCACGTGATTTACCCGAAGAAACGTATCGACCATATGGCCCGGAGCGATTTCTTAACACGAGACCTACGGCATTGGGTGTGGAATGCCCGAATGCGTCATTTAAAGCCGGATTGCGCATAAACGCGTAGGTTGAACTGAGATTGGGCGTATAGTGGTTGCAGGCCTAAACGGATAAAAACGCCGGCTGAAAGGAAACACACATGATTGAGATCATTGGTCCTCGAAGATCATCAGGGCATCCGCAGAGAGCTATGGATTGCCAGACAAACATGCAGCGTCGGTTCGACGTTTTGGCAGGTGATGCCGAGGCCGCGGGATGGCACACTACTGAGGTGGCGACTGCTCTACTGGAATTGTCTATGAACCGCATTGAGGCTCGAAAGGCAAAATTACTTCGAGAGAAACTAGATCTTGATGACCAGCATCGCTTTGGTGACAAGTCGCGTTCCTGATCGTAAAGTCGCTGCTTGGATCCTTGCTTGTTCGAATCTTAAACGATCAAACAAATTTCGATTGTGATTGAATCACTCTTACTTGGTCGATTTTTGATCGCACAGGCGCTGGACTGCTTCTGTCAGGGATAAGACTTCTTTTTCTCTGAGCAGGTCAATCTTCTGATGCAACAGTTCCATTTTTTCATGCAGCAATTCGATTTCGAGCTCCGCCTTGATGTTGATCCGGTAATCGTTGTCTGCCTCTTTCCGGTCGATATCCTGCTGCCTGTTCTGGCTCATCATGATGAAAGGAGCCGCATAAGCGGCCTGAAACGATAGGGCGAGATTGAGGAGAATGAATGGGTATGGATCCCAGCGCTGTACATAGGCAGTTACATTCAAGACAATCCAGAAAAACAGAATTGTTGTCTGAATGATTATGAACGGCCAAGACCCCATGGTTGCGGCAACTTGATCAGCGATTTTCTGACCACGGGTTAACCCCGCTTCCAACTTTCTGGGCTTGAGATTTCGTTCTTTGCGCCGGTGCATCCTGAGGTTCTTCAGGAGCGTTCGGTCGGTGCTGCCAAGGGCCGTTTTATCCGCTTCGTGGTCAGTCATTTCATTGCACCTGCTGGATCAGTACTCCCGCCGAAGGTTCCTATACAGTGTCAGCTCTGTGGTTTCACAGACAGTTTTGCATTGGTTGCGTTGGCTTCCTTATCCAATCGCAATTCCCGCAATCGAGCGGTTTTGACATTGCGTGCCTGGATGAGCTGGTCTTCCTCAGACAATATTGGCCTATCCTTCGGAGACGGAGTCTGGATCTTTCTGAATGATGTCTCTGCATCATCACGCGTCTTCTTCGAATTTTCACTCATGTCATATCTCTGCTGTTATTTTTTGTTCCTGAAATAGTCTGCGGTTGCCAAGCCAAATTCAACGGCAACTTCAGCGCGGTTTCATCAAATCGTTCAAATAAATTTCAATGGCAAGCAATGTGTTCGTATTGAGTGCCAAAGCCATTGTATCGGTGATCTCAATGATGGCTGCCAGAATCTCATCATTGTGCCAGCCAGCGTCAGAAGCATCGCCAATAATAGCGATCAGGCTGTCTTTGAGCGCCATCTGACACTCAGAAAACCGGTCCGGGTGATTTAAGGAGAGCTCTGGTTCGGCAATCAGCATGATAAATCTCTATGAGTGAGCGAAAAACCCTTTAGCTCGCCTGCTTTATGGCCTTATGTCCGGTTGTCTCCAGGATCGAAATACGAAAATAGACCGGTTTAAGCTCCCTGACTTTGTCCCTGATTACGGTTTTAACGTAAGCAGGCTGCCACCATTCGGGTGTCTTGCTGAGAATATTGTGGGCGCCATCCCTGGCGGCTATATGTTCCGGCGCATCCGTCAGCTCCTCATAAGTTCCGGTGACCAGGACACTGTGCCAGTTGTTGGTTGCTGATATCTCATCAAATTCGACGCAAACCTTGGGATTGGCCCGCATCCAATCTACCTTTTTTCCCGCGGTGGTCAGAGAATAGAGATAGACCACGTCGTAAGTGAAACTGAGAGGAACGACATAGGGCTGACCTTCCTTGGAACACGCCAAACGTCCCACGGTGGCGCGTTGCAGGAGGGATTTGATTTCCTGTCCAGTCATCTCTTCAATGATCACGGTACCCTGCTTTTTTGTGGCTGGCGGACTTCGCATCGTGTTTTCCAGCCACCCAAAAATTCCATTTGCCATATCATTCACCAATCAGCTGTTTCGACGGCATCGCCACACGTTCAATTGCTCGAACCAGGTCTTTTTCCCGAAAAGGTTTTTGCAGAACGACAGCATCCGGACTAAGAGTTACATCGCTAAGGTCGTCACCGCTGACGAAAATATGCGGTACAAAACCGTTGAGAAGAATTTCTTCCACGGCTTTCACGCCACTTCCTTCCCCCAACCCTGCATCGACAATCATCAGGTCAGGTTTGGTCCTCAAGGCTGCTGCTACAGCTGTGGCTTCAGTGGATTCCATAGCACAGATATCATGTCCCATTTCGGTGATAACCTCCGCCAACAACATGGCAATCAAAGGCTCGTCTTCGACGATCAGAACGCGAAGTATTGTCATCAGTACCTTTGCCCCCGCTGCAATGTTTAAAGCTGCAAACGCACTTTCAAATGTAACCGGATATCTCCCGGCTCAGGTCAGTGACGACCGCAACATTAAATTTAGCTCAATGGCGATAGGGAGCACAGACTCGGAAAATACCTAGTCCAATAGGAGAGCTTGGGATGGTGCAGGTCACCGAATAAACGCTTCAATCTGCAAACTCGTGGTACCATGCTCGTATACCGTCACCGGTGTGACATCTGAAAGGTAACGCCAATGCGTGGAACTCCTCAGCATGAGGTCAAGGCACCACGAACGCAACGCGGGCGTCCAACACGTGGGCAAGCCGCCAGTCGCGACAAAATCGAGGTCTTTCCGGTCGTTGGAATAGGCGCTTCGGCAGGCGGCCTTGAATCCTGCAGCAGGCTACTGGATGCGTTGCCTGCTGATGATGATATGGCATTTATTCTGATCCAGCATCTCGAACCAACCCATGACAGCATGATGGTCGAACTGCTGGCAAGCCATACGAAGATGACCGTCAGGCAAGCGGCCGACGGGATGCTGGTGGAGCCAAATCACGTCTACGTCATAGGGCCCGGGACCTATCTGGCAGTCAATGACGGAGTCCTGAGGGTCTCCGAGCCAATCGCTCGCCATGGTGCACGTCTTCCCTTTGATTTTTTGCTCCAATCCCTGGCAACAGAATACGGGAAAAGGGCAATATGCATTGTTCTTTCGGGAACTGGTGCAGACGGCAGCCTCGGACTTAAAGCGGTCAAAGAAAACGACGGTTTCGTTATTGTTCAAGATCCGAACGAGGCCGCTTATGATGGCATGCCAAAAAGTGCGATCAATACGGGATTGGTTGATCTTGTACGGCCAATTGCCGAAATACCCGGTGCACTGGCTGCAAGTGCGCAAACCGGGACAACACATGAACCTGCTTTGGTGCCCGGAGCGGGCGCGTCAAAAAACTGGCTGCATGAAATAGTGGAGCTACTGCGGACCAATACGGTTCATGATTTTCGTTTGTATAAACAGGGAACTCTGCAACGCCGAATTGAACGTCGTATGGCGTTGTCTGCAATTACTGCGGGAGATTTCGCCCGATATTTGGAAGTTCTGCAAAGCAACGCCAACGAGTTGGATTTGCTGGCCAAGGACCTGCTCATCAATGTAACGAGTTTCTTTCGTGATCCAAAGGTGTTTGACTACCTTGAAAATACGGTCATCCCGGACATGGTCCGAAAGCATGATCTGCATGTGCCCTTGCGTATTTGGGTTGCAGGCTGCAGTACAGGCGAAGAGGCTTATTCTCTTGCCATGGTTTTCATTGAACAGATCGCCAAGTCCAAGCGCAATATCAAGCTGCAGGTCTTTGCTTCCGACATTGATGCCGACGCCATAGCAACGGCACGCAACGGCAGTTATCCCAAAGCCATCAAGCAGCACGTCTCAGGCAAACGCCTTGCACGTTTCTTTTCTCGGGAAGACGACGGCTACAGGATATCGCCTGAGATACGGGCAATCGTGGTTTTCACAATACAGGATGTGTTGACCGATCCGCCATTCTCGCGTCTCGATCTGGTTTCCTGCCGCAATATTTTGATCTATCTCGGCCCGGAAGCGCAGGTGAAAGTCATTTCACTGTTTCACTTTGCCCTGCTGGACGGCGGCATTCTCCTGCTTGGTAACGCTGAAACTGTTGGACAGATAGCGGGACGTTTCGATGTCATTTCAAAACCAGAACGTCTCTATCGACGCGCCGGCCGCAGCCGTGTGAGTGAAATTGCCTTTCCCGTTGCACCCGGTAATGTTTCCAGGGAAAATCCACGCCAGACGCAGGTTCAGTCACAACAGGCCATTTTGGCTGAGCTGTGCCGCCGAACGATATTGGAAAATTACGCGCCGGCCGCTGTTCTGATCAATCGCAGACATGAATGCATCTATAGTTTGGGACCGACCGAACGCTATCTGCGCGTTCCATCTGGTCAGCCAACACATGATTTGCTGGCCATGACACATCACGGTCTGCATACCAAACTGCGCTCCGCCATCCAGAAAGCGGGACAGGACAATACGCGAGTGCTTGTAGAGGGATGCCGGATGTCCATTGGGGGCATCTCACAACTATTTAGCATTGACGTTCGACCCGTTCGAACCGGCGCGGAAGATCTGCTGCTTGTTTGCTTTATCGATGAACCAAAGCGACCACTGCAGGAAATGCGGCCCTTGTTGGATGGCAACAATTCACGGGTTACGGAACTTGAACGGGAGCTCGACATCACGCGGACCGAGCTTCATGGGGTTATCCGGGATCTCGAGATTTCCGGCGAAGAGCAGAAGATCATCAGCGAAGAAGCACTTTCGTTCAATGAAGAGTATCAATCAACCAATGAGGAGCTTTTAACCTCCAAGGAAGAACTGCAGTCGCTCAACGAGGAGTTGACGGCTCTGAACAGTCAGCTGCAGGAAACATTGGAGAGGCAGCGCACAACGTCGAACGATTTGCAAAACGTGCTTTACAGTACGGATGTTGCAACGATTTTCCTGGATATCAGGCTCAATATTCGCTTTTTCACGCCGGCAACCAGATCGCTTTTCAACGTCATAGCTGGAGATATCGGCCGCCCGCTTGCGGATCTCCACTCTTTGGCAGCTGACACGGATCTTTTGAAAGATGCGCACACAGTGCTCAAGAGCCAAGCGCCACGTGAAGCCGAGATTAACGCTGAAAGTGGTGCTTGGTATATTCGGCGCATCTTGCCATATCGTTCGCAGAACGATGAGGTTGAAGGGGTGGTGATCACCTTTGCCGATATCACCGAACGCAAACTTGCCGCTGACGCATTGGAAGCAGCCAAAAGACAGGCAGAGCTGGCCAACGTTGCAAAATCCCGGTTCCTGGCTGCAGCAAGCCACGATCTTCGGCAACCATTGCAGACGCTTACTTTGCTCCACGGCCTGCTGGCAAATACCGTTGAAAGCGAGAAGTCCAAGAAGCTGGTTGACAGATTTGACGCAACCCTTGGAGCGATGTCGGGTATGCTCAACACATTGCTTGATATCAATCAGATCGAAGCAGGCACAATCCGTACCAATATCACCAGGTTCCCGATGAATGAGCTGCTCGGCCGGTTGGCCAATGAGTTCAATTATGTTGCACAGGCAAAAGGTCTGATCCTACGCGTGGTAGCTACGAGTGTTGTCATCGAAACGGATCCACGGCTGCTTGAGCAGATGGTTCGAAACCTTCTGTCCAACGCACTAAAATACACCTCAGCTGGTAAGGTTCTTCTGGGATGCCGCCGCCGCCAAGGCAGTCTGATCATTGAGATATGGGATACGGGAATCGGAATTCCGGAGCATGAACAACAGGCCATATTTGAGGAGTACCACCAGATCGATAATTCAGCGCGTCAGCGCAGTCACGGGCTGGGACTGGGTCTGGCGATCGTTCATCGTTTGGGTATTCTGCTCAGCCATCGTATTCGGCTGAACTCAAAGCCTGGCCGTGGTTCCGTTTTCTCAATCGAGATCAAGTTGGCCGCACGATCTGCGCTACTCCAGATTGAAAGCGGGGAAGACGTTGTCGATGCGGTAATGGCTGTCGATCCCGCCACCGGAACGATCATGGTCGTTGAGGACGATCCGGAATTGCGTGATTTGCTCGAAACTCTGTTCAAAGACCAAGGATATAAGGTATTCACAGCTCCTGACGGGCCTTCTGCAGTGGACGCAGTGATACGCCACACCGGGAGGCTTGATCTCATTCTTGCGGATTTTAACCTGCCGAATGGAATGGATGGGCTGCAGATTGCGGACAAGCTTCGCGAGCATCTAAATCGCCAGGTTCCCGTCATTATCCTGACGGGAGACATATCCACTGCAACGCTCAAAGACATATCTCGGCATGACTGCATCCATCTTAACAAACCGGTTAAGGTCAATGAGATGGTACAAACAATCCGGGATCTGATTTCCGGAGCACGGAATACAAAGACAGCCAGTAAGTTGTATTCCAAAACTGTTGACGGTTCTAGTGGCAAACCCATGACTTTTGTCGTCGATGACGACAGCTATTTTCGTCAGGGAATTTGTGACGTGCTGGAAAGTGATGGACAAAGGGTCGAGGCGTTTGCCAGCTGCGAAGCTTTCCTTGAAGCCTATCGTCCCGGTCAGGAGGCATGTCTGCTGGTTGACGCCTATCTGCCGGGAATGAGTGGCATCGAACTGTTGCAGCGCTTAAGCGATAAGGAATACCGGTTGCCCTCCATTATGATTACCGGAAACAGCGACGTCTCCATGGCGGTCGATGCCATGAAGGCGGGAGCATCTGATTTTATCGAAAAGCCTGTCGGCAGCGATGAACTCCTTGCAACTGTCGCCCGCGCGCTGGAGCAATCACGAGATGAGAACAAGCGGTCTGCATGGCATGATGAGGCGGCTGAACATATACTTGGGCTTACGCTACGCCAGAAGCAGATAATGGAGTTGGTTCTTGCGGGCCATCCCAGCAAGAACATTGCCGCCGATCTTGGTATCAGTCAAAGGACTGTAGAAAACCATCGGGCATCGATTATGAAGAAAACCGGGTCGAAATCTCTTCCTGCCTTGGCAAGGTTAGTCCTGGTGGCTGCGGGCAACAATACTGGCCAGCCGGCAAACGGTTTAGCCAGCGGTGCGAAAACGCAGGTTTAGCTCATTTCCTAACAACCAAATGGGTATTTTCCGAGGCTGCTCAACGCAGTGGCTGCGCCAATATAATGGCAGGACAAGCGATGTGATCTTAACATTGCCAGATAAGGCAGTAGTCCCATGTCAAAGCCCAATGCAAAAACCGCGGCTTCGCAAACCGAAGGCGATCTGCCCAGAGAAATTGAGCTGAAGCTCCTTTTCCATGCCAAGGATATTAACAAGATCACCAATGCGACGGCAATTGCGCAAGTTGCGAAGACGGGATGGACGTCAACCGATCTGACGGCGATCTATTTTGATACCGAGAACTTTGATTTGCATAAGTCGGGATACGCGCTGCGCGTCAGAAACAATGGCAATCACAAAATCATGACATTGAAGAGCAACTCTATGGGTGCGGCTTTACTCGAGCGAATGGAATGGGAGGTACCTGTCGAGGGAATGACGCCCGATGTTGGTGCACTGGACATGGTTCTGCCAACTGAACTTATGCAGCAAGTGAAAGACAGTGGACTGCAGCCTGCATTTACGTCGGTGGTAAAACGGTTAACGCGGCTCCTGGCGCAGCCGCACGGTATGATTGAACTTGCCATTGATTGCGGCCGGATTGATGCTGAAAAGCGCTCCGAAACCATCAGCGAATTGGAACTTGAACTGAAAGAGGGCATGAGCGAAGCCATATTTCAACTCGCACAAGACCTTGGAACGATTATCGCAGTCTGGCCAAGTGTCCGCAGCAAGTCGCAACGGGGTTTTGATCTTGTGTTCGATCGGCCGCCACTTATCGTTAAGGAGCCAGATCCGATTTGGGACCGACACGTTACGCTTGAATCGGTTCTGGAAGCCATTCTTCGGTCTACATACCGGAATGTGATGGAAAATCAGGCCGTAGCAATGGATGGCAGGGAACCGGAGGGCCTGCACCAGTACAGGGTTGCACTGCGCCGGCTGCGCTCGGTGCTCCGGCTTGTGCAGACGTTTTCCGCGTCCTTGCCGCCGGCAACCTTTCGCGAGGATGCGAAACGATTGTTGACGTACTCGAACGACGCAAGGGATTGGGATGTTTTTTGGGCCGAGGCGATCCCGAAAATCAAGCAAGCACAGGCAAGCGCCCAGGAACTTGAAACTCTCAAGCACGGGGCGGAGCAAGGTCGCGCCAAAGCGTATAACAAGATTCGAAAGGCAGCTGGCGATCCAAGAACCGGAATGTTCCTCATTGAACTGGGCCTTTGGATCGAGCAGAAGGGTTGGAGAGATGGTCTGGAAGCGTCCAGATCGGAAGTCCTTGCTGAAACAGGGCGCAAGTTCGCACGAAAGGCGCTCCAAAAGCTGCATGGCAAGGTTCTGAAACGGGGTCGTCATTTCGCCAAGCTCGACCCGAACGAACGTCATAGGGTTCGCATTGCGCTTAAAAGATTGCGCTATACGGCAGATTTTTTGCTGCCCTTGATCCATCACAAAAAATCCGGGCGCAAATACATCAAGATAATCGCATCGCTGCAGGATGAACTTGGTCGCTCCAATGATAAAGCCAACACCAAGAAGGCCTTGCTTCAGATATCAGGGAGTAAAGCGCTGTTGGGCGGATATCTCGCCGCCCACACTGGCGTTGAACGCAAGAAGCGATTGGTCAAAGGGGATGATCACTTAATGACCACTGCCTGGAAAGCGTTCCAGGCAGTTCGTATTCCATGATCAGGTCCGGATGTCGTGCAAAGCCATAAAGGCCCGGTAAAGAACCCGAGGGTCGAACTTTCCCTTATAGACAGCCGGTGGCTCGCGTTTCAGACCAAGAAGAGCATAAACAGCTTCTTGTGCCGAGCGGATTGAGTACTCAACCGTGAACACAACATCATCCGGCAGTTCAACAAACTGTCCTGCAAAGGCGAGATTTCCGTAACCTTTCGGCATGACCTGCGGCCTGTCTCCCCAACGGCGTGGAAGAAACTGGCTGGTAATGAATGGCATCATGCAGGGTATGCAAATGCTCGTCTCCAGAATTTTCGCCGCTTCCGCCTTTATGCGCAAATGACCCAATATTTCGGTCATGATTTCACGACCCGTGCAGGCTGACATGGGTTTTTGGACGAAGTCACCCGGCTTATCGACAGAAAGGCCATATCCCCAAAACACCACGACGTCGTCCGGCTGGCCGATAAAATGCGGTTGGTGCGGAATGACAATAGAGGCCAGCCAGTTTGAATCCGGGAACGTGATCAAGCCGCCTTCACCTGGAACATTTCCCGTAAGATCGCGAACGATTTCCAGAAAGGTATTGTCTGTCGATGTTGTTGTGAAAGATACCCACTTGGAATCATCGATATGATTGGAGAAGGCTGACGGTTGGCCTAGCTCCGGCTTTCCATCAGCCATTTTTTCCCAAAGTGCCCAGGATGCTCCATAGGTTTTGCCATGCAGGGTGGGTGCAGTGTCCATATTCCCAAGTGTTGACGCTTCGGTCATGGATCCGAGAGTGACGATTACATAATCCTCGGGGCCAACCGCAATGTGGCTGAACTCAAAACCGCGTTTGATTTCAAGGGACGTGACACTTTCCTTGCCGTCGTTTTGACCAATAACGATATCGGTTACACTTGATCCCAGTTTGAAGACCACGCCACGCTCGTCCAGCCACTTTTGCAGCGGTAGGACCATTGAATCGTATTGGTTATAGACAGTGCGCATGATGCCTTCGAGCCGCTCGAAACCGCCGACCATGTGGGCAAATCTCACCAGATACCGCTTGAATTCGACAGCGCTATGCCAAGGCTGGAAGGCAAAAGTCGTACACCACATATACCAGAAGTCGGTTTTGAAGAACGTTGGGTCGAACTGTTCCGTTATGCTGGTCTTGCCTAACAAAGCTTCCGGTTCAAGAACCAGACGTTCAATCGTCAAGATGTGTTTTTCGCTCAAGCCAAACTCAGGTGCAGTTTGCCTTTTGCCATTTCTGACAAGGCGCGACTTGGACGATGTCTTCATCGTCTTGTTCCAGTCGAGGATTTCGTCGGTAACTGTCTGCGTGCCGTCGAGGCTCGGAATTGAGGAGAAAAGCTCGAACGTGCATAGATATTTACTCTCCAGCATTCGGCCGCCGCGCAGTACATAACCGCCTTCAGGCGTGCCTGAGCCGTCAAGGCTCCCTCCAAGTTTGTCCTGTTCTTCAAAAATCGTGATATTGCTCCCCGGCACGTCGCCGTCGCGTATCATGAAAGCTGCAGCTGCCATGGATGCTATTCCGCCACCGACGAGATAAACCTGAGGGGCATTGGCTGTGGTAAGGCTTTCAGGTTCAACTGAGGTCTCAGTAGTATGATCTAAATATGCCATTCGAACTCCTCGTTTCATGGATTGTATCGATGGATGGGTTGAAAAGGTGCGCCCATTGCATTTAGCGGGCCCCCTAAGGTCACGAGAGCACTCACATCGGGATGGGCTGATGCCGTGTTCTGCAGGTCGTTTATTGATTGTACAGAGCTGGGGTCACCGCGACCGCACGCCCGTTCCATTTTCCGTTCGGTCAAAAATACCGGACTGGTACTTGCTCAGATAGAGTCGGAAACTACTCACCCTGCTTTTTCGCTATCCTGTGCAATCTGCTTTTGGCATCGTCGATCAGCGGGGTGATTGCACTGGTTAAAAGGATTGCGGCAAGAAACAATGTTGCCGAGAAACCAAGCTGTTTGAAGCCTATGGCTCCGATGACGCCGCCAATGAAAAACAGCGCAACAAGTGATGACAGAAGCTTGAGTTTACCTCGATCTGCCCTGACAGCTGGTTTATGGGCAATACGTGATGAAACGTTCCAATAGAAAAGTTTGCCGAGTTCTATCCCGACGTCGGTCGTCATGCCCGTGATATGCGTGGTCCTGATCCTGGCATTGGAAAGTTTGGTAATGATGGCGTTTTGCAACCCCATGATGAAACAAAGAAGCATCACGGTGGCAGGCACGAAAAGCCACTGGAGTTGAGCAAGATTACCGCCAAGCAGTCCAAAGCCTATTAACAGGCATGCTTCCACAACGAGCGGAAAGGCATACTCGCTTTCCAGCGATTGACGTCGACCCCAATTTATCAGGATGGCTGAAGTCGCCGCTCCGAGAACAAACGAAACAAATGCTCCAATTCCGGCGAGTAGCAGGCTTGTTTCGCCGAGAGCGAGATTATCAGCCATGGAGGACACGATGCCCGACATGTGTGATGTGTATTGCGTAACCGCCAGATATCCGCCTGCATTGACGGCCCCGGCCACGAATGTCAGCAAACGGGCAAGATGCCTATCCGACATCTCGCTTCGCTCGCGTCCGGTTAACTTCCGCAGATAATTGATCATTGGTTTATGCCGAAGCACCAAAACATCTGCCCAACTCAAAAGCAGACGTTCTGGAAAGTTCAGGCAACCTTTTTTGCAGCCACTGTTGGCTCAAGGGCAGTATGCACTTTTATGGTCGTTGGATTATGGGACCCAAGAATTGTCTTGGCACGCGCAACGTCTTCAGTCGTTCCTTCGACCATCACGACAAACCCGTCTGCTTTAATGGCGGTTTCGTACTCAATCACACTGTCTTTTGGGATGCCCAAACTGAACAATGCTGCTCCGAGTGCACTCATTCCACCGACAATGACAGCGCCTTCGATGCCCGCAATGATCATGGATGCGAGAGATCCAAGCAGAATGACAGGACCAATGAAGGGTATTGTGATGAAAACGCCGCCGAAGAAAAGGCCCCACAACCCGCCCCAGAACGCTCCGCGGGAACCCCAGAAGTTGATACGGTCACCGACTTTGTAGAAACCGATGACTTTTTCTTCCGTGTGGAATCCCTTTCCGATGACACTGAGATTTTTCATGTCAAAATCGGCTGCCGTCAACTTCTTGACAGCAGATTCAGCTGCATTGTGATCAGGAAATACAGCAACGATTGCGTTTTTATGTTCCAATTTTTTCTCCTTGAGGAAGGCAGTTTGACCGATCATTCGATGTCACCCGTTTTGCTTTGCCAATCGGTCACCGCGCCTTGTCGGTATGCTTTTGAACATTGGAAATAGCGCTTTGAGAGTATCGGCCGCGTGGGTGCGATTGAAGCTTCGGAAACTACTCACCTGTTTGGGAAGGACGTCAGTAGCTGCGGCAAGCTGTTTCAATTGTGTGCCGCCAGGTAACCCCATCTCATTCCAGCTGAGTAGTTTCCGAGCCTACCGTTGTGGGCCTTCCAGAGCATACTCTTTGGATGCGTTGAGCGGATTGATTTCAGATCGAAGCCTCAATGGCCGTCGCCACGGCGTTTCGAATGCCGTCTCGTTCGAAGTGCAAATGCACTGCTGATCGACCAGAGATCTTAGAAGAGGACCATATGGCACACAGCATGCAAGCAGCAGTTGTCGAGCAGTTCGCAAAGCCCTTGGTGCTTCGTGAATGGGATATTCCGATACCGGGACCTGGCCAAATACTGGTCAAAACTGAAGCATGCGGCGTATGTCATACGGATCTGCATGCGGCACATGGTGACTGGCCGGTTAAGCCAACGCCACCGTTTATTCCGGGTCACGAAGGTATTGGCCGCGTTGTCGCGGTTGGAAAAGACGTTAAGAACGTCAAAGAGGGCGACCGCGTGGGTGTTCCATGGCTCTACTCGGCATGCGGTCATTGCGAACACTGCCTTTCTGCCTGGGAAACCGTATGTGCGGAGGCCGAGTTTGGAGGCTATACCAAGAATGGCGGCTTTGCAGAATACATCCTGGCTGACCCTGATTATGTTGCCCATATACCCGCAGGCTTGAGCGCCATCGAGGCCGCTCCGATTATTTGCGCGGGCATTACGACCTACAAGGGCATCAAGGAGACCCAAACCAAGCCCGGTGACTGGATTGCGATCTCAGGTATTGGCGGGCTGGGACACCTCGCCATCCAATATGCCAAAGTTATGGGCCTCCAGGTTTGTGCAGTGGATATTGATGACGGAAAGCTTGCTCATGCGAAAAAACTGGGCGCAGACCTCCTGGTCAACGCCAAGCACGGTGATCCCGCGGCCGCTGTCATGAAGGAAACGGGCGGAGGGGCTCATGGTGTCCTGATCACAGCGCCGTCGCTTCCGGCATTCAAACAAGGAGTGGCAATGGCACGCAAGCGGGGCACGTGTGTCCTCGTTGGACTGCCGCCCGGTGAGTTTCCTGTCCCACTGTTTGACGTTGTGGCAAACTGCGTGACGATCCGTGGTTCTTTTGTCGGAACCCGGCAAGACATGACGGAAGCTTTGGCATTTGCTGCCGATGGAAAAGTCAAAGCCGATATCGAGTTGCAACCATTGACAGCAATCAATTCGGTCTTTGACCGGCTCAGCCGTGGTGATGTTGCCTCTAGAGTTGTCCTGGAGTTCTGACATGAACCATATTCAGCCGATCAATCAGGAAATGCCGGCATCCGGCCCCCTTTCAGCAGAGCTACTCGAAAAGATGCATGCCTATTGGCGTGCAGCCAACTACCTTTCGGTCGGTCAAATTTACCTGAAAGACAATCCACTCCTTGAAACGCCGCTTGTCCCGTCGGATGTGAAGCCTCGATTGCTCGGACATTGGGGCACCACGCCAGGATTGAATTTTCTCTATGTTCATCTCAACCGGTTGATCAAAGAGAATGACCTCAACATGATTTACATCATAGGTCCGGGTCACGGTGGACCGGGTATCGTTGCACAGACATATCTGGAAGGCTCCTACACCGAGCACTATCCCGCAATCGAACGAAGCCGAAACGGATTGCATCGGCTGTTTCGTCAATTCTCATGGCCATATGGAATTCCAAGCCATGTGTCTCCCGAAACGCCAGGTTCAATTCACGAAGGCGGGGAACTCGGTTATTCCCTGGCGCATGCCTATGGCGCTGCATTCGACAATCCGGACCTGATCGTCAGCTGCGTCGTTGGTGATGGTGAAGCGGAAACCGGAGCGCTTGCCACCAGCTGGCATTCAAACAAGTTCTTAAACCCGGCACGTGATGGTGCCGTCCTTCCGATATTGCACCTCAACGGCTTCAAGATCGCAAATCCCACCGTTCTGGCGCGCATTAGCCGTGAAGAACTGACGGACCTGTTTCGCGGCTATGGCTACGAGCCGCATTACGTTGAGGGAGACGATCCGGCACTCTTGCATCAAACGCTTGCTGCAACACTTGATAAAATCCTGAAGGAAATTCGCCAGATCCAGAAGACGGCACGTTCAGGCGAGGATCGGGCACACGTTGATCGCCCGCGCTGGCCCATGATCATTTTTCGGACGCCAAAGGGCTGGACCGGACCGAAATTTGTCGACGGCAAGCCCGTTGAGGGTACGTGGCGGGCACACCAGGTTCCTATAGCGGATTTCAAGAAGCCGGAGCATCTGCAGCAACTTGAAGATTGGATGAAGAGTTATAAGCCGCAGGAGCTATTCGATCAGCAAGGTAAGTTCAGACCGGAGCTTGCCGAGTTGGCTCCGACAGGGCAACGCCGTATGGGCTCGAACCCGCACGCCAATGGCGGTTTGTTGCTGCAGCCGCTATCGATGCCGCATTTTCATGAATATGCGGTCGCTGTGCCAAGACCGGGAACTGTTGAAGCCGAAGCGACACGCGTTCTGGGAGGATTCCTGCGGGACGTGATGAAGCTTAACCTGGCAAAGCAGAACTTCAGGTTGTTCGGTCCTGACGAAACGGCGTCGAACAGGCTGGATGCTGTCTATGAGGTTTCCGGCAAGGTATGGATGGCTGAGAAGCTGGAAAACGATACTGATCTCAGTGCCGACGGCCGTGTCATGGAAGTACTCAGCGAACACCTTTGTCAGGGCTGGTTTGAAGGATATTTGCTGACTGGCCGACATGGACTGTTTTCTTGCTACGAAGCATTTATTCACATCATTGATTCCATGCTCAACCAACACGCAAAGTGGTTGAAGGTGAGCCGGGCAATTCCATGGCGCAGGCCCATAGCATCCCTTACTTATTTGCTGACGTCACATGTATGGCGACAAGATCACAATGGCTTTTCGCATCAGGATCCTGGATTTATTGACCATGTGGCCAACAAGAAGTCGGATGTTGTGCGTATTTATCTGCCACCGGACGCGAACTGTTTGCTGTCAGTTGCCGATCACTGTTTGCGAAGCCGGGGATACATCAACGTGATTGTTGCAGGCAAGCAGCCCGAGTGGCAATGGCTGGACATGGACAGTGCGGTTCGTCATTGCACCGCTGGAGCCGGCATCTGGTCATGGGCCAGCAATGATGACGGTGATCCGGATGTCGTCATGGCTTGCGCAGGCGATGTACCCACGCTCGAAACCATGGCAGCCGTCACTCTGTTACGGACCTACCAGCCTGATATCAGAGTGCGCGTCGTCAATGTCGTTGACCTGATGATCCTGCAACCTCAGTCCGAACATCCACACGGGCTGGAAGATCAGGATTTTGATGAGCTCTTCACAGAAGACAAACCGGTCATTTTCGCATTTCACGGGTATCCTTCCCTGATTCACAAGCTGACATACAGGCGGACAAATCACCGCAACATCCATGTTCGTGGATACAAGGAAGAGGGGACGACGACGACACCGTTTGACACCGTCGTGCTGAACAATCTGGATCGCTATCAACTTGCTCTGGATGCGATTTTACGGATCCCCCGCTTCAGCGGCGAGGCCGACAAAGCCAAAGCCCGCTACTGGACCATGATGGAGGAACACAAACTCTACATCAGTGAACACGGCGAAGACCTGCCGGAAGTACGCAACTGGCGTTGGAACCTATGAATATCGCAGTTTCACCAGAGCACATCGTGGCCAAAAGTGAGCGTGGCATGCACGTTCTTACGCTCAACAGCGGATCGTCGTCTCTCAAATTTGGATACTATCGAGCAAGCGCCTCCCGGACGAAGGTTCTGGTTTCGGGCGAGGCCGATTTTTCTGACAGTGATCAAGGAAAATTTTATGCTCATGGCTCCCGCAAGTATGATCTGACGACCGAACCAACACCTATCAGAAACCAGAAGGATGCGTTCGGTCTCATTATAAAGTTTCTCCGGGACGCGAAGATGAGTATGCCTGATGCTATCGGACATCGCATTGTCCATGGCGGCCCCAAACTTCGAAAACATTGTTTGATCAATAAGGCCGTGCTGGAGCAGATCAAAGGTGCACATGCTTTTGCACCGTTGCATCTCCCCGACGAGCTTTCTGTCATTCAGCTTGCCCGGGAACACTTTCCGCAAGTGCCTCATGTTGCATGCTTCGATACGGTATTTCATACAACTATCCCGGATGTTGCACGCACCCTTCCATTGCCTATCGAATATCGATCGGAAGGTATCGAGCGATACGGATTCCATGGGCTGTCGTGTGACTCGATCGTGCATCAGCTACGCGGAAACCTGCCAAAGCGTTTGATCGTTGCGCATCTTGGCAACGGTGCGAGTGTCACTGCCATTCGTAATGGCAGATCCATCGACAACAGTATGGGTATGACGCCGGCTGGCGGATTGATCATGGGAACACGTTGCGGCGATCTTGATCCAGGTGTCCTAGTGTACGTCGCCCGTGAAAAAGGCCTTGATGCAAACGGGCTGGAAGACCTCATCAATCATCAATCGGGCCTGCTGGGCATCTCGGGGTTGTCAAGTGATATGCGACGTCTCCACGAGGCTTCGCCGTCAAATTCGAACGCCAGGCTTGCAATAGATATGTTTGTTTACACGCTCCGCAAGCAGTTGGCGGCGATGGCAGCAACATTGGGCGGCGTCGACATGATTGTATTCACCGGAGGTATTGGAGAGAACGACGCGGAGATCCGTGCTGCTACCTGTATGGGATTGTCCGCCTTTGGACTCATAATCGATCACCACCGGAACGTTGCAGTCAAAAGTCCGATCAGTGCACCTACGTCGTGTTGCGACGTTCGTGTTTTAACCTCTGATGAGGACGAGCGGATCGCCCATCATACGAGAGCAATCGTATCGGCAAATAATTGCCAGAATGAACAACATCATCGAACGCGCGTCGCCGCGACCGGAGAGGCCAAAAAGTGAAATCAACAAGTTCAATACATGCGAAACGTATCGGCGACACCGAACCCGGTGAGCTGATCCGAATTAAGATTGTCGATGAGTTTTTGCTTGGTATCGTGCTGTCCAATGATGATGGCCGATACATTGTGGGAACACTTGATCCCATCAGCAATGAGGTCCAGTACCAGGTCCACATCAGTCTGAGCAAAGACCAGCGATGTATTTCCTACGGTGTCGATTGGCTTATCGAGCCGATCCTTACTGACGCAAGCTGGCCTGCTCACTCCAGATTCAACTGGACGCCGGGGGCGCTGTTTTTAAGCAATGACGAATATTCGACCGTGTTCAGACATCACGCATCATCGTGTGACCACGGTGAAATCCTATATGATCTCAGCAATTCGGTTTTGCTCGAGAGATTCCCTGATGGAGCAGCTCCAATCACTGCCTGGAAAATCTGGGCCAGTCAGCGTGATTACACGCATCCGGGCGCTCAGCCTTTATTTGAAGTCACTGATGTGAAAATCTTTGCCGATTAAAGTTTCTCGCCACCCGATTGGAAACCAGATCATGGCTCAAACTGTAAGGCATTCCGAGACCCATTTCATTGTCCGTATCGGTTGGCTGAGAGCTGCGGTGCTTGGGGCTAATGACGGGATTGTATCAACGGCGAGCCTGATCGTTGGCGTTGCAGCTTCATCCGCAGGTCAAGGAGCCATCCTCGTGGCCGGAGCCGCGGGATTGGTTGCAGGGGCAATGTCGATGGCGGCCGGCGAATATGTGTCAGTCAGTTCGCAGTCAGACACAGAACGGGCCGATCTTGCAAAAGAGAAGAAGGAACTGGCTGCCTATCCGGCAGACGAGCTCGAGGAGCTGACACAGATCTACATCAGACGCGGACTGGATGCCGACTTGGCAAAACAGGTTGCGGTCCAGCTTTCTTCCAAGGATGCTCTTACAGCACACGCCCGGGATGAACTTGGCATATCCGAATTCACCACGGCAAGGCCCATCCAGGCGGCTTTGACTTCGGCCGTAGCGTTTTCAATTGGTGCTGCACTACCGCTGGCAATGGCATTTCTGTTTACCGCAGGCTCGTTGATAGTGGCAGTGTCTGCTGCATCACTCTTGTTTTTGACTCTGCTGGGAGCACTTGGGGCTCGCGCCGGCGGAGCTGATCCGGTCCGCGGCGCTTTGCGTGTTGCCTTCTGGGGCGCTGCAGCCCTGGCGCTGACCTCCGTCATCGGTTCGTTGTTTGGCGCTGTGGTTTAAGCCAAGTGGGCTACCGCGCGCCAGCATCCTATTGGTGCTTGGTCAAAGTAAGACGATTCACTGCGTGAGCCGGCGCAGATCAGACAATTATGGATACAACCATGGATAACCTTGAAATCTTTCAGCGGCTCGGTTTGGCAATCGCTATCGGAGCGACCGTCGGAATTGAGCGGCACTGGCGCGAGCGCGATGAGGAAGATGGAAGTCCCACCGCCGGTATACGTACGTTCACATTAATTGGAATGTTTGGTGGCGTGGCAGCCCTCATTGATCACCTGCTGGCAATCAGCGGCGGAATACCCGGATTAATGTTGATCGGATTCTTTGTAACATTCATGGCCGCGTTCACATTGTTCCAGATGCGTGAAGCCATCGCGGAAGCAAGTTTCAGCGTAACGTCAATTATAGCTGCAATGCTCACGTTTTCCCTCGGTGCGCTGTCGATCTGTTAATAAGCGTGCAACTTTGACCCTGTTTAGGGGATAATCGGCGTTCAATTTTGATCCCCTTTCAACGTTAGTTTGACCATCTGTTTTTGGAACGGATGGAGCGGGAGTTGAAATCAGTGGATAGCATAGCGCGAGTTCGCCGAGCCTTTCATGTTCAAGGCTGGTCGATGAAGAAGATCAGCCGAGAGCTGCATGTTTCGCGCAACACGGTGCGCAAGATCCTTCGCTCCAACGAGACAGCATTTTCCTATGATCGAGAGCACCAGCCGATGCCGAAGATTGGCCCATGGCGTGAGCATGTTGAACGGTTTTTAGAGGCCAATATCGGCAAACCGTCTCGTGATCAACTGACGCTAATCCGGATTTTTGAAGGTGTACGCGACCTTGGGTTTGAAGGCGGTTATGATTCCATCCGGCGCTATGCGAAAGCTTGGGCAAAAAAGCGTGGTTCTGCAGCGACAGATGCCTACGTGCCGCTTTTCTTTGAGGCAGGTGATGCCTACCAATTCGACTGGAGCCATGAGGTCGTTGTCATCAGTGGAGTGACGATGACGGTGAAGGTAGCGCATATGCGGCTTTGTCACAGCCGAATGATGTTTGTGCGCGCCTATCCACGCGAAAGCCAGGAGATGGTTTTTGATGCGCATGACCGGGCGTTTGCCTTCTTCAAGGGAACCTGTACACGCGGTATCTACGATAATATGAAGACCGCGGTGGAGACCGTGTTCGTCGGCAAAGAGCGCCAGTATAATCGCCGCTTTCTCCAGATGTGCAGCCACTATCTGGTTCAGCCTGTTGCCTGCACTCCGGCATCAGGCTGGGAAAAAGGCCAAGTCGAGAACCAGGTTGGATTTGTGCGTGAACGCTTCTTCACGCCGCGCCTTCGCTTCGAAACTCTGGAAGAACTCAACGCATGGTTGCTCGATAAATGCATCGCGTACGCCAAGAAACAACGCCATGTTGAACAGAGTGACCGGACGATCTGGGAGGTCTTTGAGAAAGAACGGAGCAAGCTGATCCCCTATGCGGGACCATTCGACGGTTTCCACAGCGTCCCGGCGGCTGTGTCGAAGACTTGCTTGGTACGCTTTGACAACAATGCCTATTCCGTCCTCTCCACGGCAGTTGGCCGTCCTGTCGATATCCACGCTTATGCCGACCGGATCGTCATCCGCCAGGGCGGTGTTGTCGTTGGCGAACATGTTCGTGCCTTCGGACGCGGCAAGACGATTTATAATCCCTGGCATTATATACCAATTTTAGCCCGCAAGCCCGGTGCACTTCGCAATGGAGCTCCTTTCCGTGAGTGGTATCTGCCCGCCGCAATGGAGAAGGTTCGCCGGAAGCTGAAGGGCGTGAGTGATGGTGACCGGCAAATGGTGACGATCCTTGGGTGCGTTTCCACTGATGGTCTGCCGGCAGTTGAGGCGGCCTGCCAGGAAGCCCTGAACCAAGGCGTCTTCTCAGCATCCGTGATCATCAACATCCTAACCCGCAGCAGGGATCCGGCTCCGGCCGTCACAGTTCTCACCCCTGATGCGCTGCGCCTGACGCATGAACCCGTTGCCAATTGCGCACGCTACGACACTTTGAGAAAGGCAAGCTGATATGGAACGCACGCAGGTTCTGGAATTGATAAGCACCCTGAAGCTCTATGGCATGCGCAGTGCCTATGATGAGATTATGAGCAATGGCATCAAACGCCAGCACGAGCCGCCGCGCATCGTTGGTGATCTGCTGCAATCGGAGATCTCCGAAAAGCATGCACGCTCCATACGCTACCAGCTGACCTGCGCAAAACTGCCACTGGCAAAGGACATCGAGGACTTTGACTTTACCGGAACACCCATCAACGAGGGTTTAGTCCGGGAGCTTATTACCGGCACATTCGTGGCCGATCAGCGCAACCTCGTGTTGGTCGGTGGCACTGGTTCCGGCAAAACGCACCTGGCGATCGCCATTGCCCGGGCGCTCATCCGGTCCGGCACGCGCGGCCGCTTCTTCAATGTCGTTGATCTGGTCAATCGGCTGGAAATGGAAACACGTAACGGCCGACAGGGAAGGATCGCTGATTATCTGATGCGTCTCGACTTCGTCGTTCTTGATGAACTGGGATATCTGCCCTTCGCACAGTCTGGCGGGCAGCTTCTGTTCCATCTGATCAGCAAGCTCTACGAGAGAACTTCTGTCATCGTGACAACCAATCTTGATTTTGGCGAATGGCCGACCGTCTTCGGGGACGCCAAAATGACAACGGCCTTGCTGGATCGCCTCACCCACCATTGCGAAATCATCGAGACCGGAAACGAATCCTGGCGCTTTAAAAACCGCACTCAAAGCTGAAGCAGAAGTCCGACAATCAATCCGCCCTTGCCGACCCTTCTCAACCCCGGCCAGCTCCGGGTCGGCAAGGGCTAATCATCGTGCCAAGGGGGTCAATGTTGGACGCCTATTGGGGGTGAAAGTTCAATGGCCTGCCCCCTTGAAAGTGGTCCTTTATGAAGTATGGCTTTTGAGCCGATAAAGGATATTGAGAATGCCAAGCAAACGACACAAGCCCGAAGAGATTGTCATGAAACTGCGTCAGGTAGATGTTCTAAGTTCGCAGGGGAAGTCGATGGCAGAAGCCATTCGATCGATAGGTGTGACGGAAGTAACATATTACCGGTGGCGGGCCGAATACGGCGGCTTGAAGGGTGATCAGGTCAAGCGGCTGAAAGAACTGGAAGCGGAGAATGCGCGTCTTCGGCGGGCTGTTTCGGATCTGACGCTGGACAAGATGATCCTTGCTGAGGCCGCAAAGGGAAACTTTTAAGCCCCGCACGCCGCCGTGCCTGTGTGGAGCATGTGGTTGAGGAATTTGACGTGTCCGAACGACGGGCATGCCGGGTTCTTGGCCAGCATCGATCCACACAGCGCAAGCTCTTGAAAACACCGGACGATGAAGCGGCACTGACCGCCGACATCATTGCACTTGCTCTCCAATATGGCCGCTACGGATATCGCCGCATCACAGCGATGCTGCATCGTGCGGGTTGGGTGGTGAATGTGAAACGGGTTGAGCGGATATGGCGGCGTGAGGGGCTCAAAGTTCCACACAGACAACCCAAGCGCACACGTTTATGGCTGAATGAGAGTTCGTGCATCCGGCTTCGACCGGAATACCCCAACCATGTCTGGTCCTATGACTTTGTTGAGGCTCGCACGCACAATGGAAGGAAAATCCGTATGCTCAATGTGATCGACGAATTCACACGGGAATGTATTGCCATCAGGGTGGACAGAAAGTTGAAGGCGACGGATGTCATCGACGTTCTGTCTGATCTGTTTATCCTGCGCGGCATTCCTGGTCACATCCGGTCCGACAATGGCCCTGAATTCATCGCCAAGGCCTTGAGAGAGTGGATTGCTGCCGTCGGTGCCAAAACCGCCTACATCATGCCGGGTAGTCCATGGGAGAACGGCTATTGTGAGAGTTTCAATTCAAAGCTTCGGGATGAACTGCTCAACGGAGAAATCTTCTACACACTTAAGGAGGCACAAATCGTCATCGAGAATTGGCGACGGCATTACAATACTATCCGACCACACTCATCGTTGGGTTACAGATCACCTGCTCCCGTGGCTATTGTCTGGCCGTCTCAAAATGGGCCAGCCTCAACGCCAGTGATGGCAATCAGACCAAGTCTGCACTAACATTAAACCCGGATCGCCTCATGGGGGCAGG
Organism: Phyllobacterium sp. 628; assembly: GCF_014189505.1. GTDB lineage: Bacteria > Pseudomonadota > Alphaproteobacteria > Rhizobiales > Rhizobiaceae > Phyllobacterium. Next base: position 174,624 of record NZ_CP050302.1, on the reverse strand, counting down.
CCACAGGCACGGGCCATGCTTGATGATGATATCAATATTGTTCAGGCTGATATTGATGACAGCTGGGCTCGTGATGCCGGGCCGTGTTTCCTCATAAATCCCAACGGCAAGCGGGCAGGAACACGGTTTCGTTTTAATGCCTGGGGTGGAAAGTATCATCCGCATCAGGGCGATGCGGCTTTTTCGGGCGCCGTTTGCGAAACCGCCGATGTGAAGTCCTTTACTTCAAACCTTGTCGCCGAAGGCGGCGGCGTCAGTGTCGACGGTGAGGGTACGATCATCACAACGGAGACATGCTTTCCCAATATCAACCGCAATCCGGGCTGGACCAAAGTTGCGATTGAAACCGAGCTGAAGGAAATGCTGGGCGGGGACAAAGTGATCTGGCTGCCCGGTAATCCTCTCGAAGACGAAACCGACGGTCATGTCGATGGTATTGCGGTGTTCGTCGCGCCCGGTGTTGTTTTGATGGAAAGCCCCGGCGCAGAGCCAAGTGAATGGAATGACTATATCCGGAAAAACCTGGATGCCATGGAAGGGCAGACGGACGCCAGAGGCCGTCGCATCAGGATTGTGACAGTGCCGGAGGCTGTTGAAGCGCCATCGCAGCATCCCAAATTCTGTCGGTCCTACGTCAACTCCTATTTGGTCAACGGGGGCGTGGTAATGCCGGTTTATGGTGTTGCATCGGATACGGTCGTCCGTAGTATCTTCCGGTCACTGTTCCCGGAGCGACGGGTGCGTGAGGTGCGGATCGATTCCATCGCAATTGGCGGCGGAGGGATTCATTGCATCACGCAGCAGGAACCGGCGTGATGGGCAGCGCGACCGGTGTCCTCCCGGGGACACCATCAACTGGAGCAATCGCATGGATAATTCCACGACCAGCCAGATAACCAATATCGCCAGTGCTGTGACGGCGGTGGGTCGCGCCGACTTTCCCGAGATGCTCAGCACTTTGTGTCTGAGCGTGTTCAACTTTGACAGCATTTTCATTTCGGTCTTCTCGCAGGATCTGCCGCCGCGCCAGCTCTATTCAAACCTTGATGCTGAGGCGACACGGCGCACGATTGGCCCGTATCTGAGTTATGCCTATTTGCTTGATCCGTTTTACGGGCTTTTCAAGTCGGATATCCGGGATTGCGTTGTCAGTCTTGATGAATGCGCACCGGATGATTTCAAGACGTCCGAATATTACAAGATGTTTTATTCGGATATTGGTCTGCGCGATGAAGTGACAATTTTCATTGGGGCCGGGAACGGTACCAGTATTGTTCTCTCACTCGGCCAGCGCAACACGGATGCCTGCTGTGCTCCTGACGCCACCAGGCAACTGGACGCTCTGTTGCCTGTCATTGCTGCGCTGTGCCACAAACACTGGCCCAATCTGGATGCGCCGGTTTATCGAGCCCTGCCTGATATGGGACTCACCTTTGACCGATGCGGCAGTTCTCGATTGAGCACGCGCGAGGCCGAAATTGTCCGTTTGATGTTGAAAGGCCATTCGACGAAATCCATGGCCCGGTTGCTGGGTAACAGTCCGGAGACGGTCAAAGTTCATCGCAAGCGCATTTATGCAAAACTGAAGATCTCCTCGCAGGGAGAGCTTTTTTCCATGTTCATCGGCGCTGAAACCTTTTTCCCCGCAGATGTTGGCGCGGAGGCGGTGACTTTCTCCTGATCGGGTGGGAAGAAGCTGCTCAGGTCACTTAAAATGCGCCCTCAGGGCACTGTAACTTTAACGCTCTTGGCTTGATCAAGTTTGGCGCCGATAGCAATCCCAACACAATCCAAATATCGCCAATGTTTTTAACAAGTTATGTCGAGATTCGGTGAGGGGACTCTTCCGGAGATAGTCACACTTTCAGTTGCAAATAACTGAGCAAGTTGCTCTACTGATGCAAGCTTCGATGCAGTAGAATTTCTGAATGCATCTAGCGGACTGGTAAGTTCGGTAGTCTGTCGGAATTGTCTATCCAATATCGGACGGTGAGGGGACATGGTAAAACTCCGATTTGCACGTATCGCTCAAGTCGCGACATTGAGCTGTATTGCGCTGTGCACAGCCATCTTTGCCGCAAAAGCGGGCACGATCATCGAGGATTTCAGCAAGATATCGTTGCAAATCCCGATCCCCAGTCCTTTCAGGTCCAGCGGTTGTGAGCGGGAGGCCAAGGCACAAAGTATCTATTTATCATGTCGACTCAAATCTGCGTTCTGGCGACAGCTTTCCATTTATGGAATGGCCGGAGGTAGCCGACCGGAATTGTTAAGCCAGCAACCGGCTGCATTGTTAAAGCTTGCACTCATCCGAGAATGCCATCGGATCAAGAACGCTGCGAGCAATTGTACGCCCGTGCAAAGCATCAAATACAGAAATGTGCCCGGTTGGCAACTGTATGAGGCCGAGAGTAAATCCGTCCACACAATGACGTACGGTTTCAGCACTGGCGCACGGGCGGTTCATTTCCGCCTGCTGGCAAACAGCGAGTCTGAAGTCAAAAATCTGGCTGCCAGCTTCGAAAAACTGATATTGCCCAAGATCATCAAGTGATGGGGTTTGTAAATGGGGGCCCTCAGGTGCCTGACCGTCAGTTCAGCACTGAACTGCTGATAGCCTGCCTTATCTGACGCACGCTACGCGCAGGCGGGGCACCGAACTGCCGGAGGTATTCGCGACTGAATTGTGAGGAACTCTCATATCCAACAGCGAAAGCAACGTCGGATGCGTTACGGTCGCCACCAAGCAACAACTGGCGCGCTTCCTGTAACCGGAGCTGCTTCTGATACTGAATAGGGCTGAGGCCTGTCATTGCCAGAAAATGCCGATGAAGGCTGGCACGGCTCATCCCGCTTGCACTGCAAAGCGCTTCGATGCGCAAGCGGGCATTGTAGTTGTCCCTTATCCACGCTACCGCGCGCCGGATACGGTCGAGCGCCCCGTCAGGCTGAGCGATCTGACGCAACAGGCGGCCTTGTGGACCTTGCAGGAGACGATAGAGCAATTCTCGTTCAGCCATGGGAGCAAGAACGGGAATGTCAGCGGGGGTGTTGAGCAAGGATAGCAGACGTAGCAAAGTATCCCGTAGCGGCGCTGTCATCGGATTGATCGTTATGCCAAGGCCTCCGGGATCAGTGTCGCGTACATGCGGCATGGAGGATGCAATATCGGCCAATATGGCGGGATCCAAATCCAACGAAACCGCGACATAGGGCCGTGTCTTGTCTTCGTCTGATATCTGGCCGATCAACGGCAAATCGAGCGCGCTGATGAGGTATTGCGCGGGATCATAGCTTAAACGTTGGTCGTTGACCGCCACGTGCTTCGAACCCTGCAGAATGAAGCAAATCATGGAGCGGTAAAGACATGGCGCCTTCCCTGTCGTGGCCTGTCCCACACTGATTTCCAGCCGCGGGATCGGCGTGACGTTGAACCCGGAAGACGCGTGGCGCAGCGCAATGTCGAGGTGGGGTGTAAGATGTTCGCTCATTGCGAAACCAGTACATCGTTATTTCCCCACGTCAAGCAATTGAGACAATCAGGCAAAACGATGAGCCGATTGGGCGGGTTTGCCGAGCTGTCATCCAGTAGGTTGAGAACATCGAGAAAGCGCTCCTGGCAGCGCCGATTTTTTAACCAGACACCCTCAAGAGGATACATCATGGCCAATCAGATCGCACTTATAACCGGCGCTAGCCGCGGCCTCGGTCGCAACATGGCGCTGCATCTTGCCAAGCGCGGCGTTCATATCATCGGCACCTACCGCACTGGCGTGGCGGAAGCCGACGACTTGCAAAAGGAGATCGAGGCACTGGGCGGGTCGGCGACGATGCTTGCGTTCGACGTTACCGATACTGCGAGCTTTGCTGCGTTTGCCGAAAAGACGGCACAGACCCTCAAAACGACGTTTAAGCGCGATCAATTCGACTTTCTCGTCAACAACGCCGGAAACGGCCTGTTTGCCAACTTCGCCGATGCGACAGAGGAGCAGTTCGACTCGTTGGTCAGCACGCATTTGCGCGGTCCCATCTTTCTGACGCAGAAGCTGTTGCCGCTTATCGCGGACGGCGGGCGCATCCTCAACGTCTCGTCGGGCTTCGTGCGCTTCACGATGGCGGGTTACAGCCTCTACGCGTCGATGAAGGCTGCAATCGAGGTCCTGACCCGATACATGGCAGTCGAGTTTGGCGCACGCCGTATCCGAGTGAACGCCATCGCGCCCGGTGCAATCGCAACCGGCTTCGGCGGCGGCGCAGTGCGTGACAATCACGATGTAAACGCCTGGGTGGCGCAAAGCATCGCGCTGGGTCGCGTTGGCCAGCCGGACGATGTCGGCGGCGCGGTTGCTGCCATCCTGTCCAACGATTTGGGTTGGGCGAACGGCACTACCTTCGACATTTCAGGCGGGCAGTTGCTTTAAGACCGTCACGCAACTGCACATCCTTTGTCGATACCCCGAAACCAGAAGTGTCAGACACCAGTCTGACGCTCGGAAACTTCGACGCCGAGCCGCAGCCCGAACGATTTCATTACCATCCACCTATAGGAAAATTGCCATGAACGAAATGAAAGCCAGGGAAACCGGTACGAAAAGCGCGCTGATACTCATTGAATATCAGAACGACTGGTTGGCTCCTACCGGCAGTATTAACCCGCAGTTCCAAGACCGCGAGCAGATTGACGCCGCAGTCGCGAACTCTGCAAAGGTTCTGAGGGAGGCACGCCTCCGCAACATGGAAGTGATCCATGTCACAATGGTACTCGAGCCGGCTTACCGGGCACTTGGACGAGGGAAATACGGGCTTCGTGCGATGATGCCCCAGTACCGATCTTTCCTCGGCAAACAGACGGATTTCTTTCCAGGCTTTGAACCTGCCGCTCAAGAGTATGTGATCAGCGAGCGCACCGGAGGCAGTAGCGCTTTTGCCGCCACCACGCTGGACAGCTACTTGCGTAACAATCGCATCGACGACATTTATGTGATGGGATTTGCCCTGCGGCAGTGTGTTGAGTCAACAGTCCGCAATGCCCACGACCTCGGCTATAACACGACTGTCATCTACGACGCTTCTGCAGCCTTTACAAAGGAGCAGCAGACTTCGTTCTTGACTGACATCATTCCCTTCTACGGTCATGCGGTCACGACGCAGGAATTCCTGCAAGCGCGTGAATAATCAATTGCCAAGCCCAGCTTCACCCTCATGGAGCTGGGCTTGCCTATTCGGGCCGGGTCGACCAGCCATCGTTGCTGCAGGTCGTTGGCTCTGCGACGCTCTCAGCCGGTGTCGATTGTGGCTCTGGAATCGGATGATTGCGATTATGGCACGACCCGAGGGTGGCAAGGTCACTGGCGACTGGGTCAAGATCGACGCTGCGCGAATGGCCGGACGACCAGAAGGGAGACACGATGATCGGAATGATCGTGAGGCTGAATGTCAAGGAGGGTAAGAGCGCCGAGTTCGAACGGGTCTTTACAATGGAGGCCCAGAGTGTGAGGACGAATGAATTGGGCAATCATCTCTACGAATTGTTCAAATCGCGCATCCAGCCCCCCGCTGCGTCATGTTCAGCCCGGACTATTTAAACGAGCAGTCGAGGCGGTTGGGCCTAACAGAGTCCTGTTCGCGACGGACTATCCATACCAGTATCGCCCCGAAGGCGATGCGCGTCGCTTTGTCAAAAGTTTGGAGTGCAATGACGCTGACAAAGCGCAGTTCGCGTATGAAAACTGGGAACGTCTGATTGATGGAAATAAGCGTTGCGACGCTGGCCCAATTACGAGCCAGCGTTGCTGATTGATTCAGGCGGCGCGTTCTTCCGCAGCATTCGGCCGCCACTTGATCAGGCGGCTTTCCACCACGTCGAGTACACGGTCGATGGCGAGGACGAAGATTGCCAGAATGATGATGCCGGCAAAGACGCCAACAGCATCGAAGTTGCCTTCTGCTTGAGCAATCAGGTAGCCGAGGCCCGCCGATGCGCCAAGATATTCACCGATAATGGCGCCGACGACCGCAAACCCAACCGATGTGCGCAATGAGGAAAGGATCCAGCTTGCTGCAGCGGGGAAATAGACATGGCGCAGAAGTTCGGAGCGTTTTGCGCCGAGAATCCGCGCATTGGCCAGCACCACCGGATTGACTTCACGCACGCCCTGCATTGCATTGAAGAATGTGATGAAGAACACGAGTGTGACGGCAAGTGCCACTTTCGACCAGAGACCCAGCCCGAGCCACAGGACGAAGATCGGGGCGAGCACAACGCGCGGGATCGCATTGAGGCCCTTGATAAAAGGATCGAGAATACGCGCTGCGCTGCGGCTGAGACCAAGCCAGACGCCGGCGGCAACCCCCAGTGCGGTTCCGATGACATAGCCCAGAACGGTTTCCGTTAGGGTGATCGTGACATGGCGGTAGAAATTGGGATCGATGACCCAATTGACAATCTGTTTGAATATATCGACGGGTGCCGGAAAGAAGAAGACATCGATGATGCCGGTTGATACACCCATCTGCCAGCCGCCCAGAATGGCCACAAGCAAGCCCAGTTGAATAAATCGTTCAGTCGCGACGTTCATAGCTCTTCTCCACTTCGCCGCGCAGCGACGCCCAGATATTGCGATACAGATCCATGAACCGTGGATCGAGTTTGATTTCAGCAACGTCGCGGGGACGTGCAAGGTCGACATCGAAGCTGTCGATAACCCGGCTACGCGGACCGGCGGCGAGAACAGCCACCCGGTCGCCAAGTGCTATCGCTTCTTCCAGATCATGGGTGATCATGACAACAGCCCGGCGTTCCTCCTGCCAAAGGCGCAGAAGCTCGTTCTGCATCAGATGCCTTGTATGGATATCCAGCGCCGAAAATGGTTCATCCATCAGGATGACTTTCGGGCCGGTGATCAGCGCCTGCGCCATCTGTACACGCTTGCGCTGACCACCGGAAAGCTGATGCGGGTATCGATGTTCGAAACCTTTCAGGCCAACTTTCGCCAGCCACATCATGGACTGTTCGCGGCGCTGGGCAGTAGCGACACCTTTGAACAACAATCCCAGTTCCACATTTTCGATCGCTGTTTTCCAGGGCAGCAGGGCGTCCTGCTGGAACAGATATCCGATATCATTTTGAATACCCGATACTTGATTTCCATCAATCGAAACGTGGCCACTGGATGGCTTGAGCAGTCCCGCAATAGCGTTCAGGATCGTACTTTTACCGCACCCTGTAGGCCCGACGATAGCGAGGAACTCCCCATCGGCTATTGTCAGATTGACGTTCTCTACCGCAACGAATGTGCCAAATGACATCGTCAAGGAATCGATGGATACCATCGCTTTGCGTGGTTGCGGAATAGTTGCGTGCACATCCGGCTTTAACATTGCCAAGGCCATGGTCCTCTCCCTCAGTTCGTACCGGCGTGGGGCGCTTTGTCGACGAAAGTGTTGGTGTATGTTTTTTTCAGGTCGATCTCCGTCGCCGCGACCTTGTCATTGAAGCTTTTCAGAACGGCCAGCGGGGTCTCGATTTCCGTCTCGTTGAAGCGGCCATCAACGGAGAAGATCGGTTTGGCATTCCCCACAGCTTTTATGTAGGTTTCCTTGTCACCGGAAATGAACGCTTCAGGCAGCTTTTGAACGATGTCTTCCGGCGTACTATTGTTCATCCATTCCAGTGCCTTGACGGTGGCATTGACAACCTTCTGAATCGTTTCAGGATGCTTGTCGATATAGGACTGTGTGGCATAGAGAACGGAAGTCGGATAAATGCCGCCGTAAATCTCCTTAGCACCATCATCGCTGCGCGCGTCGATCAGGATTTTGCCGACACCTTTGGCCTCGATGAAAGTCGCTGCGGGGTCATAATTCACCAGCAGGTCAACCTTTCCCTGCTCCAAAGCGGCAACAGCAGCCGAGCCGGAACCGACGCCGATAAGCGATACGTCATCTGCCGAAAGCTTGTGACGCTGCAGGTAATATCGAACGAAGAAATCTGACGAGGAACCCGGGGCCGTGATGCCGATTTTTGCACCTTTGATGGTTTCGGGCTTTGCGGGGTCGAATGTCGAATTCTTGCCGCCCGCAAGCACCAGACCGGAATTGCGCGCCAAGAGCACGATCCCCACGACATTCTTCTTTTGCGCCTGCATCTGGATCGTATGGTCATAGAAGCCGACGGCTATGTCAGTGGATCCGGCAACAAGCGCCTGCAGTGTCTTGGAGCCGCCAGAGGCAAAATTCTCGACGGTAACCTCGAGACCTTCTTTTTCATAAAGGCCCAGACCCGAAGCGACCGGGAATGGCAAATTGTTGAGATTGTAAGAGCCGACACTGATGCGGACAGGTTCGGCGAAAGCCGATCCCGAAAATGCAACAGTTGCCGCCAGAGCGAGCATGAGTTTACGCATGGTACTTCCTCCCAGATGTGCAGTTGCCCTCCCGGCAACTGCGTTCAATTATGCTGCGCAAACCATTTGCGCTACAGGTTTGGCAAAGACTTGACCCTCGAAGAGACGCCGGGCCGTCCGCAATATGCCAGCCACCGTTTTGCAGTCGCGTGTGTCCAGCTTCACCTCCAGACGTCCGCTTGGATGGTCAAGAACAAGGACGACTGGCGGCTTGCGCTCGCCGATCAGCGCTGATGCAACGGTGTTATGGCTTATGCAAGCCGTGGCAATGCCGACGGCCCCGGTTGTGGCAAGCGAGGGGTGGCATTGATGCGGCATGAAATAGCGCACGTTGAGATCACCGCCTGCTTTGGATTTCGAGATGAGAACGGGTTTGGGCGTGACCTGTGTTCGCACGTCGCCCATGCCCATACGCTGCCCCGCTTGCAGCCGCAGATTTTCCAGCCGCTCCAGCAGGGCGCTGTTGGCGTTAAGGGCAGCGGCGGTCTCATACCCGGTTGCGCCGATGGCTGAAGCCTCGAGTATCATCATGGGCATGGCGCAATCGATGCAGGTGACTTCTATTCCATCGATGATTTCGCGCGACTGGCCGGTGGGAAAGAGGCTGCCCGTGCGAGCGCCAGCCGCGTCCATGAATGTCAGGGCAATCGGCGCGGCGCGTCCGGGAACACCATCAATGGAGGCGTCGCCAAGATAGGCTACCTGTCCGTCAGGCGTCGGAACCTCCGCTTCAATGAGTTTGCCCGTATTGACGTTGTGTATGCGCACTCGGGTTACCGGTCCTGTTGTCCGGACCAGACCAGCTTCAATGGCAAAGGGGCCGACAGCCGCAAGCATATTGCCGCAATTGGGGGATGTATCGACGATCTGCTGGTCGATCCGAACCTGAGCAAAGAGGTAATCCACATCGGCACCCGATACTGTTGCTGGTCCGACAATGGCAACCTTGCTTGTAACAGGATTGCCTCCCCCAATGCCGTCAATCTGCAAGGGATGGCCGGACCCCATTACGGACAAAAGAATCTGATCGCGTTGGTGCGGATCGGAAGGAAGATCCGATGCCAGAAAAAACGGCCCTTTGGAGGTGCCGCCTCTCATGAGGACGCAAGGTATACGAATGAGATCATTCATGGCGCAGTGCTCTTCAATTCATGCTTGCAACAGAACAATCTGTTGGTTTCTTGCATTTTGGAGAGAAATGATTGATATGTGAAATGCAAAGTTTATGAGGATTGATGCGCCGTGAGCATTAATTGTGAGATACTTGATCTGCGGGCGTTTCTCTCTGTCGTCGAGCTGGAGAGCTTCCACAGGGCGGCTGAAGCCCTGAATCTGTCGCAGCCGGCACTGAGCCGTCGCATCCAGAAACTCGAAGCCACAATCGGTGCGCCGCTTCTGGAGCGAACAACCCGCCATGTCTCGGCAACGGCCGTTGGGAGCGAACTCATTCCGCTGGTTCAGCGCATGCTCGAAGAATTTGACGGCTCGCTGTTTGCCGTGCGCGATATTGGTGCCCAGCGCAGTGGATTGGTGACTATCGCCTGTCTTCCCACCGCCGCCTTCTACTTCCTGCCGACTGTGATCAAGCAGTTCAATGCGGAGTATCCCCATATCCGGTTCCGTATCCTAGATCTGCCAGCGACAGACGGGCTGCTGGCGGTTGCCCGGGGTGAAGTGGAATTCGGCATCAACATCATGGGCGCGGCAGACCCTGATCTGATTTTCGACCGGCTGATTGAAGATCCATTTGTACTGGCGGCGCGGAAGGATCATCCGCTCGCGGCCAAAAGCGAATTGGGATGGGAGGACCTGACGCCATACCCGCTGATCACCGTTCACCGTTCCAGCGGCAATCGAACATTGCTTGATGCAGCTTTGGCAAAATCCAATCTGAAACTCCGCTGGTTTTACGAGGTGACGCATCTGTCGACGTCACTGGGTCTGGTTGAGGCGGGGCTGGGAATTTCCGTGCTGCCCAAGCTCGCAACACCGCAGGAGGAGCATCCGTTTCTTGTCACCCGGCCTATCCGCAATCCGGAAATTTCGCGAACAATCGGTGTTGTCAGGCGGCGCGGAGGAACATTATCGCCAGCGGCCGAACGGTTCCTGAACATGCTGATAGGGACTTGGTCTGAAGGTTAGGGCAATTTCCAAACATCCACGCCGGCAAAACTCCCGGCTCAGGGAGCTTTGTCAAAAACCTCGGCCGCCATTTGCTGCAAAATCTACCGGCTGCACTCAGAGACGCGGAAGGTGTCTATTCAACGCCGGAGCGTTCCGCCTGTATCACGCGAAAAGAGCTGAACTTTGCTTGTATCGAGTTTAAGACCAATCGTCTCGCCCAAGGCGATCTCAGTCTGGCCATCAACATGCACCGCCGTCGGAGTACCATCCACTGCGCTGATATAAAGATGGGATTCTCCGCCCAGCTGTTCGATGTTTTGAACCACACCCTTGATATCGGTCGCATCGACAGGACCGGGCGTGACGTGGTTTGGGCGAATTCCCAGTGTGACGGGCAGGCCATGAGACACATGGAAGACATCTTGGCTCACAGGGATGCGTTCACCTGAGTTGAATTGAACAAAGGCCGCCTTACCGTCTGCGGCCTGGATCGTTCCCTGAAAGAAGTTCATTTTGGGCGAACCAATGAAGCCGGCGACGAAGACATTGGCAGGATTGTTATAAAGCTCCAGCGGCGCACCGAATTGCTCGACCTTTCCACTGCGTAAAACCGCAATCTTGTCGGCCATGGTCATGGCCTCCACCTGATCGTGGGTAACATAAATCATCGTGTTGCCAAGACGCCGATGCAACCGGGCAATCTCGCCGCGCATTTCCACGCGCAGCTCGGCATCGAGGTTGGACAGCGGTTCGTCAAAAAGGAATATTTTGGGCTCGCGCACCACGGCGCGGCCGATGGCAACGCGCTGACGCTGGCCGCCGGAAAGCTGTCCAGGCCGCCGGTTCAAGAGAGGTTCGATCTGCAGCATTTTTGCGACTTCGGCGATTTTCTGGGCAATGGACGCCTTTGGGGTATTGAGGTTTTCAAGACCAAAGGAGAGGTTCTGCCTGACAGACATATGCGGGTAGAGCGCATAAGACTGGAACACCATAGCAAGGCCGCGATCTGCTGGAGGAACATCGTTGACCACTTGATCATCGATAGCAATCTCGCCATCGCTGATAGACTCAAGTCCTGAAATCATCTTGAGCAATGTGGATTTGCCGCAGCCGGATGGGCCGACAAAGACACAAAACTCACCAAAGGCGATATCGAGATCAACACCCTTGATGACCTCAAGACCTCCGTAGTTTTTCATGACATTGCGAAGCACAAGTCTCGACATTGGCGGCTAACTCCCCGTGGCTAAGTTAATGTCACGCATCATTTGCCACCTGTAGAGGCGATGCCGGTTGCGATGTATTTTTGCAGAAATGTGAAGACGATGGCAATTGGTACAAGTACCAGTACCGTCATGGCGAGCAGGTTGCTCCACTGCGTCGTCAACTGGCCCTGGAATGAATTGAGTGCGAGCTGAAGCGTGAACTTGTCGTTTTGGGACAGGACGATCAGCGGCCAGAGGAAGTCATTCCAGCGCCACATGATGGCAAGGATGGCAAGCACAGCGATTGCAGGCGCACTGAGCGGCAAAATAATGCGCCAGAAGATTTTCCATTCGCTTGCTTTGTCCATGCGCGCTGCATCGAGAATTTCATCGGGGATGGTGAGCATATACTGACGCAGGAGGAATACGCCGGTGGGCGTTGCTGCTCCCGGAATGATAACGCCCCAGAGACTGTTCAACATGCCTAGTTCACGCGTGATCAGAAACAGCGGAACCAGAACCACCGTTTGCGGAACCATCAATGTTCCGACGATCAGGGCAAGGACCGTACTGCGCCCGCGAAAATGATATTTTGACAGGGCAAAGGCGGCCATGGAATTGACCAGCAACATGATGAGTGTCGCCATAGTCGTGATAAAAACGCTGTTCCAGAGGTAGCGCAAAAAATCAAAACGTTTGAACAGGTCGCCGTAGTTCTCAAAGGCGAAATTGATACCCTCGATCGGCTTGCGATCAGCAATTGGCACCTTGATAATATCTTTGGGTGCCTCAGGCCTTACAAGTTGCGAGACAAGGCCGATACGGCGAACCTGGCCGGCGCGCGCGCCCGCGAATTCACCACTGGTGATTTCGAACAAGGGGAGCGGTTTGTCATAGCCGTCGATGCTGATCATTTCCTGAGCATAGGGCAAAAGTGTGGGCGGAAACCGTTGCAGTTCCGCTTCGCTTTTGAAGGATGACAGCAGCAGCCAAAGCACTGGACCGAACATGATGACAACGCCGAACAGGAGATAGGCATAAGACGCCCAATCCGTCCAATGAAGTCGGCCAACGCCGCGGGTACGGGTCAGAAAGGTGAAAAGTTTACCCATCGACTTTGTTCCTCGTGACAGAGAGCTGGATGAGGGTTAAGCCGATGAGGACGACGGCAAGCAGGATAGAGGCGGCGGCTGCCAGACCGAACAAGCGAGGCGTTCCGGCGAAACCCGTTTCGTAAATATACTGAATGATGAAGGTTGTTGCCGAACCCGGGCCGCCCCCCGTAAAGGCGTAGACCTCGTCAAATGTCTGGACGCCTTTGATCAGTGCCAATAGCAGAACAACGATCATGGTCGGCATGAGCAGTGGCAGAGTGATCCTCCGGAACATCCGGAAGGGCGCGGCGGCATCCATGAGCGCGGCGTCGTAGACATCGCGTGGTATGGCCTGCAAACCGGCAAGCAGGATGAGTGTGTAGAAGCCCATATGAGCCCAGATCGATAGGAAAATTGACCAGATAAAAGCCCAGTTCCGGTCGAGCAGCCAATTGAACGGGGTAAGGCCGAATGCATCCATTCCCGCATTCAGAAGTCCTTCCCGCTGCAAGATCCATTTCCAGATCAGCGCAACAACGACGGGAGATAGGAGCACGGGAAAGAAGAATACGCTGCGGAAAAAGCCACGCGCCCGTATCTTGCCATTCAGGATAATTGCAGTGACAAGTGACAGCCCGACCATAAATCCGACCTGTAATGTCACAAACCAGAGCGAATTGTAGATGGCTCGCCAGAAAAGATCCTGTGTGCAGGTGTTCGGGTCAAGGTGATTGGCGCACGTGGCCAGCGTTGTGAAATTATCGACTCCCACAAATGTCCGGTCGCTCAACATCACCTGATCGGTCCCGGTCAGGGAATAGATGACGTTTAAGACAACCGGCAGAAAGGCGAATATCCCAAAGAGGACGAGATTTGGCAGGAGAAATACCCACGCAATACGCCGCAGGCCAAGCCGTTTCTGGGCGAAGCGCATGGGTATCTCGATAATGTTCATGATCGCATTCACAAGAGCGGTCATGCTGCAGATCCCTTCATCGTTGATGGTGTGCCGGATCGGGCAACGAACAGGTTGCCCGGATATCACGTCGATTACTTGCCGGCCGACTGAATGGCCGCCGCGACATCCTGCTTGGCTTTTTCCATTGCTTCATTGATCGACATTTCGCCAACGATCGCTTGGGTAACGCGCTGCACCGTTATGTTGAACATGGTCCGGTTGTTCTTGTAACCTTGATAGGCATAGGCAATGGGCGACAGCTTGGCGATTTGCGCGTTCCAGCCCTTGAGAGCTTTCGCGACATTTGGCGATGTATCCGAATAGGTCAGATCCTCTTTCGCTACACCTTCATGGGCAGGCACGTTACGGGTCTTACTGATAAATTCCGCGTAATTGTCTTTTTGCGCGATATAGTTGATCAGTTTAGCAACGGCCTCAGGGTTCTTGGTCTGCTTGAAGCCAACAAGCCCCGAGCCCCCAGGCATGCCTGAACAGCCGCCAGGCCCGCAGGGAGAGCCGACGACTTCCCAGTCGAAACTGTCACCGATTGCCTTGTCGAGACGCTGTACCTGCCAGCTCCCTGAATAGTAAAAGACCAGCTGCGCGTTGATGAACTCCTGGGCGGCGTCCTGATAGCTGGTGCCGCCGATGCCGGCCCATACATCCTTCGCCATTGTGCCATCTTTGTTCCACTCGACGAACTTGCCCATGAAATCCGCGAATGGCGCATCAACAAGAATTGGGTTCCCCGCATCGTCAAAGATTTTCGCGCCATTCGAAATGGCAGGACCCGCTATGCGATGCCCGGATCGGTCCATTGCCATAGGGAAGGGAACACCCGTTGCCTTGGCAACCTTGCGCGCTGCATCGGCCCATTCGTCCCATGTGGCTTTCTCGCCCGGCACCGTGATGCCCGCCTGCTCGAACAGGGTCTTGTTGATATAGGCACCGGTAATGGTCAGCTGAATGTTCATACCATAGATGCCCTTGTCGGCAGGCCCCGTGCGGGACCACCGAAGGGTGTTGCCGAAATTGGTGTTCCAATAATCAGCATCCACATAGGGTGTCAGGTCCAGGAAGTATTTGCTGAGCCCGCCAAAGTCGGTGACAAGCGCCATATCAGGGCCAGTGCCTCCGGCAAGCTGGACCGGCAGGTTTTCCAGAATGGCTTTGTAACCCACCACGTCGGTGACAACGTGGGTGCCGGGATTAGCTTTTTCGTAGCGGTCAAACAGGGATTGCAGTACGGCACATTCATTGCCATCTGCCGCGCACATGAAACGGATATCATCCGCCATCGCCGCGCTTGTCCACAAAGCCATGACCGAAGCCAGAGCTACACCAGTCCATCGGGAAATGCGCTTGTTCATCGGATATCCTCCCATATCGTTGTGACGAACATTGATCTGATTTTTAGGTTATTTCGGTGTCCATCCATCATAAAGTGCGTGATCGCGATTCAGCGGCAATTCGGCGGTTCCACCGTTGCGCGCCGTATAATAAATGGCTGTGACCATTTCGAGCGAACGGCGACCATCCGCAACCGTTACTTCATGGCCGCCATGGCCTTCGATAGCGTCAGCAAGAGCATCGAAGAAACCAGCAAAACCAGAATGCACTTCCGGGAGAGCATTCACCACCGCATCGATTTCTGCCTGCCGGGCCGGATCACGGGCGAGAAAATGCCATTGATCTTCAGCTGGAGTATACGGCGCTTTGCCGCTTTCGGCGGTAAAACCTTCGAAACAATAGCGGAAGTGACTGGTATCATCGGCAGCGCCAAGGGTAACCGAACTTGTTGCCAGCGCGCCGCTTTCCATCTCGAACACGATGGACGCGCAATCTTCGGTTTCAATCGGATTGACCCGTGTTGCCGTTAAAGCCGTCAAGCGCCGGACATTGCCCAAGATGTAGCACAGCAGATCATGATTATGGATGGCATGGCTCAGAATGGCACCACCCTGTTCGCCCTTCCATGTGCCGCGCCATGGAATATCGTAATATTCAGCGCGGCGGCACCAATGGGTTTCTATGCTGGCCGTAAAAGCTTTGCCTGCAAGCCCTTTGTCGATGAGGGCACGCAACTGGGCAAATCCCCGGCCAAAGCGATATTGAAAAACCGGGGAAAGAATACGTCCGGATTTCACAACCGCCTCAGCGAGCAAATCGGCCTCGCGCAGGGAGCCAACAAATGGCTTCTCGCAAACAACGTGTTTTCCGGCTTGCAGCGCTGCAATCGACACCTTGAAATGCAGGTGTGG
The DNA here is from genome assembly GCF_014189505.1 of Phyllobacterium sp. 628. Taxonomy (GTDB): domain Bacteria; phylum Pseudomonadota; class Alphaproteobacteria; order Rhizobiales; family Rhizobiaceae; genus Phyllobacterium. Next base: position 158,577 of record NZ_CP050302.1, on the reverse strand, counting down.
CGGCAGGCAAATATCGATGAGATCGATATTCGGGTCAGCCAGCACTTGGTCGAGATCGGGCTCTATACGGATCGATAGATCGCCATCGGCAACTTTCGTTGCGCGCTCCACATCAAGATCACACAGAACGGAAACATTGAAGCGATCGGGGAGCGCCCGATAACCCTTGAGGTGAGTTGCGCCGATGCCAGCGCCGATGATGGCGACGCGAATGGGCTCAGCCATGACGGTTGCTCGCTGCTGTTTCGGCCAGCAATTGAGCCTTGATGGCCAGTTCCATGACCTTGAACGTATGGGTCTGCGGCATCGCATTGCTGGTACGGTTACGGATATCGTCGGCGAACTTGGCAAAATAGGGCATGCCAGCGTCCGATGCATCAATCCTCTCGCAGCGTGTGCCGTTGACGAGATAGAGATGATCTGTGCCATTATCGCGCGCCACATCGACATATTTGCGCAATTCAATATAGCCCTCTGTTCCAAGGATGGTCAGGCGGCCGTCGCCCCATGTCGGCAGGGCATCAGGCGTATACCAGTCAACGCGGATATAGCAGTGGCCTTTGTCGCTGCGCAGCGCAAGACAACCGAAATCCTGCAGGCCCGGATCGCCGGGATTGGCATGGTTGGCGACTTCTGCAAAGAGGATTTCTGCATCGTCCGAGCCTGTGAAAAACAGGAACTGGTCGATCTGATGCGAAGCGATATCGCAGAGGATGCCGCCATATTTCTCCCGTTCAAAAAACCATTGTGGCCGTAGATGCCGGTTGAGACGGTGGGGTCCAAGACCGACTGTCTGTACGACTTTGCCGATTGCTCCAGCCTGCACAAGTTCGGCGGCTTTCGTCACGCAGGGAACTTCAAAGCGCTCGGAAAAATCAATCGACCAGATGCGTCCCGTTTGAGCGACAGTATCCTTGATTGCATCAAGTTGTGCCAGGGTCGTGCAGCCGGGTTTGTCGACCATGACATCCTTGCCGTGCTGCATGGCTTCAATGGCACGATCGGCGCGCATGGATGGCACATCGGCAATCAGAACGAAATCAATCTCTGGATTATTCAGCAATTCTTGGCGTGTTGCCGACTGTGGAACATCCGGGAACCGTTTGATGAAACTGTCGAGGGTTTCAGGCGTTCCCTCCGTCCACCAGCCGACAAACTCGGCTCCGACATTCATCATGTTTTCCGATTGGCCGAAAATGTGCCGGTGATCGATGCCGATGGCGGCGAATTTGAGAGGCTTTGACATTCATTTATTCCATGGGGCGAGGGTTACGGAACGTTCGGAGTTTGCCGATGTGATAAGCGCATCAATCAGGGCGTGGACGATAAGGCCGGTTCTGCCTGATACGAGCGGTTCGGTGTTGTTGATGACTGCGCTGGCAAAATCGCGGATAATCTCCTGATGCCACTCATGAGTGAAGGCCATCGGATTGGCACCGCCGCCAGTGCCTGTTTCTTCACCGAAAACGTCGGTCTTGCCATCGCGCCAAGTGATGGTCAGTTGCCCTGCTTCCAGATGGGCTGAGGCATTGTCGCAGTGAAGGGTGATAGTTTCGCTGGTGCCGGGGAAACTGGCTGTGCTCGCAACGAGCGAGCCGATGGCACCACATTCAAACTCAAGCCCGGCCGTTACATAATCTTCAGCTTCCATCTGGTGGAACCGGCTGGTTTTTGCCATGGCTTGGACTTTGTGTACGGAGCCTGCAAGGGAAAGAGCAAGATCAAGCGAATGGATCGCCTGAGAGATAAGGACACCGCCGCCGTCGCGGGCAAAAGTTCCGCGGCCGGGCGCGTCGTAATAGGACTGTTCGCGCCACCAGGGCACTACAATTTCCACAATGCCAATTGGCCCCAACGCCCCGGTTTCCAGCATGTTACGAAGCTGAGTTGATGCCTGCCGGACGCGATGCTGAAAGATAATGCCGAGTTTGACGTCATGGTCAGCACAAAGATCGGCAATCTTTTTGGCGCTTTCCAGCGTTCGTTCAATCGGCTTTTCCATGAGGATGGATTTACCGGCTGCCGCAAGTATTTTTGTTATCTCCAAACGTGCATTGGGCGGCGTTGCGACGATCACAAAATCAATGGCGGAATCGTCGGCAATTGCTTCGACGGAGAATGCCGGTTCCGGGCGATAACCGAGAATTGTGGCCGCGTCATCGGCAAATTGAGTGGTGCGCAGCTTGTCGCGCCCATAAACCGTTTTGAGTTGGATATCGGGTGACAGCGCGGCAATCGCTCTGACGTGCGTGCTCGCGACCATGCCTAATCCGATCAGGGCAACGTTCATCGGGCCTCCCTTGCTCCAATGCCGATGGCGCAAGGTCCACCGGTACAACTTTCGATAGCACACCGGTATACCGGTTGCAAATAAAAAGAATACCGGTATACTGGCTAATGAAACTTATCTTCCTGGGATAGATCAGACGTGTCAGACGGCACTAAAACTTCAGACAATGATGTTCCGGTTGGCGGTTTGGCCAATATAGCATTCGGCCAACTGGAATATGACCGTCCGACGGCATCGCAGATTTATCCTGTCCTGAAGAATGCCATTCTTAAAATGGATCTGGAGCCGGGGCGCCTGATTTCTGAGATGGAAGTCGGCGCGCGGTTTGGTGCCAGTCGTACACCGGTGCGTGAGGCATTTGCCCAGCTCCGTGAAGCTGATCTGATTACGACAAGACCAAGTCGCGGTACTTTCGTTACCAAGCTCAATCTCAAACGGTTTCTCGAAGCGCACTTCATTCGGGAAGCCATAGAAATCGCCAACGTTACCAAATTGTGTGATATCGGGCTGGCACCTGAATTTGAGCAGGAACTTGCCGCGCTCATTGTAATGCAGCAGTCGATGGTTGATCAGGACAGTGATCTGGCATTTCAGGCACTTGACGACCAGTTTCACCTGACGCTGGCGCGTGCGACAGGTTTTGAGCGCGTAGTCGGGCTTCTGGAGCGGGAGAAAATGCCGCTCGATCGCCTGCGTGTGCTTTCGTTGAGAAATGCGGACCATCAGCTTGTTTTGATCGAAGAGCATAAATCAATGCTGGACACGATCAGCCGCCGCGATAAATCAGCAGCCATTGAAGCCACACGTATTCATTTGGGTTCGATCCTTAATGCTCTATCCAGTCTTGCCAAAAAACACGCCGATTACTTTGACGAGTAGATTGATGTGAGTGGTATCGGGTTCGGCGGAAGTTTCATCGTGAGAAAGTGAACCCGATTTTAAGCAAGACAACGAGGGGATTTCCCGCTTAAGCCTCCACCGGATTTCCAGGAATTGGCGACATTGTGCAGACGGCAGTATCGGAAAAAGAGCAACTTTTGATATCTTCACTCATGCATTGTATCTGGGCCGCCGAGGTCCCTCCATGCCGGTGATCCTCCACAGATAAGCTGCTCGTGCCTGTAAAACATGAGCGTCAGCGCTTTTCAAATGGAGTGAATGCGGCCATAGTCGCCGCGTTCGAATTGGAGGATAAAATGAAAAAAATTCTGATCGCTGCAGCACTGGCATGTGTTGCGCTTGGGTCAGCGGCGCATGCTGAAGGAACTCTGGACAAGATCAAGTCCACGGGCAGCATCACGCAAGGTGTAAGAGAGTCGTCCGGGTTGGCTTATACGCTCGGCAATGGCGTTTACACCGGTTATCACTACGACGTCTGCCAGAATATTATCGCCGACATCAAGAAGAAACTTGGCGTGGAAAAACTGGAAATCCGCTATCAACCGGTCACATCACAGAATCGTGTGCCACTGGTTCAGAACGGCACGGTAGATCTCGAATGCGGATCTACAACAAATAATACTGCGCGGGCAAAAGACGTTGCATTTGCTGATACAGTCTATGTCGAGGAAGTGAAAATTGCCGTTCGGGCGGACTCGAACATCAGCAAGCTGGAGGACCTTGCCGGAAAGAACGTAGCAACCACGACCGGTACCACGTCGGTGCAGACTTTGCGCAAAAACAAACGCGGCAAAGACATCACCTTCAATGAAGTTTACGGCAAAGATCACGCCGACAGCTTTCTGCTTCTGCAGAGCGGCCGCGCTGATGCTTTCGTGATGGACGTGTCGATCCTGGCCGCCAATATTGCCCGGGCACAGAAGCCGGCAGATTTCAAGATTTTGCCGGAAGTCCTGTCAGTCGAGCCTATTGCCATCATGATCCGCAAGGACGATCCCGAATTCAAGAAGGCGGTCGACGAAAGCATTGTGGAGCAGATCAAGGCAGGCACCATTGCCAAGCTCTATGACAAGTGGTTCATGCAGCCGATTCCGCCGAACAATGTTTCGCTGAACATGCCTGCTTCGGAAGCAACCAAGGATGCCTGGGCTAATCCAAACGATAAGCCGACTGAGGAATACAAGCAGCCGGGTCAATAAGACCGGATTGTCAAAAACCTGAGTCTGGATAATCTGGACGCGGTAACCCCGGTGGATATCGCGTCCAGAGTGGTTTAAAAGGGTCATCCTTTGATGACACGCCAAACGGCTTGATCGTAGGTACTGTTGAGGGAAACATCTGGTCGCTGCCGCCGCTTCATTCGGGCTGGCCAGTTGCATATGTGGGCGAGAAATAATGACATATTGGCAGAACGTGTGGGATCGCTGGCAGTTTCTTTGGGAGGATAGAGGCGACGGTGTCACCTACTTTCAATGGATGCTGTCTGCCTGGGGATATACGGTTGCGGTGGCAGCTACCTCCCTCGTCATCGCCCTGGTATTCGGCATCCTCATCGGCACGTTGCGCACGATTTCCGGACATAGAATTATCTCTATGTTCGCAGCGACATGGGTCGAGCTGTTTCGCAACATCCCCATTCTCGTTCAGCTCTTTATCTGGTTCTTCGTGATTTCAGAACTGGTCCCGGGTATGAAGAGCTTGCCCGGCTTTGTTCTTGCCTGCTGCGCACTGGGTTTCTTCACCTCAGCCCGCATTGCCGAACAGATACGTGCGGGAATTCTGGCTCTGCCGGCCGGCCAGCGCAATGCGGGCCTCGCCGTCGGCTTCACCCAGTTCCAGACCTATCGCTACGTGATACTGCCGCAGACTTTCCGCATCATCATTCCCCCGCTGACGAGCGAAGCGATGAACATCGTCAAGAACTCGTCGGTAGCCTTTGCGGTGTCGATTCCAGAACTGATCAGCTTCGCCATGCAGACGCAGGAAGAGACCTCGCGCGGGATCGAAGTCTATCTGGCAGCCACGTTGCTGTATGCGTTGACCGCGCTCATCGTTAATCAGGTCATGTCCTTCCTTGAGCGGCGGACGCGTATACCGGGCCTGACGCCCCAGGCACAGGGGGCGCATTGATGTCTACGCTTGATTTTTCGTTCTATACCTGGGCCAACATCAGCAATTATCTGATCAGCGGCCTCTATTTCAGCATCTCGCTCACGATCGCCGCCACGATCGGCGGCATCGCTCTGGGAACAGTCATTGCGCTGATGCGCCTGTCCAACATCAAGCCGTTGGAATATGTGGCGACCTGGTATGTCAATATATTTCGCAGTGTACCGCTTGTGATGGTGCTCCTGTGGTTTTTCCTGCTCGTTCCCTCAGGCTTTTACGATCTGTTTCCGGGTGAAACCGGTCAAAAATACCGGGCTGAAATTTGTGCCCTGATTACCTTCATCATCTTTGAAGCCGCATTCTTCAGTGAGATCGTGCGTGCCGGCATTCAATCCCTGCCACGCGGGCAAACGAATGCGGGACAGGCTCTTGGCATGACCTATGGGCAGAATATGCGCTATATCATCCTGCCTCAGGCGATCCGCAACATGCTGCCGGTCTTTCTGACTCAGACGATCGTGCTCTTTCAGGATACATCACTGGTCTATGCCATCGGCGCCTATGACATTCTCAAAGGGTTCGAGATCATGGGCAATACATTCGGCAGGCGGATCGAAACCTATCTTCTTGCCGCTGTGGTATATTTTGCGATCTCGTTTACCCTCTCCATGCTCGTAAAGAGCCTGAACCAAAAAATCCGCATCGTGCGCTGAACTGAAGGACATCAATCACAATGATCGAAATGAAGAGCGTTTCCAAATGGTATGGCGCGACTCAGGTCCTCAACGACTGCTCCGTCAAGATCAACAAGGGGGAAGTCGTCGTCGTTTGCGGGCCGTCCGGTTCAGGTAAATCCACCCTGATCAAGACCATCAATGCGCTGGAGCCTATCCAGAAAGGCGAAATCTGGGTTGACGGCATCGCTGTCCATGACCGGACGACAAACCTGCCGAAGATGCGCAGCCGCGTTGGCATGGTCTTCCAGCATTTTGAGCTGTTCCCGCATCTGTCGGTGGCGGACAATCTTACGATTGCCCAGGTAAAGGTGCTCGGCCGCAAGAGAGACGAAGCCAAGAAGCGCGGACTGCAGATGTTGGAGCGCGTGGGCCTCATCGAGCACCAGCACAAGTTCCCTGGACAGCTGTCGGGCGGCCAGCAGCAGCGTGTCGCCATTGCGCGCGCCCTGTCGATGGATCCAATCATCATGCTTTTCGACGAGCCGACATCGGCTCTCGATCCGGAGATGGTAGGCGAAGTGCTCGATGTTATGGTCGGACTCGCTTCTGAGGGCATGACCATGATGGTGGTGACGCACGAAATGGGCTTTGCCCGCAAGGTTTCGAACCGTGTCATCTTCATGGACGTCGGCGGGAAAATCCTTGAGGATACAACCAAGGACGAGTTCTTCGGCAATATCGAGCAACGCCAGCCACGCACGCGTGAATTTCTGAATAAGATTTTGCAGTATTGAGGATGGTGTAAGCTCCGTCCATGAATGGAGCTATTGCTCACTTCAACGCATGAGGGCTCTTAATCAGTGGAAATTGCGTCACCGCTGCGGCCGCTAAAAGGCCGTATCCGGCAAGCTTTGTCCTATAGACTTACCTGACACTATCTGATCGACTCTATTCGTTCTGCTCTTTTAAAAGCCATATTTAAGATTAATTAACTACGCGCAACGAGCAGGATTTTAATGCCCGTCTGACGATAATTTTTGAATTTTTATGGACATTTTATTTAATGACTTTCCCATTTTGCCGAGTGGCAATTCCTTGCGCGTTATTTTTCGGACTGACTGGCTGTATTGAGGTAGGGCCCGACTACAAAACGCCTGCGATGAACCTGTCTTCAGTCTGGAGCGGCCAGAAATCTACCCCGGTCAAGCCGGCGCAATTGGCGCAGTGGTGGAAGCGTTTCAATGATCCGGTGCTGGACAATCTCGTTGAACAGGCCGTGCGCAACAACAATGATGTGGCTCTGGCCAAAGCAAGAATTCGCGAGGTGCGTGCGTCCTACAAGCAGACCGGCGGTGCGTTTCTTCCTTCAGTCGATGGCACCGGCAGTGCAACGCGCGCAAAAGGTTTGGGCGGCGGTGAAAATACGGCTCTGAACCTCGGTTTCAATACCAGTTGGGAACTTGATTTGTTTGGCGCCAACAGACGTTCGATCGAAGCCGCGCGCTACGGCCTTGATGCCGAAGAAGAAAATATGCATGCCGTTCTGGTCACGCTCATCGGCGATATCACCAGCAATTATGTGCAACTGCGCGGAGTGCAGGCGAACATAGCTCTGACGGTGCGGACCGTCGCATCCCAACGCAAAACCGCAGCCCTTACACGGGAGCGCTTTAACGCCGGTGATATATCCGCGGCAGACCTTGCCAATGCCGAAGGGCAAACGAGCCTCACGGAAGCCGGTCTTTCGGATCTCAACACATCGTATGCGCAGAATCTGCATCGCTTGTCCGTATTGGCAGGTCTGGAGCCCGCAGGACTTACCCAGATTTTGCAACAGCCAAAGCCGATTCCTGCGGTTCCTGGTGTTGTAACCACAGGCGTACCGGCCGATCTGTTGCTGAACCGTCCAGACCTGCGCGTCGCGGAGCGCAATTTTGCGCGTTCCACAGCGCTTGTCGGCCGCAGCGAGGCAGCGCTTTATCCAAGTGTCAGTCTGACCGGCAATATCAGTATGGCTGGAAACCAAATCGGTGATCTGGGCAAGGGATCGACAATCAGCTGGGGCTTCGGGCCAAGCCTCACCGTGCCGATCTTTAGAGGGGGGCAGCTGAATGCAGCAGTTGAGGGCGCCAAGGCAGCGCGCGACCAGTCTTTCATCAGCTATCGCAAGGCCATTCTGGCTGCGCTGGAAGAAGTCGAAAATGCCAGCGTTGCACTGAACCAGCACCGGACGAAATATGTGAAACTGCAAAGTGCCGTCCGGTCATTCAGAAAAGCAACGGACCTCTCCCGTACACTGTATCAGGGTGGTTCAACGAGCTTTCTGGATCTGCTGACGGCGGAGCGGTCGCTGTATGGATCGGAACAGAGTTTGATTCAAAGCAGGATCGGCCTGTTACAGGACTATATCAATTTACAAAAAGCACTTGGGGGTGGTTGGGACGGTGTGATCAATTCTGGTTCACCTGTTATTCAGGATGGCTATACCGGGCCGCATCTTGTTGCAGAAAACCCCAAAAATTCATTTTGACGATAAAAATTTTCAGCGGAAATCCGCTGAGCAATGAGGCTTTGATGAACAGTACTATAAAAAAACCACGCGGTTCTGCCAGAAAGAAATGGCTGATCCGCTTTGGTTTCCTTGCAGCGTGTGTTGCCGTTATTTTCTATTTTTCCGCCAGTCATTTCAGGACTGTGCCTCCGGCGCTGATGACCTATAGCGTTCGCAAAGGCGATATTGAGTCCACTGTTCTGGCGACAGGAGTTTTGAAACCGGCACATCTGGTTGCAGTCGGTGCGCAGGCTTCGGGCCGGGTCCTGTCGCTTAAATTTGCAGTGGGGCAAAAGGTCAAAAAAGATGATCTGATTGCCGAAATCGATTCAACGACGCAAAAGAACGATCTGCGAAAAGCTCAAGCCGAACTTGTACGCAATCAGGCAAACCGTGCTGAGAAAGTTGCGAGGTTACAGCTTGCACAGCAGGATATGACCCGCCAGGACCGCATGATTTCCCAGAATGCCATATCCAGGGCGGATTATGATAAAGCCGTCAGCGCCGTAAAATCCGCAGAGGCGCAAATCGCGTTGAGTGACGCCGAGATTGTCGTAGCGAAAATTGCAGCCGAAACGGCCGAAGCCAATCTTGGGTATACCCAGATACGCGCACCCATTGACGGAACCCTGCTTGCAACGGTGGTTCGGGAAGGTCAAACCGTCAATGCGGTGCAGTCGGCACCCACGATTGCGATCATAGGTCAGCTCGAGACTATGACCGTTGAGGCGGATATTTCCGAAGCCGATATCATCAATGTCAAAGAAGGTCAGGACCTTTATTTTACGATTCCGGGCCAAAGTAAAAAGCGGTATACGGCCAAGCTTGAAACTGTCGAACCAGCACCGCAAACGATTGTCAGCGACAAGAGCTTCGGCAACGGTAATTCGACTGGAGGAAGCGGCACCAGCACCTCATCGGCGATCTATTACAAAGGCATATTCAATATTGACAATGCCGATGGCTTTCTCAAAACCTATATGACTGCCGAAATTCACATCGTTCTCGGCAGTGCCAAAGACAAGTTGATCATACCTTCTGCTGCACTTTCCCCTTCCGCCAATCCGGGAAAGGAAATGGTCCGCGTTGTGGCAAAAGACGGCTCGATCAGCCAGCGAGAGGTGGCAACCGGCCTGAACGATAAAATATTCGTCGAAATCCAGTCCGGCCTGACGGAGGGAGAGGCCGTCGCCACCGGCGACAACTCCATGCCTGCATCCGGGGCAAGCGGTCCTGACGGGGCTAAGGGTGCCTGATATGAACACGCAGCCCTTGATCTCCCTTGAACATCTTTACCGCCATTATCCCTCGGGCGACGGATTCACGACGGTGCTGGAAGACATCAACCTGACCATTTCAAAAGGCGAGATGGTGGCGATTGTTGGCGCCTCCGGTTCCGGCAAATCGACACTGATGAATATTCTAGGCTGTCTGGATCGTCCGTCAGAAGGCAAATACCGCATTTCCGGGCGGGAAACGTCCGATCTGGATTCCGATGAACTTGCGCAATTGCGGCGTGAGCATTTCGGCTTTATCTTTCAGCGTTATCATCTGCTCAACGAATTGTCCGCCGTCGGCAACGTCGAAATACCGGCAATTTATGCGGGACAGAACCGGGAGAACCGGCAGGAAATTGCCTCCGGCATTCTTGGCCGTCTGGGTCTGTCAGACAAGCTGAATTACAGACCCGGTCAATTGTCCGGCGGACAGCAGCAGCGCGTATCCATCGCCCGTGCACTCATCAACGATGCCGATATTATTTTGGCCGATGAGCCAACCGGTGCCCTGGATAAACATAGCGGCGAGGAGGTTCTCAAAATTCTCGAGGAGCTGCACGGTGACGGCAAAACCATTATCATTGTTACCCATGATCACAACGTCGCTGCGCGCGCCGAGCGCATTATCGAGATCAGCGACGGCGTAATCATTTCTGACAAAGATAATACCGCAGTTGGTGTTTCCTCTGTACAAGACAGGGCCAACGGATCGGGCGTGCAAATGATAAAGCAACGCGGCATGGCAGGCTGGCGGTCTTTCGCCGACCGGTTTAACGAAGCGCTTCTTATGGCCTTGCGTTCCCTGAGCACACACGGTTTGCGTACCTTTCTGACGATGCTCGGCATCATTATTGGAATTGCATCTGTGGTATGTGTTGTCGCGCTCGGAAAAGGCTCAAGCGAACATATTCTCAAACAAATCAGTGATCTTGGCACCAATACTTTGGAAATATATCCCGGGCGCGGTGCTGGCGACCTTGATTCCGGCCGCGTAACGACGCTGACGACTGCCGACGCACATGAACTTGCCAAATTGCCCTATATTGTAGCAGCGACACCCGCTGTATTGACTATGTCAACGGCGCGTTTTGGACACATGGAAGCCAATGCGACGCTCATGGGTGTGAGTGACCAGTATTTTCTCACGCTTGGCAGCAAGCTTCTTGAGGGCCGGTTCTTTGATGAGCAAAGCGTTCTCGACAATGCCCTTGATGCGGTGATTGACGAAAGTACACGTAAGACATTGTTTGCCGGCTGGCAGGGAAGTGTCATCGGTCAGGTGGTCATCCTGAAAAATGTTCCAGTGAGGATCATTGGAATTATCGAGTCTGACCGGCGGGGCTTTGATGCAAGTGAGCAACGCTTATCTTTCTATCTGCCCTATACAACGATACAGACACGCATAACCGGGACCTACTCTCTTCGCAGCATTACTGTGCGGGTTCAGGACGACACTCCCATGGAAATGGCGGAGACAGGCGTCACGGCATTTCTGAGCCAGCGCCATGGCGAGAAAGATTTCGGCATTTACAATGCCGACCAAATTCGAAAAACGATTACAAAAACCACGCAGGCTCTTAGTCTTCTTGTCGCGTCCATTGCATTCATTTCCCTTGTTGTCGGCGGCATAGGCGTGATGAACATCATGCTGGTTTCGGTCACAGAACGTATCAATGAAATCGGTGTTCGCATGGCTGTCGGCGCAAGGCGCAGTGATATTCTGCAACAGTTCCTGATTGAAGCCGTTCTTGTCTGTCTGATTGGCGGCATGGTAGGAATTGCCGTCGCTTTGGGGTTTGGCTGGCTGTTCCGCCAGTTCAACACGCCGTTCGAGCTGGCTTATTCCCCGGCTTCGATCATTGCCGCTCTTGTGTGCTCAAGTGTCATCGGTATTTCTTTCGGTTTTCTTCCGGCACGTAAAGCATCGAATCTTGACCCGGTGGCATGCCTTGTCCGTGATTAGATGAAAGCGATCCTTTCGAACCGCATCAGGGTTGTCGATTTTGGCTAAAGTGTCATATAAGTGTTACGTGCTAGTGTCATGTAAATATCAAATACAAATTGAATCTTAAGCGGATTTTTGTGCCTATATTCCGCATTGTAGTATGAATATTATTTATACTTCATATAACTTTTGGTTATGTGATTGATTATTTTTGCTTAAAATATGAAATGTATCTGATTATATCTTTGGAGATTGGAAATGTTGAGAATATTATTGTCATTATCTGCAATTATACTCATGAGTGGTTGCAATAACTCAAATAAATCCTCATCCGCTGATACTTCAAAATCACTGTTTGACGTAAGCGACGATACGGCGCCTGCCATAAGCAAGGCGCCTGAACAACCCCAGACAGTGCAGATTACCCCTGCAGGAAAGCCGGAAAGCGTAGTTCCCGGCAAGGGGACATCACCGGCGGATATTTGCGAATAAGCAGACATTGTCTCCCGGCTTCAGTACTGCTCGGTCCGGATATCCATGGCCATTTTATACAAAGCCGAACAATTCAACGTCTCATAATTTCCATTCATTTCAGGACATCAATCATGGATAGACGCGATTTTATCAAGATGCTGGGCATAGCCGGGGTTAATGCCGCCGCTTATGCAGCCTGTTCGAGCTACATGCAGGAAGCACTGGCGGAGTCGAATGTCGTGAACGACATGCTGACTGCTTCCGTACCTTGCCAGAAGGGATCGCTCAAAGATATTGAGCACGTGGTTATCCTGATGCAGGAAAACCGGTCTTTCGATCATTATTTTGGCACGCTTCGCGGTGTCAGGGGTTTTGGCGATCCACGCCCGCTCAAACTGAAAGACGGCAATCCGGTCTGGTCACAGGCGCAAGCTGACAAGACTGCCCAGAGGATAGGACCCTACCGTTTGCCCAAGGGTGCAAATGCGGAGGAGAAAGATTCAGGAAATGTCTTCTTGCAGGATCCCGCACACAATTATACCGATGGTCTGCGCGCCTGGAACAGCGGCCTTATGGATAGGTGGATTCCTGAAAAGGATATCGTCACCATGGCGCATTATGTGGAAGACGATATTCCACTCTATTTCAAACTCGCCAAAGCTTTCACGATTTGCGATGCCTACCATTGTTCGCTGAATGGCCCGACCGACCCGAACCGCAGTTATCTTTGGACAGGCACCTCCCACGGCGAGACGAGCAATACTTTCTTCAGTTGGGGCGTGGGTGATCCCAAATGGAAGTCGTACCCCGAGAAACTGGAAGAGTTCGGCGTTGACTGGAAATTCTACCAGGATGGCTTGCACTGGACGTTTGCCGATGCTTTCGCCGGTAATTATGGCGACAACACGCTGGAATATTTTAAACAATACAAGGACAAGACGACTTCGATCTACGCAAAGAACCAGAGCGTGAACTCGGTGTTGCGGACCGACGCAAACGAGCCATCGCAACTGGAAAAGGATGTGGTCGCCGGTAAGCTCCCGGCCATTTCATGGATCGTTGCACCCGAAGCCTTTACCGAGCACCCCAAATGGCCGCCGCACTTTGGCGAATATTATTTGAATGAGATTTTGCGGGCTCTCATCGCCGACAAGGACGTTTGGAGCAAAACAGCTTTGTTCATTACCTATGATGAAAATGGCGGATTTTTTGATCATATGCCGCCTCCCGTGCCGCCTTTGAGTGCAGCAGAGGGGTTGGTGACACCTGATATTACACTGACGCCGCCCACGTTAAAGTTTGATGCGAACTCGGAAAATAGTGCGGACAGCACGCCTCTGGGGATGGGGGTCCGCGTTCCCATGCTCGTCATCTCCCCTTGGACGGTCGGCGGGCGGGTCTGTTCAGAAGTTTTTGATCACACCTCCGTCATCCGTTTTCTCGACAGATGGCTGATTGCCCGCAAGGTGCAGCCGGAAGGCACCCCGGCCTTCGAAAATATCTCGTCATGGCGGCAAGCCATGAGCGGTGATCTGACCAGCGCATTCGATTTCGACCGGCAGATACCAAAGAACGTGGGCAATCTAATCGACGCCACAAAGCCGGTCAAAGTTTTCAACGGTGACGACAAAACCAAGGCGAATAACGCGCCGGGACTTCGTCCTGATATCAACACCGTTAATGCCGATCCCGAAATAAAAAATCCCGTGGCCAGCAAACAGGATAAGACGCGTTGCGATTTGTTGCCTCTGGCCTATGATTTTAAGGTTCTGACGAATTTCATTACCGTGAAGGGTGTGAAAAAACTCAACTTCTCCTTCAGCAATGCCAGCAAGCTGGGCGTGGCATTCTATGTCTATTCCTATGAGGGCACACAGGACAAACCACGGCTTTACAGTGTCGCGGGCGGCGGCAGTGTCGAGGCGCCTATGCTTCTGGCGGATAGTTTGGATATAGACGGCACCAATGGCGCTTATCATTACGTGGTTCATGCACCCAATGGTTATTTGAATCAGCTGCGGGGAACTACCGGTAGCGGAACCCAGATGGCGCTGGCAGACATTATTGACGTGAAATCGGTTTCGGATGGCCAGACTGTCCGCTTTGCTTTTGGCAAGTGGCCCACAGCCAACGGCAAGCTGAAAATGGTCAACGCCTATACCGGTGACGAAAAGACGGTCAATGCCGGCGACCTCAGCATCGATGTTCCGACCAAGGACGGCTGGTACGACGTGTCCTTTGCCGATGCGGTGAACGATTCGACCTATCTGCGCCGCTATGCCGGTCATCTCGAGAACGGCAAGATCAGTAAAACCGACCCGGCCATCGGGTTGATTTACGACGAGGAAAGCCGCGTTTATCAGCCGGCAGCAATGGCTTAATGTTGCAGCACAAAGAATGTTGTGGGGCGTCGCACATATGACACTAACCCCCACTTTACAGATGCGGCGAGGTCTCGCCGCATCTGTAGCTCTGCAACTTGGTGAAGATGTCTGGTTGCTTCACGTGCCGCTCAGCGGGAACAAAGATCAGCTGCGGGGCTGCAGCAGCGCCAGAGCGATTGTCGATGCGGCAAGGATAGCCGTAAGGGTCAAGGGACCCGTGGCGCCATACGTATCCACGACATAGCCACCGGCAACCGCGCCGATAGTAATGGCGACCTGGAAAGAGACAACCATCAGGCTGCCAGCCGCTTCCAGCGCGTCAGGTGCCGCGCGGGACAGATTTGTCGGCAACACCACCGGTGCCATGCCGAAGGCAAGGCCCCACAGCGTAACGAAGCCGAAAGCAACACCGATATGCACGCCCCAAAGTACCAAAGCGAGCGCCGCAAACGCCATTAAAGTGGCAGTAGCCGCAAGGGCCATGCGGATATCGGCGTCGGCCATGCGGCCACCGGCAATATTACCAATTACAGCAGCGATGCCAAACCCGAGCAGTGCCAGGGCAATTGGCCCTGTTGTAAGGAGCGTAATGTGTTCAAGGAAAGGGCGCACATAGACTGAGCCAGCAAAATGCCCTGTCATCAGCAAAAGGATAGCAAGCATCCCGAGCTGAACGCCGCGCCGCCGGGCTAGCCGAAAGACATCGGCAAGACTGTTGCTTGTGGTCGCAGGCAAGGTTGGCAGGCTGAGAAACTGCAGTACCATCGCAAGCGCGGCCAGCCCTGCTGTCATGGCCATGGCGCTGCGCCAACCTATCCAATCGCTGATCACTGCACCCAGTGACGGTGCGGCAATGGTGGCGAGCGAGACGCCAAGGGTAACGATAGCCATGCCCCGGCCTGTCGCATTGGCGCCAACCAGCCTTGCTACAACGGCAACTGAAAGTGCCCAGAATGCGCTGAGGGCGATGCCGAGCCCAGCCCGGCCTAACAACAACAGCCAGAAATCGGTGGCCAGTGCCGCAAGAATATTGGAGCCGATCGCCAGGGCGCTGAGACCCACCAGCACAGTTTTGCGGTTCAATCGGCCGATGAGAACATTGCTCAACAAGGCCGTGACGGCCCCCACAGAAGCGGTCGCAGTGACGACCTGTCCGGCCGTTCCCTCACTGATGCCGAGATCGCGCGCCATTGGTGTCAACAGGCCTGCCGGCAGGAACTCGGCCGACACCAGAGCAAAGCTGGTGGCTGCCATGGAAAGGACCGCGAACCAGGTGGCCGC
Source organism: Phyllobacterium sp. 628 (assembly GCF_014189505.1). GTDB lineage: Bacteria > Pseudomonadota > Alphaproteobacteria > Rhizobiales > Rhizobiaceae > Phyllobacterium. The sequence goes on along the minus strand of NZ_CP050302.1, from coordinate 142,689 downwards.
GCTCCATGCGGTTGGCTCAAGGTCCATTGCCGCGTCTTCAAGCTGTAATGTCGTGTCAGTCATAGAAGTATCTCCAAGGTTTGGAGATCTTTATAGACGAGTCGTCTCGGATGATATGTGTCTTATAATCCGAAATCCATGTCCATTCGTCCGGAAATTGTGCGGCGCACAACGCCTGGCGGTACGCTGGTGATACGCTTGAACGCACGTGCGAACGACGCCTCGGATTCGTAGCCTAAACGGGTAGCGACCTCGGCAACCGACATGCCGCTTTGGCCTAACAACTCGCGGGCAAGCTGCATACGCAGACGAGCGAGATAGCGGGCTGCGCCTTCTCCTAAAACAGCGCTGAAGCGCTCCGCAAAAATCGAGCGGGACTGACCCGCCAAACTGGCAAGGCTTTCGAGGGTCCAGTTGTGGCCGGGATCGCGGTGCATGGCTGCCAGAACGCGGCCGATATGAGGATCGCGGATGGCTGCGAGCCAACCAGTTGTCGAGGCTCCGGTGCAGTTGACCCAGCAACGAATAAGCCGCGCTGTGAGCAAGTCCGCCATACGTGATAAGATGGTTGCGCTACCCATCTGCGGTTGAGCGGCCTCAATCGTCATGGCTGCAAGCAAGGGACCGACAATCGGGTCATTGCCGGCCACGTCGCAACCCTTGATGATTGGCGGCATCAAAGTGATCAAGGGGTTGAGCGCACAGGCACCCAGGGACATGGAACCGCAGAACAGGGTGCTTGTCGCGCCCGTTCCTTCCCGTACCACTTCACTGACATTGCTCCCCAACTTGGTCACCTGACAACCCTTGAGCGAGTCGCCCACAACGTCCGGCGCACTGGCTAGCCGGTGGGCGATGCCTTGTGGCAGCAGCACCAGATCGCCATCGCGCATTTCCTCCCAGCCTTGCGCTTCAGTGTGGATCCAGCATGGACCCTGACTGACAAAGTGAAAACGAAGCAACGATTGTTGCGGAAAGGCGATGCTCCACGGATGTCGCAGTTCGCAGCGGCCATAGTTGACACCACTCAAGCGAAAGTCTTGCAGGACTTCGCTTAGTGCATCCATCGGGATATGGGACGGTGAAGACGGTCTGGACGAATGGTCAGGCATTTGCTCAATATATATGCTGAGCGTCCGGCAGGCAAGTGGGGCCCGCTGTTCTTCGCGAATCCCCACATTCTGCATTGTCCACCTCACTGCTTCGCGTCAGGCAGCGCGCATCGACAGCTCGATATTGTCCGGGAAAGAAGTCGAAATGTACCCGTGGACAGGCGAGCGAACATATTGGAGATATTCTGGACAATAGTCTACGTTATCGGCGATTACGAGAGCGCCGGGCCGCAGACGGCTCTCAACCAGCGACAAGATTTCCGTATAGAGCGACTTCGCACCGTCCAAGAGCACCAGATCGATCCACTCCGGAAGATTTGCGCTTAGCGTCACCTTCGCGGAATTCAATGAGGTCGATGAGGCCACCGTCTACAAGGTTTTGGCGCGCCCGAACGACCTTCGAGGTCTCGAACTCACTGGTGATCAGATGACCACCACCATTATCCCGCAGCGCAGCAGCGAGATAGAGCGTCGAAATGCCAAAGGATGTTCCAAATTCCACGATGGTCTTGGCCCGGCCACTTCGCGCCAACATGTAGAGTAGTTCGCCGGTTTGCCGGGAGACGGGGAGCCATAGATCCTTAAGGCGTCCATAGAAGTCGCGATACTCCGTTTTGCTGTGCATGAGGCGTTCACGTTCGCTTTCCGGCAGTCCGGCAACAGCAGGGCTCGTGGCGGCCTCAGCTTCTTCGAACAGCCGGTCGAGGAGGGGTGCAAAGGGTGTGGTTGTCAGGGTGTTCATTTTAAATCCTTCATCGCGCATTATTGCGTTGAAAGAAAAATACGACTAATTCGTCACTTTCGCTAATCGCATTCAGGATCACCAGAATGACCAACCGCCCAAGTGCCCGGATTTCCTCAAGAAAAAAGCCGAAGCAAGCTCGTTCAAATGATCTGGTGACAGCTGTTCTTCAGGCGGCTGTTCAGGTTTTGGCACAGGAGGGAGCACAGCGTTTTACCACCGCCCGGGTGGCTGAAAAAGCAGGTGTCAGTGTCGGGTCTCTCTATCAGTACTTTCCCAATAAAGCAGCGATCCTGTTTAGACTTCAAAGCGATGAATGGCGGGAAACATCGAATTTGCTTGGTGACATTTTAACCGATCAGTCGCGAGATCCATTGGAACGATTGCGATCCCTGGTGCATGCCTTTATCCGTTCCGAGTGCGAGGAAGCTGCCGTGCGCGTGGCGTTAAGTGACGCTGCCCCTCTCTACCGGGATGCGCCGGAAGCCCATGAGGCAAGACTGGCTGGCGATCCGATCATCGAACGGTTTATGCTGGAGGTACTTCCGGAGACTTCGGACAAGATCAGGCACCGGGCAGGAGGCCTGATCTTGACGACGATGCGCACCGTCGGGAAGGAATTTTCTGAAGAAACCCGCTCTGATGAGGAGATCCAAGCCTATGCAGACGCAATGGCAGATATGTTCTGCGCCTATCTGCAACGGCTAGGTGGGAAATAGCGAAAAGGCAGACTAAAATTTTGAAGGGTAACGTCACAATATAAGCGTGGAGCAACTCCCGAAGCTGGGTCGCAATTACGCTCCGATATGGGAAAGCTGTTCCCCGAACTTCGCAAATGGGACCGAAAATCGCTTGCTGCTTTTTAACGGAAAAGTTTGTCCTCTAGACCGGTTCTAAGTTTTTACAATATATTTCAGTGATAGCAAGAGTAATTCTCCATGATATAAAATAGTATACCAATCGATATTTAAAATTTTGAAATAAATCAGAAATAATAGCACCGCATTTCGATATGATATTATTATATTGCCGCAATTGTTCCCGCATATAATTTGATTATACTGTTAATCCAAGGGATCAACGGGGTGGCACATGACAAAGATAGTGGGCACTGAAGGAGACGATATTCTGGCCGGGACAAGTCAGAATGATAGTATCCTGGGTCTTGGCGGAAATGACCATATTGATGGCGGCGCTGGAAACGACTCTATCTACGGCGGTACTGGCGATGACATTCTGACCAGTTCCAGCGGCTATGATCGCCTTGATGGAGGCGAAGGAAATGACCGCCTAGAGCTCGTCGGTGTAGGCGGAGCCGTGACGGGCGGTGCGGGCGTAGACACACTTTCGATCAACCTTTCCAGATTAAGCGCGCCCGTCATATTCAATGGACAGCAGCGGCACGCCATTATCGGCAATGGCGCGGCGAGCGAACAGCAGATTTACTTCAGCGACATCGAAAAGCTTGAACTGACAACAGGACGCGGTAATGACCACATTACCGGCCTTGCGGGTGACGACTACATCCACGCAGGGGATGGTTACGACACGATCATCGATACAAGTGGCGCCAACCGGCTTTTTGGCGGTGCAAATAACGACTCCATTTTTACGACACTCTCTTCTGCGGAAATTGACGGCGGCAGCGGCGACGCCGATTTGCTCTATCTCTCCGATTCCTGGAGAACCGAGGATGTCACCGTCGATTTTGCGCAAGGCACGGCGTCAACAGGAGTAATCATCCGCGGTTTTGAGAACGTTAATGTTGAACTTGGCAGCGGCAATGATACGATCATCGCCACGAACGTCTCGTCTTCCACGCTTCGCGGCGGCGAGGGCAACAATCACATGGAAGGCAGCCGTGGCCAAGACTACATGATAAGTGGGTCTGGTAATGATGTCATGATTGGCGGTGATGGTTATGACATTATTACCAGTGTCGGAGGTACTGATCTTCTCATCGGTGGCAATGGCAACGACACAATACATGACGCAAGCCTCAATGCGACTGATGGATTTACCACGATTGACGCGGGAGCCGGGGACGATTTGATCCAAATCTATTTTCCCGAAGGCAGCATTGACGGCGGAGACGGCATCGACACACTTGCCATGTATTTCCAGGGCATCACTGCGCCGATAAATTTCGATGCCGCGGCCGGTATCGTCGACACGACGCTTACCTTTTCCGATGTCGAGATTTTTAAGGTGGAAAGCGGATCCGGCAACGACACTTTGCGTGGCGGCGCCTATGGCGATTTCCTTGCTGGCAATGTTGGTGATGATTTCATTACAGGCGGAGCAGGCAACGATGAGTTGTGGGGAGGCACGGGTGCGGACACGATGGCGGGCGGAGACGGCGCCGATACATTCCGATATTGGTCCGATACATATTTTGGCACGGGCATCGATCATATCGAAGATTTCGATGTTAATAGCGGTGATGTCCTGAGGATCATCGGACCTGCTACCAGCACAACACGCATCCACGACTTTGATAGTTTTATGGCCGCATCCACACAAACTCCAGAAGGGGTTTATGTCGCGTTCAACGGTTCAGCCACCTATGGCATTCTTCTTGAAAACACCACGCTCTCCAGCTTCACGGCTAATGATCTTGTATTTACGTAAGGCAACGCGACCCGGCTTGCCCACCAAGCGCGTGTGACCAGCCGGGCCATGGCTACGATCCTGCAAATGCTTTATCTGGAACCACGACGAGTTTGCCGACAAAGGCCTTTGCCATGAAATCGGTCTGTGCCTTATGAAACTCTGACAGGCAGTAAACACCGCCGACAAGCGGTTTGATCTTGCCGTCTTCGATATAACGCACGATACGGCGAAAATCGCTGCGGGTTCCCTGCAATGGCTCCGGCCGTCGTATAGCGGCCTTCAGGGCGCAAAACCCGCAAGAGATCGTTGAACATCGCCCCGCCGACAAGGTCGGCAACAACATCAACGGGTTTTCCGCCGAGTGCTTTATCGACCGACATAACAAAATCGCCTTCGCCTCGAGTGATCACAGCTTCAGCGCCGATGTTAAGCAATGCCTGTTCCTTGCCTGCGCCGACAATTGCATAAGGGATTGCACCACGCGCCCTTGCCAATTGAACAATACCTGAGCCAACACCACCGGATGCGCCTGTAACGAGAACCCGCTCGCCAGGTTTCAGCCCGGCGCGTTCAAGCATCTGTTCACCTGTCAGATAGGCACAGCAAAAGGTTGCCAGCTCCACATCGCTCATATCCGTATTGACGACGTGCGCATTTTCAGCGGGCACCGCCACATATTCCGCATAGCCGCCATCACGGCCATGACCGATATAATCGATATCTGCCAAGCTATCGTCTTCGCGGTTGTAGATGGAGAAATCCACCATCATCCGTTCACCGACGCGGCTCGGCGACACATCTGGTCCAACAGTCGCGATACGGCCGACAATATCCGTGCCCTGAATACGCGGGAACGTCAGTGTCGGCTCCTGACGACGCCAGCTCGAAACAGCCCCGGCATCGTCTTCGGTGCCATAGGCACCCTGTCTCACCCACACATCCGTATTGTTCATACCGCAGGCGGAAATCTCGATGAGAACTTCTCTGGCGGCTGGCTGCACGACCGGCACATCAGTCCGGTAGACGAGTTTATCGAGATCGCCGTGCCCCATCAGGAGCACAGCCGCCATTTTATCGGGAACAGTCGTCATAACAATTGCCTCAGAGCGTTTTAGCGACAGTCTCAATAGCGTCGACTGCGGCCTTCACCACGATATCAGCCTCCTCAACGGTCAGGCACAGAGGTGGTGCAAAACCAAGAATATCGCCCTGTGGCATGGCGCGTCCAATGACGCCGCGCTCAGCGAGCGCAGCCGCGATTTGCGGACCGACTTTCTGTGAAGCGTCAAAGAATACGCGGTCGTCCTTGTCCTTGACGAACTCCACTGCTGCCAGCATGCCATCACCACGGATGTCACCAACAATCGGGTGGCTTCCCAAAGCGTCTGTGAGGGCCTTGCGGAAATAAGCGCCGGTTTCTCCTGCATTGGTGACCAGATCAAGTTTGTCGATCAGTTCGAGATTGGCAACACCAGCCGCAGCGCAGATGGGATGTGCCGAATAGGTCCAGCCATGACCCAGCGATCCCAGCTTGTCTGAGCCTTCAACCAGTACCTGCCAGACCTTGTCGCCAACGATAACGCCGGAAAGCGGCGCATAGGCTGAGGTGAGCCCCTTGGCGATGGTGATCAGATCCGGCTTGATACCGTAATGGTCGGAGCCAAACATTGTGCCGAGGCGGCCAAAACCGGTCACCACCTCATCGGCGACCAGCAGAACGTCATACTTGTTCAAAACAGCCTGGATTTTCTCCCAATATCCAGCGGGCGGCGGTACAATGCCGCCTGTCCCGAGGATCGGCTCTCCGATGAATGCCGCAACCGTTTCAGGCCCTTCCGCTAGGATCATTTGCTCGAGCTTGTCGGCACAATGCTGAGAGAATTGTTCCTCGCTCAGGGAGCGGTCTTCGCGGCGGAAGTAATAGGGTGCTTCCGTATGCAGGATCGGCGCACGTGGCAGATCAAACGCATTGTGAAACAAATCAAGCCCGGTCAAGCTCCCTGTCATGACGCCCGAACCGTGATAGCCGCGCCAGCGGGAAATGATCTTCTTCTTTTCCGGCCGTCCAAGGACATTATTGTAGTACCAGATCAGCTTGATGTTGGTTTCGTTGGCATCCGAACCGGACAGGCCGAAATAGACCCGGCTCATGCCTGCCGGTGCCCGGTCAATGATCATCTTGGCCAGTTTGATCGAAACTTCGGTGCCGTGGCCAACATAGGCATGATAATAGGCCAATTGCTTTGCCTGCTCGGCAATCGCATCGGCAATTTCCTGGCGGCCATAGCCGACATTGACGCAATAGAGCCCGGCAAAGGCATCAAGGCTTTTGCGACCGTTCACATCGAAAATATAAGCGCCTTCACCGCCCGCAATAACCCGCGTCGGGCTTTCGCCGCGCGCATGGGTTCCCATATGGGTCGAGGGATGGAAGAAATGGTCGCGGTCCCAGGCGTTGAGTTCGTTCGAACGGTCCAACATGTGCATTGCTCCTGCTTGTCGCCTCAGCTTGCTTCGAGGCAGAGATATTTGAGTTCCGTGAAAGCCTCGATGCCGTGGCGCGATCCTTCGCGGCCGAGACCGGATTGCTTGATGCCGCCGAAGGGGATGGGGGCACCGGTGATCTTCACCCGGTTGATGGCGACCATGCCGTATTCAAGCGCCCGCCCCATGCGCAGCATGCGCTGACCATCACGGGTGACGACATAGGCGACGAGCCCATATTCCGTATCGTTGGCACGGCGAACAACGTCGTTCTCATCATCAAACACGGTGACGGCGGCAACCGGTCCGAATGTTTCCTCGCGCATGATAAGCGCGTCATCCGGCACGTTGACCAGAAGTGTGGGTTCGAAGAACAAGGGGCCGCTTGCATGGCGTTGCCCGCCTGTCACGCATGTGGCTCCACGTTCGAGCGCGTCCTCAATTTGCTCCTCGAGCTTTTTCACCGCGCGCTCATGCATCAACGGCCCGATCTCGACACCATCAATTATGCCGGGGCCGACTTTGAGAAATGCGATTTTCTCGGCAAAAGCGGCGACGAATGCATCATGGATAGGCCGCTCTACATAAATGCGGTTGGCTGCCAGACAATCCTGACCGGAGGTGGCGAACTTCGCGCTGATGGCAATATCGACAGCACTACCCAGATCGCTATCTGCGAAAATGATCAGCGGAGCATGCCCGCCCAACTCCATGATCAGGTTTTTCATCGTTGGCGCACATTGCGCCGCAAGCAGGCGACCAACCTCCGTTGACCCGGTAAAGCTCAAAGCGCGGACACGTGGGTCCTCGCAGAGTTTTCCGACGATAGCGGCAGCTTTACCGGTGACGACGTTAAACACACCTGCCGGAATGCCAGCGCGTTCGGCCAGCTCAGCCAGAGCCAGCGCTGACAAAGGCGTTTCGGATGAAGGGTGGGCCACAATCGTGCAACCAGCGGCAAGCGCAGCCGCAGCCTTGCGTGTCAGCATGGCCGACGGGAAATTCCATGGCGTAACAATGCCGACAACACCGATTGCTTCGCGGCTCACCAGCATATGTGCGCCCGGCAAATGGCTGGTGACATTTTCAGCGTTCAGCCGTTTGCCTTCCTCGGCGTAGAACTCGATAAACGACGCAGCATAGTCAATCTCACCACGGGATTCATCCAGCGGTTTGCCTTGCTCCAGCGTCATGATCAGCGCCAGATCTTCCTTCGCGGCGAGCACAAGATCGTACCATTTGCGCAGGATGTTCGCCCGGTGTTGCGGAAGCATAGCGCGCCATGAAGTGAGCGCGCGCGATGCCGCATCAATTGCATCGGCGGTTTCATCTGCTCCCAAATGTGCAACCCGGGCTACAGGCAAACCGGTGGCTGGATCTCGCACCTCGAACGTCTGTCCGGTTGAATGGGCAGTCCAGTGGCCGTCAATGTAGGCAAGTTCGCGCAGCATGCGGCGATCTTGCAGGCGATCAAGCATGTCATGGTGTTCGGGTCGTGCAAAATGGGCAGACATTGGGCTCTCCCTGAAATTACCCGCGAATGCTCGCTCATAGTGGCAGGAGAGATTGACCTTATCGGTCAGTAAAATGAGAGAGATTGCCTAAAACAGCCGGCTGTTTCAGAGAGATCGACTGTGTGCCTCAAACCGGTGGCTGGATGAGATCCTGAACCGGCAAGACTGTGTCGTCTTTCACCGTCTTGGTGATGATGTAGGTGAAATAGCGGTCAATCCCGAGGTCTTTTTGCAAGAGATCGTCAATCAACCGCTGATAGGTATCGATATCCCGCGTCGTAATTTTCAGGATATAATCCACACCGCCGCCGACCGACCAGCATGCGGTGACTTCCGGCAGCAGCTTGATGGCGCGCTCGAAACGCTCGAAATCGATCTGCTTGTGTGATCCAAGCGTCACTTCCACTAAAATGCTGGCAACAGGTGCCACGAGCCGCAAGGCAAGGCGTGCATGATATCCGGTAATGATACCAGCTTTTTCCAAGCGCCGAAGCCGGGTCCAACAGGGCGTCGGGGAAATACCCGCCAGTTCGGCCAGCGCAAGTTTCGTGATCCTTCCATCGCGCTGGATAGCGTCGAGAATACGGATATCGATGGCATCAAGCTTGGGGGCGCTCATGACTAATCCAGTTTAGAAGGTGGATTGATCATGACCCTGTGTTTTTTTGATTGTCAATTGAACTGACTTCAATCAATCTAAAATCATGACATTATGGCGTCCTGATATTAACTCACTCACCCGCCCGGCCTATCTCTCGCTGGCCGACCAGATTGCGCGCGCCGTAGGCGACGGTACTTTGGAAGCGGGCGCCCGGCTGCCAACCCACCGGAAAATGGCGGAGGATCTGAAACTGTCGGTCCAGACCGTCAGCCGGGCCTATGAGGAGCTCATCCGGCGGGGCATGCTTTCCGGCGAAACCGGGCGCGGCAGCTTCGTCAAGGCGCAGCGGCGGGAGATCGACCAGCCCTATCTGCCTGAGCGCCTTGGTGAAGTGATCGACCTATCGATCCTTAAACCCGTCTGTGAAAAGATGCACCATGAGCTGTTGAAGAAAGCGCTTGGCTGGCTTTCCGAAACTCTGCCCGCAAGTTCTGCTCTGTCGTTCCGCCCGAACGTTGTGTTTCCACGCCACCGCGCCACCGCTGTCAAATGGCTGCGCGGATGCGGTCTTGAAATACCCGCGTCGAATATCAGCGTGACGAATGGTGCAACGGCCGCCATGACGGTCGCCATCATGAGTGTGGCACCTGTCGGGTCGGTCATCGCGACTGAGGCAACGGGACATCATACCCTTGTGCCGCTTGCGTCCTATCTGGGTCTTACACTCAAGGGCATTGCCATTGACGATCAGGGGATCATCCCGGAAGCGCTCGACGCCGCATGCAAGGAATCCAGTATTCGTGCGCTGTTTGTGCAACCGGCTGCGATCAATCCATGTGCGACGGTGATGGGTTCCATCAGGCGGGCGCAAATTGTCGAAGTCGCGCGCAAACGCGATATCGCTATCGTCGAAAGTGATGTTCTCGGTCCGTTGGTCGAGGACAGGCCACCTCCCATCGCGGCATTGGCACCAGAGCGGACACTCTATTTCACCAGCTTCACCAAGACTGTGGTTCCGGGTCTGCGCATTGGCTATCTCGCGGCGCCGGACCGTTACGTGGCAGCCGTTGCAAACCGGCATCTGGTTTCCAACTGGATGGCCACGCCCATGGTAGCGGAGATCGCGAGCCGCTGGGTTGAAGACGGTACGGCGATGGATCTGGTGCAATGGCAGCGCCAGGCACTGCGGCGACGGCACGAGATCGCCTCGGACGTGCTGGCAGGAATGTTCTTCCGCTCGCATCCGCAGAGCCTGCATATCTGGCTGCCATTGCATGAGGATCGCAGTGAAGAATCCTTCGTAGCACAGGCGCGCTTGCAGAATGTCGCTATCGCTCCGGGGGCATCATTTCGCATTTCACAAGAAGAGTGGAAGCCGGCGGTGCGTATTTCTTTGGGTTCGACGACCGAGGAAGAATTGCGTCGCGGGTTGACAGTCGTGGGCAATCTCCTGCGAGGCGACCCGGAACACCTTCTGCTTGCTATTTGATCAGAACGGGCAAATTTGCGGCAAGGCAACTTATATTGTCATGATTTAATTTTTATAATTGACATGATTTGATAAGTCTCTCATCGTTTAGGGCATAGCCGGTCTCAACCAGAGGGAGAGACGCATGCCAAACGTCATCGAGACCAGAACGAGGCCTGCAGATATGCCGCCGATCATCGAGATCGACGGTATCAGCAAGAGCTTTGGTGCTTTCAAGGTTCTGGATCAATTGTCGTTCAATGTCGCACCGGGCGAGAAGCTGGCGCTTATTGGTCCGTCGGGTTCTGGCAAGACGACGATCTTGCGCATTTTGATGACGCTGGAGGGCATCGATAGCGGCGATATTCGTGTTGCCGGCGAACATCTTTACCAGATGAAGAAGAATGGCGGCTTGCAGCCAGCGGATGAAAACCATCTGCACACGATGCGTGCGCAGATCGGCATGGTGTTCCAGCTGTTCAACCTGTTTCCGCACAAATGCGTCCTCGACAATGTCACACTGGCACCGATGCTGACGAAGAATACGCCGCGCAAGCAGGCCGAAGAACAGGCCATGCAACTGCTGGAAATGGTTGGCCTTGTCGATAAGGCGAAGTCGATGCCATCGCAACTGTCCGGCGGACAGAAGCAGCGCGTTGCAATCGCCCGTGCTTTGGCGTTGCAACCAAAGATTATGCTTTTCGATGAAGTAACCTCGGCACTCGACCCCGAACTCGTTGAAGAAGTGTTGAATGTCCTTTGGCGTCTGTCCGAGGAGACGGACATGACCATGCTGCTCGTTACCCACGAGATGGGTTTTGCCCACGAATTTGCCGATCGCGTGCTTTTCTTTGATCGAGGCAAGATCGTCGAAGATGGCAAGCCGGATGAGATTTTCCGCAATCCCAAACAGGAACGCACGCAGGCCTTCCTGAAGAAAATCATCGCTGCAGGTCACAGGGTCTGAACCGGAAGCGACAGCAGAACACCTTAAAACACAAGAAAACTGAGGAGTTGGGAACATGTTGAATTTCAAGACAATCAGTGGATCGGTTGGAGCGATCGCACTGTCTGCATTGGCGCTTTCGATGCCTGCAAAGGCTGACGAGGCGTTGGACAAGCTGAAGGCGCAAGGTTTTGCGCGCATTGCCATTGCCAACGAGCCCCCGTTCACCGCCGTTAAGCCCGATGGCACTGTTTCGGGTGCGGGTCCGGATGTCGCGCGCGCAGTGTTCAAGAAGCTCGGTGTCGCCGATGTCGTTGCATCGATCTCCGAATATGGCGCCATGATCCCGGGCCTTCAGGCAGGGCGGCATGATGTCGTGACTGCCGGTCTGTTCATGAAACCGGAACGCTGCAAGGCAGTCGCCTATTCGGAGCCGATCCTATGTGACGCTGAGGCCTTTCTCGTGAAGAAGGGCAATCCAAAGGGCTTCAAGAGTTACAAAGACATTGCAGTGGACGCAAAAGCCACCATCGGTGCACCCGGCGGAGGCACAGAAGAGCGGCTTGCACTTGAGGCTGGTGTCCCGAGAGATCGCGTCATCGTTGTGCCCGACGGGCAGAGCGGCATCAAAATGCTGCAGGATGGACGCATTGATGTCTACTCGCTTCCCGTTCTCTCGATCAATGATCTGGTGAAGAAAGCTAATGATCCCAATGTCGAGGTGTTTGCTCCGGTTGTGAATGCTCCGGTCTATTGTGACGGAGCAGCCTTCCGCAAAGACCAGACGGCATTGCGGGACGAGTTCGACAAGGTGTTGGCCGAAATGAAAACGTCGGGTGAGTTTGCCAAGATTGTCGAACCTTACGGCTTCTCCGCCAAAGCGGCCATGTCCACGACGCGCGACAAACTTTGCGGTGGTTGACAACCATCGCCCTGCACTCGCTCCGGCTCGCTGGGCCGGAGTGATGCGCCGCTTGTTTCCATAAGAACGAAAGCATGACCTATGGGCCAATGGGCCGGATATTTACAGCTGATACTAGAAGGGGCGCTTGTGACCATCAAGCTGACCCTGATGGGTTCAGTGCTTGCGCTGATCATGGCATTCATTGCCGGTCTTGGCCGCATATCGCGACTCAGGCTCGTCCGTGCGTTGGCGACTGCTTACATAGAATTTTTTCGCGGCACATCGATTTTTGTCCAGCTCTTCTGGGCCTATTTTGTGCTGCCACTGCTCGGTTTCTCATTGACGCCGCTGCAGGCGGGCGTGCTGGCGCTTGGCCTTAATGTCGGTGCCTATGGCGCCGAAGTTGTTCGCGGCGCAATCAAATCCATCGGTAAGGAACAATACGAAGCCTGTATCGCCTTGAACTTCAACCGCTGGCAGAGCCTGCGTCATATCATTCTGCCGCAAGCCTTCGTGTTGATGCTGCCAACCTTCGGAAACAACGCCATTGAGCTTCTGAAAGCCTCTGCCGTCGTCTCGCTGATTTCACTGTCTGACATGACGTTTCAGGCGCAGGTCGTCCGAGCCCAGACGGGCAGCACGCTCATGCCGTTCCTCACCATTCTGGTGCTCTATTTTCTCATGTCTTCGGTCATTTCGTTCTCGATCAGAAATCTGGAACGCTATCTGACCCGCGGCCTTGACGGTGTGAGGTCCTGATATGGAATGGGATTGGGCCTTCGTTATTGAAATTCTTCCGACCCTTATTGAGGGCGTGAAGATCACCATTCTGGCAACTTTGCTTGGCTCGGCGCTTGCAGCAATCCTCGGCCTTGGTCTGGCAATCCTGCGCCGCTCGAAAAATCCGCTGATGGCAAAGCCGGTCGGTTTTCTTGCTGATTTTATTCGCGGTACACCACTGCTCGTCCAGCTTTATTTCATCTTCTACGTTCTGCCCGATGCGGGCATTACGCTTTCGCCCCTTGTTGCCGGCGTAATTGGCCTTGGTCTCCACTATGCGACATATACGGCAGAAGTCTATCGAGGCGGTATCGACAACGTTGCGCGCGGCCAATGGGAGGCAGCGCGCGCCTGCAATCTGTCGGCATTCCAGACGTGGACGCGCATCATTCTACCGCAAGCTCTACCGCCGATGATTCCGGCTCTCGCCAACTATTTCATTGCGATGTTCAAGGAAACGCCGCTGCTTTCAGCGATCACCGTGCTTGAGTTGATGAACCAGGCACGCAGCATTGCCAATTTCAACTACCGCTACATTGAACCGATCACACTGGTTGGTGCGTTCTTCCTGGTGATCAGTCTGGTCTCGGTCATTGCACTGCGTTGGCTCGAGCGCCGCTATGGCCGGATTGAGGAGAGGTAACATGGGTATCCCAGTTAGAGTCACGCAAACCATGACTCCACTCAGCTTTGATGACCGCCCCATCGCCAAACGTGTTGGGCTTGTCATTCTGGCAACGGATCACACAACAGAGCCCGATTTTCAGCGTATGGTCGCCAGCAGCAGGATTGGCCTCTACACCGCCCGTATTCCCTACGCCAATCCGACGACTCCTGAAAATCTGCGCCGCATGCAACCGGGACTAACGACCGGTGCTGGTTTGATCCTGCCCAGCGAAGATCTTGACGCTGTTGTATACTCTTGCACATCCGCCTCCGTTGTTATCGGCGATGATGAAATTGAAGCGGCAATCAAGGCCGCCAAACCCGGTGTGCCCGTCATCACTCCACCTCTGGCGGCTGTGCGGGCATTGCGCGAATTGGATGCCAAACGCATCAGCGTTCTGACGCCCTATACGATCGAAACAAGCATGCCGATGCTGGCCTACTTCTCGGCCAAGGGTTTTGAGATTGCACGCTTTACCTGCTTTGGCCTTGAGGATGACCGCGAGATGGCACGGATCAAGCCCGCCTCACTTGTCGCTGCAGCAGTGGAAGCAGCGGCGCCGGATAGCGATGCCCTGTTTATATCCTGTACCGCCATGCGCGCGGCCATCGCTGTGCCGGAAATCGAGGCTGGCCTTGGCAAACCAGTCGTTACCAGCAATCTGGCAACGGCTTGGGCGACGCTGCGTCTTTGCGGTGAAAACGAGCCGCGGCCTGAACTGGGCCGCCTGATGACACTCCCTATGTCCGGCTGGTGAAATCAAATGCAGGAAGCCTTTGTCACCTTGGCCGATATCAAGGCCGCCCATGCCGCGATCAAGCCCCATGTTCTGCGCACCCCAACCATGCGATCAGACAGTCTGTCGGAACATTGCGGGGTGCCCGTTCATCTGAAACTTGAGCACCGGCAAACAACGAGGGCATTCAAATTGCGCGGCGCAACCAATGCCTTGAGACAGTTGTCTGAAGCGGACAAACAGCGCGGCGTTGCCGCTGCATCAACCGGCAATCATGGCCGTGCTCTCGCCTATGCGGCAAGCTTGCAAGGCATACGTGCGATCATCTGCATGTCCAGTCTTGTCCCTGCCAATAAAGTCAATGAAATTCGCAAGCTCGGAGCTGACGTCCGCATTATTGGTAATTCGCAGGATGACGCACAGGACGAGGTCAATCGGCTGGTTGTTGAAAACGGCCTCGTCATGGTTCCGCCCTTTGACCACCCGGCCATTATCGCGGGCCAGGGAACAATCGGGCTCGAAATTGTTGACGATGTTCCAGACGTGGAAACTGTTCTCGTCCCGCTTTCCGGGGGAGGGCTTATTGCCGGCATTGCCGCTGCAATCAAGGCGCTGAAACCAAAAGTGCGGATCATCGGCCTATCGATGGAAAGCGGCGCAGCTATGCACGCAAGCCTGAGGGCTGGCCACCCGGTCAATGTCGAGGAACAGGCAAGCCTGGCGGATTCTCTTGGGGGCGGTATTGGCCTGAATAATAGTCTGACATTCCGCATGGTGCGTGACCTCGTTGATGAAATTGTCCTGCTGACTGAGGACGAGATCGCGGCCGGTATCTTCCACGCATATGCCAAGGAGCGGGAGATTATCGAAGGCGCGGCCGCCGTCGGCATTGCGGCTCTGCTTGCCGGCAAGATCACATTGAATGGACCTGTGGTTGCGCTCTTTTCCGGCCGCAATATCGATATGGAACAACACCGGCGGATTATGGCTGCTCACTATAGCGAGGCTGTACCATGCCCCGCATGACGATCATAACGGAAGCTGATCTGCGCCGTATCGTGACGCTTGATCTTGACGCCGTCACCTGCATAGAAGCCGCCTTTGAAGCCTTGGCTACCAAGCCCGTGGCCATGCCGCCAATCCTGCGGCTTGATATTCCGGAGCACCGTGGCGAGGTCGATGTGAAGACCGCCTATATCCCTGGTGTGGATTGCTTTGCAATCAAGATCAGCCCCGGTTTCTTCGACAATCCCAAAATCGGCTTGCCCAGTGTCAATGGCATGATGGTTCTGTTCTCCAGCAAAACCGGGCTGGTCGAAGCATTGCTGCTTGATAACGGTTATCTCACCGATATTCGCACCGCTGCTGCAGGCGCCGTCGCGGCCAAATATCTGGCGCGGCAAGACGCAAGCGTCGCGACCATTTTCGGCGCGGGCGTTCAGGCGCAGCTTCAATTGAAGGCACTGACCCTCGTCCGGCCTATTCGCGAGGTACGAATTTGGGCACGTGATCAGCAGAAGGCTGAGGCCGCCGCAAGAGCAATCAAAGCGGATCTGGGAATAAGTGCGCGCACTGAAAGTGATCCGGCAAAAGCTGTCGCTGGCAGCGATATTATTGTCACCACGACACCTTCCTCGGAACCGCTGCTTCGCGCCGAATGGCTGGAGCCCGGCCAGCATATTACGGCCATGGGATCTGACGCTGAGCACAAGAACGAGATTGATCCGTCGATCATCAGGTTCGCGGATCTTTACGTCGCTGACAGTCTGAAACAGACATGCCGGCTGGGTGAATTGCACCATGCCATAGCAGCGGGTCTCGTCGTTGAAGGTCAGAACTTTCCAGAGCTTGGCGAGATTATTGCTGGCATTCATCCCGGCCGCCGCTCTCACCTTGCCATCACCATTGCCGATCTGACCGGTACGGGCGTGCAAGACACCGCCATTGCAACGCTTGCCCGCGATCGCGCCAAAAATACCGGTGCTGGCACCGCCTTTGAAAGTTGATACGAAACGTGAGGAAACAGGAATGACCGAGCCCAATCTCAAGTTCAGTCGCGATGAGTTTGCACAAAGGCTGGCAAAAACCCGCAAGGCCATGGAGAAAAAGGGCATTGATGTTCTCATCTGCAGCGACCCTTCCAACATGGCGTGGCTGACGGGATATGACGGCTGGTCGTTCTATGTGCATCAGGCTGTGATCGTACCGCCTGAAGGCGAACCAATCTGGTACGGGCGCGGACAGGATGCCAACGGGGCCAAGCGCACCGCCTATCTCCATCACGACAATATCGTCGGCTATCCCGATCACTATGTTCAATCCACCGAACGTCATCCGATGGATTTCCTCTCGAAACTGCTGGAAGAGCGCGGCTGGGGCAACAAGACCATCGGCGTTGAAATGGACAATTACTGGTTTTCCGCGGCTGCCTTTGGTTCCCTGCAAAAGCACCTGCCCAATGCCCGGTTTGCCGATGGTACAGCACTGGTCAACTGGCAGCGTGCTGTGAAAAGCGCAACAGAACTCGACTACATGCGCAAGGCCGCCCGCATCGTCGAACTCATGCACCAGCGCATCGTCGACAAGGTCGAAGTCGGCATGCGCAAATGTGATCTCGTTGCCGAGATTTACGATGCAGGCATTCGCGGCACGAAGGATTTTGGCGGCGATTATCCTGCCATTGTGCCGCTGTTGCCATCCGGTGCAGACGCATCAGCGCCGCATCTCACATGGGATGATCAACCGATGAAAAGCGGCGAGGGCACGTTCTTCGAAATCGCCGGCTGCTTCAACCGCTATCACGTTCCGCTATCCCGCACGGTCTTTCTGGGCAAGCCAACCCAGGAATTTCTGGATGCTGAAAAGGCAACGCTTGAAGGCATGGAAGCGGGTCTGGCAGCCGCCAAACCTGGCAACACCTGCGAAGACATCGCCAATGCCTTCTTCGGCGTGTTGAAAAAATACGGCATCGTCAAAGACAACCGTACCGGCTATCCCATCGGCATTTCCTATCCGCCTGATTGGGGCGAGCGCACAATGAGCCTGCGCCCCGGTGACAAAACCGTGCTGGAACCCGGCATGACGTTCCATTTCATGACCGGCCTGTGGCTCGAAACCATGGGGCTGGAGATCACGGAAAGTATTCTGATCACCGATACGGGCGTCGAATGCCTTGCCAATGTTCCCCGGCAGCTCTTTGTGAAAAATTGAGACCATCATGCCTGTAAACAGTCTTCCCGTTTCGCCCATCACACCGACCGTGGACTTTGACAAAGACGGTGTGCATCACGGTTTCCTGCGCCTGCCTTACAGCCGGGACGATTCAGCCTGGGGATCAGTGATGATCCCCATCGCTGTTATCCGTAACGGCAAGGGCCCAACAGCGCTATTGACCGGCGGCAATCATGGTGACGAGTATGAGGGACCAATTGCCCTGTTTGATCTTGCCCGCACGCTCGATCCAAAAGACGTCAGTGGAACGGTCATCATTGTTCCAGCCATGAACTATCCGGCCTTTCGTGTGGGTACCCGCACGTCGCCCATAGACAAGGGCAACATGAACCGTAGCTTTCCGGGGCGCCCGGACGGAACCGTGACGCAAAAGATTGCCGATTACTTCACCCGCGAGCTATTGCCGCGCGCTGACATCGTCCTGGATTTCCACTCGGGCGGCAAAACGCTCGATTTCCTTCCCTTTGCCGCAGCGCATGTGCTGCCCGACAAGGCCCAGGAGAAAAGAGGCTTCGATGCTGTAAGGGCATTTTCTGCCCCATGGTCCATGCGGATGCTCGAGATTGATGCGGTCGGCATGTATGACACAACCGTCGAGGATTTAGGGAAGACGTTCGTGACGACTGAACTTGGCGGCGGCGGAACGGCACGAGCAGAAACAATCCGTATTGCCAAGCGCGGCGCCATCAATATCCTGCGCCATGCCAATATTGTCAGCGGCGACGTTGAATTGCAGGACACGCGATGGATCGATATGCCATCGGGCGATTGTTTTTCATTCGCCGAGGAAAGCGGCATGATCGAAACGCTGATAGACCTTGGCGATACGGTCGAAGCCGATCAAATCATTGCCCGCATCTATCCGGTTGGCCGGACTGGAATCGCCCCGGCAGAAATCCGGGCCAAATTGTCCGGTATCCTTGCAGCCCGGCATTTTCCAGGATTGGTCAATGCTGGAGATTGTGTCTCTGTCATCGCCGTTGCAACTGGCTAGGCATGAGGGTTGTCATACGACCACCTCAATCATCACAATAATTCACAATGAATATTCATAACAGGAAAAACCGCGACTTTCATATCGGCTACATATCGCATCAAATTGGTGAATTTCTCTAAAAATACAACAAAATATAATGGCATCGCCTGCAATATTCTCGAATTTGCGCTAGGTATTTGTGATGTCATATGACAGTCTTGTGACAAATTCATAACTCGATTGGCAAAGAATTGTGATCCCGCGCTTTGCTGTAACCCGGAGATGATTTGATGACGTTCGGTCCTGGCGCAATCCTGTTTTCCAAACTCTACCGCAATATCGAACTTGCAAAACAGGCAGCGATCGCCGCAGCGACCTATTCGGCGAAACAAGGCCAAACGCCGCAAATCATCGCAAAGGCCCTTGGTTATAGTGATGGCGGTCAAGCTCTTGCCAAAGCCAACAACATGCGGGTCGATCAGGTGCTCGATATGGGTACGGTGCTTGTAATCCCGAAGATCGATCCGGTTACAGATGCATCCCAAGTCAAGTTCAACAGCGCAGTTGCCGCAAGCAAGAATGGTGCGCCGCCATCCATTCTTGCTGATGTCGAAGCCGGGAAAAGCATCGACCAGATGGTTGCGGACCGCGGATTAAGCCGCCCTGAAATTATCAGGCAGATGGAAGCGGCGGGACTTGGGCTCGAAACGGTTGACCCGACCAGCGACAATGGCGATGTCAGAACAATCAGGATTGTGGACCGTGAAAGCGGCAAGGTCATCGCCAGTCACTATGAAGATTTCCAGCATGGCGATACTTCGGCGACGATCACCAATGCTGAAGGAAAAGAGGTCGCTGTTCCCATCTCTAAAGCCCCTATAAACAGTAGCCAAAAGCCGTTCACGCCCCAAGGTGATCCGGAACAGGAAGTCGACGGGCGTGTCGACCATCGTATTCAAAAAACTGAAAATCTGGATGGCATTGCACGGGTATACAATCAGGCCCGTTCAGACATTCTGGAGTTTAATCCCATTCCAGACGCCAACAGGATCAATGAAGGTGGATCACTCCTTGTCCTGAGCAAGGAACGGCGCACCAGCCTCGAAACCATCAATTCCTTGCAGGCTGACGTCGATAAGGCAGTATCACCGGCGGAAAAGGACGATAAGACCCGTGCGCTCAAGCTTGCCGTAAACACAGATTTGCTTTCAGCCGCAAAGAATGGCGGCTATGCACCTGAAACATTGAAGCTGTATCTCGATCAGCGGCAGGGCGACCTTGAAGCCTTGGGACCAAAGACAGGCGCGTATAAAACCATCGTGTCGGACGAGCGAAAAGCCGTTGAAGATGGCTTCAATGCCGTTTTCAAACCGCTGAGCTCATCGATAACAGCCGCCCAGCAGGATCCTTCTCGCTGGGGTGACGTTCAGACCGAAATAACACGCCAGTTCGAAACACTCGCCAAGGATGCTCCTGACGGCGGCGAAGCCGCCATTAACAACGCCCGCGAAACCTTGAAACTCTATGGCCCGGCCGACATCAAGTTCACCGACGCCCTTGATGCCAGCGGATATGAAGTTCTTGTCGGCAAGCCCGCCCGCAGCGTTCAGGAGGCCTATTCCAAGGGCGAGAATAAATTTAACGGCCTTAATGGCCATGCCGGGAAAGAAGCGCAGCGGGAAGACGGTGCAAGCCGCGCTGCTAAGACCCTGAATGAAGTAACGAAGAATTTAACGCCGGAAACGGCAATTCTCATTCTCAAGGAAGCCAATAAAGAGACCAATGCGCTGGGTGATCCGAAGACGAAAGTGATTGATCTGATCGAGCAAACGATTGGCAAGCGCACGGCAATAGCTTCAGGCGCCAGCCCCGACCATCTGCTCGGCGGCAAAAACTCCAACATTGCTGATGAGATCAAATTTTCGTTGCAATTAACGCAGCGCGATACGGTCGCCAATTACTCAAGCGTCATGGGACACATCGTGAAGGCCCCCCAGGGGAAAACCATTATCGACGAGCGGGCGCTGTCGATAGCGAAATCGATCAAGTCTACGCAGGATCAGACCTTCACGGATTGGGAAAACAAACTTCCAGAGAAGACGCGCGGCTTCACGCTGGACGACAAGAAGAAGATCGGCAAGGAAATGGGAATCCCTTATCCGGAGATCAAAGCCGCTATGCCGGATCAAATAGGCGAGCCCTTCCGCAAAGCGGTCGCCAATGGCGAGGATCCCTCCCTGACGCTTGCTGTTATCAAGCAACTTAAGAACTCCGGCGACGTGGCCAATGCCGCTATTGTTCTGGATGCCGCCATCAAAGGTGCCGACGACCTTGTAGCGAATAGCAGGAATATTGTCGGGGAATTCTCGAAAGACCATCTTGTTGTGGCAGACGACTGGAAGTCATCCCTATCAACGAAACAACTGACTGATGGTATCAATGAATCGATTGCCAAAAACCCTGGCAGCAAAGACAAAATGGATGCTCAGGGAACATTGATCTTCCGGAGTTTGGCTGCGCTTCATGGTGTAGAAAGCGATTTGCAGGGCCTACCGGGTTTTGATCGCTATCAGGCGAGCATCCATACACTTGAACATGATGATCAGACGCAATTCGCTGTCAACAACAGTGAAGGCGCTTGGAAAGAGATGGGTGAGGCCTACATAGAAAGCACGACGCCTGCCGATAAGGTTCCTGTTCCCAATACACCGAGCCTGTTCTGGTCCGGCCGGGCGGTCATCGGTATGCATAAAACCCTTGCCGCTTACGAAGCACTTGGCGGCAACAAAGCGTATAAGCCGCCCACGCCGGGAAGCATCGATCTCGCATCACGTCTCAATCCGGCACAAGTCGACGGGAAGCTGGCCCAGAGTTCTTCCGTCCTGCTGAATGGACCCAATGCAACAACCGACCCGGCCGCTCGCAAGGCCGCGCTTGAGAGTTTGAGCAAGTCCTTTGACGGTTCGAAATTTGATCCCCGTGCGGGCATTACGACAGCCTCAGGTTTCGGCAAGGGATTGGCGGCAATACAAGGCCTGCTTTATCTCGGCAGCACGGCCGAGAACGCCGCGAACCCGGATCTTCTTTCAAAATCGTTTGCCGTCTGGCTGACAGGCGGCATTGCCTATGAAGCTGGTCAGTTTGGAGCCGGTCTGGCCCGCTCGGTGGTCGAAAATGGACGCTTTCCAAAAGGTGGCTTTCTTGACCGGGCTTCCAGTTTCGCCGAAGTCAGCGGCACGCCGAAATGGAACTGGTTCTCCAAATATTTTGATCGTGCCGGCGGCGTGCTGATGGTTGCCTATACCCTTGACCACGTCGCCAAGGGCAAGTGGGCCAATTCTGCCTTTGCCGCGACCACCACGCTGGGAACATTCCTGTCGATGATGAAATCCCCCAAGGCCGGATTGTGGGGCGCTGGACTTGCGGTCGTCGGGATTGTTGGTGAAATGGTCTACAACAATATTCGCAAGAGCCAGGCTGCGAGCTATTATGAAGGCCCCACGGAACAGTTTCTGATCAAAGCCAATTTCAGACCGGAAGCTGCAAAAATTCTCGCTGATCACGATGATGAGGGAAACAGTGTCGGCTCGATTATTGAGCCGCTTGCCAAACAGCTCAAGATGACCCCCGAAGCTCTGACGGAAATGCTGCGGACCTCCACCGATGACGCAAGGCTGAAGGAGTTTGTCCGGAACGTGCACGAGGTGAAACCCGATAAGAACAGCAGGCAGTATCCGATGTCTGCACCCGAACGTCTGCCGCCTCTGAAAATGCCCGACGGCGGCACCGTATCCCGTGACCCATCGGAGGGCCGTGCGCGCACGATTCCGGAACTGGCCGACTGGGTAGGGCAAAACCTTATCCTGACGAACTAGACCGCTCCCGGGATTAAACGGTGCTGTCTTCAGGACAAGTGGGTGCCATTTACGGTATCCGCGAACAAAAGCGTGTTACTGCTTCATTTCAAGGAACGACATGGTAATTACAGTTCCAACATCGACTGTGGAAGTCAGCGTTATGTCGCCATTTGCCTGGCGTACGAAGCCATAGACGATTGCCAATCCAAGTCCGGTCCCGCCGGATGATCTCCGTGTGGTGAAATACGGTTCGAAAACACGGTCGATGAGTTCGGGCGGTATCCCCTTGCCGGTATCCGTAACGATGACACGCACCCGATTGTCCAAGCGTTCAAGCCTTATACTGATGTCGCCACCATCGGGCATAGCTGCTGCCGAGTTGCGGCAGATATTGACGATTGCCTGTTCAAACAGGCCCGGATCAAGCGACACTTCAGGCAAGTTTCCGGGTGCGGATATGGTGAGACTGATCTGCGGCCCCAGTATGACATGCAAGACATCCTCGATGCCGCGCAGTGTTTTTCGCAGGTCACACCGTACCGGACTGTTGTGCTGTTTGCTGGCAAAGGAAAGCATGCCTTCCACCAGTTCTTTGCCCCGTTCCGAGGCTTTGCGGATGCGCGCGACATTGCGCTTTTGGGCATCGGAAAGCGTGCCCATCTTTTCCAGCATGCCGACGCTGCCAACCACAATCCCGATCATATTGCCAAGCTCATGGCTGAGTTGATGACTGAGGCGCACCATGCCATCAAGCCTTTTCGCCCGCTGGACTTCCTGTTCCTGCATTTCCTGTTCAGTGATGTCGCGTACGACGACAATGGAACGGTCACCCGGCTGATCCGTGCGGGAAACTTCAAGAATCCTGTTGTTCTTGCTGACGCGTGTAATGCTCGGCACACCATCCGGTGCTTCTGCTTCAATGGGTACGGTGAACGCCGAAGCCAGTTGCGGCAGGCTCCAGGTACGGGCCGCTGCTCCGACGCCGGCAAATTCAACAATACGCCGGTTCATCGCCATGGCTCTGCCATTCGCGTCGAACAGGGCGATGCCTTCATTCATGCTGCGGAATGTCCAGCGGATCGTGCGGGCGGCGCGCGTTGCCCGGATATGCAGATGATTGAAGCGTTCGACACTGCTTTTGAAAGCATTGAACGCTCGAATAAGATCCTGCAATTCCGTTTCGTTTGTTCCAACTAGGGGCAGGCGGACGTCTTTTTCGCCTCTTGCCAATCGGTTCAAGGCATCCGAAATTCTGGCAATCCCGGCGGACACACGGATGATCGAATAATAGACTGTGACAACACAGAGGATGATTGCAAGCAGCACCGTTGCAAGAACAAAGGTCCGCATACTGTCGAGATTGTTGGATATGGCAGCAATACCGGAATTGAAGTCACTTCGAAGCAATTGGCTCTGTTGTTCGAGCCCGGCGGTGAGCTTCTGTGATGCATTGCGCATCTCGCTCAAGATGCTGCGCATCTCGATGAAGCGGCGCAAATAGGTCTCACGCATCTGAAAGATTTGCTCGTAGATGCTGTATTGAACAGATTGCCGCTCTGCGGCAGCATCCGTCAGGGCGATTGTGGAACGGCGAAGATAAGACCGGCGCATTTCGCCGAGGCTGAAGAGGCTATCGGCAGACGCTGCGTTCAATGCGAATTGTCTGAGCTGCAGATCCGGTTCGGTGCCCGAACCCTCGATATGCCGGATTGTTTCGACGTTACGGGCAATCTTGTCTTTGTAGAGTTGCGCCTCCTCTGCGGCGGCGGCCAGCTTCAAGGTGGTTGCGCGGACCAATCCCAGTGCCTCGACCAATTCCGCTGTACCTGGAGCATTGGCACCGCCGGATGATCCGCCATTGCGGGCAATATATCCGCTCAAGGAATCAATCTGTTCGGCAATGGACAGACTTTCGTCGGAGAGCCGGTATGGCGAGGTTGTGTTGAGGATGAAGGGCGCGGATGAGAGCAGCGCCGATGCCTGGCGGGAAATATTGGAGGCAACAGCGAGATCAGCGTAGGTCTGTACGCCGTAGGATGTCATTTGAGCCTTGGCATCCGTCAGGCTTTTTACCGCCATCAGAGAGAGCAGCAGCACAAGTGCACAAATAAAGCCGATGGCGAGAGGGATACGGAAGGCGATCGAATTGAAGAACCGGTCGGCAATCACTGGGCAGCCTGCTCTGCTGCGTCAAGAACAAGCATATAACCTTTACCGCGATTGGTCTTGATGTGCTTTGGCATGGATGGGTTGCGTTCAATCTTGCGCCTCAGCCTTAAGACGAGGACATCAATGTTGCGGTCAATGTAGAGCCGTCCGTCTGAACCGAGACGCTGCAGGATTTCGACACGGTCGATAGAGGTCCCCGGCTTTGCCGCCAATATTTCGAGCAATGAGAATTCGGCGTTGGTAAGCGTCGCGACAGGGTTGCTTGTAGAATACGCCATGCGTGCTTCCAGATCGATCAGCCAATCGCCTATTTTGATCGTTTTGGTATTCACCTGCCGTTCGGGTTGCTCCGTGGTGCGGCTCGTATTCCCTGACCGGCGCAGAACGGCCTTAATGCGCGCCGCCAGCTCGATCGGCTCAAATGGCTTGACGACATAATCATCGGCGGCTGTTTCCAGTCCCAGCACACGGTCAATCGAGCTGCCGGCAGCCGTGACCATAATAATTCCCTTGTCCGTGTCACGCCGAAACCGCTGTGCCAGCGAGCGGCCGGAAATACCGGGCAGATTATGGTCGACCAAAAGCAGAGAGATGGACGCGTCGTCAATTCTTTCCAGCGCTTCCTCCGCAGAAAAAACGCGAATGGCTTCCCACCCCTCCGATTCCACCAGATCAGCAATAACTTCGGACATATCAGGATCGTCTTCGACGATCAGAATTCGAACCGGTGAAACATTCAAAACAAGTCCTCCCACGGCCATGCTCACATGTTGTGAGTTCTAGTATGAATAAGAGACTTTGTCAGCCAGCGGATGAATACATCGGACTATCGGATACTGTAACAATTGAAAGAAAAAAACCGGGCGGTTGTCATGTACGCAATCAAATGCAGATTGCAGTAACCCTCATTACTCCTTTATGTGAGCAGGTGTGAGCGCTTTGGCGTTTGCGGGTTTCCGGGAGGAACAGGATGAAAAAGCTTCTTTTGACAGCAGCCATTCTTTTGGTGACAACGGGCGGCGCATTATCGGCCGAACGTTTGAGTGTGCTGTGCGGCGCCGACGAACGCTGGTGCGCTGAAATGAAGACAAGCTTCGAACAGAAATCCGGTACCCAAGTCTCCATGGTACGTAAGAGCACAGGCGAAATTCTGGCTCAGCTTCGTGCCGAAAAGGACAATCCCAAGGTGGATGTATGGTGGGGTGGCACGGGCGACCTGCAGTTGCAGGCCGCATCCGAAAACCTCTTGGAAAAGTACATATCACCAAACAAGAAGGATCTCCTTGGATGGGCCAACAATTTTGAAGAAATATCCAAAGGACAGGCTTCAGGCATCTATGCCGGCGCTCTCGGTTTCGCGTACAACGCCGATCTTTTGCGCAAGAAGGGTTTGCCGGCACCGGCCTGCTGGAAGGATCTTACAAATGAAGCCTATCGCGGTGAAATTCAGATCGCCAATCCGGCAACGTCAGGTACGGCTTACACGGCATTGGCGACCTTGGTACAGCTTTTCGGAGAAGACGAGAGCTTTAAGTACTTCAAAGCCCTCGATGCCAACATTAATAGTTACACGAAATCTGGTGCTGCACCGGTGAAAGACGCTGCCCGAGGTGAAACCCTTATCGGTATTGCTTTCATGCATGATGCTGTGACATTGAAACAGGCCGGTTTCCCGCTGGAGATCGTCGCCCCTTGCGAAGGAACCGGTTACGAAATCGGCGGTGTCGGTATCGTGAAAGGTGCGCAGAACATTGAAAATGCCAAGCGCTTTGTTGATTACGCCCTGAGCCCGGAAGGGCAGGCTACGGGCGCGAAGGCCGGACAAAATCAGGTGCCGTCCAACGCAAAATCAGAGGTGCCGCAAGGAGCACCGGATATCTCTTCGCTGAAGCTGATTGACTATGATTTTTCTATCTATGGCGCTTCCGACACGCGCGACAGGCTGCTTGCGCGTTTCGCCACCGAGATAAAAGCGGCCAATTCCCAATAGATTTTCACACCGTATCATTCTCGGTCCGGGGAGGTTTCGTCTTGTTTAAGATGGTCACATCCAGAACCAGCTTGGACCGCAAGAGTTCGGAGGAGGCGCCGGTGCGGGTGATAAAACGCGGCACGGCCGTTTTCGAAAAGCGTTTGGATATTTCTCCGCAAGCGGCTTTTGACGAGTGGTCGCGGCCTATCGATGTGTATTTACGGCGCGATCGGACGGGTAATCTGTTTTCTTATGTCAGTTTTGATTTCCGTATCGACAGTGAAACGGTCTTTGGTTTTGGAACACCGGATGGAAAATGGTACCGGGCAAAACAGCGTTATGAGGAAATTGTCGAGGGGCAACGCATAACATACATCCTCACAATCAAGTGCCGTCACAAGCTTGTGTATCTCAGTACAGTGACGATTTCCTTTAAAGAAACACCTGCAGGCTGTGTACAAATATACTCGGAGCAAGGCACGAGCTTCGACAACGAGCCCGTGCCGGATCATCTGCAATGGTATGCAGAGAGGCTTTTCGGCAAAAATTTCTCCATCTGAGCTGCTGGAGGCGGCGTTGTGAAGAGTATTTATGAAGCGGATACCTCTGTAAGTTTTGTAATTAAAAAGTCGCTTTTTGGCTTCACAAATTCCTCACAATATTATTTCACATGATGTATGAATTATGATGCGTATCCTGTGGTCAGCTTTTGATGGCCCGAGGGCAGAGCAACCGGGCGTTGCCCGAGACAAAGGTGATTTCATGTTTGGTCCCGACGGTATCTCGCTTGCAAAATTCTTCCGTGACATCGAAATCCTCAGGCAGAACGCCATCGCTGCTGCTGCGGCGGCTGCTGCAAAACCAACCTATACCGCCAGCAGAGGGCAAACACCGCAGGTGATTGCCCAGACATTGGGCCATCGTGATGGTGGTCAGGCGATTGCCAAAGCCAATGGATTGCGCGTCGATCAGGTGATCGAGCCGGGTGTTGTGCTTGTTATACCCAAAATAGATCCGGTCGCCGATCCATCCGAGGTGAAGTTCAACACTGCTGTTGCAACACACAAGGATGCACCACCTCCCGTTGATCCAAAATTGGTTGCAGCGGATGTGAAGGGTGGAAAATCCATCGAGCAGATTGCTGCGGAACGTAAGATCAGCACGGATGAGGTGAAGGCCGGGATTGAGGCGTCGGGACTGCAGATCAAAACAACAGAGCCAACCAGCAATAATGGTGACGTCAAAACGACAGAGATCGTGGACAAGGCCACCAGCAAGGTTGTTGCCACGCATTATGTGGACTACCAGCACGGTGGAACCACGTCCAAGGTCACGGATGCCGATGGCAAAGAGGTCACGCAGGTCCAGTACGGTGACGGAACCAGCAGTCACACAGTGACGGACACAAAGAGCGGGGAAACCAGCACCCGCGTCGAGGACGCGAAAACAGGCAAGGTCACGGAAACTTCCGTCGACAAGGACAAGCGCGTGAAGCAAACCATTACCGAGAAGTCCGGTAATGAAACCAGAAAAACCGAAAAGCTCTCCTTCAATGGCTATCAGCTGACCACCGCACCGGATGGCAGTTCAACTCTTGTACGCGAAGCCGATGGCATGCAGGTGGCCATGAAAGCCGGGAGCCCCGAAGCCTCGCTTGCCAAGACGCTGTTCGATGTCAATCCAAACAGCAGCGACCCTGCCAAGGCGAAGGAAGGTGCCGTCGTCAAGACCAGCATTGATGCGATGCTGCTTGGGAAAAATTATCAGGAACTCGATGCGGCCGCGCAGGCTAAAACGAAAGAGACGCAGGCCGCCATTGCAAAATACGGTGCCGGGCAGGCAACGCCGCCCACACCTATGGCCCCATCGGGAAAGCCCTGGGTTCAGGTTGGGACAGTCTGGGTTGATCCGGAGGTCGCCAAAGCCATGGCCGCCGAGAACACGGCCGGCGCGAAACTCATCGACGTATCGACGAAGATCAAGCAGGCTAATGATCAATTGAACGTCTATGCCCTGGATCCCGACTATAAATCCGCTTTCAAGGGTGCTCAGAAGATTCTTGATAAATCGCTGGCACCGCATGACCTGCAGTGGAACAGGCCTGAAGCGACGGGCACGCTCGAGGAGGCCAGGCAACAGCTGGCCGCTACGAACAAACAAGTCACAACAGCCGGGACCACTGCGAAGGAATATGCCGAGGCTGAGCGCCTGACGGGTGAAGCAATCGTCAAGCAAGGGCAATTGCCGCCATCGGTCGACAAGAATGCCACCGTGGCTATGCCTGCGGGTTCACACTATGACCCAGAGAAAGCCGACGTTCAGCAGAAGGCAAAAAGCGCTGAAGTCAACGACCTTTTCGCGCAGGCGGCTACCCATACCGCTCGGGGTGACAAGGCATTTTCCGACTATCTCGTCGGGATGAAACAGGAGAAGCTTGGCGCCGCCAAACCGGGGACCGCCGAATATACCCAAGCCAAACAGGAGCTCGATCAGGCTCTCAGCCAGCAGGATAAAGCCGGCAAAAATGTGCATACGGCGGAGGTCTATCAAACCTATCACGATGCCAACAAGACCGTGACAGGTTTGAAGGAGACAGCGCAGGGAATCAAAGACAGAGTCGTTGATGAAGACCGCCAAAAGAACCCGTGGCGCTATGACCGGAACAAGGAGAATAGCACAGGCGGCGGCGACTATCTTGGCAAGATAAAAGAGCAGAAGGTTGTTGAGGATGAAAAGGATCATCAGCTTTATCTCGAGACAAAATACGAGCACGGCGATCTCAAGCGCGTTCAGCTGACCTATGCCCTTTCCGACAAGAATGTTTACGCCGAATACAAGGACCGTGAAGTCAACAAGCAATGGCAGAACCTTATTCAGGGGCCGCCGGAAATGTGCGGGCAGGGGAGTCTCGCCAGTGCGCAGAGCGCGCTCACTTCGGCAGGTATAGAAGTCAAGAAAGTTCAGATCCTTGATCTGGATGTTCAGATCAAGGATCTGAATGCGGCCATTCCAGAGCTGAAGAAAGCACGTGACGATGCTGTTGCCAAATATGGCGCTGGCACACCTGATGTCTCTTCCGGCAAACCGCAATCCAATGGCTCGAATGTGGTCAATGCGGCTTACACCACGCCACTTGGAACGGGTGTGGACGCATCTGCCGGCAATGGGGAAAAGGTTCGCATCCAGCAGGGCGACCAATGGATATGGGTTCATCCAGCCGTTGCCAATGCCCAGTCCGCGCTTGATACAGCCACGAGCCAAAGAGATGCGGCCGAGCAAGCCCGCAAGAGAACCGTTTCGGACCTCAATAAGCTGGAGTTCGCTCTGACCCAGCCGATGAAGCTGATCGACGACGGTGGTTCCGAGGCCTATGCCAAGAACCTGGAGTCAACCTATTTCGAGAAGCGCCGCGATCAGGCGCTGCAAGATTACCAGTTGAAGATGCAAGATCTTTATAGCGCCGGCTACACCGAGCAGTTCAAGACCACTAAAATTGGTGACGATCTTGATAAGACGGTACGCAGTGCGTTCCAGCTCAATGGCAGCGATGCGGAAACGCTGGAGAAGATCACAGGGGAAATTCACGATATTGCCGGTGACTCCGTCAATTACAAAATCGTCCCGATGTTTCACATCGATGGCAGCCAGGGCTCTCAGCCGACGGCGCTGATTGCGGTCAAGGAAGGCGGCGGCAAGGTTTACTATGTCGACGTGACCGGCAAGAAATTTGAAAACCTAAAGGATTTTCAGGACAACAACACCCAGTTTGGCGAGGGCGGCAAACTCGTCGTGCCGCGAAGTCTCGATATGCGGAAAGGTCCGGATTCGACCATTCCACTGGAAGTTGTCAGTGCGCGCAATTTCACTGTTGCCGAAAAAATCATTGATCCGGTTGTGGCAACAGTGACGACAGTCGCAACGGTTGCCTCGTTTATCCCACCCTTCGCGCCCATAGCAGCGCCCATCGCCATGACGGGCGGTGCCTATCTCGGTGGCCGCGCTGTCGCCCGGCAGGTCAATCACCTCCAGCATGGCGGCGAGTGGGGCGATACGGAATCATGGATGAATATGGGATCGGTAGCCAGCTCATTCATACCCATGGCAGCAGGTGGTTTGCGAACATTTGGTATGTTCCGCACTGTTTCCGAGATGTCGGCAACCCAGGCGCTCCGAGGCAGTATTGGTGCGTTGCGCGCCGACACACCTATGGCGCTCAGGGCTGCCGAATATATGAGCAATGGCGGAAAATTGAACCGTACTGCACGCGGGCTCGATTGGTCATCACTCAGCATCGGTGTGCCGATGACGGTAGTCTCAGTTCACGACATTGCCTCGGGTAATTTGAAGGGGCTCGACCTGTTCAATGCAGTTACCGGCGTTGCCACTGGCGCTGTCGGTTCTGTCTTTGGCGTGCGCGGACTGATGATGACGCGGCCGCGAAAAGAGCAGTCCAACGATGGTGATGCCTTCAACGCATCCCTGTCATTGCTTCCGGAACCAAAGGGTCCGGGCAAATTCGCCGTGCCAGCTTTTGACGACGCGGATGTGATCAATCAAGTGAACGATTTTGTCGATTTTGCCCGCTCAAGACAACCCGCCAGTCTATCTGCTGCAGGAAGGGAAAAGAATTGGGGCGAACTCTGGAAAGACTATCAAAGCCACCAAGGCAAGAACCCTGATGCCGGGCCTCCGCCGGAATTCTTCAACATTCCTGGGCTGGCCAATCCTGAGCATTTGAACCCGGCTCAAACGGGGACGGGTTCCAAGCCGAAGATCAATTCAATCAGCTACAACAAGCCAACAATCACGCCGCATACAACGCCGGAGGAGATGGGCTCTATTTTGCCGGGACAATTGGCACGCATGGAGCCGCGTGAACTGGAGAGCCTGACGTCGGCCCAAGCCTCAAGCATCCGCAAGGCAGCCAAGGCAAACCTGAATGACGAGCAGTTGGCTGCTCTGGAAACTGCCAAGAAGCGCAGGGACCAACCGGCGGCGAAAACGGTGCAGAGCCCACAGACCAAGCCAACAGCGAATGAAAAGCAACCGGATGGTTCGGGTGCATTGGCTGCTCCGGAAAAACCTGTCATCACACTTCTCACCAAGCCCAGAGAGATCAAGAAACTTTCTTCTGAAGAGATTGCTCGGTTGAATCCGGAAGAGCTCAAGGCTCTGCGCCGCAGACAGGCAAAAGCAGCCAGCCCTGACAAGCTGGAGACGGATGAGCATCTCTCAGCTCTCCTTTTCGCCCAGCGTCGGCGCAATGCAAAGGAGAAGGGACGTGAATTCCTCGACATTATGGGCGAGCGCAAGCCGCCTCAACTGCGAACCGGATTGATCAAGGTAGGCACGCTTGCAGTGGGTGCCGGTGCTCAAGTGGCAAAGACTCTTGGTTTCCCGCAGGCTTCCGGCACGTTGAACGGACCTTCTGCCGCCATGTTGCTGTCGATCCGCTCCAATGGCTCGAAATTGGCCTGGTGGACGAACAATCATGGCGTGCAGCGCGCATTCAGCCATGCGATACGCGGTGATGAGCCGAAGGCTTTGGATAGAGCCGAGAAACTCTGGAAAAGCGGATGGAAAGGTGCTTCCAAACCATCAGAAGCGCAAAAAGAATTCCTTATCGAAACACTGAAGACGGTGGCCGCTTACGGAAAGGCGTACAAGGATGAGCGTTCTGGCGTTTCAGGTGCG
The DNA here is from genome assembly GCF_014189505.1 of Phyllobacterium sp. 628. GTDB lineage: Bacteria > Pseudomonadota > Alphaproteobacteria > Rhizobiales > Rhizobiaceae > Phyllobacterium. Next base: position 110,223 of record NZ_CP050302.1, on the reverse strand, counting down.
GATCTGAAGCTTTTACCAAAAGTTGATGGCGATAGGTTCACCCATCCGAGCGTTGCGGAAAAAGTAACACTCAAGAAAATGAACAAGCTTGCCGACTTCAAGGTCGACCAGACAATTGACCGGGACAATGTCGGTGAGGCGCAGCAGCGCATAGAGGATTTATGGAACGGCGATCCGGACACGTTCGCTGCTGCCTATGACCGCTATGCCCGGACCGAAGGTGCGCGAAAAGCCTATGATGATCTTCATAGTTTCCTGCTCAGCAAATTCGAAAATGAAGATCCAAAGCTAAAAGGCCAGATTGACTGGAAGAGAGCAGAAAACCTCGTTGGAAGCTCCATGTCGGCCGAAACGCATTTGGGCTTCCTCTTCAAGGCAGGGGCGCTGGCTGCTCCAACAAACGCTTTGTTGTCAGTGATGCTGACCAAGCACACAGGTGACATGAATTTGGTGCAATGGGTTGGTCAGGATGCCGGAAATCTGTTGCGCGCCCTTCCTGCAGTGCTGATCCAGACCGCTTATCTCAAAGCGGTACAGAACGTTGCCAATATCAAGATGGAAAAGGGGCCGATGACGCCTGAAAAACAGGCGAAGATAGACGAACTGGGCAAGAAAAAAGATGAAATGAATTTCAGGAGTGACAAGACTGCATGGCAGACCAGCTTGCCTGGCTTCCTGTTGCTTGGTGGTGTTGCTGCAAGTCTGCCGGAAGGTGGAACGCTCAAGTCGATCCTTTATGGTGTACAAGCCGCTGGCGGACTCGCGTGGTATGCCGCGCAACGGCCGCCAAAGTGGATGCCGACACTATCAGAACGCGTCAATGAAAACATGCGTATGGTCGGTATCGCGACCAGCATAGGTGTGCCGTTGTACATGCTGATCGATTCCTTCCTTCCCAATGACCGCGACAAGAGCAAGGACAAGTCGAATCTCGATGTGCTTCTTGATTTTAACCGCGTCATGGGAACGCTGGGAGACTTGTACCACAAGGTATTTGGTGATGATCAGCCGACAACGCCTGTTCCTGTGCCGTCGGGTACCACGCCAATGCCGGTAAAGACGAGTGCTCCGCCAGCAACACCAATCACTCCCCCGGCAACGCCGAAAAAGACGCCACCTTTGACGACATCAACGCAACCACCCAAGCCGCATGGAGGGGTAAAGTCTATCGCTTTTGAGACGAAGGCAGAGCCCGGCAGTATTGAAGCGGAAATCGATTTCCAGCTTCATCGTGCGATGATCATGCTCGATCCTGCCTATGCCAATACGAAGGAGCGGGCGGAGTACGAAGCAGCGGGACCGGGCAATTCAGTTTTTGCCTGGGAAAATATGCGCGGTTCGGCCGTAAACATGATGAATACCTTGGCGGCCGACTCCAAGAGAGAAGATATGGCTCTCTCTGCGTGATTGGAAAATTAGGTCGTACACTCATACCATCTCAATCAGATTTATGAGTCTACGACCTAGTCCAAGCCCTATGCGGCTTGGACCGGATTTGCAGGCGGTGGCGGGCAGTTGGCGTGCACGATCTCGCGAGTCTTCTGGTCGTCGGCAAACCATAGTTCGGCACGCGGGGACAAAGTCGTTACATCCTGTGGCAATCCGGGAACTGTCTGTATCGTGAAAAACGACAGGAGACCGAAGCGGCTGTTAAAACGCAACACCAGATGGGTATCGACTGCTTCGCTGGGGCGCTGATCCGTCGAAATGTCGAAGCGCTTCCATAAGCTTTTTTCAAAGAGATCGATCCGCGGGCGTAGTGCAGGTGTCACCCATTCTTCAACACGGAGCTGGTTCAGAAAAGCCAGAGCCGTACAGACCGGATCCAGCATCTGTGACAGCATTCCATCATCAGCAGTCAGACAATCAATCATATCGATATGTGCAGCAGCATCGCCAAGACGGCTCACATATCCAGGCATCAACTCGCTGCACAACCACCGGGCGCCGTGATTAATTTCCATGATGTGCCATTCGGGACAGAATATGTGTGCCGGCATTGGGCTGTGAGCTTCGATTGCGCCGCGCATACCTTTCAGAGACGGTGATTTCATCACTTGCGGGCGGTAATGCAGTGCTGTGTAACCCGCCAACAGCAACATCGCGTTTATTACCGATGTCGGCGCGTTCAGTTCGAACAGCCATTTTGTGAGCAGTGCCTGACTCGGACGGGAGCGATCCCGTTCTATAAAGCTCACATGGCGCTGTGAAATCCCCAAACGCAACGCGAGGTCCAATTGTGTAACGTTACTGGCGCTGCGAAGCCGCCTCAATTTATCGCCCAAGTCCATGATGATGTCCCCTGCGAATAGTCATTCAGATGCCATGCACACAGCTCAGCTCAAGATTGGAGAAGGGGATCGATTCGGCCTTTAATTAGCCTTATGTTTAAGAGATATGACGTTTTGTGAACGGTCCCATGCGTTGGAAGCATTGGCTTATCAATTATTATGTTCTATGGTAACGTTAGATACCTGGGGCAAATGGTACGAAGAAAATGTCGATTGCGAAAGTATTAATTAACACACAATCACTCACAATAGAGTTGGAAGGCGAGGATGAGTTCGTAAGAACTTATCTTGACAAGCTTATGCCTATTTTGGAGCGATCTAAATTTGGCGAAGATGGTCACGTTGATGGAGAAGCCGGTTTGCCGGATGATTTCCATGCGGTCGCCTCTGTCAAATCCGCTGGTACTGCTCCTTCGCGTAAACGCGTGCGGAGCGGCGGAGCGTCAGGCGGGTCATGCCGTGAACGGGTGAAAAAGCTGCGAGATGCTGGTTTTTTCGAAAAACAGCACGGTATTGGCGATATTGTCAACGAGTTGACCAGCCAAGGCTTCCCCCACAGCATCAATCAGGTCGGGGCGGCTTTGTCGACAATGTTCGGCCGTAACGAGATTGAACGCAGCAAGATCGACAAGAAGTACAAGTACTTCTGGAGCTCAAGCCAGATCAAGGCTGCCTGATCCTAGCTGGCGCTGTAGTGTGATCATGTAAATCATTTTTATCGAGGCGATCCCTTTGCCTCGACCTGGTGTCGTGCGGTTGTACCCCATCTGTTGGCACGTGTTGGGAAGTAGCGCGTATATTGACGGGTCTGTGAGCACTTAATGCATAGGGAAGGGCTGTGAATCACAGCCCTTCTGCATATCAGGCCCGTGGCAAGCACAAATTTTCATATTCAAAAAAATTGAACTCATGTCATTTAGGGAAGGTTGCCCTGCCTGATTATGTTCGGCGCCGTCTTCACAAAGGTTAAGAGAAATTGTTTTGACGAAGACTTGGCACGACACTATCGTTTAATGAAGAAATCGTCTTGGAGAGTTCGTCTGGAATATTCTCTTGGAAATGTCTCTCACGCATAACCTCGCAGGTAATCGCCAAACGGCAATCGCGATGTCATGTTGCCCCTCCCCAATGGATGCTTCCTACAATTTAGGTGGTACTCCCAGTTGCAGTTAGCCTGAAACAGGATCCCAGCCAAATGCGGTCACTTGCCCGAGAATGGATAGACGAAATTCTATTGAGGACACCTTTTGCGCGTAGTCTCGGTATCATATTCCTTTCGACTCATGGTGATGCCGTAAAGATGCGGTTACCCGTGCAGGGGGATGTAACGCAGATGCCCGACAATGTTCATAGTGGTGCCATTGCCGCGTTCATTGAGATATCGGGTTCTGCAGCGGCTGTGCTCGGGGCAGGAAACCTGTCTATCGCCGGTTGTGCGACATCCCAGCTGAATGTCACGTTTTTGTCGCTGGGAGATAGCCGGTACCTTGATGCAAATGCGGCCGTAGTGCATCGGACTGCTACTCAGGCTGTCGTGGATGTAACGGTGACAAGCGATGATGGGCGCCCGATAGCGAAAGCTACAACAATATGCCGTATTTTCGAGAAACGTGCAGTAGCGCCCGCACCTCCGGTTTCGTTCTTCCGGCCGTTCGTTGTGAAAAGCTCGGCTGACCAACGCAACGCAAGGTAAGCTTCGCCTTTATTTCATGTTCGCTGGTTTGATGTCAAAGAAGGCATCAACGTTCTGGCGCAGTCGTCCGAGTTCAGTCTGCATCTGCGGGATCAGAAAAACCGCGTAGAGCGCGATCAGCAGAGCAAAAATCAGGTTTTTAACAGCCATCGACAAGTCAAAAACATGGAGCTGCGGTGCCATGCGTGACAGAAATGCCAACATCAGATCCGCAATCAGCAAAGCGAGCACGATAGGTCCGATCTGGACAAGCGCCATCTGCATCATGCCATTAACGGTCCCGATGAACAGCGGCAGGGTTGCACCGGTCAGCACAGGCACGAAATCTGTCACAGGCCATATGCGGTAGCTGTTATAGAAACTGTCGAGCAACACCAAAAAACCACCTGATGAGAAGAACAGAACAATAATTGCAAGCGCAAAGAATGTTCCGGTGATGCTGGTTTCCGTCACCGATTGAGGATCGACAAGCTGAGCTGATGTTGATCCGCGCTGCAGATCTATGAGATCGCCGGCAATTTCCGCTGCCCAAAAGGGAATGCTGAAGAGAAAACCTATGGCAAAGCCGATGACAAACTCTTTGAGCATCATCGCGCCTAACCACGGAATGGTCATGGGCGGCCTGCTTGCAAGGGTACGCATGACCTCCGGTATGACTGGGATCGAGATGGCCAGAGCCACGCCCGACCGTATCGGCCCGGTAATGCCGAGGCGGACGAATATTGGTGAGATGGTCATCAAGCCAAATCCGCGTGACATCGCGATGGACGTAGCCAGCAGTATGGCATAGCCCGCTTCGAACAGTGGCAGCGTGATCATTGAATGTTCCATCGGCGTTCTCAACGCGTCATGGCGGGGAACTCATCAAGGACACGGCTGGCAAGGGAGGTGACCTGCACACCGAGCGCTGGTCCAGCCACAATCAATACCAGCATCACGGCCACCAGTTTGACTGTTTGCGGCAGCGTTTGATCCTGAATTTGTGTCAGCGCCTGCAACAAACCGACGCTGATGCCGACGATAATGGCGACAATCAGCGCCGGCGCTGAGACCAGGAGAACAGTGAGCAGCGCACTTTGCATCTGTGCGAGAAAGGCAGTCTGCATGGTTTTCACCTGTAACTGAGAATGAGGCCGTGCATGAGCCGTGACCAGCCATCGACGGAAACGAAAAGGAATATTTTGAGCGGGATGGAAATCAGGGTAGGGGAGACCATCATCATACCCATCGCCATCAAAACGTTTGAGACAATGAGGTCGATGACCAGAAACGGTATGTAAAGCAGAAACCCGATCTGGAATGCACGGGACAATTCCGAGCTGACGAACGATGGCACGAGCACGACGAGATCATCGGGCTTTACGTTTGCCCGCGCTTCTTCAGACCAGATACCCTCCGTCGATTGCAGGAAGAACTGCCGTTCGCTTTCGGAGGAATATCGCGCCAGATGTTCCTGCAGCGGGCCCCGCACAACATTGGCTGCACGCGTGATGCCCTCGACATTGCTGAGATCTATCGACTGGGTTTCTGCCGCGCGGTAAATATTGCCGACCAATGGAGCGGTGACATAGACCGTGAGGATGAGAGCAATGCCATACAGCACGAGATTGGGCGGGGATTGCTGAATGCCGAGCGCATTGCGCACCAGGAACAGAACAATGGATATCTTCAAAAATCCGGTCATCGTCACAACTGCGAGCGGAATGAATCCGATCGATGTGACCAGCAACAGGATTGGCAGGATATTGCCCTGAAGGTCAGTCATGTGTGCCCAACTGCAAAATGCGCACGCCTAGGCCTTCACCCAACCTGACAATATCGCCTTGGCCTATCTTCCTGCCATTGGCGATGATGGCCACAGCGCCCTCACTGATAGCCGCAACCGGCACGATGCTGCCCTCGGCGAGCTCTTTGACCTCGCGTAGCGACAGGTCGGTGCGTGCAAGCTCGAATATGACGCGAACAGGAAGATTATCGATCGCTCCTTCGTCCATTGCCGTTCCCCTTTCCACTGGAATTTCGTCAGTGTCCATCCGCGTAATCGTGGCTGGACTCCAATTGCTGGTCAGTAAGATGCCTTGCCCGGATTGGATGCAGCGGGCCTGAAGCTGGCCTGCACACAACGCGCATAATTCTCCCGGCACGCTGCTCTCGCTCATTATGGTATCGCCCGGTTGCAGGGCCGCTATTTCGGCCACGCTCAAGGTCTGGGCCCCGGCCAGCAACTGGACAGGAATGGGAAGGCCGTTCACATTGAACGGCGCACCTGCCGGGATGGCATCCCACGCCTTGACGATCAGCTTGCTCGCCTCTGTATTCAATCCGACGCGGACAACGCCTTCAAAGGTGGAGAAGGCGACGTCGAGATCAAGCTTCACATCTGCATGATGCAAATTGGCGTCGGCGACGAATTGCAGGGGTTGAAGCAGCGCCGTTTCGAAGGGAGAAAGCAGGTTCTCAAGTGCCGCTTCGATCAGGATGGCCTGCTGAAGGCTTGAAAGCGTGTGGAATATCGCGGGTTTGCAAAGCCCAGCCACGAGGCTTTCGACAAGACTGCCGGGCATATCCAGTCGAAGATTCCAGATACCGGCTGAAACAGTGAAACGGCGGGATGTATCGTCGTCTGCCCAAGGACGAGCTGATAGACCAATGGACAGCGGTTTGCCGCGCATGTCGGTCTTCAATGTCTGGCGTCGGCGGTAGAGTGCGTTGTGCGCGAGCAGTGAGGCGGGTGAGATGACCGGAAACGCCGGATCATCAACTGCTGTGTAAGCTGGCTGCGGAGATGGTTTTGTGTTCCGGCGCATGATCAGGCCCGTCCTGCATTGAGGGTTGGGCTATGGAATTCGTCACGATCCTCATCTTCTATTTCCGCCTGCAACAGAGCTGCAGCATTGTTTTCTTCCTGAAATGCCGTCTCCAATTGTTCGAGCGATTTCTTCTTGGCCAGATAGTCCGCAGATTTCTTCGTCAAATCGCTCCGCATTTGCTCAAGGTGTTCCCGTGCCTGTGCGTGGGAATCCGCGCTTTCGGCGAGTTGTTGGTCGATAGCGAGGATATCCTGGCGGTATCGTTCAAGCGTGGCCTGACTGACGGTGTTCCCTGTCAGATTGCGCCGGTTCTCCTCATCACGTGCGTTCAGCTCTGCTGCGAGGTGCAGCATATCGTTGTAGGTCTTCTGCTTTTGTGCTTCAGCATTGCTGACGAGTGTTTGCTGTACTGTCAGAGCATTGACGGCAATCTGCAGGCGCAGTTTTCGCAAGCGCACAAGTTTCTCGTATCGTTGCCGGTTCTTCAATTGGCGAGCTCCCACATCCGGTCCAAAGTGTCGTGGAACGCCGTGTGCTCGTGGCTTTCCTGCCGCAGGAAATCTGTAATTGCCTGATGCTTCTCTACCGCTTTGTCGGTGACGGGATCTGAGCCTGCCTTGTATTCTCCAACCCGAAGCAGCAGCTCCACTTCCTCATAGCGTGCCATCATTTCGCGGATCGCAGTGGCATTCGCCTTGTGGCCTTCACCGGCGACGGCATCCATCAGACGGCTGCGGCTGCGCAAGACATCAATCGCCGGAAAATAGTTCTTTTCGGCGAGTTGGCTGCTCAGCGAAATATGGCCATCCAGAATGGCTTTCACCTCTTCCGCAACCGGATCGAGTGTTTCGTCGCCCTCAGTCAGCACGGTATAGAGTCCGGTGATGGAACCACCCGTGCCGGGTCCTGAACGCTCCAGCAGGCGGGGAAGGGCGGCGAACAAGGAAGGCGGATAGGCACGGCGCGTACCGGGCTCGCCAGCAGCAAGACCGATTTCCCGTTGTGCCCGGGCGAAGCGGGTAACGCTGTCCATGAGCAGCAGGACGTCCTTGCCTTCATCACGGAAATACTCGGCGATCGCTGTGGCGCAATGGGCGGCTTTGACGCGTTCGATTGCGGGACGATCAGACGTAGCCACGACTGTCACGGCGCGTTTCCTGCCCTCAACACCAAGCTGGACGTCGATAAACTCGCGGACTTCGCGGCCGCGTTCGCCGATCAGCGCAATAACCACAACGTCAGCCTTGGTCCCGCGAACAATACTGGATATCAGGGAGGACTTGCCGGCACCCGGCGCACCAAAAATGCCAATGCGCTGCCCACGCGCGACCGTCAGGAGACCGTCGATGGCGCGGATGCCGAGCTGCAATGGATCGCGTACAAGATCCCGTTGCAAGGCATCAACCGGTTCTGAAAGTGTCGGATAGAGTGCTACGATTTCGCTGGTCGCATCCGGATCATGGCTGTTGTCACTCACAATCTCGCCTAGAGCATTGACCACACATCCCAGCAAACCAGGCCCAACGGGAACCTGCATGATGCTGCCGGTAGGGATGACCTCGGCCCGTGTGGACATGCCTGCCATGTCGCCGATTGGACTAAGGACTGCTTCGTCATTGTCAAAGCCAATGACTTCTGCCGGAATGGTGCGCCCTGAAACCGGGTCGCGGATTTCGCACAACTCGCCGATACGGACCATCGGCAGAGACGCGTGGATGATGACGCCCGTTATACGGCGAACGCGACCATGCACCTGCAGTGGATGCGCACTGATCGCTGCCTTTTGAAAGCGGTTCATCAGCCGGCTTAGATCGCTCTGCATGCGGTCACAATGCTCCAAATTCAGCTTCGTCGCGGGCGGCAATCAAAGCCTGGCGAATGATGGACAGCTGAGCGTCGAGACCCGCATTGACCACTGCATTGGGAGAAACAATCAGACAGCTCTTTTTATCCAGCCGGGGATCACCAGATATGCGAACCGGCAGACCTTTTTCCAGACCAGCTGAAATGTCATGCAGCAATTTCCCGACATCCCTTTCGAGTTCGGGAGCGACATAAATGGTTAGAGAACGTTCATGACGCAGAAGTTCAATGGCATTGGCCGCAAGTCTGGCGATAACGGCCGGGTTATCGATTTCACCAATCAGCTGTTCGACGACAGAGAGGCTGAGATCAACGACTTGTTCCTGCAGAGCCGCAAGATCACGATCAAGCTTTGTAACCGTTTCGGCAACAAGGATCGCTGCATCCTGTTCACCTTCATGCAAGCCCAGGCGGTAACCTTCGGCCTTGCTCTCATCGAAGGCCGCCTGTGCTGCACTACGGATAGCAGCTGCTTCCTTGCGGGCGGCTTCCAGCATTTCCTGTGCGTCAGTCCATAGGACGGTGTCACGTGCAGAGACAATACGGGATATGGGAGCCCTTGGCATGTCCATCATGCGGCCGCCATATCTGCTGCTGAGGTCGACGAATGCCGGACAATAGAAAGCGCGCGCTTTCCCCGGTCGCCACTGTGCGCTGGCTGGATTTGCGCATTGGTGGGATGTTTGAGCCCGTACCATTGGTTGACGGTGTCAGGCATGCTCGCGCGCCAGCTGGAAAGGCAGGCTTGGCCCTCCTTCCGCATGGCAGCAAGCAGCGCCTCGGGGTCAGTTATGGGTTCGGCCGAAATTGCCAAATGCCGGTGTGCCAGCGCCAACCCATAAACCTCTTGCCCCAATGTTTCCCGTAGCTTGTGCACCGCGGCCGACTGAATGATCTGAGCGAGGGAATTTGCCAGAAACATCGCACCGCACCGCAGCTCAAAGGCTGTGACGTCTTCTGCCGACATCAACAGAAGCTGCAGATCAGGCGCCTCCAGTGTCAAGTCATCCGGTAAGGCGGGAAGCGCAAAATGTTCGCCTATAAGCCGTCGCACATTGCGCCCGACACGCCGCGAGTTGCGCAAATACTCGATGCCTTCAGGCAGGAGCATACCGCCAAAACATTCCGATAAGCGGCTCGGATGGACAAACCTGGCAGTGTTGTTGAGATAGGTGCTCCAGGCGAATGCAAAATCCTGAGCGCCGGGCACGGACACTGTCATGGCGTCTTTCCATTTCGAACGATTTCGGCAGGCTCAAGTGCGTACGTGACAGGTGTCCGGCGTTGCCAGAGGAGGAACCCAATGGCGCCCAGCAGAGCCAGAACAAACAGCCCGACCACTGCTGCAATCCAGAGAACCCGGGTTTCGCTTTCTCTTGTCAGCCACAGACCCATGAATTCCCGTACCTCAAGAGCCGGGGGCGTTTCGCGCGCCTTTTGCGGGGCGGCAACAGGAATGACGGAAACTTTTTCGTAGCTCAGTCCGGCAATGCCGTTTGCAACCAGAGTCTTGATTTGTGGAATCAGCGCATTGATATTGAGTGAGGGTTCGTGCCGGATGAAGACGGAGGCCGATGCCGGGGCTGCAAAGCGATTGAGCGGGTCGTTGTCTGCCAGAACCACATGAACACGGGCGGACAGGACACCGTCAATTTCGGAAACCGTGCGGGAGAGTTCCTCGCTCAGAGCGTAGATCATCTGAGCCCGCTCCTGCACCGGTGACGCGACCAGTCCTTCTTTCTTGAATACGCTGCCTATGGTGGCAAATTCGGCTTTCGGCAGGCCGTTCTCGGCCAGCAGCGTCACCGCTTCGGCAAATTGATCCTCATCGACGACCACTGTCAGCTTGCCATCTTTCTGCGGCTTGCGGGTCGCGGAAATCCCATGTGTCAGCAGCGTCGCCACAATCTGGTTGGCTTCGCGCTGATCGAGATTGGTATAAAGATCCGATTTGCATGCCTGCAGAAAGCACACGGCGACAATCGCCAAAATCATGCGTTGAAACGTATGCGTCATGGGATTGCTATTGACCTCAACCACCACCGCGTGTCGTTTCACGAACACTGGTGGTCAATTGGACAGGCACGTTGGCAATCATGTGCTGGCGCTGCATCAGATCAAAAGACATGGTGAGGCCTTGGATAAGATTTCCCATCTTGTCCTTGTTCAGCGAGGACTGCTGGTCCTTGGGCTGTCCAGCCGTCGCGGACGTTCCATCACTGGAAGCAAAGAAGCGCTGAACCTCGAGCTTTCCGCTTTCAAGACGGTCTGCAACTGTTTTGAATGCAGTGCCGAGACTCCGGCCTACATCGACCGGGCTTGCACCATGCGGCATCGACTGGATGGTCGTTGCGACATGTTCATAAATATTCTGCTGGTTTGCAGAGATAGGCTCGACGAGCTGGTGCTGTGAAACGCCGCTGACCGGGGCAATTTGAGTGACCATTGGAGAGTACCTCGTTGATCGGTTAAGCCTGATACTTACTCAGATGAATTGGCTTCGCTCATTTGGTCGCCGGCAATATCCATGATGAACTGTGTGAACATGGACGTTGCCCCGGAAAGCATCGAGTTTTGCAATTCCTCTTCGAACTTCTTCTGCGCCGCATCATCAGCCGGAGAGGTGGCTTGCTGCTGGGTAATCGCCGTTGTCCGTTCTACTGTCATGGTTGAACTCCTCAGTTTATCGTTTTGGGCGAATTGTTATTAGGCTGCGCTTCCTGCGCATCTCCGCGTTTGCGGTTGGCCTGCAATTCAACGGTCTCATCAACCGTTGAACCGCGGCCACGAAACACGCGTACTCGGGGATCATCTGCGGCAACGGGGGGAGGCTGTATGGTCGAGATAACCTCTCGTGTAACCTCAATATAGGAAGGCGGGCCTGAGACACGCAGTGCCGCGGCATTCTTGCTGTAGTTGATGGAGAAGCGTTCGTCATAAAGTCCCATGCGCTTCATTTCCTGCAGTACGGTATCACCCGTGAGCCGGCCGAGTTCGATAACTTGTGTCTTGAACTCGTCACTGGGGCTAACGTGGAGAATCGCGCCGTCGAAGTACCAGTTCAGGCCATTGCCTTCGGCAAGCTCGTCGAGAAACTGTCCGGCAGTCTGTGCCTTGATCTGGCCGCGGATCTGACCCCGCACCTGACCATCGAGCACAACCGGGAAGCCGAGATTTCGGCCGAATTCCTTCATAGCCCCAGGCAAATCCTGATTGATCAGAACGTAGTGATAGGGCTTGTTCGTCCATTCCGGGAGCGCAGCTGCAGCCGACACGCCAAACATCACCACCGCTGCGGCAAGTGCCGTCACGAAAGCGGAATGACCCAAATAGGCGATGTTTTCTGCCACGCTTTCACATCCCGGTTATGCGAACTCACCATAAAATGATTACAATTGTGAGTATTCACTGTCAATGTTATTGTGATGGGGTTGTGAGTGGTGGGAAAGCCATGTGTGCATTGTCGAATTCTTTTCTTGATCAAGAAAATTCAAATTAAAACAACTATTTAGCTTGCATTTGGGTTCGCGATGCGATGGGCGGCTGTAATATTTGTAAGACAAAAGAGCCATGAGCGGTGGTAATCTCTTTTATGTAATATTGCCAACATATGAGTATGCTGTTAGTTGTGAGTTAGCACTGCTTTGTGCTTATAAAGGGCTCGGAGTCCCGAGCCGGTGATTAATTGAAACGCAAAAGGGATTCATCATGGCACAGTCAGGTTCCGTAAACGCTTCCTCATCATCCACCAATTTCGACAGCAATCTTGCTTCTTTGAAAGAAGCATTTGATCGCATCCAGAAAGAAGCAACGCAGACAAAGCTTGCAACAATGGATGGCCAGAGCGTGCTGGATATCGCCAAGGCAAAAATTGGTTGATTTCTACTGGAGAGGGGACGGTCAAAGCCGTCCTCTCTCTTCTTTCTTTGTACGCGCCGTTTGGCACGGGTTTTGGCGACCACAACAAATGCAGGTTTGACATGATGTTGATAAAGCAAATTTCTGGCGCCACGAGTGAATTGACGTTGAATGTTCTCGATGGTGTCCATCGCGGTGTAACTGTTCCCATTTCGGGCAATGATTGTGAAATCGGCTCGTCTACCGATTGCGATCTGTTGTTGAGCGACAGCTCGATCGTGGGCAGGCATTTTTCCATTCGCCGTGCTGGCGCGATGGTGGTCATTGGAGCCCATGGCGGCGAAGTGATTGTCAACGGCCGGACAAAGCTCGACATTGGTCAGGGCATGCGCGCGAAGCTGCCTGTACGAATCCTGGCGGGCGGCGTTTCCATGGTGCTGAATGGCCCAGCCAGGGTGCAGAACAATCTGCAATCCTATCTCCAGCCGCTGCGCAAGGTCGGATTGTTCGGCGGTTGTGTTGCGCTGCTCGGTGTATCGATCGCATTGGTTCAGGCGGGGGTTGCCAGCAATCTCGATGGCCGCCGTACCGACTCGACGCTTGGTGCCGCATCACAGGTTGTTCCCAACGTTGCGGCGGTGGCTGACCCCAAACAGGTGCTCAACCAAATGCTGGCTGACAACGGCCTTGGCTCTCTGGATGTTCAATGGGACGGATCACGTGTTCACGTCGATGGTGCTGTCGATCAGGAACAGATGAAAAAATGGGCGGATGTTCAGTACAGGTTTGATAGCCAGTATGGCAGCCACAACGTTGTCTCGAGCAGCGTCCATCAGGTGGCCAATAAAATTCAACCCAAGTTCAAATTACAGGCGATCTGGTTTGGAGAAAAGCCCTACGCGATCGCGGCTGATGGCTCGCGGCTCTATACCGGCGCTGCTCTCGAAGATGGCTGGATCATCAAGGAAATTGGCGCGGACAGACTTGTCGTCAAACGCAATGTGGAAGAATTCACGTTGACATTCTAACCGGCGGGAGAGAGGCCAATGGCGCTTGATCTGCGTCGTACTGATAGTCGGGAGCGCGCAGAGCGCTTGCTTCCTGCTGTCGGTGATCGTGGCGGTTCCAATGCAGCAACGGACGTTCAGTCGTTCGAGGCCGCCCTGCGCAGGACCAAGCTTTTCAACGAGCGTGGAAAGAATGCCAACCGCAAGCGGACGGATAAGTTTTCGCGCGTTGATTCATCGGCAATTGGAAAGCTGAAGGGCTTTCACAGCGAAGAAATGCTTTTGCACATTCTGGAACATGTCTTGCCTCTCCTCGAACTTGGGCCCGACATTGCTGCTATCGCGGTGGAGTTGATGCAGGAAGAAATCGACAAATGCCGGGAAGTGAACGGTCGAATTGCAGAGGTAAAGTCCGTTGAACTTCAGCGAGCGTGACAGCGCCGAATACCTTCACACATTGGGCCGGCTTTATTGGCGGGCTGGGAATCTGGATCGTGGTCTGGTGTTCCTGCTGCTTGCGGCACGCGTGGCCCCGGATGATGTCGCCATTCTCAAAACATTGGCAACAGTGTTCATCGAACAGGGTGCAGCCAACCGTGCTTTGACAACGATAGACCGCATCGCGGGGTTGGGTGACGAGTTCCTGCCGGAACTGGCGGCACTGGAAAGCCGCGCCTTGTGGACCGCGGGCCAGTTTCAGGAAGCCCGGGACACGTTCTCGGATTTCATGGCCAAAAGGTCTGAGCCTTCCCCAACCGCTCCAGTTGGATCGTGATGATGAAGATACTGTTGCACCTCAACCAACTGGCCCGCATGGCGGCGAAGCGTACCGATCTGGTCGTCGCCATCATGGTGCTGCTGGCAATCGGCATGATGATCCTGCCTCTGCCAACCGTTATGGTTGATGTGCTGATTGGCATCAATCTCGCCTTCAGCTTAATGGTGCTCATCGTCGCGTTTTACATTTCCAAACCTGTCGAATTCTCCGCTCTGCCATCAGTGGTGTTGTTGGGAACATTGTTTCGCCTGTCTCTGACCATCACCACAACGCGTCTTATCCTGCTTCAGGCCGACGCTGGCGATGTCGTCAACACGTTCGGTAATTTCGTCGTGGGTGGTGAGATTGTCGTCGGTCTTGTTGTTTTCCTTGTGATCACCGTCGCTCAATTCGTGGTTATTACCAAGGGTGCAGAGCGCGTGGCGGAAGTCGCCGCACGCTTCACGCTTGATGCTCTGCCCGGCAAACAGATCAGCATCGACAATGAAGTGCGCAACGGCGACATTGATGCCGCCGAAGCCAGGGTCAAACGCCAGAACCTCGAGCGGGAAAACCAGTTCTACGGCGCCATGGATGGCGCGATGAAATTCATCAAGGGCGATGCCATTGCCGGCATCCTCATCATCGGTATCAATCTGATTGGCGGGCTCAGCATTGGTATCTGGCAGCGCGGGCTGTCGTTCGGCGAAGCGGCCCATACCTACTCCCTGCTGACGGTTGGTGACGGCCTGATAGCCCAGATACCGGCACTGCTGGTATCCGTTGCATCCGGCGCTGTTGTGACGCGCGTCGCCTCCCATGGCAACCAGGATCTTGGATCCGAAATCATTGGTCAGCTTGGCGCTGATCCCCGCGCGATTTCACTGGCTGCGGTTATTCTGTTCCTGCTTGCCTTTGTCCCGGGTATGCCCGTTATGGTCTTTCTATCGCTGGCTGCGATAGCAGGAGGGCTCGCATTTTTTCGCAAGCGCCAGATCAAGACGGAGAGTGCCGTTTTTGCGCTGGAGAAGGAAGCAAAGGAAGTCCCGCTTGAAACGCCAGAACCGTCCCGCGAACCGATGTCGCGCCTTGCGGTCTGGCTCGGCGAAGACCTGGGCAAGGCGATTTCTGCGGAAAAATTTGCAACGGGTGCTGATACGATCAAGCGCCGTATCTTTATCGATCTTGGCATCAATATTCCGCAGGCGCAGCTTTTGCTGACGGAAGACGGCGAGAAAAATGATTTCCGCATCGACCTCGAAGGAGTGCCTATCGTCGAGGGTGCGATTGAGCCCGAGCACCTGCTTGTGCTGGATACAGCAACCGATCTCGACTTGATGAGCATCGATTATGAGGATGCCGGGTCGCTCATTGGCCGCAGGCCCACCTTCTGGGTACACAAACAGCACGAGCAATCACTGATTGATGCGGGTGTTACGTTCTACGCACCGGACGCGGTTCTGCTTGAAATTATGTTCCATGCCCTGCGCCGGTATGCCTCGCATTTCGCGGGCATACAGGAGACGAAGGCTTTGCTTGCCGCTTCTGAAAGCCAGTATGGCGAGCTGGTGAAAGAGGCGGTTGAAGTCTCTTCCGTACAAAAAATTTCGGAAGTTCTGCGCCGCCTTGTCGAGGAGGATGTGCCCGTTACCAATATGCGGGCGATCCTGGAAACAATCGTCGAGAATGCGCCACAGATTGAAAGTGCACATCAAATGGCAGAGCTGGTGCGAGGCGGCCTGTCACGTCAGATCAGCCACCGGCGCGCTGAGAAGAACCGGATCATTCCGGTGTTCATCCTGACCCGGCAGATCGAAGAGGCTATCAGAACGGCCTTAAGGCAAGGAAACTATATACAGGATGATGTGCTGAAACCGCTTATCGATCAGGTGACTGCATTGCTGAATTCCGGCGACCCGATGTTGAAGCGTTCTATACTGACGTCAATCGATATCCGCCGGCAGATTTTCAGTATTCTCGCTGGTCAGAACGTGGATATCCCTGTGCTTTCTTATCAGGAAATTGCCTCGGAATTTAACGTGCAGTCACTGGCTACAATCGCACTTCCTGCACCGGACAAGCCGTCATCACTGACGGCGGAACGTAATGACCAGACGGAAACAGCCGGATAGACCGGCAGCAAGGTCGGGGGACCCAGACTAGTGAATGACTTTATACGCAATAGGAAATGGCTCTTTGGCATGAGGCTCGCAGCTCTGCTTCTGGGCGTGATATCAATGATGCTCGTGAACGGAACCGCGTTTGCGCAAACGATCAGCGTTGATGCAATGACCGGCCAGCCATTGAAGCTGACCCAGGGGCAGGGCGTCATCATCCGCTTTGATCAGCCTGTCGAGTCAGTGTTCGTGGCCGATACGCAGATTGCCGATGTTCGCGTTGTCTCGCCGGGAGCCATCTATGTATTTGGCTCTGCTGTCGGCACCACCAATCTTATCGCACTCAATGCAGACCAGAGTCTGCGCGGTACGATGAAGCTGATCATCTCAGGCAATACCGATCCCGCCAAGCAATCTATGAAGACCTTGCAGCCCAACACGATTATCGATGTGAAGCTGTTTGGTGAGAAGACGGTTGCGACGGGGAAAGCCCGCTCGGTGGGCGAGGCGGTGGACACCGAGTCTGTAATCCAATCCTATGCAAAGCCCGGTGTTCCCCCGGTCAACAACACCACGATTCAGGGCGCCAATCAGGTCAACATCCGCGTGCGGTTTGCCGAGGTTTCGCGCAATTCTCTGGAGCGCTACGGCCTTAACTGGAGTGCCCTGATTGATAGCGGTTCGTTTTCATTCGGCATTGTAAAGGGCAATCCACTCCAGACGGGCACCGGCGGGATCAGCGGGCATCTGGGGACGGGAAATGTGAACGTCGATGTCCTGCTTGATGCGCTTCAGAACAACGGCATTTTGACGGTGCTCGCGGAGCCGAATATCACAGCAGTGACGGGACAGACTGCCAGTTTCCTTGCGGGTGGCGAAGTTCCGATCCCGGTCCCGGCGGGCGACAGACAGATCGGTATCGAATACAAGCAATTTGGCGTATCGCTGCAGTTCACGCCATCGCTTCTTCCCAACAACCGCATTTCTCTGCAGGTAAAGCCGGAGGTCAGCACCATCTCGGCTGCTACGGGCGTGACCATCAGCGGGGTCAGCGTTCCGGGTTTCAAGGTTCGCAAGGCGGACACCACTGTTGAAATCGGCAGCGGCCAGACATTCGCCATAGCTGGCCTCTTTCAACGGGAGGAAACACGGGAGCTGGAGAAGACGCCTATTTTGGGTGACGTCCCCATTCTGGGAAGCCTGTTCAAATCGCGGAAGTTTCAACGCAACGAGACTGAACTTGTCATCCTTATTACGCCCTATCTTGTTCAGCCGCGATCCGACAGATCGTTGAAGACGCCACTGGATAGTCCCGGAGGTGTGTTGTCAGCGCCGGTTGCCAAAAAACGGCAGGTTACGAAAAAAGGATATGGGTTCTATGTGGGAGATTAAGAATATGATGGTTATCCCGCATAAGGTCCTTTGTCCGGCCGTGTTGCTTGCCGTTCTTGGTGTAGGCGGATGCATGACTCAGCCTGAACCCTATTCTCCCAACTATCACTATGTCTCCACCGGCCCGGTTGCGGCTGGCGGTAATGGCAAAGTTGTACGGAAAGGCTATGACAAGCCGGGCGCCGTTGCTGAAGGACGCATGCTTGTGCCCGATGCATGTACAACGCCCGACAACACGGCAGATGCGCTTTATCTGCCGTCAGGCTGCGCCAATAATCTCAACCTTCAATTGATGGCCGAAAAGGAAAGCGATCTGGTGCGCGGCCGGGATATGGGACCCGCCATGGCTGCGCCCGTGGCGCGGGCCGCCAAGCGCATTATTGAGGGGGATGAGCGCACAGGCAGCAAACCAACCCAATCCACCACCAATCTCGGCGGCATCTGAATTCGCCGTTATCCTGATGCGATCATACCGATCGCTTTGGCACGGGAAGCGGGGTCTTTGATGGAGATTGCATTGGCTGCCTGTCGCAGGATGGTTTCCTTGCCGGCAGCCGTCATCTCTGGAACATGAACCGCCCGCGCTTCATCGGCCCGGCCGGACATACGCAAAATAACTGCGTAATTGATCAGCTGCCGTCTCTCGACCAAGGGTGAAGCAACCACCTCCTGCATTGTCGAGGTCGCGACCGGGAATTTTCCGCCAATGGCCTGAGCCAATGCAAGATTTGTCCGGGTATCGAGCTTGCCCGGTTCCATTGTAAGCGCCTTGCTGAATGCCGTTTCAGCATTGTCGGTTTGACCCAGCAGGATATAGGCTGTTCCAAGCTTATTATAAGTTCGGCCGGACGGTTTCTGCGTTGCCGCCGCATTGAGCGAGCGAACGGCACCTTGTGCATCCCCGCTCTGCAACTGGATCGATCCCAAGCCTGTGAGTGCTTCGGCATTGTTGGGGTTTGCGGTCAGGATGGTACGATAGACGGTTTCGGCGCCCTCGAAATCGTCGACAGCTTCCCGTGCTTTCGCCAGCCGCAATTGGATGGCCGGATCTGTGGAAGAGGTTGCCGCGCGTTCATACAGTGCAAGCGCTGTTCCGCTGTCGCCGCGCCGCTCGACATCGGCGGCGAGCTTCACCAGCCGGGCCTGATCGGTCATTTGCGGCTGTTGTGTCTGGGATGAGGTGTTGCAGCCGGATAGAGCGAGCAATGCACCCCCCATAAGCCAAGGCATTCACCCAATATAGTGCCATGCGACTCCCCCCCCCCACGAATATTCAGAGCTAACTCAATAGCGCATATGAAGGCAGTTTCACAAGTTTCATATTTTGTTTTGTGAGTATGGTTGTTTGTGGCACAAATGGCGAAGCGAAACGCGGATATGAGCCTTGACCGACACGAGTGAAGAAAAAAATCTGCCGGCGTCAGAGAAGAAAATTGATGACGCCCGTGAAAAAGGGCAGGTGGCGCACAGCACGGATATGGTGTCCGGCGCAACATTGCTCGGTGGAATCGTGTTTCTTTCCAGTATATTGGCATCGCTACAGTTTCGTGCTGAAACCATGTTTGAAGAAGCATCGCGATTTTACGAACAGCCATTCGCGGATGTCTTGTATCGGATGACCCGGATAGCGATCGGCGGATTTCTGACGTCTGTTCTGCCAATTATGATTATCACAATTGCCATCATCATAGTCACAAATGCTGCAATCACTGGTGGCTTTGTGTTCTCTTCAGATCCGTTGAAGCCAGATTTCAGCCGTATCAGTCCAACGACAGGTTTCAAGCGGATATTTTCCCTCAAGAGCGTCGTTGAGTTCTTGAAGGGGATTGTCAAAATTACGTTGCTTGGCGTGGCTTTCATCATCGTGTTCCGGTCGGGTTTGGAGGCGTTGTTCCAGTCGCCTTCCTGTGGCGGCGCCTGCACACAGGAAACGTTTTGGGCGATGGTTCGCCCCTTGGCCATCACGTCGGTCATTGCCTTTCTGATTGTTGGGGCGTTCGACGTTCTTTTGCAGCGCTGGCTGTTTTTGCGCGAAATGCAAATGACGCAAAGCGAACTCAAGCGCGAACGCAAGGATATTGAAGGTGACCCGGCCGTGCAGCGCGAGCGGTTGGCGGAGCGGCGCGCAACCAGTGCGGTGAAGGTTGGTCTCAAGAACAGCTCGCTTCTGATCATAAGCCGCGACCGTCTTGTTATTGGCATACGCTACGCCGCCGGAGAGACGCCGGTGCCGGTTCTGACCTGTCGTTCTACGCCGGAGAATTATCAGGTGATGTTGGCCAGAGCTCAGACATTGGCAATTCCGATGTACGAAGACGAAGAGCTCGCACTGGATCTGGAAGCCGTGAGCCTGGGTACACCGGTACCGGAGCGCAGATTCAGCGCCGTCGCCAATTATCTCGTCGCAGCCAAGGTTATCTAACGCCGGGAGACAACCCTTGCCATCATTAAAGTATTCTGCCGTTCTCGTTATGCTCGCGCTTTTTTTCAGCGCTCAAGCCTCGCATGCGCAGACCAATCCAGACTCCGGCTATCGGACTGAACGCGCCAACGCCATCTCACCCGAATACAGGGACTTTCTGTTTGGCGAGTCCAATCCCGGCACCATGCGGCAAAAGCATCGCGCGGCCCCCGTAGAAGCACCGCGATATGTCACATATTCAGGCAATGAAGCCGAGGGAACGATCATCATCGATACGCAGAAGATGTCGCTTTTACTCGTTCTTGGAGACAAGGCGCTCATCTATCCGATCGGTGTCGGGCGTGAAGGGTTTGCATGGCATAGAGTTGAGCAAGTGAGCCGCAAGGCAAAGTGGCCAAACTGGACGCCGCCTGCCGACATGTTGAAGCGGCGTCCGGATTTGCCGGTTTCCATGTCCGGCGGTCCGGACAATCCTTTGGGGTCGCGCGCTATTTACCTAGGTGAAACGCTTTACCGTATCCACGGCACGAATGAACCAGAAACCATCGGAACAACATCGTCTTCCGGATGTTTCCGGATGTTAAACAGTCACGTCAACGACCTCTACGAGCGCGTCAGGATTGGCGCGAAAGTGGTCGTGATGTGAAGGCATATGAACGCGCCAAAAATCAAACTGCCTGGTCCGGTCGTGCACAGGGCTGACTGTAGCGGAAGTTTCGGGATCAATGGTACCACGATCTTGTCCTGACCAGGTGGAACCGAACAGTATGTGGGTCGTTTCATAGGATTGTCGGAGTATCCGCTATGGCGCCACATACTTTCTGGAAGGGTTATTTGAAATTGTCATTGGTCACATGTCCGGTGACGATGATGCCGGCAACCACGGAGAATGAGAAAGTCCGCTTTCACACCCTGAACCGGACAACCGGTAATCGCGTTGTCAGTGAATACATCGATTCAGTCAGTGGAAAGGCCGTTGACGATGATGATCAGGTCAAGGGCTATCAGCGCGGCGAAGACGAGTACGTCATGCTCGAGGATGATGAATTACAGGCCGTCGCTCTGGAAAGCACACGGACCATCGACATCAATGTCTTTGTTCCAAGCGATAGTATTGAATGGATCTGGTACGACAAGCCCCACTATCTCCTGCCTGACGATCCCGTCGGTGAAGAAGCATTTTCTGTCATAAGAGATGCCATGGCCGCCACGAAAACTGTTGGCATAGCCCGCCTTGTACTTTATCGCCGGGAGCGCGCGGTCATGCTGGAAGCAAGAGATAAGGGCATTATTGTATGGACGCTTCGCTATGGCGACGAGGTGCGCAACAAGAGCGAATATTTCGGTGACATAAAGACCGCAAAACCCGACGCAAAATCCCTTGGTCTTATGACCGATCTGATCAAGGAACGAACCAAACCCTGGGATACATTGATGCTGGATGATCCGGTTCAGGATCGCCTGCTGGATATTATCAGCGCGAGAAAGAAGGGCAGGAAGAAGCCTCCGAAAGCCGAAGTCCAACCGGAACGTCCAAGCAATGTCGTCAATATCATGGACGCGTTGAAGAAAAGTCTCGCTGCCGAAGCCAAGGCCCCGAAGAAGCGCTGACCCAACCTATGAGCTTGGCTTGCGGCCGGGCTTTGCCGCTGGCAGTGGCTTCGCCGCTTTGTGGAAATCCTCCCACGGATTGCTGGCCAATGCGTCGATGCGCGTCATCGCGTTACCGACAGTGAAATAGGCTGGTCCGATGGAAAGATCGAGTTCATCCCAACCAAGCGGCATGGAAACAGGTGCACCTGCACGTGCCCGCGTCGAATAGGGCGCGACAGCGGTCGAACCTCTTTGGTTGCGCAGATAATCAATCAGAATTTTCCCCTGCCGTTTTGATTTCGTCACCGTTGCAACATAGTGGTCAGGATCATCGGCAGCCATGGCATCGGCGATGGCTTTGGTGAAGGCTTTGACGGTTGGCCATGTGGCTTTCGGCTGGAGCGGCGCAACCACATGCAGTCCTTTTCCACCTGATGTTTTAACAAAGGATTTGAGGCCAAACTGCTTGAGCCTGTCACGGGTTTCCAATGCAGCGTCAATGACAGTCTGCCAGCCGACATCTGGACCCGGATCCAGATCCATGATGATCATATCCGGGTGTTCCCAATCCTTGAGTGTTGACCCCCATGGATGGATTTCCAGCACGGCGGATTGAACCAGAGCCATGAGCCCATCCAGATCATTGATGCTGATAAGCGGCTCGCCCGCCTTGTCCTTTGGATCCTTGATCAGATCGATATTGGCATTCAGGCCTTTCCATGCATGCTTCTGGAAAAACAGCTGTCCGTCGATGCCGGACGGACCGCGCAAAAGCGCCAGCGGCCTGCCTGCAATGAAAGGTTCGATGTACCGCCAGGCCTCCGTGTAATAATCAGCCAGTCCCTCCTTGGTGACACCCGCATCCGGCCAATAAATACGGTCGGGATGCGTGAGTTGGACTGTCCGTTTCGGTTGTTTGGGTGTGGCAGACATTTTGCGCGTTTCCCTGATGACGTCCGTTGCTACCTTGTCTTCCCGTAATCCGCGAAACGAAGCGTGACGCAGGCTTCCGTCGGCCGTCCACCCGCGAAACTCAACTTCAGCTACAAGCTCCGGCCTGATGTAACGGATATTCCTGCTCTCGATCGCACTCAGCTTTTCAGCAAAGGGACTTTCCTGAATGCGCAGCCCGCTGAGTTTATGAAACAGCTCTCCCGCCGATTGTGCAGTAAAACCGGTGCCGACACGACCCACATGTTCAAGCTTGCCTTTTGCGTAGACGCCAAGGACCAGTGAGCCGATTGCCTTGCGTGATGCCGATGACGGCGTGTATGCGGCAATGACAAATTCCTGCCGCGACGAGCATTTGGATTTTATCCATGTCTTCACGCGTCCCGACCGGTAGGGAGCATCGCGCTGTTTGGATACGATGCCTTCCAGACCAAGGCGGCATGAATGGGACAGGACAAGTTTGCCATCCTCTTCGAAATGACCGCTGTATTTGATCAAGCCTTCGTCCGATCCGACAACCTGCTGCAAGAGCGATTTTCGTTCGATCAATGGTGCAGCTCTCAAGTCGTAGCCATCGAGGTAAAGCAGATCGAAGGCATAGAAACGGAAACAGCTGCTGTCATCATTGCTCAGCGCTGCCTGCAGAGCGGAAAAGTCTGATGCGCCGGAGGCGTTTTCGACAACGAGCTCGCCATCGATGAGCCCATTGCCAATAGGCAGCGCCTGAAATGCGGAAACCAATTCCTTGCCGAATTTTGCCGTCCAGTCCAAGCCAGTCCGGGTGAAAAGCTTGATCTTCCCCGCATGGATATGCGCCTGCAGTCTGTAGCCATCAAACTTGACCTCGTGAATCCATTCTGCGCCTGCGGGTGGCTTTTGTGACAGCGTGGCAAGGGTTGGCTCAATGAAGCGCGGCAGCGCTCCCTTTTTGGACCCTTTCAACTCGGAAGGATCGAGTTCGACCTGCTCAGTCTTTGATGCCGGTGTCTTCGGCGACTTAAGGTGCCGCTTTTTTCCGCTAATCTTCCCAGTTTTTGACGACCATCCCGGCTCTTCGCCCGCGACTTCATCGATTACACGGCCCGTTTTGACAGATTCCGGCCGTTCTTCCAGTATATCAGGATCGCTTGCGTCCCGTGCCGCATCGTCTTCGGATTTGATAAGCAGCCAATTCTCACGCTTTTCCCGTGGCTTGCGCTGCATGCGCACAAGATGCCAGCGGCCATGCAGCTTCTCACCATGCAGCTCGAATTCGAGATGACCCTTTTGATATCCCTTGGCCGCGTCATCAACAGGCGTCCAATAACCGCGATCCCAAATGATGACAGTGCCGCCACCATATTCGCCCTTGGGAATGGTCCCCTCGAACGCATTGTATTCAATCGGATGATCTTCCACGTGAACGGCTAAACGTTTTTCAGCTGGCACAAGACTTGGGCCGCGTGTAACAGCCCAGCTTTTCATCACACCGTCCATCTCCAGCCGCAGATCATAGTGCAGGCGCGTAGCATCGTGTTTCTGGATGACGAAACTGTTTCCGGCCTTCTTGCCTTTCGAGCCCTTGGGTTCACGCGTTTTCGAAAAATCGCGCTTCTGATGGTATGTCTCCAATACGGCCATGGATCAGCCCGCCTTCTTCTGCGTGGAGGCTGCAGGCTTTTTCACGGATTTCTTTTGACCTTTGGTGCTGGATTTCCCAGCCTTGATACCCGCACTTTCACGCAGCGCCTGCATGAGGTCGACAACCTTGGCTTCGCTTGCGCGTTTGGGAACAGTAAGTGTTTTGCCTTCCATTTTGGCTTTGACCAGATCGGCAAGCGCTGCTTCGTAGCGGTCATCGTACTGCTCAGGATCAAACGTGCCCTTTTTCGTGCCAATAATGTGCTTGGCCAGATCCAGCATTTCACCGCTGATTTTCATTTCAGGGATACTGTCAAAAGCGTCTTTCGCGGAACGTACCTCGTAATCGAAATTAAGCGTCGTCGCGATCAGTCCATTGTCGTGGGCCTGGATGAGAACCGTGCGCATTCGCCGGAACAGAACCGTTCGTACCAGCGCAACCGATTGCGTGGATTTCATGGCTTCGCGAACAAGATTATATACTTCATTCGCGGATGAGTCTGAGGGAGACAGATAGTAGGGCTTATCCATATAGACATCGTCTATGGCATCGACTTTGACAAAGGCTTCAATGGATAATGTCTTGTCACTCTCAGGAACAGCCGCAGCCACTTCGTCCGGTTCCAATACGACATAATCGTCGCTGCCTATTTCGTAACCCTTGACCTGATCTTCGGATTCGACAGGTTTTCCCGTTTCGCTGTCAATGTATTGCCTGCGGACCCGATGTCCAGTGGCCCGGTTTAGCGTATGAAAGGCAATTCGATCCGATGTGGAGGCGGCAGTATAGAGGGCTACCGGGCAGCTAAGCTCGGCAATTTTGAGGAATCCCTTCCAATTGGCACGCGGCACAGGAACACTCCTTGTTTCCATAATGGAAAATGTCTTTGACGCGATTTTGTTCCTCAACACGACGTTTGATTACTTAGGCCCGGGAGAAATGCGTAAAGACGACGGGCCTCTCTATCGATGCAGTTGCCGGGGAACCAAATCCCTCTTTGTAGCTTCTGTTCCAAGGAGTGAGGAAAAACAGTGAGCGATACTATTTTTCTGCACAGAAAGGTCTTTGGTTATCAAAAGGGCACACATGCAGCCAGAATACCGAGAAGCAGCAACTGCATTAGGATTGAAAATCGTCGATCCAGATACGTTTGAAATAAGCCGGCATACATCTTCTAAAGGGATTACCTACATCAGAAATAGTGGACGCGCCGTCAGCGTGGTTCTCAGGAAACGTTTTGACGCCTTGGTTATCCCACCCGCCTGGACTTCTGTTCGATGTTGTGAAGAAGAAGACGGTCACATTCAAGCTGTCGGACAGGACGACCTCGGACGGCGTCAATATATTTATCATTCCAAATGGGTGGATGTTCGAGATCGGATCAAGACCCAGCGTCTTCTCGCTTTCGGAAAAGCATTGCCTCTCATTCGCAAACGGACATCGCGAGCCATCCAGCAAAAGAACTCGAAGGCATCGATTGTCGCTCTTGCGGTGAAGCTTGTGGACAAAAGTGTATTCCGCGCAGGGCATGAGAAATATGCAAAGGATGGTGGCCGTGGCATAGCCACGCTCAAAAAGAGCGATCTTAAAATTGAAGGGAATGTCGCGCGCTTTGTGTTTGCCGGTAAATCAAAAAAGAAGAATTTCGTTGTTGTGGAAGACAAGGGACTGGTTAGGGGGCTGCAAACGTTTTCACGTCGCGGCCGACTTTTTCAATATCAGACGGCACAGGGCTGGCGCGCGCTGCAGGCGACAGAACTCAACGAGTATCTTCGGGAAATTTCCGGCTCCAAAGTCAGCGCAAAGGACTTCCGCACCTTTCATGGTTCGGCGCGGGCGCTGGCTTTCCTTGCCGGAGTTGATGCTAAAACCGACACGGCAAAAAAGCGGGCAATTGCTGCAGCGATGCGGGATGTAAGCACCTTTTTGCGCAATACCCCGGCAGTGACACGGTCAAGTTACGTTCATCCGCTTGTAACAGAAGCCTTCATTCGTAATGAACTCTCCTTTTCCCTATTGCGTGGACCTTTTCGCAAAGGCCTGAACATGGCTGAAACAGCGCTCATGCGTCTGCTTGAGCGCTGCTAAGTGACAAGACCAGTGTCTGAGCCCCAACCTGCGGTGTGTTAACCGGAGCATCAAGCTGTTTGATATCCGGTGATGGCGGGGCGCAAAAAAGCCGCCTGCCAATTTGGACAAGCGGCCTTTGATATCACCACGTGAGTTATTTATACGCGGTCTTTGACCCGGACGAATAGGCTTCATCGTCGTCGCGCTGTTTACCGCCAAGTGCCGCAGCAACGCTTGCAATAAATGCACCGATCAGCAAGGAGAAAGCGCCCATGAACGCTGTGGTTGCGCCAACTTTGCGTGCCTTGTCAGCGGCTTCTTTCGCCGTTGTTTTTGCGGCTTCAATGCGGGCGAGGATTGCATCCACACGTGCCTTGGCATCTGCTTCCGACAAACCGCTGCGTGCGGCTACGACCTGATCGAGATAAGTGCGATCGTCTGCAGGGAGTGTTCCTGTCGCTGCAGCATTCAGCAGAATGCGGGAGACCTGTGATGTGGCGGTTTCGGATCCTTCAGACGAACCGGACCGTATGGTTGCGGGTCGCAAAAGACTATCAACGAAATAGGTTACTGAGGAATCGTTGGAAGCTGATCCCGCAGCCGATGTTGCCGCGCCTGCCGCACCCGAAGCGACTGTCGCCGCAGTGTGAACGCCGCCGCTGATGGTTGATGTGATTGCCGATCCAAGGACTGCAACAATAAACAACGTCGACAAAGCCCAAGCGATAAAGCCGTGTGCCGTATCGCGAAAGTACACTTCGTCATTATGGACACCAGACCATTTCGTCCGTAGCCGCCCCGTCAGGTAACCGCCAACGCCAGCTGAAATCCACTGGATGACAATGAGGCCAATGGCCGTTGAGACTGCAAAGGTTGCCGCTGACGACCCTTCGGAAGCCCAAGGTGAGACCATGGTCAATCCGAAGCCCGAGCCCAAGAGTGTAAGCAGGATCGTGATTGCGACGGCTGCTACGGCACCGGCGATGATCGGTCCCCAGCTGACGGCGCTTGCACTGGATTCTATGCCGGAACTTGCCCCAGCGTTTAATTCTGTGAGGGACATATCGCTCTCCTATCGCATGAACAGGAAGAGGATAAGAATGATTGGAAGTGGAACTCCGAGTAGCCAAAGAAGAATGCCGCGTCCCATAGAAACCTCCTGCATGTTTTTAATGTGCCAAGGCATTGTTGCCTCTGTGGCGGAGAACAGATGCTTCTGTCTCCCGCTCTTCATTAAAGGGTTATTGCGGGCAATTGGTTCCATGCGGACATAAAGCGGGCTTCAACAACGCCATGATGGCGTTGTTGAAGCCATAGTCTTAGGCCAAGGTACGTACACTCGGCTCGCGTGCCCAGTATCGCTTAGTGGCTGCTTCCACGAAACCTTTGGTAACATCCGTCACACCCTCATCAGGCGTAACGCCCGCTTTATCAAGCAACGGCTTGGAGTCGGCAGTGTATCCAATCGCTTTCAAATGTCCGAAGGCATCCATCACCCATTGGAGTGCTGCTCCTTCTTTTAAAAGAGTTTCAGTTGCGGTTTTCGTTGTCAAAACGGCAACTGCGTCAAACAGCTGCGAGGGCGAGCCCTGCAACTGACCGTCGGCTTTCATTTTCTTGCCATCGGACAGGGTTGCTCCACCGATCTTTGGAGCCACGACTGCACATGTGGCGCCGGCTTTCTCGATGGATTTTTTAAGTGTGGCCAAAGCTACAGCATCTGTACCGTCTGCTACAAGCACGGCAATCGTGCGGCCTGCCAAAGTCTCCTTCATATTGGCATGGATACTCAGAGCAGGTGAGGGAGCCATATCGACGGGCGCACGCGCAGCGACGTTCTTTTTCGGCAAGTCTATACCAAGACCATTTGCAACACGTTTCGCCAGATCCTCGTCGACGTTGCGCAAATTGGCGACCATACGTGGCGCGACTTGCTCAAGAACCACTTTCGACAATTCGAAGACAAATGACGACGCGATATGAGCTTGTTCCGCAGGCTGTTGCGACTGCCAGAACAGACGCGCCTGGCTGTAATGATCGGCGAACAGTTCGGCACGAATGCGCAGTTTGTCACCCTCTTCGCTATGCTCAGGCCGTCCTTCGAATGTGCTGAAACCCGTCACCGGGCATTCACGCGGGCCGCCTTCCTCGTTGTGATCAGCCAAGCTGTTTGGCTCATAATTGGCACGTCCCTTGGGAACATTCATTTGCATCTGACCGTCCCGTTGAAAATTCATGACCGGGCATTTCGGTGCATTGATGGGCAACTGATGAAAATTTGCGGTCCCGAGCCGGGATTTTTGTGTGTCGAGATAGCTGAAGAGCCTGCCTTGAAGAAGGGGATCATTGGAGAAATCAATGCCTGGAACAATGTTGGCCGGGCAATATGCAGCCTGCTCGGTTTCCGCAAAGAAATTGTCCGGGTTGCGGTCAAGAACCATCCGCCCGACTAGCCTGATCGGAACGACCTCTTCGGGAATGAGCTTTGTGGCATCGAGTACGTCATAGGGCTGAGCATCAGCAAATTCCTGATCAAACAACTGCATGCCAAGCTCCCATTCCGGGTAATTGCCGGATTGGATGGATTCCCAGAGATCGCGGCGATGATAATCATTGTCTGCCGCCTGAAGCTTCAATGCCTCATCCCAGACCGTCGACTGAAGTCCAAGCTTTGGCTTCCAATGGAATTTGACGAAAGTCGATTTGCCCTTCGCATTGACCAGCCGGAAGGTGTGAATGCCGAAACCTTCAATCATACGCAGCGACCGGGGAATGGTGCGATCGGACATGGCCCACATCAACATGTGGGTCGTCTCCGGCATCAGCGATGCCCAATCCCAGAATGTATCATGGGCACTTCCGGCTTGCGGGAACGCGCGGTCAGCTTCCATCTTTACCGCATGCACCAAATCCGGGAACTTGATGGCATCCTGAATGAAGAAGACGGGAATATTGTTGCCGACGAGGTCCCAGTTTCCTTCTTTGGTATAGAACTTGACAGCAAATCCCCTGACATCCCGGGGCGTATCAACCGACCCTGCACCACCGGCAACCGTGGAAAATCGCGTAAATAGCGGGGTTTTCTCACCCGCCCGCTGAAAGATGTCAGCTTTTGTGATGTCAGCCAATGATTCATAAAGTTCGAAATATCCGTGTGCGGCCGAGCCACGGGCATGAACAATGCGTTCGGGAATACGTTCGTGGTCAAAATGAAAGATCTTTTCGCGCAGAACGAAATCTTCCAGCAATGTTGGTCCACGTTCGCCGGATTTCAAACTGTTCTGATTGTCTTTGACCCGGATGCCCTGATTTGTCGTCAGATGGTCCGTGGCATTATGTGGACCTTTCTCCGGCACATGTTGATGGGTCTCGCCGCCATTGCCTCGATCGGTGTCGAATGTGCTTTTCATGAGAAAATGCTCCGGTTTGATTGAATACAGTCTAACGGCGCATGACAGCTATGGTTCCTGATTGCAGAGGCAACGAGAAATAACAGGCGCGGCAGAGTATCTGGAACCATCTCGCCCTTGCACGGTTATCCATAAAACCGGAGGCACAAATGCGTATGCAACCAGTACTCATCGGAGTTGCTGTCCTCATCATAGGTTTGGCAGCATATTTTTGGCTCGTACCGATTCAGGAGCCGTCCCGAGGCAAGCCTGCCCCGCATGCCCTCGACCAGTCTGCCGGGGAAGGAACCCGGTGATGGAAGATTTTCTATGGGTACTTGCTCTGGTGGGTGGTCCCGTTGTGCTTGGCGCTGTGATCGCTCTTGCAATGCAAGTGCGCGGTGTCAACTCATCGCGAGTGCAGATGCATAATTCCATGCGCAGTGAAGAACCGGCCGATCGCTTGACCGAACTTGAAACAAAGGATTCATTCCATGCCAACGAAACCCGATGATAAAGACAGATCGACTTTCCGCCCTGAGCCGGAAGAAATTGAAGATCAATTTTTGAATGAAGATAGGATTGCAGAGGACGAACTGGCAATTCAAGGCGAGCACCTGGTGGAGTCGGAGGACGCAGGCGATTTATCCGAGGATGATGACGATAATTCGTATCAGGAAAGTGACGAGGCCTTGCCCGATGACGATGAGGAGCGTGAAATCGCCCGCGATCCCGAGCGGGAGGGCCGTCGTTTCAACGATTAGAATGCGGCGAAAGCACTGGCATTGAGGGATGTGTCGGCAAGTTGAAATTGCCGCCAATCCTCGAAACGCAATGATGGATTGTTTCTCCTTGAAACTATTTTGATTTGTTGAGTTCTATCCAGGCCGGTGCATGGTCGCTTGCATGGTCCCAACCACGAACTGTTCTGTCCACTTTTGCTTGATTGAGACCTCGCGCCAGCGCAGGACTGACAAGGAAATGGTCAATCCGCAAACCTGCGTCGCGGGCAAATGCGTTGCGAAAGTATTTCCAGAAAGTGTAGACGCGTTCATCCGGGTGAAGGTGCCGTAACGCATCAATCCATCCCTGCGCGACCAGCTCGTGAAATGCTGTTCGGACCTCCGGACGAAACAGCGCATCATCCCGCCACCGTTCAGGGGCATAAACATCCAGATCCGTCGGCATGACGTTATAGTCACCGGCCAGCACCACCGGGACTTCAAGAGCCAGCAGTTCGGCCGCATAAGCCGTCAGCCGTTCGAACCAACGTAACTTGTAATCGAACTTTGCGCCGGGGGCAGGATTGCCATTGGGAAGGTATATGCAGCCGATGACGATGCCATCGATCGCGGCTTCGATATAGCGGCTGTGATTGTCTCCAGGCTCTCCCGGCAATCCTCTGCGGGTCTCAATGGGAACCATGTCGCGGGCCAGAATGGCAACACCGTTCCAGCTTTTTTGCCCATGCCAAACCGCCCCATAACCCGCCCGTTCGAGCTCGTCTGCCGGAAACTTTTCGTTCGGCGCTTTCAACTCCTGCAAGCAAACCACATCCGGTTCACATTCATTGAGCCATTTCAGTAGTACAGGCAGCCTCCCGTTGATCCCGTTAACGTTGAAAGTTGCGATTTTCACGGCTCCGTACTCCTGCTCCTCCATGTCAAATGCCCATCGGCCTGAAACGTTCCGGCGGTGGCCGGCAAGGCTCGCCATGTGGAACTGAACCTGCCGCGCGGCGTTAGGGAGTCGATTAAAGGGAGGTACTATTATGATATATGCGACAATCGCAGGCCCGCTCACTCCTCACGAATATAAAACGCCTCAGCAACGCCATGATCACTGCATGGAAGTCCTGCGCGAGAGATTTTTGGGAGAAGTCTCGACGAGCGATATTCGGGTTATTGCTGACGAAGCCGAGATAAGCGGCTGGAGCTATCATGAAGTGCGGCGAGCCATTGACTCTCTCGTAACCGAGAAGGCGCAACACGCCGGCGTGGAGCCGTGCTGATGCACACCCTCCTCTTTGAGCCCGTTACAATAGAAATGAAGAGTTCGGGGGAGCAAAGGATTATTCATTCGGTGGAAGAAGCGGCCGAATTTTTGTTGATCGATTGGCCCGCCCGGCATGGACCGACTTATCTTGCTGCGCAAAAGGTATGTCTGGATGCGATGGAGGGGCAGCAAAGCATAATGGACGCAAGGGCCGCTTTCGTTGAGGCAGCGAAGACCGCCGATATATTTGTGAATGGTTCTTGATGGAACAACTTCCCCGATTGAACATTTCATGATTATGGAAAAGAACACGTTTGACTATGTCACCGTGAAATCAGCGCGGAGCGGACGCATACTTGTGGTGCGCGATGCCCGCGATGCTCTGACCTTGCTCACGCAACACTGGTCGAAAAACCCAACTGCAAGACATGCCGCTGCCTGTGAAGCATGTCGAAGTGCTATTGCAGGCACAACATCCGGCCACAATGCGCGAATTGCCTTTGTGGAAGCGGCGCAGGAAATTCATATACTGGTCGCGGAGCGGACAGGCCCGCAAATGATCGCCCCAGCGATCGAGCAGAAAATATCTGCCCATGAGCCCAACAAGCAATCTTGACGCGTTTCAATCCGCGTCAGAGGCTCTCGTCACGGTGTCACAGCTCAATCATGACGATATATGCCGCCCTTAAACGCAGGCCACGGCTTTCTGCCCTCCAAGTTCATTCAATTGGATGACACTGGCATCGATTATGCGTTGGCCCGTTTGATGCGCCGTTCCGCGTGCTCCGTGAGGCGTGTTTGCAATATCCCGAAATCCGCGCCCGCAGTACCGGCTATCTGCAGGGATGCATCCCTGTAGGCTCCTCTGGCGGGATTGGCGCGGATGCGTTTTCGCATCAAGCGCAACCGTACATAAGTCGCCAGGATGCCTGCAACCGCGTGGACGCTTTTCCAGCCGATCTTTGGATAGAACAAAATTGCCGGTTCGATTGCCATGCCGTGCCGGCGTTGACGGCGGCGGCGAATCCGGAATATCCCGCCCTCCATCGCCGAAACGTCTTCGAGGCGCTGGGTCTCGCGATGACAAATGAGGCGATGCATCGTCGTCAGCGGTGCCGGGGCGCCCAGAACATGGCGCCGCTTGAGAATGCGCTCCATATGCTCCCAGCTGTAGAAACTCGCATAGGCATCGCGGTAGGCCGCCTCCCAGTCTTCATCCGTCATGCGGTTGTGATGCGTGACCCGATGCGAGAGTGTGAACTTGTTGAGGTCTCCATCAATCCAGTCGCCCCGATCGATCGCCTTGCGGTGATCTTCGCACCCGGGAAGAGGCGTCAGAAAATTCACATAGAGGATATCAATAGGCATCGTTTCCTTGATCTTTTCGATATCGGCCATGATGGAGTCATAGGTATCGTTCGGGAATCCAATAATATAACCGCAGGTGATCAAGGCGCCGGATTGACGCCAGGCCATGAACATTTCCTGATATTCCTCGATGCGGTTCTGGCGTTTCTTGCTGTATTCGAGGCTGTCAGAGTTGATATTTTCGAGCCCTATGAAGATTTGGTTCGCGCCCGCCCGGCAAACTTTCTCGATGAAGTTCGGAATATGATGGGCAAGCGTATCGACCTGGATGGTGAAGCTGATACGCAGTCCCTCTTCACGCAATTTGAGCACCCGGTCGATCAGGGGTTCCCAGTTCTTGTTGCGGGCAAAATTGTCGTCGGTAAGGAAAAAGCGGGTAACGTTACGGGCAGCATTATTGCGGATGATCTGCTCCAGGTCGTCTGGCGTGCGGAACCGGCTCTTGCGGCCTTGGACATTGATAATGGTGCAGAACGAACACTCGAAGGGGCAGCCGCGCCCAAGATCGAAGCTTGAGAACCTTCCGACGCTGCGCTCGATATCAGCCTCGGCGGTAACCGGAACCGGAGCGCCTGCCAGATTAGGCGTGTGCTTGAGGTAATTGTAGAGCGGCTTGAGCGTGCCCGCATAGGCATCGCGCAGCACGTCATCGATGCGGCCATCCTCGGCCTCGCCAGCGAACAAACTCACTCCCAGATCGATTGCCTCTTGCAATTCCGGTGTCAGCCCCGGCAGCATCGCCAGACAACCTGAGACATGGAACCCGCCAATACAGACCGCAATGCCCTCGCGCCTGAGGATGCGGGCAATATCGAGCGCACGCGGATATTGGTTGGTCTGGACCCCGACAAGCCCGACAAAAACCGTGCGGTCTCCGCGCCGAGCTGCGGCGATAATATCCTCAAGCCTGATATCAGCGTGAATCTCATCCCGGGCATGCACGGTGATGCCGACGCCCTCGCCGAGCACGTTGCGGGTTGCCGCATCCTCGACGATGCCGGTCAGGCAGGCAAGCGAATTGCTTGGGACGAGAGAACGCCACCATTGCAACGGGTAGCCGTCGAGATCGTAACGCGTTGGCCTGATCAGGTGAACATCGAGCATGAAAGGGGCCTATATTAAGGAGTTTCATGGAATATTAAATGAAGCCTAGCGTTTATCATGAGGCGTTGCCAGTATTTTCTTGGCTTCTTCTTGAGTATGGCAGAGTTTTTCTTAAATGTTACCACGATGTCAGTATAGCAAGAATGGGAATGGCTATTTACGGGTCTTATTACCCAAATATTTTGATGCCTTTCTACACAACGCCTCGAACAAAGTCGCCCAAACCCAAAAATCGAACCGTAAATTTCGGTGCTAGTATCAGCTTTCGGGAAGCCAGCCGCCCATTGCATCAAGTTTCAGTATAGGTGACCTGATCACGCCACGGGTGAAAGCAGGCCATCGTGGGTCAACGGTATTGAGTAGGGGGATCCATCTGCTGGATTGCAGCATGGCCGCGCCGATACAGACCGGAGCGATATTGCAGAGTTTCAGCAAGTTCAGGCCTGCAACAATCGATGTTCCTGAACTGATGACATCGTCAATCAGCGCCACGCGCTTGCCCGACAGAAGCGGCAACATCCGGGGATCAATGAAAAGCTGCTTCGTATGGCCGGAGCTGGTGATGGAGGGATAGCCGAAGCTGGGGTCATCACGGGAGAACGCGACACCGCGTGGTCACTCCAGCACATTCGATTTAAGATTTGACGGCGCCAGCCGTCAGCCCGGCAATGATATGTTTCTGGGCAATGAAAAAGACTATGATCGTGGGAAGAATTGTAAGGGTGATAAAGGCTAGCGCAAGTTGCCAATTGGTGCCGTATTCGCCCCGATACACCATGATCCCAAGCGGCCATGTGTACTTGCTTTCGGAGTTCAGCATGATGAGGGGCAGGATATAGCTATTCCAGCTCCCTACGAACGAGATGATGCCAACCGTTGCGATGATGGGACGGGCAAGGGGAAGTGAAATGTACCAGAAGAAACGAATATAGCCGCAACCGTCGATGAAGGCGGCCTCAAACAGTTCCTCCGGCAGATTGCGGAAATAGTTGCGAAACAGCAGGATGCTCATGCCTAGTCCAAAGGCGACCTGTGGGAGGACAACGCCCCAGTAGGAGTCAAGGAGCCCAAGATCGCGGATGCGGATAAACAGAGGCAGGATGGCGGTCGCTGCCGGAAACATGAGCCCCACGAGAAAATAGTTCAGCAAAAAGCCGGAGCCGAAAAACCGGACATGAGCAAAAGTAAAAGCTGCCATCGCCGAGACGGCCAGGGTCAGAAATACGGTCAAAGCAGCAATAATAAGAGAATTGACCATTTGCCGCCAATAGCGGTCACCAAAAAGAATATCCGTGTAGTTCGACCAATACCATGTCGATGGCAGACCGAACGGGTTGGTGCGAAGTTCGCCCAGTGACTTGAATCCGCCAAGCGCGGTTGTCAGAAGCGGGATCAGCACCAGAACGGCAATGATCGACAACGCGACATAGAGATAGACGCGGGTGGCTACGCTTGTGCGCGTGGAGGTATCTGCATCAGTCATTGCGCATAAATATCCGTTTGTAGCCAAAGGCGAGGGTGACACAAATGACGAAGAGGACGACGCCGACCGCACTGCCCAGACCAACCTGCATACGGGTGACGCCGTAAGTATAAAGGAAAGTCACCATGGTTTGCGTTGAGTTGGACGGACCACCACCCGTGAGGGGCATGATCATGTCGAACAGCTGCAACGAACCGATTACCGCAAAAAAGATCGACAGGCGTACGGTTGAACCCAGGAGAGGAAGGGTGACATGGCGGAACTTTTGCCAGCCGGTTGCGCCGTCTATTTCGGCCGCTTCCAGCACACTTTTGTCTATCGATTGCAGTCCGGCGATAAACAGCATCATGTGGAAGCCGAAATATTTCCAGACGATAACGGCAAGTACCGCATAAATCGCTAGGTGGCGGTCACCGTCGTAGACAAAGCGCCAGATCAAGCCCGCTGCGACGTCTGCCAGAATGTAGGGCAGGAAGAAGATGAGACGGAACACCACAACACCCGCAATGCGATGGGCGAGCATCATGGCCAACCAAATTGCCAGTGGAATCTGGATCACTATCGACACCAGAATGATCAGACCATTGTTCCACAGCGCCTGGGTAAACGCTGCATTGTTGAAAAGGACCTGAAAATTGCGCAATCCGATGAATTGCTGTGGCGAGCCATACCCATTCCAATGATAAAGACTGTACCAGGCCGCTTCACCCATCGGCAGAATAACGAAGAGGGTAAAGAGCAGGATAGCTGGCGGCAGAAACAGCAGAAGCACCGGAAGCCGCCCACGCGCCCATGGATTACCGGACCTTCCGGCCTTTACCAATTCTGCTGAGGGTAACAGCGGGGTTGATACGGTCAAATCAGTCATGCGCGTCCTACCTTGCCGGGCATTTTGTCCGGCGATATTGCGGCTGAGGGCGGATGCAGCTTCAGAACTTTTCCAGTTCGAAAGCGTCCTGAATCATCTGGGCACCGTCCTGCGATTTCATCTGGCCGGAGGTGATTTCAACGGCAACATCATTGACAACACGGCCAACCGACGGACCAAGATCTTGATCAAAGAAATTCTGATGCCAGGTTGAGGCGGCAAGCTGTGCGGCTGATTGGTGCACAAGCGGGTTCACGACACCGTCTTCTGCGCCAATGGCAACGGGAATCAGCATGCCTGCTT
This sequence comes from Phyllobacterium sp. 628, assembly GCF_014189505.1. Classification (GTDB taxonomy): domain Bacteria; phylum Pseudomonadota; class Alphaproteobacteria; order Rhizobiales; family Rhizobiaceae; genus Phyllobacterium. The sequence goes on along the minus strand of NZ_CP050302.1, from coordinate 73,268 downwards.
TGGCCATAACGCGCTCATTATCGGCATTGGTCAGATAAGCCAGAAAGTCGAGTGCTTCGGGTGGCGCGTCCTTTGATATAGCCCAGCCATTAAGTCCGCCCAATGTGTTAGTGGCTGCCCCCGCGCCGCCTTCAACGACCGGGAAGGCAAAGCGTCCGATGTTCTCTGGGGCAAGGCCTTTGCCATCGCCTGCATTGTTGCGCTGGTTGGCTTCCGTGTTCTCAAAGCCGAGGATAATGGCGGCCTTTCCATCACCGAACAGGCCAAGTGCCTGTGGCCATGTTGTGCCGAGATAACCTGGCTGGAATGGCTCCAGTGCCCCAAATTCCGCAAGCTGGTCGCCAGCCTTGATGATGGCCGGATCGAGAAAGCCCTTGCCTTCGCCATTCTTTGCGGCGGTAAACACATTCTTGCCACCATCACGCATGATGAGATAGCTCCAGTAGAAATGCAGAGGCCATTTTTCGCCGCCGCCGCCCGCAACGGGAACGATCCCTGCAGCTTTAATTTTCTTTACAACATCGAGGAAGTTGGTCCAGGTTTTGATGCCAGTCGCATCTATCCCTGCCTTGGTGAAAAGCGCCTTATTATAGAAAAAACTGACGGTGCCCATTTTCATGGGAACAGCCCATATTTTGTCGTCGAAGGTAAGGCCCTGAATCGCTGCAGGATTGTAGGATTTCCCCCACGCGCCATCCTTGGCTTGCATGGCGGCTGTCAGATCCATGAGGGAGCCGGTTTCCGACTGCTGCTTCAGAACGCCGCCGCCCCAGGTGTAGAAAATATGCGGAGCATCGGGTGACTGGAGCAGGGTGGGAAGCTTTGCCTTGAATGCTTCATTTTCCAGGAACTGCATCTGGACATCGACGTTCGGATGATCGGTTTCGTATTTCTTGGCGATATCATTCCAGATGGCGACGTATCGCGGATCTGTTTCCAGATGAAGCCACTTGACCACAGTTTGAGCGTTTGCTGCTGTCGCACACAGCATCAAGGCTAATCCAGTCGTCGCGGCGCGCACGGCTATACGCTCGCCTTTGAGGGCGATGCTCATAATCCTGTTCATAATTTCTCCTCCCGAGAAACCAGAGAATTTTTCCTTAATGCGGATTAATTCAAAGGAATAATTGCGGGATGTCAACCAAAAATTGCGATCGCTGCTTTATTCGCTTGACATGGAAGGGATGCGGCCTGCTATTTATTCCGCATCACGTCTAAAATAGCGTATCATCGCATGCGCCTTCAACTGCCCGGTAAGTTCGATGAAAACCGCAGACCCAGAACTGATGCGAGCGATCAATCGCTTCACCATATTGGACACGATCCGCCGCCATGGGCCGATATCCCGCATAGAAATCAGCGAACGGAGCGAGTTATCAACGACGACCGTTTCGGCGATCACGGCGTCCTTGCTTGATGACGGTCTGATTTTGACGCGGCATGAAGGTGACTTGCGCGATGTCGCTGTTCGCGGCCGGCCCAGGGTGATGCTGGAACTCAACCCGGACGCTGCGCGGGTCGTGGGCGCTAAGATAGCGTCGAACCGCATGACGTTCGTTGTGACGAATTTCAAGGGAGAGGTGCGTTCCGCTTTGACGCTTGACCTGCGGGTTGACCGGCAGCCGATCGGCGTCATTGCCGACTTGATCGAGGACGGGGTGCGGCGCTGCGTTGTTGATGCGGGTCTGTCACTCGATGAAATTGATTCCGTATGCATCGGTCTGCCGGGAGTGATCGAGCACCGGACGGGCCGTGTCCTCACAAGCCCGGTGTTTCGCGATACGGAAGTGAATTTTGCTGCCGAAATGACCGAGCGGCTGCGAACCGCGACGATCGTTGAAAGCGATGCCCATGCTGTAACGCTGGCGCATCACTGGTTCGGCAAGGCGCGCGATCTGAACGATGTCGTTCTTGTTTCGCTGGAGCGCACCCTTGGTCTCGGCGTGCTGCATGACGGGCAATTGTTCCGGGGCGCTGGTGGGTTGAATCATAATCTTGGTGATCTTGTCCTTGGTATGGGTCCTGAGGGGCCGGTGCGTCTGTCAAGCAAGGCTGGCGAAAGTGCCATTCTGGGTGCCCATCCGGCAGCAAGCCGCTTTGCCGAAGCCATTCAACTGGGGCGCGGAATGCAGCATGCCCAAGGCCTTATTGAAGCGGAAGACAATGCGCTTGTCAGCGCAGCGGCCAATGCGGGGGAGGCCGTCGGAATAGCGCTTGCCAACATCGTGACGCTGTTCGCCCCGCCGCGCATCATCGTTCTGGGATCAAGTCTCATGCTGGGCAAGCCCTTCCTTGAGAGCATGAGCACAGCTTATGCGGCTGCCATGCCACCATCGCTCAAGAACGTCGCGGAACTGGTCTTCGATCATTCGGCGGAAGAGATATGGGCACAAGGCGCGGCAGTGGTGGCGCTGTGTGAACTTTACGAATCCCCTTGGGGAACCACAGGACCAGCCCAAGGACTTTAATCATGTTGGCTTACACGTGCATTCGGGAGGAAATGGAATGAAACCTGTCGGCATAGGTATTATCGGCTGCGGTAATATTTCAAGCGCGTATCTGAAGGCGATGGCGTCTTTTCCGATCCTGAATGTTGTCGGGCTCGCCGATCTCAATGAAGACATGGCGCGTGCCAGGGGAGCAGAGTTCCACATACCCGCTACAAATGTGGCTGCGTTGCTGGCGGATCCCGATATTGAAATCATCGTCAATCTGACCGTTCCAAAAGCCCATGTTGCCGTCGGACTTCAGGCTCTCGATGCCGGAAAACATACTTACTCGGAAAAACCGTTGGGCATCAATTTCGCCGAAGGTAAAAAGCTCGCGGAAACTGCCGAGATAAAGCAACTGCGGATCGGAGCGGCACCCGATACGTTCTTGGGCGGCGCACATCAAACTGCCCGCGCTATTCTTGATGAAGGTGCTATCGGGCTGCCGGTCGGCGGGACGGCAACTTTTATGTGTCCGGGTCACGAGCGATGGCATCCCAACCCGGACTTTTATTATGAGGTTGGTGGCGGGCCCATGCTCGACATGGGTCCCTATTACATCACCAATCTGGTCAATTTGCTCGGGCCTGTCGCGCAGGTGGCGGGGTTTGCATTCGCCCCGCGCAAGGAGCGCATCATCACCAGTGAACCGCGCAAGGGCGAGCATATTCCCGTAGAAGTGCCGACGCATGTGGCCGGCGTTCTGGCTTTTGCCAATGGCGCAATTGTGCAGATCGGCATGAGTTTCGACGTGGCCGGTCATAAACATGTGCCGCTCGAAATCTATGGCACGGAAGGGACGCTGATCGTTCCCGATCCAAATCATTTTGGCGGCCAGATCGAATATTTGCAAAAGGGTGGCGCGTTCGAGAACAAGGATACGCGCCATCCCTATGCGGATGGAAATTACCGGTCTCTGGGCGTGGCGGATATGGCGCACGCTATTCGGTCAAACCGTCCGCACAGGGCAAATGGAGCCCTGGCGTTGCACGTTCTGGAAGTTATGGAGGCGTTTGAAATAGCCTCGCAAACCGCTCGAACCGTGACGATCACGACGACAACCGAGCGCCCGGCTCCGCTGGCTGATTCATTGGTTGACGGACGGATCGGACAATAAAGTTTCAGGAGGAAAAAATATGCGTGAAGCACTTATCGTCTGGGGCGGCTGGAGTGGCCATGAACCGCAGGAATGCGCTGTCATCATCAAGGATATTCTAGAGAGCGATGGCTTCAAGGTTTATGTCGAGCACAGTACCGAAGCTTTCGCGGATCCGTCGATCCATGATCTCAGTCTGATCGTGCCGATCATGACAATGTCAAAGATCGAGAAGGAGGAAGCCAAGAACCTTGCTGCAGCGGTCGAAAATGGCGTCGGAATAGCCGGCTATCATGGTGGGGCTGGGGACGCCTTTCGCGAATGTGTCGAATATCAATTCATCATCGGCGGCCAGTGGGTTGCTCATCCCGGTAATATTATCGACTACACGGTCAATGTAACGAAACCGGAAGATCCAGTCATGTTCGGGATCGAAGATTTTCCCTACACGTCAGAACAATATTACATGCATGTTGATCCTTCCAATGAAGTGCTCGCAACGACGACATTCAACGGCGATCATGCCTATTGGATTGACGGCGTCGTCATGCCGGTTGTCTGGAAGCGGAAATATGGCAAAGGCCGGGTCTTCTATTCCGCGCTTGGACACGTTGCCAAGGAATTTGAAGTCCCGCAGATGCGAACAATATTCCAGCGGGGAGCCAATTGGGCCGCGCGCTGATACCCAGAGTTCCATGAAATCCATTCAACGGTCATTCAAATGGATCACCTGGTCCTAGTCCGCCTCATCGTGCTCTACGAGTTGGTCAAGTCTCTTGTTAAGCCGCTGCAAGAGGCTGACCATCGTCGAAATTTCGTCAACACTGAAGTCAGCGAATGTTTCTTTTCTCCCCTTTTGCAAGGCTTCCCGTACGGCGGGAAGCTTGACCAATGCTTCCTCTGTCAATGAAATCAGACTGCTCCGGCCATCATTCGGATCCGGGGTGCGTTTGATTAAACCATCACGCTCCATTCGTGCGAGCATCTGCGCCATCGACGGTTGTTCAATCTTGGCAAACTGCGCCAATTCCTTTTGCGACATCGCTCCGCCGTCCCGCAGAAGATAAAGGACCGGCATTTGACCAATACTAAAGCCCAAAGCCTTTACCCGGCGTTCTCCAAGCTTGGCGAAGCTCCGTGATGCCATATTGATGAGCGGTGCGGGGTTGGCGAATATGTCCCAGTCTATCATCGTTTCCCAACTTAACTATATATTCGGGCCATTTATATACGTGCCTATGTATATTCGTCAAAGAGCTTGAAGGCAGCCTTGGGTCTGCACTTGAATATGCAACCTACACTCCACCATTTATACTAAGATGAGGTGACTTGGCGGGAATTGGCTATAAGCCCGGTATTACATGGAGTGATATGTTGCACATTTTTGGCAATACAAAGAGGCGGGACGTCGGCTTAACCTTTGCAGCAGCATGTTTCATGCTGGCAATGGTACCCAACCTCGCATCCGCCGCAGATTGTGGCAGCACCGCTGCCCCCGGTCTAGACTGGAGTGAGTGCAACAAGCGAAATATCATCATCCCGGATAGTAATCTGGAAGGCGCAAATTTGTCGGGTACGGATTTCACGTGGACTGATCTTAGTGGCGCGAATGTGAAATCAGCGAACTTCGAAAAATCTGGTTTGATGAAATCATCGCTTGCCAAGGCAAAAGCCTCCAACGCCAATTTCAATCGTGTCGAAGCTTATCGGTCAAACTTTTCAAATATCTCAGCCGAGAACGCGACGTTCAATAGTTCCGAACTTCAACGCAGCAATTTTAGTGCCGCAAATCTGAAAGGCGCAAGTTTTGAGAGAGCCGAGCTTGGCCGGGCGAATTTCCAAAAATCAGACCTGTCTGGAGTCCAATTCTCTTTCGCCAATCTGTCCAGGGCTGATCTTACAGGCGCCGTTATCGACGGTACGATTAATTTCGACAAAGCTTTCATGTTCCGCACGCGAATTGAAGGCCTGAATCTGACAATGGTGCAAGGGCTGCAACAAGCGCAGATCGATTTGGCCTGCGGAGACAATGCCACAAAACTTCCCCGTGGATTATCGGCACCACCGAGCTGGCCTTGTCCGGCGGATGATCCCGACTAATCAACCTCTAAAGTTGAAGCGCGAGGAATCTATCCCATCCGACTGGTCTCTTGTTGAAAAAGGGGCCGTCAGCTCAAATCGTGCAGATCAGTGGTAATGGCCGGGCCAATGAAGAATTCCGAGAAGCGTACGGTAAGACCGCTGCGTTCCGGCGTACAGGCCGTTGGTCCGACAAGATAGGTTGGGGCGAGCGGAAAGGGGGCAAGGCGCAAGAGCGGCCAGCGTGTCTTGTTCTGCGAACATTGAATGCGCATGGAGCCGTTTGCCAGAGTCAGTCGAAGATAAAAGTCTTCGTGGTTTTGGAGCGGCTGCGACACGGACCAATCGGACTTTCCGTCTGTGATCACCGTACTGAGGAACAGTTCGCCATCGGTGAATTCAACGCCTGTCTTGACCCAGCGGGTTTCATCAATGCGAACCATTAGACCGGCTTGATCGTAGAGCGTGCGAAACTCGCCCTGAACGCGGATTGTCGCGGTGAAACGGTCATTGGCGGGTAATCCGAGGAAGTGGCCGCTGTCACGTTTGAAATCGTAATAGGTTTCCTGCCAGAAATCAGTCTTTTCGTCAGTTGTCAGCGTCAGGCCGGAGGCATCCGAAGTCCAATGCTTCGGTTCGTTCAGCCATGTCCCGTTGTCGAATGTCGAAGTCATTGCGTTTTCCTGAAGGAGTATATGTGCGGATCAATTCATCTTTGTTCGAGCGTAGGGTATTCACTCTCTGGTTGCATCATAATACGGTGTCGTTGACACTTCCTGAGTTTTCCGTGTTCTTATAACTGCTTGGAAGCGCCCTGCATTGGATATGCGTCGTCTTGAGTAAATTTAACTATTGGGCATCTGGATCAACTTGCTCGCGCCGGCATAGAAGATACACCACAGTGGTTTGACAACCGCGACAACACGTAGTCATGTCCATGAAGCAAGTTGTTCATGCTTTGCCAAAGCCCATCTCATCGCCACGATCAGGAGCGATCATGCGTGTACTTATCTTGGCTCTGACTATTCTGCTTACATGTTTTGTATCGGTTGTGTGGGCACGGCCGCTGCCATTCCATGCCGGCGTCGCGCGCATAACTGTGAGTGCAGATGAGCCTTTCGATGTATTTGTCTGGTATCCAACACAGGCAGAAGAGGTGGCTTGGCAGGTTGGCCCATTCCCGATTCGGGCGACTCGCGACGCCGCCGTAGCGAATGGGGCGTTTCCGGTTCTGTTGATGTCACATGGCGGCGGGAAGACGGGTGGTAGTCCGCTGCTACTGCGCGATCTTTCGATTTCCCTTGCCCGGCAGGGGTTCATCGTGGTTGCTCCAATGCATGGAAAATCCCGATTTCTTACCCGGATATTTCAAGTAGACGAAGCGTTTAAAACCGTGGTGGCAGATCAACGGTTCAACAAACATGCGGCGGCAGACAAGCTTGGTATGATTGGCTTTTCGCTTGGGGGCGCTGTTTCGCTGGGACTGGCAGGCGGCAAGCCCGATTTTGTGCAGCTCGCGGATTATTGTGCGGCCCATACAGACGATATCCTGTCCTGCAGCGGCGGCCCCGGCGGGGATAAAAGTGATGCCGCATCCAAGCAAGCTGGCCCGGTGTCCAAGATCCCTCATCTTTCCCTGAAAGCGCTGGTTTTGCTTGATCCGTTCAGTGTTCTGTTCAATCGCGACGGGTTGAAAGAAGTACGCATGCCGGTCTTTTTGTTCCGGCCCAAGCATAGCTTGCTGGGTGAGGACAATACGCGTGGACTTATCGCTGATCTGCCGGTATCGCCGCCTCTTCAATATGTGCGGGGCGGGCATTTCGTATTTACAGATATCTGCCCCCCGGCTCTTATGTCAGAGGCTCCGGACGTGTGTAAGGACGCGCAGGGCGTTGATCGGGCTGCCGTTCACGCGGAGGTTGAGAAGAAAGTCGGGTCGTTTTTCCTAGACAATCTGTAAGCGCAGACAGGCACCGGTAAGTCTCATCGGGCCGTAATCTATCCCGAGCAAACAGACATTCTGGTTGCATGTATGCGATCAAGAGCCTACATCCAAAATTGTCGGTGTGATTGACTCCAGTTGCACCGACGTTCCCCCCAGGGAAGGCTTTGGCCTTCACAATTTGGCCGGACCATCAGGTCCGGCTCTTTTTGCTCATAAAGCGGGCTTCAGAGTGGCGCTACTTATAGTTGCGGGCTTTTCTTTTGTGGCCGCATGGAGTATTCACGCGTCCGTGATAGTAGGCCGGTTGCGGCCGCTACATACAGCCAGCCGATAAACAATGCTTGCTGAAGAAACAGCATGACGCTTGCGCGAACATAGGACCGGCCATGCTCGGCCTATGACTAGAGAGTATGGATATGGATCACGGTGTTGATGGCGGCGGACTCGGCAAGAGTGCGGCGGATAATTCAAATGATCAACCTGCAGTAAACGCTGGTTCTGGAAGCGTTGAGGCACCAAAGAATGCTTCCGATTCCGGAATGATCGCACGTCCGCAAATTCTGACAGGTGCTGACTTTGCTGATGCAGGTCGGCCGGATGACCGGCTCGACAGGTATTTTGAACAGCTTGCCGTCGCTTATGATTCATCACCAGCTGTGATTTCTGACGGCCGGGTGTGGACTTACTCGGAATTAAACAAGCGTGCCAATCAGTTTGCTCGCGTCCTCATCGACAAGGGTGTTCTGCCGGGGCACAGGGTAGGGCTCCTTCTCGACCGGTCTGCCGAAACCTATATTGCATTGCTCGCCGTCATGAAGGCCGGAGCAGCATTCGTTCCACTTGCCACTGCCTTTCCCGAAGAGCGGATGAAGCTCATCATCGAAGATGCAAATGTCAGTCTGGTGATTACCATCGCTGTCTACACGTCCCGTGTTGAACAGCTTCCCGTGCCACACATTCTTATTGACGGTGCCGCCGCTGAAATCTCGGCGATGTCCAATGCACCGCTGCCTTTGACTGCGGCGGCTGCCACTGCGGATGACATTTGCTACATCCTCTATACGTCAGGCACCACAGGCAGGCCCAAGGGCGTGGCCATCAGGCATCAGAGCATTTGCAACTTTGTACGGGTTGCAGCCGCATCTTATGGATACCGGGCGGGTGACCGCGTTTATCAGGGCATGACCATCGCCTTCGACTTTTCTGCCGAAGAAATATGGGTGCCATTTGCCGTTGGTGCGACGGTGGTGCCTGCGCCGGGTCAGCTCACGCTTGTGGGCGAGGAACTCGCGGATTTCCTGCGTGCGAACACAATTACCTGCATGGCCTGCAGCCCAACCCTGCTTTCTTCCATTGAAAGCGATGTGCCCAGCTTGCGGGTGCTGCTGGTCGGCGGCGAGGCCTGCTCCCACAATCTCGTTGTACGCTGGTCGAAGCCGGGACGGCAAATCCTCAATACCTATGGTCCGACGGAAGCCACCATTACCGCAACGATGGGTGTGCTCACGCCTGACAGAGCGGTGACAATTGGTTCGCCGCTGCCAACGTATTCCATTGTCATTATCGATCCCACGGCGCCAGCACTTACCGCGCCGGGCGACATGGGCGAGGTCGGCATTGCCGGTATCGGGCTCGCGGTCGGTTATCTCAACAGGCCTGATCTGACAGAACAGAAATTCATCCCTGATTTTCTCAATCTGCCGAACAATCCATCCAAGCGCATTTACCGGACAGGCGATCTCGGCCGGATCAACGATAGTGGCGAGATCGAATATCACGGGCGCATAGACACCCAGGTGAAAATCCGCGGATACCGGATCGAGCTTGGTGAGATTGAGGCGGTGCTGCTGGATCAGCCAGCGATTGCGCAAGCTGCCGTCACAACCTGGGAAGTTGAGCCTGGCCGTGTGGAACTCGTTGCCTATTATGCATCCAAGTCCGGGCTGCCACCGATCTTGCGTTCGGACATTGCAGCAGAGCTGAAACGGCGTCTGCCTGACTATATGGTGCCGTCCTATCTGGAAGAATTGTCTGCGATCCCGATGACGGTTTCGAACAAGGCCGATCTTCGCCAGTTGCCCAAACCGACAAGCCTTCGGCTGTCGGCTGATCGAACAATTGTGCCACCCAGCAATGACGACGAACGTTTTCTCGCAAACGCGCTGACCGATGTGCTGAAATTCGATGAAGTGTCCATGGAGGATAACTTCTTTGATGATCTTGGCGCCAATTCCCTGCTCATGGCCCGCTTTTGTGCGCGTGTACGTACAAGAAAAGAATGGGCGACAACGTCCATGCGGGACATTTATCTTTATCCGACCTTGGCCCGCCTCGCGCAGCACCTGTGCAAACCGGAAGAGATGACAGCAGCTGTCAACGAGACTGTTCTCACGCACCGTGCGTCAAACATTGCCTATTGGACCTGTGGAGCGGCACAGATGCTGTTCTATGGGCTCTATAGCTATATCGGATTGTGGGCTTTCAATAAGGGCCTTGACTGGACCTATGACAAGCTCGACGAACCGCTGCAACTCTACCTGCGTTGCGTGCTGCTCTCAGGAGGCGTGTTCTTTGGAATGTCCGGTGTTGCCATTGTTGCAAAATGGCTGCTCATCGGACGCTGGAAGGCGGAAGTGTTCCCCATTTGGGGCATGCGCTACTATCGTTTTTGGGTGGTTCAGACACTGATCCGTACCGCGCCGGTTGTTCTGTTCCGTGGCAGCCCGCTTTATAACCTTTATTTACGGCTCCTCGGCACCCAGCTTGGACGAAACACTGTTATTGAATGCCGCACCGTACCGGTGTGCACGGATCTCATATCGATTGGTGACAACGCTATTCTGCGCAAGGAATCCATGATCCTTGGCTATCGCGCTCAGGCTGGCTACATTCATACCGGTCCATTGACCATTGGTCACGACGCTTTTGTGGGCGTCGGGTCCACGCTCGACATCGACACCACAATGGGTGATCGCACCCAGCTTGGCCATGCTTCTTCGCTCCAGCGCGGGCAGAGCATTCCTGATTACGAGCATTGGCACGGGTCTCCAGCCGTACGCACCACCGCCGACTATTGCAAAGTCCGCAATATCAATCCGTCCAATGTCCGGCGTGTACTGTTTGAAGCGGTACAGCTGTTCGGGCTGTTCGCCATTGTCACGCCACTTCCGCTTCTGTTCCACAGCTATTGGCAGAATGTGAGTGACGATTATCAGGAAACAATCGGCATTGTCGCGATCGGCACCACCGTTACGCTGCTTGGCTATATTGCCGTGGCGTTTATCGCGGCGGTTTTCATGCCTCGCCTGATCAGTCTGGTTTTGCGGTCCGGGCGTACCTATACACTCTACGGTTTCCGTTACTGGCTGCAGACCGTCGTCGAACTCAGCAGCAATTCCCGCGTTCTCAATATTCTTTTTGGCGATAGTTCTGCAATTGTCCATTACATGCGTTCCATCGGCTGGAATCTGAATAAAGTTGTCCAAACAGGTTCCAACTTTGGCAGCAACCAGCAACATGAAAACCCGCTCCTGTGCGAGATCGGCAGCCAAACCATGGTGTCCGACGGACTTTTCATGATCAACATGCACAAATCTGCTTCCGCATTCAGGCTTGAACATACGAAGATCGGCGAACGCAACTATCTGGGTAATAACATCTACTACCCTCCGGATGGACAGACAGGCGACAATTGCCTGCTTGGCACCAAGGTGATGATCCCTATCGACGGGCCAGTGCGCGAGAATGTCGGTCTTCTCGGTTCGCCGTCCTTTGAAATCCCGCGCATGGTGAATCGCGACAAGGAGCTCATTGCTGGTGTCAGCGAAGAGGACAGACAGTATCGCCTGACGTTCAAGAACCGTTATAACTTCATGACCGCGCTTCTGTTTCTGGCGGCCCAGTGGGTTATGCTGTTTGTCACACTGGTGATCTGGGACCGCGCTCTCAACTATTATACCGAATGGGCTGAGATCGCGCTGTTTGTCGCCGTACTTGCGACGTCAGCGATCACCATTCCGTTCTATATTCTGTTGGAGCGGGCAAGTCTCGGGTTTGGCAAGCTCAAGCCACAGATGACGACAATCTATGACGTTACTTTCTGGCACCACGAACGCCATTGGAAACTGTCGGATTCGCCCATTACCCGTCTGTTTGCCGGTACGCCGTTGCGCCCTATGATCCTGCGTATGCTTGGTGTCAAAGTGGGCCGAAGGGTCTATGACGGCGGCAGCAATCTTACCGAACGTTCACTGGTGGAAATCGGCGATGACGTAACTCTCAACGAAGGCTGCGTCATTCAGGCCCATTCGCTGGAAGAGGGCGCGTTCAAGTCTGATTTCATCCGCATCGGCAGAGGCTGTACGCTCGGACCTGCGGCTTTTGTCCACTATGGCGTCGTGATGGGAGATGGATCGATGATCGATACAGACTCCTTCGTCATGAAGGGCGAAGTGCTAGAACCGAACTCCATCTGGCGTGGTAATCCAGCCAAGCTGCATCGGTTCGTGACCCCTGTTCGACAGGATCGCTCCAAAGTATCGGCTTGATTGTCGGACCGGCCATATGGTTCGTTGAGCCGGTCGCCGCTTTTGGTTTGCCGGCACGTTACGGAATTGAGCGGGAGGTTATGTTTTGACTGAGCAGCACCGGCAGACAGCAGAAATTCGTCTGGTTGCGGTCACCGAGGCAAACCGTAAACTGGTTACATCCCTGCAGCTTGCTTATGAGCAGCTGGATTTCGTTGCGAACAATGCGGACTCTCTGGATGAGGCCGCTCTGGATGCGGACGCACGGCCACGTGCCATTTTGGCGGAAGACCGTGTGGTCGGCTTCCTGATGTACGAGGCACCTATCGACGATGATGAAGCACTAATCTACCGCTTCATGATTGATCGGGCCTTCCAGGGCAGGGGCTATGGCAGGGCTGCATTGCGCGAGCTGCTTGAGGAAATCAGGCGCCTCGGCCATGTCAGACACGTTTCGATTTGCTATGAGCCTGAGAATAAAGGCGCACGGCACCTCTATCGCACAGCGGGCTTCTTGGAAGAAGGCCTCGACGAAGACGGAGAAATGATCGCCAATCTGGACCTGCCAATTTAGGTTGGAAGGATGATCGGCTATACTCCGCTCTATAACGCGAAACCTGGTCTAACGGTTACGCGTTTGCCGGTTGATCGCAAGATTGCGGTCCTGAATATCGCGTATCAGCGTATCACTGACTTCAGATGCGGTGGGTGGCCCGCCCAGGGGCGAGGCTTGCATCCCGGCATTGCCTTGTGATGATTTCGCCGATGCTCCACGCGCACCGTTTCGCCCCATAGCGGACGGAAAAGCACCCAAGGCGCGGGCTGCCCCGGTCTGAATAGCATCATTGATCCATTGCTGTGCACCGCCTGCAATCCGCGCACTCAAAGGGATGATCTGTATCAGGAGGAAAAGGCCGGAGAAACAGACCAATACAAAGGGTGCAATCTCTTTGGTGCCTGGTATCGCCCCGTGGTCCATCGATATTTTCAGAGCAATGACAATATCCTTGATGGCAATGAGGAAGAAAGCCAGGAATGCATAGAAGAAAATTGGGATCAGCATGGTCTGGACGGCGGTGGTCAGCCAGCCGGAGAAAAACCGCGATACGCCCTGAAACAGCAAAAGAACAATAAAAACGGGAGCCAAAGCAAGCACGACCCAAAGCGCCAGTTTACAGAACAGCATCATGAAGACGGCATATCCCACAAACAGCGCGGCGGCGATCCAGACAATGCCCGAATGGACTGACGATGTCAGGGTATCTTGAGGGGGGGCTGAATTACCTGTTGGTGCAGGTGCGGGGGCTGGTGCAGGCTGAGCGGCAGGATCTGTTGATTTTCCTGCCGGTGCTGCCGGTTTGCCCGCGGCTGGAGACTGGCCGGATATTCGCGCCGATGCCAGCATGGCAATGCGATAGAAATCGTAGAGATCCCGTTCCACTGTTTGTTGAGACATGGAACCGCGCCCGACATTGATGATATTGTTCATCATCACGGAACTGACCGAGGATGGGATATCGGTGATGATGCGATACACTACGGTCTGGATAGGGCCCCATCCGGTGGCAATCGAGAAAATGACGGCGATGCGGAAGAGACGAAATACAATTTCGATAACGCTGCGTTCGCCTCTGCCTTGCCAGAAACGGAAGCCCCAAAACACCAGATAGAGCACGAGAAGCCCTGAAAAGACCGGGGCGATCTCGCTCGCAAACGCACCATAGGTCGACGCCGTGAAGCTTTTGCCCAGCTGGTCGATACTGTCTGACATCTGGGCAATGTAGTTGGGCGTCGTCTCCATTGAGGCTGGAAGCTCCTGCGATCAAGGATTGAAGAAGGTGAATATGGCTTGGTTCACCGGTCTCAACGGACCGCAATCATCGGCTGCAAACGCGGATGAGAAGACAGACAAGGAACAGGGCATTTTGAGTTTATGACCGCTCGCACAGGCGGTACAAACCATCATGATGCCAACCAGCAGGCCAAGGTTGGAAATCTTCATATCTTGTCTCCAGATTTGCAAAAGACAGGGAGCCATTTCTGCGGGTCGTCGCCGAGCCTGCTTCGTAGTTCAGTCAGTTCTTCAACTGTTTCAGCGCGTGCCGACAGAACCTTGATGAGATCGTCCATGCCGCTTAGCCGAAGCCGCGCAATGACCGACTCCTGTCCATGTTTGATCAGAAAAGACCGGCTTGCCGGATCGGCAGTCCTGATCCATTGAATCTCCCGGGCTGAAAGGCCAAAGCCAGTGCTGTGGCTTTGCAGGTCCGCACGCGGATTGGGGAAGAAGATATGTGTGGCGCTTTGTTCGATCAGCGTATTGGCAAGTGTTGAAGAAGCAATGTCCGATGCGCTCTGGGTACCGAAACCCACCACGCCATTGAACTTGCGGATTGTCTTCATCTTGTCCTTGATGAAAGCGGCAAAGACCCCGTCGTCCAGAAGACGCCACCCTTCATCGAGGAAGATCAGCAGCGGTTTTCCGTCGAGCAACTCATCCAGCCGGTGAAAAATGTACATCAGGGCAGCACTGCGGGTCAGCGGGTCATCAAGTATCTTGGTCATGTCGAAACCCGCGACATCGGACCAGGTGAAGCGGTCTTCCGGATTGTTGAACAGCCAGCCCAATTGGTCCGGACGCAACCATTTATCAAATCGTGCGAGAAGGTCATCGTCGCCCGCCCGGATTCGTCCGCGCAGCAAGGAGCCGAAGACATTGAGCGAACGTGCCTCGGGGCCAGATGCAAAGATCTGGCCAATGGCTGCCCGGATGACACTCTCTTCGCTGGCGGGGAGCGGCTCACCGTTCGGGCGGCGCAGCATCAACGAGAAAAGCTGAAGCAGGAATTCGCGATTGGCACCCGTATCCGGCAGACAAAGCGGATTGAACCCTGAGGGAACGCCCGGTTGCAGGATTTCATAATTGCCACCCAGCGCGCGAATGAAAATCTCTGCACCGCGATCCTTATCGAAAAAGATGCAGCGGGGCGTTGGCTTGATGCGCTGCGACTGCGCCATAAGAAAAGAGAGCGCTACGGTCTTACCCGAACCGGATGGGCCGATCATGGTAAAGTTGCCGAGATCGCGCACGTGGAAATTGAAGAAGTAGGCGGTCTGACTGGTTGTCTCGAGCAGAGATATGGCGCTGCCCCAATGATTGCCGCTTGGCTTGCCGCTCGGGAAATTATGCAGTGACAAAAAACCGGCGAAATTCTTGGACGAGATCATTGCAGACCGGGCAATATAGGAGAAATTTCCCGGCAACTGTGCCCAGAATGCCGGTTCACAGTTCAAATCCTCGCGCAGCCAGATAATCGCCTGATCCGTCAGCGTTGCACCGACCGAGCGGATACATTGGTCGAGCTCCTGCTTGTCGTCGCCCAGACACATTATGGAAAGGTGGTGATTGCCATAAATGGAGCGCGAGCTCAAAAGCTCATCACGCGCGCTGTTGAGCTGGCTGCCGACGACGGAACCAGCTTCGTCCGCCATGGCGATCTGCCGTGCGACGCGTTCGATCTGGCCCTGCGCCATCGGGCGATCGACAATGGCAAAGCTCTGACTGACGATGAATTCATGCGGCGCCTTCAGCAACCCATCGAGCAGCAGGGGACCCGTGTAAGGCGGATATTCGCGTACCGAAAGCATTGCCCCCATGCGGCTGTCGGATGGCGGCGTGGAACCGACAAACTCAATGGCATTGCGGCCGAAATGCAGGCGTTTCATCGCCAATGCACCATCAAGCGGCATGCGCGGCAATCGCATCTTTACGGGTTCCAAACCGTTGACGATCTGCACCAGAAATTCCAGCGGTTCGGAGAAATAGACGCCAGGTTCAGATTGCCGGATACCCAGAATGCGCGCGCCGTAATCCTGCAGGAAATCGCGGATATTCAGGACCGCATCGTTCAATTCGCGCAGGTCCTGATCTTCACCCGCAACTTCGCCTTTGCCGGCACGCCGCGAAAATATGCTTCTGGTTATCCTGTCGATAATACCGACCTGACCGCGCAGCGGGCGGCGAACAATCGTGACATACATGTCGTTGACAAACATGCGCTGTTGTTCGAGTTGCGCCATGTAGCGCCGGTTGAGTTCATCGGCAAACGGACTTTCAAATTTGCCATCGATACCCGGCTTGATGCGGCGGCGGATCATATGGCCATAGACAGCATAGCGGCTGCTGCCGAGCGCCCGTAATATCGTGTTGCGGCCTTCGAGCTTTCCGTTCAACTGCGCCATATCAGCCGTTTCGAAGCAAAAGCCATCAAGCTTCAATACGCTGACCAGCAAGCCGTCTTTTGTGCGCAACACAGTATCATCCACATGGCGCGTATAGGGAATGTGATTGGCGACCGAACGCTCACGCTTGGCGGCATCACCAAACCGCATCTCCTTGCGTATCGGGCGGGTCGTCATGTGATGTCGCCCGGCGTATAGCTTTTGATGCCCCAAACAGCCCTGGACTGTGGTGGTGTCTTGGCCGCTTTGACGCGCAGGATCATGAAAATCTGATCATCCAGCAGGGACAGGAAATAGCCGAAGCTGTGGATCGGCAAAATGAGCAGCAAAGTGAGCAGGTTCTTCGTTGCAAGAAAGACGACGGCGGTGACCACGATGTTGAACATGGCAAACATATAGGGGACACCAAACAATGTTGGTGCCTTTGTCAGTGCCTTGACCAGCGGGATCAAATCGGGAGCGTCGTCAGCAATCATGTCAATGTCCCAATGCACTCTGGAAGAAGGCCACGATCTGTGTTGATCCGAAAACCAGCACGATGCCCATGATCACGGAGCCTGCAATGCCCCAGGTAAAGCGGCCGGTCCAGGCAAGGAAGCCGCAGCTGATAACGGCAAGAATGGCGATCATCGAAGCAATCGGGCCGGTGAGAATAGTAATGAGAGTCTGCAGGACCGACTGGACCGGCTGCAGTCCGGTTTGTGCAAATGCATTGCTTGTCAGCACGGCCAAGGCAATTGAAACGATGGCGCCGTGAGCAATTGCCCGCTTGAACGGGGCAGGTGTGGAAATGGCTTTGATAAAGAGTGGTTGCAAATTCATTTTATTACTCCACGTGAAGAACAAATCCCTGAGACCATGTGCCAGGGCTATCCGGGTCCGGCTTTTCCGAAGCGGTCTTGCGTTGACGATTGACAGTTGCGACGGCGACAGGAGTGTCGTTGAACGGCTGCCATCCATAGAGATCGGTCAGGATAGCCGAGACGTAACGGACCGTTTCCGGATAAAGCGGAATGCCACGATTTTGCTCCACTGCACCCTCTCCGGCATTGTAGGCGGCGAGCACATAGAGCGGGTTGGCATATTTCTTTTCGAGCAGCTTCAGGAAGCGGATGCCACCACGGACATTGTCTTCTGAATTGCAAATATCGACATCAAAGCGTCGTGCGGTAGCGGGCATCAATTGCATCAGACCAACGGCACCTGCAGGAGAGACACTGTCCATGCGAAAGCCGCTTTCGTGCCTTGCAACGGCGACAGCAAAGTCAATGTTGAAGTGTTCGTCTTTGGCAATACGGCGAACTGTTTCTTCGCCATCCCTGGCGTTCGGCTGCTGATCGAAGTGACAGCTGACGCTATCCGGCGCAATCACCGGGGACTGTACCGGAGCCGAAGGGTTTTCGATTTTTGTAACCTTGACCGGCCCCATGGCATCTGCGTCAGCTTCGTTCGCAAAAGCGTCAGCGCTGAAACCGCTGTGGGCTGCCAGCAGCAAGACGCAAGTCAGAACGAGATTGGCCTTCCAGCTCCGGCTGCATTCGGCTCTTTTGGCAATGGAAATCATCATTGGATGCCCTTTGCTGAATGCTTGAGAAATACCGGTAACGTGCCCTCACGGGACGAGCTGCTCCTGCTTCTTTGCCGCACGTACGGATCGTAGAATATTTCGGATATGGCGCCGGGTTTGCCATCCCTGCGGCCAAGCTGGATGACGACCGGCAAGGTCGCGCGCAGGTGATCGATAATCTCGGCTTTGGAAAGGCCCGCGCCGCCACCCACACCACTCTGCATGACAAGCATTGCCAGACGCTCATAGGCAGCGCGCGGCGAATTGGCGTGTACTGTTGACAGTGATCCCGGATGGCCGGTGTTGATGGCTTGCAGGAAATCCATCGCCTCGCTGCCGCGCACCTCGCCAAGCAGCAAACGGTCGGGGCGCAAGCGCAGGGATGCTTCAACCAGACGCCGCGTATCGACCCGTGCAATATTCTGGCTGCCGCGCGAGGCAACAAGCCGGACGTGGTTGCCGTGCGGCGGCGTCAATTCAGGTGTATCTTCGATGGTGATGATACGCTCGTGGCTGGGGATTTCCTGCAGCAAAGCATTGAGAAGTGTGGTTTTGCCCGAACCCGTGCCACCTGAGATAATCATCGAAATACGCTGATGCACGGCAGCATGCAGAAACTGCTCAAGCGCGCCGTTTTCAAGAGATTGACACAGATCATGCTCATCGTCCGTGAGCTCATCCGCTCCAGCGGTAATCCGTGTCGAAAGTAGCGCACCGGCATTCACATAATCGGTCAGCGATAATCCACGAACCACCTGTTTTCGGATCGATATGGTGCCGCCATCGGGAGCAGCTGGCGGCAACACAACCTGAACACGCGATCCATCCGGCAAGGATGCGGAGAGAAGCGGTTCTTCTTCATTGACAAATTGATGGCTCGCCGCTGCCACCCGCTCGGCCATGAAGCGGATACGCTCACGTGTAAGCTCCGGCAATGCGATAGCGGCCATACCCGGTTGCGTCCCGCCTGATGCATATTCAACGAAGATTTTCCCGGGCTCGTTGACGCAGATCTCAATAACATCCGGTGCAGTCAGGAGGGAACGCAGCGGGGCGAACGCCATATCAATGAGATCGTTGTTTCGCGAAGCCAGATTCATGACGTGGCCTCGCTGGAAACACGCGGCCATTGCGTTGGATGACAGGGTGCCGGTGTCGAGCGGCTATTTCTCATAGCTATAGCGCCCATGTCGCAGTTCCTTCAGCTTTTCCCGAACTGGGTCGGGGTAAAGTTCGGAAAAATCCAGATCGCGGCGAACAAAGATCGCAACCGCAGCACCCTGATTGATCGTTATTGTTGGCGGAATGGCGAGCGAACTTTTCAGCGCTTCTCCCATCAACTGCGTAAAACTTTGGGCGGCAACAGCGGCACCTTTGGCGGCTATATTCGACCCGACATTGTTGTTTGGATACGTCGTGCTTGAGGTGGACACGCCAGTGACCGGGTTAACCACCGTCGTGGTTATCGGATTTGAGCTGATATTCTGCGTGTCATTTGATGCAGCGAGTATCTGACCGGCGGCCGAGATGGCGCTGAGCAATACGGCTGGTCCATAGCGTTTGAGATAGTGATTATTGACATCCCCGCCCATCCCGGAGCGTCCAAGTTCATCGGTGCCGATTGAACCGAGGCTGAGCGAGACGCCGTCGGCGCGCAGCAGCCGTGTCCAGACGATGAAGGCCCGCGTCTGACCTTCGGCAACGCCTGCATTATACTCGCCGATCAAACGCGATCCCGACGGTATCAAAATCCGCCGTCCATCAAACGACCAGACATCCTCCGTCGTCACCGCGCGCACCATTCCGGGAAGATCGGTCTGTACTGCTGTTTCCAAAACGCCGCGCAAGATCGTGCCCTGCGGAACAAGCGCGTCAATCCGCTTGTTTTTGTCGGCTTTGGCAACATCAACGGCTGCGCCTGACCGTGAAGCAAGAAACTGATCATTCGGATTGGCCGCCTGAAAGGTAGCCGGGCTCTTGGCCGGATCTTCAGGCTTTTTCTCCGCTTGGGCCGCCGCAGAATCTGCTGGACTTAATTCTGAAACGATCATCGGAGAGCGATATCGATCCTGCCGTTTGGCATAGTTGGCGGCTTCTTCCGCTTCTGCCCGCCGCTTTGCTTCTTCCTCAGCCCGCCGGCGTTGTGCCTCGGCATCATCGGTATCCGATGCTCGTGTGTCAGCTTTGGATACGGGTTGCGGTGCGACTGCAACCTCTTTGCGGGATGGCGGCGGTGTCAGGTTGAGCTGATCGGAATGAGATGGCAGGAATTGCCCGTCAGGAACATTTTCCGTGTCCGAAACTGTTCGGGCGCGATTAAGCAGAAGCGGCATAGCCAGCAATCCGACGCTGCCCAGGATGAGGAAGAATATAACAATCCCTGATTTCAACCCGCGCTTTGGTTCAAGAAGGCGGGAATTGGCATCTTCGTCTGCGTCCATCCGGCGGTGATAATCGTGATCGGGCATTGTCAATTTCCCTTCTCAACGATGGATTTACCGGCAACTTTGGCGGGTCTGTCAGCGATCACCGGTGGTTGATCCGGTTCCGGGGCTGATCTGCGGTTCAGATTGAAGAGGCACGTGGCATAATCACCGCGCCGCAACATCCATTGCTTGGCAATCTTGTCCACGATGATGTAGTTGCCCTCGCGCCGGTAGTTCGCAAGAATTTCCCGCTTGTCATCTTCGACAATGAAAATTGCCGGAAGGTCGCCATCAAAACGGAACCAGGTCTTCACGCCGTCATCGAAGGCATTGATCGGCTTGAGTTCTTTGTCGCCGCGAAAATGATAATCGGTGTTGGTGTTTTCATATTTGAATGCGGCGCGATTGGGCTTTGAGACCAGCCGTTCTGCTTCCGCCAGAAGCCGCGCATCGGCTTCTTCATCGGGATAGCGGAATTTGATCATGTAAGTCTGGTCCCCCACCGATTCCGGATGGGCTCGCAAGATAAAAGTATAAACGTGCTTGTCGCTGACAATGTTCATGTTGGTGGACGTCTTGGGTTCCACCGGTTTGAGAAAAATGATGTTGCCTTTTTTGTTCGGTTCAATCTTCCAGGATATGCTGTCGCCGACCGCTACCGTTTCAATCTTTTCTGCGTCGCCGAGAACGATCATCGTTGAAACGCCATAGGTGGCATCAACGCCGACCACATTGCTGGAATTGTAAATAACCGTCCGCACCCGTGCATCGGCGGTTCCGCGCTTCGGGGCGACTTCCGCATGCGCTGCATTGATGCCGCCGAGCGCCAGCATTGCCGTGATAAATACAGAAACGAAGACGGAACCGGTTTTTATCATGGCTGGCTACCGCCTGTGCCAGCGCTTTCCTGATCGCGCCGGTAGTCGACAACCTGAAAACCGAGCGGGTTCTCAAACCGCCATTCGTTCGGCATGGGTGCTTTGGAATAGTGGAAATGCAGAAGTGAAACCCAATGCTCTTCCGGTCCCGTGTCTTGGCCGATGCGCTGTGTCGAAAAACGAATGATCGCGGTGCGGCTGTTGGGAACCTGAAGCGACTTTATCTTGACGATAACCCGCGTATCGCTGCCGAAACGGTTTACCGGATTTTCGGGGTTGGATGGCCCGTAGAGATTAAGCAGATCGCGTGCGGCCTCGCCAGTCGATAGAAGCTGGGCCAGATCGTAATTTTCTTTCACCGAAGTCGGATCATAGCTCTCGCGCGCCTTGAGATAGCGCACGACATACATGCGGATTATCGCTTCGTTTTGCGTAAGGTCACCATCCGCAAGCGGTTGTTTTATCTCCATAAAACCCGTCGTCTTGTCGACTTCGATCACATAGGGCTCAAAGCTCTTGAGCGGGAGAAGCAGGACAAGGCACGCCATTGCCATACCCGCAAGGGCCGCACTGATGGCGGCAATGATCCAGGCAATTGTCCGGGAACGTTTGACCAGGCGGATGACATCGTTTTCCCAGCGAACCGCTTCACTGAAATAACGCCGGTCCGGTTCGGCCTGCGAACCGTTTTCAGTGGGTTTTTCCCTGGAGTCTGGCATGTTTGTCACTGTCGACGACACTCACAAAATAAGTTGGGAATACAAATGGCATGCAAGAAAATTGTAGAAGAATAATCCGGCGCAATGCCTGCTGGAGCAAAGCGCAATCGATATAAGTTAAGTTGTAAATATCATGCGGAGGCGGAACACAATTCGACTTTAGTCTATACTCGCGGCCTACACGCACAGGATGTAAGCTGAAATTGAACGGAGCCTTGCGTTTGGCGCCTTGCAGGAAAATGTGTCGCAGGATCAGAAGGATGTTCTGCCACGGGAAATCCCAACTATTTGGGCGGGAGCTGTTTGTTTGCTGGCAATTCAATTTGTCAGGCATATAAATGTTGAACCACTGATTTGCGATTCTCAAGCGAGAAGAAAGTTGACGCGGTGACGGACCGAACATCACCTCTGGCTCCGTTCAGGAATGACATTTTCCGAACCATATGGATCGCCAGCCTCGTCTCGAACTTTGGCTCACTGATTCAGGCTGTCGGCGCTGCGTGGATGATGACCTCAATCTCCGATTCGGTGAATATGGTGGCTTTGGTACAAGCCTCGACCGCGCTGCCCATTATGCTTTTCTCTCTCATTTCCGGTGCGCTGGCCGATAATTTTGACCGGCGAAAAGTCATGCTGGTTGCCCAGTGGTTCATGCTGCTGGTTTCGGCACTCCTGACGGCGTTTGCATATTTCGGGCTTATTACCCCCTGGCTCCTGCTGGGATTCACCTTCCTTCTGGGATGTGGGACCGCATTGAACAATCCTTCCTGGCAAGCATCCGTTGGCGATATGGTTCCGCGTGAAGACCTCGCCAATGCCGTGGCTTTGAACAGTATGGGTTTCAACATCACCCGCAGCGTTGGCCCGGCGATCGGCGGTATCATTGTTGCCGTGGCCGGTGCCGCCGCGACGTTCGCGGTCAACGCACTGAGTTATTTCGCTGTCATTTTCGCACTCATGCGCTGGCAGCCGAAAATTGATCCAAGTCCCTTGCCGCGCGAGTCGCTTGGGCGAGCGATCTCCGCAGGATTACGCTATGTCGCGATGTCGCCCAATATCGGCAAGGTTGTGATCCGTGGCTTTGTCTTTGGTCTTTCCGCCAGCGCCATTCTCGCGCTGCTGCCGCTGGTCGCACGCGATCTGGTGCATGGCGGTCCCTTGACCTATGGCATCATGCTTGGTGCATTTGGTATTGGTGCCATTGGCGGAGCCTTGCTGAGTGCCCGGCTGCGCGAATTTCTGTCGAGTGAAGCCATTGTTCGTTATGCCTTTGCCGGATTTGCGCTGAGTGCAGGCGTGACAGCGATAAGTCCCTCTGTCTGGCCAACCAATATTGCGCTGCTTTTGGCGGGGGCCTGCTGGGTTTTGGCACTATCCCTGTTTAATGTAACCGTACAGCTTTCGACGCCTCGCTGGGTTGTTGGCCGTGCTCTGTCGCTTTACCAGACCACGACTTTTGCCGGAATTGCCGGTGGCAGCTGGATATGGGGTCTGGCTGCCGAGGAGTATGGTGCAGACAAAGCTTTGCTCGCTTCCGGCGCTCTGATGCTGCTGGGTGCTGCGCTTGGTCTGCGCTATGCTTTGCCGGAGTTCAAATCGCTCAATCTCGATCCGCTCAACCGGTTCAGTGAACCCCTACTGGCGCTGGACTTGAAGCCGCGCAGTGGCCCGATCGTCATCATGATCGACTATGTGATTGCGGAAGAAGACATTCCCGAATTTCTCGCTCTTATGGCGGACCGGCGGCGGGTGCGCATCCGCGACGGGGCAGGGCAATGGGCGCTGATGCGTGATCTGGAAAACCCAGAAATATGGACCGAGAGCTATCACACACCAACTTGGGTTGAGTATGTCCGCCACAATCAGCGGCGCACCCAGGCAGATGCGGCGATTGGAGACCGCATTCGCGAGCTGCATCGCGGATCAGGTGAAATCCGTGTTCATCGGATGATCGAGCGGCAGACAATCCTGCCGCACGATATCGCCGCTCACAAAACCCCGATGGACATGCACTAAGCCGCTTATTTCTTGCGCAAAGCGTCCGCAAGCGCAGCGCCGAATGCACCTTGCGAGGCTGCCGGCTTGTTCGCGGGTGCCGGTTTGGGTTTGTAAGCATTGTTGTCAGGTCTTGGCTCGCGCGGTGCCGGAGCTGCGCCGTCCTTGCGCATGGTCAGGCTGATGCGGTTGCGCTTCACATCGATCTCGACGACCCGGACCTTGACCACGTCGCCGGCCTTTACCACCTCGTGCGCGTCCTTGACGAAACGGTCGGCCAGTTGTGACAGGTGCACAAGGCCATCCTGATGAACGCCGATATCGACAAACGCGCCAAAGGCCGCAACGTTCGTAACGGTGCCCTCAAGCATCATCCCCGGTTTCAGGTCTTTGATATTGTCGATGCCGTCCGCGAAGGAAGCAGTCTTGAATTGCGGGCGAGGATCGCGGCCCGGTTTTTCCAGTTCGGCGATGATATCGCGCACGGTTGGCAGACCGAAGCGCTCGTCCACAAACACACGCGGATCGAGTGCCTTTAAAGCCGAGCCATCGCTCATGAGCGAGCGGACATCACGGCCACAGGCGCTGACAATTTTCTTGGCAACGCCATAAGCTTCCGGGTGCACCGCTGACGCATCGAGCGGCTCGCTGCCATCGGGGATACGCAGAAACCCGGCGCATTGTTCGAAGGCACGCGGTCCGAGCCGGGCTACTTTCAGCAGGTCGCGCCTTGTCTTGAATGGTCCCACCTCATTGCGGTAGGCAATCACCGCTTCCGCCAGCGATGTCCCCAGTCCGGAAATGCGGGCGAGCAGCGGGGCGGATGCTGTGTTGAGATCAACGCCCACAGCATTCACCGCGTCTTCCACCACGCCATCAAGCGAGCGTGCCAAGCGGTATTGATCCACATCATGCTGGTACTGGCCGACACCAATGGACTTTGGTTCGATCTTGACCAGTTCGGCCAGCGGATCTTGCAAGCGGCGGGCGATGGAAACAGCGCCTCTGAGTGATACGTCAAGGTCAGGGAATTCAGCCGCCGCAGTTGCCGAGGCCGAATAAACTGACGCACCAGCCTCGCTGACGATCACCTTCAGCGGCTTGGGCGCTGGCATATCGCCCAGCACATCCGCAACAAGACGCTCCGTTTCGCGGCTGCCCGTGCCGTTGCCAATGGCAATGAGTTCGATCTTGTGTTTGACGATCAGGCGCGCAAGCTCGGCTTGTGTTCCACGCACATCATTGCGTGGCGGGAATGGGTAGACCGTGGTCGTGTCGAGCACTTTGCCCGTGCCATCGACGATCGCGACTTTCACACCCGTGCGGATGCCGGGATCAAGACCCATGGTTGCACGTGATCCGGCAGGCGCAGCCAGCAGCAAATCCTTCAGATTGCGGGCGAAGACGTGAATGGCTTCTTCTTCAGCTTTTTCACGCATTTGCGTCATCAGGTCGATGGAAAGGTTGAGGGACAGGCGCGCCCGCCATGCCCAACGCACAACGTCCATCAGCCAGTTGTCAGCAGCGCCACCATTGGGCGAAATGGAATAAGCACTGGCGATCATCCGTTCGACTGGTTTGATCGGCGATGTGTCGTCCGCATCCACTTCGATGTCCAGGGACAGGATATCTTCATTGCGGCCGCGCAGCATGGCGAGGGCACGGTGACTGGGAATCGTTGCCCAGCGTTCGAAATGGCTGAAATAGTCCGAGAACTTTGCACCAGCCTCCTGTTTGCCATCGGCAACCTTGGCGCGCAGCACAGCCTTGTCCTTCATGTGATTGCGCAGGCGTCCGACAAGATCGGCATTCTCGGAAAACGTTTCGACCAGAATATCGCGTGCCCCGTCCAGCGCCGTTTTCACATCGGGCACGTCGTCGGTCAGAAAGGTCTGGGCAAGGTCCGATGGCACAACGCGGCGATCAGCAAGAATGGTTTCCGCCAGCGGGCCAAGGCCTCGTTCACGCGCGATTTCCGCGCGGGTCCGGCGCTTGGGCTTATAGGGCAGATAGATGTCTTCGAGTTCGGCTTTGGTGACGGACGATAGAATCTTGGTTTCGAGCTCTTCGGTCAGTTTGCCCTGACTGCGGATGGAATCGATGATCGTATCGCGGCGGGCATCAAGCTCGCGCAGATAGACAAGCCGCTCGTCCAGAAGTCGCAGCTGCGTATCATCAAGCCCGCCCGTAACTTCCTTGCGATAGCGTGCGATGAAGGGAACAGTCGCGCCGCCATCCAACAGCTCAATGGCCGCATTGGCCTGATCGGGCCGGGCGTTGATCTCGGTGGCAATGATACGGGCAATGCGGGCAGTCGTGGCAGTCATACGGGTCTCATCCATCATGATCGGGCGGTGACCATAGGGCCGCATGGTGCGATCGGCAATCGTCTGGTCCGGTCCTCACCACGCCTTCCACGGAAAAGACGGCGCAAGCAATGCCTTCTTGACGGGGTGGGCGAAACATTTCCTTATCGTTGCTGCTTCGAATGATTCAGCCAAAATGGATGTTGTGATTATGCCGGCACATGCAAAGCCAAGGATTCTCTGTGTTGGTGCGCTGACCATGGATACAATCTTTCGACTCGATACTCTGCCGCCCGGTCCCGGCAAATTCATTCCGCAGGAGGCAGTGGAGATTGCAGCAGGTATGGCGTCAAGCCAGGCGGCGAGCATTGCCCGGCTTGGCGGCAGCGCTTGGTTGTGGGCCTCGGCGGGCCGCGATGACGTCGGCAAGAGCATTGTCGCCCAATTGACGGCTGAAGGTGTCGATTGTTCGTTTGTGCGCCGCATCGAGGGAGCCCGCTCGGCATTCTCGTCCATATTTGTGGATAAATCTGGTGAGCGGATGATTGTCCCGTTTTATGACAAGACACTGCTGACCACACCCGAGGAAATGCCGCCCATTGAAGCGGGGACTTTCGATGTCGTCATGACCGATGTGCGCTGGCCTCTTGCTGCAGCCAGTGGGCTTAAGGCAGCGCGTGCTGCAGGCATTTACGGTGTGCTGGATGCCGATGTTGCGCCGCTTGAAACGCTCGAACGGCTTTTGCCGCTGGCATCGCACATTGTGGCGTCTGAACCTGCCGCAGAAATTATAACCGGCGAAGCGGATATTGAGCGAGCCGTCATTGCTCTTGCCGCACGTTATCGTGGCTTTGTCGCTGTGACGGGCGGCGCAAAGGGTAGTTTCTGGTCTGATGGTGAGACCGGCAGCCTGCAGCATATGCCTGCTTTTCAAGTCAATGTTGTCGATACACTTGCGGCTGGTGACGTGTTTCATGCGGGCTTCGCGCTGGGACTTGCCGAAGGCTGGGCTATGCCGGAAATCATGCGTTTTGCCAGTGCTGCTGCGGCCATCAAGTGTACCCGGTTTGGTGGCCGGGCAGGTGCGCCGACACGTATGGAAGTCGAAAACTTCCTCTCCCAATAACAAACATTTGTATCTCAACAATTAAAAATGTTTGTGACATCCTGTTGACTATCAACTAACATGTTAGTAGTCTTCAGTTGTTGAGAGAGTGGGAGGAAAATCATTGTCTCGGGTTGAACGGTTTGGACTTTCAGCGGCATTGACCATGCCATTCGATGCGGCGTTGGCTATCGATGTGGATGCTGCAATCGATCATGCAAAATCCTGTTTGCAGCGTGGCTGCAGCAGCGTGACCTTGTTTGGAACGACCGGCGAAGGCTCTTCGATTGGCGGTCATGAACGGGAGATGCTGATCAACGCGTTCATTGCTTCGGGTGTTGCTCCTGCCCAAATGGTCATTGGCGTCATGGCCAATTCCCATGTGGACGCGGCGGAACAGGCACGCTTCGCTCTTGATCTGGGTTGTCTCGGTATCCTCTTGGCGCCGCCATCCTATTTCAAGAATGTCAGCGATGCCGGTGTCTTCGACTGGTATTCCGCAACGATCAAGGCAATCGGCGCAGATGCGCGTGGCATCATTCTCTATAATATTCCGTCAGTGACCGCCGTTGAGATTTCTGTTGATCTGGTCAGTCGCCTGCGTGAAGCCTTCCCCAAGGCGATTGCCGGTGTGAAGGATTCGTCCGGCAACTGGAGCTACACGGAAAAGCTTCTCAGCAAGCATAACGATCTGGCAATCCTCATTGGTGATGAGCGCAGTCTGGCAGCTGGAGTCCGGCTGGGCGGGCAGGGTGCAATCTCGGGTCTGGCCAATCTTTATCCGGAGCAGTTGCTGCGCATGATCAATGAGGGTCGTGACGACAACAATGTTGTTGAAGCCGTGAACGAAGTTGTGAAATACCCTGTCATCCCTGCCGTAAAGGCTATGGTGGGATATCATAGCGGTAACGATGGCTGGCAGCGCACGCGCGGACCGCTTGAAGCTTTGCCGGAGGCTGACCGCAAACATCTGGCGGCTGTGTTTGACCGCCTGTTTGTTGCAGCCGCGGCGTAACTGGGGCGGATCAAAACGTCCTGAGGAGGGACAGGCATGGATGACAGTGGCGAGCCGGTAAGATTGCGTGAGAAAGCTTATGTGAGTTTCACCGAACATCTGCTGGCCCGTGATTTTCATCCCGGACAGTTCGTATCACAGCGCCAGCTTGTGGCAATGACAGGAATGCCGCTCGGCGCGATCCGCGAGGTTGTTCCCCGTCTTGAAGCCGAAGGCCTGGTAAAAACAGTTCCACAACGCGGAATCCAGATTGCACATATTGATATCAATCTGATCCGTGAAGCATTCCAGTTTCGCGTTTTCATGGAAAAGGAAGCCATCGCGCTGTTCTGTGTAACTGCCTCCGATGAAGTTCTGGCCAAGCTCCGGCATGAACATGAAGAGACACTGGAGAAGGCTCTGAAAGACGGGGAGACGCCAGAGCTGGAACTGCAGGCGCAAGCTATCGACTGGTCGTTGCACGATACGATCATCGACGCCTTGGGCAATCAGATCATTTCGAAAGCCTACCGTATCAATGCCATCAAGATGCGGCTGATCAATCAGGAGCGGTTTCGCATCACGGGCCGGGTCATTCCGGTGATGCGCGAACATCTGGCGGTAATTGCGGCCATCGAAAGCCGTGAACCGCAGAAGGCAATGGATGCCATCGCCGAGCATATCAACAATGCACGGAACCTGGCACTGAAAGTTTAAATAGAACGGTGCCGGAAATGGGAGTTACGGCACTGAAATAGATCATGGGAGGATGACACGCATGAAATCGATTCATACGACACGCCGGCAATTCCTAGCCGGATCGGCGGCGCTTGGCGCAGCCAGCTTCACCGGACTTACACCCGCATTCGCCAATGTCGACTGGAAGAAATATGCAGGCACGACGCTCGAGGTCAATCTGATCAAGAGCCCGCGCGGCGATATCCTGCAGAAATACCAGAAGGAATTCGAAGCACTGACCGGTATCAAGGTCAATTCCGAGCAGACGCCGGAACAGCAGCAGCGCCAGAAGGCGGTAATCGAGCTCACTTCAGGCAAGCCAAGCTTCGATGTTATTCACATCAGCTATCACGTTCAGAAGCGCCAGTTTGAAAAGGGCGGCTGGCTCGCTGATCTGACGCCTTTCCTGAAGGACCCGAGCCTGACCGAGCCTTCGCTGGTCGAGAGCGATTTCGCCGAAGCGGGTCTTGCTTTTGCCAAGGACAAGAACGGCCGTTTCGGTGGTCTTCCGTTCTCGGTGGATTATTGGATTCTCTATTGGAACAAGGATCTGTTCGCTGCCAAGGGCGTCGAATATCCGAAATCCTTTGACGAGTTGGTCAGTGCAGCAGAAAAGCTGACTGACGCGGACAAAGGCATCTATGGTTTTGTCGCACGTGGCATGAAGAACGCCAATACGCCTGTCTGGGCGAGTTTGATGCTTGGTTATGGCAAGAGCACCATCGAAGACGGCAATATTCAGACGGACACCCCGGAAGCTATTGAAGCTGCCACGCTCTATCAGCGGCTGATGACCAAATCTGCGCCTCCGGGAGTTACCGGGTTCAACTGGGCCGAATGCCAGTCAAGCTTCCTGCAGGGCAAGGTTGCCATGTGGCTGGATGGTATCGGTTTTGCGCCGCCGCTTGAGAATCCGGAGAAATCCCGCGTTGTCGGCAAGGTTGGTTACGGTGTTATGCCGAAGGGACCGGCTGTGCAGGCGGCACCGACATTCGGCGATGGCATTGGCGTCACGGAAGGGTCCTCAAAGAAGGAAGCTGCCTATCTCTATTGCCAATGGGCAATTTCAAAGGAAATGGGCGCGCGCCTGTTGCAGACCGGCTCAGGCGTGCCGTTCCGCAACTCCATCCTCAACGATCCGGAAGTCCGCAAAGGCGTGACGATGCCGTCCGAATGGGTTGATGTTCTGACAGCTTCGGCCAAGGTCAGCCAATTGTGCCTGCCGGTTATTGTTCCAGTTACCGAGTTCCGCGATGTGATGGGTGTCGGTCTGACCAATCTTCTCGGCGGTGCTGATCCGGCCACTGAAATGAAGCGGGCCACGGAAGAATTCCGGCCTATCCTTGCACGCAGCGAGGGCAAATGACACTCACCGCCCCGACCATGACCAGTGAAAAACACGATGCCAAACTCAAGGCCGGCAAGCGCCGGTTGAAGCCAAGCTATTGGCCGTTTGTCATCCCGGCATTGGTTATTGTCGGGGCGGTTATTCTATTTCCTTGGGCGTTCACTCTGTGGATGAGCGTTAATGAATGGCATCTTGGCGGCGAACAAAGCTTTGTCGGCTTTGCCAATTTTGTCAGGCTCGCCGGTGATACGCGCTTCTGGCAGTCGATGAGCCACACGGTGCTCTATACGGTTCTATCCGTTGTAGCTCCGCTGTTCTTCGGGACGATTGCCGCGCTCATCTTTGACAGCAAGCTGCCCATGCGCGGCCTGTTGCGTGGCATCTTTGTCATGCCGATGATGGCAACGCCGGTGGCAATCGCTCTGGTCTGGACCATGATGTACCACCCGCAACTTGGTGTGCTCAATTACCTGCTGTCGCTGGTTGGCATCGGTCCGCAGGAGTGGATATTCAACCAAAAGACGGTGATCCCGTCACTTGTGCTGGTCGAGACCTGGCAGTGGACGCCGCTGGTCATGCTGATCGTTTTGGGAGGTCTTGCCTCCATGCCGCGCGATCCTTTTGAAAGTGCGGAAATCGACGGTGCTAATGGCTGGCAGAAATTCCGCTACATCACCCTGCCGATGATCCTGCCATTCATGATGGTTGCGGTAATCATCCGCTCGATCGATGCGCTGAAGAGTTTTGACATCATCTTTGCCATGACGCAGGGCGGGCCGGGAACGGCATCCGAGACGATCAATATCTATCTCTATAATGTGGCCTTTTCCTATTACGACATAGGCTACGGTTCAGCCATCGCGGTGGTTTTCTTCATCGTCATTATCACCATGTCCATGGCGCTGCTCTATCTGCGCCAGCGGACCAAGTGGAACAGTTGAGGAGAGACCCATGGCCCGTCGCAACGTGCTGAAATCGCTGGGCACAGCTTTTGTTGTGTTCGTCATTGTTTCGCCTGCCATCTTTTTCTTTCTCTGGATGCTGTCGCTTTCATTGAAATATGAGATCGATAATGGTGCCTATCCGCCCATCTTCATCCCGGATCGCATCGCGTGGTCAAACTATACGCAGATCTTCGAAACCAACGATTTTCTGCATTATTTCTGGAACAGCCTGCTGGTAACCGGAATATCGACATTGCTCGCCCTGCTGGTTGGTGTTCCTGCCGGCTACGGCATTGCGCGACTGCGCGCCGACAAGGCTGCAATTGTCGTCATGATTGCCCGCATGACGCCGGGCCTGTCCTATCTCATTCCGCTCTTCTTGCTGTTCCAGACCATGGGGCTGCTGGGAACATTATGGCCGCAGATCATCATTCATCTGGTGGTGACAGTGCCCATCGTGATCTGGATCATGATCGGTTATTTCGAAACCACGCCGATGGAACTGGAAGAGGCTGCCATGATCGATGGGGCGACCTCGTGGCAGGTGTTCCGCAAGGTGGCATTGCCTATCGCCAAGCCTGGCATTGTCGTCTCGCTCATTCTGGCGGTGATCTTTTCCTGGAACAATTTCGTTTTCGGCATCGTGCTCGCCAGCCGCGAAACCCGGACGTTGCCGGTGGCGGTCTACAACATGCTGTCATTCGAACAGGTCAGTTGGGGACCGCTGGCAGCAGCGGCGCTGGTTGTCACGCTGCCCGTACTGTTGCTGACAGTCTTTGCCCAGCGCCAGATCATTGCCGGTCTCACGGCCGGTGCCGTCAAGGGCGGTTAGAATCAAGTCTGAAAGAATAGGGAGAACGCGATGGCTTCGGTCTCGATCAAGGATGTCACCAAGAAATACGGCAACGTCAACGTGATGCATGGCGTATCCGTTGATATTGATGACGGCGAGTTTGTCATTCTCGTTGGCCCGTCAGGTTGCGGAAAGTCCACATTGCTTCGGATGATTGCCGGGCTTGAGGAAATCACGACCGGAGAGATCGCCATCGGTAGCCGCGTGGTCAATGACCTGCCGGCCAAGGAACGCGACATCGCCATGGTGTTTCAGAACTATGCGCTCTATCCGCATATGACTGTTGCCGACAATATGGGCTTTGCGCTGATGCTGAAGAACGCGCCGAAGCAGGAGAAGGAAAGCCGCGTTGGCCGCGCCGCAGAAATCCTTGGGCTGGAAAAACTGCTCGATCGTTTTCCGCGCCAGCTCTCTGGCGGTCAACGCCAGCGCGTTGCCATGGGCCGCGCGATCGTGCGCGATCCGCAGGTGTTCCTGTTTGACGAACCGCTTTCCAATCTGGATGCCAAGCTGCGTGTGCAGATGCGCAGCGAGATCAAGGGACTGCATCAACGGCTCGGTACAACGATTGTTTATGTCACCCATGACCAGATCGAAGCCATGACCATGGCGGACAAGATTGTTGTCATGAAGGACGGGCTGGTTGAACAGATTGGCACTCCACTTGATCTCTACGATTATCCGGCGAACCTGTTTGTGGCCGGTTTTATTGGCTCGCCCTCGATGAATTTCATCAAAGGTGCTCTGGGCGCTGATGGGCAGTTTGCAACGGCAGATGGTATCAAATTGCCTGTACCGAAGGGCGTGCCTCCGAAAGGACCTGCTGAGATCGTCTATGGCGTCAGACCCGAACACATCAAGATCGCAGCCGATGGCATTTCGGTTGAAGTGAGCGTGGTCGAGCCGACGGGATCGGAAATCATGGTTGTCGGCAAACTCGGCGATCAGGAGATCATGTGCCTCTTCCGCGAGCGGCTTTCGATTAAATCGGGCGACCGCATCCATATAGGGATTGATCCTGCCAACAGCCATCTATTTGATGGCGCGAGCGGTGCGCGGCTCGGCAATCCTGCCGCGACGCACTAATTGATCGCATCAGACCAAATCTCCCGGGAGCATTCAACGTGACGATATCGACTGAGACCTACGGAACCGGAACATTTGTTGGCCGTGTCTGGCGACCTGACGTGCAGGGTCCGTCACTTGTAGTGGTGCGGGGCGGGGCGCTGTTTGACATAACGTCGAAGCAAGTGCCGACGATGCGCGATCTGCTGGAACTGGATGATCCAGCGGCCTATGTCGCCGCGCAAAAAGGCGAAGAGCTCGGATCGCTTGATGCCATCATGGCGCAGTCCGTTGAAGGTGAGGGCGATGCCGCGCGGTTGCGGCTTCTGGCGCCATGCGATCTGCAGGCAGTCAAGGCGTGTGGCGTGACCTTTGCCCGCTCAATGATCGAGCGTGTGATTGAGGAAAAGGCAGCGGGAAATCCGGCGCTGGCGTTGAAAATCCGCGAACGGGTGATGCCGATCATCGGCGACAGCTTGCGGGATTTGAAAGCTGGTTCACCTGAGGCTGCAAAGGTAAAGGCAGCCCTGATCGAGGAAGGCGTCTGGTCGCAATATCTGGAAGTCGGCATTGGACCGGATGCCGAAGTGTTTTCCAAGGCGCAGGTTCTCTCCTCGGTTGGCTGGGGCGCTTCGGTTGGCCTGCATCCGATTTCGAGCTGGAATAATCCAGAACCCGAGATCGTCCTTGCCGTTAATAGCAAGGGTAAAGTAAAGGGTGCAACGCTTGGCAATGACGTCAATTTGCGCGACGTTGAAGGCCGTTCCGCATTGCTGCTCGGCAAAGCCAAGGACAACAATGCCTCGTCCTCCATCGGGCCTTTCATCCGGCTGTTTGATGCGACCTATTCCATTGACGATGTGCGTAATGCTGATCTTGATCTGCGCATCGAAGGTACAGACGGCTATGTCCTCAACGGGCGCAGCACGATGAAGGAAATCAGTCGCGATCCGCTTGATCTGGTAGCGCAAACCATTGGCCGGCATCACCAATATCCCGATGGGCTCATGCTGTTCATGGGAACCTTGTTTGCACCGGTTGAAGACCGCGACACACCGGGCCAGGGCTTTACCCACAAGATCGGTGATGTCGTGACAATTTCCAATCCCGAACTCGGCGCATTGACCAATACGGTCCGGCTTTCAACGCAATGCACGGAATGGACATTTGGTATGTCCGCACTGATGCGCAATCTGGCAGTCCGCGGTCTATTATAAGTTTCAGATAAACAATGACTCCCGCCTTCTTGTGCAGAATGCGGGAGCCTTTGCCATCTTGGGAGATGTTTTCCTGTTAGGGTTTCGGGGGTTGCCAGTCGAACCTCTTGCCCGTGAGGCTTTGATAGACCATGGCAACAAAGCCCTCGGGGCCAACCCGGTCACTGGCCCATTCGTCGTCAAATTCCCGGGTCGGTTGTGCAGCTATGATGTCCTCTAGAGTTGCACCCTTCGCAATCTTTTCGGCGACGCGATCACGAACAGTTTGCAGCATGGTGCGGTATTGAACCAATTCACGACGGGTTGCCAGATTGCCATGGCCGGGCACGACCTGGGTCTTGTCATCGGTTTGCTTCAAGACGGCATCGATAACGGGAAAATACCCATCAATCGTACCTTTGGCGGCAATGTCGATATAGGGATAGAGCCCGTTGAGATAGATATCGCCCATATGAACAACATTGGCATTGCGGAAATAGACGATTGTGTCGCAATCCGTATGCGCCGGTTGATCCTGATGGATCAAATCCACCACTTCGTCGTTCATATGCAGCGTCAATTCCCGGTCAAATGTCAGCGATGGTGCGTCTGCCAGTGCGATGGGTGTTGATTTTCGATTCCAGAAATAACTGAATTGCTCTTCAAGAAGCCGGCCTCTGCAATTGGCCTGAGAGATACTGGTAGCCCCATCCGCACGAAAGGCGGCATCACCACCCATATGATCGGGATGATAGTGCGTGCCAATCACGTATTTTACCGGTCCGGCTCCAAGATCGTTCAAGGCCAGCTTCAATTTGGGTGCTGCTTTTGCAAATTCGGTATCGACCAGTAGAGTACCTTCGGGACCGACGGAGGCCAAGGTGTTGCCACCCGATCCATGCAGAAGAAAGAGGTTCTTTGCCAGCGGCTGGGCTTGAACTTTCAGGTTGTCCCAATCCATGGAAAAGCCATCCGAGACTTTCCATGGCGGCCCGGCAAAAGCGGCTGTGGCGGACAGGTTTGCCGATACTGGGAGCAGCGATATAAGTGCCAGCGCAGCTGCTCGGCGCAATCTGCGGTTGCTCGTACGGAATGGTCGAATGAAGTGCATTTTAAGTTCCCCATATTGCGATTTTGAGTGTCCGCGAAGGATGGGCGCGCGTCACTGTCTGGTATTTTTGCTGGGGGATGTGTGCTTGGAAAGAAGAGATTTTCGTACAGGCGCTGCACAAAAGGCAGCACACCGCGTGTACGCTGACCTCAAGGGCTGACGCATTCGCGCAGCAGCGCGCTGATTGTATCGGCCAGACCAGCGACCAGGAAATTTGTCACTCCACGTCGTCCGATTAGACTAACCAACTCCAGCGGGAACGGAGAACTGTCAAGAGGCAGATAAACGAGTTGCCCGCTGGCTTTCTCCGGATAAATATCAAACGGTGAGAGGAAGGTCACGCAATCGTCGAGCATGACCATCCTGCGCATGACTTCGACCGTGTTCGTCTCCACCAGCGTTTCAATTGTGAAGCCAGCTTCCGCTGCAGCATTATCGATGTGTTTGCGGATGGCGATTGCGGCTTCAGCGATGCAAAGCGGGTACTTGAGACAATCGCTGAAGCGCCGTGTTTTA
This sequence comes from Phyllobacterium sp. 628, assembly GCF_014189505.1. Taxonomy (GTDB): domain Bacteria; phylum Pseudomonadota; class Alphaproteobacteria; order Rhizobiales; family Rhizobiaceae; genus Phyllobacterium. Next base: position 37,130 of record NZ_CP050302.1, on the reverse strand, counting down.
TTGGCGGAGAGAGGGTGAGCCGGGTTGGTTACAGCTCCCAGACGCGAAGACACCGATGTCAGGATTGAGATGTCATCACTCTCTTCAAGGTTGAACCCTAGTCCAAGATCCGCTGTCCCGTCGCAAACCATAGCTAGAATTTCAGCGCGCGAGCGGACATTGACGTTGAATTTCATCGACGGATGCGTTTTCCTGAATTTGGATATAGCTGACGGCACAATAGTTCCGGCCAATCCACTGACCACGGCAAGTGATACTGTGCCGTGTTTTATCCCTTTGATTTCCTCGATCGTGATGCGCGTACGGTCCATTGCCCTCAATGTCTCGCGAACATGTTCGAGCAGTACATCGCCTGCATGGGTCAAAACCATGCCGTGCGGCAGGCGTTGAAACAACGGGGTGTCCAAGGCCTGTTCCAAGGCGAGAATTTGCCGGTTTATTGCCGACGAAGAGATGCTCAGCTGTTCTCCGGCCTTGCGGATTGATCCATAGTGAGCCACGGCATCCAGATATTTAAGCAATCGCGCGTGCAGCATTGTTGGAAACGCTCCCGGTTGTTCCAAGACGCACATCCAAGTCTGCCCACTCCAAAAAATCAAACTTTGGATGGCGGAAACTTATGCTTGGAGCCTGAAACAGTTTCCGAAAAAATCTGCGGAATAAGCGTCTGCCGTCGATGTTTCGCCGACATATGAACCGCGCGGTCCAGATGTTGATATGTACATTTGTCATAATACTTTCGTCTAAGTACGATCAAACTTTCACATAGCCCGTCCAGAGTCGAATGCGAGCGAGGCAGCTGGATTTTCCCAGAACTGCCTCGAGATCATTTTCTCAATTGCCGTATTCAGGGGGCTTTAATGCAGGGTTTTGGTTTGAAAACAGCACTGGTAACAGGGCTGATGGTTGCTGGTCTTGGCGCAACGCCAGCGCTGGCCGAGAAGGTGAAATTTGAGTTCTGGTATGGACTCAGCGGTGACCTTGGCGAGCGCGTGCAGGACGCCTGCAAGAAGTTCAATGACTCGCAGGCCAATTTTGAGATCGTTTGCACCAGCCAGAACGGCTATCCGGAAACAGTTCAGAACGCGATTGCGGCCTATCGTGCCAAGAAGCATCCCGCGATTGTGCAGGTTTTCGATGGCGGTACGCTCGATCTGATGCTCTCCGGGGCTTTCGTTCCAGCCAAGAAGCTGATGGAAGACAACGGTTACAAGATCGATTGGAGCAATTATTTCCCCGGCATCGCCAATTATTACGCGACAGCCAAGGGCGAACTGAATTCTTTTCCGTTCAATTCCTCGACAGCCATGTTCTACTACAACGTCGATGCTTTCAACAAAGCCGGTATCGAAGGCGCCCCGCAGACGTGGGAAGATGTTGAAGCAGCATCGCGCAAGCTGAAGGCGGCCGGTTATGCCTGCCCATTGGGTTTCAGCTTTGACAGCTGGGCCACCGTCGAACAGTTTTCCGCTATCCACAATCAGCCTATCGCCACAAAGAACAATGGTTATGACGGGCTTGATGCGGAACTCACCCTGAACAAGACCAAGCTGGTCGATCATATCGCCTTCTTCAAGAAGATGACTGATGAGGGCCTGTTTGTTGTCAAGACCAAGCAGCTTGGCATGGATGTTGTTCCTGCCTTCACCTCCGAAACCTGTCAGATGATCCAGTCGTCAATCGCCGATCACGGCACGATCGGCAAGACCATCAAAGCGGGCGCGAAGTGGGATGTCACCATGCTCCCGATCTGGAAGGGCACTGAGCGCCAGAATTCCATGGTCGGCGGTGCCTCGCTCTGGGTCCTCAACAATCGCCCCGAAGCTGAATACAAGGGCGCGGCTGCGTTCCTCAACTTTATTGCCCAGCCTGATATGGTTGAGTGGTGGTCGACAGTGACCGGCTATATCCCTGTCACCAAGACGGGCTTTGAAGCCATGAAAGCCAAAGGCTTTTACGAACAGCCAGCCTTCAAGGGCCGTGAAAAGGCAATCGCCAGCCTGACGTTTACTCCGACCTCCGCCAACACACGCGGCATTCGTCTGGGCGGCTTCCCGCAGATCCGCAAGGAAATCTCCGATGCGATGGAAGGCATCTTCTTTGGCAAGCTCACCGTGCAGGCTGGTCTCGACCAGGCTGTCGAGCGTGGCAATGTCATCCTGCGCCGCTTTGAAAAGACCTATGCCGGTAAAGCATTGAACTAAGCCAAGACGTAAGAATGGCCCGGAGCAGTTTGCACCGGGCCATTTCATTTGATCCATCCTCTGGACAGAACTGAATATATTCATGAACAAGCGTACCGTTTTCAAAAGCTGGTGGTTGCCGGTCCTGTTTGCCCTGCCGCAACTCCTGCTTATTGTGTTCTTTTTCTACTGGCCGGCCATATCGGTTTTCAACTGGGCGTTTTCACTCGAGCCAGCTTTTGGCGGGGCAGGAGAGCGTCTGTTTGTCGGGTTCGACAATTTCCGGGAAGTCTTTGCCGATGGCGAATATTGGCGCTCCGTTTCGCTGAGCCTGTTCTTCGCCTTTACCGCTACAGGATTGTCAATGTTGATCGCCTTCGTGCTGGCGATCTGCGTCGACCGGCAGTTGAAGGGATCGGGCATTTTCCGCTTCTTCTACATCTGGCCGTATGCCATCGCAGCGCCAGCAGTCGGGCTGGCCTTCCGCTTCATCTTTGCCCCCGAAAGCGGCCTGATCGCCGTGGTCAATACATGGTCGCCCGATCTGTGGAATCCAGCCAAGTTTGGCAGCCATGCCATGATCCTCGTCATTATCTGCTTCGCGTGGAAATGGATCGGCTACAATTTCATCTTCATGACCGCCGGTCTGCAATCTATACCGCGCAGCCTGCTCGAAGCCTCATCGATGGATGGGTCGGGACCGGTCCGCCGCGCCCTCGATATCCAACTGCCATTGTTGGCCCCGACGCTATTCTTCCTGCTCGTGCTCAACTTGACCGAGAGTTTTGTCGGCCCTGATACCTACGGTATCGTCGATCTGACCACGGAGGGCGGGCCGAACAAAGCCACGGATATGATGGTTTATCGTATCGTCAGTGAGGCATTTCGCGGGCTGAACTATTCCGGCGCAGCGGCCCAGAGCCTCGTCCTCATCGGCCTCATCATGGTGTTCACATTTATCCAGTTCCGCTTTGTCGAGCGGCGCGTGCATTACAAATAGGATACCGGCGATGATCGAACGCACTCCCATTCTCAACGCCGTTACTTACCTGATCATGATTCTCGGTCTGATTCTTATTTTGGGCCCATTCTGGATGATCTTCACTGCCTCGACGCAGTCGTTGCAGCAGGTCTCCTCTGTGCCGTTCAATATGATGCCCGGTGGGGATTTCCTGAAGAACGTTGATGCGGCCTGGGATCGGGCCAACCTTGGTCCCGCCTTGTTCAACAGTCTGATAACATCGCTGCTGGTGATGGTTGGCAAGATCGTGGTTGCCGCGCTCAGCGCTTTTGCCATTGTCTATTTCAAAAGCCCGCTGCGCCACGTTTTCTTCTGGATGGTTTTCCTTACCCTGATGCTGCCACTCGAAGTGCGCGTCATCCCGACTTACAACATTGCCGCTGACGTGTTCGAACCCGTCCGCTGGATCATCAATGCCGTCACAGGCATCGAGCTTTCCTTGCAATGGAACCTGCTCAATTCCTATTCGGGTCTTGTCCTGCCGCTTATCGCAACGGCGACAGGTACGTTTCTGTACCGGCAGTTCTATATGACACTTCCCGATGAGTTGGCGGAAGCCGCCAAGATGGATGGTGCGCGGCCGCTGCGCTTCTTCATCGATATTCTGCTGCCGCTGTCACGCACCAACATGCTGGCGCTTGCCACCATCATGTTCGTCTATGCCTGGAACCAGTATCTCTGGCCCAAGCTGATGACCACAGATGCAAGCTATCAGACGGCGATGGTGGCGATGCGCTCGCTGGTCCCGTCCATCAATGCCTTGCCCGAGTGGAATGTCTCCATGGCGGGGGCTCTTATCATCATGCTGCCACCCCTGATCGTCGTCGCCGTCCTGCAACGCTGGTTCGTTCGCGGTCTGGTCTCGACAGATAAATAAAGGAAAAAGCAATGGCCGAAATTGGCATTAAGAACGTGCGTAAATCCTACGGGCAAACCCAGATTTTGCACGGGGTTGATCTGAACTTCAAATCCGGCGAATTCGTCGTCATTCTCGGCCCGTCCGGGTGTGGAAAATCGACATTGTTGCGCATGATTGCCGGACTCGAGGAGATCAGCGCGGGCGAGATTTCGATCGATAACAAAGTGGTCAATGATCTTGAGCCGCGTGATCGCGGCTGCTCTATGGTTTTCCAGAATTATGCGCTCTATCCGCATATGAACGTTGCGGCCAATATTGGCTATGCCCTGAAAGTTGCCGGTGTGCCGCGCGCTGAACGTGACCGGCGTATTCTCGAGACTGCCAAGATTGTTGGACTGGAAGAACTGCTAAACCGCAAACCGGCACAACTTTCTGGCGGTCAGCGCCAGCGCGTTGCCATGGGCCGTGCGATCATCCGCGAACCCAAAGTGTTCCTGTTCGACGAGCCGCTGTCCAATCTTGATGCCAAGCTGCGTGTGCAGATGCGGGTGGAAATCCGCCGCCTGCACAAGCGCCTCTCTGCAACGTCCGTATTTGTGACCCACGATCAGGTGGAAGCCATGACGCTCGCTGACAAGCTCATTGTGATGAACAAGGGACATGTCGAACAGGTCGGTACGCCGCTGGAAATCTACCATCGGCCGCGTACCCGTTTTGTCGGTTCATTCATTGGATCGCCAGCCATGAACTTCTTCGAAACGACCATAGCTCCGGGCGGCGATCGTGTGCTGCTGGATGGCATCGCACAGGCAATTGATCCTCTTCTCGGCAGCAAGAATGCCGGAGTTAAAGTGGCCGTCGGTATTCGCCCGGAACATTGCCGCCTCGTTCCGGCTGGCACTGTCAACAGCGTGCCCGCCAATGTTGATTTTGTCGAAGAGCTCGGTTCTGGCCGTATTGTCCATGTCGAAATCGACGGCTTGGGTTTTGCTGTGTCGGTCGAGGAAGACCAGTTCTTCGAACAGGGCGCTATGGCCGGGCTGCAATTACCCGCCGAACATATTCATTTGTTTTCACAGGAAACCGGTTTGCGGCTCGATGACGCTCCAGTAGCATTGCGTCAATCCGCACCAAAGACAGTCGCTGCGTAATTCGTCTTGAAAGGACCAGACATGAGCTCGCAATCCACCATCTCTGCCGTTGGCTTTTGCACCTATACGGGCAAGGGTAATTTTGACACGCTGGAAAAATCGCTTCATCAGATCGCTGATCTTGGCGCCAACGCTGCCGAGCTGTCGCTTTACGGTGAAGAAATCGTTTCCGGTGGCCGGATCATTCCGGGACGGCTTGAGCGTCTGACGCAGATCACAAATCAGTTTGACCTGCGCTACAGTGTGCACGGCCAGATCGTCTCCAACTTCATGGATCGTGAGCATCTGGATTACCAGAAGGCTGTGGTCCGGGCGATGCTGGAACTCTGCAACAGCGTTGAAGCCGGTATTCTCGTTCATCACAGCGGCAATGCCAAAATGCCAGCCTTCTCGCGTATCCCCGATCTCGACAAAATGGAACGTGACGCGCTTGCCGAAATGGCTGAAGTGGCCAAAGGCTACGGCGTAAGGATCGCGCTGGAAAATATCTTTGCAGTCACTGATGCGGAATACCGCCAGACTCCGGCACAGGTTGGCGAGACCGTGTGCGCTGTTGGCAGCCCCAATGTTTGCGGTCTGATTGATTTCAGCCACGCCTATATTGAAAGCACCCGCCTCGGTCTCGATTGGCGCGAGCAGATCAGTGCCATGGCACCGGTCACGGGTCATCTGCATATCCATGACAGCTTTGGCCGCCCCTACAGCATGACAAAATTCTATCATCCGGCTGAAGCTACCGCTCTCGGTATTGGTGATCTGCACCTGCCGATTGGCTGGGGCGATATTCCGTGGGAAGAGATTTTCGAGGAACTGACCTTCCTGCCCGATACGATGCTGATCATGGAAATCACCGGAGAGCGTTTTGCCAATGAGCAGGCGGATTGTCTTGCCCGTGCGTTGAAGCTGGCTGAACAGGCCAATAGCCGCCGTCTGGCTGCGTGATACCAAGGAGGCGCGGTCATTCGGTTGGCCGCGCCTCTTTCCTCTGTTGGCAATGTCGATTAAACCGGATTGAACCCGCATTGACATTGAGGACGATCCGAATGGCTGACGATATCTTGTTTGTGTCCAAAGACAGCGCCGAATGGACCGATACGGAGCCGGGTGTCAGCCGCCGCATCATGGCATACCAGCAGGAAATGATGCTGGTTGAAGTGGTGTTCGAGAAGGGAGCTGTTGGTTCCTTGCATTCGCATCCGCATATTCAGGCAAGTTACGTGGCTGAGGGCAGTTTCGAAGTCACCATTGATGGCGTCACGCAGGTTCTGCAGCAAGGCGGCAGTTTTATTGTCCCCTCCAACCTCGTCCACGGAGTGAAGGCGCTCGAAAAGGGTCGTCTGATCGACAGTTTCTCGCCGTATCGCGCCGAGTTTCTGGCCTAACAATCTCATCCTGATTTGGTGCTGTGAAGTCTTGACAGCGCTTTCCTGATGAGCAAAACTGAAACCGGTTTCACTTTGTGCATTGGGTTGCTGTTTGGCCTTTGATCTAACCATATTGACGCCGCATATTCCTTTCCTTTTGAAGGGGGCGGTTCTGACAGCTGAGGCTTGCGTTCTGGCGCTGGCCGGGAGCCTGTGTATTGGCATGATCGTTGCGGCTCTGGTCACCTCGGCATCGCCGGTTTTGTCGCGTATTGCCTATGTCTATGTGGATATATTCCGGAGCATCCCGTTCATCGTCCAGCTGTTCTTTTTCTTCTATGGCTTGCCGGAAATCGGTATTTACGTGGGGGCCTTCACCACTGGGGTGATTGCACTGTCGATTGCAGGCGGCGCATTCACATCCGATGTCATCCGTTCCGGTATTCTGTCCATCGATGTTGGAATTCTGGAAGCGGCAGAGGTCAGCGGGTTGTCCAAGCCGGTTATCTTCCGCAAGATCGTCATGCCGATTGTCCTTCGCACATCGGTGCGGCCGCTCGGCTCGGTCTTCATCAATCTCATTTTGACGTCGTCAATCCTTTCGACCATTACGCTCAATGAACTGACCGGATCGGCAAAGATTGTCGCGTCGGATACGTTCCGACCCTTCGAGATTTACGTAATCCTGCTGGTTGCCTATGCCAGCCTGACCTATCTGGTTTCGCTGGGCATTGGTGCGTTGCACCGCTACCTCAACCGCGACCTGATGACGGCAGGGGTGGCTTGATGCGCTATACGGCTTTCACTTCCTACGACATCGTTCTCCTCGCGCAGGGGCTTGGCGTATCGCTGGCGCTTTTCCTGGCGACAACCATCATTGGGCTTTTTATCGGTTCGGTGTGGGCGGTGATCCGGTTTTACCGCGTGCCGGTGCTGACGCAGCTTGTGACCGCGCTTGCCGAGCTTCTGAAAAACTCTCCCGTCCTCGTGCAGCTGTTTCTTGTATTCTTTGGCCTGCCAGCCTTTGCGAAATTCAACGTCACTCCGGTTGAAGCGGCCGTAATCACATTGTCCGGCAACACGGCGGCGTTCGTCTTTGTCATTGCCGTATCGGCGATTGAATCCATCGGCCGCGACCAGATCGAAGCTGCCCGGGTTTTCGGCCTGTCGCGCTGGCAGATACTGCGCCGCATCATTGCGCCGCAAGCCATGGCATTTGCCATCGGACCGCTCACCGGGCTTCTGGTCAATCAGTTGCAGGTGACGTCGCTCATATCGGTGATTGGCGTCGTCGACCTGACCAAGATGGGCAACATTCTCAACCTGCGCACGCTCAAACCCTTCATCGTCTGGGCGATTGTCGGTGCGCTCTATTACGTGATGGCCAAGCTCATCGCTTTCGCGGGTGCAGTTCTGGAAAAGCGGCTGCGGGCCCATACCGCATGGAAAGGTCTCTGATATGATCAGCGCAAGAGGAGTACGCAAATCATTCGGCGCTGCGACCGTGCTCGACGGAATTGATCTTGATGTTCATGGCGGCGAGGTTGTCTCCATCCTTGGCTCCAGCGGCTCCGGCAAATCCACGCTGATCCGCTGCATGAACGGTTTGGAGAAACTGGACGGCGGCCGGATCACGATTGACGATTTCGACGTATCCCGTCAAAAGGAATTGACGGAAGCCCGCAAACGTTCGGCGACCGTATTCCAGCTGTTCAATCTCTATCCGCATATGACCGCCGTGCAGAATGTTGCACTGGCACCGGTTGAAGTGCTGAAGACACCGCGCAAGCAGGCGGAGGCGGAGGCGCGTGCCCTGCTGGACTCCGTTGGCTTGAGTGCACGGGCCGATGCTTTCCCGTCGCAACTCTCTGGCGGTCAACGCCAGCGTGTGGGCATCTGCCGGGCGCTGGCCATGAAGCCGCGCTATCTCCTGCTCGATGAAATCACCAGTGCACTTGATCCGGAGATGACGGCTGATGTGCTTGGTATCCTTGCCAAGCTGGCGCGCGAGGGAACGACGATGGTGTTCGTCACGCACGAAATCGAGTTCGCCCGCACGATTTCGTCGCGCATTGTTTTCCTCGACAAGGGACAACTCGTTGTCGATCTGCCGACAGCCGAATTCTTTGCAGCCGATGGCGGCTTGGCCATGCCACGTATTGCCCAGTTCCTCTCCAAAATGCGTAAAGACTGAAATGATCCTGATTGCCAATACCGAAGCCTGGCCGGGTTTTGCCAAGAGCGTCGCACTCCTGAAACAGCAGGCGCATGGTATTGATGCCATGGTTGCAGGCATCAGCGAGGTCGAGCGTGAGGTGAAGGTGCGCAGTGTCGGTTACGGCGGCTGGCCGAATATGCTCGGGCGCATGGAATTCGATGCCGGTGTCATGGACGGAACGACACGCGACGTTGGCGCTGTTGGTGCTGTTCCCGATACGCTGCCCGTTGCAGCGCTAGCGCACGAAGTGATGAAGCGTCTGCCCCATGTCATGCTAACCGGCGACGGTGCCCGCCGTTTCGCCACGGAGATCGGTTTTCCCGTTGACGAAACGCTTTATGAGGACAGCAAACGCGTTTGGTGGGAACGGCTTGAGAAAGAGCTGACGGCGGACGAGCTTGCGGCTTTCCCGAATATTGCGCTGGCGCCGCTCAGCCGCACTATCACCGATCCTGAGCGGGTACGTGACACAACCGTGTTCCTATCCAAGGATGCTGCAAATGGCATTCACGCAGCGACATCCACATCCGGCTGGGCCTGGAAATATCCCGGACGTCTGGGGGATTCTCCGATAGCTGGAGCTGGTTTTTATGCCGACAGCCGTTATGGTGCTGCTGCCTGCACCCATACGGGCGAAATGACCATCCGCTGCGGGACTGCCCGCAGCATCGTGCTTGCGATGCGTTTTGGCCATTCCCTGCGCGAAGCGGTTGATCTGGCGATGGAAGATCTCGCGCACTTGACCACCGGTTTTCTCGCAGGCGTCGTCATTCATGCGATTGATGCCAAGGGCAATCACGAGGTTGCAAGTTTCCGCTGTGAGGGCGAAATCAAATACTGGTTCTGGGAAGCCGGAATGGATGAACCTGAACACCGGCATGCCCGAAAATATGATCCGCAACAATAAGACAAAGGGGAATTTCATGAGATTACCAATCGTAAAACTGGCGGCCCTCGCACTGACGGCAGCACTTGCTTTTACCGGTGCTGCCCAAGCCGGAAAAATTGATGAGATTCGCGAACGCGGCACGGTCCGTATCGGCGTATCGCTGGGCGGTGAGCCGATCGGCTTCCGGGATGACAAGAACAATCCCGTCGGTTATGACGTGGATGTGGCTACCATGCTGGCGGCCAAGCTTGGCGTGCCGGTTGAATTTACCGACGTATCCGGCGATGCGCGCGTGTCCATGCTGGTTTCTGGTCAGCTTGATATCGTGGTTGCCAACACGTCGGCGACGCTCGAGCGCGCCAAGACTGTGAGCTTTTCGATCCCTTATAACCGCGCGGGTTTGCGGATCATCGTGCAGAAGGATGCAGGGATTGCCAAACTGGAAGACCTTGCCGGTAAGAAGGTCGTTGTCGGTCGTGGCACGACCGGTGAAAGCTTCCTAAAGAAGGCAGTGCCAACCGCCGAGCTGGTCTATACCGATAATTTCTCGCCCGATGGTGTCTTGCTCCTGCAGCAGAAGCGCGTCGACGCAGCCATCGAGGATTCGTCGCTGCTCGATTACCTCGCCACCAAGAGTGACAGCCTGGTTACCCTGCCGGGTCTTTATTCCAACGATCCGATTGGTATTGCCGTCGCCAAGGGCGACCCCGAATTTGTCCGCTGGCTCGATATGTTCGTGTCAGATTACATTCAGTCGGGCGCCTATGACGCAAATTACAAGAAGTGGTGGGGTGAAAAGTCCAACCCGCCAGCATTGACACCGCTCTGGTAGTCTAGACAAAAAGGCCGGGTAAATTCCCGGCCTTTGCTTTTCCGGGTCAGGAGCTCGAGCGGGAAACGAAATAAGTCGGCACCTGAACCAGTTTCTCACCCGAATTGAACAGGTCCGGTTCAGTCAGGAATTTCAGAATTTCGCTGATATAGGCAGTCTTGTCATAGCCGATTGATGAGATCGGATAGGCTTCATATTCCGCCAGCGTCACGTCATCAAAACCGTAAAGACGGAACGCTTGTGGGCGGTTCTGTGGAAAGTCATTGCGGTGAACATCAAGAACGCCCATGGCCATGGCGTCGGATGTGCAGAACACCGCATCAGCCTTTTGCCATTCAGGTGAGGCCGCAACCTGACGGCCACTTTGATAAGAATAGTCCCCGCGCAGTTCACTGATCAAAGCAATTTTCTGGCGTTGCAGCTCGGCTTTGTAGATTGCAACGCGCGCTTGCTCGACGGGCGAGGCGGCACGGCCGGTCACGAGAATGGCAGTGCGCACGCCCTGACTGGCCGCGTCCTTGACAGCTGCCGAAATGCCGATCTGGTCGTCGGGAATAATCGCCGGTGAACTCGCATCGCGCATGCCGTTCAGCATCAGCACGCTGTCGTTACGAAACATTTTGCGCACGGTTGCGGCGTCGGCAAAATCCGAGAAAACCAGAGCGGCATCGACGTGATAGGCAATGCCGTTGCGCAGGAATTCATCGATGCGTTCGGCCGAACCGACGCGAACGAAAATGACCTGTTTGCCGATGGACTGTATCTGGCTGATCAACAGATCGAAGAGATCAAGATCGGAAAGGTCGTGAATATGATTGACGATTACCGCGACGAGATTGACGGTCTTGGTGGTCAGGCTGCGTGCCAGCAAATTCGGCTTGAAGCCAAGCTTTTCGGCAGCAGCGAGGACGCGTTCGCGCTTGTCAGCAGAGACAGGCCTCGGTTCGCTTGACAGTGCCCGAGAAGCGATCGCCCGGGAAACACCGGCGAGTTCAGCAACATCCGCAATGGTCGGCAGGCCTTGGCGCTTGCGGGGCTCGGTCATGGATATCGGCATCCTTCATGTCTGATCGGCTTCTTGCCCTGCCAAACGATGAATAAACGGGCAAGCACGGAGCGAAGATCACCCCATGCTTAGCCGCTTCATCCTTGATAGTTCAACACCAAATCGCGTGAGTTGATGATAATCGCTGTGCCTATGCCGCGCGCACCTTTTTCGGACCGCGTGCCCATGCCGGGAGCCATTCGCCGTGGGCCGCAAGAAGGTCGTCCACCAACGACCATATCTGATCAAGATCAAGCTCTGCTGCCGTATGCGGGTCCATCATCGCCGCGTGGTAGATATGCTCGCGGTTTTGGGTCACCAGCGCCTGAACCGTCAGTTCCTGTACATTGATGTTGGTGCGGATAAGAGCGGTAAGCTGTGGCGGCAACGTGCCGATATAGGTGGGCTGGATGCCGGAAGCATCAACCAGACACGGAACCTCGACGGCGCAGTTGACAGGCAGCGACGTGATGCAGCCATTGTTGCGCACATTGCCATAAATGACGGATGGTTCGCCGGTCCAGACCGAATTCATGATGGATGAGGCGTATTCACGGCTCTCAACCACTTCGATCGTGTCAGCCTTGGCATAGGTCTCCGCCTGGCCCTTCCAGCGGCTAATCTGTTCGATACAGCGCTTTGGATATTCATCGAGCGGAATACCGAATTTCTCGATGAGATCGTCGCGGCCTTCCTTGATGAAATAAGGGGTGTATTCGGCAAAGTGTTCGGAACTTTCCGTGACAAAGTAGCCGAGCCGGGTCAGCATCTCGTAGCGGACTTTGTTGGGGCAGCGCGGATTCCAATGGCTGGGTTTGGGAAAACGCCCCTCGCGATAGCCACGCAACAAATCGGGATAGAGATCACGATAGCTGCCATCGGGCTGTTGGTGCTCGAACTTCAGATAGAAGGCCATATGGTTGATACCGGCGGCACGATAGCGGATTTCCTCAATCGGGATGTCCAGATCGCGGGCAAGCTCTTCAGCTGTGCCCTGCACGGAATGACAAAGGCCAACCTGCCGGATCGTGGGATACTTTTCCGCAATCGCCCAGGTGTTGATGGCCATGGGATTTACATATTGCAGCAGAATGGCTTGCGGGCAAACTTCAAGCATATCCTCGCAAATCTTCCACAGATGCGGCACTGTCCGCAAACCACGCATGATACCACCAACGCCAAGCGTATCGGCAATGGTCTGGCGCAGGCCATATTTCTTCGGAACCTCAAAATCCGTCACCGTGCAGGGCTCATAGCCGCCGATCTGGAAGGCCACGACCACAAAATCGGCATTTTCCAGCGCGCGCCGTTGATCCGTGTGCGTTTCAATGATGGCTTTGGCATCCACTGTCTTTGCCAGTTTGCCGGCAACGATGGCGCTTTCGGCCAGACGTTGCGGGTTGATATCCATCAATGCGATCTTGGCACCTGACAGGGCAGGGCGCTGCAACAGATCGCCGATGATGTTCTTCATGAAGACGGTTGATCCGGCTCCGATAAAAGTGACTTTAGGTTGTTTTGACATGGCAAACTCCGGGAGGATTATGCGGCTACCTCGAAGGCGGCTTTGACAAGCCGTTCAGTGTAGGCGGTCTTGGGATGAAAGAGAACGTCGTTGACAGGGCCTTCCTCGACGATCTTGCCGTGCTGCATCACCATGACGCGGTGGCAAAGGGCACGAACCACTTTCAGATCGTGAGAGATGAAGAGATAACTCAAACCGCAATCGTCCTGCAGTTTGCGGAGCAGATCGATGATTTGCGCCTGGACAGACAGGTCGAGTGCGGATGTCGGCTCATCGAGAAGAATGAATTCCGGCTCAAGCGCAATCGCCCGGGCTATGGCGATACGCTGGCGTTGACCGCCGGAGAACTCGTGCGGAAAGCGTGAGAGAATGTTGTGCGGCATGCCGGCGCAAGTCAAAGCCTCCTGCACGCGGTCAAGCCGGTCGGACCGGTTGTCGCCGATCCGGTTGATAATCAGCCCTTCCTCGATGATTTGCCCGACCGACATGCGCGGGTTGAGTGAGGAAAACGGATCCTGGAACACGATCTGCATACGCGAACGCAACGGCCGCATTTCAGCCCGCGATTTGTTATGGATCGGTTGGCGGTCGAAGTAGATTTCGCCGCTATCCATATGGACGAGCCGCACAAGTGCCTGACCGAAGGTGGTTTTGCCCGAGCCGGATTCCCCGACAATACCCAGCGTCTCGTGTTTGTGCAGTTTCAGGCTCAGGCCGTCGACCGCGACGAGCTCATGCAGTTGCGGTTTGAAGAACCCGCCGCGCTTCAGCATGTAAGAAACACGCACCGACTTACCCTCGAGGATGGCTTCGCAATCGACTGGCATCGGGTTGGCCTGTCCTGTCGGCTCTGATGCAAGCAGATGGCAGGTATAGGGATGACGGGGGTTAGCAAACAGCGCCGTGGTCGTATTGTGCTCCTTCACCTCGCCGTGCTGCATCACATAGACATAGTCGGAGAATTGCCGGACAACCGTCAGATCATGGGTGATGAGGATCACCGCCATGCCAAGCCGCTTCTGCAGATTGCGAATGAGATTGAGAATCTGTGCCTGCACGGTCACGTCGAGCGCCGTGGTCGGCTCATCAGCAATCAGCACGTCAGGGTTGTTGGCGAGAGCCATGGCAATCATGACACGCTGGCGCTGCCCGCCCGAGAGCTGATGCGGATATTGATTGAGCCGGGATTCCGGCTCGGGAATCTGCACCTGTACAAGCAGTTCCAGCGCCAGCTTTTGCGCTTCGCGTTTGCTTAAGCGCTGATGCACGCGAATGGCTTCGACAATCTGGCTGCCGATTGTATAGATCGGATTGAGCGAGCTCATAGGCTCCTGAAAAATCATCGATATCCGGTTCCCGCGCAACCTGCGCCGTTCGCGTTGCGAGAACTTCAGAACATTCTTACCGTCATAGGCAATGGTCGCGTCTTTCGAAACTGTTGCGCGCTTGGTCAACAGTCCCATGATGGTGCGGGCGGTTACCGATTTGCCGGAGCCGGACTCGCCAACGATAGCGATGGTCTCGCCGCGATAAAGCTGGAACGAAACATTCTTGACGGCATCGACAATGCCGTCCTCGACCTTGAACCGAACGGCAACATTGCGGGCGTCGATAACCGGGCTATCTGCATGAGCGGCGTGGTCAAGCCTTTGTTCGGGAGCCATCGTGCTTTGATCGTGATTTGGCATTGTTTCAGGCCTCAATAGGGGTCGACAGCATCGCGCAACCCGTCTCCAAGCGCATTGAACGCGAAGACAGTGACAAGCACGAAGGCGACGGGGGTGAGAATCCACGGATAGGAACCAATGACAGAATACGTGGCGGTATCCTGCAACATCAGTCCCCACGATATAAGCGGCGGTTTTACCGCAAATCCGAGAAAGCCGAGGAATGATTCGAGCAACACCACTTGTGGAATGGCGATGGTGATGGCGACGATCACATGGCTCATGACGTTGGGAAGAATATGCTGAAAGATGATGCGCCGGTCTGTGGCCCCAACCGCCATGGCCGCACGTACATATTCAATACGGGCAAGCGCCAGTGTCTTGCCTCGCACTTCCCGCGACATCTGTGCCCAGCCGAGTGCCGACATGACGATGATGACAAAGGCGAGGAAGACGTTTGTGGGCGCCGTCACCGGAATGAGCGAACTCAGGGCGAGATAAAGCGGCAATTGTGGAAACGCCAGAACCAGTTCAACAAAGCGCTGGGTCCACGTATCGAAGCGTCCACCGAAATAGCCGGAAACCAGCCCCACCGTCGTGCCAACGATGGTGACAATTGATACGACAATCAAGGCAATCATCAGCGAGATGCGTGATCCGTAAATCGCACGGGACAACACATCGCGGCCGAACTTGTCGGTTCCAAGAAAATGCACAGGCTGGCCGTCGAGCGTGCCGAAGAAATGCCGGTTTGCCGGAATAATGCCAAACAGCTTGTACTCGAAGCCTTTTACGAAAAAGCCCAACAACCGGGGATTGTTGTAATCAGGTCCGACGACAGGCTGGAAGGTAACGGGATCAAGCTCTTGGGTTTCGGCTATCGGATAAGTCCGCGGCCGTAGGTGGAAGCCTCCCTCCTTGTCGTAGAAACGGACGATTTCCGGCGGTGCGAAGCCGATGTCTGTCAGTTTTGGATCGACGGGTGCAAAAAAACCGGCAAAAACGGCTATAATCAGCAGCGCGCAGACCAGCGTCAGCCCGATCATACCGGTCCATGAGCGTTTCAGACGCCGCCAGACAAGTGCGAGATAGCTTTCATTGCCCCGCTTCTTGTTGACAGTTTCCACGACGAGTGCAGGCGATTGGATTTGAATATGCATCAGCGTGCCTCCCCAAATTGGCGAACGCGTGGATCCATCAATGCGAGAAGAAGATCGGCAATGATATTACCGACGATCAATGTGACCGAAAGCACCAGCATGAACGTGGCGGTCACATAGACATCGCCCATCCACATGGAGCCAATGATAGCGGGGCCGACAGTCGGCAAGGCAAAGATGATTGCCGTTTCGATCTCGCCGGTCAGCATGTAGGGCAGCACAACGCCCTGATACATGATCAGCGGATGCAGGGCATTGGGAACCGCGTGGCGCATAATGACCGCACCCTCGCTCAGGCCCTTGGCGCGCGCCGTTTCCACATATTGGGCGTTGAGCGTATCCAGCAGATTGCCGCGCATCACCCGCATATTGTAGGTGAGCCCGCCAAAGGTTGCGATGGCGACCACCGGCCAGACATGCCAGACGAGATCGACGAATTTGCCCCATGACCATGGCGCACCGCCATAATGCGGCGAATAAAAGCTGCCGATTTCCGAGACGTTGAAATGAAACACCATGATGTAGACGATGATCAAAGCCATCAGGAAGCGCGGTACTGTCATGCCAAGGAATGATATTCCGGAGAGCAGACTGTCGACCCATGAATATTGCCTTGTGGCGGCGAGTATCCCAAAGCTGATGCCGATGATTGATGCCAGAATATGACAGGTGAGGGCCAGCAGTAGCGTTCGCGGCAGCCGCTCGCCAACCACATCGGCAACGGGCTTGTTGTAGAACAGGCTGTGACCGAAATCGCCCCGTGTCACAATCCCAACAATCCAATTGACGTACTGGACCGGCAAGGGCTTATCGAGGCCATTGGCAACACGGTAAGCCTGTGCCTGGGCATCGGCCGCTTCAAAGGATGCGCCGCCCTGATTCATCAATTGCGAGCGAATGTAGTCGGAGTAGTCGCCGGGTGGCGCCTGGATGATGGCAAACGTTACCACGCTCAATACGAACAGTATTGGAATGGCAGATGCGATACGCACAAGCAGGAATCGTAACATGGGCCGGTCCGCTTTCTTGTGTTGCTTGTTGTAAATGGGCACACACTTGGCATGCCATCCGGATATTTCCCGTCCCCTCGTGCCGGCCGCACATGGATGCGACCGGCAACACAGAGTCTTTGGGAGGCTCAGTTCATAGGGCCGGGACCACCAGGCTTACCGGGCAACTGTTCAGGGAACAGTTCGTAATTGCCCTGTTTGTCGGCTTTGACGAATACCCGCTCGCGGATAATGGCGTCTTCCGCCCAGTTGAACATGAAAATGGGCGCACCGGATGGAATGTTGGAAAAGCGCTTGTTGATAATCAGGGCCCCGGCAAATTCCGTGAGACCGATAGTATTCACATTGGTCGTATAGACCTTCTGATATTGCTTCATCAGATCGACCCGTTCCTTATCATCCTGGCTCGAAATGAACTGGTTGACGATCTTCACCAACTCCTCTTCGAACGGCATCAGGTCGACCTGTCCGCCTTCTGCAGCGCGGTGAAACCCGCTGGTTTTAGGACCTACCGGCGCCAATTGCTCGGTATTCTGCACGACAGAGGCGAGTTCCGAGCGATTGCGCAGGATCAACCAGTCAAACCGCCCGCCATAGTTGGCTGCATTCCGCTGATTGCTATCCAGTGCATTCAAGATGACGCGCAGACCCAGCTTCTCCAGTTGTGCGATCACGCCCTCGGCAAGGTTCTTGTCGGTACTATAGGCATTATCAACCAGGAGCGTGATTTCGACGTCCTTCCCTCCCGCGACACCGGCAGGAAAATTCACAATTCCATTGCCATCGGTGTCTTTCAGACCTGCCTTGGCCAGCTCGGCTTTTGCGCCTTCCAGATCGAACGGATAATAAACAGTCGATTGCCGGTCATAGAAGCTCGTTGCTGATGACAGGCCGCCCGGATAGATCGCGGTGAAAGGGCCTTTGACCAGCGACTCACCCAGCTTCTTCCGGTCGATTGCCATGGTGACGGCCTTGCGGAAATGTTCGTTGCGATTGAGTTCGCGAACGGCTTGGCCCCGTGCATCTGGGGCGCCCCAGCCATTGGCCGAAAAGTTCATGTCGAGATTGTAACCGATCAGACGTGCTCCAAAGGCGAGCCGCGCAGGTGCCGTGTCCTGTGCGGCGCGTTTGAGCGACTCCACGAAGTTTTCCGGCTGTTCAAGATTGGAGAAATCGGCCGAGCCAGCCACGGTTTGCACGTCCCGATCTGCCCAGGTGGACAATTTGTAGTGCATCTCGTTCACGTACGGCAGCTGGTTCCCTGCTTCGTCAACCTTCCAATAATATGGATTGCGACGCAGTACGACGATATCGTCGGGCCGGAATTCGACGGGAACCCAAGCACCCATCACAGGTATGTTCATATACTCTGGCGGAAAACTGTTCTTGTATTGCTCGTAGGTCGTTCCCGCATATTTGGGATGTTTTGTTTTCAAAATATGTGCTGGTCCAGGGCAGAATGTTCCATAGGCCATGGCGTACAGATATTGGCGCGGAAAGGCGTCCTTGAATGTCCATTCAACCGTGTAAGCGTCAATCTTTTTAAGGGTTGTGCCAACTCCAAAAGTTTCTACGGTTGCGCCATTGAGTGGCGAGACATTGGGATCGACCACATTGTCATCCCAATAGAACATGATGTCATCCGCGTCGAATGCCACGCCATCGGACCATTTGGCGCCTTCAATCAGGTGCATATTCAGTTTGTGCCCGTCAGGCGACCAGTCCCAACTTCTGGCAAGATTGGGCAAAGGCTCGATATCTGTTGCTTCAACCTGAAAAAGCGGTGCCGTGCGGGTCAGGCATTCCGACATGCCGATGTCGATACCGCCATACCCCTGCGATTGGCCGCCGGTATAGTTCCAGCCTTCAGGGCGTCCACCGATGACATGCCGCAGCGTATCGCCATAAACACCGATGCCATCGGGCATGTTGCCGGTTTTGTAGACCAGTGGTTCCTTGGGCAAACGATCTTTGACCTGTGGCAGCTTACCGGTTTTGACAAACTTTTCCGTGACCCAATCCGGTTCGTGATAGGCGGGCAAGGCTTTGAATTCGAGAATGGAATCCCGGTTGACGTAAGAAATTTTTGCCTGAGCCTGAAATGGCGCGGGTTCTGGCGGGACTGTCGGCTCGGAAGCCAAGGCTGGAAATGCCAGCATTGAAACGCCGACGGCTAATTTACTTAATGTGCGAAAATAATTCATTGTCTCTCCCTCTATGTTTTGGTCCGGCCTTGCAGTTTTCCGTCTCCTCCAGGGCGGAAAACAGCCGGAAAATTAATGGGCTGCCTGTATCGATAATGCCTTCTCTGCTCTCAACTCTTCGATGGAACGTACGGAACGGCTGGCGACGCCTTGCCATTCGCGTGTCGCGACAGTCTTGTGGCGCAAACGTTGTTTCGCGCCGTCAACCGCATGAGCGTATTGTGGCAGCCATTGCGCCTGCGCGACCACCATTTCATCAACCATTTGCCACACCTCTTCCGGGGTGCAGACGGCACCGACCAGCGGGTCATGCAGGACCGCGAGCTTCAACAGATCGATGTCGCCGCTGATTGCTGCATGCACGGCCATGCGTTGCACGTTGATGGATGAAATGCATGTTGCAGCACAGGCTTCCGGCAAGGTGATGCCGGAGACCATATTGATACCAAAACGGTCAACGAAACCCGGTGATTCAATGATTGCATCGGCCGGAAGGTTCGCAATGATACCGGTGTTCTTGGTGTTGAAGTGGCCGCGATAGACCCGCCCGGTTTCCAGCGCCTCCAAAATATGGCTGGCATGTTCATTGGACCGGCGGGCCGGATCAATCGGCTTTGCTGCCGCTTCAAGAAATTGCGGAAATTCGGTCTCGAACCAATTACGCGTCTCGGTCGAATGACGCAGATAACCGCCGGTCTCACCGTGAATCCAGTCGGACATGTCGATCCATTTGGCGATCTCATCAGGGCGCTTGCGATACCACGGCAGATATTCCGATAGATGACCATTGCTCTCGGTGGAATAGACGCCGAAACGCTTCAATACATCGATGCGCAGCTTTTCCTGTTGCGAAAAAACCGGGTGTGCTTCGAAGGCGGCAACGAGTTCGTCCTTACCGATCTTGCGGCCATTCAGCCTGAGGTCAACGAACCATGTCTGATGGTTGATACCGGAGCAGATATAATCCAGTTCATCCTTCGATTGGGCACCAAGGATTTCCGCAATCTGCTCGGCACCATGCTGCACGCCATGGCAAAGGCCAATTGTATCGACTTTGCCATATTCGATGGCCGCCCATGTGTTCATGGCCATGGGATTGGCATAGTTGAGAAATTTTGCACCGGGTTCAGCGACTTCGCGAATGTCTTTGCAGAAGTCGAGAATGACGGGAATGTTGCGCTGTCCATAAAGAATACCGCCCGCGCAGATCGTATCGCCGACGCACTGGTCGATGCCGTATTTCAGGGGGATACGGATATCATCCGTATAGGCTTCAAGCCCGCCAACCCGGACGCAGCTGATGATATAGCGGGCACCTTCGATTGCCTTGCGCCGGTCCGTCGTCGCGGTCACGCGTGTCGGCAGATTGTTTGCCTCGACGACACGATCCAGAATGGACTTGATCATCTGGAGATTGTGTTCGCTGACATCTGTCAGCGCGAACTCGATGTCGGCAAACTCCGGCACACACAGAATGTCCGTAAACAGCTTTTTGGTGAAACCCACGCTGCCCGCACCAATAATGGCGATCTTGAAACTGCTCATGTCAACCTCGATCATTCGGAGTGGGCGACGGCAATGCAGGAAGGTGATGTGGCATTGAACACCACACGCTTAAAAGATCAGGGTTTCCCCGTCTTTTTCCTCCTCAATCACCGTCTGCCAACAGTTCGTCTGCTGTTCTTTGGTGGCATTATGCGTATATTCATCGAGCCGAACAGAGAGGGATTATGCTTTTGAGGGTAATTTTGTGCTGCAAAAACTGATCGCCACCGGCCATGTGATGAAGACGGTTTCGCTGCCGCGCGGGCGTCACTCACTTCACACAATGCCTACCAGCACCGGATACGAGGTGAGACGCGATGAAATCTACGATTGGGATGGGCGAAAACGCGGGCAAACCCCTTTCACGGTTCTGCAGCACACGATCAGCGGAACGGGTACTTTACGCTATGAGAACCGCAACTATAAGGTGTGTTCGGGTGAAACTCTGCTCGTTCTGGTTCCGCATAATCATCGCTACTGGCTGGAGAAGGGCGATCATTGGGAGTACTTCTGGATTTCGATGAATGGGGAGGAAGCCCTGCGCATTCATCGTTCAATCCTTGCAGCTCAGGGTCCGGTATTGAGGCTGCCGGCCGAGACGATAGAACATCTGGCTGATTGCAGTTTGCGTCTGATCTGCGATGCGGAAACGGCAGGCCGCGCCTCGGCCATCGCCTATGAGGCAGCCATGGCGCTTTATGACGGGGTGTTTGGTTCGCACCCGGTTGATCAGCATGAGAAGACCATCATGCAGCCGGTTATCGATCATATCAGCGCCAACCTCGACAAGCCGCTTCCGGTGGAAGAACTGGCCAGTGTTTCCGGCTTAAGCCGCGCCCATTTTTCCCGGGTGTTTGCCGAGTGCGAAGGTCTGCCGCCGGCGGAATTTGTCTTGCAGAAGCGGATGCAGCGCGCAACAAAGCTATTGACCAATGCGGCATTTCTGCCGGTCAAGGAAGTGGCGATCATGACCGGCTTTGACGATGCCAATTATTTCTCGAAAGTGTTCCGCCGGATTTATGGCGCCAGCCCGACAGAGTTTCGCACCACCGGCATGTATGCGAGCATATCCAGCCGGACTACCGGCACGAGTGAGGAATAATCGGGTCCGTCAGTTTGGGTTGAGCGTCCGGAATGTGGTCGCGAGGCTGGATGCGGTATCCGCCGTCGGCCGGTATTCCAGCCCGACATAGCCCTCATAGCCATTGTCGAATAACCAATTCAGGGACTTTGCCAGCTGCAGTTTGCCGGTACCGGGCTGATTGCGGCCGGGATGATCGGCCACATGGACGTGGGCGACGCGATCAACACGTCCATCGAGCACAATATGCGTTTCCTCATCCATGACGAGGGAGTGATAAATATCGTAAACGATGCGGATTTCAGGCCTGCCGACTTCATCGATAATATCGAGGCCCTCCTGCGTCGAATGCAGGAAATAACCTTTGTGATCAATCAGTGTGTTGAGCGGCTCGAGCCCCAGCACCACGCCGGTCCCGGCCAGCACGTCGGCCGCCCGTTTCAGGCAGTCCACCAGCGCTTGATGCTGTTCATCCCGCGTGCGGCCGGGAAGATCATCCCCGGCCTGTGCAATCAGGACTTTGGCGCCCAGCCTGTTGGCCATCTCAGCGCTTTGTTTCAGGCCTGCCAGAAATGCATCATGGCAGGCCGGGTCTGTCAGCGGGATCATCGGTTCAGCGACGAAACTCGCGAGTGGCAGTTTCGTTTCGGCGAGGGCTTTCTCGATGGCCGCTATATCTTTCTCGTTCCATTTCCAGAACTCGACGGCGTCGAGCCCTGCATCGCTGGCAAGGCGGATACGATCGGCAAAATCGGGCGCTTCTGCAGCGAACAACCATTCAATACAAGCCGAATATTTCATCGTTTCTTCCTTGCCAAACCACTGACCCTGTTTGTCACATCGCTGCTTAGCCTTCCAGCCATTTCACCTGTTCCGGAGTGAGTTTTATATCGAGAGCCGAAAGACTGTCTTCGAGTTCACCAAGGGTGCGCGGACCGATCAGGGGAATGACCGGAAACGGCTGGGCGAGCACATAGGCCAATGCAATATGAATAGGATTGCGGCCGAGTTTTTCGGCAAGTTCGATGGCCCGGTCACGCCGCACAAAGTTCCTGTCGGAATACCAGACGCGGACCAGTTCCTCATCGTCCCGCTTGTCCCGTCCGGCGCGGTCGGTGAAGAAGCCGCGGCCCTGGCTTGACCAGGCAAAGTTTGGCATCTGTTTTTGATTGAGCCATGCTTTCCATTGATCATCCGAGGCCGCAACACATCCTGCCCAGATCGGATCCAGCATTTCCGCCAGCGAGAAGTTGTTTGATAAGGCACCCGGCGCAGCCTTCCCGTTCTTCTGTGCATAGGCGATTGCCTCGTCCATACGTTCGCGGGTCCAGTTGGAGCCGCCAAACGGCCCGCGGATACGACCAGCCTTGAATTCCGCATCCATGGCGTCAACGAATTCACCCACGGGAATATCTGTATTATCGCGGTGCATGAAATAGACATCGACATAATCTGTCTTCAACCGGTCCAGCGAGCGCGATAATTGCCGGCCGATCACATCGGGATAGCAAAGCGGCGAATGCGCTCCCTTGCCGATCAGCACGATATCCTCACGCGGTACATTCCGGCTGGTGTGCCAATCGCCGAAGATCTCTTCGGTCTTGCCACCCGAATAAATGTAGGCCGTATCGAACAGGTTGCCGCCCGCTTCGTAGTAGGCGTCCAGTGTCAGGGAACCAGCGGCAAAATTCGGAAAAAACTCAAACCCCAGTGCAACCGAAGATGCCGGTTTTGTTAGTCCGGGAATTGCCCGTTTCGGCACGCTGTTTCCCGGTTTGGCAGTGCTGCCGGAAATGGTCTTTGAGCGCTTGGCGGCTTTCTCAACGCTGTACTCCAGACCGATAGCAGCGCGCCATTGATCGAGCACGCGCAGGTTACCGATTGAATCCGCCCAGCTCATGCCGGGAGCTGCAAATTCCTGGCGCTTTTCCCGGATCGCATTGCCTGCTGCGTCGACTTCGAATGAATAGAGCCAGCGGTCTTCCTGCACTTCGATAGTTTCGTGCACCCCGCCGGATTTGAATATCTCGATCGTGCCGGTACCGCCCTGCTGGCCTGATGCATACCAGAAATCTTTTACTTCGATGCGGCCTTTCGAGCCGATGACGCGCAACGTGTTATCCTGATCGGCCATGATCGAGCAGGAGACTTCGGCAACAACGCCATTTGCGAATTTCAGTGTGGCCGATGCCCATTCATCCACGCCAGTCTGGCCGAGATAGCCCGCACCTGTCACAGACTCCGGTTCAAGGAAAGGTTTGCCCTCGGCACTGCCTGCAATCAGCCGTGACATTGAGACCGGATAGCCGCCGACATCGAGAATGCCGCCGCCTGCGGTCTCGTTGGCAAACAGGCGATGTTCGGGTTTGACGCTACCCATATTGAACCCGAAACTTGACCGGATGATCCGGAGGTCACCGACGACACGGCTGCGGATCAACTCGACCAGTTTGATTGTTTGAGGATGCAGGCGGTACATGAACGCTTCGCCCGCAAACACGCCCGCTTTCTTTGCTTCGTGGAAGATGGCGTCGGCATCATAAGCACTGAGCGCAATCGGCTTTTCCACCAAAACATGTTTGCCGGCGCGAATGGCTTTGATTGCCCATTCCGCGTGGCCCGTATGCGGTGTTGCAATATAGATTGCGTCAACCTCTGGGTCGGTCAGCAGCGCGTCGTATCCCTTGACAACCCGAATACCGGGAAAGTGTTCGGCCAGTTCCGGCTTGTCCGGATTGCGCGAGGCAATGGCAACAAGTTTGCCCGTGGTCGAATGGGCAACACCGCCGGCGAAGCTGCGGGCAATAGTGCCGGGGCCGATGATCCCCCAACGAATCAATGTCGCTTCAGTCATGATATGTCCTCTTTGGATGGATCGCGGCCGCCGGGAGTGCGGCCGGAAGTTGGAAGTTTGTTATCGGAGCCTGTTGCCATCGCTGTCGAACAGCAGCGCGTGACTCGATTTGATCGCGATGGTGAGGGTGTCGCGTATATTCTCGTTGCGGGATTCTTCGCGCTCGATGATGAGCTGCTCGCCGCCTGCAACATTGGCGTAGATATAGCTGGTGTTGCCCAGATGTTCGGCGACATCCACCTTGATGGTGAGGTCAGCAATGCCTTCGCCCGCTTTGGCAAAGTGTTCGGGCCTTACGCCGAGCGTGACCTTGTCGCCGATAGAAGGTGGCGGGTTCTTCAGCGGCAAAGTGAGCTGGACATTGCCCTGATTGACGAGTGTCAGCGTGACGTTTTCGCCGTCAGCAGCAACAATTTCGGCGCTCATGAAATTCATCTTCGGTGAGCCCACGAACCCGGCAACAAACTGGTTAGCCGGATTGTCGTAGAGATCGAGCGGCGCGCCGATCTGCTCGATGTTTCCGCTGCGCAGCACAACGATTTTGTTGGCGAGAGTCATGGCTTCGGTCTGATCATGCGTGACATAGATCATGGTGGTACCAAGCTCCTTGTGCAGCCTGGATATCTCGACCCGCATCTGTACCCGCAGTTCCGCATCAAGATTGGACAGGGGCTCATCGAACAGGAAGACACGCGGTTCGCGTACAATGGCGCGGCCAATGGCAACACGCTGACGCTGTCCGCCGGAAAGCTGCTTGGGGCGCCGCTTCATCAATTCCTTGATCTGCAGGATATCGGCAACACGCTGAACCCGGCGTTCAGTATCCGCTTTGGGATTTCCGGTCATGCGCAGGCCAAATGCCAGATTTTCTTCCACTGTCATGTGCGGATAAAGCGCATAGGACTGAAATACCATCGCGATGCCGCGATCAGCCGGTTCCACATTATTGACCACCGTGTCACCAATGGAGATTTCGCCATCGGTGATAGGTTCGAGACCTGCAATCATACGTAAGAGGGTGGACTTGCCACAGCCGGAAGGGCCTACGAAAACCACGAACTCGCCATCGGCGACTTCAAGGCTGGCATTGCGAATGATCTCGTAGGAACCAAAACGCTTGCCGACATTTTTGAGTGAAAGTTCAGCCATGCGGCGTTTCCTTATTTGACTGCGCCAGCGGCAATGCCGGCGATGAAGTGGCGCTGCAGAAGAATGAAAATGACGAGGATTGGAGCGGTCAGCAGAACGGCGCCAGCCATGATGCCGCCCCACGATACCTTGGTGAGGCCGATCAATGTGCCGAGTGCTACGGGAGCGGTCATCATCCCCGGCCGCGAGTTGATCAGCAGTGGCCAGAGATAATTGTTCCACGAAGCAAGAAAGAGAATGATCGCCAATGCTGCCATGGTCGGCCGCGCCAGCGGCAAGGCAATGCGCAGGAATATCTGCCATTCCTTGACGCCCTCGACGCGTGCCGCATCGAACAGTTCCACAGGCATCATTGAAAAGGCTTGCCGCATGAACAGCACGCCAAGCGAATTGAACAATGGCGGCACAATAAGTGCGATCCACGTATTCGCCATTTTGAACTCGCGCGCCACCATGATGAATTGCGGAATCACCACGACAAAGTAGGGCAGGGTGATCGTGCCGAGAATAATGGCGATCACCAGCGACTTGCCGACGAAGCTGTAGCGGGCAAGCGCCCAGCCCGCCATCGACGTCAGCAGCACGGACAGGACCGTATAGGTTATCGCGACGCCGATAGATATTATCAAAGCCCGGATGAAATCCGTATCCGCCTGAAGATTACTCACATTCTCGATGAAATGTGTGGACGGAAGGAGCTCGATCTGTGGGCTGAAAATGCCGTAATCCGGCATGGTGGCGAAGACGAACATCATCCACAGCGGGAACAGCCAGACGAGTGCGAGCGGAATGAGAACCGCATGCAGCGATAGTGAACGGATCAGGGTTGATCTGGATTGTGATTTCATTTCGCGTCGCGCCCCACCCAGAGATTAAGAAGTGAAATCAGGATCGCCAGCGCTGCCATCGTATAGGCAATGGCGGAGGCATAACCGAAGTTGAGCGAGGTGAACCCCTGCCTGTAAAGGAACAGGCCAAGCGTTTCCGTGCCGCCGCCGGGGCCACCACGATTGGTGATCAGCATAGGTTCTGTGAACAATTGCATCGAGCCGATGATCGACAGAACCACACAGAACAGGATGATCGGTTTAAGCAGCGGCAGGGTGATGTAGATGAATTGCCGGAGCTTGCTGACACGGTCGAGCGTTGCGGCTTCGTAGACATCGCCGGGAATGGATTGGAGTCCGGCCAGAATGATGATGGTGTTGTACCCGGCCCAGCGCCATGTAACAGCAATGATGAGGAGGGCCATGGCCGCCGACGCATCGGAAAACCATGAAATCGAAGCGATGCCGACGCTGTTGAGCAGCTTGTTGATAATGCCAAAGTCGAGATTGAACATCAGCCGAAAGACTGCGGCATAGGCAACTTCGCCGACAACCACCGGCGCAAAGAAAGCAAAGCGGAACAGGCCCCGCGCTTTCAGAAGCGGAGAGTTGAGCAGCACCGCCATAACTGTTGCCAGCGTGATCATTACCGGCACCTGAATGACCAGAATGATCATGGTGTTCTTCAGTGCGTTGTAAAATGCCGGGTCTGTAAATAACCGCCCCCAATTGGCACCGGGGCTGAACACCCACGGATTGATCCGCGTGTTCTGGAATGACATCATAAATGAGCTGATGATGGGCCAAATCCAGAAAGCGGCAAAGATGAGCAGGTAGGGTGCAAGGAACCCGTAGGCGGCGCGGTTGCGCAATTGCATTGATGGTCCTCCCCGGCAAAACGGTCAGTCAGGCTTTCCAATGGATCGCCGGACCTGCGCTCCCACCCATGTCCGGCGATTTGACTTATTGCGCAATCGGTAGCCCGGTCGCTGCCGCGATCTGGTTGGCGGCATCATCCAGAGCCGCCTTTGCATCGGGATAGCCACCGGCGAAATATTTTGTCTGTGTGGCTTTGTAGATCCCGTCCGCATCGGTCTGGAAAGCTGTTCCACGGCTTGCCACGATCTTCGGCAAGGTTCCGAGAATGTCTGTCCAGACAGCCTGTCCACCCCAATAGGGTTGCGGCTCGGAAACGAAAGGCTGTTTCTCGGCACTGAGCAATGAAGGAACGAGGCCATAGCTTTTCAGCATGGCAATCTGCCCTTCATCGGTACCAAGGGCATAATTGATGTAGGTCCAGGCTGCTTCCTTGTGTTGCGAGCCGCTGCTGATGGCAAGGGCCGACCCGCCAAGATTGGCCGCATGCGGTCCATCAGGCGTCATGCTTGGCATGAGATAGACACCCCATTTGCCCGCGAGCTTGGGCGAGTTGGTGCGAATGGTTCCTTCATACCAGCCGCCATAAAGCTGACTGGCAACGGTTCCAGCCGTATTCGATTGGACTTTCTCATCCCAGATGGCGGCCGTCAGGATGCCCGCATCCTTCATCTGTTTGATCTTGTCCAGGGTTGCCACACAGGCGGGCTGATTGATGGTGATCGACTGGGCGTCCGTCGAGAAGAACCCGCATCCCTGTTCATTGGAAAGCATGCGGAACCATTCGCTGTCACCGTTAAAGTCGGCCTGCGCCATGACCACACCCGGATTGGCGGCAGCAATTTTCTTGCCAGCAGCGATAAAGTCGTCCCATGTCTTGACCGATGCGGGATGAACGCCTGCTTTTTCATAAAAATCACGCCGGTAAAAAACGGCAACCGGACCGGAATCCCATGGCATGGCATAGGCGACATCGCCGACTTCCAGTTCGGTACGCTTGAAATCCGGAAACTTGGCCTGAATCTCACTGGTGTAGCCGAGGTCTTTCAGGTTGGTGAAACAATCGGGAAACCGGCTCCAAAAAATCTCGGCCTCGAAATTTTCGAATTGCACGATATCGGGCAGGCCATCACCGCCAGCGGCACAGGCGGCAAGTGTCTTGTCGAAAACCTGCTGGTTGCCGAGATCCACGACGTTAACCTTGATGTCGGGAAACTGCTTGTTGAAGCCCTCTAGTGTCGACTTCAGCGATGAAGCCGCCACATTCCAGCTCCAGAGCGTAATTTCTGTGGGTTGTGCGAATGCTGGTGCAGAACTCATGCCTAATATTGCGGCCAAAGCCGTCGCGCCAAGTGATGGTAAGCGCATTGAAAATCCTCCCTTTTCAATTGCCCGTTCTTTGCGAACATGGCTACACTAGCGACAAGGGAGTGGCTGTCTCCGAAAAAGGGAATATGAACCGGGCGGAAAGTAAGATGGGGGAACGGGCAATCTATCAGCCGGGTGCAAGCAGCGTCGAAGGTCTGCCAACGGCCTTGCAGATGTTTCACAATCATCCGCCTATAATGGCCATGCCACATTGGCACGCGCAGGTCGAGGTCAATTATATCATGCGTGGCTCGGTCCATTACCGCATGAACGAGCACGATATCCGTTTGAATGCCGGAGATATGTGCCTGTTCTGGGGTGGCCAGCCGCATCAGATGACCGAATCGTCTGACGACGCAATCTATGCGGGTGCTCACCTGCCGCTGGTTCACTTCTTTCGTATGCGGCTGCCCGAAAATGTTCCAAGCCAACTGATGCAGGGAGCGATTCTCGTAACTTCGGCAACAGATGGCGCCGACAATGAAAACTTTGCCCGCTGGTATCGGTATGCCCGCTCTGGTGACCCAGCCAAGGCAGAACATGCGGTCAATGAGTTGCTTTTGCGGATCGAACGGGTGGGGTTTGACCCCTATCAGATGGTGGCTCATGGCAGGAATGCGGCATCTGCAGAGGTATCGAACCAACAATCGTCGCGTCTTGTTGCCCGCATCTGCGATTTCATAGCCGGTAACTTTCTGCACGATATCGGTTCGATCGATATTGCGGCGTCAGCAGGCGTACATCCCAAATATGCAATGAACGTCTTTAAAAAATCGACAGGAATGACGCTTAACAATTATGTCAGCCTGCTCCGGCTTTCCTATGCTCAGGCGATGTTGTTGCGTGAGGAAGCCAATGTCCTGCAGGTTGCGATGGACAGCGGTTTTGGTTCACTCAGCGCCTTTAACAAATCGTTCCGTAATATTGCAGGCATGTCGCCTTCGGATTTTCGGCGTGATATGCGAAGTGGAGGCCAGCTGACGAGCGGGATAATCGGGGCTTAGCGGTAAGGCATATGCACTAAAGACGAATTGCGAATTGTTATTGATCATATGATATTATAAATAACATTAGGGAGAGGAACTGGCGGGGAAATGTTCGGCTGCATATTGAATGCGCGAACAGGTGTGCTTTTGATCAAAGACACCGGTGCCAGTAATGGGAAAACACTTGGCAGAAAATGTGCTCACTAATTATGATTTTCGGACAGCTGCGCATTTACGCACGCACCATGGCCACGTCATGCGTGATCTGGGACAGCGCATCGTCAGCGGTGCCTATCCCGAGAATAGCATCCTGCCGGGCGACGCCGAATTGCTTGAGCGGTTTGGAGTGTCGAGAACTGTCCTGCGCGAAGCGCTGAAAACTTTGGCGGCGAAAGGGCTGATCCAGCCCAAGGCCAAGATAGGGACCCGGGTTCTCGAGCGCTCAAACTGGAATCTTTTCGATCCTGATATTCTTGTCTGGCATTTTGAAGCCGGAGCCAGCGCGCATTTTCTATCGAGCATCGTCGAAATGCGGCTGGCGCTGGAGCCGGAGGCGGCAGGACTTGCTGCCCTGCGCCGCACCAGTGAACAACTGGAAACGCTGTATAAATGGGTTGGCGAGATGGGCAGCACCCGGGAATCGCCGGCACATTTCGTGCACAGCGATTTGCAATTTCATATTGGTATCGCCGAAGCTTCCGGTAATCCCTTCATGCGTTCGATCAGCGCTTTGATCGAAGTGGCGCTGGTGACCACATTCACGATCAGCTCGCCCATACCCAATACCGAACGCCATTTGCATTCGGTGGCGCGGCACACGGCGATTGCCGATGCCATCCGCGACCGCAATGTTGAGGCTGCCAAAATAGCAATGCGCGGTGTTATCGAGGATGGGGCCGAGCGGGTGCTCTCTGCGACCAAACCCGGTTAGGGCGGTTAAACCCACCCGCCGTCGACGATAAAATTCTGTGCCGAGCACATTTTGGAATCGTCCGAGGCAAGGAAAAGCGCCATGCGTGCGATATCTTCGGGAAGGACCCGGCCGGATAGACATTGGCTGCGGTCAATCAGTTCGTTGGCAGCGTCATCCACCCACAGATCAAGCTGACGTTTTGTCATCACCCATCCGGGCACGAGCGTATTGACGCGAATGCCGTGTTTGCCTAGATCGCGGGCAAAGGAACGGGTGAGGCCGTGAACGGCCGATTTCGCTGCGGCATAGCCGGGATAGCCACCCGATGCCATCATCCAGCCGACCGAACCGAAATTGATGATGGAACCGCCGCCGCCGGTGATCATCGCCGGCGCAACAGCCTGAATGGCAAAAAACATGTGGCGCAAATTGACCGCAATGCGCGCGTCAAAATATTCGAGTGTTACTTCACGCCAATCATGGCGTGTATCGTTGGCGGCATTGTTGAGAAGAGCCGTTGCCGGGCCCTGGATGCTTTCGATTTCCCGAATAATCCCCTGATAGGCGGCAATATCGGTGATATCAGACCGGCGGAAGGTAACTTTGGCACCCGCGCTGTTCAGCTCTTCGGCAAGTGCATTGCCTTCAGCCTCGGCGAGATCGACAAAGCCTACGCGCGCACCTTCAGCAGCAAAGGCGCGGACGATTGCCTCGCCAATGCCGGTTGCACCGCCGGAAATAAACACGGATTTGTCATTCAACCCGGGATAGCGGGCAAAAACAGGGGATGGATGTGTCATGTCTGATACCAATGATTGTCGGGGTAAGTGACCGGCGGCAGTTTAAAGAGCCGTCACTTTCACCTTGACCGGCTTCTCCACTTTCAGCGGATTGCGCAGCGGCAGGCCAAATGCCGGCGCTTCGATTTCAAACACATCGCCATTCTCTGCCTTGACGCCGTCGGCAAAGGACAGTGTAGCGGTACCGAACATGTGGACATGAACGTCGCCCGGCTGGCGGAAAACCGCATATTTAAAATGGTGGTGTTCGAGATTGGCGACCGTGTGGGACATGTTGTCTTCGCCTGACAGAAACGGCTTTTCCCAAATGGTCTTGCCCTTGCGCTGGATGCGCGAACTGCCACGGATATCCGCAGGCAAATCGCCAACAATCAGTTCCGGGCCGAGCGAACATGGCCGCAGCTTGGAATGGGCGAGGAACAGGTAATTGACCCGCTCGGTAACATGGTCCGAAAACTCGTTGGCGAGAGCAAAGCCGATTCGGAAAGGCGAGCCGTCCGGGCCGATCAGATAAACGCCGGCAATTTCCGGTTCTTCGCCGGCATCTTCGGCAAAGGCTGGGGACAGCAGAGGCTGTCCGGGGCCGGTCAGCATTGTGCCATTGCCTTTATAGAACCACTCCGGCTGCACGCCGGTCTGGCCCTTCTTCGGCTTGCCACCTTCCAGACCCATGCGGAACATCTTCATCGGATCGGTCAGGGTCTCTTCCTTGGCATCATCAATCTTGCGGTGCATCGCATCGCGCGTCGAGGCGGAACCCAGATGGGTGAGACCTGTGCCTGTCAGATGAATGTGTGCGGGATCATGCGTGTCGATGGGCGAAAGCAGGCGTCCTTCCGCATAGGCAGTTGCAATGTCCAGCACCTTGCCGAGGCCGCGCTGTTCAATAATCTCGGCAAGTGGGAGCTTTGCCTCAATGGCCGCGTGGGCCAATTCAAGAATTGAACGCGTACGTTTTACGTGGCGAAATGTGTCGTCGATACGTGCTGCAACCTGCCGCTTTCCATTGGCATTGACCAATTGAACCAAATTCACGTTAAACCTCCCGAGAAATTTTCTTGTGAGGCACAATGTGCCTCGGCTTGCGCTGACTGTCGATAAGCCATTTCTAAAAATACTATAATAATATTATATTGAAGTAAACGCCGATCCACCATATCACCCGAGCGCTGCCGTCGGGTTTCGAAAAAAAGCTTTCCATCTTGACCTAAAGCGCTATTCCAAAAGTCATACTTTTCAGATAAGTGTGATAAAGATCGTGCTTTGGGAGGAGTGACAACGTGTTAAATAAACGTTCCGACCGGAAAACATGTTCGAACAAAGAGAGTGTCCAGTAAGGAAATTGGGAGGAGAACTGTGAAAATGCTTAAAGTTGTTGCTGCAGGCTTGATCGCACTTTGTGCGATGGGTACGCAAGGTTTTGCCCAGGATAAGGGCTCGGTTGGTATTTCGATGCCAACGAAAGCGTCCGCGCGTTGGATCGCCGATGGCGACAACATGGTCAAGGCTCTGAAAGAGCGTGGCTACACCACTGATCTGCAATATGCCGAAGATGATATTCCAAACCAGCTCGCACAGATCGAAAACATGGTCACCAAGGGCGTCAAGGTTCTGGTGATTGGTGCTATCGATGGCACAACATTGTCCAATGTTCTGCAGCAGGCGCATGATGCAGGCATCAAGGTCATCGCCTATGACCGTCTCATTCGCGATTCGGGCAATGTCGATTACTACACGACATTCGACAACTTCCAGGTTGGCGTTTTGCAGGCCAGCTCTCTCGTCAAGGCGCTTGGCCTTCCCGATGCAAAGGGTCCATTCAACATCGAATTGTTCGGCGGCTCGCCTGACGATAACAATGCGTTCTTCTTCTATAATGGCGCCATGTCGGTTCTGCAGCCGCTGATCGACAGCGGCAAGCTGGTTGTCCAGTCCGGTCAGACTGGCATGGACAAGGTCGGCACCTTGCGTTGGGATGGTGCGGTGGCTCAGGCTCGCATGGATAATCTTCTTTCAGCCTATTACACCGACAAGAAGGTCAATGCCGTCCTGTCGCCGTATGATGGTCTGTCGATCGGCATTCTGTCGTCGCTACGCGGCGTCGGTTATGGCACGAAAGATCAGCCATTCCCGTTCGTTTCCGGACAGGATGCGGAAGTGCCTTCCGTCAAGTCGATCATTGCCGGCGAGCAGTATTCGACCATCTATAAGGACACCCGTGAACTGGCGAAGGTTACATCCAACTTGATCGACAAGGTTCTCAAGGGTGAACAGCCTGAGCTCAACGACACCAAGACCTATAATAATGGCGTCAAGATTGTTCCGGCCTATCTTCTGAAGCCGGTTGAAGTGGACAAGACCAACTGGAAAGAAATCCTGATTGGCGGCGGCTACTATACCGAAGACCAGATCAAATAAACCGTAAATACCTGCAAACCCTGCACTTCACTGTGCAGGGTTTGTTTTCGTGTCAATAAGGCTTTCGCGTAGTATGATTCCTGTGGTGCAGGAATTGAAGCCTACTATAAACTGCAAAGAGAAACGCCAACAGAGCCAGCGATAGGCTTGCAGGCGTCGGTGAGGGTCTTGATGGAAACCATCCTCGAAATGCGCGGTATCACCAAGACTTTTCCTGGGGTGAAAGCGCTGAACAATGTCAATCTCGATGTGCGCAAAGGTGAGATTCTCGCCCTCGTTGGCGAGAATGGCGCCGGTAAATCCACCCTGATGAAAGTGCTGAGCGGTGTCTATCCCTATGGTACTTACGAGGGCGAAATCCGTTATAAGGGTGAAGAGCAGCGTTTTCGCGATATCAGCGACAGCGAGCACAAGGGCATTATCATCATTCATCAGGAATTGGCGCTCGTTCCGCTCCTGTCGATTGCCGAAAACATTTTCCTGGGCAATGAGCCGGCCAAATTCGGCGTCATTGATTGGCATGTCGCGGAAACCCGCACGCGCCAACTCCTCGCCAAAGTAGGCTTGAAGGAAGATCCGCAAACGTTGATCACCAATCTGGGTGTCGGCAAACAGCAATTGGTGGAAATTGCAAAGGCCCTGTCGAAAGAGGTCGAATTGCTGATCCTTGATGAGCCCACGGCCAGTCTCAATGAAAAGGACAGTGACGCTTTGCTGTCTTTGTTGCTGGAATTCAAGGCTCAGGGTATTTCCTCGATCCTGATTTCCCATAAGCTGAATGAAGTCGGCAAGGTTGCAGACCGCATCACCGTATTGCGCGATGGCGCGACGATCGAGACACTCGACAAGGAAGCTATTTCCGAAGACCGGATTGTCACGTTGATGGTCGGACGCCAGTTGGCGGACCGCTTTCCAACGCGCGAACCGAATATTGGCGAGGTCGTCTTCGAAGTGAAGGACTGGATGGTCCATCACCACATTCACCCCGACCGCACCGTCGTCAATGGTATCAATCTCAATGTCCGCAAGGGTGAGGTTGTCGGTATTGCCGGTCTGATGGGGGCAGGGCGGACCGAATTTGCCATGAGTGTTTTCGGCAAGGCCTATGGCCGCAGAATCAGCGGCGATGTCTTCATCAAGGGCAAGAAGGTTGATGTCTCTACCATTGGCAAAGCCATTGACAACGGCATTGCCTATGTCACGGAAGACCGCAAGACCTATGGTCTCAACCTCATCGACCACATCAAGCACAACACCACGATTGTCAATCTGGAAGGTGTATCCCAGAACGGCATATTGGATGACATGGCCGAGCTGAAAGTGGCAAACGAATACCGCCGCAAGACCAACATCCGCTCGTCGAGCATTTATCAGAAGACCGGCAATCTTTCCGGCGGCAACCAGCAGAAGGTTGTGCTGTCGAAATGGCTTTTTGCCAATCCGGACCTGCTGATTCTTGACGAGCCCACGCGCGGCATCGATGTCGGCGCCAAATATGAAATCTATTCAATCATCAACCAACTGGTGGCCATGGGCAAAAGCGTGCTGGTTATCTCGTCGGAAATGCCGGAACTGCTTGGCATATGCGACCGGATCTACGTGATGAACCAGGGCAAGCTCGTCGGCGAAATGCCTGCCAGCGAGGCCAGCCAGGAAAAGATCATGCGCGCCATCATTCGCGCTGAAGGGAAAGCATCATGAGTACTGAAACTGCTCCGGCAAAGATCCAGACGGATGGTTCTGCCACAAAAGGCAATCTGCGCGAATATGGACTGGTACTGGCCCTGATCGTGATCATGCTTTTCTTCCAGTATACCACGAGTGGTACGCTGTTCCGTCCGGTCAATCTCACCAACCTCGTCCTGCAGAACAGCTATATCATCATCATGGCGCTTGGCATGCTGCTGGTTATTGTCGCCGGGCATATCGACCTTTCGGTAGGCTCGGTGTCAGGTTTTATCGGTGGGCTGGCCGCCGTCATGATGGTGAAGTGGCAAATCCACTATGTCCCGGCAACAATCCTGTGCCTGGCCATGGGCGGCATTATTGGCGCGGCGCAAGGCTATTGGGTAGCCTATCACAAAATACCGTCTTTCATCGTGACGCTGGCAGGCATGCTTGTTTTCAAGGGATTGGCCCTTTGGCTGTTGGGCGGCCAGTCTGTTGGACCGTTCCCGCCGCAATTCCAGTTGCTGAGCTCCGGCTTCATTCCTGATTTTTTCGGGGGTGAGGGGTTCAACATCACCTCCATGCTGATCGGTGTGGTTCTTGTTGCGCTGATGGTTCTGTCGAGCGTGCGCGGCCGCGCCAAACGCGAAAAGCATGGCTATCACGGTGAGCCGTTCACGCTCTTTCTCGCCAAGAACCTGATCATCGGCGGTATCATCCTTTACCTCGTCTATCTCCTGTCTTCCTATAAGGGACTGCCGAATGTTCTGGTTGTCATGTCACTGCTGATCGCGCTTTTCGTTTTCGTGACCAAGCGCATGACCATTGGGCGCCGTATCTATGCTATGGGCGGCAATGAGAAAGCGGCCAAGCTTTCCGGCATCAAGACCGAACGGCTGACATTCCTGACCTTCGTAAACATGGGTGTTCTGGCCGCACTTGCCGGCCTGATCTTTGCTGCACGTTTGAACACGGCAACGCCAAAGGCGGGTCTTGGTTTCGAACTCGATGTCATTGCCGCCGTATTCATTGGCGGTGCCTCGGCCATGGGCGGCGTGGGGCAGGTGATGGGTGCCGTGATTGGTGCCTTCATCATGGGCGTCATGAACAATGGCATGTCGATCATGGGCGTCAATATTGATTGGCAGCAGGTGATCAAGGGATTGGTATTGCTGGCAGCGGTGGTGTTCGACGTTTACAACAAGAACAAGGGCTGACGCTCTCCCTGATTTTGGAATCAAACAGCCCGGACGGCTCACGTCCGGGCTGTTTTGTTTTGTGAGTCGGCTTGATCACGGCCGATCGTGTCGCACAATCATCGCAAAACCTTCATACCACTGCCATCTGCGATCTGAAGCGCAGCTATGGTTAATGCTTTATATCTGACACAAAGGGGGTTCTCCCTGGGCGGGAGCCCGTCTTTGCTGGGGTTTGGTTGTATTGTTGATGAGTTATCCCCAGGGGTTGGGCTTGGTTGGTTGAGAAAGTTTCGATTTGTTGGATTTTTTGGGATTGGG
>NZ_CP050303.1 GCF_014189505.1 Phyllobacterium sp. 628 | reverse complement strand
TTCGCCCCGGCCCGTAAACTGAATCTGGTTTTCCGGCACATAGTTCCCGATAACAGTGGAAACCGATTTTGCACGTGCGCGCGAAAGATCAAAGTTTGACGGAAAACGCACGCTGTTGCGTATCGGAACATTGTCTGTATGGCCGATAACAAGAACCGAGAATTTCTCGTCGGCAATAGCTCTGCCAATCCGGTCGATCAGACCGAGGAATTGGGGGATACGTCAGCGCTGCCCGTGGCGAAAAAGCCGGTGTTGCGAAAACGCACAAGCACTTTGTTGCCGTCGCGCGAGGTGGTCACAAGGCCACGATCCACTTCAGGTTGCAGGAATGCGAGGAAATTGCGCAGCCTGTCCACCTGTTCGATGGGTTGCGGCGCTGGCTTTATGACTTTGATAGATGGATTGCCCTGAGGCGGCGCGGCGGCCATCGCAACCATGATCGAGTCTGAATCCGTGTTCAAAAGACGCAGGATTCCGATATATCCAAAGGCGCAGAGCAGAACGAGCAGTCCAAGTATGGCTGGATAAAGGTTCTTGAAGCGCGCTTTGGAGAAGCGTGCATTGATGCCGCGCCAATGCGGCGACACTTCGCGCTCGACGTCGCCCATCGAAGACTGCAGCGTCCTGTAGAGGCTGTCTCTTATCTGCGAAAGTTCGAGAGCACCACGGGCGCTGACCCGCAGCCGGCCTTTGAAGCCCAGTGAAAGGCACAAATAGAGCAAGAGCAGAATATCGCGGTTGCGGCCCGGATCCTTGTGGAAATGTTCCAGCAATTCGAAGAAACGCTCACCGCCCTGCACATCGCGGTGGAATGTAGAGACAATACTGTTGCTGGCCCAGTTGCTTGCGCCACCCCAACGCGTGCTCAGAACAACGTCGTCAATCGTGGCACAGAGGGCGTAGTGGGCGACACGCGCATGCTGGGTATCGACGTTGGCGTTTGCAACCTTGCGCTCATAGGCGCGCATTTCGTCAATAACAGCCGTTCGAAGCTGTTCGGGATCGGGTTCCTCGTGAAGTCCACGCAGATGATAGAGAAGGTTGAGCTGCGGCCGGGCTGCGGCGACCAGAAACGGCAAGCCTTTCGGGCTCGTATCGTTGGTATCGACACCACCCTCGCGCAGCGCAGCCTGCAAGGTTGTGGTTTCACCATTGTCGATATTGTCGGAACCAGATTGCGCAGCGCGACCGCGCTCTCCCCCGGTTTGGGTTTGATGATCGTCGGCTCGCTGCGCCAGAATTTGTCGTCGCTCATGACATCACGACTTTATCGCCCAGAGTTCAAACTCAATGGACGGGAAATCACCGGCCAGATGCATTGCTATGGCACCTGACGTGCTGAGTTGCTTCCACAATGCGCCGTCACGGTCGAGTTCGAAATAGCTGGTTCCCGGTCGATAAGGCAGTTGGCGCGGTGCAACCGGCAGCGGACGCACGGCGATGCCGGGCAGCGCGACATTGACGAGTTCGGCGATGCGTTCGACCGGGCCAACCTTGATCTGGCGGGGCAAGGTGCTGCGGAGTGCTTCCGACGGCATGTCGCACCGTACAGCCAGCACAAAACCACTGCCCACCAAAAGGCTGCGATCGGTGATAGTTCCGACCCGAACGCCATGCTTGCGTTCATCCAGCGGAATTTCAATCGCAGAGCGCTCAAGCACCG
Organism: Phyllobacterium sp. 628; assembly: GCF_014189505.1. Classification (GTDB taxonomy): domain Bacteria; phylum Pseudomonadota; class Alphaproteobacteria; order Rhizobiales; family Rhizobiaceae; genus Phyllobacterium. The sequence continues at coordinate 610,045 of NZ_CP050303.1, read as the reverse complement.
ACGAGAGCGATTCACGCAGATCGAACAGAACCGGATCGAACGAGCCCCTCAGATCAAGATGACGGTAACCGGGGAAAACCGATCCGCGCCGCCGCTCCTTGGTGAAGGTTGAGAGTTCGCCCGCAAGCTGGGCACACAATACATAAAGTGTCTCCGGGTGAAGTGAACTCAGGTTTTCACGGTGATGCCGGAATACAGCCTCGTTGCGATTGAGAACCTGCAGAAACTGAAAATCCGAGACTTCCGCCGTACCGCGAATGGATGGGTCGCCCATACGATCGGCAATGGCTTCCGCCCGGTGAGACATGATACCGAGAATCTCGGTTACGATATTTTCCAGCTGAAGCTGGGCAGCACAATTGATCGATGGAGCGATAAATGTTTCGTCAAGGACAACCGATTGATCCTGCCTGACCTCGACGATGCGTGCGACGGCAATGCGGTCATAGCCAGCCAGCTCTTCATCGGACAAAAGGAAGGTCAGGCGAAAGCGGCCGACGTCAAGCAAGGCGGAAATGGAGCTGCCTTCGTTGGTGTCCTGCACTTCATATTTCTGGCGCGCATAACGAATATTGCGGCCCGGTGTTGCAGCTTCCCCGCCGATTTCGGCGAGTCCGGGTTGCTGCATAGGCAGGCAGAGATAAACAAAAACGTTCTTTGTGCCTTCTTCCAGCCGCAGCGGTGCCGGTAGATCCACGGGGCCGGGCGCTTCAAAAATGCTGCCGTCCGGCATAACGCCGCGCACACTCGACAAGGCGAACATGCCATTGCCCAGAAGCTGTTCATTGATCGTTATGCGGGAAATTCCCCAGGGAAACTTGACGAGTTCCCGCACTGCCGATTTGACAAGCCTTTCCGTCCAGCGGTCCTGCTGCTGAAAATGCTGAACCCGAAGGAACATGCCTTCCGACCAGACGACGCGATTGTCATGTTCCATCAAAAAACACCGTAAGGGTTATTTGCCAGCAGATGCGCTGACGGAGAGCTTTCCGACTGAAATGTTGAGGCGGCTCATGCCGGTAACCGGCGTCAGCGCGCGCCAACGCGCATTCTCGATATCACGGAAGCCGGCAATCACGCCCGCATAGGCGCCTTCGGTCCCGGGGTTAATCGTTAGCTGGGCAGACTCGCCTGGCCGCACGGATACCGTCTTGCGCTCGACCAGATCATCACCAAGGGCGCTGCCGCCTTTCAACTGAAAATAATCCAGCGACTGGAACCGGCCCGGTGATTTCAAGACGAAGATTTCCACCGCAGTCGGGGTGGCCGAGCCCGATGGAGACGGGTTTGCATTCCCGCTGGCCGAAACAGTTGCAGCAATCGGCTCCTGATACTTCGGACCTGTCACCTCCGGTGTCGATGTGCATGCCGACAGGAAGAGTCCTGCTGCCGCTGTGACAGCCAGAAAAGCATGGCGTTGAGACAAGGAGCGGTTACGGAAAGTTACAAATAGCTCAAGCGCTTCAAAACGCATACTAATCTCCCAATATTCTGTCGTTAGACGCTTGCCCATTCCAAGGTAGTAAACCGAGTTGTAACTTGCAGATAACACAGCATCACGTCAACGTAATCTTGATCGTGAAGGTTTAGGAGTGGGGAAAGAATTTGCGCAGTAGTTTCATGAGTGCAGGCTTGGGCTTGCCGGTTTGTTGTCCATCGAAAATTGTGGTTGACGCCAGGAATTCATCCCAAAGCGCCGCTTTACGCAAGGCGGGGATGGCTTTTGCCTTTGTTCTGTTTGAAAGCATTGCGGGATCGATTGCCTGTTGAACTTCGCCGATGAAGTCAAGAACCGCCGCTGACAGCGCCGTCTGATAATTGGTAATCGACTGGAAATCCCGTTCAATCAGCTTCACGTCAGTTGATTCCCCGTCGCCAATGAACTCGAGAATGCTATCCATCAACTGGTCGTTCTTTTGCCCTGCCAGCGAGAAAATCCAGGGTGTTTCGCTTACGATACCTTCAAGCTCCAGTCGCGCTGCCGAGGCGTTTTTTGCGACATGCATCTCGTAAAGCTCTGCAAACGCGATTCGAAGAACGGTCCCGGCTTTTCGCATGAGGTGTTCGGGATCCATATCGGGTGACGGCAGAGATTCCAGCCCGGCGCCTTCAAGGAAGGCTTTTAAAAGTGCGGAGTCTGAAGGTGCAGCGGGTGCGGCCACGGGCGGAGTACTGGGAGAGGGGTGCGGCGTTGGCGTGGGCACGAACTGTTGTTGGGGCACACGACGGACGACAGGAGGCGCGGATGGCTGCGGCGCACTTGGCTCGTCATCGTCACTATCCCAGTTATCGGGGAGAATTGGCCGAACAACCGGCAGATCAAACAATGAATTGGCGGTGGGTGTCTGTTCAATCCTGTCCGCGAGCGCCGATGGGCGGCTGACCTGATAAGGTTTAATAATGTCCACTTCTGTTACGGGAGGACCATCCCAGCCAACGTCCGTTGCGCCAAGTGCTTCGCGGGAAGCCGGTTTTGCCGGGCCGTCGAAAAGTTCGTCATGGCTTTCGCCGGGAAGTTTGCTTGTTGCGCTGACGCCGCCGGGCGCAATATCCGACAGAATCGATGTGAGGCTTGGACCTCCAAGCAAATCCGTACTGCTAACTTGCGGCTGATCCCGTCTTGCACCGGACTTCTGGATCGAAAGCTTGAAACGATAATCCGCAATTTCGATCGTATCGCCGTCTGACAGACGTTGCCCATACTGGCGGTCGACAGCAATTCCACCGACGCTGACGCCATTCGTGCTTTTATCGATCAGAAAAATGCCATCATCGCGTTGTTCAAGCATGCAATGAAGCTTGGAAACGACGCGGCGGCTGTCTTTGATCACCCAACTGCAGCTTTCGCCTCGTCCAATCGTAAAACGAGCGTCCTGAACGATCGCCGAGCCGCTGAATGACGTGTCGTTGGGATTGTTCAGAGCCTGAAGTTCGATTCTGCATGCGTTATTCCTGCAAGTAGCAATGGTAGTGTATGGTTTTGTTTGTCGGGTTGAGGGACAATATTCAAGCGTTGTAACTTTAGTCTCCGATACAAGGTAGTTGCAAGCAGAGTGAGAAATAGGTTATTTTTTGGCATCCAGAATTGATCTGCGAATGGTGAGATCATAACCGGGAGTAAACTGGACAAAACCCGTCTGGTCTAGCCCAATCAGCTGAAGAGACAGTCAAGTGACTCCTGACGCGAAAAACATCAGACAATTTTTTCAGTGCGTGCTCCGCGCTGGATTGATTTGTCTTGCGTTTTTGCTTGCCGGGCAAATGGCTCGTGCGGAGATTGTCGCCGTCAGCGGGCACAAGCGCATTGCTCTTGTGGTTGGCAATGCGAATTATCAGAATGTGGAAAAACTCGTCAATCCGGCCAATGACGCCGCAGGTATATCTGCAGCTCTGCGTGATCAGGGTTTTGACGTGTTTCCCGCTAATGACACCACCCGAGCAGAATTCAACCGGATATTCGAAGAGTTCAAGACGCAGGCTGAAACCGCCGATGTGGCGCTTGTCTATTTCTCCGGTCACGGATTTCAGTTGAACGGTGTCAATTACCTGGTGCCCATTGACGCGCAATTGAACGACCGGTCGAAAATTGCTGATGAAACCATCAGTCTCGATAAGGTCATTGGCGAGGTGCAGCAGCGGAACCGTCAGACAATTGTTTTCCTTGACGCCTGCCGTAACAATCCCTTGCCGGGTGGCGGTTCGGTGAATGCCGGTCTTGCGCAGGTTACTGCGGGTGCCGGGGTGTTTGTTGCGTTTGCCACACAGCCCGGCAATATCAGTTATGATGGCAAAAGCTCATTTAGTCCCTTTACCAAAGCGCTTATCGATCACATGAGGACCCCCGGTCTCAGTATCTCTGACCTGATGATCAAGGTTCGCAACGACGTTCAGAAGGCAACGCTGTCGCGGCAGATACCGTGGGACCAGTCGTCGTTGAAGGAGCAGTTTTATTTTTCTGCGCAGACACCGGCAGCCAAAGGCGAGCAGTTTGCCTCCGTTGATCCATCTTCGGTAAATGCCGATCAGGGCCTGACCCGCCGAACCAATGTTGAAGGCGCGACACAACCGCCGACGGGTAATCTAACAACGGAACCGCAAGGTGGTCTTGCCTATCCATCAATGATCGATCCGCAGACGGGGGAAACTCCGTTATCTATATGCCGGAAGCACCGGCTGCAATTTTCGGACCGGAAGATCTGGTATCGGGCGTGCAGACAGAACTGCAGCGGCTTGGCTGTTATACTTCTGATGTTGATGGAGCTTGGGGAGAAAGTTCACAAGAGGCAGTGGACCGTTACTGGACGACCAAAAAGATGAAGTCGTCCGAGAAGGGGCCGACGCAGTTTTTGTATGAAAGTCTTAAACGCGAACCCGCAGTGGTTTGCCTCTATCAGCCGCCGCGTCAGGCGATAGCGCCTGTCAAACCTGGTCCGCGCCTTCCGGCCAAGCCGCGCCCCACGCGCATTCAAGATAGCGAACCTGCCCCGCAGCGTGCCTACACTCCTGCAACTGTAGCGCCTGCGGCTCCTCCGAAGAAAAGCCTCCGCGGCAGTCTTATTGGTGGTGTTTACCGGTGACATTCTCACCTGATACTCATTCAGAACCCATTAGGTCAGTTTTCGGGCCGTTCCTTGCCATTGACGGCTGACCAATGCCCGGAGAACCTCTCCACACAGTCATGCCGGATTTCAAGCTGGCCAAAAAACTGGCACGCCAGCGCCGGAATTTGCGCCGCCTGATACAGGTATTCGCGTTTGCAACGTTTGCGGCTGGAATTGCGGTCGCTTTTGTCTATCTGCCCAAATTCATGGGCGTGGCTGATGACCTGACAAATGAGACGCTGGTCATCCCGGAGGATGAAGTTCAATCGGCAGGCAAAGAAGGCGATTTCGAACTGACTGCTACCGATGACCGGCGTGACGCGCTTCTGCTTCAAACTGTCAACAATGAAAAGCCCAAACCACGCAAGAGCGAAATCCGGTTCCAGAAGAACAATAGCGGTTCGGAAATCAATGGGCCGATCTATTTCGTGTCAGACACCATGCTCTCAAGCTCGGTAAGACTGATGACTGCACTTCCGGCGACCCCGCAGGATTTCGCATTGATGCAGTCTACGCCGGAAGTATCGGCAACGCCGGTATCGCTCCCGCAAGACGCCGGAACAGTTGCCCCTGTTAGCGAAGGTCCTTCATCCGATGCGGGTTGGGAAGGGGGATTTCTCCCAAGGAGACAGCACAGATGGGTGCATCGTCACCCGGAAGTTCAAACAATATCGAGATCGTTGATGAAAAGCGGCGTGGTCTGCAAAATCAGCAGTTCGTCATAAAGGTGCTGGCGGAGCGCAGTGTGAAGGACGTTCTCGAAGACGGCCACACCACACCGGTTGAAACGGCCCGTGTTGCTGAAGCAGTGGCAAAATCACTGAATATTCAGCTGTTGCGGCCGGGCTATCTTGCCGTCTGGCGTACAGGAATGGTCGATGCGCAGGCCAAAACCACCGCTCCAGTACAAATATCACTCTACGGCAGCGAAGGATTGATCGGCAGTGTCGCCCGCGCGGATAATGGCAGCTATCTCAAGATTGATGATCCGTGGAAAGGCGAAAGCTGGAACGATCTTGCCAATGGCGGCGAGACTTCCAAACTCGATCAGAGTTTCCGCATCATGGATGGGATTTACAGTGCTGGCATCCGCAATGACATCCCAGCCAATGTTATAACCGAAGCCATCATGCGGATGTCGCGTCTTTATGATCTGGGGAAGTTTATTTCCCCTGAAGACAAGGTATCCCTGCTTTATTCCGATACGCCGCGCGATGAGACCAGTGAAAGCGGGCGCGTTCTCTATGTTTCGATCCGGCGCGGCAGTGAAACGCTGAAATGTTATCTGCTGCGGCCGGAGCGCGGCGGCGACTATTCCTGCATGACGGAAGATGACACAACATCAGGCCTTGGGGGCGCAGAAGGTTTTATCCTGCCCGTGAAGGGTGTGTTCCGTTCGGGGTTTGGTCCGCGTGTGCACCCTATCCTTGGCTCTGTGAAGTTTCATGAGGGTGTCGATTGGTCAGCACCGGCCGGTACGCCGGTTTATGCATCTTTCGATGGTACGGTTTCATTTGCGGGTTCCAATGGAAACTTTGGCAACTTCATCAAGATCAGCCATGCTGGAAACCGCGAAACGCATTATGCGCACCTTCAGGGATTTGCGACCGGTATAATAGTGGGCAAAGTTGTCAAAGCCGGGCAGGTCATTGGGTTCGTCGGTTCCACAGGTCAGAGTACCGGGCCACATCTGCATTTCGAGCTGATGGCCAATGGCGGACTGGTTGATCCTCTGGGTTATGGATATAGCGAAATCGGTCTTGATGGCGAGGCGGAAAAACTTGTCCAGCGCATCATCCATGTTGAAAGCGGCGGCAATCCGAATGCTGCAAACCCGCTCTCATCGGCAAGTGGTTTAGGACAGTTCATCAACAGTACCTGGCTGCGAATGATGGGATCATACAGAGCTGATCTCGTCTCGAAGATGAGTGTGAATGAGTTGCTGGCGCTGAAATCCGATCCGACACTGGCAACAGAAATGGTAATGAATCTCGCCAATGAAAATGAGGCCACGCTCAAGGCTTCAGGAATTGCGGGAACCGCCGGTAATCTCTATCTCGCTCATTTTCTTGGCGGAGGCGGAGCTGTATCAGTTCTCACCGCATCATCGGAAGCGCAATTGAGTACGCTGCTCGACCCGTCGGTTTTCGGCGCAAATCCTTTTCTTTATGGCAAAACGGCCGGCTGGATTATCGATTGGTCCAATCGCAAAATGTCAGGGCAGGGTGGCGCGCAAGTTTCTCCGGTATATCGGGAAGCGCGGATCAAGGCAGCGCGTTTCCGGGCCTATAGCTCGGCGATTGATACGATCCTGGCCAAACTGCAGGGTTGATCCGCGCCGTCAGTCTGCCGCAGTCTCTTTACCGATCTTCTCGTCATAGGCTTCACCGAAATAGTGGAGAAACACATCGAGAATACCATTCTCGTAAGGCTCGTTGCGTTCATTCCAGGCCTGGACATAGCGTGTCCAGTGAGCGCCTTTGCCGGAGAGAAACGACTTCTTCGCAGATGTTTCGATAGCATCGGGCGACAGTTCATTCAGCAGGCGGAAAAGCGCTGTTTGCATCGCCTGAAAAACCGCCTGTTCGTGCTGCCTGAGGTCGGTGACCGCTTCGCTGAAGCTGCTTGTCGCATCAAGATATTCGCGCTTGTTCGCCGCAAACAAAGCCCCAACCGCCGCCGACGGCTCCGGAATAAACTTAAGCGGATTATTGCCGCTTGATTTAAGGACAGTTTGTTTCGTACTGCGGATGAGTGCGCGCATCTGAGCCCGTGCGGTAAGTAATTGGGTCAGGCCGGGCACGATGGTCCGAAAGATTTCGCCCAATTGTTCGGCAAATTCATCATCATGGCGTCCCGCAAGAACATCGGGATCAATACCTGCTCCATTGGCAAAGTTTTCGATGAAGCGTTCCCGAGAGCCTCCTGCCGATCGGCCAGACGGCCGTGGTTTGACAGGTGCTGATTTTTCGGGGTGGTCAATGATGGGTCGGGTTACCGGTGCAGGCAATGATTGTACCGCTCCAAGGAACATGGTGCGGTCTTCCATCTCCCGCAACGGGCCATCAGCGCCGCGTGGAATGAAAACTGTTTCTTCAGCGCTAAGAACAGGGTCATGCTGCTGCGCCTGCTCGAAGAATACACGGAGCTGATAGGCCCCGATTTCAACAAGATCACCTGCCGACAACAGGCGGCGCGCACTTTTCTGCAGCTCTTCTCCGTTGACCAGCAAGCCGTTCGAAGACAGGTCTTCGACCCAATAATGCTCTTCTTCATAAAAAATGCGGCAGTGCTGTGTGGAAACGAAACGGCTCCGGTCCGGCAATGACCAGTCGGCATCTTCGGCACGTCCTATGGTGAAAGTGCGTCGGTCCGATGCGAATTCCGGAATGATATCGTCCCCATGCAAGGATCGATTCTCCAATCTCAGCACAAGTCGCATTCGCTTCTCCGGCATTTCTTGTCTAACCATAGACTATTCAAATAAAGTGTTGGATACCAAGAATATAGCTATTTGAATGCGGATCTTTTTGATGACAGACCAAAATCGGAAGAGCCGAAAAGGCTGGAGCGGGGCAATGCAGTGTTTCAACGCCGGAAAAAGGCTCTGGCTTGCTGCATTTCTGGCCGCTCCCGTGTTTTTTCTGCTGCCCAATACGGCGCAGGCTGCATTTACTGTATGCAATCAGACTGCCGATATCGCGAATGTTGCCATTGGTGAGCAGGCTGAGGGGGAAATGCGTACCGAGGGCTGGTGGGCTATTGCCGCGAACCGCTGCGCGGATGTCATCAAGGCAAAGCTATCCAACCGCTATATCTATGTACACGCGATTGATGTTCAGGGCCGTCCTCTTCTTGAAGGCGGGGTGACCCTGTGTATCGACACGAAAAAGTTTCAGATTATCGGCAAAGACGCTTGCTGGCAGCGCAATCATTTGCGAGGCGTATTCAAGGAAGTGGATACACAGTCATCTGATAATTGGACTTTATTTCTGACCAGCCGGCCTTAATGGTCAATTATTCGATGTCTTCATTCCATGATCTGCTATCAAGCGAGAGACATGACCATTCCGACGCACAATAAAAGCCATGCCAAAGACCTAGCCGGGTGGTTTGACTCCCATGCGGGATCGCATGCCGGGCGCGTCCGGCCGGTGAACGAAGACCGGTTCTTCGCAAAGCCGTTGACCGGCGTCTGGCTTGTGGCCGATGGCATGGGCGGGCATTCCCACGGTGATGTGGCGGCCTCAATGATTGCCCAATCCGCCGGGAGGGTAGGATATCACTCTGCACATGCGGCGCAGGTTCAGGACTTTCAGGCGCAGATCCATATGGTCAATCAGGATATTCGTAATCTGGCGCGGGAGCACGGACTCGGCGTGATGGGCTCTACCTTGGTTGCACTGCTTGTAACCGGCCGGGAATTCACGGTTATCTGGTCGGGCGATAGTCGCGTGTACCTTAATCGCGGTAACCGGATGACCCAACTCACCCGCGATCACACCGAAGTACAAGCGATGATCGACAACGGCACGCTTGACGCGGAGGCGGCAGCCAACTTCAAACGCAAAAACGTCATTACGCACGCTATCGGTGTGCGTGACATTCCCCATCTTGATATGGTCGATGGTGAATTAAGGGACGGAGATACGTTTGTTCTTTGCAGCGATGGGCTTACCGGTCATCTCTCCGCACCGGATATTCAGGATATTATACTGTCGCAAGAACCCGAAGCTGCGTGCAAATCGTTGATCCAAACAGCTCTGGAGCGGGGTGGTACGGACAATGTTACGGTCATCGTTGTTCAGTATCGTGATGCTCCAGCTCAAAGCGGTCAATCATGACGCGGGAACAGAACGAAACTGGCAAGCGGTCCGGCAGTATCAAACCCGGAACACGGCTCAACGACATTTACGAAGTGACAGAACTGCTCGCTGTTGGCGGGATGTCCGAGGTCTACAAAGGGCACAATATCCAGACGCTGGACGAGGTGGCAATCAAGGTTATCTTGCCTCATCTTGCCAGCGACGAGCAGGTGATTTCGCTGTTCAAACAGGAAGCCTCCATACTCAATTCCCTCGGGCATGACGCAATCGTCCGCTATCACGTCTTCTCCGTCGATCGTTTGACAAACACCGCCTATCTCACGATGGAACTGGTTGAAGGACCGTCGCTTTACGAACGCATTCGTGACCGGCCATTGAGCCTGGCTGAAGCGGCAAAGCTGATCAGCCGGATAACGTCAGGTCTCAAAATTGCCCACGAACGCGGGGTCATTCACCGCGACATCTCCTGCGACAATATCATTCTGTCGGGTGGCAATGTGGAGGGTGCCAAACTCATCGACTTTGGTATTGCCAGGCTTGGCATTGGCGGCGACCGGACGCTTCTCGCCGGAAGTTTTGCCGGAAAGTACAATTACGTTTCTCCCGAGCAGCTGGGCCTGTTCGGTGGCGACGTACATGAACCAAGCGATATCTACAGTCTGGGGCTGGTATTTGCAGCTGCACTGCGCGGCAAGCCGATTGATATGAGTGGTACGCATGCCGATGTCGTCCGGAAACGCCAGGCGATCCCTGATCTTTCAACCATTCATCCGGCGGCACGATCCATCATTCAGCGGATGCTGCAGCCCAACCCGGCATTGCGTCCCAAAAAAGATGAGATCATTGACCTGTTGCGGCCGATGATTCCGACTTCTCGAGACCCTGCATCGCGGCGTGTGCCCGTATCGGCAGCGTCAAGGAATGACCGCAGTCAAAATGCGCCGAAGCAGAGTTCGGGTAAATGGATTGTCCTCGGCTGCCTCGCATTGATTTTAGGTGGAGGCGGTTGGTACGCGTACGACAATCAGACTCAAATCAAAACCTATCTGGGTGCCGGTAAGGCATCGCAACCGGTGACGGCTTCCGGCAAGTCGGAATTCAAGCTCGATGCTGATCCAAACGCGGCGAAGCCGGAACCGAAACCGCAGGCTGAACCCGCAAAGCCGGTCACGCCACCTGATATCAAGCCGGGGGTTGCAGATGCCAAGCCGCCAGCGAACACAGTAGAGAGCAAGCCCGAGACAGATACTGCCGATGTTGAAAAGCCGGCTAATCCGGCGGCAGACGCTGGAGTACAGCCCGAGACGCCAAAGCCGGAAACTTTGGCATCCGGCGACCGGCAGGAACCGGCGAAACAACCACCGGCGGCCAATGATACGGCCGTACAGGTGGCAGTGACGGAGACGGACTGGATCAGGCAGTTTGCCGGCGGTCCCTGCTTTTTCTCGCACGGAGCGCCAAATGCTCCAAACAGCATAAACATTGAAGGCTTTGCACAGAAGGTGGGGCCGTTCATCGAGATGGAACGGGCTTTCATCAACAAATTTGGATATGAGCCGACCATCAATGTGCGACAGATCGCTGACGCACAATGCGATGCTTTGGCATTTTTGGCAGCCGTACCGGTGAATTCGGGCAAAGCCACCTTTATGCTCAAGAATGAAGTTCTGGGGCCAGCAGACCCCCTGGTCGCGACCTTGAGTGGCATAGAGCTTAAAAATGCTCAGGTACTTCTGGTTCGCGAGGATGGCACTGTTGATATGCTCAAGACAACGGAGCGAAGCAGTGGCGGCGATGGTGTCATCGAACTCAAACTTGCGGCACCGCGAAAAGGGGCGTCCATTCCTTACATCCTGATTGCCATTCAGTCCGATGAAAAACTGGATATGACAGGCAGCAAGGATGTCTTCAAAACGCTTGCTGACCGGCTGCGGAAACTGTCAGGAAAATACTCGGTCACGGTGAAATACTTCCGTCAGCAGGGCTGACAGTTTACGACCTAGACCACTGTCTCACTGACTTTATCCGGATCAAACACGGCATCGGTGCTGTCTTTGAGCGCAGGAGCCTGCTTGACCCAGAGATCCCATCCAAGCCTGCCGACGGGCGATCCGCTTTGCAAACGGGCTTCCGGGATATCTTCCTTTGCCAGAATAAGCTGAATTTCAAACGAGATTGAAGGGCCGCAATAGAGGCGGGCCAATTCGGTGAGTTCGGCAAATTTCTTGCGGGCGGGCATCAACGACAAATATTCGCCATATCGCAACGGACCTATGGAGATGCGGATCGCACTGCGCCGGTCCAGATACGACGAGCCGGCAATGGCCGTAACACCGAGCAAGGCATTCTCCCGCATATCGCTGCTCAATCGCGTCTGTTCCGATGGATCAACAGCAAGCCAGCGTTTCTGAAACTGATGGACCGTGACCTCATAGCCAAGAAATTCCGAGAGCATCAGTCTCAGATTGACAGCCGTGCGCCGCTGATTGGCAAAAAAACCTGCAAAATACAGGGGGACTTCCGGCTCGATTTTGAGGCCTTCAACGAGTTTTGGAGCAGCGAGACCCAGAAGGGCATAAATACTGCGGGTCACCTTGTTCTTCGGGCCTATACCAAAGAGCTGAATCAGGCTTGAAAGCCGGTACTTGCGTGAGCTGGCAAAGAATAGTTCGCGCAATTCGGCAGCAAAAATTTCAAGAAAGTCAAAATAGCTGGAGCTGCGCCGGCGTTTTTCGTCGAGAGCACGGTCTGTATAGACGGATGGCAATGCAGCGACCGGGCCAACCAGCCCGATATAGTTTGCATGGATACTGATGGCCTCGCCACGATTTTCTGCCGCCGAAAGTGGCGTTGCCGCGTGATTGTGCGTCGCATGCGATATGAGTGAAACATCAGAAACAGCTTTTTCGCCAGCGAGTTCAAGAAGCAGGTGTGCTGCGTCGGGATCAAACAGATGCGGCTCGGCCTTTAGCCGGTCAATCAATGATTCCCGTTGAATATCGCTCACAGCAATACCTCATCGGCTGTGCGCGGCGCAAAGCGAACCACTGGCAAGGCAAAACCGGTCAGCTGTACGGTGAGGCGGGCAAAAGTATTGATCGATGCATAAAGCCCGAAAAAGTGCGACAGGACCGATCCGAAAAGATAGGCCACGCCTCGGTCCATCAGGGCATCGTTGAATTCGATCGTCACATCAACGCCGTTTGCAATGGTTCCATCGCTCAGTCGCGCCGTCGCCTTCCGGCTGGTTACGGACACGATTGCCTCGATCATGGAACGCATCTCGGGGGCGTGTCTGAAATCGTAAAGCCGCAACATGCTTTTCAGAATTTCCGGATCACCGCTGGTCAGCGGAAGGTGATTGATGGACAGATGAGAGATGAGCTTCCAATACGATTCAGATTCAGTTTCAAAACGATGCGTGTGGGTTGGAGGGAGCAGGCAATTGATTTTGCCGACCTCGCTGACTGTCGCCTGGGTTTTGAAATAAGGCTGACCACCACCAAAGGGCAGAAGTTCCGGCAGGCCGCGATTGATGCAAAGCGTATCGATTGAGGCCACGAGATGATCCTGCGGCGCCACAGGATTAAGGTTCATATCGACAAATCGCAGTTTCCCCTTGAACGACTTGTTGTCTTCACCAATTTCCCGTTTGTACTGCCAGAACATATCGGCGCGATTTTCATTGGTTTGTTTCTTGCGGCCAAAGAAAGGAGGAACCTCCTTGCGCTGGCCTTTTTGATCCGAAATATCAACGCGTTCAATGGTATATATCTCCCGGGTCGAATTGTACCGGCTGTCAGGCAAGACATCATATTCGTCGTGCATGTGATTGACCGAGATTGGCTCTGCCCTTTGCTCAAACAGGTTGATCACCGGAGTGCAGTGCAAATCAAAACTGGTGGAATCCACGGCACTGGTCAGCGTGCTTGCCGGCGTGTCGAGATAGAAGAAGAGATGGAACTCCTTGCCCGTTATTCCGCTCAGAATGGGCCGCAAGCCGGTGAGTTCAAAAAAGAGGAACTTTTCAGGAAGAGCAAAGAATTCCGCCAGCAATCGAAAGCCGGGAAAGCTGCGTTTGGAATAGGGCAGCATGCGGTTGTCATGGTCAAAGCTGACAGTCTTCAAAGCGCTGGGAGGTAGCCGTAGCGCTGATTTGTCTTCACGATGACGCCCGACGGCGATGCCTATCGTGTGATTGAACAGCAGTTCGTAAAGGGCTGCTCCGGTTGCAAACGGGGCCTTGATAAAGAACGTAAGCCGATCGAGATCAAGGCTTCCAATGTTGTCCACTGCTCCGGTTGTTGAAATACTGATCGACAGGCATGCCGTTGGCGCCAGATCCGGTACGGGTGGTGCTACGTATGGCGGCTGTGCGAGCTTGCAATCCGTTACCGCGATGGGGTTGAGTTTCACATCTTGCGTGGTTGTAAACCGGCACGTATCGCCGCGCACCGGCTCGGAATCGGTGATCATGGCACGGGGCAAAAGGATTGCCTCGTCCTGTTGCACAGACGGGTCGAATTTGAGGATCGACATCGATGGAATTTGCGCAAGATAGTGCGGATAGAGCGATTCAAGCAATGTTTCCGTCAATTCCGGAAAATCATCATCGATCTTTTGCCGTATACGCGCAGCGCTGTAGGCAAAGCCCTGGATGAGCCGTTCCACATGCGGATCATCAACTGCTTCCGGAGTGAGGCGAAGCCGGCCGGCCACCTTTGGATGCTGCTGGGCAAAGCCAGCGGCGCGTTTGCGCAGTGCCCCAAGCTCCCGGTTGTACCAATTGAGAAAGCGGTTAGCCATGATGCGGCCCGCCAATCAGGAAATGCCGCGTGGATGGGTCAAGCGAGGTGTCGAAGACGATTGGCTCTACACCATCGGGCAGGAGCATTTCCGCTTCTATGCGCAGGTCAAGAACACGGTCCTGATCTCCGCGCGCCTTGCCCAGCCCGACCCGTACCCGCGCCAATCGCGGATCGAACGCGACAATCACCTTTCTGATCGCTTCGGCCAGATACAGACGCTGTTGCGTTGTCGCCAGCATCAGCCCGTGAAACCCCGGAGTTCCAAATCGCAACAGACTTGTCTCCAATTCCTCGAGCTCTTTTTCTATGCTGTGCGGCCACTGCTGGGAATTGAGCAGAGACTCGATGTCCCGGCGGACACTTTCCCGGATACGATTGATCTGTTCACGCGGTGTTGTTGGCTGATCGACCATCATATCAGGGTCGAAATCCATCAAACGATCGACAACAGATTCAAATGAAATCCGGGTGCTTGCGGCCATAACCTAGTTCACCGGGCCCGGAATAAACTCGATGGATGTGACATCAAGCAGTCCGACGACATCGTCGTCGACCAGCAGGCATTTCTGACCTTTCCCTGCATAAAGTCCGCCTCCCACTTCAACCCAGTCGGTTTCACGGCCGAGTTTCATCGCGTCGCTGGCATCCCGGGAAAAATACGTCGCTGGCATTACGACTTCCGATTGTGACTCATCGCGAAGCGTCAGCAATGCGTGCCGCCATGTCAGATCGCGGACACTCTGCACCGGCTGGAATTCCAATCGGCTGATCCGGTTGAAATCGATCCACATATAGGTGCCGTTGGTATGGAAAATTTCAATCGCGTGGGGAAGCCGATCATCAAGGTCGCGAAACGATATGGCATCCCGGCCATCAATTTTGACCGAGCCGTGAATAACATTCTCGGGAAAAGGCGTTGTGGCCTCACCATTTGTGCCAGCTGCGATTTTGCCAAGCACCAGTGCATTCTTCATCGACAGTTGATCGTGTTCACTTGGTCCATCGGGAAAAGCCGGAACAGCCCCTGTTTCAAACCAGGCTGCACGCGCATCGGCTGCGCGCAAACGACCGCGCAGGAGGGTCAAGCCCAAGGCCATATCAGGCACTGTATTCGACAAGATATCGGCTTGTTTGTCGGCACGGGCAAAATCGCCGCTCACAATCAGAAGGTCAATGAGCAGTCGCCTTGCAGCACTGTCAGTGGGGCGTTGTTTGACTGCGGACAGGCTGGCATCGATCGCACCTTGAAGGTCACCGGCATCGATAAGCTCTGAAACGCTGGTTGTTGCATCCGTCATTGACTTTTACCCTTACTGGATTGGTCAGATTTGCTGTTCATATCGGCAAGCAGCTGAAAACTTGCCGTGACATCATCGAGCTGAAAATGTGGTTGAAGCCGCATCACGCAGCCATAAACGCCCGGGCGTCCCGGTATTTCGCGCACTTCCACGGAAGCGGATCGAAGCGGGTGGCGCGCCTTCACCGAGGAATCCGCATCGTCATTGCCGATACAGTAGGTGAATAGCCAGCTCTCGAGCGTATCCCGCAGACTGTTGGATGTCGCGATCTGCCCCACATTCTCGCGCATGATCATTTTGAGGTAGTGGGCAAAACGGCAGGCGCACAGCACATATTGCAGCATGGACGCGATACGGGCGTTGCGGTTTGCGATATCAGAATCATACCGCGCCGCTTTGTGGACGGACTGGTTCGAATTGAAAACCAGATGCGGTGTATAAGGTACCGTTGAAACAGGCATGAACCCTGCCTCGCTCAAAATCTGCTCTTGCTCAGCATTAAGGCGCTGTTCGACTGGCGGCTGCGCAGCAAAATCATGTTTATCCGTGGGGAAAGCCACATAGGGCAGGCTATCGACCAGCCCGCCGCTCTTCTCATCTTCCCGGACGCCACGCAGGTCCGCAAACCATCCGGAGGAAGCATATTCCCTGAGGACCAGCATGGCGAAAGCAAATGCCGGATTGCCCCACAGCAAATTGTTGCCTTTTGGATCGATCTTTTCGCGAAACCGAAATCCGTCTGTCCGGGTAATATCGTTGGTTCGATAGGGTGTGCGAACCAGAATCCGAGGCAGGGTCAATCCGAGGAATCTTGTATCGGAAGCATTGCGCAATCTGTTCCAGCGGGTCGAGCGCTGGGGCTTGAGCAGGAAAGAAAGATCCGGCAACCGGTCAAGATCAGCAAAAGTTTCCAGTTCGAAAAGTGATGGATCAGCAGCGCATACGAAAGGCGAAAATGCCGCCGCCGCAACACCGGCAACGCTCTCTATGATCGATAGGTCGTCTGTGCCTGTTGCAGGATTGATACCAGCAGCAATCGTATAATCGCCAATCAGCAATCCATAGGGCTGACCGCCCGGCATGTCGAATTCCTGCGAATAAATCAGCTCGAACATCCGGCTTTGGTCAAAATCGGCAGCGCGTTCAATATCGCGCGCAATCTCCTTCCACTTGGCCGAGAAAATGCGAATTTGCACAGGGCTCGTGCTCGTTGGCATTTTGATAAGCTGGTACAGATTACGCCAGAGGGCTTCCAGCCGCTGAAACTCGGGATGGTGGATGATACGATTGACCTGTTCGGTCAAGATTTCATCGATAGCGTCGATCAGGCAATCGATCTGGAACCGGATATCATGCGTGGCAGAGCTACCCGGTGCGACAGCCTCCGGGAAGGAATGACGAGTCTCATATCGTTTTGAATCTGCTGTCAGACTCTCGGATACCACGAAATCATCACTCCTCAACTTCCGGCGGGCTTAAGGGAAGAAAGACCGCCTAAACACCAAAGAAGCGAAACATGACTGTTCCTGTTTCCGTTGGTGCAAGGCGGTCGTTGCGGTGAACCACGTCTTCCTGACGCGATGGCGTCAGGGATCAGTTTAGTTTCGTGCCTTCGGGATACGGGCAACCATGCGCAGAGAGGTTGTCAGTTCTTCCATCTGCAGCCATGGACGAAGCCAGGCAATTGCTTCATAGGAGCCGGGACTGCCTGCAACCGCTTTCACTTCGACACGTGCATCACGCAACGGATAGGCTGCACGGTTTTCTGCGCCGGCAGTATCGTTGGCATTGACGTAGTTGTTGATCCAGCGGTTAAGCCATGACTGACAATCTTCCGCTTCCATGAATGAGCCGATCTTGTCGCGGCCAATCACTTTCAGATAATGCGCAAAGCGTGATGTCGCCATCATGTAGGGCAGACGCGCGGAAATGGCAGCATTTTCTGTGGCTTCAGGACGGTCGTATTTTTCCGGCTTGTGTGTCGTCTGTGCGCCAAAAAACACGGCATAGTCTGTGTTCTTGTAATGGCAGAGCGGCAGGAAGCCGAGCTTGCCAAGTTCAGCGTCGCGACGGTCAGTGATGCCGATTTCTGTCGGGCACTTTGTATCCGTATCGCCATCATCACTTTGGAACACATGAACGGGCAGGGATTCAACCTTGCCGCCATTCTCGGCGCCGCGGATCGCCGTGCACCAGCCATTCTTGGCAAATGCATCGGTCAGGCGCGAGCCCAGGATGTAGGAAGCATTGGACCAGCAATAACTGCCGTGATCCATGGCCTTGTCGCCATATTTGATGGCTTCGTTGAAGTCGAATTCATCGATGGTCAGGGGTTTCTGGGCCGTACGGCATACGCGTGAGCACACGCGGCATCGTCAATGTGACGAAGCGGGAATCGCTGCTTTCGCGGAAGGAACGCCACTTGATATATTCCTTGGTCTGGAAAATCTTCTCCAGATCACGTGGCTTGGACAGTTCGGTGAAGTCATCGAAGCCAAATAGCGTCGGTCCGGCCGCTGCAATGAATGGAGCAAATGCTGCCGCAGCAACCGAGCTCATATTCTGCAGTGCTTCAATATCTTCAAACGAATTGCCGAATTCGTAGTCGCCAACCAATGCGCCAAAAGGTTCACCACCGGCAATACCGAATTCGCTTTCATAGATCGTCTTGAAGACCTTGCTCTGATCGAACTCTACAGCCTTCGACAAATCTCTTGATAGTTCGCGCTTGCTGACGTTCAGCACGCGAATCTTCAGGTTTGCGCTGGTTTCGCTGTTGTAAACCAGGTAGCGCAAGCCGCGCCAACTGCCTTCCAGTTTGCGAAATTCCGCATTGTGCATGATCTCGGCAACCTGCGTGGACAGCAGTTCGTCAAGCTTCTTGATCGCATTGTTGATCGTGACAGAAAGATTGCGGTTATAGGAAACCGTACCCTTCAAAGCCTCACTGGTGAGCGTACGCAACAACTGCTCGGTGCGGTCTGCGGAGGTTTGCTTGGTCGCGGAGATTGCCTCGTCAAGCAGGCTCTCCGTCACAACCGTGGTCGTGGTACCCTGCGATGCACTCTTGGAGGTCGCCATTTATTTTGTCCCTTTTTCGCTGTCGGGCTTTCGCTCGTCCAGTTCCGCAGCAAGCTTTTTCAAGTCAGCCTGATTCTGCAGAATGCGCTCAAGCAGCACTTCCAGATTTTCTGAACGGTCAGCCTTGGTCAGGAGATCGCGCAACTGATTGCGCGCGTCGAGCAAAGCCTTGAGTGCGGGCACCTGTTCGACGATGGAGCCGGGTTCGAAATCCTCGATCTTGTCGAATTTGAGCGCAACCGGCATTTCGCGGCCTTTACCCTCAACGGTGTTTTCGACGCGAATATTCAATCCCGGGGTCATGCGGCGCATAACGTCGTCAAAATTATCGCGGTCGATCTGTACGAACTTGCGCTCGCCAAAGGGTTTCAGCGGTTCTGTCGGATTACCGGAAAAATCGCCAAGAACGCCGACGACGAAAGGCAGTTCTTTCTCAACAACGGCACCCTCGGTTTCAACCTCGTACTTGATATGTACCCTCGGCTTGCGGACTCTTTCGAGTTTGTCGTGAACGCTGGCCAATTGTTGCCTCCTGCCAATATGTGCTTCTAAGAAGTGGGGGGATTATTGCAAACCCTTTAGAGTTAGCAACTATTTTCTCAGTTAAGGGGTGTACTGTTCTGGTAGAGTGAAAATCTGATCAATTTCCCTCGCGTTGTGAATTGGCATCTATACCAGCACGCAGAAGAACATCACGACGCAAATCATCCTGTGGAATGAGTTCCTCCAAAAGCCGCAGAAAGTCCATTCGACCGCGCCGAACCAGCGTTTCGAGAGCCAGGGGAATGGCTGAATTCGGCTCGCTTGCCCGGAAGAATGATGCAATCTGCAACAATTGTTCAAATGCCTGTTCGCGATTTTGAACGGCACCTGTAGGCGCTGCAACGGGGTGCGAACCATTCGGCTTGGCCGTTGGCGTGGAATCCAAGGGCTCGGCAATAACGGGCTGGGCCGGAATAACTTGTGTGACGAGTTTCCCCATTTCGCCGTAAGCTCCATTGATCGATTCCAGAACTGCTTGAATCCGGGAGACTGAAAACGCACCGATGTTGTTTTCGATCTTTTGTACCAGATAATCGTCAATTGATGTCAGAATCGCAAGCGCGCGCGCCGCATCGTTCTTGTTACGGCTGAAACCATGGGCATCGACATGTTCAAGCGCATC
This sequence comes from Phyllobacterium sp. 628, assembly GCF_014189505.1. Classification (GTDB taxonomy): domain Bacteria; phylum Pseudomonadota; class Alphaproteobacteria; order Rhizobiales; family Rhizobiaceae; genus Phyllobacterium. The sequence goes on along the minus strand of NZ_CP050303.1, from coordinate 590,266 downwards.
GCGAAACTCAGCCCATTCGGGGCTTGAGAGATCACGGAATGCCTGATCGAACGTCCAAAGGCTGAAGCGGCCATAGCTTTCGTTTGGAAGAAGCGAGACCAGCCGCAGCGGGCGTACCAGTGTTCCGTCATCCTGACTGCCGTTGAGACCGGTAAGAGGGGCCAGTTTGTCCGACAGATCCTCGTCATCGATCGAATGCATACGGTCAAAGTCGGTCTTGGCTATCTTTTCGAATGCGGCAAGTATTTCGGCCAGCGCATTAATGCCTTCAATGCGAACAGCAGCTTCCATGAGCCATGAGAATATTTCAATGTCCTTGGTGTGCAGGGACAAGGCCTCAAAGGAAAGGTCATGCACATTGCGCCATTGACCCGAAGGCTTATGCACAAAAGCTGCGGCATTGCGGGCGTTGCGTTCATCGTCCTGGCTTATGATTGCCGGATTTTCGATGGTTCTGTCTTCGGATCGCGCAGTTGAGCGAGCATCGCGGATCGCCTGATAAACGGAAACAAGCGTACTGTCGGTTCGAAGATTAACGCCGCAGGGGTTTTCCCCCGCGAATGCTATACCGAGAATTTCATAGTTATTCATTCGCAAAACCCAAATACGCAGAACTTTAGATGTCGTTTTGAACCTTAAGCCAAGAATATGTCAAATGGAACATTGGCATATGACAGCTACCGCTGCCGGTTTGGAAGAGCCATAGTGGCATTGTGCAAACAATAATGCACTAGTGATGTGGCGGTCACGCATTTGTTGGGGCATTGTTGTTTAGCGTGCGGTCATTTCCAGGGCGCGCGTTTTGGCGATTGATTTCCTGCTAGGGATTTTCCTATTGTACAGATGACGTGAGCGGGAGCAGGATTGTAATTCATGCCAAAACTGGATCTGAGACGACTGGTTCAAAAACTGGACGGAGAACTGGTCGTCGGGCTGGAAGAGGCTGTTGCTATTGCAGTCAGAAACAACCATTCCAATGTTGAAGTCGAACATTGGTTGCTGGCTTTAAACGACAAGAGCGATCGTTTTCAGGAGATAATTCAGCGCAGCGGCGGTGATCTGGCATCGATCGAAGCTGAAGCTCATCGCGCGCTGGAACGGTATCCGCGTGACAACACTGCGGCGCCAGCGATTTCTACGGGCATTATTGACGTCATCCGGGAAGCTTGGCTTGCGGCATCGCTGCAAAGCGGACGAACCAGCATTGGTATCGTGGACCTGTTGCATACGCTGCTCTCCGACAGCTCCCTGCGCGCGATGACCATCAGTTCCATCCCGTCTGCGCGTGATATCCGGCTCGGTGAATTGGAGCGGATCATTGAAGAGCGCGGAGCGGAGCCATCCGTTACGGCAAAGGCGTTGCCGGGCGAGACCGCACAGCCGCGGAGCGGCGATGAAGAATTCCTCTCGGCATTTACCATTGATTTGACGGAACAGGCGCGAAACGGCGAGATTGACGCTGTCGTCGGCCGTGAAGCCGAGCTGCGCCAGCTGATCGATATTCTCGTACGCCGCAGACAAAACAATCCCATCCTCGTCGGTGAAGCAGGTGTTGGCAAAACGGCTATTGTCGAGGCATTTGCTCTAGAAGTTGTTGCCGGCAATGTCCCGGAAATGCTGCGCGACATCCGTTTGCTCACGCTCGATCTTGGCCTTCTGCAGGCCGGAGCCGGCGTCAAAGGCGAGTTCGAGCGTCGTTTGAAGGGTGTGATAGACGACGTTAAATCATCGCCCGTTCCTGTCATTCTATTTATTGACGAAGCACACAGTCTTGTCGGAGCTGGCGGACAGGCAGGGCAGGGCGATGCAGCCAATTTGCTTAAGCCGGCGCTGGCGCGGGGCGAGTTGCGTACGGTCGCGGCGACAACATGGGCAGAATATAAGAAGTATTTTGAGCGCGATGCCGCGCTCACCCGCCGGTTTCAGGTGGTCAAGGTCGATGAGCCGGACGAAGAGACTGCGGTGCGCATGGTCCGCAGCCTTGTTCCGGCGCTGGAAAAACATCATCAGGTCAAAATTCGCGACGAAGCCATCCGAGCGGCCGTTGCCCTGTCAATGCGTTATATCCAGGGAAGGCAGTTGCCCGACAAGGCTGTGAGCCTGATCGACACTGCCGCTGCTGCCGTTTCCATCTCGCGCGCCACGGTGCCGGCGCAGATCGAAGATGCAAATCGTGCTATCGATCTTCTCAATCTTGAAAAGCAGCGGCTGGAGCTCGAGCCTGAGACGGCTGCGGGTGGTGAGCGGCTTGCCGATATTGAGCTTCAGCTTGCCGCGCTGCAAGCGAGTGCCAAGTCGTTCACAACGCGTCTTGAACAGGAAAAATCACTCGTTGAAGTGGCCGACAATGTTGAAAAGGCATTTAACGAGCCTGGAAACCGGCCAAAGCTGGGCATGCTGGAAAAGGAACTGCGCCTGCTTCAGGGCGAGTCCCCCCTGATCCACCGGGTTGTTGATCGCGAGACGGTTGCGGCCGTCACCGCGCGTTGGACGGGTATCCCTGTGGGACGTCTGGTGCGAAGCCTTGTTGAAGCTGTGCAGTCGCTGGAAGGACGTCTTCAGGAACGTGTCGTTGGGCAGGATCAGGCAATAGCTTTGATTTCTGATGCCATGATTACAGCCCGCGCCAATCTCGGTGATGACAGACGCCCGCCAGGTGTTTTCCTGATGGTGGGAACCTCGGGCGTGGGTAAAACCGAAACCGCTTTGGCTCTTGCAACGACGCTTTACGGCGGCGATCAGAACCTTACGATTATCAACATGTCGGAATTCAAGGAGGAGCATAAGGTTTCGCTCCTGCTCGGTTCCCCGCCCGGTTATGTGGGATATGGTGAAGGCGGCATATTGACGGAAGCCGTGCGCAAGCGGCCGTATGGCGTTCTGCTGCTGGATGAAATCGACAAGGCACATCCGGGTGTGCAGGATATTTTCTATCAGGTCTTCGACAAGGGTATGTTGAAGGATGGGGAAGGCCGGGACATTGATTTCAAGAATACGACGATCCTGATGACCGCCAATACTGGCACCAATACGTTGACAGCACTGGCTGCAGATCCTGATACAATGCCGGAAGGACAGGCTCTGGTTGATATGCTGCAACCCGAATTGCTTGGGCAATTCAAGCCGGCGTTTCTCGGGCGTGTGACGGTCGTGCCTTACAAACCTCTCGATGACAGAGTTTTGGGCCTCATTGTCAAGTTGCAGATTGAGAAAGTTCGCAAGCGCTTGCGCGATACGTACAAGGCCGACCTGATCGTCTCGCAAGGAGCAACAGAGGCTCTGATCGCCCGTTCGAAGGCCGTGGAAACGGGAGCGAGAGCAATTGAATCAACTATATCGCGTGAGCTGCTTCCAAAACTTTCTCGCAATATATTGCAATTGACACTAGAAAATGTACATCCGGAAGTTGTACGTGTAGATATAGATGGAGCCGGGGGCTTTCTTGTTTCCGTCGAACCGGTAAAACTATTGCAGGATCCGCCTGAACATCCGTCACAAAAGGATGGTAGGGGGTGAATACGTTGCCCTGATTTTACTTGGGCAATTTCAGAGAGAGGGTATATCCCGCAAGTCCTACTGACTCAAGGAGCTATATAATGCCAATTTACTTGCAGATTGATGGAATCAAGGGTGACGCAACCCACGAAACGCACAAGCAGTGGATGAACATCGAAGCCATTCATTGGAATGTTGGACGTAAAATGAGCACGTCAGCCGGTTCGGCAGCGAACCGTGAAGCATCTGAACCAACAATCAGTGAAGTTGTTCTGACAAAGGTCAGTGATTCCTCTTCGACGAAATTGTTTCAGGAAGCTGTTTCCGGCAGTTCGGGGAAGCTGGCCACCATCCATCTTGTCACAACAGACACACCTGGCCAGACCTATATCGAATACAAGCTCACCAACACGCTGATCGCCAACTATTCGATCGACTCGCATGGTGACCGTCCGGTGGAGACACTACGTCTCAACTTCACCAAGCTGGAAGTGAAGTACACACCATACGACGAAAAGTCGAACCCGCAGTCGCCAATGATCGCGTCTTACGATCTCGCCACCACAAAGGCGGGCTAAGCCAAATTCTGGACGATGGGGCGGGCATATGCCCGCTTCTGTCTCCGGTGCGATCATCGGTTGTCCGGTTGTTTCGGACATCGAATGCAAGCGTGCGTGTGAAAGTTCTTATAATGACGGTCAGTGCTTGAATTTGACCGTTGGTTAATTTAATCTGAACTTAACTTAGCGATCTACGAAGAGGTAACATCATGCGCCAGCTTTTCTCTCTTTCTGCGGCCATTTTGATCGGCGTTGCTTCACCAGCAATAGCGGGACCGGCCTATAAATCAGAAGATATCGTCAAGCATTTCGTCAACACGGCGGATCTTGGCAAATCCCGTGCTATTTGTGTTGGTACCGATCAGGAATGCGCAAAGAAAGCTGTAAACCCAGCTGCTTCGCCATTGAACATGAAGGTTACCTTTGAGCTGAATTCGGATCGCTTGACTGAAGAAGCCAAGCAGACCCTCGGTGAGTTTGCCAAGGCACTCAACGATCAGCGTCTGCAGGTAGCGACATTCCAGGTTGAAGGTCATACGGACGCAACTGGCACCGATCTTTACAATGACACGCTCTCCATGCGCCGTGCACAGTCCGTATCGGCTTATCTCAGCCAGCTTGGTGTTTCGCCAGAACGGTTGAAGGCTGAAGGTTTCGGCAAGCGCCATCCAAGCGTCAATGATCCGTTTGCGCCTGAAAACCGCCGTGTCGAAACGCGCCTGGTACTTCCGCAAGGCTGATGCCTGAGGAATTGACGGCAAATCGTGTTGGCGATTTTGCAGTCGATGGCGGCAAAAAGTTGTAATTTCTGATGGCGGAAGTCCGGGCAATCTGGCTTCCGCCAAATTTTATGGTGGCTGATCATTCTCATGCCGCCGCCATTCAGGTTGCGCCAGCATTAGCTCAATTGGATATTATCGTGTTTTTCTGGAAGCCAAGATTCTTGGTCTCTGATGCAAGCGCCAAAAAATATGCAATCGTTGATTAGCGCCATTCCAAAAAATGTTTTGGCCATAGAGCTCGTCTACCCCAACGGGATGTTAGGTGAGGGGGCTTTTGCAGCACCCCTCACCAATATCAGATATTACAAAGTGGCCATATCGATAACAAAGCGATAGCGCACGTCACTTTTCAGGACACGTTCATAGGCATGGTTGATATCCTTGATGTCGATGGTTTCAATTTCGGCAACGATGTTATGTTCGCCGCAGAAATTGAGCATTTCCTGCGTTTCTTTAATCGAACCAATGCCTGAGCCAGCAAGACTCTTGCGGCCCGCAATAACCGAAAATGCATTCACGGGTACAGGATGTTCCGGCGCTCCGACCAAAACCATGGTGCCATCGATCTTCAGCAAGCCGAGATAAGCGTTCCAATCAATCGCGATGCCGGCGGTGCAGATGATGACGTCGAATGTGCCCGCAAGAGTTTTGAAGGTTTCCGGATCGCTCGTTGCATAATAGTGGTCAGCGCCGAGTTTTAACCCGTCTTCTTTTTTGGACAAGGTTTGGCTGAGGACGGTGATCTCTGCACCCATTGCATGACCAAGCTTGACACCCATGTGACCCAGTCCGCCCATGCCAACGATGGCAATTTTCTTGCCCGGCCCTGCCTTCCAGTGACGCAGCGGCGAATAAAGCGTGATACCGGCGCAAAGCAGTGGTGCGGCGGCATCAAGCGGCAGGTTGTCAGGGATCGAGAGAACGTAGCCTTCTTTGACGACGATGGAATCTGAATAACCACCATGGGTTGGTGTGACGCCGTCGGCTTCGACATCGTTGTAGGTCAAAACGATGCCCGGCATATAATGCTCGAGATCGGCGTCGCGCGCAGCGCATTTGATGCATGAATTTACAAAGCAGCCGACGCCGACGCGATCACCTGTCTTGAACTTCGTCACCTTTGAGCCAACGGTGGTTACAATGCCGGCAACTTCGTGGCCGGGCACCATGGGAAATTTCGAGCCGCCCCATTCGTCCCGTGCCTGATGGATGTCTGAATGGCACACACCGCAGTATTTTACCGAAATGACCACGTCATCGTCGTTTGGCTCCCGCCGTTCAAAAACAAATGGAGTGAGTGGTTTGGACGCGTCGGTTGCCGCATAGCCTTTAGCAAGAGCCATGAATGATTCCTTTTGAAATGAAGAGGCGTTTGGAACCATTATTCATGGACTACGCCCGGCTCAGGGCAGTAGAGCAATCCTGCGAGCTTGTTGCACAATCCTACGAAGAGAGGCCTGCTCGTTTGTCCGGTGAGCAGGCGAACTTTCTGTTGGATTACACCTTGGCGACTTCCTGCGCGGCGGCCTCGCTTACAGCAAGCGTTTTCACCCCAGATGTTTTGCCGCGCGTATTGACCACTATCACGCCTGCGAGAATGAGCAATCCACCGAGGATCGTGCTTGTCTTTGGCGTTTCGTCCGCGACAAGCCAGGCAATCAACATCGCAAGCGGAGCAATCAGGTAGAGAAAGTTTCCTGCGCGGGCGACGCCGAAATGTCCAAGTGCATAGGACCAGCAAACAAGGCCAATGGCTGTTGGAAACACACCCAGAAAAATGACCCAGACACGTATGTCGAGCGATGCGCTGCTTGTTTGCGCCAGTGCCTGCGGCAGCCATGGGGCCAAGGCGAGAGCTGCTGCTATAAACATGATCGCTGCAACGTGGAGTGCACCATAGCGGGCAACCATTCGGCGCTGCATTATAAAGCCGGTGGCAGAACACAGTGCTGCTGCCAGCACGAAAGCTGCACCTGAGTTCCAGCTCAATCCTCCAGATTGCGCGCTTGCAATGAGGGCGATCCCGATAATGCACAGGATCGTTCCGCCCCATGCCAGGAGCGGGAATTTCTCTTTGAGAAGCAGCACGGCGAATGTCGCCATCCAAAGGGATTCGGTCTTGATAAGAAAGCTGGCAGCGCCTGCGGCAACGGACTGTTCGCCAACGTTCAGAAGCACACTGTATGCGGCACCGCCGATAATGCCGCAAACGGCACAGAGTAAGATATCGTTGACCGGCATGCGGGAGGGGCGCTTCCAGAGCAGCCAGATCACCGCCAGCAATGCGGCGATGGCGAAGCGGATCGATGCCAATGACAGTGGCTGCAACTCGGAGAGTGCAAGCTTGATTGCGGGAAAAGCCGTCGCCCAGACGAGTATCGTGGTGGCGATGGCAGCGGATGGAATGAGGGAGGTGCGCGTTTTGATCATCATGGCAACGAACCTAAAGCACGCTCAAGCCTTGACATAGAATGCTGGAATGACATGAGATGTGATAATGAATCACAGCTCGATATTGCCTTCGTTAGATGCCCTTCAGGCGGTTCTTGCAGCAAACCGCACGGGATCATTTTCAAGTGCGGCTGAAGAGCTCGATATTACGCATGGGGCGATCAGCCGGCGGGTCGCCTCTGTCGAGGCTTGGGCAGGAACCCCCTTGTTCGACCGGCACGGACGCGGGGTTCGTCTGACAATTGAGGGACAACGGCTTGTGCGGCTGTTTGAACAGGCGCTTGATCTGCTCGATAGCGGTGCAGCTGATTGGCGCGAAAACCGCCAGCCCGAAACGGTCAGGATCAGCGTATTGCCGTCCTTTGCGCGTTTGTGGCTTCTGCCGAACCTTGCTGCTTTGGAACAGACGGACCTTCGCATCGAAATGGAGCTTGACCGGCGGTTTGCCCAGTTGAACGAGGTGGATATCGCAGTCCGCTACGGCCGCGGCGAATGGAGCGATGGCGTCGTGTCGCCGCTGTTTGATGAAGTTTTTATTCCGGCTGCCGCACCGGAAATTGCGGAGCGGCTTGGCGATAATCCGTCAGCGGCGGCCATCCTCCGCTACCCCCTGATCCATGATGCTTATCCGGACTCCTGGCGTATCTGGCTTGGCGAGCGTGGGCACCGTTACCGGCCCCGCGTACAGGATCGGCGTTTTCCGGATTATGACCTTTGTCTGCATGCGGCTGCTGCCGGTGGCGGGATCGCGTTGCTGCGCATGCCTTATGGCGAGATATTCGTTCGCGAGGGCAGACTTATCCCATTGTCCAATGAACCTGTAAGCAGCCTTTTGCGGTTTTACACAATTACCGGGCGAGGTCCGAAACGTCAGGCTGTGCAATTGTTTATGGAGCGGCTTACAGCTTTGTCCTTGAAAAATGCCGGCGGCTCTTAAGCGCTCAATGGCGCAGGATTTTACTCAGGAATGCGCGGCTGCGATCGGTCTTCGGATGCGAGAAAAACTCTTCCGGGGTTCCGCTTTCGACGATAGCGCCCGCATCCATGAACACCACACGCTGGGCGACCTTGCGGGCAAAGCCCATTTCGTGCGTGACGACCATCATTGTCATGCCTTCTTCGGCGACGCCGACCATGACATCCAGCACTTCGCTGATCATCTCGGGATCGAGCGCCGAAGTGGGTTCATCAAACAACATGATCTTCGGGCGCATGCAGAGGCAGCGGGCGATGGCCACACGCTGCTGTTGTCCGCCGGAGAGTTCGGACGGATAAGAATTGAATTTGTCGGCCAGCCCAACCTTTGCCAGCAATTCGCGTCCGGCGGCTTCAGCGGTGGCGCGGGGAATTTTCCGCACGTGGATCGGGGCGAGCGTGACATTCTCCAGCGCGGTCTTATGCGGATAAAGATTGAACGACTGGAAGACGAAACCAACCTCAGTACGCAACAGCGTCATGTCTGTGGCGGGGTCGCCAATACGCTGGCCATCAACGACGAGATCGCCGTCACGTGTTGATTCAAGACCGTTGACGCAGCGGATCAGCGTGCTTTTGCCCGACCCGCTGGGACCACAGACCACGACGACTTCGCGGGGTTCGACGCTGAGCGTAATATCCTTGAGGACGTGAAGCGCTCCAAACCATTTGTTGACGCCGCGAAACTCAATCATGCTGATTACCTTCTTTGATGGAGTGTCTGCCGGTTTTCACAATTGCACCTCGCCATGGGCGGCACCCATGCGGCGTTCGAGCCTGCGGGCGAGCAGAATGAGCGGGTAACACACGGCGAAATAACCGATGCCAACAATGGCAAAAACAAGGAGCCCATTGGGGACACGCTGCACTACGAGCCAGCCTACCTGGGTAAGGTCTGTCAATCCGATGGCGGAGACAACAGAGGAATCCTTGATAAGAAGGACATACTGGCCAACGAGCGGCGGCAGGGAGATTCGCATGGCCTGTGGTAACACCACTCGCCGCATGCGTTGCCAGCGTGAAAGACCCGATGCCAGCGCCGCTTCAACCTGTCCGGTTGGAACTGCACGAATGCCTGCAGCGACAATCTCGCAAATAAAACATGCTGCCAGATTGGAGAGGGCAATAATACCAGCGGTGAAAGCATCGAGTTCGATACCGATTTCCGGCAGAATAAAGAATATCAGGAAAATCTGAACCAGAAACGGTGTTCCCCGGATCAGATCGACCCAGGCGCCAATTAACCGGCTGATCAATTGGTTGCCGCCGGTTCGCAGGATGCCGAGGCCGAAACCGAGCAATGTACCAAGCACGAGACTGATCAATGAAAGCATGACAGTCATGCCAAGACCGCGCAGGGCCAAGGGATAGCTGCCGATGAGGCTTTGGAATTGTTGCCAGATCATGTTCGGCTCCCCACTGGCCGTACGCCAAGCCATCGCCCGGACAAGGCTGCGAGCCCCTTCAATCCATAGTAAAGCAGGAGGTAGCAGGCTGCCGTGGTAATGAAGCCCTCGGCCGGCATGAAGCGGTCAGAAGCGAGCAACTGTCCGGCACGGGTTAGCTCCGAGACTGAGATCAGCGAGAGCAGCGCGGAATCTTTCACCAGCACTATGGCCTGTCCAAGCAGGGGTGGAATGGTCACGCGAAACGCCTGAGGCAGTACGACGAGACGCATGCGCTGCGTATAGGTCATTCCTGAAGCAACACCTGCCTCCACTTGTCCGCGCGAGATGGACAGAATGCCTGCGCGGATGATTTCGGCAATGTAGGCGCCGCTGTTCAGCGATAGCGCGAGAATGCCAACGACAAGTTCCGGCAAAACAATGCCAAGTCGGGGCAAGCCGAAATAGAGAAAATACAGCTGCGCCAGCAACGGGGTGGCGCGAATGGCGTCGATATACATTTTGGCGGGAATTTGCGACAGGCGCGAGCGCTGCAAATTCATGGCGCACAATATTATGCCGACGGCCAGCGCTCCAGCGAAAGAAACAATGGAAAGCCAAAGCGTCGCAAGAAAACCATGCCCGAACAAAGGCAGATATTCCACGATGGTGCGAAAACTGAAGTTTTCAAGCATGTCTGGGGTAATCCCTCAGGCGGCTAGAGCAAATTTTGTTTATTCGAAGCCAGTTCTGTTTCTCGGATGGCGAGACAATCCACGCGTAAGGTAGCAAGGTCGATGTTTACCCATCGGACGAAGCTGCCTGACAAAGTGGGTGTCCGCCAGCCGGAAACCCGAAGGGCCGGGTGAATTTGGTCCAATTCCTGCGGGCTTTGACTTCGCCCGATGGGTAAACATCGGGCTCGTCAAACCCCTTGCTCTTGCCCACAAATTCCCTCCGGCAGAACGGCTCCAAATAAACAAAACTTGCTCTAGGCGGATGGGGTGATACGGGAATCTGAACGGTCGCGCAGGCGTTTCAAGGAGCGCGCGCGACCATCGGTTCTGCTTAGTGGTCTTTTTTCCAGGCGTCAGAATTGACCCAGTAATCGAGGTTCTTCTGCAAGCGTCCGTCGATTGCGACCTGGTCGAGGAAAAGGTTCATCCAGATCAGCAAATCCTGTTCATCGTAGCGCGTGGCAAAAGCCAGTGGTTCCTTTGACAAGACTTCAGGCATAATCGTGAACGTATCTGCGGGATAGGCGGCTGACTGTCCCTTGACTGCGGACACGTCATTGACGCCGCAATCGGCCTGACCATTGTTCACCGCATCAAGCAGGAGCGGGCCGCCACCTTTGTAGCTCTTGATGTCGGCCTCGGGGAAGGTTGCCTTGGCCACCTTTTCACCGGTTGCCCCCAGCAGGACTGCAATCTTTGTGCCGGCTGCCTTACAGGATTCGAGCGTGGTGAATTTGCTGCCAGCCTTGGAAAAGACTGTGCTGCCGGTAAACATGAAGGGTTTGGTGAAAGCCACTTTCATGGCGCGCGGCAGTGTCGGCGTCATGTCAGCCACAAGCAGATCAGCCTTGCTGGAAAGGAGTGCCGGAATCAGGCCATCCCAGTCAAAATCCAGAAAGGTAATCTTGACACCCATTTCCTTGGCCATCAATTCGGCGAGTTCAACAGAACTGCCGGTGCGCTTACCTGCTTGATCAACCATCGAGAAGGGTGGGCCTTGTGTTTGCACGGCCACTCTTAGCTCACCGCGTTTAACGATATCGTCGAGTGTTCCAGCATTTGCCGCACTGGTGATACCCATCAGCGCGAGACCTGCAACAAATAAATTGGCAATCTTCATTTTGGTTCCCCTTGTTATATATCGCCTGTTTCAAGGCGTTTCTTATGTATCCAACCTCCTTGGACGGGATGCTCTAAATATTCCCTTCGCCCGCTACCACGTCGGTCTCCTCGGACCAGCAGCCAGCAGGTAAACTCACCCATTTATTGCAGGATGTCATTACGACAAAAGTTTCGGTCCGTGCGATTTCCCCCAAGTCACCGACCCCCGGTATCAGTTCGCTGGTGACCCGATAAAGATCGGTCTGGTCGAGATGATCCCGCAAATGGGCAAACTTTCATAAAGAGAAAAAAATAAGAGAAATTCTTTCTGATACTCCATACTCCATACTCCATACCCTATGCCCCATGTTTTAATTATACAAGTGTTCAAATAGGCCCGAACCTATCCGGGTTTGTGTGTAAAATGTTGCAAAATGTGATAGCCTTACTGTAGCTTGTCCAATGAGGGTGTTTGAGGTGATTTGCGTAGCCGCATCATTCCAGACGGATTGACCGTGAACAGATAAACTCTGCCGATCCTCGCAATAGGGAAGACTTGCTATCCATGTGTTGTCATGTCTGAATCCAATCCCCAGGCAAGCCGGGCTCTTGCTCCCCGCCGTCACGACGAAATTCTCAAACGGGTTGCGGCGGATGGTTCTGTCAGCATCGCCGATCTGGCCCGATTTTTTGATGTGTCGCGTGAAACCATCAGGCGTGATCTGAAAATACTCGCTGACAAGGGTCAATTCGAGCTGATCCATGGCGGCGCGGCGCGGCTTGATGCGGTTGAGCCGGGATTAAGTGAACGCGCACGTGAGAACGCCCGAGGCAAAGCCGAAATCGGCAAGCTTGCGGCCGCTTTGGTCAAGCCGGATATGGTTGTTTTCCTCGATTCAGGCACAACTACTTTGGCCGTGGCGCATGCGCTCGGCGCCTTACGTCAACCCCTGACCGTCTGTACATCCAGTCTGGCAATTGCGCTTTTCATGTGCCACCTCCCCAATGTCCGGGTGCATATTCTGGGCGGAGAGATCAATCCCGACGAGGAAGCTGCTTCCGGTATGGATGTTCTGCAGGCTGCGGAAGCATTTCGCATAGATATAGCATTTCTGGGTGGAGGCGCCGTGACGCCTGAAGGCGATGTCACCGATTTTACCAAGGCCGGCTCAGTGCTGCGGTCGCGTATGCTGGCTCTGGTGCAAAAGGCCTATTTTGTCATCGATAGTTCCAAGTTCGGACGATCAACGCCGCTCAGGATTGCGGATTCACATATTGCCGCCGCCATTGTAACCGATCAAAAACCGGGCGATATTTTGTTCGATATTCTGACCGACAAGGGGATAGGGCTTATATTTCCTCTTGAATAAATGTTGCATAATGTGACTTTTATTGTTGATTTATTGCATTTGTATGCTTAGGTTGGCTCATCTCTTTTGATGGGTGGATCGTCATGGCAAAAGCTTTTCCAACACAGGCGCGTGTGGTCATTATAGGGGGCGGCATTATCGGCTGCTCGGTCGCCTATCACTTGACCAAACTGGGCTGGACCGATGTGGTTCTTCTGGAGCAGGGTCAGCTCAGCGGCGGCACAACATGGCACGCGGCGGGTCTTGTCGGTCAGCTTCGCAGTCATGCCAATATGACCGGACTGATCAAATATTCGACCAAGCTTTACAGTGAACTCGAAGCAGAAACCGGACTGGCTACAGGCTGGAAAAACTGCGGTTCCCTGGCGGTTGCCCGCACGCAGGACCGCATGACTGTTCTTAAGCGGACGGCTGCCTCGGCGCGCGCGCAGGGCGTGGATGTGGATGTTGTGTCACCAAGGGAAGCCGCAGACATCTGGCCGGTCATGGCGTCAGATGATCTGGTTGGCGCGGTCTGGCTGCCGGGAGATGGCAAAGCCAATCCAACCGATCTGACGCAATCCCTTGCTAAAGGCGCCCGCAATCGTGGTGCCCGCGTTATCGAGCGGGTGAAGGTTTCGGGTATCACTGTCAAGAACGGCGTCGCCTGCGGTGTCGAAACCGATCAGGGCAATATAGCAGCCGAGATCGTCGTTAATTGCGCTGGCCAGTGGGCCCGGCAGGTGGGGCTGATGTGCGGCGTATCTGTTCCGCTGCATTCGGCTGAGCACATGTATATCGTCACGGGAAAAATCGAGAGTGTTCATACGGATCTTCCGGTCCTGCGCGATCCCGACGGTTATATCTATTTCAAGGAAGAAGTTGGCGGCCTTGTCATGGGCGGGTTTGAGCCGGAAGCCAAGCCGTGGGGTATGAATGGCATTCCGGAGAATTTCGAGTTCGCGTTGCTGCCAGATGATTGGGACCAGTTTGAAATATTGATGCAGAATGCGCTGATCCGTGTGCCGCAGCTCGAACGTGCAGAGGTCCGCAAGTTCTACAACGGTCCGGAAAGTTTTACGCCCGACAATAACTTCATTCTTGGCGAGGCGCCGGAGCTGAAGAATTTCTTTGTCGGTGCGGGTTTCAATTCCATGGGGATTGCCAGTGCTGGCGGTGCGGGCAGGGCGCTGGCCGAATGGATCGTCAACGGTGCGCCGACCATGGATTTGTGGCCGGTCGATATTCGCCGCTTCGCCTCGTTCAACAACAATCCGCGCTGGTTGCATGACCGTGTCAAGGAAACGCTCGGCCTGCATTACGCCATGCCTTGGCCAAACCGTGAATTGGACACGGCGCGTCCTTTCCGCCGCTCGCCGCTCTATGATCGTCTTGCGGCCAAAGGCGCATGTTTTGGTTCGAAAATGGGCTGGGAACGGCCCAACTGGTTTGCTGTTTCGGGTGAGAAACCGGAAACCCAATATGCTTTTGGCCGCCAGAACTGGCATAATGCCGTGAAGCGCGAAATGAAGGCAACCCGAGAAGCCGCTGCGCTTTTCGATCAAACGTCCTTTGCGAAATTGTTGTTCCAGGGACAGGATGCCTGTGCGGCGCTCAATCGCATCTGCGCTGCAGAGATCGATGTCGAGATTGGCCGTTCTGTCTATACGGGCATGTTGAATGAGCGCGGCGGCTATGAAACCGATTTGACCGTGATGCGCATTGCGGCTGATAAGTTCCTGATCATAACGGGCTCGGCGCAGGCCGTGCACGATGCCGACTGGATCCGCAAAAACACACCGGCCGATTGGCATGCTCACCTGACGGATGTCACATCATCCTATTGCGTCCTTGCGCTGATGGGCCCGAACTCGCGCGACATTCTGAGCAAGGTTACGTCAGCCGACTTGTCCAATGACGGCTTCCCGTTTGCAACGATCCGTGAAATCGATATCGGTTATGCCACGGCCTATGCCAACCGCATGACCTATGTCGGTGAACTTGGTTGGGAACTGATCGTGCCGACGGAATTTGCCGTTGGTGTGTATGAAACCTTGCACAAAGCGGGTGACGATCTGGGGCTTATCGATGCGGGTTACTACGCGCTGGAAGCATTGCGCCTTGAGAAGGGTTTCCGTGCCTGGAGCCGGGAGCTGACACCCGATATCAATCCGTTTGAAGCGGGTCTGGCTTTTGCTGTTGCCCTTGACAAGCCCAACGGGTTCCTTGGCAAGGAAGCCCTCATCACAGCCAAGGCCAAGGGCGCGCCACACAGGCGCATCGTACAGTTCACCGTGGATGACGCAACTCCGATGCTGTGGGGCGGCGAACTCATCCTGCGAGATGGCAAGCCAGTCGGCGAGGTGCGCTCGGGTGCGTACGGCCATACACTGGGCCGCTCGGTGGCGCTTGCTTTGATCGAAAACCCCGATGGTGTCAGCAGGGAATTCATCGAAAGCGGCAGTTTCTCCATCGATCTGGCTGGTGAACTCTATCCGGCAACGGCGCATCTGCGCAGTCCGTATGATCCCAAGTCCGACCGGGTAAAAGCTGACATCGTCAAAGTGCAGGCTGCGGCCTAAGACGTCGGCGCCAGTGACTTTGCGATATCCAGAAACACCCGTACCAGTTTGCCCGCGCTGCGCTCGCGCAGACAGATAAGTGCTTCGTCCATCAGCACTTCGGGTCCGGCGATGGGAATTTGCACAAGGCGGCTGTCCTGACCGAACTCGGCAGAGGAAACAAAGCCGATGCCTGCACCGGATGCCACAATTTCGCGGACTGCTTCGCGGCCTTCCGCCTCGATGGCCGGTTTGAGGTCAAAGCCCATGCTGGCAGCGCGATCCTGCAATTTTTGCCGGGTTTTCGAACCGCGCTCGCGCATGACGAGCGGAAGGCGCGTCAGTTCTTCCAGTGTCAGCGATTTGGCCGCGGCTAGCGGATGTTCGGTGGAGACGAAAGCGACAATCGGCGTTGAATTCAGTTTCAATATCTCGAAGTCACGCCCGGTAGGAATTTCGCCGAGAACGCCGATATCAGCCTCATAGCTGTAGAGACTGCTGATCACAGTCTCCGTATTGCCTGCACGTACGGAAACCTGAATACCGGGATATCTTTCGCGAAATGTGCCGAGAATGTGCAGAAGATGGTGCGCCGCATCAGCAACGATGCGCAATGTGCCTGCGCGGAGGGCCCGGGATTCCGAAAGTAGCTCCAGTGCCTGCTGTTCCGTATCGAACATGCGGTGGGTAATTTCCAGAAGCCGTTGTCCGGCTTCCGTCAGCGTAACCTGTTTCTTGTTCCGGTTGAAAAGCAGGATGTCATATTCCTCTTCCAGCTTGCGCACCTGATCGGAAATTGCGGGTTGCGTGAGGAACAGCATTTCTGCCGCCCGGGAAAATCCGCCGCAGATGGCGACGTGATGAAAGGCGCGAAGCTGGACATAGCGCATGATTTTTCTCCCTGTCATATCGGGGGTCGTTCTGATCGCTTATTATATATCGTATAAACTTATACATCGATACAAAATAACGATTTTACATATATATCGCATCCATGGGAAAGGATTGGCAAGAGCAGATCATGCCAGTCAGGAGGAAATGACAATGTTGGCGGGAAACCAGAGTACAGCGGCAACCCCTTTCGATATGCCGGAGCTTGGCGAACCCTATCTTCTGACACCCGGTCCGCTGACCACTTCCTTTGCGGTCAAGCAGGCGATGCTGCGTGACTGGGGTTCGTGGGACGGTGATTTCCGCGCCATGACTGCCGAATTGCGGCGCCGCCTCCTCGTGCTGACCGGCGACAAAAACGATGAGTTCGACTGTGTTCCCATGCAAGGCAGCGGGACCTTTGCAGTGGAAGCCATGCTGGGCAGCTTTCTTTCGCGCGACAGCAAGACACTGGTTCTGGTCAACGGTGCCTATGGCCAGCGTATCGTCCAGACGCTGGACTACCTTGGCCGCGCGCATACGGTGATCGACAAGGGTGACTACATGCCGCCGCGCGGACCGGAAGTGGCTGCGGCCCTCGACGCTGACCCGGCCATCACGCATGTGATCATCGTCCATTGCGAAACGAGTTCCGGTATTCTCAACCCGGTCCATGAGATTTCAGAAACGGTTTATGCCAAGGGGCGCAAACTTTTGATCGACTCGATGAGCGCATTCGGTGCCATCTCGCTCGATGTGAATGAAATCCGCTATGAGGCCATGGTTTCGTCCGCCAACAAATGCATTGAAGGTGTGCCGGGTTTTGGTTTCATCATTGCCCGCAAAAATGAGCTTGAAGCCGCCAAGGGACGCAGTCATTCCCTAAGCCTCGACGTGCACGCACAATGGGCGCATCTGGTCAAAACCGGTCAGTGGCGCTACACGCCGCCAACCCACGTGGTTGCGGCATTTCTGGTGGCGCTGCGCCAGCACGAAGTCGAGGGCGGTGTTGCTGGACGCGGCGCCCGCTATGCCAACAACCGTGATGTGATGGTTGCGGGTATGCGCGAGCTTGGTTTCGAGACCTTGCTCAAAGACCGCTGGCTATCTCCCATCATTGTCACCTTCTTCAATCCAGCCCATCCGAACTTTTCATTCGAGTGTTTCTACGAACTGATGAAGGACAAGGGCTTTATCATCTATCCCGGCAAGCTGACCGTTGTGGACAGTTTCCGCGTTGGCTGTATCGGACGAATGGACGACCACGTTATGCGCCGCGTGGTCAAAGCTGCGGGAGAATCCCTGCGTGAGATGGATGTCGATACTGCCGCCCCGCCTGCTGCTGCCATCGCTGAACGCGCCAAACTTGCTGCCTGACCTGCTCAAAACAAGGAATATTTTGATGAACCAGATGTCCCCCGTCAATGTCAGCGTCAACGGCCGCAACTATGCCTGGCCGCGCCTGACGGCAATCGCAATCTGCCTTGATGGTTGCGAACCAGCTTATCTCGATGAAGCGATCGAGGCGGGACTGATGCCCGCTCTGGTCAAGATCAAGGAAAAGGGGACGGTGCGCATGGCGCACAGCGTCATTCCGAGCTTTACCAACCCCAACAACATGTCCATCGCCACAGGACGCCCGCCTTCAGTGCATGGCATTTGCGGCAACTATCTCTATGAGCGCGAGACCGGCAAGGAAGTGATGATGAACGATCCGCGCTTCCTGCGCGCACCGACAATCTTCAAAGCCTATTATGATGCTGGTGCGCGCGTTGCCGTGGTTACCGCGAAGGACAAGCTGCGCGCCTTACTCGGTCATGGTCTGGCATTTGATGACGACCGGGCCATCTGTTTCTCGTCGGAAAAGTCTGACAACTCGACCAAGGCAGAACACGGTATCGACAATGCATCGGCATGGCTTGGACGCCCTGTCCCGGAAGTCTATTCCGCTGAGTTGTCGGAGTTTGTCTTTGCAGCCGGCGTCAAGCTGCTTAAGACGTTCAAGCCGGATGTGATGTATCTGACCACAACCGACTATGTGCAGCACAAATATGCCCCGGGTGTACCCGAAGCCAATGCATTCTACGAGATGTTCGACAAGTATCTGGCCGAACTCGACGCGCTGGGTGCAGCCATTGTCGTGACGGCCGACCATGGCATGAAACCGAAGCACAAGCCCGATGGGTCACCGGATGTTGTTTACGTTCAAGATCTGTTGGACGAATGGCTAGGCAAGGACGCGGCCCGCGTCATTCTGCCGATCACTGATCCCTATGTGGTGCATCATGGTGCACTCGGCTCATTCGCGACGGCCTATCTGCCTGAGGGTGCTGATCAGGCTGACATCATGGCACGCTTGGCGAAGGTTGAGGGCATCGATGTCGTTCTCGACAACGCTGCCGCGTGCGAGCGCTTTGAATTGCCGAATGACCGGATTGGCGACATCGTTTTCCTCTCCACGGAAAACAAGACGCTTGGCACCAGCGAGCACCGGCATGATCTTGCTGCGCTCAACGAACCCCTGCGTTCGCATGGGGGTCTCACCGAGCAGGTCGTGCCGTTTATCGTCAACCGCAAATTGCCTGATCTGCCGGATGCGCCGGAACTGCGCAATTTCGACGCGTTCCATTATGCCGCCATGGCTGCGGCCATCGCGGAATGAGGTTCTGAAGATTTGGGCTTGCAATAGCATTGTGCGTGGTTCGACAGGCTCACCATGAGGGAATTTGATGGCTGCAAGGTTTGCAGGATCCAGCTCCCTGCAATCGCCCCATCTCCCTCATGGTGAGCCTGTCGAACCACGCACAGAGATTGATGCCAGCATAAGCTTCAGGGCTTTGAACAGTAGTACGAATTCGGAGAACACGATCATGGTCAAGGTGGAAGCGGATTTCAAAGTGCGTCACGAACCAATGCGTATTGCGGGCAGGAAGGTCGACGCGGATGGCGTGATCGAGGTTCATTACCCTTACACCAATGCCGTGGTGGGTACCGTTCCGGCAGGCCGGACGGAACATGCGCGGCAAGCTTTTGAGATTGCTGCCAACTATAAGCCAAAGCTGACGCGTTATGAACGTCAGCAGATATTGTTCCGCACCGCCGAAGCGCTTGCCAGCCGCAGGGAAGAAATTTCCGATCTGATTACATTGGAGCTCGGTATTTCCAAAGCCGATTCACTCTATGAAGTGGGCCGGGCCTATGACGTGTTCACGCTGTCGGCACAGATGTGCATTCAGGACGATGGACAGATATTCTCCTGTGATCTGACCCCGCATGGCAAGGCGCGGAAAATTTTCACCATGCGCGAGCCGCTGAAGGCGATTTCGGCAATCACCCCCTTTAATCATCCGCTCAACATGGTGTCGCACAAGATTGCTCCAGCGATCGCCACCAACAACTGCGTTGTCTGCAAGCCGACAGAACTGACACCGATGACGGCTCTGGTGCTCGCCGATATTCTTTACGAGGCGGGTCTACCACCGGAAATGCTGTCGGTCGTCACCGGCTGGCCTGCCGATATCGGCATGGAAATGATCACCAATCCAAACATCGAGCTCATCACATTTACCGGTGGTGTTCCCGTGGGCAAGATGATCGCCAATACGGCAGGCTACAAGCGCGCGGTGCTGGAGCTTGGCGGCAATGATCCGCTGATCATTCTCAATGACCTGAGCGACGACGATCTCGCCAAGGCTGCCGATCTGGCGGTGGCGGGAGCCACCAAGAATTCCGGACAGCGGTGCACGGCGGTCAAACGTATCCTGTGTCAGGAAAAAGTCGCCGACCGCTTCGTGCCGATGGTGCTGGAGCGAGCTAAAAAACTGCGCTTTGGTGATCCGATGGACCGCTCGACCGATCTGGGCACAGTGGTGCACGAGAAGGCTGCGGCGCTGTTTGAAGCCCGCGTGCACATGGCGGCGGAGCAGGGGGCTGAAATACTCTATAATCCCGGCCGTCAGGGTGCTCTGCTGCCGCCGATTGTTCTCGACCACGTGCCGCATGCTTCTGAGCTGGTGATGGAAGAAACCTTTGGACCGATCATTCCGATTATTCGCGCTCCGGATGATGATGACGCGCTGATTGCCCTGTCCAATTCCACCGCCTTTGGCCTTTCATCGGGTGTATGCACGAATGATTTCCGCCGTATGCAGAAATACATTGCGGGTCTGCAGGTGGGTACGGTGAATATTTGGGAAGTGCCGGGTTACCGCATCGAAATGTCGCCCTTCGGTGGCATCAAGGATTCTGGAAATGGCTACAAGGAAGGCGTTGCCGAAGCGATGAAAAGCTATACCAATATCAAGACTTATTCTTTGCCCTGGTCCTGAGTTGACCGCTGAATTTTAATATGAAAAAGGGCGCATTGCGCTCCTTTTTCATTGTAACTATTGAATTTTTTCGAATTTTATTATCAGCCGCATCATCGATTTTTCCAACAATAACATCAGATAAATAGATTTTACTTATCGAAGACCATTCCCCACTATTGACCCATGGAGCGGGGGCATTCTGACAAGACGAGGCATTCCTCAATTGGCGGCGGCGAACCTTTCCCAAGCAAAAAGCGCATAAGCCGACCTTCAAAAATGGGAACAAAGTCATGAATACGCACAGATTTGCGGCGCTCGCCGCCTTTGCCTTTACACTTCTGTCATCGGCTGCCTATGCCGAGACCCAGTTGACCGTTTATACCGCCTTCGAGGCGGTCGATTTGCAGCGTTATGCTGACACGTTCAACGCCGATCACCCTGATATCAAGATCAACTGGGTACGCGATTCCACCGGTGTCATGACGGCGAAGCTCCTTGCCGAAAAGGATAATCCGCAGGCTGATGTCGTGTGGGGTGTCGCTGCGTCGTCTCTGCTGATGCTGAAGGGCGAGGGTATGCTGGAGGCCTACGCGCCAGCCGGTGTTGAAAAGCTTGATCCGAAATTCGTTGACAGTTCCACGCCGCCGAGCTGGGTGGGTATGGACGCCTATGTGGCAGCGATCTGCTACAATACTGTTGAGGCAAAAAAGCTTGGCTTGACCCCGCCTAAGAGCTGGAAAGATCTGACCAAGCCCGAATACAAAGACCATATCGTCATGCCAAATCCGGCATCGTCGGGAACCGGCTTCCTTGACGTTTCCGCCTGGCTGCAGATGTTTGGTGAGAAAGATGCATGGTCGTTTATGGATGGTCTGCACACGAACATTTCAAGCTACACCCATTCCGGTTCGAAGCCCTGCAAGATGGCAGGTGCTGGCGAGACCGTTATTGGTGTCTCGTTTGAATTTCCCGGTGCCAAGGCCAAATCTGCCGGAGCTCCGATTGATATCATCTTCCCGGAAGAAGGTTCAGGCTGGGAAGCGGAAGCTGGAGCCATCATGGCCGGCACATCCAAGCTGGAAGCTGCCAAGGTGCTGATGGATTGGTCGATCAGCAAGAAGGCCAATGAAATGTACAATGTTGGCTATGCCGTGCTGGCGATGCCCGGTGTTGCCAAGCCCGTAGAAAATCTGCCGACTGATGTTGCCTCCAAGATGATCAAGAATGATTTCGAATGGGCGGCGACCAACCGTAACGCGATCCTCAAGGAATGGAGTAAGCGCTACGATTCCAAATCGGAACCGAAGAGCTAGGGCGTTCAGCATTTGAACCGGGCGCCGTCAATACGGCGCCCCCTTTCAACCATTGCGAGGTGCCCCGATGAGACATGAAACGCTTGCACGTTCTACGGCAACACCCACAAAGGTGCTTCCAATGGCGCCATCCGGCAATCCGACCTATCTGCAAATCTCGAACCTGTGGAAGGCGTTTGGTGACTTTCACGCGCTGAAGGATGTGTCCCTCGATATCAACGAGGGTGAGTTTGTCTGCTTCCTCGGACCATCCGGTTGCGGGAAAACAACGCTTCTCCGGGCCGTCGCTGGGCTTGATCTGCAAAGCCGAGGTATGATCCGGCAGGGTGGAAAAGATATTTCCACCCTGCCGCCATCCAAGCGCGATTATGGCATTGTCTTTCAGTCCTATGCGCTGTTTCCCAATCTGACCATTGCCAGGAATATTGCCTTCGGGCTTGAAAATACCAAACGGCCGAAGGCCGAAATCGAAGCCCGCGTGAAAGAACTGCTGGCTCTGGTGGGCCTGCCTGATCAGGCCAACAAATACCCTTCACAACTTTCCGGCGGCCAGCAGCAGCGTATAGCACTTGCCCGTGCCATTGCCATCTCTCCCGGTCTGCTGCTGCTTGACGAGCCACTCTCGGCGCTCGACGCGAAGGTAAGGGTGCATCTGCGTCACGAGATCAAAGAGCTGCAACGCAAGCTCGGCGTCACGACGATCATGGTAACGCACGATCAGGAAGAAGCACTGTCCATGGCGGATCGTATCGTGGTCATGAACCATGGTGTGATCGAGCAGGTCGGTACCCCGACGGAAATCTACCGGCATCCGCGAACCCTCTTTGTTGCCGATTTCATTGGTGAGACCAACAAGCTCGATGCACGGGCCACGGATAGTAATTGTGTGGCTTTTGGCAAAAGTGAGCTGCGCTGCGCGCTGCATCGTTTTGAAACGGACCAGTCCGTTATTGCCACCATACGCCCCGAAGATGTGATCCCGCACGAAGCCGGATCCAAATCAAGCGACACCGGTAATCTCATTGACGTTGTCATCGGGGAAATGGAATTTCTCGGTTCCTTTTGGCGGACCCGTTTGCGTGGGGAAAAGCTCGGGGACGAGGTGTTGATTGCGGATTTCTCGATCAATGCCACCCGGCGCCTCGGCCTTGCCGAAGGCGGTTCACTGACGGTGGAACTACCCGCAGACCGACTTCTCGTGTTCCCACGGGGAGGTGGCCATGGCAGCAGTCACTGATACGCTGATGCCATCCGGCCGCTTGCCGCGGCAGCACCTCGACCGGGATGATATGGTCAAGCGCGGCCTGATGATAGTCATCTCACTTTATCTGATTATCTCGCTGGCTGCGCCGCTCTATGTGATGCTGTCAAAATCTTTCTCGACCTATAGCTTTGATTTGACCGCTTACGAATTTCAGGTGAGTGATGCGGCGGGCAATTTCGGCCAAACCGCCACTGCCGCTACGCTGAATGACAGGCTTTCGCTTCTCTCGCCGGACAAGCTGGCAACCAATGCCGATGGCAGGCTCGCAGCGACAAGCTTCTTTCCCGAATTCAGTTTTCGTAGCCCGGTAAAGTATAGAATACGCGGCACCACCCCTGATACTGCCTATCTGATCGGTTCTGATCTGCATCGCGGAACCGAATGGCAGGAACTGGATTCCAATACATTTCGCCGGGTCGCACTAAGATCATCGCGTTCAACCGGCCTTGATAATTACATCAGCTATTTCTCGACACCGTCGCTGTTCCGCTCGGTCCAAAATTCGCTGTTCATTGCGGTTATCAGCACCGTTTTCACGGTCGGCATTGCCTTTGGTTTTGCCTACGCGATCAGCCGCAGCTGCATGCGCTTCAAGGGCGCATTCCGTATGATCGCCATGGCGCCGATCCTCGTGCCGTCCCTTCTGCCCGGCATTGCCTTGATCTATCTGTTCGGCAATCAGGGCATGATCCGCGACGTGCTGTTCGGCACCTCGATCTACGGTCCGCTGGGAATTGTGATCGGTTCGGTTTTCTTCACCTTTCCGCACGCACTCATTATCATTTCGACGGCGCTTGCCATCTCTGATCAGCGCCACTACGAGGCTGCGGCTTCGTTGCGGGCGAGCAAATGGCGAACGTTCTGGACCGTGACCATTCCGGGCGCGCGGTTTGGATTGATCTCGGCAGCATTCGTCGTCTTCACGCTGGTGATTACGGATTTCGGTCTGCCCAAGGTGATTGGTGGTCAATACAACGTGCTGGCAGTTGATATCTACAAGCAGGTTATCGGCCAGCAGAATTTCGAGATGGGCGCGGTTGTCTCGGTCATATTGCTCATACCGGCGCTTGCAGCCTTTGTCGTTGACCGGCTTGTTCAGAAAAAGCAGGTGGCGCTGCTTTCAGCCCGATCTGTACCCTATGCGCCGAAGCCCAACCGCAAGTTTGATTTCTACTGCCTCATGTGGTGCACCCTGGTAGCGATATTCATCGTCGGTATTCTGCTCGTTTGCCAGTTGGCAGCTCTGGTCAAATTCTGGCCCTATGACCTCACCTTGAGCCTCAAAAACTTCGCCTTCAATCACATGGATGGCGGCGGCTGGGGGTCTTACAAAAACTCCATCCAGCTTGCGGCACTGACAGCTGTCTTCGGAACGATAATCGTTTTCACCGGCGCTTACATGGTGGAAAAGACGGAGGGTTTCTGGAAAGGCCGTGCCGTGTTCCATTTTCTGGCCATGCTGCCGATGGCAGTGCCGGGTCTGGTGCTAGGTCTCGCCTATATTTTCTTTTTCAACAATCCGGCCAATCCGCTGCATCCGATCTATGGCACGATGGCCATTCTTGTCGTCTGTACCATCACGCACTTTTACACGGTCGGCCATCTGACAGCGCTGACGGCCCTCAAGCAGATCGATGGCGAATTTGAATCGGTAGCCGCATCGCTGAAGCAGCCCTTTTACAAGCTGTTCGCCAAGGTGACCGTCCCGGTTTGCCTGCCAGCCATTCTCGATATCTCGATCTACCTTTTTGTGAACGCCATGACGACCGTTTCAGCAGTCGTTTTCATCTATTCGGCCGATACGGCATTGGCGTCAGTGGCGGTGCTTAACATGGATGATGCCGGGGATATCGCGCCCGCCGCTGCCATGGGCATGATGATCTTTTACACCAATGTGCTTGCGCGGCTCGTTCACGCCTTCCTGTCGCGCGCCGTACTTGCCCGGACACAAGCGTGGCGCACGCGTGGTTGAGGCGGGTTGCAGCCGTTTTCTGGTGGGATACAAGGTTTATGTCCCGAATCTGATGGCTCGGGCTCGACAGGCGTAGCGAACCAAAATATCTATAAAATATGACCGCACCGAATGAAGACACAATTGCCAGCCGTATCAGCCGTATCCTTGCTGACCGGATTGTGACCGGGCAATTGGAGCCCGGCACCAAATTGCGGCAGGACCATATTGCTGACGAGTTCGGTGCGAGCCACGTCCCCGTCCGCGAGGCCTTCCGCAAACTTGAAGCTCAAGGCTTGGCAGTCAGCGAACCGCGTCGCGGGGTTCGCGTGGCATCTTTTGATCTGAAAGAAGTGCGGGAAGTCGCTTTGATGCGTGCCGAGCTTGAGGGGCTTGCGCTTCGCCAAGCGGCGCCGCATTTGACAGCCGCCATTCTCGATCAGGCTGAGGAGGCAACGGTCGCGGGCGATAATTCGCGCGACGTCCGCTCGTGGGAAGAGGCAAACCGGCGTTTTCACCGGTTGATCCTCACACCGTGCGCGATGCCACGCCTGTTGGCTGTAATTGATGATCTCCACTCGGTGAGTGCGCGGTTTCTGTTTTCCGCCTGGAGATCAGACTGGGAAGTGCGGACCGATCATGACCACCGGGCCATTCTTGGTTTTCTTCGTCAGGGCAATGTCGATAATGCGGTTGCCGTTCTTGAACGCCACGTTCAATGGATCGGGCAAAAGCCGGTAAAAAGCGCGACCGGATCGACCCGGGATGCCTTTGCCATCGTCGGCTAATCCAGGCATTTATTGGGCTCTATGAGCCTTGAGCGGTCCCATAGCGGGCTGTCATTCTTCATACCCACTGCCCCGTTTTGATGCTGCACGCCACGTGTGGTTGCATTTTTCTTTGTGCTGAATAATATTATAGATAATTATGGATTCTATCTATAATAGCCACAATCCCTATCTGGCCCGAAGGAAAAAACCTATGGAAGACGCATCGGTATTTAAACTCGAGGGAGAAATCGTTGCGGAAGGTGCGTTGTGGGAATTTTCGGATGCACAAAAAATCTATAATTTACCGTTCAACGATCTCTTGTTTCAGGCGCAAACGATTCACCGCGCCCAATTCGATCCCAATGCTGTCCAGTTAAGCCGGCTTTTATCGATCAAGACAGGCGGATGTCCGGAAGATTGCGGCTATTGCAGCCAGTCTGCGCATTATCCGACTGGTCTTAAAGCATCCAAACTCATGGAGATTGAAAAGGTCGTTGCGGAAGCGCGCAAGGCCCGGGATGGCGGAGCGACACGCTACTGCATGGGCGCCGCATGGCGCAGTCCGAAAGACCGCGACATGGATGCAGTGGTTGCCATGGTTGAAGGCGTCAGGTCGCTTGGCATGGAAACCTGCATGACGCTTGGTATGCTTTCTCCAGCTCAGGCTGGCAGGCTCGCCGATGCGGGACTTGATTACTATAACCACAACATCGATACATCTGAGCGGTTCTACCGGGAAATCATCAGTACGCGCAGCTTCGCCGACCGTCTGGAAACACTGACTAATGTCCGCGATGCCGGTATCAAGGTTTGTGCGGGTGGCATCCTTGGGATGGGTGAGACGACGGACGACCATATTGCCATGCTGGTGACGCTTGCCAACCTTCCAGTCCCGCCGGAGAGCGTTCCGATCAATATGCTGATACCGATCCCCGGCTCGAAGCTCGGTGATGCAACGCCAACCGATCCCATTGAGTTCGTGCGCGCCATCGCTTTGGCCCGTATTCTTATGCCGAAAGCGCATGTTCGCCTTTCCGCTGGACGAACCGGTATGAGCGATGAGATGCAGGCCTTATGTTTCTTTGCCGGTGCAAATTCCATCTTTGTCGGCGATACGCTGCTGACGGCCGATAATCCGGGTGAAGATCACGATGCCGCGCTGTTTCGCCGTCTCGGACTGAAGCCGATGGCGCTGGATGCGGCCGAATGATCTCCGAACGTTTGGCCCGTTATGAAAAGACATTGGACGGGTTGGAACAGAAAGGCCGCAGGCGGATACTCGTGCAGAGCACCGGCATTGATTTCACGTCGAACGATTATCTTGGCTTGGCCAGCGCGCCACGGATCAGACAAGCGATCTGTGCTGCTCTGGAGCGCGGCATTGCTATCGGCTCTGGTGGATCGCGACTGCTTCGCGGCAATCATCCTGAACATCTGGCGCTTGAAGAAGAGGCAGCAGCATTTTTCGGAACCGAGCGTGCTCTCTATTTTTCAAGCGGATACACTGCAAATGCAGCGCTATTTTCAACGCTGCCCCAACACAATGATCTGATCGTCCACGACGATCTTGTTCATGCCAGTGCACGTGAAGGGATCGCGGCCAGTCGTGCAGAGGCCATTTCTGCTCGGCACAATGATCCCGCCAGCTTTGAGCAGGCGATTTGCACGTGGCGAAGCAGGGGCGGGATGGGACATCCGTGGATTGCAGTTGAGAGTCTTTATTCCATGGATGGCGACCGTGCACACTTGCCAGAGCTTCTGGAGCTGGCCAACAGGCATGACGGATTTCTTGTAATTGATGAAGCGCACGCAACCGGGGTCTTTGGTCCGCATGGGCGCGGGCTCGCTGCCGGGATGGAGAGCCGGGACAATGTCATTGTACTGCACACATGCGGGAAGGCACTTGGCGTTGCCGGTGCCCTTGTTGGTGCGAGCAGCGTGATCTGTGATTATCTCGTCAATCGGGCTCGGTCTTTCATCTATTCCACAGCGCCTTCACCGTTGATGGCGGCGGGTGTGCGCGAAGCGTTGAAAATACTGGCGGATGAACCGGACCTGCGAGACAGGTTGGGACAGCTCCAGATTTTTGCCAATCAGCAACTTTCAGCAATGCTTGGTGTGGAAGGCAGTGGTTCGCAGATCCTGCCAGTCATGATCGGTTGTAACGCCCGCGCAATGCGCATTGCGGCACGCATGCAGGCCGCAGGTTTTGATATTCGTGCAATCCGCCCGCCGACAGTTCCTGCCGGAACCGCCCGCTTGAGAATTTCCATCACCCTGAATGTCGATCAACCCGCAATTGTTCGCATGTTTGAGCGCCTTGCAGCCGCCCTTGTCGAGGAACCAGCATGACACCCCGCTTTGTTGTTACCGGCACCGACACGAACATTGGCAAAACGGTATTTTCAGCCGCGCTAGCCGATGCGCTTGGGGCTTCCTATTGGAAGCCCATCCAGTCGGGGCTCGATGGTGAAACCGATAGCGAGGTGGTCCAACGGCTTGGCCGGATACCATCAGAGCGTATTTTTCCTGAAGCGTGGCGGTTAAAGACGCCAGCGTCGCCGCATCTGGCGGCACGCATCGACCATGTCCGAATACTGCCTGAGCAATTGATGCCGCCGGCAAGCAATGGTCCGCTGATCATCGAAGGGGCGGGCGGTATGCTGGTTCCACTGACGGACGAGGTGGTCTTTGCAGATGTTTTTGCGCGCTGGCAGATACCCGTTATTCTTTGTGCCCGCACGGGTCTGGGAACAATCAACCACACATTGCTATCCCTGGAAGCTTTGCACCGGCGCTCCATTCCTGTTTTCGGTGTGGTGTTCATCGGCGACGAACAAGCTGATACGCAGACTATCATCGGGAAGCTGGGCGGTGCGACATGTCTCGGCCGCCTGCCATTGCTCGAGGTGCTGACGCCCGACGCGTTACGCCGCGCCTTTCGGGATCATTTCGACATTTCATGTTTTCAAAGAGTGGCCGCATGACCAAACCTGTCTCAATGTCGCCAGTTTGGCATCCGTTTACCCAGCATGCACTTGAATCCGCAATGAAGAGGGTCCTTAAAACCGAAGGGGCCTATCTCTTCGATGAGGATGGTGACGCTGTTCTCGATGCAATCTCATCCTGGTGGGTGATTACCCATGGTCACCGGCATCCGCGTGTCATGGAAGCCATCCGCACAGCTTGTGAAATGTATGACCAGATTATCTTTGCCGAATTTACCCACGAGCCAGCCGAGCAATTGGCGCGAGGATTGCTCGCCGTCGTTCCGGCGGGTCTCAATCACGTATTTTACTCCGACAGCGGATCAACCTGCGTTGAAGTTGGATTGAAGATGGCTTTGGGCTTCTTCCACAATTCGGGCGCTCCCCGTTCCCGCATCGTTGTCATGGAACACAGCTATCACGGCGACACGATCGGCACGATGTCAGCGGGCGAGCGCGGTGTGTTCAACGCGGCTTATGAGCCCATGCTTTTCGGCGTTGACAGACTGCCGTTTCCCCTCGCTGGCCGTGAGCAGGATACACTCGACGCTTTTGAGACCTGCTGCAGGAGCGGTGAGGTTGCCGCTTTGCTGATCGAGCCTCTGGTGCTCGGAGCGGGAGGCATGCGGATGTATCCCGCATCTGTCTTGACGGAGCTGAAGCGAATTGCCGAAAAGTACGGCAGTCTTGTCATCGCCGACGAGGTGATGACGGGGTGGGGCCGCACTGGCACGATGTTCGCCTGTGAACACGCGGATATTTCCCCCGATATCCTATGCACATCCAAAGGATTGACCGGCGGCGCGCTGCCATTGGCGGCAACGTTATGCACGGCAGAAATATTTGACGCACATCTGTCGGCGGATCGCAGCAGAACCTTCTTTCATTCAAGTTCCTATACGGCCAACCCTATCGCTTGTGCAGCAGCCGTCGCCAATCTCGAGGTGTGGAAAAACGAGCCTGTCGCCGAACGAATCCGTGAGTTGGAAATGATGCATAGACAAAGGCTGAAACGGTTCGAATTAGACCCGCGTTTTTACAATGTGCGACAGGTCGGGACGATCGCTGCGCTTGATCTCAACGTGACCGCTTCCGGTTATCTCTCCGATGCCGGACCAAAATTGCGCGCATTCTTCCGGTCCAAGAACCTGCTCATTCGGCCGCTTGGCAACGTTATTTACCTGATGACTCCTTACTGCGTCACGCAGGAGGATCTCGGCCGGGCCTATGATGCTATCGAAGAAGCGGCGGGTATCTTTGCCGTCGGCGCGCAATGAGCCGTTTTGCCGGATTTGGTCACTATGTTCCGGTTCGGCGCGTTGAAAATGCGCAGATAGAAGCTGAGCTCGGTCTTGAACCGGGGTGGATAGAGCGGCGGACCGGTATCCGGTCGCGACATTGGGTAGAGGAAGGTGAATTCCTCACAGATATCGCAAGCAAAGCCGCGCGCGCTGCACTGGACAATGCAAATATACCAAATGGCGACGTCGCGCTGACACTGCTTGCGACATCCACGCCTGACCATCTATTGCCCCCATCTGCGCCCTTGCTGGCGCACCAGCTCGGCCTGAAAAATTCCGGGGCGATCGACCTTGCCGGGGCTTGCTCGGGGTTCCTCTATGCACTGGCTCTTGCCGATGGCTTCGTTCGAACGCAACAGCGGCCCGTTCTTGTGGTTGCCGCCAATATTTTGAGCAGGCGTATCAATCCGGCAGAACGCGCGAGTGCTGTTCTTTTTGCTGATGCCGCTGGTGCTGTTGTGGTTGTGCCATCCGGCAATGCAGATCAAGGGCTGCTCGGCTTGGACTTGGCTTCAGATGGAAGTCTTTACGACCTGATTTCCATCCCTGCTGGCGGATCAAAACAGCCATTCTTTGCCGGTATGGCCGTTGAACAATCGCTCATGACGATGCGGGACGGCAGGGAAATGTTCATACAGGCCGTCGAAATGATGACCGGTTGCGCCAAACGGGCCTTGGAAAACGCGGATCTTCCATCCTCGGCTATCAGCAGGTTTATTCCGCATCAGGCCAATACCCGCATTTTTGATGCCGTCAGCGATAACTTGAATATTGATCCCTGCAGAGTTGTCCGCACGATTGCCGACTATGGCAACTCCTCCGCTGCCACCATTCCGCTTTCTCTGTCGATTGCCAATGTTGCAGACCCGTTTACGGCAGAAGAAAGGCTTCTGCTGACCGCAGCCGGTGCCGGACTCACCGGTGGCGCGCTGGTTTGGGGAGTTTAGAGCGCCGGAACTGTACGCGATAAGGTTAGGCGCACGCAGAATTCTTCCGGTTCGTTTATAAAGAGTAACGCGCCGCCATGTGCTTTCGCGACTTCCGCAGCGATGGACAGGCCCAGGCCAGTACCAGTTGTACGATCCGCCCCGATTTCAAAAGGCGCTATCAATCGGGTCTGCTCGGCAAGTGGAATGCCGGGGCCATCGTCGCAGACGCTGATCCACGCATTGATCTCATCCTGTCCTACACTGACCGAGAGCCGGGAATGTGCCCCATGTTTCAACGCGTTGTTGATGAGATTGGTCAAAGCCTCGCGAATGCTGATCGCGTCGCCTTGTACAAGCACGTCATCCGCATCGGGTATGAAGGCGATGGACACTTCGCGTTCTAATGACAGGGGTACCGTCTGGGCGAGGGTGGTCTTTGCCAGTGCGTTGAGGTCCAATGGAGAGAAACTGACTGCTCCAGCCCGGTGAATGACCATGGCGTGGTCGAGAAGCTGGCTCGTCAGATCGCCGAGTTCGGTAATCTTGGTGCCGAGATTTTGAATCTGGCCTTGAAATTTGGGATCGGCGTCGTTCGACAGGATTTCCACCTGTGCATTGAGTTCTGCCAGTGGCGTGCGCATCTGGTGTGCGGCATCGGCGATAAAGCGCTGCATGAGCGCGATACGGTCCGCCAGACGGCGCATGAAATCATCAAGAACACTGACCAGAGCTCGAATTTCATTGGGCGGTGTCATGCGGATAGGCCGCAGGTCATCGGGTTTGCGCGCCTCGATCTCCCGTTCGATACGCGTGAGCGGTTTCAGCGCAATGCGAACGGATATGGCACCGGCGAGCAGGGCGAGCAGGCTCATGATCGCGATCATTCCGAGGGCCTTGCTGGTCAAGTCCCATGCCAGCGCCTGCCGGGCCCGCAATGTCTGGGCCAGTACGATCTCGACCCAGCCTGTCCCGTCTGGGGTGTCGATCTGCTTTCCGATTGCGGCGACGCGAACGGGCTGTCCCTGATAGATGTCATCTGAAAGGATAACACCCCGGCGGATTTTTCCGGCCGGGATTTTAGGAGCGAGATCGCCGTAGCCCGCCACCACCACGCCGCGAGGATCGGTGACCCGATAGAAGACAAGATCATAGGCTGACAGCGTTGAAAAGGCGGCGGCGGGTGGATCCAAGGTTACCACACCGCCCTGAACATACACGTTTTCCGCAACCTGAATCGTGCCGCCGATCAGCAGCTTGTCATAGGCATCGCGGGCGGCGATACCTGCATATTGCCAGGCAGCAAGGGCAAGAACGATTGCGCCAATGCCGAGAATGAGCCCGATGAACAGGATGATCCGGGTGTGCAGCGAATAGCGGATATCATTTGATGGCAAGTTGATAACCCAGCCCTCGTGTCGTGCGGATTTCGATGGTTGTATCCGCCAGTTTTCGCCGCAGCCGCGTCACATATTGTTCGATGGCGTTGGCGCTGGGCTCCTGATCGAAATTGAAAAGCTGTTCCACCAGCTCTTCCTTGGAAATGAAGCGTTTCGGCCGTGCAGCAAGAATTTCAAGCACGATCAATTCGCGGCGCGTCAGATCGAGCGGCATGCCAGAAACACTAGCTGTGCGTCCGGCCTGATCAATGACAAGCTCGCCAAAGTGCAGTGCATTGTCAGACATGCCGGCGCTCCGGCGCAGCAGTGCCCGGGCGCGTGCCTCAAGCTCGCGGAAATCGAACGGCTTGGTCAAATAGTCATCTGCTCCCAGATCAAGAACGTCCACACGGTCGTCGACGGCCGAGCGCGCCGTGAGGACCAGAACCGGCGTCTTGTTCTTGCGGCCACGCAATGCTTTGAGAATCTCGAAGCCATCAGCGCCGGGCAGCATCATATCGAGAATGATGAGATCGTACTCCTGCACCAGCAGCACTTCGCCAGCGGTCCGGCCATTGGTTTCGCAATCCACCGCATGGCCGATTTTCTCAAAGCGTTGGGCAATCGCCTTGGCAATGTCGGGCATGTCCTCAACGACAAGAATGCGCAAATCGTGCCCCCGAAACGTGAGTCAGGTATGTGTCAGTTACCGCAAGTACAGTCGCGCTGGGAGTTTTGTCAACGTTACGGCGTTGCACGAAAGAGAAGACGCATTGGGAGGAAGTATGAGTTTGCATCAGTCGATTGATGCTCGCGGCGCATTGTTGAGCGTTGAGGGCGTCACGTTGCAATACAAGACGCAGGACACGCTGGTCACCGCCACGCACCGCGTTGATTTTCAGGTTTTTCAATCGGACCGCTTTGTTCTGCTCGGACCTTCAGGTTGCGGGAAATCGACTTTGCTCAAGGCGATTGGCGGCTACCTCACGCCGACAGAAGGCCAGATAATCCTCAAGGGCAAGGAAGTAACCGAACCCGGTCCCGACCGGATGATGGTCTTTCAGGAATTCGATCAGTTGCTGCCGTGGAAGACCGTGGGTGAAAATGTCATCTTTGCCCTGACGGCCAGTGGCCGGGCAAAACCGGCGGAAGCACGCGAGCGTGCCCGCAGCTACATCGACAAGGTTGGCCTGACGAAATTCATCGATAGTTTTCCGCACATGTTGTCGGGCGGTATGAAGCAACGCGTGGCCATTGCGCGAGGTATGGCGATGGAGCCGGACGTTCTGTTGATGGACGAGCCCTTCGCAGCACTCGACGCGCTGACGCGGCGCAAGATGCAGGATGAACTGCTGCAGCTTTGGGACGATACACACTTCACCGTGCTTTTCGTCACCCATTCGATTGAGGAGGCGATCCGTATCGGCACGCGCATTCTGCTGTTGTCGCCGCATCCGGGGCAGGTCAAAGCCGAACTGAACAGCATATCACCCGAAGAGCTTGGGACCGGTGCGCAAGCGGCGCTCGAAACCCGCATCAACGACATGCTGTTCGCCAGCTAATTTTGGAGTGTGCCATGACTGAAGTTCTCCATACGCGCCCCGAAATTGTACGTGGCGATTCCAAGAAAGATTTCCTGCAGGTCGAGAAGACATTGTCGGCCTTTGAACGGGTTTACCGTATTGGCGCAGTGCGAAAAGCTTTCATCCTGTTTGTGCTTGCCGCCGCCTGGGAGTTGTACGGCCGGTGGCTTGGCAATCCGCTGCTTTTTCCAAGTTTTTCTCAGACGTTTGCTGCTTTCTGTTCCAACATTGCTGATGGCACCATTCCAGCCAGAACATTGGCGTCGCTGAAGACGCTGTTCATAGGATATGGCATCGGCGTAGTGCTTGCGGCACTTCTGACGACCCTCGCCATCGGCTCACGCATCGGCGCGGACCTGCTTGAAACGCTGACATCGATGTTCAATCCGCTGCCCGCCATTGCCTTGCTGCCATTGGCGTTGATCTGGTTTGGTCTGGGTCAGGGTAGCGTGATCTTTGTCCTGGTACACTCCGTTCTTTGGGCCATCGCACTCAACACCCATGCTGGGTTCCGATCAGTGTCCAGCACGATGCGCATGGTTGGGTTGAATTATGGTCTGCGCGGCCTTTCACTTGTCCGGCACATTCTGATCCCCGCTGCTTTCCCATCGATCCTGACCGGCTTGAAAGTCGGCTGGGCTTTTGCCTGGCGCACGCTGATTGCTGCCGAATTGGTATTCGGCGTCTCGTCGGGTTCGGGCGGACTGGGCTGGTTCATCTTCGAAAACCGCAACCAGCTTGAGACAGCGAATGTCTTTGCCGGCCTGTTCACGGTCATCCTGATCGGTCTTGCCGTCGAAAACCTGATCTTTGCCACGATTGAAAAGAAAACCATTCGCCGTTGGGGAATGCAGGCTTGAATTAGAAACCGCCGGGAGCCGGTATATTATAAAGGGAGGAATGTGATGAACATCTTGAAACAACTATGCACTGCGGTACTGGGCATCGGTCTTGGGTTGACGGCTGTTGCCGCGCCAGCACTGGCCGAAGTCAGTGAAGTGCGAATTTCCAAAGGATACGGCATTCTTTATCTGCCGCTCATCGTCATGGAAAATCAGAAACTATTGGAAAAGCAGGCGGCGAAAGCGGGCCTTGGCGACCTCAAGGTTACCTGGCTGATGCTGGACGGCGGCAACGTCATCAATGACGCCATGATGGCTGGTTCACTCGATTTTGCCGGGACCGGTGCGCCGGGTTTTGTCACGCTGTGGGCAAAGGCCAAGGGTATCCCGAATGTTGAGGTCGTCGGCATCAGCGGTCTCAGCGCAACATCGCTTTGGCTCAACTCAAACAACCCCGAGGTCAAATCGTTGAAGGACCTGACTTCCAAGGACAAGATCGCCTTGCCGGGGATCAAGACGTCGCTTTCGGCAGTCGTGCTTCAGATGATGGCAGCCCACGAATTCGGGCGCGAAAACTATGCCAAGCTCGATCCGTTGACTGTCAGCCTGCCGCATCCGGAGGCTCTTGCGGCATTGACGAGCGGTCAGACTGAAATCACCACGCATTTCACATCGCCGCCGTTCTCCTATCTTGAGTTGAAGGATCCCAAAGTTCACCGTGTGGTCAATTCTGTCGATGTTATCGGCAATATCACGCTGGACGTCACCTTTGCGCCCAAGAAGTTCGTTGATGCCAATCCAAAAACGACGGAGGCATTCCTGGCGGCGCTTGATGAGGCAAACGCATTCATTGCCGGTAACAAGCAGGCTGCGGCAGAGATTTTCTCCAAGAGCTCAAAAGTCAAAGTCTCCGTCGAGGAAGTTCTGCAGATGCTGAATGACAAGGATTCGCAATTCTCCACCACGCCAAACGGCGTCATGCAATTTGCGGAGTTCATGAATCTCGCCGGAACGATCAAGGTAAAGCCTGCGACGTGGTCCGACTTGTTCATACCCCAGCTTCATTCGCGCAACGGCAGCTAATTCGTTTCAGCAGAGATCCGGCTCATTCCCGCGATACTCTCTCAGAATACAAATTTGGCAGGCGGCACCTTCAATGGGTGCCGCCTTTGCGTTTTTGGTTATGTGGAAATCCAATCGGAGAAGGGGTGAATCGTCGTGACATTTTGCAAATTCGTATCAGTTATTTGAAAATATGCTGCTATCGGCATTGGGTATTCCCTGTCAATTTTTGCATCCGGATTGAGCAGGTGAGAGGAGAAACACCTGCCATATCCTGAGGAAAATGGATTTTGGGAGGATAATCAATGTTACGGAAGTCTTATTGTGTTGCCCTGTTGGGCGGCGCCAGCCTGCTTGTTTTTGCAAATATTGCCAACGCACAAATCTGCACCAGTACCGTTCGGGTTTTGGCACAGCCACGTGATAGTCTCACCCTCCTTGAAAGTTACAAGGACGAGTTCAAGAAACTTTCGGGTGCATCGTTTGAGTTTGACTATCTCAACGAAAACGATCGTCGCGCCAAGTCACGCGCTGAAGCCGCAACGACCGGCAAGTATAATGTCTATTACATCGATGAAGCCAATGTCGCGCTGTTTGCGGAGTCGAAGTGGATTGTGCCGCTGCTCGATTATTACCCCGCAGATGCCAACTATGATGATTTTGACGCGGGCCGCAAAAAGGTAGCGAGCTACAATGGCGTTGCCTATTTCGCCCCCATTCAAGGTGGCGGCGACCTGCTCTATTATCGCAAGGATGTTCTGGAAAAAGCTGGGATAACCCCGCCCAAGACTTTGGAAGAATATGAAGCCGCTCTCGCCAAGTTGAACGATCCGGCCAAAGGCTTCTACGGAACCGCTCTGCGCGGCGGGCGCGGGTCGGGAGCCAACGTCTGGCGCTGGATGACCTATTTCAAGGCGTTCGGCGGACAATGGTTTGTCGATGGCAAACCCGCATTCAACTCTGATGCCGCCATGAAAGCCACGGAGACATATCTGCGGCTGTTCAAATATTCGGCGCCCGGCACACAGACCGGCAGCTGGACCGAGGTTACGGAAGCATTCAATTCCGGCAACGTGGCCATGATCATCGAGTCGAGCCCGCTAGCGGGACAGACGGAAGATCCTAAGCAATCGTCTGTTGCGGGCAAGGTCGGTTATACCGTGCCGCCGCGTCCGCTGGTTGGCGGCGGCTACGGCCATGGCCTTGCAATCGGGGCAAAGGCCAATGCTGACGATGCAGCGAAGAAGTGCGCCGGGGCTTTCATTGCCTGGGCAACATCCAAGCAGAATGAAGAGCGCCGGCTGGAGCAGGGCATTTTTGGTGACATCAACCGCACCAGTGTCATCAATAGCGATGCGTTCAAAAAGAAGTACGGCGCTGAAATTGGCAATGCCCTGAACGAGACCGCGCAATACACCGATGTCAATTTCTGGGTCAATGCCGACTGGCCTGACCTTGGCGACCGCTGGGGCATCATTCTTGAAGAGCTCATCACCGGCACGCGTACCGACGTCAAGGGCGGACTCGATGAACTTGAAGCCTACGCCAACAAGCTGATCGCGCGGCGCTGATCCGAACAATCCCTTCCCGTCGCGTCGACTGGGGCTTCACTTCACCCCTTGTGTGAAGCCCCAGACTTTTAAGCCCCTGTTCAAAATTTTGGAATGCCGGAATGAAACGGAAAACAAGTCTTCCTGCGGTTTTTCTCATACCGCCCCTGATCGTGCTCGCCATATTGGCGTTTGTGCCGACAATCGCTGCGGTGAACATCGCCTTGCAAAACCGGGAATTGAGTTTCCCGAACAGCAGCTATGTCTGGTTGGCCAACTTCATCGATCTGTTCGGCGACCGGCGTTTCATCAACGCCATATGGATATCGCTGATCTGGGAAGTGGTGACGGTCACAGCCACTATGCTGGTTGCAGTGTTGCTGGCGATTTTCCTCTTCGAGAGAGCTTCACCGCGCATGCGGAGACTCATCTCCATCCTGTTCATTATTCCGGTGATGCTGCCGCGTGTATCAGCGGCATTTGTGTGGAAATTCATGTTCAATCCGCTGTTTGGCCTGATCAATTATCCCATCAAACTATTGACCGGCGCACCCATTGATTTTCTGTCTTTGCCTGCAACCGCACTGGCATCGGTTGCGGTTGTCGATGTGTGGCAGTGGGGACTCTTCTTTTCAGTGATCATTCTGAAACTGCTGGAAACGCTGCCACCGCAGCCGTTTGAAGCCGCGCGGCTCGACAATGCGAAGACCTGGGAAGTGCATTTTTACATTGGCATTCCCATGCTTGCCGCGCCGTTGATCAGTCTTGTCTTCGTCAAGATGGTCGAGTCACTGCGAGCTTTTGATCTTATCTATGTCATGACCCGTGGCGGCCCGGGTATCGCGACGGAAACACTCGACATGTACGCCTTTTCGCAAGGCTTTGTTGAAGCGGGCAAGATCTCCTACGCCTCCAGCATGGCCGTGCTGATGATGCTGGCCACGATCATTGCTTTCACCATTCTGTGGAAATGGGTGCGCAAATGGCAGTAAAGTCAAAATCACCGGTGTCGAAGCTCGTGCTCGCGGGCCTCGTTATCATCGCCGTTTTCCCGATTTTCTGGGTGTTCCTGAATTCGTTCAAGCAGCTGGTCGATATCGTTTCGACGACGCCCAAGTTTTTCTTCACGCCAACGCTCGACAATTACATCTATGTGTTGGGACGTGAAAACGTCCAGCATGGGCTGATCAATTCGATTGTCATTGCGGGTTCGTCAGTCTTGATCGGGGCAGCGCTTGGCATACCTGCGGCCTATGCGGTTGCGCGTTATCCCAACCGCTTTTCCGACGATATCCAGTTCTTTGTCCTGTCGCTGCGTTTCCTGCCGCCTGTGGCGGTTGCGATACCGCTTATCGCCACCTGGCTGGATTTGGGTCTTTACGACACCAAAACCGCGTTGATCATCACCTATACGCTTCTCACCATGTCGACGATCATCTGGCTCTCAATTCCGGCTTTCAGCCGCGTACCAAGGGAGATCGAGGAGGCTGCGATTGTCGATGGCTACGGTCCCTATGCCGTATTCTTCAAAGTGGCTCTTCCCGTCGCCGCAAAGTCGTTGATCGGTGCAGTGATCTTCAGCTTCATTCTCGTATGGAATGAATTTCTCATCGCGCTGATGCTCACCACATCCGATGCCAAGACCCTGCCGATCATCGCCTCGGAATTCACCCTGCTTGGACGCAATGTGCCATGGGGCATTCTCAATGCTTCGGTCATTGTCCTTTCCTTGCCGCCCCTGATTTTCGTAGGGGTCATGAGCGGGTTCATCAATTCAGCACTCAAGAAAAAGGACTAAGGGGCATGAAGGCTCTTGTTCTGGAAAAGACCCGCCATCTATCGCTGCGTGACATCGAACTTCCGCTCGATCTGGGTCCAGATGACGTAAAGATCGCCATTGAAACCGTCGGTATTTGTGGCAGCGACGTGCACTATTATACCCACGGTCGCATCGGACCGTACGTTGTGAAACGGCCGATGGTGCTGGGGCATGAAGCATCCGGCACGGTCGTTGAAACCGGCACGAATGTGCGTCATCTCAAGCCGGGTGACCGCGTTTGCATGGAACCTGGAATAGCCAACGACAAGTCGCGCGCGACCCGGCTCGGCCTTTACAACCTCGATCCGGACGTGGTGTTCTGGGCCACGCCGCCCGTGCATGGCTGCCTCACACCATTCGTCATTCACCCCGCCAATTTGACATTCAAACTGCCGGATAATGTCAGCTTCGCCGAAGGTGCGATGATCGAGCCTTTTGCCGTTGGCATGCAGGCCGTGACCAAAGCGCGGGTGACACCTGGTGATGTTGCCCTGGTCATCGGTGCAGGGCCAATCGGCATCATGGTTGCCCTTGCCGCTCTTGCGGGCGGATGCAGCAAAGTCATCATTTCCGATATTCAGGATCAAAAGCTGGGAATTGCTGCCTCTTACGACGGCATTGTTGCAATCAATAGCCGCGAAGACAATCTGGGTGCTTTTGTTGCCGGCCATACTGATAATTGGGGTGTCGATGTGGTCTTTGAAGCCAGCGGCCATCCAAGCGCATTCAATGGCATTTTTGAGTTTATCCGTCCGGGCGGAACGGCAGTTTTTGTCGGTATGCCGGTGGAACCGGTCAATCTTGATATCGTCTCGGCCCAGTCGAGAGAGGTCCGGATTGAAACGGTGTTCCGCTATGCCAATGTCTATGACAGGGCATTGGCGCTTATTGCCTCGGAAAAGGTCAATTTGAAGCCGCTCATCACGGAAACATACGCGTTCAAAGACAGTGTGCAGGCCTTTGAACGGGCGGCAGAAGGACGTCCGCGCGACATAAAACTGCAGATACATCTCGGGAAGGATGCACGCTGATGGCTGCGATCGTTTGCAAGGAAATAACCAAGCGCTACGGCAATCATCAGGTCGTGCACAAATTTGATCTTTCCGTACGGGAAAACGAGTTCGTGGTCTTCCTCGGGCCTTCCGGTTGCGGAAAATCCACCATCCTGCGCATGCTGGCCGGCTTGGAGGAAATCTCCGATGGTGAACTCAGCATTGCCGGTAAGGTTGTGAACGATCTGCCGCCGCGTGACCGCGATATTGCCATGGTGTTTCAGAACTACGCGCTTTATCCGCATATGACTGTTTTTGATAATATTGCGTTTGGTCTCAAGCGCCTGAGGGTTGCCAAAGCAGAAATCGATCGCCGGGTGAGGGACGTCGCCTCAATGCTTGGTCTCGAAACTTATCTCGGACGCAAACCGGCAGCCCTATCGGGTGGTCAGCAGCAGCGGGTGGCCATTGCCCGCGCCATGATCAAGACACCTGCGGTTTTTCTGTTCGACGAACCGCTGTCCAACCTTGATGCCAAGTTGCGCAACCACATGCGTGTGGAAATTGCCCGTTTGCACCAATCCTTGAAGACGACAACCGTCTATGTAACGCATGATCAGTTGGAGGCGATGACGCTGGCGGACCGTATCGTGCTTCTGAAAGACGGGCGCATCGAACAATTGGGCACCCCGAAGGAAATCTACGAGAATCCGCGCACCAAATTTGTTGCCAGTTTCATTGGGACGCCCTCGATGAATTTCATTGATATGGTTGTTTCATCGGAGGGCGGGAATTTCATTCTGACAAGTGGCGAAACGCGGCTTACGGTGCAAAAGGACCGGTATGATCTGCGGGACGGACAAACGGTTACAGTCGGTATCCGGCCTGCGCATCTGGAACCTGCAGGCGAAAACAGCGATATTAATATTATTGCAGGCGTCGTCGATCTCATCGAGTATCTGGGGAATGAGACGCTGGTCAATTTTGCCCTCGGGACGGTGGAGATCGGTGCGCTGCTGGATGCCAGTACGTCTCCGCAAGTCAAGCAGTCTTGCCGGTTGACGGTCAATGAAAAGCATATTCATATCTTTGACCGGGAGAGCCAGCTGACATTGATCCGTGCGCTGGCCTGAGGGTGAGGGAGGAAAGGGCGTGATAGGAGCGGCAAAAAGTGCCGAACTGGAACATATTCTGTGTGATCCCGGACATTCATTCCGGTGGTTCACGCACGACTATCCCTATCGGCTGGCCTGCTGGAACTATCACCCCGAATATGAAATCCATCTGATTACCCAATCCAGCGGAACAGCGTTCGTCGGCGACCATATCGGCGATTTTCAGCCCGGGAATTTGTGCCTCATCGGCTCCAATCTCCCGCATGAATGGGTCAGCACAAATTTCGGTAGCGAAACGCTGTTGGGCCGCGATATGGTGCTTCAATTCGATCCGCGAATCTTTGCCCGTGCCGCAGACATCATGCCGGAAATGACGGCGCCCCGAGTTCTTTTGGATCAGGCGCTGCGCGGATTGCAATTCTACGGCAGTGCCGAGGAGCAGGGCGTTGACCTGATGCACCGAATTGGAAAGGTACAAGGGTTGCAGCGTTTGGCGCTGTTCTTTGAACTCATCTCGCTGATGGCCGAAACCGACGAGAAAATCATCCTCTCCAGTCATGATTATGCACCCAATCTCGATGCCAGCAGCGCGGCGATCATGCAGCGGGTCACGGCCTATATTCTCGGCAATATCCATGATGATGTGAGAATGTCGGTGGCTGCAGAACTAGCGGAAATGGCTCCCTCGACCTTCTCACGCTATTTCAAGAAAACGACGGGCAAGAATTTCATCGATTACGTTCACAAGCTGCGCATTGGCCGCGCCTGTAACATGATCAACGAACAGAGCGAACCGATTACGTCGATCTGTTTCAATGTCGGCTACAAGAACATCTCCAACTTCAACCGTCATTTCAAACGGGAGTGCGGATTGACCCCATCCAGCTACAGGAAACTTGCGGCAACGCACCGGGTGGAAAAGATGTAATGCGACCCATCATTCTTCAATGGCGGGCGGGCTGATGTCTGCCTGTAGGGGTGGCCACCGCTTGAGTGCTTCCATACCAAGTTCAGTGATTGCGTAGACACCACGGTCGACACGCTCAAACCAGCCATAGACATTGGTCAGCAATATTTTGGCAGCATCCGGTGCCGCAACGCGAAGATCTCGCGGGCGCAGATGGCCGTGTTGCAAAGCTTCAGCACAAATGAGAGCCTGTTGGCGATAGGCTGTCATGATGGGTTTGCGCGATCCGCCGCCCAATGTTGGATCGCCCTTGCGGCGCTTGTGTTCGGCAACGAGCCGTGCCCGTTTGCGGGCATTCTTCCGGGGCATCGGTGCAACTGGGCTGACAATGACATCGACCGTACCGTTGTCCGCAACGGCGAGCATACCAAAACCCAGCCGCCGGCAGAGATCACGGAAGCGGCGATCACTTTCGCGCCCCTTGCCTTTTGCCGACACGCGGGCGGCGAGCCAAACTTCGTCGCTGGCTGCAGCCCGGTCCACGGCCTGCAGAATAAGTTCAAGATTGAA
Organism: Phyllobacterium sp. 628; assembly: GCF_014189505.1. Classification (GTDB taxonomy): domain Bacteria; phylum Pseudomonadota; class Alphaproteobacteria; order Rhizobiales; family Rhizobiaceae; genus Phyllobacterium. The sequence goes on along the minus strand of NZ_CP050303.1, from coordinate 547,359 downwards.
ACTCAGCTTGAGTTCGCAAATGACAACGAGCGGTGGTTCGCCGTCGCTGAGGGCCACGATATCGCAACCCACAATCTCTCCCTTGACGCTGTATCCCGCCGCTTCAAGAAAGCTCTTGATTGGAAGATAAAGCGCGGTCTCCAAGGCTATGCGCGCTCTTCCCAGACTTTTGCCAGTTCCACGATTGTCGCCACGGCTTTCTCCATATCCTGCCGGCTGACCCATTCCAGCGGTGAGTGGAAGGCGTGGCCGCCAGCAAAAATATTGGGGCAGGGCAGCCCCATGAAAGACAGGCGCGAACCATCCGTCCCGCCACGAATACTGCCGCGAACCGGCTCCATACCAGCCCGGCGGACGGCTTCAACGGCGTTATCGACGATTTCCGGATTGCGGTCGAGAATGGCCTTCATGTTGCGATATTGTTCATGCACTGCGAAGCCGTAGGAGGCACCGGGATAGTCCTTCAGAACATCCTTTGCGATTGTCTCGAGTATGGCTTCTTTGGCGGTGAGGCCCTCATCATGGAAATCACGGATGATGAAGCTGAGTGCAGCCTTTTCCATGGAACCGGTCACACCGGTCGGGTGAATGAAGCCCTCGCGGCCCGTCGTCGTTTCGGGTGCAATATACTTTGGCAGCCGGTCAATGATGGCACCGGCAATCTTGATGGCATTTTGCATTCTACCCTTGGCAAAGCCCGGATGAATGGCAACGCCCTCGATGGTGATCTCGACGCCATCGGCCGAAAACGTTTCGTCCTCAATATAGCCGGCCGTCGAGCCATCCATTGTATAGGCGAATTGTGCGCCGAGTTTTGCCAGATCAACCTTGTCAACGCCGCGTCCAATTTCTTCGTCGGGCGTAAACAGCAACTTGATCGTTCCATGTTTGATGGCGGGATTGTCGATCAGAAACTGTGCCGCGCTCATAATCTCGGCAATGCCAGCCTTGTCGTCAGCACCGAGCAGCGTCGTTCCGTCGGTGGTGATGATGTCATTGCCGATTTGATCTTTCAGCGCTGGATGATCGCTGACACGAATAACCTGTTTCGGGTCGCCCGAAAGCTGAATATCGCCGCCACTGTAGTTCCGCAGAATCTGCGGCTTGACGTTCGTTCCGGTGAAATCCGGTGCTGTATCCATATGCGAGCAAAAGCAAATGACGGGCACCGGCTTTTCAACATTGGATGGAATGGTCGCATAGACATAGCCGTTCTCGTCCATGTGAGCGTCAGCCAGTCCGATTGCCAGCAATTCAGCAACAAGAAGATGACCCAGATTTTTCTGCTTTTCCGTGGAGGGTTGTGACGGCGACTTGGGGTCTGATTGGGTGTCGATGACGACGTAACGAAGGAAGCGGTCGATAACAGTGTCAGTCATGGCTTGAATCCAATGTTTGCTCTTCAACTGCCGGCTGGTTTAGCCCCTGCAAGCAGCGGCGTGAATAGAATTTCTTCTCTGGTTCACTGTTTCCGCACCGCAGACTTGGCGCGGCTGAAAACGCGGAAGGGCCAGATGGTATTTTCCGGCCCTTCGCAGGAAACTTTATTCGTCGATATCGACGCCTTCAAACAGGTTGCCGCCAAATGGATCAATGCGGAAATCCTTGACCTTGACGCTCACCGGCTGCTGCACGACCTGATGGGCAATTGTAAGCCACGGCGCCTGTTCCTTGAACACCACCTGCGCCTGCTCGTAGAGCTTTGTGCGCTCGGCCTGATCAGTCGTAAGCTTGGCGGCCTGGATCAGCTTCTCAAAGTCCTGATTGCACCAGTTGGCGCGGTTGCCGCTGCCGATAGCCTGACAGCCAAGGAGAGCCGCAAGGAAATTGTCCGGATCGGCAATTCCTCCCGTCCAGCCGATAATGACAGCACCGTCCCGTTCCTTTTCCAGCGACCGTTTCAGATATTCGGTCCAGTCATAGGAGACGATCTCAACCTTGACACCGACCTTCGCCAGGTCAGACTGCATCATCTCTGCGGTGCGGCGTGCATTCGGCATATACTGGCGCTGCACGGGCATCGCCCAGATTTTCATCGAGAGATCCTTCACTCCTGCTTCCGTCAGCAGTTTGCGCGACTGTTCCGGATCATAGGGATCATCCTTGACCTCTTTGTTGTAGGCCCAGACACCCGGAGGCATGGCATTGACGGCAACAATGCCGGTTGAACCGTAAACAGCATCAATAATAGCCTGCTTGTTGATCGCCATGTTCAGGGCCTTGCGCACCCGCACATCGTCGAATGGCGCAATCAATGTATTGTAGGCCATGAAAGCGATGTTCAGGCCCTCTTTTTGCATGAGATGAATGGATGGATCGGTCTTCATTTCAGCAAGGTCAGCCGGGTTTGGATAGGCCATGACATGGCACTCACCGGCTTTCAATTTTTGATAGCGAACTGCAGCATCGGGCGTGATGGCAATGATCAGATTGTCGATCTTTTGTTTGCCGCCCCAATAATCAGGATTAGCCTGATAACGGATGGCTGTATCTGTCTGATAATCGATGAATTGATAGGGGCCGGTGCCTATCGGCATAAGACTGAACTGGTCACTCTTGCCTTCTGCAAGAAGCTTATCCGCATATTCCTTGGACTGGATCACAGCAAATGTCAGGGAGAGGGAGGCGATCATTGTCGCTTCCGGACGGTTCAGAACAAACTTCACGGTATGATCGTCAATTCGTTCGATCTTATTGATGAGGCTTGGGAAAGAATAGGAATTAAACTGCGGCCAGAGCCCTTTGCCGTAATAGGGATTATTCTTGTTGCCTTGACGATCAAACGTAAAGATGACGTCATCGGCATTGAAATCGCGTGTCGGTGTGAAATATTCCGTTGTCTGGAATTTTACGCCCGGCCGCAGGTGAAATGTATATTCCTTACCATCGGCGGAAATGTCCCAGCTTTCGGCAAGGCCGGGTTCGAGCTCGGTTGAACCGCGCTTGATCTTGATCAGGCCATTGGAAACATTGCGCGCTGAAGCATCGTAGGTGGCGCCGGATGCAGTCGTCGCGGCGTCAAAACCATCGGGTGCTGCCTCGGAGCAATAGATCAACGTTTTTGCAGATGCGTCCGTCATGGCAGACCCGCCTAACGCAATCGCAAAAATAGTCGCTGAAAGAATCTTCTCGTGGAGTTTCATATCGTCCTGTCTTTTCTGGGAATCGTCCGGCCACAACTATGGGATGACAATTTATTGACGATGGTTGTGGTCAACGCAACACAAACCTGTCGGCTGGACGCTTGTCCTGTTGGCTGGAATCATTGAAACCGGCATCTTCGATCAGAGGTAGAGAACCAATGGATATTGTCGAGCGATTCCTCAATTACACGCGCATCAACAGCACAACTGTTCCCGGTGCCGGACATTTGCCATCAAGCCCCGGGCAAACGGAGCTGGCACATCTGCTGGCCGGAGAGTTGCGCGGGCTCGGTCTCGCAGTCGAAGAAAGACAACATTCCATCGTGGTGGGAACGCTGCCATCCAACGTGAAAGACGCATCCCGTAAAGTTCCGACCATTGCGTGGGTGGCTCATCTCGATACCAGCAGCGAATATGACACCGACACGCACGCGGCAATCGTTGACTATAGTGGCGGCGATATCATCCTAAACCCGGCGCGCGATATTGTGATGCGGGTGGATGAATTTCCGGAGCTGACGGATTACATCGGGGACCGTATTATTGTCACCGACGGGACAAGCCTGCTCGGCGCAGACAACAAGTCCGCGATCGCTGAAATCATGCATGCGATGCAAACCCTGCAGCAAAACCCCGGGATTGAGCATGGCGACGTGAAGGTGGTCTTTGTTCCGGACGAAGAGATCGGCCTGCTCGGTGCCAAGGCATTGGATGTGGCGAGCCTTCATGCGGATTTTGCCTATACGCTCGATTGTTGCGCCATTGGCGAAATCGTCTACGAGAACTGGAATGCCGGGGAATTCCACATAACCTTTCAAGGGCAAACAGCACACCCAATGTCTGCAAAAGGCAAGTTGCGCAATGCGGTGCTCTATGCCCAGCAATTCATCTCGATGTTACCTCCGGGCGAGCGTCCGGAGCATACGGAGAACCGTGAAGGCTATTATTGGGTCAAGTCGATTCATGGCACAGTTGCCGAGGCAAAAATCGTGCTCGATATACGTGACTTTACTCAATCGGGTTTTGAACACCGGCGAAAATTCGTCGCAACGTTGGTCGAAAGCTTTAACCGGCTTCACGGGGTTCACACTGTCACCCAAAACTATAAGCCGATGTATCGCAATGCGGCTGAGAGCCTGCAGGGACCAAACCGCTATCCCGTTGATCTTGCCCTGGATGCCATGAAGGCAATTGGAGTCGAGCCAAGGTCCATTCCCATGCGCGGCGGATATGATGGTGCGGTGCTGTCCGAAAAAGGCTTGCCTTGCCCAAATCTCTTTTGCGGTGCGCACAATTTCCACTCGATCTATGAATTTCTGCCAGTTGGCTCGCTCATGAAAGCTTCTGAAATGGTTGTAGAAATTTTGCGGCGGGCAGCGAAGGTCTAGCTTGTGTCTTGAGCGGGGACTTCCCACATAGCATGACAGCCTATATTCTTGGGCAACGTCAGATGGAACTCTCTCCGTATCCAAACGGAGGGAGACGAGGGAACTGCACACCATGTCTGAAACCCGCCGCAAGCTAACCACGATTTTCTCGGCCGACGTTCAAGATTACACGCGTTTGATGCAGGTCGACGAAGAGCGGACGCTCGACACGCTTAAGCAATATCGTGATGCCATGACGAGACTGATCGAAGCGCATCACGGCCGCGTCATCAACACATGGGGCGATGGCCTCATTGCTGAGTTCTCCAGCGTTGTCGAGGCCGTACGCGCGGCGATCGACGTCCAGAATGAACTTGCGGGCCAGAACAACCAACGCCTCAACGATGCGCGCATGCTATTCCGTATCGGCATTAATCTTGGTGATGTTATCGTTGAAGGTGACGACATTTACGGTGACGGGGTGAATGTGGCCGCACGCCTGCAAGCATCAGCGCCAGCTGGCGGGGTTGTGATTTCCAGTACCGTCTATGATCAGGTCCGTAACAAGATGTCGGTCGGCTTCGAATATATGGGCCAGCTTTCGCTTAAAAACATCGAAGGCGGTATTCCGAGCTATGCGGTACGGATTGGTGAGTCTGGGGTTTCAGTTGCACAACCGAGCCCAATGGAACACAAGCGGGTGGTAGAGAGCGTAACCCTGAGAGGTGCGCAGGTTGAAACAAGTGCCGCGCCAGTAAAATCGCGAAGAGGCAGCTACGGCGTATTTGGTGCCGTAGGAGCGGGACTTGCCGCGATTAACGCACTCACATGGGATGGTTCCTTCTGGGCGGCTTGGCCGTTGCTTGCTCTTGCCACCGCCTCCGCATCTCTCTGGGTGCGGACAACGCCCGGCATTGACCGGATGATCGGTACCCTGTCCATTGTCGGACTTCTTCTGACCGCCATTAATCTCCTGACCTGGAGTGGTACATTCTGGGCGGCATGGCCATTGATCGGCCTTGCAGTTGTCGGCGGCATTCGATGGTTCACGCGTCAGCAAGGCAGCGTTCAAGCAAAAAAATGAGCTGCAATGCCCCATAAACAACGGTGTTTAAAGTCAGCAATTATTAGGCGGTTTGCTGGTCAGTTGACGATTTGATCGTCGCATTCGCTGGATTGCATTTCGGCAAGTACAGTCTCGTCATCACCCACAGATAAGCACCGGGGTATTGAGCTGGCAATTTCTTCAACCTGCATTTGTTGCCACGCGCCCGAATGGCGTCCCGTTGCGTAGTAGCCGGCCCCGCAGGCTACCGCCAGACAAACATAGATAACGCATCGCTTAAGGAACGGATCCATGAGGTGGCCACGGCGTGAGTAAGGCTGGAAGAATGATCGCTTCTTCCAGCCCTTAACAGGTTAATCAGAGATTCCCAATATCACCCGCCTAGTGATGTGACGCCATTCCATGATTATCTGGCTTCTTGATGAAGAAGGCCGCAACAACGGCACCGAGCGAGATAATCGCTCCGCACAGGAATGCGAGTTTGATACCACCGGTTGTGGCCGCGTGGACGGTGTCTCCGGCCTTGGCAAGATTTGCCGCATGCAAGGTCATGATGGCGACGAACAAGGCTGTACCGGCAGCGCCGGCAACTTGCTGCGTGGTGCCGATCATGGCGCTGCCATGCGAATAAAGATTTGGCGGCAGGGACCCCAGACTAACGGTGAACAGCGGTGTGAACATCAGGGCGAGGCCAATGCTGAGCACAATGTGGGCAATCAACAACATCCAGAAGGGCGTATCCTGCCCCACGAAAACCAGGCCCCACATGACGATGGCAAGCAGGATCGAGCCTGGAATAACCAATGGCTTTGGTCCAATTTTATCAAACAGGCTGCCGACTTTCGGCGCACAGAGACCCATGATCAAGCCGCCGGGCAACAACAGCAAGCCGGTTTGCAGCGTCGAGAATCCAAGCACATTCTGTGTATAGATCGGCAGGAGGATGAATACGCCAAACATCGACATCATCAGTATCGCCATCATGACCACTGAAATCGTGAATGTTTTCGTGCTCAGCGTACGCAGGTCGAGCAATGCACGGTTCTGTTTTTGCAATTGCCGCTGCCGCAAAACAAAAATGACGATGACTGCTGCACCGATCAAAAGCGGAATCCATGGTGACACAACTGGCGGATGAAGTGCTGCTTCGCCCAATCCGCTCAGGCCATAAACAAAGCTGCCAAAACCGATTGCGGAAAGAACCACGGAAAATATATCGATGGGCGCTTTGTTTGGGACCGTGACATTCTTTATGCGCGTAGCGCCGAGTGCCAGTGCTCCCAGGGCGATTGGCAGCACCAAAAGGAACAGCCAACGCCAATCCAACGCAGACAGGATCAAGCCGGAGAGTGTCGGTCCAATAGCTGGTGCGACCGAGATGACGATGGAGATGTTTCCCATGGTTTTGCCGCGGGTTTCAGGCGGAACGAGGGTCATGACCGTCGTCATCAGCAAGGGCATCATGATCGCAGTGCCCGACGCCTGAACAATACGCCCGATTACAAGCTCGGCGAAACCGGGTGCCAGTGCCGAAATCGCTGTGCCGGCGCTGAACAGCGACATGGCCAGAATGAAGACAGGGCGCGTATTAAGACGCTGCAGCAAAAAACCGGTGATCGGGATGACGACCGCCATGGTCAACATGAATGCGGTGGTCAGCCATTGAGCGGCACTGGCGGTAATTCCAAGGTCGCCCATCAGGTGCGGCAGCGCGACACCCATGATGGTTTCATTCAGGATGACAACAAAAGCTGACACGAGGAGCAAGGCGATAACAAGCTTGTTGCGGGCGCTATGGTCTTCCACGGGATCAATAACTTGCGCGCTGTCAGCGTAAGTTGACGTATCGTTGGTCATGATTACTGCCTCAACAGGGCTTCAGATGGGCGGCCGTTGAAAAACTCACAGTGTGATTCTGTGATTGGCCGAGTTGTGAGCGGCACTCAATTATAACTGCAACAGAAATGCAACCCCGGTGCCAATTAATTAGGCACCGGGTGGATCAAGTATTGCAATTGGCTGAAAGGATCAAGCGTGCAAAACCAATCCCTACATGCATGAATCATCATGGCGCGACATATCTCTATGCCAAAGTACGGCATTCGACCAAATGATCGACGTTCAAGGTTTGACGCGCACGATAACCCGCTGTCCGATCAAAAGCGGTACCTTTGCCGGGATGCTGATGATGCAGTCTGAGGTGCGCACGTCGACACGCTCGCCCGGCATATCGCGCGATTTTGGCTGGGCAAGAACATGGCCAATCCTGACAACCCGCCCTTTGACCAGAATGCCATCGTCGCTCTCGGCAAGGATATCGACATCCATGCCCGGTTTGATGAGCTTGACAAATTGCTCCTGAATTTCAGCACGGACGATGCGCGGGCCTTCCGGCAGAAGCGTGAACAGCTCGGTGAGGTTCTGGGCTGAGATGACCTCGCCAACCTTGGTGGAGCGATGCACGATACGGGCGTCCACAGGCGCACGCACCGTGCGCATCTCCACCTCGAGACGAATGTTTTCCAAACGGCTTTCCGTGGCAGCCAGCGTGGCTTCGGCAATCGTCACCTCGGCTTTTGTCCCCGTGAGCTGTGCTTCGGCTTCGTCCAGAACTTGCGCAGAAACAGCCTTTCCGGCAGCGGCACGCCTTAGCCTGTCAGTTTGACGGGTCTGCGTCTGCAGCTTGGTTTTCAACATGGCAAGCTGGCCCTGCATCTGACGCACTTCTGCTTCCGCCGTATGGACAGCGATGACTTCGTGACGGCTGTCGATCATGGCAAGAACATCGCCCTGTTTGACCTTCTGCCCCTCCGCAGCCAATATTTCTACAATCATGCCGTCACGTTGTGCCGATAGCCGCAGGAGTCCGTCCTCGACGTCAACGATACCGCGCGCGGCAGCGATAATTCCGGGCTTCGCGGCGATCTCCGTTTCATTGGCTTCTGTCGCATCGGACATGAACCAGATCCCCAGTGCCGCGCATCCAGCCGTTGCCAGCGCGATTACACATCGGACGATTATGCGTCTGTGCATGATCATAATCACTGTTTCCTTAGGCTACGGTTGTGAGGCGCGGGCGGGAGTCCCGAAGTATACGGCCGTCTTCCATGTGCAGAACACGTTCCGCGTGGGCAATGAGACGCGGATCATGCGAGACACATAGAACGGTTGCATTGGTGTCTTTTGCTATGGCGTGCAGTATCTCGATGATCGATTGACCATTGACGCTGTCGAGCGCGCTGGTCGGCTCATCGGCAAAGAGAACTGCAGGGTTCTTGACGATGGCGCGCGCGATCGCCACGCGCTGTTTCTCACCGCCTGAAAGTTCCGTGGGATGCAGGTGCTGCCGGTGGGAAAGGCCCACGCGGGCAAGTGCCTGTTTTGCCCGCTCGACTGCTTCGTCCTGCGGCACCTTCAGATAATCCAGAGGAACCTGCACCTGTTCAAGTGCGGTCAGGGCCGGGAAGAGATTGAACCCCTGAAAGACAAAACCGCAATGATTGAGGCGAAAGGCATCGCGCTCATCATCGCTGGCTGAGACGAGATCGGTTGCAAGTGTTCTGATCGAGCCGGTATCCGGTTTGGTCAGGCCGCTCAAGGCTGCAAGCAGCGTGCTTTTTCCACATCCCGAAGGACCGATGATCAGCGTGAGTTCTCGCGGGAAAATGTCGATGGACACGTCCTGCAATGCAAGCGTGTGGATGTGTTTAACCACAAATGATTTGCTGATCCGGGCGGCGGAGATGGTGGGCTGCATGGCGTTCACCTCAGCAACGTTGCCGGATCGGCGTGGTGCAGGCGCCGCAGTGCCAGCAATCCTGCCGCAAAGGCTACGAGCAGCACGACCACGGATGCTGCCAGCATAACGCTGGTGCGAAGCTCGAATGGTACCCGGTAAACATTGGCAATGGCTGCCGCAGTGACGCTGAATGTTGCGCCAACCAGTAGCCCAAGCACACCAACCCAGGCGGCCTGCTCGATAACAATCACGCGCAGCGATTTGAACGATACGCCAAGGGCACGCAAGGTTGCGTATTGTGGAATGGAACCGGCAACCGCTGCCATCAATGTCTGGCTGGTGACGAGCGTACCCACGAGCATGGCAATGGCTGTCGCAAAGATGAAGGCGATACCGGCGCCTGATTCCAGAAGCCAATAGCGTATGGACATGCCGGCGAGATCCTGCGCCGACCAGACGTAAAAGCGTTTGCTGCCGGCTTGCTGATTGAGGCGGCCCTGTATGGCGTCAGCGGGCGCAAACTTGTTCACGTTATAAAGGAAATAGGTCACGTTATCCGAAGCGCCAAAGGCGGCATCAAGGTTGCGCGCCGTGTCAATTGACGTGATGACATTGACGCCGCCAAGCCCCCTCAAACCGTCAATGATGCCGACAACCCGCACCCGGCGGCCATTTATTTCGGCCGAGCCGCCAACATCGATGGCGAGTTTGCTTTTATCTGTAGCGTCAATGAGGACCGTGCCCGGCTCCAGCAGGAGATTGCGCATAGCGCCTGCAACGATCCGGGCGAGCGCAAGACCATTTGCCTTGGTATCGATGCCGACTATGTTGACACCTGTTCCGCCGCCGCGCGCACCGCGCCAATCGCCTGAGCCCAGCAGAAACGGTTCGATGCTGGAAATATTCTGCTCGACATAAAGACTGGTGGCAGTATCGGCCCTGATGGAGCGGCCGAGATCAACGCTTTGCGTGCCGGGAAAGCCAACCCAATAGTCGGCTCTGGATTGGGTCACATAAAGAGCATTGGAGCCGATGATCCCGAGAAGCAAAGCGCCTTGAACAATCATCAGGACGCCGGAAAAGCCGACGGCAACAATGGCCGGAAGGAAGCGGCGCCATTCATGGATCAACGTTTTGCGTGCGATTGAGACAGCCATCGGCTTACTGCTTCCTTTGACGCACGGTATTGGCACCGGACATACCCGCTGAAAGTGGTGAAGCGCCGCCGATTGCTTTGTAAAAGGCAATCAAAGCCAGTGCTTCGGCTTCCTGTGCTTCGGCAAGCTGCCTGCGCTGGCCAAGCACTCTGATGGCGTTTGCGGTCTGCTTTGATTGATCGCTCAGACCTGCACGCTCCAGCACCGCGCTCTCAGCCTGGATCTTCCTGACGGCTGCCAGGGTCTGTTTGAACTGGTGGACGGCGCTGCGCCCGGCTGACCATGTTTGAAGCGCCGTTGAAGCTTCTTCATAGGCGGCAAGAACGCTGTGTTTGTATGCTGCGGCAGTCTCCTCAAACTGAGCCTGTCGCGCGGCAACAACCGCGCGCCGCCGCCCCTGGTCGAGGAGCGGAATTTGAATGGAGGGGCCTCCCATAACGCCAAACAGTGAGCCGCTGGCCGGGCCGCCGATACCTATCATGCCACTCAGCCGAAGTTTCGGGTAAAGATCGGCCTGCGCGATACCGATCTCGGCTGCGGCCCGGACTGTTGCCAGTTCAGCGCGCCTGATGTCAGGGCGAGCCCGCAGAAGATCGGTCGGCCTTCCAATTGCAGGGTCAAGTTTTGCGACCGGTTGAGGTCTTGGCTGCCGCAGCGATGAATCAATGCTCGACGTACCCAGCAGCGTCGCGATCTGCTGCAACGTGCTTTCAATTTGTGTGCGAAGTTTTACCCCTTCCACCCTTGCATCGCCAAGACTTATCCGTGCCTCTTCGGCATCTGACGCGGTGGCCAAACCCGAGCGGTATTTGACGGTGGCAAGTTGTCCGTCACGCCCCAGAAGCGCCAATGATGCACTCGCGATGGCCTCGCGTTCCTGCAGCGCGCGCAGGCGGACATACGTTCCGGCAATTTCCGCAGCGACGGCGATGCGGGCAGCTTCGGCGTCTTCAGCGACCATGTCGGCGGATGCATTGGCTGAACGCTGCGTATTCTCGCGCAGGCCGAACAGACCGATTTCCCAGCCAGCTTCCAGATTAAGCTGCATAGGCCGCCGCATAAGCTCATCTGACTTGGTCGAGCCCGTACCGGCATTGGCCGTGCCGGAGATGTCGGCGGTGGGCATGAACAGCGTTTTTGACGCCCGTACCATGGTGCGCGCGGCGATGAGCTGTTGTTTGGCCTGCGCTATTGTCAGGTTTTGCTCGAGCGAGCGGGCAACCAGTGCGCTCAGGACCGGATCACCGAAGACCTGCCACCAGAGCCGCGCATCGCGCTGGGCTTTGCCCGGCAGTTTGGCTGCCGATGCATAGGCCATTGGCAGGTCAGGCGCAGACACCGCCAGACCCGATACATCACTCTGGCAAGCAGCCACGCTCATTGCGAGGGCGACAACCGGAACGATCTTCAAGCCTGGATTGCAGAAGAGGAAAAACAAAGGCGAACGGGACAATGTCAATTCTCACGCACGCATCTCTGTGTGAAACGCTTGCTCCAGACATACCCGTGACACCGGGAGGAATGGGAACGATCACACTCCCAGATCAAATATAATGTACCCGCACTCATTGCATATCCGTTCCAATTGGCACCGTAATATTCCACGAGAGGGTTGCAGGAACGTGACGGAAGCATCGACGGGCATGAGAATTTTAGCGCAATATGGAACAACCAAGTTCAACCAATAAACAGGGCTGACAAAAGCTGTTCGTCGCGTGCTGCGGCCGTTTATCGCCTTGGAAAGCAAATCAAAGGAGTGTCTTTCGCAGCATTTTCCACTAATTAGATAAGGACTGATGCAGTGCATGAAGAAAGGTCAGCCTATGACTATCGCATTTGATACAATCGATGAAGCGGCCGTTCGAGATTGTGAAGAACGTTTGAAACTGGCAATGCTGGCCAGCGACGTTAGCGCGCTGGACGCGTTGCTTGCCGACGATCTGATCATCATTGATCATCAGGGACGCCGTGTGGACAAGGCTCAAGATATTGAGGTTCACCGCACCGGCGTATTGAAACTGGCTGACATTGAGTTTCTGGATGTTGCCATCAAGCCGCTCGACAATGCAGCTTTGGTTTCGGTGCGCGCAAAAGTCAGCGGTGCCTACTACGATGAAAAATTCTCTGAAAAATTGATCTACACCCGTGTGTGGCAACGCAACGGAGACAGCTGGATTGTTGTCCTTGCCCATTTCTCAAGAATAACCATGTGAGCCTGAAACGGGGCATATGCCAGTAGTTCGCGGTGGAAACGCTTGTCTATATCGGGTGTAGCCGTTCTTCGGTGTCTAGGGAGAGACAAGCATGAAAGTGTATCTGGCGGGCCCGGAAGTGTTCTTGAGCAATGCCAAGGAGGTTTTGGCACAAAAGGCGGCTTTGGCCCGTGCTGCGGGTTTTACACCGCTTGCGCCGGGTGATCTGGAAATTCCGCCAACAAACAGCAAATGGGAGCGGGGTCTGGCCATCAGCGCAATTGATGAAAAGCTCATGCTTGCGTCGGATCTCATCATTGCCAATCTGACACCGTTTCGCGGTATCAGCGCAGATGTCGGTACCGTGTTTGAGCTTGGATTCATGTGCGCGCTTGGCCGGCCGGTTTATGCCTATACCAATACCGCCCGCAGTTTTTTCGAACGCACGAGCCAGGACTATTATCAGGGGAATATTATGGAGCGTCCCGGTGGCGGTTTATCTGGCAGCGATGGCCTCAGCATTGAGGATTTCCATATGGCCGACAATCTGATGCTGGACGGTGGAATCACATCGCGCGGTGGTGCGTTCATCAGAAAAAACGTGCCGGAAGAGGCCTTGCTGACCGACCTTTCCGGGTTCGTTGAATGTCTGGATCTGGCAGCAAAACGGCTGATGGCCTGATCAAATCCGTGGTATCGTGGTTACTGCCGCCGCCAAATTGAAGTCTTGCAGATGAGCCCGCCAAGAACACAGCCGGAGAGCTCCACGCCGCTGTCGGAAACCTTTGCCTTGCCTGAATAGGTCTTGCCGCTCTCGGTATCGTAGAGTGTCCCGGCATAGGTGCCTGTGCCTGTGGACTTCAAAGTCACAGCCTGCAAGCCGACAACCGGACGGTCGCGTTTGGATGCATCGGGATTATTGACGTCGTTGACGGGATTGCTCATCCAGACAACCGTGCCGCAAACGCCGGCGGAACAATCACTGAGCTTCACCTTGGTGCGTCCCGTGTCATTGACGTAGGTACCCGCAATATCTGACGATTGTGCGGTCGCCGAGGTTGCCAGCATTGTCGCGACAACAAGAGAAAAAACAATTTTCTGAACACTATGCATTTCTATTCTCCGGTCTTTCTAAAATTTCCTACCCATGGGTGAAACCGTTCGGCCACATCAAGCAGGTAAGAGCGCTTATCGCCTAAATTGGTCAGGATTAGGTGCAAAAAATGTCCTGTGCATCTTTTTTCAATGATCTCAGTGGGTTCGCATGGTGCGGTTCTGTCACAAAACTGAATCCTTATTGTCGCATTCCCGCCAGGCGAAGCGCTGTAGTTCTACACGGTTACATGATGCCAAAATTACATTTTTGTAAGGTCATCTAAATGCCACGAATCCGGATCGAGATTGAGTTTTCCTGAAACAGGGTAATCGAAAATGAACGCCGACGAACAAAAACTTCTCAGTGGCCTCTTTGATCGCACCAGACAAGCCGCCGATACACCAAGGGATGCCGAAGCCGATCGCTTCGTTTCGGACCAGATCCGTAGTCAACCTGCTGCTCCGTATCTGCTGGCTCAGGCTGTGATCGTGCAGGAGCAGGCACTGAATGCCTGCCATGAGCGCATACAGACTTTGGAAGCGCAGGTGAAAGACCTGCAAAGTGCTGCTCCGACACAGGGACAGTCCGGCAGTCTGCTCGGCTCCATCTTTGGAAGTTCGCAGAGCGGGCAGCCGTCAGCGGCACCTTCACCAAGCAGGTCCAGCGGGCCTTGGGGTAGCGCTGCTGCACCTCAGGATGCCTATGCCCCTCAAAGTCAGCCACAACAGGCCGGACGCTGGGCAGCCCCCCAGCCGTCACAAGGCGGTGGGTTTCTGCAAGGCGCTTTAACCACTGCCGCCGGTGTGGCTGGTGGCGCACTGATGTTTGAAGGTATCAAGAATATGTTCGGCGGCCATTCGATGTTTGGCGGTTCGGGTCTTGGTGCAAGTGGCACGCCTCAAACGGGTGGCGGAGAAACTGTCGTCAACAACTACTACAACGACGACAGTTCCAATGATCTCAGGCAAGCGGATGCTTTTCAGGACGAGACGCAGGATGCTGCAGATGACGCCGCGGACGCCTATGACACGAACGATGACGATGACACTGTGTAAGTGCACGGCCTAGCCGAAAGATATCCATAGGATGACGATGCCGAGGGCTATCCGGTAGATAATAAAGGGCCAGGTCGAAAACCGCTCGAGAATGCGCATCAATCCCCAGAGCGCTGCAAAGGACGATATTGAACCGGCGACAAGCCCGACAAGAAGGATAGCCCAGCCTTGGACGGGAAGGTGCGCATGAACAAGAACTACGAGTTCGTGCAAGCCTGCCAAGGCAATGGCGGGAATGCCAAGCAGAAATGAAAAGCGTGCAGCGTCCTGTCTGGTGAAATCACGAAACAGGGCGGCTGTCAGCGTTGAGCCGGAACGGGACACGCCCGGTATCAGGGCTCCGACTTGCGCGATGCCAACAATAAGCGCGTCGCGCAGCCGCATATCATCAGCCTGCCGTTTGTGACGGCACACGAATTCAGCAACAGCCAGCAGAATGCCCATGATCAGGCAGGAAAAACCGATGACAGGCAAAGCTCGAAGCGGGCTGTCGCAAGCGTTGAGCAGGGGAGCAAGCAGCAGGCCGGCGACAACAATGGGTATCGTACCGAGCACAATACCAACAGACATGCGCAGTTTGGGCGACATCCAGTCGCCAGTCCTTACTGCACCGATCGAACCGGCCGTAATGCTGTATATGTCTTTCCAGAAATAGCATATGACCGCAGTCAGGGCAGCCAATTGCATGGCGGCCGAAAACGCCGATCCCGGATCCTGCCAGCCCAGTAGTGCAGGTACCAGCCGCATGTGGGCTGTTGAAGAGACCGGCAGCAATTCTGTTATCCCCTGCACAACCCCCAATATAGCTACTTTCGTGGCACCCAGAACAACAAAGCCCGTATCTACCCCTTGCGTGCACGCACCACTCATTTTTGCTGCTGCTCCTGATCGCGCATAGTTAAGCTGTAAGTCGAACGATGGTTGTTCAACAGGACTTCACAAAGTGCCATTCTATTGGCTGTTGGAATGAAGAAGCTGTTCCAGCTGATCGAGTTTTTCGTTGATCAGCCAGCCGTAATAATTCTCGACCGGATATTTTCGCGTGCCGCCGTTGTCAACTGCCTGCTTTAGCTCAGCCGCGCGTCGCCGGGGCTGGCCTACATTGTAAAGCGTTGCAGTGATGCCGGGGTTTGCCGAGATATCAAAACCTTCGGCTTGATAGGCATCGACAGCGTCGCGCAGGATCGCGGCAATGTAAATAATGCTGCGGTCGGGATCCATGACGTCACGATACACCGCTTGCGGCTGGTCTGGCGTCAGCAGCGGTAGCCCACTGACGCGATGAACAAGATCTGTAACTTCAAGTGCTGCCAACGGGCTTATCTGACCCAGCCCAAACGTTTGCCCGCCATAAAATGGCTGGAAAAAAGCTCTTTGGAAAGAAATCGGCTCGTAAGAGATATTATCGACGGTTTTGCCCCGAAAATGGTCATCCCAGACCTGATCGCGGCAGTTCCACAATTCAGCACTTCCCGTCAGCGTGGCACACTCTTTGAATTCGGGTTTCTTCACGAAAGATTGGACCGGGACGCCTTTGTATCGAAATGAAAAGTCAGCATTGGTATAGGCGAGGGCTTTGACATAATAGGTCTGCACCTTGCCGATGGCGCTGACATTATACGTGTGCTCACCAACCAATGCGCCAATAATGTGGATCGGGTCGAGCCGGTAAGCTGCAGCGGCCTCTTTGATTTGAGTGACCAGCTTTGTTTCCCGTGTGAGAAGCGCGATGATTTGCTCATATTTTTCGTCATAGGTCGTGTTGAATGCGCGCGCCCTATCTGCCGAGGTTTTGGGTATTGCCGGTTGAGTAACAGATCGATTGCCGGGTGGAACCGCAATGGTACCTTCGGCTTGAGTCGATTGCAGTGTCAAAAATCCAACTGAAAGACTGGCTGCGAATATTGAAGTCAGCCGGAAAGTTTCAAAAATGCTCATCAAATGTCGTTCCATCAATACCCGCGCGCGGGATTCGATAAATTTGCCGGTATTGTGTTTAGCAGACAGCATTGTGGTAAAGGTTTGGCATATTCGGCTGGCGGAGAAATACACCTGTGAGACGCCCGCGCTATGCCGCGGCGGTCATGTCTAATACCGCGCAAAAGGATGCGGTGTAACTCTCTTTCCGGTTCGAAAACGGTCCTCATTCCCGATAAAAGCAAACCAAATTTTCCCACCTTGATTGCTTCAATGGCGCCATGTATTCGATGTCGAATGAGGAGATATTTAGATAGAACCCTATGCTTGTCTAACTACAAAATTTACATAAGAGTCTTTGATTTAATCTCAGGTAAGATACTTTCTTGTTATGCAAGTTTGTTTCTAAATATATAGTTGTTTAATATTTATAATAGAATAAACTGTAGGTTAATAGTAGTTGGCTTGATTATATCGTATCAAGTGTGAATACATTGGGGAGGGTGAATGATTACCGAATTCTCGAAACAAGCCATCATCGTAGCTGGGGTTGTCGCTGCCCTCGGCTTCTCCAATCCTGTTTTTGCCGCTACGGCAACGGGCAGCTTTACCGTTCAGATCACAATCCAATCTTCCTGCATTCTGGTCAGCGCCGCGACGCTGACCTTTACGTCAGTGGGTGTCATTGCCGCCAATGACGATTCATCAAGTGCGCTTTCTGTGCAGTGCACGAACACAACCCCCTATAATATCGGGCTGGATGCGGGGACGGGTGCAGGCGCGAGTGTGGCTGCGCGCAAGATGACGGGACCGGCGGGGGCGCTTGTTACATATTCGCTCTATTCGGATACATCCCGCTCCGCTCTTTGGGGGCAGACCATCGGAACAGATACGGTTGCGGGAACCGGAAACGGGGCGGCACAACCCTACACGGTTTATGGACGGGTTCCGCCCCAGACAACACCGGCGGCCGGTGCCTATACGGATACAGTGACGGTGACGATCACCTACTGATCATAGGGTTCTGCACCAAAGCACCTGCTAATTCTTCCATGTTCGCTCAAGCACGCGGATCCAGTTTTCGTGGCAGATTTTCCGCAAGGCTTCCTCATCATAACCGGATTGCCGCAGGGCAGCGATCAGCAACTGTAAATCACTGGCGTCGCGCATGGTGGCAGGGATCGTTGTTCCATCGAAATCTGAGCCAAGGGCAATGTGATCGATGCCGATACGGTTGGCGATATAATCGACATGCCGAACCAACTCATTCAATTCGGTATCAGGGTTTTTCTTGCCGTCCTGTCGCAGAAACAGAACGCCAAAATTCAACCCGGCCAGCCCGCCCGTATCGCGGATCGCGTCAAGCTGGCGGTCGGTCAAATTGCGGCTGTGCGGGCAAAGTGCGTGGGCATTCGAATGAGATGCAACCAGCGGCGCATCGGAAAGTGCTGCGATATCCCAGAAACCCTGCTCATTCATGTGGGACAGATCCACCATGATGCGCAATTCGTTGCAGGTTTGAACCAGCTTCCTGCCATGATCCGTCAGGCCGGGTCCAATGTCCGGGGAGCTTGGAAAGCGGAACGGTACGCCATGGGCAAAGATATTGGCCCGGCTCCACACCGGGCCCAAAGTCCGCAGACCGGCCTGATGCAGCACATAAAGCGCGTCAAGATCAGGGCCGATCGCTTCCGCGCCCTCTATGTGAAGCACCGAGGCAAATGCGCCGTCTGCCATGGCACCACGAATATCATCAGCTGTTCGGCAGATACGCAGGCGATCTTCCGCTTGCCGCTCAATTCGTGCCAGGAGTGCTGCCATGCCCAATGTGGTTGTCAAAGCATCCGTCATAGCAGGCGTGTTGAACTCACCGTCGGCATTCAATTGCGGTGATGGGGTCGGGACATAGATGGCGCACAATCCTCCTGCCAGTCCGCCTTTCCTTGCTTTGGGCAAATCGATATGCCCAGCCTTCTCGCCTTCAATGAACCTTGTTTCCGGGGAGGCTTCGGTTGACAGCCAGAGACGCAGAAGAACGTCATTGTGTCCGTCGAAAACGGGAATGATGGGATTTGTCGTCATGGGTGATGAAACCTTTGGCCCAATGGCTCAAGCGGAAAGTGAGTCTCGAAGATAATTCAGCTCTGAACCGAATAGCAGTAAATGGCAAATGCGTTTTTCGAAGCCCGTTCCCAAAAGGGGTAAGGCCTCGTGAGAAATCTTTTGCTTTGATTTAATAGAGGGGATGGTGAGCACAGCCACACCACAGCGTCTTTTTCCGTTCTTTGCCAGATTGTCACAATGTTCACGCCCGCACATGCCGCAGGTAGCGAATAGTCTGCATGTGAGGCATTGAATGATACGATCCGATATAGTCCGGTTTCTGGGCGCGTGGTTGCAAGCACCGTTGCGCGTGGCCTCCGTAACACCCTCAAGCCCGAGCCTCTCGGCTTTGATAACCAAGCATATAACACCGGCGATGGGGCCTGTTCTGGAACTCGGACCGGGCACCGGCGTGTTCACATATGCTCTGCTGCAACGTGGTATCGCCGAACGGGACATTACCCTTGTGGAATATGGACGCGAGTTTATTCCACTGCTCCGCTCACGGTTTCCCGGGGCAAAACTGCTTCAGATGAATGCGGCGGATGTCGGCAATCCGGATCATCTTGAAGAAACTGTTTATGGCAATGTGATCAGCGGATTGCCGCTCTTGTCCATGAAACCTCAAATCGTCATGGCAATTCTGGAGGGTTGTTTTTCCCGGCTGACACAAACCGGCGCATTCTATCAATTCACCTATGGGCCAGTATGCCCCGTCTCACCTGTTCTTCTCGGCAGGCTCAATCTCAAAGCGGAAAAGACCGGTTGGACGCTGCGCAATCTGCCACCTGCTGCGGTCTATCGCATAAGCCGGACAGGGCTTCCGACAGACTGGGATAAGCAATGATGGCCACAGCCTTGTATATCTCGCTGCCGGGGTGTGACTTGTGGGAGATTGTTGCATGATGGCCGTCGCTCCCGTAATGCTGCAACGGAGCCAATGCAGCTCTTGCATCGTGCTTGGAGCGCCGCATGCGTATTCTTTTGATTGAAGACGAACCGCAAATGGTAACGGCGCTTCGCGCGGCTTTTACCCGGCATAATCTGGTGGTTGATCACGTTGGAACCTTATCCGATGCGGAGCTCGTTATCAAAGACGGGGTTTATGATGCAATCTTGTTGGATCGTCAGCTTCCGGATGGTGATGGCCTGACGTTGATACCGAAGTTGCGTGCTGCCGGTCATTCCGTCCCGATTATTGTTCTCACCGCAAAAGGACGGGTCCCAGACCGGATCAGCGGCTTGGAAACCGGCGCTGATGATTATCTTGCCAAACCATTTGATTTCGACGAGTTGCTTGCCCGTCTGCGGGCGGTTTTGCGGCGCCCCGGATCGATTCAATCCCAAATCATTACCGTGGGTGGTTTGGCATTCGATATGAAGTTTCAGGAAGCATCTGTTGGAGTGCTTCGACTGGAAATGCCACGGCGTGAAATGCTGGTTTTGGAAAGCCTGGTCCGGCGGGCTGGCCGAATGGTACCCCGTACCGCGCTGATGGAAGCCGTGTTTGGCTTTGACGATGAGGTCCAGTCGAACGCGCTCGACTCCCATGTGTCGCGACTCCGGCGCAAATTGATCGACGCCAAAGCAGGGGTTGTCATCAATGTCATTCGCGGCGTTGGCTATTTACTGCGGGAACAATCGTGAGCCGCGACCGGCCATACTCGCTGAGGCGACGGCTGTTCTGGCAGCTTTTGGCAGTACAGGGTGTCGTCCTTGTTCTTGTTGTGGGGGTTCTTTTCGGTTCCGGTCAATTGTTTGACTTTGAATCGACGGAGAACACGGTTGAAATTCTGAAAATGGCAATTCAGCCTGATCAGCAGGGTGAA
Organism: Phyllobacterium sp. 628; assembly: GCF_014189505.1. GTDB lineage: Bacteria > Pseudomonadota > Alphaproteobacteria > Rhizobiales > Rhizobiaceae > Phyllobacterium. The sequence goes on along the minus strand of NZ_CP050303.1, from coordinate 526,695 downwards.
TTTTCTCTCCGGGATACCAAGGAGATGAAAACATTCCGGGATACTGTGCCGGACCGTTGGTTTGTCATCCGGGATGGAAAAGGACACCAATTATCGGAGGGCACTGTTCCAACCGAATATGCCGCCCTAGGCAACACGCTTGACCAGGTTGGGCAAGCGAGATTCGGCTGGAATGTCGGTGATGGGGATAGACCCGTTGCCAGAATGCGGTGGGTTGAAACAAAAGCCGGTCGTCTGCAAATTTTGACCGGCTCGCCCGCATCGGCCCCGCTTTATCTCGTTCTCCTCGGTGTTTCTCTGGTCTTGCTGAAACTTGTTCTACCCATTCTTGGCATTCTCGCTCTTGGTGCGTGTGTGGCGACACCCCTCGTTGTGCGAAGGGTGATGGCTGGTATGGAACGTGCAGCGGCGCAAGCTGATTCAATTGATATCGAACAGCGTGGTGTCCGGTTGGCGTCGGCCGGTATGCCTACGGAAGTGGCGCCTTTCGTACGGGCTGTAAACGGCGCTTTGGGCCGCCTCGATGATGGATATGACTTGCAGGAACTGTTTCTTGCCGATGCTGCGCATGAATTGCGCACACCGATCGCCATTCTTAAAACCCGAATTGCGTCTCTGCCGCAAAGCTCCGTCAAATCTCATTTAACAGAGGACGTCGCGCGGATGGCTGTTCTAACCGAGCAAATGCTTGATTTGCAGCGGTTGAAGCAAGGCATCGATCACTTCAGCGATCTTGATCTCGTTCCCCTGACGCAACGCGTTATGCTGGATATTGGGCCGCTGGCATTTTCGGCCGGATATGAAGTCGCCTTTGAAGCCAAGACCCACAGCACGCTGGTCAACGGTGATCCGGTTGCAATCGAACGGGCGCTGACCAACCTTGTGCAGAATGCAATCGATCATGGTGGCCGAACCGGCATCATCTCGGTGACCGTGTGGCCCAAATCAATCGAAATCAATGATCAAGGCGAGGGTGTTCCCGTCGAACTACGCGAGCGGATATTTGAACCATTCTTCAAACGTCATCACGGAGCAGGAGGAGCCGGTCTCGGCCTTAAACTTGTGCGCGAGATAATGGGCTTGCATGGTGGTACCGTCGTGATCGCGGAAAAATCTTCCGGCGGTTGCTTCAAGATGATTTTTCCGTAATTCCACTGCAATATACAGGCGATAGTTTGTTCTGGCTGACGGCCGGAATGACTCCTCAACACCGTCATGGAGGCTGCTATCGAACCGATAATAACGATATTTTTGCCGCTCATCGTCGGAGGACTGGCAAGTCTGATTGGCGTAGCGTCCATACTTGGTACCTATCAGTATGGTTTTTCCGCAGAGCGATCGACCATTTTGGGGCTTCTTACCCTGCTCTGTTTGTTTGCGGTTGCGGATTATTTTACTGGTATTCAAACATCGGTTATTATTGTTCTGGGTGTCGTAGCTGCTGGTTTCGCTGGTGCAATTGTGCTGAAGCGGACATGTCTTGGCTGCAAAATTACCGGCGAGCCAACAAGTTCTAAAATTCGACTTTAAATCAGTGGTGCGGCTTCTTCTTTTCAAACTTGCTTTTAGCCGGTCTGCCCCTGACAAAGTAGTGCCGAAGCACCATATGCTGTTCGGTGGTGTGACGCGTTCACTGCTGGCAAACACTGTGGTGCCGATGCTGATATCGCGGTGAATGATCAGGGCCGGACTCAAGCTCGTTGGTTTTTTTTGATAATTATTCTTGATGCCCGGGAATAAAACTGCGCCGGGATACGTATACCCATTATGAAACCGCCAAAACAGCGCTTTGACATTGTTGGTCAGCTCGGCTCACTCCGTCGCTACGCCCGGTCTTTGACCCGGAACGAAGCTGATGCCGAGGACCTCGTGCAGGACACGTTGCTGCGCGCCTATGAACGGCGCGACGGATTCCGTCGTGGCAACACCATACGTGGCTGGCTGTTATCAATACTCCACAACCGGTTTATCGACATCAAGCGGTCGAATTCCGCCGAGGCACGAACGCACGAAGCGGTTGGTCTCCTGGCGGAGACGAATATGGGAGCGCCGCAGGAGCATTCTGTACGGCTTGGTCAGGTCCGCGAGGCTTTCTTCGGGCTGCCCCACGAACAAAGGTCTGCCCTCCATCTCGTTGCCATCGAAGGTCTCTCCTATGAAGAAGCGTCGGCCACGTTGAACATGCCGATTGGAACGTTGATGTCGCGCATCGGGCGAGCACGGGCAGCTCTGCGCCTGCTTGAAGACGAGCGGCAACCGGAGAAGCCTAACCACTTGAAAATCGTGGGAGGTCGTGATGACCCAAACAATTGATCCCGTCGCCGAAACGGACCTTGATGCCTATGTGGATAATCAGCTGGATACGGTTCGCCGCATTGAGGTTGCCCGGTATTTGTCGCAGCACCCGGAAAAGGCTGCGCGCGTCATGGCGGATCTGCAATCACGAGATGAGTTGCAGCTTGCCTTGGCAGCTGGTTTCGTCAGTGGATCGCCTGGCACGACTGAAGCGGCAAGACGTCTTGAACGAGCACTGGCGCGCGATCGCATGTGGGGCGGCCTGCAGCGTATAGCCGCCGTCGGCATTCTGGTGGCGCTCGGCTGGCTGGCGCATGCGGGTTTTGGCCCGCTCACCGTCTCTCCAGTTGTCGCCTCGACGCCTCCGCCCGCCTTTGTCTCTGACGCGATCATGGCGCATAAAACGTCGTCCGTGCGCGCTGCGATGACTTCGCAGCCCCAGACACGCAATTACGATCCGGCTGAGATTCGTGCTGCCACCGCAATCGTTATCCCGACGATGCCGGAGCGCTGGCTTGTTCGCGATGTTCAGCTGTTCCCATCCAATTTTGGGCCGAGCGTCGAAATGGAAATCGGCACCGACAGCCTTGGTCCCGTTTCGCTATTTGCTGTTCGACCGGGGACATTTGATGTCGTCAAACCCAAGGCAGTCCGCCTCGATAATACGTCTGCGGCTTATTTCCAGATCGGTGATGTTGCCTATGCGCTCGTTTCCGATGCTGCCACTGCGGACCTTCAAGAGGCTGCAAACCGTCTTGCCAAAACTCTTTACTGATCAACGAAAGGAACTCAATTCATGAATACTCCACTGCGCTATGGAATGGATGCGGCCCGCGGCCAGTCATCCGCCGTCTTTGACGAGGGACTGCGCCAGCATATGCTGCGCATTTACAATTATATGGGTCTCGGCCTGGTACTGACCGGTGTTGTTGCATTCGTTGTCGCTTCCACGCCGGCGCTTTATGTGCCGATATTTTCGTCGCCATTGAAATGGGTTGTCATGCTGGCGCCGCTTGCCTTCGTGATGTTCTTCTCCTTCAAGATGCAAACCATGTCCGCCTCCTCGGCACAGGCCATGTTCTGGGCATTCTGCGCTGTCATGGGCTTGTCGCTGGCATCTGTTTTTCTGGTTTTCACAGGAACCAGTATCGCTCGGACATTCTTCATCGCTGCGACAATGTTCGGCGCGACCAGCCTGTACGGCTACACCACCAAGCGTGATCTTTCCCAGTTCAGCTCGTTCCTGATTATGGGTCTCATCGGCGTGATGATCGCCAGCCTGGTCAACCTGTTCCTGGGTTCATCCATGTTGCAATTCGTCGTGTCGGTTGCAGGCGTTCTGGTGTTCATCGGTCTGACGGCCTGGGACACACAGTCGATCAAGGAACAATATGCAGAAAGCTTCGATTCTGAATCGCAGCAGAAGCTTGCAGTTTTCGGTGCGTTCTCGCTCTATCTGAACTTCGTCAATATCTTCCAGCTGCTGCTCAGCCTGACCGGACAGCGCCAAGAATAATCTGCAAAAGATCCCAATAACAGGCCGCCGCATCCTAATCAGACGCGGCGGTTTTTTTAATGATTATATGGCCTTGGTCGCGTTTCCTGCCTAATGTTTTACTTTAAGCGGTGCGATCGCATGCCCGGATAATTCCGATTTTATTAATTTCGCGCGTCAAACCTGGCGCCTCTTGTTTCGCCGCCAGGTCGTAGACATCTAAGCTCTCCCACGAAGGCGTGCGGCATACGAGCGACGCGATGCTCCAATCAAAACATTATGAGGATTCAGATATGTCTGGAGAACGGCAGGTTGTCAGGGATGGCCCCTTCAAAGCCATCATTGCGGATGGCGTAAAAACGGGAAACATGATTTACCTCTCCGGGCAGGTCAGCGTTGATGCCGACGGACAAACAGTTGGAGCTGGCGACATCGCTGCTCAGGTGCGTCACGTTTATCAAAACGTTGCGGCGGTTCTCGAAAAGTTCGGAGCAACCATGGCGGATATCGTCGATGAGACAATATTCGTAACAGACATTGACGGGTTCCTGGTGAAGGCAGAGCAATTGTTTGGTATCCGCGCCGAGATATTCGGGCAGGAGCCACAGATTTCACAAACGCTGGTTCAGGTCGCGCGATTAGGCAGCCCCGACTGGCTGCTTGAGATCAAGTGCGTGGCGATAGTATCTGGGGAATAATCTAGAGGGCAGGAAAGACTGGAATTTCTTTCGCTTTTTAGACACCGGGATAATAAATGTCATGTCCACATGAATTATGGATTGATACGATACTCAGCTAAATTTAATCAAGTTGAGTAATAGTAAATTAATCAATAAATTCATTTGCTTAGAGTTTACCCCTATTTTAACGGATTGGCCCCATTGTTGGAAAAAACATTGGAGCTGACAGGTGGCAAAACCCAAAAGAAATGAAGCGCTGGAAAGTATCGCGCTCTCGGTCGTCATTCCTTGTTACAATGAAGTTGATGGCATCGGTGAGCTTTACCGGCGCGTAACGGCGGCTTGTGAGAAGCAGGTCAATCAATCCTACGAGATCGTTCTGGTGGTAGATGGGGCGACCGATGGCACGCGTCAGGCAATCTTCGATCTGGCATCACACGATGCGCATATTGTGGCTGTGGATCTTGCCCGCAATTACGGGCACCAGATTGCTCTCAGCGCCGGTCTGGATATTTGCCGGGGCGAGCGAATTCTCATTCTTGATGCTGATTTGCAGGACCCGCCGGAGCTTCTTGGCGAGATGATGGCCAAGATGGATGACGGTTATGACGTTGTCTATGGCCAGCGGATGAAGCGTGAAGGCGAAAGCTTATTCAAACTCGCTTCAGCAGCAATGTTCTATCGGCTACTGCGCAAGATGGTTGATGTCGACATTGCGCCTGATACCGGTGATTTCCGTTTGATGAATCGCAGGACGCTTGATCATTTGAACGCAATGCCTGAGCGCTACCGCTTCATACGCGGCATGGTCAGCTGGATCGGCTTGCGGCAGGTCGCGCTTCCCTATGAACGGCAGCGGCGCTTTGCCGGAACAACGCACTATCCCCTGCGCAAGATGCTGATGCTGGCAGTCGATGCAATGACGAGCTTCTCTATTGTGCCGCTCCGTTTTGCCTCGCATCTCGGGATGATCTTTGGCCTGCTTGGCCTGTTCGCTCTTGGCTACACGTTCTATTCATGGGTTGATGGCAATGTTTTGCCGGGCTGGACCAGCCTTGCTGCCATTGTCCTTATCCTGGGCAGTGTTCAGCTGCTGGTTCTCGGTATTTTTGGTGAATATCTCGGGCGTATGTATATGGAAACAAAGCGGCGTCCCCTTTATCTCGTCAACGAAGTTGTTTCATCTGACTCCATTGCCTTTTACCGCAATTCGCCCGTTCACCGGTTGCAGGAGCGGGTGAAGGAGGCAGTCAATGCTTGATGCCGAGTTTGACCAGTTTGCTGCCGAGTATCATGAGCAACACGCCGCTAGCATCCGCTTCAGCGGAGAGACCCCGGATTATTTTGCGAAATACAAGATAGACGATGTTGCTGCGGCACTTGCATCGACGGGCATCAAACCCCGGCGAATACTCGACTTCGGCGGTGGTGTCGGCAATTCATTGGGGCACATCCGCAAGGCGTTTCCCGATAGTGAAATCGTACTGCTCGACCCGTCTTCCCGATCACTTGATATTGCTGAAAAGCGTTTTGCCGGCCAAGCGCGATTTCAGTCTTTCGATGGCAAGGCGATACCGTTTGAGGACGGACATTTTGATCTTGTCTTTACGGCATGCGTTTTTCACCACATCCCGGCCGATCTTCATCAGCAGTTGCTGCGGGAAATCAACAGGGTACTGACGCCTGGCGGCAGCTTTTTTCTGTTTGAGCACAATCCCTTGAACCCGATGACATTGCATGCAGTACGCAATTGTCCGTTTGATGAGAATGCGATTCTCATTCCAGCTAGGACCATGAAAAGGCGATTTGCCGAGGCCGGCCTTTCCCAGCCGCGCGTTGTCTATCGCATCTTTTTCCCGCGGCTGCTTGCGGGATTGCGTTCGCTTGAGCGCTATTTCACCAGAATTCCTATTGGAGCGCAGTACTTTGTCCATGCGATCAAACCGGCTGTTTGACTATAAACAGGTCCTGCGTTTTGGGCTGGTTGGCGTGTTGAATACGGCAACGGGGTATTCGATTATCCTGGTGGCGCTATGGCTCGGTTGGGGTGACATCGCCGCCAATATGACTGGTTATGCGTTCGGGCTCGTTGTCAGCTTCTTTCTCAACAGCCAATGGACGTTCGCCAAAGCTGAATATAAGCAGGCGTCGCTTGTGGTCAGATATATCCTGGCTTTCTTGTTTGCTTACGCAGCGAACCTTGTGACTGTTATCGTCATTCGCTCAATGGACGTTCTGGACGGCTGGGCAATTCATCTCATCGGGATCATCATCTATACGGCGCTGTTTTATCTGGCATCGGTTTATTTCGTTTTCTCAAAAAGCCCGGCGCGATCCGATAACGAAACGCGGGCGCTCTCACTTCAAAACGGATCACGCTAAGATGGTTGACCAGACGTATTCTTCACAGGTGGTTGACGCAACACCGTCAACAGTAGAAAAAAACCTGAGAATCCGGTTGATCTTCTGTTTGGCTTTGGCGGCGGTCAAGGCTGTTATCCTGCTTTATTCTGCTCGCGGTCTTCTGCAGGACCCCGATAATTGGTGGCACGTGCGGGTGGGGCTCGACATGTTGACGAGCCATACATTTCCGACGGTCGACACCTATTCCTACACCTTTGCTGGCAATCCGTGGATCGCGAAGGAATGGCTGGGACAAATCCTCTTTGCGCTTGCCTATAAAGCAGGGGACTGGAATGGCGTCGTGCTGCTGGCCATTGCCGCAATCGCATCGGCGACCTTTTTGCTGGCGTGGTATCTCAGTGCGTGGTTGAAGCCGACGGTTGCAATCGGATTGACGTTCCTCCTGATTTTTCTGGTGGACCCCATCTATACCGCTCGGCCCGTCGTCTTTACCCTGCCGATCATTATCATATGGACGGCAGAACTTTTTGAGGCTGCACGCAGGGAACGAGCACCGTCGTTCTGGCTGCTTCCGTTGATTGTCCTATGGGCGAATTTGCACGGAACATTCACGTTCGGTTTTGTTATTGCCGCCTTTGCTGGCCTTGATTTTCTTGTGCGAACACGCTTTGCGAAGCCTGGTCTATTGGGGCGATGGATCGCCTTTGGTCTGCTTTGTCCCGTTGTGACCCTGCTTAACCCCTATGGGATCAAGGCTATCCTTGCGACGTTCTCGGTGGCCTCCGGCAACGAAGCGGTATCCTTCATCACTGAGTGGCAGGCGTTCAACGCGTCGGAGGCGATACTTCTGGAGGGCGTTCTGCTTGCAGCGCTGTTCGGGATACTTGTTGCAAGGCCGAAAATTGGATGGGTGAAGATACTCTTCCTGCTTTTCAATCTTCACCTGTTCCTCACGCATCAGCGTTTTGCCTATATGCTTATCCTGCTGGTGCCGCTTGTTATTGCACCGGAGATTGGCGCGCAATTTGCATGGATTTCAGCGCGGAAATGGGCCGAGGCTCCGCGTGACTGGCTGGAGAAACTGGCGGCTTGCTATTTCCGCCCCCTCAGCGCGGCAATTGGGATCGTGCTTGTCGTGGGTGCCATCGTTTTCTCTTTAGTTGGGAAAATTGAACCAAGCCCGAAAACGTCAGCAAAAGGAGCACTGGCTTATGCGGAAGAACACGGCGTAACTGGAAATGTGTTCAATTCCTATGACTTCGGCGGCACTCTGATTTTTCACGGAATCAAGACCTTTATCGATGGCCGCACCGACCAGCTGTTTTTAAACGGTTTCATGAAAAAGAGTATGTTGGCAGGAAGCAGCGCGGGGAAACCCGTGCTGGAAGAGTTGCTGAAGGATCACGCTGTCAAATGGGCTTTGTTGAAGGCTGATGATCAGCGCATTCCGTTCTTCGACGAATTGCCGGATTGGCAGCGCGTTTATGCGGATGCCGATGCTGTTATATATGTCTCGAAACAATAACCTATTGCGGGCGGTGCGGTCTCAAGCAGGAGAGTGAACTCAGATACGCAACGCGTCCCGCAGCGGTGCATTGCTCGCAACTTTGTAATCGAGGTCTTCTTCAATGTGATCGATGTGATGGCGGATGGTATCAGCTGCCTTCTTGCCATCCTGTGCGACAAGTGCATCAAGAATATCTGCGTGTTCGGAACGGGCGCAGCTTGAAGCGCCGGACTGGCCATAGAGCGCAATGACGAGGGACGAGCGCGCAATCAACTCGCGCATGAAACGCTCCAGGATGAGGTTGCCCGCGACCGACGCCAGCATCAAGTGATAGTCGCCAGATGCCTTGATCGCGGCGCGGCGAGCATTCGGACCGCGCTCAGCGAGCAATCGGTCTTCTTCCTGTAAATGTGCCTTGAACATTGCGATATCGGTATCTGTTATCCGTTGTGCCGCGCATTTGGCGATTTCCGATTCAATTACCCGGCGGGACTCGAAGATTTGGCGTGCCTCGTCGGGGCTGGGATAAGCGACGAACGCACCACGATTGCGCTCTATTCGCACCAGCCCTTCAAACGCCAGCATCTGCAGGGAAGCGCGAACGACAGTGCGGCTCACATCGAACAATTCGCCAACTTCGGTTTCAACCAGTTTTGCTCCGGGGGCGAGGCGGCGTTCGACAATGGCGTTGTGAAGGGCATCACGGATGAACTGCGTCCGGTCATCCTGAACATCGTCGCGAAGTGGTACCGTGCTGTCTGCTGGTTTCATTTTATATCCTGCCTTCAAACAGGTTTTAGCGCGATTTGAGCGCAAGGATAGCCCCAATATTGCACACCGTAAGAATTATGGATTGCATACAATTTCATCTTGCATTGAAAACATGAACATAAATTGTGCATTGCAGCATTATGTTCTGAATTCGCGATGGTTGGGCTCGAGGATTGCTGTAGAGATTCCAACGCCTTAGCCAAAAGTCTGATAATTGGCACGATACATGCAGTGTTCCTAACAATCATAAAGGGAACAGTGCATGGGAAAAGCTGCTGAAATCGACATCATATCCGTTTCAAAAATTTACGGAACGACGACTGCTGTCGATACGATCAGTCTAAAAATACCAGCCGGAACGTATTGTTGCCTTTTGGGGCCGTCGGGGTGTGGCAAGACCTCGACATTACGCATGATTGCGGGTCACGAAACCATATCGAGCGGCGATATCCGGCTCGGCAATACTGTGGTGACGGACTTTCCCCCGGCAAAGCGGGGAACCGCCATGATGTTTCAATCCTATGCCCTGTTCCCGCATCTCGATCTTATCGACAATGTTGGTTTCAGTCTGAAGATGAAAGGCGTTGCCAAGGACGAGCGCCGGGCCAAGGCTCTCACCATGTTGAAGCTGATGCAGATGGAGGGCTATGCAACGCGGCGTCCTGCTCAGCTTTCCGGTGGACAACAACAGCGTGTTGCCCTTGCCCGTGCGTTGATTACCGATCCGGAAGCGCTGCTGCTCGATGAGCCGCTCTCAGCGCTTGATCCATTCTTGAAGATCCGGATGCGTGCGGAGCTAAAGAAGCTGCAAACCAGTCTCGGTATCACGTTTGTCCACGTTACACACAGCCAGGAAGAGGCGATGGCGCTGGCTGACCTGATCGTCGTGATGAATGACGGCAGGATTGAACAGGCCGCGCATCCGCGAACTGTGTTTGAAAGGCCGGCAACGGCTTTTGTCGCGCGTTTTATGGGTGAGCACAATGTCATTTCGGGGCGTGTCACGAAGAGCGCGAAAGATGTGGTCACTTTTGATATTCCGGGCGGCATTTCCTTGAGTGCCGCCGGCAAAGCGGAAGTTGGAGCATCAATCGATCTCGGTATCCGGACGGATCGTGTGCGCATCAGCGACAAATCCGCCGCTGGCTTTGGTTTCACCGGCATCGTCTCCAACGTCGAATATCGCGGGGCATCCGTAAAGCTCTCGGTTACTGGCGCTGGTATCGATGATTTCACGGTCATCATCAGTGATCAGGCTTTTTTCGAAAAACCCGTTTCCGTGGGTGAAGCCATTCCGCTCGCCTGGGACAGCAATGACGCCACCATCCTTGGCCGTCTCGACTCTTGAACCAAACAATCAACAAAAGGGGAACTGAACATGACAGACACAACCAACAACAAGTCAGGATTGAATCGCCGTATGTTCCTGAAAACAGGCGCTGCAGCAGCTGGCCTTGTTGCCGGATCAGGCGCCATAACCGGCTTTCCGACTATCTGGGCGCAGAACATCAAGAATGTAACCTTGCGCCAGTTCGGTACAGGCGTGTCGAACCTCAATGATGTGGCCAACAAGGTGAAAGAAGATCTCGGATTCACCTTGCAAATGACAGCGCTGGATTCCGATGCTGTAACCCAGCGTGCAGTTACGCAGCCCGATAGTTACGATATTGCCGACATTGAATACTGGATCGCCAAAAAGGTTTTCCCGGCGGGTGTGATGCAGCCGATGGACGTGGCGAAAATGAAGTATTTCGACAAGATCGCTCCACTGTTTGTCACGGGTAAACTGACGCCTGACAGCAAGATCGCCCAGGGCACCGCCCCTCACACGGTGGGTTTTGTTGAAAGCGCGGATTCGATCAAGTTTGCAAAAGAACCGACCAAGTGGATGACGCTCATCCCGACGATTTATAATGCCGATACACTCGGCATCCGCCCCGATCTGGTTGGGCGCGACATCAACAGCTGGGCGGATATTATGGACCCGGCATTCAAGGGCAAGGCGTCCATTCTCAATATCCCGTCGATCGGGATTATGGATGCGGCCATGATCTGCGAGTCCATGGGCACCATCAAATATGGTGACAAGGGCAACATGACCAAGGCGGAGATCGATCAGACCATCGCCTTCCTTATCAAGGCAAAAACCGATGGTCAGTTCCGCTCATTCTGGAAAACCTTTGATGAGAGCGTGAACCTCATGGCATCGGGTGAAGTGGTTATCCAGTCCATGTGGTCTCCGGCTGTGGCTGCAGTTCGCTCTAAGGGTATTGCCTGCAAATATCAGCCGTTGAAGGAAGGCTATCGCGCCTGGGGCGGCGGCTTGGGTCTCGCCAAGCACCTGAGCGGTATCGAGCTTGATGCGGCCTATGAATATATCAACTGGTATCTCTCGGGCTGGGTTGGCGCCTACCTCAACCGGCAGGGCTATTACTCCGCTGCGCCTGAAACTGCAAAGAAGTTCATGACCGCAGACGAATGGGGTTACTGGATGGAAGGCAAGGCGGCGACAGGTGATATCGTTGCACCTGACGGCAAGGTCATGGAAAAGGTCGGTGCTGTCCGCGATGGCGGCGCCTTCGAGGCGCGCATGGGGGCTGTTGCCTGCTGGAATTCTGTCATGGACGAGGATCGCTACATGGTCCGCAAGTGGAACGAATTTATCGCCGCTTGATGCTTAAGTCTGGCCGTCTTTTCCTCATGCGAGAGGACGGCCAATGCTTCTTTTAAGGAGACAGTCCATGGCAACAGCCGCAGCAGATAACGGATTGACTATCTCAAGCAATAAGTCTGGAAAGCCCGCCGCAAAAACGCGGCGTGGCTTAACCTCGCCAATTGTTTCCTATTTACAGGCAATGCCGCTGGTGCTGATCCTTGGCTTATTCCTGCTGCTGCCCATCCTGACAATCGCAATGGTCAGTTTTTGGGATTATGACTCCGTACGGATTTACCCGGATTTCGTTACGTTCAATTACACCGAGACACTGGGTTCCTGGGTGACGTGGAAGATTTACCTTAACACATTCAAGTTCACCGTAATCGTCTGGCTGCTGACCATGTTTATCGGGTTCTGGGTGGCCTATTTTCTGGCCTTTCACATCCGCTCCACGACAATGCAGATCGTGCTTTTCCTTGTTTGCACAGTGCCATTTCTGACCTCCAACATCATCCGCATGATATCGTGGGTGCCGTTTCTCGGGCGCAATGGCTTGATCAACTCATCGCTCATCCAGCTTGGCATTGTGCCGAAACCCCTTGAGTTCCTGTTATTCTCGGAGTTCGCCGTGGTTCTTGCCATGGTGCATCTTTACACGCTGTTCATGGTGACGCCGATCTTCAACACCCTGATGCGGATCGATCGCTCGTTGGTTGAGGCGGCACGTGATGCAGGGGCATCGGGATTTCAAATCCTGACCAATGTCATCATACCGCTGGCCAAACCCGGCATTGCTATCGGTTCAATTTTCGTGGTCACGCTGGTAATGGGGGATTTTATCACGGTGCGGTTCATGTCGGGCGGGCAGAGTGCTTCCGTCGGCCTGATGATGTCAAACCAGATATCGCTTCTGCAATATCCTGCCGCCGCAGCCAATGCGGTCATTTTGCTGATCGTCGTCCTGTTGATCGTTGCGGCGATCCTGCGGGTCGTCGATATCCGCAAGGAGCTTTGAGATGCACCCGGAAAAGCGCTCCCGCGAGTTCTACGTCCTTGCCTTCTTCTTCACTCTGTTCGTGCTCTTCCTATATGGGCCGCTTTCGACGATCTTCATCCTGTCGTTTCAAGGCCCATCTGGCGGCCTGACCTTTCCTATGAATGGCACCTCGCTGCACTGGTTCCGCAATCTCTTCGAACAACAGGCAGTTGGTGATTTTGGAGGTTCATTCCGCCGGTCGATGGTCCTCGGCCTCATGACCACGACAATTACCGTTATTGTCTCGCTGTTGGCCGGACTGGCGTTTCGGCGAAAGTTCAGGGGCTCGACGTTCCTCTTTTATCTCGCGATTTCCAGCCTTGTCATTCCATCGATCCTCATCAGCCTCGGCATCGGACTGTTCTTTCAGGTTCTTGGCATCAGGCCTGCATGGTGGTCTTCAGGTCTCGGGGCGCATCTCACATGGACGCTGCCCTTCGGTGTCTTGATTATGTTCGCTGTCTTTAACCGCTTCTCTCCTGCCTACGAAGAGGCAGCACGGGATCTTGGCGCGACGCCGTGGCAGACTTTTCGTTATGTCGTCTTGCCGATGATCGCTCCCAGCCTGATCGGCGTTGGCCTTTTCGGGTTCACGCTTTCCTATGACGAGTTTGCCCGCACTTTGATGACCGCCGGTACATTCAACACTCTGCCGCTCGAGATTTATGGCATGACCACCAACGTCACCACGCCGGTTCTCTACGCCCTCGGCACTGTGACCACAGTTTTTTCTTTCTTGATCATTCTTGTTGCCCTGACAGCGATCATCATCGTTGGCCGCCGCCGGGCACGCATTGGATAAACCAGCACATGCGCATTCTCGTCGTTAATCCCAATACAACTGCCAGCATGACCAGCCTGATTGAACGCGCTGCGCAATCTGTCGCTGCTTCCGCAACCACAATTATTGCCAAGACTTCCCGCATGGGCCCGGTGTCCATCGAAGGGTATTACGACGAGGCCTTTGCGCTGCCCGGATTGCTTTTGGAAATTTCGGAGGGCGAGGCGGCCGGTGCAAATGCAGCAATTATTGCTTGCTTCGACGATACCGGTCTGGATGCAGCGCGCGCTATGGCAACGATACCAGTCATCGGCATTTGTGAAGCGGCTGTCGCAATGGCCGGGCTTATCGCACAGCGCTTTTCCATCATCACCACGCTGGAGCGTTCGATTATGCCTGTGAAGGGGCTGGTTCACCGTTATGGAATGGCCGACCGCGCCGTCATCCGTGCTGCCGACATTCCGGTGCTTTCCCTCGACGACCCTGCATCGGACGCGTTGTCAAAGCTGCGCGCGGAAATCGAGAAGGCACTGAGGGAAGATTGTGCCGAAGCAATCGTGCTGGGCTGTGCAGGTATGGCCGACCTTGCTCATCGATTGCAGAATGAATACGGCGTACCCGTTATTGATGGTGTAAGCGCTGCGGTCAAACTTGCTGAGGGTCTCATTGCTCTTGGGCTCAAGACAAGCAAACGCGGTGCCTATGCATCGCCCTTGCCAAAACCATATGTTGGTTTATTGGCTCCCTTTGCGCCTCAACTCTCCAAAACATGACGCTGTCTGATCCTGTTTGAGAATTGATCGCAGGCAATCCGGCTTCGCGAATATCGTATGGTGTCTGTCGTCAAAAGCATGACAGACCTTGATATGATGCGGTAACAAGCACAAATATTAGGTCGTACACTCATAAATCTGGTTGAAATGGTATGAGGCCATTTGTTCGGAGACAAGGAGCAAAGACGAGGGAAATGTGGTTCATTTTTGAGGCTTTGCGACGCAGTAGCCGGACAAATGGACCATATCCTTTGGACGCCGAAACGGCTGCAAGCTGCAGTGTCGAGCCGCTCAGCCGGGGGAAAGGCCCCGTCCGTCGCGCCTCTCCTCGCATCTTCTTGCCGTTTCAGGCGCCATTTCGATCAGATTTATGAGTGTACGACCTAGCAACCCACCTTATTGTCGGCCAGACGATGTATCTATCTTTTGAAGGACGAGCCCATGCCTACTTATGAAAAAAATCCGGACGTTATCGCCAAACTTTCTCCCGAGCAGTTTCGCGTGACCCAGCAGAGTGGCACGGAACGTCCCGGAACCGGCGAATATCTGGACAATAAAAAGCCGGGTATTTATGTCGATATCGTATCCGGCGAGCCGTTGTTTGCCTCTTCCGACAAGTTTGATTCAGGATGCGGCTGGCCCAGTTTTACCAAGCCGATTGAGCCCGCATATGTGAACGAACTGACCGATGACAGCTATGGCATGGTGCGTACCGAGGTACGGTCAAACCACGGTGACAGTCATCTCGGCCACGTTTTCCCTGACGGGCCGATGGATCGTGGCGGGTTGCGCTACTGCATCAACTCGGCATCGCTGCGTTTCGTGCCGCGCGAAAAGATGGCCGATGAAGGATATGCTGACTATATCGATCAAGTGGAGGATATCTGATGGCCGAAGAACGCGCAGTACTTGCCGGTGGGTGTTTCTGGGGTATGCAGGATCTGATCCGGCGCTATGACGGTGTCATCTCGACCCGTGTGGGTTATTCGGGCGGTGATGTGCCGAATGCAACTTACCGCAATCATGGGTCCCATGCTGAGGCTATCGAGATCATCTTTGATCCTGCGAGGATCAGCTACCGCAAGATTCTGGAGTTCTTTTTCCAGATCCACGATCCGTCCACGGCGAACCGCCAGGGCAATGATCTCGGGGTAAGCTACCGCTCGGCAATCTTCTATGAAAACGAAGATCAGAAACATATTGCCGAAGACACCATAGCCGATGTCGATGCATCGGGATTATGGCCGGGAAAAGTGGTCACCGAACTCGCGCCGGTTGGTGACTTTTGGGAAGCGGAACCGGAACATCAGGACTATCTGGAGCGCTATCCCAATGGCTATACCTGCCATTTCATCAGGCCGAACTGGAAGCTTCCTGTCCGGGAAAAATCCGCTGTCTGATTTCCAGTGATTGAATGATCTTCAAGTTGGGGCTTGCGTGAATACAGCTATCCGATGCCTAATTTTTGCGGCCTGTTTCATGCTGCCCGTGGTGGCGCATGCGCAGTGGCAGGCTGTAGAGAACGTGCAAACATATCCGATCACAGGGACGTCGGGTGCTGAACTCTACGCCTCTATTGGTGCACGGGGCCCGATGATCGGCGGCACCACCCGCACCATAGCGCATACGAATTTCAAACTGACGTGGACGCGGAAGTATGAACAGCGAGGTAGTGCCTGTGTGCTTGCCTCGGCACGGCCGAAACTGATCATCACTTACACCTTGCCGAAACCGTCAGGGCAACTGCCGGCTGCCGTTGCCAGGCAATGGGACACATTTATCGCAGGTATCCGTGCCCACGAAGCCGTGCACGGCGCCGACATCAAGGATTTGGTGAAGGCAATCGAGGCCTTTACTGTCGGGCTGTCGGTGCCGGACGATCCCGGCTGCCAGAAGATCAGGGCTGTTATGACAAAACGCCTGTCAGAACTGTCGCTCGAACAACGCCAGAAAAGCCGCGACTTCGATCAAGTCGAACACAGTGAAGGCGGCAATATCCATCGGCTCGTGCTTGAGCTGGTGAATGGCGGATAGAGAAATCTGCCGTCGGCATTGAAACCTATTGATGGTCAAGGCGTTGCATATAGTACACAGCAGCGACGAAACATTGTGCGGTGCGCCATGCAGTCCGCAAGGTGCCTTTAAAATGTCCCAATAGGAGTCGAACTGAGGTGCTGCTGTCATAAGCGTCTAGATACACGCTTTCAAATGACAGCTTCGATTGCACAGACAGGAACCGTATCGGGAAACTATCTGCAATCGATTAATGAATTCTTTAACTGGTGGCCGATTGAGGCCTGCCGGTGATACTGACAGAAGGAGAGAATAATGAAGAAGACTCTTGCGATCGCAGTTGCCGCAACGTCCATGGCTGTTGCCAGCGTGGCGAGTGCCTATGCAGCTGATATCCAGCAGCGGTACGAAGAGCAGGACGTTCGCAATGGTGTGCGTATCGGTTATCTCGATTGCGCTATTGCCGGCGGCGTTGGCTATGTTCTTGGTTCGGCGAAAGAAGTCGACTGCACGTTCCGCTCCACTATGGGTGGTGAACGTTCGGACCACTATACCGGCGCCATCAAGAAGCTCGGTGTTGACCTCGGCTTTACGACACGCAGCCGATTGGTTTGGGCCGTATTCGCACCGACTGCCGGTTATCATCATGGCTCGCTTGCAGGCATCTATCGTGGTGCAACTGCTGAAGCCACTGTTGGCGCCGGTATCGGTACCAACGTTCTGTTCGGCGGCACAGCAGGCTCCATCCATCTGCAGGCAGTCAGCATCACAGGTCAGATCGGCCTGAACATTGCTGCGACCGGCACATCGATGACGCTCGCTTCGGCGGACTAAATTAAGCTCTACCCCCTTTGCCACGGCGAAGGGGGTAGTTCTGTCTGCCCTAAAATCCGATCAATTCCGCTACTGCCGCCGTTAGGCGATGCTTCCATCACGCATTGTTGTTCGTGATGCTGCCACGGGACGCTTCCCGTGCGATTCTGTTCTTGATTACATCCATAAAATTCTGAAAGAGTTGAGGCGGCTTATCACTTGCAGTCGCGCTGTGCACTGTTTTGGCCCATAAAACCGGTGTAATCCGCCCTATCAGATGACTTGCCATCTGGATACCGGCAGTGTTTCGCGCGATAAGCTTGAAGATAAAATTTATACCGGGCATTCCACGTTTTTCCCAATCGTGGATTGCGCGCGAAGATCAGTGAATGAGGTAAGTAATCGTGAATGACGGAACTTTAAAGCAGTCAGATTCTCAGACGTCGCAGCCAGGAAATGCAAAGCAGACTTTCGAGACGACCGGAATTGCGCCTATGGGCCGCCCCAGCCTGGTCACGCGATTTTTCATGGGAATTGTTTCGTGGGCAGAAACGCTCAACCTCAAATATGCAAAATTTGGAAACCCTCCCGTCTATGACAATGCAACGTTTCCCTGGTCCAAGGAGATTGAAAAGGCCTGGCCGGAGATTCGTGCAGAACTGGACCATGTGCTCCTGCGGCAGAGCGAATTGCCAGCCTTTCAGGACATTTCCACGGATGTAAAAACCATCTCCACCGACCAGAACTGGAAGACGTTCTTTCTGATTGGTTTTGGAGTGAAATCCGAGCAGAACATTCGCGCGTGCCCCAGGACGTGGGAAGCCGTGCAGAAGATTCCGAATTTGAAGACCGCCATGTTTTCAATCTTCGAGCCCGGCAAACATTTGCCAGCACATCGCGGGCCTTACAACGGCGTGCTGCGTCTGCATGTCGGCATGATCGTACCGGAACAGTCCGACAGACTAGCCATTCGCGTCAAGGATCAGATCTGCCATTGGCAGGAGGGCAAGGCCTTGATTTTTGATGATGCCTACGAGCATGAGGCATGGAACCACACGGACAAGACGCGCGTCGTGCTTTTCGTGGATTTCGTCAAGCCGTTGAAATTTCCGGCCAGTTTCGTCAACTGGTCCCTTATGAATCTTGCCGTGTTCACGCCGTTCATTCGCGAAGGACTCGACAATCACAAGGAATGGGAAAAACGGTTTTATGCGGAAGCGGAGGCGCTGCGCAATCGTCCCGACAATTGATCCTTCGTTCTTTCCTGCCTCTTATCATGAATTATAATTCATTGCTTGAATTATATTGACATCCTATTTTGTATCCGCTTAGTTAGTCCTGCCAGCAGTCGAGGAGGATCGCTGGCCTTCATAAGGAACAGCGGTCGCCATCCAAGGCGCCATACACCAATGGGAGGGGCTTCGGCCTCGAGGAGGACACTTGCGCACTTTTTTGGGCACGACCGCACTGGCGGTCCTTGCAGCCACACTTTTTGCATCTCCGGCCAAAGCTGAAACGGAAAATCCGTTCCGCTGCAAACCGGGCGAAAAATACGTCATGAACGTCATGGTTTCCGGCGTTGAATACTGGTTCCCCGTCTATGAAATGTTCAAACAGGCGGGCAAGCAACTTGGCTGTGAGACGGCCTATACCGGTACGCCGGAATATGACGTCAACAAGCAGATTGCCAGCTTTGATCAGGCACTGGCGCAGAAGCCAGCCGGTATTCTGGTTCATCCGATGAATTCGGATCCGTTCATCGAGCCAATCAACCGCGCCATCGGCGAGGGCACAGCAGTCGTGACATTCGCGGCCGATTCGCCGCTGTCCAAGCGTATCTCGTTCATCACCTCGGACAACAAGCGCGAAGGCGTTTATGCCGCCGATGCGATTGCCACCAAACTGGGCGGCAAGGGCGAATATGCCGTTCTCGAAAATCCGGGTCAGGACAATCACGACAAGCGCGTGACAGCTTTTGTTGATCGTATGAAAGAAAAATGGCCGGATATGAAGCTTGTTGGCCGGGCCGCGTCCAATCAGGATCCGACCAAGGCCTATCAGGGTCTGATGAGCATCATTCAAGCCAACCCCGGTCTGAACGCAGTCTTTATGCCGGAAGCAAATTCGGCCATCGGTGCGGCGCAGGCCAGTAAAGAGAGCGGCGGCAAGGTTCTCGTCATGTGTGCCGACGTCAATGCCAACATCCTTGACATGATCAAGGCGGGTGAAGTTTTCGGTTCGATCAATCCCAACCAGGGCATGCAGGGCTATATGGGCTTTATGCTGCTCTGGTTCGCCAAGCATCCGGAACTGATTGATCCGATGAATGACGCCAAGCGTGCTGGTTTCAATCCGATGAGCATCCCCTTTGTCGACAATGGCCTCTCTATCGTCACGGCCGACAATGCGGATGATTTCTTCTGGGACAAGTACCTGAAGCGTCGCGGTACCAAAGGTATTGAGGAGTAAGCTTGCAACCGGCTATCCGGGCCCGCAAGGCCCGGATAGCCTTTGCTAAGCAACGGGAGAAACTGCCATGTCGCCTCAACCGGTCCTGAATATCCGCAACGTTACGAAGCATTTCGGTGCTGTGAAGGCGTTGACGAACGTAAATTTCAGCCTGGAGCAAGGTGAAATTCACGCGATCTGTGGTGAGAATGGTGCCGGCAAATCGACGCTTATGAACATTATTGCCGGTGTACTCCAGCCGGACGAGGGAGAAATCCTGGTCGATGGTGTTCCGGTGAAAATCACGTCGCCATCGGCGGCTCAACTGCTCGGCATCGGGCTCGTGCATCAGGAGATCGCGCTCTGTCCGGACGCGAGCGTGGCCGAGAATATATTCATGGCGTCCACCAGCCGCAGGCGTTCCATTCTCATGAATTACCGCAAGCTGGAACGTGAAGCGCAAACTGTCATGAACAAGCTGGCGCCCATCGATGTTCGCCAGAAAGTCGAAGATCTGTCGATTTCCAGCCAGCAGCTTGTCGAGATCGCCAAGGCGCTGACACTGGATTGCCGCGTGCTGATTTTCGATGAACCGACTGCCGCGCTGACCGAAGCGGAAACGCGTATATTGTTCAAGATCATTCGCGATTTGAAGGCTAATGGTATCTCGATCATCTATATCAGCCACCGGATGGCTGAAATCTTCTGCCTCTGCGACCGCGTAACCGTCCTGCGTGATGGCCGCTATGTCTCGACCGAACAGGTTGCCGACGTAACGGCTGACGATGTGGTTCGCCGCATGGTTGGCCGCGATATCACCCAATTATATCCGCCCAAACAGACGGCCGAAGAGACATCAGACGAGATTATCCTCGCAGTTCGCAATCTTGACGATGGCAGCCGGTTTCACGATGTACATCTCGAACTGCACCGGGGTGAAATTCTCGGAATTGGTGGTCTGATCGGCTCGGGGCGGACTGAAATTGCCGAAGGGATTTGCGGGCTGCGAGCCACCACTGATGGGCATGTGCTGTTGAACGGCAAACCGCAAACCA
The DNA here is from genome assembly GCF_014189505.1 of Phyllobacterium sp. 628. Classification (GTDB taxonomy): domain Bacteria; phylum Pseudomonadota; class Alphaproteobacteria; order Rhizobiales; family Rhizobiaceae; genus Phyllobacterium. The sequence continues at coordinate 506,008 of NZ_CP050303.1, read as the reverse complement.
TAAAGAGCTATGCCGGAGCGGTGAAAGCCGGAATTGTCTACCTGTCCGAAGACCGCAAGGGTTCGGGCGTCTTTCTTGATCTTTCGATTGCCCAGAATATCTCGGTTCTCAACCTCAAGGCGCTGACCGGACGTCTGGGACTGGTTGATGCGAAAGCTGAAGCCGAGCTTGCCCGCGATTTTTCTGCCCGGCTCGGCGTTCGCATGGGCAACATCGATATGCCGGTATCCTCGCTTAGTGGCGGCAACCAGCAGAAGGTGGCAATTGCCAAGCAACTCGCGGTCCAGCCCAAAGTCATTTTGATGGACGAGCCGACGCGCGGCATCGATGTGGGTGCGAAATCGGAAATTCATCAACTGCTGCGCGAACTGGCACGCTCCGGCATCGGTATCATCGTTATTTCATCGGAACTGCCTGAATTGCTCGGGCTGTGTGACCGGGTGCTTGTTATCCGGGAAGGAACCGTAGCGGGTGAACTTGGTCGGGACGACATGACAGAAGAAGCGATTATCCGACTCGCATCGGGATTGACACAAATACAGGCAGGGCAAACGCCGCATGCATCAGAACATGCTGCCTGAAGAACGAACGGGAGAAAAGAAAATGGCAATCGACACATTGGCTGCGAAGGACATGCGCATCCCGTCATGGAAGCGGCTGGGATCAATGCGCGAAGCCGGATTGATCGCGATCATCCTGGCACTCTGCATTGCCATGAGCTTTGCCTCTCCACACTTTCTCACACTTGGCAATTTCCGCGCCATGCTGATGAGCTTTTCCGTCGAAGGCATTGTTGTTGTCGGCATGACAATTCTGCTCATCGTTGGCGGTATAGACCTTGCTGTGGGGTCGGTTGTCTGTTTCGCCATGGTGCTTTCCGGGTTCCTATTTCTCGCGGGACTTGATCCATGGACTGCTTCTCTCATCGGCATTCTGGCAAGTTCGCTCATTGGCTGCGTCATGGGATTCTTCGTCACGGTGGTGGGGTTGAACCATTTCATCACATCGCTCGCCGGTATGGTCATCGTGCGCGGCCTCTGCCTGATCATTACCAAGGGAACACCGCTCTCGCTCTTTACATTGCCTCCATCATTCAAGGCGATCGGTCAGGGCAGCTTTCACGGCGTACCCTATGTCATCATCATCTTTGTCGCTGTTGTCGTGCTCTTTGATTTCCTGCTTCGGCGCGCCACCGCACTGCGCAAGGTCTTCTATACCGGGAGCAATGAGAAGGCGGCGCTCTATTCGGGGATCAAGACAAAGCAGGTAAAGTTCTGGGTGACGGTGCTTTGCTCGACACTCGCCGGTTTTGCTGGGGTGATCTACATGTCCCGCTTTGGTGCTGCGACGCCAACATTCGGCGCTGGGATGGAGCTGAATATTATTGCTGCAGCGGTTATCGGCGGTGCTTCGCTCAACGGCGGATCAGGCACAATTCTTGGTGCAATCCTCGGTATCGCGCTGCTTTCGGTTGTCACCAGTTCGCTCGTCCTTCTCGACATCTCAGTTTATTGGCAGGACATGATAAAGGGCTGCATCCTGCTCACCGCCGTCTCAATCGACCATTTCCTGCATAAGCGGAAGGCTTCCTGATCATGGCTGTCGTCAATCTCAAACCAAAACATTCTGCGCCCCGCGAGGAAATCGTTATTGCCCGGCAAATGCACCAGGCATTGGTTCTGCATTTTCTGGAGGGGCTTACCCAGGCGCAGATTGCCGATCAGCTGGGCATTTCGCAGCCGACGGTTAATCGTCTGATCAAACGCGGGCGTCAGCTCGGTCTCGTGGAAATCAAGGTCAAGTCACCGGTCGAACCGCTGATCGATATGGAAGAACAACTGCTGGCGCTTGGCGGACTGAGCCGGGTGGTGGTTGTGCCAACTGTATCCGACAATCCGCAAACGGCGCTTCAGGCTGTGGGCGAGGCCGCTGCCCGCCTGCTGCTCGAAGAAATCACGGACGGCGATACGATCTGCATCACCGGCGGCAAGGGCGTGAGTGCAGTTGTGGCCGGGCTGCAAGCGCCGCGCCGCTTCGATGTGGAAGTGATCCCGGCGACAGGCTGCGTACAAGGCAAGCACTATACCGACGTCAATCACGTTTCGACCATGATGGCGGACAAACTGGGTGGCCGTGCCTATCAGATACACGCACCGCTTTTTGCCGACAGTGCGGCGGAGCGCGGTATGCTGATCAATATGCGCTCGGTTGCGGACGTCTTCAAACGGGCACGTGAGGCGAAGATCGCGGTTGTCGGCATCGGCTCGATCCTGACGAATGATTCAAGTTATTACGATCTGCATCCGTCCTCGAGCACGGATCAGGAAGCCATAGAGCGTTCCGGTGCGCGGTGCGAACTGCTCGCCCATCTGCTCGATGATCAGGGGCAGGTTTGCGACTACAGCCTGAACAGCTCACTGGTTTCGCTGACATTGCAGGAATTTGCCTCGATCCCGACCAAAATTGGGCTGGCGAGCGGCCCGAACAAAGCGCGGCCGATCCTCAGCATCATGCGCGGCAATCACCTCGATACACTCGTTACGGACGAAGCAACGGGACAACGCATACTTGACATTGCAGCCACTGAAGGAGGACGGGGATGACCGGCGAACAATTGATATGTACGATCGGCAAAGCCGGGGTAAAGTCCTCCGCTGTCGGGCTTGGCACATGGGCCATCGGCGGCTGGATGTGGGGTGGCACTGACGAGAAGCAGTCAATTGCTGCGATCCAGGCATCGCTGGATGCTGGCGTGACGTTGATCGATACCGCGCCAGCCTATGGCCTCGGGCGGTCTGAAGAGATTGTCGGCAAGGCCCTTGAAGGACGGCGCGACAAGGCGGTGATTGCAACCAAATGCGGGCTTGTCTGGCACACACAAAAGGGCCGCCATTTCTTTGATCAGGATGACAAGCCTGTGCATCGCTACCTCGGACGGGACGCGATTTTTCACGAGGTGGAGGAAAGTCTGAAACGGCTTCGAACTGATTATATCGACCTCTACATCACGCATTGGCAAGACCCGACGACACCAATTGAGGAAACAGTGCGCGCGCTCGAAGATTTGCGCAGTGCGGGAAAAATCCGCGCTATCGGCGCAAGCAATGTCAGTCCGGCGGATCTCAATGCCTATATTGCAACCGGCTCTCTGGATGCGATCCAGGAACGGTTCAGCATGATTGACCGGGAAATCGAGATCGAGTTGCTGCCCTTAACGAAACGAAACAATGTGGCGACGCTGAGCTATTCCTCGCTGGCCTTGGGTTTGCTTTCCGGAATGATTGATCCGGGCCGGGTCTTTTCCGGTGATGATCAGCGCAAGGACAATCCGCGCTTTTCGGTTGGCAACAGGTCGAAAGCCAAGGATTTTGCCGATGCCATTCGGCCTCTGGCCGACAAGCACAAAGCCAGCATTGCCCAGATCGTGATTGCATGGACGCTCGCACAACCGGGTGTGACTTTCGCCCTGTGCGGTGCCCGCAATCCGGAGCAGGCGCTTGAGAATGCCACGGCCGGCACCATCCGGCTTGAGGGGGAAGACCTTTCGGCCATTGACGCGGCCATCGCGGTGAAACTGGCACATATGGACAGGTAACAGGCAGCATCATGAACCGGGAAGAGATATTTGACGGACTTCGTCGAAGTCCGAAGGTGGACGTGTGCGTTGTTGGCGGTGGCATCAACGGCATCAGCGTGTTCCGCGAACTGGCACTGCAAGGCATCAATGTCCTGCTCGTGGAGAAGCACGACTACTGTTCCGGTGCGAGCGCTGCCCTGTCGCGCATGGTGCATGGTGGCCTGCGTTATCTCGAAAACGGCGAATTTGCCCTGGTCAAGGAGTCGCTCGTTGAGCGCGACCGCCTGTTGCGCAATGCCCCGCATCTCGTCGCGCCACTGCCGACAACGGTTCCGGTATTCGATATTTTCTCCGGTTTGGCCAACGGCGTTGTGCGGTTCCTTGGATTGACCCGCAAGCCGAGCCGCCGCGGTGCCATTGCCATCAAGACAGGGCTCAGTATCTATGATTTTCTGACGCGTAAACGTGCCCTGATGCCACGCCATCGTTTTCGTGGCCGGCGGGCCACGCTGGCCAAATGGCCAGCGTTGAATCCTGCAATCAAAAGTTCGGCAACCTATCATGATGCCTGGGTCAGGCAACCTGAACGGATTGGTATCGAACTGTTGCAGGACGGATTATCTGCTGGACCACACGCCCGCGCCTTGAACTACGCCGAGCTTCGCAGGGACGAACGCGGGGCATTCACCATCCATGATCATATCAGCGGTGTGATTGCACTGGTCCAGCCTGCATTCATCATCAACGCGACTGGCGGCTGGATCGATATCGCCAATGCGAGCCTGCTGCCAGAGGAGGCGCGGCAAGAGCCGCTGGTGGGGGGCACCAAGGGTTCGCACCTGATTATTGATAATGCCGAACTTCGTGACGCACTTGATGGTCACATGATCTATTACGAGAATGAGGACGGCCGCATCTGCATCCTCTTTCCCTATCTTGGCAAAGTGCTGGTCGGCTCGACAGATATACGCGTTGATGACCCGGAAACCGTGTCCTGCAGCCCGGATGAACGGGATTACATTCTGCAATCTCTGGCTTTTGTGCTTCCGGGCATTCGCATTCGTCCCGAAGACATTGTCTTCCAGTTTTCCGGCGTGCGGCCGCTTCCCGCCAGCAAGGACAGCTTTACCGGACGTATCCCGCGCGATCATTTTTGCACGATCATCGATCCCGTCGAGGATGGACCGCCAGTCTTGTGCATGATCGGCGGTAAATGGACGACGTTCCGCTCATTTGGTGAACTCGCTGCCGATATGACACTGGAGCGCCTGAAGCAGGTGCGGCGTGTCACCACAATAGCCCGGCCGATTGGCGGCGGCCGGGATTTTCCAGTGAGCTCCAGAGATTGGATTTCGCAAACGGCCGCCACAACAGGCGTCACTCAGGCTCGCATGGCCGAACTGTTCGAGCGGTACGGCACGGATGCGGAGATGATTGCCCGGTTCATCGCAGACGGTAATGATGGGGCATTGCCGCATGCCGGCTATTCTGTTCGGGAGATGCTGTTTCTCATTCGCCACGAAGCCGTGGAACATCTCGACGATCTCCTGTTGCGGCGCACAACGCTGGCAATCAGCGGGCAATTGTCGCTGGATATGACCGAAGCCGTGCTTGATCTCATCGCAAGCGAAAAGCAATGGGCGCCGCCGCTTCGCGCGGCCGAGCGTAAGCGATTTCTTACATTGATGACCGAGCGCCATAGGGTTGGCCTCGACGCACTGACCGCACGGAATGAACAAGGAGTAGAATATGCGAAATAACCATAAAGTCCGGATGAACCGGCTTTTCGGCAATGGCCGCTGTCTTGATGTTGCAATCGACCATGGCGTCTGCAACGAGACATCCTTTCTCACCGGACTTGAGGACATGGAGGGTGTTGTGCAGGCACTCGTGGCTGCTGCACCTGACGCGATCCAGATGAATTACGGTCAGGCTGACCTCTTGCAGGATGTGACCGGCAAGGACAAGCCAGCACTCGTCATGCGGATCGACATGGGCAATCCCTACAATCCCATCCGGCATCGCGATATGTGGGCCGTTCTGCAGAACGAAGCGGAACCGCTGATCGGCGCCATCGCGATGGATGCGGCCTGCGTGGTGGTCAACCTTTTCATGCTTCCCGATGAACCTGATCTTTTCCGCCAGTGCGTTCAAAATATTGCAAGGGTGCGTGCCGATTGCGAGAAATATGGCATGCCGCTGATGATCGAGCCGCTGGTCATGCAGCCAGTCACCGAGCGTGGCGGTTACATGGTCGATGGCGATGCGGATAAGATCGTCACTCTAACCCGGCTTGCGCGCGAAATGGGTGCGGATATCATCAAGGCGGATCCGACGTCGGCGGCCGGAGATTTCCACCGCGTTGTGGAAGCGGCGCGTTGTCCGGTGCTTGTCCGAGGGGGAGGCAAGGAGGATTTGCGGGCAGTTTTCGACAAATCGTCTGCACTGATGCAGCAAGGCGCTGTCGGTATGGTTTATGGCCGCAATATTTATCAGCACGCAAATCCGAGCGCGGTGGTGCGGGGGCTGATGGCCATTATCCATGACAATGCCAGCGGCGAAGATGCCTACGCGATTTATCAGCAAAGCTGAGAATACGAATAGAACCTGAGGAGGGGTTCCGAATGGGAGAATATCTTTTGGGGCTGGATGCCGGCAATACGATCATCAAGGCGGTGATCTTTGACCGGCAAGGCAACGAAATAGCATCGGCTGCCGAAGAAGGGCACAGCAATATGCCGCTGCCGGGGCATGTCGAACGCGGACTTGGCGAGCTTTGGGCAAATGCCAAGCTGGTAATCCGCACCTGCATTGATCAGGCCGGCATTCGGCCGGAGCAGATTGCCGCCATCGGTTGTGCCGGACACGGCAACGGATTGTACACGCTTGACCGGGAGGGCGAGCCGCTGCTCGCGATTCAGTCGCTCGACACGCGCGCCGCGGATCTCGTGGAAAAATGGCAGGCGGAGGGCGTGGGTGATCGTACCTACCCGATTGGCTTGCAACGGCCGTGGCCATCGCAGACACCGACATTGCTGGCATGGATCAAACGGCACCGGCCGGAGACATTTCACAAGATCGGCACGGTTTTCCTGTGCAAGGATTTCATCGTCAATCGCCTTACTGACAAGCGTGTGAGCGATGTCTCGGATATGACCGGTTGCGGCCTGCTTGATGTGACGCAACGCCGGTATGACAGCGCGTTGATGGCGGCCTACGGCCTTGACGACTGTATGGATTTGTTGCCGCCATTGATCGAAAGTGCCGACATTGCCGGAGTGGTGACAGAGAAGGCCGCAACAGAGACTGGTCTTGCCGCCGGAACGCCCGTGGTTGGGGGCTTTTTTCGACGTAATCGCCTCGGCGATTGGATCGGGAGTCACCAAAACCGGTGCGGCCTCGATCATAGTCGGAACCTGGAGTATCAATCAGGTGGTTATCGATCGGCCACGGCTTGATGGCCCCGTCTTCATGTCATCGACCTTCGATCGCGAGCGCTATATGGCAATCGAGTCGAGTGCTACGTCCGCTGCCAATCTGGAATGGCTGGTGCGTGAGTTCTTTCACGAAGAACGTTCCGACGGACGATCACCATTTGATGTTTGCTGCGAACTCGCGGCTACCGTGGAACCGGCCGCGAATGATCCGATCTATCATCCGTTCCTCTATGGGGCGCAACAGGATGGCAATGCGCGGGCAGGGTTCTATGGTATCGCGGGATGGCATACGAAAGGTCACTTGATCCGTGCGTTGCTTGAGGGCGTTGCCTTCGGTCATCGTCAGCATATCGAAACCTTGCGTGCGGCGGGGGCCGGTTTCAGTGAAGCTGTGCTTTCCGGTGGTGGTTCGCGCAGCAAATTCTGGCCGCAAGTTTTTGCGGATGTTCTCGGCGTGCCGGTAACGGTGCCGCGGTCGAGCCAGACCGGCGCATTGGGTGCGGCAATAGCGGCTGGGACAGGTGTCGGCATTTTCCCGGATTTCGAAGCCGGTGCAGCTGCGATGGTCCAAACTGACCGCCATTACCGGCCGGATGCAGCACGTGCTTCTTACTACGCGCGCCGCTATCAGCTTTACCGCGATATTGCCGATGCGATGACGCCGATCTGGCGTCGCATGACGGAAGCCGAAACAGCCGCCGCAGGGGTGGCGGCATGAGCGGAGAAACGCAAGAAACAGCGGTCGATGCGGGCAGCTACGATTTCATTATAATCGGAGCGGGTTCCGCTGGCTGTGTGCTGGCAAACCGGCTGTCGGCTGATCCGAAAAACCGTGTGCTTTTGCTCGAAGCGGGCGGCAGTGACCGTTACCATTGGGTACATGTTCCAATCGGCTATCTCTATTGCATGGGCAATCCGCGAACCGACTGGATGATGAAGACGGCACAGGAACCAGGTCTCAACGGCCGATCATTGCCCTATCCACGCGGGAAGGTCCTCGGCGGCTGTTCGTCCATCAACGGCATGATCTACATGCGCGGGCAAGCGGCTGACTATGATGGCTGGCGGCAAGCGGGAAATACAGGATGGGGCTGGGACGACGTGCTGCCCTATTTCCTGAAGTCCGAGGATAATTATCGTGGTTCATCTGCCCAGCACGGCTCCGGAGGTGAATGGCGGGTTGAACGGCAGCGGCTTTCCTGGCCCATTCTTGATGCATTCCGCGTCGCGGCGGAAGAACTCGGTATTCCCAAGACGGAGGATTTCAACGCTGGCGACAATGAGGGCTCCGGTTATTTCGAAGTCAATCAGCGCGGCGGTGTCCGCTGGAACACGACAAAGGCATTCCTGCGCCCCGCCATGAAGCAGCGCAATCTTCGCGTGCTCACCGGCGCTGAAGTCGAGAAGCTGGAATTGGACGGCAGGCGCGCGGCGCGCATCCGTTATCGCCTGCGTGGTACAACCTATACGGCGGCGGCTGACAGAGAGATCATCCTGTCGGCAGGGGCGATCAACTCCCCGAAAATCCTTGAACTGTCGGGGATTGGCCGCTCCGATGTTCTGCAGAATTCGGGAATTCAGCCGCTGCATGAACTGCAAGGCGTGGGTGAAAACCTGCAGGATCATCTGCAAATCCGCACCGTGTTTCGCATCGAAGGCGCAAAGACACTCAACCAGCTTTACCACAATCTCTTTTCGCGGGCGGGAATGGGGCTGGAATATGCTTTCCGCCGGTCTGGCCCGCTTTCCATGGCCCCGAGCCAGCTCGGTATCTTCGCGAAAAGCGATCCGGCTGTCGCGACGCCTGACCTAGAATATCACGTGCAACCGCTCAGCACGGATCGGCTCGGTGAACCCTTGCATCGCTATCCCGCAGTGACAGTCTCGGTCTGTAATTTGCGGCCCGAGAGCCGGGGCACTGTGCATATCAACGGATCTGACAGCAGCGTCTCACCTGACATAAAGCCAAATTATCTTTCCACAGCGGGCGACAGATTGCTCGCCGCAAGATCAATCCGCCATGCCCGCAACCTCATGGCAACGCGCACGCTCCAAAAATACCGCCCGACCGAGATGCTGCCCGGCCCACAGTTTCAGAGTGATGATGAATTGATCCATCGTGCCGGAGATATTGCGACGACGATCTTTCACCCGGTTGGAACGTGCAAGATGGGCAGTGATAATCTCGCCGTCGTGGATAATGCATTGCGTGTGCATGGGATTGCAGGCCTGCGGGTTGTCGATGCATCCGTCATGCCGAATATCGTTTCCGGGAACACAAACTCGCCGGTTATCATGATTGCTGAAAAGGCAGCCGATCTCATTCTCGCTGGGAGATAGGTTGTGCAAGAAACGGGTTGTATTTGATCGTCAGACTGACAATGTTCATGACAGGTAAAAACACGGAGGCCATGTCATGGGTCAGACAGTGCACCACTACTCTATATTCGAAACGGCTGGGGGGGATTGCGGTATCGCCTGGAACGATGCCGGTATCACGCGGTTCCAGTTGCCAACCAGCAGTGCGGCAGGAACTGAACGTCTTTTGCTGCGCCGTCTGCCACAAGCCGAACAGCACACTCCAACGCCTGATGTGAGCGAGGCGATTGCTGCGGTGAAGCGTTATTTTGACGGGGCAGAGGTGGATTTTTCCAGCCTTAAACTCGATCTCGAAGGGCAGGATGCGTTCTTCAAGGAGGTTTATGCTAGAGCCCGCAAAATTGCTTGGGGTCACACCACCACTTATGGGGCTTTGGCCAAAGAGCTTGGCGCAGGACCGGAAGCTGCAAGGGATGTCGGCCAAGCCATGGCGAAAAACCCGGTAGCTCTGATCATTCCCTGCCACCGCGTTTTGGCAGCAGGCGGCAAGGTCGGTGGTTTTTCCGCACCAGGCGGATCAACTGCCAAGGTGCGGATGCTGGAGTTGGAAGGCGTGCATGTTGGCCCGCCTCCACCCGCCCAGCAGTCGCTGGGTTTTTAAGATCGAGCGGCGCGACGGAATATTCCCTCGCGCCGCTGATATTATGCTGCTGCCTGTGAACGATCACCGCGAAGATCACGATAATTGGCGGCAGGATGCGGAGCTTGCAGGCGCGGACCAGCACCGAACAGTTTTTCGCGCAAGGTGCCGGTGCGGTAATCCTTCTTGTAAACGCCGCGCTTCTGCAACTCCGGCACCAGCAGGTTCACCACATCCTCAAAGCTCTCCGGGGTCACTGCATAGGCAAGATTGAAGCCGTCAACATCGGTGTCCTCGATCCATTCCTGCAGCAGATCAGCGACAGTGGATGGCGAGCCGACGAAGACCGGGCCGAAACCGCCAATCCCAACCCAATCTGCCATTTCGCGGACGGTCCATGTCTTGTTCGGGTCCACGGTGGTGAATGTTTCGACAGCTGATTGTACAGCGTCGGTATAGCGGTGCCGCAAGGTTTCATCCGGTGCGAACTGACCGAAATCGATACCGGTCCAGCCAGAGATGAGGGCGAGGGCGCCTTCATAGGAAACATAATTGCGGTATTCGTCAAACTTGGCTTTGGCCTCGGCGTCGGTTTCGCCGAGAATGACAGTCTGCAGATTGAACGTCAGAATTTCGCGTGGATTGCGCCCGGCCTCAGCGGCCGCTTGGCGAACATTGGCGACATACTTTTTGAGCACTGATTTGGATGGCGCGGCGACGAACACACACTCAGCATTCTGTCCGGCGAAATCCTTGCCGCGCTTGGATGCACCCGCCTGATAAAGCACAGGCGTGCGTTGCGGGGAGGGTTCGCACAGATGAATGCCCGGAACGTTGAAATATTTACCCTCGTGGCGGATTTCATGAACCTTCGTGGGATCGGTGAAAATGCCGCTCTCCCGGTCACGCAGCACCGCATCGTCTTCCCAACTGCCTTCCCAAAGCTTGTAGCAGACCTGCAGATATTCCTCCGCCACATCGTAACGGTCGTCGTGCTTGGCCTGATTGCTCTGCCCGACATTGCGGGCTCCGCTTTCAAGATAGGACGTCACGATGTTCCAGCCCGCACGGCCTTTCGTCAGATGATCCAGTGTCGAAAGCCGACGTGCGAATGTATAGGGATGCTCGAAGGACAGAGACGCCGTGAGACCGAAGCCGAGATGTTCGGTCGCATAGGCCATGGCTGGGATCAGTTGCAACGGATCATTGACCGGCACCTGCGCGGAATGACGGATGGCAGCATCTTTGCTGCCGTTCAGCACGTCATAAATCCCCAAGACATCGGCGATAAACAGGCCGTCAAATTTGCCGCGCTCCAGCGTTTTGGCGAGGTTCACCCAATAATCGAGATCCTTGTAGGTCCACGCCTGATCGCGCGGATGGCGCCACAGCCCGGGCGATTGATGGCCGACGCAATTCATGTCGAAGGCGTTGAGACGAATTTCTCTGGTCATGCACGTAGCTCCGGTCAAAGGGCGCCGTGACGGGGAGGCGCCACGTCATTGAGAAGGTAATTGCCGACCACGTGATATTTCCATCGAACGGGGTCGTGCAGCGTATGGGTACGGGCATTGCGCCAGTGGCGGTCAAGGTTGAGATCAACCTGCGTGGAGCTGGTGCCTGCCAGTTCGAACAGGACATTGGTGGCTTGCAATGCAGCTTCCGTCGTCAGCACCTTGGCACCCGCAACAGCGAGGGATGCTGCGATTACATTCTCATCACTTGGATCAGCTTTCGCTCTGTCGACAAGATTGCCGGAATGGGCGAGCAGCGCCGCCGCCGCGTCAATGCGAATGGAAAGATCGCCAACCCTTGCAATCGTATGCGGATCTTCTGACGCTCGCTCGAGACCGCTGTCCATCCATGGCCGCGATTTCGTGCGGACAAAGTTGATCGTTTCCCGCAAGGCGGCGCGCGCAATTCCAAGATCAACACCCGCATGAATGATCTGGCCGACCGAACCGATGGTGGAAGGACGGTCAAAACCCTTGTGATGCTGGACGACTGCATCAGCATCGACAATGACGTCCGTAATGACGGTGGTGCCGCTGCCGGTAGTCCGCTGACCAAATCCGGCCCAATCATCGACAAGGGTAAGGCCTGGTGTATCGCGCGGAACGAATGACATGGTGATATGGTCTTGCGGATCATTGGCAAAAATTACCACCCAATCCGCAAAGAGCACGCCGGTTGAATAGAATTTCCGGCCGCTGATGCGGTAGCGCGAACCGTCCGGTACAATTCGGGTATTGTAATGCGCGACTGTTTTGGTGCCTTTTTCCGACAGGGCATTGCCGAAGCGATCCCCCAGCAATGCACGGCCAAAGAAGAGGGCCTGTTGCGCGTGCGTCCCATCAACGCGCAAAGCTTCGAGAATATAGAAATGGTTTTGCGGTATCTGGCCGATGGATGGATCGGCCTCTGACAGAATGGCTGTTACTTCAGCCAGCGTTGCGGCCGAAACATCGATGCCGCCAAACTCCTTCGGAACGGTGATGGCGAGCAGACCGGATTGTGCCAGCACTTCCAGTTCCTGATAGGGCAGCCGTCGTTCCCGATCCCGCTCTGCAGCATCCTTGGCAAACTCATCGGCTAAGCGCTTTGCTGTTTCAAGTGCTTTCCGTTCGCTGGCAATGCGGTGTGCATCAGCCGATGGCTTGTCGCCCTGTTCAATACGTTGAAGGGATGCTGTGGTCATGGGTTTCTTCTCTTGAAGGTTGTTCAACGGCAGGCGAAGCCGCGAGCGGGATTTTTCTTTGAATGAGTGGAAGTTGGAAGAAACGAATTTCTATAAATCGGTGCTATCGCGCAAAAGCCGTTGAGGCAGATGATTAACAAGGCGGCCATATCAGAGCGCGAGGCACATCAAAAAGACGGGCCATGCATCACCGCGACAGCCCTTCGCAGAATATCCGTGTGAAACCTCTGTTGAAATGAGGACCGTTTTCCTCAAGGCTCGCCATCCGGGAAAAGTTTAATCTCGATTAAAGCAGTAGAGTAACTACCCTGACAGCCGAATTTCAGGTGCTGGCCGCTTATGAGCGTCGGCACAAATGGGTGTCAGGAGAAATAGAATGAGCGAAATCAGAGATTCCGGACCGGCTATCGGCAGACGCAACCTCCTCAAGGCAAGCCTGGCGGCGGGCGCGACACTCGCGGCAGCAAATGCCGGATTGTTTGCGAGTACCGGTAGCGCTGCGGCCGATGAGGAGATTCCTTCGCTCAAGGGCAAGCGCATTGCGATCAGCGCCACAGGGACAGATCATCACTTCGATCTGACAGCCTATAACGCTCAGATCGATGAAGTGAAGAAGCTGGGCGGCGAGCCCATTGCCGTTGATGCCCAACGCAATGATACGAAACTGGTCTCGCAATTGCAGACGCTGATTGCCCAGCGTCCCGATGCGCTGGTGCAGTTGTTGGGAACGCTGACAGTGGTTGATCCGTGGCTGAAGCGGGCCAAGGATGCCAAAATACCGGTCTTTACCATTGATGTCGGTACGCCCAATTCGCTCAACAACACCACGTCGGATAATTGGCGCATTGGCTCGGACCTCGCTTTGCAGCTGGTATCGGATATTGGCGGTGCTGGCAATATTGTCGTGTTCAACGGTTTCTACGGCGTGGTTCCCTGCGCTATTCGCTACGATCAGTTGAAGGCAGTCATCAAATATTATCCTGAAGTGAAGATCATCGAGCCGGAACTGCGGGACGTTATTCCCAATACTGTGCAAGACGCATTCAGTCAGATTACGGCGATCCTCAACAAATATCCGGAGAAGGGATCGATCAAGGCTATCTGGTCGGCATGGGACATTCCTCAGCTTGGCGCGACGCAGGCGCTGGTGGCTGCTGGCCGCACGGAAATCAGCACTTATGGTGTGGATGGCAGCCCGGAAGTGCTGCAACTGGTTCGCGATCCAAATTCGCCCGCTGCCGGCAATGCTGCCCAGCAACCGGAAGAGATTGGCCGCACAGCGATCCGCAATGTTGCACGCTATCTGGCTGGCCAAAAACTGCCGCGCGAGACCTATGTACCTGCGCTGATCGCCAACAAGAAGAACATCGACGAAGTCACCAAGACCTTGCGTCTTGGTTGATGCGCATGAGCCCGACAATAGACAACAGTAAATTGGCTTTGGCCTTGCGCGGGCTGGTTAAACGCTTCGGCGGTGTCGAAGCGCTGTCGGGGGCAACCCTCGAAGTCGAACGCGGTACGGTGCACGGGCTGATTGGCCAGAACGGTGCGGGGAAGTCTACGCTCATCAAGATTCTGGCTGGGCTTTACCAGCCGGACGAAGGTTCTGTCGAAATTAATGGCGTGCACCACGATCGCTTGACGGCGCATGAGGTGGAAAAACTCGGCATTCACTTCATTCATCAGGATCGTCTGCTGGTGCCGAGTTTCACTGTGGGTGAGTCGCTGTTTCTCGGGCGTGAGCCGCGTCTTGCCGGACTGCCGTTTCTTGATCGAAGGGCGATGCGTAAACAGGCCGAAGACATTCTCGATAAGTATTTCAGCCTGAGACTGCCCCCCAATGTGCTGATCAGTGAGTTGACGACGGCGCAAAAGCAGATCGTACAGATTACCCGTGCCTTGCTTGATAAGCCGTCCATCCTGGTGTTTGACGAGCCAACGGCGGCGCTGGTGCGGCGCGAAGCTGACATTCTGTTTGATCTGATCCGGCGGCTGCGCGCAGACGGCATCACCATCATCTATATTTCGCATTATCTCAATGAGATCGAAGCCCTGTGCGACCGGGCGACGATCCTGCGCAATGGTAAGGACGTGGCAACAGTCGATTCGCGTACGACACCGGCGGCAAAAATAGCATCGCTGATGGTGGCGCGGGATATCGACGAGATGTTCCCGAAGGTAGCGGCCACAATTGGCAAACCTGTGCTGACCACCAAGGCACTCGGCAAGGCGGGCAAGTTTCGCAATGTCTCGTTTGAGGTGCGTCAGGGTGAGATTGTCGGTCTCACTGGCCTGCTTGGATCGGGGGCCAAGGATCTGGTTCGGGTGCTGTTTGGTCTCGAGGCTGCAGATATCGGCGAAATCACCATTGAAGGCGAAAAAGGACGTCCGCGTTCCCCCGTGGCAGCCGTTGCACGGCGACTGGCACTGGTGCCGGAAGACAGGCGGGGTGACGGCGTTGCACTGGGATTGAGCGTTGCCGAGAACACCACGCTCGCCAGTCTCAAGCGCTTTACGACCTTTGGCTTCCTGCAGCGGGATCAAGAATATTCCGAAGTCGACCGCTTGATCGAACAACTTGCCATCAAGACGGATGGCCGGTTTGCGCCAGTCAGAACCTTAAGCGGTGGCAATCAGCAAAAGGTAGCTCTGGCGAAGTGGCTGAGCCGGCAGTCCAGCCTCTACATCCTTGATGAGCCAACTGTCGGCGTCGATATTGGTTCAAAAGTCGAGATCTACAATCTTATCGGAAAGCTGGCTGAGCGCGGCGCAGCAATCCTTGTGCTCTCGAGCGATCTTCCGGAACTCATTGGGATTACAGATCGCATTCTTGTGCTTTATCGCGGAGCCGTCACACGCGAGTTCAAATCTTCCAATACGACGCCGGATGAGGTTCTGGCAGAGGCAACTGGTGCACACGTGTCGCGTCATGGAGAACATAGCCATGTCGGCTGATATCGATACTTTATTACCCTATGAGACGGGCGGTGACATCAGGCGCCGTATCGCCGGTTCGCTGGCCGGCTTTGCTCTGCGTGGGGGCTCGTTGCTGGCCTTTGCCGCATTGCTGGTGTTCTTCTCGGTTGCCGCACCTTTCTTCTTCACCCTTGGCAATATCGGCAATGTGCTTGGGCAGTCCGCCATTCTCGGTGTGCTCGCCATTGGTCTGACGATCGTCATCATCGGTGGTGGAGCCAATGTCGTCAAAGGCGGCATTGATCTTTCGCTCGCTGCCAATCTGGGGTTAAGTGCCGCCGTCTATGCCACGATTATTTCCGCAGGCTATGGCGATGCCGTGGCTGTCGCCGGTGCGCTTGCCACAGGCGCCCTCATCGGCGCCATCAATGCTGCCGCAGTGGTTGTATTCGGCATTGTGCCATTGCTGGCCACGCTTGCGGTCATGAATGTGGTGGCAGGGCTGGAACTCGTGCTGACACAGAACACCGTTGTCTCTGCTTCCTCCGATTTGCTGTCCTTCTTGTCCGCCTATGGACCGTTTGACATTCCTGTACTGGCCTATGTGCTGACAGGCTTTACGGCCATTGCCGCTGCAATCGTGCAATTCACACCATTGGGGCTGCGGCTCTACGCTGTTGGTGCGTTTCCTGAAGCTGCGAGGGCAGCAGGCCTCCCCGTTAAACGCATTGTAGCGGGCAGTTATATCGCCAGTGGTTTGTGCGGCGGACTGGCCGGAATATTGTCGGTCTCGTATCTCAGCGGCTCGACCACGGGCGCCGGTGAAATGCTGCTGCCGGTGGTCGTGACGGCATTGTTGAGTGTTGTTTTTTCACGAAGGCTGGTGCCGACAATTGGCGGCACATTGCTCTCGACTCTGCTGGTCGGGTTCCTGACAAACGGTTTCCAGCTCCTCAATATTTCGAGCACACTGGTCAGCGGCATACAGGGCGTTCTTATTCTTCTGGTTGTGGCCGCTACATCGCTGCAGCGCGGCAAGGGAGCAGTTTGAAATGAGTGTTGTTACCAGCCCTTCACAACGCAGATTTACTGTACGAGATGCTCGCGAGCTTGTTCTTCGGTACGCCGTGATCATCGCGCTTGCCGGTGTCTTCGCCTTTTTCTCCTTGGCTACTTCAACCTTTCTGACTTCAGCAAATCTTGCCAGTATTCTCGTCAATAATTTCACGTTGCTTGCCATTGTCGCGATTGCCATGACTTTTGCCGTATCGGCGGGCGGCATCGATCTTTCGGTGGGAACGGCGGTGGATTTTGCCAGCTTCAGCTTTGTCTCGCTGGTGCTGACGGGATATCCGGTTGGCCTTGCGGCTATTGCAGCAATTGGCAGCGGTGCGCTGGTTGGTCTGATCAATGCCTTGTTGATTGCCGGTGCTGGAATTACGCCATTTCTGGCGACACTTGGGACTTTGTTCATCGGGCGTAGCGCCCAGCAATTGCTGACCAATGGTGGAAATCCCGTCTATCTACCACAGACGGGCGTGCCGCCACTATTCAGTTTCATAGGCCACGGCCATGTGCTGGGTATTCCGGTGCCACTTGTCATCGTTGGCCTGCTCATTCTCGCCGCATCAACGCTTCTGTTTCGCACGCGCTTCGGCCGGGTTGTCTTGGCGATTGGCGTACAGCAGAGTGTTGCGCGTTATTCCGGGCTGCGTGTCCCCGGCCATATCGGGCTCGTCTATGTGATAAGCGGCATTATCGCAGCGCTTGCTGGGATCATTCTGACGTCGACTGTTTCAGTCTACATTCCGAATTCCGGCGGAGCCTTTATGCTCAATGCCATCGGTGCAACCTTCATCGGCACCACGCTCAGCCGGGAAAGCCGGCCCAATGTGCCGGGTACCGTGCTCGGTGTGCTGCTGCTCAGCATTGTCGCCAATGGCCTGCTTCTGACGGGCCTCAGTTTTTATTGGCAACAGGTTGGCACCGGTCTTCTCATATTCATTGTTCTCGCCGCCAGCTTTCTCAACCGGCGCGGACGTAGCGATTGATCCTCCCCTCGATAAAGGTATCCCATGTCTGATCGTTCATCTCTGAAACTCATCCACCCGGCTTCAGCCACCTATGAGGATTTCGCCGCAAGGGCGGTTGTGATCGCTGCAGACCTCGCCAAGTCAGGTGCCGAACGTGACCGTGAAGCGGGTGTGCCGAAAGCCGAGATCAACACATTGCGGCAGGCGGGCTTGCTGACGGCATTGCATCCCAGAGAAATTGGCGGTGGCGGTATCGGCTGGGCTGACGCGTTACGGCTTGTGCGGATCATTTCACGCGGTGAAAGCTCGATTGGACAATTGCTCGGCTATCACTATGTCAACGCCTATGTGCCCTATATTGCCGCTGAGGAAGCCAAAGCTCATGCGCTTGGTGTGGAAACAGTCGAGCAGGGACATTATTGGGGAGCGGTCGTCAATCCGCGCGATGCCGGGCTTACATTGACCCATGCTGAGGGTGGATATCGTCTCAACGGCCGCAAGACATTCAGCACGGCAGCGCGCATTTCCGACCGTATCAATGTCATCGCGCTGCTGGACAACGAGGTTGCCAGTCTGGTTCTCCCGACCGACAGGCCGGGCTATTTCCCCCGCGGATGATTGGGACAATATTGGTCAGCGTCTGTCCGATAGTGGCAGCGTCGAATTCCGTGACTATGTTGTAACAGAGGCGGATTTCCTCGTTCCGCTGGCGGCTCCCGATGCGCTGCTGCCACCGCTCGCTACGTTCAACACGCCATTGATCCAGCTGGTCTTCGTCAACTTCTATCTCGGCACGGCAGAAGGTGCGTTGGCGCAGGCACTGGACTATGTGCGCACCACAACCAAACCGTGGGAAACATCCGGTGTCGCGCGCGCTGCGGACGATCCCTATATTCTGGAACGGTTCGGCGAGTTTTCTGCAACGCTCAAAGCCTCTGCGGCGCTTGCCGACAATGCGGCGTTGGCTGTGCAGGCAGCGCTTGCCAAAGGTCACGCAGTTTCGGCGCAGGAGCGCGGTGAAGCGGCCATCGAAGCTTATCACGCCAAGGTGCACGCCACCCACGTTGCGCTTGAAATCACCTCGCGCATATTCGAACTGATGGGCGCCCGCGCGACCGCCTCACGCTACGGCTTTGATCGCTTCTGGCGCAATGTCCGCACCCACACTTTGCATGATCCGGTTTTCTACAAGGCGCGGGAAGTTGGCAACTTTGTGCTGAATGGCGAGATACCGGCGGTTAGTCTCTACAGCTGAATGAGTGCATGAGGCAGGCTTCGAGATTAGGAAGCTTGCCTCTTCGGTACCTGAGTATTCGCCGCAATCTGGTTTTTGATCGCCTGCGCGATAAACTCGGCATAGCCGGTCACTTCCGGCACGCCCATCAACTCGCCGAATGTACCGCGCGCCAGCGGTCCGCCGATATAGAGTGTTTCGGTGATCGCGCCTTTGATGCCGACGGCCTGACCGGTTCGTGCAGTATGCAGACCTAATCCCACGGGATCGGCGCTGAGCAAACCCTGTTCGAACAACGAACCAATCAATGGGTTGTTTTTTGCTATGGCGGTATGGGCAGGGCCGGTGGTGATGACAATCGCGTCGAAGTGCCCAGTTTCGATATTGCTGCTGCACCGGTGCCGATAACTCACCTTGAACCCTTCATTCAAAGCTGCCGATTGTAACGATGCCGCGATGATTGCAAGTGTACCTTCGCGCGAACGCTGGTCGAGAACCGCCTCAATCTGCGGCGCTATTCGGAACCGGTGCACATCCCATAGGGATCGCAGATGCCGGATCAGTCTTTGCCGTTCACGCGCGGACAGGGCGCTCCAGATGGAAGGCGCCTGATCACGCAGGGCATCGAGCACTGGATGCCAGCTTAGCCCATTATTCGTGGCCTGTTTCAGCGTTTGCCTGATATTGTGCAGAAGCGAACGTGCGGTGACGTCGTTACCGAATGTGCCATAGGCGTCAGATGGCACAGCAGCATGCCCGCGTGATCGATAGCCGTGGCGTGACAGGGCAGTGATCAAACCGCGATGACCGCGCCTGTCGAGTGAAGCAATGATATCGGCAGCCGTAAGGCCGGTGCCAACGACCAGCACCGAATGGTGCGGCTCAATTGTCGCGAGTGCATTTTCGGCATAGGGATCCAACACAAAGCGCTCTTCGCCCATGAGGTATTGCAAAGCGACTGGCACAGACGGCAGTGGATGCGTCGTAGCAAGGGCAATGATATCAGCGCTGATAATATTCCCGTCGCCGAGGACGATGGCGTAGCGCCCATCTGCAGGTGTCAGCCCCAACGCTTTGGCCCTGATGTGCTGGATCTGTCCGGTTTTAAGAAAAGGTTCAACGTGGTCATGGACATAACGTCCGAACACGGAACGTTGCGGAAATTCATCACCCTTGACTGTCCGGGCAAGGCTGTCTTCAGCACTGGCGATATCATGGGCCAGCCACCGGGAAAAATGGTCCGGTTCGGCTGATATCATCGTCATTTTGGCGGCGGGTACGTTGATCCGATGCGCGGGATCAACGCTTGAATAGGCAAGACCGCCACCCAGCTTTTCTCTTGGCTCTATTACGATGATGTCAAGGTTATTGTGTGAAGTCTGCCGTGCCAGATGATAAGCAATCGCTGTTCCAGAGAAGCCGCCGCCAATAATCGTAACGACAGGTCTGCGTGTCACGATTGGCTCGCCCGCAGGGTTGCCGGACGATGATCCCCGGCAACAGTTTCCCCGAATGGGCCCATATTGACCGAGGTCGTGCTTGGCCGGATCGCATGATCTAGCGGCAGATTTGGTAATACGAGTTCGCCGAAGCGATATGCTTCTTCCAGATGCGGGTAGCCCGAGAGAATGAATGTATCGATGCCGATGCGCCGGTACTCATCCATGCGTTCGGCCACCGTTGCCGCATCGCCCACAAGTGCTGTTCCGGCGCCGCCCCGCACGAGCCCGACACCGGCCCAGAGATTTGGACTGACTTCCAGTTGGTCGCGGCGCCCGCCATGCAATTGGCTCATGCGTGACTGGCCAACGGAGTCCATGCGAGCAAAGACCTTTTGCGCGGCAGCAATGGTGTCATCATCAAGCTTGCTGATCAGCTTGTTAGCAGCGGCCCATGCTTCATCATTGGTTTCCCGTACAATCACATGCAGACGAATGCCGAAGCTGACCTTGCGTCCGGCCTTTTCCGCCAGCGCGCTGACACTGTTGATTTTTTCCGCCACCGCAGCCGGCGGTTCGCCCCATGTCAAATACTTGTCGATCTGCTCGGCGGCAACAGCATTGGCCGCTTCCGATGAACCGCCAAAATAGAGCGGTGGATGCGGTGTTTGATGGGGCGGAAACAACAGCCGTCCGTCCTTAATTTTAAAATGCTTGCCCGTAAATTCAACGGTTTCGCCGCGCAGAACCGCCTTGTAGATATCAAGGAACTCCCGGGTGACTTCGTAACGCTCATCATGTGTCAGGAAGATGCCGTCGCCCTTGTTTTCAACCGGGTCGCCGCCCGTCACGACATTGATCAGCAAACGACCTTCTGAAATGCGATCGAGGGTTGCGGTCATGCGCGCGGCAAGTGTTGGAGACTGCAGTCCGGGCCGCACAGCGACGAGAAATCGCAATCGCTCGGTGAGCGGTGCAAGTGCTGAAGCAACAACCCAACTATCTTCGCAACTGCGACCAGTCGGCAGCAGGACTCCATAATAGCCAAGTGCGTCTGCTGCCTGCGCGACCTGCTTCAGATAGGGAAGATCAACGGCCCGGCCACCTTCCGATGTACCGAGGTAGCGGCTGTCGCCATGGGTCGGCAAAAACCATAGAACCTTGATCTTATCGGAAACAGTGATGGTCATGCGGGATATTCCTTGTGCGGTGAACAGCACTTTGCGGCCACAGCGCGTGGCGCAAAAGAGCTTCGCGTAACAGTAAAATGCCAGTCCGTCACTCAGAAGGAATAATATGCTAAGCTTGAAGCTGCGACAGAACAGAATTTTTGAAATGGCAGGTTCAGCGGATAAATTGCGCGGGTGCCGTGCGTGTCGCCGCACTTCCATTTGCTTGGGTCGAAACTGATGGTGGTTTGCGCCGACTAGGCCAGGCGGCACCGTGCGGTTCATAAATTGGCTGGCATATGCCAACTGTTTAGCTTTCTTCACTCTCGTAAAACGTCTGGGTTGAATTGGAAACCTGGAGTTTGAAATGAAGACGTCCTTATTGTCGAGCGTTGCCGTCACTGCAATGCTGATCCTCGGTGGCACTGCCCATGCTGACCTTCTGGTTGGTATTGGTGCTCCTTTGACTGGCCCGAATGCGGCTGTTGGCGCGCAGATTCAAAAGGGAGCTGAGGCTGCCATTGCCGAGATCAATGCCGCAGGTGGTCTCAATGGCGAGAAGATCAAAGTCGTGCTGGGTGACGATGCTTCCGATGCCAAGCAAGGCGTCTCTGTTGCCAACAAGTTTGCTGCTGACGGCGTAAAGTTTGTGATTGGTCACTACAATTCCGGCGTTTCGATACCGGCGTCAGAAGTCTATGCGGAAAATGGCATTGTCGAAGTGACGCCCGGCGCAACCAATCCGGTATTCACCGAACGCGGACTTTGGAACACCTTCCGCACATGCGGCCGTGACGATCAGCAAGGCAGTATTGCCGGTGAATATATTGCCAAGCACTTCAAGAACTCAAAGGTCGCGATCATCCACGACAAGACGCCCTATGGTCAGGGTCTTGCCGATGAAACCCGCAAGACTTTGGAAGCGAAGGGCATCAAGGCAAGCCTTTATGAGGGGGTGAATGTCGGCGACAAAGATTTCTCTGCGCTGATCACCAAGGCAAAACAGGCGGGTATCAACGTTCTTTACTGGGGCGGGTTGCACACCGAGGCTGGTCTGATCATCCGCCAGCTGGCCGACCAGAGCCTGAAGGTTACGTTCATTTCAGGTGATGGTATCGCCAATACGGAACTGGCTGCAATCGCGGGCGACGCCGTTGCAGGAACGTTGAATACGTTTGGCCCGGACCCTCGAAACGATCCGGCCAACGGCAAGCTGGTGGAAAAGTTCCGCGCGGCAGGCTTCGAACCTGAAGCCTATACGCTCTACGCCTATGCCGCTGCACAGACTATTGCAGAAGCTGCGACGGCCGCGAAGTCGAATGATCCTGAAACAGTTGCCAAGACGCTCAAGGAAAAAGGACCCTTCAAGTCGGTTCTGGGCAATATCGCTTTTGATGACAAGGGCGATCCGAAGCTGCCCGGTTACATCATGTACGAGTGGAAGAAGGGCAAGAGCGGCGCATATAGCTACGTCCAGCAATAAGCGCATTTCCTCCCAACTAGCGCTGCAAAATGCCCGGCCATTTGACCGGGCATTTTAGTCAGATTTATGAGTGTACGACCTGGTGACTATTTTGAAGGAGCGCGGGTGCGGCATTCTTGAGCAACGCAACCAATTGGCTTTGCTGATGGGTGGCGGTCTTGTGAAACAGGCGCTCAAGATAGGCCCGTGCGGTACTGTTTTTCAGGCCCGCTTCGGTCGCTGCATCTTTCAGGGAAAAGCCAGCGGCCAGAAGGGTTGCCAGCCGTGCTTCCGATCGCGTCAACTTGAAAATTGCACGTATGTGGTCATCAAACCCATCGGGGTTACCCATGTCGATTTTCTTCATAACAATCATGGCGCAGCGGCCACTCGTTACGCCGGGGAAAGGCGAGTCAAAAACAGGAGCTATTTCAAGCACATAATCAGCGAGATGTCCGGTTTCTGTCGTGGTTTCGATAATCATGCGACAACCGGCGCCGACAAGCCCATTCATATGAAGTCCGCACGCCTCCGCCGTCAATTTTTGGAGTTCACGCAGAATGTGGGGCTGTGCCCTGAGGAATCCTCCGCGCATGGTCAGTTCACCGTGATCCGTATCGAGAAGGATTTCGGCCAGATCATTCATTTCAAGGATGCGCATATCTGCATTGACCAGAATTGCTCCAAATGGCAGCCGGGAAAAGGTGGCCATCAAAGCATTGGCAAGGCGCAATTGCTGGCTGATCTGACTGGCCCGCTCCACATGAGGAACCAGTAAACCAAACAGCTCTGCATCTTTGCTGTCAAAGGCGGTTTGATGGGCGCCGCGCCTGACATCAACGAACATTATACCGTCTGCCGTGTCGCTCAGCTTGCAACACAATCCGTCATACATGTCCTGCGGCTTCATCCATTCATTCCAGAAATCGCTGCGCCGGAATTTCTCAAGATCGAGGAGAATAGTATCAGGCACGATTTTCCCCAGCGGCGTAACCGCCAAAGAATCGAGAAACGGATTGGTCTGAGTGAAATATTCAACATATTTTTGAAAGTAACCGTAATCCGGATTTGCACTGAAAGCCCAGGTTGCCACCTTGTTTGTCGTGTGATTGGTCAGACACGCTGTCGAGCCATCGAACAACTTGCGCAAATTCTGGATCGTTGAATTCCATTGCGCAGGATCATAGGCAGCCTGATAAAACTGGCGAATCAGCTCCGTAACCCGTGCAAGCGTTGGTTCCATCATGCTCAAGTTTCCCTGGTAAATCCTCAAGCCCCACGCCAGAAATAGAGCGTGCGCGGCCAAGTTGCAATCTTTGGTCATTTTTGCCGCCCGGAGGATCCGGGACGGCTGCTATCATTGCGAAAGACGCGATAGCTCCTTGTGAACATTTCCACACATATTGATCTTCAACACTGGTTGCGAGGGATACTCGTATACAAGGATACAAGTTGACATACAATATCGATTTCAGGCATGCCGGAACGAGCATTGGTTGGTGAGAAATATGGATCCGTTGGACAAGTTGACCGGCAGTCGAATTGAAAAGCCGCAGACGGCCGCGGATCACGTCGCTACTACCTTGCGTGAAGCAATTGTGAAGGGATCTGTGGCCGCTGGCACAGCCTTGCGTCAGGACGATCTTGCATCCCGGTTCAGCATCAGCCGAATGCCCATACGCGATGCGTTGCGGATACTGGAAGCGGAAGGACTGGTTTCCATCCACCCAACCCGTGGCGCCTTTGTTGCCAAGATGGATACAACGGAAATTCGCGAGATTTTTACAATTCGCGTGCTGCTTGAAGTCGAGGCTTTGCGTCTGGCATTCCCAAAATTAAGCCGTGATGTATTGGATCAAGCCGATCATGCTTTGAACCGGATTGACGAAGAACGGGATGTAAGCCGCTGGGGCATATTGAATCTGGCATTTCATATGGCGCTTTATCGGGAATGCCGTAATGCGCGGCTGCTGACGCTTATTGAAGCTCAGCACAATGCGGCTGATCGTTATGTCCGGGTTCTTCTATCCGATGCCGAATTTCATACACGCTCAGATACCGAACATCGCGCAATATTGAATGCCTGTAATCAAAACAACGAGGCTCTGGCTTTGCAGCTTCTGGCAAAGCATTTGAATGATGGATGTCAAAAACTCATCAAATCCTTGAAGTAACCCAAGTTCAGGTTTTGAAATCACCGGCTATTTTTCAACCGCCCATACCCGGTGTGAAAATCGCATATGTCATGAGCCAAACCGCTCTGATGGCTGGCATATGACAACTGTTCAGACCCTACCTCTCTCGTGCAAGACGTAATCTCAATCTGAAACTCCGCAAATCATTCAGCGGCGCGCAATTCACCGAGAGAACATTCCATGCCGAAAGTTTCCCAATTCTTCTTCAAGACTGCCACAATCTTCTTCTTGCTTGGCATTGCCATGGGGCTTCATATGGGGATATCGGGAAATCATTCTCCTTATCCCGCCCATGCCCATCTCAATCTACTGGGCTGGGTAAGCAGCGCCATATTCGGTGCGTACTATGCTCTTAACCCTGTTAAAGCCGGAAGCAGGTTGGCTATGGCCCATTTCGCTGTTTATACGATTGGCGTCATTGTCATGATACCAGCGCTGTATCTTCTATATCTCGGTAACACTGCGATGGATGCATTGGTTGGCGTGGGATCCTTCATTATTCTTGGGGGCGTTCTACTCTTTACGGCCGTGGTTTTTTCCAAGGACAGTTAGAGCCTGAAAACCTTGTTTCAGGTTGTAACGAACGATCGCACTGCCTTGAAATATGTCCGGCCGACACGCACCTCACTGCCATCTTTTAAAACAGCAATCAGTGCGGCAAACGGCGCTTGTTTCAATCTGGTAATGCAGTTGCGGCGGACGAGTGCACTGCGGTGAATACGGATGAATTCTGTTGGATCAAGCCGGCGCTCGAGTGAGACAAGGCTTTCATGGTGCAGGTAAAACCGGCCTTCCGTGTGAACGTGAACGTAGTCGCGGTCTGCTTCAATTCGGATAATCTTATCAATGGGAAGCCGCACCGTTTCGCCTTGAGATTTTATCCACAGATCAGCGCTCCGGCTCTCATTTTTACCAAGAGCCTGCCGGAGCGCGGATATCGTTTCCTGCAACTCTGCAACGCGCTGCTCGTTATTCCGGGCGTCGACCGCTGATCGCGCACGCGCAAGAGCAATCTGCAAACGGGCCGGTTCAATGGGCTTGGTTACATAATCAACGGCACTTGCTTCAAAAGCCCGTAGTGCGTGGTGATCAAAAGCCGTAACAAAGATGACGGCAGGTGCATTTTCTCCCAATTGCTCAAGCACGTCGAAACCGTTTCCGCCCGGTATCTGGATATCAAGCAGCATGATATCGGGCGACAGTTCTTGAGCCTTGCGGCAAGCCTGACGAACATCACCGGCTTCGCCTACGCATCGAAAGCCTTGGATCGTTTCCAAAATGCGCAACAGCCGCCGCCGCGCCAGCGGTTCGTCGTCGACGACAAGGACAGACAGTTCGTTCATGCCAACCTCAGCGGCATTGTCAAAGATGCGCGAAACCGCTCCGGTGTTATGTAACCGGCAACGCACGATCCGGCACCCGGAAAACGTGCTTCGATGCGGTGCGCAACGTTTCTGAGACCGATGCCCATGCTTTGTATCGGGCGTAACTTGGGGGTGTCCGAGACATCATTTTCCACGGTAAGGTTCAAGACTTCTCCGATCCGTTTCGCGCGGATGAGAATCTCGACAAAGCCCGGCTTGCTTCCCACACCATGTTTCACAGCATTTTCAATCAGTGGCTGGAGGATGAGGCTCGGAACGAGGGCATTTTCCAGCTCCTGCGTAACATCCACTCGTACTCTCATTCGATCGGAGAATCGCTCGCCCTCGATGTTGAGATATCCTGTCTGCAAAGCAAGTTCATCCCCAAGCCGGACATCATTCATGGGATCAAGCTCCAGGGTTGTCCGAAGGAAAGAGGACAGTGACAGCACCATGCGGCCGGCACCTTTGCTGTTTCCTTCTTCAATCAGGCCCGCAACGGAATTGAGCGTATTGAACAGAAAATGCGGGTTGACCTGATACCGCAAGGCCCGCATTTGGGCTGAAAGCGCTTCTTCGCGGGATGCTGCCAGCCGGCGTTCATTCTCACGCATCTGGCAGGTGTAGAGCACGGACACAAACAGACAGGACCAAGCGAAAAACAGCGACATATCGTAGACGAGCGTATAGCCGAAATCGGTCCAGTTGAATTGGATCGTTTCAGGCAAGGCGCTGACCATATAGACAATATGGTCCATCATCGCATGCAGCGTCGCACCGAATATGGCTAAAACAAAACAGGCGAAGGCTTTGAGTATCAAGTTGATATATCTCAGGCGGAAAAGAATGAGCGCGATAACGGCAGTAATGAGGACGCTGAAAAGTGTGAGGACAAGCTGAGCAAAGATTGAGTTCAGCTGTGATATACCCAGAAACTGAAACAGCGTATTGCTGATCACAAATTCAGCGGTCCAATAGAAAAGTCCGAGACGAAATGTTGTGCGGCGTATGCTGTCGATATACGCACCATAGGTCTCCAAGGCTTTATCATCCATATGTCCCATATTGTTGTTATCTCCCAACAAGTTGTCCCTGTCGATGACCGCTCGTCGGTTAAAATAAGCCGTTCGTCGAAAAGACGATCATTTCATCGATTTGTGATACCGTTTGTCGAAAGGTGAATTCCTGGCTGTTTCGGGTTTGGTATAGCCCAACCCTCACGGCGCTTTCGATTTGGTCTTACCCAACTACAGCACAGCGCTTAGGGGAGGGCATTTTCCTTGGCTCTTAATTGAAGCTTCATGGCATGCGGGATGATTGTGGCGGAACGATCAGAAAAAAATCGGATAATTATTGCAGATGATCATCCCCTGTTTCGTGAAGGGCTGCGCCGGATCGTTCAACGTCTTTATCCCCATGCGGAAATACACGAAGCGGGAACAATGGATGAGTTGCTTGGCTTGGCCCGCAAGGGGAAAACCCCGGATACCTTTATCTTGGATTGGGTTTTCCCCGGGCTCGATCCGGAAAATTCGATCAAGCAGCTTCGGCAGGAATTCAAGCATTCTTCAATCATCATTCTGTCAATGCTTGACGATGCCAAGACGATTGAACTGATCATAGCCATGGGTGCCAACGGCTTTATCAGCAAAGCGGTTCTGCCCAATGAAGTGAGCTCTGCGATCCAAAGTATTGAGGAGGGCGAGTTCGTTATCAAGCGATCATCAACGGCTTCATCGACCCTCAATAGTAATCGAACGGATCTTTCCTTTTTGACGCCGCGGCAGCGTGAGGTGCTTCGTCTGATTACCGAGGGGAAGACCAACAAGGAGATAGCTCGCGATCTTGAGATATCACCTTACACGGTCAGTATCCATGTTTCGGCGCTGTTGCGCATTTTGAGCGTGGGGTCTCGCTCGGCTGCGGCCGCCAAGGCCGCAATTGCTGGTTTTGACGGCAGGCAGTAAACCTGACTACGGCTTCTTCTGAACCAGTTCAATCGTTCTGTTCAATGCCGTTTCGAAGCCTTTGAGCGAGATGGAAAACACGATTTCTTTTTCCGTGTCGCTGGCGAATGCTCCAAGATTCAGGGCTTTCCCTTTGCGAAGGGTTTTCGCTGTTGCATCGGTGAACGTCAGAGGCACAAGGCACCCGGCAGGGATGCAGGTGCGAAAACGTGAGGGCTTCCCGGCAGCATTGTCATCGACGCGGAATGAAACACCCTTGTCCAGATATAATCCGAATGGCAAGGCGAGATTTCCTCTCAGCCCGCCATCTCCAGCAGGCGCAAGCTCCAAGCTGAGGACCCTTTGCCCATTCTTCTGCACTTGTTGTTGTGTCAGGACACATTTTTGTCCTCCATCTTTGACTGCACAGATAACGGCCCAGTCTTCATAAGTCTCTGAAAGGTTTGTTGGCCCGGCAACAGGTTTTGCAACATCGCCCTCAGCGTAAAGAGGGAGTAGTGGCGGCCAAAGCCGCCACTACTCCACAGACCACCCCCCGTATTTTCATCAGAAGCTTACGCCCAGTTTTGCATCCACTGCGTTCTGCGTAAGTCCAGACCCAAACTGGCCATTATAGGAAATGCCCAGCGTTGAATTGCGGCTCAGTTTGAAGTCGATACCGGCTTCGACGATAGCCGTATCCTGAGCTATAGGCACACCGGCAACAGAGAATGCATTGCCCGTGGCAAAAGCGAATGTCGAGTATGGTGTCGTCTCGCCATAAGCGTGCTGCCAGCCAAGCGTTCCCCGTGCCTTGGCATCAATCGATCCCATGGTGAAGAGAGTTGATGCTCTCAAGCCCAGCGTTGTGGATGTTGTGTCCGTTGTATCGCTTTTGCCGGACAGAGCAGCAGCACCGCCTTTTTCCGTGAAGCTGTCTGTCCGCAAGCTCACATGCGCCAGATTGACGAATGGCTCGAGGGCAGCTTTGTTCAGATCGATACGGTATCCCAGCTCGCCAAATACCTGGAAGGTACGGGCGTCATAATCGGCACTCAGGTGTTCCTGAAAACCGGGGAAAGCAACCGTGCGAGCTGTCTCAATCTCATGCCACGTATAGGCCAAACCGGTGCGCAGGGACACTGGTCCCCAATGACCACCACCGTAAACGCCAACATGATAGTTGTTGCTGTTTCCCGACGAAGAGCGGTCATCGACGTCGAATGTTGACCGGCTATATCCGGCCATCACGCCGAGACGCCAGGCATCGGCAATTGCCGCGTCAAAACCCGTGACGAAACCGCCGGTCGACTGATCCAGCTTCCCGGAATTGCCGTTGCCGCTGACCTGATTCCACGAGCCGAAAGCCTGTCCCCATGCCGCCATTTTCGGGGTGTCAGCTGGTGCAATCACTTTGCTGTCCGGGCCGTATCCCAAAACAGGTATGTCCACTGCAGCAACGTCATCGAACGCTGCTCTGATACGATCATTGACGGCATTGCTGATCTGCTGACTGCCATTGATCAGCGCAGTTTTTGAAGAAGCGTGCGCCTCACCTGACAGTTGCTCAAAAGCCTGGCGTGCGTTCTCGGCGTCCAAGACAATAAGGCGGTTATAAAGCGCAAGCGACGGTCCACTTTGAGCAAGCGTGTTAAGGGCCTGCGCGGTGTTCCGCTGATTGCCCGTTTCAACCACTGAAGTAAAAGGTCCGCTTGGGATTGGCTTGCCGGGATTACCTGGATTGCCGGGGTTACCCGGGTTCCCAGGGTTCCCAGGGTTACCTGGATTGCCAGGGTTACCCGGATTGCCAGGGTTACCTACATCCTTGATTGCAATTTTCAGATCAACTTCATTGGTCTTCTGATCGAGCGATACGTCCAGAAAAGCCGATTTGGAAATAGCTCCCGCAAATTGGCCTGAGATACCCTTTTCTGCAGTCAGGATCGTGTACGTCTGGCCATTCTGATAACTCGTTGCAGCATCAAGGGCGTTAACCTCAACGTTCACATTATTTCCGATTTGCGCCACACCGCTGGGACGGAAAAGTCCGATAATTGCATTTGGACCAATGTCTTTGACGACAATCTTATCACTGGTGCCATCGGCTGCGACGTCAGCCTCATAGACTGAGCCATCCATGAACTCCAGTGCACCCATGACAGTGAGTGTTCCGGCCGAGTTGTTTCCCGGAGCAATGCGTGCGTTCGTCTCCAGCGTAACGGAACCCACCGTGCCTGAACCACCGAGACGTCCGAAAAGGGTTGGGTCTCGATCGCTGAATTCATTGTTGGACTGAGTTCCCCAAACCTCAATATCGTTACTGTAGTGGGTAAATTCCGTGCCACTACTGACAGTTTTATATGTGCGCCCTACAACGCCGTCGACAATCAGCGTGCCGCTTTTGACCGCGAATGCTGATTTGCTTTCGTCCCCCGCATCCGGGTCCAGATTGGTTGTGTCTAGATTGCTCTTGATGACAAGTTTCGCATTTTTTCCATCAACATTGACAGTACCGCCACCGCCATTGCCGGTATAAAACTGCGATAGATCACCTGTTACAATTGTTTCGCCGGAATAGGCGTCAATCTGACCGCCGCCGGTCAGCGTATTTGAGAACAGGTAGCCATTGTTCGTATGATTGAAGACCAGCTTGCTGTTGGAAAGAGGGTCATTCACAAGCGTGATAACCGTTTCGGGATTTATCTGACCAGCTGCTTTAGCCTCAGCCAGAACGGTATTTCCGTCGTCGTCTTCTTTAACGCCGCCGCCGATAAAGAGAACACTATCAAGGGCGATCCCGGTTTTGGTCTTTAAAAGACCGCCATCCGAAACAGTTACGAAACCATCTGCCGTCAGCTTGCCATCGATATCGAGCACCGAGCCTTCACCGGCAACGGTTAGAGAGCCCAGTATTCCCAATCCAAAAGATTGGGTTGTTACGAGACCGCCACTTTCGAGGTTGAGATAACCGCCGTTAATTCCAATGCTTGCAGCTTCGAGCTTACCACCATTGGAAACAACGGTACCGCCGTTGCCAAATGAAGCGTTTTGGGTGAACTTCTCGTCAACGTGAAGGACGGATCCCTGTCCCGTCACCTTGCTGAAGGAATTAAGGAAGAGCGATTGTGTCCTGACTTCACCGCCGTCTGCGACTGTCAGCCCACTGTTATTTATCATGCGACCGGTGTTCAGCCACTTGGATCCGCTCCCGCTCACAAGTGCAGCACCACCTTGTCCGCCCAGCGAAACAGTGTTGGTAAGAACCTGTCCCTTGTCCAGAATTGAGATCGGGTCAGTGATAACGTTCGATCCCGACAGGCCTACAAATTCGTCTGCATTGAGAGTGGAACCTTCGCCCCTGACGACCAGAACACCTTCTGTGCCATCAAAAATCGCGCTGCTCAATTGTAAAGAATTGACGTTGACCACGCCGCCGTTTTCAATGACCAGCTTGCCTTTGCCATACGTATTTCCTATGCCGCCTATATAGATGGCGCCATCCGTAAGGTTCCATTCTGCACCGGGCCCCGAGACAGTCACTACACCGGAATAAGGATTCGTACGGCCCCCCCCTTCGCCGATATAGCCGTTCTTGCTGTAAGCCTTGATGCCAGATATCAGCAAATCTGCCTGACTGCCATTGACAGTCCCCACTCTCAGTTCACCGTTAATAGCGCCATTGGTCCCGTTTGCCGATGTCCAGCTATCTGAGCCGGAATCCAGCGTGCAATTAGTGATAGCGCTGCTGCCCGTTCCGGTGGTCTCACATACAGTTTGTGAACGCGCTGCATTGATTTCAGAGTCAATTGCGATTGACGTCAAGAGTGCGAGGACGCCGGCAACACCGACACGACTTAATGATGTCGAACTATGAAGACCATGTTTCGACGCTAAAAATTGCCTGTTAGTTTTCAACGAGCTGCCCCTAGATAAATTCAAGTTCCAGATGTGTGAGACCGGAACTACTCTCCCTCAGAGCAACGCATTCTGAAGTTCGCATCCCGGCTCAATCACTTGAATTATAGCGGGGGCAAAGCAAACCAATCCATTAGTGAAGACGCACTAGTGAGTAGTATGAAGGGGTGATCGTCAGTGTTTATAGGGTGCCTGATACTGCCGCAAATGAGTATGTTTGTGCTGATATTCTCGGCTTTTCATCCAAACAGCAATGCAGGACGTCATAACTAAAACGGGCTGTCACGGTGAAAAATCGGGTCGGTGCGGCGTGCAATCTGTGATGATTCGTTCTGTTAACTGGACGCTTTCTTGAACATACTTGCTTTCTGCGCTGTGACGGCTGAGCGCAATTCGACGGGCCGTATCGGCTTGGAAAGCACGGGTATATCCTCGTCGTTGAGTTCTTCTTTCACGGCTGGCACCGAATGGCCTGTGATGACAATGGCCGGGATTCTCCGCTTGTTGAAGCGTCGGACCTCGGCAATGATATCCGCGCCGGTAGCGCTGCCCCCGAGGTCAAAATCCGTAATGATCAGATCGCACCCGATGCCTTCCGAAAGTGCCGTTCTGGCATCGACATTACATCCCCATTTCCGCAACAGCGTCGCACTGCCGAGTAGCACATCCTCATCATCCTCGATCAAAAGAACGTTCAAACCCTGCAAGGGACTGGCAATGACATATGGCTTGGCGGGCTGGGCAGGAGCTTCCCCCGAAACGATTTCAATCCCGCCGACCGAAACGACTGTGCCTTGATTAAGAGTAGACCGGATATTGATTGTAAGTCCCATAAGAACTGAGAGGCGTTTGACGATGGAGAGGCCAAGCCCTACACCATCAACATTCTTGTTCGTGGAACCGCCTGCACGATAGAACTCGTCATACACCAGCGGAAGGTCCTCGGCGGAAATGCCGGGACCCTGATCGTGAACTTCGATGGTTAGCTTACCCCTACGATGGCGGCACCCGATGAGAACATTTCGGTTGGGGGCGTATTTCAGCGCGTTTGATACGATATTGAGAAGCATCGTGGAAAGCAGAGCGGGGTCGACCAGAACCCTATTGGAACATTTGACCAAAGTCAGGTTGACGTTGGACCATTCGGCGGCCTTGAAATTTTGATGAACAATATCTTCCAGCAATTCATTGATGCTGACTATTTCAGGTTTTGAAACCTGTGTGCCGCTATCCAATGTCGAGATATCAAGCAATGACCGGAAAAGGCGCGATACGCTGTGAAGCGAACGGTCAATATTCTCGACCATTCGCCGCTCATCCGGGCGGAGCCCGGCATCGTGCAAACAGGCGGTGAACAGGCTGATGGCATGGACCGGCTGCCTGAGGTCATGGCTGGCTTGCGCAAGAAAACGTGACTTTGCCACGTTTGCAGCGACCGCTTCCTCGGAAGCCTGCCGGGTTCTGCGCAGCAGCACGTGCGCATAGGCGGGAACGATAACGGCAGTTATGAACAGCGTCGCGAGCAAATCCGGGTTTTTGTAGAGATAGGGGTTGAAACCGGCAATGATCGCCAGCGAAACGAGCGCCATGATCGTTGCCAAGGTAAGATATTGCGAACCAAAGCGCATACCATTACCGACTGTGATCCAGAGGATCAGGGCATACATTGGCAGCGCCATTTCTGAGGCAACGGACATAACAAAAACGATAGAAGAGTAATCCAGCAGCATGGTGGTTACCCGGCGCCGATGACCCGAGTCTGGTTTGTGGGCGATCACCAAAAGCCGTACGATCGATATGACAAAGAAACAGCTCATGTAGAAGACGACGACAGGTACGTATCCCACAGGCTCATCATCAATGATGATCCTGAATGAAAGATAGATGATTGTTATTACTGTGAGATAGAGCCGCACCTTGGCTTGTCCGCGCTCGGTATCATGCAAGGTATTGCCGGTGGGTTCCGATGACAGGGAGTTGCGTAACAAATCGATGAAGCTCAACGCGGACACCTCTATTTATTTTGTCTGAGTGGGCAGCCGATAGATTTAAATCCGGCGTGCGAGTGGTGCAACGCGATTAATCCAAATGGAAGGACGGCGCGGGGACGCATGTTCCGTGCTCGCCTTTGTTCCATCAAAATTATCATTAAAATCTAAGACAAAACCCATCTATGCTTGCGAACCACATAAAGCAGCCTGCAGCAATAGTGATTCTTCACTATATCTATGTCGTTGACCTTATTTAATTTCATACTTTACAGAAGAAACACTTTTTTAATGTTTATCGCAATTGGGGGCTTTATGCGAAATATAGTACTTATCAGCTGCATCGCAATGATGCTGGCTGGCTGTCAGACAGCTCAAGAATCGGCTGTCGAGGCAAAGAACACATGTGATGCGGCTGGTCTGAAGCCGGGGTCAAAACAACATAGGCGTTGTGTAACAGCAAGTTACGACCAAAATCGCCGTCAGTCCAATGAAGCTGGCAATGCGGCTGCGCTGGGTGCTGCAGTGGGCGTGCTTGGTGGTGTCGCATTGGGGGTCGCTGCAGATCGTGGTAGTTATCCCGGCTATTACCGGCGTTGCAGCCCATGGGGTTGTTACTACTAAGGCGACCAAGAATATCAGAAATACTTAGGTAATATGGTATTGCCGAAATAATACTGCGCCCGGCGAAGGACTTTTCTTTGCCGGGCGCAGATTGCTATTCGGCTTAAACAAATGGCTTTGCCAGTTCAAAACGCCGTGGCAAAATTCGCTCCAGATAGGCGCGGCATTGCCCAGATATCTGGTTGGCATCCGGCATCATAAAATCGTCCGGCAAGTGACGCGTTTTTCCGGCGACATTTTCAAGCCGTACCAGTTGCGGGCTCGTCACCCCGTTCCTGTATTGAAGAGCCACAGACCCGCCGCCTTGTGAAGCTGCTTCAACGGCAAATACGCCGGCTTCAAATGCTTCACGCGCATCTGTGGTGTTGATTGTGCCGAGATTGCCGCGCGGCAGATAACCGAACGTATCCACACGGGCCCGGGCACCCGGTATGCCATCCCTGAGAAGCTGCTCGATGGCCATGCCCAATTCACCGCCCGAAAGCCGAATATTGCCATGTGCATCCCGCTCGAGCCGGTCAGCCGGAACAAGGTTTTCGACGACCGCCCGGCCGTCTTCAGCTGTAACGCCTTCAGACATTGCCACGATGCATCGTCCGTGGCGGCTTTGCGCGGCTCGCAGATCATCGAGAAATCTGGCTGCTGAAAATGCCCGTTCCGGAACATAGATGAGGTGAGGGGCGCTATCACCGTCTTGTTGCCATGCAGCAGCTGCCGTCGTCAGAAACCCCGCATGTCTGCCCATCACGATACCGACATAAATTCCGGGAAGGGCGCGGAAATCGAGGTCAATACTGACAAATGCTCCGGCGATGAATTCGGCTGCGGAAATGAAACCCGGCGTGTGATCGCTTTCGACAAGATCGTTGTCGATGGTTTTGGGCGCATGCACAAAGGCAATGTCCTTGCCGCCTGCCTCGGCAAGAATTTGTTGTGTCCCGGCCGTATCGTTACCGCCAATGTTGATGAATGCAGTGGCGCCAACTTCACGCAGGCTCTTGAGGATTTTGTCGCAGTAAGCCGCATCCGGCTTGTCGCGCGTGCTTCCCAAGGCGGCGCTGGGCGTTGCTGCAATAAGGTGGAGTTGCTGTTCCGATAAATCCGAGAGATTGATGAAGTTGCCGTCCCGGATACCGCGTACACCATGTTTGGCGCCCAGCACGCGTGCGCCGGGATAGCGCCTGCGTGCTTCAATGACGGCACCAGCCAGTGTCTGGTTGATAACTGCCGTCGGGCCGCCACCCTGTGCAATCACGAATGTTTCAGTCATGTTTCCCCCTTAGTTATAAAGCCAATACGCGTTACGGTGTCTTGGCTTTCACCCTGTGCATGACATCTGGCTGATGCCATTTCCGGCCATCCCGTTCGATCAGTTCATCAGACGCTTGTGGGCCCATGCTGCCGGGCAAATACGTGTCAGGCTTTGCCGGTGAACCCGCCCAAAGATCAAGGAAGGGTTGGACAGCCGCCCAGCCGGCCTCGATACTGTCGGCACGCTGGAACAGTGTCTGATCGCCTATGAAAAGATCATAGAGCAATGACTCGTAGCCCGTCAGCTTGCCGATATCGAAAAGGTCCGCGTAGTTGAAATCGAGAGAAATCGGCACGGTATCAACGGAAAGTCCTGGCGATTTGATCGATATTTCGATGTGCAGGCCTTCATCGGGCTGCACCTGAATAATCAAGCGGTTGGGAGCCAGATTGCGCTGTGGGCCTGTTCCCTTGAATTGGGCAAACGGCACCTGACGAAATGTGACGACTATCTCAGTATCGCGGGCCGTCATGGCCTTGCCGGTTCTGAGATAGAATGGCACGCCTGCCCAACGCCACGTATCCACATAAAGCTTCAATGCGACGAATGTTTCCGTCGTGCTTCCGGGGGCAACGTCAGGGGTTTCTGCGTAGGCGGGCAGCGCGTTGCCGTTGAGAGGACCAGCGGCATAGCTTCCCCGTACGGAATTCTGAGCAGCATCTTCTGCGGAATAAATCCGCAAAGCTTTCAGAACCTTGCCCTTTTCATCGCGAATGGCTTCGGCATCAAAGCTGTTCGGCGGCTCCATAGCCACCATAGCTAGGAGCTGGAACAGGTGATTGGGCACCATATCCCGCAGAGCACCGGTACCATCATAGAATTTACCACGGCTGCCGACATCCACAATTTCGGCGGCTGATATCTGGACATGATCGATGAAATTGTTGCTCCAGAGTGACTCAATCATCATGTTGGCGAAGCGGGCCGTCATGATGTTCTGGACCGTTTCTTTCCCAAGGAAATGATCTACCCGGTAGATCTGCTTTTCGGAAACATGGTTCAATATTCGGGCATTCAATGCCTTGGCCGATGCGAGATCGGTGCCGAATGGCTTTTCAATGACAATTCGCCGGAACGACGTGTCCGTTTCAGTCAAGAGTCCATGGTCCGAAAGCTTGTCGACAATGTCGCCAAAAAAGCGCGGCTGAACCGCCAGATAAAAGGCGGCGTTCCGGCTGGTATCCGCATTAAGGCGGGCGTCAATCTGGGCGTAGATCGCGTCCTGGGTAAAATCACCCTGGAAGTAAAAAATACGGGAGCGCAGCCTGTGCCAGGCTTCGTCGCTGTAATTTGCCTTGATGTTCGAGCTTGTCAGAAACTCTTCAAGCTTTGTCCGCAACATCTCATCATCGCCCGGCTCCAGACCAATACCCAGAATCGTCAGGCTGTCGTTGACCAGACCGCTCTGCGTCATGTTCAAAATGGTTGGAACGAGAAGGCGGCGGGTCAAATCCCCCGTTGCGCCGAATATGACAAGGGTAACAGGCGGGGCAGGGGCTATATGCGCTTCACTCACAATTGCACCAAATCAACAAAGTGCTTCAGATCCGGGGTTATCTCAAACATGTGGTCTCCATGGATTGATCGAAGAAACGCGTCGATTTTGGCTTGCCGGTAGACATTACGTCCGTTTGGTGTGGTCTGTTTTGAACAAGTCCGGATATTCTCGTGGTTGGCAGCGCAGATACTGGTTTGGCGCCCACGCATGATCGCCAAGTGCAGCGGCCGCATGCCAGGGCCAGCGTGGATCGTAAAGGATAGCCCGTGCCAAACCTATGGCATCAGCCTCACCATTGGCAATGATGGATTCAGCTTGCTGCGGTTCATTGATCAAGCCGACGGCAATTGTCGGTAGTCCCACCTCTGCTTTTATGCGCTGGGCAAAGGGTACCTGATAGCCTGCGGCGAGAGGAATTGTCTGCTGCGGTGAAACCCCGCCGCTGCTGACGTGGATCGCTGTGCACCCGCGTGCCTTCAACGCATGGGAAAAAGCCACAGACCCTTCAATGTCCCATCCATCGGGTACCCAGTCGGTCGCGGAAATCCGGACCCAGACCGGCTTGCGGGCGGGAAATTCTGCACGCACTGCGTCAAAAACTTCGAGCGGAAACCGCATGCGGTTTTCCAGACTTCCACCATATTCATCCTCGCGTTTATTGGCGAGCGGGGACAGGAATTGATGCAGGAGATAGCCATGGGCGGCATGAACCTCGATACCATCAACGCCGATACGCTCCGCACGGCGGGCAGCAGTAACAAACGCAGACCGCACCCGATCAAGGCCCGCGCGGTCAAGCGCCGTGGGAGCGTTATCGCCCGTTGCATGGGGGACGGCCGATGGAGCTTCCGTTTGCCAGCCTCGCGTCTCCGTTGGCGCAATTTGTGTGCCGCCTTCCCACGGTACCCTCGTCGAGGCCTTGCGTCCTGCATGCGCCAGTTGGACTGCAACTGGAATGGGCGAGTATGTCCTGATCGCTTTGATGACCTTGCCCAACGCTGCTTCGTTGGCATCGGAATAGAGCCCCAGATCATCGGGCGAAATCCGGCCTTCTGCTGAGACAGCGGTTGCCTCGGTTATCAAAAGCCCCGCGCCCGAGAGAGCAAGATTTCCCAGATGGATCATATGCCAATCGGCAGCGATGCCATCCGTAGCGGAATATTGGCACATCGGTGCGATGATGATGCGGTTGGCGAGCTCAAGCGAGCCTAAATTAAACGGTTGAAACAGCTGACTCATCTGATGCTCCAATGGTTCAACGACTGAAATTGGATGTTGACCACATCCAGCTCAATCTAACCACAGGCATTTTAGGGGGAACGGCTTCAAATTAGTTTTACTGATCAGAACGGAACCTTATGCGTCCCGAAATATGAGGGATTGATGGGTGCCCGCGCCCGCCATTGTCCCGTCTCCGACGGCCACAGCCACCGATCCCATGGCCCGTGCTGCATCACCGCAGGCGAACACACCCGGCACGGTTGTTTCCTTGAACATGTCGGTCTGTATGAATGGACCCAAAGGTCCGTCTTCAAAAGTGCAACCCAATTGCTCTGCGAGCGGGCTGGCCATGCTTGTTCGTGTCAGCGTGAAAATCCCATCCAGTGCTATAACGCGGCCATCCCTAAGTTTGACATCGGCGCTACCGGAAATGTGTTCGATCATTTCATGCTCGATCGCCACGCCGCGCTTATGCAATTGCGCCAGCTGGCCGCTATCGGGGATGAAGGCACCATTCAGGAAGAATGTCGTCGATCCCCAATCCGGCAGCATTAGCGCGTGATGCATTGACAATGGCGATACCGCGAGAACGCCGATGCGGCCTTTATCCAGTTCATAGCCATGGCAATAGGGGCAATGAAAAATAGTCCTGCCCCAGCGTTCTGCGAGGCCGGGAATGTCGGGTAGATTGTCGATGACACCTGTCGCAAGGATCAGGCGTCTGGATTCGTATGTATGGCCATTTTGCGTTGTGATTACGAAACCGGTTTCTGTTTTCTCCGCCCGCTCGGCTTGAACTTCAACCCATTCCACAGTCGGGTAAGCCATCAGCTGTGCACGGGCATCGGAGACAATCGCACCGGGCGCGCGGCCATCCTGCCCGAGAAAACCATGAGACGTTGCAGCAAAGCGATTGCGGCGCGTTCCGGCATCGATAACCAGAATAGTTTGTCGCGCGCGAGCCAATTGCAAAGCTGCGGCAATGCCGGCGTAATTGCCGCCTACGACGATGACATCATACATTTGAGAAAACTCCGTTATTTCGATACATCATAAGTTACGTGATATTACGGAGTCAATTATCTCGTAACTTTTCTTGTTGCTAGAGGTGTGCCGTGTTATGTCTATGGCGGCGAACAGCAAACGGAAATTTGAAGCAATGAGAAACGACTCCCGTCTTTCGCGCATGCTGCACGTGCTTATCCATATGGACAGGCACAAGGGGGCGGCAACATCAGATATGATTGCCAATATGTTGAACACCAATCCGGTGGTCGTGCGCCGGACAATGGCTGGTCTCAGGGATCAAGGTTATGTGCGTTCTGAAAAGGGGCGCGGTGGCGGTTGGACACTGGCCCGCAAGCTGGAGGATATCAGCCTCCTGGATATCCACCAGGCGCTTGGTGCGCCGCCCATTTTTGCTATCGGATTGACAGAGGATCACCCTGAATGTCTTGTCGAGCAGGCGGTGAATTCTGCGCTCACGGACGCTTTCAAGGAGGCAGAGGCTGTTCTGGTGGCGCGATTTGCTGGCGTAACGCTAGCCGATCTGGCGCGGGATTTCGATCAGCGCTTTGAACAAATTTCGAAGTGCCGATAGGATTTTAAATCGGCTGTTTGCGAACAGTGCGCATGATCATCTGGTAATGCGCCTCGATATAGTCATTCAACTCAGGAATCTTGGTCCCGCAATCCAGTAGCTTGTCTATTGTCAGCGTAAGGGCAGGGCTGATTAGAATGTGACTGACGTGGTGGGCAATCGATGTTTCGAATATGCCGTCGCGAATGCCTTTCTCAAGAATATGCTCAAACATCAACAGAGTTGGTTTGACGAATTCATCGTAGTGATATGCGGTCAGCTCAGGAAAACTGCGGCCATCTGAAATGAGAAAGCGCAGGATTTCGCGCGAGTACGGGTTCACCGTCATATGTTCATATAGCGTATCAAGAAATATGCGCACCAGTTCGTCAGCAGGCCGGTTCTGATGCTGCTTCAAAAACTGTTCTTCGTTGAAGATCGGCTGCGAAAGTTTGCGCACAACGTCGTGAAACAGCTCTTCTTTGTTTTGAAAATAGAGATAGATTGTTCCCTTGGTCACACCTGCACGTTTGGCCACATCTTCGATGCGTGTGGCGGTGTAGCCCCGGTCAACGAATTCATCAAAAGCGGCGTGCAGAATCTCAAGGGGACGCTGTGCCTTGCGGCGTGCGCGAACACCGGAGCTGCTCTCTGCTGTTGTCAGCCTTGACGCATTTTCAATTTCAGCCATCATTTCTTTCCGTAGAACGCAGCGTTGATTTAAAGTGAACTATATTATTGACTGAATGATCAGTCAATAATATACCGGTCACAGGTTTTCATGGATTGGTCAAAGAATGCGATCTGAACGGAACGTCCTCAATTCACCCGCCAAACGCGCCTGGCGGTGGGGCGGAACTCCGCCGGTATTTGCTGCTGCATTGGCGGTTTTGCTGCTGGCCGGTTGCCAGCCCGACAAGGTGGCGGAAAAAACACCAGCAACACCGGTGGAAGCTGTCACAGTGTCTTTTTCTGATTATTCGCAGACGGTTTCCGTGAGTGGCGAGATACGCGCAAAAGTTGACAGCAATCTTTCGTTCCGGGTGAGCGGCAAGGTGGTTGAGCGGTTTGTCGATGTGGGCGATCACGTTGCGGCAGGCGATGTTCTGGCGCGGATAGATCCCGCTCAGCAGCAGGCTGATCTCGCGGCATCGCAAGCCGCCGTACAATCGGCTGAAGCGCAGGTGTTGCAGGCAACGTCAGCATTTGAGCGGCAAAAAACTCTGCTGGCGCAGGGCTTTACCACTCGCAGCGCCTACGATGGTGCAGAAGAGGCGCAGCGCACGGCGCAGGGATCGCTCGATGCCGCCAAGGCGCAGTTGGATACCTCCCGCGAAACGCTGTCCTATACTGAGCTCAAGGCCGATGCGGCTGGCGTCGTCACTGTTCGGAGCATTGAAGTCGGTCAGGTTACGCAAATCGCATCAACAGCATTCACAGTGGCAGTTGATGGCCCGCGTGATGCTATTTTCAATGTCTATGAAGGCCTGGTCACGCACAGCATTGCTAATCAGCAAATTCAGATTGTCCTGTTGGATGATCCCTCGATCACAGCCCAAGGGACGATCCGCGAAGTTTCTCCTACAGTCGATGATGCATCCGGCACAGTGCGTATTAAAGTAACCGTTGAGAATCCGCGCCCGGAAATGACCTTGGGATCGGTTGTGTCGGGAACGGTTAAACTGATGGCGGTCAAAGCGGCTGTGCTTCCATCGTCGGCGCTCACATCTGATAATGGCAAGCCCGCTGTGTGGGTCATTGATCCGCAGACCGGCGCCGTCAGTGTACGCGATGTCACTGTAACGGCTTACGAATCTCTCAATGTTGCAATCGGCGGTGGTCTTCAGGCCGGCGAGAAAGTTGTGACGGCAGGTGGAGCCCGGTTGCGGCCAACCCAGATCGTTGCGATCAAGAACGGGAATGCATCATGAAACGTATTCTTGTTTTCAGTCTAACCTTTGCATGTTTGGGACTAACCCTTGCAGCCTGCCAAAAGGAAGAAAAGGCTGAGCCAGAGGTTGTCCGGCCGGTATTGTCCACCGTCATCAAGACCCAATTGCTACAGGTCCGGGGCTTTGCCGGAAAGGTTGAACCGCGTTTTCAGACACAGCTTGGTTTCCGTACACTGGGGCGTATTGTTCGCCGCGATGTTTCGGTTGGCGACCTTGTTTCGAACGGACAGGAAATCGCAGCGCTTGACCCGCTTGCTCTTGAGCTTGCAGTGCAGGCGTCAGTAGCAAGTTTGTCCTCTGCGAAGGCTCAACTGGTCAATGCTGCTGCGACAGAGGATCGGCAGAAGGCGCTTTTAAGCAAAGACTCATCAACACAGGCTACATTCGATGAAGCGCGTCAGGCTAACGCGGCCGCCAGCGCTGCCGTTGTGCGGGCAGATGCCGATCTAACGAAGGCGCGGGAAGAGCTGGGTTACGCCGTGCTTAAATCTGATTTCGACGGTGTGGTCACGTCTTTGCAGGCGGACGTGGGGCAAACCGTGACGGCAGGTCAGTTGGTTGCCATTGTTGCCCGGCCTGACATTCGCGAAGCGGTCGTCGACATTCCGGAGGCCGTTGCCAGCCCGATCAAAATCGGCAGCAAGTTTGGTGTGTCTTTGCAGATAGATCCGACGATACAGGCTGCCGGTACTGTGCGGGAAATTGCGCCACAGGCCGATGAAGCCACGCGCACACGCCGCACACGCATTACTCTTGAGCAGCCGCCGGAGGGTTTCCGGCTCGGAACCACAGTGACGGCGTACCTGACGACAGCGGCCGACCCGCGCATTCACATTCCGGCAACAGCGATACTCGACAAGGATGGCAAGACATTTGTCTGGCTCATTGACGAAAAGGCAGCGACCGTTGTGACGAAAGAAGTCAAACTGGAGGGCCGGACAGCTTGGGATGCGATTGTGACTGACGGTCTTGCCGATGGCGACCGGATCGCGACGGCCGGAGCACATAGCCTTAACGAAGGCCAGAAAATCAAGATGACGGACGGGAAGCCATTATGAAGAAATTCAACCTTTCAGAATGGGCGCTCGAACATCGTTCTCTCGTCTGGTACTTCATGATCGTTTTCACGATAGCGGGTATTTTCTCCTATCTAAATCTCGGGCGGGAAGAAGACCCCAATTTCACCATCAAGACCGTGGTGATTTCGGCGCAATGGCCGGGTGCTTCAATCGAGGATACAACCACTCAGGTTACCGACAGGATTGAAAAGAAACTCGAAGAGCTTGATACGCTTGATTATACCAAGAGTGTTAGCTCGCCGGGTTCAACGACGATTTTCCTGAACCTTAAGGACACCGTGCGTGGTGACGCGGTCAAACAGACCTGGATCCGCGCCCGTAATCTCATTGGCGATATTCAAGCCGAGTTGCCGCAAGGTGTCGTTGGTCCGTTTTTCAACGATGATTTTGGTGACGTGTACGGAAATGTCTACGGGTTCACATCCGACGGGCTGAGCCAGCGGCAGTTGCGCGATTATGTCGAAGATGTCAGGCGCAAGATCCTGACTGTTCCCGATGTTGGCAAGGTGGAGCTTGTCGGCGCACAGGATGAGGCAATCTATCTGGAATTCTCGCCCAAGCAGGTCGCTGCATTGGGCCTCGATCAGCAGGCTATTATCAGCACCTTGCAGGCCCAGAACGCGATCACACCGTCAGGTGTCATCGAGACCGGGCCTGAGCGGGTCATGATCCGCGTCAATGGCCAGTTTGTCTCTGAAAAGAGCCTTCAAGCCATCAATCTGCGGGTCAATGACCGCTTCTTCCGCTTGAGCGATGTTGCGAAAGTAACGCGCGGCTATCAGGATCCACCGGCAAACTTGTTCCGTGTCAATGGCAAGGAAGCGATTGGTCTTGCCATCGGTATGAAACCGAACGGCAACCTGCTCAAGTTTGGTGAAAAACTGAAAGAGCAGATGAAGCAGATTACGGCTGATCTTCCAGTCGGTGTCGGGGTTCATCTGGTTTCCGATCAGCCGCAAATCGTGGAAGAGGCAGTCTCAGGCTTCACCCGGGCGTTGTTCGAAGCTGTGGCCATCGTTCTCGCGGTCAGTTTTGTCAGTCTGGGAATGCGTGCCGGTTTCGTTGTGGCCTTGGCTATTCCGCTGGTTCTGGCGATCACCTTCATGGTGATGGAATATATGGGCATATCGCTGCAGCGAATTTCGCTCGGCGCTTTGATCATCGCGCTTGGTCTGCTGGTCGATGATGCGATGATCGCTGTGGAGATGATGGTGGCCCGGCTGGAAGCGGGCGACAATCTGCGAAAAGCCGCGACCTACGTCTACACCCACACTGCGTTTCCCATGCTGACGGGAACGCTGGTCACGGTGTCCGGCTTTATTCCGGTAGGTCTCAACAGCAGTGCTGCAGGC
Source organism: Phyllobacterium sp. 628 (assembly GCF_014189505.1). GTDB lineage: Bacteria > Pseudomonadota > Alphaproteobacteria > Rhizobiales > Rhizobiaceae > Phyllobacterium. The sequence continues at coordinate 461,059 of NZ_CP050303.1, read as the reverse complement.
GAGTTTACCTATACGCTCTTCGTCGTCATCGCGGTTTCTCTTGTCGTCTCGTGGATTGTGGCGGTTGTTTTCACTCCGTTGCTGGGCGTAACGCTTCTTCCAAAAACGATGAAGAACAAGCATGACAATCCGGGGCGGTTTACCCTTGGCTTTCAACGCGTTCTGCTGCTGTGCATGCGGTTTCGCTGGGTGACCATCGCTGCCACCGTCGGAATTTTCGCCCTTTCCCTCTACGGAATGGGTCATGTTCAGCAGCAGTTTTTTCCCAATTCTGATCGTCATGAATTGGTTGTCGATTGGAATCTGCCGCAGAACGCCTCGATCCTTGAGACCAAGGTCCAAATGGACAAGTTCGAAGCAGAACAGCTTGTTGGTAATCCGGATATTGACCACTGGAGCTCTTATGTCGGGCAGGGCGCCATCCGCTTCCTGCTGTCGTTCGACGTTCAACCGGCAAATCCGTTTTTCGGCCAGACAATTATTGTGACCAAAAGCCTGGAGGCGCGTGATCAGCTGAGGCAGAAATTCCAGGCGTGGCTGAAGGATCAATTCCCCAGCACCGATGCGTTCGTTCATCTTCTCGATATTGGTCCGCCGGTTGGCCGCCCGGTCCAGTACCGCATCAGCGGACCGGATATACAGAAGGTGCGGGATTACGCGCACGACGTGGCCAATCTGATTGCCGAAAACAAATCGCTTGGCGATATCACCTTCGACTGGAACGAACCGTCGCGTGTGATCAAGGTCGATGTGCTGCAGGACAAGGCCCGGCAACTTGGTATCACGTCCGAGTCAATCGCGACGTCGCTGAACTTCGTTGTCGGCGGATCGACAATCACGCAGGTGAGGGATTCCATCTATCTCATCAATGTCATTGTGCGTGCCCGCGCGGATGAACGCGGATCAATCGATCAATTGCGTAATCTGCAGCTCCCGACCAGCAACGGTCAGTCAGTGCCCGCTGCGGCCGTCGCGAATTTCCGCTACGAACTGGAGCAGCCCGTTGTCTGGCGTCGCGCACGGCAGCCCACTGTCACGCTCAAGGCAAGCGTACTTGGTGCGCTGCAGCCAGCCACCGTGGTCACGCAACTGGCGCCAAAGGTAAAAGAGTTCGCCGACAAGCTTCCCCCCGGTTACGGCGTTGTCATTGGCGGTGCTGTGGAAGAAAGCGGTAAGGCGCAGGCTCCGATTGCAGCGGTTGCTCCTTTGATGCTGTTCGCGATGGTAACGCTGCTGATGATCCAGCTGCAGAGTTTCCAACGGCTGTTTCTCGTATTTGCGGTGGCGCCGCTCGCCATTATCGGTGTGGTCGCGGCACTGCTTTCGAGCAATTCGCCACTCGGCTTCGTCGCCCTTCTTGGCGTTCTTGCGCTCATCGGCATCCTGATCCGAAACTCCGTGATCCTTGTGGTTCAGATCGAGGATTTGCGTAAGGAAGGGAAGGACCCGTGGAGCGCCGTCGTTGAAGCAACTGAGCACCGAATGCGGCCGATCATGCTGACGGCGGCAGCGGCCAGTCTCGCGCTCATACCGATTGCCCGGGAAATTTTCTGGGGACCGATGGCTTATGCCATGATGGGCGGTATCATCGTGGGCACAGTGCTGACGCTCCTGTTCCTGCCGGCACTGTATATTGCCTGGTTCCGGATCAAGGCCCCGGACAAGAATTCGCCCAATGCGGAGCCACACGAACCAATTGTTGCACCAAGCTGAGCGGATCATGCGATGACAGATGCGTTGATACAACATCCGTTGCATAATCTGCGTGTGGTCGAGTTTGAGGGGATCGGCCCGGGACCGCTCGCTGGTCGTATGCTGGCCGATCTGGGCGCGCACGTGACGGTCATTGCCCGTCCAGGTTCACAACAAGTCATGCGTGAATTTGGCGACACGGATGACAACCCGCTGCGGCGCAACAAGACTGTCATCACGCTGGATCTCAAAAGTCAGGAAGGCGTCGACAAGGCTTTGGCGTTGATTGCAAATGCGGACGCTTTAATTGAGGCCAACAGGCCGGGTGTCATGGAGCGGCTGGGGTTGGGTCCAGCCCATTGTGCCGAACGCAATCCGCGCCTTGTCTATGGACGTATGACGGGTTGGGGGCAAACCGGGCCTTTGGCCCAGACAGCCGGTCATGATCTCAATTACCTTGCCCTTACCGGGATGCTTTCGCTAGCAGCCCGAACTGGTGAAGCCCCCGTTGTTCCGCCCACAATCATGGGGGACGCCGCTGGAGCCCTTGGTCTCTGCTTTGGATTGATCAGTGCTGTTTTTGACGCGCGCTCATCCGGCATTGGACGGGTTGTTGATGCCGCGATCGTTGACGTGGTTGCGATGCTCGGTGCGATTGTGCAACTGGCGCGCGCCACTGGGCAGATCGATGGACCCGTCCCAAGTCCGTTTCATGACTCGCCATTTTACGACACTTATGCGTGTGCCGATGGCCGCTTCATAACAATCGGAGCACTGGAAACCCAGTTCTATGCGTTATTGCTGAGCAAGCTCGGGTTTCATGACGTCGATCCGGCATCGCAATATGACCGGACACAATGGCCCGCCTTGAAGGCACGCTTCGAGGCATTGTTTGCCAGCCAACCACAGAACTATTGGTCTGCATTGCTTGAGGGCACTGACGTCTGCTTTGCGCCAGTTTTGAGCATCGCAGAAGCTGTTGATCATCCCCACAACCGGGATCGCGCCATCTATCAACACACCGCTTCGGGTTTGATCGAGGCAAGTGCGGCGCCACGCTTCTCGGCTCTGGTGCCCGACAAATAGAAAATCCGGGGCCGATAGGCCCCGGACTTATGCTGTATCCGATATTAGAAGTTGCGCTGGAAGCGGATGACGCCACCAAAAGCATCGTCATTGCCATCATGAGCGAGGGAGTAAGCCTTACGCTCGCCATCGAACTTGGTGTAGTTGATTTCCGGGGTGATCGTGAAGCCAGGAACAATCTGGTAGGCTACGTTCAAAGCAGCAGCAATTGTGCCCTCTTCTTCGTAAGCAACCTGAGCGTTCACGGTTGCCTTGTCGGAAACCTTGGCAGCCAAACCACCCCAGATAGCATAATCACCTTCCCACGTGCCGAACCAGTTACGATTCAGGTTGGTGCTGAAGGACCGGTCGTCGTAGTTGGTCTGGTAAGCGCCCATGACCCAGGCTGTGACCGCATCTGTGATCTTCACGTCCAAGCGAGCCTTGAAGCCCCACTCTTCGACAGCAGAATCGTAACCAGCGATACCCGAGATCTTACCCCAGCTCTGTTCCCACTTCGCACCGATAAGAGCGTGTGGCATGTAATCATCAATGCGATAATCGTAGTTTTGACCATTCAAGTTTTCAGCTTCACCCTGTTCAGCCGCGATGATGGCCGAGAAGCCATTTCCGCCGGTGTAGGTGTAGCTGACCTGATTGCTGGCAAAGCTGTTGTACTGGATCACGTCGTCGTTGATGATATCGCCGGCATAACCGACCCACGAACCGAAGATTTCATCGGCAACACCGATGCGGAAACCGCCGAGTTCGAGGAACGCATTCGGAATGGACGTGTCATTGTTTCCGTTTGTATAGTTGAAACGGGTCTCGATGTATGAACGCAGCGTGCCGAGTTCTGTTTCCGAACGTGCGTCGAAACGGACTGTGGCACGTGTCTGGAAGTTATATGTGCCATCACCGTTCGGATCACTACCGTTGTTGATGTGACCGCCGGTGTACACATTGTCGCCACCCTTAATGTCAGCACGCAGATAGCCGCCGATCTTCAGGCATGTCTCAGTTCCAGGAATGTAGAAGAAGCCGGCACCGTATGCGTCGCAAACTTTCACATACTCGACGGCTTCAGGTTCGGCCACAACGACTGCATCTGCAGCGCGTGCTCCCGATACCACAACAAGTGCGGCAGCGGTGCCGAGAAGAAGACTCTTGATATTCATGTCGATCTCCAGTTACGGATCAATTGTTAAAGCAAGCGTCCCAATGCGCTGTGCCTCACTTATGTCTTACTTTGGTACCCCTTTGGTCAAAGGACATAACTGGTGCTATATTGCTACCAAGTGTGATGTTGCTAATTTGCTACATCTGTGTTTTGCCAAAAATTTCAATCTGACATCTCTTTGTGATCGGCAATCGTTTTCAAACCCCTGCGCGATCTGGCGTTTGGATTAGCAAATCACTTTTTTGTAAGAAGAACGTGAGTTTATCGTTTTATCCGCACGATCGGATCCGGTTAAGCCGGGTAAGTGTTTTTTCTTCGCAGCGGCGCTTTTCCGCAGGAAATGCATCTTGAATTTGGTAGCAAAAAGCCACCAGTTATGTCCTTTGACTACCCAAAAAATTGGATGCAACGTGTATGTGCTCATTCTCGTCAGCGTAGAAGGACTGCTCTTGGCAAGAAGGCAATTGAGTTCAGTTGATCTCCAGTCAATACTCAAAGACCCTGCCTTTCGAAGGCAGGGTCATTTTATTTATACTGGTGAAATGGAACGTTGGGGAATTAGCAGAGACCGAGGTCGGGCCCTAAAGCAAAACTTGCTTTAGGCGTAAAGATCGACAGGAAGTAGGTCGAAATCTTGATTGGCCAAGTGAATATCGAATTGCGCTCTGGCAATATGTGCCGCAACCATATTCTCGAAGACATCGTTGAGGGTGGGCAATATCTCGATCTTGCGCCCGCCGTCTTCGAGCAATCGAACAAGGCCTTCGACCTCAGCGCGTTTCATCAAGCGCCGGATATGGGTTCTGGAAACACCGTAGAGATTCCCGATCTCGTCATAGGGGAAACAGACGAAATTCTCGTTCTCCGGAGCATCGAGTTTTTTCAGCGACATCAGTTTGCAAAGGAGCACGCCGCCGCCATCACTGATGGCAAAAAGCTGAGAACTGTGGAGTTCAGAAAGCATTGAACTGACGTTGAGCAGCGAATGAAGGCTGGAGGCAAAATAGCGCTCCATAAAATCGTCCGGCCCATCAATCAGCTGCTGATACTGCCGCAAGGGAAAAAGCTTGCCGGCGGCGTTGAAGGTAATTCCGATGATTCTCCGGATACCATAAATCAGCTTATTGGTCGGCTGTATCAAATGATTCCGGTGATCGCTTTCGTCTGGTACCCGCGTGACAAGACCGATGTTTTCGAGAAGATCTATCGTCGCTGCCGTCGTGTTCTTACTGCACAATCCCAAAGCAGACGTAATGTTCTGAATGCTTGAAATCGTAGCGCCGTGGTTTCCGTTGGTTCGTGTGAAGTGCAGGGCAAGAACGGACATGCAGATGACTTGCCGCGCGACATTGGCCATCACTTTGTTGGCCATGTAGCGTCCTTCAAAGACACCGACAGCGCCAAGCGCATACTCATTCGCAGCAGCACCAAAATTGGGATTGCGGCGAAGAATAGCCACCCTCTGCAATAACCATTGCGAACGGGTTTCGTGGCTGATGCCGGGAAGCGTCTCTGGCATGCTGCCATTCATGAATGCAATTCCCATTCGATCAATTCTCTATCCGGATTGTTATCGATTGCGAGCCTGCCACTAGTGACAATGTCTTTGTCCACTGTGGGGGGACTAGCAAATTAAATTTGTGTAATCTGTGCGGTTTGGCAGCTTGCTCCAATAACAACTGCGTGAAGTGTGCAAGAGAGGGGGGTAATGGCGCAGATCAAAGAGGATTGTGAGGATCTGCGCCGATAGACGTTAACCGGCTTGTGCCGGGTTCCAGTGATGGCAGATGAGGGCAGGCCGGCGCGTCAAGGCTGGCGTTACTCAATCAAAATGGTGGCTTTAACTGTCTGGGGAATAGGCAGCAATCATCGCATCACACGCGCGTTTCAATTGTTGCTGCGGGCCTTCGATGCCAGCGCTTTGGCTGCAAACCCGGGCACCTTCGACCAACAAAACAAGAGCATCTGTCAATTGTTCCGGCTGTTTTATTCCGGCAGCACGACAAAGATTGATAAGGCGTTCCATATGCGCCTTTTTGGCTTCTATAATCAATTGTAAAGCCGGATGGTTTGCTTCCCTTAACTCGACCGCAGCATTGGCAAGATCACAGCCGCGAGGATCGCTAAAAATGCGTTCAGCTGCTTCTTCGATCCAGCCACGCACCTGACCGATAGGATCATTGGGATGGGCAGCCTCGAGATCACGCCAAATCTGTTCACGACGTGCCGACGTTTTCTTGAGACACTCGCAAATCAGATCATCTTTTGACCCGAAGTGACGATAGAGAGTCATCTTGTTGGAGTCTGCCGCTTCGGCAATCGCATCGACGCCGACACCTTTAATGCCTTGCTGCCGAAAGAGATCAATTGCGCTGGCTATAATTCGATCGCGTGGGGGCAGGCGGGTATTCTCAGATTCAGCTGTCGTAACACCATCGTGAGATGGTGTTTGCGTTTTCCGCATCAGTGCGCTTGACATGAATGTTACCGTCCAGTAACTAGGGGTTGTTACTTACCGGTAACACGCATTTGGTTCTCCTGTCAATTTTTACCAATTGGCTTTTGAACAAGGTCACAAGAAAAACAGATTTAATTTCTTACATGGAGTTGCGGTTCAATGACCGCGGAGAAGGAGTGCATCATGCCACAGACATATGCCGATCTTACTATTGCCGAAGCCCTGTCGGATCCCATGATCAACGCCGTCATGAACGCTGATCACGTGACCCGTAAAGAGTTTGAGCTCCTTATGAAATCTGTGGCCCGCAGAAATTTCCAAAAGGTCGCAGCCGTCGAATGGCAGCGTGCCGCCGCTCCCGATGTGATCCTGGAGCCCGACAATGCGCTCTTATCTGGCACCCGTATTCCAGCCGCTGGCTGCGAAGGTGTGGCGTAACAGAATCGAGACTTTATGCATGCGCGGGTGCTCAACTCGCGCATGCATCGCCATTGAACAGGGTAATAATTTTCAAATCTGACGTCGATTTCGCCTCTTACGATCGACCCGTCTTTTCCAAGATATAGACATCCACTTCGCAGGGTTTGCAGGCTGCTTGCGCTTTTCTCTGCCGTACTACACCCAAGTCTCCTTTAGGATTTTCCGCATGACCGATTGTGAGCGGTTGTCTTGAATTCTATCATTGGGGATTTATGATGGGGAATGCCTTCCGATCCCGCACTCTCTTCAACTGACCCGAGCTTGGACATTCGCGCTAAAATAAACGATGTCCGGACAGTTCTCAAAGTCGATATTATTATCATTGGCGGCGGGCAAGCGGGCCTTTCATCAGCATATCACCTGCATCACCTCGGTTTGAAGGCCTGGAAAAACTATCTGGTGCTGGATAAGTCCGCCAAAGCAGGCGGGGCGTGGCAATATCGCTGGCCATCTCTAACATTAACGACAGTGAACCGGGTTCACGATCTTCCCGGCATGCAGTTTTCCGATGCGGTTGATGTGGGAGCAGAGGTCAAGGCTTCCGTAGCCGTGCCGCAATATTATGCGGCCTATGAGCAGAAATTTGATCTACCGGTTTATCGGCCGCAGACGGTGAAAGTGGTCTGCGAGCGCGACGGGCGTTTTCGCGTTGAGACTGATCAAGGGGTCTTTTCCGCGCGCGGTATCATCAATGCCACCGGCACATGGGAAACACCGTATATTCCGGTCTATCCGGGCGCTGACACGTTTAGAGGTGAGCAGTTGCATACGCGCGATTACCGCACGGCCGATGAATTTGCTGGAAAACATGTCGTCGTCGTGGGTGGCGGAATATCCGCCTTGCAGTTGCTGGATGAAATATCGCGCGTGACATCCACCACGTGGGTCACGCGTCACGAACCACAGTTCCGCAGCAGACCCTTCACTTCTGATGATGGCCGGTTGGCGGTTGCCATGGTGGAAGACCGTGTACGCCGTGGCCTCGTTCCGGGCTCTGTTGTGTCGGTTACGGGCATACCGTGGACGCCGGCGCTGGAAGCTGCACGGGATCGTGGTGTTCTTAAACGCCTGCCAATGTTCGACGAAATATACGAGGAGGGAGTACGTTGGGCGGGCGGCACCGAGAAAAGAGCCGATGTCATTCTCTGGTGCACCGGGTTCCGCAGTTCCCTCGATCATCTGGCGCCGCTGCAAATCCGCGAAGACAATGGCGGTATTCTCATGGCCGGCAAGTTGGCGACGCAGGTAGCCAAAGATCCGCGTATTCATCTGGTCGGTTACGGCACTTCCGCATCGACAATCGGGGCGAATCGCGCCGGTGGTGCGGCTGCCAGGGAACTTGTGACTTATCTGGATTTGATCTGAGCAACCGCCTTTATTTTGCGATGGGTTTTCATATTTGAAGTTCTCGCTGCATCCCTGCATTTCAATAAAGCAAGTCATCTATCATCAAATATCTTTTCAATAGGTCAATAATATTGACCTAAACGATGATCAAGTTGCGCCCGATCTCTGTAATATCCCGCCGACTTGGGAGTCGCGTCGACGATCTAATCATAGACCAGGAGGAGATACTGCTATGAGTTCGCCCAGCCAACCACTGGATGCGCCGGATGACGGCCATCTTGCCCGCAAGCTGAAGAGTCGCCACATCCACATGATAGCCATCGGTGGCGCGATCGGTGTTGGACTGTTTCTGGGTTCGGGCAAGGCTATTTCGACTGCCGGCCCAGGCCTTTTGCTCAGTTACGCCGTCGGCGGCATCGCTGTGTTTTTCATCATGCGCGCGCTGGGCGAGTTGCTGATGCACAGGCCTGTCGCGGGTTCATTTGCCACCTACGCTGAAGAATATGTCAGCCCATTCGCCGGGTTTGTCACCGGCTGGTCCTATTGGTTCATGTGGGTCGTAATCGGGATGGCTGAAATCACCGCCGTTGGTGTCTATATCCACTATTGGCTGCCGGACATTCCACAATGGCTTCCGGCCTTGATCACATTGGCCGTGCTGTACATCGTCAACGTTGTAGCGGTGCGCCTGTTCGGTGAGCTGGAATTCTGGTTTGCGCTCATCAAGGTTGTCACGATCGTGGCGCTTATCCTAGGCGGATTGGCAATCATTGTCTTTCGCATCGGCGAACTGGGACAACAGGCAAGTTTTTCCAATCTGTGGGCACACGATGGCTTTCTGCCCTTTGGCATCATGGGGGCCGTGCTAGCTCTGCAAATGGTGATGTTCGCCTATCAGGGCGTTGAATTGATCGGTGTGACAGCGGGTGAAGCGGAGAATCCGGAGGAGGTGCTTCCGCGCGCCACCAATGGGATTATCTGGCGTATCCTGATTTTCTATCTGGGTGCACTGGCCGTCATCATGGCCCTGTTGCCGTGGAACCAGCTCAATCCGGACGTCAGCCCCTTCGTATACGTGTTCGATAAGCTGGGACTGAGCATCGCTGCTGACGTGATCAACTTTGTGGTTATTACCGCTGCAGCGTCGTCATGCAACAGTGGTATTTTCAGCAATGGCCGCATGCTGTTCACGTTGGCCCGGTCCGGTCAGGCACCGCGCATCTTCGGCAAGGTCAGCCGCAACCATGTGCCGTTTTATGGCATCACCGCATCGGCGGCGGTTATGTCAATCGGTGTTCTCTTGAATTACGTCGTGCCCAAACAGGCCTTTATCTGGATTACCAGTATTTCGCTGGTGGGCAGCTTGTGGACCTGGTCGATCATCATGATTGCGCACCTTGGCTATCGCCGCGCCGTGGCGCAGGGCAAGGCGAAGCGCGTTGACTTCCGTATGCCCGGCGCGCCGGTGGCAAACTGGGTCGTGGTTGCGTTCCTGATTATGGTCGCCGTGTTCCTTGGGTTCGATCCATCAACCCGCGTGGCGCTCTATGTCGCCCCGATCTGGTTCGGTTTGTTGGCAATTGCTTACCAGTTCGTCGGACGCCAGCGAACGCTGGCACTAAACGCGTCCTGATCTTGTATTGCCGTGCCGGTCTGCGGAACTATTCCCGTGGACCGGCAGCCGATCCGATAATTCCTATGCCGGCCTGATGCTTACCTTGTATGCACCAACCTTTGGCGACACACCGGTGATCTGCAATTCGTTGTCCTCAAATTTCATGACGGACGTCGTTACTCTGAACTCCGTGTGCACGAAGACCGGGTTGAGATCACCCTTTTCGGCAAAACGTACGGTTGAAACATCATCATCGCGAAAACTCAGGTAGACGCGCGTGTATTCTTCCACTTCGCGTGAACTTTTGAATACAACATTTGCATCAAAGCGGCAGCGTTCTCCGCGATCCCGGTTGATTTCGAAATGCTCGATAAAATTGGCCATAGCGTCAAAATTGCCGGCTATACCGGAACTATCCTGTTCCATTCATTTTTCCTTTTAATGTTGGTTACAAGCCGGAAGCCAAGTCGTTCAATCGGCATAAAAATTTCCGGCACCATCAAACCCTTCGCCGCAGCTGTGTCAATGACAATGGATGGCGCACGGAGTGATAAGCTGTGGAGCCGACATTGGCCGGGCGTTCGGCTGTACCGCGAACTGAAGTTATACGGCGACGCGGGACCGGACGACCTGATCAAGAATATCCCGTAAATCTGCCGCTGCAGGCGATAATTTTCCTGCGGTGAGCATACGAAGCTCCATCGGCGGTAAGTCCGGAAGGCCAAATTCATGGCCTATATCGCATATACCCGCCGGAATACGATGGCCGGTCCGGATGGATAGGCCATGTCCGGAGCGCAGCGCCGCCCATATACCGGGAAGGCTTGGGGTTGTGAGCGCCATTCGCCAACGGAATCCCTTGCTTTCCAATGTTTGCAGCGCGGTTTGGCGAAACAGGCATGGATGGTCGTTTAGCACGAGTGGCAGTGGCTCGCTGCTTTCAGCCCGGAACAGGTTTTTGCCGCCGAACCATAGCATGGGCCGGGAAGCTATGAGTGTTCCATGTGCATCCGAACTTGCCGGAAAGAATGCGATGGCCGCATCGAGTTGTCCGGTGCGAACTTCTTCTTCCAGCGCATAGTTGCGTCCGGCACGAACCTCAACGTGAATACCCGGATGTTGACGCGAAAATCGCGTGAGAGTGGCTGGCATCACGTCGTCGAAAAAGTCTTGTGGAAGTCCGATCCTGACGGGCGCAGTCGCCACTGTCGTGCCAAGCGAAGCGGTTGCCTCGTCATTCAGCGCGATGATCCGCTGGGCGTAGATGAGCAACGAGTCGCCAGCCTCGGTCAGGACCAGACCGCGCCCGCTGCGGCGAAACAAGACCTGTCCAGCCTGTTGCTCCAGCTTTTTCAACTGCATGCTGACGGCGGATTGGGAGCGTCCAAGTTGTGATGCGGCACGGGCAAAGCTCTTGAGCTCTGTACCCACAACCATTGTGCGCAAGGCATCCATGTCGAACGTGCGGTTCATAGTTTCGAATTCCTGAAGTGTTATTTCCTATCTATTTGATAGTCGAATATCGGATGAATTGCTACTCCTCGCAGAGCAGGCGTCCATCGGGAGATACACATGGATATAGGTTTTATTGGCCTTGGTATTATGGGCCAGCCCATGGCACTCAATCTGGCGCGTGCGGGCACGCCACTTGTGGTCTGGAATCGCTCGGCCGACAAAGCAGAAGCTCTGCGAGCTGAGGGCGCCAAGGTGGCCGAGAATACCGCTGACGTTTTCAAACAGGCACGGATCGTCATTCTCATGATGGTCGATAGCGCCTCGACAGATTTGGTTCTGGGTCGTGGCACGCCGGATTTTGCTGCGAATGTCGGGCAGCACATCGTTGTCAGCATGGGGACTAATTCAGCCGAATATTCGCGTACACTCGAAGCCGATATTCGTGCTGCTGGCGGCAGCTATGTTGAAGCCCCCGTTTCTGGCTCACGCAAACCCGCCGAAGCTGGACAGCTTGTTGGTATGCTGTCGGGCGAACCCGCTACTGTGGAAGAGATACGTCCGCTATTCCAGCCGATGTGCCATCAGACTGTCGTTTGCGGGCCGGTTCCTTCGGCCCTGCTGATGAAGCTTTCGGTCAATCTGTTTCTCGTCACGATGATGACGGGCCTTGCCGAAGCGTTTCATTTCGCCGATCGACACCATATCGATTTGCAGCAATTTGTTGCCGTGCTCGACGCTGGCCCCATGGCGAGCAATGTCTCGCGCATAAGGGCGAACAAACTCCTTGAAGGCGACTTCACCGCTCAAACGTCTATAGCTGACGTCTTCAAGAACAGCCGTCTTATCGCTGCGGCTGCCCGCGAGACCGGTTTGGCCTCGCCACTGCTCGACGCCTGTTACACACTTTACGACGAGGCTTTGGCGCTGGGGCACGGGCCGGAAGACACTGCGGCGGTCATCCGCGCGATCGAAGCCCGTACGGATTCAGGCTTGCACTCGCCGAAAAATTGACATCCTCTCGTTGCTCATCTGAAACAGGATTCGCCAACGGGAAACAGCATGTCGTTCCAGAAAATCGATGATCTCGGCCGTAAGCTTGAAGCACTCGAACACGCGATGGCTATTCTGGGCGCTGATGAGGCGACCCATATGGCTGTCGGGGGAGGAGAAAAGCGTGCCGAGGCAATGGCCTCACTTGCGGGCATGTATCATCGTCAGGCAGCTGCTCCCGAGATCGCCGATTGGATTGCTGTCGCCGAAGGCGAAGCGCTCAGCGATGAGCAGACCGCTGCGGTACGCGAGTTCCGGCGGCAATATACCAACCTGACATGTCTGCCGGCAGAATTCGTCGAACGTCAGACAAACACCCGGATGCGCTGCGAGCAGCTCTGGCGCGATCTTCGTGCCAAGAACGACTGGGCCGGATTTTTGCCCGCACTTGATGGCGTGATTGCCTTGGCGCGTGAAGAAGCCGCCATGCGTGCCGATGTGCTTGGGCTTGACCCCTACGACGCCATGATCGAGCAGCATGATCCGGGTAACCGCGCGGCTGACATCGAACCGGTTTTCACGGAACTGAAAAACTTTCTCAAAGGCTTTGTGCCGGAGGCACTGGCCATTCAGGAAGAACGGTTGGCAAAGCATCCGTTGAAACAGCTTTCAGGTGTTTATCCCATCGACAAACAGCGTGAGCTTGGTCTTGCGATGATGGCTGCGGTCGGCTTCGATCTTGCGCATGGCAGCCTTTCTGTCTCGCATCATCCGTTCTGCGGCGGCGTGCCAAGTGATGTGCGCATTACCACGCGTTACAGAACGACAGAGTTTTTGTCGGCGCTTATGGGTGTTTTGCATGAAACCGGCCATGCGCTGTATGAGCAGAACCTCCCAAAAGCATGGTCGCATTGGCCGTTGGGCAAGGCGCGCGGCATGGCCGTGCACGAGAGCCAAAGCCTGTTTGTTGAAAAGCAGCTCGGCCGCAATCCGGCATTCTGGCAATGGGCCCTTCCGGTTGTTGAAAAGCATCTGGGAGAACCTTGGTCGCTGGAGGATATTCTGCCGCATGTGCACCGCGTCGAGCGTGGCCTGATCCGGGTCGATGCGGATGAAGTAACGTATCCCTTGCATGTTATTTTGCGGTTCGAACTGGAACAGGAATTGATCAGCGGCCGTCTGGACACTGCCGATCTTCCCGAGGCCTGGGACGCAAAAATGCGTGATTATCTCGGTCTTTCCACCATCGACAATCCGGCAGATGGCCCGATGCAAGACGTGCATTGGCCGGCAGGTGCGTTTGGCTATTTCCCCTCATATACCCTTGGCGCCATGATGGCCGCACAGCAATGGACGGCCTTGACGAAGGAATATCCGGCTGCCGATAGTGATCTTGCCAAAGGCAATTTCACAGCAATCAATGACTGGCGCCGGGAAAAGCTGTGGTCGCGGGGTTCTCGCTGGTCCACGCCGGAACTGCTCGAACGCGCCACCGGCGAAAAACTCAACGCCAAGCATTTTATCGGGCATCTGCGCAGCAGGTATGGAGCGGCATAGCGCGTTCAATGCTTGCTGTCATTTTGCAATGAGCGAGATGGGCTGAACAATCAGCCCTTGCTGCGTTGTTTCGAGATAGGCTTCAACGCCGTAGATTGTGCGCAGGCGTTCTGCGGTCAGGACCTCAAGAGGGGAGCCATCGGCAGCGATTTGGCCCTCATGGATCAAGATGAGCCGGCTGCACCAGCGTGCCGCCGAGCCAAGATCATGCAGCGATGCAATGACAGCTGAACCATCGCTCGCAAGCTCGGCGAGGGACTGCATGAGGCCAATTTGATGGGCAGGATCCAGTCCGGACGTTGGCTCGTCAGCCAGCAGAAGAGGGGCGTCCTGCGCCAGAGCACGCGCGATGAGTACCCGTGCCTGTTCGCCGCCGGAAAGGTCGAGGGCGGAGCGATGACGAAACTCTGCAATGTCCATGCGACGTATGGCGTTTTCAATGATTGCCACATCATTCTCATCCAGACCAGCAAACCCGCCCAAATGAGGCGTGCGACCAAGCGCGACCAGTTTCTCCACCGAAATTGCCCAGCCGATTTCGCGATCCTGCGGCAGATAGGCAATGTGCCGTGCACGCTCTTTCGTACTGAGGCGATCAGATAATATTCCTGCGACGGAGATTTCTCCCGTCGATGGCACCAGTCCGAGGACGCTTTTAAGCAATGTGGATTTGCCTGCACCATTCGGGCCGATCAAACCGATGAATTCGCCTTTGCCAATATCGAGCGAAACATCACGCAATACGGATTTGGATCCCAGTGATACATTGAGGTGGGAAAGCTTCAGGAAGCTCATATCAAGGCCCGCCTTGTGCGGAAAACAAGCCACAGAAAGAAGGGTGCACCGACGATAGCAGTCAGGACGCCAAGCTTCAGGTCGCGGCCCGGTGCAATCATGCGCACGAGAACATCCGCTGCCAAAAGCATCGAAGCTCCTCCAAGTGCGCTGACCGGAAGCAGGCGCGAAGGCTGCGATCCCACCAGCGGACGTAAGATGTGTGGAACGATCAATCCGACAAAGCCGATAGCGCCTGCTACGGCGGTCGATGCGCCGACGGAGGCAGCCGTCCCCAGAATGGCGATGAGCTGTACGCGCTTGACGCTGATCCCCATGCTTGCAGCCGCGTCGGGCCCAAGTGTCAGAGCGTCCAACGACCGGCCAAGACTGAAAAGCAATGCCCATCCAACGAGAATGAACGGTGCAGCGAGAGCCACATGCAGCATGGAACGGTCGGTGAGCGACCCCAACATCCAGTAAAGGATTTCCATGGCAGCAAAAGGGTTGGACGACAGATTGAGTGCAAGCGATGTCATGGCGCCGGCGAAACTTGAAACGGCAACACCGGCGAGAATAATGATCAGCGTTCCCGCAGCCCGTCCGGCAAGCGCCTGTACCAGCAGCACAGCGATGACGGCACCGGCGAGTGCCATAAGTGGCAGAGCAAGAGGAAAGACTAGAGACAAGCCACTATAAATGGCAATGACAGCGCCGAGTGATGCTGAAGCGCTGACACCCAGCAAACCGGGCTCCGCCAGCGGATTGCGCAAATAGCCCTGTAAAACAGCACCGGAAAGACCGAGCGTTGCGCCAATCATCAGGCCGAGAAGCGCGCGTGGCAGCCGGATTTCCCGCATGACGAGAACGAGGGCATCACCCTGTCCCGTGAACAATGCATTGAGACTATCCGAAACACTGACGGCTGCAGGCCCCGTCAACAGCGACAATGCGAACATGAGCAGAGTGATCAGTGACAGACCAAGCAACAGCAGGCGAAAATGATCCTTCATTGGCTGATTGCCTGCCTTGCCGATTCCGAAAGCAGTTTCACGGCGTCAGCTGTGAATGGTGCGCCGCATATCCAGTATTTGTCAGAAATGTCGATCAAACTCTTACCCTGCAAAGCTGCGCGAAATGCCGGGTGAACCTGTGCCTCATAGGCAAGTGCTGGCGCAGCATAGGCATTGTGGACTGCGATCAGGTCGGGTTTGGCCATGACAAGCTGCTCCAGAGGTAGCTTCTGTGTGCCCTGCAGGCCAAGCTTTTCACCCATGTTGTTAAGTCCGGCATGATTGACCACATCACCAGCCAGAGTGCCGCTGCCCGACGTGAGCTGATTGGCATAGTAAAGCGCGATGGTCGGCGCATCAGGTGCTTTCGGCCCTATGCCAGCCAATGTAGCATCCATGTCCCGCAGCAATTGTTCGGCCTTTGCATTCTGTCCAAGCAGTGAGCCCATCCGACGCACATTCTTGCGAATGTCATCGAATGAAAATTCCGGCGCGAATTCTTCGACGCGAAACCCAAGCCGTTTCAGAATATCGATTGTTGCCCGTGTCGTGTATGTGCCGCTCAGGATCATGTCCGGTTTCATCAGGAAAATTTCTTCGGCCAGACCATGATTGGTCACAAACTCCCCGGCTTGTTTAGCGAGAACCGATACGGTTTCATCGCTGGCGAGATGCGATACGGAATAAAGCTGTCCGTCAGCCGCCAGAAGCATGGCAAGCTGGTCGGTACACAGGTTTATTGAAACCACTCTTTGAGGTGGGGCAGCCTGGATTGCAGATGTATTGCCAAGCATGGCAGCTAAGGCTGTGAGCCACACCGTACCGGCTATAGCAAACCATCTGCTTCCCCGGCGCATCTTTGGGAGTGCCCTTTTCATCCGCTTTTGATCGCGGAACCAATTCCGCGATCTGGATAGCAACCACATCCGGCAGGGTCAACGATCCCTTTGCTTATTTTGTATATTCCAGTTTCGGATACCAATCCGCGCCGCGGCCTTCGGGGGTGGTATCAAGCACGTTCCACAGCGGCATAAGGTCAGGCGCGCCGCGCGGGTCCTGCCCCGGATCGGCGGTTTCCATACCCAACTCGCCACTCCAGAAATGCCGGATCTTGCCGTCACGCCGGGTGAAGACGTTGTAGGCCGGCATGTCATCATCGTCTTCGCTCACATAGGCGCGGGTATAGTCACCACTGACATCGGAATAGAGCTTGATGTCTCTCCAGCCACGTTCCTTTTTGAATGCCACGAGCCTTTCGATCGGCGAACGTGCGATGACCGCGAAACCGGCTCGCTGTTCGATATCAAGGCTTTCGCCGTTCAATGCGGAGATAAGCGCTGTGCACATGGGACAGGGACGCTGGCGTTGCGGTCCAAACATATAGCTGTAAAGGATAAGCGTCTGTTTTCCGCCGAAAAGATCAGCGAAGCTCGCGGGGCCATTCTCCCCCTCGAAACGATAGTTTTCCTTTACCTCTCCGCCTGGCGGCAGTGCACGGCGTAGTTCGGCCACGCGCTCAATATGGCGGCGCAGTTCGATTTCTTCAGCCAAGAGGGCGTTGCGCGCGCGCCGGTATTCCTCGTTCTCGTTGGGGAAGCGGGTTTGATTCTTGCTTGCCAGTTCTTTCGCAGGTGCGAGTGTTTGATTGCTTGTCATCGTACATCTCCTCACTGTTATGCTGATTGAATGTTGGACTTAGGTCAGGGCGTGAAGCGCTGAGCGAAGCGAATCTGCTCCGGGTGGTGGAAGATCAAGTTCTACCTCTGCATGGGTGCGCTTCCATATGGGCAGGGCAGTTAAAAGCGCCGCGTGGCCGAGCGCGGTCAGCGAGAGTAGCCGGCTGCGACGGTCTGAGGGATCGGCTGCAACGGTTACCAGACCGCGACGTTCCAAAGGTTTCAGATTTGCCGTCAAGGTCGTCCGGTCCATCGCGAGCAGATTGGCGACTGACCCGAGCGATGGCGGCACCGGCCGATTGAGCGACATGAGTAGCGAAAACTGGCCATTGTTCAAATCAGCCGGGCGCAACGCTTCATCAAAGCGGCGCGCCAGAGCGCGCGCTGCGCGCTGAACATGCAGACACAGGCAATGGTCGCGAACGTGGAGTGTGGTCTGAAATGGGACTGTCTGGTCTTTTGACATGCATGTATTGTGTTGATATCAACCTAAATCGTCAAGTATGAAGTTCATGTTGCCCAAGGGAGGTGCACCGCATGAAACTGTATTATTCAAAGAACCTTAATCCGCGTGTCGCCGTCGCGGGTGCCCGGTATCTTGATGCGCCAGTCGAGTATGTACGGATGAGCCCGCGCGATCCGAAATATGAAGAGGCTTTCCAGTCCATCAATCCGAACAGGTTCGTCCCGGTCCTCGTTGAAGAAAAGCACACGCTCTGGGAGGCGGATGCCATTACCTGCCGCCTTTCAGCGCTTGCGGGTTCGGACTTCTGGCGAACCGATGATGAGATGGCGGAAATGATCATGTGGATCAGCTGGTGCACCCACCATCTCAATACAGCAGGCAGTTGCCTTTATTTTTACAAGCTGATCCATCCGACCTTTTCATCCGAGACGGTTGATCCAGCGATCCTTAATGAAGCAATGCTTGATTTCCGGCGTTATGCGGGAATTCTTGACGACCAACTCGCCGGGAAGACATGGCTGGTCGGCGATCGTATTTCCTATGCGGATTTCAGGGTTGCTACATCTCTGCCCTTTGCAGAGGGCGCGGGTCTGCCGCTGGCAGAGTTTCCGAATGTTCAGCGCTGGCATGAACAGCTATGGGCGATTGATGCTTGGCGAAGCCCATTTGATGGGTTGAACTGATAGGCCCTCAATGTTTCACTCGGGCGACGCCCGGGTTCAATTTTGGTCCGATGAAATTTTTTTCCAAAAGGATGTCGATCTGTTGAAAGCTGGTTCGTTGTCTTCATAAGCGAGACAGTTCAGCGGCAATGGTGCCCGAAGCTCGCCTCAGGAGGAATATCAAATGCGTTTCATGTCAATCATCACCACCGCCAACAATGATCCGGCAACCCCCGAGCTTATCGAAGCAATGAACAAGCTCGCTAACCGGGAACTTCAGACCGGACGCATGCTTGATGGCGGCGAATTGATGCCCATCGACAGCGGTGCGCGCATCAACCTGATCAATGGCAAGCTCAACGTCATCGACGGGCCAATGGTCGAAGCCAAGGAAGTCATCGGCGGCTATGTGATTATGGAGTTCAAGAGCAAGGAAGAAGCCGTGGCTTCGGGGCTCGAGTTCCTGCAGCTGCATAAAGATCACCAGCCCGGTTGGGAAGGCACGTGCGAAATTCGCGTGTTGGCTGGCGGTTGAGCCAGAGGACCAACCAAAATGGCAGGCGGCCATGACGGCCGCCGACGCCCACAGCGCAATCCTCGCCGTCTGGCGGGTGGAGCAACCCCGGCTGATCACCAGTCTGGCGAGGATGCTGCGCGATGTGCCGCTGGCAGAAGAGCTAACGCAGGACGCCCTTGTGGCCGCACTCGAACGATGGCCGGAAACCGGTGTTCCGGAAAAGCCCGGTGCCTGGCTGATGATGACCGCAAAGCGCCGTGCGCTGGATCACTTACGCCGTGGTCAAATGCTCAATCGCAAACACGAAATGATCACCTCAGAGATGGAGGAGGAACAGCAGACCATGCCTGATTTCGACTCCGCCCTCGATGACGATATAGGCGACGAGCTGCTGCGGCTTATCTTCACTGCCTGTCATCCGCTATTATCGCGCGAGGCCCGCGCGGCCCTCACATTGCGGATGATCTGCGGCCTGACAACAGAGGAAATTGCCAGAGCTTTTCTGCAACCCGCTGCGACGATTGCTCAACGTATTGTCCGGGCAAAGCGGACACTTTCAGAATCGGGGCTGGCATATGAAACGCCTACCGGCGAGGAACTTGCGCAGCGGCTCGTCTCGGTGCTGGAAGTCATCTATCTCATCTTCAATGAGGGCTATACCGCTACGCGTGGTCAGGACTGGCTCCGCCCGCAACTGTGCAACGAAGCGTTGCGCATGGGCCGCGTCCTTACCTCTATCGCGCCTCATGAAGCCGAAGCCTATGGACTGCTTGCCTTGATGGAAATGAATGCCTCTCGCACAGCGGCACGGACAGATGCGGCGGGTGAACCTATCCTCATGCTTGATCAGAATCGTGCGCGCTGGGATCAGCTACAGATCCGGCGTGGATTACGCGCGCTTGTCCGGGCACGTGAACTCGGCGGTGCGAGGGGTTTCTATGTGTTGCAGGCGGCAATCATCGCCTGTCACGCACAAGCGAAAACTGCCGAGGAAACCGACTGGTCACGCATCGCTGAACTCTATGCGGAATTGATCGAGGTCATGCCTTCACCCATCATCGAGCTCAATCGAGCAGTTGCTGTTGGTATGGCAGAAGGACCGGAAGCAGGTCTGGTCATTGTAAACAACCTGATGGGAGAACCAGCACTCAAGAATTATCATCTGCTGCCCAGTGTTCGAGGTGATTTTCTCTACAAACTCGGCCGCTATGAAGAAGCGAGAGCTGCATTTGAAGCCGCATCGGTGTTGACGGACAATAGGCGCGAATACGACTTTTTAAAGCGGCGCGCTGCGGACGCAGCCAGCGCGGCACCGGTAAAATGACTGGTGGATTTTGTGAACATTGGGCCGGTAACAGCAAACTGTCATGTGCCCGTGTTTCAAATGGACTTGTGCAATTTAGGCTCGTAATGTCACCGCAGAACTATTCGCATGGGGAGCGGTGTTGGCTATCGATCGTGTTGCGCGCAGGTTGGTTGCTATTCTGGCCATCGATATGGTGAGCTATTCACGCCATATGGAGGCTGATGAGGCTTCTACCATTTCACGGATGCGCATTCATCGTCAGGACATTATCGATCCAATCCTGCGTGATCACAATGGCCGTATCGTCAAGACAACCGGTGACGGTTTGCTGGTAGAATTCGGCAGTGTTGTCGATGCTGTTGAGAGCGCGGTGCTCATACAGCGCGGCGTTGCCAATGCGGAAGCAACGGTTCCCAAAGCGCATCGCATCCAGTATCGAGCGGGCATCAACATTGGTGACATTGTCATTGATGGCGATGATATTTTCGGTGATGGCGTCAACATCGCTGCACGCATGGAAGCTTTGGCCGACCCGGGCGGGATTTCCATTACCGCCAATGTGTTCGAACAGGTCGCAGGGAAGGTGGCTTTTACCTTCGAAGATCTTGGCGAACGGCAGGTCAAGAATATCAAGAAGCGCATCCGGGTTTATCGCGTCGTTCTTGAAATAATGGCTGGTGCGAAAGCTGCGCCGCGCGATGAGCCTGCCCCGGGGATTGCGAAACCTGCAATTGCTGTTCTGCCGTTCCAGGATATGAGCGCGGCGAAAGATCAGGAATATTTTGCCGACGGTATCGCTGAAGATATCATCACCGCTCTGGCGCGCAATCAGAGCTTCTTTGTCATCGCCCGCAATTCTTCATTCACGTATCGTGGCGGCGCTGTCGACATAAAACAGGTCGCTGGCGAACTTGGTGTGCGCTACGTGCTTGAAGGCAGCGTTCGCCGCAGCGGCGCACGTGTCCGCATCACTGCTCAATTGATTGACGCAGCAACGGGTAATCATATCTGGGCCGAACAATTCGACCGGCAAGTTGATGATATTTTCGCGGTACAGGATGACATTACGGCAAGTATTGTCGGGGTGGTAACGCCTGAATTGATCGGTGCGGAAATGAAGCGGGCGCGCCGAAAAGATCTTGCCAATCTGGATGCGTGGGATTGTGTGATGCGTGCCAGCTGGCATGCGTGGCGCTGGACGAAAGAAGACAGTGCTATTGCCAAAACACTGGCGCGTCAGGCAATCGCCCTTGATCCCACACTTGCCAGAGCGCGCGTCGTCCACGCGATGTGCGACATTATTGATGTGCTCTACGGCTGGAACGCAGCACCTGCAGAGGCACTTGGCGAAGCATATGAAATGGCTCGGGTTGCCGTCGGGCTCGACGAACGGGATGCGGAAGCACACACTATCCTTGGGGCGGTGTCGTTGTTTCTGCGACGCTTCGACGACACGCAGCGCAGCCTGGAAACTGCCATTGATATCAATCCGAATCTGGCTTTCGCGCGCATGTGGGGTGGCGGGTATTATGCGCTTGCGGGTGATGCCGACAATGCGCGGGAAACGCTGAAAATGGCCATCCGTTTGAGCCCGCGTGATCCTTCCAACTATTGGACCTTTGCCTTTTTCGGCATGGCGGAATTTACCGAGGGACATTATGAGGCCGCAGTCGAGTGGGCGCGCAAAGCGTTGCACATCAACTATAATTTCCCGACCGGACACCGGGTGCTTCTGGCTGCTCTTGGGGAACTTGACGATGCGGATGCCACTCGTACAGCGTTGAACAATCTCTTACGTGTTGCCCCCGAAACATCCATTGCAACGACACGTTCCGGTGTTCCCTGGAAGAAAGCCGAAGACCTCCAGCTCTATCTTGATGCATTGCGGAAAGCAGGATTGCCGGAATGATATGACAAACACGCGAAGAGATGGAATGACGTTAAATATCAAAGATATCTGGCTTGTGATTGCAAGGTGATGGACAGATCGCTGCCGACGTGCTGGACTGCCATGGCTGGCTCGGACATTTTAAATTATACCCAAAAAAGATCGCACTTCCAACTCAACTGCCACAGTAAAGCTGAATTTCCTCCCTACTTCACCATGATCAGACATCGGAAAAAATTTATATGCGTATGAAATATAGCCTGTTGTGCCTCTTTTTGGCAATCGCTCCGTCTGCTCAAGCGCTGGAGCTCAGTGCGCCACCGGTGCTCGCCCCGACGGAGCAACAGGCACAGGCCGCCCACTTGGGCGCTCAGTTTTTATCACGCTTTCACTACAAGCCGATCCCCTTGGACGATGCTTTGGCTGCCAAGGTTGTCAATCAATATATAAAGTCTCTGGACCCGGAGAAGTTTTTCTTCATTCAGGCAGATATTGACGGGTTCACTGCCAAGAGCTCGCAGCTTGACAACGCAATTTTTGACGAAGATTTGAGCATCCCTTTTGGGATTTTCAGTGTGTATCAACAGCGCGTGGTCGAGCGGCTCAATTACGCCCGCGACTTGCTCGCCAAAGGTTTTGATTTCAGCCAGAAGGAAGACTTTGCGTTTATGCGGGACAAGGAGCCTTGGCCGCAATCTGAAGATGAAGCCAAAGACCTCTGGCGCAAGCGCGTGAAGAACGACTGGCTGCGTCTGAAACTCGCGGGCACGGACGACGCTGCAATTCGCGACACACTTTCCAAGCGTTATGAAAACTCCCTGACACGCGTCAGCAAGTACAAGAGCGACGACGTGTTCCAGATTTTCATGGATGCCTATACGACATCCATCGAGCCTCATACGGATTATCTCGGTGCATCGGCATCGTCAGATTTTGATATTTCGATGAAGCTCTCACTGGTGGGCATTGGTGCGGTGCTGCAGGAGAGGGATGAATATACGACTATTCGCGAACTGGTTTCGGGTGGCCCGGCCCAGCTGTCCGGTAAACTGGCCGTAGGTGATCGGATTGTCGGCGTTGCCCAAGGCGAGAAAGGTGCGATGACCGAAGTGGTTGGCACCCGTGTCGATGATGTTGTGAAACTTATTCGTGGCACGAAGGACACCATTGTTCGTCTCGACATCTTGCCAGCCGGTGCGGGGCCGGATGGTACGCATCACATTGTTTCTCTGGTGCGCGACAAGATCAGCCTTGATAAACAGGCTGCCAAGAAGACCATCATGTCGGTAAAGGATGGCGATGCAACGCGTAAGGTCGGTGTCATTACCCTGCCGGCGTTTTACGAGGATTTCGATGCGCGGCGCAAAGGTGACAAGAATTACCGCAGCGCCAGCCGCGATGTTGCCGCTCTTTTGGCTGAGCTGAAAAAGGACAAGGTGGATAGCGTCCTGATGGATCTGCGCAACAATGGCGGCGGTTCTTTGGCTGAGGCGATTGATCTGACGGGTCTTTTTGTCGGCAAGGGTCCCATTGTTCAGGAACGCAATGCCAGTGGCGCGGTGAATGTCGAGAGCGATGATCTGCCGAAGCCGGCCTGGACCGGCCCGATGGCTGTTCTCATCAACCGCGGTTCAGCATCGGCTTCCGAGATCTTCGCTGCAGCCATTCAGGACTATGGTCGTGGTGCCATTATCGGTGAACCAAGCTTTGGCAAAGGGACTGTCCAAAGCATGGTCAGCCTCGATGCGGTTGCCCACAACGATAAGCCGAAATACGGCGATCTGAAAATGACCGTTGCTCAGTTTTTCCGCGTCAATGGCGGTACGACGCAGTTGCGCGGCGTGACCCCCGACGTCAGTTTGCCGACCGCTACCGATACGGAGGCTTTCGGGGAATCGAGTTATGACAATGCGCTGCCGTGGTCACAGGTTAAACCTGCGAATTACGTAGCAAGTGACAAGATCAAGGACGTTGTCGCACAGCTGCAAAGCCGTCACGATGCGCGGGTTGACAAGGATGTGGATTATCAGCGTTTTCTTGAGGATATTGCCGAGCTCAATACACAGCGCAAGAAGCGGGTTATTTCGCTCAATGAAACCGATCGGCGCAATGAGTTGAACACACAGGCGGCACGTCTCAAATCACGCGACAAGATCGACGATGGTGATGATGACGCGGCAGATCTCAATACGCAGGATGACGGTTTGCTTGCCAATGAACGAAGCCTGACTGCCGACCTTGCTGCTGAAAAAGCACGCAAGAGTGCAAAAGATGTATTGCTCAATGAAGCAGTGCATATTCTGGACGATCAGGCCGATCTGTTGAAGACCAACCCCAAGGTTGCTGCACAGAAGCCTGTGGATGCTGCGCCGAAATAACTAAGACCTGGCCGCCACTGATATGGCGGTCTTTTCCAGATCTATACTGAGTAGTCCGGGTGCATGTATTGCATGCACCCGGACTTTGCTGTTTCGAGCAATACCCGGTTATTCCTTCGCCGCAATTTCAGCAGCCATATTTACCTCAGAAAATTTAGCGCAAGCCCCCAGTTGACAAGCGGGCCCAAGTGATATTCTTTTTGTAAAGCGGTTTAGTAAAGCGCTTTACAAAAATGGGAACGAACTTGACCAAAAGAACAATGCCAAGTTTGAAAGATGTTGCTTCCGCTGCCGGGGTGTCGGTGACAACCGTCTCGCGGCTTGTGAACGGCAGCCTTGATCTGCCCTATCATACGAAAAAGCGCATCGAAGATGCGATCAAGTCGCTCAACTATATTCCAAACCCGCATGCGCGCCGTCTCAGCATGGGGCGTTCGGACACAATCGGTCTGGTGGTTCCCGAAATTGCCAATCCGTTCTTCTCGACCTTTGTTGCGGCAGTAGAGCAGGCGG
Source organism: Phyllobacterium sp. 628 (assembly GCF_014189505.1). GTDB lineage: Bacteria > Pseudomonadota > Alphaproteobacteria > Rhizobiales > Rhizobiaceae > Phyllobacterium. Next base: position 436,027 of record NZ_CP050303.1, on the reverse strand, counting down.
CCGATACGAAGAAGCTTGCCGTCTCGCTCCATGCAACGCTCAACCGCGCGGGTCGTGAAGTGGAATACCTGCAACTGATCGAGCGCAATCACGTCGACGGTTTGATCTTCATCACCAACCACCCGGATGACGGCACTCTTGCCAATCTCATCAACCGTTCGAGTAAAGTCGTCGTCGTCGATGAAGATATTCCGGGATCAAAAGCGCCAAAGCTCTTCTGCGACAATGATCATGGTGGATACCTTGCGGGTGTTCATCTCGCCGAGCATGGGCATATGCATGTGCTTTTCGTCGGTGGCGACGAGCGCATGATCAGTGCCCGGCGCCGTTATGATGGTTTGGCGAGGGCTCTGCGGGAGCGGACGGCTGGTTTGGCCCGGGTGGACCGCTACGCCGGCGAATATACCGTTGATTATGGCCGGGAGGCTGCCCTGCGCTTTCTTGAAGAACGCCATGGGGCCACGGCGATTTTTGCCAGTTCCGATGAAATTGCCATTGGCTTGCTGGAGGTTTTCAAGGATCAGGGTGTGTCGGTTCCTGATGACGTGTCGATGGTTGGCTTCGATGATGTCGGGCCGCTGCACCTCTTTGCGCCGCCATTGACGGTCATTCGTCAGCCCGTCCGGCAGCTTGGCAGCCGGGCTTTGGAACTGCTTCTGGAAACGAATTGGCAAGAGTGGAAACCTTCCGCCTCGGAAGAGCTTTTGCCCGTTGAAATCGTGGTGCGGAACTCCGTTGCTCCGCCCGCGAAATAACAAACAAGTGACGGTAAAAAAATCAACAGAGGATGAGAACATGACTTTGAATACAACAAGAAGAATGATGATCGCGCTGGCAGGTTTCACCGCATTGAGCTGTGTTGTTTCAAGCGCGGTGGCACAGGAGAAAAAGACAATCGCGCTGGTACAGATCAACCAGCAGGCGCTTTTCTTTAACCAGATGAATCAGGGTGCGCAGAAGGCCGCCGATGCTGCCGGTGTGAAGCTGGTAATTTTCAATTCCAACAATGAGCCGACAGCACAGAACAGTGCGATTGAGACCTATATTCAGGAAAAGGTTTCCGGGCTTGCTGTTGTTGCCATTGACGTGAATGGATTGATGCCTGCGGTCAAGCAGGCGGCAGATGCCGGCATTCCGGTTGTAGCCATCGACGCTATCCTGCCGGAAGGTCCGCAGAAGGCGCAGATCGGCGTGGACAATGCCAAAGCCGGCGCTGATATGGGTAAATTCTTTCTCGATTTCGTGAAAGCCAATATGGGCGGCAAGGCGAAGATCGGCGTTGTTGGTGCCTTGAATTCCTACATTCAGAATGTCCGTCAGGAAGGTTTTGAAAAGACGATCAAAGGCACGGACGGTATTGTCATTGCCGGTGTTGTCGACGGACAGAACGTTCAGGACAATGCGTTGTCGGCTGCTGAGAACCTGATCACCGGCAATCCGGACCTGACAGCAATCTATGCGACCGGTGAACCGGCACTGATGGGTGCTATCGCCGCTGTTCAGAGTCAGGGCAAGCAGGACACGATCAAAGTGTTCGGCTGGGATCTGACGGCCGAAGCCATTGCCGGCATCGACGCGGGATTTGTCGCAGCCGTCGTTCAGCAGGACCCGTCTGCGATGGGAGCTGCTGCCGTCAATGCACTGCAGAAAGTATCTGCCGGTCAGGCCGTTGAAAAGAACATCGCTGTGCCGATCACCATTGTTACCAAGGCCAATGTCGATCCATACCGGGCTGTCTTCAAATGATTGAGAACGGCCAGCAAGTATCTGCGGCCGCTCACTCCGGAGGGATTACACCCTCCGGAGATGGGGCATCCGGCAGTACACGTTCGAGTCCGCGTATCTCCCTGCGTGGCATCCGTAAATCTTTTGGCTCGCATCAGGCATTGCGCGGTGTCGATCTGGATATTTTCCCGGGAGAGTGTCTTGGGCTGGTCGGCGACAACGCGGCGGGTAAATCCACGCTGACGAAAATCATCTCGGGAACCTATATTCCCGACGGTGGCACGATGACGATCGAGGGTGAAGAAGTTCGTCTTTCCGGTCCTGCCGATGCGCGCAACAGGCATATCGAAATGGTCTTTCAAGATTTGAGCCTTTGCGATCAGATCGATGTCGTTGGCAATCTCTTTCTGGGCCGCGAGATCAGCAAGGGCATGTTTCTCGACAGCAGAACAATGTTGGCCGAAGCCCGCAAGATGCTGGATTCACTTGAAATCCGCATACCCAAGCTTACAGGCAAGGTAGCGCAACTTTCAGGCGGACAGCGTCAGGCCATTGCTATCGCTCGTGCTGCTTCCTTCAAGCCTAAAGTCCTGATCATGGACGAGCCCACGTCTGCGCTTGCTGTTGCCGAAGTGGAAGCCGTGTTGAATCTGATCAATAGGGTCAAGGTGCAAGGCGTTTCGGTTATTCTTATCACGCATCGTTTGCAGGATCTGTTCCGGGTCTGCGACCGGATCGCTGTCATGTACGAAGGCACGAAAGTCGCCGAGCGGCAGATTGGCGGCACCAATCTTGAAGACCTTGTGAAACTGATTGTCGGTGAAGGAGCCAGACAATGACTGTTTATACAGAACGTGGTCACGGATCGCGCGTCGCCGATTTCTTCGGCGAACATGCGCAGGTTCTCTCGATCGCTATTTTCTTCGCCGCCTGCATGATCTTCTTTTCCATCGGCAGCGAGACGTTTCTCACCTCGGGGAATATCCTCAATATCGTGCGGCAGGCAGCTCCGATTCTGATCGTTGCCATCGCCATGACATTTGTCATCATCACAGGCGGGATCGATCTTTCGGTGGGCTCTCAGGTTGCCCTTATCAATGCGGTTGCTGCCGTCGTTATGGCGATGGGCTATCCGTGGCCGCTCGTTGTCGTCGCGATGATTGTTTTGGGCGGCGGTCTTGGATTTGCCCAAGGCTGGTTCATAGCCTATCAGGGCATTCCGGCGTTCATCGTGACGCTGGCAGGTCTGTCGATCCTGCGCGGTTTTGCCCTCTATCTCACGCAGGGATATTCGATTCCCATTCAGGACGCGCCCGGCTTCTTCGCGCTGGGTCGCGGTGTTGTCGCCGGCTTTCCGGTGCCGGCCATCATCGCAATTGTGATTTCCGTTCTCGGTTATGTCGCGATGAAATCGACAAAGTATGGCCGTCAGGTGGTTGCTGTCGGCTCCAATATGGAAGCGGCGCGGCGTGTCGGCATGCCAGCCAAATGGATCATTGCATCCGTATATGTGATCTCAGGTGTGGCATGTGCTGTGGCCGGGTTGCTGATTGCAGCGCGGTTGGGTTCCGGTTCATCCAATGCCGCTGTTGGTTTTGAATTGCAGGTGATCGCTGCTGTCGTTCTGGGTGGAACATCGCTCATGGGCGGCCGGGGGACAATCATCGGAACGGTTCTTGGCACCTTTACCATTGCGGTCATCGGCAACGGTCTGATCCTCATGCATATCTCGCCGTTCTTCACCCAGATCGTTACCGGCGCGATTATCCTGATTGCCATCTGGCTGAACACCCGGATTTTCACGGCAAACTTCCGCTTCGGCAGGAAGGGCTAAGTGCCATGAGCAACGATCTTTCAGAAACTCATATTCACTCCGGCAAGGTCATGACGGTCAACGGACCCATCGCCTCAGAAAAGCTCGGTATCACATTGATGCACGAGCATATTCTGAACGATTGCCGCTGTTGGTGGCACGCGCCAAAAACACCGGAACGGCAATATCTCGCTGGGGGCTTTGTCTGCATCGAGATATTGGGCGAATTGAAGCAGGACCCCTTCGTCAACAAGCACAACATCACGCTTGATGACGAACCGCTGGCGATCACAGAATTAAGGGCCTTTGCCAATGAAGGCGGCCAGACGGTGGTGGAGCCTACATGCCGGGGTATCGGCCGCAACCCGCTGGCTCTCAGGCGTATCGCCAAGGCGTCAAGCCTCAACGTTGTGATGGGAGCAGGATACTATCTGGGCTCCTCGCATCCCGCTGAAGTTGCGGCAATGACTGTCGAAGATATTGCGACGGAAATCGTTCGCGAGGCCGTGCAAGGCGTTGACGGCACGGATGTGAAAATCGGGCTGATTGGCGAAATCGGCGTGTCTTCAGACTTCACCGCCGAAGAAGAAAAGTCACTACGTGGTGCAGCGCAAGCTCAGGTGCGAACCGGCTTGCCGCTGATGGTGCATCTGCCTGGCTGGTTCAGGCTCGGCCATCGTGTGCTCGATATCGTGGCGCAGGAGGGTGCCAATCTGCGGCATACGGTTCTGTGCCATATGAACCCGTCACATGCTGACTTCACCTATCAAAGTGAGCTTGCCGCGCGGGGTGCATTCCTCGAGTACGATATGATCGGCATGGATTTTTTCTATGCGGATCAGCAGGTGCAATGTCCGAGCGACGAAGACGCAGCACGCGCGATTGTCCGGCTTGCGGATGCCGGTCATCTCAACCGGGTGCTCCTCTCACACGACGTGTTTCTCAAAATGATGCTGACCCGTTACGGCGGCAATGGTTACGCCTATGTCCTGCGTCATTTTCTGCCACGCCTCAAACGCCATGGTCTCGATGAAACGGCTCTCGATCAAATGATGCGAGCCAATCCGCGTGCAGTTTTTGACGCCCGGATTTGACGCAAACTCTTTATCTAGAATTGAAGAAAGAATGGTAAGCCTATGACAAAGAAAGTACTTCTCGTCGGCGAGAGCTGGGTGAGTTCCGCAACGCACTATAAAGGTTTTGATCAGTTCGGCAGTGTCACGTTTCATCTTGGCGCAGAACCTTTGGTTAAAGCACTGGCCGGCAGTGAGTTCGAACTGACCTACATGCCTGCCCACGAAGCGGTTGAGAAATTCCCTTATGAAATGGCTGGGCTGGACGTCTATGACGTCATCATCCTGTCCGATATTGGCGCAAACTCCCTGCTGTTGCCACCGGATGTCTGGCTGCATTCCCGTACCGTTCCCAATCGCCTCAAGCTAATCAAGGCGTGGGTGGAGAAGGGCGGCGCACTCCTGATGGTTGGCGGCTATTTCTCGTTTCAAGGTATCGATGGCAAGGCGCGCTGGCGGCGGACTGCGGTGGAAGACGTGCTGCCGGTAACGTGCCTCCCCTATGACGACCGCGTAGAGATCCCTGAGGGATCAACCGCCAAAATCGAGATGCCTGATCATCCTGTCATGGCCGGATTGGGCGGTGAATGGCCATTGCTTCTCGGCGTCAATGAAGTCGAGGTTCGCGAACGCGACGACGTCGAAGTCATTGCACGGCTGCCGGACGATCAGGGCGGGCATCCGCTGCTGGTCCTCGGACGTTATGGCAAGGGCAACACTGCCGCATGGACATCGGACATCGGCCCGCACTGGCTGTCACCAGCATTCTGCGAATGGGAAGGCTACGGCAAGCTCTGGAAAAATATCCTGAGCTGGCTGACGCGCAGCTAAGGTGAAGTGCCTGACATAACCGGTTGATAAGGCACGCGATCATTCAATCGCGTGCCACATAAAGTGTTCTGGAAAGGGAAAGACATGCAAGCAATATCGGATCGTGAATCCAATGCCGTGCAAGAGATATTCGGTACCAACAAAGTACTCATTGGAATGATCCATTGCCCGGCTTTTCCTGGTTCCCCGAGATATCGGGGCGCTGATATGGACACGATTTATGACGCTTGTATGCGTGATGCCGAAGCCTGTGTCGAAGGCGGTCTGCATGGGCTGGTCATCGAAAATCATGGCGACATTCCCTTCTCGAAACCTGATGATATTGGTCCTGAAACAACCGGCTTTATGTCCGTGGTGACAGACCGTATCGCAAGGGCCATCGGCATTCCGCTTGGCATCAATGTCCTTGCCAATGCACCTATCCCGGCTTTTGCTATTGCCATGGCTGGCGGCGCCAAGTTCATCCGCGTCAATCAATGGGCCAACGCTTATGTCGCCAATGAAGGCTTCATGGAGGGGCGTGCCGCCGAGGCGATGCGCTATCGCTCGATGTTGCGGGCGGAGCACATCAAGGTGTTTGCCGACAGCCATGTCAAACATGGCAGCCACGCAATCGTCGCTGACCGTACGATCGAGGAACTGACGCGCGATCTGGCGTTCTTTGATGCGGACGGCGTCATTGCCACCGGGCAGCGCACAGGCAACAGCGCAACGATGGAAGAGATCGATGAAATCGGTTCTGCAACCCATCTTCCCCTGCTTGTTGGGTCAGGTGTTACCAAGGACAACATTGTAGAAATCCTCAGCCGGACGAATGGCGTGATCGTCGCCTCCTCGCTCAAACATGGTGGTGTCTGGTGGAATGCGGTGGACATTGAACGCGTCAAGGCATTTCGCGCTGCAGCGGAAGCCGGGCTGGAGAACTAATCAAATGGCCGCTGAAAGTCTCTCCGATCGAATCCTTCGCGACAATGCAGCGGTGTTTCAGACGATGCTCGATCATCGTTTCGTCAAGGACATCAAGAACGACACGCTGAGCAAAACCGCGTTCGAGCGTTACCTCGTCTACGAAGGAGCTTTTGTCGATACGGCGATTTCTATCTTCGCCTATGCCGCCGCAACAGCGCAAACCATGGAGCAAAAGCGCTGGCTTATCGCTGTGCTTGATGCATTGGCAAATGAACAGATTAGCTATTTCGAAAGGTCGTTTGCGGGCCGGGGTATTGATCCATCGTCCTTTGATGTGGACATTCCTCCGGTTAAAGCTTTCCGCTCGGGTATGCTTTGCATTGCCAGCGAAGGTGCCTTTCTCGACGTGGTCGCTGCCATGTTCGCTGCAGAATGGATGTATTGGACCTGGTCGAAAGAAGCCTCGGCATGTCACATTAGCGATCCGCTCCTGAAGGAATGGGTCGATCTGCATGTCAGCGCAGGCTTTGCCGAACAGGCACTATGGCTCAAACGCGAGCTTGATCTTGCCGGCGAGGGCGGTCTTCCTGAACCGGCCTGCGCACGGCTAAGCGCAGTCTTCGGCCATGCAATGCAGCTTGAGATCGATTTTCATGATGCGCCATATCTCTGACTTTGCGAAGGTAGACGCATGCGCGCGTATGTGATCGGCAATATCACTATTGATGAAATGATTGTCGTCGATGAGCTTCCGTCATCAGGCGCTTCAATCCTGGGGCAGGTGGGTTCGCACGACCTCGGCGGCAAGGGTACCAATCAGGCGGTGGTTATGGCGCGATGCGGCGTTGCGACAACGCTGGTGGCTCCGGTGGGGAAAGACGCGAGGGCGGATACAATCCGCCATCATCTGCTGACCGAACCTCTTGTCAGCGAGTTGATCGCGATAGACGGCATTTCGAGCGACATGTCTCTCATATTCCGGTTGCCGGGCGGCGAAAACGCCATCGTTACAACAACCGAGTCCGCGCAGAATTTAAGCTACGCCCACATCATGCCGGTTTTGCGGAGTGCAGAGCCCGGTGATCTTGCCATCTTGCAGGGGAATCTTTCGCACCAGACCACGCGCGAAACGCTGCAATTTGCCAAATCGCTTGGGATGACCACGGCATTCAATCCGTCGCCCCTGCGTCCGTTTTTCTCGGACCTATGGCAGTTTGTTGATGTTGTGGTTCTCAATCGCGGCGAAGCGCAGGCTTTGACAGGCACAACAGGTGAAGCGGCTGCGGAATATCTGTTGCGCCAAGGTGTTCAGGATGTTGTTCTGACGCTGGGTGGTGACGGTGCCATGCTGGTAAACAGCCAAGGAACCGTTGCTGTGGCGGCATGTGCCGGCGAAGTTGTCGATACCACAGGCGCTGGGGATACGTTCATGTCTGCCGCTCTGGCATCATCTCTGTTACGCGGTTGCCGCCTTGATCAAAAGGCTCTCGAACATGCGGCACAATCAGCAGCGATCACGGTCTCAAAAGTCGGGACGCGTGCCGCATTTCCCAACTCTTCTGAGCTTGCGGCGATTCTGCAATAGGGCTTCCCCGGACCCTTGAAATAGATTCCCGATACCAAGCGTTTTCACCGTAAAAAAGTGAATTCCGAACGTCCGTTTTTTCTGAAACTGCGCAATCACCATACCATTGGCTGAATTGGTATGTGGCAAAATTGCGGCAGTTGACAAGCCGTTATTTCCCCGACTAGCATTAAATCAAATTGATTGACCTAAAGGGACGGAACGCCAACAATCCAAAAATGGGGAATAGACATGACCGCAGTTTCGAATGCCGTAACACGCCGACTCTCGCCTGCCGCTCGATTGACCCGACTTTTCCCTGCCACCACTCTTGGCCTGGCACTCATTGCTTCCACTTCATTGATAAGTGTGAGCACCGCTTCCGCTGAAGCACTCCTCACCATGCACATCGAAGAACAGACAAGCTGGGTGCAGAATTTCAACCCGTTTGATGTTGGCGGCCGCCGCCAGAGCACGTTGGATTTCATTTATGAGCCGCTGGTAATTTTCAATGAACTGGATGGCGGCAAACCCGTCTATCGTCTGGCGACAGCATTCAAATTTGCCGACGACCTAAAGTCGATCACTTACACCATTCGTGACGGCGTAAAGTGGTCGGACGGCAAACCGCTCACCGCATTTGACGTCAAATTTACCATCGACCTGATGCGCAAGAACCCGGCGCTGGATTTTGTCGGTGTAGCCGACAGTGTTGCTTCGGTCGAAGCCCCATCGGCAACGGAAGTCAAAATGACCCTCAAAGATGTCGATACGCATTTTCCGGAATCACTGTCCGACCTGCCTGTTGTGCCGGAACATATCTGGAAAGACATCGCTGATCCGCTCACCTTCAAGAATGAAAAGCCGGTTGGTTCCGGGCCGATGACGGAAATCCGCCGCTTTACCCCGCAGGTTTACGAGCAATGTCGCAATCCGAATTATTGGGATGCTGCCTCGTTGAAAGTCGATTGCCTGAAACTGCTGCAAATTTCCGGTAACGACCAGATGCTGGCAACGCTGCCGGAAGGCCAGATGGACTGGTTCGGTTCATTCCTCCCCGAAATCGACAAGACCTATGTTTCACTTGATGAGAAGCATAATCATTATTGGCAGCCGCCGGCTGAAACAGTCGCATTCCAGATGAATTTGAAGACGACAAAACCTGGAAATGCCGCCGCGTTCAATGACATTGCATTCCGCCGTGCAGTCAGCCTGGTCATGGATAGAACCGCCATGGTTGATATTGCCGGGTTCGGCTATCCCGTTGTCAATCTGCATGCGAGCGGTCTTCCCCCGCGTTTTGAAGGCTGGCGCAATCCGGAAGCCGAAAAAGCCCAGAATGAGTGGATGACTTATGACGTCGACAAGGCAAACAAACTGCTTGACGATGCGGGCTATAAGAAGGGCGCCGATGGCTTCCGCACAACGCCAAAGGGCGAGCCGATCGCCTTTTCAATCATGGCTCCGAACGGCTGGACGGACTGGATCGATGCGGTGCAAATCGTTGCAGAAGGTCTGCGTAAGGCGGGGATCAATGCTTCCGTTGCGACACCGGAGTATGAACAATGGGGCAAGCAGATTGTTGAGGGGAATTTCGATACGCTGATCAACTCGCGTGCCGATGGCCCCACGCCCTTCCGTGGTTATTATCAGTCACTGTCAACCGCGTTTGGCGGCCGTATCACTGGCGCGCCGTCACGGTATTCCAATCCCGATCTCGATAAAGCTTTCAACGACTACCGCAAGGCTACGAGCGACGACGCTCGCAAGACGATCTTTAATCAGGTCCAACTGATTGTTGCTGATAATTTCCCGGTCGTGCCGCTTTTCAACGGCCCGACCTGGTATCAATATTCCACCAAGCGGTTTACGGGCTGGGTTTCAAAAGAAGACCCGGCAATGAACCCCGAAGACCATGAAAACAACCGGATGCGGCTCATCCATCTTTTGCGCCTGCGTCCAACAGATGAAAAGGCTGGCGGAGATGCGGGCTGATGCGGCTTCCCCTGCACCGGCTCGCCATTTACGGCGTAGCGTTTCTGTTTGCTATCGTCGTCAATTTTCTTGTTCCCCGGCTGATGCCGGGGAGTCCGGTCGATGGGATGATCGCACAGCTTGGTCCGCGCGCCACACCTGCGGCCATTGAAGCGATCAAGGCCCGTTTCGGCGTGGTTGAGCAACCAATATGGGAACAGTTCTTTGACTATCTGAAAGGGCTCGCCACGCTCGATCTCGGGGTGTCGGTGAAATACTATCCGCAAACGGTGGTTGAAGTGCTTGGTCGTTCGGCGGGGTGGACCGCGTTTCTGGTCATCACAGCGATCGTATTTTCGCTTTGCATCGGCGTTACTCTGGGCGCGGTGGCAGCCTGGCGCCGGGGCGGGCGGTTCGATTCATTCATCTCGCCCTTTTCCATTATGATGATTGCGGTTCCTCCGGTTGTCATCGCGGTGGCTACCCTCTTCACGTTCGGCGTGGCGCTTCGGTGGTTTCCGGTGGGATACGCGTACAATCCCAATCTCGATCCGGGGCTGAATTTCACATTCTTTGGCAGTGTGTTCCTGCATGTGATCATGCCAGTGCTGACGCTGTCGCCCTATCTCATTGGCGAGTTTCAAACCACGATGCGCACGAGCATGATCTCCGTGCTGGGCGAGGACTATGTCACCATGGGCCGCGCCAAGGGATTGAGCGAGACCGCCGTCATGTTTGGTTATGCTGCCCGCAACGCCATGCTCCCTGTCCTGACCAATCTTGCTCTGATGCTTGGTGCCGTGTTCGGTGGGTCGATCGTCACTGAAATAGTCTTTAATTATCCTGGCCTTGGCCTCACGCTCTACACTGCAAGTGTAGCGCGGGATTACCCGGTTATTCAGGGGCAGCTCCTGCTTATGACACTGGCAACGCTCGGCGCCAACCTTCTGGTCGATCTCATCTATGGCGTTATCGACCCCCGTATTGGGGAGACACGCGCATGAACTCCGGAATAAAACTCTTGCTGCGGCAAAAGAAGGCAGTCGTCGGCTTGGTGATTGTCATCGCGCTTTGCCTGATGGCGCTGTTCGCTCCCATCATCGCACCCAACGATCCGGCCGCCCGTGTTGGGCGCTCGCATCAGCCGCCTACAATCGAGCATGTGATGGGCACAACCAAGATGGGCCGTGATGTCTTCAGCCAGTTTGTCTGGGGAGCCCGGTCATCCCTCGCGGTCGGTTTTGCCACGGGCATATTCATCACCGTGCTTGGCACCTTGATTGGTCTCGCTGGCGGCTATTTTGGCGGCCGCATTGATAACACGCTTGATCTGCTGACCAATGCAGTTCTGGTTATTCCCAATATACCGCTCCTGATCTTGCTAGCCTCGTTTGCCGGCACTGTTGGCCCGATTGCCATCATGACGATCATTGCCTTCACTTCATGGCCATGGGGTGCCCGCATGACACGCTCGCAAACGCTGGCTTTACGCAATCGTGAATTTGTCGTCGCTGCCCGCATGGTTGGAGAGCCCAACTGGCGGATTGTCTTTGTCGAAATCCTGCCCAATCTCTTGCCACTGATCGCACTCAATCTGGTCGGCAGTATCATCTATGCCATTGTCGCCCAGACGACGCTGGAATATCTTGGCTTTGGCGATCCCCTGAATGTGACGTGGGGCACCATGCTGTACAACGCCCAGAATTCATCGGCTATTATCGTCGGCGCATGGTGGGACATTGCGGTGCCCTGTGCTGGCATCGTGCTTGTCGGGCTTGGCCTTTCGCTTCTCAATTTCACCTTTGACGAAATCGCCAATCCGCAATTGCGCTCCGGTCCGGCATTACGCCGCTGGTTGCGGCTCAACCGTTTGCGCATGCGCAGTCTGGAGGCGGGACAATGAGTGATGCGCTTCTGCAGGTTCGCAATCTCAGTGTGGATTACCTCCTCGACAAAGGTGTTTTCAACGCGGTGAAGGACGTGTCCTTCGACATCGGCCGGGGCGAGTTGTTTGGTCTGGCCGGTGAATCCGGTCGCGGCAAAAGCACGATTGCCTATGCAATCACGCGGCTCGCCAAGCCACCCGCATGGGTGGCCGGAGGCGAGATATTGCTCGACGGGCAGGATCTGCTCAGAATGCCGGAACGAGCGCTGCAAAGTGTTCGCTGGCGGCGCATTGGCATGGTGTTTCAAAGCGCCATGAATTCGCTGAATCCGCTCATGCGCGTCGAGGCCCAGTTCTATGATGTTCTGCATCGCCATACCGGAGCCTCGCGTGAAAAATCGCGAGCACGGGCTGAAGAGATGTTTCGGCTTGTCGGCATTCCTGTCGACCGGCTCTCGAACTATCCGTACCAATTCAGTGGCGGCATGCGGCAGCGCATCGTCATCGCCATCTGTCTCGCGCTCAGTCCTGAATTGATCATCATGGATGAGCCGACAACGGCATTGGATGTGGTGGTTCAGCGGGAAATTCTGGAGCAGGTGGTTGATCTGCAAAAGAGCCATGGTTTCTCAGTGCTGTTTATCACCCACGACCTGCATCTGATGGCCCAGATTTGCCACCGTATCGGGGTCATGCTGAAGGGGGAACTGGTGGAGGTCGGGGAAGTGCGTCAGGTGAGCCGTGCGCCTGTTCATGATTACACGCGGCGATTGTGGAGCGCGATTCCGAGCTTGCCATCGATTGAACACAGGGAAGAGAGCCCAGCATGAATGCGATCCCCGATCTGACACAGGCAAAAACCGTCAACGCGTCGCCTGTGATTGCGCTCGACGGAATCACACGATCCTTTGGTCTGGTTCAGGCTCTGCGCGGTGTCTCCTTTTCGCTGGTTCCCGGCCGGGCGCTGGCGCTTGTGGGCGAGTCCGGTTGCGGGAAAACCACCTGTGCCCGTATCATTGCCCGCATGGATCAGCCAACATCGGGCGACATGCTTTTCCGTGGTGCCAATGTTACCGCGACGGGATCTGCGGCACAGGAGCGGGCCTACCGCCGAGCGGTGCAGATGGTCTTTCAGGATCCCTTTGCTTCGCTCAATCCGGTTTTCTCGATAGCACACCATCTGGTCAGACCGCTGAAACTGCATGGCCATGTCAAGGGCCGCTCGGGGGCTGCCGATGGCGTGGATGCACTGCTGGAAAGCGTCGGGCTTGATCCCATTTTGACGGCGCACAAATTCCCGCACGAATTGTCCGGCGGGCAGCGGCAGCGGGTGAATATTGCCCGTGCGCTGGCCGTGCAACCGGAAGTACTGATTGCGGACGAACCCACATCGATGCTGGATGTCTCGATCCGGCTGGGGATTCTCGAATTGCTTTCGCGGATCAAGCGCGAGCGCAATCTGGCGCTGCTCTATATTACGCACGATATCGCAATGGCTGCTCACGTGGCAGAGGAAATTGTGGTGATGTTTGCCGGGCAGATGGTTGAGTGGGGCGATACCAATGCGGTGATCACCGATCCGCGCCATCCCTACACGAAGCTTTTGCTTTCCGCCGTGCCGGATCCGTACCAGCCGTTTGTGCCGGGTGAAAGTGCGCGGTTCCTGGCGCATGCCGAAGAAATCCGCCGGCTTTCCCGGCCCGCATCCGATGGGGTTGAAAAGGTTGGTCCCAACCATTTCGTCCGCCAACCGGGCGATGCCGGTTGATTGAACTCGGGGAGGAAACACAATGGATCTGCTTGTCAGGCTTTATGCTCTTGAATCCAAGCCGGAGCTCGACCAGCGGCTGGCCGATGCGGGCATTTTGGTCCGCCGGGTGCTTGCGCCAGAACTCGGCATCGTCACGGATTGGATCAAGCAGGAGTTTGGCCCCGGCTGGGCCAGCGAAGCCACGATTGCATGCTCACGCCAACCGCCATCCTGTTTCATTGCTGTGAGAGACGGAAAGCCCGTCGGCTTTGCCTGTTACGATGCAATTGCCCGTGGCTTCTTCGGACCAACGGGCGTGAGCGAAGCCTTTAGAGGCGCTGGTGTGGGTCATAGCCTGTTGCTTGCCTGTCTTCTCGATATGCGCACGCAAGGCTACGGATACGCTGCAATCGGTGATGTCGGGCCCATCGATTTCTATGTCCGTGCCGTCGGCGCCACGCCGATTGCCGATTCCACGCCCGGCATTTTTGCCGGTTTGCTCAGATATCCCGATTGAACCCCCGAAAGATCATCCATGACATCGCAACGCGCATTCCTGCTGGCAACCACGTGGCACCCGGCGACAGAAAATGAACCGCTTTCCTATTCGCTGACGCTGACAAATCTTTCGAACGAACCCATCAGCGACTTCAGACTTTGCGTCAGTGGTCCGGGACGCATTGATGCATCCTCGACGGTGGAAGGAGGAACGCTTGCCGCCAAGCTCTCCAACCATTCACAGCTTGCTCCGCCGGATGGTTTCGTGCTGCAGCCAAAGTCTTCGTGGACCATCACCGCACGCGGCTTGAGCTATCCTCTGCGTCATTGGACTGACGGTGCCAATGCAGCCTATCTCGCACTCGTCGATGGTTCGACTGCAATGGTGGCCGTAGAAGCAACCCGTTCTGCTGGCGACAATGGACCGTTGAAGCGTGGCGCGGAGATTTATCCGGTTCCAGCACATGTTGAAGTTCCGTTGTCGGTGGTGCCATGGCCGCATACGGTCGCAATTTCAGGCCGCCGCGCTGTGCCGCAAGGTTTGGCCCTGTTGCCGGAAGGCGATGATGCCGATGCTGTCGCGAAAACATTTGGCGGACTTGTGCAGGCCTTATTCCCCGTTGAAGGAATTGCGCGATCCGTGGCGGAAGGCGGCCTGCCGGTGAAGATTGCCATTGCAGATGGTTTTAAACCGGAGGCCTATGCGATCCGCTTTTCGAGCGATCCAGTTCATCTTAGTGCCAGCACGCGCTCGGGGCTTCTGTACGGTCTGATCACACTTGGTCAAATCCTGCGTGGTGCACGGCATTATCCTCAAACCTTCCTGTTCCCTCTTGAAGGCGAAATCCGCGATGAACCGTCCATGCGCTGGCGCGGCACGCACCTCGACGTAGCGCGGCAATTCTATGGTTCGGCCGAGATCAGCCAATTTCTGCATATTCTTGCATGGAACAAACTCAACCGGTTCCATTGGCACCTTTCGGACGATGAGGCGTGGCGCGTGGAGATTGATGCCTATCCCGAACTTGTCTCAGTAGGCGCATGGCGCGGACATGGTTTGCCGATCCCGCCACTGCTGGGATCTGGTCCGCAACCCACAGGTGGCTATTACACCAAGACGGCGGTGCGTGAGATTGTTGCTCTTGCCGGTGACCTGGGAATTGATGTCGTGCCTGAAATCGATATGCCCGGCCATTGCTATGCGGTGCTGCAATCGCTGCCATGGTTGCGCGATCCGCAGGAAACCGGCGCGTATTTCTCCATTCAGGATTTTCCCAACAATTGCCTGAATCCGGCACGTGACGAAACCTACGAGTTTGTTGAAACGCTGCTGGACGAGTTGCTTGAGCTGTTTCCCTCGCAAACAATCCATGTTGGCGCAGATGAGGTTCCCGCCGATGCCTGGACCGGTTCGCCGCAGGCAAAGGCACGTCTTGCCGAACTGGGCGGCGATACATCTGCCGTTCTTCAGGCTGATTTCCTGCGGCGTGTGCAGGCATCTCTCACGGCGCGGGGTCGCATGACCGGCGCATGGCAGGAAGCAGCGGTTGGCGGTGGCATCGATAAGGCGCACTGCTATCTCAACGGCTGGCACACCGTAGAGATCTGCGCGGAGCTGGCAACTGAGGGCTACGACATCGTCGTCTGTCCGGGCCAGGTTTACTATCTCGACATGGCCAATAGCCCGGACTGGTCGGAGCCGGGTGCTGGATGGGCCGGCTGGTCGGAGCCGGAAAAGCTTTATAATTTCGATCCCGTGGAAGGCTGGAGCACAACACAGAAGAAGCGCTTCCTTGGTGTTCAGACCTGTATATGGTCCGAGCCGATGACCGATCGCGGTGTGTTCGACCGGCTGGTTTTCCCGCGCATTTCCGCTCTGGCCGAAACTGGATGGACGCAGCCGGAAGCCAAATCCTGGGAACGATTTAAGGCATTGGCCGGATTGATGCCGGTTCTCTATGGGTCAACGGCACCGCCTTTTTAACGTCATGCCCAATTTGAGTTCAGTGTGATTATTTTTTGGTCGCATCTTGTGCAAAAAATGTTGCGGTTATGGTCATCTCAATCGCAACGTTCTTCCCAGGTGTCTGAAAGTATTAGGTAAAATTTCTCTGCGACATCCCGTCATATCCGGTTTTTCAACTCTTCTTTGGGTTTGTCTTTTTACGACAAATTTCCATCTTCATTGCTCTTAATCCGACATTTTTGAAGACTTATCAGCTTGTCTTTTCATCAGCGGTTTTCCACAGGGAAGCTGGAAAAGTTCTGTTCTTCCGCGCTTGCACGAAATTGGCACGATAAATGCATATCTGAAAGTTAGCCGTAGCTGGCAAACCATTTTGCGCAGGAAATCCCAAGTTTACCTGATGCTGCACCACAAAACAGGGAAGGTTTAAAATGACAAAATATAAGCTCGAGTACATTTGGCTGGATGGATATACACCGGTTCCAAATCTCCGCGGAAAAACCCAGATCAAGGAATTCGACAGTTTTCCGGAACTCGAGCAGCTTCCTCTGTGGGGCTTTGATGGCAGCTCGACAATGCAGGCCGAGGGCAGAAGCTCCGATTGCGTATTGAAGCCGGTTGCGATTTATCCTGACAGTGAGCGCACAAACGGCGCTCTGGTCATGTGCGAAGTCATGATGCCTGATGGCAAGACCCCGCATCCGTCAAACACCCGCGCAACCATTCTCGATGACGAGAATGCATGGTTCGGTTTCGAACAGGAATATTTCTTCTACAAGAATGGCCGCCCGCTAGGCTTCCCGGATGCCGGTTATCCAGCGCCCCAGGGCCCTTATTATACCGGCGTTGGCTATAGCAATGTCGGCGATGTTGCGCGCAAGATCGTTGAAGAACATCTCGACATTTGCCTCGCTGCCGGTCTGAACCACGAAGGCATCAATGCCGAAGTGGCAAAAGGTCAGTGGGAATTCCAGATTTTCGGCAAGGGTTCACGTAAAGCCGCCGACGAAATCTGGCTGGCTCGTTACCTGTTGCAGCGCCTGACAGAAAAGTACGGCATCGACGTTGAATATCATTGCAAGCCGCTCGGCGACACCGACTGGAACGGCTCAGGCATGCACGCCAACTTCTCCACTGGCTATATGCGTGAGACTGGCGGCAAGGAATATTTCGAAGCACTGATGGGCGCTTTCGAAGAAGCACGCGCAGATCATATCGCTGTTTACGGTCCGGACAATCACATGCGTCTGACCGGCAAGCATGAAACTCAGTCCATTCATGCTTTCAGCTATGGCATTGCTGATCGCGGCGCGTCGATCCGCGTCCCGCATAGCTTCGTCAACAACGGCTATCGCGGCTATCTGGAAGACCGCCGTCCAAATTCACAGGGCGACCCATACCAGATCGCTTCGCAGATTTTGAAGACGATTGCGTCTGTTCCGTTCGATACCGATATCTCGGTAGCAGCGTAAGACTGATTTTTACGGCGAGGGCTTTGTTGCCCTCGCCGTAATTGTTTATGCGGTCAATAATTGATCGAGCATCTTAAAGTATTGGCTGGTTGCAGAAGCTTCTTCTTCGATGCCGCAAACGCGAGGCGTGGCTCTCCCGGCACGTCAGATTTGCACGAAATGCCCTTTGCTCACTTCTTTGTAGTCACGCACCGGCGGCACATATCCGACCGGGCGAACGGGGCTTTTCAGCTCATTAACAGCAACATTCCGTTTCATTGAGCGTCGCGCGGGATCAGGGACAGGTACGGCGGCCATCAATGTCTTGGTATAGGCGTGCTGCGGACTGTCGAACACCGCTGCACGCGGGCCAATTTCCACAATCTCACCCAGATACATGACGGCAACACGATGGCTGACGCGCTCCACCACCGCCATATCATGTGAAATAAACAGAAACGCCAGATTGAAATTTTCCTGGAGATCAAGAAGCAGGTTGACGACCTGTGCCTTGATGGAAACATCCAGCGCCGACACAGACTCATCTGCCACGATGACTTTCGGATCGAGAGAAAGAGCGCGGGCAATGGCAATGCGTTGCCGCTGGCCGCCGGAAAATTCATGCGGGTAGCGTCTCAGCATGTCAGCGCTCAGACCAACCCGTTCCAACAGGTCCACGGCCTTGTCTTGCGCCTGTTTGTGGGTGCCGAGTTTGTGGACAATGAACGGTTCGGAAATGGTGGCACCGACGCTCATACGCGGGTTGAGGCTGGCAAACGGGTCTTGAAAGATCATCTGGATGCTTTTGCGCATATTGCGCAAGGCTGTCGGGTCCAGCGTCAACACATTGTAACCGTCGAGAACAACCTCGCCACTGGTGGGTTGCACCAGCCGCGTGATCGAGCGGCCAGTTGTCGATTTTCCGCAACCGGACTCTCCGACAAGCGACAGCGTCTCTCCCTGTGCGAGATCGAACGAAATGTTTTCCACGGCGTGAATGGCGCCGGATTTGCGTCCAAACAGACCGG
Organism: Phyllobacterium sp. 628; assembly: GCF_014189505.1. Classification (GTDB taxonomy): domain Bacteria; phylum Pseudomonadota; class Alphaproteobacteria; order Rhizobiales; family Rhizobiaceae; genus Phyllobacterium. The sequence continues at coordinate 417,560 of NZ_CP050303.1, read as the reverse complement.
AGCGGATATCAAAGCGCGTAGTCAGATTTTTGACCTCAAGGATCGGTGTCTTGCGTTTATCCACCGTGTCGGCAACCTCAGTTGGTATGCTCGATTGACCGGTCTTGATGTCAACGATAGGAAATCGCAACGGCCAATGCTGATCCATCATCGAGCCAAGGCGCGGTACAGCGGAAAGCAAAGCGCGCGTATAGGGGTGTTGACCCCGATGGAACACGTCATCGGTTGAGCCACTTTCGACGGCTTCACCGCGGTACATGACGATTGTTCGATCCGCGACTTCGGCAACCACACCCATATCGTGCGTGATGAAGAGCACGGCCATACCTTCCTCTTCCTGCAGCACTTTTATCAAGTCAAGAATTTGGCCTTGAATTGTCACATCAAGCGCCGTGGTTGGCTCGTCGGCAATCAGCAGCTTCGGCCGGCTGGCAAGCGCCATGGCAATCATCACGCGCTGGCGCATGCCGCCGGAGAACTGGTGCGGATATTCGTCGAAACGAGAAGACGCGTTGGGAATGCGCACTTTCTCCAGCAGGCGGATCGTCTCGGCGCGCGCCTCGACGGGCGAAAGGCTGCTGTGACAGGTCAGTGCTTCGGATATTTGCCGTCCGATCGTGAATATCGGATTGAGGCTGGTCATGGGTTCCTGAAAGATCATCGCGACATCATTGCCGCGTACATCCCGCATCTGTCTGTCGGAGAGTTGCAGGAGATTTTTTCCATTCAAGCTGATCTTGCCTTCGATGCGGCTTGTCGCCTTGGCCAGCAGCCGCATGATGGAAAGGGACGTGACACTTTTTCCCGAGCCGGACTCACCTACAATCGCAACGGTCTCGCCCGGCATAACGTCGAAGGAGACATCGCGCACGACACTTTTCCATTCACCGTCGACAAGAAATGAAGTCGTCAATCCTTCAACGGAAAGAATGGGTTTCATACCGGCAATATCGGGAACTGGATTGCTAGCCGTCATAGGGTTTGCCATTGTTCTGCTACCGTCCGATCGCATAGGCTTGCATCAGCCGGGGCGTGGCAGCCGCACGCAAAAACCCACTTGGTTCACGTCGGGCTGCGGTCAGGCGGCCAACTGTCCAAGGATCGGCGGGAGTGATGTCATGACCTTTCAGCCGCAGGGCTTCCAGCACGTCTTTGCCGACACTGGTTTCGACGGTGATGTTTCCCGGTTCGCTTGTACGCGGATAGAACGAACTGGGGAAATGCGCGGTGTGAAATAGCGGGCTATCGATCGCTTCCTGAAGATTGAGCCCGTGATGAACATGCCGCAGAAAGAACGGCAATTGCCATTGATCCTGCTGATCCCCGCCGGGTGTACCGAAAGCCATGGTGGGCCTGCCTTCGAAAAGCGCCAGGGTGGGTGTGAGGGTTGTACGCGGCCGTTTGCCGGGGGCAAGCGACGTTGGCAATCCCTCCTGCAGCCAGAACATCTGAGCACGGGAATTCAGGCAGAAGCCAAGTCCCGGAATAATCGGTGATGATTGCAGCCAGCCGCCGGATGGCGTGACGGAAACCATGTTTCCTTCACGATCGATCACATCGATATGCACGGTGTCGCCGCGCTTTTCCGACAGGTGCGACATTGTCGGCTCGTACACAACACCGCTGCTCATACCGCCTAACATCTGCATGGTCAGATCATACTGCGCTTCGAAACCCGGAATTTTGCCGGGCTGAAGCGTTTTCGAGGCGGTCGAGCCCATAAGCTTGCGCCGCTCATGGTTGTAGGTGTCCGAAAGCAGGTGATCGATTGGAATATTGGAAAAATTGGGATCGCCGTAATAGACCTCCCGATCCGCATAGCTCAACTTCATTGCTTCCACGACCGTATGAATGAATTCAGCACCATTCGGGTCCATGGCCGCTATATCGAAGCCTTTCAGCAGAGCGAGCGATTGCAGCAATGCCGGACCCTGACCCCATGGCCCGGTCTTGGCGACGGTCCAGCCATGATAGTCATAGGTTTGCGGCGTTTCGATTGTGGCACGCCAGTTCGCCATGTCATCGGCGGTCAACACGGCCTTGTGACGTTGACCACTGGCATCCATGACTTCAGCGAATTTGACGTAATTAGCAATCGCTTCAGCAACAAAGCCGCGATAGAAGGCATCGCGCGCGGCGTCGATCTGGTCTTCACGCACCTTCTTGCTTTCAGATTGCGCGACGATCTTTTTCCACGTTTCTGCCAATACAGGATTTTTGAAATTGCTGTGCGGTGCTGGTGCTATCCCTCCGGGCAGCCACGTCTCAAACGATGTAGGCCATTCCTTGCGGAAGAATTCGCCGAGCCCGCTGATTGTCGCAGCTACGCGCGGCAACATGGGATGACCATTCTCAGCGTAGTAGATGGCCGGCTCCAGAATATCGCGGACAGACAGCGTGCCATAGTCGCGCAGCATCAGCATCCAGCCATCGAAGGCACCGGGTATCACTGTCGCGAGCAGCCCGTCACCGGGAATGAGATCAAGTCCTTCGCGTTTGTAATGATCGATGGTTGCACCTGCGGGTGCCGGTCCCTGCGCACAGATGACCTCTACCTTGTCGTTCTTCTTTGAATAGATGATAGCGGGCATGTCGCCGCCTGCGCCATTCAGATGTGGTTCCACCACTTGGAGGACCATGCCGGTTGCCACAGCGGCGTCGAAGGCATTGCCGCCTTTTTCCAGGATGCTCATGCCCACTGCTGTGGCGATCCAATGGGTTGAGGTGACAACACCAAATGTTCCAAGAATTTCCGGGCGGGTTGTGAAGGCAGTCATTGCTATATCCTTTTGAATGTCATGCTTCGCGCGGATCGAGGGCGTCACGCAAACCATCGCCGAGCAGATTGAAACCGATTACGACCAGAAAGATTGCAGCACCCGGCCACATGGCCATCCAAGGTGCCTGCGACAGGAAGTTTTTGGCCACGTTGAGCATCGAGCCCCAACTTGGAGAAGGCGGTTGTTGACCCAGACCTAGAAACGACAGGCTGGCTTCGGCAATGATCGCCGTAGCAATTGTCAGGCTGGCCTGTACCAGCAGCGGCGAGAAAACGTTTGGCAAGATGTAACGGGTGATGATCCGGTAGTGACCGAGGCCGACGGACCGTGCGCCTTCCACATAATCTTCGGTCTTCACCGTAAGCACCTGACCACGCGTAAGCCGCACGAACAGCGGCATGGCGGAAAAGCCGATTGCGATCATCGCGTTGACGAGGCTCGGTCCGAGAAACGCCGCAAGGGCGATGGCTGTGATGAGGAATGGCATGGCCAGAAAGGCTTCGGTGATACGCGAAATGATCATGTCGATCCATCCGCCGAAATAGCCGGAGATAAGGCCAAGCGGTACGCCGATTGCCACCGCGATACCCACCGAAAATACACCGGCCATGAGCGAGGCTCTCGCGCCCCAAATCATGCGCGAAAGGATATCGCGGCCGATATCATCGGTTCCCAGCCAATGGGCGGCGGATGGTGCCTTGCGGATTGCGGACCAGTTGGTCGCCAGTGGATCAGCCAGCGGCAGCAACGGCGCGATAATCGCAAGCACAATAAAGAATGTGATAATGACAAGACCGACGAGGGCGCTCTTGTTGGCTTTGAGTTTTTTCCATGCCCGGTTTTGAGCGCGTGTTGGTGGCGCGTTCTGAATGACTTGCTGCATCGTCATAGCGCCGCCCTCATTCTTGGATTGAGCAGGATGTAAAGCACATCAGCAACCAGATTCATCAGGATAAATCCTGCTCCGGTGCATAGAACCACGCCCTGAACAACGGCGTAGTCGCGGTTGAAAACGGCATCGACAATGAGTTTACCGAAGCCCGGAATGGTGAAGATTTGCTCGGTGAGAACCGCGCCCGCCAGCAACTCGCCGAAGAGCAGCGCTGTGAGCGTAATAATCGGCAGAAGCGCGTTGCGAAAACTGTGTTCGAGAATAACAGCCCGTTCGGAAACGCCCTTCGCCCGGGCAGTGCGGATATAGTCGGCACTCAGCACGGTCAGCATTGACGAGCGGGTGTGGCGCATCAGGGTTGCCGCCAGTGCCAGTCCGATAACAAAGGCCGGCATGAGCATGGTTTGCAGCGAACGCAGCGGGTTGCTGAAGAAGGGTTCATAACCGGATGCCGGAAGCAGGCCCAGTTTAACCGAAACAAGCAGGATGAGCATGATCCCCATCCAGAAGTTGGGAACTGACAGGCCGGAGAGAGCGACGATATTGGCGATGTAATCGACCATCGTGTTCTTTTTAACTGCGGCCAGAATGCCGATAGGCACACCAATGGCGAGAGCAAACGCCATAGCCATGACAGCCAATTGAATCGTGACCGGGAGCTTTTGCGCAATCAGCGTGAGCACAGGCTGATTGGTTCGCAGGGATATGCCAAGATCGCCTCGAAGAACGCCTCCGACCCAGTAGAAATACTGATAGATGATTGGATCGTTCAGCCGGTATTTGTCGCGTAGAAATTCCAGAACCTGCGGATCCCGCTCTTCTCCGGCCATTGCGAGTATGGGGTCACCCGGCAAAAGCTTTTGCAGGGAAAACGCAAAGATCGATATGATGATCAACGTCGGTATGGCCAGCAACAGCCGTTTTCCAATATAGGTGTACATCGTTTGCAATCCTGACGTGCAACCCGTCAGCGAAAGTGCAGTTATGCACCTTCGCCGGGGCTGTTTGATTAGCTTTTCTTGACACCTTGCAGACGGATCATCCCATCGGGTGAGGGAATAAAGCCGGTTACATTCTTCTTGAGCGCCCATATCCATGCCTGATGGCCGAGATAGATGATGGGCAAATCATCATTGAGGATCTGCGCTGCGGCATCGTATTTCTGCTTCCGCACCGCATTATCCGTGGATTTCCGTGCATCATTGAGCAGAGTATCCACTTCCGGATTACAATATTTGGTGTCGTTGATACCGCCCTTGCAGGTTACGAACTGATGCAGATTGCCATCGGGATCGACACGCCCGGACCAATCGGAGCGGCCCAACTGATAGTTGCCAGCAGTCTGCTCAGACAGCAGCGTGGCGAATTCGGTTGTCTTCAGCTTGACGTTGAATCCTGCTTCCGCAACCATCGACTGGATGATCTGCATCATCTGCATTTGCACCGGATTGTTGGCTATCTGAAGGTCGATATCCAATGTCTCGTGGCCGGCTTCTTTCATCAGAGCTTTGGCTTTGTCGATATCGCGGGCGGGTACCGGAATATCCTTATCAAACCATGGGCTGTTTGGTGGAAACGGCTGATTGCCGGCTACGGAAGTTCCTTCATAGACGACCTGATTGACGGCATCACGGTCGATAGCCAGGGAGAAAGCCTGGCGCAGTCTCTTGTCCTTGCCGAACGGGTTGTCGGCACGCGGACCGTTGGCGATGTTCGTGTAAAGCGCCATGTAACCCACGCCGATTGCATCGGCATAGGTCAGTTTGGCGTCGTTCTTCACTGCGGCAGCGTCGGTCGCCGCGAGCCGCTCCAACATGTCCAGATCACCGGCTTGCAGGTTGGCGAGGCGCACGGTGGAATCCGGAATGGGCAGGAAGGTTACCTTATCGATGAATATGTTTGCGGCGTTCCAGTAATGCGGGAATTTTTCCAGAACGATCCGATCCTGCTGAACGCGTTCAACGAACTTGAACGGTCCTGAACACACCGGCTTGTTGCCGAAATTCGCGCCGAGTTCTGCCGCTGCTTTGGGCGAAACCATCATGCCTGCCCGGTCGGTGAGCTGTGCCAGCAAGGATGAATCAGGCGCTTTCAGCGTAAATTTCACCTGGTAATCGCTGGTGGCTTCGACTTTTGCCACCGAGGCAAGTTCGCTTTTCCGGCGTGACTCGGGCAGTGTCTGCGAGCGTTGGATATTGGCAACAACAGCTGCTGCGTTGAATGGCGTTTCATCATGAAAAACGACATTTTGGCGCAGGTTCATCGTCAGTTCAGAGCCGTCATCTGACCATTTCCAGTCCGTGGCCAATTGCGGCACGATCTCCAGCGACGGATTGACGTCAACGAGTTTGTCGCAGAGCGAGGTATAAACGATACGCCCGACAAAGGTTCGTGACTGTGCAGGGTCGAGGACGTCTGCGTCATCCTGCAAACCAATGCGCAATTCAGCTGCGGATACGGGGATAGTCAGCAGGACGCTGGCAAGTAGGGTCGCCAGAAGTTGTACCTTCTTCATTCAATTATTCTCCTCATTTGAGAGCGGATAAATATGCTCGATTGTTCCCTATTGTGATGGCCGGTTGTTTCCCGGTCCTTGTCGTGATGGTTGCTTCAGGATGCTTCGCTGAGGAACCCCGCTTCGACCGTGTCCATTGATGTCAGGCGGATGAGCCATTCCTGCAGTATCAGCAAATGCTGACGCATCGCTTCGCCTGCCTTTTGGGGATCGCGCGCTTCTATGGCGTCAATAATTGCCAGATGGTAGGCGTGGGATTTTGATCCTGAATTATTGCCGCTGCGTGCGCGTTCACGGATAATCTGCCAGGCTTCGTCCTGACGTATTCTGTTTATGACATCAAAGATGGTCAGAAAAAATTGGTTCCCCGCACTCTGGGCAATCTGCCGGTGCAATGCTCCATCCCAGAGTTCATGCGAATCCGCATCCTGGCTTTCACGCGATTTCTCCGCCAGTTCCCGCATGCGGGCAATTTCGGAAGCCTTGGCGCGCATCGCCGCCAGCTGTGCCAATTGAGGTTCAATTCTTAAGCGAACCTCCATGATTTCCATAAAGTTTGTACCCGCAATGATGGTACCGACGTGGTCGCCCCAACCATCCGGCTGGCGTCCGGCAAATGTGCCAGCACCCTGCCGCCGCCAAACCTGTCCTTCAGCTTCAAGCACTTCCAGTGCACGGCGGACCGAGCGGCGGCTGACGCCAAATGCTTCCGACAGAGCGCGCTCAGTCGGCAGCTTCCCGTCTTTCTCGAACTCTTCAGAGGCCAAGAGAATACGCAGCCGGTCAAGCGCGTAGTTCGAGTTTTCCTGGGATTGATTGTTTGCCATAGGAGTAATGGTCCGAACCAATTGCGATATTGGTTCAATCGACGGCATTTTTCGACGCGCGTCAAGGTTGTATTTTAAGCAAATTGCATTTTGCTCAATTTATAAGCATGGCGGCGATGATTTGACTGCTTCGGGCATGGATCGCAGTGATCGCTCGATCCTCACAGACCTGATGCGATATGGTCGATTGCAACCAAAGATAAGACTATGTTCGTTGCAGATGAACTTGTAAGGGTTGAATTCAAACGCGCAGTGGATACTGACGCGAGGGGGCAGCAGAGTCAGAAATAAAGGGCGGACGTGCATCACGAAGTTTCATTAATTGCGACAGTCGCGGTCAGTTTTGTATTCGCAGCCGTGTTCGGTTATCTGGCTGACCGGTTGCGCCTGCCGCCATTGGTCGGATATCTCGTTGCGGGTATCCTTATCGGGCCCATTACACCCGGCTTTATCGCCGATGCTGCACTTGCCGGTCAGCTTGCGGAAATGGGTGTTATCCTTCTGATGTTCGGTGTCGGGCTGCACTTCTCCGCGTCTGAGCTCCTGGCCGTGCGCGGCATTGCCATTCCTGGTGCTATTGTCCAGATTGTTCTGGCCACGTTGCTAGGCGTGGGCCTTGCTTCGCTATGGGGATGGGGGATTGGGGCCGGTCTCGTCTTTGGCCTCAGCCTTTCTGTCGCCAGCACCGTGGTTCTGCTGAAGGCGCTTGAGGAGCGTAATCAGGTAAATTCGGCCAACGGCCGTGTGGCTGTGGGTTGGCTCATTGTTGAAGATCTTGCCATGGTGCTGGCACTCGTGCTGCTACCGGCATTGGCCGAGATTTTGGGCGCACATCCGGCCGCAGGCACTGCGATTGGCGCAGCGGCAGGTGGTATGCCCATCGCGCTTACGATTGCCATGACATTGCTCAAGGTCGCGGCATTTGCCGTCATGGCAATTTTTCTCGGACCGAAAGTGGTTCCCTGGCTTCTCACGCTGGTGGCGCGTACAGGTTCGCCAGAACTTTTCACCCTCTCTGTTCTTGCGATTGCCCTGGGTATTGCCTTTGGCGCCACGGAGTTTTTTGGAGTATCTTTTGCGCTCGGTGCCTTTTTTGCCGGTGTCGTCATGAGTGAGTCAAATCTCAGTCATCGTGCTGCGGCTGACTCCTTGCCACTGCAGAATGCGTTCTCGGTGCTGTTCTTTATTTCGGTCGGAATGCTGTTTGATCCTTCCATTCTTCTGCGCGAACCAATCGCAGTGATGGCTGCTCTTGCGCTCATCATTTTTGGAAAATCGGTCATCGCATCCCTGATTGTTCTCGTATTGCGGTTTCCGGTGGGGATGAGCCTGAGCGTGGCGGCGAGTTTGGCGCAGATTGGCGAATTTTCCTTTATTCTGGCAGGACTTGGTGTTTCGCTTGGCCTTCTGCCAAAGGAGGGGCAGGACATCATCTTGGCTGGCGCTATCCTTTCGATCACCCTTAACCCGCTTGTCTTCATGGCTGCGGAAGCCTTGGAAAAAGGGCTTCACTATAAATGGCCGTCATTTGCGACCGGTTATGGCAGGCGGAGACATGATGTGCTGGTGCGGGAGCTTGGTGATATCCGGGCGATCAATGATGAGCGCAACAGGCAACATCAGCTTAAGATGCAGCAATTGATCGATACCTTCCCGTTGTTCGCACAGGTCGACGAACATTCGCAGGAAGAACTTCTATTGTTGTTCCGGCCGAAATCCGCGTCGCCAGGTGAACGCGTTGTCCGTGTGGGCGATCGTGGGGACGGGATGTACTTCATCGCTTCGGGTGTAGTGGAAGTCGAATTGGAAGACGAAAACGTTCGTCTCGAAGCGGGAGCTTTTTTCGGTGAGATGGCGTTGTTGACGGGTGGACGCCGCACGGCGGATGTCATTGCCATCGATTTTTGCGAGTTTCTGGTGCTCGAACGCCGGGATTTCAATGTGTTCATGTCGCGTCATCCCGCCTTGCGGACTGCGGTCAGCAACATGGCGCGCGAGCGGACGGAAATGAACGTCCTGCGCCGGTCGCGGGATCAATCGTCCTGATCAGCCGCCCCACATTGGTTGTGCGGCGGCTGATTGGGTTCGCGTTTAACGGCGCGGAAGCAGTTTTTGTACTTCATCCGCCGCGTTGTTGAGCGCCTCTTCCGGTGTTGCCGACTGTTCCACGACGCGTGACAGATTATCGACAATCGTCTGGGTAACCTTCACACCGTTCGATCCGGGAAATGCATACCAGGGTATCATCCGGTTCATTTGGTTCAAACCGGCCTGGAACAGCGGGTTCTGTTTGTAAAAGTCAGCCAGATATTCCGGGGACTTTGCTGCGAGTTCATTATTCGGCACATAGCCCGTGCCCGGAACCACGACAGATGCGCCGTAAGGACCGGCGGCAAACTTTGCGAACTTCCATGCCGCCGCCTGTTTGGCCGCGTCTTTGGTCAGGATGACGACAGCATTGCCGCCCGTTGGCAGATGACCCTTTTCGGGGTTGAGAAGCGGCAATGGTCCGGTGCGCAGATCAAACTTGCTGCCGACATTCTTGATGGTGTTGCGCAAAGCGCCTGTAGTCTGAAATGTAAAACCGACCTTACCGGCTACGAAGGCTTGTTCGCCTGCCTGCTTGGTCAGAACCGGCATTCCGCCTTCCTTCACCAGGCGACTAACCAGATTGAAGGCGGCTACGCCTTCGGGACCGTTGAACGCAACCTTCTTTTCATCAGGAGAAAGCATGGTGCCACCGGCGCCGAACAGAAGTGCCGAGAACATCCAGTCGTCACCCTGCCAGCGGAAGTCGATACCATCATTGCCGTTTCCGAGCGCCTTGACCTTTGCGCCGAGCGCAATGACTTCGTCCCAAGTTTTTGGCGGCTGATCCGGATTGCCACCCGCTTGCCGGATGAGATCGGCGTTGTAATACATGATTGGATTTGAGGTGGCGAAGGCAAGTCCAACCTGTTGATTGCCAACCTGAGCGAGGCGAAGGATATTGTCGCTGAAGCCTTGGGCCGCCATGTCGGTTTCTTTGGCGATCAACGGCTTCATGTCGACGTTCACGCCGCGCTCGGCAATCATGCGCAAGCGGTTAAGGCCGATAAAGGTTAGATCGGGCATTTCGGACGTTCCGGCCTGACGAAGGATCGTCTGGATACCTTCTTCGTAAGTGGCCGACGGGCTAACGAAACTGATCTTGATATCAGGATTTTCCTCCATGAATTTCTTGGAGATCGTGTCCATCACATCCTTGAAGAAACCCGGCATGGGGTAATGCACGTTCAGCGTTGTTTCTGCCAATGCAGGTGCGCAGAACGTGGTGGCGATTGCGGCAGCCGCAATCGTCTTTCGGAAGAAGCTCATTGTTATCTCCTGGTCTTGGGAAAGGTCAGCCTTTGAGGCCGGTGAGAGTTATGCCTTCGATGAAACGCCGTTGTGCGAGCAGAAATGCTGCGACAAGCGGCAGGGTAATGATGAGGGTCGCAGCCATCAGCGCTCCGTAATCGTCGCCAGCTTCCGCAGCCCGGAAAAACAGCAGGCCGAGCGGCGGTGTCGCCCGTTCGGTTCCGGTGATCACGATGAGAGGCCAGAACAGGTCATTCCAGTGCGCGACGACCGAAAAAATCGCAAAGGCGGTTACCGCCGGCCAAGCATTGGGAACGATGACGCGATTGACAATCGCGAGCTCGGACATGCCATCAAGCCGGGCAGCAGCGATCAGATCGTCTGGCATAGCCCGGAAGAATTGCAGAAACAGAAATATGCCGAAGACGGATATGAAGAAGGGAGCTGACAGCGCAAAATAGCTGTTGAGCATGCCGACCTTGTTGAGTGCGACATAGATCGGCAGCGCAGTCGCATGGATTGGAATGAGGAGCCCGAGCATGACAAGTGTCATCATGGTCTGCGCTGCGCGAAATTTCAGCTTTGCCATGGCGTAGGCGCAGGGTATCGCAATGACCACCTGAAAGAAGAAGATGAGTGCGCAAACGATCAACCCGTTGAGCAGGAGTTGGCCCATGGGCACGCGTGAGAAAGCCTTGGCGAGATTTTCCCACAGAGCCCAGTGTTGCGGCAGCAATGTCAGCGAGGAAGAGAAGATTTCCTCACGTGATTTTGCAGCGGTTGAAATCATCCAGATATAGGGCGCAAGGAAAAGCAAAGCTCCGGCTGATAGAACTGCGAGCCTTAAGTTGCGCATGGAAAACAATGGGATGCGTCTCATGTGTAATGCACTCGTTTGTCAAGAACGCGGTATTGCACCAACATCAGGACGATCAGGAATGCCAGGAAAATGACGGTCATTGCCGAGGCATAACCTACCCGCAAAAAGACGAACCCTTCCTGATAGATCGTCCAGAGGAGGACCTCCGAGCTTTTGTTCGGGCCACCCTCTGTCAGTGTCTTGACGGTCTCGAACACTTTCACAGCGTTGATGACGCTGATTGTGGTGACGAACAGGGTTGTTGGTCCCAGCATGGGCCACGTTACCAGACGAAAGCGCTCCCAGCTGCTTTTGGCACCATCCACTTCGGCTGCAGCGTAAAGGTCGCGCGGGATTGCGGTCAGACCCGCCAAAAACAGGACCATATTGAAACTGACGGACTGCCAGATGCCGATAATCGCCAGGCTTAAAAGCACTGTGCTGCTGCTGCCAAGCCAGTTTGGGCCTGCAATGCCGACCATGGAAAGCATGGCATTGACCGGACCGATTGTTGGATGAAGCAGATACTGAAATACGGTTGCCATAGCGACCAGCAGCGAAGCGACAGGCAGGAAATAGACTGTGCGGAAGAATGCCCGGCCGCGTGTTTCGCCTTCAATCAGCAGGGCGACACCAAGCCCGATGAACACGGAAAATGGCGTGACGATTGCCGTGTAGATGGCAGTATTCTTGAGTGAGATCAGGAATGTCCGGTCACCAAACAGTTCAATGTAATTGTCGAGCCCGATAAACTGGAAGTCATCATAGCCAAGTTCGTAATTTGTCAGACTGAAAATGAAAACCGCAAGTGTCGGCAGCAGGATCAGAACGATGATGAGAGTGATGGCCGGGGCGGCAAGCTGCCATGCAACCCGTTCCTCGCGTTTGGCGGCACGGATTGCCGCTTGTCTTGCAACAGACCGGTTGTCCGGAAGAAGGCTGGTCGTCGCTATCTCACGCATCAACCGCAATCCTTGTCGGCGTGCGCATGGGAACACGAAGTCCATCCTGCCCAAAGATAAGACAAGCATCCTTGTCAATCTGCAGGGTAACCGGTGCTCCGGCTGCAAGATGCGCAATGTCGGCAGGCACAGCTTTGACAACAAGATCATCTTCGGTGCCTGCCACATGGGTAGCAACGAGCACTTCGGAGCCAAGGAATTCCAACCGCGAGATGGTCGCCGCTATGCCCTTTGCGCTGGCGGAGCGCAGCTTTATGCGTTCGGGCCTGATTGCCAGCTGAATCGGCGTGCCGACTGGTCCGGTAACGCCTTCCGCCACAGTTTTGCCAGCCAGAATGACTGCGCCGTTCTCGGACGTGATGGCGTTGATGATATTGATACGGGGACTGCCGACGAATTTGGCAACTTCAATATGGCGCGGATCATCATAGATACTTGCCGGTGAATCGAACTGCAGCACCTTGCCGCCCATCATCACGGCAACACGGTCAGCCATGCTGAGTGCTTCGGATTGGTCATGGGTAACGTATATGGTGGGAACGCCAGCCCGCCGATGCAGATCAACAATCTCGGCACGCGTGTGCACGCGCAGATTGGCATCAAGATTGGAAAGCGGTTCGTCCATCAGGAAGACACCGGGTTGCCGCACGAGCGCCCGGGCCAGAGCGACACGCTGCCGCTGGCCGCCGGACATCTGTCCCGGCTTGCGGTCAAGGAGATGGTCGATCTGTAGGCTTGTTGCGGTGGTCAGTACTTGCTGTTTGATGCCGGCCTGTGCAGTGCGTCTGCCCGAGACGAAGCGGCCAAGGAATGGCATGCGCTGCAAGGTGGAAAGATTGCGCATGGCGAGTGGAACGGCAATATTTTGCTCGGCAGTCAGATGCGGATACAGCGCATAGGATTGGAAAACCATCGCCACATTGCGATCAGCGGGATGGATAGCTGTGATCTCGCGGTCACCCATCCAGATGCTGCCGGTATCGCCGTGGTCGAGACCAGCAGCAATGCGCAGCAAGGTGCTTTTTCCGCAGCCCGACGGGCCGACCAAGGCAATAAACTCTCCTTCTTCGGCTTCAATACTGACATCGTTCAGGATGCTGTTCGCGCCGTAGGATTTGGAAATATTCCTGAGGGCGAACGCACTCATGCGGTTATCTCCGCCGGCTGCGCCTTGGGTGCACGCGGATAGACTTCTTCAATGACATCATCGAGCACGAAACGAGAGAGGGCATCGATCTCTACGATCTCGCTTTTTACCCTGTCAGTCAGGGTGTGAATCGCGGCACCAAGAATACGCTCGCCGGGCATATCACGTTCCATATCGCCGACTGTAAAGGAGGATGCTGGCGCCCAGACAAGCCCGGTATTGTTGTGTGTGCCTTGCCAGCCGCGATGCAGATGCCCACTGGCATGCAGCGCGACCTCATATTCTTCAAAAAGATCAAGAAGCCTCTTGCGCGGAGTAGGGCGAACGCTCCAATAGCCGGTTTCGCCTTCATCAGCCGCATCGACAAAAAGCGGCTTGTGCGCAAAGATAGCAATCTGGCGCGTCTCCGCTTCGCCAAGGGCATCTTCAAGCCAGTCGAACTGCTCTTCTTCTTCCAGACTGTCATTGCCCAGAATGAGGCTATTGAGTCCGATGAGCCGCCATTTATCCGTGTCATAGGTCCAACGGTCCGGTCCCACCATTTCGCGCCAACGGTCTATCCGCGTCGCGTTCACGGGCTGTGCACTCCCGGGCATATGACCGATATCGTGATTTCCGGGCAGGCAAAGCACCTGTACTGAAAGTTGGTTCAGCAAATTGGCGGAGAATGCGAGGTCATCCTCAATATCCGCCCCGTCTACAGAAAGATCGCCGGTATGGATGACCAGATCCGGCTTTTGATCCGCGACCCATTGCGCCAAGGGCGACCAGTTCGCATTGAAATGCGGTTTGGACGGGCTGAGGTGAGTGTCAGTAATCTGGATGATCCGCACGGGATATCTCTCTTCAAAATCGAATTGTCGGGTCGCGGATTGCGGCAGACAAGCTGGTTTCAACCCAAGCTTGCGCGGGGTCTTCATAGGCTTGGTCTGTGACAGCTGCGTTTCATGCCGGTGACAATTCGATGAACGTCCGGGCAAACTGGACAACGATAAAGGAAGCCCGAATAGGGGCGGATGAATGATTGATGGATAATCGCTCGTTCACCATGATTGTTTACGCCTTATCAACCTGGGTTTAAGTAGCCTTAAGACTTCAGCCAGTTGCCGTTGATCTGACCCTTTGCATGTTTTCTCGATAGGAGAGCGGAATGCCGTTTCATTGTGTTCATCAAGGGTTTTTACGCTCTTTGAGAATGGTGCTGGTTGCATGCATTGGCAGCTTGGCAATCGGAGCTGCCGCGCATGCACAAGCTGTGGACCAGCCTTGGCTTGTACTCGACGTGCCAACTGGAAACGTGCTGGGTCAAAGCAATGCCAATGTTCCGCACGGCCCGGCGTCGCTGGCAAAGATGATGACACTGTATTTGACCTTTGAGGCTATCAAGAAGGGTAAGCTCAACTGGGACGATAGAATTAACGTGTCTGCCAATGCGGCCCGCAAGATTCCGGCAAAACTCTGGCTGCGTCCGGGAGACACTCTGAGCGTGCGCGAAGCGGTTGACGGTATGATCATTCTGTCCGCCAACGATGCCGCTGCGGCAATGGGCGAACATCTTGCCAAGACAGAAGCGGCTTTTGGGCAGCAAATGACTCAGCGTGCGCGCCAGCTTGGTCTGCGCGATACCGTGTTCCGCAATGCGTCGGGGTTGACGGAAAAAGGGCAGACGACGACAGCGCGGGATATGGCGGTTCTCGGCGTGGCCGTCATGCGGGATTTCCCCAAGGAGTATGGCCTGTTCTCGCAGCGGTCCTTCGTTTTCCGTGGCAAGCAGATCAATGGCCACAATAATTTGATGTACCGGTATGCGGGTGTGGATGGGATCAAAACCGGTTACACCGATGCTGCGGGCTTCAATCTGGTATCCTCATTTACCGATAACAATCGCCATATCGTCGGTGTCGTACTTGGAGGCAAAACCGGGAGGTCTCGTGATGACCGGATGGCACAACTTCTGACCCAGTACATGCCGATGGCGAGCAATGGTGTCCAGCCGGGTAGTGTACCTGTTGCGACGGCTGTTCCCGTTCCACAGTTTGCCGACAGGGTCACGAAGGCTGTCCAGCGCAAACCCGGTATCGCTGATATGATTGATGAATCAACCATCGAGCAGGGTGATGGCGGGCTGCAACCTCTCACAACGACGGGTCAATGGAACGTCCAGATTGGAGCCGTCGATACGCGCGCCGGTGCCAATCAATTGTTGAGCAAGGCCAAATCTTATGTTCAGTCGATTTTGCCTGACGCAAAGGGATATATTGAACCAGCTGCAAAACAGGGAAAGCAGTTTTACCGCGTGAGATTTGGTGGGTTTGGAGATGCACAAGCCGCGACGGCCGCCTGCTTGCAGTTGAAGCGCCACTCATTTTCGTGCGTCGCGGCGCGCATGTAGCGCGCGCTTATTTACCCTTGCCGAATTTAACCGGTTTGCCATCGGGGTCGGCGAGGGCGGTCTTGATCGCGTTGAGAAATGCTTCGGGATTGTCGATGGAGATATTGACGCTTTTAGCTTCCTTGAAGGGGTTCAAACCGGAAAGCTTGAGGTTTGCAGTCTCCTCTTCGTATCTGATTTCCTGAAGTTCTCTAAGGCGCATAGGGACATCCGATTGCTGGTTAATGTAAAACGTCCCGTCACATATTCGTAAAATATCTGTCATAATCAACAACAGAAAATCAATCCTGAAGCATTTCCTTTGTCCGGTGGTGGGTACGAAGGACAGAGGCGTCAGATATCGCCGACGGTTCCCGGCGTTACAAACCGCTCGAGTGTCCCAGCGGATTTCGAGAGTTGGTTCCACCTGTCAACATCGAAATCGATAACGGCAAGTGCTGCTGTCGGATATTTATTGGCAAGTCCGAGCAGGTCGGCTTGATGCCCTTTTTCAATGAGATAAAGGGCAAGATCCTGCAATCCGGGATTATGCCCTACAATCAGTAAAGTTTGAGCCGTCACGTCCGTTTCGTGAATGACATGAAGGATATCAGAGGCCGATGCCTCATAAATGCGTGGTTCGTCTTGTTGAGAAATATTGTGGGTGAAGGCAAGGCGGGTAATTTCCCACGTTTCTTGTGTCCGGCGCGCGGTAGAAACGATAGCTATGTTTGGCCGAAGTCTTTCCCGATTCATGTAAGCGCCCATCAACGGGCTTGCTTGCCTGCCACGCTTCGCGAGTGGGCGCTCGTGATCGTCGGTATTGTCAGGCCAATCGGATTTGGCATGACGGAGAAGTATCAGGCGAAGCATGGCGGGTCCTCGTATGTGGTGCAGACTTCTTCAGGTGTACCACAGAGGATGTGCTCGTAACCCGCCATATTCTCAAAGGGTACAGCCAGCGGCTGTGTTTTCACCGCTGGCTGCTACCTCTCATTATTTCGCTGCGAGGCCGGGGATCGTTACCTGATAGACCTGAAACATCGTGTCTACATCGGCGCCGCCATCACCCTTGTAACTCGCGCCAACCTGAAAACCATCCTGTGTCAGGAAGTCATTGTCATTGGCGAGGAACAGGAAATAATCATCAGGCAGTTTTGGATCGAGAACGCTGACCAGCGACATGGCTTCCCATTTTTCCGAAAGATTGTTGCGGTCGTTCGGTGCGCCATTGTGCAGGCCGAAACGTGCCAGACTTGCGCTGTCATTGATGTCGATGAACGGTGTCAATGTTGCCGGCGTTACGGATGGATCGAGTACACCTTTAGGAGCCACGGCTTTGTCGGCATCGAATGCGCCGCCGGCAATGTCCGTCGCAGCAGATGTATCGACGACCGTGATATTGCGATAAAGCGACGTGTCGCCCTCCAAGCCATAACCGTTGTTGCTGTCACGTGCCAGCATCAGAAACGAATGGTCAGAGAGCGCGACGATCTCGCTCTGTGCCGCAACAGCCTTCTTGCCCTTGGCATTGGTGAAAACTGGCAATGGCACGACATATTCATGCACCAGCTTGAGATGAGCTGGGTCAGCCGCATCGTAAATGAGCGCTCTTGTATTCTGGCGCGTCGAACTTGAGTCACCACCATCCTGCCGGGGAGCTGATTGCAGAACGGCAATGAGGAATTTGCCGTCAGGCGTCAGAGCCATGCCTTCAAGGCCCTGATTATTCTGGCGCCCGTTATCCGGGTCTTTTGGGTCAGGTGCCTGGGCCCCTGGACCAGGATTGTTTGATGCGAAGTTTGGTTTGCCGTGGCGCATGGGTACCAATGCTGCAGGCGGCTGGGTAGCGGACAACATGCGACCCTCGGCGGAAAAGCGATAGATATTCGGGCCATATTCGTCGCTGATCAACATTGAACCATCGCTAAGGCGAACGATCGCTTCATTATCAAGTGCGATCTTGCCGTTCTTCGCCTGTGGAAGGATCGGGAAATCGCCACTTGCTGCACGAACGTCGGACTCCGGGTCGAGACCGGTTGTATCGCCGCCCTTGTCATCGACGAGCAACATGGAATCGGTGAGCTTTGCATCTACGCCGGATTGCTGCTTGTCGGCTGAGGGAACGGCGCCGGGTGCAACGGGAGCAAACTGTATAGCAAGCGTATTGATACGCGGCCGGTAATCAGTGGTGCCGACGGAATTGTATCCACGGTCCGGCAGCAGCAGCATTGTGCCTTTGTAATTGTCTCCATCGCGAATCCATGTTGCCGGATCCATTGCCATGCCCGAGCCGGAGCCAAAGGTTTCGCCGAACTTGTCACGCTGGTTTGCGGGAATGCGTCCAACCCCCACTAAGCCTTTATTGACGAGTGTCGAACTTCCAACAGCAACTGAATTTTCAGCAATTGCCGCGACGGGTATGCTAGCGACCGAAGCGGCCAATGCGGCACCAAACAATCGCAAAGCGACTGAAGACAGACGATGCATGGAGGAATCCTTTGACACTATATTTAAGGGGTAGCCTCAATTTTGATGTTCGGGACGTATGAACTGTTCCGGAATCGTCCAAAGAGACCTTTCCAGAATGGCTTAAGGGTGAAATGTAATACTGACATGACAGAGCATGTCAGGGTAATGTTGCGCGAAAAGAGTTCCGTTGCGTTCAGTAGCGCGTGAAAGGCAGGAATGCTTGTGGTGGCAGTTTTGGCTCAGGGAAATGATAATGAAGCAATCCATGATAATTCTGTGGTTGCACCGATTGAAGTCGAACTAAAACTTCGTGCCTCTCCTGGCGCACTTGATCTTGTTCGAATGTCAGCTCCCGTTCAGTTGGCTGCCCGGAACAAGGGAATAATCCGCAAACTTGAAGCGACGTATTACGACACGGCAGATCACACGTTGTTCAATGCTGGTTTGTCGCTGCGTGTTCGCAAGGCGGGTAAACAATATGTTCAGACTGTCAAACGTGCGGCTGTTAATGGTTCGCTGTCGCGGCTTGAATGGGAAGCGGCTGTTGCAGGTATGGCACCGGACCTGACCGTAATGCCGGTTGCGGACATTGGTTCGCCATTCGACACAGTTGATGCCGCACAACTCATACCGGTGTTCATCACAAAAGTACGACGGCATCTGCTGATGATCGATTTGCCGGATGGACAAGTCGAAATGGCGTTTGACGATGGTTTCATAGAGGTGGACACGAACAAATCCACTCTGTCTGAAATTGAACTGGAACTGAAGAGCGGGAATACAGCGGCACTTTACCAATTTGGGTTGAGTCTGATGGACGTCTCACCCCTGTGTCTTGAAACGCAAACCAAATCCGCACGCGGCTACGCGCTGTCTCTGGGCAACCCTCAATTGCCGGTGAAGGCGGTTCCTTCAGGACTTGCGCGCGGTGATACCGTTGATGAGGGCATCACAAAGCTGCTGTTGAATTGCCAACAGCAGGTGCTGGGTAATCTGTTTGAGGCAAACGCCAGTTTTGGGCCCGAGAGCATTCACCAATTGCGTGTCGGCCTGCGGCGCCTGCGCACCGTATTGCATTTTCTACGGCATGAGTTGGATGCGGCATCTCTGCTGGCTTTGGACGCCCAGGCAAAACGGTTTGCACAATCATTGGGCCCCGCCCGCAATTGGGACGTTTTTATCAATTCCACGCTTTCAACAGTTGAAAGAGCCAATCTGCAAGATATTGAGATTGCCTCGTTGCGAACTGCAACCACGCTTTTGCAGGAGCAAAGCTACCGCGCCGTTCAGGATGCTGTTGCCGATCCGCAGACCAATCGGTTTTTATTGTCTTTGGGACTTGTCATCGAGAAGAAAAGCTGGCGCACCGATGTCACCAGCAACGATTTGAAAGTACTGACCGAGCCTGTGGCAAACCTGGCCGTCCGGATTCTTAATCGACTGGAACAAAAGGCCCTCAAGCGAGGGCGCGCTTTTCGTGATCTTCGCTCGGAGGAGCGTCATAAGCTACGGCTCACTCTGAAGAATTTGCGATATGCTTCCGAGTTTTTCCTGCCCATTTTCCCGGGCAGGAAAATGGCCGAAAAAATACCTCAAGAGATTGTCCAAATTGCAGGATCTGCTCGGCGAAGCCAATGACATCAGAAGCACACGAGCGCTTCTTCCATTGCTGCAGGAACAGGTGCAGGACGCTGCCGCACACCGGGCTATTGGAGCGGTAATCGGTTGGCAAGGGCATCTTGAGCAGAGCAGTGCTGAACCGCTTACACGGGAATGGCGAAAGTTCAAACGAACTGCTCCATTCTGGCCCGAGTAGGCCAGCTTTACACAACCAGTTTTTGCAGCGCGGCAGCGTCAGCTGGTTTTCCGCAAAGCCACCCCTGTCCATCAACACTGGTATCGAGTGTCGCAAAGTAATCCTGCTGTTGAGATGTTTCGATGCCTTCGACGACGATTGCAAGATTATGGGCAAGTGCCATATCGATGATTTGCGGTACGATAGAAACGGTGATCGAACGTGTTCCCACGGTCTGGGTGAAGGACTTGTCGAGCTTGATCCCATCGACGTTGAGTTCACCCAAATAGGCAAGACTGGAATAACCGGTTCCAAAATCGTCGATGTAGATTTTATGCCCTTGTGAGCGAAGTTGATGAATAGCCTGCACCGCAGGCCCGGCGTTTGCCGTGGATCGCTCGGTGATTTCAAGGCCGACTTGTTGGCTGCGTACACCCGCCTGCTTGAGGCGCGCCGCTAACAGAGAACTGAACCTTGGATCCATGAGATCATCGGCTGAAATATTGATATTGATGCGGAAATCCGGGTATTTCTTCAGAAAGTCACCCATTTCCAGCAGAACGCGATCTATCACGTAGAGGGTGAGCCGCCCGATTAATCCCTCTTTTTCCGCCACTGCTATGAATATATCCGGCGAGATAACCTCTTTGCCGTCGCGCCAACGGACGAGAGCCTCTGCACTGCGCGTTTCGCCGGTCTGCAAGTGAATAATCGGCTGGTATTCGACTTTGAGAAGGCGTTTGTCCAGCGCACGTGACAGGCGTGTTCCAAGCGATAGGCGCTTACGCAGCAACAGGAGTAAAATTACACCCAAAGCCCCGCCCAAGGCTCCTCCAAGCAACGCGATGCTTGCCTCAATTGGAAAAGCTGCTGCTTCAAGATCTTGCACATGCGCGTGTAGACTGACGCAAGCTTGGCCATGACACTGGTTTCGGTAGACGATATCCCCTTCTCGTCCGGCATTTTCGGTAAGCCCGTTTGTTTGCACGCCTTTGTGGATCGACCCAAATATCCCAATCGGGTTTTGTTCGTCGGAAGGAGAGAACATAATACCGAACGGATAGGCTGGGTCGTTGAATGCATCGAAGGCCGCCGGATCAAGCACGACGTTGGCATTTCCCCGGCCGATAATGGGTGCTGACAGGTTGGATATGGCCAAAGGTGTATCGGCGTAGATCAGCGCGCCGTTGACAGTCGTAATGTTGGGTTGTGCCAAAGGGGCGGGCTGTTCGGCTGCACCGAACACTGCCGAGCAATAAAATTTACCGTCTTTGACGCGCCCGATGTCCTTCAGATATTTCGTGGTGAAAAGAACATTGCGAAGATAGGCAAGTTCTTTGTCGGAACAGAAGGTCATGTCCGAAGCATTTACTTTTGACAGGATGACGTCGGCTTCGTTGAAAACAGCTTCCGCCCGTTTCAACAATTGGCTGGAAAGGGCATGCATGTGGCCGCGGTCACTGCGAATAATGACCAGTCTGCCAATCCACGAACCCGCCAGACTACCGAGGACAATGAGCGCAATAACCAGTGTAACATGGAGATAAATTCGCCATTGCAACGGCTGTATCACTCGCATCGGGCTGATCTCATCTGTGCTATAGCTTCGCGAACTATATTGAAGACAAGATAACAATTGGTAGAAAATTCAATTGAGTTTGAAACAGTACAATCCGCGCTGCCTGGCCGGTGAAATCTGTTTTCCCGGCTAGACAAAATATGGGCATTTCAGATGTGGTGGCGATGAAGCTTGGTTGCGATATGGTTTGATCTATCCGTAGGAGCGATCACAGAGAGGTCGCTCCATGGATCGGCCAGAAGGCACTCGTTTTCATCTGCACACCATACCGCGCCGGCAAGGTGATCGCTTTCAGCCGCAGCGAAATTCATAGCGGATTCCTTGTCGGCAAAGAGCCCGCCGACCAGACGTTTGCGGTCGCAGACGATCCAGCAGCCGTCCAGATTTCGTCCGACAAGAAACCGGTAATGGAGATTTGAATTGTCATGCTTATGAAGGGCGTAGAACATGATGTCTCACTTTCCGCTTCAAGCAAGTCTTGAAGCGATAGGAAATTGTTTGATGGGAATTGTTTTTCAAAGCCGCCACGCCAGCGGTGCCGAAAGCATCCGCGTCAGGCCATCAATTGTGTTTGTTCTTGGAACTTCGCGCATTGCTTGTTCGCATGCAGCCGGGCCGCCAAGGTCATCCAGCGCAATCCTGATTTGATCTGCTGTTTCCGGCGTGACAGGCACAAGCGGAAGACGAACTTCGTCACTCATTCCACGGCGGTGGTTCAGTGCATATTTAATTGGACACGGATTTGTGTCGAGATCGAATGCATTGATCAGCGGTTGTAGCCGTTGCTGGATGTAACGGGCCGTCGACCAGTCATTCTTTCGACAGGCATTCTGCAATGCGACACATACGTGCGGGATGACATTGGCCATAACTGATATTGTCCCGCTTCCGCCCATCAGGTTGAAGGCATGTGCGGTCGCGTCGTGACCAGACAAAAGTATAAACCGATCTTGAAATGTGTGCCTGATCTCGTCCACACGCTTCATGTCACCTGTCGCATCCTTGATACCGACGATGGATGGAATTTGTGCAAGCCGGTCAAGCGTTTGCAGCGAGAGATCAACGCCAGTTCTCGACGGAACATTATAGATGAAAATGGGTATCTGAACGCGTTGTGCGATAGCCTCGAAGTGTTGGGCAAGGCCGTTCTGACTGGGCTTGTTGTAATAGGGCGTGACGATAAGTGCGGCATCTGCACCACACGACTGGGCGGCTGATGTATGCGCAATCGTCAGGTCCGTGCTGTTCGTGCCTGTGCCGGCAATGACGGGTACTCTTCCGTTCGACGTTTTGATGCAGGTTCTGATGATTTTCAAACGTTCATCCCACGCGAGAGTGGGTGCTTCGCCGGTTGTTCCACAGGGCACGAGGCCTTCGATACCGGACTGGATCTGCCACTCGATGTGCGCAGCGAGTGCTGTGTAGTCAACGGCACCATTTTGAAAGGGCGTGACGAGCGCGGTCATCACGCCCCTTAATCGTGATGGCGTTTCTTGACTGGGGGTGGTCATGATTTTCCTCTTCGTAGCAATCCATGCCCAAACATGACGACGATACGGACGTGTCTGGGATAAGTGCTTGAGCACTTTTGTTTTACGGATCAGATGAAGTGATGGAGTGCAGCCCAGAATCTCAAACCTGCGGCACCGATGAGAAGTGCGGTAAGCACCACTAAGGCCATGACGGTAAGGCCGTGTGTGTTCGGAACGGTTGCTTCAATGACTGGATCATTGGCCGATGTCGTTTTGTTCGAAATTATCATCATATCCTTGCACTCCAATGTTTTGGGTACGAGGCAAAGATAGCCCACGGTCTGATAGGAATTCGATTGCAGGTTCGGGTGAATTACATCAAGAAATTATAAAGGCGGTATGGACCGTTCGCCCATTTTCTACGTCATATCTTGCCGCAGCAGTTTCGTTTCGACGAGGCTACCGCTTGTCCACGTTGCCTGAGCGGAAGGACAAACAAAAACGGCGAACCCTTGGGTTCACCGTTTCCTGCGGAGGATTTGACTGGAGATCGTATCAACTTCGCAATCTGGCGGTGTTCTTGATAAGAGCACCGCCAAATTTCTTGATCAGATATTAGAAGTTACGCTGGAAACGGATGACGCCGCCGAATGCATCGTCATTACCGCCGTGTGCAAGGGAGTAGTCCTTACGCGCGCCGTCGAACTTGGTGTAGTTGAGTTCCGGAGTGATCGTGAAACCGGGAACGATTTCATAGGCCACGTTCAGAGCAGCAGCATAGGTGCCTTCGGATTCGTAAGCGAGCTGGGCATTGATGGTTGCCTTGTCGGTAACCTTGGCAGCCAAACCGCCCCAGACAGCATAGTCGCCTTCCCATGTGCCGAACCAGTTGCGCTGGCCGAGCGGTGCATCGTCATAGTTTGTCTGATAACCGCCCATGACCCAGGCAGAAACGGTGTCCGTGAACTTCACGTCCAAACGCAGCTTGCCTGCCCATTCTTCAATCTTGGAGTCATAACCGACGATGCCGGAAATCTTGCCCCAGGACTGTTCAAACTTCGCACCAACGAGAACATGCGGCATGTAATCGTCGATACGATAATCGTAGTTGAAGTAGCTTGCAGTCTGCGATTGACCCTGTTCAGCACCGATGATGGCGGAGAAGCCATTGCCTGCATTGAACGTGTAGCTGACCTGGTTGCTGTAGCCGGACTGGTAGTTGATGACGTCATCGTTGACGACGTTGCCGGCGTCGCCTGTCCAGGTGCCGAAGATTTCGTCGACTGTACCGATGCGGAAACCACCAAGCTCAATGAAGGCCTGAGGAATGGATGAATCATTGGAACCGTTCTTGTAGTTGAAACGTGTTTCAATGAAGGAGCGCAGCGTGCCGAGTTCTGTTTCGCTGCGAGCGTCGAAACGAACTGTTGCACGGGTCAGAAAGCTGTATGTACCGTCGCCATCCGGATCGGAACCCTGGTTGACGTGACCGCCCTTATAAACACTGTCGCCGCCCTGTACATCAACGCGCAGGTAGCCGCCGATTTTCAGGCAGGTTTCGGTGCCGGGAATGTAGAAAAAGCCTTTGCCATATGTGTCGCAGACGCGGACATATTCTACGGCTTCCGGCTCAGCGACAACAACCGCATCCGCAGCACGCGCGCCAGTTACTGCGACGAGAGCCGCAGCGGAGCCCAGAAGAAAGCTCTTGATGTTCATTTGTGATCTCCACACATTTTTGGGAAAGTTGTTCAGCCATATGCATTACAACTGACAGTCGTATGCGCTGTCTGCCTGTTCCGTAATGACCTTTTGTAACGGTTTTATCACGCAACTGATGTGGTTGGTGCGAAGCACGATTTTTGCCTTCAAAACGAGTGCTTGATTGCACGTGTGTGGCTTTCAAGCCACATCCATTTGGCTGGCTGTTTGAGATCAGGCTCGTTTGAGCGGGCAGTGATTCTGCCCGCGCGCGGTTTGAAAATTGAACAAATCGCCTCTACCGGAACAAGCCAAGATCGATTGATTCCGCCATTGCTTTGTACCCGGCTGCGTTCGGGTGCAGCCGATCGCCAACGTCGAAATCTGCCCGGATGCGGGAGGGATGGGCAGGGTCGCGGACGGCTGTATCGAAATCGATAATTGCATCGCAATTACCTGCTGTTCGGATCCAGCTATTGACAGCCTGACGCTTCGTTTCACCTTCCGGTTTGAAATAATTGGCAAAAACCGTGCCTTCGTAGGGTGTCAGCGTGGCGCAGTAGGCTTTTGCTCCGTGTCCGCGCACACGGGAGACCAGTTGTTTCAGTCCGCCGATGAGTTCTTCAGGCGTAACCGCCTGCTCGGACAGTCCGGCAGACGTGGAATGGCCGATATCATTGATGCCTTCCATGATCACGACCCAACGCAAACCGGGAACAGAGAGAACATCCCGATCCAGCCGGGAAAGTGCGCTGGGGCCGAACATTGCTTCAGGCATATCGTGAAGAATGCGATTGCCGCTGATACCAGCATTCACAATGCCGACAGCTGCCCCTTTGTCTTTGTTAAGCCGCTCAGCCAGAATATCGGGCCAACGCTTGTTCGCATCGGTTCCTGAGCCATAGCCATCTGTGATTGAATCGCCCAGCGTCACGAGTGTGCCGCCATCAGCCTCTACCTCAACCCGTGACAGCATGAAGCGCATCGTCTGGGTGGTTGCTTCCGGCAAGGCCGGAGCATCGGTTACATCCCCGGCAGCTGAAAGATACGCCGTTTGCTCACCCAGCGGATGAACCACGGATGGACCAGTCCAGCGTGGCAGAAACAGGCTGACAGCCAACGTATCCAACGGAGAGACGGCAATGTCGATGGGATCTGAGAGGGCTGGCGCACCGGGTGATACCGTGATTGATGCGGCTCCCCCAAAGGTAACGGCCACGCTCGTGGCTGGATCAATCGAACCCGGGGCATTGCCGGGCCGGGCAACGCGCGCCGAGCCAATAACCAGTGGCTGGGTGCCGGTTTCATTTGAAAAGCGAAGTCGAACCTTTGACCCGCCTGCACTGAGACGGACAAATTGGCGAATGGTGGTGTTGCTCAGCTCAGGGCCAACTGCAAAAGCAGGGCTGGCGCCCCAGCTTCCCTGCCAGTTTTCTTGCGCAGACGCAGCATTCATTCCGCCTAGCGCTACCAAGCAGCTTGCGAGCAATGTGGCCCGCAATTTCATTCCGCACTTAATCATCAGGTTTCTCCTCACCTCTGGGCATCAAGGGGCGGGCGACGTAGCCCGTCGAAACAGCGGGAACAACATACACAGAAGAGTTGGCGTCTAACAACCAGGTACAATTTCCAGTAATTGTCCCGCAGCTAGTTCTGCCGCGTCAATTAACGCGGCGTTTTTCCAGCTTGCGGGCGAGCGTGCGCCGGTGCATGCCAAGCCGCCGCGCTGTTTCCGAGATGTTGAAATCGGTTTCCAGCAACGTCTGATGGATGCGTTCCCATTCCAGTGTTTTTATGGATGTTGGCCGCGCCGTGAGTGCCACCCCGGCGTCGCCTGCCGCCTTGCTGAATGCAGCTTCGATGTCGTCGGTGTTGGAGGGTTTTGCGAGGTAGTGACAGGCGCCGAGTTTAATCGCTTCAACAGCCGTAGCGATGCTGGCAAACCCCGTCAGCACGACGATCAGCATTGCAGGGTCGTGGGCGTGCAAGACTTCAACACAAGCAAGCCCCGACGCTCCAGCGAGCTTCAAATCCACAACCGCATAGCCGGGTGATTGGGTTTTCAGGATATCGCCGAGTTCCTCAATCCCGGCTGCGAGCACAACTGTATAATCCCGCCGCTCGAACGAACGCTTGAGTGTGCGGGCAAAGGCGGTGTCATCTTCGACGATGACGAGCAGGCGGTCATTGGACATGGCCGCGTGCTCCGATTGCAAGCGATGCCAGTGGCAGGTTCAAAGTTACTGCTGCGCCGCCCTGTGGCAGATTCCGGGCATTCACGGCCCCTCCGAGTTTACGCACTGCATTGACCACGAGAAACAATCCGAGGCCGCCGCCGAGCTTCCCCTTGCTTGACTGATACGGCTTGCCGAATTTGGCCAGCATTTCCGGTGCAAAGCCCGGCCCTGCATCGCTGATACGAAGCACGAGCATCTCGCCGTCCCGTTCGGCCACGAAGCCAATCCAGTTTGGCGATGCTTCAAACGCATTGTCGAGGACGGTAAAGATCACCTGTTTCAAGGCGGAGTCCGAAACGATTGCAAGGTTCAGTCCAAATGCATTGCCATAGGACAATGTTGTGGCGGATCTCGCCGCGCGCCATTCACTCACAAGTTCATCGAGAAAAGCATTCACAGTGGTCACGCTCGGAGCCTCACCGCGCGCCTCACCTGCGGACAAAAGAATGCCTGTGACGATGGCCTTGCAGCGTCCCACCTCGGCCTGCATTTCATCAATTTCCTGCAGCATGACGGGATCAGCCGCAAGTGAAGGCACACGGCGCCAATCGCCCAGAATAACCGAAAGCGAGGAGAGTGGAGTGCCAAGCTCATGTGCTGCACCCGAGGCCAGAAGCCCCATGCGGACAATATGATCTTCTTCTGCAGCATGTTGTTTGAGTGCAGCGAGATGCGCATCGCGTTCGCGAAGGTTGCGGGTGATCCGGGAAACGAAGACCACAAGGAGTGCGGCATCGAGAACAAAGCAGATGAACATGCCCACGATGTGCAGTTGGAAGAGTTCTTCTGCGGCATGACCCGGCAAGATAATCGGCTGGTAGTAGACAGTCAGCCCCGCGAAGCTGACGCATGCAATGGCAACGATGGCGGTTGTTAGCCGGGCATCGAGAAGGACAGCAGCCAGCGTTACCTGAAGCAGATAAAGGAAAATGAACGGGTTCGTCGCACCGCCGCTTAAATAGAGCTGCGCTGTCAATGCGGAGACATCAAGCACGAGCACCACAAACAGCGAGGCCGATGTGACGACCTTGTGTTCTTTCAACCAGAAGATGCTTCCAAGATTGAGCGCGATCAGGCCACAAAGAACGAGAAACATTGGTACCAGAGGCAGAGCAATGTTGAACCCGAGGCGTACCACGGCGATCGTCAATATCTGCCCAACCACGGCGATCCAGCGCAACTGGATCAGGAGCGCCATATTCTTCCAGCTGGCCATATAATCGGCCGGCGGCAGCGTGGGGGCGGCTATGTTATTGTCCGCAACTGCTGCGCTCGTCGTAGCGTCGGACATGGCAGGATTCAACAAATGGCTCAGCATATGGTCCTGGCGGCGTCCTGTGTGGTTTTGACGGGTTGTGATGTTGCCCGTTCAACTCTTGCCACATCACGTGCCGAGGTGGAAGCCGTGCGGCGGCGCCACTCGCTGCGCAGAACGAAGACTGATGCGCCTGCGAGCAGGATTGCCATGGCAAACCATGTCAGAGCGTACACCAAATGATTGTTCGGAAAGGCAATGATTGTCAGTCCGCCAATAGGCAATTTGTCCGTGTTGGCATTGGCGTCGGCATCGATGAAGTAGGGTGCGACTTGCGCGATGTTCCGGGCCGCGGCAATCGCGCCGACATCGCGGGAGTACCAGCGATCGGCTACCGGATCATTGCTGCGTAAAAAAGCGCCGCCCGGTTCTGTCAATCGCAATAGCCCGGTCAGGCTGGTCATGGCTCCAGCTTGAGCATCCGGTTTCCATCCATTTCGAACCGTCTCAGAGGGCACAAAACCGCGATTGACAAGAACAATAAAGCCTTCGGCTGTTTGCAACGGCGCAATCACCCAAAAACCATCGCCACGATTTGTAACCGCCTTTACCAGCGTGTCGCGATTGTCAAGAAAATGACCCTCAACGCGAACATGGCGATAGGCGTCATCGGCGCTGATGTCGGCCCACATGGCAGGTTCAGGCGCAGATACCGCTGCTGCGTGAATTCTCTGTTGGACGTGGTCAATCAGTTCCAGCTTCCACGTACGGCGTTCAATTTGCCAAATACCCAGTCCCGTCAGGATGATTACGCAGAAAAGCGCAAGGCTGCCAAGCAGAGCAAGCTTGAGCAGAGAACTTGGCATAGTATCCGAGGTCTCATCCGGGTTATGTACTTCGAAGTGATCAGTCTTGTCACCGCCGGGGCCAAGCCTGTTCTCACTTCGATCTTCTGTCATGGCAGCTGACTCATATCGTGGCCGGGCATCATGTTGGTATTAAGATGATACATGACCCAAAGTGACCCGGTCAGGGTAATGACGACAAGCACAAGCGTGAAGATCAGCGCCATCATCGTCCAGCCGTGTTCCGACCGCACATTCATATGCAGAAAGAACACCATGTGGACAACGATCTGCACCACAGCCAAAGCCATGATGGCGAGGCCAGTCGCCTGCTTGGAATCCAGAACGCCACTCATCACGAGCCAAAATGGAACGGCTGTCAGAACAACCGAAAGACCGAAGCCGATGAGATAGGAACGGAGCGAGCCATGTTCATGACCATCATCGTGGCCATGGGTATCGTGACCTGTTTTCACTTTCGAGCTCATCGTAACATTCCCATCAGATAAACGAAGGTGAAAACACCGATCCAGATGACGTCAAGGAAGTGCCAGAACATGCTCAGGCACATCAGACGGCGTGTGTTCGCTGGGATCAACCCGTAGCGGGCAACCTGCACCATCAGTGTCACCAGCCAGATCAAGCCAACAGTAACGTGCAGGCCATGTGTTCCCACCAGTGTGAAAAAGGAGGAAAGGAAGGCGCTTCGTTGCGGTGTAGCGCCTTCATGGATCATGTGGGCAAATTCGTAGAGTTCGATGCAGATGAAGGCAACGCCGAACAGGCCGGTCAAGGCGAGCCAGCCCTGTGTCGCGCCAACCTTGCCCTTGACCATCGTCAACATGGCAAAGCCATAGGTGATTGACGAGAACAGCAACATCGAGGTGTTGATGGCGACGAGTGGCAGATCGAACAGGTCTTTCGGTGCAGGACCCGCCGCATAATTGCCGCCCAGAACGCCGTAAGTTGCGAACAGAACCGCAAAGATGAGACAATCGCTCATCAGATAGATCCAGAAGCCGAACATGGTGCTGCCACCTTCGGCATGGTCATGTTCATCTTTCAGATAAAACACCGGCGTTTTGGTACTCTCGTGTGTAGCGGAAGCGGTTGTACTCATCGTGCCAATCCCGCCAGCATGGTTGTGCGTTCGTTTTCAGATTTGACAACCTCATCGAGCGGTATGTGGAAGTCACGGTTATAGTTGAACGTGTGGGCGATGGTCACAACCAGCAGAGCCACAAAACTGACCGCTGCAAGCCACCAGATGTACCAGATCATCGCAAAACCAAAGATGATGCTGAGAACCGCGAGTATCACGCCCGTGCCAGTGTTGCGCGGCATATGGATAGCGCGGAAGCCTTCTGTCGGTCTGACATAGCCACGCTTCTTCATGTCGTACCAGGCATCCAGATCATGGATGACAGGTGTATGGGCGAAATTATAAGCAGGCGGAGGCGATGCCGTTGCCCATTCCAGCGTACGGCCATCCCATGGATCACCTGTCAGATCGCGCAGTGCTTCGCGATTACGAATGCTGACATAAATCTGGACGAGGAAAGACAGGATGCCGAGAGCCACAAGGAACGCTCCAAAGCCGGCGATAATGAACCAGATTTGCAGTGAGGGGTCTTCGAATGTACGTAGGCGCCGTGTTACGCCCATCAGGCCGAGGACATAGAGCGGCATGAAGGCGAAGTAGAAGCCGATAACCCAGAACCAGAATGACATCTTGCCCCAGAACGGATCGAGCCGGAAACCGAACGCCTTGGGAAACCAGTAGTAAATACCGGCAAACAGGCCAAACAGCACGCCGCCGATAATCACGTTGTGGAAATGCGCAACCAGGAACAGGCTGTTGTGCAGTACGAAGTCTGCCGGAGGAACGGCGAGAAGCACACCGGTCATGCCGCCGATAACGAAGGTCAGCATGAAGGCAATCGTCCACATCATCGGCAGTTCGAAGCGGATGCGGCCGCGATACATGGTAAACAGCCAGTTGAATATTTTTGCACCTGTCGGGATCGAAATGATCATCGTAGTGATACCGAAGAACGAGTTCACGCTGGCACCCGAGCCCATGGTGAAGAAGTGGTGCAGCCAGACGAGATAGGCGAGAATGGTGATAACGATCGTGGCATAGACCATCGATGTATAACCAAACAGGCGCTTGCCAGCGAAGGTCGAGGTAACTTCGGAGAAGATACCAAAGGCGGGCAGAATGAGGATGTAAACTTCCGGGTGACCCCAAATCCAGATGAGGTTCACATACATCATCGGATTGCCGCCAAAGTCATTGGTGAAGAAGTTCGTGCCAATATAGCGGTCGAGGGTCAGCAGGGCCAGAACGGCCGTCAGAACCGGGAAGGCGGCGACAATCAACACGTTGGTGCACAGGGCAGTCCAGGTGAAGATCGGCAGCTTCATCATGGTCATGCCGGGTGCGCGCATCTTGACGATGGTCGCAACAAGATTGACGCCCGACAGCAATGTCCCGATACCGGCAATCTGCAATGCCCAGATATAGTAATCCATACCGGCATCTGGACTGTAGCCGATATTTGACAGCGGTGGGTAAGCCAGCCAGCCGGTCTTGGCGAACTCGCCGACAAACAGCGACATCATGACGAGGATGGCACCGGCCGTTGTCATCCAGAAGCTGAAATTGTTGAGGAACGGGAACGAAACGTCCCGCGCACCGATCTGCAGCGGTACCACAAAATTCATGAGGCCGGTAACAAGCGGCATCGCCACAAAGAAGATCATGATCACGCCATGCGCCGTGAATACCTGATCGAAATGGTGGGCAGGAAGATAGCCGTCTGAACCATTGAAGGCCATTGCCTGCTGCAGGCGTATCATGATGGCATCGGAGAAGCCGCGCAGCAGCATGACGATACCGAGCACCATATACATCACGCCGATCCGCTTGTGATCCACGCTGGTAAACCACTCGTGCCAGAGGTAGCCCCAGACACGATAGTAGGTCAGCAAGCCGACGAGCAATGCGCCACCGAGAGCAACGACGGCGAAGGTCGCTACCAGAATTGGCTCGTGATAGGGAAACGACTCCAGCGTAAGCCGTCCGAAAATGAGTTTTATAAGATCGGGATTATCAAACATATCGGGTTCGATCCGTTCAGGAATTCGACGGCCGGCGCTGTGGGCCGAACAATGGGGAGAAACAGGGCGAGGCAAACCTGCGCCGAGGACGGGTGATGTATTGAGCGGCGTTGTCAACTGCGCATTGATGCCTGACTGAAGCGCTTCCTCGGTGCTGCAGATGCCGGCTACAAACGTTGGTTCAGGCCCAAAAACAGCGCCGCGCCGTGTGTATTTGTCATATTCCAGCGCGCGAACATTGTAGATGCCTGCCATGCCAAGGCCGCCCTTGGCATCAATGGCGTCCATCTCGCTCATGCACATTTTGCCCCGTTCGACGCAGCGGTTGAGAACCGCACTGAACAGTTCCGGGTCAACACTGGCATAGTGTTGGACCGGCACGTTCTCGCTGGGCCGTTCGAGTTGCAGATAAGTCTCGCGATCAAGTGCACTGCCTTTGGCTTTGAGATCAGAAACCCATTTATCAAATTCCGCGTCCGGCAGTCCGTGGAATGCAAAACGCATCCCTGAAAAACCCGCGCCGCTATAATTGGCAGAGAAGCCTTGATACATGCCGGGATGGTTGATCACTGCGCTCAGCTTCGTCTGCATGCCTGGCATAGTGTAAATCTGACCAGCCAAGGCCGGAATGTAGAATGAGTTCATCACAGCCGAAGACGTCAGGCGGAAATTAATGGGACGGTCCACCGGCGCAGCCAGTTCATTGACTGTGGCGACGCCATATTCCGGATAGATAAACAGCCATTTCCAGTCGAGGGCGACCACTTCAACCTGCAGCGGTTTGACGTCTTGTGAAACAGCCTTCCCGGGAGAGATCCGTCCGAGCGGACGATAGGGATCAAGCAGATGCGTCGCCATCCATGTCACCGCACCCAAACAGATGATGATGAGCAACGGCGCGGCCCAGATGATCAATTCGAGCTGCGTCGAGTGATCCCATTCCGGATCGTAGGTGGCGCTGGTGTTTGATTGCCGGTATTTCCAGGCGAAGAAAACCGTCAGGAACATGACAGGTATGATGATGATGAGCATCAAGACCGTCGAGACGATCACAAGATCGCGTTGCTGCACGGCAACGTCGCCGGATGGACTCATAACCACGGCATTGCAAGCGGACAGCAATGCAAGGAGCGGAAGCAAGGCGATGGCGAGAAGACGGTTCAAGAGACTTCCTGTCAATGAAAACAGCGCGAAAGTCGGAAACTCAGGCCATCTGGTTGGTGAGTTCACAACTTAATTGCGCCATCACTAGCTGCACCATAGTCAGGGCGACATTGGACAATTTGCCCAATCCTCCCCTAGTGTGTCACAATGATAGGAGATACGCTAGCAGGAGCCACGAAAAGGCGCAGCTGCAGGGTTTCAACTATTATGCTCGAGGAGCGCAATCGGCCATGAGCGCGAAAACAGGGGCGGTACTAACCACGACGCTCGAACGGGATGCACGAAATTTGCATGCCGGACATGATGACGTCAATGTTGGTGAAATCGCCATCGGCGTTGTCATTGGCCGGACGTCCGAATTCTTCGACTTTTTCGTGTACGCGATCGCATCCGTTCTGGTTTTCCCGAAGCTGGTTTTCCCGCACCTCGATGCGCTCACCGGCACGGTCTATTCGTTTCTTATCTTTGCGCTGGCATTCATCGCCCGTCCGCTCGGTACTGTCATCTTCATGGCTATCGACCGCACTTACGGGCGCGGCGTGAAGCTGACCATCACGCTGTTCCTGCTTGGCAGTTCCACTGTGGCTATCGGCTTCCTGCCCGGTTACGAACAGGTCGGATGGGCATCGGCTGCACTCTTGGCGCTGTTCCGCATTGGTCAGGGTCTTGCGCTGGGCGGTGAGTGGGACGGTCTTGCCTCACTGCTCGCGCTCAATGCGCCGAAGCAGCGACGCGGCTGGTATGCGATGATCCCGCAGCTTGGCGCGCCGCTCGGCCTTATGGTTGCGGCAGGCCTGTTTGCGTTCTTTGTGGCCAATCTTTCTGCTGAAGATTTCCTGAGTTGGGGCTGGCGCTATCCGTTCTTCGTGGCCTTCGCCATCAATGTTGTGGCGCTTTTTGCGCGTCTTCGCATGGTGGTGACGCCGCAATATGCCAAGCTTTTTGAAAGCCGTGAATTGCAGCCGACGACTGTTACGAACACGCTGCAGAGCGAGGGCCGTCATGTCGTCATCGGCGCATTCGCTCCGCTCGCCAGCTTTGCATTGTTTCACATGGTCACGGTGTTCCCGTTGTCATGGGTGTTTCTTTATACGGATCAGGGCCCGGCGCGGTTTCTCCTGATTGAAGCCTTCGGTGCTGCCGTCGGCGTGATTGCAGTATTTGCATCCGGCAATATTGCAGACCGTATCGGGCGGCGTAATCTGCTTGGCGGTACAGCAATTGCCATCGCCGTGTTCAGTGGCTTCGCGCCTCAATTGCTTGATGGCGGAGATATCGGCGAACTGGTCTTCATGGTTCTCGGCTTTATATTGCTCGGCCTGTCATTCGGCCAATCCTCCGGCTCGGTAGCATCGCGGTTCTCCAAAAAGTTCCGCTATACGGGGTCTGCCTTGACAAGCGATCTCGCTTGGCTTTTTGGCGCGGGGTTTGCCCCCCGTGGTTGCGCTGATGCTTGCCAGCCACTTCGGTTTGATTGCAGCCGGGGCCTATCTGCTTTCGGGTGCTGTCTGTACCCTGATTGCATTGGCTATGAACCGCCAACCGGACGCGCAGGATCAATAAATACAACGATCGCTGGTTTGGGGATAAATGAATCCCACCCAACACTCCTGACAGTCCGATGTCAGGAGCACTTCTGTATGGTTTGAGACAGAGCGGCTTATTCCGCATCCATCCTGCACCAGACCGGAGTTATCTGAAGCACATGTCTGAGTTTGAAGTCAGCGATCTGCTCGATACAGGTATCGTATCGCTGCAAAATGTCCGGTGCAGCTGTACTTGCCGTCATCGCAGCGCCGAAGAGTGCACCTCGACCACCTATCTCGTGTTCCCCTATCGTGGCATCTACATTAGACATGTCGGTGGCGAACAGGCTGTCGCGGATGCCAATCACGTCCTGTTCTTCAATTCGGGTGAGGCCTATCAGGTTAGCCATCCCATCAATGGCGGGGATGCAAGCCTGTCCGTCGGGCTGTCGGAATCGGTGCTGCGCGAACTGGTCCCGCGTTCTCTCTTGAACAATCGCGCCGAGCTTGGTTTCCGTCTGCAAAGCCAGCGTATTGACCCGCGCGCCCAAGCTTTGGTTGCCCTCCTGCGGTATCATCTTGAGAACGGCACCATCGAGCCGCTTGAGGCGGAAAGCCTGTTGCTTACTCTGATATGCCGCAGTTTCGGACCGCGCACCTCACACGAGTCCCGCTCGACATTTGCCCGAAGCCGGCTGGCGGATCGCGTGAAAGTTTTGCTTGCCAGTGATCTCTCACGGCGCTGGACATTGAACGAGATTGCCGCGGAGATTGGCGGTTCGCCGGTTTATCTCACGCAGGTGTTCCAGCAGGTAGAGGGAATACCGCTTTACCGTTATCACCTGCGATTGCGCCTCGCGCGCGCCCTTGATCTGATCACGCACTATGATGATTTGTCAGCGCTGGCTCTGGAGCTGGGGTTTTCCAGTCATAGTCATTTCACCGCTGCATTCCGCCAGGCCTATGGCCGGTCGCCGACGGCTTTCACACAAACGCCCCGGCATTCTCAAAACAGCTAAAGATCTCGATAGCGGCGTTTGGCGCACGATGGTCTCCTGATCAGGCCCGATAGGCGGGCTGCCAAGGAGATAAATTATGGCTGAGAAAACGTGTGCCGTCTGCGATGACAAGCTTGATGCAACTGTCATTGAGGTCAAAATCGGCGATCAGACCGTCGAGGTCTGCTGCGAAGAATGTGCGCTGAAGCTGCGTGAAGCAAGGACAGCGTCATGAGCAGCAAGCAGTTTGAAGCTGCCAAGAAGTATGTGGATACGGCCTCCGGCCGTATCCATTATGCCGAGGCAGGCGTGGGGCCGGTTGCGCTTTTCGTGCACGGTATTCTCGTCAACAGCTATATCTGGCGACACCAGCTGTCAGCACTGTCTGACATCCGGCGCTGCATCGCAATCGATACGCTTGCGCATGGTGCAACGGCAGTTGCCGATGAGCAGGACGTATCGTCAACCGCGCAGGCGACGATGCTCGGGCAATTTCTTGACGGGCTCGGCATCGATAAAGTCGATCTCGTCGGGAATGATGGGGGCGGGGCCGTTTGCCAGATTTTTGCCGTCAACAATCCAGAACGGATTCGAACCCTGACACTGACGGACTGCGATACACATGACAATTGGCCGCCGGAAGCATTTCAGGGTTTTGTCGATATGTGTGCCGCCGGTGGTTTGCGCGACACGCTCACGGCGCTGGTGAATGACAAGGACATCTTTCGTTCTCCCGGAGCGCTCGGTCCCTGTTATGAAGATGCCGCCACGATCACTGACGATACAATTGACGTCTACCTGCAACCATACTTTTCAGGGCCCAATCGGGTGCGTGGTCTGGAGCGTTTTGTTGCGGCATTCGATTGCTCGCAAACGGTCGATATTGAACCGAACCTTCGCAAGTTTCATGCACCTACCCTGATCGTTTGGGGAACCGATGATGTCTATTTCGACAAGAAATGGGCGCATTGGCTGGCGGAACGCATACCCGGAACACGCCGCGTGGTTGAGGTTGAGAATGGGCGCTTGTTCTTCTTCGAAGAGCGGCCTGATGTTTTCAATCAGGAACTCCGGGCTCACTGGTCCTGACAATGGCTTTGAGCTGGTTCGGGACGGCGTGTTCTGAACCAGCTGAATCAAAAGGAGAGGTAGAAATGGCTCGCTGGAATTCGAATAATATAAGTAAACTCACGCGGTTGCTTTCAAACATTGCTAGACGCAGGCGCATGGCGCGGACTGAGCAACATATCAAAGAACTGCCCGAATATATCCTTCGGGACATTGGCTGGCCGGATGCCTATGCCGAGCGGTTGGAAACCGAGCCGGTGCGGATTGATCCTTACACCAAAAGAGCTTTCACCTTCTTTGCCGATCCCGACGGATTGCCCATTGAGATTTACGAAGTGAGCTAACGCCCAGCTTACTGCCGATACCAGCGTAACGTTGCGGGCTGTTCCATTGATGCAAACTCCAGCGCCGAGTACCCGCGTGTCTCATGAACCATCGTCGAAATCATATGTCGCGGACAGAACGGCCAATGCATGATTTCAGCCTATGGTGTGGGTGCTGTTCGTCGCGAACATGACGAACGGACCCAAGCTTTACAAGCCTGAGTACTGTTGAGGCGTTCAGTAACGGTTTCCTGATCGGGAGCCGGTTGGTTTGCACACAATCCACGGGAGGAGTTCGGAATGAGCAAAAACAGAGGCGTTGTCTACGTCGGACCGGGTAAAGTCGAAGTACAGGATATTCTTGATCCGAAGCTGGAAGCGCCGGATGGCCGCCGTATTGAACACGGTGTTGTTCTCAAAGTCATCTCGACCAATATTGCGGGTCCGACCAGCATATGGTGCGCGGCCGTACAACAGCGGAGCCGGGCCTTGTGCTGGGCCATGAAATCACCGGAGAGATCATCGAAAAAGGCCGCGATGTTGAAATGCTCTGTGTCGGCGACATTGTTTCGGTTCCGTTCAATGTTGCCTGTGGACGCTGCCGCACCTGCAAGTCACAGGACACCGGTGTCTGCCTGACGGTCAATCCGGCACGCGCCGGCGGTGCCTATGGTTATGTCGACATGGGTGGATGGATCGGTGGTCAGGCACGCTACGTCACCGTTCCCTACGCGGACTTCAATCTCCTGAAAATTCCGGATCGTGATCGTGCCATGGCCAAGATGCGCGATCTCACCATGTTATCGGATATCTTGCCGACAGGTTTTCATGGAGCGGTAAAAGCGGGTGTTGGTGTCGGTTCCGTCGTCTATGTCGCCGGTGCCGGTCCGGTTGGACTTGCCGCAGCGGCGTCAGCCCGCATTCTCGGTGCGGCGGTTGTCATGATCGGCGATTTCAACAAGGAACGGCTCGCCCATGCTGCGAAGGTTGGTTTCGAACCCATTGATTTATCAGCAAGTGACCGGCTTGGTGATATGATCGCTCAGGTGACAGGCAGCAACGAAGTGGACAGTGCGATTGATGCTGTCGGCTTTGAGGCACGCGGTCACAGCGGCGGCGAACAGCCCGCGATTGTGCTCAATCAGATGATGGAGATCACCCGCGCAGCCGGTTCAATCGGCATTCCTGGTTTGTATGTGACCGAAGATCCGGGCGCTGTCGACGGTGCCGCCAAACAGGGCAATCTGTCCCTGCGCTTCGGACTTGGCTGGGCCAAGGCTCAGTCTTTCCATACAGGTCAGACACCAGTGCTGAAGTACAACCGTCAGCTCATGCAGGCAATCCTTTATGACCGTCTGCCTATCGCGGATATCGTCAATGCAAGGGTTATTTCGCTTGAAGACGCAGCACAGGGCTATGAGAGCTTTGACAAAGGCGCAGCACAGAAGTTCGTGCTGGATCCGCATGGGGATCTGGCCAAGGCTGCGTAAGACTTTCCTTTCAACAAAAAATGCCAACGCTCGATGGTCGAGCGTTGGCCGCTCTGTCAGGCATTGATCCCGAGCGGATCTGCTTCCAGCGGTGCGCGCGCTTCGGCTTCACTGTTATCGACAGGTAGAAGCAGGCTGCATACGAAACTCGTCCCGGCAATGAAGATGAACAGGAACGCCAATGGCGCCCACTGCACGCCATATTTGTGCACGAGCCAAACACCGATCATTGGTGTCAAGCCGCTGAAAATCGCACCGCTCAAAGACGAGGATAGCGAGATACCTGTGTAACGCAGATGTACAGGGAAAGCGCGGGTCAGGAATGGTGCCATCACCGCATAGTGCGCAGCGAGGAACACTGTCGCTACGAGAATAGCGATATATATGTTCGTCAGATTGCCGGAGACGATGAGCATCATCATCGGAATGGCAAACAGCAAGGCTGCGCCTGCCATCAACACCAGCAGCAATGGCTCGCCATATTTGGTGGCGATGTAGGAGCCGGCCGGGAAGGCGAAGAGTTCAACGACGCCGACCCAGGAGATCAACTCGAGCATATCAGAACGGTTGATGCCAAGGGACGTTGTTGTGAATGTCATCATCAAAGTGGTGATGAAATAGAAGCCAGCCACACCCAGCAGACAAAGCCCCATGCCCAGAAGCAGTGACACCTTCTTGGTGCGGAATATCTCCTTCGCCGGGATGACATCTTGAACAGACTTTTCCTTCAGTCTTTCAAGCAATTCCGGGCTCTCGTTGATGCCTGCACGAATGATGAAGGCGAAGATAATCAGCACGCCACTGAGCAGGAATGGCACGCGCCAGCCCCAGCTCAAAAAATCTTCCTGTGGCAGGCCTGAAACCGAACGAAAAGCAAGAGCCGCAAGGATAAGCCCGATCGGGCTGCCATATTGCGGCGCCGAGGCAAGAAATGTGCGCCAGCGCGGCGGAGCGTGTTCCGCAGCGATAAGCACAGCACCGCCCCATTCACCGCCAACGGCCACGCCTTGTACCAGGCGTAGCAGCACCAGCAGCACTGCCGCCGTGACGCCGATGGAGTGAAAACTGGGCAACAGTCCGATCAGAACCGTCGCAACACCCATCAGCAACAGCGTGATGATCAACGACTTTTTGCGGCCGACCTTGTCGCCAAAATGGCCGAACAGCAAAGCGCCGAAAGGGCGCGCAACGAAGCCGATGGCAAACGTGCCGAGTGAGGCCAGAACACCCATGAGCGGGTCTGATGAAGCAAAGAATACATCGCCGAACACAAGCGCCGCCGCAGTGCCGTAAATATAGAAATCATACCATTCGATCATGGTGCCGACGAAGGCACCCAAAGCAGCCCTAATCGGTTGTCTTTTACTGGCAATATCCGTCATATGCTCATCCCCTTTGTATAGTGTCCGGCCTAAGCCTTGCGGCGCTGGCTCTGGTAGGCAGCGATAAAGCGCGGCGCTGCCTCTGCAACGGCGCTCAGCGAATAGCCACCTTCCTGAACGATCACTGTGGGAACA
Source organism: Phyllobacterium sp. 628 (assembly GCF_014189505.1). Classification (GTDB taxonomy): domain Bacteria; phylum Pseudomonadota; class Alphaproteobacteria; order Rhizobiales; family Rhizobiaceae; genus Phyllobacterium. Next base: position 377,303 of record NZ_CP050303.1, on the reverse strand, counting down.
TCGACAGCACCCCAGATTGCACCGATTTCGGCGTAAGCTTCTGTCGTGACTTTCAGCCGTGATAGCGGATCGTCATGGTGAGCGTCCCATCCTGCCGAGATCACCAGTGCTTGCGAGCCATGGCTGGCAACCGCTCTGGCAAGCTCGCGGTTGGCTTCGATAAAGGCCTCGTCGCCGCTGCCTTCTGCCAATGGCAGATTGAGCGTGGTGCCCCGGCCAGCGCCAGCACCCGTCTCGTCGGCGTAACCACTATAATGCGGGTAGTAATTTGACGGGTCCGTATGGGTCGAGCCAAAGAAAACATCGTCGCGTGTGTAGAAAATTGCTTGCGTTCCATCGCCATGATGCGTGTCGAAATCGATGATCGCAACGCGGTCATACTGCTTGCGCAGGTGTTGGGCGACTATGGCTGCATTGTTGAAATAGCAGAAGCCCGCTGCGCGATCGGCATAAGCGTGATGGCCCGGCGGGCGGCACAGGGCAAAAGCTTCACGCTCGCCCTTCAATACCGTATTCGCCGCGGCAATTGCTGTTTGTGCCGACGCGTATGCCGCTGCATATGTGTGCTCCATCATGGCGCAAGACAGGCCATTGATGTACCAGCCGGCTTGCCCGAGAACGCCGGTCGGCCGCGGGATGGCACGCGCCCCGTAATCCTGTCCGGCTCCCTGATAAGCACTGACATTCGGCAGGACTTCGGGCCCATGATTGGGCAATTGCATGAAGCGGTCATAGGCAGTCTGGAGGAAAGCCACATAGTGATCCGCGTGGACAGCAAGGATAGGATCAGGGCCGGTATCTTCCGGTTCATGCTGGGACAATCCCAGCTTTGTCAGCACATCGATCAGCGCATGGGCACGGGCGGGATTTTCAAGCGGATCGGTAATCCGGCCATTGATCATATATTGCTTGGGCTGATGAGCCATTTGCTGGCTGGAAAAGAACAATTTCATGGGAATCCGCTTCTCGATGAAAAGATTATGAGTCGTCAGCAAAGCTTATTCGCTGACGCCTTCAATGCAATCCGATAGACAACGAAACCATGGGTCTCATATGCAATAGGCAGATTATCGCCTCTGATCCTGATGGCAAATCGCGTGTTTCCATGCGCCCGATTGTTTATGCTGGATGGCAATGTCAGGATCGTGCTGTACGGCGCAAAACATATCTTTGTATCGGGCTCGAGAGTGATAGGAGCTGTAACCAAAGAACCACGTGCAGGCAAAAACAAACAAGGCAACGGGAGCAAGCCAGAGAAAAGTCCGGAAGGGGTCGCCTGGCGTCATGCTTACCTATGGTAGGATAATGGTTGTATGTCCCTCCCAACTTATTGTGGGTTTTGAAAACTAGTCAATCAAAGAGTCCATTATTATGGAAGAATTAGGCGGCAGATGTGGCGCGTCTTCCACATCCGTCTCATCAAATGCTTGATGATTATGCTTAACCGGAACTTAACGGCCTCAACCTAGAGTATACGCCAAGGGGATATTTCCCCACGGCGCTATTTCGGGGATTAGGGATGAATTTTACAAAAGTGGCTCTGTCAGCAACATCTTTGCTGATCATGTCCGGACCGCAGTTGCTGGCAGCTGATCTGGATCCAACACCCTATACGCGGGAGGTGCCGGAATATGCGCCGTTGCCAAGCGCTTCGGGCTGGTATCTACGCGGCGACGTCGCCTATAACTTTAAATCGACGGTCGATGCCCATGTCGATTATCCCAGCGGCACCAGCCCCAGCAATTACGATATGAAGCGCAGCTTCTCTCCGTTCATCGGCGTCGGTTATCAGTTCAACGAGTATCTGCGCGGTGATTTGACCGTTGGATATAATCAGCGCGATACGACCTACTTCGAGACGACCACCGATATCTGGGAAGCGATGGCCAATGCCTATGTCGATCTTGGCAATTATCATGGTCTGACGCCTTATGTCGGTGGCGGCATCGGCTTGGCGAATGTCAATTACGATTTCCAGGGACCGGTCTATCCGGGTCTTACATCGGGCAGTACCAATCGCTTCGAATGGGCGCTGATGGCCGGTGTTGCGGTCGATCTAACACCCAATCTCAAGCTGGATCTCGGTTATCGTTACGCCGATATTGCCGGAAAAGACCTGTATCGGAACGGTGACGTTACCGTTCGCGATGATGGCATTAAAACGCATCAACTGCGCGCCGGTATCCGCTTCAACACATGGTAACAATCTGAATTTGATCAACCGGGCTCGGGTCAGTCCGGTTGATTCTGCCGATTTGTCTAACACCGCGATATTAAAATCGGCTCAGGCGCCGCCGAGGCCAAGAGCTGCACGCAATTCCGCCTTGGCTGGTTCGTATTCCGCCTTGAAGTCATCATGCTTCATGATTGTAGCGGCAATAATGCTACCGGAAATACGCCCCATTTCCACATCGGAACGAAAGTGGATACCGCCCACGATACGGTTGTTGCCGTATTCCCAGGCGCGCGCCATGATCTCTGCTTTCTTCTCGGGAACCATATCTGACAATACAATGCCCATCAGCGTGCCAACCGTTGTATGGCCGGATGGCCAGGCACCTGAATTCGATAATTTTACCGCAGGTTTGACGAGATCACTCAACTGATGCGGGCGGGGACGCTTGAAAACGTCCTTCGCCGGATCAACGACAGCGCCTTCCGTTTCGACAATCCGGTCGAAAAAGGCCGCAAGTTTCGGCAGTTTTTCCTTGGTGAATTCGGGACCCATGACATCCGCAAAACGCCAGACGTTTTCTTCCGCATCCGCTTGAGCACGCGCGACCATTTCCGGTGTGCGCGCAACCTGCAGTGTCAGAACTTCACCAAGTTCTGCCTTGGTCTGCGCCGAGTCATTGGCTGGCGGTGGCGGCAAGATGGTAAGCAGATCGATTTCTTTGTTGTCGCTGAAAGGCTTGGCTTCTTCTGCGTAGGCGGCAGTGAGACCGACAAGAGCAAATGCTGCCAGCATGCTGAGAAAGGTGCGCATAATGATCCTCGTTACTATGGTGATTGCCAGTCAATCATGCGCTTTGCGGATGTCGCCTCTGTGACACGTTGTGCATGAGGCGGTGCTGAAGTGGCAAGAAGACGCATCAAAGCGCAAGCGCTTTCCGTTGTGTGACTCGCTTGTGAAATATAACTAGAAATCAAAGCTGCCAGATCGGACGCCATGTTTCGCACCATCGATAAAATCATCCAGCATCCGGCCATGCCCGGAAGAACGGCGTGGATATTTGCGTTGAGAACCAACGTAGCTGCGCTTGTCGCGCTGATGACTGCATTCGCGCTGAACTTGCAGCAGCCGCAATGGGCCATGATGACGGTTTTCATCGTATCCCAGCCGATTGCCGGTATGGTTATCAGCAAAGGCCTGTTTCGTCTGGCCGGGACGGTGGCAGGAGCACTGGCAGCCATCGCAATTACGGCGCTGACCAGTGATATTCAATGGCTGTTTGTAATCTCGATTGCGCTGTGGGTCGCGTTTTGCACCTATGCCGCTTCCATGCTGCGCAATCCTGAATCCTATGGCGCCGCTTTGGCCGGCTATACGGCCGTTATCATTGCGCTGCCCGCCTTCGGTCAGTCTCATTTGCTCACGGAAATTGCCTATGCCCGTTGCACTGAAATCATGCTCGGCATTGTCTTCGCCGGTATAGCCAGCCGCTTCTTCAGACCCCAACTTGCGCGCGCCGCCCTCGTTGAAGGTCTGGAAAACTGTATCGCCGATCTTGCGCGGTACACCAGCAGCGCCATTGCCGGACGCGATGCGAATGAGCTCAAAATTGCCCATAGGAAATTGATTGCCGATACGCAGGCTCTCGCAGCCATGCGGGCGCACGCCCGGCTTGAAGCGCCAAGTCTTGTCACGCACGGGCGTCATTCCCGCCACACTGTCGGGCACCTCATGTCCTGCCTGTCGATCGTGAACATCCTTGTTGCCCATAGGGCCTCGTCGGACGCCACATGGCAGGCTTTGCGCGATAAACTCGGCAGTCTGCTCGATGCTATGGCGCAGGATTTCAAGCTTGATGCAACCGGGCCCTGGCTGGAACGGCTGGAAGCGATCGCCGGTGAAATTACCGAACTCAAGGACAAGCCCTGGTCTGACGATCAGATCGGTATGATGGCGCGGTTGACTCTGCTTGGCGAATTTGTTGACGGCCTGAAGGCAACATTGAGTGGCTTGTCAGCTTTGCGCAGCCGCTCGCAGTATGGAACGGTAAACAAGAGGCCCCCGGCTTTGCCAGTTTATCGTGATCGTAGCACCGCATCTGTCAATGCCATCCGGGCTGTTGTTGCTACAGCTCTGATGACGGCTTACTGGATGCAAAGCAGGCATACGGATACTGCCGCTGCAGCAATCATCGTGGCAGTCGTCTGCAGCCTTTTTGCCTCGATGCCAAACCCGCTCCAGACCAGTTGGGGCTTTTTCAAGGGCACTCTCTATGCGGTGCCCTTTGCGTTTATACTCAGCCAGCTTGTCCTGCCGCATTTTCCCGGCCTCTTCTGGTTTACCGTCTTTGTCATCCCCATCCTTGTGCCGGTTGCCCTGTTGATGGCTGATCCGCGTCATGTTGGTCCGGCAACGGCTTTCGCCATCAATTTCATTGTCTTCTTGAAGCCGCATGAAACAATGGCTTTTGAACCCTATATATTCATGGAAACGTCCTTGTCGGTTCTGGCCGGCATACTTATCGGTCTTCTTGTTTTTATCGTCGTCCTGCCAAAGCGCCCTCAGGTAACGGTGAACAGAATGATGAATGCATTGCGAACGGATGTTGTGCGGCTCTGTTTGCGTGATCGCATTCCCAATTCTTCGGCTTTCAACAGTCTTGCATACGACCGTATCAATCAGCTGATGCCAATTTTGAGAAACATGAAAGAAGCTGGCGACGCGTTGCTCGAAGATGCCTTGTCCTCCGTCACCTTGGGAGCCGAAATCATCCGGCTGCGCAGGCTGCTGTTGTGGGGGCGTCTGGAAGAGAATGTTGCTGACCGTGTCTCGGAAAACCTCGCGCAACTGGCGCGAATGATGAGTTTGCAGACGCAGAATATTGGTTCGATCAGTGGCTTCGTCGCATCGGCACGCTTGTTGGCAAAGGAAATTACTGCGATCTCAGCTTCGCCACTGACCTTGCAGGCTGCCGCATCCCTGAGACTCATCGCAGTCATGGTCGAAGATCATCCGTCGCTGATCTCAGGTTCATCAACTGCTACCCGCCGTGGGAATACCGGTGCTTTTCATTGGCGGTCACTTTGAAAGGTGCGTGGAACCAAACTGTTTGCATCGTTCCCGATTGAAGAGTTTTCTTTTATGGACCGGGCAATAGCTTCACTTTCACTATTCCCTTATCATTATTTCAATGACTTATGATTCTACGGACTACTCACTCAAAGATCTGCTTCGCCCGGTTGTTGCTGCCGAAGATGCCTTGGCGCGGCTGGATGAGCGCGTAGCGCGCAAGGGTGACTTTGGTGAGTTGGGTAGCCGTCAATCAAAAGATGGACTCCTGCGTGAGAACGAGGGCTGGATTGCGCGTTCGCATTTTATGGAAGCCTGCAATTCGCTCTGGCTGTCGGGGGAACTTGTTCATGTCGAAGACCTCGTGCTGCATGATGCCCGGATGGACATCCGTACCCCAACGCACGAATTGACCCGGGCGCATGCCATCTTGCGAACGCGCCGGCAGATTTCTGCCAGTCCGGCGCAATGGGCACTCAGTCCCAAAGGTATTGCCAGTCTGCGTGGCCGCTGGGGTACTGACACGCTGCTCGCGCCCATTGTCAATGAACGCGTCATACGCCCGGAACCCGACAATGAGAGTGAACCAAGCTCCGAAGCTGAAAATGCTTTCGAGGAGGAGTTGGCGCGGCTCGATGCTTTGCTTGACCGGTCGGCGCGTCTGTTGAACCAGCCCTCGTCTGACGAGCAACCGGCGGAAGCCGGACACCCGGAAAAAGCATCCAGAAACAGAAAGGCTTCGGCCAGTGACGTGACGCCGGATGGCGACCCATTGGTCTATGATCCTGACTGGGACGAAGACAGACGATTGGAGCAATGGTACGCCGTGCTTGACCGGACCCGCGATTTGCCGCCGATGCTTGCGGCTGCGCTGCTCTGGGATGCATGGGAAGATATCGAGCCATTGCAACATCAGCATTGGCTTGGGCCCATGCTTGTCGCATCGATGCTGCGCGAACGGTCGAAAACGCGCGCCCATCTGGCGGCCTTCAATGCCGGTTTGCGAACAATCCCGCGTGACCGCCGCCGTGCGCGTGACCGTAACACGCGGCTATCGGCCTTTCTGGAAGCCGCACAAACATCGGCTATTGCCAATCTGAAGGAAATTGACCGCCTCAGTCTCGCGCGAGTGCAGATGGAGCGGAAATTGAAGGACCGGCGTTCCACCTCAAGTCTGCCGGGTATGATCGATTTGATTCTGTCGCGCCCCATGGTCTCGACTGCGCTGATCGCCAAAGAATTGAAGGTGACGTCACGCGGTGCGCTCAATCTTGTTGCGGAGCTGGGTGTACGCGAGATGACGGGCCGGGGCCGGTATCGCGCCTGGGGTATCGTTTAAGGTCACGCACCAATGCTGATATTTGTTAGCCGGTTGCCGAAATAAAGCTCTTAACCGGCAAAGATCGGTCTGCGTAATCCAGATATTTTGTGCTTTTTAATACCGCGCGCGGACGGGTGAGGTGTGAGGCCATCGCTGACCCGCGAGCCGGATATATTGCGATGATCCGCCATCTGATTGCACGGCTTCTCCCGGATCATTTGAGCACCCGATTTCAAGCGAAATAGACCCATTTTTATGCAAATTCCGATTGGCGAGCGTCGTAAAAATCGGCCAAGAATCATTAATTCTTGTCATATGCAAAGCATCCATACCATTTGTATTACTATAATATGTATCGTTATAATATTGCCGTTGGAGCGTGGATAATATTTGAATCTAGTTTATTCGTATTTGAATCACGGCAGATGATATATTTTTAATATATTAAAGATTAACCCGGATTTGCTCAGGCAAAACGCCTCGCTCGCGCGCAAAATTTCAAAAGTAAAATATTAGTAGAAATTTATACCGGAAATCGGTGCAAAATCCAATTTCCCCTTGACCCCTACTTCTTGGGTGCACTATTATCGTGACTCACAACTGCCGATTGCGCAGTTTGGGGCAGGGGTTGCGTATTTTTTTATGTTGCAGCGTTTTTGAGCGCGGCTTTTTTGCGTTTGATTGTTCAATCTACGGTTGAACAGTTTTTCCTGTTCAATTTTAAATAGTTTAATACGGGGTAGGATTAATTGGAATACGGCGGCGCAACCATCATTCAAAAACACCTTCTGCGTCTTCCATTTGTCTTTGCTTTTTTATTGCTTTTCTTTGCAGCAGCATTGCCCGAATTTGCTTACGGGCAGGTTCAGCGCAGTTTCATCAACCAAGGTTTTGAAAGCCCCAATCTGGGCGGAACAAACTGTATTGCGTTCTTCCCTGACAGCGAGGTTCCGGGTTGGGAAACAACACATCCATCTGCCGCAACGAGCAGCAGTTGCCCAACCAAGCCGGTTGCATCGACCGGGCGGTTGATGGAGTTTTGGGGCAGCGGGTTCCAAGGCGTGCCAGCGGCACAGGGGTCGCAGTTCGTTGAGTTGAATGCGAACGTCTCTTCGCGTCTGTACCAGAACGTTTGCCTTGTCAGTGGTGAACGCTTCAACTGGCAGTTTTCGCATCGCCGCCGGGCAACCAGTGGTACAGAAAGCATCTCGTTCAACATTGCTTCGACACCCACGGGGGCGACGACGCAGATCTCCAGATCGGATGCGAATGCAAGTTCGTGGTTCAACAGAAGTGGCACCTACACATATAACGGTGCCTCAGGTGTGCAGACGCTTGGATTTGAATCGCTTAATTCAGGCAGTGTCGGCAACTTTCTTGATAACATTCAGATTACCTTGTCGCCTTACGTGGAATTCCAGCCCGGAAGCGCGTCGGGTGCCGAAAGCATCCCGACCGCGAACCTGCCTGCCTTCCGCGTTGCGGGTACTCTGACCTCTGCAATAACAGTACAGGTAACACTTAGTGGTACAGCCGCACTGACGACCGATTACACCACGCCAAACGGGACGAACACATTTAACGTGACCATCCCTGCCGGTGATTACGACGGTACGCAAACCATTGCGACCGGCGTCTCAATCGTCAATGACACTGTCATCGAACCGAACAAAACAATCGTGTTTACGATGACGGCCAATCCAGGATCGTACACGATTGCCAGTGCGACGTCCTGTGGCGCCGCTGCCAACGGTACCTCGACCTACACGATCCTCGATGACGATGCGCGCCTTACCGTGAAGAAGGCATTGACCGGAACACGTGTCGCGGCAAGCGATCAGTTTGCGCTGACGATTGCAGGTGCCAATGGGCCGGTTTCCGTCGATACGACAGGCGCAGGTGCAGCGGCCAATGGTCAGGCTCAGCTTTCCAATATTTCGGTTGGCACGGCCTACACGCTTTCAGAAGCGATGGCGAGCGGCAGCTCCAGCCCTATCGCACTCTATGGCGGTACGATCGCCTGTACAAATGCCAAGTCCGGGGCAACGACGACATTGCCGTCGGGAGCCGGGACAAGTTTCTCTGTTACCCCAACAGCGGGTGACGACATCACGTGTACCTTTACCAACACGCCAAAACGCCCATCCATGACGATGGTAAAAAGCGCGGGTACGCCAACTGGAACAACAGCTGGATCGAAGATTACGTACAGCTTCACCATTACGAATACCGGCGACGTTCCGCTTACACCATCGTCGATCACCGATCCGAAGCTGGACGCAGCGGCTACCTGTCCGTCCGCGCCGCTGGCACCGGGTGCCAGCGCGGTTTGCACGGGCACGCACACGATCACACAGGCGGAAGTGGATGCGGGCACTGTCACAAACAGCGCGACCGCAACAGGCACACCGCCCGGTGGTGCGACACCAATCACAACGCCGCCAAGCACGACGACGACAACGATTGCGTCCACCCCTACAATAACAATTGCGAAGGCTGCAGGCGTGCCGAGTGGCAGTACGGCGGGCTCGACGATCAACTATAACTTTACCGTAACGAATACCGGCAATGTGACGCTGAAATCCATCGTGGTCACTGACCCCAAGATTCCCGCTCCAGGTCCGTTATGTCCCGTTACGCAGCTGGCCCCGAATGCCAACACGATCTGCACCGGTACGCATACGATCACTCAGGCTGAAGTGGACGCCGGTAAGGTTGATAATAGTGCAACGGTGCGTGGCACACCGCCAACCGGTGATCCCGTCAATGGCGGTCCCAGCACGACATCAACACCGCTCACCCGGACTGGTTCGGTTTCCATTGTGAAGACTGCGGGTGCGCCATCGGGCAATACCACAGGTTCAACCATTGCTTATTCCTTCCGGGTTCAAAACACCGGCAACACCACGCTGATCACTCTGGTTATTAACGACGCAAAGCTTGATGCGCCGGGTGCCACCTGCGCGCAGACGACACTGGCGCCAGGTGCAGTAACCACCTGTACCGGTACCCACACGATCACCCAGGCCGAAGTCGATGCCGGGACCTCCAACAATACGGCAAGTGCAACCACGACAGGTCCTGATGGCAGCCCGGTCAACAGCGGTACTTCAACTGTCAATACGCCGCTAACCCGCTCCGCATCGATGACCGTCAACAAGGTTGCGGGTACTGCAACTGGAGCAACAGCCGGATCGACGATCCCTTACACGTTCACGGTGAAAAACACAGGCAATGTCACCCTCACAGGGGTTGTCATCAACGATGCGAAATTGGATGCCGCCGCAACATGCGCTGCAACGACGCTTGTACCGAATGCCAGCACAACGTGTACCGGTACACATACGATTACGCAGGCGGAAGTAAACGCCGGAACATCGAACAACAGTGCCACTGCGAGTGGGACACCGCCAACCGGTGGCGCCATCACCAGCCCGCCAAGCACCACAGCCACCCCGCTTGCCAGCGCACCGGCGCTGACGATCGACAAGGCCGCAGGCACGCCAACTAGCAATGCAGCGGGCGGTACCATTGCCTACACGTTCACCGTGAAGAACACCGGCAACGTCACGTTAACATCCGTCGGCATCAATGATGCGAAACTGAGCAGTCCTGCCACCTGTCCGGCGACGACATTGCAGCCGGGCGACAGCACGATCTGCACTGGCTCGCATACGATCACGCAGGCTGAGGTTGATGCGGGAACTGCGGATAACAGCGCCACTGCCAATGGCACACCGCCGACCGGACCCAAGGCGATCAGCACCCCGGATGGCACAGCCACGCCATTGACACGTTCGTCATCAATCGCAATCGCGAAGTCCGCAGGTGCACCGACAGGCAACACCCCGGGATCAACGATCGCCTATTCGTTCACAGTAACAAACACCGGCAACGTGACATTGACCAATATTGCCGTGAACGATTCGAAGCTTCCGGCTGCGCCGGTTTGTACGGTAACGACGCTGGCACCGGGCGCAAACACCACCTGTACAGGCACTTATGCGCTGACCCAGGCCGATATTAATGCCGGTCAGGTCGCCAACTCGGCGACATCTACGGGCACATCGCCAACGGGCCCTGTTACAAGCACGCCGTCAACCACCACGACTCCGATCACCCAGTCGAAGTCAATCACCATCGACAAGGTTGCGGGAACACCGACGGGCAATACGGCGGGGTCGACAATTCCCTATACGTTTACGGTCAAGAACACTGGTAACGTAACGCTGACGACGATTGCAATCACGGATGCAAAGCTGGATGCGGCTGCGGTCTGCGCGGCAACCACACTTGCGCCCAATGCCAGCACGACATGCACGGGTACGCATACCATCACCCAGGCGGAAGTGAACGCCGGCAGGGCCAGCAACTCGGCAACGGTGAGCGGCACGCCGCCGTCCGGACCGGCCATTACTGGCGGCCCGTCCACGACAGATACAACACTTACGCGCGTACCTGCATTGACCATCGACAAGGTAGCGGGAACGCCGACCGGTAATGCTGCAGGCGCAACGATCAGCTATACATTCAACGTTGTTAATACGGGCAATGTGACGCTGACCGGACTTGTGATCAACGATGCGAAACTGGATGCAGTTGCTACCTGTCCTGTAACGACATTGGTTCCCGGTGCAAACACGACATGCACAGGCACCCATACGATTACACAGGGCGAAGTTAACGCCGGAACGGTGACTAACAGCGCAACGGCAACGGGAACGTCTCCGACCGGTGCTAGCGTGACAAGCACACCGGATACCACAGCGACGCCGATCACCCGCACGCCGAACCTGACCATCGTCAAGACCGCCGGAGCCCTCACAGGCAACCGGGTGGGCGACACGATTACCTATTCATTCCGGATCGAAAATACCGGCAACGTGACGTTGACAAACGTGAAAGTCGCGGATCTTTTGCCAAACATCATTCTGGCCGGTGGTCCGATCCCGACATTCGTGCCGGGTGCTGTTGATACGACCACATTCACGGCGACATACACCCTTGTCCAAGCGGACATTGAAGCGGGCGTTGTCAACAACAGCGCGACTGCGACAGGTACACCGCAGGGTGGCGGTGCTGATTTCACCAGCGCGCCATCGACAACATCAACGACGATCAGCGCGGCACCAGCTTTGTCGCTGGTCAAGCGCGCCGCTGCGCCGTCGGGCAATGCCGCAGGCTCAACGATTGTCTATACATTTGAAGTCACCAATACGGGTAACGTGCTTGTCACAAATATAGCGATCAATGATCCGAAATTGACGAGTGTTACATGCAATCCTACCTCGCTTGTGCCGGAAGCGGTAACGACCTGTACGGGCACTTACGCCATCACGCAGCCCGAGGTGAATGCCGGCAAGGTGGTGAACACGGCGACTGCAAGCGGCACGCCATCGCGCGGTACGTCACCCGTCAACAGTAATTCATCCGGCACGACAACGCCGATTGCAGCAGAGCCAAACATCAGTTTGGTCAAAACGGCTGGAACGCCATCCGGCAATACGGCTGGTTCAACCGTTGTTTATACGTTCACGGTTAAGAACACCGGCAACCTGCCATTGAGCAATGTCAATGTTACAGATCCGCTGGTAACGGTTCCAGGTGGACCTGTGGCTCTTGCGGTGGGTGATACACATGTATTCACGGCCACGTATATCCTGACCCAGGCGGATGTGAACAAGGGCGAGGTGGTAAACACTGCTTCAGCCGCTGGACAGACGGCCGCAGGCGCTTCCGTTGATGCCAGCGCCAGTGCGATTGTCGCCATTGCACAAACGCCGCAATTGACGCTGGTCAAGACCCATGGAACACCAACGGGCAGCACTGTCGGATCGACCATCCCTTACACATTTGCGGTTACAAATACGGGTAATCTGCCGCTCACAAACGTCACGGTAACAGAAAGCCTCGCCGGTGTTGTCCTTTCAGGCAACCCGATTGCCACATTGGCAGTGAATCAAACCAGCTCGGCAATAACCGGTGTTTACACAATCACGCAGGCTGACATTGATCGCGGCCATGTGACCAACAGCGCAACGGCATCGGGTACCGACACGAACGAAACAGCGGTTCCAAGCCTGCAAAGTTCAACCGATACGCTGCTTGAGCAAAAGCCTTCCTTGTCCATCGTCAAAGCGGTGGTTGCCGGGACACCTGCCCAAAACAGGGCTGGTTCGAAGATTGATTACACCTTTACGGTAAAGAATGACGGCAATCTGCCACTGACAAACATCGCTGTCAGCGATGGTAAGCTCGATGCGGCGGCTTCCTGTCCCGTGACGTCGCTTGCGCCGGGTGCGCAGACAGTCTGCACCGGTTCACATACGCTGACCCAGGCTGACGTCAATGCCGGCAAGGTCACAAATACTGCGACTGCTGCAGGTCAGACGGCGACCGGCAAGTCTGTGATCAGTCCGCCATCAACCGTTGAGAAGATCATCCCGGAAGAGGGTTCGCTGGTCATCGTCAAGACGGCGACTCCACCAACAGGCAATACGGCCGGATCGATTGTTCACTACACCTTTACAGTGACCAATACCGGCAATATCCCGCTGACGCTTGTCGATGTGGCCGACAACCGGATCAGTGTTGATGTCAGCGGTGGCCCGTACACCATGCAGCCGGGCGAGAGCAAAGTATTCACTGCGGATTACACCCTGACGCAGGCGGATATCGAAAACGGCACGATCACCAATACAGCGACGGCTTCCGGCTTTACGCCGACCAATCAAAAGATCACTAGCCCGCCTGACAGTTTTACCACAAACGTTCCGGCCGCTGCTGCCTTGTCTATAGTGAAGTCGGCAGGAACCTTGTCGGGACAAAGTCAGGGGTCGACAATTCCGTACACATTCACGGTTACCAATACCGGCAATGTGAGGGTCACCGCGATTGTCGTGCATGACGTCAAGATCGCATCGATCACGTGCGACAAGACTGCGCTTGATCCGAAAGACGTCGCACAGTGCACAGGCACCTACGCCATTACGCAGCCGGAAGTGAACGCCGGTGTTGTCAACAACACAGCCAATGCCACGGGTACGCCGTCGCGGGGCGCACCATCTGTAACCAGCAACAATTCAACCACATCGACTCCGGTGGCTTCAGCTCCCGGTATCTCGCTTCAGAAGTCTGCGGGTATACCAAGCGGCAGCGTCAAAGGTTCGACAATTCCCTACACCTTTACGGTGCAGAATATCGGCAATGTGACCCTCAAAGGAATAGCCATTACCGATACAAAACTGGCCGTTGCTCCGACATGCGCCGCGACGACACTAGAACCCGGCATAAGCACAACCTGTACCGGCAGCTATACGCTGGACCAGGGCGATGTGAATACCGGCAGTGTTGTTAATCAGGCTACGGTGAGCGGCACGCCGCCCACGGGGGCCGCTGTCTCAGCGGGAGATCAGGCGACCGTGCAGATTACCGCTGCACCCGCTCTGAAAGTAGAAAAGACCGCAGGCACGCCATCCGGCAATACCGTTGGTTCGACCATTGATTACACATTCCGGATTGAAAACACGGGCAATGTCACGCTGACACAGGTCATGCTCTCGGATCAGCTGGCGGGTGTCGTACTGTCCGGAAATGCGATCGCGACTTTGGAACCCGGAGCAGTGGACACGGCGACATTTACTGCGCGCTATACGCTCAAACAGGAAGATATCGATAAAGGCTTGGTCATCAACACTGTGACCGGCTCCGGCACAGCGCCGAATGGTATCGTGGTCAAGAACGATAGCACGGTGACATCGACGATTACTTCCGCTGCCGGAATCTCGCTGGTCAAAACGGCAGGCCCGCCATCGGGCAATACCGCAGGTTCGACGATCGTCTATACTTTCACGGTCAAGAACACCGGTAATGTGACGCTGAAGGCCATTGCCGTTACCGATACGAAACTTCCGACACCGCCAGTTTGCGCAGTGACGGAACTGGCGCCAAATGCAACAACAACCTGTACCGGTACCTACACGCTCAAACAGACGGATGATGTGGATGCTGGCAAGGTCGACAATGCGGCCAGTGTCAAAGGTACACCACCGACCGGGGCTGACGTAACTGGTACAAGCGGTACCTCAACGCCTATCGCATCTGCCGCTGCCATTACGGTGGTGAAGACTGCCGGTCCTCCTTCCGGTAATATTATCGACTCGACCATTGATTACACATTCACCGTCAAGAATACGGGCAACGTGACGCTGAAGGGCATCACGCTCACCGATACGCTGACTGATATTGTGCTGACCGGTGGTCCGATTGATCTGATCCCCGGTGCCGAGGATAGCACGACATTCAAAGCTAGTTATAAGCTTAAGCAGAGGGACATCGACGCGGGTAAAGTTGACAACGAAGTCACTGCCACTGGCAAACCCGCTAACAGCGCAGCGGTAACGGGCAATAGCAAAGTTTCGACGCCAATCACGTCGGCACCAGCGCTGACGATTGTGAAAACGGCAAGTGCGCCGACGGGCAACACTGTTGGGTCGAAGATCAGCTACACGTTCAAACTTGAGAATACCGGCAATGTGACGTTGAAAGATGTGATGCTTTCTGAACAGCTCGCTGGCGTTACGCTGAATGGTACGGCGATCAACACCTTCATTCCGAAGGCTGTGGACAGCACGACCTTCACTGCCGAATATACGCTCACTCAGGCTGACGTCGATCTTGGGTCAGTAAAGAACAAAGTTACCGCAACGGGCACTACGCTGGATGGCAAACTTGTCAGCGCGACTGGCAGCGTGACGTCAACTATCACGGCGGCTCCGGCGATCGTTCTCGTCAAGAGCATAACGTCAGGCAATCCCTATGCTGTGACGGGAGATGTGGTGACCTATGAATACGTGGTCACCAATAGCGGTAACGTCACCATCAAACAGCCGCTTTCGGTTAACGATGACAAGATCACAGCACCCAATGCTGTGCAGTGCCCATCATTACCCGCGGGCGGTCTTATCCCGAAGGGGACGCTGACCTGTACCGCAAGTTATAAGGTGACGCAGACAGACATTGATGCCGGTTCCGTCACCAATAAAGCAACAGCCACTGACGGAACAACGGTTTCGCCAGAGGTTGAAGCGAAGGCGCTGGCAACAAAAACGCCTGCACTAACGATGGTGAAGTCGATAACTGCTGGTGATCCTTATACGGCCGTGGGCAGTGTTGTCAGCTACCGCTATCTGGTGACCAACAGCGGTAATGTGACGATCACGCAGCCGATTTCCGTTGCGGACGACAAGATTGCCGCCGTAAATTGCCCCGCTCTACCGGTGGGCGGTCTCGCGCCAAAAGCTACCCTTACCTGCACAGGCACTTATACGGTCAAGCAGCCTGACCTTGATACTGGATCAGTCACCAACAAAGCCAAGGCGACCGATGGAACCACTACGTCGCCGGAAGTAACGGCTACAGCCAAGGCAACACTTTCCCCGGCGCTGACGGTTGAGAAAAAGGCTGGAACTCCATCCGGGAATACAGTTGGTTCGACGATCGATTACACCTTCATCGTCAAGAACACCGGTAATGTCACGATGAACGGTATCACGCTGAATGATAGCCTTGCGGGCATCGTGCTCACAGGCGGACCCATTGATCTGGCACCTGGTGCGCAGGATACCACGACGTTCAAGGCGCGTTACACGCTGACGCAGGCTGATCTGAACAAGGGCAAAGTCGAAAACTCGGCAACGGTATCTGGCACGCCCGCAACGGGTGGCAATCCGATTGTCAGTCCTCCTAGTCAGGTGACCACACCGGTGACCCCGGTTGCCACATTGACTGTCGTTAAAACCGGCGGAACGCCATCGGGAAGCACGGTCGGCTCGACGATTGATTACACATTTGTCGTGACCAACACGGGCAACGTGGATCTGACAAATGTCACGCTCGCCGACACATTGCCCAATGTGGTCGTCTCTGGCGGGCCTATCGCATTGCTTACGACGGGAACGACGGATAGCACGACCTTCACAGCTCGCTACAAGCTGACACAGCAGGATCTTGATGCGGGGCAAGTGGTGAATTCAGCCACGGCTTCGGGCACACCGTCCAGCGGCGGCGCCGCAATCACCAGTATGCCGAGTTCGGTCACTTCGCCGATCCAGCAGGATCCAAAAATCGAAGTTACAAAGACGGGGAAGGTCAGTGACGTCAATGGCAACGGATTTATCGATGCCGGCGATACAATCACTTACAATTTCGTGGTGACAAATGTCGGCAATGTGGTTGTCAACGACATTGCCCCGATCGATGCCGGTCCGACTTTTAACGGGAAAACAGCAGCCAACAAACTCGGTGCGTTCTCACCGGGGCTGACTGCTATCGCGCCCGGCCAAAACCATACCTTCACCGCGACATATACATTGGCTCAGTCCGATGTGGATGGTGCTGCAGGCGTCAAGGACGGCGTTCTGAATAAGGCGACAGCTCGCGGCTACTATCGTGGCGGTGCCAGCGGCGGAACGGCCATCGATGCGGCTGAAGCCAAGTCGCTCATCGATCTTCCCGCCGCGCAGCCTTCCGATGTGACGATTACCAAGCAGGCTGGCCTGCGTCAGATAAGGCGTGGTGAAAAGGCACCGTTCACCATCAAGGTCACCAACAAGACCAACAGCAATGTTGGCGGGGTGAATGTCGTTGATCGCATGCCTTCCGGTTTCCGCTATGTCGAGGGATCAGCATCGATTAACGGCGTGGCTGTCACGCCGGTTGTCAACGGTCTGAATGTCTTCTTTGAAAACATAGCTTTGGGACCGAAGGCTGAAGTGGTCATTCGTCTGCAGATGCTGGCATTGAGCACGGCCGGGCCGGGCAAGCATGTGAACAGGGCGCGTGTCACAGGACCGGGCGGTAATTCGCTTGCACCGGAGGCCAGCGCATCCGTTGAGATTATGGTTGAGCCTGTATTCGATTGCGGTGACATCGTCGGCAAAGTGTTCGATGACTTGAATGGCAATGGCTATCAGGACGATGGCGAGCCGGGCTTGCCGGGCGTGCGCGTTGCCACGGTGCGCGGCTTGCTTATTACAACGGACAAGTTCGGACGCTTCCACGTGGCCTGTGCCGATCTTCCGGATTCGCGCATCGGTTCCAACTTTATCATGAAGCTTGATCCACGTACGTTGCCGACCGGCTATCGCCTGACGACAGAAAATCCGCGTGTCATCCGTCTCACCGCAGGCAAGATGTCATCGCTGAATTTCGGTGCATCGCTTGGCCGTGTTGTGCGGCTCGACCTAAAGGATGAAGCGTTCCAGCCCGGAAATAGCGAGCTGAAGAATGAGTGGAGCAAGGGTGTTGATCAGCTCATCAGCGTGCTGAAGGAGAAACCATCAACCCTGCGGATCAGCTACGCCGCGAACTCGAACAAGGACCTCGCCAAACAGCGTATGGACGCGGTTCAGGAGGAAGTCGCAAAACGATGGAAAACGGTTGGAGGAGACTACGAACTGAACATTGAGACACGCGTGGAGGCAGGCCAATGAAAATGACCCGCGTTAACTCAAAGGTTCGTAACACATCCACTTTGGATATTGGTATGCGCCGCCGTTTGCTGCTCGCCGGTTGTGCCATTGTTGGTGCAAGTTTTGCCGCTGTTCCGGCGCGTGCACAGGAACAGGCTCCGAAGCAGGAGTGCCTCGACACGGCCTGCACATCTGCGCTGCGCGGCAAGGTTCTTGACAGCAGCGTCGCCGTCAAAGGCGCGCGCATTGCCCCCAATGTCGAACAGGAAAAACCCGGCGAAGCCGGAAATATTCCCTTCTCGATCAGTGTTGACGGCGAACCGGTTGTCGAAAGCAAGAAGCCGGAAAAACCCGGTGCAGCGCCAGCGAAGCCAGCTCAGGTATCTGCCGAGAAGACCCCGGACCGCCAGCGCAAAGCCGATGTGGGTTTGAGCGCTGTCGACATTCAGGTGAAGTTCGACGGTCTCGATACCAAACCGGTATTGAACGTCTCGACCACGCCGGTCAGGCGGTCTTATCGCGTGGGGGAACCGGTCCGGTTCCTCGCAACGTCCAACTATCCGGCCTTTATCACCCGCTCGGAAATCCGTATCTTTGAAGGGAAGGATCAGGTCACTGAAACGCCTGCCGCGGTCATTCCTGTTGCCGTCAATGGCGAAGCCGGATGGGTCATGCCGCAGACAAAGAACGACGAGACCCGTTTCAAATATGTCCTGCGCGTTTATGATGACAAGGGCCGCTACGATGAAACCATGGCGCGCCCGCTTGCGCGCACCGACCGGGAACTCCCGCCGGAAAATCAGGGCAAGGTTACCGATGCGGTAGCGCCCGGTATGGGTGAAGACAATACTGCGTTGCGCAACATCCAGATCTATGGTGGTGCGGTTACCGTTTATGGCCGCAACGTTCCCGAGGGGTATCAGGTCCGCGCGCTGAACGACACCATACCTATCGACCCTGACCATGCCTTTGTGATGCAGCGCATATTGCCGCCGGGCGATCACGATGTGGATGTTGCAGTGCTTGGCTCGTTGAAGGGCAGTGCGCTTGATTTCAAGCGTCAGATCAACATTCCCAAGAACGACTGGTTCTATGTTGCTCTCGCTGACCTGACTGTCGGAAAGCGGTTCGGCGACAAAAACATCGAAACTGTCCGCTCCGGTGAATATGACGATGTTTATACAAAGGGCAGGCTGGCCTTCTATCTGAAGGGCAAGATCAAAGGTCAGTATCTGCTGACTGCTGCCGGGGATACGGGCGAAGACAAACTCGGAAACCTCTTCCGCGGCTTGGATGCCAAGGACCCGCGTCAATTGTTGCGCCGGCTTGATCCGAATGAGTTTTATCCGATCTATGGCGACGACTCGACGGTTGTCGATGATGCACCGACCAATGGCAAGTTCTATGTCCGCCTCGATCGCGGCGACAGCCATGTGATGTGGGGCAATTACAAAGCCATTATCAAAGGCACGGAATTCATGCGGTCCGAACGGGCTCTGTATGGTGCAAGCGGTGTTTACCGATCGGAAGCCACCACGCCTTTTGGTGAGCGCAAGACCGAAGTAACGCTCTATGCCGCGCAGCCCGACACGCTGCCGCAGCGTGACGAATTTCTTGGTACAGGCGGATCGGCTTACTTCATGCGCCGGCAGGATATCACTGTCGGTTCGGAAACCGTGACTGTTGAAGTGCGTGATTCAACCACCAATCAGGTGATAGAGCGCCGTTCGCTGCGCTATGGCGAAGATTATTCGTTCGACTATCTGCAGGGCATGTTGATTTTGAAGCGGCCGCTGTCATCCTCAACGGTAACCGATAGTCCCGTGCGCGAAGGTGCCTTGGGCGGCAATAAGGTTTACCTCATCTCCCAGTATGAGTTTACACCGCTGGCAGGCGATCTTGACGGTTATGTCTATGGCGGCCGTGCGCAGCAATGGTTTGATGACAAGGTTCGTATCGGTGTCACCGGAATGAACGAAAACACGGGTCTTGCCAACCAGCAGGCCTATGGTGCCGACATCCAGATACGCCACTCGGAAAAAACCTTCCTTGAAGGAGAAATTTCTCATTCCAAGGGCCCCGGCTTTGGTTCATCGCGGTCCACGGATGGCGGCTTGACGCTGAGCGATATCGATACAACCGGAACGCGGAACCGTGCCGCTGTCGCCTGGAGAGCCAAGGGGCAGGTGGCTCTGGAGGATATTACCAAGAGCGGTATGAAGGGCACAGTCGGCGCTTACTACGAACAGAAGCAGGCCGGTTTCTCGACGCTGTCCGATCAGATCTCCGTTGATCAGCGCATCTGGGGTGCCCACGCGGATGTGGATGTGACCAAGGACGTCAAGCTGAACCTGACCTATGACGATTTTGTTGAATCCAATGCCCGGAGCGAATTTGACGGCCGTGAACTCGGCGGGCGCACCAAGCGCAAGGGAACAGCATCGGTCAGCAAGCAGTTGAACGAATACTGGAAAGCCTCGTTCGGTGTCAGCTATATCGACATATCCAATCCGCGTGCATCTTCGATCCGCAAGGACGGTTATAACGGCTCACGTGTGGATCTGGGTGTGCGGCTGGAATATGCGCCGGATGCGGATCACACCTATTACGGTTTTGGTCAGGCGACTGTTGCTTATTCGGGCGATCTCGATCGCGGTGACCGCATCGGTGTGGGGTCCAAATTCAAGCTCACCGACAAGATCGGTCTTGAAGGCGAAGTGTCCTATGGTGAAACCGGTGTAGGCGCGCTGGCGGCTATAACCTACAATCCCACGGCGGACGACAGTTACTATTTTGGCTATCGTCTCGATCCTGACAGGGCGTTTGATCTGGAGCGCTCCTATGATCTGTCTGGCGTTGACAAGGGTTCCATCGTCTTCGGCGCACGGCGCAAGTTTGACGAATATTGGTCGGCCTATGCCGAGAACAATTACGATCTGTTCGGTCAGCGCGACTCCATCACAAAATCCTACGGCGTCGTTTACACGCCCGACAAGCAATGGACGGTCGATGGCGGCTTTGAAGCCGGAACGATCCAGGACGATACGATCGATCCCAGCACCGGTCTTGACCGTTCCGACTTTGACCGCAAAGCTGTCTCCTTGTCGGTCGGATACAAAGACAATGACAAGATTACGGCGCGTGTCCGCGGTGAAGCCCGCTTCGAAGATTCCGATGACGGCACACGGGACAGAAACACCTATCTCTTCGCCACGGGTCTGAATTACAAGACCAATGATAACTGGCGTATGCTGGTCAATGTTGATGCTGTTCTTTCGGATTCAAGCTCGGAGAGCTCTTTCCGCGATGGCAACTATGTTGAGGCATCCTTTGGCTATGCCTATCGGCCTGTTGACAATGACCGGCTGAATGCCCTGTTCAAATATACCTGGCTGTATGATGCGCCGGGCGAAAATCAGGTCAGCGCAATAACCGGTGACGAGTATGGTCCGTCACAACGCAGCCACATCATGTCGGCAGACTTTACCTACGATCTGTTCCCGTGGCTTTCCGTCGGTGGCAAATACGGCTTCCGTTATGGCGAGGTGCGCCAGCGTCTGCTTGAAGGTGATCGTGACAAGTTTGACGAGTGGCAGACATCGTCAGCTCACCTTGGGATCATTCGCACCGACCTGCACATCGTCAAGAATTGGGATGGACTGCTGGAAGGGCGCGTGCTGCACATGCCGGAGGCCAAGACCACGGACTTTGGCGCACTTGTTGCTCTCTACCGGCATGTCGGTGAAAACTTCAAGGTCGGCGTTGGCTACAATTTCGGCTCGTTCTCCGATGATCTGAGAGATTTGACGCTCAATGATCAGGGTGTATTCCTCAACGTGGTCGGAAAGTTCTGAGTTTTTAGGAAAAGCGCGGGTTCTGCATAAGCGGCGCAGATTTGGCGGGCAGAATTTTTGTCTTAATACTTGACTAAATAAATCATATTTTACTAATGTCCCGGCATCACCGTTCTAAGAGTCTTAGGCTCATGCATCCGGTGAGAAATTGCCAGGAGAATGCCATGTCTGTCGTGCCTCATGTTCTGAGCAGCTCTGCTGCGGTTAAACTTCAGGCGCCGGTAGATATGCTCGACAAGCTTTGCGCGCTGTATGCCGAATATTCGCGAGTGGACCGTGATCCGCTGGAAGGCCGTATTGAAACACCTTACGGCAAGGCGCGGTTGCTGGTTGCGGGGGATGTGCTTTCCCTCGACGTTGAAGCGGATGATGAAACATCGCTCGCCTATGTCCGGATGATCCTCGCCGATAATATTCTTGATATTGCCGGTAGCGAGAAGCCGCATCTGTCATGGAATGGCGATGGGCTCTCGGGAACCACGCTGCCCTATTTCCGCGAGATGCGCGTGGTCTCCGCTCGTGACCTGACGCCGCATATGCGCCGCGTCACTTTGCGGGGCGATGATATTGCCCGGTTTGCAACGGGTGGCCTGCATATCCGGTTATTGTTTGCTCCAGAGGGAAGGGCACCGAAGTGGCCCAGCATGGGGCGGGATGGGCGTCCGGTCTGGCCGAATGGAGAGGATGCGTTGATTGCCCGGGTTTACACGATCCGCAACATCGATGTGGCGCACGGCGAAGTTGATATCGATATGGTTGTGCACCCCGGCGGCAACACACCCGGCGCGACATGGGCGCTGAATACCAAGCCTGGCGATATTGTCGGCATGACCGGCCCCGGTGGCGGCGGCGTGGAAGAAGCGCCGCAATATTTGCTTGTCGGTGATGAAACCGCGTTGCCCGCCATTGGACGAATTTTGGAAACGCTGCCTGCGCACGCCAAGGCAAAAGTCATTCTGGAAATAGACAGTCTGGCGGATCAGCAGGATTTCCCAACATCCGCGACTATAGATTACCGCTGGGAGTTTCGTAATGGAGCAGCGGCGGGAACGACCGGAAAGCTCGCTGAAATTGTTCGGGAACTTGATGCCGCAACATTGTCTCCCGACACGTTTGTCTGGGCCGGTTGTGAATTCAGCGACTTCAAGGCGATCCGCTCCTATCTGCGCAAAGAACGCAAACACGACCGCGAGAAACATCTGGTCGTCGCATACTGGCGTCGCGGCTTTGATGGCGACAATGCGCGCCGGGACGACTGAGTGTGAAATGTCTCCCGGTTAAAACAGGGGTTGCGGCAGTTAATAGTTGATTATTATACTCATAAATATTAAAGCCGCTCCATCCAGATAAAAGCGCCACTCCCAAGGTTCCATCGTCGCCGTGGCGACAGAAGTGAAAGATCGCAAGGCTATGCGCACAAGCAAATCAACGTTTCCGATAATGAACACCGTTGCAGCATATTTGCGGGTAGGCGCTCTTGGATCGGCGCTGCTGCTTCCTGGCCTTCTGTTGTCACCGGCTCTGGCTCAGGAGGCCGCTCCACAGCCAACTCAAGTGCAACCGGTTGCTCCTGTGCCTTCCGCACAAGTTGCCCCGATAACGCCAACACCCCAGACAATTCCGGCGACAGCGCCCATTGTACCCGCACCCGCACCTGCACAGCCTGCAGTTGCAGCGACACCGGCCTCTGGTGCGAAGCTGACTTTGCCGCACAATCTTTCACCATGGGGCATGTTCATGGCCGCCGACTGGGTGGTGAAAGGTGTAATGATCGGATTGGCTTTTGCGTCGCTCATCACCTGGACGGTCTGGCTCGCCAAGACGCTTGAGCTAGCCGGTGCACGTGTCCGCGCTTACCGCGCCCTCAATGCTATTGGCAATGCGCGCTCACTGCGTGATGCCGAGCAGGCTCTGGAGGGACGTGGCGGACCGGGTGCGCAGCTCGTTAATGCAGCACGTGAAGAAGTTCGCATGTCACATGAAGCGCAGCCCTATGCGGGCGCGGACGGATTGAAGGAGCGTGTGGCTTCGCGCCTTTCGCGTATCGAGGCGCAGGCCGGCCGTCGCATGAGCCGTGGAACGGGCGTGCTAGCAACCATCGGATCGACTGCACCGTTTGTCGGTTTGTTTGGCACCGTATGGGGCATCATGAATTCCTTCATCGGCATTTCGGAATCTCAGACAACCAACCTCGCTATCGTCGCACCGGGCATTGCTGAAGCGCTGCTGGCAACAGCCATTGGTCTCGTTGCAGCGATCCCCGCCGTCGTGATCTACAATGTCTTTGCCCGTTCCATCACTGGTTATCGGCAGCTTTTGGCAGATGCATCTGCCGGGGTTGAACGGCTTGTCAGCCGCGATGTCGATTATGCCCTCGTGCCGGTGGCTCATCAGCCACGGGCCGCAGCTGCAGAATAGGGGTAGCGATTATGGCTGGCGGCATCAGGCACAACGCATCCGACGATGATCTGCAGGAAAACCATGAAATCAACGTGACGCCTTTTATCGATGTCATGCTGGTTTTGCTGATCATCTTCATGGTGGCTGCCCCGCTGGCAACCGTCGATATCAATGTCGATTTGCCTGCATCAACGGCGCCACCGGCTACACGCCCTGAAACGCCGCTTTTTCTCACGTTGAAGGAAAATCACACGATTGCCATTGTCAATGACACGGTGACCAAGGAAACGATTGGCGCCTTTCTTGATCAGAAGACACAGGGCGACAAGGAAACCCGCGTTTTCCTGCGTGCAGACCGTGCCGTCGATTACGGCGCGCTGATGGATTTGATGAACACTCTGCGTGACAATGGCTATCTGAAGATTGCGCTGGTTGGTTTGGAGAGCGCTCCCGCCGCGCCGCGCGCTGCCCCTGCCGCTCAGCCAGTTGGAAGCGCGCAATAATGCCTGTCAGACCAATCGCTCCAAGGGTAGGACAGTTCAAACTGAGCTGGCGCGAAGTTGGCCTCTGGTCGGCTGCCGGGCTTGTGATGATTGGCGTTCATGCCGGGGCGGGATGGTACGGTTTCAATTATCAAGCCGATGCATCCGATGGCGAAGTTGCCGCCGCGGTGATGATCGATATGGAGCCATTGCCTGCGCCTGTCGTGCCGGAAGCCGTTGCGGAAACACCACCCGTCGAGCCTGAGAAAGTGACACCGGAACCTGTTCAGGAAGCCATGGCTCCCGAGATTCAGCCTGAAAAGCCGCTGGAGCCCGTCGAAGAGCCTGTACCTGAAGAACAGGCTATTCCGGAAGAAATTCAGCCGGAAAAAGTTGTCGAATTACCAAAGGTGGAGGTGCCTCTCCCGGTTGTACGACCCGAACAGAAGAACCCGGATCAGCCCAAGAAGGATGTTCCCAAGAAGGTTGTCCGTAAACCGGTCAAACCACAGGTTGCCACTGTGAAAGCTGAAGCGGTTCAGGAAGCAAAATCGCAGCCAAGTGTTTCCCGATCGGCCTCTGCTGCGGAGGCACAGCAATGGAATTCTAAGTTGAACCGGCATTTGGCGCGTTACAAAAGAACTGTAAAAATTGATGCACGGGGTAATATCAAACTTTCAGTTCGTCTCTTAATCGGTGCCGATGGAACCGTTCAATCTGCGACCATTGGGCAATCTTCTGGGAACGCTGAATATGATCAGGCGGCTATCGCAATGGTGCAGAGAGCTTCTCCTCTACCTGCGCCGCCTGAAGGAATAGGCAAAGGCGCTCAGTTAAAAATCCTGCCGTTCAGTTTTTAGAGCATGATCCCTCGCAGACGAAACTAGTCAATTTCGTCGAGTGATACACAACGTGCGGCCAGCTCTTTTGTTGCCTTATGATTGATGACCCGAAGCAGTCTTTCATCCGCAGTGACAAACCGACATTTTTGATGCTGGGCAAGCGCAATGTAGATGCAATCATAAGCAGGGTGGCCGAGTAAAATGGCCAGCATCGTCGCTTGCTCCATGAGCCCGCGCATGCCAATCAGTTCAATGTCCGCGCGCTGGAGCAAACGGGCGCCAAGATTTGCTTCATCCGCTACAAGCTCATTTCGCTGTACTTTCTTCCAAAGAATATTTGCGCATTCAGCAACGAGCAGTTCCGGAGCAGCAAATCTGTAACGGCCACGCAGTTTGAGTGCCTGATCCGTTCCATCTTCCTCAACGACCCATTTGATAGCAATACTGGCATCGATAATCAGGGTCTCCATCAGCGCTCGTCACGCCCTTCGCGTAACAGCACTTCTGAAGCAGTTTGTTTCCGTTTCGCTGTAAGCTTACGCAGCTGCTCGGCAAGTTCATCGAACGATGAGTCGACCTCAGTTTCCAAGGCTTGGCGTAAAATTTCTCGATGTTCTGCCTCGGCTGATCGGCCATGTCTGGCTGCCCGAAGCTTGAGTTTTATAATCAGATCGTCGTCAAGATTTCTGACGTGCAGGTTTCCGGCCATTTATGCCTCCATTGATCTCAATGATAGCAAAGAGATCACATAGGCTCAAGCACGAAGAAATTCAAACCTGCTCAATCATCTCCGCCGCTTTCTCTGCGATCATGATGGTTGGTGAGTTGGTATTGCCTGATGTGATCGATGGCATGATGGAAGCGTCGGCAACACGCAATCCTTTGATGCCCCGTACCCGCAATTGCGGATCGACAACCGACTCTGCATCAGCGCCCATGCGACAGGTGCCGACCGGATGAAAAATCGTCGTGCCGATGGCACCGGCAGCTTCGATCAACTCGGCTTCACTTTCGTATTGCGGGCCGGGTTTGAACTCTTCCGGCTTGTAACGCTGCAATGGCTTCTGAGCGATGATATTGCGGGTGATGCGGATCGAGTCGGCGGCTACACGCCGATCCGCTTCCGTCGTCAGATAGTTTGGTCTGATGGCAGGATGCGCGCGGTGATCCGGCGATTTGACATGCACAGAGCCCCGGCTCTCGGGGCGAAGATTGCAGACACTTGCGGTAAAGGCCGGGAAGGGATGGACGTTCTCGCCGAACTTTTCCAGCGAGAGCGGCTGCACATGATATTGCAGATTGGCGGTCGCGAAAGACGGATCCGAGCGTGTAAATACCCCCAGTTGACTGGGTGCCATCGACATGGGGCCAGACTGGTTGAACAGATATTCCAGTGCGATGGACGCCTTGCCGAGCAGACGGTTGGCTTTTTCGTTGAGGGTAGGAATGCCCGAGACCTTATAAGCACAGCGCAATTGCAAATGGTCCTGCAGATTTTCCCCAACGGAGCGGCGTTCGAGCACCGGCCTAATCCCGGCGCTCTGCAAAACATCGCCACGGCCAATACCGGAAAGTTCGAGAATCTGCGGTGAGCCAATGGCACCCGCAGCAAGAATGACTTCACGTCGGCATTGGACTGTGCGGATAGTGCCGGCCTGCTCAATTTCGACACCGGTGACTCTCAAATTATCGAGGATAAGCCTGCGCACATGGGCGCCCGTCTCAACTGTCAGATTGGATCGTTTCAGCGCCGGACGCAGAAAAGCTTTTGCCGTATTCCAGCGAATGCCACGCTTCTGGTTCACCTTGAAATAGGAACTGCCTTCATTGTCGCCGCGATTGAAATCATCGGTACGCGGGATGCCTGCTGCTTCCGCCGCGTCGCGGAAAGCATCGAGAATATCCCAATGCAGGCGGGCTTCTTCCACGCGCCATTCACCGCCTGATCCGTGAAATTCGCTTTTGCCCTGATAATAATCTTCTGACTTTTTGAAATAGGGCAGCACGTCGTCCCAGCCCCAGCCGGTGCAGCCATCTTGGCGCCAGAGGTCATAGTCGCGGGCCTGCCCGCGCATATAGATCATGCCATTGATTGAAGAGCAGCCACCCAGCACCTTGCCACGCGGATAATTCAGAATACGGCCATTCAAACCGGGCTCGGCCTCGGTGGAAAAGCACCAGTCGGTGCGCGGGTTGGAGATGCAATAGAGATAGCCGACCGGGATATGGATCCATGGATAGTTGTCCTTTCCGCCAGCTTCGAGCAGAAGCACGGAAACGTTCCTGTCCTCAGACAGGCGGTTGGCCAATGTGCAGCCAGCCGTGCCAGCGCCGACGATAATGTAATCGTAGCTGTCTGCCATGTCAGTGCCCGGAATTGCTCTCGAGTTTCTTGCCAAA
This sequence comes from Phyllobacterium sp. 628, assembly GCF_014189505.1. Taxonomy (GTDB): domain Bacteria; phylum Pseudomonadota; class Alphaproteobacteria; order Rhizobiales; family Rhizobiaceae; genus Phyllobacterium. Next base: position 349,291 of record NZ_CP050303.1, on the reverse strand, counting down.
ACGTGAGGCGTAGAGTTCACCGATAACGCCGCGGCGGAACACTAGAACGCAGACCATGAAGGTGATGCCCGTGACCACTGTGACCGGGAATTCAGACGTGGCGAGATAGTTTTCCAGCGCGGAAATGAACCCGGCACCGATGATCGGCCCAACCAGAGTGCCGATGCCGCCGAGCAGGGTCATCAGGACAACTTCACCCGACATTTGCCAGCTGACATCGGTCAGGGTGGCGAACTGGAAGACGATGGCTTTCAGGCCGCCAGCCAAGCCGGTCAGCGCAGCAGACATGACAAAGGCCGCCAGTTTGTAGCGTGCCACCGAATAGCCAAGCGAGATTGCGCGGTTCTCATTCTCGCGGACGGATTTCAGGATCATGCCAAAGGGTGAATTGATAATGCGCCAGATGATGAACACGCCGATCAGAAACACGGCGAGAACGAAGAAGTACATGTTGAGTGGATCATTCAGATCGATGAAACCGAGAAGCTTGCCGCGCGGTACGCCCTGAATGCCATCTTCACCCTTAGTGAAAGAGGCCTGCAGGCAGAAGAAGAAAAACATCTGGGATAGGGCAAGCGTGATCATCGTCGAATAGATGCCCTGACGGCGGATGGCGAAGAAGCCAATGATCAACCCAAGCACTGCGGCGCCAAAGACGCCGAGCAAAATACCAAGCTCCGGCGGAAAGCCCCATTCCTTGACAGAATGTGCGGTGAAGTAGGCGGCACCGCCGAAGAATGCCGCATGACCGAAGGAAAGGATTCCCGTGTAGCCAAGCAGAAGGTTGAAAGCGCAGGCAAACAGCGCAAAGCACAAAACCTTCATCAGGAAGACCGGATAGAAATGGAAGGGCGCCAGGATCAGTGCGGCAACACCGATCAGGATCAGCACCATCTCCAGCGTGAAGAACTTGCTCTTTTGCACGGAAGCAACAGTTGTATCGGTCATCTCAGACCTCCCTTCCGAACAGGCCTGCTGGACGGACAAGCAGCACAATCGCCATGATGACGAAGATCACGATATTGGAAGCCTCCGGATAGAACACCTTGGTCAGGCCTTCGAAAATCCCGAGCATATAGCCTGTCACGATAGCGCCAAGAATGGATCCCATACCGCCGACAACGACAACGGCGAACACCACAATGATGAGATTTGACCCCATCAAGGGGCTCACCTGATAAATGGGGGCAGCCATGATCCCGGCGAGCCCGGCAAGCCCTGCACCGAGACCATAGGTGAAGGTCAGAAGCAGCGGGACATTGATGCCGAAGGCGCGGACAAGCGTGGGGTTCTCTGTGGCTGCACGCAGATAGGAACCGAGCCGGGTTTTTTCGATGAGAAGCCATGTGCCAAGGCAAATGACAAGCGATGCAAGGACAACCCAGGCGCGGTATTTCGGCAGGAACATGAAGCCGAGATTATATCCGCCTGCTAGCGCGCTTGGCACCGCATAAGGCTGTCCCGCCGCGCCGTAGTAATAACGGAATGTGCCCTCGATCACGAGTGCCAGCCCGAATGTGAAAAGCAGGCCATAGAGGTGATCGAGGTTATAGAGACGCGACAGTGCCACGCGCTCGACAATAGCGCCGGCGATGCCGACCACGATGGGCGCAAGGATCAGCGCAGGCCAATAGCCGATGCCAAGTTGTGCAAGCAGCAGATAGCCGATGAAGGCGCCCAGCATATATTGGGCGCCATGGGCGAAGTTGATCACACGCAACAGTCCGAAGATGATGGCAAGACCAAGACTGAGCATGGCGTAGAACGAGCCGTTGATCAGCCCGATCAACAACTGTCCGAACAGAGCTTGCATGGGTATTCCGAAAATCATGGTCAGACCCCCAGCGCTTCGTTGAGCATGGCCATGCGGTCAGGCAGCTCCTTGACATGAAAATTGTCGATGACCTTGCCGTGATCCACCACGTAAAAACGATCAGCAACCTTGCTGGCAAAGCGAAAATTCTGTTCAACCAGCAGAATGGTCATGCCCCGCTGTTTCAGCGTGACGAGCACTTCGCCGATACGCTGGACAATAACCGGGGCAAGTCCTTCGGTTGGCTCATCCAGCAACAGAAGCTTGACGCCAGTGCGCAGAATGCGGGCAATCGCCAGCATCTGCTGTTCACCGCCCGACAGCTTTGTACCCGGGCTGTTGCGGCGTTCTTTCAGATTGGGAAACAGCTCATAAATTTCGGCAATCGTCATGCCGCCTTTGGCAACGATTGGGGGCAGATTAAGGTTTTCATCGACGGAAAGTGTCGCGAAGATGCCGCGCTCTTCCGGCACGAAACCAATCCCGGCATGGGCGGTGCGATGCAGTGGCACCCGCATCATGTCCTTGCCGTTGAAGTTGATGCTGCCTGTGCGCTTGCGGATGATGCCCATGATCGAGCGCAAGGTTGTCGTCTTGCCGACACCGTTGCGGCCAAGAAGCGTAACCGTTTCGCCTTCGTGGATATCGAGATTGACGCCGTGCAGCGCATGGCCTTCGCCATACCAGGCATGCAGATCGCGGACACTGAGGAGGGGTTTCGGATCACTCATGGTCGGTCCCCATGTATGCCACGCGCACGCGCTCATCATTGCTGACGGTCTGATAGTCTCCGGAAATGAGGATTTCACCCCGTTGCAACACGGTGACCTGATCGCAGAGATCAGCGACAACTTTCAAATTATGTTCGACCATCAGGATCGCCCGGTCACGCGCAACTTCACGGATGATGTCGGAAACGATGTGAACATCCTCATGGCCCATGCCAGCCATTGGTTCATCCAGCAACAGGACCTTCGGATCGAGTGCCAATGTGGTTGCGATTTCCAGCACACGCTTGCGGCCGTATGACAGATCGGCGGCAAGTTTATTGCGCGCATCGTGCAGGCCGACTGCGGTGATCAACTCCATGGCGCGGTCATTCAGCCGGTTCAGTGCGCTGGTAGGCAGCCAGAATTGGGTTGAAAGTCCGCTCGGCCGCTGCAAGGCGACGCGGACATTATCGAGTACGGTCAGATGCGGGAAGACTGCCGAAATCTGGAAAGAGCGCACAAGCCCCATACGCGCAACCTTGGCAGGATCTGTCCGGGTTATATCGTGATCCAGCAGGGTAATGGTGCCTGCCGTGGGTTGCAGAAATTTAGTCAGAAGATTGAAAACCGTGGTTTTTCCGGCCCCGTTCGGACCGATCAATGCATGCACCTGAGCATGGTTGACATCCAGATCCACATTGTTGACGGCAATGAAGCCGCCAAAGTCACGGCGCAATCCACGCGCCGATAGCACTACCCGGGATTCGATTTTATCGGCGTGACCGGGGAAGGACTGTCCTTCCCCGGCTGCCGCATTGTTCTGTGAAACCGTCATACGGGTTACTTGGCCAAATCGCAGCCGCTTTCGGCTGGTTTGATATAGGCTTCAGCACCGGGAACTGTCGCGAGGACCTTGTAATAGTCCCAAGGCTCCTTGCTTTCCGACGGCTTCTTGACTTCCATCAGATAGACATCGCTGAGCAGGCGGCCATTGGCGCCGACTTTGGCACCGCGGGCGAAGACATCATCGACCGGCATTTCATGCATGGCGGCGGCGACCTTTACGGTATCGTCAGTTCCAGCTTTCTGAATGGCCTTGAGATACTGTGTCACGCCGGAATAGGTGGCGGCCTGGATCATATTGGGCATGCGGCCGGTGCGTTTGAAGAATTTGCGGCCAAACTCGCGCGACTGGTCATCGCGGTCCCAATAGAAGCTTTCAGTCAGCGTCAGCCCCTGCGCGGCTTCAAGACCAAGGCCATGCACTTCGGAAAGTGTGAAAAGCAAAGCCGCCAGACGCTGGCCACCCGCCACGATGCCGAATTCGGCAGCCTGCTTGATGGCATTTGCCGTATCAAGACCGGCATTGGCAAGGCCGATCACCTTGGCGCCGGATGATTGTGCCTGCAGCAGGAAGGATGAATAATCGCTGGTTGCCAGGGGATGGCGAACGGAACCGACGATCTTGCCGCCCTTTGAAGTGACATATTTGCTTGTCTGTTCTTCGAGGGAATAACCGAAAGCATAGTCAGCGGTGAGGAAGAACCATGTATCGCCGCCCTGTTTCACCAGCGCACCGCCGGTTCCGACAGCCAAGGCATGGGTGTCAAAGGCCCAGTGGAAACCGTAGGGCGAGCACTGTTTGCCGGTGAGCTCTGCCGTGGCCGCACCGGTGACAAGATCGATCTTCTTCTTTTCTTTGGAGATACCCTGTACGGCGAGCGCGACAGAAGACGTGGTCAACTCCATGATCGAGTCGACTTGTTCTGTGTCGTACCACTGACGGGCTATATTGGAGGCGATATCAGGCTTGTTCTGATGATCGGCAGTGATGATCTCGATTGGCGCGTCCAGAACCTTGCCGCCAAAGTCTTCCGCAGCCATCTTCGCAGCTTCATAGGACCACTTCCCGCCATAATCCGCGTAGACGCCGGACTGATCGTTCAGAATGCCGATCTTGACCTTGCCATCGGAGATTTCTGCACTTGCCGCAGGCATGACTGTTGCGGCCATCAGGGCTGCAGTTGCAATAGCGAGTAGTTTCATCCGGTTCTCCTCCCAAAGAATGCCGCTCACAGGATCATCGTATGATGGCCGTCGCGGACTTGCTCGTCTCGATTGAAAATGACCCAAAGCCGTGACGCAGATATGTCTGCATCCCAGGGTATTATTCTCCTCCTCAGTCCGGTCAGCCATTCTTCCTGCCGGATATTTCTTGCCCCTATGATTGTCCCGTTTCTTCCCGTGGGCAACCATCCTGTTGAAAAAACTGTAGCATTGACAAATAAGTACACAAACACCTATTTTTGCACATAATAAGTACAAAAATGTACAGATGGAGTGGTTATGAGGCAATATACGTGGGATGATCTGCAATATTTTCTCGCGGTCGCCCGCACCGGTCAATTGACCACAGCCGCACGCCGCTTGCGTACAAACCACGTCACGGTCTCCCGGCGCATTGACCGGCTGGAGGAAGCGCTTGCCGCACGCCTGTTTGAACGCAATCCGCGCGGCTACATCCTGACAGCGCTGGGCGAAAAACTGATTGAGTCAGCTGAAATCATGGAGCGCGAAGCGGAGCGGTTTCAGAACGAAGCATCAGGCGGAACGATCTCCCTGAGCGGTGTCGTGCGGCTGAGCATTCTGGAGGGCATTGCCAATTTCTTTCTGGCAGACCGGCTCCCGCTTATGGCACAGGCCTATCCCAGTCTTTCCGTTGAAATGGTAACAATCCAGCAGATCGTATCCTTGTCGCGCCGTGAAGCGGATCTCTCGATCACTTTGAATGCCACACGGACAGGGCCGTACCATCAGGAAAAGCTGATGCCCTATCGCCTGTTCATTTATGGCGCGAAGGATTATCTGGCGCGTCATCCGCCAATCCGGCAGAGATCTGATCTCTCCGCGCATCGGTTCATCGGCTATATCGAAGATATGATTTTTACGCCGGGGCTCGATTATATGCGCGAGATCCTGCCGGGCTTGCGCGCCTCCTATCAGAGCTCCAGCATTTTTGCCCAGCTGAGTGCAGGCCGGTCGGGTTTTGGACTATGCATCCTCCCGTATTTTATTGCCTGCAACTATCCGGAACTCGTCCCCGTGCTGCCTAAGGAGATGCATCTCAACCGCGATTACTGGCTGATCTGCCATGAGGATATCGTCAACACCCCGCGCATCCGGGTCCTCAGCAATTTCATCAAATCGGAGCTGGAAGGCCAGACAGCCATATTCGGCGGCTATCCGCTGCTGGACTAATGGAAGCGCTTTGGAGAAAGCCGGGATTCGATCTTGGCAAGCGCATCAGGCAATGATTGCTGGCGGATTAATGTGGCCGCAAATTGCGACAGGGCAGGGGCCGTCTGAATGCCATATCCGCCCTGTCCGGCCAGCCAGAAAAATCCTTCGAGTTCGCTGTCAAATCCGGCAACAGGCGTGCGGTCCGGCGCGAAAGTGCGCAGGCCAGCCCAACTGCGTTCAACCCGGTTGACCGGCACAGTGACGGCCTGTTCATAGCGGTAGAGACCCTCGGCAAGGATCATGTCATCCACATAGGCATCGTGCGGTTCGACCGGTGTTTCATCGCAGGGCGAAACAAAAATCCGGCCACCATCCGGCTTTAGATACCAACCCTGATTGGCGTCATCGAGAAGCGGCCAGCCCCTGGTGTCATATCCTTCCGGCGCTGGTAATACAGCTATGGTCCGTCGCATGGGTGTCAGGCCCACTGGTGTACCACCAAAAATCACGGCCAGGACATCAGCCCAGGCACCTGATGCATTCACAACAGTTTTCGCACGGAACGTCTGGCCCGGTGTTTCAACCAGCCATGTGCCATTCTCGCGCGTGGCACGGATCACCTCTGCCTTGGTGTGGAGCTGTGCACCCAGACCTGTTGCTTTGCGCAGCCAGCCCTGATGCAGGGCGTTGACGTCGATATCCTGCGCTTCGGCCTGAAAGCAGGCTGCCTTGATATAATCGCGGTTGAGGATCGGTATCATCTTCAAAGCGCGATCGACATCGACTTCTTCAACATTGACGCCGTTCTTGAGCAGCTCTTCCACATGCGCAATGCCGCTGTCATCGGCGACAGTCAGCGATCCGCGGGGGGTAAGAAGCGGCTCGGGAAAGAGCTTCGTGTCGCGCTGCTTGAACATTGGCGCGCTGGCATAGTTTAGTGCGCGAATGACATCATTGCCGTAGTTCGGCAGGAAGATTGCCGCTGAGCGTCCGGTAGAGTGATAGGCTGGCTGGCTCTCACGTTCGAGAATGATGACTTTGTGGGTGCTGGCAAGTTCCGCAGCTGCACCGACACCGGCAATACCCGCGCCGATGATGAGAACGTCCGTTTCAATCGTATCGGTCATGTGCGTTTCAGGTCTTTCAGGTAAGGATTGTTGTCGATTGACGCAGCGAAGATGTGCCGGTCGATATCCGCGAACAGCAAGTGTTCTTTGCTGTCGTCGCTTGCAGCAATCAGGCTGCCATCGGGCGCGGCGATACGCGAGAGCCCGGCAAAGACAAAACGCTCGTCCTTGCGGGCATGATTGACATAGGCAACGAATATCTGGTTCTCGAATGCCCGCACCTGGATCATATAGGCAGCAATGAAATCACCCGAGGGCCCTGCAGGTAGCGCCGTTGGCACCACGATTATCTGGGCACCCGCAAGTGCGAGGCGCCGGACATTTTCGGGGAATTCCACGTCATAACAGATCAGTATACCAAGCTTCAGTCCGGCGATCTGAACAATGCAATTGCCAGGCACTTCTGGCGTGAACAGGGCTCGTTCGTAGTCGCCATAGAGATGCGATTTGCGGTAGATGGCCGGAGCTGCGTCGCCGCAAACGAAAGCCGCACTGTTATAGACATGCTCGCGGTCACGCTCGGCAAAGCCCGCTACGATTGCAATCGCATTGGCTTTGGAAATGGCTTGCAATCGTTTGATCTGGCCGCCGTCGGCTCCCTCTGCAAGGCTGGCGATTTTATCACCGGCACCATAGCCGGTCAGAGCAAGTTCCGGTGCGATCAGGAGATCGGCACCGTCTTCTGCCGCGTCCTTTGCTGCCTGCTCAATGCGGGCAAGGTTTGCGGATACGTTACCGCAAATGGCCTGCATTTGAAGGGCTGCAATGCGCATCATTTGTCGTCCGCTGCCATGGCGCCGAGCAGTTTCGGCAGATCGCCGAACTTGGCGACAAGCGAGAAAATCACGGCGGCAGTTGCAACGAAGAGGATCGTTACAGAGGCCATTGTTGGCGTGTAACCATAACGCAGCGCGTTAAAGATTTTGATCGGCAATGTTTCCAGCGTGAAACCAACTGTCATATAGGCAACGATATATTCGTTGAGCGACAGTACGAAGGCAAAGGCATAGCCCGAGACCAGATAGGGTAGGATCAGCGGCAGGATAACCGTGCGAAAAATGGTGCGGTCACTTGCACCCATTGTGGCCGCCGCTTCGACAAAGGAGCGGTCAATCGCGGAAAATCCAAGTGACAGGGTGACAAGTGGCAAGGTGACAAAGAAGATCGCATGGCCGATCACCGCCGTCCAAGGCTGGCCGTAAAAGCCGGTTGTCGCCCAGAAAGTCAAAAGTCCCAGTGCCGTGATGACCGGTGGCAGCGTGAATGGCGCAATGCCAAGCACCTGAAAGATATTGGCCCAGGGTGCAATGCGCCGCCAAAGAAACCACGACAGCGGCAAAGCGATCAGCACGGCGAGCGCTGCTGACGTTGTTGCCAGAAGAACTGAGGCAACAAGCGCGCTGCGCCATTCCGGGTTGACGAAAATTTCGCTGTACCATGCCAGCGAGAATCCTTTTGGCGGAAAGGCAAGGGTCTGTTTCTCATTGACCGATACGCCCAAGACCACGATCAGCGGCAGCGCCAGAAAGAGCCCGATGGCGAAGAAGTAAAGCCGTCTGAGCCAGTTGGTCATGCTTTCTCTCCCTTGCGTCCGATGAGCAGTGTCAGTGCCACGAGACCGAGCGTCACAAGCACCAGAAACACTGCCATGGCCGCTGCAAACGGCATGTTGGACTGGTAGATCGCCTGATCGGTGATGAGGACGGAGAGTGTCCAGTGCTGTGGCCGGCCGAGAATCTGCGGCAGGAGATAGGAACCTAGCGCGAAGATGAAGACCATGATCAACGTCGCCATGATCGTATTGCGCAGTGCCGGAACCAGCACGTTGAAGAAGGCGCGCAGCGGCGACGAGCCGAGTGTACGCGCAGCTTCAACAAGTGTCGGATCAAGACGGACGATGGCCGGATAGAGCACGAGTACCGTATAGGGAAACGCCTGATAGACCATCCCTGTCAGGACAGCACCAAAGCTGGGTGAAAGCGCTACGGCCTGTTTCATCACTCCAAGCTCAACGAGGATGTTGGTAATCCCGGCTGTACGCGAGAACAAGGTCGACCAGGCAAAACCGATGATGACTTCCGACAGCGACAGCACCGAAAGCAAGGCAACAAGCCATACGACTTGCAAACGCCGCGCCATCTTGGACAAGAGGTAGGTAAAGGGCAGGGCAAGAACGACACAGCAGATGGCCACTGTGATTGCCAGCATCAGGGAGAAACCCAGAACGCCGCCAAAAAAGACGCTGAGAAAGCGTTCGTAATTGGAGAAGACGAATGCGGGCGTATAGAATCCGCCTTGCTGGCGCTGAAAGAAACTGACAGCGATCATAGTTCCAAAGGGCACGACGAAGAAGATCAGCAGCATCCCCGCCGGAAAGAACAGGGGGCCATAATCGGCAACGGATTGGGGCGGCTCGCGCTTCATTGTTTAAGTACCACGCAGACATCCGGAGCGAGCACGATTCCGACCTGCTGTCCGGCGATCACGTTGGGCCGAGCGCGCGGTGTCGACACGGCTACGATCTGCTTGCCACCGGCTTCGACAAAGGTTTCGATTGTGCCGCCAAGATCACGCACGAATGTGACGATGCCTGAGATCGCACCATTGCCCGGCGTTGTCAGATGTACATCTTCCGGGCGCACGGAAATTGTGGCTTTTTGCATGCCGCTTGGCAATGTCAGACCGGGAATCTTGTGGCCAAAAATCGTCGCATCGCCTGAACTGTCGGCGGATGTTTCGATGAGATTGGTCGAGCCGATGAAATCCGCAACAAAAGTGTCGGCGGGTTTCCGGTAAATCTCGATTGGTGACGCGGCCTGACGGATATGTCCGCCGTTCATGACCACCACCGTATCGGCCATGGTCATCGCTTCCCGCTGGTCGTGCGTGACAACGATGGTTGTAATACCCAGCTTCTGCTGCAACTGGCGTAGTTCCACCTGCATCGCCTCGCGCAGCTTGGCGTCGAGTGCGGAAAGCGGTTCATCCAGCAGGAAAAGCTTGGGCGAAAGCGCAAGGGCGCGGGCAATAGCAACGCGCTGGCGCTGGCCTCCGGATAGTTTCGAAACGGGCCTGTCGCCATAGCCGGACAGATGAATCAGAGAGAGCAGGTCATCCACCCGCTTCTTCTGGTCTTCACGGGACTTGCCGCGAATGCGCAGGGGATAGGCGATGTTCTCGCCAACACTCAGATGCGGGAAGAGGGCCAGCGACTGAAACACCATGCCGAGATTGCGTTTATGGGTGGGTACTTTGGTAATATCCTCGCCATCCAGCAGAATGGCGCCGCCTGTCGGATCATCCAGTCCGGCAATCATACGCAGCAGGGTAGTCTTGCCGCAGCCTGACGGTCCAAGCATGCACACGAACGTTCCATGCGGTACGGAGAGCTGCACGTTCTCCACGGCAGTGAATGAACCAAATTGCTTGGTTACATTGTTCAAGACCAGTCCGGACATTCAGCCCCCGTTTAATTCTGAATAAGTGAAAACCCGGATCCGCAATATGCCGGGTTTCCCTGCAACAATCTCATACTATGCAACCGGCCCGCCAGTGATCAACCCTGGCAAGCCCGTTGCTGGTTTGGTTCAGCCGACGATCAGCTCTGTCCACTTCTGGTTGAGGAAGTCGGCCTTGGTCGTCAACAGATCATAGCGTGGCAGGATCGGTTCGATATCAGACGATACCGCCGCAAATTCCTTGTCGGTAAGATCCAGCAGTTCACGTTTGACTGTTGGTGCAGTGCCGACCTTGCGGGACAACGTTGCCTGAATGGCTGGCTGGCTCATATAGTCGATGAAGATATGGGCTTCATCCACTTTCTTGGATGCGCGTGACAGGGCCCAGCAACCGGAATCCTGAATGCCGCCTTCTTTCGGGAAGGTTGAGCGTACGGGATGTCCTTCGGACGCGGCCAGTCCGGTCACATCGTGATAATACTGACCCATCGGGATTTCGCCGGATTTCAGTGCCTGTTCAAACTGTGCTTCATCGCGATACCAAAGGCGGACATTCGGCTTGACCTCGGCCAGTTTGTCGAACGCCTTGAGCAGACCTTCTTCGGTATCAAGTGCATTGGTGCCGCCGAAAAATGTCTTGGCCGTCACTTCCAGGAGGAACGAGTTGGAAACAAGCGCAAGCAGACCGAGTTTGTCGGCATTTGCCGGGTCCCAAAGCGCCTGCCACGAGGTTGGTGCTTCCTTGTAAACGTCCGTGTTGGTTACAAGAGTGATGTACCACGCAACGGCACCAATACCGGCGACACGTCCATCCGGGTATTTGTTGATGAACCGGTCAATCAGGTTCTTCGAGTTTGGCAGCTTTGCCACATCCAATGGTGTCCACAATTCTGTCGACTGTCCCTTGATCATCGAGACCTGTGACATCATCGAAACGTCAGCCGGAGCAGCGCTTGCCTTGGCGGCCTGTTCAAGCTGCACCAGCCAGGCTTCACCGGTCGGCTCCGCGACAGACTCCACGGCGATACCTGTCGCTTTGGTAAATTCAGGGAAAATATTCTTGTCGAACGAATTTTTGAAGTAGCCGCCATAAACGCCGACCTTCAATGACTTGTCTTGTGCCCTCAGTACGGAAGGCATGGCGAGCATCGCGGTACCGAGCGCACCTGCGCCGAGCACGGCGCGGCGGCTAACGCCTTTCCTCAGAATTGTATCCATTGTCAAATCTCCTTTTCTATTGCCAGTTTTCTGGCTGATTCCCACTCTTTTTACCCAAGATCCACGCAAGCTCTAGCGCTGAGCAGCGCGAAGTTCCAGTTTCTTTGTATAGCGCGTGAGCGGATAGCACAGAACAAAATAGATCAGCGCGACCAGCCCGTAGACGGTGAAAGGTTCAAATGTTGCATTGTTGATGGCGTTCGAGGTTCTCACCAATTCTTCGAACCCGATAATGGACGTCAGTGCGGTGCTCTTGATCAACTGAACCAGAAACCCGACCGTGGGTGCCCTTGTGATTGCAAAGGCTTGAGGCAGAATGATCAGCCGCAGTTGCGCGACATAGTGCAAGCCCAGACTGCTTCCCGCGTCCCATTGTCCGCTTGGCAGGGATTGAACGCCGCCGCGCCAGATTTCGGCGAGGAAAGCACTGGCGCAAAGCGTCAACCCGAGAACTGCCGCGGTCCACGCCTCGATACGGAAACCAAGCAGCGGCAGGCCGAAGAACAGGAGAAACAGCTGCATCAGCAGTGGCGTGCCCTGAAACAGGCCAATGTAATATTCCGCACTGCGTCGCAGCCATTTGCGCTTGGATATCCGTGCCAGCAGGATAGCCACACCAAAAATAGCGCCACCAGCAAAGGCAACAATGGACAGCAGCACGGTCCAACGGGCTGCAAGTAGCAAATTGCGCGCGATGTCCCAGAAGGTGAATTCGATCATGCCATGCCTCCGGCAATCGACCGCCTGCCAGCCGTATAAAGCAGTTTGCGCAAAGCGATGCTGAGCCCGAGATAGACAAGGGTCACGACAAAATAGGTCTCGAAGGCGCGGAAAGTGCGCGCCTGCAACATATCGGCTTCATAGGTCAGTTCGCGGACGGCGATCTGCGAGACCACAGCAGATTCCAGCATCATAATGACGATCTGGCTGGTCAAGGCAGGGAAGATGACCTTCAATGCCTGCGGCAGGATGATCTTGATAAAGATTGTCCGGGGGCGCAGACCAAGCGCCTTGGCCGCTTCACTCTGGCCTTTCGGCACCGCGTCGAGACCAGCGCCGACGATTTCAGTACTATAGGCCGCCATGTTCAGGGTCATGGCGAGGATAGCGGCCGTTACCGGATCAAGGCGGATGCCAAAGCGCGGCAGGCCGAAGAAGATGAAAAACAGCTGTACCAGAAATGGCGTGTTGCGAATAAGCTCGACATAACCGGCAACGAGCTTGCGCAAGATCGCATGGCGGCTGCGGCGCCCGATGGCGCCGAAGATGCTGAGCAGTGTGCCAGCGATGGATGTCACGACGATCAGAAAAACCGTCATGACAGCACCGCTGGCGATCATGCCGATCGCACCATTCAGCCAACCGAAATCGAGCGCATAGCCCACTGATCAATCCTTGAGGTTTGCAGGATTGAGCGGTGTCTTGAGCCAGGCTTCCGAACTCTTGTTGAGGCTGCCGTCCGCCAGCATCTTAGCCACAGCATCATTGATAGCCTGCTTGAGGCGATCTTCTTTCTTGTTGAGAGCGATGTGCGAAGGAGATGTCAGCAACTGGAATTTCTGCTCGGGAGCCAGCGCTTCCTGACGCGAGAGAACCTGCGCACCGACGTCATTGCCGACGACCATAAGCTGGGTCTGGCCTGAGATGAACGCTTGGATAACCGAATTATAATTGTCGAAGCGCTTTACATCGGCCGAAGCTGGCGCAGCAGCTGTCAGCGACGTGTCTTCAAGTGTGCCGCGATTAACGGCAATGCTCTTGCCAGCCAGATCATCCTTATTTTTGATCTCCAGTGCCTTCGGACCAATGACCGCGATATAGTAAGGCGCATAAGCTGCGGCGAAGTCGATAACCTGTTCGCGTTCCTTGCTGTAGCCGACGCTCATCAGAAGATCGACGCGATGTTCGGTCAGGTAGGGAATGCGGTTTTGACCGGTCACGCTGACCGTTTTGAGCTTCACCTTCAACGAATCTGCAAGCGCTTGCGCCACGTCGATATCATAGCCCTTCAAGGTCATATCGGCGCTGGCCGAGGAGAAGGGCGGGAAATCGGCAAAGACGCCAACATTGAGCACGCCTGCCTTGGTGATGTCGTCAATGGCATCGGCGCGCGCGTCGCTTGTCATGAAGCCAATGCCTGCACTGCCCAACAGCAAGAGTGCAGCAAAGGTTGATTTGAGAGTGGTTTTCAATGTCATGTCGGTCCCCTGTTTATTTTTGTTGGCCGATGCGGACTGTTTTCGCCGCACCGTTATTTCCAGATATTAGAATTTCTAGCCATGTTGCGCTGTGATGAACGGGCTGAAGACCATGAGGCTGAGGATTTCGAATAGAACCTGCGCACCCGCATGGGCAGTGTTGGTGGTTGCATCATATTGTGGAGCAACCTCCACCACATCACCGCCGACGATATTCATGCCTTTGAGACCGCGGATCAGTTCCAGCACTTCACGGGTGGTCAGGCCGCCCACTTCAGGTGTGCCGGTGCCCGGTGCGAAGCTTGGATCAACGCTGTCAATATCGAAGGAGAGATAGGTGGGGCCGTCACCAATAATTTTGCGGGCTTTCTCGATGATGGCAGGCATGCCAAGGCCGGTGACTTCCTCCGCGTGAACGACAGTCATTCCGGATTCGTACGAGAACTCCCACAAATATTCCGCCGAGCCGCGTATGCCGATCTGGATCGTACGCGTCGGGTCAAGAACGCCGTCCAGCACCGCATTGCGGAACGGTCCGCCGTGATGGAACTTTGTCTGGTCGAACGCACCGCTCGTATCACAATGCGCGTCGATATGGATCAGGCCCACAGGGCGTTTCTTGCCGACTGCCTTCAGGATGGGATGGGTGATCGAATGATCGCCGCCAACGGTCAGCGGAACAACGCCCGCATCGACAATCTGGTTGAAACGGCGCTCGATATCATCGTGGCTCTGTTCAAGCCGGTAGCGGCTGGCGAACGGCACGTCGCCGATGTCCGCGACGCGCAGATCAAACACTGGGGCGCATTCAAGGACATGATTGTAAGGGCCTATCCGTTCGATGGTGCGCAGTGCGCGTGGGCCAAAGCGCGAACCCGGGCGATTGGTAACGCCGAGATCCATTGGCACGCCTACAATGGCAACCTGCAGATTGCCAAAATCCGGATTGACGGCATCAACCGGCATGTAAGGGGCTGTCAGGAAGGTTGGAACGCCCGCATAAGGTGCAAGCCGCGTGCCGCTCTTGGAGAAAATCTTGTCGGCCACTTTGCGGAATGTCGGATCGAAAATGTCGCCGCCATGGCTCTCGCCATATTTCGCGCGCAGATCATTCAGCTTCTTCTCATCCCATAATGTCATGACAATGTCCCGCTATGTGTAAAGCCGGGGAGGACGGTTGCGGGCGTGCCGAAGCCGGAACCATGAAACCAATCCGCTATGCTCGTTCCCCTGGGCTTAAGCCTCTATTCCCGGCATTATCGGTACAAAAGTCTTGGAAAAGCAATTGACATTGTTGTAGGCTTTTATGTGAAAAAAACTCACATGACAAATGTGCGTTTGAGTTCTAATGGAGTCTTTCATGACACCCGGCCGGCTGCCCCCACTCAATCCTTTGCGTGCCTTTGAAGCGACGGCGCGGCATGGTTCCGTGACGGCTGCGGCACGTGAGCTTAATGTGACGCACGGTGCCATCAGCCACCAGATCAAGGCGCTGGAAACGACACTTGATGTGCAATTGTTCGAGCGCGGCGCGCAGCGGCTGAAACTCACCGCGCAGGGAGCGCTTCTGCTGCCCACCGTATCAAAAGCTTTTGAAGATATCGCCACGGCGACGGCGCTGATGAAGCGCCCAACGACGAAGGGTGAACTGACGGTTACCTGCGTCCCGGCGCTTCTGTCGCTCTGGCTCATTCCGCGCATGAACCAGTTCACAGAGCAGTATCCGGATATCCGGCTCACGTTGATTGCCACCAACGAGGCGGATCGTCTTTTGTCCACGGATGTGGATGTCTGTGTGCTTTACGGCGACGGCAAATGGTCCGATTGCTGGACGCGGCTATGGAGTACGTTGAAGCTGTTTCCAGTGGCCAGCCCGACGCTGCTCAACAGCAGGCCGCTGCGATCTGTCCGCGACTTGCGCAATCACGTGCTGCTGCATGGCGATGACGGACGCGAATGGGACACATGGCTGGCGGCGGCCGATGCCACCGATCTGGCACGTGGCGCACAGCATTTCATGAGCGATGCACGTCTGTCGACCGAAGCGGCGCTTTATGGTCAGGGCATATCGCTTGGCGATACAATCACCGCCAGCAACCTGATTGCCAAGGGCGAACTCATCGTGCCTTTTGATCTGACGGTGCCAGCCAATGATGCGTTTTATGTTGCCTGCCGCAACGAGGTGCGCAACGCACCTATCGTCAAAGTGTTTATCGACTGGCTGTTTGCCTCACTGGACGCCGATACCATCACCGAACCGCAGACGTCGGCACGCCGGATCATCCGCCGCCGCAGTGGCAAAGTCAGTGCTCCCGAGCTTTTGACCGCACCGCCATCCATCCCCGTCACACGCCCCAAACGAGTTGATCGCACGCAAAAGCGCCGCGTTAAAACCGATATCCGATAGGACTTGCCCATGACTGCCGCTGTGCTGAATTCGCTCGTCACCCGTCTGTCACCGCCGCCGATCCCGGCAGTGCAGGCCTGGGGCAGGTCGTATACGGGCACGCATGGGCCATTGATTGATCTATCGCAGGCGGTTCCAGGTTATCCGCCGCATCCGGACATGCTGAAATGGCTGGGCGAGGCGTCCTCATCCGTTGCCTATGCCAACTATGGCCCCATCGAGGGCGAAAGCGTGTTGCGTACGGCCTACGCGGCGCATGTGTCAGAGCTTTACCGTGCCGGAATTGCTGCTGAGAATATCCACATCACGTCGGGCTGCAATCAGGCCTTTATCTGCGCAGCGATGGCTGTTGCGGCGGCGGGTGACACGGTGCTGATGAGTGATCCGTTTTATTTCAATCACGAGACCACACTGTCCATGCTCGGTATCAAAACGGGCTTCGTCGCCTGTGATGCCGAAGACGGTTTTGTGCCGACGGTAGAAGCGGTCGAGCAGGCATTGGTGCCGGGCGTGCGGGGGCTGGCGCTGGTTACGCCGAACAATCCGACAGGCGCCGTGTATTCGCCGGAGCGTCTCAAGGCGATCTTCGATGTCTGCAAGCAGCATGGCATCTGGCTTATTCTTGACGAGACCTATCGCGACTTTCTGCTGGAAGGGGCCGGTGCACCGCATGGGCTTTTGAACGAGGCAGGCTGGGAAGACAATCTGATCCAGCTCTACAGCTTTTCCAAATCTTTCTGTATTCCGGGACACAGGCTGGGCGCGATCACAGCAGGCGAAACTGTTGTCACGGAAATTGCCAAGATCATGGACAATCTGCAAATATGTGCACCGCGCGCGCCGCAGATTGCGGTGGCCCAAGCGCTTCCGGCTTTGAGTGACTGGCGCTCCGGCAACCGGCATGAGATCGATACCCGGGCTCAGGCGTTGCGCGAAGTCATGACTGGCCTCGGCGGCTGGCGGCTTGAAGCGATCGGCGCATATTTTGCCTTCGTACGCCATCCGTTTGCAGAGAGATCATCGGTGGAAGTTGCTGAACATCTGGCCAAACAGGCAGGAATATTGGCCATTCCGGGCGAATATTTCGGAGCAGGCCATACTGAGTTTCTGCGTTTTGCCTTTGCCAATGCCGATGCTGCAACCATCCGGCAGCTGCGTGACCGGATGCTTGATTTCAGCTTGTGAGAAATGGGCTGGCAGTTTGCCGCCAGCCCGATTGATCCCGTCAGTAGCCCTTGGCCTCGCCGGAGCTCGCGCGGCTGTCAATCGCACCGTTGTAACGGGCGCCGTCACCCTTTTCGATGACTGAAAGGCTTTCACCACCGACGAGAATGCCGGCAGCCTGACCCCAGATTGACCAGTCCTTATCGATCTGGACTACGTGACCCATATCGCTCAGAACCTTGCGTGTGTCAGCCGACAGTGCGTAGGGCTCCATATAGACTTTGTCCGGGAGCCATTGATGATGAACGCGGGGCGCATCGATGGCTTCCTGAATATTCATGCCATGGTCGATCACATTGAGGATTGCTTCCAGCGTGATGGTAATGATGCGCGCACCGCCCGGACTGCCAATGACCATGAACGGCTTGCCGTCTTTCGAGATGATGGTCGGGCTCATGGATGATAGCGGTGTTTTCTTCGGAGCAATGGCATTGGCCTCGCCCTGCACAAGTCCGTAGAGATTGGGCACACCCGGCTTGGACGTGAAATCATCCATCTCATTGTTGAGGAGGATGCCGGTTCCCGCAGCCACGACGCCGGCGCCGAACGAACCATTCAACGTATAGGTTACCGCAACAGCGTTGCCCTCATCGTCAATGATGGAATAGTGCGTGGTTTCCTTGCTTTCGCCAAGGCCTTTGGGCATCAACTCCTGCGAAACACCAGCCTTGAACGGGCTGATCTTCTCGCGAATTTCCTTGGCATAGGCCTTGTCGAGCAGTTTCGAGACAGGATTATTGACGAAGTCCGGATCGCCAAGCGCTGAGTTGCGATCAACATAGGCATAGCGCATTGCTTCAACCATGGCATGTACAGTTTCGGCCGAGCCATAGCCGAGATAGGATAGCGGATAGCCCTCAAGTACATTCAGGATTTCGCAGATAATAACGCCGCCGGAACTGGGTGGTGGTGACGAAACGATATCATAGCCGCGGTAATTACACTTGACCGGCTCTAGTTCACGAACCGAATATTGCTCGAAATCCTGCTTTGCCAGAATGCCGCCCTTGTCCTGGCTCGCCTTGACAATCATGTCGGCAGTCGCGCCTTTGTAAAACGAATCCGGGCCTTTATCGGATATGCCGGAAAGTGTGGCGGCAAGATCAGTCTGAATCAGTGTTTCGCCAACCGCATAGGGTTTGCCATCCGGCTTCAGAAAGATGGCGGCTGCAGCCGGATCCTTCGCCAGTTTCTTGTTGCCGCTCTTTAGAGAATTGATATCGCCTTGTACCAGGGCAAAGCCATCACGGGCAAGGCGTATGGCTGGCCCGAGCAATTCCTCGCGTTTTTTGGTGCCGTATTTTGTGCGCGCAAGTTCGGATCCGGCAACGGACCCCGGCACGCCAACCGCCAGATACCCGTCGGTGCTCAGACCTTTGACGATATTGCCCTTGTCGTCGAGATACATGGTTTTGCTGGATGCAAGCGGAGCCCGCTCGCGAAAGTCGAGAAAGGTAGTCTTGCCGTCCTTGAGACGAATCGTCATGAAGCCGCCACCGCCGATATTACCCGCCGTCGGGTAAACAACAGCGAGCGCATAGCCCACCGCTACCGCTGCATCGACAGCATTGCCGCCGCTTTTCAGAACATCAACGCCGACTTCCGATGCAAGATGCTGCGCGGTCACAACCATGCCATGTTCGGCTTTTGCCGGTTCGGGCGATGCTGCAAAGGTAGTGGTGATGGGAATTGTAGATAGAGCGAGAGAGACGGCAAAAGAAACCACTGTGGTATAGCGGGGCTGCATAGGCTTTTCTCCTCCTGGCAATCACTGGTTTCATTAAAGGACCCTTTCGCAGGGCGCATGTCCAGCCCGAAAGAGCATGCCCGGCAAATTTACAAACGCGTTTTCCTTTCGTATAAACCTGAAGTATTATTGAGGTTAAGGCATAAGCAATGACAATCAAACCCGGCGAACGCAACAGGCAGTTAACAGTCGGAGAGGTGGCTTCCCGCAGTGGTGTCGCTGTTTCCACGCTGCATTTCTATGAGAGCAAAGGCCTCATCCAGAGCGAACGTAACCGGGGCAATCAGCGGCGCTACCCGCGCGAAATATTGCGGCGTGTTGCTATCATCAAGGTGGCGCAGCGCACTGGCATTCCCCTCGCATCCATTGCGGACGCGTTATCGACTTTGCCGCAAGGGCGTACGCCGACAGCTGAGGACTGGCGAAGGCTTTCGGTGGGCTGGAAGGCCGATCTGGATGAACGAATCAACAAGCTGATTGGTTTGCGAGACCAGCTCAGCACATGCATCGGCTGCGGCTGTTTATCGATGCAGGATTGTCCCTTGCGCAATCCGTGGGACGAACTGTCGGAACAGGGGCCGGGGCCGAGACTGCTCGATCCGGCAGCGGAGTAGAATAAGCGCTGCCCCTCTGCCTGAGGCAGAGGGGATGGTACACCTTGGGAGGGTGAACGCTTATTTCTTCTTGAGCAGGGATTTTGCTTCCTTGATGCCCAGAGCTTCCGGACGCGAGCACGTCGACTTGATGTCGATGAACTTCTTTTCCTCGCCGGAGCGCAGGATCGATACCATGACATCGACGCCGTGCAGTGCCCGCTCGAGGGAGCAGCGAATATCGCGGCCTTCGAGAATGGCCGCGGCCATGTCCGCAAGCCCGGCTGTCCGGTAATTGGCCATCATGCCGACCGAGTGCTTCTGGTTGGGAATGCCGAACGGATGCGACCAGTTCTTGAGCGACTTTGCCTTTTTGCCAGGCTTGGCCAGTTTGACATCGCCGCCGAAGAAATTCGGGTCGGGCAGAAACAGCGAGCCGTCAGTGCCATAGAGCTCCATGTTCGGATGGTGGTGCGCCCAGACATCCCAGCTCGCGGACAAGGTGATCGATGCGCCACTTTCAAATTCAAGCAGAGCCTGAATGGTGGTCGGTGTCGTCACATCAATTTTTTCACCCTTGCGCGGTTCACTGGAAATGGTGCGCGTGGGTGTTGCCATGGAGGTCAGAGCCGCAACCCGCCTGACCGGACCAATGAGGTTGACCAGATTGGCAATATAGTATGGGCCAAGATCAAGGATGGGGCCGCCACCCGGACGGAAGAAGAAGTCCGGGTTCGGGTGCCAGTGTTCCATGCCGTGGCTCATGACATGCGCTGTGCCTGATGTGATCGTGCCAACCTGTCCGTCATCAACAGCCTTGCGTGCCAGCTGATGTGCGCCGCCGAGGAACGTATCGGGCGCACAACCCGCTTTCAGGCCCTTCTTGTTGGCAAGTTTCTGCAGCTCCAGACCATCCTTGAGAGAGAGCGTCAGCGGCTTTTCCGAATAGAGGTGCTTGCCTGCTGAAAGGATTTGCTGCGACACGTCGAAATGCGCATCGGGAATGGTCAAATTGACGACAAGATCAATATCATCGCTGGCAAGCAGCTTGTCGATGCTGCGTGCCTCGATGCCAAATTCTTTTGCCCGTTCCTCTGCTGCCTTCTTGTTGAGATCGGCAACTGCGCGGATTTGGATGCCCTTGAACAACGGGGCCAGCTTGAGATAAGTGGCGGAAATATTGCCGGCACCGATAATGCCGATACCAAGTGTTTTGGCCATGATGCTGTCTTTCTTCAAAATGCCTTGACGGTAGCGATGGAGCGGCGGGCGAACCGCTCATCATCTGCCGGGTTGTCGTGTTCCATGACGAAATATTGAACCGGTGTGCCCTTCAGCGCGGCGAAGAGTGCCTTCCAGTCAACGGTGCCGTAGCCGACATCGGACCAGCCGTCTTCATTGGTGTTCTCGCCCGCAGGCGCGATGTCTTTCACATGGACGGCCGTAATGCGGGAGCCATAATCCTTGATCCACTGGAAAGGATCGGCGCCACCCCGGATAACCCACGCAATGTCCGCTTCCCAGGATATGCTGGGCGCTGCATCAAGGATGAGTTTTTGCGGGATAGATCCGTCAGGCAGAGCCTTGAATTCGAAATCATGGTTATGCCAGCCGAAAATGTATCCTGCATCGCTATAGGTTGCATTTGCCGCCTCAAGCCGCTTGCCGAAATCCGACCAGCCGGAAGCGGTCGCCGGACGTTCGTCTGCTGCAAGATGCGGACAGTAAATCACCTTCAGGCCAAGTGTTCCGGCGATGTCGAGAACCTTGTTCGGCTCCTTCTCCAGAAGATCGATGCTGAAGTGGCCGGACGCCATGGTCAAACCATAGGCATCAAGTGCGGCTCTGGTCGCTGCCGCATCCGTATAGACACCGCCATAACCTTCGACCTGCGCATAGCCATTTTTCTGCAGGATCGCGAGTATCTTCTCAAGCGGCGGAAAATTGCGGGAACTGTAGAGCTGGTAGGAAAAGTCAGTCACGGTCAGTACTCCATAAGGTTTGCTAGATACGGTCTTCGGTCTGGGGAGTCGAAGAGGGAGGCGAGGGCGGGATCGAAGGTAAGATGAACAATTTCGCCATTCTGGTAACGCCGTCCGGAATCGACGCGCACGGAGATGGCCTTGCCTGCAACTTTCAGCCAGACAAGGCTGTCGGCACCCATCGGCTCGTCAAGATCAACGACCGCCCGACAGGAACGTCCCGCCACGCCGGGCTGATCGCTGATGGCGATGTGCTCGGGGCGAAAACCGAAAATCACGGAACGGCCCGGTTGCAACGGTTCCTGCGCCACATAGTTTTCGAGCGAAATATCCAGGTCGGCAATGCGGAAAACCGGCTTGCCGTCTTTCTCGCCGATCTCACCTTTCAGAAAATTCATAGAGGGTGAACCGATGAAGCTGGCGACAAACAAATTGCGCGGCTTGTTGTAAATCGTCAGTGGCTCGTCCAACTGCTGAATCAGCCCGCCCTTCATCACGGCGATGCGATCCGCAAGCGTCAATGCCTCGATCTGATCGTGTGTGACATAGATCATTGTGTTGGCAAGCTTGTGATGCAGCCGTTTGATTTCCACGCGCAATTCGGAACGCAGCTTGGCGTCGAGATTGGAGAGCGGTTCATCGAAAAGGAACACGTCGACGTCACGCACCAGTGCCCGGCCGATAGCCACGCGCTGGCGCTGACCACCGGAAAGCGCTCCGGGCTTGCGCTGCAGAAGTGGGCCGATTTGCAGGATATCGGCAGCATTGGCAATGCGTTTGGCAATCTCCGCTTTCGGCAGTCCGGCAACACGCAACCCGAAGGAAAGATTTTTCTCAACCGTCATTTGCGGGTAAAGCGCATAGGACTGGAATACCATGCCGATGCCACGATCTTTCGGCTCTTTCCAGGTGACATTTTTGTCTTTGATGAAGATTTGCCCGTCGGAGATTTCCAGAAGCCCGGCAATGCAATTGAGCAAGGTGGATTTGCCGCAACCCGACGGGCCGAGCAGGACGAGAAACTCGCCATCGGCCACATCGATATTGAGGTCCTTCAACACACTTACTGAACCGTAATTGAGCGAAAGGTCTTTGATCGAAACACTGGAGCTCTTTTGGGTCATGCTGATCCGCTCCTTCTGGGTTGGAAAAATTTCCTGCATCCGCAATCATCCTTTGACAGCGCCAGCGGCAATGCCCCCTGACGAAATATTTGCCTGAAAAGAAGTAGACAAGCAGCGGCACCAGACCAGTGAGAATGGTGGCTGCCATGTTGACGTTGTATTCCTTGACGCCTTGCGTCGAGTTGACGATGTTGTTGAGCTGAACGGTCATCGGCACATTCTTCGTCCCGGCAAAGACGACGCCGAAGAGAAAATCGTTCCAGATACCTGTGACCTGCAGGATGATCGCCACGACAAAGATCGGCGCGGACATCGGCACCATGATCTGGAAGAAAATCCGCCAGAATCCCGCACCGTCCACCCGTGCGGCTTTGAACAGTTCAACCGGCAGCGACGCAAAATAGTTGCGAAACAACAGCGTGAGGATTGGCATGCCGAAAATCGTATGGATGACGATAACACCGGTAAGCGTGCCGAAGATGCCGAGATCGCGGGTGATGATCACCAGCGGATAAAGCATAACCTGATAGGGAATGAAGGCACCGAACAGCAGAATGCTGAAGAACACTTCCGAGCCCTTGAAGCGCCAGTTGGCAAGCGCATAGCCATTCACCGACGCGATCAGAATCGAGGCGATCACGCTTGGTATGGTTATCTTCACCGAATTCATGAAGCCGACCTTCAAGCCTTCGCAATAAAGTCCGGTACAGGCGCTGTCCCAAGCCGTGCTCCATGACTGAAACGTCACTTCGACGGGCGGCGAGAAGATGTTGCCAAGACGGATTTCCGGCATGCCTTTCAAGGATGTGACAATCATCACGTAAAGCGGCAGCAGATAATAAACGGCGGCGACGATTAGCACGCCATAAATCATGATGGTGGATGGTGCGAACCGCTGCGTGGGCCGCTTGCCGCGTGGTTCGTTGGTCTGGCTTGCAATGGTCATTTGCGTTTGCCCTCACGGAATTCCATCAAGGCCCACGGGATGAGGATGATGAGAACGGTTGTCAGCATGATCGTAGACGCAGCGAGGCCTTGTCCGAGATTGGCGCGGCGGAACATGAATTCGTAGACATACTTAGCGGGTACCTCACTGGCATTGCCAGGGCCGCCATCGGTCAACGCGACCACAAGATCGTAGACGCGGACAATACCGGCCGATGTCAAAACAATCGTCGTAATGAAAACCGGACGCATCATCGGGATGATGATGAAAAGGTAGGTCTTCCAGGTCGGAATGCCATCGACACGCGCCGCCTTCCAGATTTCCTCGTCAATATTGCGCAAGCCCGCAAGCATCAGCGCCATGACGAGGCCCGTGCCGTGCCACATGCCGGCGATAACGATGGCGTAGATTGCATAACGCTGATCATTGAGGATGGAGAAGGTGAAGTTCTCGAAGCCAAGATCGCGCACTACTTTCTGGATGCCGTAGGTCGGCGTCAATATCCATTGCCACACAAGGCCGGTGACGATGAAGGAAAGCGCGTAGGGATAGAGGAAGATGGTGCGGAATGTATTCTCGAAGCGAATTTTCTGGTCCATCAGCGCGGCAAGAATAAAGCCGACAATGGATGAGAAAAACAAAAGGCACACGCCAAATATGGCGAGGTTGACGGCGGAGATGTTCCAGCGGGGCGTATTAAACAGACGCACATACTGATCAAATCCGACAAAGGTCAATTCGGGCAAAGCCCGCGAAGCTGTGAAGGAATAAACAACGGTCCACAATGTGCAGCCGATGAAGACCACAAGGACGGTCGCTATCATCGGCAGCGCTGCAACCTTGGCATTCAAATTCTTGAAGAGCGTATTTGGACGTGCTGTGGAACCCATAATGTTCTCCGGCAGCCCTCTCGTAGCAGCCGGTTACTTCCGCAACCGGTAGCTACAAATGGGAAGGTAAGCTTTACTGAGCTTGCTTGATGATATCGACGAAACGCGCCTGCGCGGCATCGACACTGATGCTCGCATCGGCAAAGAATTCTTTCGTCAAATCCTCGATTTGCCCTTTGGTGTCGGCTGTCAGATTCTGATTGAGCGAAGGCAGGATATTCTCAGGGCTTTTGAGAATCTCGATGCCTTTCTTCATACAGGCATTGGCCGCTTCCAGATCCACATCACCGCGCACGGGTAATGAACCCTTGGCGAGGTTGAAGGCAACCTGCGTTTCTTTTGAAAGCAAAATGCTCGCCAGCTTGAGCTGCGCTTTGGTCACTTCAGGGTTCTGGTTCTTAGGGAAATAGAATGCATCGCCGCCCGTATCGAGGATGGCATTAACACCCAATCCGGGCAGGCAGTCGTAATCCTTGCCGGCAACTTTCTTGGCAAGTCCAAACTCACCCTGCGCCCAGTCGCCCATGACCTGCGCACCGGCTTTTCCGGTAATCACCAGATTGGTTGCCTCGTTCCATGATCGGCCCACATAACCTGGATCAACCAGATCGCGGGTCTGTGCGAAAGACTCCCAGATGGCTTTCATTTCCGGACTTGCAGCGGCTTCGGCATCCTTGTCCTGATAGACCTTCTTGAAAAGCTCCTTGCCACCAAGCGAAGGGATCATGACGTTAAAAATGGCGTTGACCTGCCATGCGTCACCCGTAGCCAAAGGAATGATACCTTTTTCCTTCAGTTTGGGCGCTGCTGCGACAAAATCCTTCCAGTTGGCAGGCACGGGCACGCCCGCATCCTTGAACGTCTCGGGATTAATCCACATCCACTGGGCTGAATGGATATTGACCGGAACGCAATAAATCTTGCCTTCATATTTGCAGGCATCGAGCAACTTTGCCGGGCGGATAAAACTCGTCCAGCCCTCCTTGGCTGCAAGTTCGGACAAGTCGGTCATCATACCGGCCTTGACCAGATCTTCGGCGTCGCGCCCGGTGTTGAGCTGTGTCGCGCCCATGGGGTTGCCGCCCAGAATACGGCTGACAATAATCGGGGTTGCGGTGGAGCCGCTACCGGCAATGGCGCCGTCGACCCATTTGTCGCCGCCCTGTTTGTCAAATGATTCTGCGAGAACCTTCGCAGCCGCTGCTTCGCCGCCTGATGTCCACCAATGGGTGACTTCGAGGTCGACAGCGCTGGCTATGCCAGTTGTCCAAAGAAATGTGGATGCAGCCAGAATGGCCATTGATGTACGGTAACGCATCGTATCCTCCCAAATCTGAAACGTTACAGGTACGGTAATTCAAAACTTTGAATGAGGCAATCGGCTGGTCTCTATTTTTTTCGATAATCGATATAATATGTGGAAGTTCGCATAAACTTCAATAAAATCATATAATTATCCGGATTTTGTAGAGAGGTGTCGCCGATTTATATGCAGGTTCTGTCGAGAGGAGCGACAGAAGTTGGCAGAAAAATTAGCTTGGACAATGATGGATCAAACCAAAATTATAAATAACTGAAACGTTACAGGTTTTCGAAAAAGGTATCTTGAAGATCAAGCTTTGCGGGTCCATACAGAGAAAAGACAGGGCTTTAACTGGTTGCAATGGCATGAACGACAAGCGGCATAATCCCAGCGATGGGGAAAGGGTGGCAGTTCTCGCGGACGGCGAGCGGCCGACGCTGAAGACGATCGCTTTCATGGCGGGGCTGGGTGTGACAACCGTATCACGCGCCCTGAAGGATGCGCCGGAGATTGGTCAGGCAACGAAGACCCGCGTAAAGCTTATAGCCAAACAGATTGGTTACCGGCCGAACCGGGCAGGTGTCCGTTTGCGCACCGGCAAAACCAATGTCATCAGTCTTGTTCTCAACGCGCAAAGCGAGATCATGGGGCTCACATCCAATCTCGTTTACGGCATTTCCGAAATTCTTGCGGAGACACCCTATCATCTGATCGTTACGCCCTATTCGCCGGAGCATGATCCGATGCATCCGATCCGCTACATCATTGAAACGGGCTCGGCGGACGGGATTATCATGTCCCAGACTGAACCATCGGATCCGCGCGTTCGTTATCTCACGGAACACGATTTTCCCTTCGCCACCCATGGACGGACCAAAATGGGGATTGAACATCCCTTTCACGACTTCGACAATGAAGCTTACGCCTATGCAGCAGTGAAAAGCCTTGTCGAACGCGGCCGGCGCAGGATTGCCATGGTTGCAGGACCGGGTCCTGCTCACACATATTATTGGCATCTCGATGACGGTTTCAAACGCGGGCTGCAGGAGTGCGGTGCAACCGGCGTGACCGTTGATCATTGGAATGGCAGTGTCTCGCTGAGCGATGTGCGCAACCGGACCGAAATGTTCATGCGCGAACCCAACCCGCCAGATGGCATTATCTGCTGTACAGGTGGGCTGGCCGTTGCCGTGGTTGCAGGTATCGAAGCTGTTGGCCTGAAACTCGGCCGTGACATCGATCTGGTGTCGAAACAGACAACAGATTTTCTGCAATGGTTTCGCCCCGAGATCATCGTGTTCAACGAGGATGTCCGTCACGCGGGGCGTGAGCTGGCCCTTGCTGTATTACGCCGGATCGAAGGACGTGATCCCACCGAATTGCAGAGCCTTAGCTATCCCGAATTGCATGAGACCGATTAGCCGATAAGCCCCCCAGCCGTGAACCCGCCATCGACGGCAAGGGTTTGGCCGGTCACATAACTTGAGCGGCTTTCATCCAGAAGAAAGGCGATTGTGCTGGCGATTTCTTCCGGTTGGCCGTAGCGACGTTGCGGTACTGTCCGGCTCCAGCCCTCGCGAATTTCCGGGGTGTGCAGCGCGGCAGCCATCGGTGTTTCGACGGGCCCAGGTGCAATAGCGTTGACGCGGATATTGTATGGGGCAAGTTCGACCGCCATCACCTTGGTGAGGTTGATGATGGCGCCCTTCGATGCGCCATAGGCAGAACGTCCGATATTGCCGCGCATGCCGGAAATCGACGCCAGATTGACGATTGCGCCGCCACCGCTTGCGGCCATGATCCGCGCACCGGATTGCGTCACCAGAAACGTACCGATGACATTGATTTCGTATATCTGCCGGAACATATCCGCGGTTGTGTCAAAGAAAGGTGTGTCGCGGCCTATTCCGGCCGAACAGACAACGCCTCGCAGCGGACCGAAGTCAGCCTCTGTCTCCGCCATGAGCGCTTCGACTGCGGTTTCGTCCGTCACATCAAGTTGTACAAGCCTGATGCGATGGGGATAGTCCCTCTCGAGTGCCGTCCGCAGACTTTCCTTCACGTCGCGGTCTGCTACCACGACCTTCCAGCCGTCACCAGCCAGCGCATGCACAGTGGCAAGGCCGATACCCGACGCACCGCCGGTAACCAGTGCTGTGCGCTCGCTCGTATCAAGTTCTGTCATCGTGAAGGTCCTCTCAATTCTCGAGGAAGAGGAACAGTCAGGCCTCTTCCAGACAAAGTTCGAAGGTGATGCAAACCGGGTTCTCGCCGCGAAGCAGTGCCCCATTGGTGATGCCGCCTTTGGTATCAACCATGGTAATTTCCAACTGTGTCCTGCTGGAGTTCGCTGAAACAAAACCTCCGGTGATGAAGACTTCAGTCGCAATGTCCCCAACTCGCGATCCGTTTGTATACCGAGCGCCTATCAGGCTGCCGACGCCGCCGCGCAGATGTGCGCCGGCCAATCCATGCTTGCGGCAGATCGCTTCGAGCGCTGTGATAATGTCTTCGTTAGGCCTGACGCGGGCGATGATTGTTCGCGGTCCTGTCGCATCCCCTGATGTTTTATCGAGAGGTACAGGATGAAAGATGGTGAAAGCGGTTTCCGCATCCGGCTCGGAAATCATGCGGATGTCTTCAACACCCCACGCCGTCGCCCGGACTGGTTGGCTGACCATGGTTTCATGTGGCAGGATATGGCCAGCACAACGCTTTCCATCCGGTTCGATCCACGTGGCATGGCAATGAATGAATGGCGCCCCATCGCGCTCACCGAAGGTCACGTTGCCGCGTTCCAGCTTCGTTTCGCCGGGTGGGGAGAATGTATCGCTGTACCACGCTGCGTGAAGATCATCTTTTGAAAGTGCGGGCATGAGATAGTGGAAGGGTTGGAACGCGCCACCTTCGATCACCAGAGCCGCCGCGCGAATATTGGCAGCAACGAGCGGCCCGGCTATGGCGTCGTTGATGCTGAGGCCGGGTTGCAAATCAAAGCTCAGCAACCGGCCAGTACCGGCAAAACTTTCAAAACGCTCTGCTGTTGCAGGGCCGGGTTGCTGCAAACGGCGGTCAGGCACCGACCACCGCCGAACAGCTTTGTCCGCCGTCAACAGGCAGGCAGACACCAGTAATGAATTTTGCTTCGTCGGAGGCAAGGAATACGGCCGCATTGGCAACGTCAAAAGCACTGCCCATCTGCCCCAGTGGCACAAGCCGGTTACGCGCTGCGATCATTTCGTCATTCGATGCATAATTGGCGGATATTTGCTTGTAGATTAGCGGGGTATCGATCATGCCCGGCATGATGCAATTGGCGCGAATACCATGCGGAGCATATTGCAGGGCGAGGGCGACCGTGGCCTGATTGACGGCTCCCTTGGCGGCGTAATAGGCGAAATAAGGATAGCCGGTCCAGCGAATGGCGGCCAGCGAAGATATGTTGATAATGGCGCCGGATTTGCGAGCCTTCATGTGCGGCAGCACGGCCTTTGCCGTGCGAAAAACGGAACCGACATTGATATCGAGTGATTTCCTGAATGTCTCATCATCCAGGTCTTCCGGACCGCCTGAAGTGGCGACGCCGACATTATTGTGCAGGATGTCGATACGGCCATAATGGTCAATCACAGTGTTCACTGCAGCGGTAACCGATTCAGTGCTTGTGACATCCGATTTGACAGCTATCGCCTTGAAGCCTTCGCTCAGAATGATCCCTGCGGTTTCTTGAGCCACATCCTCCTGCAGATCGATACAGACGACCGTTGCACCTTCCCGTGCATAGGAGACAGCAGCTGCTTTGCCATTGCTCCAGCCGGGACCCGAAGAACCCGCGCCAAAGATAACGGCGATTTTACCTTTCAGTCTGTGGGTCATTACAGGAAGCCAATCGAAATCCATGGGATTGCGGCAACAAGAATGATGCCGAGAATAAGCGCGGCAAGATAACCCCAGATCGGGCGCATGCCTTCGTCAGGGTTGACACGGCCAATGGCACAGGCGGCGTAGTAGCCGACGCCAAAGGGTGGAGCGAAAAGACCGATACCCATCGAAAGAATGACCACCATCGCATAATGCACCTCATGCACGCCGACCTGACGGGCAATCGGGAACAGCAGGGGGCCAAACAGCACGATGGCAGGAATGCCTTCGAGCACGCTGCCAAGGATGATGAAGGCGATGATCGACACTGCAAGGAACGTGATGGGTCCGCCTGGCAAGCCGGTCATGGCGGCGGCAAGATCGCGCGAGAAGCCGGACTGGGTCAATGCCCATGCCATGCCCGTTGCCGCGCCGATGATCAGCAGAATGGCGCCTGACAGCGAAGCAGTGTCAACCAGCATGGGCTTCAACCGTGCCCAGTCAAACTGGCGATAGATAAAAAGCCCGGCCAGCACGGAATAGACAATGCCTATAGTCGACACTTCCGTTGCCGTGGCCACGCCTTCAACCACAGATGCGCGAATGATGAAAGGCAGCGCAAGTGCAGGTAGAGCGATGATAAATGCCCGGCCGATCTGCCGCCCGGTTGCGCGCGTGACATGCGACAGGTCTTCGTTGCGATAGCGCCTATGGACGACGAAACACAACATCACCGCGAGAACGACGCCTGGCAGCAGCCCGCCGGTAAACAGCGCAGCAATGGAAACGCCTGTCACCGAACCAATGGTGATCAGAACGAGACTGGGTGGAATGGTTTCTGTCTGTGCGCCGGTAGCAGAGAGTAGGGCAACGAGATCACCCGGCTTGGCACCGCGCGCTTTCATTTCCGGAAAAAGCACTGGCGCGACAGCAGCCATATCCGCTGCCTTTGCACCTGAAATGCCGGATACAAGATACATGGCGCCGATCAGCACATAGGAAAGACCACCACGCACGTGTCCAAGCAGACTTGCCAGAAACTGCACCATGGCACGCGCCATGCCGGTCATCTCAATCAATACGCCAAGAAACACGAAGAGCGGCACGGCGAGCAGGATGAGATGGGACATGCCTTCATCCATGCGCCCAACGACGACAATCATCGGCACATTGGTAGTCAGCGCCAGATAGCCGAACGTGGCGAGGCCAAAGGAAAAGGCGATGGGTACCCCGCTGAGGACAAGTGCCGCAACGACACCGACAAAGAAGATCAGCAGATTGATGTTACCCAGCGGCTTCAAGGAAGGGCCCAGCAGCCAGAATATAAGGGTGAGGGCACCAATCAAAACAACGGCAGTTACCACATTGCGCAGGTTTGACACCTGAAACAGTTTGATAAATGCAGAGATGATCATCAGACCTGCGCCAACGGGCAAAGCGGCGGCGCGCCAAGCATTGGTGATCTCCAGTGCTGGCGTCGTAATGTAGGTTTCCTCGTGGGCATAGTCATAGGCGGGGTAGACGATGAACAGCAGAAATGCCAGCGCGCCGACTACGGCGACGACATCAAAGAAAGCCCGTCGCTGCGGGCTCATCATGCCGACCAGAGCTGTCATGCGCATATGCTCGCCGCGACGGAACGCAACAACGGCACCAAGCATGGCCAGCCAGAGAAAGAGGATCGATGCGAGTTCATCCGACCAGATCAGGGGCTGGTGCACAACATAGCGGGCGATGATGCCGGCAAACAGAATGACCACTTCGGCGACGACCAGAATAGCCACTGGAAATTCGATGATATGGCCGAGCATCCGGTCCAGTTTTGAAACCAATGAATGATCATTGCGTGGCGGGGGAGAAAGAATGCTCTCCCCATCCGCAGCGACAGCGCCTTCGGTCAGTCTGATCCCCGCCATCGATCCGGCCTTATGCCAATTGACCTACGACTTTTTCCAGCAGGCCCCAGGCTTCTTCGCCATATTTGCCCTTCCACTCGGAGTAGAAGCCCGCCTTGCGCAGGGCATCGCGGAATGGCACGGGGTCGGGCGTGTTGAATGTGAGGCCCTTGGCCTTCAAATCCGCCTGCAGCGTTCCCGTCAATTTTTCGACATCGTCGCGCTCTGCAAGCCCGGCCGCATTAATGTGTTTCGCTACGATGGTCTTGATATCGTCTGGCAGGGCTTCCCATGCGCGCCGGTTCGACAGGAACCAGAAGCCGTCCCACATATGGCTCGTCAGCGAGCAATATTTCTGCACTTCATAGAGCTTCGCCGTGGAGATGATAGCGAGCGGATTTTCCTGTCCTTCAACCACCTTGGTCTGCAACGATGAATAGACTTCGTTGAAATTGATGCTGGCGGGTGATGACTGGAACGCTGTGAACATGGATGTCCATAGCGGGCTGACCGGGACACGGATCTTGAAGTTTTTCAGATCATCCGGCGTCGCAATCGGCTTGGTGCTGGATGTGATATGGCGGAAGCCATTATCCCAGATTTTTTCCATGGCAACGAGATTGGATTTCTCAATCTGCTTGCGCACATGCGCGCCGAGTTCGCCATCCATGGCTTTCCAGACGGTTGCATTGTCAGGGAAGGCAAAGCCGATGCCGTTGATGGAGGCCGCTGGAACCAGCGTTGACAGGATAAGGCCGGAGAGCGTGAAGAATTCAACAGCGCCGGAGCGCAATTGGCTCAATGTGTCGGTATCGGAGCCGAGCTGGCTTGATGGGAAGATCGACAACTCGAAGCGTCCGCCCGTTTCTTCCTTGATCTTGTCTGCGGCTTCCTGCGCCCGGACATTCATCGGATGGGTGACTGGAAGGTTATTGGCATATTTGTAGGAGAATTCCGCGGCGGCAGCCGGGCGCCGCATAATAAATGGGCTGGCAACAAGGGTTACGGCAGTGCCGAGCAGCACCTGACGGCGTGACAAAGTGTTCATATGATTTCCTCCCGAACAGTGTAGCGCATTCCTTTGGAGCTCATTGGACAGACACGACCTCCATCGCGTCAATCAAAATCATAGGTCCATATTATAGAATGCAAATCCTCCTAAAGCCAGATAAAACCATAAACAAATGCTGGCATCTTGCAATAATTTTTATGGCATAGTTCAATAGTTACAGAAAATGATCCACAATATGGATCGATAAAACGTGCGGGGGAGCATGGAGGAACGCATTACGGCACCGGCCAGCCTCAATGGATCGCAAAGCGTTGACAGGGCGCTCGGCCTTTTGAGCCTTGTCAGCTATTTCGGCGATCAGGGCGGATCGCTCAGCGAGATCGTCGAGCAGGGCGGGCTGAACAAACCGACGACGCGGCGGCTGCTGCTGGCGCTTATCCGCTCGGGACTCATTGAGCAGGATAGCCAGACCCGCCGCTATTATCTGGGGCAGGAAGCCTATGTGCTGGGAACACTGGCCACCCGGCGGTACGGGCTGCTGCAGATCGCCCGTGACAGTCTGGGCATTCTCTCCGCGAAGACACAGGATACCAGCTTTCTGTCGATCCAGCGCGAGACCTATGCCGTCTGCCTGCACCGGGAAGAGGGCACTTACCCTATCCGCACGCACGCGTTGCAGGCGGGTTACCGGCATCCGCTCGGTGTTGGCGGCGGCTCGCTGGCCATTCTTGCGACAATGCCGGATGACGAGATTGATATCATTCTGGCAGCCAATGAATCTGTGCTTCTGGCGGATTATCCCAATCTCGCGCCGCCGCAGATCAAAGAAGATATCGCTATCACGCGCGAACGGGGCTTTGCGCTCAATCCCGGCCGTATTCTTGCCAATTCGTGGGGCATCGGTATTGCCATCCATTTTCCCGATGGCCGCGCAGCCGGTGCGCTGAGCATTGCTGCCATTGACAGCCGCATGCAGCCGGATCGGCAGTTGGAGCTCGCAGATCTGATGCGCATCGAGGCCAAAAAGATCGAGGCAAGATTGGCACATCTGCAGCCATTGAACGAACGGCCCAGACGGGTGCCAACGCCAGCCATGAAAGCCAGAGTTAAAGCGGAACGGATAAAAGCATGAGCAGTGGAGATGCGGCACTGATTACCGCCATGTCAAAACGTGTAATGAACCTCTCGGATTTTCTGGCGCAGACCGCCCGGCGGTTGCCGGATGAGATCGGCTTTGTCTGGGGGAAAAAAGCTGGACGTGGGATCAGCTGCAGCGGCGTGTCGATGCCATGGCTGCCGCGCTATACACCGAATTCGGAGTGGTCAAGGGCGACCGCATCCTGATCCAGTCGCAGAACTGCAACCAGATGTTTGAATCCATGTTCGCCTGCTTTCAGCTGGGCGCAGTATGGGTGCCAACCAATTTCCGCCAGACGCCAGACGAGGTCGCATATCTTGCCAAGGCAAGTGGCGCGAAGGGGATGATCTGTGGCCATCTTTTTCCCGACCATGTTGCCGCCTGCCGGAAGATCAATCCCGACCTTGCTTTCGTCATTGCTGTTGGCAAGGCAGAGTTCGGCGAGGACTATGATGACATTGTCGCACGGTTCGATGGTAAAAAGGTTGCAGTAGCGGCTGTTGAACACGACGATCCCTGCTGGTTTTTCTTCACGTCAGGCACCACAGGGCGGCCCAAGGCGGCGGTGTTGACCCATGGCCAGATGGCCTTTGTGATCACCAATCATTTGTGCGATCTTATGCCGGGAACAACCGAGAAAGATGCATCGCTGGTTGTGGCTCCGCTATCGCATGGCGCGGGCATTCATCAACTCACTCAGGTCGCGCGGGGCGCGAAAACCATCCTCTTGCCAACCGAGAAATTTGACGTGGCGGAAGCATGGCGGCTGGTCGAAAAATGGCAGGTGAGCAACATGTTCACGGTGCCGACAATCCTCAAAATGCTGACAGAGCACCCATCGGTAAATGAGCGCGATCATTCATCACTGCGCTATGTGATTTATGCCGGCGCCCCCATGTATCGTACGGATCAGATTCACGCTCTGAAGACATTAGGTCCGGTTCTGGTGCAATATTTCGGCCTTGGCGAAGTCACCGGCAATATCACCGTACTGCCACCAGCTTACCATGACGCTGGTAATGACACCCGTCTGGGCACATGCGGTTTTGCCCGCACCGGTATGCAGGTTGCCATTCAGGATGATACGGGCAAGGAAGTGGCCCCGGGCGCAACCGGCGAGATTTGCGTTATCGGCCCGGCTGTTTTTGCCGGTTATTACGACAACCCTGAAGCCAATGCGAAAGCATTTCGCGATGGCTGGTTCCGGACCGGCGATCTTGGCCATATGGACGAGGCGGGCTTCGTCTACATCACCGGCCGGGCTTCGGATATGTATATTTCCGGTGGTTCAAACGTCTATCCGCGCGAGATCGAGGAGAAGATCCTCACACATCCAGATATCAGCGAAGTGGCGGTGCTGGGCATACCCGATCCGGTGTGGGGTGAGGTCGGGTTGGCAGTTTGCGTTGCCCGCGTCGGCAGTACACCTGACGGCGATGCGATCATGGCTTGGCTGAATGGCAAAATGGCCCGTTACAAACTGCCGAAGCGGTTTGTCTTCTGGCCGGAAATGCCGAAATCCGCCTATGGCAAAATCGCCAAGAAACTCATCAAGGAAGAGCTGATCCGCCGCAACGAATTGGACCCTCCGGCGTAATCTCACTCGGCTATTTCTGCTGTTACCAGATAGCGCATCGGCCCTGACGTCGTGGCATTGAATGGCCAGCAGGTGGCAAGAACGAGGTTCTTACCTCTGGCATTGGTATCAATGCCCGATTGATCCCAACGCACCACTGATTTTCCGCTCACCCTATAGGTGAACGCCTTGCCGTCACGCCGTGTGATCCTGATTGTGTCGCCTATCTGTACCTGCTTGAGAAAGGCGAAATGCGTGTCGCGGTGCGCGGCATAAACCGCTGTTCCATTCTCACCCGCTTCGGCGCTGTGATCCACATGGCCAGGACCAAAAGCCAGAGCCTGACCGCTGGCACCGTGCAGTGCAATTGCGCTTTCGCCAATGCGTGGAAACTCGATGCGGGCAACCGGCCATGTATCAGCCCAAGACCAGGGTTTGACCGGTTCACCGGTCTGAATGCTCTGGGTGAATGCACGATCCAAAAGCACCTGTGCCAATATAGCTTTGGCATGGATCCAGATACCCTGACTGAAAAGCAGAAGACCGGCGAGAGCCATGACAGCCATTGCGGCCCGGACAGCAGGGCGGATAACCGCCCTGCCTTTCCACGATGCTGGAACAATTATCGCGCTCATGATGCTTTCCCTGTTTTGCGGGTGAAGAAGAACAGACCGGCACTTGCGAGCAGCATCAGCAGTCCGGCAATCATGCGCAGCTCCGCATCGGTTGCAGTCTGCGGCAGGGGAAATTGTTCTCCAGCAGGCTGTATTGTCACCGGCTTGTTGCTGTGAACAAGTTTGGCCAGGTGAACATCGGAACCGTTTTCTAGATCGGCCTTGCGCGTCGTCTGTTCGCCGAAGACTGTGTCGAAATCCCAACCCGCTGGCAGGTTCAAAGGCACGTCAGCGCGAGTAAGCGGCTTGTCCTGCGATCGGGACACATTCTTGTCAACAGCGACCAGACTTGTCAGGCGGGAGACGAGGCTGTTTTCGAGAGCGAGTTTAAGAATACGCTTGTCTGCTTCGTCGCGGCTGATCTTGCCCAGAGTGCTTTCAACTTCCGCATCGGAAATCTTGCGGCGTGCCCAGAGCTTTGACAGGCCTTCGCCTTTGGCGGCCTTGGCAACTGGCAGCGTGACTTCCCAAGGCTGGCTTCCGATCATGCCTTTGACTGTCAGCGTACCGGAGAGCGAGCTAAGCTTGGCGGCGATGACGAGTGGTTCACCGCGATAAAGGTCAGGCAGAATGGCTGGCGTCACATCGGCGTTGCCACTCGAGAACGTTGCGCTCAGATTGGTGATAACAGGGCTTTCAAGCTTGGCGAAGAGATTGCGCATGCGCTCGTCAACCTGATCGGTGGAACCAATGGAAGTGAACGTGCCACGGCCGAGTTCAGCTGCGCGGTTCATCAGATAGTTGTTTGGTGCAGAGCCGATGCCAACCATGAAGACACGTGAACGGCCAAGCTTGGCAGCGATCGTATCGAGCAGTTGCTGTTCGTTGCCAATGGCGCCGTCAGTAAGAAGAACAATCTGACGAACAAAGGCCTGATCATTCGGACGGCGATCATCAAGCGCAGCTTCAAGAGGGGCGAGCATTTCCGTGCCGCCTGCTGCTTCAAGGTTGCCAACAAACTCCCGGGCGGTGGAGATATTGTTCCGGTCTGCGGTCACAGTGTCCTGAAACAGCGAGGTCATCGTGTCGTCAAAGCGGATGACATTAAACCGGTCGGCTGGCTTGAGGCGGCTCAAGGCATAATCGAGGCTGGCTTTGGCCTGATTCATCGATGTACCGCCCATGGAGCCGGAATTATCGATGACAAAGACGATTTCACGGGGGCGCTCTTCCTGCTTCTGTTCGATAACGGGCGGTGTGATGTAGGCAAGAGCGTAATCATTGCTGCCGATTGTTTCGCGGAACAGGCCAACGGCAGGTGCCTTGGCACTTTGCGGCTTCCAGGTCAGTTCAAAGTCACGATCGGCATGATTGTCGCCAGCAAGCGAGATCAGCTGTGTCTGTGCATCAACGGTTTCGATGTTGACGGGATGGTGATGGCTTTTGACTTCGCCAAGGGCAAAGCCAGCCTGAAGACGAACTTTGATGCTGACAGGATTGACCGGAGCATTGACACGCGGATCAAGCACGGGCGAAGTAATCTTTTCGCGATCCGGAACCGGATCGGCAGTTGTGCCCCAGCCGGAACCATCGGCGGCAAGATCGGCTGTCTGGGTTACCGGTGCTGGATTGTAGCGCGGTGCAACAACCAATGGTACGCGCAGCGAAAACTCATCGCCGGAGAGACGAACCGGTTCCTGATAATCGATCTGTACGACAACCTGTTCATGCGGGCCGATATTGGCGACGGAGTTGGTGAAAAGGTTCGGGCGCTGCTGTTCGACAAGGCTGGCCTTTTGCCCGGATGCCTTTGCCGTTTCATAGATAGCCTTGGCTTCCTTCTTTTCCTTGATGTCACCGATGATGACGCGCTTGCCGACGACCATTTTTAGGGCGTGCACCGCGCTGTCTTCCGGCAGGGGATAGGCATAGACCGCCTCGACCCAGCCATTGGACGGGTTGGTGAAGATTTGTGTGATACGGGCACGGGCTGTCGGACCACTGACAACGATATCGACATCGGTGGCAACGCGTGGCGCTTCGATATAGCGGCCGGCATCTGAACTCTTCAGAAGCAATGTGCCCGATTTGACTTCATCGAGCGTGACAAGAGGCGACCGGGCGGTTTCGGCATGTGCATTTGCCAAACTGAAAAAGAACACCGCGAGCGCGACGAATGGCAAACCAACAATGTTGATCAGCCAGAGTGTCTGGCAGGTACGGCGCAGCCAGTGAGGCATTGTGTGTAGCGAAGAAGGTAAGGTGCAGGTTTCGGTTTTCATCGGGAAAGCTCCTGTTGGTGCTCCCATCGGGAAGCTTTCCCCATTTCATACACAGCCCCTTTTGCCGCCAGCGTAAGGTTCGGGAATGTTCCGCACGCTCCCGTCACAACATGTCTTGCCCAAGATGGCCTTGTGTGGATATGTGAAGGAATGTACGTGATTTGGCGGAAAGCGGGGGCGCATGACCGGGGATATCGACAGTCAGCTATCGGAACGGCAGAACCTTGCGGTCGCCACCAAGATCCGTGAGGAAATGGCGCGGCGCCGGGTCTCGCGGCAATATCTTGCCGATCAGGCGAAGATCAGCCTGTCCACATTGGAGAAGGCGCTGTCTGGTCACCGGCCTTTTACGCTGGCAACGACTATTCGGCTGGAAGAGGCACTTGGCATGCGGTTGCGCGCCGCTGAACATCCGGAAAGTGCAGCCCCAACGAGCAATAACCATGCGACCGAAGAATTCGGCGCTTATTCCCGTGCGGCGGTTGCATGGATTGAGGGCAAATATCTGACCCTGCGACCTTCCTTCGGTGATCCCAAGGCAATCTTCGCCTATTGCACCGAGATCGGCTGGAATGATGCTGCCGCCAACTTGCGTTTCCACGAGATGGAACGGCTTGATGCAGCTTTTACCCAGCGCGGTACAGTGTCTATTCCGAACCTGTCCGGCCATATTTATCTGGCGACAAACACATCCGGCCAGCACCGCCTGATCATCGTTTCGCGTCCCTCGATCACCGGCGAAATGTATGGAATTCTCACAACCCTGCAGGCAGGGCGCGGTGCACAATTGA
Source organism: Phyllobacterium sp. 628 (assembly GCF_014189505.1). Classification (GTDB taxonomy): domain Bacteria; phylum Pseudomonadota; class Alphaproteobacteria; order Rhizobiales; family Rhizobiaceae; genus Phyllobacterium. The sequence goes on along the minus strand of NZ_CP050303.1, from coordinate 310,142 downwards.
CGCCGGTTTCAGCGCCGATTGTTCTGATTCCGATGGCATCCACACCGAATGCCGAGTTCGGGCGCATCGCCCCGGATCACGCCAGTTATGCAGCCTATCTGGCCTATCTCAAACGGACGGTGGAAGAGCCCTTTGCAGTTTTTCTTCCCGGACCCAGTACCGTTTAGGTGCGCATCGATTTGCTGCGCACGTCGAGCCAGACAGCGAACAGAATGACAATACCTTTGAAGATCAGCTGGTAGAAGTAAGGCACGGCCAGCATGTTCATGCCATTGTTGATGACGCCGATGATCAATGCCCCAAGAATGGTGCCGACCATGGTTCCGACGCCGCCGGCAAGACTGGTACCGCCGAGCACAACAGCGGCGATAGCATCCAGCTCGTAACCCATGCCGGCATTGGTCTGTGCCGAAGACAGCCGCGACGACAGCAGGATACCGCTGACGGCTGCCATCACGCCGGAGATCATAAAAATGATGATCTTAAGCCTATCAACCCGAATGCCGGAATAGATCGCAGCTTCGCGGTTTCCGCCCGCCAGATAGGCGCGGCGGCCGAAGATCGTCCGGGAGAGGACGATATGGTTGATGGCAAAGAGTGCGATGACGATCCAGATGATGATCGGCAATCCGAGCCAGCTTTCGCTGCCGATGGCAAGCCAGGTTTCGTTCTCAATGGAAGCCGGAGCACCATTGGTCGGCAGGCTGACCGCACCGCGATAGATGCCCATGGTTGCTACGGTGACAATGAAAGACGGCAGCATGAGTTTCGCCGAAAGCACACCGTTCAGACCACCCATAATGGCACCGGCGGCCAGTGTGATCAGCACTGTCGGGACAAAGCCAAAGCCCATGGCAAAAGCCTGCGCCGCCACCATACCCGCCACGGCGATGATGGAGCCGACGGAAAGATCAATATCGCCGAGCAGGATGACATAGGTCATGCCGTAAGCAGCCACGGCAATCACCGCCACCTGCTGCATGATGTTCATGAAATTGTTGAACGCGAGAAACCGCGGACTTATCGACGAAAATACCACGCACAGGATAATCAGCGATATGACGATGCCGCCATATTGCCGGATGAGGGGGGAAGCCAGAAGCGCCTGCTTCGTCTCGGTGGAATTGGTCATTGGTGCATTCCTGCTGCATAGGTCATAACGGTTTCGGGGCTGACGCCCTGTGCATCCAGCGTCTTGGCAACACGCTTGTTGTGCATGATGACGAGGCGGTCGCTGAGGCCCAGCACCTCGGGCAATTCCGATGAAACCATCAGAATGGCGGTGCCTGCCGCCGCGAGTTCGCGGATAATGCGGTAGATTTCAAATTTTGCGCCCACATCGACGCCGCGGGTCGGCTCGTCGAGGATGAGGATTTTCGGTTGTGTCTGCAGCCATTTGGCAATGACGATTTTTTGCTGATTGCCACCGCTGAGTGATCCCGCAGGCGTTTCGATCGAGGCAGTCTTGATGGCAAGGCGCAGTACTTCGGCTTTTGCCGATGCCCGCTCACGTGCGGGTCGCGTAAAGCCAAATCCACCTGCGAGTCGTGAGAGCGCCACCATATTGATGTTGCGCTCGACACTGTGTTGCAGCACCAGACCTTCTTCCTTGCGGTTTTCGGTAACAAAAGCGATGCCGTTGCGGATGGCGTCGGCAGGCGAACGAAAATGCACCGGCTCGCCATTCAGGCGGATTGTACCTCTTGGTTGTCCAAAGCCAAACAGCGCCTTCATCACATCGGAACGGCCGGAGCCGATCAGGCCGAACAGCCCGACGACCTCACCCGGGCGTATATCAAGCGTCACATTGTCGAACTTGTTCGTCTCGGACAGGTTCTCGACCGACAGCACTGGCTTGACGGCAGAGGAGGGACGCTCAACGAGACGCGGCGGATAGATGTCTTTCATCTCGCGCCCGACCATAAGGGCAATCAGACCCTCGATGCTTGTGTTCTGTTTTTCCGTTGTCGCCACAAAGGAGCCATCGCGGATGACGGTTATGTCATCGGAAATGCGCATGATTTCTTCCATGCGGTGCGAAATATAGATGATGGCTGTGCCCTTGGCCTTCAGCCGTCCGATGATGGTGAAGAGGATTTCCGCTTCGCTGTCAGAGAGCGAGGATGTTGGCTCGTCGAGTATGACCACGTCCGCCGGACGGCTCAATCCCTTGGCAATTTCCACCAGCTGACGCTGTGCAATGGAGAGATCGCCCACTTTCGTGCGTACATTGACCGGCAGACCAAGTTCGGACACGATTTGCGCGGACTGCGCATTGAGGTCGCGGTCGCGAATAAAGCCGAACTTATTAGGCTCGTGCGTTGCGAGAATATTTTCGGCAACCGAGAGATTGCGGCAAAGGCTGAGTTCCTGAAATACGATGCTCAGGCCCAGCGCCTTGGCCTCGATCGGGTTTTTCGGTGCATAGGGTTTGCCATGCAGCGTGATCGCCCCTGAAGTCGGCTGGAACGGGCCGACAAGGATTTTCATCAAAGTGGATTTGCCCGCACCATTCTCACCGAGCAGCGTGTGCATGCGTCCCGGCCGGACGGAGAGGTTCATGCGCTTGAGCGCCGTCACCGGACCGAAGGTCTTGGCGACATCCTTGATTTCAAGCACGGGATCGTTTGGCCATACTGTCATGAATGACAATCCTGTCGAAAGTCTTTTTCAACAACCACCCGCGAGGTTACCCTGCGCGGGTGGTGTTATTCAGTGGCAGAAATATCGGCTGGTGAAGCCTTATTTCTCTTCGCCGTCCTTGGTGACAACACCGGGAACGATTGGTTGCTTGGCCTCGACGGTTTCGCCTTTGATGACCTTTCCAGCCGTTTCGACGGCAACTTTGCCCATCTGATCCGGATACTGAGCGATGACGCCGACCATGACCGGATCGTTTTTAACGGCGTTGCGGGCCTCTTCCATGCCATCAAAGCCGATAACCTTGACCTCATCCTGCAGCTTGGCCGATTTCACAGCCGAAGCAGCGGCAAGAGCAGCATCGTCACCGAAGCCGAAAATGCCGGCAACATCCGGGTTGGCCTGAAGAATGTTCTGCGCCGCAGCCAGGGCTTCCGGCCGGGTAATACCAGTCTGGATGGAAACGATCTTGATATCAGGATGGGCAGCAATGGCTTTCTTGAAGCCTTCGACGCGGTCCACCACCGATTGTACCGTTGGGTAATCAATAACGGCAACGTTACCTTTGTCGCCGATCTGCTTGGCCATCAGTTCGCCAGCCTTGACGCCGCCGGTGTAATTGTCGGTGCCGACATGCGATGTGACTTCAACGCCCTTGGCAGGAACATCAACGGTGATGACCTTGATGCCAGCCTTCTGCGCCTTGGTGATCGCAGATTTTACGCCGGTGCTGTCAACCGGCGAGATGATGATGACGCTGACGCCCTTGGTAATGAAGTCCTCAACATCGGCGAGCTGCTTGTTCAGATCCTGATTGGCGATCGCGATCTCGAGCGGCAGGTTTTCCGCCTTGGCTTCGGCGGACATGGCCGATGCGAGCGATATGTAGAACGGATGCTGCTGCGTCAGCAGCGAAGCACCGATACCTTCGGCAAAAGCACCGGTCGCTGCAAGAGTAGCTGCGCCAGCAAGAAGCAGTTTGGCAAAATGGGTACGGATCATTGTTCCCTCCAGAACAGTTGTTTTCTTGAAATCCGGCGGCGAGCACTGACTTATCGCATAGGAACGTCGCATGACCTTTCGATCATTCCTGAGTTCAGAGCGACGGCTGCGTACTCCTCCCGCCTTCGTCCGCAGCATGGATGTGCAATTTATGTTGCTATGTCAATATAAAAATTGTCGCGCGTAAATTTTCTTGTCGATTTGCACATGCGATGCCAATGCTATTCATTCGACGCGGGTGGCTTAATATCGGCATTTTCATCAGGCGCTTGTGAGCCAAACAGATAGTGCGAAGCCAGAAGGACCGGCTCAAGAATGACGATACCAAGCAGGATGCCCGCAAGCCGCTCCATACCCGGTTCCAGCGCCGCATTGGTGTAAGTGTCGGGGACGAGAACGACCAGAAAAGCGAGCACAAACTGTGTGCCGATATAGCTGATCGATGAATTGCTGTTCTCGATATGTCGCCCCACAAACACACCGATACAGACACCAAACGTCATAAGGACCGGTGAATGGTGACTGCTGAGCAAGATCGCCGTTGCGATTAAGCCACCGACACTGCAGCCAATAAATCGCAGCACCAGTCTTGAGGTAATCGGGTTAAGCGCGCTTGGTCCCAGAGTGGTCACTGGCACCATCATCACAGCCATAATGGTGATACTGGATTGGCTCAGAGAGGTGATGCCCGATAATATCCAGATAAACGGGATAAGCCCAAGAGCGACCGCCGCTTGCAGGGCGTGTAATGCTGCGCCTCGATGCCAGACTGCAGAACGGCGTAAGGCTTTCTGGGCTAACGTTTCTCCGGGGTTGCGGGCCAATCTGCGTCTTATCGTAAAGGTTGACCCGGCACTGACGAGAATGCAGGCGAGGGTGCCCGCCACAATCTCGATTAGCCTAGATTCAGCAAAGGGCAACACGGATTCCGTGGGATGCTTCATTCCGTCAATCAGCACCATGCAAAATGTCAGACCAGTGAAAAGCCAAGCGTAACTGCGCTTGCCGACAAGCGCAAAGTAAAGCGTGACGCCGCCGACGGTGACGAGTGACAAACTGAGAAGAAGCGGTGACTGCATGACATAGGGTGCGAGCATCAATGCCGTGCCGGCGCCTGCCGACGTTCCAATGATGCGCAGGATACCGCGCGTTAGGCTTTCCGATACATGCGAGCGCATAACCATGTAACCGCTGAACGCTGCCCAGCCGACATTCTGCGCGCCGAGAACGTGAGCGAAGACGATTGCAAGCAGCACGGATACAACGCATTCGCATTGGTCGATCATGCGTGGTCCGGACATTGCCAGTGATCGGAATTCCTGTACCGTAACGGTCCAGAGATCGCGAAGACTGCTGACGGAATGTCTGAAGTAATTCATCGTCCGGTTTTAGCAGAATTCAGCGCGAGTGCGATATTGCCATTCATCCGGCCCGTATCGGCCTGTCAGATCGTCTCCCTCCATTCAAAGAAATGGCCGTAGCATAAGTTCAAGTCCAAGCAGGAGAAGGCAGATCAGAAACCAGCGCCGGAAGGTGGCAGGGCTGATTGCGTTGCGGATCTTTTGACCGAACCACATGCCGAGCAGGGCGGGTGCAAGAGCAAGGGTGGACGTTCCGATACTATCCAGATGCAGCGTTCCGCTTGACGTCATGCCGATCGCCAGAGCGATCGTAGAAACCGTAAATGACAGGCCGAGTGCCTGAATCAGATCATCCTTGCTCAGACCAAGTGACTGGAGATATGGGACGGCTGGAATGACGAATACGCCTGTGCCACCGGTAATGACCCCGGTTATGAGGCCAATGACAGGTGAGAGCGCGCCTTCCAACCGGTTTGGAATGGATAATTGCGGTGCCAGAAGTCCCAGGACCGCATAGGTCACCAGCGCCGCACCCAGTCCGATTGTGGTCCATCCAGCCGCGTCGTTCGCCATCAGCCAGGAGCCTGCGACAGTTCCGGCAAGGATGGCCAGCATCATTGTCCAGAACCTGAACGCCAGGGCAGCGAAGCTTGGCCCGGCGAACAATTGCCAGTTATTGGTGACGAAAGACGGAACGAGCAGCAGCGCTGCGGCACCCGCTGGCGGCATGATCGCACCAAGAATACCCATGGCAACGGTGGGCAAGCCCATGCCGGTTACGCCCTTGACCATTCCGGCGAGAAAAAGGTCAGCGTAATGATGGAAATCGTAGAAATCGAAAGATTGGACATAGGGCAGGTTGGCCGGAAAATGCCATGTTCACAATGCGGAAGATACATATCCAGCCTTAGGCTAGAACGAAGGCACAATGAGTGCTACTGTCGTGCTCATGCGCTTTGATCTCGTCGATTTGCGGCTTTTTCTTCTCGTGGTTGAAGCGGGAAGTATCACCCATGGCGCAACGCGAGCGAATATGGCTCTGCCGTCCGCAAGTGCGCGTCTGCGCGGGATGGAGGAAGCCATTGGGCTGCCATTGCTTGAACGCGGCCGGCGCGGTGTTGAGCCAACGCCGGCAGGCGATGCGCTCGCACATCACGCCCGCATTGTTCTACGGCAAATCGAACAGATGCGCGGTGAACTTGGGGAGTTTTCCAGAGGCCTCAAGAGCCAAATTCGTTTGCTGGCAAATACGGCGTCTATGACCGAATTTCTGCCGGAAAAACTGGCGGCTTATCTCGCCAGCAGGCCCAATGTCGACATCGATTTGAAGGAGCGTCTCAGCACGGAGATCGTGAAGGCTGTTGCCAACGGTTCGGCAGATATCGGCATTATCACCGATGCGGTGGATCATGGAAATCTGGAGTTGCGGCCATTCGCCATTGACCGGCTTGTCCTGGTCACGCCGCGAGAAAGCCAATGGACAGACCGTCGACGCAGCGCATTTGCCGATGTGGCTGATCGAGAATTTATCGGACTTAGCGCAGGTAGCCCGCTGCAGGATTATCTCGGCGACCATGCGGCGCGAGCCGGACATCCTCTTTCCTATCGTATTCGCATGCGAACATTTGAAGGTATCTGCCAGATGGTTTCGCACGGTGTTGGCCTTGGCATCGTGCCGGAGACAGCTGCCAGGAAATATCGCAAACCGATGGCCATTCACTCGATCCGGTTGACGGACAATTGGGCGACACGCCGTCTCGCGGTATGCGTGCGTGCGTTCGAGCAATTACCTCCGCATGCCCGCGATCTGGTCAAACATTTGACAGGCAGCAGCTAGCCATTATGGACGCAATCGCGTTTCGGAATACCGCAGCCTTCCAGAAAAAAGCTGCGGCCATAGCGACGCGCTGCTCGATTTCACGATCTTGCGGCACGTCGGCGATACCAAGCGTAGCCATACGGAAAGGCTCGGCGGTGACCATGCTCATCAACATCGTCGCCGCAATATGCGTATCATCGAGTTTTATCAAACCCCGCTTTTGCTGCTGCTCAAGAAATCGCGCAACAGTGCCTGATGTTCGAGCTGGACCTTCCCGATAAAAGGCCTTTGCAATTTCCGGGAAATTCAATGCCTCCGCAGTGATAAGCCGATAGAACGCCACGGTGCTGTCAGAGAGAATCAAATGTGCGAATTCGCTCAGGATGTGTTCCAGCGCATGTTTCAGCCCCAGCCTGTCGAGCGTCTCCACGTTGATTGTATGCAGGAATTCATCAACCCGCCTGGCAATATTTTCGCTGCGTTCGGCGACGATGGCAGTGAGCAGTTCTGATTTGGTTGTCCAGAATCGATAGATCGTCCGTTTTGCTACCCCGGCATCCCGCGCGACGGTCTCCATTCTTGTTGCCGTATAGCCATTTTCCAGAAAGACGCGTGTCGCGGCTTCCAAAATAAGGTGCTGCGTTTCCGCATCAGAACGGCTTTGTGGACGTCCGCGAGAGCGCCTGATTTCACCAGCGTCTTCTCCTTGATCGGCGTGATCATCCCTCGGGATTTCAGTCGATTTCATAGTCACCATTCTGCTTTCGTTCTTCAAAAAATGTTGTTCGTTCATTTTCAGGCTTGCTTTCGGGAATGTCCAGACTTATTTTGGGAACTGCTTGGTTCCCTTATTAATCCCCCGACCCGAGTTCCCTTCCGGACCGCGCCGATCTCGTTCCTCAATCCAGAGCATTCGCCATGACTAAAAACACGACTCCACTTGAGCTAAAAATTGAAAAATCCGTCAGCGCCGATGAGGCGATGCCTGCTTCACAGCCAGCGGGCGAGCAATCGCAAGTGCAAAAGCCGCGGCCACGCAATGTGCGCAAGTTGCTGCTTATGGGCGCGGCGATTGTGGTCGTGGGATTGGCAATCGATTTTGGCTGGCATTACTGGACTGTTGGCCGGTTTCAGGAATCGACTGACGATGCCTATGTCAAAGCGGATTCGACGATTGTGGCACCAAAAGTCTCCGGTTATCTGCGCGAGGTTCTCGTAAACGATAACCAGCCGGTTCGGGCCAATGAGCCATTGGCAAAGATTGATGACCGCGACTATGTGGTTGCCTTGGAACAAGCCAAGGCCGATGTTGCTGCGGCTCAGGCTGATATCGACAATACATTGGCGAGCATCGACCAGCAGCAGGCTGCGATTGCGCAGGCGCAATCAACGGTCTCCGTGAATCAGGCCAGCCTCAAATTCGCGCAACAGGACAACGACCGCTACGGTGCCCTTGCCACGCAAGGTGCCGGTAGTGTGCAGAACGCCCAGCAGGCGGTTTCCAAGCTGGATATTGCCAAGGCTACGCTACAACGAGACGAAGGAGCAGTCCTTTCGGCGCAGAAACAGATTGGTGTATTGCAGGCATCGTTGGCCAAGGCCAATGCAACGCTCGCACACGACAAAGCCGTCCAGGATCAGGCCGAACTCAATCTCAGCTACACAACCATCGTTTCTCCCGTTGAAGGCGTGGTGGGCAACCGCACCCTGCGCGTTGGACAATACGTTCAGTCGGGCACACAGCTCATGGCCGTCGTTCCCGTAGACAATGTTTATGTGATCGCGAATTTCAAGGAAACCCAGCTGACCGACGTCAAGAAAGGACAACCCGTTGAGATTGCCGTTGATACATTTCCCGGTGTTGCTTTGAAAGGCCGCGTCGACAGCATTGCGCCGGCGAGCGGGCAGGAATTCGCCTTGCTGCCGCCCGATAATGCGACGGGCAACTTCACCAAGATTGTTCAGCGTATTCCAGTTCGGATCGTGCTCGATAGCGATAGCAAACTGACGGGCCTGCTTCGTCCCGGCATGTCTGTCACGCCGACCATCACCATCAAGAATACGGGCAGTGCAGCCACCTGTGACGGCGCAACCGCCTGTTACAAAGCCAGCAACTAACAAAATCCGAACAGGACGCATAAAATGTCCGCTGCCACCACACCTGTTTCCGATCGGGAACGTCCCGCCAGCCTCAAGACATGGATGACGGTCTTTGCCGGCTTGATCGGGGCGTTCATGGCTGTCCTCAACATCCAGATTACCAATGCCTCGCTCCTCAATATCGAAGGTGGCATTGGTACCGGCGTCGACAATGGCGCCTGGATTTCCACGGCGTATCTCATTGGCGAAATCATCGTCATTCCGCTCACTGACTATTTGAGCCGGGTCTTTTCCTTCCGGCGCTTTCTGCTGGTGAATTCCTTGCTGTTTCTGGCATTCTCCGTGGCCTGTGCCTTTGCGCGCAATCTTGAAGAAATGATCGTGCTGCGGGCAATCCAGGGGTTTACCGGCGGCGTGCTGATCCCTATGGCCTTCACCCTCATCCTCACAAGGCTGCCCAAGTATCAGCAATCGGTTGGCATGGCACTTTTTGCCATCACGGCGACATTTGCCCCTGCCATTGGGCCGACAATCGGCGGATATCTGACCGAGAATTATGGCTGGCAGTACATCTTCTTCATCAATCTTGTGCCCGGCGCATTCATGGTCACGGTGCTTTACCTCAACCTCGAACGTCAGCCAATGAATCTCGGTTTGCTGAGGGATGGAGACTGGTATGGCATCGCATGTATGGCAATCGGTCTCGCTGCACTTCAAACTGTGCTGGAAGAGGGCAACAAGAACGATTGGCTTGGCTCGCCGTTTATTGTTCGCCTGACGGTCATCGCCGTTGTGTTTCTAGCGTTGTTTGTCTGGATCGAACTGAAGGTGAAAAATCCCGCAGTCAATCTGCGTCTGTTGAAACGGCGAAATTTTGGGCTTGGAACGGCAGCCAATATGCTGGTTGGCTTCGGGCTCTACGGATCCGTCTATTTGCTCCCGCAATATCTCGGTCAGGTGCAGGGTTATAACTCGGAGCAGATCGGCTCGGTTATGGCCTGGACGGGCTTGCCGCAGCTCTTGATAATCCCCTTTGTACCCATGCTGATGGGCAGGTTTGATACGCGCATCATTGTCTTTCTTGGTCTGTGCGTGTTCGGGGGCAGCTGCTTCATGAACATTCATATGTCCGCTGATTATTCCGGGGACCAGTTGTGGCTGCCCAATATTGTGCGTGCCATCGGGCAGGCCGTTGTCATGGCTCCACTCACAGCGATTGCCATGGTTGGTGTTGCCCGCCACGAATCCGCTGCTGCTTCCGGTGTTTTCAATATGCTGCGAAATCTGGGCGGCGCGTTCGGAACGGCGATGCTGGCAACCATCGTTACCAAGCGGGAGCAATTTCATTCCAATACGATTGGCAACTCGGTCAATTTGTTCAGCGAAACCGTGCGCGGCAGGCTTGATCAGATGACCGGCTATTTTATGGCGCACGGCGTTTCTGATCCGAACGCGGCACGTGAACAAGCTATCATCGCATTGGGTAAGATGGTCAAACGGCAATCGTTGATCATGGGATACAGCGATACGTTCGTGGTGCTGGGCACCATGCTGATCATCGCGGCATTCTTCGTCATGTTGACCAAAAAGGGTCAGGCGAGCGGTGCACCCGCGCATTAGACGTTTTGGTGTCGAGAGTTTGAATATTCGAAAGCGCATCCGTAGACATACGGGTGCGCTTTCTTCTTTTAAACTTCATATAGAGGCGCATTTACTAGTTGGTACTACTGGTTGTGTCGCCACAATGGTTAATTTGCGTTAACTATAAAGTGCTTGACGCGACTCGGTTATTTCCGCAGTTTACTTACGGTTTTAAGGGGTAATCGGCAAAATAAGCGTTACATGACTGAGTAAATGTTAGCGCCGCTTGTTGGCGTTAAATCGTTCGCGAGCGTTACCCCTTTGGTTTTTCTATCGAATCGGCGCATGTTGACCCTGCGCTGAAGGATTCTATTGAACAGGCGCACAGGATTGCACGTGACTATGATGAACGCGGTACAGACAACTCCACCGGACAGCGTGCCACTGAACGCCGCACCGCAGCCGTCTGCTGCTTTGCCCGCTGACAGGGCTATAGCTGCTGATGCCGAGATGTTGTCTGCGCAGTTGCAGGCAATGCGTAATCGTCTGTTTCCGCCAACGGCGCAGAAAGTATTGCGCAAGTTCACCAGCGGCGAAGCGGCGAAACTCATCGGTGTTTCCGATGGTTATTTGCGCCAGCTTTCGATAGCCGGAGAAGGGCCGCAACCCGAAACCGGTGTGAACGGCCGCAGGCTTTATTCCCTGGCTGAGATCAACGCACTGCGGCATCATCTTGCCGATGCGGGCGGGCCAAAAGCGAAAACCTATCTGCCGCACCGTGATCCATCCGCCAACGAACACATGCAGGTCCTTGCGGTCACCAATTTCAAGGGTGGCTCGGGCAAAACCACGACGAGCGCCCATCTGGCACAGCATCTGGCCATGGCCGGCTTCCGGGTTCTCGCGGTTGATCTCGATCCGCAGGCATCCATGTCCGCGCTGTTCGGCTATCAGCCGGAACTCGACCTGAACGGTAATGACACGCTTTATGGTGCGATCCGCTATGACGGAGAGCGTCGTCTTCTGCGTGACATCATCCGCAAGACCTATTTCGATGGGCTCGATCTCATTCCGGGCAATCTGGAACTGCAGGAATTCGAGCATACGACACCGCAAATGCTCGCGGACCGCCAGCATGGTGCGCAGCAGAGTGTGGAACAGCAGCTCTTCTTTGCCCGCGTGCAAGCGGCATTGGATACAGTGTCCGATGATTATGACGTCGTTGTCATCGATTGTCCGCCGCAACTCGGCTTTCTGACGCTCTCGGCCCTGTGTGCCGCAACGTCTGTGCTGGTCACCGTGCACCCGCAAATGCTTGACGTTGCGTCCATGAGCCAGTTCCTGTTCATGACAGCCGATCTTCTCGCTGTCGTGCGTGAAGCTGGCGGCGATCTCAATTTCGATTTCATGCGCTATCTCATCACCCGTTTTGAGCCAAATGATGCGCCGCAGCAGCAGATTGCCGGCTTTTTGCGTTCGCTGTTCGGCGATCGTGTGCTGACATCTTCCGTGGTGAAATCAACGGCATTTTCTGACGCGGGTTTGACCAAGCAGACCCTGTATGAAGTTTCCCGCGACAGCTTCACCCGCGCGACCTACGACCGCGCAATTGAATCGCTTACCTCCGTCAATTCTGAAATCCAGAGCCTGATCTTCAAGGCCTGGAACCGGCCTGTGTGAGGTCGCTGATGACTGACAAGAACCGCAGGGATCAACTCAAGGCACTGTTTGGTACGGTCGAGACCGCTCCGCCGCTTGAAACGAAGTCATTCAATCCGGCTCCGGTTGAAAATGACGTTTCGCATGAACAGCCCAAACAACGGACAGCGTCGGGCGCTATCAAAGCCATGGGTCTATCGCTTGGCGGCATTTCCCGCGAGCTTGAAGACGCGCGCAAGATCAGGGAAAGTCTCGAAGGCGCGGAGCGCGTCATCGAGATCGATCCAAAACTTATCGAGCATTCCTTCGTACAGGACCGTCTTAGTCACTATTACGACCACGACGATACATTCAAGGAACTGGTCGAAAGCATCAAGACCAACGGCCAGCAGGTTCCGATCCTCGTGCGTCAGCACCCGGAACGCTCCGGATTTTACCAGACTGCCTATGGTCACAGGCGTTTGCGGGCGGCCCATCAGCTTGGCATTCCTGTACAGGCCATTGTCCGCGAACTGAGCGATATTCAGCTCGTCGTTGCCCAAGGCAAGGAAAATGCCGAGCGCCGGGATCTGTCGTTCATTGAGCGCGCGTTCTTTGCCCGTAATCTGATTGACCGCGGCTTCAGCCGGTCGGTCGTGCAAGATGCGCTGGCACTGCACAAGGCGGAAATGACCCGCTATCTGCAGGTGGTGGATGCTATTCCCAAAGATATTCTGGAGGCTATCGGGCCTGCGCCAAAAGTTGGCCGGCCGCGCTGGGTGAAACTGGCGGAAATGCTGAAGAATGCCGAAGACCGCAAGGCTGCTGGCAAGGTTATCGTTGCGGATAACTTCAGATTCAATGGCAGCGATGGCCGTTTTGATCGCGTGTTTGAGCATTTGCTGGCTCTCAACAAACCGGCTGAGCCATCAACGGTTAAAACAGATCAGATTGTCATCAAAGCGATCCATGACGATGAGCGTGCTCTCATTGCCCAGCTCTTTACCAGCAAGAAGGAACGAACGATCAGTTTCACCGGCCATGTGCCGGATGGATTTATTGAGTTTGTCGCCGATGAGTTGAATGGGCTTCTCCAGCGCTACAACAGCGAACGGAAAGCCTGACATCGATTGAGTTTGAGTATTGTGTAAGCGTTGAACTGAGAAACAGAGAGAAGGAAGACCGGCAAGAAAAAAGGCCTCCAGAACGTTACCGCCCCGGAAGCCCTCTTCAATGTAGCAATTTTAGAGAATCACTTCCTACCTGACTTGTCAAGAGTCGGACGCGTTCCGGCAACACCTTTCCCTTGCCTCAATTTGAGGTAGTGAAAATGACTGATCGTTTTGCAACGACGCCATTTGGCGGACGATCGCTGTCGCATGCCATGTTCGCAGTGCAGGAAAAAACCGCCCGCGCTCGCGAAAAACTGGCAGAAGGTGATGGCAATCGGCCGGAAAAATGGCCGCTATTACGGGAACTTACACAGGCTCGGGCAGCGTTCTTCCTGTCTGACCGAACAATCGCCGTGCTTGAAGCGCTTCTGAGCTTCTATCCGGAAACCATGCTTGATGGCAGTCAGCCCGTGGTGGTCTTTCCATCCAATGCAGAGCTGTCAATGCGCACGCGCGGCATGTCCTCTGCGACCATTCGCCGGCATCTGGCATCGCTGGTTGAGGCGGGCCTGATCATCCGGCGCGATAGCCCCAATGGCAAGCGCTATGCCAGGCGTGGGGAAGGCGGGGGAGATCGAGCACGCATTTGGCTTCGATTTGTCACCGCTGGCATTGCGTGCTGGTGAAATCGAGAGTCATGCGGCCGCTGCACGGGATATGGAGCGTGCTGTTCAGCGTGTGCGGAGTGAAATCACGATTCATTTGCGCGATGTTTCAAAGACCATCGATGCGGGTCTCAGCGAAGAGCGTGCCGGTGATTGGGAAACCTATGCGGACGAACTCGCGGCTCTTTCCGGACGCGTGAGCAGACATCTGCCATTGGAGACGCTCAAAGTGAGATGCGATGCCCTCGCAGGCCTTCGCAGTAAGGTGGAAAAAGCCTATCTGAATTCACTTTCAAACGAAGAAATGAGCGGCACTGACTCTTCTTTTGAGCACCATATTCAGAATTCAAATATAGACCACCAATTTGAAAGGGCCAAAGAAGAAGGCCGGAAACAAACGGCAGAGCCCGATGGACGGACCGATGCACCAGTTGAACCGGGAGTAAAACGGGAAGATGGACAAGGACGCGCTCAAGCGTTGACGAAAATGCGCCAGCGCCTGCTGGATGCCAAATTGAAACGTGGCCCACAGTCCGGTTCCGTTGGCGGAGAGACATCCGGCAACTCGCCGAAATCACCCGCCGTGCCGCTGGCGAGGGTGCTCGATGCCTGTCCGCAAATTCGAGATTATGCCCGCAACGGAATTGAAGACTGGCGTGACTTGATGCAGACGGCAGCTCTGGTCCGCTCAATGCTTGGCGTATCCCCGGATGCGTGGGAACGGGCCCGCGAGATGATGGGTGATATCAATGCCTCGATCACCATTGCAGCTATCCTTGAAAGGGCAGGGGAGATCCGTTCGCCGGGCGGTTATCTGCGCGCGCTGACTGACCGCGCCGAAATTGGCCAGTATTCGGTGCTTCCTGTGCTGAAAGCATTGGATGGCGAAAGAAGAGTGTGAGCAGAAAAGTGAAAAGGGGCGTATGCGCGCCCCTGATACATTGTGTTCGGAAATTGCCGTATCAACGTGAGGTCAGATCGTCCGGCAGATCGCGGTTATGGAATTCCTTGAAGACGGTCCGCAATGTTCCGTTGGCAAAGTTGGTTTTTACCCACGCGTTCAGCCAATCCTGCAATGGCTTTTCACCTTTTGGCAAGGCGATACCAAGATTGGTTTCCTTCTGGGTGAATTTCAGTTCCAGGGGATTTTTCGTCCGCTTTTTGTTGAGGCCGCCAAGAACCGCAGATTGGCTTGAGATAATATCGACCTGGCCTGATACGGCCGCAGTGATTAGCGTTGCGTCGTCTTCAAACCGGACGATCTGAGCGCCGGGCGCGTTCTGGGTGATGTCCATGTCATTGGTTGTAGCCCGGGTCACACCGATACGTTTACCCGCGAGGTCGGCATAGTTCTTGATCTCGACATCTTTGGGTGCGGCAACGATCAGGCTGAGGGTTGCGTAGGGAACGGAATAGTCGATGGCCTTTTTACGTTCTTCGGTAATTCCAAGAGCGGAGACCAGTAGATCAGCTTTACCAGTTTGAACGGTTGGAACACGGGCAGCATTGGTGATCTCGATGAGTTCGAGTTTGGCTCCAAGGTCTTTGGCAATAAGGCGGGCGGTTTCCACATCGGAGCCAGTCGCCTTGAGATCGCCGTCTACGT
The DNA here is from genome assembly GCF_014189505.1 of Phyllobacterium sp. 628. Lineage (GTDB taxonomy): Bacteria > Pseudomonadota > Alphaproteobacteria > Rhizobiales > Rhizobiaceae > Phyllobacterium. The sequence goes on along the minus strand of NZ_CP050303.1, from coordinate 294,618 downwards.
AGGAATATTCCGGGCTGCCCATCGCGACGGCAATGCGAACCTTTCCGGATTTCTTGATGTTTTCAAGGATATCGGCCTGCGCTGCAGTTGCAACGATCATCAATGCCGCTGTGGCCGCAATGGCCACTTTCATTATCGTGTTCATTTTCTCTCTCCCAGTTGATTTTAAGTCCCACCGGTCATCCCGGTTTGGCATTACAAGCCGTTCGCCAGAAACTCCTTCAGTTCCTGGGTTTCCGGCTTCATAAGCATGTCCCCCGTGCCGCTCTCCCAGACCCGGCCGGTGTACATGTAGATGACGCGGTTCGCGACTTTGCGTGCAAAGGCCATTTCGTGCGTGACAACGATCATGGTCATGCCGCCTTTGGCGAGATCTTCCATGACACGCAGGACTTCGCCGGTCAGTTGTGGATCGAGCGCCGAAGTCACCTCATCGAACAGCATGACCTTCGGTTGCATAGCCAGAGACCGGGCAATCGCTACGCGCTGCTGTTGTCCGCCTGACAGCTGTTCCGGATAAGCCTCGATTTTCTCGAGGAGACCAACCTTTGCCAAAACGGCTTTCGCGGTTTCCATGGCTTCGGCGCGGCCGATGCTCTTCACACGGCGCAGGGCCAGCATGATATTTTCAGCTACGTTCATGTGCGGAAACAGATTGTAACTCTGAAAGACCATTCCGACGTCTTGACGCAAGGCGCGAATATTCAGATCGGGTGAATCCACGCGGTGACCGCAGACATCGATCGATCCGCCCTGAATAGTTTCGAGCCGATTGATACAACGCAATGCCGTGCTTTTCCCCGACCCCGATTGACCGATCAGTGCCACGACTTCACCCGGAGCCACATCAAAGGACACACCTTTGAGAACCTCCACAGTTCCAAAGCGTTTGATCACGTCCTGGAGTTTAACGTCGGCCGACATTCAATTTCCTCTCAAGCGAGCGGCTCCAGAGCGACAGCGGATAGCAGACGCAGAAATAGAAAGCGGCGGCGATCCCGAAAATCAGGAATGGCTGGAACAGCGAATTGTTGATGACTTGCGCGGCGCGGGTAAGTTCGACAAAGCCGACAACCGAGGCAAGAGATGTGTTTTTGACAAGCTGCACCATGAAACCGACCGTAGGCGGGGTGGCGATGCGCAGCGCCTGGGGCAGGATAACATCGACGAGAATCTGCCAGCGGGTGAGGGCCAGACATTCGGCGGCTTCGAACTGGGTGCGCGGAACAGATTCGACGCAGCCGCGCCAGATTTCACCGAGATAGGCGCTGGAATAAATCATCATGCCAACGCCCGCAGCCATCAGTGGTGGCAACTCGACACCGACCACACCCAGGCCGAAATAGATGACGAACATCAGGATCAAAAGCGGTGTGCCCTGTATGATCTGCACGTAGATCAGAGACAAACGGCGAAGCCAGCGCATGTGAGATGTACGCGCCAGCATCACGAAGAAACCGGCTACACCGCCGAGCACAAAGGCAAGTGCGGAAAGCACGACTGTCCAGAGCAATCCGTTCAGCAAATAGATGAGATGATTAGTGCTAAAACCGTCCATCACGCCTCCTCACAGCGGTGTCCCGAGCCGGCGGCGGCGCGGAAAAATAGCGAGGGCAATCGCATGAAATCCGGCGCGCAGGAGATAGGTGATTGCAAGATAGATGAGCGCGATCACGATATAGGTTTCGAACGAGCGGAACGTATAAGACTGGATATTGTTGGCGACGCCAGTCAGTTCTTCAGCAGAAATCTGAGACGTAATCGACGTCGACAGCATCATCAGAATGAACTGGCTGGTCAGCGCCGGATAGACGCGCTCGATCGATGGCATGAGAATGATGTCGCGGTAAATCTGAAAGCGCGACAGTCCCAATGCTTCCGCCGCTTCGATCTGGCTGGGGTGTACGGCCTCCATGCCGGCGCGCACAATTTCGGCCGTATAGGCACCCACATTGATTACCATCGCAAAGACCGAGGCGAAAAACACCGGCATGGTAATGCCCATCGATGAGAGCCCGAAGAAAATGAAGAATATCTGGACGATAAACGGGGTATTGCGCACGATCTCGATGTAGATTCCGACGATCAGTCTGAGCCATGGATAGGCACTGCGCCGGGCGATGGCACAGAGAACGCCGATGACGAGGCCGATGGCAACTGCAACAACCGTCATCTGGATAGTCGTTGTGGCGCCTTGAAGAAAACTTTGCCAGTAGGGCAGAAGTGCCTCGAAATCGAACTGATAATTCATGGCGCCGTTCTCCTATCGCGCCAGCCAGCCGCCATCGACGGGCAGGACAGTGCCATGCACGTAATCCGATGCACGGGATGCGAGAAACACAGCGGCACCGCCGATATCCGACGAGCTGCCCCAGCGTCCGGCAGGAATGCGCGCAAGAATTTGCGCATTTCGGTCCTGATCTTCCCGGAGTGCGGTTGTATTATTGGTGACGAAATAGCCGGGCGCGATGGCGTTGACATTGACGCCTTTGGCCGCCCATTCACAGGCGAGTAACCGTGTGATGCCCGCAAGCCCGCTCTTGGACGCAGTGTAGGACGGAATGCGAATTCCGCCTTGAAACGACAAAAGCGAAGCAATGTTGATCATCTTGCCGTGACCGGCTTTGATCATGTGGCGTCCGGCTGCCTGCGAAAGAAAAAATGCTGATTTGAGATTGGTGTCTATTACCGCATCCCAATCCTCTTCGGTAAAATCAATCGCATCGTTGCGCCGGATGATACCGGCATTGTTGACGAGGATATCCAAACCGCCGAGGTTCTTGAGCGTTTCTTCAACAATGGTGCCGATAGGGGCGATGCTAGACAGATCAGCCTTGATTTCCAGAAACCGCACGCCGCATTTTTCAACCAAAGCGCGTGTTTCATCCATGGAAGAGCGGCCAACTGCTGCAATGGACGCACCAGCTTCGGCCAAAGCCACGGCGATGCCTTGACCGATGCCCGTATTGGCGCCGGTTACGACAGCAATCTTGGTGGAGAGATCAAACATATGGGTCACAATGATCACCGCAACGCGCTAATTGGGATCATATCCATGTCGGTAAAGCTCTTGTTATCTCCGCCCATTGCCCAAATGAACGCATAATTGGCTGTGCCAACGCCGGAATGAATCGACCAGCCGGGTGAAAGAATTGCCTGTTCGTTGGCAACGACAAGATGCCTTGTCTCGGATGGTTCGCCCATCATATGGAAAATGCGCTGATCGGCTGCGAGATCAAAGTAGAGATAAGCCTCGGAGCGCCGGTCATGTGTATGGGACGGCATGGTGTTCCACATATTGCCGGGTGCCAGCTGGGTCAGGCCCATTACGAGCTGGCAGCTCTCACATACATCAGGGTGAATATACTGGTAAATCGTGCGTTTATTCGATGTCAGTTGGTCACCTAACTGAACTTGATTGGCCTGTTCCGGCTTGATCAAAACGCTTAGATGCACCGCGTGAGCAGGTGTTGAAAGCAGGTAAAACTTTGCCGGATTGGATTTATCCGCGCTTTCGAACACGACATCAACAATTCCCTTGCCGATATAGAGACAGTCGCGCGTTGCCAGTTCATGCACCGCTCCATCGAGGGAGATACGGCCCTTCCCGCCAATATTGATGACGCCCAATTCACGCTGGGCCAGGAAAAACTCCTGCCCAATTGGCGTCGGAGCACTCAGTTTCAACGGTTTGGTCGCAGGGAGGGCGCCACCGATCACGAGGCGATCAATGTGGCTGTAGGTCAGAACGATTTCATCTGTTTCGAAAACGCTTTCGATCAGAAAATGGCGGCGCAGGTCATCAGTGCCGTAAGCGCGGACTGCGTCGGGATGGGAAACCTGTCTGACTTCGATTTTCATGTCTTACCTTCGTCCTGTTAGTATCTTTACCCGCCGATGCGGATCATTCGTCGTCGATGAAGTAGCTCGGGTTGATATCGCGCATTTCCTTCACCTCGTTCAGCATTTGACCGAGATGAGAGCCCATGGCTTCCACGGCATGAGCGACGTCGTGGCGGCGGATGCCATCGAGAATGGCTTCATGTTCAATGATTACGCGTGAGAGTCGGCCCTGCTGCGGCAGAGTCAGACGGCGGTAGCGGTCAATCTGCATTTTTACCTGCTGGATAACATTCCAAATGCCCGGAAAACCGGCAATTGCATTGATCTGCAGATGAAAGCTCGTGTCGGCCTGATGAAACAATTCGTTGTCGGGGACCGCCTCGGCCAGGGCAAGGGCATTGATACTGGCCTCGAGACGTTTGATATCGGCAGCGTCTGCCTGTTCAGCGGCCAGCTTTACAGTGGTTTCTTCCAAAGATTTGCGGATGAGAATGGCTTCATAGAGCGCCCGGCGCGGAATACGGGCAACAAATGTCCCGGATTGCGGGAAAATATCGATCAGCCCATCATCTGCAAGACGCAATACGGCCTGATGCACCGGGGTACGGCTGACGCCGAAATGCGCAGCGATGTCTTTTTCAGAAATTGGCTCCATGGGCTTGCGCCGCAGCGAAATAATGTCTTCGAGCAGTTCTTTATAAATATGTGTGGCTGCGCGGGGAGTTGCGGCGCGTTGCTGGACATAAGCGGTCTGTGACGAGGAAAGCGGATGTGTCCGGTCCCGCTTCTTATCGTTGTCAGTGTTCTTTGTATCATCGGTAAGCATGCCGGTGTGTCCTTTGACTTTGCGTTTGCCGCGTTACGGTTCTGGCAGTTCTATTGACCAGCATTCAACGGAGTTTTGCCAGCAGTTTGATCACAAAGTCGTTCTCTTGGAATACAAATATTCTAATATTTCAGTTTTGACAAGCGAGGAAAAAGTGATTATCCATAATGGGTGAGAGGGTAAGAGATTAGGTTTTTGGCGGATTATCGAGCCAAACGGCTGATATGAAATCAATATTTGGTATTGAAATCGGCCACAAAGCTCCATTTCTTTCAATATTTATTGTGGTGGAAAAAGCTATTGAATGAAACTTGCAATTTTGCGTTGTAGGGCCTACCGATTGTTTATTGTTATATTGAATTGATATGTTAGTGCGAAAACATCGCTGCGGATGTGGCTTCGGACGTTTGGATACTTGAATTATTGAATGTCGCAGCGAATTTTCGTCGCTGAATTGCATGCCAGAGTTTTGTTGAATAATTATTGTCGTACCGAACTCGAAATATACCTTTGGTGCATTTCACGGTTCAGCAGATATTTTATTATGGTGGGTATATCGTTTCATTCAATGGCCGATATTTCATAAATTTTGGGAATGGTTCCATGCGCGCTGTGGATGGGGAAATAGAGATCGAAGCGGTCAAACCATCAAGAATAGGGTACGACATACCAGTTGTCGTACTCGTCGGGGTTCCGTTGGTCACTCTTATGCTGTTGGCGTTTTTGAGCCTTGGGCTCATTTTGCAGCATGAACGCAATGCCTTGAGCGCGGAGTCATCCGAACGCGTGGCTGATCTTTTATCGCGGGATATGCAGGAGCGCATCGACGGACGGTTCGCCCCGGTGGCGAGCTTTGTCGATACGCTTGTGGCGAAAGCCGACCAGTCAGGATGCCATTCTACAAGTTGCATGTTTACTTTGATCGATGAAATGCGCGCTTCGCCCACGGATGTGCCCGAGGAAGTAGGGCTTATCGGCTTTGGCGATAATCAAGGGCAATTCAAAGCTGCGTTCAGGACAAAGGCAAGCGGTTTGTCTTTCGCGGGCAATATTCAATCAATGCCGGACGATCCCCACAAACGGGAAACGACGGTGCCGGGAATGCCGGACGCGTTCGAGACCTACGATATACGCGACCGGCAATGGTATCAAAGAGGAATACTGAGCAACGCGCCGGTCTGGACCGCTCCGTTCAAATCGATCTGGGATGGCAGCAAGAAAATTGGCGGCGACCGGCCATGGAATGTTACCCGCGTCACCAGGATTTCAGATGCGGATGGCAAGCCGCTCGGGGTTATCGCCGTCGATGTGGATATGGGAGAGATCGCGTCACTTATAGGGAAAATGGCCGGAAATACTCTGAAGAGCGTGTCCTTCATAAGTGATATGGGAAATGAGATTTCAGTCGTTGATAACCAGCTTGTTGTCACCTCTGAAAGCGCCAAAGCCAATCATCAATTCAGCCACATACGCAAGGAAGTTCCGCTCGGTGTAGAAGGCCTTGATGGATGGCGACTGGTCGTAACTTTGGGTGCAGAGCTGTCTCGTCCACTGGCACTGCAACCGATGACGTGGATACTGTTTCTCGGGGGCTTGCTGGCAAGCCTCTACGCAGCTGCGGTCACAGCGTCTCTTGTTGTTACTCCGGTCAAGCGCTTGTCTGGCGCGGCGGTGAACGTAAGCAATCTTGATTTTGATGCTCCGGTCGACGCCAATACCCATGTCAAGGAAATTGCCCTGCTTGCGCGGCTTATCGACAAGATGCGCGCAGCTTTGCATGTCAATCAGGAGCGGTTGGAGTTCCTTGCTTATCACGATCCCGTCACGGGCTTTCTCAATTATGCAGGCCTAAGCAATGCTTACAACAGCATGAAGGTGAGTGAGGAACGTATTGATTTAGTTCTCATCAAGATCGCGAACCATAACCACATCAGCAGTGTTCTGGGTGAAAACGCGCTCGCAAGAATTGTTGCGCGCAACATTGCTCTGATCAAAAGCGAAATTGCCGGCAGCACTGTCGGCTGTACCAATGAAAGTCAGATCGTTTGCCTGGTTGAAAGTGAAAAAGGCGTCGATGAGCAAAAGATCAATGAACTTCTTGCACGTCTACGCAAACCGCACGAGGAAGAGAACCTGCGGTGTTCAACGGATATATTGGCATCGGTCAGTTCCAGGCTGAGTGAAAGTGATAATTTTGATATCCTTTTGCAGCGAGCCAATGGCGCATTGTACCACGCGGAGGAAATGCAGAGCGAGACGGCAGTGTGGTATAACCCATTGCTGTTCCACGATCTGCGGGAAGCTTTGGAATTCAGCGGAAACGTTGTGCAGGTTATTGCGGACGGCGAGTTCCTGGTCGAATTCCAACCGATTATTGATCTGAAATCCGGCCATATTTCTGGTGCGCAAGCCAAAATATTCTGGCGTCATGCACAACTCGGTTTGATCGAACAGAGCAAGTTTGTCCCGATTTTTGAGAAAAACGGCTCCATTCGCCACGTGGGCCTCTACGCCATAAGCCAAACCTTCGAATTTCTGAATCATTTCAAGGCACGATACCGCGATAAGGAATTGGTTGTCAGTGTCAGCCTATCGCTCGTTCAATTGCTTGATCCGCTTTTCATCGAACGGGTAGCGGAGCTGCAAACGGAATGGCAGATCCGGTCGCGTGAGATTAAATTCGTCATTACGCAAAATGCTTCGGCGCTGGAAGATCCGCAGATTTTGCATTCGCTGCGTCAACTGCACAGATTGGGTTTCCAGCTCGCGGTTGACCGCTTTGGGATGGATAACGCATCACTGAATGGCCTCGTCGCCGTGCAATATAGCAGCATCCTTATCTGTCCGTCTCTGCAGCACAATATTGAGGTGATAGGTCCGGAACGGACGATTTTGGAATCCATCTGCGGCCTTGCCAACAAACTCAATATGGACAGTGTAGCGGTGGGAATAGAGAACAACGCGATCATTGAGCCTTTGATCGAATGTGGTTGCACACATGGTGTGGGACCGTGGTTCGGGTTGCCCATGGCGAAGCAGGGTTTTCTCGATAGCTACGCGCGTAACGCGACAATATTGAGCGTTACAGCCAATGCCGTGCCCCGGAAGCGTTCCCGTATCCGGGTCTGAACTCTCTACCAACAATCGATTTTTTTAGAGATGACGCGGTGTCACGCACGGCGCGGTGAGAACCCGTCAATAAAAATATGATGGCGCCCCTTTGACAGGACATATGTTTCGTGCTGAATTGGCACAATGGTCCAACCAATTAGGCGCATGAATTCGTGATCAATCCGATCCTCTCACCGGTGCACACATCATCCCGCGATGACGCGGTGTTGAACGCATTGGTGGATTTTGTTGCCAGTGAAGGGCTGAAGCCCGGCGACCGCCTGCCGACAGAACGGGTACTTTCCGAATATCTGAAAGTCAGCCGCACCACGGTACGCGAAGCCCTGACACGCTGGCAGGAACTTGGCCTTGTGGAGCGCAGGCAGGGCAGTGGCACCTACCTGCGCGCTGCCGTGACACGCAACATGCTGCATATGCCGTTGACGCTGCCATCGGGCAACGATTTCGGCAGTCTGATGCATACGCTGGAGATCCGCCGCGGCCTTGAAGCGGAAGCAGCGGTACTTTGTGCTGAGCGGGCAAGCGACGAAGATATAGCCTTTATCGAACAGAAGCTGATCCGCATGGAAGCGGCGTTTCACGAGCGTGAGGGCATGTCGTCCGAGGAGGATTGGGATTTCCACCTTGCCGTGTTCCGCACCTCAGGTAACCCGCTCTTCGAGCAGATCATTGCGGCCATGTATGAGATGTTCCACCGGTTTTGGGAGCATCCGCTTGGCGTGCGCGACTTTGGTCACGCCAGCTTCCCCTATCACCGCACATTGTTCAATTGCATCGCTGCCCGTGATCCCGTTGGAGCGCGCGCCGAGGCGTTGAAGCTGATTGCAACCGTCGAAGACGATCTTCGGCGCGGTGCCGCAAATCTTAAAAAGCAGAGCAAGACATGAGCGATAATCCCTTTTTATATGATCAGGACCTGATGGCGCAGGCTGCAACTATCCTCGTGCACGACGAGCCTTTTCCCGGTGGCTCGGTTGTGCCGCCCATCTATCAGACCTCGCTCTTCACCTTCGAAAACTATGCTGACATGGCAGATACGTTTGCTGGCCGCAAACGCCAGCCTATCTATTCGCGCGGCGACAATCCGACTGTCATGGAGTTTGAGAGCAAGATTGCAGCGCTCGAAGGTGCGGAAGCTGCCCGGGCATTTTCCAGCGGCATGGGAGCGATCAGCGCCACGGTGCTGGCCTTTGTCGGTGCAGGGGACCGCATCGTTGCCGTGCGCAATTGTTATGGCGATGCCTACCGCCTGTTTGAGCGGCTGCTGCCGCATCTTGGCATTAAGGTCGATTATGTCGACGGCTCTGATCCGGATGCGGTTGAGGCCGCGCTTCCCGGTGCAAAATTGCTTTATCTGGAAAGCCCGAGCTCGATGATGTTCGAGCTGCAGGATATTGCGCATTATGCGCGGCTCGCCAAGCAGCACGGTGTTGTCACGACGATCGACAATTCCTATGCAACGCCGTTGTTCCAGAAACCGATCAGCCACGGGATCGATCTGGTTTTGCATTCCGCATCCAAATATCTCGGCGGGCACAGCGATACCGTTGCCGGTGTCGTTGCCGGTTCGCGCGAAATGATCGACCGCATCAATGGCCGTACCTATTCCTATCTTGGCGCAAAGCTATCGCCATTTGAAGCGTGGCTGCTTTTGCGCGGGCTGCGCACATTGGCCTTGCGTCTGCCGCATCACATGAAAAGCGGCCTGACCATCGCCGAGCGGCTGAAGGGTCACGCCAGCGTCGAGCGGGTCATTCATCCCGCCTATTCCAACCATCCGGGTAAGGCGACGCTTACCGGCTATACCGGCCTATTTTCCTTTGAAGTTACCGAGGATATTGATGTGCCGGCATTTGTCGATGCGCTCAGGATGTTCCGTATCGGCGTGAGCTGGGGCGGACATGAAAGCCTCGTTGTACCGGCGCTCGCCTCATTGCAGCAGACGCCGGATGCCAATTCGATCGGGCGCTTCGGTGTCAGCCCGCGAACCATACGGCTGCATGTCGGACTTGAAAGTGTAGAGGAGCTCTGGGCCGATCTCGTCAACGCCCTGGATCAAGCAAAACGCTAAACAGAAAACTGGAAGTGGGAGCATAAAATGCAAAAAAGAATGGGACAATTTTTAAGCATCGCTATGGCCGCATTGGCCATGACCGTGTCATCGGCTTTCGCCGATACCACCATCAAGATGGTCGAAGTCATCACCAGTCCGCCGCGCACGGAACTGCTGAAGAAGCAGATCGCAAGTTTCGAACAGGCCAATCCCGGCACCAAGGTCGAGCTCGTCTCGCTGCCATGGGGACAGGCCTTTGAAAAGTTCCTAACCATGGTTCAGGCGGGTGATACGCCTGACATCGTTGAAATGCCGGAACGCTGGCTCGGACTCTATGCCAACAATGGCCAGCTCGAAGACCTTGGCGCCTATGTGGCCAAATGGGAAGACGGCGGAACTCTTGGTGAGCGCGCCAAGCAGTTCGGCTCCGTCGTTGATAACAAACAGTACATGATCCCTTACGGCTACTATGTACGTGCGATGTTCTGGAACAAGAAACTGTTTGCCGAAGCCGGGCTCAAGGAAGCACCGAAGACGCTCGACGAATTCATGGAAGCCAACAAGAAGATTTCCGCGATCAAGGGCAAGTACGGCTATTGCCTGCGCGGTGGTCCCGGCGGCTTCAATGGCGTGCAGATGTTCATGAACATTGCCAATGGCAAGGGTGCTTATTTCAATGCGGACGGCACTGCTACTTTGAACGAACCGGGATCGGTCAAGGGTCTCGAAATGCTCGCCGAGATCTACAAGAAGGGTTATGCGCCGAAGGACAGTGTCAGTTGGGGCTTCAATGAAATCGTCACCGGTTTCTATTCCGGCACCTGCGCCATGCTGGATCAGGACCCCGATGCGCTGATCGGTATTGCCGAGAAGATGAAGACCGAAGATTTTGGCGTTGCGCCAATGCCAACGGGACCCAACGGCAAGTCCTATCCGACTCTTGGTTACGCCGGCTGGGCAATGTTTGCCAATTCCAAGGTCAAGGATGATGCCTGGAAGCTGATGGGCACGCTGCTTGCGCCTGCCGACAACCTGGAATTTGCCAAGAATGTTGGGGTTCTGCCCATCCACAATGGCGCCGACAAGGATCCATATTTCGGCTCTGAAAGTTTCAAGGGCTGGTTCCAGGAGTTGAGCGATCCAAAAACGTTCGAATTTGTGACACCGCCAACCCATCTGGAAAACCTTGGCAATTTCTATGACTCCGTATCGGTCAAGAATTTCCAGGAAGTATTGCTCGGCCAAAAGACAGCCAAACAAGTTGCTGACGATTGGTCTGCGTTCCTCACCGAACAGCAGCAGGCCTGGATGGCCAAGAACAAGAAGTAACGAGACTGCAATGCTCCGGCGCCATTGGTGCCGGGGCATTTTTCTTTCGGCTTTCACCAACCCATCAACCGGGTGGTGAAGGGCTGGAGAGCCATTGGCAAAAGAGGGGCCAAGAATATGACAATGCAATCAACTGCGGCGGTGCCGCAACACAGTGACGGGAGAGGGGGGAAGCGCCGCTTCAGCGTTGCGTTTGAGCCGTGGTTCTATCTCAGCCCTGCGCTTGTCCTGTTGCTTGTCGTTCTGGTTGTGCCGCTGATCTTCGGTGTCAGCTATTCTTTCCGCAAATTCTCCGCCTTCAAGTCTGAATATGTCGGGCTCGGCCAGTACCAGGCTCTGTTGCATGACGCCAATCTTGGTCAGGCGCTGATGAATACGCTGTGGTGGACTGTTGCCAGTCTTGTGCTGCAGTTCTTTCTCGGCCTTGGCCTCGCTTTGCTGCTTGATCGTCCGTTTTTCGGCAAGAAGGTGGTGCAGGCGATTGTCTTTCTGCCATGGGCCGTGCCGTCCTTTCTCTCTGGTCTGACCTGGGCATGGCTGTTCAATCCGATTGTCGGGCCTCTGCCGCACTGGCTTGTCGCCCTCGGTCTGAAATCGGAACCAACCAATATCCTCTCTGATCCAGCCACTGCCATGTGGGGGCCGATCATTGCCAATGTCTGGTTCGGCGTGCCGTTCTTCGCCATCACTTTGCTGGCTGCGCTCAAATCCATTCCGTCGGAACTGCATGAGGCGGCAGCCATTGATGGCGCCAATCCATGGCAGCGCTTCGTCAAGGTCACCCTGCCTTTCCTTGCGCCGACAATCGCTATTACCGTCATGCTACGCACGATCTGGATCGCCACCTTTGCCGACCTCATCTACGTCATGACCGAAGGCGGTCCTGCGGGTTCGACCAACACCGTTGCGACCTATATCTATGTCAGCGCCTTCAAGACCCTGGACAAGGGTTATGCCTCGGCCGTCGCCGTGCTGCTTCTGGCGCTTCTTATCCTCTACGCGATTGTCCTCATCCGCATTCGCCGCTCGCTTGTGAGGTACTCATGATTGCCGGCCGTTCCCGTAAGGCGCGCATACTAGGCAGCATCGGCCTTTATGGTGCCGTCGCAGCCTATGTCATTTTCGCGCTGTTTCCGTTGTTCTGGACGCTGAAGATTTCGGTGACGCCGCAATCGTTGCTCTACTCGGAAGGCATCACGCTCTGGCCATCGTCGGCCACGTGGGAGAACTATAAAACCGTCCTTCAGGCCACGGATTTCCCGCGTTATTTTCTCAACAGCGTGATTGTTTCGGTGATCACAGCTGTGCTGGTCACGATCATTGCATCGGCAGCCGGTTATGCCATGTCGCGCTTCTCGTTCCGTGGCAAAACCACCGTCGCGGTGACGTTGCTCCTGACCCAGACATTCCCTCTGGTGATGGTCATTCCGCCGATCTACCGCATCATGGGTGAGCTTGGACTAACCAACAGCCTAACCGGGCTGATTATCATTTACACCGCGTTCAACATCGCGTTTGCCACCTTCCTGATGCAGTCATTCTTTGACGGCATTCCGAAAGATCTGGAAGAGGCGGCGATGATCGACGGTTGCAGCCGCAGTCAGGCGCTGCGCCGGGTCATCATTCCGCTGACACTGCCGGGCATGGGTGCAACACTCGGCTTTGTCTTTACCGCCGCATGGAGCGAATTGCTGTTCGCGCTGATGCTGATCAGCAGCGACAGCCAGAAAACCTTCGCCGTTGGTCTTTTGACCTTCATCGGCAAATTCGCCGTGGACTGGGGGCAGATGATGGCAGCTTCGGTGCTCGCGCTCATTCCCGCCTGCCTGTTCTTCGGCTTCTTGCAACGCTACCTCGTGACCGGTCTTACTGCCGGTGCCGTCAAGGGATAATCGAAAGAGATAAGCTCATGGCTTCCGTCACCATTACCAATGTCCAGAAAAACTATGGCGCCATGAACGTCCTGTCGGCTGTGGACCTTTCCATTGCCGATGGCGAGTTTGTGGTGCTTGTCGGCCCGTCCGGTTGCGGCAAGTCCACGCTGCTGCGGATGATTGCCGGGCTTGAAGAAATATCGGCCGGCGAAATCCGCATCGGCGAACGCGTCGTCAATGACGTGGCGCCGAAAGACCGCGATATCGCCATGGTGTTCCAGTCCTATGCGCTTTATCCGCATATGGACGTTGCGTCGAACATGGGTTTCAGCCTGATGTTGCGCAAAACGGCGAAAGAGTTGGTGTTGGACCGCGTTGGAGCCGCAGCCAAGCGCCTCGGGCTTGATGTTCTCTTGCAACGTCTGCCGCGGCAATTGTCGGGCGGCCAGCGTCAGCGTGTTGCCATGGGCCGCGCCATCGTGCGTGACCCCCAAGTGTTTCTGTTTGACGAGCCGCTGTCCAATCTGGATGCCAAGCTGCGCGTACACATGCGTACTGAAATCAAGGCGCTGCATCAGCAGTTGAAGACCACGTCCGTCTACGTCACCCATGATCAGGTGGAAGCCATGACCATGGCGGATCGTATCGTGGTGATGCATGATGGTGTGATCCAGCAGGTCGGTACGCCGCTTGAGCTTTATGATCACCCGGCCAATCTTTTCGTGGCCGGTTTCATTGGCTCGCCTGGCATGAATTTCCTGCCAGCTGTGGTCAATCGCATGGGCGCCAATGTTGGCGCGCAACTAACCGATGGGCAGACGATCGCCATCGATCCGGGGTTGCCCGTGGAAGATGGCGAGCGGATAACAATTGGTATTCGCCCGGAGAACATTGAGGTTGGCGGTACCGATACGTTGAAAGCAAGGATCGAGGTCATCGAGCCCTTGGGCCTTTCTACCCAGTTTTATACCAAGCTCGCCGATTTGCAGGTTTGTATCTATGCCATGGGCCGCACTGACCGTAAGCCGGGGGATACAATGGGCATTGGAATCAAGGCCAGCGATGTGCACGTCTTCAATCCGGCAACAGGCCAAAGGATCGAGCCGAAGGCCTGACCGGACAGCTGGTTTTCCACGCGCAAAGGCGAGGAATTATTTTTCTTTGTTCTGCCAGTTTATGGTATTAAATTCACAATTTCGCGTCTTATGACTGCGAATAGTGCCTATGCACGGTCAATACAAAGTGACATTTTCCAATCATTCGCCGAAAGGCTCAGAAACTCTGGATGGAAACAAACAAATGAACTGGCTCAAATCTCTTGTTGTTGTCGGCGCCCTGCAGGCTCTCGCTCTCTTACCCGTCCAAACCCAGGCGCAGGCGCAGTCGAATCTGGAACAGATCAAGACAGCTGGCGTGCTGAAGATTGGCACGGAAGGCACCTATGCGCCATTCACCTATCACGATACGGCGGGCAAGCTCGTCGGTTTCGATGTGGAAATTGGTGAGGCCGTTGCCAAGAACCTTGGCGTCAAGGCCGAGTTTCTTGAAGGCAAGTGGGATGGTCTGATCGCCGGTCTCGATGCCAAGCGCTATGACACTGTTATCAATCAGGTCGGCATCACCGATGCGCGCAAGGCGAAGTATGATTTCTCCGAGCCCTACATTGCGTCGAAGGCCGTGCTGATCACCAAGGGTGACAACGCCGATATCAAGTCTTTCGCGGACCTCAAGGGCAAAAAATCGGCCCAGTCACTGTCCAGCAATTTCGGCAAGATCGCCCAGAGCAATGGTGCGGAACTTGTCGGAACCGACGGCTTTGACCAGTCGATCCAGCTGCTGCTCAGCGGTCGCGCCGATGCGACTGTCAATGACAGCTTGTCGTTCCTTGATTTCAAGAAGCACAAGCCCGATGCCAATGTGAAGATCGCTGCGACGCAGGAGAATGCCGATTTCTCCGGTATCATTATCCGCAAGGGTGAGCCGGATCTGCTGGCTGCCATCAACAAGGCGCTGGAAAACATCAAGGCTGATGGAACGTACAAGCAGATCGCTGACAAGTATTTCGGTCAGGACGTATCGAAGTAAGACGGTTTACGCCCGGAAAAAAGTGCGCTCTAACAGGGCAGGGGGATCATGCTCCCTGCCTTTTCTTTTGAGGGAGATA
This sequence comes from Phyllobacterium sp. 628, assembly GCF_014189505.1. GTDB lineage: Bacteria > Pseudomonadota > Alphaproteobacteria > Rhizobiales > Rhizobiaceae > Phyllobacterium. The sequence goes on along the minus strand of NZ_CP050303.1, from coordinate 279,397 downwards.
CAGCCTTGTCCCATTGGCTGGAACTTATGCTTGAATCGCTCGGGCCGCTTCTGTGGGCCGGGCTGATTTTCACCATTCCGCTGACATTGTTGTCCTTTGTGCTGGGGCTAGCGGTTGGGCTGATCGCGGCGCTCGTCCGGTTGTTTGCTGCGTGGCCCTTTGCTGCCGTCGTTAAGTTTTATGTGTGGATCATTCGCGGCACGCCGCTGCTGGTCCAGCTCTTCCTCATCTTTTACGGACTGCCCAGTGTCGGCATCGTCCTTGATGCGTTCACTGCTGCGCTGATTGGTTTCACCCTGAATATCGGCGCCTATACATCGGAAATCCTGCGCGCTGTTATTTCGTCGGTGCCGCGCGGGCAGTGGGAGGCAGCCTATTCCATCGGGATGACCTGGTCCCAGGCGATGCGCCGCACGATCCTGCCGCAGGCAGCGCGGGTTGCAGTGCCGCCCCTGTCAAACACCTTCATTTCACTGGTCAAGGATACATCACTGGCTGCAGCGATCACCGTGCCTGAAATGTTTCAGGCGGCGCAGCGCATTGTCGCGACAACCTATGAACCGCTGATCCTTTATGTGGAGGCTGCGATTATCTATCTGATCCTGAGTTCGGTGCTGTCGTCCTTGCAGGCACGGCTTGAAGTTCGTCTCAACCGGTATGGCGGTTTCCTGGAGGCACGGTCATGATGATTGAGCTGAAGAATATCGAGAAGCGCTTCGGCGATCTTACGGTCCTCAAAAATGTCTCGCTGAGCATTGCCGAGGGGTCCGTCATGGCGCTTGTCGGGCCATCGGGCGGCGGCAAGAGCACGCTGCTCCGCTGCATGAACCTGCTTGAAATTCCAACGGCCGGTTCTGTCGAGATTGACGGCGACAGGCTGGAGTTTCAGCCCGGCGTCAAGGTGACGACCAAAGCCATTCAATCGGTCCGCCGGCACAGCGGAATGGTGTTCCAGAACTTTCAGTTGTTTCCCCATCGCACCGTCATTGAGAATGTGACGGAAGGGCTGACCACTGTCCTGAAATGGCCGAAAGAAAAGGCACGGGAACGCGCCATGATGCTGCTTGACAAGGTGGGACTGGCGCACAAGGCGGAGGTTTGGCCATCAACGCTTTCCGGCGGTCAGCAGCAGCGCGTGGCGATTGCACGGGCATTGGCACCGTCGCCGAAAATCCTGCTTTGCGATGAACCGACATCGGCGCTTGATCCGGAACTCTCAGGCGAAGTCGTTGATGTGCTGGCACAGCTTGCGCGCGAAGGCACGACCATGGTCATGGCCACACACGATCTGCGGCTGGCATCGCGCATCGCCAATGAGGTCATTGTGTTGGACGGCGGTATCATCGTCGAAACCGGAACATCGCACGATATCTTCACGCAGCCGAAACAGGAGCGGACAAAACGCTTCATTGCGACCCTGACGCATGAAGGCCATACGCACGGTGAGGGGATTTGAAACCAGAGGGGCATTTTTCGGCCAGCCGGGAGACGTGTTGCACTTCGGAATAGAACCCACCCACCGGCGCCATAAAAGTTGCATAAGAGTAGTTATGGAACTGAGATATATCCTTCAAACCCCAGTAAAATGGGGATTTTGGCTTGAATTGCAGTGCCGTCCTCTTAGTTTGTCTCGCTTGGAACGGTACCTTTACGCCAGCCGTTTTCGCCGGTTGAATAGCGCAAGCGCTTGTCCTGATACATTGCCAGATCAGCGCGCTTGGCAACCGCTTCCAGCTTTTCTCCAACACCACTCGTGGCCCAGCCGACTGAGAAGCTCAGTGGAATGTTGGAGTAGTACTGGTTGTTGATCTCGATGAGGCTGGCGATCTCTTCCACGACAGTCATTGCGCCCGTCTCGTCCACAGCTGGCAGAAGAACGGCAAATTCGTCGCCGCCGATGCGCGCGGCATAGTGCGGCGGCTTGACCGCTTCGCTCAGTATTTCGCCCGCCCGGCGCAACAGGCTGTCGCCGACGCCATGGCCCCATTGATCATTGGTTGTCTTCAGCCCATTCAGGTCGAGTATGATGATGGACACTGGAAAGAATTCACGCCGTTCAAGCCGGTTCAATTCATCAACGTAAAAGGCGCGGTTGTGCAACCGTGTCAGCACATCATGTTTGCCAAGATATTCCAGATAGGCTTCGGCTTTTTTGCGTGCGGTAATATCCGTGAGGGATATCTGCACGAGTGACCAGTCGGCCTCATGTCCCGGCAGCACCGAGAACTGCAGCAGCACATGACGCTCCGAACCATCAAGCGCATAGTTGACCGTTTCGCGCTGATGAAACAGCTTGCCATTCCACAGATCGATCAGCTGCTCCCGGAAATGGATGTTCATTTCGTCTTTGAAAACATCAGGGAGCCGCCGCAGCAAGGTCATCTTATCAGGTGCATGAAACAGTTTCAGCGTTTCGCGGTTGATATCGATGACACGAATTTCGCTCGCGCACTGCCGGACGAATTCCGGATGAACGTCGGTGAAAACGCGAAAATCTTCAATACCGCGGTCTTTCAACCCATCCAGCAGCAGTTTGATTTTGCTGAAATCCTCAACCCAGAGCGAGACGGGCGAATGTTCAAAAAGCCCCTCCGCGTAACGCCGGCTTTCCGCCTGTTGACGCCGCGCGTCTTCACGCTCGGTGACGTCCTCGATGGAGATGAGGACTTTTTCCCATGAGCTTTCATATCCTGGCAGAATGGTGCCGCGCAGCTGGATATCCAGCCGTTTGCCGGTCAAAGTGTAATTGACGGTATTGCTTGAAAACTCGTTGCTGCCAGACCAAAGCTGCGCCAGTTCCTGAACATGGGTATGCAGCATGTCACCGCGAAAAATCTCTGCCAGATTGCTGATGAGCACATTGAAATCAGCCGCTTCGAACAGCGAAAGCGTCTTTTTGTTGACCTTGAGAACCCGGATCAACCGGGCGCATTCACGCACACGGTTCTCATCTTCCTGCAGATAGGCGGCGATGTCTTCAATTCCCGTTTGCCGTAAGGCATCAAAGAGCTTGCGGACTTCGCTGAAATCCTCCAGCCATAAGGAGATAGGAGCAAGATCAAAGGCGTCTGTTGCGTCGTGATGCAATTCCAACTTGTCCATCTGGCAAATCTTTCGATCAATTCAGAGTCGTGGTTATGCCACAGCCTGATTGGCCGCTTTACTGCCATTGTCAACTATCTCCGTCGTCATTCGTAGCATTTTGCCGCAATACGTATGGAGTGTTGCAAGATAGACATGAACTCGCCGGTCTTCATCTTAAGGTTGTAATATCCAATGAGACCAAGTGTGCATCATTGTGGCATTCTTCAAGAAATCCACTGCCCGTAAACTTCGACTGCCAACCAGACAAGAAAGGTGAGTCCGAGTGATACAATAAGCATGGCCAGAACCGGGTAACCGGTTTTGCCCTGTTTGGCGTCCTGCGCATCTATTCTTCTGGTCATTTCCACTCTCCTTTCAGAAAAGGCAAACCCCGCATCTGAGATACGGGGTTTGACGGAATTGCTTTATCAAGCGGCAGCGGCATTGACGCGCGTCTGTGCCATGCTTGTTAATGCCTTGTCGGTCTTCATTTCTTCCTGAAGGTTCTTTTCAAGCAGAGCTGCGCAATCGTTGCGGCCAAGCTGCTTTGCCCAGGCGATCAATGTGCCATAACGGGTAATTTCGTAGTGCTCGACAGCTTGCGCCGAAGCAATCAGTGCGGCATCGAGTACCTGATCATTGTCAACCTCGCCGCTGACTTCGTCCGCTTCCTCAAGAATACCGTCAATGGCCGGGCAGTTCACGCCTTTTACATCAACTCCATGCAGCTTGAAGACTTCTTCAAGTCTTTCAACCTGTACATGGGTTTCCTGCAGGTGGCGTTCAAAACCTTCTTTCAGGGCTTGATCGGTCGCCTTGTCGATCATCTCGGGCAAAGCTTTAACGATCTGGTTTTCCGCATAGTAAATGTCGCGCAGCGTATGGACGAACAGGTCGTCCATTGTCTTGATGTCCTTCGAAAAGAAACCCATGTCTGCCTCCTGATTTTGAATACGGTTACGCCTTCACCAGCAGGATGCCAGCGCAACAGACCGCTTCGTTGATGATGTCGTACGCCGCTCCAAGCGGCTGATCATTCGATCACAGAGGAATAACGGGAGCCTGGAAAAATGGTTCCTTAAAAACTACAATCTGACAGGCGGATCGAAACGCCCCTTCCCTGCCAGTTCGATCAGCAGGGTTTTGCCGGCATCGGCATCTGACAGATGCTCGGCTTCACTCATGTCGTGATAGGCGGTGGTAATGACCATATTGGCCGTGCCTTCATCGATAAAGGCAGGACAAGAAGGCTGTTTCACCGGCGTTTTGATGGAACGGATGCGTTTGCCATCCGGGGAATAGACATCGATATGCGAGCCCCCCAGCAAGCATTCCATAGATTGCCATCGGCATCGACAACCGAGCCATCAATGCCGCCAGCTTCCCGATGCTGATAGAACACAACCGGTTCACCGGCAGGCATACCGGTTTCTGGATCCGTCTCCACACGCCAGATGGTATTCTTGTGCGTATCGGCAAAGTAAGCGATACGCCCGTCGGGTGAAAAGCAGATCGAGTTGGTGATGGTGATGCCGGTGAAAAGCGTGCGCAACTGCCCTTCCCGGTACCAGTAAATTGAACCGGCTCCGGTTTGCGATGTTTTGCCCATCGTGCCGATCCAGAAAGCTCCAGCGGGATGAACGCGTGCATCGTTTGACCGGGTCAGAGGATTATCCGCTTCGATCGGCTGATGCATGATTGTATGGCCGGTCTTGCGGTTGCGAATGAACAAGCCTGTCTCGGTCGAGATCAGTTGCCGGTCCACATCAATAATTGCAAGAGCGCTGGCCATTTGCCCGAGCGGATGAATGGCAACATCGCCGCCCGCTCGCGGCTTTTCAAACAGCCTGCCTGTGATGATGTCGAACCACCAGACAGTTTTGGTCAGCGGATCATAGCCAGGCCCTTCACCAAGTTCGCACGGTACATCATGAAAGACGCTGAATTTCGGCTGGTCCATTATCAGGCTCCGGTTGCAAATACCCGGTCATAGGCCTCAACAGTCACCCTCGCCCGGTCGCCGACATAGGAGGCTGAGGCACCCACTTTGTAAAGGCTGGAACCGAGGCCAAACGTGCGAACGCCAACCTTTGAATAGGCGGCAAAGCCGTTTTCATCGACACCGCCCACCGCGCCAATTGCAGTGCCTTTCGGCAGGATGGCACTTATGGCTTTGATACCGTCAGGGCCAAGCACACTGGCCGGGAAGAACTTCAGGCCCGAGGCGCCAGCTTTCAGCGCGGCCAAGGCTTCGGTTGGAGTGAAAACTCCAGGCATGGCCACCATCTTTGCCGCCGCTGCTGCAGCAAGCACAGCCGCGTCCACATTCGGACTGATCATCAAGCGTCCGCCGGCCGCATCGAGCCGGGTGATATCCGAAGGTTCAAGCACTGTACCCGCACCAATCAACACATGTGACGGCAGTGATTTTGCCAATAGTTCGATGGATTTGAACGGCTCGGGGGAGTTCAGCGGCACTTCGATGACATCGATACCGGCACTGACCAGTTCTTCACCGATGCCAAGCACTTCGTCGGGTTTGACACCACGCAGGATAGCGATCAGGTCGCGCTTCAGTTTGGGCCAGGGAGTGGAGGATTGTGTCATTGCAAATGTCCTTATGCTGGCCGGAGTTTCGACGCGGCGACGAACAGCCCCTTGCGCACGGCTTCGTCGGCATCAACACTGTCAAAGCTTAGTCCCGCGAGCGTGAGTGCCTTGGTATAGAGGGTAGCCATGGCGCCTGATGCGACAAGTGTCACCTTGACGTCAGCGCCATAGCGTTCCTGCGCGCCGGCAATTTCGGTACCAATCAATAGTCCGGACAGGCGCGAGGCTGCTCCTTCCGGCGGCAAATTTTCGAGCAGCATCGCGGCGCGAATGCCGAAGAGTTCGCCAAGCATACGTCTGTTGCCGGCAAGCATGAGCTGTAGGCCCGCTGTAAATTCCGGATGTTCGGATGAGACCGTTTCTGCAGCAGCGCCGATCGAATGGCGCAGGATCGAATGTCCGGCAAGCAGCGCATAAAGCTCGCCGGTAAGATAGGTGGAGAATGACTTCGCCTTCCCGTCTTCCAGTTCCACCCATTTTGAATGGGTGCCCGGCATCGCCACGAGGCCGCTGCGTAGATTCCGGTCCAGCATTGCACCGAGCAACTGGGTTTCCTCGCCGCGCATGACATTGGGCGCGTTGCCCGACTGCGACAGACCGGGAATGATCCTCACATCCCGCTCTATACCTTCGATTTTTACCGCGCCGGAGAGAATGGCGGTGAGATCGGCGGGAACAGATACGTAATTGGCTTCCATCCAGCCCTGCCGTGAACCCGCCATGCCGCAGATAATAACGGGAAGGTCGGCAGGTGCGCGAAGACTGGCAAGATGATCTTCCAGCGTCTCGGCAAAACCGCGCGCTCGCGATGTATCAAGCCCGTCATCGGAGCGGCGCTCGGCGACGACAACGCCTTTATCGTCCAGCAACCAGAGACGGAAGCGGCTCGTTCCCCAGTCGGCGACAGCATAGCGTGCTGACGCGCTCACAGGTAACCTCCATCAACGATCAGAGTTTGCGCGCTGAGCATGCGGGCCGCATCGGATGCCAGGAACAGACAAGGGCCAACCATGTCGCCGGGCTGGATTTCTTCCCGCAGAGACTGTTTGTCGATGTGTGATTTCAGACCATCGTCGGTTACCCAAAGCTCACGCTGCCGCTCGGTGATAACCCAGCCCGGCGCGATGGCATTGACGCGGATATTTTCCGGTCCAAGACGTCCGGCAAGCCCCTTGGTCAGGCCAATAATCCCGGCCTTGGCTGCGGTATAGGCAGGCATGTTGCCCTGATTGATCATGAAGGACGTTGAGGTGAAATTAACGATAGAACCACCCCCAGACTGACGCATGCCTGGTACTACCGCTTGAATGGCGAAGAACTGCGGACGCAGATTGATGGATTGGTTCAAATCCCAATATTCAGGCGTTACATCATCGATATTGTGCCTGTCATCCCATGCCGCATTGTTCACCAGCACGGTAACCGGGCCATGCGCAGTGATGGCTTGAGCGGCGGCGGCACGCAGCGCCTCGATATCCCGCAAGTCCGTGTGCAGATAAAGCGGCTTGTTGCCGTACTCTTTGTCGAGACGCCCGGCGAGTGCCAGTGATGCCTCGTCAGCAATGTCAATGAACGCAACACGTGAGCCCTGCCGCACGAACCCTTCGGTCAGCGCCGCGCCAATGCCGGAGCCACCCCCGGTGATAAGGACGGAACGGCCTTTCAGATCAGGAAAAATAGCGGAGGGCATCATGGCAAAAATCTCGCTGCTTAGTTCCATTATTTGGAACTTAATTTGACTATATAGAATTGTCATTCTACGATGGCGAAAGTCAAGAGATGATCGATGGCAAAAACAACCGAAAATGCAACAGGAACGCTCGGCAAGGCAATCGAAGTTCTCGATATCATTGCTTCGTCGGCCGAACCACTGCGCTTTACCGATGTGCTCAAGCTGTCAGATCAACCACGTGGTACGCTGCACAGACAAATATCCAATCTGATTGAGGAAGGACTTATCAGCGTCAATCGTGATAATTCGTATGGTCTTGGTCTGCGCTTGTTGCAATTTGCATCGAAGGCCTGGGCCAGCAATCAGTTTCGCACCATTGCCGAACCACACCTGCAGAAACTGCATGAGCAAACTGGCGAAACCGTGCATCTTGGCGTTCTGCGCGGCACCGAGGTAATTTATCTCGACAAGGTCGAGAGCCGCCAGAGTGTGCGGATGTATTCGCAGATCGGCAATACGGCACCTGCCTATTGTACCGGCGTGGGGAAAGCTGCCCTCTCCGCCCTGCCCGACGATGAACTGGACGTTCGCCTTGCACAGGTTGAATTCAGATGTTTCACCCCCAACACCTTACTGGATGCCAAGACTCTTTCCGCTGAAATCCGGCAGATAAGACTGGAAGGCAATGCCTATGACCGCGAGGAACACGAAGCGGGTATTTGCTGCGTTGCAGCACCCATACATTCTTATAACCGACATTTCATCGCGGGGGTGTCTGTGACGGGGCCAGCCTATCGCATAACGCCTGACATATTGCAGTCGTGGGCGGGCATCACACGGGCTGCTGCCGGTGCAATTATGGCAAATATGGCAACGCAATTGTCGCCAAAAATGTAACCATTTGTTTTTACATAAAAATAAATGTCACATTCAATCGGTTTAGTTTTTCATATCTGCCACAATGTTCAAGAAATTAACACAAAAAATTCATAATCTGCATATGAGCGCTTGACCTCCGGCCAATTAAAATTTCAGTCTCCCGTACTTTCGTATTAGTTGGTCACTATACCGGGGGATTCCTATATGTCTTTTTGCGACATCCGCGCGGACCGTTCTGCGCAATACAATCGTCTTTCCACCTTCCGCAAACATCTCAAAACCACTGTTTTTACAACGCTACTCGTCTCTGCAGCAGCAATGGCGACAGGTGCCATTGCACAAGAGCTTCCGAAATATTTTAATGCTGACGGAACGCGAACAAACGATCTCGAAGCTGCCAAGCAAAGCTGGCTGAATGATCCTGAATTCAATGGCAATGTCGGGCTGAAGGCCATTCATGCCGAAACTGCCTATGCAATGGGCTTTACCGGCAAGGGCGGAAAACTCGGCGTCATCGATCAGCCGGTCTGGGCAGGTCATCCGGAATTTGCCGGCCCCGGCAAGCTGACCTTCATCACCACAACGGGCACGCGTCTTTATACGGATCCCAAGATCCCCGTTAAGGCCGGTGATCCTTTCGTTGCCGATGGCAAGCAGTTCGTCGATGGTTATGGCGAGATTTCATCACATGGAACCCATGTGGCAGGTATTGCCGCCGCCAATCGGGATGGCAAGGAGATGATGGGGGTCGCCTTTGATACCCAGATTTTTGCTGCCAATAACTATGATGCAGGTCCTGAAGACGGCGTTGTTGTCGGCAATGACGGTGCGGTCTATGGCAAGGCGTGGGATGCCATGATCAACAGTGGCGTCAACGTCATTACGGACAGTTGGGGTGTTGGCCTTTCAAATACATCCTGGTCTTACGGAGAGGCCTACAAGCAGTTCCAGGAGATCAATGCCATCCTCGGCAAGCCGGAAGGCGGCGCCTATAGCGGCGCGCTCAAGGCTGCCCGCAGCGGTATTGTCGTGGAGTTTTCCGCAGGCAACGATGCCGGTCTCGAACCGGATGCGCTGGCCGGACTGGCGGCCTTTGCGCCGGATGTCGAAAAGAACTGGCTGACGACAATGAGTGTCGAGGCCGACGATGAAAACCCTCAAGGTTTTTCGCGCAGCAGCTTTTCCAGCATTTGCGGATATTCCAAATATTTCTGCGTCGGTGCGCCGGGAACCCAAATCTACAGCAGCGTGCCTGTGGGAGATATTACAGATCTTAAACCGGGGGATATCATTGATGACAGCAAGCTGACGCCTGATTATACCGAGCTCAGCGGCACATCCATGGCGGGGCCATTCGCAGCAGGTGCCTTCACGGTCTTGAAGCAGCGGTTCTCCTATCTCGCCAATGGCGAGGTCAACGAAATCCTCAAGACGACTTCGACTGATCTGGGTGAAGCCGGTGTAGATAAGGTTTTCGGCTGGGGCCTGATCAATCTTGACAAGGCCATAAATGGGCCCGGCCAGTTCATGACCCGCTTCAATGCTACGCTCGGCGCAGGCATCACCGATACCTGGAGCAACAATATTTCCAGTGAAGCGCTGGCACAGCGTAAATTAGAAGACGAAAAAATGGCTCCGGATTGGGCAGCCAAAAAAATCCAGTTGGGTTGGCAGAACGGCGTTTCTCAAGCAAGCATACAGGGGGTCAATGATGAGGTCTTTAATCAGTATCCCACCGCAGGGGTTCCAGCCGCGATTGATCTCGTAACCAAGCGATACGCGGCACTTGATATTATTACGCTCAAGCAGAGATCCGCCCCTTACACCAGACCAGCTGAAAGCGGCCAATGATGCCTATAACGCAGCCAACGCTGCTATGCTGGCAAATCCAACAGCTACAGCCTTGTGGAATGCGTTTGTGAACACGGCGCCCAACACAAGCCTCCCGCGCGCGCCGCAATTTACTGCCTTCAAAGACACGCCCGCGGCCAGCATGGACACAATACGCGGAGCAATCATTCATGATAAAGTCTTCAGTCTCTTGGCTGAATATGACGCTAATGAAGCGCTTGTCCCGATCCTTGCTGCAAAGCTCAAGGATCCTGCTTCTTATGATGGCGGTCTGACCAAATCTGGGTCCGGTTCGTTGACGCTGACCGGCAAAAACACTTACACGGGTGATACGATCATCAACGGGGGCTTGCTCTCGATCTCCCGCACACAAAAGGCCGATGGAACATTTAATGACGATGGTTCCATCACCTCAAAGGTGATTGTCAACAACAGTGGCACGTTGGGTGGAAATGGTTCAGTCGGACATCTTGATCCGAACGATCCTGATGCAGGCTCGCTCGTTGTCAACAGTGGCGGTATTGTTGCGCCAGGCAATTCCGTCGGTAAGTTGACGGCGGTTGGCAATGCGACCTTCAACGCAGGCAGTGTTCTGCATATCGAAACGAACGGTAAAGCGGCTGATGAATTAATCGTCGGCGGGAAGACAAATCTTCTCGGCGGTATTGTGATGGTAACGCCGGAAAATACCCAAAGCCTCACGCCGCAGGAACGGCTGAACGCATTGGCCAATAACACCTATACCGTCCTTACTTCGTCCGGCGGCATCAATGGCAAGTTTGATCAGAAGCCAATCTATCTCTTTATCGATACAACATTGGCTTATGGATCGAATGACGTGCAGCTCAACCTCAAGGAGAACAACGTCAAGTTCTCCGATGTTGCCATTACCAAAAACCAGAAATCCGTTGCCGATGCCATTCAGGCCTTGGGACGGGGTAACACCCTGCATGATACCGTCGCCACGGCCACGGTATTCGATAATCTGACTGGGAGTTATAACTCGCTTTCAAGCGAAATCACCGCCACGCTTGGCGGCGTCCTCATCGAGGATGGCCATTTTATCAGTCAGGCAGCGGGTGACCGTTTGCGGGCTGCCTTTGATGGCGTCGCAGTCAAGCCGCAGGCGACGATCAATCCTCTGGGCTACGGACCGGAAACCAAGGCAAAGGGTAGTGATGCTTTTGCTGCTGTTGAACCGGCAGCCGCTACGACTGCGATCTGGGGTCAGGCCTATGGCGCGTGGGCCCATGCGGATGGCAATGGCAATGCCTCCGGCTACAGCCGCGATACCGGTGGTTTTGTCACGGGTCTCGACGGTGTGATCGCCGATGCATGGCGGTTCGGTATTCTGGCAGGCTATGGCAATACCTCGCTGCATAGCGGCGGGGCGAGTGCATCCGTCGACAGTTATCAGGTTGGTGTTTATGGCGGCAGGCAGTGGGATGCACTTGGCCTTCGCCTGGGTGTCACGCTTGCTCATCACGAGATCGATACCGACCGCAATACCCTTTTCGGCGGTGTCATTACCGGGCAAAACGCCTCTTATGATGCCAAGACCGTTCAGGTGTTTGGCGAACTCGGCTATCGTATCGATACGTCCTATGCGGCCTTGGAACCCTTTGCTGCTGCCCGTTACGTGCATCTGAAGTCCGGATCTTTCCAGGAGAATGGCGGCGACACCGGCCTCACAGGTCTGTCCGACTCCAGCGATGTAACCACAACAACCCTGGGCTTGCGCGTTTCGCGTGACTTTGCGGTGGGAGCGAGCACCATCATCACGGCGCGCGGCATGCTCGGCTGGGATCACGCTTTCGGCGATACAACACCGGAACAGACCCTCGCCTTCGCTGGTGGCCGTCCCTTCACCATTGAAGGTCTGCCGATCGCCGAGAATGCGCTGGCGGTGGAAGCCGGCTTTGATGTGGGCGTTGGCAAGAACACCACAGTCGGGCTGTCTTACACCGGGCGTTTCTCCGGGGAAGCCAACGACAATGCGGTCAAGGCTGATCTGACCGTCAAGTTCTAGATATCGCAAAAGGGGCCGGTTTTTCCGGCCCCTTTTATTTTCCCGCGAAGTGGTCGGTGGCGGTGACGATTGCATTGCTCATGCCGGGACTACCGGGTGAATGACCTGCATTGCCAACAATGACAAGTTCGCCATCCGGCCAAATCTTTGATAATTCCCATGCGGTAACAAGCGGGGCTTCAAGATCAAAACGGCCTTGAACCATCACACCCGCAATGCCTTTCAGACGGTGTGCCTGCCGCACCAGAATGCCATCGTCGAGCCAAGCGTTGTGATGAAAATAGTGGGTGATAATGCGGGCTCGTGCCAGCAGATAGCGGTCATCCGACCATTTGGGCGACAGTTTTGCTTCGGGATTAATCAGGATTGATGCGGCTTCCCAGTCATGCCAGTCACGTGCTGCCTTGAGGCGAATGGCCGGATCTGCATCATTCAATAAATGGTAATAAGCAGCAACGAGATCGCCATTCGATTCTGCCCCTGCCCGGAATTTCGCCCACTGTTCCGGAAACAGAGGTGCAATGTCACGGTACAGCCAGTCAATTTCCGCGCGTCTTGTTGTTGTGACCCCTGCGAACACCAATGCGCGAATGCGTTCAGCATGCCGTTGCGCGTAGGCCAGTCCGAGCGTGCAGCCCCAGGACATGCCGAAAACCAACCAGTCTTTTACGTCCAGATGGCGGCGCAGCCGCTCGATATCGCCAAGCAGATGTTCGGTTGTATTGACTGACAGATCCGAGTTCGGATCGCTCGCGTGAGGCGTGCTACGCCCGCAACCGCGCTGGTCAAACAGAATGATGCGATAGTGCTGCGGATCAAAGAAGCGGCGCGTTGTGGTCGAGTATCCTGATCCCGGCCCGCCATGCAGGACGAGCGCCGGAATGCCCTGCGGATTGCCGCACACCTCCCAATGAAGGCTGTTACCATCCCCGACATCAAGCATGCCTTCGTCGTGGGGTTCAATCTCTGGATAAAGCTCGCGCATCATATCTCGCTTCGATAATGGCAACCTCATTGCCGTTACCTGTCACACCCATATGACAAAGGCTGAGATTAATTAGTGACGGTATAGTCCGCCGGACGCGATGCGGACAGCACAAGTTCCGCATTGGGTATGTCGTTGGACTGCGCCCGCTGCTGGGCCGAGCCAACATTATAACCGAAGCCGAGCCAGCGTTGCACCAGCCGGTTTTCCATTTCAATGCGGTCCACTTGCAGAAACACTGTCATATCAAACAGCGGTGCCAGCCGGTCCCACGGATGTTCATTCAGCAGGAGATAATTGCCTTCGACCAGCAGGATGCGCTGATCACCGCGCACGATGCCGGCGCCGGCGCGTGCCAGATCAAGCTTGCGGTCAAACAACGGAATGACAACCTCATCCTCCCCTGCCCGCAGCCGCTTCAGCAAAATCTCGAGGCCAGCACAGTCAAATGTAGATGGTGAACCCTTGCGCTTGCGCTGGTCGCGGGCTTCAAGAATGGCATTGTCGAGATGGAATCCATCCATCGGCACCACAACGGCTGCATCGGCTTCTATAGTGTTGATTGCCTCGCAAAGCGCTGCAGAGACAGTCGATTTACCGGCCCCGGGAGGGCCGGCAATCGCCACGATCAGGCGCTTGGTTTCCGCAGCGCGAGCCAAAATGACCGGAACCAGATCCTCGATCGTTATATTCATTGCATGCTACTTGCTGTCAGAGTTTGGGCCGCCGCTCAGGCGAGCCATTTGTCATAGTCGGAGACGAGAAGATGCAAAGGTGCTTCGTCTTCATTGATTGAAGAGAAACGCCCGATCGGCTCGCGGAAAATATTGTCGGTCAGATCGTCGTTCACTGTGGAGACTTCGCCGATCAGCACGTCGCCGCCCTCACCCCAGAATGCATGCCAGTTGCCCGGCAGCAGGGTGACGCTTTCGCCCGGCTGCAGTTTGAGCAAGCCGCCGGCCTTCTGCCTGACGATACGCCCGTCCGTAGCCACTTCCACGTCGGTCTTCTCGTCAACGCTGCCATCGGCATTGGAGTTGAACAGTTCGAGTACGAGTGTGCCCCCGCCACGATTGATGATATCTTCGGCCTTGACGATATGACGATGCATCGGCGAAAGCTGCTTTTCGCGGGAAATCATGATCTTTTCCGCATAGAGCATGCCGCCGCCTTTTTCAGGTCTGCCTGATTGCCGTTGCGGGTGGTGAAGAGAAACAGGCCAAGTTCATCGAATTTGCCCTGTCCGTAATCGGTAATGTCCCAGCCGAGCCGGGCGTCGAGTATGGCTTTGGCATCGCTTGACGTGCGGGCCTTCATCTCTTCCGGCGACCAATATGCGAAGGGTGGCATGACATAGCCGAAAGAGCGGATGAACTTATCGCTTTCACGGATGATTTCGTTGACTTCAGACCGTTTCATTTTTCAATATTTTCCTTCATGCAATAAGGTTGGCAGGTGGCTCTTTGGCCCCCGTCATAAATGCCACGGCATCCGACATGGTGTATTCCTTGGGATTAATCACACAAAGACGTTTGCCAAGCCGGTGGATGTGGATGCGGTCCGCCACTTCGAAAACATGTGGCATATTGTGCGAGATCAGCACAATCGGCAATCCGCGCTTTTTCACATCTTGAATGAGCTCAAGCACGCGGCGGGACTCTTTCACGCCGAGCGCTGCCGTTGGCTCATCCATGATCACAACCTTGGAGCCGAAGGCCGCCGCACGGGCCACCGCAACACCCTGCCGCTGACCGCCGGATAGCGTTTCGACTGCCTGGCTGATGTTCTGGATGGTCATCAACCCGAGCTCGGTCAGCTTGTCGCGCGCCTGCTTTTCCATCGTCTTGCGGTCAAGCATGCGCATCCAGCTGCCAAGGAAACCCGGTTTACGGATTTCACGGCCAAGGAACATATTGTCGGCAATGGAAAGCGCCGGAGACAGGGCCAGGTTCTGGTACACGGTTTCGATCCCCGCATCGCGCGCTTCCATCGGCGAACGGAAATTGATCACCTTGCCATCCAGCTTGATTTCACCCTCATCAGGGTGGACAGCGCCGGAGATCGCCTTAATCAGCGAGGATTTGCCCGCTCCATTGTCGCCGATGACGGCCAGAACTTCGCCGGCATAAAGATCGAAATCCGCATGATCGAGCGCAGTGACGCGGCCGTAACGCTTGACCAGACCACGTGCGGTAAGGATAGGTTCCTGGGTCATCAGCTTGCTGCCTTTCTGATCCACTGATCAATTGCTACAGCCGAAATGATCAAAACGCCGATCATCAGATAGGTCCATTGCACGTCGGTGCCGTACATGCGCATGCCGAAGGAGAAGACGCCGACGATCAGCGCGCCGAACAGCATGCCGAGAATGGAGCCGCGTCCGCCAAACAGCGACATGCCGCCGATCACAACGGCTGTGATGGATTCGATATTGGCGAACTGGCCAACCTGTGGCGAAACCGAACCATTACGGCCGATCTGTGCCCAGCCTGCCAAAGCGCAGATGAAGCCAGCCAATACATAAACGGAAATGAGAACACGCTTGGTTCTGACACCCGCAAGTTCCGCTGCTTCGGGATCGTCACCGATCGCGTAGAGATGGCGGCCCCATGCGGTATGATTGAGGACGTACCAGAGGATGCCGATCAGCAGGATCATGGCAAACACGCCGTAGGTGAAGGTGGCGCCGCCAATCTGGACCTTTTCACCGAAGAACTGCAGCATGCGCGCGTTCGTTTCGATATCCTGCGCCCGGATCGTTTCATTGGCGGAATAGATATAAGTCGTCGCCAGAAAGATCTGCCATGTGCCGAGGGTGACAATGAAGGGCGGCAGTTTCACATAAGCGATAAGGATGCCGTTGATCAGACCGCACAGCCCGCCCAGTGCGACGCCGCACAGGATGGAGAGCTCCACCGGAAGGCCGTAGCGGAAGGTGAATTGTCCCATGACGACGGAGGTGAGAACCATGATCGCGCCGACCGAGAGGTCGATGCCAGCGGTCAGGATCACCAGTGTCTGTGCCGCGCCAACGATGCCGACAATCGCCACCTGTTGCAGAATGAGCGACAGGGCGAAGGGCGTGAAGAATCGCGACCCAACGATGACAGCGAAGATAATCAACGAAAGCACGAGCACGATCAGCGGAACGGCTGCGGGGCTCGAATGAAGGAAATGCCGCGTCTGTTCGATCAGGCTTTTCCGCTCGGTATCAAAATTGGCAACAGCTGTCGCGCTTTGCGTCAGCACATTCTCGAATTCCTGCTTGGGTTGTGTTCCCGGATTCGTTTCGGTCATGGGTTGGCTCCCCGAAAATTTGTGCAGTATGGAGAGGACGGTTTTACACCGTCCCCTCCCTGTCTGCTTGCTTTTCTCTTAGATCAGGCTGTGATCAGCCCCAGCACTTTGCAAGGCCAGTCTTCACGTCGATAGAGGGTACACCTTTGACCGGCTTGTCGGTAACAAGGGATACGCCAGTATCGAAGAAGCTCTTGCCTTCAGTCGGCTTCGGCTTTTCGCCAGTATCAGCGAACCTCTTGATCGCCTCAATGCCGAGCGAAGCCATCATCAGCGGATATTGCTGCGAAGTTGCGCCGATAACGCCAGCTTCAACATTCTTTACACCAGGGCAGCCGCCGTCGATGGAAACGATGAGGACATCTTTTTCCTTGCCGAAAGCTTTCAGGGCTTCATAGGCACCGGCTGCTGCCGGTTCGTTGATGGTGTGAACGACGTTGATGCCCGGATCCTTCTGCAGAAGGTTTTCCATGGCTTTGCGGCCGCCTTCTTCATTGCCATTGGTAATGTCGTGGCCGACGATACGCGGGTCCTTTTCGTCGCCGATCTTGTTGATATCGACAACGTCAATGCCAAAGCCTTTCATGAAGCCCTGATCGCGCAGTACGTCAACGGAAGGCTGTGATGGTGTGAGATCAAGGAATGCGACCTTTGCATCCTTGGCCTTGTCGCCCAAGGTGCCCAAAGCCCACTGGCCAATCAGTTCACCAGCCAGAAGATTGTCTGTTGCAAAGGTTGCATCTGCCGCATCGACCGGATCAAGCGGTGTATCGAGTGCGATCACGAGAACGCCCGCATCACGTGCCTGTTTAACCGATGAAACAATACCTGCTGTATCCGAAGCTGTGATCAGGATACCCTTGGCACCATCAGCAATGCAGGTTTCGATCGCTGCAACCTGGCTTTCGCTGTCGCCATCGATCTTGCCGGCATAGGTCTTCAGGTCAACGCCCAGTTCCTTGGCTTTGGCGACCGCGCCTTCCTTCATTTTGACGAAGAACGGGTTGGTATCAGTTTTGGTGATCAGGCAAGCGCCGACACCGGCAGCCTGTGCCGGGGCTGCGAAAGCAGCGATTGCCACAGCCGTGGCACCGAAAACGGTTGATTTCAGAAAAATGCTTTTGCGCATGTCATTACCTCCCAGAGTTTGATTCAAAACGCGTTAAATCCATAACGCGACGTGCCGCCACCCCGGCAGCCCGACTTCTCTCATGAACATCTCGGACAGTTATCCTCCCGGCCAAGTGCTGCCCTAGGAAATACCAGCCTCGCCGACCTGTCAACATTAATAAATCACTCTTATTTATTATTGACAGCTTTACCCAATCGCTCCATTGTCGCCCGATATGAGGGAGGACGTCCTTTTGGGCATCAGACTATCGGAGCGTCACGGTTCGGGAGGAACACGGCCGCCGCTCCATCAAGGTACAAATCAGAGCGGTATGCGCGACCACAATGAGCGGGTCGTGCTTTCCTTGTTGCGCCAGCATGGCAGCCTCGCCAAAACTGCCATTGCCCGGATGACCGGCCTTTCGGCGCAGACAATCTCGATCATCATGCGCATGCTTGAAGCCGACGAACTGTTGTCGCGCGAAGAACCGTTGCGCGGCCGGATCGGTCAGCCGCTGATCCCGATGTCGCTCAATCCCGAAGGAGCATTTTTCCTTGGCCTGAAGATCGGACGCCGCAGTGCCGATCTTGTCCTGATTGATTTCGTCGGCCGGATACGCTCGATGCTGCACCTCCCCTACCCCTATCCCACACCGGATTCTGTGGTTGCCTTTGCCCGGGATGGTATCGCAACCATGATGGCCGGGCTTGATGCAAAGCAGCGTTCCAAGGTAGCTGGACTTGGTATTGCCGCTCCGTTCGAACTGTGGAAATGGGCCGATACGGTTGGCGCACCGCAGGAAATCCTGGACCAGTGGCGGCAGACCGATATCAAGGCATCTATCGCAGCGATTTGTGATTTCCCTGTCTACCTGCAGAATGACATCACCGCTGCCTGCGGCGCTGAGCTTGTCTTTGGCGAAACCAAAGACCTCAACGATTTCGTTTATTTCTATATCGGTTCCTTCGTCGGCGGCGGCATTGTCATCAATGGCAATCTCTATTCCGGCCGTACGGGAAATGCTGGAGCGTTGGGCTCCATGCCGGTGCCAGGACCAGATGGTGAATCCCGGCAGCTCATTGATATTGCCTCAATCACGGCGCTGGAACGGATCGTGACAGGGCTTGGCCGTGACCCCTCCCCGCTTTGGACATCACCGGAGGACTGGGGCCCGATGGGCGAAGAACTCGACGGATGGATTGACCGTTCGGGCAAAGCAATTGCACATGCGGTGATTGCAGCTTCATCCATCGTTGATTTCGAAGCGGCCATTATTGATGGCTGGATGCCTGCCAGCGTGCGGGTGCGGATTGTCGATGCGGTGCGCAAGCATGTCGGCACATTTGATCTGGAGGGTATCGAACTGCCGTCCATCGTCGAAGGCTCGGTTGGCATTCATGCAAGGGCATTGGGCGCAGCCAGCCTTGCTTTGTCCGACCGCTTTCTCATCGGACAGAAAATATTCAGAAAGGGTGATTGAACGTGTTGATTGGTATTCCGCCTGTTCTCGGGCCGGAGCTGCTGGCGACTTTGCGCGCCATGGGACATGGCGACGAGATCGCATTGGTGGACGGCAATTATCCGGCGCTGGAACATGGCCGCCGATTGATCCGTGCTGATGGCCTGCCGCTGATCCCAATTCTCGACGCAATTCTGCAGGTCCTGCCTGTTGATGATTTCGTTCCGCAAGCTTTGTTTCGCGCGACGGTCAAGGGCAATCCGGGCTTGCTTGATTCGGTGCATCGGGAAATGATTGACGTCTGCGCACGCCGTGCTCCGGGCTTTCCAGTGGTGCCACTGGCAGGCGATGCCTTTTATACGCGCGTGAAGAATGCCCACACGATCATTGCAACGAGCGAACCAAGGCTTTACGGCAATATTATCGTCCGCAAGGGCGTCATCTATCCATCGAAAGAGACTGACCAATGATCCTATGCTGTGGTGAAGCCCTGATCGACATGCTGCCGCGTAAGAGCGACGCAGGTGAAGCAGCCTTTGCGCCCTATGTTGGCGGCGCGGTGTTCAATACGGCAATTGCTCTCGGGCGGCTTGGCGTGCCGACAGAATTTTACTCCGGCGTTTCATCGGATTTCTTCGGCCAGATGCTGCGTGACAGCCTTGCGGAAAACCATGTTGGCACGCGCTATGCGCATATCTCGCCGCAGCCGACGACACTCGCCTTCGTGCGGCTGACCGATGGCCAGGCCAGCTATATTTTCTACGACGAGAACAGTGCTGGACGTTCGCTGGCGATTGCCGATCTGCCGCAGCTTGACGACAATGTCACCACGCTGCAATTCGGCGCGATCAGCCTCATTCCGGAGCCCTGCGGTTCGACCTATGAAGCGCTGATGGCGCGGGAACATGAAAAGCGTGTGATTGTTCTCGATCCCAACATCCGCCCCGGCTTTATCCCGGACAAGGAAAAGCACCTCGCCCGTATGCGCCGTATGATTGCCATGAGCGATATCGTCAAGATTTCCGACGAGGACCTACGCTGGTTTGGCGAAAGCGGCACGATTGACGAAATCGCACGGCGCTGGATTGTTCCAGCGTCGCAGTTCGGGCCGAAGCTCATTCTGGTAACCCACGGCGCCGATGGTGTGACCGGCTATACATTGGAACTCACCGTGCAGGTTGCTGCACAAAAAGTGCCGGTGGTCGATACGGTCGGTGCGGGCGATACATTTACTGCCGGTGTTTTGACCTCGCTGCAGGAAGCGGGCCTTCTGGTGAAAACCGGGCTGACATCGCTGAGCGAAAGTCAGATCCGCGATGCTTTGCTGCTTGGCGTCAAAGCCGCAGCAGTGACGGTCTCGCGCGCTGGTGCGAACCCACCGTGGCGTTCGGAACTTTAACGAGAGCGGGCTGCTTTAAGCAACGCCATTCTATGACATCATGTCGATAGAATGGCGTTATTCATTCTACGTCTTATTAGTCCAAATCGAACGCTGCGCCGATCAGTGTCTTCGTATAATCGTGCTGTGGCGCGTCAAAAATGTCGTCGGTTTGGCCTTCCTCGACAATCTTTCCGCTTTTCATCACGATCACATAATCCGACATCGCCTTGATAACCGCGAGGTCGTGACTGATGAAAATATAGGACAGGTCGTGTTTGGCCTGCAGGTCGCGCAACAGCTCAATCACCTGCCCCTGCACGGAACGGTCAAGCGCCGATGTCGGCTCATCAAGAATAACGACTTTCGGCTTGAGGATCATCGCACGGGCAATGGCAATACGCTGCCGCTGGCCGCCGGAAAACTCATGCGGATAGCGGTTGCGTGCCGTGGGATCGAGGCCGACTTCCTTCAGTGCTGCGACAGCCCGCTTGTCGCGGTCTGAACGTGACAGTTGCGGCTCGTGAATGAGCAGGCCCTCTGTGATGATTTCGCCGACTGTCTGGCGTGGTGACAGCGATCCGTATGGATCCTGGAACACCAGCTGCAATTCCCGCCGCAATGGCCGCATCGCCGAGCGGTCAAAGTTGGAAATATTCTTGCTGCCAAAATGATACTGGCCACTGCTCGGCAGCAACCGCAGCAGTGCACGGCCAAGCGTTGATTTGCCGGAGCCGGATTCGCCGACAATGCCGATCGTCTGCCGCTGTTTCAGGCGAACTGTGACCCCGTCCACAGCGCGGAAACGCGTATGGGCGCTGGAGAAGAAGCCGCCGCCAATAGCGAAATCGACTGTGACATTGCGCCCTTCAAGCATCACGGGCGCCTTGTCTTCCGGCGCCGATTTGCTGCCGCTGGGTTCGGCCGCCAGCAGCATCTTGGTGTAGTCTTCCTGAGGATTTTCAAAGATATCCTTGATCGTCCCTTTCTCCACAACCTCGCCTCGCCGCATGACGACGACGCGTTCGGCAAAGTGTTTGACCACGCCCAGATCGTGCGTGATGAGAACAATGGCCATGCCGAAGCGCTTCTGCAGCTCCCGCAGCAGATCAAGAATTTGCGCCTGAATCGTCACATCGAGCGCAGTGGTCGGCTCATCGGCAATCAGAAGATCGGGCTCGTTGGCAAGCGCCATGGCGATCATGACGCGCTGCCGCTGACCGCCCGACATTTCATGCGGATAGCTGTTGATACGGCGCTCCGGCTCGGGAATACCGACGAGCTTCAGCAGCTCGAGCACGCGCACCTTGGCCTGCTTGAAGCTGACACCCTTGTGATGGACGATCGGCTCTGCGATCTGCCGCCCGATCGTATAGAGCGGATCAAGCGAGGTCATCGGCTCCTGGAAAATCATCGTGATTTTCGAACCACGCACATCATTGAGCGCTTTGGTGGAAAGCCCCACCAGTTCCTTGCCGCGATATTTTGCCGAACCAACCACACGGCCATTCTTGGCCAAAAGGCCCATAATGCCCATCATGGTCTGGCTCTTGCCGGAGCCGGATTCGCCCACTACGGCGAGCGTCTCGCCGGGCAGCACATCCAGATCGATGCCCTTGACGGCGTTCACATCGCCGTCGGGTGTGGTGAAGTCAACTTTCAGTCCGCGTACGGACAATACATAATCCTTGTTGTCCGTCATTTTAGCGGTCCTTAGGGTCGAGTGCATCACGCAGGCCATCACCAATGAAGTTCAGCGAGAACAGGGTGATGACAAAGAAAATTGCAGGGAAAATCAGCAACCAGGGTGCGGACTGCATCTTGTTTGCCCCTTCTGAAATCAGCGCGCCCCAGCTGGTCAGCGGTGCCTGAACACCAAGGCCAAGGAAGGAGAGGAAGCTTTCCAGAAGGATGACTTTCGGAACCACAACCGTGACGAAAACAATGACCGGGCCGATCGTATTGGGAATGATGTGCCGGCGGATAATCTGCCAGTCCGTCAATCCCAATGCCTGCGCCGCTCCGATAAATTCGCGGCGTTTGAGCGCCAGTGTCTGGCCGCGCACGATGCGGGCCATATCCAGCCACTCCACCGCGCCGATCACCAGAAAGATCAGGATAAAACTTCGCCCGAAAAACACGACGAGAACCACGACGAGAAAAACGAATGGCAGTGAGTATAGAATTTCGATGAGGCGCATCATCACATTGTCAACGCGCCCGCCGATGTAACCGGAGATAGCACCGTAGGTCACGCCAACTGCCAGTGAAACAAGGCTGGCCAGGAAACCCACGGCAAGCGAAATCTGTCCGCCGAGCATGATACGGGCCAGCATATCGCGGCCATTGGCATCCGTGCCGAAGAAGAAGTATTCGCGGTTGACATTGCCGGAGAGTTTCAGGGTTTTGCCGTCGTCTTCCGTGGCGGCAACCTGTGTGTTGTCAAACTCGTTTGCCCGGTCGAAATAGCGGGTCGTGCGCGGATCGATCGTCTGCTCCGAATGGATGGTTGCCGTAAACGTATTGCCGTCAACGGCGAACTCTTTCAGCTCGACTTTGGCGCGGCTTGCCACGCCGGCCATGACATCCCCAAGCGTATTGGTCTTGGGCAAGGCCTCAAGACTTGGCGGGATCGTTACATAGGACGGGAACACCTGATCGTAGGTATGATTGATGAAATACGGCCCGAAAAACGAGAAGACCGTGATCAGGACCAAGACAACACAGCCAGCCATGGCGGCGCGGTTGCGGCGAAAGCGAATGGTCGCCAGCTGGAACAGACTGCGTCCTTTGCTTTCCTCGGGCGGAATGATTGTTGCGGATATATCAGTCATGGCGAACCCTCGGATCAAGAAGGCCGTACAGAATATCGACCACAAGATTGAAAACGATGACGAAAATCGCCACGAGAACCACGGTTCCCATCACAAGCGTATAATCGCGGTTGATAGCGCCGAGCACGAAATAGCGGCCGACGCCGGGGATGGTGAAGATAGTCTCGACCACGGCCGATCCAGTCAGCAAGGCTGCGGCACACGGCGCGAGGTAAGACACGACGGGCAGAAGCGCGCCGCGCATCGCGTGCGTGATGATGACAGTGCGCGGTGGCAATCCGTAGGCGCGTGCCGTGCGGATATGGTCCGTATGCAGACCTTCAATCATGGAGCCACGTGTGAGGCGGGCAAACACGGCCAGCTGCGGCAATGCCAGCGCAATCATCGGCAGCAGAAGGAAGCGCCAGGAGCCATCCCCCCAGCCACCTGCAGGCAACAGTGACAACAATACGGCGAAGATCAGGGTGAGGACGGGCCCGACGACGAAGTTGGGCACGGTCACACCGATCGTTGCGACGGACATGATAAGGAAATCGAGGAAACTGTTCTGCCGGAGGGCTGCAATCGTTCCGACGGTAACCCCGCCGATAAGAGCAAGCAAAAGAGCATAGAAACCCAGTTCAACCGAGTAAGGTAAACCCTTGCCGATCAATTCGGCGATGGTGTTGTCCTTGTAGATGTAGCTCGGGCCGAAATCGCCGGTGACTGCATTCTTGAGATATTGCAGATACTGGTTCCAGAGCGGCTGATCCAGATGGTAGGCCTTCATCAGGTTCTCCATCGTCGCGGGTGGCAGCGGTCTTTCAAGGTTGAAGGGACCACCCGGTGCGAAGCGCATCAGGAAGAACGAAATCGTGACGACAATAAACAATGTCGGCACCGCGCTCGCCAATCGGCGAAGGACGAAATGAAACATGGAGATATACTCTCTCTTCTGTGCAGCTTCCGCAGCAGCTGCACCCACTCACTCAGTTAACCCTTGCGTTCAAGACAACATTATTCCGCAAGGCTCAGATATTTGCTCAGATGTTCGTTGGGTGCATTATCCACCCAGCCTTTGATTTTGCCGGCAATAAGCCAGAGATTGGCACTGTTCATCAGCGTGGTGACCGGTTGATCGCGCGCCAGCAAAGCTTCTGCCTGATGCATGATTTTCGAGCGGGCGACGGGATCGCGCTCGTCATAGGACTGCTTCATCAGCGCATCATATTCCGGGTTGCTGTAGTGCCCGTAATTGAAGGTCTTGTTGGAGCTCATGTTGAGGGCCAGGAAGGTTTCGGCATCGGCGTAATCGGCGATCCATCCGGCGCGGGCGACATTGAATTTGCCGCCCTCCTGCAGGTAGGCATAGTGGGACGACACATCGAGATTCATCAAGGTGACGTTGGCGCCGAATGTCTTCTTCCAATTGTCTGCGACGGCGGTGGCGATACGCTCATGATTGGCATTGGTGTTGTAGCGGATTTCGATGTTGAGCGGCTTGCCGCCCTCGCCGTATCCGGCCTCTTTCATCAGAGCGATGGCTTTGTCGTCGCGATCAAGCTGGGACATGCTGGCAAAAGCCGGCTTTTCTGGTTCGCCGTAGGTGGCGATACCGGGAGCGACGACTGAATAGGCTGGCAATTGAGCGCCGCTGTAGATTTCGTTGGCAAGGAAGTCCCGGTCGATTGCCATGGACAGCGCATTGCGTACACGCACATCGTTGAAGGGCTCGGTACGCGAGTCAAAGGCGTAATAGTAAGTGCCGAGACGGGGGGAGATGTGAACCTCGTCGCCAAAGGTTTTACGCAAACGCGCGATCTGATCGGCCGAGAAATTGAAGACAATATCCATTTCCTTGGCTTCAAAACGCCGGAGGGCTGCCGCATCATCCTCGGTTGGGTAGAAAATCACCTTGTCGAGCTTGACGCTGGCAGCATCCCAATATTCCGGGTTCTTTCCAGCCGTCAGGTGATCGTTCGGCACGTGTTCGAGCAGTTTGAAAGCGCCGTTGCTGACCAGCTTACCCGGCTTGACGAATTCAGCGCCATTCTTCTCGAGACTTGCCTTGTTCACGGGAAGCGCGGTCTGGTGTGCAAGCAGCTCAAGAAAGAAGGGTGTTGCACGTTCCAGTGTGACCTCAAGGGTCTTGGCATCCACTGCTTTCACGCCGAGCTGGTCGGTCGGGATTTCGCCCTTGTTGACCTTTTCGGCATTCTTGATCGGATACAGGATATTGGCATATTTGGCGGCCGTCTTCGGGTCTTCTATGCGGCGATACGAGAAGGCGAAATCTTCTGCGGTGACAGGCGTGCCATCGGACCAGTTGGCCTTGTCGCGCAGTTTGAATGTATAGACGGTGCCATCGTCCGATACTTTCCAGCTCTCCGCAGCGCCCGGCACGATCTTGCCGCTGGCGTCATAGATCGTCAGTCCCTCATACAGGTCCTTGACGATAAAGGCTTCGATATCAATGGATGTCTGGGATTGGTCCAGCGTATTGGGTTCGCCGGAATTGCCCCGGTGCAGAACCGCCTCCGCAAGGGCTGGACTGGCGGCAAGCATTAGCGTGCCAAGCAGGATTGCGGTGCGCAGATTAAACTTCACAGACATCATTTACCGTCCTTTCCCTATTGATCAAAGCGTGCGGCCCCTGACAGGGCAGCACGTGCGGTTACTGTTCGAGGCTCAGATATTTGCTCAGGTGATCGTTGGTGCCGTTGTCTTCCCAGCCCTTGACCCGATTGGAGACAAGCCAGAGCTGACCAAAATTCATCATGGGCGCGACAGGCTGTTCGCGCAGCACCAATGCCTCTGCCTGATGCAGGATCTTGGAGCGGGCTGCAGGATCTTTTTCGTCGTAAGATTTTTTCACCAGAGCATCGAATTCAGGATTGTTCCAGCGGCCATAGTTGAAGGTGGTGTTGGTGCTGAGATTGATGACCATGAAGTTTTCGGCGTCGGCATAGTCCGCAGTCCAGCCGGCGCGGGCGACGTTGAACTTGCCGCCCTCCTTCAGATAGGCGTAGTGCGCGCTGATATCGTTCTGCAGCAGCGTGACATTTGCTCCGAAGGCCTTTTTCCACATGTCGGCGACCGCGATGGCAACACGTTCGTGGTTGGGATTGGTGTTGTAGCGGATTTCGATGTTGAGCGGCTTGCCACCCTTGCCGTAGCCCGCTTCCTTCATCAGTTCGAGCGCCTTGTCTTCGCGGTCGAGCTGGGACATATCGGCGAAATCAGATTTTTCAGGTTCGCCGTAGCTGGCAATACCCAATGGTACGAGCGAATAGGTTGGCAGCTGTGCACCCTTGTAGATTTCCTTCGAGAGGAAATCACGGTCAATGGTCATGGACAGCGCCCGGCGCACGCGAACATCACTGAATGGCTCGACGCGCGTATCGAACGAATAGAAATAAGTGGAAAGGGCCGGGGTGATACGGACCTGATCGCCCATCGATGCTTTCAGCCGTTCGATCTGGTCTGCGGAGAAATTGTAGACGAGGTCCATTTCCTTGGCCTCGAAGCGCCGCACGGCCGCCGCCTGATCTTCGGTTGGATAGAAAATCACCTTGTCGAGTTTGACATCGGCCGCACCCCAGTAATCAGGGTTCTTTGCTGCGGTCAGATGATCGTTCTGGACGTGTTCGACCAGTTCGAAAGCGCCGTTGGAGACGAGCTTGCCCGGCTTGATGAACTCGGCGCCATTCTTTTCCAGGCTGGCCTTATTGACCGGCAGTGCAGTCTGGTGGGCCAATAGTTCCACGAAGAACGGGGTCGCACGCTCCAGCGTTATTTCTAGCGTCTTGGCGTCGATGGCTTTCATGCCCAATTGATCAACCGGCAGCGCGCCTTTGTTGATCTTTTCTGCGTTCTTGATGGGATAGAGCATGTTAGCATAGCCAGCGGCCGTCTTCGGCTCTTCCACCCGCTTGAACGAGAAAATGAAATCATTAGCTGTAACAGGCGATCCATCCGACCAGTTGGCCTTGTCGCGGATCTTGAATGTGTAAACCGTGCCGTCATCTGACACTGTCCAGCTCTCGGCCGCTCCCGGTACGATCTTGCCGGCGGGATTGTAGGAGGTAAGACCTTCGTAGAGATCTTTCAGGATGAAAGCTTCGATTTCGAGCGATGTCTGGGAAGGATCCAGCGTTTGCGGTTCACCGCTATTGCCGCGGTGCAGCACCGCTTCGGCCAAGGCCGGGCTCAAACCAAGCAAGAGAGAGCCTGCAAGCAAGGCAGCGGAAAAACTGAACTTCGCAAACGTCATTGGATTATTCCTCACCATTTTACTGATCGGCGACTGACACGAAATGGACAAAGCTTACCTGTGCGCTGCCCCGGTGAAACGGGAAAGCGTCAGGCAATTACGGATTGTAAACATGTGGTCGAAAGAGTGGCACATAGCGAGCCGGGCAAATGAGAGGCGCGCAACCTGCGGGTGCAGATTGCGCGCCAGACTTTGCTATTGAACGCTGAGATATTTGCTCAGATGCTCATTATTGGCATTGTCGCCCCAACCCTTGACCTTGTCGGCCACGAGCCAGAGGTTGGCGTCGTTCATCAACGGCGCGATGGGCTGATCACGCATGATCAAAGCTTCAGCTTCGTGCAGGATCTTGGCACGAGCGGCTGGATTGCGCTCTTCGTAGGACTTCTTCATCAGCGCATCAAATTCCGGATTTTCATAATGTCCGTAATTGAATGTCTTGTTGCTGCTGACATTGAGATTGAGGAAGTTTTCTGGATCAGCATAGTCAGCGGTCCAGCCGGCGCGTGCAACGTTGAACTTGCCGCCTTCCTGCAGGTAAGCGTAATGCGAGGAAATATCGAGATTCATCAGCGTTACATTGGCGCCGAAGGCCTTCTTCCACATATCGGCAACGGCCGTTGCAACACGCTCGTGGTTCGGGTTGGTGTTGTAACGGATTTCAATGTTCAGCGGCTTGCCGCCTTCGCCGTAGCCCGCTTCCTTCATCAGCTTGAGCGCATCGTCATCACGGTCAAGCTGAGATTTGTCGGCGAAATCTGCCTTTGACGGTTCGCCGTAATTTTCCATGCCTGGGGGAACCAGGGAATAGACCGGCAATTTCGTGCCGTTGTAGATATCCTTGGCAAGGAAGTCGCGATCAACCGCCATGGACAGAGCGCGGCGCACGCGAACGTCATTGAAAGGCTCAACGCGTGTATCGAAGGGGTAGTAATAAGTTGCCAGAGCCGGGGTCACATGGACCTGCTTGGCATTGGCAGCGCGCATGCGCTCGATCTGGTCGGAAGAGAAGTTGTAAACGAGGTCAAGTTCACCGGCTTCATAACGTCGGACAGCAGCGGCCTGATCTTCGAGCGGATAGAAAATCACCTTGTCGAGTTTGACGTTTGCTGCGTCCCAATAGTTTTCGTTCTTGGCGGCAGTCAGATGATCGTTTGGAACATGTTCAACCAGCTTGAATGCGCCGTTGCCGACGAGCTTGCCCGGTTTGACGAAGTCAGCGCCATTTTTTTCGAAGCTGGCTTTGTTGATCGGCAATGCGGTCTGGTGTGACAGCAGTTCGATAAAGAACGGGGTAGGACGTTCGAGCGTGATTTCCAGCGTCTTGGCGTCAATCGCCTTTACGCCGAGTTCTTCGATCTTGGCCTTGCCCTTGTTGACGGCTTCAGCGTTCTTGATCGGATAAAGAATGTTGGCGTAACCGGCTGCGGTCTTTGGATCTTCGACGCGGCGCATCGAGAAGACGAAATCTTCCGATGTTACAGGCGTGCCGTCAGACCAGTTGGCTTTATCGCGCAGCTTGAATGTGTAGACCGTGCCATCATCTGAAACTTTCCAGCTTTCGGCAGCGCCGGGAACGATCTTGCCATCGGCATCATAAACGGTCAGGCCTTCATAGAGGTCCTTGACGATGAAAGCTTCGATATCGATGGAGGTCTGAGCCTGGTCAAGGGTCTGCGGTTCACCGCTGTTGCCGCGATGCAGCACGGTCTCTGCCAGTGCAGGGCTTGCGCCTATCATCAGCGATCCAAGCAGCAGTGCCGCACGGAGGTTGAGTTTCATAAATGACATTTTTAAGTCCTTCCCCTTTTGTATTGGCCTTAAGTAATAGAAGGCATGAACAAAAGCCAAAATTTGACCAAACGCAAGCCGTCGATTCCGCAAAATTTGCGAAATATTCGGATCGACTGTGCTGGTCAAATTGCGCTAAGATGAGGATAGATCAGCATTTTCGGGCTGTTTTCTCTCAAAGCAAATTTTACGAAAACGTCAAAAAAATTGTGCACGATGTGGACCTTGAGGCCAATTCTCGCCATTTTTTGATCAAAAATCGACGTGCGAACCGCTTTGGAAGGTTCGTTTTTGCCTTTTCCACGGAAAATGGTTTTACAGCTAAATCGGTTCAGATGTTTTTCGCGTCTCGGCATAGGCGATCAATGCCTGCTGTCGCGCCGCCTGATGATCGACGATCGGCTGCGGATAGGTTTCGCCGAGGCTGACCTTGGCATCCTTCAAAACCGCTTCCGGAGCAAGCCATGGCGCATGCAGATATTTGTCGGGAAGATGTTTGAGTTCCGGCACAAATTCCCTGATGTAACCACCCCTCGGGTCGAACTTGTCGCCCTGCAGCATGGGGTTGAAAATCCGGAAATACGGCGCCGCATCGGCTCCTGATCCAGCGACCCATTGCCAGCTTGCGGCATTGCTGGCGGGGTCCGCATCGACAAGCGTATCCCAGAACCATTCCTCACCCCGGCGCCAGTCAACGCGCAGATGCTTGATCAGAAACGATGCCGTAATCATGCGGACACGGTTGTGCATCCAGCCGGTCTGCCAGAGCTGGCGCATCCCGGCATCGACGATGGGATAGCCGGTTTGACCTTGCTGCCACGCGGCAAGATGGTCTGGAGCGTTGCGCCATGTGAAATTGTCGAACGAAGCATTGTAGTTCTTCGTCGCCAATTGCGGATTGTTGAACAGCAGGTGGTAGGAGAATTCGCGCCAGCCGATCTCTCTGCGAAACTTCTCTACGCCCTCGCCCTCATCGGCAAGCTCGGGCGATTTCAGCGCGCGCCAAATCTGGAATGGTGTGATTTCACCATGGGCAAGATGGGGCGAAAGCCGTGATGTTGCTTCGATGGCAGGCTTGTCCCGGTCGTGTTTGTAGGCAGCAATGGCCCCGTCGAGGAAGTCGGCCAAACGTTGGTGCGCGCCTGCTTCTCCCGGTGTCCAGTCCTTCGCAAAGCCTTTTGCCCAATCCGGCCTGTTCGGCAACAGCCCCCAATTGTCCAGCCTGTCCGTGCTGGTTTTGCCTTGGTAAGGCCGCAGCTTTTTCGGAGCCGGGACCGGATCTCGCGGTTCGGGCCCTACAGTGAAAGCCCGCCAGAATGGCGAATATACCCGGTAAAAACCGCCCGAACCTGTCTTGAAAAGATAGGGTTCATGCAGGAGATGACCATCAAAGCTTTCCGCCGCGATGTCACGCTGCCCCAGTTCCGCTTTCAGGACTTTGTCTGTCTCGACACCTGGGGGATCATAGCGGCGGTTCCACAGAACCATGTCTGCGCCGGTTTCTTCGATCAGGGCATCAACGATATCCTGCGTTAAGCCCCGCTTCAAAAGCAGGTCAGCACCGATTGATCGCAAAGAAGTGTGGAGCCCTGTCAGTGAATGGTGCAGCCACCATTGACGGGCGCCGCCGATGGCGCGGGCCTGTTCGGCTTGTTCATCCCACAGAAATACCGGAATAACCGGCTTACCCGTCCCTGCCGCCGCATACAGCGCGCGATTGTCGCTGATCCGCAAATCGTGCCGGAACAGCACGATAACCGGTGCATCATTGCTCGTTGATCGCTGCTCAGCCATGCATGCCTGTCATTTTGAGAACTGCACATCCTGTTTTGCCGGTTGTGGAATGATGGTTCGGGTCTGCACCGGTGTTTGCGGGCGTGGTTTCAGACTGACGCCCTTCAGCCATATCCACAAAGCTTCCCAATGAATGCCTGCAATGACTTTCAATGTCAGCAGCGGATAGGCGAGAAACAGTTTCAACAATTGCCAATCGCTGAATGCCCGCCGCTTTCCGCTAAAGGCGGTGGCGATGATCAATCCTTCGGCGTCGCTGGCATTGATGACAACCGATGCGGTTTCGGATGGGCGGGTGATGGTAAAATCATAATCCAGTGCCATGTCCATGAAGGGCGAGACATAAAATTCCTTGCCGCATGCCTGATGCAGCGGCTTGCCGTCGTCTGAACCATCCAAAGGAAAGACGTAACTGTGGCGCTGGCCGAACGTGTTGTTGACCTCGTAGATCAGCGCGGTCAGCGCACCTTTGCTGTCATGGCAGAAATAGACGCTGAGAGGATTGAAAACGTAACCGAGTATCCGCGGCATCGTCATCAGTTTGATTGCGCCGCCCGCAGGCTTCATCCCCGCTTCGCGCAGATGGTTTTCCACATAGAGGCGCAGTTCGGGTGCCCCTGCTGCTGCATCGAACTTGGAGCCATGATCCCGGTCAAAGAAGCTGAAAAGATTGAACCTGTTGCGCGAGAAAAGCATATGCGAGGCCGCAATCCGGTCGATCTCGTCAATATCGAGCAACATGTAAAACATGCGGTAACGCAGAAAATGCTGCTTGGGCCGCAGCCGTTTGTGGGTCACCTTGCCCGCATAGATCGCGGAGAGAAATGCGCTCATGCGGCAACCTCTATCGTGTTCGGCAGCCCTTGGCGATAGATGCGATCGGATTCGCCCGCCACGCTCCAGGGCCTGCGTACACCGCCGAGATCTTCAGCGACGGCGAGACCGGCCTGCAGGCCATCCTCATGAAAACCCGAGCCGAAATAAGCGCCGCAATACCAGGTGTTGCGCTCGCCCTGCATTTGCCAAAGCTGTTTCTGCGCCTGCATGGCTGCGCCGTCAAAGAGCGGATGGGTGTACATCTCGGTATGATGGACTTTGCGCGGGTCCGGTTGATGCTTCGGGTTAAGGGTGACGAAGAATTGCCTGTCCGTGTAGAGCGGCTGCAGCTTGTTCATCCAGTAGGTTACGCAAAGCTGGTTGCCGGTGTCAGCTTCCTGTCGCTGTCCCAGATAATTCCAGCTGGACCAGACCGCACGGCGCTTCGGCATCAGAGTTATATCTTCATGCAGGACGGCTTGGTTCATTGAATAGCGGAACGCTGATAGAAGTTTTGTTTCCATGGGCGTCGGGTCAGACAGCAAAGCCAGCGATTCATCCGCATGGCTGGCGATCACCACATGATCGAAAACCCGCGTGACGCCATGCACATCCGTGACAGCGGCATGGCCAACACCGCGCTTTATGGACGCGGCCGCACAACTGGTTTGTATCCGGTCCTTGTAACGTGCCGTAAGACGCTCGACATAGGCGCGGCTGCCACCCTTCACCGTTCTCCACAGCGGCCGGTTGGCGAGTTTCAACAGGCCGTGATTGTCACAAAAACGAATGAAGGCTTCAGCCGGATAGTCAAGCAATGTGGATGCGGGCGCCGACCAGATGGCTGCCGCCATGGGGAGAAGATGATCATCGCGGAACGCGCGCCCATAGCCCTCGCGTTCAAGAAATTCGCCAAGCGCGAGAAGCCCGAGCTTGCCCGCATGCGCTGGTGTCTCGCGGTAGAATCGCAGGAGATCACGCAACATCATCCAGAAGCGCGGGTTGAACAGGTTTTTCTGCTGGGCAAAAAGTCCACTGAAGCCCGTGCCGGAATATTCAAGCTTCCCACCGTCCAGAGATACGGCAAATGACATATCGGACGCGGCCGTCTCGACACCGAGATGGTCGAACAGGGCAATCAGATTGGGGTAGGTATTTTCGTTGAAAACAATGAAGCCGGTATCGACGGGGATCGATGGTTTGCCGTTTTGCCCGACAAGGAAAGTATTGCTGTGGCCACCCACACGGCCTTCACGCTCATAAACCGTGACGTCGTGGGTTTGCGACAGAAGCCAGGCGGCCGACATGCCTGAAATACCGGATCCTATGACAGCAATTTTCAACGATATTCTCCCGCATTCATTGTGTGGAAACAGTGCTCGTGCCGGGCATCGGGCGTTGTTTCTTTCAACATCTGTGCATACGGTGGAAATACGAAGTTGGATCATGATTAGTTTCGGCACTGATCCGATTGCGGTGTGTCTGCGTACAGAGCGGTATGAATGACGTCCGAATCCTCGCCTTTGACAGTTTTGGTA
This sequence comes from Phyllobacterium sp. 628, assembly GCF_014189505.1. Classification (GTDB taxonomy): domain Bacteria; phylum Pseudomonadota; class Alphaproteobacteria; order Rhizobiales; family Rhizobiaceae; genus Phyllobacterium. The sequence goes on along the minus strand of NZ_CP050303.1, from coordinate 246,017 downwards.
CGATGTGGCGGCTCGCCCGGCGCTCGCCGGTTCGTGTCGAACCAAAGGCTGCGGTCAGGCGTTCTATCCGTGCAATGACAGAGCAAATTGATTATTCCCTGAAGATCGCAGCCATTGCCCAATCAGGCGATAGGGCAGCCTTCGCTGCACTTTTCGCTTATTACGCACCGCGCATCAAAGGCTTCTTTATGCGCGGCGGCATGGCCCCGGGTCAGGCGGAAGAACTGGCGCAGGAAACCATGCTGACGGTCTGGCGCAAGGCCGGTCTTTTTGATGCGGGCAAGGCTTCTGCGTCCACATGGATTTTCACCATAGCCCGCAATCTGCGCATCGATATAATCCGGCGTGAGCGGTACCCGGCTGCCCATTTGATGGAGGAGCATGAACCGGAACTCGAACCATCGCCTGCCGATAATTTGCTGCATGTCGAAGATGAACAGCGCGTCCGCACCGCGATGCAATCGCTGTCACCCGAGCAGATAAATGTTATCCGCCTGCACTATTTTGATGACAAGCCCCATAGCGAGATTGCCCGGACGCTGGATTTGCCGCTCGGAACGGTCAAATCGCGGTTGCGGCTGGCGATGCAGCATCTGCGAAACCTGCTGGGCGAGGAATAACGATCATGACCCACCGCCCTTCCGATGATGTTCTGATGGCCTATGCCTCAGGCAATCTTGCCCAGGGACCAGCCCTTGTTGTCGCCGCCCATTTGACGCTCTGCGCCGAAAGCGCGCAGCGCGTGCGCCAGTTTGAAATCATGGGAGGCGTAGCGCTGGAAACCGCCCCGGTTGTAGACCTCGCGCCCGATGCGCTGGAGTCGATACTCGGCCGTCTTGACGCATCCTCTGCTGCGCAGGTTCTGCCACGCGGCAATCACCTTGCAGATATGCCCGGCGGCTTGGTTTTGCCTTCGCCGCTGGAGCAATACGATATCGGCAAATGGAAATTCCTGGCACCGGGCGTGCAATGGAGTTCGATCGGTAAAGGCGGGGCACGCCGCAACAGACCCATGCTGCTGCGCTCGAAACCCGGCATGGTTTTGCCGGAACATACCCATGCCGGTGTGGAATACACGCTTGTGCTCAAGGGAACCTTGCACGATTCCATGGGCGACTATTATCCGGGCGATCTTATTGTGGCGGATGCCAGCCTCGAACATGAACCCGCTGCCGGGCCGGACGAAGAGTGTGTCTGCCTCGCCGCTGTCGACGGGCGGTTGCAGCTGAAAAGCCTGCTTGGCCGTCTCGTACAGCCATTGCTTGGATTTTAGCGTGACGGCGCCGCTTCGCCTGCTGACCTTTCTGCTCGTGATTCTTGCCCTGCCGGCGTGCTCGGCCGGAACCGCGCTCAACATTGCCACCTCATCCGGTGGTGCATCCGTCGTTCACGATATCGCCTATGGTTCGGACAAGCGTCAGACGCTGGATGTCTATATGCCAAGAGATGCGCGTTCTGCACCGGTTGCCATATTCTTCTATGGCGGGACATGGCAGAGCGGCGACAAGGCAACCTATACGTTTGTGGCTTCTGCATTGGCCGCCAAGGGTATTGTCGTTCTGGTTCCTGATTACCGGCTTTATCCGCAGGTGCGTTATCCGGCCTTCCTTCAGGACGGAGCGGCAGTGGTGCGCTGGGCCAAAGATCACGCCCGAACCTATGGCGGTAATCCATCGAAGATTTATGTGGTTGGGCATTCCGCCGGTGCTTACAACGCTGCCATGCTGACACTGGACAAACAGTGGCTCGACCAGCAAAAACTGGCCCCCTCACGCGACATCAAAGGGTTTGTCGGTATTTCCGGCCCGTATGATTTTCTGCCATTCGACGATAAAAAGGTCGCCGACATTTTCAGCCCGGCAAGAACGCCTGAAACAACCCAGCCTATCAACCATGTGGGACCCGGCAATCCACCCGTTCTGCTGCTGCACGGTGAAAGCGATGATGTTGTCTACCCGCGCAACAGTACGGCGCTCGCAGCCAAATTGCGTGCTGCCGGTTCACCTGTGGCGTTAAAGCTTTATCCCGGCGTCGGCCATATCGGCATCATCGGGGCCATGGGATCGCCTCTGCGCTTCCTTGCGCCAACGCTCAACGACACAGCGGATTTCATACTCGGACGCCGGGATAAAAATGGTTCTTGAACGGGTTGTGATTTGCTGATTCAAAAAATCCTGTATGCTGTACACCCCGCCTTTTGGATAAGATCCAGCAATCCGCTTTGAACAGGTAACGTGCATGACAGCTTTGGTCATTCTCATAATAGCAGCCGTCGCTTTCTGTGTCGTTATGGCGCTCGCTTTTCTCGTCCAGCGCGGGACCGGTAACAATGGTTGGGCCGATACATTCTGGTCGTTCGGCGTCGGCGTCATCGGTATTGTCTCGATCCTTGTCTCAAACGACATGGTCTCGTCGTCACGTAAGTGGCTGGTCGTTGTTCTGTTGGCGCTTTGGTCACTGCGGCTCGGCGGTTATATTCTGCTGCGCACCCTTAGCCACGATGATGATCCACGCTACGCCCGGTTGCGCAAGGAATGGGGCAGTTCCGCCAATTCACGCATGTTCTTCTTTCTGCAGAGCCAGGCATTCGCCGGGGTTCTTCTGGTGATCAGTGTTTATATCGCGGCAGCCCGCCCCGATATCGAGCTTGAATTTCCCGATTATTTGGGTGCGCTTGTTATGATTGTCGCCCTGGCAGGTGAAGCGATTGCCGATTGGCAGCTCAAACAATTTTCCCGCAATCCCGCCAATCGCGGCAAAATCTGCGATACCGGCCTGTGGCGCTGGTCGCGTCATCCCAACTACTTCTTCGAGTGGCTTGGCTGGGTATCCTACGTACTGATCGCGGCAGATTTCGACGGCGATTACAACCATGGATGGCTGACGCTGGTTGCGCCGGTGCTGATGTATGTACTTCTGCGCCATGTGTCCGGCGTGCCGCCGCTGGAAGAACATATGCTGGCGTCCCGCGGTCAGGCATTTCGGGATTATCAGCGCCGGACAAGTATCTTCTTCCCCTCTCCACCTAAGGAGTAATGGAGAAAGAAATTACTGAAGTTTGGTCAAAAGCCAGCTGGTAAACAGAAAGCTCAATGTGGCTGACAGGCTGGACACAAATGTTCCCCATGCCATGTCCACGACTGTAACGGCTGTGGACCACTGCTTGAGTGTTGCCTGATTGGTCAGATCATAGGTCGCATAGGCCATGAAACCGAACAGCGCGCCGTAGATAAGTGCTGTCATCCAGCGGCCGCTTTCCAGCGCAGGGCTGACAGCAAAGATCACCACTCCGGCAACGAAGATCAGATAAAATGCCAGTGCTGCGGGATAATTGACTTCAGTTCCCATCACATCCGGGATGCGGGCGCGGTAAAAACTGGTGGCCATGGTGCTCAACCAGATGAAATCAATCAAAAGAAAGAGCACAGCGGTGGAGATATAGGCGATGGCATATTTGAGCATATTTATAGGTCCTGACCCTAAACCCTTCCATGCCTTATACGTCACCGCCTCCGTTGCGGATCATTCAACCGGATCGGAATCGCGCAGCAGCGCTTCGAGCGTTTCCAGCCGGTCCGCCTCAATCGGCGGCTTGTCCCAGCGCAGGCGCGAAATGCGGGGAAACCGCATGGCGACGCCTGATTTGTGCCGCTTGGAACGGTTCAGCCCTTCAAAGGCCACTTCAAGAACCAGCCCGTGATTGGGCTCCGCACGCACCGAACGCACGGGACCGAAACGTTCTGTCGTGTTGTTGCGCACATAGGCGTCGAGCTTTTTCAATTCCTCATCGGTAAACCCGAAATAGGCTTTGCCGACGGGTACGAGACGGGGCTCGTTTTCCGGACCGGTCCAGACAGCGAATGTATAGTCGGAATAGTAGCTGGAGCGCTTGCCGTGCCCGCGCTGCGCATAGACCAGCACTGCGTCAATAATGAAGGGATCGCGTTTCCATTTGAACCACGGGCCTTTCGGTCGTCCGGACACATAGGTCAGAATCCCGGCGTTTCAACATCAGCCCTTCAATGACCGGGTGCGGCGGGTTCGTCCGCAACTCGATGAGATCATCGAACGATGTGTATGGCACGAGCGGCGACAGATCGAAGCGCGCCGGATCAAGCTTGGAAACAAAGCTTTCCAATTTAAGCCGCCGCTCGGCAAAGGTCAGCGCACGGATGTCTTCGGTACCATCAAACAGCAGATCATAGAGCCGCACGAAAGCGGGATGGCTTTCGAGCTGCTTGGCCGAGACAGTCTTGCGATTCAGCCGCTGCTGCAAATCGCCGAATGCGCCGATTTCAACGGCATCTGTGACGGAGCGCGCCACCAGCAATTCGCCGTCCAGTGTGCCTTCAAAATCCATCGCATCGGCAATATCTGGGAAGGCATGGGAAATATCGTCGCCGGTACGCGAATAGATGCGGTGCTGGCCGGCCTCGGACGTCAATTGCACCCGAATGCCATCCCATTTCCATTCAGCAGCATAGAGTTCGGCGGTGATTTTGGGATAGTCCGCCTCTTCCAGTGGCGTTGACAGCATGACAGGGCGAAATGGGGCCGCCGCAAGGCTTGCCGGTTTTTCCGTTTTGCCTTCCAGCCAGGCAAACAGTGTTTCGTAAGGTGGCTTCAGCCCGTGCCAGAGTTCCTCGATCTCCGTAACATCGACCTTGCCGAAATCCGCCAGTGCCTGTTTGGCCAGCCGTGCCGATACGCCGATGCGCAATCCGCCGGTAACAAGTTTGAGCAGCGCGTAGCGGGCAGAGGCGTCGAGCTGGTCAAGCCATTTTTCCACCAGCCTGATGGCATCGCTGCGCGAGGCACGCGCCAGGGATGCGACGACATCGCCAAGCGTCGGTATCGCATTGACGCGCGGCGCTTCCTCTGTCTGCCAGACCAGTGAAATGGTTTCGGCGAGATCGCCGACATAATCATAGGAATAGGCAAAGAGCTGCTCGTCCATCTTTTCGGCAACCAGTGCCCGCAGCATCGCCGGTTTGACATTGGCGATGTCGAGATCGCGGGTGATGGCTGCAAGTGCGAGACCCCTGTCCGGATCTGGCGTCTGGCGGAAATAATCCACGAGCAGCGTGATCTTGCCATTGCGTTGCGGCGTCAGCACCAGCCTGTCGAGAAGCGCGGCGAATTCCTTCATCAGTCGCCCTCATCCTCATAGCCGACCAGATGCAGCGGCCGTGCCGCAAACCCGTTGAGATCGCACCACCGGACAAGCGCTTCTTCCCGTCCGTGGGTAACCCATACCTGCGATGGTGCAAGCTCGCTGATCGTGTCGGTGAGTTCATCCCAGTCGCAATGATCCGACAGAATGATCGGCAGCTCGATCCCCTGCTGGCGCGCACGCTGGCGAATGCGCATCCAGCCCGAGGCAAAACACGAAACCGGGTCGGGAAAGCGCCTTGCCCAACGGTCGAGAAAAGCCGACGGCGGGCCGACCACCACGCTGCCGGCAAAGTCCCTTGTTGATCCAGTCTCGACTGTCGCGGACGAGAGCGGACCGAGATCAATACCCTGCGACTGGTAGTATTCGCAGAGCTTGGCCAGTGCGCCATGAATGTAGATCGTCTTATCATATCCCGCATCGCGCATCATGCGGATGACGCGCTGGGCCTTGCCAAGCGCATAGGCGCCGACAAGATGGGAGCGCTCTGGAAACTGCGCGACGGATTTCAGCAGCTTGCCGATTTCATCGCGGCTGTCCGGGTGGCGAAACACCGGCAGCGCGAAGGTTGCCTCGGTGATGAACACGTCACAGGCTATTGGCTCGAAGCCGAGACAGGTTGGATCGGCACGGCGCTTGTAGTCGCCGGAGCAGACGATCCGCATACGGTCTTTCTCAACCGCAATCTGTGCCGATCCCAGCACATGGCCTGCCGGATGGAAACTGACTTTTACGCCATTGATGTCGCTGACCGCACCAAGCTCGGCCGCCTGCGTCTCGCCTGCAAAATTTTCGCCGTAGCGCAAACCCATAATGTCGAGTGTCTGGCGCGTGGCCATGACCTTCTGGTGGCCGGGCCGTGCATGGTCCGCATGGCCATGGGTGATCAGCGCCCGTTCCACCGGCTTTACCGGATCGATATAAAAATCACCCGCAGGCGAATAGAGGCCGGCCGGTGTTGATCGCAGAAGCTTTTCCGGGCGTGTCAGCATTTTCTCCCTTTATGCATCATAACGAAGATAGGGTGCATTTGGCTCCACGCAAATGCCTGTATTGTCTGAAAGAAAACTTGGCGCTTTCATAACGCGCCATTACATTCGCTCTTGTGAGCACCAAGACAAAGCCCCTTTCTTCTCCCGGCAGTTCTCTCCTGCCAGAACCTTTCCTGAACTGGTTTCAGGCCAAGGGGTGGACGCCGCGTGCGCATCAGCTGGAATTGCTTGAGGAGGCGGATGCGGGCCGCTCGGCATTGCTGATTGCACCAACCGGCGCAGGCAAGACGCTTGCCGGGTTTTTGCCCGCGCTGGTTGATCTGGCAACGCGCGGCAAGAGCAATGCGGGAATCCGCGGCATTCACACGCTCTATATTTCGCCGCTGAAGGCCCTGGCCGTGGATATCGAGCGCAACCTTGCCAAGCCGATTGAGGAAATCGGTCTGGATATTACGATCGAGACCCGCACCGGCGATACACCCGCGCACAAACGCCAGCGTCAAAAGCTGGTGCCGCCGGATATCCTTCTGACCACGCCGGAACAGCTTGCCCTGCTGATTGCCAACAAGGATGCCGGCCGCTTTTTCTCTGATCTTCGCTATGTGATCTTCGATGAGTTACATTCGCTGGTGACGTCGAAACGCGGCCATCTGCTGTCGCTTGGACTGGCACGGTTGCGGCGGCTGCAACCGGGCCTGCAAACCATCGGACTGTCCGCGACCGTTGCCGATCCGGATGAGTTGCGCCGCTGGTTGCTCCCCCAAATCGGCGCCGCGCCTATGGCCAGCCTTGTGAAGGTCGAAGGCGGCGCCAAGCCGCACATTACCATCCTTGAATCCTCGGACCGCATTCCCTGGGCCGGACATTCTGCTGTCTACGCCTTGCCCGGCATTTACGAAGCCATCAAACGGCATAAGACCACGCTGATCTTCGTCAACACCCGCAGTCAGGCGGAGCGGCTTTTCCACGATTTATGGATGGCCAATGACGACAATCTGCCGATAGCACTGCATCACGGCTCACTTGATGTCAGCAAACGCCGCAAGGTTGAGCAGGCTATGGCTGACAATGCCCTGCGCGCTGTTGTTGCGACCTCGACGCTCGACCTTGGTATTGACTGGGGAGATGTCGATCTCGTCATTCACGTTGGTGCTCCGAAAGGTGCAAGCCGTCTTGCCCAGCGTATTGGCCGTTCAAACCACCGGATGGACGAACCGTCCCGCGCCATTCTCGTCCCGGCCAACCGCTTCGAAGTGATGGAATGTCAGGCGGCGCTGGATGCCAATTATCTTGGCGCACAGGATACGCCTGCACTTGGCGAAGGCTCGCTTGATGTGCTCGCCCAGCATGTGCTTGGCATGGCCTGCGCGGAACCCTTCCGCATGGACGATCTCTACGCGGAAGTGACCACGGCCCTGCCCTATTCCGCCTTGCCGCGTGATACATTCGAGCGGATCGTCGATTTTGTGGCAACGGGCGGATACGCACTGAAAAGCTACGAGCGGTTTGCCAAAATACGCCAAACCGCTGATGGAACGTGGCGGGTGACCCATCCGCGCTTTGCCCAGCAATACCGGCTCAATGTTGGCACCATCATCGAAGCGCCCAGCCTCAATGTCCGTCTGACACGCCAGCGCGGCAAAGGTGGCAATGCCCGTGGCGGGCCGGTACTCGGCAAGGTTGAGGAGTCATTTCTCGAGGCATTGTCGCCGGGCGATACATTTTTCTTTTCCGGCCGGGTGCTGCGGTTCGAAGGCATTCGCGAGAACGAGTGTATCGTATCGAACGCCGAAGGCTTTGATGCCAAGATACCCGCCTATGCCGGTGGCAAATTTCCGCTCACGACCTATCTCGCCGATCAGGTCCGTTCCATGCTGGCTGATCCGGATCGCTGGGGCGCCCTGCCCGATCAGGTCAGTGACTGGTTGCGCATCCAGAAAGACAAATCGGTTATACCGGACCCCGGCAGTCTGCTGGTCGAAACCTTCCCGCGCGGCGAGCGCTATTACATGGTGATTTATCCGTTCGAAGGGCGTTTGGCCCATCAGACGCTCGGTATGCTGCTCACCCGGCGGCTGGAACGGGCCAAGGCGCGGCCCATGGGTTTTGTTGCCACGGATTATGCGCTTTCCATCTGGGGCATGCGCGATATGGGCCGCATGTTCAAAAATGGTGAACTGCCGCTTTCCCAGCTGTTTGATGAGGATATGCTCGGTGACGATCTCGAAGCATGGCTGGCGGAAAGCTGGATGCTCAAGCGCACATTCCGCAATTGCGCCCTGATTTCAGGCCTTGTTGAAAAACGCCATCCGGGCCAGGAAAAAACCGGGCGGCAGGTCACCGTGTCGACCGATCTGATCTACGATGTCCTGCGCACGCACGAGCCCGATCATATTCTCATTCAGGCCACGCGCGCTGATGCAGCCACCGGCCTTCTCGACATTCGCCGTCTTGCCGATATGCTGACACGAATCAAAGGGCATATCATTCACAAGAATCTCGACCGGATTTCGCCGCTCGCTGTTCCCGTGATGATGGAAATTGGCAAGGAACGTGTTCCCGGCGAGGCCCATGAAACGCTTCTGGAAGAGATTGCCGAGGAACTGACCCGCGAAATGATGGAATTGAAATGAATCTGGCGGTTCACGCAACACGGACAATGCTGCATGGCGCGGTCGAAACCGTCATTGCCGGGCACGCAGCTCTGTGTGATCCGTCCGGTGCGCTCTATCTGGAAGCCGACCGTATCCTGATCGTCTCAGACCTGCATTTCGAAAAGGGCTCGTCCTTTGCCAGGCGCGGTATGCTGCTGCCGCCCTATGACACAGCTTCCACCTTGAAGACTTTGGCCGCATGCATTGCCCGGTATCATCCCACCTGTGTAATCAGTCTTGGCGACAGCTTTCACGATAACGAAGCGGCGGCCCGTTTGCCCGCGATCTATGCCGAACAACTCGCCGCACTGATGCATGGCCGCGACTGGATCTGGATCACAGGCAATCACGATCCTGACCATCCGGCGGACCTGCCCGGTGAGACCTATTTCGAGTTGGCTTTTGGTTCGCTGGTATTCCGGCACGAGCCGTCAAAAACGTCGTCGCCCGGTGAAATTGCCGGCCATCTTCATCCGGCAGCCAAAGTTGTACGGCGCGGTCAGGCGGTGCAACGGCGTTGTTTCGTCAGCGACCACACGCGCATGATCATGCCGGCCTTTGGTGCTTATACGGGCGGGCTTAACGTTCTTGGCCGGGCTTTTCATGGAATTTTCGACGGCAACAGCCTCAAGGCCTATATGCTGGGGCATAACAAAGTCTATCCGATGCTGCGCAAGGCGCTTTATCCTTAAGTGGTCCTTCAAAAACGTTCTTGTAACTGGTAAGGAAATTCCTTACATTCTGCTTGTACAGGAGCGGAACATGATTACCAGTAAAATGACAAGCAAGGCTCAAACGACCATACCGCAGGCTGTGCGTGTGGCATTGAACCTGAAACCTGGCGATGAGATTGCCTACCAGATTGAAGATGGACGTGTGATCCTCATGCGGACAGAAACCGATGTCCAGGGCGATGATCCGTTTGCAACATTTTCGGAGTGGGACAGCCCGGCGGACAGAAAAGCTTATGCCAACCTTTAAAGCCGGCGATATTGTCCGCGTCCCGTTTCCTTATACGGATCGCAACACGCGCCAGCATCGGCCTGCACTTGTCGTTTCAGACGGTGCTATCGGCGACAATGGCGATCTTCTTTGGGTGTTGATGATCACCAGTGCTGAAAACAAGCGTTGGGCCGGTGACGTTTCAATCCCGCTTCACGAGGAGGCAGGTCTTCCAGTTGCCTCTGTCATTCGACCAGTCAAGGTTGCGACAATCGAAGTTTTACATGCCGATAGACTGGGACAAGTAACGCCCGCAATCCTTGAAAATGTCAGGCGGGAAATCCGCACCGTCTTAAAGAAATAAGTGGTGCTTTCTGTTCCCCATTCTTTCTGCGCAATCTCATCAAATCGGCAGCCGCCCGTCCTCTTTCAGTGTATCGAGCACAATTGCGGTTTTGACATTCTGCACGGATTCATGCGGCAGCAGCACTTCGTTGACGAAAGCCGAGAGCGAGCGCAGATCCGGTGTGACCACCTTGATAAAATAATCCATTTCACCAGTGAGAGCATGGGCCTCCATGACCTGCGGCAGTTTCGAGATCAATTCGGAAAAACGCCGGGCATTGTCCCGGTTGTGCGTCGCAAGCGTCACGGAAATGATGTTCACAATGCCAAGCCCGAGCTTTTCCCGGTCAATTTCCGCCCGGTAACCTCGAATGAACCCCTCTTCCTCCAGTCGCGACCGGCGGCGGGAACACTGCGACGGAGAAAGGTTGATCCGCTCGGAAAGCTCATTGTTGGTGAGTCTTCCGTCTTCCTGCAATGAGGACAGTATTTTGCGGTCAAATGGATCAAGGCGTTCCATTCATGCATTCCCTATCTTATTAGTGCACGAAACTTGCAAAATACTGCGCCTTCAAGCGTTGAAATGCAAGCACATTGCATGGGTTTTGCGGGATAATAGCGATAACCTCAGGAGGATGTTATGGGCCCATTTCCGCACGACGCACCGGTTGCGACCATCAGCAAGGATAATCCCGCCGGAACGGACGGTTTTGAGTTCGTCGAATTTGCGCATCCCGAGCCGGAAAAGCTCGAAGAGCTGTTTACTCGGATGGGTTACAAGCCAGTTGCCCGGCACAAGACCAAGAACATAACACTTTGGCGCCAGGGCGACATTAATTACATTCTCAATGCCGAGCCTGGTTCCCATGCAACCAAGTTTGTCGGAGAGCACGGCCCTTGCGCACCTTCGATGGCTTGGCGTGTGGTCGATGCCAAACACGCTTTTGATCATGCGGTTGCCAAGGGCGCCACACCCTATACCGGCAACGATAAAACCATCGATGTTCCGGCCATTGTCGGCATCGGCGGTTCGATGCTCTATTTCATCGAAAAGTATGGCGACAAGGGCTCTGTTTACGAGGATGAGTTTGAATGGCTGGGCGAGCGCGATCCAAAGCCAGAGGGTGTGGGTTTCTATTATCTCGATCACCTCACTCACAATGTTTATCGCGGCAATATGGACAAGTGGTGGGCATTCTACCGCGAACTCTTCGGCTTCAAGCAGATTCATTTCTTCGATATTGCCGGCAAGCTGACAGGTCTGGTCTCCCGTGCGATCACCTCGCCTTGCGGCAAGATCCGCATTCCGCTGAATGAATCCACCGACGACAAGAGCCAGATTGAAGAATATCTGCGCAAATACAAAGGCGAAGGCATCCAGCACATTGCTGTCGGGACGGAAGCCATTTACGACGCCACGGATAAGCTCGATGTTAATGGCCTCAAGTTCATGCCTGGCCCGCCGGAAACCTATTATGATCTCTCACACAACCGCGTGCATGGTCATGATGAGCCAATTGACCGGATGAAGAAGCACGGAATTCTCATTGACGGCGAAGGTGTCATCGATGGCGGCATGACCAAGATTTTGCTGCAAATTTTCTCCAAGACTGTGATTGGGCCGATCTTCTTCGAGTTCATCCAGCGCAAGGGTGATGAAGGCTTCGGCGAGGGCAATTTCCGCGCGCTCTTTGAATCCATTGAGGAAGATCAGATCCGGCGCGGCGTGATCAAGGTTGCTGCTGCGGAATAGGTCTATCGTTTGCCAATCAAGGCAGCAGCTTTGCTGCAAATCTCGGCGAGTTCGGTTGCCGAGATTTTTCCTTTGAATGTTGCGCGTCTGACGCGCCAATCCAGACTTTTTATCTGATCGGCGAGCACTGCGCCTGGGCGTTCTCCGGCGATTAGAACCTCGAACGGATATCCCTTGATCTGCGTCGTCATCGGGCAGCAAAGCATGAGGCTGGTCTTGCCGTTATAGCTGGTTGGGCTGAGCACCACGGCGGGGCGATGCCCCGCCTGTTCATGTCCGGCTTGCGGATTGAAATGCAGCCATACAATGTCGCCGGCATCGGGCACATAAGCCGCCATTAAAACGTTTCCTTGCCGATGGCTTCGCCAAAATCAGCCTCAGAATGGATGTTCTCCGGCGTCACGCCTTCAATCAATTGATCAAGATTATATTCTGTTTGGCGTACCGGCTCGATAATGATCAGGCCGTCTTGCTCGCGCACATCAACGGTCGTGTCCAGTTCCAGTTGTGCGGCAGCCATGATGGCCGCAGGAATACGCACCGAAGCGCTGTTTCCCCATTTTTTCACTGTCACACGCATCACAACCTCCACGTATCATCAATGTAGATACATTATGATTTCAACGGCCGTGTGTCAACAATGTCTATACAGAAAGCTTCGCTTTGTCAGGATGCGCGGCGGCAAACGCCTTCAGCTTTTCGCAGCGTTTGACAATGGCATTCACCCGCTTGAGCCCGGAAATATCCGCGCCCCAGCGCCGTGCATTATAGACCTGCGGGACAAGGCAAAAATCCGCCATGCCGGGTTTGTCACCATGGCAGAACTTGCCCGTATCCGCGTTGTCCAGCAGCCTTTCAAAGGCGGTGAGGCCTTCGCCGATAAATTTCTGCATCCAGGCGTTCCGCGCTGCATCACCGCCTTGAGTGATATCCATCACATGGGTCACCACGCCCGTATTGCATACGGGGTGTGTTTCCATGGCTATGGCATAGGACAGCGCGCGTACCCGCTGCCGCCCCGCCGGGTCAGGCGGCAGAAACCCGGCATCAGGATAGATTTCGTCGAGATATTCGATGATCGCCAGTGACTGGGTCATCATTCGCCCATCCATCGCCAGCGTCGGAACTAGACCCTGCGGATTGCGGCTCAGATTATCCGGTTCTTTTTGTTCGTTCTTCAGAATGTTCACCGGCACGGACTCGTAGTCGAGTTTCAGGCTGTGCAGCGCAATGCGCACCCGGTAACTCGCTGACGACCGCCAGTATTCAAAGAGAATGATCCCGCTCATGGCTCAATTCTCAGGTTCATAACGTGTGACCTGCTGTTCAATCGCGCCGAAGATCGAATGGCCTGCCTTGTCTTTCATCTCGATGCGCACGGTATCGCCAAATTTCATGAATTCAGTCTTTGGTGCACCGTGGCTAATCGTTTCGATCGTGCGGATTTCGGCAATGCAGGAATAACCGGCACCGCCTTCCGACACGGATTTGCCCGGTCCGCCGTCCAGCTTGTTGGAGACCGTCCCGGACCCGATGATCGCACCCGCCGAAAGCGGACGTGTCTTTGCTGCGTGGGCGATCAGCGCTGGAAAATCAAATGTCATATCAATGCCCGCATTGGTACGCCCGAACGGCTTGCCATTGTAATCAACGCTCAATGGCAGGTGCACTTTGCCGCCATCCCATGCATCGCCCAGTTCACCCGGGGTAACGGCGACAGGCGAGAAAGCGGAGGAAGGTTTCGACTGGAAAAAGCCGAATCCCTTGGCCAGTTCAGCCGGAATCAATCCGCGCAGGCTGACATCATTGACCAGCATGATCAACCGAATGGCATCGCGTGCCTGTTCAGCCGTTGCGCCCATTGGCACATCGTCGACAATCACCGCCACCTCGCCTTCCATGTCGATGCCATAGGCTTCATCGGCCATCGCAATCGGATCACGGGGCCCAAGGAAACTGTCGGAGCCACCTTGATAGATCAGCGGATCGGTCCAGAAACTTTCCGGCATTTCGGCACCGCGCGCCTTGCGTACCAGTTCGACGTGATTGACATAGGCCGAGCCATCGGCCCACTGGTAGGCGCGTGGCAGCGGTGACAATGCCTCATGCTCGTGAAAGCGCTCGGAGGGAACGGCGCTATGGCCCAGACTTTCCGCCAAGGCTTCCAGGTGCGGTGCTATCCGGGCCCAATTGTCGAGTGCCGATTGCAAGGTGGGTGTCAGAAACGACGCGTCCGTGAAGCGGGTCAAATCCTTCGATACGATGACGAGTTTGCCGTCCCGCGTTCCATTGTTCAAAGACGCAAGTTTCATTCCGACCAGTCTCCCTCGGGTGTGCCGTTGAACCGTTTCTTCAGGTCCGTCCAGCAATCAGCATAATTGTCCTGCAGTGATTCCAGTTCCGCCGCAAAGCGCGTTAGATGCTGTGGAAACCGCGTCTCAAACATGAAGGCCATGGTGTTTTCCAGCTTGTGCGGCTTGAGTTCCACTGTCGAGGCTTTGTTGAAACCCATCGTGTCTGGCCCATGCGGCAGCATCATATTGTGCAGACTTATGCCGCCGGGAACAAACCCCTCCTCCTTGGCGTCATACTGACCATAAACCAATCCCATGAATTCCGACATGATATTGCGATGGTACCATGGCGGACGGAAACTGTGCTCGGCCACCAGCCAGCGCGGCGGGAAAATGACGAAGTCGACATTGGCCGTTCCTTCTTCGCCCGAAGGCGCAGTCAGTACTGTAAAAATCGATGGATCGGGATGGTCGAACAGGATGGCGCCCACCGGGGAAAAGGTGCGCAGGTCATATTTGTACGGCGCATAATTGCCATGCCATGCCACCACATCCAGCGGTGAATGGCCAAGCCCGGTTTCATAAAACTTGCCGCACCATTTCACATGCAGACGGCAGGGCGTCTCCTTGTCTTCAAACGCGGCAACTGGCGTCTTGAAGTCGCGTGGATTGGCAAGGCAATTTGCGCCGATGGGACCACGATCCGGCAAGGCGAATTTTGCGCCATAATTCTCGCAGATATAGCCGCGGGCTTCCCCATCAAGCGCCGCAACCTTGAACACCATACCACGTGGAATGATGCAGATTTCCGAGGGTTCGATCTCGATGATGCCCATTTCGGTATGGATCTGCAGCCGTCCTTTTTCCGGCACCAGCAGCATTTCGCCGTCGGCGTTGAAGAAATAGTCATCCACCATATCGCGGTTGAACGCATAAACGTGCGCAGCCATCCCCACCTGACCATGCACATCGCCCGCCGTCGTCATGGTGCGGATACCGTCGATGAAATTGACCGGCTCTTTCGGCATCGGCGTCGGGTTCCAGCGCAACTGGCCGATGGGAAGTTCATGGTCATCGAGATTGGGCGCTGTCTTCCAGTCTTTGCGTATAGCCGGCGTAAACCGCCCGGAATGTTTGACCGAGGGGCGAATGCGATAAAGCCACGACCGCTCATTGATACCGCGCGGTGCGGTGAAGGGAGAGCCGGACAGCTGTTCGGCATAAAGGCCATAGGCGCAGCGTTGCGGCGAGTTCTGCCCCTGTGGCAGTGCGCCCGGAAGCGCCTCGGTTTCGAAATCATTGCCGAAGCCCGGCATATAGCGAAGCGTCATGATCAATCCTCCCGATCGTTCAAGTGGACCGGCCGCGAAGCAGACATATTCGCCAAGCGCCAATCTATTTGGTTGCATTTGTGACGATCTTTTTGTAACTATCAATGCAAGAGAGGATCAAATAGTGATGAAAGATGACGAGACAGGCAGACCGCCGCTCATTCTGGAAGATTTCATACCCTACCGGCTGAATAAGGCGGCGGAAGCCATCAGCCAGCGCTTCGCCAGCCAATATCGGGATCACTATGGATTGACGCGTCCGGAATGGCGCACGCTGGCAACGCTTGGCCAGTTCGGTGCCCTGTCGGCAACGGCCATCGGCGCTCACTCATCCATGCACAAGACCAAGGTCAGCCGCGCCGTGTTCGCGCTGGAGCAGCGGCACTGGCTGAAACGCAAGCGCGACGAAGCCGACCGCCGGACCGAACATCTGGAACTTACCCCTGCCGGTCGCAAGGCCTACCAGCACCTTGCGACGCTGGCGCATGGTTATGAGACCGAGCTGTTTGCCAGTCTTGGCGAACGGGGTGCCAAGGATTTGAAAGCCGGGCTCTCCGTCCTTGAAGCCTATTACCGCCGGTCCTGAATCAGAAAGGCATATCCACGCGCGGCCAGATTTCCCGTGACAGTTTGCGGTAATCTGTCTTCTTCGGGTTTGACGGATAGGGTGCACCCGCATCAATATAAATGATCTCCGCCGCGACAGGCTCGAAGCCCGCATGGAAGTGATTGGTCGATTTGACCAGCAGAATATCTTTCGCGCCGGGCTCAATGCCAAGGTTGGAGAAAATGTCCGGCTCAAAAGTCTGTGTGCGGTTGGTGTTGAGGATCACTTCAATATTGGTGCCTTCAAGACGGATAATTGCCGCCGGTCCGAGCGTCACCCGGCTTTTCCCAAAACTCTGCCATCCCTCCTGCACTGCCTTCAGGACCTCGACGCGTGCATCGATCGGTGCGCCGCCGTCCGGTCCCGCCTTGCCGCCAAAGCGCAGCTGAATGCGTGCGCCCTCGCCTGCCGCAAGACAGAAGGTGACGGCGATGGGGTCCCAGATCGTTGCGACAGCAACATTATCGATCCCACGCTCGATCATGCGGCGCAGGATCAGGGTGCCGTCACCGGCAACACCGCCGCCGGGATTGTCCCATACGTCGGCAACAACGACTGGCTTGCCGGTTTTTTGCGCGGCAAGTGCGACAGCCCTGTCGAGACCGGCCTCCGTGTCCAGCATCGGCATGGCGGTTCTGCCGCGCATGGCGAAAATTTCCATCCCGAGCGACTCGGCCAAGGCAGCGCCGCGCGGCGCGTCATTGTCGGTCACGACCATGACCTGCGTGCCAAGCTCCGGCACGTCACCGGCCATAAAGCCATGGATCAATGAAATGGAGAGGATGTTATGTTTGCCCTGCATCGCCTGAATGCGATCGATGAAGGAGCGCATCGGTTCGCGGCTGGTGGGATAAACGCCGATCATCCGGCAATCGAATGTCGAGATAACGGGTTTGATTTCACCGCGCAGTGTACGAAGGGCGAGGTCAACCACATGCTCGCCGCGCTCATAAAAATCCGTATGCGGGAACTCGAGAAATGCTGCCAGAATATTGGAATTTTCGACGCGCTTGCGGGTCAGGTGACTGTGCGGATCAAGTTCGGATGCAATCAGAATATCCGGACCAACGATGCCACGAATACGTTCCAGAAGATCGCCTTCGCAATCGTCATAGCCTTGAGCCACCATGGCCCCGTGCAAGCCGAGGATCACGCCATCCACCGGCATGGCTGCCCGCAACTGTCCAAGGATTTCGTCGCGCAGTTCTTCGTAGGCCTGTTGCTGCAGCAAACCGCCCGGCTCCGCCCAGGTTGCCGTTCCCTCGACAAGCTCGAAACCTTCCTCGCGCGCTCTCCGGCGCAGAACAACCATAGGCGCCGAGCACAAGGTCGGTGTTTCCGGATGTTCGCCCGGCCCCGCATAGAACGCCATTTCAAAGCTGGCGCGGTCAGTCGGAACCGGTGAAAACGTGTTGGTTTCCGTCGCGAAGGACGCGGTGAAAATGCGCATGGTGAACTCTCTTACTGGCAGACTGCAGTCTGATAACTGCGATATTCAATTGGCATTGCCATTGTGCGTGGTTCGACAAGCTCACCATGAGGAAGATTGGTGGCTGCAGTGATAATCACGAAGGTTGCTGAATGTGGCTCCCTGCAACACAACCCTCTCCCTCATGGTGAGCTTGTCGAACCACGAACCACGCACCACTGCTTAAACAGGCTTATAGGCGATGGCTTCGATTTCAATCTTGATGTCGATCATCAAACGCGATTCAATCGTGGTGCGGGCAGGCGGGTTCTGCGGAAAATAGGTGGCATAGGTTTTATTGAAGGCGGCGAATTCGCGGGCATCTTCGAGAATGACAAAGGTCTTCACGACATCGGAAAGCTCGGCACCGGCAAGGGCGAGCGCGGCCTTGATGTTTTCCATGACTTTGGCGGTCTGGGCTTCGATACCGCCGATGATCACCGTGCCGTCGGCTCCCACCGGAACCTGACCGGAAATATAGATGAAATCACCGGCACGTACGGCGGGTGACAGCGGCACATGGGCCGATCCGAAATGTTGTTTTGTCATCGTGTTCAGTTCCTATGCTTGATTATTTGACGGCGCCGATGGAAAGACCGCGCACCAGATAGCGCTGCAGCCAGGCAAAGAGAATGGCCACCGGCACTGAAGCCACAAATGCCGCAGCCATGACATAATGCCAGTCAACCGTGTAGCGCCCCGCGACGAGTGAGAGAACGCGGATCGGCAATGTGTAATTTTCTTCCCGGCGCAGCATGGTGAGCGCGATAACAAACTCATTCCAGGCATTGATGAAGGTGAAGATCGCCGTGACGACCATGGCGGGAACCGCGAGTGGCAGGAAAACGCTGCGCAGGGTGCGCCAGCGGCTCGCGCCTTCCATCCATGACGCCTCCTCAAGATCGCGCGGAATGGTGGAAAAATAGCTCTGCAGCATCCACACGCAAAAGGCGATGTTAAACCCGGTATAGATGATGATCAGCACATTCAAGTTGTCGATCATGCCCGCGCTGGTTGCCAGCCTGAACAGGCCGATGACCAGAACAATCGGCGACAGCATCTGCGAGATCAGGAGGAATTGCCGGTAGGCATTGCGCCCGGCAAACTGGTAGCGGCTGATCGCATAGGCGGCGGGGATGGACACGATGATTGTCAGTGCGGTCGATAGAATTGACACATAGAGCGAATTGGCCAGAGCCGATCCGATCCCTGACGTTTGCCACATTTCAGGGAAATTCTGCCAGTGAATTTCGTCCGGCCACCAGGTAGGATTCAGAACCTCGGTCGCGGATTTCATCGCTGTGATGGTCATGACCGCATAGGGGAACAGGATCACGACAACGATGGGTGAGAGAAAGAGCCAGAACAGGAGCGAGCGCTTGAGTTTGCTGTTCATCATGCTTTCTCCTCACGCATCGCCAGCCGCACATAGATGATGGTGAAGACAAGCAGGATGACAAACATGATCAGCGACACGGCGGCAGCTTCCCCCAGCCGGCCAAGCCGGAAGCCAAGCTCATAGAGATAGGTCACAAGGATATGGGTCGAGTTGGACGGCCCGCCCTGTGTGGTCACCCAGATGATGGGGAATGAATTGAAGACGTAGATGGTGTTGAGCACGAAGGCGATGTTGATGAAGGGCCGCAGCAGCGGCAGCGTGATCAGGCGAAACTGGTCCCAGCGCCCGGCGCCTTCTGTGGAAGCAGCTTCGTAAAGGTCATCGGGCACCGAAGACAAACCACCCAGAAAGATGGTGACCGTAAATGGCACCGAGACAAGAATGCCGATCAGGATTTGCATCGGAAAAGCGGTTGTCGCGTCGGCGAGCCATTGGATGTTGCTGCCGATGATGCCGAGATCCCGCAGCGCAGAATTCAGCATGCCGCTCTCGCCATTCAGTGCCCAGCGCCAGACGACGGCAGTCATGCTCAGGGAAATCGCCCAAGGCAGCATGATCAGGATGCGGGCAAAGCCGCGCCCGTAAAAATCTTCATTCAGAATGAGCGCGATAGGCACCGACACAATGAGCGTGCCTAATACCACGCAGACGGTCCAGACAAGCGTGCGCCACGTCGCGGCAATGAAATCCGGATCGGCAAACAGAACGCGGAAATGCTCAAGCCCGACGAATTCGCGCAGCATGCCGAAACGGTTCACGTCATGCAGCGACAGCGAAATGATCTCCTTCAGGGGCCAGAGAATGATGGCGGCCGCCAGAAGAAAACTCGGCAGGATCAGAAAATAGGGGGCGGTTGCCCGTTGCATAAGCGTGCGTTCCTTCATGGGTCTTTTTGACAGCTTGTAAAATACCCCCACCCCGGACCTTTGGTCCGACCCTCCCCACAAGGGGGAGGGTGGAGATAATCAGCAAAGTTGCCGCCGCGTTACCCTCCCCCTTGTGGGGAGGGTCGGAGCGAAGCGACGGGGTGGGGGTGAAACAACACTCCCCACCACCACCAGCCTATTTCAGCGTTGCATTGATCTTGGCTGCAGCCTCTTTCAACGTTGCTTCGGCCTCACCCTGTCCAAGGTAGATCTTCTGGATCGCATTGGAGGTTGTCTTGGCGATGTCTTCCCAGCCCGGAATAACCGGCGCAAACCGCGCATTGGGCAGAAGCGAGGTGAACACCTTCAGATCGGCATTATCGGCGAAATACGGGTCCTTGGCTTCTTCTGCATTCACCGGCAGGAAATTTTCAACCTTGTCAAACTTGGTGCGCTGTTCTGTGGTGAAGATGAAATCGAGGAATTTCCAGGCGGCTTCCTTGTTCTTGGAATTCTCGAACAGGACAATGGAGTCGGTCACGCCATAGGTGCCTTGGTCGCCGCTGGGGCCTGCGGGTATCGGTGCAACACCGTAGTTCAGTTTCGGTGCTTCGGTCTTGATCTGGCCGGACAGGAATGGCGCGGTGATAACCGTCGCGACCTTGCCCTGCTTGAACAGGTTCTGCACATCTTCGCGCGAATAGGATGTCACGCCCGGCTGGGTCAGACCCTCATCGATAAAGCTCTTGTAGAGTTTTGCCGTTTCCACAGCTGCCTTGGAATCAAGCCCCGACTTGCCGTCCTTGACGATCTCGCCGCCATTCGACCACATGCCGTAGTAGAAATAGACATCCGTCTCGATTTCCTTGCCCTGCAGGCCGAAACCATAAGTTTCGCCGTCAAGCTTCTTGATCTTTTCCGCGCTGGTCTTGAAGTCAGCCCATGTTGCAGGTGGCGTGGTGATGCCGGCCTTGGCAAAAATGTCCTTGTTGTAATACATGGCGCGGGCCGATGCAGCGATCGGCAGACCATAGACCTTGCCATTCATGACAGACGGCGTGAGGAACGTATCGATGAAGCGCGCCTTGAATTCCGGTTTGATGTGCTCGTCGAGCGGCGCAACAATACCCTCGGAGACAAAATCGAGCAGCCAGCGTGTGCCGATGATCGAAAGGTCGGCATTGGCACCGGCGGAAATATCGGTGGTGAGTTTCTGCTGCAGGCTATCCCACGGCACAACTTCGATCTGGACTTTAACATCAGGATTGGCGGCCTCGAAGGCTTTCGCCGCTTCCTGGAAATAAGGGCCGGTGCCCTTGCTGTATTCGGCGATGGTTACGCGCACGGTACTGGCAGCAAACGCACTGCTGCTGAAAGCCACGATGCTCGCTCCCGCAAGCAGGAAAAGTTTCTGTTTGAAAGTCATGGTTGGACCCCTTGTTGTCACCGCTTCAAGCGGCGTTCGTTCTTGTTCGCAAATCATTGTCACAGGAACGCTCCTGCGCTTCCTGGAAAATGCTCCTCTTAATCAACTCTGCTATCTTCAAATGTAATTTAATTTCATGCAAGCGAAATTTTTCATGTAATCCACGTATTATTATGTTGCTTTTTTTCATGCATAGCCATTAGCTGGACAACAAGCGGGCAGAATCCGCATGACTATCGTCCGCAACGGGCGCTGACACGGGAACCAACGAACAGACAATGACCCCACCCAATTTACATGACTTCTATGGTTTGAAGGACAAGCAGGTTTTGATCACCGGCGCCGGTGGCGGCATCGGACAGGCGCTGATTGCCGCTTTCACAGCTGCGGGCGCTATTGTCTCTGGTGCCGATCAGGACGCCGCCTTGCTCGAAGGCCTTCCGCTTGCCCATCGTCTGGTTTTTGAACTGACGGACCGCGCCGCAACGGCAAAGGTCATTGGCGATTTCATCAAGGCAGCGGGCGCCCCGGATGTTCTGATCAACAATGCCGGTTTCACGCGCGGTGAAACACTGGATCAGGTTGACGGTGACGTCTGGGATCGCGAGATTGCAGTCAATCTCAATGGCGCGTTCCATGTCACCACACCTGTGGTTGAGGCTATGGCGGCGCGTGGCAGTGGCAATATCGTCTTCATCTCTTCGGTCAATGCCATTCAGCATTATGGCAATCCTGCCTATTCGGCCGCCAAGGCCGGGCTTATTTCCTATGTGAAGGCATTGGCCGTGGAGCGCGGCAGCTCCGGCATTCGGGCCAATGCGGTCTGCCCTGGCTCGGTGCGCACGCCTGCGTGGGATCACCGGCTGGCGAAGCAGCCCGAGCTTCTGGCAAAAGTCTTGCCGCACTATCCGCTCGGACGCATGGTTACGCCGGAAGAAGTGGCAAACGCCACGCTGTTTCTGGCTTCATCGGCCGCATCGGGTATTACTGGCACAGCCCTTGCCGTGGATGCGGGATTGACCGCCGGAAACCTGCGTTTCATCAATGACGTTTTAGCTGGGAAAAATTGACATGGCCGGATTGCAGATCAAACAGCTCGTCAAATCCTATGGTGCCATGAGTGTCCTGCACGGCATTGACCTTGAAGTCCGCGACGGTGAGTTCCTCGTCCTGATCGGCCCGTCCGGTTGCGGCAAGTCCACGCTGCTGCGGATGATCGCCGGTCTCGATGATATTTCTTCGGGCGAGCTATGGATCGGTGACCGCCTGACCAATGGCCTTGCCCCGCAACAGCGCAATATTTCCATGGTCTTCCAGAGCTATGCGCTCTTCCCACACATGACCACGCGCAAGAATATCGGCTTTGGTCCGAAAATTCGCCGTGAGGCGGGCAAAGTCATTGATGCCAAGGTGAACAAGGCGGCTGAAACGCTGAACCTGCACGATTATCTTGACCGGCTGCCGCGTCAGCTTTCCGGTGGACAGCGCCAGCGCGTCGCCATGGGCCGCACCATTGTACGTGAACCAGACCTGTTCCTGTTTGACGAGCCACTATCCAATCTCGATGCCAAGCTGCGCGTACAAATGCGTACGGAAATTAAGGCCCTGCACCAGCAGTTGAAGACCACAATCGTCTATGTCACCCACGACCAGATCGAAGCCATGACCATGGCTGACCGTATTGTCGTGATGAATAGCGGCCGCATCGAACAGATCGGCTCGCCGCTTGAGCTTTACGACCGCCCAGCCAATAAATTTGTTGCCGGATTCCTCGGCTCCCCCGCCATGAGTTTCATTCCCGGCACTTTGGAGCGGGGTGATGGAACGCCGCGTATGCGCACGGCTGAAGGCTTCGCAATTCTGGTTGGTGACACGACAGCGGCTTCCGGCCAGCCCATTGAAGTCGGTATCCGCCCGGAACATTACCGTCTTGCCGCCAGCGGTCAGGGTTTCCCCTACAAGGTCGAAGTCATCGAGCCGACGGGTTCGGAAACCCACCTCTTCGGTACGATTGCTGGTATCGGGGTTCGCTGTGTTTTCCGCGACCGTATTGCGCCAGAGCCGGGCAGCCAGATGATGTTGACGGTTGATCCGGCAAAAGTTCACGTCTTTGACGGGAAAACTGGAAGCCGGATTTAATGGCAATGGGGTCGCCTCACTTCGACATTGTCGCCCGGCTCCAGGAAATCGCCGAGAACGGCCAGCGGTCCGATCAGCGGGTTGCGGCTGCGGTTTTGTCGGATGCCGAGTTTGCCACCCATGCATCCATTGAGCTTCTGGCGGAAAAGGCAGGAGTGAGTGAGCCGACGATTACACGCTTCTGCCGCATGCTTGGTTTCGATGGCACCCGTGATTTCAAGGTGGGTCTGGCACAGTCGCTGGCGATCGCAGGGCGATTCATATCGGTCAATCCGGCTGACGGCGCGACGGGCAATGCTGTGCCGTCGATTATCGCCAACAGCGCCATGAATGCTATCGAAACAGTTACAGGCCAGATCAGCCACGCGAATCTCGAAAGAGCCGCTACCATCGTCGCGGGTGCAGGTATGGTCCGCGCCTATGGTTCCGGCGGTGCCTCTTCCATGGCAGCGACGGAGCTGGAAAACCGCCTGTTCCGGCTTGGTCTGCCAGCATCGTCGCACATTGACGGTGAAATGCAGCAGATGACGGCGGCGACCAGCAACAAGGATACAGTGATCGTCGCCTATTCGCTTTCCGGGGAAGTCAAACCGGTCATCGATGCAGTGACCATCGCCGGCCGTTATGGGGCAAAGACGATTGCCTTCACGGCAGCCAATTCATCTTTGGCTGCGGCCGCGCAACTGGTCTTGCCTTTTCACATTGAAGAAGGCACCAATGTTTACCGTCCGTCCCCTGCCCGCTATGCCCTTCTCGCCCTGACCGACATGCTGGCCATGACTGTGGCCGAGAAGATCGGTGCACCTGCAGTGGAGCGGATGCGCCGGATCAAAAACCTTCAGGGCATGCAGAAAAGCGATGCACCCAACCTTCCGCTTGGAGATTGAGAATTGAAACTGTCCGACCTTGATACGCCTGCCGTCCTTATCGACGTGGACCGGGCTGATGCCAATCTGCAGCGTTTCCAGACCTATGCCGACGCTCACGGGCTTGCCGTGCGCCCGCACATCAAAACACACAAGCTGCCGCGCTTTGCCAAACGGCAGGTGGAACTGGGTGCAGTTGGGATCACCTGTCAGAAACTTGGCGAAGTCGAAGTCATGGCCGATGCGGGCCTGACCGATATTTTCATCCCCTACAATATTATCGGCAAAGCAAAACTGGACCGGCTTGCTGCCTTGCATGGCCGGATCAAGATTGCGGTTACCGCCGACAGCGAATTCACGGTGCGCGGTCTGGCCGAAGCGTTCAAGAATTCAGCCAAGCCGCTTGAGGTTCTGGTTGAGTGTGATACCGGAATGGGCCGCTGCGGCGTGCAGACACCGGATGAAGCTGTGGCGCTGGCCAAGATTATTGATGCCGCCGATGGCCTGACCTTTGCCGGGTTCATGACCTATCCCAAGGCGGGGGCGTGGCGGAAAATGAGGCCTGGCTCAAATCGGCGAAACAAAAGGCAATCGATGCGGGGCTTGATCCGCGCGTTATTTCGAATGGCGGTTCGCCCGATATGTGGCGCGCGCATGAAGTGACGAGTGCGACCGAACATCGGCCCGGAACCTACATTTATATGGACCGGTTTCAAGTGGCCAAAGGCGCTGGCACATGGGACGATTGTGCGCTGACTGTGTTTGCAACCGTGGTCAGCCGCCCGACAGAAAACCGTGCCGTCATTGATGCGGGATCGAAGTCGCTGACATCAGACACATTCGGAATGGAAGGTTTCGGACGGATTGTCGAGTATCCCGATGCGGTGATCACCTCGCTCAGCGAGGAGCACGGGACGATTGATATTTCCACCTGTCCGGTAAAGCCGAAGATCGGAGATCGCGTTCGGATTATCCCCAATCACGCTTGTGTGGTGTCAAATCTGTTTGACAGTGTGGTGCTGATTTCAGGCGACGAGGTTGTGGAAATAGCCCCCGTCGCCGCACGTGGCAGAGTCGGTTAGTTCCCGTAGATTGCAGCGCGCATCTTCTGTTGCGCTTCCTGCATCTGCTGGCTCTTGGCGTTGACCTGTTCCAGCAGCGTGTTGAGCTGCGTTTGCACCGCTGGGTCTGACACTTCGAACATCGAGCCTGAAATGGTGATCTTATCCTTGTGCTGGTCGACAAAGTCGACAACCTTCAAAAGAATGTCGAAGGTCTGGCTCGTGGCTGGAAAGATTTCCTTATAGGTATTGGCAAGATTGCTGACTGTCTTGTCATAGGCCTTGTCAAACACGGGCTTGAGGTCTTCCGGCTGCGTGAGCGCTGCATGGGCCTTATCCGCCGTTGATTGCTCTTCGTCCATGGTGATACGCAAAGCGCTCAATCCGTCATAGGCTGTCTGAATGTCTGCTTTACGGCTCATTGCATCGTTGATGGACGTGATTGCACCCTTGGCTGCCAGCGCTTCCATCGGCTTGCTGATCTTTTCGTTCATCGCGGAATGAAAATCGGTAATGATTTTGTACTGGGCGGCGTAACTGCCGAATGATTTGGTTTCGTCTGCGGTCAACTGGGGTACGCTGACCCCCTTCTTGTCGACAATGCGTGTTTGCAGAAAATCGATGAATGCCTTGCGCTGGGTGGCTTCGTCGTTCGAACAGGCTGAGATCGTCAGCGCCATGAACACGGTCATAACAGCCGCAATGGCAATACGGAATCCTGGCATTTCTTGCAGTCCTTTTCTTCTTCTTAGATCCGTACAGACGAATTGGGTCTGTCCGGTCGTGGTCTATTGACCATTCTGTTTGTCGTTTTGTTGGCACCGGGCTCGTATCGGTGGACAAAACGCCTGTATTCCCCCAAAGCTGAATGTGGTCGCGGTTAGGACCTAGTGCAGAACGCAGGTCAGTACAACCGCAGCATCGGTCGCATGGGCCCTTTTCCAAGACAAAGGCGGCTAGTGGCGGTTCAGGGTTTCATGATTTTGCTGTGGGCAACCTGCTCGATGAGCGTCTTGCGGAACAGCCGTGATGCTGGTCCCAAAGGTTCATCGGCGCGGTGTGCGAGGTAGCCGCGCAGGACGGTTTCGCCTTCCGGGCCGAACTCGGCGGCCGGGACGCGCATCAGCCGTCCTTCCCGGATATCCTGATCAACCAGCCAGATCGGCAGATTGCCCCAGCCGATTCCCGCCAGTATCAGGAGCCGCTTGGCATCATTGTCACTGACGCGCCATGTGCGCGGTGACAGGACCTGAAAATCGCGGCCCCGGGTGAGGTGCGATGGATCTTCAGTAACAATCTGAACATGGTCCGCCAGTTCCGAAGCGGTAAGCGGCCCAGCCATTGCTGCGCGTTCGGCCAAAGGATGACCCGGCGCGACGACGGCCATGCGCCAAAGAAAAGTCAGTTCTTCCCGTTCAATCATCGGGTCCGGCATATCGATTGCCATCACGGCCAGGGTACATCTGCGCTCCCGAAGGGCGGCAATCGGCACACCCATCGGCGCAATGGTCAGTCTTACACCGACCGACGGGTAGACATCCTGCATGATTTTCAAAGCGCGGGCTGCAAGGGGTCCGGGAAATTGCGGATCAAGCGCGATGGTGATGCCAAGCTCAAGCCCTTCACCAAGCCCGCGTGCCCGGGCGCGCATTGTATCGACCTTCAACAGGATTGCCCGGATATCGGCGAGCAGCGCCTGTCCTTCCGAAGTGAGGATCGGCTTGTGTCCCGACCGGTCGAACAGCGAAAGACCGAGCTGCGCCTCCATACTGCTGATGGAATGGCTGACAGCGGATTGAACGCGCGCCAGCCGCTGCGAGGCGGCGCGGAAGCTCCCCGTCTCGGTGATGGCCACGAACATGCGCATTTGATCAAGCGTGAGTGCATCCAACATGATCTATTCAATCGATCATGTTGGCGCGTATTTTGTCAATATCATCGATGATGTTCCCCATGTCATCATCACCGCATGACTGAATTCCGTGGACCAATCATGACCGATACCAAAACGATGGCACCTTCCATCCCTGAAACCGACCGGCTTTCTGCCGCCTTCGTCATCGCCAGTGGCGTTGTCGCAGCCCTGCAGGTCGGCAAAGCGACCATTGCCATTCCGCTGTTGCGTCAGGATTTTCAGCTTAACCTGCAACAGGCAGGCTGGGTGATGTCGATTTTTGCTTTGTTGGCTGTATTCGGCGGTATGGCCGTGGGAGCAGCCGTAGGCCGGTTCGGCGACAGAAACCTGATTGTCGCGGGTCTGCTGGCGATTGCCTTCGGCAGCACGGTGGGGGCATCGACGGAAACATTCAGCATTTTGCTCAGTGCCCGCGCCCTTGAGGGTGCTGGTTTGCTGTTTGTCATCATAGCCGGGTCAGCGATCCTCAACCGCCTTGCCGCACCGCAGGATCGCGATCTCGTTTTTTCGTTCTGGAGTTGCTACATGCCGTTCGGCATGGCGCTGGCGCTGCTGCTTGGGCTGGCCATCAACGGATGGCGGCCGTTCTGGTTCGCCAATGCGGGCGTTGCCGCGCTCTTTGCACTGCTGCTGCACGTTATCATACCACGGGAGAACCCGCGGAAAATCACCAGCACTTTGGCTGATATCGTTCGCGATAGCGGCAAGACCGTCACCTCAGGCGGACCGTTGCTGCTGGCACTCGGCTTTACCATGTATGGCCTGCAATTTTTTGCACTGTTCAGTTTTCTGCCAGTGCTGCTGGCTGAACAGATGGGAGTGTCGCGTGGGAATGCGGGTGTGCTGACTGCCTTTGCGATTGCTGCCAATATTATCGGGAATATCAGCGCAGGTATTGCGCTGCGGCGCGGCTTCGCACGCTGGCGGCTGATGGCCGGTGCAAGTCTGGTAATGACAGCCACCGGCGTTGCGGTGTTCCTTCTGCCAGCTCCGGCCTGGTTGATCTTTGGCCTTTGCGTTGTCTTTTCCGGCGTTGGCGGTTGTCTTCCGGCGTCGATGATGGGAGCGGCACCAAGGGTTGTGGCGGATCCGAAATTGGGTGCCATGTCGGTTGGCCTTGTCATGCAGGGCAGCAATCTCGGCCTGATGATTGGTCCAGTGGTGGTTGGCAGCCTTGTCGATATCGCCGGATGGAAGGCGGCAGCTGTCCCCGTAGCAATAGCCGGAGCAATTGGCCTGACACTTGCCTTTGCCCTGCGATCTGTCTTCCGGCGCTTTGCGCTTTAGGTTGTACACTCGTGCCATTTTAATCAGATTTATGAGCGGACGACCTGATATAGCGATAGAATATGGCAACATCTCTCGTTTGCAAAGGGGACGGTATGGAGGAAGACCCGATAGAGTTTGCCCATCATTTGAGGCAGCGTGCGATCACCTATGGTGTATTCACTTGCATCCTGATGGTCGCCACATCACTGATCGCCGATAAGGGCGGGGCACTCTTTGCCGGATTGTGGCCGCTGATGATGGTTGGCGGTCTCATCACCCTGTTCCTGACGGGTTATCTGTTTTTCGATGCGGCGCTGTTCCGCTATATCGCCTCGCATGAGGATGCCCTTGATGGCTGCAAGGCCGTGGACGATATTCTGGCGCGGATGCATCTGCGCGCCCGGCCGGACAAAACCCGGCCGCTGCATGTGCGCATATCAGGAACGAAAAGCACACTGTTGAAACTGCATATTGCCTTTGCCGTTTTCATTACGCTGTTCGTGGCGCTGGTTGTTTACGGCGTGTGGTCCCGCTGAACGAAAAGCGGGACTCGACTCCTTACGGGTTTTGCCGGCATGATCATCTCCGGTACCGCACGAGTGGGGAATGCGTATGGGTCCGGTGGGAAAGACAGTATCAAAGCATGGTCCGCTGAACAGGGACCGTCAAATGGCCGTTGCGGACCATCGGGGATCTTCTGCCCATCGCGCTCAAACCCGACGATATAGCCGTTGATTTTCTCGGCACCGAAGAGCGCAATCATACGAGCGATGATCGCGATCCGTTTCAGCGCTGGGAAGAGTAGGTTCAGCTCTTCAACCGATACCCCGTTTTGAACATCCAGCGCACGATAAAGATGCACACGACAAGGAACACCGCTGTCATGCCGAGGCTGGTGCCAATATGCACGTCTGACAGGCCATAGAAACTCCAGCGAAACCCGCTGACCAGATAGAGAACCGGATTGAACAGCGTGACCACGCGCCAGAATGGCGGAAGCATATCGATCGAATAGAAGCTGCCACCCAGGAACGTCAGCGGTGTCACGATCATCAGCGGCACGAGTTGTAGTTTCTCGAAGCCATCGGCCCAGATACCGATGATAAAACCGAACAGGCTGAACGTGACCGCAGTCAGCACCAGAAACAGCACCATGATGAATGGATGTTCGATCCTGAGGGGGACAAACAACGCCGCGGTGGCCAGAATGATGACGCCCAGAATAATGGACTTCGACGCCGCCGCTCCGACATAGGCGATGACAATCTCGAGATAGGAGACAGGCGCGGAAAGCAATTCGTAGATCGTGCCGGTGAATTTGGGGAAATAGATGCCGAAAGAAGCATTGGAAATGCTTTGCGTCAGCAGCGACAGCATCACCAGCCCCGGTACGATGAACGCGCCATAGGGTACGCCGCTGATTTCGGGAATACGTCCGCCGATTGCCGAGCCGAAGACGACGAAATACAGGCTGGTCGATATGACAGGCGAGATGATGCTCTGCATGATCGTGCGCCAGGTACGGTGCATTTCGAACAGGTAGATCGCCCGGATCGCATGCAGGTTCATGTGCGTTCCTTCACCAGATTGACGAAGATTTCCTCAAGCGAGCTTTGCTTCGTCTGAATGTCGTTGAAACCCATGCCCGCCTTTTCCAGGTCCTTGAGCAGCGCGGCAATGCCGGTCTTTTCCTCGTGCGCGTCGTAACTGTAAATCAGTTCGCCGCCGCTGGGTGCCAGCTCCAGCCCGTATTTGGCCAGTGCGGCAGGGATGGATTTGTGTTCTTCCTGCAGTTGCAGGCGCAGTTGCTTCTTGCCGAGCGAGCGCATCAGTTCACTCTTTTCCTCGACAAGGACGATTTCGCCCTTGCTGATGACACCGATGCGGTCTGCCATCTGCTCGGCTTCCTCGATATAATGGGTCGTCAAAATAATGGTGACGCCGGATTCCCGCAGTGCCCGCACCACGTTCCACATGTCGCGCCGCAGCTCCACGTCGACACCTGCCGTTGGTTCGTCAAGGAACAGGATTTCCGGTTCGTGCGACAATGCCTTGGCGATCATGACGCGGCGCTTCATACCGCCGGACAGCGTGATGATCTTGTTGTCTTTCTTGTCCCAGAGCGAGAGTTCTTTCAGAATTTTCTCGATATGGGCGGGGTTGAACGGCTTGCCGAACAGACCGCGGCTGAAGCTGACCGTGTTCCAGACAGTCTCAAACGCATCCGTGGTCAGCTCTTGCGGAACAAGCCCGATCTTGGTGCGCGCGGCGCGGTATTCCTTCTGGATGTCGTGGCCATCGGCAAGGATCGTCCCCGATGTTGGATTGACGATACCGCAGATCGTGCTGATGAGCGTCGTCTTGCCCGCGCCATTCGGCCCGAGCAGCGCGAAGATTTCACCGTGGCGAATGTCGAGATTGATATTCTTCAGCGCTTCAAACCCGGAACCGTAGGTCTTGAACAGACTGGAGACAGAAATGGCTGATGACATGAGATGTATCCGGAAGGAATTTCGGTCCGCCAGTCTTTACCAGAAAGAACAGCGGATACGAAACATAATTGGAAGAATGATTTTCCTTATATGGTGATCGAAAGAGGTTTTCAAACCACCCTCCTGACAAAAGAAGTCAGGAGCGCCGGGACAATGAAAACACCGGCAATGCGCTTGGCACCGGCGGTGCGGGTGATATTATCTCTACCTTACCATTTGGTATGGGCGGACAGTGTAAAGGTTCGGCCGTCACCGTAACCACAGACCGCCTCGCCGTCGCAGCCCTTCACATAGGCTTTATCGAAGAGGTTGGTCACGTTGAGTGCCATGCCCCAGCTGTCTTTCTCGTAGCGGATTGCCGCATCGAACAATGTGGCAGCCGGAACCTTCAGCTTGTTGTCTTTGGTGGCATAGGATTCGCCCTGATAGCGCACGCCGGCACCGAGGTTGAGACCTTCCAGCGCACCCTGATCGACGGTGTAATCGAGCCAGAACGCCGCTGACGTCTTGGGAACGATTGTCGGCCACTTGCCAACAAGATCCGGATCATTGTCCTTGCTGACTTCCATGTCGAGCACGGTCAACGATGCCAAAGCCTTCCAGTTCTGGTCGATATTGACCTTGCCTTCAAGTTCGAGGCCCGTCGATTTCACTTCACCCAACTGCGTGTCGATAAATGTGCCGGGAATGCGCGACAGGGCGTTCCGCTTGGTGATCTGAAACACCGAGGCGGTCAGCAGGCCATCGATGAAATCCGGTGCATATTTGACACCTGCTTCGAGCTGATAGCCTTCCTCCGGCACCAATGGCTTTTCACGGGTTGTCCCGATCACAGGATTGAAGAAGGTCGCAACACTTACATAGGGCGTTACGCCATTGTCGAACTCATAGCCAAGACCCGCACGACCGCTGAATGCACCCTTGTTGTAATCATAGGTCGGCCCAAGCGGGAAGAATGGGCCCACAGCCGAGTCGGATTTGATGTTCACATAGTGATACCGGCCGTTCAGCGTCACCAGCCAACCGTCGCCAAACCGCACCTGATCCTGTGCATAGACACCAATCTGGTTCATCTTCAGAACCTGATCGAGATAAACGCTGGTTGGTCCTTGGGGTGCTCCGTATACGGGGTTGTTGGCGCTGATCGGCGTTGCTCCGCCGGATGCCTGTGTCTGATCGATCTTGAAGTATTTGTAGTCCACACCAAACAGGAAATTATGCTCAAAAGCTCCGGTGGTGAATTCCTTCTCGGCACGATTGTCCAACAGGAATGTATCGACCTTGGTGTCGTGGTTGAAACCGATACGATAGAGTTGATTATCCGGTGTTGTCGGCTTCGGGCCGCCGCCATAGGGAAAGGCAGGGTCAACATAGCCATAGGGATAGGGCGAGGTTTCTTCCTTGTTCTGATGGCCGTATCGCATATTCTGGCTAAGCTTCCAGCCATTGTCGAACGTGTGTTCGGCTTCGTAGCCGATCAGATATTGCCGGTTTTCGCCATCATCAATGCTCGGCTCGGTGAAATTGGCTTTGCGGCTGATCTTGCCAAAAGACGCATTCTTGACGGTGCCATAATAAGGCAGGAACCCACCGCCTGCATGTGTCTGATCGAGGGCCGAGAACTGGCCAAAGACGCTGATTTTTGTATCAGCCGACGGCTCATAGGTGATCTGCGGCATAAGCGAGCCGCGAAAATCCTTGGCGAAATCCGTCTGCTGCTCGCCCCCGGCAATCCGGCCGGTGAAGCGGTAGGTCCAAACGCCGTTTTCATCGATCTTGTCGCCAAAATCGACGCCGAGATAGGCATTGCCATATTGGTTGATGCCGGTCTCGATACGGCCGAAACGGTCCTTCTGCGGACGCTTGCTCACCATATTAACGATGCCGCCGGGATTGGCACCGCCGTAGAGAACCGAGGCCGGGCCTTTCAGCACTTCCACACGTTCGAGCATGTAGGGATCGATCTGGAACCCGCCAAAGCCATAGCCGTAGAGCGGCAGACCATCGAGGAAAATGCCGGACTGGGTTGCTTGAAAGCCGCGGATGAAAATCCAGTCCGTATCCGGATCTTCGCCAAACGGCGATGCGGTGATACCTGCCGTATAGCGCAGGGCTTCATCAACTTTCTTCACGCCGCGATCGCGCAATTCGTCCTGACCGACGACGGAGATGGACTGCGGAATCGCGGTGATCGGCGTATCGGATTTGGAACCCGCCGTGGTTTTCTTGGCAACATAGCCTTTGACCGGACCTGTCGCAGTGCCGCCGCCGTCAATGACGATTTCCTTCAGAACCACATTTTCCTGTGCACCGGCAATGGCTGGCTGCAGAAGTGCGAGTGCGGTACTGGCAAGGAGAAAACCTGCCCAACGGACCGTGTTGTTATGTGTCATTCTATATTGCCCCAAATAGTCCAATAGCACTGCACGCCGCCCATCCGCGCAGGTATCGTCATGTCGCTCGAAAGATATTATGAATATTTAACTCAACTATATATACCGGTCTTGTCTGAAAACGCGGAATATTGAACATTTCTGGGCTAAACTCAGCCCCTTACAGAGACGCCCGTGCTATTTTTGCGAGCGCTGCCACGCTGCGGGCGTTAGCCCGGTATGCTGGCGGAAAACGCGGGTGAAATGGGCCTGATCGGCAAAGCCGGCAAGCTCGGCAATATGGTTCAGGCTATGGCGTGTGTGCAGCAGCATGTCTTCGATGCGCTGGATGCGGATGCTCATTTGCCACTGATGTGGCGGCATGCCGGTCGATGCCTTGAACGCATGACCGAAATGCGACTGGGACAGACCTGTCAATTCCGCCAGTTCCTGCAGGCGGATTGTCTGCATCCAGTGCTCTTCCATGTAATCGGTCGCACGGCGCAATTGCCATGGTGCCAGCTTGCTGCGCTTGCGTTCGGTCCTGGCCTTGATATCGAACAGCACCGAGAACACGGCAATGGCAAGGCTTTCGCCGTAAAGCTGATGCAGTGGTTCCGGGCTGGCACATTCGCCTGCCAGAAGATTGGCAAGCGACAGGATACGGGCATCGGAAAACATCAGGCGCGGCCGGGTAATGGCGGTCAGATCAATATCCTCACCGAAGCGTTTGACGAGGCTTTTCACATTGAAGTGCAGGTCGATATGGCGGATGTGTTTGACATTGTCGAGCCGCGCCCACAGCGGCATGCCCGCAGGGATATAGCACATGGGATTGGCAACGCCGTCGCCGGCAAGATCCTTGCTTTCCGCGCCAAGCCGGACATTGAATTTGCCTGTCTTCAGGCCATCAAGAACGATGAAAAGCCGCGGATCTCTGGCTTCATACTGGCCGCTTGCATCCGATGCGCAATCCACATTGAACAGATCAGCGACAACGCCATCCCAGGAGCGCTGTTGCAACCCTCCTACGACGGAAAAGCCATCGATCTTTGTGTTCATCTGCGGTTGAAACGTCATCCTCCCCCGCATACAGCCATCCAAAATAGCAGGCAACACCAATGATTTAGAACGTTTCCAGCGGATTTTCCGTCGATTTAAAAATATGAGAAAATAAATCAGCTTTAGTGGTTGAAATCATTGGACCAATTGAAGGAAGGCCCGAAACGTCGCCGTTCCGGGCCTTCATAGCTTTCAGTGCATTATCTCAATGACTGTCGCAGCTTCGCAACATTCCGGCTTAAGGCTTGTTGAGATTCAGGCTTCCGCATGAAGTTGGATTGTGATTCAAGCTTTGGATGGAACGATTCGTGCTGACGGACGCCCAATGGGCGAAGATGGAACCGCATTGTCTG
This sequence comes from Phyllobacterium sp. 628, assembly GCF_014189505.1. GTDB lineage: Bacteria > Pseudomonadota > Alphaproteobacteria > Rhizobiales > Rhizobiaceae > Phyllobacterium. Next base: position 211,238 of record NZ_CP050303.1, on the reverse strand, counting down.
GGTAAACCGGCCGATCCTGGACGAAGTGGCAGTGACAATCGCCTGTTCATCGAAGCGCTGCTTTGGATCGTGCGGACAGGCAGTCCGTGGCGCGACCTTCCAGCCTTCTTCGGGAGTTGGAACACCGTTTTCAAGCGATACCGCGATTGGGTCAAAGCTGATGTTTTCGTTCGGCTTTTCGATGCCTATTCGGATGAACCGGACATGGAGTACGCCATGGTTGATGCCATCATCGTCAAGGTCCACCGCCATGGACAGGGCGCAAAAGGGGGACTCAAAGCCAGGCCATAGGCCGCTCCAAGGGCGGCATGACAACCAAAATCCTGGCGCTCACCGATGCACTTGGCAATCTTGTGCGCTTTGTTCTTTTGCCCGGCCAGCGGTTCGATACGGTGGGTGTCGCACCGCTCATCGATGGGGTCTGTTTTGGTGGCTTGATCGCCGACAAAGCTTTCGACAGCAACACCATCATTGCCGACCTGAATGAGCGCGGTGCCAAGATCGTCATTTCTCAGCATTCACGTCGGACTTTTCCCCTGCCGCTCGACAAGGAACTCTATAAATGGCGCCATCTGATCGAGAATTACTTCTGCAAGCTCAAGGAATTCAAGCGTATCGCCATGCGCGCTGACAAAACCGACCAGAGCTTCGCAGCATTCATTAATCTCGCTGCTGCAGTCATAAACTCACGATGAATCTCAACAAGCCTTAGGCCGGAACCGCGATGCTCTCGCCTTTGAGCTCGCGCATGCTGGGCAGGAAGATGGTCAGCAAGCCAAGGAACGGCAGGTAGGAGCAGATCACGTAGACATAATCGATACCTTTCGCATCCGCCACAAAGCCCAGAATGGCGGCGGCTATGCCCGCCATGCCGAAGGCAAAGCCAAAAAAGATACCGGCAATCATACCCACCCGGCCCGGCACCAGTTCCTGCGCAAACACGACGATAGCCGGGAATGCTGAAGACAGAATGAGGCCAATGATCACCGTCAGGACACCGGTCCAGAAAAGGTTTGCATAAGGCATCAGCAGGGTGAAGGGCAGCACGCCAAGAATCGAGAACCAGATGACGGTCTTGACGCCGACCTTGTCACCGACCAGACCGCCGCCAATGATGCCGACAGCGGCTGCACCGAGGAAGAGGAAGAGCATCAACTGCGACTGCTGCACCGTGACACCGAACTTATGGATCACGTAGAACGTGTAGTAGCTGGATATGCTGGCAAGATAGATGTTCTTGCTGAACACCAGCAGTGTCAGGATCAGCAATGATGTAATCACCTTGCGGCGCGGCAGTTTCAAGGCCCGGCTCGCAGGTGGCTTCTTGGAGTTGGCGGCGCGATAGCGTTGATACCAGTTGCCGACCTGATAGAGCACGATCATGCCGATCAGGGCTGCTGCGGAAAACCACGCAATACTCTGCTGGCCGTGCGGCAGGATAATGAAGGCTGCCAGAAGCGGACCAAGCGCCGTACCGAAATTGCCGCCCACCTGAAACAGGGATTGAGCAAGGCCATGCCGTCCGCCGGATGCCAGACGGGCAACGCGCGATGACTCAGGATGAAAGATTGACGAGCCGATACCGATAAAGGCTGCGCCCAGCAACAGCATCGAATAATGCGTGGCAATGGAAAGCAGACCAAGGCCGACCAGCGAAAACGCCATGCCGACCGGCAGGGAGTAAGGCATTGGGCGCTTGTCGGTATAGGTGCCGACAATCGGCTGCAGCAGTGACGCGGTCACCTGAAAGGTCAGGGTCAGAAAGCCGATCTGCTTGAAATCGAGACCATAATTCGTCTTGAGCATGGGATAGATGGCCGAAAGCATCGATTGCATCATGTCATTGAGCAGATGACAGAAGCTGACGGCAAAGATGATGGTGAAGGCGGTCGCTTCGGCTGAAGAGCGCTGGGCGGGTAAGGTCGTATCGGTCATATCGGGCGTTCCATCGGAAATGAGGGCGTTGTCCACGTGCTTCGTGCCGCCCTTTTCACCTCTGATATACCTGTTGCAGAAAACCTGCCTTCGTGGTTTGGTCTATTTCTTTCGCAAGTGGGCCAAACCATGCTGTATTTGAAATTTCCCGAGATGAGTTTCCACGGCACTGAGCTGGGCCGTGTGCATCTGCAGCGGCTTGAATGGCTGGAGCAATCGAAGGGCGATGTTATTGCCGGACTGGCGCATTATCCCACGGGATGCCATGTCCCAGAGCACCGGCACAGCCTGTCGCAATTGCTGCATGCGATGACCGGCGTTGTCATGGTCACCACAAAGTTCGGCCGCTGGATGGTGCCGCCGCATCATGCCTTGTGGCTTCCGGCCGGGATCGGGCATGCAGTGGATATGCTGGGTGATGTCGCCATGCACTCGATCTATGTGCGTCCGGAAGCGGTCGAAGGATTGAAGAGCCATTTGCATGTGGTCGCCCTGACACCTCTCATGGACACATTGATCCGCGAAGTCGTGGCTTCGCCTGCCGAAGCGGAAACAAGCCCGCGCACGGTCTTCATGATGGGGCTGCTATTGCACGAAATCCCCAATCTGGAAGAGCGGCCGCTGGGCCTGCCTTTCCCCGAGGATACACGCCTTGCCGCACTGTGCCGGGGTTTTCTGAAAGACCCCTCGCCGCATACCAATATCGACGGTTGGGCTGACCAGTTGGGAATGAGCCGCCGCACCTTCACGCGGGTCTTTCGCAAGGAAACGGGCTTGAGCCTTTCGACGTGGCGGCAACAGGCTTGCCTGCTGTCAGCCCTGCCGCGTCTGACAGAGGGCGAACCGGTGACAAGCGTCGCGCTCGATCTTGGCTATAACAGCGTTCCCGCCTTTACCACCATGTTCAAGCGCATGCTCGGCGCACCGCCGCGCAACTATCTTCACTCGGCTGCTTGAGCTCTCGGTGCGGGCACATAGTTGAGGATCGGCCCAAGCCAGCGCTCGACCTCTTCGACCGGCATGGCCTTGCGTTCCGAATAATCCTCGACCTGATCGCGTTCCACCTTGGCAACGCCGAAATAGTAGGATTCGGGGTGGGCAAGATAGATGCCAGAAACCGATGAACCCGGCCACATGGCGTAGCTTTCGGTCAGCCGCACATTGATCTGCTTCTCTGCATCTAGCAGACGGAACAGCGTGTCCTTTTCCGTATGATCCGGTTGCGCCGGATAGCCGGGGGCCGGACGAATCCCGCGATAGGGTTCGCCGATCAGCTCATCCGGCTTCAGGGTTTCATCCGGTGCATAACCCCAGAATTCCTTGCGCACACGCTCGTGCATCAATTCGGCAAAGGCTTCGGCGAAACGGTCCGCCAGTGCCTTGACCAGAATGGACGAGTAATCGTCATTGGCCCGCTCGAACCGTTCAGCAATGGCGATTTCTTCAAATCCTGCGGTGACGACAAAGCCGCCGATATAATCCTGCTTGCCGCTCGCAACAGGTGCGATGAAATCCGAAAGCGCGACGTTCGGGCGACCATCGCGCTTCGACAGCTGCTGGCGCAGCGTGTACAGGGTGGCAAGTTCGCTCTTGCGTGTTTCGTCGGTGAACAGATGGACATCATCGCCAACGGTTCCGGCTGGCCAGAAGCCGATAATGGCTTTGGGATTGAACCACTTCTCGTCAATGATCTTGCCCAGCATGGCCTGTGCATCAGCAAACAATTGCCGCGCAGCCGGACCCTGATGCGCATCTTCAAGAATGGCGGGATAGCGCCCCTTCATCTCCCATGTCTGGAAGAATGGCGTCCAGTCTATATAGCGCGACAATTCCTCAAGATCGTAATTTTCGAAAACCCGTGTTCCAAGGAAGCTCGGCTTTGGCGGCTCATAGCCGGACCAGTCGATCTTGTGCGCATTTGCCCTCGCCTTTTCCAGCGGCAGGCGCTGCTTGTCGGCCTCATTACGGGCATGGGTTTCGGCAACCTTGACGTACTCGCTGCGGATATTGTCGATGAAGCCGCCCTTGGTATCCGGTGAGAGAAGTTGGGACACCACACCGACAGCGCGGCTAGCATCGGTCACATAGACCGTCTGCCCGCTGTGATAACGCGGGTTGATCTTCACTGCCGTATGCACACGGCTGGTCGTTGCTCCGCCGATCAGCAGCGGAATATTGAAACCTTCACGCTCCATCTCGGAAGCCACATGCACCATTTCGTCGAGCGAAGGGGTGATCAGCCCCGACAGACCGATAATGTCCACATTCAGCTCTTTTGCCGTCTGCAGGATTTTGGTGGCGGGCACCATGACGCCGAGATCGATAATCTCGTAATTGTTGCAGGCGAGAACCACACCGACAATGTTCTTGCCGATGTCGTGCACATCACCCTTTACCGTCGCCATCAGCACCTTGCCAGCGCTTTCGCGCTCGCCGGTTCCGCCATTGGCAAGCTTTTCCGCTTCCATATAGGGCAGCAGCAGCGCCACGGCCTGTTTCATCACGCGAGCCGATTTGACCACCTGCGGTAGGAACATCTTGCCGGCGCCGAACAGATCGCCGACGACATTCATGCCCGCCATCAGCGGACCTTCGATCACATGCAGCGGCCGTTCGGAAGCCAGCCGCGCCTCATCCGTGTCCGCATCGATGAATTCGGTGATGCCATTGACGAGGGCATGGGAAATACGGTCGGCCACGCTCCATTCACGCCACGCCAAATCGCGCTCGCGTGCTTCCTTGCCAGCCGATCCCTTGTAGCGTTCGGCCAGATCGAGCAGACGCTCCGTTCCGTCATCGCGGCGGTTGAGCACCACGTCTTCGCAGGCTTCGCGCAATTCCGGATCAATGGACTCGTAGACCGCCAGCTGTCCCGCATTGACAATACCCATATCCATGCCGACCTGAATCGCATGATAGAGAAACACCGCATGCATTGCCTCGCGCACCGGCTCATTGCCGCGGAACGAGAAGGACAGATTGGAAATACCACCTGAAATATGCACATGCGGTAGCGTTTCGGTGATCTGACGTGTTGCCTCGATAAAGGCGACGCCATAGCCATTGTGTTCCTCGATGCCTGTGGCAACGGCAAACACATTCGGATCGAAGATAATATCCTCAGGCGGGAAACCTGCTTCCTTGGTCAGGAGCTCATAGGCGCGGGTACAAATTTCGACCTTGCGTTCCAGCGTGTCGGCCTGCCCTGCCGTGTCGAACGCCATGACGACGACAGCAGCACCATAGGCTCGCACCCGCTTGGCATGATGCAGAAAAGCTTCCTCGCCTTCCTTCATGGAGATCGAATTGACCAGCGGCTTGCCCTGCACGCATTTCAGCCCGGCCTCGATCACATCCCATTTCGAGCTGTCGATCATGACGGGTACGCGGGCAATATCCGGCTCGGCCGCAATCAGGTTGAGGAACTCGACCATAGCCTTTTCACTGTCGATCAGGCCTTCATCCATATTGATGTCGATGATCTGCGCGCCATTGGCCACCTGATCACGCGCCACATCCAGCGCAGCGGCGAAATCGCCTGCGGTGATGAGTTTACGGAACTTTGCCGAACCGGTGATGTTGGTACGCTCGCCCACATTGACGAACGGAATATCTTTGGTCAGCGTGAACGGCTCCAGGCCGGACAGGCGCATATGGGTCGACACGTCAGGGATCTGACGCGGCGGATATTTGCTGACAGCCGCTGCAATCGCCCGGATGTGATCCGGTGTCGAGCCGCAGCAACCGCCGACAATATTGAGGAGACCTTCCTGAGCGAAGCCTTCCAGCTGTTCCGCCATGGCCTCGGGGCTTTCGTCATACTGGCCAAATTCATTCGGCAGGCCGGCATTCGGATAGGCGCAGACAAAAGTGTCGGCGACGCTGGAAATTTCCGCCAGATGAGCGCGCATCGCATTGGCGCCAAGGGCGCAGTTGAGGCCGATGGTGAAGGGTTCAGCATGGCGCACCGAATGCCAGAATGCCGTCGGGGTCTGACCGGACAATGTGCGGCCGGACAAATCGGTGATGGTGCCGGAGATCATGACCGGCAGGGTAATCCCCTTTTCCTCGAACACTTCCTGCGTGGCAAACACGGCGGCCTTGGCATTCAGTGTATCGAAGATGGTCTCGATCAGGATGATATCGGCGCCGCCATCCATGAGGCCGCGCACCTGATCTGCATAGGCAATGCGCAGATCGTCGAATGTGACGGCGCGATAGCCGGGATTGTTGACATCCGGCGAAATCGACGCCGTGCGGTTTGTCGGTCCAAGCGCACCGGCAACGAAGCGGCGCTTGCCATCCTTCTGCTCGGCTTTGATCGCCGCGCGACGGGCAAGCCGTGCACCGTCACGATTAAGCTCATACACAACCTCTTCCATGCTGTAATCAGCCTGGGCGATGGTTGTGGAGGAAAAGGTGTTGGTTTCGAGAATATCCGCACCCGCCATGGCATAGGCATAGTGAATATCTTCGATCGCCTGCGGCTGGGTCAGGATCAAAAGATCGTTGTTGCCCTGCAGGTGACAGGAGCAATCGGTAAAGCGATCACCGCGAAAATCGTCCTCATTCAGGCTCAGGCCCTGAATCTGCGTTCCCATGGCGCCGTCAAGAATCAGAATACGTTCCTGCGCCGCTTTGGTCAGCGCTTCAAAAACCTCCGAGCCGTCCCGTGGAGCGCCCATAGGACCGAACAGATTATCGACTGCAATATTCATAGCTCAAATGCCTCTTGACCATCTTGGGATGGAGAGACAAACTCACATAAAGATATCTTTATGTCAACAAATCAATTCTATTGGCGGCATGTTCTGTCGCACCTGCGGCGTCTTGTCATGCCACCTGAAATTCGGCTTTTGGGGCTATGTCCCTCCTGTCCGCTTGAGCAGATATGTATCCATGATCCAGCCCTTTTGCGCGCGCGCCACGTTGCGCAGCCGCTCGATTTCATCGGCCACATCGCGCAGACGGCCCGACATCAGGATTTCATCCTCGGTGCCGATATAGGCGCCCCAATAAATGTCCACATCTTCCTCGATCGTCTTGAACGCTCCCTCCTGGTCCAGCATGACGACAACACTGTCCGAATTGTTGGGAAAGCCCTCTTCCAGCTTGCGGCCGGTGGTGATGGTGATGGATTCGCCGATGCGGTTGAGCACGACCTTGTGTTTCGCGGTGAGCGCCTGAATGGCAGTGATGCCGGGGATCACATCATAGTCCAGCTCGAAACCACCCTTGGCGTTGAGGCGGTCGAGAATACGCAGTGTGCTGTCATAAAGCGACGGATCACCCCAGACGAGAAACGCCCCGCACTCGTCATCGCCAAGCTCTTCCATGAGCAGATGTTCATAGGTCGCCTCCACCTTGTCATGCCAGTCCTCGACACTGGCGCGATAGGTCGATGACGGCTTGTGACGCACCGGCGTTGCAAAATCGACCATGCGATACGCGCGATTGATGATGAAGCGCTCGCAGATTTCACGGCGGATGCGCGACAGCTGTTCTTTCTCGGCGCCCTTGTCCGGGATGAAAAACACATCCACCTGATTGAGCGCGTTGACAGCCTGTATGGTCACATAATCAGGGTTGCCCGCCCCGATGCCGATGATGAGAACCTTGCGTTTCATTGGCATGACTGCGAACTCTGCGGGCGAAGCGATGCTTCTTTTGCATTGATCAGCGCGCAGAACAATTCATGCAGACGCCGGGCGCCCGGATGGCTTTGGGCATGGCGCTGCAACCGTGCAACCTCTGCACTGGCGGCGGCTACGAGATCGGCATTGCGCGGCTGGTGCATCAACCAGGCGATGAACACATCCTCGGGAGGTGTCGTCGCGTTCATCAGTCCCATGCCAGCGCTCCACCGTTCTGATATTCGATAACGCGGGTTTCGAAGAAGTTTTTTTCCTTCTTCAGGTCCATCGCTTCAGACATCCACGGGAATGGATTGTCCGTGTCGGCAAACACCTGTGCAAGACCCAACTGGGCGCAGCGGCGGTTGGCGATGAAATGCATATAGGTCTCGCACAGCGCCGCATTCAGGCCAAGAAAACCGCGTGGCATCGTATCGCGTCCGTAGGAGGCTTCGAGTTCCGCTGCATCCCTGATCATTCCGCGCAGTTCTTCGGTGAAGGCTTTGGTCCACAGATGCGGGTTTTCGTGACGAATCTGGTTGATCACATCGATGCCGAAATTCATGTGAATGCTCTCGTCGCGCAGGATGTACTGATACTGTTCGGCAATGCCGACCATCTTGTTGCGTCGGCCGAGCGACAGGATCTGGGCAAATCCGGTATAGAACCACATGCCTTCGAAAATGACATAGAATGCCACGAGATCGCGCAGGAACTGCTGATCCATCTCCGGTGTCCCGGTCTTGAAGTCCGGATTGTCGAGATTCTGTGTGTGCTTGAGCGCCCATGCGGCCTTGTCGGTGATCGACGGCACTTCGCGGTACATATTGAAAAGCTCGCCCTCATCAAGACCGAGGCTTTCAACAATATATTGGAAGGTATGGGTATGCACTGCCTCTTCAAAGGCTTGGCGCAGCAGATATTGCCGGCATTCCGGGTTCGTCAGATGGCGGTAGATCGCAAGAACGATGTTGTTGGCGACCAGAGATTCGGATGCTGCAAAGAACCCGAGATTGCGCTTGATCATGCGCCGTTCATCGTCGGTTAGGCCATCCTTGGATTTCCACAGGGCGATATCCGCCTGCATCGACACTTCGGTTGGCATCCAGTGATTGTTGCAGCCATTGAGATATTTTTCCCACGCCCAATGATATTTGAGCGGCAGCAGCTGGTTCACATCGGCGCGTGAATTGATCATCGCCTTGTCATCGACGCGCACGCGCCCGCCGCCGCGAACAATATCGCCAGGGCCTGTGGCATCAGTGACGGGCGCCTGATCCGGTGCAAGGGCGGGGTGAATGGCGCGGGCCGCATTGGCGGCAGCTTCGGTGTTGGTCCAGTCAAGCATGGTTGTCAGTCCTTGTTATTGTCGATGTTGAGAACTGGAGCCCCCCTCTGGGCTGTCGCCCATCTCCCCCGCAAGGGGGAGATCAGCTTTCATCAATATTTCCATCACCTTGCACTGTTGCAAAACCAGGCGGGATGGCTGGTATCAATGTGATCTCCCCCCTTGCGGGGGAGATGCCCGACAGGGCAGAGGGGGGTGACACAATTCTACTGGCAGGCTTCACAGTCGGGATCATTGATGGAGCAGGCATTGCCTGCGGGCTCCGACAGAATAATCGGTTCGGCTATGGGTTTTGCGGCAACCGCGTTGAGCTTGCCATCCGTGCCTTTCAACGTGGACTTCTCTACGTGCGAGGCGGAACGGGAGCGCAGATAATAGGTGGTCTTGAGGCCGCTGTTCCATGCCAGACGATAGAGTTCGTCCAGCTTCTTGCCGCTCGGATTGGCAATATAGAGGTTGAGCGACTGTGCCTGATCGATCCACTTCTGCCGGCGTGAGGCGGCTTCGATCAGCCATGCGCTGTCGATTTCAAACGCCGTGGCATACAGTGCTTTGAGATCAGCCGGAATGCGGTCGATTTCACCCACCGAACCATCGAAATATTTGAGATCGGAGATCATCACTTCATCCCAGAGGCCGCGCTGCTTCAGGTCATGCACAAGGGCAGCGTTCACCACGGTGAAATCACCGGACATGTTGGATTTGACGAAGAGGTTCTGATAGGAGGGCTCGATGGACTGGGCGACGCCGCAAATGTTGGAAATTGTCGCCGTCGGTGCAATCGCCATAGTGTTGGAATTGCGCATACCGGTTTTCTTGACGCGCTTGCGCAAGGCTTCCCAGTCCAGTGTCGCGCTGCGATCCATGGAAAGCTTGCCGCCACTTGCCGTGCGGGCTTGATCCAGCAGCTCGATGGAGTCGATGGGCAGCACGCCCTTTGACCACAGCGAACCGGCGAAGCTCGGATAACTGCCGCGTTCGCTGGCCAGATCAACCGAGGCGGAAATCGCATGGTAGGAGATGGCTTCCATGCTGAAATCAGCAAAGATGACAGCTTCATTCGATGCATAGGGAATGCGCAGCGCCTGCAGTGCATCCTGAAAACCCATGAGGCCAAGACCAACCGGACGGTGACGCAGGTTGGAATGGCGGGCTTCCGGAATGGTGTAGAAGTTGATGTCGATGACGTTATCGAGCATGCGCATCGCCGTTTTGACGGTGCGGGCCAGACGTTCGAGGTCGAGACCCTCGGCAGCAATGTGGTTGGCGAGATTGATCGAGCCAAGATTGCAGACAGCGACTTCATCCTTGGATGTGTTCAGGGTGATTTCCGTGCACAGGTTCGAGGAATGCACGACCCCGGTATGGCTTTGCGGCGAGCGGATATTGCACGGATCCTTGAAGGTGACCCATGGGTGGCCGGTTTCAAACAGCATGGTCAATATGCGGCGCCATAGATCCAATGCCCGAACGGTGCGGGAGACGCGGATTTCGCCGCGTGCCGCCTTGGCTTCATAGGCCTCGTAAGCGGTCTTGAAGTCCGCACCGTAACGGTCATGCAGATCAGGCGTTTCATCCGGTGAGAACAATGTCCATGGCTCGTCTTTTTCGACGCGGCTCATGAACAGGTCCGGCACCCAGTTTGCAGTGTTCATGTCATGGGTGCGACGGCGGTCGTCGCCGGTGTTCTTGCGCAGGTCGAGGAATTCCTCGATATCGATGTGCCATGTCTCGAGATAGGCACAGACAGCGCCCTTGCGCTTGCCGCCCTGATTGACAGCGATCGCTGTATCGTTGGCTACTTTCAGGAATGGTACGACACCTTGGCTTTCGCCATTGGTGCCCTTGATATGCGCACCAAGTCCGCGCACCGGCGTCCAGTCATTGCCAAGACCACCGGAATATTTTGCCAGCAGTGCATTGTCCTTTACTGCTTTGAAGATGCCATCGAGATCATCGGCGACGGTGGTCAGGAAGCAGGAGGATAGTTGCGGGCGCAGCGTGCCCGAGTTGAACAAAGTGGGTGTCGACGCCATGAAATCGAACGATGACAGAAGATCGTAGAACTCAATGGCGCGGGCCTCGCGGTCGATCTCACGGATGGCAAGACCCATGGCAACGCGCATCAGGAAGGCTTGCGGCAATTCAAACCGGATACCGCGTGTTTGCTGCAGATAACGGTCATACAGCGTCTGCAGACCAAGATACTGGAATTGCAGATCGCGTTCCGGCTTCAGCGCAGAGGCGATCTTCTGCAAATCGAAACGGGCAAGTTCCGGATCGAGCAATTCGGCTTCGATACCGGCCTTCACATAGGCATGGAAATAACTGGCATAGCGCTCGGTCATTTCATGCTGGGTTGCCTGTTCCGAACGGCCGAAGACAAAGCTCAGGGCTTCGCGGCGCAGCTTGTCGAGAAGCAGCCGGGCGGTGACGAAGGAATAGTTCGGTTCAGTTTCGACCAATGTGCGGGCCGCCAGAATAGGCGCGAGCGACAGTTCATCGAGCGTGATGCCATCATAGAGATTGCGCTGGGTTTCGCTGAGGATCGGGGCAGCACTGACGCCTTCAAGACCCTCGCAGGCTTCATTGATAATGCGTGCCAGACGCACATCATCCAGCGGTGCCGTGGTTCCATCAAGCATGGTGACGCTGAGGGATGGACCGGTTTCAACCAAAGGCTCTGTCAGCTTGGCGCGTTCCCGTGTCCGCTCTTCGCGGTAGAGAACATAGGCGCGGGCAACCTTGTGGTTTTCGCTGCGCATCAGCGCCAGTTCAACCTGATCCTGCACGTCCTCGATGTGGAACAGGCGGCCTTCGCTGCTGCGGCGCTTCAGTGTGGTGACGATCTCTGATGTCAGCGCTTCGACAACATCATGCACGCGGCGCGAACCGGCAGCGACACTGCCTTCGACGGCAAGGAAAGCCTTGGTCAGCGCGACAGTGATCTTCAGAGGATCAAACGGCGTTACCGAGCCGTTGCGGCGGATAACACGATAACCCGGTTCATTGGATGACGCATGGAACTCGGCCGGACGAACAGGAGCGGCCTGACTATCGGTACGGGCGGTTTCAAGAGAAAGAGACATGTGCTTAACCCCAAAATGTTGGGGGCAAAGGTCGAGCGCACGCGTGCAAAGAAGGAGTCAGCTTGCGGCTGACCATTGCAAGCGACACACCGGGACACCCCGCCCGTGGACGTTCATCATGTTACGGCAGGTCTCCTGGCTCACAGGTCAATGCTGCTGTCTGGCCTTCCCGAAGTCATTGCACCTTGAGGGTGCGGCTTCAGTGGCATTGTCGACAGCAACTCGCTGTTTACAGTTGCGGGGGCAGCGCCGGCATTAATGTCAACGACACCGCACCGGCTTCCCTCTTAGCTTCCGGTCTTGCGACTCGAAAGAACCATAACATCTATATTTAGTATCAAATCGCCAACCACAGTCAATAGGTAGTTGGTGGCATCTTCTGCGCTTAGAGCATCGCCGATTGCGGAAGCACAAACGGCACCGACACCTCGGGCAATCCCCCAACCTTGAGCGCGCATTCATAAACACGCAGGATACGGTCATCCGTCAAGACTTCGGTGGGTGTTCCCACAGAATCAGCATGACCCCTGTGCATAACGATAATGCGGTCGGCAAACATGGAGGTCAGATTGAGATCGTGCAGGATTGCGATCACGCCGCCGCCCCGGTCGGCAAAATCCCGCGCGATCTGCATGATGATCAGCTGGTGCTTGATATCGAGGCTGGACACCGGCTCGTCGAGAAAAAGAAAGCGCGGGTGGCCATCCAGAACGGGTTGCCAGACCTGGCAGAGAACCCGTGCCAGTTGCACGCGCTGCTGCTCGCCGCCCGAGAGTTCCTGATAGAACCGCCCGCCAAAGCCCGCGAGATCGACCCGTGCCAGTGCTTCATCGGGCAGCGTCTCAGTGGCGTGGCGCGAAGCCCCTGAGTGGCCGCTGGTCATTCCCAGCTTGACGATCTCCCGCACGGTGAAGGGAAAGGACAGCGAGGTTGATTGCGGCAGGATCGCCCGCATCGATGCCATCTGCCATAATTTCATCTGGCTGATCGAAGTGCCGTTGATGCTGATCGTGCCTTCATAGGGCAGATCGCCCGAAAGCGCGCGCATCAGGGTGGTTTTGCCTGAACCATTGGGTCCGACAATGACGGTGAACGCGCCTGCCTCCGCTTCGAAAGACACGTCATCGACGATCTTGCTGTGGCCGAGATAGACGGAAAGGTTGGAAACGCCGATCATGGTCACAGATCCAGAATGCCGCGGCGGCGCAGCAATATCCACAGGAAGAACGGTGCGCCGACTGCAGCCGTGACGATGCCAATGGGCAACTCCGATGGCGCGACAATTGTCCGGCTCACCGCATCGGCGATCAGCAGCAGGCTTGCGCCAAGCAGCGCGGCGGCTGGCAGGAGATAACGGTGGTCGGGGCCAATCACGAGGCGCAGGAGATGCGGCACGACCACGCCGATAAAGCCGATGCCGCCGCTCACCGCAACGGACGCCCCGGTTGCAGCCGCAACCGTGACAATGGCGATGCGCTTGAAACGCTGCACCGGAATGCCGAGATGGTTTGCCGAAGCCTCACCCAATGCCAGACCGTTAAGGCCGCGCGCGAGGAAGGGTGAAATCACCAGTGCCAGCGCAATCAGCGGCCCTGATGCAAGAATTTTGACCCAGTTGGCGCCCGCCAATGACCCCAAGCTCCAGAATGTCAGGTCGCGTAGCTGCTTGTCGTCTGCAACATAGATCAGCACGCCCATATAGGCCGTTGCCATGGCTCCGAGCGCGATACCGGCAAGCAGCATGGTCGCGATGGATGTCTGCCCGCGCCGGGTCGCAACCCGGTAGAGAATAACCGTGAAGACGAGCGCACCGAAAAACGCCGCCAATGGCAAAGCGTAAAGCCCGAACAGTGCCAGCAATGGCGCCAGTACGGTGCCGCCGAGCACAATGATACTGACTGCGCCAAGCCCCGCACCGGCGGAGACGCCGACAATGCCGGGGTCAGCCAGCGGGTTGCGGAACAGGCCCTGCATGACAGCCCCGGACACTGCAAGCGACGCCCCGATCAGTGCGCCAAGGATAACGCGAGGCAGCCGGATATCATGAATGATGATGCGGTCCCGTACGGAGAGAGCGCTTTCCGTGCCGTCCGTTCCTGAAATCAGCGATTTTATGACCGAGACGACAGATGCATCGGAAGCGCCGAAGGCAAGACTGAAGATCACAGTCGCCACAAGAGCAACGCAGAGACAGGCAATGACCGTGCGGGCAATGGCCGAACGGTCGCCGTCAGGCCGTGCTTTTCGGCCGCCCCACACGGAGGCGAGGACGGCAGGTTTTCTCAAGACTGCCTCGCTCATTGGCTCAGTTCATTACCGTAGATAGCCACCGCCAGTTCATGGATGGCCTCGGGTGCGCGCGGACCGAAGCCGAGCAGATATTGGCCGCCCATGCGGATGATCTTCTTGTCCTTGCCCGCCGGTGTTGCGGCAATCGCGGCATTTGCCAGAAGATCGGCATTGTCGGCCGCATGGTCACCGCCGCGGTCCATCACCAGAATGACATCCGGCTTGGCGGTGATGATTGCTTCATCCGTCATGGGCTTGTAGCCCGGATATTCCGTGACGGCGTTCTCGGCTCCGGCCAGTGCGATGATACCATTGGCAGCGGTTTTGGTACCTGATGCCATGATCTTGCCGCCCTGCGCGCTCAGCACAAACAACACACGCTTGCGCGTCTTGATGTTCCTGGTTGCATCCTCAGCGGCCAGCAGATCCTTCTCGATCTGCGCTGCCAGCTTTTCCGCCTTGTCATCGACGCCAAGCGCCTTGCCAACAGCGCGGATTTTGGCCGGGATGCTTTTATCGGTGTAATCCTCAGGCACGAAAACAAACGGTACGCTGGCCTTTTTCAGGATATCGATGGTTTCCTTGGGTCCGCTGCCTTCAACAGCAATGATAGCCGTCGGGTTGATCGACAGGACACCCTCGGGTGAAAGCGCCCGCATATAGCCCACATCCGGCAGCTTGCGTGCCGCTTCCGGGTAGATGCTTGTCTGATCACGCGCAATAAGGTGGCCTTCTTCACCCAGGGCATAAACGATCTCGGTGATGGAATCGCCGATGGAGACCACGCGGCTGACATCGGGAAGCTTGCCGGTGACTTCTTCCGCCAAGGCAATACCTTGTATCGAAAACACAGTCAGCAAGCCGGCTAAAGATGCGGCGATGCGCAATTTCGTTGGCCTGCGCGTCTGGTTTGTTGAAATCATTGCCATGTCCTTACGCGGCCGAACGCATGATGCGCGGCAGGCCTTCAATCAACTGACGCCAGTCGTCGCGCTCACCTGAACCTTCGTACCGCTTGCCGAAGAACTGGATGATCATCTCACCTTCGGCGCCATAGGCTTCCAGCGATGTCACATGGCCGTCCTTGGTCGGCTTGCGCACCGCCCAGAGTTCGGCGATGTGATCGAGACGCAGATGCATGTGGAAGGTTTCATCGAGAATATTGAGCCACGAACCCATCGGCTTGATGTTTTCGATTGGCCCTGAATGGATCTGGATGCAGCCGCGATTGCCGACAAAACACATGATTGGAATGGCTTCCTGCGCCGCATGATGCATCATGGCGCTCAGCGCATCAGGGTCGAGCGCCCAGGCATAATCCTGCCCGATCACCTGCACCGCCTGATGACGGGTCATCTTGAGCGAGCGCAGGATGCCAAAGAACTCGTGCACATCCTTCATCTGGCTCCAGCGGTCACGCAGGCCATTGGTATCAAGCTCATGGATTTCTGCCTGCTTTTCTTCCGGCTTTGGTAAAGCCGTCAGTTCCAGCGCCTGTGACTGATCATCGAGACGAAGCTTGGCGACAAGCGCGTGATAGGCTTCAAGGTTCGATGCCGGGCGCAGATGGATTTTGTGGATCGCCTCGCCCGCCGCATCAAAGAACTGCAGACTGCGGCGGACAAATTCGCCGTCCTGTTTCTCGACAGCAAAGCCATGGGCCCAGGAGCCGGGGAAAATGCGCATATCGATCTGCTCGCCGAGCAGCATCGAAGCCTGTTTGCCGACGATCGGCTTGTCATAGACGCCGATCTTTTCGTGCACGGCGCTGTCGTTGCGCGTCAGCGCCATGACTTCGCCCAGAGTCTGGATTTCCGTCAGGAATGTCTCGATACGCGGCGTTATACGGATAACATTGAGACCGCAGAAAGCGGCTGCCAGATCAGCTTCGCTGATCCCCAGCTGCTGGGCAAGGTCGCGCTCGCGCATTTTCGGATTGTCTGCCCGTGCCTGCCGGATGTCCTGCGGTGCTGGCTTGTGCGTATCAGTCATGGTCTGTGGATGCCTATCAATGCGTTATTTGTTGAGAATGAGCTTGCCCTGGCGGGTGATTTTGAGCCGGTAAAGCGATCCCGCATGTTCGATCCCAACCTCGTTGGAACCGTCGAACAGGATTTCGCTGCCATACACGCGCATATCGCTCTGGGGTATCTGCATGATCTCGCGTGCGATGGGTGCCAGCCTTGGAAGGCGGACTTGAAGATCGATGATTTGGCGTCGTGACATGGTGGCCAGCCTTTTCGTGCTGTCGCTGCCGGAACAGTCCGGAAGCATGTATTTCAAACTTGACTCAGATAATCATATTTATTACTCAACATAAAGAGGAGTCAACGAGTCAAGTTAGTTGGCGACGGAAAAACATCACAAAATGTCTTCCAGCCAGCAACGCATTCTGGAATTCCGCAGTTCGGACATTTTCTAATCCGTCTCATTGAGCAGTACGGGTGGATTGGTGATTTTTGCAGCAGGAATTGGCCGTGGCATGACCGCTGCCGCAGCCTTGTTTATTCTTGCCGCAACAGGGTCGGCGTCGGGGCAAGAGTCCTCCCCGGCGCCAACCCTGACACTTGAGCTGAACGCTTTGCATCCTGTGCAGTTAGGCAGCTGATCTTTTAAATAAGTCCAAAGAAAAAGGCCCTTGCGGGCCTTTTCCATTTTCTATGGGGGTTCGTCTTAGAAAGGCGAATCCGGGAAGTAGAATTCCTTGGCATTTTCCTTGGTGACGAGTGTCGCATCCAGGATGTATTTGCCGCGCACCGGGACCTGATCGTAGAAATTGGCCACGGTAAGTTCGAGCGCTGTTGCGATCATGGATGGCGGATAAAGCACGTTGATCGGTGTCATGGCATCGCCATCGCCAACGCGCTTGATCATGTCCTTCATACCGGCACCGCCGATAACCATCTTGATATCGGTACGCTTGGCCTGGTTGATGGCTTCGAGCACGCCGACAGCCATGTCATCATCCTGACACCAGACAGCATCGATCTTCGGGAACTTGGTCAGGTAGTCCTGCATGACCTTGAACGCATCATCGCGTGACCAGTTGCCGAACTGCTTGTCGAGAACCTTGATACCGCTTCCGGCGATGGCTTCGTCAAAACCCTTCTGGCGCTCTTCGTCAATGACGATCGGCAGGCCGCGGATAACCACGACATCAGCTGTACCAAGCTTGTCCTTGAGGTACTTACCAGCCACACGGCCAAGTTCCGGATTGTTGCCGGCGACATAGAGATCCTGAATGGTCGGATCGGAAAGCGCGCGGTCAACCACGGTCACGAAGACGCCCTTGGATTTGACCTGACGGATCGGATCGGTCAACTCGTCGGAATTGTGCGGCAGGGTGACCAATGCATCGATACCCTGTGTGGTCAAATCTTCCAGCGCATTGGCCTGCGCAGCGCCGTCCGGCGAAGTCTTGATGATGATCTTGAGGCCCGGATGGTTGGCTTCAAGAATCTTGGCAGCACGTTCAGCGTGATAGACCACGCCGCCCGTCCAGCCATGGTCGGCAGCGGGGATGGAGACAGCAATGCTGACTTTCTTGTCCTCTGCATGAGCAAGGGTCATGCTCGACGCGAGCAGCGCCCCGGCAAGACCCAACATGAGTTTACGCATAATTCTCTCCCAAGTGTTGTGCGGGCCCTTGTTCCTCGGTCGGTGGGTGGCCCTTGTTCCCCCCTCCCAAACTTTTATCCCTTGCGCTGCAGCGTCCTCTGCACAAGCATCGCAATGATGATGATAACACCCTGCACCGCCCCGATCAGGTATTCGCTGACAAAGTTGGACAGGACCATGATGTTGCCGACGATCTCCAGCATGAATGCGCCGCAGATCGTGCCCCAAATGCGCCCGACGCCGCCCTTCAGCGCGGTTCCACCGATCACAACGGCAGTAATGGCCTGCAGCTCCCACAGCATGCCGGTCGTCGTGGTTGCCGCGCCAAGACGCGGCACGTAAACGATAACCGCGATGGCCACGCAGATGCCCTGAATGACGTAAGTCATGGCGCGCACGCGATTGACGTGGATACCGGAATAGCGTGCCACGTCCTCATTGGAACCAACCGCAATGACGTGGCGGCCAAATGACGTCTTGTAGAGAATGAAAGCGCCAAGCAACCCGACGGCAAGGATGATCCAGACCGGGATCGGCAGGCCAATGAAGGTCCCGGTATAAACCGGCCGGAACAGATTGCGCATTTCGCTGGATTTCATCGCGATCGAGCCGCCATTGGCCAGCCAGACAGTCACCGAGCGGTAAATCGCCATGGTTCCCAGTGTGACGATAAACGGCTCGATCCGCCCTATGGTCGTCACAGCGCCATTGACTAGCCCGGCACCTGCCCCGACGCCGATGGCGATGACAATACCGGCCGCCAGCATGGCATAATCTCCGTCAATGGCGGTAGAATTCAAAAACAGGATCATGATGCCTGCGACGAGCGCGGACATCGAGCCGACGGAAAGATCGAGCCCGCCAGCGGAGATAACGAATGTCGCGCCAACGGCGATAATGGCAATGAAGGACGAACGCGTCAGAACGTTCAGCAGATTGTCGATGCCGATGAAACTCGGATTGACCAGAGCGCCAAGAACAAACAGCGCGGCAAGCGCCAGGAACGGCGCAACCGCCGTCTTGTCGATATCCGCCAGTTTGCGGGCAAAGCCGCGCGTGTCGGTGTTAGGTTGCGTATCGCTCATGCGGTCCCCGTCGAGTAGAGTTCTGCTTCGTTTGTTTTGACGCCGGTGGCGTAGACGACGATTTCATCTTCGGTCATCGCGTCGCCTGTAACTTCGCCGACAATGCGCGCGGAGCGCATGACGAGTATGCGATGGCAGACGCCAATCAGCTCCTGCATTTCCGATGAGATGACGATCACCGATTTGCCTGCCTTGGCGAGATCAGCGATGAATTTGTAGATCTGTTCCTTGGTGCCGATGTCGATGCCGCGTGTCGGCTCGTCGATGATGACAATGCTCGGGTCCAGCAGCATCATCTTGGCCAGCAGCAGCTTTTGCTGGTTGCCACCGGAAAGCTGCCCCGCCAGCAGATCGCGGCGGCGGGCGCGGATATCAAATTCGGCAATGGCCTTGTCGAGACCCTGTTCCTCGCGCTTGCGCTCGATGAGCGGTCCCTTGGTGAATTTCTTCAGCGAGGCGAGCGTGAGATTCATCCGCAGGTTCTGTGCCAGCAGCAGGCCTTTGCCCTTGCGGTCTTCGCTAAGATAGACAATCCCGGCCGCCATACTGTCGCGTACGCTGTGAAACTTCACCGGCTTACCGTTCAGCTCAACATGGCCATGCGCGGCGCGCAGTCCGACAATGCCCTCCAGCAGTTCTGTGCGTCCGGCACCAATCAGTCCGGCAAAGCCGAGGATTTCTCCCTTGCGCAGGGTGAAGGACGCATCGCGGGCATAACCCGGAACATCAAAGTTGCTGACCTCAAGCATGGTCTCGCGTGTGGCAGTCTCTTCCCGTTCGGGGTAAAGCTTGGACATGTCGCGCCCGACCATCAGCTTCGCCATGTCGACAGGCTGCAATTCAGAGGCGTTACGAGTTGCAATCAGCTTACCATCGCGCAGCACTGTGATCCGGTCGGCAATGGCGCCGACCTCAGGCAGGCGGTGCGAGATATAAAGCACAGCCACATTCTGATCGCGCAAGTTGCGGATGACCTTGAGCAGCGCTTCCGTTTCATAAGGGGTAAGCGATGCCGTGGGTTCGTCGAAGATGACGACGCGGTGCGGCACCTGCAACGCGCGGGCGATCTGCACCAGTTGCCGCCGGGCGATTGAAAGCCGTGACACGGTCGTCGTCGGATCGATTTCGGCGCCAAGCTTGCGTACGGCTTCCGCTGCCAGCCGGTTCATCTCGCGATCATTGACCATGAGGCCGCGTTTGAGCTCGCGGCCCATGAAAATATTCTGCGCAACCGTCAGATGCGGCGCCAGCAGAATTTCCTGATGCACCAGCACAAGGCCGCGATGTTCCGCATCAACCGGCCCGGCCAGGGTGATGTCTTCGCCGTCCATGGCAACCGAACCGCGTGTCGGCTGCAGATGGCCACTGAGCAGCTTCATCAGCGTGGACTTGCCCGCACCGTTTTCGCCGATGATCGCATGCACCTCACCGGGCTGGATGGTGAGACTGATATCGGTCAGCACCTCCACCGGGCCGAAAGCCTTGGCGATATTGCGGGCTTCAAGCACCGGGAGCGAGGTTGGTTGTGTGGCCGCATGGGAGCTCATATTTGCAGACACCCCCCTCTGTCCTGTCGGACATCTCCCCCGCAAGGGGGGAGATCACATCGGCATTGATGATTTTGCGCAACTTTCAACGGTGCAAATTGCGAGTAATGGTCATGAAGGCTGATCTCCCCCCTTGCGGGGGAGATGGGCGACAGCCCAGAGGGGGGTAAAATCAACATCTTCATCACACCTTCGTCCAGACGCCGCCAGCCTTGGACGACTTCACAGCGGCTTCGATGAATTCCATGCCGATCAGACCATCCTCGACCGTTGGATAAATCACGTCCTTCGGCGTCTTCTTGCCCGTACGTGCCGCGATGATCGCCTGTGCAGCTTCCGTATAGATATTGGCAAACCCTTCGAGATAGCCTTCCGGGTGGCCGCCGGGCACACGCGTTACGCGTGCCGCCTCGGGTGATGCACCGGCTCCGCCGCGTGTCAGCAACTGCTTTGGCTTGCCGAAGGGCGTGTACCAGAGATAGTTCGGATCGGCCTGCGTCCATTCCAGTCCGCCCTTGGTGCCGTAGACACGCAGCTTCAGACCGTTCTCGTGGCCGGGCGCCACCTGACTGGCCCACAGCATGCCTTTGGCTCCGCCCTCGAAGCGCATCAGAATCTGCACATCGTCATCCAACTTGCGGCCCTCGACAAAACTGGTGAGTTCGGCGCAGAGCTGCTTCAAGGTCAGCCCGGAAACGAAACAGGCGAGATTATAGGCATGGGTGCCGATATCGCCGATGGCCCCGCCCGCACCGGAGCGCGCCGGGTCAGTGCGCCATTCCGCCTGTTTCGAGCCGCTGTCTTCGGCCTTTTCAGTGAGCCAGTCCTGCGGATACTCAGCCTGCACCAGCCGGATCGTGCCGAGCACGCCCTTTTCGACCATGGCGCGCGCCTGCCGGATCATCGGATAGCCGGTATAATTGTGCGTGACCGCAAAGACCTTGCCGGTCTTTTTCACCAGCGCCACCAATTCCTTGGCATCCTTGACCGTCGTCGTCAGCGGCTTGTCGCAGATCACATGGATACCCGCTTTCAGAAAAGCCTTGGCGGCGGGGGCATGCATATGGTTCGGCGTAACGATCGCCACCGCTTCAATGCCATCCGGGCGTTTGGCTTCCGCCTTCGCCATTTCCTCGAAAGACCCATAGGCGCGGTCTTCCGCGATGCCAAGGTCCTTCGCCGACGCTTTGGCACGTTCCGGGTTGGAAGAGAGCGCACCGGCGACGAGTTCGTACTGATCATCGATACGCATGGCGATACGGTGCACGGCACCGATGAAAGCGCCCTGTCCGCCTCCGACCATGCCGATACGGATACGCCGGGTTGCTGCTTTCTGCTTACTTGCTTCAATAGCCATTGCTGCTTCCTTCCGTTCTTATACCAGACCAAGGATACGGCGGTTGGCCGCGTCGTCGGTTCCTGCGCCAGCAAAGTCATCAAATGCCCTTTCGGTCACGCGGATCAGATGCGCGCTGATGAATTCCGCGCCTTCACGCGCGCCGTCTTCCGGATGTTTCAGCGCGCATTCCCATTCCAGCACTGCCCAGCCGTCGAAATCATAGGCGGTGAGCTTGGAGAAGATCGCACCGAAATCCACCTGCCCGTCGCCCAGCGAGCGGAAACGTCCGGCACGGTTCACCCACGACTGGAACCCGCCATAGACGCCTTGACGGCCGGTCGGATTGAACTCGGCGTCCTTGACGTGAAACGCCTTGATGCGCTCGTGATAGATGTCAATGTAGTCGAGATAATCCAGCTGCTGCAGCACGAAATGCGATGGATCGTAGAGCAGGTTTGCGCGGGGATGGTTGTTCACGCGCTCCAGAAACATCTCGTAGGTGATGCCGTCATGCAGATCTTCGCCCGGATGGATTTCATAGGCCGCGTCAACGTCATGCTCGTCGAGATAGTTGAGTATCGGCGTCCAGCGCTTGGCCAGCTCATCGAAGGCAGCTTCCACCAGACCGGCAGGGCGCTGCGGAAATGGATAGAGGAACGGCCAGGCTAGAGCGCCGGAAAATGTCGGCATAACCTTGAGGCCGAGATGCTGCGAAGCCCGCGCCGCACGTTTGACCTGATCGACGGCCCATTCCTGCCGCGCCTTCGGATTGCCATGCACTTCGGGCACGGCAAACCCATCCATCAATTCGTCATAAACCGGATGCACGGCAACAAGCTGACCCTGCAGATGGGTCGAGAGCTCGGTAATGGTCAGGCCGTGTGCAGCGGCAGTACCGGCAAGTTCATCACAATAGGTTTTGGAGTCGGAGGCTTTCTTCAAATCGATCAGGCGCGCATCCCATGTGGGAATCTGGATGCCTTGATAGCCTAGCGATGCGGCCCATTCGCAGATCGCGTTGAATGAATTGAACGGCGCAGTATCGCCCGCAAACTGTGCGAGAAAAATGGCCGGTCCCTTAATCGTTTTCATATCTCATCTCCTCAAATTCATTGGACACTCCGGGTGAGTGCCGCTCAGGTTCGTCGTCAGGGCATATTATCCCTGAGAAAAATATCGATGCGAATGTGTTCCTGCCCCGGCACGATGGGGCGGCCTTCGCGCAAGGCGGTGAGAATGCGCGCGGTGCTGCGGGCCATATGGCCGACATCCTGATTAAGCAGCGCATCAACGGTGCCGCGCACCAGATGGCGCCGTGTCGAGGCGGTCAATTCATGTGCCACGAAAATCACATCGGAAACACGGTTGGCCGCTTCCAGCGCGGCGATCACGCCCGCCTGCCCGCCACCGGCATTATAGATGGCGACGAGATCGGAATGATCGCGGAGCAGCGAGCGGGCAACGGCTTCCACCCGCGCATTCTCATCGCGTGCCTCGCGCACCGGCAAAACTTCCAGATCGGGGTATTCGCGGGCAATAATCTGCTCAAAGCCAAATTGCCGTTCAATATGGTCACGCAAGGCGAGTGAACCGGCAATCATGCCAACCTTGCCTTTGCGCGGCCCGACAAAACGGCCGATCAGCGAAGCGGCGGTGCGGCCGGCTGCGTAATTATCGATGCCGACGAAATGTGCCCGGCGTGAGTTCGGCACGTCGGAGACAAGGGTCAGCACCACGACGCCGGCATCGGCAAGCGCGTTGATGGCCTCTGTTACCGCCGGATGATCGAGCGCGACAACCGCTACCCCGTCAATATCCGAGGGCAGACCCTCCAAGGCAGTGGCCAGAGCCTCACCGTCGAAAGTATCGACATATTGAATGGAGAGCCGCACCCGTTCCGGCAATTGCCGTTCACGCGTGGCACGGAATTCGGCATCCAGTGCCTGCATGAATTCATTCTCGCCGGTCGGCAGGATGATACGGAAATCGTAATCGCGGATACGGGCGAGGCGCGATGCATGCGGGTCGGGATGAAATCCGAGCATTTTAATAGCCGCGTTGACGCGTTCGATGGTGCGCGCATGCACACCATTCCGCCCGTTCACAACACGATCAACCGTTGCAAGACTAACACCGGCTTCTCGGGCGACGTCTTCCAGCGTCATCTTTACCACGAGAAATCTCCTCCGCTTGATATACTAGTTCGGCGAAATGAGGTGTGCAACTCTTTTTGACGGGTTTTGATGGGAATTTTGACGGGCGTACGTCAACGTTCAGCAACCAGCACATGATGTCCTTGGTTGTAGGCAGGAGATCAAAATGGAAAGTGATCCGGCGACCTGCGACGGGATCCTATTCTCCGCTCGTTGCAGCAAGGACGCGCTCGGCACCATCATCAATAACCCCGCGCATGGCCTTTTTCGCAGCGCTCACATTGCGATCCCGGATCGCATCGGCAATCGCCCGATGCCGCGCGACCGAATAACTGTGCCGCTCGGGATTGGGTATCGGCGAGCTGATGGTAAAGGTGGTCACCAAAGCCACTTCGATGAGCGCACTGATCGACCGCATGAATGGATTGCGGGACGCTTCGGCAATCGCCATATGAAATTGCAGATCGCTGTCAACGAAGCTCTGGGCGGACTGGCCGGCCTCGCCCATTTTCCCGACCCATTCATAGAGTTTTTCGAGTTGAGCGTCGGTTCTGCGGCGGGCGGCCAGACCCGCTGCTTCAGGCTCGAGCGCCAACCGCATTTCGAGAAGGCTCGACAGGAATTCCGGAGTGGGACCGGCCTCGAAGTGCCAGACAAGAATGTCCGGATCGAACAGGTTCCAATGGGAGCGCTCCAGCACCCGCGTGCCAATCTTGGCACGGGGCTGAATCAATCCCTTGGCCGCCAATGTCTTTAGTGCTTCACGCAGAACCGTTCGCGACACGCCGAATCGGTCAAACAGCTCGGTGTCTCCCGGCAGAATGCTGTTCTCGGCGTAGTCGCCGCTGACGATGCGCAACCCGAGAGCCCGCATGACATGGCCGTGATGCGTGTGTGAATACCCGGCCGTTCGAAAATCGTAGTTTGAAAGATCGTTGCGTGGCAATTCATCCCCCATCGGTCGCCATTGTTCTTTTCAATGACAGGGACACCAATATGCGTTGCAGGGCAATGAATGAGAAAAGCAGGACACCGACAACTATTTTTGTCCACCAGCTCGACAGCGTTCCGTCAAAGACAATGTATGTCTGGATGATACCTTGGATAATCACGCCGATGAATGTGCCCGCGACATAGCCAACGCCTCCGGTCAGCAATGTGCCGCCGATCACGACAGCAGCGATGGTATCAAGTTCAACACCAACGGCTGCGAGCGAATAGCCCGCCGAGGTGTAGAGCGAGAAAACAATACCGGCAAGACCGGACAGGAAGCCCGACATTGCGTAAATGCCAATTGTTGTTCTGGCAACGGGTACACCCATCAATTCAGCCGATGTGCGGTTTCCCCCACGGCATAGATGTAGGAGCCGAATTTGCTGAAATGCGCCACGATGATCCCGACCACAAATACCAGCACCATCAGACAGCCGATAAAGGTCAGCCTGCCGCCGCCCGGCAACCGGTAAAACAGATTCTGCAATGTCGTATAGAATGCATGATCAATCGGAATTGAATCCGTTGTCATTACAAAACACATGCCGCGCGCCAGAAACATACCGGCCAAGGTGACGATAAATGCAGGCACTTCGAGGTAATGGATGATTGCGCCCATGCTTGCCCCGAAAGTGGTGGTGATCAGGAGCGCAATTGCAAAGGCAGCCAAGGGATGGACACCATAACGTGTGATGAGGACTGCAAGCAGCACACCCGTAAAGGCAATGACTGAACCCACGGACAGATCAATGCCGCCTGAGAGAATGACAAAGGTCATACCGACCGCGGCAATTCCCAGAAACGCATTATCCGTCAGCAAATTACCTGCCACGCGTGTTGAGAACATCGTAGGGAATTGGAGTACACAGGCGGCATACGCGATAATGCAGATGAGCAATGTGGCATAAAGGGGCAGAAGGCGCGTGTTCATTGTCCGTTTGTCCCCTTCGAGCGGAATTCTGCCTTGAGAAATGCCCATCCACCCAGAGACGTAAACGACTGGGCAAGCAGGATCACGATGATGACCAGAGCTTTCAGGATGAGATTGTATTCGGGTGGAAAACCCGACAGCAATATTCCGGTGTTCATGGCCTGGATTATGATTGCCCCCAATGCTGACATCAGAATGGAAAAACGCCCGCCGAAGAGCGATGTACCACCGATAACGACCGCCAGAATTGCGTCCAGTTCCAGCCAAAGACCTGCATTGTTGGCATCGGCCCCGCGAATATCGGCCGCGATGATGATCCCGGCCAATGCGGCACAGAAACCGCAGAACCCGTAAATGACGAGCAACAGCATTTTGCTGTTCAGTCCGGCATAGCTGCTTGCACTTCGATTGACACCGATGGACTCGATTAGCAGTCCCAGTGCAGTCCGGCGGACAACGGCAATGGCCGCGACCAGCAGCAATGCTGCGATCAATATGGGCATGGGAATGCCGGCAAATGATCCGGTCCCGAAATAAATCAAACCGGGTTCATTGAAGGTAACAATGGACCCTTCCGTGATCAATTGGGCGACGCCGCGTCCGGCAACCATAAGGATCAACGTTGCAACGATTGGCTGCAAATCGAAATAGGCAACGAGAAGGCCGTTCCACAACCCGCACACCAAACCAGCGCCAAGGGCTGTAAGGATGACGATCGGCAAGGGATAGCCGGAAACGGTCATTGTGGCAGCCAGCGCGCCTGAGACCGCCATAACCGCGCCAACGGAAAGATCGACACCCCGGCTGGCGATGACGGCGGTCATGCCGATGGCAAGGATGATGACCGGGGCACCGCGGTTGAGCACGTCTATCAGGCTGCCGAACAGCCGCCCGTCCTGAAGGCGTATTTCAAAGAAGCCGGGAAATGCCAGATAGTTGAGAAACAATATAATCAGCAGCGAAAGCAGCTGCGGCAGTGCTTTCGTCAAACTAGCGGTATTGAGGCGCTTCATGCCGGGGCCCCTTGGGGTTCAGCGGCTATCATCCGCATGATATTGGACGTTGTGATATCGTCGCCGGAAAGCTCACCGCGATGGGCCCGGTCGCGTAAAACAACAACGCGTGTGCTGTAAGCGACAATCTCATCAATCTCCGATGAAATGACGAGAAGCGCCATGCCATCGTCGCAAAGCTGGTTGATCAAGGTGATGATTTCCGCATGCGCGCCCACATCAATGCCGCGCGTTGGTTCATCAAGAATGAGAAAACGCGGATTGGTCGCCAGCCAGCGGGCAAGAATGACCTTCTGCTGATTGCCGCCAGACAGAAATTTAATCGGCTTTTCAATATCCGTGGTTCGGATGTCGAGGGCTTTGACGAATTTGTCGGCCAAAGCAACCTGTTCGCGGCTTGACAGCCGCTTGAGCCAGCCTCGCTGCGCTTGCAACGCCAGGGCAATATTCTCACGCACCGAAAGGTCGCCGATAATTCCATCGGACTTTCGATCTTCCGGACACAGTCCGAAGCCGTTGGCAACGGCTTCCTGTGGCGTTCGAATAACCACCGGATTGCCGTTTATGCGGATTTGCCCGGTGTCGGCGGGATCGATCCCGAACAGGACTTTGGCGGTCTCCGTGCGTCCTGAACCCAAAAGACCGGCCATGCCGATGACTTCGCCTTCGCCGATCTCAAGATCGAATGGCGCAATGCTGCGGCTGCGTCCAAGCTTGTCGAATGAGAATTGTTT
This sequence comes from Phyllobacterium sp. 628, assembly GCF_014189505.1. Lineage (GTDB taxonomy): Bacteria > Pseudomonadota > Alphaproteobacteria > Rhizobiales > Rhizobiaceae > Phyllobacterium. The sequence continues at coordinate 183,531 of NZ_CP050303.1, read as the reverse complement.
GATTTGGGCGGGCGGCCGGTCGCGGCGTGTATTGTGTGTGGCGACTGCCAATGTCCGCCCGAGCATCAGTGAAACGAGCTCAAGTTTTGGAAGTTCGGTTGTCAGTGCACTGCCTGCCAGTTTTCCATTGCGCAGAACGGTTACCCGGTCGCAGATTTCATAGACCTGATCAAGGAAATGCGTGATGAAAACGATCCCGAGACCACGGGCACGCAACCGGCGCAATATGGCAAACAGAATTTCGGTCTCGTGTCGGTCAAGACTGGCAGTCGGTTCATCAAGCACAAGAATACGGCCGGACATATCGACGGCGCGTGCAATCGCTACAAGCTGCTGGACAGCAACAGAATAGCGCGACAAATCCGATGAAACATCGAGGTGCAGGTCATACTGAGCCAGCAATTCCCGCGCCTGTTTTTCCATCCGTTTCCGGTCGATGAAACCAAAGCGCATTGGCTGGCGCCCGATGTAAAGATTATCCGCAACCGACATATCAGGCAGCAGATTCACTTCCTGATAGACAGTGCCAATTCCCAGATGCTGTGCATGCTGCGTATCGCGCACGTGGACAGCCTGTCCATCGATTTTTATAGTGCCGGCGTCCGGCTGGTGCACACCTGTCAGCACCTTGATGAGTGTGGATTTTCCTGCACCGTTTTCACCGAGAAGCGCATGAACCTCGCCCGGTCTGATGGTGAAATCAACGCCATCCAGTGCCTTGAAACCAATGAATGATTTGCAGATGCCTTCTACGGTCAAAAGACCGGGTTCGTCCGACATTGCGCCGTCTCCCGCGAGCGAATTACCGTTGGTAGCCAGCCGCCCGGAACAGGACGGCTGGCACTTCGCGTTTGATCAGTATCCGAGACCTTTTTTCTCCTCGTAGACCTTCTTGGGATCATCAGCCTGGGTATAAAGCTTTGATTCCGTCTGGATCCACTTGGGCGGGGCCTTTCCGCTGTCTTTGAATGCCTTCAATGCATCAAATGCAGGGCCAGCCATATTCGGCGTCAGTTCAACCGTCGCATTCGATTCACCCTCAGACATTGCCTTGAAGATATCCGGCACGGCATCGACCGAGACGACAAGGATGTCTTTACCAGGCTTCAAACCAGCTTCCTTGATTGCTTGAATGGCGCCAACGGCCATGTCATCATTATGCGCATAGAGGGCGCAGATGCCCTTGCCGCCATTTTCTGCCTTGAGAAAGCCTTCCATGACTTCCTTACCCTTGGACCGGGTGAAGTCGCCAGTCTGGCTGCGGGTAATCTTGATGTTGGAGGCCGATGCGATGCCTTCTTCAAAGCCCTTCTTGCGGTTGATAGCGGGGCTTGAGCCGACGGTACCCTGCAATTCGACGACCTTGCAGTCCTTGCCTGCTACGGTTTTCGCAAGCCATTCGCCAGCAACCTTGCCTTCGTGCACGGTGTCGGACGTCACGGCCGTCAGGTAGAGGTCGGCGTTTGATGTATCGATGGTGCGGTCGAGCAGAATAACCGGTATTTTGGCTTCTTTGGCTTCCGCAAGAACGGTATCCCAGCCTGTGGCGACGACCGGTGCAATGAAGATCGCATCCACGCCCTGAGCGATGAAGCCGCGGATCGCCTTGATCTGGTTTTCCTGCTTCTGTTGCGCGTCAGCTATTTTGAGATCAACACCACGCTTCTTGGCTTCAATCTTCGATACGGATGTCTCTGCTGCCCGCCAGCCGGACTCCGAGCCGATCTGCGAAAACCCAACTGTCAAACCCGCAGCATTTGCAGTTCCGGCGCACGCTAGGGCGACGGCACTGGTAAGCAGAATTCTCTTCATGGAAATCATGACTTCTCCTCCCAAAATTGGCCAAAAGTATAAGATCCTCCCAGACCTCGGGATACTACTATAATATAGTAATACAAATAACAAGCGTAAACGGAAACGCCCCGCGAAAACACTGGGGTGATCCGCAGGCTGTTGAATAATATGGAGTTTCGGTGGAACGAGGGCTGCATAAGCGCCCAGCATTGCCGAGTGCAGACGGCTTTTTCGTCCCCTCGCCGATATGTAGTAAACGCGTGTTCCTCACATCGACTGCGAGAGGCGTTCACTCACGGAAAGGAAATAATCTCGATCCAGTTTGCCCCGGCGTCAACCGGGTAACGGCCAACCGTTGTTAATGTGCCGTCAGTCTGTTTGATGGCGTAGACCGCCACCTTGTCCGACGTCTCACCGCTGGCAATCAGGAACCGGCCGGAGGCATCGATCCGGATGCCACGCGGCTGTTTTTCGGTGGGAAAATTCGTGATGTAGGTGAGTTTGCCCGTGCCGGATGCCACTGAAAACAGCGCGATCGTGCTGGTCTTGCGCTCTGTTGTGTAGAGAAATTTGCCGTCCGGAGTGATGCCAATGTCGGCAGCCCATATTCTGGGTTCAGTATCAGTGGGCGCTTTTTGAACTGCCGATGCCAACGGAGCGTTGAACGGAAGCGGCGACGGGGGTGCAATCCCCGGAACGAGCCCGGCACTGGCAGGCACTGATGCAATGCTTTCCATCTCACTGAGCGTGCCCTTGGCATTGTCGAGAGTGTAATGGATCACGTGGCCAGTCAGTTCCGTGATGACGTAAACCGACTTATTGTCTGGAGAAATCGCAATGTGGCGGGGACCGAAACCGGATGTGGTCTTGACGCTCGGGGGATCGTTCGGCTCCAGCATTCCTGTCTGTGGATTGAGGACAAACTGCAGGATCACATCCGAGCCAAGATTGGTGGCAAACACATATTTGCCGGAACGGTCGTTCACAATCGAATGCGCATTGCGGCCGGTGGCGATCACCTGCCGGGCGCCGTCCACGACCAGACCCTCTGCATTGATCGGCAGCACAGCCAGTTTGTTTCCGCCATAAGAGGATGTGAACAGCAAGCGCCCTGTTATATCCGTCGAGACATAGGGCATGCTGTCGGGCAATGCAGCCACGGCATCCTGTTTCAACCCGCCTGTTGCCGGATCAATCGCCAGTGACAATACACGATAGGGCTGCGAGCGAATAATTGCATAAAGGTGCTTCTTGTCGGGACTGACCGTCATTGGCATGACCATCTTGCCCGCATCAAACTTGGACGTGGGTGTCAGTTCCCCGGTCTTGTCATCCATCGCATAGGCATCGATCATCCCATCTGTCGCTGCCGAGACGTAAACAAACGTTTTCGCCCCAGCGGGTCCCGGAACGAATGCGGTGAGAATTGCCATCGCAGTTGTGATCCCCAAAGTCATTTTGATCAACGGACTCTCCCATACCAATGTGCGGCTACAAGACCTAAAGAAAGCTTGTTTCAAAAAGCTGGCGCGAATAATCCGCATGTGTGGTGCCAGCACGCAGATCATTCTTGCTCAGTTCATCAACGAACCCGCCATTCTGCATGACCAGCACCCGGTCGCACATATGGGCGATGACCGCGAGATCGTGACTGACAAGGACGAAAGTCAGCCCCCTTTCGTCGCGCAGATCGCACAGAAGATTGAGAATTTCGGCCTGAATCGACACGTCCAGCGCCGATGTGGGCTCGTCGAGCAGCAGAATTTGCGGCGACAGGGTCAGAGCCCGGGCAATGGCGACGCGCTGCCTTTGTCCGCCAGATAGTTCATGCGGAAAACGGCTGGCGAAAATCTCAGGCAAACCAACCTGTTTAAGCGCGGTGGGAACATTGGACCAGCCATCGCCAAGGCCCATCGCGTGGATCGGCTCGGCCAGTGCCGTGCCAATGCGATGACGCGGATGCAATGACCCGTAGGGATCCTGAAACACCATCTGCGACAGTTTCAATTCATCCCGCGAGCGCGATTTGCCGATCGGGTGTCCGTCCATTTCGATCGAGCCGGTCCAGCCTTGTTCAATGCCGGCCAATGAGCGCAGCACTGTGGATTTGCCGCAGCCGGATTCTCCGACAATGCCCAGCGTCTCGCCTTTCGCAACGGAGAAGCTGACATCGCGAACCACATAATTCCGGTTTTCCTTGTGGCCGTAGACCACATCGAGATGTTCGACCTTGATCATTGCGCTGTTTCCAGAGTGGCGCGGTCGAGCACTTTCAACCGGTCTACCGGATTGCGCGGATCAGGCAGGGCGGCGATCAGCCCGCGTGTATAGGGATGTTGGGCATCGTCCAGCCTGGTCAGGCTCTCAACCACCCGTCCGGCATACATCACCAGAATACGTTCGCAAAAGGCGGCAACCATCCGGATGTCGTGACTGATCAGGATAAGGCCGGAATTGTTCTCGCGGATCAGTTCATCGAGCAGAACCAGCACATCCCTGCGCACGCTGACATCAAGTGCCGAAGTCGGCTCGTCGGCAATGACCAGTTTGGGTTTGGCAAGAAGCATCATGGCGATCATGACACGCTGCCCCATACCGCCGGAAATCTGATGCGGATAGAGTTTCATGACCCGGACAGGATCGGTGATCCGCACGCGTTCCAGCATGGCGCGTGCAGTCTCCAGTGCAGCGGTTCTGGAAAGTCCCAGATGAAGCCGGGCTGCTTCCGCCACTTGTCTGCCGATGTTCAGCACCGGATTGAGGGAATAACGCGGGTCCTGCATAATGAGCGCTATGTCCTTGCCGCGCAGCCCTCCCATCTGCCGTTCGGACTTATCCAGCAAAGGGCTTCCGCAGAAATCCATCTGGCTGGCTTCAATATGGGCACTGGGAGGTAATAGCCGCATGATCGCGCGCCCCGTCGTTGACTTGCCGGAGCCGGACTCGCCAACAATGCCAATCCGTTCCTGACGCAGATCAAAGCTGACATTTGAAACGGCGGCGATGGAGTTTTTGCCAAAGCGCACATTCAGGTCGCGTACGGACAGGATGGGGGGAGGATTATGATCGGGCATGGCGGGGATCCAAAAGGTCGCGCAGCGTGTCGCCGACAATGTTGAAAGCGAGACTGGTAAGAAGGATCGCAATGCCGGGCATGACGGCGACCCACCAATAATCGAGCATGAACTTGCGGCCGCTGGAAATCATCGCACCCCATTCCGGCGCGGGCGGCTGCGCACCGAGGCCAAGAAATCCAAGCGATGCCGCCGTCAGGATGATGCCAGCCATATTGAGTGTCAGCCGGACAATGACGGAAGGAATGCACATGGGCGCAATATAGAACAGCAGGATGCGCAACGGCGAAGCGCCATAGAGACGGGCTGCTGCCACATAGTCCGCATTGCGTACCACGAGCGCTTCCGCCCGCGCCAATCGGGCTATTGGCGGCCATGCCGTCAGGGAGATCGCGATGATCGCCGTATTGAGCCCTGCTCCCAAGGCTGCGGCGAGCGACAGGGCCAGAATAAGTGCCGGAAAAGACAAAACGATATCGGTTGCACGCATGAGGATAGCGTCAGTCCGCCCGCCAGTGAAACCCGCGATGATCCCAATCAGCAGCCCAATCGGGCCAACAATCACCGAGATCGAAAGCACGGTCTGGATGGTGATGCGCGTACCGTAGATCAAGCGGCTCAGGATATCGCGGCCAAACTCATCCGTACCTGCAAGATGAACAAGGCTCGGCGGCTTGAGCGCATTCTCAAGGCTCTGGATGCTGGGATCATACGGCGCAAGCCACGGGGCAAGAATTGCGACGATGACCAAAACAGCCAGCACAATGAAGCCCGCCATGCCGAGTGGTTCGTCAGCCAACTTTTTGACAAAGCGATGAAGGGACGAGACAACGCGAGTACCAATACCGGGTGGACGTATCGTGATTGCGTGGTCGTGTGCCTGGCTCATCGGACAGCCTCCCGGGTACGTGGGTCAAGAACCGCATAGGCGATATCGGCCAGAAAATTGAGGACCATGAAAACCAGACCTATGATGATTGTCGCTGCGAGTATGGCGTTCATGTCACCGATCATCAGCGCGTTGGTCATGTATTGGCCAATGCCCGGCCAGGAGAACACAATTTCCGTCACCACAGCACCTTCAAGGAGATTGCCGTAGGAAATGGCAAGGACCGTGATGAGCTGCACGGCAATATTCGGCAGGACATGGCCGATAACCGTGCGCGACGGACTGACACCCTTGGCGCGTGCGGCAATGACATAATCCTGACTCAGCTGTTCCAGCGTGAAGCTGCGCGTCATGCGCGTGATGTAAGCCATCGCCGAATAGGCAAGGATACAAGCGGGCAGGATAATGTGTGAAAGCGCATTCCAGAAGACTTCGATTTCGCCTGCGAGCAGACTGTCCAGCAGAAGCAATCCGCTTTTCGGCGGGATAAGCCCTTCATAAAAAACATCGACGCGTCCCGGCCCTCCAACCCAGTTGAGAGTGGCGTAGAAAATGACCAGACCGACAATGCCGAACCAGAATACCGGGATGGAATGGCCAACCAGTGATATGACCCGCGCGAACTTATCAACAAACGTATCGCGGAAGAGCGCAGCAGCAAGTCCCAGCGGTACGCCGATGAATGTGGAAATCAGGACAGCGAGAGTTGCCAGTTCCAGGGTTGCCGGAAAGGCCTGCGCCAAATCCTGCGCCACCGAGTTTCCCGTCAGGATGGCCGTGCCGAAGTCTCCGCGCAGAACCCCGCCCAGATAGATAAAGAATTGCTGATAAAGCGGCAGGTCGAGCCCGAGACGTGTTCGCATTGCCTCGTAAGCCGCCGGATCGGCGAGTTCGCCGACGACCGCACCAACGGGGTCGACCGGGAGCACCCGGCCAATCACAAAGGTGACGCAGAGCAGGATAAACAAGCTGACGAGCAGATGCGATATGCGCCGTCCGACTTCTTTAGCGGAAAGTTCCTTCATGACTGATGTCGGCTCCGCTATTCTGAAGCTTTGGTCACACCTTCAAGGCGCGTCGTCTGGTTCGGGTGCCCGACATAGTTTTTTACCCGGCTGCTGAGAACAATCGGTTCATAGCGCTCAAACAATGGCAAAACCGCAGGCTTTAGCTTCACAAATAGTTCCTGCATCTGGACGTAGAGTTCGCCGCGCTTTTTGGCGTCTGGCTCCATGGCAGACTTCGCTGTCAGTGCCGTCAGTTCGGGAATGTCCCAGCCGGACCGCCAGACGAAATTACCGGCATTGTTGGCTTCACGCGAATTATCCGGATTGCTGGAAAACTGCTCCATTGCCCCCAGAACATTCGGCATATAGGCGCCGGTTTGCGGAATCAGCAGATCGAAATCGCGGGCACGGTGCGCGGCGATAATTTCTGAACCGTTACCCTGCCGGATCTCCACCTTGATGCCGATTTGCGCCAGAGATGCCTGAATGGCCGTTGCAAGATCAATGCGCGGCGTCTGGGCAATGGTCTTCAGGGTCAGTGTGAACCCATCTTTATAGCCGGCATCCGCCATCAGCGCCTTGGCCTTGTCGACGTTCAGCTGCCAATCTGGGCTTGGAATGGCATATTCAAAGTTCTCCGGTACCGGCACGGTTCGGACCCGGCCATACGGCCCCATGATTGCTTTTTCCATGCCCTTGTAGTCGATGCCGTAGGCGATAGCTTCGCGCACCCGTGGGTCCGAGAGTTCCTTCTTTCCGGCATTCATCGCCAGGACATAGAAACCTCCGGTTGGAACGCGCTGGATTTCAAAACCTTTCTTGCCGTTGAATGTGGCAAGATCGGAAGCGGTCAATGCGCTCGCGATGTCGATATCACCGCGATCAAGCATCAGACGCTCGACCTGACTCTCAGGCACATGGCGAATGACAACCCGGCGCATCTTGGGCGCTCCGCTCAAATAAGTTGCGTTTGCATCCAGTATGACAAGATCATTCGGCGTCCAGCGGCTGAGCTTGAAGGGACCGGAACCAGCTGAATTGGTCCGCAGCCAGGCATTGCCATAATCATTATCGACCGTATGCTTCATCAGCTCTTTGCTGTCGACAACGCTGGCAATCACCATCGCAAGCCGGTAGAGCAGCATCTCCGGCGTGACAGACCCGGACAGATCGATGCGAACGGTCTTTTCATCGCGCGCTGTCACAAGCTTTTCGACATTATCCCCTGTATAGCCAACGCGCTTCAGATTGGCGGCGGCAGCCTGGTCCAGTTTCAGCAGGCGGGCCAGTGAATAAACCACATCGGCAGACGTGACCGGATTGCCCGAGGTGAAGTGCGCGTCGCGCAAATGAAAGGTGATGCCTTTGTCATCGATCTCCCAGCTCGCAGCGAGCTGCGGCAAAATCTTGCCGGAGGCGTCGGTGGCAACCAGCCGGTCATACAGGTTGGACATGATTTCATTGGCTTTGGCTTCTGTAGCCTGATGCGGATCAAGCGACAGAACCTGCGCAAGCGACGTGGCAATGACCAATTGATTATCCGGTGTTGCAGCTTTTACGGCAGGGGATCCAAGCGATAAAACGCCAAAAGCGACGCCAACGGCCAGCAGCTTACAAAAATGCTTCATAAAATCTCCTCCCTCGTTTAATATGAAAAACATATGATGTCTTCCGTATGTCGTATTATGAATATAGAACTCCATCATTATTGGCAAGAGCCCGCCGGAAAGATCAGAGCAGACCGACTATGACGAATGGAATGGGGACAACACCGCGCGGAAGGCAGCGCTTGGCACAGCAGCTGATAGACCATCTGCGCAGTCAGATCGAAACCGGCATGCTGAAAAAGGGCGACCAGCTGCCCACTGAACCGCAACTGGAATCAAGTTTTGGCGTGAGCCGCACAGTCGTGCGTGAAGCAATCGCTGATTTGCGCGCGGCAGGTTATGTCAAGCCGGTGCAGGGCAAGGGTGTTTTTGTCAGCGAACCAAATCACCACCAAACCTTCAACCTGACGCCTGTTGAAATCAACAGCATACCGGAAACCCTGGAAATGCTGGAGTTTCGCATGGCAACTGAGGGCGAAGCTGCTGCGATTGCCGCGTACCGCCGGACGGCTGAACAGGAATCTGCCATGCGCTCCGCCAACCGCAGAATGGCTCTGCTGATTGATGAAGGCAAGCCGACAGCGGAGGCGGACTACGAGTTCCACATGGCCATCGCGGCCGCCACCAACAACCGCTTCTACATCGAGGCTTTGCGGCATTTTGGCCCTCGTGCCATCCCGCGCAGCCAGTTTCCCAACCTTCCTGACGCCAGTGATACGCACTATCTGACGAAGGTTCATTTGGAACATGTGGAAATCCTGTCCGCTATTGTTGAACAGGACCCGGACCGTGCGCGTCAGGCGATGCGTTCCCATCTCATGGCCAGCCAGAAGCGCTACCGGATATTGGCAGAAAGTCAGTAACCCTCTCGACAGCACCCGAAATTCATATTATGTCATATGAGTTGGCATACTATTTGGAGGAAGCTGCGGTGTATTTGGGAACGCAGGTCGGTGCGCGGGATGACGATGATTACCGGGTTTTTGCCCAGCTCGGCGTGAAGCATATTTCTGCCGATCCGCCCGGCCGTCCGAAAGACTGGACACTGGAAGATTTGGAGCGCCATCGCGACAAGGTGGAGAGCTTCGGGCTGATCCTCGATATGGTTCAGCTGCCCCTGCCCTCGCAGCCAATCGAAAAGGCCTCTTACCCCGACATTCTGCTGGCCGGTCCTGACCGCGATCGCCAGATAGATGCTGTCTGCGGGATGATCGAAAATTGTGCCAAGGCGGGCATACCGGCGGCAAAATACAATCTCAACCTGATCGGTATTCCCCGTACGGAAATGGAACCCGGCCGTGGCGGATCGCGAAACGAAGCTTTCCGCTGGGATAAGGCAGATCAGGAGGCGGAGCCTGGTCTTGCTGGCGTGTTGTCGGAAGACGACAATTGGGAGCGGATCGATTATTTCCTCGAGCGGGTTGTGCCTGTCGCAGAGAGCAACCGGGTGCGCCTCGCCTGCCATCCGCACGATCCCTATACGCCGCCAGGCTACAGGGGTGTCACACGCGTTCTGGGCACTGTCGAGGGATTGAAAAAATTCGTGCTGATGCGTGAAAGCGCCTATCACGGCCTGAATTTCTGCCAGGGCTCCGTCGGTGAGATGCTTGACAATCCGCGGAAGGAAATCGGCGATATCATCCGCTGGTTCGGCACGCGGGGAAAACTTTTCAACGTGCATTACCGCAACATCAGCGGCGGCAAACTGTCCTTCATGGAAACCTTCCCGGATGAGGGCGACATGGACATGGTCGAGTCACTGAAGATCTACAAAGAGGTCGGATACAAATACATGGTTATGCCTGACCATGTACCGCACATCAGTGGCCGCGATCCGCAGGGCACCGCCTTTGCTTTCTGCTACGGCTACATTGCTGCCCTCATTCAAGCTCTCGAGACATCGCAGATTTGATGCGCAAGTCTCCTTCGAATGGTTCAACACAAAGGATTTCATATGGAACCGATAGAACTCAAGCAAGCGGTCGGCAGTGGCCTGCTCTCCTTTCCTGTCACGCATTTTGATGAGAATCTCAAATTCGACACGGCGGCCTATAGAAGCCACGTGGAGTGGTTGGCGGGCTATGACGCTTCGGTTCTGTTTGCCGCCGGCGGTACCGGCGAATTCTTTTCGCTGAGTCCGGCCGAGATCCCGGATGTCATCCGTGCTGCCAAAGCCTCAGCCGGTAAGACGCCCATCATTTCCGGCACCGGTTACGGCACGGCGCTGGCCATTGAAATTGCTAAGTCGGCTGAAAAGGCGGGTGCTGACGGCCTTTTGCTTTTGCCGCCATATCTGATGTTTGCTGAGCAGGCGGGCCTGATCGCCCATGTCAAGGCTGTGTGTCAATCGGTCGGCATCGGCGTCATCGTATATAATCGCGACAATGCTGTTCTTACGGCGGACAGTATCGCAAGACTGTGCGATGAATGCCCAAATCTGATCGGCTTCAAGGACGGCGTTGGCGATGTCGACAAGGTCATCGAGATCACCACGAAGATCAAGGAGAGGCTTGTCTATGTCGGCGGTATGCCGACCCACGAAGTCTACGCCCAGGCCTATTTCGCCGCAGGCGTTACAACCTATTCATCAGCGGTTTTCAATTTTGTGCCGGAACTCGCCCAACAATTCTATCAGGCGCTGCGAACCGGCGACCAGAAAACCACCGATCAGATTCTGAACAATTTCTTCTTCCCGTTTGTCGCTTTGCGCAACCGCAAGAAGGGCTATGCCGTGTCGATGATCAAGGCAGGCCTTAAAATCATTGGTCAGGATGCCGGACCCGTACGGCCACCGCTGACAGACCTGACGGCAGAAGAAATGAAACTGCTTGAGCAGTTGATACAGGCAAACAATCGGGCAAAAATTGCCGCGTGAAATCCATACCGGCAGAAGGCCTATGTCGGTCTTCTGCCGATAGTCCTGTGGACGATGATCATAAGCCTGCCCTGTCGTTACTTCTGCGATTTATAAAGGGCGCTTTTACCGAGGATGTAAGACATCATCCTCGAACCGAGGCAAAGTGGCGCGGTGACGGCCCATGACCTGCTTTCCCTGATCCGATCTAAGGTTTCCTGCAAAGATTGCGTTTGTCTGCAGTACCCTTCAATGGCTTCCTTCTGAACTTTAATATCATTGCGGAAAGTCAAATTTTCTTGCCGCAACGTTTCATTCTCCCACTGGGTAGCTTGTGAGTTTTCCGCGATCTCCGCACTAGATTTTCTTACTTTCTTTATCTCACGCCGAAGAGCGGTGTTGTCGAGATCCTCAAGCGCAGGATACTGGACCACAAATTTCCCGGTGCGCTCTGACTTGTCAGGCGTGGATATTTCCGCATTTATCCTCACCTTGTCCCGGTCAAAAACCACGCGATGAGCATTCACGGCTGTGGGGTACGCAATGGATGAGGGCAAGCAATCATTCAGCGTGGAAAACAAATATGCCGGGTCTTCGGCAAATAACGGAAAAGCCAGCAAATAGACCGGAATCTGGGCTTGTGTTAAACGCTCGATGAGGTGATGAAACCCTACCGCGAGCAAGCGGGCCTGATCCAGTGGATTGAGCGAATAGATCGTTCCACCGGGTGTTGTTCCCCATGTTTCCCAGGACTTGCTCTCATCCGCGAGCAATGTGTGCGCGCGATGGATATGCTGCAGCTCCAGAACGGTCCGGCTGCTCGCCGCCTCCATCAAATTGCGAACCGGTATTATGACGCCGTCAATGGTGATATCGGGGTGTGCAAGAACTTCGTCGACAAATTCATGAAGCCAGGGTGATTTCACCACATAGGGGAGCCCTGCACCACCATGCAAAACTAGGTCCTTAAGACCGGCTTGAGCATCTTCATCCCAAAATACGGCGCCGTCAGAGGTGGTGACATGCGTATTTAAGCCAAGCTCGGCAAGATATTTGACAAGGACGCTTGTTCCGGCGCGTCCCGTTCCGGCTATGAGGAGGTGATGTTTCATTTAATGTCTTCGATCTGTTCGAGGACACTGCCGTTGTCCGCCAACTGAAGTACAACATAATGCATAGCTCCTTTGCGCCGTGCACCCAGCCTGTTTGAGTCAGGCAACCAACGTCTTGCTCTGCAACGTTCAGGAAATTTTCCCAACAGGTATAAAGGCCATTCAGGCCATTCTCTCCGTATCTTGACCCAATCACCATCGCGGCATGCGTTCAGAAAGGACAGTCCATTTGAACCGCCATGGTCAAGCGCAAAACCGATGGCTATTTTCAGGATTTCGTTGTTGTAGTTCGCTATTCTTGCTTGAGCGTCTCTTTTGGAGCGGCGCTTACTTTTGAAACCGTATAGCTGTCTCATAAAATTGGTATCCAACGGGATATGGGGCTTGGGCGGAAGGCGATGATGCGCCATCTAGATAATGCCTCTGTTGAACAGCAGGCGTTTCAGGATCGGAAGATGGTCACCCGGGCCCTTCTTTCGCATGTCGGTCAGTATTTCGTTGATGTGCATTTTTTCACCGGCATCGATCAAATGCTGCTCGATCTCGTAAATGCCAAACTGCAACCGGTAAAACAGATCGCGCTTCATCAGGGGACATTGCAGAAACTTGTTGTAGAGAAAGCCGCCGGTGTGGATTTGCGAGCGCACCGTCACCTGACCGCAAAACTCGTCAATCAAAGCGGATCTTGGAATATTCTTGAAGTCTTCCGCCGGGATGCGCAGTCCCTTGGGCAGACATGAATTCATCGACATCAGGCTCTCCGCCGGCAAGTCATTCAAACCGGCGCGCAACTTGTTCGGATTGTAAATCGTCTCGATCGAACGCGCGACGGGAACCATAGCCCGGGAGAGCCCGACCTCTCCCCGATTGATGGCCCACAACCGGGAATTGACCGGAAGATAGTCCAGCCAGAACTGGACGAACTTATCACTGTTGAAGACATGGCTGCTGACTGAAAAACAGAACGACTGGATGTGATAGTGAAATTCCCAGTTTTCGAATGAGCCGACGATATCGCTGTCGGAATCCGACAGTCTTCTCATAAGCTCAGAGAGCCCTTCTTTGAAGAAATAGACACTGTCATTAAGGTATATCGCGCGTTCAGGAGCTGCTATCCGGCGCAGAAATAACGTTGCATCCCGATACCCGCCGATATCGAAACCAGTATTGTCTCTTATCAGAACATGTGCGGACTGCGCCTTGAGTTCAGCCAGCCGATCTTCATCTAGGGAGTGATTGACGACGGCGACGACGTTGATTCCGTTCTCGCTCAATGCAGCAAGTGCATTCCTGACATACCATGGCAAGCCATTGGGTTGCCATATCAAGAAGATCGCATATTTGCCGCTAGGAAAGGCTAGATCACCACGATGCGCCTCAAGGATCGTTGCATGGCTGCTGAATTTGCGGCGGAGTTTTGCACTGAAAACGCGAGAGTCATGGTAAAAAAGCTTGGCGATCCTTATGAGTATGAGGGCCGCAAGACGACGACTGAGCCTAAGCATTGTTTGTTACGCCTATTCTTGATCAATGATACTGACGGTTGGGCTTGCTGAGGCTCTCCGTGCTTCGCGGACTGCAAGCGGAAGCGGAGATGTGATTGAATTGGTGATAATCGTGGACACTCCTCACAATGCTGAACGCAGCTTTTGGCAATAGGAAGCATGCCTAGCAGGGTCTGGCTGACAGGCCCGTGATGAACGTGTCAGCGAATTGTCAGCTTTGAGAAGGCATAATGGCCATCATGGAGATCTTACTGAAACCCCGGCTCATTTTGCTGACGGCCTTTTTCCTGTTGTCACTGACATCTGCATCTCTGGCACAAGGGCCGGGAGGCGGGGGGCCAGGAGGCGGACCGGGAGGTGGGCCCGGCGGCGGCCCTGGACATGGACCGCAAGGCGAGCGGCCAGGTGGTGGCCCGGGAGGTGTTGAAGCCGGTCCTCCAGGACCGGGCGCAGGGCTCCATGATGACAAAGGTCGCTCTGGCGGACGGGGATCGCGCCTAATTCTTCCCTGGACAGGTCAGCAGGATCAGGATGAGGCCCTCGATGCGGTTCGCTCAAACAGAGCGCTCCCACTGGAAAAAATCGTTGCCGCAGCAAGACGTTATACCCGCGGTCAAATTATCGATGCGAAGCTTGCGCGTGTTGACGGGACATTGCTTTATCGTCTTAAAATTCTGGAAGATGAGGGTTTTGTGCGGCAGTATGATTTCAATGCTCAAACCGGCCAGTTGGCCCAGCCCTGATACACCATGCGTATTCTTGTCGTAGAAGATGATCAGCGTATTGCCAATTCACTCAGCACCGCACTTGCCGCTGCGGGTTTCGTTGTGGAAACGGAACAGGATGGCGAGAATGCTTGGCATCGGGGTGATACGGAAACATTCGATACGATTTTGCTTGATCTTGGTTTGCCCTCTCTCGATGGCCTGACAATCCTCAAGCGCTGGCGCAAAGCCGGCCGGACATCCCCGGTCCTTATCCTTACTGCCCGCGGGAATTGGGATGAACGCGTGGAGGGCATCGAAGCTGGCGCCGATGATTATGTGATAAAACCATTTCGTATGGAGGAAGTCATTGCCCGTGTCAGAGCGATTATTCGCCGTACACACGGCTTTGCTTCTTCACGCATCGATATCGGCGATTTTGTTCTCGACACCAGGATCAAACAAATTACACGGCATGGCGTTCCGGTCAATTTGACACCGCAGGAATATCGCCTTGTCGCGTTTCTTGCCCATCAACGTGGACGCGTCGTCTCGCGGGCCGAGATAACCGAACATCTCTATTCTCAGGATTTTGAACGCGATTCCAATTCCATTGAAGTTCTGGTTGGACGGGTGAGGCGGCGTTTGGGGAATGATTTCATCAGAACACGTCGAGGCTACGGCTATTCGCTGGGTGGAGACCCCGTTTGAGAACGCACTCCTTAAGACTGCGCCTATTTCTGGGCGCCGCATTGTGGGTATCGCTTGCGTTGCTCGTCGCGGGCTTGTTGATCGGCTATCTCTTTACAAAAAGTGCGGAACAATCGGCCCGAACGGAACTGTCGGCCGGTCTCTCGAGGCTGATATCCCTTATCGATCCGGCGGCTGTACAGCCGGATATGGTTTCGCAATCCCTCTTCGATCCGCGATACAGCATCCCCCTGAGCGGGGTCTACTGGCAGATAGAAAATGTAACGGATCAGCAGATGTTCCGGTCCCGCTCACTATGGGATTTTGTGCTCGAGTCGAAAATTCCATCTGATGGTCGCGAGGATTTCAGAAGCATCAAAGGTCCGGACGGGCAGGTTTTGTCGTCATTGTCCCTCTCCACCAACTTTGTCACGACTGCCGGTGAAAAGAAATATCGCATCGTGATTGCTCAGGACCGTGCCATCCTGAACCAGTCCATTACCCGCTTTGCCAGGGAACTAACCATTGCGCTGGTTATACTTGGATTGGCGCTGGTTTCTGCGGCCTGGCTTCAGGTTCGCGTCGGGTTGAACCCGCTGCGAAAATTGCGCAAGGATCTTGAAGCAATCCGGCATGGGTCGTCCGATAGCGTCGCTGGGAACTATCCCTCGGAAGTCCTGCCTCTGATTGGCGAGGTCAATGAATTGCTGGCGTCACAGCAAAAGTCGCTTGAGTTTGCCCGTGCGCGCGCCGCTGATCTTGCCCATGGGTTGAAAACACCTTTGTCTGTTCTGGCTTCCATCGCGTATGGATTACGTCAGAAAGGCGAAACGGAAAACGCAGATCTCATAGATCAGCTGACCAGCGAAATGGATGGCCGAATTGATTATCAGCTTCGCCTGGCACGTTTACGGCACCGGCCAGTCAGCCATGTTCTTCATGCGTCACTGACAGACGTTTTAAGCCGTACCGTGGCGGTTCTCAAGAGAACACCTGATGGTGAATCGCTCAAATGGAATGTCGATATCGGCGACAAACTTTTCATTGATATCGACCAGAATGACTTGATTGAATTGGTCGGGGTGCTGTTGGAAAATGCCGCAAAGTGGGCCAGGTCGTCAGTAGAGGTTTCTGCAAAGCAGAAAGGAGACAATGCTGAACTATCAATAAGCGAAGATGGCCCGGGCCTCAGTCAGGCCGCCCTTCAGAAAGTCGGGACCCGCGGCCAAAGATTTGATGAAACACACTCCGGTTCGGGACTCGGCCTTGCCATTGCTTTCGAGATTATCGCGCTGAACAAGGGGACCATGACCTTTAAGAGCAGCCCGAATGGCGGCGTACTCGTTATAGCAACTTTACCTCTTGCCGCTGTGTCGCAGGATTAATTCCGGTTCCCACCGTGTTTATGAAGATGGTGAGACCCTATAGATAGATATGTGAAGGCAACCCCGCACCTCAGCGATCCGTCACATCGTTGTAACGGGTTTGGCGCATAGGCGGAGGAGAGTTTGACGCATCTCACTCTCGCAAGGCGGCTTGCATCCGCTGGCAAAGATCACAAAGCATTGTAAAAGTGGCGCATGACTGACATTCACATTCAGAACCTGACCAAGCGTTTTGGCGAGACAATTGCTCTCAACAATATCTCCATCGATTTTCCTGCGGGCTCGTTCACCTCGCTGCTGGGGCCATCCGGTTGCGGCAAGACCACTCTGCTGCGTCTGATTGCCGGGTTTGAAGCGCCCGACAATGGCGCCATCAAATTTGACGAAGAGCTGATCGCCGATGCGCACCGCCAGAAGACGCCGGAAGAGCGCGGTGTCGGTGTCGTCTTCCAGTCCTATGCACTGTGGCCGCATATGAATGCTGCAGAGAATGTCGCCTATCCCCTGAAGACCCGTAAGGTCGCCAAAGCCGAGATCGCAAGCCGCGTCGAAACTGTGCTGGACAGCGTCAGCCTTGGCGGTTTTGCCAATCGCCGGATTGAGGAACTGTCTGGCGGGCAGCGCCAGCGTGTGGCTCTCGCCCGCTGTCTGGTGGCCGATGCGAAAATCATTCTCTTCGATGAGCCGCTCGCCAATCTCGATATGCATTTGCGCGCTTCGATGATCGAGGCTTTTCGCGACATTCACCGGCGTACCCGTGCCACTATTGTCTATGTCACGCATGATCAGTCGGAAGCGCTGGCGCTGTCGGACCGTATCGCCGTCATGCATGCGGGCAACATTCTGCAGATCGCCCCGCCGGTCGATGTCTACCATTCGCCCGCTGATCAGCGTGTTGCCGGTTTCATCGGGCGCGGCACGCCGGTTTCCGGCACAGTGGTTGAACGGCACGCAGCTTCAGCGCTGGTGGATGTGGGCGGTTATCGCCTTTCGGCCCGGGGCGTGGTCAATGGCTCGAGCCATGTGCAATTGCTGCTGCGCCCGGAAGCCCTCAGCCTTGCCGACAAGGGGCTTCCCGCGAAAGTACAGGACAGCACCTATCGCGGCGCGATCTATGAAACACGGCTGAAACTGCCAAATGGTGAGCGCCTGACGCTCGACAGTGCCGCCGCATTGCCCGCAGGCACGACGGTACATATCGCCGTAACGGATGCCTGGATTATTCCGGACTGATCCAGAGCTTTCCTGTTCAAGCAGGCTCTAACGCCACGGCAAAACGCCGGGTGGCAGTTTTCTGCCAAGCCGGTCTAGGACGCCGAGCAGGGCAACGACGATGACAATCGTGGTCACGGCAATGGCCGCCGCATGGGTGCCAAGCCCCGCCTCTTCCAGACTGAACAGAACCACGCCCAGCGTTTCATGGCCACTTGACCAGAGAAGCGCTGAAACCGTCAATTCGTTGAAGGCGCTCATGAAAACCAGCAATGCACCGGCAATAGCGGCAGGCGCTGTCAACGGTCCGGTGATAGTCAACAACCGGCGCATTGGTCCGGCTCCGGATACGGCGGCAGCTTCATTGAGATCGCGCGACAACTGACCAATGGCCGTCGTGACAGGTTTCATTGCCAGGGCAAAGAAGCGCATGAGATAGGCGGCAAGAATAATCCAGGCTGTGCCATAGAGACTGCCGATCAACGGCAGCGGCCGCAGAAACAACAGTATGCAGGCAATGGCCAGCACAATGCCCGGCAAGGCATAGGGCAATTCGATGGCGCCGTGCAATATCCGTTGCGACAGGCGGGAGAAACGTTCGAGCCCGACGGCAACCGGAATGGAGCCGATGGCGAGGATCAGCGCTGCGCTGCCTGCCAGGGTTGCGGAATTCCAGAAAGCGCGGCTGGTCGAGGCTTGCCGGAACAGCACTTCCTCGAAATTGGCAAAGGTCAGGGTTGACCAGTTGAGGGGTACGCCGAATGAAGGGATCAGCGCAGTTGTGACCAGTGCCAGTACCGGCAGGATCAGCATAAATAGAATGGCGACCCAGCCAAGAATTGCCAGCGGCAGCCGGTACCCGCCAAGCGTGAACCGCGCCGGTATCCCGGCGGTGAAACGGTGGCTGACTTTCTTCAATGCCAGCCCTTGCAGAAGAACGCCAAGCAAAGCCAGCAAGGCAATCAGCACAGACAGCGCAGCTACCTGCGGCAGGACACTGGGGCCGAAACTGGCGATGCGCTGGTAGATCAGGGTGGTAAGCGTGAGATAATTGACCGGCATGCCGAGCAAGGCGGGAATGCCGAAATTGCCGACGCCGGAGACAAAGGCCAGCGCCGTTGCTGCAACCAGATGGGGCCGCACCATGGGCAAGACGATGGTCATCAGCACATGTAGCGGCGAAGAGCCGGACGAACGGGCAGCTTCGACCAGATCGCGCGGAACACGGGTGAGCCCGGCGCGCAGCGTGATGAAGACGATGGGGGCATGCTGGATCGCGTAAAGCAGGATAATGCCGTTGCGCCCCAGCAGGGGATTGGTGGTGCCGGGCGGTGGTGCAAGGCCGAATGCGCCGAGCAGGGTGCTCGATGGTCCGAACAGATGCAGCCACGACAGCGCCATGACTTGCGGCGCGATCATCAATGGCAGCAGCAGCAGAAAACCGAGGGTCTTGCGTCCCGGCAAATCGGTCATGGCGATACCGATGGCAAACGGTGCGCCGACCAAAAGCGCCAGCAGGGCACCGAAGAAAGCCGTTACCAGCGTGTTCAGTGTAGCCCGCATCACGGAGGCGCTGGAAAGCCGCTCCGCCATGGCGCCCAGATCAATTTCGCCGCCGGGCGCAATGGCTGTGACCAGCAACCGCAGCATAGGCAGGAAACTCAGGACAAAGATGATGGCCAGAACCAGCACAGCCGACAATCCGCCGTCCTGCCTGAAATAGCGCCAAACCCTGT
The DNA here is from genome assembly GCF_014189505.1 of Phyllobacterium sp. 628. Classification (GTDB taxonomy): domain Bacteria; phylum Pseudomonadota; class Alphaproteobacteria; order Rhizobiales; family Rhizobiaceae; genus Phyllobacterium. The sequence goes on along the minus strand of NZ_CP050303.1, from coordinate 163,962 downwards.
AAAGGCGTGAGCCCGCACGGGTGGATGCGGGCCCGGCACTGGCTATGGAATGCGTGACTGCCAAGACGGCTTACTGTCCCATGACTTCGCTGAATTTCTCTTTGTTTTTCGTCTCGTTGGCGAGCGCGCCAGCCGCGTCAAATTTCATGACCTTGATCGACGCACGATCCGGGTAGCCGGCAGGCAGGGCAACATCGGCGCTTGCCGGGATATAGCCCATCTTGGCGGCGAGTTCCTGACCGTCCTTCGAGAGGAGGAAGTCGATGAAAGCTTTGGCTGCTTCAGGATTTTTTGCGGTGGAGAGGATGCCGGCAGGTTCGGTCACAGCAGAAACGCCTTCTTTCGGGAAGACGAATTCAACCGGTGCACCCTTGGCCTTCTCGCGGATCGGCATGTAGTCGACGATCATGCCGTACAGCTTGTCGCCGCCGCTGACGGCTTTGAGAATATCGCCGTTGCCGCCCGCCGCCTGCGCACCATTCTTGGCAAGCTCGGCGTAATAATCCCAACCCTGCTTGAGATTTTCAGTCAGCGTCACTGTGTGGATAAGCGCTGCACCTGAAGTCAGCGGGCTTGGCATGGTGACCAGTCCCTTGGCTTCCGGCTTCGCAAGATCGGCCCAGCTTGTCGGGACGAACGGCGCCTTGGTGTTGTAGACAATGCCTGTTGTGATCAGCTTGGTGGAAAAATAAGTGCCGTCCTTATCAACCAGGGCGGCGTCGATACCGGATGTCTTGGCATCCTTGAAAGGCAGCAGGCGGCCTTCCTTTTTCAAGCCTTCCATGGTGACCACGTCAGCGATCAGCAGCACGTCCGGCTGCGGCTGACCAGCTTCAATCTCTGCACGCAGTTTGGCAATGATCTTCGGCGTTCCGTCGCGCACCCATTCCACCTTGATACCCGGATTCTTTGCCATGAAAGCGTCGGCGGTCTGCTGCGCGTCCGTGTTGGGCTGGCTGGTATAAAGCACCAGTTTGCCATCGGCAGCGAAGACTGGCTGCAGGCCAGCGGCAAGCAAGATGGAAGCTGCGAGAAGTCGGCGCATGATAACCCCTTTTTGTCTGGACGAGACGGGCCCGCTCTGGTTTGGCGGGCTCACAATGATCGGTTACCCCTATACAAGCCGAATAACGGTTCTATGACACCATACAAAAGTTGCAGGACTTGGTCGAGTTTTCCATTGGCTGACGCCAGCAAATTGTATTGGCCTTCCGGCAATGGCACTGATCGATATGCCTCCTGAATTTCATGTTTTCACGCCGTGAATTGGTTGCGTGAAACCTGTCAAAATTTTTCACTTGTCATCCCGTTGTTATAAACAGACAGTACAAAGAAAAAAATTGCACAGCTGCGCAATGGGATGGAAAATGAACGATCAGGCCTTTCTCAAGGTCGAGAGGATGAGCGTCGGCTATGGCTCGACGACGGTTCTCGACAATCTGGACCTCGCAATTCACAAGGGTGAATTCGTCGCGCTTCTCGGCTCGTCCGGTTGTGGCAAGACCACGCTGTTGCGTACGATCGCCGGTTTTTCCAAGCCCTTCAATGGGTCCATCCACGTGGCGAACCGCGATGTCACGCAAATGCCGCCGGATAAACGCGGTATGGCACTGGTATTCCAGTCCTATGCTTTGTGGCCGCACATGACCGTGGCGCAGAATATCGGCTATGGGCTGAAGCTGCAGAAGCGCTCGAAAGATGTCATCGATGCGCGCGTCAACGAGATGCAAAACCTGCTCGGCCTGGGCGGCCTTGGTGCCCGTAAGCCGGCGCAGCTTTCCGGCGGGCAGCGTCAGCGCGTCGCGCTTGGCCGGGCATTGGCAATCGATCCTGAGATTCTGCTGCTGGATGAGCCTTTGTCCAATCTGGATGCGCGTATCCGCCTGACGGTACGCCATGAAATCCGCTCGCTGCAGAAGCGACTTGGCATCACCGCCATTCACGTCACCCATGACCGCGAGGAAGCCATGGTGATGGCTGACCGCATCGTCATCATGAATGCTGGGCGCATTGAACAGCAGGGCACCCCGGAAGAAGTCTATAACAAGCCCGCCTCGCCTTTCGTCGCGGCGTTCATGGGCGCGGAAAATCTTCTGTCCATGCAGGCACGCGTCAATGGCGACCAGATCGAACTGGCGGAGGGAGCATTCAATCCTTCGACGGTCACGGCCCGCTCCGGCCGTTCGCTTGCCAGCGGCCCGGTGCAATTGCGCTTCCGTGCGGAAGCCGCGCGTCTCGCCGGCAGCCGCGATACAGCCTCTGCCGAACCGGGTTCACTCGAATTGCGCGGACAGATCGCCAGCGTGAGCTATCCCGGCGGTCATTGGCGCCATGCGGTGCGGCTCGGCACGGACGAGATCCTTGTCGATGCGGACACCGCCTTTGCCGAAGGCGAAACGGTCAAGGTGCGTATCCCCGCGCAATCACTGTTCATTTTCAACGCGCCGCAGGGTTCTGCGGCTGCGCCTGCCCATTGAGGACAGAAGGTCAGAACAACTGGCCGCTGCCCCATAGACTGCCAAACAAACATCCATGCTCAACGGGAGTTCACGATGAAAACGTTTCTACAGGCTTCTCTTATCCTCGGGCTGGCGGCAACACCTGCCGCAGCCGGTGATCTCACAGTGTTGACCGCTGGCGACCAGAACATGGTCGATTATGTCAACGATTACCTCGCACCGATCTTCGAAAAGGAAAATCCGGGTACGAAGGTCCGCGTTGTCGGCACAGGCCCCGGCGATGCCGGTTCGCAGAAGATCGTCGAGCGTTTCGATGCGCAGTCTAAGGCCAATGTCGAAAAGTGGGACGCGGACGTAGCCGTGGTTCATGAAAAGTTCGCCGGTCCAATGGTCAAGGACGGTTATCTCGAATCCTACCGCACGAAGATCCCATCTGGCGCCTTGGTCACCAGCGATAAGGCAAAGATGGCGCTTGGCTCCAATGTTGACGGCTATGTCATGCCGATGTTTTCCAGCCAGACTGCTATCGCTTACAATCCGGCTCTGGTTCCCAATCCGCTAAAGACATATGAAGAGCTGGTCGCCTGGGCCAAGCAGAACCCCAAACAGTTCGGCTATAACGGCATCAAGGGCGGTGCATCGGGTGTGAGCTTCGTCATGGGCTGGATCTATGCTTTCGGCGACGGCGATGCCAAGACGCTGATGAATGGTCCGTTCGAGGAATCAGAAACCAAGAAGTGGGACAAGGCTTTTGCGGGTCTGAAGGATTTCACCACCAATGCGACGCTGACACCCGGCAATGCCGGCACGCTCGACATGCTGAGCCGCGGCGAGATCGCCATGGGTCCGGTCTGGGTTGATATGTTCTATTCGTGGAAAGCCGATGGCAAGCTGCCGCCCGAAATGAAGCTGTTCCTCCCGGCTCCTGGTATGCCTGGCCAGCCGATGCACTATGTCATTCCGGCCAAGAGCCCGAACACGGCGCTGGCCGAGAAGTTCGTCGCTCTTGCCACCAGCCCGAAAGTTCAGGCGGAAGGCATCGTCAAGCGCTTCAACTGGTATCCCGGTATTGACGTGAAATATGTGCAGCCGGAACTCGACAAGGCCAGCTGGGACAAGCTCTTTGTCGATATCTCCCCGGAAGATCTGGCCACCAAGGCCAAGCCCTTCCCGATTGCCAAATACAATTCGGCAATTCTCGAAGCATATGAGCGCAATGTAGCCAACTAATAGCCGAGTAGCGGGATCACCGGTTCAGGCCGGTGGTCCCTCCCCTCTTCTGGAATATCCCGATGCAAAAACGCCTTCTCGCTATTCTTCTCGTCATCCCCGCACTGGTGATGATCGTGCTGTTTTTCATCGTGCCGCTTGGCGCGTCGGTTGTGGGTGCCTTTGTCGTCGGCGACACCTACGGCCTCGGGAATTTTTCCAAATCCTTCGAACTCTATTCCAGCGACATGATTTTCACGCTGCTGATCGTTGGCGTCTCCACCCTGCTGATCGGCCTTTTCTCGATTGCCATTGGCGGCTATCTCACGCTTGGCGAAAATCAGCGCGCCGTCGCCGTGCTGCGCTGGCTCTATCGCTGGCCCATGTTCATTCCATTCATCGTTGTCGGTCAGATCCTGCGCACGTTTCTCGCCAAGAACGGCCTGATGAATAATATTCTTGTCAGCCTTGGCGTGCTGACCCCGCTGCAGACGGTCGGCTTTCTCGACTGGCGCGGCATTGTCATCGCTTTTGTCTGGAAGCAAACGCCTTTTGTAACGCTGCTGGTCGCCGGTGCGATGGCTTCGCTTGACCGCAGCACCATCGAGGCCGCGCGCAATCTCGGTGCCTCGCGCCTGCGCATCCTCATTGAGATTGTCCTGCCGCAGATCACCGGCACATTGCTCGTCGGTCTCATCCTGTCGTTCGTCACCATGATGTCGGTACTGTCGGTGCCGTTGATGATCAACGCCCAGTCTCCCACCATGCTGACGGCCGACATCGCCTTCCGCATCAATGCCCATGGCGATTACGGCGTTGCCAATGCGCTTGGCATGATTTCGCTGCTGCTGACTGCCGGTGTTGCGCTCATCTATCTGCGCCAGTCGGTAAAGGATCGCTCATGATGGCCCGGATCGATCTGTGGTGGCTGCCGCGCGCCCTTGTTCTGGGCCTGCTCGCCTTTGTCATTTTCGGCCCATTGACCAACCTGTTGCTGTGGACCGTGGCGGAGAAATGGTATTTTCCGCACATGCTGCCGCTGGAATACGGTTTCAGCTTCTGGCAGCGCGTGTTCTCACCGCGCGGCAATGCAATGGAATCGCTGATGACCAGCATTATCGTCGCTGTGCTGACGGTGATCCTCGCATTGGCGCTGGCGGTTCCTGCCGGTTATGCCCTGTCGCGTCTGAAACTGCCGTTCCGCAGCCTGATCCTTCTGGCATTCCTCATTCCGCAGGCATTTCCCAACCTGCCGGTCTATGTGAACATTGCCCGCTTCTTTTATCAGATTGGCCTGAACGGCACGATTTTGGGCGTGGTTCTCGTTCACGTCACCCACGGTCTCGTCTATGCGGTGTGGATCGCCACGGCCGCCTTCTCGTCCGTCGATATTGATCTGGAAGAAGCCGCACGTTCCATTGGTGCCGGTCCCTTGCGGGCTTTCCGTGATATCACGCTGCCCCTGGCCGCGCCGGGGCTGCTCGCCAGTGCAATTTTCGTCTTTCTGGAATCGCTGGATGAATTCACCGGCAGCTATTTTGTCGGCGCGCCCGATGTGAACACTTTGCCGCTGCTGCTGTACACGGCCGGGTCGGGTGGCAACTATCAGATTGCGTCCATCACCGCGCTCCTGCTACTCATCCCCTCTATTGGCTTTATGCTGGTGGTGGAGCGATTCTTGCGCGCCGATGTGCTGTCCAAGGTCGGGCACTAGAGGAAAGAGCATGAATTCGAAGGGCGATAAACCATCGAAGAAAACCCAGCACTATGTCAGTGCTGTGGAGGTGGCGAAGAAGGCTGGCGTTTCGCGCTCGGCGGTGTCGCGGGCATTTACCCCCGGTGCCAGCGTTTCAGCGAAGAAACGCGAGAAGATCATGGTGGCGGCGGAAGAGCTTGGCTATCAGGTCAATGATCTGGCGCGCGGATTGCTGGCGCGGACCAGCCGTCTTGTCGGTCTGGTCGTCACCAATCCGGAACTCGGCTACCGCTCGCATCTGGTTGCGGCCTTGACCAAGGCGCTGATCCATCGCGGCAGCGTCCCCATCGTCATCAATACCGGCCATACGGAAGAAGAGCTGGTCGCAGCTCAGAAAACCCTGTTCGGTTACCGTGCCGAAGCGACGATCATCCTCTCCGGTTCGCCCCCCTCCTCCTTCGTTGAGCTTGCCCGCCGCAATGGCCAGCCGCTGATCGTGCTTGGCCGTTCGGAGACGGGTGCCGATGACGTCAACATTGATAATGAAGGCGCTGGCCGTGAGGCAGCCCGGTTTTTCCTCGCCGACGGTCTCAAACGTCTGGCTTTTGCCGGGGCCCTTTCCCGTACCCCCACCACGATCGAGCGCGAGAGTGGCTTTTGCCGGGAAGCTGCATCGCACGGCGTGAACGTTGTCATCGGTCATGGCGACAACTCCAATTATGCGGGCGGACAGGAAGCGGCCCGCCAATTGTTCTCGGGCAGAGAGCGGCCGCAGGCGGTGTTCTGCGCCAATGATCTCGTTGCCTTCGGCCTTATCGACTATGTCAGACGCCACACCCAGCTTTCGATCCCGGATGACCTCGCCATCATCGGTTTTGACGATATTCCGGAGGCGGCATGGGATACTTACAATCTGACAACGTTCCGGCAGGATCCGGCAGTCATGGCTGCCCATGCAGTGGCGCTTCTCGACCGGCGGCAGGCCGAGCTTGAACATGCGCCCATGCATGACCGCTTGAGCACGAGCATTGTCCTGCGTGGCAGCACCCGTGCGTTGAAAAACAATTCCTGATTACCAACAGTCCGAGATCTCAAATGAAAATCATTCAGGTAACTGATCTGCATCTCGTCACTCCGGGTGACATTCTTTGCGACCTTGATCCGCTGCAAAATCTTCGTGCCTGTATCACCGACATCAATCACAACCATCCGGATGCGGAGCTCGTGGTATTCACAGGTGACCTCAGCGATACGGGAGGCGAAGATACCTACCGAGCGCTGGCCAAAGAGCTGGAAAATCTCGTGCCGCCCTACCGGCTATTAATGGGCAACCACGACAATCGCGATGCATTCTTACAGGTGTTCGATGCGATCAAACCGGAGGAAGGCTTTGTCCAAAGCGTTCTTGATACGGCAGAAGGCCGATTGATCTTCCTTGATACATTGGCGGAAGGCCGGGTTGATGGCTGCCTCGATGATGCAAGGCAGGCGTGGCTGAAGCGGCAATTGGTGGAAGCTGCAGATCGTCCCGTATTCTTGTTCCTGCATCATCCGCCCTTCCCGCTTTTTCTGCCATTGATTGACAGCTATTGGCTGGCGGATGCGGAAGCGCTGTACGCTCTGTTACGTGAACATGGCAATGTCAGGCATATTTTTGTTGGCCACGCACACCGGCCTGTCGCCGGAAGCTGGCGTGGTATTCCAGTCAGCGTTCTTCGGGGCACCAATCACCAGAATGCGCTGGATTTCAACCCGGACCGGATCATGACTACGCTGGAGCCACCCGCCTATGCCGTGGTCTTCATAGACCGCGATACTGTGATCGCACATTTCCATGACTTTCTCGACCGGACAGCCGCCTACCGCTGATGTTCCGGGTTGGGCGACTGTCCGGTATTGTCCTATTGCAACGCATGCGAAAACGGAAAGACATTGCTCGGGGTCCCGAGTGAATCGCGGTCCTGATGTTTGTGATAGCCAAGCTCTTCCGCGCGTTGTGCCAGAGTGTGACGGAATTCCTCCAAAATAGGCCCGGAGTAAAGCGGGGGGTAGCAATGGACAATTTTGCTTAGATCAATCGGCGCGCTGAACATGAGCGTGCCGGGCGCCAGAAACATTCCCCGATTGCCAAGATCGAGATAGCTTTCAGCATAAGCGCCATCTGCGACGAGCACCGAATGCTGTTCAAGTTCGATGTGGTAATAGGTGAAAGGCTCCAGCCTTACATCTTGCGTGATGGTTGTACCATTGATCAGAAGCTTTGCCGGGATCAGATAACCATCCAGAAACAGGCAATGGTCCGGAGACAGGTAGAGGTCTCGATGCGGCATATCTTCTTCAAGAGATCCGGGTCGAATGCGGATAGGCAGACATTCCCGTGGATTGGTCGCTTTTTTGGGAAAGATGGTGCGGTTTCCTACCCAGGTGACGGCCCGCGTTTCACCATTGAGGGTGTAGATCAGATCCCCTTTTTTCAGATACTCGACCCGAATTTCACCGCCCGGTGTCGAAATGAGGGTTCCCTCAAGAAAGCATGGTATTTCGACTGTGACGGTTCCATCAGCACTTATGCTGCTGAATTGCGCTGCGGCATCGACGTGAAAAACAGCAATGTCCCCATTGATGCCAAGGAAGTTGGGTTTCTGGAAATGCACCATACCGTCGCTGACATAATACGAAGTTGCGCCGGTAACTTCTATTTTGTCACCTTTGTGCAGATTGAGAAGTGTGGGCGATGGCCCGAGCTTGAGAGCAAATGTTGGTGGTGTGTATATGAGTGTTCCAGTACCACCGGACGGCTCGAAATCAATTGTTGTCGTATCGGCGATATCGAGGTCAATACTGCTTCCAATAATATGGAGAGGTGATTTCTCGCCGATTTCATAGGTGAAATTCTCGGCAATACCGATCTTTGCAAGCGAAGTGCCTGTCGTCAGTGTGGCTCCGTTGATCAGTTTAATTGTTGTGCTTGAAGCGACACTGGCACCAATAATGCTGTTCAGGGTGATGTTGACCCCATTGATGACAAGCGTACCGCTTTTGGCAAGGGTCAGATCAAGAAGGTCTCCATCCCTGTACTCGGTTGAATCAATGGTGTGCGTGGTATCATCGAGTGTAATGGATTTAGGGGCCATGGCCGCAGTTCCTTCAAAATAATTTGGTGATGAAATATGTCCTATGATTATGCGTTGAAGCCGGAATGGCTCAAAATGATCAGACGTCCAATCGGTTAAGGCTACGGATTAATACAGCTTGCCGGGCAAGATTGGACGGGCGGAATAGTCATTGTTTGGGCACTATCCCTGGCAATGGCCGCACGCTGTTCCAGCACATTGCGAACAGCATCCAGCACAGGTCCGGCATAGACAGGCGGAAAGCAATGTACGACTGTGCCTAGATCAACCGGCTTACAGAACATGAACATGCCGGGCTCCAGGAACATTGCTCTGTTGCCAAGGTCGAGATAACTTTCGGTGTAAGCGCCATCTGCGACCAGCACCGCATGCTGTTCAAGTTCAATATGGTAATAGGTGAAAGGCTCCAGCCTTAAATCCTGTGTGATGGTTGTGCCATTAATCAGAAACTTTGCGGGGATCAGACAGCCCGCCAAAAACAGACAATGGTCTGGAGACAGGTAAAGGTCCCGGTGCGGCATGTTTTCCGCAAGCGCGCCGGGGCGAATGTGGACCGGCAAGCACTCCCTCGGGTTGGCTGTTTGAGGAAAGATGGTGCGGTTTCCCACCCATGTAACGGCACGCGCTTCCCCATTGAGGGTGTGAACCAGATCCCCCTTTTTCAGATATTCAACCCGAATTTCACCACGTGGCGTTGAAATGAGCGTGCCTTCGAGAAAACAAGGCACCTCGATTGTAAAGCTTCCGTCTTCATTTGGCTGGCCGAGTTCAAGACCTTCCTCTACTTTGAAAGATGCGATAATGGCCCCACCTTTGCCATGAAAAAGTAACCTTTCGCCGTCTACTTCGGCAGACGTTGCACCATCAACCTGGATTTTGTCGCCCACGTGAAGATTGATGATCTTCATTGGACCAGAAAGGCGGAGGCCCACCCCACCGGGTGTGTAGTGGAAAGTTCCAGTTCCTTCGGGATCGGCGAAGTCGATTGTCTCGGAATTGAGTAACTTTACGTCAAGGAACGATTGTTTGAGATGGAGTAGCGACTGATCGCCAATTTTGTAAGTGAGGCCATTAAGAGCGTTGACGTCAAGTAGTGAACCGTCAACTGTCAGCGTTGCCCCATGAATGAGTTCGATCGTCGTGTTGGAAAGTGCCCCCACACCCAATAAGCTTTTGAGTGTTATATCGACACCGTCAATGACAAGGGTACTTCCCCCTGCCAGCTTTAAATCAAGCAGCTCGCCGCTGGAGTAATGTTCTTTATCGATGATAGTTTTACCATCATTAACAGTAGTAATCGGGGTAGGATCTGGCATTTTGTAATCCTTTTATAAAATGGCTGATACTGAAATGAATTTACAGATAACTTCTGTTATACAAACGTCTATTAAAAACGCATTTGCCAGCTTTTGTTTGGCTGATCATGAGCTTTAAGAGTTTAGAAATGCAGCAATTCGAGGCATTTCTGCTCTTTATTCGTTGCAATAGAAACGCATTACCGAGGATGGGGTTTTTCCATAAAGCTTGCGATAGATCACCGCAAAACGGCCTGCATTTGAAAACTGCAGGGCAGCCGCCAGATCAGTTACCGTTGTCGCCTGCCCGCTGATGATCGCTTCGTGCGCTTCTGCAATGCGATAGCGGAACAATATCTGGATGGGAGTAGCATCCCGGAATGACCGGAAAATACGCTGCAACGTTCTGGTGCTGCATCCGGCTGCGTTGGCGATATCCTGAATGTTGACAGCACGATAAAGATTCCGGCGCATGAATTCTTCCGCGCGGCGAAGCTGTTTTGGATGAAGTTGCTGTGGTGCTGATCGGATACCGCCGCTGAAATTATGCGGGGCAAGACTGTAGATCTGTGTGAGCAGCAGGTGTTCATAGCTTGCATCGAGCAAAGCGGAGTTTTTTGACCCCTCCCCTCTTCCGCGATTCATGCTGGCAAGTGTGTGACGAAGGGCCGTAACCGGGTGATTATGGAAATCGGGAACAATCGAAAACTGAAGCCCTGAACAGGTAAGGCTTTTTGAGCAAAATTCGAAATGCTGCTTCACCTGTTGCAAAGGCAACTGCAGTGCAAGCCATTCTGTGTTCTCGCTGAGCCTGAGGATGACTGCCGGATTGTTCACGACCGTCCCGGCATATCCCTCCAGCAGAAATTCAGACTGGCGCGTTTTCGTGTTGTAGATTTCAAACGATCCGCTCAGGACGAAGATATAGAGCAGCAAATCGGCCGCGCCGTCTGACAGCGAATGAATAATTGTTGGCGTCGTACCCTTGAGGATTTGCGCTTCCTTGAGGACGTGCGTTTTGTCCACGATGAGATTGGGGAAGCCGCTTTGGCGCGGCTGCTGCGCCGCTTGTATCTGTTCGGCTTTAATGGGCTGGTGAAGAGCATTCGCAAGGTGCAGACCACGGTCAACTGTGCCATTAAGCATTGCCTCAATCCTTGAATGAACAAATGTAAAATATGAACATTTTTAAAATCGATATGTGAAATCCACTGCGCAACTTTAAAGGGAGTTAGTATGAAGTATAATTTATGGTTGTGTTTATTAGCGCGATTGAGGAGATTTGAAAATTCGACTTTAGGCGGTCAACTATAGGCGTTGACGCAGAATATCCTTTGATCTGCGGAAAGAAATTGCGGGATAGTCAAGATGATCAGACTGTTGTGCGCTCTCGGTCTACACTCATAAGTGGTAATATTGCTGCAATCGAGCGAGTCGAAATGTTTTTGATTTCGCTCACTTGTCCCACTGCGAGACCATTGCCATGTCAAAAACATTGTCGCCCTCTGCCCCCAAACCCTTCTATCGGACCTTTGGTTTTCAAGTCATCGTCGCCATGATCATCGGACTGGCGCTTGGGTTGATTGCCCGCGACCTTGGACTGGATGCAGCCGGCAAGCCGAACTGGCTGAGCGTTACGCTTCAGACAGTCGGCTCGATTTTCGTCCAGTTGCTTCGGGCGCTCGTTCCGGCTCTGATCTTTACTGCTATCGTCGCCAGCATCAGCAATCTGCGCGCCCTGAACAATGCGGCGACGCTGGTCTGGCAGACGCTGCTTTGGTTTGCCATCACGGCACTCATAGCTGTAGCAATCGGCATTACGCTCGGGCTTGTCATCAAGCCTGGTATCAATTCTGCCGTGCTCGCGACTTCGGCCGCCGTTCCTTCTTCGACCGGGTCATGGCTGGATTTCCTCAAGGGTCTGATCCCATCCAATATGCTTGGCCTGCAGGCATCCACGAAAATGACCGACGGCGGCGCAAGCACGTCTCTCTCGTTCAACGTGCTTCAGATTGTGATCATCTCCATCGTGGTGGGTGTCGCCGCGTTGCGGGTCGGGTCCATTGCGGAACCATTCCTAGATTTCAATCGCGCGCTCTTGGCCGTGGTACGCAAAATTCTCTGGTGGGTTATCCGGTTGACGCCGATCGGCACAATCGGATTGCTTGGCACTGCCGTTGCACAATATGGCTGGGAAACGTTGGCCCAGCTCGGCTGGTTCTCTGCGGCGGTTTATATCGGCCTCGGCATCGTGCTTTTCGTTGTCTATCCCGTCGTGCTGCTCTTGCACGGGCTTAATCCGGCACGGTTCTTCGCCGGAGCCTGGCCGGCGATCCAACTTGGTTTCGTCTCGCGCTCTTCGATTGGGACATTGCCGGTGACCGAAGCCGTGACAGAAAACAATCTCGGCGTGCCGCGCGAATATGCGGCCTTCGCAGTGCCGCTGGGGGCGACGACAAAGATGGATGGTTGTGCCGCAATCTATCCGGCCATTGCTGCGATCTTCGTTGCGCAGTTTTACAATATCCCGCTCGGTCTTCAGGAATATGTTCTGATCGCATTCGTATCTGTGATCGGGTCTGCGGCAACAGCTGGTTTAACCGGCGCGATTGTTATGCTGACCTTGACCCTGTCAACCCTCGGATTGCCGCTGCAGGGTGTTGGCCTTCTGCTGGCGGTTGATCCCATTCTCGATATGGGACGCACGGCAGTGAATGTGGCCGGGCAGGCGCTGATACCAACGATCGTTGCCAAGCGTCAGGGAATACTCGATCAGGCGCAATATGACAGCACGGCAGGGATCGATGTGATTGATCCTTCGGGTGCCACTGCGACCGCCTGATATTGAATGCTGGAAGCGCGCTGGTGTGTCTCCAGCGCGCTTCCGCGGAGTTGACAGCTGTCAACTTGCTTTAGGTTCCGGGCTAGGGTGCACTCATAAAGTGTTGTTTGCGTCGATTGACGGGTATGTTGAGTTCCTCCGTTCCTCCGTTCCTCCGTTCCTCCGTTCCTCCGTTCCTCCGTTCCTTCGCGATATGCGCTTGCCCGTCGCCGATCTCCAAAAACCTGAACGATGCCGGATTGGGTCTGATTGAGCGCATCGAACGAATAGTTGAGCCATGGACGCCAAGCGAGGCTCCGGTTTGATTCAGGATCGGCTTGAGTTGACAGCTGTCAACTCGGCTCTCGGCATCGCCATTCTTGGTTAAAATGTCTCTGATGGGATTCACTCTTTATAAACCACATTTCCATAAGGTTTTAGTAATTGCCACAGTTGTAAGCGAGTACCGAGTTGTTCAAGCGTAATCAGGCAGCCATCACCAGTCTGCAAGCTCCCGCCATTTCCCGACGTCACCTGTTATTGGGCGCAGGCTCCATGGCCGTGCTCGGTGTTTCGGGTTGTTCGCAGACATTCGAACTCCCTGATATGGGGATCGATACGAATTCCACCGGCAGCATCCGCCCGCAAATCAGCATCGACAAAACAGTCACGGTTCCTGATGTGATGTACGCTGCGGTGCAGGAGGGCCCATATTCGCTTCCCGCTATTCCCTATCAGAAAGTGCCAGCACAATTCCGGCGTCAGATCGTTGTCGACCCCACCGGCGAGCAGCCCGGAACGATCGTCGTGCGCTTGCAGGAGCGTTTCCTTTATCTGGTTCAACCGGGAGGCGACGCGATCCGCTACGGTGTCGGTATCGGCAAAGCTGGCTTCCTCTGGAGCGGCCGCGCAAACATTCAGTACAAGAAGGAATGGCCGCGCTGGACGCCGCCGCGCGAAATGATCCAGCGCAAACCGGAACTCGTTCAGTATCAAAATGGCATGGAGCCCGGACCGCAGAATCCGCTCGGCGCTCGGGCCCTGTATATTTACAAGGATGGCGCGGATACCGGCTATCGCATTCACGGTTCGCCCGAATGGTGGTCAATCGGTCAATCCATGTCATCGGGTTGCGTGCGTCTGATCAATCAGGACATCATTGATCTCTACAGCCGCGTGTCGGGCAAGGCGACTGTCGTCGTCGGTTAAGTCCAACCTGCAGGATTTGGTTGGGCAATCCATCCTGAATTGAAAACACCGGAACAGGCATGCTCCGGTGTTTTTTCTTCTCATATTTCTGTCCGTACCGGTTCTGCCATATACAGGCTCTATTTTGTGGTGTTGTGTAATCCTTAAAGTTGTCGGGTATAATCTGCCTTAAGGCCGATCAGGAAAACGACAGAAGTCCGAAATGCGGAGAGGGCAGGGGCCTCTGTAATCCCGAGAGATTGGCATAGATCAATCGGCCCATTTCCAAGTGTTTTCTTGAAGGAATGCTTGGGCTATATGGGTACAGAGCAAAGTATTCGCGGTTGCAAACCCCTCCAAATGATCAAGCCAATCCATGATGAAGAAGTAATTGGCGCGATAGCTACCGTTTCGTGGAAAAAATACAATAAAAACAATATTCTCGTAGGCGTCAAGTTTTGTTGATTTACACGCCAAAACTATGAGCTCCAGAATGGATAGTGGTGGGCGGCTCTGAGTCCCAATCACAACGTGTCATTGGGCTCCTTTGGGATCTGACGTGAATTCTCCGCCACTAAAATCTTCCAAAGTCTCTTCTCCATTCCTCCACGAAGCTATTTTGATGAGCGCAGTACACGTCGCGCGAACGTCTCCGACACATTTTGTCTCGCCACTTGTATTGGTACCTATGTTTATTTATATAGCTACCTATGTATAATGCAATCAGAGAAATCCCATGAATAAATTCCCTCGCATAGCCATTATCGGTGCAGGACCAGGTGGGCTGGTGCTGGCGCGTATTCTTCATCTTGCCGGAATTCCGGCAACCATATTCGAGAGTGAAAAACACTCGCTTGAACGGCCGCAAGGTGGAACGCTTGATCTTCATACCGGATCGGGACAGCTTGCGCTCGAGCGTGCGCATCTGCACACCGAATTTCTGCACATTGCGCGTTATGAGGATCAGGGCAGCCGTCTCTATGACAAGTCCGGTGCGCTTCTTTTCGCCGATGACGCGGAAAGCGGTGATAGGCCAGAGGTCGATCGAACGGCGCTGCGCGAAATATTGATCAATTCGATACCTGCCAACACCATCCAATGGGATCATAAATTGCAGGAGGTGCGCTTGCGTGAGGACGGCAGCTATGACCTCGTCTTTGCCAGAGAAACAAAGGGGCCATTTGATCTTGTTGTCGGCGCCGATGGAGCATGGTCGCGGGTGAGACCTCTCGTCTCACACTACAAACCGCAATATACGGGGCTGACCTTTATCGAGTTTGGCATTGACGACATTGACGCGCGTTATCCCATCCTGTCGCAACTCGTTGGCCGTGGAAAAATCGATATTCAGGCAGATGGAAAGGCGATGATCCTGCAACGCAATGGCAATGCCCACGTCAGAGGCTATGCGATTTTTCGTGTGCCGCCAGATTGGGCCAATGCTACGTTTGATTTCAACGCGCCCGAGCTTGCCCGTGCGCGCCTTGCTGCGGAATTCACCGGCTGGGCCCCGGTATTTGTCGATCTCATCCATGCCAGCAATGATTGCATTGTTCCCCGGCCGCTCTACGCATTGCCGGTCGGGCATCATTGGCCGAACCGCATCGGCATAACCCTTTTGGGAGACGCGGCTCATGTCATGTCGCCCTTTGGCGGGGAAGGTGTGAACGCTGCGATGCTTGATGCAGCGGAACTGGCTCGCCAGCTTATTGAAACCGGTGATTGGAGAGAGGCTGTCAAAGCCTATGAAGTGGATATGTTCGAGCGGATTGTCGAACCGGCCCAGTATGCGGCCGAAGCTGTGGCCACTGAGTTGTCGCATGTCGGGCTTGAGCTTACCCTTCAGCATTTGCAAGCACACGCCGATATGCGGGGTCAAAATTAGAAAGTTCGGAACGATGCTCCATTGGACCGGTGAGAAACAGCGGCCACCCAGACCGCTGTCTCAAATCGGACAGGCTGACCGCTTTCGTTCCCGCTTATCGGTCCTGAAGACAGCCAAGGTCCGACAAGGTCTGCCTTACCGCCTCGTCAATGGGTGTCCGGGGTTCGGTTGGCAACACACTGAGCAATCGCTTGTTGGTCATGCGCAGAGGCTGCTTCCACAAATACCGCATCTCCTTCAGTTCGTGCATGAACGCATTGAATGGTGCAGCAACCGGTACAATCCACCAGGGGAATGAAGCAACCGGCACAGCACGGCCGACCACGCGCTGAATGGCTTCTGCCATCTGCATTCCATCGGAATCCCAGAACCCATCCATGTGATAGACAGCAAAGCTTGGAAGACTGTCGGCACGCTCCACCAGTTGCGCCATTGTCTCGGCAACGTCGGGCAGAAATGCCCATTGATGTCCAACGCCGCGCCGTGAAGGATTGCTTATGCGGGAGACTGGCTTACCCGGTGTGACCAGTCCTTGTGAAAACCAGTTGTTTGCTGCTTTCGGGCCAAAGAAATCACCTGCACGTACAATCAGCACATTCACGCCCGCTGCCGACGCATCCTTCAAATGCTGTTCCATGGCAACACGCAGCTTGCCTTTTCGAGTGATTGGATTTTGCGGACTGCTTTCATCAAGGACAGGAAATGCATCGGGTCCAAAATTGTAGACAGTGCCGGGCAGAAGCACGCGGGCAGCCGTCTGCTTTGCCGCAGCGATTGTATTGTCGAGCATCGGCAACACGAGCTTTTCCCAGTTCTGATATCGGGGCGGGTTAACCGCATGTACTATAAGACATGTGCCTTGTGCGGCGTTGCTCACATCCTGCGCATTAAGGGCGTCACCTAAGATCCAATCGAAATCACTTGCAGTGTTCCGGGCCTTGGCCAGGTCTCGTGTCAGGGCCTTGATGTGCCAGCCTCTTGCCAAAAGGTTGCGGGCCACCGCGCCACCAATGCCGCCAGTTGCACCGAGTACAAGCGCAGTTCGTTCTACAGTTTGCATGATCGTTTTCTCCATCTGGTATATCGACGAGAATGGACCAATTCTTCGATAAACAAAATTGACGAAAATCTTGGATCAGATATACATAAATAATGGAGCAGGCGCCGAACTGGGATCTCTATTGGACCTTTCTTCACGTCCTTCGCGAAGGTTCGCTTTCGGCCGCCGCGCGCGAGCTGGGTTTGACCCAGCCGACGGTCGGACGCCACATCGATACGTTGGAACAGATGATCGGTGCACAGCTTTTCACCCGCTCGCCCCACGGTCTGCTTGCCACGGATGTTGCGCTTGAACTGCAGCCCTATGCGGCGGCGATGGCTGCCAATGCCGCTGCACTGGTACGGATGGCGTCTGCACAGCATGACAAGGTTGAGGGCACCATTCGGATCGGCGCGAGTGAGGTTATTGGTGTAGAGGTACTTCCCGGTATAATCGCGCAATTACTGAACACATACCCCGCCCTGCACATTGAATTATCCGCCTCCGATACGGTCGAAGATCTTCTCAATCGCGAGGTCGATATTGCCGTCAGAATGGCTGAACCGTCACAGGATGCCCTTCTCGTACGCAATGTTGGGTCTATCCCATTGGGCCTTTATGCGCACAGTGCTTACATCGCCAGATATGGCACACCCCGCACTGTGGCGGATTTGAAGAAGCACCGGCTTATCGGCTTTGACCGGCAGACCGCGTTTGTGCGCGCCATTGAGAAGCGTTTTCCGGTGACGCAAGAGCTTAAGTTCATTTACCGCACCGACAGCAATCTTGCCCAGCTCGCAGCTATTCGAGCGGGAATTGGCATCGGGATTTGCCAGGATGGTCTGGCGCAAGACAATCCCGAGCTGATCCATCTCCTGCCCGATCAGTTTTCCATAGGTCTGCCAACGTGGATTGCCATGCACGAAAATCTGGGCTCGTCACATCGTTTTCGCCTGGTGTTCGAGACATTGATAAACGGCATGCTCGGCTACATCAAAAAAACAGCGGCGACAAAGCCGGGGCGACCCTCGGTTTGAACTGCCGAGGCTTGGCTGTCAAAGGTGGGCAAGTCTTAGGTGTGCCGGTGTCCGAGCCCGTAAGTGATTGCTAATGCACCAACCAGGACGGCACCTTTGACAAAATCCTGGGTGTAGTAGGGTATGTTGAGCATCGTCAGACCATTCAGCAATACCCCGACGAAAATGGCACCGACGAGCGTGCCGAAAACATTTGGCCGCCGCAGCCCTAAAACGGCAAATCCGATAAGAGAGGCCGCAACGGAATCCATGAGAAGAGATGCGCCGGATGATACATCGCCGCGGCCGACACGTGCTGCAATGATGATGCCGCCGAGCGAGGCGAGGATGCCGGAAATCACATAGGCCATTGTTTTAAGGCGTGCCGTTGATGCACCCGCCAGTCTCGTTGCAACTTCATTGCCGCCGGTCGCAAAAAGCAGCCGGCCAATACGGGTCTTTTCCGTCAGCACAAACGTGATGATTGCAACAATCGCCATGAGAACGACCGGGACCGGCACTATCCCGAAAAGGTTATAGCGTCCGATCAGCAGAAACAGTGGATCGTAGGCGCCCTGTGCGGTCTTGCCATCCGGCAGGATGAGCCCCGATGATATGGACCGGCCCGCAGTGGGAATGAGTTGCAGCCCGGTCAGCAGGAACATCATTGACAAGGTTGCCAACAGGTCCGGCACCCGCAATTTGACAATGAGAAAAGCATTGGCAAGGCCAACCAAAGCACCGAACGCCAGCACGATGGGCAAGGTTTCATAAACGCCCAGTCCCCAGACAATCATGGAATAGCTCGCGGCCATGACACTGGATGCCGCAACAGCACCTATGGACAGATCAAACCCGCCGACGGCCAGACTGATTGTGACACCCGCGCCGAGAATGGCCACGACGGATACCGCCTGAAGCACACTCATCAGATTGGCGAGATGAATGAAAGCGGGCTGTGCGATGGCAAAGCCGGTGACGAGAACAACAAGCAGTACGAAGATCGCCGCCCTCTGAATGATTTCGACGATCTGCGCCCATATATGTTTGCGGGACGCTCCCTGCTCAATCGCATGCGTGTTCTGGAGGCTAGTCATGAGAGTGGGGCACTCCAGTCAGGATTGGTTGCTTGGCCGGTTGATCCGGATATCAGGCTGTGATGATCGATAACGAGAATGCGGTCGGCGACTTCGAGAGCTTCTTCGGGATCGGATGTGGCAATCAGGACGGCGCGATCGGTACGGCTACGGATAGCCCGGATAATATCGCTGCGCGCACCGGTATCCACCCCTTGGAACGGCTCATCGAGCAGGAGGAGTGCACTCGGCTCAGCTTCCCAGCGGGCAAGAACCACCTTTTGCTGATTGCCACCCGACAGCGTTGAAATGGGCGCGGATGGCCCGGATGTCCTGATATGGAGACGGTGGATCGCACTTTCCGCTTCCCGCTGCTCGCGAGTGCCGAAAAGAAAACCCGAGGGAAACCATTTTGCCAGATGCGGCAGACTGATGGTTTGAGCCAGCGTACTTCCCGGCCAGTCCGCCGGCATGAGCGATGATTGATGGCGATCTTCCGCCGCCATGGCGACACCTGCTGCAATGGCGTCGCGTGGGTTCACCGGCTTGTAGGAAGTGCCGTTCAGAAACATCCTGCCTTGCACAAGTGGAGATATCCCGAAAATGGCTGACATGAGCCTGCTCTTGCCAGCCCCGAGCACACCGGTAATCGCGACGACTTCACCCTTGTGCAGCGAGAGATCAAATGGCTGTGAATCCTGTAAAAGCCTGATGTCGCGCATCTCGAACACGGGGGTTCCGGAGGCCGTGCGTGCACCCGGACGGGCATGGGAAAGCTTGCGGCCGATCATCAATTCGACAGCCTGTTCAAACTGGATCGGCCGTTCAAAGTTTCCAACCGCTTTGCCACTGCGCATAACCACCACCCGGTCGGCCAATGCCTTGAGATCGGCAATGCGGTGCGAGATATAAAGGATGGCCAATCCCTTCGCTTTGAGTTGCAAAAGAATATCGTAAAGCCGCGCCGACTCCTGTCCGGAAAGGCTGGCCGTAGGCTCATCAAGGATAAGCAGCGAGGCCCGGTTGGCGAGCGCCCGCGCGATAGCAACCAGCTGCCGGGTGGCAGCGGGCAGATCGGCGAAATCACGATCGAGGGGCAGATCAAAACCTGCACTATCCAGGATTGCCTGTGCGCGCCGTTTTACACCGGAACGGGTGAGGAAAAACGGTTCGGAACCATCGGCATAGCGATTGAGCAGGAGCACGTCGGCAACGCTCAGCCCCGGCGCACCGACACGCTGCATGGATTGGTGCACGGTCGCAATTCCCGCCGCCGCTGCCTCGGAAGGGGATTGGGGCGCAAATGGTTCATCCTTGAAACGGATGGTTCCCCCATCCGCGGGGAACACGCCGGACAAAATGTTCACCAGTGTGGATTTTCCGGCGCCGTTGGCACCCATCAATGCCACGATTTCGCCCGCCGATACCTGAAGGTCCGCATGGGCGAGCGCACGGGTGGCGCCAAAGGAGCGGGAAACGTTTTCAACCTTCAAAAGAGGCATTGTAGCGAGGTATCCGTTTGCCTGTGAAGTGCTGATAGTGAGGCCAACCATATGTCCCACATCCGGATAATGGCAGGTAGTGCGGAAGCCGGAACCGCGTTTCAAATTTCCCCCGATGCACGCAATATTGTGCCCAAGCTGCAGGGAGTGATGGCAAATCAAGCCAAAGGCGTTCGGATGGCCGATTTCTGTCCCGTGTCCAGCTTCGAAGACCTCAGGTTATTTTGTTTCGAATGAACCCTGACAAAGGAAATGCATTTTTCGCGCGCGTTCAAATTTGGAACGGCGTGATTATACAGGGAAACTGCAGGCAGTATCCTGATGCCTGTGACGGATGGTACAACGGGGTGAGCTTGTTGATCGGTTCCTGTCATCCTGAGAAGGGATACGATCATGAAATATGTCAACGGACTTGCGGCCGCCAGCGTTCTGTTTGTGGGTTTTGCCGGTTGCGCCGCCGCAGCCGGTATCGACGGGGCACCGGCGCCTTTTAACAAGGGCGGCGTGAAAGTCGCCCTGATTTCCTATATTTCCGCCGGTGACTTCTTTCAGTCCTATCAGGCGGGCGCGCAGGCTCAGGCGAGCAAACTGGGAATTGACCTGCGGATATTCCCGGGCAAACAGAATGCGGCCGAGCAGCGCGAACAGATCCAGCAAGCCATCAATCTGGGCGTTGCGGGCATTGTCGTTGATCACGGCTTGCCGGAGTCGATCGGGGATGTTGTGCAGCAGGCCGTTGATGCCGGGATCAAGGTTGTGGCCTTTGACGTCAATTTGAACAATCCGGCAGTCCCGCAGATTGAGCAAAGCGACCATGAATTGGCTCGGCTCGCCCTGGAGCAGGCAGTCAAGGAAAATGGCAGTAAATTTCAGGCCGGATATGTCTACGTGGCAGGTTTTGCACCGCTCGACCGGCGCAATGAAACCTGGGAGAAATTCAAGTCGGATAATCCTGACGTTGTTGAGAAGACCCGGTTCGGGGTTGTCAGCGACACCACGGCGACAAGCACAGCGGATCAGGCCAAGGCGGCGTTCATCGCCAATCCGGATATTAAAGTGGTGTTCGCTCCCTATGACGAGTTCGCGCGGGGTGTGAAACTGGCCGCGCGTGACCTCGGTATTGCCGACAAGATCAGGATTTACTCGGCCGATGTTTCAACCGCCGACATTCAGGAGATCACCGAGGAGGGCAGCCCATGGGCGGCGACCGCTGCGACAAATCCGGCAGTGGTCGGGGCTGTTTCGATAAGGGCAGTTGCGCTCAAGATCGCAGGGACCGACGTCCCCCGGCAAATCGTGGTGAAACCCGCCTTGTTGACGCAGGCCGCATTGCGGGAGGCCGGGGTCAAGACGATCGATGAGCTTGCTGCCAAAGTCCGGTCATTCAGCACGAGCGACGCGGTGACCGCAGATTGGATACCGGCCAACCTGTATTGAGGTCACTAGGAAGCTGAATTCTTCCTCAGTCAATTTTATAACAGATGCGGCTTGGCTGCCGCATCGAACGCCGAAATATCATGCCGTCCGATTGCATCCGGCGATGGTGGCCGCCGCGCCCTTTGGATCAATATTGGCCTGCGCTCATTCTCGTCATCATCCAATAATCCCCCAGATTAATATCCTCGCAATTCCATGTCGCATTGCCAACGGAAGGCCAAATTCGCCTGCATTTCATTCAGATTTATGAGTGTACGATCTAGGAAGCGGCATCACCCATTTAGAGACGGTGCCACTGCATTTGGCTCTTCGCATGCCGATAAACGCATCAGCAGTTTCGTTGAGAAGATCAATTTTGGAATGAGTTTCTTTTACGAACGGCAACTGATCCTCTTAGTCTTGATAGCTATCGTTGAAGAGGAAAGTGTCGCGTGGGAAGCATAAAAGTTCTTGGTTTATCGGGGAATGTCAAACAACCCTCGCGCACGGCATCCGTCGTCCGGTCTGTCGTGACCGCTGTTGAACAGCACTTTTCAATTGAGGGACGCGTCATTGAACTCGTTGATGCGGCACCGATCCTGTTTCGCGCGTTGCGGGCAGATCAGTTGGATCAAGCCGGAAGAGATATTATCGATGCGGTAGAGGCCGCTGATATTCTTGTCGTTGGATCGCCCGTCTACAGGGCGTCTTATACCGGCGCGCTGAAGCACCTCTTTGACCTCGTGGACTTTCGTGCGTTGACTGGGAAAAGGGTCATTCTCGCTGCGACGGGCGGCACGCCGCTTCATGGGTTGATGACGGAACATCAGTTGCGGCCGCTCTTTGGGTTTTTCAACGCGCTCACTGTTCCCACTGCCATTTATGCAACCGAGAGCGATTTCACCGGGCATGCGCTGACGAGCGCCGCTGTTGCCGAACGCATCAATCGCGCGGTGAGCGAACTGATCCAACTTTTCCCGAATGCTGACGTCAGCACGCGCATCGCTCACACGA
This sequence comes from Phyllobacterium sp. 628, assembly GCF_014189505.1. Lineage (GTDB taxonomy): Bacteria > Pseudomonadota > Alphaproteobacteria > Rhizobiales > Rhizobiaceae > Phyllobacterium. Next base: position 141,212 of record NZ_CP050303.1, on the reverse strand, counting down.
ACCTGCACCCTGAAACCGTATAATCACTTTTACTTTGGAGCTACAAACTGATGTCACTGAAAACAACCGAACCTGTCAAATTCGCCTATTGGGTGCCCAATGTTTCCGGCGGACTTGTGATCAGCAACATCGAACAGCGGACCGGCTGGGATATCGATTACAACCGTAAACTGGCGCAGATCGCCGAAGCCAATGGCTTTGAATATGCGTTGAGCCAGATCCGTTTCACCGCCGGTTACGGCGCTGAAAACCAGCATGAATCGGTGGCCTTCAGCCATGCCTTGCTGGCGGCGACGACCACACTGAAAGTGATCGCGGCACTACTGCCCGGACCATGGAACCCGGCACTCGCTGCCAAACAGATCGCAACGATCAGTCATCTGACCAACGGCCGCGTTGCCGTGAATGTCGTCAGCGGCTGGTTTCGCGGGGAGTTTGCGGCCATTGGCGAGTTGTGGCTCGATCATGATGAACGTTACCGCCGGTCGGAGGAATTTATCCGCGCTTTGCGGGGCATCTGGACTGAAGATAATTTCACCTTCAAGGGCGATTTCTACCGCTTCAACGACTATTCGATGAAGCCGAAGCCGGTTGATCCGCAGCCGGAAATCTTTCAGGGCGGCTCGTCCCGTGCTGCGCGCGATATGGCTGCCCGTGTTTCCGACTGGTACTTCACCAATGGGAATACGCCGGAGGAGATCCGCAAACAGGTCGATGACATCCGCACCAAGGCCGCCGCCAATGGCCATTCTGTCAAGGTTGGGGTGAACGCTTTTGCCATTGCCCGTGAAACCGAAGAGGAGGCGCGGGCCGTGCTTGACGAAATTGTCGCCAAAGCCAATCCCGAAGCGGTGCAAGGTTTCGCCGATCAGGTGAAAAATGCTGGCAAGGCATCGCCGGAAGGTGAAGGCAATTGGGCCAAGTCCTCGCTGGAAGATCTTGTGCAGTATAATGACGGATTCCGCAGCAATCTCATCGGAACGCCTGTGCAGATTGCCGAGCGCATTATCGCATTGAAGCAGGCCGGTGCCGATCTCATCCTCCTTGGTTTCCTCCACTTCCAGGAAGAGGTGGAGTTCTTCGGCAAGCATGTCATTCCGCTGGTGCGCGAACTGGAAGAGCAAAAACAGATCACTGCCGAAGCGGCGGAATAGCAGACCCGAAAAGAATATTAGACACGCCATGACCATAAACGCCGACCGATAGAACCCGGTCGGCGAACGAGACCTCGTACCCGCCGTTCTGAACTGTGCCGAACGGAAAGATTGCTGGAGAAACTGGATGAATTCGATGAACCGCGTACTCGGAGGGCCTGCCACCGCGTATTTCCCTGCCGATATCGCGGCAGAACGGCAGGGATTGGGGGAACCTGTCAAACCGCTATCTGCTGCGCAGGACACCGCTCTTGGACTTGATGGCATCAGCCTGTCCTTCGGCGGCGTTGTTGCTCTTGATAATATTGATCTTGCTGTGCGCCGCGGCGAGATCAGAGCGATTATCGGGCCCAACGGCGCGGGAAAAAGTTCCCTCATCAACATCATCAGTGGTGTTTACCGGCCTGATCGCGGCCGTATCACGATTGGTGCTGATCGATTTACCAGCGTCCCCACGCAGAAACTGGCTCGTCTGGGAATTGCACGCACGTTCCAGAACCTGGCATTGTTCAAGGGACTGAGCGTGATCGACAACGTTATTTCGGGGCGGGCATATAAAGTCCGGTCGACGTTTCTTGCACAGGTACTTGGATTGAGCGGTTCGCGCCGCGAGGAGGCCGATGCGCGCGGCCGCGCAGCGCGGATTCTGGAATTTCTCAATCTGAACCATGTCAGCAATCGCCTTGCCGGCACGTTGCCTTATGGCCTGCAAAAGCGTGTCGAGCTTGCCCGTGCGCTTGTGGCCGAACCAGCGATCCTTTTGCTTGATGAGCCGATGGCCGGGATGACCGCATCCGAGAAGGCCGAGATGGCTGAATTCATTCTCGCTGCGAACCGGGAATACAACACAACAATTGTTCTTATCGAACACGATATCGGTGTGGTCATGGAACTCTCGGATCGCATCGCTGTGCTTGATTATGGCCGGAAGATTGCTGACGGAACACCTGAAGAAATCCGTGCCGACCAAGGGGTAATCGACGCTTATCTCGGTGTGGCGGCCGAGAACATTGATGGTGGGGGAATCTGATGTCCGGGTTCGACTGGCAGTTCTTTGTTGAGGTTCTGATCGGAGGCTTGCTTTCGGGTGTCATGTACTCCCTCGTCGCGATCGGCTTTGTGTTGATCTACAAAACCTCGGGCGTTTTGAATTTCGCGCAGGGCGCGATGCTGCTTTTTGCTGCGTTGACATTTGTCAGTCTGGTGGAAAGAGGCGTGCCGTTTGCTCTGGCGCTGATCATAACCTTTGCCGTGATGGTCGTGATCGGTATTGCCATCGAACGCGTTGTTCTCAGGCCGTTGACCAACAGGTCGCCAATGACGCTGTTCATGGCAACGCTCGGCCTCTCCTATATTCTGGAAGGCGCGGCGCAGCTGATATGGGGCACGCAGGTCCATGGTCTTGACCTGGGTATTGATGATGTCCCTTTTGAAGTAGGCGGCGTTCTCATCAGTCAGTTCGATCTCTTTGCAGCTGCGATTGCCGCTGCGCTCGTGTTGTTCTTATCGGTCTTCTTCCGCTACACCCGCGTCGGTCTTGCGTTCCGGGCCGTGGCTGATGATCAATTTGCTGCCTTGGCAGTGGGGCTGCGCCTGCCGCGAATATGGGCAACTGTCTGGGCTGTCGCCGGGCTCGTTGCGCTGGTTGCCGGTTTGCTGTGGGGTGCGCGGCTGGGTGTGCAGTTCTCGTTGTCGCTGGTCGTGCTGAAGGCATTGCCGGTGCTCGTCCTTGGCGGGTTCGACTCCATACCGGGGGCAATTGTCGGCGGGCTTCTCATCGGAGCGACCGAAAAACTGGCGGAAGTCTATATCGGCGAATATTTCGGCGGCGGCACTGAAAGCTGGTTTGCCTATGTCGTTGCCCTCGCTTTCCTGCTGATACGCCCCTCCGGTATTTTCGGACAAAAGCTGGTGGAGAGGGTTTAGCGATGACCGTGGCCACATTCGAAGCTTCCGCTCCATTCCATATTCCGCGCTGGCTTGCACCCTTTGTCGTGTTGAGTTTTGCCTATATCGCCGTTCCCTTCATTGGCACGAATTATCTGTTTGAAGCAATTCTTCTGCCGTTTCTCGCGCTTAGTCTGGCGGGCGTCGGGCTTAATATTCTGACCGGATATGCCGGACAGGTATCGCTTGGCAGCGCAGCGTTTTTAGCTGTCGGCGCCTTCGCGGCGTATAATTTCAATCTTCGCATCGAGGGATTGCCGCTGATTGGCAGCATCATTCTTTCCGGTTTTGTTGCCGCAGCAATCGGCATTGTCTTTGGTTTGCCAAGCCTTCGCCTGAAGGGTTTTTATCTGGCGGTTTCGACCTTGGCCGCGCAGTTCTTCGTGCAATGGGCGCTGACCAAGTTCAGCTGGTTTTCCAATGATTCCGCTTCTGGTGTCATTGATGCACCGTCACTTTCCATTGCCGGAATTGCATTCAACGGCGCTGTCGGCCGCTATATCTTCTCTCTGACAATCGTGTCGCTTCTGACATTCTTCGCTTACCGGTTGGTGTCGTCGCAAACCGGGCGAAATTTCATTGCGGTCCGCGATAATGAAACAGCGGCACGGATTATCGGCGTACCCGTTCTGAAAACAAAACTTATAGCCTTTGCGATTTCATCGTTCATCATAGGGGTTGCCGGCGTTCTCTGGGCTTTCACCTATCTGAGAACCGTGGAACCGGCCGGCTTCAATCTCGATCGTTCATTCCAGATATTGTTCATCATCATCCTCGGCGGGCTCGCATCCATTCGCGGCGCATTTTTCGGCGCGGCGCTGCTGGTTGTTTCGCCGCTGATCCTGTCACGGCTCGGCTCGTTCCTGTTCGGTGATCTGTTCAATTCCGGTGTGCTGGATATGAGCCAGCGTATTGTTTTGGGTGCGCTGATCATCCTGTTTCTGATCCTGGAGCCGGACGGTCTGGTGTCACTCTGGGACCGGATCCGAAAGCGAAGTGTGGCCCGCCTGAACAAGCGAAAGCATGTCGGAAGAGCCGCACAGCCTACCCAATGAAACCTTAGCCTGAAATCAACATTCGGCCGGAATCTCACCGGTCAACGAGAGGAGTGTATCCAGAAATGCATCTATTCAATCAACTCAAGGCAGCGGCAGTTGCAGCCAGTCTTGTCCTGTCCGTCGCCCTTCCGGCCGCCCATGCGGACGAGCAATATTTCCCCCTGCAAAGCTATCGCGTCGGGCCCTATGCCGCTGGCGGTACCGGCTTTTTCGGTGGGTTTATCGACTACCTCAATCTGATCAATACGCGCGACGGCGGCGTCAACGGCGTCAAACTCACCTGGTCGGAAGGCGAGACACAATATGAGGTGGAACGCGGTGTCGAAGTTTACGAACGCCTGAAAAACAATCCCGGTGTGGCGGCATGGAATCCGCTTTCCGTTGGCATTGCCTATGCGATGATCGACCGGATCACGCAAGACAAAGTGCCGCTGATCACAATCAATCACGGCCGTACCGATTCCACCGATGGACGGGTGTTTCCCTATGTCTTCCCGCTGCTGCTCAACCCTTACAGCGAGACATCCGGCATCGTGAATTACATCGCGTCCAAGGAAGGCGGGCTGGAAAGCCTCAAGGGCAAGAAGATGGTCGTGCTCTACCACGGATCCCCTTACGGCAAGGAAACCATTCCGATCTACGAGCTTCTCGCCAAGAAATATGGCTTTGAACTGCAGCAGATTGAAGTTCCGCATCCCGGTAACGAGCAACAGGCACAATGGCTGACCATTCGCCGGGCGAAGCCGGATTATGTCGTGCTGCGCGGCTGGGGCGTGATGAACCCGGTTGCTCTGAAAAGCGCGGCCAAGGTTGGCTTCCCGGTTGACCATATTGTCGGCAATGTCTGGTCGAATTCGGAAGAGGATGCCATTCCGGCCGGTGATGCGGCGAAGGGTTATACGGCCATTACCACGCAGGCATCCGGTGCCGAATATCCGGTGGTCAAGGAAATCATCAAGACGCTCTATGACAACGGCAAGGGCAATCTGGAAGACAAGAACCGGATTGGTTCCGTCTACCATAATCTTGGTATCGTCAACGGCATCCTCAACGTTGAGGCTATCCGCATCGCGCAGGAAAAATTCGGCAAGCGGACGCTGACAGGTGATGAGGTTCGCTGGGGCTTCGAGCATCTGCAACTCGATCCGGCCCGTGTTGAGGCGCTTGGCGCCAAGGGCCTGTTCCATTCGATCAATGTCAGCTGGGACAATCACGAGGGCAATGGTTACGTCACGTTCCAGCAATGGGACGGCAAGAAATGGAATGTCGTATCGGACTGGATTGCGCCCGATTGGGCACTGCTGCGGCCCATTATCGAGAAATCAGCGGAAGCCTATGCCAAGGAAAAGGGCATCAAGCTGCGTACTTCCGAAGACGTAGTCACCGCCACCAACTGAAACACCTATCCGGACCGTGAAGACCGTCGCGGTCCGGATAGAAATCAGCATTTTTTCTGAACCCGGGAGACAGTCCTATGGCTGAGCATGATCTTCCCTTGCTGGTCGTCGATGGCGTGAGTGCCACATACAACCATGCAATCGCAGCCTTGCAGGGCGTGAGCTTCGCCGTCCGGCGCGGCGAAATCGTAGCTCTTCTGGGAGCCAATGGTGCGGGCAAGACGACGGCGCTCAAGGCATTGTCCAATCTGCTTCCGGCGGAGCGCGGCCAGATTACAGCAGGCTCTATCCGCTTTGACGGGCGGGATGTGACGGCGACAGCGCCGGCGGATCTGGTCCGGTCCGGTCTCGTCCAGGTTTTGGAAGGCCGGCATTGTTTCCGCAATCTGACCGTGGAAGAGAACCTCATCACGGGAGGAATCGGCCGCAGTGCCCGCCGCCCGGAAATCGCTGACGATCTGGAAAAGATTTACCTGCAGTTTCCACGCCTCAAGGCAAAGCGCCGGACGCTGGCAGGCCTGACATCGGGCGGCGAACAGCAAATGACCGCCATCGGCAGGGCGCTCATGTCGCGGCCGCGTCTGCTCGTTCTGGATGAGCCGTCGATGGGCCTTGCACCCCTTGTTGTCAGGGACATTTTTGAAACCCTGCGCAAGCTCAATCAGGAGACCGGACTTGCGATCCTGGTCGCCGAACAGAATTCGACCGTTGCGCTCAAATATGCGCATCGAGCCACCATTCTTGAAAACGGCATATCTGTCCTCAGCGATTCAACTGAAAATCTTCGCAATGGCAACGATGTGACGAAGTTTTACCTGGGTGAGAGAACCGTGCCGCTCGCCGTCGCCAAACCGGCCAATCAATTGACCGAAGCTGGAACCTGAACCCCTTAACGAGGAGATACCGGAATGACCATTTCCAAAGTGAATATCGACAATGCGTCCGAGGCGGTTCCGCCGTTCCCGCGGCCAGCCGAACCAGCCCATATTATCAGCAGTGATGCAGAGGCGATTGCAATCGCGAAGACACTGGCCGCAACATTCGTGCAGGGGTCCGCGCAGCGCGACCGCGAACGGATATGGCCGATTGTCGAGCTGGATGCCTTCTCCCAGAGCGGGCTTTGGTCGATCAATGTTCCCAAAAAGTTTGGCGGCCCGGAGGTTTCCTACGCAACCCTTGCAAAGGTCATCGAGATTATTTCGGCCGCTGACTCTTCCATCGGCCAGATTGCACAGAACCATCTTGGCGTCGTCGCCGCCATTCGCACCGTTTCGGATGAGGAGCAGCAGAAGCTTCTGTTTGCCGAAGTGCTCAAGGGTACACGTTTCGGCAATGCTTTTTCCGAATTCGGGTCAAAACGCGCGGTAGACTTTCAAACGCGGTTCACCGATGAGGGCGATCATGTTCTGGTCAATGGCCAGAAATTCTATTCCTCCGGCGCATTGCTTGCGCATCTGGTGCCGATTGTTGCCCTGGATGATGAAGGGCGCGCTTGGTACGCTGTCGCGGAGCGCGGCGCTCCGGGACTGAGTGTTATCGACGACTGGACAAGTTTTGGTCAGCGCACGACCCTGTCCGGAACCGTCATCCTCAACAACGTCAAAGTGCCGAAAACACACCTTGTGCCGGGCTATAAGGGTTACGAAACTCCCACAGCGGATGGTGCGATTTTCCAGATCATTCAAGTAGCGGTTGATACGGGTATCGCGCAGGCGGCGATTGATGAAACTGTTGATTTCGTGCGCACGAAGAGCCGGGCCTGGGTAGACAGCGGTGTTGAGAACGCATGGGACGATCCTTACACCATTCAAGCGATCGGTGATCTTACCTTGCGTTTGCATGCAGCTCAGGCGCTTCTGGAAAAAGCGGGTTACGCCATAGATCGGGCCATTGCCAACCCGGATGCTGAAACCGTTGCGGAAGCTCAAATTGTCACGGCAGAAGCAAAAATTCTGTCCACGGAGATTGCCATTGCTGCCACCAACAAGCTTTTCGAGCTGGCCGGAACCCGCTCCACACTTGCCGAACACAATCTCGACCGGCATTGGCGCAATGCGCGGACCCATACCTTGCACGATCCGGTCCGCTGGAAATACGCAATCCTCGGAAAGTATTTTCTGAATGGAGAAAAAGCCGCCCCTGCACGCCTGGAGCTGACCGGTCTATCGCTGGTTAAAGCGGCCCTTGCTGTTCCTGTCTTGTGCACTGTGGCGAGTTCCAGCACTATTTCGATTATGAAAGAGATGGACAAGAAGCAGCGGCTGATCGGCTACGCCCGCGTCTCGACAGATGAGCAGGTGAATGACGCTCAGGTCATGGAGCTAAAGCAAGCCGGATGCGCAAGCATTTTCGAAGAGCATGGATCGGGCGCATCGCGCGCCCGTCCGGTTCTTGCCAGGCTCCTGCGCGAAATCAATGGCGGTGAAGTTCTGGTCGTGGTCCGGCTTGACCGCCTCGCTCGTTCAGTCAGCCACTTGCTGACGGTGATTGAGCAACTGGCGGACAAGGGCGCGCATTTCCGTTCGCTGCACGACCCGATCGATACATCCACGCCGCAGGGCATGTTCTCCCTGCAGGTTCTGGGGGCCGTGGCCCAGTTGGAGCGCGCGCTGATTTCGGAACGCACGAAGGCGGGCATCAATGCGGCGCGGGCCAGAGGCAAACTCCCCGGCAATCCTGGTCTGCGGGAGCGGCGCCCTGAGGCGCTCGCAAAACTCTCCCGTGCACGTCAACGCGATCATCTGGCCGGTCTTGTTGCCACCATGCCCACCTGGCTGCCAACCGTGCAGCGCCTGCGCCCGGAACATCCGTGGGAGGATGTCGTGCGCAGCCTGAAACACCAAACAGGGCAGATTTGGAACGTTGATCGCTTGCGCCGCTCGGTGCGGCGGCTGGTGCGTGAGGGTCTTGCCGATGCGCATCTTGTAACCATAGCACCCCGGCGTATGCCGGAAGATCGGCTGATGATGCTGATTACCGGAATTGCCAATGCCAATCCGGATTTGACGTTGCGGGAGATTGCCAGCCAACTCGAAGCCATGCACGAACGCACACCACGCGGTTCTTCGCGCTGGGCCACCTCTTCGGTGAAGAATCTGATGGACCGTGCGCGAAAACTTGGTCTTATTACCGGTTGAATTCGGGTGAAATACGTCCGGCAGCCCATGGCTGAAATTAGGGTCAGAAGGAAGTGTATCGGGGATGAGAAAAATGCCGTTTTTGATCCGTTCCTGCCTCGGTTTGGCAATGATCATCCTCTTGCCCTCGATAACATCTGCACAGGAGACCCGCGCGTTCGCGGCGCCCGACGGCTCCTACACCTACAGATATCCGGCCGAATTCTGGATTGACACCGAGTTTGCTGACGGCAGCGGGGAACCCACGGGGGTAACCGCGTCGACAACGGGGAACGGTGATGTCGTTTTCGGTCTTTATTCCATGCCCGTGCGTGAGGTGAAGGAGGTAAGCGCCAGCACAGCGGAGGCTTATGTCGGTCAATATGTGAAAGACTTTAGCCCAAACTGGAAAATCAAATTCAAATCATACACGATGACAACAATGTTCGGCAGGCCAGCCGTCGATATGCGCTTTGACGAGCGGATTCTGCAACGGACACGTCAGCGCCGGATTATTGCAACGATTGTCGACGGGAAGGACTACTTTCTGATGTGCCTGTACAGGCATGATAAGGCGGATAAATTTGGTCCCGCCTGTGAACTCGCTGTGTCAACGGCTCGATTGGCACAAGTACAGTAAAGCCATTCGCTATGTAGGTGGCTTTTGATGAAGCACGGCGCTTGCGGGCTTTAGGGCATGATTGCGCCCATCCAAAAACAGCTTGCTCTCAATCAACGCGTGCCGGCCGTTACAATTATTTTTGGCTCGATGTCGGCATTCGTGATCCCGGTTCGTCCTCGGTACAGAACCAAAACCTGCCTGTACCGGACAATGGATCGCAGGGTATTTAAACCGAGGAGACGAATATGAAAATCCTATCAAAGCCAATTGCAGCGGCGGCTCTTTCTCTGGGTCTTGTGGCAACAGCAACGGCGGCAGAAGGGCCCAAAAGCGGTTATGTCGAAGCTGGCGGTATCAAGTATTATTACGAGATTCATGGCGAAGGCGCGCCACTTCTGCTTTTGCATGGTGGACTGGGCTCGACCGATATGTTTGCGCCGATCCTTCCCAGATTGACACAAGGACATCAGGTTATCGGTGTGGATCTGCAGGGTCATGGACGTACGGAACTCGGCAACCGGCCGATGAGTCTGGAAGCAATGGGCGATGATATAGCAACCATCCTCAAGTCGCTTGGCCACGAGAAGGTCGACGTGTTGGGGTATTCGTTCGGCGGCGGTGTTGCGTTTCGGTTTGCGGTTCAGCACCCGGAGATGATCAACCGTGTCGCCTTGGTTTCGGCCGGGTATGCGCAGGAGGGCTTCTACGCCGATATGATCAAAATGCAGGTGACATTGACCGGTGCCATGGCGGATATGATGAAAGATACTCCCATGTATAAGGGCTATAAGGCTATTGCCCCGCATCCGGAGGATTTCCCGAAACTATTGGACGCGATGGGTGAATTCATGCGCAAGCCGTATGATTATTCCAATGATGTTCCGAAGCTTAAAATGCCTGTCATGCTGGTATTTGGCGACAGCGATATGTACCGGCCGGAACACGAGTTCAAGTTCTATCAAATGCTTGGTGGTGGCTTGAAGGATGCCGGGTGGATGCGCGAAACCATGTCGCAAAACCGGCTGGCCATCATTCCAAACCGCACGCATTACGATATTTTCTTTGCGCCGGAATTGGCCAACACCGTGATGCCTTTCTTCGACCGGCAGGACAAGGTGAAGACCTGGGACGAGCAGGTGGATGCCGCCAAGTAGACGCCAGCAAACGGCCAGAAGACAATCACCGCAAGACGGTGGTTGTCTTCCGGTTTCCGATATGTTCGGTGTGACTCTAGGGCTGGATCGTATTGCGCGCTCGTAACTTCTTGCGAAGACTAAATCCAAGAATGATCGATGCCTCGACGATGAACAGGGCGATGGAGGCCCAGAACCCGACATGGACAGGATTGTAGGGACTGCCACGAAGGGCATAGCCGAGACAGAGGAAAGGCGTGTTCCACACTAGCGTTCCGATGACGATCGCAATCGTGAAAGCGCGGGGATCAAGCCGAAGAACGCCAGCGGGGAGGGCCAGATAGATCCGCACCGTTGGTATGATCTGGCCTGTCAGGGTGACCCAGAAATGATTGCGGCGGTATGAATTTGTCATCCGCTCATAGACTGCCGGTTTCAGAAATACATATTTGCCGTAACGTGCAACGATCGCTTCGGCCCTGTCAGGACCAAGCAGCCATCCGAGTGCAAACCAGCCCAATGCGCCTGTGGCCGATCCAAGCACCGTGACAAGAATCGCAAGGACGAGACCATTGCCATCGGTTACAGTCATTCCCAAAAGCATGAACAGGACATAGGAAGGCAGAATTGGAATGAACTTCTCCAAGAGTGCCAGAGAGCCAATTCCAACGAGCCCGAAACTAAGAAGTGTTGCAATCGAGCCCGAGGCTTCGACGGCAATATGAGGTGAAGGCATTCCGCACCGCGATCTTGTTCACCAGAATGGGTGAAATGTTTTATCATGTTTGCTAATACGGAACGCATGAGGCTATCCGTTGGTCGAGCAGCTTTTACGGCAAGCCAGCTGCAACTTCCAGAGTTAAATATAGTGGCAGGATCAGCGTGCTGCCAGCCAAACCGGGAATACTGAGGTAACGCGATGAATGACTTTTACGTGGGCCAGAAGGTTGTCTGCATTGATGACAAGTTCAAAAATGTCAGTATCGACCAGCTGATCCGGAAAGGCGAGATTTATACAATCCGCTGGGTCGGGTTGTACAAACACTACGTGGACGGCGAGTTTGTCGGCATCAAGGTTGAAGAAATTCATCGCGGCAATGATGACGGTCCGGAGGGCTATGGCGCGGCTGATATGCCATATCGCGCGACGCGATTCCGCCCGCTGGTGAAGGACAAGATCGGCGATCTGCGCAAATTGCTGGCGCCCAAACCCGATGTTTCAGTGGAACCGGAACCGAAAACGCCGGCAAAGAAGAAAGAAAAGGTGTGAGCTTCACACCTTAAACGCTGGTCGTATCCCGGAGGGTATCGTCCTCCGGGGCAACAGATTCCGGATGGATCTAATCAGCGGCGTGTTGCGCTGCCTGCTCGATGAGTGCCGCGACTTCCTTGGGATGTGTCTCGTAAACCGAATGGCTTGCACCTGCGATTTCAACCGTATGGCTGCCGGCCCGCTTCGCATACATGCGCTCAAGATCGGGATTGATGATCCGGTCTGCCTTGGCCACCATGTACCAGCTTGGTTTCACCTTCCATGCGGGGTTCGTGGCAGGCGTGGTGAAGACATCGGCTGCGGTCAGCATCTGGCCATGTGCTTCGAATGCAGCTTCCTTGGCTGGCAGGTCCGCGGCAAAGTCCTGATGGAAGTGGTCCGGGTCGATATAGGCAAAGCCATCAGCTGTTTTCTTCAGTGATGTATAGGCTGGCGGAATGCGTTTGCCATTTGCGGCCTCGGTTTCGCCCGCGTCCAAAGCATGGGCAGCAATATAAACAAGCCCGGCAACTTTGGGATCATTTCCGGCTTCCGTAATGATAGCGCCGCCATAGCTGTGTGCGACGAGGATGCATGGACCCTGTTGCAGCGCGAGGACACGTTCAGTTGCCGCAACATCGTTGGCCACGGAGGTCAGTGGCTGCTGCACGACTGAAACATTATATCCCTTGCGGGAGAGAATATCATAGACCGGTTTCCAGCCAGACCCATCGACAAAAGCTCCGTGAACAAGCACGACGCATTTTAGCGGTGCGCTCATCGCCGGTGTTGCCGTGCCGAGGGCAAGCAGGCCGATTGCAACGGCAGGCGCGCATAATTTTCTGAAAGACATGGTATTTCTCCGATCAGCGCATCATTGGGACGCGGTGACTGTTTGATAGATCGAAGACCGGGGCACAGATACTATACATAGGTTTTGGTTGGCCTATACAGGGATGGGGGACGGAGCGGTGCGAACCTAAGCAACCAGTGCCAGTTCAATGCAATCAATGAGGGCCTGGCTTGCAAATGGTTTGCCGAGAAACCCAATGGCGCCAGCAGCCATGACACGCTTGCGGACGCGCTCGTCGGGAAAAGCCGTGATGAATATGATGGGCGTTGTAACCCCGCCTTGGCGAAGGGTTTGAAACAGCTCGACCCCATCTATGCCATCCATCTGGATATCGGTAATCAGGCAATCAATTCTGGAGCCGGCAGTTGCCGCAAGGTAGGACTCGGCAGATGCAAATGTACGCACGCTAAGGCCGTAGGAACGGACAAGGTTTTCCGTGGCCTCGCGCACGGACATGTCGTCATCAACGATAGCGATGGATTTTGGCTCAGACACGCGCGTTCCTTTTGAGGGGCCGCTCCATACGCAGCGCCTTTCGCACCTATCAATGGGTGATCCGAAGAGAAATTGGAATCATACAGAGGTTTAGGATGGATACCTGTTTTACAGGCTGGGACGCAAAACTTCGTAGGCTTTTACCAGTTCAGCCAGCGTGCGGACGCCCATCTTTTCCATCAGGTGGCCCCGGTGAATCTTGACGGTGATTTCACTCACGCCCAATTTTCCGGCAATCTGTTTGTTCATGAGGCCCGTTGTAACCAAGGCGATGACTTCGCGCGCGCGCGGGTCAGCGTGTCATAGCGGGCTTTCAGCGTTGATACGGCGCCGTTGGCGGCGCGGTGCTCACGGTCGAGGGCGAGGGCACTGGAAACGGCATCGAGCATATCCTGATCGCGGAACGGCTTGATCAGGAAATCGAGGGCTCCGGCTTTCATGGCCCGGACCGACATCGGGATATCGCCATGGCCCGTCATGAAAATGATGGGTATCGTGTTGCCAAGCTTCGACAGCTGGTTCTGGAAATCGAGACCGCTGACACCGGGCAGACGAATATCAAGCACAAGACAGCTCTCGGCGGTGGTTATCGGACCACGGGCAAGAAATTCAGCGGGTGAGGCAAACAGTTCCACCTGCATGCCGACGGACCGGAAAAGACTGCTGAGCGCATCGCGCAGGGATGCATCATCATCGACGACAAAAACCATTGGCGATGTGGCTTGGGTCATCATGCATCCTCTTTCTGAAATGGAATGGTGAATTCGAAACTCGTACCCAGTCCCGGCTCTGATCTGGCACTGATGCGTCCGCCATGCGCGCTGACGATGGAGCGGCAGATGGATAGACCCATGCCCATCCCTTCGGGTTTTGTCGTATAAAAGGCATTAAACAGATTGGCTGCTTCGCCTGCATCAAAACCCGGTCCGGTATCATTGATGCCAACGCGTATAGAATCGTCGCCAGCCGACGATGTTACAGACAGTTGCCGCGCTTTGTGCTCGTTCGTGCCCATTGCCTGAATGGCATTGATGATCAGGTTGATGACAACCTGCTGGAGTTGCACAGGGTCGCCAAGCACCGCAGGCAGATTGCCCGCCAGCTCAAGGCGCACGCCTATACGATTATTCATGATTTCGCGTTGCACCAGTTCAATGGCTTCCTCAATGACCTCGTTGATATCCACGGGTATTGTTTGCGGGATGGCTTTGCTGGCCAAGGCGCGCAAATGCCGGATGACTTCGCTGGCGCGCTGCGCATCGGATATGATCCGGCGCAAGGAGGCTTCGACTTCGGTAAGATCCGGTTGAGGGCGCTTGAGCCAGCGCAGACCGGCTTCACCATTGGTCACGACCGCAGCAAGCGGCTGATTAACCTCGTGGGCGATCGACACCGTCAATTCGCCCAGCGTTGCAACGCGTGTCACATGGGCAAGCTCCGCTTGGGCTGCATGGAGACCGTCTTCGGCCTCCCGCCGGGCCGTTACATCCATGATGCTGATGAGAACGAGATCCAGCGCGGGGCGGTCAGCGGGCAGGGCGACATTATAAAGAATGGTGAGACGCGTGCCGTTCATGTCGTTCATGGCAGTATCGGATTCGTAGGCTGATTTGCCGTCCCATATGGCTGCGAGCAGACCCCAAATGGAACTCTCCATGTCCTGACCGACAAGATCCGGGAGTGCCGATTTGAAGGTTTCAATGTTTTTGGCCTTGAACATCGTCAAGGTTGTGTTGTTGGCGTTGGTCAATCGCATCAGTCTCACGGCCTTGCGGACAAAATCCGGATCGGATTGCGCTGCCGCCTCGGCACTCTGATAGCCGCGTGCCTTGAAGTCATCGATGGCGACCTTCAGTTCCGTAAAATCCATTTCAAGGATTGCGACGCCGGTCGCCAGAAAAATCGTCCGGTAGCGCTGTTCACTTTCGGCAAGCACGGAGATGGACGTTTTTAACCTCAAGACGAGAAACGTGGATATTCCGATAGCCGCAAGACTGACGAAGCAGCGCCCCAACGGTTCTGAGGGAAGATCAAACCCGTGTTCGATCATGTAGCTCAGCACCGTAAGTCCCATGCATGCAGCTGCAATCAGCAGCAGGCCTGTTCTGCTGGCAAAATTGAGCGAGAGCAGCACAACGGTCACATAAAGAACCGCAACGGCGATGTCATAGGTGGTCAATGTGTCGAGCAGAAAGACTGCCGCAGCAATCAATATTGCCGCGAGCTGCGAAAAACGGGACATGTGGCTCCCCATGCGGATCATGCAGAGCGGCATAGCAGATTGATCAGCCGCATACGAACACTATCGGGTGAGCGCGTTATCGCGATGTGCCGCCGGTTGGTACCTATACGCACGTATAGGGTGAGTTAAACGAACATCCAATATCGCTCTTTATCTCCCCGTCATAATTTTGGTTGTCGGGATCGGATTGAGCAATCCGGTTGCCGCACTTCACCAGCCGGGAACCTCCCGGTTTGAAGAACCAGAACCTGGTACAGACGGTGACGTTTCGAATCTGCGGATAATTTACGGCTGGGTCCGTACGTCCTGCACTTTCGCTTCTCCCGCACATCCAGGTTCAAAAGGGAGACAGAAATGACCATATTCAATCGTCGTGACGCTCTTGTAACGTTGACCGCAGGCGGTCTTGCCGCCGCAGCATCCACCTCGGCCTTCGCGCAGGAGGCTGTACCGCAACCGCGCCGTGCGGGCGCTGGTGGTGACGATCCGGGGCCGCGCAGTGTCGCGCGCGATCTTCAGAACCCGGATATTCTCAATCAGCCCATCACCGATTCCGGCACTCTGCCCAACCTGCGGTTCTCGTTTGCCGATGCGCCCACCAAGCAGTATTCCGTCGGCTGGACACGCCAGATCACCGTGCGCGAGCTTGGCATTTCGAAAATGGTTGCCGGTGTCGACATGCGTTTGAACGCTGGCGGTGTTCGCGAAATGCATTGGCACAAGGAAGGCGAATGGGCATATATGCTTTATGGCAATGCCCGGATAACGGCAGTGGATGCGGACGGGCGGAATTTTGTCGGCGACGTTGGTCCCGGTGATCTGTGGTATTTTCCATCAGGAATCCCGCATTCCATTCAGGGGCTTGGGCCTGATGGCTGCGAGTTTCTCCTCGTTTTCGATGATGGCGGTTTTGACGAAGACAGCACTTTTGTTGTGACCGACTGGTTTAAACACATCCCCAAGAGCGTCCTGGCCAAGAATTTCGGTGTCGATGCCAAAAACTTCGACAATCTGCCTTCACCCGGCGAACGCTATATTTTCAACCTGCCTATACCGGGCAGCGTGAACAGCGACAGGATTGCGGGTGCCAAGGAAGTTCCTCTCAGCCTGACACACCGTATGGCTGCGCAGGATCCCATCAAGACAAGCGGTGGTACCGTCCGGATCACCGACTCGAAAAACTTCCCCGTGTCGAAGACGATTGCCGCCGCACTTGTTGAAATCGAGCCGGGTGGTTTGCGGGAGCTGCATTGGCATCCGAATACGGACGAATGGCAGTATTATCTCGAGGGTTCCGGCCGCATGGGCGTCTTTGCAGCCAATGGCCACTCGCGTACCTTCGATTACACAGCCGGTGACGTTGGTTATGTCCCCTTCGCCATGGGACACTATATCGAGAATACTGGCGACAAGCCATTGAAGTTCCTAGAAATTTTCAAGAGCGATTACTACGCTGACGTCTCGCTTGAGCAGTGGCTGGCATTGACGCCTCCGGAAATGGTCTCCGGGCATCTGAACCTGAACAACACGGTGATGAATGCCCTGCGCAAGGAAAAGCAGCCTGTTGTGAGCGGTACCTGATCCTCCCAAACTGACGAACCGGACGGCTGCTGCGGCAGCCGTTCGGAAACACTGGAAATCAAACTGATTATTGTGATGCGGATATTTATCCGCAAGGAAAATCCCATGTACGAAGACACGATCAGCAAGCTTTCGGAAACAGGTAAAACCAAGTCTTTGGCCGTCAAACATGGCCCTCTGGCTTTCCTTACCGGCGCAGCGATGGCCGGTGCCTATATCGGCTTCGGCGATATCGTGATGTTCACGGTGGGCGCCCATGCCGATCCCGCCTGGGCGCATCTTGTCATGGGAGCGGTCTTTGCCTCCGCACTAACGATTGTCATCTTCGCAGGGTCTGAACTCTTTACCGGGATGGCTATGTACATGCCGCTGGCGCTGCTCAACAGGCAAACGAGCATTGCCGATGCGCTGCGTGTCTGGACCGTTTGCTGGCTTGGTAATCTTGCCGGCGCTCTTGCGCTCGCATTTATCTTCAAGTTGGGAGGCGGCGGCGTTCTGCTGGGCGATGGCAATTCCACCTTCATTGCCGCCGTAGCGGTCAAAATGAATGCGCCCGCAGGCCAATTGTTCGCCCGCGGATTGATCTGCAATTGGCTGGTCTGCCTGGCGATCTGGATGTCCTACCGGACCCAGAATGACGCTGCCAAGGCCATCTTGATCTTCTGGCCGATCATGATCTTTGTGGCGGCGGGTTTTGAACATTGCGTTGCGAATATGTTCGCTTTTGCATTGGCACTCTTGAGCGACCATCCAACGACCATTACGCTACAGGGCGCGCTGTATAATCTGGTGTTCGTGACATTGGGAAATCTGGCTGGCGGTGGTGTGATGGTGGCTTTGGGATACTGGGTTCAAAGTTCCGGCGCGGCGCAAAAGACCGGCTCCATTTCGGATATGCCGCATCCGCCAACACTGTTATCTGCTACAACGAAAAGCCAAATACCAGCCAATCGCAGATAGAATTTCGAGGAATTGCCATGTCGAAGAAGAGGCCTGAAGGTATCGAGACCTACAACGCTCCAGCGGGTGGCTGGGGCGCCCTGAAAGCGGTGGCAGAAAGTCTTGCCCGACAGCAGATCGTCGCTCAGGGCGCGGCGACTTTGCTGAAAGCCAATCAGCCGGATGGTTTCGATTGTCCGGGTTGCGCCTGGCCTGATCCGAAACACACGTCTTCCTTTGAGTTTTGCGAAAATGGCGCGAAGGCAGTGACGTGGGAGTCGACGGCCAAACGGCTGGAGCCGTCATTCTTTGCGTCCCATACTTTATCCGAACTGTGGGAATGGTCTGATCACGATCTTGAAGATCAGGGCCGGTTGACCGCCCCCATCATCTACGATGCGGAAAAAGATACCTATGTTGCCATTGAATGGGACCAGGCATTTCAACTGATCGGCGCCGGACTGAATGCGCTCCCCGATCCCAACATGGCTGAATTCTACACGTCCGGCCGCGCCTCCAACGAAGCCGCCTTCCTGTTCCAGCTGTTTGTGCGCGCCTATGGAACCAACAATTTCCCGGATTGTTCGAATATGTGCCATGAGGCCACGAGCGTTGGCCTGCCGCATTCGATCGGCGTCGGCAAGGGCACTGTGACGCTCGAGGACTTCGATCATGCCGATGCGATTTTCAGTTTTGGCCACAATCCCGGTACCAACCATCCGCGCATGATGGCGACGCTGCGTGAAGTGGCAAAACGCGAGGCTCCGATCATTGTTTTCAATCCTCTGAAAGAACGGGCGCTTGAACGGTTTGCTTCGCCGCAAAGTCCTGTCGAGATGGCAACGTTCTCCTCCACAGACATTGCATCGGCATATCATCAGGTGCGGATCGGCGGTGACGTCGCTGTGCTCAAAGGCATGATGAAGCGCGTGTTTGAACGGGACGCGGCGGATTTGCAGGCTGGCGGGGCCGGTGTCCTCGACCGCAATTTTATTGCCGGGCACACAACCGGTATTGACGCACTCAAGGCCGACCTTGATGCGACACGCTGGGAAGATATCGAACTGATGTCCGGACTCGCGCGGGCTGCCATCGAAAGCGCGGGCGATGTCTATGTCAAAGCCAAGAATGTCATTCTTTGCTACGGGATGGGCATTACCCAGCACCGGCATGGTACGGCCAATGTTCAGCAGATTGCGAACTTTCTGATGCTGCGCGGCAATATCGGGCGTGAAGGCGCAGGCATTTGTCCCTTGCGCGGGCACTCCAATGTTCAAGGCGACAGAACTGTCGGTATCACGGAAATTCCCAATGCCGCTTTGCTGGATGGCATGGAGCGTGCTTTCGGTTTCAGGCCTGTAGCCGAAAAGGGCCATAATGCTGTTGAGGCCATTGAAGCGATCATTGAAGGCAAATCAAAAGCCCTGATCTGTCTCGGTGGCAATCTTGCCGTGGCCATGCCGGACCCCGATGCCACATTTGCCGGCATGCGCAAGCTTGATCTTGCAGTGCATCTGACGACCAAGCTTAACCGCTCACATCTGCTCCCCGCCAAAACCACCATTGTCTTGCCGGTTCTCGGCCGCACCGATTCAGACATGCAGGCAACCGGTCCGCAGTCCGTCACGGTGGAAGACTCGATGTCGATGGTTCATGCCTCGCGTGGATTTCTGAAGCCGCCAAGCGAGAATGTCCGTTCAGAGCCGGCTGTGGTTGCCGGAATGGCCAAGGCAACGCTTGGGGACCGGTATGGCATCGAGTGGGATGCAATGGTCGGAAATTACGGCCGGATCCGCGACAAGATCGAGATTGTCTTTCCGGATTTTCACGATTTCAACGAACGCATCAGGCAACCCGGCGGTTTTTGCCTCAGCGTGCCTGCCTCGCACCGGGAATGGAAAACACCTGGCAAGAAGGCATGTTTTCTCACCGCTGAAGGGTTGAACGAAGACCCGCGCGTCGTGGAACCCAATGTGCTGACGCTGACGACGCTTCGCAGTCACGATCAATACAACACGACGATTTATGGAATGGATGACCGTTATCGCGGTGTTTTCGGACGGCGGGATGTTATCTTCCTCAATGCCGAGGATTTGGCCGAACGGGGATTGTCGGATGGAGATACGCTGGATGTTGAAGCGGCGCGCGATCCTTCAGACCCCGAGGACCGGCCCCGCCTAGTCAAACGTCTGACCGCCGTCAGATACAATATTCCACGTGGTTCGGCAGCCGGCTACTATCCCGAAATGAATGGTCTTGTTGCCTTGTCGCATCACGACAGTCGTTCGGGAACGCCAGCCTACAAATCCATACCCATACGCATCGTCAGGGCAAGCTGATCCTCAGCAGCCGTTGAATTTGGCGCGTTCTGTCCTTCCGCTTTGCGTGCAGGGCCGCTTCTCCACACTCTGTGATTGAAACCATGCCATATGGCAGTACCGGGCAGGCAAAATATCAGCCTAAGCAACAGCTAACGGGCAAAAGCCCGCAATCCGAATGGCAAAATTTCCCGTTACGGGAATATTTTTTGATGAACGACCTTTTGACACAATGATCTGTGACCTGCAAATCGCCGTTAACCAGACTTCAGCGGAAAGAAATGCGGAATGATGACGAAGCCGGCACTTTTTTCAAAGGAGTAACTGATACCGGGATTTGATAAGTGCGTTATCCCGTTGAGGTGCCTTACCAGCACCAAAATTGTTACATTTTGACATGCGCTACTTTATTCGTTTTGCAGGGGAATTTCAGGCTTTTTAAATGCTCTTTTTGAGAATGAAACTAAAATATTTTATCCGGACGTTTTGATAATATGATTGAAGAGATTGCAAACAGGCTGCACGAAGCGGCCTTTACCCCTGAACTTTGGCCTTCATTGCTCGATAGCATCTGCAACGCAACATTGTCTGGTGCCGGGTGCATTTATACGCTTGGTCACAAAGTGCGCGCAGCCCATAGCAGCATGCGCATTCTTCCGCCCGAAAGAGACAGGTGGAAGAGGGGCCAAAAGCTCGTCGATATGATGACGTGGCACGCCTATAACAAGCCAATGTCCCGTTTTGAGCGGACAAATGATTACGTCAACAAGTCCTTGCCCTATGTTCAGGTCTATATGGATGAGGACCAGAGCCACGGTGTCATCGACGAAGTCGGGACTATTCTCAAATTGCCGACCGGCGAGGTGGTTGTCGCGGCATTCGACAGGAATGCTGAACAGGGAATGTTCAATGATGCAGTCGTAGGCATCATCAATCAGCTGTATCCGGACTTTACCCGTGCGGCGCTTGTCGCTGCAAGGCTCGGCGAAAAGCAGGTGCACAACATGGTTGAAGGGATGGCATCCCTGAACTTGCCGTGCGCCGCCTTGGCCGAAAACGGCCGGGTACTGGCAACCAATGCGTTGTTTGAGTGCCAGGCCGGTTCATTTCTCAATGCCGCCGGTAACAAACTTTACATTCCCTACGCGCCAGCCAACGCTCAACTTCATATGGCCTTGTCCTGCAGATGTGCCGCCAAGGCGTCCTCGATCCGCTCGATTGCCATCCCTTCCATCCGGGATCATCCGGCGATGGTTCTGCATATTATTCCGATACAGGCTTCTGCCCACGATATTTTTACGGGTTCACATGCATTGGTTGTGGCGACGGAGGTCAACGGTAAAAACCGGGGGCCCGCGCTGGACTTGCTGCAGGCACTTTTCCATATGACACCCAAAGAAGCACACTTGTCCCATTGCCTGGCTGAAGGCCACTCATTGAAGGAAAGTGCGGCGCGGCTGGGTATCGGGTTTGGCACTGCCCGTTCGTATCTGTTGCGCATCTTCGAGAAGACAGACACGCATCATCAGACAGGTCTGGTCAATCTTCTCAACAGCGCCTCACGTGTGCTTGGAATCGCTGCCGGCTGACTGGCCCCTTCGTTCATTAAACTTAGAGCAAGTTTTGTTTATTTGAAGCCGTTCTGCCGGGTGAATTTGGGCCAATTCCTGCGGGCTTTGACATCACCCGATGGGTAAACATCGGTCTCGTCAAACCCCTTGATCTTGTCCACAAATTCCCTCCGGCAGAACGGCTTCAAATAAGCAAAACTTGCTCTAGTCAATGAGATTTGGCAGCAATTCCAATGCGCGGCGCATGATCGGATAATGGCGCGAAGCTTGCCGGTACCATGCCCCGGAAGGAAATTTCCATATCGGGATTTCCATCTTGAGGCGGCAAAGATTGGAGGCGCCTGCGATGATCTCGAGATATGCGGGTGCCAAAACCAACATATCCGATGTTGCAACGATGCGGAAAGCCGAGGACAACGGGTCAACGCGCATGACGATCCGGGGAGGAGGGAGCAGATGTTCCGCGTAGTACTCCTCCAGCTTCTGGATGGCCAGTTCATCACGTTTATAGACGATCCATTGGCGGTTCCGGAGCATGTCCGGCGCCAATATTCCGGCTGCAGCAAGCGAGTTTTCAACGCCGCAGTAGGGGGTTATTTCCGCCTTGAATATTTCGAGCGTTTCTAGTCCGTCCGGGGGAGATTTGTAGAATGCACCCAGCATAAGATCGATTTCGCCATCCAGCAGTTTTGTGGTTGAGGTAACAGCGACATCAACGGATAAAATGAAATTGGTTTCCGGAAACTCGATGCTTAACTGCTTGGTCAGGTCGGGTGCGATGGTTGCGTGATAGGCTGGTCCGGCCGAAATCTTGAACTCCTTGACCATGCCTGATCTGACAGCTTCAATTTCCTCATGGGCTTGCTGGTATTTTAATTCGATGGTTTGTGCGTAGTTGAAGAGGGTCTCGCCAACGGATGTCAGCACCATGCCGCGTGCTGTCCGTTCGAAGAGTTTCGCGCCAAAATCCCCCTCAAGCCGCCGGATGGTTTTGGTCAAAGCCGGCTGTGTAAGACCGACCATCTCCGCTGCGGAGGTGAGGTTGCCACTGCGTGCGACCGCGAGAAATACCTTCAGATTTCGTTCCATCGCGTTCCTAGTGATTATGGACCAGACGGGCCGTGCTGAGCCGTGCTTTGCAATTTATTGCCGTATGATCAGTCTTGAATATTCGGTCATTTGCCATGGCTCGTCGTTCAATAGCCATGTCGTAATGAATGAAACAAATCGCACTGAGTTGGCTGTTTAAATAGGGTTGAGCCAGGTTGGATAGGAAATGAATCCGAAATCAAAAAACGGGTTATTGTCGAAGTCCAAAAGTCGCTGTTGCCAGTATTCGTTCTGAAACACATGACTAAAGTCTATGCACATCAAGCTGATGTGAGAAATGATATTAAGTTATAACAGGAATAACTTTTTGCTGCCGCGCTGCGGTTCGGGCTGCGCCGATAGGCGTGGGCTGCAAGTGGCCAGACCATAGCCGCTTGAAGCGTGACCAGGCAGGCTGCGGGCCGGTTCAGTTGGACCGTGCCGCTACCCAGTTGTGCCATTCATCTTCGCTGCCGTGAAATACGTTCAAATCAATTCTGCCTTCAACGCCGTGCGACAGGCCAGAACCGGAATATTGCCAGAACAGCCAGCGGCGGCCGGGATAGACCTTCGAGGGATGCTCGGCAACAGCACGCAGCCAGAAGGGATAATCGGCGAATGCTTCTTTCAGGTTGTCCCGGTAAAAATCCGGGGCGGTATAGATGATCGGCCTTTGGCCGTAATAGGCCGTCAGCTTATCCATAAAGACCTGCATTTTTTCCAGCACCAGCTTGCGCGAAGGGCGACGCTTGCAGCTGGACTCGCCATTCCACTCGACATCAATTGCTGGCGGAAGAGCGCCAGCTTCCCGGGGGACATTGCGGATAAACCAGTCGGCCTGTTCACCGGCGGTGCGGCACCAATAGAAGAAGTGATAGGCGCCTCGTTTCAGACCTGCTTCTTTCGCCTTGCGCCAGTTTGTTTTAAACATCGGGTCAATGTGGTCGCCGCCGTCTGTGGCCTTGATATAAGCGAAGTTTGCTCCCTGGCTTCGCAGGTTCACCCAATCGACGTCACCCTGCCAGCGTGAAACATCGACGCCATGCACGGCAAGTTTCCTTGGGGAGGCTGAACCAAAATTGATGGGCTTTGCATCGCGGAAACGGCGGCTGTAAATCTGCATGCGCCCCTGTGGAGCTTCACGCATCATGGGAGCGGCCGGGATGGGCCGCGCGATTGCCTCTTCCGAGGGGACAGGCATAGCGACGGTTTTTGGCGCCGGGACAAACGCTGGCGGCGATGGGAGAGGTCCTGCCCATGCCAGCACTTCTTCCTGCGGCACGGGCGGTGACTCGACGGTTTCCGTATAGATGCGGGAGGCCCGATTGCTGGGCCGGACAACCGAACTCGTTGTCTCCTGCGAAGGACGCCGCACCCCTACATCATCCAGGCTCGGGCTGGATGTGCAACTTGCCAAGACAAGATATGTCGATGTGACTGCCAGCACACTCAAAAAACGCATAACCATCCATACTCAAAGCTGTCGATGGCGCGAAAGAAGCCTATCGGATTCACTGGCATGAATTGCTAACAGCAAATTACCAAGAAAGATTGAATCCAATTTTAACCATAAGGTGGCGTCGTGCAGCGGCGGCGGCATGGTTTTATGGCGCTAAGCCATAACGAATTTGATGCCATCCTATCGATATTCGTTGTTTGTGCTTATGGCGGAATGCGTGTGAAATACTGAGCATCATCAGTCACCGCCGGAGCCGGTCATGCCAGAAAAAGCTGAGATTGAATTTTTGAATGGCGGTGCAATGACGCCGGCTCTCGCCTTCAAAAATGGCGACGAGCGATTGCAGGGATGGCTGTTGCCAAACGACCCTGCTGCTTTGTCGGGTAACAACCAAATTTCCAATTCCGCTTGCGGGCGGCCCTGCCACAATTGCGAGTTCCGATTTTCCTGCGCGAGCCGGGAAGAAGAAGCAACTCTCAAGGGCTGACTGTGAAATATCGAAAACATTCCCACCTTTGCTTAGGAGCCGGACATGCCAGTAAAAACTGAAATTGAGATTATTGATGAGGGACGCGCCGTTGCGATCGTATTACCCAATGGTACGAAGCAGCGGTTTCACGCCGTCTGGTTGCGGGACAATGCGTGGGACGAAAACACCCGCGCGCCGGGCAATGGCCAGCGTCTTATCACCCTTGGCGACATTCCCGTCGATACGCGCATTTCAGCAGCGAAATCCGAGGCGGGATTGCTGCATCTGACCTTCCAGCCGGAAAATCGCACAATTACGTTCGATCCGAATTGGCTGGCAGATCACGGCTATGACAGCAACCACAGCAAGGCTTCCGGCTGGACCGGACCGGATATCAAAACATGGGACGCGAGCTTGAGTGCAGGCATTCCAATTGGCGATTTTGGTGCGGTCAGCCGCAGTGAAGAGGCCTTGCGCGACTGGCTCTATGGCGTGCGCCGTTATGGCTTCGGCAAGCTGGTGGGCGGACCGGTTGAAAGTGGCGCGTTGTTCAAGGTGGCCGATCTCTTCGGCTATGTGAGGGAAACCAATTATGGCCGTCACTTCGAGGTTCGCACCGAAGTGAACCCCTCCAATCTTGCCTTTACCGGCCTTGGCCTGCAGGCGCACACGGATAACCCCTATCGTGATCCGGTTCCGACGCTGCAAATCCTTTATTGTCTGGAGAACTCTGCTCAGGGCGGCGAGAATATGGTCGTCGATGGATTTCGCGCAGCAGAACGGCTGCGTGAGGAAAATCCACGAGGTTTTGAACTGCTGACACGTTATTGTGCGAATTTCGAATATGCCGGGAGTGCCGGTGTCCACTTGCGGTCACGCCGTCCGATGCTCGAACTCGCACCGGATGGAGAACTGATCGGCATTCGCTTCAACAACCGCTCGACCGCTGCGATCACTGATGTTCCCTATGAGGATATGGCGGATTATTACGCTGCTTATCGCCGCCTTGGCGAGATCATCGACGACACATCCATGGAAGTGACATTCAAGCTGGCTCCAGGTGAATCCTTCGTTGTCGACAACACCCGTGTTCTGCATGCCCGCAAGGGTTATTCCGGCGCCGGTTCCCGCTGGCTTCAGGGCTGTTATGCCGACAAGGATGGATTGCTTTCGACACTCAGCGCCATCGAATCGCAAAACCGGAAGGCGGCGTGATGACAAAACCCGATCCTGAAAAGCTGTCACCAGATACGATCGTCGAGTTCCTCGGTAATATATTTGAGCGTCGCGGCGGCGAAGAATATCTCGGCGAACCTGTCACCATGGCCGAGCACATGCTGCAGGGCGCTTATATGGCCGAACAGCAGGGTGAGCCGGAGATCATTATCGTCGCAGCCCTGCTGCACGATATTGGCCACTTCACCAGCGAATTCGGTACGTTTTCCATGGATGACGTGCATGACAAGCATCACGAAGAAGCGGGTGCTCAAGTTCTGGAACGCTTTTTCCCCAGCCTTGTCATTGATTGTGTGCGCTATCACGTGGCCGCCAAACGCTACATCTGCGCGACCGATCCGGCTTATTTCGGGCAACTCTCAGCCGCGTCCATTCATTCGCTCAAATTGCAGGGCGGGCCGATGAACGATGTCGAAATTGCCGAGTTTGAGAAGAACCCGAATATCAGGGAAATCGTGCGAGTCCGTCATCTTGATGATGCCGGCAAGATTGCCGATATGGCGACGCCGGGCTTCTCGCATTTCGCCCCGATGGTGCAGCGTATTGTGAATGCACATCTGTACCATCATTGATTGACAACACGTTGCAACGTGATGCGATGCGGACTGAGCCGGTGGCTTGGTCCGCATTTTCATTTGTGCGAGCAGCAAGCGCGTCTAATCACCCAGTATACGGATTTGCGTATAAACCAAAAATATACGCGAATCCGTATTGGAAGCAATGCGGCGGAACCGTTGAGCGCCATTCGCAAATTTTCGGCAAATTGCCGATCTTTCACCTAAACAGAATTTAATGAAAGCGCTCACGATTTTGCCGAAATCGTGGATCACTCCTTGCCCGGTGCCGATCTAGAACGCACGACACTCTCGGTAAAAAGAGAGACGCGCAGCACGCAAAGGACCCGAAAAGGTGATCGAGATGCGACTGATCCGGATATGTCTTGCCGTACTTCTGATGTGTGGCTCTTCATCCATTGTCACTGTGGTTAGAGCCCAGGCACCCTTGGAAAAAAGAATTGCACTTGTTATCGGCAACTCGGCCTATCAGGCCGGCGCGCTGCCAACGCCAGCCAATGACGCGGGCCTCATTGCCCAGACATTGCAGGCTGCAGGGTTCGACGTGGTGGGAGCGCGCGACCTTGATCAGGACTCGCTTCGGCACACATTCCGGGATTTTCTGGATAAAGCCAGCGCGTCCGGTCCTGACACTGTGGTCTTCGTTTATCTCGCCGGTTATGGGGTCCAGTACGAAGGCGATAATTATTTCGCCGGTGTTGATGCAAAAATCGCCCATGCAACGGATGTTCCCGTAGAAGCCATAAGGATTTCTGATTTCACGAAATCGCTCGCAGCATTACAGAACAAGGGCACCATGATGGTGCTTGATGCCGCAAGAACCAATCCGTTTGTCCGGTCGGATCAGCCATTGGCCGGCGGATTGGCTATCGTCGAGCCCGATCCCAATGTGCTGATTGGTTTCAATGCGGCGCCCGGCACGGTCGCGCCACCAGAGCCAGGTCCCTATGGTGCCTATGCACATGCACTTGCCGAAATGATGCGCATGGGCGGACTGGGACTTGATGACGTGTTTGATCGCACACGTCTGCGCGTCAGCGACGCGACAAAAGGTGGAGAATTGCCGTGGAATGTCTCTAAATTCCGCACGCCTTTCCTCTTCTTTGATCGGGGCCCCGACGCGCCGGCACAACAGACGTCCTCTCTTCAAAACAGTGCAATGCGCAGCAAAGCCATACGCGATTTCGATGCCCGGGATGCTTATCTTGCAGCGCTCGACCGCGATACGCTGCGTGGCTATGAAGATTTTCTCGCAGCTTATTCGGATGATCCAATGGCAAAACGGGTTCGGGCTATTGTTGCTGCCCGCCGCGAAGCGATCACATGGCGCCAGACCTGGATTGCCGATTCGCCAGAGGCTTATTGGTCTTATCTGAGACGCTATCCGCATGGCCCGCACGGGTGGGACGCCCGCCGCCGCCTGGAGCATTTCGAGGCATCACTCGAGCCGCCGGCATCTTTTGCGGTGATTGCTTATGATGTGCCCCCGCCACCTGAAGCGGAGATCGTCTATGTGGATCGTCTGGTTCTTTTTTCGACGATCCTGAATTTGGTTTTATGCCACCGCCCCCGCCGCCCGTCATTTTTCTGCCGCCACCACCACCGGAATTTGTGGTTCTGGCAGCGCCGCCAGAACCAGTTGATTCCTACGTTCTGCCAGTCCCGGTATTCGTGCCGGTAGCTGCGTGGGTTCTGCCGCCGCGTGATGTAGCCCCGCCGGAAAACAACGTCATCTACAACAATATCCACAACACGATCATCCACAACACCACGACGATTGTGCAAGAACCGGCCGCTTCTCCCAAACCGGGCCTAACGACCGGCCAGACATTGGCCGGGGCGGCTATCGCAGCGGGCGCCACCGCCGCCGCATTGCATGTGGCCCTACCGCCATCAGTGCAGAAAAAGGCGGTATCCGTTCAAAAGCAAAATCCAGCTGCGGTAGCCAAGTTGTCTGCATCTGCCGGTGCAGTTCCCGCTGTGATCAAGCCGCAAGATAATCATTCTTTGCCCGGTGCCAATGGCAGCAAATTACCGCTGCTCAACGGCAAGCCTGCTGTACAGAGCCCAACGCCCTCACAGGCATCAGTCCCGCAGGCCGGTTCGAAGCTGCCGGGAAAGGTGACGACCGCGACGGTTAAACCTTTGCCGGGGCGAGCGCTGCCGCCTGCGCCGATCGTACCTACCGTCAGCGGTGAATCTGCAAACGGCAATCCTAAGAACAATGCGGTGAAAAATGCCAGTCCCGCAGCGAAACGCGAGGCATTACCGAACGTTGCCATGCATGCCCAGCCGAAGGCTATCATCAATCCGCATGCCCGTAGCGTAGCGCCCATCGTTGCAAAGTCGAATGCGGGTCCGCGTCCACATAATCCGGTGGTCCTCCGCCCTATGGCTCAGAATCCACGCCAGGTGAATCAGGCTGGAAACAACGCGCAGTTGAGGAAGGCGTTTGTTGCCAAACCTCAAGCCCATGCGCAGTTGCAACCTCGCCTGCAGGTTAAAAGGCCTCCCGCAATGGCCCCGAAAAAGCCTTCCGGAAAATTGTGCGGGGAGCACGGTCTGCTAGCCTGTCCGAAATAAGGCAGAAATAGCATCTCAGACTAAGGGTCATCGCTCTATCCGCCACCGGATTGGCCGATGACCCCAGAAAGAATTGAAAGCCCAAATCGTCGCCATCGCGATGCATCAAACGTTCATTCGGCGGAGTCAGAGCATGCGCAGGGTTCGGACAGCAGCGTTTTCAATCAGTGGGCTGGTCTTGGCCGGCTTTGTCAGTGCCGGCACAGCACATGCTGAGGACGCCGGTTCTTCACAGACCGTCCGGGACCTTGCTCTGGTGGACTCGGTAAGTTGGGGCGTCAATCCTTCAACCATGGCGGTGTTTCATACGCTTGGCCGGGAAAAATGGTTGCAAATGCAACTTCATCCCACATCGAATATGTTGCCGAAAGCTGTCCAGGCGCAGATTGACGGCATGCCCGTCAGTCAGAAATCCGCGCTCGATCTCACTACGGACTTCGACACCCAGTCGCGCGCAGCGAACCAGATTGTCGACCCGGATCAGAAAGCTGCGGCGCAAAAGGCTGTTCAGGATGGCATGAACGATATGGTGAGGCAGGCCGCCACCGCCAGCATCTTGCGGGCACTCTACTCGCCCGATCAGTTGCGCGAAAGGATGACCTGGTTCTGGTTCAATCATTTCAACGTGCATCAATATAAAGCCAATCTGCGCATCCTTATGGGTGATTACGAAGACAAGGCCATTCGATCGCATGCGCTGGGGCGGTTTCGCGATCTGCTGACGGCAACACTGCGTCATCCGGCGATGATCCGCTATCTGGACAATGCCGACAATGCGGTCGGCCACATCAATGAAAACTATGCAAGGGAGATCATGGAGCTGCACACCATGGGTGTCGGCTCAGGTTATACACAAAAGGATGTCGAGGAACTTGCGCGCATCCTGACGGGTGTGAGCATCGATGCCAAACCAGACAATCCCAAGCTGAAACCGCAACAACAGCCGCTTCTGCTGCGCGACGGGCTGTTTGAGTTCAATCCGGCCCGGCATGATTTCGGAGACAAAGTTCTATTGGGTGATACCGTCAAAGGTCGAGGCTATGGAGAAGTTGAAGAGGCTATCGCTATCCTCTGCAAACAGCCGGCAACGGCCCGGCACGTGTCCCGGCAACTGGCAATTTACTTCGCCGGGGATACGCCGCCATCACCACTCGTCGATCGGATGGCACAGACCTTCATGCGCACGGACGGCGATATTGCCAGCGTGCTCGACACACTGTTCCATTCGCCCGAGTTTGTTGCTTTGTCCGGAAGCCGTTTCAAGGATCCGGTTCGTTATGTCTTTTCGGCCGTGCGCCTTGCTTATGACAGCAAAGTCATCGTCAACAGCGCGCCGATCCAGAACTGGCTTAATCGACTGGCAGAGGGACTTTACAACCATCAAACGCCCGACGGCTACGCCATGACTTCGTCAGCATGGAACGGGTCGGGTGAAATGATGACGCGGTTCGAAATTGCCCGTCAGATCGGATCCAATTCCGCCGGACTCTTTAAAGCAGCGACTGCAGATGCTGTCGATCAGCCTGCATTTCCGCTGCTTGAGAATGGACTGTATTTTTCCAGCCTGCATTTAAAGCTTTCCGCACCAACACAGACCGCATTGGACAAGGCGATTTCGCCTCAGGACTGGAACACGCTGTTCCTGTCGTCACCAGAATTCATGCAGTAAGGATGGCCTTACAAGGAGACGAAGATGCATATTAATCGCCGTGATCTCATTGGTGGACTAGCAGCATTAAGCTCCATGACCGTTGCGGGCCGAGTCTGGGCCGCGCCAAAAACTGACGCAAGGTTGCTCGTCGTGTTTCTGCGCGGCGCCTATGATGCGGCAAATGTGGTGATCCCGATCAGCAGTGACTTCTATTATGCGTCACGGCCAAATCTGGCTATCGCACGGCCGGATCCTGCGGTTGCAACTTCAGCACTTTCTCTGGACGTTAATTGGGGACTTCATCCGGCTCTACGGGATACGATCCTCCCGCTTTACCAGAAGGGGCAGGCGGCTTTTATCCCCTTTGCGGGTACCGATGATCTGACACGCAGCCACTTTGAAACCCAAGACACGATTGAGCTTGGACAAGACGTCAACGGCGTACGGGATTACCGGTCCGGGTTCATGGCGCGACTGGCAGATACACTGACCCGTGTCCGTCCCATCTCCTTCACGGATCAGATGCCGCTGACGTTCCAAGGTGGAGAACCCATCCCCAATATTGCAATCAACAGCGTGGGAAAACCGGGGATCGACAGCCGTCAAGCCAGCCTGATCGCATCCATGTATGACGGCAAATCTCTTGCTGGCTCTGTTCGAGAGGGCTTCCGTGTCCGTGATGATGTCTACAACGCCATCACAGACCACATGATGGAAGCAAGCCGTGGTGCCGTGTCGCCGAAGGGCTTCGAGCTTTCCGCCCGGCGGATTGGCCGCTTGATGCGTGAACAATTCAACCTTGGTTTCGTTGATGTCGGCGGTTGGGACACACATGTCAATCAAGGAGCGGCGAGCGGCTATCTGGCAGACAGGTTGAGTGAGCTTGGACGCGGACTGGCTGGCTTTGCTGAAGAGATCGGCCCTCAATGGCAGGAGACAGTTGTTGTCGTCGTCTCGGAATTTGGGCGCACGTTTCGTGAGAACGGCAATCGCGGCACGGATCATGGCCATGGCAGCGTTTACTGGGTGCTGGGTGGCGGCATCAAGGGCGGGCGCATTGCGGGCGAGCAGATAGCGGTAGATCAATCGCATCTGTTCCAGAACCGGGATTATCCTGTCCTGACGCATTATCGTTCGTTGTTGGGCGGATTATTCCAGCGAATGTACGGCCTGGACCAAAACGGACTGCAACGGGTATTTGCAACTGTTCAACCACGGGACCTCGGGTTGGTATGAGAGGATCGCAAGCGTGCACCCACGCGAGAACCGCTGCTGATTCCTGCCGGCTGTGGTCGCTGATTGGATGACCCTTTCGCGGGATATGGACAGGTGTTCTGGTTAGAAGTTCATTTTGAAACAAGCCCCCTTGGGACCCCTGTTGCTAACCTCGATCGTGCCGTTGTGCAATTCCATTATCTCTTTGACCAGATTGAGACCCAGACCGGTTCCTGAGCTGTTCGGACGAAGCCGATTGAACGCCTCAAAGATTTCTTGTCTGTTCTCCGGGGAAATCCCCGCGCCTTCATCCGTTACAATGATCGATTTTGTTTCCAGAACCTTTATCAAAATCATTCCTGAGCAGCCGCCATGGTCAATAGCATTCTGGACCAGATTGGTGAGCGCGCGCTCAATGGACATTTGATCGCCGTGCACCATGAGTTCACTATCGTCCGACTCAAATGACATCTCATAACCCGCCGCAAATGCCAACGGTGCCAGATCAAATACGACACGTCCGGCGATTGCTACGAGATTTACCAGCGCAAAGGCGACGGGCGAGTGGTTCAATCTCTGCAGATCGAGAAGTTGGCCGCTCAAGATTGCCAGTCTGGACGCATCCTGCAGGAGTTGCGTTTTCTCCGAGCTAGGGGACAGGGCCGCGATCCGGGTATTAAGAATGGCAATAGGTGTGCGTAGCTCATGTGCAGCTTGAGCCAAAAAACGTTCATGCGATGCATAACCCTTGTCGAGCCGGGTCAAAGCATCATTGACGGCATTCACAAACGGGCTGATTTCCTCAGGCACCTCACCTGCTGACAAGCGTACACCGCGTTGATTATAAGTGATCTGTGCTGCTTGATCCGCAGCCCTTCTAACCCCTTTCAACGCGAAGCGTACGACAAGAGGGGTGATGGCGAGAGTGGCCAAAGCTATTACCATAAAAAGCGGAATAATAGCCGTCAGCACTCCAGCCGAGATGCCGGTCATCATCCTGTTGAATGACATGCGTCCCTGTGTTCCTGTGAATATCTGTACATCCCCTATTGCCGTTTCCTGCCACTTAACAATTGCATCAGGGCGTTTCGCTCGGCCCAACTCATTGTTCAAACGAGCGTCACTGATATGATCCAGCAGACTCAACGTTTGGGCGAATTGGGAAGGAACTGTTCCTTGAGACAGCTGCTGTCCATTCCGGTCGCGAATGACGAACCACAAATTACCAACATCCGCTCGCAATTGGACTATCTCGGGGGTGTCAGCGACAATGAGCTGTCCTTCCGCGTTCCTTGACAAGGCGTCTTTGAGAACATCCAGACTGCCTCCCTCGTAATCTTCTATCAGATATCCAGACCCCCAAAGGCTGCCCATGATAATGGTCAGCACCGATAATATAATGAGGATCTCAAACAACAGCAGTCGGCTGACGAGCCGCCATTTCAGCGATCTCGCACTCCACCAACTCATGCCGTTTCCCGTAAAAGATACCCAAGACCTCGGATACCGTTGATCGTCACGCCGGCACCGGCATCCGAGAGTTTGCGCCGAACCCTCGATATATGCGTATCCAGCGCATTTGAATCGATCTCATCATTCATGCCAAAAACCGCTTCCATAAGCGTGGCGCGCTGGACCATTCGCCCCATTCTGCGCATCAATGCCTCAAGCACGAGGACTTCTCGCCTTGGCATTTCCACCCGCTCTCCTGCAACCCATGCCTCGCGATGGGCAAAATCAAACATCAGTTGGCCCATCTTTGCCACTTCCGGCACGACACTGGACGGCCGCCGCAGCAAGGCGCGAACACGAGCCAGAAGTTCTTCGAAAGCAAAAGGTTTGCCGAGGTAATCGTCGGCCCCGCTTTGCAGTCCAGCGACACGATCATTGAGATCACCACGAGCTGTCAGCACAAGAACAGGAATGTTTTGACCATTCGCACGCAATCGCGGAACCAAAGACAGTCCGTCTCCATCGGGCAGTTGGCGGTCAAGAACAAGCACATCATGTACATTGTCTTTCAACATGAATTCAGCAGCAGCGATCGTTGAAACACTGTCGACGATCATGTTCTGACGGGTGAGAACGTTGCAAAGAGCAGCGACCATTTCCTTTTCGTCCTCGACCAGCAATACCCGCATCGCAGTTCCTTGTGTGTCCGCTCGCCATTGAGATCGCGCAGAGTGGTCTTTCTACATTGAGCCTACCTTGCATCGGAAAACTGGCTGGAAGAAGCAAATTTCGTCAAGCCGCGGCGCGTGACACGCTACCTCAATCTAGAGGCCGCATCCGTCTCCTCGTCAATAACAATTCAATTCAGGAGCGAACAATGAAAGTAACTCACGATAACAGGACAACCCGTCGGGCTTTCAGCATTTATCCCGGTTTGTGAAGAAGGTTCGAAACATGCCATTTACAGATATCCTTCCTTTTCTCCGCTCCTGGATACGCAATCCGCTGCGCACTGCGGCAATTCTACCTTCGGGATCCAAGATTTCTGCGCTGATGACCGGGGAAATTGATCCTCACCGGGGCCCAGTGCTCGAACTCGGCCCGGGTACGGGTCCTTTCACGCGCTCACTTCTTCAACGAGGTGTGCCTGAGGCAAATCTTACACTTGTAGAATACAGTTCTGAATTCGCCAGCCTCTTGAGAGGTCGATATCCCAATGCCAGGATTCTCCGCATGGATGCTGCACGGATCGGCGATTTCGATTTGTTTGAACCCGGTTCTGTTGGCGCTGTTGTCAGTGGACTAGGCGTTCTCACAATGCCACCGAGACAGGTCAAAAATATTCTCAACGGAGCCTTCAAGTACCTGCGTCCGGGTGGCGCATTCTACCAAATTACCTATGGTCCGCGCTGTCCTGTATCGAAAAAGATTCTGGATGTTTTGCAACTGGAGGAGAGCTTCGTCGGTAAAACTATCCGGAACATTCCGCCCGCATCCGTCTACCGCATTAAACGGTGTTTTGAAACGGCAGGATTGAGTTGATATCCGATGGAAACACCTCATATCATTGCATGGTTGATCGGTTATGGATTTATCGGCATCACATGTCTGGCAGCCATCGAAAAGTTTGTGCCTTTATTTCCTTCTTACGTTTTGCTGATGCTGTTGGGTATGACAATACCCGATACATATAACCTCATAGCGATCATTGCCGCGACGACGTTAGGGTCAACAGCCGGTGCTTGCTGCTGGTTTGCAATTGGCCGGACATTGGGCGGCGAGCGAGTTGCGATCAAAGTAAAGCGATATGGCAAGTTCATTTTTCTGAGTACGCGGCTTTACGACCGCCTCACGAATGCATATCGCCGCAATCACTTCTGGGTCACTTTAGTAGGACAAACGATTCCGACTGCCCGCGTCTATCTGGCACTTCCGGCGGGCATACTTAAACTGGATTTTCTGCCTTTCAGTGCAGCGACATTGTTGGGAAGTCTTCTGTGGAACGCACCGTTCCTGTTCTTGGGATATCTCTTGAGAACGTCTCGGTATGACCCGTACGAAGCGGGCTTTTGGGCAGCTGTCTGCCTTCTTGGACTGGAGACCGTTATTGTCGCTGTCGCCACTATCTACAGGCGGCGCCCGCCGAGGCAGATACGCTTAGCGGATACTATAGTAAAGAACGACATGACAATGAAACAGTCGCGCGAGCCGAACAGGCAGAGTATTCCTATTCAAGGACCATCAACGTCGTGAGCGCATTGCCAACTGTTTGACATCAATCCGGGTGATTATGGCTTTTGACACCCGCGATGTCTCGATCTGCTGATTGCAGGCCTCTTCTACCGCCCGTGTTCCTTGCGCCACGCATCGTATTTCTGCTGGTGCTCTTCCTTGGTGCACGGGTAAAGGCCGATGATGGCCTCTCCGGCCTTGACCTGAATGAGCACAAAATCCTCGAAACTTTCCATGGCTGTGCACTCGTCGGCCAGTTCGTCGGCAAGGTGGGCGGGTATGACCATGACGCCGTCGCGATCACCGACCAGCACATCGCCCGGGAACACCCCGACATCGCCGCAGGAGATTGGTACGTTGATGTCAATAGCCTCGTGCAGGGTCAGGTTGGTCGGCGCCGAGGGTTTTGTATGATAGGCGGGCATGTCAAGCGCGCCGATACCGGCAGCGTCACGAAAGCCCCCATCGGTGACGACACCGGCAGCACCGCGCAGCGCCAGACGGGTGATGAGAATGGAACCGGCAGTGGCAGCTCTGGCATCCTTGCGGCTGTCCATGACGAGCACGTGGCCGGGAGGGCAGGTTTCGATGGCCACGCGTTGCGGATGGTCCGGATTGCGGAAAACGGTGATCGGATTGCGGTCCTCACGCGCCACGATGTAGCGCAGGGTGAATGCCTGACCGACCATGGTCTCGGTTTTCGGTGCCACCGGCAGCACGCCCTGGATAAACTGGTTGCGCAGGCCGCGCTTGAACAGCGCCGTGGCGATGGAAGCGGTCGATATCTTCTTGAATTTGGCGCGGGTGGCGTCGCTCAGAACGTAGTCGGACATGGTCATTCCTTTCTCAGTAAATATCCGGTTCGCCGGTTGATTTGCCAAAGCCGGTTTCCAGAAAATCGAAGTCGCAGCCTTGATCGGCCTGTGTGACATGGCGGGAGAACATCCAGCCATAGCCGCGCTGAAAGCGGGGTTCCGGTGCCTTCCATTCGGCCTTGCGGCGGGCGAGCTCGGCCGCATCGACCAGCATGTCGAGGCTGCGGTTCGGCAAGTCCAATCGGATGATGTCACCTGTCTTGAGCAACGCGAGCGGGCCGCCGATATAACTTTCCGGCGATACATGCAGCACGCAGGCACCGTAGGAGGTGCCGGACATGCGGGCGTCGGAGATACGTAGCATATCGCGGTGCCCCTGTTTGATCAGCGCTTTCGGAATGGGAAGCATACCCCATTCCGGAAAACCCGGGCCGCCCAGCGGGCCGGCATTGCGCAGCACCAGAACATGGTCCGGCGTCACGCCAAGGTTTTCGTCGTCGATCGCTTTTTTCATCTCGGGGTAACTGTCAAAGACCAAAGCCGGGCCCTGATGCACGTGGTATTTCGGATCGCAGGCGGCAGGCTTGATCACGGCGCCGTTGGGGCAGAGATTGCCGCGCACGACGGCGAGAGATCCTTCGTGATAGACCGGGTTGGAAAGCGGGCGGATGACGTCGTCATTATAGACCTGCGCGCCTTCGAGGTTTTCACCCATGGTCTTGCCGGTGACTGTCAGGGCCGAAAGCTCCAGCCGGTCGCCGAGCTGTTTCATCAGGGCCCGCAGGCCGCCTGCGTAGAAAAAATCCTCCATCAGATAGTCCTTGCCGGAGGGGCGGACATTGGCGATCAACGGGGTGACGCGACCAAGCGCATCGAGGTCGTCCAGCGTCAGGTCGACACCGGCGCGGCGGGCCATCGCGATCAGATGGACGACCGCATTGGTGGAACAGCCCGTCGCCATGGCGACGATCGCGGCGTTGCGGCAGGCAGCTTCGGTGATGATCAGGTCTGGTGTGAGGTCTTCCCAAACCATATCGACAATGCGACGGCCGCACGAGGCGGACATGCGCTGGTGGTTTGCATCGACGGCCGGGATCGATGAGGCGCCGGGCAAGGTCAGGCCCATCGCGTCGGCGATCGCGGTCATTGTCGAGGCGGTGCCCATAGTCATGCAGGTGCCGGCCGAGCGGGCGATGCCGCCTTGCACGCCCAGCCATTCGGCATCGGAAATATTGCCGGCGCGGCGTTCATCCCAATATTTCCAGGCATCCGAACCGGAGCCAAGGATCTTGCCGGCATAATTGCCGCGCAGCATTGGCCCGGCGGGGAGGTAGATCATCGGCACGCCTGCGGAAATCGCACCCATCACCAGACCGGGCGTGGTCTTGTCGCAGCCGCCCATCAGCACGACGCCGTCGAGCGGATGCGAGCGGATCATCTCCTCCGTCTCCATCGCCAGCATGTTGCGATAGAGCATCGAGGTCGGCTTGGTGAAGCTCTCGTCAACTGAAAGGGAGGGCATTTCGACGGGAAAGGCACCGGCTTGGCTGACGCCGCGTTTGACATCCTGCACCCGCTCCTTGAAGTGCGAATGGCAGGTGTTCAGCTCCGACCATGTATTGAGGATGCCAATGACCGGTTTGTCGCGAAAGTCCTCTTCCGCATAACCCAGCTGCATCATGCGGGACCGGTGACCGAACGAACGCAGATCATCGGGCGCGAACCAGCGCGCGCTTCGCAGCGTATCGGGTGTTTTTCTATCTCTCATGGGACTGACCTTCTTTGGAGCCGGGAAAAGAGCGCTCGAAGGCTACTCCTTCATGCCCCATTTCTGGATGGTGTGGCGTTCGATCGTCTGGAACACCAGGTTCTCGACGATCAGGCCGATGATGATGACGGTGAGAAGTCCGGCAAATACCGCAGGAATATCCAAGAGGTTGCGGTTCTCAAAGATGAACCAGCCGAGACCGCCCTGTCCGGACGAGACGCCAAATACGAGTTCGGCGGCGATGAGGGTGCGCCAGGCGAAGGCCCAGCCGATCTTCAGGCCGGTGAGGATGGACGGGAAAGCGGCCGGTACAAGGATACGCAGCACATAGGGAATGCCGGTCAAGCCATAGTTTGCACCGACCATGCGCAGCGTGCGCGACACGCCGAGGAAGCCGGAATGGGTGTTGAGTGCAACGGCCCAGAGCACCGAATGGATGAGTACGAAAACAAGACTTGAGGCACCAAGCCCGAACCAGATAAGCGCGAGCGGCAACAGCGAAATGGCTGGCAGCGGGTTGAACATCGCCGTCATGGTCTCGAGGAAATCGGTGCCGATGCGGGTGTTGATGGCGAGCACGGTCAGGAATGCGGCAAGTACGGTGCCGATGACATAACCCATGAACAGGACCTGCAACGTCGTCCATATACGCGCCGGCAACACTCCGTCGGCGAAGCGGTCGATCAGCGTAAGGATCGTGTCGCTGAGTGTCGGGAACAGCAGCGGATTGTCGAGGTAGGAAGCGTAGACCTGCCAGATGATCGCCAGGATCAGGATCAGCAATGTCTTGCGCAGCGCCCCGATGCCCCAGAGCGTTTCGAATGCGCTCAGCTTCTGTTCAACCGGCTTGACGTTGTCATAGGGCTTGGGCGCATCGGCATCCGGCGCAAGGATGATGTTTGGAGACAGCATGGCTTTATTCCTTGTGACCGGGTTCGTTGGAAAACAGCAGGTCGTGAATGTCGCGCTCAAGGGCAGCGGCGCTGCCGTCCCCATGGCTCACCTTGTCGACATCAACGACTTCGGCCTTCACCCGTCCCGGATGCGGCGACAGAAGCAGGATGCGGTTGGAAATCTTGATCGCCTCGGCGATCGAGTGAGTGACGAAGATGACGGTGAACTTGGTGTCTTCCCAAAGCTGCAGCAGTTCGTCCTGCATCTGCCGGCGCGTGAGGGCATCGAGCGCCGCGAACGGCTCATCCATGAGCAGGATATCCGGCTGCATGGCCATGCCACGGGCGATCGCCACGCGTTGCTTCATGCCGCCCGACAGGGTATGCGGATAGCTGTCGACGGCGCGGGTCAGCTTCACCTTGTCGATATATTCGCGGGCCAGCGCGTCGGCTTGGGCTCTGGGCAGCTTGCGGGCGACGAGAAGCGGAAACATCACGTTTTCCAGCACCGTCTTCCAAGGCATCAACTGATCAAATTCTTGAAATACCATCATCCGGTCCGGTCCCGGACATTTCACCTGACGGCCGTTGATATGGATTGTGCCGGCAGATGGTGCCATGTAGCCACCGACAGCTTTCAGAAGCGTGGACTTGCCGCAGCCGGATGGCCCAAGCAGGACAAAGCGATCGGATTCGCTCACCTTGAAACTGACATCCTCAGTGGCGGTGATCAGCAGATTGGGCGTCTTGTAGCGCAGCGTCACGTGATCGACAGAAAGCAGAGGCGCTTTTTCGGGTGCCGGGGCGTAGCGCTCGGCGGCGGCAATATTTGCCTGCATCATGGAATTCACTCCCTGGGAAAGGGCAGCGGCGGGTGTCGCCGCTGCAGCTGTCGCGACATGGCCCGTCAGTTGCCGTTCAAATAGGCGCTGTCGGGCAGATAATAGTCGGTCCAGGCTTTGGGCATGGATTTGAGCGTACCGACCTTGTGAAGGTGTTCAGCGAACTTCATCGTGCCCTGAGGATCGGTGCGCCATTCGTCCATACCGGGCTCCTTCAGCATGGCCAGCAAGTCATGGAGGCTGGTCTTGTCGCCGGAAACGGATTTGTAGGCCTCAAGCGCCGCCTTGGGATCCTTCTTGATGAAGGCGACCGCTTCTTCGGTGGCGGAGCGCAGCGCCTTGACCAGTTTTGGATTGGCATCGGCAAAAGTGGTGGTCGTGAAGAAGGTCGCCTGGGTCAACGCGCCGCCGAGAATTTCGCGCGAATCCGTTACTTTATGAACGCCGGTCTGCTTCAGCTCGACATATTGGAAGGGCGGTGCGGAGAAGTGATTCTTCACCTCATGCTGTGAATTGGCGATTGCCGCCACTGCGTCCGGGTGTCCAAGCTGCACTGTATTCGGATCAAATTTCTTGACCTGATCGTCACCATAAAGCTTGGCTGCCGCCATCTGCAGCAGGATCGCCTGAGTGGAGACGCCGACAGTCGGCACGGCAATCTTGTCACCCGCCTGGATATCCTTCAGCGACTTGATGCGCGGGTCGTTGGACACCATGATGACCGGTTGCGCCGAACTGGTGATAATACCCTTCACCTTGCCGCGGGTGCGATCCCACAGTAGCAGAAGGTTGCCTGTGCCGGTGTTGACCACATCGACATTGCCCGCGAGCAGCGCATCCGTCTGGGCGCCGCCACCGCTGAAAGTGCGCCACTCCACAGTAACGCCGGCAAGGCCTTCGGCAGCGGCTTCCTTCTCAATAAGCTTCTGGGTCTCCATCACGTGACTGGCCAGATAGAGAATACCGGGCTGACGGGTAATGGAGAGATTGGTCTTTTCCTGTGCCTGGCCCGGACAAGCAAGCCCCAGAGCAATGGCGATAGCGGTCATCCCGCCGATAAGCAGTCGCATGTTTTTCCTCCCAAGGATGCGCGGCCTTTACGGTCCGCCCGCTTCACTCCCAAAGCGGATAAATGCATTGAAGCACTAAAACATCAGTGCATCAACCCTGATTGTGTGTTTTAGTGTTTGGACAGGAAGATGGATGGATAAGCGCATGAATGGAATAATCAGGGGCAGGCAGTTGGACCGGTCGCGGCAGGTGGCGCTGCAAGTGCACGAGATTCTGCGGGAGCGGATTCTCAAGGTAGAGCTGGTGCCGGGTACGATTCTGTCGCGCGCTTCGCTGCAACTGGAATTTGGTATCAGCCAGACGCCGGTGCGCGATGCCCTGATGCGGCTGCAGGAGGAGGGGATCGTCGACGTCTATCCGCAATATGCGACGGTGGTCGCCAAGATTGATATCAACCACGCTAGGCAGGCGCAATTCCTGCGGCTTTCTATCGAACTCGAAGCAGTTCGGCGGCTGACTGAAGAGGCGTCGGCCGAGACGGCGGCCGAGCTGGGAGCAATCCTTGCCCGGCAAAAAGCCGTCACCACGCCCGAAGCCTATGACACGTTCGACAGCATCGACCGCGAGTTCCATCAAAAACTCTATGAGAAGACCGGCATTCTGCAGCTGTGGGAGAACGTGCGGCGCCAGAGTGTGCATCTCGACCGGCTGCGGCGCCCTCAACCTGCCGATGCCCGGCAAGATGAAGACCGTACTTGCCGACCATGAGGCAATCGTCGCGGGGATTGCCTCCGGCAAACCGGACGCAGCGACCGCCGCGCTTCGCAAACATCTGTCCGGTACACTGTCGATCATCGACCTGATCAGCGCCGAATTTCCCGATTATATATCTGCGTAAAAGTTCAATTGGGGCGGATATCGAGTAATCGGCGCATCACGACGTGCGTGCAAGGCATTTGAAGCTGGCGCTGTGATAAAGCCCGGTTTTCGTCGCAGCTCACATCAACCCCAGTCGATCACAGCGGCGAGAATAACGGATATAACGACCACAAGACCGAAGGTGGATGTGGCAATTCGGATAAGCCTTGGATGCCGGCGAAGGGGAAAATATGCCATCCAGCACAGGGCAATGAGCAGCGCACATACAAACAATGCCCCGACAACGAACCCGCCAACATCGATTTTATTCAGTGCAGGATTTGGCGTCGCCCCAAGATATACGACCGATAATCCAATGGTGATCAGAATTGCGAAAACGAAGCTGGAGGCAAAATACGTTATCCGTAATATCGAACTTAACGGTTTTTGCTCAATCATAATGCCCCCAGCAGTTGTTCCGTAAAAGGCATCATGCCTGCAACACCACTACCATGTAGCACGGCATTTATCCCGGGATGGATCGTTTTGCCCTTCTCTCCACAGGTAGGCGCCACGTCTAAGTCGCGCCAAGGAAGAATCGTGAAGGGCATGCGCCGCGCTACCCGGCGCCTGCTGGCGCAGCGGATCGCATGGCTGGAGTTGCGAAGGGCGGGAATGCAAGCGCGATGGCTACAGCACCAAGTCCGACTGCGGCCGAACCGAGATAGAGCCAGGCGTAGCTGCCTGACGTATCGAATATCCAGCCTCCAACCAATGGACCAAAGGCCATGCCGATGCTCGACAGCATGGTCGCTGCTCCAAAGACTGTGCCGATGATACGGGGGCCGAAATATTCCCGGGCAAGGACCGCGTAAAGCGGCATCACGCCGCCATAAGCGGATCCGAAGATGAGAGCAAGCGCGTAGAATTCTTCCAGCCGGCTGACAAGCACATAGGTCGCAATGGCAAAGGCCTGAATGAACAGGCCAGCGACCAGAACGCGTTTTACGCCAAGCCTGTCTGCGAGCGTTCCATAGATCAATCGTCCGAACAGGCCTGCAAGGCCTTCGACGCTGTAAATGCTGACCGCTGCCATAGGTCCAACGCCGCAAATCGTTGCATAGCTCACCATGTGAAAGATCGGGCCCGAATGCGCCGCACAACAGGCAAAGAATGTGCCGCCGAGAACGATAAACTGCTTCGACCGGAATACCCGCGCGAGGGAAATATCGGCGCGGTCTGCGATTGTATCGGGAGCGTTCTCATCTTGAGTCGATATCGGAGGGCGCCGGACCAAAAGCGCTGCCGGTATCAGCAGTATCCACGAGAGAATGCCGATAACGAACATTGCTGTTTGCCAGTCATAGGCCAATATGAGCCAGCGGGCGAATGGCGATACCGTCATCGGCGCTACGCCCATACCAGCTGAAACGAGAGAGACGGCGAGGCTGCGGTTCGTTTCGAACCAGCCGGTGGTGGTCGCAATCATCGGGGCAAAAAAGGCACTGGCAGCAACGCCAACGAGTATGCCGTAGGTCAGCTGAAACTCAATCAGGGAGGTTGCCCGGCTTGCCAGAACCAGAGCGAGACCGAGAAGTACCGCCCCGATCAGCACAACTGGCCGGGCGCCAAAGCGGTCGCTGATAAAGCCCCAGAAGAAACCGCCCAAACCCATGACAAGGAAGTTCAGCGTCATGGCGCTGGAAATACCCGCCCGTGACCAGTGGGTGCTCAGGGCCATCGGCTCCAGGAAAATAGCCAGCGAAAACATTGCACCGAGGGCGACACAGGTCATCAATGCGCCAGCCCCGACGATTACCCAACGATAGGAAAGGTTCATGTCTGCGTGCTCCTCATTGCAGAGACTGATTTCCAACGCCGCAGGTGATTTTGACCGCCTGCAGCGTGGCTTACAATTCTAAGACGATCAAGCCCGGCTCAATCCGACATGCGAAACGCATTTTTGGAAAAAATATCACAAAC
This sequence comes from Phyllobacterium sp. 628, assembly GCF_014189505.1. Classification (GTDB taxonomy): domain Bacteria; phylum Pseudomonadota; class Alphaproteobacteria; order Rhizobiales; family Rhizobiaceae; genus Phyllobacterium. Next base: position 97,403 of record NZ_CP050303.1, on the reverse strand, counting down.
CTCTTGGATGCCGACCGGTATCGGCTGCGATAGGTCGGTCGGCCATAAGCAATATTATCCCGTTCAGACATCTTTCGTTTCCGCGAAAGTCCTATATAGTTGTATGGAGCAACTATATAGGACTCGCTTGATGCCTGCCTTTGAGGATGAATCCCACATTGCCCAAATCCGCGATGCCTCGCGACGGCTTGTGCGGGAGTTGGGTTTTCTGCGCCCTACGCTGGCGGAAACCGATCTGCCGCCTTCCGCAGTGCATGCGCTGGTTGAGATAGGTGCACGTGGCTCCATGACGGCCGCAGAACTTTGCAATGTCCTCATTCTGGAAAAGTCGACCGTCAGCCGAATGATTGGCAAGCTCATCAAGGCAGGTGAATTGATCGAGGGGACAAGCAGTCAGGATGCGCGGGTAAAACCGTTATCCCTCAGCCTCAAGGGGCAGGCGACCTTGCAGCGGGTTGATGATTTTGCACGAAGTCAGGTCATCGAAGCGCTCAAGCGGATGGGCGCTGAAACGGGTCGCGACTTGCCGCGAAGTCTCGACTCCTATGCCCGGGCGCTTGAGGTAAGCCGCTCTGAACAGAAAACCAGAGATGAGGAGAATGGCAATGAGTGAAACCAATCCTGTGGCTCTGGCAGGTCCCGTCCCTGCATGGGAACCGGGCAATAAGCTGGCGGACAAAATATGTCTGGTTACCGGCGGCGCTACCGGCATTGGCCGCGCAACGGCGCTTCGCATGGCTCGGGAAGGGGCATCTGCCGTTATCATTGCCGGACGCAGACAGGCCGTCGGCGAGAACGTTGTGGCCGAGCTTGGCGAGGCTGGAACCGAGGCTCTTTTTATTGCCACTGACGTAGCCCATGAAGCGGACGTGGAGAAACTGGTTGGGACGGTACTGCATCGTTTCGGCCGCCTGGACGCAGTTTTCAACAATGCCGGCTTTCAGGAAAAACGCGCTTCGCTGACGCAGCAGACGGATGCCGTCTATACACAAGTCTTCGACACCAATGTGCGCGCGATGGTCCATTGTCTGCGCCATCAAATTCCGGCACTTTTGCTGGGCGGTGGCGGAACGATCGTCAACAACACCAGTGTGAGCGGATTGCGCAATCCCAATCCCGGCTTGTCCCTCTATTCGGCATCCAAGGCTGCTGCCATCTCTTTGACGCGTTCTGCCGCCATGGAATATGCCCCGCAGAATGTACGGATCAATGCTGTCGCTCCGGGACGCGTGGTCACGGATATGATGCTGAATTCGGGTATAGCCGACATGAGCCAGGTCGCCGCCGGATTGCCATTGCGGCGTATGGGGCATCCGGAGGAAGTGGCGGCTGCGGTTTGCTGGCTGCTGTCCGGCGAGGCCGGTTATATCGTCGGCCACGTTCTGTGCGCCGATGGCGGGTTTCTGGCGGGATAAATTTCGGCCTCAAGCGTGTTGCAGCACGCTCAAGCCGCCATCAATCGTCAGACATGTCGTATTCATGAAGGGGCCGGGCCTCGGTATCGAGGTTGACGAAGCCTATGTCATCGAACGCGCCAAAGAAGGTCATCGCTGGCGCAACCCGATCTGGCGTCATGCGGATGGCAGTTTCGCCGAATGGTGAGATCGACATGCCGTACCGCATGCGGGTGACGGCCGAAAGTCACCTTGACTGACATCGTAAAAGGAATTGCGCTCGTTCACCTGAGCGCAGTTTTGTTTCAGCTTGTGGAAGAACTGGCCGCACGGAAACGCGTCTCAAACTCCCGGCGCAGGCTGCGTCTGACTTCCGCGGCACGCAAGCGGCGCAGGGCTATTTCTGTTACCGGTTTATATGGGGGAACTTCAGTGGGGCGGCCGTCAGCGTCCACAGCCACCATGGTAAAATAGCAGGAGTTTGTGTGCCGGCGTGCGCCGGACCGGATATCTTCAGCCTCCACACGGATACCGATTTCCATGGAGGTGCGGCCTGCATGGTTGATGGAGGCGCGAAAGGTGACCAATTCACCGACATTGATGGGTTGGCGGAACACCACCTGATCGACGGACAGGGTCACAGCATATTGCTTCGAATACCGCGAGGCACAGGAAAAGGCGACGCGGTCCAAAAGATTGAGCAAAGCGCCGCCATGCACCTTGCCACTGAAATTGGCCATGTCGGGAGTCATCAAAACCACCATTTCTATGCGGCTCGTGTCGGTACCGTCATCCATCTATTCTCATCCGTTGACTATTGGTGTTGTTTGTAAATCGCACATTAGTGTGACTTTGGCAGGCCCTGCAATGAATACCCTTACAGCGTGATTGTTTGGCCGCAGAAGTGTGGTCCTGCGGACAGATGCGGCATCGATTCTCTCGGCTGAATGGAGTGGGAACATTTGTTCCGCCATATAGATCATATGTGTAATCTTCTTAAATTTGGTCCAGACTTCAAACTATAGATTTCAAATTTACTTCAAAATTTGAAATGAATTTTATTTGGCAAGTTAAAACAGCTTATGGCAATTGACATGTTCTCTTTATGTCTTGCCGCCTCAGGCGGTTTTGGCGCTATGCAATTTTATATTATTAAAAATAGTTACAATTAGTGGGTTGCACTGGTGTTGACTATTAAAATTTTTCAACCCGAATTGGCCGTCGGGTGATCTCACCTCGAGCGGCGGACTGTCTGTTTCCGTCTGTTCACGACTTGATTGAATGATTGCAAAGCGTGCTCCAATTGAAACAGGGGAATCGTTACAATGTGCATTTTGTGTCAAAATGGTATGCCTCAAAAACATGCAAATGGCTCACAGCAGTTTTCTGCTACTGACGCGACTGGCAGCGCCGCTGTGGTGCCTGCGGGACAGGACTGGCGCAACATCGACCAGACTCCGGCCAATCCATTCGGCAAGAGTACCGACTACGAAGCATTTCTCGACTATCTCGGCGCGCTGCAGCGCCCGCTGACGCCCGGTATGGCTCAGGAACCGATCAAGGTGAATCTTGAAGAGCTCAACAATCATCCGGACTACAAGCAAGCAGCGATAGGAGCGCTGCAGCAATGGTCGGCAGTTACTCCGCTCAAATTCGAGTTCGTTACATCAGGTGAATATCTGAAAGTCGTGAGCCCCGAAATTGGGGAGAAAGACGACGGCAGCGCCTATTCAAGCGGCAAATATGTCAGCGTCGGTCAACGGTTTCACGATACAGAACCGGACAAGACTGCTCCGGGCGGCTATATTTTCAATACATTCATCCATGAATTCGGCCATGAATGGGGCTTGAATCACCCCGGTATCTACAATTACGGCGGACCGGGCGGCGAACAGATCACCTATCTTGCCGGCGCAACCTGGGTCTATGACCAGCAGCGCTACAGCGTCATGTCCTATTTCGATGGCATTGATGTTGGCGAAACGACGGCATGGTCGGCGACAACCCCGATGATTGGCGACATCGAAGCCGTCATCCGGCACTATTACTCGACTGTTACAGATGGTGTGAGAACCTATCAGGATGTCCAGCTGAATACCGGCAACAACACCTACGGTTTTGGCAGCACGCAGTTGGGCTATACCCTGACCTCATCAGGCACAACGCACGATATCGGTTTTGTCATCCATGATACGGGCGGATTCGACACGGTTGATTTCTCCGGTTCAACAGCCGGTTCGATCCTTGATCTGCGCGCTGGCCGCTGGTCCAGTGTCAATGGCCATAACAACAACGTTGTTATCTATCAGGGTCACAATGCGGATGCGACGGACTACTACATCGAAAAGGGTGTTGGCAGTGCGTATAATGACATCATCCTCGGCAACGATGGCAATAACGAGCTGCTTGGCGGTGCCGGTGATGACAAGATTGCAGGTTTTGCCGGCAATGACCGTCTGTTTGGTGAAGCTGGAAACGATGAACTCGACGGTGGTGCCGGCGATGATACATTGATCGGTGGTGCCGGTAACGACAAGCTGGATGGCGGCGACGGCGCGGATGCGATCCGTGGCGGCAATGGTGATGATTTCATTCGGGGTGGCCGCGATTCCCTGGCCAGCCGTGACATCAACAACACTATTCCGATCTCGGAGCTGGAAGACAAAACCGAGAGCCTGGATGGCAATGACCGGCTGTATGGTGAGGGCGGCAACGACATCATCGAAGGTGGTCAGGGCGACGATATTCTGGACGGCGGGGCAGGCGACGATATCCTGCGCGGTCAGGACGGTGTGGATGTCTTCATCGGCGGTGCGGGTTCCGACACTGTTGATTACAGCCATGAAAGCCCGTTCCAGCTGCTGGTCAATCTGGAAACCAATGTTGCCAGTGGCGGCACGGCCTCAGGCGACACGTTCTACAGCATTGAAAACCTGATCGGTTCGGATGACCGTATCGATAGGTTTATCGGTAACAGCGCAGACAATCATTTCCAGGGTCTTGGCGGCGGCGACGTCTTCAACGGCGGCGCTGGCAATGACATTCTCGACGGTGCGCGCGATGCGGATATTCTCTACGGCGATGACGGTGACGATACTCTGATCGGCGGTGCCGGATCTCGACTATCTCAACGGCGGTGCCGGCAACGACACGGCAGTTTATACGATCGGTGCCGATTCTCGCAGCAAGCAGGGCGTTACCGTCAATCTTGCCACCGGGGTAGCCAGTGGCGGCGACGCTGAAGGCAATACGACGGCAGGCGTCAAGGGAGACATACTCGTTTCCATCGAGAACCTTGTTGGTTCTGCCTATGACGATAATCTCTTTGGTGATGGCGGCGTGAACAAGCTCTATGGCGGTGGCGGCAATGACACCATCGGCGGCGGTGCCGGGAAGGACTATATCGATGGCGGCGAAGGCCAGGATATGGTGGCCTTTTACGACAGTACAGCAGGCGTCAATATCAATCTCGCATCAAACACCGGCGAAGATACACTGGTGTCGATCGAGGGTATTGCCGGTTCGAGCTTCAATGACACTTTGACCGGCGATGCGGGTGACAATCGTCTGGTCGGACAGGGTGGCAATGACACGCTGAATGGCGGTGCGGGCAATGATACGCTTGACGGCGACTTCGAGCCGTTCCCGGTATCGGGGGTTGGTTTGGGTGAGAGCTATGCCACGCTGGCGGCGGATGCGACAAACTCGTCCTTTGCTGGTGCCTATGATCTGACCAACCGCTTCTCGACATTGGCGGATGGCGACATTGCCAATGCCGAAACCCGGACGCACTCCACTGTGAATGCAACCGGTAATGGTTCGGGCGGCTACTACAAGGTGACGCTGAATGCCGGTTCGGTCATCACGCTTGATATCGACCACACGGTGGGTGCTTTCGACAGCTATATCCGGTTGATGCAAGACAATGGCGGCGCAGGTATCGAATTGGCGGCCAATGATGATGGTGGCGGCGATGCCGGATCAGTCAACCGTACTGACTCGGCACTGACCTACACGGTTGCCACGACTGGCACATATTACATCGTTGTTGGCGGCTACGAGGACCCGAACACTGTTCCGGCACAGACACCATATGAACTGAATGTGTCGGTGGCGCCACCTGCTCCCAGCATGCCGCATATTGGCGTTGCCGGTAACGACAACCTCAATGGCGGACTGGGCAACGATACGCTGTTTGGCCGGGACGGGAATGACAGGCTCGATGGCGGTGCTGGCAATGACACGCTGACCGGAGGTTACGGCAACGACACCTTCGATTTCAACGCTGTCGGTTTCGGCAACGATGTCATCAGCGACTTCAACATCTATGCTGGTGAACAGGATGTGCTTGAGTTTGACACATCCATCTTCGGCAATCTTGATGAAGTATTGAACAGTGCCGTGCTTCAGAATGGCAATGTTACGCTCAACGACAATAACAGCAGCATCACTCTGGCTGGCTGGACAAGTGTTGACGCGTTCAAAGACTTTGCCAACTCGCACACACAAAGCTTCACATTCACCAACAGCGGACCTTCACAGTCGCGTGTTGCGTGATCTGATGGGGTGACAATTGGCCGGGGCCCGGAAATGCGCTGGCATTTTCGGGCCCAGTTAGACTATGGGAACAATTTCCGCTACGACAACATTGCAATTAGGATGGTGAGGCGTATCGCGGATTGCTGAGGGGGAAGGCCATATGCTTTTGCGTGTTGGCCAAAGCTTGCATGATATTGCGGGCAAGGGCCGGCGAGGCCATGAGGTTTTAGCTGAATGACAATTTTTATCACGTCGATAAGCCGTTGCTGCCATGGATAATCTTTCATCCGAGATGGAGCCGAATGGCGGCAAACAGAATACTGGTTCGAGCGGGAAAGTGCCCGACCCCGGCTTATCTGCCTTATGTGCGATAGCGGGTTATTACCGGATTGCGTCGCGGCCGGAGACATTGGCGCGGGAATATGCGCTGAAGGGTGCTGCGGGGGCGGATGATGTCTTGCGGGCGGCCGGATCGATCGGGCTGAAGGCACGCAAGATTGTGGCGCGCGATGGCAAGCGGCTGGCATCGCTGCCGGTCCCGGCAATTGCCTGCCTGTCGGATGGCTCGTTTGCAATCTTCGGCGGGGCAACGCCGGAAGGCATGTGCCGGGTGGTGAACCCGCTGGATTTCCGCTCGCGTGAAGTGCCGGTTGCCGAACTGCTGCAGCTCACCGGCGGAACATTCATTTTGATACAGCGGCGTTTCGGCGGGGCGGGTGCCTCGCGTGACACGTTCGGCTTCAAATGGTTCCTGCCATCGTTGTGGCGCTACCGGCGCGCGCTCGGCCATGTGCTTCTGGCGTCGCTGTTCGTCCAGCTGTTTGCGCTGGTCACACCGCTGTTCTTTCAGGTGGTGGTCGACAAGGTTCTGGCACACCGCAGCTATTCGACCCTGATCGTGCTGGTGGTCGGGCTTGCCGCCATCGGGCTCTTCGATGTGGTGCTGCAATATTTGCGCACCTATGCGCTGTCGCACACGACCAACCGCATCGATGTGGAACTGGGGCGGCGGCTGTTCCGGCACCTGCTCAACCTGCCGCTGAGTTACTTTGAGACCCGGGCGGCGGGCCAGACGGTGGCGCGGGTGCGCGAGCTTGAAACCATCCGCAACTTTCTGACCGGGCAGGGACTGTTTTCCGGGCTCGACTTTGTCTTCACCATCATCTTTATCTTCGTGCTGTTTGCCTATTCGGCGAAGCTCGCCTGGATCGTGGTTGCCTCCATTCCGTTCTACCTCGCCATCGGCTTTCTGATCCGGCCGTTTTTGAAAGAACGCATCGACGAGAAGTTTGATCGTGGTGCCTATAGCCAGCAATTGCTGGTGGAGACGGTTGTCGGCGTGCAGACGCTGAAAGCCGCCGCCGTGGAACCGGTTGTCTCGGCGCAGTGGGAGGAGCGGCTTGCCGCCTATGTGCACTCGTCCTTTGCCGCCACGATGCTGGCGGCCAAGGGGCAGAACGCCATTCAATATGTCAGCAAGGTCACCAGTGCCGCCCTGCTGCTGTTCGGCGCGCAGGCGGTGATCAATGGCGAATTGACAGTTGGCGCGCTTGTCGCCTTCAACATGATTGCGGGGCAAGTGGCGCAGCCGATCCTGCGCCTGTCGCAGCTGTGGCAGGATTTTCAGCAGGTGCAGGTGTCTGTCTCGCGGCTTGCCGATATTTTGAACGCACCGCAGGAGCCGCGCCCGGCCATTGCCGTCTCGCTGCCTGCACCCAAAGGGGCATTGACATTCAAGTCCGTCACCTTCCGCTATTCGCCCGATGCGCAGGATGTGCTGAAGGATATCAATCTCACCGTCAGGCCCGGCGAAGTCATCGGCATTGTCGGACCATCGGGCTCAGGCAAATCCACCCTGACCAAGCTGGTGCAGCGTTTTTATATTCCGGGCAATGGTCAGGTGTTCATGGACGGGCAGGATATTGCCCAGGTTGATCCAGCATGGCTGCGCTCGAATATTGGCGTGGTGCTGCAGGAGAACATGCTGTTCAATCGCACCATTCATGACAATATCGTTCTGGCCAATCCATCCATGTCCCGCGAAGGCGCGATGCGCATGGCAAAACTGTCGGGGGCCGATGAGTTCATCTCCAAACTGCCGCGCGGCTATGACTCGCTGATCGAGGAGCGCGGTGCCAACCTTTCCGGCGGCCAGCGCCAGCGGCTGGCGATCGCCCGGGCGCTTGCCACCAATCCGCCCATTCTCATTCTTGATGAAGCCACCAGTGCGCTCGACTATGAGAGCGAGCGGATCATCCTTGCCAATATGCGCGAGATCGTGCGCGGCCGAACCGTAATCATCATCGCCCACCGGCTGGCGACGGTGCGTTACTGCAACCGCATTATCGGCATGAAGGATGGACGCATTGTCGAAGAGGGGACGCACGATACGCTCGTTGCCAAAAAGGATGGGCTTTATGCGCATCTGTGGCAATTGCAGTCAGGGAGCAACAACGGATGAAGCCTCTAGAGGCCGCCCCTGTTCATCCTGAGCAGGTCAACCCCAATCAATCCACAATCAAGCAGGTAAAACCGCAGCCGGAAAAAATGACGCCAAAGGCATTGCGGGCGATCAAACGGCAACGCGCCGATAATCAATTCCTGCCGGCAGCACTGGAGATCCTGGAAACCCCGGCGTCGCCCATCCGCACGGCGTTCATCTGGTTCATCTGCATTCTGGCAACGGCGGCACTGTTGTGGAGCTATTTTGGCACATTCGACATCGTGGCGACGGCACAGGGCAAGGTGCAGCCGACAGGCCGGGTGAAGATTGTCCAGTCGATCGAGATGGGCCGCACGAAGACTGTTCCGGTCAGCAATGGCATGGCGGTCAAGGCCGGAGACGTTCTGGTCGAGCTTGACGATACCGAGATCAAATCGGAAGAGACGGCGCTGGCTGTCAGCCTACAGGCATTCCGGGCCGAAGTGGCGCGGCGTGAGGCAGTGTTGACCACGGTTGCCGAATGGCAGGAAAAGGGCTTGAGCAATGCGGCGCCCGCCAATGATCAGTCTGTCAATTTTCGGGACGGTATCTCCGATGCGATCCGCCGCCGCGAACAGCTGATCTACCGGGCCGATACATCGCAGCTCCGCTCCTCGCTCAACAATCTGGCGGCCACTGCCAAACAGCGCCAGACCGAGATCGACAGCCTCAACGAGACCATCACCGCCCAGAAGGCTCTGGTCAAAACCCTGACCGAGCGTGTGTCCATGCGCAATGAGCTGATCCCGACAGCGGCAGGCTCGCGCGCGCAGGTCATCGATGCACTGCAATCGCAGCAGGAAGCGGAAGCCAGCCTCGTCACCCAGACGGGCCAGCTTGCCGCCGCGCGCGCCGCCTTCACCGTTGCCATCAGCGAGGCGGCCAAGCTTGTCGACAGTTTCCTGTCCGACAATGTGCAAAAGCTGTCAGATGCCTCGCGCCGCGTCGATGATATCGAACAGCAGCTGATCAAGGCGAGCAAGCGCTCCTCGTCCATGACCATTCTCAGCCCGATTGACGGCACGGTGCAGGCATCGGCCGTTACCACTGTCGGGCAGGTGGTCAGCGCCGGCAGCGAACTGATGCGTATTGTGCCGGAGAATGCGTCGCTCGAAATCGAGGCCTATCTTCCCAACCGCGATATCGGCTTTGTCCAGGCCGGGCAGACAGCCGTCGTCAAGGTCGAGGCGTTTCCGTTCACCCGCTACGGCATCATTGCCGGCAAGGTGACCCGCGTTGCTACCGATGCCATTCCCGAACCCGATGCACAGGCGCAGGAAGGCGCAGCGGCCAAGGAATTGCAGAGCATCATCCCGACAGGCAATGCCCAGCGCATGCAGAACCTGGTCTTTGCCGTCACTATTCTGCCCGACGCCACCCTGATCAATGTGGACGGCAAATCCATGCCGCTGTCGCCCGGCATGGCGGTGACTGTTGAAGTCAAAACCGGCAAACGCCGCATCCTCGAATATCTCTTTTCACCGCTCGCCGAAATATCATCCCAAGCCATGCAGGAAAGGTGAGGGGAAGCAGGCTTTGGTGACGTGAGGTCTGTTGAATATGTGTCGATCTCTTACCACCGTCTGGTCCCGGTGCGTCCCCAGCCAGCTCTTACGCTCATTTCCAGCTCGTATAATCGTCTGCGACACAACCAAACGGAGCACGGTCCTGACCGAAGCGCTTTTTCAGTTGATCGCATCCCCATTTATTAAGGGGAGCAGGCATGAGGTTGTTGATATCCATGCCGGGCGACTGGAACTGGGTCGAAGAGCTCGTCACGTACCAAAGCCAGAACCCAAACAAACCTACGACGATTAAAAGCAACGTGCCGACGAAGACCCGGAGCAGCTTCCAGATGGAGACGGTCTTTTTCGGTTCTTCGACGAGAAGCGGCACATTTTGATCGCCCTTATACTGGCGGGTGAAAGGTACAAGAGCTTTTGTGCGTTCATCTTCGGTCAGCCCGATGCGCTGCAGCCCACTGTCCAGAAGCACGGGCAGTGCAGTATTGCCGTGCCTGACAGCCAATCCCACGGCCTTGCCATTGGCTTCGCCGATGATCATGGGCTCCTGCCCGTCTTTCATCCGCGTGTAAGCCGATCGGCCAGTCTTATCATTCGCAATCTTGTCATTATACGTGATCGAAAGGAGGCCGCGTCTGCGGTCAAATGCCGTGATTTCAACAGGGACAGGTATCAGCTTGGCAGGCTGTCGCAGCTGGCGATTGACACGCCAAATGCGCAGACCGAGAAACAATATTGCCAGGCTCATACCGCCCAGCAGGATGACAAAGACAGTGAGTGTGACGATCCGGTTCCAGAGCATGTCGAGACCAAGGCTCATCGTCGCCAGCTCCGGATGATCGGCCGAGATCACCAAGCCAGTCTCATAATCCCCGCTGTGAAAATCGATGAACATAATATCGACGGAGGTATCGTAGTTCTGTCCCTTGTAAGCGTATACAAGACGCGCTTCGCAATTGGTGAAGATGGCTTTACGTGTTGTACAACGCCCGTCCTGCACGTTGCCATTTTCAAGCACCAAAGGATTTTGGCTGATCTGGAAATCGCGGATCACGCCTGGCGCCTCCCACACGAGCAGAAGTATAGCGAATGCCAGGATAATTGGTGTCGCCCAGAAGTAGGCTCTTGGCGTGGAGATGACCTTCGGCGCTAAAGAGAGCTGGCGATCGGGAAGAATAAGCGAAGGCAGCGGCATGAAATCCCTCATATTTGACAGTACAGCGCATAGACGTAGCTCATATAAACCTTCATTCTATCTTGATTGGCCGTTGTCAATCGCAGATAGAAATTGGGTCAATTGGCGTCGCAAATCAACAGAGGGCCTCTCATGGAAACGAGAACACATCTGCCAATGAACAACGCGGCTGCTTCACGCGCATCAGACTTCACGCTGGCCGATTTTCTCAGCACCTATCGCTATTGGGCGCTCTTCTTTGCTTCACTTTTTGCAGCTGTCGGTTCAGGAGGGCTGATTACATTCTTACCGCTGATTTCTCAAACGGCCGGAAACACCACTCAAACTCTGGCTGTCTTCTATCTCGGCTCCACTCTTGGTTGGGTTGTCGCCGCCTTCCTGGCGTTTATCGTTGCTGCGCGCAATGGTCGGGCCGCTCTGGTTTCACCAATCGTCGTCTGCGGTATTGTCGCCGTTGGTTTTCTGGCGATGCCAGGGGCATTGGGATACTCCCCGTTCCTATTTCTATTTGGATTGGCAGCGGGGACAGTGCGGGCCGTTTTCCCTCTCGCCATCGCGATATTTCTGGTAAGCGGGCGGCCGGATAAAATCGACTTTGCCTGCGCTCTCACTCTGTTATCGACGACAATATTGATATCAGCACTCGCTCCAGCGGGCGCGGCAATGTTGTTCGCCCTCGATCAAAGTGGCTCGTCTGTTATCTGGGGTTTCCTAGCCTGCCTATTCCTTGCAATACTGGTTCTGCTGCCAGCTCGGCGCCTCGACTTCGATGAAACTCCACGCCAACGCCACAAGCCGTTACCGCAAATTCAGCGATCTCCCATCTTGGTTTGTATTATTTTGTTAGGGCTGCCGATCGTGCTCCTTCTGACAGGACTTAGCGCCAATTTCTTTCAGGTGAATGCATTCAAAAATCCTATCTTCGTCGTCCCCCCTGCTCGGCATTGCCGTGGGTGCTTTTATCTATTTTGCCTATTGGGTTTATCATATCCATGGAGAATTGGCGGGTGCGGCAGCCTCACAACGACTGCTCACGCCTCTTGCTGCCACCCTCATCGCGATCATGGTGCCGCTCGGATTGCCAATCCTGGTGATGACCCTTGGCGATCTTCTTAACGATCGCGCACGCGACGGGGGGCAGGGGTCTTCGATCTCGATTACCTGGCTCGCTATCTGGAGCGTTTTTCTGCCACCCCTCGCCATTGCCATGATACAAAATGCGGCAAACAAGAGCTATGCCACAGCTTAGCCGACGAAGCGGTGACGAGCGAGGAAAGTAGAAGGGCAGGTCGCACCAAGGCCACACTATTCATAACAAGTGAAGCCAAGCGTAGCCGATGCCGATGCAGAGCCTGCGCCCCCCGCCATGAGATTTGCTTTGAGCGCCACCGGCATGCACCCTACGTCTGGCAGCCAGAAACCGACATAGGTCGTTCTGTTCCAGGCGGACGAAGGAAGGGCCACGGTACTGTCCAGCAGTTTGCGCAACTTGACGCGCGGGGAGCCGGTTGCCTTGCTGGCTGATGTTTCCTTCGCCACGAGCCGCAGCCTGGCATTCGTTGGGAGTGGGGCCGTCGCATCGATGCGTATGATCACAATGGCCGAAGACGATGCCTTTTCGCCGATGATGACATTGCCAAGGCCAGCCGCGTTCGGCGCCAGCCTGTCTTCGGAAAACGTGCCTGTCGGGCTTTCGAACAGCCGTGCCTCAATTTTCAATACCGGCTTTGCATCCTGTGCAAAACCAGGCGATGCGGCGAAGACGACAAGGGCGAAAAGGCAAGCGACCAGGGTTCTCAAAGTTCAATCCTCGGTGAAGGCGTGCGATTGCTGGTAGATTTTGGATTTGGCAATCGTCGCATGAATGACATTCGGATTAAAATTTAATATCGCGTCGCTACTCCGAGAGACAAGCAGTACAAATGGCCGCATTCCATCCGGGAACTATTTGCAAGAGGACATATACATGAGTTGACCGAGGAACCTGGTTGAAACCATAGAATCATATTCATACAACAACAAAAACGAATATGATGCTGAACGTTGCCAAGCCATATCACGCGTCATCACGGTGCCTCTGATTTCTAAGCACCGGACTCTCGAACGAGTACTGTCAGGACGCGGCGCCAGCCGCGGGCCAACAGGCTTTCTGCCTTCCCGTCAATCAACAGAATGCCGCTGCGGGTCTGGTTCAGCTCAGGAGCGGTTTCTGTTACATTGGCAGTAACTGCGTATTGCGCCGATACAGGAACAAGGCGGCTATTGGAAGCGGGATGAACCGCCAATTTGCCGCCAAATTGTGATGTCAGCTGTGGTATCTCGATCTGCCTTGCGCCGGAGATGGCAAAGCCTGTCAATGACACCTTCAACTTGGTTTGCGTCACGTCATCGGGAATGAACCAGCCCTTGGCGCCTGCCTCGACCCGGGCGCGGTCTTCGCCGTAGACATAGCCGCGTACCACCGCGGCTCCAGTGCCGGACAGATAGGCAAATTGTTCCTTGCGCGATACCCATTGGCCGGGAACAATTTCCGAATTCAGATCGGCGATATGGCCGTCAAACGGCGCTCGAACGACCAGCTTCTGTTCGCGCGCCGCTAACCCCTCCCGTTTGGCATTCAGCCGCCGAAGCTCGTTTTCGACAACACCCTTCTGGATAAGGTCTTCGGAATTGGCGCCGATGCGTGCCAGACGGCGTTCCGCCAGGGCGATCTCGATATCGGCAAGTTTGCGGTCCTGTACAAGAGTCGGCGATGCAATCACAAACAGAACATCGCCCTTGCTGACGGTCTGGCCACGTTTGACATTGATCTGTTCGATACGGCCCGGTTCTTCAGAGTAAAGGCGCACGAATGTCTCAGGCAACAGGAGTGCCGGAGCACTAACGCGCGTCGACAGTGGCATTGCCAGCAAGGTAATGCCACCCAGCAAAATTGCCGCTGTCAGATAGGTGCGGCGGCTTCGCAAAATATCCTGTCGCATTGTCCACCATTCCTTGAGTTCGGACCAGACGGGGCGGATCATGAAGAAGCCGACCTCCACTGCAAAGAGCAAGATTCCAACCAGCTTGATTGTGAAATGATACACCAGCAGTGCAATGCCGACATACAGCAGCAGCCGGTAAATCGTCGTGCATATGGCATAGAATGTAACGATGGCATCGAGGCGCGGCGGAAAGGGCTCAGGTGGTGGATAGCCAACCCCGAACAGCAATTCGCGTAAACGCCAGCGCATGTGGCGGAACGCACGGGGTTGAAGGTTTTCCACACCCAGAAAGTCTGCCAGAATGTAATAGCCATCGAAACGCATGAATGGGTTGGTGTTGACCAGCAGGCTCAATATCCAGCCGACGGCAGCAAGCACGAACACGGCACTGCGCAACGGACCATCGGGGATGAAAGCCCAGAGAAACAATGCGAAGGCAGCAACGCAAAGTTCCGTGACCACACCGGCGCAATCAATCATGATCCGGGATTTACGGGATTTCAGACGCCAGGCGTCGGAAACATCCGTATAGAGCAGCGGCACCATGACCATGAACGCGACGCCCATCGTCGGTATGCGGCAGCGAAACATGTGTGCGACATAGGCGTGGCCAAGTTCGTGCATCGACTTGATCAGGACCACAGACAGAACAGATATGGCCGCACCCTCAAGCGAGAAGACATAAGGAAATGTCCCGACGAATTCATTCCATTGACGGGATACGAGATAGAGTCCGGCGAGGCCTACAAGCGCAGCAAAAAGCAGGAAAGCGCGTGTGAACAAAAATGTGACGTAGGGCCAGCTCTGGCGGATGAATCTCTCCGGTCTGACCAACGGTATACGGAAAAACAGATAATTGTGAATAAGCTGCATGAACAGCGAGTGCCGCCGTGTCGCGTTCTCGTATAATCCGCGCCATGTACCTGATAACGGTTGGGCCAAGAAGAAATTGGCATCGAGCATACGCATGACCATGCCGATTTCTTCAGGATCAGTTTCGCGGCCAAATCGCAGCCGTAGCGCGTGGTTCAATTCGTTGAGACTGCGGCTGCGGTTCCAGAGCGACAGCAATTGGAACATCTCATAGGTGACGCGAAAGAAGCGGTTGCGTATGGGGTCGAGGACGACCCAGACAGGTGCGCCGGAATAGCTCGTGCCGCCTCGAAGAATCTGCAGATCCTCACGCAGAGGCGGAAGAGGCAGTTCAGCTGGGTTCATAGCCCAAGCCGCTGCCTGATTGCCGCAATGGGGCGGCGGAACAAGTAGTAGGCCAACGGTACTTTGTCACCGGATATCTGTGCCGTGCCGCGAATGCCGAGCCGCATGCCGGCCTGGTTTTCGGCAAGCGATGCATAAATACGATAGGCGAGGATGTTGCCTTCGATCATCTGAGGCTCAAACGAGACGGCGCGCACTGTTGCCTTCATTGGCCGAAGCGGATCTGAATCAAGGAACGCGCGGACATTGGCTCCGGCTTTCACGGCAATGGCATCGGCAACGGGAACATCGACCCGGATCTGAATTCTGCCGGGATCAGCGACTTCCATCAACCGTTCACCGGTCGAAACGGGACGCCCGACCCAATCGCGTTTGTCAGTGTAGATAACGACACCCGCTTCCGGCGCTGTGACTTGCGTGCGCGCCAGCAAATCCCGGGCGTAATCGCGTTTAGCCGTGGCAAGCGATAATTCCGTGCCGGCAACGGCCAGATCGCCGCGCATCTTTGGATCGGCGATGGCGCCTTGCGTGACCTGTTTGAGCTTTGCCTCGGCAACATTGACCTCCTGCTCAGCGACCGCCAGTTCGTTGCGAAGCGCCGTATCGGACATGCGCAGCAGCAACTGACCATTGCTAACGTTCACATTCGGATCAACTTCGATCGATTCAATCACACCGTCTATAGGTGCTGCGACGATACGCGGATCGATAGGGACGATTTCAGTCGGCGCCAAAACTGTCAGAGGGACCGGTATGAACCCGGCAGCTGCGATAACGATCAGAGCGCCAAGTAATAGCGGCTTGAGGCGAATACGGCGTTTGAGTTTACGTTCACCCGTCAGCGCCGACCAGGCATGGCTGTAGGTTTCAGCAAGGCGGGATACGACGACGATATCGGTTTCATTCCACGGCACTTCACGTGCAAGAAGCATTCCCGCGAACACGTGGCCATCGCGCAGCTTAAGCGGAAACCATGCAAGGAACCGGTACGGGAACGTCTTGTGTTCCTCATCATCGGGCGCGCAATAGGCAGGCAGAGTAAACTCCCGCATTTCGCCAAGCCCGGCGTCTTTTGCAAGCGCCGCAATAATGCTCTCGATCCAGCGGATGCGAGGCGAGTCCCGCTCGACCTTCCCGACGGCCGAGACTGCGCCGACGCGCTGGTGTCCACCCTTGTCGGTAAACACGAAGACCTGCCGGGCGCGGCTGATCCTCGGTGTTTCGTTGGCAATCAAGAACGTTAGTTCACCAACGTTTTCAGCACGTCTTGTATCGCCTGGTTGTTTTCCAACGGTGCGGATGAAGTCGCCGTGCGGGTTGCTCCGCGTCTCGTTGTTAACAATGCCGTTGCAGTTCATCGCGCGGTACTTGCCGGTTCCGGCATCGCGATTCTTTCCCATATCCTTGCCGTTCCTGATATCGAGGCAGGCCGATTGATCAATCTGGTGCCAGACTTCCTGCCGGCCCGCCTGCCGATTAATCTGGTCTACTCCTCTCGGCGCAACATGCCGTTTCGCGTAAGAACCATCATCGAATATCTCGTGGCAGCGATGCGGGAGGATCCATTCATGGTCTCGTGGTCCGCTGCCGGGCCAAATGAATCTGCCCCCGAGGCCGAACTATAAGTAGCTGATGATCATGCGGATCGGCGCAGTATCGCGCGATGTGGCAATGCATCGTGAAAGTCTTGAACCAACGTCTGGTGACCAATCTTTCGAAGATCGAGATTCCATATGAAAGCGACAATCGCACTGAAAGATAGGCCGACATTCCGACAACCCGAAGTGCCGTCGTCCCGGTCGCTGTGATTGGCTTTGCGACACAATCCTCAACGCCAGGACCCAGGCCAGCTGTATTGGGCGGGTATTCCCGCAAATACGAGCTGGCATTCATTAAACGTCGGCACCGAAACTCTGCGGATCGCCTATGTTGAATAATCGATCTGCCACATCAAGCGCTGTCATCCGCTTTGCCGTCGATCTTATATTTCTTCAGATAATCTCCCAAAAGATCTCCATAATCGTTCTGGAGAGACGACGCCTTGCTTTCATTAATAGCTGCGAAAATGAACACTGATGCCAAGCTGAGGACGCCACCTGCGACGCCAAATCCTGCACCCAGCCCTTGGATCAAACGCGGAACCACAAGACCCGCGACGCCCATTCCACCTTCCACAGTAACCGCAGCACCGCCGAGGAGACCAATGGAACCAGTCGCGATACTCACGCCGCCGGTCGCTACATCGCCGTTTCTGATAGCCTTTACGCCATCGAAGATGCTGTAGGCCCCGAGTGCAAGATTGGCTAATCCCCCACCAAGCCCCCTGAATCCAAATTCGAACCTGCTTGCATTCTTTTGCAAGTATTCGTTGAACGTCTTCGGATCGTCGATTTTCTTTGGATCGATCCCCGCATTCTTCAGGTATTCGCGGTAGTTCTTCACCCCACCCTCAGCGAAAATGGCGGCCGTCTGGACGGAGCCAATTGCAATATCGGCCTTCTGGCGATCCGTCAGATTGCCGTTCGCACCGATGCCTCTGGCAATGGTGATACCACTCAGCAGCAGTCCGCTCACACCATGCTGGATACCTTTGTCAAAGAGCTGTTTGGCCGAGTTGTTAGCATCGATCACACCATATGCCCCAAGCCCTTTGGTACCTTGCCGCAGCAGCTCCCATTGCCCTCGGAAGGCGGCCAGAATCTGATCCGGTTTTGCAGGTTCACCATTTGCATTGACAAGAGATTCAGGATTCGTTTTGCCGATCTCCTCAATCATCTTCTCGACTTGCTTTTCATCCAGCTCATCGCCGCCATTGACACCAAACGCCTTCTTGAGGTCGTCAAACGACGCATTCTTGAATGCGCCGTCCTCAGCAATGGAGGTGAAATTCTCATTGAGTTTCTTATCGTACTTGCCCGTAAATTCAGGATCCAAAGCAGCGTTGTAGAGAGCGGCTTCCAGGCTGAAAGTGCTTATTGCTTCTTCGGCGGAGTGGTCTTTCAGCAATTCCTTCAAGCGATCGCCGGAGACCATCGATTTCTCGTAAAACTCCTGGAGTTCGCCATTGTGCTTGGAGTTTTTGACGGCGCCCTGCAAAGCTTTGGTGTCGTTAATTCCCAAAGCGCCCTGGTACATCTTCCCCATCTGGAAGAAGTTCGCAAGATTCTCTGTTGGCCCAATGGCTTTTCCGTCGTCGGACTTTGACTTCCACGACTTGTCGAGTTCTGCGCCGGTCTTGATGTCCTTGTCGTAGATTCCCATCAATGCGCTCTTGAGGTCTTTATCACTGTCGACAAAGTCCTTCAGTGTTTTCTCGCCTGTTTCATTCAGGAATTTGACAACCTCTGGATCCTTCTGGAGAGTTGTAATGCGTTCCTGGATTTCTTTCAGGACAGCTTCGGGGTCTCCGCCAACTCCGGCCCGGTCACCGAGTTTCTTTATGATGTAGTCCTTGTCCCACATGCCGGCCTGTTTGCCCATTCCGACGAGATCATATGCTTTCTGCAGATCGCGTACGACGGCAGCCTTTTCCTTAGGGCTGTATTTTTCCGGGTTCTTGAAAATCTCGTCGTCAAATTTCTCTACCTGCACATCTGATACGGCATTGCCGTCAGCAGCGCGTACAGCAAACTCAATTGCGCCTTTTGCATCCTTCGGTGCGTCATTGCTCAACCAATCCGATATGTCCGTTTTGGAAAGTTTTCCGTCGGAGCCGTTTCGCAGTTTGTCGTGGCTGGTCTCAAGAATATCAAAGCTGCCAGGCTTACTCCAGAAATCGAGTGCCTTCTTCAGGTCGTCGCTCATCAGCTTGGGGTTCTCGTCCTTGAATTTCTGAAGATCCTTGATCGTCAGATGATCCCCGGCACCCGTGGCATCTTTGATGGAGTCGAAATTCTCGTAAAGAGCAGAGCCATATTTCGCGATTAGCTTAGAGGCATCGTCGGCATCCCCATTCTTTTTCAGATAGTCGCCATACTTGTCACTGACTCCCGCCAGACTTGAGAAGCCGAACTTGCCAAAATCCTGCAAGCGTCCAGCTTCCGTTCCATGCTTGGCTTCGCCGCTCGGGGAGAAACCGTCGATCTTGTGATTGCCGACATCATCGCCGGAAAGCATTTTTCCTTCGGCGTCATATTTTTCGATACGCTCAAGTACCTGTACGGCGCGATAGGCAGCATCACGATCATGTTCGAAGTCGCCAACGCGATCCTTCAGCATGTCTTTTACGCCGCTCTGATTGCCGAGATTCTTGAGGAGCGGACTATCGTCAATAATTTGCCCGGCATCGCGCTTGTCATATTTCGGCAGGTCCCACTTGATGCCCAGCGCTTCCGCTTGCTTGCGAGCCTCCTCGTTCTTACCTGACTCAGATCGCTCGGGAAACTTGCCCTTCAGGTTTTCAAATCCGTATTTGCCAAAATCCTTCAGTCGTCCGGCTTCGGTCCCGTGACGGACTTCATCGGAATCAGTAATCCCATCGATCTTGTCATTCCCCACATCTTTGCCGGAATTGATCTTCCCGTCGGAATCGAATTTCTCGATATGCTTTAGAACTTGTGCGGCCCGGTAGGCCGCATCGGCATCATTTTCGTAATCGCCGACCCGTTTCTTCAAATCCTCCTTCATATTGTCGATATCCGGACGATTTTTACTGCCTTTCCTGTCAATCAGGTCGCTCAGCATGGGAGTGTCCTTGATGATGGATTTGGCTGAACGGTCATCATCTTTCGGGCGTTTCCACTCGATACCCAGAG
This sequence comes from Phyllobacterium sp. 628, assembly GCF_014189505.1. Taxonomy (GTDB): domain Bacteria; phylum Pseudomonadota; class Alphaproteobacteria; order Rhizobiales; family Rhizobiaceae; genus Phyllobacterium. The sequence continues at coordinate 77,314 of NZ_CP050303.1, read as the reverse complement.
CTTCGGCCTGTTCGTGTGCCTTCTTCTCGTCGATAATCTCGCCTGATCCGGGTTTGCCGTCCGCCGGTGGTTCCTTACCGGGCGCTGTTGGAGGAGCATCGTTCTTTGCGGGTACCTCATGCAGGTTGCCTTTCAGGTTCCGAAAGCCATACTTTCCGAAATCCTGCAGTCGGCCAGCTTCCGTACCGTGTTTGGCCTCGTTGCTGCTGGTGTAGCCATCGATTTTTTCGTTGCCGACCTTCTTGTCGTCCAGAAGTTTGCCGTCGCCGTCAAATTTCTCAACATGTTTGAGAACCTGTGCCGCACGGAATGCCGCATCAGCATCCCGATCGAAATCGCCGACACGCTCCTTCAGCATATCCTTTGCATTGCCGTGGTTCTGGAGGTTCTTCAGCAGGGGATTGTCGTCGATAATCTCTTTGGCTGATCGTTGGTCGCCTTCCGGCCGAACCCACTCGATACCAAGCGCCTCTGCTTCCTTGCGCGCTTCCTTATTGTCCTTCGGATCGAGCTGATCCGGCAACTCGCCCTTCAGATTTTCAAAACCGTATTTGCCAAAATCTTGAAGACGGCCTGCTTCTGTCCCGTGTTCCGCTTCACCGCTCTTGGTAAAGCCATTGATTTCATCATTACCGACGTTCTTGCCGTCCTGAATCTTGCCGTCATCGTCGAACTTCTCAATATGCTCAAGAACCTGTACGGCACGATAGGCTGCGTCGCGATCATGTTCGAAGTCGCCGACGCGATCCTTCAGCTTATCCTTCACACCGCTCTGGTTGCCGAGGTTTTTGAGAAGGGGATTGTCGTTGATGATGTCCTCAGCTGACCGGTTATCGCCCTCGGGAGTAACCCACTTTATACCGAGGCGCGCCGCATCCTCACGGGCTTTCTGATCACCCCAGAATGTGTTCGACTTTATGAGATCACCCTTCAGGTGTTCAAATCCATACTTGGCCAGATCTTTCAGCCGGCCAGCTTCCGTTCCGTGCTCTACCTGGTCGGAATCAGTGATCCCATCGATCTTGCCATTCCCGACATCTTTGCCAGAAATAAGGTTCCCGTCACTGTCGAATTTTTCAATGTGCTCAAGCACTTGGTCCGCCCTGAACGCGGCATCAGAGTCATTCTCGTAGTCGCCAACAAGTTTCTTCAGACCATCCTTGATGTCACCAACGTCTGGGCGGCCCTTGCCTCCATTTTCGTGATCAATCAGGTCTTTCAGCATGGGAGAGTTTTCAATGATGTACTTGGCAGAACGGTTGTCGCCCTTGGGCCGCTCCCATTCAATGCCCAAAGCCTCGGCTTGGTTGCGCGTGCTGTCGTCCGACGTTTCCTTTGTCGCAACAGAAATAATAGCATTCCACTTGGAAGCATCAAAGGATACCGGTGCTTCATTGGTATTGGCTTTTTGTGACTTCACTGTCGGTAAGGTCATTGAAGATTCCTCCATTCTTCACAGCAAATTGAAATCAATCAAAGTATCAATCACTTGGAATCGTTAACAGGCGACATTACGGAACCTGTGAGCGTTCGCGGTTCAGTAACATGGCTTCTCCTCCATCATATGAGCTTTACTGTGATGGAGCCCATCAGCCAGTCTCCCAAGCTCAGTTACAAGGACGGCTCAATTTGTCCTCGGACTTATACCGTAGCAAACTCCATGCCAGTCGCTTAAAACTTTATAACATATTGTAGTTGCGCTATTTTTTCCAAATGACGTTTTTTGAGTGCGTGTAGTTATGTGCGTATCTCCGCGCAAATTCTGAAAAGATGTGCGGATACTCACACATTATAACAAGAATGATAATATGAATTTTTTTGTGAGGGAAGGGAAGTATGGAATGGGTCAATCGCTGATTGGTCCAGGCACACATACGATTTGATGCGTCTGGAACTCAGAATAAAACCGCCCACAATGGATTGATCCAAACGATTAAATACCCGCGATCATGAAAGGTGAAGAACAATGAAAAGACTGGCAATTGTTCTTTTGTCGCTGGCTCAGCGCCGTGGATATTTTCGCCGGCAATTTGGATTACCGTGATATCGCGGGAAAACACGCTATCGCAGAAAATTACCGAAGACCCACGTTGGTATTGCGTTGGACGTATAGGTTCGTCCATTATGACGTATCGTTCATTGCAGCAGACAGATAGATTCAGGCATGCCAAACCAAACGCCTTCGCGAAAACGTTCAGCACCTGAGCGAAGCCGAACGAATGATCCGGACCGGACAAAAGCGGATATTCTTGCAGTCGCCACCGAAGAGTTTGCTACTTACGGCCTAAGCGGTGCACGCGTTGATGCAATTGCCGAGCGAACCCAAACCTCCAAGCGCATGATCTATTACTATTTTGGCGGCAAGGACGGGCTCTATCTTGCTGTGCTTGAAAAAGCTTACGCCGATATCAGAGCCATTGAATCTGCACTTGAACTTGATCTGCTTGATCCTGTGGAGGCTCTGCGCCGCGTCATCGACCAGACATTCGAGAATGATGACAGCCACACAGATTTCGTGCGCCTTGTGACCATCGAGAACATCAATCAAGGCAAGCACCTTGCCGAAGCAACATCAATCCGGGAAATCAACCTGCGGATTATCCAGATCATCAGCGCCATATTGGAACGAGGCCGCGCCAAGGGGCTGTTTCGCAGTGATCTTGAGCCCGTCGACATCCATATGATGATCAGCGCTTTCTGTTTCTTCCGCGTTGCGAACCGCCATACCTTTGGTGCGATCCACCGCATTGATTTGTCAGAGCCTGGCCGCAGGCAGAAACACAAGCAGATGATTGCCGATGCCGTGATCGGGCTGCTCCAGCAACAATAATAGGCGGAGTATTACCCCGCCCATTATGGTGATTTGCGCTGTCGTCCCGGTTTATTTTTTGCCGAGATCTTCCATCGGGGTTCGGTAAGTCTCCGAGGCGGTTGCAGCCGAAATCGCGGCGATCACGGCAGTTGCCGTTGTGAACGCTGCCACAGGGACCCAGCCATTTGGTCCGGTCCCAAGCAGCGCTGCACTGATGGTTGGTGCAAAGCCTCCCAAAGCAAAGCCGATTTGTGTGCCGATTGCCATGCCCGAAAGCCGGACCCGCGTATCGAACATCTCGCCGTAAAGAGCGGGCCACACCCCATTAGAGGCACTGTAGACCACTCCGGACAAAAGGATGCCGAGAACAAAGATCAGCGTCAGGTTTCCTTGGCTGATCGCCCATATGTAAGGCCAGATCAGTACTGCGCAACCAAGGGCACCGAAGATGAAGACCGGCTTGCGTCCTATGCGGTCTGCAAGAATGGCCCATGCGGGAATGGCACCAAGGGCAACAATGTTGGCCAGCACAAGAACAGTCAGCATCGTCGAGCGGTCGATATGCATTGTGTTGACCGCATAGGAGAGGGTGAACACGCTGAATATCGTACTGACGACGGAAATCAGCGCGGCGAAAACAATGCGCAACACGTCAGTCCAGTTGTTTTTGAACAGGACTATGAACGGCAGTTTTGATGCCTCGTGTTTCTTGGCCTCTTCGATGAATACCGGAGTTTCCGGTAGAGTACGACGCACCCAGAACCCGACAATGACCACAACAAGGCTGAGAAAGAATGGAATGCGCCATGCCCACGATAGCAGATCTGCCTCAGGCAGCTTTGCAATGGGTATAAAGACGAGTGTTGCCAGAATAAGTCCGGCTTGCGTCCCACTCAGCGTAAAGCTTGTAAAAAAGGCGCGGCGGTCAGGCGGCGCGTGCTCAAGGGTCATCGAGTTTGCCCCGGCCTGCTCGCCTGCTGCCGAAATGCCTTGTAAGAGGCGCGCGATGACAAGCAGGATCGGCGCGAGAATACCGACATGGTCATAGGTTGGCAGGCATCCAATGATGAAGGTCGAGAAACCCATCAGCAGCAGTGTAAATGTAAGGACCTTTTTGCGGCCGAACTTATCGCCGATGTGACCAAGGATGACGGCTCCGAAGGGCCGTGCAATATACGCTACGCCAAAGGTTGCGAACGAGGCAATGGTTGCCGCTTGAGGGTCTGCGGCGGAGAAAAAGATCTTTGGAAAGATCAACGCCGCCGCAGTCCCGTAAATGAAGAAATCATAATATTCGACGGCACTGCCGATCCAGCTGGCAAGTGCCGCTTTCCTGGGTGCTTTGACACCTGTTGGTTGATGCATGGAAGTCTCCTCCTCCTAAAGGCTTTCATTGGTGCCCGGCTCAGGCTGCGGCCTCCTTCGCTCCGGAGCCGAGTTGGATAAAATGGCGCATCATGCGCTCGTGATCGGGCCTCACCCCTGTAAAAAGACGGAAAGCTTCCACTGCCTGAAAGACCGCCATGCCGCCGCCATCAAGCGTGCGGCAGCCGAGATGGCGCGCTGCGCGAAGAAGAGCCGTTTCAAGCGGAAAATAGACAATCTCTGCTACCCAGAGTTTTGGGTGAAGCCATTCAACGGGCAGGGGCGTGCCGGGGTATTTGTCCATTCCAGTCGGCGTGCAATGAACCAGTCCGTCAGCTGCCGCGATATCGGTTGCGAGGTCTTTGGAGACGCGAATGCGGCTGGCGCCAAAATGCTCATTGAGCGCAGCAGCGGTCTCTTCAGCACGTGACTGGTCTTTGTCCGTCAGAACGAGTTCGCGAACACCCAGTGTCAGAAGGGCATGAGCAACCGCTGCACCGGCACCCCCAGCGCCGAGTTGCACGACTGAGGACAGGCGGGCACCGGGCAGGCCGCGCTTGAAGCTTTCGGAAAAACCCCACCAGTCTGTATTGTGACCGATGCGGCGCCCTCCCTGCAGCACGACGGTGTTGACTGCTCCAAGGGCGGCGGCGTCGGGGGAGAGTTCATCCAGATGGGGAATGATGGCCTGTTTGCAGGGATGAGTCACATTCAATCCGGCAAAGCCCATTCGTTCGGCCGCGATCAACAGGTCCGGGAGTGCTTCAGGCCCAATGCCGAGCCGTTCAAGGTCAATGGTCTGGTAGAGGAGCCGAAGGCCCTGCTCATCTCCTTCCCGCTCATGCATGGCGGGTGTACGTGATTTTTGAATGCCTGCACCGACGAGGCCAAGGAGAAAATGATCAGATGTAGACTTGGTCATCGGATAACCTTTTCGAGGAGTGCGGCAAGGTGATGTAAGGCGAGGATGTAGCCTTGCGTGCCACAACCGCAGATGACGCCGGTCGCAACATTCGATATGTAGCTGTGATGCCGAAATGCCTCACGCCGATGGATGTTGGAGATGTGGACCTCGATGATGGGGCAGGAGCATGCGGCCAATGCATCCATGATCGCGACTGATGTGTGGGAATACCCGGCAGGATTGATGACGACGCCCGAGACAGTTTCCCGTGCCTCGTGAATCCAAGTGATCAGTTCATGTTCGGCATTGCTTTGCCGGAAATCGATTGAAAACCCGAGTTCTGCCGCTAGATGCGCACATTGCGCCTCGACATCTGCAAGCGTCTCCTTGCCGTAAATTTCCGGTTGGCGCTTTCCAAGCAGGTTCAGGTTGGGTCCGTTAAGGACCAGAATTTTGTGAGCAATCGTCATTTTGCCGTCGCCCGATGCAACGGCTGACAAAGCGGCGCACCCGCACTGTTCGGCTGCATATGTCCTCCCATCTTCTCCCCCATCGCAACGTCACACTGCTGGTTCAGTCCGCGATTGACGCATAATGAACGAACTGGTACGTTCATGTCAAGGGCGTGCAAAGCCGCTGTTTGATCGGGTGCAAAAGCGGTCTTGTGCGATGTTTCAATACGGCCAAGGGAGGGGCCCGAATGAACCCAGTCATCATAGCAGTTGCGATCACCGGATCGGTACCGCGCAAGGCGGACAATCCAGCTCTACCGGTCAATCCATCCGAGCAGATCGAATCTGCGCACGAGGCCTATGAGGCAGGCGCATCCCTGGTGCACATCCATGTGCGCAACCATGACGAGAGCCCTTCCTCATCACCGGAAAAATTTGCTGAAGTGCAGGATGGTATCGTCAAATATTGTCCGGGCATGATTGTGCAATTTTCCACAGGGGGACGCGGACGTGATCCGGGTTTGCGCGGTTCGGCACTTTATCTCAAGCCGGATATGGCCTCGCTATCGACGGGATCTGTCAACTTCCCGAATATCGTCTACGAAAATCATACAACGCTTGTGAACGATCTCGCCAGCCGGATGAAACACAATGCTATCCGGCCTGAGATCGAGATATTTGACCTGTCGCATTTGCACAGCGCGCGGCGGCTGGTTGAAACCGGACTGATGGATGACCGCCCGCATGTGCAGTTTGTCATGGGGGTGGAGAATGCGTTGCCTGCCGATGAACATCTGCTCGATCTCCTGCTGGGTGAATTGCGGCGCCTTTTGCCAAAAGCTACATGGACGGCAGCCGGAATTGGGCGCCATCAGGCAGCTGTCATGGAATGGGCATTGCTCCGCGAGGCAGACGCTGTGCGGACAGGCCTCGAAGACAACATTCGCATAACCAGGGAGCGATTGGCCCGCAGCAACGCCGAGTTGGTGGAGATCGCTGCGGACACAATCTCGCGCCACAGGCGTCGTGTAGCGAGCTGTGCGGAGGCGCGTGCAATGCTGTCGGCGCCGCAACATGGAGATGCCGCATGAAAACATCCATTGCAACCGTCTCGCTCAGCGGCGAATTGCCGGAAAAACTGAACGCGATAGCCAAGGCCGGTTTCGACGGAGTCGAAATATTCGAGAATGATTTCCTCGCCTTCGATGGCAGCGCGCGTGATGTGGGCAGGATGGTCCGGGATCACGGGTTGGAAATTACGCTCTTTCAGCCTTTTCGCGATTTTGAAGGCATGCCGGAACCGCAGCGGTCGCGAACCTTCGATCGGGCAGAGCGCAAATTTGACGTGATGCAGGAACTAGGAACGGATTTGGTTCTGGTGTGTTCCAATGTTTCCCCGATCGCTCTTGGCGGCCTTGACCGTGCGGCTGCGGATTTCCATGAATTGGGCCAACGTGCGGCCAAACGCGGTCTGCGTGTCGGATACGAGGCACTGGCATGGGGACGGCACATCAACGACCACCGTGATGCGTGGGAAATCGTGCGGCGTGCCGATCACGCCAATATCGGTCTTATCCTTGACAGTTTCCACACGCTGGCGCGCAAGATCGATGTCAGCTCGATCCGCTCCATCCCGAAGGAGAAAATCTTCATCATTCAACTGGCGGATGCGCCGCTTATCAATATGGACCTTCTCTATTGGAGCCGTCACTACAGGAACATGCCAGGAGAGGGGGATCTTCCCGTTCTGGACTTCATGCGTTCGGTGGCAGCGACTGGCTACGACGGATATCTCTCCCTTGAAATCTTCAATGACCAGTTTCGGGGTGGTTCTTCAAAATCGATTGCGGTAGACGGACACCGCTCGCTTATCTATCTGGGTGATCAGGTAGTCCGGAATGAACCGGATGTCGCGATGACTGTCCCCGCAATGCCCAACGTGGTTGAAGTGAACGGGGTTGAATTTGTGGAATTTGCCGCCAGCGCCGAGGAGGCGAAGGAACTTGCCTCCCTTTTGCGGGTTCTTGGCTTTCGTAAGACCGGAAAGCACAAAACCAAAAGTGTTGTTCGCTACAGCCAGGGCAATATCAACCTTGTGATCAATACCGAGCGTCAGGGTTTTGCCCATTCATCCTATGCGGTCCATGGTACGTCAGCCTATGCGCTTGGTCTTAACGTGGCTGATGCGCATGCGGCCTCTGAGCGGGCTCTGGCACTTGGCGCCGAACCTTTCGAGCAGCCGACGGGGCCAGCCGAGATGATAATACCTGCTGTTCGCGGTATCGGCGGGGATGTGCTCTACTTCATTGATGACAAGCCTGAATTTGTGAACATCTGGGAACAGGAGTTCGAGCCTGTCACCGAAAATGAGACAACACAGGATGCGGGGTTGCTGCGATTTGATCATGTCGCGCAAACCATGAATTTCGACGAAATGCTCACATGGCTGCTCTTTTACACCTCTATTCTAAAGGTAAAGAAGACACCGATGGTTGATATCATCGATCCCTCAGGGATTGTTCGCAGCCAGGTTGTCGAGAATGATGCGGGCTCATTGCGCATCACGATGAACGGTGCTGAAAACCGTCGCACGCTCGCGGGTCATTTCCTTGCAGAGAAATTTGGATCAAGCATCCAGCACCTTGCATTCGAAACGGATGACATCTTCAAGACAGTTGAGGCGTTGAAGGCGAACGGATTCATTCCTCTGGAAATTTCGGCCAACTATTATGATGATGTAGAAGCCCGGTTTGGTCTTGATCCTGATTTGTCCGACAGGCTGAAAAAGGCAAATATTCTCTATGACCGCGATGAAAGTGGGGAGTATTTTCAACTCTATAGCCCGAACTATGGCGAGGGCTTCTTCTTTGAGATTGTTGAACGGCGAGGCTATAATGGATACGGCGCGCCCAATGCCATCTTTCGTATAGCTGCGCAGAAGCGATATATTCGCCCGCATGGCATGCCAAAACAGCACTGATCTTATGCCGGCGGCCATACCTTTGACGGTGCTTTTGCGCTGCTCCAAGCAGCCTTTCGGAAAAGTGATTAATCTGCCGGGCCAACTACCACTGAAAATACTCATCAACGAAATAGGTGGCCGAATTACACCTGTACGAAGGAAGTTCCTGTTGATCTGGGCCAGCCCATGCGAGCAGCGCGGCGTAGGCTTGCTTGCACGACCAGACGATGAAACGGCGCGATTAGAAAAATATAAATACGCCCTAAGCGGTTGTGACAGTGAACAACAGAGGTAAAGATCAGACTTTGCTCCTCTTGCGTTGCCACCGGGCTGGCGCAAAGGACAGACAGACGAAAGTCTAAATGTTTATCATCCTCTCCAAACACGATTTCAAGGCCGCTTTTGCCATAGATCTTGAATATTCCAAGGCGATTCGTCTGGTCGCGCTCACCAAGGGATTTGAGATGACGGGCTGTCTTAAGACCCAATCCAGCAACGAGAGCATCTCGCATTTTGATGAGGCGGCCGATCCAAGGTGGTTGCTGGGAAAAGATGAATCTGGCCAGCAGCTCCGGGTCTGTGAGGGTGCCATTTGGAAGTTGAACCGAGTACGCGTCAGCTAAGTGTACCAATTCGTAGGTATGGCCTATCGTTGCCTCTGCAGGTATGGGCACAGATGTGACACGTTCGTATTTTGTTGGCATCATGTTTACCCTAATTATTCTGCGACTTTCTGCCAATTGGGATCGTCTCAAAAAACAGAAAAACCATACGCTAAGCGCCGGAGAGCGGTCTGAACTTCCCCGCTTCGGCCTTGGCGCAACCGCGCCAGAGGCAGCCGCGATCCAATCAATGTGCTCGTAACTCCATGAAGTTGCAAGCGCTCGCTAGATGGGATTTTTCGTCCGCTTCAGAAATTGATCAAGCCTCTGGCCATTGATGAGATCTGACGGGTCTCGGGACATACCGCGTAAATTACTCCTGTATCCATCCTGACAGAGCCTCATTCAATGATCGGCATATGCCAGCAGAACGGGGAATTGAGTTCTGTTAGTCATGGTTTGCGAAGCTAGATGCACCATTGGTGGGCGTTAAGTTACGGGCCGAATTCGCGGAAAATAGAGGAGCGAATATGAAGGTAAGGCGGCAAATTATTTGGGCAGCGGCAATTCTGGCCGCTCAGAGCGCCGCAGCGTTAGCCGACGATATTCCGCAACGCAAAGCGGGATTATGGGAAACGACGATAGAAGTGAATGGCAAGAGTGTTACGACGCGCCAATGTGTGAGTGATGCCACCGATGCGCTTATTATATCAGCCCAAGCTCCCGCCGATGCCTCATGTTCTAAACGTCTCGTCACCAAAACGTCGGACGGTTATCTGTCGGAATACAACTGCAAGATCGGTTCTGTTGTCTTGGAAGGGAGAACGGTGGTGACGGGCGATCTAAACTCGGAGTTCAAGCTGGAAAGCAACAGCGTCAGGTCAGGCATGCCCAACCGGCCGGACGGGATCTCTCGCACGATCTTGGCCGTAGCTCGTTGGTTAAGCCCTTGTGAGCCGGGAAAGTAGTTATGCACTCAAACATTCTTCCCTCCTTGGAGAAAAAAGCGGATCGAACGGAATTTTCTGTACTTATTGACAGAGTACGCGAACTCAAGCCGATCCTCAGTGCATCGGCGCGTGAAACCGAAAACAACCGCCGGGTTTCCCAAACAACGATGAAATTGCTGATAGATGCCGAACTCACTCGGATGCTTCGTCCGGCGGCATTTGGCGGCTTTGAATATGGCCCAAGTGAACTTAGTCTGATTGCATATGAATTGGGTCAAGCCTGCGGCAGTACCGCGTGGTGCGGGGCTTTGGCTATTGCTTATCCGTGGCTGGTGTCACACTTTTCATTGGAAGCCCAACGGGACGTCTTGAGCGACCCAGATTGCGTCTTAGCCAGTTCTTTATTTCCCAGCAAATGCGTGGAAATTGTACCGGGAGGCATAAAGATCGCTGGACTTTGGCGAAACGCCAGTAACTGCGACAACAGTCAGTGGCTCATTCTGGGAACTCTCGTTCCTCAATCGGTGGGAAATCCAGAGTTCATGTGGGCTCTCGTTCCAACTGCCCAAACCACAATAGATCAAGATTCATGGCTGACCTGCGGTCTTCAAGGTACCGGTAGCAAGACCGTTCGCATTGACGCACCCATCTTTGTTCCAGATTACAGGCTCCTGCGTTTCGCCGATATTACGACGGGCACGGCTCCAGGCAGGCTGCTTCACGGCAATAGGATGAGCCTCTATCAGTTTACCACCTTCATTGCTGTCGCTCTGGCATCACCGATCCTGGGTATGGCGCAGGGTGCGCTAGACGCATTTGTTCAAACGTCTCAGACAAGGACCCGTTTTGCTCCAACGTTTACAATACTCCCTCTGGCTGGTTCTCCAATCATCCAAGCCACGATAGGAACAGCTTCAGCGATGATAGAATCCGCGCTCGCGTTGCTTCACAATAGTCTGGTCGCGGCGGAAGAAAAGATACGTCTGGGAATTGCTTTGGAACCCAAAGAACGTATTGCCCTTCGCCGCAATCAGAGTTTCGCCGCAAGGCAGTCTATTTCTGTGGTCAACGATTTGTTTTCCAAACAAGGTGCGTCGGGTAACGATCTCGCTGGTCCGGTTCAGCGCTTTTGGCGGGACGCCAATGCAGGCGCATTACACATATATCTCGATTGGGATGCCGTCGGGGCCATGTATGACAACAAAGGCTTGGTCTGCCACCGGTAGGATTTTTTTAAGAATGCTTTTGGTCGCGCTTACAGAAATTGGAGTGCAGCCGGAACAAAGTATGTTGCCCAACAGAATCTATCATGTGTTCAGAAATTGTATGCATATGCCGACTGTCTGCAACGCGTGGCTTTCGTAAACTGACTCTCAAATCGCAAAAGGGTCACAGCTTCATGAACATAATGAAACACGTTGAGCAATCCACGCCTTACCTGACAAAAGAGATCAATGTCCCTGAGAGCAAAATGATCCTCCTGCGACCTTTGATGGATAGCCGTGAGGCAAAAATTGTGGTTGATGACAGCTCCCGCAAAATCACTACATTTCAGATAAGCCGCATCCCCAATACCTTTGCCAAAGCATGCAAACTTGGAGTGGAAGTCCGATGAGCCGCCCCCGCTTCATTGCCCGGCAATTTGCACGCCCTTCGGGTTTTCTGGGTCGTTTTATTGCTATGGCAATGAACTACGGCAACGCGTCAATGAATGCGTTTGCGGTAGAAAAGTTAGAAGCCGATGCGACGGATAGAATACTTGAAGTCGGTTTCGGTGGCGGAGTAACTCTGCCATCCCTTCTTGAAAAAGCTGGTTTTGTTGCAGGTGTTGATCGCTCCCCGGACATGGTGGCCCGCGCCAAGAAAATGTTTGCTGGAGCGATCGCTTCCAAACGCGCTGAATTTCATGAAGGCAATGTAGAAACATTGCCGTTTCTGTCCGAAACCTTCACCAAGGTGTGCACTGTCAACACGGTTTATTTCTGGCCCTCACTCGATGTTGGTTTTGAAGAAATTTATCGTGTGCTTGCCTCGGGTGGCCGACTGGTCATTGGCTTTCTTCCGAAAGAGCGCATGGATCTTATGCAACTCCCAACAGATGTATTTACGGCGCGCACAGTTGAAGAGATTGTTGCATCATTGACGAGAACTGGTTTCGGCAATGTGCGCGTCGAACGTCCAGAATCCACAACGGCTTGGTGTGTTGTTGTAGGGATGCGCCAGTAAATCGCCAATACATTTCATTGCAGGCATTATTGGGACGAAACACGCGTTTTGATCAATGTCAGGCAAAATCGCCTCTTCACGCACGCATTGCGATTGATGGAAAATCAACGTCTTTGCAAGACCTCGGTTATTGAGAAGTTCTTCCTACACTGGGCACAATCTAATCTGCTCTATTGCTTTCTATTTTTATCTGAATTTGAAACTGCACAGCTGCCTCCAAGTCAAAATTATACTTGATATTGGATCATGTCTCCGGCCTCGAATACCGTCAAATGCCGATAGAACGCGCCGCCTTATCTTTGTTAGGCATGTCTAACCTCTCAAATGAATGTGGACATGTGATCCAACAATGGTGGTGTTCAAAGAATGTTCTTAGTGACTTTGACATATTTGGCTTCCCCTGAGGTCATCAATGGAGGTTTGCGCGAGCACGTTGCCTTTTTGGAAAGACATCATGTGACGGGTATGTTTTTGGCATTTGGTGCGAAGATTCCCCGAAATGGCGAAGTTATTTTGGTTCGTCCAACCACTCAGCAGGAGTTGTGGAAGATATTGCGGGAAGATCCCTTCAGCCAAGGGCATCTTGCATGTTATGAATCGCAAGAATTCCTGGCGTCGAATATTCAGCCGGATCTCTTCAAACTGCTCCATCAAGGTTGTACGGACTCCGGTGCAGCGGTGGCACTTTCATCCAGGCCATCTCGATGATCGCGGCAACTCCCACTTGCACTCACGTAGGGCTAATACCCGTCAAATCTCCAAAGAATTGCACGCAAGACCCGTGGCGAGCTCGGGAAGTGTTCCCAACATACCCCCAAGGAGTCGCATGATGGATTCATCAGATATCGCGCCAAAAATCGCGACCAAAGCATCGCAACGCTGGCAATCTTACTATGCCTGGTTACCCGTATGGACTTGTGATGATACCGGCATATTTTGGCTTGAGACCGTTTGGCGTGCGCGCGACGAGCATAACAAATGGCAATATAAATCCCGGCGAACCGAAGATGAAAAGAATGAAGATCTGATCACCAGGGTCTACTTTTGAATGCCTGACACGAGTGATCGGTGCGGGGCCATGCGATTCTTTATCCGCTTTCCGCGCATGCTTGATATTTGCCAATGTGCCCAATTCTACCTTGTCCTGTAGCCCAAACTTTGCGGCAAAACGGCAACAAATACGTATTTCTTCGCAAAAGTCCATCCGGTATGGCCTCGTTTGCTGGCATATGCCGACTATTCACGATGAGACGCGCTCGTAAAACTGACCCAAGATTTTTGAGAGGGTTGGAACTTTATGGGCGCTATAAAACAAGCCGGGAATTCGACTGAAGCGTCGCTGGGCGAGATAGATGTTCTGGGGGCTGACATCGCACTCCTGCAGACGTCAACCGGCGCGCATGATGCGGACGATGCAGTTGCTGGCCACCATGCAAAACCGCTCCGTCAAGAAGAACCGACCCCATCAGACATAGGGACTGTTACTTATTCCGCTTCACCGGGTTTTGTCAGTCTTCTGGTGCGGCTGGATGTTTCGGTAGCAGTCTCGTCCTATCAGTCGGGAAAGTTTTATCTGCTGGGTCACAATCCCAATGGCGGGCTGATGATCAACGAGCGGTTGTTCCTCAAGGCCATGGGCATTGCCGCGCACGGCGATACGTTGCTGCTGGCAACGCAGTTCCAAATTCAGCGGTTCGAGAATGTGCTGGAGCCGGGTGAGCTGGTCAACAGCACGTTCGATGCGTGCTATGTGCCGCGCATCACCTACACAACCGGCGCGCTTGATGCTCACGATATCGGCTTTCTCGCCGATGGCTCGATCATCTTTGTCAACACCCGCTACAATTGTCTGGCGAAACTTTCACACAAACGCAGCTTTACGCCAATATGGAAGCCGCCGTTCATTTCGGCGATTGTCGATGAGGACCGCTGCCATCTCAACGGCCTTGCCATGGAAAATGGCATGCCGCGCTATGTGACAGCTGTCAGCCGTTCCGACACGATCGACGGCTGGCGCGATCGCCGTGCGAATGGCGGCATGGTGATGGACGTGGCGAGCGGCGAAATCATCTGCGATGGACTGTCGATGCCGCATTCGCCGCGTCTTTATAAAGACAGGCTGTGGGTGCTGAATTCCGGTGCGGGTGAGCTTGGCTGGATCGATCGTGAGACAGGCAAATTCCATTGTCTTGCCTTCTGTCCGGGTTTCCTGCGCGGTCTGGCATTCCACGGACGCTATGCTTTCGTTGGTTTGTCCAAGCCGCGCTATGCCCGCTTTGAAGGTTTGGCACTGGATGAACGACTGACTGCCGCCGATTCAGAAGCCTGGTGCGGCATACAGGTGATCGATCTTGAGACGGGAACCTGTGTCGAATGGTTCCGCATTGATGGTGATGTCGCGGAAATCTACGACGTGGCTACCTTGGCGGGCATTTCCTGCCCGATGTCGCTGGGCTTTGCCAACAGCGAGATCGAGACGCTCATTACCCACGATCCTCTCGTCATACCGCATCAGCCGCCACCGCAAGATCATGCGGCTCCCCGCTGCGATGGTTCGAGCTCCGGTCAAGCGTCCGTTGAGGCTGCCGCCTGAGCCAAACTCCGACGCAGAACCGCACCACTGGCAAGACAATGAATGCGAGGCCGATTGGTCATCCGCCTCAAGAAAGATGAATGAAGATGGATAAGACACTGAAGAACCGGCTGCTGCTGACAACGGCCATGATTGGAACAGCACTGTTCAGCTATGGCCGGGGTGCCTACGCCGCCTGTACAGTGACAACAGGAAATATGTACACCTGTTCGGGTGCCAATACGACCGGACAGGAAATCTCTGCACCCGATGCGAATGTCACCACAGCACCGGGATTCAGCGTGCTCACGAATGATGCGGCGGCGGTGAAGATCAGTGGCAATGGAGACCTCGTTTATACAGACACGAATGCCGGATCTTTAGAGTCAACAAATAATGGTGGTGTCGGCACTGGCTTGTTTGTTCAATCCAATTCGCCCGCTTCGACGCAAGGCTCGGTAACGATCAACACCAATGGCAATATCAAAGGTGTGTATAGCGGAATCCATACGGCCAATAGTGGCACCGGCAGCACCAGCATCACCGCGACTGGCGATATAACAGCAACAAATGGTGTCGGCATTGGTGCCTTTAATTCAGCAGGTAGTGGCCTGACCATCAATGCGGTCAACGTCACTGGTAGCAATACTGCTATTCGTGCGGTGAATAGCGGCACTGGTGGAGTGATCATCAACACAACAGGTGATGTGATCGGTGGGGTTGCCGGAATATATGTTCTTAACTCCGCGCACGACTTGATAATCAATTCCGGCAAGGTGAGCAGTGGTGGAGATGGTATTTACGCTTCAAATTTGGGCGGCAACACGAAGATCACAACGACTGGCGACGTCAGCGGTGCAACCAACGGCATTCGCGCTTTTAACGGCGGCACCGGTGATACTACAATTGTGGCAACCGGCGGCGTGGTCGGAGGGGGCGATGGTATTTCGGGCCGCAATGCATTAAGCGCCCACGACCTGACCATCCGTGCAGCAAACGTTGCAGGTTACGATACCGGCATCCGTGCGTATAATGCCGGAACGGGAAGCACGACCATTGTGGCTACCGGGAATGTAACTGCTTCGTTGAATACAGGTATTAGAGCCGAAGATCTTTCGGACGGCACAGGTGCCCTCACAATTCAAGCCAATGGCGTAAAGGGTAGAAATTACGGCATTTTTGTCTTTCATCGGGCTGCCGGAGAATTAAACATTACCGCCACAGGTGATGTGGAGGGGGAAAAAGGCTCCGGTATAGTCGTAGACAATTCGCAAAATGCCACCGATCTGAAGATCACAGCTGCCAAAGTCACGGGTGATAATTACGGTATCGTCGCTAAAAACTTTGGTACGGGCGATGCAAACATCACGACGACGGGTGATGTGCAAGGAGGCAAAGACGGCATTAACGTCCTCAACGGGTCACCCGCTCGCAATCTGACCATCAACTCAGCAAAAGTCAGTGGCGGTAGTTACGGCATCTTTGCTATAAACCGAGGCACTGCGGACACGGCAATCACAGCGACCGGAGATGTGACCGGGTTATCACAAGCTGGCATCGGCGCGTACAATGACACAACCGCGAGAAACTTGAATATCACGGCCACCAATGTCAACGGTTCTGGTTACGGAATCTCTGCTCGGAATGCCGGCACGGGAGACACAACGATCACCGCGTCCGGCGATGTGGTCGGAGGGGGCGATGGTATTTCGGGCCGCAATGCATTAAGCGCCCACGACCTGACCATCCGTGCAGCAAACGTTGCAGGTAACGATACCGGCATCCGTGCGTATAATGCCGGAACGGGAAGCACGACCATTGTTGCTACCGGGAATGTAACCGCCTTGTCGGGCAAAGGTATTAGAGCCGAAGATCTTTCGGACGGCACAGGTGCCCTCACAATTCAAGCCAATGGCGTAAAGGGTGGGAAGTACGGTATTTTTGTCTTTCATCGGGCTGCCGGAGAATTAAACATTACCGCCACAGGTGATGTACAGGGGGAAAAAGGCTTCGGAATTTTCGCAAATAGTTCGCAAAATGCCACTGATCTTAAGGTCAATGCCGTTAAGGTCACGGGTGGTGCTTACGGTATCTACGCTAGAAACTTTGGCACGGGCGATACGAACATCACGACGACGGGTGATGTGCAAGGAGGCAAGAATGGCACTGATGTGAGTAATGCGGCCAGTGCGGGAAATATGACGGTCGAGGCTACCAATATTTCTGGCGGTTTTGCTGGTGTTCATGCTGAAAACGGCGGCGTTGGTGATACCCGTATCACTACTACTGGCCATGTTACAGGTGCCACAAGCAATGGCGTTCAAGCCTACAATGGTGGGGGTACAAGAAATTTAATTATCAATGCAGCCAGCGTCACAGGCGGTTATGATGGCATCCAAGCCAAAAACAACGGTATGGGCGACACCAGCATCGCTTCGACCGGAGATGTGGCTGGCGCAGGCCATGTTGGTATTTATGCGCTCAACAGTATCCATGCGAAAAATCTGACAATCACTTCAGCCAAAGTTACGGGTGGTGTTTATGGCATCTCTGTTCAAAACATTGGAACCGGTTCAACCAGTATTTCGTCCACTGGCGATGTGACGGCACAGACGAAGGCGGGTATCCGGGCCACCAATGAAGATTCCGCTGGTGATCTCAATATCAGTGCAACGAATGTCAAAGGTGGCACGCAGGGTATTCTTTCGACCAATCGGGGTGCGGGTAATACCACGATAGCTGTGACCGGTGATATCAATGGCGGCGTCTATGGGGGTATTTATGCGCTTAACGCGCATAATGCCGTCAATCTTGATATCAAAGCGCATAATGTGAGCGGTGGTACTGAAGGGGTCTATGCCGTCAATTATGGTTCAGGCGATGCGAAGATCACCACAACGGGCGATGTGATCGGCACCGGATCAAAGGGACTGGCTATTTTCAATGCCTTCAGCAGCCAGAATGCAATCATTGACGCAGAAGGATCCACGCGGGGTACAACCGCTATCGGGATC
The DNA here is from genome assembly GCF_014189505.1 of Phyllobacterium sp. 628. Taxonomy (GTDB): domain Bacteria; phylum Pseudomonadota; class Alphaproteobacteria; order Rhizobiales; family Rhizobiaceae; genus Phyllobacterium. The sequence goes on along the minus strand of NZ_CP050303.1, from coordinate 59,455 downwards.
AGAAATGATGGTTCCGGAGGCAGCACCATCGTCAATAATGGCGATGCCGTAGGAACAACGAAATCCGGTATCGACGCTTTCAACTCAGGCCGCACAAAAGGCAATATTGATATCACGATCGGATCATTGGGCTCGGTGCGCGGTGCGCTGAGTGGTATTCAGGTACAGAACGAAGGCTCCGGTGGCACATTCATCACTAACAATGGCCTGATCAGCAATCTGAATGGAGCTTCGACAGGTCTGGCGATTGCAGTCACCGGCAAGGCACCTGTCACCATCACCAATACCGGAGTAATCACCGGCACAATTGACCTCTCCGGCGGCAAATATCCAACCAATGCCGACAGCACGTTCAACAACAATGGTACGTGGAACACGGCCAGCGGTACCAACGAATTCGGCGGTGGCAATGACACGCTGATTAACACCAGTGCCAAGACATTGATCGCCGCCAGCAATGCGGCGATTGCCGAGCTGACACAGTTCAATGGACTGGAGACTTTCATTAACCGGGCACCGGGCGTTCTCACGCTTGCCGATGGCGGCACGGGCGACGTCACACGTTTTTCCGGCAATTTTGCCGGCGAGGGCGGCTCGGTGCGGCTTGATGCGAAGCTCGGTGGCGATAATTCCGCAACCGACATGATTGTGGTTGGCGGCAACGTCTCGGGCAGCTCGCTTCTGTTCGTCAACAATGTTGGCGGCACCGGTGCCCGCACGCAAAATGGCATCAAGCTGATTGATGTTGCGGGAACATCGACTGCATCGGCTTTCATGCTCGGTGCGCCGGTCGATGCCGGGGCCTATGGCTACCGGGTACTGCAGAAGCCGACCGATCAGGGCTTCTATCTGTCCTCGGTCAATGCGGATGGCAGCACGATCTATTCCTCCGGCGTGCCGATTTATGAGAACCTGCCAAAGGCCATGCAGCTGTTGAACCAGCCGGGGACTTTGCAGCAGCGTGTGGGCAACCGTTACTGGCAGCGTCCGAATGCGGCAGATACGGCCGACGCCAATGCATCGGGTGCAAAGCCGGTGATGGATGGCAATGGTATTTGGGCAAGGATCGAAGGTGCACACAATGTCAGCAAGCCTGACATCTCGACAGCATCAACCCAATTTGATGCGGATACGTGGAAGCTGCAATCGGGAGCTGACTTCCAGCTGGCCGATACGGCTGACGGCCGGCTGATCGGCGGTGTCTTTGCCAGTTACGGTCAGGTCTCGGCCAATATCACATCGCCCTTTGGCGGCGGCAAGATCGACGTGGACGGTTACGGCATTGGTACCAGCCTGACCTGGTATGGCGATACCGGTTTTTATGCCGACGCGCTTGCCCAGTATAGCTGGTTTGACACCAGCCTCGCCTCGAGCCTGCCGGGTGGGCGTGGCACCGATGGAATCGATGGTACCGGCTATGCGCTGTCTATTGAGGCGGGCAAGCGGTTCGAGATGGCCAATGGCTTCATCATTACCCCGCAGGCGCAGCTTATCTATTCCTCCGTCGACTTTGACAGCTTTACCGACAAAGCCAATGCCGCTGTCTCTCTCAAACAGGGCGACAGCTTCCGGGGTCGTCTTGGCATCAATGTCGAGCATCAGGACACATTTGTCTCCAGCAACGGCACGGTGAGCCGGACATCAGTCTATGGCATTGCCAATCTCTATTACGAGTTCCTCAACGGCTCGAAGGTGAGTGTTGCGGGACTGGACTTTGCCAACCGCGATGACCGGCTATGGGGCGGGCTTGGCATCGGTGGTTCCTATAACTGGCACAATGACAAATATTCGCTCTATGGCGAGGCATCCATCAACAGCAGCCTGGAAGGCGCCGGCAGCTATGCCGTAAACGGCAATCTCGGCATGCGCGTGAAGTGGTGAAATCACCACGCGCTTAACTTGATCCCCATCTCATCTACCTGATCAACAGGGAAATGCAGAGGCGGCTCGCTTTGTCTTAAAAAGCTTTGTCAGAGCGAACCGCAATATCCACTTAAAACCGGAGTTCAAAATGAAAATGTCCCTTTTATCGAGCGTTGCAGTTGCAGCAATGCTCGTTTTCAGCAGTCACGCCAATGCCGATATTTTGGTCGGTATCGGAGCTCCACTGACCGGTCCAAATGCTGCCTTTGGTGCACAGATCCAGAAGGGAGCGGAGGCTGCCATTGCTGACATCAATGCCGCCGGTGGTCTCAACGGCGAGAAGATCAAGATTGTGCTGGGCGACGACGCCTCAGATGCCAAGCAGGGTGTTTCGGTTGCCAACAAGTTCGTGGCAGATGGCGTCAAATTCGTCATCGGACACTTTAACTCCGGTGTGTCCATTCCGGCATCGGAGGTCTATTCGGAGAACGGTATAGTTGAAATCACCCCCGCCGCAACCAATCCTGTGTTCACCGAACGCGGCCTATGGAACACATTCCGCACGTGCGGCCGTGACGACCAGCAGGGCGGCATCGCCGGTGAATATATTGCCAAGCACTTCAAGAACGCAAAGATTGCCGTGATTCACGACAAGACGCCTTATGGGCAGGGTCTTGCCGACGAGACGAAGAAAACGCTTGAAGGTAAAGGCATTAAGGCAACCCTCTATGAGGGCGTCAATGTCGGCGACAAGGACTTTTCCGCGCTGATCGCCAAGGCGAAGCAGGCTGGCATTAGCGTCCTTTACTGGGGTGGTCTCCACACGGAGGGTGGCTTGATCATCCGCCAATTGGCCGATCAGGGTCTGAAAGTGACCTTCATTTCCGGCGACGGTATTGCGACGAATGAACTCGCGGCAATTGCTGGTGATGCAGTGGCAGGCACTTTGAATACCTTCGGCCCGGATCCACGTATAAACCCGGCAAACAAGAAGATTGTCGACAAGTTCCGGACCGCGGGCTTTGAACCTGAGGCGTATACGCTTTACGCCTATGCCGCAGCCCAGACACTTGCTGCGGCAGCGACGGCAGCCAAGTCCAATGATCCTGAAACCGTTGCCAAGACACTCAAGGGTAAAGGGTCCTTCAAGACTGTTCTCGGTGCCATCTCCTTCGATAATAAAGGGGATCCGAAATTGCCCGGTTATGTCATGTATGAATGGAAGAAGGGTAAGAACGGCGCTTATACCTACGTCCAGCAGTGATACAGTACCAAATCAAAATGCCCGGCTTAGCAGCTGGGCATTTTCATGTTCAACTTTGTGGTCGAGCCTGCGCACGAATGCATTTCAGCACCGGCCACAGCCACACTACCCGCGTGCTGTGTCCAGTGCTGTCATCATGTTATTTGAAGGAACAGTATATGCTCAAATTTAGTCGTCACACTCGATAGCGTGCATTCTCCATTTCGACCAGCTGGCTGGGTGACTTCTGTCGTATGTGCGACCATCCACCACTTCACCGCTTTCTTCGACATGAGCAGTGTAATCGCCTACAGATCCATTGTCCCAACGGACGGTGAATTTGAGTCTACCGTCACTGTAAAGTGAACCGGACAGATATCCCCCGTTGCCGCTGTATCTTGCTGATGCTTCAATTTGGTCACCTGATTTGTGAACGTCTCTAACTTTTACGAAAGCGCCATTCGCCTGGGTAAGATTGAACGCGTCACCCAGAACCCAGTTCTCACAGGCGAGAGCAGTTCCTGGCAATCCAACAGCGCCCACTGCGGAACAAATGAGTGCTGACTTAATCCACTGAAATGAGATCATCATATTGCCTTCCTGGCTGTTGTCTTGAACGTTGTAACAACAAGCTTTTGGTGTCGAATAGTCGGCATATGACGGAAACGGCGACCCGTTCATTTCAATAATATTGTGCCACGACCTAGGTGCCTGACAACAGACTGACCGAGTGCGATCAAGCCAAAATGGTCGGCATATGCCAACTATGCATGGCAAATTTCTTGCGCCAATAACTGGGGTGGAAAAAGCTCTGTCCCGGTGATCTGGCCGAGCTGAAGCTCTCATGCTGTGCAGTAAATTGCGATATTGATTTCGCACCCATGAGCCGTTCGCGAACCTGTGCCGCCGCAAATGATCCTATCTAACGTTGCTGGCAGCAGGTGCTTTAGACCGTCACTTGAGTTGAGGCAGTGTGATCTCAGCTTCCTTTGACCAAAACACGTTGATTGAGGTTTCTTATGAATTTGCGATCTATCGTTCTGACTGGACTAATTCTCGCTACAATGTCTCTCTCCGCCACAGCAGCTGGTCTGCCCGATCTGGGCGGAAAAACCGTGACAGTTGTAACTGAAAACGCCTATCCGCCCTTGCAGTTTGTCAATCCTAAAAGTGGCAAGGTGGAGGGGTGGGAATATGATGCGATGAACGAGATAGCCAAGCGACTGAATTTCAAGGTTAAGTATCTCAACACAAGTTGGGATGCGATGATTCAGGCCGTTTCCGATGATCAGTATCAAGTTGGGATGGATGGGATCACCATTAATGATGAGCGCAAACAGAAGGTGGACTTTTCCAATCCTTATATGCGCTCCGAACAATTCATGCTGGTTCGAGGCGATGAGAAGCGCTTTTCTGATGCAAAGAGTTTTGGTCAAATCAAAGACGGTCTCGTTGGGGCACAGCCCGGTACAACGAATTTCTACGTAGCGGTCAATAATCTGCTGGATGGGGACGAAAAGAACCCAAGAATCAAGCTCTTTGAAACATTTGGAGCGAGTGTTCAGGCTTTGAAAACAGGCGATGTTGACGTGGTGCTCACCGACAGCACAGCGGGCAAGGGCTATGTTGATGCATCTGGCGGTAAATTGAAGCTCGTGGGCGGGTCTCTCGGCGCGGAAGACTTCGGATTCATCTTTGCAAAAGGCTCGGATATTGTTGGCCCAATCAATACGGCCATTGCGGCACTCAAGTCCGATGGCACACTTGATACCCTGAACAAAAAATGGTTCCTGGACTACAAACTGGGTGAATAGGCGGCGTGCTCGGCCTGTCTTAAATATTTGTCGCCTCGAGTTAGCTTGAGGCGACCTCAAGGATTCTGTTGCAAACTGTTCGTCAAGATGACCGTATTATAAAACTGGCTTTCCATGAGCCGGGATGTTTCGATGTTTAAAGGACGCCATTTTGATAAATCAGTCATCCTGCTCTGCGTTAGATGGTATCTGGCTTATAATTTGAGCCTGCGCAATCTGAAAGAAATGATGGCAGAGCGTGGCATTGAAATGGACCACTCGACCGTGCATCGCTGGATTATCTATTTCAGTCCGAAACTGCAGCCAATATCACACTTGCAGGTATCGAACTCATCCACATGATGCGCAAGCGGCAAGGCATCTTCGCTTCAACAAAAGCCATCTCGCTCAAAGCACAGTTTGCGGCCCTGACGGCATAATAGCGTCTGGCCGTAAGACCCCTTATTACCTGAGTCAAACTTTGCAACACAACCGTATTCTCTCTGCCGATCTTCGTTCTGTTAGAAACGGCGGAACAAACTCAGGCCACTTCCGTTTTGCATCCGTTCTATCCCGCCCCACAAATGCTTATGCTCCCCCTCAGAGCCAGTTCTCCATGGAAATCAACTGTCAGCTGGCGTATCGTCTTTGGCCTTGAGGTTTGCACCCCACGCCGCGGCCCACTCGTTAAGCGGCATGATGAGGCGGACCAATGACTTCCCTTCTTCGCTCAAACCATATCCGCCAGTGTGATGGACTACGATGGCGGCGGCCCGCAGTTCCTTGAGGCGTGTGTTTAGGAGGCTCGGATTTGTTTCAGCGACCGCTTGCAGTTCCCGAAACGTGAGAGGTTGTCCCGCGTGAGCAAGCTCCCACATAACGCGCAAACTCATGCGCCGCCCCAGCAGATCGAGAAGCGCCATAATTGGGCGCCCAGTTTGTGACCCGCGTACGGGTTGGCCGGGTTTGGGAAATTGCATGCTATACTTTTCGTAGCGTTCGAGGTAACGTCATTGCTAAGAAAATCATAGCAGAAGGGCGCGCAAAATGGAACCTCGCATCGTGTCGGCTGATAGCACTTTAGGAAAAGCTGACGGTGTCATCAAAGCACATGCAGTGCCCGTGCCGTCCGACAGCGGGCTGGCTCCACTTTATAAGGGCACGGATCTTCTGGACGCATTCGCGATTCTTGCCGTCTTTGCTCTGCTCGGGAGGATGGGACGGAAGAGCCAAGACCGGTTGACCCGGGCCGTTCACATGTTGCGGGATTCAGCAACGTGTGATTGTACGCCGCCAGACGCATTTGTACGTTTAAGAGCGATGCGACAGTTGGATATCCAGAGGAAGCAGATATGAGTGAACCGACGCTTGCAAATGTCACAGACCTTATTGGTAAAATATACCAAGCCGCATACGACCCCCAATATTGGAAAATAGCCATCGAAGAAATGCGTGAACTGTTTAACAGTTCTGCTGCATGCCTTACAAATCATACAAACGATAAATTGAAAACGTGGGCTTATTCTGCAAATCCGGATGGCGGTTATTTGCAGAAATACGTAGAACAATACACGCTTGCCAATCCGTTGCTTGACTCTCTGTCCACTACGTCTCTCAAGACGGTTTTATACGATGGTAATTTATTCGACATTTCAGAGTTCCGGCGAAGCGAATTTTGGAACGACTGGATGAAGCCTCAAGATATGTATGCGGGCTTGTGCTGCAAAATCCATCAAACGCGTAACAGCATTATGTTTGTCGATGTTCGTAGGGGCTCGAACCAAACTGATTTTGATCAAAAGGACGTGGAGCTATTATCATTGCTCATCCCGCATTTTGAACGTGCCAGCCAAATCAACGACAGAATGATGGTCTTCAATGCGTTGGATAACACATTTTCACGTCTGCCATTCGGTGCAATGCTCGTATCGGCAGATTTGAGGATTCTCGCTATCAACGATCTTGCTCAAGAGTGGATTGATTCCAGCGAGACCGAAATCAAGATCCGCAATGGATTTCTTGCGGCGCGGCCTTCCATTCTTAATCAAATCCAGAATTTGGCGGCCGATGCATGCGGCCTCCATATCAACGGAGTATCGGGTTCGGGAGGGCATTTGGTACTCGAATCTTCAAGCGATTGTGCTCATCCCACCGAATATCTCATTGAAGTTGCCCCGTTGTTCGACGCGCCTTTTCGTGAAACAGCGGGGGAGCGATGTGCGATGGTGATGTTCAAAAAGATGGATATGGGCAATTTGGCGGGATTTGAGGAACATATCCGCTCCATCTTCAAGTTGTCTCGTTCGGAGGCTCGTTTGGCGGTACTGCTTGCAGCTGGCTCTTCGCTCAAAGACGCGGCCTTTCAAGTCGGAGTAAAAAATAGCACGACCCGTACTTATCTCGAACGGTTGTTTCGCAAGACTGGCACCCATCAGCAGAGCCAGCTAGTGGCTTTGCTGAAGAATGTGGCACCAGGACTTCTCAAAAAGGCAGGTTAGATTCTTTGCTCTTCCCGACATCAAAATGAAGAGGGAGAAGTATTTAAGGCTGTTTCCTTGGCTTGCTGTTCAATAGCCATAGCAAGGACAGCGAAAATTCTCGGGTCTGCACATTGAGACACATTGAAACGCATGATCTATAGACGGCGTGAATGCCGCATTCGATTATGCGCCGCGATAGGACTTGGCGCAGTGTTTTCAATCCTAGTGGTGGTGCAAAGTCCATGAGTTGACTGTCGTCAGCGCGTGCGATTGTACGCAAGGCCCGCCGTAGCGCAACTTCGGGCATCCATGATGAGGGAAGCCAGCCGCAACCTGGCTTAAGGACATCATCGCCAGTATTCAGAGATAAATGTGATATCCAGAATGGATCAACAAGGTGATCGAGAGGGGTCTCGATGTCCTTGGAGGGCAGTGACGGCCCGTGACCTGCCACATAAAAACCGGAGCCACGCCGGGATATAATTGTGCCTTCCGCAGCCAGGCGATGATAAGCCTCAACAATTGTCGATTTTGATACGGCCATGCTCGAGGCAAAACTGCGTATGGATGGTAAACGAGCCCCAGGTCCAAGTGTACGACCTGTGATCCGCTGCCGGATTGCATGCATGACCTGATCGACGCGCTTACTGTGCGTATGGTCGGCATCGGCGGTTTCATCCATTTGAAACGCATACCCATTTCAATTTTCTGTCGATATCATAGGGGAACATCACGATAATTTCCATGTCTCCGTCTGCTGCGCTATTCAAACGCTCGTGGGTGGTTTTTGCCTTTGACGGGAGAGCACGCTGAGGAAAATTTACAATTTTGGCAACGCATCCGAGATGTTTGAAATTTAGTGATTTAGGAGCGTAAAGTGCTGCAGCTTTTGACTGCCGCACGTATCCATTAAACGCGATCACATCATTGATGTCGTCGAGCAACACTTTCGTCTTTTGCCGGATAGGAGCATGTGATTGTGGCTGCCAAGATTAATGACCATTGTCACGCGTTAGATTGCGCTTCGTGTTTGTTCCATGAAAATGTATGTCTGCAACACGCAAACTCACCGTCTGCTAATTCTATACCCTTCTTTTTGAACTCCTGGAGCACAGCCTCGTTGATGGCTGAGATGATGCTTATGCGTCCATTGATGGGATCATTGATCCAGAATCGGGCAAGCAGCTTGACATTCTTGTTTTCGATACTGGCGGTGTAGACTTTTGCGGCCGGGTCTTTGAGTATACGTGGTTGCTTTTCCACCGCGTCAAGAAAAATGGCGCGTGCTTTTTCCAGATCGGTGTCTGCTGACAGGGTAATAGGCAACTCCAATCGGACGTTGCTGTCAGACAACGTCTCGTTGACAATGGTGCTGTTGATCAGATTGTCGTTCGATACAAGTACGTCCAAGCCATCCGTCGTATGGATTGTGGTGTAGCGGATTGTCATCTCAGTGACACGGCCGGTAATCTTCTCGCTTACCAGATTGTCTCCCACTCTTACCGAGCGCTCGAACAACAATATCAGGCCACTAATGTAACTTGCGGCAAGCTTCTGCAGGCCGAGACCGACACCGATGCCGAGCGCGCCGCCAAAGGCTGCAAGCGCCGTGAGATTAATACCCGCCAGAGAAACAATAATGAGCGCTGCAATAACCCAAACCGCGACTGAAATGATACGTTCCAGCGCAAGTGCCAGGTTGGGCTGCAAGCCGCTTTTCTTATGCAAGTATCGCTGTGCTGCTTCAGAAGTCCAAATCGTAATGATAAGGATCATGCCTCCAAAAAACAGGATGTTAAAGATCGACAGCGGGCTAATTTTGGAATCGCCGATCTCAAACTCTCCGTCGAAAAAGCTTTTGATAGTCGGATTGGATTGACCAAAGAGATAGAAGAAAATTGTAATCCAGAACAAGATCGAGGAAGCGCGCAAAATCGACCTAAACGGATCACGCGGCTTGAACAGTAACTCGACGAACGCCCCTGCAATGCGGACAACAAGAAATAGGATTAGCGCCCCACCAATCACAAACGTTAATGGATTACCCAGCGTCTGACTGAACACGCGCATTAACCCGAACAAAATAAGGATTGTAAGGACAATCGTGGACAGATAGTCGATCAGAATTCGAATGCGATAATTAATTGGCCATTTGCGCTTCAGGCGGCGGGTGATCGCAAAGGCAATGAAAAACGATGCTGCAACGGCAGAAATTGAGACGAGAGCAAGCAGCGGGGTTTGTTCAAGAACGTCCAGCGCACTACTCGCGAGCGCTGCGATTATGTCAGCCTCATCTTTCTCCATTATAAATCCTGGCTTGGTGAGTTGAATATTGTTGCAAATCACCTCCGAGTTGCAGTGCAACCCGTGACATACTGATGCCGCCTAAAATAGTCGTCATATAACGGTAAAATCATTGGTTACCGTTCTTAAAAGCGCACTCGCTTGATGGATTGATTACGGCAGTTTGGGCGTGGCGATCCGCCAGATCTGGGAGGGCGAACCATCGTCATCGGTTTTATGGGACTCGAAATAAATCCAGCGACCATCCGGGCTCATGGCGGGTGCGCCATCTTCCGCAGTGGGATTGTTCGTGACGCGTATAATGGTCGGTTGGCCGGTTGAAGTCTTATCGGCCGAGACCAGGAAGATATTTGCCTTGGCATCGTCTGCGCATGGCGTTGCCGGATTTGCGTTGTAGCACGCTGAATCAAGAACCCATTTGCCGTCGGGCGACCAGGAGGCATCGCTATCGAGGTTGTCGACAGGCTTTGGCTCGTTGCCGGTTATTTGATTCAGCTCACTGCCATCCGGCTTGATGGTAAACAGGTGATAGCCACCCTCATTGTTTGTAACCGTTCGCCGCTGGAAAAGAATACGCGTTCCGTCGGGCGACCAGACGGGCAGACGATTATCGCCGTCGATCAGAAGCTGCTGCACGGCGCCACCGCTGGCAGATACAATCGCGATACTGCCGACATATTCGTCTAAAGACACTTCTTTGGGCACCTCCAGATCATCCTCGAAGACAATGGTCTTGCCATCCGGGGCGAAGGTGGGTTCCTGATAGGAGTGTTTTTTGGCGCTTGGTGCATGGGTAATCTGCTGCAGTGCTGTGCCATCCGGGATCATGATCCAGATGTTGCCATCGCGATTGATATCCGCGAAGGTCACCCGATTGGCCGGGCCATTCCAGGTTGCCAGTCCGTTGACGTTGGTGGCGCTCAGCAAGGCGCTGCCATTGGGATACGTATGATCATTCGTCATTTCTGATGCTGCGCCGCCAGGAGTGGCACTAGGCATTTTCCAGATGCCACCGACATCGCAGTTCTTTTTAGTACCGGGATTGCATTCCGGCTGGTTGTCGCCGCCATCGTAACCGTTTTTGTAGAGTGTAAAGATCAGCGTCGTGCCATCGGGTGAAAAGGCGGGGTTCTGCGCACTGACTTTGCCTGAGGTCTGGTACACGAGTTCAGCACCGTCGGCACGGGTCTGGGCGAATGCAGGGCTTGCGGTGGCAAGCAATGGAATGCAGAGGAACGCCGCAGCGACAGCAAGGGCGATGCCGCCTTCAAAGGTAAGCCGATGCCCGGTGGCGGGCGAGCCGATAATGCGACGCCCAACGCCAAGCTCCGTGGCAAGAGGTTGAATGAGCCGTTTTGAGATCTTGGTTTTATGTGCGTAGAAAGTTTTGAAATCCACGATCGCCATCCTTTTGGTGCTGATGTTCAGTCGCCATCAGCTTGTCCGCATTGAGGTTTTCCACGAGCGCGCAAAGCGCAAGAATAACAAACCGGGGAGCAGGCCTTATCTTCCACATTCGTATCGCGCTGATGGGCAGTTCGAGATTTTGAGCCAGCGTGCGCTCATTACACGACATTTTCTGACACACAAATTCAACCAAACCGGCCATTTCAGATCGATTGCCATGTCCTGCTATTTTCATCGTTTCCCAAACCTTTTCTCAGCGCTGCGGATCCCATGTAGCAATGATGACCACCATGGAAAATTGCTGCTGTTATTTATCGAATGAAAAGGGTTTGACGCTGATTGACGCCCCAGACAACGTGATCGGTGCGAGATTTTCCGAAAGAGTTTCGGCGAGCGCGTCGATTATAATCTGCACCGATTGGGTTTCATTCTTTAGACAAGTATTTGCCATTCGGTTGCTTATAAGTTGGACTATACCATCCATCTGAAGTTTCTGGTTCCAAAGCTGCCAAGCTTTGATGCCCAATCCCGGATAACTAACCCGCAACTTTTCATCGAACATCAATGCCAAACACGAGGTTTCGATGAAAAAGGGAACTCTCAGGCGATAGTCGATATTATTCGGTTCCATTCGGGGTATTTTCCGCATCGTTGATGGATTGAAACTTTGGGCGAGCGAAACGCAAAAACCCGAAAGCCGCTGGAAGAACTGGTGTGTTGTGCCAGAAAGCTGGCCCTACAGTCGTCCGGCATTTGCCGACAGATACAAGAAATAATCGGGCAGCGTTCATATAAGCAAAGCGATGAGTGGTAAAATCCGCCGCGCTCGACTTCAGATATCCCGCCTTTGGCAAAAGTTGAGCAGTAATGATGCCTTCACTCACTTATCGTTTGGCATCCCACTTTATGAGCGCGGCCACACGAGCGCTCGCTCAACGTCAAATGTGAACGAGCACTGACGACGATCAAACAGGACGTAAACCATGGCGCTGCCGTCGGAATGGTAACGATGCCACGAGCCGATCGTTTGACCCGCTCGGATGCATCTTCGGGATGAGTAGGCTTTAGCCCGCTACCTGCCGATGTAGGCAGCCAGTTCATCGGGTGTTCCGTTCGGGAAGGCCTGTTTCAAAAAATCCAGAAATGCAGACACGCGAGCGCTCAATAGACGCCGCGATGGGTAGAGCGCCCACAAAGTAATGTCGGATCCATCGATATCTCCCCAATGCAGCAATGTGCCGTCGGCGATATCGTGGCTCACCAGCGAGATCGGCAAACGTGCAGCGCCAACGCCTGCTCGTACCGCATCTCGAACCATGATTATGGATGAGAGGGCCAGAATTGGCTCGATGCTTATCGTCAAATGTCCCTCCGAGGTTGTGATGTTCCAAGTCTGCGGATTGCTGAAGCCGCGCACAACGCCGGGAACTGGGCGATCTGCAGCGGCTCGGGGAAAATCGGGGCTTGCCACCACGACCAGGCGATCATGCAGAAACGCTCGACCCACAAGACTTTCGTCCGGATCCGGGTTTACCCGGATAACCAAGTCATAGCCTTCCTCGATCATATCAACCGCTCGGTCCTCTGTCGTGATTTCCAGTCTGACATCCGGATATTTCAGCGCAAAACCGGCCGCGATCTTGCCCATGGCCGTTTGTGACAAAAGAAGCGGCGCGCTGATCCGCAATCGGCCCCGCGGTTTCTCTGCACCTGAGGCGATGGTGGCTGCCGTTTCATCCAGCTCTGTCAGGAGAGCGGCGGTGCGTTCGTGAAGGGCGCGCCCTTCCTCGGTGAGCTTCAGGTTACGCGCACCACGTTCAAACAGTCGCAGGTCAAGGGCAAGCTCCAGCTCCGCAACACGCCGGGAAAGGGTTGCCTTGGGACGCCCGCCCGCACGGGCGGCTTTGCCGAAGCCACCGTGACGAGCCACGAGATTAAAATCGGCAAGTGCGACGAGATCCATGAGTGTTCCATCTGTGAGACATCGTGACTAAATTAATGGTCTATCGGATCAACAGTGAACCAGCCATATTCGAGGTGTCAAGAACTTCCAACCCGGAGATACTCCCATGAATACGATTGCAACAGAAACAGGTTTCGTCGCTGCACCGAAGATCGTGGTTCTCGGCGCTACCGGGCCGACCGGCCGCCACATTGTCAGCCAGGCTGTAGGCCGCGGTTATGACGTCACTGTGCTGGTGCGTTCGCCGGAAAAAGCCCAGGACCTCAAAGGAGCAAAGCTTGTAGTCGGGGATGCTCGCGATGAAAAAGCCCTGCGTCAGGCAGTCAAAGGTCAGGACATCGTGATCAGCGCACTGGGGACACCTGCAAGCCCGCTTCGTGACGTCACTCTTCTTTCGATCGCGACCCAAGCTCTTGCAAACGCCATGAAGGCAGAGAAGGTCTCGCGCCTTATCGCCATCACCGGCATGGGCGCAGGCGACAGCGCAGGACACGGCGGCTTTCTCTTCGACAAGCTGATCTTCCCCCTGCTTCTGCGCAAGGTTTATGCCGACAAGGACCGCCAGGAAGCCATCATCACGAGCAGCGACCTCGATTGGACAATCGTTCGTCCCTCGATCCTCAACAACAAGCCTGCACGCAACAAGATCCGGACGCTCACCGATTTGAGCCATTTCCACGGCGGCAACATCTCGCGGGAAGATGTTGCGACATTTATTCTGGATCAAGTCGCCTCTGATGAATGGCTGAGAAAAATACCGTTCATCACCTGGTAGTGGAAAAGGGAAAACCCGCCTTTTGAGGACGAACCTCTAGCGGGTTTTCAAGCTTAGTCTACGAACACCGCTGTGCCGATCTACTGCAGCCAAAACCAGACGAAGCCCGTCTGGGCGCAATATCGCCTGAGACCAAGCCGTTGCCTCAATCGAACAACGAGGGATGGTCTATCCGCTTTCCCCAGAACTTCGGCCGACTTTATGCCAAACAGCCAGCCATGACGACAACGTTGTGTCGTAGACGGCAACGCCGTGAAACCGCAGGATGGTGCGATAGCCATTCAAGTGTCTGGCGCTCAGCGTCGACCGGCCCCTGTTTCACCTCCATATCATCCGCTTCGACCTGCTCTGCTTCCCTCAAGCTGAAAAGTCTGACTCATAGTAACGTTTCGGCGCCGCGACCGAAGTGACAACGCTGCAATTCCTTAGTGATCAGAGAGCATACCGTCTCACCTGTGAGACGTTGTGTCTAAATTGATAGTCTATTGGATCAATAACGAACCATCCATATTCGGGGTGTCAAGAAATTCCAACCCGGAGAAAATCCAATGACTATTCTCGTTACTGGTGCCACAGGCAATATTGGTTCCCAAGTCATCGAACACCTCGTCAACCGTGGAGCTGATGTCCGTGCCCTCGTCCGCGATCCTTCGAAAGCCGACTTCCCGGCAGGCGTTACTGTTGTGAAAGGTGACTTTCTCGATGTCGACTCGCTCCGCAGTGCCTTTGATGGCGTGTCCACCCTGTTCCTGCTGAATGCCGTCGTGCCGGACGAATTCACCCAGGCTTTGATCGCCCTCAACGTCGCCCGCTCGGCTGGCATTGAACGGATCGTCTATCTGTCGGTGATCCATCCCGACGTCTACGTGAACGTGCCGCATTTCGCCGGTAAGTTTGGCGTCGAGCGGATGATCGAACAGATGGGCTTGCACGCGACCATCCTTCGCCCGGCCTATTTCATTCAGAACGATCTGACGATCAAGGATGTCATCACCGGCTACGGCGTCTACCCGATGCCCGTCGGCGACAAGGGGCTCGCAATGATCGACACCCGCGATATCGCGGAGATCGCCGCCCTTGAGTTGCTGCGCCGCGAGCAGGCTACCCAACCGCTTCCGATCCACCGCATCAATCTGGTCGGTCCCGATACACTGACCGGTGCGGATATTGTCGCCATCTGGTCGGCCGTGCTCGCCCGCCCGATCATCTATGGCGGTGGCGATACGCAGGCCTTCGAGCAGAACCTCAAGCAGTTCATGCCGGCCTGGATGGCCTATGACATGCGCATGATGAGCGAGCGCTTCCTGACGGACGGCATGGTGCCCGAGGGCGATGACGTCCAGCGCCTGACAACACTTCTAGGTCGGCCGCTGCGTTCCTATCGCAACTTTGCATCGGAAAGCGTTGCCTCTGCCTGAGGTGGCGACCCCCGATCCCGCAGAGGGCCAGCTCTGATTACCACCCGCAACGAACCGGACAGGGCCTCCTGAGAGGAGCCCTGTCTTTCGAAAGGCCCGAAATCGGGATCATGACAGTAACTGAAACAAGTTTAGTTGCTGTTTAAAGCAAACATGTCATGTCCGGTTCTGAAGCACGCTGGAAGATCCAGCACAGGAGACCGAGCCGATAAACGCAGTGCACAAAAATTGAGTGCAACGTGATGATCAAGTGCGCATACATCCTTCAACTGATGCCATGGCTTCTTCTTCCCAGCTTCGCGCCTTTCGTACCCTAGCGATCAGAGCCATCAGGATCCGGGGTCTGTTCGAAACACTCGATCAGCATTTCGGTGAGGACACGTACCTTCCTGGCGGGATGCTGAGCTGGAGGGCGGACAACATATATACCTGCGGGGGGTGGCGGATAGCGTGTCATGACCGGAACAAGCTCGCCGGAAGCCAGATATCCGTGAATGAGCCCATCGGGGAGATAAGCGAGCCCAAGCCCTGCTATTGCGGCGGCGACTAGAGCTGTACCGTTGTCCGCCTTGAAGCGCCCCTGGGGGCGGATATTGATGATCTTGTCGCCATCCATGAATTGCCAGGCTTCGGTCCCTTGCATGAGAGCCTGATGCGTGACGAGTTCCTCCGGCGTCTCTGGCGATCCATGCGCTTTGATATAGGCCGGACTTGCAACCAATTTACCATAGATAGGTCCAACGCGTCTGGCCATCAGCGTGGAATCCTGAAGATAGCCAAGCCGTATCGCACAATCATAACCCTCTGCGATGAGATCGACGACGTGATCACTGTAGCATGTGTGGATGTGGAGCAGCGGATAGCGCCGCGCCATTTCGGCCAGCACGGAAGCGAAGTGAGTGGGCCCGAAAGAAAGTGGCGCGGTAACGCGCAAGCGGCCGCGAAGCTCACCGGCGGGCAGGATGGTTTCCCTGGCCACCTCGATCTCGGCACAGACTCTCGCTGCATAGTCCCGGAATGTGGCTCCCGCTTCTGTGAGAGTAGCTCCGCGGGTGGATCGCACAAGCAACTGGACGCCAAGTTCCGCTTCAAGCCGGACAAGCCGCCGACTGACGATTGACTTGGAGATGCCGAGCCGGAGGGCAGCGGCCGTAACACCACCGGCATCAGCAACATCTATAAATGTCTGCAGTTCTTCGATGTCCAACTCGGTGTTCCTGATTTCGCGACACAGCGTAGCACAAGAGAGCACTACCCCATCATGAATAGGAATGACAGGGTTCGTGTTGTGGGCAGCGCCGCTGCTGCGCGTATCTCGCAAACCAAACTTGCTCAACACCAATAGGATGTATTCATGACCTTTCGTAATGGCCTTGCCTCGCTTCTCCGCCCTGAAGACTCCGTACTCGTTCTGATCGACCACCAGCCATATCAGCTCGCGAATCTGAACAGCCACGAACCCCAGATGGTGGTCAACAATGCGACGGCTCTGGCAAAGACCGCCAAGGCCTTCGACGTTCCCACCATTCTGACGAGCGTAGTCGCTGGTCGGGGCGGCCTCATCTTTCCGCAAATCACGGATGTGTTTCCAGACCAGAAGGTGATCGACCGGACCTTCATCAACACCTGGGAGGATCAGATAGTGGTGGACGCGGTCAAGGCGACCGGCCGTAAGCAACTGATCATCGCTGGCCTGTGGACGGAGATATGTGTCGCTATGCCAACGATCCAGGCCCTCGGGGAAGGCTGGGATGTGACGGTCATCACGGATGCGTCGGGCGCCGTGTCGGTCGAAGCGCACCAGGTCGCCATCCAGCGCATGATCGCGGCCGGCGCAAACATGATGACCTGGCTGGCGCTGGCGTCAGAATGGCAGCGCGACTGGGCCCGGACCGAGCATGCCTCCGAACTGACGGAGATCTTGAAGCAGCATGCCGCTGGTAGCGGCATCGCGTATCTGTGGGAGCAGCAGCTGCTCAACACGCCAGTGCCGAGCACGGCAGGCTGATCTGAGCACGAAGATGAGGGCAGCATTCTTTCTGCTGCCCTCAGTTGGCCGGTACCATTTAGCGGCCAATTCAAAGCCGCTTATGCCTGACCTAAGCCAAAGTCGGATAGTCCGTATAACCTTTTGCACCACCGCCATAGAACGTTGCATTGTCAGGCGTATTGAGATCCGCACGTTCACGCAGACGTTTAACAAGATCAGGGTTGGCGAGAAGCAGTTTTCCGAAGGCGACAAGATCGGCCTCGCCCTTGGCAACGACCGTTTCAGCCAGAGCCGGATCATAGGCGTTGTTGACCATCCATGCTGCTTTGCCTCCCGCATGTTTGTATGCAGAGCGCAGTGCGGCGTAATCGAAAGGCTTGTCACCTTGCTGGAAGTCTCGTGGACCGCCAGTGGCACCTTCAATAATGTGGATATAAGCGAGTTTATGGGCAGCCAGTTTTTCTACCACATAGGTGAAGAGCGGCTGAGGTTCAGGGTCCGATGAATCGTTGGCAGGTGTTACCGGTGATATCCGGATGCCTGTGCGCCCAGCGCCAATTTCATTTGTGATGGCATCAAGCACTTCGAGCAGGAAGCGCGCGCGATTTTCGATTGATCCGCCATACAGATCAGTTCGGTGATTGCTGCCGGACCGTAAGAACTGATCAATCAGATATCCGTTAGCGGCATGAAGCTCCACGCCATCAAAGCCCGCATCAATCGCTGCTCTGGCAGCTTTGCGATAATCCTCCACAATGCCGGGAAGCTCGGCAAGATCGAGCGCTCGCGGCTGCGATGTCTCAGCGAAGGTTCCACTTCCATCAGCATTGATCAAAAATGTTTTGGACTTCGCTTGAATTGCAGAAGGTGCAACGGGCGCCGCACCATCGGGTTGAAGAGTATCGTGAGAAATGCGCCCGACATGCCACATCTGGACGACGATCTTACCACCGGCTGCGTGAACGGCATCCGTTACCTTTTTCCAACCTGCAATCTGATCAGGTGCGTAGAGTCCTGGAACATCCGCGTAGCCTTGTCCTTGATGGCTGATCGCAGTTGCCTCGGTGATCAACAACCCGGCTGTTGCACGCTGGGAATAATAGGTTGCCGTTAACGCAGTTGGCACTGCATTGGGTGACCGGTTGCGCGTCAATGGAGCCATCACGACACGATTGGCAAGTTCGATATCACCGGCTTGGATGGGATCAAAAAGAGTAGACATGGAAAACCTTTCATTTCAGGGCTGGAATTTGTGGGAGGAGCTT
Source organism: Phyllobacterium sp. 628 (assembly GCF_014189505.1). GTDB lineage: Bacteria > Pseudomonadota > Alphaproteobacteria > Rhizobiales > Rhizobiaceae > Phyllobacterium. The sequence goes on along the minus strand of NZ_CP050303.1, from coordinate 40,954 downwards.
TGTAACCGGCGCCCTGACCGGTTTAGTAATTTCAGCGATAGTAAATCTGGCTATATTTCCGCAGCCATATCTCGCAAGAAAGTCGCGATCGTGCCTCCGTTGCGCTTGTAATAGATCCATTGTCCAACGCGTCTGGTTGTGACCAGTTCCGCCCTGAGCAAAACAGCGAGGTGCGCAGATACTGCCGATTGGGACAAGCCACAGCGCGAGAACTGGCTGGCACACACCCCCAAATCAAGAGGATGCTCCTGACTGGAAAAATAAGCCTCTGGACTCTTCAACCAGTGCACGATCTGCAATCGAACCGGATGGGCAAGGGCTTTGAGAATCTCATCGTTTTTCATACCCAATACATATGAATGAATCGCGATATAGCAATATGTATATCGTAAATACACGATATAGTGATGAGCTGGCGCGAGCGGCAACGAACGCTACTCTGCATTCAAAAGTCCGTCGGCAAACTGCAATTCACTTGCCTGTATGGGCTTCATGGCATCGGCCGCATGCCTGGCTGAAAGCCTGCTGACGGCCAAATTAGTCGATTGTGCAGGGCGCGGAAGGGACAGGTGCTATTGATGGCTGACTGATGGGACTGGCTCTGGCGGGTATGGCTGTGTTGCCAGATTCCTCCGTTATCTCCCGTGCCGTTGCCAATTGGGGTTCCAATGTCGCAGAGCGGCTGAGGGGCTCGTCAGCAGCGATTAACCGGAAGAGCTTTTTTGCCGGACTTTCCAGCCATTCGACCCGGCCGGGATAAGCAGTGGAATAGCGCCAGGGTGTAACGATAAAATCGATATTGTCCGGCGACAATCCGCGAGCAAAGAGCGCCAGCTTGATCATTGCCGCAGGTGTGAAGCTGGAATCCGTGGTGATGGATTTGGTTGCCGCATCCATGAGGGCGAACAACCGGAAAGGTGCCACCAATGGGCCGCCTTGCAGCGATTTCTTGGCCATTGCGGCAACAAAGATCTGCTGTCGCTGGATGCGGCCGATATCGGTTCCATCACCGAGGCTGTGGCGTGCCCGGACGTATCCCAGTGCCTGATCGCCTTGCAGGGTTTGCAATCCGGCCGGCAGATTAAGCTGGACGTATTTGTCGTTGATAGGCTCAGGTATGCACAGCTCCACCCCGCCCACAGCATCCACCATGGCTCTGAAACCGTTAAAATCGACCTTGATGAAATGGTCGATGCGGATAGCCGTAAGTGTCTCGATGGTGTTCCAGGCGCACCAGATACCGCCGAATGTATACGATGAGTTGATCATGCCACGGTGCCCCCGCTGGCCTGGCAGTCCTTCGCGGCTGCGGCACGCGGGCAGTTGAACCATGAGATCGCGCGGAAAGCTGATCACAGTCGCGTTATTTTGTTCAGGCGACACGTGTACGAGCATGATCGTATCTGTACGCTCACCGGCCTCCTCGCCATCCCGCTGGTCTGTTCCGACGACGAGAATGTTCAAGGCGGACGAGGGAGTTTTTGCGGGGCGGGCAGGGCTCAGATCATTGCGCGTTATCTCAACGTGCCTGACGTTGGAAACCAGTCTCATATATGCGCCGGCGGCAACAACCAGCACCATGGCGATGAGGATGACAAGCAACCAGAGTACCCAATGGCGACGAAGTACGTGCCGGGTATTTTCAGACGCTGGCGGCTCCTCGATCAATCCACTGCTCACACGATTCACCGGCAACGAAGGCGCAACATCTTTTTGGGACAGCTGCGCGAGACATAATATTCCCGTCCAATCTTTACGCAATGAGGCTGGTTTTCAAGCCCAAGTTTGAGGGCGGCGCAATTCGACTAAGACGGTCTGCACGCAAGGATTGGGCGGACGTGTCACATACAGTTCACAGGTGAGGGGTTAAGTATGACAAATCGTTAACGGCACCCGACTGAAAAGTCACGGAGACAGGAGACGCACGTCCAATGTCGAAAGTCAGCGCATCGACCAATTCCACAGTTGTCAGAGATAGCACGCCTTCTGGCGAGACAGTCAACGCATGGACGCAAGCCCAGAAAACCGCCAAGGAGGCGGGCATAATCTGGGAACGGCCGAAAGGCGACGACCGCTCGGCGGCTGATATCATCAACGGCGATTCACTGCTTCGCGATCTCGGTAACCAGAGCGGTGTCAAAGATCGGCTTAAAGAGCGGGTGGGCGATTTCGAAACGGATGCCGATGCCGCATTCCGCGCGGTGCAGGTGCTTGATCATGTTGAAAGGTTCGATGAAGACGGAAACCGGATTGCCGGCAAGGACGTCGACAATGGCCGCATCGACGGCTTCACGAAGGGTGGTGACGCGCGCCACGGAACGGAGGCAGGCCGCCTGCAGGATTTCGGCAAATATGGCTTTTCCAACCTCAAGGGTGAACTCAACGAGGTGTCGTCCGCCAGCGACGACAAGGAAGCCCGCGAACAGGCGGAAAAAGCAGGCATCAAATGGGAACTGCCGAAAGATGACCGACGTTCTGCGCAAGATATCATCGACGATTCTCCATTGCTTAAAAACCTGGGCAACCAGAGCGGTGTGAAGGATATGCTGAAGGATCGCGTTGGCGATTTTGAAAAGGATGCCAATGCCGCATTCCGGGCCAGCCAGATCCTTGATCGCGTCACGATGTATGATGAAAAGGGCGACGCGCTGTCCGGAGACGACGTATCCAACACCAGCATTGATGGCTTCACCAAGAGCGGTGAGGCTAAGCATGGCACGGAGGCAGGACGTCTTCAGGATTTCGGCAAGTACGGATTTGAGGTAATCAAAGGCCCGAAGAAAGCTGAGGAGATCGGCAGTTACAAGGATTTTGTAAAGGCGAACCCCAAGGCTGACGAAACATCGAAGACGCTTGCCAAATATGCTGCGATCCTTGACGAGAACTTTGATGCAATCAAAGGCAAAACCGGTTCAGGCGAACATCTGACGGCTGAAGCTCTCAAAAAGTACAAGGACGAAAATCCGCAGATCAGCGATGAATTCAAAGAGGCGCTGAATTTCTGGTCTCAGCCGGGGGCATTCGATAAGCTTGAAGCGGCAAGCGATCCGCTGAAGTTCAAACCTGACGGCAATCTCAGCAAGGGTGACGTGACGAGCTGGATTTCAAAACAGGCACCGAAAGATGCAAGTTCGGCTATTACCTTCCTGTCCGGCGTTGCCAACGGCAGCGTCGTGCACGGCACCGACACCAGTAAATTGAATAAAGACCTGTTCGAAAATCCCGGCAAATTTTCGAAGGAGGAAAAAGCGGCCGCCCTCCAGGAGCTGCTGTCGGCACAGCAGCTGATCATCAAGGGTGCCCAGTCCGGTATGTGGAGGGACGACTATTCCAAGGTCAGCATCGCCAACCGTGCCGGCACCCATCCCGATCCACAGGAAGTGCTCAAGGATCTCAACGAGCACATCAATATCCTCGAGAAGGATCCGGAGGTGGTGAAGTATCTGAAGGAGAACAGCTCCAAGCAGATGACCAACCTCTTGAATGACAATAAAGGTCTCAGGGACGCTCTGCAGAAAACCTATGACGACGAGATCAAGTCCGGCAAGGCTCTCGACAACCTGTGGGAAACAAACACCAAGGACGGCAAAACCGACCAGCAGGGAGCGCTCGCAGAATTCTACGGATCATCAAAGATGTTCCAGGAAACCTTGGGAATCGACAAGCCGGGCGAAATCCAGGAGGCCGTCGGCAATTCCAAACACAAGGGCGATTTCCAGGATTATTATGAGAGGTCACTGGCATCCGGCGACCGGCTTACCGAACTGTTGAAGGACAATTCGTTCGAAAAGGCCGCCGGTGCATTCAGCACGGAAGTTGCGCTTTACAACGCCGCACTTGATCCCGAATTCACTGGAAAGTTCGACAACAAGCTGAATGAGAACTTCTCCGGTATCGCGCAGAAAAATGCATTCAAGGACGCCTCTTTCGACGACATAAAGCGGGCATTCGGCATCAATGGTGGCGATCAGCTGGACGAGGAAAAGGTAAAAGCCTACATTGAGCAGATCAGCAAGGACAGTCCGGAGCTGTTTGTCAATAAGGACGGAACTGTCACAAAGCCTGAACAGATCCTCGCCGGTTTCAGGGGCAGCTGGGATGTGCTGCGTCAGGGAACGAAGTCGCTCGCCGAGCTTAGCCCGACCTGGCTGGATCCGTCGGCCAAAGCAGCGGCCGACAAGGGTGTTCTGCATGGTGTCAGCGGCCTCTTCATGGCCGGTGTCACCATCTCCAAGGGGATTCAGAGTGGCGGAAACCCGACTGACCGGCAGAAAGTTGACATCACCACCGGAGCGATCCAGACCGCGACGCTCTTGACCGAAGGCGGCATCAAGGCCTGGAAACAATATCTGAAAGATGTGGCGGACAAGCATCCCGAGACTTCCATCGGCAAAAAAATCGGCAAGATGTCCGAGGACAACTTCAAGACTCTGACGGACAACTGGAGCCGGGCGGAAAATGCCGCCAAGGGTATTGGGGGCATCGCCGGCATCGTCGCCGGGGCGTATGGGATATTCGACGGCGTCCAGTCGATCCGCAAGGGCGATACGGTCGGCGGCGGCATCAGCATCACCGCGGGCTCGCTCGGGACACTTGCCGGGCTCGCCTCTGCCGTGGAAGGCGGGTTAGGGGCATTCGCTCCGAGCATCCTCAGAATGATTCCGATCGCCGGAGCGGCGGGTGTCCTCGGACTGGCTGCAGCCGGTGTCGGCGTCATAGCCATGCTGTTGCCGGGCCTGATCGAAGAAGGAAAACAGCAGACAAGGGCCGATAATTTCGGCGATCTTCTCGGCGGCTATCTGCGGAAATACGAGATTGACGGGGTGCCGAACGGTGACATCTTCGATGTTCCGGACGACGCTTGGCCCGACAATGACAGTGGCATCGCCTCGTAGAGCGGTCAATGTTAAGGCGACGCTACAGCCCAGCAACCTTGTCGTTGTTTCTAGGTTGCCGGGAGCGCCACATCGAGTGCAGAAACCATTTTAGCTCAATCAACTTTAAAACATCAGAATCAATCGGAACATATATCATTTCGCGGGCGTGTTTGTTCTCTCGGTTGACGCCATTGCTCACTAACTGAATTGATTGATTGCATTTTTGGTTCACGGTGAAACTCAACATACTGCCGCTACCGCAGGAAATCTCGTCGAACATCCAATGAACCACGCAAATTGAGGAGGACCTTCATCAAGTCGGGCCGTCAGCGTCACATAGTGTATTTGCACTACCACCTCTGCTTTTGAAGACGATTGAACTATTGGTAAGATGTTAGCTCTGAACTGCAGCGGAGATTACGCTATGAAGCGCGTAAGCGGGGCTGGACCTGGAATAATCGTGTTTTTGTCCACGAATGCATTGGCTTACGAGAAGGCGCTTGCCGGTGTTCCGTCGCAGGCTATTTCCGAATTGAACAGGATTATTCGCCTCGATCCGGCAAACGCTCTCGCCTAACTGGGGGAACCATCAACAAGGGGACATATACATGAGTTGGCCGAGGAACCTTGTTGAAACCGTAGCATCATATTCATACAACAACAAAAACGAATATGATGCTGAACGTGGCCAAGCCATATCACGCGTCATCACGGTACCTCTGATTTTCCTTTATATGGTGATTGCACTTTTCGCGAGCAGCCGTGAACTGAATACGGTTATCGTCGTGATGCTCATCTACTCGACCCTTTACATTCCAGGTTCCTGGCTTCTGCTTCACGACATCGTAAAACGGCCCGGCTACAAGTTCGGACGCCGTGTCTTCGCAATGTCCAACGATTATCTTGCCATGACGTTTGCAATGGCCGTCGGCGGAGCAATAACCGCACCCATATTTGCAATGGTATTATGGGTGACGGTAGGGAACGGATTGCGCTATGGGCCTCGCTATCTCGCGGCAGCAACCGCCTTTGCGCTTCTTTCCCTGGCAGCCATAACGTATTTCAACAGTTTCTGGCGTGAGCAACCCTATATTGTCGTTACCTTTGTCATGACCGCTCTCCTCGTTCCTGCTTATGTCTACGTGCTTCTCAACCGGCTTCACAAGGCCTACAATTCTGCGTTGGAGGCCAATCTCGCCAAATCCCGATTTTTGGCACAGGCAAGCCACGATCTGCGCCAGCCCATTCACGCTATCAGTCTTTTCATCGCCTGCCTGCGTGATGCTCGACTGGGCGTTGAAGAACGACAGATGGTCAACAATATCGACCGGTCACTTCAAAGCGTTTCAAGACTGTTCCAGTCCCTGCTTGATATCTCGACTCTCGACAGCGGCAAGATAACAGCACACCCGGAAGATATTGCGATAGGCGGGATTCTTCATGATATCGCGCAGCAGAACTCTGAAGCCGCGCAATGGGCAGGGGTTGAGCTTAAGGTTGTAACCACGCGGAAATTTGTCCGTACCGACCCTAGTCTTCTGACAACAATGATCCAGAACATTGTTTCGAATGCTTTGAAATATGCACCGGGCAGCCCAGTCCTGATGGGGACCCGTATACGGAACGGAAAACTGTCAATTGAGGTCCACGACCGCGGCCCCGGCATTGCCGGTGAGCATTTACCGCGGCTGTTCGAGGAGTTTTATCAGGTACGCGAGCGGGGCGACAAGGACACGGAAGGTGTCGGCCTCGGCCTGTCAATTGTTCAGCGGCTTGCCGGTCTCATGGATTTGGACGTTTCTCTGCGGTCCGTTGAGGGGCAGGGAACGACGGTTGTGATCGATGGGTTGGACATTGTCGAAGAGCCCGTTCGATCGCTTGAAACAAACCGGATCAAGCCCGCCTCGCTGCTGGACGGCTTGCGGGTGCTTCTGGTCGAAGACGATATCAATATTCTTATGGCGACCGGAATACTTCTGGAAAAGTGGGGATGTATTGTTCAACGGGAAGATGGGCTGCCCGAGGGGAAAGACGTGACCTGCGATTTGATCATTACGGACTTTGACCTTGGGGCGAAGACAACTGGTACAGATTGTATCGACTATGTTCGCCGCCAAAATGGTCACAATATTCCAGCCATTGTTGTGACTGGCCACGATGAGAACCGGGTGCGTGACGATGTTGGTGACCCGGAAATACCGATATTGTCCAAGCCAATACGTCCAGCCGAATTGCGCTCGATCATCATGGCCTTGAAACTCAAGACGGAACAACAGGCGGTCAATGTTTGATCATCAATTCCACTATTTATTCTATGCGCTCGTGCCCATCCGTTGATATTTGTTAGGCGGCTTTTCTTCGTTTCTAAAGACCGGCAATGAGCGTTGACTTAACGAAAGACCAACGCAGTTCATGACGTCAACAATTTCGAACTGCTAACGCCGGGCGTGCATTACGAATTCATTAGCACGTAGCTTGCCAATGTTCATGCGAACTTGCTTGAACTACGATCGAGCGCCTGGCGATATTGCTCGGCCTCCCAATGGGTCAGCTCGAATTCCTGGTCGGCGGTCAGATAAGCCAGGGATGCCCTTTCCGGGATACGGGAAACGACCTCGGCAAGGCATCGGGCCATAACGCGGCCGCCCTCCGTCAGTTCGTTGGACAGGAGGACGCCATGACCCGGCACCAGTACCATCTTGGGAATGGAACGATTTGCCGACCGGCGCGCATCGGCAAAGGATTTTGCAGTCTCGCCATCAGCAAGGAAACCGATCTCCGTGCCAAGGAATATGACGTGGTCCGGATACATCGATCCCCCGGTGGCCGCAGCAACATTTGCCGGACTAAGTGCAGTCTTGTGACTCTGTGCGTCACTCGCAGCGTGAAATTCTGAGCCTTCCGCCATTAATTCGAGAATGCGGGAGTTTGTCGTCGTTGCAGGCCGATCGTTGATCGCGAGGGCGTCAGTCACCCGTGTAATGCGTTCGCGCACATCGTCGACTGTTTCGCCGGTGACTATAATGCCGTGGTTGTAAAGGATCAGCACATCCGGACGGCGCGCTGCGACCCGATCAATTTCGTGGGCCAAGGGGGTGCCAGGTCGGCGGTATGGGATCGTCACCCACGTTAGATCCGGCACCTTTGCCATACGTTCTGCAATCAGCCTGTCCCGGTCAACCAGAACCGACAGGGCAATTGCGTTGACGCAGTGATAATGCGCAACAATGCGCTGCGGCAAAACGGCATGGAAACTCGTCTCAATAGACGGGCGGAGGCCAGTGGCGTTGAGCTCCGTTACAACGAAGTCGATCGATTTTTCAGCTCTGGGATCATTGGCTCGTAGCGCCGCGACTAACGGTGCCACTGTCACCGGCACCATGATGTCGCGTTCGCCGGCATGCGCGAGCCACGTTCCAGATGCCTTCACCCACATAATGCCGTTCTGCTTGAAGGACGTGTTGCCGCCGGCACCCTGGGTTTTCAGTATGTCGCTACCGATCTCTTTTGAGAGATCGATGAAAGCGCCCAAGGATGACGCGTCCTCCGCCCGAATGCCAACAGCCATGGCGAACTTCCCCTTTTTACAACCTTTTCGCTCTTTCAAAATCATTATTTCGAGCAAATATAACCAAGTTACAGTATCTATTCGGTTGTGTATCGTCAAATACGAATAAATTTCATCATTTAACTTGCCATGATTTTTCTTTGTGATTAACATCACTCATTAGGCGACGGGAGACGCCAGGGAGGAGTGTTATGAAAAATAGTGATAGCCAGATAAAATTCATGACCTCTGCTGCGCGTGTAAGGTTGATGGCGGCATGTCTGCGAGATGTGCAGGAAGCGCGCTTCTCCTGCTCGAAAATCACGTCATTGCCGTTGAGGCAGAACACGTGATTGCCGGGATGCCGCAAGCCGATAGTTTGCTTTCCCGTAGCGCGGGCATTGCCATCATGATCGTGAGCGCGGGAGGGATGTGTTGAACCATTCTCCCATCGCCGTCTTTGACTTGGGCAAGACCAATTCAAAGCTGTTTGTTGTGTCGGCGGAAGGCGTTCTCATCGACGAGGCGCGGACGCGCCCAATCTGGCACGACGAGGGTGACCTGCGCGTTCTTGACGAGGCTACACTCTTTGACTGGATGCAGCGCGAACTCGCACGGGTCGCTTCCACACACGGTGTCGATCGGGTCATGTTCTCGGCGCATGGCTGCACATTTGCGCTGGTCGCCGGCAACGAGCTTGTCCACTCCATCCTCGACTATGAGCAGGAGCCACCCGCTGATATCGCCGCCTGTATTGATGCTGTCACGCCGGGTTTCAGTGAAACGTTCTCCCCGCAACTGCCCCTCGGTTTTAATTATGGTCGCCACCTTCTTTGGCTCGACAAACGTGATCCCGAGTTGATCCAATCCGCTGACGCTATCCTCGCCTATCCGCAATTCTGGAGCTGGAAATTTTCGGGGCGCAAGGTTTCGGAAGTCTCTTATCTCGGTTGCCACTCCCATCTTTGGGCGCCGCTAAAAGATGATTTCAGCAGTCTCGTCTATCGCATGGGTTGGCGTTCCCGAATGCCGGAACTTGCCAGAGCTGGCAGTGTTGTCGGCACCTACCCATTAACTCTCGATGATGGCCAGCGCCACGAGGTTACGGTTCACAACGGCGTTCATGACAGCAGCTCGGCACTTTATTACTACCGCTCGCTTGGCTTCTCCGATTTTACGCTGGTTTCAACTGGGACCTGGGTAATAATCTTCAACCAGGCAACGCCGCTTGAAAAGCTCATCCCAACACGGGACATGCTGGCAAATGTGATGGTCGACCACGGACCCGTTGCAACGATCCGCTTCATGGGTGGCCGTGAATATGAAGTCGCAAGTGGCGGGTGGGCAGCTCAGATTTCCTTGGAGGCTGTTCGGGGGTAATCGCCAAGCAGCTTTTCGCATTGCCATCTTTTGCCCTTGGCGGACCAGTGCCGGGCCACGAGGGTCGCTTTATCGGCCCGGTCCCAAATGCCGAGGAACGTGCAGCCGCTGCGATACTTTATGTTGCGCTTATGACGGACCTTTCACTGGATATTATCGGCTCGCAGAACGCCATTGTCATTGATGGCGGCCTGATCAAGACGCACATTTATACATCCCTGCTTGCGGCGTTACGCCCTGACCAGACCGTGCATACGAGCGTCAATGCGGAAGGAAGTGCGTTCGGTGCAGCGGCGATCGTGTTTGACACCCTTGGTAGCAACCCCTTTGTCAATGACTGCCACACGGCTTTACCAGCATCGATACCCGGCCTTGCGGAATACAAACTTGAATGGAGGCAACACGTCGATCAACTGATTTCCGGAGGCTTCGTTGAGCAAAATGCGTAAGCATCCACATGGCGATGGGCCATATTTGCCCCGTCGCGAGATAGAGAACTGAGCAGCATAGAAGACCCCTCGTAGGGGCGGAGCGGCTGGCACGACCTCAGCACAAGTTCACTCATTCCGGTTGCGTGGTGCAGCCGGGAGACGCGCAGGTTTTACCTGCTTTGAATCCATGGGAGGAAACGAAATGAAATCTACCCTTCTTACAGCAGTGGCTGCTCTGGCTCTGCTCGCAACGCCCGCACTTGCCAAAGAAAAGCTCAAGATTGGAATGACCTTCCAGGAGCTGAACAATCCCTATTTCGTGTCTATGCAGGAAGCCCTCAAGGAAGCGGCCGCAAGCATCGGCGCTGATGTCGTCGTTACAGACGCTGGCCATGATGTCACCAAGCAAATTTCCGACGTCGAAGACATGCTGCAGCAAAAAATCGATATTCTTCTGTTGAATCCAACGGATAGTGCCGGGATCGAGGCAGCAGTGCACGCTGCGAAAGCCGCTGGTGTTACCGTAGTCGCAGTAGATGCCAACGCGAACGGCCCCGTTGATACTTTTGTCGGTTCGAAGAATCGTGATGCCGGCTACTTGTCGTGCAAGCATTTGGGCCAAGCGCTCAACGGCAATGGCGAGGTTGCCATTCTGGACGGTATTCCTGTCATACCGATCCTTCAGCGTGTCGAGGGTTGCAAGGCTGCGCTTGCCGAGTTCACCGGCATCAAACTGGTTGATACGCAAAATGGCCGTCAAGACCGGTCGGTCGCGCTTGGTGTGGTGGAGAATATGATCCAGTCGCATGCAAATCTTGCGGGAATATTTTCGGTTAATGACGGTGGGGCAATGGGCGCTCTGTCGGCCATTCAGGGATCGGGCCGGGACATCAAGCTCACATCCGTGGATGGAGCCCCGGAAGCGGTTAAAGCGATTGCCGATGGTACACCATTCATCGAGACCACCGCTCAGTTTCCGCGCGATCAGGTTCGTGTCGGATTGGCCATGGCTCTCGCCCAGAAGTGGGGAGCACGCGTAGTGCCGAAGGAAGTGCCAATCGATGTGATGGTTGTCGACAGCAAAAACGCGGCTGGATTCAGCTGGTAAAAGCAGGTCCCAGATCCCGGTCAGCCTCAGCAGGGGCAGTTCGAACTTTGTTAGGAGGGCTCAATGCTACAGCTGGCTGGAATCAGGAAAAGCTTCGGCAAGATCGAAGTGCTCAAGGGCGTCGATCTGGAAGTGCGCGCGGGTGAGGTGCATGCGCTGTTGGGTGAAAACGGCGCAGGCAAATCAACACTCATGAAAATTCTCTGCGGCATTATCAAGCCGTCGGAAGGAAGGGTGCTGATTGAAGGGACGGAGCGCACTTTCGCCAACTACAATGAAGCTATCGCGGCAGGTATTGGAATTGTCTTTCAGGAGTTCAGCCTGATCCCCTATCTCGATGCCGTTGATAATATGTTCCTTGCCCGCGAAATTCGCGGCAGGTTTCGCATGCTGAACCGCAAGGCGATGCTGCAACGTGCGGGTGAACTCATGCGCCAGCTCGCCGTTGACGTGCCGTTGGACGTGCCAGTGCACCGCTTGTCTGTTGCCCAGCAGCAATTTGTCGAAATTGCCAAAGCCCTGTCCCTCGATGCCCGCATCCTTGTGCTTGATGAACCGACTGCCACGCTGACGCCGCCAGAGGTAGAGCATCTTTTCAAAGTTATGCTCGAATTGCGCCGGCAGGGCGTGGCTATCGTTTTCATTTCTCACCACCTTGAGGAGATTTTCCAGATATGCGACCGGGTCACTGTCCTGCGCGACGGCGAACTCATCAATTCCTGCGCGGTTTCCGAAGTTGATAAAGACCGACTGGTCGAAATGATGGTTGGCCGCCGGATCGAAAACAATTTTCCGCCAAAACCGCCTCTCAATCCGGCTGCCCCCATCGTCATAGACGTTGAAGAGGTTCAACTCAGAAGGGGCGGGCCTGTATCTCGATTTTCGCTGCGCCGTGGTGAAATCCTTGGCTTTGCCGGATTGGTTGGATCAGGGCGGACGGAAACCGTGCTCGCCATGCTTGGCGCTTATCCCGCCGTGCGCTGCAAGGTTAGTGTGGACGGGATAGCGAAGCGCTTTTCCGGGCCGGATGAGGCATTGGAGCAGGGCATCGGGCTTTTGCCTGAAAGCCGGAAAGATGAAGGATTGATCACAAGCTTCTCAATCCTGCAGAACATCTCGCTGAACAATTACAGGAAGTACCAGAAAAACATCTGGTTTATCGACCTGAACAAGGAGCGGGATTGTACAGGTAAAGCGATGGAGAGGGTACGCGTCAAAGCGCAGGGACCTGACGCCCGGGTCGATACCTTGTCAGGTGGCAACCAACAAAAAGTAGTCATTGCCCGGTGGCTGAATCACGAGATGAGAGTGCTTATTTTCGATGAGCCAACGCGCGGCATCGACGTGGGCGTCAAATCCGAAATTTATTCGCTTATGCGCGAACTCGCCGACAAAGGTTGCTCAATCATCATGATCTCGTCCGAGCTGCCTGAAGTAATCGGCCTGTCTGATCGTGTTTGTGTGTTCCGCTCAGGCGGAATCGTCGCCACCGTTGAGGGCGCACTGGTCAATTCCGAAACCATCATGACCCACGCGACGACCGGGAGATTGTAACATGCTGCAGGAAACAAAAATCACAAGGGCCCCAACGGCAATTGGGTCAGGTACGGTTAGATTAGGCCTGGAATATGTGCTGCGTTCGCCGCTGGCACTCCCGCTGATCGGCTTGATTGTCGTGTCCGTTCTGATGGGTCTGGCGAGTGACAATTTCTTCACCCTCAACAACATCATGAATGTGCTGCGTCAGGTCTCTATCGTTGGTATTCTTGCGATTGGCATGACGTTCGTCATTCTGACGGGCGGTATCGATCTTTCGGTTGGTGCGGTCATGGCACTTGTTGGCACCTTGAGCGCTGGAATGATGGTGCATGCGGGAGTATCCGCACCACTGGGCCTTGCTATCGGGCTTATCGTCGGAGTGAGTATCGGTTTAATCAATGGCACCCTTGTCGCATGGGGGAAGATGCCTTCGATTATTGTGACACTCGCCACCATGGGCATGGCGCGGGGGTTGGGCCTGATTTACTCGGGAGGCTATCCGATCAGCGGGATACCCAGCTGGCTATCGTGGTTTGGTGTCGGACGAGTAGGGGTCGTACCGGTGCCGGTTATTATCATGCTCGTCAGCTATGCCGTCGCTTGGGTGCTCCTGCAACGGACCGCTTTCGGACGCCACGTCTACGCTCTTGGTGGAAACGAGCTTGCTGCTCGCCTCTCCGGCGTGAAGACACAGCGTGTCAAACTGGCGGTGTACGGGATTTCCGGCCTGACTGCGGCGCTCGCGGCGATAATTCTGGTTGGTAGGCTGATGAGCGGGCAGCCCAATGCCGGCGTCGGGTTCGAGCTTGACGCCATTGCTGCCGTTGTCCTTGGCGGCACGGCAATAGTCGGCGGGAGAGGGCTGATCCTGGGTACTTTGATCGGGGCGGTGCTGCTGGGCATTCTCAACAACGGGCTCAATCTGATGGGTATCAACCCTTATCTCCAGGATGTGATCAAGGGTTCCATCATTCTGCTGACTATCTACATCGGACGTGAATGGCGTTGAGCCATGGCCGGAACATCATTGAAGCAAGAGGAGAAAAGCATGTCTGTTTCATTGCAAGGGAAAATCGCTGTCATAACGGGTGCCGCTTCCGGAATCGGGTTGGCCGCCACTGAAGCTCTCCTTGAACAAGGCGCTACTGTGGTCATGGTAGACTGGAACGAGGCGGCTCTGATCGCTCTTGCTGGCAAGCTGGGCGAAAAAGCCATTCCACAGATAACGAACCTTCTGGATGAGGGAAGCTGCAACAGGATGATTCCCGACATTCTGCAAAAGGTTGATCATATCGATATACTTTACTGTAACGCAGGCTCCTACATTGGCGGAAATTTGGCCGACACCACGCCGGATGCAATCGACAGAATGCTCAATCTCAACGTCAACGCGGTCATAAAAAATGTCCATGCAGTCGTGCCGCACATGACTGAGCGCAAGACCGGCGACATTATCGTAACCTGCTCGGTCGCCGGCCATTTTCCGATCCATTGGGAACCCGTCTATTCATCCTCGAAATGGGCGATTACATGTTTTGTCCAGACGATGCGCCGCCAAATGATACCGTTCGGCGTGCGTGTGGCTCAGGTATCTCCGGGGCCCGTGGTGTCCGCCCTGCTGGCTGACTGGCCAGAGGAAAACCTGCGCAAAGCAAAAGAAGCCGGCGCCTTGATCGATCCCAGCGAGGTGGCTGATGCAGTCATTTACATGCTTACCCGCAAACGCACTGTGACCATCCGCGATATGCTCGTGCTTCCGACAAGCTTTGATGGCGTCTAGCGCAACGACAAGATGAAAGTGATCACCTCTGCCCGCAGCAGATAACGCTTTGCGGACTGGTATTTAACTGAATGGGCGACTGCTCTTTTTGGATATCTGCGGTTTCTTCGCCGCACGATGTCCGAGCACGGGTTACTTCGACATATCCATCATCTCTGAACCGTATCAGCTCGGGTTTAACCAGCCTTAGGTAGGTGTTGATGACATTCTCTCAAAATGACTTTTTATAATCAACATCTCCATAAAATTTAATAGATTGACTGAATATAATCATTTATGCTTAAGTTAAATCATAAAGTGATGCAAAAAGTGACGACTTAAAGTCACGATCACAAGGGAGAAAATATGCAGCCCCTTCAAAAGAGCTATTTGGCGCTCTCTGATATCTCGAAGTCTTTTGTCGGGATCCCTGTGCTACGCAATGTGAATTTCGACGTTCGATCGGGAGAAGTGCATGCGCTTCTTGGTGAAAACGGTGCTGGAAAATCAACACTCATCAAAATTATGTCGGGCCTGTTCACACCCGATTCCGGAATAATTTCTGTCGAGACCAAGGAAACAAGATTCACCTCCACTGCCGATGCAATGCGGCGGGGCATCACCACGGTATACCAGGAACTATTGCTGTTTCCCGAGCTTTCGGTGGCTGAGAACATTTTGCTCGGCCATTCGCCTCGCCATGCTTGGGGCGGAATTGATTGGAGGGGCGTGCATGCACGGGCGCGTGACCTCTTGGACCAATTGGACAGCACTGATCTCGATGTAAGCATCAAAGTACGGGAGCTTTCCGTAGCGCAGCGTCAGCGCGTCGAAATCGCCAAAGCGCTGAGCTATAACGCCCGCGTTCTGATAATGGACGAACCGACTGCCTCCCTCGCACAGGGGGATGTGAGGCGATTGATGAGCATCGTGAAGAACTTGCGATCGCGCGGGGTTGGTATCATTTATGTCAGTCACCGGATGCCGGAGATTTTTGCGCTCGCTGACCGTGTGACTGTTCTTCGTGACGGGCAAATAATAGGCACAGAGCCAGCGCATGCTGTCAACGAAGCCAGACTTGTCACAATGATGGTGGGGCGTCCGATTGAAACAGTGTTTCCAAAGTCAGAGCCAATTTTCGGAGAGACCACTTTAGAGGTCCATAATTTATCGTCTGGCTCACTCGTCAAAGATGTGTCGTTTTCCCTGCGGCGTGGGGAAATATTGGGTGTCGCTGGATTGGTCGGATCAGGCCGCACGGAACTTGCTCACGCATTGTTTGGGCTAGCTCCAGCAACTGCGGGCACAATCGATCTGAAAGGCACACGCGTAACAATCAGGACGCCGTCACAAGCCAGAGATCTTGGAATAGCCTATGTGCCGGAGGATCGGGGTTTGCAGGGGCTGATCAAGTCGATGAGCGTTCGCGAAAATTTGTCTATGGCGGCTTTTGAGCGTAATTCCAAAGGCATTTTCATACGATTTTCCTATGAGAAAAAGCGCGCAAGAAATTTGATCAGACGTTTCAATATCAAGGCGAAGGCGGGCCCAAATCAGCCCGTGGGGCGCCTTTCAGGTGGCAATCAGCAAAAAGTGGTCCTCGCCAAATGGCTGGAGACCAATCCGGAAGTCCTCATCCTCGATGAGCCCACCCGAGGTATCGATGTCGGTGCAAAAGCTGAAATTCACCGGATGATCGACGAACTCGCAAAGAAGGGAATGTCAATCATTCTGATTTCCAGCGAGTTGCCGGAAGTCCTTGGAATGAGCGATCGGGTATTGATCATGAACAATGGCCGATGCACCGCGATAATCGACCGTGAAAATGCCACGCCTGAACGTATCGGCGCTGCCATGACTGTCTCGCAAAAGGCTGAAGCAGCATGACGGCGACAACCGATGATACACAGGCTGCTCCCCTGCCGGGAAAAGGCAACGCGTTCATCAGGTATGCGTACAGGTCGTACGGTCAGGAACTGACGATCCTATGTGCCATACTGATAATGTTTGTCTCCGTCGGCTTGTACAGTCCGCGTTTTCTGAGCTTCGACAATCTGAATTCAATTTTTGCCGGAAATGCTTATATCGCGGTTGCTGCCATCGGCATGTCCATGCTCATCATAACTGGGCAGATTGATGTGTCGGTTGGTGCACTCATCGGCGTGCTTGCGACAATATCGGGGACATTAGCCGTTTCGGGCTACCCCGTGTGGCTTGCCTGGTTAATGCCCGTGGTCATTGGAATGGCGATCAATGCGGTCGTCGGGATCCTTGTCGCTTACGGAAGAATACCTTCAATCATCGCCACTCTGGGTATGCTGTCTGTTCTCAAAGGCGGGTTGGTCAGCGTTACCGGCGGAGCCTGGATTTCGAATTTGCCTCCTGATTTTCTGCTCGCGCAACGTGTCATGCTGGGCGTGCCTTTTCCAATTCTGGCGATGATCGTGCTCACTGTATTTGCGTCGGTGTGGCTCAAATACTCGGCACTTGGACGCTCCCTTTATGCCATCGGCGGAAACAGGGAAGCAGCGCTGGCAGCGGGTATTCGCATTCAGAGGCGGATCGTCATGGTCTTCACGATCCATGGGGCATTTGCCGGCTTAGCAACAATTCTGTTTGCCACTCAATTGCAGGTTATACAATCAACTGTTCCACCCAATCTCGAACTGACAATTATAACGGCTGCAGTTATCGGTGGCGTCTCCGTCCTCGGAGGAACCGGAACCGTGATTGGGTCAACATTGGCCGCCATTCTTTTCGCGACGATCGGTTCGGCCCTCATTTTCACTAATGTATCGGCATATTGGCTGCGAGCCGTGATCGGACTGCTCATCCTGATCACCGTGCTTGCCGACATGATGCGCCGTCGCAAAGTATGGGGATAAGACGATGGCCAGTTTTGCACACATTCGCTCACTCACGCGCCACGAAACTATTCTTGCGATGGTGGTTGTGTTCGCACTGGTTGCTCTGTCCGCGCAGTCGGATCGATTTTTCACTGTGGCAAATCTGCTTAATCAAGGCCGGCTGATGACGGAGGTGGGGCTGGTCGCCGTGGCGATGACTTTTGTGATCGCTTCCGGCGGTATCGACCTTTCTGTAGGGTCCATCATGGGCCTTACTGCAATCCTGATTGGGGTATTCTGGCATAATTTCGGAATATCCCTGCCCGTGGCTGCTGCACTTGCGGTCGGAGTTGGCACGTTGGGGGGCTTTGTCAACGGGCTCATCATAGCACGTTGCGGTGTTCCGCCATTGATAGCCACGCTGGGAACACTCGCGCTTTATCGCGGGCTTGCAGAAGGTATCAGCCAAGCCCGATCCGTTGGAGGTTATCCGGACTGGTTTTATCTTCTTGGACAAGGCCAGATTAACGGCCTGCCCACCCAGCTGTTGGTTCTCTTCATTTTCGCAATTACGGCAACCATAATCCTGTCATGCACCGTGTGGGGACGAACGGTTTACGCGGTCGGTTCCAACGAAATTGCTGCCCGCTTTTCCGGGTTGTCTGTCGAGCGGTCAAAACTCGCCATTTATACCGCATCGGGCTTTGCCGCAGCCATTGCCGGAGTGATTTTTGTTTCGCGCGTCTCTACGACGCGCTCGGACATGGGAACAGGTCTCGAACTTGATGCCATCACTGCTGTCGTGCTTGGAGGTACAAGCATATTCGGCGGTAAGGGAACCATCGTCGGTACCATCCTTGGCCTGATTCTCATTCAAAGTTTAAAAAACGGACTCTCTCTGGCAGGTGTCAGGGGCGACGGCACGATCGTTGTCATTGGTGCCGTCCTGATTGTCACGATTTTGCTCAGCAACATCTTCAGCCGGGATGGCTTCCCGGAACATTGATCCAGACCTTTAGCCTCGCCAGCCAAGCAAACAGCCAACAATAATAAGGAGGAGAACCTATGCTTATCAAAGTTTTACCGACATTCCTGAGCCTGTCGCTATTGACCGGCGTCTCGTATGCGGCCCCGGCTTGGACAGGGGCAGATGATCAGCCCACCAACCCTCTGGCGTGCGATGCCTCTCCAGCTGACGTTGCCTCCAAACCTTACGATGGCGGGGCGGCTGTTGATGCACCCAATCGGAAGGGCAAAACCCTCAAGGCCGTCGATATCCCCAAACTTGTCGGCATCGGATATTTCACCGCCACGTCAAAAGGTATTGCCGAGGCTGCGAAAGAGATGGGGACTATGGATGTTAAGACGGATGGTCCAACCAAAGCAAATATCGATGACCAGATCACGCTGATTGACAACTACACCACCAGTGGTGTCGATGGCATTCTCTACGCGGCAAATGATCCCGTTGCCATTGCTCCGATACTCAAAAAGGCTCTAGCAGCAGGTATCAATGTGGTTGGTTATGACGCCAATTCGAGCCCCGATTCACGGCAGTGGTTTGTAAATCAGGCGGAATTTAATGGCGTCGCGAAATCGCTGATCGACACCCTCTCCAAGGAGATCGGGGAGGATGGGGCTTTTGCAATTGTGACGTCGACATTCACCACGCCCAATCAGGCACGCTGGATAGCCGAAATGTCGGCTTATCAGGCCAAATGTCACCCGAAAATGAAATGGCTCGAAACAGTTGAAGCGCAAGAGGACAATATCCTCTCCTTCAATCAGGCAAAGACCCTGATTAACAAGTATGGTCCTGATCTGAAGGGCATAGTTGGAATGACGAGTGTCGCAACTCCCGCCGCTGCCGATGCGATCACCCAATCCGGAAAATGCGGAAGCATCTCGGTCGTTGGCCTTGCCACACCAAATGCGATGAAGCCCTATTTTGCATCGGGCTGCGTCAAGTCGGCAATTCTCTGGAATCCGGTCGATCTTGGTTACGCAGCGGCTTACGTCTTGCGCGCAACTGCAGACGGGGACCTGAAGCCAGGCAGCAAGTCTGTGAAGGCTGGCAAGCTGGGCGAGCTCAAGGTGATCAACGGAAGCGAAATTCTGTTGGGTGCCCCCTTCGTGTTCAATAAGGAAAACGCCTCGTCATTTGATTTTTAATGCTGCGGATCGCTGCCGATAACGTGGCGGGGAGCCCTCCGTCACGTCGTCGCAACCGTTCTGTCGCGATTGAACAAGTTAAATTTCTGAGGAGGAAAAAATGTATTCATTTGTACAAACTCCATTCATTATAGGAACGTTCATCTGCGTTATTGGAACCATGCCGTCCGCATTCGCAGCGGGTGAGCACAAGCAAATATTACTGGATGTAGCCAACGACAAGTTCACCCCTGCATGGGAGGTCTCTCACAAAGAATGGGGCGGCGAAAAATGGAGTGTGAAACTGCGCTCGCTGCACGGCGGAAAGCAGGAGGGTGTACAGGTTATCGATGTCGATAACGGCGTCATGACGTTTACGATCGTTCCGACGCGCGGCTTTGGTGTCTGGAAGGCGAAAGTAGGCGATCTACGTCTGGGCTGGGATTCTCCCGTCACTGAAATTGTAAGCCCCGCCTTTATTGATCTGAACAATCGTGGTGGACTTGGCTGGCTTGATGGCTTCGGCGGCTGGATGGTTCGTGCGGGGATTGCATCGGTTGGCGCTCCCGGCATGGACGGTGTTCCACTCAATCTTCATGGCAATATTGATCATACGCCTGCCAGCTATGTGGACGTAAGGTATGAGGGTGGCAAGGAGCCAAAACTTGTATTCAAGGGTGTGGTGAATGACACCCAGATGTTCGGGCCCAATCTGCAGCTGAAAGCCGAAATATCGACGCCGATTGGCAAGCCCGAGATAACGTTCGATGACACGATTACAAATCTGTCGGATGCTCCTCAGGAGTTTGAAAGTCTCTATCATACAAACTTTGGTCCGCCATTGCTCGTGGCTGGGGCGGAGTTTATTGCCGCTGTGAGCAAGGTTTCCCCGCGCGATGCTCGCGCGTTGGAAGGTGACCTCGTCGATTGGAACAAGTACACAGGGCCTCATCAGCCGGGTTACACGGAACAGGTCTATTTGATGGAGTTGCAGGGGGATAAAAACGGCAATACATCCACAATGTTGAAATCCGCAGATGGCACAAAGGCCGCTGTGATGGATTTCAACATCAAGGAACTGCCTGCCTTTTCTCTCTGGAAAAATGAAGCACCGTCCAGAACCGGATATGTCACGGGTTTAGAACCGGCCACCAACTTTCCGTATCCACGTCCTGTAGAGCGCTCAGCTGGCCGGTTGAATGTTTTGCGCGGGGGTGAAAGCCATCACGCAACTCTCGTAGTACGCGCGCTGACCAGCAAAACAGAAGTTACTGCTGCCGCGGAGGCAATCGCGAAACTGCAAAAATCAGAACCAGCTGTTCTCAAGACACCGCTCAACGAACAAAAATAAATTGAAGCAGCTGCAGGCGTTCCAGCACGTGCAGTTGTTCCCTTGAATGCGAAATAAGGAATTTACCTTGAACCCGGATGCGGCGTACCACATGGAATTTCAGCACTTGAAAGCGGAGCAATATCGTCAAACTATTGATAGCGATAGATCCGCAAGATCATGATGCTTGGGTCCGCAAAAGCAATTGGTATCGATCTTGGAACGTCTGGTGTTCGGGCCGCAGCATTGAATGAACGCGGCGAAGTGCTCGCTTCTACAAAAGCACCGTATCGATCGCTCGAAAAGATAAGAGATGCAGGGGCGTGGTGGACGGGGGTAAAGGAGTGTCTCACTCACCTGCGTTTGCTATGTTCATTTGACGATGTTCTCGGTGTTGCTGTTGATGGAACATCGGGAACAGTTGTTGCCGTTGATTCAGATAACAGACCTGTTGGTCTCCCCAGCCTTTACAACGATGTATGCGATGACGGCAAAGTTTTAAGTGCATTAAACGCCATAGCGCCGCGCGATAGCGCAGCACGGGGAATCACAACGCCGCTTGGACGGGCGATAGTGCTTTCACGCCGACTTGGTGTCAGCGCGGTTGTTCATCAAGCAGACTGGATCGCGATGTTGCTTGGCGAGGGGACGCCCATCGGCGATGAGAACAATGCCCTCAAGACAGGTTATAGTCTGGAAGACGAAATCTGGCCCGAATGGCTGGAGGATGTCGGCATGCGGCGCAGTATGTTGCCGCAGATCGTGCGCGCTGGCGAAATTATATCCCCAGTTGGCAGGGCTGCGCGGGATTTGGGACTCCCTGCAAGCGCGAAGATTCATGCCGGGACAACGGATGGCTGCGCTTCCTTTCTTGCAACGGGTGCGAAGGGTGTTGGAGAAGCAGTAACAGCGCTTGGTTCTACCTTGGTCCTCAAAATTGCCTGCGACAGGCCAATCAGCGTGCCGGAATTTGGGGTTTATAGTCATAGGGTCGGCAACCTTTGGCTTGCCGGTGGAGCATCAAATACGGGCGGAGCGGTGATCACTTCGCTGGTCAGTGAGAGCAGGCTGGATGAGTTAAGCGGCAGGATGGATCCCACCTCTTCCACGGGTCTTCATTACTATCCTCTGCTAAAGCCCGGCGAAAGATTTCCTATCAACGATCCCTATCACCTGCCCAAGATTGAGCCCCGTCCGTCCGATGATGCGGTTTATCTTCAAGCAATTTTTGAAGGCATAGCAGCCATTGAGTGCATGGGCTATCAGCGTCTGAGCTCGCTTGGCGGACCTTCCTTGAAAAATATTCGAACAGTGGGTGGAGGCGCAAAAAACATGGTTTGGAGAACGATCCGTCAGCAAAACCTTGGTGTGCCATTGCTTGCACCAGACTCGGATGAAGCCGCGACCGGTGTAGCGCGGCTGGTTTTACGGAATTGGATCAACTAATGCACAATTTGCCGGAAATAACGTCGCTGGATGCGCTTAGTTTAAATTATGATGTTTTCCTTATCGACCAGTTCGGAGTTTTACGCGATGGCGAGGCTGCATATCCCGGCGCGATAGATGCGCTGGCAAAGCTGAAGGCGAAAGGGAGTAAAATCGTTATCCTTTCGAATTCAGGACGAAGTGGCGCATATAATGCCGAGCGGCTTGTTACTCTTGGATTCAGCGCGCGTTCTTTTGATTATTTCGTCACTTCGGGGGATGTGGCTTCGTCGCTGTTGAAATCCGTTGATTCCTTTCTGCCGGGAAAACGGCCGAGCCGGATATTTACGATTTCGAGTGGTCAGGATAATTCCCTCGCAAATGCGCTTGATTGTCAGAGTGTTTCATCTGCTGCCGATGCCGACCTGATTATCATTTCCGGAAGTGAAACGGAGCGAATCTCCCTGGATAGTTACAGGGAGATATTACGGCCGGCTGCTTCACGAGGAATTCCCTGTGTCTGCACCAATCCTGACAGGCACAAATTACTGAATGGTGACATCTTTCCGTCCGCTGGTGCCTTGGCGGAAATCTATGAAGATATGGGAGGGCTGGTAACAATGATCGGCAAGCCTTATCGGCAGATTTATGAGTACGCAATCGCTGTCGTCGGAAGCCCCCCGCTTCGCAGCGTTGTCGCCATTGGCGATAGTCTTGGTCACGATATTGCGGGGGCACGAAGTTTTGGTTTGAACAGTGCGTTGACCCGGACGGGGGTTCACGCACACCTGTCGGAAAGCCAGCTATTCAGCCAAATGGAAAGCGAGCGGATTTTCCCGAATTATATTCTTCCAGCATTTGTTATGGAGGGCAGCTTCAAAGGGGGCAGACCAGGCACGGCATTTCGCTAATATCGTACCGCCGGGTTTGAACACATGACGTTTGTGGCTAGCCACACTTACACGTCAGGACCAGTAGCTTGTGCAATGTGGATGGTAATTCCGGCTTCTTCCAGATACTTGGCGTCCGTATCCGTTAATCCGTCATCTGTTATAATCGCTCCAATTCGCGTGAGTGGCACGACGACGCTTCTGGCTCGCAGCGAGAATTTTCGACTATCAGCCAGAATAATGATCTCATCCGACCATTCACTTAATTCCTGCATGGCCTGCACGATCAGGGGGTTAGACTCAAGTAGCCCGTCTTTGCTTAATCCCTGTGCACCAAAAAAACATTTGGATGCGAAAAAGATGTTTCCGGTCGACTGGCGCTGGATGATACCCGGTTCTCTATACAGATCTCCGCCCGCTACGGTCAGGCTGCAGCTTCCTTTCTCGCCCACGTAAGCGGCGAGCGGCATGGAATTCGTATAGAGGCGAATGTTGCGTGTTGCCAGCAATGTGCCCAGCTCAAAACACGTGGATCCACCATGCACAATGATTGAATCCCCATCCCGAACAAGCGTTGCCGCCAATGCAGCGATGGCTCGCTTGGCGTCGACCGCCAAATCCCTGTTTTCGTCGTAAGGACGGGTTGAATCGCGATCTCGCAGCGCAGGCCCCTCGAGAGCCGATATGCCTCCATATACCTTGCGGGCGAAGCCAAGATCATGAAGCTTGTCAATGTCGCGGCGAGCCGTTGCGGCCGAAATGCCGAGAAGTTCCTGCAGGTCGCGGACGGATGCAAAAGACCTCTCTTTCAGCAATTCTACGACCTGCTGACCGCGTTCAAAATCGCTCATGCTAACCCCAAGTTTTACCGATATATATTGTGACGTAAGTTGATCTCAATTTAAACTATTGAGCTATGGAATGCATCAATTACATCTCTATTTGAGCGACTTATACCAAATTTAAATATAAGCACCTGTGTTCGCTGCAACACACGCTCTTCGACCGGCTGACGTAGCGGTGCCTTGCTGCCCGCGAAACATATTAACCGGCTCACTTCCAGTCAGCGTGATGCAATTCAGCTTTGTTGCTGTTTACTCGGTTGCAATTGAAATTGATCACTCTCGCCCGGCACGAGTTCCATTGGCCAGATCAATTCCACCTTATCCTGCGAATAATGACCTTCAAAGGCTGGCATCGTGGAAAGCAGGGATTCAGCCAGTTTGATACCGAGATCACGCAGGGAAATTCTGAAACAGGTCAGTGTGGGGGAGAGGAACCGGCTTTGGGTGCTCTCTCTGAACCCAATCACCGCAATGTCGCGGCCGGGGTGAATACCTGCTTCGTAAAATCGCCGGTATAGACCGATGGCCATGTTCTCGTTGACCAGTATAACTGCCGTCGGGGTCTGTTTCTGCGCGAGCAGGGCAGTCGCCGTCTGATAGCCGCCTTCTTCATTGGCATGCGCCCGCACAACAAGATCCGGATTAAAGGCAATGCCGCTGCCTGCAAGGGCGCGTTTGTAACCATCGAGGAAAATATAGCCAAGATTGATATCGCTGGCGGGAATGCCGATGGCGATGTGGCGGTGACCCAGTTCGACAAGACGCTTGACCGCCGTCATTGCCACGCCTTCAAAGTCCAGATCGATCCAGGGATAATTTCCCGGCGCTTCGCTGCGGCCGAGGGTAATGAACGGAATTTTTCGCTCGAGCAGGAAATCAATGCGCGGATCGTGACGAGCCGTGGCTGAAATGATCAGTCCGTCCACAAATCTGCGGCTAACTACACGATTGAGATAGTCAGCGGGTTCCTCGTCCATGTCGCACAAAAGCGCAACCAGATCGAGGTGATGACGCCGGAAGACCGATTGCACGCCCTCAAACACCGGCATGAAGAAGCTGCCGCCAGCGTCGGCTGTTTCAATCGTCGATTCGATCATGAAGCCGATCGTATTTGTAGTTCCTTGCCGAAGACTGCGGCCGGACTGATTAGGCACATAGCCAAGGCGTTTCGCCGCTTCCAGCACGCGCTCACGCGTTTCCTCATTGACGTCTGCTTTCCCGTTGAGCGCGCGGGAAACGGTTCCGATCGAGATATCGAGGTGGCGGGCTAGATCCCGGATACTCACACGTTTTCTCCCTTTGCGACTCGGTACTTAGGCCCTCCGTCCATAAAACACCGAAAAGAGGGATTGACAAAAATAATTCGCCGATATGAAATCGTAAACGTTTACGGAAGCCATTTGCAACCGATTTTGACGGTTCCAGGTGAATTTCGTTGGGAGGAGAGAAAATGCAGCGTGCCGTTTTAGTCGGTTGCGGAGCCATGAGCAAAGCATGGTTCGAGGCAGCCCGGACCATTGGCGATATGGATATCGTCGGCGTCGTCGATCTGGCTAAGGACCGGGCCGAGGCACGCATTGCGGAATTTGGTCTGAACACGGCAATCGCATCCGATAACCTTTCCGAGGTATTGGCCAAGACCAGTCCCGATCTTTTGTTAGATATCGTCGTTCCTGCAGCGCGTCACGCGACTGTCGCCGCCGGGCTTGCTGCCGGTTGTCATGTTCTCTCGGAAAAGCCGATGGCCGAAACGATGGACGAGGCGAGAGATTTGGTTGATCGCGCCAAAGCTGCCGGACGTATCCATGCGGTGGTTCAGAACAGACGCTACCTCGCTCAAATCCGGCGCATCCGTGGACTTGTAGAATCGGGTGCGATTGGCGAGGTTACAAGCCTGCACTGTGATTTCTTCCTTGGCCCGCATTTCGGCGGGTTCCGCGAAGAAATGCGTCATGTGCTGTTTCTCGATATGGCCATTCATACGTTCGACGCTGCCCGCTTTCTGAGCGGTGAAGCTGCCAACGCTGTTTATGCGCGTGAGTGGGAGCCTGGCAATTCCTGGTACAATCAGGGTTCTTCCGCTGCGGCAATCTTCGAATTCTCTAACGGCGCGATCTTCACATATCGCGGCAGCTGGTGCGCCGATGGACTGCGCACGAGTTGGGAAAGCGCGTGGCGGATTATCGGCAGCAAAGGATCGATTGTCTGGGACGGGCATGATGACATACGGGCCGAAGCCGTCACCTCCGGCAAGGACGGCCTGTTCTCCGGGGTGGCTGCCGTCGAGATACCTCCCCTTGATGCGTCTCACCGCATCGGCGGCCACCTCGGAGTCATGCAGGATTTTATCGCGGCAACGCGCGGTGGTCCTGCGCCCGAAACAGCCGGAAATGAAAATATCAAAAGCCTTGCCATGGTGTTCGGTGCGATCCAAAGCGCTGAAACCGGGCGGCGTATTGAAATCACGATCTGAAGGAGTTTAAGGTGAGCAATCCGGCAAAATCGATCCGTATCGGTACCATGGTCAGGGGCAATGCACCGGATCCCGCTGCCTATGTTAAAAGTATTCTGCCGCATGGCTTTGAGAGTATCGAGCCTTATTTCTGGCAGGTGGTGGACAAGGATCTTCCGACGCTCGCATCGCAATTGAAAGACGCCATCGGTGACGCCGATGTCACCATGTCGACGCTAGGCATGTTCGGCAACCCGCTGGAAGACACCGAAATTGATCGCGAGACACTCAAAGGCTGGGAAGCCCTGATCGATCATGCTCATCTTTTTGGCGCAACGACCATTGCAGGTTTCACCGGCCGGATTCGCGGCAAGCCCATCGAGGACAGTTTGCCGGAGTTCAAGAAGGTCTGGAGCGAACTGTCCCGCCGTGCGGCGGACAAGGGTGTGAAGCTTGCCTTCGAGAACTGCGCCATGGACGGTAACTGGGCAAGCGGTGACTGGAATATTGCCCATACGCCCGACGCATGGGAAATGATCTTCAATGAAGTTCCGGCCGACAATCTCGGGCTTGAGTGGGAGCCATGTCACCAGATGGTTTATCTGATTGACCCGCTGCCACAGATCCGCAAATGGGCGCCGAAGATTTTCCATGTTCACGGCAAGGATGCGACGATCCGTTGGGAGGTCATTCGCGAACATGGCGTATTTGGCAAGGAGAAGTTTGTCTTCATGCGCTCGCCGGGATTTGGCGATACCAACTGGACCGATGTCATATCGGAACTGCGTCTGGCTGGCTGGTCAGGGTCCATCGACATCGAGGGCTGGCACGATCCCGTCTATCGCGACGATCTGGAAATGACCGGGCAGGTACATTCGCTGAATTATCTGAAGAAAAGCCGTGGCGGCGATTTCGTCGCCAATCCCTGATTTCCCGCATTGGGCCCGCAACCGGACGGGAGTTCCGGAGACGATGGAGATTGAACCCGACGGGCCAGACGCGCCGCCAAGAAGCGCGCTGCCCGTGCCGAGCAACACGAGGAGGAAACTATGAACCGCATTTCGCATTGGATTGCCGCCGCTGCATTGATGCTATCGGGCGCTGCCGCTCAGGCCGAGCCTGTTACGCTGGATATCTGGACCATCGACCGGCCGGACCAGTACATTTATCTTCTCAAGGACGAGTTTGAACAGGCCCACCCGGATATCAAATTGAACGTAAAAACCGTTCAGTTCCGTGACATGGTCAATGATCTTGCGCGCGCCACAGCCACCGGTGAATCACCTGATGTGACCTATATCGACAATCCTGAGGTGGCGCTGTTTGCCTCGCGCGGTCTGCTTCTCGATTTGACGTCCATGCTGGCGGAATCCAAGGTCATCAAGAAAGACGATATTTTCCCGGGACCGCTTTCCTCGGTGACGTGGGACAGCAAGATTTATGGCGTGCCGCGCGGTGCTAATACGCTGGCACTTTACTACAATGCCGACATGTTCAAAGCGAAAGGTCTTGATCCCGATAACCCGCCAAAGACCTGGGATGAGCTCTACACAGCAGCCAAGAAGCTGAATGATCCGGCCAAGAACATCTATGGTTTGGCGTTTTCCGCTGTCGCCACGGAAGAGGGTACGTTCCAATTTTTGCCTTGGCTGCAGATGACCGGCGGCGATTACAACAAGGTCGATACGGAGGGCGGCGTAAAGGTACTGCAATTCTGGAGCAAACTGCTTGATGAAAAGCTCGCTTCCCCTGATACGCTGATCCGTGGCCAATATGAATCAGCTGGCACATTCAATGCCGGAAATGCTGCCATGGTAATATCGGGTCCGTGGGAATTGCCGCGCATGACCAAGGAGGCAAAGTTTGATTTCCGCGCTGCCTTGCTTCCTGTTCCGCAGGAAGGCGCGCCGCGCGCCTCGGCTTTGGGTGAAGGCGATAATGTCATTCTCGCCAACAGCAAACATCCCAAAGAAGCGTTTATCCTGCTCGAATTTCTTTACGCCAAAATGCCCGATGTCTGGAATCGCTTTGGCTTTCTGCCGGCGACAAAGGTTCAGTCCAACAATCCGAAAGTACCGGCGATTTATGCTGTCTTTGAAGAAAGCATGAAATATGCGCGCAATCGTGGGCCGCATCCGGAATGGCCGAAAATCTCCAAGGCGATCTATACAGCCATCCAGTCGTCGCTGACCCACCAAAGTGATCCGAAGACGGCGCTTGCAACGGCGCAAAAACAGATCGATGGCACCCTGAAGAAATAATTCAAGTGAGCCTCCGCATCTATTGGTGCGGAGGCGTACATGATCGACATGGCGCGGGAGGGCACTGTGCAGAGCATCATCAGAACCATACGGGATGGAAGCGGCTTTGATATTCTGCTGCTTGGATTGGCACTGCTGTATCTGATCGCATTTTCAGCGTTTCCGATTGTCTACAACATCATCATGTCGTTGCAGACCGTCGACATGTTTACGATCACCACGTTCAGCCGGCCCTTTGTTGGTTTGCAAAACTACTATGAGGTCTTGTCTCAACCGATCGCGCAGACAGTGTTCTGGAATACGGTCAAGTTCGTGGTTTTGTCGATTGTCTTCCAATTGTCCATCGGCTTTGGTTTGGCCCTGTTCTTTCAGCAGGATTTCCCCGGTGCCACCTATCTGCGCGGTCTGTTCCTCGCGGGATGGATCATGCCCGCTCTGGTGGTTGGCGCTATCTGGAAATGGCTGTTTGCCGGAGATTTCGGTGTCATCAACTATGTGCTGATGTCACTTGGTGTTGCCGATGAGCGTATCTTCTGGCTGTCCGATCCCAATGTGGCTCTCTATGCCGTTATCATCGCCAATGTCTGGCTCGGTATTCCCTTCAACATGATCCTGCTTTCCGTTGGGCTCGCCAGCATCCCACGTGATGTCTATGAGGCGGCGGAACTTGATGGTGCGGGACCATTCGAACGTTTCTGGTCGATCACACTGCCTCTGATGCGCGCGCAACTCGGCGCGGTTATTTCGCTTGGCGTGATCTTCACCCTGCAACAGTTTGATCTTATCGCCGCGCTGACGCAGGGCGGCCCAGCGGACAGCTCCAATGTCGCGCAATACTGGTCGTGGCAATTGTCTTTCCAGACGTACGAAATATCGCTCGGCAGCGCCGTCTCGGTGATGATGATCCTGTTCGTCATCATCGTTGCCGCTGTCTATGTCCGTTCCACCCGCCACGAACACAGTTATTGAGGAGAGAGCCAATGAAGCGCTATATTCTTCTCGCAATTGGACTGGTGATGACGGCAGTCTACCTGTTCCCGCTCTACTGGATGTACTTAACAGCCTTTAAAGGCGCCACGGAGATTTTCCAGTACCCGCCGACTTTCTGGCCGACCGACCCTCAGTGGAATTTTATCGAAGTCTGGAAGAACCGCGGCATGAGCGGTTATCTCTGGAATTCGCTGCTGATCGCTATCGGCGTCACCGTTCTCGTCACCACGATGGGAACCGGTTGTGCCTATGTACTGGCACGCGTGCGCAATGTCTGGATGGATATTGCCCTGTTTGCCATTCTCATGATGCAGGTTCTGCCATCATCTCTGATGGTGACGCCGATTTTCGTGGCTTTCAATCAGGTTGGGCTTCTGGCAAGCCCGCGTGTGGCGGTCATTCTGGCGCAAACCGCCAAGATGCTGCCGCTCTATATCGTGCTCTGCCGCGCCACCTTTGTGCAGGTGCCGCGCGAGCTGGAGGATGCGGCGCTGGTCGACGGGTCATCGCGCATTGGTGCATTCTTCAACATCATGCTGCCGCTTGCCCGCAATGGTATTCTCGTCACGTCGGTGCTGATATTCCTGCAATCCTTCGGCGAATATGTCTATGCGCGGTCATTGATTGCCAAGAATGAATTGCAAACGGCGACAGTCGGTTTGCAGACCTTCATGGGTCCCAATGCCAATGACTGGAATGGCATCATGACCTATGCCGCCATCTATGTGACCCCCATCCTTTTCGTTTTCATGTTGCTGCAACGGCGCATCGTCAGTGGTCTTACCGCCGGCGCGCTGAAATGAGGTAAACCATGCTCCAGATCGAGATTGACCATCTGAACAAGCATTATGGCGGGTTTCACGCGCTGAAGGATATCAATATTGCTATCGAGCAAGGCTCGTTCGTAGCGCTGGTCGGGCCTTCCGGTTGCGGCAAATCTACATTGCTGCGCACCCTTGCCGGGCTTGAAAAAACAAGCTCGGGTGATCTGCGTATTGCCGGGGAAAGTGTTGTCAACAAACCGCCGCGCGAGCGCGACGTGGCGATGGTGTTTCAGTCCTATGCGCTCTATCCGCATATGGATGTCGAGCATAACATGAACTACTCGATGCGCCTGAAACGGAGGCCGAAGCAGGAGATCGCGGATCGCACGCGGGTTGCGGCAGAAACGCTTGGCCTTGGCGCACTGCTCGACCGCTTGCCCAAGGCTTTGTCCGGCGGGCAACGCCAACGTGTCGCCATGGGGCGTGCTATTGTGCGTGATCCGAAAGTGTTCCTCTTTGACGAACCGCTTTCCAATCTGGATGCGGCGTTGCGTGTTCATATGCGCAGCGAAATCCGCAAACTGCACGAACGGTTGAAGGCGACGTCGGTTTACGTCACGCATGATCAGGTCGAGGCAATGACCATGGCTGATCATATCGTGGTTATGCGCGCGGGCGTGGTCGAGCAGCAAGGCAGTCCGTTGGATCTCTATGATCGGCCAGCGAACAAGTTTGTTGCCGGGTTCATCGGATCACCCGCAATGAATTTCATTCCAGCCACCGTAAGCCCGGACGGCCGGAAAGTTGTGTTTGAGAAGGACCAGACGCAGTCAATCGCACTTGATCGTACGCTCGTCCCCGGAATGCAGCTTCTGGCGGGCCTGCGCCCCGAACATCTGTCATTTGCAGCAGGGCCAGCCGATCTTGCAGTAAAGGCGATTGTGGAAGGTGTTGAATCCACCGGCAGCATGACCTTCGTCACGGCATCCATCGCATCGCAGCAGGTGGTCGCTGCACATAGCGGCAGACCAAATGTCAGCAAAGGCGACCAGATTCAGCTTTATATTGCACCGGGAAATGTTCATGTGTTCGATGCGAAAACAGAGTTGGCTATTTCACAGGAACGATGAATGGGAAAGCAAGTACCCGCTTGTATTGAGGCCCTTCCCATAGAAGCGGAATTGGCGCGACGAGGCTCCGTTCAAGTCTGTGAGGTGGAATCCCGGACGCCGAAGATGGCTTGCGGTTGGGCAACGCCCCTAAGATTGAACGTACCCAGAACTTCGGTTGGAGCGCCGCAATGTTCAGCGAAGGAAGAGGATAAAAGGAGATTGCGGTTCAACGGATCGCAGAGCGCCTCGATCCGTGCCGTTTCGTTTACCGCGCGACCGATGACGGTGAAATCGAGCCGGCGGGCTGCGCCGATATTGCCATAAAAAACTTCACCCAGATGCAGCACGACATCAACCCCGATCTGGGGAGCAGGCCCGCCAATCCGGCTTTGGTTGAGAACGCTGGTTGCCGCTATTGCATTCTGCGCTGCGGCCAAAGCCTCGCGGCAAACTTCCGACGTTGAGCTGTCGTTCGCCTGAACGGGAAAGATTGCCAGGATGCTGTCACCCATGAGCTTCAGGATCTCGCCTCCATGGGCTTCAATTGCCGCACCGATCACTTCGAAATGCTCGTTCAGCCACTGCACGATGTCTTTTGGTGCATGAAGTTCGTTGAGCGCCGTAAAACTTTTCAGATCTGCCAGCAGAATGGCGGCAAAGATTGCCTGACCTTCGCCGCGCTGAATATCGCCGCCAAGAATGCGGTTGCTCGTCTGCGCTCCCACGTAAAAGCCGAGAACATCGGATGCCATTCGAGAGACCGCCATCCGGAAGATCGCAAGACCCAGTGCGGGCAGGACCGCGTCGAGGTACGCGACGTCTTCCTCCGAAAATCTGCTGGGCTGCGTCGTGGTGATGGAAATGCTCATTCCGGCAATGGCAGTGCCGGGTGCAAAATCAATAAGACGCAGCACGTAATCCGTGCATCCATTCTGGGCCAGTGTCAGAAGCAATGGAAATGCCTGCAGGTTTGCTGGTTCCCGCAGGTCCCACCGTCCCTGTCTGGCGTTTTGCGACAAGAGGTGATTGACCGGCGATTGCTCCAGCTCGAGGTTGGCGACAGGACCATGCTCGAAAGTCTCCACGAGCAGAGGGCCACCTGAATACCATGTTGTGCTGAAAACCTGGTGCAGCGGGTGAAGGGAAGGTGCACTGATCTGCAATCTGTAAAGAGGAACCCCGTAATCAACCATACGCACGGCGAGGGCAGCGACGAATTTTTCCGGATCATCGCTGGACATGCCTGCTTTCACGATCCAGTCGATAAATTCTCTGTTGTTCGTATTCAAAGATTGCCCCAATCCGCCGATTGCCATGTCCACATGTGGACTCACGTCTGTTTTATACCGATACGAGACTGGAGAAAATCATGACGGAAGCTTTACGGCTCCGTATGGATTGAATTTGAATTCGTCCTCATCATAATCCGATGCGAACGACAACGGTGCTCCTCGATCTTTCAGGGTTGGCTCCAATCCATGTCGAAGAATATCATCTGCAACGGCATCCATCACAGCCACGGATTCCAGTTCGGTACCATGAGACTTTGGCACAAAGACTTCGGGTTGCCCCACGAGATGGTAGCCCAGACTTTCCAGATAGGTATCGGAGGCCAAGGGCCGTTTGGCAAATGCCAGGCGACAAGTACGACTCAACGCAAAGGCATCGTCGTTTTTCAGAGCCACACTGCCTTGCAGAATGAGTTCGCGCCACCGGATCAAGCCATGAGCAACACCCGCGCTCTCTCCCTTCACAGCGACTGCCCCTGCTTTGATAAGCTCGTCCACAAGCAGCAGGGCACCTGCGGAAACTGTAACCGCATTGTCCGGCGTCATGCGCGGCCCCAGGACGTAAAGCACCGATTTGTGGTTTGCCACGGCCTCTTCGTCGGATTGCAACCAGGCATTGGGCTCAACCCGGTCCCAGCAAACCTCGAACGATTTGCTCATATTCTCATCGGCCTCATCCTGGGAATAGGTGTCATCGATGCTGAAGCCGGTGGCGAAACTATCAATAGCAGCGGAAGCGGCTTTGGAAAGCCGCTCCAAACCATGTTCATCCCCGAGAAAGCAAAGGACATGGCGAGGCTTTACCGATGATTTCGCTGCTTTCGAAGCCGTGTTTTGGCCGGCCGCAGCCGTATTTGGTTCGCTGGCGCGTGAGGTCCCATTTGTCATCATCAGCGTGCCCAAGAGCGCCATGAATTTGCGGCGGATGACATTCATGTTGTTTCTCTTTTCGTGTGAACGGGCAAATAGGTTATCGATGACGTATATCTATCGTAGGCCATCTGACCCGATTCCTGCGCCAAAGATAGTTCGGGAATATCCTGAAGTAGAGCACTAAATGCAATTTGGAATATCGTTCATTAGTGAACCGCGGTGGTATGTTTCAAAGCAATTGCTGTGATCAATATGTTGAAATACGCAACTATCGATGTAAACTTGGTATTTGGATTCCATTGCCGTGTAACATGCATCGGCGCGCAGATTTTGGTCTATGACAAAAGACCGTTACATGGCAGGTAGAGAATATGGGAATAGCACCACGCACTCAGCCATTGGGCCCCAAATCAACACAAGCTGACGATCAATTTTTCCCCATACCACTTTCCGCAGCACCTTTTTTTGGCGGCGGGCAGCTATCAGGTGTCATTTTCAACGGCTATTCCCTGGAAGCAGTCATAGACAAATCCCTGTCATGCTGCGGGAAATACAGCATCGGGAATACGCAGCACTATGGCATTGCAGGCATTACACAGGATGCTTGTATTCTTTTTGCTGTTAATTGCCGGATTGAGGGACGCCATTTTACAGCAATGGGCGCTTTCGATCCCACGGGCAAGCCGGTCGCACCAACGGTGGACCAGCAAAACCTGTTGGGGAAATATATGCCCAACCCCGGCAAAGCTATCGTATTGGACGCTAAGAGCAAATCGGCTCTAGGCCTCAAAGCTAACGGTGAAAATGCAAGCATGGGCGTTTACGTCGATGCTTCAAAGAAACACATCATTTTTGACTTCAAGGCAAAATCGAGTGATCCGGCAATAGCCGCCAATGCGAGCATTGAGACAGACCGGTTTTTTAAAGTCACCAATAGTTCTGTCGATATGAGTGTAACCCGAGGGATTGCGACGCTCGCAGGTGGCGCGAAATTCAACGAGAAGTTTAAAACCACCAGTAAATCATTAACGGCTGGACTCGCCGATGGGAAATGGGGCGTGACGGGAAACTGGGAAAGAGCCGGCGACGAGACGACCCGGCGATTGGATGTCAACTATCAAGCCTCGAAACGGGTCAAAATCACCGCTTCGTGGTTGCCCGATACCAAGCCGTCCGCACCGCCAAAGATAAGTTTCCCTTTCACGCCTGCTCCATTCGTGGACGATAGTCAATTTCGGATCGAGCTCAAGATAGACCTATGGTAATTCTCCGCATTCCGATATTCTCTATGTGATGAAATTTTAATTGAGGGAGACAAGCATGCCGATTTACTTGCAGATCGATGGAATCAAGGGTGATGCAACTCACGAAACGCACAAGCAGTGGATGAACATCGAAGCCATTCACTGGAATGTTGGCCGTAAAATGAGCACGTCAGCCGGTTCGGCAGCAAACCGTGAAGCATCTGAACCAACAATCAGTGAAGTTGTTCTGACAAAGGTCAGTGATTCCTCTTCGACGAAATTGTTTCAGGAAGCTGTTTCCGGCAGCTCGGGGAAGCTGGCGACAATTCATTTTGTGACAACTGACACGCCAGGCAAGACCTATATCGAATACAAGCTTACCAACACGCTGATCGCCAATTATTCGATCGATTCCAATGGTGACCGTCCGGTGGAGACGTTGCGTCTCAACTTCACCAAGCTGGAAGTGAAGTACACACCATACGACGAAAAATCGAACCCGCAGTCGCCAATGATTGCGTCTTACGATCTCGCCACCACAAAGGCCGGCTAAGCCAAATTTTGAGCGTGTGGGGCGGGCATATGCCCGCTTCGGATGACCGTATGGTTCGTTATCCATACAGGTGGGCCACGCTACGCCTTGATGAGGGCGACTTTAAACGACGTTGCGCCTTCGCGGCTTTGATAAAGGCGTAGGATTCCAGCCAACCAGATCCGGCATCGTCACCGGCTCGTGATTTTTTCAATCTATGGCAATGGCGATAACAGTGAGATTATCGGCAGCGCCATTGATCAAGCTGTTGTCGATGATCTGATCGACAATCGATTCAATGCGGCTGCCTTTCACAAGGCTTGAAACGCTGCTCTCAAGTGCATTTTGCGCGATGTTTGCCGTCATAAGAAGAAAACGGTCGCCCGGCAGCAGATCGCCTGTCACCGTAGTGGATGCCGCATGCAGTTGCAGCTTCAATGTTGAACTTGAGCGGTTGCCGAGAGCCGTGTCAGTCAACTCTGTTAACTTGCCGTCACGCAACAACAGGCAATGTACATTGCCTTGCACCAGCAGGCCAAATCTGTTCTGGCGCGAAATGAAACTGAGTGACCCGGCCTGCAAGGCAAGGCCTGCAACGGCGATATCAAGGCGTTCTGTCAGCGCCCGCTTCGCTTCTTCCAGACGATTGGTGAGGAGTTGCAATGCGCCGTCGACATCGTCTGGTAGCGGGATACTGTCGAGTGAGGCCAGGAGAAAACGCGCGATCGTTGCATTGCGGGTGAGGCCGAATGTGCCGTCTGCAAGCGAGACAAGGCCTTTCTCAAGGCGAAATACAAAACTCTCGGTATTCTGCTCCGCCAATGTCCCGCGATGTGACCGGCCGGCAACCGACAAATTGCTACTGCTCTTGGCCTCAGAAAACATACCATTATTATGCAGCGACTGCCCGCTTTGACGGGCGCGTGCAAATTCTTCGTTGAAGGCTGACGATGCCGTGTCATCCTTGAAAAATGAGGCGAAGGCCGCCGCCGCTGGCCAGCCAGGATATATTGACATGCCCGGTTTGCGCCGATCCGATCCGGATGTCCACCAGACCGACTGAGCTCCCCGTTTGCTTCCTGCCAATGCTGCGGCAAGGGGCGCAAATGCACTGGTTGCTTCGGCAGACACACCAGTTCCCGGTGATTCCAAAGCGCCGAGGTCAAAAGCTCTTTTGGTCAGTTGACGGTCAAAATAATCGATATCGAACTCGTCATCGAGCACACTGAGCAAAGTGCTTTCAAGTGAATGCAACCATTCATCCGCCTGTGCGATGGAGGCAACCGAAAGCGCAAAATCCGGGATTTGAGCGGCAACGAGAAAAGGAAAATAACGCCCGGATTTATCGACACTTGGAATCATCATGCCAACGACGGGGTAGGGGCCGCAAATATTCGCTTCGAGGTAAAAACGCCATATCGGTGCGTTGAGATAGAGCTCCATCCATTCATCGGCCAGCATGTCCCGGCTCGACTGCAGCGCCAGCTGCAGCCATTGGTCAAATTTGGAACGGACATCCCGATCAAGTCGGCGGCTGATGAAATCGCCTTTGGATGGGACTTTGCCGTAATAGCCGGCGAGAACTGTATCTCTTGCCTGCATCATCCCTCAAAGCCCTTCCGGACAGCGGAATGATTGAAGTGCCTTCAGCGCAAACGGATTGAGCACGGAACCAACACGGACGTCAAAGCTCGCGCTGCGGCTGCCCATTTTGAACAATGCCGTAAACCGGTCTTCGCTAGTGACCTTTTTCTGTGCGAGGTCAAACAGGCGGAACATTGCCCAAGGTCCATTTTTGCTGATGCTCGAATTGGGGCCTGGAGGGTTAAAAGCAATACGGGCGGAACGATTGCCCTGACCCGGCCACTGGAATGACTTCGTCTGGACAGGGCCGTGATCATAATCGATGGTTTGGCCATTAATATCGAGCGTCACCGATGTGGAGTTATTGTCCATATCGTTCGGCATGATGTCGAGATCCAGACTTAGATCATTGCCACCTTTGGAGAAAAAGGCTGTCTGGATTGTCTGTGCTTTCTCAAACTGCACCAATGCATCGCTCGCGATAGCTTCAGCCCCGTTCATGCCGGTCAGACGCCAAGGCGTTTGTGACACATCAACGAATGGTTTCAACTGCAGTTGAAAGAACGTTGCAAACTCGCCGGAGGGGCCAAACATGCGAATAAAGTCATTGATGGCGACATCATTGTTCGCGTTCGGATCGAATGGATAACGTCCGGCAATGGCGATCTTGCAGAAGCGTCCACCCGTGCTCTGCCACAGATCGGAAATGGATCGCCGTGCCCCGGTTGCCGACAACCGGGCGATGTCCGTGGCGAGTCGGCCAATCCAGCGGCTGACGGGTTCGGGCAGGCGCTGCGCCTGCGTTACCAGCATCTGGTTCGCTGATACGAGCTTGCTCTCGACGCCGAAAATCGTATTTACATCGCCCGCATTGGTAGCCGCGCGGCTGAGCTGCAATGATAGTTCCTCAAGCACGGGCGCGAGATCGCCAAACTGGGATTTCTGTCCTTCGGGCGCCTGCAGGGCTTTGCGCAATGCCGCATAGGGGTCAAGCATGTTTGCTTCAAAACCATCGGTGAGCGCCTGCAACGACTGAACCCGTGCAGCATTGAGCTTCGCAGCCTCTTCCGCCGCACGCCGCTGCGCTTCATCCACTTCGCTTTCTTTTTGCACCGGTTTTGGCGGGTTCGCTGGCGCGGAGAATTGCTGGGGATCAAGATTGGTCGCTTCTGCAACGGCCGTGGCAAATGTGCGCAACGGATTATCGGCAGATGCGAGAATTCTCACAATATCGGAAGCTTGTATCAGGTCAGGAACGGCACGAATGCCAAGGTCGTTCAACAATGCCGCCCACTGATTGCGGTTGGCATTGAAATATATGCGCAGCACATCGGTTTTAAGACTGTCACCCGATGCTGCCAGCGCCTGGTCTTCCCCGATCACCCAGCCTTCCCGAGCAAACTGCTCGGACATTTGGGCAAGGCGGGGCAGAAAGTAGTCGAAATAACCGTCACGGGTGAAAACTCCCGGTATTCCCTGGCGAAGATCCGTGCCGCTTCCCCGGGAAAACAGAAGTTCGGCGCCTGATCCCGCCTTGTCAATTGGCCGCCATTCCGGCAATGCCCGCGCTTCGGGCGAGATCAGCAACAGTTCAAACAGCAATTGGGCGCGGGGGATGGCATTGAGCTTTTCCCGTGCCTTCTTGATCAAATTATCGTCGAGGGTGACGGCGGTCAGGGGCCGGGATATGAGTGCCTGACTATGCGCGAGCAGACTTTCACGCGCCTGTGCCCTTCCGGAACCGGGCAGGGATGCATCGAAATTCGCCCGCAATGCCTGGGTTGCAAATTGCTCGTCAAGTGGTCCAAGCCCACCAAGCATCGCATAGAGCTTCAGCGTGTCGTAGAGTTGACCGGTTGTGATCTGGGGATCGGCCATCCTGTTCTGCAAATGAACGAGCAGGCGGGGGAGTAGGAAACCGTTGAGTGCACGGGCGTAGGTGGCCTGCATGCTTTCGCTGAGTTTTGCTTCCTGATCAGTGCCGAAATGGTACCAGCGGCTTTTGCCCGCAATGTCAGTGGTGATCGCTTCGCGCAATGTGTTCAGAGGCGACAAAATGCGATTGAGATCATCGGTCGTAATATCCTCGATCGCAATCGACGTTGCCTCACGATTATACGAGGCAATCCGCTCGTTCACTGCGCTCATCGTGCTTTGATTGGTGAAATAGGCATGTGTCCAGCCTGCAAACAGTCCGCCTGCGACGATCAAGGGCACCAGATAAAAGATTGCCGACATGATGCGCTTGCGCCGCTGTACCTTGATGTCGGTTGTAACAAGATTGGCTTCGCCAAAGATCACATCATTCAGCAAGCGCGAGAGGAAGAAGGTCTTTTGCGATACGGTACCCGTGGTATTGGGTTCCTGCAGGAATGAGAAGCGCTCGGACGTGGAGCGGCCGACCTTGTCATAGACCGCGCCGGTCTGCGTTGCTGAAGCGAAATACACGCCGCGCAACAATGGAGCACTGACCAGTTTGGAACTGGCGGTCAGCTCGCCAATCTGTTCAACAAGCACATTCTTGATCGATGCAAACTGGGCGGGAAACCGGAATACGCTGCTGCGCCGCAGATCATCCGGTTCCTGCTGCATACGCTCCAGCAGAATGCGGTGCATACGTTCCAGCAGCAGATCAACCTCGCCGGAAAAGGCCTCGGCGATTTTCCCTTTCGATTGGCTGACGCCAAGCGGGAAAGTCATGCCAAGTACCTGTTCACGATCAAACTTGTTGAAATTATCGAAGAACTCGCCGAAGCCGGCAAGCATGTCCACTTTGGTGAAGATGAGGTAGACCGGAAGGCGCACCTTGAGTTGATCCTCAAGGTCGCGTAGCCGCTGCTTGATGATGCGAATTTCCTTGAAACGCGCCTGCGCACTTTGCGTCAGTATGTCTTCCATGCTGATTGTCACCAGCACACCATTGATCGGCTTCAACGGACGGTGCTTTTTCAACAGGCCGAGAAAACTCTGCCAAGCCGTGCTGTCGACGGTAACATCACTGTCTTGGGTGGTGTAGCGCCCTGCCGTGTCGATAAGGACAGCCTCATCGGTAAACCACCAATCACAGCTGCGGGTGCCGCCGACGCCCTGGATACTGTGTTCATCCATCTCTTCGGCGAAGGGAAAGGAGAGGCCGGAATTAACGAGGGCTGTTGTTTTGCCCGATCCCGGCGCACCGATGATCAGATACCAAGGGAAGTCGTAGACATAACCGAAACGCTTTTTGCTGATAGATTTGAGGCGCAGGAGCGCATCTTTCAAGCGCTGCCGAAGCAGGGCAACTTCTTCCTTTGCTTCGGTTTCCGAGTCGGTGCCATCCTCGGCGACCGCATCAATCATTGCCGCTTCGGCGCGGCGGCGGCGGATTGTCGAGACAATGAGATAAATCAGCCAGCCAACAACAACAACGCCGATGGCAACGATACGGTTATACTGCGGCTCAAGAGGACGCCACTGTCCAAAGGCAATGCTTTCACCATAGAACCAGATCATCACGCAGATTGCGACAACCCAGATCAACGACCAGAACCGGCCACCCTTGAGGAAACCGAGATAACTTTCGATGTAGGAGCGGATCGTGTAGATCCAGTTGAGCATATTCACTGTTGGTTGCCTGCACCGGTTGTTGCGTCTTTTTCAGGTCTCGGGTTGGCGGTAACGATGATTTCTGTTCGCCGGTTCGCCTCTCGTCCTTGCTCCGTATCATTGGTATCGATCGGTTCGGA
>NZ_CP050301.1:3865000-3876158 GCF_014189505.1 Phyllobacterium sp. 628 | reverse complement strand
ATCTTCCTTCGAAATAGAGCAGCCCGTTCAACCGGCAATCGATTCACCGGATCGATTGCGTGCCGGTCTCACCTCGTCCGCGCTTTTGTGTATTGGCCGCAGGGCCGTCGATCTGAACCGGCATCAGGGGCCCGCAAGGAGGCAAAGCCGACGCCGCGGGACATAAACACAAATCCTGTCCCAAAAACCAACCAAACACAACAATCAACAACCAGCTTCTCAAATACCAAAGCAAATATGCTAACTCTCATCAGCCTCAGAACCTGAAGGGTGAGCGCTCGTCCGGCAAAGCTAGCAAAAACAGCCAACCGGACTGTGCCAACACCCGAACGCGCAAAGCCGGAAACAGCAACCAAACAAACTCCCAGACAAACAACCAGCTTCTCAAACACCTCATCAAACCAAACCCTGAACTAAAAAACACAAAACCCCGCCACCGCGGGGTTTTTGTCGTTGGAAGACATCAACAACGACAATCAAAATAATAAATGCAAGCCTTATAGGGTTCGTTGCTGCAGGGAGACGCAGGCGCTACATTTTTGCGCGCTGCAAAACTCAACAGGATCTCAAAACATGGCTGACATTGTAACTGTGATTCACGGAGTACGCGTTCTTGTGTTTGACCAGGATGGTCCCAAACTTGCGAGTGAACGGGATGCCAATGATTTCCTGAGTGCGGTGTGGGGCGAGGAAGCAACGCTTGCTGCGATTCCCGTTGCGCGATTGGGTACAGATTTTCTGCAGCTCAAAACCCGTATCGCCGGTGAAGTGATGCAGAAGTTCGTCAACTACCAAATCCGCCTGGCGATTGTTGGAGATATTTCTGCATGGATAAAGCAAAGCGCCGCGCTGCGAGATTTTGTCTATGAAACCAATCGCGGGAAAAATCTCTGGTTCGTACGCGATCTGACTGAATTGGAACAAAGACTTGCCAAGGCGGGATAATAGAGCAGGGTGCCGACGTGCTTGCTGCTCTTTGATCGTTGAATGTTTGTAAAAGTTAGCCAGCGAATCACAGGCGCAAGACCTATCGCTTTGCTCGAGCAGGCGCCGTCGTTTCCCGTGACACCAGTTCGAAACCGACATTAACCGCTGAAGTCGTTACAGATTCGGAAGCGGTGCGGTTACCGAGAACCTGTAACAGCAATTCGCCCGTGCGCCGCCCGAGTAATTCGGCGTCGATGTGAATGGTCGTAATGGCGGGGACACATTGCCGGGCAATGTCGAAGTCACCAAAACCCATCAATGACAAATCGGAAGGGACTTTGATTCCACGGCGATGGCATTCCATCAACGCGCCTACAGCCGAAATGTCCGAAACCGCGAAGACAGCTTCGACATCGGGAGCTTTATTGAGCAAGATGCCCAAGGTGAGGGCGCCATGATCATAGGAGACGGGTGCTTCGCCTTCGCGAATCACCAATTCATCACTTAGGCCAGCTTCGCGCAACACGGAGGAAAATCCGGCAAGCCGCGATTCGCCGCGAAGATCTTTGGCATCGCTGTCGATACGCGAACCAAGTGCACCGATTCGCCGGTGGCCAAGCGACAAGAGATGCAGGGCTGCAGCCCGCCCGACTTCATAATTGGAAAAACCAACGGCATGATCGATCGGGTGTTCGGGCGTATCCCAGATTTCCACGATGGGGATTCCTGCCCGCATCATCATTTCGGTGGCCGCCTTGGTATGAGTTGTTCCGGCAACAACGATTGCATCGGGGCGTCGGGCAAGCATGGCGCGGATGATTCGCTCTTCTTCCTCAAGCCGGTACATGGTGTAGCCGATAAGCAGCTGATAATCGGCCGGACGCATGGCTTCGGCCAGTCCCTGCGCCGTATCCGCAAAATTTGAATTCGTCAGCGTGGGCAGAATCGCCGTGATGAAGTTGGTTCTACGCGAAGAAAGGCTACCGGCAACGCGGTCCGGCACGTAACTTAGCTGTTCAATCGCCTTCATAACCTTGATTCGGGTGGCTTCGGAAACGACATCCGGATCAGCAAGCACCCGCGACACAGTCATCGTCGACACGCCTGCAAGGCGGGAGACATCATGCATGGTGGCTTTGGGCGAAGGTGATGGCACGGTTCGGTCCTGTTTGTTCCGAATCAGTTACTTCGGCGTAATCCTGTTGTAAACCACGTGGTAAAAACGGCCATCAAACATATGCATCATTTCATCGGTGATAGCGCGCCCTTCCACGCGGACCGGCGAAGCCAGAGCTTCTTCAACCGCTTCCATCGTTGGATAGTCGATCTCCTTTACCATCGCGATATCAGGCGAATCAGCATCCGAATCGATCTTCCGCATAACGCGCACGGCCTGCGCGTTCGGCATGCGCTTCCACACAGGCAGCAATCTTTCTTCAACAAGCCGGAAGAATTCGTCTTCGCGGCCATCGTGAATCTTGCCTTCGAAAATGGCTGAGCGGGTGAACATGGAACCTCCCTGGCGCTGTGCGCGAGTAGCTTTCAACAAGTGCGATTTGCAATGTTATCGATAACATGCTTCATTCCAAACACAAGCGATAAAATTATGCGTTCAGATAACACTAACATTCGGGACGCGCAGATTAGGGCAACTATTTCGTGAAATTGACGTTTCCACGCGAGTTTTCTGCGCGTTATCAACGTTAAGCGCGTTTTACCCAAGGGGTAAGGCGTAAATGTTATCGACAACAGTTGAGATGATGGTGGATGTGCTCGGGAGGCATGGCCGCTGCTGGTGAAGAGACCAAAGTGGAGGAGAGAATAATGAAACTTTCAAAATCGCTTCGCGTGATGATCGCGGCAATCGGGCTGGGTGCTGCAGGTTTGTTTTCCGCAGCAGACGCCAACGCGGTCACGCTGAATGACATCACATCGCGCGGCACTGTGCGAATCGGTGTGCTGACCGGCGCGCCACCCATGGGAATGGTGGATGAGAAGGGCAATCCATCAGGATATGACGTGGATGTTGCCAATCTGATTGCCAGTTATATGGGCGTCAAAGCCGAGCTGGTGCCATTGACGCCGCCGTCGCGCATTCCGGCATTGCAGACGGGCAAGGTGGATTTTCTTGTAGCCACGCTTGCTCCGACGGGCGAGCGCGCCAAAACAGTCATGTTCACCCAGCCCTATAGCGCTTTCAACATGGTCATCGTTTCCGGCAAGGATCAGAAATTTGGCGCCTTGGCCGAACTTGGCGGCAAACGTGTCGCGGTCAATCGCGGTTCATCACAGGAAGCAGCATTACGCAAGGTCGCGGTGCCGGGCCTTGAGCTTGTGGTCTATGAGGATGATTCGACGTCCGCCCAAGCGTTGATTTCCGGGCAGGTCGATGCTGTCGCACTGCCATCGACGGTTGCCGATGCGGTTTTGAAGCAATTGCCCGATGCGGGTTTGCAGATCGGTTTTACCTTCTTCCGTCAGGGCAATTCCATGACGACCAAGTTGCAAGACTTTGAAATGCATCAATGGTTGAACAACGCCATTTACCTGATGAAGACCTCCGGTGAACTGGATGCCATTTCGGTCAAATGGACTGGCCAGCCTATGGCGCAGCTGCCCTCCTTCTGATCACGGT
The DNA here is from genome assembly GCF_014189505.1 of Phyllobacterium sp. 628. Taxonomy (GTDB): domain Bacteria; phylum Pseudomonadota; class Alphaproteobacteria; order Rhizobiales; family Rhizobiaceae; genus Phyllobacterium. The sequence goes on along the minus strand of NZ_CP050301.1, from coordinate 3,872,596 downwards.
TCTGTCGCTCCACCAGGCATATTTGCCCGGTGCCTTCCCTCATGGAGGCCGGACATGTCCTATACGTTCCAATTTGGCGTCATTGCCCAATATCAAAATGAGATTCTTGCCGGGATATGGATGACCATCAAGCTTTCGGTCGCCTCGATCATTCTGGGCTGTGCAGCAGGCATTGTGCTGGCGTCTGTCCGTTCAATGAAACCGGGCATTGGCCGCATTCTTGTCGATGCCTATGTCGAGATCATCCGCAACACACCGTTTCTGGTGCAGCTCTTCATCGTTTATTTCGGCCTGCCGGGAATGGGGTTTCGCGTCAGCGCCGTGACCGCAGCGCTGATCGGGATGACCATCAATCTCGCCGCCTATTCGACGGAAATTATCCGGGCAGGCATTGAATCCATTCACAAATCGCAGATCGAGGCGGGTGAAGCCTTGGGTTTTACCAAGCTGCAGATCTATCGCCATGTCATCATCATGCCAGCCATCGCCAAGGTTTATCCGGCATTGTGCAGCCAATTTGTCCTGATGATGCTGGCTTCATCGGTGTGCTCGGCGATCTCGACCAACGAGCTTGCCGCCTCGGCTGCCTTCATTGAATCGCAGAGCTATCGTTCCTTCGAAATCTATATCGTCGTGACGCTGATCTATCTCGCATTGGCGCTCACATTGCGCGGCGTGCTGGCTTTGGCAGGTTTGTGGTTGTTTGGCCGCCGTGTGGCGCGACGAACGGCAACGGCGTTGCCGGAGGTGACAGCATGATTCTGCGTACCTTTGGTTTCAGCGAATTCGGGTTTTTGCTTTCAGCGCTGCTCTGGACAGTGGTTCTGACAATCATTGCGCTCAGCGGCGGCGGCGTTGTCGGCTTTCTGATCGCCCTTGCTCGCACCTCCACGCAAAAATGGCTGCGGATTGCCGCGGCCACCTATATCCAGATCATTCAGGGCATTCCCGTGCTGATGATCCTGTTTCTATCCTATTACGGCCTGAGTTTGGCTGGATTGCAATTGCCGCCTCTGGTGGCAGCCGGGGCGTCTATGACTATTTATGCCTCGGGTTATCTCGCTGAAATCTGGCGTGGATGCATTCAGTCCGTGCCGAAGCCGCAGTGGGAGGCATCCGAATCGCTGGCGATGACCCGTGCCCAGCAATACCGTTATGTGATCCTGCCACAGGCCTTGCGCATTTCGTTGCCCTCGACAGTCGGCTTTGCCGTCCAGGTGGTCAAGAACACGTCGATCACCTCGATCATCGGTTTTGTCGAACTCGCCCGTGCGGGCCAACTCATCAACAATGCGACGTTCCAGCCATTCCGCGTCTTTATTGCCGTCGCGATGCTGTATTTCGTCGTCTGTTATCCGCTGTCCCAGCTGTCGCGTTGGCTGGAAAGGAGACTCCATGCCAGAAGTCATCATTGAAAATGTCCATAAGAGCTTCGGCTCCGTCGAAGTTCTCAAAGGCGTGTCGCTGACCGTTGAACCGGGCGAAGTTATCGCGCTGATTGGCCGGTCTGGCTCGGGTAAGAGTACCCTGTTGCGGTGCATCAATGGGCTCGAAAAGATCAATTCCGGCCGTATCGAGATTGCCGGGCATACTGTCAGCGCCGATCCAAAGCAGTTGCGTGAATTGCGCCGGGATGTTGGTATCGTCTTCCAGAGTTACAATCTGTTTCCGCATTTGAGCGTTGGCGAAAACATCATGCTGGCACCAAAGATCGTCAAGAACATCGGTAAGGTGCAGACGCGCGAGACGGCCGAAAAGGTTTTGCAACTGGTAGGGCTTTCGGAGAAATTCGATGCCTATCCCGACGAACTCTCCGGCGGTCAGCAACAGCGTGTGGCGATTGCCCGTTCGCTTGCCATGCAGCCAAAGGTGATGTTGTTTGACGAGGTCACGTCGGCGCTTGATCCGGAGCTGACGGAAGAAGTGCTTAACGTCATGGAACAGCTTGCCCGGGATGGCATGACGATGATTCTGGTCACGCACGAAATGAGCTTTGCCCGGCGTGTCGCCACCAAAACCATTTTCATGCATCAGGGCAAAATCTGGGAGGAGGGGCCGTCAAAACAACTCTTTGGTGATCCGCAAACCCCGGAACTGCGCCAGTTCGTCAAATCCGATGTTAAATGAACCCACTATTTCAGGAACTCTATAATCATGCCGATCGATATTTTGCAGCTATGCCCCTTGATGCCGTCGCTCGAAGCGGAACTTGCGAAGTGCTACACCGTCCACCGTTGGTTCGAGATGAAGGACCAGGCCGGCTTTCTCAAAGCCCATGCGGACAAAATCCGTGGTGCTGTCACCGGTGGTCATATCGGAATTCAGATGGAGCTCGCGGCGCAACTGCCGAAACTTGAAATCATTTCGATCAATGGCGTCGGCTATGACAAGATTGACCTCAACGAAGCACGCAAGCGCGGTTATCGCGTGGCCAATACGCCCGATGTGCTGACCGCTGACGTTGCCGACCTCGCCCTTGGTCTGATCATCGCCTTGGCGCGCCAACTCGTTCGGGCCGATCACCATGTTCGCGCCGGAAACTGGACGAAAGGCGAGTTGGGTCTTGGTCATCGCGTATCCGGCCGCCGCTATGGTATTTTCGGTCTTGGCCGCATCGGCCAGGCTATAGCCAAGCGCCTTGAAGCTTTTGATGGACACATATCCTATTCGGGCCGTCGCAAGCTGGATGTGCCCTATACATTTTATCCAGATATCAACGACCTTGCTGCCAATTGCGATGTGCTGGTGGTTGCTGCTGCGGCATCTGCCGAAACAAAGCACGTGGTCAACGCGGACGTGCTGAAAGCACTCGGGCCCAATGGCAGCCTCATTAATATTGCGCGCGGATCACTCGTTGACGAAGCAGCGCTGATTGCGGCGCTGCAGAATGCCACTATCGCGGGTGCCGGACTTGATGTTTTCGCCGACGAGCCGCGTGCGCCGGAAGCGCTGTTCGGCATGAAGAATGTTGTGCTCACGCCGCATGTGGCAAGTGCCACCCATGAAACACGTCAAGCCATGGCTGATCTGGTGCTGGCCAATCTTGATGCGCAATTCACTGGTAAACCGTTACCGGCCGCTGTCGTCTAACCGCTTGGCTCGCCAAATAAAGAAGGGAAAGCCGCATGCCTGACACACACAACATTGCGGTTATCGGTGCTGGTTTGATGGGCACAGCAATCGCAACCCGGCTTGTGGAAACAGATCATGTGGTTCGTGTCTTCGATCTTGATAAGGAAAAGGTTGCTGCGCTCGTCGCCAAAGGCGCTGTTGCGGCATCTTCGGTTGCAGACGCGGCCGCCCAAAGCAGCTTTATCATCCTGAGCCTCAATCACGCGGATATTGTTCGCGCGGTCGTTTTTGGCAAGGATGGTGTGGCCGCTGCGGGAAGTGCGGACAGGTTGCTGATCGATATGTCATCGATTGATCCGAAAGAAACAGCCGATATGGCAGCCAAGCTTGCGCTGCAAACCGGGATGAAATGGCTGGATTGTCCATTGTCGGGTGGAATTCCCGGCGCGCTTGCCGGACGGCTGACCGTGATGGCTGGCGGTGAGATCGAAGATTTTGAACGGGCGAGAAGCGTGATGCAGCACCTTTGCGCCAATTATACATTGATGGGTCCAAGCGGGGCCGGGCAGACGACGAAGCTCATCAACCAGTTGTTCTGCGCCGTGGCTTTTCAGGCTGTTGCCGAGGCGGTGAAGCTGGCGGAAGCGGGCGGTGTCGATCCTGCCATTATTCCACAGGCGTTGGCAGGTGGACGGGCTGACAACCGGATCATGCAGGAATTCATGGCGAAGTTCGCGCGGCGTGACTACACGCCAACCGGGCGTATCGATAATATGCTGAAGGATCTGGATTCCCTGCAAACCTTTGCGCTGAAGACCAAAACACCCTTGCCGATGACTGGTCAGGTCATTGAGATACACCGGCTGCTCTGTGCGGCCGGTCTGGGTTCAAAGGACTCAGCGGAAATGATGCGGCTGCTGGATGGATTTTCCAGCTAGTTCTACAGTTTCTGCTCGTGCAACCATTCGACACTGGCCGCAACAATCATATCAATCGGGTGCACCACGTCCTGCGTGAAGACGAGCGGCTCAATGGTCGGTGGTTCCAGCGTCGCCAACTGACTGTCCAGCATCGACAGGGGCATGAAATGTCCGGTGCGTTTGCCCATGTGGGCGCGCAGGACTTCCAGACTGCCATCGAGAAAGACGAAGGCAAGAGGCCCGCCCGCTTCCTGGCGCAGCCGGTCGCGATAAGTCTTTTTCAGGGCCGAACAGGAGACGACAATGCCCTTTTCGGCTTTTGCCAGTTCCGCACCGATTTTGTCCAGCCATGGCCAGCGGTCGTCATCGGTCAGCGGAATGCCCGCAGACATTTTTTCCACATTGCTTGCCGGGTGCAGCACATCGCCCTCAAGGAAAGGAAGATCGAGCGCCTTGGCAATCCCTTCGCCAACCGAGGATTTTCCCGAGCCGCTGACGCCCATAACAATAAGTCTGATCATACTGAAGCCGTGATTCCGCCGTCGATGTGGATGGTCTGACCATTTACAAAGGACGATGCATCACTGGCCAGGAAAACCGCCACGCCAACCAGTTCCTCCACATTGCCCCAGCGTCCGGCAGGGGTGCGTTTCTCCAGCCAGCTGGAAAACTCAGGGTTGTCGATCAAGGCCTGATTGAGCGGCGTTTTGAAATAACCGGGTGCAATGGCATTGACCTGCAGGCCGTATTTGGCCCAGTCGGTGCACATGCCGCGGGTCAGATTGCGCACGGCGCCTTTAGTTGCGGTGTAGGGCGCAATGGAAGGGCGGGCCAATTCGCTTTGCACGGAAGCGATATTGATGATCTTGCCACGTCCGCGCTTGATCATGTGTTTTGCCGCGCTTTGCCCGGCATAGAAAACGCTTGAAATATTGGTCTGCAACAAGAGCTGCCATTTGTCTTCGGGAAAGTCTTCCAGCGGCGCGCGGAACTGCATGCCGGCATTGTTGAAGAGAATGTCGATCGCGCCAATGGCGTCCTCGATCCCGTCGATACCGGCTTTGACACTCTCGAGATTCGTGACGTCGAATACGGCCGCACGGGCTTTGTGGCCAGCCACTTTCAGCTCAGCAACCGCCGCATCGACTTTTCCCGCATCGCGGCCGTTGACGACGACTTCCGCGCCATGTTCCGCCAGACCTTTCGCCAAGGCAAAGCCAATTCCCTGGCTGGATCCTGTTATGAGCGCAAGCTTGCCCTCAAGGCTGAACAACGGATAGGCCATTCTCTCATTCCTCCGGAAATTTGCAGAGATACGGCGCGCGAAAGCCGCCGTTGCGTTCTCTGCTTGACATAAATGTTATCGATAACATATGCAAGGTCCAGTCTGTTGTGGCGTGCAAACCTTATCCCGACAATGTCGGCTGGTCAGGCAATGCGCAAGGAGGAATCCATGAAAGCTGTCGTCATCCATGCTGCAAAGGATTTGCGCATTGAAGAGCGTGAGCCCGATGTTCTTGGTGCCAGTCAAGTGGATGTGGCCATCGAGGCTGGCGGCATCTGCGGTTCTGATCTGCATTATTACAATCATGGCGGGTTCGGTGCGATCCGGCTGTGCGAGCCGATGATTCTCGGGCATGAAATTGCCGGTACGATCAAGGCGCTTGGCGCCGGCGTGAGCGGGTTCGCTATCGGCGACCGCGTAGCCGTGTCCCCAAGCCGTCCCTGCAACCATTGCGACTATTGTCTGAAGGGCATGCAGAATCACTGTCTCAACATGCGGTTTTACGGCAGCGCGATGCCCATGCCGCATATACAAGGCGCGTTCCGCCAGCGGCTGATCGCTGAAGCATGGCAGTGCCACAAGGTTAGGGATAGCGTATCGATCAATGAGGCGGCTTTTGCCGAACCTTTTGCGGTGACACTGCACGCGGTCAATCGTGCCGGATCGCTGCTCGGCAAGCGCGTTCTGGTGACGGGCTGCGGTCCCATAGGGGCGCTGACGATCATTGCCGCCCGGGCGCATGGCGCGCAGGAAATCGTTGCGACTGACGTTATGGACGCCGTGCTGGTCAAGGCCCGGGAAATCGGTGCCGACCGTACAATCAATGTTGCCGATCATCCCGAAGAACTCGCCGCCTATTCTGCCAACAAGGGCTCATTCGATGTGATGTTTGAAGCGTCGGGCAATGAGCGGGCTTTGCGGGCAGGGCTTGAGACGCTGCGGCCGCGTGCCATTCTCATGCAGCTGGGGCTTGGCGGTGATATCTCCATTCCGCAGAACATGATCGTATCGAAGGAAATCGACATGCGTGGCTCCTTCCGTTTTCATGAGGAATTCGGACTGGCGGTGGACCTGATCAATCGCGGTGCGGTGAATGTGAAGCCATTGCTGACAGGCATTTTCAAACTGGATGAGGCAGTCGCGGCATTCGAAACGGCGGGTGATCGCAGCCGCTCAATGAAGGTGCAACTTGCCTTCGATTGATGTTCTTTGAATGATTGCTTCAAATGTGCATTGAAACGCCTTTTTGCTATGCTAAGGTCCAGTCAGAGGCAGTTTTGCTGAAGCAATTTACATTGCTTCTTGCCTCCTGCGCCATTTTCCCATCGCCAATGCGTTGATGCTTTCGAGCGTATCGCTATGGATGTGTTTGGGATGAGATTTTTACGTGACGGCTGCCCGCCGTCATCAAGAAGGACGGACGAGAATTATGACATTGCACCAGAATCTGATCGACGGTGTTTGGACCGGCGGTGACGCTATCGCCAATATCAACCCCTCCAATACCAATGATGTTGTGGGCGAATATGCCCGCGCGACGGCGGACGATACATTGAATGCCATTGCTGCGGCCAAGGCGGCTTTCCCGGCATGGTCTCGCTCCGGCATTCTGGAGCGCCATGCGATCCTGCGCAAAACCGCCGATGAAATCACCGCTCGCAAGGATGAGATCGGCAGGTTGTTGTCGCGCGAAGAAGGCAAGACGCTGGCTGAAGGTATCGGCGAAACGCTGCGCGCCGCCCAGATTTTTGATTTCTTCGCCGGAGAAGTCCTGCGCCTGGCTGGCGAAATCCTGCCAAGTGCCCGCCCGAATATCGGCGTCGAGATTACCCGCGAAGCCGTTGGCGTCGTTGGCATCATCACTCCATGGAATTTCCCGATCGCCATTCCGGCCTGGAAAATTGCTCCGGCGCTCGCCTATGGCAACACGGTGGTTTTCAAGCCCGCGGATCTGGTGCCGGGCTGTTCCTGGGCTATTGTTGATATCCTGCATCGCGCCGGATTGCCCAAGGGTGTGTTGAATCTCGTCATGGGCAAGGGCTCCGTGGTCGGCCAGACCATTCTCGATAGCGCCGACGTCAACGCTATTACCTTTACCGGCTCCGTTGGTACCGGCAAGCGCGTTGCGGCGGCTTCCATTGAACATATGCGCAAGTTCCAGCTGGAAATGGGCGGCAAGAACCCCTTCGTTGTTCTTGACGATGCGGATTTGAATGTCGCCGTAGAAGCGGCTGTTAATAGCGCCTTCTTCTCCACCGGACAGCGCTGCACGGCGTCGTCGCGCATTATTGTCACCGAAGGCATTCATGACCGCTTTGT
>NZ_CP050301.1:7500-3860000 GCF_014189505.1 Phyllobacterium sp. 628 | reverse complement strand
ATCATTTAAAGAAAGCGTAACAGCTCACTGGTCTAAATAAGGGTCTTTGCGCCGAAAATGTACCGGGGCTAAAGCCATACACCGAAGCTGTGGATTCTTGGAAACCTTCGGGTTCCCGGGAGTGGTAGCGGAGCGTTCTGTAAGCCGTTGAAGAGAGACCCGTGAGGGCTCTTGGAGGTATCAGAAGTGAGAATGCTGACATGAGTAACGATAAAGGGAGTGAGAGACTCCCTCGCCGAAAGTCCAAGGGTTCCTGCTTAAAGTTAATCTGAGCAGGGTTAGCCGGCCCCTAAGGCGAGGCCGAAAGGCGTAGTCGATGGGAACCACGTTAATATTCGTGGGCCTGCGGGTAGTGACGGATCGCGTATGTTGTTCTTCCTTATTGGATTGGAAGGGCTTCGAAGCGGTTCCAGGAAATAGCTCCCGCGTATAGACCGTACCCTAAACCGACACTGGTGGACTGGTAGAGAATACCAAGGCGCTTGAGAGAACTGCGTTGAAGGAACTCGGCAAATTGCACGCGTAACTTCGGAAGAAGCGTGACCCTTATGTACGCAAGTATGTGAGGGTGGCACAGACCAGGGGGTAGCGACTGTTTACCAAAAACACAGGGCTCTGCGAAGTCGCAAGACGACGTATAGGGTCTGACGCCTGCCCGGTGCTGGAAGGTTAAGAGGAGAGGTGCAAGCTTTGAATCGAAGCCCCAGTAAACGGCGGCCGTAACTATAACGGTCCTAAGGTAGCGAAATTCCTTGTCGGGTAAGTTCCGACCTGCACGAATGGCGTAACGACTTCCCCGCTGTCTCCAACGCAGACTCAGTGAAATTGAATTCCCCGTGAAGATGCGGGGTTCCTGCGGTTAGACGGAAAGACCCCGTGCACCTTTACTATAGCTTTACACTGGCATTCGTGTCGGCATGTGTAGGATAGGTGGTAGACTTTGAAGCCGTGGCGCCAGCCATGGTGGAGTCATCCTTGAAATACCACCCTTACCTATATGGATGTCTAACCGCGGTCCGTTATCCGGATCCGGGACAGTGTATGGTGGGTAGTTTGACTGGGGCGGTCGCCTCCTAAAGAGTAACGGAGGCGCGCGATGGTGGGCTCAGACCGGTCGGAAATCGGTCGTCGAGTGCAATGGCATAAGCCCGCCTGACTGCGAGACTGACAAGTCGAGCAGAGACGAAAGTCGGTCATAGTGATCCGGTGGTCCCGCGTGGAAGGGCCATCGCTCAACGGATAAAAGGTACGCCGGGGATAACAGGCTGATGACCCCCAAGAGTCCATATCGACGGGGTTGTTTGGCACCTCGATGTCGACTCATCGCATCCTGGGGCTGGAGCAGGTCCCAAGGGTATGGCTGTTCGCCATTTAAAGCGGTACGTGAGTTGGGTTCAGAACGTCGTGAGACAGTTCGGTCCCTATCTGCCGTGGGTGTAGGAATATTGACAGGATCTGTCCCTAGTACGAGAGGACCGGGATGGACGTATCTCTGGTGGACCTGTTGTGGCGCCAGCCGCATAGCAGGGTAGCTATATACGGACGGGATAACCGCTGAAGGCATCTAAGCGGGAAACCCACCTGAAAACGAGTATTCCCTATCAGAGCCGTGGAAGACCACCACGTTGATAGGCCGGGTGTGGAAGTGCGGCAACGCATGAAGCTTACCGGTACTAATAGCTCGATTGGCTTGATCATTCTCATTACTTATATCCATCTGACAAAGTCAGATAATTAAAGGCGCTCACGCATGAGCGGGTCTTCGACCCTATGCTCCGCGAGGGCCTTCGGACGACCTAGCGGTCTGAGGGGTGCTTCTCCTGAAATCTCAGGGGAAACACACAACGCCGCGATAATTGTCCATATCGAAACGACAACAAAACCAGCTTCTCTTTCATCGTTGCTCTTTGCTGACCTGGTGGTTACAGCGGAGCGGCTGCACCCGATCCCATTCCGAACTCGGCCGTGAAACGTTCCAGCGCCAATGGTACTTCGTCTCAAGACGCGGGAGAGTAGGTCGCTGCCAGGTCTGCAAAGCGCAACATGAAATCACACATAACCAATTCCATACAACCCAATCAGGCCGCCCCCAAAGCGGCCTTTTGCTTTTGCAGACCAGCTAAAGTAAGATAAGCCTTACAAAACCGGAAAACCAAAAGCACAGCGCCGCAAGGCAAAAACTTCCTGTCGAAAGACAGAAAAAGCGGCAATCGCCGCTTGGTGGCGCGGGGTGGAGCAGCATCCCCGTCCGACCGCAGAAGCCCTTCAGCTTCGAGGACGGACAAACGGAAATATCCGGGCTGCAAACCGGCACAGGCCGGATATGGTGGCGCGGGGTGGAGCAGCCCGGTAGCTCGTCAGGCTCATAACCTGAAGGTCACAGGTTCAAATCCTGTCCCCGCAACCAATCTTCCCAAACAAACTAAAAACTAGGAACGTCATCGTCAGGCTCAGAACCTGAAGGGTGAGCGGTCGTCCGGGCAAAGCCCGGGAAAACAGTCCAGTGGACTGTTTTAAGACCCGAACGGGCAAATCCTGTCCCCGCAACCAACCAAACTCCCGGACAATCAACCAGCTTCCCAAACGCCTCATGAAACCCTGAACTAAAAACACCAAACCCAGCCTCGCGGGGTTTTTGTCGTTGGAAGAGCTGAGTAATTCGATGTGGAAAATAAGCGCGATTTACAGGGTCTTTGAAATCAATGACATTAAAACTTAGGCCGTAATATCCACCACGCCGCAATCGCCCGTTTCACTGCCGAAAACCAGACGATGTCCGGTCTTGTCCCAATCCATGGATGAAATAGCGCCTTTGCCGGGGCGACGGAGCAGCACTTCCTTCTGATCGCCAAAACGGCCAACAAGGATCATGCCGTCGGAATAACCGATCGCCACGATATCCTCAACCGGATGGCAGGCGACAGCAGTCACCAGACTATCGCCGCGCGTACCAAGTTCCAGCGGGGCTTTGCCCATCGGGCCATCCTTGCCGGCGAACGGCCAGATCACTGAAGCTGGGGCACCGGATGTTGCCAGCCATTTTCCTTTAGGGCTCCATGACCAGCTCTTTACCTTATTGGGATAGCCCGTCATGCGCATGTGGCGGTTGTCTTCCAAGCGCCAGCCATGCAAGGCGTTTTCCTGCATCGACGTGACAAGGAAACGATTGTCCGGCGAAAAAATCACCGATACATGCGCGCCCTTCCATTCGAGTTCGGTCGGTGTCGCGTTTGTGGCGGGCCAGTGCAACGTCACGCCATTATAGCGCGCAACGGCCAGCCGCATTCCCTTGGGCGCAAAGGCAAGCCCTTCGACACTGCGCTCATGCACAAATTCACTCATCGAACCGTCTGGCGCGCGCACCCAAGCTGTCTTGCCGGAAGCGAAAGCCACAGCACCGTTGGGCGCTGCAGCCAAAGCGGTCAACCACTTGCGCGGAATAGAGCTGAGCTCTGTGACTTCGCCATTCAAACCGATGGAACAAACACGGCCATCTTCACCAGATGTAAGTAATGACTTACCATCGGCTGATGGTACAGCACACAAAAGCCCGTCATGGGCCTGCACGGTCTTATGACCATTGTCTAAACGATGAACCGTGCCATCCGCCAAAGCAAAGAACGGAACTTCCTGTATAAATCGCGCATCGATGCAATGGCCGGCGAGGTCAAAGGGAGCAATGGTCGGCATCAGGTCGTAAACTCATCAATGGAATTAAAACAGGATAAAGTCCGGTCCGGCCTTTCAACAGGCCGGACATGCATACGCGGCTTGGCCCTTTGGAGCAAGCTCAGGCAAGGCAGCTTTCAAGGCCGGATTTCAGCGCATCGTGGTCAAGTTCGCGGCCAATAAACACAAGACGGCTTTCATGCTTTTCGCCGTCTTTCCACGCCCGCTGATGATCTCCTTCGATGATCATGTGAACGCCTTGGATGACATAGCGCTCAGGGTCATTTTTAAAGGCCATGATGCCTTTGAGCCGAAGAATGTTCGGTCCCTGATCCTGGGTAATTTTCTGCACCCAAGCAAAGAATTTTTCGGCGTTAAGTTCGCCTGTTCGAAGCGATACAGAGATTACTGTCGTGTCATGAATGGGCGACGCATGATCATGATGATGGTGATCATGATGCGCGTGGTCATGATCGTGATGATGATGGTCGTGATCATGGTCATGATGATCACAATCGGGACCACAGGCATGATCCGGATGATCGTGATCGAGGAAATGCGGATCGCTTTCCAGCGCGCGTTTCAGATCGAAGGCACCACGATCAAGAACGCGGGACAGATCAATGCCGGCCCGTTCGGTGCGGTGAACGACCGCGTGCGGGTTGATAGTGCGCACTGTGGCCTCGACGGCAGCCAGTTCTTCTGGCGAAACAAGATCTGTCTTGTTGAGCAGAACCACATCGGCAAAGGCGATCTGATCTTCAGCCTCGCGGCTGTCTTTCAGACGCAACGGCAAATGCTTGGCATCAACCAGCGTAACGACTGCATCAAGCATGGTCTTGGAGCGGACATCGTCGTCCATGAAAAATGTCTGGGCGACGGGAACCGGGTCGGCAAGACCCGTGGTCTCGACGATGATCGCATCAAAGCGGCCGGGGCGGCGCATCAGGCCTTCGACAACACGGATCAGATCGCCGCGCACTGTGCAGCAGATACAGCCATTGTTCATTTCGTAGATTTCTTCATCCGACTCGACAATCAGATCATTGTCGATACCGATTTCGCCGAATTCATTGACGATCACCGCATAGCGTTTGCCGTGGTTCTCGCTCAGGATGCGGTTCAGCAGCGTGGTTTTGCCGGATCCGAGATAACCGGTCAGAACGGTGACGGGGATGTGCGGGGCGCGTGCCGTATCCGGCGCAGCATTGATGGTCGTTTGAGCTTCACTCATCGTGTGCCTCTTTGAATGGATGAACACAGGATATAGGTGATCCCGGCAGGTTTTGCCACACCCGCAGCGTTCAATTGCGTGAATGGTATGTTCAATGGCATTGAGCCGGTGATCAGGTGAGAACAGAGCTATCGAAACGGTCGATATCTTCAAGCAGCTCGACAATGCCCTTAATACTATGCGCGATGATCTTTTCACCCGCATCAGCCGTAGCCCGTGCAGCGTTTCCCGCAACGCCAAGTCTGTTCAAGTCCAACATTTTCCAGCCAAAAGCATGCGGACCATAGGCGCGCAGGTGCTTGAATGTCTCGGCATAAATGCGCTGACTGGAATCAAAGTTCTGCGCTTTGGCCATATCAACGCGCTCCGGGTAAAGCGCCAGCATCACTGATGTCTCGATAAAGCCGCCATGGATATCCAATGCTTTGTCCTGTGGTGAGATCAGGCCATCCGGCAAACCAAATCGTGTCCAACTGGTAGCCACGGCAAGCATATGGAAACGAACCCGCAGCTCTGTGGCGACGATTGTCATCAGGGGGGAATTGCCGCCATGGGCATTCAGAATCAGAAGTTTGGATTGTCCGTGCTTTGCAAGGTTCTCTCCTATTCCGATCCAGCGACGAACTGCGTCGTCAAAAGCCAGGCTCCTTGTTCCCTCGATATCCATGTGCTCGATCGAGTAACCAACGGGCTCAACGGGCAGGAAATTGATGGAAAGTGACGAGGGAACAGCCGTTTTCAGGCGATCAACGATCCCCTGCGCAATCAAGGCGTCGGTTTCAAAGGGCAGATGCGGTCCATGCTGTTCATGTGCACCGAGCGGAAGGACAGCAATTGTTCTGGCGGAATCGGTCGGCATGGGTCACTCGTGGTTTTGGTCGGTCACGTCGGCACAACCAACTGATGGCGACTTAGCATAACCAACTGATGGCAACGAAGATATGTGCGATTGCCGCGATTTTCTGCGCTTATTTAACCCTCTGCAGCAATTCGTCGGCAAATTTCATCAGTTTGTCATATAAGAATTGTAACGCGGGTTCATCGGGGGAATGTGCTTGATGGTGCGAAGCTGCAAGTTGGGGCGCCAAAGGCTGATTTCAAACATTATGATGCCTGTGTCGTGTCGATATCCTTCGCCTGATAATTGCCATTTACCAAAAAGAGCTAGCCGCCTTATCATCAACCGGACAATTGGTTCAAAGCGAGCAGGAATTTGAATGGTCAAGGAACGCAAGCCCCTCATTCTCCATCGTCTGCAATCGACCGCGCGCTTGACGCGAACGGCATTGGCGACCCGGCTTCTCGCGCATGGTTTCTATGCCGGACAGGATGCCGTCATGCTGCAGCTCGCCCATGAAGACGGGCTGTCTCCCAGCGTTTTGGCAAAACGCCTCGGCGTGCGCCCGCCGACAATTACCAAAACCATTTCGCGCCTGCAGACGCAGGGTTTCGTCAAAAAGGAAGGCTCGGCGACGGATCAGCGTCAGGCTCATATCTTTCTGACGGATACAGGCAATGAGGCGATGAAGGCCATCGAAAAATCCATCCGCAAGACTGAAAAGGATGCGATGAAGGGTTTTGACAAAAAAGAGCGCAAGGCTTTGATCAAGATGCTTCAGCGTCTTGAAATCAATTTGTCGGCTGCGGAACTTTTGCGTCAGACCGGATCTGACGACGACCATGACGATGATGACGGTGACGACGAATAATTTGCGGCTTCAAGGCGCAATTTGCCGTTACAAATCATGTGAACTTGCTAACATAAAGCAAATCCTGCCTGCTTGATTGGTTAGCTTGTTGTCTGCACCCGTTCCTTCCTCCCAGGAAGCCGTCCCAGCCGCCGCAATTCTCTATCTTTTTGCGGCGGGTATCCTGTTTTCCTGTCTGGATTCAAGCGCCAAATATCTGGTCCTTCAGGGCATCCCGCCAGCTTTTGTCTCGTGGATGCGCTTTGTCGAGCATGCATTGCTGGTTCTGATCTTCTTTCGTGGCTGGGCTAATCCAGGTCTCTTCAGGGTGAAAAGCCTGAAGTTGCAGTTGTTGCGCGGACTCTGCCTGTTTGGATCAACCTATTTCAATTTCTATGCCCTGCAGACCATGCAACTGGGCGAAACCATTACCATCACATTTGCTGCGCCGATGGTCATTGCGGCTCTGGCAGGCCCCTTGCTGGGTGAATGGGCTGGCTGGCGCCGGTGGGCGGCTATCATCGTCGCCTTTATCGGGGTGCTGATCATTGCACGGCCGGGTTTCGGTGCGTTCAATCCGGGCCTGCCCTATTCTGTAGCGTCGATGGTGAGCTATTCGCTCTATGTGCTTTTGACCCGGCATATGGCTGCTACCGAATCACCGCAAAGCCTGATCTTCTTTTCGGCACTGGCTCCGGCGATTTTGATTTCGCCCGCGATTACCCAGGCAGTCATTCCGCAAACGCCACTCCAGATTGTACTTTTGCTTATGCTTGGGTTCTTCGGCGGGGTGGGGCATTACCTCATTATTCTGGCGTACCGGCGTGCATCCACTGCGGCTCTTGCACCCTATCCCTTTCTGCAAATCGTCTGGATGCTGGCGTTTGGCTACTTCTTCTTCGGGCAGTTTCCCGATGTCTACACGCTTTTGGGTGCTGTTATCGTTATTGGCAGTGGCCTTTACGTGGTTCATCGCGAACATCGCCTGCGGACACGCTCTTGATGTGTGCCACGAAAGGACTTTGATTTATCGGGTTGCAATGGCATAACCCCTGATAACGAAAACGTAGTTTGTTTGACGAGACGGCGGGGAGGCGGTTTTTGGCGCAAAAGATCAAGTTATCGACAATCGCTGACGCGCTGAAAGTGTCTACCGCAACCGTATCGCTTGCATTGCGCGATAGCCCACTTGTGGCGGACCAGACCCGCGACAAGATCAAGGAACATGCCCGCGCCATTGGCTATATCTATAATCGCCGAGCAGCCAGTTTGCGCACATCGCGTTCAGGCATTGTTGGTGTCGTCGTTCATGACATCATGAATCCGTTCTTTGCGGAGATTTTGCGGGCGATTGAGGGCGAACTCGACCGTTCCGGTCAGACTTTCATCCTCTCCAACCATTACGATCAGCTTGAGAAGCAGCGCACGTTCATCGAAACCGTGCTGCAGCTTGGCGGTGATGGCGTCATCATGTCTCCGGCCATCGGCACACCGGCCGAAGACATCCGGATGGCGGAAGACAACGGCCTGCCAGTGGTTTTGATCGCCCGTACGGTCAAGGACGCCAATGTGCCGGTTTTCCGCGGGGATGATTCCTATGGAATCAGCTTGGCGACGAATCATCTGATTTCGCTTGGGCACACGCGTATCGCCATGGTTGGCGGCACGGACCAGACCTCGACTGGCCGCGACCGCTATGAAGGCTATCTGCTGGCCATGCAAAAAGCTGGTCTTGAAGTCAAACCGGAATGGCGCATTCCCGGGCCGCGCACCAAGCAGGCGGGTTTTGATGCGGCGCCGCAGTTTCTGGCACTGAAGGACCACCCGACTGCGGCTGTATGCTGGAATGATCTGGCGGCCATTGGTATGATGAACGGTATTGCCCGCGCCGGTATGGTTCCCGGCATCGATATTTCCGTTACCGGTTATGATGATCTCGAAGAAGCGGCAATTGCGACACCGGCTCTGACAACTGTCTGGAATGGTCAGCGCGAAGTTGGCCAGCGTGCAGCGCGGGCTCTCCTTGATCAGCTCAATGGGGCCGATACCCACGCCCGGCAGGAATTGATCAAACCTGAACTTCGCATCAGGCAGTCCACTTCAAAGCCAAAAGAGCGATAAACCCTCCGCTACTTAAAGTTTGCTTAAGGCTGTTTGCATAAGTTCTGGCCGGGCCGTAACCCCGGGAGATCGTTGTGAAGTTGAGTATTGCCACCGGAATTGGTTTCGTTGCCTTTGTCGCTATCGCTGTAATGTTCGCGAAGCCGGATTCCTTCACCAGCGCTCCGCCAGCGGCCATCGATTCAACCACGACAGCTTCGGTTGGTTTGACCGACCTCGATACGCCAACATTTCTGATCAGCAGTGCCGGTAGCAGCACCAAATGCAAGGCTTTCCCGCAGGAAAACGGACTGCCCGGACATGACGCGCTGCGTATGACCAGCGATTGTGCCACGCTTTATCCGCCGCTTGCCAATGCAACCGAGTGGCATAACAATCAGGACGGGACGATTGCCTTTGCCGACCACGCCGGTCACACGATCGTTGAGTTTAGTCCGGGTGATGGATTGGCCTATGTCAGCATCGAGCCGCGCTCGGTGCTGTTGTCGCTGTCTGCACGCGGTGTAAACCCCCTTTAACGACTTGGAACTATTCGGCGGCCTGAAGCCTTTCGCGGCTGGCCTTGTGAGCGCGGGCCGCATCGCCAAATGCAGCGAAAATCTTGCGCGACGGGCTGTCGCTCTTAACCCAATATTCCGGATGCCATTGAACGCCGACGGCAAAACCCCGCGCGTTTTTAACCGATACGGCTTCAATGGTGCCGTCGTCGGCCACAGCTTCAATGTCGAGCTGCGCCGCTGGCCGGTCGACGGCCTGCCTGTGCACGGAATTGACCTGTACGGTGTCTGACTTCATGACGTCAGCCAGACAGGAACCAGGCTTGATATGCACGGGATGGCGGATGGCAAAGCGTTCCGCCTGCTGGTCGGATTGTGGTGCGCGGTGATCCATGCGGCCATCGAGCTGCTGGATTTCGGTTGCCAAAGTTCCACCCAAGGCGACATTCAATTCCTGAATGCCACGGCAGATGGCAAGCAGGGGGGACGCCGCGCTCGATTGCCCGCCGGATCAGGGGCAGTGAGGTGGCATCGCGCGCAGGATCGTAAGGCTCATGCGCCTCGGTGGGTGCAACACCGTACAACGAAGGGTGTACGTTGGATTTGGAACCGGTAATCAGAACACCATCAACGCCGTCGAGAATGGCATCAATATCCAAACCCTCGCCAAAAGACGGAACGATCAGCGGGATGACACCGGCCGCTTCATAAGCAGCTGTCAGATACTGATCTGGTGCTGCGTGCCAGGTATAATTTTCAAAGGCGCGAACGTCGGATGTGATGGCGACGAGAGGCTGCCGCATGGGAATGCTCCATATAATAATATTGATATGAATGTAGTGCAATTTCCCGGTGTTTCCAATGGCTGCAGACCATTGAAGGCATCCGATCACAAAAGATGTTTTTCAGTGATGCTTTGGACTGTTTCAGCGGCTGGACTTGAAAAGATGAGTGTGTATGGTGGGTTCTGGACCGGGAGAACAGCAGCAAAATTGTCTGGGGTCTGTACTGAAATTCTGGAGGAGGGAATATGGATCGTCGTTCATTTATTAAGAATGCCGGATATGCGAGTGCGGGTGTTGCAGCAGCAACAACGCTGGCAGCACCGGCAATTGCGCAATCAATGCCAAAGATCACATGGCGCTGCGCATCGTCATTTCCAAAGTCACTTGATACGATCTATGGCGGCGCTGAAGTTCTGTCGAAATATCTGAAAGAAGCCACGGACGGCAATTTCGTCATTCAGCCTTTTGCGGCGGGTGAAGTTGTTCCGGGTCTTCAGGCTGCCGATGCGGCAGCGGCTGGTACGGTCGAACTCTGCCATACGGTTGCATATTATTATTGGGGCAAAGACCCCACGTGGGCACTTGGCGCGGCTGTTCCATTTGCCCTCAATGCACGCGGCATGAATGCCTGGCAGTACCACGGCGGCGGCATTGACCTGATGAACGAGTTTTTCAACAAGCAGGGCTTGCAGGTCTATCCGGGCGGCAATACCGGCGTGCAGATGGGTGGCTGGTTCCGCAAGGAAATCAAGACTGTCGAAGACCTCAAGGGTCTCAAAATGCGCATCGGCGGTTTTGCCGGCAAGGTTATGGAAAAGCTTGGCGTTGTGCCGCAGCAGATTGCCGGTGGCGATATCTATCCGTCGCTTGAAAAAGGCACGATCGATGCGGCCGAATGGGTCGGACCCTATGATGACGAAAAGCTCGGTTTCCAGAAAGTGGCGCCGTTTTATTACTATCCCGGTTGGTGGGAAGGCGGCCCGACGGTCAGCTTCATGGTCAACAAGCAGAAATGGGATTCGCTGCCGCCAAGCTATCAGTCACTGTTCCGCACTGCGGCGCAGGCGACCGATGCAAACATGCTGCAGAAGTATGACTTCGTGAATCCGCCAGCCATCAAGCGTCTGGTTGCCGGTGGTGCGCAGTTGCGTCCGTTCAGCCCGGAAATTTTGAATGCATGTTTTGAAGCGTCAAATACAGTTTATGCTGAAATCGAGGCGACCAACGCACCGTTCAAGAAGATCTGGGATTCGATCAAAGCCTTCCGCAACGAGCACTTCCTTTATGCGCAGGTGGCCGAATATACATTCGATACATTCATGATGGTCCAGCAGCGCAACGGCAAGCTCTGAACTTTTCAACGCAAACAAAAAGCCCGGCAGCAATGCCGGGCTTTTTGTTTGTCTGTCGCCTACATTTTCGGCGGCTGGCTCAAATCAGGTGCTGCCGGTTGTGCAGGTGTGGCCGGGGCGGGAGCGGGACTGCCAAAAGGTGGTGCACTGAGATCGGTGCCTAATCCACCCCCAAGGCCTCCACCCAATCCACCTCCAAGACCGCCGCCCAGATCACTGTTCGGGATCTGGATGTTCACAGGTGCATTGGTATTGACCGGACCTTTGTAATGCATGACCATTTGCGGGAATATGATCGTCAGCGCTACCATCAGCAACTGGATGCCGACGAATGGTACCGCACCCCAATAGATCTGGCCTGTGGTAATCGGCTGGATCTTCTTGCCGGTGATCTTGTCCATATAAGGCACTTTTGCTGCAACGGACCGCAGATAGAACAATGCAAAGCCAAATGGCGGATGCATGAAGCTCGTCTGCATGTTGATGCCGAGCAGAACGCCGAACCAGATCAGATCAATCCCGAGCTTGTCGGCGACGGGCGCAAGCAGTGGCACGATGATGAAGGCAAGCTCGAAGAAGTCGAGAAAGAAGGCCAGGAAGAAGACGAGAATGTTGACGACAATCAGGAATCCGACCTGCCCGCCTGGCAGTGACACGAGCAGGTGCTCGACCCATACCTGACCGTTCACGCCATAGAAGGTGAGCGAGAAGACGCGTGCGCCGAGCAGGATGAACAATACGAAGGATGACAGCCGTGTTGTTGATGCCAGAGCCTGATTGACCGCGTCAAAGCTTAGCCGTCCCTTTGATGCCGCCATCAGCAATGCGCCTACCGCGCCCATGGCGCCGCCTTCCGTTGGCGTGGCAATGCCGAGGAAGATCGTGCCGAGAACGAGAAAAATCAGGGCCAGCGGCGGGATGAGAACAATGACCACCTGCTGTGCAAGGCGGGACATCAGGCCAAAACCAAATGATTTGTCTGCCAGTGCAAAAGCATAGATGACGACAACGCCGATGGTTGCTCCCCAGATATCGGCGTTATCACCAAGCGATGGTTTTAGCCAAATGATCGCCGCATAGGAGATCGCTGCTGCAATCGCCAGAGCGATGAGCAGCGATGTAACGCCGGAACCCAATGTACGCGCCTCGATTGGCAATGCCGGCATGGATTTGGGTTTGAAGATCGACAGGGTCAGAACATAGGCCATGTAAAGACCGGTGAGTACGAGACCCGGAATCAGCGCCCCGTGATACATATCGCCAACCGAACGGCCCAACTGATCGGCCAGAACGATCAGCACAAGGGATGGTGGAATGATCTGCGCCAGCGTTCCTGATGCTGCGATCACGCCTGACGCCACGCGCCGGTCATAACCATAGCGCAGCATGATCGGCAGTGAAATCAGACCCATGGAAATAACGGAAGCGGCGACAACCCCGGTGGTTGCCGCAAGCAGAGCACCGACGAAAATTACCGCATAGGCAAGGCCGCCGCGGATCGGACCAAAAAGCTGGCCGATTGTATCGAGCAGGTCTTCGGCCATCCCTGAACGCTCAAGGATAATGCCCATGAAGGTAAAAAACGGAATGGCGAGCAAAGTGTCATTCGACATCACCCCCCAGAACCGCTCGGGCAGCGCATAGAGAAAGGGCCAGTCAAGAGTGATTGTCCCGTTGGAATAGGGGGCAAGCTCAACGCCAACGAAGAAGAACAGCAATCCGTTTGCCGCAAGAGCAAACGCGACGGGGTAGCCGACCAGCATGAAAATGATCAGCGAGGCGAACATGATCGGCGCCATGTTCTGTGCGATAAACTCAATCATTGCGCGCCTCCGCCATGGCTACTTCCTGCTCCGCAATTTCCTCAAGGGAAAGCGGTGGATTGGGATCAGGAATAACGCCGCGCATGACAGCAATCTTTTTGATGATTTCGGAGACACCCTGAATGGCGAGCAGAAGGAAGCCAACGAGAAGGATGAGTTTTCCCGGCCATTGGACAAGGCCGCCGGCACTGGGCGAGCCTTCGCCGCTGCGATACGAAAGGCTGAAATAAGGAACGAAGTAGAAGCACATAAGAATGACGAAGGGCATCAGGAAGAAGAGATGCCCGAACAGGTCGATCCAATGCTGCACCCGGCGTGAGAAGGCGCCGTAGACGATATCAATACGGATATGTTCGTTCTGTTGCAGCGTGTAGGCGGCGGCAAGCATGAAGGCGCCGCCGAACAGAAACCATTGCAGTTCCAGCCACGCATTGGATGATTGGTTGAACACCTTGCGGACGATAGCGTTGCCGGCACTCACAACAACGGCCAGAAAAATCAGCCAGGCAACGTTCCGTCCAACGAATTCATTGATACGGTCAATCATTCTCGACAAGCCAAGCAAAGCTGACATGCAATTCCTCCCCATAGACCGGCCATTTCAATTGCCGGATATTCACCCAGACAGCCTTTGTTTATGGAGCGTGCCGCTCTTGAACGCGGCGGCAGTGTGCTCTTTGGGGCTGTCTCTCCCGAATGGTATCAGCTTGCACTGTTACCAGCCTCATACCAGCGCATCAACCCAATTGATTATCTGTGGCAGAAAGTGAATTCGCGGCATTGCCGTCCGATGGTTGTCTTCGGTACATGGGCAGTCTAACAGTGAAGAAACAACCCGGCGTGATGCTTATTGGTAAGTAGTATAATGACAGGTGCCTCTTCTATTTCTGTTGCAGGAAAGACTATTGCAGTAACCGGCGGATCGTCAGGTCTTGGGCTGCGAATGGTTCAAATTCTCGCTGCCCATGGTGCCAACGTGGTTTCCATTTCGCGGACGTCGGCGCCGGATAATCTGCACAACGCCAATATTCTGAACATTATCGCCGATGTGACCATCGCTGATGATATTGAGCGCGCCTTTGACGAAGCCGAGGAGAGACTGGGTACAGTCACCGTGGTTTTCAACAATGCTGGCGTCGCCGCCATGGAGCGGGCACTCACCACGACACGCGAACAGCTGCGTCATATTTTCGAGGTGAATGTCGAAGGCGCGTTCTTCATCGCGCAGGAAGCAGCCAAGCGAATGATCAAAGCCGGCGTCGGCGGATCGATTGTCAATTCATCGAGTATCCTTGCCGAAGCGCCGATCAAGGGGTCGGCAGCCTATGCCATGTCAAAAGCAGCGATTACCCAGATGACGCGCTCGCTGGCGCTGGAATGGGCCTCGCATTCTATCCGCGTGAATGCCATTGCGCCCGGCTGGTTTCCGACGCGGCTCAACGAGTCAATCATGAGCGGCCCGGCTCATGGGTTTCTCAAAGGCAAGAATCCGATGCGCAGGCTGGGTGAGCCCGAGGATATCGACGGTGCTGTGCTGCTATTGGCGTCGGATGCCAGCCGTTATATGACCGGTACAGTCATGACTATTGATGGCGGGCACAGTCTGCTCAGCTAAATACGTTCCGCTTCGTTATTGTTGGTGCGGACTGCCAGGAAAAACACCAGCAGGGAGAAAACCGCCGCATCGCGCCAGAGCACGGAAAAATACCCGCCCCAAAGGGATTCAATCACGCCGACAATGGCTGCGCCCAAAGCCGCATGTAACGGGCGCGAAAGCCCCCCTGCGGCAGTAATGAACAGGATTTTCAAACCGAAGATCATGCCGGTGCTGAAACTGACATTGCCGTAATAAAGTGCAGCCAGAAAGCCAGCGAGAGCGCTCACGCCACACGCGGCGAGAATGGCTCTTGTCCTGACGCGCCCCGGATCAATGCCGCACATGGCTGTGGCGAATGGCTCATCGCTGACCGCACGCCATATGCGCCCAGCCGAAGTGCGGTTCATGATCAATTCTCCCGCGCCTATGACGGCGACTGCGACGAGAATGTTGACCACTTGTATTTGCGTCAGGCTGATATCCACATCTGGGCCGAGCAGATGAACCGGTGCGGCAAGCAATGGCGGCAGCCAATAATCCCGCGTGTCGGCGGCAAGGCGCGACACCTCCATCAGGAATATGCTCAGCCCCAGCGTTGCGACAAGAACGGTGTTGCGGCTGCTGTTTTCCAGCGGTTTGTAGATCAGTTGCGCAATGGCATAGCCGCCCAAGCCGACATAGAGAATTGCCACCGTGACGCCGAAGCCGAGCGCCAGTGGCAATGTCATCCAGAGTGCTGTCCAGCCAAAGGCCGTCACCAGAATAAACGTCTGGCCGGAAAAAGCGAACAGGGCGCCGAGAGACAGGTCGGTCCGGTGGGTTATCCCGTGCATCAGAACGTAGCCATAGGCAAGCAATGCGTAGAGCGCCGCGTTGTGGATGCCGTTGATCAGCAATTGCAGAAAATATGTCATCGAACACTCGCAATTTCACTTTCATACTAACTTGCAAAATTGATTTTACCAGTTAGAATTTTCACATGACCTTTGATTGGAATGCTCATCGATTCAGTGGTGGCGTGCTGGCGCTTGATCTCGCCAATACCGTCATTTTCCGGGAAACGCCTGATCGCGCAGAAGACCGGTTTGCCGATTTGTCCGAGTTGCAGCGCTTTGCCGTTGCCGCCGCACATTTTCGTAAAGGTGAATGGGGTGAAGCCCAGTTCCATGCGCCAGTTCGGCAACCGGATATCAGCAAGTTGATGGATGCGCGCGAGGCAATCAACACGCTGTTTCGCACGGCCGTGCGTGGCGGCGGGCTGAAGCCGGAAAACATGACAAGGTTTTTGCAGCTTGGATCAACACTCGTTTGCGATGAGCCGGGTACGCAGGATCTGACATTGCCCAACCCCGTTGACGCGGGGCGGTCCCTGTCGCTCGGCACCGCAGCATTTCTGTCGGGGTTAAGATTGCTCGAACCCCAACGGCTGGAGCGGATCAAGATTTGCCCGAATTGTCACTGGCTCTACTTCGATGAAAGCCGCAATCGCAGCCGGCGCTGGTGCGACATGACGGTTTGTGGAAATCGGGCCAAGGCCCAACGGCACTATCGCCGCAACAAAGATCAACCGGGACATGGCAATGTTTAGAGCAAAACGTGCGCACCCAATTCTGCTGCTGTCAGTTCTCGTCGGAGCCCTGGTTTTGGGCGCTTGCCGGGACGCGGGTGAGGGGGACTATCTGGCCGTTGCGGGCAAAATTTTTGTCTTCAACTATCGGATTGCAGAAGCCACCTATCATTTAACTTTGACCAAGACGCGGCCCTTGCCCGAGGGCTCTGTCCTTGAGACACATTTTGAGAATCCTGCAGGTGGAGATCCTATGGTTGTCAGGCAGACAATCTGGCCACTGATGGAAAAGATTTCGGTCGATAGCCCGCCAATCAAATGTGTAAAGGCTGGGCGCGAATACAAAGTTTCCATGCAGCTTGAAGATTCAAACGGCAAGAAATTGCAGACGATTGAACGGACGATGATATCGGATACGGACCAGTCGGTGATGCCTGACAAGCCTCTGGTTGTCGGGCCATTTTACGATCCTAGGAGGCGTTGACAAAGTGGCGCATCCACAGGCGGATTGAGACGATGTGGACGAAGCCGAGATAACTGTCGGCGGTTTTGTCGTATCGGGTTGCAAGCCTTCGAGCGTTTTTCAACTTGTTGAAGCAACGTTCGACCATGTTGCGCAGGGCATAGATAGCGGTATCGATGGGAAGCTGGACGAGCCTGTTGCGTTTGGTCGGCACCAAGGCGATACCACCGCGCTTTTCCATGTCCTGACGAATAAAATCGGCATCGTAACCCTTGTCAGCCAGTAGCACCTTTGGCGCGGGTCCGTCGGCGTCCATAACGGGCATGTATCCCTTGAAGTCCGAGACTTCTCCGCTAGTCAGTGTGAAGGCTATGGGCAGGCCCATCGCATTGATACGGAGATGGATTTTGGTCGTAAAGCCACCTTTTGAGCGGCCAAGACCCTGACGCGGAGTCCCCCTTTAGCGCCGGCTGAACAATGATGTGCCCGGATGATTGTGCTGTCGATCATTTGCAGGCTGGGATTACCGTCACCACTTTCGTTAAAGGCCTCAAGCAGCACATCCCACAAGCCCGACAGTGTCCAGCGCCGGAACTGGCGGTAAACTGATGACCATTTGCCAAAGTGTTCATGCAAGTCGCGCCAAGCGACACCTGTCCGTGCGATCCAAAATACCCCATCCAGAACAAGCCGGTGATCTCTTGGTCGTCGCCCACTGCGAGCGCCTCGTTCAATCACAAATGGTTCCAGGCAGGCCCATTCCTCATCGCTCATCAAACCTCGGATCAAGATAACCTCCGTGAAAGCTACCTTGAATCAAAACCTACGTGATTTGAAAACCCTCTTTGTCAACACGTCCTAACCCTGACAAAAGCAAATCCGATACTCCCTCGACGGCCTGTCCCGCTTAACTGGTAGCAAATATTGCTTTTGCCGGGCGCCATGACCTTTAGGAATTGGTAATTCTGTTTCCTGTTTAATAAATATCAGTTTGACATCGAGCCCAAATAAATATTCTAAATGCATGCCTCATACATAATCTGAGTATCGTTGGCGTTTGTTCGAAAGTATTCGTTAACGTATCCAATTATGGGTACAGTTATTCACGGACATTTTGATGAAAATTGAACGCAACGAGAGTATTTTTCTCGAAATCCTGTTCCTGCGCACCCTTTATGCGAACAAAAAGGCTGTATGGTGGACGTCTGTTATTCAGATTGTCGCGACGCTGGTTATTTACGTCAAAACAGAACAGACCATCTATGTGGCATTTGCCGTCGCGTTCTTCCTGATTGTTCTTGGCCGCACGGCAAATGCCAATGCTTTTGAGCAGAAGGACCTGTCGTCAGCGACAATGGCTGATCTGCGCAAATGGGAATGGCGTTATCTCTTCGGCGCAGTGAGCACATGCATTCTGCTCGGTCTGTTGTGTTTTGTGAGCATTTATGTGTTTGCTGATACGTCTGCTGCTATTACCAGCGTTGCGATCGTGGTTGCCTCAATGGTGGCGCTGGTTACCCGCAATTATGTATCGCCAACGGTCATCATCGGCATGTCGGCCGGCATTCTGGCGCCGCTTTTTCTCACATTTGTCCTGCTTGGCGGTATTTACAACTGGCTTCTGGCGCTGCTGATCCTGCCCTATTTCTGGAGCAATATCCGTATTGCTTCCAAATTGCGCCAATCGCTGTGGGATGCACTGCTGGGCAAACAGCAGTTGAGTGTGGTGGTCAGTCACTTCGATGCGGCCCTCAATGGCATGCCGCAGGGATTGCTGATGTTTGACCGGAATAAAAACATCACCGTAGCCAATATGAAGGCTGCGAAAATGATGGGGTTTGACGACCCCGAACAAATTCACGGCCGGTCACTGAAAAGCCTCCTGCGGCTTGCCCGGGTAAGGACGCATTTTCCGGAAGAAACGCGCGCTTCCCTATCTGCGAAAATGGACGACCTTCTGAGTGGCCGCAAAGAGCGTGACATGTTTGTCTCACCTGCCAGACGGCATTATGAGTTTACCGCAACACCCGACCCGCAGCACGGCACGGTGCTGATTTTTCAGGATGTCACCCGGCGGGCCGAGGCCGAAGCGCAGATCAATCAGATGGCGCGTTATGACAGCCTGACCGGTTTGCCCAATCGCAGCCAGTTTGAAGAGATTGCCAAGACCTATACCGACAGTATTGATGCCGGCATGCAGATCGGGCTGATGGTGGTTGATGTCGACGGGCTGAAGCGCACCAATGATACGTTTGGCCACCGCATCGGCGATGAATTGTTACGGGCTTTCGCTGACCGGCTGGCGTCGATTGATATGAAGCATCCGGTTATTTCGCGCTTTGGCAGTGACGAGTTTGTCCTTATGTTCGCGGCAGCAACGCGGGATGATGCGCTCAAGAATGTCGAGCGGATCATGGGCGCGATTTCGGGCCAGTATAATGTTTCCGGCCATGAAATATTGACAGGTGCCCATTCCGGCGTTGTGATTGTTCAAGCCGGTGATTTCGACCTCGCTGTCATGCATATGAATGCGGATCTGGCGCTGGATGTGGCCAAGAAGGACAGTCAGAAACATTGGGCAGTCTTTGTCGAAACGATGGATCACTCCTTCCGCAGCAAACAGCGTTTGAAAGCCGATCTGCGCAGGGCAATTGCTGACGGAACCCTGTCCGTTGCGTACCAGCCGATCATCAATGTCCGCACCCTGCGCATGATCGCCTGTGAAGCCCTGTCGCGATGGAATCATCCGGAGTTTGGCCCGATCTCGCCGGCCGAGTTTATTCCCATGGCGGAAGAGATGGGCCTGATCTCTGATCTGACCCGGAACGTTATCGAACAATCCATCCGGGATTGCAGCCAATGGGGTTCACGCATTGCTGTGTCGATCAACCTGTCATCCCATGATCTGCAAAATATGGATATGGCTGATATTATCCGCTCTGCCCTGCAGCGTTACAATGTCGAGCCGGAAATGATCGAAGTTGAAGTGACTGAAGGGGCGATCATCACGGACCGCGAGGCGACGGGTGGCGTTCTTGAAAGTCTGAAAGAAATGGGCCTGCAGGTTGCCATCGATGATTTTGGCACTGGCTATTCAAGCCTGAGTTACCTCAAGGATTTGCCCGTCACCAAAGTGAAGATCGACCGTTCCTTCATAACGGATATTACCGAGGAAGGCCGCTCGCTGAAGCTTCTGCGCGGTATTGTACAGATGACCCATGAGCTGGGCCTGTCCGTGACAATTGAGGGATTGGAAACACGGGAGCAATTTGCCCTGATCAACCGCTGGATCGGCGCCGAATATGTGCAGGGCTTTCTCTATGGCGCTGCCACGACGGCCGAGAATATTGCAAAGAATTTTGACATCGAGATGGTGCAATTGCAGGTGCAGCCGAAGGGTAGTTCAAGAGCCAGCATGAATTGAGCAGAAACTCTTGAAAGAGTTGCGCACCATCTTATCGATTATCGCGCTTGACGTGCCCGGTTTCTTATCGAAAACTCGCGCCGTTGACACAGCAGAGTTTCACAGGGAAGAACAGCTGCCATGATTGCACAAATCGCCATTGCGCCACTCGTAGCCTTGATCGCCGGGATCATTATTCTGATCGCGCCGCGCCTGCTCAACTACGTGGTTGCTCTGTACCTGATCATCATTGGTGTAACCGGACTTTTCCCGCATCTGCTCAGCTGACGCACGGCAGAGAATCGTTCAATCGGTAAAATTGGCATAGAGCCCAATTTTATCGGGCGAGGGGCTTTTCAGCGACCATCTGCGCATTGCGCTGTTGCAGGGTTTTCGCTATTGCCAATGGGACCAAGACTTTATGAGGTTTGAAGATGGCTGAACATCACGATACTGCACCGGCTGAACTGGGCGCACCTATGGACTACAATGAGCATGAAAGGACCTACAATCTTTTCCTCGCTCTGTCGAAATGGGGCGCGATTATCTGCATAGCCTTGGTTGCAGCAATGGCATTCGGCTTTTTCGCCGGCGGGTTTTTCTCCGCTATCATTCTGTTTATTGTTATTTGTGCGGCTGCCTGGTTCCTTCTTTAAAACGCGCTCCACACAGCGTTGTTCATATACCGGGCGGATAATCCTGCAGAAACCGCTTTTATGAGCGGACCCTTCTTCAGGATTGCCAATCGTCATGGCGGGACAGGCGCGCTGGTCTTCGGACCACTGTCTGTATAGTGGCAACATGTTGGGGGTGAGGGGCTTGGCTCAAACACTATTCATACCGAAAGAGACTGACGTTCACGAGTCGCGGGTTGGCGGTTCGGCGGAAACCGTCAAGAAACTTATCGGTCTCGGTTTTTCAGTGATTGTTGAAGGTGGTGCGGGTATTTTGTCCCGCATTCCAGATCGTGAATTTGAAGCGGCGGGCGCGAAGATCGGCAAAACAGCCGATATCAAGAACGCCGATGTCGTTTTGAAAGTCCGGCGGCCGTCGTCTGCCGAGCTCAAATCCTATAAAAAAGGTGCGGTTGTCATCGCGATGCTCGATCCCTACGGCAATGATGCTGCCGTCAAGGAATTGGCCGATGCCGGTGTCACCGCCTTCACCATGGAATTCATGCCGCGCATCACCCGCGCGCAGGTCATGGACGTGCTGTCCAGCCAGGCCAACCTTGCTGGTTATCAGGCAGTGGTTGATGCGGCTGAAGAATATGACCGCGCGCTGCCTATGATGATGACAGCGGCCGGTACAGTACCCGCTGCCAAGGTCTTCATCATGGGTGTTGGTGTTGCCGGTCTGCAGGCGATTGCTACGGCCCGCCGTCTCGGCGCGGTTGTCACGGCAACGGACGTGCGTCCCGCGGTGAAGGAACAGGTCGCCTCGCTGGGTGCCAAGTTCCTTGCGGTCGAAGACGAAGAATTCAAGGCGGCTGAAACCGCTGGCGGTTATGCCAAGGAAATGTCGAAGGAATATCAGGCCAAGCAGGCTGCGCTGGTTGCAGAGCATATTGCCAAGCAGGATATCATCATTACCACGGCCCTTATTCCCGGACGTCCGGCACCAAGGCTCGTAACGCGGGAAATGTATTCCCGCATGCGTCCAGGCTCGGTGATCATTGATCTGGCGGTTGAGCGCGGCGGCAATGTCGAAGGCGCGGTTGCAGGCAAGATCGTGGATGTTGATGGTGTGAAGATCGTCGGCCACCTCAATGTGGCTGGCCGTATCGCGGCTACCGCGTCGCAGCTTTACGCCAAGAACCTGTTCGCTTTCGTTGAGACGCTGGTCGACAAGGATGCGAAAGCCATCAAACTCAACTTCGAAGATGAACTGGTCAAGGCCACTGCGCTGACCCATGACGGCAAGGTCATTCATCCGAATTTTGCTTCGACGGCGACCGCACCTGTGGCAAAGCCTGCAGCCAAAAAAGCAGCGGCACCGGCGAAGGCAGCGACCGTAAAGACAGAGGCCCCCAAGGCTGAAGTCAAAGCGGAGGCCAAACCGGCAGCAGCCAAGAAAGCTGCACCCGCCAAAGCGGCCCCGAAAAAAGCTGCACCCAAGAAGACTGCCCCGAACCCGGCTGAAGGAGAGGCATGATGGCTGATACCGCACTCGAAAAAGCGCTTGAAAGTCTTAATCAGGCCGCAGACATGGTCCGTCAGGCCGCAGAAACCATGCCGGATGCGGCTGGTGCTGCAGCCCATGCAGTCACCGGTGGTGCCGTTGATCCTTTCGTGTTCCGCCTTGCGATCTTCGTCCTGTCGATCTTCGTCGGCTATTACGTTGTCTGGTCGGTGACCCCGGCGCTGCACACGCCGCTTATGGCAGTGACCAACGCCATTTCCTCAGTCATCGTGGTTGGCGCCCTGCTTGCCGTCGGTCTGTCAGCCAGCGGTTTTGCTACCGGCTTCGGCTTCATTGCCCTCGTGCTTGCCAGCGTCAACATTTTTGGCGGCTTCCTTGTGACCCATCGCATGCTCGCCATGTACAAGAAAAAAGAAAAGTGAGACCTGAGCAATGAGCGTAAATCTCGCAGCTTTTCTTTATCTCGTCTCCGGCGTCCTGTTTATTCTGGCGCTGCGCGGCCTGTCGCATCCAACCACCAGCCGTCAGGGTAATTTCTACGGCATGATCGGTATGGGTATATCGATCATCACCACATTGACCCTGGCTGAACCAAGCTTTCGCGGTCTCGGGTTGATCGTCATCGGTCTCGCCATCGGCGGCGGTGTCGGTGCCTATACGGCCCGGCGTATCGCCATGACAGCGATGCCGCAGCTGGTTGCGGCCTTCCACTCGCTGGTTGGTCTTGCCGCCGTCATGGTGGCTGCCGCTGCAATCTACTCGCCCAATTCCTTTGGGATCGGTGAAGTCGGTTCCATTCACGGGCAGGCGCTGGTGGAAATGTCGCTGGGCGTCGCCATTGGTGCGATCACCTTCACCGGCTCGATCATCGCCTTCCTGAAGCTCGATGGCCGCATGTCCGGCAAGCCGATCATGCTGCCGGGCCGTCACGTGCTCAATGCCGGTCTGGCAATCGCCATCGTTGCCCTGGTTGTGGCGCTGGTGATGAGCGAAAGCCATTTTGTTTTCTGGTTGATCGTTCTTCTTTCACTGGCTCTTGGCGTTCTGATCATTGTTCCCATCGGTGGCGCAGACATGCCCGTCGTTGTGTCGATGCTGAACTCCTATTCGGGTTGGGCTGCGGCCGGTATCGGTTTCACGCTGGGCAATCTGGCGCTGATCATCACCGGTGCGCTGGTGGGTTCCTCCGGTGCGATCCTGTCCTACATCATGTGTAAGGGCATGAACCGTTCGTTCATCTCGGTTATTCTTGGTGGCTTCGGCGGTGAAACCGGCGGTGCTGCGGCTGGGGAAGTCGAACAGCGTCCGGTCAAGCAGGGTTCTGCAGACGATGCGGCCTTCATCATGAAGAACGCGTCCAAGGTCATCATCGTGCCGGGTTATGGCATGGCAGTGGCGCAGGCCCAGCACGCCTTGCGTGAAATGGCCGACAAGCTCAAGGCTGAAGGTGTTGAAGTGAAATATGCCATTCATCCGGTCGCTGGCCGTATGCCCGGCCATATGAACGTGCTTCTGGCCGAAGCCAATGTGCCTTACGACGAAGTGTTCGAACTCGAAGATATCAATTCCGAGTTTGCGCAGGCTGATGTGGCTTTCGTTATCGGTGCCAATGACGTGACCAACCCGGCCGCGAAGACAGATCCGAAATCGCCGATCTTCGGCATGCCGATCCTTGATGTCGACAAGGCCGGGACGGTTCTGTTCATCAAGCGCGGCATGGGTTCCGGCTATGCCGGTGTCGAGAACGAACTGTTCTTCCGCGACAACACGATGATGCTGTTTGCCGATGCCAAGAAGATGGTCGAGAACATCGTCAAGGCACTGGATCACTGATCCTGCCGCCATCGTGACAAATAAAAACCCGCCGGATTGGCGGGTTTTTTATTGCAGGGTTTGCTGGATTGCTTGCCCGATCCTCTGTTCAAAGACCGCCAGTCGGACGGGGGATAGGCTCTCGCAATTATAAAGGGACAGCATGGTAAAGCGCGCCTTGGGTGCGCAGGTTCCGATGACAGCTGTTTTGAGAATACGGCGCACGGGACGAAGCATAACAAGCCGGTCAATCCACCAGGGCGAGCCAAGCGTGGTGACGACTATGCAGTTCTTCATGTTGTTAAGGCGCGGAAGCATCCGGCCAAAATCAGGAGCGTGATCATACGCCGTGCCCGGAACAAAGACCCGGTCGATCCAGCCTTTGAGGATTGCCGGTAGTCCAAACCACCATGTCGGGAAGATGAGGATGAGCACATCGGCCGCCTGCAATGCGACCGCGTCTTCGCCTACAGCACTGCCAGCATACTCAGAGGCGTAATAGCTCTGACGCTCTTCGGGCGAGAGACGTGGATCAAAGTCGCGCTGGTAGAGATCAAAGAACTGGAGCGTGTTGGGTGACGCGGCAATCTGCTCTGTCACCAGTGCGGTCAGATGACCGCAAAGACTGTCTTTGAGTGGATGAGCGGAAACAACGAGAAACCGCTTCATTGGATGGGATATCAGGAGCCGCGGGTGCGGGCGAGGCCGTCCAGCGCTGGCTTATATTTTGGATCAAGCTGTGCAGCCTTGGAATAGGATTTGGCCGCGCGGGCCTTGTCGCCGCGATGTTCGTAGATCAGAGCCTGATTGGCCCAGCCTTCGGCTTTCGTGCCGTCCAGTTTGATGGCGTTGTTGAAATCGTCAAAGGCGTTGTCATCGTCGCCCATTGCCACATAGGAAATGCCACGGCCATTATAGGGCTCGGCCGCATCCGGCTGCAGCGAGATCGCCGTGGAGAAATCTTCAATCGCCTGCTTGTGCTGACCACGCGCCTGATAGATCAGACCGCGATTGTGATAGGCGCGCGGATCTGTGGTATTCAACTGGATCGCCTGCTGGAAATCATTGAACGCCTGATCCAGCTGTCCGGCAAGACGATACATGTTGCCGCGGCCAATATAGGCAGCGTCATACTGCCCATTGATCTGGATGGCTTTGCTGTAGTCCGACAGGGCTTGAGGATTGTTGCCCATGTTGCGGTAGACCAGCGCACGGTTGGCATAGGCCTGATAGAAATTCGGATTGAGCTGCAACGCCGTGTTGAAGTCCTTGATCGCATCGCTGTTGCGACCAGCACGGCCAAAGGCAGAACCGCGCACATTATAGGCTTCGGGATCGCGCGGGTTGTTGCGGATAACGTTGTCGAGCGAACTGATGTTCTCGGAAGAGCCCTGGGCCTTGTCGATACCGGTCATGTCGGTGGTCGATGTCTGGCATCCGGCAAGGGCCAGCGTGAGGACCGAAGCGATCACCAATCCGGCGGTGCGCAGCGTCTTGAATGTCGATTGCGGGTCGCGATACGAAACCATTTCAAAAGAATGTGTCATACTGTCAATATCCCGTTCAACCGAAAGCACAAAAAGGGCGGCGTGACGCAAGCCACTCCACCCCGTTGTTGTGTCAAGGCGTTAATAAATTGCTGATCAACGAGCCGCAGCAGGACGGGCCGGAGCCTTGCGTACTGGCATTGGCAGAAGACCTTCGCGCTGTGCCTGCTTGCGGGCAAGCTTGCGAGCGCGGCTGATGGCTTCTGCCTTCTGGCGGGCGCGCTTGATCGAAGGCTTCTCGTAGTGATCATGCATCTTCATTTCGCGGAACATGCCTTCGCGCTGCATCTTCTTCTTGAGGACGCGGAGAGCCTGATCAACATTATTTTCGCGTACGAGTACCTGCACGTTTTATCCTGTATCTCTTAGAATTTCGTTGAGCCTGAACTCTGTTCCATCCTGGTCAGTCGGACAGCAACCCAGACTTCGCGACGGTCATCCATCGCAAACTGGTGTGCCCATTATCAGAATGGCAATGGAATGTCCATGGCGAAGCTTTTAAAAGCGCCGATATTCTTTTAGCGCGACGCAATACGCCTGCCGCAATTTTAGAATATCCGGCATGGAACGCCAATCTCCGTCGCAAAATGGCAAAAGACCTTTGAGCGGATGCGTTACTGATGCATAAAAGCGCGATCCTGCGCCCGCAAAATCGATGTCGATTTCAGGACAGGGTCAAGCTCTCGAAAATCGTCGGAACAAATCGCTCTGCCAAGGTCAGCATTAAGGACCAAACGCTCTGCAAAGGATTGAATGATGCGGAAATATTCAGTGTTTGCTCTGGCCCGCGAGGCATTGCGCGCCCACAAGGGATGGGATCAGCAATGGACATCGCCCGAACCCAAGTCAGAATATGACGTCATCATTGTTGGCGCTGGTGGACACGGACTGGCTACAGCCTATTACCTCGCCAAGGAACATGGCATTACCAATGTGGCTGTTCTGGAAAAGGGCTGGCTGGGCGGCGGCAATACCGGCCGCAACACCACGATTATCCGTTCCAACTATCTCTATGACGAATCGGCCGGCATTTACGAGCACGCCGTCAAATTGTGGGAAGGTCTCAGCCAGGATCTGAACTACAACGTCATGTATTCCGCGCGCGGCGTCATGATGCTGGCGCACAATATCCACGATGTGCAGGTGTTCAAGCGCCATATTCATGCCAACCGGCTGAACGGCATCGACAATGAATGGCTGACACCGGAACAGGTCAAGGAATTCTGTCCGCCGATCAATCTGTCCGCTGATGCACGCTATCCGATTATCGGTGCGGCCTTGCAGCGGCGCGGCGGCACAGCCCGTCACGATGCCGTCGCCTGGGGTTATGCCCGCGCTGCCGCCGACCGTGGCGTCCACATTATCCAGAACTGTGAAGTGACGGGCGTTCGCCGTGCGCCCAATGGTGCGGTTCTCGGCGTTGACACCAATCGCGGTCCGATCAATGCCAAGAAGGTCGGCATCGTTGCTGCCGGTCATACCTCGGTCATCATGAATATGGCTGGCGTGCGCATGCCGCTCGAAAGCTATCCGCTGCAGGCGCTGGTGTCGGAACCGGTCAAGCCGCTCATTCCCTGCGTCATCATGTCGAACACTGTGCACGCTTATATTTCCCAGTCTGACAAGGGTGAAATGGTCATCGGTGCGGGGACGGATCAGTACACGTCCTATTCGCAAACCGGCGGTCTGCACATTATCAACCACACGCTGGATGCGATCTGTGAAATGTTCCCGGTGCTGACGCGCCTGAAAATGCTGCGCTCGTGGGGCGGTATTGTCGACGTCACCCCGGATCGCTCGCCGATTCTCGCGAAAACACCGGTACCGGGCCTTTATGTCAATTGTGGCTGGGGAACCGGTGGTTTCAAGGCAACGCCCGGCTCCGGCAATGTGTTCGCCCATACGATTGCCCGCGATGAGCCGCACCGGATCAATGCGCCGTTCACGCTCGAGCGCTTTACCACCGGCCGCCTGATCGATGAAGCTGCCGCTGCTGCTGTTGCGCACTGATATTTAGGAAACGAAACAATGCTTCTTATCAAATGCCCTTACTGCGAAGAAGAGCGCCCGGAACTGGAGTTCCGCAATGCGGGTGAAGCGCATCTCGTGCGTTCCCCGGCTATTTCGGAACAGTCGGATGACGACTTTGCGGCTTTCCTGTATTTCCGCCAGAACCCGAAGGGACTGCAGTTTGAGCGCTGGCGGCACATTCATGGTTGCGGACGTTTCTTCAACGCAGTGCGCGATTCCGTCTCGGACAAGTTTCTGACTGTTTATAAAGCAGGCGAACCGCGCCCGGATGTTGCAGCGCTGCTTAACCCGGATGCTGCTCCGGCCGAAGTCTCTGTTGAACCTGCAAAGAAACGCGCCCCCCGCGCCAAGAAAGGGGAGCTGTAAGATCATGAGCACCACATCCCATTCCGGAAGCAACCGCATCGCTGGCATTGGCCGGCTGACCCCGGCAAAAACTGTCCGCTTTACCTTTGACGGGCAAAGCCTGACAGGGCTCGAGGGCGATACGCTGGCGTCGGCATTGCTCGCCAATGGCATTCATCTCGTGGGCCGTTCGTTCAAATATCACCGTCCGCGCGGCATTCTTTCCGCCGGTAGTGAAGAGCCGAATGCGCTGGTCGATATTGAACGCGACAAGTCGCGCCAGCAGCCAAATGTGCGGGCGACCGTGCAGGAGATCTATGACGGTCTGAAGGTCAAGTCGCAGAACCGCTGGCCATCGCTGACGTTCGACATTGGTGCCGTCAATGATGTCTTCTCGCCGATGCTGCCTGCCGGTTTCTACTACAAGACATTCATGTGGCCGAAATTCGCGTGGAAATCGATCTACGAGCCGAAAATTCGCGCCGCCGCTGGTCTTGGTGTGGTGCCGGGTGAAGCCGATACGGACCGCTACTCCAACCGGTTTACCCATTGTGATGTGCTGGTTGTCGGTGGCGGCGCTGCTGGTCTGGCCGCCGCATTGAGCGCGGCGCAAACCGGCGCCAAGGTCATCCTGTGCGACGAACAGCCGAAAGCTGGTGGCGCTTTGCGTTATGAAGCCGACGTTACAGTCGACGGCAAGCCCGGCTACGACTGGGCGACGGAAACATTGGCCGCTTTGCGCGGCATGGACAATGTTACGGTTCTCACCCGCACGACAGCCTTCGGTTACTATGCCCAAAACTTTGTCGGCCTCGTCGAGCGTATCAGCGATCACCTCAGCAATCCGGGTTCAGATTTGCCGCGCGAACGGCTATGGCAGGTCCGCGCCAGGAAGGTTATTCTGGCAACCGGCGCAATCGAACGGCACATGGTGTTTGCCAATAATGATCGGCCGGGCATTCTGCTGGCATCAGCTGCTCGGACGTACCTCAACCAATACGGCGTTGCTGTCGGCCGCAAGGTCGGCGTTTATACCGCCAATGATTCTGCCTATGCGGCGGCAATTGATCTGAAGCGCGCCGGTATCGATGTGCCTGTCATCGTTGATACGCGTGACAACCCGTCTTCCTCGATCATCGAAGAAGCCCGCTCGCTCGGTATTGATGTTCTGACCGGCCACGCTGTTTTCAGTGCAGGCGGCAAGCGCCGGGTTTCGTCCATCTCGATCCGCCCGAACAATGGCGGTAACGAACGCAAGGTCGTGGTCGATGCGCTGATCATGTCCGCAGGCTGGACACCCTCGGTGCATCTGTTCTCGCAGTCGCGCGGCAAGGTAGCCTGGGATGCCGCCAACGAGCGTTTCCTGCCCGGCACCTACGCGCAGGATTGCGTCTCGGTCGGTGCCTGCAACGGTAGCGACGGATTGCAGGAAGCAATCGATGAAGCAACGGCTGCGGGCAGCAAATCTGCGGCCGAGACCGGGTTTGCCACGAAGGGCAAAGTAAAGGCAATCAAGGCAACCGGGGGTACGGACTGGATCATCGGTATGATCGGCTCGGCGCCGGGCGCCGGTGCGGACACGACCGTGAAGGCCTTTGTCGATTTCCAGAACGATGTAACGGCCAAGGACGTGCGCCTTGCGGTGCGCGAAGGCATGCATTCCATCGAGCACGTCAAGCGCTTTACCACCAACGGTATGGCGACGGATCAGGGTAAAACGTCCAATCTGCACGGGTTGGCCATTGCCGCCGAAGCGCTCAACCGGCCCATCCCGGCTGTTGGCCTGACAACGTTCCGCGCGCCGTTCACACCGGTAACCTTCGGTGCCATCGTCAATCACGCACGGCATGACCTGTTCGATCCAACGCGGCGCACGCCGATGCATGCATGGCATGCGGCGCAGGGCGCAGCCTTTGAAGATGTCGGTCAGTGGAAGCGCGCCTGGTACTACCCGCAGGCGGGTGAAGATATGCATGCGGCGGTGAACCGCGAATGCGTGGCCGTGCGCAATCAGGCCGGTATTTTCGATGCTTCCACCCTCGGCAAGATTGAAGTTGTCGGGCCGGATGCCGCGAAATTCCTCGAATTGCTCTATACCAATCCATGGGAAAAGCTCGGGGTCGGCCGTCTGCGCTACGGTATCATGCTGCGCGAAGATGGTTTCATCTACGATGATGGTGTTGTTGGCCGGTTGGCTGAGGACCGTTTCCATGTAACGACCACGACCGGCGGTGCGCCGCGTGTCATGCACCATATGGAAGATTATCTGCAGACCGAATTCCCGCATCTCGATGTCTGGCTAACATCGACCACCGAACAGTGGGCGGTGATCGCTGTGCAGGGTCCGAAGGCCCGCGAGATTATCGCACCTCTGGTGGAGGGTATCGATCTTTCCAATGAGGCCATGCCGCATATGAGCGTGCGTGAGGGCAAGATTTGCGGTGTTCCGACTCGGCTGTTCCGCATGTCCTTTACAGGTGAAGCGGGCTACGAAATCAATGTTCCGGCCGATTATGGTCAGGCCGTATGGGAAGCTGTTTATGAAAGCGGCAAACCGTTGGGTCTGACGCCATACGGTACCGAAACCATGCACGTCCTGCGTGCCGAAAAGGGTTACATCATCGTTGGTCAGGATACGGATGGTACGGTCACGCCGCATGATGCCGGGCTGACCTGGGCCATTGGCAAGAACAAGACGGATTTCGTCGGTATTCGCGGCCTGCTGCGCCGCGATCTGGTGGCGGACGGGCGCAAGCAACTGGTTGGCCTCAAGACCAAGGACGCCAATGTTGTGCTGGAAGAGGGCGCCCAGATCGTTGCCAACCCCAACCAGCCGGTGCCGATGACCATGATCGGCCATGTGACCTCGTCATACTGGTCGGAGAATTGCGGCCGGTCGATTGCCATGGCTGTGGTGATTGACGGAACGAAGCGGCTTGGTGAGACACTGTACGTGCCGATGCCGAATGGAGTGATTGAAGTGGAAGTAACCGGAACGGTGTTCTTCGACGACAAGGGAGAACGTTTGAATGGTTGATCTCGCACAAACATCCGCAACCCGCGCCCATCCGTTGCAGACGGGCTATGCCGGTGTCGGGTCCGTACCGGTCACGCTCGCTGACAATGCGACGCGCGTATCGCTGCGGGCGCGGCCCGATGCATTGGCAGCGCTTTCAAAGGCGCTGGGCTTGACGCTGCCAACCAAGCCGAAATCCACAGCGACAAAGGGCGACCGTACCGCCATGTGGATCGGCCCGGATGAATGGCTGATCATTGATGCGGAAGGCAGCACGATTGTTGCCGACCTTGCCAAAGTGAAAGTGCTGCATTCCGCCGTGGATGTATCACACCGCAATGTCGGGATTCTCGTTACCGGTAAAAATGCGGACGCGGTCGTCAATGGCGGTTGCCCGCAGGATTTGTCGCTGAAAGCGTTTCCGGTCGGCGCTGCCTCGCGTACGGTTCTCGGCAAGATCGAGATTGTGCTGCTGCGGACCGCAGAAGATGCATTCCGGGTGGAATGCTGGCGTTCATTCTCTGGATATGCCTACAGTTTTCTGCAGGAATCCGCCCGGGATGTTGCTGTCTAACCGTCGATATTTGACTGGCAGTACCATTGTGCGTGGTTCGACAAGCTCACCATGAGGGAGAGTGTGGATTGCAGGGTGCTATATCCTGCAACGGTCTCGATTAATTTTGCAGCCCATCCCATTCCCTCATGGTGAACTTGTCGAACCACGCACAATAGCTTTGCAGCAGATATGCAATGGCCATTTTTCCGTCTGCCTTATGATCTTTGACAGCTCCACGTAATTAATAGTGTGCAGATTGTGGCCTGTTGAACCAATCGAACACAATTGTGCCGTGCTTTGCCATAATGAGAATGCGGGGACTCTCGATTCGCGTGGTCTCGCCGCGAGTATATTTTATGGCTGTCAAAAAGCGCCTTGTTATCAATTTCACCGGCTATGAAGGATTGCATCCGGATGCCGTGCGCGGGCGCTATCTGAACTCTGCCGCTGACTTCAACAGCCTCTGGCATGCCAAGACCAAAGCAGGACCGATGTTGCCGGAGGGCCCGAACATTGCCTCCATGCATTTGGAAACATCCGGTTCTGACTGGGCCGTAGAGACCGAATTCTGCCAATATGGCACAGCGGATCTGTTCGACGTTTATTCCTCCCGCAATGTCGTGACACGCTTTGCCACCGGGATGATGGCGTTCCTCGATATTCTGCTCACCGGCACGTTCTGGCGATACCTTCGCACCAGCTGGCGTTTTTGCATCTTTTTCATGTGGCCGTTTGTGCTGGCCTGTTTTATTTCGCTGGTCGGGCTCGGCATTGGCCTTGGTCCGCTTTGGGGCGGCTTCAGCGCATATCATTTGCTCTGGACTGTGCCGCTGGCGCTTGCCGTTGCCCGGTTACTGATCCGCTGGCCGGGTCAAAAAGTTTTCCTGTCCTATCTTCTCGATGACTGGGCCGCGGCATCGGACCGGATCTATCGGCGCAATGCGGCATTGCTGGAGCGCCGTGCAGCGTTTGCTGCACATCTGGCTCGCAAATTGCGCGAGAGCGATGCGGATGAAGTCCTGATTATCGGGCATAGCCTAGGCACGGTTCCAGCCGTGGAAGCGATTGCCGACGTCTGGCGCAGCGAGCCACAGCTGATGAAACGCCGGCCAATATCGCTCATGGCGACCGGTTCTTGCCTGCTGATGATCGCTTTTCATCCGCGCGCGGCACAGTTGCGTGAAGATGTGCGGGTCGTCCTACAGGAAACGCCGGTTCTCTGGACTGAATTCCAGACGATTGCGGACATCGTGCATTTCTACAAATCAGAATCCGGCAACGGCTCTTGGCATTGTTCCGCGCAACGATCCCATTATCCGACGCATTCGCTTCAAACATATTCACAGTGCCAAGCGCTACGCCCGGGCGCGGAAGAACTTCTTCAAGATGCACCTATTGTTTCTGAAGGGCGCGCAAATCCGCAACCCCTACGATATGGGTATGTTTGTGCAGGGGCCATTTGCGTTCCGCGACCTTGCGCTGAGCGAAAGCCCGGCGCCTCTGGATGAGGCTGGGCGGATCGCTGCGGCCGCTTAAGCGAGATCGTCCATCTCGGGTGGATGTTCCAGCACAGCAATTGTCAGCCAGTTGGCTACCAGCGCAGGCTTGATCAGAATCTTCGATCTCCAGCGTCACTTCATGGTTGTTGATCACCCGGCCTGAGGGGCGGATATCCGCGTCAATCAGCTTGAATCGCGCGCGCACACGCTTGCCTGACTTGACCGGCGCCATGAAGCGAACTTTGTCAAACCCGTAATTGATGCCCATCGTCGCGCCTTCGATCATCGGCAGCGCTTCGTAGGCAAGCGTGGAAAGCAGTGAAATTGTCAGAAAGCCGTGCGCGATGGTGCCGCCGAAAGGCGTTTCGGCTGCCCGCTCCGGGTCGGTATGAATGAACTGGTGATCGTCGGTGGCGTCGGCAAATTTGTTGATCATGTCCTGGCTGACCACACGCCATTCCGAACAGCCAACTTCCGTACCAATGGCCGCCTTCAATTCCTTAAGCGTGACCGCTTTCTTCATGATGTGTAAGCTTTCCGGGTGCTGCGCGCAGATCATCGATTTGTGCTGTCGATAGACTGTTGTGAAGCAAATGTCATCCCTTGCGCGGCCAGACGCAGATGCGGGCCACGTTTGATCGCATGCGGGAGCCGAAGAAATTCCGGCTTGGCATGTTACTTTGCCAGTGAGAGGGCTTTCTCGAGAACGGGATCCCGTCCCGCGGCGTAGTCGGAAAAAGCAACGTCAACCTTGATATCGGGTGCCAGCGAGGTGAGGTTTCGCGGTCCGAATGCAACCGTCGCCCAGTAGCATTTGTCGGGGTTGGTGCAGCCTTTTTCGTAATCTTCAAACTGCGTGGCATATTCGAGCCCGATGTGTGAGTTGGGCATTTGCAGCGCGTCGCCTTCTGCCCAGAACTGGCCATTGTCGCCCATGGTTTCACCGATAAGTGTCACCTTGTCCTGTCCGTTGGCTTTCAGCATGGCGGTCGTCACGATTGCAGCGGAAAAGGTCGACCGGCTCACAAGAACAAAGATATGCCCGCCGGGTGGCAGCAGCTTTGGAAGCGCCTGTGAGAAAAGGATCGTATTGAAAAAGTCTCCACCATTGTTCAGCCGGAGGTCAAAGATGACGAATTTCGGGCGTGATGGAGGAACAATCGACGTGTTGAGAATCTTGGCATATTTCCAATGCAGCGAAGTTTCATCCAGGCTGGTCATGGAATTGGCACGGATATAGAGCACCTGTTTGTCCTGCCCGATCATCGACGTTGTAACGTCGATGCGTTTCGAATAGATCGGCGAACGCTCCTCGGCCTTGTCGAGTACGTGCGGCCAGCGTCCGGGCAGGCCGTTGTCATCGGGAATGAGCACCGAATAACCTCTGGTTGCAGGCTTGTGCTCATCACCGGGGTCGCGTGTCGTGGCCGGCTTTAGCTCGGCCACCTGGCTGCTGCCGTCACGCAGTTGAAGTGTGAGCGGAATAGAGCTGCTGTCAGCGACTGCGCCGGTACGCTTCAAAACATCCGGACTGGTGAGAAATGTCGCGCTGAGATAACGAATGCGCTGGTCCGTGCCTGAAATGAACGGGGCAACCCGTCGAAGCGCTTCCTTGGGTGTCAATGCTCCTAGTTTGTCGATGCGTGCGCCGAGCAGATTGGCGAATTGTGGATCGGTTTTGATAATGTAAAGGCCATCAGAGAACCACCAGGCCCTTACCGGCAGGTCACGCAGCAAGGTGCCGACCATTGCTGTTGTGTGACCATTGCGTGAGATCGCGACCGCTCGCATGACTTCGAGTGTAAATTCTTCGGTCGATAGCGTACCGCTCGCCGCCATGGCATCGTCCACCACTCGGTCGAAGGCTTGGTGTTCTTCCTTCGAAAAGCTTTTGTCGAGTGGTGCCCACTGGGTCTTGAGGTATGTCAGATCCTCGCGCATCTGTGCCGGCGTCAGCGCCGGAGGCTGGTTCGCTGCCATTTGTGCCGATGCAGGAACTGCAATGAGCAGAAGCATCGCAAGCAGGGGAATAAAGCGTCTCCATGTTGCCGGATGTGCGAGCATGGGTTCTCCATCGCTAATGACGGGCGTGGCAATATATGCCGGGACGGCAGGCCGCATCCGCTGGGTTGCCGGGCGATGGTAGACCAACTGGTGGCAGTTCTACAATTGCTGCCGACTCAACGAATATTCAAATCGCATTGCGCAAGGCTGGCGTTCATCACTTAATGGGGAAGGTTCGGATGGTGGGCGTGACAGGGATTGAACCTGTGACCCCTACAATGTCAATGTAGTGCTCTCCCGCTGAGCTACACGCCCATCCGACAGAGGCGCATACACCATATTGGTTTCACGCCGTCAATAGGTGTTGAG
Organism: Phyllobacterium sp. 628; assembly: GCF_014189505.1. GTDB lineage: Bacteria > Pseudomonadota > Alphaproteobacteria > Rhizobiales > Rhizobiaceae > Phyllobacterium. The sequence continues at coordinate 3,824,480 of NZ_CP050301.1, read as the reverse complement.
GAAGTTATCAGGCTTTCTTCAACAGAGCAGATGGATACAGGCCGAGATCAGGCAGCAACCAGCATTTTTTCGATTTCGTTGACCAGATCACGCAGATGGAAAGGCTTGGAAAGCACTTTCGCATCCTTTGGAGCCTTCGAATCGGAATTCAGCGCCACGGCGGCAAAGCCGGTGATGAACATGATCTTGAGGTCCGGATCGATTTCCGAAGCGCGCCGGGCCAGCTCGATTCCGTCCATTTCTGGCATGACGATGTCGGTGAGGAGCAGTGAAAATGGCTCTTCGCGCAACCGGTCATAGGCGCTGGCACCGTTGTCAAAAGGCGTGACGTGATATCCTGCCTTCTCCAGCGCCTTCACTAGAAAGCGCCGCATATCGTTGTCATCTTCTGCAAGAAGGATTCTCTTCATCAGTCCGTCCGAATTATCTATCGCCAATCCATCCCCAGACCGGCGTCCCATCAGAGTTAACAAGACGCTTTTTTGGTAAAGATCGCGTGAATGATTTGCTGAAAATAAGGGGGAATCCCCTGAAAGTCGAGCTTGGGTGCTGATATAGCACTGAAGATTCCTTGCAGATAGTCCGCTGATAAAGTTCGTTCGCTTTGACGGCTGATGAATTCCATATGGAGCGAACTTGTTCTAGAGTATTGCCAGACAAGCAAACTTTCGAAGTGAATGATGACCCTCGCGCGTGATTTTCCCGACAAGCTGCCTTTCGAGCTGCGCCAACCGGCTGAGCAGCGTATTCCGTTTGTCTTCAATTCACCGCATAGCGGGCGTGACTATCCGGCGGCCTTCCTGCAGCAGTCGCAGCTTGATGCGCAGACGATTCGGCGCTCTGAAGATTGTTTTGTTGATCAGCTGTTTGCGGCAAGCATCATGCTCGGTGCACCGATGATGGTGGCGCATTTTCCACGCGCCTATCTTGATGTGAACCGCGAGCCCTATGAGCTCGATGCAAAGATGTTCTCGGACCCGTTGCCGCCCTATGCCAATGCCAATTCGGCCCGGGTTGCCGGCGGGTTGGGCACTGTTCCACGCCTTGTGGGCGAAGGGCAGGAGATTTATGCGCGCAAGATGCCAGTGGCAGAAGCGCTGGGGCGGATCGATACGATCTACAAACCTTATCACGCACTGCTCGCCGAAACCCTGATCGAGACACGCAGCCTTTTTGGTTACGGCGTCATCGTCGATTGTCATTCCATGCCCACAGGCATCCGCTTTCCCGAAAGCGGCCTGCGCCCGGATTTCATCATTGGCGACCGCTTCGGTACCAGTTGCTCAGCGGAACTTGCCAGTACGGCGATCCATTTGCTGCGCGAGATGGGCTACGCGGTTGCGCATAACAAGCCCTATGCCGGTGGCTATATCACCGAACATTACGGCCGTCCGTTAAAACGACTGCATGCGCTGCAGATCGAGGTCAATCGTGGTCTTTATCTCAACGAACACAGCTATGAACGAAAGCCCGGTTTTGGTCAGCTTCAGCGCGATATCAGCCAGTTTCTCGCTGATCTCGTTTCCATTCCGGACTTTCATTTCCTCGATATTCCCTTGGCTGCTGAATAGTAAAATTCACTATGTCCGGCCTCAAAACAAAAAAAGACCGCGCTAGTGCGCGGTCCAAGTCTAGGGAGGAAACGCCCAAGGAGGGCATAGACAAGTCGCCTTGTCTGTTAACTAATCTATGCTGCATCGCACAAATGTCAAGCGAATTGTATGTTTTTTTAAGCACAAATATTATCTGCCTAAAAAAAATGCAAAAAATTAGCCGACAATGCAGTTATATGAGAAAATTTTAATCGTGAGGAACCACTTTGGCCATCGAACTTTCGTTTTTGAGGCAAATCGCGCAGGTTGCGGCGGAGCAGACATTGCCCCGTTTTCGCACAATTTCGTCCATCGACAACAAATATCAGGTCGGATTCGACCCGGTAACCGAAGCGGACAAGGAGGCCGAGCGGGCGATTCGCAAGCTGATCAATGCGACTTATCCCGATCACGGCATTATGGGCGAGGAGTTCGGTTCGGAGAATCTCGATCACTCGCATGTCTGGGTTATCGATCCCATCGATGGCACCCGCGCCTTTATCTCGGGGCTTCCTGTCTGGGGAACGCTGGCTGGATTGACCATTGATGGCGATGCAGTGGCTGGCGTCATGGCTCAGCCTTTTACCGGCGAGCTTTTCATGTGCGACGGTACTGCCTCTTATTATGAAGGTCCGGGTGGACCGCGCCAGCTCAAAACCCGGCAAAATCCTGATATTGCACAGGCGACTCTGTTCACGACGACTCCCGCCTTGTTTAAAGATAAAAAGCGCGAGGCCTATGACCGTGTTGAGCGCAGCGTCCGCATGCCGCGTTACGGGGCTGATTGTTATGGATATGCCATGATTGCTGCGGGTTTCGTCGATCTCGTCGTCGAAACTGCGCTGCACCCCTATGACATTGTTGCGCTGGTGCCGATCATTGAAAAAGCGGGCGGTGTCATCACCAATTGGCAGGGTGGCCCAGCGGAAGAGGCTGGTGATATTGTTGCAGCAGGTTCAAAGGAACTGCATGCGCAAGTGCTGGAGCTTCTGAACCGCTAACCGGCTGTCGAAAGCGAGTTGTCGCTTTCGATCTCCGCCATCTCGCCGCCTGTCCCGGGGACAAAAGCATCGAATGCCGCGAAAAACTGTTCGCGGTAGAAATCTTTTCCTGAAGGATCTCGTGTTTTGAGCCATCGATGGTGATGAGCGTGGCATTGCGCATCTGCAGCGCAAACCGCTCAATGGCCGATGTGGAAACGACGCGGTCCGCGCCTGCGGCAATAACCAGCGTCGGAATACGGATTGCTTCCACGAATTCCGGCCGGGTAACGCGTTTGATGGCTTTTGCTGCCGCTGCAATCCATCCGGCGGTTGGCCCGCCCACGGCGAGTTCCGGTGCCGATTTCAGGATTTCGGAATTGCGCAGGTAACGGGCTGCATCGGATGTAACTTCGTTGATAGCGAACGGTTTGATCAATGGTTTGCCGCCGCGCATATAAAGCCTGCCAAAACCGGTTGACCGCAAGGTATTGGCGACGCCGCCCAGCAGAATCTTACCGAGGCGGCTGCCATTGACGTCGAGCAGCGGCGTCAGCAACACCATGCGGCGAATACGGTTTGCCAAAGCAGGGGCGGCGAGGAGCGCGGCAAGGGCACCGGTGGAATGCCCGAGAACATAAAACGGGGCACGGCAATCGGGCAGCAGGACGGATTCAAACAGTTGCTCAAGGTCAGCCGCGTATTGATTGAAGTTTCTGACATGCCCGCGATTGGGATCGCGCAGCACGCGGCTGGATCCGCCCTGGCCACGCCAGTCAAAGGTGGCAACCGTGAATCCGCGTTTGGCGATGTCGCGAATGGTTTCGAAGTATTTTTCGATACATTCGTTGCGACCCTGCAGAATAATCACGGTTCCCTGTACGGGATGGGTGGTTGCGGGAAAAATTGCGTAACGCAGTTGCTTGCCGTCCTTGAGCGCCAATGTATCAACACGGGCGTCCTGTGGTATCGGATTGGCGGGAGTTTCGACAAGCGGATGTGTCATTTGATGCCAGTCAGTCCTCATCCCGTATCTTGGGGCCGCGCTTCGTGAGGCGCGCTGGTGCGTTTGCATCTTTTGATAAAAGGCACGGCCCCAAAGGTCAAACTGGCGGGAATAAAAAATGACCGGAAACTCTGTGAAGAATTTCCGGTCAGTACGTTCCGGGCGGAAGGGACGTTACACCCGCAACGATCTGGGGATTAGTAATTGTTGGATGGACGGATCTCGATGCTGAAGCCGTTGTCGCTGCGGCGATCACGATAGCCACGGCCACCCATCGGGCGGGTATCGAGGATGTCGCCATCACGGGACACGATCACCAGAACCGGCATGCCACGGCGTGAGGCACGAACAAAGTAGCGTCCACGTTCAAAATTCACATCACCGACACGGTAGCCACGGCGTTCGAGCATGCGGGCAACCTGACGTGGGCCCACCTGATCACGGTAACGGTCGTCACGGCGCTCGCCATAGAAACGGCGGTCCTGCACAAGAACGCCACCGTCGATATCACCACGATCATCCATGTAGATCGGCCGCTCGCTGCGATTATAAAAGTCGTCGGCCTTTGCAGTAGCAGCAAAGCCGGTGATCAGCAGGGCGGTAGCGGTCAGTGCGAGTACGGTCTTTTTCATGATGTCGTCCTTTCGGTGTGTCGGAGCATTTCCAACTTGGGTGTGGTTATAGCGAGGCGCGTGTGAACGTATTCCGAAGACTGCGTTCATCTTGGGTTCATCGTGATTCTTCCGAATCTTAAAGCCGAGACGCGGCTTACTTGATCGATATAGGTGCTCTTGAAAAGGCTTTGGGTTCTAACCAAATAGCAGTTGTGGCCGCCATAACGGGGCCACTGGTTCAGCGAGGCTCGCCAATAAGGGAGTCTCTTCAAGAACCAGAACACGCAACATTGTCGCTCTAAAGGAGGGCTTAACATGCGTCACGTGGATTTTTCCCCACTCTATCGTTCCACCGTTGGTTTTGACCGGCTTTTCACCATTCTCGATTCGCTGGCTCAGCCAGAAGGTGGTCAATCCTATCCGCCTTATAATATCGAGCGGACCGGTGAAAACACCTACCGCATTACCATGGCTGTTGCTGGTTTCTCAGAAGACGAGATCCAGATCGAAGCCCATCGCAACCAGTTGAAAGTAACTGGCGAGAAGGGTGCCGAAACGTCCGAGGATAATGCGGAAACCCTGTATCGCGGCATTGCTTCCCGCGCGTTCGAACGCAGATTCCATCTTGCCGATTTCGTTGAGGTCAGTGGTGCCAGCCTGAAAAACGGCCTGCTGCACATTAATCTCAAGCGCGAAATTCCGGAAGAAATGAAACCGCGCAAGATCGCTGTCACTGCCCTGTCGGAAAAGACAGCCAAGCAGATCGAAGCAAAGACTGTCACCAAGCAGTAAGCGGACAGACAGAGTGAAAGAAGCGGCGCGAAAGTGCCGCTTTTTTTATGCGATCAGATCACCAAAACGGCTGATCTCTTCTGAGGTCGTGGCAAAGCTGGTCACAAACCGGGTGATCGTCTCATCTTCTGCAACAAGACCCCGCTCCGCATGCGGTGCATGCCAGTCATAAAAGACGGCTCCGGCGCCGTGCAGTTCAGCCGCCGTTTGTTTCGTCATGATCGCGAAAACTTCATTGGCGCGGGGTTGCCAGGCAAGCCGAAGTTTCTTCGATGCCTTTATAAGGTTTGCGAGTTCGGACGCTCTGGCATTGGCGTGGCCGGCAAGTTCAAGCCAGAGCCCGCCCGCGAAATAGGCTTCGAACTGCGCCGCAATGAAACGCGACTTTGAAAAATTCTGCGCGGACCGCATGCGGATATAGGGCACCTGCTTTGCCTGTTCCGGGTTCATGAACACCATGGCTTCCGCGCACCAGCAGCCGTTCTTGGTTCCACCGAAAGACAGAATATCGACGCCCTGTTTCCACGTCATTTCCGCGGGCGAACAGCCGAGCGAGACAAGCGCATTGGCAAAGCGGGCACCGTCCATGTGCAGCGGCAGGCCATTTTCCCGGCACAGCGCTGAGATTGCAGCGATCTCGGCCAATTCATAAAGCGTGCCGCTCTCGGTTGATTGCGTAATCGAAACGCTCATCGGTTGCCCCGCATGAACGTGACCCTCGGGGAAACCGTTAAATGCCGCTTTCAGATTGTTGATATCCATGCGGCCTGTCGGACCATCTACGGCCTGGACACGTGCTCCGCTCGCGAAGAAACCCGGTGCACCCGCTTCATCAGCAATCATGTGTGCTTCGCGGTGGGCAAAGGTTATGCCACCCGGTTTGGCAATGATCGCCTGCGCCAATGAATTGGCAGCCGTTCCGGTGCCGACAAAGAAAACCGCGACATCACGTTCAAAAATCTCGCTGAAAGTCTTCTCAACCGCCCGGTCAAGATCGCTCGTGCCATAGGCGGCAGCAAAACCGCTCGCATGCTTGTTGAGATTTTCGGCAATTTTCGGATGGGCTCCGGCCCAATTATCGGATGCGAAATGCATGAAACGACCTCGGATACTGTGTTGATGGTGCCACGCTTACGCTTTTCCAGCAGGACTTGAAAGGAGCCGCTATTGCCTTTCGCACAGCGTCAATTTGTCCGCCATGGCGGAACGCTCTGTTTTCTCATGTATATTTAGAGGAAACCGCCTGAATCGAAACTAAAGTAATAAGTCGAGGGCATTTGGCGCAATGATATTTCGTCTAATGGTGTTATTTTTTGCTTTTCCATCTTGTTTGTTTGGAACTATTCTGGCATACGAGGATATGACAGCAATGCTGTCCTAATTTGCGTGATCTGAAAATGAGGATGGCAAGCATGGTGGCTTCCGTCCCCAAAACGGTGACCGCAGTTTGTACCGGAAGATATGCCGCACCAGAGGGGACAGGAATATATGCTATTCCGTCCTGCGAGAAATTGACCGCCCCAAGGGGCTCATTTGGAGGAATTGACGATGTCGGATTTGACGCCATCTGTAACGACTGAACTCGCTCAGGCCGTACAGAATCGTGCGGTCAAAACCAATAAATCGTCTGGTTTCCCCACCCGACAAGGCTTGTACGATCCACGCAATGAGCATGACGCCTGCGGCGTTGGCTTTGTTGCGCATATGAAAGGCGTCAAGTCCCACAAGATCATCGAAGACGGGCTGTTCATGCTCGAAAACCTGACGCATCGCGGTGCCGTTGGCGCCGACCCGTTGATGGGCGATGGCGCAGGCATGCTCGTGCAGATTCCCGATGCGTTTTTCCGTGCCGAATGGGCGGAAAAGGGCGTCGAACTGCCTGCCGTCAATCATTACGCGGTTGGTTACCTCTTCATGCCGCAGGACGCGGATGAGCGTGCCCGTATCGAGACGGTTATCGCCGAGGTTATCGCCTCGGAAGGCCAGACGCTGATCGGTTTCCGCGACGTTCCGGTCGATAATTCGTCCCTGTCCAAGGCGCCGCATATTGCTGCGACCGAGCCTTATCACCGTCAGGTTTTCATCGGCCGCAACCCGAACATCGAATCCAACGAGGATTTCGAAGGCCGGCTGTTCATCCTGCGCAAGGTGATCTCGAACCGCATCTATCAGGACAATGGCGGCAAGGAGAGTGACTTCTATGTCGTATCCATGTCGGCGCGGACCATCGTCTATAAGGGCATGTTTCTCGCCTATCAGGTGGGTGCCTACTATAAGGATTTGAAGGATCCGCGTTTTGTCAGCGCGGTTGCGCTGGTGCACCAGCGGTTCTCGACCAACACGTTCCCGTCATGGAAGCTGGCACACCCGTACCGCATGGTCGCGCATAACGGCGAAATCAACACGTTGCGCGGCAACGTCAACTGGATGGCAGCACGTCAGGCATCGGTGGACTCCGAGTTCTTCGGCAACGATATTTCCAAGCTGTGGCCGATTTCCTACGAAGGCCAGTCCGATACAGCTTGCTTCGATAACGCGCTGGAATTCCTGTTCCAGGGTGGCTACTCGCTTGCTCATGCCATGATGATGCTTATTCCGGAGGCTTGGTCCGGCAACAAGCTGATGTCGGATGACCGCAAGGCTTTCTACGAATATCACGCTGCGCTGATGGAGCCATGGGATGGCCCCGCTGCTGTTGCCTTCACCGATGGCCGCCAGATTGGTGCGACCCTCGACCGCAACGGTCTGCGTCCAGCCCGCTACATCGTGACCGATGATGATTTTGTCATCATGGCGTCGGAGGCTGGTGTTCTGCCGGTGCCAGAGGAAAAGATCGTCAAGAAGTGGCGGCTCCAGCCGGGCCGCATGCTGCTGATCGACATGGAAAAGGGCGAGATCGTTTCCGATGACACGATCAAGTCGGAAATCGCCACCCGCCATCCCTACAAGTCATGGCTGAAGAACACCCAGCTTATTCTTGAGGAATTGAGCCCGGTTGAACCGCGCGCGCTGCGCAAGGATGTCAGTCTGCTCGACCGCCAGCAGGCCTTTGGCTATACACAGGAAGACACGAAGATTCTGATGTCGCCGATGGCGACAACGGGTCAGGAAGCCATCGGATCGATGGGTACGGACACGCCGATCTCGGCCATGTCTGACATGTCGAAGATGCTTTACACCTATTTCAAGCAGAACTTCGCGCAGGTTACCAACCCGCCGATCGATCCGATCCGCGAAGAGCTGGTGATGAGCCTTGTTTCGTTCATCGGTCCGCGCCCCAACATTTTCGATCTGGTCGGTTCCTCGCGCCGCAAGCGTCTGGAAGTGCGCCAGCCAATCCTGACCAATGGCGATCTGGAAAAAATCCGCTCCATCGGCCACACGGAAGACCGTTTCGATACGAAGACGCTCGATATTGCTTACAATGTCGAGGAAGGCGCTGCCGGTCTTGCCGGTGCGCTGGAGCGTCTGTGCGAGCGTGCGGAAGCTGCTGTGCATGGCGGTTACAACATCATCATCCTTTCCGACCGCCAGGTTGGACCGGACCGGATTCCGATCCCGGCACTCTTGGCAACCGCTGCTGTCCACCATCACCTGATCCGCAAGGGTCAGCGCACATCGGTGGGTCTGGTCGTGGAATCGGGCGAGCCGCGCGAAGTGCATCATTTCTGCTGCCTCGCCGGCTATGGCGCGGAAGCAATCAATCCCTATCTCGCTTTCGATACGCTGCTTGATATGCACAAGCGCGGTGAGTTTCCGCCGGAAGTGGATTCAAAGGAAGTCGTATCGCGCTACATCAAGTCCATCGGCAAGGGCATTCTCAAGGTCATGTCCAAGATGGGCATTTCCACCTATCAGTCCTATTGCGGCGCGCAGATTTTTGACGCGGTTGGCTTGAAGTCGGAATTTGTTGACCGGTTCTTCTTTGGAACCGCGACAACGATTGAAGGCGTCGGCCTTGAGGAAGTGGCGGAAGAGACGGTTCGCCGTCATAAAGACGCTTTCGGCAACGATCCCGTTCTGCTCAACACGCTGGAAGTTGGCGGCGAATATGCCTACCGCATGCGCGGCGAGGCACATTTGTGGTCGCCGGATGCGGTTGCCAAGCTGCAGCATGCCGTACGCACGGACTCAGCCACCACGTTCAAGGAATATTCCGATCTGGTAAACAGCCAGTCGGCGCGGGCGCAAACCATCCGTGGCCTGTTCAAGATCAAGCTGGCAGGTGATAGCGGCCGCAAGCCTGTATCCATCGACGATGTCGAGCCAGCCAAGGAAATCGTCAAGCGTTTTTCCACCGGTGCCATGTCCTTCGGCTCGATCAGCCGCGAGGCGCATACGACACTGGCCATTGCCATGAACCGGATCGGCGGCAAGTCGAACACGGGTGAGGGCGGCGAAGAGCCGGATCGTTTCTATCCGATGCCGGACGGCAAGCCGAATCCTGAACGCTCTGCCATCAAGCAGGTGGCATCCGGGCGTTTCGGTGTGACGACAGAATATCTCGTCAATTCGGACATGATGCAGATCAAGGTGGCGCAGGGTGCCAAGCCCGGCGAAGGCGGTCAGCTGCCCGGCCACAAGGTTGATGCGACTGTTGCCAAGACCCGTCACTCAACGCCCGGCGTCGGCCTGATTTCGCCGCCGCCGCACCATGACATCTATTCCATCGAGGATCTGGCGCAGCTCATCTACGATCTGAAAAACGTCAATCCTGAAGCCGATGTGTCGGTCAAGCTAGTCTCGGAAGTCGGTGTCGGCACAGTTGCTGCCGGTGTTGCCAAGGCGCGTGCCGATCACATCACCATTTCAGGCTATGATGGCGGCACTGGCGCATCGCCACTGACATCGTTGAAGCATGCCGGTTCCCCCTGGGAAATGGGTCTTGCCGAAACCCAGCAGACGCTGGTGCTCAACGGCTTGCGTTCGCGCATCGCCCTGCAGGTCGATGGCGGTCTGCGTACGGGCCGTGACGTGATCATCGGCGCGCTGCTGGGTGCCGACGAATTCGGCTTCTCCACTGCACCGCTGATTTCCGCCGGTTGCATCATGATGCGCAAGTGTCACCTCAATACGTGCCCGGTTGGCGTTGCGACGCAGGACCCGGTCCTGCGCAAGCGGTTCAAGGGTACGCCGGAACATGTCATCAACTTCTTCTTCTTCATGGCAGAAGAGGTGCGGCAGTTCCTCGCCGAGATGGGTTACACCCGGATGGAAGAGATTGTCGGCAAGGCCGAACTTCTCGAAAAGCGCGAGATGATCGACCATTGGAAGGCCAAGGGTCTCGATTTCACCCGCATCTTCCACAAGCCGGAAGCACCGGAAGAAAAGACGCGCTGGACCGAGCGGCAGAACCATCCGATTGTCGATATTCTTGATCGCAAGCTGATCGAACAGGCAAAGACCGCACTGGAAAGCAAGATTCCGGTGAAGATCGAAATGCCGATCAAGAACGTTGACCGTTCGGCCGGAGCCATGCTTTCGGGCGAAGTGGCCAAGCGTTATCGCCACAAGGGACTTCCCGAAGATACGATTTCGGTCAAGTTCAATGGCACGGCGGGTCAATCCTTCGCGGCATTCCTGGCGCGCGGTATTTCGTTCGAGTTGATTGGCGACGGCAACGATTACGTCGGCAAGGGACTTTGCGGCGGCCGCATTGTCATCCGTCCGCCGGATAATACGAAAATCGTGCCGGAAGACTCCATCATTGTCGGCAATACGGTGCTTTACGGCGCCATCGAAGGCGAGGCCTATTTCCGCGGCGTCGCGGGCGAGCGTTTTGCCGTGCGCAACTCCGGCGCCATTGCCGTTGTTGAAGGCACGGGCGATCACGGCTGCGAATATATGACCGGCGGCGTTGTTGTGGTTATTGGTCAGACAGGCCGGAACTTTGCAGCGGGTATGTCAGGCGGTGTAGCTTATGTGCTTGATGAAGCCGGGGATTTCGCCCAACGCTGCAACATGGCGATGGTCGAGCTTGAGCCGGTGCCGGAAGAGGATGATATCCTTGAAAAGCTGCATCATCACGGTGGCGATCTGGCTCACAAAGGCCGCGTCGATGTCTCGGGCAATATGACCAGACACGATGAGGAACGTCTCGTGCAGCTCATTTCGAACCATATGCACTATACGGGCTCTGGCCGGGCGAAAGAAATTCTCGACAATTGGGAAACTTTCCGGCCGAAATTCGTAAAGGTCATGCCGGTCGAATATCGCCGCGCGCTCGAAGATATGGAGCGCATGCGGATGGGTGTTGCAGCGGAATAAAATCAACGCACTCCATGCTTCGAGCGTCATCAAACTGATGCTCGGCATGGGGTCCAATGCTGCCCAGACCCTAGTCAGGGAACGGGTGGTCCTCCAAGGGCGAGGGGAGCAGTTTTATGGGTAAGGTTACAGGTTTTCTAGAGATCGACCGACAGGTCGGAAAGTATCAGCCAGCGTCTGACCGTATCAGGCATTTCCGGGAATTCACCATTCCCATGACCGATGGCGAGGTCAAGAAGCAGGCGGCGCGCTGCATGGATTGCGGTATTCCGTTCTGTCATGGCCCGACAGGCTGCCCGGTTCACAACCAGATTCCGGATTGGAACGATCTCGTTTACAACGACAATTGGGATGAGGCGATCCGCAACCTGCATTCCACCAACAATTTCCCGGAATTTACCGGCCGTATCTGCCCGGCGCCTTGTGAGGAAGCCTGCACGCTTAATCTGGAAGATGTGCCGGTATCCATCAAGACCGTGGAACAGGCGATTGCTGACAAGGCCTATGAAAAGGGCTTCATCATTCCGCAGCCTGCCGCTTCCAAGACCGGCAAGAAGGTTGCCGTTATCGGATCGGGCCCTGCGGGCATGGCCGCTGCGCAGCAGCTTGGCCGCGCCGGCCACGAAGTGCATGTCTATGAGCGCGAAAGCCGTGCTGGCGGTCTGCTCCGCTACGGCATTCCTGATTTCAAGATGGAAAAGCATTTCATCGACCGCCGCGTCAGCCAGATGGAAGGCGAGGGCGTTACCTTCTTCTACGGTGTCAATGTCGGCATCGACAAGCCGGTGCAGGAACTGCTCGATACCTATGACGCCGTGCTCTATTGCGGCGGCGCGGAAACACCCCGTCCGGCAGGCATTCCTGGCGCCGATCTGGAAGGCGTTCATGATGCCATGAACTATCTTGTGCAGCAGAATCGCCGGGTTGGCCGGGAAAGCATTGAATCCGTGGCCTGGCCGAGTGATTCCATCGTTGCTTCGGGCCGTCACGTGGTGGTGGTTGGCGGTGGTGATACAGCATCTGACTGCGTTGGCACTGCTTTCCGGCAGGGCGCAGTCAAGGTCACCCAGCTCGATATCCGTCCGCAGCCGCCCGAGAAGGAAGACAAGCTCAGCGTCTGGCCCTATTGGGCGACAAAGATGCGCACATCCTCCTCACAGGCCGAAGGTGCGGACCGTGAATTTCAGGTGGCGACGCTTGAATTCATCGGCGAGAATGGTGTGCTGACCCATGTGAAGTGCTGTGAAGTCGACGAGGCGCGCAAGCCGATTGCCGGAACAGAATTCTATATCAAGGCGGATCTGGCCTTCATCGCCATCGGCTTCTCCGGTCCGTTCGAAACCAGTGTCGTCAAGGAACTTGGCGATGCGCTGGAAATGCGTGCGGACCGTCGCGGCAATCGCTCACTCGCCGCCGATGACAAGGACTATCGCACCAGCGTGGACAAGCTGTTCACAGCCGGCGATATCCGTCGCGGACAGTCGCTGGTTGTCTGGGCTATCCGCGAGGGAAGACAGGCTGCACAGGCCATCGATGTGGCGCTGATGGGCGCATCGGTCCTGCCGCGATAGGAAAAGGCTTACCCTTCAAACCAGAGGGGTAAGCACGCTCCCGTTATTGTGCCGGTATATTGGTCTTGGCCGGCCACGAATAATCATTGATCCTTCCGGGCTGGCCTTGCGGCGCAGAGCCTTCGATGAGGAGCCGGTCCTTGGCTGATTTATCAGCGGCTGTTCCAGCGCGCGGTGTTGCGCCAAGAAGATCAGTGCCGCCGTCCAACTCCGGGTCATTCAGGCTGATCGGGGCAATCCGGTCGATTTTCACCGGCGCCTGCGGTGTCTCGGGGAGAGCCTGCACCGGCGATCCCGGTTTAATGGCAGCAATGGCAGGCGAGGTCGCGGTACCCAGCATCTGCCGCAATGGTTTTTCCGCATAGAAGGCGAGCTTGCGTTTGCCCGCTGTTGTCAGACCGATGCCGTCATTGTTGCGCAGCCGGACGGTCTGCCCTGAAACATCGAAGCCGGAAAGTGTAAAACTGCCGCCCTGATCCACGAAACCTTCCCAGACATCGACAAATTTTCCGTCTGCCTTTTCGGTCGCGCTGCGATAGACCTCGTTGAATGCCAGAAGATCGTTGGTCATGTTCTTGAACTTGAACGAAGGCTGACCGACCCAAACCAAGGGATGGCCGGTTTTCTTGACCGCTTCGAGGAAGGTCCGCACGCGTGCCTGATATTCCTTGGCCCAAGCCTCGCTTTGCAACACAGGGCCATTGAGGAATTGCTGGCGGTCATTGGCGCCAATCATGACCACGACAACTGCAGGTTTTTCCGCATCGATCAGGCTGCCAATGGTTGCGGGCCAGTCGCGATGGTCGCTGCGCACAAAACCGGACGAGCCATCGCTTTTGTCGATGACCCGCACGCCGGGCGAATCCATGAATGCTGCATCAAGACCTTCGGCGAGGCCGCTGGCCATGAAATCCCCCACAACCAGAATGGTCTTGGCGTCGGTCATTTTTGATGGGATCACCGGCTGCGGTGTTGCGGGTGTATTTTGTGCAGCGGGAGCCGCCGGTTGCTGGGGTCGCGGGCGCTCGGCGCGCTTGGTCGAACGGTTCTTGGCCGGTCTTGCCGGCCTGTTGTTTTCGTCAAAGATCATCCGGTCGCTGTCTTCGCGATACACATCCCGGCGCGGACCGAACAGCATGTCAAGGATGGTACGCTGCTGCGCGGCGGCGATATCTGTAAAGACCAGTCCACCGGCAGCACCCAGCGATACGGACACGACAAGGCAACGGATGAATCCAGTTGGGCGCTTTATCGTGTCCATGGTAATTCCAAACCTTATCGCTTGCGGATAACGGTCAAGACTTCCTTGCTGGGATGACCGTCCGGATCAAGGCCCATCTTTTTCTGGAATGCCTGAATGGCGTCCCTTGAGCTTGAGCCGATTTTTCCGTCCACTTCGCCGCTATAATAGCCGAGCGCACGCAGATGTGTCTGCAATTCTTCACGTTCTCGCATCGAAATCGGCGTGAACGGACGATTCCAGTCCTGACGCAGCGCCGGAGCCCCCGCGATCTGGTCGGCAAGCAAGCCCACGCCAAGCGCATATTTATCCGCATTGTTATAGTTCTTGAGAACGAAGAAGTTTTTCGTCATCAGGAATGCCGGGCCTTCGCGGCCGTCCATCACTTTCAATTGGCCCTTTTCGCCGCCGCGCGGAAATGGTTTGCCATTGGCGCGAACGACGCCGAGACTTTGCCATTCGGCCATTGTCTTCGATCCGGCCGGGAATTTACGCCCTGCAGGCAGAGCCACTTCATAGCCCCATGTCCGCCCCGGCTCCCAGCCATTCTTTTTCAGAAGGTTGGCAGCTGTCCCGAGTGCATCAGGAATGGATGTCCAGATGTCGCGTTTGCCGTTGCCGTCCATGTCGACGGCATAAGAGAGGTAGCTGGTCGGGATAAACTGGGTGTGACCCAGCGCTCCGGCCCATGAACCGGTCAGATGGCTGCGGTCAATGTCGCCGGTCTGCAAAATTTTCATCGCGGCGATCAGCTGCGTGCGGGCATATTTCGCCCGGCGCTCATCGGCATAGGCCAGGGTGGCAAGCGAGCGAACCGCATCACGCATGATGTCAGGGCGGTTCATGGCTTCGCCGTAATTGGACTCCATGGACCAGATCGCCAGCAGGATATTGCGGTCAACACCGAACGATTTCTCGATGGCGTTGAGCCAACGGCTGTATTTCTTGGCCATTTCGCGGCCCGTGGTGATCGAATGTTCGTTGACGCGGTTATCGATGTAATCCCAGACCGGCGCGACGAATTCAGGCTGGTATGCGGCTTTTTGCAAGACCTCGGGATCGATCTCGGTTACGCCGGCAAAGGCGCGTTGGAAGGTGGAGGCTGAAATACCGCTCTGCATGGCAGTCGTGCGGAAGCCTGCTATCCATTTCTGGAATTTTGCATCGGCGGAGGCGCTGGTTGCTGTCACGGCAAAAGCCAGGCTCGCGGTTGCAGCCAAAATCATAATGCGCTTTGCGAAAGCCGATGGACTCTCAAACATGGTGTCTCCTTGAAGTGTGTTGCCACCTATTCCGGTCAAACGATAAATTACGCACATCAAAGTTAGGAATTAGTTTACCATGGCATTGGGTTGGGCGCCATTTCGATCAGTGAGCGGTTTCTGACCCGGACGGATTGCCTAATATTTGGACATTTATGTGCGAACATTACCGCTGGAAAAAAATGTTTATTGCGCCGCACAAACTATTTTCATTCTTTGCGGGTCAAATGTCTATTACCAATGTTATTTGAATAGAATGTAGAGATGGGGAGCATAGTGTGACTACAGCGAAAAGAATCCGCAAAGCCGTTTTTCCAGTTGCAGGTTTCGGCACCCGCGTTCTTCCGGCCACGAAATCGATTCCGAAAGAAATGCTGACGGTCGTCGACAAGCCGGTGATCCAGTATGTGGTGGATGAGGCGCGCGAAGCCGGCATTGAACATTTCATCTTCGTCACCGGCCGCAACAAGGCAGTCATCGAGGATTATTTCGATGCGCAGTACGAACTTTATTCAACCCTGTCGGAACGTGGCAAAACCAGTCTTCTGGATGAATTGAAGAGCATTCAGCCCGGACCGGGAACCACAAGTTTTACCCGCCAGCAGGTGCCGATGGGTCTTGGCCATGCGGTCTGGTGCGCCCGCGATATCGTCGGCGATGAACCTTTCGCACTGCTGCTGCCTGACATGATCATGCAGCCGGAGAAAAGCGGATGTCTGGCCGATATGGTTGAACTCTACAATCAGTCGGGTGGCAATATTGTTGCGGTGCAGGAATGCGATCCGGAAGAAGCGCACAAATACGGCATTGTCGGCAAAGGCAAGGCCGTCGGCAATGGCTTTGAATTGACCGAAATGGTCGAGAAGCCAGCCAAGGGTACGGCGCCGTCGAATCTTTACATCAATGGCCGTTACATCCTGCAGCCCGAGATTTTCAACATTCTCGAGTATCAAGAACGCGGTGCCGGCAATGAGATTCAGCTGACCGATGGCATGCTGAAACTGGCGAAGGAACAGGATTTCTTCGGCTACCATTTCCAGGGCCGCACCTACGATACGGGTTCCAAGGAAGGATTCGTCGAGGCCAATGTGGCTTTTGCCCTGTGGCGCAATGACATTCGCAACGGTGTCATCGACAATATCGGCGAGATGCTGAAGACGATCCAGCCGCGTAAGGATTAATCGAATTTGGGAGAGGGTGTCTGCGAATTATCCTTCTCTTGGTCGACCGCCGATGTGATCGCACTACTTTGCATAACGTCGGCGGCCTTTTTACGCTTTGATATGGATTAGGCTACTGATGATTTCGAAAGTCGATTCCAGTTGGCAGGTTCCTGGGCAAAATCAGGCATGGGCCTTCGCAGCTTTACTCTGTGTTTTGGTATCGCCAATAACGCTGATTTTGAAAACACTCGCTTTTATGGCTGGTTTGAAGCCATTTCTCTTCCTATCGGTATTGTTTTTAATATTGGCAGTTGTTGGCTTTTTGCTCGGGCCGATTTCGGTGGTTTGGAGCGTATATATTGCGATGACCAAGGTCATCTTTGGTCTTTCTGGGGAACACAAATACTTTTTATGTTGCTCAACAAAAAATCGGGCAGAGGCAGAATTGGGTACATTCCTGCCGGTAGTGATGTTTCCTGCAGGTATGACAAGTTGTTTGCTTCTAGCGAAGATGGTGTTTTGGAAATCGCTTACGATCCGACAAATGGTTTTGATTATTTTGGCGTCGACGGCCGTCGCTCAAAGCTTACTGTGGTACTATGAACGACAGGAAATTATAGTTCAGTGCTCAACGGTTCAGTGTAATTTCTGAGCGCCATCTTAGAACTTATAGACGAGCCGGATTTCGCGTTTACCGCTGCAGCGTCAGCCCCATATAGACACTGCTTTCGCTGGTCTGGCGGGTATCGACTTCGCTTCGCGTGATGCGATGGCGGGCGCTGACATCAAGCCCGAGGAAACGGTTGAACCAGTAGGTTGTCCCGACCTCCACGCCAAAACCCTTGTCCAGACCGCTGCCATCCTTATTGTCACGCAGCGATGCGGTCAGTTCGGCATTGACGCTCAGATTGGAGCGGATCTGGCGTTTAACGCCAAGCCTTCCCTCATAAAAGATTGAGCCGCTGTCATTTGGTGCAGTCGCGCCTTCAACGCGGGTCAGGAGGCCAAGATTGACGTCCGTGCCGCGTTGGGGCGACCATTTGATTGCTCCGTCAACACTGACACCGTCCACGTCTGATAGCCGCTCGTCATCAATGCCCTGACGCAGATAACCCAGAGCAAATTCGCCGGAAAGCTTTTCGCCGAAGTCGGCTTCGATGCCGCCACGCAGCGCCGTGCGCAGGCCGGAGCGGCGAAAGCCGTTTGAATCCTCGGTTTCATCATACATCAGCTTGCCGATTTCAACTTCGGCAAAGGGTTTGATGGCCGGAGACATCTCGAACCCACCGCGCAGGGCAATGCTGGCAAACGTATTATCGCGGTCCTTCTGGCTGATGGAGGTACCATCGGAGAAGTCGGCCTTGCCGTAGGTCGTATGATCGACCTTGCCTTTCAACTGACCGAAGAACCGGCCAAATTCGTGTCTGACGCCAAGGTTTGCGTCAAGTTCCTGTACTGCCGGGCGGTTGGATGTGCCAACGATCGTGGTCGGTGCACTGGCATCTTCCTGCCTGTAGCGATAACCGCCTTCGCCTGTTACCGTCGTGCGTTCGCCAAGATCAAGCTGAAAGCCGCCACGCAATGAGGCATCGGGAGCTGAGTAATCCTCGCCCGACAAGGACTTGTCATAGGTGCCGTCGAAATCGAGGAAAGCCGAATGGCGCGCCCAATCTGTTGTGGCGCGGGCCCGCAGGCGGGTTTCCGACAGGACCGCGCTCTTGCCGTCCGAACTGCCATCGGCATTGGTGGTGGCGCGAATGCCCTGCGAGATGGACGGCCGAAGCGTGACAATGCCGGCCCTTATGCCGAGTGGCGCAAAGGGTTCGGGGTCAGGCTTGATAATGCGGCGTTCTATCGCGGGTTCGGGCAAATTGTCCTTGTCCGCGCGCTGCTCTTTCGGGTTACCCGCCGTGTCGTCAAGCGCGCCGGTTGTCAGCCCATCGGTTGCCCGGCCGCCGCGCGCCGGGGTCTGACCCGGACGCCCTCGCTGGTTTGCGGCCGTTGTGCGGTCTGCTGGAATGGGTATCGCGCCGGGCTGTGCAGCCGCGTTTGTGTTGAGGCCGCCAGCACTGTTCGTCAACCCCGACGCTGGTGCACCATTATTGGAGGGAACGCCAGTCCCGCTGGGATTGCCGGGATCATTGTCCGGCAAGGCGCCGGGACTGACAGGCTGATAGGGATCAGAAGGTATGCCTTCGCCGGTATCAACCGCTTGCTGGGGCTGAGTGGGTGCCGGGCGCGATAACGGACGGCGCGGAATGCTTTGCTGCTGTGTCTGCAACACATCTTCATCGACCGAGCCGCGTAGCGGCACGGCTTGCTGGGCAAATGCTGTTCCATGAAAAGTAAATGCAACGCCGCTCATCAGCCCCGCCGACAGACAGAGGATGATCATCGATTTGAAGCTACCGCAACCGGGCGGTGCTTCGATGCGTGGTTGCCGATGATGCATGAAAGCGTATTGCCATTGAGTTCGAACCTTTATGGAGCGTAAACTGTCATGGTTAATGACTGGTTTCCTGTGTTGCCGCAGATGTGCGTTTCGAAACCTTATCGCCAACAAAAAATGGACAGCGCTCGAACAAAGCGTTAACGGTTCTGCCCATGCAGGCAATAAACGACATCGAACTCGACAAGTCCGCAGCGGTTGATTCCGCAAAACGGACGATTTCAACCGAAAAAGACGGGCTGAGCGCTTTACGCGATGCGCTGGATGGCGGCTTGGCTGAAGCCTTCGGCAAGGCCATTGAAAGCATTGCATCGATCAAAGGCAGAATCATTGTCACTGGCGTCGGCAAAAGCGGTCACGTTGGTTCCAAGATTGCAGCGACCTTTGCTTCCACCGGCACACCGGCTTTCTTCGTCCATCCTTCCGAAGCCAATCATGGCGATCTCGGCATGATTGCCCATGATGATGCCATTCTGGCTTTGTCCTGGTCTGGTGATACGGCTGAGTTGAAGGGGATCGTCAGTTATTCCAGGCGTTTCCGTATTCCTTTGATCGCGGTGACTGCCGGTGAAACGTCGGCGCTGGCGACGGCGGCGGATGTTGTCTTGCTGTTGCCGCGGATCACCGAAGCTTGTCCGCATGGGCTTGCGCCGACCACATCCACCTTGCTGCAACTGGCGATGGGCGATGCGATTGCGGTCGCCTTGCTGGAAGCGCGCGGTTTCACGGCGGGTGATTTCAAGACATTCCACCCCGGCGGCTCGCTTGGGGCAAGCCTGACCCATGTGCATGAAATCATGCATCGCGGTCAGGAAATTCCGCTCGTTCCATTGGGGATGCTCATTCCCGAAGCCATGAGAGTGCTGTCCGACAAACGCTTTGGCTGCATTGCCGTTCAGAATGAGGATGGGACGCTGGCAGGCATTATCACGGATGGCGATCTATCGCGCAATCTTCACCGCAATCTGATGACGGTGAAGGTGGAAGAGATCATGACGCGCAAGCCGAAGACCGTCCCGACGACCATGCTGGCGAGTGCCGCGCTTGCGCTGCTCAATGAATATAATATCGGTGCGCTGATGGTTACGGAAAACAATTTCCCGGTTGGGATCGTGCATTTCCACGATCTGCTGCGGATCGGCGCTGCCTGATTTTTGTGGCTGCAAATCGATGATGCGTGGTTCGACAAGCTCACCATGAGGGAGTTGGAGGGCTGCATCTTGGGGCGCCTCTCTCTCCGTCATCCTCGGGCTTGACCCGAGGACCTACGGCTAAGAAGCGCTACTATTTCAACTGGTTCGATGCATTCCAGATTATTGGGTTCTCTATGAAGGTGATTTTGCCATTCATCTTCCTGGACCTCAGCGAGTGCGTGGATAAATATGTGCTACTCAGCCGTGGGTCCTCGGGTCAAGCCCGAGGATGACGGAAAGAGTAGTGGCTAAGCAACATGAGGGTGGTGCAAAACTTACCTTAAACCGCCTCAACCACCAATGTTCCCTGATCGGTTCCGGTAATCCTTACACGGCTTCCCGCGGCAAGATCAGGGCCTTTGACGCGCCACAAGCTGTCACCAATGCGTGCCCGGCCACGACCATTCACCGTTGCCTCCTCCAGTACCACGATCTGCCCGATCAACTGTTCGTTGCGCCGGTTGAGCAGGGGTTCGTCCGATGGCACATCCGTTGCGCCCATAAAGCGGCGGCCGATAAACACAGAGATGACGGAGAGAATCAGAAACAGGATAATCTGTATCTGCCAGCCAATGGCAAACATTGGCCCGAGCACCAATATGGTCAGAAACCCGACGATAATCGCGGCAATACCAAACCACAGCAAAAGATGCCGGGCGCTGCCACTTCCAGAATGAGCAGGATAAAGCCGAGTACGACCCAGTTCCACGAGCCGAGTTCATAGAAGAGATGTTCCAACATCAGTGCAACTCCTCCGCTGGCCTTTTATGACGACTGGCCGGATCCGCCGCTCGTACCCGGAACCGTGCGGCCACGGGGCGGCTGTGCCGGTGGGGTTGGGCGCTCTGCCTGTGCAACATCACCGAACACTTCCTTCGCAATGGCGCCAATGCCACCGAGCGTACCGACCAGCGATGATGCTTCCATCGGCATCAGGATAATCTTTTGATTGGTGCTGGAGGCGATTTTGCCGAAAGCTTCTGTGTATTTCTGGGCGACGAAATAGTTGATGGCCTGAACATTCCCGTTGCTGATGGCTGCCGAAACCAGTTCGGTTGCCTTGGCTTCGGCCTGCGCCAGACGTTCACGGCCTTCGGCTTCACGGTAAGCGGCTTCGCGCTTGCCCTCGGCTTCGAGAATTTGTGCCTGCTTCAAGCCTTCGGCGCGGAGGATTTGCGCCGCCCGATTGCCTTCCGCTTCCAGAACCAGTGCACGCTTTTCACGTTCCGCCTTCATCTGCCGCGCCATTGAATCCAGCAGATCCTTGGGCGGGTTGATGTCCTTGATTTCGACGCGGGTCATCTTGATGCCCCAGGAATGCGCGGCTTCATCCACCACACGCAACAGACGGTCATTGATCGCGTCGCGATTGGACAAGAGCTCATCCAGATCCATCGAACCCATGACGGTACGAATGTTGGTCATGGTGAGGTTGAGAATGGCGTTCTGCAGCCCGCTAACCTGATAGGCAGCCTGCGGTGCATTGAGAATCTGATAGAAGGCAATGCCATCGACGGCGATGTTGGCGTTGTCCTTGGTGATGACTTCCTGTGTCTGGACGTCCAGCACCTGCTCCATCATGTTCAGCTTGGCGCCGATGCGATCAAAGAACGGGACGATGAGGCTGAGGCCGGGCGCAAGCGTGCGGGTATATTTGCCGAAGCGTTCGATCGTATAATTATACCCCTGCGGCACGGTCTTCACGCCCGCAAACAAAACCACCAGAACCAGAAGGACCAGTACTGGAATGGTAAAATCGAAACCGCTGAACGGCATTATCTTCCCCCTTGACTGACGTTGGGACCAACGTCACCTCATATCATCGTCCTTTATGCGGACGACGCCAAGATAGACCAAAGTCTTGACTTCAGAAAGGCTTAAGCGGTGATTTATAGGGGCGCGGCGTTGGATTAGATCCAGCCCTGCAATTCACGCCGGACCAGCTCTTCGATCACCCGCATGCCGTCGTCGGAATCATTGAGGCAGGGGACGTGGGTAAAATTGATGCCGCCATTTTCATGGAAGGTTTTTGCCGCCTCCACTGCTATTTCCTCAAGCGTTTCCAAGCAGTCGGCGACAAAGCCAGGATTGAACACGGCGATAGACTTCACCCCGTCTTTGGCGAGTTTCTCGACCGTCTTGTCGGTGTAGGGCTGCATCCACTCTTCCGGTCCAAAGCGTGACTGAAAACAGGTGATCAGCTTCTTTTCATCCCAGCCCAGCCGCTCGCGCAGCAGGCGCGTCGTCTTCCAGCAATGGCAGGGATAGGGATCACCGCGCTTGAAATAGCTTTGCGGAATGCCGTGATAGGAGGCAATCAGCACTTCCGGTTCAAAATCGAGTGTCGCAAAATGCTTCTCGATGGAAACCGCCAGAGCATCAATATAGACCGCCTCATCCTGATAGGAAGGTACAGTCCGCGTTGCCGGCATGAAGCGCATCTTGATCAGAGCCTCAAAGAATTTATCGTTCACGGTGGCTGTGGTCGTTGCCGAATATTGCGGATAAAGCGGAAACATGACGATCCGCTTGCAGCCCTGCTGGTCGAGCCGTTCCAGTGCCTGTTCAATCGAAGGCTGGCCGTAACGCATACCCCAGTCGACGACGATATTCGGATGCGAGGCAAAAGCCTTTGCAAGTTTTTCACCTTGCGCACGGGTATAAGTGCGCAACGGCGACTCATTGCGTTCGTTGTTCCATATCTTGGCATAGAGCGCGCCGGATTTTTTCGGACGGGTATTGAGCACGATGCCGTAGAGCACAGGCAGCCAGATGGCGCGTGGCCATTCGATCACGCGCTTGTCCGACAAAAATTCTTTGAGATAGCGCCGCACGGATGTTGCATCTGTGCCATCGGGCGTGCCGAGATTGACGAGGAGCACGCCGACCTTCGACGTTTCGATGCGCGGATGGTCGCCGGGCTTGTTTATTGCCACACCAACCTCACCAGACATCGTCATCCGCATCAACTCCTGTTTTGCGTGTGGAACCTAGTGGCGAAGGCGATGATTGCAAGGGCGCGAAAAGCCGCAGCAAAGGAGGATAAATCGCCATCAGCGAAGAAAATCAGGTGAGATATGAAAGAACCCGGCACAACATTCAAGTTATGCCGGGTTGAAATGTCTTCCCTCGGACCGTTTGTCCTGGTGGCGATCAGCGTGCCGGAATTTTCATCTCGCTGCCAATCGGCAGTTTCATGATGACCATTTCCGGATTGGCTTCCGCCAGCTTCTTCCAGTCAAATCCATTGCCATAAACTTCCTTGGCAATATTCCAGAAGTTGTCACCGCGCTTGATGATGTAGGTGGTCGGTTGGCCTGATGGCTTCTTGGTAAGGAGAGCGACGGTTTTAGTGGTTGGTTTGGCAGCTTCAACTGTGGGCTTGGCCGGTTCCGCCGCTTGAGGCGCAGAGGCTGCCGGTTGGGCCGCGGCAGCAATCACCGTTATGCGGCCGTCCGTATAGGGTTTGTAGGGCGTTTTCTTGGCCAGATAATCTGCAACAACGGCTTCAAGGCCTGGGCCGAAATCATAGGCATTTTGCGCATTGGTGGCGAAAATCTTGTAACCGTCACCGCCAGCCCGCATGTAGTTGTTGGAAACCACGCCATAGGTTGCAGCCGTGTCGATCGGCTTCCAGCCGCCGCCATCCGTGACTTCCACCGCAGAGACGCGCTGTCCGACAGGCTTTGACACGTCGAATGCATATTTAAGACCCGAGACTTGCGCAAAGCGGCCGGCGCCCTGATCGATCTGGCTGACACCGTTTTCCAGTGCAGCAACCACATCTGCGCCCTTGAGCTGAAATGTCGACAGCGTGTTCTGGAATGGCAGAACTGTGAGCACTTCGCCCATCGTCACGTCACCCGCATCAATCGACGCGCGCAAGCCGCCGCCATTGATAATAGCCATGGTCATGCCCTGATCCTTGACCCGGTCCAGCATGGCGTCGGCGACCAGATTGCCCATGGAGCACTCCACCGCACGGCAAACCTCGCGCGCCGCCTCGATCACACCGCCGGATTCAGCGACCTTGCGGGCTTTGAGTTCTTCGATTGGTTTTGCCAGTTCCTTGATCCGCGCGGCATAGGCCGCATCGGGGACCACAGAGGAATCGAGCAGGATCGGCGCGCCCTCGCTCTTGGTGACGTTGCCGTCATCATCGAAGGTGACTTTCAACTCGCCGAGATATTTTGAGTAGGATTTGGCCTGGACAATCGGCACATCGCGGCCGGAAGGGCCTTTGACAAGGGTTGGATAGGGGCCAAGCGCCTGCGGATCGGTGTTCGACAGCAATGTGTGGCTGTGTCCACCGACAATCACATCGATGCCGTCAACAGCAGCGGCAATTTCCTTGTCCTTGACATAACCGTCATGGTTGAGCGCGATGATCTTGTTGATGCCTTGGGCCTTCAAGGTTTCGACCGCCTTTTTCAAGGTCTCGATTTCGTCGGCAAATTTTACCGTTGGTCCGGGGGTTGATATTTCCGCCGTATCGCGGGTGAGGGCTGAGACAATCCCGATCTTCTGGCCGCCAATTTCCTTGATCAGATAGGGCTTGTATTTGCCCGCTATGGGCGAACCTTCGGCAGCTTCTGTATTGGTGGAAATAACCGGGAATGTCACTTTGTCGAGGAACTTTGCCAGCGTTTCCGCAGTGTCATCGAATTCATGATTGCCAAGCGCCATGGCGTCGAAGCCGATGCCGTTCATGAACTCGGCAGTGTCGTCGCCCTTGTAAGTCGTATAGAACAGCGATCCCTGAAATTCGTCGCCCGCATCGAGCACGATAACATTGCCGCCATCCTTCGACAGCGCGGCGCGGCGCTCGTCGATTTTGGCTTTCACCCGGGCGATACCGCCAAAACATTCGTTCTTGCTGGTTTCTTCAGGCGTGCAGGTGGAATCGTATTTGTTGATTTCTTCAATACGCGAATGCTGATCGTTGATGTGCAGAATATTCAGCGTGTAGTCGGCCATTGCCACACCGGCCGTCATGGTGAGGGCGGAGGTACTGAGCAAAATTCTGGTGAGGATTTTGGACATGATCTGCTCCCTGTTGCGATCGCCTGATGCTGTCACCGGTCCATTGATCTGTGTGACAGATGTGGACGATGGTTTCATTTGTTGCGATGGCTTGCAAGGGAACGGCGGCATTTTTTGCCGCCTCTGCTACAAAAGGGAGGCTGGCGCAGATCAATCGGCGCCAGCATAGCAGGTTTTAAATCAACCGGCCTGGCCTGGGGCGCGGCGTGTCAATGTAAACTGTGCGCCCGATGATGGGGTACAATTGAGCTGACCCGCATTAACGAGCGAGCAGTTGATTTTAGACTGGGTACCTCGGATTAGAGAGCGAAGGTTAATTTCGATCAGATTTCCCGAAACAAAGCGATAGCTGCCTTCAGCCACCTTTTCTTTGGTATCATTGGCACGACTTTCGAAGACGCCGCCATTAAAATTTGAGAAGGCGAAGCCTGATGTATCCGACCATTGGCCCTGAACGGCATCGACGGGACGGGAAACTTCCACCGGTCCGCTGTCCTGATTGGAGCCAGTCTGGCAAGCAGCAAGTGCCAGCGTCATGGTCGCAGCGCTGAAGGCCATTGAAAAACGTTTCATCCGATCACTCTCCTGATGAGGTTGCCCTTTAAATGCCGTGAAAACCAAGCGAAAACAAGACTTAAGTTTTATGGAATTTGCGAGTATTTCCGCTCGAGCCTGCATTGCGCGTCTCTGCCGGTATCAGGAATGATTGCATGCCATCAAAGTTCCACGGTATTTCAGATCAGTGCAATAAAGGCTGTCGCAGCAATCGTACCGCCCATGACAATATTGAGACCGCGCTCGGCCTGCGGCTTCATATTGGCTTTCTGGATGATGACGCCCAGCCATAACCAGAGAATATCGACCACGATCATCACCATGACGCACACCAGCCATTTGACGCTGACATCAGCGGACGTATTGGCACTGATGATCGGATAGGACGCCATCAGTGATATGAAAGCAATATAGGCTTTCGGATTGGTGATCCCCAACAGAAAACCGCCGAGCGTGGTTCCGGCAAAGCGAGAGCCTTTGCCGGATTGAACGCCGACCGGTGCTGTGATGATGCTATAGGCGAGATAGAGCAGGTAGAGGGTGGCGAGAATAGTCATCGCCGTCATCAGCGCTGGTAAGGTCTGGACGATTGAAAACAATCCCGCG
The DNA here is from genome assembly GCF_014189505.1 of Phyllobacterium sp. 628. GTDB lineage: Bacteria > Pseudomonadota > Alphaproteobacteria > Rhizobiales > Rhizobiaceae > Phyllobacterium. The sequence goes on along the minus strand of NZ_CP050301.1, from coordinate 3,798,147 downwards.
GCGCTGATACCGGCGGCAAGGGCAAGTCCGGCTTGCAGGCCCGTGTAGAAACCAAGGCCGCCGGCAAAGCCCTTTTCCCGGCCTACGGCAATGAGCGCTGCAATGCCCGGACCGGGTGAGCCCAAAAGAACAATCGCAGCAAGAGAGAACAATCCGGCATTGAGAAGATTCATCGGAAGGCTCCATAAAGACATAACAATGTGTTTATATCTTAATATGTGTAAGTGTTTATGTTGTCAATTATGGAGGTGGAGGCGGTGGGGAGGAGAATGATTGAGTTGATGAGTGCATAGCTGTGTCGGATTGCAGGGAACGATTGTGCCGTATTGGATGTTGCAGAAGGCACCACCCCTTACCCTCCCACCTGTGGGGAGGGTCGGACCGCTAGGTCCGGGGTGGAGACCAAACAGTGGGAGAGTGCAAAAACAGGGGTGGGTGGTTCGACAAGCTCACCATGAGGGAGAGTGAGGATTGCAGGGAGCTATATTCTGCGATCTTTCCGCTGCACCGACAATCAGCTTTGCAATCAACCCAACCCCTCATGGTGAGCCTGTCGAACCACGCACAATAGCAGTGCAATCTCTCCTTCTCATCGCCCAAGTTATTGTAAAAACGTACGAAATGAAGAAAACCCTGCAAACTTATCCACACTCTCCAAACCTGTTGTATTATCCGCATGTCCTTTCCGGCGGGAATGCTTCCGGAACCGTTCGAAAGTCGGAAAGGACCGGCGCCTCCGCGCTTCGGGTCGACGGAACCCGAAGCTCCGGGGAGGTTCCGTCCAATGTTCCAGGGCCGGTACTATGGCCGGCATGTGTCTTGACGGGCACTCGCGGCAAAGTCGCGCGATACGGGACGCAAATGTCCCAATCAGGCGAAAATGCCTGATATCGGTCAGTGCGCCACGGTGGAACGGACGGAAACAGAAATCGCTGGGCGGGTAGTCCGAAAGATCGCAACCCCCATTCTACCAATCCAAGACCGCGTTCCAAGGACCGCCCGTCTTTCCCACCTTTCAACAGCCAGACGCATCAGCGGGCGTGGCAACGGGGAAACTTTGCCTCGAGCCCGGCCCGCGCAACCTTCAAAGAAAAACGGCAACCCGAGGGTTGCCGTTGTCTTTTAATGTACAAGGATATTGCGGAATTGCCAGGGATCGCTGGTATCGATGTCTTCCTTGAAGAAACCAGGACGGTTTTCCAGCGGCGTCCAATCGGTATAGTGACCTTTCAAAGGCCCAAGATAGGGCTTTTGAATTTCGAGGCAGCGGCGGAAATCGATCTCGTCGGTTTCGACAATACCGGCATCCGGGTTTTCCAGTGCCCAGACCATGCCGGACAGAACCGCAGAACTGACCTGCAAACCGGTCGCATTCTGATAAGGCGCCATCTTGCGGGCTTCTTCGATGGTCAATTGAGAGCCATACCAGTAGGCATTCTTGTCATGGCCATAGAGCAATACGCCCAGCTCATCGGCGCCATCGACGATTTCGCTTTCCTCAAGCACGTGATGGATCGGCTGCGGCTGACCGGCAGCACCAAACATTTCATCGAGCGAAAGGGTTGCGACGTTGGATGGGTGATAGGCGTAATGGCAGGTTGGGCGATAGGCCGCCTTGCCTTTCTTGTCGAAGACCGTGAAGAAATCCGCAATCGAGATCGCTTCATTGTGCGTTACCAGAAGGCCGAACTGCGGGCCTTCGGTCGGGCACCAAGTGCGGATACGGGTATCGGCACCGGGCTGTTCGAGGAAGATCGCGGCCTTGTTGCCCTTCTTCTGCTTGCGGGCGTTCTTGGGTAGCCATTTTTCATGGGTGCCCCAGCCAAGTTCCGCCGGCTGCAAACCTTCGGAAATGAAGCCGTCCACGGACCATGTATTCCAGAAAACACCAAACGGCTTGGGCCCGTTGGCGCGCTGCGTATCGCGCTCGGCAATGTGGATGCCCTTGATGCCGGTCTGTTTCATCAAGCGTGCCCAGCCATCGCGGTCATTGCGCGCTGGTTCCGCATGCTCGATGCCAAGATCATTGGCAAGATTGACTACAGCCTGTTTGACGAACCACGACACCATGCCGGGATTGGCGCCACTGCAGGAGACCGCTGTCGGTCCGCCCGGCTTGCGGCGCTTTTCAGCCAGAAGTGTTTCGCGCAGAGCGTAATTGGTGCGCTTGGCATTGTCGCCGCCAGCATAGTAAAAGCCGGCCCATGGTTCGATCACTGTGTCGATGTAAAGCGAGCCAACCTTGCGGCAAAGGCGCATAATATCGACAGACGATGTATCGACCGAGAGATTGACGCAAAAGCCCTGTCCATCGCCTTCGGTCAGCAATGGCTTCAACAGCGTCTTGTAATTTTCTTTGGTAACAGCTTCCTGAATGAAGCGGATGCCACGTTCGTCAAGAATCTTCTTGTTGGCATCACTGGGGTCGATAACGACCAGGCGGGATTTATCGAATTTGAAGTGGCGCTCGATAAGGGGCAGGGTACCCCGTCCGATGGAACCAAAGCCGATCATGACAATCGGGCCCGTGATTTCTGCATGTACAGGCCAATTCGCCTTCGCCATTTTTTTGCTACTCCTAATTTTTTAATCTCCATCAATGAGGGCAGCGGTTATTTCACCGCTTCAAAGAAACCATAGAGCATAGTGATGACAAAGAGCAAACAACCCTTGGTCCGAATGGGGCTAAAACTGTAACTACTGTTAATTGAGTTGAATTATAGCGTCTTCAAGGCGCTGACTAACCGGTCGCGGATAGCAATAATGCCTTTGTAGTGCGCTTGCGCTTCGTTGAGCGACAGGAGCTGAGCCGCAAAGGCTTCGGCGACTGCGCGGCATTCCGGATGCTTTTTGAGAGCCTGTACTGGATCAAGATGAATTCGGATCGTAAACAGGATGTCGCCCGAAACCGGCAATTTGCGTAAAGTCTGCCGCTCGACCCGGACAAAGCTTTGCGCCACGATATGCTCGTTGGAATAGCGCGCGCCTTTCTGGTGGCTGGAAAGCGGGTGGTAGAGATCACCATCCGGCTGCAGTGACCAGTTCATGCGATAGACCGAACGGTCCGGCCGCAGATTGTCAAACATCCGGCTGATCAGCCCGGCATTGCGCGTGCCCGTGCCAAAATCTGGGACCGGAGCATGGATGTCTTCCATCGAGCGTCCAAACTTCTCCAGCAAGGTCCACGAGGATGGAAAGGAGAGTGAAGCGGCTGCCAGATGCCAGCCGCGCTGCTCGTCCTTGCGCATCAGAACAAGATCTTCCTGCACAAGATTGGCTGCCCGATGCAGAAAGGGTGTTTCCGCTTCACCGGAATTATCCCATCCGGTGATTGCAATGGTCTCGCCGTCCTTTGCATAGAGAGCAGGATAGTGTTGCACGAGATGATCGCTGAGAAGCGTGAAAACCTCTTTCTGCGCTTCGCTTGTGCCGGGCTCTTCGACGAAGATTTTGTCCGCGTGCAGCCCAAACAGACGCCGCTTCTCCCGGAGATAAGGAACGAGATTGTCGTCAATCTCGATCCAATCCTTCAAGTCAAGCTGGTGCAACCCGATGGTGAAAGGTTGCGCCGAACCATCATAGGGCGTGTGAGCCGGAGCAGCCATTCTCAGCTATCCATTGCCTCCAGCTCGTCAATGATGCCTTCAATGACCGAAAGACCTTTTTGCCAGAAAGCCGGGTCAGTGGCATCAAGACCGAAAGGTGCGAGCAGTTCGGAGTGATGCTTTGTCCCGCCAGCTTTGAGCATGTCGAAATATTTTTGCTGAAAGCCCGTGTCGGCATTCTGGTAAACCGCATAGAGCGAATTCACCAGACAGTCACCAAACGCGTAGGCGTAGACATAGAACGGCGAATGGATGAAATGCGGAACGTATGTCCAGAACGTTTCGTAGCCTGGACCGAACTTGATTGCAGGTCCGAGACTTTCCTTCTGTACATCCAGCCAAATTTCGCCGATGCGGTCAGACGTCAGCTCGCCGCTGGCCCGTTCGGTGTGAACGCGCCGCTCAAACAGATAGAAGGCGATCTGCCGCACGACCGTGTTGATCATATCCTCGGCCTTTTGCGCCAGCATAGCCTTGCGTTCGCGCTTGTCCTTGGTCTTCTCCAGCAGCGAGCGGAAGGTCAGCATTTCGCCGAATACTGATGCCGTTTCGGCCAGTGTCAGCGGCGTTGACGCCATCAAGGCACCCTGACCACCCGCAAGCACCTGATGCACGCCATGGCCAAGTTCGTGCGCCAGCGTCATCACGTCGCGTGGCTTGCCCATATAATTGAGCAAGACATAGGGGTGGGCAGATGGGACTGTCGGATGCGCAAAGGCACCCGGCGATTTGCCGGGACGCGTCGGGGCATCGATCCAGTTCTTGTCGAAGAATTCCTTGGCAATATCGGCCATCTCCGGCGCAAAGCCACGATAGGCGGTTAACACCGTATCCTTCGCCTCGGTCCATGGAATGATGGCCTGCGGTGTTTCCGGCAATGGTGCATTGCGATCCCAGTTGTTGAGATAATCAAGGCCGAGCCATTTGGCCTTCAAGGCATAATACCGGTGCGAAAGGCGCGGATAGGCCGCCTGTACGGCCTCCGCCAGCGCATCGACAACTTCCCGCTCCACACGATTGGCGAGGTGGCGGCTGTCGGCAATATCTTCGAAACCGCGCCAGCGATCGGAAATTTCCTTGTCCTTCGACAGGGTGTTGGTGATCAGCGTAAAGGTTCGCAGATTTTCCTTGAAGGTCTTGGCAAGCGCATCGGATGCCTTTTTGCGGACGGCCCCATCGGCGTCCTGCAGCATGTTGAGTGTGGGCTCAAGCGCAAGGTCTTCACCATCAACGTCAAAGCGCAGGGCAGTCATGGTCTCATCAAACAGCCGGTTCCATGCGCCGCGTCCGGTGATGGATTTTTCGTGGAACAGCAGCTCGATCTTGTCATCGAGCTGATAAGGCTTGTCCTTGCGCAAATCGACCAGCCATGGCCGGTAGTGGCCGATGGCAGGATTGCCGTCCATTGCCTTTTCGATCACCGCATCATCGATGCGGTTGAGTTCGAGGCTGAAAAAGATCAGGTGCGCGCTGGCATTGGTCATCTTTTCCTGGATATCGCCATAGAGCTTGGCGCGCTTCGGATCGGACGTATCACCCGCATAAACAAGGCCGGCATAGGAGACGATCTTGCCAATCAGCTCTTCAAGAACCTCGAATTCCTTGATGGCTTCGGCAAAGTCTCCACCACGCGGTTTGGCGGCTTCATCCGCCAGTTTACCCTTCCAGCGATTGGCAAAGAGAACGGCAAGCTCATCGGCCTTTTTCAGGTCCGCCTTGAGTTCGCTGCTGTCAGCCGATGGATAAAGATCGGTGAGATTCCACTCGGGCAAAGCGCCAAGCGCTGTTTGCTCGGATTTTATTGCTGCCGCACCTGACTTTCCGGAAGGTGTGTTTGCAGCAGTGGGAGTAGCGATTTCGAAATTCATTCTGACACCGTATTTTTGACGACCAGCAGCTTGTTTAAACGCGAATCATGGGAGATAAGTTCAGGCGGCCAAAGCTTAAGAGTTCATTGGCGTTTGTTCCAGTTGCGTATGCTGCGTTTACAAAACGTGCGTGGGTAAGACTTGTGGAGGGTAGATTCTATCACCAAAACGTCTTAATTATGCTGTTAACCACCCGTTGACCATGTCACAAATCAGCTGCTTTCGTTTGGTTTATTGCCATGCTCTCAACGTATTTGTTCTTCAATAAGTGACCATTAACCATTAAATCGGATAATCCAGATATTCGGGGACTGGAAAAAACGGTCAAGGTTGGGACGACATTGTCAAACATGATTCATGCACAGAACGGCAAATCGACGGCAGGTTCTTTAGTACGCGCCAGTTGGTTTGTGTTCCTCATGGTCTTCGGGTCGATGCTGTTCGCATCGGCGCAGGCTTCCGCTGAAACCCGGACTCTGAAGCTGTATTTTATCCATACAAAAGAGCGCGCCGAGATCACGTTCAAGAAAAATGGCCGCTATCAGCAGGATGGTTTGAATAAGCTCAACCAGTTCCTGCGTGACTGGCGCCGCAATGAACCGACCAAGATGGATCCCCGTCTGTTCGATCTGGTCTGGCAGGTTTATCAGACCGTTGGCGGGTCGGATTACATCCATGTTGTATCCGCCTATCGCTCCCCCTTCGACCAATTCCATGCTCCGTTCGCGTTCGCGCGGCGTGGCAAAAACCAGCCAGCACATGCTTGGCAAGGCGATGGACTGGTACCTTCCCGGCGTGAAACTTTCGACACTGCGCGTCACTGCGCTGAAGTTCCAGGCTGGCGGCGTTGGCTACTATCCAACATCGGGCTCGCCTTTCGTCCATACGGATGTCGGCAATGTCCGCATGTGGCCGCGCATGAGCCGCCGCGAACTGCTTGCCGTGTTCCCCGATGGCAAGACCATGCATATACCTTCGGATGGCAAGCCATTGCCCGGCTATGAGCAGGCTGTTGCCGCTTATGAATCGCGCAAACGCAGCGGTGGTTCCATTCAGGTTGCCAGCAATTCTTCAAGCTCCGGCCGTCGTGGCAAGACCCTCTTTGGTTTGCTCTTTGGCGGCGGCGGTGCTGATGATGAAGAGGATTCAAGCGAAGGCGGCGTTGCAGTCGCTTCGGCTCCCACGCCATCGCGCAGTGTAGCCCGTGCGGCTCCAGCGGCGGCATCGGATGATGATGAAGGCGGTGCCGCTCCATCGTCACTGCCGGGCGTTGCTGATGCACAGCCTGCCACTGCAGCTCCTGCTTTGCCGACGCGCAATGCGCCTGCACCTTTGACAGCGCCGCGTCCTGATGCGCCGGTTGCCGCTTCGCCGGAAGACAATGCTGCCCTGGCGTTTGCTGTTCCAGTACCTCTGCGCCGCCCGGATTATGCGCCGGCGCCGGCAGCAGGTGCACCGGATACGCTGAATGCATTGGCTGAAGAGCCATCGACAGTGGTTGCCGCTTTGCCGACCCCGCGTCCTACGGATAGCGCTGGTGCGATACGTGATATGATTGCGGCCAATGTCGATACACCGGCAAATGAGCCTGCACCTGCGCAGCCGGAAATGGTCAATGCGCTGGTTCCTGTGCCATTCGACAAGCCGCAAACCGGTCCGAAGCATAGTGATATGATGGTTGCATCTGTTGTGCCAAATCCGCGTCCGGCCATGCCGACCGCAAAAGCTGCCGTCGTTGCGGATCAGGAAGAGATTCAGGTGCCGCATGATGATCTGGAAACAATCATCAAGCAGTCCGATGCCGCCCATCCGAAGGCGCCGGCTGTTGCGACTGTCCAGCCTGCATCGGCCATGCCAACCTTGCCAGCGACCACTGGCGGCCGCGTTGTTCGCAACAAGCCTGCAGCCGCTCAGAACACGCAGATGGCCTCGGCTGAACCGCAGCCCTCGTTGCGCCGCACGATGCTCGACGCCGGCGGCTCTGCCGATCCGGTTGCCATGCTTGATAGTGGTGTGATCACGACCAATAAGACATCCAAGCCGCGCCGTCAGGCAGCCCAGAACCAGGGCAACAAGGCTATTCAGGTTTCATCGGATGTGTCTGATCGTGCTCTGTCGAACCAGCAGGTGGCGGAAACTTCGCCGAATGTTGAACCGGCTGTTCTGCGCAATGAAGCAATGCGCGCTGCACCAACCACTGTCTACACAGCTGGTTTCCAGCAAGCGCTTCCCGTTGCCGATGCCAACAAGTTCACCGGCAAGGCCGTTACGTTCATGTCGATTGCGAAGTTCACCACAACCAATTGATTGTTGGCCAATAGTTCAAAAGAAAGGGCGGCTCCAGAGCCGCCCTTTTTGTTTGATATCTGATTGCAATTCGATTGTGCGTGGTTCGACAAGCTCACCATGAGGGAGAGCGCTGCTGCAAGGCGGGGCACTGATTATCTCTCCCCTTGCGGAAGAGAACGGATTTTCTTGGATTTAGCCTCTTCGCTAAATCCTTAGAAAATCCAAGGGAGGGGGTAAGCTGGTTTAACGAATTCCCCTCTCTTGCGATTTCTAGCACTTAGCCAAGAGGCTAAGATGCTGAAATCGCTTTCTCCCCCGCAAGGGGGAGATAAACGGTGTCTCTGCAATCTACAATTTCCCTCATGGTGAGCTCCTGAGCTTGTCGAAGGGCGAACCACGCACCAAGGCGATGCAGAAAAAGCGCTCTAGGCCTTTGCCAATTTCACAGCTTCCGCGGCAAGGCGAGTGATCTCATCCCAGTTTCCGGCTTTGACCAGATTTTCCGGGGCGACCCACGAACCGCCAACGCAGACGACATTCGGCAGGTCAAGATAAGTCTTCGCATTGGCTGCACCGATACCGCCTGTCGGGCAGAACAGGGTTCCGGCGAATGGTGAAGACAGCGACTTCAGGAACGAAGCACCGCCTGCCTGTTCGGCCGGGAAGAACTTGAGCATCGTATAGCCTTCTTCGCGCAACGACATGATTTCTGCCGGGGTAATGGCACCGGGAAGCAGTGGCACCTTGCCGGTGTTCGCGGCTTTGAGAAGCTGCGGTGTTGCGCCGGGGCTGACGATGAAGCGTGAGCCGGCGGCACTCGCTTCTTCATACTGGCGGGCGTTGAGGATGGTACCGGCGCCAACAATGGCCTCCGGCACTTCATTGGCCACGGCACGAATGGCTTCAAGCGCAACTGGCGTGCGAAGCGTAATTTCGATGGCGGGAAGCCCGCCCGCAGCCAGAGCGCGGGCGAGGGGAACGGCATCAGCCAGATCATGGATGAGAATGACCGGAATAACCGGCTGGCCTTTGAGGACGGGTAAAAGCAAATCGGTCTTCTGAGCCATGTCAATCTCTCCGCTGGTTCTGGGGTTCAATCGATTTAATGATGTGTGACTGTTTTGTCCACATCAAGAGCAGGTTTCGGCGAATTCAATGGTCGCATACCGGCCAATAGCGTGACGTAGCGCGCATAGGCCTGCTTCAGTTTTGTTGTGTAGTGGTTCTCAGCGTAACTTGGTCCATTATAGCAATAGGCGAACCGCTTCCAATCATGACGCCGCAATGCCGAACGCAGCGCCTTCCAGAGAATGAAGCGGATCATGATCCTGACTTGCCCCGCAAGGGAACTGCGTGCCTCTTCAACAAGTGCATCCACATTGGGGTAGCCGAGATGCTCCCAGTTTTCACCCATGACCTGGCCGATGCCCCAAGACACGGATTTGTAAGCGGCCTCCCGGTTGATTGCTGCGGCCTGTTCAAGCAACTTCCATCGCGCTTCCTGCGATGCCGGATTTTTAACGCCGCCCGCCAGGTTGCTCGATAGGCCCTTGGAGCGGGCAAACCGCCGCTCCTCAATTGGGAGAAGCCTGTCGAAATAGTGCCCCTCGAAACGAATGGGCGGTTCATAGCGTCCATTGATTTTGTAGAAGATCGTCCCGCCGCTCTCGACTTCCGCTATGGCGAGCAGTGCTGCGGGTTCGATGTTTGCCCCTGTGGCTTCGTTGCTGATTTCCTTAATTTCTTTCTCTGAAAACATGGCTCAATATCCCTCAATGACGTTTGTGCGGGGCTATTATCCGCCCGTTTTTGCCACCGTGGATAAATGTCCAGACGTAATTTTCTTGAAATCGTCGCCTTGGAGCAGTAGTTGCAGGGGATCATGACCGATCATTCTGCACATTTGCCCTTCAAAGTGGCCGCGCTCTACCGTTTTGCACGGCTGGAACACTACCAGTCGCTGCAAGAGCCGCTGGCGAAGCTATGCTGCAGCGAAGGCATCAAGGGCACGCTCTTATTGGCGGCTGAAGGAATAAATGGCACGGTCGCGGGGACAGCGGCGGCCATCGAAAAACTTATCAACGTTTTAGAGGCGGAACCGGCGATTGCGGGCATGGAACTAAAATATTCCTATGCGAGCGAAATGCCGTTCAAACGCATGAAGGTGCGTTTGAAAAAGAGATCGTCACCATGGGTGTTGACGATATTGATCCTTTGATGAGCGTCGGTACCTACGTGGCTGCGCAGGACTGGAACACGCTGATCTCCGATCCAGATACGATCGTCATCGATACGCGCAATGATTATGAAACAGCCATTGGCACATTCGCCAATGCGGTTGATCCGCAAACGAAGACCTTTCGCGAGTTTCCGCAATGGGTCGAGGAGCACCGTGACGATCTCGAAGGCAAAAAGATCGCCATGTTCTGCACGGGCGGTATCCGCTGCGAAAAGGCGACGGCCTTTGTCAAAGGCCTGGGTTTTGACGATGTGTTCCACTTGAAGGGCGGCATTCTCAAATATCTTGAGGAAGTCCCCGCCGAGGAAAGCCGCTGGGAAGGCGAGTGCTTCGTTTTTGACGAACGCGTATCCGTCGGTCATGGCCTTGTGGAGGGCGATGCTGAACTTTGCCACGCCTGCCGCAATCCAATTGCGCCGGAGGACAAATTGTCCACCCTGTTTGAGGAAGGTGTCTCCTGTCCCAATTGCTATCATGAACGCACGGATGCAGACCGGGCGCGCTTTGCCGAACGGCAAAAGCAGGTAAAACTTGCCAGGCTCCGGGGCGAAAAAGCCCATATCGGCTCCTGATGCCCGAACGAAAAAATCCCTCTGTCATTGCAATGCCATGAACCCAACCCTACCTAGGGCGGAACGTATTCGTGCAGCCATGAGGAGATTTGCATGTTCGATCCGAAGAAGATTCTCGATGATTTTCTGGGGAGCAGTATCCCCGGCACCGGAACCTCCGTTCGCGATAGCGCCGGCAAGGCAACGCAAATGGCTAAGGATAATCCTCTGGCCGCTGGCGCATTGGCAGCAGTGCTGCTGGGAACCGGCACAGGCCGTGGCATTGCAGGCGGCGCCCTGAAGCTCGGTGGTCTCGCCGCTGTCGCCGGCCTTGCTTACAAGGCCTATCAGAACTACCAGTCCGGCAAAGCTCCGGCCGAGACGCAGCAGGCTGGTGAGCCTGAACTGCTGCCCCCGCCAGATGATTCAAGCTTTCATCCAGCCACTGCGCCGCAAGGTGAGCACGAATTTGCCCTGGTGCTGGTAAAGGCCATGATTGCAGCTGCGCGTGCCGATGGTCATGTGGATGATGCAGAGAGGGCCCGCATCGTTGAAAAGCTGTCGCTGTCCGGCCTCAACAGCGATACGCAGGAATTCCTGACAACGGAGCTCAACGCTCCGGTCAATGTCGATGCGCTCGTCGCGGCTGCTGTAACCGATGCGCAAAAGGTTGAGCTCTACACGGCGTCGCGTCTGGCCATCGAAGCCAAGACCCGGGCTGAGCGTGGTTATCTCGATCTTCTGGCTGGCCGCTTGAAGCTGCCGGACAGCCTTATCGACCATATTGAGGCGACGGTTGCCAATGCGACCGTTGCACAGCCGCAGGCCTGATACCGGCATGTAATAAAATGAAAAACACCCGCCTCAACAGGCGGGTGTTTTGTCTCTCGACAAGACAAACCACTCCAGTCTAGTTTGACGTGTTCTGACTCGGCTGAGTGCTGATGTCGGAGCTTTCGGGCAGTTGCGATGGCTGCCAATGCGTCAAGGGTTTTGAGAGCGTCCGGGTCGCGCGCGCTTTGTTCGGGCCCACCATCATGTCAATGTATTGAAACTGGGCTTATGACCGGTATGAGACCGCTATGGGCCTGTCGACAGGGGTGGACCTTATGAAAAAAATTCTCATTTTGGGCTTGGTATTGCTGGCTGCATTGGCCGGGCAAAGCGGAGCTTATGCTGCGGAAAAGATAACTGTTTTTGCAGCTGCCAGCATGAAGGAAGTCATTGAAGCGGCGGCAGTCAAGTTCGAAGCCAAGACCGGCACGAAGGTAACGTCGTCATTTGCTGCTTCGTCCGTGCTGGCCAAGCAGATCGAGCAGGGCGCTCCTGCCAATATCTTCATTTCCGCTGATCTGGACTGGATGGATTATCTCGAACAGCGCGATCTGATCGACAAGCCGTCGCGCAAGATCGTTGCGGCCAATGCGCTTGTTATCCTGACCAAAAAGGACAAGGGTGACGCTGCGGCTATTCTTGGCGCTGGCCGCTTTGCCATGGGCGATCCTTCCAATGTTCCGGCTGGCAAGTATGGCAAGGCTGCCCTTGAATCGCTGAAAGTCTGGGAAGGCGTCAGCAAGAATGCGGTCTTCACAGAGAATGTGCGTGCTGCGCTTGAATTCGTGAGCCGTGGTGAGGCCAATGCGGCCATCGTTTATGCATCAGACCATACGGCCGCGCCTGATCTTGTCGAGGCCTATCGCTTTGCCGGTTCAACCCACAAGCCAATTCTTTATCCGGCTGCATCCGTCGGCAAGGAAGCATCTGCTGAGGGCAAGGCTTTCCTTGAGTTCCTTTCCAGCCCTGAAGGTCAGGAAATCATCACGTCGAAAGGCTTTGTCGGCGCTTCCGACAAGGCGGGCTAAACATGCTGGGTGAGACAGAATGGGCGATTGTTCTTCTGTCGCTGAGGGTCGCGCTGGTCGCGATCCTCGTCGCCCTGCCATTTGCATTTGCGGTGGCATGGATACTCGCCCGCTATTCCTTCTACGGTAAAAGTCTGCTGCAGGCTTTGATCACCATGCCGCTGGTTATTCCGCCCGTCGTCACCGGCTATCTGCTGCTTGTCTGGTTCGGTGCCCGCGGAACCCTCGGCGGATTCTTCAATGATGTGTTCGGGCTGACCTTTTCATTCCGCTGGACCGGCGCGGCCCTTGCGGCTGGGGTCATGGCGTTTCCGCTTCTGGTCAGGCCCATTCGGTTGTCCATCGAAGGGCTGGACCGGGGACTTGAAGAGGCTGCCCGCTCGCTGGGCGCTGGGCGTATCATCGTGTTCTTCACCGTCACGCTGCCATTGCTTCTTCCCGGTATCATTGCAGGTACTGTTCTCAGTTTTGCCAAGGCGTTGGGCGAATTCGGCGCGACGATCACCTTTGTCTCCAACATTCCGGGTGAGACACAAACCTTGTCGCTCGCCATCTATTCCCTGCTGCAAAGCCCGAGCGGTGATGCGGCGGCCTTGCGGCTGATCCTTGTGTCCGTGGTGATTTCCATCGTTGCGGTCGTTGCTTCGGAATGGCTGCAGCGCCGGTTGAGCGGAGCACGTCCATGAGCGAAACTCTGTCCGTCTCGGTCAATTCTCAAGTCGGGTCGTTTCCGATTGCAGCGGATTTCACGGCAGGCAAAGGCGTGACCGCGCTGTTTGGCGAGTCCGGTGCAGGCAAGACCACACTGCTCAAGATGATCGCCGGTGTTACACGCCCGAAGCAGGGGCGAATTGTCATCCGCAATCAGGTGCTGTTTGACAGCGCGGAAGGGATCAACCTGCCGCCGGAAAAACGCCGCATCGGTTATGTCTTCCAGGATGCAAGGCTGTTTCCACACCTCTCGGTCAAGAACAATTTGACCTATGCCCGGTGGGCGGGACGGCGCAGCGAGGGCTTGCCGTATGATGCGGTGGTGGCGCTTCTCGGGCTGCAGCATCTGCAGCAAAGATCGCCAGCCACCCTCTCGGGCGGAGAACGCCAGCGGGTGGCGATCGGCCGGGCGCTTCTCTCCAATCCATCGCTGCTGCTGATGGACGAACCCTTGTCCTCACTTGATCATTCGCGGCGTCAGGAAATCCTGCCATTTCTCGAAACCCTGCGTGATCAGACAGGCTTGCCGATCCTTTATGTCAGTCATGAGATCGACGAGGTCGCGCGGCTGGCCGATGAGATCGTGCTTCTGCAAGGTGGGCGCGTCACAGCAAGCGGCCCGGCCGAAGCGATCTTCTCGCGGCTTGGCAGCCATGATGATGCCGGGGCATTGGTCACAGGCATTGTTGCCGCAAGCGACGAAGCGTTTGGCCTGACGTCCATCGATATTGGTGGTCACCCATTCCAGCTTGCCAGACTTGATTTCATTGTGGGGTCGAAGGTGCGTCTGCGGATACGGGCGCGCGATGTCTCCATTGCCCGCACGCTGCCGGAAGCCATCAGCATCCGTAACATTTTGCCTGTGCGGATCACCGGCATGACGTCGAACGAGGGCCCCGATACGGACCTTGCCCTCGATATCGGCGGGCAGACCATCGGTGCCCGGCTGACACGCAAATCCGTTGCCGAGCTTGATCTCAAGCCCGGCGACAATGTCTTTGCACTGGTGAAGGCCGCGTCGATTGACCGGAGTGTCCTGCGCTGATTATTTTGCGAGAAACTTCTCGATCCGCTCAATGGCGCGCACGATATTCTCTTCGGAATTGGCATAGGAAAGCCGGATATAGCCTTCGCCCAAAATGCCGAAATCCGGCCCGCCGATCAGCGCGACGCCTGCCTCCTCCAGCAATGCGGTGGCCAGTTGTTTGGCAGGCCAGCCTGTCGCCTTGATGTTGGGGAAGGCATAAAACGCACCTTTGGGTGTGGCGCAGCTGATGCCTGGCAGACTGTTGAGGCCATCGACAACGATCTTGCGGCGGCTGTCAAAGGCCCGGCACATTTTCTCGACCTCGTCCTGCGGGCCGTCAATGGCGGCAATACCGGCATACTGACTTGGCGCATTGACACATGACCAGCAGTTCACAGCCAGTTTGCGCACCTTGTCGTAGAGGCTGTCTGGCCAGATCGACCAGCCCATGCGCCAGCCGGTCATGGCCCAGGTCTTTGACCAGCCGTTGAGGACAATCAGGCGGTCGCGGATTTCCGGAAAGCTCAGCAGCGAGTAATGCTCCTCGCCATCATAGGTCATGACGTCGTAAATCTCGTCGGACATGATGGCCACATGCGGGTGTGCTGCAAGGCCTTTGACGAGTTTTTCAATCTCGGCTTTTGGCGTGACGCCGCCGGTCGGGTTGGCTGGTGAGTTCAGGATCAGCAACCTTGTTTTGGGCGTGATGAGCGACAGGGTTTCCTCGGCTGAAAAAGCAAAGCCGTTTTCCTCGCGGATCGGCACAGGAATGGGCGTCGCGCCAGTGAACTCGATCATCGAGCGGTAAATCGGAAAGCCAGGGTCTGGATAAAGGATTTCAGCACCGGGTTCGCCAAAGATAACGATTGCGGCAAACATGGTGACCTTGCCGCCGGGAACGATCATGATGTTCTCAGGAGAAACCTCGACACCAGTCGTTGTCAGGGTGCGGCGGGCAACGGCCTCGCGGGCGGCAAGCAATCCGGTGGCAGGCGTATAGCCGTGGTGTCCGTCCTTGAGTGCCTTGATGGCCGCTTCAACGATATGACCGGGTGTTTTGAAATCTGGCTGTCCGATACCGAGATTGATGATGTCTTTGCCTTGCGCAGCCAGTGCGGTGGCACGGGCGAGAACGGCAAAGGCATTTTCTTCGCCGATACGGTCGAAACCGGAAATAGTCCGCAGCATTTCTTGTCTCACATACAATTTATATCTACTGCTTTGTGCTGCTCTGATTGTATGGAGTCAAATACTCATATGCAAAAAGGTCTGCTTTCATGACTGATCTCAAAAACTGGACGCCGCGCCCTTCGCCCGCCCATGAAAATATCGAGGGCCGCTATGTGACGCTCGAACCGCTTAATGCGGCCAAACATGGTGATGGCCTGTATGAGGCTTCAAGTGTGGCGGATGCGGACGACCGGTTTCGCTACCTGTTCGAAGCGCCTGCAACTGATCGTCCCGCCTTCAATGCCTGGCTGGAAAAGGTCGAGGCCAGCAAGGATCCCCTGTTTTTTGCCGTGACTGACAAGCGATCCGGCAAGGTGGCCGGCCGTCAGACCCTGATGCGGATTGATCCGAATTTTGGTGTCATTGAAATCGGCAATATCTATTGGGGGCCGCTGATTTCGCGCAAGCCAGCGGCTACCGAAGCGCAGTATCTGTTTGCATCATACATATTCGACACGCTGGGATATCGGCGCTACGAATGGAAATGCAATAACGCCAACGCCCCATCCAAGCGGGCGGCTGAGCGCTTTGGTTTCAAGTTCGAGGGTGTCTTCCGGCAGCATATGGTCCAGAAGGGCCAGAACCGTGATACGGCGTGGTTTTCGATCATCGACAGTGAATGGCCTGCCTTGAGAGCGGCCTATCATGCATGGCTTGCTCCGGATAATTTCGATGCGAACGGCCAGCAGATCAAACGGCTGGAGGATTTGCGCGCCGATTTGTCTTGAATGTAAAGCTTGCGTTCAGGCGCGACGGGGCTACAAAGGCTCCGACGAGTGCATGGAAGAAAGACAACGAGCGTGAGTGATCCCAAGACCCGGAATGCTGCCATTGCTGCAGCCTGTATCATGCTCGGTTTCGGCTTTGCAGCGTTTTACATGCCCAATATGATGCTGGCTCTCGGCGCGCATTCACCTGCTTTGGCCGGTATTTTTGCGGCGGTTTTTGTGTTCGGTTTCTTCTTTGTCTTTTGGCTGCGTGGCAGGAGCCAGCGCCGCAAGGATTAGGGAGTTTTTGCTTCCAGATTGTGTGGTGCGTGGTTCATGGTTCGTGGTTCGACAAGCTCACCATGAGGGAGATTGAGGATTGCAGTAGGCCTTATTCTGCGATCTTTCCGATTGGTCTTGCAGCTACACTCTCCCTCATGGTGAGCTTGTCGAACCACGCACCACGCGACTGCAAAAATATTCAGCTTAAAACTGAAGTGCGGCAGTCAGGAGCAGAACGCCAACCAGTACGATAAACAGCGCGCCACCGACTTCAATTGTATTTTGAACCCGGCTGGAAAGCGCGCCGCCACCGGAAATTTTCAGCGCAACATTTTTCGCCATCACTGCCAGCGTTGCCAATGTGGCGACGGTGATGAATGTTCCAAGCGCCATGGCGAAAACCGACAGAACACCGCCAAGCATCAAACCATTCAACAGCGAGAATGTCAGCACGATCAACGCGCCGGAGCACGGGCGCAATCCCACGGCGATAATCGCTGCCCAAGCGGTTTTCCAATTGAACTCACCGGCAATCATCGCCGGATCAGGGGCGTGGGAATGTCCGCATGTGGCGCAGACTTCACCCGCTGCATGGTCGTGATCATGGTGGGCATGGCTGTGCGTATGGGTGGCAGCTGCGGGCAGCGCATGGCTATGCGCGTGCCCATGGTCATGGCTGTCGTGGTCGTGATGATCATGTCCGCAGCCGCCATCGTCGTCATGGCTATGGGCATGGTGATGATCGTGATGATGATCCGTCAATATGGAACCATGCGCGGCCTTTTCCGGCATGAGGTGCACGACGTTTGGACGAAGCAGCAGCGGCAGCTTGCGCCAGAGCAGCGACAGGCCAAATGCGATAATCAGGACGAAGCTGGCGATTTCCATATAGCGCGCCGCATCATTCATGGAGACGGTTGTGCCGCGCAGCACCAGCCATGCCAAACCAACAATGAAAAGCGCGGTGATGGCCTGAAGCATCGATGATGCAAAAGACAGAAGAATGCCGCGCTTCAGCGTCGTTTCATTGGCCAGCATATAGGAAGAGATAACTGCCTTGCCGTGGCCCGGACCAACAGCATGCAGGATGCCGTAAAGGAACGACAGCCCAACCAGAATGGACGCCTGCCACGGGTCTTCACGCATGGCTTTCAGCGCGTGTGTCATGGCGAGGTAAAAATTGCGCTGCTGGATGTTGATCCACAGGATGATTTCCGCGAAGGGACCAGTCGGCTGCATCGCGACTTCGTTCGAGCCGATGCCGAGCGATGAGGTTTGCGCCCATGCATGGCCGCCAACGAGTGCTACAAGAGCAAAGGTGCAAAGGAGGGTGGTTTTCCGCATCATTCTATCCTTTTGCCGGACAATCGATTTCCAGCTTCGTGGCGAATATCTTCGACATATTAGTCCCTGTCGGGTCATTAAAGAAGGAATCCGTCAGCGTCGCCTGATTGGCGGCAATCGCCTCATCAGGATTGGGCCGCACGACTTTCGATTTGCAGTTGACCGGCATGCCGGTCACATGAATATCCGTGTCGTTGACGTAATCGATGGCCGTGTAAAAAGTCGGATCGTAAACGCCAAAGCTGGTGACTTTGCCCAGATGCAGCGGCTGCTTTGGCTTGCTTTCGAAGATGATCAGCAATTGATTGTTCTGGAAATCGGCGATCAGGTGATCAGGGGCAGCCATGACAACTTTCTTGTTATCGAGCGTGACCGTCTGAAAATAATCAAATTCGGAAATCGACTCGTTGATCGTTCTGCCAAGTTCGGCGAGTTCCTTTTCATCGAGCTTCAGATCACCGTTTTTATCGAACTCGACCAGAACCGTGCTCGAAAACAAGTCATCGAAGCGCCAAACGTGGCCCAGCTTTTGAACCGTTCCGTCCGGGTTGATGGTGACGTCGAGCCGTGCTTCGGCAAAGACATGCGGATGCACATACGCCGGAGTGGCGATCATTAATCCTGTGGCGAGTGTCGCGATGAAGATCGCAAATCGGTGGTGCATCATTCCGCCTGTTTAAGTTGACGCAAAGGACATTCTGAACTTGGCTAAATTGGGACGATATAACATTTTCATACGTTGCGGTTGTCCTTGAACCATTTTGCAAGGTAATCAACAAGAACGCGCACCTTTGCGGGCAGATACCGGCGATGCGGATAGACCGCATAAATACCGCCATCGCGCAGCGCGAATTCATCAAGAATACTGATCAGCCTGCCGGTCTCAATATCCTGTTTCACGACAAAGTCAGGCACCGATCCAAAACCCAGACCAGCAAGGACAGCGCGGCGCGTCGTCAGCGGGCTGTTGATCTCGACTTTCCCGGATACCTGCACGGATAGTGTCGGGCCATTTTCATTGTAAAACTGCCAGTTGTTGCGTGACCGGTTGTTGGTGTCGATGATGCAGGGCAGGGCCGTCAATTGTTCGGGACGTGTTGGACGGCCAACCCGTTCGATCAGTTCGGGCGAGCCGCACAGCACGGTGCGAAAGGGCGCAATGCGCTTGGCGATCAGTGAAGAATCTTGAAGGCGCGTGATGCGGATGGCAGGTCAAAGCCCTCTTCAACCAGATCGACAAACCGGTCATCAAGCCGAACATCAAGGATGATATCCGGCTGTTCGATGCAAAAATCGATGAGGCACTGGCCAATATCGGCATCGGCAAAGGAGCGGGGCGCTGAAATTTTGATACGCCCTTTGATATCGCTGCTCGATTCCCGCACGGCTTCCTGCAGGCTTTCAACTTCGCGTAAGATTTCCCCGGCGCGCTGGTAATAGGTGTGACCGGCTTCGGTAAGTGAAAATTGCCGGGTTGTACGGTTGAGCAGAAGTGCCCCAAGTTCGTCTTCGAGTTCCCGGACATATTTTGACAAGAGCGCTTTGGAACGGCCGATTTTGCGTGCGGCCGCCGAAAACCCTTCAGCCTCAACCACGTCGATATAGGCGCGCATCCGGGTGAGTGTGTCCATGTCAGTTCCTTTTTTCTGTGGCTGACAGAATGGTGGCGCTGAGGCGGATGAGGGCGCTATCGCTGCCCATGGGCCCCAACAGGGAAATACCGAATGGTGCTCCGTGGACTTCGCCGAGAGGCAGGGTAATTTGCGGAAAACCGGAAAGACCGGAAAGACATAGCAGCTTCAGCGCCCGTTCCCGGTAGGTTTGCAGCTCTTCAAAGGTGGAACTGACGAGAGGCGCTGCTCCCGGAACGGTGGGCAAAACCAAAACGCCGTCATCCCTTAGCACATCGGCAAGTTCATTGCGGAAAAGGTCCCGGCGTTTGCCCTGTGCCTTATACGTATCGAGATCAATCAGCGCTCCGTACTCAAAGCGGTCCTTAACGCCGGGTCCCAACTGCCGGTCGGCAGCAGATATCCATTCTCCATGCACGCCCCAGGCTTCGAAACCTTGTATCTGACGGAAGCAGAGATAGAGATCATCCATTGAGGCAGTCGATTGGCGGGCAGATTTGGCATGGCCAAGCTGCGCGGCGACCTGTGCGTACATTTTGCGGAATGCCGCATCTTCTGCTTCATCCAGAAGATAATGTTCGAGGAGCGGAATGAAGAGGGGCCGGTTGAGCTTGAATTCCTGCTCATCGGGGCCGAGCAGGACCGCCCCGACCTTCTGATAGAGCGAAATATCCTTGGCAAACCAGCCGAATGTATCGAGCGAGGGGGCGAGCGGCATGGTGCCCTCAAGCGATATGCGGCCATGGGTGGTGCGCAAGCCGATCAAGCCGCAGAAGCTGGCAGGTGCCCGTATCGAGCCGCCAGTATCCGATCCGGTTGCAATATCAGCCAACCCGCCGGCAACGGCGGATGCGGAGCCTGAGGACGATCCGCCCGTCACACGGTCCGGAGCCTTGGGATTGATGGGGAAAGGATAATGGCTGTTCTGACCCATCAATGAGAAAGCCAGCTCGTCCGTCTGGGTCTTGCCGATGAATCGGGCACCCGAATCCAGCAATTTTTGTACGGTTGAGGCGGTAATACTTGCGGCTGATTCGTGATTTTTCCCAGGATTGCCACATTGTGTCGGCAACCCCGCCACATCGAAGATGTCCTTGACGGCAAGTGTGTGGCCGCTCAACGGTCCATCGACAGGAGAAAATGCCTGAAAAGGCAGATCCAGCAGGGCATTCAAGGGTGAAATCGTGCTCATCGTTCATCGATTCTATGTGATTTGCGTTGCTTTGTTCAATAAATAAAAAAATTTCGCAGATGCGAGATTTGTCATTGATTGGACACAAGTTTAGACTTATATCGCGCTTGCCCAAAGTCGCACGTGCCCCATGGGTGTCCGCCGATCTTCATTATGGTGAAGAAACGGTATGGTACCTGGAACTAACCCCTCCAGTCAGTTTGACGGCCTACTGCCGAACTGAGGACATCTTGAAGCAACGACGGTGCGGGCCTTTCTGGTGTCTTTCGGCTGTCCATAAGCCGGAATTACTGAAGAGGCACACCTTCATTGCCGGTAGTGCGGATGGGATCATCCAAACCAAGGCAGACAAAGCGGATCAACGCTGGCTTTAGCGTAGATCCATCGCCGCATGAACTTGTCCGTGTTTCCAGCATCTCCAAAGGCTGGCTTCGCGTGAGATGGATTCATGCACTTTGTCCTGGCGATTATACGGGGGAGAAACCCCTGCGATCGCGACTTGTTAAGATGGCCGGAAGTGCCGTCACGATTGGAGACCCAAGATGGCTACACAGCGCATTCTCGACTTCATTAATACCCGCCGCCCAAATGGTCCTTGCATGGTGCTTGACCTTGAGGTCGTGCGTGAAAATTTCCACAATTTCGAGATGGCGTTGCCGGAGTCGAAGATTTTCTATGCCGTGAAGGCCAACCCTGCGCCTGAGATTTTGCGCTTGCTGGCTTCACTGGGCTCGAACTTCGACACAGCTTCCGTTGCAGAAGTCGAAATGGCTCTCGATGCCGGTGCATCGGCTGACCGTATTTCCTTCGGCAACACGATCAAGAAGGAACGCGATATTGCGCGCGCCTTTGAGCTCGGCATTCGGCTGTTCGCGGTTGACTGCGTTGAAGAAGTGGAAAAGGTTGCACGCGCTGCTCCCGGCGCGCGTGTATTCTGCCGCGTTTTGACTGACGGTGCCGGCGCCGAATGGCCGCTGTCGCGCAAGTTTGGTTGCGTGCCTGCAATGGCTGTTGATGTCCTGCGTGTTGCGCAGCAGCTCGGCCTCGATTCTTACGGCGTATCGTTCCACGTCGGTTCCCAGCAGACCGATCTGGCTGCCTGGGACCGTGCGCTTGGCGATGCAAAGCAGGTTTTCGACGCGCTTGCCAAGGAAGGCATCACGCTGAAGATGGTCAATATGGGCGGTGGTTTTCCGACCCGTTACCTCAAGGATGTGCCAACTGCACAGGCCTATGGTCAGGCTATTTTCCAGGCGCTGAGCAAGCATTTTGGCAATCGTCTGCCAGAGACCATCATTGAGCCAGGCCGCGGCATGGTTGGCAATGCAGGTGTCATCAAGGCTGAAGTTGTTCTGGTGTCGAAGAAGGCCGCCAACGACAATGTGCGTTGGGTCTATCTCGATATCGGTAAATTCGGCGGCTTGGCCGAAACGATGGACGAAGCCATTCGCTATCAGATCACCACATTGCGTGATGGTGATCGCAGCGAACCTTGTGTTCTGGCCGGTCCAACCTGCGATTCTGCCGACGTGATGTATGAAAAGAACCCCTATCCGCTGCCCGTATCGCTGACCATTGGCGATGAGGTTCTGATCGAGGGAACAGGTGCCTACACCACGACTTATTCTGCAGTAGCCTTCAACGGCTTCGAACCACTCCGATCATACGTCATCTAAGCCGGTCTGATGCCCGGTTAAGACGTTCTGCCCGGTAACCACTCCGGGCAGCGATGACACGACACATGACAAGATTGGTCAAGACAATGAGTGCAGCAGAAAATATCGAACAGAATCTGGTTCCTGACGGCCTGTATTTCGCCGGTGCGGGTGCCTATGCCATCGTCAATGAATCGGCGCAGGACGAAAAGGCGCGTGAAGACGTGCTGGACCGCGCCATGGGCGAAGGCCGCCGCCGCAAGTCGTCGGAAAAGCTTCGCCGTGGCCGGTTGCCGTCGGAAGGCCTTGCCTTTGTTGCGCGCGGTGCCGGTGGCGCTTTGCTCGGAACAGTTCGGCTTTGGGACATTCAGGCAGGTCATGATGCATCCGGTAGGGGTGTGCGTGCGCTGTTGCTTGGACCTCTCGCGGTTGATCCTGGTACAAAGGACCTTGGTATTGGCTCGGCATTGATGCGCCATGCCATCAAGGAAGCCGGGCGGCTTGGACACGGCGCCATCATTTTGGTTGGCGATCCCGAATATTACGAACGTTTTGGTTTCAACGGAGCGAAGACTGCCGGACTTTCCATGCCGGGTCCCGTGGAACGCCGCCGGTTTCTGGCGCTTGAGTTGAAGCAGGGATATCTCGACGGTGCCAAAGGCCTGTTGACGCCGAAAGGCCGCCGTTCGTCCCGCGCAATGCGGATTATTCCGGTATCGATGCGGTTCTCCGCCTGAGCTGCGATGGACAAACTGAATGAAAAGCCGGCCTTGGGGCCGGCTTTTTTATTTAACGCGCCAGAAATTCCTGTATTGCCCCAATCTCGCTTTGCTGGATTTCATGGCCGCCCGGATGCCAGGCAATTTTAACGTCCGTTCCCTGCGCGGTCAGATAATCCGCCAAGGCCTGCGTGCGATCCGGTGGACAAATCGGATCACGTTGCCCAGCCGTGATAAGAACACGCTTCCCGGCAAGTTTCGGTTGTGCCGCCGGTGTCCATGGAATGAGCGGATGCATCAGGATAGCGGTGTCGAACAGCTCCGGTTGTTCAAGCATGACTGACGCCAGAATATTGGCACCGTTGGAATAGCCCAGTCCGATGACCTCAGATGGATTGGTGGAATCTTTATGTCCTTTGACAAAATCCCCCATCGTCCGCGTCCGCGTTGCCAGATCAGCCATATCGTAGACGCCTTCGGCGGTCCGCCTGAAAAAGCGCAGAGCACCATGTTCTGAAACATCACCACGTGGCGAAACCACGCTTGCTGTTGGCAGTAAGCGGCGGGCAAAATCAAAGAATTGGTTTTCATCTCCGCCTGTGCCGTGAAACACGAAGAACAGCGGACTGTTCGGCTGGCCGGCTGAATGGATGCGGTGTTGGTAGGAAGTGGCAGACATGGCGGGCCTTTCCGTCCGGTGGTCTTGTCCCGGACCTTACGATTGCATTGTGTTGACTGACATATGGAATGCGAGGCGCCTTCCTGAAAGCCGCATGCCGCTTGATAGATCGTCTCCGTGGTGGAGACAGTGTGGGCGATTTGGTTTGTATAAGCTGGCAGGATTATTGTGCGTGGTTCGACAAGCTCACCATGAGGGAGAGTGGTGCTGCAAAGTCGATTGGAGAGATTGCAGAATCTTGCTCCCTGCAATTAATCCCTCTCCCTCATGGTGAGCTTGTCGAACCACGCACCGAATAGTACTGCAGCTGATGTCCTTTTTTGTCCGCTTCTCGTCCAATCCATGCGTATCGGCCCATATTATCTGATAGTATCTTGAGGGTCTCAACAGGCAGGAGATACCAAAAATGTCCACAGATACAGCTCTTATCGTCATCGATGTGCAGGAATCGTTTCGTCAGCGCGGCTACTGGAACGAAGCAGAAGCGCAGCCATTCATAGCCAACGTTCAGCGATTGGTCGATGGTGCCAAAGCCCAAGGCTTGCCAATCGTCCAGATTTTTCACGTTGATGGCGACGGTCCATTTGCGTTGGAATCGGGGTTTATCAAGCCATTAGCGCCCGTTTCGTTGGACGCTGACATTGTGTTTCAAAAGTCCCGTCACAGCGCCCTCGTCGGCAGCGGCCTTGACGTTTGGCTGACCGAGAACCGAATCCGTAAATTGATTGTGTCGGGTATCCGTACCGAACAATGCTGCGAGACCACGACACGCCATGCGTCAGATCTTGGCTATGAAGTCGATTATGTCTCCGAAGCAACCCTGACCTTTGCCATGACCAATGCAGCGGGCCGCACATTCAGTGCAGATGAAATTAAGGCGCGCACCGAGCTTGTTTTGGCTGGACGCTTTGCCCGCATTGCGACGGTTGACGAGGCGCTGGCCAGTGCGGAACACGCGTTGGCCGCATGACCTCAGGCGAACCACAAAATATCGATGTTCTGGTGGTGGTGCCCGCAAGGGCACTGCTGCTTGACATTGCCGGACCGCTGGAAGTCCTGCGCAAAGCCAATTTCGAGCAGAATATGGTGCATTTCAACGTGCGCTATGTCGGCCCGCTTGCCCATGTAACCACCTCTATCGGGCTGACGATCAGCGGAATAGCGCCATTACCCGAGAGCGTGCCAGCCGATGCCATGATCGTGCTTGCAGGAGATGCGACGGAGTTGCTGGACACCCCGGCAAGCGCTGCGGCTGAAGTATATGGTTATCGCGATACAGAGATTGTTGACTGGCTGAAAACCCATATTGTCGACACGCAGAAACTGGTGTCGATATGTTCCGGCGCTCTGCTCGCCGCGCGCGCGGGCTTGTTTGATGGCCGCGCCTGCACGACCCACTTCGGTTCGGTGGATGAGTTGCGCGAGCTCGTTCCGACTGCGCGCGTATTTGATAACCGGCTCTATGTGGAAGACGGCAACCGCTATTCGAGTGCCGGTATCACGGCAGGCATCGACCTGATGTTGTATCTTGTTGGGCAGATCACCAGTCCGGCTTGCGCCGTGACAGTGGCGCGCTATCTCGTGGTCTACCTGAGACGCAGCGGCACCGATCCGCAATGGTCACCCTGGCTTGACGGCCGCAATCATATCCATCCGGCCATCCACCGGGTACAGGATAAGCTGGCCGCCGATCCGGCGCAGCCTTGGACGCTGCAGGGTTTGGCCGATATCGCGGCAACCAGCCCGAGACATTTGTCACGCTTGTTCAATGAATATACCGGGATGAGCATTCCGGATTATCTCAATCGTTTGCGCGTCGCGTTGGCACAGGAAATACTGAACCACACCCGGCTGGATATGGAAGGGGTGGCGGAACGCGCCGGTTTTGCCTCTGCCCGCCAATTGCGCCGGGCCTGGGGGCGGGTTCACAAAGTGCCGCCAAGCAGCGCGAGGGGATTGTGATACAATGACTGCAGAGATCACGGTGCGTGGTTCGACAAGCTCACCATGAGGGAAATGAGTGGGCTGCAAAGCCGGTTGGAGAGGTTGCAGAATCTTGCTCCCTGCAATCCTCACTCTCCCTCATGGTGAGCTTGTCGAACCACCCGCCCACGAAAAAAACCGCCCCGTTTACGGGGCGGTTTTCAAATCTATCTCGACAATTATCGTGGTCAGCCAATATCGGACCAAGGACCGTGGAAATCGCCTTCCTTATCAATGCGGTTGAAGCCATGCGCGCCGAAGAAGTCCCGCTGAGCCTGAATGAGGTTGGCCGTGCCGCGTGCCTGACGATAGCCGTCGAAATAGCTGAGTGCTGCGGCGAGGGCCGGTGTTGGCAAGCCGGCAAGCGCCGCCTTTGCAACCACATCGCGTAGGGCTGTCGAGGCCTTCTTCATGCGTTCGACAAAGGATGGTGCTAGCAGAAGGTTGTCCTGTCCGCCGTCAGCGAAAGCTGAAGCGATTTCATCAAGAAACTGCGAACGGATGATGCAACCGGCCCGCCAGATTTTTGCTGTCGTGTCGAGTGGAATATCCCAGCCATGTTCCTTGGAAGCACCCGCCATCACGGCGAAGCCCTGTGCATAGGCAGCAATTTTACCTGCCAGAAGACCCTGCTCAAGTGCGTCGATAAATGCCTTGTCCGTATCCGCCAGTTTGGGGGTGCCGAGCGATGCATAGGCCTTGGCAGCTTTGGCGCGTTCACTGGCGAGAGCTGAGATCGAACGGGCCGCAACGGCCGCTTCGATGCCGGTTGCGGGAATGCCCAGCATCTGTGCTTCGATGGCAGCCCAGCGGCCAGTGCCTTTCTGGCCCGCGCTGTCGACGATGATTTCGACAGCTGGCTTGCCGGTCTCTTTGTCAGTCGCGGCAAGCACCTTGGCAGTGATTTCGATGAGGTAGGAATTCAGCGGACCTGTATTCCATTTATCGAAAATCTTGCCGATTTCGACAGGTGACAGGCCAAGCCCATCGCGCAGGACGCCGTAGATTTCGGCGATCATCTGCATGTCGGCATATTCAATACCGTTATGGATTGTCTTGACGAAGTGGCCCGCGCCGTCAGGCCCCAGCAATGCGGAGCACGACTCGCCTTCATATTTTGCAGAAATAGCAGTCAGGACAGGTTCAATGCGCGCATAGGATTCCGGGGTGCCGCCAACCATGATCGACGGGCCGTGACGCGCACCTTCTTCGCCACCAGAAACGCCCATGCCGACAAAGGTCGGATCGTTGGCACCAAGTTCCTTCAGGCGGCGAACCGTATCGTGGAAGTTTGCGTTGCCTGCATCGATGATGATGTCTTCTTTGGCGAGGAACGGCTTCAGCGCTGCGATCTGTTCATCAACGGCGTCACCAGCCTTGACCATCAGGATGATCGGGCGCGGTGCACGGATGTTCTTGGCCAGTTCTTCCAGCGTTTCACACGGAATGATCTGACCTTTAAGGGATCCTGCTTCCTCATAGAAGGCGTGGGTCTTTTCGACTGTTCTGTTGAAAACTGCGACGCGATAACCGTTTTCGGCAATATTGAGGGCCAGATTGGCGCCCATGACGCCAAGGCCGATCAATCCGATGTCAGCTTGCTGCATGATTATGTCCTTGCTTTATTCGATTCGAACGCAGGCCCTTAGGGGTGTGTGATCCCAGCCTGGGACAGCATTTGTATATCAATGTGCTTTCCGGGCAATGACAATCTCAGCCATCACGCAGTTGTTCCATCTCCCGGATGCGCTCGGCACTGCTGCTCTGAAGCTTTTGTGTAACCCCCGCGATCAGCGTTTCCGCCATCAGGAAAAGCGTGGTGGATGAGTCCCAGGGTGAGGGGACTGCAGTGCGTCCGGCAATGACATGCCGGGCAAAGCGGGCGATGGGGGACAACCACTGATCGGTGATCAAGACGATCTCAACACCGCGTGCCTGCGCCTTTTCAGCAAAGCGTATCAGGCTGTCCTGATAGCGGCGGATATCGAAGATGATGAGCACATCCTTCTTGCCCATGTCGATCAGCTGATCGCGCCAGTTGCTTTCCTGTCCTGTCAGGTGGGTTACCCCAGAGCGGATAATCTTCAGATGCGCTGCCATGTAGATGGCGATGGGATCGGTAAAGCGGCCGCCGAGCAGATAAACGTGCGACCGGGTGCGGCTGAGCGCGTCGGTCACGTCGTCCAATTGTTGGGTGGAAAGATGGTGGAAGGTTTCACGGATATTCTCGATTGCCGCTTCCATCAGAGGATAGGCAGCACTGCCCTTGGCAGACTGGATAATGGTCGTGCGATTAAAAGGTGACTGGATCTGTGCCGCCAGTTCCTGTTGCAGCGCCTGCTGAAACTCCGGATAACTTTGAAACCCGAGACGGGAGACGAAACGCAGGATTGTTGGCGAGCTTACACCGGCCTGTGCCGAAAACTCCGCCACGGTCCGCAAACCTATAAGCGGGTAATTGGCGATGAGGGTCTGCGCGGCCTTGCGTTCCGACGTCGACATGCCGTCGATTTTTTCGCTGATCAGTTCAGAAATGCTTGTTCCCATCAAACTTCTTTCGATCAAAGTTAAGAAACGCAATTTTCGGATTTGACAATTTTGTGACTTATGTATCAAATCATACGTGAGTGGAAATAAAAATACAAAATGTAATGTAAAGTACAAATTGCCGAAGAGGGCAAAATGGGATTATCGCAGGCCACGCAAAGTGTCTGGGAGCCAGTCCGGGTAACCAACCCCGATGGCCGCTCGCCGTTCGTCATCCTTTGCGATCACGCCTCGAACCATATTCCTGCACCCTATGGCCGTCTTGGCCTTCAACCGGACGATCTGCAAAAACATATCGCCTGGGATCCCGGCGCGCTGGGGGTGAGCCAGGTGATGAGCACCCTGCTCGATGCGCCTCTGGTTGAGTCCCGTGTGTCGCGGTTGATCATTGATTGCAACAGACCGCTGCAGGCGCCTGATCTGATCCCATCTACCAGCGAGTTGACCGTTGTTCCGGCCAATGTCGATCTCAATGATCAGGAGAAACAGCGGCGTATTGCGATTTCTCATCAACCCTATCATGCCTCAATCGAGGAACTTGCAAAGCATCGCGCCGATAAAGGTCTACCCACGCCGATCTATGTTGCGGTTCATTCTTTTACCCCTGTCTATCGCGGCGTTGCACGTCCCTGGCATATCGGCATCATTCACGATGACTATGATCAGGTTGCTGCACCGTTGATCGCAGGTTTGCAGGCACTCAATCAGTTTTGTGTCGGCATCAACGAACCCTATTCGCCCGCCGACCGGGTTTATTACACGCTGGAGCGCCATGCTTCAGCGCATGGACTTCCAGCCGTGATGATCGAGATCCGCAACGATCTCATCACCAAGCCGAAAGAAGAAAAAGCATGGGCCGGGATACTCTCGGCCATTTTGAAGGAAATCGCTCAAGCGCCGCTTTCCACAACACGGAAAGCTGCAAATACGATCTGATGGGCACAGGTATCTGACGTTAGAAATCTCTTAAAATAACGGGGAACGTGAGTACGATGACACACCAAGATTATACGGACGTTGATAAATCGGAGGACGTGAAAGCCCTCCACGGCATGGGATATGCCCAGGAACTAGAACGGCGCATGAGCCGTTTCTCGAACTTTGCCATTTCGTTTTCGATCATCTGCATTCTATCGGGCGGTATCAATTCGCTGGCGCAGGCAACTTCCGGCGCCGGTGGGGCGGCAATCGGTATCGGTTGGCCGTTGGGCTGTCTCGTTTCGGCGGTTTTCGCCATTGCCATGGCGCAGATCAGCTCTGCCTATCCAACGGCAGGCGGCCTTTATCACTGGGGTTCGATCCTCGGCAATCGCGGCACGGGCTGGCTGACAGCCTGGTTCAATCTTCTCGGCCTGATCACAGTGCTCGGGGCTATCAATGTCGGCACCTACTATTTCTTTGTCGGTGCCTTTGGCAGCTATCTCGGCATGGAAGACACGACAACGGTTCGCATCATCTTCCTGGTGATCCTGACGGGTATTCAGGCTCTGATCAACCATATGGGCATCGGCCTGACGGCCAAGCTGACTGATTTTTCCGGTTATCTGATATTTGTCACCGCTATCGCGCTTTCGGTGGTGTGTCTCGCTGTGGCCGACACATATGACTTCTCGCGGCTCTTCACATTCGCGAATTATTCAGGTCAGCCAACAATGGCTGCTGACGGAACATTGACCGGCGCATCTGTCTGGCCAACCCTGTCGCAAAGCTGGGTCTTCCTGCTTGGACTGTTGCTGCCGATTTATACGATCACAGGCTATGACGCCTCTGCCCACACTTCGGAAGAAACCGTCAAGGCGGCGCATTCAGTGCCGCGCGGTATGATCTCGTCCGTGTTGTGGTCTGCCGTATTCGGCTACATCATGCTTTGTTCATTCGTGCTGATGCTGCCAAGCATGGACGCTGCTGCTGCTCAGGGCTGGAACGTGTTCTTCTGGGCCATGGGTGAACAGGTCAATCCGCTGGTCAAGGATATCCTTTATTTCCTGATCTTCATCTGCCAGTTCCTGTGCGGACTTGCGACCGTGACGTCGGTTTCACGCATGATCTTCGCGTTTGCACGTGACAAGGGTCTTCCTGCATCGAGTGTTCTGTCGAAAGTCAGCCCGAAATACCGCACACCGGTAGCAGCCACATGGACAGGTGCTACGCTTTCGGTGCTGTTCGTCTGGGGTTCTTCGCTCGTCACAATCGGCGATACGCCGGTCTATACGATTGTCGTATCCTGCACGGTCATCTTCCTGTTCTTCTCGTTCGCTATTCCGATCGCTCTCGGCCTGTTTGCCTGGGGCACACCAAAGTGGACGACGATGGGACCATGGAATCTGGGGGAAGGCATGTTCAAGCTTTTCGCCGTGCTGTCGATTATCGCCATGGCGCTGATTTTCATTCTGGGTATCCAGCCGCCAAACGAATGGGCGCTGTACATCACAGTTGGCTTCCTCGTTGTGACGGCCATTGTCTGGTTTGCGTTTGAGCGGCGCCGCTTCCAGGGGCCGCCGATTGGTGCGGAAGTAGCCAAGCGCGCTGCTGAGATTGCGGCCGCTGAAAAGGCAGTGGGTGAACGAAACTAATCTCCAAAAAAGGGCGGCCGGCTGCGGTCGGTCGCCCTTTCCATGACCCGATCAAAATTCTGCTTGAGGATAGACAAGAAATGCCCGGACATTGGAGTTTCGACGAACTAAAGCGCCATGTAACCAATGGTGAAATTGATACGGTGCTGGCCTGCTTCGTCGATATGCAAGGCCGCCTGATTGGCAAACGCTTCCATGCAAGCTTCTTTGTCGAATCTGCCCATGATGAGACACACGGCTGCAACTATCTCTTGGCCAACGACATCGATATGGAGCCAGTCCCCGGCTACAAGGCGGCCAGCTGGAAACAGGGTTATGGCGACTTTGTCATCAAGCCGGACCTTTCCACCATCCGCCACATTCCATGGCTGGAAAAGTGTGCACTGGTTCTGTGCGATATTCTCGATCATCACCACCATGAGGATCTCGCCCATTCGCCGCGCGCTATCCTGAAGCGCCAGCTGGCACGGCTGAAAGAACGCGGCTATCTCGCCTACTTCGCCTCCGAGCTCGAATTCTATCTTTTCGATGAGACCTACGAGAGTGCCCGCGCCAAACATTGGAAGGGTATGAGCACGGCGTCGCCTTACATTCAGGATTACGTGATCCAGATGACCACCAAGGAAGACGCGGTCATGCGCGCCATCCGCAATGGTCTGTTTGATGCGGGTATTCCCGTGGAAAATTCCAAGGGTGAATGGGGTCCGGGACAGGAAGAAATCAATGTGCGCTATGCCGAAGCGCTTGAAATGGCCGACCGTCATGTGGTCATGAAAAACGGCTGCAAGGAAATCGCCACTCAGATGGGCAAGGCGATCACCTTCATGGCGAAGTACGATTACTCGCTGGCCGGAAGCTCCAGCCATGTGCACAATTCGTTGTGGAGCGCAGATGGCAAGACACCGTTGTTCTTCGACAAGAACGCCGAACACACGATGTCGCCGCTGATGCGCCAATGGGTGGCTGGACAGCTGAAATATGCCGACGATTTCACCTTCTTCCTCGCGCCCTATATCAATTCCTACAAGCGCTTTCAGGCGGGCACATTCGCACCAACCAAAAACGTCTGGAGCCTCGATAATCGCACGGCTGGTTTCCGGCTTTGCGGCGAAGGCACCAAGGGCATTCGCATCGAATGCCGCATCGGCGGCGCTGATCTGAACCCCTATCTTGCCTTTGCCGGCCTGATTGCATCCGGTCTTGCGGGCATTGATGAGAAGCTTGAACTCGACAAGCCGTTCCAGGGTGATGCCTATGGTGGTGCGCGCTTACGCGAAATCCCCAAGACCCTGCGCGATGCGACGGAAACACTGGCCAAGTCGAAAATGCTCAAAACCGCCCTCGGTGAAGATGTTGTGGAGCACTATGTCCACACCGCCAAGTGGGAACAGTTTGAGTATGACCGCCGGGTCACCGATTGGGAGTTGCATCGCGGTTTCGAACGGTATTGAAGACAAACAGCAAAATCTGTCCCGTGCTCCGAGCCGCGGGACAGGAACTGACTTTTTAAAACACAGACTAGAGGTTTACCCATGACCGAGACGGTCAAATTGATCACTCCCATTGACGGTTCTGTTTATGCGGAACGTCCCATCGCAACGGACAAGGCCATTGATGCGGCGGTGGAAGCCGCAAAGCAGGCGCAGGTGAGCTGGTCGCAGACAAGCATTGCCGAGCGCGGCCAGCTTTGCCTTGCGGCGCTGGATGCCTTGCTTGCCATGAATGAAGAAATCGTGCCGGAAATTGCCTGGCAGATGGGGCGGCCTGTCCGCTATGGCGGCGAAAAAGGCGGCGTGGAAGAGCGCACGCGCTATATGGTTCGCATTGCAGAACAGGCGCTCGCACCCATCATCGAGAACGACAAGCCGGGCTTTCGCCGCTACATCAAGCATGTGCCGCTTGGCGTCGTCATGGTCATTGCCCCATGGAATTATCCGTATCTGACTGCCGTCAACACGATCATTCCGGCTCTGATGGCTGGCAACAGTGTCATTCTTAAACATGCAGCGCAGACGCTGCTGGTGGGCGAACGCTTTGCGCAGGCTTTCGCAAAAGCCGGGCTGCCGAAGGGCGTTTTCCAGAATATCGTTGTGAATCACGCGCAGACAGAAAAGCTGCTTGGTTCCGGCCGTATTGATCACGTCAATTTCACCGGTTCCGTTGGTGGCGGCCGAGCCATTGAGAAAGCTGCGGCGGGAACATTCATGTCGCTCGGGCTGGAACTCGGCGGCAAGGATCCGGCTTATGTGCTGCCGGATGTCAATCTGGACCATGCGGTTGCCAATCTGGTTGACGGCGCATTCTTCAATTCTGGCCAGTGCTGCTGCGGCATCGAGCGCATCTATGTACACGCTGACGTCTATGACCGCTTTGTCGATGGCTTTGTCGATCTGACGAAGCAGTATGTTGTCGGCAACCCTCTGGATGCGGCAACAACAATGGGTCCAATGGCGCAGACACGCTTTGCTGAGTTGATCCGCGAGCAGAAGGCCGAGGCATTGCGCAAGGGTGCGACGGCCCATGTCAATATGAGTGTTGCCAATGACAAGGCAGGGTCGCCCTATCTCGCACCCGAAGTGCTCACGGGTGTCGATCACCAGATGAGTGTCATGCGCGAAGAAAGCTTCGGCCCGATTGTTGGCATCATGAAGGTGCGCAATGACGAGGAAGCACTGTCCCTAATGAATGACAGCCAGTATGGCCTGACAGCTTCGCTGTGGACCACCGACACTGACAGGGCGGCAGGCATCGGCGACCGGATTGAAACCGGTACTGTGTTCATGAACCGCTGCGATTATATCGATCCGGCGCTGGTCTGGACCGGAGTCAAGGAAACCGGCAAGGGCGCTGCGATGTCTGCCATTGGCTACGGTAACCTGACCCGGCCAAAATCCTTCCATCTGCGCGAAGCGATCTGATTTTCTGAAAGAGACACACCATGAGCAAACTGATTTCCAAATGGAATTACCCGACCACCGTTCGCTTCGGCGCGGGCCGTATCAAGGAATTGCCGGAGGTGCTGGAAGCGACCGGCATCAAGAAGCCGCTTTTCGTCACCGACCCAGGCCTTGCCAAGCTGCCAGTTGTCGCAAGCACGCTGAAGATTCTTGACGATGCCAAAGTTCCCTATGGCGTTTTCTCCGAGGTAAAGCCAAATCCGGTCGAATCCAATTTGACCGCCGGTATTGCCGTGTTCAAAAAGGGCAAGCATGACGGCGTTATTGCCTTTGGTGGCGGTTCGGCGCTCGACCTTGGCAAGCTTATCGCGTTTCAGGCAGGACAGACCCGTCCGGTCTGGGATTTCGAAGATGTTGATGACTGGTGGACGCGTGCCAACAGCGATGTGATCGCGCCGATTATTGCAGTGCCGACGACTGCTGGCACCGGTTCGGAAGTCGGCCGTGCGGGTGTGATCACCAATGAAGAAACCCACACCAAGAAGGTTATTTTCCATCCGAAGCTGTTGCCAGCGATTGTCATCGCTGATCCTGAGCTTTCGGTTGGTATGCCGGCTTTCATTACAGCTGGTACCGGCATGGATGCGCTCGCGCACTGCCTCGAAGCCTATTGCGCCCCGGGTTATCACCCGATGGCGGATGGCATTGCGGTTGAAGGTATTCGTCTGGTTTTTGAAAACCTACCCAAAGCCTATGCCAATGGCAAGGACCTGACAGCTCGCGCGCATATGATGAGTGCGGCGGCGATGGGTGCAACCGCTTTCCAGAAGGGCCTCGGCGCGATCCATTCCTTGTCGCATCCCATTGGCGCGCTGTATGACACGCATCACGGCATGACCAATGCGGTCTTCATGCCCTATGTGCTGGCGTTCAATCGTGATGCGGTGGAAGAGCGCATTGCGCGGCTGGCCAATTATATCGGCATCAAGGGTGGTTTCGACGGCTTTGCCAAGTCGATCATCAAGCTGCGCAAGGAACTGAAAGTTCCGCATGCGCTGCCGGGTTTGATCAAAGACCTCAATATGACGAAGAAGCAGAAAGAGCTGATCGCCGATATGGCAATCGTCGACCCGACTGCTGGCGGTAATCCGGTTAAACTTACTAAAAAAGCAGCACTCAAGCTGCTTGATGAAGCGATTGAGGGATAGCTGCAGCGCTTAACTCAGTCGTCAAATTAAAACGGGGTGCTGGCAACAGCACCCCGTTTGTTTTCGAAGCGATGCCGGAGTTTAATGCTCCAGAACCAGCAAATCCTTTGCCGCGAGGCTGACCTTGACATCTTCGCCTGGGATTGGCGGCGGAGCGCTTGGATCGTTGAATGTATCAAACGAGACCATGTTATCGCCGAGCGAGGCACGAATGCGGATGACCGATCCAAGAAAGTGCACGCTGTTGATCTTGCCGTCGAGTGTTGTCTCGCGGCTGCCCGTGGCTTCACCGAGGCTGACGGCCTCAGGGCGAACCGCAAGCGAAATCTTGTCGCCATTCTTATGGCCGTTGAGGCGTTTCAGGCCAATCGAGACATCCTTGCCATCGACCGTTATCGTGCCGGTACTTGCATCACGCACGACCGCATCCAAAGTATTCAGCGTTCCGACAAACGAGGCGACAAAGCGCGATGCTGGTTTGTTGTAAATTTCAAACGGCGCACCGACTTGTTCGGCTTTGCCTTCATACATGACGACGATGCGATCCGAGATCGACAAAGCTTCTTCCTGATCGTGAGTAACGAAAATCGTGGTGATGCCAAGTTTGCGCTGGATCGCCCGAATTTCTTCACGCAACGACACGCGGATTTTCGCATCCAGCGCCGAGAGCGGTTCATCCAGCAAAAGCACCTGTGGCTTGGTGGCCAAGGCACGTGCAAGGGCAACGCGCTGCTGCTGGCCGCCGGAAAGCTGATAGGGGAAGCGCTCGGCCAGATGGTCCAGTTTGATCAGCGACAGCATCTCGTGCACCGTCGCATTGATCTCTGCCTGTGGCTTCTTCGCGACCTTCAGACCGAAGGCAACATTCTGCGCCACGGTCATGTTGGGAAAGAGGGCATAAGCCTGAAACACCATGCCGATATTGCGCTGGTTCGGCTTGAGATTGACGACGTCCTTGCCGCCAATGCTGATCATGCCTGACGTCGGTATTTCAAAACCGGCAACCATGCGCAGGACGGTCGTCTTGCCGCAGCCGCTGGGTCCGAGGAAGGAGATGAACTCGCCTTTCTCGATGTTCAGATTGAAATCGTGAACAACGGTTGTCGCTCCAAAACTCTTTTTCAAATGGCTGATGGTAAGAAATGACATTGGCAGGTTCCCGATTATCGCTTGGTTGCAGCGAGGGATTTGTTGAAGCGGGTGACGATCTGGATCAGCCCCATACAGACCCAGGTTATGGCAAAGGCTATGACAGAAAGCGCGGCGGGTTCGTAAGCCCGGTTGGCTCCGAGTAGCTGAAGGAACGGCCCAAAAGCCGGTCGGTTGAGCAGGGCGGCCATGGTGAATTCGCCAATGACGATGGCAAAAGTCAGAAACGCACCCGACAGAACCGCAACAAGCACATTGGGAAGAATGATGCGGGACATGATGGTGATCCGGCTGGCACCAAGGCTTTCCGCAGCTTCCGTCATGGTGCGGATATCAATAGCGCCAAGTCCGGTATCGACAGCACGGTACATGTAAGGCAGCGCCAACGTCGTATAACCGAAGCACAACAGGATATTCGTTCCGATGGCTGAGCCGGTCAGCGGTAGCATCGAAGATGTATTGTAAAGCTTGATATAGCCAAACACGATGACGATTGCCGGAATGACCAGCGGCAGCAGCGTGATGAATTCGATGAAAGGCCGCCAGCCTGGCAGGCGCAGACGGACCCAATAGGCGGTTGGAACGATCAGCAGCACACCAACAAGAATGGTGGCGATTGCCATCACGACGGAATAAGCAAAAGTCGCCTGAAAGCCCGGATCGTTCAGCACAACCCAATAGGCGTCAAACGAATAGACACCGCGCCGCATGCGTAGCGAGAATTCAAACAATCCCAACAAAGGCAGCGCGAAATAGAGAATGCCGAACGCAAGCGCAATCCACGACCAGAAACGATTTATCTTCATTTGAGCCACCGTTCACTGCTGGCACGCATCCAGATGTAAATGCCGTTGGAGATGCCGGTGATGACAATCATACCAAAGGCCAAGGCATAACCGAGCTGCGGATCCTGCAGTACGTCGCCGCGAATTTGGGCGTAGAGAACGATGGGTACGATGCTCAGTGACGATCCCGTGAGTGCATAGGCCGTGGCGATAGCGCCGAAGGAATTGGCAAAGAGCAGGAGAATGGTTCCGAGCAGGGCAGGCCAGAGAATTGGAAAAGCAACCATGCGCCAGTATTGCGGCCCGGTGGCGCCGAGAATGGTGGCTGCCTCCTTCCATTCGCGCTTCAACCCGTCAAGAGCTGGCGTGATGATGAGAACCATCAAGGGAATCTGGAAATAGAGGTAGGTTATGGTCAGCCCCCAGAAACTCAGAAGATTGAAGCCGTGGGCGTAGAGATTGAAGCCGAAGACATTGACCAGCAGGTATGTAACGAGC
Source organism: Phyllobacterium sp. 628 (assembly GCF_014189505.1). Classification (GTDB taxonomy): domain Bacteria; phylum Pseudomonadota; class Alphaproteobacteria; order Rhizobiales; family Rhizobiaceae; genus Phyllobacterium. Next base: position 3,760,916 of record NZ_CP050301.1, on the reverse strand, counting down.
CCCGTACGTCCGAGCGTAAACAGAAAGGCGTAGGCCAGCGGAACGCCTGCGAAGTTCGATGCCACCCCGGAAAAGGTCATCATCGGCGCACGTATCCAGCTCGGCAGTCCACCCAAGGTGATTGCTGCAGCGATACAAAAGCCAATGAACGCGCCAAGAAGCGCGGATGTCAGGGAGATTTTGATCGAGATCCAGTATGCATCCATAATGGACGGCTGGAACAGGTTGGCGAGGTTATTGAGAGTTAGATTACCCTGCGCATCCTGAAATGCACCGGCGACCAGATAGATCGTTGGTAGAACCAGGAACATAACCGCGAAGATGAAGAACGGCATGACGCCGAGCCAGTCGAGCGACAGACGTTTGCGCTCCTGAGTGGCAACAGGTGGGATATGTGGTGTGCTTGCTTCTGAAATCGCGCTCATGGGATTTTGGAAACCGCTTTCTTGGATGCAATTATAGTCGCTGACACGCATTTTGCGAAGCGTACAAACCAACAGTCAATTCAGGCCGAAATGGCTCAGGTCCTGAAAAAGGAATCCCCGCGGATGTTTCCACGGGGATTCAGATCTCAGAGATTATTTGACGTTGGCGCCAACAACCTTGTCCCAGCCCTTGGTGACGACTTCCTTGGCGGCAGCCTGTTCATCGAGGGTCGGGAAGAAAGCCTTTTCGTAGGCTGCTGCTGGCGGCAGCTTGTCGAGAACTTCCTTCGGTACCTTGTTGTTCTTTACCAAATCCTTGAAGCGTGTCGGATGGCAATAGCCCTTGAGGTAGCCGATCTGGCCTTCATCGGAATAGAGATATTCCATCCAGAGCTTGGCTGCATTGGGATGCGGTGCGTAGGCGCTGATGGCCTGAACATAGACACCGGCGAGAACGCCTGTTGTCGGAACAACAACTTCAACCGGCGGGTTGCCCTTGAGCGTATCGCGACCCGTAAGAGCGTTGTAATCCCAGTTGATGATGATCGGGGTTGCGCCCTGTGCCAGTGTGCCCGACTTGCCGATAACCGGCACGAAATTGCCAGCCTTGTTGAGATCGGCAAAATACTTCAGACCAGCCTCGCCAGCAGCTGCGCCCGGCTTTGCACCAGTCGATGCGCCAGCGGCCAAAACGGCGAGCTGCGCTTGGTTCGAAGCGCGTGGATCACCAGCGAGCGCAACTGTGTTGGCATATTCCGGCTTGAGCAGATCAGCCCAATCCTTTGGTACGTTCTTGACGATGTCGGTGTTCACTTCGAATGACATGACGCCATAATAGTCGCCGTACCAGTGACCGTCGGCGTCCTTCAATTCTGCCGGGATCGAATCCCATGTGGAAACCTTGTAAGGCAGTGTCAGGCCGCCTTTCTTGGCCTCCGGGCCGAACGAAAGACCAACGTCGATAACGTCAGGTGCCTGTGGGCCCTTGTTGTCCTTGTTTGCCTTGATCGCTTCGACTTCGTCTTTCGATCCGGCATCTGGATTGAGCTCGTTGACTGTCAAACCATACTTTGCCTTGAAGCCTGCAATGATATCGCCATAACCACACCAGTCGTGCGGCAATGCGATTGTTGTCAGCGCGCCTTCCTTCTTAGCAGCTGCAACCAGTTCTGCCGGTGCATCCGCGAACGAAAGCGTTGTGCTTGCGAACAGCAAAGCTGTCGATAGAGAGAGCAAGCGTTTTGAAGAAACAACCATTTTAACACCCCTGTTTAAGCGACAAACGTCATTGGCTCTTTTTTCGACGTTCCTGCCTCCCGATATAGGGCTCTCATGTCAGTTAGATGACAGGCCCGCGAACGTCTTTTCATGAGCAGTAGCGGCAAGTGAAACATTTTTTCGGTGGCTTAGCAATTCGCCCAATACGGAAAATTGGCGCCAGCCGGAAACAGGGCTAAATTACTCCAATAGCGACAAAAATGTTGGAGGGTGCGTCAGTTAGTCGAATAATTAATGTCGCGTTTGATTTCTTACGACATTGCCATCCACAGGAGCGTGTTGAACAATCGAAAATTACGTTAGGGGACTAATGTTTTCGCCTGGGATTCTTGCAGGATTTCATGAGGAAGCAGACGGCGACTATGCAAATTTCGAGCCCGAAAAACAGAGAAGACAATATTCATTCAGGCGGGTTTTGCCTGGTCACTTCGCAGTGAATGCATCAAAATTCCGATGTAAATTCTCAGGCTCATGGCGGCTGCACCTTGGACGTGACAACACGCGGGGTTGAAGATCCACCCAAATATCGTCAACCTCCGGCGATATTCAGGATACCGAAAATGACATCTATGACGGACTTTAAAATCGATCTGCTTATTGGCGCGCTGGCGCCATTGGGAGATAAAGAGGTACTCAGCGGAATAGCCAAGGCGGCTGTCAAGGGACGCCTTTGGTTAAGCGCGACCGGATTTGAGGGAGATGCTCAGGGCGATATGAAACGTCACGGCGGTGTCGATAAGGCTGTTCATCATTACCCCTTTGATCATTATGAAAACTGGATCGGGGAAATTGGTGACTTGCCGGTTCTTGAGCAAGTCGGGGCGTTTGGCGAAAATCTGTCGACGATGGGGCTCAATGAAACGAATGTGGCCCTCGGCGATGTGTTTCGTGTGGGTGCAGCGCTTGTTGAGGTGTCGCAGGGGAGGCAGCCCTGTTGGAAGCTGAACAGTCGCTTCGGCGTTTCGGATATGTCCTTGCGTGTCCAGACAACAGGAAGAACCGGCTGGTATTACCGGGTACTCGAAACAGGCTATGTTTCAGCGGGAGATACGATCACCTGTGTTGACCGGTCAACGCCCGACTGGACCATCCGCCGCTTGTGGCACACGCTCTACATCGACACCATGAATCTTGACGCGCTTGCGGAAATGGCAACATTGGAACGGCTTCCGGACGGTTGGCGACGCTATGCGCAGCGGCGTCTGGAAACGCGTAAGGTGGAAGACTGGTCCAGTCGCCTGCGTGGTGATCAGCAGAGCTAGAGCAAACTTGCTCTAATGCCCGCCGCCACCGCCGCCTGATGCAGCGGGCGCTGGTTTGCGCATCATGATCGCGAAGAAAGCAAGTGAGGCAAACAGCATCGTCAGGATATAGAAAACATCCATGAATGACATCAGCGAAGCCTGTCGATGCACCATTCCTGAAATCCTGACGAGTGCGGCTGTTGACCCGTCGATGCCGTGGGACTCGAAGTTTCTGCTCATGCTGGCCATCAGGTCTTCAGCTTCCGGGTTCCCCCAGCGCACATTCTCCGAAAGTTGGGCATAGTGCATCACTCCGCGATCCGTCAGAATCGTGTTGATGACAGCAAGGCCAACCGCACCCCCAAGGTTACGCGTCAGATTAAACAGACCGGACGCATTCTTCAGGCGCGAGAGAGGAAGTGTGCCTAGCGCAAGATTGTTGATCGGTACCATGCAGAGCATCAGCGAGCAGCCGCGCAGGATTTGCGGCAGCAGCAATTCGTAGAAATCCCAGTCGGCGGTGAGACCTGTCATGGTCCACGTGCCAGCGGCGAAACCAACAAAGCCGATCATCATCATCAGGCGCGGGTCCATGCGATTGGACAGGAAACCTGCCACGGGCGCGGTCATGAACATGGCAAGACCGCTGACGAACAGAGCTTCGCCGATCATCAACGCATCATAGCCGCGGATGCGTCCGAGATAGAGGGGATAAAGGTAGGTCAAGCCGTAGAGACCAACGCCCATGATGAATGAGAACACAGAGCCAAAGGCAAAGTTCAGGTTCTTGAATGCCCGTAAATCAACGATCGGTTCTTCGGCGGTAAAGGCTCGATAGAAAAACAGCAGCGCGCCGATCACAAGAACAATAGCGAAGAAGAAGATTGAGCTGTCTTGCAGCCAGTCGTTGCGCGGGCCTTCTTCCAGAACATATTCGAGTGAACCAAGGAACGTAGCCATGCCGGCAAGGCCCCACCAGTCGAACTTGCTGAACAGCGACTTGTCGCCTTTGTCGAAATCGATGAGGTTCCAGGCGGCAAAGGCCACGATGATGCCGGGAATAACATTGACGAGAAACAGCCAGTGCCAGGAAAAGGCGTGGCTGAGAAAGCCGCCGACAGTTGGCCCGATTGTCGGCGCAAGTGTCGCAACAAGTCCGATGATCGGTGAAACGATGGATCGCTTGGACGGTGGGAAAATGGTGAAAGCAGCTGCGAAGACGCTGGGGATCATGCCGCCGCCGATAAAGCCTTGAATCGCGCGGTAGACGATCATCTGGTCGATATTTGTCGCGGTGGCGCAGAGTATACTGGCGGCGGTGAAGCCGGCAGCGGAAATCGTAAACAGAACCCGCGTCGACAAAAGCCTCCCAAGGAAGCCTGAAAGCGGGATCATGATAACTTCGGCGATCAGATAAGACGTCTGAACCCAGGAAATTTCGTCCGAACTCGCGCTCAATCCGGCCTGAATCTCGGCGAGCGATGCCGAGACGATCTGAATGTCGAGAATCGCCATGAACATGCCGAAGACCATCGCCACGAAGGCGATGGCTTTCTTCGGGTCAATTTGATCTGACGCAACCGGTGCTACCGGTTTTCCGCTTGTGGTGGCACTCGACATGATCTTCGGCCTGATGCTCGTTGCGTGTTACTTGGCTGGAGCCGTGCGCGTGTCGACGTCAACGATCACGCTCAGACCTGCCTGAAGTCTGCCGGATGCCAGTACATCGGCGGGCAGGGCAATACGAACCGGAACGCGCTGGACAACCTTGGTGAAGTTGCCTGTAGCGTTCTCAGCTGGAAGCAAGGAGAACACCGCACCAGATGCTGGAGCGATTGAAGCAACAGTGCCTTCAAACGTATCGCCTGAAAGTGCATCAACCCGTACGCGGACTTTTTCACCCGGTACAATGTTGCGCAACTGCGTTTCCTTGTAGTTCGCATCAATGTAGAGCGCATCGACCGGCACAAGAGCAGCCAAACGCTGGCCGGGGCTCACAAGGTCACCCTTCTTGGCCGAAAGGTTGCCGACAACACCATCGAGAGGTGCACGAATAACAGTGAAGGAAAGATCGCGAGCGGCCTTATCCTTTGCAAGCTGCAGCGAGGCGACGGTGCTTTCAGCCTCTTTATACTGAGCTTCCAGCACCCCGACATTGGCGACCGCAGCAGCAATTTGCGCATCAGCCGAAACGAGGTTGGCTTTGGCCTGATCGAGAGCTGCCGTTGCATCATCAAGCTGTGACTGGGAGGCAAAGCGTGTGGCATGCAACTGGCTGGCACGTGCAGATGCTGCAATTGCGTTGGTCAAAACAGCTTGCGTGGCAACCTTTCCGGCTTCCACCTGCTGAAGTGAGGCTTTGGCGGCTTCGGTCTGTGCCTGAATGCGTTCAAGTGTCATCCGCTGTGTGGCGATTTGGGCCTCAGCCTGCTTCTCGGCAATCGTATAGTCGCCGTCGTCAAGCGTCACCAGTGCATCACCGGCCTTGACGCGCTGATTGGCAACCACATTGATGGTGTCGATGTAACCCGTGACCTTGGGGGCAATCGCTGTGATGTCGCCCTGTATATAGGCGTCATCGGTCGAGACCATAAAGCGGCCTGTTGTCCACCACTCGTGTCCATACCATGCACCGGCACCCACGGCCGCGACGATAATGACCGGCAGGATAAAACGCCTCACGGAACGCTTTGGCGGAGCCGGCGTTGATGTCACAACTTCGTGCTGTGGCGCTTCAGCTGTTGCCGGTGCCTCAACCTTGGACGCAGGCGAAGGTGTCGGAAACTGGCGAATTTCGGCTTCATTTGTAGATTTCGGCGCGGACATGTAGGAACTCTTTCTACAGGTGTTCAATCTGAATTTGATTGAACCAATCGGTTCGATCGTTGACATACCTCAAATGAGAGCGCATATCAAGTGGATCGAACCGGTTGGTTCGAAAAAGAATCGAAAACGAGGAAATTTGACTAATATGTCGTCTACCAAGGCATCCGTTGTTGACCCAGGCATGACATCATTCGAGCGGCCCGGCCGCTTGGCCGCCGGACAGGATCCGGTGAAACGTCAGCAGATTCTGGATGGCGCCAACCGTGTTTTTTCACAGATGGGTTTTGATGCCGCCAGCATGAATGACATTACCCGTGAAGCGGGCGTGTCCAAGGGCACGATCTATGTCTACTTCAATAACAAGGAAGAGCTGTTCATCGATCTGTGCCAGCAATACAAGACGGCGCTGTTTGACGGAATCTACCAGGCATTGGAGAGCAATAGCGACCTGCGGGAAGCTCTGATCCAGTTTGGTATTGCGCTTTCCACCCTCATTACGTCGAATGCGGGTATTCAAGCGCAGCGGGTTATTATTGGTGTAGCCGAGCGCATGCCTTCCATGAGTTGCAGCTTCTACGAGAAGGGCCCGAAGAAAGGCCTTGCTATCATGCGTGCCCTCCTGGACAGGCACGTCGCCGCAGGCTTTCTTGCCATAGAAGATACGGAGATAGCCGCTTATCAGCTTTCAGACCTTTTTCATTCAGGTCTGTTGCGCCGGCGCCTGTTCGGTCAGATGGAGAATGAGCCCGAGCCCGAGCAAATTCGCAAGACCGTGACGGCGGGTGTTGATCTTTTTCTCAAGGCCTACAAGGCCTGACGCTTGTCAGGCTGTTCCGCAATTGGCGCAGACGCCGCGAATCTCGATCGTGGTCTTGGTTTGCTTGAAACCGTTGTCTGTCGTCCATTGCCGGACACGCTGCGTGATAATATCGTCTGAAAATTCCGAGACCTGACCGCATTTTTCACAGATCGCGAAAGCGATCATGCCGTGGCTATGACCGTGGTGGTGCGGATGGGCGCACGCGACAAATGCATTGATACTTTCGAGACGATGGACCATGCCATAGTCGAGCAGCTTTTCCAGTGCGCGATAAACCTGCAGCGGTGCGCGGAAGCCATCGCCGCGCAATTGGTCAAGAATAGTGTAGGCGCTGAGCGGCCCATCCGCGCGCGACAACGTATTGAAAACCAGTGACTGGTTTTTTGTCAGCTCTTGGGCGGTCGTCATTGCCGTCGGTCTCCTGAAAGTACTCATTAAAGCTGCTATCTCTTGAATCAGCCGCAAACAAGTCTCTCGTTGCAAATTTCTACTTCCTTAGAGATAGGGAACCACTTCATTTACTGCCAGTGGATAAATTAATTGTCCTATTCTCAAATTCGCCATTCTTGACTAATGTAATAACATCACATATCGAGACGTCAAGAAGAGGGCGTGCGATGGGCGTAAATATTCAATGTCCTCCCATTCCACGCACACGGATATACAATGACTGATCAATGCCTTACCTTTCGCGATCTTACCCTCGGGTACCGCAGTCATCCTGCGGTTCATCACCTGAGCGGTACAGTCGAGCGCGGTTCATTGACTGCGGTTGTGGGCTCAAACGGTTCAGGCAAGTCAACGCTCATGAAGGGCATTGTCGGTGTTTTGAAACCAATGTCCGGCTCCTGTGTGGTCGAGAAGGGTGTTCGCGTCGCCTATCTGCCGCAGCAATCGGAGCTTGACCGGTCTTTCCCGGCGCGGGTTATCGATCTGGTTTCGCTGGGCCTCTGGCCAAAGCGCGGGCTGCTTGGCCGTTTTACCGCTGATGATCGCGAGCAGGTTTCGAAGGCTCTGATGGGCGTCGGGCTGGGCGGTTTTGAAAAGCGTCCGATCGACAGCCTTTCTGGCGGGCAGTTGCAGCGTGCACTGTTTGCACGGGTGCTTGTGCAGGATGCGGATCTGATCCTGCTGGACGAACCGTTCAACGCCATCGACGCCAAAACTGTTGGCGATCTCATTGCACTGATCAAGCGCTGGCACGGGGAGAAGCGGACGATCATGGTTGTCGTCCACGATCTTGATCTGGTTCGCGAGCATTTTCCCGAGACCTTGCTGCTCGCGCGCAAACCGATTGCGTGGGGTGCATCCAAGGAAACGTTGCGCCCGGAAAATCTCCTGCATGCGCGCCAATTCCATGAGGCTTGGACTGAAGGTGCCCCATGGTGTGAGGCGGATGAAACGGGTACGCCGGAAACAGCGCATTCGCACGATCATAAACACCATGCCCATAATGACGATCACGCCCACGACCGGCGAAATGGGGCTTGATCCGGACAATGTATGATTTTCTGATCGCTCCGTTTGTTGACTACAGTTTCATGCAGCGTGCGCTGCTTGGTTCGCTGGCATTGTCGCTCAGTTCCTGCCCGGTGGGCGTTTTCCTTATGCTGCGGCGCATGAGCCTGACAGGCGATGCCATGTCCCATGCGATTTTGCCAGGCGCGGCGGCCGGTTTCCTACTCTATGGTCTGCAAATCGTGCCGATGACCATCGGCGGATTGATTGCCGGCGTTATCGTCGCGCTGGGTGCTGGTGCTGTTTCCCGCTTCACCATCCAGAAGGAAGATGCCTCCATGGCGGCCTTCTATCTGATCTCGTTGGCGCTCGGCGTCATGATCGTTTCGTTGCGTGGATCAAATGTTGATCTGATGCATGTGTTGTTCGGGACAGTTCTGGCGCTGAACAATGATGCGTTGATCCTGATCAGCCTGATCTGCGGGGTCAGCATTGTGACCCTCGCCATTTTCTGGCGCGGCCTCGTGGCTGAGTGCCTTGATCCGCTGTTTCTGCGCTCGGTCAGCCGCATCGGAACGCCGGTTCATTTTATCTTTTTGGCGCTGGTGGTGCTCAATCTCGTGGGTGGATTTCAGGCATTGGGGACGCTGCTCTCGGTCGGCCTGATGATGCTCCCGGCCGCAGGTGCGCGGTTCTGGACCACGCGGGTTGGTCCCATGTGCGCTGTGGCCATTCTGATCGGTATGGTGTCCTGCGTCGCCGGGCTCCTGATCTCGTACCATTTCGCTTTGCCATCAGGCCCGGCAATCATTCTTTCCGCCGGTGCGATGTATATAGCATCCATCCTCGTCGGTTCTCGCGGTGTCCTGAACAGCCGCATGCGTTCCCATCGTCACAGAACAGCATAATTCAATAAAGGAGACTACCCATGCGCAAGGCGCTCAAACTTGCTACGGCTTTGAATGTTATACTGTTACTTGGGGCGGGATATTCGTCGGCATTTGCTGCGGAATTGAAGGTCGTATCCAGCTTTTCGATTATCGAAGACTTTGCCAAGAATGTTGGCGGCGACAAGATTTCCCTGATCAATCTTGTTGGCCCGAACGGCGACAGCCATGTCTATGAGCCTAAGCCTTCTGATGCCGCAGCGCTCGCGGGTGCCGATGTCGTTCTGGTCAATGGTCTCGGGTTCGAAGGCTTTCTGCCGCGCCTTGTTGAGGCCAGTGGCACCAAGGCGACAATCGTCGAACTGACCAAGGGTGTTGAACCGCTCAAGGCGCAGGATGAAGAAGAAGGCCATGCCGAGGCAGGCGGTGAACACCATGATCACGGTGCCTTTGATCCGCACGCCTTCCAGTCGATCCACAATGCCAAAATCTATGTCCAGAATATTGTCGATGCCTTCTGCAACGCCGACAAGACCAACTGCGACACTTACAAGAAGAATGGTGCCGACTACACCAAGAAGCTTGATCTCACCGAGGTTGAAGTGAAGGCCGGTATTGCGGCGATCCCGGAATCCAAGCGTCTGATTATCACATCACATGACGCCTTTGGTTATTTCGAAAATGCCTATGGCTTGAAGTTCCTGGCTCCGGAAGGTCTCTCAACTGACTCTGAACCTTCAGCTGCCGATGTCGTTGCTCTGATCAAACAGGTCAAAGAAGACAAGGCTTCCGCCATCTTCGTTGAGAATATCACCAATCCCCGCCTGATCGAACAGATTGCCAGCGAGACCAAGCTGAATGTCGGCGGCACCTTGTTTTCCGATGCACTGTCAGAACCGGCGGAAGGTGCCGGCACATACGTTGACATGATGCATCACAATATCAGCGCCTTCAAAAAGGCCATCCTGGGCAGCTGATGGATGAAGGTGGAGAAAGCGGGGGATGACTCCGCTTTTTTCATTTGCAAGAATGTAATGTTATTACATTATGTTTCCCGACAGACCTACGCATAAAAGGAATAAACATGTCACGACATCTGAAAATGGTTCTGCCTCTCGCACTGGTATTTGGCGCAACTGCGCTTCCGTCATTTGCTGCCGAGCAGACCACCTGGAGGTTGTTTGTCGCCGATCAGGCCGAGCCAACAATTCGCGCGCTTGATCCGCAGACCGGCAAGGTTCTCGATACATTCAAGTTGAAAGCGCCGGCGGGCTTGTCAGTCTCGGACAGCGGCAAGACGATCTTCGCTGTGGAGCGTGACGGAGCAGAAGTCGCAATTCTCTCCACCGGCATTGCCATTGAAGATCACGGTTCGCATGGCGACCTCAGAGTTGAGGCACCCAGGCTGCTGGATTTCAAACTCGAAGGGCAGCGCCCGTCGCATTTCGTTGATCATAATGGCAACATTGCTCAGTTTTTTGACGGCGATGGCGTGGTCAAGATCGTCAGGGAAAGCGAAGTGCTGGATGGAAAAGCCGGCGTGCGCACCGTCAAGCTGGCGTCTCCCCACCACGGTGTCGCGATCTCCTACGGTGATGATGTTCTCGTCACCGAGCCGCATCCGGAAAAGCCGACTGATGAGCTGCCAATCGGCATCAAGGTTCTGGATAAAAACAACGCAGCAATAGGATCATTGCACGAATGCCCGGATCTGCATGGTGAAGCGTCGTCAGGCAATGTTCTGGCCATCGCTTGCAAGACCGGGCTTCTGCTGGTCAAAGCCGGTGCCGATGGGCCAGAAATTGAACATCTGGCCTATTCAAAATCTTTGCCGGATGGAAAAAGCACGAGCCTGCTTGGCGGCAAGGGTCTGCAATATTTTCTCGGCAATTATGGACCGCAGGCGGTCGTGCTGGTTGAATCCGGCAATGCCGATCCATTCCGTCTGGTCGAACTTCCGGCGCGTCGGGTGCACTTCGCCGTTGATTCCGCACGGCCACAATTTGCCTATATTTTTACCGAAGACGGCCAGTTGCATCAGCTCAATATTGTAACGGGCAAGATCAGCAAATCAATCAAACTGACCGAACCATACAGCATGGACGGTCACTGGAATCTGCCACGCCCGCGCATTGCCGTTGCTGGCGATGAGATCGTCGTCAGCGATCCGCTGAAGAGCAAGCTGCATGTCATAAATGCGGCAAAATTCGAAAAAGACCGCGAAATCGCGGTCGAAGGCAAACCTTACAATGTCGTGGCCGTTGGCGGCTCCGGCGAAATTCACGAATAACAATTCAAGCCTGCTTCCCGGCGGGGAGCAGGCCCAAGTTTGAGGGCAATAGCCATGCAAAACACAGCCATACCCAACCGCCTGCCAGTCACCGTCCTTTCCGGATTTCTTGGAGCCGGGAAAACCACGCTGCTCAATCATATTCTCAACAATCGCGAAGGCCGCCGGGTTGCTGTCATCGTCAATGATATGAGCGAGGTCAATATTGATGCTGCGCTTGTGCGCGATGGTGGTGCCAATCTTTCGCGCACCGATGAACAACTGGTCGAGATGACCAATGGCTGCATATGCTGCACGCTGCGCGATGATCTTTTGCAGGAAGTGCAGGCACTGGCAAAGCAGGGCCGGTTTGATTATCTGCTGATTGAATCAACCGGTATTTCCGAACCTTTGCCGGTTGCGTCGACCTTCGATTTCCGCGATGAAAATGGCCAGAGTCTGTCAGATGTGGCCAAGCTCGATACCATGGTGACGGTGGTTGATGCGGCCAATCTGCTCAAGGACTATGCGTCAGCCGATTTTCTGAGTGATCGTGGCGAGTCATTGGGTGATGCAGACAACCGGACTCTGGTCGATCTTCTGGTCGATCAGATCGAGTTTGCCGATGTCATTATTCTCAACAAGATTTCCGATGCATCACTGTATGACCGGGATCTGGCGCGCAAGATTATCCGCGCGCTCAATCCGGATGCGAAATTGATCGAAACGGACTTTGCCGATGTGCCGTTGAACGACGTCCTCAATACCGGTCTGTTCGATTTCGACAGGGCGCAGGAACATCCGCTCTGGTTCAAGGAATTGAATGGCTTTGCCGATCACGTGCCGGAGACGGAGGAATACGGCGTTCGCTCCTTTGTCTACAAAGAGCGGCGGCCGTTTGATCCCCAGAAGTTCCAAGCCTTTCTCGACAAGAATTGGCCGGGCGTGGTTCGGTCAAAAGGATTTTTCTGGCTGGCAACGCGCCCGGACTGTGTTGGAGAAGTCAGTCAGGCCGGAGCGCTGGTGCGGGCGGAAAAGCGCGGACTTTGGTGGTCATCAATACCGCGCAGTCAATGGCCTGAACATCCGGAGTGGCTGAAATCGATGAAGCCTTATCTTGATCCGGTCTGGGGTGACCGGCGGCAGGAGATCGTTTTCATTGGCGTGGACCCGATGAATGAAGTGCAGTTGCGGGCGCAACTTGATGCGTGTCTGGTTGATGCCGAAAGCTTTACGCCGGGAAAATGGGAAGATCTGTTTGACCCGTTCCCAAGCTGGGTTCGGCAGGCTGCCTGAACAAAATTCCCGCCGCGTTGTAAAACAGGGCGGGAACTTGATTGGCAGGCGGCGGCCTCAGATATAGGCCGCCGTTTCCGTCGGAGAAATCCGCACTTTGCCGATATTACGGCCATCCATTTCAACGATTTCGTATTCATAGTCTTCGACTTTCAGCCTCTCGCCCTGTGCGGGGATATGGCCGAGATTCCACAGGATATAGCCAGCCAGCGTCGTGTAGCGGTCGCCATCATCGACGAGGTCGCGCTCAATCAAACCACTGAGCCTGCGGATATCGATAAACGCATCCACAACAATGCTGCCATCTTCCGAACGCTCGAGGACCGGGCTCTCCTCACCTTCGTCAGGGAAATCGCCGGCAATAGCTTCCAGAATATCGGTCGGCGTTACCACACCTTCGAACGATCCATGCTCATCGAGAACGATAGCCATCTGTACGGTCGTTCCGCGCAGCTGTTCCATCACGCGCAGAACATTGGCGTTCTCGTGCAGGATCAGGGGCTGCCGCGTGACCTTTTCCCAATCGATCTTGCCTCCATCAAGAATGGCAAACAGCAGATCCTTTGTCAGAGCCACACCGACAAACTCATCAACGCGGCCACGGGCCAGAACCACACGGCTATGATTGAGCGTGCGGATTTCCGCCAGCAACTCTTCATTGGTTTCGTTGAGGTCAAGCCATTCAACCTCGTTGCGCGGTGACATGATGGAACGCACCGGACGCTCAACCAGATCAAGCACGCCGCGGATCATTTCCTTTTCCTCGCGGTGGAATACATCCCCCGCAGCGGTCTGTTCGGCGATTACGTCGATGGCCTCCGGGTGATGTGCATTGCTGCTGCGGCCGCCGCCCAGCAAACGCAGCACCGCCCCCGCCGTCCGATCACGCAAATCCATGGTGGTAACGTGCTTGTCGCGGTTATGCCGCCCAACCTGATTGGCAGCCTCGATCAGTACCGAGAAGCCGATGGCCGCATAGAGATAGCCCTTCGGAATATGGAAGCCAAAGCCTTCGACGATCAGGCTGAAACCGATCATCATGAGGAAGCCCAGGCAGAGAATAACCACTGTCGGGTGGCGGCTGACGAAGGCCATCAGCGGCTTGGAGGCCAGCATCATGACGCCAACAGCGATGACGACGGCGATCATCATCACCTCAAGATATTTCACCATACCGACGGCGGTGATGACACTGTCCAGCGAGAACACCGCATCAAGCACAACAATCTGGGCAATAACCTGCCAGAACACGGCATGAACCGCGTTGGATTCCTTGGCGGACATGTGGCCTTCAAGCCGTTCATGCAGTTCCATAGTACCTTTGAACAGGAGGAACAGACCACCGATGATCAAAATGACATCGCGTCCGGAAAAGCCAAAACCGGCCACGCTGAAAAGCGGGGTGGTAAGGGTGACAATCCAGGAGATGGAGGCGAGCAAAGCCAGACGCATGATCAGTGCCAGCGACAGGCCGACGACGCGCGCGCGGTTGCGCTGACTCGGCGGCAATTTGTCGGCGAGGATGGCGATGAAGACGAGGTTGTCGATCCCGAGAACGATCTCGAGCACAATCAGTGTGGCGAGACCAATCCAGGCATTGGGGTCGGCAATCCATTCCATTGGGAAGTCAGTTCCTTTTCAGTGAGTAAAATCAGTGCATGACACGGCGAGCAGCTGCAGCCGTCAAACACAGCGCAAAGCCGCCCGCAATGCAGGCAAAATCAGAGATGGGGGAGGTATACGCAGAGGATTGCTGACGCCGCGTTTGCGGGGTCAGCATGCTTCGCAAGTCCGGACTTGGAGGCTCTTCAGATTGTTCGTCCGGCATCGATGCGCGGTCAGTCCCTGTTTGACTGGCTGTCATGGGTGAAAACTACAGGTGCCAGATGTGCCTATAATGACAGTCTGCCCGCCCCCGTTCAAGAGCACCGGCAAAGATTCAATGCTTCTGCTCAACCGGAAAAGCCGCCAGCCTCCAGAAATTCCAGTTCTTCCGGTGTGGATTTTCGCCCGAGAATAACATTGCGATGCGGAAAGCGGCCGAAGCGGCGGATAATATCGTAGTGCTCCTCAGCCCATTTGATTTGGCTTGGCACCGACGCCGTATAGAGCTTCACGCAGCGTAATTGTTGATCGATATCCTCCGAGTGCATGAATGGCAGGTAAAGAAAACCGCGCAGCGATGGCTCAAGTGTCAGGTCATGACCTTTCTCCAGCGCCTGATCCGCATAGAAGTGGGCCAACGAATCCGTTGCATACATATGGCCGGTGCCGCGAAACGAATTGCGCGGGAACTGATCAAGCAGGATCATCAGCGCCAGCGTACCTTCCGCTGTTTCGACCCAATGGTCATATTCGCGCCGTGCGGCAGCAAAATGCCGGTCAAGGAAACGCTGCCGGAACGTCTCGTCAAACGCCGCGTCCTTCGTGAACCAGGCGTCCGGACCTGCATCACGCCAGAAGGTCACGATGTCGGCAATACCAGCCTGATCCGTTTCGGACATTGTGTCGTCTCCCATATTTGTTCCGGTCAATTTGCCGTGTCCGCAGTTTGCGCACCCGGCAGGATGCGGGCAGTTTCCTCATTGAGCGCGCGGCCGGACTGGCGTGGTTTGATCAGCGGGCCGGGAACCGGCATGTTGCCCTTCATCAGATCATTGCCCGCACGGATATCGCTTGCCATCTGCAATTCAAAACGCGTCGCATCGCGCCGCCGGACGTCTTCCAGGATTTCCGCAGCTTCTTCAGGATCAACTCCCAATCCCACCAGCGTATTTTCGCCAAAGGCCAGCGCTGATTCAAAGGTTTCGCGCATCTGATACTCTACGCCGATGCGGACGAGGGCGAGCGCGTTGCCACGGTCGAAGGCGCGGGCATAAATCTGGATAAGCGGGAATTCATTCTTGATTTGCTCGGCTATGGTGAGAATGGTTTCAGCCTTGTCGACGCAAATCAGCACGGCTTGAGCATGGCCCAGACCTGCCGCATGCAGGATATCGAGCCGTGTGCCGTCGCCATAATAGACCTTGAAGCCGAATTGCGATGCGGCCTGAATCATCTCGATATCATTGTCGATGATGGAAACATCGACACCGCGCAGCAGCAGCGGTTGGCTGGCGATCTGGCCAAAGCGGCCGAAGCCGATGACAAGGACGCTGCCGGAAAGGCCTTCGGCAACATCCACGCCATCCAGCGATTGCTTTTCACGTGGTACGATGAAGCGCAAACCGATGATTGCAATTGGCGTCAGTACCATCGAGATAATAATGATGGCCGTGAGCATCGCATTGGCCCGGCCATCGAGGATGCCGACGGCTGTCGCTGTTGAGTAAAGTACGAAAGCAAACTCACCGCCTTGTGCCATGACGACAGCCCGCTCGAGTGCCTCGCCATGGCTTGAGCGCAGCAATCGCGCGACGATATAGATAGCGATGGCTTTGACCACCATAAAAGCCACGACATAGAACACCACAGTCTGCCAATTTTCCGTGACCACGCGCAGGTCGAGCGACATGCCCACAGCGAGGAAGAACAGGCCAAGCAGAATACCACGGAAGGGCTCAACGTCAGCTTCAAGCTGATGCCGGAATGTCGATTCGGACAGAAGCACGCCGGCAAGAAATGCACCCATGGCCATGGAGAGGCCACTGACCTGCATGACCAGCGCTGCGCCGAGCACCACCAGCAGCGCTGCTGCTGTCATGACCTCGCGCGCCCGCGATTGGGCGAGAAAGCCAAACAGCGGATTGAGCAGATAACGCCCGGCTATAACGATACCGACAATGGCGCCGACGCCGATGCCGATATCCATCCAGCGCAGGCCCGTGGGCGGGGCATCGGTGGCGGCGATCGGAGCGAGAAAGGCAACCAGTGCCAGCAGCGGCACGATAGCCAGATCCTCAAGCAACAGGATGGAAACCATGCGCTGACCTTTGGGACTGGCAATCTCGCCGCGCTCTTCCAGCAATTGCATGACGATGGCAGTGGAGGTCAGGACAAAGCCTGCACCGGCAACAAAGGATATGGCAACGGGGAAGCCTGTTGCGATGCCGACACCGGTCAGCAGCAGGGCACAGACACCAACCTGCAGGGCGCCCAGACCAAAGATTTCCTTCCGCAGCCCCCAAAGACGGGAGGGCTGCATTTCAAGTCCGATGATGAACAGGAACATGACGACGCCGAGTTCGGCGACGTGTAAAATAGTTTGCGGATCGGAAAAGAATTTAAGGCCATACGGACCAATGACCAGACCGGCAGCAAGATAGCCAAGCACGGAGCCAAGACCCAGCCGCTTGAAGACCGGTACGGCAACGACACCCGCGCCCAAAAGCACCACAGCACTGAGTAGATCGGGTCCGTGGATTTCCGCTGCCATATGATGTCCTGTTTGTTTGATCCTCAATAGCAGAGGTAAAGTGCATGGGCTTGGCAGGCAAGCTTTTTACCTCTGCACAATTCGCGTGAATGCAATTGCAAGTGGTGTTGTTCTGATGCGGGATACATTTCCGCCTTGCCACGCCCGCTTTTGCGTCTGGCTGTTGAGATGTGGGAAAGACGGGCGGTCCTTGGAACGCGGTCTTGGGGTAGAATGGGGGTTTGCGATCTTTCGGACCACCCGCCCGGCGATTTCTGTCTGCGTCCATTCCACCGGGGGCCCTGTCCGATTATCAGGCATTTGCGCCTGATGGAGGCCATGACAGCCTCATATCGCGCGCTGTTTCCCCGCTTGGCGTTGCAGCCACGCACCGGCCCTAGTACCGGCGCAGGATTACTGGACGCATCCCCCCGGAGCATCAGGTCCGTCAACCCGAAGCGCGGAGGCGCCGGTCCTTTCCCGACTTTCGAACGACTCCGGAAGCATTCCCGCCGGAAAGGACATGCGGATAATACAATGGGTTTTGGCAGCGTGGATAAGTTTGTGATGATTGTTTTTAGAACCAATAGCTTGGCTGTTTTCTATTCACCCCCCTCTGTCCTGTCGGACATCTCCCCCACAAGGGGGGAGATCAGCTCTCATGACCATCTTGCCTAATTCTGACATACTGAAAACTGAGCGATATAATCGATGTCGATGTGATCTCCCCCTTGTGGGGGAGATGTCCGACAGGACAGAGGGGGGTAAACTACGACAATAGTAGGTGCAGCTCACCAGACCACGCTTACGCATCTTAAAGATGGAACGCCGCTTACAGGCCCCATATCCGTTTCGCATTGCCTGAAAACAGTTTGGTTTTTTCCGTCTCGCTGCAGCCGGACAGCAAGGCATGTGTTGTGGCGACCCATGTGGCAAGGCCGCCGCCCAAGCTGCAGACAGGCCAGTCACTGCCCCAGACAATCCGGTCCCATCCGAAACTGTCGATCGCATGCTGCACATAGGGTTTCAGCGTATCGGTACTCCATTCCCCATCGGCATAGGCAACAACGCCCGATATTTTAGCTGTGATATTGGGCCGCTTGGCAATGTCGCTGATCTTGCCGCGCCACGCACCGAAATCATTGCTCTTGATATCCGGGACACCGCAATGATCGAGGATGAAGGCAACATCAGGCGCGAGGTCGACGAGAGCGATAGCCCTGTCCATCTGGCGGGGCAGCACACAGAGATCAAAAGTGAGGCCCGTGCCGCCAATGCGCTTGATGTTGTCCCGGAAAAGTTGGCCCTCGGATAGATCATCCGGCATAGTGTGCAGGATGCGGCGAAAGCCTTTGACGAAAGGATTGGCCTGCTGGCGTTCGAGATGGGCAGCAAAGCCAGCCTCTTCGGGACGGCATGCGGCGATTGCCCCGGCAATCAGATTACCCTCATGCTGCGACAGCGCAGCGACATAGCCGATTTCCGTTTCAATCTCCGACGGAGTGACATCCACTTCCATATGCAGCGCCTGAACGATCCCGGCGCGGTGGGCCTGCAAGGCATATTCCTGATAAAGGAAGTCCCGGTTGAGGGCTTCGACATCAGCCAGCCAGGGATAGTGCAGGGCGGACTGGTCGATGAGATGCAGATGGGTATCAATCAACATGGCACTGCCTCGCTCAACCTTGCCGCGGAACGCTGGAATGGATGACGTCGGCACCGGCAAGCTCGGACAGCTTTTTGGCGGTGGCGACGAGCATTTCCCGCGCCTGATCAACATCGGGAGCATCGGCAATGTTGAGTAGCTTGATATAGGGGCACGTCAACGCGGCAATTGACCGGCCGTCGGGGCCAAGTATTGGCGCCGAGATGTTGAACACACCCGCCGTTTGCGCACTGGGCATGATTTCATAACCGCGCTCGCGGATATGGTCGAGCCGCTCTTTGAAATCCTGCGGCTGGGCGATGTCATCCGCGTGATTCTCGTATTCGGCGATCATCATGGCGCGCTCATCCTCCGAACGGAATGCCAGAAGCACGTGGCCGGAGCCGGTGTTGAACAGACTGATATGCGAACCGACTCGGATCGAGATACCCCAATAATCCGGTGCTTCCTGCTGGGCGATGACGACGGCTGCACCGCGATCAAAAACGCTGAGCTGATTGGCCTGTTTGGACAGCACGGCAAGATCACGCATCAATGGCGTGGCGTAGGAGGCAAGCCGCCGCACCGGCGCATGCAACTGGGCGAGGCCAAAAAGCTTCAGGGTCAGCGAATAGCGATCGCCTTCAAGACGTGTCACATATCCGCGCCGTACGAGACGGTCGAGCATGCGATAAAATTCATTGGGGCTGCGGCCCAGATGTTTGGCTATTTCCGCCTGAGTGAGACCGCCGTCGATCCCTGAAAGCAATTCGAGAATATCCAGCCCCTTGTCGAGGGCGGGCGCGCGGTAGCGATCGCTGTCGTCTTCTTCGGTCATGTCGATCCCCTCTTTTATCTAGGTCGTAAACTCATAAATCTGGCTGAAATGGTATGAGGCCATTTGTTCGGAGACAAGGAGCAAAGGCGATGGGAATGTTTATCCATTCTCGAGCCTTTGCGACGCTGTAGCCGGGCAAATGGACCATATCCTAGGCGCCGAAACGGCTGCAAGCTGCAGTGTCGAGCCGCTCAGCCGGGGGAAAGGCCCCGCCCTTCGCGCCTCTCCTCGCATCTTCTTGCCGTTTCAGGCGCCATTTCGAACAGATTTATGAGTGTACGACCTAATGCATATACGAAGATTATCTTCATTGGAAAGCGTTTCGCGCTTGACGGTCAAGTGTGATAATGTTTGTATATGAATGAGACGCCCATATATGGGTGCAATAATTTGTGCCGGGAGGCGGCACTCTGGGAAAATCGGGAGGAATTTGCATGAAAAATCTGCTTGCCAGCGTTTCCGCTGGCGTTATCGCTCTTATGAGCGCGAGCCTTGCCATCGGTGCTGAACTGCCGGGCAAATTTGAAGGCGTAACCATTGATGCCAAGCTGATTGGCGGCCAGCAATATGAGCCGCTATATGAACGCATTGGCGAATGGGAAAAGCTGACCGGTGCCAAGGTCAATATCCTGTCGAAAAAGAATCATTTCGAACTCGACAAAGAGATCAAGTCTGACATTGCATCGGGCAGCCTGAAGTGGTGTGTCGGTTCGAACCACTCGTCATTCGCACCACAGTATCCAAGTATCTATACCGACCTGACAGCGCTGATTCCGGCGGAAGAAATTGCCGCCTTCGTTCCTGCCAATATCAAGGCATCAACGCTGGACGGCAAGCTGGTCATGCTGCCACGCGCGCAGTTCGATGTTTCGGCGCTGTATTATCAGAAGAGCATTTATGCCGATGAAGCCAACAAGAAGGCGTTCAAGGCCAAGTATAATTATGATCTGACACCGCCCGACACATGGCAGCAGGTCACCGATCAGGCAGAGTTTTTCACCAAGGCGCCTGACTTTTACGGCACGCAGTTTGCCGGCAAGGAAGAGGCAATCAACGGCCGTTTTTACGAAATGCTGGTGGCTGAGGGCGGCGAATATATCGACAAGGACGGCAAGCCCGCGTTCAATTCTGCTGCTGGCATCAAGGCACTCGACTGGTTCGTCAATCTCTACAAGGCGAAGGCTGTTCCGGCCGGAACGACCAACTATCTCTGGGATGATCTTGGGCAGGGCTTTGCGTCCGGTTCCATCGCCATCAATCTGGATTGGCCGGGCTGGGCCAGCTTTTTCAACGATCCGAAATCCTCGAAGGTTGCGGGTAATGTCGGTGTGAAGGTTCAGCCGGCGGGATCGTCAGGCAAGCGCACCGGCTGGTCCGGCAGCCATGGCTTCTCGGTCACGGAAAACTGCGCCAACAAGGCAGCAGCTGCTTCGCTCGTCTGGTGGCTGACCAATGAAGACAGCCAGAAGCTGGAAGCGAAAGCCGGTCCATTGCCGACGCGTACGGCTGTCTGGGCCTGGGATATCGAACAGGCCAAGGGTGATCCGTACAAGACCGAGGTTCTGGCGGCTTTCCAGGAAGCGGCGAAGAATGCATTCCCGGTTCCACCACTGGCTGAATGGATCGAGATTTCCAACGCTGTTTATCCGGAACTTCAAGCCGCAATCCTTGGCGACAAGACCTCCAAGGAAGCGCTCGATACGGCTGCCCAGAAGGCAACCGATATCCTGAAGGATGCAGGAAAGCTTTGATTGGTTTGAGGGGATGTTCACCCCCCTCTGCCCTGTCGGACTCCGGGGCGAGCCACGGGTCTCGCCCGTCCTTCGGACCCCCCGCAAGGGGGGAGATCACATCGACATTAAAACTTTCGCTTATTTTGCAATCTCTCAGAACTAATCGAATCGGTAATGAGGGCTAATCTCCCCCCCTTGTGGGGGAGATGTCCGACAGCCCAGAGGGGGGGTGACACATGACACCGCCCGAGAACAGAGATTAAAAGGCCGATATTCCAGATGAAGTTTCCAAAATTATCAGCGCCGACACTCCTGCTGCTGCCTGCTATCATCGTCCTTGCGGCGGTGATCGTGCTGCCGCTGCTGTTCTCGCTTTACTCGAGTTTCACGCCATTCCGCCTGACCAAGCCGGAATCGTTGTGGATTTTCATCGGCTTTCGCAATTATGTCAGCGCACTGACCAGTCTGGAATTCTGGACAGCATTCGGGCGAACCGTTCTGCTTTTGACCATCGCACTCAATGCCGAAATGTTCCTCGGACTGGGGCTGGCGATGCTGGTCAACAAGGCAACCCGGGGCCAGCGCTTGCTGCGCACGCTGATGATGTTCCCGATGATGTTTTCGCCGGTTCTTGTCGGTTTTCAGTTCAAATTCCTGTTCAACGACAATATCGGTTTCGTCAACAATGCGCTGCAGTCACTTGGGCTTACATCGTCCGCGATACCCTGGCTGATCGATGGAAATCTGGCATTGTTTTCGATCATCGTCGCTGAAGTGTGGTCATCCACCTCCGTCTTTGCCATTTTGATCCTTGCCGGGCTGCTGGCCATGCCGCAGGAACCGGTCGAAGCGGCGCGCGTTGATGGATGCACGCCATGGCAGACATTCCGCTACGTTACGTGGCCCTATCTAATGCCGTTTGCCATGATTGCGATGACCATTCGCTCGCTCGACGTGGCGCGTGCCTATGACATCGTCAAGATCATGACCGATGGCGGGCCGGCCAAGCGGACGGAACTCTTGTGGACGCTGGTTGGCCGTACCGCCTACAGTGATGCGCGAATGGGGCTGGCCAATGCCATGGCCTATATCTCGATCCTGCTTTCCATCGTGTTCACTGTGTATTTCTTCAGAAAGCTCGCCGCTGCGCGCCAGCAAATCGGAGCGGAGTGGTAAGATGGACAACAACACACATCGTCTTAAGCGCCGTGGTCTGAAAGTCCTGCACCTCGTTGGATTGTTTCTCGCCATGCTGGTGATCTGCCTGCCGGGCCTTTGGATCGTTTTGAATTCACTGCGACCGACAGTCGAGATCATGGCAAAGCCTCCGGTATGGATTCCGCAGGATATTTCGCTTGATGCCTATCGCAACATGTTTGGCGGCGCCGGGCAGGGCGGCATTCCGGTCTGGGAATATTTCCGCAATTCGCTGATCATCTCGATCACGTCGACCGTCATCGCGCTCATCATTGGTATGGCCGGCGGCTACGCCTTTGCCCGCTACAAATTCAAGGGCAAGTCGGCGATCTTTCTCGGCTTCATGCTGACCCGCGCCGTACCCGGAATCGCGCTGTCTCTGCCGCTGTTCATGATTTTCGCCCGTGTCGGCATCATCGATACGCATTTCTCGCTGATCCTGATCTATGTGGCGTTGAACGTGCCATTCACAATCTGGCTCATCGACGGCTTCTTCAGACAGGTGCCGAAGGATCTTGCGGAGGCGGCACAGATCGACGGCTGCACCCGCTGGCAGGCATTCTGGCAGGTGGAGTTTCCGCTGGCTGGTCCGGGCATCGCCTCGGCAGGTATTTTTGCCTTCCTCACATCGTGGAACGAATATGCGCTGGCATCGCAGATCACCCGCTCGGTGAATTCAAAAACACTGCCTGTCGGACTTCTCGATTACACGTCGGAATTCACCATTGACTGGCGCGGCATGTGCGCGCTTGCCGTGGTCATGATCGTTCCGGCACTCACACTCACCTTCATTATTCAGAAGCATCTTGTGTCCGGACTGACATTCGGCGCGGTGAAAGGTTAAAATGGCTCCCGTAACCCTTAAAAAGCTGATCAAGCGCTACGGCACTGTGGATGTCGTGCATGGCATCGATCTTGAGGTCAAGGACCGCGAATTCATCGCTCTGGTCGGACCGTCCGGCTGCGGCAAGTCAACGACGCTGCGCATGATTGCCGGGCTGGAAGAAATCAGCGACGGCATCATCGAAATTGGCGGCAAGCCGGTCAACGACCTGCCGCCGCGAGCGCGCAATATTTCGATGGTGTTTCAGTCCTACGCGCTGTATCCGCATATGACCGTGCGCGAAAACATGGGATTCTCGCTGAAGATCGCCAAGCTGGCGCAGAGCGAGATTGATCAGCGCGTCAATGAAGCTGCTGCCATTCTCGATCTGGAAAAACTGATGGACCGGCGTCCCTCGCAACTGTCAGGCGGCCAGCGTCAGCGCGTGGCAATGGGCCGGGCGATTGTGCGCAAGCCGGAAGTGTTCCTGTTCGACGAGCCCCTTTCCAACCTTGATGCCAAGCTGCGCACGCAGGTGCGCACGGAGATCAAACGCCTGCATGCCAAGGTGCAGGCAACAATGATCTACGTGACGCACGATCAGGTGGAAGCGATGACGCTTTCCGACCGTATCGTCATCATGCGCGATGGCTATATCGAGCAGGTCGGGACACCGGAAGAAGTGTTCAAGCGTCCGGCTACGCGCTTTGTCGCCGGCTTTATCGGCTCGCCGCCGATGAACCTGAATGAAGCCACGGTCGATGATGGCAAGCTTGTTCTCAAAGGTGGGCAGAGCCTGCCGCTGCCGATTGAATTTCGCAGCAAGGTCGCTGCGGGTGACAAGGTGATTTTCGGCCTTCGCCCTGATGATATCTATCCGACCGGTCATGGGCTGAGTTCGGGTGAAGCGACCGATGTGCATGAACTGTCGCTGCCGGTATCGATCACTGAACCATTGGGCAACGAAACGCTGGTGTTCATCACATTGGGCGAAAAGGAATGGGTGTCGCGCATGCTCAATCCGCGTCCGCTGGCAACGGGCGAATCCATCAAGCTGAGCTTCGACCTGTCGCAGGCACATCTCTTCTCGGCTGAAACCGGCAAAACCCTGCGGAGCTGACCATGGCCAAAATCGAACGCGTTGAGCTGCGCATGGTTGATCTGCCGCCGAAAGTGCTGCGGACAGACGCCATTCAAAGTTTTGTCAGTCAGGAAACGCCGATTGTCACCATCACCGACAGCGATGGCGCTGTTGGGACTGGCTACAGCTATACGATCGGCACCGGCGGCTCCTCGGTGATGCGGCTGCTTTCCGATCATCTGGTGCCGCGCCTGCTTGGCAAGGACGCAGACCAAATTGAAGCAATCTGGCGCGAGCTTGAGTTCGCGACCCATGCAACGACCATCGGAGCAATCACGGCGATTGCGCTGGCCGCGATCGATATTGCTCTTTGGGATTTGCGGGCGAAGAAGCAGAACCTGCCGTTGTGGAAGCTTGCGGGTGGTGCCAAGGATCGCTGTCCGCTTTATACAACCGAGGGTGGTTGGCTGCACATTGAAAAGCAGGCGCTGGTTGATGATGCCTTGCAGGCGAAGGCCAAGGGTTTCAAGGGCGCCAAGGTCAAGATCGGCCGTCCGCACGGCTCGGAAGATCTTGACCGCCTGTCGGCGGTGCGCGATGCGGTTGGAGCGGGTTTCGAAATCATGACCGATGCCAATCAGGGCTTTACGCTGGATGAAGCCATCCGGCGTTCGCAAGTGTTGCGCGATATCGATCTGGCATGGCTGGAAGAGCCGCTGCCTGCGGATGATATTGACGGCCATGTGCGCCTGTCATCCGCGACGCAAACACCTGTTGCGGTGGGCGAGTCGCTCTATTCAATCCGGCATTTCCGCGAATATATGCAGAAGCGGGCCTGCTCGATTGTACAGGTCGACGTTGGCCGCATCGGCGGCATCACCCCGTGGCTCAAAGTGGCGCATACGGCCGAGAGCTTCGATATGCCGGTTTGCCCGCACTTCCTGATGGAACTGCATGTCAGCCTGACCTGCGCCGTGCAGAATGGCAAATATGTCGAGTACATTCCGCAGCTTGATGACCTGACCGGCACGCAAATGCGCATCGAAAATGGCTACGCCATTGCTCCGTCAGAGCCGGGTATCGGCATTGACTGGGATTGGGATGCGGTGAAGGCTCGCAGTATCGACGAATTCACCACGGAAATCCGGAGCTGATTATGACCTCATCTGGACAGCGCATGGGAATGATGATCGGCCTGAATGGCGATAAGGTAGCCGAATACAAGCGCCTGCACGCGGCTGTCTGGCCCGAGATTCTCGCACTCATTTCAAGTTGCAATATCCGAAATTACACAATCTTCGTGCGCGAACCGGAGAATATCCTGTTCGGTACGTGGGAATATCACGGCACCGACTTCGACGCGGATATGGCGAAAATGGCTGCCGATCCGAAGAATCAGGAATGGTGGGCTTTGTGCATACCCTGTCAGGTGCCGCTCGAAACGCGTGCGCCCGGTGAATGGTGGGCAATGATGGACGAAGTCTTCCATTTGGACTGAGGAATGAAGAATGAATAGTGGCGCTTTCACCCCCCTCTGTCCTGTCGGACATCTCCCCCACAAGGGGGGAGATCACATTGGCAGAAACGCCTTTGCACAATGGGAAATGCTGCAATTTTCGCAGACACGGCAGTGTAGGCTGATCTCCCCCCTTGCGGGGGGTCCGAAGGACGGGCGAGACCCGTGGCTCGCCCCGGAGCCCGACAGGGCAAAGGGGGGTATCTGAAGCGTGCAAACACTTACAAATCCCTTCAACCCAATCACCTTGCAGCAAAGTTGGCCTTTACCCGTCAAGCTGCGACCGATTGTAACCTTCGGCGCTGGCAGCATTGTCGGTGATGCGCATTATCCGGCCTATAAGAAGGGCGGCTTTCCCATTGCCGGGCTGTTCGATCCGGATCAGGCCAAGGCAGGCAAGATTGCGGGTGAATGGAATGTCAAAGCCTATGCCTCCATTGCCGAGGCGGCTGCCGTAGAAAACGCGATCTTCGATCTCGCAACACCGCCTGCAAGGCACGCGGATGTGTTGCGGGCATTGCCGGAAGGATCCTTCGCCCTGATCCAGAAGCCGATGGGCAGCGATCTTGACGAAGCTTCGGAGATTCTGCGCATTTGCCGGGACAGGAATATCACTGCAGCTGTGAATTTCCAGCTGCGGTTCGCGCCGATGATGCTGGCGCTGAAAGATGCCATCGCCAAGGGCTGGCTGGGAGAGGTCATTGATTTCGATGCCTGGCTGGCGCTGGATACACCATGGTCGCTGTGGCCGTTTCTGGCCGATCTGCCACGGGTCGAGATTGCCATGCACTCGATCCATTATATCGATCTGATCCGGCAAATTCTCGGCAACCCACTGGGTGTGCACGCCAAGACACTGGGTCATCCCAATCACAAAGTGGCGCAGACACGCACAAGTGCCATTCTTGATTATGGCGATCACGTGCGGTGTTCGCTGTCGATCAACCACGATCACAAATTTGGCCGCA
The DNA here is from genome assembly GCF_014189505.1 of Phyllobacterium sp. 628. Taxonomy (GTDB): domain Bacteria; phylum Pseudomonadota; class Alphaproteobacteria; order Rhizobiales; family Rhizobiaceae; genus Phyllobacterium. Next base: position 3,734,258 of record NZ_CP050301.1, on the reverse strand, counting down.
AGTTTCAGGCCTGCGAATTCCGTATCAGCGGTACAGAGGGCGCGGCCTATGTGAAGCTGGGCGTCAATCTGGACTATCCGCGCGGCGAACCGGACGAGTTGATGATTTTTCCAAAAGGTGGCTCGAACTGGATCAACGTTCCGCTGCAAGGCGCCTGGTTCCCGGATGCCTTTGTCGGGCGGATGGCCAATCTGCAGCGTTTTGCCAGCGGCGAGGACAAGGAGCTTGTCAGCTCGGTTGAAGACAGCTGGCATACGATGGCACTGGTCGAAGCGGCGTATCAATCGAGTGCTTCCCCCGCGACACCACTCGCCCGAAAGCCGGAGGTCTGAATGTCAGAACAAGCGATCTATTTTGAAGACTACGAACCCGGCCATGTCCGCACCACGACGGGGCGCACGATCACCGAAACGGATTTCGTGGTACACGCAGGTCATACGGGCGATTTCTTCCCGCACCACATGGATGCGGAGTTTGCCAAAACGACCCCATTCGGCCAGCGGGTTGCGCACGGCACCATGGTCTTTTCCATTGGCGTCGGCTTGACTGCAAGCCTGATCAATCCGGTGGCTTTTTCCTATGGCTATGACCGGCTGAGGTTTGTGCGGCCGGTGTTTATCGGCGATACGATCCGCACGCGCGTGACCATCGGCGCCAAAGAGGATGATCCAAAGCGGCCAGACAGCGGCCGGGTTGTCGAGCGCTGCGAAGTGATCAACCAGCACGACGAGGTTGTGCTCGCCGCCGACCATATTCTAATAGCTGAACGCAGGATCAAACGCGCGTGAGGCGCATAGGCTGAAGGGAAATTTTGATATGACAGGGAAGCTTGAAGGCAAGCGCGTTTTGGTTACAGCCGCAGGGCAGGGCATCGGGCGTGCATCGGTGCTGGCTTTTGCGCGTGAAGGCGCCGTGGTTCATGCAACTGATATCAACCAAGAGTTGCTCGATGCTCTGCCGAAAGAGGCTGGTATCCAGCCGCGCAAACTGGATGTCCTGAAAACCGAGGAAGTCACGGCGGTTATCGGTGAGATCGGCCCTGTTGACGTGCTGTTCAATTGCGCCGGATTTGTGCATGGCGGCTCCATCCTCGAGATGCCCGATGCCGATCTGGATTTTGCACTGGATTTGAATGTCCGCGCCATGATCCGCACAATTCGTGCCGTGCTGCCGGGGATGATCGAACGCAAAGGTGGCGCGATCATCAACATGTCGTCTGTTGCCAGCAGCGTGAAGGGTGTGCCGAATCGTTTTGCCTATGGTGTGACCAAGGCGGCCGTGCTCGGTCTGACCAAGGCTGTGGCCGCAGACTACATCACGCAGGGCATTCGCTGCAACGCCATCTGCCCGGGCACGGTTGAAAGCCCGTCGCTGGAACAGCGCATGCGCGCCGGTGGTGACTACGAGGCCGCTCGTGCTGCCTTTATCGCCCGGCAGCCGATGGGCCGTCTCGGCCTGCCCGAAGAAATTGCCGACTTTGCCGTTTATCTCGCCGGTGCGACCTACACGACTGGGCAGGCCTATAACATTGATGGCGGCTGGACCGTCTAGGAGACTTCGCCAATTCACCCTGATGGGTATCTGATGCGTCTTTCTGCGCTTCCGGTGCTCATGGACGAAAATGTCCACTGCGCTCCGGTTCTCGAAAACCGCACCAGCTCCCTCATCAGGATAAATTGTCAGAAGTCTCCTCTCAAGAAATTGGAAGGAATGAACGATGAAATTTCTACGTTACGGCGAAGCAGGACAGGAAAAGCCCGGTGTGCTCGATGCGCAGGGCCGGATCCGCGACCTCTCTGGCAAAGTCGGCGATCTTTCTGGTGCTGCACTTGATCCTGCAGCGCTGGGCAAACTGTCTGCTCAAGATGTCGAAGGCCTGCCGGTTGTCGATGGCAATCCGCGTCTTGGCGCCTGCATTGCCGGTACGGGCAAGTTCATCTGTATCGGTCTCAACTATGCGGATCACGCAGCGGAATCCGGCATGGCCGTGCCGCCGGAACCCGTCATTTTCATGAAAGCCACTTCGGCGATTGTCGGACCAAATGACGATCTTGTTATTCCGCGCGGTTCTGAGAAGACCGATTGGGAAGTCGAACTCGGCGTCGTTATCGGGCGGACAGCGAAATATGTAAGCGAAGCCGAAGCACTGGATTACGTTGCCGGCTACTGCACGGTGCATGATGTCAGCGAGCGTGCATTCCAGACCGAGCGCGCCGGGCAATGGACCAAGGGCAAGTCCTGCGACACATTCGGACCAACCGGTCCGTGGCTGGTTACCAAAGATGAAGTGGCCGATCCGCAAAACCTTGGCATGTGGCTGAAGGTCAATGGCGAGACCATGCAGAACGGTTCCACCAAGACGATGGTCTACGGCGTTGCCTTCCTCGTCTCCTATCTGAGCCAATTCATGTCGCTGCATCCCGGTGACGTGATCTCGACCGGCACACCACCCGGCGTTGGCATGGGCATGAAGCCGCCGCGTTATCTCAAAGCGGGTGATGTGATTGAGCTCGGCATTGAAGGCCTTGGCATCCAGAAACAGGTGGCGCGCGCCGACGTTTAAAGGTGCTCTGATTCCAACATTATTGAAGAGGCACATTGTGACCCGCATTACCGATCTTCGCGTCTTCGACGTCCGTTTTCCCACCTCGCAGAGTCTGGATGGATCGGACGCCATGAATCCGGACCCGGACTATTCCGCCGCCTACGTTATCCTTGATACGGATGCGAAGGACCTGTCCGGTCATGGGCTGACCTTCACAATCGGTCGCGGCAATGAAATCTGCTGCCTCGCAATCGAAGCCATGAAGCATCTCGTTATTGGTCTGGAACTGGACTGGGTGAAGGAAAATCCGGGCCGGTTCTGGCATTTCATCACCGGTGACAGCCAGTTGCGCTGGATCGGGCCCGACAAGGGGGCGATGCATCTGGCCACAGGCGCTGTGGTCAATGCGGTCTGGGACTTGCTTGCGAAGGAGGCCGGAAAGCCGGTCTGGCAGCTGGTGGGCGAGATGACGCCGGAAGAGATCGTCAACATTGTCGACTTCCGCTATCTCACCGATGTACTGACGCGGGAGGAAGCGCTCGATATTCTGCGCAAGGCTGAAAGCGGCAAGCAGCAGCGGATCGCAACACTGAAAGCCGAGGGCTATCCCTGTTACACCACGTCAGCGGGCTGGCTCGGTTACTCCGACGAAAAGCTGCGCCGCCTCTGTCAGGAAGCGGTGGATGCCGGTTTCAATCACATCAAGATGAAGGTTGGCCGGGATCTTGAAGACGATATTCGCCGCCTGACCATTGCGCGTGAGGTGATCGGCCCCGACCGCATTCTGATGATCGATGCCAATCAGGTATGGGAGGTGAATGAGGCCATTGACTGGGTCAACAAGCTTGCCTTCGTCAAGCCGTTCTTCATTGAAGAGCCCACCAGCCCGGACGATGTGGCCGGTCACCGCAAGATTCGTGCAGCGATCAAGCCGGTGAAGGTTGCAACCGGCGAGATGTGCCAGAACCGGATCATGTTCAAGCAGTTCATCGCCGAGGGTGCCATCGACGTGGTGCAGATCGATTCCTGCCGCATGGGCGGGCTCAACGAAGTGCTGGCCGTGTTGCTGATCGCAGCGAAGTATGACCTGCCGGTTTGGCCGCATGCGGGCGGCGTGGGACTCTGCGAATATGTGCAGCACCTGTCGATGATCGACTACGTGGCTGTGTCGGGTACCAAAGAGGGCCGGGTGATCGAATATGTCGACCACCTGCACGAGCATTTCATCGATCCCTGCAACATTCAGGACGCAGCCTATATGCCGCCGTCGCTACCGGGCTTCTCCATCGAGATGAAGGCAGCGTCGATCGAGGAATATCTCTACCGGCCATAGAAACGGGTAGAGTTTCATCTGCCTGACAAATATGTGCTCTATGGCGACAGAACTATTCCCGTGCCGGTGTGAACCATCGGCATGGGATATTTTGGTTTTCACGCTTCGGAGTTTCCATGCTCGACCTGATCAAGCCGTCTCTTGCCCGTTTTGCCGTCAGTCAGCATCCGGAGCCGCCGCAGCACCTTGGCAGACGTTATGACACATCGGGTAATTTCCTGATCGAGCCCGGCAATACCGTGGTCAGTCATTTGGTCAAAGGTTCAGAATCGGAAAAGGCTGTGATCGCTGTGCGCGAGCGCATGCTGGCAATGCCGGATGCCAGTCGGCTGGCATTCACGCCGGTTTCCAGCCTGCACATGACATTGTTTCAGGGTATCATCGAATACCGCCGCCGTGCGTCTTTCTGGCCGGATGATGTGCCGCTCGACACCAGCATCGATGACATGACCCGGCTTTATGTGGATCGTCTGCAGGATTTCGAAGGTTGCGGGCCGTTCAATGTAAAGGTGGTCGACGTGACGCCTGCGGGACTCACCGTGGCTGGCGCAAGCGAGTATGACGAGCGGATACTGCGCGCCTGGCGTGACGCATTGGCTGTTCCGTTCGGATATCGCCATCCTGATCACGACACCTATGTTTTCCATATCACACTCGCCTACGTGATCGAGCGATTCCCGGATGACAGGCTGGCGGCATGGCAGGAGCTGCTGGATGATTGTCTAGCATTTATCCAGCGTGAAGCGCCGGTGATTGCGCTCAATCCGCCAGCTTTCTGCAGCTTTGCCGATATGAAGCATTTCGAGGAGCTGGTTGTTCTCGATTGAACCAAGGGTAATTCAATCGCCAATCTGCGACATAGTGTACACGGACGATCGGTGTCGTCTTACGTAAATGGGATGTCGTTTCCGCACCTATTCTTTTTTCATGCCGAATGCTTTTATCGGAGCACTTGAGGTGCCGCTTTTCTAGGGAAGGCGGAGAATTGGGAAGCCGGTATAGAGCGGTGAAATCCGGTGGATTTCTTCATTCTTGAACCCGGCGCTGCCCCCGCAACGGTATTGGAGTGAAACACGGCATAAAAGCCACTGGGTCACAACCCCGGGAAGGCGTCGTGACCGCCGACACGGCAACTCCAGAGCCCGGAAACCAGCCTCGGGACTGAAAACCGACTGATCGCGGTGGGCGATCAAGGAGCATGATTTTATGCGGATATTGGCCGGTGGCTGACCGCGTAGGCGTTCTTCCTCCGTCACCACCAGTCAGTTCTTTCGCAACATTGAGGCGAGGACACGACATGGATATTCGCAATGAACTGCTCCGGAACCTGAAGAACCGGAAACCCGGCTACGGCCTCGAACAGGCTTTCTATTCAGATCCGGATTATTACCGGCTGGATATGGAGAATATCTTTTACCGCGACTGGCTGTTTATCGGCCATGATTGCGAAGTCGCCAAGCCTGGTAATTTCTTTACCGTGCAGGTTGGCGATTATCCTGTGGTGATCGTGCGTGACCGCCAGAACCAGATCCGTGCGTTCCACAATTCCTGCCGCCATCGCGGCTCGCGCGTCTGCTCGGCAGAACGTGGCACGTCCGCCAAGCTCGTTTGCCCCTATCACCAATGGACCTATGAACTGGATGGCCGCCTGTTGTTTGCGCGCCAGATGGGCGATGATTTCGACCCCAGCCAGCACAGTCTGAAGCCAGTCCAGTGCGAAAGCGTCGGCGGCTATGTCTTCATCTGCCTCGCTCAGAATCCGGTGGATTTCAGTGCCACCCGCGCGCTGATCGAGCCATATCTTGCGCCGCATCGCCTGGCTGAAACGAAGGTTGCCTACCAGAGTACCATCGTCGAAAAAGGCAACTGGAAGCTGGTCTGGGAAAACAATCGCGAGTGCTATCACTGCGTCGCCAACCACCCGGAACTGTGCAAGACCTTCCCCGAAGCGCCAAGCGTGACTGGTGTGCAGGGCGCTGGCGATGATCCGGAAATCGTCGAACATTGGCAGCGTTGCGAAGCTGCCGGCCTCCCAAGCACTTTCCGCATGTCCGACGACGGCCAGTACCGTGCCACCCGCGTGCCGCTGTTGCGTGAAGCAGAAAGCTATACGATGACCGGACGCCGCGCCGTCGGCAAACAGCTCAGCGAAACCGTCAACGAAAAGCAGATCGGCTCGCTGCTGCTGTTCCACTATCCAACGACGTGGAACCATATCCTTGGCGACCACGCGATTTCCTTCCGCGTGCTGCCGCTTGGTCCGGATGAAACGCAGGTCACGACCAAGTGGCTGGTGCACAAGGATGCCGTCGAAGGTGTCGATTACAATCTTGAGGAACTGACACACGTCTGGACCGAAACCAACGATCAGGACCGCCGTATTGTGGAAGAAAACGCTTTCGGCATCCGCTCGCCTGCCTATGAGCCCGGCCCTTATTCGGTCGAGCATGAAGGTGGTGTGCTGCAGTTCCTCGAATGGTACTGCAAGTTCATGGAAGAGCGGCTTTCCGGCGGCGATACGCGGCTCAGCAAGGTAGCATAAGGTACACAATGAATATGGGCGTTCCTCAGTCTTACCCGCACCTCGACCAGATGCAGCCATGGAATGACCGGCTGCACCTGCTGGAGTGTCTGTCGATCATTGAGGAAGCCCCGAATGTGAAGACGTTTACCTTCCGCTCGGACAATCAGAACTGGTTTCGCTATGAGCCGGGACAGTTCATGACCTTCGAGCTGCCAACACAGCCCGAAGCCGTGCTGCGCACCTACACGCTGTCATCGAGCCCGTCACGGCCATTTACCATTGCCGTGACGGTCAAGGCGCAGGACGGCAGCATCGGCACGCGCTGGATGCTGGATCATCTGATGCCCGGCGTGCGCCTCAAGGCTTTCGGGCCGATGGGCGATTTCTCCATGCGCAAGCATCCGGGTGACAAGTATCTGTTCATTTCGGCGGGTTCCGGTATCACGCCGATGATGTCGATGACCCGCTGGATGCACGATTGTGCGCCGCAGAGTGATATCAGCTTTGTCACCTGCGCCCGCCGCCCCAGCGATATTATCTTCCGCAAGGAGCTTGAATATCTGACGAGCTGCATGCCCAATCTGAAACTGTCGTTCCTGATCAAGGAGCACGAAATCGGTCAGGTCTGGACCGGTATTCGCGGCCGCCTGGAAGCGCCGAAACTGCCATTGCTCTCACCTGATTTCAAGGACCGGACGATTTTCTGCTGCGGCCCGGAAGGCTTTATGCGTGATGTGCGCACGATGCTCGAAGCCAACGGCTTCGATATGAAGCAGTATCATCAGGAAAGCTTTGGCCCGGCTGCCGAACCTGTTTTGCCTGCGCTGGACGAGATTTCGACCGAGGTCCTGGAAGCGGCGGCAACCATCACCTTCTCCATGTCGGGTATGGATGTGCCGTGCATGCCCGGTGATACGATCCTCAAAGCCGCGCGCGGCGCCGGTATCCGCATTGCGGCGGCCTGTGAATCCGGTCTTTGCGGCACCTGCAAGGTGATGAAAATCTCCGGCAAGTCGGAGATGGACCACAATGGCGGTATTCTCGACGAAGAAATCGACGAGGGTTATGTGCTGGCCTGTTGCACCAAACCGCTTGGGAATGTCGAGATCGAGGCGTAAGCGCCACTTTTTTCACTCTGATAACATAAGCAATATTCGGCGGTGAAGGCTTTACCCCCAACCGCTGAAACTCCCACATGCGCCAGTATCACTTTGTTTGGTGGCGATCCATTGGCATGAACATTGTGCGTGGTTCGACAAGCTCACCATGAGGGAGATGGGTGGGTTGCAGGGAGCCATATTCTGCAACATTCTGCAACTTTGCAATTGGCTTTGCAGCCCATCCATCTCCCTCATGGTGAGCTTGTCGAACCACGCACCCCAAAATTTGCAGCGGTCTAAAACACCACCGTCTTATGGCCATTGAGCATGACGCGGGATTCAAGGTGTTTCTTGACCGCCCGTGCCAGAACCCGGCTTTCAATATCGCGGCCGGTGGCGACAAAGTCTTCCGCGCTCATCGCATGGCTGACCCGTTCGGTCTCCTGCTCGATGATCGGACCTTCATCGAGATCGGGCGTCACATAATGGGCGGTGGCGCCGATCAGCTTCACGCCGCGCTCGAATGCCTGATGGTAGGGTTTTGCACCCTTGAAGCTTGGCAGGAACGAGTGATGGATGTTGATCACTTTGCCGAACAGCCGCTTGGAAATAGTGTCCGACAAAACCTGCATGTAGCGGGCAAGGATGACGAGATCAGCGCCGGTATCCTTGACGATCTTCAGAAGTGCTTCTTCCTGCTCCTTCTTGTTGTCTTTCGACACAGGCAGGACATGATAGGCAATGCCTTCATGCTCGGCAAAGCGGCGGCTGTCCTCATGGTTGGAGACGATGGCGGCGACTTCCGCATCGAGCCAGCCAACCTTGATCTGATAAATCAGGTGCAACAGCGCATGGTCGAACTTGGAGACCATGATGACGATTTTCGGCTTCTTGGCCTGATCGATCAGGGTTGTTTTCATGCGGAATTCCGACCACATGTTCGGCTCCCGGATAGGTTTTTGCATGCACGTCTGCGACAAACTCGGAGAAGGCTGCGACCCTTTCCTGTTGCAAACGGCCGTACTCGGCGGAAAAGTTTCGATAGACCTTGGCGTGACGCGGATAATGCCCTCGATTTGAGCCGAGAATATCCTCGGCAAACAGATATTGCGCATCGCAGCCCGCTCCTGCCCCCATCGAAATCATGAACATGGACGTGCGCTGGGAAATGGCGGTTGCGACGTCTACCGGCACCACTTCAATCTCGGCCGCGAAGGCACCGGCTTCTTCCAGTGCTTTCGTCTGACGCCATATTTCCAGTGCGCTTTGCGCTGTCTTGCCGACGGCTTTGAAGCCGCCGGTCCAAGTGGCCTTGGACGGAATGAGGCCGACATGGCCGCAAACCGGAATACCCTCATCGCGCATGCGCCGGATGGTGGCGAGGCTGGCGGCGCAATAGACGGCGTCACCGCCCGCACGCAAAGCTGTGAAGGCGGCACGCATATAGTCTTCTGCCGTGATGAAATCGCCGTATTCGAGTCCGGGAACGGTGAAGCAGGATGGTGCAGCGTCGCGAAAGGCCGGTGTGAGCAGGGCAGGTGGCACAGACAGGATATCGACCCGTGCGCGTTCGGCGGCTTCGGCTTCCTCCAAGGTGACAACGCGCAGCATGGTCAGCTGGCGACGGCCTTTCATTGCAAGAATATCTGCCACTGTCGGGCGTTTGCTGGTCATGATTGTTCCTGTCTGTTTCAAGCTGCGAGCAATGATTTGAGTTTGACGTCCGGTGCCGCGAGCTGAGTAGCGGCGGGACAGGCGGAGCGAGCAATCAGCATTTCCGCCAATCTTATGTCCCTGGCGACAGCATTGCCGGGACCGATGCCGCTTGCCGCAACAAGGCGGCCATCAGCGGCGAGATGAAAGAGAATGAAAGCGCCGTCGCCAAGATCGCGGCGAATTGTCAGCGTGCCTTCATCCGGTAGCCCCGCCACCTGCAAGCCAAGCTCATATTGATCCGACCAGAACCATGGAACTGACAGATGCGGTTCCGCAAAGCCGAGCATGTTGCGTGCGGCCAAGGTTCCTTGTTCCTGGGCATTGCGCCACGCTTCCAGCCGCACGCGCCTGCCGCCATAGAGGGCGAGGGGAAAGATGCAGCAATCGCCAGCGGCGAAGATGTCGGGATCGCTGGTTTGCAGATATTCATTGACGAAAATGCCATTGCCGGTTTCGAGGCCTGCCGCTTCCGCAAGAGCTGTGACCGGCACGGCGCCTATGCCGATGATGACAAGATCCGCATGGATGGTTTCGCCATTGGCGAGACCTATCGTTGCGCTCGCGCCGCTATCCCGAATGGCCGATATGCCAATCCCGCAACGAAGCTGTACTCCCTCCTGCCGATGACGCGCCGCGATGGTTTCAGCGATTTCCTCCGGTACACCGCGCATCAAAACCCGCGCCTGGGTCTCCAGCACGGTCACTTCTGCTCCGCGTTTGCGCGCACTGGCGGCGAGTTCCAGCCCGATGAAGCCGCCGCCGACAATGACGATCCGGGCACCGGGCCGAAACCGCGCACGAATGGTCAGCGCATCGTCAAAGCTGCGCAGATAGGCGCAATGGCGGCTTTCGGCAGCGAGCGGCAAGGTGCGGGGAATAGCTCCCGTCGCCAGCAACAGTTTTTCATAAGGCAGGCTTTGTCCATCGGCGAAGGCAAGCTGTTTGGCTCGGCGATCGATGTGCGTCACCGTTGTTTCAGCGATGAATTGGATAGCCTTTTCGTCGAAATACTCCTGCGCCGCGATGGTCCGGGCAACGGGGTGGTCCTCGCAAACCATGATGTCCTTGGACAGTGGCGGACGCTCATAAGGCAGGTGTTTTTCAGCGCCAATCAATGTGACCAGCCCTTCGTAGCCGTTCTCGCGCAGGGCAAAGGCAGCGCGTGCGCCGCATTCGCCTGCACCGATGATGACCATGCCTGATGTCACGGTCATTGGCCCAACTGGATGAGGACTTTGCCAGCCTCAACCCTGATCGGATAGGTTTTAAGATTGACGCAGACCGGAGCGCCCTTGGCCTGTCCGGTCTTATAGCTGAAGCGGCCATTATGCTTGGGGCATTCAATGATGTCATCCATCACCAGCCCATCGGCCAGATGGATATGCTCGTGGGTGCAAAGTCCGTCGGTGGCGAAGAACTCATCATCCGGGCTGCGGTAAATCGCAAAGGTCCGGCCTTCATGATCAAAACGGATGACGTCTTCTTCATCGATATCATCAGCGGCGCAGGCTTCAATCCAGTCACTCATCATGGTCCTCCCTTGGGTAGGGTCAAAAAGCCCCAGCCTCGTGGTTTATTGGTAAGTTATTGCTTACGGATACTATTCAGCCGCAGCGCGTGCCGCTTTCCCGTGAAATTCCTCACGGTAGGGCTTCGCGGTCAGCGGCAATTTGCGTCTGAGGTAATAGTCTTCATTGCGCAGCTGACGCAGAAAGGCGGGCACCATTTCCCTGTAGCCATCCAAAATGGAGGGGTTGGGGGCGGGCAGGTCGTGCTTGATCATTGCATGCAGACGGGGCAGCGCATGGTAAGGCACCATCGGGAACATATGGTGTTCCACATGGTAGTTCATGTTCCAGTAGATGAAGCGGCTGACGGGGTTCATCAGGACTGTGCGGCTGTTCAGCCGGTGGTCGATGACATTGTCAGCAAGTCCGCCATGCTGCAGCAGTCCGGTCAGGACATGGTGCCATGCACCATAAAGCCGGGGCAAGCCGATGAGTACAAGCGGCAGGATCGAACCCATATAGAGTGCGAGGGTGATGGTCGCGGCATAGATCAAGGCCCAGATGCGGGCGACGCGGATGACCTTGTGCTGTTCCTGCTCGGGTATGAAGGTTTTTTCCTCAGCGCTGACAATGCCGGAGGCATTGCGTGCCATATCGATAACCGCATGCCATGCATCGAGGATGCCGAAGAAGTTTAGGGCAACGCGCAGCAGGTCAGGCGGGCGCATGACGGCGATTTCCGGATCACGGCCAACGATCACGGTATCCGTGTGGTGCCGTGCGTGGCTCCAGCGCCATGTCACCGGATTGCGCATGATCATGAAGCAGGCGATCTGATAGACGGCATCGTTCATCCAGCGGGTCTTAAAAGCAGTGCCGTGGCCGCATTCATGCCAGCGTGAATCCGAGGCAGAACCGTAGAGCACGCCATAGGCGAGGAAGAACGGCACGCACCAGATAGTGCCCCAAAGGGCAATGCCCAGAGCGGCAAGAACAATCATGCTGCCGAGCCAGATTGCCGTGTCGCGAATGGCTGGACCATCCACGCGCTTCATCAGCTCTTTCATATCCTTGCGGGGGATGTCGGTGTGATACCACTCGGCCGCTGCAAGACCCGTTTCGACCGCACGCGCCGAATCCCGGCCGATAAGGCTGTAATCGCGTGAAGGCGATAGCACTGCGTCCATTCGTGGACCTCCCAATCCGTGGCGGGTGATGAAAACCCGGGCTCATGGATTGAGATAGTAATGATGCAACGCGTGGCACTCAATTCGAAATGATAATATTCCATCATTGCCTATCATGCTGTGCTATGTGTAAATGATAGAAACTATCATTTGGATTTGCTATGGCGAATAGACCAACCATTGCCGATCTGGCGCGGGTTTCCGGCGTCAGTGTTGCTACTGTGGACCGCGTGCTCAACAACCGCTTGCCGGTGCGCGAAGAAACGGCACGGCGGGTTTATGAAGCAGCCAATAGCATCGGCTATCATGCGGCAGGCCTGATCCGGCAGCGCATGCGGCAGGAGCTTCCTGAATACAAGCTCGGTTTCCTGTTGCAGAAGTCCGGCCAATATTTCTATCAGGAATTTGCGCGGGAAATTGACCGGGCGGTGAATGCTGCGCCAAATTTTCGCGGAGTTCCTGTGGTGGATTTCTGCCCATCGCTGGCACCCGACGATATTATCGCCAAGCTGCGCTCATTGGCGGGGCGGACTCGTGCAATCGCGCTCGTTGCGCCGGATCATCCATCGATTACCGTGGTGATAGAAGAGTTGAAGGCCAAGGGGATCGCGGTCTTTTCCCTGCTCTCCGACTTTGCTGCCGGTGTGCGGGAAGGCTATGTCGGTCTCAACAACCGCAAGGCCGGGCGCACTGCCGCGTGGATGATCGCCAAGACAGCACGGCGTCCGGGCAAAGTTGCAGTCTTCGTTGGCAGCCACCGGTTCCAGGGGCATGAACTCAGGGAAATCGGCTTCCGCTCGTTCTTTCGGGAAGAAGCACCGGAATTCACCGTGCTTGATACGCTGATCAATCTGGAGACACGGCAGATCACCTATGAAGCCATGCTCAATTTACTGGAACATCACCCGGATCTTGCGGGCTGCTATGTGGCGGGCGGCGGCATGGAAGGTGCCATCGCTGCATTGCGCGAATGCACTCAGACTGAGCTGCCAGTGATGATCTGCAATGAGATTACGCCAGAGTCACGGGCGGCTCTTGCCGACAAAATCGCCATCATGGCAATCGCGACACCCCTGCCGCGCCTTTGCCGGGAACTGGTCGAACTGATGGGGCACGCGATTGAATCGGGGGCAGCCAATGCTCCGGGGCAAACCTTCCTGCCCTTCGATATTTATCTGCCTGAGAACATCTGAGCGCACGAATCTATCAGAAATGATAGTTTTTGGCTCATTGGGCCAATTGACTGACTGAGCAAGGGAACAGATGTTTCGCGCGACGCCAGCGTCGTGCTGGCATTTCATTCCTGGGAGATGTCTGGATGAGCGCGACACGTTCCGCACCGGTATTTGCAATCAATCATATGGTCACGCCCAAACTGCGGCCACAGGCATTTTTTGAGCTGACGCGGTGTCTGGGTTTGCAGGATGTCGAAATCCGCAATGATCTTGCCGGTAATGCCATTATCGATGGAATGCCCGCTGCGGATATTCGCGCGCAGGCGGCAAATGCAGGGGTGCGGATCGCAACAATCAACGCCTTGCAGCGCTTCAATGAATGGACCTCTGAGCGGGAACGCGAAGCCATCGCGCTTGCTGATTATGCGCGGGATGCGGGAGCCGCTGCGCTTGTTCTGGTGCCGGTCAATGACGGGACGGGCCAGAAGGATGGTGAGCGGCAAGCCAATCTGCGCACCGCACTCAAGGCCTTGCTGCCGATATTGAATGAGCGTGGCCTCAAAGGCTTTGTCGAACCTCTTGGGTTTGAGATTTGTTCGTTGCGGTCAAAACGTGAAGCGGTCGAAGCGATCAATGACATTGGCGGGCAGGGCACATTCCGCATTGCGCACGACACGTTCCATCACCATCTCGCCGGTGAACCTGCGCTGTTTCCCGAAATGACGGGACTGGTTCACATTTCCGGCGTGACTGATCCCGCATTGTCAATCAGTGATATGCGCGATTCGCATCGTGTTCTCATCGACGTGCAGGATCGGCTTGGCAATATTGCGCAGATTCAGGCGCTGCTGGATGCAGGTTATAAAGGCCCGTTCTCATTCGAACCTTTTGCCGAGGAAGTGCAGCAGCTGATAAATCCTGCGGCAGCACTGAGTGAAAGCATAGAGCTGATTAAATCCAAACTGGTTTGATGCCGACTATCGCGGGCAGCCACAGCTCTGTGCTGAGGTTGCCCGCCCCGCTGAACAGTCTTGGCAGGTTCAACCGTGAACCGGTGATATACCCGCTCAAAGTGCACAGCAGTGCAAATTTTTTGCCGGATAATTGCGCGATGCAAATGGCCGAAAAGTTCGGCTCCCTCATCTTTTTTATTGGTTCGCTGTCGTGAATCCCGCTTGACGCTTCGATTGGAAAATGGAATAAATATTTCAGAAACTGGATGCAACGGTTTTTATATTCCGTATGATAAATCCAGAACAAAGTTTGCGCGATGTCTCGCGCACTCTGGGGCAGAGGCGTCGCTGGCAGCAGGGGTTTGCATGGCTGCGATGCTGAAGTTCGAGGAGCTTCCGGATCAGGACGGTGTGGCCGGGCACCATTGTGGAGGAGACGAAATGAAGAAACTAATTTTGACACTGGCTGTTTCAGCCCTCATGAGCACAACGACATTTGCCGCGAATATTGGCGTCTCCATGGCGCAGTTCGACGACAACTTCCTGACCGTATTGCGCAACGGCATGCAGGATTACGCCAAGACGCTTGACGGTGTGACGCTGCAGGTTGAAGACGCGCAGAACGACGTTGCCAAGCAGCAGAGCCAGATCCAGAATTTCATCGCTTCCAAGGTTGATGCGATCATCGTCAACCCTGTTGATACGGATGCGACAGCGGCCATGTCGAAGATTGCTTCGGCAGCGGGTATTCCATTGGTTTACGTCAACCGCGAACCGGTCAATGTGAATGAACTGCCAGCCAAGCAGGCGTTTGTTGCTTCCAACGAAGTTGAATCCGGCACGCTGGAAACCAAGGAAGTGTGCAAGCTTCTGAAGGGCAAAGGCAAGATCGTCGTGATGATGGGCGAACTGTCCAATCAGGCTGCACGCCAGCGTACAAAGGACATTCACGACGTTATTGCGACGGATGAGTGCAAGGGTCTGACGATTGTTGAAGAGCAGACGGCCAACTGGTCGCGTACTCAAGGTGCCGATCTGATGACCAACTGGCTCTCCGCTGGTCTGGAATTCGATGCGGTTATTTCCAACAATGACGAAATGGCTATCGGCGCAATCCAGGCGCTCAAGGCGGCTGGCCGCAAGATGGAATCGGTTGTTGTTGCCGGTGTTGACGCGACGCAGGATGCATTGGCCGCAATGGCAGCCGGCGATCTCGATGTGACCGTTTTCCAGAACGCTGCCGGTCAGGGCAAGGGTTCGGTTGATGCGGCACTGAAGCTGGCCAAAGGCGAAAAGGTTGAGACCAAGGTCTACATTCCTTTCGAACTGGTGACCAAGGACAACCTGGCAAAATACCAGACCAAGAACTAAGGCTTTCCGCCTTGAACCGGAACGCATCGCAAGGTGCGTTCCGGCCTTCAGATTATAGTCTCGGGAGGAGACGGTTATGGCAGTCAGCCCTACGACAATGGCTGCGGTTCGCGCCAGTGGCGCGGTGCCGAAAGCCGAATATCTGCTCAACGTAGAGAATATTCGCAAGGAATTTCCCGGCGTTCTGGCGCTGGATGATGTGTCTTTTCGTCTGAAGCGTGGCACTGTGCATGCGCTGATGGGCGAGAATGGTGCCGGTAAATCCACTCTGATGAAGATACTCGCTGGAATATATGTTCCAGATCAGGGCGAGGTATTTCTCAAAGGATTGCCAATCCGTTTGAAATCGCCGCTGGATGCGCTTGAGAATGGTATCGCCATGATTCATCAGGAGTTGAACCTGATGCCGTTCATGACGGTGGCAGAGAATATCTGGATCCGCCGTGAGCCCCAAAACATGTTCGGCTTTGTCGATCATGGCAAAATGTTCGAGATGACCGCCGATCTGTTCAAGCGGCTGAACATTGCGCTCGATCCCGAAGCGCAGGTGCGTGACCTCAGTGTTGCCAACCGGCAAATGGTCGAAATCGCCAAAGCGGTTTCCTATGAATCCGATGTCCTGATCATGGATGAGCCGACCTCCGCGTTGACAGAACGCGAAGTAGAGCATCTTTTCGAGATTATTCGCAGCCTGCGCACGCAAGGCATTGGCATCGTCTATATCACCCACAAGATGAACGAGCTGTTCGAAATTGCCGATGAATTCTCGGTGTTTCGCGATGGCCGTTATATCGGCACCCATGCTTCCACGGATGTAACACGCGACGACATTATCAAGATGATGGTCGGGCGCGAAATCACCCAGATGTTTCCGAAAGAGATCGTACCGATCGGCGATGTCGTTCTGTCGGTGAAAGATCTGTCGCTGAAGAATGTTTTCAGCAGTGTTTCGTTCGACGTGCGTGCGGGTGAAATCCTCGGCATTGCCGGTCTTGTCGGCTCCGGCCGCTCCAATGTGGCGGAGACCATATTCGGCGTCACGCCCGCAACCACCGGCTCGATCGCAATCAATGGCAAGCCGGTCGCTATCGGCTCGCCCAATCAGGCGATTCAGCACGGCATGGCGTTCATAACCGAAGACCGCAAGGAAACGGGCTGCCTGCTTATTCTGGACGTTCTGGAAAACATGCAGATCGCTGTGTTGCAGGACCGGTTTGTCAAATTCGGATTTGTTGCGGAAAAGGAAATTTCTGCTGCCTGCAAGGTGATGAGCGACAAGCTGCGGGTGAAAACGCCCAATCTGCAGGAGCGGGTGGAAAACCTGTCCGGCGGCAATCAGCAGAAAGTTCTGATCGGCCGCTGGCTGCTGACCAATCCCAAAATTCTCATTCTCGACGAGCCGACACGCGGCATTGATGTTGGAGCCAAGGCGGAAATTCACCGTCTTGTCTCGGAACTGGCCAAACAGGGCGTCGCCGTCATCATGATCTCATCGGAAATGCCCGAGGTTCTCGGCATGAGCGACCGGATCATGGTGATGCATGAGGGCCGGGTGACCGGCTTTCTTGATCGGGCAGAAGCAACCCAGGTAAAAGTGATGGAGCTGGCTTCGAAATGAGCAAGGCTGGCATGAGCAGTGATACGTGGTTCGACAAGCTCACCATGAGGGAAACGGGAGATTGCAGGGAGCCGCGGTTTGCCAAGCCTATGACTGGTTTTGCAGCCCGACAATCTCCCTCATGGTGAGCTTGTCGACCACGGGCAGCAGGAATGCAATTTTGAATAAACGCACCTCTATTCGGGGGAGGAAAGAACATGACGAGCGAACAAGCAATCGCAAAGGCACCGGCGCAGTCGTCCTCAAAGCAGGGCCGCCGCTGGCCGCCGGAAGTCAGCATCCTTTTGGTGCTGATCGGCATCGCGCTGATTTATGAAGTGCTTGGCTGGATTTTCGTCGGCCAGAGCTTTTTGATGAATCAGCAGCGTCTGACGATCATCATTCTGCAGGTCTCGGTCATCGGCATTATCGCTGTCGGGGTGACGCAGGTCATTATCACAGGCGGTATTGATCTTTCGTCCGGCTCGGTTGTCGGTATGACGGCCATGATCGCCGCAAGCTTTGCGCAGGCATCCACCTGGGCTCGGCCGGTTTATCCCAGCCTGACCGATCTGCCCTTCATCATACCGCTGATTATCGGTCTCGGTATCGGTTTGCTTGCCGGTATCGTCAACGGCGCCTTGATTGCGCAGACCAAGATACCGCCCTTTATCGCCACACTTGGCATGATGGTTTCAGCGCGTGGTGTTGCCAAATGGTACACCAAGGGTTCGCCGGTTTCGGGCCTTACGGACCAGTTCAATTTCATTGGCACGGGCATCTGGCCGGTGGTGGTGTTTCTGGTGGTTGCGTTTATTTTCCACATTGCGCTGCGCTATACCCGATATGGAAAATTCACCTATGCGATTGGCGCCAACGTGCAGGCAGCACGGGTCTCCGGTATCAATGTCGAGCGCCATCTGGTCAAGGTCTATGCTATCGCCGGTCTGCTGGCTGGTCTGGCCGGTATCGTGACGGCAGCGCGTGCGCAAACCGCGCAGTCGGGTATGGGCGTCACCTATGAGCTTGATGCCATTGCGGCGGCTGTTATTGGCGGCACATCGCTGACAGGCGGTGTCGGGCGGATCACCGGCACGGTGATCGGCGCAATCATCCTTGGTGTGATGATATCCGGTTTCACGTTCCTGCGGGTGGACGCCTATTATCAGGAAATCATCAAGGGTGTGATCATTGTCGCCGCAGTTGTTGTCGATGTTTACCGGCAGAAAAAAGAAAAGTTTGAAGCTGAATAGGTCGCATAATGCCTATGCAAGTTCAAGAAGTAAGATAGAAACCAAAAATCTGTAACGCCCGGAACCCATCCGGGCTTCTTTCCAAGAGGTAATGAAATGACTGTACGCTTTGGTCTGCTCGGTGCGGGCCGTATCGGCAAGGTGCACGCGAAGGCCGTGATATCCAATCCGCAGGCGCAACTTGTTGCGGTAGCAGATGCTTTCGAGCAGGCAGCCAAGGACATTTCTGCGGCCTATGGTTGCGAAATCCGCACCATTGATGAGATCGAAAAAGCAGGCGATATCGATGCGGTCATCATCTGCACGCCAACCGATACGCATGCGGATCTGATCGAGCGTTTCGCCCGCGCCGGCAAGGCCATCTTCTGCGAAAAGCCGATCGATCTGAACGTCAAGCGCGTTGAAGAATGTCTTGCGGTTGTCGATGAAACCAAGGCGACTCTGATGGTCGGTTTCAACCGCCGCTTCGATCCGCACTTTGCCGCTGTGCGCAAGGCTATTGACGATGGTTCCATCGGCGCGGTCGAGATGGTCACGATCACCTCGCGTGATCCGGGCGCACCGCCTGCCGAATACATCACTCGTTCCGGCGGAATCTTCCGCGACATGACCATCCACGATTTCGATATGGCCCGTTTCCTGCTCGGCGAAGATCCAGTCGCTGTTACAGCCCATGCTTCGGTGCTGGTGGACAAGAAGATCGGCGAGCTGGGAGATTACGATAGCGTTTCAGTGATTCTGTCCACGGCTTCCGGCAAGCAGTGTGTCATTTCCAATTCGCGCCGCGCCACCTATGGCTACGATCAGCGTATTGAAGTGCATGGCTCCAAGGGCATGGTTGCGGCGGAAAACCAACGGCCGGTTTCGATCGAGATCGCCAATGGTTCCGGCTATACCCGTCCGCCGCTGCATGATTTCTTCATGACGCGCTACACGGAAGCCTATGCCAATGAAATCACTGCGTTTATCAATGCGATTGCAACCGGCGCCAAGGCTGCTCCAAGCGGCAAAGACGGGTTGATTGCTCTGGCACTTGCCGACGCAGCGTTGCGTTCGGTCAAGGAAGGCAAGACGATCACGGTTTGAGTTTCGTGGTTTATCTCCGATATCTCTCCCCTTGTGGGAGAGAACGGATTTTCTTGGATTTAGCCCTTTCGCTAAATCCTTAGAAAATCCAAGTGAGAGGGAAGTTTTTGATTAAATCCCCTCTCTTGCGATTTCTGGCACTTGAGCTTCGCTGCGCTCGCTAAGATGCCGAAATCGCTTTCTCCCCGCAAGGGGGAGATAATCGGCATCGGGCATTGCAACTCGTTGTTCAAGTTTTACCGCACATCAACCCAGCGCTGTTCATTGAACGAACGGGCCATGGCGTGGACGGTGCGCTCGATTTCCAGTCCTTCTTCAAACCCGATCAGATGTGCGTCCTGACCATTGATGCGTTTGATCAGCTCATGGCACTCGATGATTTTCAGGTCATTGAAACCGAGGCCGTGGCCCGGAGCGGGGATAAACCGGCCATAGGGATCGTGATGCGGGGCGGTCAGGATCGTGCGGTAGCCCTGCTCGGTCGGTCGGTCTGCCGTGACGTAGAGCTGAAACTCGTTGGCGCGCTCCTGATCGAACAGAATTGATCCCTTCGAGCCAAAAATCTGCAACGCGATGCGGCCTTTGCGGCCCCATGCGGAACGGTTCACCTGCAGCGTCCCGGCGACGCCATTCTCCATATGCAAAAGCACGCTGGCGCTGTCATAGGTTTCGACCGCGCGTGACTTGCCGTCTTCGGTCTTGCGCTCAGCATAGGGTCGCGACATGTCGCACATGACCCCGCTCACCCGGCCAAACAAGGCCCATAGCAACGAGAGAGGATGAACTGCGAAATCATCAAGCGCGCCGTAACCGGAGGTTGCAGCGTGTTTCCAATAGAACAGCGCGTCCGGATCAGCCATAAAATCCTCATCCATCTCGATACGCAGATGGTTGACGTCGCCGATGATCTTTTCCGCAAGCAACTGGCGGATGTGGCGAATAGCTGGACCCTGAATGTAATTGTACCCAAGAGCGGCGACCTTGCCGGATTGTTTGGCGGCATCCGTCATGGCCTTGGCATCGTCGAATGCGGGCGCCATAGGCTTTTCGCACCAGACGTGTTTGCCGGCTTGCAGGGCTGCCAGCGCCATTTCCGGATGGAACTGATTGGGCGTGGTTATGGAGACAATGTCGACGTCGGGATCATTAACAACTGCGCGCCAGTCACCCGACGCCTTGCTGAAACCGAACTCATCGGCGCGTTGCCGGGCAAGGTCAGCATTGGCTTCACCCAGATGCACCAGATTAACGGGGGGAACGTCACCGAAAACAGCGCGGACAGAATTCCAGGCCAAGGCGTGGCATTTGCCCATGAATCCTGTCCCGATCAGCCCAACACCCAGCGCACGCGTATTTCCATGACCTGACATGTCTTCACTCCCACGACATCCAGGGATAATCGCATCCCTTGCAGATATTGATTGAAGTAATCTATAACAAACAAAAATGGAATAACTGATCCGTTTTGTATGCCGGGTTATTTTGTTAGTCTCACCATAGCGTCGCAATACCAAGGGGAACGATTCGCAATGGGCAGCACGGTTATTCAGGCATCCTTGCCGCAGGACTTTGATGCATTGCGCACGCTGATCCTTGATCGCCGGCAAACGCTGCCGAAACGGCTGGCGCAGATTGCCGCCTATGCGCTGAGCAACCCTGATGAGATCGCTTTTGGCACAGCGGCGAGCATCGCTCAGTCAGCTGGCGTACAACCTTCGACGCTCATTCGTTTTGCCCAGCATCTGGGTTTTGATGGCTTCACCAGTCTACAATCGGTGTTTCGCGAACGCTTGCGTGAACGGCAGGGAACCTATGAAGAGCGGCTATCCGGGTTGCGTGGCGACACGTCAGGTCTGTCCAAAAATCGGGTTATTCTCAATGGTTTTTTGAACGCTGCCAGCCAATCAATCGAGACCATTTCCCGCAAGGTGGAAGAGAATACGCTTGAAGACGCGGTGGAGATCTTGGCAAAGGCCGAAACGATTTATCTCCTTGCCCGCCGCCGGTCCTATCCGATCACCGCCTATATGGCTTATGCCTTCGGCAAGCTCAAAATCCGTAATCAGCTGATTGAATCAACGGCGGGGATCGATCCGGAAATCCTGTCATTTGCCGAACCGCGCGATGCGGCCATCGCTATCAGTTTTTCACCCTATGCATCGGCAACCATTGAGCATGCGGCAGCTTTGGCAGCGCGGGGAGTGCCGGTTGTGGCGATCACCGATAGTGCATTTTCCCCGCTGGCCCAGTCGGCATCAGTCTGGTTTGAGGCGGCGGAGGGGGACTTTTCCGGTTTCCGCTCATTGTCCGGCACCATGGCGCTGGCGATGGCTTTGACTGTCAGCGTGGCGGAGCGGCGGCGCGGCCTGTAGAATAAATGTTGTAAGACTATTGTGCGTGGTTCGTGGTTCGTGGTTCGACAAGCTCACCATGAGGGAGATGGTAGCTGCAATACTAATCGGCAACATTGCAGGACAGCACCTGCAGTCCCCGCTCTCCCTCATGGTGAGCTTGTCGAACCACGAACCACGCACAATCATTTTGCAAATGAAACGCGGAGAAAACTAAAAAGAACATACATTCCATATTGACGATTTGATAGAATTATTATTTCATAAGGAAAAGTTCCCGGCCTGTCTTCAGCGGGATAGATCAGCATATCGGGAGGAACATCATGGGCAGCGCTGAAACAGGCAAAAAGCTTGATGTCATTACAATTGGCCGCTCATCAGTTGACCTTTACGGTCAGCAGATTGGTTCGCGCCTTGAAGACATCGCTTCCTTTGCCAAATCCGTTGGCGGTTGTCCGGCCAATATCGCCATTGGCACCGCGCGGCTCGGGCTGCGTTCGGCGCTTTTGAGCCGCGTCGGCAACGAACAGATGGGGCGTTTTATCCGCGAGCAGATGCTGCGCGAAGGCGTTGCAGTGGACGGTGTCATTACGGATGCAGAGCGTCTGTCGGCGCTGGTGATCCTGTCCGTTGAGAACGACAAAAGTTTCCCGCTGATTTTCTACCGTGAAAACTGTGCCGACATGGCGCTGAATGAAGATGATGTTGATCCCGATTTCATCAACTCAGCGCGCGCCGTGGTGGTGACGGGGACACATTTTTCCAAGCCCAACACCGACGCCGCCCAGCGCAAGGCAATCCGTCTGATGAAGGAAGCGGGCGGCAAAGTGGTGTTTGATATCGACTACCGCCCCAATCTCTGGGGACTTGCGGGACACGGTGATGGCGATAGCCGTTACATTGCCTCGGATGCGGTATCCAGCCATTTGAAAACGGTGCTGGCCGATTGTGATCTCATTGTCGGAACTGAAGAAGAAGTGCTGATCGCCTCGGGGGAGGCGGACCTTCTCGCAGCGCTGAAGACCATTCGCGCGCTTTCCGCCAATGCGATCATCGTGCTCAAGCGCGGGCCGATGGGCTGTATCGTGTATGAAGGAGCAATTTCCGACAATCTTGAAGACGGTATTGTCGGCAAGGGTTTCCCGATTGAAGTGTTCAATGTGCTCGGCGCGGGCGATGCCTTCATGTCCGGTTTCCTGCGCGGCTGGCTTGGCGGCGAAACATTGGCAACTGCGGCGACATGGGCCAATGCCTGCGGTGCTTTTGCCGTATCGCGGCTGCTTTGCTCGCCGGAAATCCCAACATTCGAAGAACTGCAATTCTTTCTGAAAAATGGCAGCCCGCAGCATGCCTTGCGCAAGGACGAAGCGATTAATCATGTGCATTGGGCAACCACCCGCCGCCATGACATTCCATCGATGATGGCGTTTGCCATTGATCATCGGGTACAGCTTGAAGATCTGTCGCAGAAGCTTGGCGCTGATATCAGCAAGGTACAGGCGTTCAAGGAACTCGCGGTCAAGGCAGCAGCGAAGGTCGCCAATGGCCGCAGTGGCTACGGCATGCTGCTGGATGAAAAGTTTGGCCGCGAAGCCATGTTCGAGTTTGCCCGGCACAATTTCGATTGGCTGGGGCGGCCGGTTGAATTGCCCGGCTCGCGTCCGCTGCGTTTTGAATTCTCGCAGGATATCGGCTCCCAATTGGCCGAATGGCCGGTAGACCATTGCATCAAATGCCTTTGCTTTTATCACCCGGACGATCCGGCCGAACTGAAAGCGGAACAGCAGGCCAAATTGCGTACATTGTTCGAAGCAGCCCGGAAGGTCGGCCGCGAACTGTTGATCGAAATCATCGCTGGTAAACATGGTTCGCTGGATGACAAGACGATTACGCGGGCACTGGAAGAACTCTATGCTCTTGGTATCAAGCCGGACTGGTGGAAGCTGGAGCCGCAGGCGTCGGCCACTGCGTGGAAGAACATCGAGGCTGTGATCGAAAAGAATGATCCATGGTGCCGGGGCGTTGTCCTGCTTGGGCTGGAAGCGCCGCAGGATGAACTTGAGGCTGCTTTCGCTGCAACTGCCAGTACGCCTGTGGTAAAAGGCTTTGCGGTCGGGCGCACTCTTTTCATGGAGACCGCCGAACAATGGCTTGCCGGCCGTATGTCCGATGAGGCTGCTATTGCCGAGATGGCGGATCGTTTCGAAAAATTAACCGGAGCCTGGCTTGCCAGTCGCAAGCAACAAGCGGCATAGGCAATATACAGATAGGCCGGGAGGAGATTGATATGACCAAGACGATACGCCTGACGATGGCGCAGGCACTGACGCGCTTCCTTGCCAACCAGATGACTGTGATCGATGGCAAGAAGCTTCCGGTCTTTGCTGGTGTCTGGGCCATTTTCGGGCATGGCAATGTCGCGGGTATCGGCGAAGCGCTGTATCAGGTCCGGGAAGAGTTGCCGACCTATCGCGCCCACAATGAACAGGCGATGGCGCATGCGGCCATTGCCTTTGCCAAGGCCAGTTTCCGGCGCCGTATGATGGCAGTGACAAGCTCGGTTGGGCCGGGTGCGACCAATATGGTCACCGCTGCCGCCCTGGCGCATGTTAATCGACTGCCGCTGCTGCTGCTCCCCGGCGATGTTTTCGCCAATCGCATTCCCGATCCGGTGTTGCAGCAGGTGGAAAGCTTTGGCGATGGTACGGTTTCCGCCAATGATTGCTTCCGCCCCGTCTCACGCTATTTCGATCGTATCACCCGGCCGGAACAGATTATTCCGGCTTTGGCGCGGACGATGGCTGTGTTGACCGATCCTGCCGAATGCGGCCCGGTTACCTTGGCACTGTGTCAGGATGTGCAGGCAGAGGCTTACGACTATCCGGAAAGCTTCTTTGATGAACGCGTATGGGCGCAACGCCGCCCGCGCCCGGATCGCGAAGAACTGGCGACCGCTGTTGAACTGTTGAAGGGTGCCAAGAAGCCGCTGGTGATTGCAGGCGGCGGCGTCATCTATTCGCAGGCGTCGAATGAATTGAAGGCTTTCGTCGAAGCGGCGGGTATTCCTGTGTGCGAAACACAGGGCGGCAAGTCATCTCTGCCGGACAATCATCCGTTGAACATGGCGGCTATCGGCGTAACCGGCACGGAGGCTGCCAACCGCCTTGCCGAAGAGGCCGATGTGATATTGGCTGTTGGCACGCGGCTGCAGGATTTCACCACGGGATCATGGGCCTTGTTCCGCAATGCCGGCAAGAAGTTCATTGGTCTCAATGTTCAGCCCTTTGATGCGGGCAAGCACCGTGCCGCGGCTCTTGTGGCCGATGCGAAGGAAGGCCTGTTGGAACTCGCCGCTGCGGCTGCCGGTTACAAGGCTCCCGCAAGCTGGACCGAAAATGCCAAACAAGGCAAGGCCGACTGGCAAAAGGCTGCTGCCAAGGTCACGGACCCTACCAATGCGGCCCTACCTTCGGATGCGCAGGTGATCGGCGCCGTGCAGCGGACCATGGGCAGTGAAGCTACCGTGCTGCACGCGGCGGGTGGTTTACCCGGCGAAATGCACAAACTGTGGCAGGCGGGTGCGCCGGGCTCATACCATGCCGAATATGGCTTCTCCTGCATGGGCTATGAGATTGCCGGTGGTCTTGGTGCAAAAATGGCCAAGCCGGACGAAGAAGTGGTAGTCATGATTGGCGACGGCTCTTACCTGATGCTGAATTCTGAAATCGCCACATCTGTCATGCTGGGGCAGAAGATCAACATCGTCCTGCTTGATAATCGCGGTTTTGGCTGCATCAACCGGCTGCAGATGGGCACGGGCGGCGCGAACTTCAACAACCTGCTGAAGGACAGCAAGCACGAGATACTGCCGGATGTCGATTTTGTCGGCCACGCCAGGAGCCTTGGTGCAATTGCCGAGAAAGTTGCCTCGATAGCCGAGCTGGAGAGCGCCTTGACACGGGCCAAGCAGAACGACCGGACCACAGTTATCGTCATTGATACCGATCCGCTGATCTCAACGGATGCGGGTGGTACCTGGTGGGATGTGGCGGTGCCGGAAGTGAGCCAGCGCCCGCAGGTCAATGACGCGCGCAAGGCCTATGAAGAGAAACTGAAAATGCAGCGGGTCGGTGACTAGGCGATCATGATTTTGCGTCAATCGATTCACCCCCCTCTGTCCTGTCGCTTTCCGGGGCGAGCCACGGGTCTCGCCCGTCCTTCGGCCCCCCCGCAACGGGGGAGATCAGCTCTCACAGCAATTTTTTTTCACCAACCACTGTTTAAGATAATCGATGCCATTGATGCAGGCTTGATCTCCCCCCTTGTGGGGGAGATGTCCGACAGGACAGAGGGGGTGAAGGTTTTGTTCACCGCTCTTTGGCTGGCATAATTTCATCACACAGAACAACCAAAGGAAGACAAGAATGATCCGTATCGGGGCAAACCCAATCGGCTGGTCCAATGATGACATGCTGGAAATTGGCGGCAATATCCCGCTGGAAACCTGTCTTGAACAGGCAAAGGCGGCCGGTTTTACCGGTATGGAGCTTGGCAACAAGTTTCCGCGCACTGCCGACAAGCTGCGTCCGATCCTCGATGCTTTTGGCCATAGTCTGGTCAGCGGCTGGTATTCGACCGAGCTTCTCGTCCGCGATGTCGAGGCAGAGCTCAAGGCCGTTGTTGGCCATGCAACCCTGTTGAAGGAAATGGGCTGCACGGTGCTCATCGCTGCTGAAACATCCAATGCCATTCATTCCAACAAGGACCTGCCTCTTTCAGCACGTCCGGTTTTGGAAAAGTCGGCCTGGACGGCTTTCGGCGAGCGCTATACGGCTTTTGCTGAGGCCATCAAAAAGATCTACGGCCTGCAGGTTGTCTATCACCACCACATGGGCACTGTCGTTCAAACCGAAGCTGAGATTGACCGCTTCATGGAAGTTACGGGCGAAGCTGTGCACCTGCTGCTTGATACGGGCCACGCCACATGGGGCGGCGGCGATCCGGCGCGTCTGGCGCGGCATTACAAGGCGCGCATCAGTCACGTCCATTGCAAGGATATCCGCGAGGCCGTCATGTGGCAGTCGAACCGCGAAGACTGGTCCTTCCTCGATTCTGTCCTTGCTGGCGTTTATACGGTTCCGGGCGATGGCATGATCGACTATGTTCGTGTCCTGAAAGAACTCAAAGGCTATAGCGGCTGGGTTGTTGTCGAGGCAGAGCAGGACCCTGAAAAGGCCGATCCAGCCGTTTATTCCAAGCTCGGCCACGCCAATCTCAGCCGCTTCATCAAAGAGGCAGGATTGGTTTGACCAGCGATTCCAAGCATCCGTTTTTTCGTCCCCTGTGGCGGCGCGTTGCCGTGGTGGCCTTTTGCTTTGCATGGGCCATCTTCGAATTCGTCACAGGCACACCGTTCTGGGGGACGATAGCGCTTGGTTTTGCCGGTTATGGCATCTGGCAGTTTTTCATAGCCTTCGATGCATCCGAACCGGTCAAACCGGCGGATGCGGATGAAAAAGAGGAATAGAACCATGTCGAAATTGTTGCTCAAGGCAAAAGCCGGCACCGGCCATGTGGCGCATGTAACGCCCGAGACCGCTGGCTGGACCTATGTCGGCTTTGATCTGCATCGCGCCACGCCGGGGGAGACCATTGCGGGCCGCAGCGGCGACAAGGAAATCTGCCTCGTGTTTGTCACCGGCAAAGGTTTTGCGCAGGTGAATGGGCACGATCTTGGTTTGCTGGGCGAACGCATGTCCCCGTTCGAGGGTAAGCCGTGGTCCATTTACATGCCGGCCAATTGCGACTGGTCCGTTGTTGCCGATACGGCGCTGGAACTTGCCGTCTGCTCCGCACCAAGCCTTGGCGGGGATATTCCGGTTCGTGTCATCGCGCCGAATGATTTGGGGCAGGAAACCCGCGGCAAGGGCACAAATACGCGCTACGTGACGAATATCCTGCCGGAAGGCGAGCCTGCCGATTCACTGCTGGTTGTCGAAGTGATCACCCCGGGCGGGCATACATCAAGCTACCCGCCGCACAAGCATGATCAGGACAATCTGCCAGCGGAGTCCTATCTGGAAGAGACGTACTATCACCGCCTCAATCCGCCGCAGGGTTTCGCCTTCCAGCGGGTCTATACGGATGACCGGTCACTGGATGAAGCCATGGCGATTGAGGACGGCGACGTGGTGATGGTGCCCAAGGGCTATCATCCCTGCGCTGCCTGCCACGGCTACGATCTCTATTATCTCAATGTCATGGCCGGCCCGAAGCGCACGTGGAAATTCCACAATGCGGTGGAGCATGAGTGGCTGACAAAGAGCTGATTGTTGCAGGCTGCATTGACATTGTGCGTGGTTCGACAAGCTCACCATGAGGGAGAGTGATGCTGTGAAGCCAAGCGCCAAGATTGCAGAGTAGCTCCCTGCAATCCTCCTTCTACCTCATGGTGAGCTTGTCGAACCACGCACCAATTTCATGCAGATTTTAAAAGCGCCTAAGCGGCGCTTTTCTCATGGAAATCGCGAATGGTCCCGATAATCCGGTCCTGATCTGCTTCACTCAAATAAGGATGCATGGGCAGGCACAAGATGTTCTTCGGCAGCGTTTCCGATACTTCAAGCCCGCCTGGCGCGCGCATATAATGCGAGTAAGCGTCCTGCAGATGCAGCGGCTTCACATAATAGATCACGGATGGAATGCCATTGGCCTGCAGATGCGATTTCAACGCATCGCGATTCTGTGTTTCGATGGCGTATTGCGCCCAGGCCGAACGTGAACCTGTCGGTACGTGTGCGACCTTGGCAACGCTCTTCAGGCCATCGGCGTAGCGCTTGGCCACAACCTGCCGCGCTTCCATTTCATCTTCCAGAATTGCCAGCTTTTCGATGAGGATCGCCGCCTGTATTGTATCGAGGCGTGAATTCATGCCGATGCGGACATTGTCATACTGTGTCTCACCCTTGCCATGGAACAGCACGGAGCGAAGAATGTCAGCCAAGGCACCATCATTGGTGAACATGGCGCCGCCGTCGCCATAGCAGCCCAAAGGCTTGGCCGGGTAGAAGCTTGTTGCGCCGACATGGCCGAAGGCACCGCACATGGCATTGTCACGCTTGCCGCCGATGGACTGAGCCGCATCTTCGATCACGAACAGGTTGTACTTGTCGGCAATAGCTGAAACCGACGTGTAGTCGGCAGCAAGACCGAACAGATCAACCGGGATAATCGCCTTCGGCTGCAGGCGGCCTTCCGCCAGTACTGCCTTGATAGCGGCTTCAAGCTGCTCGATATTGATATTGTAGGTATCGGCATCGACATCGACGAAGACCGGCTCTGCGCCGACCAGCGCAACCACTTCAGCTGTTGCAGCAAAGGTGAAGCTCGGGCAGAACACCGCGTCGCCAGGACCAATGCCGCGTGCCATCAATGGAATCTGCAGCGCATCCGTGCCATTGGCGCAGGCAACCACATGCTCAACGCCGAGATATTCACCCAGACGCTTTTCGAACTCGGCGACTTCCGGTCCGAGAATATATTTGCCTTCACGCACCACTTTGGCGATTGCCGCGTCAAGCTTGCCGCTAATCCGTTCACGCTGCGCGCCGAGATCGATGAACTGCATCATTGCTCCAATATCAAATATCCGCGAATCCGTCGCGGAAAACGGTCAAGACAACTCTTTAGAAGGACAGCGGGAGGTCTGCCAGACATTGTCGTTCAAAGTTTGTCCGGCCTTGTAACAACGCTTTACGTCAAGCGCAATCTGGCGGCCACAAACGTGCGTGGTTCGACAAGCTCACCATTAGGGAGAGTGAGGATTGCAGGGAGCAAGATTCTGCAACAGTTCTGATTGGCTGTGCGGCCGACCATCTCGCTCATGGTGAGCTTGTGGAACCACGCACAATTGTCGTCCCAAATGGCTCAGCTCACCTTGCCGTGTGCCACTGTTCCGGCTGTCAGAATACGCAGCACGCGAATCGCCTCTTCGCCATCGGTCAGCGGCTCGCTGCGGGTGTTGATGCTGTCGATGAAATTCTGGCACTCACGCGTCAAAGGCATGCCCTGAGCGATCTTGATATAGGTTGGCTCTTCCGTTGTGGAGGCCCACTGGCCATTGTCCTGCCAGATCGAATGTTTGTAGACCGCGAGCTTCTTGTCCCATTGTTCCATATCGTCGAACACGGCCATGGCCTTGGTTCCGACAACGGTCAGGCGGCGCTCTCGATAGGGATTGAGACGCGAGGCAAACAGATGGCCGCGAATATTGTTGGGAAAACGCATATGCAGATGCGCGAAATCACTCAAGTGATCGAGCACGGCGGCACCTTCGCCGCGCACTTCCAATGGCTCTGTGCCGGTAATGGCCAGGATCATCGACAGGTCATGCGGCGCAAGATCCCACAGCGCATCGTTTTCCGTATGGAATTTGCCTAAGCCCAGGCGATGCGAATGGATATAACGCACGTCGCCGAGGTCACCCGCCTTGATCAGCTCCAGCAGTTTTTCAAAAGCCGGGTGAAACCGCAGCACATGACCGACCATGAAGACGCGGCCATTGTCGCGCGCGGCCTTTACGGCCGCTTCCGCATCGGGAACGGTGAGGGCAATCGGTTTTTCGACAAGAACGTCCTTGCCATTGTTCACAGCGCGAATCGCTGCGGCCGCATGAAACTGCGGCGGCAATGCCATAACGATGGCGTCAACGTCCGGATGCGTGAACAAATCATCGACTTCGATATGCAAAACATTCTGCTCGGCAGCAAAGCCGGCAGCGCGATCACTGTTCTGATCCGAGACGGCATAAAGAGCGCCAAGACTCTTTAATGTGCGTATATGATTGCTGCCCCAATAGCCGCAACCCAGCACTGCAATCCGTGGAGCCATCTTTTCAGCCTTTTTCATCTCGGCATCCATTATCCGCAGGAAGAAACGAACACAAGTCTTGGATAAGGAGAAGATTGCTTGACAGGCCCTTGCTCCCCACATATATCCGCCCCGTCCCTGTCAATTGACAGTGCGTCCCCCGGTCCTCATCTGCAGGCTAGCCGTTCACGGGTCGCATGACATATGGGGCGAAGTAGCTCAGTAGGTTAGAGCAGAGGAATCATAATCCTTGTGTCGGGGGTTCGAATCCCTCCTTCGCTACCATTTCTTTCCAAACAAGGCGAATTTCAGATTAGCGCTTTTCAAGCGCGCTAATCGACTGGCTTGAGATTTTCGGGCACCGTACTCTGCGCGTTAGCGAATTCAGACTCTTGAACCGGAGCAAAGAGAATGCGTTCAATTTCTTCTACTCTTTCGCGGCGGCGCGCCAACCGCTTGTTGATGCGGCCAAACCATCGCTTCTTTCGTGTTGCCTCACGGCTGGCTTGCAACTGTTCAATGTAAACAGTCTCGACAGGTTCATTCGAAACCCTGTCGAAAATCCAACAAAACGAGGATGAAAGGCGTCGCACATCGATCTGCAATACGCCCGAAGCAGCATTTTCCTCAATGATTTCCTGAAGAACGACCTGATCCCAGATATCCGGGTTGCTGTTGCAACGGTCTTTCCAGGCCTCCATTAACTGTTGAGCAGCAGGCGTATCGTTGATGAGAATCGTGGCGGCAATCAACCTTCCATCCGATGGTTCGTAATAAACCGCGACATCCCCTTTCAGTTCGGCCAACGCAGGCCAGGGATCGCGATGGAAAACCGCGTCGACATCAACATACAAGAGTGGGCCCCGCTTTGATCGCCGTTCGTTGAACAGAAATTCCGCTTTCAAGGAGGCATTGCGCACCCAACTGCCCGTACTGACAATTGGTGTTGAAGATACGTTAAGACCAAGACGCGTAACGGACGCTATCATCCGCTCGGCTTCGCGTTCGTAGAATGAATCTTTTGTATAGAAGGCCACAATCTGGTTGTGGTCCTGCTGAACGGCCACAGCTCGACTGGCAATTTCGGTGTGATCGGGAAAACGCGCAATCATGGAGCGCTGCGCTGGAGACCAGATGCGGAACTTGTTCAAGATGGCGGCAAGCATTGGCTGTTCTTTCTGGACCGGTAGATATCCCGGCGAATTTGCATTCACACGTAATCAATAAAAAGATAAGGGCGAAACACCAGTCACAGGTCGCATTGAGAGCACGAAATCCAACTCTTTGGTTAAGGCGGCAAATAGTGTGGCGGAGTGGTATTGGGATGTCGTCGGATGAGAACGGCAAGACTTTCTGCGTCTTCGGTCCCTCTGCTGTCAAGTGGTAGAGTCTTATGAGCCGTGAGTGCAGGGATAGCTCGTATGTTGTGCGTCGGCACGTGCCTTGCGTTGCCAAACGGAGGGCGGATAATGTTTATCCAGCTTCTTTTTTCCGTCATGCACAATTTTGGCCGGAATTAACCTGCCCATGACCGTCGAGAACCTTTGAAATTTCCCGGCATTTCGGCAGTGTAGGTAAACCATGATTGTTTGATGGCGCTGAAGCGCAATCACAACAACCCGTTTGGCAGAGCGTGAGGGCGTTACCTGCAAAAAGAGGTTGATGATTGCGTGACAGGCCCTTGCTCCCCACATGTTTCCGCCCCGTCCCTGTCAATTGACAGTGCGTCCTCCGGTCCTCATCTGCAGGCTAGCCGTTCACGGGTCGCATGACATATGGGGCGAAGTAGCTCAGTAGGTTAGAGCAGAGGAATCATAATCCTTGTGTCGGGGGTTCGAATCCCTCCTTCGCTACCATTTCTTTCCAAACAAGGCGAATTTCAGGTTGTACGCAGTTGGTCATTTGCGTGTGATTTTCTGACATTCCATTTTAGCCCAAGAAGCATTTAAATTCCTCGCCATTAATCTTCTTCGAAGAGTTACCCAATGCCGTTGAAAGGCAATACCAATCTGAGATAGTTGTGCTGCCTTAGATTTGTCCCGGAGCTAACGTCCAATCAACGGCAAAAAATCGCTCAAGATTCATTGCGGAGTGACTTTTGATCAGTCGGGTTGGATTGTGATTGAATTGACTACCCGGTTGAGATAGCTGGCACATATCGAACTTTCAAATAAAATCCGGGATGTAATGGAAAACCAGCAGCTACGCACGAGGGATATCGGGCTCGATCATATACGTGCACTTGCGGCTTTTATGGTTTTCAGTTGGCACTTCCTGCATTTCACGAACGGTTATCCAGTTCCTTTTGAAGGTGCGCCTTCGGTATTTCCACTTGCTTTATTGGATGAAGGGCACACTGGTGTCGCACTTTTTATGACCCTCAGCGGGTACCTGTTTGCAAAAATATTGGATGGCCGCTCCGTAAATTATCTCACTTTCTTATCGCGCAGGGCATTAAGGCTTTTGCCACTTCTAATCATCGTGCTCATTGCCGAAGGAGTGCGGCTGTATCTTGCTGGCAACGACGTCCTCGCCTATCTGGCTACTCTTCCTTACGGTATCATTGAGCCAACTTTACCGAACGGTGCCTGGTCTTTAACCGTTGAATTCCATTTCTATCTGTTATTGCCGTTTCTTCTCTATCTCTGCCGAAAATCGCCCGGGCTCTTGTTTGCGGCGATAATTTTGGCGATCGGCTTACGAGCATTTTTGTTCATCGAGAACGGAACGGTCTTCTGGCCCGCATACTGGACACTGGTAGGCCGTTTAGACCAATTCCTCTTCGGCATACTTGCTTACCATTATCGATCTCTGTTCATCAAAAAGCATTTCTTGGCTCTCGCGATAGCAACTGCATTTTGCTTATTCTACTACCTGTATGACCGGATGGGCGGGCTCTACCATATGCCGGAATATCCATCACCGCGACCTATCTGGATCATCATGCCGACGATCGAAGGCGCCTTTTATGGTTGGATAATTGCTTATTACGACGCGTCTTTCAGGCATTCGCAGGGACTAATATCGAAATTTGTCGCTCGGATTGGAAAATATTCTTATTCTCTCTACCTTCTGCACTTTTTTGTTGTTTTTCGGATGGCAGATTATGTGCATCGACACATCATGGACATCTCTAATTATTATGCAGGACAGGTATGGGCGCTAATATGCTTTCTTGCATTGCTTCCAGTCGCTTTCGTCAGCTATCAGATATACGAAAAGCCATTTATGAATATCCGCACATCATATGCAAAAAGGTCCTTCAACCGCAGCCCGCAACATGAAGAGTGCCGGTGATTTATGGCACATTGGTTCCTAGACAAGCATCTCTTCCTTGCCGTTTCATTTGCTCTGGGACTACTTAACTTGTCGGAAGCGTGACCAGAATAGAGCAACGTATCCCGAGATTGATGCCGATCTTAGCCGGAAACATTCAGATCAGCCTTGCCAAGAACCATATCGGCCGCCTTTTCCCCGATCATCACTGATGGTGCCTGTGTGTTACCGCTGATGAGATTTGGCATGATGGAGGCGTCGGCAATGCGCAAGCCTTCCACGCCGCGTACTTTCAGCTGAGGATCGACGACCGACCGCGCATCCGCCCCCATGCGGCATGTTCCGACAGGGTGGTAGATCGTATCGGAATGCTGGCGGATGAGAGCGACAAGTCCCTCTTCGTCCTCGTTTCCCGTGCCGTAAAGCGGTCGGCCATTGAGAGCGGCGAGGGCGGGGGCAGCCAATATTTTCTGTGTCAGCCGCGCGCCACGCACGAGAATCTGCAAATCCTCCGGATGCGACAGGAAATTCGGGTCGATCAGGGGAGCGTGGGCAATATCCGGGCTTGCCAGACGCACCGTCCCCCGGCTCTTGGGCCTGAGGATACAGACATGCAGTGCCATTCCTGTGCCGAGATGAAGCTTGCGGTTGTGATCGTCAACAAAGCCGATGCAGAAATGCACTTGAAGATCAGGCCGCGTCACATCTGGGCTGCTGCGGATGAACCCGCCCGTTTCGGCAGCGTTGGAAGTCAGCATCCCCTTGCCTTTGGACAGATAGGTTACGAACGCGCCTGCACCGCGCAGCAGTACCGGCAGCGTCATGCCAAACAGGCCAGCACCCTTCGCCCACACATTGTGGATATAATCGAGATGGTCCTGCAGATTCCACCCACGTCAGGCGCATCGTGCACCACTTCGATATTGTTCTGACGCAAGTGATCCGCCGGACCAATGCCTGAAACCATCAGCAGTTGCGGTGAGCCGAACGCGCCGCCGCAGATGATGATTTCGCGATTGGCGACCATGATCTCTTCCCTGCCTGCAGACCCATAGGCAACTCCGACGGCTCGGCGGCCGTCAAACACGATGCGACGAACCTGTGTGTTGGCGATGATTTGCAGGTTGGGCATCGGGTCGCCCGCGTCGAGATAGGCACGTCCGGCATTGTAGCGGGCACCATTCTTCTGGAAAACCTGATAGCGGCCGACGCCCTCCTGCACCGCGCCGTTGAAATCTGCGTTGCGCGGATAGCCTGCCTGTACGGCAGCTTTAATGAAAGCCGATGTCGCCGGGCATTCATTGGAGAGTTCACTGACATGCAGCGGTCCATCTGCGCCATGCCATGCATCGGCGCCGCGCACATTGTTTTCCGAGCGCTTGAAATAGGGCAGCACATCCTGCCAACCCCACCCCGTGCAGCCGAGGTCCGCCCAAGCATCATAATCCTCCGGCTGTCCGCGCGTATAGATCATGGCGTTGATGAGGCTACTGCCGCCAACGCCGCGCCCGCGTGGCTGATATCCGCGCCTGCCGTTCAGCGCCGCCTGTGGCGTGGTTTCATAGCCATAGTTGAACCGGGATTTGAGGGGAACCAGTGCGGCCAGACCAAGCGGTATGTTGGAACGGTGCGGCGCGTGTCTTGGCCCCGTTTCGAACAGGGCGACGCTGATATTATTCGAAGCCCGCGCCAGCCTCGATGCCACGGCACATCCGGCGGGCCCCGCCCCCACCACGATATAATCGCAAGCCCCCACAATCCCGCTCCTCCCAAAGCTGCGTTGCGTGTCTTACCGGTATCAAGTCATCTCCTGACTGGAAACACAATACAGGGGTGCGATAGTGGGCCATACCGATCCGCATACCGTAAAAGCTTATAGTCTCCTCGGTGTGAGGCCAGCCTTGCGTTGCCAAACGGAGGGCTGATAATGTTTATCCAGCTTCTTTTTTCCGTCATGCACAGTTTTGGCCGGAATTAACCTCCCCATGACCGTCGAGAACCTTTGAAATTTTCTTGTATTTCGGCAGTGTAGGTCAACCATGATTGTTTGATGGCGCTGAAGCGCAATCACAACAACCCGTTTGGCAGAGCGTGAGGGCGTTACCTGCAAAAGAGGTTGATGATTGCGTGACCAAAATCGTTTGCCGCTCCGCTGTCCAGGCGGGCGAATGCATAGCGATATCCGGGGCGTTTTCGACATCATATGTGCAGCTATGAGGGGAGCCTATGCAGCCGATGATTTTCAAAACCTTGCTTTTGGGCGCACTGTTCGCCGGAGCCGCAACAAATGCGCAAGCCGGTGGTTTTGCGCGCGGAACAGCCGACACTGAAATCCTTTTTGAGGAAGGCAATTTCAATATGCGGTCTGGCGTGACCTTTGTCCGTCCCAGCCAGAAATATTCAAAGAACGCCAATCCGGATCTTGTCGGCACCGATCCCTACGAGACTTACGTCATTCCATCCTTTGCGGTGAAACTCAAACTGACAGATATGGTCAGCTGCGCCGGGACCTATACCCAGCCTTACGGCGGCAGCAAGAAATATGCAGCTCCGACTTATGACGGGAAACTTGCGGAGAAATTCCATATCGATGAATTCGGCGCGACATGCGCGGTCAAGTTCAATGCCGGCAAGGGCAACTTCTATCTTATCGGCGGCGGATTCGTCGAACAGCTCGACTATGAACGCCAGGATTTCGGCGGCCTGAATCTTACACTTGGCGGGCAGGATATTGGATATCGCCTCGGCGTAGCCTATGACATTCCGGATATCGCCTTCCGCGCCGAGCTAAAATACCGTTCGGCAACCTCCTATGGTGCGGATGGTACCTTGACCGTGCCGGGCGAATTGCTCGGCCTGCCAGTTCCGAGCCTGGACTTTCCTGCCAAAGGATCCGGCAATCTGCCCCAGAATATCGAGTTTGACTTACAGAGCGGCATTGCGCCCGGCTGGCTGGCTTTCAGCTCGGTTCAATGGACGGACTGGAGCGTCACAAAGTCTTTGATTGTCACATCGGATGCAGGCGGCACGACCGACCAGTATAATTGGCGCGATGGCTGGACGATCACCGGCGGTATTGCCCATGAATTTACCAAGGATCTGGCTGGCAGTGTCAGCGTAACCTGGGATCAGGGCGTGGCAACGGGTTGGGATACAACGGGCGAAAGCTGGACGCTGGCTCTTGGCGGTTCGTGGAAGGACAAGATCGGCGGTGAGCTGCGCGGCGGCGTGGGTATCAGCTATTTGCCGGCCGTGGAAGAAAACAAATACGGACCGTTCAATGCCGCATTTGATGCCGGATACGCCGTGGCGTTCAATCTCGGCTACGCCGTGAAATGGTGATGCTGTACCGGGAGAAGACTTGCTGAAACAGGTCTGATCTCCAACAGCAGCCGCTCTTTTCGACCAGAAACTTCAGTGTGAAGGAAGCCGGATCATGGCGCCTGTTCAATCCTCATCCGTGCATAATCCTGACTGGCTGGTTGGAAATCCCACGCGCATCCAGCAATGGGCGGCTTTGTGGATCGGGTCGGCCGGTCTGCAGATCCTGGGCCTGCAACCAATCCTGCTTGGTGCGCTCTATTCGGAAAAGCGGGTCAATTTTGATGAACTGGCTTTGATTGCCACAGCAGAATTCATTACCATTGCGCTCGGTTCGGTCATTGCCGGAATGCTGATTTCGACCCGTCATCTGCGGGCTAAATCGGCGGTGCTCCTGATCCTTCTGGCGGCGTTGAATTATGCGGTTTCCTACGCGACCACAGCAAATGAATTGCTGCTGGTGCGCTCGGTTGCCGGACTGGTCGAGGGCGGAACCGTCGCCATTTCGGTTGAGCTGATTGCCCGCTCACGCCATGCGGAGCGTCTCGGCGGTTTCTTTATCTCGCTGCAGACATTGGCTCAGTGCCTGCTAGCTGCACTGTTGGCGCTTTGGGCCGTGCCTCTGATGGGTTCGAATGGTGGATTCCATGTGCTGGCAGGCATCTGCGTGCTTTCGCTTGCCGCCGCCTTCTTTGTTCCTTCCGAATATGGATTGCTGCCCAAGCAGGTCAGCAACATGGATGGCGTTTTGACCGTTCGGGCCATATTGGCGCTTCTGGCGATCTTCACCTTCTTCCTGTTCATCGGCTCACTCTGGGCATTTCTCGAGCCGCTGGGTGCACGGTACGGCATTGATGCGCAAACGGTTGGTCTGCTGGTTTCCGCCAGTCTGGCGTTTCAGGTTCTGGGCGCCGTCACCGCAACCTTCGTTGACCGGCGTCTCGATTATCGCGTCTCCATTGTCGTCTGCGCGCTCATTGCCATCGCTGCATCGGCCGTGCTGGCAAACCATCCATCGGTTTCGCTGTTCTGGACTGCGGCATTGGTCATCGCGTTCCTCTGGATGTTCATTACGCCCTATCAGATCGGTTTGGCCGTCGCCGCTGACTCCTCGCGCAGCACGGCTCTTCTTCTTCCAGCTGCCCAAATCCTCGGGGCGGCCCTCGGACCACTGGCCGCATCGGCGTTTATTACCAATGATGACGTTGGTGTTGTGCCATGGTTTGGCATCGCCGCGTTGCTGTGCAGCCTTGCACTCTTCGGCGTTTTTCTTGTGTCTTCGCGCCGGCGTGCTGTTGCTGTTTGAATTGAAAGGCAGTCCCCATGAACATCGCAATTGGCAATGATTGGCAGAACTGGTCCGGTTCCGTAACGGCACAACCACAGTTGATGTCTCATCCGACACAGCTGGAACAACTGAGCGAAACAATCAAATCTGCACCCGGTCCTATTCGCATTGCAGGAACAGGGCACTCGTTCACACCATTGGTCAAAAGCCAGGGGACTATTCTTTCACTCGATAATTTTAACGGCGTCGTCTCTCATGATGGCGACAAGCTGCAAGCCCGCGTGGAGGCTGGAACAAAAATCGGTGCTTTGACAAAGCTGCTGCATGGCATCGGTCAGGCTCTGCCCAATATGGGTGATATCGACAAACAGGCTTTTGGTGGGGGGCTTGGCACGGCCACACATGGTTCCGGTATTACCCTGGGTGCCTATCACACGCAGCTCGTGGCGATGCAGATCGTCGATGGCCAGGGGAAAGTCAGGGAATTTGACCGGACGTCGAATTCTGACGCGATGGATGCCATGGGTGCCTCGCTCGGCGCATTTGGCGCGGTGACGGAAGTTACCATTCAGAATATGGCCAATTACCGGCTGCATCGCCGCCGCTGGACCGAACCGGTTGGTGGTGTTCTCGACCGGTTCGAGACCATTATGAAAGCCCACCGATCATCGGAATTTTACTACATTCCGTTCTCGGGGCAGGCACTGTTTCTGTCGAGCGATATCACGGATGCGCCGGTAACGACGCGGCCTCCAACGGAAGATGATGATGCGCTGGGGACTCTGCGGAAGTTACGCACGTACCTCCAGCGTTTCCCATGGATGCGACGCAAGCTGATCGGGACAGCCATCGCCCGTCTGCCCAACGAGGATTATGTCGGCGAATGGCTCAACGTCTACGCGTCCGAGCGCAATGTGAAATTCAATGAGATGGAATACCACCTGCCGTTTGAGGAAGGTGCGCGGGTGCTTCGCCAGATCATCAAACTGTTGGAAGAGCGGTTTCCGCACGTCTATTTCCCGATTGAAGTGCGTGTCGTGGCGCCCGATAATGTCTGGCTCAGTCCTTTTTACAAACGCGCCAGCTGTTCGATTGCGATCCATCATGATGCACGCGAAGACCCGCAGCCTTATTTCAAGGCAGCGGAGGCGATTTTCCGCGCCCATGGCGGGCGTCCACATTGGGGCAAGATGCATAATCTGACCGCCAAGGAACTGAGCGGGCTTTATCCGCGCTGGTCCGACGCCATGGCAGTTCGACGCGATATGGACCCTGAAAACCGCTTTGTTTCGCCCTATCTGGCGCAGCTTCTGGGTGTTGATCTGTGAGCATTGTTC
Organism: Phyllobacterium sp. 628; assembly: GCF_014189505.1. Lineage (GTDB taxonomy): Bacteria > Pseudomonadota > Alphaproteobacteria > Rhizobiales > Rhizobiaceae > Phyllobacterium. The sequence goes on along the minus strand of NZ_CP050301.1, from coordinate 3,694,469 downwards.
CTTATTTTTCTGATATGTCTAAGGCGCTCCGGCAGGAGGGCATTCATCAGCCATGCCTGGTGCTTGATCTTGACCGGCTGGACCGCAACATTGCCGTTATCAAACACGGGCTTGCACCCAATCTTGCGTTGCGCCTTGTCGATAAATCCCTGCCGTGCCTGCCTCTGCTCGCCCATATCGGCAAAACCTTTGCCAATCGCCAGTTCATGACGTTTCATCTGCCGATCACGGCTGCTGTTTTGGGTGAATTCGCCGATGCGACGGTTATTCTGGGCAAGCCAATGCCGGTTGAGGGCGTACGTCTTGCGCTCACCGGCAATGGCATTTTAGCCAAGGTCAAGAACGCGCCGCAGCGGATAGCATGGCTCATTGATACGGATGAACGGCTGGCAGCCTACGGCGCGCTGGCCAATGAGCTCGGCACTGATCTGCAATTTTGCTTCGAAGTTGATGTCGGTTTGCATCGCGGCGGTTATCCCAATGGCCCGGCTTTGGCGCACGCACTGCAAGTGCTGAAACAATATCCACGCCTGCAGTGTCAGGGAATCATGGCCTATGAGGCCCATATCAACCATATACCAGCCCTCTTTGGCGGGCCGAAGAAGGCTTTGGCGAAGACCAAGGCATTGTTTCAGCAATTTGCTGCGTGTCTCGGCCCAGACCAGCGCTCGATTCTCAATCTCGGCGGCAGTTCCACGGCCTTGCTCTACGACACCGCCATTGCAGCCAATGATGTTTCGATGGGCTCGGCATTTGTTTTGCCCACCGATTTCGATGTGCCAAGTCTGAAAGAACTGGCTCCCGCGATTTTCATTGCAACGCCGGTTCTCAAAGTTGTCGATCCCCTGGTGCCGGGATTGGATGACAGGACATGGATCATGCAGAAGCTGGGATTGTTTCCCAAGCGGGGCTGCTTCCTCTATGGCGGCAAGTGGATGGCAAAACCGGTCTATCCATTCGGCATGAAACCCAACAAGACCATGGGCTTTTCAACCAACCAGCAGTTCATGAGCCTGCCCGCAAGCGCTATAATCAAACCTGATGATTTCGCATTTCTGCGGCCCACCCAGAGCGAGTTCGTGCTGCAGCTGTTCGGTTCAATCGTCGTTTATTCCGGCGGCAAGGTCACCGCGCGCTGGCAGACCCTGCCATTATCCTAAGAGCACTCAGCGGGTAAACAGCTTGACCACCGTATTGGCCAGTCCCTTGTAGGGAGGCTTGAGCCTGTCGGTCAGCGGCATGCTCGCCTGATGCAGCACGGGCATGGCCTTGCTGAAGGTCAGGAACCCGTCGTGCCCGTGATAATGACCCATGCCACTGGCACCAACGCCGCCAAATGGCAGGTCATTGCAGACATTGTGAAACAGTGTCTCGTTCACGCACACACCGCCAGCGACGATATTCGACAGCATCTTTTCCGTTTCGGCCTTGTCATTGCTGAAGCAATAGAAGGCGAGGGGACGGTCATGCGCGTTGATATAGGCAATTGCTTCGTCCGGCGTGGTGTAGGTTTTAATGGGGAGGATCGGTCCGAAGATTTCCTCCTGCATGATCTTGCTGTCATCGCCGGGATCAAGCACCAGCGTCGGCGGCAGCAAGCGGTCCGCTTCGGCCTTCGCCGCATCTTCCGGTTCAACGAGCGTCACCACGTCAAGCCCGCGCCCCCGCGCATCATCAAGCAAACCGCGCAGACGGCGATACTGGCCTTCGTTGACGATGTGAGTGTAGTCCGGGTTGGCGTCGATCTGCTTGTAGCGGGAAGCGACTTCGCTGCATACAGCCTGAACAAATTCATCCCGGCGCGCCAAGGGTACGAATGCATAATCCGGGGCAATGCAGGTCTGCCCAGCATTATAGAGCTTGCCCGTGACCATTCGCGTTATGGCTTTGGCAAAAGGCACGGCTTCGCCGACAAAAACCGGCGACTTGCCGCCAAGTTCGAGTGTTACGGGTGTGAGATTGGGCGCAGCTGATGCCATAACCTTGCGACCAACCGCAGTCGAACCGGTGAACAGCAAATGATCAAACGGCAGACCGGCAAAGGCGCTGCCAACGTCCGCCCCGCCAAGTGCCACGGCCACACGGTCATCCGGAAAAACATCAGCGAGAAGCGCAGCCAGAAATTCGCTGGTGCGCGGTGTGTGCTCGGATGGTTTGAGGTAAACATGGTTGCCGGCGGCAATAGCGGTAGCAAGTGGCGTGAGTGCCAGATTAACCGGGTAATTCCATGGTGCAATAACGCCGACAACACCCAGGGGAACGTAGCGCACTTCCGCTTTGGCTGGCCACATGCGCCAGCCCGCAGCGCGGCGCTGCGGCTTCATCCAGGATTTCAGATGGGAGAGCATATGATCGATCTCGCTGAAAACCGTCATGCCTTCACCAAGCATGCTTTCATGCCGGGAACGATGGCCGAAATCCGCGCTGATCGCCTTGACCATCGGCTCAAGCCGGTCTTTCAGGGCTGCACGCAAACGCTTCAGATCATCATGGCGCTGGGCGTAATCCGGCCGGTTGACCAGCCATGCAGCGCGCAGCTTCGCGAGCGTGGGAACCAATGTATCGGCAGGCGTGGCGTTCATATCCATCGTGTTTCCCCTCCGCATTCTTATTACCGCTCATACTTACCATGGATCTCGTGCGCGACATCAGCGTTTTCAATGACTGTGCCGTGCATGATCCGTTCGATCATTGCAGCAGTCGTGGACACGCTTCAAGGTTCGCAGCGGTCAGTGGCAGGTGAATAACGGCCACAGGGCCTTTCGGCCGAGACAGGCCGGACATTTTCTTTCCTTATACGGCCAAAGAAAATGGGGCTTTTTATCTTGCGTACAGCCGGACATTTGCGAAACAATAAGTTCACGTTACGGTACGAGCGTGCTAGGTCGTAAACTCATAAATCTGGGTGAAATGGCGCCTGAAACGGCAAGAAGATGCGAGGAGAGATGCGAAGGGCGGGGCCTTTCCCCCGGCTGAGCGGCTCGACACTGCAGCTTGCAGCCGTTTCGGCGTCCAGAGGATATGGTCCATTTGCCCGGCTACATCGTCGCAAAGGCTCAACAATGAACCACATTGCTATCGTCTTTGCTCCTTGTATCCGAACAAATGGCCGCATACCATTTCAATCAGATTTATGAGTCTACGACCTAGTTATTCGTCAATAAAACCGGGGGAATCGGGTTTGGTGCATAGCTCAAACGACAGGATTCATTCAGCGTCAGAATTACTGGCGCTGGTTACCTTGTTGACAGGCGACGGAATTCCAGCTGCGCTTGTCCTGCGTGGCACGGGCATCGACGAAAAAGAGCTCTCATCCCCTGATACGCTCATCTCTGTGTCGCAGATGCTGACCGGTATTCGCAATGCTTTCACGCTTTCAGATGATCCGCATGTGGGTTTGCGGCTTGGTCTGAGCATGCAGATTACCATGTACGGCATCTACGGTTTTGCGCTTCTCAGCAGCGCAACATGCCGGAGCGCCTGCCACTTTGCTGAAAAATATCATGCCTTGACCCTTCCTATGGGTAAGCAGACGTTCCGGGAAACCAGCAAACACGGCATCTGGTCGACAGAACCCGACGTGAACAAGACCTCCGACCCACAGCTTTATATTTTCAAGGTCGAACACGTTCTGGGAACGATTATCTCCTTTGCACGGGACATTGCCGATCCGGGGTTCAGCCCATCTGTCATCCGCTTGAGCTATTCCAGGCCAACCGACCCTTCGATCTATGAAACTGTGTTCAACTGCCCGATTGAATACAATCAACCGGTCAATGAATTGCTTGTCGATGTCGCATGGCTGGAGCGAACGCCAAGGCGTGCGCATGAAATGACTTTCTCCATGGTCCGGCAGCTTTGCGATGAAATGGTTGACCGGATAACATCCTCGGCAGGCATAGCGGGACGGTTGCGTCAGCTTTTTGTGCAGAGCGCCGGGCGGTTTCCGGCTATCGATCTGGCCTGTGAGCAGCTTGGAATCAGTGCGCGGACATTACGTCGCAAATTGACCAGCGAGGGCACGTCGTATCAGTCCCTTCTCGATGAAACCCGGCTGGGTCTTGCCAAGAAATATCTGCGCGAAACCGAACTGACCATGGATGAAATCGCCAGCCGCCTCGATTACAGTGATGCCTCCAACTTCCGCCATGCCTTCCGGCGCTGGACGGATATGACGCCGATGGAATTCCGAACCGGTTTGAATAGCGGCTTGGAATTGCACACTCCGGCACTTAGCGTGGTTCGGATCACCAGCGAAAGCTACTGAACGCGTCGTCAGATGCCCGCGTACCATTCGTAGCCACGATCTTCCCAGAAGCCGCCCTTACCGCCCCAAAGCGTCTTGAAACTGTCGACCAGCTCTATATGCATGACATATTTGGCATGTTTGTAGCCAAGCTGACGCTCTACACGCAAGCGCAGCGGTGCGCCGTGAGCGACTTCCAGATCCTTGCCATTCATGTTGTAGGACAGAATGGTTTGCGGATGGTAGGCATCGACCAGATCGATGCTCTCATAATATACGCCACTGCCGTCGAGTGATTTTTCGTACTCATCAGCACAGTGGAACACTGCGTAGCGTGCGCCCGGCGCAATACCGGCTTTCTGCAAGACCAGTCCCAATGGAACACCCGTCCATTTGCCGATGGCACTCCAGCCTTCGACGCAATCATGCCGGGTAATCTGCGTGCGTGATGGCATGGCTTTCAAATCAGCCAGCGACAAACTCAAGGGCGTTCGCACCATGCCGTTCACCACAAGCCGCCAGTCGGCGAAATTGCCTTCCAGGAGCCTGGCATAATCTTCGCTGTCAGGCATTTGCGTGCCATTGGCCTTGAACGTCGGCGACAGGTCCGCCTCGGTAAATTCGCGTGCCAAGGGCTCGTGCGGCATCAGCAAACGCTGTGCACCCATCGTCAGGGCCTCGCCCTTTTGCAGAATGTCGTTGACGCTGGAATTTTCCACCAGTGCATCACAGCCGGTCAATAAACCTGTAGCAGCAACGCTGGAGCCGATAAGGAAACGGCGGCGGGTCACGTTGAATTTCATTTGTTTGTTTCCTTGCCGGCATCAATGGTCAAACCGTAGTAACCGGTGATCATCGAGCGCAGATTGTTCCAGACGCCGGAAACCAGCACCATCACCAGATGCACGACGACGAACGCGACGATCAAAGATGCGGTGATGAAGTGGATCGTACGGGCGGATTGGCGGCCGCCGAATATGTCGAGCAGCCACGGGAAGATGGAATCAAACCCGGGTGACATGGTCAGGCCCGTCAGCACCATCAGCGGCAGGATAACGAAAATAACGGCCATATAGGTGAGCTTCTGCAGGCTGTTGTAACGCCGTGCTTCTTCGCCCTTGGGAAAACGCAGGCGTGCGTGCTCGCTGATTTCATGGGCGAGATGTGCAGGGGTCAGCTGATCTTTGGTCGGCACCAGGTCGCGCTTGAAGTGCCCGGCAATCAGCCCGTAGAGCAGATAGACAAAGCCATTGATGACGAAGAACCAGGCAAAGAAAAAGTGCCAGCGGCGTCCCGCTGCCAGATCCTGATAGCTTGGAATGGTAATCCAGCTTGGAAAGGCCCGCGGCGTTAATTCACCATCGACCGTTGAAGCGCCCAAAACGCCGGTGGTGGGAATTGAGACCGATCCAATACGCGTGATCCCTTTGATTGAATCGCCGTCGGTAACAGCGCCGATGGAGATAAAGGAATGGTCGGCATCAGCGCCATATTGGCCCCAATAGAGATCGGGATGGGCGTTGAAAATCTGCAATCCGCTCATGAGCAGGAAACTGAGGCAGATGACATTAAGCCAATGGGTCAGACGAACGGCGACCGAGTGGCGATAGAACCGGATTTTCTTGGGGTGTGCCGTTCCATGATCAGTCACACTTGTCATGATTGCTTCCTTGGCTTTCCAGGCGAGGTTCCGGTGCCGTCTTATGATGGAGACGGCACCGGTCTTGGAACTAGTTCTTCTTCGGAGCCATTGCGTCCGGCTTCATTGCGTCTTTTTCATCGCGTCAGGCTTCATTGCATCTTTCTTCATGGCATCGGGCTTCATCGGATCCGCTGCCATGGCCTGCTTGTCGCATTCCTTGGACATTGCGTCCTTCTTCATGGCATCCTTTTCCATACCGGCCTTCTTCATGCAGTCAGCCTTCATGCTTTCCGTCTTCATAGGGTCTGCTTTCATGGCGTCTTCCGCAAGCGCGGTGTTGATACCGGCAAAGCCGGAAGCGAGAACGAAAGCGGACAGGGCGATACGGCGTGCAATAATGTTCATAATAGTCTCCTCTGATGAAATTAGACACGTATCTGCGTGCCATTGAGTTTCGGATGCCAAGACGGTCATCCACACTTCCTGGGCATCGCGCTGCGTGTCTCACAGCTTTTCATGCCAGGAATTCCTTGTTGCGCTTATGCGCAGTGTTCAGTTGGTTGCGGCAGCGAGAATTGGTCCGCCATTCGGCGTCTGGATCAGGACCGCTGTGCGCAGGCCGGGCTTTGTTGCAGGGATATCCAAGGTCACGGCGTTGCCGTTCCATGTTCCAAGATTGGACAGGCTGTGGACCACATTCTTGTGCGGCAGCGTATGTCCGGTGTTTTCACCGCGGCTGACCGGCACGTTGACGGTGTGATCGTCGTAGGTCACCAGCCAGATATCCGCGCCTTTTGCCGGTGCCTTGCCGGCGTCGATTGCAAGAGAATGATCCTTTATGGAGACAGACAATGCTTCGAGCTTCTGCCCATCGGCAATCAAGCCATTGATTTCGCTGATCCGGTTGCCGACGACATCGGCGCGGCCATTGACGACCACTTGCGGTGTAAAGGGGCCGTCACGGCCGAGCGGTGTTTCGTAGGTAATCTGGCGGTCCGTATATTCCGGTGTCGCAAAGATGTCTTTCCAGCCGAGCCTGTCCCAGTAGGTCACACCAAAACTCAAGGCCAGAACATCCGGACGTTTGCTGATTTCAATGAGATTGGCATTGGTGGGCGGGCAGGACGAGCAGCCCTGGCTGGTAAAGAGTTCGACCACGGTCAATGGCTTGGCATTGTCGGCAAACGCGCTGCTGGCACCAAAGCCGAGCAATCCTGCTGCGACAGACACTGCGCACAAATACCTGATGTTTCTGCGTGACCCCATTGCGGCCTCCTGTTTCGTGGCTTGTGCACCGGAAGCATTGGCCGGTCACATCAGGCAATTCGCAGGGGCAGGCAATTTGGTTACAGCGATCACGGATTGGTGATAACAAAAGTTAAGTCACCAGCTACTGGCACGAGCCAATTCCTGTCGGTATGATCGGCTATCTGTAACCTTTTCGCCGCCGCCGCGAATAAAGGAATGAATCAGGGTGCATTCGGTAGAAGCGCGATTGAAAGAACTGATGCTTGCCAGTCTGGCAGGCGACGCGCGCAGTTACCGCGTCCTGTTGGATGATGTCGCCAAGCATTTGCGTGGCTACTTCCTGCGGCGGCTCGCCGACGCCTATAGAGGCGATGCGGACGATCTTGTGCAGGAAACGCTGATGGCCTTGCATACAAGGCGGCAGACTTATGAGCCGGATCGGCCGTTTACAGCCTGGCTGCATGCCATTGCGCGTTACAAGCTGATCGACCATTTCCGGCGCAATCGCATCCGGGCGACGGTGCCGCTGGACGATGCGGAAGACCTGTTCGCGCAGGACAATTCAAATGCAGCGGCGGACCGCATGGATATCGACCGCCTGTTGCACACCATACCGGAGAAATCACGCGATCTGATTTACCGGACGAAGATTGAAGGGCAGTCGATAGCCGAAGTGGCCCAAAGTACCGGCCTTTCGGAATCATCGGTAAAGGTAAGCATTCACAGAGGGATAAAGGCAATCGCCGCGAAGTTGAGAGGGCAGTCCGCCGATGACGACAAATGATCTGATCGACCGTCTCACCGGTGAGCTGAAGCCGGTATCGCGCGCTGCTGTCGCAAAGCGGATCGGTATCGGCATGGGCGTCGGCTTTGTTGCCTCGGCTGTCCTCATGATGTCGTGGCTCGGCATGCGTCCGGATATGATGGATGCGACGGGCACCATGCCGTTCTGGGGCAAGTTCGTCTATACGCTCGGCCTGGGTGTCATCGGTGTCTGGGCGGTCAAGCGCATCGCTTATCCCCTCGGCAATATCCGCATCAACATTGCCTTGATGGCGATCTTGTTTCTGGTCATGGCCATGCTTGCTATGAGGCAGTTGATGATGACGCCGCCGAGCGAATATTACGCGATGATGAAGGGGCATACGATTGCCGTATGCACGTTCAATATTGTCATTCTTTCCGTGCCGCTATTGGGTGCGGCATTCTGGGTGCTGCGCGGTTTGGGGCCTACGCGTCTCACGCTGGCTGGCGCGGCGGCAGGCCTCGCTGCAGGCTCCGTTGCTTCGTGGGTCTACTCTTTCCATTGCGATGAAAGCGCCATGCCTTTTATTGCGGTCTGGTACACACTTGGAATCATCATCCCGGGACTGATTGGTGCCATAGCTGGACGGTCAGTGCTGCGGTGGTAGACGAGAATCGCTGCAAATTTACTGTGCGTGGTTCGACAAGCTCACCATGAGGCAGAATGCTGGCTGCAAGGCCATAGGAGGTGTTGCAGAGTCCAGTTCCCTGCAAACCTCACTCTCCCTCATGGTGAGCTTGTCGAACCACGCACCAACTTCATGCAGACTTTGAAAAGCCTATTGAAATAAGATCAGGCGACGGCCTGGCCCTGCTGAGCCAGGCGCTTGAGCATGGCTTCAGCCTGCGGGGCACGTTCCGAACGGCCAATGAAACCGCCGCCGAAGACGCGGGCGGTGTTCGTATCATCCGAGTAGAGAACGCAAGCCTGACCGGGCGCAATACCGCTTTCTCCATCCATCAGTTCCACCCATGTTTCACCATCGCGGTGGTGCAGGACGGCGGGACGGGGCGGACGTGTGGAACGTACCTTGGCATAGACCTCGACGCCGCCTTCAGGAATGCTGTCGAGCGTATCGTCACCGAGCCAGTTGACGTTGCGCAGGAAAACCTTGCGGGTTTCCAGTGCTTCACGCGGGCCAACCACAACACGGGCATTGGCCGCATCGAGATGCACGACATAGAGCGGATCGCCGGTGGCAACGCCAATGCCGCGGCGCTGGCCAATCGTGTAATGCACGATGCCTTCGTGACGGCCGAGAACGCGGCCATCGATATGCACGATGTCGCCGGGGTTGGCCGCTTCAGGCTTCAACTTGGAAATAATATCGGAATATTTGCCCTGCGGTACAAAGCAGATGTCCTGGCTGTCCTGCTTGTTGGCAACCGACAGGCCAAGCTCTTCAGCAATGGCGCGGGTTTCCGCCTTGGTCAGTGATCCCAGGGGGAAGCGCAGATAGTCGATCTGTTCCTGCGTCGTGGCAAAGAGGAAGTAGCTCTGGTCCTTGTCCGTATCAACCGGACGATAGAGCGACCGATGCTCGCCATTGGCATGGCTGCGGATATAATGACCCGTCGCGAGGGCATCGGCACCAAGATCGCGTGCGGTCTGCAACAGATCGGCAAATTTCACGGTCTGATTGCAGGATACGCACGGAATCGGTGTTTCGCCGCTGACATAGCTTGCAGCAAACGGATCGATCACGGCTTCGCGAAAACGTGCTTCATAATCGAGAACATAGTGGGGAATGCCAAGACGCTCGGAAACTCGGCGTGCATCTTCAATGTCCTGACCGGCGCAACAGGAGCCGGCACGGTGGGTCGATGCACCGTGATCATAGAGCTGCAAAGTAACGCCAACGACATCATAACCCTGGCGTTTGAGAATGCCTGCGACAACAGAAGAATCCACGCCGCCAGACATGGCGACGACGATACGGGTGTCTTCCGGCTTACCCGGCAGATCGAGATTATTCAGTGTCATAAGCAGATCCGGTTCTTGCAGCGACATAACGGCGCAGGGAATTCAAGGCCTCTATATAGGTCAATTGACTCGATCTTGCCAACAGGAAGTGTTCAGCGCCGCACTTTTCTCACGCAAAGGTGAGGGATGGGCCACCATTGAGTGGCGATCCTACAACCTCTGGTGGCCGCAAAATTGCTCAGTTGAATAATCTTTTCGAATTTACAGAAGTTACCAATGAATGACCGGAGGTTTAGGCAATTATTAAAGCCCTGCATGTAATGTCAGGTGCGATAGGTCTTGAAGTTTAGTGTAGAGAGTACAATGACCGATCTTGTTCGACCGAGAGTAAAATACGTAATCGGCCCGGATGGCAGCCCGCTGACCATCGCCGATCTTCCACCCGCAAATACGCGGCGTTGGGTTATTCGCCGCAAGGCTGAGGTGGTTGCCGCTGTTCGCGGTGGTCTTCTTAGTCTTGAGGAGGCTTGCCATCGCTATACTTTGACGGTGGAAGAGTTCCTGTCCTGGCAGTCCTCGATCTCTGATCATGGTCTGGCAGGCCTCAGAACGACCCGGATACAGCAATATCGTCATTAGATGATGGCGCCTTGAGTTTGGCTTAGGCTGGTCGTTGAGACCAGCCTTTTCCTTTTCAATCGTGTGATTCTGCCTTTTCCTGCTGCACAATGAAATGCGTGGCGATCGCCGAGAGAATCGCTGAAGCCGCGAAAAACCACAGGCCGGGCTGCGCAATCGCCGTGGCAAGTCCGCTGGTCTTGGCGGCAAAAATCACCAGGGCCACAAGCAGAACATCCAGCATCGACCATTTGGACAGAATGCCGATCCAGCGATGCAGGAGATGGGCGGCAACGGGTTCATGCGCGGCAGCCAATTGTGCAATCGCCAGTTTGCCAATCGGCAGAATCACCGAAAACAGTGCGACAATCACAGCGAGAATCCAGTCGCCTCCGCTCCAGAGGGCAGCGATCAGACCGGCCAATGAGGGGCTTTCGTCGAAAAAATAGAGTTTGCTGACACTCATCAATGGCATGGTCAGACCAAGGGCCAGTGAAAAAGTCGCAACAAAAAGAAAGATTGGAATCAGAATTCTCTTGAATGCCATGATGTTCCGCCACACCTCAAAACCTGATCTAAAGGTCATGAATGACGGCAAGGCACTTTGGACGTCAAGGAGAAGATCAATGGCGAACGATATCACTATCACCAAAGAAGAGACGGCAAGGGGCGGGCGCTATGTCGCTGTTGTTTCCGGGCACGAAGCGGAAATGACATTTTCGCGGACGAACGCGCATCTCATCATCATTGATCATACGGGTGTGCCTGACGCGCTGCGCGGCCAGGGTGTAGGCCAGGCATTGGCGCTGCACGCGGTGGAGGACGCAAGAGCAGGAGGATGGAAGATTATTCCTCTCTGCCCATTCATGCGCGCCCAATCCCTTCGACACAAGGATTGGGCGGATGTCGTTCAGCAATCCTAGGCCTGCTGGACCTTAATCAGCCGATCATGGCGCGTTTGTCGGCGACAGGCATTTCATCCATGTCGCGGACCTTGCCGTCGCGCTGTTCGAGCGCTTCGGCCTTTGCCAATTCGGCTTCTGATTCGGACAAGGCCATTTCAGCATCGTCTTTTTGAGACTTCAGATCACGGATCGAATCAAAAAGATTGTCACGGCGCTGCCGTGCGGCCTTGGCGAATGTCGGGTAGGCAAAATGCGACGTGTCGGTAATGCCCGCCTTCTTTTCCTCGGACATAATCTGCGCGTCCAACTCAGCAGCCATGCGCTCGAATTCACCCATCATAAGGTCAAGCTGGCCGAGTTGACGGCGTTTTTCCTTGACCTGAAAGAGCTTCAACCGAACCAAACCTTCATGCGACTTCATACTCACTACCCCCACAAAGCCGGTAAGCAGACTCTTAAACTGGAGTCATCCGGCTGGCGTTTCACCCGAATCACTTCGGGAAAATGAAACAAAAACTTAAAGGTTGCCGCGTCTGGTAACCTTTCCTTTACGTTCAGCGTTAATCATACGCCTTAAGACTTAAAGCTCTGTAAATTGAAGCCGGAAGTTTCAGGTGAAAAATTTATTGAGTCGAATGAATCACTTAGGTGATGAACCTGAAGCTTTCGCTGATGGTTTTTGACCGGGTGACTCACCTTATGAATCAATGCTGTGCCTATGATTTTTAATTTAAGAGTCAAAGACACTTGCAAAGCGGAATTAGATTTTGTTAACCATTCGGTGGCAATCTTAACGTTATGGAAACGGCTTGTTTCGCGACCTGGCTTCGGGATTGCCTGACCTAGGGATTTGGGCAACCCATTTCAGCGGCGGGAAAAGGGGAATGATATGCGGGTTCTTTTAATCGAAGACGATAGTGCAACGGCCCAGAGCATCGAGTTGATGCTCAAGTCGGAAAGCTTCAATGTTTATACGACGGATCTGGGCGAAGAGGGTGTCGATCTCGGCAAACTCTACGACTATGATATCATCCTCCTCGACCTCAATCTTCCGGATATGTCCGGTTATGAAGTTCTGAGGACCCTGCGCCTTTCCAAGGTAAAGACGCCTATCCTCATCCTCTCCGGCATGGCTGGTATCGAGGACAAGGTTCGCGGCCTCGGCTTCGGCGCTGATGACTACATGACCAAGCCTTTCCACAAGGACGAACTGGTGGCCCGCATTCACGCGATCGTCCGTCGTTCTAAGGGTCATGCCCAGTCGGTTATCACCACTGGCGACCTGATCGTCAATCTTGATGCGAAGACAGTGGAAGTGACCGGTCAGCGCGTTCACCTGACTGGCAAAGAATACCAGATGCTGGAGCTGCTTTCGCTCCGCAAGGGCACCACGCTCACCAAGGAAATGTTCCTCAACCATCTCTATGGCGGCATGGATGAGCCTGAGTTGAAGATCATCGACGTTTTCATCTGCAAGCTGCGCAAGAAGCTCGACAGCGCGTCCGGCGGTATCAATTACATTGAAACAGTTTGGGGCCGTGGTTATGTGCTGCGCGAACCGGATGCTACTGATCTGCGCGAAATCGCCTGATCTGCCAAACGGTCTGAAAAATCAAAAAGGCTCCGTCATTGACGGAGCCTTTTGCTTGTTGTCCGGCTGAATTACACGGCCATTTCCAGCTCACGGCTGCGGCCAATCCGGGCCATCCAATTGTTATATTCCGGCTCCCGCTTGAGCTGCCAGCCATAATGGCGGCGCAATGCATCAACCAGCTTGCCATTTCGCCCCAAGAGATCATCGGCATATTTGATCATGAGCGAATTCGGCCAGGCTTGCGGGCGGATCTGTTGCAGGCGTTCGAACAGGCGGTCTTCCGACTCATCCGGGTAAGTCTGCGCAAGCAGGGAGAGCATGGCCGCTGTCGAGCGCGAAACGCCCATGTGGCAATGGATCAGCAGGTGTCCTTCGGCCCGTTCAGTCTTCGAATCGGCTAAATCCTTGCCGAAACTCAGGATTTTGGCCACGTGTTCCTGTTGCGGCAAGATCTGACCTTCGATGGGATTGATAATATCGTGAAAATTCAGCGTCGTCCGCTTGTGTTCGCCATAGGCTTGAAACGCTTCAAGTTCGGGCCAGTTCGGATCAAGGATGGAAAGGACGTGCGTAACAGTGCGCTGGCTTTGCGCCGGTAATTCATCAATGCCGCAGATGGTGAGTGTCGAAATGGAAAGGGGTTTCATGGAAAATCCGGTGATCCTGTCTTAGGGGCGCTGTTTGTCGGGAAGTACAGAGATGATAGCAAAGATTGTTTCCCGCTTTCCGGCAAATTTGCGGCTTGCCGGTCGATTGTTCATTTGGGCTGCATCAATTCGATTCGATTGCCGAATGGGTCGTTGACGAAACGGCGATCGTAGCCCGGCAGGGCTAAGTCTTCTTTGATCTCATAACCCGCGTCTTCCAGAGCCTTTACCAAAGCGAAAAGGTCATCGGTCAGCAGCGCCGGGTGCGCCTTTTTTGCCGGCGAGAAACTGTCTTCGACCCCCAGATGGATTTTGATGTGGCTGTTCTGGAACCAGCAGCCGCCTCTTGCCGCCAGCGCAACCGGCTTTTCTACTTCGGAAAGTCCGAGCAAGTCCGCATAGAATTGCCGGGCTTCCTGCTCGCCGCCTGCGGGCATGGCCAATTGTATGTGATCGATTCCGGTTATCGTCATGAATTGCCTGTCAGATGAGAGTAGCGCTTACGCCCTTGGCCACCAAAGGTGCGATGCCTTCGTAAAAGAATGAAAGGCTGTCTTCCGGACCGTTTATTGCCCGTCCGCTTACTTTGCCCATGATCATTACACCGATCTGACAGTCCGGTTCGCCGATCACCAGCACAAACGGGTTCTCGTCATCGCCGCGCAGATAACGGCCGCCAAATTCCCGTCGTGCAACCTCGAACACATAGGCCGAAGCCAGAAAATGCAGATCTTCCGGCAGTTCGGCCTTCTGTTCATAAAAATCATTCAGCACTTGATCGACCAAGCCGATTGTCGAGGGCGAATAGTCAAGCTCGCTTGCGTCGATAGGCGAACCTTTGCCGCTGAACGCGACAATAAAATCAGAGGCTTGCGATTCCATTCCGGCTTCAAGGGTTGCTGGCATTCTCTTTTTCTTCAAGAAGTCGAACAATCCCATGGAAGCTCCCTTTTATCTGTCTTTCGCAAGCGTTTCGCAGCCACGATAGCCACGATTGTGCCGTTGTGCCACCTCCGGTTGAAAATTTGTCGGGTTAAACAGTCAGGATCACACTTCCGGTTGTTTTACCCGCCTCAAGATCGGCATGGGCTTTTGCTGCATCTTTCAGGGCATATTCCGTGCCGATAGGGTTGGAGAGGCCATCCTGCAGCGCGGCGATCAAAGCCTTTGAACCGCGTTCGTAAAAATCTGCGTTGTTAACGGAAGCAATGACACTGGGGCGCATGACGGCGATATTGCCGAGCTCTTCAATAAGGATAGGCGGGACTGCACTGGCGGACTGGCCGATAGAACCTAGAATTCCAAATGGGCGGATGGTCTTCAATGTCTGCTTGAAAGTATCGCCGCCTATGCCATCAATAGCGAGCTGGACGCCTTTGCCGTCGGCAATGCGGCGTGTTTCATCGGCCCAATCCGGTGATTTGTGCAGCAGGACCGCATCCGCACCTGCAGCTTTTGCCTGTGCGATCTTGGCGTCGGAACCAACGGTGCCTATGACATTTGCACCGAGCCGTTTAGCCCAGCGCGTTACCAACTGACCGACACCACCAGCGGCAGCATGCACCAGTATCCAGTCACCCTTTTTGATGGAGCGCACCTCGTGCAGAAGCATATAAGCGGTGAGTCCGCGCAGCATGGTGCTTCCGGCAACGCGGTCGGCGATGGTGTCCGGCAGTTTGATGAGGCGGGATCGGGGAATCAGCCGCACTTCCGCATAGCCACCCAATGGCATGCCAATATAGGCTATGCGGTCGCCCGGCTTCAGATCGGTGACGTTACTGCCGACGGCTTTGACGGTGCCTGCGCCTTCGAACCCAAGCACGGCAGGCAGGCTTGGCGGAGCGTAAAGTCCCGACCGGAAGTAGATATCGACAAAATTGACGCCGATAACAGTCTGGCGGATGCGCACTTCATCCGGTCCAGGGGCAGGGACATCGATATTTCGGGGCTGTAATACTTCCGGACCGCCGGGCCCGGTCATTTCTATGATCAATGACATGCTTTTCTCCATGATTGTCCGTGCATTGGATCACATAAGTATCGGTGAGAAAATTCCGAGTTTTCTCGCATTAGATGTGCAATAATGCACAGATGATCGATTGGCAGGATTTACACTATTTCTCCGTTCTGGCACGGACAGGCTCCCTTTCCGCAGCAGCGCGGGAACTGGGAGTTGATCACGCCACAGTGGGGCGGCGAGTGGCTTCACTGGAGCAATCTCTTTCGCTGCGTCTGGTTGATCGTTTGCCGCGCCGGTCGCCGTTAACGCCAGAGGGTGTCGCCATTGCTGGACTGGCAGTGGAAATGGTGGCTGTGACCCATGCCATTGAACGGCGGGCGCGGGGCCTGGCGGCATCCTCCACATCGCTGGTTCGAATCAGTGCACCACCGGCTGTCGCCGCGCGGCTGATTGCGCCGCATGTGGTGGAGTTTCATCGGGCCCATCCCGGCATAACACTCGCCGTGTCGGGCGCGTCACAAAATGCCGCTCTCGACCGGAGTGAAGCCGATCTTGCCATCCGCATGTCGAGACCTTCGGAGAAGGAACTGCTGATCAGGCGTATTGGCGCCATGCATTTCGGGCTTTATGCCACGCGTGAGCAAGCCGCGCTGCCACCGGCGTCGCTTGCCTTCATCGCTTATGATGCGGCGCTCGATCATCTGGCACAGCAGGTATGGTTGCGAAGCATCCTTGCCGGGCGGCCTATCATTTTTCAGGCGAGCGATTTGTTTGGGCAGCAAGAAGCGGCGCGCGCAGGGTTGGGCGCGGCAGCTATGCCATGTTTTATGGGAGACAACGACCCGATACTGGTCAAACTGCCGGTTGAAAAATTGCCGCCTGTGCGCGACGTCTGGCTTGCCGCTTACCCGGATGTTGGCCGTTCACCGGATGTTCGAACAGTGATGACCTTTCTCGCGCAAATCATCGGCAGGGAATGCCCTCTCAGAGATTAGAGTGCGCCACCGGCCGGTGATGCTTGCGGGAGAATTTCGGAAATGGATTCGCGATTGAAGGGTTTCAGCAAATAACCAGCCGCGCCCGCGCGCTTGGCACGCATTATCTTGGTAACGTCAATTTCCGCGAGACAAAGGTAGATCTTTGTCGTTTCGCTGCCGGGAAGGGCGCGGATCTGGGTGATGATGTCCACCGAGGGCATATCCGCAAGGGCACAATCGAGGATAATAATATCAGGCATCTCGACGCTGCAGGCGGAGACTGTTTGTACGCCGGTATCAGCGGTGGTCACAACGACAGTGTCGCTGGCAAGAAGCCGCTTTGCAACTTTCCTGACCACAGGTGATCCGTCCACGACCATACAACGCAGCAAAGCAAATCCCCCGAAATTGCTGCAATATGCAGCTGCCTCGGGGGATAATATCAGGCCGGTCATGAAGAAATGACCAAGCGGGATGGTAAATTTTTAAACAGATCAAGCGGCGGAGAAGACGATCTCTTCCGGTGTCGCGTGGATGGAAATGGTCATGCCGGCTTCCTGCGCGAGCAGCAGCGTATAATAAGGCTGCACAGCGTGAGCGTCGATTGGCTCTTCCGGTGTTTTGCCACTGTGTAATTCGAGGAATTTGGGCGGAACACGCAGCATTGGTCCACGCGACGTAAGGATAAACTTCGGCTCTGTCTCCGGAGTTTCCATCGTCACGTTCAATGTGCCGCCACGCGGCAGGGCGGCATTGCCGATGAGCACGAGATTGAGCAGCAGCTTCACCTTGTTCTTGGGCATAAGCACGCGATTGCCGGTCCAGGTGAATTCAGCCTTTTCACCCTTCATATATTCATTGGCGACATTCTGTGCATCGCCGGTATCAATCTGCACACCAGCCGAACCGGCAGCGCCAAAAGCGATACGGGCAAACTGAAGCCGGGCCGAGGCGCTGCGGGCACTGGATTTGATCAGGTTCATCGCATCTTCGTCGGCACCGCCTTCTTCCAGAAGCTCCAGTCCGTTGTTGATCGCTCCGACCGGTGAAATGATGTCGTGGCAGATGCGGCTGCTCAGGAGCGCTCCGAGGTCCGTTGCCGAGAGAATAACGGGCAATGTCATAAGAGAATCTCCTAAGGATTGGCTGGTGGTTTTGGTCGATACATTGAATTGATTCCGAATCAGATGTTCATGCCGAATCAGTCCGATTGCTGCGGTATTGGGATACATAGCTCAGTCCGGAACGGCAAGAACGACGTCAAAAATGCCATTGCGTGCTGAAATTCCTATCTTTTTATCGCCTGAGGCAAGCCTTTGAAATGCCAAGATCGATTCATAAACTTTTATACAAGGTTTAGACCTTTAAATGGTGCTTCAATTGTAAAGCGAACACAAGATTCGCACCTGGCGTCAGACAAAGAAGCGAACAGCCAAAAGGAATTATGATGGCGTCTCTATTCTTGTCTATGAACCGTTTTTTTCTCCTCGTCCTGACGATGGTGTCACTGGTTGTCGCGCAGCCGCAGATAGCGCGTGCGGGCCAGGACCAGTTCACGATGGACGAGATCGTCAATTCGGGACAAAGATTCTTCGGGTCTACCTCTGGAGGGCTGGCAACGGCGGTCGAGAAGGTTTTCCAAAGCTATGGCTTGCCGAATGGGTACATTCTTGGCGAGGAAGGATCGGGCGCCATCATTGGCGGCCTGACCTATGGCGAAGGCTCGCTCTATACAAAGAATGCGGGTGATCACAAAACCTTCTGGCAGGGACCTTCCATCGGCTGGGATTTCGGCGGGCAGGGATCGCGCGTCATGATGCTTGTCTACAATCTTGACGATGTGCAGAACCTCTATGGCCGTTTTGTCGGCGTTGCAGGTTCAGCCTATCTGTTTGCCGGTGTTGGTTTCAACGTGTTGAAGCGCAATCAGGTGCTGCTTGTTCCAATCCGCACCGGTGTCGGTGCCCGTCTCGGTGTGAATGTCGGCTATCTCAAGATCACCCAGTCGGCGACATGGAATCCGTTTTGATCCATTCACCTTACTGACAGACGATAGGACGCGGAAGCCTTTCCGCGTCTTTGCCGTTTGAAGCCCGACCGTCATTGTGCCAGATTGAGCCTCCAACAGGACTTTCATCGTGATCCAGACCGCACTTTATTTTGCTCTTGGTTTTTTGAGCGCCGTGCTGCTGGCGCTGATTTTTGCGCCGCCGGTCTGGCGTCGCGCAATGTTGCTGACCCGCAGGCGTGTTGAAGCCGAAACGCCGCTGACGCTGAACGAGATACAGGCGCAGCGCGATGGTTTGCGTGCCGAACATGCGGTGAGCGAACGCAAGCTTGAAATGGCGATGGAAGGCATGAAGGAAAAGGCCGCAAAACAGCTGGCTGAGTTCAGCGAAAAAGACCGTGTTGCGCGCTCGCTAACCGGCGAGATGGGTGTGCGGGATAGGACAATCGAAGAATTGCGTGCTGCGCTCGCAGAACGCGAGCAGATATTGGAAAAATCAGGGAAAAACCTGAGCGGGGCCCAACAGATCGCCGACCAGCGTGCGGCCGAGCTTGAGCTTTTGCATCGGCGGCTGAACAGCACCGCAACCAAGGCGGACAGTTTGCAGATCGATGTGGCTGCCAAGGATACGCGTATCGAGAATCTTTCCGATGAACTGAAGGAAGCGCGTAAAGGCAAACGTGACAGCGACGAACAGAAGCGCAAGGTTGAAACAGAACTCAACGCCCTTCGACATTCGCTGGAGCAGGAAGCGAGCCGTGGCGGCAATGCCGAGGCGCGGCTGAACGCGCTGGTATCCCAACTCTCTGACAGCGAGGCCAAGCTTTTGCGACGTGAAAAGGAAGTCGAACGGCTCAATGAGCGTTTGCGCAAGGTCATCGCGGAAGGCCGCAAGCAGGGACAATCCGCGACAGATGCGCCGCGTGGCAAACAGGCGCTTGTGCAGGCGGAGGAAAGCAAATTGTTGCGCGAGGAGATGAACGTGCTTGCGTCGCAGGTTGTTGCCATTGTTGCTCAACTCGAAGGGCCTTCATCGCCCGTCAACAAGCTGCTGGCTGTCTCGGGCAAGGATACATTGGCGGCTTACGATGAGAATGGCGAGGCTATCGTCAGTCTGGCAGACCGTATCCGCACCCTGCAGCGTGCAGCTTCCCAAGTCGAATCAAATACCGGAGAACCGGCTAAACCGTGACAGGGCAATGCCGGAGGCTGTGGCCACATTCAGGCTGTCAAACGTGCTCGACATGGGAATCCTGACTGTCCGCAATGTCTGCATCAAAGTTTTGGGCAAGCCTTCGCCTTCGGTGCCCAGAAGCAGCGCCGTGCGCGCTGCAGGACGGGCCGCATGGATGCTTTCGGTGCCTGCCGGGCTCAGCGCATAAATATCAAAATCTACCCGCTGCAACGTGCTGACAAGGTCTTCGATTGAGCCTTCCCGCGCATAGGGCACTTTAAGGGCCGCGCCGACGGAAACGCGGATCGCCTTGCGGTAAAGCGGATCGCAGCTGGTTTCGTCCATCAAGATACAATCGGCTTCAAAAGCAGCAGCATTGCGAAAGATTGATCCCATATTATCGTGATTGGATATGCCGCAAAGCACAACGGCAAGCGATCGTTCCGGTAAGGCTTCGATGAGCTGCGCCGCGGAGCGGGGCGCAGTGCGACTGCCAACCGCCAGAATGCCGCGATGCATGGGAAAGCCGGCAATGGCGTCCATGGTTTCGCGTGAGACGCAATAAACAGGCACGTCGTCCGGACAAAGACGGATTTGTTCGGTCAGTCCTGCAAGCCGGTTTTCAAGGACGAGAAGCGACTCTACAGCGAAGGCTGCATTGGCGAGCAGCACATTAAGCACAACCTTGCCTTCGGCGATGAAACGGCCTTCACGGCCAACCAGATCACGCTCGCGGACATTGCGATAGGGTGCAAGCCGCAGATCGTGCGCATCGGTGATGCGGATCACGCGTTCTTCCAGCCATGCTTGCTCGCCGGTCGCCATTATCAGGCCACTTCGCCAGCAGCAGCCAAACCGACGCGTGCTTCGCCTGCCATGCGAACCAGTGCCATATGCATATCTTTGGCCGATCCTAGGGAATCGGCAAAGAAAATACGCTGGGTTTCATCGCCGTTGGCAAGATCAAAGCCCTCGGCGTCTATGCCTGTGATGAGCCATTTTCCATCGGCAGCTTTGGCGTAAAACCGCGCATAAAGCGCAATAGCATTCGCATGATCATTGTTCATATGTTCGACAGCGGATTTTTCGGCCCCCGCCAGTTCGTCGTTGACGGGGCTGAGGCTGAGCAAGTCATCCGCTGTCAGTTGATAGGCTTTACCAAACCCGCCATTGAGACTGGCGCCGGTTGGCTCCAGCCGGAAAAAGCTGAAATCACCAAGGCCGGCGTAGAGCCTTGCCTTGGGCTGGTGCGAGAGATAGCGCCATTCAATCCGCGCATGTTCGTCGTTATCGCGGGCAATTTTGCGCGCTTTGGCAAACACCGTGATGCGCGGATGGGCAAGCGGATCGCCTTTGCCAGCTTCGCCGACCAGTATGGAACAGCGCGGATCGGCGATGAGGGCAGGAGTGTGGGCGGATAGAGCCGATACCAGAATAGTCGGGGTGCCGTCATGATCGGTGGAAAGACCGACCCGCGTTGCAATCGGGGCGCCGGTATTGGGATCGAGTGTGGCGATGACCGCGTACCGGGCTTTGCGGATCAGAGTCTTTGCCAGGCGAATGGCCTCTGCATCGGTCTGGCGCAGTACATCCTTTTTCACGGTCACAGCTTATCCCTCATTGCATAAGCGAGAGATAGTTGCTGGATGTGAACAGGACAAGCGATTTTCACGGGCTTCTCAGCCCAAATACAAGGATGATAAGACGTGTCAGGCGGCTATCGACCTGTTGTCATTGAGGTTTGCCATGTCGCTCATGCAATCGGCAAGCAGGTCGAGATCGACGGGTCCGATGGTGCACAGGACGGGGGCAAATTCTTCAGCGGGAACTTCGAGCGCCATAAGCTCAACAAGCGCTTCCATGAGTGCTTCGCGGGTGTCGTATCGTGCGGAATATGCTGGCATGAGTCTGCCTCTCGAGCCGAACCAATTGCGAAAAGCTTACAGCAATTAGGGTAAACAAATTCTTAATTTAGCCATTATTGAAATTTTTTCGCTTATGAAACGGATAAAATAACGTCATAATTTCAAATAGATGATAGAAAAGTGTCATCTGTTAACTCTATTTGCCATTGTTTGGCCCTAAATGACATCAATCTGTGATCAACTTCACCAGCAGGAAAAACAGCGATGAGAATTGCTTCGTGATCGGCGCAAGGAAGTGGAAAGCCCCCGCAATGGTGGGTGTGATTGCCGCCATTGGCCTCGTCAGTGGCTGTACAACACAGAATGCCCAGCATGCCGGTAAGGTGAAGGCAAATCTGGCAAGCAGCAATACGACAAGGACGTCGTCTTACGCCTATACCCCCAAGGACAAGGAATGCCTCGAACGGGCTATGTTCTTTGAATCTAATCGCTCGAGCCAGGATGGTTTGCTCGCGGTTGGTACTGTGGTTATGAATCGTCTCGATTCCGGAAAATATGCCAATACGATTTGTGGCGTGGTCGGTGAGAAGGGGCAGTTTGCTCCCGGCGTCCTGTCCCGCCCGATGCAGTCTGCCGCGCTTCCTGATGTGCAGAAGGCTGCTGATGCGGTGCTCAAGGGCCAGCGTCATCCCAAGGTTCAGGAAGCCATGTTCTTTCACACGGCTGGCCTCAAGTTCCCGTATCGCAACATGCACTACACGGTTGTTGCTGGCGGCAATGCTTTCTACGAAAAGCGTGACCGCTACAATACGCCGGATCTCGGCGCCAAGCAGGCCAGTGTGGCGATTGCCAATGCCTATATTGCCAGCATGAGAAATACGAACCCGGCGGCTGCAGGCAACATCATGGTTGCAAGCGCGCAGCCGACGATGACGACCACGACAGCGGGCCGTGTATCAAACCAGCCATTTGCTGTGGCGCAGGCCCAGATCCCGCAGGTTCAGGCCGTCCCCGCAGCCGCGCCGCAACAGATTGCCATGGCCAATATTGCGCTGCCGATCGATCCACCGGCTCAGACGCTTGCTTATTCAGCAGCGCATATCAATCAGCGCCAAGCTGTCGCAGTTGTGCCGCAGACTGCTGAACAGGCTGTGCTGGCCTATGAAGCGCCAACCAGCAAGTCGGTTGATGCTATCGGACAGATGCTGCTTGCGCAGGATCGTCCGGCCGCTGGAAACTAAGAAAATCTATGAGAAAAGCCGGGCAGTCTTGATGCTGCCCGTTGCGCTGGGTCAGGGCACCAGAAAGTGCTGCGACCATTCCGTATGCGGGACCATTTGCCCAATCGCGTATTGAAACGTCAAAACGGTCATGTGATCAGGCGATGTCGAGCAGGTGTAGGAGAGGTGATACCATTCACCCTTGCTGCGGAATGCTGCACCGGCCGACTGGATTTTGTCGCCGTTGATCTTTGGCTCCTGAAAGGCATAGGCAACCAGTTCATCCGGGACGAGTTTGACCGGATCGTGATGGATACGCTCCATTGCCTCCAGATCGCAGCGCTGTTCCAGCCGCGTTTCAGGGCTCAAACCTTTCAGTTCTTCCGCTTCCGTTGCATCCATGGCTCTGGATGGGCCAACCATGGCTACTGTCAACAAAAGCATCGTTAAAACTGTTTTCATCTGGGCAGGAGTCTCTTGAAATCGGGGTATGAGGATAATCCAACGCATTCAACAATGCAGCCGGTTTAAAACGGCGTGTGGGATATGCGGATCAAATCTGGAACGTCGCACCAATGTCGCCCGGATTGGGACTAAATTATGAACGGGCATTTGCAGTCCACAGGGTGGATAGCAAATGCCCGAAAGCGAGAGGTCAGGATGGCTTTTTAGCGGGTGTCTTCTTGTCGCCGTTCACTTCGATGTAAGCGTAAATATAGGCGAAAGATGGCAGGGCGCTGTTGGATGGCTCGACAAGGCCGGCAACTTTACCCAAAGACGCGGCATAATTATTGCAGTTGAAGCCAAACATTGTCCATTTTGGCGGGTTGGCCAGATTGGCGCGTACCTTGCTGAGAAGCTGTTGATATTGCGCTTCCGTCAAAGAAACGCGGTAGGCCGCGCCCGTGGCGAAATTGCAATCGGCATAGTTTGGCTTCAGCTCGGCAGGCATCGGAATGAGCGCGCCGCCATACAGCCCGATAAGGCTGCCCTTGGGGAAAAGGCCATTATACTGACGCGTCACCGGATTGCCATTGGCGTCAAGGCGGCCGAAAACCGCAAAGAGGTGGCCGCTGGGGATGCCGGGTGAGAGACGCTGGCGGAATTCGATATAGGCTGGATCTCCAGGCCTGGTGCGGTTGGCCGTCAGCTTTGCAGGAAAGCCATTGACGCTACCGTGAGAGGCGCAGGTCAATTCCGGGATCTCAGCTGTATAGGCTGAGGCTGTAACTGGCACATTCGATGCGGATGTGGACTGGCAGGCAGCGAGTGCCGCTGCGAGTGTGCATGCGGTCAATACTTTGAGGGTGCGGGCGGGAATGTTCTTCAGCAAGGTTATTCTCTTTCAATCCTGTGATGGCTTTGCCGCTTGAAACGGCTTGCTCTCAATAGACGAATGGCAGCACCCGCCAGGTCCTGGCGCGATACTGATGATATTCTCCCCCGAACGCTTCTTCCATCATACGTTCCTCAGGTCCTATCCGTGCGAAGAACAGGAAACCAAACCCCACCAGACCTGAAAGACCGGCGATATAATTGGACAAAAGCAAGGCCTGGGTCAATGCCAGGAGCCAGAAGGCGGTGTACATCGGGTGACGCAGGTGCTTGTAAATGCCCGTGGTGATCAGCTTGTGATCCTGTTTCAATTGCAACGACACCGACCACATCTGGCCAAGCGCCCTATGCGTGAGGCGGAACAGGATAAGCGCTCCGATGCCGGTAAGAATGCCAAGAGCAATCAGAACAGGGTGCGCCGGATAGGAAGCAAAACGCGGCTGGCTTGTGGCGACATAAACGGCCGGTAAAATTCCGAGGCCAATCAAGGAAACTGCAAGGCGTAACGTGTCTGCGCCTTTTTGACGGTCGACGGTCAGTTTGGCCCGTCGTGCGCGCCGGTCAAATGGACGGCGCAGCATATACCAGCACACGACAAAGATGACCCACAGGGCCTTTCCAACGACGATAAGCGAAATCATACGGGGGCAATTTCCGGAACTTTTAGTGCCGCTTGGGCACAGGATGCGTTGTCGCAGGGAAGACCGCCTCGAGCGGCAACGTCAATAAACGATTCCGGGCCGCAGAGAATGGCATGCCAGGAATAGGCAGTGCGTTTTTCGACCCCATAGACGAATTGCCGGTGCACGCGGAAGAAATTCCGGCGAATGGATTTGTAGGTTTCATCGCAGAGTTGATTGCGAAAACGCACCCGGACCAGAACGGGTGGCTCGGCATTGGTGATATTCAGATCGCGTACCGGGTCCGATTTGTAGAAATTCATCGGGTCTGTCAATGATTGCGCATCAATCCAAACTGTGTGACTGCGCGCTACGGCTGCGACGCTTTTGCGCAAGGCATTTGCCGCAGGGTGAAAGGCGATCTTGAGCAGGCTCGATCCCACGGTCAGCAGGCCATATCGCCGTGCATTGTTTGTTTGCAGAGCCTTGTCCAGAATCTGCAAGGCGCAGATCGCGCCCATGCTGTGAGCCGCAACGACAATTTCCGTATCGGCCGGTGCATTGCTTATGCGCGTCGCAGCATTGGCGATCACATATTGGAGTTTCGCCGTTATATCCGGCCGGCGATCCCGCGCCATGTCACGGGCAAAGGTCCAGTCGTCCATCAGCAGCAGGAAGTGCATCTTTCGAGCCGCCAGCACCACAAGGGCCAGCCCTGCGGCCATCGAAACGCCGAGCGGCGTGATGGTTCCGCCGTCAATGAACTCTTCAACCACGCGCCCCGCGCCCAGTGCAAGGCCGATAATGGCAGCCATGATGACCAGCGGATAAAGGAAGAAAAGTGCATAGCGCCAGCTTGTCGTGACAAAGCGGAAAAACGTGCCGGTTATGATGAAGTCGATGAGCGCCAGAATCCCGCTCAGAACACGAGTGACGGGATTTCGGGCTGCATAAAAGAGATTGATGTCGCCAAGACCGTACAGGACAAAATCAGTTTGCGTGGACCAGTTGTTTCCTGCTGCCAGCAACCGGAATTCACCGACGCTAACGGCGTCTCCAGCGGATGCAACTTTGAGCGCGCCCACTTCCCGCAACGCCATATCATAGACAGGTGCTGTTTTGGTCGCTTCGCGCATGAAGCGCCGATGATGAGCTTCCACCGGCATATGTTCAAAGCCTGGCAATAACACAACCAGGCGATTGACTACGGACATCTGCCACCTTTCCAGGTTCTGATCGCGTTGTTGTCAGCGCTCTCAGCTATTTCCAGAGCAGCTCTTGTCTCAAACCGCCTCCGGACAAAATTTGCTTTAGCCAAACATGACTTTAGATGACCGACGTTAACAGAACGTCGTCAAAGCCAAAGAGTTGCAATGAAAGTATCAAACTGCAACCCAGTCCTTGGCAATCCTGGCATGAACCCTGTCGGATTGGCCTATTTAGGCGCCATGCGTATCGCCCCGTCAAGACGGATTGTTTCGCCATTGAGCATCGGGTTCTCGATAATGTGCAATGCGAGAGCCGCATATTCCTCGGGTTTGCCCAGACGCGAGGGGAAAGGAATGGATGCCGCGAGCGAATCCTGCACCTCTTGTGGCATTGCCAGCAGCATGGGTGTGGCGAAGATGCCGGGTGCGATGGACATGACACGAATGCCGAAACGAGCCAGTTCACGTGCGGCGGGCAAGGTCAGTCCGGCAATGCCTGCCTTCGATGAGGCATAGGCAGCCTGACCGATCTGGCCGTCAAAAGCGGCAACGGACGCTGTCGAAATGATCACGCCGCGTTCACCCGTATCAAGTGGATCCAGCTTGGAGGCCCTGTCGCCGACCAGACGAAGCATGTTGAACGAACCGATCAGGTTGACTTCGATGACGCGGCGATAAAGTTCCAGATCGTGCGGACCGTCGCGCCCGATGATACGGCCGGCATTGGCGATACCGGCGCAATTTACGAGTATCCTAGCTGTTCCGAGTTTGTCAGCCACCTGTGCGACGGCCTGGTCAGCATCCTCCGCGCTGGACACGTTGCATGCAACCGCAAGTGCACCTATCTCGCTCGCAATTTTTTGCGCTGCATCAATATTGATGTCAAAAATCGCAACTTTGGCGCCTTTGTCGGCCAATGCGCGCGCTGTGGCTGCTCCCAGACCCGATCCGCCACCTGTTACAATCGCTGTTTGACCTTGAATCTTCACTATGCGTCTCCTCACTCGGTTTTATGCCTTCTGACACGAGTTTGGGTCTCGATCCAGACGTTAACTATGTCAAAAAGTTAGATAGAGTACAGGTTTGACTGAAATATGTGGTTTTAAAAACACTATTTCGATTGAGTTGTAAGCAGCAGTTTTAGTGAATTTCGCTATTTTTGTGGCTTTATTAAAAAAATTCCCCAGAAACTTCGATTCTTCGTGCGCGAACAGGTTGACTGCGAATAAATCTGCTTGCATTGCGACATTGCAAAGGCTTCCATGCAACCTCGGTTGCGGGCAAGGGGGCCGGCAACACAAAAAACCTCTGAAGGTGGAAAAATGAAGACCTACAAGAAATTCCTTGCGGCGACAGCGCTTGCAATGTTGACGGGTGGGCTGATGGCAGGTGGAGCCTCGGCGAAAAATCTCGTGTTCTGCTCTGAAGCTGCTCCCGGCGGTTTCGATCCTGCGCTTTATACCGGCGGTGAAACGCTTGACGCGACCGGACAGGCTGTTTTCAACAAGCTGGTTGAATTCAAGCTGGGTACATCAGAAGTTGAGCCTAGCCTGGCAACAAGCTGGACGATTTCCGATGACGGTCTTGAATATACATTCAAATTGCGTCCAGGCGTCAAATTCCAGACAACCAGCTTTTTCACGCCAACCCGCGACATGAATGCTGATGACGTTGTTTTCTCCTTCGAACGCCAGAAGGAAGGCAGCAAGTGGGCCAAATATGTTGAAGGCGCCACTTACGAATATTTTGAAAGCATGGATTTCCCCAAGCTGATCAAAGACGTCAAGAAAGTCGATGATCTGACGGTCAAGATTTCGCTGAACAAGCCAAGCGCCCCTATGCTTGCAGGTCTTGCGATGGATTTCTCGTCGATCGTATCGAAGGAATATGCCGACAAGCTTCTGGCCGACGGTACGCCGCAGAAATTCAACGAACAGCCCGTTGGTACTGGACCGTATCAGTTTGTTGATTATCAGCTCAACACCGCTATCCGTTACGAAGCCAACCCGGGTTACTGGAAGGGCAAAGTAAAGCTCGACAATCTGATTTTCGCCATAACGACTGATGCTGCTGTACGCGTACAGAAGATCAAGGCAGGCGAATGCAACATCACCATCTATCCTGATCCAGCTGATGTGGCAGGCCTCAAGGCAGATGCCAACCTGAAGGTTATTCAGAAGCCCGGTCTGAATGTTGCTTATCTTGGTTACAATACGACCCAGGCACCTTTCGACAAGCCGGAAGTGCGCAAGGCGCTCAACATGGCCATCGACAAGAAGGCGATTGTAGACGCTGTCTATCTTGGTCAGGGCACACCGGCGGTTAATCCAATTCCTCCGACAATGTGGTCCTATGACAAGGCTATCAAGGATGACGAATACAATCCTGAAGCAGCCAAGAAGGCTCTCGAAAAGGCTGGCGTCAAGAATCTGTCCATGAAGATCTGGGCAATGCCGGTTGCGCGTCCTTACATGCCAAATGGTCGCCGTACTGCAGAACTCTTGCAGTCCGATTTCGCCAAGGTCGGCGTGAAGGTCGAAATCGTCAGCTATGATTGGCAGGAATATCTGAAGCGCGCATCCGATCCAAAGCACGATGGTGCGGTTATTCTCGGTTGGACCGGTGACAATGGTGATCCGGATAACTTCCTTGCCGTATTGCTTTCGTGCCAGGCCGTTGGTCAGGCCAATCGTACAGCATGGTGCAACAAAGAGTTCACCGCGATTATCGACAAGGCTGCTGTGACTGCCGACCAGGCTGAACGTACCAAGCTTTACGAACAGGCTCAGGTCATCTTCAAGCGTGAAGCGCCATGGGCCACTTTGGCGCACTCGTTGGTAACTGATGTTACGACGAAGAATGTGACCGGTTACGTGCAGAGCGCGTTCGGTGTTCACAACTTCGCCGATGTTGACATCACCGAGTAATTCACTCCTCGCGGTACCGGCTTCGGCCGGTACCGCTTTTTATTAGGTTACCATGTTCCGATACATCGCTTCACGAGTGCTGCTGCTGGTCCCGACATTTATCGGTATCAGCTTTGTGGCTTTTATCTTCATCCGCCTGCTTCCCGGCGATCCCATCATTGCGCTTGCGGGCGAACGTGGCATGACGCCCGAACGCCACCAGATGCTGATGGAGCAGTTTGGCTTCAACAAGCCGATATGGGAGCAGTACTTTTTGTTCCTCTGGAATATCTTCCATGGTGATTTCGGCACGTCGATCGCGAGTAAACGCGCGGTTCTTGCTGATTTTCTGACGCTCTTTCCGGCAACGCTGGAGCTCAGTATCTGCGCCATGCTGTTTGCCGTTATCATTGGCATTCCGGCGGGCATTTTCGCTGCGGTCAAGCGCGGTTCGGTATTCGATCAGTTGAGCATGGGCATTGCCCTCGTCGGTTATTCCATGCCGATCTTCTGGTGGGGTATTCTGCTCATTATCCTGTTTGCGGGTATTCTGCACTGGACGCCGGTTTCCGGACGGATGGACCTGATCTATTTCTTCAAGCCGACGACCGGCTTCATGCTGATAGACAGCCTGATTTCGGGTCCGAAGGGCGCATTCAAGTCAGCCTTCTCGCATCTTATTTTGCCGACGATCGTGCTCGGGACTATTCCGCTGGCAGTTATTGCACGGCAAACGCGTTCAGCCATGCTTGAAGTGCTGGGCGAAGACTATGTGCGTACAGCGCGTGCCAAGGGCCTTGCCCCCAAGCGCGTCATTGGCGTGCATGCCTTGCGCAATGCCATGATCCCCGTCATCACCACCATTGGTCTGCAGATGGGCCTGCTGATGGCAGGTGCTATTCTGACCGAGACGATTTTCTCCTGGCCGGGTATTGGCAAATGGATGATCGACGCTATCGCCAAGCGCGACTATGTCGTCGTGCAGGGTGGCCTTATGCTGGTCGCGTTGATCGTCATGACCGTTAATTTGATTGTTGATCTGCTCTATGCGGTCGTCAATCCGCGCATTCGCGTAAAGTGAGGAACCCGTGAGTAACGAAGTTTCCCCTCCCGTGCCGCTCGTTGCGGCTCCATCAACGGCCCGCATGGGCCGGTTCGCTGAATTCTGGTTCTATTTCAGCGTCAACAAAGGCGCGGTTATCGGTCTTACCGTTCTGGCGTTTCTGGTTTTGGTTGCTGTCTTAGGCCCGCTGATTGCTCCGCATGCGCCGTATGAACAATACCGCGAAGCGCTGCTGACACCACCGGCGTGGCAGGAGGGCGGCAATTCCAACTTCCTGCTTGGTACGGATGCTGTGGGCCGCGATCTGCTGTCGCGCCTGATCTATGGGGCCCGGTTCTCGCTGTTCATCGGTCTGATCGTTGTTGCAATATCGATGGTCACCGGTGTGATCCTCGGCGTTCTCGCCGGTTATTTCCGTGGCTGGGTCGATGCGCTGATCATGCGTATCATGGATATCATTCTGGCTTTCCCGCCCTTGCTTCTGGCCCTCGTGCTTGTCGCTATTTTGGGACCGGGTCTGTTCAACGCGATGATTGCCATTGCGCTGGTTCTGCAGCCGCACTTTGCTCGCCTGACCCGTGCAGCTGTGATGAGCGAAAAGAACCGTGAATATGTCATCGCAGCCAAGCTGGCTGGTGCTGGTCACATTCGTCTGATGTTCAAGACAATCCTGCCAAATTGCCTTGCACCATTGATTGTGCAGGGAACGCTGTCTTTCTCGAATGCTATTCTTGAAGCTGCGGCTCTTGGCTTCCTCGGCATGGGCGCACAACCACCGACACCGGAATGGGGCACAATGCTTGCCGAAGCCCGCGAATTTATCCTGCGTGCCTGGTGGGTGGTCACATTCCCCGGTCTTGCCATTCTGATCACGGTGCTTGCCATCAATCTCGTCGGTGACGGATTGCGTGATGCGCTTGATCCCAAGTTGAAGAGGAGCTGATCATGACGAAGCTACTCGAAATAAAGAACCTTTCCGTTGGTTTTGACACAAGCAGCGGCCAGTTCATGGCTGTGCAGGGCATTGATCTTTCCGTCGACGCGCGTGAAGTGCTGGCCATTGTTGGCGAGTCCGGTTCGGGTAAATCCGTGGCCATGCTTGCCGTGATGGGTCTGTTGCCGAAGACCGCAACAGTGACGGCAGATATCATGACCTTCAATGGTCATGATATGCTGACCATGACCAGCAAACAGCGCCGGGAAATCGTTGGCCGCGATGTGGCAATGATTTTTCAGGAACCGATGGCAAGTCTCAATCCTTGCTTCACGGTTGGCTTCCAGTTGGAAGAAGTTCTGCGCTTCCACATGAAAATGGATGGCAAGGCACGGCGCAAGCGGGCCATTGAACTGCTTGAACTTGTCGGTATCCCGACACCGGCGGAGCGGCTGAATTCGTTCCCGCACCAGATGTCCGGTGGCCAGTGTCAGCGCGTCATGATTGCAATCGCCATTGCTTGCAATCCGAAGCTGCTGATTGCCGACGAGCCGACAACGGCGCTTGACGTCACGATCCAGAAGCAGATCCTTGATCTGCTGGTCAAGCTTCAGGCGGAACATGGCATGGGTCTGATCATGATCACCCATGATATGGGCGTGGTTGCGGAAACCGCTGACCGCGTTATCGTTCAGTACAAGGGGCGCAAGATGGAGGAGGCCGATGTGCTTTCGCTGTTTGAATCGCCCAAAAGTCCCTATACGCGTGCACTTCTCTCTGCCCTGCCGGAAAACGCCACAGGCGACCGCCTGTCGACCGTTGCGGACTTCATGAAGAACGAAGCTGCCAATGCAGGAGTAGCGCCATGAGCGAGATCGTTCTTGAAGGCCGCAATATCGTTCGCGATTATCATGTGGCCGGCGGCCTGTTCGGCAAAGCCAAAACTGTCCGTGCCGTCAAAGGTGTGAGCTTCACACTGGAGAAGGGCAAGACACTGGCAATCGTTGGCGAAAGCGGCTGCGGAAAATCAACGCTCGGCCGTATCCTTACGCTGATTGATCCACAATCCGAAGGTGAACTGCTGATTGATGGCAAACCCATCAATATAGCCAAGGATCGCGTGACGCCGGAAATGCGCCGCAAGGTGCAGATTATCTTCCAGAATCCCTATGGTTCACTGAACCCGCGCCAGAAGATCGGCGAAGTTCTGGGTGAGCCACTGTTGCTCAACACCAACAAGACTGCCGCCGAACGGCGCGAACTAGCCATGCAGATGCTGGTGAAGGTTGGTCTTGGTCCGGAACACTATAACCGCTATCCGCACATGTTCTCCGGCGGTCAGCGCCAGCGTATCGCCATTGCGCGTGCATTGATGCTGAGCCCCAGCCTGCTTGTTCTGGACGAGCCGGTTTCGGCGCTGGATCTGTCGGTTCAGGCCCAGGTGCTTAACCTGCTTGCTGATCTGCAGGACGAATTCAACCTGACCTATGTGTTCATCAGCCACGATTTGTCGGTGGTGCGTTACATCGCCGATGAGGTGATGGTGATGTATTACGGTGAAGTTGTCGAATATGGCACGCGGGAAGAGGTGTTCTCCAATCCGCAGCACAGCTATACGAAGACCCTGTTTGCAGCGACGCCGAAATCCGATGTCGCCAGCATCAAGGCACGCCTGGAGAAGAAAAAAGCTGCGGCTTGATTTTCCGGAATAGTTCGTCCGTTATTGGCATAATTGTTGTGCGTGGTTCGACAAGCTCACCATGTGGGATAGTGAGGATTGGAAAGCCATATTCTGGAATTCCTCAGATGGTTTTGCAGCTCATCTGGTCCCTCATGGTGAGCTTGTCGAACCACGCACAACACGATTTGCAGGAGGAACTGTTATGAGTGGACGTCAACCGATTGCGACAGCGCCAAAAGACGGCAGCAAAGTGCAGGTCTTCTGGAAAGATGAAGACGGGCAGGAGAACGAATCCCTCGCGCAATACCGCTCACTTGATCGGCTGAAAGCTACGGGCGGTCAGTGGGACGAAACCGATGCGGGCTGGTGGATATTCACCGATTCAAACACGCAGAAAAAAGTATCACCACATGCATGGGAACCGGCCAATAAATCCGGGGATGATGATGAGGAAGACGATAATTAGAGCGTCATTTTTCTAAGCTGCTGCTGAAATCTCAAAATCGATGTGAATCTTATCGTAAGGGAAGACCACCTTACTCTTGTCGGTTTTGTTGATGACACCTGCGTTCAAAAGTAATGTGGCATCCGAATGCACGCCTTTGAAATCGCGGCCCACGCGGCGGGAGATTTCCCGGATGCTCAAGGGGCCAGCGCCGGTCATGGCCTGCACGATTTCCAGCCGCTTTGGCGATAAGATTTTGTGCATCAGTTCCCATGATACGAAATTGAACTGAGGTGTCGCGTCGGCCTTCCCGGTCTCCAATGCGATTTCCACGTCATCAAGGGCAGAAGCGAGTGTTTGTACCTTAAACACGATTGTTGTCATGGAGCCATCTCTCTACGTCATTCCTGAAGTCCAGAAGAAGTGTATTTATGGTCGAAAATACATAGGGAATTTCGACCTCTCCAATATGTTTGTGGTCACCCTTGCCAGCTTCGTTGTCGTATCTGAGCACGCAGACGTTGTTTGCCACCAAGGCAAAACGGTATTTGTATTGATGGCTGCTGCCCTTCAGCGGCGAGGGTACAAGCCAAACCACCATTTCGGTGAAAGTATCCTGATTAATAAACACTCGCCGCGAAACAAGATTTTTCGCCCGCACCATACCTATACCATCATCAAAAATTGATGTAAATCACTCCATCAAAGATGGCGCGCAAAGCATAGTATAGGTGGGCTTATAACTAATTTCTCTGATGCTTTAGTAGGCCCCGCACAATATCGTCGGCGGAAATCATGCCGAGGATAGCGCCATTCTCGACGATCCCGACATCGCCGCCATTTTTTGAGATGGCCTGCATAACCTGACGTACCGGCGTATCGCGTTTTGCTGTTGCAGCGAAGGGCCGGTTGGCCGGGCGCGTGCGGTCAAGAGGAACCATAATGTCTTCCGCTCTCAACACGCCAAGCGGGTTCATGTTGGCGACAAAATCGGCGACATAATCGTTGGCCGGGTTGAGCAGAATGTCCTGCGCCGTGCCGCACTGGATGATGCGGCCACCTTCCATGATGGCGATGCGGTTGCCGATTTTCATGGCTTCATCGAGGTCGTGACTGACGAAGACGATGGTTTTCTTCAATCGTTCCTGCAGGCTCAAAAGTTCATCCTGAAGACGTGTGCGGATCAGCGGATCAAGCGCGGAGAATGGCTCATCCATCAGCAGGATCGGAGCGCCGGTGGCGAAAGCGCGGGCAAGACCGACACGCTGCTGCATACCACCAGAGAGTTCCGCCACTTTCCGCTTGGCCCAATCCTTGAGGTTGACCAGAGCCAATTGCTTTTCGACGGCCTTGGCGCGCTCTTCCTTGGAGACACCAGACAATTCGAGGCCGAAACCAACATTTTCTTCCACTGTGCGCCAGGGCAAAAGCCCGAATTGCTGGAACACCATGGAGACAAGGTGTTTGCGCAGATCGCGCAACGTGCCCTTGTCAGCCTTGCCGACATCGACGGAGCGCCCGCCATGATGCACCACAACCGAGCCGCGCGAAATCGGATTGAGGCGGTTGATGGCGCGCAGCAGGGTGGACTTACCCGAGCCGGAAAGGCCCATCAGCACAAGGATTTCGCCTTCAGCAATGGTGACCGAGCAATTATGGACGCCAAGCACGTGTCCGGTCTCGGCCTGAATGTCAGAGCGGCTTTTGCCCTGATCAGCCAGTGACAGCGCGCCATCGGTCTTCTTGCCGAAAATAATGCAGACGTTTTCGAGCGTGATCGCGGTCATTCACCTGGCTCCTTGCCGGGACGGAAGATACGGTCAAGCACGATGGCGACGACCACGATGACAAGGCCTGCTTCGAAGCCCAATGCGGTGTTGACGGAGTTCAAGGCGCGGACAACCGGAACACCGAGACCGTCCGCACCGACCAGCGCGGCAATAACCACCATCGACAGGGAAAGCATGATGGTCTGGGTGAGGCCCGCCAGAATTTGCGGCATGGCATAGGGAAGCTCAATCTTCCACAGAAGCTGGCTGGAAGAGGCGCCAAAAGCTTCACCGGCTTCAACCAGATGCAGAGGTGTGGAGGAAACGCCAAGATGCGTCAGGCGGATCGGTGCCGGCAAGACGAAAATCGCCGTGGCGATGAGGCCGGGCACCATGCCGATACCAAAGAAGACAATCGCCGGGATCAGATAGACGAAGGTTGGCAATGTCTGCATCAGATCCAGGACCGGGCGGATGGCGGAATAAAGTTTGGGCCGGTGCGCGGCGATGATGCCAACGGGAACGCCAATACCCATGCACAATATGCAGGAGGAGAGCACAAGTGTCAGTGTCTCCATGGTTTCTTTCCAATAGCCCTGGTTCAAAATGAACAGGAAACCAAGGAGCGTCAGCAGGGTAACTGCAATTGACCGGCGCAGCGCATAGGCGATGGCGGAAAAGATAACAACCATGATCAGCGGATGCGGATATTTCAGGATGAACATCAGCCCATCAATGAAGGACTGCATCACGTAGGCGAGGCCGTCGAAAAATCCGGCGAAATTATTGGTAAGCCAGTCGACAACGGCCTTTGCCGTCCTGCCTACCGGAATCTTATCTTGTGTCAGCCAATCCAAGCGAAAATTCCTCTATCGGTTGCAGTATCAAGCGAAAGGGTAAACCGCCCGGCAGGTGCGCCGGGCGGTATAATCGACCGGTCTTAGAGACCGAGAGACTTTTTGACGGCTGGCAGCCCGTCTTTGCCATCCACTGTCGTTACGCCGGCAAGCCAGGTATCGAGAATGGCCGGATTAGCTTTCAGCCATTGCGTGGCAGCTTTGGGAGCATCCTCACCGTCGTCGGTAATCTTGCCCATGATCTCACCTTCCATCTTGAGATTGAATTTGAGATTAGTGAGCAACTTTCCGACATTCGGGCATTCGGTTGTGTAG
Organism: Phyllobacterium sp. 628; assembly: GCF_014189505.1. GTDB lineage: Bacteria > Pseudomonadota > Alphaproteobacteria > Rhizobiales > Rhizobiaceae > Phyllobacterium. The sequence goes on along the minus strand of NZ_CP050301.1, from coordinate 3,658,504 downwards.
CCGGTGCGGGCATTGGTATGAATGATGGCGCCGCCGAAATCGGGGCCGAATACATCGTCACCGCCGGACAGATATGCCATCTGGAAATTGTTGTTCATCGGGTGTGGTGCCCAGCCGAGGAAGACGATCGGCTTTTTGCCTTTGGTCTGTTTGGCTACCTGCGCCAGCATACCCTGTTCGGATGATTCAGCCAGTTCGAAGCCTTTCAGTCCAAACTGATCCTTGGAGATCATGCCGAGAATGAGGCGGTTACCGTCATTGCCGGGTTCGATACCATAAATCTTGCCGCCAAGATCATCCTTGAATTTGGTGATGTCCTTGAAATCTTTCAGACCTTTGTCATAGAGATATTGAGGAACGGCGAGCGTATATTTTGCTCCGGTCAGGTTTGGACCAATATCCTCGACAGTCTTGTTATCGAGATAGGGCTTGATGTCAGCGGTTTGAGTCGGCATCCAGTTGCCAAGGAAGACATCGATATCTTTCTTGCCAAGTGAAGCATAGGTCACAGGCACGGAAAGGACTTTAATGTCGGTTGTATAACCCAGTCCTTTCAGCACTTCAGTGGTCGCTGCGGTTGTCGCCGTTACGTCCGTCCAGCCGACGTCGGCGAATCGGACCTTCTTGCAACTGTCCGGTTCTGCGGCGAAGGCAGTGCCTGCTGCCAGCGTCAGAGCCAGTGAAATCGTAAGTTTCGTCAGCATTTTCATCGATTGTTCTCCCTCTCCGGCTTTCTGCCGGCTGTTAAGGTCCTGAACCAAGCACCAATTTAGAAGGGGTTCAAGCATAGGCGCGCATAAATCCGGTCAATTCGCGACAGTTGTTGATATTCGCATAAAAGTTATCACCGGAGGGCGGTGCAGGCTTCAAGCCGGAAGCCAAGTCTGATTAAACCCGGATATGGCAAAACTCTATTTCAGTTACTCGACGATGAATGCCGGCAAGTCCACCATGTTGTTGCAGGCGTCCTACAATTATCAGGAACGCGGCATGCGGACGATGATGTTCACCGCCGCGCACTATGCGGAAAACGGCATTGGCGTGATTTCGTCGCGGCTGGGGGTCAGCGCGGCTGCCGAACTCTATAATGACGACGATGATCTCTTCGCGCGGATCGCTGACGCCCATGGCGAGAGTGCTCTGAGCTGCGTGTTTGTTGACGAAGCTCAATTCCTGACCAAGCCGCAGGTCTGGCAACTGGCACGTGTTGCCGACCGGTTGGGTATTCCGGTGATGTGCTTTGGCCTGCGGACCGATTTTCAGGGTAAACTTTTCCCGGGCTCATCCGAACTTCTGGCTATTGCCGATACTTTGCGCGAAATCAGGACGATCTGTCATTGTGGATCAAAGGCGACGATGGTCGTCCGGCATGATTCTGCGGGCAATGCCATTATCGAGGGCGATCAGGTATCAATTGAAAAATCCGTGTATGTTTCGCTCTGCCGAAAACATTGGGAAGAAGAAACAGGACGGATTGCTTCGGATATTTGAAGCAATTTTTCAGATAATCGGACCTGTCATTTTTCTACAGGCTTTTTTTCGTTAAATGCCGTGTCTATATTCAACGGCAGATAAAAAGTAATTTTATCGTGGGCACTTAAGGGGAGACGCCAATGGCGAGTTTGCAGAGCTTTGATACCGAGATCGAAAAGACCCGGGCGATGGTCGATGAGATGCGGACGAAGATTGATCAGTCCAGCGTCGTCCTCGACAAGTTCGCCAAGGCGGATACCAAGATCGGCAATCCCGATTTCGATATCGAGAATGCCCGCATTGACGATGTCCTGCGCCAACAGAAGGTGATGGAAGGCAATATTGCCGACCTGATCATCGGTCTGGAAGATGCGACCAATGTGTTCGGTTCCGAATTCGAAAGCATGAAAAGCTATTCGGGCTGGGAAAAGCTTGTTGGCGTTTTCTCCAAGGACAAGATGCAGCGCCTGCGCACCGACCGCGTGCGCAACATGTCGCTGGCTGGCAATTTGCAGGAGCTGCTTTCAAAATCTGACCGTATCGTTGGTATCCTGAAAGAACAGAAGACCGTTCTTGATGCCCGTTACAAAACATCGGAAGCCAGCCTTGCCAATGTGATCGAGCGCCGCAAGACAACCGTTGCTTCGCTTGAAGCCACACAGAAGCGCATTGAAGAACTCAACCCGCTCTTGCTCGACATCGAAAACCGAATTGCCGCTTCCACCGATCAGGGAACACGCGCGGCACTTGAAGGTGAACGTTCAAAGCTTGCGACGGAATACAATGAACGTCAGGCGAAAGAGCAGGAACTGCTTGCAGAAAGCCAGACGCTGGAACGCTACACCTCGATGTTCCAGACGTTTGTCGACTCGCTCAACAACCAGATTGCAGCGCAGAGCACCCTGATCAACAAGCTCTCCATCGATACAGAACAGCGCATCGTTCTCTACAAGGCATTGGAAGATTCCTTGAAGACGGCGGCGCAGCAGGATGTGGCGCACAAGATCAATACGCTTGGCAGCCGGGTTGATACCGCGGCAGAAGAAACCATGGCCGGTGTTGGCGCAGCTGCGCAGAAACACATTGGCGATCTTCTCGAAATGCATGAGAAGAACATGGTCAGCACGCAGGATATCCAGCGCCGCAAGAAGCTGGCTGATGATGCGTTCTCCCGCCGGTTCTCCGAAGTCCTGAAGAAGCACAATTCAGCTGACTACGTGAAGAGCTAACGCATGGCTGTGAGTGCTGATCTGACAGCCGCCGAACGGTATTTCGGCGCGATTCGTGCTGCATTGGATGGGCTGGACATCTTTCTGAACAATCAGGAGTCCCCGCTCTACAAGCATGATCTCGTCGCACAGACGGTTTCGGAATATTTGCGGCGGCTGGAAGCGTCTTTTGACTGCTGGCGTAACCGGATCGGGTTTACCGACCGGTTCCAGATTTCCCGTGCGGAAAGCGGTTTTCCGGTTTTCCAGAATGTTCTGGAGCTGGAGAATGACAAGAAGGATACGAAAACCCGGCTTGCCGCTATTCCGCCTGCCGCCTCATTGCGCGGTGAAATGGCAGATTTTATCCTGCGGCACCGGGAGTTTCCGCGCGACTTGCAAAAGTCGATGGCCGAGCGGATCTATCTGCAAACAGTAGAGCAGGGCGAAGTTTTTTCGCCTTTCATCCTGCCGGTGACTATCCGCGTTTCGGTCAATCCCAAGACCATGCGTCCGCTCTATGTGGTGCATTGGGGCGCGTTCGACGGCGCTTCCAACCTGCCGTTGATTTATATGGCGGTGATCGAGGACTCGTCGAAAGATCTGGTGGAGACGCTTGTCGGAGAAGACGGCAAGCTTAATCCCAAGGTGAGAATCCCCCTACCGGTTGGCGGGCTGCTCAATCCGGAACTGGCACGGCGGTTCGACGATTTTGCTGCGAAGAATTCGGCCTATTCGCTTTCACCGATCACTATTGCGACGACCCTTGATAATGATTTCCCCGAGCTTCACCCGAAGCAGTTGCGGCGTGTGGTGCTTGGTCCGTTCTATACAACGGGGATTACCGACCATAATCAGAAGGTTGCCGATGTATTGGAGCGGGTACGCAAACCTGAAGATGCCTGGCTTTTGACATGGACCATGCAGGAGGTTTTCTCCAAGGCCGAAAAAGCGGGCAAACGCGGATTCTGGTCGTCCGAGCCTTCGCGGGAAGAATTCTATATCAACACCGATGATCTAGAGGCCACGCGCCAAGGCGTCAGTGCCTATGAACAGCACGCGCTGGTGCCGCATGAGGCCTATCAGGCGCTTTATGCCTCCGGCGAAGCCACGCAAATCTTCAGCGGTTTCAAAACCCACATCCTGTCCAATGGTCAGGTCATCAGCGACATTTAGGAGAGCAGCACTATGGATGTCGGATTGACCACAATCGACGAGAAGGACATCACCAAGCACTTGCCGGTGGCACAGGCCATGGTGATGCGTTTTGTGATGCTGGATTCGAGCGACAGCAAGCCCGGAACCGAGATTGCCGGAACCGGACGGCGATTCGTCTCGACTGTTTCCACGGGCGGTCTGCGTTCAACCCGTGAAGTCGATCTCACACGGACTATCCAGTCCGTGCGCCCCGATGATCAGATGCTGTCCATTGCCCAGCATACGCTGCTGTTTCGGGCGCGTCGCGGCGTTGCGGTTGCGCTGGCCGTTGCCGATGTGTTCGGCCGCCAGAGCGATCTGGAAAACCTTTTGGCGCGCAATGCATCAGCGCCATTGCAGGGGGAAGATGCCAGCCATTTCAAAAAGCTTCTGTCAGCGGCGGCTTACGTTTCCGCCTTTGCGCTGGCAGCCTATCTGTCGCAGCTGATCGAAGCGGACACCCAGGCAGCCAATGATGTAACCGCACCTGAATTCAATTTCGATACGGCACAGGATGCGCTGAAATCAGTCATCGGCGGTCTTGATAAGGCGATCGCCGGTTCGGCTGACGAACAGACGATGCTGGCACGCGCCAAGGCCTATGCGGCAGCGGCCATTGGCGGTCTGCTGCAGCGCAAGAGCCGCTTCGATGGCCTCGGCAGTTTTGAAGACACGCATCTGCGGCTCGACAGCGATGATTTCACCCTTGACGGTTTTGACGTGGCGCCGGGAAAGAAGCGCACGCCGCTGGTGATGACATTCCGGAAACCTGAAGAGGTTGTCGGCAACCACATTGCCAAATATCAGGCGCTGAAGCTGTCGAAGATGGTGATGGCTTATGATTTCGACCGCGAGCTGAACCCGTTCGTGGAACTGGGCGGATTCCTCTTTACCTTCATTGGCGACGGTGCGCCGGGGACGGGCAAGACGACGCTGATCCAGATGATTGCGGGCCTTGTCAATGATTATTGCCAGGTGGCGGGCTATACCTTTCATTACGAGAATTTCGGCGTCGATCAGATTTCTTCCTATCAGGGTAAGTCGGGGCAGAATTGCCGCCAGTTCGTCAACAATGTGCTCAATCCCCGGGTTATCGGGTTCGGCACCATTGATGATATCGATCAGGTGGCAGCACGGCGCTCCGATGACCGTGCTTCGGCGGGGCAGCAGGAAATCACCGGCGTGTTGATGGAAGCTTTTGCCGGTGCGTCGACGGTGGTGCGCGGGAATTGCTCCTTCGGCATGTTCTCCAACTATCCGGAAAATGTCGATGACGCGCTGCGGCAGCGCGCGGGAGCACGCTGGTTGGTGGATGGTCCGCAAACGCGCAATGACTATATTGATATTTTTGCGCTGCTGGCAGGCAAGAACCACAAGATCCCGCTGGGCGAACACAAGCTGTTTGAAGACCAGCAGATCAAACGGGCGGTTGAAACCGCCTATGAACAACTGTCCAAGCCGCAGGAAGGCGGATTGAAGGCCGTCTATGACCGGTTTATCGCCGAAAGCGGCGAACCGAAAACGCTGGCCGACATCGGCACCTATCTTCATATGATCAAGGAGCGCGAACCGCGCTTTACCGGCCGCGCCATCAAGAACGTCACTGACGCGATCAAGATGCGTGCCATGGATATTGAATTGCCGGATGAGTGGTTTGAGAAGCCAGAGTCCTTCATGCACAAGCCATACGATGAGAAAAAGGCGATGGTTGAAGAGCTGCGCAAGCCTTTCACCATGGATATGGTTCTGCAGGAAACCAACCGTTATGCGGATTCCGAATTCCGTTATGCCGACAAGTCCGATGATGCAGCGGTAGAAAAGATTGTCCGCGATGCACGCCTACGCGAACGCGCGATCAAGGAAGTCGAAGGCTTGAAAGCCAAGGGGCTGTGGGATGCATAGTCGTTGCTTTGTACCCCCCTCTGGGCTGTCGCCCATCTCCCCCGCAAGGGGGGAGATCAGCTTTCATGAGCGGCTCAACCAATGTTTGCCCCTGCAAGGTCACCCCAATCGCCGATGTCGAGCTGATCTCCCCCCTTGCGGGGGAGATGCCCGACAGGGCAGAGGGGGGTAAATACATGGACCTCCTATACGAAAACGAATTGATCTACGGACGTCTTCTGACGATTGATCAGCCGCATCTGATCGAACGCTATAACCGGGCGCTGGAGGCATTTGGTTTCAAGCCGACGAAGCTCAAGTCATTCGACATTGACCGTACCGGCTTTTCGCCTGAAATCGCCAAAGAGCTGAAAGACCCGGCTTATCTCGATCCGAACGGCGTCAACCGACGGTTCATTATTCTCACGCCCGATCAGGCCATCTTGCCTGTTGTGCACACACAATTTTCCAATACGTCGCAGTTGATGTACGAGTTTTTCAGCAGCAATGCGCGGGCAATCAATGCGCTGACGATCAAGGATGTGATCTACGGCGAGATCGAGGACAGCGTCTCTGTCGTCAACGATATTGAAGACCTGCTGTCAATCAATCAGGTGGAGTTCCGTGTTCTCTCGGCTGAAAATGTCATGGGGCAGGCGGCAGAACTGCGCCTTCTGGTTGACCGGCTGCAGAATGAGCCGGACACATGGCGCAACGATGATGTTATCAACCGCATGGTGGAACTCGCCAAAATCACCGGGGATATCCGTGAGAATTCGCTGGTGCCGGACAAGGTTGTGTTTCGCCATAACGCATTTTGGACCAGCCATTTCGGCGGCATTTATATTTTCGTCGATGACAATACGACGACGGTGATAGGTGATCCTTCCGCGCCGGGCTTTCGCCGCTCGCGGCCTTGGCAGGTCAATTATATTTCGATCAAGGACGCCGAACAGGTGTTCCAGTTCCTGTCGTCCACGGGCCGTATTGAACTGCCGCGCGGATCATGGATCGAGCAATCCGGCTATCTGGAAAACCGCGGTGAGATGATCATCCGCCATCTGATCCAGACGCTCGAGCCGGAAAGAAGTCTGACGGGGATTGATCGCATCTGGTTGCAGACATGGATTCACACCAATGCCAGCCTGATCAATCATGATGGTACGTGGCCATTCCTGAATGGTGTCAAACGTGAAATCACCCAGACAGGACAGATCAACCTGTCGGAGATTGATCCTGTCAGGCGTTTTCTCGTCGTGCGGGCTTTGCCGCATCACTCCGATGCGTGGCTGGTGAACCAGTTGATCAGCGATTTCGTTCCTTGGGATTTTCTCTCGCGCTACGTGTTCAACAAGCAGGGCTTTTACGCGGATTACAGCCACTGGCGCCCGGGCTATCAGGAACACGTTGTCGATATACTCAAAACAACCTATTTGAAGGACAAGGAAGGGCTGCGGAAGCGGCTCTACGGTCTCACCTCCTGATAAGGATGCACAATGCTCGACCCCATCATTAATTTCTTCAGCCGGATTTTCTACCTTATCGGTCGCGGTATCGGCTATGTGGTCGGAGCAATCCTTTGGCCGTTCATGTGGGCTGGCAGTTGGTACACCCAACGTGGTTGGATGTTAAAGGCCGTGGTGGGAGCGATTGTCGTGCTCTGGATCGGCCTCTATGGTTATTTCTTCTGGGTCACACAGGTTTGGACCAATTTTAATCCGGACTATGTTGCGGCCTATAACTTCGAAAAGCGTCAGGTGGCTGCCGGTGAGCCTGTGCCGGGTCAAGCAACTGACGCAGCTGCGCCCAAGACCTGCGCCCGGTCGGCTGTTGTTGAAGTGACGGCTGATTTGACTGATTTCAACGTGAATCAGAATGCATGGATTTCCTCCATGCTGTTGTTCAAAGCTGGCTTCTTCGGCATGTCATGGGACGATACGCCGTTCCTGGACAACAAGGCAGCATTCCAGCGCGGCATCAATTCTGCGGTTCGCCGCACGGCGGTTGAGCTGGTTGATACGCTTGGCCGTGTGCGTGGGACATCGCAAATCGACGGCGATCTGCAGAAGGCTCGCGGCAATCTGCAGTTCACCGAAGATTCCTGGTATTTTGGTCTCAGCCCATTTGGTCCGAAGACACCAACACCAAGCTATTACCGTGCGGCGGTCAAAGATCTGCGCACCTTCAATTCGAAGCTTGAAACCTGCAACGCGATTTTTGATGCCCGTGCGGATAATCTCATTCAGTTCATTGACCGCATCGCCAACGATATCGGCGCGACTTCCGCCATTCTGAAAGACCGTTCGGAGAACAACAATTACGGCTGGTTCGATACGCGTGCAGATGACCGGTTCTGGTTCGCCTATGGCCAGCTCTATGCCTATTACGGCTTGATGAATGCGGCGCAGGTCGACTTCAAGCAGGTCTTGCAGGAGAAGCACCTGACACCCCTATGGGATGGTATGGACGGTCAGCTCCGTTCGGCTCTCGCCATTCAGCCCTGGATTATCGCCAATGGCAGTGAAGGCGGCTGGTTGTTGCCTAACCATCTGACAACCATGGGTTTCTATATCCTGCGCGTGCGCTCGAATCTGATCGATATCAAGCAAGTCTTGCAGCAATAGTTGGACTTTATTGGGTAAAATGTTATATTCTGTTTTGGAGTGAGAGCGGGCTTTCGCCCGCCCTCTTTTCTGTCTAGTGGAAAAGGATCCGGAGAGTCACTTGCCAGCGACTCCGGATCTTTTTCACTTCCAGCGTGATACTCAGCGGTCTAAACCACATGGTGTCACCTCCAAAGTTAATGGCAAGGCTGATGCTGCAGTCGAAGAAGCCAATCCCCTCCGATACACCGCTGGCCCGGTGCTGTTGCTTCTGCCCTCAACGCTTCCATTGATGCTGGAGTTGGTCCTGTTCGGCAACGAACGGGGAGTTGCATAAATTATGCTAACGGTTGCGGCGCTGTTCTCGTGAAAAACGAAGTGCGCTGCATTTCGCTCAAACCGGAAGGTGGGTTGTTTCCTTCACCTCTTCCATCACCGCATAGGTGTGGGATTCACGAACGCCAGGCAGCGAGAGGAGCGCGTCGGAAAGAAAGCGCCGGTAGTGCTCCATGTCGGCAACACGCGCCTTGATGAGATAATCAAAGCCGCCCGCCACCATATGGCATTCCAAAACGTCCTGATTGCGCCGGGTTGCAGCTGCAAACGTGGCGAAAACATCCGGCGTTGTGCGATCCAGCTTGATTTCAACAAAAACCAGCATTGCGCGTTCGAGTTTTTTCGGCGACAATTTTGCCGTGTAGCCAAGGATATAACCTTCTCGGGTCAGGCGCTTGACCCGCTCCGTTGTGGCGGTTTGCGAAAGGCTGATCCGCTCGGATAATTCGGTGTTGGAGAGCCGTCCGTCCTTCTGCAGCTCGCGCAAAATGCGCCGGTCAAGACTATCCAAATTCTTCATCGCTAAAATATCCCCGTTTCGCAGTTTTTTACGCTGATTTGTCAGCTTTCATTGGTGAGAATAACCAAGTGGAATAGATTATATGGGAAAAATCAATAGGGGGAAGCCTGATGACCAGACCATTGCCGTCTTCAAACGATTTTAATGCGCCCTACGCGGTGGATGACCAGCAACTGGTTGCTTCACTGCTCAAAACCATTGCCCTGCCAGAAGACGTCAATCGTCAGATTGATGCGCGCGCCAGCAAATATATCGCGACGATTCGTAAAGAGGCGAGCGGCATCGGCGGGGTTGAGGATTTCCTGCGCGAATATGGGCTTTCCACGCGTGAAGGTTTGGCGCTGATGGTTCTGGCCGAAGCGCTGTTGCGCGTGCCGGATGCGGCAACACAGGACAAGCTTATTGAAGACAAGCTGAAGCAGGGCCATTGGTCTGAGCATGAGCCAAGCGGCGATACGTGGTTTGTCTCGGCCTCTGCCTGGGCGCTTGGCCTGTCAGCGAAAGTCATCAAACCGGGCGAAACGCCGGAAGGTGTTATTTCTTCGCTGGTCAAGCGTATCGGTCTGCCGACCGTTCGCACCGCGACCAAACAGGCCATGCGCTATCTCGGTCATCATTTCGTCCTCGGCGAAACCATCAAGGATGCGTTGAAGCGTGCGGCGTCCAACGAAGCCAAGGGCTATCGCCATTCCTTCGATATGCTGGGCGAGGGCGCCCGCACCCGCAAGGACGCGAAGGGCTATTTCAAATCGTATTCAGACGCTATCGACGCGATTGGCCGCGCTACAGGCAACAAGAAACTGCCTGATCGTATGGGTATTTCGGTGAAGCTTTCCGCTTTGCATCCACGTTATCTCGCAACTCATCATGATCAGGTTATGGCTGAACTCGTACCTGATCTGCTGGTTCTGGCGCAGAAGGCGAAATCCTATGATCTCAACTTCACTGTCGACGCGGAAGAAGCTGATCGGCTTGAATTGTCATTGGATGTGATTGACCGGGTATTCGCCGATCCTTCGCTCGATGGCTGGGATGGATTTGGTCTGGCAATTCAGGCCTATCAGAAGCGTGCCTTGGAAGTCATCGATCATATCGACCGGCTGGCTGCTCGCCACAACCGCAAGATGATGGTGCGTCTGGTTAAGGGCGCTTATTGGGATACAGAAGTGAAGCGGACGCAGGAGCGAGGTCTGCCAGATTATCCGGTTTTTACCCGCAAGCCGGCAACAGATGCATCCTATATGGCTTGCGCCAAGCGCATGCTCGATGCCCGCCCGCGCATTTTCCCGCAGTTCGCAACACACAATGCATTGACCGTTGCGATGATTCTGGAAATGGCTGGCAGCGACAAGACTGGGTTCGAATTCCAGCGTCTGCACGGCATGGGGGAGAGCCTCTACAAGCAGGTTACGGAAAAAGACGATAGAATCGCCTGCCGCATTTATGCGCCGGTTGGTGGCTATCGCGACCTGTTGGCTTATCTTGTTCGCCGTCTGCTCGAAAATGGCGCGAATTCGTCATTTGTTGCTGTGGTCGGCGACAATAATGTGCCAATCGCGGATTTGTTGGTGCGTCCAGCCGAAAAGCTCAACGATGGCAAAGGCTATCGTCATCCGCATATCCCGCTGCCTTCCAAAATTTATGGCAAGCGTCTCAACTCGGCTGGTGTCGAATTGGGGGACCGGAAGGAATTGGCTTCCTTGTTGGGCGGTATTGCGAAGGCATCGCGCAGCATCAATGCCGTTCCGCTGATTGATGGTGTGAAAGCGTCGGGTAAAGATCAGAATGTTGTTTCCCCCGTCAATGGTTCAACCGTTGGTACGGTCGTGTTTGCTACGGCTGATGAAGCGGCGAAAGCCGTTGGCGTCGCCAAGAAGGGCTTTTACGCCTGGTCGCGGGTACCGGTCGATACGCGTGCCAAAGCTCTGGAAAAAGCTGGTGATCTGCTCGAGGACAATCGCAACCTGTTGATGGATCTCTTGTCACGTGAGGCTGGCAAGACGCTGGATGATGGTATTGCCGAAATTCGCGAAGCCGTAGATTTCTGCCGCTACTATGCCGCTGAAGCCCGCCGCCAGTTTGCTGCCGACAAGGTCATGCCAGGACCGACGGGTGAGGATAACAAGTTGCGCCATCGTGGCCGGGGCGCATTCGTTTGCATCAGCCCGTGGAATTTCCCGCTGGCGATCTTTCTCGGACAGGTGACGGCAGCGCTAGCCGCTGGCAACACGGTTGTTGCAAAGCCAGCCGAACAGACGCCTTTGATTGCCTATGAAGCCATCCGGCTCCTGCATGAAGCCGGTGTGCCGAAAGATGCGGTTCTCTACGTTCCGGGTGATGGTTCTGTGGGTGCCGCGTTGACCTCCCACGCGGATATTGCCGGTGTTGCGTTCACCGGGTCCACGGATACCGCCTGGGCCATCAACCGCACTTTGGCGGCCAAGAAAGGGCCGATCGTCCCGCTGATTGCCGAGACCGGTGGTCTCAATGGAATGATCGTTGATGCAACGGCCCTATCGGAACAGGTTGCGGATGATGTGGTTATGTCGGCATTCCGGTCGGCGGGTCAGCGTTGTTCCGCACTGCGTATCCTCTATCTGCAAGAAGATATTGCCGACAACATGCTTGAGATGATCGAGGGGGCGGCACGCGAACTCACGCTTGGCGACCCGTCACTTGCATCGACAGATGTTGGCCCGATTATCGATCAGGCGCAGCGGGATATGCTGACGGCCCATATTGCAGCCATGCGCAAAAGCCAGAAGGTGCGCTATGCCGGTACTGCACCGGATGAAGGCTTGTTTTTTGCACCGCATATTGTCGAGCTCAATCATGCGGAGGCACTGGAACGCGAAGTGTTCGGTCCGGTTCTGCATGTGGTGCGCTGGAAAGCCAAGGATCTCGACAAGGTGCTCGATCAGATTGCTTCGACCGGTTATGGCCTGACTTTTGGTCTGCATACACGCATTGAGGCGACGGTGGTGAAGGTCATCGACCGGCTTGATATCGGCAATGTCTATGTTAACCGCAACACAATCGGTGCCGTTGTCGGCACGCAGCCCTTCGGTGGTTCGGGTCTGTCCGGCACCGGCCCCAAGGCTGGCGGTCCATCGTACCTTACGCGGTTCGCGCTGGAACAGGTCGTCTCAGTCAATACCGCAGCTGCCGGTGGCAATGCGAGCCTGATCGCCATGGGCGAATAAACGGCAAAACTGTTTGGAAGTGACGCGCAATTGGGGATAGTGAGCCGCTCACTATCCCCATTTCGCTTCTACGATGATATTTGACGTCTTCACGACAGGAGAACATGCCGATGGTTGCCGTTAAATCTGATATCGAGATTGCGCGCGCTGCAAGCAAAAAGCCGGTGCTTGAGATTGGTGCAAAAATCGGCATCGCACCGGAACATCTCGTTCCCTACGGTCATGACAAGGCGAAACTGTCAGCGGAATTCATTCGCTCGAAGCGTGGTGCCAAGGACGGCAAACTCATTCTGGTGACGGCCGTCAGCCCGACGCCCGCGGGCGAGGGCAAGACGACAACGACGGTGGGGCTGGGCGACGGTCTCAATCGCATCGGCAAGAAGGCGATTGTCTGTATTCGTGAAGCGTCACTTGGTCCCTGTTTTGGTATCAAGGGAGGCGCTGCGGGTGGCGGTTATGCGCAGGTCATTCCCATGGAAGATATTAACCTGCATTTTACCGGCGATTTTCACGCCATCACCTCGGCGCACAATCTGCTGGCGGCCATGATCGACAACCATGTCTATTGGGGCAACGAGCTCAATCTCGATACACGCCGTATCACCTGGCGGCGAGTGATGGATATGAATGACCGTGCCCTGCGCGGTATCGCCTCGTCGCTTGGCGGCGTGGCCAATGGCTTCCCGCGCGAATCCGGTTTTGACATCACAGTTGCCTCGGAAGTTATGGCGATCCTCTGCCTTGCAACGGACCTTGCCGATCTGGAAGAGCGGCTGGGCAATATCATTATTGGCTACCGCTTCGACAAGAGTGCTGTTTATGCGCGTGACCTCAAGGCAGACAAAGCGATGGCTGTTCTCCTGAAAGATGCCATGCAGCCCAATCTGGTGCAGACGCTGGAAAACAATCCGGCTTTTGTGCATGGCGGACCATTCGCCAATATCGCCCATGGCTGTAATTCCGTTGTTGCCACCACCACGGCATTGAAGCTTGCTGATTATGTGGTGACAGAAGCCGGATTCGGTGCTGATCTGGGCGCAGAGAAATTCTTTAATATCAAATGCCGCAAAGCGGGGTTGAAGCCCGCCGCTGCGGTGATCGTCGCCACAGTGCGTGCCATGAAGATGCATGGCGGTGTTGCCAAGGACGATCTTGGTATTGAGAACGCAGCAGCCGTGAAAGCCGGTTGTGCCAATCTAGGCCGTCACATGGAAAATGTCCGTCAGTTCGGTGTGCCTGTGGTTGTGGCGATCAATCATTTCAGCGCCGATACGGATGCGGAAATCGAAACCGTCAAAAGTTTTGTTGCCGCCCATGGCGCAGAAGCCATCCTTTGTAAACATTGGGCACAGGGTTCGGCCGGAATCGAGGAACTTGCTCATAAGGTCGTTTCTCTGGCCGAAAGCGGTTCGGCGCAGTTTTCTCCATTATATGAGGATGAGCTCTCGCTGTTTGACAAGATAGAGACCGTCGTCAAACGCATCTATCGCGGTGCCGAGGCGGATGCGGATGCCAGCGTGCGTGATCAGCTGCGCGTATGGGAAGCGGCAGGTTATGGCCATCTGCCCGTTTGTATGGCCAAGACGCAATATTCATTCTCGACCGATCCGCACTTGCGCGGCGCGCCCGTCAATCATGTGGTGCATGTGCGTGAAGTCCGGCTATCAGCAGGAGCCGGGTTTGTTGTCGCCATCTGCGGCGAGATCATGACCATGCCGGGTCTGCCAAAGTCCCCATCGGCCGAGCGTATTCACCTCAATGAACAGGGTTTGATCGAGGGGCTATTTTAGCCGATTTCGATGTGCATGATTTTTGCTGTTGCAAGCGTCGCCGCGTAACGCTAACAATCACCGCCATGAACACGCGCGTTATTATTTCAAATGGCTGGTGGTGGGCTCGCTGATAGCGGCCACGCAGCCTTTTGCACGCACGTAAAGGGATCAGGGCCGCAACGGGTTTTCCGGGCGGCCTTTTTGTTTGACCGTCAGTAAGCCCGCAAAGCCAAATGCAACGGAGTGGAAATGATGATGCATAGAATTGAGGGCGATGTGGAAATGTTTGACACGGCAGGTGGTGTCACGATTTCCCGGTCACGCGTTGCAACGGCCTATGCCAGCGCTATCGACAGTTATGTGGATGGGCTGGATGAACGCCGGGGCGCGGTCTTCTCGTCGAACTACGAGTATCCGGGCCGCTATACGCGCTGGGATACCGCCATCATCGATCCACCCGTTGTCATCACCTCCAATGGCCGTCACATGACCATCGAGGCGCTGAACAAGCGCGGCGAAATTCTGTTACGCCCGATCCACAAAGCGGTTGCTGCGCTTGCTGAAGTGTCTGTCACGGCCGTTGGTGTAACGAAGCTTGACCTCGAAATTGCCTTGCCGAGCCGTCCGTTCACAGAAGAAGAGCGCTCCCGTGTTCCTTCGGTTTTCACGGTCTTGCGCGGTATTGTTGCTCTGTTCTTCAGCGAAGAAGACGCCAATCTCGGTCTGTATGGTGCGTTCGGCTATGATCTTGCATTCCAGTTCGATCCGATCCAGTACAAGCTGAAGCGGCCGGATGATCAGCGCGACATCGTGCTCTATTTGCCGGATGAAATTCTTGTTGTGGACCACCATGCCGCCAAGGCATGGCTGGACCGTTACGAATACGAATTCGAAGGCGCATCCACAGATGGTCTGTCGCGCGATACCGAAGCCAAGGCGTTCAAGCCAACGGACAAGATTCCCGGCCGCGGCGATCACAATCCCGGCGATTATGCGGAACTGGTGAAGAAGGCCAAGGATAGCTTCAAACGCGGTGATCTTTTCGAAGTCGTACCCGGACAGACTTTTTACGAGCGTTGCGAAACCAAACCGTCGGTGATTTCGCGCCGCTTGAAGGCCATCAACCCGTCGCCTTATTCGTTTTACATCAATCTTGGCGACAACGAATATCTCGTTGGTGCTTCGCCGGAGATGTTCGTTCGCGTGGTTGGCCGCCGTATCGAGACATGCCCGATTTCGGGTACGATCAAGCGCGGTGAGGACGCGATTGCCGACTCAGAGCAGATCATCAAGCTGCTCAATTCCAAGAAGGATGAGTCCGAGTTGACCATGTGCTCGGATGTTGACCGCAACGACAAGAGCCGTGTGTGCGAGCCGGGTTCTGTCCGGGTGATCGGCCGTCGCCAGATCGAAATGTATTCGCGCCTCATCCACACGGTGGATCATATTGAAGGCCGCCTCCGGGAAGATATGGATGCTTTTGATGGCTTCCTGTCGCATGCGTGGGCCGTGACCGTGACGGGCGCACCAAAACTCTGGGCTATGCGTTTTATCGAAGAAAACGAACGCAGCCCGCGTGCCTGGTATGGCGGTGCCATTGGCATGGTCAATTTCAACGGTGATATGAATACGGGCCTGACCCTGCGCACCATCCGTATCAAGGATGGTATTGCCCAGGTTCGTGCCGGCGCGACGCTGCTCTATGATTCAATACCGGAAGAGGAAGAAGCGGAAACCGAACTCAAGGCTTCTGCGATGATTGCGGCGGTGCGCGATGCGCATAAAAGCAATATCCTGCCGGAAGAGCGGGCTGTGGCGCGCGTCGGTGAAGGTCTGTCGATTCTTCTTGTTGATCATGAAGATTCGTTTGTGCACACGCTGGCCAACTATTTCCGCCAGACCGGTGCGACTGTGACCACAGTTCGCACGCCTGTGGCGGATGAAGTGTTTGATCGTCTGAAACCGGACCTGGTCGTGCTTTCGCCCGGACCTGGTACTCCGGAAGACTTTGATTGCAAGGCCACCATCAAGAAAGCGCGCAAGCGGGAACTGCCGATCTTCGGTGTTTGCCTTGGCCTGCAGGCCTTGACGGAGGCCTATGGTGGCTCGCTTCGGCAACTGCATGTGCCGATGCACGGCAAACCGTCACGTATCCGTATTACAAAGCAGGGCAAGATATTCTCCGGATTGCCAAAGGAAGTGACGGTCGGGCGTTATCATTCGATTTTCGCTGATCCTGTCCGCCTGCCGGATGAATTCATCGTGACGGCGGAAACCGAGGATGGCGTCATCATGGCTTTCGAGCACAAGAGTGAACCGATCGCTGCCGTGCAATTCCATCCGGAATCGATTATGACGCTCGGACACAATGCCGGTATGCGCATGATCGAGAATGTGGTGGCGCATCTGCCGCGCAAGGCCAAGGAGCGAGCGGCTTGATACAAGGTGAAACCGTCGTTCAACGTCTGGCATTCTGGTCGATTTTCATCGGCATTGGTGTGCTGGCACTGAAATATGCCGCTTACTACGTGACGGGCTCTGTCGCGCTCTATTCGGACGCGCTGGAATCCATTGTCAATGTGGTTGCTGCGCTCGCCGCCTGGTGGGCTATTCGTGTCAGTCACAAACCTGCCGATCAGAATCACCCCTTCGGGCATCACAAGGCGGAGTATTTCTCGGCCGTGCTTGAGGGCGTGCTGATCGTTGTTGCGGCGCTTCTGATCCTGCGTGAAGTCTGGTTCTCCTGGCAAGCGCCGAAAGTCATGGACCAGCCATGGCTGGGTCTTGCCATCAATGGCGGCGCTTCGGTCGTCAACGCACTGTGGGCATCGCTGCTTATCAGCAGTGCACGCAAATACAAATCACCGGCTCTGCTGGCGGATGGCAAGCACATCATGACGGATGTGGTCACGTCCATCGGCGTGTTCATCGGTCTCGTTGGTGCGGTTATCACCGGCTGGACGTTCCTCGATCCGCTGCTGGCCGTTATTGTTGCCCTCAACATTCTCTGGCAGGGCTGGAACGTCATAGGCTCGTCCGTGCAGGGACTGATGGATGTTGGCGTGCCGACCGAAGAAACAATGCGCATCCGCGATATTATCTCGGCCAATGCCGGCGGAGCGCTTGAAGTGCATGACCTCAAAACGCGTATTGCCGGGCGCGTAACCTTCATAGAGTTTCATCTGGTCGTGCATGCCAGCATGAGCGTGGGCGATGCGCACGTCATATGCGACCGCATGGAAAATGCCCTGATGGAGCAGATTCCCGACTCCAGCATCGTCATCCATGTCGAGCCTGAGGAAGAAGCCAAACTGCCGATTGGCACTGCCGCTGTTCCTTTTGCTTGAATGAGACGTGATCGGTCGACGTTGCGAGTCCGTCCGTTAGGTGGGTTGGGTCTTTTGATCCCGCCTTGTATCTCTTAGATGCCCACTATGTGTCATTGTAAATCCCGTTTTGTAACTTGTTAAATCCCGTTTTGTGACGTAAGTTGGGTTTGCTGGTAACTCAAACGGTTAGAAAATGTATCCGAGATTTTCTGCGCAGGACGTAGAAGTTGCACTGAGTGACAGCCGAGTCGTGCTTATCGCTGGACCGCGTCAGGCAGGAAAATCGACTCTCGCAAGGGCTGCATCAAATTCGTCACGCAGCTATTTTACGCTGGACGATGAAACGACCCTCGACGCTGCCAAATCCGACCCGAAAGGTTTCGTGCGTGGTCTTGACCTTGCGACCATCGATGAGATTCAACGAGCTCCGGGTTTGTTGCTTGCTATTAAGGAAAGTGTTGATGAGGATAAGCGCCCGGGACGCTTCTTGCTGACTGGCTCAGCCAACATCATGACGCTGCCTACTGTCGCCGATTCCTTGGCGGGACGCATGGAGGTGATCACTCTCATGCCACTGGCGCGGGGCGAAATAGTTGGACGCAAGCCTACTTTTCTTGATCTCGCCTTTCAGGGTAGGATAGCTCCGGGCAACGGAGCATCTGCTACAGCCAATGAATTAATCGAGGTCGTCTTGGCTGGTGGTTATCCCGAAGCAATCGGGCGCTCAACACCGAACCGGCGCACCAAATGGTATCTCGATTATATAAATGCAATCATCCAGCGGGATGTGCGTGATATCGCGGACATTGGGCGCATCGGTGATATGCCACGGTTGATCCGCCTCTTTGTAAACTATTCGGCAAAGCTCATCAACTTCAGCGAAATCGGAGCTGCGCTGGCAATGGATCGCAAAACCGTCCAGCGCTATCTCGATATTTTTTCAGCGCTGTATATTACCCACGCAGTCGAGCCATGGCACAACAATCTGATATCACGGCTGACCAAGTCGCCGAAACTTCACTTTCTCGATAGTGGACTTCTGGCCGCCGTGCTCGGCGTGTCGCTCGAAGGAATCAAGTCTGACCGAACTGTATTTGGTCACTTGCTGGAGAGCTTTGTTTTCAGCGAACTTGTTAAACAGATTGGATGGCTGCAGGGGCGAGGGATATCGATAAACCATTTCCGAACGACAACCCGTACCCAAGATGAAGTGGATTTTGTTCTTGAAGATAATAGAGGTGGAATCGTTGGAATTGAAGTGAAGGCATCTGCAACTGTGGTATCAGATGATTTCCGTGGAATGCGTAAACTCGCAGAGGTCACCAAGAGCCGTTTCATCGCAGGCATACTTACCTATGATGGTGATAAAGTCGTTCCATTCGGCTCGAACATGTTTGCTGTGCCAGTCTCTCATCTCTGGACTTGATGTCTGTATTGGAGGCTAAACCTCCAAAATGAGTGCATCGCGGCAACATTTGTCACGGAATGTTTCGCTTCGTCATGATTTCGTTACAATTATATTGACATAGCAGGTCCGCGGGACGACATGTGCGTCCAGCAATGCTATTCTCCATCAATGATGCAACGCCGGGGGCGTACGTCTGGGGACAAACGATTTGGCGGCAAGCATCAATTCCTTTGAGAATCGAGCGCCGGAAACGCATGGCAGCGCCGAGCGGATGACCGCGGCTGTTTACAAAGTTAGTTAACCTTTAACTGTCAGGATTAACTTATGGGTAAACCGTATCTTTATGCACTGATTGCAGGCCTTTCCCTCGCCTCGGCATACCCTGCCAGCGCTAGCGTTACGGCTGATTGTGACAAACCCGTCATGACGAAGGCCCAGATTTTGACCGGTGCAGTTGATCCACTTTCCAATGTCGGTAAAAATGGCAGCGGTGCCTGCGTGCAGACACCGCAGGCCGCAATGGCCGCACCTGAAAAGGTCAAGGCCATCAACATTGTTGCAACAGGCAGTGCAGGCATTTTGAAAAAGGCAGTCAAAGGCGATATTCTCCCGCAAGGCGAAAGCACATTGCGTGATGACCTCGCGTTCAAGTACCGGATTTACCGCCCGGAAGATCCCAATGGCGATACGATGGTTCTCCTGCATGGATCGGGTCAGGATGAAACAAGCCTTGTTTCCCTTGCCACCAAGATTGCGCCGAACGCCTTGCTTGTCGCCGTGCGCGGGCGGGTGGTTCAGGATGGCACGAGCCGCTGGTATAAGCGTCTGACACCGGTGAGTTTCGACCAGAAGGACATTCACTCTGAGGCAAAAGCTTTTGCCGGATTTCTGAAGCAGGCAACCGAGAAGTATAAGATCGATCTCAACCGCACGACTTATCTGGGCTATTCCAACGGCGCGAATCTGGTCGGGGCGGTGATGATGCTCTATCCGGATATGGTCAAACAGGCGGTGCTGCTTCGCTCCATGCCGGTGCTTACCGAGGATACCGGTGCAAATCTGGCTGGAGCCCGTGTTTTGACCGTTTCCGGTGCTTCAGACCAGACCTATGCGCCCTTTGCACCGGCCTTGGAAACCTTGTTGCGGTCTCACGGTGCCCGTGTTGAAGCCCGGTCGATCAAATCGGATCATGGGTTGGGCAGCGACGATGTAAAGGTTGTCAGCGAATGGCTTTCTGGCGCTACTGCTCAAGCGAAGAAAAACTAACCAACCGGCCCCTTGCATCCCGCCAGACAGTCGTTTAATTGTCTGGCCATGAAAACGCGCCAGACATATCCGTCTTTTGCCAAATCTGCTTTTGCAGGTTTGAGCAGCCGCGCCTATCTCCTTCCGCTACTTCTCGACCTTATCGGCGATCGCCGGGCTCGTTGAGAGGAGCGTCCGGCGGTCGAAAGTGCCGCCAGGCTATTTGCTCCTTACCCCTTTACAAGACCATTCCAACGCTTGAGAAAAGTGCTGCACGTGTGCCCGAGATGCGCAGGCGGCCGGAAACGAGAAGCAGATGACCGATATGACCGCTCCCCGATATGTGGGTATGCCCGATGCCCGCAAGAAGTACGAACCCTATCCAATTGTTGACCTGAAGGACCGCCAATGGCCGTCCAAGCGCATTGAAAAAGCACCGATCTGGTGTTCTGTCGATTTGCGCGACGGCAATCAAGCCTTGATCGATCCGATGGGTCATGACCGCAAGGTGCGCATGTTTGCGCTGTTGCTCGACATGGGTTTCAAGGAAATTGAAATCGGCTTTCCCTCGGCATCACAGACGGATTTTGATTTTGCCCGCTGGTGTATTGAGGAAGGAAATGTACCTGATGACGTCTCCTTGCAGGTGCTGGTGCAGTGCCGTCCGGAATTGATCACCCGCACCTTTGAATCGCTGCAGGGCGCGAACAAACCGATCGTCCATTTCTATAATTCGACCAGTGAATTGCAGCGCCGTGTGGTGTTCAATAAGGACGTCGGCGGTATCAAGTCCATAGCCACCGATGCCGCCAAGATGATTACGGACATGGCTGCCAAGGCTGGAGGTGGTTTCCGATTCCAGTATTCGCCTGAGAGCTTTACCGGCACCGAACTTGAAGTTGCGCTCGAGATTTGCAATGCGGTCACGGAAATCATCAAGCCCACGCCGGAAAATAAGCTGATCATCAATCTGCCTTCGACGGTCGAAATGTCCACACCGAACATATACGCTGATCGTATCGAATGGATGTGCAGTCAGCTCGACAACCGTGAAAACCTGATCATTTCCCTGCATCCGCACAATGATCGCGGAACAGGGATTGCTGCAACCGAACTGGGCTTGATGGCCGGTGCTGACCGGGTTGAAGGCACCTTGTTCGGCAATGGCGAACGCACCGGCAATGTCGATATCGTGACGCTGGCATTGAACATGTTCACCCAGGGTGTGGATCCTGAGATCGATTGTTCCGATATCAACCGGATGAAGGAAGTCTATGAATATTCCAATCAGCTGGTTATCCCGGAACGCCACCCCTATGTCGGCGAGTTGGTTTATACTGCGTTCTCCGGTTCGCATCAGGATGCGATCAACAAGGGCATGAAGGCGATCAAACAGGCCAATAAGGAACTGTGGGAAGTACCTTACTTGCCGATTGATCCGCAGGATGTCGGTCGTAGCTACGAGGCCATCATCCGCATCAATTCCCAATCAGGCAAGGGTGGGCTGGCCTATATCCTGCAGGCTGATTATGGCATCAACCTGCCGCGCGGCATGCAGGTGGAGTTCCGTGACGACATCCAGCAGATTACCGATGAGGAAGGCAAGGAAATGCCCTCCAAGCAGATTTATCAGCGATTCCTCGAACTCTATGTGGATCAGCCCGACGCACGGCTGAAATTCGTTGATCACCACACCTATCCGGACACCGAGCACAAGGGGATGCGCGTTCTCTCCGCAGAGATCACGGATCGTGGTGAAACCAAGCGGATCGAGGGCAGGGGAACCGGCCCGGTCGATGGCTTTATCGATGCCCTCTCGCATTATCTCGGCTTCAGGCTTTCGGTTGCCAATTATTCGGAACATTCGCTCCAGCATGGCTCCGACGCGGCGGCTATCAGCTACATGGAAATCGAGCATCCGAATGGCAAGATTTTCGGTGCTGGTATCAACAAGAGCATCGTTGCTGCCTCACTTGAGGGGATTGTCTCGGCGGCGAACCGTATCATCGGCAAATAGCCTCATGCACATAAAGGCCGCTTTGAGCGGCCTTTTTCTTTGGAGGAACCAATGCACCGGCTGGGCGCAATCGAGATCGGAGAAGCACAGGGCACGCCTGTCGTCTTTCTGCATGGGTTTGGCGGGACAGCGTCAGGCTGGGACTATGTTCAGAAGGCGATTTCCGGGGAATATCCAACCATTGCCTTCGATCTTCCCGGTCACGCCGGTTCGCTTGATTATCCCGATGCGGTGACGGCGCGGCACTTTGCGCAGGCCGTTGTCGACGAGCTGACCCAGCGTGATCTGCCAAAGTCGCATCTGGTTGGCCATTCCATGGGCGGTGCCACGGCAGCGCTGGTTGCCGCCATTGCGCCGGAGAAGGTGGCGTCATTGACACTGCTGGCGCCCGGCGGTTTCGGCCCTGACATCAACGGGCGGTTGTTGCAACGCTATGCATCGGCGCGTGATCAGGATGCTCTGCGTGTCGCGCTGGAAGGCATGTTCGGCTGGCGCAATCCTGTTCCAAACGAGATGATTGAACGCGATTTGGCGCTACGCCGGAAAAGCGGACAGATCGAACGGTTGGACGCCATCCTTGCTCGTATGACCAAAAACGGATTGCAAGGTACGATCCCGAAAGATTTGCTTGCTGGGTTCACCATGCCCGTGGCTGTCGCGTGGGGGCGGTTGGATAATGTTCTGCCTGTCTATCAGTCTGAGGGTCTGCCATCGCACTTCACTATCCATCGTTTTGATGGCGCTGGTCATATGCTTGTGGAGGAGATTCCCGACGAGGTAATCCGGCTCATTCTCGCAACTGTGCGCACAGGCTGAATTCCGACAAGTTTGTGGTGCAATGGCTCAGGCATATTGTTAATGATGCCTTAACCATGCTTGCTGGAAACGTCGATGAGTGAAATGCGAGACAAGATCAGTCCTTTGGATGACAAGCGCAGGCTGCCCGAGGCCATTCGCGGTGCGCAGATTGCTGCTGCGGATCGCGGGGACGTTGTCATCGACATGAAGGAAGCGGATCTCGCCCGTATCGAAATTCTGGCTGACGATTTGAAGCCGGTCTTTGATGAAGTTCCTGCGGATGACGAACAGTGGGATTTTGCGATCTCCAGAGGATCACAGCCGCGTCTGTGGATTGACGCGACCTCGCACGTGATGATGGGACGTGACCGGCGCACCTATCGCTTTGTCCGCGATACGAGACTTGGCCGGGTGATCATGGCCGAATCGAGCGATGTCAAAACGGTGTCCGATGCCGTCACCACTTATATCGCCGAGCGTATTGTCGAGCGTCAGCGTTTGACGGAAGGTGAGCGTATCAGCTTGCGCAGTGACGCTTCTGATGCGGCCCCGCTCGAACAATCCGAGCCCGTGAGCGCACCGGTTGTTGCTCCTGTTGTGCAGGTCCGTCAGCACCTGTCGATTATGACCGATTTCGTCAATGCGGTGATCTGGATTCTGATCGGCGCATTGGCTGGAGCGGGCGCTTTGCTGGCCTTTTTCTGGGACAGGCTATCGCCTTACTTCTAAAATATCAGGCGAGGGCGGAAACCGCGCCGACATTCAGTTCGCGCTCGCCAATGGTCTCGATGGTCATCGCTGTGTCAACGATGCCGCGCTCAGTCATATGGCACGACCAGCCGGAATTGGTCTTTTGAATTGTAAAGATGTTGAAACGTGCCGCCGGTTTATGGTCGCCAAAACTTTGGCTCGCGGACGGGACACAGACGACGGGAACTTTCCAGTCCGGCCCGTCAATCTCATAGCGTGTGGCCAGATGCGTATGTCCGTGCAGGACGAGTTCGGCACCGTGCTCGCGCACGGTTCGCTGGAAGAGACCAATACCAAGCAGGCGCTTGTAAGATGGCGCAGCACCGCGCACCGGCGGGTGGTGGATCATGATCACGCGGAAGAGCCCGCGCTTGCCCGTATCATCAAGGATCTCACCCAGCTTGCGGGCCTGGCGGTCGCGCAGATCACCGGTTGCCATGAACGGCGCAGTCGCGCGTGCGGATGATACGCCGATGAGGGCTACATCGCCGCGTACCCGGAGATAGGGAAATTCCACGGGACGATGTTCTGCCACTTCGCGGTCGCCAAGCATCCATGGCGCCCAGAAACGCCGGGTTTTCTTCAATGCGCCTGGCACGTAAGCGTCATGATTGCCGGGAACAACCGAAACATCGGCGGGGTTGCCGAACGTCTTCAACCAGCGCTGCGCAGTTTCCAGTTCTTCATCAAGGGCGAGGTTGACGAGGTCGCCTGTGACAGCCAGATGATCAGGTGTTTGGGCTTTCAAGTCCGCAACCAGCGTATCGAGGGTGCCGCCGGTCATCACGCCTTTACGGTTGGAGCGCCAGTTGATGTAACCGGTAATGCGCTTGGAAATCAGCTCGCGCAACGTCAGTGCAGGCAAGGGCGACAGGTGGATATCGGAGATGTGAGCGAGGCGGAACATTATTTCAGCTTTAAGAGAGTATAGCGTAGGAATCCAGTGTTAGAACCGTCGCATCACCGCAAGGTTCCATTTTTGGGCAGGGATTATGACTGACAAACGCGTGAAATGGCGCCATCGCCTGTTTCACACCTATTTCCTTTTTCGCAGGCCCATGACGCTGGGTGCGCGTGGTGTTGTGCTCGATGAGGCGACGCAATCGGTGTTCCTGATCCGGCACACCTATGTGCCCGGCTGGCAGTTTCCGGGTGGCGGCGTGGAAACCGGACATACGATCGAACATACGCTTGCGAAGGAACTCATGGAGGAAGGCAATATCGAGCTGACCGGACGACCGGAGCTTTTTGCCATCTATCACAATGCCCATGCATCCAGACGCGATCACGTTGCGCTCTATATCTGCCGGTCATTCCGTCAGACGGCGCCCCGTCTGCCGGACCGCGAGATTGCCGAGGCCGGGTTTTTTAAACTCGATGCCCTGCCGGAGGGCACGACATCGGCCACCCGGCAAAGGCTTGCCGAAATTCTCGGCGGAGCCGATGTGCCGCTGAACTGGTAATTAGAGCCTGTCCCGGTTGTGTGGCGCGGCAAAATCCAGTTCCGGGCCTTTGGGAATGATACCCGTCGGATTGATGGTTTTGTGGCTGCCGTAATAATGTGCCTTGATATGCAGCATGTTCACGGTCTTGGCCACACCCGGCACCTGATAGAGTTCACGTGTATAGTTGGACAGGTTCGGATAATCGGCAATGCGGCGCTGGTTGCATTTGAAATGGCCGACATAGACCGGATCGAAACGTAAGAGTGTAGTGAACAGCCGCCAGTCAGCTTCCGTTATCTGGCTTCCGGCGAGATAGCGCTGTTGGCCAAGACGCTCTTCCAATGTGTCGAGCGTGGCGAATAACTGGCCAAAAGCCTCCTCATAAGCTTCCTGAGACGTGGCAAAGCCCGCGCGATATACGCCATTGTTGATATTGGGATAGACCAGTGCATTGACCGCATCGATTTCGGAACGCAGCGCTTCCGGGTAAAAATCCAACGAGGCATCGCCAAAAGCGTCGAATGCCGTGTTCAGCATGCGAATGATCTCGGCTGACTCGTTCGAAACAATCGTGTTCTGCTGCTTATCCCAAAGCACCGGCACAGTCACGCGGCCGGAATAGGCCGGGTCAGCGCGGGTATAAACTTCGTATAGACTCTTCGAGCCGAAGAGATGATCTGGTGTCGCCCCGTCAACGGCGTTGAAGGTCCAGCCCTCGTCGCCCATGAAATGATCGACGACAGAAACCGAGATAACGTCCTGCAACTTTTTCAGCGCCCGGAAAATCAGCGTGCGGTGTGCCCATGGGCAGGCATAGGAAACATAGAGGTGATAACGGCCAGCTTCAGCCTTGAAGCCGCCTTTGCCCGACGGTCCAGCTGAACCGTCTGCCGTGACCCAATTGCGAAATTGTGATTCCGAACGAATGAAGCGTCCGCCACTGTCCTTGGTGTCATACCACTGGTCGTGCCACTTGCCGTCAATCAGAAGACCCATCTCATACTCCTTGGCCTGCCACAAAGTGCGCAGGCGATCATTCTCATGTTCTACCAATAACCCATAGCTAGGCACAAATGATGTTCAAACCAGTATCTGTGGGGTGAACAGAGCGTCACTTTTTGCTTGGGACAGCGCAAATTCGGTTTACGCCGCCCAACTTTGATGCTACGCGGAAAAAAAGGAGACATTTAGTGACAGGATTCCTGTTCATCCGACGATGAAACCAGTACCGGCGCTCGCAAAGCGCGGCGGATATTCCTGTGTTGGCCAAAGGCCATTGTCTACTCCTTTATGAAGATACCCAGCATGCTGTCCCATGTCGTTGCCTATACGCCGGAAGAGCCGGTGCATGACGTTGCCATTGAAGAAATCAACAAAGAAGCTTTCGGTCCCGGCCGTTTTACCCGCGCTGCTTATCGGATTCGCGAAGGCGGACCGCATGACCGTAATCTCTCCTTTGTTGCCCTGAATGGCGCACATATTGTGGGGTCGGTAAGGCTGACACCGATTTTGATCGGCGCAACGCCGGCAATGTTGCTGGGCCCTCTGGCGGTGCGTCCGGGGTGGAAGAAGCAGGGTATCGGCGCGGCTCTTATGCGCAAGTGCATGGAAGCGGCTCGTCTTGCCGGTCACCGGCTGGTTATCCTTGTCGGCGACGAACCCTATTATGCACCCTTTGGTTTCCGGCCGATTGCCGGGCACCAGATCCAAATGCCTGCACCGGTTGAGCCGTCGCGGTTTCTCGCTTGCGAACTCACGCCGCATGCACTGAAGGGTGTACAGGGCCGCGTGCGCCATGCAAGCGGTGGCGGCCTCTAGTTTCCGCTCATTGGGTATTGAGTTTATAGAGCCTACCGGCCTTCGCGATACCACATGCTGCCGAGAACCAGGATCATTGCGGCAAGACCAAGGAAGCCCGAGAACAGCGGCAGACGATTGACGCTTTTCAGAACCGTTTCGTTGGTGGGGCGAAGCCCGATCCAATTGTCGCCGCTTGCGCTGGCAAAGCCGCGTGAGGCGACGATGTTGGGCATTTCGATCGATGCTTGTGCTGCCGTTTCCCGCAGGCGGCGAGTCCCGCCGCCGGTCTGCCGGGCCAATGGTTCAAGCTTGGCTGTGGTGGAAACGTAATCGGCGAATTCCGGCGCATCGACCGGCCCGACATGGGCGAGCGTGGTCAGATCACCGTTTGCCACCTGAAACAGCCCGATTTCTGTTGTCGGAACCGAAGCCGAGAATACGCCCGGTTCGGTTTCGGTCAGGGGAATACTCTGTTTCTTGCCCGATGGTGTGATGACGTTTGCAGCAGCTGCAGTCTTCTTCATCGTCTGACGGCGGATTTCAAGATTGCGGCCGCTGCCGGAGGCGGTCAGTGCTTCTTCTTCGAGTTCCGGTTCCTTCATCAGCCAATGGGCGATGCGGCGGTACAGCGCCGCATGCGGACCGCCGCCTTCAAAGCCGCGCGCCCACAGCCAGCCCTGATCGGAAAGGAACATGCCGACACGGCCTTCGCCGATACGGTTGAGCACCAGGAGAGGTTTGTCGCCTGCATTCATGACGACAGAGCCTTCCGGCTTGTTGACATCGATCACGCGAAACCAGCGGCTCCATTGTGGCGGCTCTGTCCCGCTTCCTTCCAGACCCCGTGTTACCGGATGGCGTTTGCCGTCATCGCTCAGTCGCGGATAGAAAGCCTGTTCGGTAATCTCGCCCGTCGGCGTGGCGGGCAGAACCGTCAAAAGGGGCGTGTTGGCGATAGACACAGTACCCGCATATTCAGGCCCGGCGGCGATCAGCAGCGCACCGCCCTTTTGCACGTAATCGTTGATGTAATCGTAATAGAGCAGCGGCAGCACATCGCGGTGCTGGTAGCGATCGAAAATAATGAGATCGAACTGGTCGATCTTATCGACGAACAGCTCGCGCGTCGGAAAGGCGATGAGCGACAGTTCGTTGATCGGTGTGCTGTCCTGTTTTTCCGGCGGACGCAAAATGGTGAAATGCACGAGATCGACCGATGCGTCGGATTTGAGCAGATTGCGCCACGTACGCTCGCCATTGTGCGGCTCGCCAGAAACGAGCAGAACGCGCAGATTTTCCCTGATACCATCGACCATAGCGACAGCCCGGTTGTTAATCTCGGTCAACTCATTGGGGATCGGGTCGACAGCAAGCTCGACAATATTGACGCCTGCGCGCGGCAAGGTCACATCGAGCGGCATTTCCTCGCCGATGATGGCGTCCTGCACAGTGACCTCATTGCCGTTGACGCGAACGCTTACGCGAGCCCGGCCGCCCTGCGGCTCGCCTGCGCCAGTGACCTTGTAAGTCATCTGCTGCGGCTTGCCGGTGATACCGAAACGCGGTGCGCGGACAAACTGGATACGGCGGTCGATTTCACCCGGTACGCCGGTGATCAGGCCATGCACCGGGGCATTGAAGCCGAGACCGGCAACGTTATTGGGAATGTCGTGGATCTGACCGTCCGTGATCATGATGGCCCCGCCAATGCGCGACGGCGGCACATCACGGAACGCTCCGTTTACAGCCTGAAACAGCCGCGTTGCCGTCGCGTCATCATTGGCATCGGCGCGGTTGGTCTCGACAGTACGAACTTCGAACTGCGGCAGGCGTGCCAGCGCCGCCTGAACCTGTTTGAGTGCTTCAGTCGTATCAGCAGTGCGGTTGCCGATGTCCTGACTCTGGCTGCGGTCGGCAACCACCGCGACAACGCTTGTCAGTGGTTCGCGTTCTTCATTGATCACAACGGGATTGAACAAGGCCATGGCAAGGGCGGCGACCGCAAGCAGGCGGATAATGCCGCCACGCTGGCGCAGATAGATGCCCGCCAGTGCCAGTGCCGTAAGTGGCAAGAGCAGTAGGGCCAAAAGCGGCAGCGAGAGCAGGGGCTGGAAGTCGAGGGAAAGATACATGTCAGTTCGCCAGCCGCTTCAAAAGTTCAGGCACATGCACCTGATCGGATTTGTAATTGCCGGTCAGCATGTACATGACAATATTGACACCCGCGCGATAGGCAAGAACCCGTTGGTCCGGATCATTGGGGATTGTCGGTAGCAATGGGCCGCCGCTGGCATTGACCGCCCACGCGCCAGCCAGATCATTTCCGGTGATCATGATCGGCGTCACGCCATCGCCAACCCGCACGGGACGGGGACTGTCAGCAGACTTAACTTCAGGCGCTTGCGATGCCTGCACCCAAAGCGGACTGCCGCGAAAACGGCCGGGAAAATCCTGCAGGATATAAAACGCCTTGGTCAGGACGTGATCGTTGGGCACCGGCTCAAGCGCGGGGATGTTCAACCCGGAAAGAATATCCCGCAGCCTTGCATTGGCTGGTGTCGAGCTATTGTCGAAGCTGATGGCGGCTGCATCCTGATCACGCGTGTCGAAGAGGACGGTGCCGCCCTGCTGCATATAGGCATCGATCTTGGCTATCGCTGCGGGTGTTGGCATCTTGGCTGAGGCATCGATTGGCCAGTAGATCAGAGGGTAAAATGCCAGCTCATCCACTTCTGGATTGACACCTGTCGGCTCGCCGGGTTCCAGCGCAGTGCTGTCGGCAATCGCCTTGGACAACCCGGAAAGGCCTGCTTTGCTGATATCGTCAACAGAACGGTCGCCGGTGATCACATAGGCAAGGTGTGTGGTATCGACAGCTTGAAGTATAGCCTGATCTCCGGGTTTGCTGTCGTTCTGCTGGGCATGAACCGGCGAGGGGGCAAAGGCCAGAACGGCCGGGATCAGCAAAATCGCCAGCGAAGCAGCCACTGCCCCTTTGAAACGGCGGCGCAGATGTCCGCCAAGCCAGAGAATGGCAAGCGCATCGAGTGCCAGAAGCAGGGCGGCGATGCCAAACAGCGGCCCGCGCAGCGGCACGGATTCATCCACCGCGTAACGCGCGTTGATTACCGGAATGTTGAGGTCAGGGCGGATCAAAGGCTTTATTTCGCTATCCGGTTTGAAAAGATTGAGGGCATTCATGGCATCCTCGACGCCGTAAAAACCGGGCGGATTATCGAAGCTGACCTTGCCGGTTTCACCGGGTTTCAGGATCAGGGGCTTGGCATCGCCGCCGGGCGGGATCAGCGCCCCTTCTGCATTCAAAGTGAGATAGGGCGGAAGAGCCCGTGCCACGCCCGCACCGCTTTCCGGGGTGGATGGCACTGAACTGCGCGACAATGTCAGGATACGGTGCAGCATATCCACAAAACTGCCGCTGATCGGCAGGTTCGACCATGTGGCTTCGGGGGTGACGTGAAACAGCACAATCTGCCCGCGTCCGCGCGTTTCACCTGTCACCAGCGGCGTGCCGTCCGCAAGATTGGCCCAGCTTTTCTCGAAAAGATCGACCGCAGGCTCGGCCAATACCTGGCGCGTTACCGTGACGTCCTGCGGCGTTGGAAGTCCGGCGAAGGGACCGTTATCAGGGAAGGCGGCGACGGGTTGTGATTCCTTCCAAGACAGAGCGCCACCGAGTGAGCGCTCGCCCTTGCGTAGGATCACCGGCAAAAGCGGGTCCTGTTCGCTGTTTCCGGCAAGACGAGGTCCGGCAAACCGGATCAGCGTGCCGCCCTTGGCCACCCAATCGACCAGCGTCTGCTCGGTTTCTGCGGGCAGCTTGCCAATGTCGGCCATGATCACAACCGAAGGCTTTTGTTCGAGAAGCTCGGGAACAGCTTTGGTCAGTTCGGCATTGTGCGGGCGCAGCAGGTCAGCAAAAGGCTCAAGCGCGCGGGAAATGTAATAGAGCGGCGAAAGCAGCGGCTGCGACAAGTCAGCTTCTGAACCCGAGAGCAAGGCGACACGGCGGCGCTTGTTGTTATCGTCTACAAGAAATGTTGCACCTGCATGCGGCGCCTTATCGATGCGCAGGGTGTGAAAATCGTTGCGCAATTCATAGGGTGCGGTGATCACAGCTTCGCCAGTCGCTTCATTGGCACGAAAAACCAGACCGGTTTCAGCAATGCGGCGGCCCTTTTCATCATAGGCTCCGATGGTAATGCCGCCCGAAGACCGGTTGTCGTTGGATCGCACCGCATGAACCGTCAGTCCGTTGGCATTGTTTTCCACCTGCCGGATTGCTGCAAGCGATGCAATTGACGGCTGATACCAGATTACAGAGGCAAGACCGCTGCCTTCGACCGCTTTCACCGCCTCGGTTGCTCCCGGCGTATCGACACCATCGTTAAGATAGGCAAGGCGCACACCCGATACACCGGACAGAACAGTTTTCAACCGGTCAAAAGCCGCAGCGCGATCCACCGGGATCGGGCGGACATTCAGGGCGCGCAGCCGTTCGAGCGCTGTCGTCGCATCGAAGGGGCCGACATCGGCATTCAGTTTTTCAGCGGTGCCAAGAATGTAGATCAGGGCTCCGGAAGCGCTTGCGTCCGCAATCAGCCGCTCTGCCGTTTCCTTGCGGGCCTGCCATTCCTCATTGGACGACCAGCCATTGTCGAGCACGATTGCGACAGGTTCTTTGCCTGTCAATGTTTCGGGGCGCGGATTCCAAATTGGTTCGGCCAGCGCAAGAATAACAAGCGCAGCAAGCACAAGCCGTAACAATGTCAGCCACCAGGGGCTTCTATCCGGCGTTTCCTCTTTCCTGAAGATTTGTGCCAGAATTTTCAAGGGAGGAAAGATTTCGCGGATCGGACGCGGCGGTGTTGCCCGCAGGAGCCACCAGATAACAGGCAGCGCCAGCAGGCCCAAGAGGATGGCTGGCGCGCCGAGGGCGAGGGGAAGCGCATTCATAGACGCGTTCCTTGATCAGCCGTCATGTTAAGATGAACCGAGACCAGCGCTTCGGAAGCGAGCCTGTCGGTACGGTTTGTCGTGTAACTCCAACCGATGCGGCGGCAATAGGCTCTGAGCGTTTCGCGGCGGGCGAAGAACAGGCGCCTGTATTCTTCCGCATAATCCTGCGCGCGGCCAATGGTCAGCACCGCGCCTGATTCCGGATCAACGAATTCCGTGCGCCTTTTATAAGGGAAATCCTCTTCCGCCGGATCGTAGATTTCGACCAGATGGGCACGGGCGCCGCGCTGGGCAATCTGTTCCAGAAGCGCAAGCGTGTCATTGACTGGTTCGAGGAAGTCACTGACCAGCACCACATCAGAGAAGCGTCGTACCTTGCCAAAATCTGGCTGTTTCGGCAGGTCGACCGCATGAGACAGCGCTGTTGCCAGCCGCTCTGCGCCATTGGCGGCCGACGTTGGTTCCGTCACATCGGGGAAGGCTATCCGTTCGCCGCTGCGCGACAGCAACTCGGCCAGCGCCAAAACGACGACAAGCGCCCGCGATTCCTTCGATACCTGGGCGATATCGGATTTGTAGAGCATGGAAGCTGAAGGATCCGCCCACAACCAGACCGTATGGGCAGCTTCCCATTCCTGGTCGCGGATATAAATCCGGTCGTCGCGGGCCGAACGGCGCCAGTCGATGCGCGACACCGCTTCGCCATCAGTATAGGGCCGAAACTGCCAGAACGTTTCACCGACGCCGCTTTTGCGGCGACCATGCCAACCGGTATTGGTTGTGTTGGCGATGCGGCGAGCCTCGACCAGAAGATCCGGCAACAAGGCGGCGCGCTGGCGCGCGCGCGCCAGTGCGTCGGTCGTTGCAGTCTTTTGAGCCAGCGCGCCGATTGCTGCCATTAGATAGCGGCCTTGGTGAGGTTGGCGATGACCTCGCGCACATTCATGCCATCGGCGCGGGCGGCAAAGGTCAATGCCATGCGATGTTGCAGGACAGGCTCAGCCAGCGCTCTGACATCGTCAACCGAAGGCGCGAGGCGGCCGTCATAGAGCGCGCGGGCACGGGCGCAAAGCATCAGGGCCTGACTGGCGCGGGGACCGGGGCCCCACGCAATAAACTTTTGCGCGATCTCATTGTCTGCCCCGGGGCGGGCCGAGCGGACCAGCTTGAGGATGGCGTCAACGACGCCCTCCGCGACAGGGATGCGGCGGATCAATTGCTGCATCTCGCGCAGCCGTTCCGCATCGATGGTCTTTGCCGCCCGCACCTCCGATGTGCCGGTGGTTTCGAGCAGAATGCGGCGCTCCGCATCGAGTTCCGGGTAAAGAATGTCGATCTGCATCAAAAAGCGGTCGAGCTGTGCTTCAGGCAGCGGATAGGTGCCTTCCTGCTCTAGCGGGTTCTGCGTTGCCAGAACGTGGAACGGCGATGGCAGGTCATGCCGCTCGCCTGCGACCGTGACATGATATTCCTGCATGGATTGCAGCAGGGCGGACTGGGTGCGCGGCGAGGCGCGGTTGATTTCATCGGCCATCAGCAGCTGCGCGAAGATCGGACCTTTGATGTAGCGGAAAGAGCGTTTGCCGTGATCATCCTGATCCATCACTTCCGAACCGATAATGTCGGAGGGCATCAGATCTGGCGTGAACTGCACACGGCGTTCGTCGAGACCGAGCACGGTGCCGAGTGTTTCCACCAGCTTGGTTTTGGCCAGGCCCGGCACGCCCACGAGCAGCGCGTGGCCACCAGCCAAAAGGGCGACCAGCGTGCGCTCGATAACGGCTTCCTGGCCAAAGATGACAGTGCCGATTGCGGCGCGTACTCTGGAAATATCGGCCAGTGCCTTTTCAGCCTCGGCGACCATTGCCTTGGGATCGGATGGTTCCCCGGTTTTGATAATCGTCATGGTTTACCTCGTCTCTGGCCTGCGGAGCTGGTTTATGCTCAGATTCATTACTAAATGAGTCTAAATCACTATGACATGCTGACAAGCGGTTTAACGGTGACTATTTCGTGACGAATGAACAAAAAGGTCAGAAAATGGCACAGTCAGAAGGCACATTGCGCGACGCGGCGGGACTTGAAGCCCTGATCTCGCGCGCGGCTGCGCAAGGCAAGGGCTTGCCGCCGGTGGAAAAATGGAACCCGGATTTCTGCGGCGATCTCGATATGGAGATCAAGGCGGACGGTACGTGGTTCTATATGGGTACACCGATCGGCCGCCAGCCGCTGGTGCGTCTCTTCTCCACAGTGCTGCGCAAGGATACCGACGGCAAGACCTATCTGGTTACGCCGGTCGAGCGCGTTGGAATACGTGTTGAAGATGCGCATTTTCTTGCAGTCGAGCTCAATGTCTCGGGCGAGGGTGATGAACAGGTCATGACGTTTCGCACGAATGTTGGCGATATTGTCGAGGCAGGTGCTGACAATCCGCTGCGTTTCGTCATCGATTCCAGGAATGGCGGTCTGAAACCTTATCTGCTGGTGCGCGGGCGGCTGGAAGCTTTGCTGGCCCGTCCGGTCATGTATGAACTGGTAAGTTACGGCGAGGATGTCGAGATTGATGGCAAATCCATGTTTGCGGTGCGCTCCAAGGGAGAGATTTTTCCGATCATGCATTCGGGCGAGTTGAAAGAGCAGAGCCTATGAGCCAGTCAATCCCGGCTGAGGAGGGCTTTTCCGCCCGGGCTTTTGCGCGGCGCGTTGCGCTGAAGGGCAGTGACACGCTGGGTGTGGATCACGGCGACCATCTGCTCAACCCTGACCTTGATGCGTTGATTGCGGCAACCCAACTGCGTGACGCGGCTGTGCTGGTGCCGATTGTCGATCGCGGCGATGAAGCGGGAGTGATCCTGACCTTGCGCAATGCCAATATGCGCAAACATTCGGGGCAGGTGGCCTTTCCCGGTGGGGCGATTGATCCGGAGGACGATTTCGAGCCGGAGAAGGCAGCACTTCGCGAAGCACATGAAGAGATCGGTCTGGAGGGGCGGCATGTCGAACTGATCGGACGTTTGCCGCGTTATTTGACCACGACGGGTTATTCCATCACGCCGGTGCTCGGCCTTGTGCACCCGCCATTCAGCCTGACGCCGAATCCGGACGAAGTGGCTGATGTGTTCGAAGTGCCATTGTCCTTTTTGATGAATCCTGCCAACCACCGGCGCGAAAGCCGGGTCTGGCTGGACAAGGAACGTTTCTATTACACGATGCCGTTTGGCGAACGCTTCATCTGGGGCGTCACAGCCGGGATCATTCGCACATTGTATGAAAGGCTCTATTCTTGAGCACGACCATTTCCATTGCCGATAAGGCTCCGTGGCTGCAGGAACCGCTTTTGCAGAAGTTGCTTGCTGCTCTTTCCGTAGATGGCGAGGGTGCGCGCATTGTCGGCGGTGCCGTGCGCAATACGCTATTGGGGCAAGAAGTTTCTGATCTCGACATTGCCACGACC
Source organism: Phyllobacterium sp. 628 (assembly GCF_014189505.1). Lineage (GTDB taxonomy): Bacteria > Pseudomonadota > Alphaproteobacteria > Rhizobiales > Rhizobiaceae > Phyllobacterium. The sequence goes on along the minus strand of NZ_CP050301.1, from coordinate 3,623,088 downwards.
TGCGTGCCTGATGAAACCGTGCGGCGGGCGCAGGCAGCCGGCTTCAAGACCATCCCAACGGGGATCAGCCATGGTACCGTAACGGTTGTTGCAGATAAACGGCCCTTCGAAGTGACCACGCTGCGGGCCGATATGGAGACTGATGGCCGCCATGCATCCGTGGCTTTCGGGCGCGACTGGCAGGTGGATGCGGAACGGCGCGATTTCACCATCAATGCGCTTTATGTCGAGGCTGATGGCACAATCGTCGATCTTGTCGGTGGTCTTGCCGATATAGAAAGCCGCACCTTGCGTTTCATCGGTGATGCGGAACATCGCATTCGCGAAGACTATCTGCGCATTCTACGATTCTTTCGCTTTTTTGCCTGGTACGGGCACGGCCGTCCGGAAAGCGAAGGATTGAAAGCCTGCGCGCGGCTGAAAGATGGTTTGGCGCAACTGTCATCCGAACGCGTTTGGGCTGAACTGAAGAAAATGCTGGCGGCGCCGGATCCATCGCGGGCACTTCTGTGGATGCGGCAGGCTGGTGTGCTGACGGCTATTCTGCCCGAAAGCGAAAAGTGGGGTATCGATACGATTCACGGACTTGTCAAAACCGAGAAGGAGCTGGGCTGGAATGCCGATCCTCTCCTGCGCCTTGAAAGTGTGATCCCGCCACATGCCGAGCGGATCAGCGACATGGCTGCGCGATTGAAACTCTCCAATCACGAGCGTGAGCGCCTGGAAGCGTGGTCGGCAACAATTATGCCCAGCCCTGAAATTTCTGAAGCGGGATTTGCCAAGAAACTCTATCGCAGTGACCGTCAGGGGATGATTGATCGTCTGAGTCTCGCGCTGGTGTCAGCGCGGACGGAAGCGCTGAATGACAACGCTGCAATGATGCGCGCTGGCCATCTCTCCAAGCTACTGGAATTTGCCGAGCACTATGAAAAGCCCAAGTTCCCCGTTACCGGCGGCTATCTTGTCGCTGCCGGTTTGGAAAAGGGTCCTGAGGTGGGCAAATTGCAGCGCGCACTCGAGGACGCCTGGATTGACTCAGGTTTTATCCTTGACCGGGATGCGCTGCTTGCCCGTATTCCTGAGCTTACGCCTAAGGCTTAAGCCGCCTTGGTCTTCTCGGGCTGGATATTGGCCCGGATCGTCTCGAGCATCGGCTCGCGTATAGCAGTTTCGCCATGGGTTTCGCGAAGATGCTCAGTGGCCCGGCGGATGATTTCAGCTTCGGTGTCGTGACGGGTGTGCCACTGGCAACCGGGAACGATGCAATGAAGTTCTTTCATGGCCTTTTCTCCCTGTTGTGAGCCCGGCACGAAGACGAACTCCATCGAGATATGGCGTCAGATCGCCGTATCAGCTTCACCATAACGCATGAAGCGCAGGATTGATCCGTTAAACGATCAAATCACGGCCATTTGACGGTGGGTGGCATGGAAGACAGGATCGAGTCGACATTGCCGCCGGTCTTGAGGCCGAAGATCGTGCCGCGATCGTAGAGCAGATTGAATTCGACATAGCGCCCGCGCCGGACCAGCTGTTCCTGTCGCTGTTCCGCGCCCCAGTCCTGATTAAAGCTCTGGCGAACGAGATAGGGATAGACCACCGAAAACGCCCGGCCGACGTCGCGGGTAAAGGCGAAATCCGCGTCCCAGCCGCCATTCTCATCGGAGGAATGCAACCAGTCATAGAATATGCCTCCCGTGCCGCGCGGCTCCTTGCGGTGTGGAAGATAGAAATATTCGTCGCACCAGTTCTTGAACTTCTCGTGATCAGCCACGGACGAGTGCTTGTCACAGACAAACTTCAATGCTTTGTGGAAGGCTGCGGTGTCGGGATCTTCCTGTGTGCGCTTGCTGTCGAGGACCGGGGTCAGATCGGCACCGCCGCCAAACCACTGCCGCGTTGTCACCACCATACGGGTGTTCATGTGCACGGCTGGCACATATGGGTTCTGCGGATGGGCAATCAGGGAAATGCCGGAAGCCCAGAAGCGGGGGTCTTCCTCGGCACCGGGAATTTGCTTGCGAAATTCCGGTGAAAACTCGCCGTGAACGGTGGAGATGTGGACGCCGACCTTTTCGAAGACGCGGCCATGCATGATCGACATGGTACCGCCGCCGCCCTTACCTTCCTCGCGCTGCCACGGTGTTTGCACGAAACGGCCGGGAGCACGGTCGGACAATGGCCCATCCAGATCATCCTCGATCTTCTCAAGACTGGCGCAAATCTTGTCACGCAGCTCGGCAAACCATGCGGTCGCGGCTGTCTTCTTCTCTTCAAGCGCTTCAGGCAGGATGGCGGGAATATCAGGGCGGTCCATATCAACGAATCCTTCTTGCTTGGCACTTTATCACATCAGGGCCACGCCAAAGCAAAGAGGTGTTTCCTCTATCCCAAAAAAAGACTCGTTTTCAGGGCTCATTTTGCTCTAGTCTCCAAGGTGTAGGGTTCAGGGAGGATACAAGATGGTCTCCAAAGTACCCAGAGCACACTTTCCCAAGCCGCCGCTCGACGGCTTGCGCAAGCAGCTGAAGGAAAGCCGCGAGGGCGCTACCAAGCAGCGCGGCGCTTTCATTCGCGAGAGTTTCCGTCTGCCACGTCTGGCGGCGCGCGAAAAGGCGAAGGAATGGTTCGAGCAATATCCGAAAGCCGCCTACTGGACGGAGATTGAGAGCTGGTACGAGCGCCCCGGCGACATCATAGAATTCACAATGCGCCGTTTGCCAAATGCCGACTGAAATCGACGAAATTGACGTTCAGACGACTTAATTTCGAAAATTAGGGCAAGAATTCAGACGAAAAAACTGAAAATCCAACACTTTTCTTCATAATTGCATCAATTAATTTCAAGTGTCGGTTTCCGGATTGTCATGAATCGTGGCTGACAGCATGTCATAAAGACAGTAGAACTTTTTCCAGCGCCGGAGAATCTTCCGGCTGCACAATAAAAAATATATGGAGGACACTATGCGCTTATCGTTGATCTCTGGCGTGGCGTTGACGGCTGTCATGGCGATGACTTCGTTCGCCCGTGCTGACATCGTCATTGGCAACATCGCGCCTGTAACCGGCCCGGTCGCAGCCTATGGCATGCAGGTGAAGAACGGTGTGGAAGCCGCCGCGGAAGCCATCAATGCCGAAGGCGGCATCAAGGGGGAAAAGATTGTCATCAAGTTGTTTGATGATGCGGGCGAGCCAAAGCAGGGTGTATCGGTTGCCAACCAGGTGGTTGGTGAAGGCATCAAATTTGTCGTCGGTCCGGTAACCTCGGGCGTTTCCATGCCCGTCTCCGACGTGCTGGCCGAAAATGGCATCCTGATGATCACTCCGACATCGACAACGCCTGATCTAACCACCCGTGGTCTCGAGACCGTGTTCCGTACCTGCGGCCGCGATGATCAGCAGGCCGACGTGGCTGCCAAGTACATGCTCGAGCATTACAAGGACAAGCGCATCGCTATTGTCTATGACAAAAACACCTATGGTACCGGTCTGGCCAATGGTCTGAAGGCAGCGCTCAACAAGGGCGGCGTCAAGGAAGTGGTTAATCAGGGCATCAATGCTGGTGAAAAAGACTATAGCGCGCTTGTTACGCGCTTGAAGGCCGAGAAGGCTGAAGTGATCTATTTTGGCGGTTACCATCCTGAAGGCGGCCTGATTGCTCGTCAGCTTGCAGATCAGGGCATCAAGGCCCAGATCATCGGTGCAGAAGGCCTCTCCAACACGGAATATTGGGCTATCGGCGGTGATGCCGCTGCTGGCACTCTGTTCACCAACAGTGCCGATCCGACAAAGAACCCGTCCGCTTCGAAAATCATCGACGCGCTGAAAGCCAAGAACATTCCGGCTGAAGCCTTCACGCTGAATGCCTATGCAGCGCTGCAGGTCATCAAGGCCGGTATTGAAAAGGCCGGTTCAGCCGATCCGGCAGCAGTGGCCGAAGCCCTGCATTCGGGCGCACCGGTTTCAACAGTTGTCGGCGATCTGACCTATGCAAAGACCGGCGATCTGACGACGCCAACCTTCGTTCTTTTCAAGTGGGAAGGCGGCAAAGCTGCCGAAATCAAGTAATTCCGCTTGAGTCAATAAATCAAACGCCGGTCAGCAATGGCCGGCGTTTTTCATGAGGGCAGCGAGAATTGCCGCAGCGCTTCGCCCGTTGCAATGGCAGCGGATAGCGCGAGGTTGAGCGAACGCGCACCCGGCACCATCGGAATAATCAATCTTGCATCTGCCACCTGATGCACCTCATCCGGCACGCCAGCCGATTCGCGCCCCAGCAGCAATATATCGCCTGGCTGAAATGCAAACTCTGTGTAAGGCACGGCGGCCTTGGTCGAGAACAGCAGCAATCGGCGGTTTTCGCCGAGGCGCCAATTCTGGAAATGCTGCCAGTCGGCGTGACGCGTCAGCGCGGCCTGCTCAAGGTAATCCATACCCGCCCGTTTCAGCGACCGGTCGGAAACATCGAAACCCGCTGGCTCTATCAGATCAACGCCAATACCAAAGCAGGCGGCCATCCGCAGGATTGTGCCGGTATTTCCGGGAATATCCGGTTGATAGAGCGCGATACGCAGGTCGGGTTTATCGTCAGTCACAGGCGGCGTGCTCCATCGGCAACATTTTACTCATATGAGCCGGTTTGATGAGAATAGGCTCTCGCTTTTTCTGTTCATAATAGGTATAGGGTTTCCACCGCAACCGGGAGCAGTTTTTGTCTCACGGGAGCCGTTCTGCCGGAGGGAATTCCGGTCAAGGTCGAGGGATTTGGTAAGGCCGATGTTTTTCCATCGGACGAAGCCGAAGACCGAAGGATTTGGCCAGAATTCACCCGGCCCTTCGGGTTTCCGGCTGGCGGACACCCACTTTGTCAGGTAGTTTCGTCCGATGAACCACATCGAACTTACTACCTTCCGCGTGGATTGTCTCGCCATCCGAGAAACAGAACGGGCTCCATTGAGATAAAAACTGCTCCAACTTTTGGAGGTGTCGATGACTGAATTTTTCCGACTTCTTCCAAACCGGATGGCTTCTCCCGATGAAGCTGTGGCCGGTGTCGTTGGCGGTTTTGTGTCTGTTTTTTCCGCGTAGTTTCTTTCTTCTAAGACACAAGTCGCATTCGTCCGTGGTTGGCGTCTGCATGTTTGCTTTCATTTACTTCGATCATGCTCCGGTAACCCAAGCGCAATAGCTACCATCCGCGCTAATTTATTCTTGTCTCGTTTTCCTTGCCGAGACCGCTGCCCGAAAGAGGTTTGATTATGTTTCGCTGGTTTGAACAAAGGCTTGAGGCATTTCCATCCGCCGAGCCAAGTGAGCCACCCAAAACACTGGTTGCATTTTGCTTGCACTATACGCGCGGTGTCTGGCCGTGGCTCGCCGTCATGGCAGTCTGCACCGCATCGATCGCTGTCCTCGAAGTGTCGATGTATGCGTTCATGGGCAATGTCGTCGATTGGCTGTCCAGTCAGTCGCGCGAAACGTTCATTGCCCAGGAAGGCTGGAAGCTCGCTTTGCTTGCAGGTGTCGTGCTGATCCTGATGCCGGGCATCGTGCTGCTCGATTCTGCTGGTCATTCACCAGACGTTGCTGAGCAATTACCCCATGCGGATTCGCTGGCTGGTGCATCGCTATGTGGTTCGCCAGTCCATGACCTTCTTTCAGGATGAATTTGCCGGGCGGATTTCCACCAAGCTGATGCAGACATCGCTCGCCGTGCGCGAAGCGGTGATGAAGCTGCTCGATGTGCTGAACTATGTTATCGTCTATTTCAGCGGCACATTGATCATTGCCGCCGCTGCCGATCTGCGTCTGATGATACCGTTCCTGGTTTGGCTGGCCGCTTATGTTGGTTTGATGTGGTATTTCATCCCGAAGCTGCAGGTGGCATCCAAGGCGCAGGCGGATTCCCGCTCGTCCATGACCGGGCGCATCGTTGACAGTTACACGAATATTGCCACGGTCAAGCTGTTCTCCCATTCCAAACGGGAGGAAAGCTATGCTCGCGAGGGTATGCAGGAGTTCCTGTCCACGGCCTACAAGCAGATGCGCATGGTCACAGGGTTCCACGTCACGCTCTATGGGATGAACTGCCTGCTGTTGTTCTCGGTCAGCGGTATAGCCATCTGGCTGTGGCTGGGTTCGGCGATTTCAGTTGGTGCCGTTGCCGTGGGCATTGGTCTGGTGCTGCGTCTCAACGGTATGTCGCAATGGATCATGTGGGAAATGTCAGCACTGTTCGAGAACATCGGCACGGTGGAAGACGGCATTACCTCCATTTCCCTACCGCGGCTCGTGACTGACGCTCCGGACGCGCCGGAACTGGCTGTCCGCGCAGGTGCCATCACGTTTGACGCCATCGGCTTTCACTACGGCAAGGGCGCGGGAGTCATCGACAAGCTGTCGCTTGATATCCGTCCGGGCGAGAAGATCGGTTTGGTTGGACGCTCCGGTGCCGGCAAGTCGACGCTCGTCAATCTGCTGCTGCGGTTCTACGATCTGGAAAGCGGCCGCATCCTCATCGATGGCCAGGATATTTCCAAGGTCAAGCAGGACTCGTTGCGCGAGCATATCGGCATGATCACGCAGGATACGTCGCTTCTGCATCGTTCGATCCGTGACAACGTGCTCTACGGCAGGCCTGATGCATCCGACGATCTGATGCGGCAGGCCGTGAAGAACGCGCAGGCGGAAAGCTTCATCGAAACAGCGACCGATCCAAAAGGACGCCGTGGTTTCGATGCGCATGTCGGTGAGCGTGGTGTGAAGCTGTCCGGTGGCCAGCGTCAGCGCGTTGCCATTGCACGTGTCATGCTCAAGGATGCACCGATCCTGATTATGGATGAGGCGACTTCAGCACTCGACTCGGAAGTGGAAGCAGCGATCCAGGACAATCTTTACCGGCTCATGCAGGGCAAGACGGTTATTGCCATTGCGCACCGTCTCTCCACCATTGCGGCACTTGACCGTCTGGTCGTGATGGACAAGGGCAGGATTGTCGAAAGCGGCAGCCATGAGGAACTCATCGCTGCCAATGGCATCTACGCCAGCCTTTGGGCACGGCAGTCCGGCGGCTTCCTCGGTCTTGACGATGATCAGGCGGCGGCGGAATAGCCGTCTGCGATCAATGAATGTCTCCGATAACGCCTCCCTGTCATGCGGGGAGGCGTTTTCATTGAAGCCAACTAAACGAACTTTAATTTGACGGCTGGCGGGACTCACTCAAAAGTACCTTTTCAGCCGCGCGCTGCACGTCTGATCCTGAAAGCCCCTGACCGGATGTGCATCGCATGAGAAATGTGTTTCGACTGTTTGAAAGCTGGATCGATCCTTACGCGGCACCACCGGCCGATCACGTTCCGTCACGGCCTTTTCCATTCATCTGGTTTTATGTCCGTCAGGCAAAGGCGGCATTTTGCGCGGTGCTTGTTCTTGGTGGTCTGGTTGCTCTGACTGAAGCGGGAATGTTCTGGTTTCTCGGCGGTCTTGTTGACATCCTCACCAAGGTTGATCCAGCCAAGGGCTGGCAGGGCCTGATGCAGAATTACAGCACGCCGCTTCTCCTGATGTTCATTGGTGTGCTGGTGGCGCGGACCATTATCCTGACGCTTTCCGCGCTGGTGGAAGAGCAGACCGTTGTTCCAGGGTTTTTCAATCTCGTGCGCTGGCAGGCGCATCTCCACACCTATCGCCAAAGCCTTGCATTCTTTCAGAATGATTTTTCCGGCCGCATCGTCACCAAGGTCTGGGCGACCGGCCAGGCTGTTGGCGATTTCATGATGACGCTGCTGCAGGCCCTCTGGATCTGCGTGGTCTACAGCATCACGACCATTGCGCTGGTCGGCAATCTTGACTGGCGGCTGGCGGCAATCGTCATTATCTGGCTCGTGGTTTTCAGTCTGATCGCCCGCTATTTTCTGCCGCGTGTACGCCGGGCGGCCGCTGAAACCGCCGAGGCCGGTTCCGTCGTCACCGGCAGGCTGGTCGATGGCTATAGCAATATCCAGACGCTGAAGCTCTTTGGCAGCACCGAGCGTGACGACGCCTATATGCGTCAGGGTATGCAGCGCTGGCTTGACGCCATAATTCCACTGACGCGTGGTCTCAGCGGTATCCGTATTGCACTTGGCGCAACGAGCAGTGTGATGATCTGTGCCGTGGCGATCGTTTCGATCGATCTGTGGCTCAAGGCTGAGATTACCTCGGGTGCAATTGCCTTCACGCTTGGCCTTGTATTGCGCCTCAGCATGTTGATGGGCCGAACCATGTCCAATCTCAACGGGCTCTTGCGCAATTACGGTACGATCCAGAATTCCATGGAGCTGCTGGCCCAACCGGTAACGGTGGTTGACCGGCCGGGTGCAGCCAAGCTTGTGGTGACCGAAGGCGCGATCCGTTTCGAGAATGTGCAGTTCCACTATGACAGCTCAAAACCCGTTTTTGACAATCTGTCACTCACTGTCCTGCCGGGCGAAAAGATCGGGCTTGTTGGCCGTTCCGGTGCCGGCAAGTCGACGCTGGTCAATCTTCTCCTGCGCTTTTACGATTTGCAGGGCGGTCAAATTCTGATCGATGGGCAGGACATTGCCAAAGTCACGCAAGATTCGCTGCGTGGTCACATCGGCATGGTGACACAGGATACGTCGCTGCTGCACCGCTCGGTGCGTGACAATATCATCTATGGCCGTCCTGACGCCTCGGACGAGTTGTTGCAGCACGCTGTGGAGAACGCGCAGGCGGACACGTTCATCCAAGCACTGACCGATCCCAAGGGCAGGCACGGTTTTGAAGCCCATGTGGGCGAGCGCGGCGTCAAGCTCTCCGGTGGTCAGCGGCAGCGCATCGCCATTGCCCGCGTGATGCTCAAGGACGCGCCGATTCTCATTCTGGACGAGGCGACCTCCGCGCTCGATTCGGAAGTGGAGGCGGCAATTCAGGACAATCTCTACCGGTTGATGCGGGGTAAAACCGTTATTGCCATTGCCCATCGCCTGTCCACCATTGCCGCGCTTGACCGGCTGGTGGTGATGGATGAGGGGCGGATTGTCGAGAGCGGCAGCCATGAGGAACTCATCGCTGCCAATGGGCTTTATGCCGGGCTTTGGGCGCGGCAATCCGGCGGCTTTATCGGGCGGACATGAGCGCAGCGGTAAAACGCTAGGAGATTCATGGCGAAAGAGTGGAAAAGCTGTGGCGACTTATCCCTGCGACATCCTGCCCTTGTGGCTCTGTCAGGCTGGACAAGCTCAAGCGACATGCTTAGAAACCACGCAATATGCTGGGGAATCCGCGCGGCTCATTTGATGGGCCTGTCGTCTATTCTGGTGACAAAGTGGACTCTCCTGCGGCGTTGTTATTCGGAAAGGACCAGGCCCCGTGAGCGCACACGATACGACCGAGCCGACACGGCGTGACTTCCTCTATATTGCGACAGGTATGGCCGGTGCGGTCGGTGTGGGCGCCTTTGCTTGGCCCTTTATCGATCAGATGCGCCCGGACGCCTCGACGCTGGCAGTCTCGTCTATCGAAGTTGATGTTTCTGCGGTCCAGCCGGGCATGTCCCTGACGGTCAAATGGCGCGGCAAGCCCGTTTTCATTCGCAACCGTACGCCCAAGGAAATCGAAGACGCCAAAAACGTCGAGCTGAGCCAGCTCAAGGATCCGATTGCGCGCAATGCCAATCTGCCAAGCGATGCTCCGGCAAACGACGGTGATCGCGGTGCTGGCAAAGGCAAGGAAAACTGGCTGGTCATGATCGGCGTTTGTACCCACCTTGGTTGCATTCCGCTGGGTCAGCAGGGCGATTTCGGCGGCTGGTTCTGCCCATGCCACGGTTCGCAATACGATACCGCTGGACGCATTCGCTCCGGTCCCGCGCCGGAAAATCTGCCGGTTCCGCCACTTTCATTCATTTCCGACACCGTCATCAAAATCGGCTAAGGTTCCAGGGGGAGACACGACATGAGCGGTGGACATTCATCCTATACGCCGAACACAGGTATCGAAAAATGGGTCGATGCGCGACTTCCGTTGCCGCGTCTGATCTATGATTCATTCGTAGCCTATCCTGTTCCGCGCAATCTCAACTACGCCTATGCTTTCGGTGGAATTCTGGCGATCATGCTGGTCGCGCAGATCATCACCGGCGTTGTTCTGGCGATGCATTATGCGGCTGACACGGGTCTGGCTTTCAACTCCGTTGAAAAGATCATGCGCGATGTCAATTCCGGCTGGCTGCTGCGTTACCTGCACTCCAACGGCGCATCGATGTTCTTCTTTGCCGTTTGGATTCATATTTTCCGCGGGCTCTACTACGGTTCCTACAAGGCGCCGCGCGAGCTTCTGTGGATTCTGGGTGTGATTATCCTTCTCCTCATGATGGCAACCGCGTTCATGGGCTACGTTCTGCCTTGGGGCCAGATGTCCTTCTGGGGTGCAACGGTTATCACCGGCTTCTTCACGGCGTTCCCGGTTATCGGTGATCCGATTCAGCAGCTGTTGCTCGGTGGTTTCGCCGTGGACAATCCGACACTCAACCGCTTCTTCTCGCTGCATTACCTGCTGCCCTTCATGATTGCCGGTGTTGTTATCCTGCACGTCTGGGCGCTGCATGTGACCGGTCAGACCAACCCGACCGGTATTGAAGTCAAGTCGAAGACGGACACCGTTGCGTTCACGCCTTATGCGACCATCAAGGATGCGTTTGCGATGGCGCTGTTCCTGATCCTCTTTGCTTACTTCGTCTTCTACATGCCGAACTACATGGGCCATCCGGACAACTATATCCCGGCTGACTCGCTGAAGACGCCAGCCCACATTGTTCCTGAATGGTACTTCCTGCCATTCTACGCGATGCTGCGCGCCATCACGTTCAACATCGGACCGATCAATTCGAAGCTCGGCGGCGTTCTGACCATGTTCGGCTCGATTGCGATCCTCTTCATCGTGCCATGGCTTGACACTTCGAAGGTTCGCTCAGCTGTTTATCGCCCCTGGTACAAGCTGTTCTTCTGGATCTTCGTTGCCAATGCCATCATGCTAGGCTGGCTCGGTTCGCGTCCGGCGGAAGGCCTGTACACATTGTTCTCGCAGATGGGCACAGCTTTCTACTTCGGCTTCTTCATCATCATCATGCCGTTGCTGGGATTGATCGAAACACCGCGCCGCATACCGAACTCGATCACGGAAGCCGTGCTTGCAAAGACCAAGAGTGGCGGTCAGCCCTCAGGTGTTGCTGCCGCTCCGGAAACCAAAGGCTGAGAAACGTGAAGGACTCTCCGATGAAAAAAATCCTCCTCGGTCTCGCAGCTGCTGGTCTGGGTACCATGCTGGCTTTCGGTGGCGGTGCGTTTGCAGAAGAAGCAGCCCACAATGCTGCTGAACCAACGCACTTCCCGATCAAGCATCCGGAACAGATGAAGTGGTCCTTCGCGGGTCCATTCGGCACTTACGACAAGCAGCAGTTGCAGCGCGGTCTGAAGATCTACAAGGAAGTCTGTTCCGCTTGTCATTCGATGAAGCTTGTGGCGTTCCGTTCGTTGACGGAGCTCGGTTATTCCGAAGCGCAGGTCAAGGCATTCGCGAGTGAATATGAAGTGCAGGACGGCCCGAATGCGGAAGGTGAAATGTTCACCCGTAAGGCTATCCCGGCGGACTATTTCCCATCGCCCTATGCCAATCCGCAGGCAGCGGCTGCCGCCAACAACGGTGCAGCTCCACCTGATTTCTCGCTGATCGCCAAGGCACGCGCTGTGGAACGCGGTTTTCCGCAGTTCCTCATCGATATCGTCTGGGGACAATATCAGGAAGGCGGACCGGACTATATCCATGCTTTGCTGACCGGCTTCGGCCAGACACCGCCGGAAGGCATGAAGATTCCCGAGGGCACGCATTACAACCCTTACTTCATCGCCGCCAAATCCCTCGCAATGGCTCAGCCGTTGCAGGATGGTCAGGTGACTTATGATGACGGTTCGCCCGCGACACTGACACAGTACTCGCAGGACGTTGCTGCATTCCTGATGTGGGCCGCAGAGCCGCATCTGGAAGAGCGCAAGAAGACCGGCTTCCGGGTCATGATCTTCCTCGTTCTGTTCGCTGGTTTGCTCTACGTCGCCAAGCGCCGGATCTGGGCTGATATCGAGCATTGATCGATCAATATTATCTGATGCGAAAGGGGCGCTTTGCGCCCCTTTTCTTTGCGGCAAAGTCTCGTTAGACTGGCCGCTTGCCACGAAGGAGTGACGAGATGGATTCTACGCTGAAACAGACGCTGGTCGATGCCATCCGTAATATCCCCGATTACCCGAAACCCGGTGTCATGTTCCGTGACATCACGACCTTGCTCGGCAATGCACGTGCGTTTCGCCGTGCGGTCGACGAGCTTGTTCATCCCTATGCGGGGGGCAAGGTCGACAAGGTGGCCGGTATCGAAGCGCGCGGCTTTATCATTGGCGGCGCGATGGCTCATCAATTGTCTTCCGGCTTTGTGCCGATCCGCAAGAAGGGCAAGCTGCCGCACGATACGGTGCGGATCGCCTACAGCCTTGAATATGGCGTGGACGAGATGGAGATGCACCGTGATGCCATCATCCCGGGTGAGAAGGTTATTCTGGTTGATGATTTGATTGCCACGGGCGGCACAGCAGAAGGCGCAGTGAAGCTGTTGCAGCAGATGGGCGCGGATATTGTCGGGGCTTGCTTTATCATCGATCTGCCCGAGCTGGGTGGTCGCAAGAAGCTCGAAGCGCTCGGGGTGAATGTCCGGACGCTTATTTCCTTCGACGGCCACTGAGCGCCCGTTACGGCGCTCTATGCTGACAGCAGGATCAGTGCGGCGCTGTTGAACTCCAGAACCTTCTCGTTTTTCTGGTTATAGGCTGCCGATGACATCTGCATCATCGCCCAGCCGGGCCGTGACTGCAGTTCGCGAAACCCGTTCAAGGTGCGGGTAAAACGGATCGTATCGTTCACGTAGACGGGCTTCAGCCATTTCAGATCTTCAAAGCCGGGTGAGGGGCCAAATTGCGGTGGGGTCTCGCCTCGCTCCATAGCTGCACGGACCTGACGTTTCATGTCTTCCACATTCAGCCGCATCCACATCGCTGTCGTATGCCAACCGGAGGCGCAGAGCGCACCGAAATTACTCTTCTCAGCGGCTTCCGGGTCCACATGGAAACGCTGCGGATCGTATTTTTTAGCAAAGGTGACGATCTCGTCGGCGGTGAATGTGTGCGTGCCGAGATCGCGTTCGATCCCGATCAATGCGTCGAGTGCGGTGCTCATGCTGCTACAGGCTCCCGCAGGGTAAACATGCCGGTGTTCTGCAGCTCGCAGACAACCACGCCGTGCTGATTGTAGATTTCATGATGGAGCGTGACAAAGCCCAGAGAAGGCTTGGATTTTGACACGCGGCAGGCAAGCACCGTGCTCTTACCGGTCAGGGTATCACCGGCCAGAACAGGCTTTTTCCACTTGGCAAAATCGATGCCGGGTGCACCTTGCGATGTCGAGTCGAGAAGATAAGCGTCGCACATCATGCGCATGAACATGGAGACCGTATGCCAGCCGGAGGCGGCGAGGCCGCCGAGAATGCTGGCCTTTCCGGCAGCCTCATCCAGATGAAAGGGCTGCGGGTCAAACTGACTGGCGAAATCGATGATTTCGCTGGCTTCAACGGATTTCGCAGGCAGCGGCCATTCGCTACCGACTGTGAAATCCTCGTAAGCATATCGGGGGTTGTATTGGCTCATGCGCCCATAATAGGCATGAGCGGTTCTGGTTCAAGAGGTCGATTGCATCTGTCTTGTGCGTGGTTCGACAAGCTCACCATGAGGGAGATTGTTGGCTGCAAATCCAATTGGAAAGATTGCAGACCATAGATCCCTGCAATCCTCACTCTCCCTCATGGTGAGCTTGTCGAACCACGCACCATTTTGCTGCCAATTGGAACAGGACAGACCTAACGCAGCCTGCCGTTACGTATTGAACCTGAACAGCATGATATCGCCGTCCTGCACCACATATTCCTTGCCTTCGTCGCGCGCCTTGCCGGCTTCCTTTGCCGGCACTTCGCCGCCGAGGGTGACATAGTCATTATAGGCAATTGTCTGGGCGCGAATGAAACCGCGCTCGAAATCCGTATGAATGACGCCCGCTGCCTGCGGTGCCTTGGAACCGCGTTCAACTGTCCAGGCGCGTGCTTCCTTCGGGCCGACGGTGAAATAAGTGATAAGGTGCAGGAGCTTGTATCCGGCGCGGATCAGGCGGTCGAGGCCCGGCTCGTCCAGATTCATCGCATCCAGATATTCCTTGGCTTCCTCATCCGGCAGTTGCGCAACTTCAGCTTCAATCGCTGCTGAGATCGTTACGGTTTCCGCACCCTGTGCCGTCGCCATTTCTTCGACAGCTTCAGTGTGTTCATTGCCGGTTGCAGCATCGCTTTCTGCGACATTGCACACGTAAAGAACGGGCTTCGATGTCAGAAGATTGAGGTCCTGCAGGATCTGCAGCTCGTCGGCAGCAATTCCGTTGAGCAGGAAGCGAACAGGCTTGCCGTTCTGCAACAGAGTCAAAGCCTGTTCCATAACCGGAAGAACGGCCATGGCTTCCTTGTCCTTGACGCCGGCACGCTTGCGGAACTGCACGATGCGGCGCTCAAGACTATCAAGGTCGGAAAGCATCAGCTCGGTCTCGACCGTCTCCGCGTCGGAGACTGGATCGATGCGGCCTTCCACGTGGGTAATATCATCGTCTTCAAAGCAGCGCAGAACATGGACCACGGCGTCAACTTCGCGGATATTGGCCAGGAACTGATTGCCGAGGCCTTCGCCCTTGGACGCCCCGCGCACGAGACCGGCAATATCAACAAAGCTGATACGTGTTGGCACGATGTTGGCAGATTTGCCGATCTTGGCAATCGCCTGCAGGCGCGCGTCCGGCACCGCAACTTCACCGGTGTTTGGTTCAATGGTGCAGAACGGATAATTCGCAGCCTGCGCGGCAGCGGTTCTGGTCAGCGCGTTGAAGAGCGTCGATTTGCCGACGTTGGGCAAGCCAACGATGCCGCATTTGAAACCCATAATCTGCGATCCTTATTCTTTCTTGCCGAAGAGCTTGTTCAGCATGTCGGCCATCGGGCCGGATTTTGGAATATTGACGGTTGGCTTTGCCTGACGCGCCTGCCGGATATGGCTTTGGCCTGCCGGTTTTGCAACAGGATTCGCCTCGGCCTTTGCTTCGGTCCTGTTGCCGCTGCCGGTGACCAGAGCCACGCGATTCATGAAACCGGTATCGTCATGCTTGGCCAGATAGCCCGCATTGTCGGCAACAGCGCCAAGCAGAGGCTCAATCCACTCAGCATCCGCCTTGGCAAAATTGCCAAGTACGTAGCCTGTCACCAGTTCCTTGACGCCGGGATGACCGATGCCGATGCGAATGCGCCGGTAGTCCTTGCCGCTATGCGCGTCGATGGACTTGATACCGTTATGTCCGCCGGAGCCGCCGCCAGTCTTCACACGCAACTTGCCCGGAGGCAGATCAAGCTCGTCATAAATGACAACGAGATCGTCCAGTGCCAGTTTGTAGAAGCGCATGGCTTCGCCAACGGACTGACCCGACAGGTTCATGAAGGTCTGGGGTTTGATCAGGATGGTCTTTTCGCCGTCGATGATACCGTCAGCGATCAGTGCCTTGAATTTTTTGGCCCAGGGAGAAAAGCGATGGCGACGGTGTATTTCATCCGCCGCCATAAAACCGATATTATGCCGGTTTGCAGCATATTGGGAGCCCGGATTACCAAGACCTGCGATAAGCAGCACTTTGCCAAAGCTCCCAATAGAGACGATTACTCGCCTTCTTTTTCTGCCGTTTCAGTTGTCTCAGCAGCAGCTTCAACAGTCTCGTCTTCAGCAGCGAGAACAGCCGGAGCGGCAATCGTAGCAATGGTGAAGTCACGATCGTGGATAACCGATGTTACGCCCTTTGGCAGGGTAACAGCGGAAATGTGGATCGAGTCACCAATCTGCAAGCCGGTAAGATCGATTTCGATCGCATCCGGAATAGCATTTGCCGGGGCATGCAATTCAACATCGTGACGAACGATGTTGAGAACGCCGCCGCGCTTGATGCCTGGGGACAGTTCTTCGTTGAGGAAGTGAACAGGTACGTTCACATTCACAACCGACTTGGCCGACACGCGCAGGAAGTCCACATGGACAGGCTTGTCGCTGACCGGATCAAGCTGGTAGTCCTTTGGAAGGACCTGAATGGACTTGCCATCCAGCTGGATGTTCGCGATCGTCGTCTTGAAGCCGCCGCCGTGAATCTTGTAGTACAGTGTCTTGTAGTCGAGGGTAATCGAGATTGGCGCCTGCTTGTCACCATAGATGACTGCTGGCACTTTACCGTTGCGGCGAATTTCCCGGGAGGACCCCTTACCAACCCGTTCGCGCGCCTCGGCCTTGAGCTCGTATGCTTCGCTCATGGCATTTCCTTTCGAGGTTCAAATCTGGAGTGTTTTCCGGGTCACCAATATGGGTAGCCTAAAAAACATGAAGCGGTCGCATGGTCATCCGGAACCGGATGAAATGACCGCCCCATTCCGCGTTGCCTCCAAGGGTGTCTACGCGGATGGCGGCTCTATAACGGAAAGATAGCCAATGTGCAAGTTTGTTGCTTGACCAAAGCCGGGCGAAAGTCTGTCATCGCTCTGTCATGCCAGCTGTTTACCGCGGCAGAGCAAAACAAGAGGGAACAATGGCCGGGGCTATAGCATTGGACGGACAAAAAATCGAGGCCAGAGAGGCTTTCCAGACGTTTGGAAAGATAGGGCTTCTGTCTTTTGGCGGTCCCGCCGGACAGATCGCCATGATGCACCGCGTGCTGGTCGATGAAAAGAAATGGATCAGCGAGGAGCGTTTCCTGCATGCGCTGAATTTCTGCATGCTGTTGCCGGGTCCGGAGGCCATGCAGCTTGCGACCTACCTCGGCTGGCTTTTCCACGGGGTAAAGGGCGGGGTGATTGCTGGGCTCCTGTTCATCCTGCCGGGTGCTTGCGTCATGCTGGCGCTGTCGGCGCTTTATGTCAGCTTTGGGCAGGTTCCACTGGTTGAAGGGCTTCTGTTCGGGCTCAAGGCGGCTGTGCTGGCAATTGTGCTGGAAGCATTGATCAAAGTCAGCAAACGCGCGCTGACCGATCGCAGCGCCTATGGCATTGCCGTCTGTGCGTTTATCGCGATTGCCCTGTTGAAACTGCCATTTCCTCTGGTCATTCTGGTTGCGGGAATTTTCGGGTATCTGCGCTACAGAATTACACATGTGGTCCCGTTGGCACCGACGGACACGCTCGATGAGCCTGCGGAACGGGGCGCTCTGCAGTCTGCCGCAGTGTGGCTGGTGCTCTGGCTTGGACCCCTCGCTGTTCTGGTACTCGCCCTCGGACACGCCAATATCTTTGCCGCACAGGCCGAATTCTTTTCCAAGATGGCTGTGGTGACGTTCGGTGGAGCCTATGCCGTACTTGCCTATGTGGCGCAGCAGGCGGTCGATTATTATGGCTGGTTGAAACCTGATGAAATGTTGACCGGGCTCGGTCTGGCTGAAACGACGCCGGGATCGCTCATTCTGGTGCTGGCCTTCGTGGGCTTTGTCGGAGGCTCGCGCCTGTCCGGTTTCGACCCGATCACCGGCGGGCTGTTGGGCGGTCTGACGGCGTTGTGGTTCACGTTTGCGCCTTGCTTTTTATGGATCTTTGCCGGTGCGCCGTTCGTTGAACGTCTGCGTCACGTGGGCTGGCTCAAGGCGTCTCTTGCGGCAATTACCGCTGCCGTGGTCGGGGTGATCGCCAATCTGGCCGTCTGGTTCGGCCTGCACGTGCTGTTTGGGGCATTTCAGGAGACGCTGTTCGGGCCTGTGCATCTGCCAGTACTTGATCTCTCCGCCTTTGACTGGGCGGCAGCAATCATAGCCGTGAGCGCAGCAATTGCGCTCATCGGTTTGCGGATCAATATGCTGATCGTGCTTGGTCTGGCGGCGATAGCCGGAATTCTGCTGGGTTTGATTTAATCGAACAGGCTTGAAACAGATTCTTCCGAGGCCGTGCGCGAGATCGCTTCGCCGATCAGATCGGAAATCGACAGGACACGGATATTGTGCGCCGCCTCGATGGCAGCCGTCGGCTGAATGGAATCGGTAATCACGAGTTCCTTCAGCTTGGAACCTGTGATGCGGGCAACGGCGCCACCGGAGAGAACGCCATGTGTGATATAGGCGGTGACACTGGTTGCGCCCTTGGCGAGCAAGGCTTCGGCCGCATTGCACAGCGTGCCACCGGAATCGACGATATCGTCAAACAGCAGACAATCCTTACCGCTGACATCACCGATAACATTCATGACTTCAGACTCGCCTGGACGATCACGGCGCTTGTCGACGATTGCCAGCTGCGCGTCGATGCGTTTGGCCAGCGAGCGGGCGCGGACCACGCCGCCAACGTCCGGCGAGACAACCATCGTGTTCGATGTGCCGTAATGAGCGCGCACGTCACTGGCGATAACGGGAACGGCGTAGAGATTGTCGGTCGGAATATCGAAGAAGCCCTGGATCTGACCCGCATGCAGGTCAAGTGTCAGTACGCGGTTCGCACCGGCTTCGGTGATCAGATTGGCAACCAGCTTGGCAGAGATCGGGGTGCGTGGACCGGCCTTGCGGTCCTGACGGGCGTAACCGAAATAGGGAAGAACGGCGGTGATGCGTTTTGCCGAAGAACGACGGAATGCATCGATCATGATGAGCAGTTCCATCAGGTGATCGTTCGCCGGGAAAGATGTTGACTGCATGACGAAGACATCTTCGCCGCGAACATTTTCCTGAATCTCGACGAATATCTCCTGGTCGGCGAAGCGGCGGACGCTGGCCTTTCCGAGTGGAATGTTGAGATATTTGGCGACAGATTCAGCGAGAACGCGATTGGAATTGCCCGCGAATAGTTTCATGCCCGTATTTTCCCCGGTGCCAGCCAAGTGAAGGATATGGCGGGCCTTGTACTGTGCCTGACGCACATTGCAAGCGGGCAGGGCAGATTCATGCACAATTCCTCGCTAATATCGCGTCAAACGCGTAAATATGTCACGTCTTGGCGCCGGATACCCATTGCAGATAGCCATCGATAGCCTTGTCGGCGATTGATTCCATCACCTTGGGCGGGACGGTGCTCCATGGATCAGTACCATTGCCGGGCACCACTTCCTGCCCCTGTATGCGATGCAGCCGCGTACCTGCTGGATCCAAGACATCCCAAACATAGATGATGGTCGTCTTGTTGCCGTCGGGCAGGGCAGAAAAGTAGCCCTTCATGATGTGCGTGTTATCCGTGTCGGCGGCTGTTCCAAGAACGATGCCTTTGGCCTTGGCCAAGGCCGAGAGGCGCTGCGACAAAGGCGTGGCGGCTGCAATCGGTGCGCCGACGATGGGTGCGAACCGCAATTTTGCCGTCCGGGCAACGCCGGGCTGGGCGGCTCCTGACGCGACGGTCGCGCCTGCAGGTGCCGGGGTGCCAGGTTGTGCAGGTGTTGCCGGGCCGGTGGCAGTTGCGGTCGGTGTTGTTGTGGTGGCTGTTGCCGATGCGCCGGGAGCAACCGTTCCCGGCGTTGCGGGATTGGTTTGTGCCGCAGGCAGGTCCGACTTCGTCACTGCAATCGGCGTTTCCGCACTGTTGCAGGCGCTGAGGCCGAGAGCCGCCAGCGCCACGCAGGCATGGGTTAGTGATTTGCGAGATATCATTTTTGGTCGAACCCCATCATGAGCCATATTCGTGCCATCTCGAAAAAACGAAAGCTGACAAAAGTTTTATTTTACGATCAAGTCAAGAGGTTGGCGGGAAAGTGGCTCCGCAGCACCGTTGGTTGTCAGGTAAGTCCGGCCCAAGGTCATTGCTGTTCCGCTGTCGGAATCCATGATGATCATATGGGCAAACAGTGTCATGTCAGGCTGAATTCGCTCAGGATTGCCGGAATAGAACATCGGCATATCCATCCATGACGGTGTGAACCGTGCGCCTTGCGAATAACCACAGGCATTGAGCCGGTGGCGTGTCAGATCATGGGCTTCCATCACGCGGGAATGCGCATCGAAGACATCGCCGAATGTTGAAGCAGGTGTCATGGCCTCTTCGACGGCTTCCAGTGCTTCACGCGCGGCGTCATAAAGTTCCTGATGGCGCTTCGACGCCTTGCCGGTCAGCACGGTGCGCATCATTGCAGCATGGTAATGGCGGTAAACACCGGCCCATTCCAGCGTCAGTTGATCGTTCTTGGTCAGCTTGCGCCGTCCAGCCTTGTAACGGCATAGCAGCGCATCTTCACCCGAGCCGATAATGAACTCATTGGCCGGATAGTCGCCGCCGCCGGCAAAAATGGCACCTTGCATGGCGGCCAGGATCGCGCCTTCATCGGCTCCGGCCTTGATCAATTTCAGCGCCGCATCGAGCGCTTCGTCACCCAGTTCGGCGGCTTTGCGGCTGTAGACGATTTCCGCCGGGCTTTTCAGCACGCGCAGCTTGTCGACAAGTCCGGACGCATCGACGATTTGACCAAAGGCGGCCAATTGCTCATCAAGCTTGCGTCCGTTCGCGGCGGTCAAGCCGTGCGTCTGGTATTCGATGCCGATACGCTTGCCGAGCAGATCGAGATCGTTGAGCAGTTCGCGCAAATCCGCTGCCGGATTGGCGTTGTCGCGATCGGCCCAAACAATGATGTTCTCGATATTGGACGTCTGGCGCGCTTGCCGCAGATCGGCGGAGCGGGTCATCAAAACTTTGCTGCCATCGGATTTCACCACAAGGCACTGGAAGAAACAGAAGCCGAACGTGTCATAGCCCGTGAGCCAATACATGCTCTCCTGGGCGAAGAGCAGGATGGCGTCCAGTTTCTGCTCTGCCATCACCAGCATTAGCCGGTCCTGACGCGCGGCAAATTCCTCGGGCTCGAAATGAAGGGCCATAAATTAATCCTCTAGAATAGTGATCGCCGAAATCTGGCGGCCATAGTCTGGTTCTTTGCGATGGGTGGTGCGCCTGTAGGAGAAAAACTGATCTTCCTCGGCGTAGGTGCATTTTTCCAGTGCGGATGCATTGACGCCCGCCTGACTGAGCCGCTCGAGAATGAAGGCCCAAAGATTGAACATCTTGTGATTTTCATTGACCGAGTCGCGGAAGAAGCGGCTGTAGGACGGGTCCGCTCCCGTGAACTGGGCGTAGAATTCCGCGCCCACTTCGTAATTGTCCGGCCCGATTGTCGGTCCAAGCACCGCTTGAATGTTTCCGCGCTTTGCGCCAAGGGCGACCATGGCATCAATCGTGTTTTCCAGCACACCGCCAATTGCACCGCGCCAGCCGGCATGGGCAGAGCCGATCACTTTGGCTTCCGTGTCGGTAAAGAGGATAGGACCGCAATCGGCGGACAGGGCGCCAAGGACAATACCGGGCGTCGTGGTGACCATCGCATCCGCTTTCGGGCGGTCCCCGCTAAAAGGAGCAGTCACGGTGAGCACGTCGGGCGAATGCACCTGATGCACGGTGAGAAGCCGCGACAGCGGTGCGCCGAGTGATTGCGCCACACGGCGGCGATTTTCGGTCACATGATCCTGATTGTCATTGGATCCGCTGCCAACATTCAGCCCCTCGTAGATACCGGTCGAGACCCCGCCAATGCGGGTAAAGAACCCGTGGGCGATTCGATCTTTCTCGGGTGATCCCAGCAGAGAGGAATGCAGCGCTACTGGTTTTTCAGACGTGATCATGCCGGATTGCTCTTTCTCAAGGCTGCGGATGGTGGTTGAGCATCGACGCGAAGTCAATTGCCTGTTCATCTGTATTGAAATGGGAATGAATGTGTCGCGGGATCAGTGGCACATAGCACCTTGAAGAGGGTGCCCATCTGATCGGGACCTGCCAGCCTTTCAACATCGGCCCGAATTTGTTCCTGAAACTCGGCTGGTTTGCCGCTCCCCAAAGCTCCGGCACGGTCCAGCAATCCCATGGCGATCAGAAAATCGCCCTGGCTCATGGCGCTGGTTTGGCACCCTTCCGCATGGGCAGCTTTGGCCAGACTGTCAAAGTCCACATGTGTGGTCAGATCGGCTAGGCCCGGCTCCGCCAGAACATCCGCCGATTTATGGCGGCTGAGGGCTTGCAGCGTATCGCCCAAGCCTTGCTGCAGATGACCGTAATCGATCAGCAGGGCAGCGCCGCGCTCGCGGTTTATGCGTTCGGCAATGTCCTGCATCAGGGCACTGCGGGCAGGAGCGATCTCGAAAATACTGCCGTCGGGGGCTGTATCGTGTTCAGGCGGCAAGAGCGCGGTATCGATCGATCCCGTTCCAGCGGCAAATACCAAATTACCATTCGGATCGAGTGTGACCATGCGCTCAACAAACCGTCCGCCTGATTTGACATATTGGCGAACAGGAATTGCATCGAACAGTTCATTGGCAAAGAGGAGCAAAGGACCGGACGGAATATCGCTGAATTGTTCATGCCACTGGATAGGCAGGCCGCATGTGGCCAACTTCACTTTCTGAAGTTCGGCAAGCCTGCCGCTAATCTCAATCATGCGAATATCAGCTGCGGCTGCAAAATCCGGTGCGATTTTCACCAGCGTCCGCAGCACGTCTTTCATCAGAGTACCACGTCCCGGACCCATTTCGCACAGGATGAACTGTGCTGGTGACCCCATCGCCTGCCACGCGCCGACGCACCAGACGCCAATGAGCTCGCCGAACATCTGGCTGACCTCCGGCGCGGTGATGAAATCGCCGTCCCGGCCGAAGGGCTCGCGCGTTGTATAGTAACCATTCTCCGGGTCGAACAGGCACAGAGCCATGTAATCCGCGACACTGATCGGACCAGTCGCCTCAATCTGCCAGATAATGCGCTGTTTCAGCTTCATCGTCCGGTGGAAACTTCCGGATTGCGTGCTCTGAGAAGCACCAGCAGACCGATCACCACCATGGGAATCGACAAGATCATTCCCATTGTTAGCCAGCCGCCATAGAGGTAGCCAAGCTGGGCATCCGGCTCACGGAAAAACTCCACGAAAATACGGGACAGACCGTAACCGGTAATGAAGGCACCGCCGATAAAGCCGGGGCTTTTCAGCTTGCGGCCGTAGAAAATCAAAAGCGCCAGCACGGTGAAGAGGAGAATGCCCTCGAGCGCAGCTTCGTAAAGCTGGCTTGGATGGCGGACGAACGGTCCGCCAGTCGGGAAAATCATGCCCCATGGCACGTCGGTGATGCGGCCCCACAATTCGCCATTGATAAAATTGGCGACACGCACAAGGCCGAGACCGACGGGCACACCTGCCGCGATTGTATCAATCATGCTGAAAACTTTGATCTTGCGTGAGCGGGCGAACAGAATCATGGCGAGCGTAGTGCCGAGCAGGCCGCCATGGAACGACATACCGCCTTCCCAGACTTTAAAAATATCAAGGGGATGGTTGATGTAGCGGCCCAGATCGTAAAACAGGATATAGCCGATACGCCCGCCGAGAACGACACCAAGGGCAGCCCACAGCACGAAATCGTCGAGATCATTCGCCTTCATGGGCGGCGTATTGTTGGCCCAAAGGCGCGGCTTGCTGATCAGCTTTTTGCCATACCACCAGGCAAAGAGAATGCCGACGACGTAGCCCAGCCCATACCAGTGCACGGAGAATGGTCCGAGTGAAAAGATCACCGGATCAATGTCAGGGAAGGCAATAGCGGCCATCGCCGGGGCAAGAATTTCGCTCACAAGAAGCACTCCGTCGTCAGTATGGATTATCGGCGCGGACCATGCGCGAGGGCAGGAACAGCGTCAAGTCGCCTGTCCGGTAACATTTTTGCTTGTTCATCGGCTGCAGACTGGACGGTGCGTGGTTCGACGGGCTCACCATGAGGGAGATGGGTGGGCTGCTGGGAGCTATGTTCTGCAACGCCTCCGATTGGCTTTGCAATGCTTACTCTCCCTCACGATGAGCCCGTCGAACCACGCAAATTGGCGCTGCCATCCGCAGATAATACTCCTTTGCTTGCAATCGTCTGCTGTGGCGATTATTTGATGGGGAAAGCAACAGAGGTATCTGCCATGACCAATGGATCAAACCGCGTTCTTGATGAACTGGCCAAGCTCGTGACTGACGCTGCGGGAGCAGCACAGGGCCTACGCCGCGAAGTCGAAACGGCTTTCCGCGGGCAGGCCGAACGGCTGCTCAACACAATGGACGTTGTGCAGCGCGAAGATTTTGAAGCTGTGCGTGAAATGGCTATCCGGGCCCGTGCTGAAAACACGGCACTTCTCGCCCGCATCGAAGCGCTTGAAGCGCTGGTTGGCCAAAAGGGTAAAGATGCGGGTGATACGGCCAAGGCGGCAAAGCCGGCATCTGCCAGCACCCGAGCCAAGAAAGACTGATTGCCTTTGATCTGGAATTAAAAAAGCCCCGCCAAGTGCGGGGCTTTTTCATAGTTGTATATCCCTAGACTTCGTCGCTTTCAGCCAGTTCTTCTTCACCGGCTGCAATTGCTTCTTCTTCGGTTTCATAAGGGCCGACTTTGTCACCCGCTACGTCATCAATGGTGATGACATAAAACCATTGTCCGTCATCGTTCTTCTGGGTTGCGGTAACTGTCACGTTTGGCTCTGTGGACATTGCCGTCTCCTGTTGAGTGAAACACATTTGGCAGTCTAGGCAGGGAGCGTATCGGCAATATGACGTGGCTTTATCCCGTGTATATCGACTCGGTCCTGATCGCCTACCAGCCCCGGTTTCTTCATGCCGAATGAGGTGGCTTTTTGCACTGCTGACTCGGCTTTGCGAAATAAGGTGAGGGACGTCCTCATCCCGGAGGCAGTTTTTGCTGTATTTTTGTGTTCACAACAGCTGTCCCCAAAATAAATCTTAAGAAATTATCAACAGGTGGAAATCGCCGAAAATCGTTTTCTTAGAGTCAGTTAAAGGCTGCTCGTGAATCTTTTTCATAACATCTGTCCACACCCATTCTCGCCATTTAGCCAAAAGGGGACTGGCGCTCGGACTCAGCATCAATACACTGAAATTACAGCATGATTCGTTTCGACGGTCATGCAGCGGGTAACAAGTTCATATCCGTGGTCCGGCTGGTGCGTTCTGCCTGCCGGTGAGTTTTCAAGCGTTAAGTGTCCTTTGGGTGGGTGCGCTGTGCTCCCGCAGCGTCAGATGAGATTCGATTGAGCAGGAAATGGCGATGAGCCTTCTGGAAATAGAGATTGCGCGTGATTTGCATCCGGTTGATGTGATTGAACACGTTGCCCATGCCAACGAATGGGCTTTCGAGCGCACCGGGGAAGATGAAATCGCCATCACGGTCGAGGGAAACTGGACCGACTACCAGATATCCTTCTCGTGGATGGAAGACTTCGAGGCGCTGCATCTCGCCTGCGCCTTTGACATTGCGGTCAGCGAACCGCGCGTCAATGAAGTGATGCGTCTGCTGTCGCTGATCAACGAACAGCTCCTGATGGGCCATTTCGATCTGTGGCGGCAGGAAGGCGCGGTGATGTATCGCCAGTCGCTGCTGTTATCTGGCGGTGCGGAACCCACGAGCAAGCAGGTGGAAGTGCTTCTATCCAGTGCGCTCGATGCTTGCGAGACCTATTTTCAGGCATTCCAGTTCGTCGTCTGGTCCGGCTCGACAGCACGGGAATCGCTCGATAGCATCCTGTTCGAGACGGTCGGTTCGGCCTGATCCAAAAATTTGACTTGAGTTCAGGACGATGACGATCAGTTTTGATGATTTTGAGAAAGTGGAAATCCGTGTCGGTACGATTATCGAGGCG
Source organism: Phyllobacterium sp. 628 (assembly GCF_014189505.1). GTDB lineage: Bacteria > Pseudomonadota > Alphaproteobacteria > Rhizobiales > Rhizobiaceae > Phyllobacterium. Next base: position 3,597,239 of record NZ_CP050301.1, on the reverse strand, counting down.
GAGACTTTCCCCGAGGCGCGTAAACCGGCCTTCAAACTGAAGATTGATTTCGGGCCTGACATCGGCATCAAGAAATCTTCCGCGCAGATCACCAAACATCACACGCTGGATGAGCTGAAGGGCCGTCAGGTCATGGCAGTGGTCAATTTTCCGCCACGACAAATCGGTCCGTTCATGTCGGAAGTGCTGACGCTGGGTTTCCCGGACGAAGAAGGCGGCGTTGTTCTTGCCGCTATCAGCAAGCCAGTGCCAAACGGCGGCAAGCTGTTCTAGGCGGCATGAAGAGCCTTCTCGACCGCTGCCGGAGATTCCTCGATAACTTTTAGAAGCAATCGCCCCGCCGGGTCAGGCTTGCGGCGGCCCTGTTCCCAGTTGTTCATGGTTGCAGCGGGGATACCAAAGCGGCGTTCAAAATCCTTTGTGGACTTTGAATAACGCTTGCGAATTTCCTTGATCCGTTCGGGCGGCATGGGGTCGATATTAACGGTTTCGAGGGCAATTTCGCCGCGCTTCCAAGCGAGGGCTTCTTCCAATCCCTGCAAAATGCCTTCACCAAACTCAGTCTTTTTATCAGTCATTTTTGAGCTCCCTTAGCATTATCAGCGCCGCCTTGCGTTGATCCGGTGTGAGGTCGGCCTGTTCCGATTTTCGATAGGCAAAAATCATGATGGCCAGATCATCCGAGATCATCAAATAATAGATGGCTCGCCCACCACCGCTTTTGCCCTTATTGCCAATGGAAAACCGTATTTTCCGCAAACCTTCAAGGCCTTGTATGACATCCCCCGCAAAGGGATCCACAGCGATTGAATGCTCCAACTTGTTGACGTCTGCATCGGAGACGCCAAGTCTTTTCAGATCTTTGAGATAGCGTTTGGTGCGAACGATTTTCATGTCCGTATATACGCCAATGGCGTAATTTCTGCAAGAGAAAATACGCCATTGGCAGTATGAGAATTCACCGTGCGATATGCTATGCCAGAATAATACTATGCCGGAATACGAACAACCGCGCGCAGGCCACCCATCGGGCTTTCATCCAGTGTGATATCGCCACCATGGCTGCGGGCGATGTCGAGCGCAATGGCGAGGCCAAGCCCTGTTCCACTCGCATCCTGATTGCGTGCTTCGTCCAGCCGGAAAAATGGCTTGAACACTTCGTCGCGCATATCTTTGGGGATGCCAGAGCCATCGTCATCGATTGTGATGCTCAGCCAACCTTCGCGGTGATCGGCAGCGACGGCGACGTTCCTGGCATAGCGGAATGAATTCGACACCAGATTGGAGACAAGTCGCGAAAACGCGTTGGGCCGGACCTGAATTTCCGGTTCGCCGCGAATGCTTGATTTGAAGCCGCGCTCCAGCAACAGGCCTTCTTCCTTCAGCTTGGCGAACAGACGTTCGAGATTGAACGTGCCGGTTTCTTCCTCCGCCTCGCTGCGGGCAAAGGCCAGATAGCCCTCCAGCATGGATTGCATGTCGTCAATGTCCTGCTCCATCGCATCCGTGTCCACCTTGTGGCCGACCAGTGCGAGCTGCAGCTTGAACCGGGTCAGAATGGTGCGCAGGTCATGACTGACGCCGCTGAGCATGGTCGTACGCTGTTCGATCTGACGCTCGATGCGTTCGCGCATGACAATGAAGGCGGCGCCTGCACGGCGCACTTCTTCGGCGCCACGCGGTTTAAAGTCTGGCGGCGGGGCACGGCCCTTGCCGAAACTGTCTGCTGCGGCAGCCAATTGCTGGATCGGCTTGATCTGGTTGCGTAGGAACAGAATCGCGATGGCAAGTAGGACCAGCGCGGAGCCAGACATCCAAACGAGCAGAATGAGGGTGTTCGAGGCATACGCCTGACTGCGCCGGGCAAACACCCGCAAGACTTTGCCCTCTAGCTGGATGCGGATTTCCAGCAAGTCGGAATCGCCGATTGTATCTATCCAGAACGGCCGGTTGATCTGCCGGGTGATCTCCGCACTCAAAGGTTCGTCCAGAACAGAGAAAAACGGTTTTGGTCCCGGGGCGGGCAGCGGATCAGGCGGTAGAATGGAAATGTTGAGGGACAACCGTTCGCGTGAAATGCGTATGAGGTTCTCGTAACCCGGATCCTGCGGATAGGTGTCCATCATGTCGATGATGCCGGAAATGTCCCGGACAACCGCCGTGGACAGGCGCTGGGTTACCGTCTGCCAGTACCGTTCCATGAAGACGAAGGCGATCACCGATTGCAGCAGCACCATCGGGGCGATGATGATAATCAGGGAGCGGGCATAAAGCCTTTTAGGCATCCGCTGGGCCAGCCAGCGGGAGAACTTGCGCCAGGGGCCGAGCAGCGTGCTTCGCCTGCGCCGCCAATGCCGCTGCCTGACTGCCAATGCGCGTTTTGCACTGTCGGTTTGTGCCATGTGATCAGTGCCCGCTCGCGCATCGTGGTTGCTGTCCGGTGCAGCGCCCGGATCAATGAATACCGAACGCTACTCCACGCTCAGTTTATAGCCGACGCCACGCACCGTCTGCAACCAAACCGGATTGGCCGGGTCGTTCTCGATCTTGCGGCGCAGTCGGTTGATCTGCACGTCGATGGTTCGCTCGCCAACATCGCCTTCCTGGCCGGTCAGTTCATGACGCGGCACGGTTTCACCGGCACGCGCGGCAAAGATAGCCATGATATCCTGCTCGCGGTCGGTCAGGCGAATAAGCTCGCCCGAACGCTTCAGTTCACGCTTGGCAATGACAAATGTATAGGGGCCAAAAACGATCTGTTCGATCTTGGCCTGTGTTGCCGGGGCGCCGCGCCGCAGAATGTTGTTGATACGCAGGATCAATTCACGCGGGTCGAACGGCTTGGGCAGATAATCATCGGCGCCAGCTTCGAGACCGGTAATGCGGCTGTCGGTTTCCGATAGCGCCGTCAGCATGAGGATAGGCACGTTCTTTTCCTGACGCAGCGACTGGGTCAGAGCCACGCCGCTTTCGCCGGGCATCATGACGTCAAGGATCAGAAGATCATAGTCAATGCCGGCAAGCTTGCGCCGTGCCTCGTCCGCATTGGCAGCCACCGTAATACGAAAACCGCTGCCCGTCAGATATTGCGACAGTAGATTGCGAATTCGGGTGTCGTCATCGACAATGAGCAGGTGTGGCGCATCGTCTGAAAGCGGAAGTTCTTCACTCACCAAAATCTTTCCTTCTCTCTCCGGGCATTTGCGCCCGCCCTAAAATATCCCCGGACGTCCCGATCCGTATGCGGCTAAAGTCTAGCCTGCCTGTGGCAGGCTGTCGATCTGTTGCCACTGGCCGGGATTGACCATCGCCTTGAGGAAACGTTCAATCATTGCCCGGTCAGCTGGACCGATTTGCTCCAATGCACTGCCAATGCGGCGTGATTGCGGTGCGGCAAGCTCAAGTGCAAGTTCGCGGCCTTTCATCGTGGGGTAGAGTTCGCGCTGCCGCCGGTCGCGCGGTCCGGGTATCTGTACCACGTGATCCGTATCGATCAATTGCTTGAGAACGCGCGCCAGGCTTTGCTTGGTGATCTGCAGCACGTCGAGAAGTTCCGCTACGGTCATCCCGGGTTTGCGGTTGATGAAATAGAGGACACGGTGGTGCGCCCGGCCAAAGGCAAGCTTTTCCAGAATCAGATCCGGATCGGCGGTGAAGTCGCGATAGGCAAAGAAAAACAGCTCGATGATGTCCAGTTCACGCGCGTCTTCCTTGGTCAGGGCTGTCTCAATGTGCCGATCTGGTGTATAAGATTTCATACAGGGCTCCCGCTCTCAAACATGTGTGCTGAAAATTATGTCAGCTTTGTTGACTTAATTTTAGACTGCTGATAATTTTTGGCAAGCTGTTGGCCACATTTTGAATGAAACGAAAAGCCAATAAGTGTTTCTGGGACATTTTTCCTCATTGAAACGCATATTGCCGTTCGCACAACTCCGCAAAGGGTTGGGCGTTTGTTCAGAATGTACAGCGTCTCTTGCACGTTCAGACGAAGGTGCGGCGCTGTAGCGGGCCATGGTCCACCAATTGTAAAACGGGAACAATTGGCGTCGTCTCAAACCCGTTCGAATTATCAGGAATCAAACGCCTGGAGGAAAACATGGCATCCGTTCCATTTGATCAGCTTGAAGGTTACATCTGGATGAACGGTGAATTCGTTCAATGGGCAGATGCGAAGGTTCACGTGCTGACTCATGGCCTGCATTATGCAAGCTCCGTCTTTGAAGGTGAGCGCGCCTATGGCGGCGAAATTTTCAAGCTCAACGAACATACGGAACGCCTGCACGAATCAGCACGCATTCTTGGCTTCACGGTGCCTTATTCGGTAGAAGAGCTGAATGATGCTTGCCGCAAGCTTTTGGCCAAGCAGGGCTTTCAGGATGCCTATGTGCGTCCGATCGCTTGGCGCGGCAGTGAATCGATGGGCGTTTCGGCCCAGAACAACAGGATCAATGTCGCCATCGCGATCTGGCAGTGGCCGAGTTATTTTGATCCTGCGCAAAAGCTCAAAGGTATTCGTCTCGATATGGCCGAGTATCGCCGTCCGGACCCGAAGACCGCTCCTTCCAAGTCGAAGGCCGCCGGACTTTATATGATCTGCACCATTTCCAAGCATGCAGCCGAAGCCAAGGGCTATGCGGATGCGCTGATGCTCGATTGGCGTGGTCAGGTTGCCGAAGCCACGGGTGCCAACGTGTTTTTCGTGAAAGATGGTGTCATTCACACACCGAAGCCGGATTGTTTCCTGGATGGTATCACACGCCGCACGGTTATCGATCTGGCCAAGCGCCGGGGCTATGAAGTCGTTGAACGCGTCATCATGCCGGAAGAGCTGGAAGGCTTCGAACAATGCTTCCTGACAGGTACAGCTGCTGAAGTGACGCCTGTTTCGGAGATCGGACCCTACCGCTTCACGGTTGGCGAGATCGCCATCAACTTGATGAATGACTATGCGTCCGAAGTAACTCCCAAGAAAGCGGCAGCTGAATAACTCCGGGCATTGGACAGCAAATAGAGCGCGTTCTGTCCGATACTCCAAGCTTGCCAATGAAAACAATCGGTTGATACCTCTTTATTGAGGTGTCAACTGGTTTGACATTGCCTAAAACTTAGTCAACATGCCAATGGTCAGGCATGAGTCTGGCGCGAAACGTTGACGGGGTGTCAATTATGGGTGCGCTTCTTCCTCTTATCATCCAACTTATATCAGGGGCTGTCGGCGGCAATATTGTCGGCGGTATTCTAAAAAACCTGACACTAGGCCCTACCGGCAATACAATTGCTGGCGGTGTTGGTGGACTAGTAGGTGGTTTCTTGTTGCCATATCTTGGCGCTACTGGCGCTACAGCTGTAACAGACGCGGTAAACTCATCAGGACTCGATATCGGTACGATCATCTCCAACGTTGCCGGTGGCGGTGTTGGCGGTCTCATCCTTACAGCGATTGTTGGTGCGATCAAAAACGCGCTGGCAAAGACCTGATCTGGACCTGATACACATGATTTCGAGGGCGGTCCCATTGGCCGCCCTTTTTATTTGGGTTAAAGCCTTATCCATATCACGTGACGAAAGCATAAGGTTTGAGTGAAATGGGACAATTGCAGGCCGGTATTATCCCCGTTACGGCCTTTCAGCAGAACTGCACAATCCTCTTTGACAGCGATGACAAGCACGGTGTGCTGATTGATCCCGGTGGGGACAATGAGCAGGTGCTCGGCGCAATCCGCACGAACGGCATCACCATTGATGCGATCTGGATTACACATGGCCATATCGACCATGCAGCCGGCGCCATGGATATGAAAGAGGCGCTTGGTGTCGATATTATCGGCCCGCATGAGGCTGATAAATTCCTGCTCGACAGCTTGGAAGCCAAGGCCGCGCAATATGGCATTGAAGGAAGTGGTGTTCGCAATTGTACGCCTGACCGCTGGTTGAAGGACGGCGATACGGTTTCCTTTGGCTCACATGTCTTTGAGGTCCTGCATTGTCCGGGCCATGCGCCGGGGCATGTGGTCTATTATAACCGCGCAGCCAAATTCGCGCATGTGGGTGATGTGTTGTTCAATGGCTCGGTCGGACGAACAGATTTACCCGGCGGCGATCACGAGACGCTTATGAACTCGATCAAAAACAAGCTTTTGCCGCTTGGTGACGATATCGGGTTCATCTGCGGGCATGGCCCGGGTGGCCGTTTCGGTGAAGAGCGCCGCACCAATCCGTTTCTCGAGGAATAAGGAAAAGGCCGCCGGATTACTCCGGCGGCCTTTTGAATTTGCAGATTGATCTCTGAAGATCAGTTGACGGTGCAGAAGTAGTCGCGTCCATCATAGCCACGGAATGTACCCGTGCCTGGATTGAACGAACGGTAGCGGTCAGCACAATAACGGTACCATCCCGGTGACCAGGGACGGGCGCCGCCATAATAGGCTGGCCGTACTTCGCGATAAACGCGAACCGGGGCGCGATAAACGGGGCGATCATCATAGTCGCGATAGATCACCTCGGGTTCGCGTGGCTGGGCCAATGCGCCGCCGATCAGAGCACCGGCAGCCAGACCAATGGCGCCTGCGGCCAGAGCGTCACCGCCGCCGCGCCGATGGTGGCGATAGTAGCCGCGATCGCCGCGATAACCGTCGTAATAGCCACCATGCCGGCGCCAGCCCCAGTCATCAGCCGATGCCGATGTAGCGAGTGGAACGGCAATCGTCGCAAAAGCGGCCGTTGCGAGAATGGCAATTTTCATACCTTTAATCATTTGTGCCTCCTTTGAAGCATCCTTGGCGAAACTTTATCGAACCGCCTGATCGTGTTGGGCTGGACTTTCAAGTGGGGGCGCCAGCCGTGAATGTAAATTTAAACTTCCCAGAATGAATGCAACCTGAACGAAACATATGCGGTTTCGTTCCCGCCATTCCGGCAAGAGACATCCACATTACAATATAAAATATCAGCAAATCAAAGGCAGGACGCAAGCGTAAGCGCGTCGGAAGGCGGTCATTTCAGGAAAAACGCCGCACAATATGGCAAAGTTGCGGAGAAGCGGCCTTTCAGGCAGCCGGTTCGTTTCGTATCGCCATGGAGAAACCCCCGATTTTGGCCGGGGGTTCTTGCTTATTCCGAAACCGTGATGTTGACGGCTTTCGGGCCCTTGCCGCGGCGGTCTGGCTCGGTATCGAAGGAAACCTTCTGATTGTCTGCGAGACCTGTGAGGCCAGATGCCTGGACTGCGGAAATATGGACAAAAATGTCCGCCGCGCCATCATCCGGTTTGATAAAGCCAAAGCCTTTTTCACTGTTGAAGAATTTGACCGTACCGGTCTGTGCCATGCTCCGTTCCTTTTCCTTACTTACCGCGTTCCCCTCCGGGTTTGCGGGATTGGTAGTACCGTCTTTTGTAAAATACATCCGACGGAAATCATGCAGGCAGTTCTCGAATTCAGGAAAGGAGCCGATCATTGCCGGGATTTCTCCCGACCCGGTATTCTTGCGGTTCCGGCGCGCCGTTCTTCCAGTCTTCCAGTGTTCGCAGATGCCCGAACGCATTGAGACTGCTAGAATAAGTGTTTTTTGGCAAGCAAAAGTTTTTCTATCATTTAGGCGACTATATCGAACAGCTGTGCAGCCGACATACTTGCCTGCGCAAATTTATTGCCGGACGCTCGTGTATTGGTTGTGTCAGACACTGCATATCGCGCCCGTCAGTTGTCCGAATCCGAGTAAAACTGTCCAAATGGTCAAATATCAACGGTTGCGCAGCACAATACATGCGCCGCCAGCGCCGTGCAGCTGGGCGCAGATGGTATTGGCTTCGCCGCGTGTATCGGCACCGATGCGTACCGCGTAGATGCCGCGCCGGCCCATGGGCGTGCGATAGCGGCTGATGACGGGCTCATGCTGGTTCAAAATAGCCGGAAAAGCCCGCCGCAGCCGTTCCATTTGATTGACGGCAGCAGAACGGCGGAAATTACCGGCAATCTGAATGCCCCAAGGTTTGGGCTTGATCTGGGCCATGGAAATGGTCGCCGAACGAATGATTGGCAGTTCGCGGCAGGCAGCGTCGAAACTCAGTTTGGCATTGAGCGGCGCTGCGGAAATCTCGGCTCCAGCGGCAAAGTCATCGGCGGGACGCCCCGTAATATCAAGGACATAGTCCTCGGTTTCGAGTGGCAGAAAGCCGCCACTCGACATCCATTTGGAGACACGGGTTGGACCGGCATTGTAGGCGGCCGCAGCCAATCCCCAATTGCCAAAGGCGGTGCGCAGGTCTTTGAGCAGCGCGGCAGAAGCGGGCAAGGCTTTGGCAAAATCGAACGGGTCGTCGAGTTGCCGCTCCTTGGCGGTGCCCGGCATAAACTGGGCGATGCCCTGAGCGCCAACGGGACTTAGTGCCTGATCATCGAACCGGCTTTCCTTCCAGATCAGCCGGGCGAAGAAGTCGCGGGGCACACCGTGGCCGTCGGCCTGGGTGGCGATGGCAGCGCAGATCTGGCTGATTGTTGGTGCAGGCGGTTTGACTGGAACGGAAACTGACGGGTTGTCAGCCGCCAGGGCTGGGGAGGCCAGCGCAAGGAATGATGCAATCAGACCGATCTTCCCCAACCAGTTCACTCAAGCCTCATTTTCCATTTTTGATACTGCGTGAGTAGCATAAAGCGCGCGGGAATTTTGCAGGAAAGTTATGCGGAAAATGGTGAATTCTCTGATTTCAGAGTCCGGCATCCGGAGCTCAGGTCGCTGCTTGGGCCGAACTTTTTACAGCGGCTGGCTTCGGCGCAAACACAGTAATCGCCTTTTCGCGGATACGAAAATGCGCTGGTGTCCACGTGGTGAGATCGCCGTCCGTATTTACGGCGCGAGGCTTATTGGTTTTGATGGTGACTTCCGTCGTCTGAAAGGCCCGCACATCATCCCATCGCCCCTGCGTTCCCTTGCGCAGGCTGGGCAAAAGACCCAGCAATCGCCACCAGTGATCTACTTCAAGGCTGTAGAAGTCGAGCCGCCCGTCGTCGGCAGTGGCGGTTTCCTCCACAGTCATGCCGCCGCCATAATGACGCCCATTGCCGACTGAAACCTGCATTGTCTTGATCTTTTCCACCGCGCCATCATGCTCGACATAGGCGGTGAACAGGCGCGAACGTGCCAGAAGCCGCGCTGCAACGATGGCATAGCCGAGCTTGCCCCACCGCTTTTTGGCTTTTTCGGTGAGCTCTGCTGCCAGTTCGGCGCTGAAGCCGATGCTGGCAACGTTGAAGAACAGGTTGCCGTTGACTTCACCCAGATCGATTGGTCGCGGCTTCGTTGAGAGGATCAATTCGGCGGCTTTGAGGGGAAGGGGCGGAATACCGATAGTGCGGGCAAAATCATTGGCGGTTCCCAAGGGCAGCACGCCGAGCGGTAGACCCGTCTCGACGAGGCCAGCCGCTGCCGAATTCAATGTACCGTCGCCGCCGCCGATAATCACGAGATCGCATTGGTCCTTCATGCGGCGGATCACGTCAGAAATGGATTCGTCCTTTGCCGGAGCCGCATCGACAAGGGTCAATCCGCCATTTTCGAGCACGCTGCGGATGGGATTGATTGGCTTTTTGCCGCTGCGCGCGTTGGGATTGACAATGAAGAGGGCGCGTTTCGGCTTTTTGGCTGCGGTCAATGCATCAGTACTCCGGGTTGTTCGTCCGCCGCAGGTGGGGTTCCGTTTGTGGCGAAACAAGACAAGCACGCATAACAGCGGGTGGATTTTGCCCGAAGGCGGAGTTACACAGGTCGCGACATCTGTTCAGCAAGCCATGAGTTCAGAGACATGCCAGATAAATCCTCCCTTACAACAATCGGTTTTGATGCAGACGATACTCTTTGGGAAAATGAACAGTTCTTCCGCCTTTCGGAAAAGCATTTCGAGGCGCTCCTTGCCCCTTATACGGATGTGCCTGACCTTTCCGACCGGCTCCTCGAAGTTGAAAAGCGCAATCTCGATCTTTACGGATTCGGCATCAAGGGATTTACACTGTCGCTGATCGAGACGGCGCTGGAAGTTACGAATGGCGATATACCATCAACCGTTCTTGGCGAGATTCTCGCGGCCGGCCGCGAAATGCTGACCCATCCCATCGAAACGTTGCCGCATGTACAGCAGACGCTGGAACAACTGGCAGACCGGTATCGGCTGGTGCTGATCACCAAGGGTGACCTGTTCGACCAGGAGCGCAAGCTGGCGCAATCCGGTCTTGGTGATTTCTTCGATGCGGTGGAAATCGTCAGCAACAAGGACAAGGCAACGTATGAGCGTATTTTCAGCCGTCATGGTGATGGCCCGGCGCAGAGCATGATGATCGGCAATTCGCTGAAATCTGATGTGGTTCCGGCGATCCAGGCTGGCGGGTGGGGCGTCTATATCCCGCACGGTTTGACATGGGTGTTCGAGCACGTGGATGCGCCTGTTGCCGAGCCGCGTTTCCGGGAGATCAAACATCTAGGCGAGCTGGCAGGGTTGCTGGCGGATATCGACTGACTATTCAGCAGCTTCCTGCGCGCCGTCGTCTGGCCCATTGGGATCACCGGCTGTTGTCTCACAGCCAAGGTCGGGGAAGGCAACCACGCGGTTGCCGGCAAAATCCGTACGCACGACAACCAATCCCTGTTCTTCGAAATAGGTCAGCAGCCGCCGCGCGCGGCGGGCAGAATGGGTGCCATAAGCGCGCGCCAGCGTTGCATCTGACGGGCATGGATTTCCGGTAACAGCCGCCTGCGCCACGATGAAGAACACGCCTTGCACATCGTCCGGCAGGCTCTTGGAAAGTTCGAGTGCCTGTTGCCACGGCTCGCTTTGCGCTGTCTCGCCATCGATGCCTGCACGGGCGACCGCGAGCTTGCGGCGGAAAGCGGGAAGCGACAGTGCTTCGCCTGGCACCCGCCGGATACGGCAGCGCACCAGAAAATCCTGATAGAGAACCGCATCCGTGCGGAAACCGGCATCGGGATCGCCGAGAATTTCCTGCATCACGCCGTCAATCAGACCATTGCGCTCGGCCTGATCGATTTCCGGAAACAATGACATCGCCGGAGCCTCTGCCTCGGACATTGTTTTGGCCTGGGTCAACTGCGCCAGAATATCTGCGGTCGGGGTTGGTTGCGGTGGCGGCGGCGTGCGGCGAACGACAGGGCGGCGTTCTTCTGGTGCGGGCGTAAAAATCAGATCGCGCGCATCATCCGCCTGTTGCGGCAGCGGTGTCAGCTTCGGGCTGGACGAGCGGGCGGATGTTTCCACAGCGCCGATTGTGACCGGCAGGGGACGGCGCGACAGGGCAGGTCCCAGCGCCACGAAATGCCCGCGCGCCAGATCGCGAAACTGTTCAGCCTGCCGCCGGTCCATACCAAGAAGATCAGAGGCGCGGGCCATATCAATATCGAGGAACGTACGACCCATCAGGAAGTTGGAAGCTTCAGCCGCAACGTTCTTGGCCAGTTTGGCGAGCCGCTGTGTGGCGATCACGCCTGCCAAGCCGCGTTTGCGGCCACGGCACATCAGGTTGGTCATGGCACCGAGCGATAGCTTGCGTGCCTCATCCGAGACTTCGCCCGCAACCGCTGGGGCAAAGAGCTGGGCTTCATCCACCACAACAAGCATCGGATACCAGTAATCGCGCTCCGCATCGAAAAGGCCGCCAAGAAACGCTGCGGCGCAGCGCATCTGCTGCTCGACATCGAGACCCTCAAGGTCAAGCACCACGGAAACCCTGTGCTGGCGAATGCGCGCAGCAATACGTGTCAGTTCATTTTCCGTGCGGGCGCCGTCAACAATCACATGGCCGTATTTATCAGCGAGCGTAACGAAATCGCCTTCGGGATCAATCACGCATTGCTGCACCCATTGGGCGCTCTGTTCGAGCAGGCGGCGAAGCAGGTGAGATTTCCCGGAGCCGGAATTGCCCTGTACCAGCAGACGGGTTGCCAGAAGCTCTTCCAGATCGAGCATGGCTTTTGCGCCTGCGGGCGCCGCTCCCATGTCGATATCGACCTTCATTGCTTCTCCAGACAGGTGGGTGATTCCGCGCGAGGATAGCGCGCGCGGAACTCCTTAGCATCCCTTTTCGCTTATGCGCGAGTGATATGTCGCTTCTCCCCGGAAACCCACAGATGGTTTGTTGCATTGTCCTGTTTGAACACCGTACCGAACTCTTTCATCCGGCCAATCACATAGTCCGCGTCGATCAGTGTGTCGGGGAAATAGAGGCCTGGAGCGACCTTTTCGCCCCCGGCAAGGCCAAGCAGACGCTCGATTCCAAGCGCCACGAGCAGTGCTGTAAGCGGGGCCTGGCCCTGCGGGTGCACAATATCGAGACGGGTTTTTGCCGGTTCGCCGGATTTCAGTTCACCGCTGATTTCAATGATGATCTCAGTTGAGAAAGCTTCGCCGCGGCGACGGCTCGCCGATTCACCATAGACCAGATCAAAGCGAATGGATTTTGCATCGGTGGCCACACCAAGGCCAAGCACGTCAAGCGGAGAATAGGCGCTGGCTTCCGCCTCAACGCCATCGATATCGATAATGCGACGATTGATTTCCTCGTCCTTGATCCAATGCCATTTGCCATTCTTGAATATAAGCGGGTTGGGCGCGGACTGGGTAAGCCGCTCAAAGTCGGCAAAGGCTGCTGGCCCGCCCATATCCTGTTCGTCCAGCACAACGGCGATGGAGATGTCATCAATGCTGCGAAATTCTTTGGCCGCATGCAGGGCGGGAAAAAGCGCCGCGCCGGAAAGCCATGTGCTGGCCATAAGAATGGGCGAACTCCCGGGATTGCGAATGTAATATGCCATTTCGGGACCCACTTCGAACACGCCGCTGGAAACGCTCAGGTAGGGCAGTTTGTATGCCTGCGCATATTTCAGGCTGTTCAGCGTCGCGTCTTTCACAAACAGGACGAGGGCGCTGTAGGCCTCGGCATCAGGCAGACCGAGATCAGCGCGGTCGAGATCAATCACCACCGCCTCGGCATTGCCAATGGCTGCGGCAACGCTTTTTGCCTTGTCGATATCACGCCCGCCAATGGCTATGGGTAAATCTGGATGCAACCGGCGTAATGTCTGTGCCGCTTGGGCACCGACGATCCCTGATCCGCCGATGATCAGGACCGGGTTTTTGATGGCTGTAGACATGGTCAATCTCCTCTATAAAGCTAGGCAACAGCGATCCCGAAAGGCGATTCCTTCGAAGATCAAATTTACTACTATTAGTAAGTTACTAATGGTAATATGATGATGCGAGATTGCAAGTCAAGGGCTGCCATTGCTATTCTTGACGAAAAGGAAAATGCCGCATGAGCCACGCCACAGCGAAGAAAATGCCGAAAGCCCAGCGGCGGGATCAGCTTATGGAAACTGCGCTCGGCATCATCCGTGAGCAGGGTACCGATGCGTTGACGCTGGGTTATCTGGCGGAACGGGCCGGGGTCAGCAAGCCGATAGCCTATGAACATTTTGGCACGCGCGCTGGCCTGCTCATCGCGCTCTACCAGCAATTGGATCAACGGCAGGTTGATGACCTGCTCGTGGCACTTGAGCAATCCCCTAAGCAATTGAGCACAGCAGCCAAGGTTGTCAGCGAGGCCTACATGGCCTGCTATCGGCTGATCGGGCAGGAATGGCATGCGATTTCGGCCGCGCTCAAGGGCGATGAAGAAATGGAAGCGTTTCAAAGGGGCTGATCGACAGCTATGTCGATCTTTATTGCAAGGCGCTGGCACCCTATTCAGCATTATCAGCTGATGATCTGAGATTGCGCTGTGTCGGTATCATTGGTGCGGCGGAAGCCATCTCGCGGGATATGACCTGCGGTTGCGTGGACGAGCAAACCGCTTCGGCTGCATTGGGCTCGCTGATTTTGAGATGGGTGGCTGATTGAGCATTACAGGCTAAACCTTGATCCTATCGAAAACGAACCATGTCTAGCGCCGCTACTATTGTAGCTGACTTCTCCCTCCGTCATCTTCGGGTCAAGCCCGAGGATGACGGAGAGGGAGGTGCCGGTGTTCTCCCCACAGGGGAATAACGCGTTCAAGCAATTAGCGTCCGTTCAAGAAATTCCCGCATTAGCTCCGCCACTTCCTCGGCATGATCTTCCAGCAGGAAATGCCCGCCATTGAAAACATGCAATTCGGCTTCGGGCAGTTGCTTGGCATAGGCGTTGGCACCAGCAAGAGCGAAGAATGGATCATGCTTGCCCCATGTGATCAGCATGGGTGGTTGATGCTTGGTGAAATAGGCCTGAAAATGCGGGTACTGCTTGAGGTTTGACTGATAATCATAAAGCAGGTCGATCTGGGCGTCGGCAATTCCCGGACGGTCTAGGCCATCTTGTGCGTGCGTCCACGCATCGGGGTTGATTCTTGCGGGATCTTTGGCACCGAACAGGTATTGACCCCTCGTGTCCTCAATCACGAGATGGCGGCGCATAGCGGCTTCGGTTTCCGCATTGCGGTTGGCCCACAGGCGCCGCGCAGTATCAAAGCCCTCGGACAGGCCTTCTTCATGCGCCACGGCATTCTGCACGAAAATCGCCGTCACCCGTTCCGGATGGCGGGTAGCGAGGCGGAATCCGACCGGACCGCCAAAATCCTGCGAATACAGCGCGTAGCGCTTAAGGCCGAGCTTTTGTGTGAAAGCGTCTATGATGTCGGCCAGATGGTCGAATGTGTATGCAAACTCCTTGTTCGACGGTGCGTCGCTATAACCGGAGCCGGGATAATCGGGCGAAACCACGTGATAGCGATCGGCCAACAGCGGAATCAGATCGCGAAACATATGCGATGACGTGGGAAATCCGTGCAGAAGCAGAAGCGTCGGCGCATCTTGAGGCCCGGCCTCGCGGTAAAAAATGTTTAATCCTTCGACTTCCTGCATCCGGTAGCTGATCACTGGACGTGCATGTCCGTTCGACTTTGACATCACTTTGACTCCTGGCTTGATTGTCTTTCACCGTCTAAATTACATTTTGATGGTTACTCGCATAGAAGTAACTTGTCAAATCGTATTTTGATGGTTACTTCTTAAGAAATGGAAGGAAGCACCATGTCGTTCATTTTTTTGGGCAATGCCCTGTGGCTGGATTTCGTCAACACGCAGATTATCGATGGCGAGCTTGTTGATCTGCTCGCTGGCGGCGACGCCTTTATGGATTGGGCAAGGGCGACTGATCTTCCGACTGGCGAAAGCGGCGCGAAGGCGTTTGACACAGCATTGATCGAGACGAGATCGTTTCGTGCGCAGTTGCGCGAGGCAGCAAACGGTCTTGCTGCGGGAACGGCGCTCAATCCTGATTTCATCGCCGATATCAACCGGCGGATGGCGGAGCATCCCGTTGCGACCATTCTGGAAAATTCAGGCAGCGGATGGGCCACCCGCGCCAAGCCGGTGACCACAGGACCGGATCGCGTTCTGGCGGATATCGCCCATGATTTTGCCCGGTTCGTTGCCACTGAAGGGACGAATGTTCGAAAATGCAGCAATGAACGCTGTTGCGTCGTGTTTTATGACACGAGCAAAAACCACACGCGCCGCTGGTGCAGTATGGAAGCGTGCGGCAACCGGGCAAAAGCTGCCGGCCGCCGCGCGCGTATCGCTCAATAGTTTACTCTCGCTGTTCCAGCCGCAGACGCTTTGCTGCCTCGACCAGGTTGATCAAAGCAGGTTTCACCTCATCCCATTTCAGTGAGCCAGAGCCGGTTCGCCCACGGCACCATCCTTGCTCTTTTTGGCTATGGTCAATGCGAGAAGCGCTCCAATCAGGCAAAGGATACCGGCGGTAAAGAATGCGGGCAGGTAGCTGGCATATTCGGTGCGGGCAAAGCCGCCGCCATAGGCTGCCGATGCGGCACCAAGCTGGTGACCGGCGAAGATCCAGCCAAACACCATGCCCGCCTTTTCACGGCCGAAACGGTCGGTTGCCAATTTGACTGTCGGCGGCACGGTGGCAATCCAGTCGAGGCCATAGAACATGGCAAACAACGACAGGCCATAGATGGAGAAATTGCTGTAGGGCAGGAAGAGCAGCGACGCACCCCGCAGGCCATAATACCAGAACAGGAGCCAGCGATTGTCGACACGATCGGACAGCCAGCCGGAGCCGATCGTACCGAAGAAATCAAAGAAGCCCATCATTGCCAGCACACTCGCAGCGGTAACAGCGGCCAGACCATAATCACCGCAGAGCGAAACGAAATGTGTCTGAATCAGTCCGTTCGTGCTGGCGCCGCATATATAAAACGTAGCGAACAGAACCCAGAACGTGCTGCTGCGGGAAATTTCCCTGAGAACCTGCAACGGCATGAGGATCAGTGTCAGGAGTCCGCCTGTCACTGGCGCGGTATTTGTAACCTCATCCTCGCCATAGGCTGGCAGGCCAACATCGGAAGGCCGGTCGCGCATCAAGAGAAAAACAGCAATGGCGGCAATGATCAGCAGACCGCACACCATCATTGTTGCCGCGCGCCAGCCAAAGTTTTCGCTGATCCAGGCCATGAGCGGCATGAAGGCCAGCTGTCCGGTTGCCGAGCTTGCCGTCAGCATACCGAGCACCAGTCCGCGTCGGTTGGTAAACCACCGGGTGGCGACGGTCGCACCGAGGACCATGGCAGTCAGTCCGGTACCAAAGCCGATCACGACGCCCCAGAGCAGGATAAGTTGCCATACCTGCGTCATTGCCAGCGATACAAAGGAACCACCCGCAATCAATGCCAGCGCCACGCAAACAACCTTGCGCACGCCGAAATAGTTCATGAAAGCCGCAGCAAACGGGCCCATGAGGCCAAAGAGCAACAGGCGGATGGAAAAGGCGGTGGCAATCTGTTCGGTGGTCCAGCCGAACTCTTTTTCCAGCGGGACGATAAGAACGCCGGGCGCACCAACCGCTGCGGCGGTGACCAGCATGGTTAGGAAGGTAACGGCAACGACGACCCAGCCGTAGTGCACATTGCGCCGGGCGAGGGCGGCGGCGAGAGGAGAAGAAATCATGTTCGTTTTCCGTGTAGGGCGGTTGAGTGAATCCGCCTCAGGCTGGCCGATAAGTGATTTAGATGACGATCATCATATTTGACTATTGATGACGATCATCATATAAATTGTCAACTCAGTTTTTTTGAAGGGATGTTTCATGCGCGTGAGCAGGGAGCAGGCAGCAGAAAACCGCACACGGATTATCGACATTGCCGGTCAGCAGTTTCGTGAGAAGGGCTTTGACGGCATCGGCGTTGCCGATGTCATGAAGAGCGCCGGTCTCACCCATGGTGGGTTTTACGGACATTTTGAGTCGAAGGAAGATTTGATTGCCGAGGCCTGCGCTGCCGCCATGGCTGTGTCCGTGCGCAGATGGACCAGCCTCGCCCAAGAGTTTCCCGACGATACGCTGGCAGCCATCACGAAGTCCTATTTGAGCGGCGATTCGCATGGCGAAGGTAAAATGAGCGGTTGCATGATGGCGGCGCTGGCACCGGATGTTGCACGGCGCGGTGGTGCGGTGCGGTCACGGTTCACCGAGGGTACAAAGTCGCTTCTGGGTATTCTGGTGAATGCTGTGACTGCCCGCTCGAAAGCCCGTCAGCGTGAAAAAGCGATTGCGATCATGGCCGGTCTGGTGGGGACGGTTGTCCTTTCGCGGGCTGTGGATGACCCGGAATTTTCTGCCGAGATTAAACGGGTGGGGCAGCAGGTGTTTGGAGAGCAGGAGGGGTAAGTGTTTTCGTATGCCTCAGCTTTCCCACGCCTGTGCGGGCGGGAAGAGAGCTGTCAAGATACACAAGGTCTGTGGTGATTAGTGTTTCACCCCCCTCTGCCCTGTCGGGCATCTCCCCCACAAGGGGGGAGATCACTTCGACATCAAGAATCTTGCTCAATTTTCAACATTGAAGGTTGTCTGAAACAGCCATGAAGGCTGATCTCCCCCTTGTGGGGGAGATGCCCGACAGGGCAGAAGGGGGTGAAAACAATCAACCTATTGCTTTCAAATACAATCCTCGCAATCCTCACTCTCCCTCATGGTACGACCCGGATTACCGCCCGGGTCGTCCTGTCTTGCCGGGCCGGCGCTTCTTGCGGGCATCGTTCGAATCTTCATACGATCCGATACCGCTGCGCTCCCGCCTGATGATCGTCTCATCGTTGCGGTTGGTGGCGGTTGAAGTGGGTTTATCCGGCAGGATGCCCGGAACCGGCTTTTCCGTCCGGCCCACCGTCATCTCGTCCAGCGTATTCTTGCGGAACTTGCCCGCACCCAACGGCCGCGTGGTATCGCCGCCCATCTCATCCAGATGCGGTTTGCGGAACAGCGGCGAATTCGGATCGCTGTTCTCGTCCGTCACCACGCGATGCATGGCGCGTCCTGCATTGTGCCTGCCCTTGGTGCGGCCGCTGACAGGACTTTCCAGTTCGACTTCGCGCGCCATCGGATCATCGGATATGGCCAGTTCCGTCTCGCGCAGCCGCTTGATTTCGTCGCGCAGTCTCGCGGCGACTTCGAAGTCGAGATCGTCGGCAGCCACCCGCATCTGCTTCTCCAGATGTTCGAGATGCGACTTGAGATTGTTGCCCATCATCGCGCCGGATTCGGCAAAGCCCGAAATATCCGCACGCACGTGATCGCGTTCATAATGGCTGTTGAGAATATCGCCGATATTCTTCTTGATACTGGCAGGCGTGATGCCGTGTGCGGTGTTGTAGGCCTCCTGCTTTTCACGGCGGCGGCTGGTTTCCGCCATCGCCCGTTCCATCGAACCGGTGATGTGATCGGCATAGAGAATGACCTTGCCGTCAATGTTACGCGCGGCACGGCCAATTGTCTGGATCAGCGATGTTTCCGAACGCAGGAACCCTTCCTTGTCCGCATCGAGAATGGCAACGAAACCGCATTCCGGAATATCCAGACCCTCGCGCAGCAGGTTAATGCCGACGAGCACATCAAACGCCCCAAGGCGCAGATCACGCAGGATCTCAATGCGCTCCAGCGTGTCGATATCCGAGTGCATGTAGCGCACGCGAATGCCCTGCTCATGCAGGTATTCGGTGAGATCTTCCGCCATGCGCTTCGTGAGCACCGTTACCAATGTGCGGTAACCCTTGGCCGATGTCTCGCGAATTTCGCCCAGAACATCATCCACCTGCGATTTGGCCGGGCGGACCTCGACCGGCGGGTCGATCAGACCGGTGGGGCGAATAACCTGTTCGGCAAAGACGCCGCCGGATTCTTCCATTTCCCAGTTGCTGGGCGTGGCGGATACCGCAACGGTTTGCGGACGCATGGCGTCCCATTCCTCGAAACGCAACGGGCGGTTGTCGAGGCAGGATGGCAAGCGGAAGCCATATTCGGCCAGCGTTGCCTTGCGGCGGAAATCGCCCTTGTACATCGCGCCGATCTGCGGAACGGTGACGTGGCTCTCGTCGATGAACACCAGCGCATTGTCCGGGATATATTCGAACAATGTGGGTGGCGGCTCGCCCGGTTTGCGGCCGGTGAGATAGCGCGAATAGTTTTCGATACCCGCGCAGGAGCCGGTGGCCTCGAGCATTTCGAGATCAAAGGTACAACGCTGTTCAAGCCGCTGGGCTTCAAGCAAACGGCCAGCCTCATTCAATTCGACCAGACGATGCTTCAGCTCTTCCTTGATCGACTTGATCGCCTGATTGAGCGTCGGACGCGGTGTCACATAGTGCGAATTGGCGTAAATCTTGACCTGACTGAGATCACCGGTTTTCTGGCCGGTCAGCGGATCAAACTCAGTGATCGTCTCTATCTCGTCGCCGAACATGGAGATGCGCCAGGCGCGGTCCTCAAGGTGGGCCGGAAACAGTTCGATCGTGTCACCACGTACCCGGAATGAGCCACGGGTAAAATCCATATCGCGGCGTTTGTACTGCTGTGCCACGAGATCGGCGAGCAGCGCCCGCTGGTCCAGCTTGTCACCGATCTTCATTTCGAAGGTCATGGCGGTATAGGTTTCGACCGAGCCGATACCGTAAATGCAGGACACCGATGCAACGATGATCACGTCATCGCGTTCGAGCAGCGAGCGGGTGGCCGAGTGGCGCATCCGGTCAATCTGTTCGTTGATCGACGATTCCTTTTCGATGAACGTATCCGAGCGCGGCACATAGGCTTCCGGCTGGTAATAATCGTAGTAGGAAACGAAGTACTCGACGGCATTGTTGGGGAAGAATGATTTGAATTCCCCGTAAAGCTGTGCTGCCAGCGTCTTGTTTGGTGCGAGGATCAGCGCCGGACGCTGGGTCTCCTCGATAACCTTGGCCATCGTGAATGTTTTACCGGAACCGGTAACACCAAGCAGAACCTGCGTCTTGTCATTGTCGCTGATGCCGGAAACAAGATCGCGAATAGCCGTTGGTTGGTCGCCGGATGGTGTAAACTCGGTTTCCATCTGGATGGCGATGCCGCCTTCGGATTTCGAAGGCCGGGCGGGGCGGTGCGGCTGCCACGCCATACCATTCTTGAATAGCGGATTGCCGCTTTCAATAAGTGCGGAAAGAGCGGCCACGGTCGCGGTTGCCCCGCCGGCAGGCAAACTGCCGACATCTTCCAGCGCAATGTCCATACCCGCTACCGGATTGAGACCTGCAGCTGCACGGGTTTTCGGATCGTTCGATCCGCCGATGGAGGTGCCGCGCGAGGTCCGCGAACTGCTGGTTTCCTTCGCGGCAGTTTTCTTCGGTTTAGCGGGTTTGGGCTGTGCTTTGGCCGTTTCCTCGGAAATCTGCTTGGCCCAATCGCTGATCGAGCCGGAAAGCGGTGCGCCTTCCAGTTCAGACTGCGGCGCTTCGCCGAAACCGTCCGCGTTATATTTGTCAGGAGATTTAACCATAGGTTGAATATGGTGGGAGTCAGGCAAAATGGAAAGAGCCAAGTCAGGAAAAGTCACGTTTCGCGGCAGGCTACTGACATAAGGTTGTCAGGAGCCTTGTCAGCATGGCAGCTATCTAAACCGTCTTGATCAGCGTTAGCGCTGTACAAAAATATGCGCCCGATGATAGCGCAGAAACTCCGGGCGAGGCTGGAAATCACGATTCTTCGGTACAGAAATATACCCGGATTTATGAAAGAGGGCATCGAGACCCCGGGCGCCGGTGTGTCTGGATTTCAAAATCTTGTAATCCTCTCCGATAGAGACGAGGCCATTGTCAAACATCCAATGCACGGAACGTGACAGTGCAATGCCGTTGCGCACGGAGTCCGGTCCCGCATGCACCACCGGCATGATATGTGCGCATTCAATCTCGTGCCGTCCGTCCGCAGTTCGCAAGGAAACGCCAGTCATGGCGCATCGCAGTCCATAGGCATTGCTGACCACATGCCGGAAGATGCGGTCGCGCAAAGGCCGTGACAACAGGATGCGTGTCCTTTCAGCGGAAGCTGGCGGGTCTTCGGCAAAACCGGATCCCCGCTCTTCATCCGGTATCCGGTTCCAGATATGGCCGCCGACACCCGCCTCCAGGATGCGTTGGTAGTTCAAGTCGGAAATAGCCCGCACCTCCTGCTGAACGCGGGAGGAGTTCACCGAGCCGTCGCTGTCCTGCATGCCGTCTTCAAAATAGCGGCTGGTTCCCGAGGCAGGGTCGTGCATGCCCAGCGGAACGGCAACGCGAAATTCGATGAACTGGTCGAGCTCTGCACAGGAATAGCCCTGCCGCTCCGGAAAGATGCCGGTAATCCGCGCTGCTGCGAAATAGCCGCTGCGACGGAACAGAACCGAGCCGGGCGGTGGCTTCGGCTGATAATAAATGATCCAGTCGTTCAGATTATCCCGGACAATATCGAGAAATTTGTTGCGGAAGGGAAAGCGGCGTTCAAGCAGTTCGGATTGATAAGCATATGCCTTGACATGAAATACCGCTGCCATCCCGTCCTAGCCCACCTGTTCTGGAGAAAGTCGGGTTTAGAATGCCTGCTGGAATATCGAAGGAAAACCTATGTAGAATTGTATTTTTAGCCAGCTGTTTCAATCTGCAATGGCAGGACGGCGCGTAGTCTCAGCCGAAGCGCAGCTTAAGCCCAAGAATGGTCAGTATGAGCAACAGCGTAACGCCATTTGCCGCCATGACCGGCCATGAGCTGATCATGATGCCGTAGAACAGCCAGAGCAGAACCCCAAGTGCCAGAGATACGTTGCTGATGAGCGAAATACTGCCAGTATCCCGATGCCGAACGATCTTGATGATCTGCGGAACCCAGCACAGGGTGGTGATCAGGGCAGCCAGGCTGCCGACAAGCTCGATATGGAGTGGCACGGAGTGATCTTTCAGAAAAAGAGACGATTGATATATGAGCGGATTCTTCCAAAAAATACAGCGGAATCATGACGTAAGTGTTGAACGGCGATAAATATTTATGTCGCTTCGCAGTGTTCTCGTGTGTGCGAAGCGCGTTCTTAGCGGATAGCGCCCAGAAGCCTGGAAGGCAGATAAATCACAAGGGATGCAGCGCCTGTTATAACGGATGAACCGTCAGCCAGAACGGACTGTCCGGCGGGTGTCTCGTCGCCATCCAGAACCTTCTGGGACAGTTGGCCGCTGCGGACCATGCTCATCAATGTCGGTGAACTGGCGAATACCCCATGGGAGCCGCCATCAAGATCCGATGCATCGAGAACGACAACCCCAAGCTTTTGCAACATGGCAATGCTGGTGCCATCGCCGACACGCGGATGGCCGCCGGTGATGCGCCCCGAGAAATTCAAAGCGGTATCGGCACGGGAAACAAGAATAGTGAACGGTTTTGGAAGTTGGCCAATATCGGCGACCTGTCCCTGAAAGACGTCAACATCGATATCAGGCGCTGCAAGCATCACGCCTGAAAAACGTTTGAAGACATCGCGATGTCCGGTCTGCGCCAGTTTGCTCAAGGCCTCCATCACAACGAATGACCCCATGGAGTGGCCGACAAGCAGGATCTTCGTCGCCTTGGTGGCTGCGACAAGTTCAAGCAGTTCCGCTAGCCCGTCACGGCCATAGGTTGCACTGTCACGATCATAGACATAAAGCCCCAAAGAACCGGCCGAGGGCCAGGAATAATGTACTGCAACGGCGGGAAGGCCGTAATCGTAGGCAAACTGGGCCTGGCGGAAAACACTGTCGGCGAAATTGTTGTTGTAGCCGTGGACGAAGACAAAGATTTCGCGCTTGTCGGCCGGACGCTTGGCCAGTTCCGCGTTGATCTTCTCAACAAAGATTTGCTTGTTGTCATAGGGCTGGAACGCTGTCGCAGCAAAATCTCGTGCCGGATTGGGCTTGCTGCTGCTCTTTTCTACCTCACCGCTTTTGTGATTGGGTGGAATGCCGACATCAACCCGGGCAAAATTCACGGTTGGAGACCGTTTGGCCGAATAGGGCAGGGACAGATTGTCCGAACGCTCGCGGCTGGTCGCTACGAAAATCGGAATGACAGCCTTTGGACCGGTTTTGTCGTTGAGAACCGGTGCAGGAACCGCCGCATTGGCCTTGATGACACCTTGTTGGGTGAGGCCGAGAACAGCCCGGCCGCCGCAGCCTGTCAGAACAAGCATAACCAACAGGAATGCTGACAAGCGGGAAACGGTCATGATCGTACTCCGAAATGCACTTCGAGAGTTAGAACCAGTATTCCGCACATACCGCAACCGAAAAGCGCGTGTCAGGCCGGTTTCGTGATGCTGATGACTGGCCGGCGTGACAATTTTCCAACAATTGTTTGGGCTGTTTTATCAGACGATCAGTGGATCACGCCCCATGTTCAGGTGCAGTTCGTTGCCGTGATAGGCATGTGCTTCGGCGACCTCTTCGTTCAATTCCACACCTAGCCCCGGCGCCGTAGGCGGAATGATGTAACCGTTCTCCCATTCAAGCGGCTTGTTGAGAAGTTCGGCATGAAAACCGCCAAACGCTTGAATGCACTCAAGAATGAGGAAATTCGGGCTGCACGTGGAAAGCTGGATATTGGCAGCACCGACAATTGGACCACAATAGAGATGAGGGGCGATCTGCGCATGAAAGGTTTCGGCCATTCCGGCAATTTTCTTGGCTTCAAGAATGCCGCCGACACGGCCAAGGTTCATTTGCAGGATGTTTGCGGCGCGATTCACCAGCAAGCGCTGAAATTCGTATTTTGTCGTCAGGCGTTCACCGGCGGCAACCGGGATGGATGTGTGCTGCTGCACATAGGCCATATTTTCGGGCATGTCTGGTGGGACCGGTTCTTCCAGCCAGAGCGGATCGTAGGGCTCGAGCCGTTTTGCCAGCCGCACGGCGCTGGTGGGCGTCATCTGACCATGGGTGCCAAAGAGAAGATCGGCCTTGGAGCCAACAGCCTCGCGGACAAGACGAACGAATTTCTCACCAAGATCGAGTTGTTCAAGCGAAAGCTGGCGCGGATCAAACGATGTATAGGGCGCAACCGGATCGAATTTAACCGCTGTATATCCCTGTGCCACATATTCGGCGGCGCGTTCTGCCGATGCTTCGGCATTCCAGTAAATCGCCGAGGTCTCGCCCAGCTCGGGTTTCGGGTAGAGATAGGTATAGCTGCGCAGGCGATCATGCACCCTGCCGCCCAGCAGTTCATAAACCGGTTTGTCGGCCTCTTTGCCGATAATATCCCAGCAGGCCATTTCCAGCGCAGAGACTGCGCCCATGATGGTCACATCAGGGCGCTGGGTGAAGCCGCCGGAATAGGCGCGGCGGAAAAAGCGCTCGATATGATGCGGGTCTTCACCGATCAGCCAGCGTTCCGCGACGTCTTCGACCACCTTGCGCATGATCTGCGGACTGACTGTAGAATTGTAGGCTTCACCATAACCGACCACGCCGGAATCAGTGGTGAGCCGGACAAAGAGGAACCACGTGCCGCCAAACGATGGGGGCGGATTGCCCACCACAAAGGTTTTTACATCGGTGATTTTCATGGCTCACTCCGGTCATGCATTGTGTGGCCGAGCCTACGGGACGGCAGGGCTTGAGCAAAAACCGTGCAACGACCCCCTATGTCGGCTTTCCGACAGTTCTTGCACAGAAGCCCTTTCCATTCCCGTTGTTGCACTGCATCATGGCATTGAAATGCAATGGACTATGGAGACCGGAATTGACTGAAGAGACAAAACCAATCGGCGAACTGACGCTGCGCACGCTTGCCATGCCCGCCGATGCCAACGCGGCTGGCGATATTTTTGGCGGCTGGGTTATGGCGCAGATGGATTTGTCCTGTGGTATCCGGGCGGCAGAACGGGCGCGTGGCCGTGTCGTGACTGCGGCGGTAAAGGAAATGGCCTTCGCCAAGCCGGTGAAGATTGGTGATACTTTGTGCGTCTATACGCATATCGAACATGTGGGCCGCACGTCGATCACATTGAAAGTTGAAGCATGGGCCCAGCGCTATCTGTCAGACCTGATGGAGCGCGTTACCCATGCCGATTTTGTCATGGTGGCACTCGACAAGGACGGTAAGCCCACGCCAGTGCCACCGGAAACCAGGGTTTAAGCCTGGCTGCCAATCATATATTTGTCCCAGAACCCGGCTTCCGGCTCGATCTGTTCGACAATGTCGATCCAGAGGTCTGACGGGTCGTGAAAGCCGAAACGGCGCTGGCCAAAAGGCTCGTCTGTCAGCGGATACTCGATCTGAAGACCGAGTGCGGACAGCTTTTCGAAGGCCGCTTTTGCATCATCGACCTGTAGCTCAAAGCACATGCCTTTGCCGCCGAAGCTCTCCGGGCCGGGAGGCGCCGATGGATGATCGGGTGTCATGAAGGCAATGGAGGCTGATTGATCCTCCCCCGAAAGCCAGCAAAACCATGTGCTGTCAAACCCGCTGGTGAAACCCAGATAGCGGATCCAGAAATCGCGGCACGCTTCTTTTCGTTCGGTCACGATAATCGGATAGCGGTCGGTAAAACGCATGGTAAGCCTTTCCTGACGGTGATGTATGCACCCATTAGAAGGATAGGCGGCATCGATGACAAGGGCATTTTGTCAGGAGTGTTTACCCGAGCACATCGGTTGCCCTGTGATCCGCTGAAGTCCCATCGATCAAGAAAATCGCGCCTTCGGAATTATCTGACCGGAACGACAGGATGTCCTGATAGGCGGGTGATTGATACCAATCACGCACCTGTTCCAGGCCCGGAAATTCGATAATGATCAGATCACCAGCCCATTGACCTTCTTTGACCTCAGGCGATCCGCCGTGAATGATGAAGCGCCCGCCAAATGGCGCGAGCGTGGCATCGATTCCCTTGAGATAGGCAACAATACCGGGACCCATAGTGACCGCGCGCAGATGGCCGATTGCGTAGGCTGACATTTTTTATTCTCCCCAAGAAACTGAATTCTGAGAGATGATGCCAATACTAAAGTCCCATGGCGATTACGTTGCAGGTAAGTAGAGTACGCTGGTCAGAATCCTGAGGGGCTTGGATTTGCGTTGTCAATGAGGCACCCTGATACTCGGATTTGATAGGGAAGGGCGGCGCATGGCATTATCTGGAGCGATCCGGAACTATTCACGTAAACGGAACGAAGGCGATAGCGCGAAAGTTGATTTCGTCGAGTTGTTTTTCGATCTCGTTTTCGTTTTCGCGATTACCCAGATTTCGCATTTTCTGCTGCATGATCTCAGTTTGAAAGGCCTTGGCGAAAGCACCCTTCTGCTCGCTGCCATCTGGTGGGTTTGGGTGTACACAGCCTGGGTCACCAACTGGCTCGATCCGACAAAACCGCCTGTGCGGACCATGTTGTTCGTGCTGATGCTGGCTGGGCTGGTTCTTTCCACATCCATACCAACGGCATTCGCCGGGCGCGGACTGGTCTTTGCCCTTGCCTTTGTCGCCATGCAACTCGGCCGGTCGCTGTTCATGATGTGGGCCATGCGCCACCATAATCCAGCGAATTACTGGAATTTCGTGCGTATTTCGATCTGGCTTTCCCTATCGGCAGTGTTCTGGATCAGCGGCGGATTAGCGGAACCGGAAAACCGCGTGTTCTTCTGGCTGATCGCTTTGCTGATCGAGCTTGCCGGTCCTGCGATGGGCTTCCGTACGCCGGGTCTTGGCGCATCAACCACGACAGATTGGGATGTTGACGGTGAGCATATGGCCGAGCGGGCGGCATTGTTCATCATCATAGCTCTGGGCGAATCCATCCTTGTATCCGGCGCAACATTTGCCGAGCAAGAGTGGACATTTATTTCATTTTCAGCATTCCTGACGACCTTCGTCGCTTCAGTTGCCATGTGGTTGATCTACTTCAATGTCGGGCAATCGAGAGCACACCACAAGATCGCTTCCACCGATGATCCGGGCAAGATCGCACGCGTGGCTTATACTTACATCCACGTGTTGCTCGTGGCGGGGATTATCGTTGTTGCCGTTTCCGACGAATTGATACTGGCGCATCCAACCGGTCATTCCAACTCCTCGGTGCTTTGGACATCAATTGGCGGAACGGCGCTTTATCTGATCGGAAATCTGCTGTTCAAGGGTTACGTTGAAGGCAGGCCGCCGCTTTCGCATATCGCTGGACTGGTTCTGTGTGCGGCGTTGGCATTCGGCGGCTCGGAATTGTCTCCGCTTATACTCGGCGCTGCCACAACCTTTATCCTGATTATCGTGACCGTCTGGGAATATATCGGTCGCGTCAAAGAACCCAACCATCATTAGAGCGAGTTTGTTCAAGCAGACCTGGCTCTATGTTGCCTAGCGGCAGGCGCGGTGACTGCTGCGCCGCTGCATCAGGTCGAAGTGAAAATGGTCCTTGTGGAAAATATCGTAGCCGGGCCCGAGAACCGTGGTGAAATAATCACAGGCGTCGGAGCGGACATTGTTGAGCAAACCGCGCTGACGGAAGGCAAAGAAGCCAGGCTTTTGAACTTTGATATCGGTACCGTTGTTCAGGGTGATCTTGGCGATATCCAGTGCATTGCCTTTGGAATGTTCTGACATGTTCGCACCGCGCCGGTTGCTCATGGTGCGGCAGGAATAGCTCGATGCCTGATGAATGGTGTTGACCCCGGAGAGATAGCGCAGGCGTGTTGACGGTGACAGATCGCCCTTGACCCAGCGGGCAAAGGCCAAAGTCATCTGGCAGTTGAGCGTCGCACTTGGTTTCAGCCTGATATTGCCGCTGGCAAAGCCGCTGACAGTCAACGGATTGTCGATGCGGCAAACACCGCCGTCGTTGATTGGTGCCCGCTCCTGAAAGACAACGCCAAGTTGCTTGAGTTGTGTCCGGCAAGCGATTTCGCTGCCGGGCATACCGTAGTTGCTTTGCCCGCGTGCAATGGGGTCGCTGATACCGACCGCATAGCCGTAGTTTTGTTCCTGCGTTGTCAGGCTGCGGCTTTCTTCTGTCACCACGGGCTGGCTCGCCTCGGGTGCTGCCGGTTCAACCGCGTCGTTCGTGGCGATCTGTTCTTCCTCACCTGCCAGCGAACTATCCGCCATGGACTGATCGACCGGAGGGTTTTCGGCTATGGGAGGGACGACAATGGTATTGTCAGCTACCGAGACGTTTGAGCCATTACCAACATCTGTCTGTGGGCGCCTGACGTCGCCCATGCCACAGGCGCTGAGCGTTGTTGAAGTGCACAGGATGACAACGGTAGATATGCGCCTCAAGGGCGCAGCGGTCGACAACGCAAAACTCATGTCACCACATCCTCTTTCGCTGGAAACCAAGCGCGGATGCTGGATAAACTAAAGCCAAAACGTAAAGGAAAGGTCAGCGGGCAGGTTAACGCCTGCGTCGAGAATAAGGCTCAGGACGTGGCGTCGGCGCGTTCGCGCATCGCCGGGATGACTTCAACGCTGATCATGGCCGCAAAGATCAGGGCACAGCCAATCATACCGTGGACAGTCATGCGCTCGCCAAGAAGGATTGCGCCGAACAAGGCCGCAAAGAGTGCTTCGGATGACAGCATGATCGCTGCCTGCGGCGCGCTTGTGTAGCGCTGTCCGACAGCCTGCAGAGTAAAGGCGATACCGCAGGAGAACACGCCGCCGAACAGGATCGCCGGCCACGAAAGCATGACCGTCGACCAGTTGAACGGTTCGGTGGCCAGCGCAACCGTAAAGCCGAAAACGGCGCATGTGAGAAACTGCACCAGCGAAAGCATATAGGGCCGGCCATTTTCCCGTGCGAGACGGTTGATGAAAATGATCTGCAAAGCCCAGAAGACGGCGCAGGCGATCGTCAGCCAGTCGCCAGTTGTCAGACTGTTAAGCTGTCCACCGGCCAGCAGATAAATACCGCCCAGCGCCGTAAGAGCACAGGGCCAGACAATGGGGCTCGGCCAATTGCGGAACAGGACGACGCCAAGAATGGGCACCATCACCACATAAAGGCCAGTCAAAAAGCCGGAATTTGTGACCGTCGTTGTGGCAAGGCCGATTTGCTGCAGAACTGATCCGATGGACAGGAACAGCCCGATAAAGATGAAGCCACTGTAGTCCTGAAAGGAAAGCTTGTGTCTGGCTTGCCGTGCTTCCCGCCAAGCAAGTGGTGCCACTGTGACGCTGGCGAGCAAAAACCGCAGTCCTATGAATAGAAATGCCCCGACATTCCCCACTGCACTTGCCTGCGCAACAAAGCCAAGGCCCCAGATGGCACCGGCAAACAGCAACAGGAGATTGGCACGACCGCGTGTCATAGGAAAATTCCGTAGAGTGATCTGCGGTCATCAACGGGCCGCACATTGCTCTACCGATAGCAATGTGCGGCCGCAAGAGTGTTCAAAGGGGTTTTTCATGCACGGGTTAGCCGGATGATCTTGCCATCGCTCTCATCGGTCAGGAGATAGATCGATCCATCCGGGGCGACGCGAACATCGCGAATACGGCCAAATTCACCATCGAACATGCGCTCTTCGCCTTTGATGGTACCTTTTTCGTCGCGGTCAACACGCACGAGCAATTGAAATTTTAGGGCACCGACGAGCAGGTCTCCCTGCCATTCCGGGAACATCGCACCCTGATAGACCGCCAGTCCCGATGGTGCGATGGATGGATCCCAGTAATATTCCGGCTGCTCGAAACCCGCCGCTTTGTTGCCTTTACCGATCTTCGCCCCGGT
Organism: Phyllobacterium sp. 628; assembly: GCF_014189505.1. Taxonomy (GTDB): domain Bacteria; phylum Pseudomonadota; class Alphaproteobacteria; order Rhizobiales; family Rhizobiaceae; genus Phyllobacterium. The sequence goes on along the minus strand of NZ_CP050301.1, from coordinate 3,567,146 downwards.
ATAGTGCCTGCCAAAGGAAATGATTGGCCAGCCGTAATTCTTCCCGGCCTCCGGCCGGTTGATCTCATCGCCGCCCATTGCTCCATGTTCGACTGTAATCAGCGACTTGGTGACCGGGTCCCATGCAGCGCCTTGCGGATTACGGTGGCCCTTTGACCAGATTTCCGGAAGCGCTTTTGAGCCGTCGGCAAAGGGGTTTTCGCTGGGGATGCTGCCGTCAGCGTTGATGTGTAGGACGGAACCCGCATGATCCTGGAAGTCCTGCGCGCGGTCCTGTTCGCCGCGCTCTCCCATGGTGACGAAGAGTTTGCCATCCGGTGCAACGACAATCCTTGAGCCGAAATGCTGGCCTTTGGTGGTCTTTTTGTTCATCGACACGAGTATTTTGGTGTCTTCAAGTGTATTGCCGTTATCACTGCGTTTCAGCTTGGCGCTTGCCAGTGCCGTTCCTGCGCCGCCGCTGCCGGGCTGCGAAAACGTGAAGTAAATTGTGCTGCTCGTGGTGAAGTCGGGAGCAAGTGCGATATCGAGCAGGCCGCCTTGGCCGACAACGGCGACTTCTGGAACATTGGCAACCGGGTCGGATGTCTTGCCATCCTTGATGATGCGCAACGTTCCAGTGCGTTCGGTCACAAGCAAGGCTCCGTTAGGCAGAAAGGCCAGCGCCCAGGGATGCTCCAGGTTATCGGCGATGGTTTGCGCTGTAATCGTCACCTTGTCCGTTTTAAATTCAGCGGCGAATGACCAGGAGCCCATCGCAATCAGGCCAAACAGACTGGCCGATAGTAAACCAAATTGATGTCGCATCACTCGCTCCCTGTTTAAATTCGCGTTCCGGCTCGTTGCATAGTGGGTTATTCCACCGTCGCGGTCGTCTCACGCTGCATCACAGTCGCGTGATGGTCGTGTTTGCCTTTTTCTAGAGTTCACAAACGAAGGGTCTGCGACATTTTCCACTTTCTTCGTGAAATCGCCGGAAACAATGCTATATTAAACGACGAATGACTGAACGGTTCCGAAGTCTTGAGCTTCGGGGACCGTTTTCTTTTTGTGTCGCGCGGCCTTTGCGGGGCGCATTTGACACTGACTGCGAAAGGAGAGGGCATGGAAAAGGTCCCGATGACTCAAGGCGGATTTGACAAGCTCAAGGAAGAGCTGCGCTGGCGCCAGCAAGAAGAGCGGCCGCGTATCATTCTGGCAATTTCGGAAGCGCGCGCCCATGGCGACCTTTCGGAAAATGCCGAATATCATGCCGCCAAGGAAGCGCAGAGCCACAATGAAGGCCGCGTTGGTGAGCTCGAAGGCTATATTGGACATGCCGAAATCATCGATATTTCGAAGTTGTCAGGCGACAAGATCAAGTTTGGCGCTACGGTTCAGCTGATCGATGAAGATACGGAAGACAAGAAAATCTATCAGATCGTTGGCGATCAGGAAGCCGATCCCAAGGCTGGCCGGATTTCCATTTCTTCGCCTATTGCCCGTGCCTTGATCGGCAAAAGCGAAGGCGACACGATCGAGGTCAACGCACCGGGCGGTGCCCGTTCGTATGAAATCGTCGGATTCAAGTTCGCCTGATATCGTGCCAGACCCGGTAAGCAACGTTGAGGTGATCGCTCCGAATTTCAAGCGCAAGCTTTCCGGGGTCACCTCAACTATCGTGCAGCTCATTCCGCTGCAAAGAGCCAATGGCCTGAACATCGTTGCCATGGGACCGGGTCTGCCGGATAGCTTGCCAAAACTCGGCTGGTGTTCGCTGCCCGGTTTATGGCTCAAGCCCAGCACCAAACCCTTCCGAATCTGGCATGCCCGCCGCAACAACGAAATGGTTGCGGGTATTCTTATGCGCCATGTTCTGCGCATGAAGCTGCGGCTGCTGTTTACCTCGGCGGCGCAGCGTGACCACAAGCCCTTTACGAAATGGCTGATCCGGCAAATGAATGCCGTGATTGCCACCAGTGCCAAGTCCGGCAGCTATCTCAAGGTGCCGCATACGGTGATCATGCACGGTGTGGACACCGACATGTTTCATCCACCGGTGGATGAAAATGACAGGTTTGCCGCTTCCGGTTTGCCGGGCCAATATCTCGTTGGCTGTTCAGGTCGCATCAGACCGTCCAAAGGCACCGATCTTTTTGTCGATGCGATGATCAGTCTTCTGCCACGCTATCCGGAATGGACGGCTGTCATGACCGGCCGCACGACGGTTGAGTTTAAAAGCTTTGAACAGGCGTTGCGGGAAAAGATCGCCTTGGCAGGCTTGCAGGACCGTATTGTGTTTCTGGGCGAAGTGCCGGACGTGCGCCTTTGGTACCGCCGTATGACACTCTACGTGGCACCCTCGCGCAATGAAGGTTTCGGGCTCACCCCGCTTGAGGCTATGGCATCGCAGACTGCAGTCGTTACCAGCGATGCCGGCGCCTATGCGGAGATGGTGAACCGCGCTGCGGGAATGGTGGTGCCGGCCGGTGATGGTTTGGCGCTGGAACAGGCGATTGAACGCTATCTCGCCGACCCGCAGAAATGCGCAGAGGCGGGGAAGGCAGGCCTCGACCATGTGCGGGCAAACTTTCCCCTGCAAAATGAAGCGGCCAAAATTCTCAGCGTCTATGAACGCCTGTTTGCAACCGATGTCAGGACCAGGTCGTGAACGTCTCGGCTTTCATCATTCATCTGGCGCGTGCTGAAAAGCGCGGCGAACATGTCAGAGCGTTTATGCAGCGCTTGCCGGTCAAGGCAGAAATCCTTGATGCGGTTGATGCGCAGAATTTGACCCCATCGGATGCGGCGGTTGTGTACAGCCGCAAGCCGCTGCATTTTCCTCCCTATCCATTTGAGCTTCGGATCACGGAAATTGCCTGCTTTCTGTCACATCGAAAGGCGTGGCAGGCGATTGTTGATGGCGGCCTTGATGCGGGTCTGATCATTGAGGACGATGTTGATATCGATGATGCAGCTTTCGCCGTCCAGTTAAAGCTGGCGATGAGCGCCTTGCAGCCTGCAGATTACATTCGTTTCCCCCGGTGGTCTCGCGGCGAAGCAGGGCCAGAGATCGCCCGAAGCGAAGACATATCGATTATTCAACCCAAGCTGCCCGGCCTTGGCATGCAGATGCAGCTGGTCGGGCGTGAGGCCGCGATTGCGCTGCTTGCCGCCACAGCGAAATTTGACCGGCCGGTCGATACCACGCTGCAGATGCGCTGGTTGCATGCGGTTCGAGTGTTGTCCGCGCGCCCGATCACCATTCGCGAGATTGATTTCGATCTTGGCGGTACTGTTGTGCAGGGCAAGAAGACCCTGTCGGACAAGCTCAAGCGGGAAGTGCTGCGCCCTTACTATCGCGTCCTGCTGTTTCTCTATTCAAAAATCAGAGGCTAAAGCACCATTAAAGGTTCGTTCTTTACCGAGCGGATCGTCAATGACGTGCGGACGGAATCGACATTGGGTGTTGCCGTCAAATCCTCGATAACAAAATTCTGGAAAATGCTGATATCGCTGGCGACGCAGTGCAGCAGGAAATCGGACTCGCCCGAAACCATCCATGCACGGCGCACAATGGTCCAGCTTTTGGTCTTTTCAGCAAAGCTCTTCAGATCGGCATCGGACTGGCGATGCAGCCGGATCATACAGAAGGCAACAATATCCTGACCGAGAATCGAGCCATTCAAAATGGCGCGGTAGCCCTGAATGATGCCGCTCTCTTCGAGCTTGCGCACACGGCGCAGGCACGGTGGCGCGGATATGCCGACACGTTCGGCCAGTTCCACATTGGTAATGCGACCATTGTCCTGAAGCTGTTTCAGGATTTTCCAGTCGATCTCGTCCAAGTCCGCCTTCAAAGGCATGGTCTGATTCTATCCCTGTCAAAAAGGCTTACGCAGGACACCATAGGCGATTCCTGTCGCTGTGTAATGCATCCGCATCCGGTTACAAACAGCTTCGGTGTGTAGCATGGCTTACCGGCTCCAGAAACTGCGGGTGAACAGGATGACAACGGTGATGATTTCCAGTCGCCCGGCCAGCATCAGATAGCTGAGAACCATCAGGGAAGGATCGCCAAGGGTAGAGAAATTACCCACGGGGCCGATCGTGTCACCAAAGCCGGGTCCGACATTGGAGAGCGCGGTGAGGGCGCCGGTAATGGATGTTCCCAGATCATTGCCAAGCATTGCAAGGACGGTGGCGCCGGCGACCAGTGAGGACATATAAAGGAAAATGAACAGAAGCGCTGATTGTGCGACATCCTGGGTAATTTCCGAGCGGCCATAGCGCATTTTCACGATGGCATTCGGCAAAATCAGGCGGGTAAGGCTGGCCGATGCCAATTGCCAAAGAATAATCAGACGATTGAGCTTGATGCCGCCGGAGGTGGAACCTGCACAGCCGCCGATGAAGGTCACAATGAAAAAGATGCCAAGTGCTTCAGATCCCCAGCGCGTATAATCTTCCGTGGCGAAACCGGTCGTGGAAATGACTGATACGAGATTGAACGATGCGGCGATCAAGGCATCGCCAAAACCAAGGCCGGTTTCCAGCGTCAGCCCAACGGCCAGGAAAAAGCTCAAACCGATGACGATGATGAAGAACAACGTCACCTGCGGATCGGCGAGTGAGGTCAGGCGCTGCGGCATCACGGCTTTGATGTAGAGCACGAATGGCAATGCGCCAAGAATCATAAAAATCGTGGCGATGACAAGAATGGCACGGTTATGGGCATAAAAGCCCAGCGATGAATCATGGGTGGAAAAACCAGCCGTCGCGACGGTTGTCATGCCGTGATTGACTGCGTCGAATATGCCCATACCAGCAACAAAATAGAGCACGGTACATGCCACTGTCAGGCTGACATAGGCGATGATAATGCCCATGGCGATCTGGTGAATACGCGGCAGGATTTTTTCTGACTTATCCGAAGATTCCATGTGCAGAAGCTGAATGCCGCCGACGCGCAGGGATGGCAAAAGCAGCAATCCCAAACCGACGAAGCCGAAGCCGCCGAGCCAGCACAGCAAGGAGCGCCACATGAGGATGCCTCGAGGCATTGTATCGAGGCCGGTCAAAACCGTTGCGCCGGTTGAGGTGATGCCAGACATGGATTCGAAAAATGCTTTGGCAAAACTGATGGGCAACCGCGAAAAATACAAGGGCAACGAGCCCAGCAATGCCGCTGTGATCCAGACCGCGACAATCAGCAGAAAGCCAAGGCGGGGGGTAAACCGGATGTCGGGATTGTTTGTTGCCAGAGCGATCAACCCGCAAAGGACGCCGGTAAAGAGTGCCGATTGAACGAAAGTAACCCAGTCCTGGCTGCCCGCATGCAGGTCCACGGCGGCAGGAATCAGCATGGCAGCTGCCATAACCAGACCAAATCGCGCGCAAATATTGATGATGGTGCGAAAAATGGGGCAGACCTCAGCATTGCGATATGGACACCGGATGTTTCATAACCGGTTACCTCAGGCGGTACAATGCGCTGGAAACGGCAAATCACCACCTACAAGCTGTGGCTAACCCAGCTATATCAAGCTCAGACCTTGCAACAGAGGGGGCTGACCCACTACCTTATACCGATGAAGATAGGCGAAAGCCTGTTCTTAAGGTTTCTGGCTGAACTTCTGTTTTTATAGGTTTTATTATGACACAACGCCACGTGCCCGTTCTCATTATCGGTTCCGGTCCCGCCGGTTATACCGCGGCGATCTATGCTGCCCGTGCCAATCTTAAGCCTGTCATTGTTGCCGGTTTGCAGCAAGGCGGCCAGTTGATGATTACGACCGACGTCGAGAATTATCCTGGCTATGCTGATCCGGTGAAGGGCCCTTGGATGATGGACCAGATGCGTATTCAGGCAGAACATGTCGGCGCAGAGATCATCCATGACATTATCACAGAGGTTGATATCTCTGCCCGGCCATTCCGCCTTATCGGTGACGGAGGCACGCAGTACACATGCGATGCGCTGATCATTGCGACCGGTGCGCAGGCCAAATGGCTGGGTATTCCGACCGAACAGGCCTTCATGGGTTTTGGCGTTTCGGCATGCGCCACATGCGATGGCTTCTTCTATCGCAACAAGGACGTTGTGGTCGTCGGTGGCGGTAACACAGCCGTCGAGGAAGCGCTCTATCTTGCCAATCTGGCGAAGTCCGTCACGGTCGTGCATCGCCGCGATCATTTCCGTGCCGAAAAAATTCTGCAGGACCGGCTTTTTAACCGCGAAAATGTCAAAGTCATTTGGGACAACGTGATTGATGAGATTACCGGAACCGAAGCCAAGCCGCCAATGCCATCATCTGTATCAGGCGTGCGGCTGAAGAACGTGCAGACAGGCGAGACGACGGACATTGCGACAGATGGCGTTTTTGTTGCCATTGGCCACGCACCGGCTGTTGAACTGTTCAAGGGGAAACTAAAGCATAAGCCGAATGGCTATTTGTGGACTGCTGCGGATTCCACGGCGACCGACGTTCCCGGTGTTTTTGCTGCGGGCGATGTCACCGACGATATTTATCGTCAGGCGGTGACAGCGGCCGGCATGGGCTGCATGGCAGCGCTCGAGGCCGAGCGCTGGCTGGCCGCACAGGAACCAGTGCGTCAGGCAGCCGAATAGGGCGGTTGGTATAAGCCGGTTTCGATTTGCGGAGCCGGAATGGGGGAGAGACTGCGCCATGTCACTTGACTGGGACAAGTTGCGAATATTTCATGCTGCTGCAGAGGCGGGGTCGTTCACCCATGCCGCTGAGACGCTGCATCTATCGCAATCAGCCATATCCCGGCAGGTGAGCGCATTGGAGCAGGATGTCGGCGTTCCTCTGTTTCATCGCCATGCTCGCGGCCTGATCCTCACCGAACAGGGCGAAGTGCTGTATCGCACGGCGCATGAAGTGCTGATGAAGCTTGAGAATGTTCGTTCTCGCCTTACCGAAAGCAAGGACCGTCCATCCGGCAAGCTTCGTGTGACCACAACGGTTGGCCTTGGCTCCGGCTGGCTGATTGAGCGCGTGCAGGAATTCATTGAGCTTTATCCGGAAGTGCAGTTGCAGTTGCTGCTCGACAATGAAGAGCTAGATCTGACGATGCGCCATGCGGATTGCGCCATTCGTCTGCGGCAGCCGCAGCAGCCGGATCTGATCCAGCGCCGCCTGTTCACGGTGCACATGCATGTCTACGCTTCGCCAGGCTACATTGCCAAATATGGCAAGATTGAAAACATCGATGAGATCGACTCCCACCGTATTGTCAGCTTTGGTGAACCCGCGCCGTCATACCTGACCAATCTTAACTGGCTGGAAGGTATCGGGCGGTCTGACGGGAATTTGCGGCCGGCTGTTCTGCAGATCAACAACCTGCTGTCGATCAAGCGCGCTATCCAGAAAGGCGTTGGTCTTGGGGTGCTTCCTGACTACATGGTCGAGAAGGATTCAACGCTGGTGCGCCTTTTACCGGAGATGGAAATGCCATCTTTCGATACGTTCTTCTGTTATCCCGAGGGAATCAAGAACGCGGCCAAATTGCACGTATTTCGAGATTTCCTTTTCTCGAAAGCCCGTACTTGGTCTTATTGATCGGCTTTTCTGTCTTTTTCCGGAAAAATTTCTTTTTGAATGCTGACTGGTTTGGAGCATGGCATTGCCCGATTACGTGGTAAATGTCTGCTGTCATTTCAAAAATGCTGATAAATTGTCGCTATGCATCCGGCGCATGGGTGCAATGCACAATTGGGGGATTGCAACAAACGGTCAAAGGGCTCATATCCACACCACTAGCCGATGCGTCTCCTCCTCCCATTGCGCATCCGCTAGTGTTCCCCTCTGGAGGTTTTGCCAGAAATGGCATCCTTCAAAACTTAAGGCCGGGCAATTGTCCGGCCTCTTTTCTTTTCAGGGGCAAGTTTCTTAAAACTAACGATAGAGCGTTTCGCTCTCGAGGCCTTTGTAAAGTGAGGCGACCTGATCCCCATAGCCGTTGAACAGAAGCGTCGGCACCGTTTCGCTGGTGTGCAGCACGCGCTCCTGCGCTTGGCTCCAGCGCGGATGCGCCACCTCCGGGTTAACATTCGCCCAGAAGCCATATTCATTGGATGCCAGTTCTTCCCAGAAACTGACTGGCCTTTTGTCAGTGAACGTGATCTTGCGTATCGATTTTACCGACTTGAACCCGTATTTCCAAGGAAGCGCAAGACGGATCGGCGCGCCGAACTGGTTGAGCAGCGGCTTGCCATAGGCTCCAGTAACCATGAAGGCGAGCTCATTTGTCGCCTCGGCCATTGTGACGCCTTCCACATAGGGCCAAGTGTAGAGAAAGCCGTTCTGGCCGCTGGCCATCGACGGATCATTGAAGGTCTCGAAACGAATGTACTTGGCGGAACTGAGTGGCTTGGCGAGCTCGACCAGCTTCGACAGGGAAAAGCCGGTCCATGGGATGGTCATTGACCAGGCCTCGACGCAGCGGTGCCGGTATAACCGTTCCTCTAGCGGAATTTTGCTTTCAAGATCGGCAAACTCGATCGTGAAGGGCTTTTCAACCATTCCATCGATTTCAATCGCCCATGGATTGGTAATCAGGCTCTGCGCTTCCGTATAAATAGTCTTATCGCCGCCAAACTCGTAGAAATTATTGTATTTTGCATTGATCTCTTCCGGCGTCAGGCTGCGGTCGAGCTGATAGGCGTCGTTGCGTTTTGCCGGATAGAGCGCTGGATTGCCTGCAGGTTTGCGAGCTTCTTCGGCGCGGGCCATTTTTGGCAGCGCTAGGGTGGCTGCGCTTGCCAAAGCACCCAAACCCCATGCCTGCAAAATGGCCCGCCGGTTTAAAAAGACATCTTCTGGTGTTGCCAGAGTTTCGGCGATTGCCCAAGCGGGCTTGCGGTGGATCATGACCATCGTTGTTCTTTCATTCCGGCGGATTTTCATCGAGAATACGTCAGATTTTGCAGATCAGTTTCAACACAAAGCCGTGAGATGCTGATTGTGGTCAATAAAAAGGGGCCTCATGGGCCCCTTGATATCGTGAATTTGGCAGGTATCAGCGCAGGCTTGCGCAGAAACGCTGAATGCGCTTGCCCGCTTCTTCAAGATTGGCATCCGAAGTTGCATAGGAAATGCGGAAGTTTGGTCCCAGACCAAATGCCGAACCATGCACAGCAGCAACGGCTTCGCTCGACAGCAATTCGCTGACAAAATCCTCATCCGTCTCGATAACCTTGCCCGATGGTGCGGTCTTGCCAATGGCCGCGGCGCAGGATGGATAGACGTAGAATGCGCCTTCCGGCTTCGGGCATTCCAGGAGGCTGGTCTGGTTCAACATCGAAACGATGAGATCGCGCCGACCTTCAAAAGCCTTTTTGAAGATTGGCAAGTGTTCCTGGGTTCCGTCCAATGCTTCCACTGCAGCCCATTGCGAAATCGCGCTGGTACCCGATGTCTGCTGACCCTGCACCATGTCTATGCCGCTGATCAGCGCCTGCGGTCCAGCGGCATAGCCGATGCGCCAACCGGTCATGGCATAGGCTTTCGACACGCCGTTCATGGTCAGTGTACGGTCATAAAGATTCGGTTCAACCTGTGCCGGTGTGACGAATTTGAAATCGCCATAGGTCAGGTGCTCATACATGTCGTCGGTCAGAACCCAGACATGCGGATGACGCATCAGAACGTCGGTAATCTTCTTGAGTTCGTCCCAGCTATAGGCAGCGCCCGAAGGGTTGGACGGCGAGTTGAGGATGACCCATTTGGTCTTGGGCGTGATCGCACGTTCAAGATCTTCCGGCTGCAATTTGAATTCGTTCTTTTGCAGTGCCGAAACAATAACCGGCGTGCCACCGCACAGCGCGACCATTTCGGGATAGCTGACCCAGTAAGGCGCCACACAGATCACTTCATCGCCGGGGTTTAGTGTGGCGAGAAGTGCGTTATAGATTACATGCTTGCCGCCGGTGGAAACGATGGTCTGGCTTGCCTTGTAATCCAGTTCATTCTCGCGCTTGAACTTGCGCACGATTGCCTCACGCAGCGGCACGATACCGGAAACAGGCGTGTACTTGGTTTCGCCGCGACGGATGGCAGCGATGGCGGCTTCCTTGATATTGTTGGGCGTATCAAAATCCGGCTCGCCAACGGAGAGGGAAATCACATCACGGCCTTCGGCTTTCAGATCGCGCGCTTTCTGGGTGATCGCAATGGTTGCGGAAACTTTCACACGGGAAAGGGCGTCGGCGAGGAATGCCATGGTATCGTTCTCCTGAAGCGAGCGTTTGATGACCGGTAGCCGGTTTGCGGGTCTGCTATGTCGCAAGACCCAAGGAATCGCAAGCAAAAGCAGCGTTGAAGGCTTCACATAACGTTGTTTCTATGCAGGGTGTGACATGAAACGTTTAAACCATCACATATGCTTGTAAAACGCTTCAATCAAACTGATTAGACAGACCGGACACCAGCGGCGATATTCGCCCGCCACAGGAGGCCAGCCATGCCAAAACTCTATTCACAACTTAGCTCCGGAAATTGCTACAAACCCCGTCTTTTGATGGCCAAGCTCGGCTTGCCGTTTGAACATGTCGAGATTTCGTCGGCGGATGGTTCGACGCGAAAACCGGAGTTCACCGCGAAAAACCCGAATGGCAAGGTTCCGCTTCTTGAAATGGACGACGGCCGGTTTCTCGCAGAATCCAATGCAATCCTCCTGCATCTTGCCGAAGGCACCCGCTTCATCCCTGAGGATTCCTACGCCCGCGCCTTGGTGTATCAGTGGTTGTTCTTCGAGCAGTATACGCATGAGCCCAATATTGCGGTACGGCGCGCTTTGCTGCTTTATCCGGAGCGGGCAAAGGACGCGACCCCGGAACGGCTGGCTGCAACATTGGAGGGTGGCAACAAAGCTTTGCTCGTCATGGAGCAACAATTGCAAAAGACGCCTTACTTCGCCGGGGATGCCATCAGCATCGCCGATATTGCGCTTTATGCTTATACGCATGAAGCAAACCGCGGCGGCTATGACCTGTCAGCCTATCCATCGGTGGCAAAATGGCTAAGCCGTGTCGCCGGGGACGAGGGCCATGTTCCGATCACCTGGATTCCCGATGAGGTAACCAGCTGATTTGATTTCCCCGCCTGTCCCGGTCATTCCGGGCAGGCGGGAAGCCAGCGCATCGATAAGGACGCGGATGCGCGTGGGCATAAACGGCGCTCTTGGCCACACCGCATAGGTATCAAACACAAGCGGCTCGATGTCGGGCAAGACCCTGACAAGACTGCCGTTGTGTATACGGTCACGAATGAGCCAGCATGGCAGCCACGCGAGGCCCATTCCCGCCACTGCCGTATCAGCTGCTGCTTCAAGATCATCGAGGATCATGCGGCTACGTGCAGGAGCAGTGTAGCTGCCACCTTTCCCGTCCGGAAAAAGCCAGGGGCGGGTGTAGCCTTCGCGGCCATAAACGATGGAATCATGTTCGGCGATATCTTCCATCGTCGCCGGTGTCCCGCGCATTGCCAGATATGAGGGTGCTGCGCAAATGGTCATGCGCTGCCGCGCGATGCTGCGTGCCGCAAGAACAGTCGTATCCGGTAATACTGCGTTGCGCACTACGAGATCATAGCCTTCCTCGATCAGATCGACGGGACGATCCGTAAATGACACGTCGAAGCGCAGTTGCGTGTATTGGCGCGCCAGTTCCGCAACGACAGGGGCGACGCAATAACGGCCAAAAATCACGGGAACACTGATCCGCAGACGTCCGGCCGGTTCATCCTTGTCGTTCCGCATTGCATTCTCAGCGGTATCAAGTTCGGAGAGAATGCGCACGCAGTGTTCGTAAAACGTGTGACCATCGCTGGTCAGCTGGAATGCGCGTGTGGTGCGGTGGCAAAGCCGCACGCCGAGCCGTTCTTCCAGCCGCGCCACGGTTTTGCCAATGGCGGAGCGGGTGAGAGGCAACTTATGGGCGGCGGCAGAAAAGCCGCCAGCCTCCACCACTGCGACGAATTCTTCGATACCTGCAAGTCGCTTCATTTTCTGCTCCATTGTAGAATTCAAGGATACAATAATGCACGAAATGAGCGCAACTGCATCAACAATCGATCATATAATCTGAATTCCTCCATCCCGGCAGACGGGTAAAAACGAGGTATTTACAATGACAACGACAATGAAACGCTGGGCGCTGAGCGGTGCTGGCCGTGACAATCTCAAACTGGTCGACGCAGAAATTCCGACACCCGGTTCCAATGAAATCCTGATCAAGGTGGCTGCTGCCTCACTCAATTATCGTGACAAGCTGCTGGTGGATTCGGGTTTTGGCTTGCCAGATCCGCTGATCGAGCCCGTTAGCCCGCTTTCGGACCTGTCCGGAACCGTCGTTGCAATCGGCGCCGGTGTCACTCGATTTGGGAAAGATGATCGCGTTATCTCGACCTTTATTCCTGGCTGGATTGACGGCAGGGGCTTTGGCACAGCCCGTGATCCCAATAGCCGTTATCTCGGTTCTCCCCTACAAGGCGCTCTGGCGGAATATATCGTCCTGCACGAGGATTGGGCAGTTCGAGCCCCGAGCAAGCTCAACGACATCCAATCCAGCACCTTGTCCTGTGCTGGACTGACCGCGTGGACGGCTCTGGTCGAACGCGGAAACATTCGTGCAGGGGAAATCGTGGTCGTTCTGGGAACAGGCGGCGTTTCGATATTCGGCCTGCAGATTGCGTTGATGCATGGTGCACAAGTTATCGTCGTGTCTGGGGATGACAAGAAACTGGCTCGGGCAAAAGAGCTTGGCGCACACCATGGCATCAATCGCAAGAAAGAAGATTGGGTCGAGGCGGTTTATCGCCTGACCAATGATTACGGAGCGGACCATATTTTGGAGACGATCGGCGGTGCCCATCTGGATAAATCCCTGAACGCAACCGCTGTGGGGGGGCGAATTTCACTGATTGGGGTTATCGATGGTTTTGAGATTTCGGGTGGATTTAGCCCGTTTGGCCGCAAGCGGGTGGTCGTGGAGGGCATTCAAGTGGGCCACAGACGATCATTGGAAGAATTGGTCGCTGCTTATGATCTGACAGGGATCATCCCGGTCGTCGACGCCACCTACAAGATGGCAGACTTTGTTGCAGCGCTGGATCATCTCGAGCGCGGACCGTTCGGCAAGATCGTGGTCGAAGTTGGCTAGATTCTGAAGGCTGTAATGAGACTGCTGAAATGCAAAAAGGCGGGATAAAATCCCGCCTTTTCAAATTTGTGCGTGCGAAAATCAGACGATTTTCGCTTGCGGCGATTAGCCAGCAACGCTGAGGTTGTCAGCGGACGACTTGCCCGAACGACGATCTTGTACGATTTCGTAGTTGATCTTCTGGCCGTCATTGAGTCCGCGCAGACCTGCACGTTCAACAGCGGAGATGTGTACGAATACGTCTGCACCACCGGTGTCAGGCTGGATGAAACCGAAGCCCTTAGTGCTGTTGAACCATTTCACTGTTCCCGTAGCCATGGGAAATTCCTTTCAGAGATATAAGACAGGCAGCATACAGCTATGCTGCCCAGGGAATCGAACCTATGCAATGGAGTTCATCAGGAAGCGTAACGGGTTACGCGGGTCGCAAAGTCACTCGACCGATAAATCGATGCGAGATACATAAGACAGAATCGGAGCCGAAACAAGCCGCATTCAAATCGCCCAATTTCGGATGATAAGTTTCCGCCCTTGATATGGCAAAATTGAGCCTTACTTGAGCTGTTGGATTCCAGAGCTTTATCCAGTCTAAAGCAACCATTGATGATAAAGTGGACATGCCGAATCACGGTCGTCCACGGGGGCTAACTCATGGCGGAAGAGAAACAGAGCAAGACGTCCGCCACCGCCGTTGCCGGCGAAGTCCAGGTGGGGTTTCTTTCTCAGCTCCGCGTTATTATCGACGTCTACTGGATCTCACCCATCCGTAATCGGCTTATACTGCTGCTGCTCAGCCTGTTCGCTATCATTATCGTGACGTCCAATGGACAGGTTCGCCTCGTCCAATGGAATGGGCGCTTTCTCGATGCGCTTTCACATCGCGATTTTCCCGCGTTCCTTAATGAGCTGCTGGTATTTCTGGTTATTGCGAGCGTGCTTCTGGTTCTCGCTGTGGCGCAAGCCTGGTTTAACCAGATGACCCGCATGAAACTGCGCGAAGGCCTGACCCGCGATCTCATTGGTGAATGGCTGGTTCCGAGAAGGGCCTTCAAGCTTTCCAATTCGGGGCCAATTGGCGTTAATCCCGACCAGCGTCTGCATGAGGATGCGCGTCATCTTGCGGAAATGTCGACGGATCTCGGTCTTGGCCTTTTGCAGGCATCCATTTTGGTGCTCAGCTTTATCGGTGTGCTTTGGGGACTTTCCAGCGGCTTTGTCTTTAATGTCTATGGCTACAGTTTTTCCATTCCGGGCTACATGGTTTGGGCTGCGATCCTCTATGCCGGTTTGGCTTCCTGGATCAGCTGGTTCGTCGGCCGCAAACTGATCAAACTCAACGCTGACCGTTATCAGCGGGAGTCGGATTTGCGCTTTTCGTTGATGCGGGTAAACGAGCATATTGATGCCATTTCGCTCTATCGCGGCGAACCCGATGAAAAGGTCAGGCTTGGTCTCGACGTCGATGCGCTGCTCGCGGCAATCCGCAGGCTCGTATCAGCCTGGACACAGCTGGTCTGGGTAACCTCGGGTTATGGCTGGTTCACGAATATCGCGCCTTATCTGGTGGCCGCACCGGTTTATTTTACCGGAAATCTGTCCTTCGGCGGCATGATCATAGCGGTTGGCTCATTCAATCAGCTGCAGGCTTCGCTGAAATGGTTCGTCGATAATTTTGGGGCAATCGCTGATTGGCGTGCCACCCTTCTGCGCGTCACATCATTCCGGCAGGCAGTACAGTCGATGGATTCCCTCAACAGCGTCGAGCAAAGGATCAAGTTTTCAGAGTCAGACACAAACGAGCTGATTTTTGACTCGCTGAAGATTACAGCGCCCTTGGCAACTGTGCGCCTGAAAGAGAAGAAAGCCGTGGTCAAGGCGGGTGAACGCGTGCTGATCACCAGCGAGGCAGGCATTGACAGGACGCTGCTTTTCCGCGCGATTGCCGGTCTTTGGCCTTGGGGCGCGGGCAATATCTCCCTGCCGAAAGACACAGCAATCCTCTACATGCCGCGGTCTCCCTATTTTCCGCCGGGTAGCCTGCGGGAGGTCATGTCTTACCCGCTTGGGAAAGGTGCTTTTCCCGACGAACAGCTTATCTCTGCACTGCATGAATTGGGTCTCGACCGCCTCAAAACCATGCTCGATTTCCGCTCACGCTGGGATCGCGAGCTTAGCGATGACGAACAGCAATCCTTGGCATTTGCCCGCTTGATGCTGCATAAGCCGGACTGGGTTGTCATCGATGAAGCGCTGGATGCGATGGAAGCTAACGCGCATGACCGGGTTATGGCCGTGTTGCGCGATAAACTTGCCAAGTCTACCGTGGTGCACATCGGGCGTGAAGACACAAGCAATCACGTATTTTCCAAGGTGCTGCACTTTGTCAGCGATCCCAGCGGTCATGGGTTGGAGGGCGAGGGCATAAGCGGAGTTTAGATATTCTGCTGCCGCGCGTCATGGTGAGCTTGTCAGGCCACGCACCTACAGATGCAGCCTCTGCTATATTTCGCCTGCCATCGCTTAAGAGAAAAGCCTGGCATGCTCTTTGACCCAATGATTGAAGCTGCGCGGCGGTCTGCCGGTGATCTGTTCGACGCTGCGGTTTACTGTGCGGCCTTCTGGCGGCGGATTGCGATTCCACGCTACAACGTAGTCAATAACGTCATCTTCGATACCAAGTTCGCGCATGGATTGGCGCGTGTGCTCTTCGCTCACCTCGATATAGCGAATGGGCTTGCCGGTGGCTGCGCTGATGGCGCGAATTTTATCCGGGATGGTCAGAACCTCCGGCCCTGTGAGCTTCAATGTTTTGCGTGAATGGCCACCATCGCCAAGGATTTTCGCGGCAACTGCCGCAACGTCAGCTTCGTGAACGATGGTCTTGCCCAAGCTGCCATAGGGTTCTCGAACGGTGTTTGCCGATTTAATGCCTTTGATCCAGCCCAAAGTATTGGACATCAGATCGACCGGTTGCAGAATAGTCCAATCAAGATCGCTGTTCGTCACTGCTCTTTCGACGGTTCCCCGGCGCCCGTCGCTGAGAACGCAAACACGCTGAACGCCTTCCCAGCGGGCCAGCTGGACAATGTCATGGCCATTCTCGAGAGGCGCATAGTCATCTCCGCCGATGGTAATCAGATGAAGACCGGTAATGCCGGCAAGTGCACGCTCGAACGTTTCGGGTTTTGTCAGATCGCCCTCGATAACCTGAACGCATGCCGGTAGTCCGGCCTTCAGCGCATTGCGTGTCAGAGCCCTGACAAGATGACCATTTTCCAGCAATTCATTGACGATGTGTCTGCCGACATTTCCCGTTGCGCCTGTAACAAGAAACCGTTTTGCGCTGAAGAGCCGGAGAAATTGCGCGTCTGTAACGCGTTGAATATCGGTGACCATCGATTGCTCCTGGGTAATTCGAAATCAAACAAGGAGCGCACTCTATAAAACCTCCAGTGAGGTTGAGGTCAAATGGTTTTTCAAATGGATTTGAGGTTTATGGGAGATTCGCACGCAGATGTGTACGTGCTTTAAATACCTGATTCTTGACACCTATTGGGCACTGGAGTATCCCTTTCATATTATTTAACCTAAAGGTAATATAGCATATGACGCCTGATCGCCTCAGTGGCATCCTTGCAGCGCTCGCCGATCCGACACGGCGCGCTATTCTGGCACGTTTGGCCGAGGGCGAGACATCCGTGACCGAATTGGCAGAGCCCTTTAAGATGAGCATGCCAGCCGTTTCGAAGCACTTAAAGGTTTTGGAGAAGGCCGGGCTGATCGCGCGGGGTAGGGAAGCGCAGTGGCGGCCGTGCAGGCTCGAAGCGGCACCGTTGCGCGAGGTTTCCGATTGGCTGGAATTTTACCGGCGATTTTGGGATGAGAGTCTCGATCGGCTTGAAGATTACCTGCAAACATTGCAGAAGGGCGATCCTGACGGGACGCCGAACTAAGCTTTGAAACATGAGAGGGAGGGGTGAACGTGGCCAAGACGGTTGACGATTATATTGCGGGCCTTGGTGGCTGGCAGGCAGAAGCTCTGGTGGCGCTGCGGCGGGACATATTGAGTGTGGACGGAATTACGGAGACCTTCAAATGGGGCCATCCGGTTTATGAGTCCAATGGTCCAGTGTGCCTCTTCAAAGCGCACAAGTCGCATGTGGCGTTTGCGCTGTGGCGTGGCGCGGAAATGAAATCGCTTGAACCAAAACTTGAAGAGAACGGCAGCTTTTTGATGGCTTCGCTGAAACTGCAGGGTCCGGGTGAATTAAAAACAGCTGTGGTCACCAAGCTTGTCGCGGCCGGTGTGGCGCTCAACGCGGAAAAGGGCGATCCGACAAAGGAACCCAAGCGCACCTGACAATAAAATCTGGTCACGGCATGGGCCGTGACCAGATCAGGGCTTAGAAATAATCCTGTAGGGGACGCACTTCAAGCGAGCCAGCTTTGAGCGCTGCAATGGCCTCGGCCACGGCATCGGCTCCAGACAGGGTCGTGTAATATGGTACTTTCTGCATCAGCGTCGCGCGGCGCAGTGATTTCGAGTCCGAGATCGCCTTGGCACTATCTGTCGTGTTGAACACCAGCTGGACCTGCCGGTTGCGAATAGCATCTTCGACGTGCGGGCGACCTTCCTGAACCTTGTTGATCTTCTGTGCCGCAACGCCATTTTCCGCGAGGAAACGGGCCGTACCGCCAGTTGCAAGAACCTTGAAGCCAAGCTCGGCAAGCCGTTTGACCGGCGAGAGGATGCGTTGCTTGTCTTCGTCACGGACAGACACAAACAATGTTCCATCGCGCGGCAGGTCAACACCGGCACCAAGCTGTGCCTTGGCGAAGGCCAACGCATAGTCATAATCGAGCCCCATGACTTCGCCGGTCGAACGCATTTCTGGTCCGAGCAGGATATCGACACCGGGGAAGCGGGCGAATGGGAAGACAGCTTCCTTGACTGCAATGTGCTTGCGTCCGGTGCTGGATGGCTTGCCGCCGTAATTAGCCAAGGCCTCATCCAGTGTTTCGCCCGCCATGATGCGGGCTGCGATCTTGGCGATTGGCTTGCCGATGGTCTTGGCAACGAAGGGCACCGTACGCGACGCGCGCGGATTGACTTCCAGCACATAGATCGTGCCGTCCTTGATGGCGTATTGCACATTCATCAAGCCAACGACATTGAGCGATTTTGCCAGCGCCGCAGTTTCAGCTTCAAGCTGCGCGACGATCTCGGCAGAAAGCGAATGAACCGGCAGCGAGCAGGCACTGTCGCCCGAGTGAATGCCGGCTTCTTCGATATGTTCCATGATGCCGGAAACCCAGGTGTCCTTGCCGTCGCACAGACAATCCACATCGACTTCGATGGCTTCGCTGAGGTAGCGATCAAACAGCAACGGGTTCTTGCCAAGCAACGTGTTGATCTGACCGGTCTTGTCGTTCGGATATTTTTGTTTGATGTCTTCCGGGACGAGTTCCGGCACCGTGTCGAGCAGGTAGCTCTGCAACGCGCGCTCATCGTGGATGATCTGCATGGCGCGGCCGCCGAGAACGTAGGACGGGCGGACAACCAGCGGGAAGCCAAGCTCACCGGCGATGGTGCGCGCCTGCTCAACCGAATAAGCAATGCCATTCTTGGGCTGGGTCAGATCAAGCTTGATCAGCAGTTTCTGGAAACGGTCGCGGTCTTCAGCCAGATCGATAGCATCGGGCGACGTCCCGAGGATCGGGATGCCAGCCTTTTCGAGCGCTTCGGCGAGTTTCAGCGGTGTCTGTCCACCGAACTGAACGATGACGCCGTGCAATGTTCCGGCTGTCTGCTCGACGCGCAGGATTTCAAGCACGTCTTCTGCAGTCAATGGCTCAAAGTACAGACGATCTGATGTGTCGTAATCAGTCGATACCGTTTCCGGATTGCAGTTGATCATGATGGCTTCATAACCGGCATCGCGCAGGGCGAAGGCCGCATGGCAGCAGCAATAATCGAACTCGATGCCCTGACCGATACGATTGGGTCCGCCGCCAAGAATGACGACCTTCTTGCGATCAGAAACCTGCGCTTCGGACGCAACGGCGCCCGCAAATGGCACTTCGTAGGTGGAGTACATATAGGCTGTCGGTGAGGCGAATTCGGCCGCGCAGGTATCAATACGTTTGAAGACCGGATGAACATCCAGCTTGTTGCGCAGTTTGAGCACATCATTCGGCTCGATCTTGGCAAGGCTGGCAAGGCGCGCATCGGAGAAGCCCATGCCCTTCAGCATACGCAGGTTCTGTGCATCCTGTGGCAGACCGTGTTCGCGCACGCGTTCTTCGGTGGCGATGATTTCCGCCATCTGTTCGAGGAACCATGGATCGATCTTGCAACCCTCATGCACTTCTTCAACGCTCAGGCCCAACCGCAAGGCCTGTCCGACCATGCGCAGGCGGTCCGGCGTCGGTGTGCCGATGGCGGCGCGGATGGCATTGTTGTCGCTGCCTTCGCCGAGGCCGGGAATGGCGATCTCGTCGAGACCCGTGAGGCCGGTTTCGAGGCCGCGCAGGGCTTTCTGCAGCGATTCCTTGAACGTGCGGCCAATCGCCATGACTTCACCAACAGACTTCATCGCTGTTGTCAGTGTCGGCTCCGCTCCGGGGAATTTTTCGAAGGCAAAGCGTGGGATCTTGGTGACGACATAATCAATGGATGGTTCGAACGAAGCCGGGGTTGCACCACCGGTAATATCGTTTTCCAGCTCGTCCAACGTGTAGCCGACAGCAAGCTTCGCTGCGATCTTGGCAATCGGGAAGCCTGTTGCCTTGGAGGCAAGGGCCGAAGAACGGGATACGCGCGGGTTCATCTCGATGACGATCAGGCGGCCGTTTTCAGGATTGACGGCGAACTGCACATTGGAGCCGCCTGTCTCAACACCGATCTCACGCAATACAGCGATCGAGGCATTGCGCATGATCTGATATTCCTTGTCCGTCAGGGTCAAGGCCGGTGCTACGGTGATCGAGTCGCCTGTATGAACGCCCATCGGATCGATATTCTCGATGGAGCAGATGATAATGCAATTGTCCGCCTTGTCGCGGACGACTTCCATTTCATATTCCTTCCAGCCGAGAACCGATTCTTCGATCAGCACTTCTGTGGTCGGGGAAGCATCAAGGCCGCTGCCGATGATTTCGTAGAATTCGGTGCGATTGTAAGCTATGCCGCCGCCGGTTCCACCCATGGTAAATGACGGGCGGATGATCGCGGGAAGGCCGACATGGTCAAGCGCAGCACCGGCCATTCCAAGCGCGTGGGATACATAGCGCTGCTTGCGGTCGCCTTCACCGAGCTGCCATTCGGTTTCCAGCTTGTCGAGAGCCGCATCAAGCTCGGCACCGGAATACTGGCCTTTGACAACTTCGCGCTGTTCCTTGTGCAACTTGCGATCGAGATTCTTGACCTCTGTCGCATTGGCCAGCATGGACTTGGGGGTTTCAAGGCCGATCTTGGCCATGGCTTCGCGGAAAAGCGCGCGGTCTTCGGCCTTGTCGATTGCCTCGGCGTTGGCGCCGATCATTTCAACATTGTAGCGTTCCAGAACGCCCATGCGGCGCAGCGAAAGCGCTGTGTTCAGCGCAGTCTGACCACCCATGGTTGGCAGCAGAGCGTCAGGGCGTTCCTTGGCGATGATTTTGGCAACAACTTCCGGGGTGATCGGCTCGATGTAGGTCGCGTCGGCCAGTTCCGGATCGGTCATGATCGTTGCCGGATTGGAGTTCACAAGGATGACTCGGTAGCCTTCCTCTTTCAAAGCCTTGCAGGCCTGTGTACCGGAATAATCGAATTCGCATGCCTGACCGATGATAATCGGTCCTGCGCCGATGATCAGAATAGATTTGATGTCGGTGCGTTTTGGCATGGCTTCTTCCTATCAACAGCGTGCTGCACAAAAAACCGCACGGATTCGACCGTACGGGCAGACACAAAATTCCTAATGCGAGGCTAAGGCTGCCTTATAGGCAAAGCCATCGCATTACGTAACCCCAAAAAACGCGCAAATCCATGCTTTTTCGCCGCACTTTGCATGGATAACACAAGAGATGATCTCTCATATTGATCTGCTGCCCAAACATAAGGGTTCTGCTGCATTAATCGGTCACGAAAATTGATCATGAATAGATTGCAGCCAGCAGTTGAAAATAGCATCGTGCGTGGAACAAATAACGCACTATACTGTTGGAAGTGCAGCATATCGGCCGGTTCGGCCGAAGGCGATCAGGAGGTGGGAAATGCGTTGGCAGGGCGGTAGACAGAGTGACAATGTTGAGGACCGCCGCACCGAGGGCGATGACGGCGGTTCATCCGGCGGACTAGGCAATGGTGGCGGTTTTCGCTTTCCCAGTGGCGGCGGCATGCAATCCGTTCGAGGCGGCGGCATATCGGGCATCCTTATTCTCGCGGCTATTTTTCTGTTCCTGAAATTCTGCACCAATATTGACCCGATGCAGATTCTGGTTGACGGCGGTGGTCTCGATCAGCTGGCGCCGGGACAAAGCCAGACCCAGTCATCGGCTCCACGGACGTCTGCTCAAAGCAATGATCAGATGACCCAGTTCGTCAAAACCGTTTTGGCCGAGACAGAAGATGTCTGGAGCGGCATTTTCCAATCTGAAGGCAAGCAATATCCGCCGCCAACGATGGTTTTGTTCAATGGTCAGGTGCGTTCGGCATGCGGCTTTGCCAGTGCGGCCTCAGGACCATTCTACTGCCCGGGTGACAAGAAGCTCTACATCGACCTGAGCTTTTACGATGAGTTGGACAAAAAGTTCGGGGCGTCAGGTGATTTTGCGCAGGCTTATGTGCTGGCGCATGAAGTTGGACACCATGTGCAGAACCTGATTGGTGTCCTGCCGAAGTTCAATCAGATGCGTCAGAGCATGAGTGAGGGCGACGCCAACGCCATGTCTGTTCGTGTCGAGCTTCAGGCGGATTGTTTTGCCGGTATCTGGGGACATTTTACCCAGCAGAAGGGTATTCTTGAAGCAGGCGATCTGGAAGAAGCGCTGAATGCGGCCAAGCAGATCGGCGATGATACTTTGCAGCGCAAGATGCAGGGTTATGTGGTTCCTGAAAGCTTCAACCACGGAACATCTGCGCAGCGCAGTTCGTGGTTCAAACGCGGCTTTGACAGTGGCAAGCTCGATAGCTGCGATACATTCAGCGGCGCTATCTGATCAAACCGCCGCTGCACGATAAGTGGTGCGTGGTTCGACAAGCTCACCATGAGGGAGATTGCTGACTGCATTATCAGCCCGATCATTTGCAGAACACAGCTCCCGCAATCCACAATCTCCCTCATGGTGAGCTTGTCGAACCACGCACCGTGCTCATGCAAATTTCAGACCGCTAAATGGCGTTCTGCTTGCCCGCGAAATCCAGTCCCAATGCATGGGCGACAGCCGCATTGGAGTGGATTGTTGTTGAGTCGAATACGGGCAGGGCGACGTTATCGTCGGTGACCGACAGGCAGATTTCCGTGCAGCCGAGAATGACGCAATCAGCACCGGCTTCCTTGCCGCGCAGAATGATCTTTTCCAGAGCGTGGCGGGAATCTTCCTTCACGATACCGCAGCAGAGTTCATCGAAAATCACCGAATGAACTTTTGCGCGATCGATTTCATTGGGCACAACGACCTCGATGCCGAATTCATCGCGCATATAATCGGCATAAAACCCATGCTCCATCGTGTAACGCGTTGCCATAAGAAGCGGGCGCTTCTTGCCTGCGGCAGCCAGCACGAGGCCGGTTTCGCGGCGGATGTCGATCAAGGGCACATTGATCGATTTTGCTACATCGTCAGCAACGAGGTGCATGGTATTGGTGCAGATGAGAACGCTATCGGCACCGGCAGCTTCAAGGCGTTTGGCCGCATCGGATAGAAGTGCTGCTGCGTCATCCCATCGATTGCTCTTTTGCAGGGCGACGATTTCGGAGAAATCAAGCGATTGCATCGCGACCTTGGCGGAAGCCAGCCCACCCAGACGGGCGCGGACGGCCTCATTGATCTGCCGGTAATAGACAGCAGTGCTTTCCCAACTCATTCCGCCAATAAGTCCAATCGTCTGCATCACAAACTCCCTTGAAATCGATGCTGGAATCATAGTTCGAAGCGCGCGCGA
Organism: Phyllobacterium sp. 628; assembly: GCF_014189505.1. Lineage (GTDB taxonomy): Bacteria > Pseudomonadota > Alphaproteobacteria > Rhizobiales > Rhizobiaceae > Phyllobacterium. Next base: position 3,543,834 of record NZ_CP050301.1, on the reverse strand, counting down.
AGGGTTCGCAAAGTTTGCAACGGAAATTTGTTTCCATGCAAATATTCGGCGTGTTATGATGATGCAGCGCTGAAAATTTGCCTGAGGATTGCCATGCTCGATGATCGTGACCGTAAGATTCTGGATTTGCTGCAACAGGATGCTTCTCTTGCAGTCTCTGATCTGGCTGACCGGGTCAACCTGTCCATATCGGCTTGTTCGCGCCGGATCCAGCGGCTTGAGGAGGAGAAATATATCGCGGGGCGCGTTGTATTACTCGACCGTCCTGTCATGGGACTGCCGACTACGATGTTTGTGATTGTGCGGACGGCACGGCACTCGGCCGATTGGCTGGAGCAGTTTCGAGCGGCGATCATCGATATCCCTGAAATTGTCGAGGTGCACCGAATGACAGGCACAATTGATTATATCCTGAAACTGGTTCTGCCGCGTGTCGAAGCCTATGACGGTATCTACAAAACGCTGGTTGAAAAGGTCGAGTTTTTTGACATATCCGCCTCGGTTTCGATGGAGACTTTGAAGGCGACGACGGCTTTGCCAACCCATTATGCGAGGTAAAGGGTGTTGTTGGGTTGAAGCGTTGCTAGTGGTACTTGGCAGGATCTTCTCTGCGTGGTTCGACAAGCTCACCATGAGGGAGATGGTTGGCTGCAAGGCTCGTCGGAAACATTGCAGACCTTAGCTCCCTGCAACCCATCCCTCTCCCTCATGGTGAGCTCCTGAGCTTGTCGAAGGGCGAACCACGCGCAACAGAGATGCAACGCCGGTACAGACCTCTTCATTTTTGAGTTTGTTTGGCAGTCCTTGTCAGGAGATTTTTGCTCAAGCACATAATTTGGAAGCTTTTCCCCGGATTTTCTGATCATGTTCACGTATTGTTTCGCTTGCAGAAATCGTTTAAGAGCATTTTCCGGGTTTATTTCGCTCCGGGATATCTAGCGCGAGTTTTTCGATGATTGATCCCGTCCTTGCCAAACGTGGGCTGACTCTCGTCTTTATCATGCTTCTGCTCGATGTTATCGGCATCGCGATTATCGTGCCGGTATTGCCAGCCTATCTCGAACAATTGACAGGCTCGGATGTCAGCCAGGCGGCAATTGATGGCGGGTGGCTGCTGTTTGTCTATGCCGCCATGCAGTTCATTTTCGCACCATTGATTGGCAATTTGAGCGACCGGTTCGGACGCCGTCCGGTGTTGCTCGCGTCTGTGTTTACATTTGCCATCGATAATCTGATCTGCGCATTGGCAACCAGCTTTGGCGTGCTGTTCATCGGCCGTGTCCTGGCCGGTATCAGCGGTGCGAGTTTCTCGACTGCGTCCGCCTACATCGCTGATGTGAGTACGGATGAGAACCGCGCCAAGAATTTTGGATTATTGGGAATCGCGTTTGGTGTCGGCTTCGTCCTTGGGCCTATCATCGGCGGATTGCTCGGAGAGTTTGGACCGCGCGTACCGTTCTACGGTGCCGCGCTGATAGCATTCCTCAATTTCATCGTGGCTTATTTCTTTCTGCCGGAAACACTGGAGGTCAAAAATCGCCGCACATTCGACTGGACGCGTGCTAACCCGCTCGGCGCCCTCAAGCAGATGCGCGGGCATAAAGGCATTCTCTGGATCGGGCTGGTGTTTTTCATGCTGACGCTTGGCCACATGGCTTACCCCTCGGTCTGGTCATTTGTCAGTGCCTACCGCTATGACTGGAACCAGCGGGATATCGGCCTGTCGCTGGGTGTGTTTGGCATGGGCGGCGCGATTGTCATGGGCTTTATCCTGCCTCGGGTGGTAGCCAGATTTGGCGAATGGCATACGGCTGTTATCGGGCTCGTTTTCACCGCGCTTGGTTTCTTTGGTTATGCCGCCGCATGGCAAGGCTGGATGGTCTATGCGGTGATTGTGGCGACCTGTCTTGAAAGCGTCGCTGACCCGGCAATGCGCAGCATTGCCTCCGCAAAAGTTCCGCCTTCCGAGCAGGGCGAGTTGCAGGGTGCCATGACGAGCCTGTTCAGTATCACCAACATTATTGGCCCGCTGATTTTCACTCAGATTTTCGCGATCTTCACCGCGCCAAATGCACTGATCACCTTTGGCGGTGCGCCCTATGTGCTTGGCGGTGTTTTCGTGGCAATTGCCGTGATGGTCTTTGTCTTGCGTGTGGAAAAAACCGCGCTGGCCAAGGCCGAACCTCTGGCACCGGGTGCACTTGTCTCCAACGAGGCATCATAGCAACCGGCGCTCGATCCTGAGCATTGCCCGCTCAAACACAGCGGGGTCATTCAATGCGCGGGCCAGCACCAGTGCCCCTTGGATGTTGGCGACTGCTTCCTCCGCAAGGTCGGCTGCCTCATCGGGCTTGTGACCTAACTTTTGCAAGGCTGCGGCCAGGGCGCTTTTCCAAGCTGTGAAGTAATCGACGATAGCGCTGGCAAAACGATCGCGGACATTGTCGAGGGCAAAGGCGCCAACGAGACAGACGCGGCATCCTGACCGGAAATAGTCTGATACGGCCCTGCACATCGCGCTGATCGAAGCGCGCGGGTTGTCGCTCTCGCGCAACGGGCGATAGATTTGATCCTCCAACCACGCATCGATCTGTTGCAGAACGACCGTTGCCATCTCTTCCTTCCCGCCGGGAAAGAAGTGATAAAGGCTGCCTTTTCCAAGACGCGTCTTCTCGGTGATGACAGCCAGGCTTGCGCCTTCGTAACCGTACTCCCGGAAAATTTCGCCGAGCATCGGGATAACATCGGGGCGCTCTGCCACCATCCTTGCCATGGTTTAAAGTCCCAGTTCTGAAAGGCTGGCGTGAGCAGACGGGCGTGGAGCGGACCGGTCCCAAAAGAACTTCCGTTCGGATTCCTTGATCGGAAGATCGTTGATACAGGCAAAGCGCGTGCGCATCAGACCGTTCTCGTCGAACTCCCAATTCTCATTGCCATAGGCGCGGAACCAATTGCCGGAATCATCGTGATATTCATAGGCAAAGCGCACGGCGATCCGGTTACCGGTAAAGGCCCAAAGTTCTTTGATCAGGCGATATTCCAGTTCCCGGTTCCACTTGCGCGTGAGAAACGCAACGATTGCATCGCGCCCCTGCACGAATTCAGCGCGATTACGCCAGTGGCTGTCCGCGGTATAGGCGAGCGACACCCGTTCCGGGTTGCGGCTGTTCCAGCCATCTTCCGCCGCCCGGACTTTCTGCGTGGCTGTTTCGTGTGTGAAGGGTGGAAGTGGTGGACGCTGCTCGGACATTTCGGGCTCCATTTCTATTGTTGTACCAAAAGGAAAACTCTTTACTGAGTGGTACAATATTGATTGCGAACTGTCAAAAGGCTGAATGTGATGGATATGTGCGCCGCCCTTTGATTGGCTGCCGCTTTGGGCTATGCAGCATGTTCGATTTGCGTGATGGAGGTGCCACGATGTCCTACGAAAAACGCATTGCGCTGAATTCTGACGGCCTGACGCTATCGCGGCTGGTGCTGGGTGCATGGCGCTTGCTCGATCAGGGTGCCAAGCCGACGGCAAGTGAAGTAGCGCGCCTGATCGATGAGGCGATTGATCTTGGCCTGACTAGTTTCGATCATGCGGATATCTACGGCAATTATGGTGTTGAGGCAGCGTTTGGCGCTGGGCTCGCCGGATGGAGTGGAAAGCGTTCCTCGATCGAGCTGATCACCAAATGCGATATCATGCTGACATCGGCCGAGCGGCCCGATAACCGGGTCAAACATTATGATACCAGCGCGGCTCATATCAAAGCGTCGGTGGATCGCTCGCTCAAAAACCTCCACACGGATTATCTCGACGTGCTGCTGTTGCATCGCCCGGATCCGTTGATGGATGCGGATGAAACCGCCGAAGGATTGCAGTCGGTTGTTAAGGCCGGAAAAGTGCGAGCTATTGGCGTGTCGAATTTTACACCCTCGCAGATTGATCTGCTTGCCTCGCGCTTGCCTTTCCCGGTTGTTACCAACCAGATCGAACTATCGGTGATGCATTCAGCACCCTTGACCGATGGCAGTCTCGATCATGCGCAGCGGCTGCGTTATGCGCCGATGATCTGGTCACCGCTTGGCGGCGGCAGCCTGTTTACCGGAACAGGCGAGCAGGACCAGCGTGTACGCAATGCGTTGCAAACTGTTGGTGATGAGATCGGCGTTGCTGATATTTCGGCAATCGCCATTGCCTGGCTGTTGCGGCATCCCGCGCGGCTTATCCCGGTGCTGGGCAGCCTCAAGCGTGATCGCTTGGCCAGGATGGTATCGGCGCTCGATATCAAACTCGAGCGCCAGCAGTGGTTTGCAATCCTGAAAGCCAGCACCGGCCAGGAAGTGGCCTAAGTTATAAGCTGCATTTCTTAGGTGCGTGGTTCGACAAGCTCACCATGAGGGAGTTGGTTTGGCTGCAAAGAGACCGAGAGTGTTGCAGAATATAGCTCCCTGCCATCCTCACTCTCCCTCATGGTGAGCTTGTCGAACCACGCACCCCAGGGATGCAGTATTTGTCTCAGGCAGCCTGATCGCGTTCGGGCAGGAGTTCACGGCCCTGACGGGTACGAATGAGGTTGGCGAACCGGCGGAAGAGATAATGTGAGTCCTGCGGGCCGGGCGATGCTTCCGGATGGTGCTGCACCGAGAAGATTGCCTTGCCGGTTACGCGCAGGCCGCAATTGCTGCCGTCGAACAGCGAGACGTGGGTTTCTTCTACACCGTCCGGCAATGATTCCGTGTCCACGGCAAAACCGTGATTCATCGAGACGATTTCCACCTTGCCGGTTGTGTCGTCGCGAACCGGGTGGTTGGCACCGTGATGGCCCTGATGCATCTTCTTGGTATCAGCACCAAGCGCCAGCGCCAGCATCTGGTGGCCAAGGCAGATGCCGAAAACAGGAATGTCGGTCTTGATCAATTCCTGAATGGCCGGAACCGCATATTTGCCGGTGGCTGCCGGATCGCCGGGACCGTTGGACAGGAAGATACCGTCAGGCTTGTGCGCCAGAACGTCTTCGGCTGTCGCGGTTGCCGGAACGATCGTCACCTTGGCGCCAAGACCTGCAATCAGACGCAGAATGTTGCGCTTGATACCGTAGTCGATGGCAACCACGTGAAATTCCGGCGTGGTCTGCTGGTCAAAACCTTCATCCCATACCCATGGCTTTTCAGTCCAGACCGAGCTCTGACCCGAGGTCACATCCTTGGCCAGATCAAGATCGAGCAAACCATGCCAGGCCGCTGCACGCTTGGTGAGCGCTGGAATGTCAAATTTGCCCTCGGGGTCATGGGCGATAACGCCATTCGGCATGCCCTTTTCGCGAATGAGAACTGTGAGTGCACGGGTATCGACACCAGCAAGCGCAATCACGCCGCGAGCTTTCAGCCAATCATCGAGATGCTCGGCCGCACGGTAACTGGATGGTGCAGTGATGTCGGCCTTGAAGATCGCACCCACGGCACCGGCCCGATTGGCCGGATTGAGGTCCTCGATGTCTTCCTTGTTGGTGCCGACATTGCCGATATGCGGGAAGGTGAACGTGACGATCTGGCCGGCATAGGAAGGATCGGTGAGGATTTCCTCGTAACCGGTGAGGGCCGTGTTGAAGCAGACTTCCGCTTCACAGGCGCCGGTCGCGCCAAGTCCCTTGCCCTCGATAACCGTTCCATCGGCCAGAACCAGAACCGCTGTCGGCTTGAACTCTGTCCAGGCTGCGGTTTTTGCACCTGCGTCTGTGGTTGTCGGGGCGGTCATGCGGCACTCCTGAGCGTGGGCTTGCGTCGTCGTTATTCATTGGGCATTGAAAAATGCCGTTCGATATTCCATATGACATGGCTGAACGCGGTGGTCGTTTGACCTTACCACCGCAGTAAAAACAAAAATGTCTGGCTAGGTCACGGACCATAAAGAAAACCGCGCTTCCGGTCAATTGCGACACGAAAACTCTTCGTGGAATTCGGTGCTGAGCCGTCCCGCCACGATGATTGATTTCGCTCGGACCCACCGGTACGGTGCGCGGACAACAGGAGAATGAAGCCATGCGCGATACAATCGCCGGGGCACTGACAACGGCAATCAAGGCACAGGACAGGAGCCGCGTTCCGACGCTGCGCCTGATCATGGCTGCCATCCAGGATCGGGATATTTTGAATCGCGGATCGGGCAAGGACCCGGTTTCGGGCGATGACATCAGCGCGATTCTGGCCAAGATGATCAAGCAGCGCGAGGAATCAGCGAAGCTTTACGAAGAAGGTAACCGGCTTGAACTGGCCGAACAGGAACGCGCGGAAATCGAGATTATCCGTGGCTTTCTGCCGAAGCAGCTTGACGAGGCGGATGTCCGTCTGGCCTGTTCTCAGGTTATCGAGGAAATCGGGGCAGGCGGCTTGCGCGACATGGGCAAATGCATGAACGCGCTCAAGGAAAAGTATGCCGGGCAGATGGATTTCAGCAAGGCCAGCGGCATTGTGAAAGAAATCCTGCAGTAGGCAATTGATGGTTGTTTAGAGTCGGCGGCTAAAAAGAGCATTCAGCCGCCGGCTCGTACCGCATCGATGAAAACCCGCAGCGCGGGCGCCATATGGCGCTGCTTGGGATAGCATAGAAACAACCCTGGAAACGCAGCACACCATGGATCGAGCAGGCTGACGAGCCTCCCTTTGGTAAGGTGGTCTTCCACGGTGTCTTCGATAGGAAATCCGATCCCGATTCCTTTGAGCGTTGCGCCCAGTGCCATTTCTTTGTCACTGAAGATCAGCGGACCTTCAACGGAGACGCTGAACCATGTGTCATTCTCAAAGAACTCCCAAGCGTAGGGCGTTGTCCGGCCCGGCCAGCGCCAGCGTATGCAACGATGGTTGACGAGATCACGCGGGTGTTCCGGACGTCCGTGGCGGGCGAGATAATCCGGGGTCGCTACCACCACCTGCCGAAGCTCTGATCCCAGACGAACGGCAATCATGTCGCGCTCGATTACCTCTCCTATACGCAACCCCACGTCGAAGCCGCCTGCGACGATGTCAATGACCTCATCATCCAGCGTGATGTCGAGCAGCACCTCCGGGTAGCGCTCCGTGAAGCTGGCAAGAATCGGTTCAATATGCTTTCGGGCCGCAGACCGGAACGAATGGACCTTTACCGTGCCAGCCGGTTTCTCCCCTGAACGGCGAGCCTGTGCGACAGCACTTCCCAGTTCGAATGCGGCAGGTCTGACCCGCTGGAGCAAATTTTCACCAGCTTCCGTCAGTGACACGTTGCGCGTTGTCCGGTGCAGAAGACGCATTTCCACCCGCTCCTCGAAACTACGCACCATCTGGCTGAGCGCTGAAGGCGAGACTCCAAGACTGTCGGCAGCCCGGCTGAAGCTCAGAAATTCGGCAACTGCAATGAAGGCGCGAAGCTGATTGTAATCGTGTCCGGCGAGCAAAATATCCATTCTATGGATTATACATTACTTAGTTTACCTAACAAGCGCTGTAATTTTTGGATGTATTATAAAGCCATCGTCTTTCTGTCATTTTCTCCTTGGTTCATTGAAGAGAGAGAAAAATGACAACTTGGTTTATCACAGGAATTTCACGTGGCCTTGGCAAGGCACTGGCGACAGCAGCTCTGGCAGAGGGCGATACGGTGATCGGGACGGTTCGGACTGGGCCGTTCGAACTTGATCATGATCGCGGCACATTGCATGTCTTGAATGTTGATCTCGTTGACGGCGACGCCGCAGCTGCATGCGTAACAAAGGCCTTTGAAACAGCAGGCCATATTGACGTCATCGTCAACAATGCCGGATACGGGCTGCTCGGTGCCTTGGAGAAGGCATCAGACACCGATGTCGAGCGGCTGTTTGCTGTCGATGTTTTTGCGCCGTTCCGGATCATTCGGACAGCATTGCCTTACCTTCGCGCGCAAGGCCATGGTCACATCATCAACATCACGTCGATTGCCGGGCGTGCGCCAACCACAGGATCGGCGCTTTATGCCGCCGCCAAATATGCGCTGGAAGGGCTTTCGTCGGCATTGGCACTGGAGATCGCACCGCTTGGTATCAAAATAACGGCCGTTGCCCCTGGTGCATTCCGCACGGACTTCCTTTCGTCTCACTCAATCCGCAAAAGTGATGCCGAAGATGCTGCTTATGCCGAGACTATCGGACGCAGCTCTGCCGCCTTCGATTCCGCTGGGGGCCTGCAACTGGGCAATCCCGATCTCGCGGCACAAGCGATTATCAACGTGGTCCGCTCTGACAATCCGCCGCTTCATTTGCTGCTCGGCAGCGATGCGCTGCGCCGCGCCCGGAGCAAACTGGATCAGATTGCCGATGAGATCGATGCGTGGGAAACCGTCACCCGCAGCACCGATTTTGAGAATCGTGGATAATATGGTGTGTGAACGGGTTTTGAAGATCGCTGGCATTGCCACGCCCGCTGATGCGTCTGGCTGTTGCAGGGATTTGTATTTGAAAACGATAGGTTGAATGTCTTCACCCCCCTCTGCCCTGTCGGGCATCTCCCCCACAAGGGGGGAGATCAGCCTTCATTGCCATTTCTCACAATTTGCAACAGCGAAGATTTTGCAACAACGAAGATTATGCAAAATCGTAAATGACGATGTGATCTCCCCCCTTGTGGGGGAGATGCCCGACAGGGCAGAGGGGGGTGAAGTACTTGCCGCCACTGACCACGTTCCCAAGCCCGTCACCACGGGCCGGGTGCTTCACTCACTCAATTATGCAGCGCGCGCAGACGGGTGGTGTTCAACAGACCCTGCTCTTCCAGAACCGGATAGGTCATGGCGGCGAGGAGCGAGTTGATTTGCTTCAGATCCCGGATCGTATCGAGATGGATCGAGCTGGTTTCCAGACTGCGCAGTGTGCCTTCGCGCAACCGGCTGAAGTGCCGCTGGCTGCTTTGCTTTTCCAGATCGCGCAGATGATCCTTCTCCAGAACCAACTGGTGGGCCATTTCGCGATCACGTGAGACGAGTACATTGAATGCCATACGGGCATTAATCAGAACTTTTGCATGGAAATTGCTGAGTTCCAGCCAGCCTTCGTCGGTAAATTTGAGCTTGCGGTCCATTTTCTTCTGCACCAGCGCCAGCATATTGCGAACGATGATATCGCCAACCTGTTCAAGTTTGACGCAGGCACCGAGCAATTCCTGGGCACGGCCGATTTCCTGTTCGGACAACGGGCGGGTCGTCAGTTTGGCCAGATAGAGTTTGATCTCCGCATGCTTGCGGTCAACTTTGTCATCCAGCCCGGACAATTCATCGATGCGGGCCTGTTCAGGATTTTCATAAAGGCCGATGACACGCTGCAGCATGATTTCGACGGTTTCGCAGACGCGCACGGTTTCGCGCGTGGCGTTGGCAAGTGCAAGGCTCGGCGTATCGAGAACGCTTTCATCGAGGGCGCTGAGCTCTGCCTGTCCCAGGGGCGCTACCTGCGGAGCGGGTGCATTCAGGGCAACAATGGCCTTGGTAACCTTGAGGACGAGACCCGACAGCGGCACGCCTGCAAGCAAAATAATGATGTTGAACAGGATGTGGGCATGAATGATCTGATCCTCAGGGGCCGAACCCAGAAAGGCAACCGATGGCTTGAAGGTCAGATAGGCAATGAGGATGATCAGCGAACCGGCACCGCGCATCAGCAAGTTGCCCATGGGGACAATGCGTGCCTGTGGCGCGGCATTGCGGGTGAGCAATGGTGCAATGAAAGATGAGCCGAGATTGACGCCAAACACCATGACAACACCGAGTTCAGGCTCAATCAGGCCGCGGGAAGCAAAGGTGACGAGCAGGAGTATGGCAGCAATGCTGGAATGGAACAGCCATGTCATCAGCGCGGCCAGCATGAAAGCGGTTATCGGATCCGTGCTGAGATAGCTGACGATAACGGGCAGAAGGTCACTGTTTCGCAGGGGCTCTGTCGCCTGTCCGGTCATTTCAAGCGAGAGAACGAGAAGGCCGATGCCGACGAGAATGCGGCCGATCTGCCGCCAGTCGCCACGCTCGGTCGACATGAAAATGACTGTGCCTGCCAAAAGACAAAGCGGCACCAACAGTGTTAGATCGAAGCTGAGAATGAGGACGACGAGAGCCGAGCCGACTTCTGCGCCGCGTACCGCCATAAGGCCGGAAATACCGCTGACAATGCCCGAACCGACAAAGGAGCCGACAAGCAGGCTGACCGCTGTCGAGCTTTGCAGGGCGATGGAAAGCATCGTTCCCCAGAGAACCGCCAGAATGGGATTGTGCAGGACACCGCGCAGGCTTTGGCGCATACGCTCGCCATAGGCGCGTTCCACGCCGGTGCGGACCATACGCGTGGCCCATAGCAAAGGGCCACTGCACCTGCAAGGTGCAATAAAACTGTCGAACCGTTCACTTGAGCCAATCCTAACGAGGTGGAAAAATGCGGTATACAACCAGACGAATTCTAGTCGCTATTTATTAAGATAACATATCAATCCAAAAGGGGAAAAAATATGTCCCGGCTAAGAATAATTCTGTCGTTTTTGACAAAGTGTAACAGTTTTATGACAGTTTTCAGGTGAATCGATAATTGTGAGCCGGCTTTCTATAAGGCGGCCCGATACATCAATAAGTTGATCTGATAATTAAAACAGAAAGATAGGATGAGTAGGGGATGATTGCCTTGCAGGTCTTTCCCGTCAGCACGATATGATGCAATATGAATCCGGTTCTGAAAATCCATGTCAGAGCCATCAAAATAATGTGGTTTTCCACCCTTCAAATGCAGTGAATGAAGAATAGCATGCGATTTCCGCCATCCTTTCTCGATGAGATCAGGGAGCGTGTACCGATTTCCAGTGTGATCGGCACGCGGGTGTCGTTCGACCGGAAAAAAACCAATGCGCCGAAAGGTGATTTCTGGGCGTGCTGCCCATTCCATGGGGAAAAGTCACCGAGTTTCCACTGCGAGGACCGCAAGGGCCGTTATCATTGTTTCGGTTGCGGTGTGACCGGCGATCATTTCAAATTCCTGACTGAGCTTGAGGGTCTGAGCTTTCCGGAAGCGGTGCAGCGCGTTGCCGATATGGCTGGTATTCCGATGCCGGCGCGCGATGCGGAAATGGAAATGCGCGAGGCCAAGCGCGCCACGCTTTATGACGTCATGGATATGGCGACGAAATTCTTTGAGGAACAGTTGCAGGCGGCAGGCGGTGCGAAAGCCCGGGCCTATTTGCGTGATCGCGGATTGTCGGCAGCAACGCAGCATTCCTACCGGCTGGGTTATTCGCCGGAGAGCCGTAACGCGCTGAAGGAACATCTGGCATCCAAGGGCGCGACCAGAGACCAGATCGAAGCCTGCGGTCTCGTGGTGTTCGGTGACGACAAGCCGGTCTCCTATGACCGGTTCCGTGACCGCATCATGTTTCCTATCGAGGATTTGCGCGGCCGGGTGATTGCTTTCGGCGGGCGGGCGCTGACCCCCAATGCGCCTGCCAAATATCTCAACTCCAATGAAACCGAGCTTTTCCACAAGGGCAAGGTTCTGTTCAATGCCCTGCGCGCCCGCAAGGCAGCGCAACCGCAAGCCGGACAGCCTGCCAAGGCTGTTATCGCGGTTGAAGGCTATATGGATGTCATCGCGCTGGCGCAGGCGGGCTTTGGTCACGCCGTTGCGCCGCTTGGTACCGCATTGACAGAAGACCAGCTTGATCTGCTCTGGCGCATGTCGCCGGAGCCGGTCCTGTGTTTTGATGGCGATCAGGCCGGGATCAAGGCGGCATACCGGGCGATTGATCTGGCACTGCCTGCATTGAAGCCGGGCCGGTCGCTGCGGTTTGCTGTGCTGCCGGAGGGCAAGGATCCGGATGATCTCGTCAAAGCCTCGGGCCCGCAGGCATTTCAGGCCGTGCTGGATGATGCACGCCCGCTGGCCGATATGCTGTGGACACGCGAAACCAGCGGCGGTGTTTTCGATACACCGGAACGCCGTGCCGAGCTTGAAGCGCGGCTGAAGCAGATGACGGCACTGATTGGCGATGAAAATGTGCGCCGTCATTATGCGCAGGACGTGCGCGAGCGCATCCAGCAGTTCTTTGGCTCCAATCAGCGCAGCAACAACCACCGCAACGGCGATCAGCGCGGCAATGGCCAGAATAATTACGGGCAAAGGGGCAGGGGAGCTGCGCCGGGCCGCCTTGCGGTTTCCGACAGTCTGGCCCGTTCGGTTCTTGTCAAAACCACATCGGCAGCGCCGCCGCTGCGTGAGACCGCCATATTAATGACATTGTTCAATCACCCGCGGCTAATTGAAGAGGATTTCGAAACGGTGGTGCGGCTGGAATTCAGCCATCCGGATCTGAAGCGCTTTCATTCAGCCATGCTCAATGCCATGGCCGAGCACCACGTTGCCGATGGCGCCCAGATGCGCAAGGCCATCGCTGAAGCCGGACATGGCACGCTGATCGAGGCGCTGGAGGCTCTGGCCCGGCGGGCGCGAATGTGGACAGCCACTGCAGAAGCTGCCGAAGAGGACGCGCTTGAAGCGTTACGACAAGCCGTTCACTTGCATCAGCGCGCAAGCACACTACATAAGGAGCTGAAAGTAGCTGAAACCGCCTTGGCCACGGACACTACCGATGAAAACCTTAATCGGCTTCTCGATATTCAGAACGATATCCGTAATGCGCAAGCGACGGAAGCGTTGATTGAAGGCTTTGGAATACCTTCCGGACGCTCCGGAAAGGGTTTTTGACGGAATTGATTCGCTTTTTTGTGCCGAATCAGTTGAGTCGGGGTTGACGTGGGTCAATAATGACGGAATCAGATTGCGCGGAATTGAAAATATTGAGCTGAGGTTTGCAGGTTTGGCTGAAAAGCCCGCGAATACGGCAAATATACAATGTGCTCGCCATCGAAATATCAAGGTTAATCCGGCATTAACGGGATTTCGGCTAGTCGAACATTTACTACCTTGACGCTGTAGGGGAACCGGTGCGCCACCGCACTCGTTGTTCCCATGCACGAACAAAGCGAAACGTCGCTTGGAGACATAGAATATGGCAACGAAAGCAAAGGAAAACGAAGAAGTAGAAGTCGAGCGCGAAGGCGCGCCGGACGGACCGCTTCTCGACCTTTCCGATGACGCTGTCAAGAAGATGATCAAGCTCGCCAAGAAGCGCGGCTATGTGACGATGGACGAGCTCAATGCTGTTCTGCCGTCTGAAGAGGTCACTTCCGAACAGATCGAAGACACGATGGCCATGCTCAGTGACATGGGCATCAATGTTGTCGAGGACGACGAACAGGACGCGGACGCTGAAGAGCCGGACAACAGTGCCGACGAGGAAAGCGATGCCCGCGAGCTCGCCGATTCCACTGGCACGGCTGTTGCACCGACAACGACCAAAAAAGAACCGACTGATCGTACCGATGATCCTGTCCGCATGTATTTGCGTGAAATGGGCACGGTCGAGCTTCTGTCGCGCGAAGGCGAAATCGCCATCGCCAAGCGTATCGAGGCTGGTCGCGAGACGATGATTTCCGGGCTGTGCGAAAGCCCGCTGACCTTCCAGGCCATCATCATCTGGCGTGAAGCGCTGAACGAGTCGCAAATTCTTCTGCGCGAAATCATCGATCTTGAAACCACCTATGCGGGCCCCGAGGCCAAGCAGGCTCCGGTTATCGAGCGCGTCGAAGAAGAAAAGCCTGCTGCCGGCAATGACCGTTCACGCAGCCGCCGCGACGACGACGATATTACCAATGTCGGCGGCGATACGCCGGTTGAAGATGATGACGATGAGGATGATGAAGCCAATCTGTCGCTCGCTGCGATGGAAGCTGAACTGCGTCCGCAGGTCATGGAAACGCTGGATGTTATCGCTGATACCTACAAGAAGCTGCGTAAGCTTCAGGATCAGCAGGTTGAAAACCGTCTTGCTGCTTCCGGCTCCCTGTCGCCAAGCCAGGAGCGCCGCTACAAGGAACTGAAGGATCAGCTGATCAAGGCAGTGAAGTCACTGTCGCTGAACCAGAACCGTATTGAAGCACTGGTCGCCCAGCTCTACGACATCAACAAGCGCCTCGTTCAGAACGAAGGCCGTTTGCTGCGTCTGGCTGAATCCTATGGCGTACGCCGTGAAGATTTCCTCAAGGAATATCAGGGCAACGAACTTGACCCGAACTGGCTGAAAGCCGTTTCCAACCTGACGACCCGTGGCTGGAAAGAGTTCACCAAGAACGAAAAAGATACGATCAAGAACCTGCGCACGGAAATCCAGAACATGGCGCAGGAAACTGCGATCTCGATTTCGGAATTCCGCCGCATCGTCAATCAGGTGCAGAAGGGCGAACGCGAAGCAGCGCTCGCCAAGAAGGAAATGGTCGAGGCAAACCTGCGTCTCGTTATTTCTATCGCAAAGAAATACACGAACCGTGGTCTGCAGTTCCTCGATCTTATTCAGGAAGGCAATATCGGCCTGATGAAGGCGGTGGATAAGTTTGAATACCGCCGTGGTTACAAGTTCTCGACCTATGCTACGTGGTGGATTCGTCAGGCGATCACCCGTTCGATCGCCGATCAGGCCCGCACCATCCGTATTCCGGTGCACATGATCGAAACGATCAACAAGATCGTCCGGACATCGCGCCAGATGTTGCATGAAATCGGCCGCGAGCCGACGCCGGAAGAACTGGCTGAAAAGCTGGCCATGCCACTTGAAAAAGTGCGCAAGGTCCTGAAGATCGCCAAGGAACCGATTTCGCTGGAAACACCGGTTGGTGACGAAGAAGATTCGCATCTCGGCGATTTCATCGAAGACAAGAATGCGCTGCTGCCTATCGATGCAGCCATTCAGGCTAACCTGCGTGACACGACAACCCGTGTTCTTGCTTCGCTGACCCCACGTGAAGAACGTGTTCTGCGCATGCGGTTCGGCATCGGCATGAACACGGACCATACGCTGGAAGAAGTCGGCCAGCAGTTCTCGGTTACGCGTGAACGTATCCGTCAGATCGAAGCCAAGGCATTGCGCAAGCTCAAGCATCCGAGCCGTTCGCGCAAGCTGCGCAGCTTCCTCGACAGTTAGGATATTGCGCGTCAAAGCGCTGGTGAAATTGAAAACGGGATGGGTGAAAACCCATCCCGTTTTGCTTTTTTGCAATGGTTGATATCAGCGCGTGGGCGGGTGACAGAGCCAGCCGACAAGCCACGACAGGCCCCATGCCATCATCCAGTTTTCCGGAGGTTCGAGCAAACGTGCCGCCCCGTTAATCCAGAATGACGGTGGCTTCCACTTCGAAGAGCATGGGGTCAATCGCAAGCTTGGGAACGGGAATCAGAGTCTGTGCGGGTAGCGTCGCACCGAACATTTCCGTGACGTTTCTCGTCAGTACCTCAAGCTTCGACATATCGTGATCAACCACGAAGACCGTGAGCTTGGCGACCTGATCGGGCTTGGCACCAAGCGCATCGAGAGCGCTGCGCAAATTGGCATAAGCCTGTTTAACCTGGACAGCGAAATCGGGTGACAAAGCCCCCGTGCTGTCCTGGCCGCCCTGTCCGGAGATATAGGCTATCCGGGCATTGCGAGGCGTGATCACCGCCGTGCTGTAGCCATTCGGCGATGGATCATAGAGGGTTTGTGGATTGACGATGGTGAGCTTGCGATCACTCTCATTGGCTGTGGTGGCAGCAGGAACACCCATGGTCATGATGATTAACCCTCCAATAAGCAGATGTTTGTTTGCGCGTGACATGATTTTCTCTTGGCTCTCCGGATCGCAAGCAACGTGTCCCCGCGATCATCAGGATTGAACTTTAAATCATTGCCGTATGAACGACTCGTACGGTGTACGATTTAATCGCATCGTACACCGTACGAGTCAATCGGTGAGGATCGACATTCGTCATGTTGTCGGCTTAAACTGGCATTCAAATCAGCAGGGTAGACGGATGGCAGCCAAACGCAGCGGCGCGCAAAGCAAACGATCCCAACAGAAGAGTGTGGCACTCCAGTCCGCGCAGGAACCGCCTCTTTCTCTGGAACGCATCGCGGTGACAGCGGTAGAACTGCTGGACACAAAAGGGCTGGACGGACTGACAATGCGCCGGTTGGCGGATCGTCTCGGCTCGGGCACGATG
This sequence comes from Phyllobacterium sp. 628, assembly GCF_014189505.1. GTDB lineage: Bacteria > Pseudomonadota > Alphaproteobacteria > Rhizobiales > Rhizobiaceae > Phyllobacterium. Next base: position 3,527,722 of record NZ_CP050301.1, on the reverse strand, counting down.
AGCCTGTATTGGCATGTCAAAAACAAAGAAGACGTCTTTGATCTGGCGCTCGACTTGGTGCTCGAATATCGCGGTGCGCCGCAAATAGTTGGATCTCAGGACTGGCGCGGGAACGTTGTTCATATGCTCGAAGACTGGCGCACCAATATGCTGCGCCATCCCTGGTCGGCATTGCTGCTGCCGCGCCGGGCGCTTGGCTCGAACATCCTCAATCGTCTGGAGCTACTGAGTAAGACCTTATCCGAAGCCGGGGTGGCTGACGCGGATTTGAACGTCGCGATATGGTCGCTCTGGAACTATGTGATGGGCGCGATCATTACCCGGGCGAGTTTCGTTCTCTCGGACGACGACAGAGCGGCTGCACAGCAGCGCCTTACCCGTCTCAGCGAACTATATCCGACAATCGAACGCTCTCGTCTGCTGCTGGATAACGATTGGGATGGCGCTTTCAGGAAAGGCCTCGACCTTCTGCTTGATGGCCTCGCCCCAAGACAAAGGACATTTCCTCGCCCAGGGTCAGATTAACAGGTCCTGACCCCGGATCTGTATCTCATTTCATTCAGATCGACGGCTCGTCTGATTTCTTGTCGCCTTTGTCCTTGGCCATGATCTTGTCGATATAGGCGAGGAACAGGGCAGAGAAGACGAAAGCCAGATGGATCACCGTGAACCACGTCAATTGTTCAGTCGAATATTTTGTCAGGTTGAGGAACACCTGCAGCAGGTGGATTGAGGAAATGGCGACGATGGTCGAGGCCACCTTGATCTTGAGCGAACCGGCATCAATCGTGCCGAGCCAATGCACATCATCGGCTTGATCAAAGCGGCTGACGAAGTTTTCGTAGCCGGAAATAATGACCATGACCACAAGGCTGGCGACCAGCGCCGCATCAATGAGGCCAAGCATTTTGAGAATGGTTTCAGTTTCGTCGAGGCTGGTAACTTTGCTGACGAAATCGAAGAGCTTTCCGGCAAACGAGAAAGCGTAGATGGCAAGCGCAATGGCGAGGCCAAGGTAGAAAACCACAAGCAGCCAGCGCGAGGCCAGAATGATGCTTTCGATGAAGACTTCAATGCGTTTCATAAACAGTAGGACCCAATTGGTTTCAGACATCAGATAGCGATGCGGGCGGTGAACTCAAGGAAAAACACATTTCAATCGCAAAAAACCCGGATCGAAATCCGGGTTTTTGTGGTTCCAGTTAGTTCTGGCTACTTGCTGGCAAGCGGTTGCACCAGCGCCGTGATGCGCCGAATGGCAACGCGGCGGTTCTGCTGCTCAGGACCATCAACCTTGATCTTGAGATAGCGTTCGCCGTAGCCCTGCGTGGCCATATTCTCCGGCGGAATACCAAAGACATTGGTCAACGCTTGCGCAACGGATTCAGCGCGCTTGTCCGAGAGAACAAGATTGGCCTGATCCGACCCTACAGCGTCCGTGTGGCCTTCAATAAGGAAGGTCTCAGCCGGGTTCTTCTTCAAAATCTCCGCCATCGCCTTGGCAACGCTATCGAGGCGCGGGATCTGATCTTCCGAGATATCGGCAGAACCGAACTTGAACGTGACCGTGTCCAGATCAATACGGCGAACCTTGTCGCGGATACGGGCTGAACGCTTGACTTCATCAATCGAATAAATCCGTTCGACGCGCTCGACAGGCGGGCGGGCGAAGAAATCATAGACTTCCCGTTCAGGTGCCTGATCGGCATCCAGAATATAGTCGCTCACCGGGATATCGAGAATCAATGGCGGCAAATCCAGACCCGGATCGCGCCACTGATAGCGCTCCTCGCGATCATAATCCGGCGTGTAGGTGAGAAGAACTTCGCGGCCGTCAGGCATGACGCGCGACCGCTGAATCACATCGCCATACCGATTGCGGATCGTGACAATCTGCACACCGTTGTCGCGCACGATGGTTTCGCGGGTGCGGTTGCGCGGCAGGTCTTCGTAGTACACGTCCTGTGCATCGCGCGACATGCGCGGACGATCGGAGCTTTCCACAAAGATGTTGTTGTTAACTTCGACGATGGTTCGGTTGTCGATCTGCTTGATCACCTGCACATCGGCCGGGCGTTCCTGACGCGGTGCCTGTTTGATGCGCGTGCCTTCCTCGGTGCGGATCGGCTCGATTTTGATCGGGACAAGCGCCTTTTGCACTTCCGCATCATTTTTTGGCGGCGGTGCGGGTGGTGTTGCGGGGACCTGGACGGCGGGTTGCTGGGCAACCGGCTGTTCGGCTGCCGGCTTGCCGGTGACCACTCCACCAGCACCCTTTACGGGCGGCGCAGGCTTGTCGCTGTCAAGAACCGGTGCTGCATTGGCCGGCAAGGGCGAGGGTTCCTTCGGCCCGGGCTTTCCGGCTTCGACAGGCGTGACAGGCTTTTCGCCTGCCGGTTTCTCACCAGCAGGTTTCTCCGCGGCTGGTTGACCAGTTGCAGGTTCTGTTCCCGGCTTCTGGCCATCGACGGGTTTGACTGGCTTTTCGCCGGTTGCCGGTTCCGTTGCAGGGGCAGGCTTTTCGCCCGCAGGTTTGCCTGTTGCAGGTTGACCAGCTGCAGGTTCAGCGCCAGGTTTTTGGCCTTCGATGGGCTTGGCTGGCTTTTCACCAGTTGCCGGTACCGTTGCAGGTGCGGGCTTTTCGCCCGCAGGTTTGCCTGCTGCAGGTTGACCAGTCGCAGGTTCAGTGCCGGGTTTTTGGCCCTCGATGGGCTTGGCTGGCTTTTCACCAGTTGCCGGTTCCGTTGCAGGAGCGGGCTTTTCACCGGCAGGCTTGCCTGTAACCGGCTGCTCAGCCGCAGGTTCTATTGCGGGTTTCGGTTTTTCAGCTTTGGCAGGCTCTGTCACAGGAGCAGGCTTCGGTACGGCAGGTTGTTCCGCTGCAGGCGCAGCGGGAGCGTCCTTTGTTGCCTTCTCAGTGGCTTTCTTGGCGTCTTCTGCCGCTTTTTCGGTTTGCTGTTCGGCGGCCTTCTGGGCACTGTCGGCCTTCTTGCGGGCTTCCTCTTCAGTGGCCTTCTGCGCAGCGGCTGCCTTGTTGGCTTCGTCCTCGGTTGCCTTTCTGGCTTTGTCAGCTTCCTGGGCCGCTGCTTTTTCCGCAGCTTTGGCAGCCTGCGCTTCTTCAGCAGCCTTCTGCTTGGCCTCTGCTTCGATAGCTTTTTGCTGTTCGGCCGCCTTCTGGGCTTCTGCCTGCGCTGCCTGTTTCGCTTCCTGAGCTGCAGCCTTTGCAGCTTGCGCTTCTTCTGCAGCTTTCTGCTTGGCTTCCTGCTCTACGGCCTTTTGCTGTTCGGCGGCTTTTTGTGCCTCTTCTTGAGCGGCACGTTTTGCCTCCTGAGCGCGCGCGGCAGCCTCATGCTCGGCTTGCTGTTGGGCCTGTTCCTGCTTTTTTTTCAGTTCTTCAGCAGCGGGATTGCCTGCGGGTGCTTCGGCTTGCGCCAATTCTTCCTCACCGGCCGAATTGTCTTCGACAGCCGTCGCTTCCACATCCGCCTGTGCAAGCAATTGCGGGGCGGTGTTCGAATTTGAGGAAATGAATGGGCGAGGAAGAGGGGATTGCTCGGCCATTGCCGAGGGCGAAGAGAACAAAATTGCTGTTGAAGCAAAAAAGAGAGCTGTGCGTTTCATTGTCATCCCTGTCCTGCGTTTCATTGCGGTGAAGCGCTTCAAAAGTTTGTGACCGCAGGTTGTGCCAGCTTTGTGGCAGCCAATTGTCCAATACGGCCTTCTCACCAGATTTATCGCGGATCACCTTCATTCAGATGCGATCCTGCCAGAATCCGATTACAGCCAGATTGCACGGGCCAGCCTGTATCCCATGTGAAGGCTTTGTTCATTTTGGGTTCATGCAGTAAAATAGGCCGCACTGGACGGGACGCTGCAGGAGATGTATTTCAGCGCATGCCCAAAGAACCATTCTGGAAAACCAAGACACTTGACGAGTTGAATCGCTCGGAATGGGAGAGCCTGTGCGACGGGTGCGGACGCTGTTGCCTGCACAAGCTGGAAGACGAAGACACCGACGAAATCTATTTTACCACAGTCGCCTGTAGCTTGCTCGACGCGGGGACATGCCAATGTTCGGACTATGTCAACCGCAAGAAGAAAGTACCTGATTGCATATTCCTGACACCTGAAATCGTGCGGGAGGTGGCCTGGCTGCCCGAGACATGCGGTTATCGTCTGGTTGACGAGGGCCAGGATCTCTATTGGTGGCACCCGCTGGTTTCCGGCACCATGGAAACCGTGCACGAGGCCGGGATCTCCGTGCGTGGCAAGGTGACAGCGCATGACCATGAGCTGGAAAATGAGGAAGATTACCTTGATCATATGATGGTGACGGAAAATCCGCACTGACTCATACTGAACTCAAGATGAACGCTGTGTTGAGGTTTTGTTCAGCCGCGCCGTGAAAAAAGAGGTTCTCGCCCCGATCTTCCAGTCCGGGTCAAACAAAATACAGGAGAACGCTCATGTCCGCTTTTTCGTTAAAGACACTCGCAATCACCGCAGCAATCGGCATCGGTACGATGCTGGGCGCCAATGCCGCATCGGCAGCTCCCGTCGCGCCAGCAGCAATTGTTGCAAATCATGGCAGCGCGTCATCGCTGGTTATCAAGGTTGATCATCGCCGTGGCCATTATGATCGCTATGATCATGGCTACCGTCCTGTGCGTGCCTGCAGTGTCAATCTCGCGCTGAACAAGGCGAGCCGCATGGGTCTTCGCAATCCACGCGCTGTGGTCAATCGCAATGTCGTGCGGGTCACCGGCTGGCGCTATGGCCATCGCACCGCCATCGTGTTTGCCCGTGCGCCCGGTTGCCCTGTCATCCGCTGAAGCCATTAGAATACGTAATGTTTCGGATAGGCGAAAGTTGTACCTTTCGCCCTATTCCGCCCATAATGAGCTGCGACGCAGCTGTGTCACTTACCCTTGGGGAGATATTCCATGACACCAAAACTTATCGCCGTGGCCTTTGCCGCAACCGCAATGATGGCCGTTCCTTTTGCTGCCATGGCGGAAGAGGCTCCACGTCCGCGCATCACCGTGACGGGAGAGGGCGAAGCCAGTGCAGCGCCGGATACGGCCGTACTGTCGCTGGTTGTTCTGCAAGAAAAGCCGACCGCGCGCGAGGCACTGACGGCCAACAATGACACTATGGCGAAGGTTCTCGATGCCATGAAGAAGGCCGGGATTGCCGAACGCGATTTGCAGACATCGGGTTTCAGCATTGATCCGCGCTATGTCTATCCTGAGAACAAGAACGGCCAGCAGCCGCAGGCACCAAAGATCGTCGGCTATGCCGTGTCGAACTCCCTATCCGTGCGCGTGCGTGACCTGAAGAAGGTGGGCGAGATTCTTGACCAGTCAGTCACGCTTGGTGTCAATCAGGGCGGCAACCTGACCTTCACCAATGACAAGCCGGACACAATCATTGAAGAAGCCCGCAAGAAGGCCGTGGCCAATGCAATCGCCAAGGCCAAGACTTTGACAGAGGCTGCCGGTGTTGAAGTGGGTAAGGTAATCGAGATCAGTGAACAGTCGTTCCAGCCTCGCCCGTACGCAGCAGGTGCGCCGCGCGTCAAGATGATGGCAGCGGAAGCTTCTGATTCTGTTCCGGTTGCAGCTGGCGAAAACAGCTACAATGTCACTGTGAACGTGACGTTCGAATTGAAAAACTGATGCTGACTGTCAGCTAAATGAAAAGGGTGCCTCGCGGCACCCTTTTTTGTTTCGCCAGTCAGTCGTTGGCTGCACGCATCCAGTAGCCAATGTCTTTCCATTCGCTGAAGACTGCGGCTGCGCCCTTGTCGAGCAACGTCTCTGTATGGGAAGCATAGGTATGTGCGCCGCCGGTATAGCCAATGGCCGTCATCCCTGCGGCAACAGCACCTTCAATGCCGAAAGGCGAATCCTCGATCACCACGCATGTGGATGGATCAAATGACATTTCTCTGGCTGCATGCAGGAAAAGATCCGGCGCGGGTTTGCCGCGCTTGACCATGGACGAGCTGTAGATTGCGTCGCCAAAGAACCCGGCAAGCCCGGTGGTCGCGAGGCTGAAATGGATGCGCTCAAGCGATGAGGACGACGCGACGCAGCGTGGCGTCTCGATCTGTCCCAGAAATGCTGCGATGTCAGGTGTGGGTTGCAAGAACTGGCCGAAGACACGTTTCGTTTCGGGCCAAAGCTCGGCTTCCCCGGCATCGGACAGTTGCAGGCCGGTCAATTCAGCGATTCGCTTGATAATATCCGCCTGTTTCATGCCGACGCATTGGGCGATGGTGCCTTCGGGCAGGTCCAAGCCCTGTTTGGCATAGACATTGTGATAAGCGAGCGCTGCCAGCGGCTCGCTGTCGACGAGTACCCCATCACAATCAAAAATCACCAGATCAAACCTGTTTTGCGGCATTTCCATCCCTCTTTGGCAGCGCCCTGTAGGGCCATCTGCATCGTTGTTATGTGATCATTGTTACGACTCTTATAATGCACATAGGTGTTGACTAAAATACAAATGTTCAATATTCGATGGATAGGATGAGATTGGTTCTGGACGCCGCATCCGGTGCCTTTTGAGGAGCGAATATTTTATGGCGAGCAATGTAGCATTGACGGGATTGGCGCGGGACATGCAGGCGCGGGCGGATGCGGGGCGTCCGATCCGGATCGGCCTGATCGGCTCGGGCGAGATGGGCACGGACATTGTCACGCGGGTGGCGCATATGCCGGGCGTGGAAATCGGTGCGATTTCCGAACTGAACCTGCCCAATGCGCTGAAGGCCGTCGATATCGCCTATCAGGAACCGGGACACTCGAAAGAGGTGAACACCGCTTCGGGCCTGACGGCGGCAATGGAAAGCGGCAGGATTGCTGTCACCAGCGATGCCAATCTGATCCTCGAGAATGATCTGATCGACGTGGTGATTGATGCCACCGGCGTTCCGGCTGTGGGAGCCGAGATCGGCCTTCGCGCCATGGAGCACGGCAAGCATCTGGTGATGATGAATGTCGAGGCTGACGTGACCATCGGCGCGTACCTGAAAAGCGAGGCGGATCGCCTTGGCGTTACCTATTCGCTGGGTGCGGGCGATGAGCCATCCTCATGTATGGAACTGATTGAATTCGTCTCGGCCATGGGTCATCCGATCGTGGCGGCGGGCAAGGGGAAGAACAATCCGCTCAACATCGATGCCATTCCCGATGATTATGAGGAAGAGGCAGCGCGCCGCCATATGAATGTGCGCATGCTGGTGGAATTCGTCGATGGCTCGAAGACCATGGTGGAAATGGCAGCCATTGCCAATGCCACCGGGCTTGTGCCTGATAAGGCGGGCATGCATGGCCCATCCGCCACGCTCGACCAGCTCAACAAGACGCTGATCCCGCAAAAGGATGGGGGACTTCTCTCGCGTGTCGGCGTGGTTGACTATTCCATCGGCAAGGGTGTGGCACCGGGTGTGTTCGTGGTGGCCGACATGTCGCATCCGCGCATTTCGGAGCGCATGGAAGACCTGAAGATGGGCAAGGGTCCTTACTTCACCTTCCACCGGCCCTATCACCTGACGTCCCTCGAAGTGCCGCTGACCTGCGCCCGCGTTGTGCTCTACGGCAAGGCCGACATGGTGCCGCTGGCCAAACCGGTTGCAGAAGTCTGTGCGGTGGCCAAGAAGGATCTGAAGCCCGGCGACAGGCTCGATGCCATTGGTGAATACTGCTACCGCGCCTGGATCATGACGGCGCCGGAAGCGCGTGCGGCCAAAGCCATCCCCTGCGGCCTGCTGCAGGGCGGCACGGTGACGGCACCGATTGCCAAGGGTGAACTCATCACCAGCGCCAATGCCGCACCCATCCCCGGTTCCAAGATCGTCGAACTCAGACAGCGCCAGGACAAACTCGTCTACGGCCAATGAGCGTCAAACAGTTAGAATGTAAAGCTCCAAGGAGTGCTGATCATGGCTTCCGCCATAAATGCCAAAATCGAGGATGATCGCAGCAATCTTCCCTTCGCGTTCCGGCATTATTCCCCGGATCAGTTGAAGGAAGCCCTGCGGAAAATGTATCTGATCCGCCGTTTCGAGGAAGGTGCGGAGGAATCCTATACACGCGGCCTGATCCACGGCACGATGCATCTTTCCATCGGGCAGGAAGCCAGCGCTGTCGGCATTTCCTTGCCGCTGAACGACGATGATATGATCACCTCGACCCATCGCGGTCATGGGCATTGCATCGCCAAGGGTGCGGAAGTGTCAAAGATGTTTGCCGAGTTTTTCGGCAAGGAGACCGGCTATTGCAAGGGCCGTGGCGGCTCCATGCATATTGCCGATGTGTCCAAGGGCAATCTTGGCGCCAATGGCATTGTCGGCGGCGGTATTCCGATTGCTGTCGGCGCCGCGCTTTCCGCCAAGAAGCAGAAGAATGGCAAAGTGGTCATTTCCTATTTCGGCGATGGCGCCAACAATGAAGGCGCATTTCACGAAGCCCTGAATATTGCCTCAATCTGGAAACTGCCGGTGGTTTTCGTTTGCGAGAACAATGGCTATGGTATGTCCACGTCGACCCAGCGTTCAACCGCTGTACCGAACGTGGCTGATCGTGCCGCGGGTTACAGCATGCCCGGTGTCATTGTTGACGGCAACAATCTGTCGGATGTGGCGGAAGCATCCTATGCGGCCGTTGAGCGCGCACGGCGCGGTGAGGGCCCAACGCTGATTGAGTGCAAGACCTATCGGCATCGCGGCCATTCCAAGAGCGACCGCAATCGCTACCGGACCAAGGAAGAGATCGAGGACTGGATTGCCAATCGCGATCCCATTGACCTTTTCGAGACGCAACTGAAGGAATTCGGCTTCGTGACCGATGCGGACATCAAGGCAATCTGCGCTGATGCGGAAAAGGAAATTGCCGAGGCGATTGAATTTGCCAGAAACAGTCCTTCGCCTGATCTGAACAATCTCACACGCGACGTGTACACGGACTAACATTGACATGAATGAGACAATTCGCGAACTGAGCTATTCGCAGGCTATTCAGGAAGCCATGGCGCTTGCCATGGAGGCTGATGACCGGGTGTTCCTCATGGGTGAGGATATCGGCGTCTATGGCGGTGCCTTTCAGGTGACGGGCGACCTCGTGCACCGCTTCGGTGAAGACCGGGTGATGGACACACCAATTTCCGAACTTGGCGGTGCCGGTGTGGCTGTGGGCGCGGCCCTGACCGGGATGCGGCCGATTTTCGAATTTCAGTTTTCTGACTTCGCCGCGCTCGCCATGGAGCAGATCGTCAATCAGGCGGCGAAAATCCGCTACATGCTTGGCGGCGCGGTTTCGGTGCCGCTGGTCATGCGTTTCCCCTCCGGGTCAGGCACTGGCGCTGCTGCGCAGCACAGCCAGAGCCTCGAAGCTTGGCTTGGTCATGTACCTGGGTTGAAAGTGATCCAGCCATCGACGCCGTATGATGCCAAGGGCATGCTGCTGGCGGCAATTGAAGACCCCGACCCGGTGATGATCTTTGAGCACAAGTTGCTCTACAAGATGAAAGGTCCGGTGCCTGTAGGCTATTACACTGTGCCGATCGGTAAAGCCGCTGTCGTGCGTGAAGGTACGGACCTGACCATCGTTGCCTCTGCGATCATGGTGCACAAAGCACTGGAGGCCGCGAAGGAACTGGAAAAAGAAGGCATCAACGTCGAAGTTGTGGATCTGCGGACCGTCCGTCCCATGGACAAGGATACGATCATTGCGAGTGTCAAGAAGACGTCGAAGCTGATGTGCGTCTATGAAGGCGTGAAGACGCTAGGTGTCGGCGCGGAAGTCAGCGCCATGATCGCCGAAAGTGAAGCGTTTGATTATCTCGATGCGCCGATTGTACGGCTTGGCGGCGCGGAAACACCAATCCCCTACAATCCCGAATTGGAAAAGGCCACTGTCCCACAGGTGCCCGGCATTTTGAATAGTGCCCGCGATCTTGTGAAAGGGGTGCGCTAGGTCATGCCTACCGAAGTCATCCTGCCCAAGGTCGACATGGATATGGAAACCGGTCAAATCTCGCGCTGGTACGCCAAGGAGGGCGACAGCGTCTCCAAGGGGCAACTCTTGTTCGAGATCGAAACCGATAAGGCAGCCATGGAAGTGGATGCACCGGTTTCCGGTATTTTACGCGATGTGAAGGCGCTGGAAGGTGCTGTTGTTCCCGTCGGCGAGTCTGTGGCCTGGATTTTTGCGGAAGGCGAAGCCTATGCGGCGGTGCCTGACAAAAAAGCAGATGCTGTGGAGGTGAGTGCGGTCCAAGAGGCAGAACCAGCAAAAGCCGCTGCTCAAAGCACGCCTGTTGAAGAAGCCACGCAATCAAGTGATATCCGCGCAACACCTCTGGCTCGCCGCATCGCACGGGAGGCGGGTGTTGATCTGGCGTCGGTTGCCGGCTCAGGTCCGAAAGGCCGTATTCAGCGCAAGGATGTTGAAGCGAATGTTGTTGTTTCGGCGCAGCCAGTTACCAAACCCGCCGCTACCAAACCTGTTGCTGTCAAATCTGGTGTCGCGCCACTGCATGCCGTGTGGCTGCGGCAGGGTAATGAAACTGGCCTTGCGCCATTGGTGCTCATCCATGGTTTTGGCTCGGACTTGAACAGCTGGCGGCCTATGCTTGCAGGCACAAATCTTGACAGTCCCATCCTTGCAATTGACCTGCCGGGCCACGGTGAATCAACGCGGGATATTCCGCCGGACTTGGATTCCATTGTCGCCGCCGTCGAGCAGACAATTGCCGCTCATCATTCGGGGCCTGTCATCCTTGCTGGTCATTCCTTTGGCGGCGCGATTGCCGCCAGGATCAGTGCGCGGGGCAATCTCGATATCCGTGCCTTGACGCTTATCGCACCTGCCGGGCTTGGACCTGAGATCAATGGTGCCTTCCTGTACGGATTTGTGCGGGCACGAGCAGAGGCCAGTCTCTTTGCATGGATGAAACTGCTGGTGCAGGACGAAAGTCTTTTGACCAAGTCTTTCGTCAAGGCGACACTTGTCCAGTCACAGGACGAGGGCCTGCGTGACGCACAGAAACTCGTCGCTGACCGCTTTTTCACCGACGGCACGCAAATCTTCGATATACGTGGAAATCTTGCAGGACTGGCTATTCCCGTTCGTGTGGTCTTTGGTGCTGTGGATCGAGTGATCCCTGCCACGCAGGCATCGGGGCTGCCGGGGGACATTGCGGTGCATATATTTGCCGGGACAGGTCACATGCCGCAGCTTGAGCAGCGGGAGAAAGTACTGCGGATATTACGCGAGGTCAGCCGTTCGGTTGCTTAGAACCGGTGAGGTGCGCGGCGGCCTTTGATGCGACAAGCGCCCGCTGGATGGCGCTGCGAGCGGAAGCCAGATTGGGCATAACCCAGTTTGGCTCGGCGCCGAGGAACTTGTCGAGAAATGAAATGGCATAGCCGGGTGTTTCGCCGACATTCTCGCGGTAAGACCACCATGTGCGCAGATCATTTGCACAGCTGGCAATCTGCGGCGCTGTGCCGAATTCCTGCTCATAGATAGCGGCAATCGTGCCAACACAGAAGTTTGTGTAGAGAAATCCTTCCGGCCAAAAGGCGATGATATCCGCCATTTCGCTGGCGTGGGGATTGTTTTGCGGGGTGTGCCCCTGAACTTTGGCCGGAGCCTGGCTGATAAGCTCCTTCAGCACCAGACCTGCTGCGAAAATGATGAAATCCTTGCGGTCAACATGAGCAAAGGATTTCTGCTGCTCGACAGTTTCGATCCAGTTGAGAAAGGCAGCCGTGAGTTTGGTTTCATCAATGGTAAAACGATAGCCATAGTGCTCGGCAATTACCGCAACATTCTTGCGAAAGGCCATACGAAACCATCGCAGCCGGCGTAGGCTGTGACGCAGATCAGGCATACTGATCAATTCATCCCGGAACAGAAAATCCATGCCGTCTCTCTCTGACATTTCCACACGTTGTCTTACGCTTCAATAGGAAAGAAGCCAAGTTTTCAATGTTACAGGAAATCATACATATTGACATTATAAAAAACAAATGTTCTATATTTTTCTGTTCGCGCTTCGCATATGTTTGCAGTCGAACAATGGGAGGTTGACGACATGGCGATGTGGCAATGGGGATTGCTTGCCCTTGGAATTCTGTGGGCTTTGCAGTCACTGGGCGTCTGGTATCAGATGCGCCACTATGGCGATGTGATGAAGGGCATTACGTCAAAATACAACGATGGCTATGTTGGTGCAGGCAATGTGCGCGGGCGGTTCGGCAAGGGTGTGATTGCACTCGTTGTGGTGACGCCTGATCTCGTGGTGCAGCGTTTTCTGGTGATGCGCGGTCGCTCGGTTTTTGCGAAGTTTGCTCGGCGCGAGGAGTTCGAGGGAATCACCCTGAATGCGCTGCGCTCAGATCCGCTTATCTCGGGTGTAGAAGATCCGGCATTGGCGAAAGCAGCAGAACGGGCCATCGAACAGATCGATCGCGCTCGAAGCGAGCCAAAAAAGCCGGGCCTTGCAGGGATCAAAACAGTGAATGCATAGGGGTGGCCGTACCCGAGCAAACGGCTGATAAGGAGGAGGGAACATGTCAATTCTAACAATGTTGGCACAGCATGCCGACGTCACCATGCAGCACCTTTCGGTGGCAGGGTCGATGGTCTCGGATGCTGCGCTGCACGGCAAACAGGCCGTCACCCATGCGGGCAACGATCTCGTGGTTCTTGCGCAATCCACCGGCGATATTTCCGTCGAGGAATTCAAGAAGAAGCTGCAGAACGTTCAACAGGAAGAGCAGCTTGGCTGGCTGACCAGCGCCGGTAAATATTTCATCGGTATTTTCCAGAAGGGCGGCGAGGTTTTTGCCGGTTTTGTCACTGGTATTATTCCGACTCTGGTCGTGCTGATGACCGCGTTCTATGCGCTGACGGAACTGGTCGGCGAAGAGCGCGTGCATGGGATTGCCCGTGGCGCTGGCCGCATTGCGCTGACACGTTATACGGTCCTGCCATTGCTGTCAGTGTTCTTCCTGACCAATCCAATGGCCTATACGTTCGGCTCGTTCCTGGAAGAAAAACACAAGCCAGCGTTTTATGACGCGGCCGTTTCCTATGTGCATCCGCCGCTCGGTCTGTTCCCGCATATCAATCCCGGCGAATATTTCGTCTGGGGCGGCATTCTGGTCGCGCTGCTCGAACTGGAGAAAAAGGGCCTCGTTCCTGCCGGGTATCACATCAGAGTGGCGATTTGGTACGCCATTGTTGGTCTCGTGGTCATCCTGCTCAAAGGCATGCTGACTGAACGCATCACCGCCATTATGGCGCGGCGTCAGGGCATCGAGCTTTAAGTCGGGGTGGGGAGCAAAAACAATGTCAAAAACATATAAGCCAATCAAAATTTCCAGAGGCTCCAATGGTTGGGGCGGTCCGCTGACGATCCAGTTGACGCCGCAGCGCAACAAGGTTGTCTCTGTCACCGGCGGCGGTATTCATCCGGTTGCACGCCGTATTGCCGAACTCACCGGCGGTGAGGCTGTCGATGGCTTCAAGGCGCCACCGGTTGAGGGTGAAATGGGTGTTGTCGTCGTCGATTGCGGCGGTACGGCCCGCTGCGGTGTTTATCCGCGCAAACGCATTCCAACCGTCAATCTGACACCTGTGGGCCAATCCGGTCCGCTGGCGCAATTCATTACCGAAGACATTTATGTTTCGGGTGTGAAGGAAGCCAACATCGAGCTCGCCGATGGGTCCGACGCTGCCACGGTTGCGGGGACATCAACGCCGACACCCGCTGAAGTGGCTGCAGCCATGTCCAGCAGAACGGCTGCGGCATCTGATGATGGTGAAGGCGGTCTTATCGGTTTGATCAGCACGGTTGGCCGTGTGATGGGCCGCGTCGTTGGTATTTTCTTCAATGCCGGCCGCCGCACCATCGATCAGGTTGTTCGCAACGTCCTGCCTTTCATGGCCTTTGTGACCATGCTCATCGGTTTCATCCTCTATACGGGGATTGGCGATGTGCTGGCACAGCCGATGGGTCCGCTTGCCAACAATATTGTCGGTTTGCTGATTATATCGGCCATTTGCGGTCTGCCGTTCCTGTCGCCCATTCTGGGGCCGGGTGCGGTCATTGCGCAGGTGATCGGCGTCGCCATTATCGGTCCGCAGATCGCCAATGGCACAATTTCACCGGCAATGGCCCTGCCGGCGTTGTTCGCCTATAATACGCAGGTTGGCTGTGACTTTGTTCCGGTCGGTCTGGCACTCGGTGAGGCCAAGCCCAAGACAATTGAAATCGGCGTTCCTGCAGTTCTGATCAGCCGTCAGATCATGGGGCCGGTCTCGGTGCTGATTGCCTGGGTTGTCAGCCTGATCGTATTCTAGAATATTCGAAAACAAGAAGAGGTTCGCCATTATGTCAGTACTTTTGAAGACACGGGTAACAGCCGTGGGTCCCGAGGTGGCGGACCTCGCAGAGGGTGGCGTTGTCATCCTGTTTGCAGATGGCGCGCCGCCGGAACTCGCCGAAGTTTCCATCCTGCATCTGGTGGATGGGGCACCCTCAGATATCACGCCGCCGGTCGGATCGGTCATCAGCATTGGCGATCTCACGGCGAAGATTACGGGAATCGGTGACTATGCGTGGCAAAAGGTCAGGGATATCGGCCATGTTGTCATCACATTCAACGGGTCCGATCATGTGGAACGCCCAGGCGAAATCTGTGCGTCGGAAGTGGATACCGGCGAGCTGGTTTCAACCCTGAAGGTGGGTGCGACAATAACCATCGGATAATCTTTAAGACCGAAACAGAACGAAATACCGAAGAGAGTAAAGCATGGAACGCTCGACGATCGTGCGGGTGCATGATGGATTGCACGCGCGGCCAGCCACCCGGTTTGTCAAACTCGCCAAGAGTTTCGAATCGGACATAGAGTTGGTCAAACGCGATAAATCGGCCAGCGCAAAAAGCTCGGTCAAGTTGATGCTGCTTGGCATCAAGGAGAATGAGGAAATCACGGTTCGGGCAACGGGTGCAGATGCCATCGAGGCTGTCGAAGCGCTGATTGGCTATCTTGAAAACCCGCATGCCGGAACCGACGAAGAGGACGGGGCGCAGCCGGAGAAAAAGTCTGGTGGCAAAGCTCAAGGCAAGGGCATTGGCAACAGCGAGCCAGCAGAAGGCAAGCTCCTTGGCGTCGCGGCCAGCGAAGGCGTCGCGATTGGCCCGGTCTATGGCTTCTTTCCAGCCGAGATTAAGCATGAGAACCGCACGCTCGCGGTCAATGACATTGCCGACGAAGTGCTGCGCCTGAAACAGGCCATTGCCACAGTGCAGAAGCGCATGGACGCCTCGCTGGCGGAAACAAGTCTGGCGGACAGCGATCGGGGTATCGTCGTTGCTCTCAAGGACATCGCCAACGATGATGAATTGATCGACAGCGCAACGGTCATTGTCGAAGGCGGCATTGATGCGGTTTCGGCGGTGATCGGTGCAGCGTCGAGGATTGCATCTGATTTCGCTGCCATGGACGATCCTTATCTCAACGCGCGCGGCGATGATGTGAATGCGGTCGGGCGGCAGATATGTCTGGCACTGCTAGGGCAGGAAGACGTCAATCTTGATGCGGTTGCGGAAGGGTCAATTCTAGTTGCTGACGATATAGGTGCCTGGGATTTGGCGCGTGCGCCACTGAAAAATATTGCTGGTGTGATCTGCGGCCATGGCGGGGCGACATCGCATGTTGCCATCATTGCCCGGGCGCATGGTATTCCTGCCGTGCTCGGTCTTGGGCGTTCCATCATGGATCTGAAGGACGTAAAGGCCGTGGCTCTCGATGGCGACAACGGAGAAGTCTTTGCCAATCCGGATGCTCTTATATCAAGCCATTTCGAGGTCAAAATCAGCGAGGCTGAGGCGGAAAAGCGGGCTCTGAAAATTTATAGAGACATTATACCGAAGCGCGCTGACGGCACTGTCATCGAAGTGGCGGCAAATATAGGCTCGCTCGAGGAAATCGATGCAGCCAAAGAAGCGGGCGCGATGGGTGTTGGCCTGTTCCGTACGGAACTTCTGTTCATGCGGCACATTCATCTGCCCTCGGAGGATTTGCAGACCGAAACCTATGCCACGCTGGCCAAGGCATTCGCTCCTTATCCCGTGATCGTCCGCACGCTGGATATTGGCGGCGACAAGCCGATTTCCGGTGTCGAATTTCCCGATGAAGAGAACCCGTTTCTTGGCTGGCGCGGTATCCGCATGTGCCTGGACCGGCCGGATGTGTTCAAGCCGCAATTGCGGGCGCTTCTGCGCGCGGCTGTGCATGGCAATATCAAAGTCATGCTGCCGATGATTTCAGGTATAGATGAAGTTCAGGCAACGCGCGCACTGATCGATGCATGTGCCGACGAACTGACCGAGGAAGGCAAAGCCTTTGCACATTTTGATCTAGGCGTGATGATTGAAACGCCGGCGGCCGTACTCGTCGCCCCAGCCTTGGCCAAAGAAGTCGCTTTCTTCTCCATCGGCACCAATGATCTGACGCAGTACATCATGGCCGCAGACCGGCTGAACCCGACCGTTGCCAAGCTGAATGATGTGACGCATCCAGCCGTGATGGCCGCGATCGAGCTGACGGCAAAAGCCGGTGTCGAGGCCGGGATTATGGTGGGCATGTGCGGCGAGGCCGCAGGCCGTCCCGATCTGATCCCGACCTTCATCCGGATGGGTCTGACTGAACTCTCAATGAGCCCTGCATCGATCCAACGCGCGAAGAAGTTCATCCAGGAGATGGCAAAAACAGCTTAGGGCAGCACCGGGATCAGAAATGCAAATAGACCGGACAGGGCAATCGTCCGGTCCTTGCTCTGCATGATTTCGGACAGGTTGCTCTGGCGCGCCTTCAGCGCGAGCAGGGCGCTGTCCACGAGCTTCTCGTCGCTGGGCTCATTGTCGCTATAGCTGGCGATGCCAATGGCAAGAGCGATTGCTGTAAAGCACAGGAACTGGGTTGCCCCGTCAGGCGCCGTTTCGCCATGCAGATGCGGTGGCACCGGCTGGCCTTGATGCGACGCCTGGAGCTCTGTTACGAGGGTTGCGCAGACCTTCGCAATCGCCGTCAAATCATTCGTCTGTGTCGCCACTTCAATCAAATTTGAATATTGGCGAATCATCGCCGTATGAACAGCGGCAAATGTTGCTTCATGCACGAGTGCGTTTTTCGCGCCCAAAATTGCAAACAGCCGCTTGGTCAAATAATATATGTCACGGCGAAACAAAGTCTCGCCCTTTGCAGCCTCTGCGGGAAAGTATGTATTGAGGCTACGCGCTTCGATTGTGGTCGAATGCACCTTCGGGTCCTGCGAAACCAGCGAAATGGAGATTGTTTCGGCCACAGTCAGGGCCTTATCGACAACGCGCGCGGCATGTCCAAGCAATATTTCCGGGCCGTCTGTTACATTTTGCTTGATATTATCGCTGCGGCTTGCCCGGATCATGTGCCGGACATCGCGCAGGCGATCCTTGAGATTGACAACAATCTCGTTTGAAATGTCCCTGATCATGTGGCAGACCTCGACTTGCAAAGTGGATAATGCTTTGTAACTGTTTTTGGTGGCTTGCTAAACAACATTCCGGTGGAGTGTAGTGTGCAAAGCACTCTGTTGCCAGTGCGCAATTGGGCACCGGCAGGGATGGATACAAGCAATAAGGGGAAGAGAATTGACCGATCGACGCAAACGAGCAACCAGCGCGACGAACAGTCCAAAGAAGGCCCCGCTGGATATCGGGCAGCCTGATACAAAAATCAGCCGTATGCGCATGCGTGCGGCGTGGATGTATTACATCGAGCAGATGACGCAAAACGAGATTGCCGAGGTTCTCGGCGTCGGTCGCGTGACCATTGTGCGGATGCTTGCCGAAGCGCGCGCGCGCAACGAGGTCAAGATTGGCATCCAGGGATATCTGTCCGATCTGATTGCGCTGGAACGGCAGGTTGAGCAGCAGTTCGGTCTCGATAAGGTAATTATTGCGCCGCTCTCACAGCCTGACAATGATCCAATCCCGGCCATCAGTGCCGCAACCGGTGATTATCTCTCCGGTGTGGTTTGCAACGGTATGCGCGTCGGCGTGGGCTGGGGGCGCACGCTATTGAGCACGCTGTCCTACCTTGAAGCGCGTGCACTTGAAGATTTCACAGTCATTTCGCTGCTTGGCGGGATCAGCCAGCCGCGGCGTTTCAACCCGGCGGAATTCGCCTGGCAGTTTGCCCAGCTTTTCCAGGGCAACGGCTATCTCATTCCGGCACCGGCTTTGGTGGACAGCATTCAGACCAAGACAGCGCTGATCGAGCGCTGCGGCTTGAAGAGCGTCTTCGAGATGGCGGAAGATCTCGATCTGGTGCTGCTCAGCGTCGGTGCGATCGAAACCGCATCCAGCACGCCATACCGTATCGGCTTCCTCAATGAGGAACATCAGTCGTCGCTGGCGGAGCGTGGTGCCGTGGGTGATCTTCTGTTTCACTTCTATGACCAGCAGGGACGTCTTGTCGATCACCCGATCCATGATCTGGTCATGTCGGTGGGTATTGAAACTCTGCAGAAGGTGCCTGTTCGTGTTTTGACATCCGGCGGCAAGGAAAAGATCAACGCCCTGCTGGGTGCAATGAAGCTGATCCGCCCGACGGTTTTCATCACCGATGAGGAAAGCGCACGGCAGTTGCTGCTTTTGGCGGAGCAGGAGAAGCGCTGATCTTCGATGTTTCTTCGGCATAGCTGATGGATTGGTGCTGCCAGTTCATCGGCGAAGCAGAAATCGTGATCTTCCGTCTATCCCAAGGCTATGAAAATCCTCAACAGTTGTGGATTTTTGCCCGGAAATCACGCTATCGGGTGATGAGATCAAATCGGGCATTGCATTCGTGATTTTTCCCGCTATTGATCGCGGGGATGACATGCAGGAACCATCTGGTTTGCTGTTCTCAGGTGGGGCCTGTAGCTCAATTGGTTAGAGCCGGCGGCTCATAACCGCTTGGTTGGGGGTTCGAGTCCCTCCGGGCCCACCATTTCAATTCCAGTCAACAAGATATAAGCGCGGTTAACCCAAAGGGTTGACTGGCGTTGAGCGATGGCAAGAGCCAATCGCGTTTTACGAGCACATCAAAAAACGGCGGACCAAAGGCCCGCCGTTCGTAGAAAATGACGTGACTGGAGATCTCATCATCGCAATTTGGCAATGCAGTCCTTCTCCATTACCAAACACAATTAATAACATGCTTGTTGGGCCGAAGGCCGTATAAGCCCGGGGGAAGAATGCCCCCGGGGTCTCTCCAAATCTACGTCGATTAGAAGTTGCGCTGGAAGCGGATCATACCGCCGAACGCATCATCATCGCCACGCTGTCCATCAAACTTGGTGTAGTTGACTTCTGGCGTGATGGTCAGGCCAGGAACCAGTTCGTACGCAACGTTCAGACCAGCAGCCCATGTGCCGTCTTCTTCGTAAGCGACCTGACCGTTGACGGTTGCCTTGTCGGAAACCTTGGCAGTCAAACCACCCCAAATCGCATAGTCGCCGTACCAAGTGCCAAACCAGTTACCATTGGCAGTTGTGGAGTCGTCCCAATCAGACTGGTAACCGCCCATGATGAATGCGGAAACGGTGTCTGTGAACTTCACGTCCAAACGCAGCTTGCCAGCCCATTCTTCAACACGGGAGTCATAGCCGACAACGCCGGAGATTGAACCCCAAGCCTGCTCAAACTTCGCACCAGCGAGAACATGGGGCATGTAGTCATCGATACGGTGATCGATTGTGCCGCCTGTCGGATAAGCTATGGACGAGCCCTGTTCAGCAGCGATGATCGCCGAGAAGCCGTTGCCGCCATTGAAGGTGTAGCTGACCTGGTTGGTCGTGGCCGACTGATAATTAATCACGTCGTCGTTGATGATGCCGCCAGCGTAATTGGTCCACGAACCGAAAATTTCGTCAGTTACACCGATGCGGAAGCCGCCGAGTTCAATGTAAGCGTGAGGAAGCTCGGTGGCATTGACGCCATTTGTGTACTGGAAGCGTGTTTCGATAAACGAACGTAAAGTGCCGAGTTCGGTTTCCGAACGGGCGTCAAAACGGACTGTTGCACGCGAGCGCTTCCACCATGTGCCAAGCTTACCGCCGGAATAAACGTCGTCGCCGCCAACAGCGTCATAACGCAGGTAACCACCGATCTTCAGGCAGGTTTCCGTGCCGGGAATGTAGAAGAAGCCTGCGCCGTATGCATCGCAAACGCGAACATATTCGACAGCTTCTGGTTCGGCGACAACAACTGCGTCAGCAGCGCGCGCGCCAGTTACTGCAACGAGGGCTGCAGCAGAGCCGAGTAGGATGCTCTTGATATTCATCTTGGTCCCCCAATAGTCATCATTGACATACATTGATTAGTTCAGTTTTGACTGAAACATCAATATCCAACCCACAGTTGAGTGTCAGTTGAGCTTGGAATGTTGCTGTTATGTCACAAAATGACGTTTTGAATGTTCGTTATCAACTTAACTATTTGATAAATATATGGAAAATAATGTGCACATTGATTGTATGGCGTTTATTCAGGCGAAGTTTTGGGAAAATTGCCGTTAAACTAGTGAATATTCACTAGTGTATTGTTAGCTTCTTGTATCCGTAATCATCCGAAGTGGGCGGATCAGAATAGATCTTTACTCTATATCAACGGCCGTCTCGACTCAGGTCGAATGTTTGGACAATTATGGGTATTTCCCAATTTTACTCATCACCACACCGCCAGCCGTTCAGCATGTCGAAGGGTTCAAGCCCATCCCACGCGTCGCCGTTTTTATAGCAAGCAGTGTTTTGAACCGTGCTGCCAAGCCCTGAAAAATCCATCCAGTAGCGTATGCGTTGCCACAATCCAGGCGCGGGTGAGGGCCGATAAGCCGCTTCGTAACGGGGTGAATCCAGTTCTGGCTGCGTGAGCATCGGCAATCTCCTTGATTGGCCGTACGTTGTATGGTGATTGCCATAGAACGTAGCACTAGACCGATCGCCATACAACATGCATAATGCGAATTATGCCACGTCCATCAGATGCCAAGACCCGCTTTATCGACACAGCCGTGATCCTGTTTCAGGCGCACGGTTATCACGGCGTGGGATTGACGGAGATCATCGCGCAGGCGAAAGCGCCGAAAGGCTCGTTCTATTTCCACTTTCCCGGTGGCAAGGAAGAACTCGCCGAACACGCGGTGCGCAGCGCTGGCAGCTACATCAACCATATTTTGAATAAGAGCTTTATGGATGCGCCAACCTTCCGGGCCGGTGCAGAAATCATGATCGCGCGCCTGTCGCAAGCCTTCGAAGCGTCCGGGTGGACGCTCGGCTGTCCCATCACCAGTGTGTTGCTGGATACGACGCCAAAATCCGAACGGCTGTCTGTTGCTATTCAAGAGGTCATGGAAACATGGATCGGCTGCCTCAGTGACCAGATCGTGCGGTTTCATCCGGAGCAAAATGGCCGGTCGCTGGCGATGAAGATTCTGGTTTCGCTGGAAGGTGCGTGGATTTTGGCCCGGATGCTGCGCTCGCGCGAACCTTTCGAGCAGGTCATGACCGTCATTGCAGAGAACGCGGATCGTATTGATCAGCCGAAGTAATATTTGGCTTTTCTGATCCCGTCAGGCTTTGATGATGGTCAAATCCATCTCCGTATAAGCTTGCAGGCTTTCCTGCGGTGTATCCCGTTCGACCACCAGACATTGCACGTCATTCATCGAAACCACGAGATAGGGTGATGCGGCGCCGAGTTTTTCGCGTGATGCCAGAACTACCGTTTCTGCCGCATGGTGGCACAGCATCCTTTTAACGGCAGCTTCCTCGGAATCACCTGTGGTAAGGCCGATTTCCGGGTGAATGCCGGTGGCACCCATGAAATAGATATCGGCTCTGTACCGCCCAATTGCCTCGATCGCCGAAGCGCCGACGGCAACAACGGAGTGTTTGAACAAGCGTCCGCCGATCAAGTCGACCGTGATGTTGGGATAGTTGACCAGTTCGACCGCGACGCTTGGACTATGTGTAACAATCGTGGCCACCAGATCGGGCGGCAACTGACGGGCAAGCTGGACCGCCGTTGTCCCGCCATCGATAAAGATCACTTGATTGGGACGGATCATAGCTGCCGCAGCCCGGCCAATTGCCTGTTTGCCGTCTGTGGCAATGGTTTGGCGGCCCGAGAAATCGGCAAGGGCAGGGGATGCAGGCAGGGCGCCGCCATGCACGCGTTGCAGCAGGCCGTCGGCTGCCAGTTCGCGCAAGTCGCGCCGGATCGTGTCTTCGGAAAGATCGAGCTCCTGACTCAGCTGCTTGGCAATGACTTGCCCCGTTTGTTTCAGTACGTGGAGAATGTGCGCCTTGCGCTGTTGCGTGAGCATAAAACCTTCCAAATCAATTTGCATGTTATTTCTTGACTCTGCACGAAATTGCACGTTTTATCAAGCCGCATCCACAATTCATGGTGAAATGAATGAAGCTCGCTGAACGTGTGCGTATCCAGAATGTGAAGACCCTTGCAGATGACTGGTTCGTGCTGAAGAAGACCACTTTCGACTATCTCAGACGTGATGGCGTATGGCAGACGCAGAACCGTGAAACTTATGACCGTGGCAATGGCGCAACGATCCTGCTGTATGATCTGGCGCGGCGCACAGTCATTCTGACCCGGCAGTTCCGGTTTCCGGCCTTCGTTAATGGCTATACTGATCTGCTGATCGAAACCCCTGCCGGATTGCTCGACAATGTCTCGCCGGAAGAACGTATTCGTGCTGAGACCGAGGAAGAG
Organism: Phyllobacterium sp. 628; assembly: GCF_014189505.1. Lineage (GTDB taxonomy): Bacteria > Pseudomonadota > Alphaproteobacteria > Rhizobiales > Rhizobiaceae > Phyllobacterium. Next base: position 3,504,882 of record NZ_CP050301.1, on the reverse strand, counting down.
ACCGGGTATCGCGTTCAGCACGTCCGTAAAGTGTTCGAGGCTTTCATGAGTCCGGGCTCGGTTACGGAAAAGCTCTATTTCTTCGTTGGTGAATACGTGTCTACCGACCGGATCACCGACGGTGGGGGCATCGAGGCTGAAGGCGAAGATATCGAAGTGCTGGAGCTGCGTATCGATGAAGCGCTGAATATGATCGCCACTGGCACCATTCAGGATGGCAAGACAATCATGCTGCTGCAGCATGCCGCGCTGCACGTTTTCGCAGCCTGACCCAATCAACACAATATTTTCGGGAGAGACAGATGCTTATTCTGATTGCGGGGCCATACCGGTCCGGTACGAACGACGATGCGGAAAAGATGGCTGCAAATTTGAAACGTCTGGAAGCGGTATCATGGCCATTGTTTCAGGCGGGACATTTGCCGATGATCGGCGAATGGGTTGCATTGCCGGTGTGGAATGCGGCGGGTGGGAGGCGGATTGGCGATGAACTCTATGATCAGATCTTTCATCCGGCAGCTGGCCGTCTGATCCAGCTCTGCGATGCGATTCTGCGTCTTCCCGGTGATTCAAAAGGGGCGGACAATGATGTCCGCCTTGCCAATGAACGCGGTATTCCGGTGTATTGCCGCCTGGAAGATGTGCCGGGTTGCGGGGCCGTTTGAGCCCCGCATTGTTCGTGTAACACCTATGTCGCTGGCACCAGTTCCGGGCGCTTTTCCGTGATGAAATAGAGAAGGCCTAAAGCCGGTAAGGCAAAGCCGAGCCACGAGGTGAGCCACCAGCCGCCATGGGCGAAGGCCCAGCCACCCACGGCGGAGCCGATAGCCCCGCCGGTAAAGAACGTTGCCATGTAAAGGCCATTCAACCGGCTGCGATATTCCGAACCGAGCGAAAAGATGGCGCGCTGTCCAAGCACGAGATTGGTGGTGACACCAAAATCAAGCAGAATGGCTGCGGCTGTCAGCAGACCAAGCGCCAAAGCAGAGCCGTGGGGCGCAAGATGAGTCATCAGAAATGATGCGGCCACCAGAAGCATGGCAAAGGCTGTTGCAGGGCGGGTCAAGCCACGGTCGGCCATACGTCCGGCAATGGGCGCGGCGATGGCGCCGGCCACACCAGCCAATGCAAACAGCGCAATGCCAGCCTGTGAGAGGCCGAATTCAGGCCCGGCTAGCAGCAGGGGTGTCGTCGTCCAGAACACGCTGAACGCGCCGAACATGCATGCCTGATACAGCGCGCGACGTTGCAGGATGGGTGTGCTCACGGCGAGACGGCCCATGGAAGACAGCAGGTCGCCATAGGTGAGCTTTGTGACCGGAACACGTTTGGGCAAAGTCAGAGCAAGGACGACCATGAGGGCAATCATGACCGCTGCCGACAGAAAGAACACCACGTGCCATGACGAAACCTGTGCAATCAAACTGGAAACGGGTCGTGCCAGCATAATGCCCAGCATCAGGCCGCTGATGACGTTGCCGACGACCTGCCCGCGCGCATGTTCGGGCGCCATGTGGGCGGCGTAGGGAACGAGAATCTGCACGGCAACCGAGCCAAGGCCGATAAACAGCGCTGCCGCAAGGAATGGCGCGGGATGGGTAACCAGCCCTGCGACGAGCAACGCAGCTGCTGCAGCGAGAATAACGGTGAGTATCAAACGGCGATTTTCGAAGAGATCGCCGAGGGGAACAATCAGAAGCAGGCCAAGGCCGTAGCCAATTTGCGTCAGGGTCACGATGAGACCGGCCGCTGCTGGCGACATTCCGAGCTCTGCGCTGATGGGTCCCGCCAGTGGCTGGCCATAATAAAGATTGGCAGCGATCAATCCGCATGCTGTCGCCAGCAGAAGCGTCAACCATGGCGAAATGGAATGGTGTTCAGACGAAGCGTCTGCATGGGGGGGATGTCATTGGGTACTCCATGGGAGAGGAAACGGGTATTTCCCCGCAAAACTAATCAGGTGAGGGTTTTCATTGCCACGCCGACCGCAGCCATCATTTCTTCGCGTGTCCGGCCAGTCTTGCCGACAACCCGCATGCCTTGCACAGCACATAACAACAGCCTAGCCGTAGCGGCAGCATCAATGTCGGGTGAGACCGAACCATCCGCCTGGCCTTGCCGGATCAAGTCCAGAATCAACGCCTCGTTCACATCCATGGCTGTCGCAACTTTCTGCGCAACTTCGGGATCGAAGGTTGCAAGCTCGCTGGCACAGCTGACGACGAGGCAACCCTGTTTGCCTTCCAGACCTTGCGAGGCATTGGCAAAAAAGCTGAGTGCTTCATGAAGGCACTCATAGCCTGTCTTACCCGCAGCAACGGCGACACGCAGCTTGCTGCTACGTACAGCGCGGTAGCGGTCGAAAGACGCGAGAAAGACGCCGCGCTTGTCCTTGAATGCCTTGTACACGCTGCCTGAGGCCAATTGCATGGCTTCGGTGAGGTTGCCGATCGACGTCGCATGGTATCCACGCTCGCTGAACACACGCAGCGCGTTATCCAGCGCTTGGTTCATATCGAATTCGCGCGGGCGGCCGCGGCTGCGTGCAGCTGATGCAATCATGTCTGACATACCCCAATATAGAGAACGGTCATTCCCTAAATCAAGTCACGATATGCGCATGCGACATTTCAACCCTTATTGCGTGCGGGCCTTGGCAACATCCGCAGGTGTGACGGCGGATTGCTTGCCGCCGAAATGCCCAAGAACGTAGTTGCTCAGCGCAGCAATTTCGACGTCCGAATAGGCATTGGCAAAAGCCGGCATGCCCTGTTTGCCTTCCGGTGTCGTCATATGTGCGCCTTTCAGAATGACCTGAATGAGATTGGTCCCGTCAGGATCATTGACTGTCCTGCTGCCGCGCAAGGATGCGTAGGGCGTTTGTATGCCTTCACCGTTCCAGCCATGGCAACTTGCGCAAGCGCCCTGGAAGAGTTTGAGACCTAGTCCGCCTTGGGCTGTTGCATCCGCTGCCGGAGCATAGGCAGTCGAGGCGGTCAGCGTTGCCGGTTCGGCTTCAACGATTGCCTTGTCAGACGAAGTTTGCGGCGGGACCGTTTTTACATAGGTGACAATTGCCTTGATATCTTCCGGCGTCAGGTGGCGCAGACTGAAATCGACCGCTTCGCCCATGCTTCCCGTTGCAGAACCACGACCTTCGGCGTGACCTTTTGAGAGGTAATTGGTCAACTGCTCATCAGTCCAGCTGCCGATGCCGGTCTTCTTGTCCGAGCTGATGTTGTAGGCTTTCCATCCCTGCAGCTCGGCACCACCGAATTTCTTGCCATTATCAACAGCGAATAACAGATTGCGCGGGGTGTGGCATTCGCCGCAATGCGCCATGGCCTCGACCAGATAGGCGCCGCGGTTCCATTCTGCGGTCTGCTTTTCATCGGGCTGCAATGGGCCGCTGGGAACGAACAGCAGATTCCAGAAGCGCATGACGTAACGCTGGTTGAACGGGAAACCGAGATCGTTCTTGGGCGCTTCAGCATGGATCGGAGCGAGACTGAACAGATAGGCTTTGATTGCCAATGCATCTTGCGTCGTCATCTGTGCATAGGCGGCATAGGAAAAGGCCGGATAAAGATTTTGGCCATCTTTGTCGATGCCCTGATGCAAGGCACGCACAAATTCCGCATCGCTCCAATTGCCAATGCCGGTTTCCTTGTCGGCGGTGATATTGGGCGAGTAAATTGTGCCGAATGGCAGCTTGAAGGCGAGGCCACCTGCATAGGGCTTGCCGCCAGCGATGGTGTGGCACGCGACACAATCGGCAGCACGTGTCAGATATTCACCACGATCAATCAGCGCCTGACCGGTTGGCAATTTTGCCGCCTCAGCAGAAACATCCGGCAGCGATGCCGGTTTGAACAGGAAGATTGCAACGCCTGCGGCGATGACAACCACAGCGGCGAGAAGTGACAGGCCTAGTCTTTTCATGATTAAGCCCTCACTGCTTTTCGAGTTCGGCGTCAGTCGGCTTCGTGCTTGCCAGAGCCGCCAGCAACGGTGCGACTATCGGCAGCACCATCGAAACGCTCTTCTTTTCGATACCTTCGGTTTTCAGCTCATCCCGGTTGAAAGGTAGCGTGCGCAGCCGTTTGCCGGTTGCCGAGAAAATAGCATTCGCCAGAACGGGGGCAGCGGAAACCGTTGCTGTCTCGCCGATACCGCCCGGAGATTCCAGACTCTTGACGTGATGAATCTCAATCTTCGGCGCTTCGTTGTTGCGCAGGATGCGGTAGTCGTGAAAATTACTCTGGTCCACACGGCCGTCGGTGAATGTGATGCCACTATAAAGCGCTGCCGAAAGACCGAAGATCAGGCCGCCTTCGATCTGGGCCTCGACTGTATTGGGATTGATGGTGATGCCGCAATCAACCGCCACCACCGCGCGATGCAGCGTGATCTCACCTGTCGGCGAAACCGAGATTTCCAGCACGGCCGCCATGTAGCTGCCGAAAGCATCATGCAGGGCAATACCGCGCCCCATGCCCTTGGCAAGCGGAGTACCCCATCCGGATTTTTCGGCAACAAGCTCAAGTACACCCGCCGCGCGGGGTTGGTTCTTGGTCAGCGCGCGGCGATATTCCACCGGGTCCTTACCAGCCGCATGGGCAAGCTCATCCATGAAACTTTCAACGACAAAAACATTGTGCGTGGGGCCGACGCCGCGCCACCATGTGATCGGCACGGGTGGATCTTCTCGCACCCAGTCCACCTGAATGACTGGCAGGTCGTAGGGCGGTTTCGCGGCGCCTTCAACCGCATCATCGTCGAGTTTGCCTTCCGGCCAGCCGCTTGGAAGGTAATTTCCAAGAACCGAGCCGCCAGCAATGCGTTCAACCCAAGCCGTAGGCAGGCCATCCGCTCCAAGTGCGGCTGAGATATGATCATAGTAGGCCGGGCGGTAAAGGTCGTGCTGGATATCCTCTTCGCGGGTCCAGATAACCTTGACGGGGTAGCTTACCTGCTTGGCGATTGCCACCGCCTGCGCCACTGATTCAGCCACAAGCCGGCGGCCAAAACCGCCGCCAATCAGGTGATTGTGCAGAATGATCTTATCGAGCGGAAAGCCGGTAACCTGCGCTGCCGCGCCCTGAGCCATTGTGGGAACCTGCGTTCCCACCCAGATTTCGCATTCGTCTGCCCGTACATGCACAACGCAATTGATGGGCTCCATCGGAGCATGCGCCAGGAAGGGCGAGTGATAGATGGCCTCCACCTTCTTGGAGGCGGCTTTCATCGTGCCTTCAACGTCGCCTTCCTGCCGCGCCATGATCGGCTTCTTGCGCTCTGATGCGGCTTTCAACGCAGCCATGATATTGGCGCTGGTGAGGTTGGCGTTAGCGCCTTCGTTCCAGGTGATGGTAAGCGCTTCAAGACCTTTTTTGGCTGCCCAAAAATGATCGCCGATTACGGCGACAGCATTATCCAGACGAACAATATCGCGCACGCCCGGGATAGCGCGTGCTGCTTTCTCGTCCACGTCGCCAAGCTTGCCGCCAATGACCGGGCAGGCGGCCACGGTTGCTACTTTCATATCCGGTACGCGCACATCGATGCCATAGACGACGGCGCCATTGACCTTGCCGGGTGTATCAAGCCTTCGGCTGGATTTGCCAATCAGCTGGAAGTCTTTCGGATCTTTCAATGTGACGCTCGCCGGAACAGGCTGCGTGGCAGCGGCTTGCGCCAATTCGCCATAGGCCAAACTCCGGCCGCTGGCCTGATGAGTAACGACACCGGCCTTGGCGCTGCATTCAGCAACCGGCACAGACCATTGCGCAGCGGCAGCTGAAACCAGCATCATACGGGCGGTAGCACCAGCCTTGCGCAGTGATTCCCACGTTGCGCGCATCGAGGTGGAACCGCCGGTAGCCTGTCCGCCCAGGGCGGCAGTGGCGTAGAGTTTGTCGTTGGGCGGAGCGTCCACGACCTTTACCTGATCAAGGCCAACTTCGAGTTCTTCGGCAATCAGCGTGGCTTCGCCCGTATGGGTGCCTTGCCCCATTTCGATGTTGGGAAGGATAAGGGTGATCTTGCCATCGCTGCCGATGCGAATGAACGCATCGGGGGAAAATGCGGCTGTGACATCACCGGCAACAGGTTGAGCTGTTGTTTCTGCGTGTGCCACTTTGGTGCCGGCACCAAACAGCGCAAAACCCAGAAGAAGTCCGCTGCCTTGAAGAAAGGTGCGGCGCGATGTGCTGGTTTTTTCGGAGAGGGAGGAGGATGGCTTGCTCATGCTGGCTATCTCCATTTTCTCAGGCCTTCGCGGCCTGTTTTATCGCCGCTCGTATCCGGGTATAGGTGCCGCATCGACAGATATTGCCGGACATTGCCGCATCGATATCACTATCGCTCGGATCTGGGGTGCGGTTCAGAAGCGCCGAGGCCGACATGATCTGTCCGGATTGACAATAGCCGCACTGGATAACTTCAAGATTGAGCCATGCATCCTGCACCTTCTTGCCGGCAGGCGTGGCGCCAATCGCTTCAATGGTTGTGATCTGACGCGTGCCAACCGAGGCAACCGGTAGAACGCAGGAGCGTACGGGTTTGCCGTCAAGCTGCACGGTACAGGCACCGCATTGGGCGATACCGCAACCGAACTTCGTGCCGGTCAGGCCGATGACGTCCCGCAACACCCAGAGCAGAGGCATATCCTCCGGCACATCCACATTGCGATTTTCGCCGTTTACATTCAGGGCAAACATGGGCCGCTCCTCGGTTATCCGCATCCCATAGGACAGGTGTTCAAAGTCAACGCAGCATGTGTGATTGATGCCACAGATATGCAGGGCTTACCAGTGGTTGTAACATTAAGGTGATCGCAGATAGCAAAGACAGAGGCGAAGGCAGGAAGGATATTATATGGGGATGCCCCGCCCGGATTTTTGTTGAGCAGGCTTTGTTTTCTGGCAATGAAATAAATCCGGGCTGCGCAGTCCGCGCGTCCGCTATGAAGTGTCAGGCATTCACAAGATGGTCAAACTGCAAAGACAACAGCAGCTACCATCAGTGCGCCGAATAAAATGACCGAGCAGGTCATCCAATTGGATATATCGCCATTCTGTTTAACGTGTCGCATCGCCTGTCTCCTGTTGAGCGTAACCGGACAAACCGGGCGTTCTCAAGGATCACGAACACTCGCCGCTGACTCCAAGTGGCCAGCGATCATTGTAAAGTGGAGTGATTCATGTCCTGCTGCCGGAGCGTGCGGAATTGGAATTCAGCCATCCGGAACACAGCAACAGGACTATAGCACTTTCCCTTGCCGGGCTCAATTTGCTGGCGGTCACAGAATCATCACATTTCGTATCGTGATGGTGAAGTTCCGTTAACTTTCCGCTTGAACAATTTTTGGAAAAACCATTCGAACGAGCGCTCCGCGACCGCCGTGAAAATCGATGGGCGCATCGTATAGCTCAAGCTGGCCGCCGTGGTCTTCGACAATCTTCTTGACGATGGCGAGACCAAGACCGGTGCCTTTCTCGCGTGTGGTCACATAGGGTTCCAGCAGTTGGTGGCGGTTTTCTGCGGGCAGGCCTTTACCATTATCGAGCACCTCGACAACGATGGATGTGCCAGCAGAATTTGCCCGCACAAGGATATGGCCTTCAGTGATTGTTGCCGATTGCAAAACGGCGTCGATCGATTCCGAGGCATTTTTGATAATGTTGCCGAAAGCCTGACCAAGAAGACGGCTGTCGAAATTGCCGATAAGCGGTTCGCTGGCAAATTCATGGTCGAACTTGATCTGGCTGTTGCTGATCTCGACGAGAAACGAGGCGTCGCGCAAGATGTCGCGAATGTCTGTCGCTGCCAGCTTTGGCTTTGGCATGCGCGCGAATTCGGAGAATTCATCGACCATACGGCCAATATCGCCAACCTGCCGGATAATGGTTTCCGTGCATTGATCGAAGACCTCACGGTCTTCGGTAATGACTTTGCCATAACGGCGGCGCAGCCGCTCGGCAGAAAGCTGGATCGGGGTCAATGGATTCTTGATTTCGTGGGCAATGCGTCTTGCCACGTCGGCCCAGGCCGACGAGCGGTGCGCGGCAACAAGATCGGTAATGTCATCGACAGTCACAACATAAGACGTATTCAACGTGTCTGCATCTTCCCGCGTGATCTGTACGTTGAAGGAGCGGGCGACGCCATTGCGCGTCATGGCAATTTGTTTGCGGCTGGATGAGCGTCCGCTGTCGCGCGCGGTTGTAAATATCTCCCCAAACTCCGGCAGCAGTTCGGTAAGGTTGCTCCCGATGGTTGAAACATTATCGTTCAAAAGCATGGATTCGGCCGGCCGGTTGATGACCGCGATATCGCCTTTTGTATTGACGCTGATGACACCGGCTGTGACGCCGGAAAGCACGGCTTCGGTGAAGCGGCGGCGTTCATCGATCTGCTCTTTCGCCGAAATCAGGTCGGTATGCTGAGTCTTCAACTGTTTGACCATGTTGTTGAAGGTCAGGGACAAAGACGCAATATCGCCATCGGAATTTCGTACGGGAACAGAAACGTCAAAATCGCCTGTTGCGACCTCTTCGGCTGCGCCGATGAGCAAGCGGATAGGCTGAACCACGCGATTGGCGACGGCAATGCCTGTCCAGACTGCCGTCAACAGCAGGAGAAGAGTCAATTCGATGTAAAGCAGCGCATAGGCGATCTGCGTATTCGTGCGGTTGCTCGCCAGCGACTGATATTCGCTGCTGTTGTTGGTCACAATCCGCATATTGTTCAGTGCCGAGGCATCGATGCTGCGAACAGTATAGAGGTAAAGATCGGGCAAAGCCTGTGTCTTGATAACCGCTCCGACAAGATTGGTCGCACCCGGGGGGATCAGTACCGGGCGGTCGCCGGCGGCGCCCCGCACGGCAGAGAGAGGAACGGGTGGCATCGTATGGTCGTTGAACAGGTTGGCGCTGACCACGATTTCGCCCGTAGACTTGACCAATGACGCGCCCAAAAGATTGTTGCGGCCTGCATCATAGGTCAACCAATCGGAAAACGCGCCGCGATCGAGGCTGAAAAGCTGGCGCCGCTGGTCCAGTTCAATGACCATGGAGAGTGTTGTTGTCAGAAGATTTTGCGCGTTGTCTTCCGTGTAAGTTTGCGCTGCCTTGATGGACATGTCGATGATTTTGTTATTATCGACACTGATCCACGAATTCAGGCGATTATCCAGAATGATCAGGGAGAAACAGGCAACGATGATCGATGGAATCGAGGCAATCAGCGCGAAGATGAAGGCGATATTGGTGTGCAGATCATTGTGCTTTTCCTTGTTCTTGAACAGGAAGAGTTTTCGCACCGTTGCATAGGACAGATAGACAAGCAGCAGAATCGAAATGACATTCACAGCAATGATAAGCTGCGTTACCTCTTTGGTCGGTGAAATGCTGGTGATGCCCATCATGACAACGAACGAGGCAATCGTAGTCACCAGCGCCAGAAGCGTCAGATAAAGTGCGCCCCTCGGCAAAATCTGTTGTTTGATCTCGATGTCGCTGGAGGACATGCATCAGCCTCGTTGGGTCATACCGTTTACTAACGAAGACCACAGTATTGCATTGTGGATTATCGGGCGTCGCATCGCTTGTAAAGCGAGCTTGCCTTCTGGCAGTGGATTGAGGCAACAGGGTGAATATGCGTTGCTGATCTGCCACGCACCACAGGCCGGAGTATTGAAATGGGCGTTCGCACGATTTTGAAGTTTCCGCATCCCGATCTGAGGGCGAAAGCGCAGCCTGTCACCGTTTTCGACGAAAGTCTGCGTGCCCTTGCGACTGATTTGCTCGATACAATGCGGGCGGCGCCGGGGATCGGTATTACCGCGCCGCATCTGGGTGTTCTGCAACGCCTTGTTGTGATCGAGCTCGACGATGGTCAGGGCGTGCACAATTACGTCAATCCATGGATTGAATGGACGTCGACTGAATTGGTTCGCCACACCGAGGGGAGTGTTTCAATGCTGGGTGTAAACGATGAGATTGAACGCCCCGCCACGGTTCGTGTGCGCTATCAGGATATGGCAGGCTTACCGCAAATTGCGGAGGCGGACGGCCTGCTTGCGGTGTGCCTGCAGCATGAAATCGATCAGCTTGATGGCATTTTTTGGATATACCGTCTGTCAAAACTCAAGCGTGACCGGCTGACCAAACGATTTGAGAAATTGCAGCGCGGCGCGAAGGATTAAGGCTCGCCAACACCTCAACGATGGATGGGATCTTTCCAGAGGACGCCTTCCGGCTTTTCCACCGGCTCGATATCAAGATTGACGACGACAGGCTCCTGACCAGAACGGACAAGAACGCATTCGAGCGGTTCGTCGGCACTGGCATTGATTTCCTGATGCGGCACGTAGGGCGGCACGAAAATAAAATCGCCTGGACCGGCCTCGGCAACATATTCCAGCTTGTTGCCCCAACGCATGCGCGCTTTGCCTTTCACCACGTAAATGATGCTTTCAAGATCGCCGTGATGGTGCGCGCCGGTTTTGGCATTGGCATGGATCACCACGGTGCCCGCCCATATCTTTTCGGCACCCGCCCGCGCATGGTTGATGGCTGCCGCCCGGTTCATGCCCGGTGTCTGGGCGGTATTCGGGTCGATTGAATTGCCGGGGATGACCTTCACGCCATGCTCACGCCAATCGACAGGTCATCGTGGTGGTGATGGTCTTCAGACATGATGCCTCCTGCTTGCATGGCGGATGTACCAGCCTAGCGGGCGCCTGAAAAAGACGCCACCTGAATTCTTCTCAGACTATACGGTCGATGTCAGCGCTGTTGATTGCCACGGATGGTTTTGCGCCAGATCATCGATGCGTGCAGGCTGACGAAGCGGCTTTGAAGTTCGGGCTCTTCAACAGGGTTGGTCAACCAGTTGACACTGTTCTCAACGATTGCGTCAACGGGCTGGACGAAGGTGGTGAGTGCATAGGACGACCATTCGGCCATGGGCACGTCGTCGAAACCAACGACACACAGGTCTTCGGGAATGTGCAGGCCGAAATCATGACGGGCGCTGTCCATCAAGCCGAATGCCATCAGATCGTTGACGCAGAAAACCGCATCCGGGCGGGAAGGTTGCGTCAAAAGCATATGGGCGATCTGCCGCCCGCTCTCATAGACCGTATTGCCGTGACGTATCACGCTGACGTCAAGGCCGAACTCGGCGGCTGCAGCTACGAAGCCGCGCTCGCGTGCCATCAAGCTTGGTGTCCCGACAGCCGAATTGGCAAAGGCAAGCCGCCGGCAGCCTGCGCGAATGAAGGCACTCACCGCAGCTCGCGCTGCACTCTTGTCGTCAAGATTAATGTGAAAAGGTCCTTCAATCTCATCATCGCGATTGATCAATACAATGCGCTGGCCACTGTCGAGGCAAAGTTTGGTGATTGCCTTGTCGGGCAGGCCGGATAGCAGGATCGAGGCGTCGGCCCGGTAATTGAGGGTTTGCCGCAAGGCTGCATCAACACTGCCGTCTGAATGATCAGTGTTGATGATCATGCAAATCTTGCCAGCTTTCTGCAGCGCATGGGACAATTTCCGCACCAGCCGCGCGCGGTAGGGCGTATCCATTTCCGATGCAATGAGGCAGACAATGCCACTCTCGCTGCGCATCAGTCCGCGTGCCAGCTGATTGACGTGATAGCCCAAGGCCTCCGCCGCTTCTGTCACGCGTTTGCGTGTTTCTTCGGAAACGCTCGCTCCGGGCGTGAAAGTGCGCGACACCGCTGAGCGGGAAACACCCGCCCGCTTGGCCACATCTTCGGCACTGATGAAAGACTTGTTCAACCGGATTCCCAAGATGCGATATTGCCTATGATCTTTACGTTGCACGCGTTTGCGCTCTTTCGCAATATTTTTGATTTCAAATATTCGTTGAATTGTAATGTTTGTAACAATAAGCCGGGTTGACAGAGTATGCTCGGCCGTGAAACTTTTGCACACGCTTGCAAAAATGAGCGACGGCATGGAGGTGCCGCTTTTTCAGGGAGGAGATACTCATGCGTTCTATATTCGCAATTGCCGCCGCTTTCACTGTTGGGTTTCAGATGATGCCAACGGAAGTGCGCGCTGCGGACAATCTCAATTTGATCTGCTCGGCCGATGTCGTCATCTGTGAATTGATGAAGGGTATGTTCGAAAAGGATACGGGTATTCAGGTGAATATGGTGCGCCTGTCATCCGGCGAAACCTATGCAAAAATTCGCGCCGAAGCTCGTAACCCGAAGACCGATATCTGGTGGGCGGGCACAGGTGATCCCCATTTGCAGGCCGCGTCGGAAGGTCTGACACAGGAATATAAATCGCCCTTGCTCGACCAGTTGCAGGATTGGGCGAAAAAGCAGGCGGAAAGTGCCGGTTACAAGACAGTCGGCGTTTATGCCGGTGCACTTGGCTGGGGTTACAACACTGATATCGTCCAGAAGAAGGGCTTGAAAGAAGCCAAGTGTTGGGCTGACCTGCTCGATCCGTCCTACAAGGGCGAAATCCAGATGGCCAATCCGAATTCGTCGGGTACAGCCTACACCGCGCTTGCATCGCTTGTGCAGATCATGGGCGAAGACAAGGCGTACGAATATCTGAAGAAACTCAACGCCAATGTCTCGCAATATACCAAATCCGGCTCTGCCCCGGTGAAGGCCGCGGCACGCGGCGAAACGGCCCTCGGCATTGTTTTCATGCATGATTCCGTGGCGCAGACTGTCGAAGGCTTCCCGGTCAAGACCGTCGCACCTTGCGAAGGCACTGGTTACGAAATCGGCTCCATGTCGATCGTCAAGGGCGCGCGCAATCTCGACGCCGCCAAGAAGTGGTATGATTGGGCGCTTTCGGCCGAGGTGCAATCGCACATGAAGGAAGCAAAATCCTTCCAGTTGCCATCCAATAAGTCTGCAATCGTTCCGCCAGAAGCGCCGAAGTTCGAAGACATCAAGCTCATCGACTATGACTTCAAGACCTATGGCGACCCGGCGAAGCGCAAGGAATTGCTCGAGCGCTGGGATAAGGAGATCGGCGCCAGCGCCAATTGATCTGATTTCCAAAACTCTGCGTGTCCGTCCAGATGGGTGCGGGCACGCGATGGGTATTTTCATGTTTGAAGACAGCATTGGGTAGCGCAATGGAACGTAGCGACCGGAGATTGAATATTGCTCTGGGTATTGGCTTGGCCGGGTTCACCCTCGTGCCTTGGTACAGGATCGAGAGCGGATTCTACAGCTTTGGCTGGCTTGGCAATTTCCTTTCAGGTTCGGCCGAAGCGCCCGGTCTTTTACAGATCGCCAGCCATGGACGCTGGACGCTGGCGATTATCGCCGTGCTCTTCGCGTTCGGGCTGATGGCGCGGGCATTCAAAGTTTCGCCGCTGCGGGCCAATCTGCTGATCGGCGCCGGTGCAGCCGGTATCGTGTTCCTTGTTCTGCAAGGGCTTGCCATTGGCTTTACTGGCTGGACATGGGCAATCAGCGAACATCTCTTCGGGCCGCTTGCCGATGGCCAACCCTCCATGGGGGCTGGGGCAGGGCTTGTCGCCCTGTCTTTCGTGCTGCTGTTTTCGTTCGGACTGGCAGAGCGCGGCGTGCTGCGCGGTGATGCCTTTGTTGTGGCTTCCATTGCTCTTTTGATTTTCCTTGTCAGTATTTTTGTATTTTACCCCGTCGGCAGCATGCTCATCGGCTCGGTGCAGAGCTTTGACGGCTCGTTCGACCCTTCCGGCTTTGTCCGTAATATTCAGGACCCATCGATCTGGAGCCTCGACTGTGTGGTTGGCGGTGCCCGGTGCGGCGTTGCCTGGCGTACATTGTTCCTCGCTATCATGGCTGCGTCAGGTTCAACCCTGCTTGGTCTGTGCTTTGCACTCGTGGCGACGCGCACGCGCTTTCCGTTCAAGAAGGGTTTGCGCCTGCTGACGATCCTGCCGATTATTACGCCACCGTTCGTTATCGGTCTGGCGCTCATCCTGCTGTTTGGCCGCGCTGGTGTCGTTACCCAGCAGCTGTCGCACTTTTTCGGAATTGAGCCCGGTCGCTGGCTCTACGGCTTGACCGGTATCTGGATCGCTCAGGTTCTGTCATTCACGCCGATATCGTTCCTCGTTCTTATCGGCGTTGTCGAAGGCGTCAGCCCGTCGATGGAAGAGGCATCGCAGACTTTGCGGGCAGATCGCTGGCGCACATTCTGGCGGATTTCGCTGCCATTGATGAAGCCCGGCCTCGCCAATGCGTTCCTGATCGGCTTTATCGAAAGCATGGCCGACTTCGGTAATCCGCTGGTGCTTGGCGGCAGCCACGGCGTATTATCGACGGAAATCTTCTTCGCTGTGGTCGGTTCACAGAACGACCCATCCCGCGCGGCAGTTCTGGCGATTATCCTGCTGTTCTTTACACTCTCAGCGTTTCTGGCGCAGCGTGTCTGGCTGGCCGGCAAGAGCTTTGCCACGGTCACCGGCAAAGGCGATTCCGGCGCGCATATTGCTTTGCCGAAATCCCTGTCGATTGGTGTTCATGCCATTGTGATACCGTGGATTCTGTTCACGCTGGTGATCTACGGTATGATCCTGTTCGGCGGCTTTGTCCGGACATGGGGTCTCGACAACACGCTGACTCTGGAACATTACCAGCGGGCATTCTCCTTCACGTTCAACAATGGTGTCATTGCCTGGACCGGGGTTGCATGGAATTCGTTCTGGACGACCATCAAGATCGCACTGATCTCGGCGCCGCTGACAGCTGCAGTTGGCCTGCTCACCGCTTATCTGATTGTTCGCCAGCGCTTTGTCGGCCGCAACGTGTTTGAATTTGCCCTGATGATGAGCTTTGCCATCCCCGGTACAGTCATCGGCATCAGCTACATCATGGCATTCAATCTGCCGCCGCTTGAAATGACGGGTACAGCATTGATCCTTATCGCCTGTTTCGTCTTCCGTAACATGCCGGTCGGCGTGCGTGGCGGCGTGGCGGCCATGAGCCAGCTGGACAAGAGTCTCGATGAGGCCTCGCTGACATTGCGCGCGACGAGTTTCCGTACCATTCGCAAGGTAATCCTGCCGCTCCTGCGTCCGGCGATTGTTGCAGCGCTGGTTTATTCCTTCGTCCGTGCGATCACATCGATCAGCGCTGTCATATTCCTTGTTAGTGCCGAGTATAATATGGCGACTTCCTACATTGTCGGGCTCGTCGAGAATGGCGAGTACGGCGTTGCCGTGGCCTATTCCTCCATGTTGATTGTCGTGATGATCGTCATCATCACCTGTTTCCAGCTTCTGGTGGGTGAACGAAAGCTGCGCCGCGAAAACCGCGTCGCGACAGCCTTCGTCCCGTCCGCCATACCTCAAGAAAAGGCCGCATCATGACCACGCACCGCACCGGCTCCGTCGTCTTCACCAATGTCAAAAAGCAGTTCGGTAATTTCACAGCCATTCACGATCTGTCACTCGATATCGAGCCCGGTACGCTTGTTACCCTGCTCGGACCGTCCGGTTGCGGCAAGACGACCACGTTGCGGATGCTGGCGGGGCTGGAACATCCTTCCTCCGGGAGGATTCTGATCGGCGGCAAGGATGTCACCATGCTGCCCGCCAACGAGCGGGATGTATCGATGGTGTTTCAGTCCTACGCGCTGTTTCCGCATATGACGGTGCTTGAGAACGTCGCTTACGGGCTTGAATCATCCAAGATAAAAAAATCAGATGCCAGAGAAAAGGCAGAGGAAGGCTTGAAGCAGGTTGGTCTGGCCGGATATGGCCAGCGCTTGCCCGCCGAACTCTCCGGCGGGCAGCAACAGCGCGTGGCCGTAGCCCGCGCGCTGGTTCTCGAACCTCAGGTGCTTTTGTTGGATGAACCATTGTCCAATCTGGACGCGCGCCTGCGCCGCCGGGTCCGTACAGAAATTCGCGAATTGCAGCAGCGGCTTGGCTTTACGGCCGTCTATGTGACGCATGATCAGGAAGAAGCGCTTGCCGTATCGGACAAGATCATCGTCATGCAAGATGGTGTGATTGCCCAACAGGGCTCGCCCCGTGAACTCTATGAAGCGCCGGCATCGTCATTCATTGCTGACTTTATCGGCGAAGCGAATGTTGTGCCATGCGAGGTCCTGCGCAGCGATGGCGGCAATGCCATTATCCGTGTCGGAACGCTGGAGCATCCGGTGCCGGGCCGCAACGCAAGGCCGGGACCGGCGAAGATCGCGGTTCGGCCCAATGCCATCACGCTCGAGCCGGGTGAGAATGGAGCATTCGCCGGAAGCATCAGGCACGCGGCCTATCTCGGCGATCACGTCGAATATGAAGTCGAAACCGCTTCCGGGACGCTGTTCGTCGTTGATGCCGCCGTGGATCGCAATTTGGCTCCGGCAACCAATGTCAGTATCGGCTTCCACAATCGCGGCATTGCCATCATCAACAACTGAAATCGCCTATCAAGCATCAAAGGACAATTATGACATCGCATGCCGAAGCCGAATTGCAGGGCCGTTTTGCTCTCGCCCAGAAGATGGCTATCGAAGCCGGAGCAGTCGCATTCGCGCATTTTAATGCACGGGAGCGGCTGGTGATTGAAACCAAGGCGGACCCGCAGGATGTGGTTTCAATCGCAGACCGGGAAGTTGAAGAGCTGATCCGTGCGCGTATTGCTGCTACCTATCCGGGGGATGCGGTTCTTGGTGAAGAATATGGAGTGAGCAAGGGAACGTCGGAATTCACCTGGGTGGTTGACCCGATCGACGGCACCAGCCCCTTTGTCAACGGCATGCCGACATGGTGCATTTCGATTGCGGCGATGCGGGGCGAGGAGATCGTCGTCGGCGTTATCTATGTGCCATGCAATGACGAGCTTTATGCCTCTGCGCTTGGAATGGGTGCGACGCTGAACGGCAAGAAACTGGCACTCGACGGCAGCCGCACCGTCCAGAATGCAGTGACAGGCATTGGGGCGAATAGCCATGTGACCCCCGCTGTTGTTGCAGCGATCGTCGAAAAACTACTGGAAGCTGGGGGCAATTTTATCCGCAACGGTTCGGGCGCCCTGATGCTGGCCTATGTCGCAGCGGGCCGGCTTGTCGGATACTATGAGCCCTATATGCATGCCTGGGATTGTATGGCTGGCTATTGCCTAGTCAAGGAAGCGGGCGGCTGGCACCAACCTTTTCCCGTCAAAGGCGACGGGCTGACAAAGGGAGCGCCGGTTCTGGCTGCCGCACCCGGCGCGGTTGTCGACCTGCGCAAGATCGCTGGCCTTTAACCTGACAGAGGACTGTGCGGGCTTGGGATCAAACCCGTGCAGTTCTGATTTCTAAAAAATGCTCTGAGTTACTTCTGCTCGACAGAGACGCCGCCTTCGCCGATCTTGAGCTCGATTCCCGTTGGCCTCGACTGTTTGTCGTAGATGTAGAAACCCAGGCCGAGTACAAGCACGATCAATCCGCCGATGATCAGGTAAAGCATGTTGCGGTTCATAAAAGAATATCCCTAAATCCAAGCATTGTCATGGGGTTAGACCATCGCAGCGGATATATGGCAACCCCGGAGCAGGCACTTTTGGGGATGGCTTGCTGATATGGAGCCGTCTTCGGCAACAGGGTATCACTAAACAGCACATATCGGCCGCGGCCGCCGATGCGTGAATTTCCGGTGGACACGTGGTAAGGTTGAATACGACTTGACCGTGAAGCTCGATGGAAGCCGCTTCCGCATGCAATCTGAGATAAAACAAAAATTGCAGATTCTTTGCGCAAGTGCGAAGCGCAGATCATTGACATATTACGACGAATAACGTGGACTAAAGCTGGTGTTGTCGATCACCGACTCTCGTAAAGCTGGATAGTTATGACGTTCGTGCGAAATCTTATGTGGGCGCCTACAATTGGTCTATCCTGGCTTTGGGGGTTGGGCTTTTTCTACTCCATTCACGTCACCTTGACGTATGGCTGGCTCGGTTTCTTCGGGTTTGCGATTTCCAATGTGGCTGGTCTTTGGCTGTTTGGCTTTATTCTTGGCCGCAGCAAACGAACGCCTGACCAGATCATGAAGGACATTGAAGGCCGTTATGTCGGTGTCTTCCTGCTGTTCCAGATGGCCGCTCTGGTCGTCACCATCTTCGGCTTTGTTGCCTATCTGTGGCAGCCGATTGTGGGTGAGGGCGCAACAGTCGGTGTTGCATTCCTGCTTCTGGCTTCCTGCGCCATAGGACATGCCTTTTCGCTGCAGCAACTGAAGCTGCTGCATATCGTTTATACAATTATCGGTGTTACAGCCGGACTTGTTTTGCTTTTTGGCCTGAAACAGACATCGGATTATCCGGGTGTGCCGCTTCAGCAGTTCGACTCGCGTTTCTACGGTCTGGTCATGCCAACCCTGATTGGCTTTTTGCTTGGTCCCTGGCTTGATATCCAGCATTGGCAGCGTGCCGCCTATATCAAACGCGAAGGCGGTTCAGTCGGCATGGCCTATGCCGGCGGAGCGCTGTTGTTCTTTGGTTTCCTGTTGCTCAATGCCTGTCTGGCCTCCGCGGTCGGGCCAATCGGCAGTATTCTTTCCATTGATGGTTTGCCGAGCGCGCAGGGATCAGTGTCTGCGGCCGTGGTATTGGCGACGGAAAACGGTGCGCCTTATCTGGCTATCGCTTTCGTCATCTGGACCATCGCGGCCCTCGCTTCAACAGTCGATAGTTTCTATTGCGCCACGAACTGGTATCTGCGCGGAAAGAATATGCGCAGCAACAGCCCGTTGCTGGCACTCATTCCGGATGGTATCGCGTCTTCGCCGCTGTGGCTTCTGCTCGGCGCTGCCTGGGTAGCCTATGCCGCTGTACCCGCGAATTTTTCCCTGATGTACTTCATGATGCCGTTTGCAACGCTGTTCGTCAGTGCTTCGGCCAATCTGGTCTGCGAAGCCTTGGGTGCGAAACCGAAATTTGATCCGGTCTTGAGCTTTATGATCGGTTGCGGGTCGTCGCTGATTTTTATTCTGGGATATGTCCAGCCGGTTCCGGGCTTCCTCTTTCTTTCGCCATTTATCGGCTTGATCGGCGCGTTGCCCGTCATTATCGAACTGATCGGCCCCCGTTCAAAAGCGATCCCGGTTGAAATCGTTGATCAGCCGATCCGCATGATGAGTTCAGCACCGTTGACCGGCATTGTAGGATCGGACGAAATCTCGCAATCGCATGGCTTTGATGGTGAGTGGTTTGTCATGCATCTGACGCCGACCTATGACGATACGAACTCGGTGGGTAACGTATATTTTGCCAATTATGTTCGCTGGGTTGGCAAGGCGCGCGAACTCTTCTTCAACGTATGCATGCCGGATTTCGATCTGGCCACGACCCGTTTTTATATTCTTACGCGCTCGTTCACCCATGACTACCGGCGGGAGTCGAAAGAATTCGAACAGATCAGCGTTCGTATCAAGATTGCCAAGCACAATCGCAAATTCGTAACGCTGCAGCACGAAATCCATAGCGGCGCGCAAGGCCTGCTTGGCCATGGCGAGCAGTCTCTGATGTTCGTGGACCGGGATCAATACAATCCTCTTGATATTCCGGGTGAGGTGATTAAGGGCTTCCTGGCCTATTGGCCAAAGGACTCTCGGCTTTCGCCACAGTATCGCCCAAGCGTGCAGGACAAGACGAAGCGCCAAGCCTGACGATTTTGGATTATCGGAAGTGTGGTTTGCTGGAAACTTAGAGCTAAACTCGCTTTAGCTGGCAACTTCGTAGCGGTCAGGGTCGAATGACATGAGACCGCCGGTCTTTTCGAAGGGCTCGGCAGGGCTGAACAAAAAGCCCTGAACCTGATCGCAGCCTTCCTTTTGCAGGCAGGCCAGCTGTTCGCGGGTTTCCACGCCCTCAGCCGTGATCTTCATACCCATACTGGCGCCAAGGCCCATCACAGCACGAATAATAGCCAGACTGCCGCGGTTGTGCGGCAGGTCGCGGACAAATGACTGATCGATCTTGATCTTGTCGAATGGCATTTTACGCAGATAGCTCAAGCTGGAATAGCCGGTGCCGAAATCATCAAGGGCAATGCTGACCCCCATGGCGCGGAACTGGCGGAGCAGCGAAATTGCCGCCACATTGGCTTCAAGAAATACCGATTCTGTAATCTCAAGTTCGAGGCGGTTTGGTTTCAGTTTGTTCGTGGTGAGCGCATTGCGAACAATCGATGCAAGGTCCGAATGCCGGAACTGGATCGCGGAAATATTGATGGCGACGTTGATATCCTCAGGCCATGACACGGCAGTGCGGCATGCTTCCTGAATAATCCATTCGCCCAGCGGTATAATGTTACCGGTTTCTTCGGCAATTGGGATGAATATCCCCGGTGAAATATAACCGTGTACCGGGTGCTTCCAGCGCAGCAATGTTTCAAATCCAACTGTTTTCAGCGTTACAGCGGAGACGATCGGCTGAAAGTGCAGAATGAACTCCTGACGGGCGAGGGCGCCACGCAAATCCATTGCCAGCGCCCGTTTGGCTTCGATACGGGCATCCATCTCGACTTCATAGAAGCGGTAGCTGTTCCGGCCTTCGTTCTTGGTGCGGTAGAGCGCAAGGTCGGCACAGCGCATGATGTCGTTGACGCTGTCTGTTGGTGCAAGTGCAATACCGATGCTGATGTGAATGTTGATCTGGATGCCGTCGATCCAGAATGGTTGCGAGACTGTTTGCACGAGATCTTCGGCCAATGCGGTTGCTTCGGCATGTCCTGCGCCTGGAGCCAGAATGGCGAACTCGTCACCGGATAAGCGTGCAACAACATAGGAATCAGGTGATGTGTCGCGCAGCCGCTGTGCCACCTGTTTCAGTAACTGGTCGCCGATACCATGACCGAAGCTGTCATTGACCGTCTTGAATTCATCAAGATCAATGCAAAAGACAGCAAAACTGGCAAGTCCCTCTTCGAGGTCCTTTGTTGTCGCCGCGAGCTGGTCGGTGAACAGAGTGCGGTTCGGCAAGTCCGTCAAAACATCATAACGCGCAAGATAGGAAAGCTGATCTTCCGACTGCTTGGCTGCGGTGACATCGGAACCAACGCCGCGATAACCACAAAATTCGCCGGCATTGTCAAAAATCGCCTTGCCCGTCAGCGACCACCAGCGTGTTTCGCCTTTGATGTTGATGGGTAGGATATGATTGCGGAAGGTCGTGCGGTTCTCGATGGCCTGCCAGATTGAGCCAACCTTGATGGCTTCCTCCGCATGGGATTGATCGACCTTAAAAAGTTGAGCAAACGGCATGCCCTGCAACTGTTTGGTTGTCTTCTCCGCAATCTGTGCAAGGCGGGGCGAGGTGTGCTGCAACTTCAAGTCAGCGTCAGTTTCCCAGATCCAGTCGCTGGCGTTCTCTTCAAAATCATACAGCAGCAGGCTGATAACTTCCTTCTGCTGCTCGACCTTGATCTGGTCCAGTGTACGCATGACAATAAGGTTGCTCATGTGCACGATCGTGAAAAGAATGAAGAGCGCGTAGATCGCCAGCAAAATCGCTATGAATAGAAAGAAGTCTTCGCCGGTAGAGGCCAGGGCAAAGAATGAGCCGGTTATAATCGCGCCAGAGAAGGCTATGGCAGCAAGAGGAACCACGGCGACGCCGATACCCGTGGCCATGAGGCCAGCGGCGGTGCAGGCAATCAAAAGCCTATGGTAAGGATCGGCTTCCAGAAAGAGCATCAGCGGAATGCTGGCAAGACAAACGCCGTAACACGATGAGATGATGATCAGATATTTGATGCCGTCGAAGCTGAGCTCTTTGATCTTGGGCACCTTGTACCATTGCCAGCAGGCGAAAAGGGAGCCTGCCGTCATCAAGGTCACAATGGTTGAAAGCGCGCCGAGATAGACGCTATGCCCTTGATCCCAAAAGACAAAAGCTACAACAAACACAACACTCATCGCCACGATGACTGTGAAGGGTGCAAGTCTGAGCGCCACATCCATCTGTTCAGCGTAAACACGCCGTTTGACAGCAGGGTTTATGGTTCCCCGCATGCCGAACATCGACCGGATAGCGTCAGGCGTATGGAAATTTGACAGTGGCACCCACGGACCTCAGCAAGGCGAGTTCATATTTCCCTATGCTATTTTTATTACGTTCGGCATTGGTTAATTTGCTTACCATTTTTTATAATAGTTACCAATGTCTTTATGGTTGTATGGTTTATGGCACGCGAATATTCAATTTGGGGCGCGATCTTTTTGAAAACTCCGTTTGTTTCAGCGGCAATTCAGCTACTTCACAAGTAAAAATACATACTCTGTGCACGTGAATAATAATAGAATTAAGTACAAATCATACTGTTACTTGTGTTGTGGTGGCGAACTATAGTGCTGGCGTGAGTTGGCTTGCTCAGCGCATTTCGGTTGCGTCTGAAATGAAGTCAATGTGTCAGTGTCTGCTCACAAAGATTATATGCAGCTTTTCTGCAAAGCCTATGCCGGGACCGCGAGAATAGCTGGGAGCAAGCCAGGAAAGACTTCGGCAAGTTCAGTTGTGCGCAATTCGTTTATCCTCGACGTCCCGTCATTGCGTGTCTTGATGATACCGGCCTCGCGCAGCACGCGAAAATGATGGGATACGCTGGATTTGGGATGGCCATTTTCGAGCGCCGCGCAGGTGGCTTCGCCTTCCCGTGCCAATTGGCGAACGATTGCCAAGCGGATGGGGTCGCTCAAAGCGTAAAGCACTGACCCAAGTTGCACTTCATTGATTTGTGGGTGGCGATATTCTCTCATGTTCGTTCTCTAGCACAAAATTTTGTGTATTGCTATTGTTCGAATTATATCGAACTATGGAAATATCAAGCGGGCGGATTGCCTGTACAATTTTTGATCTGGAGCAACAGTATGGCCTCTCTTTTCGAACCCTTCACTTTGAAGGACGTGACTTTGCGCAACCGAATCGCAGTGTCGCCCATGTGCCAATATTCGGCAAATGACGGTGTGATCAACAATTGGCATCATGTGCATCTTGGCGGATTGGCGCGGGGTGGATCCGGGCTGGTGATTGTCGAGGCAACAGCCGTGTCGCCGGAAGGGCGCATTACTCCTGGCGACGCGGGACTGTGGAATGACGAACAGGCCAAAGCGTTTGCGCCAGTCGTCCAGACAATCAAGGATGCTGGGGCCGTTCCGGGCATTCAGATCGCCCATGCCGGGCGCAAAGCGAGTGCCAACCGCCCATGGGAAGGCGATGATCACATTGCCGAGGACGATGCACGCGGTTGGGAAATCATTGCACCGTCAGCAATCGCTTACGGCGGAGGTCTGCCAAAAGTGCCTCGCGAAATGACCAAAGCCGATATCGAGCGTGTGCAGCAGGCATTCGTTGACAGCGCCAAGCGGGCACTTTCCGTCGGGTTCGAATGGCTGGAGCTGCATTTTGCCCATGGTTATCTCGCACAGAGCTTTCTGTCCGAACATTCAAACCAACGGACGGATGAATATGGCGGTAGTTTTGAAAACCGCAGCCGTTTCCTGATCGAAACGGTGCGTGCTGTTCGTGCCGTCTGGCCGGAGAACCTGCCACTTACGGCCCGTCTCGGCGTTATCGAATATGACGGCCAGGATGAGCAGACCTTGAGCGAAGCCATTGAGCTGATCAAGCAGCTGAAAGCCAATGGGCTTGATTTCATCGATGTCAGCATGGGCTTTTCCGGGGGCAAAGCCAATATTCCGTGGGGACCAGCCTTCCTCGGTTCCATCGCGGAACGTATTCGCAATGAAGCTGATCTTCCGGCTTCCACCTCCTGGTACATCAGCACACCGCAGCAAGCGGAAGCTTTGGTCCAGGAAGGCAAGGTTGATCTCGTTATGCTTGGTCGCCCCCTGCTTACCGACCCGCATTGGCCATTCCGTGCGGCCAAAGAACTCGGCGTTGAAAAGCCATCATGGGTTCTGCCGTCGCCCTATGCGCATTGGCTGGAACGTTATCGGGCCGCGTAATTGTAACCAGACCAACAGCAGGGAATGGATTGCTCCATTCCCTGTTTCGATACAATGGTGATCGTATAAACCGACCCTATTGGCCATATTTTTAGAATGGCGTTCTCACAAGCGGCTGAAATATAAAACAGCCTGCGTGGTCCCGTTTGGGAACACCTCCTAGTGTCTTGGATGATCATTCCCGTCATACCAACACAAGGATGAAACCTATGGCCGTCCATTTGCATCCCGAAACCATCGCCCTGCACGCCGGCTGGCGGGCTGATCCCGCTACGGGCGCTGTAGCAGTGCCGATTTATCAGACAACGTCCTATCAATTCCGTGATACCGAACACGCGGCCAATCTGTTTGCGCTGAAAGAGCTTGGCAATATTTACACGCGTATCGGCAATCCAACGACCGACGTTCTGGAGAAGCGCATTGCGGCGCTTGAGGGTGGTATTGCCGCTCTTGCTGTTTCATCAGGTCAGGCTGCTTCGGCCATTGCCATTCAGAATCTTGCCCGGGTTGGCGACAACATTGTCAGTTCCACAGATCTCTATGGCGGCACATGGAACCTCTTTGCCAACACATTGAAGGATCAGGGTATAGAAGTGCGCTTTGTTGATCCGCAGGATCCGGAAGCATTTCGCCGGGCTACGGACGAGCGAACCCGCGCGTACTATGCTGAAACGCTGCCCAATCCAAAACTCACCGTGTTCCCCATCGCGGAAGTCGCCGCTATCGGCCGTGAATATGGCATTCCGCTGATCGTGGACAATACAGCCGCGCCTTTGATTGCTCGCCCGTTGCAGCACGGTGCGGCGATTGTTGTGTACTCTACCACCAAATATTTGGGCGGGCACGGCACTTCCATTGGCGGCGTCATTGTTGATGGCGGGCATTTTGATTGGGAGAAATTCCCGGAACGCCAACCAGCACTCAACACGCCAGATCCCAGCTATCATGGCGCGGTCTGGACAGACGCTGTGAAGCCCATTGGTCCAGTTGCCTATATCATCAAGGCACGTGTGACACTCTTGCGTGACCTTGGCTCAGCCTTGTCGCCGTTTAACGCGTTCCAGACCATTCAGGGCATAGAGACACTCTCACTGCGCCTTGCACGCCATGCGGAAAATGCCCAGAAAGTCGCCGAATTCCTGGCAAAGCGGCCGGAAATTGCCAAGGTTATTCATCCGTCACAACAAACCGGTATTGATCGCGAACGCGCCGATAAATATCTGTCGGGCAGTTTTGGCGGTCTCGTCGGCTTCGAACTGAAGGGTGGCTTGCAGGCAGGGCGCAAATTTATCGAAGCGCTGGAATTGTTCTATCATGTTGCCAATATCGGTGATGTGCGCAGTCTGGCCATTCATCCGGCAACCACAACACACTCCCAGCTTTCGCCGGAGGAGCAGCGTGCGAGTGGTGTATCGGACGGATATATCAGGCTGTCGGTCGGTATCGAACATATCGACGATATTCTTGATGATCTCGAGCGTGGCCTGAATGCGTCAAAACTTGCACTCGCCGCTTGAAACCTGAGGTTGGTTGGAATTTGCCAGAAGATGTTGTAGATTTCTGGAGTGAGGGGCGGACTTTCGCCCACCCCTCTGGGACTAGATTGCGAAATGGACCCGGATTATCAGCTGCCAGCCGGTCCGGGTTCTTTTCACAACTAGCGTGACACCAAACGGTCTATACCGCATTGTTCACCTCCAGTTTTGAGAGCAAGGCCGTTGCCACGGTCGGGGAGGCCCATCTCCCCGATACACCGGCTGGCTCGGTGCGTGCTGCTTCACTCTCAAAACTGATGACACTTAAAAGCGCCTGTCTCGATTCATGGTGTTAGCTCTCGCACTTGACCAGAAACGCCGGGTTGAATCGCATGAGGTAAGCGGTTGTTTTAATTTGAAATTTCGACAATATGGCGTGGTGATTGTGCTTTCGTCTAACGAATTTCTTATTTGTCCGCCGACGAATTGAACGTTCCCACAATCGAAAATGTTCATCTACAGCGCAGCGCTCTATCGAAATCTCGACTGGATCAGTATAGACAGTCGCAAACAGACAACAGGGCGGCTGCAAATGCAGCGCAAGTGACTATGACAGTTGAAATATCAAAGATAGAAAAAGTGCGGCGTGCGGCTGTTGGAAATAAATTGACCGCAACTAACACCGCGACTCCCATGGTGGCTTTTGAAGGTGTTTCCAAACGCTTTGCGGCGGGCCGTACCAGCGCGGAAGTTGTGGCGCTTGACGGGATTGATCTGGCAGTTCCACGTGGCTCGGTGACGGGCATTATTGGGCGGTCCGGCGCTGGTAAATCCACGCTAATCCGACTGGTCAACGGGTTGGAAAAGCCAACCAGCGGCCGCGTCGTTGTGGATGGCATGAACATTGCGGAACTTGATGAGAAAAACCTGCGCGATGTGCGCCGCTCGATAGGGATGATTTTTCAGCACTTCAATCTGTTGTCATCGCGTACAGCCTTCGACAATATTGCCTTGCCACTGGAAATTGCAGGTATCGACAAGCAAACCATTGAAAAGCGTGTCACGCCACTGTTGGATCTCGTAGGCCTATCAGATAAACGTGACCGCTATCCTTCCGAACTTTCCGGTGGACAGAAACAGCGGATTGGCATCGCGCGGGCGCTGGCGACGGAACCGAAGCTCCTTTTATCCGATGAAGCGACGTCAGCACTCGATCCAGAAACAACGCGGTCGATTCTTGCTCTGCTGAAGACGATCAACAAGGAATTGGGTCTGACAGTTCTGCTGATCACCCATGAAATGGAAGTGATCAAAACCATAGCCGATCATGTTGCGGTTATTGACGGCGGACAGATCGTTGAACAGGGGCCAACCTTTGAGGTTTTCACCGGGCACACACACGCAACGACGCGATCGCTGCTGGGCGGGCTCGCCGGTCTGCATTTGCCGGAGTTTCTGACGCGGCAGATGGTTGAGGAGCCGGAGGCCGGGTTGCGGACGATACTTCGTATCATCTTCAAGGGCGAGAATGCGACGGAGCCCATGCTGGCACGGCTCGGCAGTGACCTTGGCATCGAAGTCAATATTATGGCTGGTGCGGTGGATGAAATCGCTGGACGCCCATTCGGCATGCTGGTCGTGTCGCTGCTCGCCGATGAGGCGAAAATCGCTCAAGCCCGCACGTTCCTTGCGGAACATGGCCTATCCTCGGAGGTTGTCGGTTATGTCCGCTGATATTTTTGCATTGCTGCTCAAATCCACGGGTCAGACGCTATACATGGTCGCTGTGGCGGGGTTGATTGGCTCGCTGTTCGGTATTCCGCTCGGAGTGTTTCTTGCCAACAGCGGCAAGCGTGAACTTTTTGCAGCGCCTGCAACCAACAAAGTACTTGGTCTGATCGTTAATGCCGCGCGTTCGACGCCTTTCATTATCCTTGTTGTCTCCATCATCCCGTTTACGCGGTTGATTGCAGGCACCTCGATTGGAACCAGCGCGGCGATTGTGCCTTTGACGATTGCCACTATTCCCTTTATCGCCCGACTGGTTGAAACGGCCATTCGCGAAGTCGATCCCGGTTTGACAGAGGCCGCACGCGCTATGGGTGCCAGCCCGATCCAGATTGTTTTCAAAGTGCTGCTGGCTGAGGCAAAGCCCGGCATTACGTCGGCGCTGACGCTGACGATTGTCAGCCTGATCGGTTATTCAGCCATGGTTGGGGCGGTGGGTGGCGGCGGTCTGGGCGACCTTGGTATCCGTTACGGTTATCAGCGCTTCATGCCTGATGTCATGGCCATTGTGGTTCTGGTGCTGATCGTGCTTGTCCAATTGGTCCAAAGCGCCGGTGATTGGCTGGCCCGGCGGTTCGACAAGCGCATTCGCCCGCGTTGAATCAATTTTGTTTAAACAGGAGAGTAAAATGTTGAAGAAAATCCTCGCCACCGTTGCGCTTGCGGCAATCCTGAGCGCAACCAGCGCACTGGCTGAAACCATCAAGGTTGGCGTGACGCCGGGCGAACACGCGCAGATTATGGAAAAGGTCAAAGAGATCGCCAAGCCCAAGGGGCTGGATATCGAGATTTTCGAATTTTCGGATTATGTCGTGCCAAACCAGGCGCTGAATGATGGAGAGCTTGATGCCAATTCTTTCCAGCACAAGCCTTATCTCGACAACCAGATTACTGACCGCAAATTCGCTCTTGTTGACGTTGCCTATACGGTCAATTTCCCGATGGGCGTCTATTCGAAAAAGGTGAAGAGCTTCGACGAGCTGGCTGATGGTGCAACCATCGCCATTCCCAACGATCCGACCAATGGCGGCCGTGCGCTGCTGATCCTGGCCGACAAGGGTGCGATCAAGTTGAAGGAAGGCTCGGGCCTGAAAGTAACGCTTGCTGACATCACCGAGAACAAGAAGAACTTCAAGTTTGTCGAGCTTGATGCTGCCCAGTTGCCGCGTTCGATCGATGACGTGGACGCTGCTGCTATCAACACCAATTATGCGCTTGAAGCTGGCCTTGATCCCATGAAAGACCCGATCCTGAAGGAAGGCGAAAAGGCACCTTACGTCAATCTGATCGCTGTGCGTATTGCTGACAAGGACAAGCCTTGGGTAAAGACGCTGATCGAATCCTACCATTCGGACCCGGTAAAGCAGTTCATCCTTGATAAGTACAAGGGCGCAGCTGTTCCAAGCTGGTAATTGCTAGAAATTGCAAGAGAGGGGGATTTGCTATTAGCCCCTCTCTTGGATTTTCTAAGGATTTAGCAAAGGGCTAAATCCAAGAAAATCCATGCTCTCCCGCAAGGGGAGAGAAAAACCTTCATCGATTTCGCGCCTTAAATACGCTTTCCGTCACCGCCGAATAGATGCAGCTTTTCCTTGGGGATGATCACCCGGAGATGATCATCCGGCTGCGAGACAGAGCGGCCGGCCACGCGAACAACAACCCGCTCACCGCCGATGATACCGTAGACATAGCTTTCCGCACCGACAGGCTCGACGCCAAGGACTTTCAAGTCGAGTGCCAGTCCGCCGGCATGGGTGTCGGTTCCAGCCGAAATTTCCAGATCTTCCGGGCGGAAGCCAATAACAGCATCTTTGTCCGAAACAGCGAGGCCTTGCGCACCAATGCGCGTACCGTCTTTCAGAACCAATCCGGAACCATCGGCCGTCACAGGTATGAGGTTCATCGGCGGTGCGCCGATAAAGCTTGCAACAAAGGTGCTTGCCGGTTTCTCGTAGATATCGAGGGGTGCTCCGATCTGTTCGACAGCCCCGGCATTCATCACCACAAGGATATCCGCAAGGGTCATGGCTTCGAGCTGGTCGTGGGTAACATAGACACTGGTCACGCCAAGCTGGCGCTGCAGGTTCTTGATTTCCACGCGCATCTGGCCGCGCAGCTTGGCATCGAGATTCGATAGCGGTTCATCGAAGAGAAAGACTTTGGGGTTGCGCACGATGGCGCGTCCCATCGCAACACGCTGGCGCTGGCCGCCGGACAGTTCGCGTGGGCGCCGCTCGAGCAGATGTGTCAGTTCCAATGTTGCTGCAGCCTCGCGCGCACGTTTGTCGATCTGGTCCTTGGGCATGCCGCGATTGCGCAAACCATAGGCCATGTTGTCATAGACTTTCATGTGCGGGTAAAGCGCGTAGTTCTGAAACACCATGGCGATGTCGCGCTCGGCGGGCCCGAGATCGTTCACGACTTTGTCCTCAATCTTGACGGTGCCGTCGGTAATGGACTCCAACCCGGCGATCATGCGCAACAGGGTAGATTTTCCGCAGCCCGATGGACCAACGAGGACACACAATGCACCGTCATTGATTGCGATGTTGACGCCCTTTACCGCCTCGACGGAACCGCCATAGACCTTGCGGACGCCTGTAAGCTCAACACTTGCCATATCATTTCTCCGTTTCGACCAGACCGCGCACGAACCAGCGTTGCATAAGGACAACGACGAGGATCGGGGGAGGATGGCCAGAATGCAGGTAACCATCACCAGATGCCATTCCGTATCGGCATCGGCGAAGGAGATCATTTTGCGCAGTCCGATGACGATGGTCGTCATGTCATTGCGGTTTGTCATCAGCAATGGCCAGAGATATTGGGTCCAGCCATAGATGAAGAGGATGACGAACAGCGCTGCGATATTGGTTTTGGACAGGGGCAACAGAATGTCCTTGAAAAAGCGCCATGGTCCCGCGCCATCAACGCGCGCCGCTTCGACGAGTTCGCCCGGAATGGTCATGAAGAACTGGCGGAACAGGAGCGTTGCTGTTGCCGATGCCATCAGGGGAACTGTAAGGCCCGTATAGGTATCGATGAGGCCGAGATCGACCATCACCTTGTAGGTTGGCAGAATACGCACTTCGACCGGCAGCATCAGTGTGATGAAGATGAGCCAGAAGAAGACCATGCGTCCGGGAAAGCGGAAGAAGACGATGGCATAGGCCGACAGGATCGAGATGATAATCTTGCCGACAGCAATGGCCAGCGCCATGATCGTGCTGTTGATGAGCAGGCGGCCGACACTCACGCCGCCGATGCGGCCAACCCCGCCAAAAAGTGCTGCGGTGTAGTTTTCCCAGAAATGCCCGCCGGGCAGCAGGGACAGTGGCGGGCGCATGATGTCCTGCAGCGACTGCGTCGATGCAACAAAGGCGTAATAGATCGGGAATGCCACGATCAAAATGCCGATAATCAGGATGATATGGGCGACAAAACGGCTGATGGGATTGTTCTGGATCATGATCTTTCCCCTTAGCCGTAGTGAACTTTGCGCTCGACATAACGGAACTGAATTGCCGTCAAGCCGATAACTATGACCATGAGGATCACGGATTGTGCTGCTGAGTCACCAAGGATCAGATTGACGAAGCCGTCATTGTAAACTTTATAGACCAACGTTTCCGTGGCTTTGCCGGGGCCGCCGCCGGTAACAGAATGGATGATGCCGAATGTATCGAAGAAGGCATACACCGTGTTGACGACCAGAAGGAAGAAGGTGGTCGGGGCGAGCAGCGGAAACACGATGGTCCAGAAACGCTTGGTCTCGCCAGCACCATCAATCGCTGCGGCCTCGATCAATGATTTCGGGATCGACTGCAGACCTGCAACGAAGAACAGGAAGTTGTAGCTGATCTGTTTCCACGCCGCCGCGGCAACAACAAGCACCATGGCCTGATCGCCATTGAGCAGCGGGTCCCAATTATACCCGGCGGAACGGATCATATAGGCAAATGTGCCCATCGACGGGTTGAAGAGGAAGAGCCAGAGCATGCCGGCAATAGCCGGTGCGACCGCATAGGGCCAAATCATCAGGGTGCGGTAGATGCCTTTGCCCCGGACAACCTTGTCAGCCATGACGGCAAAGAGCAGGGCAAAACCCATGGCGATCAGCGCGGTTGCAATAGAGAAAACAACCGTGACCTGAAGTGAGTTCAGGTAGTTGGGATCGCTCAGGACGCGCTTGAAATTGCCGAGACCGACAAACTTTGACGACAGACCAAACGGGTCTTCGCGCAGAACAGATTGGCGGATTGCCTGTGAGGCAGGCCAATAGAAAAAGACAATCGTGATGGCAACTTGCGGGGCCAGCAGTAGATAAGGCAGAAATTTGTTTGGAAACGTGACGCGCGTTGACGATGCCATGATTGCCCCTTTTGTAGAAAAGCCCCGCCCGCACAAGGTGCGGACAGGGCGTTCATGGACCGGTTTTTACTGGCCGTTGGCCTGCTTGATGGCAGCATTGCCGCGCTTGACGGCATTGTCGAGAGCCTGCTGGGCAGTCTGTTTGCCCGACAGCATGTTCTCGTATTCTTCATTCTCGATATCACGAACCTGTGGCAGGTTCGG
Source organism: Phyllobacterium sp. 628 (assembly GCF_014189505.1). Lineage (GTDB taxonomy): Bacteria > Pseudomonadota > Alphaproteobacteria > Rhizobiales > Rhizobiaceae > Phyllobacterium. The sequence continues at coordinate 3,473,086 of NZ_CP050301.1, read as the reverse complement.
CAGGCGGACACCCTTGGAGTTTTCCGTTGGTGCCTTGCCCATCATCTGCTTGATCGGAATTTCGCGGGCTGGGTTCTTGTCGTAGAAGCCGGACTTTTTGGTTTCTTCATATGCAGCAAGGGTAACAGGCAGATAGCCGGAAACCTGATGCAGGCGCGCCTGAATGTCGGTGCGCGAAAGGAATGTGAAGAAGGCTGCAACACCCTTGTATTCCGCATCGGACTTGCCGGCAAAAACCCAAAGGCTGGCGCCGCCCGGTGTTGTATTCTGCGGTGCGTCTTTTGCTTCAGGATCATAGGGCAGCTGGCCTGTTCCATAGTTCATGCCTGACTTCACCACATCGCCGAGACCACCGGAGGATTCGGTAAAGATGCCGCATTCGCCTGACAGGAACAGTGGCTTGGCTTCTGATGTGCGGCCGCCATAACGGAAGGTGCCATCCTTGGCGAGATCAGCCAGTTCCTGGAAGTGCTTTACGAACAGCGGAGCGTTGATTTTGAGCTCGACGTCGGTGCCTGCAATACCGTTTTCATTGGTACCGTAGGAAACATTGTTCCAGGCTGCAAAATTCTCGGTATGAATCCATGTCAGCCATGTCGAGGTGTAACCGCACTTGGCCGCGCCGCTGGTTTTGATCTTCTTGGCAGCGTCCCACACCTCAGGCCATGTCTTCGGCGGGTTGTTTTCGTCCAGCCCGGCTTTCTTGAAAATATCCTTGTTGTAGTAAAGGATTGGCGAGGAGCTGTTGTATGGGAAAGACAGCATTGTGCCATCTGGCTTGGAATAATAGGCGACAATACCTGGCAGGTAGAGGCTCTTGTCGAACTTGGAACCACCCATCGAGAGAATGTCGGCCACAGGTTTGATTGCGCCTTCGGCGCCCATCATGACACCGGTTCCGGCATCGAAAACCTGCATGATATGCGGCGCCTGTTTGGCACGGAACGCTGCGATACCAGCGTTCAAGGTTTCAGGGTAGGTGCCCTTGAACACCGGAACGACCTTGTAGTCGCTCTGGCTCTCATTGAATTCCTTGGACAGTGTTTCAACAACCTCGTTGTTGGCACCGGTCATGGCGTGCCACCAGCTGATTTCGGTGACAGCAAAAGATGAGGTGGAGGACGCGAGGATAAATCCGAACGCGAGGCTGAGCGAAGTGCCGCGAAATGTCATGTGTGTCTCCCATAATGAGGCGTCATCTAGAGTGCGCTTACGGGCACTATCCCCATTATGTGACAGAGAAACAACAGTTTTATAACTTTAGTCCAAAGTCTCGCACTCTGCCTGTGGAAAAAATGCGCAGCTGTTCACTTTTTCCCATCAGATCAGGGTGACACCGGCTTTGCGCATTGTCGCGAGCAAGGTGGCAAGCGATCCGCCCATGTCGATTGCGCGGCAGGCATCGAGCAGGACATCGGCGGCAAATCCGTGCGTAACGGCATCCAGTGCCGAGTACGCAACGCAATAATCCGTCGCGAGACCGGCAAAAGTAACATTGGTGATTTCGCGCTCACGCAGATACCCGGCAAGGCCGGTCGGTGTCTTGTGGTCATTTTCGAAAAACGCGGAATAACTATCGATATGTGGCCGGAAACCCTTGCGGACAATCAGCTCTGCCTTGGTCCAATGCAGGTCCGGGTGAAAGTCAGCTCCGGGCATCCCCTGAATACAATGATCCGGCCACAGGGTCTGTTCGCCATAGGGCATTTTGATTGTTTCAAACGGAGCCTTGCCGGGATGGGTCGAGGCAAAGCTTGAATGACCTGCGGGGTGCCAGTCCTGCGTGAGGATGACGTGATCGAAACGCATGATCAGTTTGTTGATAATCGGGATAATCTCATTGCCGCCATCAACCGCCAGTAAGCCGCCGGGGCAAAAATCGTTCTGCACGTCAATGACGATCAGTGCATCCTTCGCCATCCTATTTCTCCGATTATCCAAGACTGATCAGTATGATCAATCGGAGAATGCCGTCAACTCGGGTGGTGTTCTGTGAAATGAATTACATCAAATTCAGCACGTGGTTCGACAGGCTCACCATGAGGGAGATAGTTGGGTTGTAAAGCCAGCCGAGCAGCAGGGTAGAAGGTGACTCATTGCAGCACACCATCTCCCTCATGGTGAGCCTGTCGAACCACGCACAATAGCAGTGCCAATCACCCTCTTATTAGCTACGGGCGAAATGCAGATCGCCATCGATCCAAACCTGCGTGACGTCCAGAGCGTCATCGAGATGCACGATGTTGGCGACGTATCCTGAGCCAATCCGGCCGTATTGATGGTCGATGCGGATGCTCTCGGCAGGATAAAGCGAAGCCATGCGCAACGCTTCATCAAGATCAAGGCCCAGTTCGCGATGCACGAAACGCACGGCTGAGATCATGTCGAGATCAGCCCCTGCCAGCGTTCCGTCCTCGAGGGTGAGGCGGCCACCGGCACGCCGGATCGTTCTGCCATTAAGTGTGAAGGAGGTGATGTCTGTGCCAATAGTCGACATGGCGTCGGTTACAAGAAAGATTTTTGCCGGTCCTTTTTTGGCGCGCAGAGCAATGGCCATCGATGCTTTGGTGACATGGAACCCGTCGGCGATCAGTCCTGCGGACAATTCGCCGGATTCAAGCACAGCGCCCACCACACCAGGGCTGCGGTGGCCAAGCTGGCTCATGGCATTGAACAGGTGCGTTGCCATGGACGCACCGGCATCTTTTGCAGCAATCGCCACCTCGTAGGACGCACCGCTATGACCAATGCTGACCACAATACCGGCATCGACCATCGCTTTGATCTTGTCGGCAGGGACCGTCTCGGGTGCGACCGTTGTGAGCAGAACCGGCAATTCCTGCACCGCCTCGACAATGGCAATCAGATCGCTGTCTTCCATCGGGCGGATGAGTGCCGGGTCGTGGGTGCCCTTGTGCGATACCGAAAGATGCGGTCCCTCCAGATGCAGGCCGATAAATCCGGCGACTTTTTCCTGCGCAGCCGCTTTGCCTGCAGCAATGGCTGCATTGGTGATGGCAGGCGTATCCGTGATCAGTGTCGGCAACAGAGCGGTTGTGCCGAATGCGAAGTGCGCCTTGCAGATTGTCCGGATCGCGTCGACAGTCGGGCCGTCGTTGAGAAGGACGCCGCCCCCGCCATTGACCTGAAGGTCGATAAAACCCGGAACCAGCTTGCCGCCATTCAACTCAACCAGTCGGGTATCTGCGGGCACATCTGCTCTGGCAATGATGCCAGTGATCAAACCTTCATCCACCAGGATAGCGGAACCGGCGTGCCAGCTTTGTCCGTCGAAAATGTCGGCGCCGGTCAGTGCATAGGCAGTGCTCATATTGTTTCAGTCACTTTTCTCAAATGCGGTGGCTCATCCGGGTTCAGACCACGGCTGCGGGCAAAACCTTCCACGAAAGCGTAAAAAGAAACAAGGAGGGCGAGGGGATCCGTCAGCGGATGTGCCGTTGCAATGAACGGCAGCGCTGTTGCCTTGGATGGCTTCGTTGAGGTGAGAAACACTGAAGCACCCTGTTCGGCAAGCCGGTCTGCCGCTTCGACCAGCGAATCTTCCGCCGCATCGCGTGCAGCCAGAACTAATACCGGAAAGCCTGTGCCGACAATGGCCTTGGGGCCGTGCATGACTTCAGCGGCACTGTAGGATTCTGCATGCATTGCGCTGGTTTCCTTGAATTTCAGCGCGACTTCATTGGAGATTGCCAAAGACGGGCCACGACCCAGCACAAAGATTGAGTTCTCGTTTTTCATGGCTGCAGCAAAGGGCGACCAATCGCAGCGGATGGCTGCCGTCAGAGCCTTGGGAAGCGCATCAATCGCCGCAAGAAGCTCTTCATCCTGCGTCCAATGGCCGATCAGGGCGAGACCGGCAACGGCGGAGCTGACAAAGGTTTTCGTGGCAGCGACGCTGCGTTCCTGCCCGGCAAGGATGTCGATGGCAAAATCGCTGGCATAGGCAAGATCGGAATTGATTTCATTGGTGATCGCCAGCGTCAGCGCGCCGCTTTCGCGCGCAGCCTTGGTCATGCTGACAATATCCGGGCTCTTGCCGGACTGGGAAATGGAAAGCGTCGCAGCGCTGGCGAGTTTCAAGGTGATGCCATAGATCGAAGCAACCGACGGTCCGAGCGAAGCGACGGGAATTCCTGCGGTGAGCTCCGTTGCATATTTCAGATAGGCCGTAACGTGATCCGATGAACCACGGGCAATCGACGCCAGAAAGGGCGGATTTTTCTCGCGCAGCTTTGCCCCGGCCTTGGCCAGTGTATCGCGGGATGCATCGAGAAACCGTGCCGTCACATCCGGGATGGACTCGATTTCTTCGCGCATAAGGGTTCGATTGGTGGTCAAAGCACTGCTCCTGAAATTTCCGAAGAGTCGCCGAGCTTCAGTTCGGCGACGAATTCATAGGCGTCTGCCCGGTAAATAGACCGGGTAAATTCGATTACTTTTCCCGATTCGAGATAGGATATCCGCTCGATATTGAGGCTGGCGGAACCGGCTGGCACTTCGAGCAACTTGGCGTCATTCTCTTTGAGAATGGCTGCAGAAATGCGCTGAATGGCGCGCGCAGGCCGATTGCCGCCTTCGGCCAGAACCGCGTAGAGCGACAATGTGACCAGCTCGGGATTGGGCAGAACTGCAATTGACAGCGCTGCCCGCTCGATTGCCATCGGGGTATCGTTGGCTACGCGCAGACGGCTGATACGCGCGACTTTTTCCCCGGACGAAAGCCCGAGCGTCACCATCTCTTCCGGCGACGGTGCATAGATACCGCGATCAAGCCAGGTCGAACGAACGATCATGCCGCGCCGGGCCATGTCTTCGGTGAATGATGTTAGGTGTGACAGGGACTGCTCCACGCGCTCGGAGCGGGGCGCAACGAAGGTGCCGGAGCCATGCCGCTGCACAAGCAAGCCAGTCGTGACCAGCCCTTGAACCGCCTTGCGTACGGTGACACGCGAAATATCGGCAATGGTGGCGAGTTCACGTTCCGGCGGCAGGGCATCGCCGGGTTGCAGCATGCCGTCGCGAACGGCTGTTTCAATCAGTCGTTGCAGCTTGACATAAAGCGGGCCGCCACTGGCAGAGCCGTCATTGAGTGAAGGCAGGATATCGATCAGACCATCAGCCATGAACAGCCTCCTTGCGTGCGGATGCGAAGTTTTTCACCGCGAGCTGTACAGCACCCGTCAGCGCATCATTCAACGGTTTTTGCAACCTGGTTCGATAACGTGGTGAAATGCGCTTTTCATAAAGCGCGCCGAGTCCGCCAAGCAACGACAAACGTTCCTGTCCTGATGGCATAATTGCATCAAGACCTTCTTCGATCTGAGCGGCGGATTTCTGCAGGATTGCCAGTGCAACTGCATCACCCAGTTTTGCATATTCAAAAACCAATGGTGCGAATGTGCCGAAATCACTTGGCCGCGCCGAATGGGCAAACTCAACAATCTTGTGCGGATTGTTCTCGAACTGCTGCATGATCTTATCGGTCAGAGGCGAGCCCGGATGAAAGCGATCATAGGCAAGCAGAGTTTCTTCGAGAAGATCGCGGCCAACACGTGCACCGCCTGCGAGATCGCCGACCTTGAAACCCCAGCCGCCGGCAAAGCGAATGTCGTTGCCGTCGCGCGTGACAAACACAGAACCTGTTCCGATAATCACCACGGTGCCATCATTGTCGCCGAGTGCGCCCTGCAGGGCGATCACGCCATCCGAGGAGACCAGCGAGTGCTGAAAGGGCAGGGTAAGCTGCAGTTTTTGGCCATTGCCGCCGACATTGGCGCCGGCAAGTCCGAGAACGGCGGCGGTGCCGGGAATAGCTGACGGGTCAATTTTCGCATTATTGAAAGCCGAATGCGTGGCGTCGAGGATGTTGAGACGTGCAGTCTCCATATCGGTCATGATATTGGCCGAACCGCTTTTGCCGATGCCCAGAACGCAGCCGCTCATGTCGGCTACAGCGGCTCTGCAGCCGGTTCCACCACCATCAATTCCCAGGAGATATGTCACGTTTCATTGTCCTCCAAAAATAGAATACCAATAAAATACCAATAGCCAAGCGTTAATTCTCTGTTTTTTCCATTTTCGCATATACTATTGATTTTAAATAATAAATTTATTTGTATGAAAATCAATATGAGATTTTTTTAAGAACTACTGGACAAGTGGTATTTTTTTGGCATTAATTATCGCAACGAGGAGAGGCGAGTGGTGGTAACCCGTACCGAGCAACGCAATGACAAGGCATCCGGACTGGACGAGCGATCGCCAGAAGATGTCTTGCGTTTGCTGCACGACGCGCAAATCGAGGCTGCGGCTTCGGTGGCGCGTGCTACGGATTCCATCGCCAAGGCGGCAAAGCTGGCAGCTGAAACGCTGGCCGCTGGCGGTCGTATCGCCTATGCGGCAGCAGGCAGTTCCGGCTTGATGGCATTGGCCGATGCACTCGAATTGCCTGGCACTTATGGCATTGCTCCGGATCGGATCGTGATCCTGCTGGCCGGCGGTGTCGATAGTCTCAAACGCCTTGCTGGTACCTACGAAGATGATACCGATCAGGCAGCCAAAGATATTGCCAGCGCCGGGCTTGATAGCAGCGATTGCCTGATTTCGATCTCGGCCAGTGGCACAACGCCCTATGCGCTTGCGGCCATCGATGAGGCCAAGCGGCGCGGTCTCAAGATAATTGCTATTGCCAACAATCCCAATGTCCCGCTTTTCCAGAAAGCCGATGTAGCGGTTACGCTGGAAACTCCACCTGAAATTGTCGCGGGATCGACACGCATGGGGGCGGGGACCGCGCAAAAGATTGCGCTCAATCTACTTTCGACGCTGATGGCCGTGCATCTTGGTCACGTCCACGACGGCTATATGGTCAATCTCGTTGCCGACAATGAAAAACTGCGCGAACGCGCGGCGCTTATCGTGTCCGCTATCGGCGCATGCAACATCGTTGACGCTAAACAGCATCTGGCATCCACAGGCGGTTCGGTGAAGTCCGCAATTTTGCTGGCTGCCGGTGCGGAAAACGCAAAACAGGCATCACACATTCTCGAAAGCAATCAACAGAGGCTACGCCCGGCGCTTTCGGAACTCAAAGGGAGCCTCGGCTCTCGTTAACGGCACTGCTCAAAGGGTGCAACAGGAGACTAAAATGGGAAGCACGACTTTAAAAACACTGCTTATGGCAACGAGCGTCCTGGCTTCGGCTGGCTTCGCGCATGCTGCCGACACCACGCTGACAATCGAAAGCTGGCGTACCGACGATCTTGCCATCTGGCAGGAAAAGCTCATTCCGGCTTTTGAAGCCAAGAATCCTGGCATCAAGGTCAAGTTCGCACCAACACCGCCAACGGAATATGACGCGGCTCTCGGCGCACGTTTTGATGCGGGCAGCGCTGGCGATATCGTTACCTGCCGTCCGTTCGACAAGTCGCTGGAACAGTTCAAGCGCGGCAACATTGCCAGCCTGAAGAGCTTGCCTGGCATCGAAAACTTCTCGCCCGTGGCCAAGGCCGCATGGAGCACCGATGATGGTTCCGACACGTTCTGCGTGCCGATGGCTTCGGTTATCCATGGCTTCATCTACAACAAGGATGCTTTCGACAAGCTCGGCATCACTGTTCCGACCACGGAAGCCGAATTCTTTGCGGCGCTCGACAAGATCAAGAAGGACGGCACCTATATTCCGCTCGCCATGGGCACGAAAGATCTCTGGGAAGCCGCAACCATGGGCTACCAGAACATTGGACCGAACTACTGGAAGGGCGAAGAAGGCCGTCTGGCACTGATCAAGGGCACACAGAAGCTGACCGATGCCGACTGGGTTGCACCTTACAAGACACTTGCCAAGTGGAAGGATTATCTCGGCGACGGTTTCGAAGCTCAGACTTATCCGGATAGTCAGAACCTCTTTACGCTCGGCCGGGCTGCGATCTATCCTGCCGGTTCGTGGGAAATCTCGCTGTTCAACACACAGGCTCAGTTCAAGATGGGTGCATTCCTGCCACCAGTCCAGAAGGCTGGCGACACATGCTACATCTCTGACCATGCCGATCTTGGCGCAGCGATGAATGCCAAGAGCAAGAACCCGGAAGCTGCCAAGAAATTCCTGAGCTGGGTTGCTTCGCCTGAGTTCGCCGACATCTATGCCAATGCACTGCCGGGCTTCTTTAGCCTGTCATCGACACCGGTAAAGATGAAGGACCCGCTGGCACAGGAATTCGTGTCATGGCGCGAGAAGTGCAAGCCAACCATCCGCTCGACTTATCAGATTCTGTCGCGTGGCAAGCCCAACCTGGAAAACGAAACCTGGGTTGAATCGGCCAACGTCATCAACGGCACCGATACGCCTGATGTTGCGGCCAAGAAGCTGCAGGACGGTCTCGACAGCTGGTACAAGCCTGCGAAATAAGGAACTGAATGCCGGGGCGGTTTGGCCGCCCCGGCCTTTCTTTATGCTGAAGACAGCGATGATGATCGCTCCATCGTTCTTATGAGTACGGCAGTCGTGGACCGGTTTTCCATGACCAACAAATCAAAAAGCAGGGGTTTGCGATTTAATGAGCACGGCCGACTATTCCCAGTCTGACAAGGGTCAGGACAAACGCGCACGGCGCTGGCACATCCTTGTGTTCCTGTTGCCGGCGGTGATCGTCTATACGGCGATCATGATCCTGCCCCTGGCCGAGACGCTGCGCCTGTCACTGTTCAATGTTGTTGATGGCCAGAGCGTTTTTGTTGGCTTCGGTAATTTCCAGACATTGTTTGGCGAGCCGCGCTGGTCGGATAGTTTCTGGAATGCCCTGCGCAACAATTTCGTGTTCTTCGTGATCCATATGCTGGTGCAGAATCCGATCGGTGTTGCACTGGCGGCGCTGCTTTCCGTGCCAAAATTACGGTTCGGTGCGTTCTACAGAACAGCGCTGTTCCTGCCGACGCTCTTATCCTTCGTGATTGTCGGTTTCATCTGGAAGCTGATCCTGTCGCCGATCTGGGGCGTGTCGCCCTATCTGATGGATCTGGTGGGTTTGAAATCGATGTTCTCGCCTTGGCTGGGCAAGCCGAGTTCGGCACTGATCACCGTCTCGCTTATTTCGGTGTGGCAGAATATCGGCATTCCAACCATGCTGATCTATGCCTCGATGTTGAGTATTCCGGAGGAGGTTCTGGAAGCGGCCGAATGTGACGGCATCACCGGCTGGAGCCAGTTCTGGAAAATCAAGCTGCCGCTGATCCTGCCATCAATCGGTATCATTTCCATTTTGACGTTTGTGGGCAATTTCAACGCGTTCGATCTGATCTATACGGTGCAGGGAGCGCTTGCAGGGCCGGATGGGTCAACCGACATCCTTGGCACCTTGCTGTACCGCACGTTCTTCGGCTTCCAGCTGCAGATTGGCGATAAATCCATGGGCGCGACGATTGCCACAGTAATGTTCCTCATCATCCTGACTGGCGTCTGCATCTATCTGTTTGCCATCCAGCGGCGCATGCGCCGGTACCAGTTCTAGAATCGGAAAGGTTCACATCATGGCAAAAGCCCGTACATCACCTCTCCGTTCCAGTCTCGTTCATGCCGCGCTGATCATCTACACCGTTATCGCATTGTTCCCGGTATTCCTGACTGTTATCAACTCGTTCAAGGATCGGGCATCGATTTTCCGCAATCCGCTCGGTTTGCCCAACGAAACCAGTTTCAGTTTGATCGGCTATGAAACCGTTCTGAAGCAGGGCGATTTCACCCTGTATTTCCAGAACAGCCTGATCGTCACGTCCGTGTCGATTTTCTTTGTGCTGCTGTTTGGTGCCATGGCAGCCTTCGCCTTGTCTGAATACCGTTTTCGCGGCAACTCGCTGATGGGGCTTTATCTGGCGCTCGGCATCATGATCCCGATCCGTTTGGGGACCGTAGCAATTCTGCAGGGGATGGTTGCGACCGGCCTTGTGAATACGCTGACCGCGCTGATCCTCGTCTATACGGCGCAGGGCCTGCCACTCGCCGTGTTCATTTTGACGGAGTTCATGCGTACAGTGTCCGATGATCTGAAGAATGCCGGCCGCATTGACGGGCTTTCGGAATATTCGATCTTCTTCCGGCTTGTGCTGCCTTTGGTACGGCCTGCAATGGCGACCGTTGCCGTATTCACCATGATCCCGATCTGGAACGATCTGTGGTTCCCGCTGATTCTGGCGCCAAGCGACGCGACCAAGACTGTCACGCTCGGCTCGCAGGTGTTTATCGGTCAGTTCGTCACCAACTGGAATGCGGTTCTTGCCGCGCTGACGCTGGCGATCCTGCCAGTCCTCGCCCTCTACTTCCTCTTCTCGCGGCAATTGATCCGCGGCATTACATCAGGAGCAGTCAAATGAGTGCGAATGCGCAAAAGCCCATCCGGGTTCTTGTCGCCGGCCTCGGCAATATGGGCAGAAGCCACGCGCTCGCCTACCACAACAATCCCGGCTTCGAGATTGTCGGTCTGGTGAATCGCTCGGTCGTGCCGCTGGTTGAAGAGTTGCAAGGTTATACAATCCATCCGTCTTTCGATCAGGCATTGGCCGATTTGAAGCCGGAACTGGTGTCGATCAACACGTATTCTGATAGCCATGCGGATTATGCAGTAGCGGCGATGGCAGCAGGTGCCGACGTTTTTGTCGAAAAGCCTTTGGCAACAACGGTTGCCGACGCGGAGCGGGTGGTTGCTGCCGCCAAACAGCATGGCCGCAAGCTGGTGATCGGCTATATCTTGCGCCACCATCCCTCATGGGTGCGTCTGATTGAGGAAGCCCGCAAGCTCGGCGGCCCCTACGTCTTCCGCATGAACCTCAACCAGCAGTCCAGCGGCGCGACATGGGAAACCCACAAGGCCCTGATGCAGACCACATCGCCAATCGTTGATTGCGGCGTGCATTATCTTGACGTGATGTTGCAGATCACCGATGCCAAGCCGGTACAGGTGCGTGGCATGGGCGTTCGGCTTTCCGATGAAATCGATGCCAAGATGTACAATTACGGTCATCTGCAGGTGCTGTTCGATGACAATTCCGTCGGCTGGTATGAAGCGGGTTGGGGTCCGATGATGTCGGAAACGGCGTTCTTCGTGAAGGATGTGATCTCGCCCAATGGCTGCGTGTCCATCGTCATGGACCAAAATGCCAAATCAGACGATATCGACTCGCACACCAAGACGTCGACCATTCGATTGCATTCGGCCAAACGCGGTGACGATGGCCGTTTTGCCAAGCCGGATGATCTGCTCAACATGGCAGGGGAGCCCGGCCACCAGGAATTGTGCGATCTGGAACAGGCTTTCGTGCTCAAGGCTATCCGCGAAAATCTCGATCTTGGCCGCCACATGCAGGATGCCGTGCGCTCGCTCAGCGTTTGCCTCGCGGCCGACGAAAGCGTGCGGACCGGCAAGCCAATAGACCTATAATTAAGAAATTGAAGACGGGAACAAGACATTGGGTTCTTTGAAGATAGAAAATATTCGTAAGTCTTTTGGTCATGTGGACGTGCTCAAAGGCATCGACCTTGAGGTCGAGGACGGCGAATTTGTGATTTTTGTCGGACCTTCCGGCTGTGGCAAGTCCACCCTTCTGCGAGTCATCGCGGGGCTTGAGGATGCAACCTCTGGCGAGATTTTGATTGATGGCAAAAAGGTCAACAACACACCGCCCGCTAAGCGCGGTATTGCCATGGTGTTCCAGACCTATGCGCTCTATCCGCACCTGTCGGTGCGCGACAATATGGGCCTCGGCCTGAAACAGGCAGGCAAGCCGGCAGAAGAAATCAAGGAACGCACCAGGATCGCATCAGCCATGTTGTCGCTCGATGATTATCTGGAGCGTCGCCCTTCCGAACTGTCTGGTGGTCAGCGCCAGCGTGTAGCGATCGGCCGTGCGATTGTGCGTGAGCCGCAGCTCTTTTTGTTCGATGAACCCTTGTCGAACCTGGATGCGGCTTTGCGCGTCAACACACGGCTCGAGATTGCCCGTCTGCACCGCCAGCTGAAAGCCACCATGATCTATGTGACGCATGATCAGGTGGAAGCGATGACGCTTGCTGACAAAATCGTCGTGATGAATAAAGGGCAGATCGAGCAAGTTGGCTCGCCAATGGAGCTTTATAATTCACCGCAAACGCTGTTTGTTGCCGGGTTTATCGGCTCGCCGCAGATGAACCTGATTGAGGGTGCAAAGCTCGGCGATGCCACGGCCAAGAATGTTGGTATCAGGCCTGAACATATCCAGATTAGCAAGACATCCGGCACGTGGAAGGGTTCGGTCATCCATGTCGAGCATCTTGGTGCCGACACGATCATCTATCTGCAGACCGATTTCGGTCCGCTGACGGTGCGTCTGTTCGGCGAACACCAGTACAATGTCGATGATGTGCTTTATGCCACCCCGGATGCCGGGCGAACTTATCGCTTCGATGACAAGGATATGATCATCAAGGGTTGAATGCATATGAAGCCGCTTCAGAAGAGCGGCTTCGCTATTTCATGTCATGACATCATTATGACTTTCGTTCATAGTCCGGCGCGCTGAAACGGGATTCGTTCAGCGCGGCATGCAAAGACGACAGGGAAGAGATTGATCATGAGATGGACTGCAGACTCCAAACGTTACGACGCCATGAAGTACAATCGCTGCGGCAAAAGCGGTCTCAAATTGCCGGCAATTTCCCTAGGGTTGTGGCACAATTTCGGTCATGATACGCCGCATCAGGTGAAGCAGGCGATTTGCCATCAGGCTTTCGATCTCGGCATCACGCATTTTGATCTGGCCAACAATTACGGCCCGCCTCCAGGTTCGGCTGAAGAAGCATTCGGCGAAATCCTGCGCAATGATTTCAAGGGCTATCGCGACGAACTGATCATTTCGTCGAAGGCGGGTTATGGCATGTGGCCGGGCCCTTACGGCGAATGGGGCAGCCGCAAATATATGATTGCCAGCTGTGACCAGAGCCTGAAGCGGCTAGGCCTCGACTATGTCGATATTTTCTATTCGCATCGTTTTGATCCGGACACACCGCTGGAAGAGACGATGATGGCGCTGGATCATATCGTGCGCTCCGGCCGGGCCCAATATGTCGGCCTCTCCTCCTACAATTCGCAGCGCACCCGCGAAGCTGCGGCTATTCTGGAAGAATTGGGTACGCCTTGCCTGATCCATCAGCCAAGCTATTCGATGATCAACCGCTGGATTGAAGAAGACGGTCTTGTCGATACGCTGGAAGACCTCGGTATTGGCTCGATCGTGTTCTCGCCGCTCTCGCAGGGCATGCTCACCGACAAGTATTTGAAGGGTGTGCCGGACGAGAGTCGCGCGGCACAGGGCAAATCGCTCAACCCCGCATTCCTCAGTGAACAGAACATCGAGAACATTCGGGCGCTGAACGCGATTGCCAGCAAACGCGGCCAGACGCTGGCTCAGATGGCGCTGGCCTGGGTCTTGCGCGGCGGACGGATTACCACAGCGCTTATCGGTGCAAGCAAACCGCAACAGGTTATCGATTGTGTCAAGGCACTCGACAATCTGGAGTTCACAGCGGCTGAACTGGCTGAAATTGATATCTATGCAAACGATGCCGATATCAATCTCTGGGCTGCATCTGCCGAGCGCCGGGGTCCCCAGCGCACGCCGCCGAAACTGGCTTGAACCGGCGATCATGCGCCCTAAATAAGCAATACAAAAACGCCAGCCGCGCACTCGCAGCTGGCGTTTTGAATTGAGCATAATTCCCGCGATTGGCAGCGCCGCGCTAATGTGCGAAATGTCTGCGCCAAATTGAGCTTACGGATTGGATAGATGTGATGAAGATTGCGATGATCGGGACTGGCTATGTCGGTCTGGTTTCGGGTGTCTGTTTTGCCGAATTCGGTTTTCAGGTCACCTGCGTGGACAAAAATCCGGCGATCATCGAACGCTTGCAGGCGGGTGAAGTCACGATTTATGAGCCGGGTCTTGATGAGTTGCTGACACGCAATGCTCGCGACGGCCGCCTGATTTTTACCACTGAACTTGCCTCCACCGTAGCCGATGCCGACGTTATTTTCATTGCCGTTGGTACGCCTTCGCGCCGCGGTGATGGTGAAGCCGATTTGCAATATATCTATGCAGCCGCTGACGAGATTGCTGCGGCAATGAAGCCCGGTGCTGTGATTGTCATCAAGTCGACTGTCGTCGTTGGCACCAATGCTGATGTGCGCGCTCATATCGCCAAGGCACGGCCAGACGTTGCGTTTTCCATGGTATCGAACCCTGAGTTCCTGCGGGAGGGATCAGCAGTTGAAGATTTCCTGCGGCCGGACCGTGTTGTGGTCGGCGTGCATGATCAGCGCGGCTCCGACGCCATGAAGCGGGTTTATCGCCCGCTTTACCTGCGCGAAACGCCAATGATTGTCACGACACTGGAAAACGCCGAGATCATCAAATATGCGGCCAATGCATTTCTGGCGATGAAAGTGACCTTTATCAACGAGGTTGCCGATCTGTGTGAAAAGACCGGCGGTAATGTGCAGGATGTTGCCCGCGCCATCGGCATGGACAATCGCATTGGCTCGAAGTTCCTGCATGCGGGTCCGGGTTTTGGCGGTTCCTGCTTCCCCAAGGATACCCGGGCCTATGCGGCGACCGGCCGGAAGATGAATGCACCACAGACGCTGATCGAGCAGGTCGTTACGGTGAATGAGCAGCGCAAGCGCTCCATGGCGGAGCGGGTCATCGAAGCAGCCCGCAAGAGTGGTGCCAAGACTGTCGCAGCGCTGGGGATCGCTTTCAAACCCAATACGGATGATATTCGCGAGTCACCCTCGCTCGACATCATTCCCGCCCTCCAAAAGGCTGGTCTGACAGTGCGGGCGCATGACCCCGAAGCACGATCCGCTGCGGAAGCAGTGCTGCCGGGTGTTGTCTGGTGTAAATCCGCGTATGAAGCCATCGAGGGAGCGGAAATTACTGTACTGCTAACGGAATGGAACGCCTATCGGGCACTGGATCTGAAGAAAGTGGCAGGCCTGATGAAGGGCAATCTCCTGTTCGATCTGCGCAATGTCTATGGCGAGCAGGATCTCGAGGGCACAGGGCTGGAATATTACTCGCTCGGCCGTCCGCTGCTGGGCAAGAGCGCTTAAAACAACATCTGCATATCTATTTTGGGTGGTTCGACAAGCTCACCATGAGGGAGAGTGTCGCTGCAAAGCTAATCGGAAAGATTGCAGAATATGGCTCCCCGCAATCATCCATCTCCCTCATGGTGAGCTTGTCGAACCACGCACACTGCTGATGCAGCCGAATTTTTTACTGCACAGCTTTGTACAAAGTCACCGTGGTCTTGCGGCCTTTGCTGTAGTTGATACCCGAAGCGGTGCCGACGATGACAACTGATTTATCGCCCTGCGGCAGGTTCTGGTAAAAATCCGCCTGATTGCGTTCATCGACAGCTGCAATCGCACAGGATGGATTGCCGAGCAGGTGTTTTGCTGCGCCTGCACCGTCGGTCAGAACTGTTTTTGTCCCCGCCAGAAAGACAAGGCTCGGTTCAGCGTAACCAGCTGAGGCAAGAATGCTGTCCGGGCAAGGCTTGGCTTCATTGAAAGCTTGGTTGATCGCCGGGCTCATCCAGATCGGCGTGATTGCCGGGACAACGCCCCATGTGAGCAAGGCTAGTGTAACGATGGCAAAACCCGACGCCGCCTGAATGGCGAGTTTCAGATTGTGCTTGAGAAAAAAACCGCTGGCGAAAACGCCAGCTGCCGCTGCCGTGAAGAACGCAACAATTCCCCGAAGAGAAATGGTTTGCGCCATGACCCACGGCAAGATCGTGCCAGCACCCATCAATGCCAATGTGGCTACGGCAAGCCCGGCCAGCGTCAAGCGTTCAAGCCAAATCTGCCAGCGTCCGCTATAGGGCTTGCTCGCGATGCCCGTATCAATCGCCCATGCCATCATGAGAAGCAGCGCGGGGTAGGCAGGAAGGATATAATGCGGCAGCTTGGTTGGGATCAGCTCTGTGACCAGCCAGTAAGGGATGTACCAGGCGGTGAGAAAGGCCAGACGCGGATCGGTGCGGAAACGGCTCAGAGCCTGCAAACCGCCACGGATGGCCATGACACCGAATGGCCAGATGAAGACAACGAAGATCAGCGCGAAGTAGCCGGGGGGAGCGCCATGGCTTTCCTGTCCATCGCCTACCTTTGATAGAAGATCATTGCCGACCGACTCGGTAAAGAATGCGCCGCCGCTTTTCAGCGTGATCATAATGAGCCAAGGCAGAACAATGACGAGCAGAATGGCGAGGCCGCCGAGCGGTTTCAATCGCTTCAACCACTGCCATTCGCGGTAGAAGATGCAGAGTGTGGCGGCAGTCAAAACACTGACGAAGGGCGTGATAGGGCCTTTGATGAGAATTCCCACGGCTGTCGCAATCCAGAATATAAGCGCCGGGGCCCATTTCACCGGTGCTTTCTCGCGGCTTGCCATCCACATTGCCGCCAGCGCGCCTTGCGCGAAGACGACAGTCGCCAAAAGCGTTGCATCGGTTTTGGCGACGCGGGCTTCAAAACCGAGCATGACGATGGCTGCAAGGGCCATACCTGCCATCAACCCGGCGCTTTGACCAAACAGGAAAGCGCCCAGTGCTGCCGTAGCCAGCACGGCAAGTGTCGCACCGGCGACTGACACGAGCCGGTACGTCCAGACAGGCGCCTTGTCGTTGTAACCCGTCAGTTTCAGCGCAGCACTTTGCAGCCAGTAGATGCCGACAGGCTTCTTGTAGCGGGATGCTTCCTGAAAGCGGATATCAACGTAATCGCCGCTCTCGGCCATCTGATGCGTGGCCTGAATGTAGCGCGATTCATCCCTGTCGAGCGGCGGAATCGAGGCGATCCCCGGCACAAACGATACAAGGCAAATGAAAATCAACAGCAGATAATGGCTGATGCGGAGTTTTGCGCGAGCCGCAAAAGCAGGGTCAGGGTTGGTCATGATCGTGCCTTGCGGGTTGTCGTCCTCACGTATCCTGTGTCATCGCCTTTTTCTCATTGGCGATCAGCCAGAGATTGCGAATATACACAACAAGTCCCAGTCCTTGGCCGGCAATGAATACGGGATCCTTGCGGACAATGGCATAGACAAACAGCAAGACGCCGCCAAACAGCGAAAAGAACCAGAATGTTACGGGGACGACGCTGCGCTTGGCCCTTTCCGAGGCAATCCACTGCACGACAAAGCGCATGGTGAAACAGCCCTGGGCAAAGAAGCCGAGGAGGATCCAGGCATCGAACTGGGCGACAAAGACCGAGTGCAGCCAATTGGTAATTGCGTCAGCCATGGATGGTCTCCGTCGTTGCCGGAATAATATTAAGGTCTGTCTTTGTCCATTTCTCGTTCACGATCAGCCAGAGATTGCGAATATAAACAAACAGACCCAGCGCTTGTCCCACAATGTAGACCGGATCTCGACGAACCACTGAATATACAAGGAGTAAAACGCCGCCAAACAGCGAGAAGACCCAGAAGGCTACAGGCACAACGCTGCGTTTAACTTTCTCCGAGGCAAGCCACTGCACAAAAAAACGCATAGTGAAACAAGCCTGCCCAATAAGCCCGAATATCATCCAGGCATCCAACTGAGCGATAAAGACAGAGTGCAGCCAATTGGTGATTGCGTCAGCCATGGCTGATCTCCGTAATGGTAGGAACGGTCTTGCGGCGCTTTCTCAGCCACCACACGCCGTAAAGATCGAGAATACCGCGCAAGCCGCGGTCAAGAATACCGTAATTGGACTTGCCGTGACGGCGCTCGCGGTCAACCACGTCGACATGCGTTACGTCGTAACCCTCGCGAATAACCAGCGCCGGCAAATAGCGGTGCCAGCCATCGAAGAAGGGGAGCTCGCGAAAGAGCTGCGCATGCAGGGCTTTCAGTCCGCAGCCGGAATCGCGCGTCTTGTCCTTGAGGATTGCGCCGCGCAACTTGTTGGCCAATTTCGAGGAAATCTGTTTGAGCTTGGTATCGGTGCGCTTTAGTCGCTGCCCCGCAGCTATACCGAAGCCCGGACCAGCGGCTATCAATGCATCCGCAAGTTTCGGCAAATAAGCCGGATCATTCTGTCCATCGCCGTCCATGGTTACAACAATATCGCCCTTGGCGGCAAAAACACCCGAGCGCACTGCAGCGCTCTGACCAGCTGACTTATCGTGTCTGACGTGGCGGAGGGGTTTACCCGCACGGATACGTTCGCCCAATGCCTCGCCGGTCCCGTCGGTTGAACCATCATCCACAACGATGACTTCGTAGTTGCGGCCTTCCATGGCTGCATCTACCTCATCAAGCAGAAAGGCCAGATTGGCAGCCTCGTTTCGGCATGGAATGACGATTGTTATTGCCGGATTGCTCAAGTTGCGGACTTTCGTATTGGCGTGTCAGGCGCGCTCCTTAACACTGATGAAGCCGCCTTTCCATCCTCAATTCATTCAACTAAGAATGATCAACGCTTATTGCGAATGTCCGTCAAGGTCTTGGCGGGGGTGATTGCTTCGGGATCAAGGCGGATTTCGATGATAGACGGTTTTCCGCTTTGAACCGCCCGCTGCCATGCGCCCTCGAAATCAGCCGTCGCTTCCACTGTCTCGCCATGGCCTCCATAGGCGCGTGCCAGCATGGCAAAATCCGGATTTGTGAGGTCCGTTGCGGAAACACGGCCGGGATATTCCCGTTCCTGATGCATGCGGATGGTACCGTAAATATTGTTATTGATGACCAACACGATAATTGGCAGCTGATATTTGACCGCCGTGGCAAAATCCTGACCGTTCATCAGGAAACATCCATCACCGGCAAAGCAGACAACCATACGATCGGGATGAAGCTGTTTGGCAGCGACAGCGGCCGGGAGGCCGTAACCCATGGAACCGGATGTGGGCGCTGCCTGCGTGCCAAAGCGCCGGAACCGGTGAAAACGATGCAGCCATGTTGCATAATTGCCCGCGCCATTGGTCATGATGGCATCTTCAGGCAGAACCCTTTCCAGATAGGTCATGATCGGACCCATGGCGACATTGCCGGGTCCAGTCTGTGGGGGCGTTGACCATTTGAGATAGGAAGCATGAGCCAGCCCGGCTTCATCAGGCCAATTGATGTGGGATGGTGCAGCCAGATGTTCGACTGCCGCTGCAAAGGCATCGGGTGCGGAATTGATGGCAAGTGCAGGACGATAGACACGGCCGAGTTCATTCGCGTCAGGGTGGACGTGAATTAATGTCTGTTGCGGGTAGGGACTGTCCATCAGGGTATAGCCAGAGGATGGCATTTCACCGAACCGCCCGCCGACCAGCAGCAACACATCAGCCTCTTTGACACGGGTACCCAGCGCGGGATTGATGCCGATGCCGACGTCACCGGCATAATTTGCGTGCAGATTGTCGAACAGCATTTGCCTGCGGAATGAACAACCGACCGGCAAATGCCATTTTTCGGCAAAGCGGGCGATTGAGCGAACCGCCGCTTCGTCCCAACGCGAACCGCCGAGGATCATGAACGGTTTTTTCGCCCCTTGCAGAAGATCGGCAAGTTTTTCGATGCTTGCGGGTGAGGGACCAGTCTCGACAGGTTGCCAGCCCTGCGCCGCGACAGTCTCCACCGCGTCGGTCAGCATATCCTCCGGCAGAGCCAGAACCACCGGGCCGGGACGGCCTGAGGTTGCGACAGAAAAAGCGCGGGTGACAAATTCGGGAATGCGGCGCGCATCGTCAATTTCAGCCACCCATTTGGCAGTATCGGCAAAGAAGCGACGGTATTCGACTTCCTGAAACGCTTCGCGTTCGCGGGCATCGCGCTGGACCTGCCCGATGAACAGGATCAACGGCGTTGAATCCTGCATCGCAATGTGAATACCCGGCGAGGCATTGGTTGCGCCCGGACCGCGTGTGACGAAGCAGATGCCCGGCTTGCCGGTAAGCTTGCCCCAGGCTTCGGCCATCATCGTTGCGCCGCCTTCGGCACGACAGACTGTTACTCCGACATCGGCATCATAAAGCGCATCGAGCACGGCAAGATAGCTTTCGCCGGGAACACAGAACAGCCGTTCTGCGCCATTGGCCTTGAGGGCTTCAACGATCAATTCACCGCCGGTTTTCATCGGATGCGTCCTTCAATTCCTGGAGAATATCTGCACTGTGCTCGCCGAGACGGGGCGAGGGCCGGTCATAGGTCAAAGGCGTCTTCGACATGACGATAGGGGTGCGCACCGAGGGAATGCTGCTGCCATGTCTATCATCAAGATTGAGGCGCAACTGGCGCGAAATGATCTGCGGATCGTCGAACATTTCACCGATACGGTTGATGGGCCCGGCAGGAACCGCATTTTTGGCACAGGCGTCCAGCAGATCAGCGCGGGTGCGTTTTTGTGTTTCGGCCCGGATAATCGCAGTCAGTTCAGCGCGATTTTCCAATCGTGCGCGGTTGGTCAGAAAGCGCGGATCGGCGCTGAGGCCGTCCAGTCCCATGATCGAACAGAAGCGGGCAAACTGGCCGTCATTGCCGACCGCAAGGATCAGGTGACCGTCTGATGTCGGAACCACTTCGTAGGGGGAAATATTCGGATGCGCGTTGCCCATCCGGTGGGGGGCTTTGCCGGTGGCAAGATAGTTCATGGCCTGATTGGCCATAACGGCAGACTGTACGTCGAACAGGGCCATGTCCACCAACTGGCCTTCGCCGGTTTTGGCCGCATGGGCCAGTGCCGCCTGAATGGCGATGACCGAATAGAGACCGGTAAACACGTCGGCGACGGCCAGTCCGACCTTTTGCGGCTCACGGTCTGGCTCGCCTGTCACAGACATCAGCCCTGACATGCCCTGAATGATGAAATCGTAGCCGGCCTGACTGGCATAGGGCCCGGTCTGCCCAAAACCGGTGATCGAGCAATAGACCAGTTTTGGATTGTCAGCGCTCAAGCTCTCATAATCGAGGCCATATTTCCTGAGACCGCCGACCTTGAAGTTTTCGAGCACGACGTCGGCTGTCCGGCATAGGGCCTTCACAGTTTCCTGGCCTTCCGGCGAGGTGAAATCGACCGTTATCGAGCGCTTGCCGCGATTGCAGGAATGAAAATAGGCGGCGGAAAGATTTTCGCCTTCATTGCTGGTGATGAAGGGTGGTCCCCAGCCACGCGTTTCGTCTCCGCCTGCAGGGTTTTCCACCTTGATCACATCGGCGCCAAGGTCAGCAAGGATTTGCCCGGCCCAAGGGCCTGCCAGAACACGGGCAAGCTCGATGACGCGCACGCCTTTGAGGGGAGCTTCAGTCATGATTGTCAGGTGCGCTCCAAATTCAGTGCTTGTTTGTCGGCGATTCGAGCCGCCCACTCGACGAAGTTCCCCATAATCACGTCACGGTTGATTTCATTCAAGCCTTCGTGGCGGGTGTCTTCATAAACTTTGGTCGTGACATCGGCGAAGCCAAGTTTTTTCATCCGCTTGCTGAGGTCTTTCACAGCGCTGCCTTTTGCAGTGGCTGGGTCTTCTGCCCCGCCCACGAGATTGAACGGCAACTCGCGCCGCACCTTGGCGAGAAGGCTGTCATCGGCACCGGCAAAGGTAAAGCCAAAGACATCGCGCCACATGCTGACCGAGGCGTCCCATCCGCAGAGAGGGTCGTTGATATAAGCATCGACTTCGGCCGGATCGCGGGACAGCCAGTCAAATGGGGTGCGGGCGTTCTTGATGCCGCGTGCCCATGTTTGAAAGGTGAGTTTGGGCAGGAGCATGCTCGGAACGTCGGAGCCAAGGAACATCCGCTCCGCCCGCAAAATGCCTTGCGCCAATCGTCCGGCAAGCCCAGCGGAAAAGTTGGCGTTCCAGATGGCTGCTGCCTGCATCTTGTCCTGATAGCCCAAGACGTAATTGAGGCCTATCAATCCACCCATGGAATGGCCGAAGAGAACCAGAGGCAATGCGGGATGGCGGGCACGGGCGGTTGCATTGATCGCGTCCATATCATCGAGTATCAGACGCATGCCATCGCGCTCGGCAAAGCGGCCAAGCGGAGCGCCTTGGGCTTTTGTATATCCATGGCCGCGATGATCGTGGGCGTAGACGTGAAAGCCATGGCTGTTCAGAAGCTGCGCAAACCTGTCATACCGCAGGCAATGCTCGGCAAGTCCGTGGCTGATCTGGATGATGGCTTTGCCCGGGCCTGTTGCTGGCGAAAAGCGCATGGCAAGCAAGGCGCCTGTCGGTGACTGGACTGTTTCGATGTCTGCAAAGCTCATTCATGTCTCCCCGGTCAATTGAAAGCGTGGCGCGTGAATAGTCAATCCAGAATAAAATTTACAAAAATCAGGCCATATTTTCATACTTCTGCACAATAAATAATCAGAGTCGCATGGATGCAATTTTAATTTGCAAAACCACTTGCAAACAACAAAAACTTGCCGCAAAACTTCTTTCCGAAAGAGATTGGATCCTGTGTCTTCTCTCGATTGTCCCAGGCTTTCAGGCTGACAAAACGCTTTTATCGCTGCGTTGCGTGACAATTGATTGAGCCAGATATCCAGGCGCTTGCCAGTTACATGGCCGTTTAGGGGAGAAGAGGACGCTCCCCAAATGCGGTACCAGAGGGGAAACCGGGTGACGGAAATATCCGCGCCCGGTTTCGCTCGTTTTAGGGGTTGGTTTGCATTACCGGTTGTGCGTGGTTCGACAAGCTCACCATGAGGGGGATGGTAGCTGCAAGGCCAATCGCGAACATCGCAGAATATGGCTCCCTGCAATCCACCAATCCCCCTCATGGTGAGCTTGTCGAACCACGCATAACGGGTAATGCAAACTGCCTTGAACCGTTCTTTGACAAGCTCGTGATGCAGAAGGACTTGAGCACACAAAGATTTCCGATACATAGCTCGCAAAAACGCCCGCCCATTCCGAAATAAACACCGTGCGCATTGCCACCCGCGCCCCTTTCGCCTACATACGGCGCAAATTCATGTCCAAAAAATCCCGAACATCGGAGTGACGCGCGTTATGGCACGCCAATTCATTTATCATATGGCCGGCCTGAACAAGGCATACGGAACCAAGAAGGTTCTGGAAAACGTCCACCTTTCCTTCTACCCCGACGCCAAGATCGGTATCCTCGGCCCGAACGGCGCCGGTAAGTCGACCATTCTCAAGATCATGGCCGGACTTGACAAAGAATATACCGGCGAAGCATGGCTGGCCGATGGTGCCACTGTCGGTTACCTCGCGCAGGAGCCACATCTCGATCCAAACAAGGACGTGATGGGCAATGTCATGGATGGCGTTGCGGACAAGAAGGCGATTCTTGATCGCTACAACGAATTGATGATGAACTATTCCGACGAAACCGCTGACGAAGGCGCCAAGTTGCAGGATATCATCGACGCCAAGAACCTTTGGGATCTGGAGTCCCAGGTTGAAATGGCGATGGAAGCCTTGCGCTGCCCGCCCGGCGATTCCGAGGTAACCAAGCTCTCCGGTGGTGAACGCCGCCGTGTGGCGCTGTGCCGTCTGCTGCTGTCGCAGCCGGACCTGCTGCTGCTCGACGAACCGACCAACCATCTTGACGCCGAGACCACCGCCTGGCTGGAAAAGCACCTGCGTGAATATGCCGGCTCCGTCTTGCTGATCACGCACGATCGCTACTTCCTCGACAATGTCACCGGCTGGATTCTTGAGCTCGACCGTGGACGCGGCATTCCTTATGAAGGCAATTACTCCGCCTATCTCGGTGCCAAGTCCAAGCGCATGCTGCAGGAAGGCCGTGAGGACGATTCGCGCCAGAAAGCTCTGGAGCGCGAGCGTGAATGGATTTCCGCCAGCCCCAAGGCACGTCAGGCCAAGTCGAAGGCACGTATCAAGGCCTATGATGCGCTGGTTGATGCCGCAAACGATCAGCGTCCCGGCGATGCACAGATCATTATCCCAGCTGGTGAACGTCTGGGACAGGTTGTGATCGAGGCAGAAAACCTCACCAAGTCTTTCGGTGATCGTGTTCTCATTGAAAACCTCACCTTCAAACTGCCACCCGGCGGTATCGTGGGCATTATCGGTCCAAACGGCGCGGGTAAGACCACCCTGTTCAAGATGATCACCGGACAGGAAAAGCCGGATTCCGGTTCTATCCGGGTCGGTGAGACCGTGCATCTCGGTTATGTCGATCAGAGCCGCGATCATCTGGTCGCCGAGAAGAACGTTTGGGAAGAAATCTCCGGCGGCAATGAAATCATCAAGATAGGCAAGAACGAGATGAATTCGCGCGCCTATGTTTCGGCATTCAATTTCAAGGGCGGCGACCAGCAGCAGAAGGTTGGTAATCTCTCCGGTGGTCAGCGTAACCGCGTGCACCTTGCCAAGATGTTGCAGTCCGGCGGCAATGTCTTGCTCCTCGACGAACCGACCAACGATCTGGATACCGAAACGCTGGCGGCTTTGGAAGACGCCCTGGAAAAGTATGCTGGCTGCGCCGTTATCATCAGCCACGATCGCATGTTCCTCGACCGGTTGGCGACGCACATCCTTGCATTCGAAGGTGACAGCCACGTCGAATGGTTCGAAGGCAACTTCGAAGACTATGAAAATGACAAGATCCGCCGCCTCGGCCCGGACAGCGTCAATCCAAAGCGTCCAAGCTACAAGCCTTTGACGCGTTGAATGAAATGGGAGGGCTGCAACGCCCTCCCATCACCAATTTTGACCAATTCATCACTGTTATTGGCTGGTTTTAACAATCAATTTTTCTAAGATGCGGCAGATTTCACGGAGCGGCGTCATGGCAGACCTTTTCGGAACAACCCTTCAAATTCTTCCCTCCCGCAAGATTGTCGGCCGTGTGAGCAGCCTGTTTGCAGCACCGAAAGACAATTTTGTCACTGCCGATGTCGAGCAGTTGGACCTCACCTTCGAGGGTATTCGCGGCGACTATCACGCGGGCCTGACCCGCCGGTCCGGCGGGCGCGAGCCTTGGTATCCGCGTGGCACCGAAATGCGCAATGAACGGCATATTTCCATTCTGGCGGCGGATGAGCTGGAAACACTTGCTAAAGCCATGAGCCTTGCGGAAATTAGGCCGGAATGGATCGGCGCCAATATGGTGGTGGATGGCATTCCTTCGCTGTCCATGCTGCCGCCCCGCACGCTGCTTTTCTTTGAAGGCGGCGTGACACTGAAGGTCGATGGGCAAAACGCGCCGTGCAAGATTGCCGGACGGTCCATTGCCGAGCGGGCCGGAACGCGGGATCACACCGCAACTGCGCTCGATTTCGTCAAAGCGTCGAAGCGTTCACGCGGGATCGTTGCCTGGGTAGAAGTGCCGGGAATTATCCGCGCTGGCGAAAAAGTCGATGCGCGGTTGCCGGAGCAATGGATTTATCCGGGTTGAGGCTTGCGTGCCGCCGGTATTTATGGCGAATAGATCTAAGGTCCGGTGCCTGCTTGCAGGAGAATCGGGAAGCCGGTGAAAATCCGGCACGTGCCCAACGCTGTATAGGGGATGGATCGCGCAATCTGCCACGGAATTATCCGGAAGGCGCGCGGCTCAGATGAACCTCAGTCAGAAGACCGGCCGGACCAGATAGCCGAAACCGCACGGACAGCGGGCGAGGTGTATTCAAGCATTGTCAGGAGCAAGCAATGCACGGTTTCACGTCCGGTCCAGTAACCGCCGCTGATTTTTCCGATGAAGAACGCGACGCCGTCTACAAGGCAATTTACACGCGGCGCGATGTGCGCGATCAGTTTCTCCCCGACCCGATAGAAGATGATGTGCTGATGCGCCTGCTTGATGCTGCTCATCACGCGCCATCAGTGGGTTTCATGCAGCCGTGGAATTTTATCCTTATCCGGGATGATGTGCGCAAAGCGGAAGTGCGCCGGGCATTTACCCGTGCGAATGCGGAGGCAACGGCAATGTTCCCCGATGAGCGGCAGGCTCTGTATGCCTCATTGAAACTCGAAGGGATCGTCAAAGCTCCAATCAATCTGTGCATCACCTGTGACCGGACACGCGGCGGTGACGTCGTGCTGGGGCGTACACATAACCGGCAGATGGATGTTTACAGCACTGTCTGTGCCGTACAGAACCTATGGCTGGCAGCGCGTGCTGAAGGCATAGGCGTTGGTTGGGTGAGTATCTATCACGATCAGGACATGCGCCGCATTCTGGGTATTCCCGATCACGTCGAGATCATTGCCTATTTATGTATCGGCTATGTCGATCAACTCTATGATGCGCCAGAACTTGAAAAGCGCGGATGGCGCAAACGTCTGCCATTGGCAGAACTCATCCACGACAACCAATGGCAGGGCGAAAACCCTCTTAGCTCGGGTCTTCCTCGTCGGGATCCAATAGCCGGGTTGCCCGCCACTCCGTCAGCTTCCGATTGATGGCGGCAAGGACAAAGAAGCGGGCAGATTCCTTGTCATAACCTTCATCGCGCAACGCATCGTAATCCGTATGCTGGTGCCTGACATGGGCGACTGTTGCCAGCCAAATTGCAATGGGCGGCGGCAGTGACCTCATATGCGGAGCCTTTGCAGCAGCTCGGATCGGCTCGGAATCCGAATAGGGGACGGCTGGCAAAAGCAGCGTCAATGCTTTGTCGATGGCCCGCTGGCGGTTTGTTCCTGAACTCATACGGGCGCCCCTTCAACAGATTCGTTTGCCTATTTCAGACGCGACAAAAATTGCCGTCAACGGAAAAACAAACTTGCCAAACGCTTATTTCTCACATAAACATATCTTTATATCTTTTAAGGATAGACTGATGGATAAACGTGATCTCAATCTGGACCTGATGGTCGATACGCTGAAAGCCGCTGCGGAGCCAAGCCGTTTGCGTATTCTGGCGCTTCTGTCGCGCGGTGATTTGACGGTTTCGGACCTGACCTCCATCCTCGGACAGTCGCAGCCACGCGTATCACGTCACCTCAAGCTGCTGTTTGAAGCCAATCTGATCAACCGCTATCAGGAAGGTTCCTGGGCTTATTTCCGCCTCGCAGAATCCCTGATCGTTGGTGATATTGCCCGCACGCTGCTTGATCGCCTTGATACATCCGATCCTTTGCTGGAGCGCGACATCGAGCGTTTGGGCTCGGTGAAGCTGCAACGGCGTGAGCGCGCTGCCGCTTATTTCAGTGCCAATGCAACCAGCTGGGATGTAATCCGCTCGCTGCACGTGCCGGACGGCGCCGTAGAGGCTGCTCTGACAAAGATTGTCGGCCGCACGCCCTTCCAGTCGATGCTTGATGTCGGAACGGGGACAGGCCGCCTGCTGGAGCTGTTTGCACCGCTTTACGTGCGCGGCGTCGGGATTGATATCAATCGTGACATGCTGACCATTGCGCGGTCCAACCTCGACCGCTCGGGTATTGCCAATGCACAGGTTCGTCAGGGCGATGTTTATTCATTGCCGGTGGATCGCGAGTCGTTTGATCTGGTGACAGTTCACCAGGTTCTGCACTTTCTTGACAATCCTGCCGAAGCCATTCGCGAGGCAGCGCGTGCCCTGCGGGCAGGCGGGCGTATGCTGATTGTCGATTTCGCGCCGCATGATCTTGAGTTCCTGCGCGACAGCCATGCGCATCTGCGTCTTGGTTTTACTGATGCCCAGATGCGTGACTGGCAGACAGAGGCTGGTCTGGCGCTGGAAGACAGCATTGAACTTGAGCCCAAGGACAAGGACAAACTGACCGTCAAATTGTGGCTGGCACGCGACCCACGCTTGCTGATCGCTGATCCCACTTTAACCTCCCGCGTAACGGAGAGTGTCTGATGAGTTTTTTCCGCCAATCCCGCCGTGCTGACCTTGGCACAAATATCAAGGTTTCGTTCGAGTTCTTTCCCCCGAAGACGGAAGTCATGGAAGAACGGCTTTGGGAAACGGTCACGCGTCTTGCGCCGCTCAACCCCGAATTCGTCTCGGTTACCTATGGCGCCGGCGGTTCCACGCGCGAACGTACAGCCCGTACGATCAAGCGCATCCTGACGGAAACCGATGTCAATGCTGCTGCCCACCTGACCTGCGTCGACGCGACAAAGGAAGAAGTGGATACAGTGGTGCGCGAGTTTGCTGCCATGGGCGTGAAGCGCTTTGTCGCTTTGCGCGGTGATCCGGCTGGCGGTCTTGGTGCGCATTACAAGCCCACTCCCGGCGGTTATGAGAATGGTGCTGACCTTGTCGCTGGTCTCAAAGCCTTTGCCGATTTCG
Source organism: Phyllobacterium sp. 628 (assembly GCF_014189505.1). Taxonomy (GTDB): domain Bacteria; phylum Pseudomonadota; class Alphaproteobacteria; order Rhizobiales; family Rhizobiaceae; genus Phyllobacterium. Next base: position 3,444,836 of record NZ_CP050301.1, on the reverse strand, counting down.
ACATTTCCGTTTCTGCTTATCCGGAAAAGCATCCGGAGAGCCCGGATTATGCGACGGATATCGACATGCTCAAGCGCAAGGTCGATAATGGTGCGACACGGGCAATCACGCAGTTTTTCTTCGAGAACGATCTCTATGAGCGTTACGTGGAAAAGGTTCGCCGCGCCGGTATTTACATTCCAATTCTGCCGGGCATTTTGCCGATCCATAATTTCACGCAGGTGACCAATTTCTGCTCGAAGTCGGGAACCCATATTCCTTCCTGGCTGGCAGAGCGGTTCGAGGGTCTCGAAAATGATCCGCAAACCCATGCACTGGTGTCGTCAGCAGTTGCTGCGGAGCAGGTTCTGGACCTTGTGGAGCGTGGTGTGCAGGATTTCCATTTCTACACGATGAACCGTGCCGATCTTGCTTTTGCGATCTGCCACCTGATCGGTATCCGCCCGGGCAATGGAACACTGGAGCCCGCATTGGCTGGAGCCGCCTGATCGGAACACGGTAGTTTCAATAGAAAATGGCCCGGTTGCTATAACCGGGCCATCCTGTTTTATTTCACCTTTTAACGGTCAGAGACCATCTCCACGGCGCTCTTATTCTCAATCAGGGTATGAGTCCTACGACCATTGCACCGATAAATGCGAACGCTGCACAGATCATAAGGACGTTCATCGAACGAGTAAGTCCCATTGGTTGTCTCCTGCAGTTAACCCACTCAGCATAACGGAAAATTGCCACAGAAAAAGCGGAAATATTGCTGTTGTGTGACATGAACTGTAGAAATTTTTTGCCTAATATTGATAAGTTTCTGAAATGAAACGTATTTAACGGAATAAAAAATCGTGAATTCACGATAAAATTACCGGAAAACGGGTTTAATTTTGCATTGCACCAAAATCTGCATCGGGCCGATTTTCCAAAAATTGTGACACAATTATGCCGTAATTTCGACAGGAATATTGAGCCGTCGCGACTTGAATTTATTGAAAACTTTAGGCTTTTTGCGATTTTCGAAGTGCCGCAAAGACCCTGCCGTCGATGGTCAAAAGACCCAGCGCAATGAGTGTCATCCCGAGGAAGTCTTTAAGACCCAACTGTTCACCGAGAAAAATTGTTCCAAGCAGGATTGCGCTCACAGGAACGACGAGCGTTACGAGCGATGCGTTGGTCGCACCACCCGCGCGGACGATTGAAAAGAATAGGATATAGGCGAAGGCGGTGGATAAAAGTCCGAGCGCGAAGATTGCCGCCCAAACGCCGCCGCTTGGTGCCGTCAGGTCGGGAACGCCGTTGTAGAAGGCGACAACGGGAATCATGATGAGAGTCGAGGCTGTCATCTGTCCTGTTGCCGTGACCGTTGGCGGAATACCTTTGAACCGCTTGGCGAGAATGCTGGCAAAAGCATAGGACAGCGTGGCGCAAAGCACGGCAATTTCTGCCCAGAGCGGACCGCCGAGGCCGGTCAACACACCCGGTCCGATCATGACGATGGTGCCAACGACGCCGAGCAGAATGCCGCAAATTTTGTTCGCGGTTATCTTTTCATCGGTGGTCAGAAAGGTTGCGATGATTACCGTCCAGATGGGCGTTGTTGCGTTCAGGATCGATTCGAGCCCGGCACCCAGTGCAGTCTGGCCAATGAAGAGCAGGGAGAAGGGGATTACATTGTTCAAAAGCCCGAGCCCGGCAAAGCCAAGGGCATGCTGCCGGTAATCCCAAAACCGGATGCCCCGGCTGAGCAGGTAAATATGCAGGGCAAACGCTGCGATGACGACGCGGAACAGAACCAGCGTCAAGGGTGGAACGACAGCAACCGCAATCTTGGCGAAGAAGAACGAACCGCCCCAGATTGCGCCGAGCAATAACAATTGCAGCCAGATCACGCCGGACATGGCGAGCGGATTGGGCGATGTTGTCTGATTTGCGGTCACGAGCAGTTGCCTTTCATTGCGGATAGATCAAAACTTTTATGCAGGCCTATGTAAATTGCCACCCGTTTTCTGCTGCAAGAAGCGACTTTCGTCCGTCATCTGCTCTTGCTAAGAGTCCTGCATGGAGCAGAACATCAAGATGCAACGATTCGCCTCGGCCCGCGATGCAGCACTTACCCTGCGGCCCGATCAACCCGTCTATTGCTTCCGGCCAAAGGTTCTGGTCGATGATGCGCATCAGTTCATGAAGATGTTCCCGGGCGAGACTGCCTATGCGGTCAAGACGAACGGTGAAAATCTCGTTCTGGAAACGCTGGCCCGCAATGGCATCAACACCTTCGATGTGGCGTCGCCCGGCGAATTTGCAGCGGTGCGCAAGGTCGCGCCGAATGCGCATATGCTGTATATGCATCCGATCAAGGCACAGTCCGATATCAGGCTTGCGCTGGAAACCTACGGTATCCGTATTCTGGCGGTGGATCATGAAGATGAGATCGCCAAGGTCACGCGCATCGTACGCGCGCTCGATATCGATCCGGGCAGCGTCACGCTTTATGTCCGTTTGCAGACCAAGGGCCACGCGGCTTACGAACTCTCGAAGAAATTTGGCGCCACGCCAGCGCATGCTGTCGAGCTTCTGCAGCGCCTGCACAAGATCGGCTACAAGGTCGGCATCTGTTTCCATGTCGGCAGCCAGATCGAAGATCCGGATACGTATGAGCGTGCCTTGCGCTCGGCCGACTGGGTGCGCAATCGTGCCGGGGTGCCACTTGCCGGACTGGACGTGGGCGGCGGCTTCCCCGCCGAATATGGTCATGATCCGAAGCGTAAACATGTGGAAATGCCTTCGCTTGGCCAATTGATGTCGCGCTTGCGCGGTGACATCAAGGAGTGGGGTTTTGGCGACATGCCGCTGGTGGCAGAGCCGGGCCGTGTGATTGTCGCCAGAGCATTTTCGCTGATCGTACGCGTGCTTTTGCGCAAGGGCAGGCGGCTCTATATCAATGATGGTATCTGGGCGTCGCTCTCCGACTCGTGGACCGGCAAGATCACATTGCCAGCGCGTTTCATTCCTGATCCTGCCATCAAGCATCGCAGCGGCAATGTGAAGGAAATCGTGCCCTTCCGGGTTTGCGGTGCGACCTGCGATTCCGTCGATATTCTGTCACGGCCGTTCTGGCTGCCGGAAACCGTCACCACAGGTGACTGGATCGAAATCGGCAATATCGGTGCCTATTCGCTGTCATTGCGCACGCGCTTTAACGGCTTTTACCCCGATACGTTTGTCGAGGTGGAAACGACGTTTGACGAAGGTGACCGGCCGGAAGGCTTTGCCTCACTGGAGACGATGGCGCACGTGGAATAAGCACTTATTTTTAGTATTATTTTTCCGAAAACTGCTTGCTGAGAACGGGATTATATCTCGAACATCAATTGCTTGATGTTGAAAATAGCGTGTTTTTAAATGTTGTTTTCAATGAGGATATTGCAGTTATGCAAAGGAAAAGTCTGACAAGGCGTGCCTTGTTGCAGAGCGCAGCCGCTGGTGCCGTTTTGATAACGGCGGGCAATCAAAAGGTCCGCGCCAACCTGGACAAGAAGCCCAATATTCTATTCATCCTCGCTGATGATCTGGGTTATGCTGATCTTTCGTCCTACGGACATCCAACGATCCAGACGCCCAATATCGATGGAATAGCGGAAAACGGTGTACGGTTTTTGCAGGCTTATGCCAATTCCGCAGTCTGTTCAGCTACGCGCACCGCATTGATTACAGGACGTTATCAATATCGTTTGGCGTTGGGACTGGAGGAGCCTTTGGCCGGACGAGACGTTGGTCTCCCGCCTGAGCACCCGACCCTACCGTCATTGCTCAAGAAACTTAGTTATAAAACAACCCTGATCGGGAAATGGCACTTGGGCGCCTTTCCAAAATTCGGTCCGCTCAAGAGCGGCTATGACCACTTCTTCGGATTTAGCGGCGGTGCGCTCGATTATTATTCCCACGATACCGGTGCCAACAAAGATCTTTGGGAGGATGAGGTCGAAGTGGACAAGGCAGGGTATCTTACTGATCTTCTCGGGGAGCGTGCTGTCAAGACGGTCAACGAACACGCAAAATGTGAAGCTCCATTCTTTATCAGCCTGCATTTCAACGCGCCGCATTGGCCATGGGAAACACCGGGATATGATGGCAAAAAGGAATCTGAGCGGCTCAAGAAGGGCCACTTGCCGCTCTCTATTTTTGATGCGGGAACACAGGATATATATCGTCAAATTGTCGAACGGTTGGACTATCAGGTTGGACAAGTCCTGCAGGCATTGAAAGATAATGGCCTTGAAGACAATACGATCGTGATCTTCACGAGTGACAATGGCGGAGAACGGTTTTCGGATACGTGGCCTTTTTCCGGAAAGAAGTCTGAGTTGCTGGAAGGCGGAATAAGAATTCCCGCGCTCATTCGTTGGCCAGCCAAAATCGCTGGAGGCAGGACAACAGACCAGATTGCGATGAGCATGGACTGGCTGCCAACCTTGCTGGAAGCTGCGGGCGGGGTTGCTGATTCAACTTATCCGTCGGATGGTGTTTCTTTGTTGCCCGGCCTTATCGATGAAAAGCTTGTGGTGAACCCGCGCAGTGTTTTTTGGCGCTATAAGGGCAACAAGCAACGCGCTGCCCGTATTGGCGACTATAAGTATCTTAAAATTCTCGACAATACGTTTTTATTCAATGTGGTTGACGACCCACTGGAACGTGCCAATTTGCAGGACAGGTATCGGGATACTTTCAAACAACTTTTTGATGAATGGATTGTTTGGAATAAGGATATGTTGCCGGAAACGGACGAAAGTGGCACCTACGGTTTCTCCGGACGGCAATTTGCTGATCATATTGGTACAGGAGCCCCGACAACCAAAGCAGATAATCCCCTATGACGTCTGCCGCTCCTTGCGTGTTTGGCACAAAGAGCGGCAAAAGTTTTGTCTACAGCTTTTCGAGAAGTTCGGGCGTTGGCCAGGAATCGGCGGGAAGGCCCAAACGGATTTGTTCGTCGCGGACGGCGTCACGTGTCAGGATGCCGAACACGCCGTCGATCTTCGGGCCCATGTCGTGGCCCCGCGCTGCGAGTTTGTTCTGCAGTTCCTTCATCTGGTCCATAGTGAGGCCAGTTGCAGGCGTGGTTGGCTCCAGTGGACCTGCGCCGGCCAGACGCGTAGCAAAATAGGCGGCTGTGGTCGCATAGATAATGGACTTGTTCCATTCGACAAAAATATCGAAATTTGCATAGGACAGGAATGCCGGGCCCTTGCGGCCCATGGGCAGCAGCAGGGACGCGTCGCCGTCGTCAGGACCGAGAGGACCCTTCATGCCTGTCACACCCCATTCAGACCATTTGGAATGGGGAAGACGGTTTGTCCGTAATGCATTTTCCCAAGGCAGGTCGCGCGTGAGCTTGACTTCCTCAAGCCATGGCTGCCCTTTGCGCCAGCCGAGATCATGCAGAAAGCGGGCAGTCGTCATGATAACGTCCGGCGCGCTGTTTTTCAGATCTACCTTGCCGTCGCCGTCGCCGTCGACACCACTTTCGAGATAAACAGATGGCAGCAACTGTGTTTGGCCAATTTCGCCAGCCCATGCACCTGTGGTCTTCGAGTCGACGACGCCCTTGTCGAAAAGCTTAAGGAGGGCGATCAGCTGCGGACGGAACAGTTCCGGGCGGCGGCAATCGAAAGACAGCGTCAACAGGGAGTTCAGTGTGTCGAAATCACCTTGAACGGCTCCGAAATCGGTTTCCAGCCCCCAGAATGCTGCGATAACTGGGCCCTGCACGCCATATTCGGCTTCGGCCTTGGCAAATGTATCGGCGTATTTCTTGAGGTTGGCTGCGCCCTGCTTGAGGCGGTAGTCCGATACCATCCGGGAAGAGAAAGTCAAAAATGTCTGGCTGAATACGCCCTGTGCACGGTCGCGCTCCAGAACCTTGTCATCCATGGAAGCCTTGAGCAGCTCGTTGAGGCCCCTTTCTCCAACGCCAGCAGCCTTTGCTTCAGCGATCACACCGTTGAACCATGGTTCTACTTCTCCGCCGCAGGCAGGCTTTGCTGTTACGGGCTGCTGCGGGTCCACTTGATCCAATGCATAGGCAGTGGTGGTCGCAGAAAGAAGTGCGGCGGCAAGAGTAATCGACAATTTGTTCATCAGGAAAATCTCGTTAACAACGGGAGGCACCCAAGGTGCTCAAGCTTTTCCTGCTAATGCACGATTATGACCGTGGCGTGAAGTCACGGAATTGCGAGAAAATGCCGAGTGTGACTTTATCGCACCTTGTTGCGTACCAGCCACTGTTTCCAGGCGGTTTCGTTGCCGGCAAAGACGTTGATATCGGCGTCACCGCGAATTCCGGGGATCGATCCGGTTCCGGTATATTGCCAGAAGGTCCAGGGATGCGGACCGTATTTCTCATCAGGATGACCGGCGACGGAGCGCAGCCAGAACGGATATCCGGCAAGCTGACGCAGATCGTTGTCATCGAAAAAGTCGACGGTCGTGTAGATGATGGGCCGTTTACCGTAATGGCGTTCCAGCATGTCCATAAAGGTGCGCATTTCGCTGCGTACTACGGCAGCGTTGGGCCGCAACTTGCAGGTCGGCGACGCGGCATTCCACTCCATATCAAGAACCGGCGGCATAGCGCCGGGATCATTGGGGACGTTGCGGATAAACCACCGTGCCTGCTCTTCGGCGGTGCGGCAGAAATAATAGAAATGGTAAGCGCCGCGCGGTATGCCTGCGGCGCGTGCCGCCTGCCAGTTATCCGCCAGCTTGTCGTCGACGCGGTCGGCGCCTTCGGTCGCCTTGATGAAGACGAAGGAAATACGGCTGGCGCGTACAGCTGCCCAGTCGATTGTTGACTGGTATTTGGAAATGTCAGTTCCGTGCACCGGGTAACGCCAAGGGCTTTTGCCGGTCCAGTCGTGTGGTTTGCGATCGTCGAAACGCGGAGCGTTGACGTTACCTGTCGGTGCCGCAATCTGCTGTAGCGCTGCCGGGCGTTTAGCGTTCGAAAAATCGTAATCGACCGTCGTACAGCCAGTCAGAAGCAGCGTCAGCAAACCGGCAGCAAGGCGTTTCATAAAAGACAGTCCATGTTCGAATCATAGCGATGTTTTTTGGAATTTACACTGATGCGGCATTATACTTAACAGATCATGACCGCTGGACATCCAGGGTGATGTTTCGTGCCTTCTGTTTGTCATGATTATACTATGTGCTAGCTGTAAGGGACTGTTGGGGCATGATAGGCTGCCGTGCCATATTCTATATGGTAGATGGCGCGCGTGTTGATGGCACAGCCATTCGACCGTTGTGGGGATGGAAATGATCAGGAAACTCGGCTGGGTTGCGCTTGTTCTGTGCGTTGTTGGCCTTGCCAATGCGGCGCTTGCGGCATGGGTGACAATTGACCGGTCGGAACTCGGTATCGGCAACAGTCATGCTGAAAACTGTGTGCGGCCAACTGTTCCAAGCTTTTGGCGCAATTATCGTGGCTTCCCGAACTATAATAACGAGCTGATAGCTGACTATTTCGGCCTTTATGCCGCCTATGCATCCAATGTCTATAAGCCAATTGCCCGGCACCATTTCGATCTGAAAGCAGAGGATTTTGGCTGGGAGCGAATGGGTGAGCCGATTGCCAGGGCTGGCGGGTTTTACGCGGAGACGTATCGCCGGCGCAGTTCAGACCGCGTGTCCGTTATGATCGTATTTCGTGGCGCGGACGGACTTGCAAGCGTTCCGGGTTTTGTCAGCGAGATGAGCTATTTCACACAAATTATCAATCCGTGGGATCAGTACCGTACCGCACGTATTGAATTTGCAAAGGTGCGGGCCGAGGCTCAAAAAACCGCCGAAGGTTTACCGATCGAGTATCTTGCCGTTGGTCATGCGCTTGGCGGCGGTCTTGCCCGCCATATGGCTGCAGCATTTCCATGTACTGCCGCCATTGTTTTTAATTCTACCTTCGTGTCGAACAACTTTCGGCTGACGGAGCCTTATGATGGTCAGGTTGTCGATCTTTTTGCCGAGAATGACCTGCTGTCGCGACTGACCATTCTACCCAACCCGCGTTCGTTCTATAAGATAACGCGGATGCATCAATGGTATCGTGTTCGCAATGCAGGCCCGTTCGACGGCAAGCGCGGCATGTTCAAAGCGGCAACAGCGATGGCCCGGATCCCGGTCATCTGCCTTCTGCGGAGCGACTGCGAGTTGCTTCAGAGTGAAAGTGGCGACGAACTCGAGTCCAGCCCGCAGAGCGGCCGGACGGCTGCCAATATTTCCAAACTTTACTGTCAGGCAGCGCCGAGTTCCGTGGTTGCCAAAGGCGATCTTTGTAAATAATTGCCCAATGGATATCACGAATTCCGGCGACGAATGATCGTTATCCAGGCAAATCCGCGATACAATCTCTGGGCTTCCGCATGGGAGCCGGTTTCAGCGGCGATATCGTTCGCAACGTCAAACAGATCGTTGCGGGGGGTCACATGATACCATTCAAGCCATTTGTAGAGACTGGACCGCGCCGCCCCCGGCAAATCTTTCAGGTCACCGAAATCAACGATGTGCAACTCGCCGCCCATGCTTAAGTGATTGACCGCTTCACGTATGACACTTTGCCATTGCGGAATCATGGAGACTGCATAGGAGATGAAAATCCGGTCGAATTGTTCACGGCCGAACAATGCGGGCGGATCGAATTTTGCTGCGTCCGCATAGGCAAGTTGGGTGCGCTCACCAAGCCCGGCGGCCATGACTTTCTGGCGTGCGGTGCTGAGCATTTCATTGGAAATATCGATGCCGAACAGTGTGGTGCCGGGATAAGCGCCACCTGCCATGATCAGGTTACGTCCGGTACCACAACCAATCTCCAGAATACTGCCTTTCGCAGGCGGTTTCAGGTCAGCAATCATGGGATCCCGGCCCAACAGATAATATTTGCGAGTTGCATCGTAGAAATGACGCTGGTGCCGGTAAACCCGATCCATAAGCGGACCATGCTCGATCTTGCTAAACATCAGCATCAGTCCTTGAGCAGATAGAGATGGAAGCCGCCATAGATTGACGACCGGTCGCGGGCATGCAGATCGAGAGATTGCTCTTCCTGATACTCCCAGCGTGCCAGCAATTCGTCGTCGATACGGCCCGGCAGGATTGTGGGCTCGGCTGCAGTCCGGAAAATGACGCGTGCTCCGGGTGCCGCAGTGCGGCTGATCTCGTGCCAAAGTTCATTCAGCTGTTTGTCGTTCATCCAGTCCTGAGCGTCGAGCAGGATGAACCGATCGACCGAATCTGCAGGTTTGGCCGCCAGAAACTCGGTCAGAGAGGCGTTGACGACACTCATGCGTTCCGCACGGTCGCGCACGTTCTCGAAGTTGCTGCGGGAGAGGTAGGGTGGCAGCGGGCCTGTTTCGGCATTGTCACTATAGCCGCGCCCGAAAGCCTGCCATGCGAAATAGTTTTCCGACAGAGGAAAACCGCATGCGAGCTTCTCAAGACGGCGGCGCAGCACGAGCGCCATGTTTCCGTCGCCTGCTGTCGCCAGCGCGTCATATTGCTGGGGCGGGATGCCAAGGCCAAACAGCGATGATTTGCGTTTGGTTGCCCAGCGGATCATGCGCTTGTCGAAAAGCGGAGCGAGGGACCGGTCAAAGTAAGCACGCTGTTCTTCGATGGTTTCTGCCTTGAGAATATCGCGCGGATCAATGCCGTAGAGTTTGGCAAGGCGATGCCCCATGCCGATGAATAGGCCGAGTAGGCCGTGACGATAAAGATCACGGGAAAAAATAGTAATGCGGCGGCGACCCGACAACATCCGCTTTTCCCAATAGGCGCGGCTTGTTACATCCAGATGCGGCTGGATGAAGCGTTCATAGGCTGTAAGGTTCGCCTTGTCATCGGCAGTCCCGTAAAAACGATAAAAAGCATCGTAGTTGGGCAGATGTGAAACGGCCGCCAGTTTCAGGCGATTGAAGGCAACGTGCGCCGTGTTGAGATCAACTGCTTCAACGCTGGCGGGATCCGCTGTGAGGTAGGACATGGCGTTGCAACCGCCGGAGGCGATGGTGACGATCCGGTGACCGGAATGGATTTGCAGCGCCTCCATATCCACTTCGGGATCTTCCCAAATCTGCGGGTAGACAAGGCCCTTGAAGACGTGGGCAAAAAGCCGCTCGGATATGCCAGCTTTGGAGAGGAGCCTGTTCTGACGAACGGCATTCTGAACTTTTTCATGCCGCGGCGCGGGTGCGCTGTCGGGCTGTTTCGCAAACGGCATCGGATCGAATCCCCTTCGTTGGAAATTCCTCTCCGCCTACCATTTCGATGTAACAGAGCCGTGACGATTTTGAATCAAGTCCTTGCCGGATTGATTCAGATTTCCCGGCTAAGCCGTTGGTCTATCGTGGTTTGCGAGAAATCAAATGCGGTTGTATCTGCACACAACATCGTCCAACCCATTGAGTTTGCTTATTTTTCCCAAATGAAGGGAATGACGGCGACTTTCATCGGACATTTCGTAAATGCGTTGTGGAATAGACAGTGCAACCAGTGCATTGGTTACGAAATGTCATGGCGAACCGGCTACCAAACAAGGCGCATGTGACGCGTGCATTTCTCATTTTTGCAATTCCGTGCGAACCACGACCGACATGCCGGGTGCGAGATACTTTGACAGATCCTGACCGGGATCGACGGATATACGCACCGAAATACGCTGGGCAACCTTGGTGAAATTCCCCGTGGCATTGTCGGGTTTCAGCACGCTGAATTCCGAACCTGCGGCCGGTGCAAAACGCTCGACGTGACCCTTCAGGCGTTTGCGGTTGAGTGCATCCACGGTAAACGTTACCGGCTGGCCAATGGTGATGTCGCTGAGCTGGGTTTCTTTGAAATTGGCAATGACCCAGACATCCGCTGGCACGACAGCCATGAGTTGTGTTCCTGCGGTGACGTATTGGCCAAGTTTGGCACCCACTTCGCCGATTGTGCCATCGCGCGGCGCTACGACTCTGGTATTGGTCATGTCGATTTCGGCCAGATTGACAGCGGCAACAGCGCCTGCAACCGCTGCTTCGAGGGAACCGCGACCCACCTTGATTGTTTCGAGATCTTGCCTTGAAACTTCAAGCGCAGCCTTGGCTTGCGTTACCGAGGAAAGCGCTTGTTCCAGTGTAGTTTCGCTAAGATCGGAATCGCTCTTGGTCATGACACCCTGACGGGTCAGTGGTTCGATACGAGCCCAATTTGCCTGGGCGCGGCGCAGGCCCGAATTGGCGCTGTCGAGCTGTGCCTGGCTGGAGCCGATACGTGCCTCTGCGGCGCGTTCCTGCTGCGTCGAATTGTTGAGGGCTGCTTGCTGGCTGGCAAGTGTCGCCTTCGCCTGATCGAGCTTCTGGGCATAGATGCGATCGTCAATCCGCACCAGCAACTGACCTTCCTTGACCTGTTGATAATCCTGTACAGGCACTTCAACGATGTAGCCGCTCAATTGCGGACTTATGAGCGTGACGTAGCCTTTGACATAGGCATTCTCGGTAATCTCGACATCGCTGTTAAAAGGGGGGAGCCGCCACGCATAGAGAACCAGCACAAGGCCGAGGACGCCGAGCAGGACTGCGATCAGGGTTGCGGTGTTACGAAAAAATTTGGACATGGCTTTACATACTTGGTTGAGCAATTTCGGCCGTCATGCGAGGCGGCATGCGCCTTAAGACGTAGCGGAAACTGACGTGGGAAAGAAGGGCGAGAAGCGCAAAGAACGAGATGCCCGCAATCAGGAAAAAAGCATCATTATAGGCGAGAATGTTGGCCTCGCGTGTGGCCTGCTGTGACAGGAGAGCTACTCCTTCGGCGTTGAGCAAAACCTTGTCGGTGATGACCCTGCCGTAACCACTGGCCAGTTGGGCGACACGCTGAGCCACCAAGGGATCAGACATGACGATATGTTCGGCAATGACGTTCGAATGGAATTTTTCCCGGATTGTGATGAAACTGCCAAAGACTGCAGTTCCAAGCAGACCGCCGAGGCTTTGTGTTGCGAGGAACACAACGAAGAAATTGAGGATATAGACTGGCCCGCGTTTGAGGGCGGACGTCAGGCCGGCGGACATGGCGGGCGGCAGGAAAATAACCGTTGCCGCTGCGATGAGCGCCTGGCTGATATACATATTTTCCGGGCGGGTAAGATTGGTTGCCTGACTATCCATGTAGGAGCCGATGATCAGGAAGATCAAAGCGACCACATGGATGATAGGGCCGCGTTCCGGTTTCATCACAGCGGCACAGCAGAGACCCGCCACGACCATGGACACTATCATCACCACATAGAGTGTGGCAATCTGTTCGTTGAGCAGACCCAGATTCTGGAAGAAATTGGTGGCGACGGTGGCCTGTTCGGAAACAATCAGCCGGAACAAAAGGATGGTTCCGGCAAGATGCAGTATTTCCTTGCTCATGATCCAGCGGATATCAAGCAACGGTTTTGTCCGGTTGAGCTCAATCACAACAGCCAGCGTGACCGTGACAACGGCGATGGCGAGGAGGATGCCCAGCCATGGCACTTCCATCCACCAGTAGAGGCGCCCGGTTGCGAGGACGACAGCCGTACAGCCAAAACCGATAGCGATAAGCAGATAGCTCAGAATATCGAGTTTTTCGATGACCTTGGCACGGGGCGGGGGTGTCAGCGGCAAGAGATAAATGATGGCAAAGGCAATGAAGGCCAGCGAAACCTCAAACATATAAAGACCGCGCCATTGACCGAATTCCAGCAGCGCTGGTGACAGAAACCGCGCAAGCGGCGATGCCAGTGAAATATTGGTCAGGACGAGACAGACCGCGACGGTCAGTTTGCGTGCAGGCGGAAAGGCTTCGAGCATATAGAGAAAGGCAAGGGTAGACATGGGCGAGGCGGCGATACCGCTGAAGAAGCGGATGATGATGGCCGATTGCAGATCGGTGACGAAGAGATGCATGAGTGAGATAAGAACGAACCCGGCAATGCTGAGTTCGGCAAAACTTCGCAGGCCATATTGGCTGCGGATTTTGACCAAAGCGATGGAGAGGCTGACATTGGGCGCCATATAGGCAGCAATCAGCCAAGTGGTTTCGGTCGTGGTTGCGCCGAGATAACCCTGAATTTGCGCTACGTTGGTTGCAATCAGATTCTGCCCCAACCCTTGTGTCAGGGAGAGGAGCGTCGAGGCCGCGATATAGGTAGCTGCACGGCGTGGGCTCATGGACAAAGGTGGGGCAGGTGGAGTTGCAGCCGGCAATGCGGATTCATCCGGAGCTTTCGGCTCGTCTCTCAGCGGGTTGTACCCAACGAACTCAGCTTCCGGAATCATTGGAACTAGTCCTGTCCATTTTGCCGACATTGCGATTGATCACACGGATCACTTCAAGTGCGATTGTCAGTTCGTTGTCACCTACCCCTTGGAGAAACTCGGAACGCAGCTCTTGTGCAATATGACTGACTTCGCTGGCGAGGCCAGCCCCAAGTGGCGTCAGTACGATTTGTTTGGCACGCCGGTCGCCATCAACGGAACGGCGCTGAATGAAGCCTTGCTTTTCCAGGCCATCCAGCAGCCGCACCATTGTTGGTGTTTCGATCTCGAGCTCCTCCGCTAATTCTTTCTGATTGAGCACTTCCAACCGGTCGAGCAGCATCATTGTCCGTGCCCGCGCAAAGGTAAGGCCGCGCTCTTTCACCCGCGCGTCGAAGAGCGTGCGGATCTTGCGGCTGACTTTCGACAGCTCGTCTATATAGGTGTCGCGGGGCATCAATGGGGACATTTCATAGCCATATAATAAGTAGTGTGCTAATTGTTATATGGCGATATAACTCTCTTCCAAATATTTTTCAAGATATCAGAGAGGGAAACATGTCAGGTCGGCCTGATCTAGCGAAGATCAAGCCTCAGCAATTCGTCATCAAAGGATTGACCGCCGATACGCAAAGCGTCCTTTTCAAAACCGAAGATCTCGAATCCCAATCCAAGATAAAGTTTGCGGGCCGGCAAATTGGCGGCCATGACGGTGGCGTGTAGCGTATCGACATATTGGCGCGCATGCTCAATGACTGCCAGTGTCAATTGCCTGCCAAGATCGTGGCCGCGCCAGTCTGAGTGAACAAAGACACCCCAAAGCACACCCTTGTGCTTCTGTTTGGTTTTTGTGGTTGTGGCAAAGCCCGCCATCCCGACAAGATCATCTTCAGCAAACGCGCCAAAAACCGTGTTTGGACGCGCGCCGAGCATCTTCTTGATATCATCGAGGTTCCGGTCCACCTCGTCTTCGTGGCTTGAACCGAAATTTTCCGGTGCCACCTTAAGCGCGTGAAGCCGCAGATGCTGAAAGGATTTTGCATCTTCTGATGTAAGCGGGCGAATCAGAGGAGAGATGGGCATGCGGCTTGTTTCCTGACAAAATTACTCAGTGAGCAACAGAATAAGCAACACCGCGTTCGGAGCAACGATGGCGAACTGCCCGTTCTATTGGCAGTTTTACGAATGTCAGCGGGAAAGTTAACCCAAATTTAAAACAAGGCCCAACTTTGCCTTATTTCAGGTAAGATAAATGATGAGGGACGCACTTATCTGAAACGGAGAGGGTATACTCATGAACAGCAAGCTTCTTATTTCTCTTGGTATGGTTTCACTTCTTGCACTGACCGCATGCGGCAAGGAAGAAGAGAAAAAGGCTCCAGCGGCAACTGAACAGCCAGCCCCCGCACCGGCTACTCCGGCTGCGCCGACAACAACGCAAACACCGGCCGCACCAGCGACGCCGATGAATGCGCAGGACACCTTGAAGAAACTCAAGGAACAGGCTGCTACGATGACCGCAGAGCAGAAACAGGCTGCGATTGCCACTGCGCGCAAGGCTGCTGAAGATGCTGCCAAGGCTGCCGGACAGACGGCTGACCAGATCAAAGCCGCAGCGGATGCTGCCGAAAAAGTTATCAAGGATACACTCGGCGTTCAGTAATGAACCCATTTCTTTGATGAAACGGCCAGCTATCAAGCTGGCCGTTTTGCATTTGGAGGGGTTTAATAGGTGCGTCAACCGGTCCAGCCAAACTTCATTTGCGACATCAGATCGCTCTCGCAATTGCGAAAGAATTTGAATAAAACAAAGACATGTCGATTTGGCGCCGTATCAGCGACTTCATTACCACCACTGCGATCGATGCCTTCTCCAGCATCATTGAGGCCGTGCGCACTGCATTTGAGGGCGATCCCGAAACCCGCAGACGTGTAGCATTCTCGATTGCGATGATCGCTCTCTCGGCCAAGATGGCCAAGGCTGATGGTGTTGTCACCGAAGTGGAGGTCAAGGCATTCCATGAGATTTTCCATGTTCCGCCGAAATATCAGGATCAGGTAACCCGGCTTTACAATCTCGCGAAACAGGATGTGGCCGGTTATGAGACCTATGCGGCGCAACTGGCTTCGCTCTGCGGTTCCGGGCAGCCGAACTGCAAGATGCTGGAAGATATTCTCGATGGCTTGTTTCACATTGCCAAGGCCGACGGCGCGCTGCATGACAAGGAATTGATTTTTCTTGGGACGGTTGCGGAGATTTTCGCTCTGGATGAAGATCAGTTTGACAGCATTCTTGAGCGGCATGTCGGGCGCGGGCAAGCGGATCCGTTTGTGGTGCTAGGTCTTTCGCGTGGCGTCAGTTTCGAGGAAGCCCGCAAGCGCTATCGGGCCCTTGTGCGTGAAAACCATCCGGATATGCTGATGGCGCGCGGTGTGCCGGAAGAATTTGTTGCCATCGCCAATCAGCGTGTCGCTGCCATCAATGCGGCGTGGGAAAAAGTCGAAAAAGATTTGAAGGCATATGAGCGCGTTTAAACCGGACCATTTGCGCGCAGAAGTGCATCCATCTCCCAATTTTGGTCCTCGCAAAGAGGGAAGACATCCCTCTATCCTGGTTTTGCATTATACGGGCATGGCGACGGGTGAAGCTGCCGAGAGTTGGCT
The DNA here is from genome assembly GCF_014189505.1 of Phyllobacterium sp. 628. Lineage (GTDB taxonomy): Bacteria > Pseudomonadota > Alphaproteobacteria > Rhizobiales > Rhizobiaceae > Phyllobacterium. The sequence goes on along the minus strand of NZ_CP050301.1, from coordinate 3,428,859 downwards.
CACCAATCCAGAGAGTGAAGTCTCGGCCCATTATGTGGTGCACGAGGACGGGCGCATTGTTCAGCTTGTTCCGGAAAGTGAGCGTGCTTGGCATGCGGGCCAAAGCTTCTGGAAGGGCGAGACAGATATCAACTCCCGCTCCATCGGTATCGAGATCGTCAATGGCGGTCCACTGCTCGATTTTCCGGACTTTGCCGAAGCGCAAATCGATGCGGTGATCGATCTCTGCAAAGGCATTATCTCGCGTCACAAAATACGTCCCGAGAACGTTCTTGCCCATTCGGATATTGCTTCCGCCCGCAAGATTGATCCGGGTGAAAAATTCCCGTGGCCTGTTCTCTACAATTCCGGCGTCGGACACTGGGTACCGCCGTCTCCGATCCGCGGAGGCCGGTTCTTTTCGCTTGGGGATCAGGGTCAACCAGTGGAGGCGCTGCAAAGCATGCTGGCGCTTTACGGCTATGATGTGCCCATCGACAGTGTGTTCGGAAAGACGACAGAATTAGGCATTTTAGCGTTCCAGCGCCACTTTCGGCCTGAAAAGGTGGATGGAGTCGCTGATATGTCAACCATCGAAACCCTGCATCGGGTGCTTTCTGCGCTTCCGGTACTCACTGTATAACTTACTGTAAAAAAACGCTTTATTGCCTGTGTTTTGTGCAACGCAACATATATATTTCAATATGTTATACAAAGTTATTTGGCCGGACCATATTCGGCTGCATTGGACCGTCACATCCTTAGCCATTGTTCCAGTTGTGCCCTTTTAGATTTTTGGCGCGGAACGGGTCTGGCAGATACGCTCGTACTGCCCAAGCGATTTAGACGGAAAACGATGACAAATAAAATTGGCATGATTCTCGCCCTTACCGGGGCGATGGCCCTCTTTGGCTCAAATTCAGCATTCAGCAGCCCGGCGGAGCCGACTAACCTGATGGACTACCTCAAGGCCAAGCGGGCCGGGAATGAAAAAGAGAAGGCAGGCAGCAAATCGACCAAGGCCGTGGACACGAAAGGCAAAGGCAAACATGCCGGCACAAAAGTCCATGCAAGCAAGACAAAGCTGACATCCAGCAAGCACCCGATTGTCGAGACGAAGGTTCGGCTCAAGGTCAGGGTCCGCAATCGCAATCTTGCGAAAGTTGACACGATGACGACCGGCAGCATTCCTTCCGCCGTAAGTTCGATGAAGTACTCGACGATCATCAGTTCCTACGCCGCTTCCTATGGCGTACCTGTGGCGCTGGCCAACGCGGTTGTGCGGGTCGAGAGCAACTATCGCGCCGATATGACTGGGAGTGCCGGAGAGATTGGTCTGATGCAGATCAAACTCGAAACGGCTCGTGGCCTCGGTTACACGGGTTCCCGTCAGGCGCTCTATAATCCCGACACCAATATCCGCTGGGGCATGATGTATCTTGCCGGCGCACACAAGCTCGGCAATGGCACGACGTGCGGTACGATTCTGCGCTACAATGCCGGTCACGGCGCCACGCGGATGAACCCCGTCTCGGCCAATTATTGCGCCAAGGTGAAAATGCAGATGGCGTCCAACTAAGTTTTCGCGGGACAAGTCGCCCAAGACAAAGGCCGGATAAACCAATCCGGCCTTTTTCATTTGCGTTTTGCATCCGAAACCCTTTTATACGCATCGTCAGCTGGCCGGGCAGCCGCGCGTGTCAAAAGCCGAAAGGCGGCACGTGAGGAAAGTCCGGGCTCCAGGGAAACACGGTGCCGGATAACGTCCGGCGGGGGCGACCCTAGGGAAAGTGCCACAGAAAGGAAACCGCCCCGTCTTTCGTTGTGCCGGATCATTCGCGATTGGACACAAGGAATGACGGGGTAAGGGTGAAAGGGTGGGGTAAGAGCCCACCGCGTTGCTGGTAACAGGAGCGGCATGGCAAACCCCACCGGGAGCAAAACCGAATAGGGACGGCGTGCCAGGCGAAAGTCTGGCGATCAGTTTCCGGGTTAGTCGTCCGGGTGGGTTGCAGGAGGCGGGTGGCAACATCCGTCCAAGATGAATGGCTGCCGCGTTGGACGAAAGTCCAGCCATACAGAACCCGGCTTACAGGCCAGCTGACACTTCATTTCTTTTTATAGCGATGTGCTCACGCTTATGCGCGTGGTTCGACAAGCTCACCATGAGGGAGAGTAGTGCTGCAGGATGTCAAACCCGCGATCTTTGCGATTGGCTTTGCAGTCAACCTTCGTCCCTCATGGTGAGCTTGTCGAACCACGCACAAGGCCTTTGCAGAGGTGCCAATCTTATTGCTCAATCCAATTCCTAACCCTTCATTAAGCTTAATGAGCCATAAATTCAGAATCGCCGGAAGTGCGCCCAAGTCAGGCTTGCTCCCACCATGTGTTCTCTAATCCCATTGACGCCCATAGTGCCCCATGATATCGATTGGTTTCATCAGTAGCGTTCAGTCGACACGGTGTTTCCCGACATTGGATTTGGCATGCCAGGGCCTGCATTCGGCCCGTTTGGCCAATGCCGCCATAACTATTGATGAGGCTCCAAGGGGTGGAGCAGGGGTAGAAATGAAACAGGCTCTCGTGGCGGAAACGGCGGTGTTGCTTTTTGAACCGGTTCCTCGGACATGTGACGAACAGGATCGATGCGAAGGGACGAGTATCCGTTCCGGCGCATTTTCGTTCGATCATCCAGCTGGCCGGTCACACGGAACTCTACGCTCTGCGTTCGCTGCACCTGCCTGCCCTCGATGCGGGCGGACCGGATCTTCTGACTCGCTTCGACAAGAGGCTGGAGAACGAGGACCCCTTCGCCGAAATGGCAGACGATATATCTTTTTATCTTCACGCGGACGGAGGCTTTTTGAAGCTGGACGCGGATGGCCGGATTACGGTGACGGATTTTCTGCGCGAGCATACGGGGATTACCACGGATGTGACCTTTGCGGGGGCCAACACGCATTTTCAGATGTGGCAGCCGGAACAGTTCGAAGCGCATCGGGCCAAGGTCCGTCGGCGTCTGATGGAAAGACGCCGTCTGGAAAATCTGGACGAACAGGTGAAAAGCAGATGATGGCGAGTTCAGGCAACGAAGCTACGCCGAACGACTACGCCCGTCACATACCGGTTTTGCTTGATGAGGTCATCACGGCTCTCAATCCGGGTGCTGGTCAGCGGATTATCGATGGTACATTTGGTGCCGGCGGTTATACCAAACGCATCCTTGAAACCGGAGCGTCAGTCACGGCGATTGACCGTGATCCCTCGGCAATTGAAGCCGGCCGGGCGTTGGAAAAGCTGTCTGACGGCAGGCTGACGCTGGTGCAGGGGACATTCTCGACGCTGGATCAGCTTGTATTGCTGGGCGCGCCTGACGGGATCGTCCTCGATATCGGCGTGTCGTCGATGCAAATCGATGAAGCAGAGCGTGGATTCTCTTTCCAGAAAGATGGCCCGCTTGACATGCGTATGTCGAGCTCGGGTCCAAGTGCGGCGGATGTTGTCAACCGGCTGAAGACAGGTGATCTCGCTCGTATATTCAATTTCCTGGGCGAAGAACGTCATGCGGGGCGTATTGCACGTATGATCGACAAGCGCCGTACCGCCGAGCCTTTCCACCGCACGCGTGATCTGGCCAATGCCATTGAAGCGCTGGTGGGCCGTAATCCGAAAATTCCGATTCATCCCGCAACACGGGTGTTTCAGGCCCTGCGCATTTTCGTCAATGATGAATTGGGCGAACTGGTCCGTGCGCTGCATGCTGCAGAGCGTGCGCTCAAGCCCGGTGGCCGTCTTGTGGTCGTGACCTTCCACTCGCTCGAAGATCGTATCGTTAAACGTTTTTTCAACGACCGCGCTGGTTCGAGCGGTGGTTCACGCCACTTACCGCAAGTGCAGGTGCGGTTGCCGAGCTTTACGCCGATTGGCAAAGGCGTTGTCGCGCCAAGCGATGCCGAAGCCGAGCGCAATCCACGTGCACGCTCCGCGAAGTTGCGCGCAGCGATCCGCACAGACAACCCGCCGCTTGCCGAAGATCACGCGATCTATGGTCTGCCCAATCTTCCGCATTTTCATGAAACGGCGAGGAGCTGATCCATGCTGCGTACTTTCGACATCATATTGATCGGGCTGATGATCGCGGCGGCTGCCGTGACCTATAAGATCAAGCACGATGCTGAAAAGCAGATGGCGGAAGTGCACAAGATTGAACGCATGATCACCGATGAGAAAGATACGATTGATCTTTTGAAAGCCGACTGGAGCTTGCTGACACAGCCGAGCCGCCTGCAGAACCTTGTGGCTTCTTTCCAGACCCAGTTGAATCTGCAACCGGTTGATGCGCAGCAGATCGCCAATATCAACGAAATCCCCAAGGCGAAGCCGCCTGCTGAAAAGGTCGATGACGTTGCCAACCTCATCACCGAAGCAGATGCGGGCAAAGCGATCAAGAAGACCGATACGATCAAGACCGGCAGCGTAAGCAAGGCAACCAATTTGGCCGCCCCTGGTGCAAAACCAAAGGGAGCTGCGCATTAACATGGCCGGGATCTGGATCAAACGGAAGACAGCGCAGTTGGAAGCCGGGACCGTCCCGGCCTTTGCCATGGACGCAAAGAAGAAAAAGTCGGGAAACCGCGCACGCAACCGCGTGATGATGGCGATGTTCGGTTTCATCGGCATCTACGCGGTGATCAGCGGACGCCTTATATTTTACGGCATGCAGGAAGATACGACCGGATACAATGGACCAACGGGCTCTGTCCTCGCCTCGCGTCCTGATATTCTTGATCGTAATGGTGAAGTGCTGGCGACGGACATCAAGACCGCGTCGCTCTTTGCCGAGCCCCGCAAGATCATTGATCCTGATGAAGCTTACGAGTTGCTTTCCACGGTTCTGCCCGATCTCAATTTTGAACAGACCTATAGCCGCCTGAAGAGCAATGCGGGTTTTGCCTGGCTCAAGCGCGGACTGACGCCGCAGCAGAAAAGCCAGATCATGGCGCTGGGTATTCCGGGCATTGGGTTTCGCACCGAGAAGTCGCGCTTCTATCCGGGTGGGCCCACTGCGTCGCATATTCTCGGCCTCGTGAATATCGACAATCAAGGCATTGCCGGTATGGAGAAATATATCGACTCGCAGGGCCTGTCTGATCTGCGCGACGTCGGTCTTGCCGACGGGCGTTCATTGGAGCCCGTTCGTCTGTCGATTGATCTGCGTGTCCAGCACGTTGTCCGCGACGTTGTGGTCAATGCGATGCAGAAATATCGCGCCATTGCAGCCGGCGCCGTGGTGCTGAACGTAAATACGGGCGAAGTGCTGGCTATGGCATCAGCGCCGGATTTTGATCCAAACAACCCCTTCAATGCGCTCGATAAAGATCACCTCAACCGCATGTCGGCGGGTCTTTATGAAATGGGTTCGACGATCAAGACATTTACGACCGCGATGTCGCTTGAGCACGGAGCAACACTCAACAGCACCTATGATGCAACCCATCCGATCACCATTGGCCGCCAGACGATCCACGATTTCCACGGCAAGAGCCGGGTTCTGACCCTGCCTGAAGTGTTTGTTTATTCATCCAATATCGGTTCTGCCAGAGAAGCGGATGCGGTGGGTATTGAAAATCATCGTGCATTTTTAACCCGGCTCGGTCTGCTTGATGCGATGAAAACCGAACTGCCGGAAGTTGCGAAGCCCTATTCTCCAAAGGTCTGGAAAAAGGTGAATTCGATCACGATTTCTTTCGGTCACGGTATGGCGACAACGCCGCTGCAAACGGCTGTGGGTGCGGCGGCCCTGATGAACGGCGGCAAGCTGATCGAACCCACGTTCCTGCCACGAACAGTCGAGCAGGCCAATGCCATCGCACAGCAGGTTGTGAAGCCCAAGACCAGCGATGACATGCGCTATCTGTATAAGCTGAACGGCGAAACGGGCTCCGGCCGAAATGCGGCCGTCAAGGGTTACCGGGTTGGCGGTAAGACCGGAACGGCCGACAAGGTCGTCAATGGCAGATATGCGCACGATCTTCGATTCAATGCGTTTGTGGCATCTTTCCCGATCGAAAAACCCGAATATGTCGTCCTGACGATTATTGACGAGCCAAAGGCTGCCGAAGGGCAAAGCAGCGGTATCGCAGCGTTCAATGCTGCGCCCATGGTTCATGACATCATTCGCAGGTCGGCTTCATTTCTGGGTGTAAAGCCCGATTTCGGCCAAGAAGTAGCGCCATTGCAGGTTTCCTACGACAGTGATGAGTAAAGCAGATTCGGTCATGAAACTGAAAGAATTGAACGGCATACCGGCCTTGGCAAGCTCCGAATTCGGAGAAACGACGATCAATGGCCTGACTTCAGATTCCCGGCAGGTCAAGCCTGGGTTCCTGTTTGCTGCCTTGAAGGGGTCGAAGGCAGATGGAAGCGTCTATGCGGCTGACGCCGCAAAACGCGGTGCCGCGATTATTGTTGCCGCCAGCGATTCCAAGCTGAGCAATGTGTCCGCACCCATTATCTATGTGGATGATCCGCGCCGGGCACTCGCTCTTGCAGCAGCCAGTTTTTACCGCGTGCAGCCTGATGTGATGGTGGCAATCACCGGTACCAGCGGTAAGACGTCGGTTGCCTCGTTCACACGGCAAATCTGGGCGAACGCTGGCTTCGCTTCTGCCAGCATTGGCACGACAGGCGTCGTTTCGCCGACACGTAATGATTATGGCTCGCTGACGACGCCGGATCCTGTTGAGCTGCACAAATTGCTCAGCGAACTGGTTGAAGAGGGCGTGACGCATGCAGCGATGGAAGCCTCTTCGCATGGTCTTGATCAGCGCCGTCTCGATGGTGTCAAACTGACAGCAGGGGCTTTTACCAATCTTGGCCGCGACCATATGGATTACCATCCTACGGTCGAAGAATATCATGCGGCCAAGCTGCGTTTGTTCAGGGACTTGCTGCCCAAGGGAGCCCCGGTGGTTATTTTTGCCGACGATCCGTTTTCCAAGCCAACCATTGCTGCCGCCACCGAGGCAGGGTGCAAGGTTCTCACTGTTGGCCGTAAGGGCGAGTTCATCACGCTGAAGCGTGTCGAGCATGAGCGCTTCCGTCAGCATGTGGAAGTGCAGATTGCGGGTGAAATTTTCGAAATAACCTTGCCATTGGCGGGTGACTTTCAGGTTGCCAACGGTCTCGTGGCAGCTGGTCTGGCGATTGCAACCGGCGTTCCGGCTGCAGCTGCTATGCGTGGCCTTGAGCGTCTCAAGGGCGCTCCCGGCCGCCTCGATCTTGTCGGTGCAACAGAAGAAGGTGCACCAGCCTATGTCGATTATGCTCATAAGCCTGATGCACTTGAAAATGTTCTGACCTCCGTTCGCCCGTTCACGACGGGCCGTGTGATCGTGGTTTTCGGTTGCGGTGGTGATCGCGACAAGGGCAAGCGCCCGATGATGGGTGAAATCGCTACCCGCCTGGCTGATATTGTCATCGTGACTGATGACAACCCGCGCTCTGAAGTAGCGGCAACCGTTCGTTCGGAGATTCTGGCCGCTGCACCCGGCGCCCGGGAAATCGCTGACCGGCGCGAAGCCATACGCACAGCTGTGGCCATGATGAAATCCGGTGATACGCTCATTGTGGCTGGCAAGGGCCATGAAGAAGGTCAGACTGTCGGCGATGTTGTGTTGCCATTCTCTGATCACACGGAAGTTGCGCAAGCGCTCAAGGATCGGCTGTCCGGGGAGCACAATCTATGAGTTTGCTCTGGACCTCGGAAGCTATGATCGAGGCCATGAATGGCAGGCCGGTTGGCACGCTGCCGGAAGGCATTACCGGAATTTCCATTGACACGCGCACATTGCGCAAGGGCGAAGCCTTTTTTGCCATCAAGGGGGGTGCGCTGGATGGTCATGATTATGCGACGGCGGCGGTGGCTGCCGGTGCATCGCTGCTTGTGGTGGCGGAAGTAAAGTTGCCCGCACTTGGCAAGCTGAAAACGCCGATGATCGTTGTAGACGACGTTTTGGCGGCGATGACACGGCTTGGCCTTGCTGCACGCGAACGGTCACATGCGCAAATCATCGCGGTGACCGGGTCCGTGGGAAAAACGACGACCAAGGAAGCGTTGCGGCATGTGTTGACAAATGTCGGCAAGGTTCATGCATCCGTCGCTTCGTTCAACAATCACTGGGGTGTGCCGCTGACGCTTGCCCGCATGCCGGAAGATACAGATTACGGTGTCTTTGAAATCGGCATGAATCATCCGGATGAAATCCGGCCTTTGGTCAAGATGGTCCGCCCGCATGTGGCGATTGTTACCCTGATCGCACCGGCGCATCTTGGTCATTTCAAGAATCTCCAGGAAATTGCGGTGGCGAAGGCCGAGATTTTCGAAGGTCTTGTGCCAGGCGGATATGCGCTGCTTAACCGGGATGACAAACATTACAAACTACTCGAAAAACTGGCACGGGACGCGGGTGTCGAGCATATCAAGAGTTTCGGTGAAAATGCCCGAGCTGATTATCGTCTGCGCGCGTTGAAGCTGCATGGCGAATGCTCCTGCATGACGGCGCGGCTTGCCGGTTCTGAGGTTGTCGCCAAGGTCGGCGCTCCGGGCAGGCACATCGTGCAGAATGTTCTGGCAGTTCTGGGCGCAGCGCATCTGACCGGTGCTGACATGGCGAAAGTTACACTAGCGCTGGCGTCTTTACGGCCTGAAAGCGGGCGTGGTGAGCGTCATACGCTTGAAATCGGCAGGGGCACGTTCACGCTGATTGATGAGAGCTACAATGCCAACCCGGCATCGATGCAGGCTGCAATCGAATTGCTCGCGGCGGCGGTGCCGACTGGCAAAGGCCGCCGGATTGCGGTGCTTGGCGATATGCTGGAACTGGGCAAGCAAGCGCCCAAACTGCATGCGGAGATTGCACCGGCAATCAAAGCCAACAATATCAACATGGTTTTTCTGGGCGGGCCCGAGATGGCGGCGCTTAAAGCCGCCTTGCCGGTTGAAATCCATGCCGAATACGGGCAGAGCGTGGACGAATTGCAATCCAATCTGCTGAATACGATCAGAGCCGGTGATGTGATCATGATCAAATCATCGAAAGGAACCGGGTTTGTCCGGATCGTCAAAGCAATCTTGCAGAAGTACAACACCGTTGAGCCCGTCGGCCCTGCCGAATGAGCTTATGGGGATGGGGACATAGTACATGCTTTATTATCTGGCCGGTCTGGCGGAACATATCCAATTTCTGAACGTGTTCCGTTACATCACGTTCAGGACCGGCGGTGCGCTGATTACTTCGGCGCTTATCGTGTTTCTGTTTGGTCCCCGCATCATTGACTCCTTGCGTGTCCGTCAAGGGCGGGGTCAGCCCATTCGTGCTGATGGTCCGCAAACCCACTTCAAAAAAGCCGGTACGCCGACCATGGGCGGCCTGATGATCATGACGGGCATTTTGATCTCGTCACTGCTCTGGGCAAACTGGTCCAACATCTATGTCTGGGTTGTGCTGCTCGTTGCCGTTTGCTTCGGCGCGATCGGCTTTTATGACGATTACCTCAAGGTCAGCAAACAGTCGTTCAAGGGTTTTTCCGCACGGGCGCGGCTTGGCATTGAGTTTCTGGTTGCTGCGCTTGCCGGTCTCGCCATCATGTGGGCAGGGCAGGAGCCATTCTCATCATCCCTAACTTTCCCATTTGCCAAGCAACTCATCATCAATCTTGGAATTTTCTTCGTTCCGTTCGCTGCTTTTGTCATGGTTGGCGCGGGGAATGCGGTTAATTTTACCGATGGACTCGATGGGCTTGCCACAGTTCCGGTGATGATTGCCGCCGCATCGTTCGGTGTGATCGCCTATCTCGCAGGTAACGCGATTTTTGCCGATTATTTGCAGATCCATTTCACGCCGGGTACCGGCGAACTTGCTGTCGTGCTGGGCGCGGTGATCGGCGCTGGTCTTGGCTTCCTCTGGTTCAATGCGCCCCCCGCCGCAATCTTCATGGGCGATACCGGTTCACTGGCACTTGGCGGCCTTATCGGTGCCGTTGCAGTTGCGACCAAGCATGAAATCGTTCTGGCCATCATCGGCGGTGTCTTTGTCATGGAGGCCATGTCGGTGATCATTCAGGTCACGTCGTTCAAGCTCACCGGCAAACGCGTGTTCCTGATGGCACCGATTCACCACCATTTCGAAAAGAAGGGCTGGACCGAGAGTCAGGTTGTTATCCGTTTCTGGATCATTGCCGTCATCCTCGCATTGATCGGTCTTTCCACACTCAAGCTCAGATAAGGCGCCTTGCATGATCGCTGCCCACTCCATGAAGGACAAGACCGTCGCGCTCTTCGGGCTCGGCGGTTCGGGCATTGCAACGGCAAAAGCCATCGTTGCGGGCGGTGCCAGTATTGTTGCATGGGATGACAATCCGGACAGTGTTGCGCGGGCGCGGGATGCAGGGATTGCGACCGGTGATTTGCGTCAGGCCGACTGGAAACAATTCTCTTCCTTTGTTCTGTCTCCCGGCGTGCCGCTCACTCACCCGCGTCCGCACTGGACCGTGGATTTGGCCCGCGCTGCAGGCGTTGAAATCATCGGGGATGTCGAATTGTTCGTTCGCGAGCGCAATCTCGCTGGCAAGGACAGTCCATTTATCGCGATCACCGGTACCAACGGCAAGTCAACGACAACAGCGCTGATTGCCCACATCATCAGGGCTTCAGGCCGCGATATGCAGCTTGGCGGCAATATCGGTACGGCCGTGATGACGCTGGAGCCACCCGCGGACGGTCGCCACTACGTCGTCGAGTGTTCCTCTTATCAGATTGATCTGGCGCCTTCGCTCAACCCGACGGCTGGTATTCTTCTCAATCTGACACCTGACCATCTCGACCGGCACGGCACCATGCAGCACTATGCCGAGATCAAGGAACGCCTGGTCGCGGGAAGTGATACGGCAATTGTCGGCGTCGATGACAGTTTCTGTGTTGCGATCGCTGACCGGCTTGAGCGCGCAGGAAAACGGGTGATCCGCATCTCCAAGCGCATGCCGATCCAAAACGGATATTTTGCCGAGGGCTCCACGCTCTATCGGGCCGAGAATGGCTCCAGAGCATCGGTGGCTTCGTTGCAAGGTATTGGTTCCCTGCGCGGCGAGCACAACGCCCAGAACGCGCTGGCGGCCTTTGCGGCCTGCCGTGCAGTCGGCCTGTCAGTTGACGAGATCAATGCCGGCTTCAAAACATTTCCGGGACTGGCGCACCGCATGGAACAGGTTGCGCGGCAGGGCAGAACGCTTTTCGTGAATGATTCAAAAGCAACCAATGCGGATGCTGCAGCGCCTGCTTTGTCGTCTTTCCCGCGCATTTACTGGATTGCAGGTGGACTGCCCAAGGAAGGCGGCATTGCTTCCTTATCAGGCTTTTTCCCGCGCATCGCCAAAGCCTATCTGATTGGCGAGGCAGCCCCGCAATTTGCTGCAACACTGGGTGAAGCGGCTCCGTTTGAAATATCCGGCACGATCAACGCTGCGGTGGAACATGCCGCGCGCGATGCGGCAAAGGACGGAGCACAGGAAGCTGTGGTGCTGCTGTCGCCAGCCTGTGCCAGCTTTGACCAATTTCAGAATTTCGAGAAGCGCGGCGAAGCATTCCGCACCGCCGTGCTAGCGCTTGCAGGCGCAGCACCTATCGAGGGAGCGAATTGATGGTTAGTCGCATTGACCGTGGACCCGTAGCCGACTGGTGGTGGACAATCGACCGCTTTCTGCTGGCAGCCTGTCTCACCCTGATGGGATTGGGTATCCTGCTCTCGTTCGCTGCGAGCCCTGCCGTTGCCGAGCGCATCGGTCTGGAAAGCTTTTACTTCGTCAAGCACCAGTCGATGTTCATGGTTCCCGCCGTGTTCGTCATGTTTGCCGTTTCCTTCATGGCGCCGCGAACCATCCGACGTTTTGCAATCATTCTGCTGGGTATCTCGATGGTCGCGATGGTGGGCGCACTGTTCTTCGGTATCGAGGTCAAAGGTGCACGCCGATGGGTGTCATTGGCTGGTATCTCCATTCAGCCGTCAGAATTCATGAAGCCAGCCTTTGTCATTGTTTGCGCATGGCTTTTTTCCGAAAATGAACGCCGGAAAGACATTCCCGGAAATTTCTTCTCGATGATGCTTTTTGGTGTTGTTGCCGCATTGCTGGTGGCTCAGCCTGACCTTGGCCAGACGATTCTGACAGCCATCACGTGGGGTGCGATGTTCTTTATGGCCGGTGTGCCATGGCTGTGGATTATCAGCCTCGGCGTTCTGGGCGTCGCCGGGTTCTTCGGTGCCTATACGGTTTTCCCGCACGTTGCCGGCCGTATCGACCGGTTCATGACGGGCGAAGGTGATACATTTCAGGTGGATGCGGGGCGTGAAGCTATTATCCGGGGTGGTTGGCTGGGTCAGGGGCCGGGCGAGGGAACGATCAAGCGTATCATCCCGGATAGCCACACGGACTTTATTTTCTCCGTCACTGCGGAGGAATACGGCATTGTTCTCTGTTTGCTGATCGTGGCGATCTTCGCGTTTATCGTCATCCGTGGTTTGTCGATTGCGCTGAAGGAACGTGATGATTTCACCCGCCTTGCCGTCTCGGGTCTCGTGATCCTGTTTGGCTTCCAGTCGATCATCAACATATCGGTCAATCTGCACCTGATGCCCGCCAAGGGGATGACCCTGCCATTTATTTCCTATGGCGGCTCGTCGCTGATTTCGGTAGCAATCTCGACAGGGCTTCTTCTGGCTCTGACGCGGCGCAGACCGGAGGGACGGCGCTCGGCGACGCTGGCAAATTCAAAAACGCCGTCACTGGCCAGCGCAATCTGAGGGGCTGATGTCTAAAGGAATTATTTTTCTGTGCGCCGGAGGCACAGGCGGGCACTTGTTTCCGGCTGAGGCTCTGGCGCATGAACTGATCGAACGCGGATGGGAAATCCATCTTGCCACCGATGACCGCGCTGAACGGTTTGCGGGCAGCTTTCCCGCTAAAGAAATTCACGTGGTCCGTTCGGCAACCATCGCTGGCCGCAACCCGATCTCACTGGCTCGCACGTTCCTCACGCTTTGGCGGGGCAATCTTGATTCCCGCAAACTGTTCCGGCGTTTGAAGCCAAAGCTTGTTGCTGGCTTTGGTGGTTATCCAACCCTGCCGCCGCTTTATGCGGCAACAGCGCTCAAAATTCCGACGCTTGTGCATGAGCAGAATGCGGTGATGGGCCGTGCCAACAAAGCACTGGCGGCGCGGGTCAATGCAATTGCCGGAGGCTTCCTTCCGCAAGGTGAAGGCCCCTTTGCCGACAAGATCGTTGTGACTGGCAACCCCGTGCGCCCCGCCGTATTGGCGGAAGTGGGCAAGGCTTACAAGGCATCACAGGCGCACCAGCCGTTTCATTTTCTGGTTTTCGGGGGCAGTCAGGGCGCGTCCTATTTTTCCAGTGCGATCCCCGCAGCCGTCGGACTGTTGTCACCGGATGATCGCGCCCGTCTCGTTATTACCCAGCAGGCCCGGACCGAGGACGAAGCGCAGGTGCGCTCAGCCTATCAGGCGCTCGGCGTGAAGGCCGATGTTGCGCCGTTCTTCCGGGATATGCCGCACCGCATTGCTGATGCCCATTTCGTCATGTCGCGCTCCGGCGCTTCGACGGTGTCAGAAATCGCTGCGATTGGCCGCCCGGCCATTCTCGTGCCGTTTCCACATGCGCTTGATCATGATCAGGCCGCCAATGCCGCTGCCTTGCAGGCGGCAGGTGGAGCGGATGTGATCAAGCAGTCGGATTTTTCACCTGAACGGATTGCAGAAATCCTCACAAAAGCGATGCATGAGCCGACGCGATTGGCATTTATTGCGGAAAAAGCCCGTAGTACCGGCAAGCCTGATGCCACGAGGTTGCTTGCGGACGTTACAGAGGCTATTGCATCCGGCCAATCCATGACAGATTTCAAAAAAGGAGTGCGTCCATGAAGATGCCGCTCAACATCGGCCTTGTTCATTTTATCGGTATCGGCGGTATCGGCATGAGCGGCATTGCCGAAGTCCTGCATAATCTCGGCTACAAGGTTCAAGGGTCCGATCAGTCAGACAGCGCCAATGTGCAGCGTCTGCGCGAAAAGGGTATCGAGGTCTTCGTTGGGCACGATGCCGGTAATCTTGGCGATGCCGAAGTTATCGTTGTTTCGACAGCGATCAAGAAGACCAATCCCGAACTGGTTGCTGCGCGCGAAAAGCTGCTGCCAATTGTGCGCCGTGCTGAAATGCTGGCGGAATTGATGCGCTTCCGGCAAGCGGTCGCCATTGGCGGCACGCACGGCAAGACGACGACCACCTCGATGGTCGCCACGCTGCTTGATGCGGGCAATCTCGATCCAACTGTCATCAATGGCGGTATCATCAACGCCTATGGCACCAATGCCCGTATGGGCGCGGGTGAATGGATGGTGGTTGAGGCTGATGAAAGTGATGGCACCTTCCTGAAATTGCCGGCGGATATTGCCGTTGTCACCAATATCGATCCGGAACATCTTGACCATTACGGCACGTTTGACCGTGTGCGCGAAGCTTTCCGGCAGTTCGTCGAGAACGTGCCATTCTATGGCTTCGGCGTTATGTGCCTCGATCATCCGGAAGTACAGTCGCTGGTCTCCCGCATCGAGGATCGCCGCGTCATTACCTATGGTGAAAACCCGCAGGCAGATGTGCGGTTCGTCAACCTTGTGGTTGATGGACCAACGTCGCAATTTGACGTGCAAATTTCCAAACGCAAAACTGGCGAAACCACTGAAATTAAAGGCTTGCGGCTGCCAATGCCGGGCCGGCACAATGTATCAAACGCGACTGCCGCCATTGCGGTCGCCCATGAGCTTGGGATTTCGTCCGAGGACATCAAAAAAGGCCTCTCGTCGTTTGGCGGCGTGAAGCGGCGCTTTACCCATACGGGATCATGGAAGGGCGTCGATATATTCGACGACTATGGACATCATCCGGTCGAGATCAAGGCTGTGCTGAAAGCAGCGCGTGACTCGGCAAAAGGCCGCGTCATTGCCGTGGTTCAGCCGCACCGCTTTACGCGTTTGGCGAGCTTGTTTGACGAGTTTGCCGCGTGTTTCAACGATGCGGACACAGTTGTGGTTGCTCCGGTCTATACGGCGGGTGAGGACGCAATTGAGGGCGTCACGTCAGAAGCGCTAGTTTCCCGTATCAAGACCGCGGCACACCGTGATGCGCGCTATATCTCCGGTCCTCAGGAAATAGCGCCGCTGATTGCGTCAATCGCGAAGCCCGATGATTTCGTCATTTTTCTGGGTGCGGGAAGTATCACTCAATGGGCTTATGCCTTGCCAAAAGAGCTGGTTGCGCTTTAGATTTTGCGGTTGCGTGAGGCCACGACGCCTCACGCTTTAACTGCTGGAAGGATATTATGTCTTCAAGGATTGATGGCGAAGCCCTGCTTGCTGAGCTGGGGGATCGTTTCTCGGGACTGCGCGGACGCCTGACACCCAATATGGGAATGGAAAAGGTGACCTGGTTTCGTGCCGGAGGCCCGGCGGAAGTAATGTTCCAGCCGGCTGACGAAGAAGACCTTGCTGCTTTCCTGCAAGCGGTTCCTGAGGAATATCCAATCCTTGTTGTCGGCATCGGTTCCAATCTTCTGGTGCGTGATGGTGGTGTGCCGGGTTTTGTCGTCCGCTTGTCCGCCAAGGGCTTTGGCGAGGTCGAGCGGGTCGGTGATACGCAATTGCGCGCCGGTGCTGCCACGCCCGACAAGCGGCTGGCTGCAACGGCACTGGAAGCAAAGATTGCCGGGTTCCATTTTTATCACGGCATTCCCGGTGGTGTTGGCGGTGCGTTGCGCATGAACGCCGGTGCCAATGGCGTGGAGACCCGGGAGAGGGTTGTCGAAGTGCGGGCCCTTGACCGGAAGGGTAATGTCCATGTCCTGTCTAACGCGGATATGGGTTATGCGTATCGCCATTCGGGCGCAGCCGCTGATCTGATTTTCACGTCCGCCCTGTTCGAAGGTACGCCCGGCGAAACTTACGAGATTCAAGCGGCGATGAATGCCGTGCAACAGCACCGCGAGACCGTTCAGCCTATTCGGGAAAAGACCGGCGGTTCGACCTTTAAAAATCCCGAAGGCACCTCCGCCTGGAAGGAAATTGATGCCGCAGGCGGACGGGGCCTGATGATCGGCAGCGCGCAGATGTCACCGATGCATTGCAATTTTATGATCAACACGGGCACTGCCTCAGGACATGATCTTGAAACGCTTGGCGAGACTATCCGGGCCCGTGTGGTGGAAAATTCCGGCATCCGGCTGCACTGGGAAATCAAGCGTTTGGGACTTTTCCGCCCCGGACAGGAAGTTCAGGAGTTCATGGGGCAGCTTCTGTAGGAAAAATTGAAATTTTTTTGCAATGAATCAGAGGCGCTTTTGCCTCTGATTTTGTTTTCGAAATTGATTCGCGAACACTTTTTTTACGCGAAATTTCATTGTTGAATCAAAGGGGACTTGTCACGGAATCAACTCTCTGATTCTTTAGGGGCAAGCGTTAACTGATTTGAGTCGGCTGATTTTATCAGCCTCGGGTGCCTGCGGTCTTGATCGCCGGGCTTGCGGAAACTCATGTCTTTTTTCGGCCGCGCAGAACCCCAAAAATCTCTTCGAATTTTTGAAGGGGTTATGTGCCGGTAAGGGATGCTGCTGCGTCCTTTGTGTGTCCGATGGGGATGCTTGATGCAGTAGTGATGGGGATGCGTTCAAGGGGTTGCCTTCATGGCGAAAAAGCATGTTGCGATGCTAATGGGTGGATTTTCATCGGAGCGGCCGGTGAGTATCTCCTCAGGCAATGCCTGCGCTGAAGCCCTGGAGGCTGAAGGCTATCAGGTTACGCGTGTTGATGTGACCCGCGATATCGCAAGTGCCCTTGTTGAGCTGCGCCCGGATGTTGCGTTCAATGCGCTGCACGGTCCCTTTGGTGAGGACGGTACAATTCAGGGCATCCTCGAATATCTGGAAATTCCCTATACACATTCAGGCGTGCTTGCGTCGGCTTTGGCCATGAACAAGGAGCAGGCCAAGATTGTTGCCAAGGCGGCAGGTATTCCTGTTGCTGAAGCCAAGGTGATGAACCGTTTCGATTTTACCACCAAGCATCCGATGAAGCCGCCTTATGTGGTGAAGCCCGTCAATGAAGGGTCAAGCTTTGGCGTTGTCATCGTCAAGGAGGATCAGTCGCATCCACCGCAGGTCATCACCTCTGCCGAATGGAAATATGGCAGCACGGTTATGGTCGAGCGGTACATCCATGGGCGTGAGTTGACATGCGCGGTCATGGGCGATGTGGCAATCGGGGTGTGCGAAATCATCCCCGTGGGTCATCAATTCTACGATTATGATTCAAAATATGTTGCAGGCGGATCAAATCATGTGTGTCCGGCTAAAATTTCACTAAAAATTTACCAAAAAATACAAACACTAGCACTCAAGGCGCATCAGGCAATTGGATGTAAAGGGATTAGCCGGTCGGACTTCCGTTACGACGACCGTTTTTCCGAAGATGGTGAACTGATTTGGCTGGAGGTAAACACCCAGCCGGGCATGACTCCAACATCTCTTGTACCTGATATCGCCAAAGCTGCGGGGCATACCTTCGGTGAATTGTTGAGTTGGATGGTGGAGGACGCATCGTGTTTGCGTTGAAGGGCAAAAAAGTACACCCACGAGGTGCTGCGCCGGTGTCTTCGGACAGGCCGTCGTATACCTATGGGGCTTTTGGCCGCTTCCGTTTCGTCCTGCCGAAATTTCTGCGCAAGCCTGTGCGCGTCTTCACCCGCATGGTCGAAGGTGAGGTTCATATCCCGAATCACACCGGTACGCTCGGTGCTGTGGTCTTTCTGGCTTTGACAGGTGCCTATGGCGCCATTCTCGGTGGTCATGCCCCCGAGGTGGTCAAAGTAACGACTTCGACGTTCGGTTTCGCCATCGAAGACGTAAAGGTGGTTGGTAACAAGGAAACCTCCGAGATCGACGTGCTGGGCGCGCTTGGTCTGGACGGCGAGACATCGCTGGTCGGTCTGAGTGCGGCTGATGCACAAAAGGCGGTGGCAACTTTGCCTTGGGTGGAATCCGTCGATGTGTTCAAGGTTTATCCGAACACGATCCAGATTTCGATTCATGAGCGCACTGCCATGGCCGTTTGGCAGAATGGCGACGACCTGTCGATCATCGATGCTGATGGCCGTGTGATTGTACCTTACACGGCGGGCCGCGGCTCGACCCTGCCGCTGATCATGGGTGTGGGTGCCGACAAGCAGGCAAAGATATTGTTTGCTCAGCTCGCTGCGTTTCCACAGATCGTCTCTGAGGTGAAGGCTTATTCGCGCGTGGCTGACCGGCGCTGGGACCTGATCTTGAAGAATGGCGTGAACCTGATGCTGCCCGAATATCGCATTGATCAGGCACTTGCCGATGTGGTGCGGATGGACCGGAAGGATGGGTTGCTGTCCCGCGCAATCGCTTCGGTCGATATGCGTCTTCCGGACCGGGTGGTTTTGAAGCTGACACCAGACGCGATGGTTCAGCGCGTAGAGTTTTTGAAGGCGCGTGATAAGGCGCCAAAGCGTTCGGAGAAGCGTATATGAGTATTCTGAACGGGAAGGGCGCGTCGACTGGACCTGCTTCCGCAAAACGGACGCGGTCTTTGACAGTTCTTGACATTGGTTCAAGCAAGGTCTGCTGCATTATCGCCCGGTTGCGTCCGCGCGAAGAGAGCGCACATCTGCCGGGCCGTACCCATCGCATTGAAGTGCTTGGCATCGGTCACCAGAAGTCACGCGGCATCAAGTCAGGTGTCATCGTCAATCTGGACGCGGCCGAGCAGGCCATTCGCCTTGCTGTTGATGCAGCCGAGCGCATGGCTGGCCTGACCGTCGATTCAATGATTGTCAACATTTCTGCCGGACGCCTGAAGAGCGAAAGCTTTTCCGCGAGCATCAATCTGGGCGGCCATGAAGTCGATCAGTCGGACATTCGCCGTGTGCTGGGTGCCGGTGCCAAACAGGCACTCGCTACTGAACGTCATCTCGTCCATTCGCTTCCCATTGGTTATGCCTTGGATGGCGAAAAAGGCATCCGTGATCCGCTCGGCATGATCGGCGACAGCCTTGGTGTCGAGATGCATGTGCTGACCGCCGATGCTGCACCGTTGCGCAATCTCGAACTCTGCGTCAACCGCTGCCATTTGTCCGTCGAGGCAATGATCGCGACACCCTATGCAAGTGGTCTTTCGGCGCTTGTGGATGATGAAGCGGAAATGGGTGCTGCCTGTATCGACATGGGCGGCGGCACCACGACGATTTCTGTTTTCTCCGAAGGCAAATTCATTCACGCCGATGCAATCGCCATTGGCGGCAATCATGTGACCATGGACGTGGCGCGTGGATTGTCAGCGCATATGGACGATGCCGAACGTCTGAAGGTGATGCACGGTTCAACATTGCCGAGCGCCGCTGATGACCGGGATCTGATCAGCGTTTCTCCGCTTGGGAATGACGGACGTGATGTCCCCAATCAATATCCGCGTGCCGTCCTGACACGCATTATTCGAGCTCGCGTTGAAGAAACGCTGGAATTGGCACGTGATCGCCTGAACCAGTCCGGTTACGGCCAGATTGTCGGCAAACGTGTTGTCCTGACAGGTGGAGCCAGCCAGTTGGCGGGCTTGCCTGAAGTGGCGCGCCGCATCCTGGCCCGCAACGTACGTATTGGCCGTCCTCTGGGTGTTACGGGACTTCCCGAAGCAGCCAAGGGGCCAGCTTTCTCCGCAGCGGTCGGTCTGTTGATCTATCCGCAGGTGGCAGGAATTGAGGAGCGTTCTGTAAAGGCCGGTTCATCATCGCTGATGACAGGTACGGGTGGGCGTTTTCAGCGTATCGGCCAGTGGCTGAAAGAGAGTTTTTAATCAATCCGGGGAAACCCAAAAAGATACCGCGGCGGCGACGCGGTAAAGGAAAAAGGAACAAACAAATGAGCATCAATCTGCAAAAGCCGGACATTACCGAGCTTAAGCCCCGGATCACCGTTTTCGGTGTTGGCGGTGGCGGTGGCAACGCGGTCAATAACATGATCAATGCCGGTTTGCGCGGTGTTGAGTTCGTTGTTGCCAATACTGACGCACAGGCACTGTCGCAATCGAAGGCTGAACGTCTGATTCAGCTGGGCGCGGCAGTCACCGAGGGCCTCGGCGCAGGTTCGCAGCCGGAAGTTGGCCGCGCAGCCGCTGAAGAATGCATCGATGAGATCAATGACCACCTGCAGGGCACGCATATGTGCTTTGTCACGGCAGGTATGGGTGGTGGTACCGGCACCGGTGCAGCGCCTGTTGTTGCCCGCGCCGCACGCGAAAAGGGCATCCTGACTGTCGGTGTTGTCACCAAGCCTTTCCATTTCGAAGGGCAGCGCCGCATGCGCACCGCCGATATGGGCATTGAAGACCTGCAGAAGAATGTCGATACTCTGATCGTCATTCCGAACCAGAACCTTTTCCGCATCGCCAACGACAAGACGACCTTTGCCGATGCATTCGCAATGGCCGATCAGGTTCTTTATTCCGGTGTTGCCTGCATCACCGATCTGATGGTCAAGGAAGGCCTGATCAACCTCGACTTTGCCGACGTTCGTTCGGTCATGCGCGAGATGGGCAAGGCGATGATGGGAACCGGTGAGGCTTCCGGTGATGGCCGCGCAATGGCTGCTGCTGAAGCTGCTATCGCCAACCCGCTGCTTGACGAAACATCCATGCGCGGTGCCAAGGGTCTGCTGATTTCGATCACCGGCGGCCGTGATATGACGCTGTTTGAAGTGGACGAAGCTGCAACACGTATTCGCGAAGAAGTTGACCAGGATGCCAACATCATCCTCGGTGCAACATTTGATGAAAGCCTTGAAGGCATCATCCGCGTTTCGGTCGTGGCAACAGGCATCGACAAGCAGTTGGGAGAGTCGGCCCCAGCGCCGATCGAATTTCGCCAGCCGATGAAGCCAATTGCCAAGCCGGTACAGCAGCCTGCTGCGCGCGTTGAAACTGCCGCACCACGTCCAGTCGTGCAGCAGCCAGCCGCCCGCGTCGCTGATCCGGTAGGAGACGCGATGCGCGCTGCTGAACTCGAAATGCCACAGCGTGCACCGCAGCCTGCTGAACAGGAATTCCGCCCGCAGAGCCGCATTTTCCAGGCTCCTGCACCGGAAGTATTTGATGCACCGATTGCTGCAGCGCCGCAGCAGCCTGTACATCAGCCAGCACCGCAGCCACAGGTTCAGATGCATGCCGCGCCGGTTGCGCAGCCAGCACCGGCTCCCCGCATGCCCAATGTTGCCGACTTCCCGCCGGTTGTTCAGGCTGAATTCAATGCCCGCGACCATGGCCGCGATCAGGCATCGCATGACAGCCACGAAGACCGTGGCCCGATGGGTCTCCTGAAGCGTCTGACCGCTGGTCTGACACGCCGTGAAGATGAAACGGCCCGGCTTGAGCCAGCACAGCCACGTGAACCGGCTATGCGTCCGGCAGAGCCACGCCGTCCATTGTCACAGGATGCGTCGATTTATGCGCCGCGTCGCGGACAGCTCGATGAGCAGGGCCGTGTTCAGCCACAGTCACGTCAGGCTTCTGAGGACGATCAGTTGGAAATTCCGGCTTTCCTGCGCCGTCAAGCCAACTGATCCGATCACGCAATATTAAAAACTAAAAAACCCGCCATTGTTTCAATGGCGGGTTTTTTCATTCAAGCTATTGAAAAATTGGAAGAACGACTTAGTTCTGGCCTTGGTGTGTTCGTTACGCGACTGTTGAAACCGTGATTTTGTTTGGTGCGACAGCAATTGTATCTTGCGGCGCAAAATTGATTGGAGCGGATTGATTCCTAGGGATAACGCTCCAAGAATAACGAATGTATGGCAGGGCATGGGGTTTCAGTTGCGCGACTATCAAACGACCATAGCAGAACGCGTATCGCTATCCGGCGTTGGCGTGCATAGCGGCACACCGGTGACCATGACGTTCCTGCCGGCAGAACCGGATACTGGAATTGTGTTCCACAGGGTGGATGTGTCCGGAGCTAGCCATGCCATCAGGGCACTGATTTCTGAAGTCGGGACGACAGATCTAAGCACCACACTTACCAATGGATCTGGCATCACCCTTAGCACCGTTGAGCATGTCATGGCGGCAATTGCCGGGGCAGGGATCGATAACCTGAATATTGAGATTGACGGGCCGGAAGTGCCGATTGCTGATGGTACGTCGGCCGCGTTTCTTGCGGCCTTTGAGCAGGCGGGCCAGCTTCAGCAAACGGCCAAACGACGCTATATCCGGGTTCTCAAAACATCCCGTATTGAAGCTGGAACGTCGTGGGCGGAGTTTTCTCCATATGATGGCACGCGGTATGAAGTGGAAATCGATTTCGAGACGCCTGCTATTGGTAGACAATCCTTTGCCGGTAACATGGACGCGACAGTTTTCCGCGAAGAGATTTCGCGGGCCAGAACCTTCGGTTTCATGCGCGATGTTGAAAAGCTTTGGGCCGCAGGGCTCGCTCTTGGCTCGTCGCTCGATAATTCTCTCGTGATTGGTGACGACCATACGATCATCAATCCCGGCGGTCTGCGCTATCCGGATGAGTTCGTCCGGCACAAGACGCTCGATGCGGTTGGCGACCTTGCTCTGGCCGGAGCACCGTTTATCGGTTGTTTCAAATCGTATCGCGGCGGACACCGGTTGAATGCCATGGCCTTACGCGCTTTGTTGTCGGACCCAGATGCCTTTGAATTTGTTGAGATTGCAACGCATCCCAATAATGGTGCATCGCTTGTTACAATAGATGCACCTCTGCTTGCGCCTTCGGTAGTTTAGATATCCTCGTCCTTCGACAGGTAAGGGTTGCTCATCCCATCAGTGCGTGGTTGGACAGGCTCACCATGAGGGAGATGGGTGGGTTGCAGGGAGCTTTATTCTGCGAAGATTGCCGATAATTTTGCAATCAACAATCTTCCTCATGGTGAGCCTGTCCAACCACGCACCATGGTTTCTGCAATGTTCAACATACCCCAACCCTCCTAAGCTGCCTTTGCATCTGCCGGCAGAATGTCCTGCAAAGCCTGGAGAATGATTGCTGCGAGCTTCGCAGTGACAGGTGCAGGCTCCGCATCGGCACGGTGAAGATCCAGTCCAAGCATTGGCAAAGCCGGAAGCCCATTAATCTCCCGGCCAATTGGTCGAACGCTCTTTGGCAGGCCAATCGGCGTGCGGATTGTCACGCCAAGACCGGCTGCTGTCGCGGCCCATAATCCGCCAAGGCTTGGGCTGATAAAGGCAAGCCGCCACGGAATGCCGGCTTTATCCAACGCAGCGGTCGCAGCAGTACGCAGCAGGCAAGGTGCTTCCAATGCTGCCAAAGGCAAGGGTTCGCCGCTTGATAATTCCCAAACCTCGTTCTGGCTGGAAGAACCAACCCAGCACATCGGCACATCCAGAACGCGCTGGCTATTCTGTGGAGGTGCGCTTGTGTTCCACGCAAGCGCGAGATCAAGTTTTCCCGACGTGACGCGATCAACAAGTTCGGCATTGCGTGCCACACGCGCTTCTATGCGTACCTTGGGATGGGCCCGCGCGAATTGACCAAGAATGTTGGGCAGGAGTGTCTCGCCAAAATCTTCCTGCAAACCAAGCCGCACCCAGCCCTCCAGCTCAATACCATGGACTGCCGAGGCAGCTTCGTCGTTAAGATCAATCAACCGGCGTGCATAGGCCAACATGGTTTCGCCTGCATCGGTCAAAACAAGACCACGTCCGGCTTTTTGAAAAATCGGTATTCCTGTTTGCTGCTCGAGTTTTTTCAATTGAGCACTGACTGCCGATGTTGACCGGCCAAGCCTGTCCGCAGCCTTGGCGAAATTACCCATATCGACGCCCGTGATGAAAGTGCGCAGCACGTCCAGATCAAAGGTCAGTTGGCGCATTGTCGTTAATCCACTTTTTTGGGATCGTTTGTTTCATATTATCTGATTATCAGGATGATTGTGAAGTGTTAAAACCAATTCGTCAAGTTTACCGCGCTCCTTTCACTTCGTTCGGAACGCCAAACAAAAGGATCAATCCATGCCTTTCGCTCGCATTACCCTTATTGAGGGCAAATCACCCGAATACCTGAAGGCCGTATCCGACAGCCTGCATCAGGCGATGGTGGAAACTTTCAACGTGCCAGCTGACGACCGTTTTCAGGCCATTCATCAGCTTCGTCCAAATGAGCTGATCTTTGACCGCAACTATCTTGGCGGCCCGCGTTCCGACGATTTCATCATCTTCGCCATCACTATTGGCAAGCCACGCGATACGGCGACGAAGAAGGCATTTTACGAGCGACTTGTGGAGAGGCTTGCAGATGCGCCTGGAGTGCGGCCTGAAGATGTCATGATCATCATCAGCGCATCTGCCCGGGAAGAATGGTCATTCAGCAATGGTGGCATGCAGATGCTTGGCGTCGCCTGACTTCAACCGACTTTCCGTAAGCAATCTTTTCCATGAGCGATGATATGATGACCAAGGTAAAAACCTGCCCGCCTGAAATGACAATCCGCCGCAATGGCGCCGCGATAGGTCGCGCTCCGGATGGTATCTCTACGGCACCGTTCTGGGCGGAGATACTGCTCGAAAGTGAGCACGAGGGTGAGAACACTGTGATGCGTGCGATGGTTGATCCCGATGTGATCACCCATTGGCATACCCACCCGCGCGGCCAGTTCCTTTATGTCCTGTCGGGCGTTGGGCTGGCGCAGCGCGATGGTGGCCCTGTCGAAGAAATCCGGGCGGGCGATTGTGTCTGGTTCGCTCCCGATGAGCGCCATTGGCACGGTGCGACGCCCACCAGTACGTTTTCCTATGTCAGTATTCAGGCGGTGCACAATGGCAAATCCGTGCATTGGCTCGAACCGATTGAACGTGAAGGAGCACGATCATGATTGCCATGCAGTATAGTTTTGTTCTGCCTGCCGATTACGACATGGGGATCATTGACCGGCGCATTGCGGATAAGGGTCATCTGCTCGACAATTATCCCGACTTGAAGTTCAAAGCCTATCTGACGGCCCGTCCCGGGGATGAAACGCGTAGCCGCGAAAATCTCTATGCGCCATTCTATGTCTGGAAACAGGTGGAAGGTCTCAACAACTTCATTGGCGGCGAGGGCTTTGCGGGCGTGTCACAGGCATTCGGACGGCCCCAGGTCAAAAGCTGGTTTGTCTGGCAAGCACTTTTATCAGACAATGTTGCGCAAGCGGCTTTTGCGACGCGTGAGATTTTGCCGGTCGAAGCCCATACATCAGTGGGTGAATTGCGAAAATGGGGCAGTGCAGAAGCGCTTGACGATGTCCAAAATGGTGGTGTTCTGGCATCCGTTTCCGCTTTCGAACCGACCACATGGACCCGCGTCCGGTTTCGTTTATGGAATGCAGACGGGCCGCAAGCAATCAGCGAAACGACCCAGATTTACAAGGTGGGACATCTTTCACTGCCAAAAACGAAGGAATAGTTCTATTTCACAGCTGATTTCTGTCTCCGCCACAAAATTGGACGATTACATGGCAATAAGATTGCTGATTCTGTTGGCTTGTGGTTTAAGAACGCGCAACTGACGGTTAGTTTGACTGTATCTAGAGCATGATGCGCAAACGTGATATCGATTTGCGCAGATTGCTCTAATTTCTTGAATGGGGCCTAAGACAGAATGGCGAGTTGCAGAATGTCGATGAGTGCAGGATTTGGCAGCAAGGCCCGTTTGGCCCTTCTTCTGGTTTCGGTTGCTGGTGCAACGGCTATTTCAGGTTGTGCATCCAAGGATGACGATCTCGATCTGACAAAATATGTCGAAACGATCGAACCCGCTGACGTTCTGTATAATCAGGCTTTGGCCAACTTGAACGCTGGTCGTCTTGATGAAGCCGCGAAGAAATTCGATGCAGTAGACCGCCAGCATCCCTATTCGGAATTTGCCCGCAAGTCGCTTGTCATGGGTGCATTCGCCAATTATCGCGCCGGCAAGTATGATGACGCTCTGGCCATGACGAAGCGCTATATCGCGCTTTATCCGACACAGCCGGAAGCCGCTTACGCCTATTACATCACCGGCCTTTGCTACTATCGCCAGATTCCTGACGTTACCCGCGAGCAGAGCATGACCCGCCGCTCAATTGCCGCGTTTAATGAAGTGGTCGAACGTTTCCCGCAGTCCGAGTATATCGATGACTCCAAGGAAAAGATTCGCTTTGCCCGCGATCAGCTCGCCGGCAAGGAAATGCAGGTTGGACGCTATTATCTTGAGCGCAAAGAATATCTTGCATCAATCAAGCGCTTCCGTGGTGTTGTCGAGCAGTATTCCAATACGCGTCACATCGAGGAAGCCTTGGCCCGTCTGACCGAAGCCTATTATGCACTTGGCCTGACGAGCGAAGCGCAGGCGGCAGCTGCTGTTCTTGGGCAGAATTATCCGGATAGCCAATGGTATAAGGACAGCTACAAGCTGCTGCAGAGCGGCGGACTTGAGCCCCGCCAGAATGCCGGTTCCTGGTTGTCCAAGGCCGCGTCGACAATCGTCGGCGGCAAAGATGGCGCCTAATAGATTAACCTGAGCGATTCATGCTTTCGCACCTGTCGATCCGCGATATTGTTCTGATTGAGCGGCTCGACATTGAGTTTCGCGATGGCTTGTCGGTGCTTACCGGTGAAACCGGCGCCGGAAAATCCATTCTTCTTGATGCATTGTCGCTCGCCCTTGGCGCGCGCGGCGATGCTTCGCTTGTGCGTCATGGCGCTGACCAGGGCCAGGTGACGGCCGTGTTCAACGTGGCGGCGGGCCATTCCGCGCGCGCATTGCTGCGCGAAAACGATATTGAAGATGACGGGGACATTATTCTGCGCCGGGTGCAAACATCCGATGGACGCAGCCGTGTCTTTATCAATGATCAGGCTGCAAGTGTTACTCTGCTGAAGGAACTCGGGCGTCGATTGGTGGAAATCCATGGTCAGCATGACGACCGTGCCCTGATCGATATCGATATTCACCGCTCCTTGCTGGATGCTTTCGGATCACTGGAAACCAAGGCCTCAATCGTTCGCGCGCTGCACAAGACATGGCGCGATGCGGAAAATACGCTGGTTCGCCATCGCGCCAAGGTGGAAGCTGCAACACGGGAGGCTGATTACCTCCGTGCGTCGGTAGAAGAGCTATCCAAGCTTGATCCAGAGCCACAGGAAGAAGAAGCGCTCGCTATCAAGCGCACCGAAATGATGCGGTCCGAGAAGATCGCGGGCGACGTGAATGATGCCAACGAGGTGCTTTCAGGTGGTTCTTCGCCGGTACCATCGCTGGCCAGTCTTGTCAGGCGGCTTGAACGTAAGGTGCCGGAAGCGCCGCATCTGCTTGAACCGGTGGTCAAGGCCATTGATGAAGCACTGAACGCATTGGCGGAAGCACAGAACGGCATTGAACAGGCTATCCGTGCGATCGATTTCGACCCGCGTATTCTGGAGCAAACGGAAGAGCGCCTTTTTGCTCTGCGTGGTGCTGCCCGCAAATATTCTGTTCCTGTCGATGACCTCGCAGCCTTGCGTGACAAGATGGATGGCGATCTCGCGGATATTGACGCCGGAGCCGAGCGGCTGACTGCTTTGGAAAAAGAGGCCGTTGCAGCGCGCGCTGCCTATGATGAAGCCGCATCCAGCCTGTCAACGGAGCGCCATGAAACCGCTGCTCATCTCAAGGCTGCCGTTATGGCCGAGTTGCCGGCCCTGAAATTGGAGCGGGCTGAATTCATCGTGGAAATGTCCGCTAATCCGGAGAACCGCGCGCCCGAGGGTATTGATACAGTTGAATACTGGGTGCGAACCAACCCCGGCACGCGTGCAGGACCGATGATGAAGGTTGCATCGGGCGGCGAGCTTTCACGCTTCCTGCTGGCGCTGAAAGTGGCGCTTGCAGATCGCGGCTCTGCGCCGACACTGGTCTTCGACGAAATCGATACGGGCGTGGGCGGTGCCGTCGCCGATGCCATTGGCCAGCGCCTGCGCCGTTTGTCGGACAGGGTACAGGTCCTTTCCGTCACCCATGCGCCGCAAGTTGCAGCACGCGCGCTGACGCATTTCCTCATCGCCAAATCGGCTTCCGGCAATGATCGCGTCGCGACATCAATCCATGCCATGGAAACCGGTGACCGGCAGGAAGAAATTGCCCGGATGCTGGCTGGCGCCAGCGTGACGGACGAGGCGCGCGCAGCGGCGGTGCGGCTTCTGCGCGAGAATAGCACAGCTGCACCTTAAGTTTGAGTTGCACGAAAATGGTGCGTGGTTCGACAAGCTCACCATGAGGGAGAGTGAGGACTGCAGGGAGCCATATTTTGTGAAGTTAGCACAGATCGCGAAGCCTCCTGTTGATCTTGCAGCCAACAATCCCCTCATGGTGAGCTTGTCGAACCACGCACCATTTTCGTGCAGGACGTCTTGTGGCAGTAGTTGATCGCAACCTCCGAGGTCTACTGATTTTGAACGATGCTTTTCCAAGTCTCTTCAGTTAATCTCCCGCACGAATCCGTATTTTTAGCGTCGGACAGGCCATGGCAGATATTTCCGTAGAACAATTGAGCGAAGCAGAAGCGGTAGAGGAACTCGGACGTCTGGCCGCAGAAATTGCCCAGCACGATTACCGCTACAACACAGAAGATGCCCCCACCATTTCGGATGGCGAATACGATGCCTTGAGGCGCAGGAACCTTGCCATTGAGCAGCGCTTTCCGCACCTGAAGCGTGATGATTCACCCTCCAACAAGGTGGGCGCAACAGTTTCGGAAAAATTTGGCAAGGTCGCGCATGCCATACCGATGCTGTCGCTCGATAATGCGTTCTCCGATCAGGATGTGCAGGATTTTGTTGATCGGATCCGGCGCTTTCTCAAGCTGGGTGCCAGCGCGCCCGTTGCCATCACGGCAGAACCCAAGATCGACGGGTTGTCGCTATCCCTGCGTTATGAATTGGGGCGGCTGGTCACAGCGGCGACGCGAGGGGACGGTGCCACTGGTGAAAACGTCACGCTCAATGCGCGCACTGTGGCCAGCATCCCGAACGTTCTGAGCGGCAATCCGCCGGAAGTGCTTGAGGTGCGCGGTGAAGTCTATATGAGCCATGCGGATTTTGCCGCCATGAACGAGCGGCAGGTACAGGATGGCAAGCCGGTTTTCGCCAATCCGCGCAATGCGGCTGCGGGTTCGCTGCGCCAGCTCGATGCAACGATTACCGCATCGCGGCCTCTGCAGTTTTTTGCCTATGCCTGGGGTGAGGTGAGTGACATGCCCGCGACAACCCAGATGGGCATGGTGGAAGCATTCAAATCCTACGGTTTCCGGGTCAATCCGTTAATGCAGAAGTTTGACACTGTCGAAGGTCTTGTCAAACATTACCACCAGATCGAAGAGCAGCGGGCGACGCTTGGCTATGACATCGATGGTGTCGTCTACAAAGTTGATGATCTGGCTTTGCAGCAGAGGCTGGGTTTTGTGTCCCGCAGTCCGCGCTGGGCCATTGCCCACAAGTTCCCGGCAGAACGCGCAATAACAATCCTGAGGGGCATTGATATTCAGGTTGGCCGTACCGGTGCTCTGACGCCGGTGGCGCGGCTTGAGCCAGTCACGGTCGGCGGTGTGGTTGTGACCAACGTAACGCTGCATAATGAGGATTATATCAAGGGTATCGGCCAGAATGGACAGCCGGTCCGCGAAGGACGCGATCTTCGCGTTGGTGATACGGTGGTCGTGCAGCGGGCAGGCGATGTCATTCCGCAGATCGTCGATATTGTTGAAGACAAGCCGCGCGGTGCCTCGCCCTATGTTTTCCCGGATACATGTCCGGCTTGCGGCTCGCATGCGGTGCGCGAGGAGGGTGAGGTTGTTCGGCGCTGCACAGGTGGACTGATCTGCCCGGCGCAGGCAGTCGAGCGTATCCGCCACTTCGTATCGCGAAATGCCTTTGACATCGAAGGCCTTGGCGAAAAGCAGGTTGAGTTCTTCTTCAAATCGGATGATCCAGCCCTGCATATCGGTACGCCGGCGGATATTTTCACCCTGAAGAAACGGCAGGCGGCATCACTCGCCAAACTTGAGAATATTGACGGGTTTGGTGCAGTCTCGGTCAAGAAGCTTTATGATGCGATTGATGACCGGCGCGAGGTCACACTCAGCCGTTTCATTTATGGGTTGGGCATCCGCCACGTCGGCGAGGTCAACGCCAAGCGTCTGGCTAAAGCCTATCGGTCATACGATGCTCTTGCAGCCGTGGCCGAAGCTGCAGCCTTGCCGGTGGACAAATCGGACAAGGGTAATGATGCATGGCGTGAACTCAACGATGTTGAAGGCATTGGCAGTATCGTCGCTGAAGCGCTGGTGGATTTTTATGCCGAAGAGCACAACCGGCAAGCTTTGGCCGCCTTGCTTGCAGAAGTGACGCCGCTCGATGAAGAGGTGCGGGCCGTCAGCAATTCGCCGGTTGCGGGTAAGACGATTGTCTTCACCGGTTCGCTGGAACGTATGTCACGGGATGAAGCCAAAGCCATGGCCGAACGGTATGGCGCCAAGACCGCTGGGTCGGTTTCCAAGAAAACCGATCTTGTCGTCGCCGGACCCGGCGCTGGTTCCAAACTGACACAAGCGCAAACATTGGGCATTGAAGTCATTGACGAGGATTCCTGGTTCACATTGGTGGGTGCATGAGCGAGACAGTTTTCAAGGGTTTCGGCGAGAAGGCTTTGCCTTTTCTCAAAGCCCTGGATTTTCATCAGAACAGGGAATGGTTCCTTGAAAATAAGGATCTATTTGAATCGCACCTGCTCGAACCGCTGGGTGATCTGATTGACGATCTTCTTGCGCGGTTTGAAAAGGCTGGACTGCCGTTCAAAGGCGACAGGAAAAAATCACAGTTCCGTATCAAGCGCGATACGCGATTTGCCAAGGATAAGAGCCCTTATAACCGGCATTTGTCCGCTTTGCTTTCGCCGGATGGGAACAAATGGGCCGAATCAGGCTGTTTCTATGTATCTATTGGCCTTGAAGAATATCGGGGTTGTTATGCCTCGGTTGCCTTTTGGCAGCAGAAACCGGAATTGCTTCTGGCAATGCGCAAGGCGATTGTCGAAAAACCGGAGAATTACCGCGCCATGGTGGCTGCCTTGAAGAAGGGCGGGTTGACCCTTAGCGACTATGACCGCTTGAAGCGCACCCCGCGCGGCTTTGAGGCGGTAACCGATGCAGATCTCATTGAGGCATTGCGCAACCGGCACTTTGTCGTGCGCCACGCTATAGACCCGGATCGCATTACATCGCCTGACTTGGTCGATGAGTTGTTCAAATTCGCGATGAAGGCAAAGCCGCTCATCGACTGGGGCAAAAAGATCGAAGGCACGCTTGTTTCCTGAGCATTTCTGCACAGCGGGTCTGTTTCCATTCCACAGGAATTCACGCCAGCGGAGAGTCAAAGCGTGTCGTCGTGGCAACACCGTTTCGGCCAATAAATCTGTGCGGTGCGATCTTCCGGATTAATGTTGACTTTTATAGTTATGTTTTTGTACTGAACAAAAGTACAGCGTGAATACACGCGCTATTTTCAGCTCAGCAAGCCATCAACACGGCGCAGCAACCATGCTGCACGTTAAGCCAGCCAAGCATTCTCTCGGGGGTTTGGATATGGCTTTGACACGGAATCTGCTTGCGCGCCTGATGTGCGGTAGCGCTGGTACTTTATTGGTTGTTGGGTTGGGTACGGGCGCTGCGTTCGCGCAAACTGCCCCTGCATCGGGCGAGAATATCGAGCTTGCGCCGATCGTTCTGAAAAGAAATCAAAGTGGCACAGAGGCGACGCCGCTGACGAGGACCACAGATCGGGAAACCATCCAGAAACGGATGGTGGAGAGTTTTCAGGATTTGGGTCGCCGCGTCGATGCGGGCGTGAATGTCAACTCGACTTCAAGAAGCATCAATCTGCGCGGTCTGGACCAGAATCGGGTGCTGACGACAATCGATGGCATTCGCGTGCCATGGTTGCGGGACCCGCGCGGCACGCAGGGCGGTCTTGATAGTTTTGATTTCGACGGACTTGCCAAGGTGGATATCACGAAGGGTACCGATTCAAGCCGCTATGGTTCCGGCGCGCTTGGCGGTGTCATTCAACTGCGCACACTCGATCCCTCCGATATTATCGACGAAGGCCGCAGCTGGGGTGTTGTGACCAAGGGCGGCTATGACAGTGGCGATCGCAGCTGGCGCACCAATGCAGCCGCTGCCGTCCGCGCAGGCAACACGGAGTTTCTGGTGCAGGGCGGTTATCGTCAAGGTCATGAGAAAGACATTCCCGGCGACGTCGGTGGCTATGGTGCATTGAGAACAGAACAGAATCCTCTCGACTTTGATCAGGGCAATGTACTGGTAAAGCTCTACCAGAATGTCGAGGGTGGTCATCGCTTTGGTCTGACCGGTGAAATCACCAAGCGCGACACCGATTATGACAACATGGTTGGTACGACGTCTGCCTATGAACCGGGTAGCTTCAAATCCGGCGAGGAATTCGAACGCAAACGCATATCAGGCAGCTATGACTTCATCTCACCGGATAAAAGCGGCTGGCTCGATGAGGCACATGTTACCGGTTATTGGATGCAGCAGACCCTCGGCAATACGACGGATGCCGTCCGTCTGCCGGACGCACGCGCACGTATCATCCGGGGCGACCCGTTCCGCTACGGCTTTCCCTCAGGCGTGTACAAGCGCGACAACGAGCTGAAGCTCGATTCCTATGGCTTGACCGGTTACGCGGTCAAAGAAGCAGAGATTGGCGGGGTCAACCACAAGTTCCGCATCGGCGGCGAAGTCCACCGGCAGGACATGACTCAGTATGTGTCGGGCGTGGATAATTGCCCCAATGTGGACTGGACAAAGATCGCGCAGCCTTTTGGCCCGCAGACCTGCCGGATGCTGCATGCAAATGGCTCCGATATGCCTGATGTTCAATCAACCGGCTTTGGTATCTATGCTGAAGACGATATCGAGCTGTTCAATGGCCGTCTTACCCTGACGCCCGGTGGCCGGTTCGACTGGTATGAGCATAACCCGCAAATGACCGCGGCCTATCAACAGGGCGGGAACTATAATGGCTCCCTGCCGGCATCCGACAGCGATTCCCGCTTCACGCCGAAATTGCGGGCCACCTATCACGCGACCAGTGAGCTTGATTTCTACGCGCAGTGGGCACAGGGCTTCCGCGCGCCTTCAGCTCGGGAATTGTACGAAAACTATGGTGCACCCGGTTCCTATGCCAGCGTCGGCAATGCGAATTTGAAGTCGGAGACCAGCAACGGCTTCGAGGTCGGCGCCAAATATGAGAGCGAGAAGTACGCGCTGTCGGCCAGCGTCTTTAACAACTACTATCGCAACTTCATTGACAACGTCACCATTGCGCCCCCCGGCGGTGAATATCCCGTTGGCGGTATTACAGGTTATGCAAATCTCAATCGTGTGCAGATTTACGGTGCCGAACTCAATGGCCGTGTGAATTTCGCCGACAACTGGGTGACCTGGGCTTCCGTTGCCTTTTCGCAGGGAAAAAATACCGAAACAGACAAATATCTGAACTCAATTCCGCCCATCCGCGCGATTGTCGGGCTTGGCTACAACGCAGACAGTTGGGGTGCCGATGTTTCGCTCACCATGGCTGCGGCCCGCGATAAAGTCAGCGGTACTGGGTTCGTTGCCCCAGGTTACGGCATTGTCGACACAACGGCCTATTGGGAACCCAAATTTGCCAAGGGCATGAAAATTCAGGCTGGTGTGTTCAATGTGTTCGACAAGAAATACTGGAATGCCACGGATGTTCCTGACGGTATCAATCTTGCGGCCAGTGACCGCTATGCCGAAATAGGCCGCAGCTTCCGCATTTCTCTGACCCAGAAGTTTTAAGGTTGGTTGAATTTGGGGTTGCAATACTAGCCACATTATCTCCCCCCTTGTGGGGGAGAAAGCGATTTCAGCATCTTAGCCGCTTGGCTAAGTGCTAGAAATCGCAAGAGAGGGGACTGGAGATTGACCACTATCCCCTCTCTTGGATTTTCTAAGGATTTAGCAAAGAAGCTAAATCCAAGAAAATCCTTTCTCTCCCGCAAGGGGAGAGATAACAGAACTCTATTCTGCAATTGGCTTTGTACCTATTCAAGCCACTCGGTGATGAAAACATCATTGGCATGGATATCAATGGTTTCCAGCAGATCGGGACCAAGATTCTTGAATTTATGCGGGATGTTGGCCGGAGCGATGACGATCTGCCCGGCATGGGCGTCAATCACTTCGTCTCCTACGGTAAAGCGGGCATTGCCCGAGCGGATAATGAAGGTTTCCGGATAGGGATGTGTGTGCAGGTCCGGCCCACCACCTATCTTGTGCGTGCTGTAAAAGATCACCGAAACATTGGTGCCGCAGGACTTGCCGGTGAATTCGCCCTTCCATAATTCGGCGCTTTCAGCCCAGTCTTCGCGGTTGATGATGTATGCCATGCGTCTCCTCCCGGTAGGCTTTGCTGGAGCCTACGCCTCCTGTCACGCTGCTGACAAGGACCGGATATCGCAACAACATTGATGATAGCGATCAAGAATTCTCACGTGACAGGCTGCCCAACCTGCCTTAGACCACCCGCATGAGCGAACAAACATATCAAGATGAAACTGCCGTCCCGCGGCGGGCGGATTACCGAGTCGAGTTCTGGCAAGGCTTTCGCCGTGGTATTCCCGTGATGATCGCGTCAGCGCCGTTTGGCCTGCTGTTCGGTGCCTTGGCTATCGACAATGGCTTCACGGTTTTCGAAGCTGTCCTGATGAGCGCTGCGATCTTTGGCGGCGCCAGCCAGATGGTCGGTATCGAGCTGTTCGGCCACAATATTCCGGCGTGGCTGATTGTCTTTTCCATCTTTGCGGTGAATTTCCGCCATGTGCTGTATTCAGCCGCTGTCGGACGCCGTATCGGGCATTTTACGCTGAGTCAAAGTTTTTTGAGCTACTTCCTGCTCACCGATCCGCAATATGCGGAGACGGAAAAGCGGGCGGAATCCGGCGTTCGCGTAACGTTTGCATGGTATCTGGGGGTTGCCACGCCGATCTACGTGATGTGGGTCATTGAGGCGTGGATTGGCGGTCTTTTCGGCAACCTGATCAAGGATCCGCATGCGCTGGGCATCGATATGCTGCTGCCGATCTATTTTCTCGGACTGGTCATGGGCTTTCGCAAACGCTCCAATTGGGCGCCGATTGTGATCGCCAGCGGTATTGCTTCTATCCTCGCTGCCAAGACCATCGGTTCGCCCTGGCACGTGAGCATTGGCGCTCTGGCAGGCATTCTGACCGCTGTTATCGTTGCGAAACCGGGCAAAACGGACGGGGAGAACTGAGATGTCGTCGATCTTCTGGATTATCCTCGCCGGTGCCGTGCTGACATTCCTGACGCGTATTGGCGGCCATCTCGTGTTGTCACGCTTTGATCACATCCATCCGCGTGTCGAAGTGGCGCTCAATGCCGTACCCGCAGCTGTTCTGACCACGCTGGTTGCCCCAGCCATTGCCACGGCCGACTGGCGCGGTGTGGTGGCGCTGGTCTTTGCCGGGCTCGTATCCCTGCGTTTCAACGCCTTGACGATGTTTCTGGCCGGCGCAGCCATGATTATTCTGCTGCGCCAACTCCCGGTTTAATTCTACTTAGGGCAGCTGCCCGAAAGGTTCGGTCGCGGTGATAAGCCAGTCGCGATCGGCAGATTTGGTATGCGGCAGCAACACTTCCCGAACGCGGGCGTGATAGGCATCGAGCCAAACCAGCTCTTCCTTTACCAGCAGGCTGGTATCGATCAGGCGCTTGTCAATCGGACAGAATGTGATTGTTTCGAAGCCCATCATCGGCAGATCGCCGCCTTCCGGCACTTCCAGTTCCGTGACAATCAGCAGATTTTCGATGCGGATGCCATAACCGCCCGGCTTGTAGTATCCCGGTTCGTTGGACAGGATCATGCCCGGCAGAAGCTCGTGTACACCGCGCTTGGAAATGCTCTGCGGTCCTTCGTGCACGGACAGGAATGAGCCGACGCCGTGGCCTGTACCATGCCCGTAGTCATAGCCTTGCTTCCACAGAGCTATGCGGGCAAGAACATCAATGTCCATGCCGCGCGTGCCCTTGGGGAACTTGGCGGTGGTGATGGCAATCACGCCCTTCAGCACCAGCGTAAACTTGCGTTTCATGTCGTCGGTTGGCGTGCCGACAGGCAGCGTGCGGGTGATATCCGTCGTGCCGTCGCGGTATTGGCCGCCACTGTCGATCAGATAAAGCTCGCCGTCCTGCAACTTGCGGTTTGACTGGGTGTTGACGCGGTAATGCGCAAAAGCGCCATTGGGGCCCGCACCGGAAATGCTGTCAAAGGAGAGGTTTTCGAGCGGCATCTGAAAGCCCTCGGCGACGCTGCTGCGGGTTTCCTCCAGCTTCTTTGCCGCATCAATCTCATCGATTGAGCCAGGCGCCTGTGCATCAATCCAGGCCAGGAACGACACCATGGCAACGCCGTCGCGCTCATGGGATTTGCGGGCACCTTCCAGCTCTGCGGCATTTTTCAAGGCGCGGGGCAGGCGTGCGGGGTCAAGTCCCTCAACGATCTTACCGCCCGCATGTTCAACAATGAGACGCAGCTTTTCGGCTGCCAAAGCCGGATCAAGCATCAGCGTTTTGCCCTGAGCGCCAAGGACTGCCACATCTGCCTCAAGGGCTGACGGCGGGCGCAAGGTGGCCAACTGTGTCAGGTAAGCCTCGGTCTCCATCGGCAGTTTGCGCTTGTCGATGAAGAGCAGCGGTTCGCCGGATACGGGGATGATTGCAAATGCGAGGGGCAGGGGCGTGTTGCTGACGTCGTTGCCGCGAATGTTGAAAGCCCAGGCAATCGATGAAGGATCGGTCAGTACGGTTGCATCTGCCTTGGCTTTCTCGACTGCTTCGGCGAGTTCCTTCAGCTTGTCGCTGGCCAGTTTCCCGGCATATTTTTCCGGCTGGATCGTCACAGCCTCAAGCGGCGGGGCAGGCTGGTTTTCCCAGACCAGATCAACCAGATTGTCCTTGACCGCAACCAGCTTGCCGCCATTGGCCTCAAGCGCTTCGCGCAGGGCCTTTGTCTCGGCAATGGTGTGCAGCCACGGATCGAAACCAATGGTCAGCTTTCGTCCACTGTTGCGCAGCCAGACGGGTGGCGGCGTTTCCACAAGGCTTTCAACGGTGAACACTGCCGGATCGGTTTGATCCGCTGCCTGGAGTGTGTAGCGTCCGTCAACAAAGAGATGCGCTTTGTTCTTCAGAACGAGCACGACGCCGGCTGAACCAGTGAAGCCGGTGAGCCAGGCAAGGCGCTGAGCCCGTGGCGGGACATATTCCCCCTGATGTTCGTCGGCACGGGGAACAAGAAAGCCGTCTAGACCAAGGGTTTCGAGTTCGGCGCGCAGCTTGGCGACGCGCGGTGCGCCGGTGGCCGGATTGCTGACGACCTCAAACGACTGGAACATGGGATGCAAACCTCTGTTGTTGGGTGATGGAACCTATCTTCCCGACAAAGCCGAGGCAATGGAGCAGTGCTGTTTGCACCGGTTTTTGCCTGGTTCGGTGGCCGGTGAACTATGTGTGCATTGCACAATTATGACTTCGCATATGCACAATAGACATGCCTGCCATGCAGAGGAACGACTGGTTCAAGACGGGGCGAGTCGGGTACTGTCTGAAAACGGGAGGATCGGTTGCCACCATATGATCATGGAGATGCAAGATGGCACAAAAGGTCCGTGGGTTTTTCAAGACAGCGCTCGAAAATCTGATCGCTTACCGCACGGCTCAAATGGAACGGTATGTTGTCCGTTCCATCGATGGCACGCGCGAAAAGACCAAGCATATCGCGTATTACGTTTAAGCAGTGACGCAAGAATGAAGGGCAACTTTGAGCTGCCCTTTTGATTCAGTAGGTGGATTTGGCTTTCAGGTGCAGGGTAACCCAGCCTTCGCGCCGCAGGGTTTTTTGATGATACAGGCCCTGCACACGATAGGCGGCAAGCACCTTGTCGCGCTGGGTTTCCAATATTCCTGACAGGATGAGCGATCCACCCCAGGCAAGATGTTTGCGCATTTGTGGTGCCAGCTGCATGAGCGGGCGGGCCAGAATGTTGGCGACGATCAGATCGAAGGGGGCAGCGAAGCGCATAGCCGGATGATGAAACCCGATCGCAGTTTCCGTCTGCACCCGCGACGCCACACCGTTTTTCACCACATTGTCCTGCGCAACTGCAACAGCAATCGGATCGATATCCGTTGCCAGAACCGGGATAGGCGCAAGCTTGGCAATGCCAATGGCGAGCACGGCACTTCCGGTGCCGAGATCCAGCGCATTGCGCGGATGTTCCCGGCGGATCACTTCGCCGATCATATCAAGACAGCCTGATGTGGTGCCGTGATGGCCGGTACCGAATGCCAAACCGGCGTCAATCTCGATACCGAGATCATTGATGCGGCGCTTGTCGCGGTCATGCGAGCCATGCACGAAAAACCGCCCGGCGCGAACGGGCGAGAGGCCTTCCAATGAATGCGCGACCCAGTCGATATCAGGAACCTGTTCGCGTTCGATCACAAAGTTAAAGCCATTGCTTCCGAGAATTTCTTTGATCCGCGGCTCGATCTCGTCCGGCTCGAATGAATAGACCGAGACCTGAAAAATTTCCGCGTCCTCATCGACTTCGAAAGCGGAAATCGGCAGGCCATCCTCTTCAAAGGCAAGCTGCAGCAGATCAAATATGCGGTCAGCTTCGGTCTTGCCGGCGGTGAGAAACAGGCGGGTCTGAGTGGTCATCAGGTCGTATCTTTCGAAGTGGCGGTGGCGGTTTGCCGTAGTGCGTGGTTTGACAAGTTCACCATGAGGGAGATTGGAGATGGAGGGGCGCCTCATTCTGCAATCTTACGATCGCCACCTTGGCTATCCATCTCCCATGATGGCTGTTGCAGCAGCCCATACCCTTCACGGTGAGCTTGTCGAACCACGCACCATTAGATATTGCATCAGCTCTTGGCTAGGCGTTTCAATTTTTCCACAGCCGTATCAGGATTTTCGCCATAGGCAATGGTGCCGAAGAAACGGCCCTTGCTGTCCAGAAGAAAAATCGAGGCCGTGTGGTCCATGGTATAATCGCCGCCATCGACCGGAACCTTGCGCGCAAAGACGCTGTAACCCTTGAGCATGGCCGCCACTTTGCCGGAATCGCCGGTGATGCCAATGATACGATCCGAGACGTTGCTGACATAGGTTTTCATCACGTCTGCCGTATCGCGCTCCGGATCAACGGTGACAAAATACGCGCCGAGATTCTGGCCTTCGGGGCCAAGCTGCTTGAGCCAGCCATTGAGTTCAAACAAAGTGGTCGGGCAGACTTCCGGGCAATGGGTGAAACCGAAGAAAATGGCCGAAGGCTTTTGCCGGAACGCAGTTTCGGTGATGGGCTCACCATTCATGGTGATGAGCTGAAAGGGTGTGCCGAAGGGTCCGGCATTGGCGCTACCCGGCTGCTGGCGGGCCGATTGGAATGTGATCCAGCCAGCGGCGGCCGCAAGGAGTGCAATGGCCACGACAATGAGCGGCAGCAGGCGTCTGTTCATGCGAAGATTTCCTTTGGAGGCGGTGTGCGTGCCGCTACATGCACCACGAAAGACCGGCCTGGATCAGCGACAGGAAGATGGCGTCACCATGGTTGACCCATCCGGCAAAGGCGAGGCCTGTTGCCGCGCAAGCTGCAAGTGCCAGCGTTGCATAGAGCATCATTCTCGGTGCACTGAGGGAATATGATGATTTCATAAGGAGATTATAGGATTTCGACGGCATTTATGCAAAAGAATTGCCGCAACCTTATTTGAGAAAACATGATGGCTGAACCCGACGAACTGCGTTTCCAGAACTCCGAGCCGCGTATACATCAGACCGCAAAGCTCAAAGGCGTTAAGCTCGGCCGGTTTGCCGAAGTGGGTGAGCGGGTGATCCTGCGCGATGTCACGATGGGTGATTTCTCCTATCTGGAGCGCAACAGCGAAGGCATCTATGCCGATATCGGCAAGTTCTGCTCCATTGCCTCCAACGTGCGCATCAACGCGCTTGAACATCCGATGGAGCGCGTGACGACGCACAAGGTCAGTTACCGGCCGAACGAGTTCTTTCGGTTCCAGGGTGTGGATTTCGACTTCCGCGCGCGGCGTCAGGCCAAGCGGGTCAGCATTGGCCACGATGTTTGGATTGGCCACGGCGCTGTGATCATGCCGGGGATCAGCATTGGCAACGGCGCAGTTATTGGCGCCAATGCTGTCGTGACCAAGAACGTTGCGCCCTACATGATCGTAGCGGGCAATCCGGCGCGGGTCATCCGCCCGCGTTTCAGCGCAGATATTGCCGAGCGGCTGATGGCGCTTGCCTGGTGGGACTGGCCCGCGACGACAATCTTTGATGCCATTTCTGATATCCAGTCACTGAGCATCGAAGATTTTCTGGTGAAGTGGGAACGATAGAAGCCGCAAGCCGTTCTGCTTGCAATTCAAGGATACGGTACCCAACTGTGTCTCGCACTTCTAATCAACTTTCAGGAGAATATCGATGAAGCGTGCTCTTGCTGCTCTGGCCCTTCTGGGCGCCGCCGTCCTGCCGGTACAAGCTGAGGAAGTCGGCAAAGTCGGCGTGGACTGGCTGGGCAATGACATTGTCATCGATGCTGTGGTTGACCCGAAAATACAGGGCGTTACCTGTCATCTCGCCTCATTTTCGCGCGGTGTGATCGATCGGTTGCAGAAGGGCAAGTGGTTCGAGGATCCGTCCAACGCATCGATTTCCTGTCAGCAGACCGGACCGATTGTCATTGGCGATATTGAGCTTGGCGAAGGCGGCGAGCGGGTGTTCTCCGAGCGCACGAGCTTGATCTGGAAGAAGCTGAATATTACCCGAATTTACGACAAGAAGAACAACACGCTGATTTACCTCGCCCATGCCAGCCAGGTGCAGGATGGTTCGGCCAAGACATCGATATCGACAATTCCATTGTTCGCCGGGAATGTGAACTGGACCAAAGGCAAGCCTGAGTAAGCTCGCCATGAGGGAGAGAGGTGGGCTGCAGTAATTGTATTTGAAACGATAGTTGAATGTTTTCACCCCCCTCTGCCCTGTCGGGCATCTCCCCCCACAAGGGGGGAGATCACATCGTCATCTGTAATGTCATTTAACTTTCACCTTTGAAGATTAGCTGAAACGATCACGAAGGCTGATCTCCCCCCTTGTGGGGGAGATGCCCGACAGGGCAGAGGGGGGGTGAAGTAATAATCAGCACCGCATTCAGAACCAGAACGGCTTTTTCCTCCAGATTCTTAAGCCCCCGGACCTTACGGTCCGACCCTCTCCACAGCTGGGAGGGTAGTTGAAGGTGCCTTCTGCCGGCTCAAATCTGCTTTACAAAACTATCCAGCACGCGTTTTTGACCGGCCTTGTCGAAATCAATCGTCAGCTTGTTGCCTTCAATTGACGAGACATTGCCGTTGCCGAATTTGATGTGAAAAACCCGGTCACCGACATCAAAATTCGATGGGGTTTCACTGACGGATTTGGCCACCAGCTCGCCATCGATCATGCGGCCCTTGACCGAGCCGCGTCCAGCACCATGGCCGGAATCAGTTTCGCCATAACCGATACGCTCGACCTTGGAGCCGGAGCGGGAGCCCCAATTGTTGCGTGTGGCATCGGAACGGTTCTGCTGCGCGCGCTGCCAGCCGGGTGTCGAATAGGTGTTTTCGAACGGATCAGCGCGGTCAAAGCGTGACTGCCCGTAGCCGCCGCCGGACCCGTAGCCACCATAGGAATTACCCGTAGCAATAACTTCCACGTGTGCTTCCGGCAGTTCTTCAAGGAAACGCGATGGAATCGTCGACTGCCACAGGCCATGAATGCGCCGGTTGGAGACGAACCAGATATGCAGGTTCTTCTTGGCGCGGGTCAGTCCGACATAGGCAAGACGGCGCTCTTCTTCGAGGCCGGAACGTCCGCCTTCATCCAGCGCCCGCTGGTGTGGAAACAGGCCTTCTTCCCAGCCGGGAAGGAAAACGGTCTCGAATTCAAGACCCTTGGCCGAATGCAGCGTCATGATGTTAACGGCATCCAGATTTTCGTTCTGCTCGGCATCCATGACCAGAGCCACATGCTCGAGGAACGAACGCAAGGACTCGTATTCCTCCATGGAG
Organism: Phyllobacterium sp. 628; assembly: GCF_014189505.1. GTDB lineage: Bacteria > Pseudomonadota > Alphaproteobacteria > Rhizobiales > Rhizobiaceae > Phyllobacterium. Next base: position 3,386,462 of record NZ_CP050301.1, on the reverse strand, counting down.
CGAATAAGTTCTTTCAGGTTTTCCAGCCGTCCCGGTGCTTCCGCCGAACGGTCGGCCTGCCACATCGCGGTATAACCTGATTCATCGAGGATCATTTCGGCCAGCTGTGTATGTGGCGTGGAATCAATCAACGATTGCCAGCGGTGGAAATTTTCAACCACCTCGCGCAGGGCCGAGCGGGGTTTCGGCTTCAGCTCTTCCGTCTGCACCAGATCGGTAGCGGCATCGAGCATGGGAATATCGCGGGCACGGGCATAGTCATGCACCTGCCGGATGGCAGCCTCACCAAGACCGCGCTTGGGTGTATTGACGATGCGCTCCAGCGCAAGATCATCGGATCCCTGCGCAACAACGCGGAAATAGGCGAGGGCGTCGCGGATTTCGAGGCGCTCATAAAACCGTGGGCCGCCAACAACGCGGTAATTCAACCCGAGGGTGACGAAACGGTCTTCGAATTCGCGCATCTGAAACGAGGCACGCACGAGGATCGACATATCATTGAGGTTGTGGCCCTTGCGCTGCGCCTGTTCGATTTCTTCGCCGACTGCGCGGGCTTCCTCTTCGGAATCCCATGCCGCGTGGACATTGACCTTGGCGTCTTCCAAATTTGGCGCATCGGTGAACAGCGTTTTGCCCAAACGTCCCTCATTGTGGGAAATGAGGAACGATGCGGCTCCGAGAATATGTGCGGTCGAGCGATAGTTGCGCTCCAGCCGGATCACCACGGCGCCGGGGAAATCTTTTTCGAAACGCAGGATATTATCGACTTCCGCACCACGCCAGCCGTAGATCGACTGATCGTCATCGCCCACGCAGCAAACATTCTTTGAACCCTGCGAAATCAGCCGCAGCCACATATATTGGGCGGTGTTGGTGTCCTGATACTCGTCGACGAGAATGTAACGGAATTTTGCGTGATATTCCTTCAGCACATCCGGATAAGCCCGGAACATGCGGATCGGATGGCAGAGAAGGTCGCCGAAATCGCAAGCATTGAGGGTTTTCAGGCGATTCTGATAGGCAGTGTAGAGTTCGCGGCCTTTGCCATTGGCAAAAGCGCGGGCATCACCCTCAGCAATTTCCTCGGGACCCAGGCCCTTGTTCTTCCAACCGTCGATCATCAGCGCGAACTGCTTGGCAGGCCAGCGCTTGTCGTCCAGCCCTTCGGCTTGAATGATCTGTTTGATCAGGCGAATGACATCATCCGTGTCGAGGATGGTGAAATCCGAACGCAGACCCACGAGCTCCGCATGGCGGCGCAGCAGCTTGACGCCGATCGAGTGGAATGTACCGAGCCATGGCATACCTTCGACAGCGCCGCCGACGAGAACGCCGATGCGCTCCTTCATCTCGCGGGCTGCCTTGTTGGTGAAGGTCACCGCAAGGATCTGGCTGGGATAGGCTTTGCCGAGCGACAGAATATGGGCAATACGCGAAGTCAGCACACGGGTCTTGCCGGTGCCGGCCCCGGCCAGAACAAGCACAGGGCCTTCCGTGGTTTCAACTGCAAGTCGCTGTTCGGGATTGAGACCATTGAGATATGGCGGTGCGCCGCGCGCCTGCATGGCGCGTGCGGCTATGCCCTGAGGCTGGCGTGGCGCATCAGGTTCGTCGAAAAACGGAATATCGTCGGGCAATCCAGACATTTGTCTCCAATGTAGTGATTCGGTACTGAAAAACCAGACCAATAGGATACAAAGCAAGAACGAACTGTATTTAACAGCCGGTTTCCCCTGAAACTTACGATTGAAAAATTCAATCGTCGATATTGCACCGCGTTAAATTAAGGCATACGCATTCAGGCAGAGAGGAATCTGGCAGCCGAAGGCCCGTTCGCAGCCTCATGTCAGGACCATTCGATCTTGATTGAGCTTGGAAAGGACCCCTACCATGGCAATCACTCTGACGGCTCTCCTTTTTCTTATTATTGCGGCTGCTCTTGGTGCGGGTGGCGTCTGGCTCGCCGTTCTCGGCGGCAGCTGGTACTATATTATCGCCGCACTGGCGTTTCTTCTGACATCGATTCTTTTGTTCCGTAGGCGGCCCTCAGCCTTGCTGGTCTACGCCATACTGATTGTTGGCACGCTTGGCTGGGCCATTTGGGAAACCGGTTTTGACTGGTGGCAGCTTGCGCCGCGTGGCGGCGTCATCATTCTTCTGGCCCTGTGGATGCTCACTCCCTGGGTGCGTGGCAGGCTTGCCCGCGCGGGTGGTGAATCGTCTGCCGCAGGGACGGGCGCCTTGTGGGTGGCAGTTCTGGTGGCACTGGGTGTCGCCGGTTATTCCATGGCGCAGGACCCGCAGGATATTTCCGGTCAGTTGAGCAAGGAAGTGATTGCATCAGCGCCGGATCTCGGCGGTGTGCCGAATGACGACTGGCATTTCTATGGCCGCAGCCTTTACGGACAGCGCTATTCGCCGCTGAAACAGATCACGCCTGACAATGTCAGCAAATTGCAGGTCGCGTGGACTTTCCAGACAGGTGATGTGCGCCGATCGACGGATGTGCCGGAGACGACCTATCAGGTGACGCCGCTGAAAGTACGCGACACACTTTTCCTCTGCACCCCCCACAATTTCGTCATTGCGCTGGATGCAGCGAGCGGCAAGGAAAAATGGCGGTTTGATCCGCAGGTCAAGGATAACGATGACCGTCAGCATCAAACCTGCCGTGGTGTGTCCTATTATGCCGATGCAGCTATCACTGCCGGCCAGCCCTGCGCCGAGCGGGTCTATATGCCGACGGCGGACGCACGGCTGATTGCCCTTGATGCTGCCAATGGTCAGGTTTGCTCAGCCTTTGGCGACAAGGGTACCGTACATCTGGAAGCAGGCATGCCCTATGATCCGGCAGGCTATTATTACTCGACATCGCCACCGGTTATTGCTGCGGGCAAGATCATTGTCGGTGGTGCCGTGAACGACAATTACTCGATCCACGAACAATCAGGCGTTATCCGCGCGTTCGATATCAACACCGGTGCACTGGTGTGGAACTGGGATTCCGGCAATCCGGATGTGACGACACCGCTGCCAGAAGGGCAGAAATACACGGCGAATTCGCCTAATAGCTGGTCGATTTCCAGTGCCGATGAAAAACTCGGGCTGCTCTATGTGCCCTTGGGCAACCAGACACCGGATCAGCTCGGAGCGGGACGTTCGGCCAATGTGGAGAAATTCTCCTCGTCCATCGTGGCGCTGGACCTGAATACCGGGCAGATGCGCTGGGTCAGGCAGACCGTGCACCACGATCTCTGGGACATGGACGTGCCATCGCAGCCGAGCCTTGTCGATGTGAACACTGCTGGCGGCGTTGTTCCGGCACTGGTGGGGCCAACGAAACAGGGTGATATCTATGTGCTGGATCGCCGCTCGGGTGAACCGATCATCCCTGTCAAAGAAGTGCCTGCGCCGGGCGGGGCCATTGAAGGTGATCACACGTCGCCAACCCAGCCGGTTTCGGGCCTGACATTCATGCCGGAACCGCTGAAGGGCAAGGATATGTGGGGCGTTTCGCTGTTTGATCAGCTGGCGTGCCGCATTGAGTTCCAGAAACTGCGTTATGAGGGGCGGTATACACCGCCATCTCTGCAGGGCTCGTTGATCTATCCCGGCAATTTCGGTGTGTTCAACTGGGGCGGCGTTGCGGTCGATCCGGAGCGGCAGATCATGTTTGGCATGCCGACCTATCTGGCATTCACCTCAAGGCTCGTTCCCCGTGCGGATGTGCCTGCACCCGGCAAGGGAACCAAAGGCAGTGAGCAGGGTCTCAACCGCAATGAGGGTGCGCCCTATGCCGTTGTCATGGGGCCGTTTGTTTCGCCGCTCGGGCTGCCATGCCAATCGCCGCCATGGGGCTATGTGGCCGGTGCCGATCTTCGCACAGGCAAAATCGCCTGGAAGCACCGGAACGGTACGGTTCGCGATTCTTCGCCGCTGCCGCTGCCATTCAAGGTGGGTGTGCCCGGACTTGGCGGGCCGGTCATCACCGCTGGCGGTGTTGCGTTTCTCGGTGCGGCCGTTGACGATTATATCCGCGCCTATGATGTGACCACAGGCACGCAATTGTGGGAAGCACGTTTGCCCGCTGGTGGCCAGTCGACGCCGATGTCCTATGCGCTGCCGGATGGACGGCAATATGTGGTTATCGTCGCGGGCGGTCATGGTTCGATCAACACCAAGCCGGGTGATTATGTGATCGCTTACACATTGCCGAAGTAGGGCAGGCTGAAATAACGGTTCGAATATGCCTTCCGGGCTTTATGTCCGGTAGGCTTTTTATTGCTTGTGCTGTCCAGTTGACGGCAAAACAAACTGATTATATCCATGGATATGGCTGGTACGGCCAGCCGCTCGCGGCCCTCAGGGGCACGGTGAATGTATCCAACAAAGCTTCGTTTCATCCTTTGAATGGTGAACGGGTCGGCAATGCGGGCACTGACTTTCCTCGTTCGCCAAACGCGAAGGATTGAACATGCGTACATTTCATGACGCCAAGGCTATGGCCAAATCGCTGCGGCAGGCGCTGGCTGCCAGGAACATCGATATTTCCCACAGTGACGGACTGGAATTGGTTGCGGCCGGGTTTGGCCTCGACAACTGGAACGTGCTTGCTGCCAGGATTGCCGCAGAGGGTCCGGCCGAGCAGGCTGCTATTTCCTTTGGCCCGGCCAATCCGATCCTGCGGATATTTGACGTGGACAAGGCGCGGGAATTTTATCTCGACTATCTGGGCTTCACACTCGATTGGGAACACCGGTTCGAGCCGAATACGCCGCTCTATTGTCAGGTCTCACGCTCCGGTCTGACATTGCATCTGAGTGAGCATTCCGGCGATGCCAGCCCCGGCGCGCGGGTTTTTGTGCGGATGAACGGGATTGAGGCGTTTCACAAGGAGCTTCATGCGAAGGAGTACCGCTTTTTGAAGCCGGGTCTGGAAGATGCACCATGGGGCCGGGAAGTTCACGTGACTGATCCATTCAGTAATCGGATCAGCTTTTGCGAAGATAAATAGAGTTTGAGTTGCGGGCAGCGCTGGAGAAATTCGGTGCTGCTCGCGTTTTCTAGCGAGTTAATAAATGGCTGCACGTCCATTGTGCGTGGTTCGACAGGCTCACCATGAGGGAGAGTGAGGATTGCAGGGCGCTAAATCCTGAGACGTTTGCGAATGAACTTAATGCGCGACATTTCCGGTGAGCTTTGCAACCAAACCGTCTCCCTCATGGTGAGCTTGTCGAACCACGCACCACTGATGTGTGCAACTCTTCTAACGCTCCGGCAACTTCAACGGGCTGCCGGTTTTGATCGTACGGATAGCGAAGTTTGAGCGCACGTCGGAAATGCCAGGGATAACGAGCAGTTTTTCTATGAGAAACCGCTCGTAAGCACTCAAATCCTCGACCACCACTTCTGCCAGAAAATCCGCTGTTCCGGAAATCAGAAACGCGCCGGTGACTTCAGGCATGGCAATCAGCGCGGCCTGTTGTGCGTCAGAGTTTTCACGGCTGTGCTGGCCCACCTTGATTTCGACGAAGACAGTCAGGCCAAGGCCAACCCCTTTACGATCGATGTCCGCACGATAGCCGCGAATAACGCCGGATTTTTCCAGATTGCGGATACGGCGCAGGCAGGGTGAGGGCGAGAGATTCACCTTCTCGGCAATTTCCACATTTGTGGCGCGTGCATCCTGTTGCAGCACCTCAAGGATACCAATATCGAATTTATCAAGATTTGGCATAAATCACCTTTTAGATAGATGAAACTTCCCGAATATTGCTTAAGCACTAATCACAGTGGCATCAACTTGCAAGGACATGCTCATGCACTTGGAGGTAATCTCTTTTCAACAGAAGTCATTCGGACAAATTTGAAAGGAAACTCCAATGGTCGCTATCACTCCTGAAATCAACAAGTCCAACTCGCTCGGCGCCGGCTATGCCGGGGCGCTGATTACGGTTTTCATCTGGGCAACGTGGATTATTGCCACCCGCCACAGCAGTGGCGCGCATCTCGGCACAATCGATCTCGGGCTGATCCGTTACGGAGTGCCTGCGCTGGTTCTTTCCCCGGTCTGGCTGCGCACAGGTCTCATTCCACGCAACGTGCCATTGATCCTGCTGGCTGTCATGGTTTTGGGTGCGGGTGCAGTGTTCTTCCAGCTCACGACATTTGCCATTCATTCGACCCCGGCATCAGCCGTGGGCGTGCTTCTCGGCGGATCAATGCCGCTGGCCGCTGCTTTGATGGGCGTCGTGCTGTTCGGCGAGCGGCCAGATCTGTCGCGTAGTCTGGGTCTTGCTGCCATCCTCGGTGGATTGGCAATTCTGCTGATACGCGGTCTGGCTGCGCATGAGATTACATGGATCAGCTTCGTCTTCCTGCCGCTGGGTGCGCTGCTATGGGCCGGTTATACCCATGCCTTCCGTCGTTCGGGGCTGACGGCTCTGGAGGGTGGCGCACTGATCGCTGTCTGGTCCTTTATCATCCATGTTGGCCTTGCTTTGGTCTTCGGCACTACAATCGCCAGCGTTCCGCTGCCGGAAATTGGCCTGCAGTTTTTGAGCCAGGGCGTGCTGTCGGGTCTGGCCGCCATGCTCGCCTACGGCATAGCAGTTCGCGCCCTTGGCGGCAGTCAGGCTGCTGCCTTTAGTGCCCTGACACCCGTCCTTGCAACTTTTGGTGGAGCTATCTTCCTTGACGAGCCGGTCGGCGTCTGGGAAATTGGGGCAGCAGTGATTACTGGACTCGGCGTTGCGCTTTCCACCGGTGTTCTTTCGCATCGCCTTAAGGGGTAATGTGAAACGGCAGGCGTTCGTTGACCCGGCAGTCCTTTTCGATGGAAAGAGCCGCAATGGACAAGCCGAAGAAGACCCCTAAAATTAATCAGGCCATGGTTGAAGCCTATGATGAATATACACATCTGACACTCGACCGCCGTGCCTTTATGGACAAGCTCGCCAAACTGGCGGGTTCGGGAGCCGCCGCCGCTGTCATCGCTCCGATGCTGGCGGCGAATTCCGCACAGGCTGCCGTTGTCGCATCAGACGATCCCCGGCTTCTCACCAAAGACGTGATTCACTCCGGACCTTCGGGTGACATGAAGGGCTACAGTGTCCGCCTTTCAGACACGACAGAGAAATTGCCGGTGGTGGTGGTCATTCATGAAAATCGCGGCCTCAACGATCATATCCGCGATATTGCCCGGCGCATGGCGCTGGAAGGATTTACGGTCTTTGCGCCGGACTTCCTCTCATCGGTTGGAGGTACACCTTCAGATGAAGACAAGGCGCGGGACTTGATTGCCAATCTCGACCCCAACAAGACCATTGCCGAAGGGGTGGCAACGATCTCGTCTCTGAAGGAGGCGAAATATGCCAATGGCAAGGTGGGCGTCATGGGTTTTTGCTGGGGCGGCGGATTGGTCAATGATCTTGCTGTCAATGCGCCGGAGCTTAACGCCGGCGTGGCTTATTATGGCCGCCAGCCAAAGGCCGAGGACGTGGCAAAGATCAAGGCGCCGTTGCTTTTACACTATGCCGGGCTGGATACGCGGATCAATGCGGGCATTGATGGCTACCGGAAGGCTCTGCAAGACAGTGGCAAGACCTTCGACATCGAAGTCTATGAAGGCGCGAACCACGCATTCAACAATGATACGTCAACAGCGCGTTACAGCAAGGAAGCGGCTGATCTGGCCTGGAGCCGGACTGTCGCATTTTTCAAAAAATATCTGAGCTAGGTAATCCCGGTAATGATGTTCGCAGAACATCTGTGAAACCAATTGCTTGCCAGACCGTTCCAAGCGTTGCTAGTCAGAATTAAATAGAACGTGACGAGGACTGTCTTCATGCGATTTTCAACCGCCATTTTGGCTTTCGCCCTGCTCTGGGCCACTTGCCAATCGAGTTTAGCGCAGGAGGCGGTTTTTCCGGAAGGCTCGAGTGTGGGCCTGGTTGTGCCGAAAGGTATGCAGCCGTCGTCAGCATTCAGCGGTTTTCAGGATCTGACCAAAGGATCATCCATCGTTCTGACTGAGTTGCCGGCGGAGGCTTACGCGCAAATTGCGGCGAAGTTCAATGCCGAAGGTTTGCTGCCAACGGGCATCGTTGTTGCGGGTCAACCCGAGGACTGGTCGGTCAAAGGGGCATCCCATGCAAAGATGATCCACGGCAGCCAGATTGCGTCGGGTGTTAAATACCGCAAATGGCTTGTTCTTGCGCAGGGGCCGACGACCACGACGATGATTACCGTGCAGATTCCGGATGGGGTTCCGGACGGCCTGTCCGATGCGGATGTCGACAACACCCTGCGGTCGATAACCGTTCGCACACCGCCAACCATGGAAGAGCAAGTGGCGGCCTTGCCGTTCAAAGTTGCGGATATGGCTGCTTTCCGCCCGATCCGCGTCATTGCAGGTGCAACCTACATTCTGACAGACGGTCCGCAGGACGTGCCCGCCAATTCCTCGCAGCCAGTTGTCATCATTGCTTCAAACCTTGGAAAGGCGCCCGAAGCGGCCGAGCGTATGGATTTTTCCAAACAGGCATTTGCTTCGCTGACCGGCATCAAGGACGTCCGCTCCGACAATGAAACAAGTGCCGTGGCGGATGGTGGGGAATGGGTGGAAATTGATGGACGTGCCACGGATTCGGCCAGCAGCGATCAGTTGTATGTGGCGCAGATCGCGCGGTTCGAAACGAATCGCTATGTCCGGGCAATCCTGATTGTGCGCGATAGCGAGAAGGATAAATTTGCCGATCGTTTTCGCAGACTCGCCAAGTCCATGACTTTCAATTAAAATTAGTCATGGATAAAACGTACCGACTCACCAAAGACGAGATACGGCCATTGGTACGCAATTACGGTGGCTGTATCGCAACGGATACGATCACAATCGACGGGTATCCCGTGCGGTTCATGTACCGGGAAGACCCCGACAACGAAATGGACAGCGGCTGGCGTTTTCTTTCGGGTTTCGAAAGTGACGACTACATGGAAGATCCTGAAAATAGCGGGATTTTCGATGTGAACACCATCGCCAATTATGATCCCAGCATTATACCTCTTCTCGACTCTCCCATCGGCAGCGTTTTTGAACGGACCGGCGAGCAGGAGCGCTTTATCCGGGTGACGGATTGGGAGCCGAGCGAGGATGATGACGATGAGGACTAGGATTAGTTTTCCTTGAGTTTGATCGCCTTTGCTGCTGTTTTGACCAATTTCCGCTTGAACCCTTGCGGTTATCTCACACAGAGTTACAACTGGACAAGTCGCGTGCACTGACTGAAAATGCAGGCGAATTAGACGAATCCTCGATTGGAATTCGGGAGACCGGAATGGCATTGGCTGATGCAGGGGCAATGGTGCGCAATGAAAATGGTATTGCGACCGTTGTTTCTATTCTCAAGAAGCGGTTTGGCGACAGCGCGCAGACGGGTAAATCCATCCGCGAGCAGCATGCTCATACGACAAGCTATGTTCCCAATCAGGCCCCGGATCTGGTCGTTTTTGCCGAGACAACGGAAGACGTGCAGGAAATCGTGCGCCTGTGCGGCGAATGGCACGTGCCGATCATTCCGTTTGGAACCGGTACTTCGCTGGAAGGCCAAGTAAACGCCCCGGCAGGCGGTGTCTCAATTGATCTGTCGCGGATGAACCGTATCCTCAAGGTCTATAATGAAGACCTGAATGTTGTTGTAGAACCCGGTGTTACCCGCAAGGAACTCAACGAATATCTGCGCGATACCGGCCTGTTTTTCCCGATTGATCCGGGTGCCAATGCCAGCCTTGGCGGCATGGCGGCCACGCGCGCATCGGGCACCAATGCTGTGCGTTATGGCACGATGCGGGAAAATGTGCTGGCATTGAAGGCTGTCATGCCGGATGGCCGTTTGATCAGTACGGCCAAGCGAGTGAAGAAGACCTCGGCCGGTTATGATTTGACTCGCCTGCTTGTCGGGTCGGAAGGCACACTCGGAATCATCACGGAATTGACCCTGAAGCTCTATGGAATTCCGCAGGCGATTTCCGGTGGCATCTGCGCGTTTCCAGATCTGGAAAGCGCCTGCAACGCGGTCATCGAAACCATCCAGATGGGCATCCCGGTGGCGCGTATCGAACTGGTCAATAGTTTGGAAATGCAGGCGATGATCAATTATTCCAAGCTGGATTATCCGGTCGCGCCCTATCTGTTTCTGGAGTTTCACGGCAGCGATGCAGGCGTGGCAGAACAGGCCGAATTGTTTGGAGAGATTGCCGCAGCCAATGGCGGCGGCGAGTTCAAATGGACAGCCAATCTGGAAGAGCGTGAAAAGCTCTGGTCAGCGCGGCATAATTCCTATTTTGCCTGCATGACGCTCGCACCCGGCAAGCAATCCTTGTCCACGGATGTGTGCGTGCCGATTTCCCGGCTTGCCGAATGCATTGTCGAGACAGAGAAAGACATCGAGAAGAGCGGTCTGATCGCTCCGATTGTTGGGCATGCCGGGGACGGTAACTTTCACGTGCTGATCCTGTTCGATGACAAGAACCCCGAAGAAATCCAGAATGTGGAGGCTTTCGTCGAACGGCTCAACCTTCGGGCGATCGCCATGGATGGAACCTGTACGGGCGAACACGGTATCGGACAGGGAAAGATCAAATTCCTGCGGCTTGAACTCGGCGGGGCGGTTGATGTCATGGAGTCGATCAAACGGGCGATCGATCCGGGCAATATCATGAATCCGGGCAAGATCTTACGGCTGTAACCTGGCACTTTGATTCCGCATCTTCGCCCAATTTGTGAACGATGCGGTGTATAAGGTGCCCGGCATACGGGAATGGAGTTGAAATACTGACACGCCTCTTTGTCCTGATCGGCGGATTATTGGTACTGGTGCTGACTGCAGCGCTGGTGGTGCCGTACTTTGTCGATTGGGCCGGCTACCGTTCATCATTCGAGCGTGAAGCTTCAGCCCTGCTTGGACGGCCGGTCACGGTTGCTGGGACCGCCAGTGCACGGCTCTTGCCGTTTCCTTCCGTGACATTCTCCAATGTAAAGGTTGGTGATCCCGGTTCCGAGCCGGTCATGACTATCGACAAGTTCTCGATGGATGCGGAGCTTGCACCCTTCCTGCGCGGTGAAATTCTGATTTTCGATATGCGTCTGGAGAAGCCGACTGCCTCGGTCAATATCGACAAGAGCGGCATGATTGACTGGGCAATCCGTCCGCAGACATCGTTTGGTTCAGCGCAGGTGAAGTTGGAGAATATGCAGATTACCAATGGCTCGGTGGTCATTCGTGATGCATCGACCTCTACCGTGCGTACAGTCAGCGATCTCGATGCAAGGCTATCGGCAGCCAATCTGAGCGGACCGTGGAAATTCGACGGGACGCTGCTTTTCAATGGCGAGCGCACGGCTATTTCCGCCTCCACGGGAAAGGTGAAAGCCGATGGCTCAATCAATCTGCACGCGCGGGTCTCGCCCGATGGTATACCTGCGGTGCTGGAAACCGATGGTGGACTGACGCTGGATAGCGGTGCATTGAAATATGCGGGTAATATCAGCATCCGGTCCGCTGACGAGATGCCTGCCAATGCGGGTTCCGTGAAAAATGCCAAAACAGCTGCCCCCGAAGATAAACCGCTTCTTTCCAGCGTTCGCGCTACGGGCCGCTTTGAAGCAGATCATGCGAAGATCACCATTCCCGAATTTCGTATGGAACAGGGGACGATCATCGATCCCTATATCGTCAACGGCAATGCGCTGTTCGATTATGGCAACAATCCCCGGTTTGAAATCAAGGCGGATGGCCAGCAGGTTACATTCGACAATCAGAATGACGATGCCAAGGGGAGCAGGCCGAAGCCGCATAATGCCGCTCAACGTCTTGGCGTATTCCGGCGGCTGATGGACCAATTGCCGATACCGAGCGTGCCCGGCTCTATCGATTTGAAACTTCCGGCTATTGTGGCGGGCGACACGACGATCCGTTCTGTGACAATTGATGCCGAGCCCTCTGCGGGTCAATGGAAGATCAATCAGCTCAAGGCGGAATTGCCGGGGCGGACCCAGTTTGAAGCCAACGGCATGCTGCAGATCGGCGCGGATTTCGGCTTTGACGGGAAATTGCTGGTCGCATCGCGCCAGCCTTCGGGACTTGCCGCGTGGCTGACCGATACGGTGGATGAGGCAATCCGGCGGCTGCCTGGCGCCGGTTTTTCGGCAGATGTGAAGCTGCATGACGAATTGCAGCGCATGGATAATCTGGAAGTAGCATTGGGCGGAGCCTCGTTAAAGGGTTCGCTGATCCGCAGTGCCAAGGGCGAATCTGTGCCACTGACCCAATTAACGCTGGAAGGCGGTGCACTGGACGGCGATGCATTGGAAGCCTTTGCTGCCATTTTTGGCAGGAACGCCCCCTCCGAAGCAGGTAACGGAGCGCCGCAATTGGCGGGGCAGGACCTTGATGTTCGTTTGAAAGCAGGACCTGTGAGCCATGGCGGTTTGGTTGCTGAGTCTTTGGATACAGGCTTTCGCTTGCGCGATGGCGTTTTTGATATTGACCGCCTGATCATCAACAATCTTTCCGGTGCTACGATTACAGCGACCGGCAAGATGGAGCCATTCAAGGACGAGGCGACTGGATCGCTGGATGCGACCATTCTTTCGGACAATCTGGCACCGTTCGTCTCGGCGCTTGCCAAGCGATTTCCTGATTTCCCATTTATTGCGGCTCTGAACGACCATGCTGCCAAATATCCTGATCTGTTTCAGGATACGCAGCTGAGCATTCTCGCCAATGCCCTGCATGGGAAGAATGCCTCGGACGAATTCTCTCTGAGCACTGCCGGTAAAACCGGTGGCATGGATATCACGCTTTCCGGAACGACCAGTCAGGGCACTGACAAGCTCAGAGCGCTTGAATTGACCATGAATGCCCGCAGCGACCATGGTGAGCCCCTGATGGCCCTGATGGGGCTGCCTGCACTGCCCCTGGGACTGGTCGGCGAGCTTGAGGCTGATCTTGCTTTGAAGGGCAATGGCAAGGATGGCATTCAAACCCAGCTATCGCTGAAAGCGCCTGACGGTCAGGCGCTGATTGACGGAAGTTTGCGCAGCATCAACGGCCTGTTGAACGGCGAGGGCCGGGCTTCGATCAAGGCCGGTGATCTCGAGCCGTTTCTTGCAACGGCAGGTTATTCGCTGCCGGGATTTGGCAGCGGTATGCCGGTCGATATGGCCAGCAGTTTCCAGCTGGCGAAGGGCAGGCTTGTGCTGCCGGATCTGAACGGCAAGGTAGATGATACGAAAATAGGCGGGCGGCTTGATCTGGGTGTCGAGAACAATATCCCGGATGTTCAGGGTAATCTCGCGTTCACCAGGCTGGATCTCAAATCTCTGGCAGAATTCATGCTTGGTACCGGCGCTGTCGATGAAAGCGGCGAAAAGTTCTGGCCGAAGGAGACCTTTGCCCGTGCGCCGCTTTTTCCGGTGGGCTTCAACCTGAAAATCAGGGCCGATGAGGCGGATGCCGGTATTCTTGGCCCCGTCACCAAATTGCAATCAAGTGCTTCGCTCAAAGATGGATATTTGCGGCTTGATGATGCGCAGGGTGAAATCCTTGGCGGTACGTTCAAAGGCATGTTCGAGCTGCGCAATACGAGCGGCAATGGTTTGGCAACCGGGCAATTTACGCTGGATCAGGCAGCGCTGGATGACCTTTATACGCCAGACGACAAAGAGCCATTGATGGGCACCGCGAAAATTGCGGCATCGGTCAATGCCAGTGGCACGTCCGTGACCGAAATGATGGCGTCCGTCGCGGGTTCGGGTGTCATCTCAGTTGAAGACCTTGCTATCGATGCGATCAATCCGGACGCGCTGAAACCCATCCTTGGGGATGCCGATACGCTGCAGGGTTCAGTGACCAGCGATGCCGTGAACGCGGTGATTGGCAAATATCTGCATGCCGGTCCCTTCAATGTCGGTTCGGCGGAGTTTGCCTTCACCATTGCGGGCGGGATGGCGCGCACTTCAACATTCCAGCTGAAAAGTGCGGGCGCAACTCTGGCCGCCGACCTGCGGCTCAATCTGCCTGACATGACTGTTACTTCACAGGGACGATTTGCATTCGATCCGGGCAAACTGGTCGTTGCCGGAGCTGAACCGGTGGTCGAATTCAGCGGTGAAGGGCCATGGCGCAATCCGAAGTGGACGTTGAACCGGCAGCCGCTCGAACAATTCTTGACCCAGCGCACGCTGGAGCGGGAGCAGCAGCGGGTCGAAACCATGCAGGCCTCGCTGGTTGAAAAGCAACGGCTTCGGCGTGAAGTGTTGCTTTATCAGAGCGAGGCGACCGAGCGGCAGAAACTGGCTGAAGAAACAAGATTGAGGGCAGAACAGGAAGCCGCTGCGCGTGCCGAGGCTGAACGGCTGGCAGCGGAAAAGGCAGCGGTGGAGAAGGCGGCGGCAGAAAAGGCCGAGGCTGAAAAACGTGCGGCTGATGAGGCTGCCCGTAAAGCGCGCGAACAACAGCCCGCACCAAATGGCGGGGCACAAGCGCAGCCGCAAGGCAGTGGCGCGCTTAACAAACAATCGGTCGATGATTTCCTGAAAACACTGGGTCCAACGGTTCAATAGCGCTGTTGGTTGGACGCTGACACGATGATTGTGCGTGGTTCGACAAGCTCACCATGAGGGAGATGGGTGGTCTGCAGCGCTAATTGCCGTGGTGCAGATTATATTCCCTGCACTCCTCACTCTCCTCATGGTGAGCGCTGTTGGATTGGACGCTGACACGATGATTGTGTGTGGTTCGACAGGCTCACCATGAGGAAGATGGGTGGGCTGCAGGGCTAATTGCCGTGGTGCGATTATACTCCCTGCATTCCTCACTCTCCTCATGGTGAGCCCGTCGAACCACGTACCATCGCCTTGCAAGGATTCAGGAATCAAATCAGAGATTTAGGGTGTGGTCTTCGTGTCAGTCCTGACCCACTCCAAGGCGTAAATCCGCAGCGCCGAGGACAGGTTGGAATTGCGGTCGCGGCCTTCATCGATCTCGGCAATCAGGCCTGCAAGTGTCATATCGCGGCTTTGGGCAATCGACGTGATAATGTCATAAAAGGCATCTTCGAGGGAAAAGCTGGTGCGATGACCGCGAATGGTCACTGAGCGTTTGCGGACAAGACTCACGTCTTGTCGGCTTCATCATCGCCAGAAGGCTGGTTGCCTTCAAGGCGGTTGCTGTCAAGAAACAGGTCAGCTTTCCGGCTGGCTTTGTACTCAAACTGTTTCTCGGTTTTGGTACGGCCGAACACAATCCTGTTTTCGGCCGCACTTTGTTCTTTGGCGTCCTTCGCCTTGCGTTTTCTGAACAATCGCAGATTGACGACGTCGGCCATCTCAGCGGTTACTTTTTCTTGCGGAAGGAATCCAGTGAAACCACGGAGGCCGATGCCTTCTCGCCGGTTTCCTCGCGCGGAGCATCAGCTTTCTCGCCGGCCTTCGCGGGCTTTTTGGCTGGCTTGGCTGAAGACTTGGCTTTTGTTGCCGCTGGCACAGCCTTGGGCTTCTCGGCAGGCTGCACAGGGGCAATACTGGTAATGCCCTGATCGTTGTCGCCAACCGTTTCCTCAACTTCAACATCAAATTCCAGTTCGAAATTGACGGAAGGATCATAGAAGCCACGAATGGCAGAGAACGGCACCACAAGGCGCTCCGGTACGTCACCAAAGGACAGGCCAACTTCAAACAGCGTATCGGTGACCTGCAGGTCCCAGAACTGATGCTGCAGAACGATGGTCATCTGTTCAGGGTATTTTTCATGCAGGCGCGTTGAAATACGTACACCAGACGCGCCCGTCAGGAAGGTGACGAAAAAATGATGGTTGCCGGGAAGACCAGCCTTGGCGACTTCACCAAGGACTTTGCGGATGACGCCGCGTAGCGCTTCCTGGGCCAATATATCGTAGCGGATCATATCTTGTGGCATGCACTCTTATCCCATGGATTCGCCCCTCTCTGTCAAGCAGAGATGACAAACACGTTTGAGCTATTATGGCGCATGGATAAAGGAAATGCGACCGCTTGTAAGCTCTCTGATTAAATTAGCTCGTAAACTCATAAATCTGGCTGAAATGGCGCCTGAAACGGCAAGAAAATGCGCGGAGAGGCGAGAAGGGCGAGGCCTTTCCCCTGGCTGAGCGGTTCGACACTGCAGCTTGCAGCCGTTTCAGCGCCTGGGGCTATAGTCCGTTTCCCCGGTTAAAATGTCATCCAACGGCCTTGGCGAGAGGTGCTGGAGCCGCAATATTTACCACCGGCGCCGAATAGGCTCGCAGGAAGGTACGGACTGCATTGCGCGCCGCATTTTCGAGTTCCTCATCGCTTGGCGTCTCGCCAAACAGGGTGATCATTTGCAAATCGGCGTTGACCAGAGCCAGAAACTGCCGGGCGGCCAAGTCAAAATCATCTATTTGCAGGACGCCGCCATAGGAAAGACGGGCAAAGAGCGCGGCAAGGGCGGTTCCGATCTTTCCCGGTCCGTGCTTGCGCCAGCCTTCGAACAATTGCGGGTAACGTTCCCCTTCGGATTGGACGAGCTTGCGCAAGAATTTGCCATCCTGATTGCATAGGCAATTCTTTGTCAGCCCGAGGGCAAATGTGCTGAGATCGTCTTCAAGATTGTCGGGTTTATCGGGAAATGTCGCCAGAATTGAAAAAAGGCTGGAATTGGTCCGGTTGGTCACGTCTTCAACCACTGCGGTAAAGAGGGTTTCCTTTTCGCGGTAGTGGTTGTATATAGTCTGGCGTGAAACGCACGCTTCCGCGGCGATTTCATCAATACTCGCTCCGGCAAAGCCTTCCCGGCAAAACACCTCAGCCGCTGCATCCAATATCGATAGCCGTTTTGAACATTGACCACGTTGAGTATGGCCGGTCGCCTTATGCGCTGCTTCTTTTGGATTTTTCATAAAGCCAAGGTAATGCGCATTGACGTTTTAGACAATGGTGTCTAGTTTGACACTTGTGTCTAAAAATATTGACACTTTGTTTTTGCTATGTGAGGTCGCGTCGTCTCCCAAGCACGCGTAATTGCATCGCACGTTGTAAAAATTCTGAACCACTCCTGAGAGCAACGCAGCATCCAAGCTGATGAGCTTGTTGTTGCCGTTTTCTGAAAGATAAACACCATGACAACTTCTTTCTTTCGTACAGCCCTCATTCTTGGTCTCTTATCGGCCATCGGGCCATTTGCGATCGACATGTATCTTCCGGCGCTGCCATCAATCGGCAAGGATCTGAGCGCCGAGAACAATGTCGTACAAATGAGCCTTCTCGCCTTCTTCATCTCCTTTGCGATCTTCCAGCTGATCTATGGACCCCTGTCGGATATGTGGGGCCGCAAGGCGCCGCTCTATATGGGCATCGGCCTGTTTGCGGTGGCCAGTGTGGGTTGTGCTCTGTCGAAGGATATTGAAACCCTGATTGCATTCCGCTTCCTGCAGGGCATTGGCGGGGCAGCGGGTATGGTCATTCCACGTGCGATCGTGCGTGACATGCATACGGGTGTTCAGGCTGCACGCCTGATGTCTTTGCTGATGCTGGTTTTCAGTATTTCGCCAATTCTTGCTCCGCTGACAGGCAGTGCCGTCATCAGCGTCTATGGCTGGCGCGGTGTGTTCTGGGCGGTGATGATTGCAGCCTTTATCGGCCTCATCCTGCTGTCGACACAGCTGAAGGAAACCCGGCCCAAGGATGCCCGGCAGGAAAGCAGCCTTCGCAGCGCTTTGGCAGCTTACCGTCTGCTGATGGGCGACCGGAATTTTCTGACACTCACCTTTATCGGCGGTCTGAGTATCTCCAGCTTTCTGGTTTACCTCGCCAATTCACCGTTTGTGCTGATTGATCACTACGGTCTCACGCCAACCCAGTATAGTATTGCGTTCTCAATCAATGCCGTGTCGTTTTTCACGGTATCGCAGCTGACGGGTTGGCTCGGTGAACGCTTTGGCCTGGTGCGGGTGATGCGTGTGGCGCTGACGGCATTTTCGTTCACCATGGCTGCCATGGTTGTGGTTATGGCGCTCGGCTTCAACCAGTTGCCGGTCTTGGCCACATTCCTGTTCATAGGCTACGGCTTCCTCGGTCTCGTTATCCCGACAACGGCGGTTCTCGCGCTTGAAGATCACGGCGAGATCGCCGGTACGGCATCCGCCTTGATGGGAACGCTGCACTTTGTGACAGCTGCCGTTGCAATGGTGGTTGCCGGACTGTTCTTCGATGGAACTGCATTACCAATGGCTGCAGGCATTGGCCTCTGTGCCGTCGGAGCCTTCGTTCTGACGCAGGCAACGATCGGTCGCCGCCGGATCGTTGAAGCGGAAGCTGCAGCGGAATAATAACCGCGCTTCTATCAGACGAAAGCAAAAGGCCCGGAACGCGCTGTTCCGGGCCTTTTCTATAGCGGTAACGGAATGTACGCTGCGCGTCGATCGATAAAATGACAAAAGATGTGCCGAACCCAAATGGGTCTGGCAGCACGGCAGATTTCAGAAAGGAAAGTGGAGGTTTCTGTTGCCAGGTACCTCCGAACCCCGCCTAGAAGTGCGAACCCCTAGGACTTAATTTGAAGCTATCGCACCGCATTAAGCGGCGAGACGTGCTTCCGCATAGTTGTCGTTTGCAACTACTGAGTTAGCCCGATAACGGTGGTACTATGCCGGGCAAAAGAGCGATTTTTACACCCTTGTCGATCCTATTTCGCCCCCGCCACAATGCACTCTCGCAACTGCACTCTGGTGGAGGCGCCGGGTACCGCCCCCGGGTCCAATAGGCTTATTGTATCGTCCGTTTATCACCATAGCTGGCCGAAACCAGCAGGACCTATATAGGTGGTGTCGCGACGAAATGAAAGAGTGGCATTGACACGTTCCTGTTGGTGAGGAATGTTTCCTGTGTCTAATGAGTCATCGCCTCATGCATCTGCCGGTTGTGCGATGTCTTTCGTGTCAGGGAGGTTCCAGTGCCAGGCATTGAATCTCACAATCAGGGGTCTTTCCATGAGTGACTATCTAAAAGACGTACGTCATTATGATGCCGGTGCAGACGAAGCGACAGTCGCAAAAATCGTCAAACATCTCGGAATTGCTCTGCGCAACAGGGATTCCTCTCTGGTTTCCTGCTCTGATCCGGAAGAGCTCGGCCGTGTTCGCACCAGCTGGGTTGGCAAGAAGCTCGGTGTTACCGACGCTGCCAAGGCTGATGCGGCAATTCAGGCGGTTTGCGCGATTATGAAGGATGACCGCTCGAAAGGCCGCGTCACTTTCTACTATCTGACGGCAAAAGAACTCGGTCTGCTCGGCAGTCTCTGATTTTTCTCGGATGAAAAATCATCCCCGGTGATTCGCCGGGGATGATTGTCGTTCCTGACTGTGGATCACACAGAAGTTTTACGCATTGATAGGGCGAATCTGCTAAAGAGGTGCCATGCGCACTTATCTTGATCTTCTTCAGCACGTGCTCGATTCGGGCGTTGATCGCGGTGACCGGACCGGTACCGGCACGCGTTCCGTCTTCGGATACCAGATGCGTTTTGACCTTGCCGCCGGTTTTCCCGTTCTGACAACAAAAAAACTGCATCTGAAATCGATCATTCACGAACTGCTGTGGTTCCTGCAGGGCGATACCAACATTGCCTATCTCAAGGAAAACGGCGTTACGATCTGGGATGAGTGGGCTGACGAGAATGGCGATCTGGGACCAGTCTACGGCTATCAGTGGCGCTCGTGGCCAGCGCCCGATGGCCGTCACATCGACCAGATCGCGAATCTTTTGAGCGAGATACGCAAAAACCCTAATTCACGGCGCTTGATTGTCTCGGCATGGAATCCTGCGCTTGTGGATGAAATGGCGCTGCCGCCATGTCACTGCCTTTTCCAGTTCTATGTGTCGGACGGCAAACTCTCCTGCCAGCTTTATCAGCGCTCTGCCGATATTTTTCTTGGTGTGCCCTTCAATATTGCTTCCTATGCCTTGCTGACACTGATGGTGGCGCAGGTAACCGGATTGCAGCCGGGAGATTTCGTTCACACGCTGGGCGATGCCCATCTTTACTCAAACCATTTTGAACAGGCAAAATTGCAATTGGCCCGTAAACCCGGTCATTTGCCAACTATGCGCATAAACCCGGATGTGACAGATCTCTTCGCCTTCAAATTCGAAGATTTCAGTCTTGAGAACTACGTTTCAGAAGCGAGTATCAAGGCACCCATCGCCGTATAGGCCATTATCGGGAGACCATTGTGCTGAAACGCTTATGTTTGTCTGCTCTGCTCGCCTTGTTTGCTCAACCATCCCTGTCGCTGGCGAATGACACGTCTGCCTCACTCTCGACCGGGGGACTGGTTTTCCTGCGCAGCCAGGACATATGGATGCAGCAGGAAGATCTTTTCATTTCGGAAAAGCAGGTTCGGGTCGATTATATCTTCAAGAACAGCGCCAAGGTTGATGTTGAGAGCATAGTTGCATTTCCGATGCCGGATATGGTGGCTGAAAACGATTCAATGATCTCAATTCCGCATCGGGAGTCGGATAATTTTCTCGATTTTACGGTCACGGCAGACGGACAGCCTATTACGCCCACGTTGCAGCAAAGGGCAGCGACCGACGGTCTTGATGTTACGGATATTCTGGCCGGAAAGGGTATACCGGTCTCACCTTTTGACAGCAAAGTGGGTGCGGCAATCAATGCCTTGGATGATCAAACCAAGGAAGACTGGATCAGTCGCGGCCTTCTTATTGAAAGCAGCGAGTCCACCGATGGTAAAGTTATCTTCAATCCGGGCTGGACGTTGAAGTCGACTTTCTGGTGGTCGATGAAGTTTCCGGCCGGGAAAGAGCTTCGCGTCTCGCATCGCTACAAGCCCAGCGTTGGCGGTGGTGTAGGGCTGAGATTTGATCCGACGGGGAAGGCCCCGATGGCGGATGATGCGGAGCACACCCGCAAATATTGTCGTGATAAGGACTTCAACCAAACTGTTGCCAAGATTGTGGAGAAAGAACCACCGAACTCCTATCCACTTTACGAAAACTGGATTTCTTATGTTTTGACGACAGGAGCCAATTGGGCGGGTTCCATTCAGAAATTCAAACTGACAATCGACAAGGGCGACCCGGACACTTTGATCAGTTTCTGTGGCAAGAATGTCAGGAAAACCGGACCAACGACTTTTGAAATGACTGCCGAGAACTTCTTGCCGCAGGAGGATCTCAACATACTGCTTCTGGAAAGGAAATAGGGCTTGATGATCAGCTTTGTTGTTGCTGTTGCACAGAACGGCGTTATCGGTCGCGATAACGGGCTGCCTTGGCGGCTCTCATCGGACATGAAGCGCTTCAAGGCGATTACCATGGGCAAGCCGATCGTCATGGGTAGAAAGACATGGGATTCGCTCGGCAAACCGTTGCCTGGCCGCACCAATATCGTGATTACCCGTGATCCGGCGTTTTCCGTCGAAGGCGTTATCGCGGCGCGTTCCGTGGACGAGGCCCTGATGATTGCAGGCAGCCATGCCAGCGCCGACAAAGTGGACGAAATCTGCGTGATCGGTGGTGGCGAAATCTATCGCCAGCTTCTGGACAGAGCGGACCGTCTGCACCTGACTTGGGTTCTTGCAGATATTGAAGGGGATGCATTTTTCCCGGCGATTGATCCGAAAATCTGGAAGGAAGTTTCGCAGGAGGAATTTCCCGCCGGTGAAAAAGACAACTATGCAACCCGCTATGTCGTTTACGAGCGGTTGTAGAAATTGAGCGCCGTGTTGCAAGCGGTATGAAAATTTCGTGATAAACGGTCATAATCATTCATCTTTTTACCAAATCCGCATGAAAAACCGCGCTGCGCGTTGAAAGCGGGCCTCGCCATCCCTATAAACGGGATATCGGGTTAGCGGGACGTTGCCATGGGGTGGCGAATCTCGTTCCAAAACATGAGGTAGGAATGCCCTGGAGTAATCAGAACGGTGGCGGCGGCCCTTGGGGTGGCGGCGGTAACAATAACGGTGGCGGTGGTGGCCCTTGGGGTCAAAAACCGCAAGGAGGAGGCCCCGGAGGCAATCCGCCCGACCTTGAAGACATTATCCGCCGTGGTCAGGACCGTCTGCGCCAGGCGATCCCCGGCGGTCCCGGCAGTGGCACAACGATTTTCGGTCTGGCCGCGCTTGCGCTGGTCGCATTCTGGTTGTTCCAATGCATCTATACCGTCCAGCCTGATGAGCGGGCCGTCGAATTGCGCTTTGGTAAACCCAAGGCTGATATCGCCGAACCGGGTCTGCATTTCCATTTCTGGCCAATCGAAACCTACGAAAAAGTCGAGATCGTTGAAAAGCAGAAGAAGATTGGCGGACAGGGCGTTTCCGGTGCCAAGGAAGGTCTCATGCTTACGGGTGATCAGAACATTGTAAATGTTCAGTTCTCCGTCCTTTACAGGGTTTCGGATCCGGTCGCTTATCTCTTCCATGTTGAAAGCCCTGAAAACATGGTTCAGCAAGTATCCGAAAGCGCGATGCGCGAAATCGTTGGCCGCAGTCCGGCGCAGGATATTTTCCGCGACAATCGTGCCGGGATAGCCAATGACGTGCGCGGCATCATTCAAAAGACGCTTGATGAATATGGTGCGGGTATACAGGTCAACGCGGTTTCAATTGAAGATGCTTCTCCACCCCGTGAAGTAGCGGATGCCTTCGATGAAGTGCAGCGTGCGGAACAGGACGAAGACCGGTTTGTCGAAGAGTCGAACCAGTATTCCAACCAGAAGCTCGGTCAGGCTCGCGGTGAAGGTGCGCAGATCCGCGAAGATGCAGCCGCCTACAAGAACCGTATCGTGCAGGAAGCACAGGGTGAGGCCCAACGTTTCACATCGGTCTATGACCAGTATGTGAAGGCGCCGGAAGTTACCCGTAAACGTCTGTTCCTTGAAACAATGGAGCGTGTACTGAAAGATTCGAACAAGGTGATTGTTGATCAAAACAATGGCCAGGGCATCGTTCCCTACCTGCCATTGTCTGAGATTACCAAGCAGCAGCGCCCGGTAGAGGGAACAAAGTGATGAACCAGAACCGTCTTCCTCTTATTGCCGGTCTGATCGCGTTTGTCGCTTTGCTGGTCTATTCCTCTATCTTCGTTGTCAATGAACGCCAACAAGCCATTGTCTTGCGCTTCGGTCAGATCGTCGATGTAAAAACCAAGCCAGGTGTTTACTTCAAGCTGCCATTCGGTTTCCTTGAAGCCGACAGTGTGCAGATGATCGAAGATCGTCTTCTGAGCTTTGAACTGGATAATATCCGGGTTCAGGTTTCAGGCGGCAAGTTCTATGAAGTCGATGCGTTTCTGGTCTATCGTATTACCGATCCGCGCAAGTTCCGCCAAACGGTGTCGGGTGACGTGACATTCGCTGAATCGCGTTTGCGCACTCGTCTCGATGCATCGTTGCGTAGCGTTTATGGTTTGCGGGGCTTTGAGGCTGCGCTTTCCGACGAGCGTGCCGGAATGATGCGTGAAGTGCGTGAGCAGCTGCGTCCTGACGCCGAGTCACTCGGTCTTGAGATTACCGACGTGCGTATTCGCCGGACGGATTTGACTCAGGAAGTTTCACAACAGACGTTCGAACGCATGAAGGCCGAACGTCTCGCGCAGGCTGAATTCCTTCGTGCCCGTGGCCGTGAAGCTGCACAGCGGATCAAGGCGATTGCGGATCGTCAGGTTGTCGAGATCGTTGCGGAAGCCCGCAAGGAATCGGAAATCGCCCGCGGTGAGGGTGAAGGGGAACGCAGCCGAATCTTTGCGGATGTTTTCTCGAAAGATCCGGATTTCTTTGCGTTCTACCGTTCGATGTCGGCCTACGCGACAGCGCTGGATAATACCGGAACAACGATGGTGCTTTCGCCCAATTCCGAGTTCTTCCGTTATTTCCAGGACGCCAACGGAACATTGCCGCCGGTCAAAGGCAGCACACCACCAGTTCCTCCCAAACCTGCCCCACAATAGGGGCAGGTCAGAATGATTGATTTTCTGGATGCCGTAGGGTTGTTTCTCGTTTTCGAGGGACTGCTCTACGGCTGTTTCCCTTGATCGCAAAACGCGTTGCGCGGGATGTCAGCGGACAGCCTGACGGTTTTCTGCGGGTTGCCGGAGTTGCATCCATTGCGCTTGGCGTGGGTGTGGTCTGGCTCGCACGAGGATAATGGCGATAAAAATTCGCCATTATCAAACTTAGAGCCGTTGGTCATATTTTCGTCTACTCTCACGGCTCTGTTGTATTCCACTGCTGTTTATTTTTAATCTGACCACACAGACAAAGGCCCGAACGCATGGTTTTCACTACTGGTCGCCCATTTTTCCGTTCTGCCACTGCCGCGCTGGCTTTGTTTGCGCTGACCGCCACGAATGTCACGCCTGCCTTTGTGACTGTCGCAGCGGCCCAATCGGCTCAACCCCGCGCGCAAGGTCCGGCATCTGTTGCCGATCTCGCCGAGGGGCTGCTTGATGCTGTGGTCAATATCTCCACGTCGCAGACGGTAAAGGGACAGGATGGCGATTCAGGACCCGTTCCAATGCCAAAGGTACCCGAGGGCTCACCGTTCCAGGAATTCTTCGATGAGTATTTCGGCAAACAGGGACCGGGAAAGAGCAATCCTTCCCATAAGGTTCAATCTCTCGGATCGGGCTTTGTCATCGACGCCGAGCAGGGGATCATTGTTACCAACAACCATGTGATCGCGGATGCCGACGACATTGAAGTCAATTTCACCGACGGCTCCAAATTGAAAGCCGAACTGGTTGGCAAGGATCTCAAAACCGATCTGGCGGTTCTCAAGGTCGACCCGAAAAAGCGCAAGCTGGTCGCGGTCAAGTTTGGCGATTCTTCGAAAGCCCGCATCGGTGATTGGGTGATGGCTATCGGCAATCCGTTCGGCCTTGGCGGCACGGTGACTGTCGGTATCGTCTCAGCCCGCAATCGCGATATCAATTCCGGTCCGTATGATAATTTCATCCAGACGGATGCTGCGATCAACCGGGGTAATTCCGGTGGTCCGCTGTTCGATATGTATGGTCAGGTCATTGGCATCAATACGGCTATTATCTCGCCAACAGGCGGATCGATCGGTATCGGGTTTGCCATTCCGGCTGAACTTGCATCAGGCGTTATCGCGCAGCTGCGGGACCATGGTGAAGTGCAGCGCGGCTGGCTCGGTGTGCGTATTCAGCCTGTTACGGACGATATCGCTGAAAGTCTTGGCATGACGTCCAGCAAGGGTGCGCTGGTTGCCGGCATTATTGACAAGGGCCCGGTTGCGAATGGTTCAATCCTTGCCGGCGATGTCATCACCAAATTTGACGGCAAGCCGGTCAACAATGTGAAGGATTTGCCGCGCGCCGTTGCGGAAAGCCCTGTTGGCAAGGAAGTTGACGTTGTTGTGATCCGCAAGGGCAAGGAGCAGACCGTTAAGGTTACGCTCGGCCGGCTTGAGGATACGGATGCCAAGACCAAAGAAAAGAGCCCGTCCCAGAGTGATCAGGATGAGGATACCAACCAGGATGTTGATGTTCTTGGCATGACCCTTGGTGCTCTCGATGAGGATACAAGGAAAACATTCGGTATCGCAAAAGAGGTCGAGGGTGTGCTCATCACGGAAGTGCAGGCCGAATCGGTGGCTGCCAACAAGCGCATCGTGGCGGGTGACGTGATTGTCGATATCGCTCAGGAAGCGGTGAAGACCCCGGAAGATGTGGCTGCGCGCATTGAAAAACTGCGTGATGAAGGCCGGAAAAATGCATTGCTGATGCTGGCTTCGAAGACCGGAGAGTTGCGGTTCGTCACCCTGCAGATGAATTGATCACAGGCAAAATGATCAAGAAAAGGCGGCCAATGGCCGCCTTTTTTATTTGCACGATCAGACCACGAAATCAGTCTTTCGGTAGCCCTGAATATAAAGAAGCGCCGTCAGGTCGCTGTGGTTTATGCGTACTTTCGCCTGTGCCGCCACGGACGGTTTGGCATGCAGCGCGACGCCGGTCCCCGCCAGTTGCAGCATGCCCAGATCATTGGCACCGTCGCCAACGGCCAAAGCTTCCTGCGGCGAGAGATTGAAGCGGTCGCAGATCGAATTCAGTGCTGCAACTTTCGCCTCACGTCCCAGAATGGGCTCGCTGACTTCGCCGGTCAGATTTGTGCCGTCGTCAAGCAATGTGTTGGCACTGTTTTCGTGAAAACCGATCATCGCCGCGATGCGCTGGGTGAAGACCGTGAACCCGCCGGAGACGAGTGCTGTATAAGCGCCGTGTTTCTTCATGGTACGCACGAGTTCCGGACCGCCCGGCATCAGGGTGATCCGGCTGGCAATGACCTTGTCGATGACGGTGTAGGGCAGGCCTTTGAGCAGGGCAACGCGTTCGCGCAGGGCGGGTTCAAATGCTATTTCGCCATTCATGGCGCGGGCAGTAATCGCCGCGACTTTGTTGCGCAAACCAGCTTCTTCAGCCAGTTCGTCAATGCATTCCTGCTGGATCATCGTCGAGTCCATGTCGGCGATAAGGATTTTTTGCGCCTTGTATCCTGATCCTGCACAACAATATCAATCGGCTCGCCGTCTACGATCCGCGCAAGCTCGGCATAGCTCTCGGTGACGTTCGAACCTGTTCGCAGCGCAATATCACATGCGATTCCGTCAGCCAGCCAATAAAGTCCTGTTGCATTGACTGCCGCTGAGGCTTTAATCCCGAGCGAGGCGCTGAGACTGGGTGAAGCCGGGTTGGCGATGAGCGTGGCCATCAAGGGCATGAGTATTTCCTGATTGGACGATTGACGTGAAAAGTAGACAGACAATCCTGATAGCCGGACCAACGGCCAGCGGCAAGTCAGCGTTAGCGCTGCAGTTGGCCGAACAGACAGGCGGTCTGATCGTCAACACCGATTCCATGCAGGTCTATGATGTGCTCAACGTTCTGACGGCACGGCCCGGACCCGGCGACCTCAAGGCCGTACCGCATTTGCTCTACGGCCATGTTCCCCCTGCAGTTGCCTATTCCACCGGCCGCTGGTTCGCCGATGTCGAAGCGCTTGTAAAAGAAACAGAAACTGAAGCTAAGCCTTTGATCTTCGTCGGCGGCACAGGGCTGTATTTCCGCGCGCTTCTGGGCGGGCTCTCGGCTATGCCGGATATTCCCGGGAATGTTCGAAACTACTGGCGCCAGCAGGATGCCGAAGCTGGCGCAGCGCAGTTGCACAAGATTCTTGAACAAAAAGACCCCTTGGCGGCGGCTGCGCTTCGCTCGACAGACAGCCAGCGCATCGTTCGGGCCTTGGAAGTGATCGATGCTTCGGGGCGATCGATTATCGAATGGCAAAAGGAAACCGGCACGCCTTTGATCGATACGTCGTCCGCCCGCAAGATTGTCATTGATCCCGATCGCGCCTGGCTCGGCGAGCGTATTGCGGGACGATTTAACGCCATGATGGAAAATGGAGCAGTGGAAGAAGTCAAAGCCTTGCTGGGGCTGGGCCTCTCGCCTGATCTGCCAGCTATGCGCGCCATTGGTGTCAGCGAGATTGCGGCGGTGCTCGAGGGGAGCCGCACTCCTGCGCAAGCAATAGAGCTTTCCACCATTGCCACACGGCAATATGCGAAACGGCAAATGACATGGTTCCGCAACCAGCTTGGCGAAGACTGGGAGCGAATTTCCTATCCCTAGGGGTTGTCAGGTTTTATCGTTGCGGAAGGAGCGGATGAGGTCGCTGGCACGGAAACCTTCCGGTTCTGATCGCGCCGGCTTTCGTGGTTCCTCAATAATCGGCGAGGACTCAGCGGCGCGCCATTGTGTCCGTACCGGTATTGCCGGTATGGGCGCAGAAACCCGTTGCTCAATGGCAGGTTTATCAAAAGCACTAAAATTGCTGGCCTTGTCTTCGATCGCGCTGTTATCGGCGGCGTTGAGCTGGCGCATACGCGTCAAAACAGCGTCCAGTGATACATGCGCATCTCCCGACCGCATGGCCTCCTGCTGCTGGGTCATGTGCGCGGCGGGCAGATGCTGCGGAGCAATGGTTTCAAACATCATACGCATCGGGGTAGGTACGGCTTCACCGAAGGCGATGGCTTCGCGGTTGGCAATGGATGAGAGGAGCCCGATAGCGCTTTGCGATGCGCCGCTGATCGCACCGCGAATAATTTCCTGATCGCGTTCATTGCCAAGACGCATGGCGAAAACCGTACTGCATTGAGACAGAATCGTGGGGTCGAGTTCGCCCGGCCGCTGGGTGATGACCGAAAGATAGACGCCGTATTTGCGGCCTTCCTTGGCGATACGCGCAATGGCCTGGCGCGTTGGCCAGAAACCTGCACTGGCATCTGCCGGTATGTAACGATGTGCTTCTTCACACACGACCAGCGTTTGCACATTGCCATCGCTGGACACAGCCAGATCGAAGGCCAGACGGCACAGGACCGAGGCAACGGAATTGACGACTTCTGACGGCAATCCGGCCAGCTGGAAAACGCAGATCGGTCGGTCGTTCTTCGGCACACGGAAGATATGGCCGATTGTCTGACGCATTGTATCAAGCGTGGTTGGTGCCGAGAACATGAAACGATAGCGCGGATCCGCGATCAATGCCTGCAACCGGTAGCGCAGGGCTTTCATAGTCGGACGATCGGTCTTGCCGTCCAATTGGCCAATACGCTCGTCGAGCAATTTGATCAGATCCGCCATGCGATAGGGCGACGGCGTGTCGGCTGTCATTGAGGCGATATCGCGCTCTTTTTTCAACAGCGAAGAGGTGGATGCCGCTTCAGCATTGGCAAAGCGTTCTTTAGCCAGCGGTATGAGATCACGCAGAATATCGACTTCGGCAGGAATGGACGGGCGTCCGCGAAAGACGGCTTCGCCAAATTCCTCGAGACGGAACATCCAGTACGGCAAGTCAAATGTGTTGTAATCAATGGAAATGGCGAGATCCGGAAATGCACTGGCGAATTCATTGTGCGGATCGAGAATAAGCACACGCAGATCAGGACGCTGCGAGATGATCTTGCGCAGGAGCAAGGTTACCGCACTGGATTTGCCGACACCGGTACTTCCGAGAACAGCGAAGTGGCGCGAGATCAGGTTATCGACCGAGATCAGGGCGGGGATTTCAGCGTTCTGCGAGAGATGGCCGATGGAAACCGTATTCTTCAGTGTTGATGTGTAGATGGTTGCCAGATCGGCAGCGCGAATACGGTGGGCGATAGCACCCATATGCGGGTACGTCGTGATACCGGAGGAAAAGCGCAGCTTGCCGTCATCTTGCGTATCCACCTGACCGACGAGTTCGATGTGGATGTGGATGCTCTGGTCGACATCCGCTTGCCATTCTGGATTGGGAAGATCAACCTTGTAAACCAGACCGACAACACGGCTGGCCGCGACCTGAATGGAAATGAGCTGACCGACAGACCAATAATCTTCAGACGCGGTTATGGATGGACCGGTCTTGGCATGGATGATGGCTTTATCGCCATTGCACTCGATGACATGCCCGTCGGTCCGGTTGCGGACGGCGGGCCTTGTTGTCGTGGTGGGTAAGGCTTCGAAGCTCATGTGTGGCGATCAACCCCGGAACTGACGGCAGATTTTGCACCATAATCGCGAGGCATTGAGAATATCTTAGCAAGGAGTTCGGCATTTGACGGATATTGCGCCGTGCATCCCGAATGTTTGCAAACATTTCAATTTTGCCGTTGACGGATAGAAATTGCTTAATTATCGTCCGCGACCATGAAAACAGTTCTTATCGTCGTGGGACCGCGCATGGGCAGGGTGTTATAAACATCCGGCGAAAGCTCCCATGCGCGAAACACAGGCTCCTTCGGGGGCCTTTTTTATTTCCAAACCTTACGCTAAACGAAAACACCTTCTGGAAGGCCGAGAGCCGCAGAATAGACGGGAAGAGATCGATGACTGCAGACAAACAGGATAGTGACAGCCGCCCATCGC
Source organism: Phyllobacterium sp. 628 (assembly GCF_014189505.1). Classification (GTDB taxonomy): domain Bacteria; phylum Pseudomonadota; class Alphaproteobacteria; order Rhizobiales; family Rhizobiaceae; genus Phyllobacterium. Next base: position 3,356,443 of record NZ_CP050301.1, on the reverse strand, counting down.
AACGCCGGGAAATGACCGGTGCCGAAATGGTCATTCAGGCGCTGATTGATCAGGGTGTTACGGATATTTTCGGTTATCCCGGCGGCGCTGTTCTCCCGATTTATGATGAGCTCCACCAGCAGGACAAGATCAATCACGTTCTGGTTCGCCATGAGCAGGGCGCTGGTCATGCGGCTGAAGGCTATGCCCGTTCCACCGGCAAGGTTGGCGTTATGCTGGTGACATCAGGCCCCGGCGCAACCAATGCGGTGACGCCGCTGCAGGATGCGCTGATGGATTCCATCCCTCTGGTTTGCATCAGCGGCCAGGTGCCGACAACGCTCATCGGTTCGGACGCGTTTCAGGAGTGCGATACAATCGGTATCACCCGTCCCTGCACCAAGCACAATTGGCTGGTAAAGGACGTCAACGATCTGGCCCGTGTTCTGCACGAAGCCTTCCATGTTGCGCGCACTGGCCGTCCGGGCCCGGTTCTCGTTGACGTTCCCAAGGACGTTCAATTTGCCACCGGTATGTACACACCGCCGGAAACGTCGCGGCGCACCAGCTATCGCCCGAAGGTTGAGGGAGATATCGAGGCGATCAAGCAGGCTGTTGCCCTGATGGCGACAGCAAAGCGTCCGGTCATCTATTCGGGCGGTGGTGTTATCAATTCCGGCACACAGGCCAGCCAGTTGCTGCGTGAACTGGTTGAACTCACCAATTTCCCGATTACATCGACCCTGATGGGATTGGGCGCCTATCCGGCATCGGGCAAGAACTGGCTGGGCATGTTGGGCATGCACGGCACGTATGAAGCAAACATGACGATGCATGATTGCGATGTCATGGTTTGTATCGGCGCGCGTTTCGACGATCGTATCACCGGGCGTCTCAACGGCTTTTCGCCCAACTCCAAGAAGATTCACATCGATATCGATCCATCTTCGATCAACAAGGCAGTGCGCGTTGACGTTCCTGTCATCGGCGATGTGGGCCGGGTGCTTGAAGACATGATCCGCCTGTGGCGTGCATCCTCCGAGCGTCCTGATAAAAAGGCGATGGGCGAGTGGTGGTCACAGATCGATAAATGGCGCGCGCGCAAGTCACTGTCCTATACGCACAACAAGGACGTGATCATGCCGCAATATGCGCTGGAACGTCTTTACGAGCTGACCAAGGATCGTGACACGTTCATCACCACGGAAGTGGGCCAGCACCAGATGTGGGCGGCGCAGTTCTATGGCTTTGAAAAGCCGAACCGTTGGATGACGTCTGGTGGTCTGGGTACGATGGGTTATGGCCTGCCCGCAGCATTGGGTGTGCAGATCGCCCATCCGAATTCACTGGTTATCGACATTGCCGGTGACGCTTCAGTGCAGATGACGATGCAGGAAATGAGCGCGGCGGTACAATATGAAGCGCCGATCAAGATCTTCATTCTGAACAACCAGTATATGGGTATGGTGCGCCAGTGGCAGCAATTGCTGCATGGTAACCGCCTGTCGCACTCCTATACGGAAGCTCTGCCTGATTTCGTCAAACTGGCGGAAGCCTATGGCGGCCATGGCATCCGCTGCGAAAAGCCGGGCGAACTGGATGATGCGATTCAGGAAATGATCGATGTCAAGAAACCGGTTCTGTTCGATTGCCGCGTTGCCAATCTGGCGAACTGCTTCCCGATGATCCCTTCCGGCAAGGCGCATAATGAAATGCTTTTGCCTGACGAAGCGACCGACGAAGCCGTTGCCAATGCTATCGATGCCAAGGGACGGCAGCTCGTTTAAGATACCGGAGAGGAACACCATTATGAATGCTCAAAATCTAGCCTCCGGCTCGGCGTATTTCATCGCCAAGGAGACAGAGCTACCGATCACCACAGTTCTATCGGTACTCGTTGACAACGAACCGGGCGTGCTTGCCCGGGTCATTGGCCTGTTTTCCGGCCGTGGCTACAACATCGAAAGCCTGACCGTTTCGGAAACCGAACACGAGCAGCACCTGTCGCGCATCACAATCGTGACGCGGGGCACGCCGCATGTGCTTGATCAGATCCGGCATCAGCTGGAGCGTATTGTTCCGGTGCACCGCGTTGTTGATCTTTCCGTACGTGCTGACGAGCTTGGCAATGACAAGCCCATCCAGCGTGAGCTTGCATTGGTGAAGGTTGCGGGTTCCGGCGACAATCGCAATGAAGCCTTGCGTCTGGCCGATGCGTTTCACGCCAAGGTTGCGGATGCCACCACGGAACATTTCATCTTCGAGATTACCGGCAAGGGCTCCAAGATTGACCAGTTCATCGCCATCATGAAGCCGCTCGGTCTCGTGGAAATTTGCCGGACCGGCGTCGCCGCGATGAATCGCGGTCCACTGGGTATGTAACCGGCAGAACAAGCCCGCAATCGACATCAGGGATATGTAATTGTATCCCTGACAAGATTGTGATTGAGCCATGTCTGCCCGACGCCTACCGTTTTCAAGAACATCAGGTCTGGTTTGTCATGTCGCTCGAAATTTTCTTCACATTGCTGGTTTTTGCATTCGTCACGTCGATCACGCCGGGACCGAATAATTTGATGCTGCTTGCGTCAGGCGTGAACTTTGGTTTCAAGCGCACTATCCCGCACATGTTCGGCATTGGCAGCGGGTTCTTTACGCTGCTGATTGGTGTTGGATTGGGTTTGGGCGCGCTGATCCAGACCGTTCCGGTTGTATATACCGTTTTGAAATTTGCCGGCGGCGCATATCTGGTTTACCTCGCCTACAAGATCGCCACGTCGCGATCCCTTGGGAATGTGAATGAGAACGCCCGGCCAATGACATTTTTGGAAGCGGCGGCTTTCCAATGGATCAACCCGAAGGCATGGGTAATGGCGGTAACTGCCATGGCGACCTATACATCGCCCCAGGCCTATTACATTACGGTTCTCATTGTGGGCATCGCTTTTGCAATCGTGAACGTTCCTTCGGTGTCCACTTGGGCAGCCTTCGGCCAGTTCATGCGCGGCTGGCTGTCCGACCCCGCGCGGCTGAAATGGTTCAACATCACGATGGCAGCTTTGCTGGTCGCCAGCCTTTGGCCAATGCTTCGCTGATCTTGCGTGAAATGCGGGAGGCGCATAAGTTTCCACCATGTCCCATGATCATGACCACCCCCACGACAATGAACTTGACCCTATGGCTGCGCGGGTGCGGGCATTGGAGACGATCCTCACCGAAAAAGGTCTGGTTGATCCAAAAGCGATCGATGCCATTGTTGAGACATACGAGACCAAAATCGGACCGCGCAATGGGGCAAAAGTTGTCGCCAAAGCTTGGGTTGATCCGGAATTCAATGCCTGGCTGAGGCGCGATGCAACCGCGGCTATCGCTTCGCTGAGTTATACCGGGCGTCAGGGCGAACATATGCAGGCAGTGTTCAACACGCCTGAGACCCACAACCTCGTCGTTTGCACTCTGTGCTCGTGTTATCCGTGGTCGGTGCTGGGTTTACCGCCGGTCTGGTACAAGTCGCCTCCCTATCGCTCCCGAGCAGTGATCGATCCGCGCGGTGTTCTGGCGGAGTTTGATCTGATTTTGCCTGATACCATGAATATCCGCGTGTGGGATTCAACAGCAGAACTGCGATATCTGATCATTCCACTGCGCCCGGAAGGGACTGAAGGCTGGAGCGAAGAGCAGCTTGCCGAACTGGTAACGCGCGACTCGATGATCGGCACCGGTTTGGCACGTGTACCGGAGGCCGCATGAACGGAGCACAGGATATCGGCGGACAGATGGGCTTTGGTCCGGTCAATCCGGAAAAGGACGAGCCGTATTTCCATGCGTCATGGGAAAAGCGGGCGCTTGGTCTGACATTGGCGGCCGGCGGCATGGGGCACTGGAATATTGATGAGAGCCGTCATGCCCGCGAAAGCCTGCATCCGGCCGACTATTATTCGTCCAGCTATTATGAAATCTGGACCAAGGCATTGGAAGTCCTGCTTCAGCGGCACGGATTCATTACCCCTGAAGAACTGAAGCAGGGTCGTTCGCTGGGCAAAGGTGCTGAGCCAAAACGCGTGCTGAAAGCGGAAAATGTTGCGGCTGCTCTGGCAAAAGGCGGTCCCTGTGACCGGCCTGTCGAGCAGGCACCATTGTTCAAAGCCGGAGATCGTGTGCGGACACGCAATTTCAATCCTGAAACCCATACCCGTCTGCCGCGCTATGCGCGCGGAAAGGTGGGATTTGTGGAGGCGGTGCGAGACGGTTTTGTTTTCCCCGATAGCAATGCGCATGGTCTGGGCGAAAATCCGCAATATGTTTATACCGTGGTTTTCCATGGCCCGGAGATTTGGGGTGAGGGTGCTGATCCAACGCTGACCCTCAGCATAGATGCCTGGGAGAGTTACCTTGAGCTTGCGTGAGTTGATCACGCATTCGCAAGGATTGGGCGATGGAATTGACGCTCCTGTTTTCGCTGAGCCATGGCAGGCGGAAGCTTTTGCGCTGGTTCTGGCCCTGCATGAGCAAGGCTTGTTCACTTGGGACGAATGGGCGCTAGCGCTTTCGTCGGCACTGAAACAGCCGGGCGCGCTGGATGATGCCAGTGACTATTATCATTGCTGGGTCGCGGCACTGGAATCATTGATCGCCATAAAGAACGTGACAAATTCAGCTGATATCGATCATGTGACTGCTGCCTGGCAACGTGCCGCGCATGCAACCCCGCATGGTCAACCGATCCTGCTTGAGAACGATCCGGAAAGGTCCTGAGATGCATGGAGCTTCGACAATTTGCCGAGCGGCGAGCATTTTGCTGGTTTTAGCGATTGGCAGTTTCTCCATGCCGGTACGGGCGCAGGACGCGCAATGGCCGGTTTCCAGCGAAGATGATTTGCGTAAAGCCATTACGGGCGCAACAATCACGGGCGAGGTAAAGGCGCAGCCGCCTTTCAATTTTACTGAATTTCTTGGACCAGATGGCAAATCGCGCGGCAAGCTGATTGAATGTTGCAATCCGGACAAGGTGTTGACCAACGGTACGTCGTATGCGGGTGAATGGACGTTGGAAAAGGACAATCTCTGCCTACTCTATGAAGGCGAGGAGCAGAAGGTCTGCTGGCGCTTGCAGGTGAAGGGTGATCAGTTTCGCATGACGGACGATAAATCCGGCTATTCTGGCGAGGGCAAAATTCGCAGCGGAAACCCGGATAACCTATAGTCTAAGACCCATTTTCTCCATTTTCCTTGCCCTTTGACACCGAATCCTGTCAGTCAGAGCGATGCAATTATCACCACAACAGGATGAGGCGCTTGGCGCCGTTTCCAAATGGCTGAAAGACGGGCGCAGTCCGATATTTCGGCTGTTCGGCTATGCCGGTACCGGCAAAACCACATTGGCTCGCTATTTTGCCGAGCATATTGACGGCGACGTTCAATTTGCTGCGTTTACCGGCAAGGCTGCGCAGGTTCTGCGATCAAAGGGCGCTGCCAATGCCCGGACATTGCACTCGCTGATCTATCGCCCGCGTGGTGAAGAGGCGGTCGAAGACGAAACGACCGGCAAAACCAGCATCGCGCCGACATTCTCGCTGAACCGCCAGAGCCCTGTCTCCAAGGCGAAGCTCATCGTGGTTGACGAGTGCTCCATGGTTGACGAGCAACTCGGCCGTGATCTGATGAGTTTCGGCACGCCCATTCTGGTTCTGGGCGACCCGGGACAGTTGCCGCCGATTTCCGGTGGCGGTTTCTTTACCGAGCACGAGCCGGACTTCCTGCTGAGCGAAATTCATCGGCAGGCACGCGACAATCCTATTCTCCGGCTCGCACTCGATGTGCGTGAAGGCCGGGAATTCGGTTTTGGCGATTTCGGCGCAGCCAAAGTCATTTCCAAGACCGATGTGACGCAGGATTTGGTACTTGGCGCCGATCAGGTGCTGGTTGGTACCAACCGGACCCGCCGCCGCTACAATCAGCGTTTGCGCGAGCTGAAGGGTTTCTCAGCCTCGTTCCCTCAGGCGGGTGACAAGCTCGTCTGTCTGCGCAACGATCCGGCCAAGGGGCTCCTCAATGGCTCGCTCTGGAAAGTCATGACCTCGTCGCGCGAGACGGTGAAGCCGGGTATCAATTTGCTGGTTGCACCGGAGGATGAAGAGCCGGGCAGGGGCGTTGCCAAGATCAAGCTTCTGAAAGCGCAGTTTGAAGATCCTGACACAGAAATCCCGTGGCAGACCAAGAAGCGCTACGACGATTTCGACTATGGCTACGCGCTGACGACGCATAAAGCACAGGGCTCGCAATGGAACGAGGTTGTTCTGTTCGATGAAAGCTATGCGTTCCGGGACACGCGCGAGCGCTGGCTTTATACGGCAATTACCCGCGCTGCTGAACGCCTGACGATTGTCCGGTAAATTGCTGACGGATGGCTGTACGATGAACTTCCAGTGGATCGACAGGATTGATGGCTCCCATCAGCAGGATCTCTACGCCTTGTATCTTGAGGAATGGTGGACCAAGGATCGCAGGTTTGACGATGTCGCGCGCATGCTGGAACATACGGACATTGTCATCGGCTGTTGTCTGGATGGAAAGCTGGTCGGTTTTGCACGTGTGCTAACGGACTATGTCTACAAAGCGATGATTTTTGACGTCATTATCGATCAAAAACTGCGCGGATCGGGATTGGGGCGGGACATCATGGATCGCATCACCGGCCACGAGCGGCTGCAATCTGTGGCAAGCTTTGAACTGTATTGCCCAGATCGTCTTATCCCATTTTATGAAAAACTTGGCTTTGCCAAGAGCACGTCGTCATTGTTGCGCTATCAGCGTTAGAGTTGCATTCGAAACCGGAGCATGTCTTGTTTTAGCCGCCAGCAAACGCTGCGCGGTTTGGAGATGTATTTGAGCTTGGTGGCGATCGAGACTTTTGCTGACAGTAAAACGCGCGATACCAGCGCGGGCGGCATTGTCATCTCGGTCCTGCTGCATGTGTTGCTTGTGTTCGCCTTGATTGCCTTGGCAAGACCGTTCCGTATTGATGAGCCTGTTGAAGACGTTATTGATCTTGAACTTGTGCCTGCGCCAGCCATTCAGCCGTCAGCGCCCGATGCGGCTGTGCCACCACTGCAAGCACCAGCCAAACCAGCTATCCCTGATACACGGGCACCAGTGGAAAAACCTGCGGTCCCTGAGCAACCTGCGATGCAGAAAGCCACAACGATGTTGTCAGCGGGCGTGCTGGCTGATCCGCGCAGCAAACAAACGCGGGAGGCGCTTCCGACACTGGAAATTGCCACGAGACTTGAACAGATTTGCAACTTGGAGGCGATGGCGCAGGTTGCAAAATGGGATTCAAATTACAAACCAGACCGTGTTGTTGCCTATGCCATGGCTGACACGAAGGTCAAATCCGGGATCATTTCGGCAGATGGTGCGGCGATGCGGAGCGAGGGAAACTGGTACAACCTTGTGTTTCGATGCGGGATTTCACCCCAGACGCAGAAAGTTGAAAGCTTTGAATTTTCGGTCGGCAGCCTGATCCCGCGTGATCAGTGGTCCGAGCATAATCTGACGCCGGTTCACTGAGAAAGGAGCTTTTTCGCGATCAGTTGCCGCCACGCATTCCCATAGACCAAAAGCCGACTTCCAGCCGCGTTGCCACCCGAAAGTGCCGGTTGAGCGTCTTCCATCGTGCTGATGCTTGTGGTGACGAACCAAGGCGGGCGCGTGTGCTGCTTTCAATCAATCGTCCAACCGCATGGCAGGTATCCTGATAATCCTTGCCTGCATATGTATCTATCCACGGTTGATATCGATTGTTCTTGGTTGCAACGGCCGCAAGGCGTGTACCGATTTCGCCATAGCCCAGAACGCAAGGAGTGAGTGCTGCGAGCAGATCCAGAAAATCGCCTGACAATCCCGCATCGATCACATAGCGGGTATAGGAGAGGTTTTCGGGCTCTTCTTCTGTATCAAGCAATGCCTGCCGGGAAATTCCGGCTTGTGCGCAGATTTCCACGTGCAAGGGCATTTCATGATTGACCAATGCGTTGACGGTTGCAGATGCCAGTTCAAGTTCTTCATGGCTTTCGGCTTTCAGGACCGCCATTCCCCATGCACGGGAGAAATGGAACAGGAAAATATAATCCTGAACAAGATAATGCAGGAAAGCTTTCTGTGGCAGAGAGTCGTCGGCAAGCCCGCGAACGAACGCATGATGGGTGTAGGCGGACCAGTCGGACGTTGCGTTTTCACGCCATTGCGCAAAAACAGGCGAGGAAAAATCGGTAAGGTTCATAAATCTGCACTCTTTGCGGGCAAGAAATAGCGAGCTGATGGCGGGATGAACATTCATCTTTCGGTCTAGACGAAATTCCAATGTTTAATGTTCTTTTTCTGCTGTAAAGATCAGGGCAGCATTTCCTGATATGGATTCCAGCAATGACAGCCTCCCTTTCCGTAAACCTCAATGCCATTGCCATGTTGCGCAATCGTCGCGATCTGCCGTGGCCTAGCGTCATCGGTTTGGGGCGTATCGCGCTTGCGGGTGGTGCATCCGGATTGACGGTGCATCCGCGTCCGGATGAGAGACATATCCGCTTTACTGATCTGCCGGAAATCCGGGCTTTGATTGATGATGAGTTCCCGCAAGCCGAGTTCAATATTGAAGGATATCCGACAGCGGATTTTCTTGATCTTGTTTCCAAGAATGAGCCCGAGCAAGTTACCCTGGTTCCGGACGATCCGGCACAGGCAACCTCGGATCATGGCTGGGACCTTAACAAGCACAGTGAGTTTCTAGCGGCGGTTATCCAGCAGCTGAAACGCCAATCGGCCCGGGTCTCGCTGTTTATTGACCCCGACCCCGATGCTCCGGCGCTTGCCAAGGCGCTCGGGGCGGATCGCGTCGAATTGTACACCGGACCCTACGGCGCCGCTCATAATGATCCACGCCTTGAAGCTCTGGAACTGGACAAGCTTGCAAAGACGGCAGAAGCTGCGGCCAAGGCAGGAATTGCGGTCAATGCCGGACACGATTTGACTGTCGCGAACTTGCCTGCTCTTGTCAAAGGAGTGCCAAATCTGGTGGAGGTATCGATCGGACATGGACTGACTGCGGATGCTTTGACCTACGGTATGTCCCGCGCTGTGGAAAGATTCATGAACGCGTTGCAGGTCTAGGGCTTTGATTCGCGTGCATGATTTGCGATGCCATGCATTTTTGCATAAGATCGGATGGTAGCTATGTTAAAATGGCGGTTGATATTGCGCTGCAACACGACTAACTCGTCCGCCCACGCTGTCAGAGCGAGGGAAAACCTGTATGAGTGACCAGCAAGTTGGCGACGAAAACTGTTTAAACGGTACCGCCGCCTATGAACCGGAGCCGCATCACAAAGAAGCTTTTTCGGTTCTTGTGCTTGGTGCACTCGGTGTCGTTTATGGCGACATCGGTACGAGCCCGATCTATGCGTTTCGTGAAGCGCTGCATGCTGCATCTACGGATGGTGTTTTAAGCCGGACGGATGTGCTGGGCGTGGTCTCCATGATTTTTTGGGCACTGACGCTGATTGTTACGATCAAGTATGTTTTTTTCGTGCTGCGTGCCGATAATGATGGTGAAGGCGGCATTCTTTCACTGATGGCGCTGGCGCGATCAAGCTTTAAGTCACGGCCTCAGCTGATTTTGGGCCTTGGTATTGTCGGTGCTTCACTGTTTTATGGTGACGCGGTGATTACTCCAGCCATCTCGGTGCTTTCCGCGGTCGAAGGGCTTGAGATCGTTACCCCGGCGCTGACGCCGTTCATCGTCCCGATTACCATCGTGATTCTGCTCACACTGTTTTCCGTCCAGCGATTCGGCACTGCGCGCGTCGCCACCATCTTCGGGCCAATCACTTTGCTGTGGTTTCTGGCCATTGGCTTCTTCGGTGCCTGGCACCTGACGGACGATCTGAGTATTTTTGCTGCGATGAACCCCTATTATGCGGTTGAGTACATCGTCGATAATCCACAGACGGCGTTTGCGACAATCGGAACCGTGTTTCTTGCCGTCACCGGTGCCGAAGCACTCTATGCCGATCTTGGCCATTTTGGCCGCAAGCCAATTGCGACAGCGTGGGTATGGGTCGTGTTTCCGTGCCTGTTGCTGAACTATTTTGGCCAGGGCGCTTTCATTCTGGCGCATGGCGAATCCGCCAAGAACCCGTTCTTCGAGATGTTCCCCCATTGGGCACTTTTGCCAATGGTGCTTCTTGCTACCGCTGCCACCGTTATTGCCAGTCAGGCGGTTATCTCAGGGGCTTATTCTTTGTCGCGGCAGGCGGTTCAGCTCAATCTGCTGCCACGCCTCAATATTGAACATACGTCCGAGAAACAGTCGGGGCAGGTCTATCTGCCTCGCGTCAACATGCTGCTCGGGCTTGTCGTGATCCTGCTTGTGCTTGGTTTTGAACGCTCAACCAATCTTGCATCGGCCTATGGCATTGCCGTAACGGGCAATATGCTGGTGACGTCTATCTTGCTCTTCATTGTCATGAGCCGCATCTGGAAATGGCGTCTTTGGATTGCTGTCAGTCTTACAGCGTGTTTCCTGATTGTCGATCTGACCTTTGTCAGCGCCAACCTGATCAAGGTTGTCGATGGTGGTTGGGCTTCGCTGGTTGTCGCCTTCCTGATCGTATTGATCATGTTCACCTGGGTCCGGGGCAGCCGCCAGCTTTTCGAAAAAAACCCGCAAGGGCGAGGTTCCACTCGATCTGATCTCCAAGAAGATGGCGCAGAACCCGCCGCCGCTGGTGCCCGGTACGGCTGTGTTCCTGACAGGTGATCCGCGCAGTACCCCAACGGCGCTGATGCACAGCTTGAAGCACTACAAGGTTCTGCATCAGAACAATGTCATTCTCACGGTTATCACCGCGCCATCGCCGCTGGTGAAGAAGAGCGAGCGGGTAAAAATTGAACCGATCAATGATCTGTTCATGCGCGTCACGCTGACATTCGGTTATATGGAACGTCCCAACATTCCCCGCACGCTGGCGATCTGCCGCAAGCAGGGCTGGAAGTTCGATATCATGACGACCTCGTTCTTCCTGTCGCGGCGCTCACTTAAGGCATCTGCCCGTTCGGAAATGCCGCATTGGCAGGACCGGCTGTTTATTGCGCTGGCGCGCACGGCAAGCGATGCCACCGAATATTTCCAGATACCGACCGGCCGTGTTGTCGAAATTGGCACACAGGTGAACATCTGATCCATGAGACGCGATGACAGGTTGAAAGACCTGCATCGCCTCTATATGCCCCGTAATATCAGAATGACGGGGCCGGGATGAACAAACTCCAGATCGCTATTGTCGGCGCCGGGCCAGCAGGTCTGGCAGCTGCGCTCTATCTCCATCGGGCCGGCCACAATGTTACGCTGTTCGAGCGGTTCTCCACACCTTCACCCGTCGGATCTGGCCTTATCCTGCAGCCAACGGGATTAACAGTGCTTGATGATCTTGGGCTCTTTGACGCCATCGCGTTACTGGGTAATCGGATTGATCGTCTCTATGGTGCGGACGCTCTATCCGGGCGTGCCGTTCTCGACGTCAAATACGCTTCGCTGAAAGGCGGACGCCATGGCATCGCTGTGCATCGGGCGGCGCTGTTTGATGTTCTGCATCAGGCGATCTTGCGTGAAGGCATCGATATCGAGACAAATGTGGCCGCCTTTTCCCTGGAAACAAGCGGATCGCAGACGTGGCTGCTAACCGGCACCGGCCGCAAGATTGGTGCTTTTGATCTTGTTGTTGATGCCAGCGGGTCGCGTTCAAAGCTCAAGACCTTTGCTTTCAATCCCTGTGAACCAAAGCCGCTGGCCTATGGTGCTTACTGGGCTTCGCTTGAATGGCATCCCGGTGGTTTCGAGGAGCGCTCGTTGTTGCAGCGTTACCGCAAAGCGGGCGTGATGATCGGCGTACTGCCAATCGGCAAAACCGGTACGAACGGCCGCAATATGGCGGCGTTTTTCTGGAGTACCAAGCCCGACGACGCAGAAGGTTTGCGCGCGGCTGGAATCAGCAGCTGGAAAGATCGCGTTCTGTCGCTTTGGCCGGAATGTTCCGTTTATCTGGATCAGATTGATGGTTTCGATGATATGACGCTGGCGCGGTATGGTCATCATACGCTTTCTATGCCTGTCGGACGCAATCTTGCGGTCATTGGTGATGCTGCCCACTCAACCAGTCCACAGCTGGGGCAGGGTGCCAACATGGCGCTGCTGGATGCACGGGCACTTGCTCACGCGTTGGCGCATTCAACCGAACTGGACGCAGCGCTGTCGGCCTATGCGGCCTCACGCCGGGTGCATGTGCGCGGGTTTCAAGTCTTATCGCGCGCCTTCACGCCGTTTTATCAATCGGATTCCACTCTGCTGCCATTTGCGCGGGATCGGGTTGTGCCAGCCATGGCCCGCATTCCACCTGCACCGCAACTGTTGGCATCCATGGTATCGGGTACCTTGATTGACCCATTCAAGCCAATTGGTTTGCGGGAAAAGGTCTGGATCTAGGAATATTTTTTATCCCCACTTGCCAAATGATTTTCCGGGCTCTAGAACCGAACCGTAACGTACGGTACGGTAACTGAAGCCGCCGAAATGATGTGGAAATCGGTAAAGTGCAGCCTGCAAGTGAAACCAGCGACAATGTATTGACGGAGCGTCAGCGAGACGTTCTTGATGCGGCGCTTGGTCTGCTGGTGGAGGCGGGTGATGCGCTAACGATGACCAGCGTTGCGCGCCGTGCCAGCTGTTCCAAGGAAACCCTCTACAAGTGGTTTGGCGATCGCGACGGCCTTTTGACCGCGACGGTTCAGTGGCAGGCTTCGAAGGTCCGCGGTGTCCCGGTCAAACGCGATGGGCTTGATATTGTGTCGCTGACAGGCGGGCTTGAACGCTTTGCATCGGATTGGTTGCGGGTTTTGTCAGGCAAAATATCCGTTGCCCTCAATCGTGTGGCTGTCAGTCACGCCGGCAGCGACAAGCGCGATCTTGGCGCCATCGTGCTTGAAAATGGGCCGTTCGCCATGGCCCGCCGTCTCATGCCTTTGCTGGAGGTTGGCCGCGAGGCTGGATTGCTGACGTTTGACGATACGGAAGAAGCATTTCGCACCTTTTTCGGACTGGTTGTCCGGGACGTGCAAATCCGGTTGCTGCTTGGCGACCGGTTCGAGTTGACTGATGTGACAATCGACGGCGAGGCCCGGCGCGCGACACAACAGTTTTTTGCTCTTTATGGAGCTCATAACCACGTGGCCGAACGAGGCCGCTCTACGCAACGCTGAAGGGAAGAAATCAATGCGCGTATATTATGACCGCGATGCGGACATCAACCTGATCAAATCGAAGAAGGTTGCCATTATCGGTTACGGTTCGCAGGGCCGTGCCCATGCGCTGAACCTCAAGGATTCCGGTGCCAAGGATGTGCGCATTGCACTGCGTCCGGGCTCCGCGACAGCCAAAAAGGCTGAAGCCGATGGCTTCCAGGTTGTCAGCGTTGCTGAAGCAGCCAAATGGGCCGATCTGATGATGATGGCCACACCTGACGAACTGCAGGCTGACATCTACAGGGATCACATTGCGGACAACATCCGCGACGGCGCTGCTATTGCTTTCGCGCACGGTCTGAATGTGCATTTCGGCCTGATTGAGCCAAAGAAGACCGTTGACGTTGTCATGATCGCGCCAAAGGGCCCTGGCCATACGGTTCGCGGCGAATACCAGAAGGGCGGCGGCGTTCCTTGCCTGATCGCTATCCATCAGGATGCTTCGGGTAATGCGCATGATCTTGCTCTGTCCTACGCCTGCGGCGTTGGTGGCGGCCGTTCAGGCGTTATCGAAACCAATTTCCGCGAAGAGTGCGAAACCGATCTGTTTGGCGAGCAGGTAGTTCTGTGCGGCGGTCTGGTTGAGCTGATCCGTGCCGGTTTCGAAACGCTGGTTGAAGGCGGTTATGCGCCTGAAATGGCCTATTTCGAATGCCTGCATGAAGTAAAGCTGATCGTTGACCTGATCTATGAAGGCGGTATCGCCAACATGAACTACTCGATCTCGAACACTGCTGAATGGGGCGAATATGTTTCCGGCCCACGCATCATCACTGCCGAAACAAAGGCCGAGATGAAGCGCGTTCTGACAGACATCCAGACCGGCAAGTTCACGTCCGACTGGATGCAGGAATACAAGGCCGGCGCATCGCGCTTCAAGGCTATCCGCCGCAACAACGACAAGCACCAGATCGAAGAAGTTGGTGAAAAGCTGCGCGGCATGATGCCATGGATCGGCAGCAACAAGCTGGTCGACAAGGCCAAGAACTAAGCTTCTGAGTTTTACTTAAAACGAACGCCGGTGGAGCAATCCACCGGCGTTTTCATTAGAGATCGCAGGCGCGGCGCGGGCCACTTCGTGGCTGATAGGTATTGTCGAAGGACCTGTAGGATTGATAGCGGTCCTGACAGCGCTGGGTCGAGGTTTTGCCCGGTGAATTGATGATCGGCTTTCTGCCGCGAAAATCGTTGCAGCGTGTCGACCCCGTGCAATTGGGACTGGCAATGTTTGGCGAGCTGTCGAGGCCAAGGATAATGGGCGCGCGTGGAACCGGATCATTGCCACGGGGCGCGGGCCGGTATGGCTGAACCTGCGCCACTGCGATACCGGCATTGGCAGTCAACAACAGGCCAAGCGCAGCAAGAATGGTTATCAGGTTCTTTGTCATGATCATGTCCACTTCGTTCTGTTCACTCATATAGGACTTCGTGTCCCGCCTTGCCATCGCCCGGTACCGAATTGGTTGCAGTAATAACGGTTTCGCTACTGGTTGTGATCCGGCAATCAGGCTACCTTCATGCTCAAACAACGTTCTGCCGCGGGCGTTGGTTTCATAAACCAGGGTATTTGAATGTCCGTACGCATCGCCACGTTCAACGTCGAGAATCTGATGAACAGGTTCGATTTTTCAGGCTTCAAGAACAATCTCAACAAAGATCGCACACTTCAGCTCTTCCAGATCCAGGACGAAGCGCAATACCGGCAACTTGAACAGGCGCGGGCGATAGCCCATGCGGATGATACGCGCCAGTTGACCGCACTGGCCATTGCCGAAACCCACGCCGATATCCTGTGTCTGCAGGAAGTGGACAATATAGGCGCGCTCAATGCCTTTGAGTTTGGCTATCTGTTCAAGATGGTCGGCGAGGGCTACCGGCACAAATATATGGTGGAGGGCAATGACAGTCGGGGGATCGATGTTGCTGTGCTGATGCGCGACCAGACCCGCTACGGCCAGCCGATCGAATTTGTCGAGATGACCAGCCATGCCCATGTCACCTATAATGATTTCGGTTTGCATAATGCGGAACTCGCGGCACTTGGTATTGAACCGCACGAGCGGGTCTTCAAGCGTGACTGTCTGGAGATTGATGTGCGGATCGGCGGGCGTCCGTTTACGCTTTTTGTCAGTCATTTCAAATCCATGGGATCGCCGCGCAATGGCATGGATGGACGGGCCGCCTCTATGCCGGTTCGCATGGCGGAGGCAAAGGCTGTGCGGCGCATTATCGAAGATAAATTTGCAGCTCACGGCGGCTCTGCCGATAAGCATTGGGTTATCTGCGGCGATTTCAATGACTATCGTGAGCGCGTCATTATCAATGGCGACTCGCTGGCTGGCTATACTTTCAATCCAGTCGGCGAGCCAACAAGCAGTGTGAATGTGCTGCTCGAAGGTGGTTTTTGCGAAAATCTGGTGGAGCGCCGCCCTGTCATGGATCGTTGGACGCTTTATCACACGCGCGGACCGGAAGAGCGGCACCTGTGCCAGCTGGATTATATTCTGGCGTCACCGGCGCTGGCACGCACCAATGCCGATGCTATTCCGGATATCATCCGGCGCGGGCAGCCGCACCGCACGATTTTTCCTCCGGAGCAGAAGGTGGAACTGTTTCCGCGCATTGGCTGGGATCGCCCCAAGGCAAGTGATCATTGTCCCGTAGCTGTTACCTTTAACGTGGTCTGACCGATGTTCGGTATTGCAGAAGGAACCGTCATTCCAATCAAAAATGCTGTCGTCCGCGTAGAAGCGGGTCTGCTCGGTTATGACGTGCAGCACCGCGCTGAGATCGCCGCCAATTGGGCACGCGAGAGTGCGGCCAATCCTTCGCTTTTTGATGGCTCTTTCTTCATGGCTGTACAGGCGGATATTGCTGACGACGTGTTTCAGGCGATCTATAAACGCACGACATTTGCGACGATGATGCACTGGAAGCGGAATACCTCCACTGACAAGCCATGGCACATATTCAGTGTCGGCGTCATCGTTTCAAGCGACAACAAGCTGATCGCGGGGCAAATGGGACAGACGACCTCGGTGGCAGGCCGTGTTTATTTCCCCGCCGGGTCTTTCGATCAGAATGATCTGGTCGGTGATCGACTGGATTTTGATGGGAATGCGGTTCGCGAAGTCGCTGAAGAAACCGGGCTTGATCTGATTCAAGCGTCAAGGCGGGACGAAATGGCGTATCTTGTGACGGCCAACCGAAGCATTGCCGTCTTCCGGCGTTATTATTTTTCGCAAACCGCAGATGAACTGCTTGCCTCGATCCGTGCTACAATCGCCTCACAAGCGGATCCCGAGCTTGATGATGTGCGCGCCGTGGCGGCGGCAGGTGAAATGGGCGAAGCGACGCCCCGGACGTTCAGCACCTTTGCCAACTGGCATTTTCGCTGACGGCAATGTCACCGTCACAAGGTTTGGCTTGAACCAGTCCCGTCAGGCTTTACCTTCGCCTCAGTTTTGATGAGGAGCGATAAAAATGACCGGCCGATTTTATCAAGTCTATGATGTCTTTACCGACGAGGTTCTGACAGGAAATCCTTTGGCGGTCGTTCACGACTCCGCAGGTCTTGACGACGCGGCCATGCAGAAAATCGCAGGTGAATTCAATCTTTCGGAGACCGTCTTCGTCCTGCCTGCTCAAAATCCTGCGCATACGGCAAAGATTCGGATTTTTACCCCCGATTATGAGATGCCCTTGGCCGGTCATCCAACCGTGGGATCGGCCGTGGCTCTTGTGCAAAGGCGCTTTCCGGATGTTTCGGAAGATCAGGAAGCGCTGATCATTCTGGAAGAAAATGTTGGGCCCGTCCGCTGCGGCGTGAAACTGACCAAGGACGCAGCTTTTGCCGAATTCGATCTGCCCAAATTGCCGCAACAGGTCGCGTACAATTACGACCAGATAGGTATCGCAAATGCCTTGCGGCTGGAACCGGGGGATATCGGGTTCGAAAACCATGTTCCGACCATTTGGGACGCCGGTGTGCCTTATCTGCTGATTCCAATTCACGGACTGGATGCAGCGGGGCGTATTCGAATCAATCAGGAGGCCATGCGAGAGATTGCGCCAAGGATTGGCCACAGACAGCTGCCCATCTATGTCTATTGCCGCGAAACGACACTGCGTGACAGCAATTTTCATGCGCGCATGTTTGTCAGCGATGAGGGGACCTATGAAGACCCGGCCACGGGTTCAGCCACGGCCGCCTTTGCCGGTGCCATTCATCATTTTGACCAGCCACTTGATGGATCATTGCGGCTTTGGCTCGAGCAGGGGCAGGAAATGGGACGTGCATCGCGCCTTCGGCTTGAGCTGGATATTGTCGACCAGAAGTTCACCGGCGGACGTATTGGCGGCTCGGCGGTGAAGACGGCCGAGGGCCAGCTTTTCGTTTGACGAACTTTAATGGCCTGTTCTGTTCATAGCCGACATAAAGTTTTGAAGAAGGGCTGGACAGGCTGGATTTGCCCCGTTATAGAGCCCCCACCTTCGGTCGTCACAACGGCTGACGGGCACATAGCTCAGTTGGTAGAGCAGCTGACTCTTAATCAGCGGGTCGTAGGTTCGATCCCTACTGTGCCCACCATTTCTTTGAAAAAAGGGCCGCATGGCCCTTTTTCTTGTTCGCACGGCAAACATCATCTGCCCAACTGCTAGAGGAGACTTTCCATGAGCATTCGTCGTATTGAAGCCGGTCCACGCATGAGCCAGGCCGTAATCCATGGCAACACCGTTTATCTCGCAGGTCAGGTAGGAACACCGGGCAAGAGCGTCACCGAACAGACCAAGGATGTTCTGGCTTCGGTCGAGCGTTTGCTCAAGGAAGCCGGTTCCGACAAGTCCAAGCTGCTGCAGGCCATTATCTGGATGGCGGACATGAAGGACTTCGCCGAGATGAATGCTGTCTGGGATGCATGGGTTGACCCGGCAAACACACCAGCACGCGCGACCGGTGAAGCCAAGCTGGCTACGCCTGATTACAAGGTCGAAATCATCATCACGGCAGCAATCTGATTCTTCGGGCATTTGCCCTGAGGACGTGATGTTGTGAAAAGAATGCAGTCATTCTGGTAGAAATCATCAGATTTACCGAGATGATTTGCAGGACTTCCAAGCAAATCGGCTTGGATGCACTGGATTTTTAGCGCGGGAATGAATAAAGTCCGCGCTTCTCCGGATTGCCGTTGTGGTAATTCATCAAACGCTTGTCTGATTGTGGTTGATAGACCGCAAGACGAGGCAAGCATGGGTAAGGAAAACGATTGCAAGTTCTCGTCCGTGATAACAATGTTGAACAGGCCCTTCGGGTTCTGAAAAAGAAGATGCAGCGCGAAGGTCTCTTTCGCGAAATGAAGGCGCGCCAGGCTTTTGAAAAGCCATCCGAGCGCCGTGTCCGTGAAAAAGCTGAAGCCGTTAGCCGCGCCCGCAAGGCTGCACGCAAGCAGGCTCAGCGCGAAGGTCTGCTTCCTGGTCCAAAGAAGAAGGAACGGGTTGCCCGTCCAGCTTCCGCCGGTGGCGATTTCAACAACCGATAATCAATGACCGGCGACGCCGGTTTTTGTAAAACGCGACAGAACCCGCACAGCCACGCTGGAGCGGGTTTCGTTTTATGAAAATTCGGCCGCAAGTGCCCGGTTCACTTCCGTATTACCCGGTTTCAAAAAAGTGCCTTCTTGTGCGCGCCACCACGGCACGCCTATTCATGAACCATCGTGTTCAAGCCTTATGGAGACCCGTGAATGGCACCGAAACTGAATATCGTCCACGTCAGCACCCGCCCGGGCCGGGCAGGACAGCCTGTTTCAAAGTGGTTCTATGATTTCGTCAAACAGGATGGCCGGTTCGAGCCGGTTCTGATTGATCTTGCTGATCTCAACCTGCCGATTTTCGATGAACCGAACCATCCTCGGGCCAAGAAATACGAGCATGCGCATACGAAGAAATGGAGCGCACTCATCGAATCCGGCGATGCAACCGTTTTCGTCACGCCAGAATATGATTACTTTGCCCCGCCATCCCTGACCAATGCGATCATCTATCTCTGGCAGGAATGGAACTACAAACCGGTTGGTTTTGTCAGCTATGGCGGTGTGTCCGGCGGCTTGCGTTCGGTCGAATCGGTCAAGGGTCTGTTGGTGGGATTGCGGGCGGTTCCGATTCCGGAGGGTGTTCCGGTTCCGGCGTTTCAGCAGTTCATCAATGATGAAGGCGTGTTTCAGGCCAACGAACTGGTGACAACCGGTGCCAATACGATGACCGGTGAATTGCTCAAGTGGAGCAATGCCTTGAAGCCTTTGCGGCTTCCTGATTCTTGAGTGGCATCCCGGCTTTGCCAGGGTGCCGCGACATATGGGTCTTTCGATCCGCTTGACAAATGGCGGGTCGGAAGCTCAATTTAAGACATTCACCAGGGGGGTCCCGACAAGGGGCTGATATTCTGCTGGCTTTCGCAGCGCAGTGACCCGTTGAACCTGATCCAGTTCATACTGGCGTAGGGACGGTGCGAAAGTCATGCGAGTCTGCCTCGGCACATCATCCGTATTCGGATTCGCAATCTCTTTTCATCCTTCCGGCACAGAACTGGGTTTCCACGCTTAACAGCTAAGGAGCCTGATGATGACCGCAATTACCCCGACCGTTTCGGCAGGACCACTGCCCGCGTCGATCAAAATATACAAACCCGGACATATCCATCCGGATATACGCGTCCCGTTACGCCAGATATCCGTGCATCCGACCTCCGGTGAGCCGCCGGTGACAGTGTATGACTCGTCCGGGCCGTACACGGATGCAAATGCGGCTATCGATATCGCCAAAGGCCTGCCGCGTATCCGGGAAAGCTGGCTTGCTCACAATAATGATCTGGCTGCCTATGACGGGCGCCATATTAAAATCGAAGACAATGGATTTGTGACCGGTGATCGTCTGACGCCGGAATTTCCGGTTCGCAATCGTCCGCTCAAAGCAAAGGACGGAAAAGCCGTCACGCAACTTGCCTATGCCCGCGCGGGTATCATCACGCCGGAAATGGAGTTTGTAGCGATCCGCGAAAATCTCGGGCGGGAAGCGGCCCGTGCCAAGCTGGAGCGCGACGGCAATTCCTTTGGTGCATCAGTTCCCGACTACGTTACCCCCGAGTTTGTCCGCGAAGAGATTGCACGGGGCAGGGCGATCATTCCAGCCAACGTCAATCACCCTGAGCTGGAGCCTATGATTATTGGCCGCAACTTTCTGGTGAAAATCAACGCCAATATCGGCAACTCGGCAGTTACTTCCTCCATGGCGGAGGAAGTGGAGAAGATGGTCTGGGCGATCCGTTGGGGTGGCGATACGGTCATGGACCTCTCCACCGGCCGTAATATCCACAACATCCGCGAATGGATCATCCGCAATGCGCCGGTTCCGATCGGCACGGTGCCGCTGTATCAGGCGCTGGAGAAGGTTGGCGGCATTGCCGAAGACCTGACATGGGAAGTCTACCGCGATACGCTGATCGAGCAGGCGGAGCAGGGCGTCGATTATTTCACCATCCATGCGGGTGTACGGTTGCACTACATCCCGCTGACTGTGGAGCGGGTCACCGGCATTGTATCGCGTGGCGGTTCGATCATGGCCAAATGGTGCCTGCATCACCACCGCGAAAGCTTTCTCTATGAGCATTTCGAGGAAATCTGCGACATCTGCCGTGCCTATGATGTGAGTTTCTCGCTCGGTGACGGCCTGCGCCCCGGTTCGATCGCTGATGCCAATGACGCGGCCCAATTTGCCGAACTGGAGACGCTTGGCGAGCTCACGCAGATCGCGTGGGCCAAAGACTGTCAGGTGATGATCGAAGGCCCCGGTCATGTGCCGATGCACAAGATCAAAGCCAACATGGACAAACAGCTTGCGGTGTGCGGCGAGGCGCCTTTTTACACGCTGGGACCGCTCACCACGGACATCGCGCCGGGTTATGACCATATCACCTCCGGTATCGGTGCAGCGATGATTGGCTGGTTCGGTACTGCCATGCTTTGTTATGTGACGCCGAAGGAGCATCTCGGACTGCCGAACCGTGATGATGTGAAGATAGGCGTGATCACCTACAAGATCGCGGCTCATGCGGCCGATCTGGCAAAAGGCCATCCGGCTGCGCAGGTGCGGGACGATGCCCTGTCACGGGCGCGCTTCGAGTTTCGCTGGGAAGATCAGTTCAACCTGTCGCTCGATCCGGAGACAGCGCGGCTGTTCCACGATGAAACGCTGCCGAAGGAGGCCCACAAAGTTGCGCATTTCTGTTCGATGTGCGGGCCAAAATTCTGCTCGATGCGGATTTCGCATGACATTCGCGCCGAAGCGCAGAAAGAGGGCATGACAGCCATGGCAGAAAAGTTCCGCCAGGGCGGCGAACTCTACATGCCGCTGAAGTCTGAAAAAGCAGCGCTCGCAGCATCGGGTGACGATTTCTGATGCATGTGCTCGTAAAAGGCGCTGGCGTGGCGGGTTTGACAGCCGCCCACGAACTGATGGCGGGAGGTGCGGCAGTAACGGTGCACGACCCCCGCCGGGACAAGTCCGTGACTGCCTCGTGGTATGCGGGCGGTATGCTTGCGCCTTATTGCGAACGCGAGAGCGCTGACCAGCCCGTGCTCGGTCTGGGTCTGAAAGCCGCGGCTTGGTGGGAAAGCGTTCTGCCCGGCGCTGTCGTCAGGAATGGCACACTGGTTCTGGCACCGGCACGTGACAGTGGAGAGCTGGGACGTTTTGGCTCGAGAACGTCGGGGTTTGTCAATGTCGATGCGGAGGAACTGGCAGATATCGAGCCTGATCTTGCCGGACGTTTCCGCAAGGGTCTGTTCTTTAGGGGAGAGGCTCATCTTGATCCGCGCCAAGCTCTGATTGCGCTTGAAGCCAAGCTTGTTTTATCAGGCGTGCGTTTCCAGACCAATCCGACGCCTAACCGAGACGGTGAGTTCGATTTCGTTATCGATTGTACCGGCTATTCACGAACAAATCAGGCGTTGCGCGGGGTACGCGGCGAGATGCTGTTGCTGCAAACCAGTGACGTGACGCTGTCGCGGCCAGTACGCCTGCTGCATCCGCGTTTCCCCGTCTATATCGTTCCGCGTTCCGGCCAGATGTTTATGGTCGGCGCGACAATGATCGAGAGCGACGCAACCGGGCCGATCACCGCGCGCTCCATGATGGAATTGCTCAACGCGGCCTACAGTCTGCACCCGGCTTTCGGCGAAGCGGTAATCGTAGAAACGGGCGTCGGCGTGAGACCCGCTTATACGGATAATTTTCCGCGTGTAGAGCAAGAGGGCAATGTGATCCGTATCAACGGTTTATATCGCCATGGATTCTTGCTTGCGCCAGCCATGGCGATGCGGGCAGCGGCGATGGTTTTTGAACAGGAGAAGGTGAATTGACTATGAAACTCACGGTGAACGGTGAGGAACAAGAGGTCACCTCGCAAACGCTGAGCGAATTGCTGGGCGAACTTGAATATGAAGGCGACTGGCTTGCGACAGCACTCAATGGGGAACTGGTGAGCGCATCCGTCCGTCCGGCCTGCAATCTCAAAGATGGCGACAGGGTGGAAATTTTGACCCCCCGGCAGGGAGGCTGAGCAATGCTGAGTGTATACGGCAAGGAATTATCATCGCGATTGTTGCTCGGAACCGCGCAATATCCTTCGCCAGCGATCCTGATGGAGGCTGTGACGGCTTCGGAAACCAAGGTTGTTACGGTTTCGCTGCGCCGTGAGATGGCGGGCGGTAAATCGGGGGACAAGTTCTGGTCACTCATCCAGTCGCTCGGAGTGCACGTTCTGCCGAACACTGCAGGTTGTCATACCGTCAAGGAAGCGGTGCTGACGGCACAAATGGCCCGGGACATTTTCAAAACGGACTGGATCAAACTCGAAGTCATCGGCAATCATGACACCTTGCAACCCGACGTCTTCGCGCTGGTGGAAGCAGCGCGAATTTTGTCGGAAGATGGGTTCAAGGTTTTCCCCTACACGACAGACGATTTGATTGTGGCGGAGCGATTGCTTGAGGCTGGATGCGAAGTCCTGATGCCATGGTGCGCACCTATTGGTTCGGCCCTGGGGCCGCTCAATCTTCATGCCTTGCGCGCATTGCGGGGGCATTTCCCGGATGTTCCAATGGTCATTGATGCGGGATTGGGTAGACCGTCACACGCTGCAACGGTGATGGAATTGGGCTTTGATGCAATCTTGCTCAATACGGCGGTGGCCAAAGCCGGAGATCCGGTTGCAATGGCTGCTGCTTTCGCGATGGCCGCCAAAGCTGGAAACATTGCCTATCACGCGGGTATGCTGGAGCCACGCGATGTTGCGGTGCCATCGACGCCGGTCATCGGGAAAGCTGTTTTTACGTGAGGGGAGACTGAACCCTGCCGCCTCGTTACTTGGGTTTGGTTGCAACAGCATGGAGCCACTCGGTCGGCTCATTGTCATAGCCGCTGCCCATCAAGGACGTGATGGCAATGTCCTGCCAGCGGTGGTCCTGATAGGCCTCACGCAGCCAATCCGGCGAAGGATAATTGAAGTAGCGGCCGAATTTGTCCCGGCCTTCGGCGGCGCCTGCCTTGAAGCTGGCAAAGAATTTGCCGCCGGGTTTCAGGGCGCGGTGAATATGGTTGATAATATCGGGCAGGGCGCTGCGCGGCACATGCAAGAGACAGGCGCTTGCCCAAACTCCGTCATATGCGCTTTCAGCGGCAATATCCTGAAACTGCAGAACGCTGACAGGAATGCCGAGGCGTTTTTGTGCTTCAGCTGCAATTTCCGGCGATCCGTCGGTCGGTGTGACAAGGAAGCCATTTTTCAGCATATGTGCGGTGTCATCCCCGCCACCGCAGCCAAGCTCAAGGATGGCTGCGTTTGGGGCAAGAGTTGCAGATAGGTGTCGAGATGGTCAAAGGAGCGTGCTTGCGACTGATTGGCATAACGGACTGCCTCATCGGCGTAGAATGCCAGCGTTTCAGGGTCATTGGCGGTCATGAGTTCCTCGACGTAGATTGATGGACTGTACTCGTATTTGTTGCGTGGTTCGACAAGCTTGTCTGTTTGAAGTGTGTATACTGGCTTGGTCCACGTGCCCATTGACGGCACGTGGACCGATGGACCTGAGGCCGTTTCGACAGCCGGACGTTTGCCAGTCCGATGGTGAGCAAGGCCCGGTCCTTCGATGACACCCGAACAGTTGCCAGGGGCATCGACCCCGCATGACAAGCCAGGGGTTTTCATCATGACACAGTTTACGCGTTTTGTCGGCATCGATGTGAGCAAGGCTTACCTCGATCTGCATTGTTTGCCTGATGGGCTGGAACTGCGGGTGCCCAACAGCCGCGCAGGCGTTGGTCTTTTGCTGCAGCGCATCGGTGTGCTGGAAGGGGTTGCCTTTGGCTGTGAAGCCACAGGCGGTTATGAGGATTGCCTGCTGATTGTGCTGGGTGAAGCTGGCATGGCAGCCTATTGCCTGCATCCTTCCGATGTGCGCTCCCATAGCCGCCTGACGGGCCGGCGGGCCAAGACGGACCGGCTGGATGCGATCGCCATTGCCCGGGCACTGCAGGTTGCCGTTGCCACCCGCAAACCGGCGATCCGGTCCACAACCATGAGCGCCATCAAAGAGTTGACGACATTGCGCCGCCGGTTGATTGCCGGACTGAGTGAGCTGAAAAGCCACGAGGCGCGCATGGGCGATGCGGATGCTGCCAGCATCATTGGCGTGTTGATGGACCAGCACATCAAAGCCATCAAGACACTGGAAGCACATATACGCAGCGCCATAGCCCGCAATCCCGCACAGGCACAAACGGCAAGGCGCATCGCCTCGATGCCGGGAGCCGGTCCCGTCCTGACCGCCGAACTCATCGGCTCCATGCCCGAGCTTGGCACGCTATCCAGCCGTCAGGCGGCCAGCCTGACCGGCGTTGCTCCGCATCCGCGCCAATCGGGAAACAGCAGCCGCAGCGGAAAGTGCCAGGGCGGACGGGCAGGCATCCGCCGCGTCCTCTATATGGCATCCTTAAGCGTCATACGTTGCGCAAAACACCCGCTCGCCGCCTTCTATCAAAGGCTCAGAGCCAACGGAAAGCCCTTCAAACTGGCCATTGTCGCACTCATGCGAAAGCTCATCGTCACCCTCAACGCAATGATCAAAAACCAAACAGATTGGCAACCAAACATTCAAACATAAACACAGTTGCTCACCATGAGGGAAAGTGAAGATTGCAAGGAGCCATATCCTGCAATCTTTCCGGTTAACCTTTCAGCCGCACTCTCCCTCATGGTGAGCTTGTCGAACCACGCGCCACTCAAATCCGGCACCAATCCCGTTTGAAAAATCAGCTGTCCAGCACCGCAGGCAATTTGCCATTGCCGCCATAGGCGAGGCAATCGGCAATAGTTGTCTTGTCCAGCACGCCGCGCGTCACATTGGCGACTTCGCTGAAAACATGGCGGATTTCGCAATTGTCTTCGCTTTCGCAATCCTCGCAACGGCGATAAGCAATCTTGCTCAGGCAAGGCAGTGGCGCAATCGGCCCGTCGATCAGGCGCAGGACTTCGCCAAAGGTAATATCCTCCGCCGGTTTGAGCAGCAAATAGCCGCCCATCTTACCGCGGCGGCTCATCACGATGCCCTGATGTTTCAGGTCGAGCAGAATTTGCTCAAGAAACTTCTTTGGAATGTTCTGCTCTTCCGCGATGTCCGAAATGAACAGAGCTTTTTCGGCGTCAGCCCGTGCCAGAACGACCAGCGCCCTGAGAGCATATTTGGCTTTTTGCGATATCATTTTCTTTGCCTGACTACCGTATGTGATGCAGTCATAGTCCCTCGCGTGACATTTTCTAGTACAAAAATGTTAAAAAATTGAGTTTTTTGAAGGCGGGCGAATGTCTTAAAAATGGCCGTTAAGGCTCTGAAAAATAATAATTCATTAAGAATTAAGCTCCGAAGAAGTTTCGAAAGCGTTAAAACCAATACACGATTAAACAGGTAGTGATTGTTGACAAATTTTTTCAACCGGTCATCATTGAGTATCGGTTGACCTCTCGAGGCAACTGCACTCTGCAACCCAATCGTTTATGGAGGTCGCAATGTACAGTGAAGTATCAGGCATTTTTAATCGGGCCGAACGCCTATGGCGTGAGGTATTCACCGCCGAAACTCTTGATGTCGATGCACGCGATCCGAAGAAACGCGATAGTGACGAGGCTTCCGCCAAGCGTCATCGCAACTGGACCGAGGAAGATTTCCTCTGGTGCTGGCAGCATCGCGGCTTCTGGTAAGACCGCATTCTTTCTCGACATACTGCCTCGCGCTTTGGCGAGGTAGAAACGGGTTGCGTTCCTGACGCCTTTTCAGGGGCGGATATTTCATTTTAGACATTTATTGGAATAAAGTTTTAGCACGAAGGCAATTGTTGGAACGTCAATTCTTCCGCTCCCGGAAAATTGACGGCATTCTCAGAAAAAATATCCGTTCTCCTATGAAATCGTCGGGTGGGATGGGGCTGGGTCAATAATGACAGTGCGAGCCGTGCTGTCTGCTTGGGAGAATGCAATGAAGAAACTGTTCCTCTACGCCACGGTTGCGCTGGCGCTTGGTCTTGGACCTGTGAAGGCGGCCGAGCCGACGGATATTCTCAATGTATCCTACGATGTTTCGCGCGAGCTTTATGAGCAGATCAACAAAGCGTTCAACGCAGCGTACAAAAAGGAGACGGGTAAAGACATCACGGTCAACCAATCGCATGCTGGCTCTTCAAAACAGGCGCGGTCCATTCTTGAAGGTCTGGAAGCTGACGTCGTGACGTTTAATCAGGTGACGGATGTTCAGGTCCTGCACGACAAGGGCAACTTTATCCCTGCCGACTGGCAGTCACGTCTGCCGAACAAATCCTCGCCCTATTATTCCTTTCCGGCGTTTCTGGTTCGCGCAGGTAATCCGAAGCATATCAAGAACTGGGATGATCTGGTTCGCGACGACGTGAAAGTGATTTTCCCCAATCCCAAGACATCGGGCAATGCGCGCTATACCTATCTTGCTGCCTATGCCTATGCGCTTGAAGCCTTCAACAAGGATGATGCAAAGGCGCAGGAATTCGTCAAGAAGCTGTTCGCCAATGTTCCGGTCTTCGATACCGGCGGCCGTGCGGCAACCACAACTTTCGCCGAACGCGGCATCGGCGATGTGTTGATCACCTTCGAAGCGGAAGTGCTTGGTACACGCAAACAATTGGGCGAAACCAAATATGATGCAATTGTTCCGCCCGTCAGTTTGCTGGCCGAATTCCCGGTGACTGTTGTCGACAAAGTGGTCGATAAGCGCGGATCAAGGGCCATTGCAGAGAGTTATCTGAAGTTTCTCTACACGCCGGAGGGGCAGGATATTCTGGCCCAGAATTTCAACCGGGTGAACGACGAGACCGTCAAAGCGAAATATGCAGCGCAGTTTCCCGCAACGCGTCTGGTGACGGTCGAGGATGTGTTCGGTGGTTGGGATAAATTGTCGAAAGAACATTTTGCCGAAGGCGGCATTCTCGACAAGGTTTTCACCAAGCGTTGATTTGAAATTTGAACAGGAGAACGGCGCAGTGTTGAAGCTGCGCCGCATTCTTTTCAACCCTTGCTTGCTTTCGCGGGAGCAGGCCTTAGAAACTGACCATGTCATTGTTTTCAAAATCCAGTCAGCGAGGAATATTGCCGGGGTTCAGCCTGACCCTTGGGGTAACTTTGCTGTATTTTACGATCATTGTTGCGCTGCCATTGCTGGCGATGCTGTACAAATCATTCAATCTTGGCTGGCCGGAATTCTGGACGATTATTTCTTCCGAGCGGGCGCTTGCAACCTATCGGATCACCGTCGGGGCGGCGGCGCTCGCAACCCTGTTCAACGCATTGTTCGGCCTCCTGTTGGCTTGGGTGCTTGTCCGCTATGATTTTCCGGGCAGGCGCTTGCTTGATGCGGTAATTGATCTGCCATTTGCCCTGCCCACGGCGGTTGCCGGCCTTGCTCTTGTGACGGTATTTTCCGCCAATGGCTGGTTTGGCCAGTTTCTTGAACCTCTTGGCATCAAGGTTGCCTACGCGCCGCTCGGGATCGCGCTTGCCATGATGTTCACCAGTATCTCCTTCGTCGTCCGTACGGTCCAGCCGGTGCTGGAGGACGTTGCGCTTGATGTTGAAGAGGCGGCCCGATCGCTCGGCGCCACGAACTGGCAGATATTTGCCAAAGTCATTTGGCCAGCTATTTTCCCGGCATTCATTGCCGGTTGCAGCCTGTCATTCGCCCGTAGTCTTGGCGAGTTCGGGGCAATTGTTTTCATCTCGGGAAACTTACCATTTGAAACCGAGGTCATGTCGTTGCTGGTTTTCATCAGGCTTGACGAATATGACTATCCGGCAGCGGCGGCGCTCGCGACGGTGATGCTGGTTATGGCGTTCCTCATGCTCTTTATCACAAATTCCATCCAAGCCTGGCAGCTCCGTTATGCAGACCGCAACTGATCTCGGCGCACCAGCTGTCCAAGCGCAATCCTCGCGGCGTCATGGCCAGCAACCCGGACGGCTGTCGCATTGGCTGTTGATCGTGTCGGCCATCGTTCTGTCTGCGCTTTTCATCGGTGTGCCGATAGCGGTGATCTTCACCTACGCATTGCGTGAAGGCGTTGCCGTCTATTTCACGCAGATCACCCAGCCCGCTACGGTCCATGCCGTCTGGCTGACCGTGTTGACAGCCCTTGTCGTCGTGCCGATCAATATGATCTTCGGCATCTGCGTGGCATGGCTGGTGACGCGTTTCCGCTTTCCGGGGCGGGGATTGCTGATTACATTTGTCGAGATACCGTTTTCCGTATCGCCGATTGTTGCAGGTGTGACCTATCTCTTTCTCTACGGCAGTCAGGGTCTGCTCGGACCATTGCTGGAAACCTACGACATCAAGATCATGTTTACGGTCCCGGCAATCTTTCTCGTCAGCCTGTTTGTCACGAGCCCCTTTGTCGCACGCGAGCTCATCCCTCTGATGCAAGCGCAGGGCAGCGAGGATGAGGAAGCTGCCATCACCCTTGGTGCGACCGGGTTGCAAACCTTCTTCTATGTAACACTGCCCAATATTCGCTGGGCCCTGCTTTACGGCGCTGTGCTTTGCAATGCGCGCGTGATGGGCGAGTTCGGTGCGGTGTCGGTGGTGTCCGGCGCTATTCGTGGCCAGACAAACACGCTGCCATTGCAGATTGAACTGCTGTTCAACGACTACAATGTAACCGGCGCGTTTGCCGCCTCATCGACCCTGGCATTGATTGCGGTGGTTACGCTCGTCCTGAAATATCTTCTGGAACGGAAGCAATCAGCCTAGATACAAATGCTTCAAGCGGCGCGCTGGGTGCGAAAAGAGTGGACCCGGCGGCGCATGGAGTCGGCCAGAATATAGCCCTCTCGCCACGAACCAAAGCCACTGGCGACGTTGATATGACCGGCGTTACGCATATCGACAAAGCCGGAGCCCCAGATTTCCGCCAGAGCCTGCGCTTTGTTGAAGGACATATAGGGGTCATCGCGGCTTGCCGCGACGATAGAGGGAAAACCAAAATCATGGCGGGGTAAAGGCGCGAAGCTGCGGAATTTCGAATCCTGCACGGCCATGCGCTCCGCATCTGCAGGTGCGACCAGAACAGCACCTGCGACGTGGGCCGCGGAAGGGCGACTGGCAAGATGGGCGACAAGAACGCATCCCAGGCTATGGGCAACAAGGATGGCGTTCGGCGTTTCCGAAATCGCAGCTTCCAGCACGTGCAACCATTGAGAAAGTACCGGGTTCTCCCAATCTTCCTGTTCAATGAGCCGGGCGGAATCGTCATCGGCCAGCCACTGCTGCTGCCAATGGCCTTTTTCAGAGCCGCGATATCCCGGAATTATCAATGTCGTCATCAGTGCTCATCCTTCCAATCTCGGGAGGAAATATTGAAGTCAGAGCCTGAAAATAGGTGTGCCGCCCCGTTCATTGAAGGAATAGGGCTCTAAAGTCAGAGAGGAATGGAAAATAATTCCAACGCCAAATTCTGGAATCGTGAAATCCACAAGAGCTTTTCTAGCTCTCGGTGTCCTTCTTGTACCAGCGCAGGAGCAATTGAGAACGCTCAAAGAACAGGACGACAAGCAGCGACAGAGCAAACGGGATCAACAGATAGAACAGGCGGAAGATGATAAGGGCCGCGAGTACATCAGCCTGATTCATATCCGGCAGGCCAGTCAGAAACACCAGTTCCAATACGCCAAGGCCACCCGGGGCATGGGAAATGAGCGCGGCGGAGAAAGAGATGAGGAAGATGCCGAGGATAATCAGGAAGCCCGGATTACCGGCTTCAGGCAGCGTAAAGTAAATGATGGCCGCTGCACCGATGAGTTCCAGTGGTCCAACAATCAATTGTTGAGCCACCACAGCGAGGCGCGGATATTCAAGGGTGAATTTGCGGATGCGCAATGGGCGCAACTGTAACCAGCTGCCGAAAACATAAAGACAGACAAATGCCAGAGCGCCAAACCCCAGGAGATAGCTGACGGACAGCGGCAGTTCGTCGTTGAATCGTTGCAGGATATCGGGCTCGAGCAGCAGCACAATGGCGCTGAGCGTGATCGTTCCGAGCATGAATGTGAACGAACAGAAGGCGATCAGCAGGGCGATTTCCGGGCCGCTCATTCCCTGCGAGGAATAGGCCCGGTAGCGGACAACGGCACCCGATATCATCGACGCGCCAATATTGTGCGAAAGCGCATAGGTGGTGAACGAACAAAGCGTAATAAACACCCAGGAAATTTTGCGCCTGAGATGCAAGAGAGCAATGCGATCGTATCCGGCAAGTGCAGCATAGGCGAGAAGCGAGGCGAGAGCAGCCAGAATCCAGCGATGTGTAGGGATTGCATAAAGGCTATGGATCACGTCATCCAGCGAAATGCTCCGCAGCTCCCGGTAGAGAAGCCATGCGGAGACACCAACTGCAGCCAGTCCGATCACTGGCCAAACGTAATCCTTTAATTTCATGCTCATTCCTGCCTAGTCATTCTCACCTGGCTTGCGCCGCGAACCCCGTTTTTGTCGTTATGCTGTGACCGGTTCCTCTGGTTTGGGCTGATCGAGATCGAGAATATGCGCAACAATACCACGGGCGATTTCCCTTTCACCCATGATCACTGCATCTGCCCCCAAATCCTGCAAATGCTGAACTTCTGCGTCCGAATGTGCACGGGCCAGAATACTGATCACCGGGTTGGCCGCACGCGCCTTGACCACAATCTGTCCTGCTTCAAAAGCGTTGGGAATAGCAATGATCAGCTGACGCGCCTCCGCAAGATTGGCTGCTGCCAGAACATCCCCATTTGCAGCATTTCCAACAATTGTTTCGACCTCATCATCGCGGAGTTTTGCGACGGTTTTGTCAGCGTCCTCGATAACGAGAAACGGTTTGCCTGCTTCCTTCAGCGCATCGCCGACCAGACTGCCGACGCGTCCATAACCGATAAGGACAGCGTGACCGGTAAGCGATGTCTGATGCAGTTCCTCCACATCAGGCTCTTCAACAATGACGGTTTCCGGGCTCGCGTCGACCGCAGGCGCTGATCGTTTTTCCAGCCAGGGTTTGAGATAACCGACGCCGGCAAACACCAGCGGATTCAAAAGAATCGAAAGGATCGCGCCACCCAAAATGAGATCCCGGCCTTCTTCCGGTAGCATGCCGAAACCAACACCAAGCTCAGCGAGAATGAACGAGAATTCGCCTATCTGCGCCAGACTCGCCGAAATAATCAGGGCCGTGCCGGTGGGATAACCAAAAGCCAGTACAATGAAAAATGCGGCGATGGATTTGCCGACGACGATGATGGCCAGAGTAGCCAGCAGGGGCAGGGGATCGTTGATGATCGTCATCGGATCAAACAACATACCGACCGACACGAAGAACAGCACGGCAAAAGCGTCGCGCAATGGCAGGGATTCCTCGGCGGCACGATGGCTGAGTTCGGACTCGCTCATGATCATGCCAGCAAAGAACGCGCCGAGCGCCAGCGAGACGCCGAACAGTTTTGAAGCGCCGAAGGCTACGCCCAAGGCAATTGCCAGAACGGCTAGGCGGAAAAGTTCACGCGAGCCGGTGTGGGCAATGGTGTGGAGCGTCCACGGAATGACACGGCGGCCAACCACGAGCATGAGCGCAACAAATGCCGCAACCTTGCCCAGTGTCAGCGCAATGATGCCGCCAATACCAAGATTGAAATAGGCAGCTATTGGATCACTTGCCACATGGGCAGCAGCATCAGCGGCGGGGTTCTTGCCATTGACGACATCGGCGATGGCCGGCAAGAGTACCAGAGCCAGAACCATGGCAAGGTCTTCGACGATCAGCCAGCCAACGGCAATGCGTCCGCGCTCAGTCTCGATCAGGCGGCGTTCCTGCATGGCCCGCAGGAGCACAACGGTACTGGCAACCGATAGGGCAAGACCAAAGACAAAACCGGCCTGCATGCTCCAGCCGAGAATCCAGGCGAGGCCTGCACCCAGCAGAGTCGCGACCATGATTTGCACAATCGCGCCGGGAATGGCGATCGCGCGGACGGACAGCAAATCCTTCAGGGAGAAATGCAGACCGACACCGAACATCAGCAGAATGACGCCGATTTCGGCGAGTTCTGAAGCCAATTCCTGATCGGCGACAAAACCGGGTGTATGGGATCCGGCAAGCACACCGGCGAGCAGGTAACCGACAAGGGGAGGAACGCGCAGACGGTTGGCAATCGCACCGAATATGAAGGCCACCACAAGGCCCACAACGATTGTCGCAATCAGCGGCGTTTCATGAGGCATATGTCGGTGTCTCCCCCTTGGTCGTGATGAAAAAATCAAATCAAACTGCGAGCAGCTAATGACTGCCTCAGTATTGCGTACACATGATGTCTTGCAAACAACTTTTGTCAGTCTGCGGCGCAGGAAATGCAATTTTTTCCATACGCCGCAGATATTTAGCCTGAACTGCTTAGATCAAAGTCTGATCAGCTCTTCACAGCCGGGGTTTCGCTCGATCCGATGCGATGGGTATGATTTTTTTCCCACCATGTTCCAAGCAGCAGAAGGATCGGTGCTGCAATGAAGATCGACGAACTTGTGGCGATCACAACACCGAACAACATCGGGAGAGCAAAGTTTTCCACGGCCTTGCCGCCCCAGATTGCCATGGGCAGCATGGCAAGGAAGATCGTCACGGATGTGTAGATACAACGTGCCAGGGTCTGATTGATACTCATATCAATGATCTCGCGCAGTGGCATCTTCTTGTGAATGCGCAAGTTCTCGCGCATGCGGTCATAGACCACGACCTTATCGTTGACGGAATAACCGATCATTGTCAGAAGCGCGGCAATGGCGGTGAGGTTGAAATCCAGACCCATCAGAGCAAAGAAACCAACCGTTTTGGTCGTATCGAGGATGAGTGTGGCAATGGCACCAAGTGCGAAGTGCCACTCAAACCGCCACCAGATGTAAAGCAGCATGGCGATACTGGCGAGGATAACCGCAAGAACACCAGAGCGTGCCAGTTCCTGACTGACCTTCGGCCCGACAACTTCCGAGCTTTCGATCTTCACACCGGCATCGAGCTTTTCGACTGCTGCCTTGACCTTGGTCACAGCGACTGTCTGGGCTTCTTCGCCGCCTTCCTGACGCTGAACACGGATCAGGACCTGATTGTCGCCACCCGCCTGCTGAAGCACAACCTCTCCGAGGCCGAGATCTTCAAGCGAACTGCGCATGGAAGCGAGATCGGCAGGCTTGGATGTGGTGATTGCAACCTGAATACCGCCCTTGAAGTCGATGCCATAGTTGAGGCCCGGGTGGATGAACAGGATGATCGAGGCAATCGACAGGAAGATCGAAACGCCGATACCGAAGAATCGCGCGTTCATGAAGGAGATTTTCGTGGTCTCCGGCACGAGCTTGACCACATGTTCGATGTGGATCGTCTTCATCTTCCGGCGGCGCACAATAGCCGTCATGACAATGCGGACAACAGTAACGGCAGTGAACATTGAAATGAGCGTGCCAATGACCATCGTCACCGCGAAACCACGGATTGGACCGGTGCCGAAGAGGAACAGCAGCAGCGTCGAAATAAGGTGGGTGACGTTGGCGTCCACGATGGTTGCGTAGGCATGTTTGAAACCACGGTCGACAGCGGCCATGGCGCCAATGCCTTTGCGGGCTTCTTCCCGGATACGTTCGTTGATCAGAATGTTCGCATCGACCGCGAAGCCGATACCAAGGATAATAGCGGCAATGCCGGGCAGGGTAAGGGTTGCGCCGATGAGGCTGAGGACGCCGAATGTCAGGATAACGTTAAGCGCCAGCGCCAGATTGGCAATGAAGCCCCATGTTCCGTAAAGAACAAAGATAAAGCCGACAACGAGGGCAAAACCGACAAGACCGGTTAGGATACCCATCTTGATGACGTCGCCGCCAAGATCTGGGCCGACAGTACGCTCTTCAATAACGGTCAGGGGTGCTGGCAATGCACCGGCGCGGAGCAGAGCCGCTGTGGTAACCGTGTCCTGAACGGTGAAGTTGCCGGTAATCTGACCGGAGCCACCGGTGATTGGCACCTGAATCACCGGTGCAGTCAGCACTTTGCCGTCGAGCACGATGGCGAACGGACGGCCGACATTCTGGCTGGTAATGTCAGCAAACTGACGCGCACCAACATTGTCGAAGCGGAAGGAAATGATCGGCTGATTGGTCTGCGGATCAAAGGCTGCACGGGCGTCCGTGAGACGTTCGCCACTGAGAGCGACGCGATCCTCGACCGGATAAGTCTCGGCAGGGTTTTTAGCATCCGGAAGGATGGAGATGCCGGGCGGCGGCGTATCGCCGAAATTCCGGTCAGCAACCATGTGGAATGTCATCTTGGCCGTGCTGCCGAGCAGCTGGCGCAACTGCGATGGATCCTGAAGACCCGGAAGCTGGACAACGATACGATCTGAACCGACACGCTGGATCGAAGGTTCGGCAACACCGACCTGATCGACGCGGCGGCGGACAATTTCAAGACTCTGCTGCAAAGCGTTGTCGAGCCTGTCTTTCATACCAGCGTCAGTCAATGTGAGGCGTACCTGATTGTCAGTCGCGGTAATGTCGATATCACTCACAGGAGCCGCAAAGCCGACCTGTGCGACTTGAGCTGTCAGTTCTTTCAGCACAGTTACTGCACGGTCACGCTGTGCCGGATCAGTAATCGTAACGACGACAGAATCACCAGCCAGCCGGATGGACTGAGCCTGAATCCGCTCGGTGCGAAGCTTATTGCGAGCGTCATCGAGCATGGCGCGAACACGGTCTTTTTCAGCGCCGCAGCATCGACTTCAAGGACGAGGTAAGAACCACCGCGAAGATCGAGACCAAGCGCGATCTGCTTCTTTGGCAGCCAGTTTGGCAATGCATCAAGCTGAGCCTTGGTGAACAAATTCGGGAGCGCAAGAATAATACCCGCGACAATAATGAAAATATAGGTTCCAAGAACCCATTTCGAAGTACGCATATCAGTGTTCCGTTATGAATTGCGGCTGTGCTGCCGAGAGATGATGTCACCTGTTCCGGGCGGCTGCCGATGTTGTTGGTTGTGTCCGTTGCCGAGCAACAGACAGCCTCAGGCAGTAGCGGAGGGAGGTGCCCGGGCCCTGAAAAGGCTGATCTGTTCAAGAATGATGCTTGAACGAATTTCGTTTGAGGCCGTGTGATGACGATCTGCGAAAAAGAGCTGGCGGGTATTCGGCAAGAGGCCGTCATGCGTTTCTGCGTTCGCGCGTAGGCTGCTCTTGATTTTAAGGTGCAGGGCCTCGAGGGCGGCGATACGCATCGAATTCTGTGCGGGCGCTGAACGATTGTCATTTTCATGCGCCACCCGCGCATCGTCACGAACCGGCGCATTGGCGCGATTATTGCGCAGATCGGTTTCAGGCGCTGCGATATAAAGCGCGCCCAACGTTGCAATAAGCCAGAAAATAGAAATCAGCAGCGGAGCGGACCCACGCCTTCCTGATTTGCCATTCCTGTAAAAGCTCATATGCGTTTCCAATGTTTCACGGCGCGAGCTTTCGACCCTCGTTGCGACTCTATTTATGAAGTCCGGGGACCTGAGTCATCTAAAATCGTCGTGCGTGATGTGCAACAGGTCAAAAAACCCGATCTTTTCCGGTGGTTTGACAGGTGTTTATTCCGTTTTGCGTGCAGGAAACAGGAATCGGGTGGTTGTTGGCGGTTGAATGAGTTTCCATCACGCATCGTTTTTGATTTGGGAAATTCAGATGCCTGACGTTGTGGATAAGCCGGAAAATATCGATTGGGATGCCGCAGAAACAGCGCTGAATAGTTTTGGTTGTGCTGTTCTGCGCAACGTTCTTTCAAGATCGGATTGTCAGAATCTGGCGGATGCCTATCCCGACGATGCGGCCTTTCGCAAACGTATCGTTATGGCGCGGCACGGGTTTGGGCGGGGCGAGTACAAATATTTTTCCTACCCGCTTCCGGCACTCGTGGCCTCATTGCGGCAGTCGCTGTATGAGCCGTTGGCATTGATAGCCAATCGCTGGAATGAGCAGATGGGCATCGAAATTCGGTATCCAAAAAAGCATTGGGCTTTCATCGAACGTTGTCATGCTGCCGGGCAAGACCGGCCCACACCATTGCTGCTGGAGTATAGCGAGGGTGATTATAACTGCCTGCATCAGGACATTTACGGCGTTCATGTCTTTCCGCTGCAGGTCGCGTTCCTGCTGAAAGAGCCCGAAAAAGATTTCAGCGGCGGAGAGTTTGTCCTGACGGAACAGCGTCCGCGCATGCAATCGCGTGTCGAAGTGGTGCCACTCAAGCAAGGCGATGGTGTGATTTTTCCGGTGAGCCAGCGCCCGGTCAACGGATCGCGCGGATTTTACCGGGTGAATATGCGCCATGGCGTCAGCCGTATCAGAAGCGGCAAGCGGCATACGCTTGGGATTATCTTTCACGATTCGAAGTAGGGGGATTGCAGTATCAGGTGGGTTTATCTCCCCCCTTGTGGGGGAGAAAGCGATTTCAGCATCTTAGCCTCTTGGCTAAGTGCTAGAAATCGCAAGAGAGGGGATTGGAGATTGATCACTATCCCCCTCACTTGGATTTTCTAAGGATTTAGCAAAGAGGCTAAATCCAAGAAAATCCTTTCTCTCCCGCAAGGGGAGAGATAACGGAACTATATTCTGCAATTGTAGCCCTGCCTTGCAGCCACCCAATTCCCTCATGGTGAGCCTGTCGAACCACGCACCAACGTATTGCGGCCATCACCTTGCATCGGGTTGCGAACACACGCATTGTAAACGCGATCTGCTTTGTGTGAGGCCTCGATGGATTATCTTATTTTCTGGGAATGGCTCAGCTTTGCAGCACGCTGGCTGCATGTCATCACAGCGATTGCCTGGATTGGTTCATCATTTTACTTCATCGCGCTTGATCTTGGATTGCGCCGCCACCCGAATTTGCCGCAGGGCGTAAACGGCGAGGAATGGCAGGTCCATGGCGGCGGTTTCTACCATATCCAGAAATACATGGTCGCACCGCCCAATATGCCGGAGCATCTGATCTGGTTCAAATGGGAGTCCTATGCGACCTGGCTGTCCGGTTTTTTCCTGCTGTGCATCGTCTACTACGCTGGTGCGGATCTGTTTCTCATTGATCGCAATGTGCTTGATGTCTCGACCCCTGTTGCGATCCTGATCTCTCTGGCCTCGATAGGACTTGGCTGGCTGATCTACGACTTGCTGTGCAAATCACCGCTGGCCAGCAATGATACCGCGTTGATGATCATTCTGTATGCGGTCATCGTCTTCATGGCGTGGGGATACACGCATCTGTTTACTGGCAGGGCGGCTTTTCTGCATCTGGGGGCGTTTACTGCCACCATCATGTCGGGCAATGTTTTTTTGCTCATCATACCAAATCAGAAGAAAGTGGTTGCCGATCTCATAGCTGGAAAAACACCTGATCCGAAGCTGGGAAAGCAGGCGAAACAGCGCTCGACCCATAACAATTATCTGACGCTTCCCGTTATTTTTCTGATGCTGTCGAACCACTATCCCCTGGCGCATTCGACCGAATTCAACTGGATCATAGCAGCCCTTATCTTTGTTATCGGCGTGCTGATCCGTCACTATTTCAATTCGAAACATGCGGGAAAGGGTAATCCTCATTGGACCTGGCTTGCCTCTGTTGTTCTCTTCATTGTGATTATCTGGTTGTCCACCGTGCCAAAGATTTTGACCGGTGAGATGAAGACGCCGGATACCGCTGCGGCTTTTCTGGCGGCGCAGACTTTCCCGCAGGTGCGGGATACCGTAATGGGGCGCTGTTCCATGTGCCATTCGGCTCAACCATCCTGGGAAGGGCTTATGACGCCGCCAGCGGGGCTGCGTCTCGATACGGATGAATTGATAGCAATGCATGCCCGTCAGATTTATGTGCAGGCGGGTGCAAGCCACGCCATGCCGCCGGGTAATCTTACTCATATTACGGATGCCGAACGCGCCCAGATTGTTGCGTGGTACCGCTCGGCAGTTGCAGGAAAAACTACCCAATGACTGAATTGCTGCTGCGTGGGCGGATATTGACGTTCCACGACGAACCTTTGGCTGGCGAAGCGAGCCCCGAGACGTTTACTTATCTCGAAGATGGCGGGCTTCTGATCCGCGATGGCAAGATTTGGGCCGTTGACGATTTTTCGCGCTTGCAGGCAGGTGAAGGCCGGAACGTCGAAGTGATTGATCACCGTCCTTATTTGATCATGCCGGGTTTCATCGATACGCACATCCACTACCCGCAAATGCAGGTCGTGGGCTCCTATGCGGGCGAGCTGATGGAATGGCTGAACAAATACACCTTCGTTGAAGAGCAGAAGTTCTCCAATCAGGGGCATCCGGAACGTATTGCCTCGGCTTTTTTTGATGAGCTGATACGGCATGGCACAACCACGGCCGCCGCTTATTGCACGGTTCACAAAGCGTCGGTCGAGGCGTTTTTTACTGAAGCGGACAAGCGCAACATGCGTATGATTGCTGGTAAAGTGATGATGGACCGCAATGCTCCGCCCGGCCTTCTGGACACGGCTCAATCGGGCTATGACGATAGCAAGGAACTGATCCGCAAGTGGCATGCTAAAGGGCGCCAGCTCTATGCAATCACGCCGCGCTTTGCGCCGACATCAACGCCGGAACAACTGGAGATGAGCGGAGCGCTGGTGCGCGAATATCCAGAGCTGCATGTCCAGACCCATCTTTGTGAAAACACTGCGGAAATAGCCTTTGTCGCCGAACTTTTTCCATGGAGCCGTGATTACACACAGGTCTATGAGCATTATGGCCTGCTTGGTCCCAAGGCCTTGCTCGGCCATTGCATTCATCTGAGCGATGCGGAAATTGCCTCCATTGCCAATAGCGGTTCCGTTGCCGTTTTTTGCCCGACCTCCAACCTTTTCATCGGGAGCGGCCTGTTCAATCTCGCCCGTTTGGAAGCGTCTCACCCGCCTGTGCGTCATGCGATTGCCACGGATATCGGTGGCGGTACATCCTATTCCATGCTGCGCACACTGGATGAAGGCTACAAAATACTGAACATTCAGGGACAGCGGTATCATCCGCTCCGGTCATTTTATCAGGCGACGCTTGGCAATGCTCGTGCGCTTTCATTGCAAGGGATCATCGGCTCGTTCATGCCGGGCACGGAAGCCGATTGTATTGTTCTCAATGCCCGCTCAACGCCCGCAATGCGCTTGCGGATGGAAACAATTGAAACGCTGGTGGAAGAGCTTTTCCTTATGCAAACGATGGGGGACGACCGGACCATTGCCGAAGTCTACGTGGCAGGCAGCCCCGCCAAGAGCAGACTGGCTTCGTAGCTCTGATTTGCAGCTTCTGCGGAACCAAGTGATGCTCCGGCCCGTTCGGCTCTGTCACTTCCTCGGGTTCCAAGGGTCAGCATGGCAACGCAGCATCGCGATTTGAGAACCGGACAGCCAATCTGGTTGAAGCGTCCGGCAAATAATGTGCAATACAGTGCGCTTTCAAACGATATTTCGGTGGACGTGGCTATCGTCGGAGCGGGGATCAGCGGTGCACTCATCGCGGAGAGTTTAACCGAAGCCGGGTTTTCTGTTGCGGTTTTTGACAGGCGCAAACCCGTAACGGGCTCGACACCGGCGAGCACTGCACTGCTGCAGTTCGAAATTGATACCCCGCTGCATCATCTGGCGAGAAAGATCGGCCTTGTAAATGCCGAGCGTGCGTGGCGGCGTTCAAAGCTCGCCGTCGATGTCTTGCGTGAGCGAACCCGTGAACTCGGCATATCCTGCGAAATGCAAAACCGGAATTCGCTCTATCTTGCCGGCGACGTTCTGGATGAAAACGGACTGCGCAAAGAGATGGACGCTCGCCGTCACGCCGGATTTGAAACACGTTTGCTGACACGGGATGAACTGAAAGCACGGTTTGACATTGATCGGGCGGCTGCCTTGATGTGCTTCGACAATATCGAGGCCAACCCGCGTAAACTGGCCCATGGATATTTGCGGCAGGCTGTTGCCCGCGGTGCGTCAGTCTATGCGCCTGTCGAAATCGTGTCTGTGGAATCAAACCCAAGACATGTGTTGGCGATGACAAAAGAGGGTCTCAAGGTTCGTTGCAAGCACCTTGTTTACGCAACGGGGTACGAAATGCCGGATCAGGTGCCGAAGGCAGGCCATCAGATTATCTCGACCTGGGCGCTGGCAACACCGCCGCAAAAGGAAAATCTATGGCCGGAACGTTGTCTGATCTGGGAAGCGTCTGATCCCTACCTTTACATGCGTACCACGCGAGATGGCCGGATTATCGTCGGTGGTGAGGACGAGGAATTTGAAGACGAGGCCAAGCGTGATGCCAAACTGCCGGCCAAAACCAAAGCCATACTTCGCAAACTGAAAAAGCTCTTCCCAAACGTGAAGGCTGAAGCGGATTTCGCGTGGACGGGCAGTTTTGGTGCCAGTGACACCGGCTTGCCATCCATCGGGCAAATTCCGGGCATGGACCGCTGCTACGCCATATTGGGATATGGCGGCAATGGCATCACGTTTTCGATGGTTGCAGCGCAGCTTGTTCGCGGGCTGATTACCAAGACAGGCGATACGGACGCCGATCTCTTCGCATTTGAAAAAAGCTGATTACTCGACGCGATAACCCACTTCGGCGGCGGCGTGACCCAATGTCAACCAGAACGACCGGGCAAAGGTGCGGAAGACATAGAGATCGAATGTTTCCTCATCGATGCGTTGGATATTCGTGTGAATGTCATGGTGCAGTGTCGCGCGGCCGAATCCGACAGGAAACGCATGTTCGGAAAAATCGATTGCGAAAAGCTTGGACAACACCCATTCGGACCATGGGCCTTTGACCCGGATGGCCGTGCGGCCGTGGGTCAAATTGATGACTGTTCCGGCCTCAAGATGAACCGCACTGCGTAAACGCTCTTCCAGATCGCTCGCCTGTGCCACGACAAAATATCGGCCCGGCGCGAAGCCAAAGACCGATTTTTCACCGGCGCTGCGGCCAGCACCCGGTTTATCGGGGACGTTTAGCCCCGTCACATTGCTTATTGCTGTCACGACGGCAGGAATGGTCTCGCGCCAGGCGGTAACCTGTACAATCGACAGGGCTGCTCGCTCGTGGAGCGTGATACCGATGCCACCTGCAGCATTGCCATGATCACCGGGCACGAACGCGTGCCCGAGAGCAGATTGTGGTTCAGCCATGCATCCGGCTCCCCTCAGGATCAAACATATGGTGACTGACAATTTCCACAGGGCAGTGTTTGCCGCGCAAAAGATCAGTCGCAAAGGCACGATTGCCTATCATTGACGTGCCATGCTTAACCAAGGCGAGTGCGATGTACTTGCCAAGGGCAGGCGAATAACAGGCTGCTGTAACGTGACCGAAACTGTCGGCAGGTTCGCGGGGGGCCGCATCGCTGACGATATGACTGCCGCCGTTGATCGACTGGTTGTCCAGCGAAATCAGGCCAACGAGCGACAATCGATTTTCGTCAGTCAGCCCGGCGCGGTCTTTCATGCCAGACCCGATATAGGGTTTCTTCTTCGACAACATCCAGTCGAGATGCAGATCGTGCGCCGTTGTCCGGCCATCGATTTCGGCACCGGTAACGTGACCCTTTTCGATGCGCAGCGTTCCGAGCGCTTCCAGCCCATACGGCATGATGTCGTAAGTTTTACCTGCCTCCAGCAATGCTTCCCATACCTGCGTGCCAAACCCTGCACCGCAATAGACTTCATAGGCGAGTTCACCGGAGAAGGAGAGGCGGCAGATCATGACAGGAATATCGCCGATTGATCCGTAGACAATACCCATGAAAGGCAGTGTTGCATTGTCCACCTTGGTCCCTGTAACGCAAGCTTCCAGAACGGCGCGAGCATTCGGACCGGAAATGGCTGTACCTGCCCAGACATCGGTGACGGATGTCAGATGCACACGCAGGTCAGGCCAGACGCAATCGAGGTAAAACTCCATATGCTGCATGACATTTCCGGCATTGGCCGTGGTGGTTGTCATCAGAAACTGTGTTTCACTGAGCCGCCATGTGGTGCCATCATCAAAGACAATGCCGTCCTCACGCAACATCAGGCCATAGCGCGCCTTGCCGACAGGCAACGTGGAGAACATGTTTGTGTAGACGCGATCAAGAAACTCGGCAGCGTCCGGCCCTTGAATGTCGATTTTGCCGAGCGTCGAGACATCTACGATGCCAACACTCTGGCGCACGGCTCGCGCCTCGCGAACATAGGCCTGCTCGACTGTTTCGCCGTGGCTGCCATAGATCATCGGGCGGTGCCACAGTCCTGCTTCATATGTTTTGGCGCTGTTGGCGAGATGCCAGTCATGCATGGGCGTCAGCCGGTGCGGCCGCAAATCGCCGTAGCGCTCGCCAGCAATGGCGCCGAACGAAACAGGGGTGAACGGCGGACGGAAGCGTGTGGTTCCCGCTTCCGGAATGGTGATGCCACGAACATCGGCCATGATGGCCAGGCCGGGGATGTTCGAGGTCTTGCCCTGATCTGTAGCCATGCCAAGTGTGGTGTAACGCTTCAGATGCTCGACCGAGTGAAACCCTTCACGATAGGCGAGGCGGATATCATCCGCAGTGACATCGTGCTGAAAATCAACAAAGGCCTTTTGCGATTTAACCGCTGGTTCGATCTCGAAAACCGGCGCAGGCGATGGGTCGAACATGGGCGCATCGACGCTGGGCAGCTTTGCTTTGGCTTTTGACGACGAGCCTTTGGTCGCTCCGTCGGAGAAAACACTGACTGTATCCATGTAACCGGCTGAAGAGCCTGCAGTAACCCAGTTCTGGTTGGGTTCCGGCGGAAGGAACGCCTGCAGATCTTCGTCCCATTCCGGCTTGCCACCCGCCTGACTGGCGAGGTGAATAGCCGGAGACCAGCCGCCGGAAACACCGAGACAGTCGGTCTTGATCTCGCGTGGTGTTCCGGAAACATGACCCGTTACGGCATTGAAATGCTGCACGGTGATCGAACTCAGAGTCTTGCCCGCATGGGTGCCCGT
Source organism: Phyllobacterium sp. 628 (assembly GCF_014189505.1). Taxonomy (GTDB): domain Bacteria; phylum Pseudomonadota; class Alphaproteobacteria; order Rhizobiales; family Rhizobiaceae; genus Phyllobacterium. Next base: position 3,312,420 of record NZ_CP050301.1, on the reverse strand, counting down.
CACTGCATGGCCAAGAACGAGCTCGGCCCCGATTGCCGTTGCAATCTCGCTGCAAGCACCGGAAACGTCCAATCGCACATCGACAATGGCAGCAATATTAACCCCGGCTTGGGCCATGGCGCGTGCGGCTTCATATGCACTGTCATTGTTGGTGAAAAGCGTGACGTTGTTTCCCGGCGCCACACCATATTCGACAGCATATCGCCGTACCGCATCTGCCAGCATGACACCGGGGCAATCATTCCCCGGAAATACGATCGGCCGCTCGAAGGCACCGGTTGCAAGGATGGTCTTGCCTGTGCGGATGACCCAATGCCGCTGACGGGCCTGTCCCTTGGTGCGGTTCGGCTTATAATCTGAAAGATGTTCGATGGCAGTCAGAACATTGCCGTCGTAATAACCCCAGACAGAGGTGCGTGTGAGAAACCGGACATTGGGCCTGCCGGCAAGTGCTGCAGCTTTTTCCCGTGCCCAGACGGCGGCATTGCGCCCATCAATGATTTCGGCTGATGCGAGCAGAGAGCCGCCCGCAACCGGCCGTTCTTCAGCGATGATAACGCGGGCCCCGGTTTCTGCAGCGGCTTCTGCGGCGATCAATCCAGCTGGCCCGGTGCCAACCACGAGTACGTCGCAAAAAGCATTCACGCGCTCATAGTGATCAGGATCTGCAGCAATGCCTGCCTTGCCAAGCCCGGCGGCCCGGCGAATGAATTTCTCGCAGAACATCCAGAACTTTGTGCTGCGAAGCGGACCAATCGCCGGTCCCATAAAGGTCTTGTAGTAGAAACCCGCTGAAAAAAGCGGCCCTGCAAGCTGATTGATGGCCATGAAATCATGCTCGAGCGATGGAAAGCGGTTCTGGCTTTCCGTCACGAGGCCATCGTGAATTTCCAGCTCTGTCGCACGGACGTTGGGCTCGCGAACATCACCGGAAAGAACGGTAACAAGCGCATTGGGTTCATCGCTACCTGCCGCAAACACACCGCGCGGGCGATGGTATTTGAATGAACGGCCGAAAAGCGTGATACCGCTGGCAAGCAGAGCAGAGGCAAGCGTATCGCCCGGGTGGCCGCTATAGGCTTTGCCGTCAAACGTGAAGCGAACAGTCTTGCTGCGATCGATCCGACCGCCTTTGGGGAGCCGCGAACTGGTCATGGGCGATCACCGCTTTTGGCCGTTCCGGTGGTATCACGGGCAAAGCCGACCGATGAAATGACATGCGTGGCCATATCGCGAGTCACGATCAGATGCTGACGGCAGCCGCCGCTGTGCAACCAGAATTCGCGATGCGAACCCATGGGGTTGGCGCGATCGTAGACATAAGCGTTCCATGCAATCTGATCGGAGGATGCCGGATCGGGGCGTTGGCGTGTTGCATCGCCTTGATAGGTGAATTCGATGACGTCACGCGGTCCGCAATAGGGGCATTTGATTATCATGGTCTTCTTGTCTCGAAAGCGAATCTGTTGCGTTTTGACGTTTTATTGCTTGGTTGTGCCAGTCAACAGTGTGGACCTGAACTGGTCAAGATGAGGACGAAGAGAAGGTGAGCAAAACCGTTATTTTCGCAAGAATTTCCTATTGGCAAGCGAGTGACGATTCATGATTACCCCAGCATTATGCTACTGTCTGATGACAAGGGTGGTCATCACGATAGCGGCGAGCAGTATCAGCAAGCCGACCAGTCCCGGACGTGAAAGCATAAAGTGCCTTGATTGTGCCGACATGAACGGGCAAATCGACGAAGCAAACTATTCATAAATGGATCTAGACCTGTGATCTCATATTTTCTTCGGCAGATTCTTCTGACGATTGTCGCTGTTTCGTTTCTGGCAGCCCCATTGTCTATGGTAAGCGCCCAGACGCCGGCACCAGCACCGGCCCCCGTAGCGGCGGCTCCAGCTCCTGCACCAGCGGCGCCAGTTCCTGCCGCTCCCGCACCTGCAGCAGCGCCAGTGGTCCAATCGGGTATCGTTGCCGAACAGCGTCCTGCCATCGATGCACTGAAGAAGCAGATATCGGCCTACGAACAGAAATTCAAACAAAAGGCCGATGCGGATGCGGCTCTTGCGAACCTTCGTCTCGATCTTGAGGCCACGGCAAAGAAGTTGCTGGATATCGGTGTCTCTTTCAGACCGCGCATCACCGAGATCAATTCCAGGCTGGAACAGTTGGGCGCACCGCCTGCGCAGGGCCAACCGGCTGAAGCGCAGATCGTTACCGACGAGCGGATGCGGCTGACAACGGAAAAAGCCGAGATCAATGCGGTCTTGGGTGAAACCGAAGACCAGTTGCTCGAAGTCAACAAGATGATTGACGCGATCGGCGATGCGCGTCGTGAGCTGTTCGCCAATACGTTGTCGCAGCGCGTTGACATCAATTATTCGCTGGGCAGCGAAGTAATGGATGCCTATGGCCGTGAAATCGGTACGATGAACCAGCTGATTTCGTCATGGTGGCGGTTTGTTATCACATTTAAATGGCAATCAGCGCTGGCCGCTGCGTTCTTTGCCGCCATGGCCGCTCTTGTCCTTCTGATTGGCGGCCAACGTACGCTTGGCCACCTCTATCTGCGCGATCCTGCCCTGGAAGAGCCATCCTATCTCAGCCGTCTGGCGGTTGCCTTCTGGTCAACCCTGATGCGGTCTCTGACAGTAGTCGTATTCCTTGCCACAACATACGTTTTCCTGAATTATTTCAATATATTGCGGCCTGATATCGCGTCCCTGTTTTATACGTTGTTTTGTGTTATCGGCATTGTCTATTTTGTGCACGCGCTCGCCGAGGCCGTCATTTGCCCTGGCGCACCCAACTGGCGCCTTGTTCAAGTGGCTCCCCGGCCTGGCCGCATTCTCATGGTCCTGATCACGGCGACAGCCACGATAACCGGGCTCGATTATCTCGCCGATACAATCAACCAGATTGCCTCATCGCCGCTGTCACTCACTGTTGCAAAAAGCCTTTTCGCAACGGTTCTCGTTGGCTTGCTTATTATTGCCATGGCGTTGCTGAAGCCGTTGCAAGATCCGGAAACGGGAGCAGCAAAGCGCTGGCCAAGGCCCATCAGGCTTTTCCTCTACGTTGTCGGGCTGGTTCCCATCATCGCAGCCCTGCTTGGCTATATCGGTTTTGCGCGGTTCGTTTCACAGCAGATCGTGATCAACGGTGCCGTTCTCATAACAATGTATCTGGGTTTCCTGACGGCTCGTGCTGTTGCCGATGAGAATGCCCTGAGCGGAACCGTGCTTGGCCGTACGGTTCAGACGCGTTTCGGGATTGACGAGTCCACACTGGACCAGCTCGGTCTGGTCGCCAGCATCATTATCAACGTCTTTGTCGTTCTGCTGGGAATTCCCATCATACTGCTTCTCTGGGGATTCCAGTGGAGTGAAATGACAGTCTGGTTTTTAACGATTGCGACCGGGTTTCAAATCGGCTCGGTCACGATCTCTCTGGTCGCCATTGCGATCGGCATCCTGCTGTTCGCCATGTTCTACTTCTTTACGCGCTGGTTTCAGGGCTGGCTCGATATGCGGGTCATGGCACGTGGCAAGCTTGATTCCGGTGTGCGCAACTCGATCAAGACTGCTGTCGGCTATCTCGGCCTTGGTATTGCCGGCCTTATCGGCATTTCAGCCGCAGGCATCAACCTTTCCAGTCTGGCCCTCGTTGCCGGTGGTCTGTCGCTCGGTATCGGTTTTGGTATGCAGGCCATCGTCTCGAACTTTGTCTCCGGCCTTATCCTGCTAGCGGAACGGCCGTTCAAAGTAGGCGACTGGATCGAAACGAGCGGCGTTGGCGGTATCGTCAAGAAGATCAGTGTTCGCGCGACGGAAGTGGAGACTTTCCAGCGCCAGTCGATCATCATTCCGAACTCGTCCTTTATCAACGGCAATGTCGGCAATTGGACCCATCGCAACAAGCTGGGCCGGGTCGAGATTCCAATTGGTGTGTCCTACAAGGTTGATCCACGGCGGGTGCATGCCATCCTGATGGATATTGCGCGCAGTCATCCGCTTGTTCTCAAAAACCCGGAGCCGTTTGTTGCATTCAAAGCTTTGGCCGATTCAACCATGGATTTTGAAATGCGGGTGCATCTGGCCGATCTTTCAAACTCTGGAACCGTGCAGAATGAAATTCGCTTTGCGCTGGTTGATCGTTTTGCTGAAGAAGGTATCGAAATTCCTTTCCCGCAACGGGATGTGAATATCCACCTTGATGACGCCGATGCGATCGTTCAAATGATCACGGAACGCGTGAAAGCTGATCTGGCAGCACAACCGAAAAAGCCAAGGTCTAACGGTTGATGTCGGGGGATAGACTTGTGCATTTTCAACTGGATACTGAAAAATAACAAAGCGTTCAGTTGCCGTTCAGTTTCACACCGCTATAACTATTATCGAAAGGGCAAGTAAGGCCCTCGATAACAGGGGCGGTGGGAACACCGGGTTGAGATGAACAAGTTTGCTGTTGCCATTCTGTTGAGCGTCGTGACTGCTGCACCAGCGTTTGCTGCGAGCATCAAGAACAGCGATGCCAGCGTTCAGACGATCGTTGTTACCGAAGGCTCTGCCAAATCGCAGGTGCAGGTTGCTGCTGGTGATACGGTTGATTTTTGCAATAGCGGTTGTTTTGTCACATTCCCCAATGGTGATCGTGAAGCTTTGACCGGTGGGGAAAGCATTGAAATCAAAGGCGGCAAGGTTTCAATCAAATAGACAAAACCCAGCCACCAACGGAGATGCAGACCCGGACTGTTTCAACAGTTCGGGTTTTTTAATTTCTGATTTGCTGTTTTTCTCTGGAAGGCATCTCGAACCGGCGCTTGAGGACTAATCTCACGGCAAGAGTTCTCCGCGTTGGCTGAAATCATTTCTGCAATATCATCCGAAATCCTTGCAAAACGCAGCCAGATTGCCACGCGTCGCGGCATGTTTTAGCCATGTCGCAAACAGGCCTTAGCAATGGACAGCACGAACGGCATAGTGCAGAAAATTGGCGAGTGCTGCCAGACCACCGATTGATATCAGAGGACGGAATGAAATGAAGACCCAAGCGCGTGTAGTTGTTATCGGCGGTGGTGTGGTGGGTGTATCAACACTCTATCATCTGGCCAAGAAGGGCTGGAGTGATGTGGTGCTCATCGAGCGCAAGGAACTGACGTCCGGCTCGACATGGCATGCCGCCGGTCTGCTGCCGCTGTTCAACATGAGCTATTCCGTCGGGCAGATTCATAAGTACTCTGTAAAATTCTATCAGGAACTGCAGGAAGAAACTGGCATGAATGTCGGTTTCACCAATTGCAGCAATATCCGTCTCGCCCGTACCAAGGATCGTTGGGACGAGTATATGTATTATGCCGGTGTTGCTGAGACGATTGGCGTTCCTGTCAAGTTATTGACACCGGAGCAGGTCAAGGAAATCTGGCCTCTGGCGGAAATGGACGGAATTCTCGGCGCCATTCAGCATCCGGAAGATGGTTACATTCAGCCGGCCGATTTGACACAGGCCCTGGCCAAGGGGGCACGCGATCGCGGTGCCACCATTTATCGCTACACGACGGTTCTCGGTATCGAGCAGCTGCCGTCCGGCGAGTGGCTTGTCAAAACTGACAAGGGCGACATCACCGCTGAGCACGTTGTTTCGGCAACCGGCAACTTTGCCCGCAAGACCGGCAAGATGGTTGGCCTCGACGTGCCGGTTATCCCTGTTGAACACCAGTACATTGTGACGGAGCCGCATCCTGCCATTCTCGAGCGCAAGGCCAAGGGCCTGCCGGAGATGGGCGTGCTGCGCGAAAGCGATTCATCCTGGTATATGCGTGAGGAAAACGGCGGCTTGCTGCTTGGACCATATGAAAAGGGCGCGCCTGTCTGCTACGTGGATGGGCCGTCCGATGCCAGCGAATACGAGCTCTTCCAGGAAGATCTCGACCGCCTTGAGCCCTATATCGAAACAGCCATTGCCCGCGTTCCAGCCTTTGGTGAAGTTGGTATCAAAAAGGTCTACAACGGCGCTATCGCCTACACCCCCGATGGTTCGCCGATCATTGGCCCAGCACCGCGCCTGAAGAATTTCTGGCTCAATGAAGGCCATTCCTTCGGCGTGACTGCCGCAGGCGGCGCTGGCTGGCAGCTGGCTGAATGGATTGTCGAAGGCGAGCCTTCCATCGACATGATGGGCGTTGATCCCCGCCGCTTTGGTCCTTATGCGACCGAGGGTTATCTTAAGGAGAAGAACGAGGAAGCTTATGCTGAGGTATTCTCGGTGCATTACCCGGATGAAGAGCGCGGTGCTGCCCGTCCGCTGAAGCGTTCACCCTCCTATGATCGCCAGAAGGAACTTGGTGCCGTGTTCGGTACTGTCTATGGATGGGAGCGTGCCAACTGGTTTGCGCCACAGGGCTATGGTCTCGACGTCGCCAAGCTGGATAAGCCCGACGTATTGATGAACCACAATCATCCAAAGCCGGATGCTGATGGAAAGGTGAGAGAAATCTGGTCTTTCCATCGCTCGAATTATTTTGAGCATGTCGGCAACGAGATCAAGAACGTCACCAACAATGTCGGTCTTCTTGATATGTCGGCCTTTGCCAAGATTGAAGTGTCAGGTTCGGGCGCACGCGAATGGCTGGATTCCATTCTGGCTAACCGTATTCCCAAGAAACAGGGTCGTATCGCGCTTTGCCACCTTCTGACCAAGCAGGGCGGCGTGCGTTCCGAATTCACGGTCTACGAATGGGCTCCGGGCAAGTTCTATCTGGTTTCCGCCGGTGCCTACGAGAATCACGATCACGATTATCTCTTCAAGCTGCTTCCTGCAGATGGTTCGGTGACCCTTCGCCCGATTACGCAAATGTATGGCGTGCTGGTTATTGCAGGTCCAAAGAGCCGTCAGTTGCTCGAAAAGGTTACGCGTGCCGATTTATCCAACGAAGCTTTCCCTTGGCTATCCGGCAAGGAAATCAGCGTGGGTACGGCGACGGCACATGCTCTGCGCGTCAACTTCGTTGGTGAACTCGGCTGGGAACTGCATCATCCGATCGAACAGCAGAATACCATTTATGATCTGCTGCTTGAGGCCGGTGCCGAATTTGGCATCAAGCCTTTTGGTATCCGCGCCATGACGGCAATGGCCGTTGAAAAGTCCTATCGCCTGATACCGCGTGAATTGTCGATTGAATACAATGCGTTTGAAAGCGGGCTTGACCGCTTTGTTCATCCGAACAAGGGTGATTTCATCGGCCGGGATGCGGTTGTGAAGGCGCGGGAAGATGGTCTGAAGTGGAACTTCGTCACGCTTGAAGTGCACGTTCCTGGTGTTTCAGACATTGATGCCCGCGGCAGCGAACCGATTTACGCCAATGGTCAGCTTATCGGCCGGGCAACCCATGGCGGCTATGGCTGGCGTCTGGGCAAGAGCCTGGCGCTTGCTATGGTCAAGCCGGACTACTCGGCTTTGGGTACGCAACTTGAGATCAAGATCCTGGGCAAGACACACAAGGCTACCGTCATTCCGGAAGCACCGTTCGACAGTGAAAATGATCGCCTGAGGGCCTAAGTTTTCTGATCGCATTCATGCGTTGGGGAAGGCGTCCGAAAGGGCGCCTTTTCTTTTCGTTCAATAGAGCGTGAATGGCTTTGATCGTGCTTTGTATTCAGCGCGTTTGCGCTACACTTCACCATGGCATCGCATCGGAAAACCAGTCGTGTTTTTCTCCTCCTTGCTGCATCTTTGGCAAGTTCAGCTGCATGCGCCCAAACGCCCATAGATGTCGATGTCGAGCTTGTTCTTGCCGTCGATGCATCGCGTTCCATGGAACCGTTTGAGCAGAAAATCCAACGTGACGGCTATGTCGCCGCTTTGCGGCACCGGGACGTCATCGATGCAATTCGCGATGGCGTGCATGGACGCGTGGCGATCACCTATGTCGAGTGGGCGGGATCGACCATACAGCGCATTATCGTGCCATGGACGCTGGTTGATAGTGCAGAATCCGCCGAACGCTTCGCTGTCGCGCTCGACCAGCCCATTCCCTCGACGCAAAGCCGGACTTCCATTTCAGGGGTCATTGATTTCGGCGCGACACTTTTTGACAATAATGGGTTCCACTCGAAGCGGCATGTGATCGATATCTCCGGTGATGGGGCAAACAATCATGGAAGACCGGTCATTGAAGCGCGTGCAGATGCCATCGCCAAGGGCATAACCATCAATGGTTTGCCACTGATGACCCAGAGTGACTTCTATTCGGATTGGGCTGTGGCCGACCTGGATGTTTATTATAGCAACTGTGTGATTGGCGGGCTTGGTGCATTCATGGTTCCCGTGAACTCATGGGAGCAGTTTCCGCAAGCGGTGCGCCGCAAGCTTGTTCTCGAACTTGCCGGTGATATGTCCGCCACGCAGACCGCAGAATGGCTGCCGGAGGCCAAGCTTCCCGTTATCCTTGCACAAGCCAAGAAAGATTATGATTGTCTGTCAGGCGAAAAAGTCTGGCAAAGGCGCATGCAGGACTGGGAGTCGCGATAGCACTAACGGCATAATGCAGGCTGTATCCCCATTGTGCGTGGTTCGACAAGCTCACCATGAGGGAGAGCGGTGCTGTAAAACCAATATGAAACATTGCGGCATGAACAATCTTGCAGAATATAGCCCCCTGCAATCCTCCATCTCCCTCATGGTGAGCTTGTCGAACCACGCACTATATGTCTGCAATACCCGCGTTGATCAGATCAAGCTGCCATCAACTGCTTGCGGTCAGCGCGTTCCTGCTGTGGCGAGCGGCCATAGAGCTCGCGGTAGCATTTGGAAAAATGCGATGCGGAGACAAATCCGCAGGCGACCGCCACTTCAACAATAGGCATGGATGACTGAATCAGAAGATGGCGTGCCCGGTCCAGTCTTATCTCGAGATAGTATCGGGCAGGGGAACGGCCCATTTCCTGCCGGAACAGACGCTCGATCTGGCGGCGGGAAAGACCAACATGATCGGCGATCTCGATCAGTGAAAGCGGCTCGGAGAGGCGCGCTTCCATAAGCTCAATAATGGTCAAAACCTTCGAGTTCTGAACGCCAAGACGGGCGCGCAGCGGCAGACGCTGGCGGTCGTGCGGGCTGCGAACGCGGTCTGTCAGCGCCTGCTCGCAAACGCGGTTGACGATGTTGTCACCAAAATCATCGCCGATCAGCTTCAGCATCATATCGAGTGCTGCCGTGCCACCGGCGCAGGTGTAGATATTGCCATCGACTTCGAACAAATCGGCGTAAACATCGGCCTTCGGAAAGGCTTCAGCGAAACCGGGAAGGTTTTCCCAATGGATTGCGCAGCGCTTGCCCGAGAGCAGGCCGGCTGCTGCCAATATGTGCGCGCCGGTGCAAAGGCCGCCCACAGCAACGCCTCGATTGAATTCTTCGCGCAGCCAGGCATAAACAGATTTATTCTGGAATTTTTCAACGTGTACGCCGGAGCAGACGAAAACCATTGAAGGCCGGTCTTCGCCGGTCAGAAAGCGGCGCTCATCTTCAAGGGAAGAGTTCGCAGCGCATTCAACGCCATTGGACGCGGTAACAGGTTTTCCATCCACTGAAGCGAGGCGCCAGCGATAGGCCTCATACCCAAGCATGCGATTGGCAATGCGAAGCGGCTCGATTGCCGTCGCAAAAGCGATCATCGAAAAATTCGGTACAAGGAAGAAAACAAAAGACCGCTTGTTGAGGCCTGTCTGGTTCATGATGATTCTAGGTTCCCGTATCTCGCTACGAGGCCATGTCGCACCTGAAGTAGTCACTTCAAATCACGGGCGCGGTCTCTAGCGCTTTTTTTCAGATAGAACCATAGAATTATTCTAAAGGGAAGGGAGTGTGCCTGTGTCGCAAAAGCGCAGGTAAACTGCATAGGAAAAGGAGCATCTATGGATTGAGATGCTCCTTTTTTGCTGTCGCCTCATGGTTATTGGTGAGTCCGTCCGGCAGTATTGCATTCAATAATCTGGCGGTCGTAGAGATCTGGCCAGCCGATGTCGCTTCGAATTCCCTCAGGCAGGCCATCCAAAGCGGCTTCAGTGGCGCGTAGCCGGCGTTGCCGAATGAAGATATCCCGGGAGTGCCCCACGGCAGCCGTGATGTGCTCGACCGTATGTGCGACTGTTGCAAACAGACGATCACCTAATCCTGCTGGGTGGTTCGTGTGGTGTTCATTGCAGATACTCATTTTCTGCTCCTTTTAAGTAAATGGCGGTTTTCCGTGGCACCGCTTGTTCCGTGATCTTGACTATTGTTCGAAGTTGATGTTCAATCAAACGAAATTACGGAACAGTATGTTTCAGAAAAAATTGATGAAGGAGACGCAGCAATGTCAGCACCGATGCAACATCCCATTCCGATCCTTGATCTCGATGTGTTGCGTACATTTTCCATGATTGCTGAGACGGGTAGTTTTTCGAGCGCGGCCAATGCCGTGTTCCGGACGCCCTCTGCGGTTTCAATGCAGATCAAAAAGCTGGAAGAGACTTTGGGTCATGTTCTGCTGGAGCGCGATGCGCGTTCAGTAAAGCTGACACCGAGCGGAGAGCTGCTGCTTGGCTATGCCCGCCGCATGCTGGCGCTGAATCGCGAAACAGTAGCAAAATTTATTGCTCCGACGGTGTCCGGTGTCGTGCGGCTCGGTGCGCCTGACGATATCGGCGAGAAGGTTCTGCCTTTCGTCTTAAAGCGCTTTGCCGAGTCGCACCCTGATGTGACCGTGGATGTGGTCATTGACCAGAGCAACAGCCTGCGTAAGCGGCTGGATGAGCAGCGCCTCGATGTGACCCTGGTGAATGTCAACGAAACCCTGGCAAAGCTCGATGAAGTCGAAGTTCTCATGACCGAGGATATCATTTGGGCGGGGGCGAAATGTGGGACGGCGCATGAGCGCAACCCGCTACCGCTTTCCATGTGGGAAGAGGGTTGCATCTGGCGCGCCAATGCCATCAATGCGTTGGAAAGTGCAGGCAGGGATTATCGCGTCGCCTATATGAGTGCCCACACGATGGGGCAGCGCGCTGCCATCGTGGCTGATTTGGCAGTCGCGCCGTTCTCAAAGTTCCTGCTCGAAGACAACATGGTCGAGCTGGGTGCCGAGCACGGTTTGCCGCCACTCGGGGAGTCTAAACTCGGCATGCTGGTGGCCAAAAATGCCGGTGCGCACGTTAAAGCTGTCGCCCAGCACCTTCGGGTTTATTTCGAGGGCTATGAGCGGACCGGTAAGCTTTAGGCTTTGATTGCAAGACTTATGGTACGTGGTTCGGTCATGTTTAACTGCGAGTGGGTTTTCACCCCCTCTGTCCTGTCGGACATCTCCCCCACAAGGGGGGAGATCGCATCGACATCGGTTATATCGCTCAGTTTTCAATGTTTCAGAATTTGGCAAGATGGTCATGAGAGCTGATCTCCCCCCTTGTGCGGGAGATGTCCGACAGGACAGAGGGGGGTGTTCAAGTCCCACCCTCAACGCGTCAGGCAAAAAGCCTTCAATGCTCTTACCAATTCAACGCTGGTGCGTTTTTGCGTGGTGGTTTCGAAACCAAGCCGCTGCGCTGCTTCGCTGACAGGCTCGGCAACCACGGCGCATGATGAATGAATTTCCCTGAACGGGATACGCTGCAGCAGAGCATCGGCATTGCCGATGTTGACGCCAGACCCCGGCATGATCTTGATCCTGCCCGCTGCAAGCGCGAACGTCTTTTCCAGATTGTCCAAGCCCTGTGCTGACGTTGGCGTGCGCCCCGAGGTGAGGATGCGCTCAAAACCAAGCTCTATTGCTGTTTCAATCGCTTCTTGCAGGTCAGGCACGAGATCAAATGCCCGGTGCAGCGTAACGCCCAGCCCTTCGCAGTTGCGCATCAGACGCTCAAGCGTTGTATGATCGAGGCGACCGTCAACGTGATTGGCACCGAAGACGACGCCTGCGAGACCAGCGCTGCGTATCATATCGATCTCTCGCAGCATTGCATCGATATCTGCTTCAGCGAAGACAAAATTGCCGGGGCGGGGGCGGATCATGGCGTAGATGGGAATGGGGGAAACAATTGCCTGACCGATGAGGCCCGGTGTTGGCGTGAGGCCGCCCAGTTCCAGTGCGGAACAAAGCTCGACACGGTCCGCGCCTCCGGCAATGGCAGCAGCAAGGCCATTAGAATCATCAACGCAGACTTCCAGAAGAATACCGCTCATTTCGTTTCGCCCATCAGTCCGAGAACCCCGGCACCGATGAGGCCAGGTTCGATTTTCAGCTCCGCCGGTATGACGAGCGGCTTGCTTGTTTTCCAAAGAATGCGGTCGCGTACAGCCCGGTCCAGCCGTTCGATCAGCGGTACTGAATTGGCAAGACCTCCACCGACCGGAACAATGGACGCACCGACGACATTCAGCGTCATGGCCAGAGGGCCGCTGACGATATCGATGTAGCAGTCAATGGTACGTTCGGCCGCCGCATCACCATTGTTCCATGCTGCGATAATCTCAGTGCTGGGAAGATCCACACCGTGGATGTGGGCGTGCAGCCGTTCCATGCCACGCGCGGCGCCAACAGCATCGACACAGCCTACCTGTCCGCAACCGCAGGCGTAACGTGGGATGGCAATCGGCGGATTGCCCGCCCATGTTGCCGAGATCGGGCCGTGGCCCCATTCACCGGCAAAGCCGCCGGCGCCCTCATGAATTTTGCCGTTGATGACGAGGCCGCCACCGACACCGGTGCCAAGAATGACACCAAAGACGACGCGGTGTCCGCGTCCGGCGCCGACAACCGCCTCAGATAGGGCGAAACAATCGGCATCATTGGCGACAAGCACCGGGCGGCGCAATTTTTCGCTGAGGTCTTTGACGAGCGGCCGACCATCGATGCAGGGGATATTGGCGCAGGTGATCTTTCCGCTATCGGCGTCCACGACACCGGCAATCGAGATCGAAATCAAGGATGCTGGGTTAGCACCGCCATCGGCTGCAATCTTTTCAATGACAGCGGCGAAAGCATCAAAATCATGCAGCGGCGTGGGGACCTTGGGCAATGGCCGGATGTCTTCGGGCGCATAGGCTATTGCACCCTTGATGGCCGAACCACCAATGTCAAAACAGGCAATCATGGGAAACTGTTTCCGGAATCAATCATGGAGAATGGTGATAGCGGAATTTACCCTCATGGCAAACTCAAGTGAATGGATTTATTCGCGTGATCTGCGGGCTGCCCGGTCTTCGCGCGAACGTCTGCGCGGCGTTGCATCGCCTGCCTGTCCGTCTTCACCAACATTTTTGCGTGGCGGCAGGGTCACTGCCAGCGATAATTTCGGGAAAGGATCGACCTTGTTCGGCATGGCCATGGCGTAGACAAAATGCTCTTGAAACTTGGGTTCCAGTGCCGTCTCGATCTTCTCGATACGTGTCACCGTGTCCTCGATTTCGCGGCGATAATCGCGGTTGAGCAGCGCCATCCGTGCGCCGGTTCCAGCGGCGTTGCCGACAGCCTTGACCTTGTCGAGATCGCAATCAGGAATAAGGCCAAGCACCATGGCGTATTTCGGATCAATAAAGGAGCCGAATGCACCTGCAAAACGGATCTGGTCGACATGATCGATCCCCTGCTTGTCCATCAGCAGCTTGACGCCGGCATAGAGGGCAGCCTTTGCCAGCTGGATCGCGCGAACATCATTCTGCGTGATGATGATGGTCGGCGAACCCTCATGCAGGAGATAGGAGAAGGTACGGCCAGTTGGCCGGATACGCGGGGATTTTGCAGTAAGGCTGCCATCGACCACGCCATCTTCTGAAATGATGCCGGAGAGGTACATTTCCGCGACGACTTCGATGATTGCCGAGCCGCAAATACCGGTAATGCCGCTGGCCTGCACCGCTTCGTCAAAACCCGGTTCGTCCGACCATTGCTCGGTACCGATGACGCGGAAGCGTGGCTCAAGCGTTAAGGGATCAATGCGCACACGTTCGATTGCGCCGGGTGCAGCACGCTGGCCACCGGAAATCTCTGCGCCTTCAAATGCCGGGCCCGTAGGGGAGGACGCTGCGACCGTGCGCTGCCGGTTACCAAGCACGATTTCGGCATTGGTGCCGACATCGACCAGAAGCATCATCGCGTCCTGCCGGTGCGGACCTTCCGCAAGCGTTGCGGCTGCAGCATCAGCGCCAACATGTCCGGCAATGCAAGGCAGCATATAAACCCGCGAACCGGGGTTCATATGCAGGTCAATCTCGCTGGCTTTCAGATGAACCGCGCCGGAAACGGCCAATGCAAAGGGCGCGCCACCGAGCTCGGTCGGATCGATACCGAGAAAGAGATGATGCATGATCGGGTTGCCGACAAAAACGGCATCGAGAATATCTTCGCGGGCGACATTGCCTTCGGCGCAGACCTTGCCGATAAGATCATTGATGGCTTCACGCACTGCCTTGGTCATGCCTTCCCGGCCATCCGGATTCATCATGACATAGGATACGCGGCTCATCAGATCTTCGCCGAAGCGGATCTGCGGGTTGGATGTGCCTGCCGAGGCAATGGTGCGCACAGACAGCAACGAGGAAAGATGCATGGCGATGGTTGTCGAGCCAATATCGCAGGCAATGCCATAGGCCTCGTTCTTAAGGCCCGGCCAAAGGCCGATCATCGTCGGCCGCGATGTTTCTTCATCGTGATGGATAGCGGCGGTTACGGTCCATTCGCCCTTGCGCAGGATTTTCTGCACTTCAGGGAGAAGATAGGTGTCCACATCCAGATTGCGGATGCCCCATTCTTTCTCCAGTGCGGCTTTCAGGCGATCAAGATCGCCAAGCGGCTTGTGCATATCGGGTTCTTCGACTTCGACATAGCACATGTGAACGGCGGGGTTGCGTTCGATGATGCGCGTATCGGCATCCTTGCGCACGACCTGTGCATTAACCTGAACATCCTGTGGTACATCGACGACGAGATCTCCCAGAATGGTTGCGGAACAGGAGAGGCGGCGCCCATCCTTCAGGTCGCGCTTTTCAGCGTAACGCTGTTCTTTCGGGCCAAATTCTGAAATGTGATCGTTGGATGATGTTATGCCGTGTTTGGCAAACCGGCCCTCCTGCACGTCGATCTGACAACGGCCGCAAATGCCACGCCCGCCGCAGACACTTTCCACATAGACACCGAGGGTTCGAGCCGCGTCGAGGACAGTTGTGCCAACCGGAAAATGTCCGCGCTTGCCCGAAGGCATGAACAGAACGAGCGCGTCCTTTGCCGATATGTCAGTGTCTTTCACTGGTGCGTCCAAGATCTATGCTCCAAGTCCCGCATGCCATTTGCTTGCAACGCCATTATGCGTGGTTCGACAGGCTCACCATGAGGAAGATTGTAGCTGCAAAGCTAATCCGTGGAGATTGCAGAATATGGCTCAATGCAATCCTCCATCTCCCTCATGGTGAGCTTGTCGAACCACGCACCACAGCTGATGCCGCCAATAGCGTGGCATTACAAATCAATCAACCGGCAACGCCGCGCCGGGCTTCACGACCGCCACGCCGCCTGCCGCCACCGGCATCCGCAGGTACCGAAACGGGTGCAGCCCCGGCTGCAGCCGGCTGATGGTCACGATACTTCTTGATCCAGTAAGTGCAGTTGGCATCGGTGCCGTTGAGGACGTTGGCGGCATGAACCGCTTCCATTTCCTGCGGACGGCACGGATTCATGATGGCCGAGGTCATACCCGCGCCAATAACCATCGGAATGAACCCGGCATTGATACCGTGACGATGCGGCAGGCCGAAGGAAATATTGGACAGGCCACAGGTGGTGTTGACCTTCAGTTCTTCGCGCAGACGGCGCAGCAGTGCGAAAACCTGACGGCCCGCATCGCCCAAGGCGCCAATCGGCATAACCAGGGGATCGACCACAATATCATGGGCTGGAATGCCGAAATCGGCGGCGCGCTGCACGATCTTTTTGGCAACGGCGAACCGGACGTCAGGGTCCATGGAAATACCGGTTTCATCGTTGGAGATAGCAACGACCGGCACATTATACTTTTTGATCAGAGGTAGAATAGCTTCAAGCTTTTCCTCTTCGCCCGTCACGGAATTGACCAGCGGACGGCCCTTGGCAACTTTCAGCGCCGCCTCAATTGCCGCAGTAACGGAGCTGTCGATGGACAGCGGAATATCGACAAGATTTTGCACGATCTCGAGTGTCTGGACAAGAAGCCCCGGTTCCGTGGCGTTCGGATCGACTGAGGTAACACCTGCATTGACGTCGAGCATGGTTGCACCCGCGGCAACCTGTTCCAGCGCATCCTTGATGACCGTATCAAAAATGCCGGCAGCCATCTCGGCAGCAAGCTTTTTGCGGCCGGTCGGATTGATACGTTCTCCAATCACGCAGAACGGCTGGTCAAATCCGATGATGATTTCTCTGGTTGCCGAGGCAACAATCGTACGGGTCATTCAGGAAATCCTCAATTGTTGACGGCGGATGCAAAGGGGGCAGACGCGACATTCCAGGAGCCGCGATCAACCAGCCACTCAGACGATTTTTTCAGGCCGCCAAACGGGAAGATGTGGATTTGCTTGATAGCCGAAGCTGGATTGTTGACCACATGCTGTTCGATCGGGCCAACCACGCCTTCCGGCGAATGGCTTGTCGCAAGAGCCGTCAGCGACAGCGCATTCTTCTTCAGGAAGCTGATCGAATTGCCGACACCGCACATTGCCGCGTATTTGATCAATGTGGTGATCTTGGCAGGGCCGGCAACCCCCAGATGCACCGGCAGATCAACGCCATGTTCGCGCAGCGATTCTGAATACCGGATGAAACGATCGGCGTCGAAGCCGAACTGGGTGACGACGCGCAGCCGGGCACCCGTGCGCTCGCCAAAATTCTTCTTTAGGCGCAAAGCTTCGAGCGCTACGGCTTCGGAAAACTCAGGGCTGCCTTCAGGATGACCGGCAACGCCCATTTCGGTGATGCCATATTTGTCGAAGAAGCCTGTTTCCAGTACTTCCATCGTCGAGGAGAAATCTCCAGCCTGACGTTCGAGACCGCCACCGATGACGAGTACGTCGGTCACGCCTGCTTCTTCAGCGGCGCGGCGGATGCGGGTTTCCAGAGCGGCCCGTGTTCCAAGGCGGCGGGATGCGATGTGGGGGACGGGCTTGTAGCCGAGATCATGAATGCGCTTGGCAGCAGCGGTCAATGTATCGACGCCATCGGTTCCCATATCCGTGATGTAGACCCGTGTCCCTTCCGGGAACAGACCAGGCAAGTCCTGCGATTCGATAGCCTGGCGTGCCGCCACTTCAATGGATGCTGCGATCTTTGTCATTGGCTTTGCTTTCAGTTCATGGATTGTCATGTCCGCCTGCCTTTACTAGCGCCACGAGGCGTTCCCGATGATATTCGCTGTCAATACGGGCGAGGGCTGCATCAGCCTCTGCGTCCAGATCATCACTCACCGGCACCGGAGTTCCCCGGCGCCATTCTGCCAGATAGGCGTCGGAATCCCGGGCGCCTATGCGCATCGCACACATGTCGATGGCCTCAGTAAATCGGAGAGGAAGTTCGCGCTTGGCGGCTTGACGGCCTTTTTTGACGGTCACTTGTGCAGGAATGTCCCGCCAATAAACGACAATAAGATCGGCCATGCGCTTAATCCTCCAACAAGGACCGTTTTGCCGGAAAATCAGGGGGTAAGCTTGCTATCTCACGACGTGCGCCCACTCAAATGCGACGCCCGGCATTGTTGCTTTTGCGACAGTAATTTTAGTTCAGAACGGCCAGAAGGTGAGGAGGTAGGCAAACACATTGGCGGCAATGAAGGCAAAGCCGAAGACAATGCTGATCGAGACAACGCCCAGTATAAGACCGCCCAGCATCAGTCGGCCATCCCGTTCGCACAGGGCGATGCCGATGATGGCGGTGGCAAGCGCCGGAAGCCAATTGGAAAGCGGCATGGGTATAACGACGGACATGCCCAAAACCGTCGTGAATGCGCCAAGCCAGCGGTCGCCCTGACGCTGCGAGAATGGCCAGTTGCGCGGGCGAATAAATCGCTCCAACCACTGGAGCCACGGCACCACCTTGTTAGAAACTTGACGGAAGCGCTCTGGCGCAATGGATTTTGTCCGCATAAATGCCGGGAGCCAGACGGACTCACGCCCCATGACCATTTGAACGGAAACGAGAACGAGTGGAATACCTGTTACAATACCGGTTCCCGGAGGAAGCGGCAGCAGATTGAGAATGGCGAAGAATGTCAGAAGGGCTGCAAAGCTGCGGTCGTTGAAGGCATCTTCAAGTTCGCTGAAAGATACCGGCGCGGTGGTTGTGCGCGCCAAATCTTCGAAAACCTGTGACAATGGCCGCGAGTCATTTTCCATTTTTGAATGCGCTGCCGCCTCATCCGATTTCTTCTGATCTTCTACGTCTATTGCAGCCATGAATCTCGTCTTTGTTCAACTTTGCCCATATGGAGGGCGAAAGGTGACATTGCAATGACGAGCGGCCGTCAGCGTTTCAATTCCATAATATCCATGAGGGATTCGCGATACGGTGCGGGAAACTCAACACGAAAGGCATTTTTCCCGGTGCGATAGGCATAGCCAGCCTCGTCGGTTTCCGGGCCTGCACCGTATTTGGCAGGTTTTTTACCGGAGACATAGCCAGTGCCAAGATAGGTCAGGCGGGTATCACTCTCGGTATAGAACCGGCCTTTGGTGCGCTGTGAGCCCGTTACCTTCTCAAGTGCCCAGCCTGATCCGTCATCCGTTACCTTGCATTTGAACCAGCCATAGATAACGAGTGCAGGGGCCATGCCTCCAAGTTTGATGGTTCGGCATTGCCAGTTTCCCGTCATGTCGAAATCCTGGCTGAAGGGGAGGTTAGGCTTGGTCAATATCTGGTTCAGGGTGGAAATATCGGCCGGGGTTCCGCTCTTTTTGGCCTCATCAACAGCCTTTGTCCTTGTCTGTTGGTATTTTTCCAGACGTGTCTTGTCGGACGCTGTGATGAGGCGGGTTATGGCACCGTCCGCGTACGCGGTATTCAGGACTGTCAAACTGATAGCCGCAGTGAGAAGGGTTCGAAACATCATCGGGGCGAATCCTTTTATGATTATTGTCGTAGGGAACTGGAGAAGCATGCCCATTTGAAAGCGCAAAGAAAAGCCTCAGGAAGCGGTACCGGCCGCAGCCTGTGTCAGGGCAGGGACGAGATCCCCATAGGCAGTAAAGCGCCGTTCATAGGCGAGACCAAGAAACTCGGCGGCTCGCTCGGCATTGGCACTCAGTCTTGGATTGTCGGTCTGTGCGAGATAGATCATCTTGGTGTAATTGCCAAAATACATGTCGCGCAGTTCCGGATGGCGGTCGAGGCCGAGTGGTTTGACCATGAATGCTTCGAAATGCCGAGCAAGGAAATCGGTCATGAAGAATGACGTCATGTCATCGTCCCATTTCGAGGCAAAGGCGTCGTTGCCGACATAGAACGAAAAACAATGTGGTCCCTCAATGCGTTCCACGCCGTGTTTTTCACAAACGCGATCCAACAGGCCACCAGTACCGCAATCGGCATAGCCGACGAAGATGCGCTTGATGCCTTGAGCCTTGGCTCTGACAATGGCGCGGTCCACAGATGGAGCGATCTTTTCCGGGTGATGGTGATAAACCGCAGGAAGGCATTTGAGCTCGATATGATCGAGCCCGAATTGTTCGCGTATAGCCAGTATTTCCCGGGCGATCATACCACAGGCGATGACCCGAACGGTTTCTGGTGATTTATTGGAATTCTGGCTAACATTCATGGAACCGATTTCGCTCCATCGCGTTATGCGGTTGTTAGATTTAATTTATCAGAACGGGAGACCCTGTCCATGAAGCTATCACGCGTTGTACCTATCGCCGCTGTCCTTGCTGTTGTAGCCCTCGCAGGCTGCGCCAACACGATCCGTGGTATGGGCGCAGACACGGCCAATACGGTCAATGCGACCCAGTCGGCTGGTCATCGGGTAGCAAAAGCTGCCAACTAATTGCCTTGATCCCATCGGATCAATTTCAGCACACATATACTATATATGAAAAACGGCCGCATTTTGATGCGGCCGTTTTGATTTGGTTCAGGCGCCCGACATCTGATTGTGCTTGCGCTTCATGAAATCTTTGGCAGTTTCAACGGCCACTGCGGCATCCCGGCAATAGGCATCAGCGCCTACAGCCTTGCCGAATTCCTCATTCAGCGGTGCGCCGCCGACGAGTACGACATAATCGTCGCGAATGCCCTTTTCCTTCATCGTATCGATAACGACTTTCATATAGGGCATGGTGGTCGTGAGAAGTGCGGACATGCCGAGAATGTCGGGCTTGTGCTCTTCGATAGCGGCCAGATAGTTTTCGACCGGATTGTTGATGCCGAGGTCGATAACGTCAAAGCCAGCGCCTTCCATCATCATTCCCACCAGGTTCTTGCCGATATCGTGAATGTCGCCCTTGACTGTGCCGATGACCAGCTTACCCTGCTTTGGTGCACCCGTTGCCGCAAGGAGAGGGCGCAGGATGAACATACCAGCCTTCATGGCATTGGCAGACAGCAGAACTTCCGGCACGAAGAGGATGCCATCGCGGAAATCCTCGCCGACAATGCGCATGCCTTCAACCAGTGCTTCGGTCAAAACCCGGTATGGTATCCAGCCGCGTGCCAGAAGGATATTCGTGCCTTCCTCGATCTCTTCTTTCAATCCATCGTAGAGGTCATCGTGCATTTGCTCGACGAGTTCGTCGTCAGAAAGCTCCGAAAGAATGATTTCGTCGTCGGCCATGGGTCTCTTCCCTTCAAGCGTTATGCACAGGTCATTATCAGTACTGGCATTCCCTTAACATATCGGGCAAGTTGCCGAAAACGCATTGCTTAAATGCGACCTCGTAAATGACGAAAACGACTGTCTGTTTGTCTTCCATGCGCCATTGTTTGACGCACACGGGAACGCCCCTATATGTGCCGCGGGTAGGATTTGGTTGTTGAGGTCATGACCGAAGAACCAATCCGCGCATCAAGCGCCTGGAGAAATAAAATGAATGAGGAAACGCCAGTCGATGCTCCCGTGGAGACTGCGGAAGGCGGCGGACGCCGTGGACGCGGTGCCGGTGCGGGCGCTGCTGCACGCCGCGCCGCCCGTTCGGGCGGTGGGCCGGGTAAATCACTCACCTTCATAACGCGCAAGATTCGCGAATATGAGGTGCTTGATGAAGAAGGTCTGGCGATCATCGAAGCCAATGCGGATACGGTGCTGGAAGAAATCGGTATCGAATTTCGCGATGATGCAGAAGCGCTGCAACTGTGGCGGGAGGCTGGCGCCGATGTCAAAGGCGAGCGGGTGCATTTCCCCAAGGGACTATGCCGCTCACTCCTGAAGACTGCGCCGTCCATTTATACACAGCACGCCCGCAATCCTGAGCGCTCAGTTCAGATCGGCGGCAAGGCTACTGTGTTTGCACCGGTTTATGGCCCGCCCTTCGTACGCGACCTTGAGGGCGTTCGCCGTTACGCGACAATCGAAGACTTCAATAATTTCGTAAAGCTCTCCTATATGGCGCCATCGATCCACCATTCTGGCGGAACTGTGTGCGAGCCGGTTGATGTGCCCGTCAACAAGCGCCATCTCGATATGGTCTACGCACATATCAAATATTCTGACAAGCCATTCATGGGCTCTGTTACGGCGCCGGAACGGGCAGAAGATACGATTGCCATGTGCAAGCTGGTATTTGGCGAAGATTATCTCGACCAGAACACGGTGCTGACCAGCCTCATCAATGCCAATTCGCCAATGGTGTTCGACGAGACAATGCTGGGCGCCCTGAAGGTTTACGCCCGCAACAATCAGGCCTGTATCATCACGCCGTTCATTCTCGCTGGTGCGATGAGCCCGGTAACTGTTGCCGGTACACTGACACAGGTTCTGGCGGAAGTGCTTGCTGGCGCATCGTTCACCCAGTTGATCCGGCCGGGAGCTCCGGTTATTTTCGGAACATTTGCTTCTTCGATTTCGATGCAATCCGGTGCGCCGACATTTGGCACGCCCGAACCATCGCTTGTGTCGTATGGCGCGGCGCAGCTGGCACGGCGTCTTGGACTGCCTTTCCGTACAGGCGGATCGCTCTGTGCCTCGAAAGTCTCCGATGCGCAGGCAGCTTATGAAAGCGCGAACACACTGAACTCGACAATTTTGGCGGGTACAAATTTCGTGCTGCATTCGGCCGGTTGGCTCGAAGGCGGTCTGGTTTCATCTTATGAAAAATTCATGATGGATATAGACCAGCTCGGCATGACGCAAAAGTTTTCCGAGGGTGTCGATCTTTCTGAGAACGGCCAGGCGATGGATGCCATCCGTCAGGTCGGTCCGGGTAGCCATTATCTTGGCTGCGACCATACGCAGGCAAATTTCCAGACCGCGTTCTACCGGTCGAACATTGCCGACAACAATTCCTACGAGCAATGGCTAGCCGAGGGCGAAAAGCGGGCAGACCAGCGCGGTAACGAGTTGGCACGGCGCTGGCTCGAGACCTACGAGGCTCCGTATCTCGACCCGGCGATTGATGAATCACTGAAAGAGTTCATTGCGAAGAAAAAAGCGTCGATGCCCGACGCATTTACCTGAAAGAAGCCCGAGGACGGCCGGGCTAAAGTGGCCAATCTGATCCACAAGGAAGTCTGGGCCTCTGCTGTCAAAGGTTCAGGCCCGGGATGACTTTTGCCGATCCAATTGTTGAACAAATTACCGCCGCGCTGGAACCTCATGGGCTTGTTCCGCGCGGCGGCTTTGTTTTCTCCGCCGGTGATGGCGCGCCTGACCTCAATCACGGTGTTCCGGCGCAAAGTGTGGTTCTGGTCGGACATTTCGGGTCATCCATCTGGCCGCATTTCGCTGCGTGGCGCCGTGAGCATCCTGATAGTGCCGATCCGCTTGATGCTTGGTCCAAAGAGGTTTTAACGCACATTGCTGGAGACGTTGGCGGGCAAGCCGTTTTTCCGTCTGACAGGCCATATTTGCCCTTCCAGCAATGGGCGAAACGTGTGGAGGGATTATCGGCATCACCTTTGGGAATGTTGATTCACCCTGAATTTGGTCTCTGGCAGGCATTTCGCGGTGCGATTCTGTTCAGCCGCCCAATCGTTTTCTCTTCAATCGCCTCTATTGATCACCCGTGCGACAGCTGTGTGGAAAAGCCTTGTTTGCATGCCTGTCCGGTTGATGCTTTCGATGGAAACAGCTTTGCAGTTGATCGCTGCCGCAGCTATCTGGCGACGCCGGAAGGGCAACCCTGCCTTGATGACGGATGCCTGGCCCGTCTAGCCTGCCCAGTAGGCCGCGAGCATGCCTATGTCCAGGATCAGCAGCGTTTCCATATGGCTGCATTCGCTCACGCCTGACAATTTTTAAAAATATTTTGATTGATTGCGTTTTTTGACCCAAGGATTGATGTGGTTGCATCGTCAAAGGGGCGATGAACATGGTAACGCGCATTTTGGATACTTCCGGTTCGATGGATGAAACAGCGGCAGTTTCGACCCTTGTTGCGCGAGTGCAGGGAGGGGATCGCGCCGCGTTTGGAAGCCTGATCGAACAGAATTATGATTTCATCCATCGTATCGCCTGGCGCTGGTCAGGCAATCGGAATGATGCTGAAGATATTGCGCAGGACGTTTGTATCAAGCTCGGCAGCGCAATCTGGAACTGGCGCGGACAGGGCGCACTTCGCACATGGCTTTACCAGCTGACTTTGAATGTAGCGCGCGATCATCTGCGCAAGCATGCCCGGGATAAACGCAAGGCCGAGGCCTATCATCGCGAGTTGCTCAACGATGATCCCGTTTCGAGCGCAAGCGATGTCGATGCGGATATCAGCGCTCTTTGGGCTGGGGTGAAGACATTGCCTGACAAGACCGCCGATGCAGTTCTGCTGGTCTATGGAGAGGGACTGAACCATGCGCAGGCAGCCGAAGTGCTGGATTGCGCCGAAGCCACGATTTCGTGGCACATACACGACGCCAAGAAACGGCTGAAGCGCATCTTGCGTACGCCGGAGGGCTTTTAGATATGACCAACGATCAAAAACTGAGTGAACTCAGCAAGCTGACGCCACCACAGGCATCTAATACGGCAAAGCGTGCTGCTTTGCAGGCGGCTATGCAGTCGTTCGATGCAGCAGATGCAAAAAAGTTTCGGTTCAGACCCAAGGAAGCGGTTTCATCCGCCGTCTTAGTTCCATCGCAACCCAATTGTGGAGTGAAACGATGGAAAAGAAACTCTTGCTCTCGACGTCAGCTCTTGCCGGCCTGCTCATATTGCCGATCGCCGGCTACATGACCTGGAACATGATGCACGATCCGCGCATGCTGACGGGGGATCAGCCAAAGGATGAGACCACCATAAGTCAACCGCCGCTCGCTGCCGCACAGCCGCAACCGGCACAACCTTTGTCTTTGCCGCAGCCTGTGGAGCCGCTGGCAAAGCCCGCGCCCGCAGAGCCGCGCGTTGGCGTGACGGAAATGGCGAAGAGGGAAGCCCCCTCGCGTTGAAGGAACAACAGGCCCCAAGTGGTGCCACGGCGGTCGTTTCCCAGCCATCGAGTGCAACGGTTGATCTGGCACAGGACAGTGCCGCAGTACCAGCAACGCCGCCGTTGAATTCAAACCAGGGCTATGCCCGGATGGATGCAGAGGGATCGGCACCGCCGCAACCATCGCGTGACCGCGTTGCTCAATTTGAAACCAACCCCGTGAAGCGCGTTGCCGATGATCCAGTGTCAACGTTCTCGATTGATGTGGATACGGCGTCCTATGCGATGGTTCGCCGGTCTTTGAAAGACGGTGCGTTGCCCGATCCCGAGAGCGTTCGGGTCGAGGAGATGATCAATTATTTCCCCTATGACTGGAAGGGGCCGGATAGCCGTGAAACGCCGTTTAATGCGACGATTACCGTGACGCCGACGCCATGGAACCAGAACACCAAGCTAATGCATATCGGTATCAAGGGTTATGACGTCATCCCGGCGGAGAAGCCGCGCGCTAATCTGGTGTTTCTGCTGGATGTGTCGGGGTCCATGAACGAACCCGATAAACTGCCTCTGCTGAAATCTGCCTTTCATATGCTGGTGAGTAAGCTGGATCCAAAAGACACAGTGTCCATCGTTACTTATGCGGGCAATGCGGGAACGGTGCTGGAGCCGACGCAGGTAAAGGACAAGGCCAAGATTTTCGAGGCGTTGAGCCGCCTTGAAGCTGGTGGCTCGACGGCTGGCGAGGCGGGTATCAAGGAAGCCTATCGTCTGGCCAAGGCAAACTTCGTCAAGGATGGTGTTAACCGCGTAATGCTGGCAACCGACGGCGACTTTAATGTCGGCCAGTCCAGTGATGACGAACTGAAAAAGCTGATCGAAGACGAGCGCAAGTCCGGTGTATTCCTGTCGGTCTTCGGTTTTGGTGAGGGCAATTACAATGACCAGATGATGCAGATTCTGGCACAGAACGGCAATGGCACCGCCGCCTATATCGACACGCTGGCCGAGGCCGAAAAGACGCTGGTGCAGGAAGCAACATCCACGCTATTTCCAATTGCCAAGGATGTGAAAATTCAGGTCGAATTCAATCCGGCTGCTGTCGCGGA
Source organism: Phyllobacterium sp. 628 (assembly GCF_014189505.1). GTDB lineage: Bacteria > Pseudomonadota > Alphaproteobacteria > Rhizobiales > Rhizobiaceae > Phyllobacterium. The sequence continues at coordinate 3,286,753 of NZ_CP050301.1, read as the reverse complement.
ATACCGGCTGATCGGTTATGAAACCCGCGCCTTGAAGCGGGAGGATTTCAACAATGACCGTATCGATGCTGGCGAAATTGGTTCGGGCCACACGGTGACGGCCATTTATGAGATCACCCCGAAGAACAGTCCGGCTGTCCTGACGGACGATCTTCGTTACGGCAAGCCGAATGCTCCCGTTTCTGATGCAAAATCGGATGCAGGCGAATTTGCCTTCTTCAAGATCCGCTACAAGCTGCCGAACGAAGATGTCAGCAAGCTGATCACGACACCCGTGACGAAAGCCAATGAAGTATCGGATACGGCGTCTGCCTCAAGTGATGTGCGCTTCTCGACGGCGGTGGCGGCCTTTGGCCAGAAACTGCGGGGGACGGATGCTATGGCAAATTACAGCTACGCCGACATAGGCAAGCTCGGCATCGGATCGCGGGGTGACGATACATTCGGCTATCGCAGCGAGTTCCTGTCGCTGGTGCGTTTGGCCGATGCTTTGGAAAGCAAGAAATAGCACTGCTGCATTTTCCAAAAGCAAATGGCCGGGGAAATCCCGGTCATTTTTGTCATATTATTCAAGGCTGCATAGTTATTGTGCGTGGTTCGACAAGCTCACCATGAGGGAGAGTGCGGCTGAAAGGTTAACCGGAAAGATTGCAGGATATGGCTCCTTGCAATCTTCACTTTCCCTCATGGTGAGCAACTGTGTTTATGTTTGAATGTTTGGTTGCCAATCTGTTTGGTTTTTGATCATTGCGTTGAGGGTGACGATGAGCTTTCGCATGAGTGCGACAATGGCCAGTTTGAAGGGCTTTCCGTTGGCTCTGAGCCTTTGATAGAAGGCGGCGAGCGGGTGTTTTGCGCAACGTATGACGCTTAAGGATGCCATATAGAGGACGCGGCGGATGCCTGCCCGTCCGCCCTGGCACTTTCCGCTGCGGCTGCTGTTTCCCGATTGGCGCGGATGCGGAGCAACGCCGGTCAGGCTGGCCGCCTGACGGCTGGATAGCGTGCCAAGCTCGGGCATGGAGCCGATGAGTTCGGCGGTCAGGACGGGACCGGCTCCCGGCATCGAGGCGATGCGCCTTGCCGTTTGTGCCTGTGCGGGATTGCGGGCTATGGCGCTGCGTATATGTGCTTCCAGTGTCTTGATGGCTTTGATGTGCTGGTCCATCAACACGCCAATGATGCTGGCAGCATCCGCATCGCCCATGCGCGCCTCGTGGCTTTTCAGCTCACTCAGTCCGGCAATCAACCGGCGGCGCAATGTCGTCAACTCTTTGATGGCGCTCATGGTTGTGGACCGGATCGCCGGTTTGCGGGTGGCAACGGCAACCTGCAGTGCCCGGGCAATGGCGATCGCATCCAGCCGGTCCGTCTTGGCCCGCCGGCCCGTCAGGCGGCTATGGGAGCGCACATCGGAAGGATGCAGGCAATAGGCTGCCATGCCAGCTTCACCCAGCACAATCAGCAGGCAATCCTCATAACCGCCTGTGGCTTCACAGCCAAAGGCAACCCCTTCCAGCACACCGATGCGCTGCAGCAAAAGACCAACGCCTGCGCGGCTGTTGGGCACCCGCAGTTCCAGCCCATCAGGCAAACAATGCAGATCGAGGTAAGCCTTGCTCACATCGATGCCGACAAAACGCGTAAACTGTGTCATGATGAAAACCCCTGGCTTGTCATGCGGGGTCGATGCCCCTGGCAACTGTTCGGGTGTCATCGAAGGACCGGGCCTTGCTCACCATCGGACTGGCAAACGTCCGGCTGTCGAAACGGCCTCAGGTCCATCGGTCCACGTGCCGTCAATGGGCACGTGGACCAAGCCAGTATACACACTTCAAACAGACAAGCTTGTCGAACCACGCACCATGATCGTGCAATCACAAACGGGTATCACCCACGCCGCCCGCGGCGTTCGCGCTTGGGCATGGCATCTGCGTGGGCAGCCAGCTTGTTTCTCATCGGCCCAATGGTTTCGACAATAGTCTCGACTGTCGGCCGTGTGCCCTGAATATGGCTATCAAGCGCATGACGCATGGCAGCCAGATGCTGGAAAGAGGTTCCGCAGCAGCCGCCGATTATTTTTGCGCCGCCATCAATGGCGAGTTTCGCATAATCAGACATGAGTTCAGGCGTGCCGGAATAGAAAATCTCTGACCCGCGGAATTCCGGTATGCCGCAATTGCCCTTGATGACAATTGTTGCCGACGGATCAGCTTCCGACATATCCAGCAATGAAGCCAGGATATCTGACGCACCCACTCCGCAATTGGCGCCAACGGCAACTGGGCGCTCAGCCAAACCATCAACGACGCCGTGAATTTCCTTGGGTGGCAGACCCATCATGGTCTTGCCCGCCGTGTCGAACGATCCGGTATAGACATAGGGGAGCCCAACCTTCACAGCGGCTTCAGCAGCGGCGCGGATTTCGCCCGGAGCCGACATGGTTTCGATCCATGCCACATCGACGCCGCCAGCCTTGAGGCCTTCGAGTTGTTCGGTAAAGGCTGCAACAGCATCTTCTTCGGTCAGTGCACCAAGCGGCACCAGCAATTCACCGGTTGGGCCAACGGAGCCAGCAACAATGACCTTGCGGTCTGCCTTGTCGGCAACATGGCGCGCCAGCTCAGCGGCCTTCTTGTTCAGGTCAAACACGCGATCTTGCGCGTGATGCAGCTTCAGCCGGTGGCGTGTACCGCCAAACGAGTTGGTCAGAATGATATCCGCGCCCGCATCGACAAAGCCCTGATGCAGGGCAATGATCTTTTCCGGCTGGGCTTCATTCCATAGTTCCGGTGCTTCACCCGCTTCCAAACCTGCTGCAAACAGGTTGGTGCCGGTCGCGCCGTCGGCCAACAGCACACCCTTTTCGGCAATCAGATCGGCAAGTGGATTGGCACTGGTCATGGTCGGCAATTCCTGTGAAGTCGTTAGATAACGATATAAGGAAGTCTTTATATGTGGTCAATCATCATTTGCGACAAGCCCTGCCGCATCATTCAACTTTCAAGGATGACGCATAGGATGCTGCCTCATGGGCATTGATGCGTGCAACGCGGATTAATCCGTCGAAATGCCGCTGCATGGTCAGGACGGCCTCCGTCGTATTCAGCACCAGATACATCTCGCCAACGAAAATAGCAGCGCGATAGGGACCGAACACGGTGTAGGGAACGGAGAAGCGTTCACGTCCGTCAAAAAGATAGAGCCGGAACGATGGATAGAGTTCATCGAGCAGCGCGCTCATATGCTCGAGTTGTTCTATGCGAACCTCGCGTGGCAGGTCGCCCCAAATGCCACCGCCAGCTGCAAAATCCTGCAGGGTCTGATAGGGCATGCAGACTTCCATATCGGTGCCCGGCTGGCGATTATAATCCAGCCGAAACGCGGTCTCGGTAATCTGCGTGGCCGGATCGCGATGGACGAGCGATGTCTCGTAAGCAATGACGGCTTGAGTGCGCAGGAGATCCGGAATGCGGGCAGGTACATATCTGATCTTGCTGCCGGATGCCTCACCATGCCAACGTACCAGAAGCGTGCGCTCGAAGCCGTCAACGCCTTCCTCGATCTCCATGCTGGCACGCAATTCACCGATAATGCCTTCGTCCTGGCTGAGGCCAAGCAGCCAGTCGAGCGAGACGGAATAACGTTCTGCAATGTTGAGCAGAGTTTCGACACGGGGCAGACGGGCGGACTGCCCGGACAGAAGCTGGGAAAGTGCAGAACGGTCAATGCCTACTGATGCGGCGAAGGATGACTGGTTGTCGCCGCTTCGGTTGAGCAGGCTCCTGATCCGTTCCTGAAACAGGCGGGAGAGGTCTCTTTTGTCCATTTCGACGCCTCGTTGTTTACTAAATACAACAATTGCACTGTTTGGTGCGCAAAATCAACGCTTTCGCACTAAAATATCATTGCTGACAAATCCTGACAGTGAGACCATGAAAGTCATGGAATCAGAAGCACATACCGATAATACTTCCCTCATGCCCAACCAGACGCGAAAGCATCCGGGCATCGAATGGCCGACTGTCGGCCTCATGATCGCCTGTTACGGACTTTGGGTTATCGCCGGATTTTACCTCTATTCAACCATGCCGATCGTGGCTTTGGCTTTGATGGCGATCGCTGTCGCCTTGCATTCTTCATTGCAGCACGAAGCGTTGCACGGCCACCCGACCCGGAGCGGCGTGCTGAACGAAATTCTCGTCTCATTGCCAATCGGCTTGTTCTATCCGTACCGCCGTTACAAGCATCTGCATCTCAAGCACCATGCGGATGAACGGCTGACCGATCCCTATGACGATCCGGAAAGCTACTATCGCGCGCTGGGCGATTGGGAGAAGCAGCCGGCTGTTCTCAAGGTACTTCTGAACTGGAACAATACATTGCTTGGGAGGATCATTATTGGTCCAGCGCTCATGATCGTCGGGTTCCTGATGACCGACATGAAATTGATTTCGGGCGGAGACCGAAAAGTCAAAACGGCGTGGCTTTTGCATGCCGCCGGGCTTGTTCCCATGATCGCTTTGCTTTTGCGCTTCGGCATCCCGCTCTGGCTCTACGCACTCACTGCGGTTTATTGGGGATTGGCGATCATTGCGATCAGATCCTATTGCGAACATCAGTGGTCCGAACGCCCGGATGGCCGTACTATTATCGTCGAGAAATCGCCGCTGGCGCTGCTGTTTCTCAACAACAACCTGCATTTCGTTCACCACAAGCGTCCCACCGTTCCGTGGTATCATCTGCCTCGCCTTTACCGGGAGCAGCGTGAAGAATGGAAGACAATGAATGGCGGGTATGTTTTCCGCAATTACTTTGAAATTCTTCGCGCCTATGCGTTTCACAGAAAGGAAGAGGTTGCCCATCCTGTGCTGCGCCGTGACCCGCCTACAGCCCGTGCGTTCCAGCCGCGCCGTCATGGCATTTCCCTGCAGGGCGGGACGAGCCTGCCTATTCCCGCCGAGCCTCCAAAAGAGTAAATATCGGGCATGACCCTTGTAGCCGCGTTGCCGATGTACGACTGGCCGGAACTCCGCGCCGATGTGGACGCCCAATGGGTGTTCATGCGCGACAGGCTGATGGCGAAGGGTTTTGATGCGCCTGATTTGCTGACGAGACGCAATGGCGATCTTCCGTCCGTTCCCGGCGGTATTCGTGACGCTGCGGGTGTCGTGATTGCACCGGATCCTGCAACGCTTCCACCCGACGAGCTTGATCTGCCGACGCTGTGGCGCCACCCCGCATTGCTGATCACCCAGACATGCTGGGGTCCAATGGAATTGGGCCTTGCGCCACACGTAAAGCTTGCGGGTCAGGACGAATATTCCGGAATTGAGGGCGGCGACGGTGAACTCTATTCAAGTGCGCTGGTGATGCGACGCGGTGAGGGACAGCCGATGCCGACGCCTCGCAGCAGTGATCCGGTACTGCCGATTGATCACATGCGCAGGAAACGGCTGGCATTTAACAGCCACGACTCGATGTCCGGTTATCTGGGTATCAAGCGGGACCTTGAAAGCAAGGGTGAGAGCCTGTCGCTGTTCGCCAGCCTTGTCGAGACGGGTGGCCATCGCATGTCTGTTGAAGCGGTTGCCTCCGGCCGTGCAGATGTGGCCGCAATTGACTGCAAATCATGGGCATTGGCCCAGCGCTATGACGAAGCGGCGAGTGCCTTGATTGTTGTGGGCTGGACCGGCAAGCGCAAAGGCCTGCCGTTTATTTCCGCTTTTGAGGGTGTGAGTCTCTGAATCATTGCAGAGCCGATGTGTGTGGTTCGCCCTTCGACAAGCTCAGGAGGCTCACCATGAGGGAGATGGAGGATTGCAGGGAACTATATTCTGCAATGTTGCCGTTAGTTTTGCAGTCTACCGTTCTCCCTCATGGTGAGCTTGTCGAACCACGCACTATATTCATGCAAAGGGCTTCACCACACCAGCGTGGTGAAGCTGTTTAATCACCCGCGCATCTTGGCTCCCGATGGATCGAATGGCGGTTCCAGATTGATGCGGGCAGAGCGGCGAAGGCCGAGAATTTCGACTTCAAAGAGACCACTGGTTTCATTGTTCGCCAGCTCTGCCGGAACATAGCCCTGTGCCATGGAATGACCGACATAGTGACCATAGCCGCCTGATGTGACCCAGCCGACAACACGCCACTCGCCTTGCACCGCACCTTTGTCGCCAGCAAAGGAGACAACCTCGCCGGCGCCGTTGAAGCGGGGCGCACCGACGCCGTGTCCAGCTTCTACCATGCCGTAATCTTTGGTAACTTTGGCCCAGATCGGTTCGTCGCCCATGACATCCGCTGCCCCGTCGCCATTTGGCACGTCAATAATCAGCGAGACACGGCGCAGTTTCTTGCTCGTGCCCGCATCGAACTCTGCCTTTTCCTTGGCGGCAGCCTCGCGTCCGATGAAATCATTTTTGGAAAGTTTGACGAACCGGTCCATTGAGCCCTCATAGGGTCCGTAAATCGGACGCAACTCACGGAACCACGTCGGAAAGTTCTTCTCAAGCCGCATGGAAAGCAGGGCCCGCATGCCGAAATCGACAATATCGAATTCCTCGCCCGCATCCTTGATCGCCTTGTAGACAAGTCGCTGGTAGGCCGGCTCCATCCAGATTTCATAGCCCAAATCGCCGGTATAGGAGATACGGTTGACTTTGCACGGCGCACCGCCAACGGCTATTTCGCGGAAATCCATGAACTTGAAAGCTTCGTTCGACACATCTTCATCGACAAGCTTGGCCAGAAGATCGCGGGACTTCGGTCCGGCAATCGACAGGCCAACGAGGGTTTGGTCGAAGCGGTGGATATGAACCGAGCCGTCCTTTGGCTGATGTGTCTGGAACCAGCGCATGTGATAGCGCTGCGCTGCGGAGGAGCCCCAGATGAGAAAACGGTCTTCGGCAGCTTTGGCGATGGTGAAATCGCCGATCAGCTTGCCTGTCTCATTCAGCATGGGCGTTAGAACCAACCGGCCGATTTTCGGCATGGTGTTGGTCATGAGGTAGGACAGAAATGCTTCCGCACCGCTACCGGTGACTTCATACTTGGCGAAGTTGGCAATTTCGGTGACGCCAACGCTTTCACGAGTCGCACGCACTTCATTGCCAATATGCTCGAAATCGTTGGAGCGATGATAGGAGACGATGTCTTTGGCTTCCGTACCCTTGGGCGCAAACCAGAGTGGCGTTTCAAGGCCCCAGGAATCGCCCATGACAGCATTCTGGTTGACCATCGTGTCATAGAGCGGCGTTGTCTGCTGCGGGCGTGCGGCGGACAGTTCCTCATTGGGAAAACGGATAGAGAAGCGACGCGAGTAGTTCTCACGCACTTTGGCATTGGTATAGCGCAGTGTGGCCCATTCGCCGAAGCGTGCTACATCCATGCCCCAAACGTCAAATCCGGGTTCGCCGTGGACCATCCAGTTGGAGAGAGCGAGGCCAACGCCGCCGCCTTGGCTGAACCCGGCCATAACGGCGCAGGCGGTCCAGTAATTGGTCAAGCCGGGAACGGGGCCGACAAGCGGGTTGCCATCAGGCGCAAAGGTGAAGGGACCGTTGATGATCTGCTTGATACCAGCCTTCTCGATGCCGGGGAAATGTTTGAAGCCGACCTCGAGTGATGGAGCGATGCGGTCGATGTCCGGCGCCAGCAATTCGTGGCCAAAGTCCCAAGGGGTGTTGACCGGAGACCATGGCTTGGCGGCCTTTTCATAGGTGCCGAGCAGGATGCCGTTCCGCTCCTGACGGGTGTAGATTTCACCCTTGAAATCCATGACGCCGATCAATTCGCGCCCAGTAGACTGGTTGAATTCTATCACTTCGGGTACATCTTCGGTCAGAAGATACATATGCTCCATGGCAAGAACCGGCAGTTCCAGCCCGACCATGCGTCCGACTTCGCGAGCCCACAATCCGCCGCAGTTGACGACGTGCTCAGCTTTCACCGTGCCCTGTTCAGTCACAACGTTCCAGGTGCCGTCCACTTCCTGCGTCAGTTCCACAACGCGGTTGCGCAGGGAGATTTCTGCACCCAGTTTGCGGGCGGCTTTGGCATAGGCGTGGGTTGTTCCCGATGGATCAAGATGGCCTTCAACCGGATCCCACATGGCGCCAACGAAGTTGGTTTCGTCCATCAGCGGAAACATGGCCTTGGCTTCGGAAGGCGTGATCAGTTCCGTATCCATGCCGAGATAGCGGCCGCGCGCGTGGGCCAGCCGTAGAAAGTCCATGCGTTCCGGACTGTCGGCCATCATCACGCCGCCGGTCAGATGCAGGCCGCAGGACTGGCCGGACAGTTCTTCAATTTCCTTGTAGAGACTGACCGTATAGGCTTGAAGCTTGGCAACGTTCGGATCGCCGTTGAGAGTGTGGAAACCGCCAGCAGCATGCCACGATGATCCGGATGTCAGTTCCGAACGTTCGATCAGCAGAACATCTGTCCAGCCAGCGCGGGCGAGATGATAAAGGACAGAACATCCGACAACGCCACCGCCAATGACAACTGCTTTAACGTGCGATTTCATTCACTTATGCCTCTTGGATAGAAATATGATTCAATGCGTTGAGAGTTTGATTCAAACGCGTGATTAGAAGTCCGTAGGGGCGCCGCCCTCTGCCTTGCGTTTGGCAACGAAGGCGTCGATTTCTTCTTCGATACCGGGATCGATGGCAGGCTTCACGTAGGTGGCGAGACGCTCTTTCCAGACGCGATTAGCCCGGTCGATTGCTGTTGGCGATCCGGCTTCCTGCCACGTTTCATAATTGCGCCAGTCGGAAATGATCGGCGCATAAAACGCTGTCTTGTACCGGGATTGCGTGTGGGCTGTGCCAAAGAAATGTCCACCGGGACCAACATCACGCATGGCATCCAGACCCAGTGCATCTTCTGACAGATCGAGCGGTGTCAGGAATTCCGCCACCATCTGCAGCAGGTCAAAGTCGAGGATCATCTTTTCGTAAGAGCAGCACAAGCCGCCCTCCAGCCAACCGGCCGAATGCAGCATGAAATTGCCGCCGCCCTGTATTGCCCCCCACAGGGAGAAAACGGATTCGTAGGCAGCCTGCGCATCGACCGTATTGGCTGCACAGACATTGGATGTGCGGTAAGGGATATTGTAGCGGCGGGCGAGCTGTCCGCCGACCATCTGCGCCTTCATATATTCCGGCGTACCAAATGCGGGCGCTCCAGACTTCATGTCGACGTTGGAGGTGAAGCCGCCATAACCGACTGGCGCACCCTTCTTGACCATCTGGGTGAAGGAGATGCCAGCGAGGGCTTCGGCATTCTGCTGGACCAAGGCACCGGCGATGGTTACAGGCGCCATCGCGCCTGCAAGCGTAAACGGCGTGACGATAACGATCTGGCCATTGCCCGACATATGGATGATACCTTCCATCATCGGCACATCCAGTTTCAGCGGCGAGTTTGTATTGATGATGGTGTAGCAGGACGCCTCATTTTGCAGCTGTTCCTGACTGACGCCACGGGCAATACGTGCGATTTCAATTCCGTCCAGATTGCGCTCCTTGCCGAGCGAATAGATGTGGAATGCCTTGTCGGTCAGGGTAGCAAGGTCGCGGATGCATTCGAGGTGACGCACCGATGGATGGATATCAATCGGCTCTACGGGATAACCGCCCGTTGTGTTGATGATATTGTGCATCTGCGCAAGTTTAATGAAGTTGCGGAAGTCCGCCTGATTGCCGGACCGCCTGCCATTGTCCACATCGGAACAATTGGGTGCTGAACCCATCTGCGAGAAAATCAGGTTGTTGCCGCCAAAACGCACATTGTGAGCGGGGTTGCGCGCGTGCAGCGTGAATTCGGACGGCGCATAGCCGACATATTCGAGAATCATGTCCTTGTCGAAATGAACACGCGCTGAGCCGAGGCGCACGTCGGCACCGGCATTTTTCATGATGTCGCGTGCGCCGTCATGCAGCACATCAACACCGATCTCCTGCAAGACCTTGAGGGAGGCGTCGTGGATCGATTCCAGCTCATCGTCCGAAACGATCTTGGTAGGCGTGAAGGGAATTTTAAGCTGACGGAACGGCGGCTGGTCAAATGCACCGCTTTCAATACTGCGGGGGCGGGGACCGTCCGCCACGGCGGCCATGATCGCGTGCCGTTGCGGGGATTTCGATTTCTGTTGCCGGTTCACTCATTGCTCATGCCCTTCACTTGCGATGGTGCCACTATCGCCAGAGCGACGACAATCGTGCGCGGCTTGAGCGACGCCGAGCGCAAGGGAAGCGACATGGATGCGTGAGAGGGAAAATGGTTGATTAGGGGCGATGTTTCTTGTGGGGCTGCATCAAAAGAGTGCGTGGTTCGACAAGCTCACCATGAGGGAGAGTGATGCTGTAAAGTCAATCTGAGGCATTGCAGAATATGGCTCCCTGCAATCCTCACTCTCCCTCATGGTGAGCTTGTCGAACCACGCACTTTATTCATGCAAATTACCCCTTTTTTGAAAGGGGTAATTATTTACCTGCTGGCTTACTCCGCAGCCTGTACTGTCAGATGGCTGATCGGGGTGACCATCGCCTGGATCAGACTGTTCATGCTGATTACGCCCATGGGCTTGCCACTTTCATCCACAACCGTTGCATGTTGCTGGTTGGCGTCGGTCATGGTCTTGGCAGCTTCCTCAAGGATCGTGCCGGTTTTGACCGTGACGCCGCCCGCTGTTGCCGCACCATCGCCTTTGGTGGAAATTGTATCGACCATGATGACCCGGCCGCGGTTCACTTCCTTGACGAAGCTTGAAATATACTCGTCCGCCGGTTTCAGCACGATGTCCTGTCCGGTGCCCTGTTGAACCACTTCGCCGTCACGCAGGATGGCAATGCGGTCGCCAAGACGCAGTGCTTCATCAAGATCATGGGTGATGAAGACGACCGTCTTCTTGATTTCCTTCTGCAGATCAAGAAGGACAGACTGCATATCCATGCGGATGAGAGGATCGAGCGCCGAGAAAGCTTCATCCATCAGCAAAATGGGCGCATCATTGGTCAGCGCGCGTGCAAGGCCCACGCGCTGCTGCATGCCGCCGGAAAGCTGGTTCGGATAATTGTCTTCAAAGCCTTTCAAGCCGACGCGTTCGATCCAGCGCCGCGCCTGTTCTTCCTGTTTTGCCCGGCTCAATCCCTGGATCTCAAGGCCATAGACCGTATTGTCGAGAACCGTGCGGTGGGGAAGCAGCGCAAACTTTTGAAAGACCATCGCCGTCTTGTGGCGGCGAAACTCACGCAGATCGTTCTGGTTCATCTTGCAAACGTCAGCGTCGCCGATGATGACTTCGCCGACCGTTGGGTCGATCAACCGGTTGATGTGGCGGATAAGGGTTGATTTGCCGGAGCCCGACAGACCCATGACCACCTGAATGCAACCCGCAGGCATGTCGATATTGATGTCGCGCAGGCCGAGCACATGGTTGTACTTTTCATTGAGTTCGGTCTTCGTCATGCCTTTCTTGACGGCATCGACATAGGTTCCCGGCTTCTGGCCGAAAATCTTATAGAGATTTTTAATCTGAATACCGGCGCCTTGAACAGAACGATCAGCCATGAACCACCTCCTGGTGCTTTTGAAGGCGCATGCCGTAAGCCTGGCTGACGCGGTCAAAGATGATGGCAATGCCGACAATGGCAAGACCGTTAAAAAGTCCGAGTGAGAAGAACTGGCCGTTGACCGACCGCAGCACCGGCTGACCGAGACCCTGAACGCCGATCATCGAGGCGATAACCACCATGGCAAGCGCCATCATGATTGTCTGGTTGATGCCAGCCATGATTGTTGGCAGGGCGAGTGGGATTTGCACATTCTTCAGGCGCTGCCAGCTGGACGAACCAAAAGCATCAGCCGCTTCCAGCACATCCTTGTCGACCAGTCTTATGCCCAGATTGGTCAGGCGGATCATCGGCGGAATGGCGTAGATCACGACGGCGATCAGACCGGGTACCTTGCCGATGCCGAGCAGCATCACCACGGGGATAAGATAGACGAAGCTTGGCATGGTCTGCATGACGTCTAGGATCGGATTGACGACACGCTGGACTGTATCTGACCGTGCCATGATAATCCCGATCGGAATGCCGACGACAATGGACACGACCGTGCCGACAAAAATCATCGCGATGGTTTTCATCGCGTCGCTCCACATGTCGAAATAACCGATCAGGAGGAGGGTAAGGATTGTTCCTGCGACGATCTTCCAATTCCGGCTGGCAATCCAGGCGATGCCCGCGATCAGAAGGACCATGAGAGGCCATGGCGTTGTCGTCATGAACTTCTCAGCCTGAATAAGGAAATATTGCAGCGGCTGGAAAAACGACTCGATCACATCGCCATAGCTGCGGGTGAAAGCCTTGAAGCCCTCATCCATAGATTTTTTTAAATTGCGGAGTGTCTCGTCATTCATTTTCGGGAATGAATAGAACCAATCCATATGTTGCGCCCCTTCTTTGTGGGTCAAAAAATGACCATCGCGACCGAGCGTGTTGACACTCGGCCCATTCGGGATGGTGTGACGCGGCGGAGAAGGTCTTCGCCGCGTCAGTCAAGGCCAACGCCCCGGTTACTGGACTGCAGCTTTGATCTTGGTTGCCGCTTCTGCAGAAACCCACTTGGACCAGGTGGCTTCGTTGTTCTTCAGATAGTATTTTGCACCATCTTCGCCGGTGGCCTGATTGTCGACCATCCAGGCGAGAAGCTTGTTGAACTCTTCCGTCGAAAGCTGACGCTTCTTCAGATATTCAAAAGCAGGCCCTGACTTATCGACGAATTTCTTGGTGACGATCGTATAGATATCCGATTTGGCCCAGCCATTTGGCTTGGGATCCGGGCAATCGGCAATCGTCGTGCAACGGTTCCATTCCTTCTCGTCAAATGGCACACCATTGTCGAGTTTGACCATAGGATATTTGCCGAGGACCGCAGTTGGACCCCAGTAATAGCCCAGCCAAGGTTCCTTGCGCTCATAGGCCTTGGCAATCGATCCATCGAGGCCAGCGGCGGAACCCGTATCAACAAGCGTGAAGCCGTGCTTGTCGCCTTCATAGGCCTTGTAGAAATTGGTTGTCGTGATCTGGCAAGCCCAGCCTGATGGGCAGTTGTACACGGCACCCTTCTTCGGATCTTCCGGCGAAGGGAACAATTCCGGATGCTTCATGGCATCGTTGATTGTCTTGATATCCGGATGCGCGTCGGCGAAATATTTGGGGATCCACCAGCTTTCTGTGCCGCCTTCAGTGATTGCAGGCGCGGCATAAACCAGCTTGTTTTCCTTGACCGCTTTTTCAAGCGGCTCGCGCACTGAATTGAGCCAGCCTTCCGGAGCTATGTCCGGCTGTCCCTTTTCGATCATCGATGTGAACGTTGGAACAGTATCACCTGCAACCAGTTCCGCATCGCAGCCATAACCTTGGCTGAGAATGATCTTGTCGAGATTGGCCAGCGCTTCGGCAGATTGCCAATTCATGTTTGCGATTGTAACAGAACCGCATTCTGCGGCCGATGCGGCTCCGGCAAAGCCGAAAAACCCAGCGGCCAATAGTGTTGAAGCAAGCAGCTTCTTCATATGCGTAGTCTCCCACTCGTGTTGACAGTTCACCCGATACGAATCTCAACTTGGTCTGTCTTGCCCAGTTCGTTCGCTTATGTGCCATTTGGCATCCTTATACCGTCAGAATGCAACGCTTTGGTTGAATTAATGAGGTATATCGCGACAGCACCTGTCGATATAGCGACGCGGGAAAATCAATTGTGAAGCCGAATGTCACAATGTTCGTGAAGGCAATGTAACAAGCCAGGTGATGAAAGATCAATGCTTTAGGCAATTTTTCTTTACTAATTCATTCGCAATGGGTCGTTTTCCCCCGTTTTTCTGGCTTAAAAGGCGGAATTTTCTTGTGCAAGAATTCCCATAGACTTTCCCGTCCGACGGGTCTCAAGTTGTGTTTTCCACGCCATATTGTCCGACCTGTCGGACTGGCGTTTGCCACGTTCAGGAGTGCGAGAGAGCAGAATGACGGATGAAGCAATTGTTCCGATGATCGAATATGACGAGGCCAATGCGGATGTGCGCGCGGTCTACGATGACATTATGAAAACGCGGGGTACGGACTGGATCAACAATTTCTGGAAAGTGCTGGCCAACGATCCCAAACTCCTGAAACGGACATGGGAAAGCCTCAAGGAAGTCATGGCGCCGGGTGCGTTGGATCCTCTGATCAAGGAAATGATTTACATTGCCGTTTCGGCGACCAACAATTGCGATTATTGCAGCTGGTCGCACACGGCTTCGGCCCGGGCCAAGGGCATGACCAATACGCAACTGATGGAACTTCTTGCAGTTGTTGGCATGGCGAATGAAACCAATCGGCTTGCCAACGGTTTAAAGCCACCGGTGGATGCCGCGTTCAAACCAAAAGGGCCCAAACAATGAAGTCTCCCGTAAAACGTCGCGCTCCCGTTCATGATCTGCAAATGGCGTCCACAGTGATCGCCATGCGCCTGCCGATGATGATGATGGAAGGGCTGACGGAAAGCTCTTCGAAGTCTGAGGCCACACGTGCGGTATCGGAAAAGATGGCGGCCGTTACCGAAGGCGCGGTCGCGGCGCAGATATCGGTCATGAATTCAGCGGCAACCTTCTGGTTCGATATCTGGAGCGGTAAATCGCCGGCCGCTATTGCGCAGGCGACCATTGATAAAGCGACAAATGCCGCATTGCAGCCGGGCAGAAAAACCCTGCGGGCCAATTACAAACGTTTGACGGGGGAAGCTGAGAACGGACTTTTCTGTCAGCGCCATGGCCGGTTTTACAGACTTTCCGGCGAAACAGTAGCAAGGGCAAGGCGAGGGATGTGATTTTTGCATGGCTGCCATGCGTAATCGTGAACCTCATTGCTGTAAAAGCGACACACTATGGCGAAAATTCGTGATCAAACTTTAGGCAGAAAGCGCATTTGAGCGGCAACAACGATTTTACCCTTGAGGTGCCCAAATGCTTTACATATTCAACCGCAATAACCGTGTTCACATTGCATGGAATGCTACGGAAAAGCGCAGTGCGCCATCCAGCAATGCAAAGAGCGGCATCGCTTCTGCGATTTCGTTTATCTGGACCCGTTCGGCCGGCTAATCACCGATCGCAGTGAACTATTCTGAAAACCGCTGCCTCATCGAGGTGGCGGTTTTTCTTTGCGTTCCTGTATGGGAATTTGCTTTGACCATATCAAAAACCGCCCTGTCCGACGGGAACAGTGCGGTTTTTTGCCAAATTACGCATGGCCTTCTGCCGTACAATACGCTGGCAGAAATTACAGCTCCGGTACGCAGTACCTGATCCGGAGCAAGAAGCAGGGTCTTGTCTGCTTCTTGCAAAGTTTTAACCAGACATCGTTACCGCGAGGTTAGCGAGAGCTTAAGCAAATCTAAATTTTGGAAATTTCCAAGCTTTTGTTGCGGAATTAATCTTCGCGGGTTGTATCGCGCAGGTAGTTGATGATGCCGGAAAAATCGGAACCCTCATTTCCGGCGGCGCCAAATTGGGCATAAATTTCTTCCGCATGCTGACCAAGCGGTGTCGCAGCACCGACGCTCCGTGCGGCTTCCTGTGACAGTTTCAGGTCTTTGAGCATCAATGCAGCGGCAAAGCCGGGCTTATAGCTGTTATTGGCCGGGGAGGTCGGAACAGGACCAGGCACGGGGCAATAGGTCGTCAGCGACCAGCATTGGCCCGATGAGGTCGAAGCAACGTCAAACAGAGCCTGATGCGACAGGCCGAGTTTTTCTGCCAGGGTGAAAGCTTCGCTGACACCGATCATCGAAATGCCGAGGATCATGTTGTTGCAAATTTTTGCCGCCTGACCGGCTCCCGGTTCGCCGCAATGAACGATACGGCCAGCCATCGGTTTGAGAATGGGTTCGGCAACAGCAAAGGCGTCGCTTGCGCCGCCCACCATGAATGTCAGCGTGCCTGCCGCTGCGCCGCCGATGCCGCCTGAAACCGGAGCATCAACAGACAACAGGCCGTATTTCTTCGCAATCTCATGGGCCCTGCGGGCAGAATCAACGTCAATTGTCGATGAGTCGATGAGCAGGGCGCCAGCCTTCGCCTTTGCAGCGATTTCCTCATAGACGGACAGAACATGCTTCCCTGCCGGCAACATCGTGATGACGACATCGGCATCGGCGACAGCTACGAGAGCGCTTGTCGCGATGGTCACTCCATTGCTCTTTGCCGTTTCCAAATTGTCCGGCAAAAGATCAAAACCCAGCACCGTGTGCCCTGATTTGACCAGATTGGCTGCCATGGGATTGCCCATATGCCCAAGACCAATAAAAGCGACTGTCGTCATCGCGTAGTTCTCCCTGATAATTGTGCTTGTTCAAATGGCGCGGTTCAACGGCCCATCATGGAGCGGGAAATAATCACCCGCATAATCTCGTTGGTGCCCTCGAGAATCTGGTGAACGCGCAAATCGCGCACCAGCTTTTCCACGCCGTAATCATGCAGATAGCCATAGCCGCCATGTATTTGCAGCGCGTCATTGGCGACATTGAATCCCGTGTCGGTGACGAATCGCTTGGCCATGGCTGACCATTTCGAAGCGTCATGCGCCTTGCGATCCAGTTTTGACGCTGCCGTGTAGAGCAGCATGCGGGCGGCGGAAAGTTCCGTTTCCATGTCTGCAAGTTTGAACTGCAATGCCTGAAATTCATTGATCGCCTTGCCGAAAGCCTTGCGTTCAGACGCATAAGTTACAGCCTTGTCGAGTGCGGATTGGGCACCGCCAAGCGAGCAAGCGGCAATATTCAGGCGTCCGCCATCAAGCCCGCCCATGGCAATTTTGAAACCATCCCCTTCAGCGCCGAGAAGATTGTTCGCGGGAACGCGGCAATTATCAAAGATAACCTGCCGTGTGGATTGAGCATTCCAGCCCATCTTGAATTCGTTGGCGCCGAAAGAAAGACCGGGTGCATCCTTCGGGATGATCAGTGTCGAGATGCCTTTGGGGCCATCTTCGCCGGTGCGAACCATGGTGACATAAAGGTCCGTATCGCCTGCACCTGATATGAACTGCTTGGCGCCATTGAGTACATAATGATCACCGTCACGCACCGCGCGGGTTTTAAGGGCTGCAGCGTCAGAGCCTGAATTGGGCTCGGTCAAGCAGTAGCTGGCGAGCCACTCCATCGACGTCAGTTGCGGCACAAATCGCTGGCGTTGTTCGTCATTGCCATAGAGGTCGATCATCCATGTTGCCATGTTGTGGATCGAGATGAAGGCGGAGAATGCCGGACAGGCGGCAGACAGTGCTTCGAAAATGAGCACAGCGTCTAACCGCTTGAGCCCGGATCCGCCGAATTCCTCTTTGGTGTAAATGCCGCCCATGCCGAGCGGGCCCGTTTCACGAATCACATCGGCGGGAAAATGTTTATCACGGTCCCAGGCAAGGGCATTGGGCGCCACGCGGTCTGCCGCAAAGGCGCGCGCCATATCCTGAATCGCCAGTTGATCCTCATTGAGTTCGAACTGGCTGGACGCCGTATCAACGACCGCATCCATATTAACCTCCCTGAATTCCTCTTGTTTTGCACTCTATCGCATGTGCAAGGCCGCGCAACGCTTCAGATGCGTTTTGACCGGGGCTTGGAACAGAAAGACATATCCGCTACTCAAAGCCCATGACGCACGCAATCATGTTGCAAGGAACAGGCTCTGATGTTGGGAAATCCGTCCTCGTGGCCGGACTTTGCCGG
This sequence comes from Phyllobacterium sp. 628, assembly GCF_014189505.1. Classification (GTDB taxonomy): domain Bacteria; phylum Pseudomonadota; class Alphaproteobacteria; order Rhizobiales; family Rhizobiaceae; genus Phyllobacterium. Next base: position 3,268,972 of record NZ_CP050301.1, on the reverse strand, counting down.
CTCGCACGCAACCGCGGATTGAAGGTTCGACCGTTTAAACCGCAGAATATGTCGAACAATGCTGCTGTCAGTGACGACGGCGGCGAGATCGGCCGGGCACAATGGTTGCAGGCAGTGGCTTGCGGCGTATCGTCGTCAGTTCATATGAACCCGGTGCTGTTGAAGCCACAGTCGGAAACTGGCAGCCAGATCATTGTGCAGGGGAAGGTCTGGGGGCAGGCGAAGGGCCGCGATTATCAGAAGTTCAAGGCACAATTGCTGGATGCCGTCATGGCTTCATGGGACATCGTCCGCGAAGGCGCTGATCTCGTCATTGTGGAAGGCGCGGGGTCACCGGCGGAAATCAATCTGCGGGCGGGCGATATTGCCAATATGGGTTTTGCCACGCGGACCAATGTGCCAGTCGTGCTGGTGGGAGACATCGATCGCGGCGGGGTGATTGCCTCGATTGTCGGTACCCATGCGATCCTGCAGCCGGAAGACCGCGCCATGATTGCCGGCTATCTCATCAACAAGTTTCGTGGCGATATTTCGCTGTTTGACGATGGTCTGAAATCCATCACCCAATTCACCGGCTGGCCTTCGTTCGGAGTGGTGCCTTGGCTGAAAGATGCGGCGCGTCTGCCCGCCGAAGATTCGGTTGTGCTGGAGCGGCTGGTGAAAGGTGAGGGCCGGGCGCTGAAAATTGCCGTTCCCGTGCTCGACCGCATCGCCAATTTTGATGATCTCGATCCGCTGATGGCGGAACCGCAGGTCGAGGTGGTGATGGTCCGCAGCGGCGAGCGGCTGCCAGCCGATGCGGGGCTTGTCATCATTCCCGGTTCGAAATCCACGATCAGTGATCTCATGCGTTTCCGCGAGAACGGATGGGACAAGGATTTGGATCTGCACCGGCGGCGCGGTGGTCATATCATTGGCATCTGCGGCGGGTTCCAGATGCTCGGACGGATCGTGCGTGACCCCGATGGGATTGAAGGCAGTTTGACCGAGACCGAAGGGCTGGGGCTTCTCGATATCGATACAGTAATGGAGCCGGAGAAAACGGTTCGCAATGTCGAGGCTCATTCATTGCAGTTCGATCTGCCGCTCAATGGCTACGAGATTCATCTGGGCAGGACGACCGGTCCGGATTGTGCCAATCCTGTTGCACGCATCAATGGGGTGGATGACGGGGCCATCTCTGGGGATGGCAAAGTTTTCGGCACCTATCTGCACGGGCTCTTTGCTGCGGACAAATTTCGTGCCGCACTTCTGGGCACGATGGGCATTGCCGCTGATGAGTTCGATTACCGGGCGGGAGTGGACGCTGCCTTGGATAGTATCGCCGGACAGCTGGAAACGGTACTCGATGTGGATGCGCTCCTCGCATGTGCCGGGGTGCGCGGTTCGTCGTTCGACAAGCTCACCATGAGGGAGAGCGGTGCTGTAAAGCCAATATGAAACATTGCGGCATGAACAATCTTGCAGAATATAGCCCCCTGCAATCCTCTATCTCCCTCATGGTGAGCTTGTCGAACCACGCACTGTACACATGCAAGCAATGCATCGCGCTCTAAGCAAACCACATAGATTCAATTGACATTTCTCATGGGGGATGAATAACGTCCACCGCATGATTGGTTCCCATATTGGCCAAAGGCCAAGGGATCAAAAGGGAATGCGACGGTCGTACCCGAATGGGCGATCCCACCGCAGCCGACCCCGCGACTGTAGAGCGGCGAGGATCAATGCAAAGCCTGACGCATATGCAGAAGGCAGTCACTGGGAAACCGGGAAGGCAGCATCGATCCCGTGACCCGCGAGCCAGGAGACCTGCCAGTCATAGAGCGTTTCCCAGGAAACGCTTGGGGTAATCCTGCCCAAGAACCGAAGGGTAGCATCCCTTCTGGCCCAGCACGGAGGTTGTCATGGCTGCTCGCATCGCGCGTTCTATTGTTCTTCCCCCTCACATCTTGATAGTGCGGCGCCGCCGCTGCCGTTTGATGGACCATTGCGGTCGTATTGACGGCGGCGATGTCTGTGCTCAATCACGGTGTGACCTTCATTCTTGGCGGAGCCCGCTCCGGCAAATCCAGCTTTGCTGAGGGTTTGATCAACGCATCCGGTCTGGATCGCGTTTATCTCGCCACGGGCAGGGCTTGGGATGAAGAAATGTCCGAGCGGATCGATTTGCACAAACAGCAGCGCGGTTCAGCATGGCGTACAATCGAGGAGCCGCTCGATCTGGTGGATACATTGCAAAGCGCAACTGCACCCGGAAAAGCCGTTCTTGTTGATTGTCTTACGCTCTGGCTTACGAACCTCATGATGGCCGAGCGCGATATTACCGCCGAGACACGGCAGCTCGTTGAAGCGCTGCCGAAACTGCAGGGATCAATCATACTGGTTTCGAATGAGGTGGGTCTTGGCATTGTACCGGAGAACCGCATGGCGCGCGATTTTCGCGACCATGCCGGACGTCTCCATCAGGCTGTGGCACAAGCCGCAGCAACAGTCTATTTCGTGGCAGCCGGGCTGCCGCTCACAATGAAGGGATAGGAATATGCAGGGTCAAAAGATTCCCGCAACAGTGATCACTGGTTTTCTCGGTTCGGGCAAAACGACGATGATCCGCAATCTGCTCGAAAACGCCAATGGCAAGCGCATTGCCCTGATCATCAACGAGTTTGGTGATCTCGGCGTCGACGGGGGCTTGCTCAAGGGTTGCGGTATCGAAGCATGCCGGGACGAGGACGTGATCGAACTGAACAATGGCTGCATCTGCTGCACCGTTGCCGATGATTTCATCCCGACCATGACCAAACTGCTGGATCGGGCTGACCGGCCGGATCACATTGTGATCGAGACATCAGGTCTTGCCTTGCCGCAGCCGCTGGTTGCCGCGTTCAACTGGCCGGAGATCAAGACGCAGGTTACCGTTGATGGTGTTATCACTGTGATTGACGCCTCAGCCGTATCGGAAGGGCGCTTTGCTGATGATCATGACAAGGTTGATGCGCAGCGCATTCAAGACGATTCGCTGGATCACGACAGCCCGCTCGAAGAGCTGTTTGAGGACCAGATTCGTGCTGCTGATCTGATCGTTCTGAACAAGACGGATCTGATCAATGACAAGCAGCTCGACGGTGTGCGTGGTGACGTGCAGAGCCGTTCGTCGCGCTCGCTCAACATGGTGTCGGCCAGCTTCGGCAAGCTCAGCAATGAATTGCTGCTTGGTCTTGGTGTCGGTACCGAGGAAGACATTGCCAATCGCAAGTCACACCATGAGATGGAGCATGAGGCAGGTGAAGAGCATGACCATGACGAGTTCGAAAGCTTTGTCGTTGGTCTTGGCCCAGTTGCTGAGCCGAAGTCGTTCATCGAAAAGCTCAAGACCGTTATTGCCGATCACGACATTCTGCGACTGAAGGGCTTTGCTGACGTTCCGGGAAAACCTATGCGTCTGGTTGTGCAGGCTGTCGGCACGCGCATCGAGCATTACTTTGATCGTGCGTGGAATCCGGGCGAGGAGCGGCAGACCCGTTTCGTTGTCATCGGACTGCACGACATTGATAATGATGCCATCACATCGGCTGTGACCGCAGCCGCTGTCTGAAGATAGGAAACTGAATGCATCTCCTGCTCGCCCAGAAAGGCACGATTGCTGAAGGCACCGAGGCGATTGACCTTGGCCAGACGCCGGGAGATGTGTTGTTTCTGTCCGCCGCCGATACGGAACTTGCCAGTCTGGCCTCCGCCCGGCGGCAGGGCGATGGTGCGGTTTCCCTGCGCCTGGCCAATATGATGAGCTTGTCGCATCCGATGTCAGTCGATGCCTATGTCGAGCGAACGGCGCGTTTTGCGAAACTCATTGTCGTGCGCGTCATCGGTGGTGAGAGTTACTGGCCCTATGGTCTGGAAGCGCTGCATGCCTGCGCTGTCAATCACAGGGTGCAACTTGCTGTTCTGCCCGGTGACGAAAAGCCTGATCCGGGACTCGACCGGTTTTCGACTATTGTCCGGCATGACCGGGATGCGCTTTGGCATTATCTGCTGGAGGGCGGGGCACAGAATGCGCAGCGTTTTCTCGATTATTGCGCGGCATTGATTGGTGCCGGTGAAAAACCGCAGGATGCAGCGCCATTGCTCAAAGCAGGTCTGTGGTGGCCGGGCAAGGCCGCGCCTTCGCTGGAAGAAATGCGGCATGAGTGGCATGAGGGCTCACCGGTTGTAGCGATCTGCTTTTACCGGGCATTGGTGCAAAGCGGCCAGACCCAGCCGGTTGAGGCATTGTTGGAGGCTTTGCGCGCCAAGGGCCTCAATCCTTTGCCGGTGTTTGTCTCCAGTTTGAAAGACCCGGTTTCAATCGCTACATCGGAAAGCATCTTTTCCGAAGCGCCGCCAGCTGTCGTTTTGAACGCAACCGGGTTTGCTGTTTCCGCGCCGGGTGCCGCACGCAAGCCGACGGTGCTGGAACATGACGGCGCGATGGTGTTGCAGGTCATCTTCTCAGGTTCCAGCGCCGAGCAATGGCGTTCATCCGATCAAGGTCTGTCGGCGCGTGATCTGGCGATGAATGTCGCCTTGCCCGAGGTGGACGGCCGTGTGCTTTCCCGTGCTGTTTCGTTCAAGTCGGCCAGGCATTTTGATGAGGCGGTGCAAGCCAATATTGTCATGCACGAACCGCAAGCGGACCGTGTCGCATTCGTGGCTGATCTCGCATCAAACTGGGCACGGCTGCGTACCAGCAAACCGGCTGAGCGGCGCGTTGCCCTTGTCATGGCCAACTATCCCAACCGGGATGGACGGCTCGGCAATGGTGTCGGGCTCGATACGCCTGCCGGTACATGGCAGGTGCTCAGATCCATGCGGAATGCCGGCTACACGATTGCCGATTTGCCTGCCGATGGTGAGGCATTGATCAACCATCTGATGGCGGGCCCAACCAATGCAGCCAGCGATGGACGCGACATCCGCGAAACGATTTCGCTGAATCAATACAATAGTTTCTTTGCATCGCTTCCGGATGTGATTCAGCAAAAAGTGACAGCGCGCTGGGGCACGCCGAAGGATGATCCATTCTTCCTTGATGCAGCACGTGGCTTCGCCCTGCCGCTCAGCCGGTTCGGTGAGGTGCTGGTCGGCATTCAGCCCGCACGCGGCTACAACATCGATCCGAAGGAAAGCTACCACTCGCCGGATCTTGTGCCGCCGCACGGCTATCTCGCCTTCTATGCTTATCTTCGAACAGTCTATGGTGCCCATGCCATTGTGCATGTCGGCAAGCACGGCAATCTTGAATGGTTGCCGGGCAAATCTCTCGCACTCTCGGAAACGTGTTTCCCCGAGTCCGTGCTTGGCCCCGTTCCGCATATCTATCCGTTTATCGTCAACGATCCGGGTGAGGGCACGCAAGCCAAACGCCGCTCGTCTGCGGTCATTATCGATCATCTGACGCCGCCGCTGACGCGGGCCGAAAGCTATGGTCCGCTGAAAGACCTCGAAGCGCTGGTGGATGAATATTATGAGGCATCGGGTGTAGACCCGCGTCGTCTCGTGCGGCTCAAGGTGCAAATCCTGGATCTGGTCCGCGATATCGGTCTCGATACGGATGCGGGCATTCACGATCACGATACAGATGATCTCGCTCTGCAGAAGCTCGATGCGTATCTCTGTGACCTCAAGGAAATGCAGATCCGCGATGGCCTGCATATTTTTGGCTTGGCCCCCGAGGGACGCCTGCTAACGGACCTTGTCGTTGCTCTTGCGCGCGTGCCGAGGGGCTCTGGTCAAGGCGCTGACCAGAGCTTGCAGCGGGCCATAGCCAATGATCTGGGTTTTACCTGGTTCGATCCACTCGATTGCGACATGGCAGCGCCATGGAATGGCGAGCGTCCGGATATTTTGGCTGAGGTGTGTGGCGATCCATGGCGCATTGCTGGCGATACGGTGGAGCGTGTCGAGTTGCTGGCAGCCAAGCTGGTTGCCGGAGAAACGGTGTGTCCGGTTGACTGGTATGCAACGCTTGAGGTTGTCGAAGGCATCCGAACCAATTTGCATCCGGCTGTGATGGCTTGCGGCCATGCGGAAATGGCCGGACTTTTGACGGCTATGGACGGACGTTTTGTTGCGCCGGGGCCATCGGGTGCGCCGACACGCGGCCGTCCCGATGTGCTGCCGACAGGGCGCAACTTCTTTTCCGTTGATAGCCGCGCAGTGCCAACACCGGCCGCATGGGAACTTGGCCAGAAATCGGCGGAACTCTTGATCCGCCGTTACACGCAGGATCATGGCGAGTGGCCGACATCACTGGGCCTGACGGCGTGGGGCACCTCGAATATGCGGACCGGCGGCGATGATATCGCTCAGGCCTTGGCCCTGATCGGCGTCAAACCTGTGTGGGACAGGGCTTCCCGGCGCGTGACTGGCTATGAAATCATTCCGCCAGCTGTGCTGGGGCGTCCGCGTGTCGATGTGACTTTACGCATTTCCGGTTTCTTTCGTGATGCGTTCCCGGATCAGATTGCACTGTTCGACAAAGCCGTGCGTGCGGTGGGGGCGTTGCAGGAAGATGCGGACGACAATCCCATCGCCATGCGCATGCACAGCGAACAAGCGCGTTTGATCGCCGAGGGTGCAGATGAGAAAACCGCAAGGCAGCGTGCGGGCTTCCGTGTCTTCGGCTCAAAGCCCGGTGCCTATGGTGCGGGCCTGCAGACACTGATCGATGAAAAGGCCTGGGATAAGCGTGACGATCTGGCCGAAGCCTGGCTCGTCTGGGGTGGCTATGCCTATGGTGCCGGTGAAGAGGGCAAAGCGGAACGCGGTCTCTTGGAAGAACGGCTGCGTACTGTCGAGGCCGTCGTGCAAAATCAGGATAACCGCGAACACGACCTGCTGGATTCCGATGACTATTATCAGTTTGAAGGCGGCATGTCGGCGGCGGTCGAACAATTGTCCGGCGAGCGTCCGACGATTTACCACAATGATCACTCGCGCCCGGAAAAGCCGGTCATTCGCACGCTCGAGGAAGAAATCGGGCGAACTGTTCGCGGCCGTGTGACAAACCCCAAATGGATCGCGGGCGTGATGCGCCACGGCTATAAGGGTGCCTTCGAGATGGCTGCCACGGTGGATTATCTCTTCGCCTTTGCAGCAACGACCGGTGCCGTACGCAATCATCATTTTGAAGCCGTTTATCAAGCCTTTTTGATGGATGACGAGGTGCGGGCGTTTCTCAAAGACAAGAACCAGCATGCCCTGCGTGACATCGCTGAAAAGCTGGAGGAAGCCGTGGAACGTGGCTTCTGGACACCGCGCTCCAACTCGGCACGATTTGAACTCGGCAAGCTTGCCGCCTGAGACAATGATTCGGAAGGACACGCCAAATGGCTGAAAAATCAGAGAAACTGTTGAACCTGACCGAAGAGGAAGTGAACGCGCGCCATGCGGACAAGATGCGCAAGAAGAAGGTCGTGCGCGATAAAATTCTTGCCACCAAGACCGATGAAAAGGGATTGGTGATCGTCAATACCGGTAAGGGAAAGGGCAAGTCTACCGCCGGTTTCGGGGTGGTTTTCCGGGCGCTCGGCCACGGCATGAGGATTGGCGTCATTCAGTTCGTCAAAGGCTCATGGGACACCGGTGAGCGCTGGGTATTGGAGAAATTTCCGGAACAGGTGAAAATCTCGGCCATGGGCGAGGGATTTACCTGGGAGACGCAAGATCGGGCGCGCGACATCGCCATGGCTCGCGACGCATGGGAACAGGCAAAGACAATGATCCTCGACGATGAAACGGACATTGTACTTTGTGATGAGCTGAACATCGCGCTGCGCTACGACTATCTCCCCGTCGAAGAAATCATTGAGGTTCTCAAACAAAAGCCGCACATGAAACATGTGATCATCACCGGCCGCAACGCCAAGGACGAACTTATCGAGTTCGCCGACCTTGTCACCGAGATGGAAATGATCAAACATCCGTTCCGGTCCGGTATCAAGGCGCAGAAGGGCATTGAATTCTGATGACAGGAACTTGGCAATTCTGGGCTTTTCTCTCCGCAATCTTCGCGGCTCTGACCGCCATTTTTGCCAAGATCGGCATTGAGAATATCAATTCGGATTTTGCCACGCTGATCCGTACCTTTGTCATTATCGGCGCGCTCTGCCTGTTTCTGACCGTCAGCGGGCAATGGCAAAGCCCGTCAACCATTTCAGCCAAGACCTGGACATTTTTGATCCTGTCCGGGCTGGCGACGGGTGCATCGTGGCTCGCCTATTTTCGTGCATTGAAAATCGGCGATGCGGCGCGGGTTGCGCCCATCGACAAACTGTCCGTGGTGATGGTTGCAATTTTCGGCGTGGCATTTCTCGGCGAGAAACTATCAGGCCTGAACTGGCTCGGTGTTCTGCTGATTGGCGGCGGTGTCATCCTACTTAGTTTCAGGTTCTAAAGGCGACGGATAACGCCTGTTACAATGAAGTTTATGCGTGGTTCGACAATCTCACCATGAGGGATATGGATGGCTGCAAAACAATCGTCAACATTGCAGAATATAACTCCCTGCAATCTTCACTGTCCCTCATGGTGAGCTTGTCGAACCACGCAGCATTCTTCGTGCAGCACTGCTGCTAAAGGAGCGCTGCCAGCCAGAGGCGAATCGGGTTGCTGGGATCAAGCAGCAATTTTGTCGCCAAGGCCAGACAGACGACAATCAGCAATGGCTTGATGATCTTTGCGCCGTTTTTCATGGCCATGCTGGCACCGACGCGCGCGCCAATAAATTGGGCGACGCCCATACACAGGCCAATCTTCCAATTGATCACCCCGAGAAATGCGAAAGTAGCGAAGCCACCGACATTGGAAGCGAGATTGAGAAGTTTTGTGTGCGCTGTTGCCTTGAGCAGGCCATAGCCTGCCAGGGACACGAAGCTGAGCATAAAAAACGAGCCGGTTCCCGGACCGAACAGGCCGTCATAAAAACCAATGAGTGGGACAATCGTAAGGCCGAAGAGAAATGGTGTCATGCGCCGGGTGCGGTCGATATCGCCCATATTTGGCTTGAGCGCGAAGTAAAGCGCAATTGCGATCAGCAGGACCGGCAGAAAGGCACGAAGCAAATCTCCGGGCAAAAAGCCTGCGAGCAATGCGCCGCCGACGCCGCCAAGTGCCGACATGAGGGCTGACGGCAACTGCTTTTTCAGATCGACATGACCCTTCTGGGCATAGGCGATGGTCGCCGAGGCAGAACCAAACAGCGATTGCAGCTTGTTGGTGCCAAGGGATTCGACGGGCGACATGCCTGAAAGAAGCAGCACCGGAACGGTGATCAATCCGCCGCCACCTGCGATAGAGTCGATAAAACCTGCAGCAAAGGCGGCAAGGATAAGAAGTACTGGAATATTTTCGAAGAAGGCAGACATGGCGGGAACTCATTAAGAATGCGCCGGAACATAGAGAGATTTTTGTCTTTGGCGAGAACATTTAGGCGCCTGCACAATTCAACTGTGCGAATCACGCGCTAGTGTGTTGTTTACGCACTTGAATTGGAAAGTTTCTGCTGCGATCAATCGCGTGCAGACAGTTGGGGGTACAATGAGCGAGAGCATTTTTGATCGCATCACCGCATTTCTCGGTTCCAAGAGCGCCGTGCAGAAGGTTGCTGACGATCCGGTTTTGACCGCTGAGCTGCTGCTTTTGCTGCATGTGGCGCTGGCTGATGGCAAAACCGAGAAATCGGAATATGCCGCGATCCTGCGCATTGCCTCGACCGATTTTGGCATTTCTCCCGATGAGTTTGGCGAAGTCGCCACATACCTCAAAGACTTCGGCTATGAGACATCCAGCGAGCAGGCTGCGCTGGCCTTTGCCGATGTTCCGTTCGAGCGCAAGGTTATGCTTCTGCGCCATCTTCTTGCGATCGCCAATGCGGACAATGATCTTGATCCCAAGGAGGCAAATCTGATCCGCAGGACAGCCGATTTGCTTGGAGTGACGCCGGAAGAGCTTCACAAGTCGCATTGATGGTTTCTGCAGGCGAAATTGCTGCCGCCTATATGTTGGGGCTGGGTTGTGAGCGCGGATGTGATCCAGAAGAATTGTTCTTGCTTGCTGAAAACGTTTTACGGGAAGCAAATATAAGCCCGGATGACTTGGCAGGTATCTGTTCGATCGATGCACGGCAGAGCGAACCAGCTATTGTTCAGCTGGCAGAACGATGGGGATTGCCGCTCATTTGCTTCACGGCTGCAGCGCTTGAAGAACAAACACCGCGTCTGGCTAACCCATCAAGGCGGGTGTTCGAACTGACAGGCAGTCACGGGGTGGCTGAAGCGGCAGCACTTGCCGCTGCCGGCCCTGAGGGTGCTTTGGTGATTGCCAAGACAAAATCTGCCCATGCAACCGCGGCACTCGCGGTAAGGAAGAAATAGATATGAAGGTTCATTTCATTGGCGCCGGTCCGGGCGCACCTGATCTTATCACGGTGCGTGGTCTGAAACTCATTCAGTCCTGTCCGGTCTGTCTCTATGCCGGTTCGCTTGTGCCACCGGAAATGGTGGCGGAAGTGCCGGAGGGCGCCCGCGTTGTTGATACATCATCGCTGACGCTGGATGAGATTATCGCCGAATTCGAGCGCGCGCAGGCCGAAGGCAAGGATGTGGCGCGGGTTCATTCCGGCGATCCGTCGATTTATGGCGCAGTTGCCGAACAGATGCGCCGCCTTGATGCGCTCGGCATTGAATATGACGTTACCCCCGGCGTTCCTGCTTTTGCCGCTGCCGCTGCGGCGCTGAAGAAGGAGTTAACAGTTCCCGAGGTTTGCCAAACCATCATTCTGACGCGCACATCAATGAAATCTTCCGCCATGCCGGAAGGCGAAGAACTGGCAACACTTGGCAAATCCGGCGCGACGCTTGTCATTCATCTTTCCATCCGCAATCTGACACGGATCGAAAGCGAACTGGCGCCGCTCTACGGTGCTGACTGTCCAGTCATCGTTGCCTATCGTGTCGGTTGGCCGGATGAGCAGTTTATCCATGGTACATTGGCTGATATTACCGGGAAAGTGCGGGAATCCGGCCTTACCCGCTCTGCCATGATTTTCGTCGGCAAAGGCTTGTCGGCTGATGCGTTTCGTGATTCTGCGCTCTATCACAAGGATCACAGCCACACGCTGCGTTCACGCTCGGAGTAGCTGCAAAACGATTGTGCGTGGTTCGACACGCTCACCATGAGGGAAATGGATGGGCTGCAAAGTAATCACTAATGTTGCAGAATTAACTTCCTGCAATCCTCACTGTCCCTCATGGTGAGCTTGTCGAACCACGCACAAGGGATGTGCATGCTATCCCAACCTCTCCCGTACGAACGATATAATGCTGTCGACATCAGGCAAGGTGCTGGTATCAGGGCGATGCGGCCGCTCAATCATGATGACCGGTAAACCCAGTTCCCGGGCGGCTGCGATCTTGGCATAGGATGCCGATCCGCCAGAGTTGCGGCACACGATATGGGTCAGGCGCTTGCGTGTCAGAAACGCGGCCTCCTCATCTTTCTTGCCGGGTTTGGATAGTTCCAACTCAAAATCGGCCAAATCCGGTGGCGTTTCCGGCGGATCGATCATGCGGACGACAAAGTAAACGTCCCGCCGTTTGGAGAATGGCCCAATATGCTGCCGTCCAAGTGCGAGCAAGACGCGGGCTCTGGAGGGGATGGACAAAACTGCTTCTTCCAATGTTGCGACGCTGTTCCAGATATCACCGGGTTTACGCTGCCAGGCAGGCCGCTCAAGACGCACAAATGGAGTATGCGTTGATTGGACTGCTGCAAGGGCATTGTCGGAAATCTGAGTGGCAAACGGATGTGTGGCGTCAACGAGGAGTGCAATATTCTCGTGCAGGAGATAGTGGGCCAATCCCTCGGCACCACCAAAACCGCCTGTACGAACCGCGCCTTCTATCTTCGCAGGATCACGGGTCCGGCCCGCCAATGATGAAATAGTAGAATAACCTTGGGCAACCAGAGAGGCTGCCAGCTTGGTGGCTTCGGCCGTTCCGCCCAGAATAAGAACACGGCGATCAGAGACGGGCAAGAATGCCACCTTTGCGATCCGTGACGATCAATTCCACTTCAACGGGCGCGCCTTTGAGTGTGGCAAGTGCTGTCGCCTTTGCCTTTTCGGCAATAGCGGATGCGAGATTAATGCCGGATGCTTGAGTCATTTCAAGCACTTCCTGCGCGGTATTGGCGTTGAGAATCCGTTCCCTCATGTTTTTGTCAAACCCGAGCTTTTCCGCTTCATCCGCGAGAAATGCCATGCTGACCTGACTGCGCGCGGAGTGCAGATCAAGCGCGCCCTGCGCCAGCTTGGTCAATTTAGCGAAACCGCCGGCGATAGTCAGCTTGTCGATCGGGTGAACCCGCAGATACTTCAAAAGGCCACCGGCGAAATCGCCCATATCGAGCAATGCGATATCAGGGAGATCGTAAATCTCCTGAGCTGCGTCTTCCGAGGTGGAGCCGGTGGCCGCCAGCACGTGCGTGAGCCCTGCAGCGCGGGAAACATCGATGCCGCGATGAATCGAGTGAATCCATGCTGCACAGGAGAAGGGATGAACGATGCCCGTCGTGCCGAGAATGGAAATGCCGCCGATGATTCCAAGCCGTGGGTTCCAGGTTTTTTTGGCAAGTTCCTCACCCTCCGGAACGGAAATGGTGATGACAAGATCAGCAGGAAGATCGTATTGCGCACAAATCTCTTCGCAGATGGCAGTCATCATGGCGCGGGGAACCGGATTGATCGCGGCTTCGCCTGGCTGAATCGGCAGGCCCGGCAACGTCACTGTCCCCACACCTTCGCCAGCGACAAATTGGATGCCGGTTCCGGGCGGCGCCGGGAAAACGGTGGAGATGATGGTGGCGCCATGCGTGACGTCAGGATCATCGCCGGCATCTTTGACGATACCGGCGATTGCATAGCCATCGCCAAACGATTCGAGTGCGAGAGGAAAATGCGGAACTTCGCCCTTCGGCAGGATAATCGCCACAGGATCGGGGAATTCGCCGGTAATCAGGGCAATCAGCGCCGCCTTGGTGGCCGCTGTCGCGCAGGCTCCCGTCGTCCAGCCCCGCCGCAGCGGGGTGTGGTTCGGTTCATCAGGTTTACGCATTCCGGCATCAGGTTCGTCGCTCATGCGCGTCTTATAGACCACCTAGGGATAGAGTTGCATGATTTTTCCGATAAGTTCATGCTTGTGATGCGGAAAATTATGCTATGCGCAAAAGAGCAAATATGGGGAGCGCGATGAGCGCAGTGACATCAAAACTGCCGAAGTTTGAACCGGGCCATGTCTGGCTTGTCGGAGCGGGACCGGGTGATCCGGGCCTCCTGACGCTGCACGCGGTCAATGCGCTCGAACAGGCCGATGTCATTGTTTATGATGCATTGGTGAATGAGGAATGCCTGTCATTTGCCCGCCCTGATTCTGAACGGGAATATGCAGGCAAACGCGGCGGGAAACCGTCGCCGCAGCAGCGGGATATTTCGCTGCGGCTGGTTGAATTGGCTCAGGGTGGCAAGCGCGTTCTCCGGCTAAAGGGGGAGATCCCTTTGTCTTCGGCCGTGGCGGTGAAGAGGCTTTGACGCTGGTGGAACACGGTATTCCTTTCCGCATCGTACCGGGCATAACTGCCGGGATTGGTGGTCTGGCCTATGCGGGTATTCCTGTCACACACCGCGAAACCAACCAGAGCGTCACTTTCCTGACCGGGCATGATGCGACAGGTCTGATTCCGGATACGATGGATTGGGCGAGTATTGCCAAGGGGTCATCGGTCATCGTCATGTATATGGCGATGAAGCATATTGGCGTGATCGCCGCAAAGTTAATCGCCGCCGGACGAGCGAAAGACGAGCCCATGGCCTTCGTGTGCAATGCCACGACCGGTGAGCAGAAGGTGCTGGAAACGACGCTGGCGCAAGCTGAACGCGATGTGGAACAGGCAGGGCTGCGCCCGCCCGCCATCGTGGTTATTGGCGAGGTGGTGCGACTGCGGGCGGCGCTTGACTGGCTTGGTGCGATGGAGGGCAGGGTGCTGCAAAACGATCCGCTGGGAACGCGCCGCGAAAAGGATGCGGGATGAAAGGCTTTGTCATCGCTGCGCCCTCGTCGGGCAGTGGCAAGACGACGGTAACGTTGGGTCTGCTGCGCGCCTTGCGCGATCTTGGTGTGAAGATCGCACCGGCCAAGGCAGGCCCTGACTATATCGATCCCGCCTACCACAGCGTTGCCAGTGATGTGCCCTGCGTGAATCTCGATCCCTGGGCGATGCGCCGCGATCTTGTCAGCGCGCTGGCTTCCCGCCACACGGAGGGCGGCAAGCTTCTGGTTGTCGAGGGTATGATGGGCCTGTTTGACGGTGCAATTGATGGAACAGGTTCGGCTGCGGATCTTGCCACCCATTTGTCGCTGCCGGTTATTCTCGTGGTCGATTGCGCAAAGCAATCGCACTCGATTGCAGCGCTGGTCAGCGGCTTCCGGGATTTTCGCCGTAATGTGATGATCGCCGGACTTGTTCTTAATCGGGTTGGCAGCGCACGCCATGACGCGATGCTGCGTTCGGCGCTTCAGCCGGTTGGTATTCCCGTTCTTGGCGTGATCCCGCGCGATCCGAAATTGCATCTGCCGGAACGGCATCTTGGGCTGATTCAGGCCGGTGAACTTGCTGATCTTGATGCTTTCATTGGCAATGCCGGAAGGGTCATCGGCGAAAAGATTGACCTGACTTTGCTTCAGCACATTGCAGGACGTTTTGGTCCGGCAGAATCCATGGCGAACATTGCCCGGGTCCCGCCCTTGGGCCAGCGGATTGCCGTGGCGCGTGACAACGCATTTGCATTTTCCTATGTGCATTTGCTGGATGGCTGGCGGCGGCGTGGTGCCACGATCAGTTTCTTTTCACCGCTCAACGATGAAGCGCCTGCGGAGGATTGCGATGCGATCTATCTGCCAGGCGGTTATCCTGAATTGCATGCGGAGCAACTTTCGAAAGCTGCACATTTTGCTGGCGGTATCCGCCGCGCGGCAGAAAGCGGCATTCCAGTCTACGGCGAATGCGGGGGCTATATGGCGCTGGGCGAAAGCATCGAGGACGCCGCGGGGAAAACTTATCCCATGCTTGGCCTGTTGCCGCTGGAAACCAGTTTTGCCAAGCGAAAGATGCATCTGGGGTATCGGCGGGTTGAACCGCTGCAAGCCTCTCCATTCCAGTTTCCGTTCACGGCGCACGAGTTTCACTATGCCAGCATTGTGCGGGAAGGTGATGCCGCGCGCTTGTTTCGCGTGCGCGATGCGCTGGGTGAAGACCTTGGCGAAGCCGGTTTGCGGGTTGGCTCCGTATCGGGTTCTTACATGCACATGATTGATATAGCTGGATGATGCAGATTGAACATGGCGGCGCGCTTGATCGCGCCATGCACCGCTATGGCGGGCGGCGCGAAGATTGGCTCGATCTTTCCACCGGCATCAACCCCGAAGCTTTTCCGTTGCCGCCGATCAAAACCGATGTGTGGAACCGCTTGCCGGATGAAAATCTGCTGAAATCAGCGCTCGATGCGGCTCGGGCTTACTACGGTGCATCCGCAGACGCAGGAATGGTTGCGGCACCGGGCACGCAGGCACTGATCCAGATCCTGCCTGAACTGGTTGTTCTGGGGGGACGTTGCCATTGTCGGGCCAACCTATCAGGAACATCAATCATCTTTCAGTCGAACAGGGTGGAACGTCATCTTGTGCGACAGCGTCGAGCAGATTCCGCTGACGGCGAAGGTCGCCGTGATCGTCAATCCCAACAATCCGGATGGCCGTGTTGTTGGCAGGGATGTGTTGCTCAATCTCGCAGACCGACTGCGCGAGCGGGGAGGATTCCTCATTGTCGACGAAGCCTTTGCTGATCCACATCCAGAAACCAGCGTTGCTGGCCATTGCGGGCGCGACGGTTTGATTGTGCTCAAATCGTTTGGCAAGTTCTTTGGACTGGCCGGCTTGCGGCTTGGATTTGCCTTGGCAACGCCTTCGATTACCAATGCGCTGGTTCAAAGATTGGGGCCTTGGGCGGTCTCCGGTCCGGCACTTGCCATCGCGGCGGAAGCATTTTCAGATGCCGCCGGACGGGCTGCGTTTACGGATCGGCTCGAACGGCGGCGTACTCTGCTAGGCGATGTTTTTGCAAAGACAGGTCTCAAAGAAATTGGCGGGACAATGCTGTTCTCGCTGGTTGAACACAGGGATGCGCACGCTTTGTACGATGCGCTTTGTACGCAGCGGGTACTGGTGCGAAAATTTGCCTATGCGCCACAATGGTTGCGCTTTGGTCTGCCACTGGATGAGAATGACGCAGAGACATTGCGGCAGCGGCTCGCTATAGCAATAGGCGCAATCCGTAGCTGACATTTTGATTCAAGAGGATCGAAACATTCATGGAAATCAATCTCTTGATTCTGTTTCTTGCCTTACTCGCGGACCGGTATGTCGGCGATCCGGATTGGCTTTGGCATAGGGTACCGCATCCGGTGGTCCTGTTCGGCAATGCCATCGCATTCGTTGATAAACGTTTCAACAAGGCTGGTAAGACGGAACAGGAAAAGCGGCGCGATGGCTTTTTGACCATGTCGGCGCTGCTGGTTCTGGCGGGTGCGATTGGTGGTCTCATCCATTGGGTGCTGACAATGATCCCGCCCTTTGGCGGATTGATTGAAGCTTTGATCGTTGCTGTGTTTCTGGCTCAGAAGAGCTTGGGTGAGCATGTTGCACGGGTGGCGGATGCGCTGCGCAATGACGGGCTTGTTGGTGCCCGCCGGGCGGTCTCGATGATTGTTGGCCGCGATCCACAAGTATTGGACGAGCCTGCCATTACGCGCGCCGCCATCGAAAGCCTTGCCGAAAATACCTCGGATGGGATCATCGCACCAGCATTCTGGTATGCCCTGTTTGGTCTGCCGGGATTACTTGCCTACAAGATGCTGAATACGGCCGACTCGATGATTGGTCATCTCAATGACCGCCACCGCGACTTTGGCCGGTTTGCCGCCAAGCTTGATGATGCCGCCAACTGGATTCCTGCGCGATTGACTGGTCTGCTGATTGCTGTGGCCGCTTGGATTATACGGGGCAGTCAGGCTGCTGCCCGGTCATTTAACGTGATGATGCGCGATGCGCGTTTGCATCGCTCGCCTAATGCCGGTTGGCCTGAGGCCGCGATGGCTGGCGCGATAGACGTCGCTCTTGCCGGGCCGCGCGTCTATGGCGGTGTGGTTGCCAATGAGCCTATGCTCAACGGTGCGGGGCATCGCGATGTCGGTGCGGACGATATCGATGCAGCGCTGCGCGTTTATAGCGTGGCGACCGCGCTGTTTATGGCTGTTCTGCTGGTTTTGTTTTTTCTTGGGCTTTTCTAACCCTGTTCACCAATGCGGCGGGCAAGAGCTTTGTGCAGGTCGGGCGAGGCACTGACCAGCGCACGTCCCGCCTCGGATTGCGGGTGGCGCAGAATTTCCTCTGTTTTCCCGCGTTCCATGATCTTTCCATCTGACATGACCATGACGGTGTCAGTAATGGCCCGGGCAACGGCGAGATCATGCGTGATAAAGAGATAGGCGACGCCCAGCCGGTCATTGAGATCGGCAAACAGGTCAAGGATCTGTGCGCGTATCGAGACATCAAGAGCGGAGACTGGCTCGTCGGCGACGATCAGCTTTGGCTCGGTGATGATGGCGCGGGCGATGGCAAGCCGCTGGCGCTGGCCGCCTGAGAATTCGTGCGGATATTTATCCTTATCGGTTCGTGGAATGCCCACCCGTTCAAGCGCGCGATGCACACGGTCGCGCCTTTCGGCTTCCGGGATGTCCCTGTCCAGCAAAAACAAGGGTTCAGATATCAGACGGTCTGCCTTGTGACGGGGATTGAAGGAACCATAGGGGTCCTGAAAGACCACCTGCATGTTACGCCGGACAGGCCGCAGGTCCTCTTGGCTAAGTTTGTCGATGCGCCGGCCAGCGAAATGGATTTGCCCGCCAGTGGGCTTTTCAAGCGCGAGAACCATGCGGGCGAGGGTGGATTTGCCACAACCGGACCGGCCGACCAGCGCTGTTGACTGTCCTGGCTTGATATCGAACGAGACATCGTCCACCGCCTTGAAATCCCCGTCGCGGCCAAAAAAACCTTTGCGTCGGCCCGGATAGGTTCGCGACAGACTGCGGATTGCCAGCAAGGGGCCGTTCGTCGTGGCTTGGCCTGAATGATGCGATGTGCGTTCCGGTACATGCATTGATGCTTGTGCCAATTGACGCGTATAGGGATGTGTCTGTTCCGTCAGGATTTGCGTCGTTTCGCCATTGTCCATGACTTCGCCATGCCGCAGGACGGTGATGGAGTGGGCCACATCCGCGACAACTGCCAGATCATGGCTGATCAACAGCAGGCCCATCCTTTCTTCATGCACAAGGCTCTGCAGGAGGTCGAGTATCTGCGCCTGCAACACCACGTCCAGCGCAGTGGTCGGCTCGTCGGCAATCAACAGGCGGGGCTTGAGCGCGCAGGCAATGGCAATCACCACGCGCTGGCGCTGACCGCCGGACAGTTCGTGCGGATAGCGGCTGAGCGGAAATTGCGCCGTAGGCAGACCGACGCGATCCAGAATGGCGCGGGTTTGTTCTTCGGCAGCGGCGCGGCTCGCTCCGGTATGCAGCCTTATGCCTTCTGCAACCTGTTCGCCGATGGTTTTGACAGGGTTGAGCGCCGTCATGGGTTCTTGAAACACCATGCCGATATCATTGCCGCGCGAGCGGCACATGTCAGCTTCACTTGTGGTCAGCAGATCCACGCCGTCGAACAGGATTTGACCTTGGGTTTTTGCACCACCCGGCAAGAGTTGCATGATGCTGAGCGCCGTCATGGATTTGCCGGAACCGGATTCACCAACCAACGCGCGGATTTCTCCTGACTTGACCGACAGATTGATGCCCTTCAGTGCTTCGAAGGCGCCAATTCTCAGCTTCAGGCCTTTGATTTCGAGCAGGCTCATGAACGCTCCCGCCGCATTTTCGGATCGAGAATGTCTCTGAGACCATCGCCAAGCAGGTTGAGCCCGAGAACCGTAATAACGATGGCGAGGCCGGGATAAAGCGCCATATGCGGTGCCATGCCGATCATGGTTTGTGCTTCGAACAGCATCCGGCCCCAACTGGGCATGGGTGGCTGCGATCCAAGACCTACATAGGACAGGCCCGCTTCAGCGAGAATGCCAAGGGAAAACTGGATGGTGCCCTGTACGACGAGCAGGTTCATCATGTTGGGCAGGATGTGCTCGACTGTAATACGCGCCGACCCTTTGCCCGACGCCCGGGCGGCAAGAACATATTCGCGCGGCCAGAGCGAGAGCGCCGCCCCGCGTGCCACCCGCGCAAAGACGGGAATGTTGAAGATGCCGATAGCAATGATGGCGTTGATGGCGCCAGGACCGAACACAGCGGTGATCATCACAGCCGACAAAAGTGCCGGAAAGGCAAAGACCAGGTCGTTGAAGCGCATCAATGCTTCGTCGATCATCCCGCCACGTGCGGCTGCCCAAAGACCGAGCGGCACCCCGACGCCAGCGCCAATAACAACCGAGACAAAGGCAACCGCGATGGAGTTGCGGCTGCCAACCATGATCATCGACAGGATATCGCGGCCAAAATGATCAGTCCCTAGCCAGTGGGCCGCCGATGGCGGTTTGAGTTTGCCCAGAATATCAAACGAGCCAACGGCATAGGGTGTCCAGACAAGAGAAAGCGCCGCCATCAGGGCCAGCAGCACTGTAATCGTCAAGCCAATGACAAACGACCGGTTGGAAAACGCCTTGGAAATATTGCCCTGCCATTCCGGGCTCATGAACGGCCCCGCAGACGCGGATCAACCAGCGCATAGGAAAGATCAACCAGAAGGTTGACGAGAATGACGGTTGCCACCAGCAGCATCACGACGCCCTCAACCACAATCAGATCGCGCTGGGTGATGGCCTGAAACACCAGACGGCCCAATCCGGGCAGGTAAAACACGTTTTCAATGATGATGGTGCCAGCCAGCAGAAATGCGAACTGCAGTCCAAGAATTGTCAATATCGGAATGAGCGCATTGCGCAGCGCATGCCGGTACAGCACTTTGCGGCGCGTCAGACCCTTGGCACGGGCAGTGCGGATATAATCTTCGCCCAGCACATCAAGCAGGGCAGAGCGTGTCACACGGGCAAGAATAGCTGCCTGCGGTAGCCCGAGGGCAATGGAGGGCAGGATCAGCGATTTGAAACCAGCCCACAGTCCCGCATTCCAGCCGGGAAAGCCGCCTGCGGGCACAAGACGTAACGACACGGCGAAGACATAGACCAGCAGCAGCGCGAACCAGAAGTTTGGGATGGCAACGCCAATCTGGGCGATGCCCATCGTGCCACTATCGGCAAGTGTCCCGCGCCGCGATGCGGAAAACAGTCCAACTGGAATGGCGATGATGGTCGACAGAAAGAGCGAGATCAGCGCCAGCGGCAGGGACACAGCGATGCGTTCGGTGATGAGGTTCAGGACGGGAACAGAGTAAGTGTAGGATTTGCCAAAATCGCCGGTTAAAAGTCCACCAATCCAGCTGAAATAGCGGGTCAGCAATGGCTGATCCAATCCCATTTGCTGTTGCAAGGCTTGAACTGCATCTTCCGTGGCATTGATGCCAAGCATCAGCCGCACCGGATCACCCGGAACGATTTCAAGAACGATGAAAACGACGATGGAAGCGGCCAAAAGCGTGAGTATGCCGATGAGCACCCGCTTGGATACGTAGTTCAGCATAGGTGCTCTAAGCCCAGTTGTTGACGAGAGTACCCACCCCCCTCTGTCCTGTCGCTTTCCGGGGCGAGCCACGGGTCTCGCCCGTCCTTCGGACCCCCCACATGGGGGGAGATCACATCGACATCACCGCTTTTGCACAATCGGAAACATTTCAAATTTCGATGAGACAGCAATGCAGGCTGATCTCCCCCCTTGTGGGGGAGATGCCCGACAGGGCAGAGGGGGGTGAAGCAACCCAAATCCATCAACCCGTCACTCGGCCCATTTCACCGCCGTCAGGTCATTGGCCGGGATGGGGCCGTTTTCCCACAGCCCCTCGACCTTTGCATCCCAGATACCGGTTTTGGGTAGCTGAAACAGAAAGGCGACCGGAGCGTCGGCAGCGAGGATTTTCTGTGCCTGCTGATAAAGCTCGGTGCGTTTGGCAGTGTCGGATGTTGCTTCAATCTGCTTGATCACATCCCGGAAGGCGGGATTGTTATAGTTGAAGTAATAATCATCACGGGCAAAGATATTCAGATCGTTCGGCTCCGTGTGGGACACAATTGTGAGGTCATAATCCTTGCCCTTGAACACCTGTTCCAGCCACTGCGCCCATTCAACCGGAATAATCTCGGCTTCAATACCAATCTCGCGCAGCTCTGCGGCAATGATCTCGCCGCCACGCCGGGCATAAACCGGAGGCGGCAGTTTAAGCGTGGTCTTGAAGCCATCAGCATGACCAGCTTCGGCCAGAAGTTTCTTGGCCAATGCCGGATCATAGGCAGACTCGCCGGTCAGATCGAGATATGCCGGGTGATGCGGCGGAAAGAACGAGCCAATCGGCGTTCCAAGCCCAAACATCGTCCCGTCGATCACCGTCTTGCGGTCGATGGCGTGGGAAATCGCCTGCCTGACCTTCAGATTATCAAATGGCGGCTTCTTGTTGTTCATTCCAAGGATGGTCTCGCCTTCGGTCGTGCCGATAACGACCTTGAAACGCGGATCGGTCTGGAATTGTGCGACTGCTTCATAGCTCGGAAAGACAGGAAATGCCTGTACGTCGCCTGCGAGGAGAGCAGCCGTTGCTGCTGCCGGATCAGGAATGATCCGGAAGGTTGCCTTGGTCAATGCAACTGGGGTGCCCCAATAGCCAGGGTTTTTGGTGATGACAATTTGCGAGCCTTTGGCCCAATTGTCGAATTTAAAGGGACCGGTACCAACAGGCTTTTCCTTATTGGTGTCGGCGCTTTCCGGCGCGACGATGACTGCAGCAGCCCAGCCCATATTATAGAGGAAATCACCGTTTGGTTGTTTGAGCGTGACTTTGACGGTCAGCGGATCAACCACCTCAACGGTGTCGATGGATGCAAACAGAGGTTTCTGCGGATTGGTGGATTTTTCGCCGCGCGCCCGGTCGAGCGAGAATTTCACATCCTCAGCATCGAAGGCCGTGCCATCGTGAAATTTGACGTCCTTGTGCAGCTTGAAGGTATAGACCTTACCATCCTCGGAAATGGTCCAGCTCTCGGCGAGCGCGGGTAGAACCTGACCCTTGGCATCAATGCGGGTCAATCCTTCGAAAACGTTGGCGTAGACCACTTCGCCGATTGCTGTGGCGGCACCCGCAGTTGGATCGAGATGCGGCGGCTCCAGTACGACACCAAGCACGAGATCTGTTTTGGCAGCAAAGGACACGGTAGCCGACAGAAAGACAAGTGCGCTGGCCGCAAGGGCCGATTTCCAGAAATGTTTCATTCCACGTCTCCCAAAGACTTTGCCGTAAAACCCCATGCAGATCAGCATATTTTTGTTGGCCTAGATAGAACCGGACAGAAGAACTTTCAGTCCCAGCGCCATGACCTTTGCCGACTCGATCATGTCTTCAATACCCACATATTCGTCAGGGCGATGGGCAAGATCGAGAATGCCGGGCCCGTAAGCGATACAATCATGCAACAGGCCGATACGGGCGATATGCTTTTGATCGTAAGTGCCGGGTGAAATCACATAATCCGGCTCCTTGCCAAAGACTTCGCGAATGCCCTGCGCAACGGCGGTAACCACCGGCGCATCACGCTCGGTCATCAGTGGCTGCACTTCCATAATGTCGCGGATGTTGTAGTGGAACTTCGGCCGTTCCCACTGCAACCGGTCGAGGATCGAGGTCACCTCGCGTTTGACTTCCATGATGTCCTCTTCAAGCAGGAAACGCCGGTCGATGGTGAGGCGGCAGGAGTCTGGAACATTGGGAGATGGCAGACCAGAGTAATCGTCCGTCTGGCCCCCATGGATTGAATTGATATTCATTGTGGAACGCTTGGCACCTTCGGGCACGACGGGCATGCGCGTCTGTTTCTTGTCGAGTTCCGGAAATAGCTCTTTCTCGAAGGCATCGAGTACTGCGCCCATGTGGCGTACAGCGCAATCGCCGAGAAACGGCATTGAACCGTGGGCGATTTCACCCTTGGTTTCGATCTCAGCCCACCAGACGCCGCGATGGCCCAAACAGATTCGGTCCTTGTTAAGTGGCTCCGGGATGATGACGTGGTCAACGCGCGGTTTGGAGAAAAATCCTTTGCTGGCCAGATAGGCCACACCGCCAAAGCCACCGGATTCCTCATCGACGGTGCCGGAGATTTCGATGGCTCCGGCAAAATCAGGATAGACTTCGAGAAATGCTTCGGCAGCAATAATTGAAGCGGCAAGGCCGCCTTTCATATCGCAAGCGCCGCGTCCGTAGACCTTGCCATCTTTCACCACGCCTTCGAAAGGATCAACAGTCCAGCCTTCGCCCGCATCGACCACATCGATGTGCGAGTTGAAATGTACAGTTTGGCCATGTGTCCGGCCATCGAAGCGCGCGACGATATTGGTACGTGGATAGCGGTCAGTGTCACCGGGTGTGCCTTCGCCGCGAATCAACTGCGTTTCAAAACCGCTCTTTTTCAACCTTGCCGCGAGATATTCAGCGCAGGGTGTGTAGGACTCGCCGGGCGGATTAACCGTTGGAAAGCGTATGAGATCGCGTGTCAGTGCAATCAGGTCATCACGTCGTTTTTCAATAGCGCGGGAGAGTTTTTCGTCCATTAAGCTATCAAATCAGGCAAGGTCCCGATTTGGCAAGTAGCAACTTGTTGCAATCGCGATGGGCGTTTTCCTTGTGCAATGTCGCTTGTGTGTTTGGCGGATTAGAATTGTTCTTATAAAACAGGATTCTGCGACGTCACCAGCGAGGCAATCAAGAAATGCAAACCGAACCGTACATCGCTCTGTCGGAGCCGGTTGGTGATGAGATTCGCAAAACCACCTGTTACATGTGTGCCTGCCGTTGCGGCATCGATGTGCATCTGAAAGACGGCAAAGTCCGTTATATCGAAGGCAACCGCGATCACCCGATCAACAAGGGTGTGCTCTGTGCCAAGGGCTCTGCGGGCATCATGCAGCATTATTCACCGGCGCGGTTGCAAGCGCCCTTGTTGCGGACAGGACCGCGCGGGTCGGGTGAGTTCAAGGAAATCAGTTGGGAGGAAGCTTTGTCACTGGCTGTGGATTGGCTCAAGCCTATCCGCGAGACAGCGCCGCAAAAGCTGGCTTTCTTCACGGGACGTGATCAATCACAGGCACTGACAAGCTTTTGGGCGCAGAATTTCGGCACGCCCAACTATGCGGCCCATGGCGGCTTCTGCTCGGTCAATATGGCGGCGGCTGGAATCTATACGATCGGGGGTGCCTTCTGGGAATTTGGCGCGCCGGATTGGGACAAGACCAAGCTGTTTGTGCTGTTCGGGGTGGCCGAGGATCACGATTCCAATCCCATCAAGATGGGTATCTCCAAGCTGAAGAAAAACGGCGCGCGGTTTGTTTCGGTCAATCCGGTGCGGACAGGCTATTCCGCTGTTGCCGACAATTGGATCGGCATCCGGCCGGGAACGGATGGCCTGCTGATCCTTGCTATCATCCACGAGTTGTTTCGCAACGGGCAGATCGATCTGGATTACCTGCAGCGCTATACCAATGCGCCTTGGCTGGTGATTGACGATGCGGACAAGGAAGATCATGGCCTATTCCTGCGCGACGATCTCGGCAAAGCACTGGTGCGGGACCGCAAGACGGGCGCACTGGTGCGTTTTGATGAGCCCGGCCATATCGCTGATCTGAATGCAGATTTTATCACCGATGACGGCCGCAAGGTTCGCAGCGTCCTGCGGCTGATGGCGGAAAAATATCTCGATCCGCAATACGCGCCAGAAGCCGTTGCCAAGGAAACCGGCATATCGGCAGCGACCATCAAAGGGCTGGCTGCGGAAATCGCGCGGGTGGCTTTCGAAGAGGAAATTATCCTCAATCAGCCGTGGACCGATATGAAGGGCGAACAGCACGACGTCATGATCGGGCGCCCTGTTACCTTTCACGCCATGCGCGGCATTTCTGCGCATTCCAATGGCTTTCAATCGGCACGGGCCCTCCATGTTCTGCAGACGATTATCGGGTCGATAGATTGCCCCGGCGGCTATCGCTATAAGCCGCCTTATCCGAAGCCTGCCACTGCCCACCCACGGCCGCATGGCAGGGCAGAGCATGTCACTCCCGGCAAACCGTTGGCGGGACCGCATCTTGGCTATCCCCTTGGTCCGGAGGATTTGCTTGTTGATGCGGAAGGAAAGCCGCAGCGCATCGACAAGGCATTCTCCTGGGAAGCCCCGCTCTCCGCCCATGGCATGATGCATATGGTGATCGCCAATGCCCATGCGGGCGATCCTTATCCGGTGGATGTACTGTTCCTTTACATGGCGAACATGGCGTGGAACTCGTCGATGAACACGCGCGGCACGATCAAGATGCTGGAAGCGCGTGACGAGGTAACCGGCGAATACAAAATACCGAAAATCATCTATTCGGATGCCTATTCCTCGGAGATGGTCGCCTATGCCGATCTCGTGTTGCCCGATACGACCTATCTCGAGCGGCATGACTGCATCTCGCTGCTGGATCGGCCTATTTCGGAGCCAGAGGCCGCCTGTGATGCCATTCGCTGGCCGGTGCTGGAGCCGGATCGCAACGTGCGCGGCTTTCAATCCGTGCTGATCGATCTTGGTGCACGGCTCAAACTGCCGGGGTTTGTCAATGAGCAAGGCGATGCGCTGTATAAGGATTACGCTGACTACATCGTCAACCATCAGCGCAAACCGGGGATTGGCCCGCTGTCAGGATGGCGGGACGCGGATGGATTGGGCGAGGGGCGTGGAACACCCAATCAGGACCAGTTGAAGAATTATATCGGCAATGGTGCGTTCTGGATGAAACACATTCCAGAAGAGGCGCTTTATTTCAAACATCACAATGCCGCCTACCAGCAGTTCGCCATTGATACAGGCTTTTTCGATACGCCGCAGCCGGTCACCATTCAGCTCTATGTCGAGACGCTGCAAAAGTTTCGACTGTCAGCACTGGGGACACGGAACCCCGTTGCGCCGGAACAATACCGGAAGCGACTGCTTGAATGCTTTGACCCGTTGCCCGACTGGTATCGGCCATTTGAGGAACAGGGCGTCGATACGGCCACATATCCCTATCACGCGATTACCCAACGCCCGATGGCGATGTACCATTCCTGGGGGTCGCAGAATGCGTGGCTTCGCCAAATCCACACCAAGAACCCTCTCTATGTACCGGGTGGTATCTGTGATGAGCTTGGCCTGAAGGATGGCGACTGGGCCTGGGTGATTTCGCATCATGGCCGCATCAAGTGCGAGATTGCGCGAACCGATGCGGTGAATGGGAAGACCATGTGGACGTGGAATGCCATCGGCAAACGCAGCGGCGCATGGGCGCTCGACAAGAATGCGCCTGAGGCAACCAAAGGTTTTCTTCTGAACCACCTGATCCATGAACTCCTGCCGCCGAAAGCGGATGGCATGCGCTGGTCGAATTCTGATCCGGTCACCGGACAGGCGGCATGGTACGATTTGCGGGTGCGGATCGAGAAAGCGGAAGCGGGCGAGGCGATAAGTGAGCCGCATTTTGGCACGCTGCACCGCCCGGGCAATCAGCCTGAGCCAGCCGAGCAGTTGCGATACGGACAGGAGTGGGCGAAATGACCAGCTTGCCGCAACATCGCACAGCTAAAAAGCTTGGACTTGTCATCGATCTCGATGTTTGTGTGGGCTGCCATGCCTGCGTCATCAGCTGCAAGGAATGGAACACCGGCGCTTATGGCAATGCGCTATCGGATCAGCATCCCTATGGCGAGGATGTTTCCGGCACCTTTCTCAATCGCGTCCACAGTTTTGAAGTGGTGCCGGAGGGCGGACAAGTCATCGGCGAGGCGGGAGATGCGCGCGTCGTGCATTTTCCGAAATCCTGTCTGCATTGCGAGGATGCGCCTTGCGTTACCGTTTGCCCGACCGGCGCGTCGTATAAACGGGCTGAGGACGGTATTGTGCTTGTCGATGAGGACACGTGTATCGGCTGCGGCCTATGCGCATGGTCCTGTGCCTATGGTGCCCGTGAGATGGATCTGGCAGCGGGCGTGATGAAGAAATGCACATTGTGCGTGGACCGAATCTACAACGAAACACTGCAGCAGGAAGACCGCGTACCGTCCTGCGTGCGGACTTGTCCTGCCAATGCCCGCCATTATGGCGATCTCGGCGATCCAGCATCTGATGTGTCGGTGATGGTTGCGGAGCGAGGCGGGTTCGATCTGATGCCGGAACAGGAGACAAGGCCGACAAACAAATATCTGCCGCCGCGCCCGCGTACGTCATTGGCGAGTGCAGCGCCAATGATTCCGCTGGCCGAAAACACCGAGGGTGCGAGAGGATTCTTTGCGTGGCTCGACAAAACACTGGACCGGATTTGAGAATGCAGTTTTTCACCCCCCTCTGTCCTGTCGGACATCTCCCCCGCAAGGGGGGAGATCACATTGTCATCGACGTATTCGCACAACATGCGACATTTCTGGTTTGGCAAAGGCGGGCATGCAAGCTGATCTCCCCCCTTGCGGGGGAGATGCCCGACAGGGCAGAGGGGGGTGATTGCTTATCCCCATTGGTATCCTGAATGCATCCGGCCTATTCGATCATTATCTTCACCACGCTATCAGGTCTCGGCTATGGCCTTGCTGTCATTTTGGGGCTCGGATTTCTCGATCCATCCGCATTGCCGACCAAAATTGCCTATCTCACAGCGCTGGCGCTGATTGGCATGGGTCTTTTGTCTTCGCTCCTGCATCTGGGCAATCCACAGCGGGCGTGGCGGGCCTTGAGTCAGTGGCGTTCGAGCTGGCTCTCGCGTGAAGGCGTGATGGCAATTGCAACGTTTGTTCCCCTTGTTCTTAGCGCTGCGCTATGCCTCTTTGCTGACCGGTACGACACGGTTCTTGGCTTGATCAGCGTGCTGGGCGCACTGGTCACCGTTTATAGTACGTCGATGATCTATGCCTCGCTGAAAACCGTCGATTCCTGGCACACACACCTCACACCGCTGTGTTTCCTGTTGTTCTCGCTGGCAGGTGGCCTGTTGCTCGGTTCACTTTTCGCCAGTTTTGACGCGCAGAGGGGATTGCCGCTGCAGCTGCTGGCCTTGCTGTTCTTGCTTTTCGCGCTTGTCGCAAAGATGGTCTGGCGCAAACGCGCAAGAACGCTGATTGCGACATCCACTCCTGAAAGTGCAACCGGGCTAGGCTCTATCGGCAAGGTTAGACTGCTGGAACGGCCGCATGCGCTGGATAATTATCTGACCCGTGAGATGGGTTTTCGCGTTGCCCGCAAGCACGCAAGCAAGCTCTGGCTCATTGCTTTTGTCAGCGGTGCCATCTTACCCATCATCGCGTTGCTGATTGCCATGAGCATTGGCGAGAGCGTGGTGAGCATTGCTCTGCTGGCTATCGCCATATTACTGCATCTGCTCGGTGTGTTTGTCGAACGCTGGCTGTTCTTTGCTGAAGCAAAGCATGCGGTGATGAATTACTACTGATTTCATGAGCGGCATCAGCCGCTCACTCAGGCATTCCAGCGCTTGTGGAACCACATCCATTGGCCGGGATATTCCCGCACCCAGGCTTCGACCTTATCATTCACCAGCTGCACGGTCTGGGCGATATCAACCGCACCTGCTTCGTCGCGTGGCAATTCCATCTTGTCTTCCAGTTCGAGACGGAAGCGGCCACCGGGCAGACGCACACAGCGTGCCGGATAAACATCGCAATCGTATTGACGTGCGAGCTTTGCCAGAAGCGGATTGGTTTTGCAGGGGCGGCCAAAGAAGGTCGAGGCAATGCCGCGGTGGAACTTCTGGTCCACCAGCATGCCGACATTACCATTGGTGTTCAGAACGCTGGCAAGCGACCAAGCAGCTCCTGCCTTGGAAGGCACAAGGTGGCCCATATTGGTGCGGCGGGCGCTCAGAATTTTCTTGGCAACATAGGGATTGTTCGGCGGGCGAAATAGCGCCGTAACATTCAGGTCGAACGTGGCGGCGCAAATTGGCAAAAGCTCGAAATTGCCGCTATGGGCGGTGAAAAAGATGTGCGGCCGGTCTTTCTCCTCGCGAATACGCTCGAAGATTTCACGCCCCTGAACTTCAATCAGCCCCGGCACATCGCTGTTGGGGTCATAGTCGAAGATCGCGTCGAGAAACACATATTCCGCAGTAAGCCGCGCCATGCTGCCCCACATATCGCGGGCGATGAGCTGCAATTCTTCTTCGGACTTTTCAGGATAGGCCTTGCGCAGATTGGTCATGGCCACGCGGTGGCGGCCCATCAAAGGTCCGATCCGGCGGGCGGACCAATCAATGAAGTTTGTCGCCGCTTCCGCAGGCAACAACCGCAACACGCGAAGAATACCAAAAATCACGTGCGCCGACAGCCAGTAGTTGAATGCCTTCAACTTCTGGCTCCAGCGGAACAGAGCAAGTTTGAATTTGAGGTTCATGCCTTAATTGACGCGCAGGATAATCTTGCCGAAGACGTCGCGGCCTTCCATGCGCTTCAACGCAGTATCGATGTCGTCAAAGCCCACTTCCGTATCGATAACCGGACGCACGAGTCCGCGCGCCATTTTCTGCATGGCGTCGGCCATGTTCTCCATACGGCAGCCGAAGGAGCCGAGCAGTTTCAACTGCTGCTGGAACAGCATCATCAGGTTGAGATTGGTCGAGACGCCCGAGGTCGAGCCACAGGTGACAAGCCGCCCGCCGCGCCGCAGCGACAGCATGGAACCGGCCCAGGTATCGGCGCCGACATGCTCGAAGACAACATCGACGCCCTTCTTCTTGGTCAGCTTGCGCACAACGCCTTCGAAACGGTCGACGCGATAATTGATGACGTGATCGGCGCCGAGCGCCTTGGCTTTTTCAATCTTCTCGTCGGAACCAACGGTGGTGATGACCGTGCAGCCCATCTTCTTGGCAAGCTGAATAGCTGCTGAGCCGATACCCGAACCACCCGCATGGACAAGGATAGTCTCGCCCGCTTCGAGCTTGGCATTGTCAAACAGCATGTGTTCGACCGTTCCGAAGGTGACAGGCGCTACAGCCGCTCCGATTTCGTCAACGCCGGGAGGTGCCGGGACGAGCAGGCGGGCTTTCAGGTTCACTTTTTCCTGCGCAAAGCCATCGAGATGGAAACCATGCACGCCGGAAACGTGTTCGCAAAGATTGTCGCGGCCTTCACGGCAAGGGCGGCAAAGGCCACAGGTCTGTGCACCGTAGATCGAAACCAGTTGGCCGGGCAAAAGATTGGCAACGCCCGGGCCGATGGCATCGACAACGCCGGAGGCTTCCGCGCCGATTGTCAGCGGCATCTTGCGCTTGGCAAAAGCCATGCCGCGCCAGCCCCAGACGTCAATGTGGTTGAGCGCAACAGCTTTGATGTTGACCGTTACTTCACCCGGACCGGGCGGGGGCGGGGGAGCAATATCGACAATCTCGAGCTTGCGGTCTTCAATCAGCTGTAATGCGCGCATATCCGTTTTCCTAATTCAGGTGACGGATTAGTTCGGTTCTGCCGTCATGACAAGACACGTATTTTGTCCGCCAAAGCCGAAAGAGCTGGAAAGTACCGCAGAGACGCTGGCTTCGCGCTTCACATTAGGCACCACATCAAGAATGATTGCAGGGTCGGGATTGTCATAATTGATGGTCGGCGGGATCGTTCCTGTCTCGATGGTGAGCATCGAGAACACGGCTTCAATGGCGCCAGCCGCGGTCAAAGTATGACCGATCATCGACTTGTTGGAAGATACGGGAAGCGATGAAATGCGCTCGCCAAATACGGTCGAGAGCGCCAGATATTCCATCTTGTCGTTTTCGGGTGTCGAGGTGCCGTGCGCGTTGATATAATCTATCGCATCTTCCTTGATACCGGCATCATCCAGCGCAGCGCGGACCGCGCCAATAGCAGGCGAGCCGTCGGGCTTCGAGCGGGTGCGGTGGAAATCGTCGGCCTTCTCACCGCATCCGCGCATGATTCCGGAGAATCTTGGCACCGCGTGCAACGGCTGATTCCAATGATTCCATAACAAGCGCGCCAGATCCTTCGGCCATGACAAAACCATCACGGTCCTTGGAGAACGGCTTGGCTGCCTTGTGGGCGGGGTCGTTATGGGTAGAAAGAGCAGAGAGCAACGAGAAGCGGATCAAGGCTTCGGCGGAAACAGAACCATCGGTGCCGATTGACAGGACACGATCGCTTTCGCCGCGCCGGATTGCTTCAACCCCCAACTGAATGGCGGTCGCTCCGGATGCACAGGCAGTCGAAAGTGTGATTGGCAGACCGCGTGTGCCGAACGTATCGGCAAGGCGTTCGGCGATGAAGCCGAATTCTGTCGTGTTGAACATGGCCGTTTGCGGCCCACGGCGGCAGGCGGCCAGCAGAAGATCATAGCCGGGTTCGCCTTCGTTTTTGACCAGAGCGTCAAGTGCAAAGCGATTGCGCCATTCAAGTTCGACGGGTGGCGCAGCCAAGAACAACGGGCCACCAAAGTTTTCCGTGTCGAAACCGGCTTGGGCAATCGCTTCTTCAGCTGCAAGCGATGCAAGCTTTTCAGACAATGCCGACGCGCCCTGATTGCTTTCCTCAAGAAAATCGACAGTTCCTGCGATTTGTGTACGCAGATTGTCAAGCGCAAAGCGGGTGATGGTGTGAATGCCGGATGTGCCTGATGTCAGTGCAGCCCAATTATCCTGCTTGCCCTGTCCGAGCGAGGAAACAACGCCGAGACCGGTTACTGCAACGAGGGGGCGGCCAAGATGGTCAGTGTATTTTGACATATGCCAATCTCTCAAACTTTGACGAGGCGAGCGACGCCTTCGCCACGGGTCGCACCAATCGAGGTCGCAAGGGCCGTATCGAGGCTGCCAGTCGCAGCCTTTTCATTTTTTGCATCGACGGGCGGAAAAACTGTGCCGTGAAACAGACTGAGCGCAGCAAGCCCGACGGCGAGCGGAAACTGTGCCTCGCGCAAATGGCCCACTTTGCCGGCAACACCGCGTATCGCGGCACTGGCAAAAGCATCAAGCGCGGACTTTTCCGTTGCGGTAACACCGTGTGCGCCGGTTGCGCCTGATACAATGAGACCCGCAGCCTTGTCGGCACTTGCGGCACCAACCAGTTTGCCGATGGTTTCCTTCAGGTCTTCACGCTTGCGGCGGATTTGTGCGCTGTAGATGCCCTCAATGGCCGCATAGACGCGGGCACCCCGCTTGGCCGCATGATCGGCGCTTTCCAGAACGAGGAAGGCACCGCCGGAGCCGGTGACAACGCCGCCGCCCGTAGTGCCTTCACGCTGCCAGAGCGGCGCCCAGCCATCGGATTTCAACATGCCATTGAGCTCGTAGCCCAGCAGCATATCAGGATGTTCCGAATTATAGGAGCCACCGACCAGCGCATGGGTGCTTTGACCCGACCGGATACGCGCGACCGCTGTATCAAGCGCGGAAATGCCTGCACCCTCTTCGCCCATGAATGTGCGTGAGGAGCCGGTGACCTTGTGGACGATGGAAATATTGCCGGCCAGCAGATTAGACAACTGGGCGAGAAAGAGCGTCGGACGCAGCTCGGTCGTCAACTTCTCATTGAGCATCGTACCGAGATCGTTGCGGACGCGGGCTTCAGCCAGAATCTGCGTATCGACAGTCACATCCCGTTCGCCGCCGCCGGCAGCGACCACCATATCCATAGTCGCGCAGAGTGCTTCGTCGTCCTTGATGCCAGCATCTTGAAGTGCAAGACCGGCAGCATAGGTCCCCAAGCGCTGCCACGTCTCCATCTGCCGCTGGTCGCCGCGCTTTGGAATCTGCAGATTCCAGTCGACTTCACCCAGTGGATGAACCGTATAGGGCTTGAACGTTTCGCTATCTATGCGCGGTTCGGCGTGATCGTTAAAAGCCTGCCAATGGGCATCGGCACCTTCACCCAAAGATGAAATCAGTCCGATGCCAGTGATAACGACGGTGTTGTTCTGCATTGTCTCGCAACACCGTTCATACGGTGCACCCGGTTAGGTGGATATGGTCAGACTGGAACGGCGTCCAGAAATCAGGCTTTTTTGGCAGCGACGAGTTCGTCGATCTTGGCGCAGAGGTTCTTCAGAACGAAGTATTCTTCGGTCGGAACCTTGCCGTCATTGACTTCCTGAGTCCACTGCTCGAGCGGGATCTTGATACCGAAGGCCTTGTCGATGGCAAAAACGATGTCGAGGAAATCAAGGCTATCGATACCGAGATCGTCAATCGTGTGGCTTTCCGGAGTGATGGAGTCGCGGTCGATTTCGCTGGTTTCAGCAATGATATCGGCGACCTTGTCAAATGTTGCGGTCAATTCAAGTTTCCTTTTGCTTCCGGTGCCTTAGAAAAAGCACTGATGTCTAATGAGGCGGTATCTAGCGTTTTTCATGGCTTAGGGAAAGACCGAATTACCCCGCGCATTGATACTTTACTAGTTCCATCGTCAGTCGAAAATGATCCTGCCTGCAATATGAACCGTTTCCCCTGCTTCGGGAGACGACACCACCACCGCCTCCGTCGGGCGCGGGATGATACCGGTCAAGGCGGTTATATTGGCACGATCCGTCATCATTACCAGATTGCCGGAACTCTTGAATTCAGCAATCATTGCACGAATCTGGTCGATTTGCGATTGTTTCGCCGCTTCGTCATCGGCCAAAGGACCAAGGGCGCTGACAATTTCCACAGATACGCCGCTGAAAGCCAGCCGTGCCGTTTCCTGCGCATTGCAGACCGGGCTTGCCATAACTTTGTCGATTCGTATGGCTTTGGCGGCAAAGCGTGCACCCAGTTTCTGCGCAAGCTGATGACCGCGGTCTGAAAGTGTCCGAACCTGCGTGCAATCAACCGTTGTGTCGGTTGTTGGGCTGAGCGTGCCCGAGGAATCGCCGCCTTGCAGCAAAACCGTATAGCCGCCCCGCGTCAGCCGCGCCCAGGCCGCGTCGGTCGCAAATGCCGTTGGAATGGATATGAACACGCTCAGGATCAGCGTCAGTGTCGAAAAAGTCCAAAATCGCAATTGCTTCAACATTCATTCTCCTTAGCAGTGGAGATGGTGATTTGGCCAAGAAAAATAAAGTGAAAGCTTGTGTGTATCTTGCACGGTCGTTGCCGCAGGCTTATTGCGGAAGACAATGGGTCTCGTTCAAACAATCATTGTGGTTTTTGGGGGGATTGCCGTCGCTTATGCTGCGGCACACTTCAAGCTGCTCGATGAGCGGGTTGGCGACGGGCTTTCCGAGTTTGTCTTTATGATCGCCGCACCCCTGTTGCTGTTCAGAACGATGGTGACGGCAGACTTTCACGGCTCGGCGCCGTGGGGATTGTGGGCATCCTACTTCACTGGGCTTGCAGTAGCCTGGGCGCTATCGGATCTGGCGATCAAGGTCATTTTTCACAGGGACAATCGGGCCGGTGTGGTCGCAGGGGTTTCGGGCGCCTTCTCGAATCTGGTGTTCCTCGGCATGCCACTGATGCTTGGTGTATATGGTCAGGACGGATTTGCCATCCTGTCGCTGATCGTGGCGATTCATATGCCAAGTGTCATGGCGGCTTCGATTACCTTGCACGAGATCGCCCTGCGCCGCGACGGCGTGCTCGACGGGGAACGCAGTCTTCACAAGGTCGTGACCTCGTTTTTCAGAAGCCTTTTGCGCAATCCTTTTGTGCTTGGAATCCTTGGAGGGTGGATCTGGCGTTGGAGCGGTCTGCAATTGCCGGTCGTGGTCGATTCATTGGTTGAGCTGTTGGGTAGTGTCGCCGGACCGGTGGCATTGTTTGCCATGGGAATGGGGCTGAAGAAATTCGGGATATCAGGACAGCTGGCCGCTTCGCTGGTCATTGCGATGATCAAACTGTTCATCATGCCTGCCGTGGTTTTGGCAATGGCGCTGCTGATTGATCTGACACCATTTACGGCCAAGATCGCGGTTATTTCGGCTGCGCTGCCCGCCGGGGTCAATTCCTATCTTATTGCCACCAAGTTCGGGACAGGTCAGGCATTGGCTTCCAATTCCATGGTCGTCGCCACGGCGCTTTCTGCCGTGTCGATGGTATTCTGGGTCACGGTTGCGACACACGTTTTCGGTTAGGTCAGGCTGTTGCAGCTTTTGCCAAAAAGGAGCAGGGTAGCGCCAACTAGGACGCCAATCGTTGGCAGTCTTCCCGCAAAACTCACAAAATTCGTGGACCAAATGCTCCGCCTTACATTTCAGGGAGAATTATGATGTTGCAGAAATCCAGCCAGTTCATGAAACAGGCTAATCTCATCAATGGCGAATGGGTTGCCGCAGATTCCGGCAAGACGATTGATGTCATCAACCCTGCGACCGGCCTGAAAATTGGCACCGTACCCAATTCGGGCAAAGCTGAGACAGAGCGTGCGATTAACGCCGCTGCAGAAGCTTTCAAGACATGGCGGAAGACGTCTGTGCTCGAGCGTTCGAAGCTGATGCGCAAACTGCACGACGCCATTCTCGACAATCAGGATGCGCTGGCTGAACTTCTGACGCTGGAGCAGGGCAAGTCCCTGGCGGAAGCCAAGGGTGAAGTCGGTATGTCTGCCGCCTATATCCTTTGGTATGCGGAAGAAGCGCGCCGCACCTATGGCGACGTTGTACCGTCCCCATGGGCAGACCGTCGCATTCTTGTGACGAAAGAGCCGCTGGGTGTTATCGGCGCGATCACCCCATGGAACTTCCCGTCCTCCATGCTTGCCCGCAAGATCGGCCCGGCGCTGGCGTCCGGCTGCACAGCAGTGGTCAAGCCAGCAACGCAGACACCTTACTCCGGTCTTGTCTGGGGCGCGCTGTGTGAAGAGGTTGGCATTCCGAAGGGCGTTGTGAACATTCTAACCGGTTCTGCTTCTGAAATTGGTGGCGAGATCACCAGCAATCCGCTGGTCCGCAAGATTACCTTCACCGGTTCAACTGAAATAGGCAAAATCCTGATCAAGCAGGCCGCTGATACGGTGAAGAAAGTATCGATGGAACTGGGCGGTAACGCGCCGTTCATCGTCTTCGATGACGCTGACCTTGACCGGGCTGTCGATGGCGCGATTGCAGCAAAGTTCCGCAATTCCGGTCAGACATGCGTTTGTACCAATCGTTTTCTGGTTCAGTCCGGCATTTACGATGCTTTCGTTGAAAAGTTTGCCGCAGCGACTGACAAATTGAAAGTTGGCAACGGCCTGGAGGCCGGGACGCAGCAGGGCCCGCTGATTGACGAAAAGGCCGTCGCGAAGGTCGAGGAATTCATTGCCGACGCCAAGCAGAAGGGCGGCAGGATCGTCACTGGCGGTAAGCGTCATGCGCTGGGCGGCAGCTTCTTCGAACCGACTGTCATTAGTGATGCAAAACCCGATATGCTGTTCACCACGGAAGAGATTTTTGGACCGGTCGCGCCGATCTACAAGTTCGAAACCGAGCAGGAAGCAATTGATCTGGCCAACAATACGCAGTTCGGTCTTGCCTCTTACTTCTACACGCAGGATCTCGGACGGGTTTTCCGGGTCTCGGAAGGGCTGAAGTACGGCATGGTCGGCGTCAATGAGGGCATGATCACCACCGTTGAAGCGCCTTTTGGCGGCTTGAAAGAATCCGGTCTTGGCAAGGAAGGCGGCCATCAGGGGATCGAAGATTATCTCGACACCAAATATGTCTGCATTGGCGGCTTGGGGCTTTAAATTTTATGAACACTGAAATTTTTGGCCATACGGCCGATGGCGAGGCAGTTCACCGTATTACCATTTCGGGCGGCGGATTGACCGCCAAAGTGCTCACCTGGGGTGCAGTTATTCAGGATTTGCGTCTTAGGGGACACGAAGCGCCTCTGGTTCTCGGCTATCAGGATTTTGCCGATTATCCCGCGTACTCGCCCTATCTGGGCGCGACCGTGGGCCGCTCGATCAATCGTATCCGTGATGGCGAGTTGGTAATTGACGGCAAGACCTTCGGGCTTGAGCGCAATTTCCATGACCGCCACAATATTCATGGCGGCAGCAAAGGCGCGGGCAAACGCAACTGGAATGTCGTCGCTATCGGCCCGGACTATGTCACGTTGAATATTCTGCTCGCTGATGGTGAAAGCGGCTTTCCCGGCAATTTGACGATCACCTGCACCTATATGCTGGAGTCAAAGGGCACACTGGCGATCCGTCTGGACGCCGTGACCGATAAGCCAACCATGTGCAATCTGGCGCATCACAGCTATTTCAATCTCGATGACGGCGGCAAGACAGATGCACTGGATCATCAGGTGAGGATCGGTGCGGACGCCTATCTCTCCGTAAACAGCGATTTGCTGCCTGACGGCCGGGTTTTGCCGGTTGCTGGCACGACGCATGATTTTCGCGAATTCCGGACAATTCAGCGCGAAGAGAATGGCAAGCAGGTCATTTATGATAATAACTTCTGTGTTTCCAGCCACCGTCAGCCATTGCAATGGGTGGCATCAGCCAAAGGCGCACGAAGCGGTATCGAATTGAATGTCCTGACAACAGAACCCGGTGTGCAGCTTTACGCTGCCAATACGCTGGGTGGCCGCCCAGCCATTGGACTCACCGGACAAACATACGAGAATTTTGCCGGTTTCTGTTTTGAAACACAGAACTGGCCCGATTCAACGCACTTTCCATATTTCCCTCAGGCCATCCTGCGGCCGGGCGATGTGTATAGTCAGATGACGCATTACAGCTTCAAGAAGCACGAAGTTTAAGGTCGCAAGTCCTGTGGTGCGTGGTTCGACAAGCTCACCATGAGGGAGAGGGGTTGCCTGCAAAGTTAACCGGAACCGTTGCAGAATATGGCTCCCTGCAATCCTCCTCTCCCTCATGGTGAGCTTGTCGAACCACGCACCTCGATAATGCCACGGGCAGATAATGAGGGGCCTAGGTGTTGAAAGCTTTCCGAGCTTCATCCATCGGGGCAAGCGCGCCATGAAACTCGACCACGCGCGCTGCCACTTTATGCGCGCGTGCGGCGGCTGCAACTGGTTCAAGACCGGCAAGGCGGGAGGCAATATAGCCGCCATTGAAACTGTCGCCAGCGCCCGTTGTATCAACCGCATTGGCGCGGATAGCGGGAACCTGTTCGTGTTTGCCTGCCGTAACGACCAAGGCAGGTTCAGTGCCATCTTTCACAACAATTTCGCGGACGCCGTAGCTTGCAATACGGGCCGTTGTATCTTCAGGCGACACATCGCCGAAAAGCGCGTTCTCGTCCGGGAAAGTGGGCAGAGCAATATCAGCCACATGATAGGCGTCGATAAGAGCCTGCCTTGCCGTTTCAGCATTTTCCCAAAGACGGGGCCGGTAGTTCGCGTCGAACGCGACCAATGTGCCCTGCCTGCGGGCATTGCTGACGGCATTCAAAACGTTCTGGCGGCTTTTGGGGCTGAGGATGCCCATGGTGATACCTGAGAAATAGATGATCTTGCGCCCGTCCAGACTGTGGGCGAGAGCATCGGGATCATCAGCCAGATGACGGGCGGCGGAATCATTGCGCCAATAGGTGAAAGAGCGCTCAACCCCTGTCAGGGTAATCGCGTAAAGGCCCGGCCGTGCACCGACAACAATCGGGCTGTGGGCGGTATTAATACCGTTTTCCTTCAGGAAAGCCCGCTGTTTGACCGAGAAAGGATCATCCCCAAAGGCGGTGACATAATCGACGGCGAAATCCGCATCGGTGAGTGCGCGCACATACCAGCTCGTGTTGAGCGTATCGCCAGCAAAGCCCATCCGCCATTGATCGCCATTGGCACCGGACAATTCAATCATACACTCGCCGATGGCTGCAAAACCGCCCATGAAATCCTCCACAACAGTGTTCGGAGCGACTGATATACGAGTGGGATGCCGCTGTCATTTGCTAAAAATATGGGCTGTCATAAGAGATTAATCGTGCGATGTTAGACGGCAAACGCATTTGAACGACCAAAGGGAGATTTCGGTGTCTCGCGTTACGACAATCGAAGAGTTGGAAGCCATATACGGCAACGGTGCAGTCGCAGAAGCATCAACAGCCAAAGTGACTGACCGCATTATTCCTGAGTACCGCAAACTGATTGAAGGTTCGCCCTTTGTGGCACTGGCTACCAGTGGACCTGAGGGGCTGGATTGTTCACCGCGCGGCGATCTGGCCGGTTTTATCCGTATTCATGATGAACGCACATTGATGATGCCCGACCGGCGCGGCAACAACCGCGTCGACTCCTTGCGCAATATTGTGCGCGATCCACGTGTTGCACTGCTTTTCCTGATACCCGGCCTCAATACAACGTTTCGCGTCAACGGCAGAGCGTTTATCGATACTGATCAGGCATTGCTCGACAGTTTCATCATGGATGGCAAAGCGCCGCGCTCGGTCATCACAATGGAAGTCGAAGAAGCCTATTTTCAGTGCGCGCGGGCGCTTATCCGCTCTGAATTGTGGAATCCCGCAAATCATCGTTCGCCCAAGGAGTTCCCGACGCCAGGACAGATGCTGGCAGCGCTGAGTGAAAACCGTGTCGGTGGCGAGACTTATGATAGCGAATGGGCAGCGCGTGCCGCCAAGACAATGTGGTAGGTCGGGCTAGGTCGTGGAGGCGTTCAATGAAACAGCTGAGTGCTTCCTTAACGGTTGCCAAAGGTAAGGATTGGCTGCCATTTCGTTCTCTCGTCGGCTGGAAATTCTCCGATCTCAACGGCGATGCCATAGCAGGTCTGACGCTGGCGGCCATTGCGATACCTGAACAGATGGCAACGGCTCGGCTCGGCGGCTTTGCCCCGGAAATTGGGTTTTTCGCATTCATTGCCGGTTCTCTGGCCTTTGCGATCTTCGGCACCAGTCGTCATCTTTCTGCAGGCGCAGATTCAACCATCACTCCGATTTTTGCCGGCAGTCTGGCACTGCTGGCAACAAGTGGATCGCCGGAGTTTGGTCTGCTCGCTGCGGCTCTCGGGCTTATTGTCGGACTTCTCGTGGTAGCGAGCGGTATTTTTCGGCTTGGCTGGATCGCTGATCTCTTGTCGGTTCCGGTGACGACAGGTTTTCTTGCCGGGATTTCGATCCATATCATCATCTCGCAATTGCCGGGTCTTCTGGGGATTGCCGCGCAATCGGGCGATGTCTTTCAACGCGTGTCGGCCACAATCGCGAGTGCTTCGCAAATCAATCTCTACAGCGTGGCGCTTGGTGTTGGCGTCTTTCTTGCTGTGTTTGTGTGCGAGCGGATCAATGCCCGCATACCTGGCGCGTTGATCGGGCTCATCGCTGCAACGCTGGCCGTTATCTCGTTCAATCTTGAAAGCCGGGGCGTCAGCGTTCTTGGTGCGCTTCCCAACAGCCTGCCGCATGTGTCATTGCCAAAAATTGGGTTCGAAGAATTGCGCAGTCTGTTGCCTCTGGCATTGCTTGTTGCTGTCGTCGTCATGGTGCAAACGGCCGCCACAACGCGATCCTTTGTCTCCAAGGATGGTGAAGGCCCTGACGTCAATCATGATTTTATCGGGGTTGGCGCGGGAAGCATTCTTTCGGGTCTATTCGGTGCCTTTCCAGTCAATGCCAGTCCGCCGCGCACCGCTATCGTCGCCGAGACTGGCGGTCGCTCGCAAGTCAGTGGCTTGATTGCAGCGGCTATTGTGTTGTTGCTGGTGATGTTTGGTGGCCAATTGCTGTCTGATGTGCCGCATGCGGCTTTGGCTGGCATTCTTCTGTTTGTGGCACAGCGGATTATCCGCTGGCAGACCATAGGAAGCGTCTTTCGGGAAGCACGCGGCGAGTTTGCATTGATCCTGATCACAATGGCGGCGATTGTAGCTTTGCCCATTGAAGCGGGTGTTACGATTGGTATCGGGCTTTCCCTCCTGCATGGTTTATGGGCGGTTATGCGTGCCCATCCAATTGAGTTTGAAAAAGTGCCGGGCAGCTCTGTGTGGTGGCCGCCAAGCGCGACTGCGGAAGGCGAAAAGGTGCCGGGCGTGCTCGTTGTTGCGTTTCAGGCACCCCTGTCATTTGTGAATGCGGATGATTTTAAGCGCGGTCTGTGTGGCGCGATTGATGCCAGTGGTTCATCACTTAACCTCGTTGTTCTGGAAGCCAGCAGCATTATCGAGATCGATTTTACTGCATCGCAAGCGCTGGCCGATGTTATCA
Organism: Phyllobacterium sp. 628; assembly: GCF_014189505.1. GTDB lineage: Bacteria > Pseudomonadota > Alphaproteobacteria > Rhizobiales > Rhizobiaceae > Phyllobacterium. The sequence goes on along the minus strand of NZ_CP050301.1, from coordinate 3,227,494 downwards.
CCCACTGCCAGACGGCAGGTGTGAAGTTTGCCATAGCGCGGTTAGAGTCCGTCAGGGCGCAAAATGCCTTGTCACGATTTGGGCTTAACGCTTTGCTCGGATCGGAGAACATCTTTCACAGTGTCGATGGCGCCATTAGGAAACTGGCACCCAACGCGAAGCAGGAGTGACGCGCATGTCCGGAACACGCGAGCCCATTGTAACACCCGTTGCGATCAAGGATCTGCGACCGACGCAAATTACCGTTGGCCTGCGGGAAGTAGCGGAAAAACGCAAGCAATGGCGCGGTGAGAAGGGCAAGAAGGGTGGCGAGTTTTTGGGGCGTCATATGATCCCGGTTGTGCTGGGGCCGAACAGGCGCAACTACGTGATTGATCATCATCATCTTGCGCGGGCGCTTTATGAGGAAGGCGTCAAGGATATCCTTGTGACTGTCGTCAGCGATCTGTCAGCGCTCGATAAAGAGGCATTCATGGTCGTGCTCGACAATCGCGGCTGGATGCATCCTTTCGACGATCAGGGCAAGCGTCAGGACTACGCTGCTATTCCCAAAGGCATCAAGGATCTTGCTGATGACCCATTCCGCAGCCTTGCGGGGGGATTGCGGCGTGCGGGCGGGTTTGCCAAGGACACGACACCTTTCAGCGAATTCCTCTGGGCTGATTTTCTGCGGCGGAGAATGAACCGCAAGACGGTCGAAGCCGATTTTGAAGCAGCCCTTGTTCGGGCACTTAAAGAAGCAAAAGGTGATGATGCCAGCTATCTGCCGGGCTGGTGCGGTTCCATTCTCGATTGATCTGTCTGACGTGATTGAATGACATTTCTATCGTGCGTGGTTCGAAAAGCTCACCATGAGGGAAATGGTTGGGCTGCAACGTTAATCATCGATGTTGCAGAATATGACTCCCCGCAATCCTCACTCTCCCTCATGGTGAGCTTGTCGAACCACGCATCACAGCTCATGCAATTAACTACAGAGAGTTAACTCATCGACCGTCCATCAATCGCAATTTCCATACGGTCAGCAGCAAAACGCGACTTGGCATATTCGATGGGATGGCCATTCATATCGATGTTGATGGCAGTTGACACCAAAACGATAGCGCCGGGCGATAGGCGCAAATGGCGCAAATCCTCGGCGTCGGCGTGACGCGCTGCAATGATCGTTGATTTGCGCAGATAATCATCAATGCCTGCGGCCTTGAGGGCGGCCGTGATAGATCCAGAAGCCCGGTAATCCTCGACAATGTTGGGCACTCGCGCGGCTTCGAACCATACTGTGGCGCAGGAGACAGGATTGCTGTCCGCCGTATGCATGGAGTCAATCCTGATAACCTGACCAGCCGTCATTCCAAGAGCGCCTGCTACTTCTTCGGACGGCTCCTCGACGCGGTGACCGAGCAATATGCCTTTGGTTTCCCGAACCTGCGTTGATAGAATTTCGGAAAAGCGCGTGCGTTCGCCAATGCGGTAGATGAGCTTCTTGCTGTTTGCCACGAATGTGCCGCGCCCCTGTTCTGCGCGTAGAACACCTTCCTTGGTAAGCGCGGCGATGGCACTGCGAATCGTATGGCGATTGACGGAAAACCGTTCCGCCAGCGTGATTTCCGGTGGCAATTTTGTGCCGCTCGGCATTTTCCCCACCGTGATATCGCTGCGTATCTGGTCGGCAATCTGGCGCCAGATCGCAACGCCACTGTTGCGGGTGATGAATCGTGCAGATGTCACGCTTTGTCATGCTCCTGTCATTGACGGGATTTATAGGTAGGTTTATTGTCTAGTTGTATAGATAAATAGACAAATCTGAGCGAGATGTCAATGATCAAAGAAAACACCCAGTCCACCCAAACCGGAGGCGCGCCGGACCTGCAGCGCAAAGCTGCCATGGCTTTGCTTGCGCAGGCAACAGCGCAGGAAATAGCGGCCTTCTGGGCTGAATGGAGCGATAAGCCCGATGTTGAGACATTGCGCGGACCGGAAACGGGCCTCGTCATGCTGCGCGGGCGTATAGGTGGTGGCGGAGCGCCTTTCAATCTAGGCGAGGCGACAGTGACGCGGGCAACCGTCCGGCTCGGCAATGGCTCGGTTGGTCATGCTTATGCACTTGGACGGCACCGCGAAAAGGTACGGTTGGCGGCAGTTTTTGATGCGCTGTGGCAGCGGCCGGAATGCCGGCAAGACGTGCAGCAGGGTGTGCTTGAGCCAATCGCCAATCGCCTTAAGCAGGAGCAGGAAGCAACACGAGCCGAAACCGCTGCAACCAAAGTCGACTTTTTCACAATGGTACGGGGTGATGACTGATGCTTACCGAAACACAGGCTTTTGAAGGCGGCTTCAGCGATAGTGTCCTGAACGCGCAGAGCATTTTTCGCGCCTTGATGGACGCCATGGCCAATCCGGGCAGGATCGTCGAAATTGATCCGCTCTGTACGCCGCCAGCGCCGCTATCGGCTTTGGCCGGTTCGATTGCAGCGACGCTGTTTGACCATGATGCGACCGTGTGGTGCGACCGCGCCATTGCCAATTCGCCCGCTGCCATTGGCTGGTTGAAATTCCATACGGGTCTGGAACTGACAACTGAACCATCCGAGGCTGACTTTGTCCTGATCAGTGATATCGCGGCGATGCCGTCGCTTGAATCTTTCTGCAAGGGCACAGCAGAATATCCGGATCGCTCAACCACGCTGATCCTGCAGACCGATGGATTCAACGGCGCGGAAACGCTGACCCTGGAAGGGCCGGGGATAAAAGATGCCAAGTCCTTTTCTCCCAGCCAGTTGCCGAAAATGTTCATCGATCAGTGGACTGCCAATCGTGCGGCTTTCCCGCGCGGGGTTGATCTGATCTTCGCTGGAAAAAATGCGCTTGCCGCATTGCCACGCACGACGCGTATCAGAAAGACGGAGGCCTGAGCCATGTATGTTGCAGTCAAAGGCGGTGAGGCCGCCATTCGTAATGCACACAAGCTGCTGGCTGACAGGCGGCGCGGCGACCGGGATGTTGCGTCTATTCAGCTCGATCAAATCGTTGAGCAGATGTCACTGGCCGTCGACCGGGTCATGGCTGAAGGTTCGCTGTATGATCCGGAATTGGCCGCGTTGGCCATCAAGCAGGCACGCGGCGATCTGATTGAGGCAATCTTTCTCGTGCGTGCCTATCGCACTACCTTGGCCCGGTTTGGCTACACAAAGTCGCTCGAAACGGCGCAGATGCGGATCGAACGGCGGATTTCGGCGACCTTCAAGGATCTGCCCGGTGGCCAGTTGCTGGGTCCGACATTCGACTATACCCACCGCTTGCTTGATCCAGAATTGGCAGACGACACGCCGATTGAAGCCCCTGAGCAGCGCGACGAACCGGATGTTCCGACACCGCGTGTGACTGACATTCTCGGCCATGGCGGCATGATCGAGGAAGACGGGGAATTGCCGGAAGGTGCTGTCGCTGGCGATCTGACGCGCGAGCCGCTGACCTTCCCGCTGGAACGGGATTTGCGCTTGCAGGCACTGGCGCGTGGCGACGAAGGGTTCCTGCTTGGGCTCGCCTATTCAACCCAGCGTGGTTATGCCCGCAGCCATCCCTTTGTCGGTGAAATCCGTATCGGCGAGGTCGAGGTGGAACTGGAGGTTGCAGAACTTGATTTTCCGCTGACACTCGGCTCCATCCGCGTCACCGAATGCCAGATGGTCAACCAATTCAAAGGATCGTCCAAGCAGCCACCGCAGTTCACACGTGGCTATGGCCTCGTCTTTGGTCAGAGCGAACGCAAAGCCATGTCGATGTCACTATGTGACCGGGCTTTGCGGGCGAGGGAGCTTGGCGAAGACATTACCGCCACCGCACAGGACGAAGAATTCGTCATTTCCCACAGTGACAACGTGCAGTCGACGGGCTTCGTCGAACATCTGAAACTGCCGCATTATGTGGATTTTCAGGCCGAACTCGATCTCATTCGCCGTATGCGCGCTGAGCACGAACGTAACCGGCTGGAAGGCGAAGAAACCAAAGAGGCAGCGGAATGATGTTAATCTCCTCCACCGCCATCACCGCCACCGTCACTCCCGCTATCGGAACTGTCGCCTGTAAGCTCAATGGTTATGCCGCTACCTCCGTTTTTGCCAGGCCACACTCTGTTGGCAAAGATTATGAAGGCGGCGATGGCCAGAATGAAGCTGAAGCCGTAACCGCTTCCGGCCGAGAACAAAGATGTGGTTTGCAAAGCCTCTCATCCCCTCTTTTCGATGCCAGAAAGCCCCCCATCCTCCGAGAGAATGATCAATCTGGCCTTTGCGAGGTTACGATACAATGACCGATCTAGCGACCTACAATTTTGCCTATCTGGATGAGCAGACCAAGCGGATGATCCGCCGGGCTATTCTCAAGGCCATTGCCATTCCCGGTTATCAGGTGCCGTTTGCCTCGCGCGAAATGCCAATGCCTTACGGCTGGGGTACGGGCGGCGTGCAGGTTACGGCTGCGGTGCTTGGGCCGGATGATACGTTGAAGGTGATCGATCAGGGTGCTGACGATACGACCAATGCGGTGTCGATCCGGGCCTTTTTCCAGAAGGTTGCCAATGTTGCGGTAACGACCAAAACAACTGATGCGACGATTATCCAGACGCGCCACCGCATCCCGGAAGCGCAGCTGCAGGAAGGGCAAATCCTTGTCTATCAGGTGCCCATCCCCGAGCCTCTGCGCTTTCTCGAGCCGCGCGAAACTGAAACGCGCAAGATGCATGCGCTGGAAGAATACGGCCTGATGCATGTCAAACTGTACGAGGACATTGCCCGCCACGGCCATATCGCCACCACCTATGCCTATCCGGTGAAAGTGGAGGGGCGTTATGTGATGGATCCATCGCCCACGCCGAAATTTGACAATCCGAAAATGCACATGTCGCCAGCTCTCCAGCTGTTTGGCGCAGGGCGTGAAAAGCGCATCTATGCTGTTCCACCCTATACGGAAGTTGTCAGCCTCGACTTTGAGGATCATCCCTTCGAAATCCAGACATTCACGGAGCCTTGCGCCTTGTGCGGGGCCAAGGGAAGCTATCTGGACGAGGTCATTCTTGATGACAAAGGTGGCAGCATGTTTGTCTGTTCGGATACGGATTTTTGTGAAGACCGGCAAGCCAAGGGGCATCGCGGTGCGCTCGCGGCAGAAACTGCGGCGAAGACTGTGGAGGCAGCAGAATGAATACGAACGATACACCACTCCTGAAGGTCAAGGACCTGTCGAAATTCTACGGAAGCCGTATTGGCTGCCAGAATGTCTCGTTCGATCTGTGGCCGGGCGAAGTGCTTGCAGTTGTTGGCGAATCCGGCTCCGGCAAAACGACATTGCTCAATTGTCTGGCAACGCGTCTGGCGCCATCCGCAGGTTCGGTGGAATACCGCATGCGTGACGGCCAGTACCGCGACCTCTACCGGTTGAGCGAGGCAGAGCGGCGCTTTCTGATGCGGACGGACTGGGGCTTTGTCCACCAGAACCCGGCTGACGGCCTGCGCATGACCGTATCAGCCGGGGCAAATGTTGGTGAACGATTGATGGCCATCGGCGACCGGCACTATGGCAATATCCGTGCCACGGCGACCGACTGGCTCGGGCGGGTCGAAATTGCCTCTGACCGTATCGATGATCAGCCACGCGATTTTTCGGGTGGTATGCGTCAGCGCTTGCAGATTGCGCGCAATCTCGTCACCAACCCGCGTCTGGTGTTTATGGATGAGCCGACCGGCGGGCTGGACGTCTCGGTGCAAGCGCGTCTTCTCGATCTGTTGCGCGGGCTGGTCAGTGACCTCGGTTTGGCAGCCATTGTGGTAACGCACGATCTTGCCGTTGCCCGGCTTCTGTCACACCGGATGATGGTGATGAAAGACGGTCACGTCGTCGAAACCGGTCTGACCGACCGGGTGCTTGATGATCCACAGGCGCCGTATACCCAGCTTCTCGTTTCTTCCATCCTGCAAGTCTAGGACCGCATCATGCCGACACCTCTCGTTGTTTCCGATGTCGCCAAAAGCTTCACCATGCATTTGCGTGACGGTATCCGTTTGCCGGTGGTGGCAAATGTCTCGTTCTCCATCAAGGCGGGCGAATGCGCTGTTCTTGGCGGCCCTTCCGGTGCCGGCAAAAGCTCGATCCTGAAAATGGTTTATGGCAATTATGCTGTCGATCAGGGCCAGATCATCGTGCCCTATGGGGATCGTCTCGTTGATCTTGCTACTGCCGATCCACGTACGGTCCTTGGCGTGCGCCGTGACATGATTGGTTATGTCAGCCAGTTCCTGCGCACTGTTCCGCGCGTTTCCGCATGGGACGTGGTTGCCGAACCTTTGGTTGCACGTGGCGTTGACCGCGCGGAAGCGCGCGACAAGGCAGCCAAATTGCTGGCTGGATTGAACCTGCCGGAGCGGCTTTGGTCGCTTCCGCCAGCAACTTTTTCCGGTGGTGAGCAGCAGCGCGTCAATATTGCGCGCGGTTTTATCACGGACCATCCTATCCTGCTGCTGGACGAACCCACGGCATCGCTCGATGCGAAAAATCGCGAAGTTGTCGTATCTATGATCCGCGCCAAGAAGGCGGCGGGCACTGCGATGCTCGGTATTTTCCATGATGAAGATGTGCGGGAGGCTGTGGCCGACCGGATCATCGACGTTACGGCATTTGCAGTGACGAGCGAGGCAGCATGACACGGCTTTCTGAAACCCCGCTCATTCACGCCACTGCAGCGGTCGAAGACTGCGAACTCGGCCGTTATACGGAGATCTCCGAGCGTTGCCGCATCAGTGAGACCAAACTCGACGATTATTCCTACATCATGCAGGATGGAGCAGTGTGGTGCGCGACGATTGGCAAGTTCGCCAATATAGCTGCCAGTGTCCGCATCAATGCCACCAACCATCCGACCTGGCGCGCAACATTGCACCACTTTACCTACCGTGCCGGCGACTACTGGGATGATGCGGGGGTGGAGGAGTCATTCTTCGAATGGCGCCGTGCCAATCAGGTGCGTATCGGTCACGATGTCTGGATCGGCCATGGGGCGACGGTTTTGCCGGGTGTGAGTGTGGGCGATGGGGCCGTGATCGGAGCCGGGGCTGTGGTTTCACGCGATGTCGATCCCTACACGATTGTTGGTGGTGTTCCCGCGCGCAAAATCCGCGACAGGTTCGACAAAAAGATTGCAGAACGCCTGCAAACACTGGCCTGGTGGGACTGGGATCATGCCCGGCTGCGCGGCGCGCTCGATGATTTCCGCACTCTGGATATCGAGGCATTTCTGGAAAAACATTCGGGCTGAGTAAAGCTACCCACAGTTGTCACGCAAGTGCAACAAAAGTGCCATCGCAACTTCACACAACCATTCTAGGACAGGGCAATACCAACAGGAATTGGCCTATGCTGAAGATTGAAAACGTGACGCGTCGCTTTGGCAATAATATTGCCATCGACAACGTCAATGTTGAAATTCCGCAGGGCCAGATGGTTGGGGTCATCGGCCGCTCGGGTGCCGGCAAGTCGACATTGTTGCGCATGATCAACCGGTTGATTGACCCGTCTGAAGGCTCCATCATCTTTGAAGGCAAGGATGTTGCGAAACTCAACGGGTCGGCGCTGCGAACATGGCAACGCGACTGTGCCATGATCTTCCAGCAGTTTAATCTCGTACCCCGCCTTGATGTCCTGACGAATGTCCTTCTTGGACGACTTAACCACCGGTCCACGATCAAAAGTCTTCTTGGCATTTTCTCGCGTGAAGAACGTGCCATGGCGATCGCCGCACTCGAACGGCTTGATATTGCCAAAACCGCATTGCAGCGGGCCGGAACACTCTCCGGCGGACAGCAACAGCGCGTCGCCATCGCCCGCGCACTGATGCAAAATCCCAAAGTCATCCTTGCAGACGAACCGATTGCTTCACTCGACCCGCGCAATGCGCAGGTGGTGATGGAGTCATTGCGTGACATCAATGAAAAGGAAGGTCTGACGGTCATCACCAATCTGCATACACTCGATACGGCGCGGCATTTTTGCGAGCGCATCATCGGTATGCAGGGCGGCAAGGTGGTTTTCGATGGAACGCCCGATGATCTGACAGAGTCTGCGGCACGCCGTATCTACGGCGCGGATGGTCTGAAGGACGCTTTCTCGGAAGCTATCACATCGACCAGCATTGCGCGTCATGCGCCGACACCAATCCCTGAATTGGAAGCCATTTTGGCCGCGCGTTAAGCGCAAACGGATCGCCTTGCCCACGTTACGGGCCCAAGACAGATCAAGAAAACTTAGAATGCTTTGACAGGAGAGATAGTCATGTTGCTCAAGAAAGCCCTTGTGGGTGCGATCGCAATCACTGCCATGCTTGCAGGCTCGATGGCTCGCGCTGAAAACCTCGAAACATTTCGCGTCGGTATCATCGGCGGTGAAAATGAAGCAGACCGTCTTCGCAACTATCAGTGCATTGTCGATCAGTTGCCGAAGGTCCTCGGCGTCAAGAACGTCAAGCTGTTCCCGGCGACGGATTATGATGGCGTCATTCAGGGCCTGCTTGGCGGTACCCTCGATTATGCCGAGCTCGGTGCTTCCGGCTTTGCCAAAATCTACCTGACCAATCCAAAGGCTGTTGAGCCTATCCTGACAACTGTTCAGACCGATGGCGCAACCGGTTATTATTCGATCATGGTTGCCCGCAAGGACAGCGGCATCAAGACGCTTGCCGACATGAAGGGCAAGAAGCTCGGCTTTGCCGATCCGGATTCCACTTCCGGCTATCTCATCCCTGTGACGTCCCTGCCAAAAGACATCAAGACCTCGGTCAAGGAATATTTCTCCGAAACCGGCTTTGGCGGCGGTCATGAAAACCTCGTTCTCGCTGTCAAGGACGGCAAGTTCGATGCTGGTACGACATTTGGTTCCGGCGTCGGTTCTTTCGATGAAGGCTATACGTCAGGCAATCTGCGCAAGATGGTCGACAAAGGTCTGATCGACATGAAGGATTTCGTTGAACTCTGGAAGTCGCCACTGATCCCGAACGGTCCAATCGTTATCCGCACATCACTGGACGACAGCCTCAAGACCAAATTCAAGAAGTTTATGCTCGATCTGCCAAAGAGCGACCCGGCTTGCTTCGCAGCAACCATGGGCGGCGATTTCAAGAGCTACACCGAGGTCAACACACAGTTCTATCAGCCAATCATCGACGCACGCAAAGCGCAGATCGGCGGCTAAGCCCGACAGTCATCATCACGGCCAGTTCTTCGGATCTGGCCGTGATTTTGTTTGAAGGCACCTGGAAGGATGTGTGCAATGAGCCGAACTGCGCCCGCGGAGCTGTCGTCAGACGGTATCCAGATCGAAAGGCATTGGCAGGAGCTTGCGGGCCGTCGCCGTGCCTATAGCTGGATTATCGCTATTGGCCTCTTGGTAACCATCACGGGATCCCTGTGGTTTGCCAATGAATCCAACGCGGGCAAATTCTTTGACCGCCTGCCACATCTTTTTGATTTTGCGGGTGACCTGATACCGCGCGATGGCTGGGAAGTCTGGCGCGCCATGTTCGATCTGCCGTCGCCCTATTTCGACGGAAGCCTGAAATATGATTATCCCGAAGGACGGGTCTATCTGTTCAGCGGGTTCTACATGCCCGAATATTTCTACAAGATGCTCGAAACCCTGAATATTGCGATCCTTGCGACGCTGGTGGGTTTCATCTTCGGTTTCATGATCTGTTTTGCCGCCGCCAAAAATCTGGTGAAGAACCGGCTGATTCGTTTTGTAGCGCGGCGCTACATGGAAATCCTGCGCGCCTTTCCGGAAATCGTCATTGCCGGCTTTTTTGCTGCCATCCTGTCATTGGGGCCGATCCCGGCAATGTTTGCCGTTGGCATTCACACCATCGGGGCGCTCGGCAAGCTATTCTTCGAAGTCGTTGAAAATGCTGACATGAAAGCTGACGAAGGCTTGCGTGCGGTCGGTGCCAACTGGATAGAGCGTGTCGGCTTCGGCATTGTTCCGCAGGTCATGCCAAACTTCATGTCCTATGCGCTGTTGCGGCTTGAGATCAATGTCCGCGCCTCGACCATTATTGGTGCCGTCGGCGGCGGCGGCATTGGTGAGGAACTGCGTCTGTCGATTGGCCGCGGTCATCAGGCAAAGACGCTTGCAATCATCCTGCTTCTGTTCGTGACGATCATTGCAGTGGATCAATTTTCGGCATGGCTGCGTCGTCGCCTCATTGGCGATCAGGCCTTTGCCTTCGGCGGTTAGGAAATCATCATGAATGCAATGACCGCCGATGCGATTGCCGATTTTGAGTTGCGGCATCCTGCTGTTTTCAATCCGCCGTTCTGGCGCCGCTTCCTGCCACTGCTGATTGCTGCCGGAATTGTCGCATACGTATTCTACTGCTGGTGGTTTTTCTCCATCGGTACCGTGCTGGCGAGTGGGCAATGGCAGCGCGCTGAACTTTACGCCCGCGACTGGGTTTCCTACGCGATCCGCACCACGGTTCGGCCAACGCCAACGGGGCCGACGGTCAGTTACCCGCGGTTTTCCGAACTTGGCGACAATCCAAATCCAGGCTGGGTCGTCAAGAACGGCAACGATGTCACCATAGTGTTCGGATTGGATAAATCGCTCGATATCAATGACCAGCGCGTCATTGCCACGCGTGGTAGTGAAAGTCTGACCGTGTTGCTTGCCACTGACGGTGCAAAACCTCAGGGTACATTGCCGGATTGGGCGACGTTGAAAGAAGATCAGGTTACTGTCAATTTCGGGTTTGCCGGGCAGGCGGATATTATTCCGCAACGTGTTGTCGTCAGCCGCCGGTTTTTCGGCTGGGCGAATTTTGTCTTCGACACTGCTTCGCCGTTCTGGGGCAAGTCCTTCGGTGAAGTGGCATCGCTCATCACAAACGGTGAGCGGATCAAGCCGGAAATGTCCAATGCGGCGCTTGCCTTTGACAATATCTGGTTCAATTCGTCGTGGCAGCACGGTGACGTCTGGACCAAACTCCTGCAGACGATCGTCATGGCTTTCATGGGCACGCTCATGGCTTCGCTGCTGTCGTTTCCGCTGGCGTTCATCGCCGCCCGCAACATCACGCCCAACTTCTTTGCCAACCAGATTACCAAGCGTTTCTTCGACTTCCTGCGTTCTGTCGATATGCTGATCTGGGCGCTGTTCTTTACCCGTGCTTTTGGCCCGGGACCACTGGCCGGTATTTCCGCGATTTTCTTCACCGACACGGGAACGCTGGGCAAGGTTTATTCGGAAACGCTGGAAAATATCGATGATAAGCAGCGTGAGGGCGTCAAATCTGTTGGTGCCTCACCTGCCAATGTACAGCGCTATGGCGTGCTGCCGCAGGTCCTGCCGGTCTTTGCCAGTCAGGCGCTGTATTTCTGGGAATCCAATACACGTTCGGCCACCATTATTGGTGCGATGGGCGCTGGTGGTATCGGCCTGAAGCTCTGGGAAGCCATGCGCACCAATACCAATTGGCACAACGTGGCCTATATGGTTGTGTTGATCCTTGCGGTAATATTCATCTTTGACGGCATATCGAATGCTCTCCGGTCGCGCTTGGCCGGAAAGTCGCACCATTAAATGTGCGACGTTCAAAGGCTTGTCATATTCGGGGCGTAACGCGAGACTGTTCCAGAGGAATCACCCATGCGCTATGCAATCTATTTCACGCCGCCATCGGCCGACCCGCTATTGAAAGTGGCGGCGAACTGGCTTGGCCGCAATGCCTTTACCGGGCAACCGGTGCGGCCGCCGCAAATTCGCGACCTCGCGCATGAGGATTTTGCCCAGTTGACTGAGTCTGCACGCCGCTATGGATTTCATGCGACACTGAAGGCTCCGTTTTATCTGGCTGAAGGGATCGAAGAACGGGAGCTGCTCTCCGCTCTCATGCACTTTGCCTCGTCGATAAATGCGGTCGAAATTCCCAAGCTCACAATTGCCAATCTTGATGGGTTTTTCGCGCTTGTGCCGGAAGAGCCTGTTGCAAGGCTGAATCAGCTGGCGAATGATGTGACTGTTGCTTTCGACCGTTTTCGTGCTCCGCCCAGCGAGGCGGAAGTGAAGCGTCGCAACCCCGAAAAGCTGACATTGCCGCAGCGCCGTAATCTCGAACAATGGGGCTACCCCTATGTGTTTGAGGAATTCCGTTTCCATATGACGTTGACGGGACCTGTGCCCGAGCGCGACAGGCCAAAAATCGAACGTATTTTGGGTGAATTTTTGGAGCCTGTCCTCGAAGAGCCGGTTGAAATCAACAACCTTGCTTTATTTACAGAAGCCGAGCCGGGCTTCCCTTTTGAAATTCATTCGCTCCATCCGCTGGCCGGAACCAACAGAAGAAAGTCTGCCTGATTATGTCCGCCGAATTGATCTTGAACAATGCGCAAATCGTTCTGGAAAACGATGTCATCACCGGATCTGTACTGATCCGCGACGGCAAGATTGCCGATATTTCGGCAGGCACGGTATCGGGCGGCGAGGATTTTGAAGGCGATTATCTCATTCCTGGACTGGTCGAGCTGCATACGGATCATCTGGAAGGGCATTATGCACCGCGTCCGCGCGTACGCTGGAACCCGATTGCCGCCGTGCTTGCGCATGATGCGCAAATAGCCAGCTCCGGCATAACCACCGTTCTTGATGCGCTGCGTATCGGTCTGGATCGCGATGCAGATATGTCGGCCGAGGAAATCCGCAAGCTGGCGGATGCCATTGAAGACAGTGTTCAGCAGGATCGTTTGCGGGCCGATCACTATTTCCATCTGCGCTGTGAAGTGTCCGAAGCGGACTGCCTCAACGGCTTCCATTTTTTCGACAATGACAGCCGCGTAAGGCTGGCATCATTGATGGATCACGCACCGGGTCAGCGTCAGTTCGTTGATCTGGAAACCTATGCCTATTATTACCAGCGCAAACTGAAGTTGTCGGATTTGGAATTCAACGTCTACTGCGAAAAGCGCATGGGAGAATCGGCCAGAAACTCAGCCCCGAACCGGAAGGTTATTTCGGATATCTGCCGCGAGCGCGGCATTGTTCTGGCCAGCCACGACGATGCCACATCCGCCCATGTTGATGAGGCGGTGGAGCAGGGCATTCACGTGGCGGAATTTCCAACGACACTGGAAGCGGCTGCTGCTTCGAAGCACGCTGGTTTGGCCGTGTTGATGGGTGCGCCGAATGTGGTGCGTGGAGGCTCGCACTCGGGCAATGTTTCGGCGCGGGAGCTGATCGAGCACGGACATCTCGATATTCTTTCATCCGACTACATTCCGTTCAGCCTGATCCAGTCGACATTCTTCCTGGGTGAATCGGACGGTATCAGCTTGCCGGATGCAGTGCGGCTGGTGACAAAAAACCCGGCGGAAGCTGTTGGGTTTGACGATCGTGGTGTTATCGAAGTCGGCAAACGGGCGGATCTGGTGCGTGTTCGTGTGGACGAGCACATTCCAGTGGTTCGCACTGTCTGGCGTGAAGGCCGCCGGGTGGTCTGATGGCAACGGCAACGATCGAACGCGCTCTCAATCCGGCATCAGCGCCTTTGCGCAACGGCGTGTTTATCGCCGTTGTTGGACCGAGCGGTGCCGGTAAAGATACGATCATGGACTTTGCCCGGGAGGCCGTGCAGGGCCAGCCGGATTTTTATTTCGTGCGCCGGGTCGTCACGCGGCCGTCAACGGTTGACGCTGAAGATCATGACACACTGAGTGAGGCGGAGTTTATGGATGCGCGCCGGGCAGGGGCATTTTGCCATTGCTGGGAAGCACATGGATTGCATTATGGATTGCCGGTCTCTGTGGATCATCAGGTCGAGAAGGGCGTGGTGGCCGTTGCGAATGTTTCGCGTGGCATCCTTCCCGCGTTGCGCGAATCCTACGCAAATCTGGTGGTCGTGCACATTACTGCGTCGCATGAGGTGCTCGCACAACGATTGGCTGCGCGTGGCCGTGAAGATGCCGAAGAAATCAAGCAGCGTCTGATGCGCGCCGCACCCAATGCGTGCGATCCTGCCGATGCGGTCATGATCGACAATTCCGGTGCCGTTGCCGATGCAGGGTCGGCTTTCGTTGCTGTGTTGAAAAAGTCAGCGGCTTTCGCAGCTGTTTCCGAGCAAATCTGAACGAAAACACCTGATAGAAATGAAAAAACCGGGGCTGGACCCCGGTTTTATTGTCTATAGCTCAATATTAGAAATTGCGCTGGAAGCGAAGTGTGCCGCCGAATGCATCATCGCCGCCACCCTTGGCAAGCGAGCTGGCTTTACGATCGCCGTCGAACTTGGTGTAGTTCAGTTCCGGCGTAATCACGAAGCCAGGAACCAGTTCGTAGGCAACATTGAGGGCACCGGTGATCGTGCCTTCGGATTCGTAACCAACGAGGCCATTGACAGTTGCCTTGTCGGAAACCTTGGCGGCGAGACCACCCCAAGCTGCCCAGTCACCATGCCATGGGGCAAGGAAGTTACGCTTTACACGGGTGTCATCGTAGCCTGACTGATAGCCGCCGAGAGCGAAGGCAGAGAAAGTATCGCCGAATTTCACGTCAAGACGCAGCTTGCCGACATATTCTTCGACATTGGAGTCGTAACCACCGATTGCCGTAACGCCGCCCCAACCCTGCTCATACTTCACACCAGCCAGAAGATGCGGCAAATAGCTGTCGATAACGTAGTCGGAATAACCGTCGTGGGACGATCCCTGTTCCGCGGCGATAATGGCCGAAAACCCGTTGCCGCCGGCGAAGGTGTAGCTCACCTGATTGGTGGCCCAGCTGTTGTAGTTGACGATATCGTCATTGATGATATCGCCGACATAATTGGTCCAGGAACCGAAGATTTCGTCGGCGACGCCGATACGGAATCCGCCAAGCTCAATGAATGCCTGAGGGATGGAACCACCGCTGTTCACACCATCGGTGTATTCAAAACGCGACTGGATGTAGGAGCGCAACGTGCCAAGTTCCGTTTCGGAGCGGGCGTCGAAACGAATTTCCGTGCGCAGGTGTTTGTTCCAGGTACCAAGCTCACCGCCATTGTAGACATCGTCACCGGCGGTTGCATCATAACGGACATAGCCACTGATCTTCAGACAGGTCTCAGTCCCGGGAATATAGAAGAAACCCTTGCCATAAGCGTCACAGACACGAACATATTCGACCGGTTCCGGTTGAGCAACGACGACAGCATCGGCAGCACGTGCGCCAGAGATCGTGACCAAAGCTGCAATGGAGCCGAAAAGAAAAGTTTTAATGTTCATATGGGATGCCTTTCAAATCAAACTGCGTATGTCGTTTTTAGGCCCGTTATTATACTTATGTAAAACCCCTTTTTTGTTGAGCTTTCGCTTCAGTATTTTTTGTTGCGGTTTTATCACGCTACTAAAGTGTAAGGTTGGAAGGTAGCCAAGCCAAGTAAAACGCGTCTTGGTGGACAAAATTGACGTTGCAGATTATGAGAACCAAATGAGGGCATCAGGACAATCCCGAGGGTTGTTACCTAGTGTTTTGGCGAGGTGCGCCGAGCGCGCGCCCATCAGCAACAGCAAACCGGAAGCATTCAGACGTGACTGACGTGGTCGAACAGAGCAAGGGATATCAGCGCAATCGCTTTGCGGTTGCGCCCATGATCGATTGGACTGACTTAATAAAAAACTCCGCTTGAAACGGGGTTTTTCGTCGGTCTGAAAATCTGATGTTATAAAAATGTGATAATCAGGATCGGTAGCGTGGTTGTCAAAGATTTCGATGAAACTCGGTAATTGCATCTAGGTCGCCGGGGCCTAACATGTTTGAAGCAATCCACCTATCCCCGGCAAATTTGAAATCTCCCGGGCGAACATCATAAAGAAAAGTGGTAGGTTTGATGGTGGATGGCTCAAAGGTTGCTGGAACCGTACCGATCTTTTCACCGCGTTGGTATACCGGAACTCGACCGGATGGCAATTCTACACCGTGGCTCTTTAACAATGCCTCAAGCCCACAATCGCGAATGGCCCGTTGATCCAGCGTAATCCACTGGCCGTTGCCAAGATCATAGGTAGCCTTTCCGGACATTTCGTCTTCTAGACTTTCTATCTTTTTCATCACCGCCGTCCCTGTAACTGGTCACATTCCTTCTTGGCGGCTTCCCTGCGCTTGTCAATCCAGTCGGCAAGGTCTGTCAGGTGAACGCCCTTTGCGGCCTTTGCGCTGCCCTCTATGCGGACCACAGGCAAATCAATTCCGCCCTCAGTAGCCTTGCGGGCAAGCTGGACAGGCGTCAAGTGGCTGAAATAGTCGCGGCACACCTTTTCAAGCGGGATGACTGCCGCGCCGTCGTATTGGGCCATGAGTAGGAAAGCGGTGTTCATTTCGCACCTCTACGGATTGCAGCAGCTGTGTCTCGTTTGATGTTAGCCCAAAGGCTGTCACGAACCCACTCGCGGCCTTGGCGGTCAAGTGCCTCGGCAACAGTTGCGCAACGCTCGCGCTCGGCCAAGATTGCGCGAGTTGCCATATCAACACCATGGTTCCCATCGGCTCGCCCGGCGCGAACACTCTTGGCCGCATCTACACAGCCGCATTCATCAAGATAGCTCGCAACGATCTCCCGCGCTGCCTGTCTTACGTCTGCCGGTATCTCTGGAATGGTATAGTCCCTCGTCTTCCAATTCGACGATGCACTACGGTCGATAGTTGTATCCGATGGTGGCGGCGCAATGCAGCCATTGCTATCTACGCCCGCCATTGCAGATATGCGGTCATGATCATCTTTGCGGGACATTAGATTTCTCTCCTGTAGATCACACCGTTGATTTCAAGGGTGTCAGGCATGGAAGGTGGAGCCTTGTTCGGATCAGCGCCAAGCTCTGCGAGACAGGCGGCAAGGTGTGGTTGTGCTGATGCTTCTGCATAGCTGATGTGATAGCTGACCCAAGGGTTGTCCTTTGGGCCATTATACCCTCGTTCGGCCACATAGATAAGCTGGCCGATGACGTTCATGATGACGATTTTAGTCAGCTTGTCCGGCGCGGATATGTTACTGTTCCAGAACCTGGCCGCAGATTTTTTCGCCTGCGTTGTGATTAAGCTGGTTTCCTTGCGGGGGGCTTTGAATACAATATTGCCGTTCCTGCGAAACAGGGCAAGCGATGCAAACGGGGTCATTTCAATAACCTCGAAAGGTTGTGGTGCCTAGAGAACGTACATCCCCTCACATTATCGAGGCGATCAAGCGTTTCCATGACTTCTTCGGCGCGCCGCTTGTTCTTGCTTCCCTCGTCACGAAGGCGCATATGGTGATGGCATGCCGACGTTTTATGCGGATAGGCGACGATCTTAAAGCCGTCTCCTATAATCTTCGCAACCTGATACGGCGCATAGGTAAGAAACAATTCAGCGCCGTTGGCCTCGCACCACGCAAACAGAATATCAAGCTCAAACTTCCATTGATAATGCTTACCAATGCGCTTTTTGGTGAAGGGCAAAGTTGCCTTGATCAGATCGGCCATTTTATTCAGCCCTCAAAAATTCAGACACATCATCCCAGCGGTGCGCAACAGCTTCAAGGTCGCCTTTGTTGGCCTCTTCACGTTCGATCACTTCTTGCCAAGCATCGGCGTCAATCACGTCGTCAAGAGCTTCCTGAATGAGTGCTTCAATGATTGGCGGGTTGAGCGCGTCAAGCTCCCAGCTTTCGTCACCGTACTGCTCGCGGTAGTTTTCAAACCGGCTATCGGTTTCCTTGGCCGGGTTGGGTGGCGGGGAGTATTGCTCTACCTGCTCCATGTTGAGCGCGAGGCGTCGAACCATCACACCATGCCGGGCAAACATTCGCAGCCGGTCGCCATTGTCGCGTGTCATGTCGAGGCCGCTCGGATCGTGGTCGCCAAGATGCAGCACAAGAGGACGCTTGCCGTTGCGATAGGAGGCTGCGAAACGCTTTCCAGCGCGATACTGCTCTGACTGTGAGGTATATCCACGACATGCAAAGAACGGCACTCTCAGGCGATTACAGATTGGTTCGATCACACCGACAAGCGCGTCTTTCTCAATCCACACCTCCGGGGCGTAGCGCTGGGTGTCCCACGGGTCCTCAAGGTATTGGGAAGCTACCGCATCAAGGATAGATTGCGGGCTAGACCACATATTAACTTGTCGAACGTTACGGGTCCTATCTTCAATCGAACTCCAGTCAATCATCCCGGCAAGGCGGGCATCATTGATAATCTCGCCAAGCCGCTTGTACTCGGTCTGTTTGTTCGGAATGATGCCGCGCGCGACGAACTGATAATATAGCTGGCGAAGCGTGAGAGAAAATCCCATGGCCCGATATTCGTCAATGATCACATTGGCCTGAGTAATGATCGAGACTGTTGATTTCCTGAACTTCTTTTCAATGAATTTTTCCAACGACATTAGTCAGGTTTCCTTGCGGGTAATGGGTTGTCTGATTGTTCGAAAAGGCGACACGATTTGGCGTCGTGGGGAATGAGCCGTTTGGCCTTGTTAAGGATCGGCTTGTTGCAATAAGCCTTCTTCAGTTCGAGCGGCTTGGTCGCGTGTCTCTTTCCATTGAACTGGGGGGGTAGGAGCGGGCGGATTTTTGCTGAAAGGGGAGTTCTGCTTATTTTTCCAAACATGCCAGAAAATGCACTCTCTGCATGTCGTTCCGGCTGGTCCCGTTCCGGCGATATGTGCCTGACCTATGAACGTTTCGCGAATAGGGTGATCAAAGTCCGCTGATGTGAGGTGGTTGCTGAATGCAAGATGAGGATTGGTAGTGGGCATTTCATACCCTCCACTCAGCGGCGATCTTGCGGTTTGCGCGATTGGTTTTCTGCTGAAATCGTTCGCCTGCGATTAGCTCGGAAACAATCTCGTCAATTACGCAATCCTCGAAGAAATCCAGCCCGTGGCGTTGCAATATGCCATCGACAACCCTTTTGACTTTTCGAGGATCAGAATTCTTGATGAACTGCTCTTTCTTGGTGCGCGTGGTCATTCTGCGGCCTCAAGATATTCGCTTTCAATGCTTTCGGCCCACGCGGCGGCATTCGATAGGGCATCATCAACGCCGTCCGCGATGCATTCGCGAATGCGCTTGCGGTCATGCTCTGTCATGGGCTGATCGCCCCAGCCTGCCGCCAAGCCACACATGCCTACTGTGAGGTCGGAAACGATGTCCTGCGCCTCTTTGGTGTAGTCTTCGAACTGCCGGAAGCTATCGGCCTGAACTGCCACTGTGTAGCAAGCGCCGGGCTTCACTTTTGCGCGCAATGCAACGAGGCGCGAAATTGCGGCGTCTATCAATGAAGTGGTTTCTGCAGAACTCATGTTGGTTGCTCCGGTAGTGGATCACTTTTGAAATCCGGCCACGCGAGCCGGACGCCGAAGGGGATCAGAGAGAGGAAAGGAGATTGTGGGTCGCTTGCGTGGAAAAGATCGTTTCAGTCAGAGTGCCGATGACGGCATAATCCCTGCCGTCGTTGCGCTTGGACTTGGCCGCGATCTTGATTGCATCGGATCTATCTTTAATGCCGTCGCAGACAGGGACTTGAGTATCAGCTTCGATAACGGTGTAAATTTGCATCGTTGCTCCGTTGATGTGATTGTTGCTATTGATGTGAATATCACAACACTATAGCCGTGTATATAGCCTTGTTAATTTGGATGATGATTATTTTTTACCGCATATTGTTCTTTATTTGTTCCGTCACCATTTTCACGCCATGACAAGAATTTTCGATTGGACTTATCAGGTAGAAGAATGGTCCGCTGATCATGAAAAGGTCTATGATCTGATTGCGGGGGTAAACAATCTGCACGCGGCGATAGCGGTGTATGAGGTTATGTGTACCGAGCGGCCTGATCGTGTGATCTATCTGCGAAACGGGGCAAGGGTCATGAGGCGTTCGAAGCCCTTCCCAAATTGCGAAATCATTATTTTGCCGCGTCCTGGGTGATGTCGATTATGGTAAGTCTTCTTCACGCAAACCAAAGTCGCGATACTGCTGGTCTCGGATATCCGGTTCGTTTCCGTTAAACTCGCCATCTTCCATAGCAAGGAATTGTGCGGGGTCATTGTCCCATGGCACACGTTCAGCAAAAGCTTCTACAGCCTTATCAAGCGCCGCTGACTTCTCCAGATCATGGCTTTCATAAACCACTTCGCGAACGGCAATCACCAGATTGATAACGTCTTGCGGTAACTGGGCTGGCTCTGGTGAAAGAGCGGCTTCAACGCGCCTATACCAACCCAAGTCTGTTGGGTCGTATTCTGTCCATGCCTTTAAATCGTCGTCGGACAACGTTCCATTGATACCTCGACCAGTGAGGAACGCATGTCGAAGCAAATTTGAAAGGTCCAATGGCTTAAGCGCCGATGTCTCTGTGATGGTCATGACTTGAAGCCTCCTTTGAATGTAAAATAGATTGACGTGCCGATACCGGCGTAGACGATGAATGCCAGCAGAGATTGAAGGATCAGCGTCATTCCTCATCCTCCCCATCTCCTGCGCATTCCACACAGATCAAGTCGCTGCCATCAGCATCGGCTAGTTCGTCCGTGTCATGCCACCACCCGCAGCCGCCGCATAAAAAGCAGCGATCATCGAACAGCCGGAGAAATTCTTCATCGTTGATAAGTTCTGCGTGTCCGGCGTCTTCAAGCTCGCCTTCCAGCGTCCGCATGCATGTGCCGGAAAGGTTCTGCTTGATCGTATTGGCAAGGGATATCTTATCCGTGAGGTTGGCAGTCATGTCGCTGTCCTCCTCTTGATCCAGTAATGAGCGGAGAATTTGGTATCCTCGTCCATCTCGCTCTTGTCCCTGATCCATTCGAGGTAATCCAAGGGAGCCTCTTGGTAGGTCTTGCCCTTGGCCTTTGTCCCGAAAGTGATCTTTCGCAACAGCGCCGGGTATTTCGAAATGGTAATCATTTCGTTGGGCGTCTTGAGATCGAGAAGGCGCAAAAGGATGTGAGCCGTCACATAGGCATCAGGCAAGGCACGGTGCGGCGGAAATGCCTGATCTTCGTCAAGCTCAATCTCCAGCCAATACCGCAAGCCCTGATTGCTGTGCGTCGGTGCATCCGGCCAAACGATACGCGCCACCTTGTAAGTGTCGATCCACGGCCTGCCGCCTCCGTCACTGAAATGCTGCTCAAACTTGGCATTGTGCGCCACGAGAATATCTGTCTGCGAACATCCGGCGAAGAATGGAGGCCAAAGGCTGGCGAGGGCTGGGGCAAATTGCACGTCGCCCTCTGTGATGTGGTGTACGGCTTTCGTCACTGCCGGTATTGCTCCGGTCGGCTTCGCAAATGATCGCCATGGGTTGCCTATCTCGCGGGTAGCAAGATCAACGTCGAAACGGCCAAGCTCGATGACCTCCGCGCCTTCGTCCTCTTGCGTCCCCGTTGTCTCAAAGTCGATGACACGCGCGATCTTGGCCGTCATGCTGCAATCCTGTCGAATAGATCGAGTTGGCCGCGTGGCTGGTCGCCGTCGCCTCCCCACTGCTGCGCCATAGCGTCGGCAATTCCTGAGAAAAACTTGGAGCGTTCGGCCCATCGGCCCGGCCCCGGCGCTGCATTGTGAACGCGAGCCCACGTCCTGCGATCTTCAAGCGTCAGTGATAGGTATTCCTGCTCAAGCTCTGGCGTGGTGTGCTGCAACACTGGCAGGCCACGAAGCCATAGGCATGTGCGCTTTGTCTCGCGGTGGCCAAACTGGTAGGGCTGAACGGATTGCGCGAATGCTTTGTAGTTGCGAATGCGGCTCTTGGCATGCTCATGCATGACAGGGTTTTCAATTGCGACCCGCTCAATGGGAGCGTTCCACAAATCGGAAAACAGTTCCGCGCCGTCATCCAGTTTCTGCCACATGAATGCCAAGCGCTGGTCGCGGTTCATATCACGGTACGCGGCAATCTCGGCGGCGTTGTAATGCTCTGCGGTCAACCGTGTCGGCGGCTCACTCAGCCAGCGCACACCACTGTTGCAAAGGCGGGTGCATGGCGGATGGGCCACCATGAGCATGTCCCAGCCAAGATGTAGGAACTTTCTGACATCGCCAATCAGGTGTTTGTTGCTGCGGTCTAATGAGGGCAACAGATCACAAGACCATGCGTCATGACTGAGGGCGGCAAATGCCCGGCGAACGGTCCCCGTATATTCACAAGCGATAAGCACTCTCATCATTCACCCTCTGGCAGTTGGGAAACGCCTCCGTAGAGGCGAAACCAAACTGTCAGTTCATTTCGATCTTCTGTATTCCAAAGTGCATGTCTTCTTGATCAGCCAACAATCGCATCCCGGCGACCACGTTATTTGCATCATGGCAGGCAAGGGCGAAGTGATCTTCCTTGCCTGTAATGGTCACGTGATTTTGTAGCTGTATTACGTATTCTTTTCGGCCCTGATCGGCTCTGTATGTCCAAACGATTGCAGTAGGCATGGCATTCCCTTTTGCTGATAATGTTGCGTTAATCACAACAATATCATGATGGGCAATTATCGCAACAAAAATCGCAACACTTATGTACGATTATATAAGCCTGTCTGAAATGTGAGGACCGCTCATTAGTGACGCACTGTGCGCGACTAACTCATTGATAGTGTTACAATGACGCACTTCCATTGATCTTTCGGCATACATGCATGCACATATATGCGCGTATAGTCTTTAATCATGTGCCATCTGATACACTTATGCATTATCAATGACTTACGATATGTTTTTACGGAAAAGTGCTGCACTAGTGCGTCATTACCGTAAATAATGGGAGAGTGATGTGGAAACCGCATTGATGTTCTGAAATGCAACCATTCCAGCGGTAATCAATGAGCCTAATCAAAGGCTAGATTGATGACTGACAAACTGACCCCGAAACAAGAGCGATTTGTTGATGAATACCTGATCGACCTGAACGCAACGCAGGCCGCTATTAGGGCTGGCTACGCTGCAAATGGCGCTGAGGTTACTGGCTCGAAGTTACTAAGAAATCCCAAGGTAATGGCCGCAATCAATGCCCGTAAGGATAAGCGTTCCGAAGCTGTGCAGGTTGACGCTGAATACGTCCTTAAAAGATTGCACGATGAGAATGAGGCTGATGTCGCTGATCTGTTCAACAAAGAGACCGGTGAAGTCCTGCCGGTGCATGAATGGCCTCTAATCTTTCGCAAGGGATTAGTACAAGGCATTGAGACTGAGCAGTTGTATGAAGGCCATGGTAAAGAGCGCAAGTGGATCGGCACCAAATACAAGGTCAGGCTAGACAGCCGTATCAAGCGCACGGAACTGATCGGCAAGCACGTCCGCGTCAATGCCTTTAGCGAACAGGTAGTAGTGAAGGGTCTTGATACTCTTGCTGATCGGCTTGAGCGGGCTATGAAACGCGATGGCTAATCTTGTCGCTCATGAATGGGTTATAGTGGCGAACAGGCGTTGGTGCATCTGCTGTGACGCTTTTCAATCCAAGCGAGATGATTGGCCCATACAATCGAAAGATTGCCATCGCAACACGCCATACGCCGCGCATCGTCGCTCCAATAAAACGGATGAATTAGACCTGTTCGGAATACAGGTCGCTCACAATGGTTAAGCAACCGGGCATCGGCCATAACCGCGATCCGAATGACGATATCATTGAACTTGCTGCATCCTGCCGGTTCGATCCTGTGCGCTGGAGTAATGTAGCGTGGGATTGGGGACACGGCGAACTTTCAGACTATGACGGGCCGCGCGCTTGGCAGGATGATATCAACGGCATCATCCGCGAACATCTGGCAAATCCTGAGACCAGATACGAACCTTTGCAAATCTCCGTCGCATCCGGCCATGGTATCGGCAAGTCTGCTGAAATGGGAATGCTGTCCAATTGGGCAATGTCCTGTTGGGCTGACGCAAAGATTGTCACAACCGCCAACACAGAGGGGCAGTTGAGGACAAAGACAGCGCCGGAAATAGGCAAGTGGTTCCGCATGTCATTAACTGCGCATTGGTTCGATGTGCAGGCGACAACCATCAAGAGCCGCGATCCAACGCGCTCCGATAGCTGGCGGCAAGATTTCATTCCATGGTCCGAACATAATACGGAAGCGTTCGCCGGTCTGCACAACAAGGGCAAGATCATCCTCGTCTTGTTCGATGAGGCATCCAAAATCCATGACAAGGTTTGGGAAGTCGCAGAAGGCGCGCTGACCGATGAAAACACCGTCATCATATGGGTAGTGTTTGGCAACCCGACGCGCAACAGCGGACGCTTTCGTGAGTGCTTCCGCAAGTTCAAGCACAGATGGAAGAACCGGCAAATTGATAGCCGCACGGTTCCCGGCACAAACAAAAAATATCTTCAACGCCTCGTAGATGACAACGGCGAGGACAGCGACCTTGTGAAGGTGCGTGTACGGGGGCAGTTCCCGGCGCAATCAGCCATGCAGTTCATTTCAGCCGACGACGTAGACAAAGCGCAAAAGGTCCATTTGCGCCCCGGTCAGTACAGCTTCGCACCAAAGATCATTGGTGTTGATCCTGCTTGGACAGGTGATGACAGCCTTGAGATCGTTCTGAGACAAGGGCTGTATTCCAAAAGCCTCGCAACCATTCCTCGCAATGACAACGACGTACAAGTGGCGAACCTGATTGCGCGGCTTGAGGATGAACACCAAGCCGACGCGGTATTCGTGGACGCGGGCTATGGAACCGGCATCGTGAGCGCTGGTCTTACCATGGGCAGAACATGGCGGCTCATATGGTTTTCAGGCAAGTCCCTTGATCCTGGGTACATCAATGTGCGGGCGTACATTTGGGGACAAATGAAACTCTGGATCAAGGCTGGCGGCGCAATCGATCCGAAAGACCAGCTTTTATATGACGATCTCGTGGGGCCTGAAACGGTCTCCCGTTTAGATGGCAAGATACAGCTTGAAAGCAAGGAAGATATGAAGGAGCGCGGCCTTCCATCCCCGAACAAGGGCGATGCGCTGGCGCTGACGTTCGCTGAGCCAGTCGCAAAGAAGGTGCGGCATCAGGTTCATGGCGGCAACCATTCGCCGGTACAGATCGATTATGACCCGCTTGCGTGAGGATGCCATGACCGATCAGGACAAAGAGACAGCTTACTACATCCAGCGTGAAGTGCACCAGACCAAGGAACACAACCAGCGTTTGGAGTTCGCAGTAGCGCAGAACATTGCCACCAATGGCCGGTTGTTCTGCGTTATGCTGTTTATCGTCTGCCTGATCGCAAAGCTGGGCGTATTTGCCGTCATTGCGGCGCTGCCTGTCGGCTTGTCCTGCATCGCTGACGCGCTCCCGGCTGGCAAGCTCAAATCCCTTTTCTCGCTCCTGATTTACGCGCTCGCGGCCTTCGTCGCGATCATCCTGCTCATCAACCTACGGTGATCCCATGTGCATGTTTTCCCAGCCCGAACAAAAAGCTCCTGTCCTGCCACCTGAAAACGCTGCGATGCGCCTGCCAGATGGTGACGCAATCAAGTCAACCACTGGCCGACGCACAGAAGACCGGGTGAAAGCTGGCGCAAACACCATTCTCACGTCCGGCTCTGGCGTCACGACTGCCGCGCCAACTGACAAAAAGACATTGCTCGGCCAGTAAGCCGGATCGGACACAATACATGACCGACAATGCCGCTCGATACGAAACGCAAATCGCCTATCATCGCCGCCGATTGGAAGAACTTAAACAGGTTCGCCAACCTTGGGAAAGCGTATGGTCGCCGCTGGCTGAGTATATCGAGCCGTCACGTTTGCGCCTGACGAATAAGAATGAGGGCGCAATCAACCGCAAGAAGATCATCGACAGTACGGGAACGTTTGCTCTCCGAACGCTGCAATCTGGCATGCATTCCGGCATCACGTCACCCGCGCGCCCTTGGTTCCGGCTGACAACGTTTGATCCTGATTTGAAAGACTTTGCGCCCGTAAAAGAATATCTTGCGGCGGTCGAAGCGCGCATGCGTGAAGTGTTTCAGGCATCCAATATCTATAACGCTTTTCATACTGGCTACGGTGATCTCGGTCAGTTCGGTCAATCCCTCGGCATTCTTGTTGAGGATGATGACAAAGCAATCCGTATGCAGCAGCTATTGCATGGTCGCTTCTGGCTGGCTCGCGACGACAAGGGCCGCGTGACGACAATGTATCGTCAATTCCGCTGGTCCGTGCAGCGAATTATTGGCCGCTTTGGTTACGATAAGGTCAGCCAGCGTATCAAGACAATGTACGATACCTCAAAGTATGACGAATGTTTTGACGTTTGCCATGCCATTGAGCCGCGCTTGTCTCGCAATCCCGGTATGATCGACAAGGCTAACAAGCCGTTCCTGTCGAACTATTGGGAAGACATGAGCAGCGAAGGGCGCTTGCTTGAGGAAAGCGGCTTTGATGAGAACCCGCTTATCGGTCCAGCTTGGGAACTCGCCGCCGATGATCACTACGCCACGTCGCCGGGGCAGATTGCGCTTGGTGATGTGAAGATGCTCCAGATGGAGCAGACACGTAAGCTTGAGGCCATTGACAAGATCGTCCGGCCACCCATGACAGGGCCGACAAGCATGCGGAATAATCCCATGTCGCTCCTGCCGGGCGCTATTACCTATGCCGACGATCCTCAGGGGAAGGGTTTCCGCCCCGCGATGGAAGTGCAGTTGCGTCTTTCAGAGCTTGCCGCCGATATCAGGGACACTCAGGATCGCATCAATCGCGCATTCTATGCCGATCTGTTCTTAATGCTTGCCAATATGGAAGGCATCCAGCCGCGAAACACCATGGAGATTGCAGAGCGTAAAGAAGAGAAGCTTCTCGCGCTGGGTCCGGTGCTTGAGAACATTTACAACGGCCAGCTTGAGCCGGTCATTGATCGCACATACGCGATCCTCAATCGTCGCGGCGAGTTACCAGCGCCGCCGCCTGATCTGCAAAATAAAGAATTGAAGATCGAATATATCTCGATGCTTGCACAGGCACAGAAGGCCGTCGCTACAGGCAGCATTGAGCGTGGCTTTGCGTTCCTTGGCCAGATATCGGCGGTCAAGCCCGATGTTCTTGATAAGGTTGATGCTGACGAAGCCGTTGATGTTTACTTTGATTACCTCGGCGTACCTCCGTCCATCGTCGTACCTGATGATGAAGTCACGAAGATGCGTGATGCGCGGGCGCAAAAACAGCAGATGGCAGAGAATGCGCAAATGGCCGCGACCGTCGCGCCTGCCATCAAGGATAGCGCTGACGCTGCAAGTGTTCTTGCGACGGCTGGGAGCAATCCGTCTGGTGGGCAACTTCTCCAGCAATTGGGCATCGGATGATGGGCGATTTGGAAGAACAACTTTCTACATTGCAACAGATTGAGCGTGAAGAACTGGCGAGGGCGTATCGCGAGGTTTTCGCCATGCCAAGCGGCAAGCGCGTTCTGTTCGATATTCTGACCGATTGCGCAATCTATCAAGACGCTTTTACCGGCGACGACAACGCGACGAACTACACGTTAGGGCTACAGGCTGGAGGCCGCAGACTGATTGGCAAGCTCGATCAGATTGACCCGCGTTTCTATCCAACTCTGTTGCTCGCCGTCGCTGACTTGAAAGCAATGGATCAAGCGGCTGCGAATAGCTCCGCAACACAAGGAAATGATGATGATCAAGATGCTTGAGAAGTATCGCCCCGTGTTTTCCTCTGAGAATGAGGGTGGCGCTGGCACTCCTGCAACGCCTGAAAGTGTGTTGTTTCCAGATGAAAAGCCCGCTGATCCGCCTGCCGGTGAGAAAAAGCCGGGCGAGGGCGAGGCTGACGGAGACAAGAAGCCAACAGAAGGCGACAACAAGTCCGGCGACTGGAAGGAATATGTTCCTGATCCTAACAAGTCGGAGGCGGAAAATACCGCCGCGAAGTCAGAACATGACAAGACCAAGCCAGCCGACGACAAAGACAAGAAGGCTGATCCGCTGGACGCCGTACCGGCTGACGGAAAATACGCGCTGACCATGCCTGAAGGCATTGCTGTGGATCAGGCATTGCTTGACGCCCTCGGCCCGAAGTTCGCCGCTAAACAGATGACTACCCGTGAAGCGCAAGAACTCACTGACGAATACGTCAAGGTTGAACAGGCTCGCGCCAAGACCCGCACGGAAAATTGGGGAAAGACCCTTGAGAAGTGGGTGGATGACGCCAAGGCCGACAAGGATATCGGTGGCACTAAATGGGATGACACCGTTGCCACCTCCCGGCGCGCGGTCAACACGCTCGGCACTCCAGAATTGAAGGAATATTTGCAGGCGAGTGGTGGCGGCAACCATCCTGAGCTTATCCGTTTCATGGCAAAGGTCGGCGCTATGATCAAGGAAGATAGTCCGGCTGATGGCGGTGCGGGAGGTTCGGGCAAGCCCGCAGAACCCGCGCATGTTCTGTTCCCGAATGACGCACCGAAAGGTTAGAAAATGGCAATTATCGGAAGTTCTTACCCGCAGCTTGTAGACGCCTATAAGGGGTCGGCTGAGGGCATGGTTATTGAACTGCTCAAGCAGAATAACCCCATCCTTGACGATGCGATTGCGACTGAGTGCAACATGGATGCTGTCCATCGCCACTCAATCCGCACCGGCTATCCTACTGTCTCGTGGGGCCGTCTTTACAAGGGTGTGAAAGCATCCAAGGCGACCATGCAGCAGGTCGATGATACGACTGGCTTTGTTGAAGCCCGCTCGGAAATCGATACGCGCTTGCTCAAACTTGCTCCAGACAAAGCAAAAGCCCGCCTTGTTGACAGCATGCCATACGTTGAAGCGCTCAATCAGGAAATGGCTACGGGCATTTTCTACCATGACACAGCAACAACGCCCGAAAAGTTTAAGGGGTTGGCCTCTCGCTTCAATGCATACAATACAAACCTTGTTGATCCTGGCAAGCCGAACATTGCCAATCAGGTTATCCATGGCGGCGGCGCTGGTTCTGACAATACGTCGATCTGGTTTGTCACATGGGCGGATCACGCGACTTCTCTGCTCTATCCAAAGGGTACGAAGGCCGGTGTTTCGATCATGGATAAGGGCGAAGAACCTGTGATTGATCAGGTGAACGGCGGCACTTACTATGCCAAAGTCTCCATGTACGAATGGCATATCGGTGCGTTCGTGAAGGATTATCGATATAGCGCCCGCATCGCCAATATCGATGTTTCTGATCTTCTGGCTGGTTCTGTCGATGTTTGGGCGCTTATGCGCAAGGCATACTATCGCCTGTTCCAAGTATACGGCATCGGCGCACTTGGCGGTAACACTGCGATCTACATGAACCGTCAGGTTCTTGAAATCCTTGACGCGCAGTCGAGTGACCGTTCGTTGCTCGCCGCCAATCCCAACTACACCGGTCTCGGACAGACGCAGGTTGAGGGTCGCGTAATCAAAACGTACCGGGATATTCCGATCCGTATGACTGACGCGATCCTGAATACTGAGGCTCTTGTTCCGTCTGTCGCCATCTAATCCATCAACCGCCTGAACCTGTCGCATCATTGCGACGGGTTGCTCCTTAAGAAAGGCAACCAGAAATGATTTTCGATCAGCAGACTTTGCTTTCCGATGCGCAGGCTATCACGGCATCGGTGGCATCCACCAATACAATTGATCTCGGACCTATCAAGCCGGGTATCGTCCGCGACATCGGCAAAGGGAAACAAATCCCGTTGCTCATTCAGGTCGTTGAGGCGTTCAACAATCTGACTTCGTTGGGCGTTGCCTTGCAGGTCGATGACAATTCCGCCTTCTCTTCGGCTAAGACGGTTTGGTCGCAGACGGTCGTTCTGGCTGATCTCAAGGCCGGTAAGGTCGTTGTCCCTGAGTACATCACTCGCGGCACCGATGAGCAGTTCTTGCGACTGAACTACACAGTTACAGGCACAGCGCCGACGACTGGCAAGGTTACTGCCGGGGTCACAATGGGTAATCAGTCAAATGGTTAAAGTTCTCGCAAAAACACGGGGCTACATCGCCGGTATCCTTCGCGAACATGGCGATGTGTTCGAATGGCCGGATGATGTGAAGCTGGGAAGATGGGTAAAGGAATATACCTCCGGCGAAGATCCTGCCGATACTGATCCATCAGAACCGGTGAACGAGAAGCCAAAGAAGCCCGGCAAGGCTGCAAAGCCCGGCAAGGCAACGACGGTAGCCGCTCCAGTGGCAGAGCCTTTTGGTGACGCTCCTGAGCCTATTCGCGTCACCAATGAAATCAATGCGGCTACAGGCGGAACAGAACCAGACTGGATCGCTCCCCAGCCCGTCGCTGATTGAATAGCGGGGCGGCTTCGGTCGCCCTCTTTTCCTCCTAATCGGGATGCCAAGAATGGCCTACATCTACAATGAACAAAGAGTTCTCGGTGTTCAAGGCGTGGCCGATGGTGTGAAAGTATTCAATAACCGGCCAGTGCTTGGGCTTAGCGTTGCCCCTGACGGCGTGATGATCATCAACAATATCAGGGTCTTAGGTATTCGCAGTGTGAGCGGTCAGGTCATTCATAATGACCAGCCCGTAATTGGCGTTGTGATCGTCGCGGACGGTCGCACGATCTACAACGACCAGCAGGTAATTCCGGCCCGTGACGTGAGTGGAATGTTCCCATGAAAATGACAAGCCTTGCCAAGAAGTACAGCGACCTTGCTGAGACAAAGCCATCGGGCGCTGACACCGACGAATACTTTCCTACTCTCTACTTCGATGAAGCACAGATGGACGCGCTGGGTATCGACACTGCGAAGGTTGGCACTGACATGTCGATGGTCGCAATTGTTCGCGTTTCGAGCGTCAGCGACAGCAAGAACGGTTCGCGCTCCATAGGTTTCGAAATCATTGAGGCGGCTATCAAACCCAAAGAACGGGACGCTGCCAGCATATTATTCCCGAATGAAAAGTCCGGCAAATGACATCCATTGTATCCATTTGCAATCTTGCGCTCTCAATCTCGGCAAGAGCAATATTAATGCTCTGACTGAGCCGAACGCGGAGGCACGAGCCTGCAATCAGTTTTACGAGCATGTTCGCGATATGCTGCTGCAAGGCTATCCATGGCGGTTCGCGGGCAAGACACAATCCCTCGCGCAGTTGACTAATGATAAGCTGGGCAAATGGGCTTATGCATATAGCCGCCCGGTTGATTGCCTCAAAGTTCGTTGGGTTCGACCGGCTTATTCCACCACGGACATGCGCAAGGAAGAGGGGGCTTTGATCCCCGAATATTCTTACCCTCATGACATTGAGGGAACCACCATTTATTCAGACCTTTCGCCCGCCTTCCTGCGCTATACAGTGCGGCTCACCGATCCTACAAAGTTTACCCCACTGTTCGTAGATGCCCTTGCTTGGCATTTGGCTGTTCGCCTTGCTATGCCCTTGACCCGTGACCCTAAGATGCGCGCCGATGCTTTCCAGCTTGCGCAGCAGACACAGGGACTTGCACAGGAAGCCGACGCGAATGAGGTTCGCGAGACATCCGATCACGAAACTGAATTTGTGGCGGGGCGCTGACATGTCTGATCTTCGTGCATATCAACCCTCATTCACTGCCGGGGAACTGTCACCCGCACTATGGGCGCGTGTCGATCTCGCAAAGTACGGATCGGGACTTAAGACCGCTCTCAATCTATTCATACATCCGCATGGAGGGGCCTCAAACCGCGCTGGCCTGCAATTCATTCGAGAAGTGAAGGTAAGTTCCAACAACGCCGCTTTGATCCCCTTCCAGTTTAATACTGAACAGTCATATGTTTTGGAGTTCGGGGATAGGTATTTCAGGGTGTTCCGCAATGGCGGGCTTATTCTTTCAGGCGGCGGCTTCCCTTATGAGACTGTAACTCCATACGCGCATGACAAGGTGGCTGATCTGGTCTTTATTCAAGAGGCTGATGTTATGTATGTCTGCCATCCAGATTACCCAGTTCAAAAGATTTCCCGCCTCGCTGATGACAATTGGACATTGACGCCTGTCATGTTTGCTCCATCGGTCCCAGCTCCAACCGGTCTATCAGCAACGGCTCGGTACAAGTTCCGTAGCGGAGATAGTAGAGCGTTCCAGCTTAAAGTAACGGCTATCAGCGCTGGCGGCGCAGAAAGTGCCGCGTCGGGTGCTGTAGCTGTTTCATGGCAGTTTGAGAATTTTGATGGTCGCTTCATTCTGGTATCGTGGAATGCTGTTCCCGGTGCGGTGACGTACAGGGTATATCGAACAGATGCGGATGTAGGCATAGTTGCTGAAACGAATAGCACGTCTGCCGATATGCCTTCTGGTCCTGGGGCTTTTCGTGGTTCTGGTGAAGTTGCGCCTGGCACTTCGTCGCCCGGCGCTCCTGCCACTCCATCAGGCGTAAGCGCCGTGGTTGTTTTCGGCAAAGTAGCAACATATGCGGTTTCTGCTGTCGCATCGGAAACTAGCGAAGAAAGTTTGCCTTCGGCCCCATTCTCTATCCGCAATGATATGAGCATCGCAGGAAATAAGAATAGCCTTGTGTGGAACCCTGTAGCTGGTGCGTCGGCCTATATCGTCTATAGAAAGGACAACGGTGTATATGGGTATGTTGGACGTTCAGAGACTACTTCGTTTGTTGATGAGAACATTACCCCCGATATTGCCGATGGTCCTCAGTCTGCGCGCAATCCGTTCAATGGACCGGGTAATTACCCACGTTGCGCCACATTCATTGAACAGCGTATTGCTCTTGCCGGTACGAAAAACGATCCGCAAGCGGTATGGATGTCTCAATCAGCGAACTATGAGAACTTCGGGGAAAGCTCGCCATCAAAGGCGAGCGATGCGGTAACGTTCCGCATCAAGGCCCGTCAGGTAAACGAAATTCGTTCGATGCTAGCAATCAAGGGCCTTATGCTTCTGACTTCTGGCTCTGAATGGGTTGTTAGCGGCGGTCAGAACTCTGACGCAATCGCACCATCTGCAATCAAGATCGACAATCAGGGTTATCGTGGTGCGGCCAAGGTGCAGCCTATTGTTGTTGGTAACACCGTGTTGTTTGCTCAGGAGCGCGGCGGTGTTGTTCGCGATTTCAGCTATGAGTTTTCGAATGATAGCTACGTTGGCCGTGACCTTACAATCATGGCCCGTCATCTATTTGAGGGTAGGATAATCAAGTCATGGTGCTATGCACAGTCGCCTTATTCGATTGCTTGGGTAATCTTGGATGACGGCTCTGTTGTATCGCTAACATACATGAAAGAGCATGAAGTTTGGGCTTGGACGCGCCACGAAAGCGGCCCAAACAATGATGCACAGTTTGAAAGTGTCTGCGTTGTAGCAGAAGGAAATGAGGATGTTCCTTATTTCTTGGTGAAGCGGACCATCGGCGGCGTATCAAAAAGATACATTGAACGGTTGCACACACGCGACTTTGCTGAGGTGGACGATGCATTCTTTGTAGATAGCGGCCTGACGTATTCAGGGCCACCCGTCACGGTGATTGACGGCTTAGACCATCTATTAGGGCAATCAGTCGTTGCTCTTGCAGATGGCAATGTGGTGCGCAATCTCACGGTGGGGCCGGTCGCAGGCGGCATAGGCATCACATTGAAAAATGCGGCTTCAAAAGTGCATGTTGGTTTGTCGATGGTTTCTGCGCTGCAAACTCTCGATCTCGATCTTGGAACAATTCAGGGCCTTGGGACGGTGCAAGGGCGTATGAAATCGGTCAGCGAAGTGACGATGCGAGTTGAAAAAACACGCGGAATATTCGTCGGTCCATATGACGGCGAGCGTGATAGCGTACATCTATCGGAGTATCGACAGCGTTCTACTGAAAACTGGAATGAGGCAATCGCCCTTTATACCGGTGACATACAGATAACAACGCCTTGGGATTGGAATACGAATGGCAATGTTTGGATCAAGCAGTTTGATCCATTGCCCATGACAATCCTCGCAATCATGCCGGATGTCACAATTGGCCGTTGATATACAGATCGTTCCGGCGCGGGCCTCCCACGTTCGCACGGTAGCCCGGCGCATGCGCAAGGCGGATCGTGATGAAGTTTCCGCTGCATCTGGCCGATTGCCGGCTGATGCTTTGATCTACTCTCTGCGTAAGTCATCCGTCGCATGGACAGCCCTGATCGACGGCGTACCGGAACTTATGTTCGGTGTGGGTGATCTCAATGTTCTGGCCGGTGTGGGCGCGCCTTGGTTGCTCGGAACGGACGCGGTGGAAAAGAACTATGTGGCGTTCCTTCGTGGTTCCGTTGATTGGAGAGACCAACTATTGCGGCGCTATCCAGTCATGAGGAACTTTGTCGATGTGCGCAATCAGGCGTCAATCCGATGGCTGCGATGGTTGGGCTTTAAGCTCTTTGATCCGGTCGAATTACGGGGGCATGAGTTCTGCCTGTTCGAATTGAGGTCTGATAATGTGTGATTTGGGAATTGCTCTGACAATCGGATCTACGTTGCTTGGTGCTGCGGGACAGATGCAGCAGGCACAAGCCAGCGCGTCAGCGAGTAAATACAATGCACAGGTTGCGGATATGAATGCGCAGCTATCGGATCGCCGCGCGAAAGATGCGCTGGAACGCGGCGCACAGGAAGAGCAAAAGAAACGCCAAGAGGTTGCCCGTATAAACGGCGCGCAAACTGCCGCCATGGCTGCAAACGGTGTTGATCTCACATTCGGTTCTCCGCTCGATACTCTTGTAGATACTGCCACGCTTGGAGAGCTTGACGCCTTAACGATCCGCACAAATGCCAATCGCGAGGCGTATGATTATCGTGTTGATGCTGTGAACAAGCGGGCAGGCGCGACCCTCAATCGCATGGAAGCTAAGAGCGCAGTTGCAGGTGGATATCTTGGCGCTGCCGGTACGGTCTTGACCGGCGCTGGCAAGGGATACCAACAGTACAAACAAGGGTCCATCGGATCGATACAGTGAGGCTCTTATGGTAAAGGTTCCTGAATATCAGCAGAGTGTTTCGACGCGTCCAATATTTCAGGAGGGCGTCACTGTTCAAGCCTCGCCCGAAGCATTTGGCGCAGGCGTCGGTCGAGGAATGCAAGGGCTTGCGCAGGGAGTATCAAACCTTGGAGGAAGTCTTGCTGCTGTAAAAGAGCTTGAAGACATTAACCGCGCCAAAGAAGCTGATAACTCTTATGCCAGTTGGGCGCGTGAGCGTATGTATGGGCAAAATGGGTTTATGACCCTTGAGGGCCGCAACGCTGTAGACGGTCGATCCGCGTTCGAAAATGAGGCAGAAGAGAAGCGCAAAGAGTTCGGTAAGGGTTTGACGCCCGGAGCAGCCAAGGCTTATCAGACAGCTTCGCAGGCTCGCACACAGTCGATGTTTCAGCAATCAATCACTCACACTGCCCAGCAGCAAAAGACGTGGTTTAAGGATGCGTCTACGGCCCGCATTGAAACGTTTGCAAATGATGCGCTTGTAAATTTCGGCAACCCGACGATGGTCAATAAGAATGTCGCAGCCGGTATCATGGAGTTGCGCGAGCAAGGTCAAATGGCTGGCTGGGATACCGATACACTGAAACAGCGCGAAGCAGAGTATGTTTCCGGGGTGCACAAGAACATCACGCTTCGCATGGCTCAAGATGATCCGATTGCAGCGGATAAGTATATCTCTGACCATTCCAACCAGTTAAGTGGTGCGGATCGATATTCTCTTCAAAACTCCCTCAAGACAGAAATCACACAAGCCAAGTCAAAGCGTGCCGCCGCTGATTTCTTTGCATCGACGGCAAAAAGCAATGATCCCGGCGTAAACTCTGCCGTTTCAATGATTTCCCGTTTTGAGGGTTTTGCAACAAAGCCATATTGGGATGTAAATCATTTCCGTGTTGGCTTTGGTTCTGACACTATTACCGGTGCAGATGGCCGCGTTGTTACGGTTAAGCCAGGAATGACCGTTTCGCGCGATGACGCGGTGCGTGATCTGAACCGACGTGTTGCGAGTTCACAATCTGCGATTATCAGCACCGTAGGTCAAGACCGATGGAATGTTCTTTCAGCATCGGCAAAAGCTGCCGTGACTTCCGTTGGTTACAATTACGGCACTCTCCCCAGCTCGGTCGCAAATGCAATCAAGGTGGGTGGACCCGCTGAGATTGCTACAGCGATCCGTGAATTGGAAGACCACAACGGCGGCGTCAATGCAAAGCGTCGTAACCAAGAAGCCAATGCCGTTGCGGGTTTTGGCACTCCCAGCGGTGGCGGGAATGATTTTGCTGCATCGGCACGTTCGGCGCAGAACCATTTTACCGACATGGAAAGCTACCTTGCCAACATCAAAGACCCTGACGTGCAAGACATGACCCGCAAGCGGATCAACGCCATGATTGAGGCTCAAGGCAAAGCTGACGAAGCGCGTGAGAAAGCGGCGAAGGCTGATCTATGGAAATATATTGATCAGGGGCAAACGCCCGATCAAGTGCCAATGGAGGTTCGTCAAGCTGCTGGCATGTCGGCTGTGTCATCTGCGTGGAACTATCTGGAAACTTCTGCAAAGGGTAGGGCGGTCGATAGCAACGAAACGTTGCTGTATGACATGCGTAAATATTCTGCGACAAATCCGAGTGAGTTCGCGAACGTTGATCTTAATGACTATCGTGACCGGTTGAGCAAGGAAGCCATCAAGGAGCTTACAGAGAAGCAATCAACGGCGCTCACTGATCAGCGAAAGGCTCGCGAGGATGGATTGAACCTGACCAGTGCATTCTCGCAGGCACAAACCCAGCTTGAGGCCGTAGGCGTGGCAAAGACGCCATCCAAGATGAATGATGATGATCGGAAGCGGGTAGCGCAGTTTCAGAACGCCTTGGCTGGGGAAATGGAGGCGTTTAAACGTGCGAATGATAATCGTGCGCCTACTCAGGTAGATATTCAATCCATGGTCAACAAATTGCTGTTGCCAGTCGTTATCAAGACGCCCGGAACTTTTTGGGACAGCAACAAGGATGGATTGCTATTTGAAGCTGGTTCGCGCGCAGACGGAACCACAGTTGATGTCGATGTTAAATATTCCGATATTCCGATTGATTTGCGGCGGGGTATTGCCATTGATCTCGAACGCGATCTAGGCCGCAAGCCAAGTCAAGAAGAAGTGACGGCCAGATATGAAGATTTTGTTCTCAACCGTTGACGGGGATTAATCCCACAACACCAAGAAGCCACATAGCGCCGACGAACAACACGATCAGCGCCATTGGTATCACGGTCACGTTGAACAGAAATCGCTTAGTCGCGCTCATGCGCGTCATTTCATTCGCTTTCACAGGATGCCCCCTTAATGGATACGATTGCGGACTATAATTCGTGGAAGGCCAGCAAGCAACAGAGTGGCGTTGGCGCGGCCAATGTAGTTCTTGGGTCGGCCACCGATGCGCCTGATCAGGTTGCCGGTGATCTGAACCTTGCCAATGAGTTCGGCAAGGTCACTGGAAGTCCGGTTCCTCCTGCGCCACTGGTGAAGGAATACCGGAACATTTTTCAGCAGAAAATAGAAGAGCAGAAAAACAAGACCATCCTGTCAAACGCTCCGCGACTGACTGAATGGTTGCGCACTCCTGAAAATGCAGCGGTTGCCAAGGATGATCTTTCCGGCCTGTCATGGTGGGAAACTGCATTTGGGGCTGGCGGAAATGCTTTGAGCCGTGGCGTCAAACGTGTCCCTCAATCCTACAATCAGTTTATGGCCGATCAGGCGTTTGAACGTATGCAAGATGCAAATCGTTCGTTTGGAGATATCCTTTCTGAACAGTCTGCAATTCGCAACGGCAAAGGCGAAGTGATCGCTGAAAGATTGTTACCGGGTCCAGACGATTTGTTTTTTGCCGGTACGCGATATGCCAATTCCCGTATTGCCGAATTATTCGGTCGCGACCAAGAAAAGGCCGCACAATACTACCAACAGCAAGTTGGTATTATCGGCAAGCGAATTGCTGACATTCCTATGTCTCCAGCCGGTGCGCGGTTCCGTGACGATTTCATGGCTGGCGGTCCTCAAGGTGGTCCGTGGAATCAGCTTTCCAGTTTCGCTACAAAGGCGGCTTCTGATCCTGGTGGCTTGCTGGCTTTCCTCACGGAAACTGCGGCGGAAAGCTTGCCCTCAATCGCTGCGGCTGTTGGCGTGACCGCCGCAACTCGTAGCCCTGTCCTTGGCGCGGTGGCTCTTGGTGGCCAGTCCGGTATTCAGGAGCGATACACAGAACCATCGTCGTTCTTTCAGAGCAAGGGAATTGACATATCCACCCCGGAGGGCGCGGCAAAGGTCATATCCGATCCGGCGCTTATGCAGGAAGCCGCACAACGCGGTGCAATACGCGGCCTGATTGTCGGCGCTATGGATGGTTTGTCTGGCGGCGTGGCGGGCAAAGAGCTTGCAGCAAGTCCTATTGGTGACATGGTATTGCAGTCAGTAACGCAAGCCTTCATGGGCGGTGCTGGTGAAGCCGGTGCGCAGATGGCTACAAATGGCTCCGTTGATATGCGGGATGTCATCATAGAGGCGCTTGCCGAGTTTGTGACCGCTCCCGTTGAGGCTGCTGGTGTTGGTGGTCGTGGTTTCCTTGAGGATCGCAGAAAGGCCCGCGCCGCTGAGGCTCGCCAAACTTTGTTTCAGGAACTTTCGGGGCAGGCTCAAAACTCTGCATTGCGTAACCGAATGCCTGACAAGTTTCGCCAATTCATTGAAGCTGCGACAGCAAATGGACCAGTTGAGAATATCTATGTTCCGGCTGAGCAGTTTGTTCAGTATTTTCAGAGTGTCGGAATTGATCCTCATGAGCTTGTTGACGGCCTTGAGGGCATGTCACGCGATGATCTTGATGTGGCAATAGCTGGTGGCGGGGACCTTCAAATACCAACTGCCACATACGCCACAAAAATCGCCGGGTCGGAACATGATGCTTTCCTTATGGAGAACATGCGCTTCGATCCTGATGAATTTACTTCTGCAGAAGCCAAGGCATTCAATGAGCGTGCAGAAGATGCGATGAATGAAGCTTGGCGCGTTGCCGAAAATCTGCGTCTTGATGAAGAACAGTACCGGTCATCTGAGCAGCAAATCTATGACACGATGGTATCTCGCCTACGCGCAGCTGGTCGCTCTACCGACGTGGCGACGACGGAAGCTGTTCTGTACCCTGCATTTTATAGGGTCATGGCCGAACGTTCCGGCCTGACCACGGAAGAGTTTATGCAGAGATACCCTTTGCCGGAAGTAACTGGCGAGCGGCCAGATGGCATGCAGTTGCGTAATGTCGATGAATTGAGCCGGACGCTTGCCGAGGCGCGCAATCGCCGGACTACTCGCGATAGCAGGCAGTCATTGCTTGAGTTCATTTCAGATTACGGCGGCATTAATGATACTGGCGGCGAATTACGTTCGCGTGATGCCGAGACAGTCAAGCGAGGCAAGGGAAAGAAGTCACTCAAGCTTGCCCGTAGTGGTATCGCCTCTGGTATGAAGGATATGTTCGGCGGATCAGGCAAGAAGCATGGCGCTGATGATGTCGCGCGCGCTGCCATTGAAGCCGGGTTCCTGGCCGATGATCCCGTAGCTAACGAATACAGGGCTTCACTGGAAAGTGGCAATCAGGCCCCAGACATCTCCCGGCCACTATGGGACGCGATTGATCGCGAGCTACGCGGGGAGGCTCAATACTCTGTCTCCGCCGATCCTGCCGTTGCTGATGTTTCTGATCTGGATAAAATCGAGGAATACCTTTCGCGCCTCGGTGTGTCACTTGACGATAACGACGCCGCAATCCGTGAGGCGCTTGAGAAGGCGCGGGATGAAGAAGGGAAGAAATACGGCCAGCCCGGCTTGCTTTTCCAAGATGGTAGCGCGGGGCCACGAGGCTTGATCCAATTCCCTGCCGGGGGTGTCGGCAACGGTGACAGCATCATTCGACTTTTCCAGACTGCGGATTTGTCCACCATGCTGCACGAGAGTGGTCACTATTTCCTCACCGTCATGCAGAACATGGCTTCTACGGGAGAGCCGCAAGCCGCTGGAGACTTTAATGTTATCAAAGATTGGTGGCGGTCAAATGCTTCGGATGTAGCCAAGGATGCGGGTGGTGATGTCACGGCTGATGACGTTATCGCTGCGCTAGACAATAGCACAACCGGCGATGCTTCAAAAGACGCGGCTATTGATGTCGGCATGCAAGAGCAATTTGCGAGGGCATTTGAGGCTTACTTGATGGAAGGAAAATCACCTTCCAGTGATTTGCGCACGGCGTTCGAAAAATTCCGGTCATGGCTGATTTCTATCTATCGTCGCCTTTCCGGCCTGAATGTTAACGCCTCGCCTGAGATCAATGCTGTCTTTGACCGCATGCTTGCGTCTGATCAGGAAATCGCTGACGCAAAGACAGAAACGGGCGACACTGGACCACTGTTCGCGACTGCTGAGGAAATGGGCCTTACGCCCGATCAGTATGATGCATTTATCAAGCTTCGAACTCAGGCAGAAGATGAGGCCAAAGCACGATTGCTGCGCGAGACTATGGCTCCTATCAAACGCGAGCGTGACAAAGCTTTCAGGGAAGAGAAGGCCATAGTTCGCGATGAGGTGGAAACTGAAATCAACACCTATCGCTATTATCGCGCGATGGAATGGATGGGTAATCGCCGCTGGCTTGGCGAAGGTCAGCCAGAAGCAATGCCAGATTTCCGCCTGTCGAAGGATATCCTTATTGAAAGGTATGGCGAAGGCGTATTGAAGCCCCTGCCACGCGGGAAACAGACAATGTACGCTGTGGATGGTGGTCTTGATCCTGACGAAGCTGCCGGATGGTTTGGCTTCAATAGTGGTGACGAGATGGTTAAAGCCATGGAGCGCGCACCCAAACGCAACGAAGCCATTGACGCGGAAACTGATAGGGTCATGCGCGAACGCCATGGCGACGTTTTGAATGATGGAACTGCGGAAGCGCAAGCCCTTGATGCCGTGCATAATGATAAGCGCGGTCAATGGATCGCAGCGGAATTGAAAGCTGTGATTGACGTCGCTGGAACAGGGACCGGCATGACGGCAAAGGAAGCCCGCCTGTCAGCCCGCCATACGCTGTCACGCATGCGTGTCCGTGATGCCATGAATGCCAATAGGTTTCTTGCTGCTGAACGGAAGGCTGCTGCGGAAGCTGCCCGCCTCGGTGCAATGTTGTCGCGTGAGGCTGTGTGGATGGGAAATGCCCGTCGCCGGATCGCTACAAAAGCGCGTGAGGCTATACGTGAAGAAGGTGCGGTGGATGTCGTCGCACCTCAGATTGAACGTGCTAATTCCAGTACGAAAAACTACAATGAGACTGTTACTCGCCTTATTGAGGTAAAGCGCCGTCAATTGCTCAATCATGCCCTATACTCAGAGGCCCGGAAGGTTGCAGATGAGGTTGAGAAGGCTGAAAATTTTGTTGCCAAGCTGGGAAAAAAATCAACGCGTGAGCGTATAGCGGGTTCTGGCCGTCGCGAAAACGCGCAAATTGATTATCTTGCTGCCATTGACCAGATGCTTGATCAGTATGATTTTCGCAAACTCAGCGCGACTGCGGAGGATCGACGCGGCGCGTTGAATGCGTATGTCGAGGCAATGAAAGCAGCCGGTCGCGAGAATGAGCTTTCAATTCCTGATGATGTTTTGTTGAGGTCAAGCCGTGCGCCCTACAAAACTCTGTCTGTTGAGGAACTTCGCGGCGTAATTGATACGTTAAAGAACCTAGAGCATGTAGCCACACGGTGGGATAAATTAATTGATGCCCAACAGCAACGCGAGCTAGAAGCGGTTACGACCGACATTGTTGAGGCGTTCGAAAAGAACACAAATAAGCGTCCTCCTGGTCGTGTCGGTAGTAAGCGCGAAGCATTGCGAAATTCAACACGTCAATTTTTTGATCTCGTGTTGAACGCTACAACACTGTTGCGTGAGATTGACGGGTTCGAAGATATGGGCGCAGCCTATCGGAATTTGAAAGCTCCGATTGATGCGGCTATGAACCGGCTGATCGTCCGCAAGGAACAGGCCGCTTCTGATCTTCAAGCGCTCTACGATGTTTATTCAAAAGCAGAGCGTCGTAGCATGTCCGTCCGCGAGCATATGCCTGAACTAGGTTATGCATTGTCGAAGTGGGAACGGATCGCCGTAGCCCTCAACACTGGTAATGCTGGCAATTTCCAGCGTTTGACTGATCCGAAGGTTCGCGGGTCGCTGAGTGAAGATCAAGTGAACGCCGTTCTATTGACGCTTGATGCGCGTGATGCGGCTTTCATACAATCGGTATGGGACTATGTTGGATCGTTCCGGGATGACATTGCGGCCCGCGAGCGCCGCACGACCGGCGTTGAGCCGCAATGGGTCGAGGCCAGCCCCATCGACATTGCCGGTAAAACTTTAAAGGGTGGATACTACCCAATCAAGTATGATCCGCGCCTTTCGTCACTTGCTCGCGATGATGCAGCGCAGGATATCGCGCAATCTCTACAAGCTGGCCGGTTCGGCAAAGCGCAGACACGCAATGGTCATACCAAGGAACGCGCTCAATCATCAGGGCGTGACATTGAACTTGATATGTCCGTGCTGCACAGACACATCAACCAAGTCGTTTATGATCTCGAATTGAGCGAGGCGGTATCCAATTCTTGGCGTATTCTGCAAGATACAAAGGTGCGCGGCGCGTTCATGGAGGCTGGAAAATCGGCCGACTTTGACGCCTTGGAAATTTGGTTGAAGGACGTTGCGGAAGGCGAACTGAAATCCGCCGATCTCGTCAGCCGGATGTCGCGCACCCTGAAATCAAATTTCACTGCTGCCAAGCTCGCATTTAACCTTGTTACTGTAGCAATGCAGATTACTGGTCTGTCTCAATCCATGGTTGTCGCTGGCAAGAAGAATGTGGTGATCGGTATCATGAAGGCCGCTGCAAGTCCTGTTGCAATGTCGAATGACGTTGCGGCCCGGTCGCCCTATATGGCTACTCGTCAAACCACGTTTAACAAAGATATCTACGATTTTTATTCAGATCCGAAAACGGGACCCGTCGCCACCCGATGGGGAGAAATAAAGTCAGAAATCATTGGCCCTCTGTCATTCTGGTTGATGACAAAAGTTCAATGGCATTTAGTCGATGTTCCAACGTGGATCGGTGGATATCAGCAAGGCTTGCAGAAATTCGGGAATGACGAGACCAAGGCCATAGCGCATGCTGATGACATTGTGAAGCGCGCGCAAGCGTCGGGCCTGTTCCCTGATCGATCCGCCATAGAACGCGGTTCAGTGAGCCGCAATGCCCGGCAGAATGATGTTGTGCGATTGTTTACAGCACTCGGCTCCTACATGTTCGCAAAATTCAACGTGGCATATGAACGATCTGCCAAGGCTGGCCGGACAATCGGACAAGAGGGATTTAACGCCAAGTCTGCGCAAGAGGCGCTTTCGTGGACGCTGGACATGACTTTTCTCTTTGCGCTTGAAGCTGTCGTTACTGCTGCGATCAAGGGCCAGTTGCCCGGAGGCGATGACGGTGAGGATGATGATGGCTGGTTGAAATTCCTCGCAAAGCAAACGGGTTTCTCCATCATGGGAACCATCCCATTCATTCGTGACGGAGCAAGCGCATTGCAAGGTTTTGACGGTGGCGGGGCATATGGTGGCATAGTGGGTGAGGCCGCTAAAGGGTCAATCGGCACGGCGAATATCATATCGGCAATATTTGCTGACGGCGATGTGAAGAAATCCGATGTCAAAGCCATCATCGCCGGAACAAGTCTTGCGACTGGTATTCCAGCCACACAGATCAATCGCATCGTAGATGCGGGATGGCGTCAGGCGGAAGGTGAGAACGTTTCCCCGCTGGAATACATATTAGGCAAGATTGGGAAATAACCATTGGCACTTAAGGTGCCTCACAGATTGATGTGAGGCACCATGACTGTTTCAAGCGAAATTGATAGATCAGGTCCATACGCTGGGAACGGCGTGACGACTATCTTTAGTTATGGGTTTCGCATCCTTGACGAAAAGCATATTGCAGCGATTAAAACCAAGTTTGACGGGACCGAAACAACGCTTCGGATTGATGCCGATTACATCGTATCTGATGTAGGTGACGAGAACGGCGGTCAAATTGCTTTGGTCGCGGCCCCTGTTGTCGGGGAGAGCATAACTTTCCTGCGCAATGTCCCCTTTGTTCAAGAGGTAGACCTAGAAAATCAAGGTCCATATTTTGCTGAAACTGTTGAAAGCGCGTTTGACCTTGCGGTGATGCGAGACCAGCAGTTGAAAGAGGCATCTGATCGCTTTGGCGGCAACATATCAGGCCTTAAAGCAGAGATCAAAAACGAAGAGATCGCCCGTATATCCGCTGACATTCAGGAGAGCAATCAACGCATTGTCGGTGATGCAGCAAATGCTCAAGCCATTGAGCGGGAGAGTTATGCCCGCATTGCAGCAGATCAGGAAATCCACGTTGAAATAGACAGCATCATACCTGCCGTATCTAATTTCACCGCCCGCTCGGAAGCGGCGGCGGCAAGCTCTGAGACATCTTCTAAAAGAGCGCAAGACTTGGTCGAGGCCGCAACCGCGGGCTTCACCGGTTTCCCTGATGGTCATGCCTATGATTACGGCTACGTGACCGATGGCACCACTTATTTTGATCGAGATTACGGGTTCGTAACTGACCCTGTGACCCCATAAGGAACCTCTGTATGTCAACTCAAGTCCAGCACCGTCGAGGTACAGCCGCGCAAATCCAGTTGTTTGCAGGCGCAGCAAGCGAGTTCATTCACAACACTACGGATAAGACGATCCATGTGATGGACGGCTTGACGCTGGGTGGTACGCCGCTTGCCAAACGATCCGAACTTG
Source organism: Phyllobacterium sp. 628 (assembly GCF_014189505.1). Taxonomy (GTDB): domain Bacteria; phylum Pseudomonadota; class Alphaproteobacteria; order Rhizobiales; family Rhizobiaceae; genus Phyllobacterium. Next base: position 3,182,599 of record NZ_CP050301.1, on the reverse strand, counting down.
ATAGCAAATCTTCGTTTGCGGGAACTAGGGCGCAAGCCAAGGCTATTGATATCACTCGTACCAAGACGGTGTATCTGGCTGAGTTACGCCGAGAAGGGCCATTCACTGTTGTGTATGGTGATTTCACCGGCCTGCTTGCCTTGGACCCACTTGAAGGGATGTACCTACAAATTGACGGTGTTCCCGCGACTACAGCGGCGCTCGTGCGTTCACACGATGGCGAACTGTTGCCTCAATGGTTCGGGGGCGTTGGCGGTGGTGTTGTTAATGATAAGGCGGCTGTCGAAGCCGCGTTTGCCTTCGGTTGGCCGGTCAAGTTTACAACCCGTTTTGGCATTGGTAGCGCGATTACCCTGACAAATAAGGCCGTCAGCATTCGTGGTGTGGGCCGTGGGATTTCTGGCCTTGTCGATATCGGCGTTGCTGCCAATCAATACATGTTGTCGATTGTGAATGACGGATACGCCACGCCTGTCACGATGGAAAATTTCAGTTTCCTAACCACACAGGCAAGCGTTGCAAACGCATTGTCTGTGAAGTTCGGCGCGGCGGATGCTGAATTTTTCCGCGTTCCACATCGTTTCAGCATGGATAAAGTAAGCGTTCACGGAACATCAATCAGTTCTGTGGGGCATATGCAGAATGGTTTTAAGAACGGCATCAAACTCACGAACGTAAATCGCCCTGTTTGCAACGATGTCATTATGTCCGGTCAAGGCGGCAATCCGTATCAGGCTGATGCGCAAGTTACAAATACCGTCATGTCAGTCGGTTGGGATTTGGTTGCGGACTATCATGCCACTGATCCTTTCCAGCGGGCCGCGCCCACTGATCCGGTATTTATGGATTGTCATGTTTACTCTGCTGACATTGCTTGGAGAGGACGCGGCCATTGGGAGGGCTATGTTTTCCGGCATTGCATCGCGGTCCTGTGCAATCGAGGCTGGGATTTGGCGACCGATACACCCCCAGGAGTTGGCGGCGTACAGTTCCCGATGCTTGTCTTGGATACGTGTCATGCCAATGTGTTCAGAGAAGCCGTAGTAGGGAAGGACTTCTTTGACGTTTGCATTATCAATCCGCAGCTACACAAGTGGTCCTATGCCCCTGCTGGTTACGTTTCTACGGCGATCCAGCTTACGAATTGTCCTCGTTTCAATATCACGGAACCAAAGATTTTTAATCTTGCAGATGGAAGCGTGACAACGGCAGAACAGTTCAACGGAATTACGCTCATCGATTGCAATGGCGGCTCTGTTACGAAGCCTCAATTTTCGGGTGTAAAAAACGGCGTGCAGCTATCCGGCACAACGAACGATGTCACTTATGAGCGCGGCCTATGGCGTGATCTTCCGTCAGGTGCCATTGAATATCAGGACCTATCGACTGGAGCGAATAACCGTCGCAAGGGTGTCGTCGTTGATTTGGGAGCAAGCAATGTTGCCGTGGTTGCTGTTACATCGACCGCTACCGATATTGTTTCTATAGACCTTGGCACGGTTTGGAGGAACGATGAATTCCTTGTAGAATTCATGTCAACATTCACGAAAGACGCAACCTCCGAATACATCACAGATACGATTAGCAAGGCGTCTGGCTCTGCCAATGTTTTGTTTATCAACGGATCGACATTCTACAGCGATACTCGATATGCACTTGCAAGCGGTGCTGCAACCAGTTCGAATAATGTTCGTTTCAAGATTGGCGCATCCGGTACGTGTGTGATTAAGCTTCAAGCAAGATGTAATGGCGGCGGGGCAAGTATTGCGGCGGCTGGAACAGTCATGAGAATTTCGCGTGTATGATGCTATTGCGGCGAAAACCATGTTGATCGACACTGCTTTGTTTGATACCCGTTAAGCCTTAATCAAAAGGTGGAATTGATGACTTATGTTTGGAGAGAGTACCCAACACTAACGGCGGAACATGTTGGGAACGCACGTCTTTTTGCGAACCGAGAAGACATGGTTTCCTCGCTTTCAGATTTGAAAGACGGCAAGGTGATTGCGGAAATAGGCGTTGCTCAGGGCAATTTCTCCGAGTTCCTTTTGCAAACTTTGAAGCCAGCGGAGTTCGTCGCCTTCGATCTCTTTACGATCCATCAATGGCCTTCTTTGTGGGGGAAAGACCCAAAGGAAATTTTCGGCGATAAGACGCATCCGGAATGGTTCAAGGATCGTTTCGCAGGCCAGCCTGTCAAGATTGAAATCGGCAAGAGCTGGGACTTGCTGCCGAAATATCCCGACAAGTATTTTGACATGATCTATCTTGATGGCGATCATGAATACGAGGGTGTCAAGCTTGATGCCGCATTGGCAGACAAGAAAATCAAAGACAATGGGATTATCATTTTCAATGATTACATCATGTACGATCATGCCGGTGAATTGGGCTATGGCGTTGTACAGGTTGCCAACCAGCTAATTGTGGAGGGTGGTTACGAGGTTATCGGCTTCGCTCTTGAGCGCAATATGTTCTGCGATCTGGCCGTTCGTAAAAAACGCTGATTCAATTCTATGTATTGAGAATGAAGGGCCACCCATTGGGTGGCCTTATTCTTGTGGTCAACCATCCTCTCTTATACCTCGATAAAACTGGAACGGTATTGAGGTTCATGTATTATGGATGAAACTACACGCGCAGAGATTGAAAAACTCCATGGGAGGATCAATGACGTGAAAGATCGTGTTACCGTTCTTGAGGCACAAACGCCTCACATCAAAGAAGCCCTTGGTAGGATAGAAAAAAGCGTGGACCGATTGAACGGTCATATTGTCAAAGCCATTTGGGTAATCCTGATATTGTTCATAGGCGTTGTGTTCAAGTTTACCGTCGCGGGTGGCTGGTCTATCCCGGGAGTTTAATTTTCAACTCTTGTCGGTCAACGGTGCGGCCTCATCAAACTTTGAGGCTTCGAAATGACCAGCGTTATCATCCGCATCGTTCTTCGCTATATCGCCGGATATCTAGCTTTGAAGAGCGTTCTTCCTCAAGACATCGTTGACCTGATCGCAAATGATCCTGACATTGCCGCCGCTGTAGGCTTTGGCCTGATGGGTGTTGCTGAGGGCGCTTACGCGCTTGCTCGCCGCTTCGGGTGGTCAAAATGACTTGGCTCGCTGTGCGGGCCACCCTGTCAAAAATACCGGCATGGGCTTGGATGGCTTTGGCCGGTGTCATTATCCTGCTGCTCGCGGGTTATGGCCTGTACAGGGCGGGTTACGGGGCTGCTCGCGTTGAAACGCTGGAGAGGTCCGTAGAGGTTTTACGTGGAAGGAAAACAACCAATGAGAATATTCGCAATCTTGATGACGCTGGCTTGTGCAGCAAGCTTGATGGGGTGTGGCGCAACGGCGAGTGTTTGTGATGGATGGGAGGCATTGACGCCCAGCGCTGGCACTCGTCAATACATCGTCAAGAATGACCGGCCCTTTGCCGAACAGACGGCATCGCATAATGCCTTTGGCCGCAAGCAAGGCTGCTGGTAGTCACTTCACCAGAATATCGCCACGTGGCAATGATCCCTTGTCAAGAAGATTGGCGAGGGCTTTCTTTGGCGACATGTAGGATTTTCGATCTGGCCGCTCTAAAACATCCTGATCATTCCATTGCTTTTCAAGGCGGCACATTTCAGTCCAGATATTGAGTTGCTTTGCATCTGATCGTTCACGGCGCAACGCGCGGAACAAATCATATAGCTCTGCGCCGCGTTTCATCCGGCGATTGTTAAAGCTCTGGCGGCATACGGTCGAACAGAACAATTTACCGTCACGATGGTCGCTGATGTGATTTCCACATTCTTGGCAAGCAGTTATGCTCTTAGCCATACCATTGCTCCATATGAGAAAAAGGACGCCCGCGTTTAAACGGTACGTCCTCCTTGTAACAAAGTGTTGTGAAAATCACAACATACTAGGCAGCTTTATTTTTCTTCGCGTCGTTCTTGATAAACTCCGGTACACTTGCGTCGTCTGGAGCTTCGCTTTGATCTGCGTCGTCAAGATCGGTCGCGACCGTGTTTGTTTCTGACGTGGTTTCATTCGTGACTGTTGTTGTCGTCTGATCATCTGTCGTCGTTGTCACTGGTGGGGTGTCTTCGACGCGCCGCGTCCTCTGCTCCGTCTTGACTTCATCAACAGTAGCGGCCTTTAGCAGTGCTGAATAATCGCCTGTTTCATGTGCCGCCTTTACGATGCTGAGCGCGTTGAACTGCTCGTCCAGCGTCTTGCCGGTCTGTAGGAAAGCGCGGATTGTGATTGCAATGCCAGTCTGATTTGCCATGGGAATATTCTCCGTTGTTGGCTGGGTGGTTTAGATTTCGCGGATCAGCAGGATTGCTGCCGCTGCATAGTTGATGACGCCTAAAAACTCGCGCACAGCCGCGTCATGCTGTTTGCGCTTCACCATGCGATTAGCCTCTTGGGCCTTCTTCATGATCTGATAGGAGTGGCCTCCGGTATCGCCAAGCATGCGGGCGATTTCCATTATCGGTTGCTCCAAGAATGGCTTCTCGTCGGCGTGTCGCCCATGTCCCTTGCCGGTTGCTGCCTGATCGTGTGCGGCCTGTAGGATGCCCGCTAGGCTTCCATACATAGGACTAGAGATAACGGCTGGCTGCGCCTTTGTAATCTCGTGAAAGTTCGTATCGCTATCCGGGTTGATCCATTCCTTGACAATATCGACACTTGATATTGCGCCTTTGTAAATCTCCCCATCCTCGTTGTAGGTGGCTTTTGAGCCGTCTGATAATTGACCGCTCCAAGGAAACTTTAGACCGCGCTGCATGATGCGCCGCATCGGACCAACCTTACGGCCATCACGGCTATAGTAGAATTTTCCTTCCTCGATTTTCATTGCTTGCCTCGTAACTTCTGCGATGTTGCCTTGATCTTGTGATGAGCAAGGATCATCGCCGTCTCTTCGTCGCGCTCGGCCCCGGCGATAAACTTCAATTCTCCAGCCAACCGTTCAAGTTCGGTCGCAGCACGAAGTATTTGCGCCTTGCCGCCGTTACGGATTTCCACTCGGGAAATCTCTGGAATGGTGGTGATCTCCATTTAAATATCCTCGTCGGGTCGCTGGCTGTGGTCGCCGTCGTCGTAATATTCTCCCGTATCAGGGTCGTAGTTTTCCTGATCCGGGTACTCGGTTGCGATTTCGGTTTGTGTCTCTTGCTTCTCCTGCGGCGTAACATTCTTCAACGCCGCCGCCGCTCCGCCACGTTTTTTTGCTGCCGGGGCTGGCTTAGCTGGTTCATCTGTTGCGGCGTCCACGTCGAAAGAGTAATCATCATCAACGCGCTCAACGGCTTGATGAAATGCGTCTTTGTCGCTGCTGGATGGAAGATATTTTGACAAACGGCGGAACACGGTCTTTCGTGCCATTTCCGACCAATCAGTAGACCACGGCGTAGACTTTATCTTCTTGGCGAGAAAAGCCTTGTAGGCGTCTGAACGGTCGCGAATGCGATCAACATCAGAGACAGACATGACCTCGTGAACAATACCGCCGTCCTTCAATTCAGCGAGGGCATAGACCGTATGAGGATCGCCACGTACTCCCTCATGGTTGATTTCATGATGAATTGGTTGGGAGAGATTGGTAGGAGAGTGACGGAACACATCGCCTTTCCGAGCGATCTCAACCACGATGCCTCTGATCTCGCCAGAGTTATACGCGAGCTTTAGAAGGCCGCGCATCATGGGGCGATACTGAACCTCGCCATTATAATCCACGACCAATGCGGCCTCACGTCCATCAAGCACAAGCCCATCGGCTGCGGCTTTGGTACAAGCAGCCAGCAGAGATTGAGGGTTTTTTATCTTCTCGATATTACGGGTGAGGGCGATTGCTGTTTGTGCTGTTCGCACAAATTTCTCTGCCGAAATATGACCGGGAAGTGCTTTTTTGAACTCCGGGGTCATCTGATCAAGGCGAGTGCGAAGCGTAACGGGTGGCTTAGGCCCCGTCGTCTGCAGTGCTGTTGTCTGTGACATTTTCGATATCTTTCAGGAGTGCGGCGGCGCTGGCTTGTGCCTTGCCTGTTCCGGTGTTTCTGACATGCTCCAAGATTTTGATTGCCATGGAGCGGTTTCGATCTGGAGCGAGGCGATAAAAATAGGCAGCGCTCCAGAAGTTCTTGGCATCCTGGTCAAGCGGCATCTTCCGCCTGTTGTTCGTCCAGTGCGTTCGGCGCATCTGTCAGACGGTAAGCCCAATGCTTGAATGTGAGTTCCTGAACGCCTTCTCCGTATGCAGGCCAACGGTTGGTCTTTGTACATTCCGCATACCTGTCGAGCGCTTGGCGCATCGTGGCGCGGCCTTCTTCCACGATGGACGGCGGAAGCTCATAGGCGGCGGCGGCGTAAGGAGACTTCTTTTCGAAGGTTAGGAATACCCAGCCATTCACCGGTTTATTCAGGGAGGCCCAAATATCCGAGTAGAAAGCTTCCTGTGCGTGATAACCGTAATTGATTACGCTTCGCGCAAAGGCGTCAGGGTGGGCACTCTCGGTTGTTTTAACGTCAAGAATAATCCCCAAGTCTTCGCGATAAAGATCAGGACGAACCCGGCAAAGGCATCCAGTGACAGGATCAATCGCATAGCCTGATGGTTCAACCATCGCTTTGCCGCCCGTTATGATCCCATTGATAAAAGGATCGGCATGAACGCTGTCGCGAAGGGCAAGAATTTCATCGTATGCCTTAGACACAAGCAAAAGCTTCCCGCTAAGTTTGCAACCTTCGGCAAGATCGGTCCACTTGTTGCCGCGACGATCATCAGGACCGCGAACAACCAATTTCTCAAAAAGCTCAGGCTCAAGGATGGCAAGGTGCGCGCCAGTTCCGAAATCTTTGACTGCTTTTGTTTGAGTAGTTTCCTCAACAATCGGGGGGAACTTGTAGTGCGCCGGTGTCTTCGTCTGTATGGTCCAAAGACCAGACTTAGAAATGCCGGGACCAGAGTGATAAGCCTCGTTTGGAATGCCGCCATATATGCCGGGCTTGATGTCCGGGTTGACTGCGATATCATTCATTGGTGTTGCTCCATATGTTGCATTGTTGTGTATATCGCAACACTATGCGCAACATGCATCAACAGTCAACAGTGAATTTCAGAATTTCTAAAATTCAGCAAAAGCTAGGGTATTTCGTTAACGGAAGATTGACGGCATTACTTTGCGGATGTGCAAATCACAACGCTATTATAGTAGATTAGTCTTCTGATTGGTCGCCAATCAAACATAAAAATAGCTGCGAACCAAGGGTTTGCAGCTACATAATGGAGTGTGCGTTACTGGTATTTGGACGTTAGGGAATGATTGCAAGCACAGCTGTTGCAGTTTGCAACGTCACTTCAATCGCCTTGCCGGAAACAGAGTATATGCGGGCCTCACCGGTCTTTCGCGCTCGCTCGATCCTCGCCATGATCTGTTCGCCGTCATTCGTGCGACAAATAGCGAGGCCTCCAATGGCCGATGCATCAACATCATCCGTATGTGCGAATAGAACCACGGCATCGTCAAGGATCGACAACGGCCCTTGCACGGCCCTAATCTGCGCGGCGATGATTTTGCCGTTTCCTGCCCCGATAATAGCAGCTTGCGCACGATCTATAACCGATTGCGGTAGCGGTTTAGGTTCTTTCAAGCGATCTAGATGGCCCTTGTCATTGATGATTGACGCAAGAAGTATTCTTGTGGGCATACCATCAATATCAATAGAAACGCCTGCATGCTTCAGTACTTCGCTGACTGGAGCCCTCAAAAAGTGCGCAATGGCGTTCGCTTCATCCATTTTCATTTTTCGCTGACCGGACAACATCCTAGATACCGCAGACGCATCGACATCTAGATGTCGGGCTAGGCCACGGACGGACTGTTTGTTTGTATGTAGTTGCTGAATGAACCAAGGCTTATCAATCGTCTGTTCTTTACTCATTGCACCGCCGTCCATGCCAGACAAGAATAATTGTCATTGGTTTTATGGACGCTGTTTGTTGCAAAAAATGCAACGCACCGCAAGAATTAGCACTCAACTTTCATTACAAATAGTTAATAACTTGCATTTTCCTTCTTGACGATGCGAAAATCACAACATAATGTTGCGAAAAATGCACGTTATGAAGGTGTGATTTGACCAGCATCATTGAAAAGCCGACGCCTTGGCAAAGAGTATATGCAAAATTTGGCATGTCTCAGTCCGATCTCGCGCGCTCGATTGGTAGCCATAGATCAAAGATCAGCCGCGCTCTCTCCGACGAAAAAGGCTTGATTACCGGGCGCGATCAAGAGCGGCTCATTGAGCTGGCAGAGAAGCGGAACGTTCCGATTAACTCTGACGATCTGACGCCAGCGCTAAAATGAGTGCAGACAGCCAAAAAAATACGGAAACGATGTCAATTCAGCAACAGGCGGAAATGATCGAACGCTTGGTTTCGCGTTGCCAAATGACAGACGGAACGATAGCCGCCCAAACATACGCTTTGTTCGAACCATCCGACGTTGCGGCTTTCGCACTCTTAGCATCGCGTCTTTGGCGAATGGCTCCGTATGAGCAAAAAATCAAAAAGCTTGTGGTGGGCTAAATGATTTCACTTCGCCCCGATCAAGAGGATGTCAGAACAAAGCTTCGCGTTGCGTTGCGGTCTTCATCATCAGTGCTGACCTTCGCGCCTACTGGTTTCGGCAAGACGGTTTTGGCCGCCGCTCTTATCAAGATGATCTTTGCTGCTGGGAAGCGCGTTATATTTTGCGTTCACCGTGTAGATCTGATTGTTCAGACGGCGAAGACTTTTGAAAAATTTGGCATACCGTTTTCTTACATCGCTGCCGGGCATCACTATAACCCGTATCATCGCGTCTACATCGCCTCCATTGCCACTCTTCGCAATCGCCTCGGTAAAATCCCTGCGCATTATGTGATGGTTGATGAAGCGCATTTGAGTGCAGCAACCGGCTGGGCCGCTGTTGCGCTGCACTACAAGGAAACTGGCGCGAAACTCATCGGATACACCGGATCACCTGAACGGCTAGACGGCAAGCCGCTTGGCGATGTTTGGGATACGATGGTTCTTGGCCCCTCAATGCGATGGCTGATCGACAACGAGAAGCTTTCACGGTATCGCCCCTTTGCCCCTGCCGGTCTTGATACAAGCGGTCTTCATTCTCGCGGGAACGAATTCATTCCGTCCGAGCTAGAAGAGTTAATGGCGGGCAAGGCTGTCATTGCAAATGCAGTGAAGCATTGGAAGAACATTGCTCGTGGTAAAAGAACAATTGGCTTCGCGCCTTCTGTTGCACTCGCTGAAAAGTATGCTGCTGAGTTCCGAGATAAGGGCGTCATGGCAGTTGCTCTTGATGGCAACACGCCACAACCGGATCGCAAGTCCGCTTTCGTCGGCTTCGCTGACCGGCAGATAGAGATTATCTTCAATTGCGGCCTGTTCTGCGAGGGCTTCGATCTTTCCGCACAGGTTGACCGCGACGTTACCATTGAATGCACGATGGATAATTCTCCATCGCAATCATTGGCGAAGGTTCTCCAGAAGTGGGGGCGCTGTCTGCGCTGGGATGGAACCGGCATTCCTCACATCATCCTTGATATGGTCGGCGGTTTCGCTCGGCATGGTTTCCCTGATGATGATCGCGAATGGTCGCTTGAAGGCCGTAAAACTTCTGACAGTTCGGTGGATATCCTAACTTGCCCGAAGTGCTTTGCCACGCATGCGCTTGCGCCGCGCTGTACTGAGTGCGGGCATGTGTATCCAGTCAAAGAGCGGGCGTCCTTGGGTGTCGGTCGTATTCTCAATGAGGTTGATGCGGCGATTGTTGAAATTGATCCAGCCGCCGAGCGCCGCGAGCGTGAAGCCTCGCGCCGTGAGCAGGCGTGGGCTTTGGCTGATGACGTGCTCAACGACCGCGATCCAAAATTGTCAAAAGGTATGAAATCGCAGCTTGAAGCACTGATCAAGCAGGCAACCGCCAAGGGGTTCAAGTCCCCTGAAAAATGGGCGGCTCACATTATCACGGCACGACAGGCCAAGGCGGCTGAAAGGAACGGGGCAGGCTCATGACAATCGCGGAGAGGAATTTTCCTAAGCATCTTGTGGACCCCATCAACTGTCCTTGCTGCAAGCAGGCAGTTCACGTTCCGACACTTGAAATCGTCGTTGACCACTACAAGGTCACACCGCTCGAAGCCCGCATTCTTGGTGCGGTCTGGAAGGGGAAGGGAATGCCGGTCCAGACTGAACGGATATTCGATGCCATGTACATCGATGATCCAGACGGAGGACCCACACCAACAAAGATGTACCTCGCGTTCAAAGTTGGCCTCTGCCATCTGCGCGCGAAACTGCAAGGTTCCGGCATCAACGTTGAGAATGTCGGTTATCGCCGGGGATACCGGCTTGTTTTAGGAGAAAAGTAACATGAAAAAATTTCGAATGCTGATCTGGTCGAAAATCATTCGCGCTGGCAATTCCCTCTTGCGCTTGGCTGGAGCAAAATAAATGGCTGGCTCGCTCAACAAAGTTCAACTAATTGGCAATCTCGGGGATGATCCTGAAATTCATACCTTTGATAATGGATCGAAGGTTGCCAATTTCTCTATCGCTACCTCGGAAAGCTGGAAGGACAAAGCCAGCGGTGAAAAGAAAGAACGTACCGAGTGGCATCGTATCGTCGTTTGGAATGAAGGGCTGATTTCTGTAATCAGCCAGTACGTTGAAAAGGGCGATAAAGTCTATGTCGAAGGTGAGTTGCAAACTCGCAAATGGCAGGACAAAGATGGCAATGATCGCTATTCGACAGAAGTGGTCTTGACCGGTTTCAGCGCAAAATTGCTCATGGTGAGCGGTAACGGTGGTGGGCGGGCGAGTGATCAGAATGGCAATGCTGATCGCCCAGGAAACAAAGCTCCTTCCGGTGATGGTGGTGGAACAAGTGGCGGTCGCAGTTTCAGTCGCGATCTTGATGATGAAATTCCGTTTGCGCCGGAGTGGCGCTAATGGCGGCGTATGTTGATGACGTGAGGCACCAGTTTGGCAGAATGGTCATGTGCCATTTGTGGGCCGATACCGAAGCCGAGTTGCTTAAGATGGTGGATACCATCGGGGTGCAACGTAAATGGATACAAGGTCATCAGACGCTTTCATTTGGCAAACACAAGAAAGCTAGCTGGGTTCATTTCGATATTACATTGAGCAAGAAAGCTCTAGCTATCGCTGCTGGTGCAATTCTGACTGACAGGTATGGGCCTTTGGAACATACCGCAAGGATCGCCATCGCATCGGGTATTCCTGATTGCGTTGAGTACGGTGAAAAACGTTTAGCAATGATTGCTGAGTGTAGGGCTCGCTAATGTCAGAAGCTGATTTCATGCGCCGTCTGCAAATGCGCGCCTCACAATTGAAGGCGCGCCTTTTCAGGCAACAGGTAGGCATGGCGTGGGTAGGTAAAGCAGAACGCATAACCGTCCATCGCACAATGAAGCTAAAGCCCGGTGACGTTGTGGTACGTAATGCCCGCCCTTTCCATGCCGGAATTACTGGTATGTCCGATCTTGGTGGGTGGGTGCCAGAGTTGATCACGCCTGAAATGGTCGGCTCAACCGTTGCGATTTACACACAAGTCGAGGTGAAAGAAAACGCACGCCCAACAATCGAGCAGTTGGCTTGGATAGATGCGGTGAACAGCGCTGGGGGCAGGGCTGGCATAGCCAGAAGTGAAGAAGACCTGTCAAAAATCCTTCTCGGCATCCACTAAATTTTTGGTTAACGGGCTTTACATTCGAATATACTGTTGCGAATATCGCAACAGCAAATCACTTACGGAGCCAGCCCAATGTCGTCGGATATAGAGCGTTTAAGGCGCGACGTTTCACTGTCTGATACAGCAGCGCATTATGGCGTCAGTCTCGATATTGACGGGCAAGAATTTGTCGGCTGTTGTCCTTTCCATTCTGAGGATACGGGGTCTTTCACCATATTCACAGGGAACGACCATATTGAGCGCTTTCATTGCTTTGGTTGCGGCGAACATGGCGATGTGTTGGACTTTGTGCAGAAGATCAAGGGCGTCGATCTGCGGGAAGCAATCAACATACTCGGCGGTGGCGAGGTCGGCCCAAATGTTGCGCCGCGCAAGGTCGAGGTTCGAGACATTTATGCGGGTATCGTGCCTGTCGATAATCCATCACAATCAATCGAAGCTGGCAAACGCGTAAAGCTCTACAATCCTAAGCGCAAAGGGGATAAATCCGAATGGGGATCGTTCACCCCGTCGATGGTGTTTCCGTATAGGCGGGCTGATGGTTCATTGATCGGCTATGTCTTGCGTCACGATCTGCCGGATGGTGGCAAAGAAACGCCTATGGTCATGCGTGTCGTACTCCAAGATGGCTCGGAACGCTGGTGCCGCTTCCCATTTCCCAAGCCCCGCCCGCTGTACGGCTTGGAAACTATTGGAGAAGCCCGGCAAGTGATCATAGTCGAGGGCGAAAAGTGTAAAGACGCCTTGGCTAAGGCTACGGGGAGAACTGTAGTTTCATGGCCGGGCGGAACTCAGGGTGTGAAACATATAGATTGGTCACCCCTATCCGGTCTGAATGCTGTCATCTGGCCGGATGCTGATGTTCCCGGCTTGGCTACTTCTAATGAGGTAGCCGCTATTGTCACAGGGCTAGGCTGCACTGCTCGCGTTCTCGATGTGATGAGGGCCACGCAATGAGTGCATGTCCCTGCTGCGGTTATGACGCAAATAATGTGACGATGGAAAGCGTTACAGAGTACGTTCATTTCACAAAAACAGAGAGAAAGATTTTTGATTTTCTGTGTGAGAATTTTGGGAAGTACGTTAGCGCTACTGAAATAGTCGAAATCCTGTACGGCGACAAGGAAGATGGCGGGCCAGAAACAGCGCACACTATCATCGCCGTAATGATCAATCACATCCGGGAAAAGATACAAAATCACGGCCTAATCATTCAAGGCAAGATCGGCTTGAACGGTGGTCGCCGCTTGGTGTGGGCTGCTGATAAATGACGCAATACGCATTCACAGATTGGCAGTCTGGAACGAAGCCGCCCAAAGGATGGGACTGTGCTGACGCCGTGCGCGACGGATGGACCAAGAAAGATATTGACGATTTCATGCGGGCGTCTGTTCAACCGTGGACGCCTCCAGTTGTTGCAAAAACTGAAACCTCTGAAAAATCAACAGAGAGGCCCAAGGAAAGCCAGCGGGAACCCAATGAGCAGTTTGAGCCGTCAGCATCGGCCACAACTGCCCACAAGCAAACGTCGGCGCTGGAAGAGGCTCCTGACCCTGATAAAGATTTTCAAACTGTAGTACCGGCTCCGCGCGCTGTCGGCGCGTCTGCTATCGATAGGTTCTCTGCCATTCGGAATTTTGAATGGGGAAGCGAGGTTGAGATTGCAACCGAGTTTACAAACCGGATCATGATTGCGTGTGGCGGCGACGTGGTGAAAGCCGATGGCAAGTTTTGGGCCTTTGGGCCAACTGCTTGGCAAGAGATACCGGATCAGAAGCTACGTCTTGCAGTGCATAAATTCGACGGTGTAGGCGTTGGTGACAAGGGTGCGCCGCTCAAGATCGGGAAGCGGACAATTGACGGTGTACTTTCGGAGGCTGGGACCATTCTTTCCGAGCCTGATTTTTTCAACGATCCAACTGTAGCAATGAATGCATTGAATGGCGTCATCGTAATTGGTCCCGATGGAAACGTTACGGTTCGCGCTCACGATCCCGAAGACAAGTTCCGCTTCACCATTCCCGCCGAGTTCAATGCGAAGGCTGATAGGTCGCCACCCACACAATCAATGCTACACAAACTCGTGCACGGTGCATTCAAAGGCGACCCCGACGAAGAAGACAAGATCAACCTTGTTGGTGAAATTCTTGGTGCTGCTGCCCTTGGTTTGGCTACGCGCATGCCGCAACCAAAAGCATTCGTGTTTCTTGGCGAGACTGCATCTAACGGCAAGTCCACCATTGCAAGCTTGCTGTCGTGCTTGCTCCCTGCCGGTTCGGTTTCTGCAATTCCGCCCGCTGCATTCAGCGATGAGCGGCGCATTGTCAATCTGGCTGGCAAGGCCGCTAATGTGGCTGACGAATTGTCAGCGGCGGCAATCGCTGGAGAAACTTTCAAGGCGGCTATTACCGGCAACCCGATTGAGGGACGCGATCTCTATAGATCAGCAGTAACCTTCATCCCGCGTGCTCTTCATTGCTTCACCACGAACACACTGCCAAGGTTCAACGGCGGTCTAGACCGTGGGTTGCAGCGCCGACTTGTCGTGTTGACATTTAACAGGCCGATACCGGAGAAAGAAATCATCCCCGATATCTCCGATCATATTCGCAATTCCGAATTGGATTTGCTTCTTGGTTTCGCCATAGCTGGCGCACAGCGGCTTATGAAGAACCGGGCCTATACAATCCCGCAATCATCGAAGGAAGCGCTACAGGGCTGGCTTCTGCTCGATCCTGTCAATGAATGGTTTGAGGCGCATATCGCTCCGTGCAAAGATGAGCCTTACGACGGCTGGATGCGAACTGGTGAATTGTTCAACGACTTCAAAAAATGGGCGCTGGAGCAAGGGCATTCGGAACGGTTCTTGCCTCCGGTCAACACGTTCTCACAACGCTTGAAGGCCATGCCAAACGTTATTGTTAAGCGCACGGCGAAAGGTAGCGTTGCGGTCGGCATAAAGTTAAGCGGCGGGTTGAGTGACGAGAGAGCTAAGGATTTAGCGCAAGTGGACTGGTAAGAAGAGCCGCAAGCGGCTCATTCCGCTGCGGCTCTTACATTACCCGGTTCGCTCTGATTACGCTGGCATGAATGCTCTACCCCTTGGCGGCCCAGCGCCGTTCCCCACGGACGATCAGAACTATGTAGCAATCAACCAGGAATGATTGATCAGGAGTACCGCGCGGGGTGTTCGTTATTCTGCGTCTTCTGGAAGCTTGATGCGGTCCGGCTGGAATACTGCTCGGTTCATCCACATAAATGCTTCCTGTATGCCGGTGCGAGCAAGCGCCATCATGCGAGGGTCATATTGACCGCTCTTTGCAATCCCTGCGGCTTCAGCATCCATGTTGTGTTTATTCATGGCGTCGATCTGGCGAAGGCAACGTTCTTCCAGAATTTTGTTTTCGTTGACGAGTGCAACAGCCTTGTCACTCTGTGCTTTGTATCCTGCGACTGGCAGTCCTTTATGTTCGGTCATTTTTGCTTCTCCCGGTTAAAGTGGACATTCGATCCCCACAACTATTCCCGCGTGATGGTTGTCGCGGTTTACACAACGCGGGAATATTCCTATGGCAACTGGAAATTTGGCGGCATGTCTTGCCGTAACCCTTCGTCATGAAGGCGCATATACGAACGACAAACGCGATCCGGGTAATTGGACTGGTGGCAAAGTTGGGGTTGGAACCCTCAAGGGAACTAAGTACGGCATTGCTGCTGCCAGCTATCCGAACCTTGATATCAAGAACCTCACGCTTAATGACGCCAAGCCGATCTATGAGGCAAAGTACTGGCGTCCGATCCGTGGCGATGCTTTGCCTGTCGGTATTGATCTATCAACGTTGGACTATGGCGTTAATTCTGGCCCCTCTCGATCAGTCAAGGATTTGCAATCTGTCCTTGGTTTGAAACCTGATGGTATCGTTGGAGCGGATACGCTCAAGGCGGCTATCGTGGCTGACGGCAAGGCCGTCATACAGAGGCATTGTGCCAAGCGTCTTAGCTTCATGCGAGGACTCAAAATCTGGAACACGTTTAAACGGGGGTGGTCAACCCGTGTGGCAGATGTCGAAGCAAAGGCCGTGGCTATGTATCTTGCCCGTTCAAAGCCGCTTACCGGCGCTGACCGGCAGGAGCTACAGACTGAAAGCGCCAAGGCAAACACCACGGCCACCGTACAGCAGACAGGGGCGACGGCGGCGGGTGGTGGTGGCATCGCAACGAGCGGCAACGTTCCGGCTGTTGATATCAATTGGTACGTGGTCGCTGGTGTTGCTGTCGCTCTGCTGATTGTGATCGGCATTCTTCTTTTTAAGGCCAGCCACAACAAGAGGCGGGCTGCTGCATATGCTAAGGAAGCGGCTGCGTAACCGCGTCCAGCCACTTCCAACCATCATACTTGTCGCCGCTTTCTTTCATATGCGTATATCGCTTGAGGCTAACCCACGAGCGATGACCGGAAACAGCGGCGGCATGTGGTATATTCATACCCATTTCGAACAGCCGCGATATGCCTTCGTGTCTCAAATCGTGAAAGGTTAAATCCTCAATAGCCAGAAGCGGACAGGCGCGCGTAAACGCGGCGCTGATTGCATCAGTCGAGTAGGGGAATATGGTATCAGATGCGCGGGTCATCGCTTTGATAATCCGTAAGGCCGGTTCTGGCAGATCGCACCATGTGTCATTTCCTACCTTCTGGCCGGGATGTTTCATGTCTCTCACCAATATACGAGAGTGTTTCTCGTCAAGATCGTCCCATTTAATTCGCGTGATCTCTTCTTGTCGCCGTGTTGAGAACAATGCGAATGCAATGATCCTATCCATAGGTGCGGATTTGGGGTGCGTCTTATTCCGGTTCTGAAAATGCGTCATGAGCAAATCAAGCTCATCAAGTGTTGGCCTACGGTCGCGACTATCTGATTTGCTAATAAGGCCCAGCCTCTTTGCAACAACAGTTGCGTCCTTTATGGCTTGCGGGTCTAGACGGTAATCCCATGCCGGCCGGGCGATAGCGAAGATGGCTGACAAATGAGATATGTAATTACTGACTGTCTGTGGCTTCTTGCCCGCTGAAAGCTCTTTGGCTAACCCTACAATGTCTTGACTTGTAACACGCTCGCAAAGCAGGTTCGCAATCGGGTACTCTTTGATTGTTCGAAGAACTTGCGCCTTTGTCCTGCCAATCTCTTTCAGGCTTTCGGTTGTGTACTTATCAATAGCGTCGGCCAGTGTGATGTTTGAAGATTTAGCGCGCTCGATCTCGCCGGGCTGGGATAATTGTTCCTCGCGTTTGGCGATCCATGCTGCTGCTGCCGGGCGTCTATCGAATGTCTTGTTCTCTCGGTGCGCAATGACACCCTCTCGCATAATGCTGATTTTTGCCATATATGCTAAGGTGCCATTCTTCCTTTTTCTTTCTACGATGGTTCCCATGCTTATAACATCACTCTCCAGTTTCTCACATTGTTATAAACATAGCGAACAAATACACAAGTACGTTGCGATATACACAACGATACGCAACATGTTGAGCATGAAATGCAACGAAATAACTTAGAAAATTCAACAAACGCAAGCATTTACGGCGGTCGCGTTTTTGCTGTAGCCCCCATGATCGACTGGACGGATCGTCATTGCCGGACTCTGCACCGGCAGTTCACGCGTCATGCTTTGCTGTACACCGAGATGATTGTTGCCGATGCCGCAATCCACGGTAATCGTGAACGGATTTTGGGATTTTCGGCACAGGAGCACCCCGTTGCTCTGCAACTGGGTGGCTCGGATCCGGCGAAACTGGCTGCAGCCGCCGGGATAGGTGAGGCGCTTGGCTATCGCGAGATTAATCTCAATGTCGGCTGCCCATCCGACCGCGTCCAATCCGGAACATTTGGTGCTTGTCTTATGAAGACTCCGCGGCTTGTTGCGGATTGTGTTGCTGCCATGAAGCAATCGGTCGCTATTCCTGTGACGGTGAAATGCCGTATCGGCGTTGATGACCAGGATATTGAGCAGGCGCTGGATGATCTGGCTGGTGGTGTTTTCGAAGCCGGTTCAGATGCATTGTGGGTGCATGCCCGCAAGGCATGGCTCAAAGGACTTTCGCCCAAGGAAAACCGCGATATTCCGCCACTCGATTACGACAGGGTCTATCGGCTGAAACAGCAAAACCCGAGTCAATTCATCGGGATCAATGGTGGTATTCAGACGCGCGATGAAGCGCTTCATCATTTGAATCATGTGGATGGTGTCATGCTGGGCCGGGCTGCCTACAACAACCCGTTCATGTTGCTGGACGTCGACAGCGCTATTTATGGCGATGCACAACAGCCAGCTGCGATTGAGGCGATCATCGATCATATGTGCATCTATGCTGACAGCCATATCAGCCAGGGCGGCAGACTTTCGCATGTGACGCGCCACATGGTGGGCATGTTCCACGGTGCAGCCGGTGCCCGCCGCTGGCGGCAGATTTTGTCCACGGAGGCCAATCAGCCGAATGCCAACAGTGCGATTATTCGCCGGGCTTACGAGGCTGTGCAAATGGGACTGGCTGAACAGGCAGCTTAGTTCGACAGAATCAGCCGGTCGCCGCGCACTGAAAATCCACTCAGGGTATTGAGAAAATTCATGCCGAGAAGGCTACCATCCATGCGGCCATCCTGTGCCACCATCGCGCGAATATTATAGCGTTCGATGGCGCCGATTTTGATGCTGTTCAGGGTGACGATGGCCGCTGTCGTTGCGCCATTGGCGGTCATGATCGGCGTTCTGTAGGCCAGCTTGTCAGGATTGAGACCGGCGCGCTGTGCGTCATTATAGGACAGTACGATGGACGATGCGCCGGTATCGACCATAAAAGCAACCGGCGCATTGTCCACGGTTCCATTGATTTCGAAATGTCCATTATCAGCCTTGGCCAAAGTCACGGTAATGGCACCATCACCATCGCGGGTTGAAATCGGACTGCCGGGAATGAGACCCGCCGTGATGCGGTGGCCGATATCCTGCAACTCATAGCGATATTGATATCCGGCAACGAGAGCGAGAAGAATGATCAGCCAAATCGCCAAGCTGCGCAGAAAATGGCTGAGCGGAATACCGGAGCCAAGGATGCCCGCCGCGACGACGATGCCCCAAATGCTGAGATAGGCAAAGCGGGCAAACTGGTCGTTGTTCAAGCCGAATGTCGAGCCGCTGTCATTGTTGGCAATCAGAAGCAGTGTCACTCCCGCCAGTGCTGCAATAATGATCCAAAACAGCCGCGGCATTTTACTCAAACACCCTGTTCTTTTTCGCGCGCCATGCGGGTCCGCCGGGTCTCTCGGCGCGGACGGCGCTCAAGTGCTTCCAGCCGGGCAGGAAGACCAGCCATCACTGTGCGGCGGTTGTCCGGTGACATGATCGTCCAGGCACCGATTTCTTCACGCGTGCGCCCGCAACCGAAACAATAGCCGGTCTTGATGTCGATGGCGCAGACGAGGATGCAGGGTGACTCGATCATATCCATCCCTAAAATCTGGTACGGTTAGAGTGTAATGACAAGCCCGAGCAGCAGGGAAAGTGTTGCCAATTGCTGCATTGCGCCCAATGTATCGCCGGTCTGGCCTCCAATTTTCTCCCGGCAAAGCGCCGAGAAACCGAAGAAGACCAGCCCTGTCAAGCATGCGGGAATTATGAGTGCGAGTGGTCCTGCGGCAGCGCCATAGCTGAGCGCGAAGGCAACAGTGCCGAGAATGAGCGCAAAGTTGGCGGCCGCAAGGGTGGGCGTTCCTGCACGGTCGGATACTCCTCCCTTGCGTGCGGAAGGCAGCGTCTGCCAGAATTTCACCAGCAGGGCGCGACTGGCGGCTTCTGTTCCGGCAAGAACAGCGATGGAAGAAATCGGGCTAAGCTCTGTCAGAACATCCGTGTAAAGTGCCGTTCGCAAAAGCACCGAGATGATGAGGGCAAGCGTGCCGTAGGAGCCGATAGCCGAATCCTTCATAATCTCAAGACGCCGTTCAAGCGGTTTGCCGCCGTAGAACCCGTCGGCCACATCGGCCAGACCGTCCTCGTGCAGGGCGCCGGTCACAATGATTGATGTGGTGACCAGCAGCAGCGCCGTGACGAATTCAGGCATATCAAATGCCGATCCGAGCAGGATCACCAAAGCCGGCGGCAGTGCAATGATGAGTCCGGCTAAGGGAAAGCCGCGCGCCGTGTCGTGCAGGGAACCCGTATAATCCTCGAACCATTGCGGCGAAACCGGCCACCTCGACAGAAATGCCAGTGCGCGCATCGTTTCTTTCACCAGATCCATGGCACGTTCCTGTTGATCAAGGGGCCGCGACATTCAATGCCGTCCGATGACCTTTGCGTTTCGTTCGGCAAAGCTTATAGGACGGGGATTGATAATTTGCCATGAAGACTTGACCGCAAGGAATATCATGACCACCGGCCTGCCATTTGACGATTTTCGTACTCTCATCGAAACCCTGCCCGGACCGGACGAGGCCGCAGTGGCCGCTGTACGCAAACGCGACTCGACCCTGACTAAGCCACCGGGCGCATTGGGCCGCATGGAGGAGATCGTCGAATGGCTGGCAGCCTGGACAGGCCGTTCGCGTCCGCAGATAACCCGCCCGCTTGTGGCGGTCTTTGCCGGCAATCACGGTGTGACGGCCAAAGGTGTCTCGCCCTATCCATCGTCGGTCACGGCACAGATGGTGGAGAATTTCGCCGCAGGCGGCGCGGCGATCAACCAGATTTGCATTGCCAATGATCTCGGCCTGAAGATTTTTGACCTGGCTCTGGAATATCCAACGGCGGATATCACCGAAGAAGCCGCCATGGACGAAAAGACCTGTGCTGCGACGATGGCATTCGGCATGGAATCGATTGCAGGTGGCACGGATCTGCTTTGCATCGGCGAGATGGGGATCGGTAACACCACCATCGCTGCCGCAATTTTCAATGGTCTTTATGGCGGCACGGCTGAAGAATGGGTCGGGCCCGGTACGGGGGCCAACAGCGATGGTATGAAACGTAAAGCGGATGCCGTGCGTGCTGCCGTGGCGCTGCACGCTTCCCATCTGAAGGATCCGCTGGAAGTTCTGCGGCGTCTGGGTGGGCGGGAAATTGCCGCAATGGCCGGAGCAATTCTGGCGACGCGCGTCGAAAAAAATCCCGGTTATCATCGATGGCTATGTCGCAACCGCAGCTGCCGCTATTCTGCACGCGGCCAATCCGGAAGCGATTGATCATTGCCTGTTTGGTCACGTGTCAGCGGAACCCGGTCATCGCAAGGTGTTGGAAAAGCTCGGCAAGAAACCGTTGCTTGATCTTGGCATGCGGTTGGGCGAGGGCACAGGTGCAGCACTTGCCGCTGGCATTGTCAAAGCAGCTGCGCTCTGCCACAGCGGCATGGCTACATTTGACCAGGCTGGTGTCAGCAACCGCGACTAAGAACAGCTTGAATAAAGAACAGGCTCCTTGCGGAGCCTGTTGAGTTTCGTTCCCTGACGCAGGTCAATGGAACGGGGGAAGGTGGTCTGGCTTCAGATTGGTTTATGCTCTGCTTGTTCCCCTAAAACTTCACGGTCAGATCAGCTTTGACGGCATTGTCATGGGCATTGGCTGAGAACTGGCCATTATAGCTGATGCCAAGGCTGGTGGCTTTGCCGATATTCACATCAAACCCGGCTTCGACCAGTGCGGTGTCCTGTGCAATCGGCAAGCCGTCGATGGAGAAGGCAGAACCACTGGCAAAGGCGAGATTGGCCGTTGGTGTCGTATCGCCAAAAGCATGCCGCCAGCCCGCCATGCCATGGGCGGTAAGGATGGTGGCATCGCAGATGGCAAAGCCATGCGAGGCCCTGAGGCCAAGCGTTGTGGTGGTCAGGTCCGTTGTGTCGCCATTGGACGAGAGCGCCGTCAAACCGCCGGTTTCGGCAAAGCCATCGGTTTTGAGATGCACGTAAGCTGCCCCGGCAAAGGGTTCAAGCGCAGCATAGGGCGTATCGATGCGGTAGGAGGCTTCACCGAACACCTGCACGGACTTGGCCGTATAGGCGGCATCATCACCTTCATCAATGGTTAGAAGATGCGCCCTGCGGCTGGTATCGATTGCATGATGGGCAAGACTGGCACCAAGGCTCAACGTCATGGCATCCAGCTTGGTGCCGCCATAGACACCGACCTGATAGCTGTCGGCGGAGCCATGACCGCGATCCGTATGGATGGATGTGTTGCCATAGCCGGCCAGAAGACCAAGACGCCAATCGGAATGGAACAACCCGTCGGCAATGATGCCATCAAGCCCGGTGACGAAGCCGCCGACATTGCGGGAAAGCCCGGATGCATTGCTTGTCCCATCGCGCTGGCTCCATGAACCATAGCCCTCGGCCCAGATGGCAGTGGTTTTGGTATCGGCAGCAGCCAGTGTCCCGGCTTTATCAGCACCATCCGGCCCATAGGCCAGCACCGGTGCTGATGCCTTGGCACCTGTTCCGTCCCCGAAGGCGGACCTGATGCGGTTTGTGGCTGCATCGCGGACAAAGCGGCTGTCTTCGGCAAGCACACCCTGCACCGAGGCATGGATCTCGCCGGAGAGGCTGTCAAAGTCGGCCGGAAGATTGGCAGCATAGGTTGCCGTGGCCACCGTATCATACAGCGTGTCGCCAAGCCCGAGCGCCTCAAGAGCATTACCCACTGACTTCTCATTCTTCGTCTGCCCCACATCGGCAAAGGCCACGCCATTGCGTGACAGGGTCAGCATCACATCATTGGGATCATAGGCCAGTGCCCCGCCGATGAAGAGATAGGCGGGAAGGACGCTGTCGAAGGCACCGGAGACACCACCGGTAGAAGTGAGGATCGTATAGCTCTTGTTCAAAAGCGCCAGAGTTTCTGCTGGCGTCAAGGGCTCCTTGCCGTTCTCCGGCGAAACCGTGACGATGCCGCCGAGCAATGTTGTCTTGCCGCCGACGGTGAGCTTGTCAGCCCCGCCATTGCCATTGCCATTGACTTCAACGGCAAACCGGCTGCCCGGATCGAAGCTCGCATCACCATTGGCCGTGAGGGTTCCAACCGAATTGCCCGGCGCAACCGTCCCGCCCGCATGCACCATCAACCCGCCGACAAAACCATTGCCGCCAAGAATGCCGCCGGTTGTCGTTGTAATGCCGGTCTGCGGATCAACAACGCCAATGCCGCTTCCATCGACTGTAACATCGGAGGTGATGGAACCATTGACGCTGAGCGTGCCGCCGCGCACCCAAGTGCTGCCCGTATAGGTATTCTTGCCCTCAAGGATCAGATGGCCGTCACCAAGTTTTTCAAGACTGCACTGCGTGACTTTTGCATGTTGCGCAATTGCGTCTTCACGTATGGCGATGATTTTCGTCAGATAATCATATGCGGCCTTATCGTCGTTGCTGGCATTAGCAGGGAGACCTTTGTCCCAGCCCTTATCGCTCAACGACTTCTTCAGCACGGCCTGATCCGCTGCCTCATCGTCACGGCGATACTTCAGTGCTTCATCGGTGATATCGTTGGACCAGGTATCACTGATACCGCCGGGCAAACTGACCGCAAATTTTCCCATGAACTGACCGGGGCCGTTCATTGCATTTTTCAGGTCAATATTGCCCCAACCGTCATCATAACTGGGATGACGCGTGATGACACCGTCATGCCCAGACGTTGTGAGCATGACAGACAGCACCTGTTCCGGCGTCATATAGGGGAAACGGCTCTGAATAACCGCTAATGCGCCCGAAGCGTGGGGGGCTGACATCGATGTACCATCATATGTCGCATATTTACCATCCGGTACGCTGCTGTAAATACGGCCTCCCGGCGCATCGACACACCAATAGCGAGAAACACCACAGCGATTAGAATAAAGAGAGATGTCTCCGTATTTGCCTAGCACCGGTTTTCTATCCGGACCTCTCACAGGGTCGGCCCACGCAACGGCAAGCCAGCGACCCTCGAGTTCAGGCCGGAAATATGGAAGTGCAGCGAACAAATCCGGGTGTTGCATTGGCCCGTCATTGGATGCCGATACAATCTGGATGATGCCATGCTTGTTAGAAGCGTCGCCCACGGCATCCAGCCATGTTTTCTCTCCCTTTTGGCTTTTTGCCCAGAAATTACTGTAAGCGCGGACAAAATCTGGAATAGTACCAGTCTGATTTTCAAAATAATCAGTGTCATAACGGGAGTCTGATCCCCAACTGTTGTTGACGAACTTGACGCCTTGCGAGGCCAGAGCATCGTAAGCAGCCATAAAGTAGTTGTAGTCTAGCGAATCCGACCCTTGCAGCCGGTTGCTATCTGTTCCGTGGGTATTGGCAACATAGATATTGGTGTCAAAGGCGACACCATGCATTCCCTGATTGTCACGCGCAGCACCGATGCTTCCGCTGACATGGGTACCGTGACTATCATTGTAGGCGGGATTGTAAGCGCCAGAGATGTCGAAAGAATCACCTTTCTTAAAGGGCAATGCACCATTGCCTTCGTATTGGGTGCTATCGCTAGAATAAACACCTTTTGTATCGACTGTATGGATGCGGTTCTTGTCCTTAAATTCCGGGTGGTTGATGTCGATACCCGAGTCCATGACACCAGTCTTTGTATTCTTTCCAGAATAACCCAAAGCGTAGGCATATTCCGCACGCATTGCGGACAGGCCCCAATCCTTGTTAAATTCAGGCGTTCGCCAAGTCTGAGCAGCCGCTTCAAGATCATTGGTGCGAGACCCATCGGCATTGAAATATTGGCCTGGTGCATTCTGTGCGAAAACTGGCAGGGAAAACACTGCTGCGGAAAGAACCACGCTGGCATAAAGCGCTGCTTTGTAGTGACGATACTTGCCACAATTGGCGTGCCGGTCTGAAAAAATACTTTGAGTATACATCGGCAATATCCCCCTCGGATTTTTGCTGGATTTTCGTTGTCAAAGTTGCTCCGCGCATGACAAAGCCTCCGCAGAACGGTTCAGGATCAGGGTTGTCAGATGTTTCGTTGGCCGTACGGGGCGTTTGAAATGAACGCCTGTGTCAGTGCAGTCCAACGTGAACTGTCGTGTCTGGCTAGGTGATGGGGTGGCCGTTCAAACTAAAATAAAACAATGTCATTTGCTGTCCCTTATTCTTGTGGACAAAATCATGAGTCCTGGCAGCAGGATAGGCACACTCGCCAGTTGTCGAAAAATGAAATTAAGTTCTATGGGCAATAACCGGAAGGAATATCGCCGGAGCCACTTGCTCCACCAGACCGGGAAGGAGTTCCAAAGCCCGGCGCATAATGGGATACTGACGCGAGGATTGGCGAAACCAGGCTCCGGATGGGTATTTCCATATGGGTGTGTCGGTTTTTAAACGGCGCAGCCCCGCTGAACTTGCCAAATGTTCGATCTGCGCGGGCGCGAGCATCAGAAAATCCGATGTCGCTACGATACGAAAAGCCGAGCCCAACGGATCCACCCGCATGATGATTCTGGGCGCTGCCAATTGGTGTGCAGAATAATACATACCAAGCTTGTCAGCGAGCAAAGCATCACGCTTGTAAACAATCCACTGGCAATGGCTTAGGGCTGTTGAGGGAAGCGTTCCGTGAAGCGCCAGGGGATTTCCGGGCCTGCAGTATGGGACCATCTCTGCTCGCAGGACCTCGAGTGTTTCCAGACCTTCAGGCGGCGAGGTGGCAATTGCCCCTAATGTGAAATCTAGTTCACCTGTGAGCAGCCGGGTTATAGAGGTTTGACCGACGTCCACCGAGAGAATGAAGTCTGTTTCAGGAAATTCACTGCTGAGGAGCCTGATCAGATCTGGCACAATCGTTGTATGATAGGCCGGTCCTGCTGATATTTTTAACTCTTTGACTACCCCTGAATTTGCCGCTTTGACTTCTTCATGCGCCTGGCGGTATTGGAGTTCAATCGCTTCTGCGTGGGTGAATAAAGTGCGTCCCACGCGTGTCAGCCGCATTCCCCGGGCTGTTCTTTGAAATAAACCCGCACCGAAATCTTCTTCAAGCCGCTGGATTGTCTTGGTTAGGGCGGGTTGGGTTAGCCCTACTATCTCCGCTGCCGACGTCAGATTTCCACATCGTGCAACCGCTAAAAATGCCTTGAGGCTTCGTTCCATCTCATTCCTTAAAATTCAAACTGGACGAGGTGTCGGGGGGTAAAAATTAGTTCGCGTTATATTGTTACATTCGCAGTAAGCGTTGAAAAAATCAAATGTCATTAGACTATGGCCCAAAGCTTTTGATTAAGATAGCTACAAATTTTACGCAAAACTGATACAAATATTTACACGCGCACGATATATTCACCTGCGCGCGCCTTAATTGCACCCACTGCATTGAGTGAAAAACAGTCTGATTTAAGCTTATTGAGAGCTTTGGCGTGAAGGTATTCCGCCTTGAATTGCCCTAAGCGCATCTGGCATTTTTGACCATGCGCACGGCGATCTTACAAAGCGCGACCTGACAAAACAGATGGATAGCGCTGGCGCCGCGGGCGCCAGTTTTTGTAGCAACAAAATTAAAATTCTTTGCCGATTTTCGCGTCAATGGAGTGATTGCTGGCACCGCGAATAACAAAGAAGAACAGGATCGCAGTCCACAGGATGGATTTTTCAGCACCGGACCAGCCCTGACCCATGACATAGCCATGAAAATAGATGGTGACAGCCAGGACAATGGTTGTAGCGAAGGCGGCTGGCCGGGTGAAGAGGCCAAGTGCGAGCAGAATACCGCCGAAGAATTCAGTGGCCGCAAGCAACGGGGACCAGAAGACGCCGGGATAGAAACCCAAGCTCTCGACCATCTCAATAGCGCCGAATGGATTGATGATCTTGCCATAACCGTGCACGGCGAGAGCCCCACCAGCAATCACCCGCAAGATTGTTTCCGACACTTGTGCAAGTGCGTTGTAGATGCCGCCGAGGGCTGGGATAATCAGAGGGCGGTTATTTCCATTGGCGTTCATAAGTGGTTCCCCATTTTCTGTTTGACGCTGGCAGCAAGGGCGAGGTGCCAAATAACGATCAAATAACAATAAATTGAACTTGAGTGTTTTAGGCAGCTTTGTGTCGTCTGGACGATTTGACGCCGGGGGGCGTGGCTTGCAGCACCCGATTGCGCGGGAATGTGGCGAGTGCTTCTGTGCCTTCGCGCAGTTTGGACGACAGATGGAATTCACCATCGTGTACATGCACGAGTGCCTGCACGATGGGTAAGCCGAGCCCGGTGCCCTGTTCAGCATTTTTGATGGCAATGGAGCCTTGTCCGAAGGTCGAGAGGACCACCGGAATTTCCTCTGGAGGAATGCCCGGGCCATTGTCGCGAACGGAGACATATTGACCGCCGCCTGCCGTCCAGCCAACCTTGATGTCAATACGGCCATTTTGCGGGGTGAACTTCACGGCATTGGCAAGGAGGTTGAGAATGATCTGCCGGATGGACCGTTCATCGGCGCGCAGGCGCCACATGCCGGTTTCGAACTGCGGCACCATCCGTATGCTCTTGTTACGGGCTTTCAACTCCATCATGTGCATGCATTCTTCAGCGATATCGGCGAGCAGGAGGGGCTCTTCATTGATGGAATGGCGACCGGCTTCGATACGGCTGAGATCGAGAATTTCGTTGATGAGGTTCAAGAGATGTTCGCCAGAGGCGTGAATATCCCCGGCATATTCGCGGTAGGTAGAATTGTGCATCGGGCCGAGGACTTCCTTGGCCATGACTTCGGAAAAACCAAGAATGGCATTGAGCGGTGTGCGTAGTTCATGACTCATGGACGCCAAGAAGCGTGACTTGGCGAGATTAGCTTCTTCGGCCCGGCGCCGGCCTTCGTCGGACATGGCATTGGCCGTTTCAAGTTCGGCAATAAGGGCGTCTTTTTCCGCCTGCAGCGCCAGCGTCGTTGATACGGAACGGTTAAGCCGAGTCGCAACGAGGTAGAAGAAGGCGAGCCCGGCAAACAGCATGATTACCATCGTCGCCTGGATCGGACTATCAAGCTGGTTCGTGGCGATGATCGTGTAAGTGATGACCGGTAGTGTAAACGCCGCGAGAATGGCTGCGCGAAGCGCTGAACATATGATGGCGGTGATCGCCATGGCCAATATCAGAGCAACGGCCTTGATGACCGGAA
Organism: Phyllobacterium sp. 628; assembly: GCF_014189505.1. Taxonomy (GTDB): domain Bacteria; phylum Pseudomonadota; class Alphaproteobacteria; order Rhizobiales; family Rhizobiaceae; genus Phyllobacterium. The sequence continues at coordinate 3,154,679 of NZ_CP050301.1, read as the reverse complement.
ACAGACTGATGCCGCAGGCGGCGCAGTTCAGATAGGCGAAATAGGCCCAGCCCATGCTGGTGAGAAAATGGCCGCCGAGATAGATCGCCTGCCAGTTCTTGACATCCTCATCCGTTATGCCGGTCCGTTCCAGATGTTTGGCAAGAATGCCGAGAACGGCATAGAGTCCGATTGTTATGCTCGCCCAGACAACCATATCTTTGCCAAAGCCCGAAAAGACACCGGCCACAGCGATCATGGCAATGAACAGGGGTAAGGTCGCTGCGTTAACGATCAGCGCCCGTGTATGCATGAACAGCAATTCGCGCTCGAAGTGCTTGATGCCGGAATGTTCCATAAGCCGGTCGCGGGCGCGCCGCACGACGACAGACAAATCCTTGTTGCGCGGCAGTTTACGCCGGTCAACAATGTTTTTGTCTGCACTTGTCGCGTCCAGTAATGCCATGCGCCTCGTTCCAGATCGTGCTTTGCCTGCACATTCGGCAGCATTGCATCGCAAGCCTATGCATAAATGATTAAAAGACCTTCAAATCGGCGGGGAGAATCAATCGCAATGGAAGATTTTGGCGCGGTTTGCCGATGAATGGCGGCTATAGCAGATATCGTCGCTGGCGCAGGTCACCCGTGCCACCGCGTTCATTCGGCAGAAAGCTCATCGATTATGCCCTCACGCTGATCTTCTTTGCTCTTGTTGCACTTTTGGCGGTGCGGCTGGCTGTTCCGCGCGACGCACCGGAAATGAGCGGCAAGGCCTACGTGATCGATGGTGACACCATTGTGCTGACTGGCACCCATATCAGGCTCAAAGGCATAGATGCGCCAGAACTTGCGCAACGTTGTGGCGAAGGGCTCGATAATTATCCTTGCGGCCAGGTCGCGCGGCGCGCGCTGGACAAGCTGATCGCAGGCAGAACCGTGCGGTGCGAGATAAGTGGAAAGGACAAGTACAGGCGTGACCTTGGAACGTGTTTTTCCAGTGAAACCAACCTGAATCGCGCCATGGTCGAGGCCGGGCAGGCAACAGGCTATGGCGATTATCAGGCGGAGGAAATGCAAGCGCGGGCGGAACGAAAAGGCCTTTGGGCGGGTTCCTTTGACAGGCCGCAGGATTGGCGGAAATTGCATGAAGGCAGCATGGAAACACCACCTTCATTCATTGATTGGCTGGTCGATGCGATCAATAGCGTTTATGGCTGGATTGATCAGAAATTGGGAGAGCTCTGGTGAAATTATACGATGGAGGCCGTGCGCCCAATCCGCGCCGTGTAAGAATATTTCTGGCGGAGAAGGGCATCGAGATACCGTCTGTGCCAATCGATATGGGGGCAATGGGACACCGGTCCGCTGAAATTACTGCACTCAATCCGTTACAGCGCTTGCCGGTGCTTGAACTCGATGACGGTACAATCATAACGGAATCCGTTGCGATTTCCCGGTACTTTGAAGAATTGAACCCCGAACCAGCGCTGTTCGGCAAAGGTGCTGTGGGCAAGGCCCAAGTGGAGATGTGGCAACGGCGGGTGGAATTGCATCTGCTGGCGACCGTTGCCGCTGCGTTCAGGCATATTCACCCGGCCATGGTGGAATGGGAAGTACCGCAAATCCCCGAGTGGGGCGAAGCGAACAAGCCCAAGGCACTGGCTTTTCTGGATATTCTCGATGAACGACTGGGCAAAAGTGCGTTCATAGCAGGAGATGACTATTCCATCGCTGACATTACGGGACTCGTGGCCATCGATTTCTTCAAGCCGGCACGCATCCAGATGCCCGAACATGTGACCCATGTCCGGCGTTGGCATGATGCGGTTTCAAATCGGCCGAGCGCCAAGGCATGATATTTTGAGCGCGCCTGCCTCCGTTCTTTCTGGCTTGTCATTTGATATCAAGGCGTGCCGGTTATGCCGTGACGCACCGCGTTATCTGCCGCCTCTGCCGAATGAACCGAATCCGGTCTGCGTCGCATCGCAGACGGCACGTATCGTCATTTGTGGTCAGGCGCCGGGCATCCGCGTTCACAATACCGGTATTCCGTTCAACGATCCGTCCGGGGATCGGCTGCGCGAGTGGCTGGGGGTGGACCGCGATACGTTTTATAACCCTGACCTATTCGCCGTTGTTCCGATGGGTTTTTGTTTCCCCGGCTATGACAAGCATGGCGGAGATTTGCCGCCGCGCAAAGAATGCCGCGAGACATGGCATGACCGGGTCTTTGCAGCCATGCCGCAGATAGAGCTTGTACTGGCGATTGGTCAGTATGCGCAGTCCTATCATCTGGGCAAGCGCCGTGGCGCGAATATGACCGATACCGTTTTGCGCTGGCAGGATTATTTCAATCCCGCAACCGGGCCATCGATTTTGCCTCTGCCGCATCCGTCATGGCGCAACAATGTCTGGCTGCGCAAGAATCCGTGGTTCGGGGAGAATGTTCTCCCTGTGCTGCGGGAGAAGGTCAAGAATCTAATTTAGGCGTAGGCCGGATGAAATTTTTTCGAAATTTACAAAGTTTAGAATAATTTTCTTGTACCAAGGTCGAATAACGGACCATAAAGTATCCCATTCCAAGGGGACCGTAGATCATGGACAGACTTGACCGAAAAATTCTTCGCCTCCTGCAAGAGGACGCAACGCTGGCGGTGGCTGATGTTGCCAAAAAAGTAGGGCTGTCCACGACGCCTTGCTGGCGGCGCATCCAGAAGCTGGAGGAAGATGGGGTAATCCAGCGCCGGGTCGCCATTCTTGATCCGGTTCGGGTCAACACACGCGTTACCGTCTTTGTCTCGATCCGTACCGGGGCACACAACAATGAATGGCTGAAGCGTTTTTCTGAAGTGGTTCAGGAATTTCCGGAAGTGGTCGAGTTCTACCGCATGAGCGGCGATGTCGACTATCTCTTGCGTGTCGTCGTGCCGGATATTGCGGCCTATGACGCGGTCTACAAGCGGTTGATCGCCAAGATCGATATTCGCGATGTGTCCTCAGCTTTTGCCATGGAACAGATCAAATATACCACGGAGCTGCCGCTTGATTATATGAGCATTGAAAAGGAATCGGGCTGATATCATCAGGCCGATTCCTTCAAGGCGGGCTTACTTCTCCAGCCGCGCCAGCAGGGATGATGTATCCCAACGCTTTCCGCCCATCGTCTGCACCTGCTTGTAAAACTGGTCAACCAGCGCGGTCACCGGCAGTTGTGCGCCATTGCGATCCGCTTCTTCAAGGCAAATGCCCAAATCCTTGCGCATCCAGTCGACGGCGAAGCCGAAATCATACTTACCGGCGTTCATGGTCTTGTGACGGTTTTCCATCTGCCATGAGCCTGCCGCACCTTTCGAGATGACTTCGATGACCTTTTCGATATCAAGGCCTGCCTTTTTGCCGAAGTGAATGCCCTCGGCAAGGCCCTGGACCAGACCGGCAATACAAATCTGGTTGATCATTTTGGTTAGCTGACCAGCGCCGGCCGGACCCATTAATCCGACCATTTTGGCAAACGACTCAATAACCGGCTTGGCCTTGTCAAAAGCCTCCGACTCACCGCCCACCATAACCGTCAGAGCGCCATTTTCAGCACCTGCCTGGCCGCCGGAGACCGGAGCATCGAGAAAATGAAAGCCACGTTTGCGCGCTTCCGCATCCAGTTCCCGGGCAACTTCAGCTGACGCGGTGGTGTGATCGATAAAGATGGCGCCCTTTTTCATCGCATGAAATGCACCATTCTCGCCGATGGTTACTTCGCGCAGATCGTCATCATTTCCCACGCAGGAAAACACAAAATCTTTATCCGCTGCGGCTTCTTTCGGTGTTGGCGCGTGCTTATCCTTGAATTCGTCCGCCCACTTCTTTGCTTTCTCGCTGCTGCGATTGAAGACGGTGACGTCATGACCGCCGCGGGTCTTCAGATGACCGGCCATCGGGTAACCCATAACGCCGAGACCAATAAATGTGACTGTTGCCATTCCGTAGTTTCCTCTGTCAGATAGGCTATGTGTTCGAAATATTGCGGGAGGTTAGGATAATGCGGCGGATCATCAAAGGCCTATTGTGGATTGTTTTTTCGCTTATTCCCCTCGCACTCCTTGCCGCTGGCGTCGGTTATGTCTGGCTGGCACGGTCCGTCGCGCCGGCAACCGGGGAAATGGTGCTGACAGGTCTCAGTGCTCCGGTAAGCGTGACGCGTGACAAGAATGCAGTTCCGCATATTGTTGGCAGCAATGTGAATGACGTTTTGGCGGCACTCGGCTTTGTTCATGCGCAGGAGCGGCTGTGGCAGATGGAAGTGACCCGCATGGCCGGGCAGGGCCGCTTGTCCGAAATGTTCGGTGACAAGACTGTCCCGACAGACCGGTTTTTACGATCCCTTGGTGTTTACGAATCCGCTGTCGCTTCGACTGCGGCGCTTGATGAAGCTGACCGCAAGCGGGTGGATGCCTATGTCAGTGGTATCAATGCGTTTATCGATAGCACCGGACGTCCTTTCGCATCGAAATACTCGCCGGAATTTGTCATTCTTGGCTACAAGCCGGAAAAATGGACTGCAGCTGACGTCATCGTTGTTTTGAAAATGATGTCGGTCACGCTGGCCGCCAATATTGATCAGGAAGTGTATCGTCTGAAGTTTGCCCGGCTTGGCATGACAGATGCAGAGATGACAGACCTTTTGCCAGCGGTTGCTGGTGATAACCCGCCGCCAATGCCCGATTTGAAACAAATTCTTGGGTTGCCAGGCGGGCCGATCAAAACCGGAGCATTGGAAGCTGAAAATCAGTTCGCGTCACTTAACGCGATCATGTCCACCGGCGCATCCAACAATTGGGTGGTTGGCGGCGCCAAGACGGAAACAGGCAAGCCAATCCTTGCCAACGATCCACATTTAGGTTTAATGGCACCGGCCATCTGGTATCTGGCGCATCTGGAAGTGAAAAACGCGGATGGTACGAGCAAAAATCTCGCCGGCGTGACCTTGCCGGGGGTTCCATTGGTGCTGCTCGGGCGCAATGACCGGCTGGCGTGGGGTTTCACCAATACCGGGTCTGACGTGCAGGATATTTTTGTCGAACGGATCAATCCGGCCAATCCAAATGAGTATCAGACGCCACAGGGCTTTGCCGCTTTCGAGAAAAAGCCCGTGACGATCAAGGTTAAGGGTGCGGATGCGGTTAATTTTGATCGTTTGAGCACGCGGCACGGTCCGGTTCTGCCTGCGGATTATCGCGGGCTGGATCATTATTTGCCTGAAAATACCGTTGCCGCATTGTCGTGGACGGCCCTTGCAGGCGATGACAAGACTATTTCTGCCGGTTTGAAGCTTTGGGATTTCGCGAGTGTTACGGAATTCCAGAATAGAATGCGGGATTTCGTAACGCCGATGCAATCAATCGTCATCGCCGATGTCGACGGCAATATCGGCCTGATTGCGCCGGGGAGGGTACCAATGCGTGACCCGGCCAATCAGATCATAGGACGCGCACCTTCGCCCGGTTGGGATGCGACTTATGACTGGAAAGGTTACATCCCCTATGAGGATTTGCCGCGCAGCTACAATCCGTCCGACAATGTCATCGGAACCGCCAATACCAAGATGGTTGATGCGGCTTACCCGCATTTCCTGACTTTCGACTGGGATGAGACGTGGCGCTTCGACCGTATCAAGGCATTGATTTACGATACGAACCAGCAATCGATGGAGACCAATCGCAAAGCGCAGGGTGATGCCTACTCCAATGCCTATGCAGCGCTTGGGCCGGTTATGCTCAAACTGGTCGAAGGGCGCAAGGACATAGACCAGACAGTTCTCAAGCAGTTGAGCCAATGGGATTATGTGGAAGACCGCAACCGCGTCGAGCCGCTATTGTTCGAGGCCTGGCTGCGCATGGCAACAAAACGCATTGTCGAAGATGATCTCGGCGAGGCATTTCCAACCTACTGGCAAGGCCGCGTGACAGCAATGCTGCGCTGGCTCGGACCCAATCCGGCACGCGACTGGTGCGATGATGGACGAACCCCGGAGAAAGAAAGCTGCGGCGATGTTCTGGCGCTGTCGCTGACGGATGCGTTGAAGGATCTGGATAAGCGACTTGGCTCGGACCGTTCCAAATGGAGCTGGGGCGCACTCCACTACGCTTATGGTGCACATCGTCCTTTCGCGCAGGTGAGCCCGCTGGACCGGATTTTCAATGTCGATGTTCCGGCCTCCGGTGGAGCGTTCACGCTGGACCGGGCCAAGTCGCTGTTTACCGATGAGAGCAATCCGTACCGTGCGGTGCATGGCACGAGTTATCGCGGGCTGTTCGATCTGGCCGATCTCAACCGCTCGACTTACATCCAGACAACCGGCCAATCCGGCAACGTGTTTTCAGCCAACTACCGAGACTTCGCACAGAAATGGGCCGACACACAGGCGATTACGATCTCGACAGACGAGAAGGTCTATCAGGATGGGTTGCAGGGTATCTGGCGGCTGAAACCGCAATAGCACCTCAGGTGAGGGGCGTCATTACGGTCTTCTGATAGGCCGGGCGTGTCTTCAGTCGCTCATACCATGCCAGCAGATGCGGTTGGTCGGGGCGCTTGATGGGCATTTCAAACCAGGCATAGGCAAAGCAGCCGAGCGGGATATCACCCGCACCAAAGTCAGCGCCGGACAGATAGGGCTGTGAGGCGAGCGCCGCATCGGCAATAGCAAACATCTCGGTGCAGGCTTCAATGCCTTTTGCCTTGGCGGCATGATCCTGCTGGTCAGGTGCAAGCCGCACCGTATTCCAGAAAACATCGCGGAACGGACCGGCGATGCTGGACGTGGTCCAGTCCATCCACTTTTCCGCGCTGGCACGCACAGCGGCATCCTCGACATATAAAGAAGTCTTGCCGTATTTCGCCACGAGATAGCGGACAATTGTGTTGCTTTCCCAGAGTGCAAAGCCGTCGTCTTCAATGGTGGGCACGCGGCTGTTGGGATTGATGGCGCGATATTCGGGATCGGTTACAATGCCATGGGCACCACCAGCGGGAATGTTTTCGTAGGGAATGGATAGTTCTTCGGCTACCCACAGCGCCTTTTTGACATTGGTAGAGTTACCGCGGCCCCAGATTTTCAACATGATTTGGTTCTTTTCAATGATGTGATCAGCGTATCAGATGTCGCGTGATGCGGCGCTCCATCCAGTCCCAGATGTGACGCAATACTTCTACGAGCACGAGGTAGAAGATAGCGGCCCAAAGGTAGGCCTGGAAGTCGAAAGTGCGTGAATAAGCAAGCTTTGTGTACCCCATGAGGTCATAGACTGTGACCAACGCAACGATGGCGGAGCCCTTGATCATCAGGATGACTTCGTTGCCGTAGGGACGCAATGCAACAATCAATGCTTGTGGCAGGATGACTTTGCGGAACGTGACAAACTTGGAAATGCCCAGAGATGCCGCGCCTTCCCATTGCCCAAGCGATACGCTCTGGATTGCGCCGCGCAATATCTCCGCCTGATAGGCAGCCGTATTCAATGCAAATGCAAGAAACGCGCAATACCAGGCTTCACGGAAGAACCACCAGAGGCCGACATATTCGAGTTTTTCTCTAAATTCACTGACGCCGTAATACATCAGAAAGACCTGCGCGATCAGCGGCGTGCCACGGAAAAAATAGACATAGGCATAGGCAATTGCCGACCCGATCCTGTTCTTGCTCATTCTGCCGAAAGCGACAGGGACCGACAGGATGGCGCCAAAAATGATGGAGCTGAATACGAGTGTCAGAGTGGTGACGAGGCCCTGCCAATATTTTGGCCCGTAGGTCTCGATCAGGGTGATATCCCAAGCGCTATAGAGATCAAGCACGAGCCCGATAATCAGCGCGGCCCAGAAAGCAACGAGCAAGTGGCCGATAATCCGCGTTTTGGTCCAGCGTTTGGCCGGTGCGGGTGGACGGGTCACTGTTGCTGTGCGCGCATTGATGAAGGTTTGGGTCATCGACGCACTCCACTGGCTGTCGTGCGCTTTTCAATGGCGTTGATAACGAACGAAGAAAGGATGGCGAGCACCAGATAGATCATGCAGGCCGTACCATAAAACAGGAAGGCATGTTTGGTGACGCGCGCCGCAACGCCGGTTTGCCGCAAGATGTCGGCAAGTCCGATGGCTGAAACCAGCGCAGTGTCCTTGAGCAGGATCATCCAGAGATTGGAAAGACCGGGCAGGGCGATGCGGATCAGCTGTGGCAGAACCACTTTCCACATCGTCTGGCCATAGGAGAGGCCTATGGCATAGCCGCCTTCGTATTGCCCGCGCGGGATGGCGCGAAATGCCGACAGGAAAACCTCGCTGGCATAGGACGAGAACACAGCGCCCATGGCGAACATTCCGGCCAAGAACGAATTGATTTCGATCGTTCCGGAAAAACCAAGCATAGCGCCGAGCTTTTGGATGCCGATCTGAGCGCCGAAATAAACGAGAAACAGTGTCAGCAGTTCGGGCAGGCCACGGAAGATCGTGGTGTACATGTTGGCCGCGAGCCTGATGGACGGTTCCGCCGCCTGTTTGCCGAGAGCCACGAAAAATCCGATGAGCAGTCCAATGGGCAATGTCGCAAGTGCAAGACTGACGGTCACAAGAATGCCGCTTGCAATACTATAGCCCCAGCCGCCTTCACCAAATCCCAATAACGCAATTGAGCCCATAGGCTTCTTTCATTCTTTTGCAGGCCATTCCCCAGTGCCCGATTATCGGACCGGCCTGTCATTTTTTAACTTAAGACATGGAAAGAGATGGCGGGATTATCCGCCATCCTTGATTGGTCGATTCTGAAAACGAGCTTTGATTACTCGGCGCCGTAAACGTCAAGCTTGAAGTACTTGTCGTTGATTTCCTTGTATTTTCCGTTCTTGCGGATCGCCACGATAGCGGCAGAGAACTTGTCAGCCAAGGCAGTGTTGCCCTTCTTGACCGTCACGCCGGCGCCGGGGCCGTGGATGATTGGATCCGGAGTAATGGTGCCCAGAAGCTTGCAGCACTTGCCTGCATCGCTGTCGAGCCACTGGCCGAGCACAACCGAGTCATCCATCGCTGCATCGATACGGCCATTGGCGAGATCGAGCTTATATTCGTCAGCTGTCGGGTACATCTTGATGTCGGCGCCGCTATACTTGGCTTCGGCAAAGTTCGAGTGGCTTGTTGAAGCCTGCACACCGAGGGTTTTGCCCTTGAGTGATTCCGGCGTGACGTCCTTCAGCGCGGAATCCTTCGGTACGGCAATGCCTGGAGGCGTGTTGTAGTACTTCTTGGAGAAATCAACCTTCTTCAGGCGTTCCTCTGTGATCGACATCGATGCGATGATGGCATCGAACTTGCCAGCCTGCAGGGCGGGAATCATGCCATCCCAATCCTGAGAAACGAATGTGCACTGTGCCTTCATCTCGTCGCAAAGGGCCTTGCCGATATCAATATCGAAGCCTTCCAGCTTGCCATCCGGTGTCAGATTGTTAAAGGGCGGATAGGCTCCCTCCGAAGCAATGGTCAGCTTCAGAGCGTCCTCTGCGTGTGCCGCTCCCACGGACAAAGCAAGGGCAGCGGCAGCTAAGCCGAGTGCGAGACGCTTGGTGATACGCATTATTCAACCTCTCTTTTGTGGCCCGGCTGTTCCCCTGTTCTTTTGGACAGCCTTCCGGGCAAGGTCGCAGTTTTTCTACTGCTCCTGACCGAGGATATTCCCACTAGTTTTCTGTTAAAAGCAACCGGGAATCTTTCGTCACCGAGCGATTCAAGACGGCAAAACCACATAATTGTTACGGGATTATATTTTTCTTGCGCGAGCCTCTCGCGAAACGTCATTTCATGACTGCGTCAATGCCCAAGGTTCATCTCGCGCTCAATTAAATCAGCCAGTCCATCGACATCATTGAGATCGAAGACAGGAATCGCACTGTCTTCGATGGTAAAGTCACTGGCTACGGCAACAATGGTGGGGTCATGAGGGGCCAGCGGGTCACCGGCTCTGCCATCACGGCGGCGGGTTTCAATCTTTTTGTGGCCTTCGCGCTTGTAGCCTTCCACCAGCACAAGGTCGCAGGGAGAAAATCGGGCGATAATCTCATCCAGGGACGGCTCGTTCTCATCCGCCAATTCATGCATCAGCGCCCATCTATGGTCGGAAACAATCGCTACTTCGCCTGCGCCAGCCTTGCGGTGACGCCAAGAGTCGGTGCCTTCCTTGTCGATATCAAAATCATGATGCGCATGTTTGATCGTTGAAATCTTCCAGCCCCGGCGGATCAGTTCGGTGACAAGCTTGACTGTTAACGTCGTTTTCCCTGAATTTTTCCAGCCGGTTATGCCAAAGATACGGTGGGTCATGGCGCGGTCTTCCATTAATGCGATTCTTCAGCCCGCAACCTAGCCTGCTCCAGATCGCCGGGTCGATTGATATTGAAAAACGGATCGAAAGGATCACCGGATTGCGTGGCAACCAGCGGAAAATTCGCTATTCGATGCGGATGGGTTTCGATCCACATGCGAACGCGGCGATTTTGGGGGTCGTGTAGCCATTGCCGAAGTTCATCGCGCTGGGCGACCGGCCAAAGGCCGAAAACCGGATGCCATATGCCACCTGAGATCGCAACTGCGATATGGTCTTCACGCTGATCGACAGTTTTGCAAAGCACAGCAGCCAGATTGTCCGGGAAAAATGGCGTGTCTGTTGCAACCGTCAGTATATGGGTAAATGGCATAGACTGGTTGGCCGCCCAGTCCATCCCCGCAAGAATACCTGCCATGGGGCCGGCAAATCCCGCGATGTCATCGGGAATAACAGGTATCTGCAGATTGGCAAATGCTGCAGGATCGCTGTTGCTGTTGATCGCGATTGTATCGAGCTGCGCCGAGAGCCGGGCCGCAATACGATCAATCAGGCGATCATCGCCGAAGGGCAGGAGTGCCTTATCGTTTCCATCCATCCGGCTCGACCGTCCGCCTGCCAGAATAATGCCTGCAATGCGCAATGCCTAAACTCCATCGGGCGAAGAACTGACCGCCGCTGCTGTGGCGACCGGTACCAGCCGGCCGACAATACGCTCACGGTAGAGCGTATATAGCCCGCTGCCAATGACGATCACAGCGCCGATGATCATGGGAATATCAGGCAGATCACCAAAGAACAGGAAGCCGAGCAGGATAGCCCAAATCAGGCTTGTGTAACGGAAGGGTGCAACGAACGAAATTTCACCTTCTCGCATGGCAAGGATGATGAAGTGATAGGCCACGATCACACAGCACGAGGCGAAAAACAAAAGCGCGGTATTGGTCAGGGTCATCGGTGTCCATCCGCCCAAGGGAATGATCATGCCGATGCCAGCGACTGAGACGCCAACAGATGTGAGGGCCGATATCATCAGAACAGGGATAGTCTTGGGAACTCTACGTGTCGCGAGATCGCGCATGGCTGCGAAGATCACAGTGATGACGATAAGCAGCACATAATGGCTTACGCCATCGTAACCGGGACGAACAATGATGAGCACGCCTGTAAAGCCGATGGCAATGGCAATCCAGCGCCGCCAGCCCACCGGTTCACCCAGAAACACCGCCGCTCCAAGCGTTACTGCCAGCGGCAGGGCTTGCAGGATTGCTGACGTCAAGGCGAGAGGCACGTGAACCAGCGCAACGAGAAAGCTGACTGTACCCACGACTTCACCGACAACGCGCAGGATGGTCATCCGGTGCAGCGCATGGCGCAGCGGTATGAGCATGCCCTGATGCCAGCCAAGCAGCAGGATCATAATGGTTGCGAATGAACCGCGCACCAGCATGACCTGTCCCATATTCATGTGTTCGGCGACGAGCTTCACGGTGGCATCATTGAATGTGAAACTGGCCATGCCAATGGCCATATACAGGCTGCCACGAAGGTTGGGCGAAAGCGCCAAGGTGTTTATTCCAAATGAGAGCTGACGATTCTCCCCCAGAATCGCTGATATTGATATATCAGGCCAGACGGCTCTGCGCATTCGGAATGTTGGATAGAGACTGCGAAGACTTGTTTAACCGCCGGTTACGCTCATATGGCGGGAAACAGCCGGGCGATTATGGTTGCGGTCTATGATGAAATCATGCCCCTTCGGCTTACGGCCGATAGCTTCATCAATCGCATTGCTGAGCAGTTCGTTGCCCTCAGATGCCCGTAGCGGCTCGCGCAGATCCGCAGCATCTTCCTGACCAAGGCACATATACAGTGTGCCGGTGCACGTAAGGCGGACGCGATTGCAGCTTTCGCAGAAATTGTGCGTCATCGGTGTGATGAAGCCGAGACGGCCACCGGTTTCCTTGATCGAGGAATAGCGGGCGGGACCGCCGGTCTTGTAAGGAATGTCTTCCAGCGTGAATTCCCGCGCCAGATCGCTGCGTACCATCGACAGCGGCAGATACTGGTCCGTACGGTCGAGATCAATCTCGCCCATCGGCATGGTTTCGATGAGCGTCAGATCCATATCGCGGGCATGCGCCCAGCGGATCATTTCAGGGATTTCGTGATCGTTAAAACCCTTAAGTGCCACGGCGTTGAGTTTGATTTTAATACCAGCGCGCTGCGCGGCATCTATGCCTTCCAGAACGCGGTTCAAATCGCCCCAGCGGGTGATCGCATGGAATTTTTCCGGATCAAGCGTGTCGAGCGATACATTGATGCGCTTTACGCCGTGATCAGCCAGTTCGCGCGCGTATCGTGCAAGCTGCGAACCATTTGTCGTCAGCGTCAGTTCTTCAAGTGCGCCGGTGCGCAGATGGCGCGACAGTTCGCCAATCAGATGCATGATATTCTTGCGGACCAGTGGTTCGCCGCCAGTCAGGCGCAATTTCTTGACGCCTTTCTCGATGAAAGCGGTGCACAGCCTGTCCAGCTCTTCGAGCGTCAAAAGGTCTTTCTTGGGCAGAAATGTCATATGCTCGGACATGCAATAGGTGCAACGGAAATCGCATCTATCGGTCACAGATACGCGCAAATAGCTGATTGTCCTGCCGAAAGGATCAATCATAGGCGTCTGGGCAACAGGTCTGTCAAGCAATGCAATGTGGTCCAAGGAAACCTCCTTTTGAAGAAATAGGGCGGCGACCATCTGTTGTCCAGTCAATCTAAGGTTATGTCGCAACTGTGATTGCCGACTTGCGGCTCCATTCTTAGCGGCATAGAGAAGAATTCGTATCAAGGAGTAATATCATGACCAATGTCTGGCCCAAGGAACTGCGTGTAAGCAAGGATCGCCGGTCGCTGACTATTACGTTTGATACGGGAGAAAGTTACGCCTTAAGCGCGGAATTGCTACGCGTGGCTTCACCCTCGGCAGAAGTGCAGGGTCATTCGCCGGAGCAGCGTGTGACTGTGTCGGGCAAGAGCAATGTCGAAATCACCAAGATGGAGCCCATTGGCAATTATGCGGTGCGTATTACCTTTGATGATATGCACGATACCGGGTTGTTCAGCTGGGATTATCTGATCGATCTTGGCCGGAACAGAGACGAACGCTGGCAGGCCTATCTCGATGAACTGGCAGCGAAAGGCTTGAGCCGCGAGCCTGTCCTCACGCGCCGCTCCCATTAGGTCATCGCAACACGACGACTCTCGTGCCGATCGGTACCTGATCGTAAAGATATTTCACGTCGTCATTGGCCATGCGAATACAGCCGGAAGACATTGCCTGACCGATAGTCCATGGCTGATTGGTGCCGTGAATGCGGTACATGCTGGAACCGAGATACATGGCGCGAGCGCCCAGCGGATTGCCGGGGCCACCGGCCATGTAGGCTGGCAAGATGCGTCCTTTTCGGGCTTCGCGCGCCCGCATGATGGTTGGCGGTGTCCAACCCGGCCATTCCGCTTTCCGGGAAATGCGGTTGCTGCCGCTCCATGTGAAACCTTCACGCCCAACGCCGATGCCGTAAGCCATGGCGCGACCGGGTTCCGTCACGTGATAGAGACGGCGCTGTGCTGTATTGATCACGATCGTCCCCGGCGCATAGCCTGTGGCAAAAGAGACATATTGGCGTGGTATGGGAGAGCGATCCGATTGGTATTTCCCCGTTAATTTTTTAGGTTTTCCGGCAAGAAATATTTTCTTTATAAGAGTATCTCGCGCATCGGCAGGTGTTGTTAAAGTACTTATGCCCATCACGGCAAAGAAAAGCATAGTTATACGGAAATAATTGTTCATCGAATCCCCCAATCCAATGTTTCGAGTCACTTATGCTGTGACATTATTGCATGTTTTGCAAAAGAATTGATTTGGTCAAGGGTCTAGCGCACGAATCGCGATGAAAGCTGTGATGAATCGGGTTAAATGATACGAAAGTCGTATTCACCGCGCTTTTGGCAGTCCGTGTGAATATAAATCGGGGGGCGGGTTATTGTTAAAAGATTGTAAATAGGATGAGGCGAAACTGGCTGTGAATCATCATTCGTGGCCTGCATTGTCTGCGGGTTGAGACTGTACCATCTGGGCGAGCAATATGAATTCCTATTCGAAAAAGCATGCGATCTTTGTAGCTGCAATGTTGTCAGCAACAGCCATTTCCATGTCTCCGGCATCAGCCGCTGAGAATCTGATGGATTTCCTGTTCGGTAACCGGCGCGTTGAATCAAAACAGGTCTTTCCGCCCCAGCCCATACAGCCGACAGCGCCATCACGTTCGGCGCCGATCAAGCGCGTTACAGTCACCGCACCAAAGAATTACGATTACAAACCGGAAGCGCTGGTTCGTATCGATTTTTCCAAGATAGATCCGCAACTGACTGCCTCGGCGGACCATACATCTGATTCCAGTGCGCAGGTTCCGATGGAACAGTTTGGCCTGAAGCTGGATCATATACGTGCGGCCAACGTGCTGGCCGAAAAGGACATTGCTGATGCAATCGTTGCTTATTATGCAACCAAGCAGCAGCCCATCTGGACATCGTCATATGACGTTTCGGCCAAGGCGAAAGCTGTCGCGGCATTGTTTAACGCAGCAAACGAAGAGGGCCTTGATCCACAGGATTATGCCGTCAAAGTGCCTGCTGATGACTATGACAGGTCCAATATTCCCGCCCGCCTGAAAGAATTGGCCGATTTTGAGCTGAGCATGTCGGCGCGCGCCCTGCGCTATGCGATGGATCAGGGTGACGGCCGTATCAATCCGAACAAGCTCAGTGGTTTCTATGATTTCGCTGTTGACCGCGTTAAGGCGCGTGATGTCATCAACAAGCTGGCCTCGTCCAGCGATGCAGCTGCAGTGCTTCGCAGCTTTGAACCACAGAACAAGTGGTACACAGAGTTGAAACAAAATCTGCACGAGATCGGCGACAGCAGTGGCGAGACAACCGTGCGCGTTGCACCGGGCACGATGATCCGGCCGGGTGACGAAAACCCGGAGATTCGCAATGTTGTTGCCCTGATCAAAGCAAAAGCGCCAAAGGATTTCTTGGCCAAGCATGAAGCCGTGCTGCAGGCGCATGAGACTGCTACCGTGTATGACGAAAGTCTCGTCGAGGCGATCAAGGATTTCCAGACAAGTCAGGGCAAAAAGCCTGATGGTGTGATCGGCCGTGGTACGATCAGTTCGCTGCAGGGCGAAACGAACAGTTCCAAACGTGATCGCATTCTCTATTCGATGGAACGACTGCGCTGGTTGCCGCATGATTTCGGCAAGCGCTACGTTTTCATCAATCAGCCCGCCTACCGTGCCCAGTATTTTGACGACAATACCGAAAAGCTGGCGATGAATATTGTTGTCGGTTCGCCGACGAACCAGACCTATTTCTTCAATGATATGATTGAAACCGTTGTGTTCAATCCGTCATGGGGTGTACCGCGGTCGATCATTCTCAACGAGATGATGCCGAAAATTCTCAACAACCCGTCTTATCTCGAGAATAGCGGCTACGAAGTTTACGACAAATCCGGCCGGGTTATTCCGTCAAGCTCGGTGGATTGGTCGCAGGTTGCTTCCAGTGGCGGTGGTGTTGGCATTCGTCAAAAGCCAAGCCTCGACAATGCACTGGGCGAACTCAAAATCCTGTTCCCGAACAGCCACGACATTTATATGCATGACACCCCGGCGAAGTCCTATTTTAAAAAGGATATGCGGGCTTTGAGCCATGGTTGTATCCGTCTGGAACACCCGCGCGATATGGCTGCGGCGGTGCTGGGTGTACCGGTTGAGGAACTAAACCAATATTTCGGCAAGAATGAGCGTCAGGTTCGCGTCAAAGACCAGTTGCCGGTTTATGTTTCATACTTCACCGCATGGCCGGACGCGAAAACTGGTGCCATCCAGTATTATGACGACGTCTATCAACGTGATGCCTATATGGAAAAGGCGATCGACAAGACGCGCGCTGTCCGTCAGTCCGTCACTACTCAAACGACGGCGAAGCTTTAATCAACTTCGAAAGTGGGCAGGCTTTGGAACGCGAGTTTCAGGGCCTGCGACCAGCCTTCCGAGATGGCTTTGTAGTAGGGATCATTGTGTTCGATCCGCTTTTCAAAGCCAAGTTTGAGGCTATCTGATTCATAAAATTGCAGATCCAGGGGCAATCCGACGGAAAGGTTGGATTTGAGCGTGGAATCGAATGATACGAACAGAAGTTTTGTGGCTTCTTCGAATGTCATCGCTGGATCGTAGGAGCGCACAATGATCGGCTTGCCGTATTTGTGCTCGCCAATCTGAAAGAATGGCGTATCTGGCGAGGATTCAATGAAATTGCCTTCGGGATAGATCAGGAAAAGTCGTGGTTCGCCGCCCTTGATCTGCCCACCCAGAATAATGGATGCGCCGAACGAATCCGCACGCTGGCCATCTGAATCCACGTCGTGAATAACACTCTTGATTGTGTCGCCGACAAGCTTGGCCGTCTGGAACATGGACGGCATGTCGAAGATCGACGGAGCCCGTTCAGATGGTATTTTGGTCCGCTCATTCAGGATGCTGATAACAGTCTGGGTGGTCGCCAGATTGCCGGAGGATAAAAGCGTGATAACGCGGTCGCCACTCTTCGCCCAAGTGTACATTTTCTTGAACGTTGAAATGTTATCGACGCCGGCATTGGTTCTTGTGTCGGACATAAACACAAGGCCGCGGTCCAATTTAAGCCCGACGCAATAGGTCATAGCGAATCCCGAATTCCAAAAAAGTCTGGGCGATTACTGCTCTACATTGAGGTCTACGGCAAGTGATTCCATGCCGGCACCGAAGCGCATACCGGAAATTGGAGCCGCTTCATTGTAGTCGAGACCGCAGGCAATACGCACATAGGTCTCGTTCGGGCAGATATCGTTGGCCGCATCAAAACCCACCCAGCCCAGCCCATCAATATGGGCTTCAGCCCAAGCATGGGTGGCTGTCTGCTCGATTGTATTGGTCAGCATCAGATAGCCGGAGACATAACGGGCGGGGATTTTCAGCACGCGGGCTACCGAAAGAAACACGTGTGTATGGTCCTGACAGACGCCACTGCCAAGAACGAGTGCTTCTTCAGCGGTTGTATTGATATTGGTCGTGCCAGGTGTGTAAGCCACCACCTGATGCAGCTTGCTCATCAGTTCGTGCATTGTCGCCAGTCTGTCGTCCTTGACGTTAAGACTGGCGGCCAGATCGCGTACGGCTTCACCCGGCTTGGTCAGATCGGTTTCGCGTTCGTACAGCCAGGTGGGCATGAAATTGTAGACCTTGCCGTGAACGCCTGTGCGATCTTCCGTCTCCACCTGTCCGGCAGCGCGAATGACAAGTTCCTTGGCATCGCGGTTAACACGCACGAGTTGCGTCCGGTTGCCATAACCATCGCGGTAGCTGGCTTCCTGCTCCGCACCCTCGACTGTTACGGACCAGTCAATGACCTTTTGCCCTGGAGAACTTGATGGGTGCAGGCGCAGACGCTGAACAGCGTACTGCACTGGGGAATCGTACTGATAGCGGGACGTGTGCTGAATGTTGAGGAGCATGTTTTTCAATCAAAATTGTAGGCTTCGGCAATTTTGCTGCCTAGCCCGTTTGTCTGATAGATCAGGTCGCTCAAAAACTCATGCAGACCATTGTCGAAAATAGTGCGGATCTCATTGTTCTCAAGCCTCGTCATAATGCTTTCCGACATGTCATGGCACTCGTGACGCTTGCCGTAATCATTGGCCAGAAACTTGAGGTTATCGACAATATTGGAATAGCAGAAATTCAGGGATCGCGGCATACGTGAATTGAGAATGAGGTAATCGGCAATATTCACCGGATTGTATTCGACATCGTAGACCCAGCGATAAGAGCGGTGCGCGGAAACCGAGCGCAAAATCGATTCCCACTGAAAGTTATCGAGCGTCGTGCCGACATAAGAAATCGATGGCAGAAGCACGTAATATTTAACATCGAGAATGCGCGCCGTATTGTCGGCGCGTTCGATGAAGGTACCGAGACGGGCAAAATTAAAAATCTCGTTGCGCAGCATCGTGCCATGGAATGCACCGCGAATAATCGCGGTCTCGCGCTTGATCTGATCAAGGACGCGAGGCAAATCCGTTTCTGGGATCGGCGAGGCAAGCGTTGATTTCAGGATCATCCATGTCTCGTTGACGCTTTCCCAAGCTTCACGTGTCAGCGCTGTGCGTACCATGCGGGCATTGGAACGGGCTGTCTCGATGCAAGACATGACGCTCGATGAATTGCTGAGATCACGAAGCAGATAATCGGAAACCAGACTGGCGTTGAATTCTTTGTATTTTGCGCTGTAGCCGATTTTGACGCCGGCGCTCATCAGAACAGATGACCATTCCTCGGGTGCATCGGATGTTTTCGTCAACGCCATCCGCAAGCCGGCGTCGATCAAACGCGCCATATTCTCTGCCCGCTCAATATAGCGGAACATCCAGTAGAGACCATTTGCGGTGCGACCAAGAAGCATGTTTTGGTTGTATCCCTCTTTTATTTATTGTCGGGGCCGTCTGTGGCAGCCCTCATTCCCCATAAAATAGCGCAATTAGTCGTCGAGAACCCAGGTATCTTTTGTACCGCCTCCCTGACTGGAATTGACGACAAGTGAGCCTTCCTTCAAAGCGACGCGGGTCAAACCGCCCGGTGTGATGCGGATGCGGTCGGATACGAGCACGAAAGGGCGCAGATCAACGTGGCGGGGTGCCAGACCCTTTTCGGTCATGATCGGGGTCGTGGACAGCGCCAGCGTGGGTTGTGCTATGTAATTCTTCGGGTTGGCTTTAAGCTTTAGCGCGAAATCTTCCCGCTCTTTCTTGGTGGCGGCAGGGCCGACCAACATGCCATAGCCACCGGAGCCGTGGACTTCCTTGACAACCAGTTCTGCCAGATTTTCCAGCACATATTTCAATGTGTCGGGCTCGGAACAACGGTGGGTTGGTACATTTTCAAGGATGGCCTTGCGCCCCGTATAGAATTCGATGATCTCCGGCATATAGGAATAGAGCGCTTTGTCGTCAGCAATGCCTGTACCGGGTGCGTTGGCAATGGTGATGTTGCCCGAGCGGTAAACGTCCATGATCCCTGCTACGCCAAGAGCTGAATCGCGGCGGAAGGTGAGGGGGTCGAGATAGGAGTCATCGACACGGCGATACAGAACGTCGATGGCACGATTGCCTTCGGTGGTTCGCATGACCACTTTGCCATTTTCAATCTTGAGATCGCTGCCTTCGACAAGCTCGACACCCATCTGATCGGCCAAGAATGCGTGCTCAAAATAGGCTGAATTGTAGATGCCGGGCGTGAGAACTGCGATGGTCGGCGTTCCCTTGCATCCGGGCGGTGCGACGGCTGCCAGTGATTGCCGCAGCAATTTGGGATAGGTTTCTACCGGGCGCACCTTGATCTGCTGGAACAGCTCCGGAAACAGCTGCATCATTGTTTCGCGGTTTTCCAGCATGTAAGAAACACCCGAGGGCGTGCGGGCATTGTCTTCCAATACGTAGAACTGGTTCTCTTCGGTCCTGACAATATCGACCCCAATAATATGGGTGTAGACGTTACCCGGTGGCCGGAAACCGACCATTTCCGGGAGATAGGCGTCGTTATGGGTGAATAGCTCCCTTGGAATGCGGCCCGCGCGGATAATTTCCTGACGGTGATAGATGTCATCAAGGAAGGCATTGAGCGCCATGACGCGTTGTTCAATGCCCTGTGACAGGCGGCGCCATTCGTTGCCAGTGATGATGCGGGGAATAATATCGAAGGGGATCAGACGCTCAGCGGCTTCTTCATCGCCATAGACAGCAAAGGTAATGCCTGTCTTGCGGAACACATTTTCCGCATCTCGCGCTTTCTGCGCAAATCGTTCCGGGTTCTGGGTATCCAGCCAGGACTGCAACTGTTCATATGGCGGGCGTACCTGGCCGCCGGTTTTGATCATCTCGTCAAATGGCTTCACTCAAAATCCCCTTCACATGCGATTCATTCAAGCGCGTTGGGAAAAAAAGCAAGCACATTCCGCCATTTACGTTGGGAGCATCAAAATAGCTTAAAAAATAGGCAGCAGTTCCAGTTTTGGGGCAAATTGGCCTCGACTTCAGGTTAAACCGTAGGCGGCGAGGCGATCTGAGGCAGAAAGAAACCCGGATTGTTGCAATCCGGGTTTCGGAATCATTTAAATATCAAGCGACCTAGCGCAATACGCATTGGCGACGTGGTCCATTGTTTGGCTGATAGGTATTGTCATATGCGCGGTAAGACCGGTAGCGGTTGTAGCAGGCCTGTGTGTGGTAGCTCGTACCGCGCCTGATAACACGATCATTGTTGATAGAGTTGCCAATGATCAGGCCACCGGCAAAAGCGGCAAGCGGAAACCACGCACCGTTATGATACCGATATCCTGGACGATGATAGCGATAGCCGCGATGGCCTCCGTACCAGCGATCACCGCGCCAACCACGGTCACCTCTCCAACCACGGTCACCGCCCCAATGACGATCACCACGCCATCCGCGATCACCGCGCCAACCACGATCGCCTCTCAACGGACGCATACGCCAATTGCCATGATCTCTTACTTGCATCACTTGTGAGTTGCCTTCAATGGATTGGGGCACGATCGGTGCAGAATAACTTGCAACTGTACCCGCTGAAATCATGCCAATAGACATGGCCGCTGCGGTAAATAACGAAATGAGCTTTCTCATATTTCCTCCTGGAATCCGAAGATTTATCTTCGTTTTCATGCATAGAGTGAAGAAATGCCAGACAGTGCGCGAACTCGCGCAAAGTCGATCAATGCTGCAACGCTTGATTGCAGCATTTGTTCCTTGATACGACATTTTTCTATGAATGGTTCAGTGCTTGAAAGTTACATTCCAGCAGTAAAATCAAGCGTCGACAGCGTTGATCAGCTTTTCGACAAGCTTCATGTCCAATTCACGATAGTGTGAAATCACGCGGCTCGGCTCATAAGCTGAAACCGGCAAATCCGAATAGCCAAAGTCCACCGCTACCACGGGAATTCCAGCGGCCTTGGCTGTATCGATATCGGTGCGGCTATCACCGATCATCAAGGCGCGGTCACGGTCACCGCCGGCTTTCTTGATTGTCTCAAAAAGATGCCGTGGATCGGGTTTGCGAAAAGCAAATGTATCCGAACCGCAAATGGCGGTGAAGCGCGCTGTTTGTCCCAAAGCGGTCAGCAGGTTTGTCGAAAGACCTTCGAACTTGTTGGTGCAAACGGCAAGGAGGTAGCCTGCGCTTGCCAGATTATCCATGACATCTTCGACGCCTTCATACAGGGCGGAATGACCGGGCATGTTCTTGCTGTAATGTTCGAGAAACAGGCCTATGAGCCAATCCAGCTGTTCAGGACTGACGATTTTTTGTTGTGCTTCGAAAGCGCGCTGGATCATCACACGGGCGCCTTGCCCGACATAACGGCGCAGCGCAACCGGATCGACCGTCTGCATTCCTGCAGCATCAAGGCAATGGTTGAGACTATCGAGCAGATCAGGTGCAGTATCGACCAGAGTTCCATCCAGATCGAAAACCACAATAGGTTGAGACATTTTGCGCACCTGAGAAATTAGCGTTAAACCTGTGATCATCACTCAATACACGTTTTGGATGATGTCGCCATCGGCCATCACTTACACTGAAGTATAAGTATTGGGTAAAATCAGGTATCGAGCCTTGACCCGGTTGTCTGACGTGTTAGGGAGCCAAGTGTCAAGTCAAAGCGAGAGAGGGCGCCCCGGATGGATGCCAGGACATTGAAGATCAAGGCGGCAGCCGTAGCATTGACTTATGTCGAGGATGGCATGCGCCTCGGGATCGGAACCGGCTCAACGGCTGAGGAGTTCGTCCGGCTTCTGGCTGATAAAGTCGCTTCGGGATTGAATGTCATTGGCGTACCGACTTCGGAACGTACCGCTGCGCTTTGCCAGGAGCTTGGGGTCAAACTCACGACGCTGGAAGAAACACCGGAACTTGATCTGACAATCGATGGTGCAGACGAGATCGGCCCGGAACTGGCTTTGATCAAAGGTGGCGGCGGAGCATTGCTGCGTGAAAAAATTGTTGCGGCTGCTTCCGCGCGGATGGTGGTGATAGCGGACGAGTCGAAAAACGTGGAAATGCTTGGGCGCTTTCCGTTGCCAATAGAAGTCAACCGGTTTGGGCTCGCGGCGACAACTCTCGCCATTAAAGCGGCAGCTTCCCGGCTTGATCTCGCGGGTTCGCTTACATTGAGGATGACGGGAGCCGAAGCATTTGTTACAGACGGCGGGCATTTGATCCTGGATGCATCTTTTGGCCGCATTCCGGATACAAGAGCGTTATCAAACGCTCTGCACGCCATACCAGGCGTTGTGGAGCATGGACTATTTCTGGGACTGGCGCGCGTGGCCATTTTGGCCGGTGCTGACGGTATCCGAACACGAACACAGCCTTAACCGGCACAGTCTTGAGAAAAACGGAGCAAAAAATCCATGAACCGAGCAACTGGCTTTCGCCGTCTGATTGCACCTTTGTCTATCGCGATCATGCTGGGCAGTCTTTATTCCGCGCAGGCACAGGAAATTACCGCATCGCATCTTGCGGCTGCCCGTGCGGCCATCGCTGCAATCAAGGCAACTGACGTATTCGATTCGATTTTGCCGGATGCAGCGCAAAACCTGAAGGCAGAGTTGATCCAGAAGGATCCTAACCTTGAGTCGATCATCAGCAATGCCGTCGATGAACAAGCTTTGGCCTTGGCGGCACGCCGCGTTGATCTCGAAAATGAAGCTGCACGTGCCTATGCTGTCTCTTTTTCCGAAGAAGAGCTGAATGCCATTACCGGTTTCTACAATTCTCCTGCAGGCAAGAAGCTCCTGTCGGAAGGACCGATTGCGACGCGTGAAGTCATGAAAGCCGCCACCATCTGGCGCGGTGGCATCGCCCGCGATCTGGCACAGGCTGTTGCTGAGAAGGTTGTCGCTGCTGCTGCCGCCACGGCGCCTGCCGCAGCTCCAGCACCAGTTGCAGAAGAGCCAGCACCTGCTGCCGCTCCAGCACCGGCACCAGCCAAGCCTGCAAAGCCAGCTAAGCCTGCAGCACCGGCCAAACCAGCAGCTCCGGCCGCGCCGAAGCCATAAATACTTCTTTGTATTGTGATGTTGCAAAGCCCGGTTTCATCGCCGGGCTTTGTTCTTTTAAAGCGCCGATATAAAACCCATATGCAATGATCATCTGAACAGATTATTCGGAGTATTCCAGCATGGCGACCTATGACTATGACCTCTTTGTTATTGGTGGCGGGTCAGGCGGGGTTCGCGCGGGTCGTTTGGCTGGCGCTATGGGCAAGCGGGTTGGACTGGCCGAAGAATATCGCATGGGCGGAACCTGCGTCATTCGTGGTTGTGTGCCCAAAAAGCTCTTCGTTTATGCTTCGCAGTTTCAGGAACATTTTGATGCTGCGGCTGGCTATGGCTGGACCGTTGGTGAGACGAAGTTTGACTGGCCAACCCTGATCGCCAACAAGGATCGCGAAATCACGCGGCTTGAAGGCCTGTATCGTAAAGGCTTGGAGAATTCCGAGGTCGAAATTTTTGAAAGCCGGGCGGTGCTGGTCGACGATCACACGATCGAGATATTGAGTACCGGCAAACGCGTTACTGCCGATCAGATCTTGATCGCTACCGGCGGGCACCCAAGCCCGCATCCTTCGTTGTCGGGCAATGAGTTCTGCATAAGCTCAAACGAGGCTTTCCATTTGGAGAAGCTGCCGAAAGCCATCGTGATCGAGGGCGGCGGTTATATCGCAGTGGAGTTTGCCAATATCTTTCATGGCCTTGGCGTGGATACGACACTTGTTTACAGGGGCACGGAAATCCTTTCACGTTTTGATCAGGACCTCCGTTACATGCTGCATGCGGCCATGGTGGAGAAGGGCATCCACATCCGTTGTACGGAAATCGTTACCAAGGTTGAACGTGGAGATGGCGGGCAGAAGCTTGTGCATCTGTCCGGCGGTGAGCAACTCCTCGTTGATGAGGTTATGCTGGCGATAGGACGCGTGCCGAACACAACGTCGCTTGGTCTCGAAAAGGCTGGTGTCGAGGTGGACGCACTTGGAGCGATCAAGGTTGATGCCTATTCGCGCACCAGCAAACAGAACATCTGGGCTGTTGGCGATGTGACCAACCGCGTTCAACTGACGCCGGTCGCCATCCACGAGGCCATGTGTTTTCTTGAAACAGCATTCAAGTATAATCCGACCAAACCAGATCATGAGTTGATTGCTACGGCCGTCTTTTCTCAGCCTGAAATTGGGACTGTCGGGCTGACTGAGCATGATGCTGTCAAGCAGTTTAAGGAAATCGAAGTCTACCGTGCAGTGTTCCGGCCGATGCGCAATACGCTTTCCGGCAGTACGGAAAAAATGCTGATCAAGCTGATTGTCGATGCGGCAACCAGGAAAGTGGTCGGCGCGCATATTCTCGGACCCGATGCGGGCGAAATGGCGCAGTTACTGGCTATTCCGATGAAGGCGGGCTGCACGAAGGAAGACTTTGACCGGACGATGGCGGTGCATCCAACAGCGGCGGAAGAGCTGGTGACCATGTACAAGCCGACTTACCGGGTCGTTGATGGTGTCAAGGCCGACACATAATGGACATCAGTTTGCTGGCCGAACGGGATGATGTTGTGGCCTATTTTGGCTACGGCTCGCTGGTTAACCGCAATACGCTGCGCACGAATATTATCCATGCCATTCCGGCCCGGCTGCTGGGATGGCGCAGGTTGTGGCGCCCTCGGCCTGACATGCCGGGCTTTCCTGCGGCTTTGCTTTCAGTCGCCCGAGAGGAGGGTGCCAGCATTGACGGACTACTGGTGTTCGATCATCGAGACAATCTGGCGTCGGTCGATCTGCGTGAGGTTCATTACGACAGGCGCGATGTGCACATTGGGCATATCGAGACCGACAGCCCTTTGCAGTTGAGCTGTCCAGTCTATGTCTACGAGGCCCAGCATGACGTCCCGCGTCATCCGGAGCCGCCCATAATCCTGCAATCCTATCTCGATGCAGTGATGCAGGGCTTTCTGATCGAGCACGGGGAGGCCGGATTACGCCGGTTTGTTTCTGAAACACGGCACTTCGACACACCTATCTTGCGAGATCGTGCGGTGCCCACTTATCCGCGTTCTGTCACCACCAGCGATGAGGAACGGTTCCTTTTTGACGGGCTGCTTAACGAGAGGAACGCGGTTTTTGTGGAAATGCCGGAGGTCAGACAGACTGGCGTTGGTAGTCAATTGGCTTAAGCGACCCGTTGCTCTTCACGGTGAATTGCGTCTCGCGGTTCGGTGCCGTTCAACAACCAGTCAATGACGGGCGGCCACAGCGTTGCTACATGGCTTTTGCGGAAAAAGCCGAGATGTCCAATAGAGCCGCCCGTTGATTGCTCGGGACTTAACCACAACTGGATTACCGGGGCGTTGCTGTAATGCATGAGCAGATGCTCGACCGCCTTGGGCGTCCCCCACGGATCATCCGTTATGCCAACCGCAAGTAGCGGCGTGCAAACCGATTGGAAGTAGCGGGATTCCGGCGTCCTGACGTCACCAAACAGGAAGTTCGGGCTGCGGCACCAGCGGGCCCAGTCACGGAAGACACTGCCGGGCAATTCTTCGCCTATACCGCTCCATTTGGGCAAGCGGCCAAGCGACATGGCAATCGGCAGGGCAATAAGGTTCATCTTGGCGAAGACGGCAAAGGGTTCCGCCGTATTGCGGTAATAGCCGGAAAGCGACGCCATCGAGGTATAACGTTCAAAATCGCCGGACCGGTTGCTCAGCCCAAGCGCAAGGCCGCCGTAGGAATGGCCAATGCCTACAAGGGGTTTTCCGCCTGCGTTGCTTTTAAGAAGGTCAATTGCGGCTGGAAAATCCAGCACGCCCCAATCCTTCATACCAAGACGTGATTTCCAGCGTTTTGGCACAGCCGATTTCGCGACACCGCGATAGTCATATGTCAGGACTTTTGAAGCGCCGGATGCAAGCAGCTCGCTGGCAAAATGGCGATAGAATGTGTTGGGAACAGCAGCGGCGGAAGAGATCAGGACCGCTGGCCCATCGCCTTTTCCTTCAAACATGGTTCCTTGCAGTGGAAAGCCATCAGAGGCTTCAAAAGCGATGTCGCGCATGGCCGCTCCAACTTTGACTTTAACGTCAACGTAAATCAAAATGCCGCTTGCGACAATGTCCATTTCGCCTTTCCGCCACAAACCTTAACGGGACTGGTATATTGGGGATATTTCCACTATATGAGCGCCTCCGGAAAGAACCGGAAAACTCAAACCTCCCGCTACCAGTGCGGACAATCGAAAACAGGTGCAATAATGACGAAGAACTGGACACCGACTTCCTGGAGAGGCAAACCGATCAAGCAGGTGCCTTTTTATCCGGACGCTCAGGCTGTGAGCGATGTCGAGGGCCGTCTTCGTACATATCCACCACTCGTTTTTGCAGGTGAGGCGCGAAAGCTGAAGCGCCAGCTCGCTGCCGTATCCAAAGGGCAGGGCTTTTTGCTGCAGGGCGGCGATTGTGCTGAAAGCTTTGCGGAACATGGCGCAGATAATATCCGCGACTTTTTCCGCGTGTTTCTGCAGATGGCGGTTGTCCTCACATTTGGTGCGTCGCAGCCGGTGGTGAAGATTGGCCGTATTGCCGGCCAGTTCGCCAAACCGCGTTCCGCTGACACCGAAATCAAGGATGGTATCGAGCTGCCGGTTTATCGCGGTGACATCATCAATGGTATGGAATTCACCGAGGCTTCGCGTATCCCTGACCCGAACCGTCAGGAAATGGTTTACCGCCAGTCAGCCGCAACGTTGAACCTGTTGCGTGCATTTGCTCAGGGTGGCTATGCCAACCTCGAGAACGTGCATCAGTGGATGCTTGGCTTCGTTTCGGATAGCCCTCAGGGTGAACGTTATGAATCGCTGGCCCGCACGATTTCCGACACGATGGATTTCATGCGCGCTGTCGGCATTACGTCCGAAACCAATCATACATTGCGCGAGACGGATTTCTACACCAGCCACGAAGCTTTGCTGCTTGGTTATGAGGAAGCATTGACCCGCGTCGATTCCACGTCGGGCGACTGGTATGGCACATCCGGCCACATGATCTGGATCGGCGATCGTACGCGTCAGCCAGACCATGCCCATGTCGAATATTGCCGTGGCATCAAGAATCCTCTCGGCCTCAAGTGCGGTCCTTCACTGGAGCCAGATGGTCTGATCAAGCTGATCGACCTGCTGAATCCGGAAAATGAGCCGGGCCGCCTGACCCTCATCGCCCGGTTTGGCCATGACAAGGTCGGCGATCATCTGCCGAAGCTGATCCGTGCGGTGCAAAAGGAAGGCCGCGATGTGGTCTGGTCCTGTGATCCGATGCATGGCAACACAATTACGGCCAATGGCTACAAGACACGGCCATTCGACCGTATCCTCAAAGAGGTCGAAGGCTTTTTGCAGTTCATCATGCGGAAGGCACCTATCCCGGTGGCATCCACATCGAAATGACCGGCAAGAACGTCACGGAATGCACCGGCGGTGCACGGGCTATTTCGGCAGAAGACCTGTCGGACCGTTATCATACCCATTGTGATCCGCGCCTCAATGCCGACCAGGCGCTGGAACTGGCGTTTCTTGTTGCTGAACTTCTCAAGAAGGAACGCAACAGCCATCCGCAGAAGATCGCCGTGAACGGCTGATAGAAATTAGACAATAGTCTATGAATACAGAGGGCGGTCTTTCGGGATCGCCCTTTTCTTTACAGGGATATTCGACAACAAAGCCGAGCAGATCACACATCTGTCAGAACATCGGATCGTTTTGGCTGGAATTTTAGTTCCTGGGATTCTATCAAGGTTGCATGACAACAAAACCTTCGCGCCGAATCCGCCTTACATCGTCTTTCCGTTCCTTCATTGAAAGTGAAGCTTCTGGCGGCATCATTCTAATGGTTGTTGCGGCTCTGGCGTTGATCATTGCCAATTCCCCGTTCAGCGAATGGTATTTCGGCCTTCTCAAGACCTATGTTGGGGGCCTCAGCATTCTGCATTGGGTGAATGATGCCCTGATGGCAGTGTTCTTTTTGCTGGTCGGTCTGGAAATCAAACGCGAGATGATCAGCGGACAATTGTCGAGCTGGTCGCGCCGTGCATTGCCGGGATTTGCCGCGGTGGGTGGCATGCTGGTACCGGCTCTGATCTTTCTGGCTTTCAATCAGGGCGAAACTGCCCGCGGCTGGGCTATTCCGTCGGCAACGGATATTGCCTTCTCGCTGGGCGTACTGTCTTTGCTGGGATCACGTGTGCCGCTGTCCCTGAAAGTCTTCCTGACGGCGCTCGCCATTATCGATGATCTTGGCGCTGTGATCATCATCGCCCTGTTTTATACAGAAGGGCTGAATATTCCGGCTGTAGCCGGTGCTGCTGCCATCTTCATTATCCTGATGGGTATGAACCGTTTTGGCATCGTAAGGCTTTGGGCTTATCTTATTCTGGGTGTGATCCTTTGGATATTGGTGTTCAAGTCCGGTATCCACGCTACCATTGCCGGTGTGCTGCTGGCTTTGACAATTCCGATGCGGGGATCGCGCACCGAAGAGGGCACGACTGAATCACCGTTGTTGAAACTGGAACATGCCATACAGCCATGGGTCGGTTTTGCCATTGTCCCGATTTTTGGCTTTGCCAATGCCGGCGTTTCCTTTAGTGGCGTTTCGCTATCCAATCTTGCTGATCCGGTGCCGTTGGGCGTGGCTGCCGGTCTTTTCTTTGGCAAGCAGATCGGTATTTTTGCCTTTGCTTATCTCGCGATCAAATCTCGTCTCGCCGAACGTCCGGCCGGAGCCAGCTGGTTCCAGATTTATGGCGTATCGATCCTCTGTGGCATTGGCTTTACCATGAGCCTGTTTATCGGCCTGCTGGCTTATGCCAATTCGCCGCTGTTGCAGGACGAGACGAAACTGGGCGTGTTGCTTGGATCGCTGTTGTCGGCCTTGGTCGGTGCGTTCTTCCTTCGCTTGTCGCTCGGGCGTTCGTCAAAGGCGTGATTGCGAAAGGCTGAAAGCGCTGGTCCGTCTATTCTTGGGTTTGGACTGAATGGGAGTTGCCGTCATGGCTGAATTGCATAGCGGATCGTGCCTGTGTGGCAATATCAGCTTCAAGACACGCGGAAAATTGCGCGGCATTGTCTATTGCCACTGCTCGCAGTGCCGCAAGCAATCCGGTCATTATTACGCAGCGACCAATGTCCAGAACGATGACATCACCATTTTGGGTGAAGACAACATCAAATGGTATGCGGCCAGCGAATATGCGGCGCGTGGTTTCTGTAAGAATTGCGGATCGGTGATGTTCTGGAAGCATCACGATCTGGATTATATTTCGGTCATGGCGGGATCGTTTGATCAGCCGTCTGGCCTGCGTGGAGAAACGCATATTTTTGTCGGTGACAAGGGTGATTATTACGACATCAAGGACGAGTTGCCGAAATACGTGGCAAGCGGCGGCGGTATTGTTGTGGCTGGTGACTGACCTCGTATCGAATGAGAAGGATTGACGCGCGCTGATCTGGCTTTATAGCTGCCGTTGATCGGACGGGAGCAGATCATGCAGCGGCTTATACTGGCATTCGTCAATTCCATGCGTGCGCTGAGGTATTTGGCGGTGCATGAAAAAGCAGTTCAGCAGGAACTCATTCTTTTTATCCTGTCGATCCCGATCGCCGCCGCCATTGCGCCTTCCGTGCTGATTTTCCTGATTTTGACGGGCTCCGTGCTTATCCTGATCATGATCGAAGTGCTGAATACGGGTATTGAAGCTGCATGCAACGCGGTTTCGCGCGATTTCCAGCGGGACATTCAGATCGCCAAGGATTGCGGATCACTGGCCGTGCTGATCTCGGTTGTTCTCGTCGCAATCGTCTGGTTCTATACAATTTGGCACGTGTTTTTTTCCTGAAGCGGCGTGCGAGTCGCATTGTTAAATCTCCAACGAAATGATATATGTTCATTATGAGCAAAAATACCGACATCCTTCGTATCGCCATCGCCCAGCTCAATCCTGTTCTGGGTGATATCAAGGGAAATCTGGCTAAAGCGCGTGACGCGCGAGCGGATGCGGCCCGGCAAGGGGCCGACCTCGTTCTCTTCACGGAGCTGTTTATCTCCGGCTATCCGCCAGAAGATCTCGTGCTGAAAGCAGCTTTCATCGAGGCGTGCGAGAAGGCGGTCCAGGATTTTGCGACGGATACAGCCGACGGTGGGCCGGGCGTGATCATCGGTACACCTCTGCGCCGTGAGAGCGGCCTGCACAATTCAGCCGTTGTGCTGGATGGCGGGAAAGTCATCGCCGAGCGCTTCAAGGTTGATCTGCCAAACTACGGCGAATTCGATGAAAAGCGCGTGTTCCAGGAGGGGCCCATGCCCGGACCGGTCAATTTTCGCGGTGTGCGCATTGGCATTCCCATCTGCGAAGATATCTGGGGTGAACTTGGCGTTTGTGAAACGCTGGCGGAGAGCGGCGCTGAAATTCTCTGTGTGCCCAATGGCTCACCTTACTATAATGGCAAAGTGGATATCCGCCATCAGGTGGTGTTGCGCCAGGTCATCGAGACCGGCTTGCCGCTGATTTTTGCGAACCAGTTGGGCGGGCAGGACGATCTGATTTTTGACGGTGCGTCCTTTGCGTTCAATGCCGACAAGAAGCTCGCATTCCAGATGTCGCAGTTCGAGGAACAGCTGATCGTCACGACCTGGCGGCGGGGTTCGGACGGCTGGTCCTGCACCGAGGGCCCTATGTCAAAAATCCCGGAAGGCGAGGAGGCACAGTATCGCGCCTGCCTGCTGGGTCTGCGTGACTATGTCAACAAGAACGGCTTCAAGGATGTGGTGCTTGGCCTTTCGGGCGGTATCGACTCGGCCATCTGTGCGGCGCTCGCCGTCGATGCGCTGGGGGAGGAGCGTCTGCGTGCCGTCATGATGCCATACACCTATACTTCCAAAGATTCGCTCAAGGACGCCGAGGATTGCGCCAAAGCGCTCGGTTGCCGCTACGATATCGTGCCGATCTTCCAGCCGGTTGAAGGCTTTCTGAAAGCGCTTGGCCCGACTTTCGAAGGCACCAAGGAAGGCATCACCGAAGAAAACCTGCAGAGCCGTGCGCGTGGCACGATCCTCATGGCGATTTCCAACAAGTTTGGTTCGATGGTTGTCACTACGGGTAACAAGTCGGAAATGTCGGTCGGTTATGCCACGCTCTATGGTGATATGAACGGCGGTTACAACCCGATCAAGGACATCTACAAAATGCAGGTTTACGCCATGTCCGAATGGCGCAACAGGAATGTTCCGGCTGGTGGACTTGGTCCATCGGGTATTGTGATCCCGGAGAATATCATCAAAAAAGCACCTTCCGCCGAACTGCGTGAAAACCAGACGGATCAGGATTCGCTGCCGCCATATCCAGTCCTCGACGATATTCTTGAGTGTCTCGTTGAAAACGAGATGGGCGTGGATGAAATCGTTGAACGTGGTCATGAGCGCAAGACGGTGGAGCGTATCGAACACCTGCTCTATCTTGCCGAATACAAGCGCCGGCAGTCGGCACCGGGCGTAAAGGTAACGCGGAAAAACTTTGGCCGTGACCGGCGTTATCCGATCACCAACAAGTTTCGGGATCGCGGTTAAGCCCGATTGCAGCAAGGTCGGTGCGTGGTTCGACAAGCTCACCATGAGGGAGAGTGAGGATTGCAGGGAGTCATATTCTGTAATGATTCCGATTGTTTCTGCAGCTACACTTCCCTCATGGTGAGCTTGTCGAACCACGCGCCAATATTATTGCAGCCATCTCTTTTTCTTAAGACTAAGGTCTAGTGTTGCAATCGCGCCGCACCAGAATTTGAAAAGCGTTTGCTCAAAAAATAGGCGCTTGGCGCGTCATTGCGAGTCGCCTATAAGCCATCTTTCCGGCAATAACGCTCGGGAGGTTTAGAATGGCACCAGTTTCAATGTCCCCTCGGGGCGGCGTCCGTTCCTGACACGTGATGATGAAAAGCCCAAGGGCTTTTCAATTGACTTCACCGGTCAAGAATACTCATCGCCGACCTTGGCCTTTCCTGTACTCAGGCAAGTCGCCAAACCAAATATGCCGTATTGAGTCCCTTGTTCTGTACCGCGGCATTCTCGTCTGAAATATATATTTGAGGCCGGTGCGCTTTTGCACCGGACGATTGTCATGTCATTTTTTCGTCTTGCTCTTCGCGGCGGAGCTTTCCGCAGCGTTCTTGGATTCACCTGGTTACACTGGCAAAAACAGCCGGTGCGTCTGACTATTATCCTTGGCGCAGTGTTGCTTTCGACACTGGCCGACGTGTTGACGCCGCTTTATTCCGGACGTCTGGTTGATGCGGTGGTCAATGGCGCAGCGACGGAAGTTGTTGTGTGGAATGCGGCCATTGCCGCGTTCTCTACGCTGCTTGCCCTGTCTTTGGGGGCGATCGTCATGCGTCACATCACGTTCATGCTGATTGTCACTCTGACGCTCAAAATGATGTCGGATATCGCGTCCGGGGCATTCTATCGTGTTCAGCGTTTCTCGACGGACTGGCATGCCAACAGCTTTGCCGGATCCACTGTGCGCAAAATCACGCGCGGCATGTGGGCGCTTGATCTGTTGAATGACACATTGCTTCTGGCGCTGTTTCCGTCCGTCGTCATGCTTGTCGGCTCAACAGCGCTGATGGCGTGGTATTGGCCCATGATGGGCGTGGTCATTGGCTTGGGCTCATTCATCTTCGTTGCTGTTACCGCGATGATGTCGCTTGGCTACGTTGCACCAATGGCAAGTCTCGCCAACCGCTGGGATACAAAGCTCGGCGGTTCGCTGGCGGACGCTGTCAGCTGCAACATGGTCGTCAAGGGCTTCGGTGCGGAAGGCCGTGAGGATGCACGGCTGCAGAAAGTTCTGTCCAAGTGGCAGGACCGGACGCGGCGCACGTGGATTCGCGGCACGCGCAATGGCACGACTCAGGGTTCGATGCTGCTCATTCTGCGGGCGGCTGTCATCGGCTTTGCGCTGTGGCTGTGGTCAAAGGGGCAGGCGAGTGCGGGTGATATTACGTTCGTGCTGACATCGTTCTTCATCCTGCAGGGCTATCTGCGTGAAGTTGGCATGCATATCCGTAATTTGCAGCGTTCGATCAACGATATGGAAGAGCTTGTTGACATTCAGAGTCAATCGCTCGGCATTGATGACAAGACGGGTGCCAAACCCATCCAGATCACCGATGGCAAGATCGTGTTCGACAATGTGACGTTCCATTATGGTGTGCATCGCAAGCCGCTCTATGACCGGTTCTCGGTAACGATCAAGGCGGGTGAGCGTGTGGGTCTTGTGGGCCATTCCGGCTCGGGCAAAACCACGTTTGTGAAGCTGATCCAGCGTTTGCATGACGTAAAGGCCGGTCAAATCCTGATCGATGGTCAGGATATTGCCGGCGTTACCCAGGCATCACTGCGTCAGCAGATTGCCATCGTGCAGCAGGAACCAATCCTGTTCCACCGGACGCTGGCCGAGAATATCGCCTATGCGCGGCCAACAGCCACGCAGAGCGAGATCGAGGAAGCAGCACGGCAAGCCAGCGCGCATGATTTCATCACGGGTCTGCCGAAAGGTTATGGCACGCTGGTGGGTGAGCGCGGTGTCAAGCTGTCCGGCGGTGAGCGTCAACGCGTGGCTATCGCCCGGGCTTTCCTTGCGG
Organism: Phyllobacterium sp. 628; assembly: GCF_014189505.1. GTDB lineage: Bacteria > Pseudomonadota > Alphaproteobacteria > Rhizobiales > Rhizobiaceae > Phyllobacterium. Next base: position 3,120,432 of record NZ_CP050301.1, on the reverse strand, counting down.
ATGCTCCGGTTCTTATTCTGGACGAGGCAACGTCGAGCCTTGATTCAGAATCAGAAGTGCTGATCCAGCAGGCGATGGAACGGCTGATGCAGGGGCGGACGACACTGGTGATCGCGCACCGGCTATCAACGGTGCGGGCGCTCGATCGGCTTTTGGTCTTCTCGCATGGCCGGATTGCCGAAGAGGGTAATCATGAGGCCCTGATCCAGTTGAAAGCCGGTATCTATCGTGGCTTGTTCGAGCGGCAGGCGCTGGAACTGACCAAGGGTCTCGTGCTCAATGATGGATAAAGCGCTGGCATAAAAAGTGTGCGTGGTTCGACAAGCTCACCATGAGGGAAATGGAAGGCTGCAAAGCCAACAACAAAGTTTGCAGAAATTATCTTCCTGCAACCCACAGTCCTCCCTCATGGTGAGCCCCGTCGAACCACGCACGATGGTTTTGCAAGAACGTTCAACGTTGATGCTATAGGCCGCACGAAAGTGCGGCCTATATTGATATTCACTCGTCGTTCCGATATGCCCGACGCATGACCATTACCGTCCGTTTTGCACCATCCCCCACCGGCTATATCCACATCGGCAACACGCGTACTGCCTTGTTCAACTGGCTGTTTGCGTTGAAGAATAACGGCCAATTAATCCTGCGCTTCGATGATACAGATGTGGAGCGCTCCAAGACCGAATATGCCGATGCTATAGCCACAGATATCGAATGGCTGGGGATCAAGCCCGCGCGCATTGAATACCAGTCGAAGCGCTTTGCGGTTTATGATGCTGCTGTTGAAAAGTTGAAAACGGCCGGCTTGCTTTATCCCTGTTACGAGACGGCGGAAGAGTTGGAGCGCAAGCGCAAGCTGCGTCTCGCGCGTCGTCTGCCACCGGTCTATGGCCGTGATGCGCTGAAATTGACGGCTGAAGACCGTGCGAAACTGGAAGCGGAAGGTCAACCGCCGCATTGGCGGTTTCTGCTGCCCAATTTCAAAGATGATCCATTCATGCCGGTCCGTACCGACGTGCATTGGAACGACATTGTACGTGGTCCGGAAACCGTTGATCTTGCTTCGCTTTCTGATCCTGTTCTTGTGCGGGAAGACGGCACCTATCTCTACACATTGCCATCTGTCGTTGATGATATCGATATGGGCATCACCCACATCATTCGCGGCGATGACCACGTAACCAACAGTGGTGTGCAGATTTCCATTTTCGAAGCGTTGGGGGCCAAAGCGCCGGAGTTGGGGCACCACAACCTTCTGACCACCATTTCAGGCGAGGGGCTGTCCAAACGTACAGGTGCGCTGTCGGTTGGCAGTCTACGCCGGGATGGCTATGAGCCAATGGCAGTCGCCAGCCTTGCCGTGCTCATCGGTACATCGGAGAATGTCGTGGCGGTGTCGGATATGGCGGCGCTGGCGGAAATTTTTGATCCCAAGGCCACGTCGAAATCATCATCCAAATTTGATCCGGCGGAACTGGATACACTCAACCGCACGCTCATTCATGCGATGCCATTTGAGGCGGCTCAGATCCGGTTGACCGGGATGGGCATAGAAGGCACCAAGGCCGAAGCTTTCTGGCTAGCGGTGCGCGGCAATCTCTCCCGCGTTTCTGATGCCGGTCTCTGGTGGAGCATCATTCAGGATGGCCCGGTCAGCACCGAAGCGCTTGCCACCGAGGATATTGATTTTGTCCGTGCGGCCTTTGATGTTCTGCCGCCGGAACCGTGGAACCGCGAAACCTGGAAGCTATGGACTGATGCCGTGAAAACCCAGAGCGGCCGCAAGGGAAAGCCCCTGTTCATGCCGCTGCGCATCGCGCTTACTGGGCTGGCTTCTGGCCCGGAACTCGCAGATTTGCTGCCCCTTCTTGGTCGGGAAGGAACGTTGGCCCGACGACCCTAACCTTGCGGTTGGGATCAATGGGTTTGTCCGGTGACAGCGGTTTTGGTTGTTCGGCTTCAACTTTCGGTATTGCAGGCGTTCCCATCTGAATAATCGAAGATGGTTTTTTGTCGGTGGTCGTCGCAGGCGCTGCCGGCTCAACCTTGGCCTCAACCGGTACAGCTGGTTTGCTCGCCTCAGCGGGTTGGGCTGGCTTAGCAGGCGGCAAAGGTTCGGCTTTAACAGGTTCGACCGGTTTTATCGGGTGTGCAGGCTCAAGCGCCTGTTCTGCTGGAGCGGGAGCTGACGTTTTGGGCGGTTCCAGCTTGGCAGGTTCAGCCGGTTGCATCGTCTGCGCTGGTTTGGTCGCAGGCGCAATCCCCACAGGCGGAAGCGGCTTTGCCGGTTCTTTGGCAATTTCCTTTGGATTTCCCAAGGTGGTGTAGTTTCCAGCCGTCCGCTGGCAGGAACATTGCGGTGTGCCATTCGCGCCGACCTTGCGGAATTTGAACGCGTTGGGCATGTCCGTATAGGCCTGACCACGCAGCGATGTCATCTGATCGACTGTTTCACCTCGGGTTGCGTGGTAAAACAGTTTCGCTCCCGGGCATTGTGCCTGACATTGTGCTTCATCGCGTCCAAAATTTTCAGCACCGGTGGCGTAGGAAATAGGGAAATAATAGCCATCGCAAGTGCGCACGCACAGCGTCTGAAATTGTCCGCCATAGACAGGTGTTGTATCGTCCAGCGGCTCGGTTTGATCGGGCTGTTCGTTGCCAAGAATTTCGTAAGGGCGCCGGGGCGCAGGCTCGCGCGGCGGGATTTCGCGATCTTCGTCATAGGAAGCGGTGCAATTGTTAGCATCAAGCGCAGCCTCGACCCGGTCGCGGCGCAGGCTGAGTTCGTATTCGTCCGTATCATAATCATTGTTGATTTCGCGCAGCCGCTGTTCCATGCGGATACAGATATCCGAGGCCGCCGCCGCGAACTGCGTCGATATCAGCAGTGCGCCCATGGCGAATGCTGCAAAATGGATGACCCGTTTCATATAGTGCTCAAGCCCTGCCAAGATCATGCGCAACCAGTTTGGCTGAATGCGCATGAACCATCCATGAACGTGCGGCAGCAATAAGACGCCCGCTTATTATTCCAGGCGCTGGGACGCCTCGACAACGGCCAGCGCCGTCATGTTGACGATACCACGCGATGTCACCGAAGGCGTCAGAATATGCACCGGCTTGGCAGCGCCGAGCAGGATCGGCCCGACATGCAGCGCGTCTGTGACGGATTTGACGACGTTCAACGTAATGTTTGCTGCATCGAGATTGGGGAATACCAGAAGATTGGCTTCGCCGCTCAAACGGGAATGCGGCAGTACACGCTCACGCAGGATTTCCGACAGGGCGGAGTCGCCATGCATTTCGCCATCCTGTTCCAGATCCGGTGCCTTGGAGCGCAGGATTTCCGAGGCAGCGCGCATCTTTGCGGCACTTTCAGAATCGCGCGAGCCAAAGTTGGAATGCGAGAGAAGTGCAGCCTTCGGCTCGATACCGAAGCGGCGAATTTCATTGGCAGCAAGAACGGTTTTTTCCGCAATTTCTTCCGCGGTCGGGTCAATGCTGACATAGGTGTCCGTCAGAAACAGAATGCCGCGCTGCGAGATCAGGAGACTCAAAGCCGAGAAATTGCGAATACCTTCCAGCTTTCCGATAATCTGATCGACATTGCGCAAATGCCGCTCGAAACGACCTTCAAGCCCGCAGATCATGGCATCGGCTTCGCCGCGAACAATCGCCAGTGCCGCAATGACCGTACCGCTGGCGCGGACCATGGTGCGTGCAACTTCTGGTGTCGTGCCCCGGCGCCCAGTGAGATTGACCAGCAAGTCAACGTAGTCGCGATAGCGCGGATCGTCCTCCGGATCGATAATATCGAAATCCGTACCAACTTTGATCTTCAGGCCATAACGCTGGAGCCGTGTCTCGATAACCTGCGGACGACCGATCAGCGTCGGAATGGCTGTGCCTTCTTCAAGCACCACCTGTGCAGCACGCAGCACGCGCTCATCTTCACCATCGGCATAAATGACGCGTTTCTTTTCAGCTGTGCGCGCCGCTGTGAAGATCGGCTTCATGATCAGGCCGGAGCGGAAGACAAAGCGGTTCAGCCGGTCAAGATAGGCATCAAAATCTTCAATCGGACGGTCAGCGACACCTGTCTCCATGGCTGCCTTGGCAACAGCAGGAGCTATGCGCAGGATCAGGCGGGGATCAAAGGGTGAAGGGATCAGATAGTTTGGACCGAATGTTGGTGTTTCACCGGAATAGGCACGGGCGGCGACATCCGATGGCTCTTCCCGGGCGAGGGCAGCAATAGCCTTCACCGCCGCCATCTTCATTTCTTCATTGATCGCCCGAGCGCCGCAATCGAGCGCGCCGCGGAAAATATAGGGGAAACACAGGACATTGTTGACCTGATTGGGGAAGTCGGAGCGCCCGGTACAAATCATGGCATCAGGCCGTGCCGCACGTGCGTCCTCGGGCATGATTTCAGGGTTCGGATTGGCAAGCGCCATGATCAGCGGGTTGGGCGCCATTTGCTTCAATAGTTCCGGCTTAAGCACACCGGCAGCAGATAGGCCAAGGAACACATCGGCACCGCCGATAACGTCAGCCAGCACACGGGCGTCGGTCTTCTGCGCATAAACGGATTTCCAGCGGTCCATCAGCGTATTACGGCCGTCATAGACGACGCCATCAAGATCGCAGACCCAGATATTTTTGCGATTGGCACCGAGCTTGACCAGAAGGTTGAGACAGGCGAGGGCGGCAGCACCAGCGCCTGATGCGACGATCTTGACCTTGGACAGATCCTTGCCGGCCAGTTCCATACCATTGAGGATCGCAGCGGCAACGATGATGGCTGTGCCATGCTGGTCATCATGGAAAACCGGAATGTTCATCTTGGCGCGGAGGATTTCTTCCACGTCGAAACATTCCGGTGCCTTAATATCTTCAAGGTTGATGCCGCCGAAAGTCGGCTCGAGTGCGGCAACAACGTCAACGATCTTGTTGATTTCCTGCGCATCGATTTCAATATCAAAAACGTCGATGTCAGCGAATTTCTTGAACAGGACTGCCTTGCCTTCCATGACAGGCTTGGACGCGAGGGGTCCGATATTGCCGAGACCAAGCACGGCGGTGCCGTTCGAAATAACAGCAACCAGATTGGCGCGGCTGGTATAGTCGGCGGCCGTGGCTGGATCGGCATGAATGGCCAGACATGGAGCCGCTACGCCGGGGGAATAGGCTAGGGCCAGGTCACGCTGATTTCCAAGCGGTTTGGTTGCCTGGATTTCCAACTTACCTGGCCGGGGAAAGCGGTGATAAAAAAGTGCGCTCTCATCAAGGTCAGACTGGTTGGGCGTGTTGTCCTTGGCCATGGATCAGATCCTCCGAAAATTGGCTGGTCGCATTGTGGGATTTGCGATTCAATCTTTTTAGCATGCATAAATGACATGAAGAGCCATAAATGAAGTCTATTTTGTTACAAGTGTTTATCTTTCGAAACCACTTACTTTTCGCCAGCGTCATAAGACTGTGACATGAATCAGGTTTGTGTCGGCGTGTAGATACCCCGTGTGTATCAGCGCTGAACGGAGATCAGCATCATGGTCGAGCCAGAGGCCCGCAAGTTCCGTACGATCTTTTTGTCCGATGTTCATCTCGGCTCAAAGGGTGCGAAAGCGAATTTCCTGCTGGATTTTCTGAAGTATCACGATGCCGATACGATCTATCTCGTTGGCGATATTGTCGATGGCTGGCGTCTGCGCCGCAGTTGGCATTGGCCGCAGGAACACAATGATATCGTGCAGAAGCTTTTGCGCAAAAGTCGCAAGGGCGCGCGAATTCTTTATATTGCCGGCAATCATGACGAATTTCTGCGCGATTTTCAGGGCACGCATTTTGGCGGTATCGAGGTCATGGACCGGACGATGCACGAGACTGCGGACGGCCGTAAATTTCTCGTGATCCATGGTGATCAGTTTGACGTGGTCGTGCGTAATGCCCGGCACATCGCCTATCTTGGTGATTGGGCCTATGACGCAGCGCTGGCGATCAACACCGTCATGAACAAGGTTCGGCGCATGCTTGGGCTGCGCTACTGGTCGTTCTCGGCCTGGGCAAAATTCCGGGTGAAGAAGGCTGTCAATTTCATCGGTTCCTTCCAGACCGTGGTTTCCGAAGAAGCCCGCCGCATCGGCGCCGATGGCGTCATCTGTGGGCACATCCATCATGCGACCATCGAACAGATCGACGGCATTGAATACATCAATACGGGCGACTGGGTTGAAAGCTGTACGGCGATTGTCGAACATAATGACGGCAAAATGGAGCTTATTTCCTGGACGCATCTGATTGGCGAGAAGGCTGGTTTTGCCCCGGTTGTCAAACTGGAAGACAAGCGGCCCAAGGCGGCGAATGCGGCCTGATATCCTTCTCCGGCAAGGATTATTCCAATGAAAAGGCTCGTCATTGTTTCCGATGCCTGGCATCCGCAGGTGAATGGTGTCGTGCGGACTCTGACAAAACTGCGCGAGCAGATGGAAGCGCGCGGCGTTGAGGTGACGATCATCTCGCCTGCGGATTATCGCTCCGTGCCATGCCCGACCTATCCGGAAATCCGTCTGGCCTTGACCCATCCGGCTGCGGTGAAGTCCCGGATTGAGGCATTGCAGCCCGCTTTCGTTCATATCGCGACTGAAGGTCCGCTTGGTATCATGGCGCGGCGGGCATGCCTGAAGAACAAATGGCGTTTCACCACCAGCTTTCATACGCGTTTCCCGGAATATCTGCGCGAACGCCTGCCGATCCCCTTATCATGGACCTATGGCTTCCTGCGGCGGTTTCATAATGCTGCCGAAACCTGCCTTGTGCCAACGCAATCCATCTATGAGGAATTGACGGAACGCGGTTTTGATACGCTGAAGGTCTGGACGCGCGGCGTTGACCGCGCGCTGTTCAGACCGCAAGCGGACGTCGATCTTGGTTTGCAACACCCGGTGTTTCTGTGTGTCGGCCGCGTTGCGCCGGAGAAAAATCTGGAAGCATTCCTGTCGCTCGACCTGCCGGGAACGAAGCTGATTGTCGGCGACGGTCCAGACATGGACGAACTGAAACGGAAGTTCCCTGATGCTGTCTTTGCCGGCAAGAAGGAAGGCGAAGACCTCGCCCGCCATTATGCGGGTGCTAATGTTTTCGTCTTTCCCAGCCGCACCGATACGTTTGGTCTTGTGCTGCTTGAAGCCATTGCCTGCGGGCTTCCGGTGGCGGGTTATCCCGTTGCTGGCCCTAAAGATGTCATCGGTGCGACGGGCGCAGGCGTGTTATCAGCCGATTTGCAGGAAGCGGCACTCGGTGCCTTGAAGATGGGGCCGGTCGATCCCGATACCAAACTTCAGGGCTTCAGTTGGGAAGCCTGTGCCGATATTTTCGAAGAAATTCTCACGGCGGTCGTTGCCGTCAAACAGCCCATCGGCCGCCGGACTAAGGCTGCGCGGACTGTGTCGGCGCGCTAACGGGTTTGGTTTCCACTCGTATTACAGCCGTTGCTGCCAGTTGATCGTAAATCGGGTCGTTTTTCTGGGAAACTGAAACAATAATCCATATTGTCCAGCCAAGTTGGATGATGAACGCGATCGCCACGAAAAAGAAAACACCTGAGAAATTAGGTGCGGCTTGTAGACTCTTAAAAAATAGAAGAGCAAGAACCAGCAAACCGGGGATCGAACCGATCCACATGGCCAAATTTCGCTGGATTGCTTTGCGCAGCGGCAGACCTGAACGCGTTACATCAGCAATATCGACAGCTCGTATTTTTACAGCGCGCTTTCCGAAGGTGGAACCGGACTTAAATTCCATAAAAATAAGATATGCCAAAAAGATAATTATAGCTGGAATATCCATTGACCACGCAGTTCGTGGAACACTGTCAGGTCCGAGAGTGTAAGTTTGACTGACTGTTGTCGTGACAGATCCTTGCTCGGTGCTTTTGCTGATGACCAACTCTCGTGACATGTCGAAGCCAAGAAGACCGGTGTGACAATCGGTTATCGAGTCGTAATCAGCGGGAGGTGGAGGGTCAAGCTTGATACCCTCCGGCAGTGCAGACACTGAATAACAAATTGTGGTCGTAAACCCAAAGGTGCCCTGAACAGCTCCATTTGTTTGTGCGTAGAGTACCATTACCAATATCTGCAATGGTAGCAATACGATGATGGAATCGATTAACAATGCGCCGACCCGCCGCCAGAAATCTGATCGTTTCGGCTGAGAATAGTCGGATGTATCTGTCATTGTGATCTTGCCCCCGCGTGATCATATTTGCGTTAAGGTGAATGGATTTTTTGGTAAATACAATTCAAAAACGAAAATAAACTGTGCAACACCAATCATATATTCGAAATTTTTCGCCGGGGGCTTTTCCGTTGCAATGAATACTTAAACCCAACAAAAACCTTCAACGCTTCTAGGTCGTTGTCGCAAATCGTGATACTTCGGGAGACGGATCAATCTATATATAACATGCCGTTCCGTCTATTCTCCGAAAGTCCTACCCGATGACAGCCGCAACTGCGGATAATTTTCACGACAAACCGTCTCGTTTCGAGTTGCGGCTTGCTCTGGCTTACTTTGCTATCTTCATTTCGAGTGGTTTGCATCTGCCGTACTTTCCGCTCTGGCTCGAATTCAAATCGCTGTCACCGACGGAGATCTCGATCGTGCTGTCCATGCCGCTATTCGTGCGTGTGATTGCAGCGCCCCTGGTTTCCATTCTTGCGGATCAATCGAATGATCGCGCGCATATCCTGACGATCGCGACCATTCTTGCCGTCATTGTCGCGGCGTTTTACTTTTTGCCATTCAATTTTTTCGGCATCCTTGTCGTTTCGCTGGTCTTGGCCGCGCCCTGGACATCGCAGGTGCCATTGGCCGATACGATTGCTCTTTCAGGTGTGCGCCGCTATGGCGCTGATTTTGCGCGTATGCGTGTCTGGGGCTCTATTGCCTTTCTGCTGGCGTCCTTTGGTGGCGGTGTGCTGATCCAGCATACGGGTGAATGGATTATCCCAACGGTTCTGCTCGGGGCTCTCATTGCTGCCTGCGGGATGAGTTTTGTTGTGCCGCGCATTGGCAAGCCGCGCCGTCTGTCGCCGCTCTCTGACATTGATATGGCCGATGCGGGCAGGGCACTGCGGCGTCCGGCATTCGTAACGTTTCTGATTGCCACTGGTATCACGCAGGCCAGCCATGCCTATGGCTACAGCTTTTCCGCCATTTACTGGAAGTCGATTGGCATCGAGGAAACGGTGATCGGCGCCCTATGGTCGATCGCCGTTGTGGCGGAAGTGATTATGTTCACCTGCTTTCGCCGGGTGTTCGGGCGTCTGCATCCGGCCCGGGTTCTGATGATCGGCTCCGGTGTTGCTATCTTCCGCTGGACTGTCTTCCCGTTGATTGTGCCCGCTGGCTTTGGCGTCACCGGCTTTTTCGTGGTGCAGAGCCTGCACTCGTTTTCCTTCGCACTCTCGTTTCTCGGCATGCAGAAGATGATCGCCATGACCATTCCGGAGGAAAAGGGCGGCACAGCACAGGGCATCTCCACGTTTTTCATCGGTACATCGCTGGCAATCATTACGATGGTCTCTGGCCCGCTTTATAGCGCCACCGGCATTTACGGGTTCTATGCAATGGTCGTTCTGGCCGCGATTGGGCTTTTCCTCGCCAACGTTTCTCTTAAGCTGGAACAGCGCGAACGCTGAGGCCCTAGCCCCAGAGTTCTGGCTCCGGCGGTGCAACGCTGCTGCCTTCGAAGGCAAGGCCCGGCGCGCGGTCCTCTTTAAGAATCAAAGGGCCATCGAGATCGACAAAGTCTGCGTCTTGCGCCACCAGAAAGGCGGGAGCCATGGCCAGTGACGTGCCGACCATGCAACCAACCATAATCCCAAAACCCAGTTCGCGCGCACGCTTTTGCATGCGCATGGCTTCGGTCAAACCGCCTGATTTGTCGAGCTTGATGTTGATGCTGTCATAAATGCCGAGCAATGTGTGCAAATCGTCGGTACCGTGGGCGCTTTCATCGGCGCAGATCGGCACCGGATGGGGGATTTTTGCAAGAATGGCGTCTTTTCCGGCTGGAAGAGGCTGCTCAATCAAAACCACACCTGCCTTCGCAGCCGCGAGCATGTTTTCGATAATATTGGCGTCGGACCAACCTTCATTTGCATCAAGGATGATCCGGCTGTTCGGCGCGGCCTTTGCGACTGCACGAATGCGCTCGACGTCGTTTTCGCCGCCAACCTTCACCTTGATCAAAGGCCGTTCCGCGAGCGCTCGAGCTGAAGCTGCCATAGTTTGGGGATCGCCGAACGAAACAGTCACTGCGGTGGTCAAGGATTTTAAGGGCGGCAGGCCAAGCATGTCCGCTACCCGTTGTCCGCTTTGTTTGGCTTCTAAGTCCCAGAGCGCGCAATCGACGGCGTTGCGCGCCGCACCTGCTCCGATCAGTCCAGGTAAATCGTGCCGGGTAGCACCTTGAACCAGAGCCTCGCGCAGCTTTTCAATCTCAGCGCAGACAGAATCGAGACTTTCGCCGTAGCGTGCGTAAGGCACACATTCGCCGCGTCCGGTGTAGGGCCCGTTACTCAAAGTGCAAAGCACGATTGCCGCTTCCGTCTTGGAACCTCGAGAGATTGTAAACGTTCCAGCGATGGGCCAGCGTTCGACGGATACGATCAGATTTTTTCCCATTATGCGCCTTAGAGCCTTGCCTGCTTAAATGGAACCGTTCTGCCGGAGGGAGTTTGTGGACAAGATCAAGGGATTTGACGAGACCGATGTTTATCCATCGGGCGAGGTCAAAGCCCGCAGGAATTGGCCCAAATTCACCCGGCCCTTCGGGTTTCCGGCTGGCGGCCAACCACTTTGTCAGGCAGCTTCGTCCGATGGGTAAACATCGGCCTCGCTACCTTCCGCGTGGATTGTCTCGCCATCCGAGAAACAGAACCGGTTCTATTTAAACAGGCAAGGCTCTAATTGCTACAGTGACATCAAGAGCGAGACTCGATATGTGTGAGGGATGTTGACCGATAGAGCAAACAATTCAAGTGCTTCTACGGCCGCGGCGCCACATGTTGATCTCAGCATTGATGGTGATCGGGCGCTGATAACGCTTGCGGGCGCATGGACGACACGCAATATGCGGCGCGTTGATGAGCAGATGCGCGAAATTGGCCGCAAGAATGGCTTTTCCAGTGCAGTCATTGATCTATCAGCGGTCCAACTGCTCGATACAGCCGGGACTTGGCTCGTGGAGCGTTTGCGCACAGCGCTGGAAAAGACCGGCAAGGAAGTCACCATCCAAGGTCAGTCGGCGAGTTGGTCTGCTCTGTTTGAAGCTGTGGGCGAAGCAGCAACAGCGCCGGAAGAAATCGTACACGTTGACCGACCGTCGATGTTCACCAGTTTTTTCGAATGGATCGGCCGCCGCGTCTATGCGTTTCGCGATGACTTCATCATGTCGATGCATATCCTTGGTGCAACCATTCGCGGTGCGCAGATGAAGGGCAGCGGGCGCAGCGGTATCCGCCCTGCGGCTATCGTCCACCAACTGGAAAGCATGGGAATCGGTGCGGTGCCGGTTGTTGTGCTGATGTCGACAATTATCGGTGCCATTATCGCTCAACAGGGCGCATTTCAGTTGCGTTACTTCGGCGCTGAAATTTTCGTCGTCGATCTGGTCGGTATTCTGGTCTTACGTGAAATTGGCGTGCTCTTGACTGCGATCATGATTGCGGGCCGCTCCGGCAGTGCGATTACCGCCGAAATCGGCTCGATGAAAATGCGGGAAGAAACCGACGCGCTGACAGTTATCGGGCTCAACCCGGTTGGCGTTCTGGTGTTTCCGCGGCTTGTTGCGCTGGTTATCGCCTTGCCATTGCTGACCATTATTTCGGATTTTACCGCTCTGCTGGGCGCATCCATGATCACCTGGGCCTATTCGGGTATTTCGCCTGAAGCATTTTTAACGCGGTTACGCGATGCGATTGATTTGTCCAGTTATCTCGCTGGATTGATCAAAGCGCCATTCATGGCAATGATTATTGGTGTTATGGCTTCTGTCGAAGGCATGAAGGTTGGCGGCAGCGCGGAATCGCTGGGTCAGCGCGTCACAGCCTCCGTGGTTAAATCCATTTTTGTCGTGATTGTCGTCGATGGCATTTTCGCAATTTTCTACGCATCCATCAATTTTTAGGTTCAGGGACGCCCAAGGCGAATGAATTCAGCAGCAGATAGCCAGAACAACGGTCAGCACGCGGACGAAGTGATCCTCTCGGTTCGGGATGTCAGCGTGTCTTTTGGACGTTCGTCTGTGCTCGATCATTTGTCGCTGGATGTCTACCGCGGTGAAATCCTTGGCTTTGTTGGTGCATCCGGCACCGGCAAATCGGTTCTGATGCGCACCATTCTGGGTTTGAACCAGAAGCAGCATGGCGAGATCAGCATCTTCGGACACGATATCGACAAGGCGAGTGATGAAGAAAAACTTGGCGTCGATATGCGCATGGGCGTTCTGTTTCAGCACGGTGCGCTGTTCTCATCTCTGACTGTTATGGAAAACATTCAGGTACCAATGCGCGAATATCTCGATATTCCGCAGAAGCTGATGGACGAGCTTGCACGTTTGAAGATCGATCTTGTCGGTTTGAAGCCTGATACGGCGGAGAAGTTTCCATCTGAGCTGTCCGGCGGCATGATCAAGCGCGCCGCTTTGGCGCGGGCTTTGTCGCTCGATCCCGAAATCGTTTTTCTGGACGAGCCGACTTCAGGTCTTGATCCTATCGGTGCTGCCGAGTTCGACCAGCTCATTGCCAACCTGCGCGACACGATGGGTTTGACGGTCTATATGGTGACCCACGATCTCGACAGCCTGTTCGCTGTGTGTGACAGAATTGCCGTACTGGGTCAGAAAAGGGTTCTGGTTGAAGGAACCATTGAAGATATGCTGGCGTTTGATGACCCGTGGGTTAAGGAATATTTTCAAGGCAAACGTGCACGCCAGATTGTGTCGAATGGCAAAACCCGGCGACGTACAGGGCGCGAGCAGATTGTGCAACAGTCCGAGCAAGCGCCGAAGGGACAGGGTTAGGTGGAATAATCGATGGAAACCAAAGCCAACTACGTTCTGGTCGGAGTTTTCACGCTTGTGGTTTGTCTCGCAGCGTTTGTCTTCGTTTACTGGATTGCCCGTTACGGTGACCGTCAGGAAATGACGACGCTGGAAATCCGCATTGCCGGTTCTGTTACAGGTCTGGCCGAAGGCAGCCAGGTTCTCTTCAATGGTATCAAGGTGGGCAGCGTCCGCCGCCTGAACATCGACAAGACCAATCCCGACGCGGTTATCGCCCAGACTGAAATCGATAGCTCGACGCCGATTACACGTTCGACACAGGCCACCCTGGGCTTTCAGGGTTTGACCGGTCAGGCCTATGTGGAGCTCAAGGGCGGTAAGATTTACGAGCCCCGGCTGCTTGAAGAAGCCGACAAGGATGGGGCTGTTGCCCGTATCGACGCTGATCCGTCCGTGGTGAACAACCTTCTGCAGAAAGCACAGGACATTCTGGAGCGCGTCAATGCGGCCATGAGTTCGATCGAGAGCTTTATCACCGAAGTGAAGGGCCCGTTGGTTGATACGGTCAATAATACGAAGAAGTTTACCGACGCGCTGGCCAAAAACTCCGATGTGATCGACAAGTTCAGCCAGAGCGCCGAGGATGTGCAGTCCGTCGTACGCGAAGCACGCGAAATGATGACGCGGCTCAATGCGGCATCGGTGCGCGTCGATGGCGTACTGGCAAAAGTCGATAATCTTGTTTCGGACAAGGATGGCAGTGTGATCGCTGAAGCGCGTGATACGCTGAAATCCTATCGCGAAGTGGCTGACAATTTGAACAACAGGCTTGGACCAATTACCGATAATTTGAACCGTTTTTCCGGGCAGGGGCTGCGTGATGTTCAGGCACTCGTTACCGAGAGCCGCCAGTCTGTTCAGCGTATTGAGCGGGCGATCACCGATCTGGAGAAAAACCCGCAGCGGGTGATTTTCGGTGGCAGCGGTAATGTTCCGGAATATGACGGCCGTACACGGCGTTGACTTTGACAAGGCTGCATCGCATGAAGGTTAATGAATCATGAAGCTTTGCATGACAGGGACGAGACCATTGGTGAATTCAAGAACGACGATTGCCGCTCTGCTGATGGCCTTGTCCGTGACGGCGTGCGCCGGAACGAAAAAGCTCGATACATTTGATCTGACCAGTCCGTCACTGTCCGACAGCGCGTCGAAGAAACATGGCAGCCGCCAGATATTGATTGCAGCTCCATCGGCACTGAAAGCGCTGGATAGCGAGAATGTGGTTGTGCGGTCTGGCCCGAATTCGATTTCGTTCCTGAAAGGGGCCCAGTGGTCCGATCGCCTGCCCAACATTGTGCAGACGCGATTGGTGCAAGCTTTTGAGAGTTCGGGCCGTTTTGGCGGCGTTGGTCGCCCGGGCGAAGGACTGGCGATCGACTATCAGGTCATCAGTAATATCCGCACGTTTGATATTGATGCTTCGGGCAAGGAAACAGCTGTTATCGAGATCGCGATCAAGATTCTCAATGACAAGAACGGCACCGTGCGGGCAACGCGGGTGTTCCGTTCAACAGCGCCGGTCGGCGGGCAGGGCAATGCAGCTTATGTCAGTGCCCTTGATCGTGCGTTTGACAGCGCCGCAGGCGATATCGTCACCTGGACACTGTCGGTTATTTAAATTCTAAGCGGCCTGCTTGAAGGTTCCGGCTTCTGGTCCGGACGCGAAGGGTAATTCTTCGTCTTGCCAGCCGGTAATACCACCAATCATGATCTTGACCGGGCGATCCAGCTTGGCGAGCTTGAGCGCTGCCTGATCGGCGCCATTACAGTGCGGTCCGGCACAATAGACCACAAACAGTGTGTCATCGGCCCATTCAGCCATACGCTCTGCGGATATTTCTCTATGGGGCAGGTGGATTGCGCCCGGTATATGACGCCGTTCATAGGCGGCTGAGGTTCCCACAACATGCAGAAGAACAAAGTCCTGATCATCTGATTTCAGCGCTGACGCGACGTCTGCGCAGTCGGTTTCCAGCGAAAGACGCCGGGAAAAGTGTTCTATAGCGATCTTGGCCGGGGCTGCAGGATAGTCTGTGACATAGCTCATTGTGGTTCTCCTGTGGTGATGTGCAATCAATAGAACAGGCGGTCAGGGGCTGGTAGTTGGCGAGATTGCCATATATCGTCAAGATCATGTCAAACACGTCATTAGCCCCGAAACTTGAAAATCCGCTCGTTGTTGCCGTTGCCTATGACGGGCTCTGCACATTCGAATTTGGTCTCGTCGTCGAAATGTTTGGTCTGCCACGGCCGGAGATGGGAGACGATTGGTACAAGTTTGCCGTTGCGAGCATCGAAATGGGGGAATTGCGTGCCACCGGTGGCGTACGCATTCTGGCAGATGGCGGGCTCGATCTGTTTGAACCGGCTGGCACCATCATCATGCCTGGCTGGCGCGGCGTCGAGCATTCTGTGCCTCAACCCCTGATTGAGGCCTTGCAAAAGGCGCACCGCAATGGCGCGCGTATCCTGTCGATCTGTTCCGGCGTGTTTGTCCTGGCGGCGGCGGGCCTCTTGTCTGGACGCCGGGCGACGACGCATTGGCGTTATGCCGATCTTTTGGCCGAGCGCTATCCGGATATCGAAGTGGAACACAACGTCCTTTATGTCGATGGGGGAAGTGTACTGACGTCGGCAGGAAGTGCGGCGGGCATCGATCTCTGCCTGCATCTGATCCGCCGGGATTTCGGCACGGAAGCGGCGAATAAGGTAGCGCGCCGGCTGGTGGTCGCACCGCATCGTGAAGGCGGGCAGGCGCAATTCGTTGAACGGGCTGTGCCGACACCGCATGAGGGTGCAAGATTGTCGCCGTTGCTCGAACGGATGCGCACTGATCTTCAAAATGACTTTTCAATTGCCACGCTGGCCCAGGCTGCCGGTATGAGTCCGCGTACCTTTCTTCGACGTTTCGAAGCAGCGACGGGAACGACACCAGCCAAGTGGTTGTTGTCGGAACGGCTGGCCAAGGCGCGGGAACTCTTGGAGCAATCGCAGCTTTCTATCGAGCTGATTGCCGAGTCGACCGGCTTTGGTACGGCGGCAACGCTGCGGCACCATTTTCGCCAGCAACTGGCGACAACGCCCACCGCCTACCGTGAGATGTTCGGGCAGGGGTTGCAGATTGCTTGAGGAATTCTCCGCTTATCTCCCCCCTTGCGGGGGAGAAAGAATTTTCTTGGATTTAGCGTTGGCTAAATCCTTAGAAAATTCCAGAGAGGGGATTTGCTAAGCCGAAGAATATCCCCTCTCTTGCGATTTTAGGCACTTGAGCTTCGCTACGCTCGCTAAGATGCCGAAATCGCTTTCTTTCCCGCAAGGGGAGAGATACCCGGCATCAGCTATTGATCCCAAACAAACGGCAATAAAAAACGCGGCACAAGGGCCGCGTTTTTTAATCTATGGAACTACCCGTTTAGCGCAGGCGGTTACTCGCATGGGCCAGCATCGTGTAGACCTTGCCGGTGTCTGACGTCAGATAGTTCTGTGTCAGGACATTGTCGCGGTCGTTGCGGGCAACGTCTTCGAGCAGGCGTTCGAAATCATCCATGTAGCGGTCGACAGCACGGCGGAATTCACTGTCCGCCTGATACTTGCGCTTGATTTCATCGAACGTCTGCTGGCCTTTCAGCGTGTACAGACGGCGGGTGAACACATTGCGCTCACCAGCACGATAACGCTGCCAGAGTTCAACTGAAGCCTCATGATCGATCGCACGGGTGATATCGACCGAGAGGGAGTTGAGCGACTCAACGACCTGACCGGGTGAGCGAGCTTCCGGTGCCTTGGCCTTGGGCTCAACCGGCGCTTCGTCGCTGGACGCGCGGCGGAGCAGATCCGATACCCAGCCATTGCCCTGCGGCCGTGCCTGTTCCGTGTTGCCGCGTACATCCAAACTGCCACGGATAGCCGGTGCTGCTGCGGCAGCTGCCGGAGCCGTTGCCCGAGGCGCAGCAACCGGTTCTGTGCGCTGTGGCTGCGGTGCCGGAGCAACGGCTGCTGCCGCACGGGCAGGAGCTGGAGCGCGGGCCGCACGTGCTTCACCAACATCGGTCAAGCGGCCGGATTTCTGCACGATTTCCGATAGTTCCTTCAACGCATTTATCTGCTCGGAAACAGCCTTGCGCATCTGCGCGGTCGACTGCTTGGCTTCTTCCGGCATGTCCATGACGCCGCGCTGCAATTCGGAACGGGTCTCTTCGAGTTCCGCGCGGATGGCAGCCGAGGAGCGGCGGATTTCGTCCGTCGCATTGGCGAACTTCTGCGATGCCTGTTCGACAACTTCCGAAATCGAGTTGCGGATCTGTTCGGTTGTCTGGGTTGCCCGGCCTTCGGCGCGGTCGAAAGCAGAAGACACCAGAGATTCGAACGACCGCATGGTCTTTTCGATGCTCTCTGACTTTTCCACCAGACCGGTCGCAAGGCTCTGCAATGCTGCCTGACGATCGTCGAAGGTCGAAGCAAGGTTCGACTGCGACGAGTTGATCAGTTCGGATGCTGCAGTCAGCATCTGGCCGTGATCGTCGAAACGCTTGGCGATGGAGGCGATATCCACAAGTGTCGTGTTCGACAGGGTCGAAAGCTTGCCGATATTGCCATCGATAAGGCGTGTCGAGGACTGGAAGGACTCGGCCGCGCGCGTGGCGTTCTCGGCAAAGGTTGTCGTTGTATCGAGCAGACGGCCGTCAATGTCACCCAGGTTTTTGGTGGCCATATCGATCAGCTCACCCAGCTTCGCATTGGAAGAGGAGAGGCGGTCGATGAGGTTGCTGACGTCGTCTGTCAGACCTGCCTTGGCCTGCTGCACGGCAGTGATGGTCTCTGCAGTGCGGCTGGCAATGGCGTTGATCAGGGCAGCATTTTCCACGCGCAGCCGTTCGGTGGCTGCAGTGGTTGCTTCGACAAGCTGTGAAGCCAGTGTCCGGCCATTGTCGGCAAGGCTCTCGACCAGCGGCTGGGCCGTATTGTCGAGAATGCTGATAATTTCCTGCGAACGGGCGGAAAGAACTTCGTTCAACTCACGGGTACTTTCAGCCAGCTTCGATGCCGTCGAATCTGTTGCTGCCGAGAAGCGGGCTTCCAGAGCTTCCAGATTGGCGGCGGCTTCCGTCGCACGGTGACCAAGGCGTTTTTCAGTTTCGGCAAGACTTTCGTTCATGCGCAGGCTGAATGCCTCGCCATGACCGTCAAGCGCTTCACCGGCCTTCTGAGCTTCACCGGTGAGAGTGGAAGCGGCTTCGGTGATCTTTTCACGCAAGGTGCGGGCAACGACGGAAGCGCTCTGTTCAAGCGACTTGCGAACATTGTCGACACCCATGGCAAGCGCGCTCTGCATAGTCGTTGTACGCTCGTCGATAGTGCCGCCATGATTTTCGAAGGCCTTTGCCAGCACTTCGGCGCTGTCCTGCAAAACTGCCTGCAGGGCAACAGTACGGTCGCTGATTGCGCCTGCCTGACCGTCCAATGTCTGGTTGATGGCGGCGTTGCCCTGTTCCATGGCAGCGCGAATGCCGCTGATACGGTCATCAAGCACGCTTGCATGGGCGTTCAGTGTATCACCGATGCGAGCGTCGCTGTCCGCGAGGGTTGCAGCGATAATGGCAGCGCGATCATCAATCGTGTTGATGTGAGATGCCAGCGTATCACCAATGCGGGCATTGGTATCCGACAGTGCAGAGGTGATGGCCGCAGTGCGTTCATCAATTGTACTGGCATGTGACGCAAGCGTATCGCCAAGACGGGCATTGCTGTCCGCAAGGCCAACCCGGATTGCCGATGCCCGTTCATCGATAGCTGTAACATGTGCAGTCAGGGTATTACCGATCTGCGCATTGCTGCTGTCAAGGACGGAGCGGATGCCAGCTGTGCGCTCGTCGATAACCGACGCATGGCCTGCCAATGTCTGGCCGATCTGCGCATGGGTATTTTCAAGTGCTGCCTGGATAGCCGCTGTGCGTTCGTCCAGAGCGGAGGCATGCGACGAGAGGGTCTGGCCAATACGTGTGTCGCTGTTGGCAAGAGCCTGTTCGATGCCGGCGGTGCGATCTTCAATGGCGCTGGCATGGGATGCCAGAACATTGCTGATGCGCTCGTCACTGCTTGTCAGTGCACTTTCAATGCGGCTCGTGCGGCCATCAACGGATTCAATGAAGCCGCTGAGCGTGCCATCAATCCGCGCACCGCTGTTGAGCAGTGTGGATTGGATTTCCGCATTGCGCGCATCGATAGCCTGCGTATGCGCTACCAGTGTTTCACCCAGTTTCGCGTCGCTGCCTGCGAGTGCCAACTGGATATCCTGATTGCGCTCATCAAGGCTTTTCGCATGGGAATCAAGGGTTTGTGCAATCTTGGAATGCGTATCGACAAAAGCGGCGCGCATACCGGAGGTGCGGTCGTCCATGATCTTGCCATGGGCTTCGAGTGTCTGACCGATACGGGCGTCACCTGCCAGAATGGCCGCTTCAATGCCTGCACTGCGGGCATCAATGCTGCGGGCATGCTCATCAAGCGTTTGACGGATGCGTTCATCTGTATCCGAGAAGGCTGCATGCATGCCGGAGGTGCGGTCTTCGATGGCCTTGGCATGCGAATCGAGTGTCGCACCGATACGCGCATCATTGTCAGCAAGTGCGGCACGCAAGCCGGCAGCACGGTCATCAATCGATGCCGTATGGCCATCAATGATTTGGCCGATAGCCGCCGTGCTGGTTTCAAGCACGGACCGCAGGCCCGATGTGTGATCGCCAAGCTGGCCGGCATGATCGCGAATGACTGCAGCGGCGCGTTCGGTTTCGCCCGACAGCGTTGCAGCAAGTGCATCGCGACTTTCGGCAAGCTTGTCGGTAAAGGCGGCTGTATTGGCTGACAGCAGGCTGCCAACCGACTCGGAAAGGCTTGAAAGGTCGTTGCCGATCTTCGCCTTTGTCTCGTCAACGATACCATCAATCGAAGCACGGCCATCGCTGAAGGTCTTGGCGATATCGCGGGTGCGTTCGATCAACTGTTCATTGATCTGGCGTGCACGGGCTTCGAGAGCCGAATTCAGGCGCTCTGTGCTTGCATCGAGCGACTGGGCGCGGGTTTCGAATTCAGACAGCAGCGAGCGGCCACGTTCATTGATCGTGGTGTCCAGTCCGGCAAGCCGTGTATCGAATTCGCCGACGAGTGTCTGGGTGGCATTGCCAAGCAGCGAAAGCATGCTGTTGGTGCGGCCATCCAGCGTGTCGGCCAGCTTCATCGTTACATTATCGGTTTGTTCCGAAAGAGCTGCGATCCGCATTTCCAGAAGATTTGCAAAGGCTTCGCCCGATGTGGTGATCTTTGCCGAGATGTCATCGGAACGCGAGCCGATCGACTCGGAAATCGTCTGGCCGCTCTGGGTCAGGCGATCAATCAGCGAATCGCCGGACTGGCTGATCGACATTGTCAGGTTGGTTGAAGCGTTGAGCAGGTTATCGCGCAGCGAATCGCCAGCAAGCGACAGTTCATCCTTCAACTGCTCATGTGCACTCGAAATCGAGGCACGAACACGTTCCGCATGGCCGATAACCGATTCGCGTTCACCGCCGAGGCGGTCCACGAGAGTACGGATGCGGTGTTCATTGTCGGTGTAAACGCGTTCAAGCTGGTTAACTTCGGTTTGAACCAGCGTTTCGAGTTCAACGGCACGGGCGAGGGTACGCTCGACGCCTTCGCTCATGGCAGCGACTTCACGGCGCACGGCCTGACCCAGCGAGGCCACACGGTCGGATGACAGCATTTCCGGTTCAGACAGGCGCATCGCTGCTTCAGCCATGGAACGGGCGGCGTACTGCATTTCCTGCGCACGGCGAACCATCAGGGCAAATGCCCAGAACAGCATCACCGGAACGATGATCGCGACGGCGAGGGCAATCGTGTGCGGCGCAGCGGCGAAATCGGCAAAAGAGCGAATCGACCACAATGACGGACCGTAAAGCGCATGACCCAGCACCAGCACGCCTGCAGCCCAAAGGACGCTGACGATTGCCGTGATGAGATTGTAAGACCGCGGCGCCTTTACAGATGTGTTCGAACGGTTCGAAGCCGTATTCTGCAGCAAGTCATCATTTGCCGGCTTGAATGTCTGCTGGGGTACGGCAGGCATTTTCGGCGGCGCTGGTGGCGCGGCCGGAATCGGGTTCGCAGCCTGGATTTGCGGCTTGGGTGCGGGAAGCGGAATCGTGTTCTCTGTGGCGAGAGATTCCTTGATTTCAACCGGTTTCACCGGCTCTGGAACCACGGGCGGAATGTGTTTTTCCGCTGCCAGTTCCTGAGCTGCCTGCGAAATCTGGGCCTCAAGATCGTTAAAAGAGATCAGATCGTCATCGATCGGCGAAAGATCCATATCCATGCCGAGCGTCGACTCATCGAAATCAATTTCTAGAGCCTTTTCAAGAGCTTCACCAAGTTCATCCTCGGCTTTCGCTACTTTATTTTTCGGGGCTGTGGCCATGTTTACCTCGCAATATTGGGCGGTGACCACATGTGGAGCCAGCCGCGCCATACTCTTTACGCCTTAAGTGTATCGTACTGGCACATGGATTGGAAAGAAACAATGGATTCTGGAAATGCTTAAAAGTTTAAACACAAGGTTAATTTTTTGGGGTCGAACCAAATTTCGCCAGAATGTCAAATTTAACCATTTGTTCAGCATATCCGGCCAATTCCGGGGGTAGTGGTCATGCTTTAACCCAGAATATCCGGCATTCGATTAAACTTGTGCATTCATTCGAGTCTGTGTTCAGGAGAGTATCATGGCATTGCCACAACAAGCGTCAATGGCGTTTGCGCTGCCCGGCGGCGAAACATCCAAACCATCGCGCAAGCGACCTATCGATCTCGTTCACCTGACACGCGAGACGTTTGGTAACAGGGCACTTGAGACAGAAATCCTCAGTCTGTTCTCCCGTCAGATTTGCACAATCGTTGATCGTCTGTTGCAAGCCAACGTGGATGAGCGCGTGCGTCTTGCCAAATCGCTGAAGGGTTCGGCGCGGGCTATCGGCGCTTTTCGGGTTGCCGACATGGCTGAAACGATCGAGCGGTCCCCATCCGATACCAAGCATGTGCACGAGCTTCGTTTTGAAATCGACGATGTTCGCGATTATATAGCGGCAATCACCCGCTAGCGGCTGTCAGGCTGCGTCAGGGAGTGCAATTGACTTCCCGGCCCAAATCCCTATTTCAGCGGTAACTTTTCTGCTTGGGGCATTTCTCATGACAAAGATCACGTTTGTCACTTTCGACGGCGTCCGGATTGATACCGACGCCGAAAACGGCTCGACCGTAATGGAAAGTGCCATCCGCAATGCGGTTCCCGGTATCGATGCTGAATGCGGCGGTGCCTGCGCTTGTGCGACCTGCCATGTCTATATTGCCGATGCATGGAAAGACGCTGCCGGAGAGCCGGAAGCGATGGAAGAGGACATGCTGGACTTCGCTTATGATGTGCGCCCCAGTTCGCGACTTTCCTGCCAGATCCGCGTTTCCAATGAACTTGACGGCCTTGTCGTCCACGTTCCGGAACGCCAGGCCTGATTGCTGGCCTGATATTTTCTCATCGATCGATTAGAATTATGCCATTTCGGAGCTTTGACCGAAGTGGCATATTGCATTGGCTTGACCTGCGAAGACGCAGTCGATAGGCGCAATATAGCCCGCGCAAAGAACGCGCTAGCCAACCTCCCTCTTTTCGCCTGCATGCATGTGCAGATTGTCTTGCCATGAGGAATTGTCGATGAGTGAAATTGTCAAAACCGACGTTGTGATCATTGGGGCTGGGCCTGTCGGTCTGTTTGCCGTGTTTGAACTTGGCCTTTATGACCTCAAATGCCACCTTATTGATATTCTCGACCGCCCCGGTGGTCAGTGCGCCGAGCTTTACCCGGAAAAGCCGATCTACGACATTCCAGCCTGGCCTGAAATCAGCGGGCAGGGACTGACTGATAGGCTCATGGAGCAAATCAAACCGTTTGCGCCGCAGTTCCATTTCAACCGCATGGTCACGCGGCTGGAACGTCAGGCTTATGGCCAGTTCCACGTGGAAACGGATGAAGGTGAGATTTTCGAAGCCAAGGTGGTGGTGATTGCCGCCGGCGGCGGTTCATTCCAGCCCAAGCGCCCGCCCGTGCCCGGTATCGAGGCGTTTGAAGGCAAGAGCGTCTTTTACTCGGTGCGCCGCATGGAAGAATTCCGGGATCAAGACGTATTGATCGTGGGCGGCGGCGATTCGGCGCTGGATTGGGCACTGAACCTGCAACCGATTACGCGCAGCCTGACAGTTGTTCACCGCCGGGCAGAGTTCCGCGCAGCGCCGGACAGCGTGAAAAAAATGTTCGAATTGGTTGAAAGCGGCAGCGTACGCTTTGAACTTGGACAGGTTTCCGGTCTGAAGGGCGAGGACGGCGTTTTGACGGGGGCAACGATCAAGTCAGCGGATAGTGAAATTGAACTTCCCGTCACGCGCTTGCTGCCATTCTTCGGACTAACGATGAAATTGGGTCCGATTGCGGATTGGGGTCTCAATCTGCATGAGAACCTCATTCCGGTGAGCGTCGAGACTTTTGAAACGTCGCAGCCCGGTATTTTCGCCATCGGCGATATCAATTGGTACCCCGGCAAGCTGAAGCTGATCCTGTCAGGCTTTCACGAGGCTGCATTGATGACGCAGGCTGCCAAGCGCATTGTCAGCCCCGGCGAACGCGTGGTGTTTCAATACACGACATCATCGACAAGCCTGCAGAAGAAGCTGGGCGTGAATTGACCGAGGGAAGAAGGTCCGTCGCTCGAATTACTTCTTCTCCAGATCGCGTTTGATCCGGAACACCAGCAGGCGTTCAAACCGGCTTTCAAAATTCTTGCCTTCAACGCGATCAAACTGGATTTGCGCAGCGTCCTGCTTTTGCATCAGCTTGGTCATCAATAAACTGGCATCGGTTTTCATCGCGTTGCAATCACTACGCCAAGGCAGGGCCTTAAGCGCGCGCTCCATGTCGAAGGCGGCCGTACGGGCGATGACAATATGGCTCTCCTCATGCCGCTTGATGTCCTGTGAGAGCGTATCCCAGATCAGTGCGAGGTCCGGTTTGGCCGAAGCCCGCTGCTTCCAGCGCGGCAGGTGAACACGGGCATGAATGGTGATGTCAGACTCAACGACCCGGCAGCTTTTGTCATCAGAGCCATACTTGATCTGCGTATTGAAGCGCATTTGCGTCGCGCCGGGATGACGTGGACCGGTTTTGTGGAGTTGAGGTCCGCGGCGAGTCAACTCGCGATCGAGATCAGCTGCAGTCTTGCCGGAGAGGGTGAAATACTCATATTTGCGCAGGACCACAGCCGCGTTCGCACTTTCAACCAAAAATAGAAAGGAGCATGCAAGGGCCGCCGTTCTGGCAATATTCTTCATGAGGATGGGTCCTTGTCACATCAAGCCACGTCAGACTTACACGTCTTCATCTAACACTCTAGAAGCAAAAACGTTGCGGATGAATTGACGTGGCAGAGGTTCTGTTCAAAAACAGACGCAGCATCGAGCCGGTAGAGGAGTATCCCTATGCAAAGAGAGTGGCGCCTGGCGCACGGGCGATCCCTAACCCTTGGTCCGGCTTCAATCATCATGGGTGTTCTCAATGTGACGCCGGACTCTTTCTCCGATGGCGGCGTGCATCTTGCACTGGACAAGGCCATTGAGGGGGCAAGGGCGATGATTGCCGAAGGTGCGAGCATTATCGATGTCGGGGGCGAATCGACTCGTCCGGGCGCAACCCGCGTCGATCCGCAAACTGAACAGTCGCGGGTTCTGCCGGTGATCGAAGCTCTGGCAAAAGAAACCGATGGGTTGATCTCAGTTGATACCTATCGCGAGGAAACAGCCCGGCTTGCCGTGGCGGCTGGCGCGCATATCGTCAATGACGTTTGGGGCGTGCAGCGTGAGCCGGCGATTGCCGATCTTGCGGCGGAAACCGGTGCGGGTCTCGTCATCATGCATACGGGGCGCGAGCGGGAACGCGATCCGGATGTGATCGTCGACCAATTCGCCTTTCTCAATCGCTCGCTGGAAATTGCCAGACTGGCCGGTGTGGCACAGGATCAGATTGTGCTCGATCCGGGCTTCGGGTTTGCCAAGGAAACCGAAGAGAATCTTGCTCTGATTCAACGTTTTGGTGAACTTCAGGCCTTCGGTTATCCGTTTTTGGCTGGCACATCGCGCAAACGCTTTCTTGGTGCGGTGACAGGTCGCGACGCGGACCAGCGCGATGCGGCAACCGCCGCGACTTCGGCGATATTGCGGCTGGCAGGGGCGGATATTTTCCGTGTACACGATGTCAGGCCAAACCGGGATGCCCTCGTTGTGGCCGATGCTATTCTCCAATTGCGAGGCCAGAAGAAATGACCATTCGGTACAGGACGTGGCTGGGTCTCGGCGGCAATATTGGGGATCCGGTCCAGTCAATGGCAGAAGCCTTGCAGGTGCTGCATCGGCGTGATGATACGCGCGTGGCTGCTGTTTCGCCCGTCTATCGCACGCCACCGTGGGGCAAAACCGATCAGGCGTGGTTTCACAATGCCTGCGCACAAGTGGAAACCTCTTTGCTGCCGGAAGATTTGCTGGGGACCTGTCTTGATATTGAGAAACAGATGAAACGCGAGCGGAATGAGCGATGGGGTCCGCGCATCATCGATATCGACATACTTGCCTATGAAGGTATGGAAAGTTTCGTGAGCCAGTCGCTGACACTTCCGCACCCGCGCATGACGGAACGTGCCTTTGTGCTGGTGCCGCTCGCCGATATCGCGCCTGAACTCGTGATCAACGGGAAGACCATCGTTGATTGGGCTGATTTATGTGACCGCTCAGGCATAGAAAAAGCCCGCGCTGACGCGGGCTGGTGGAAGGAAACAACGCCCGACAGACCTTAGTTCTTGGCGATGCTGCCGACGGCCGTACTGTCCACACGCTTCAGAGTCATGCCGACGACAGGAATAAGTGTATCTTCAAGCCGCACCGAGATGGTGACGTTCAGCATGTTGTCACCAGTGAACTTTGCCAGCATGGCACCGGTCAGCTGCTTGCGGGTGATGTTGAGCACGACACGGTCGCCGGAAACACTGCCCCCAGTGATATCAAGGCCCTTGCCGGATGCGCCGTCAAGGAATGTTCCCTTGTAGGTGCCGCCTGAACGGGCAATCGTCGCCTTCATCGGCTGATTGAAAATGCCAACGCGGCAGGTGCCATCCAACGTCATGCCGGGAGTGTCGTCCGGTGTCGAGCCATCAAGGGTGCAGGTGAACTTCGTACCCTTGTATTTGCCGGCGACGATTTCGCCGGGGCCAACCCATTGGCCTTCGACGGTCTGGAAAAATTCCGCGTCTTTATCCTTGGCTTGTGCGGAAAACGCGAAAAGCGCGCAGGCGAACAAAGACATGGTAGCGGCAGCTGCGCGTGTTTTCATCAGGATACTCAACACAAATCATTGAAATGGCGTTGACCGATCATCGGTCGGAATGGTTAACGGATGGTTGTCATTCCTGCTGAAATTGCAACCCCATCCCCAGAATTATTCTTTCTTTGCACCACCAATACGCGCGATATCGCCGATAAAATCGCCAATTCCCGGCCGTTTTTCCGCATTGAACGGGAATGGCCGGACGAGATCCATCGCAGAAATACCAATGCGTGCGGTCATAAGCCCATTGATGACACCTTCACCCAGACGCGCTGACAGTTTTGCTGCCAGACCATGACCAACCAATTGCTGGATAATGCTGTCGCCCATGGCAACCGTGCCAGTCACAGCGAGATGCGCGATGACATTGCGGGTCAGTTTGAGAAAACCGAGTGTTCCGGGCCGTCCACCGTAGAGTTCGGACAGGCGGCGGATCAGACGGGCCGATCCGAACACGACATAGCCGATATCAACCAGCGCGCGCGGGCTGACCGCCGTAACAATTGAGACGCGCTTGGATGCAGCAAGAATCATTTCCCGCGCTTGCCGGTCCAATGGACGCAGCAGTTCGGTTTCCGTGAGTCGGATGAGATCACGTCCGTCGATCACATCATCACGCAGATCGTGCAGCAGCGCGCGGCCCTTGGCCGTCGCAGGCATGCTCTCGGCAATATTGACCAGCTTGGCAACAGCGGCTTTTGCCTCGCGTGCGTCATTATCAGCCGCCGCTTTCGCTGCTTCGTCACGCAGTGACTGAACCGATGCCAAACGGCGCAGGGCGAGGCCCTCGCGGACGACAATGGCAAACAGGGAAAAGGCGGCGATAATCCCGACGCCGAGGGCAACCCAGCCGAGCCATGGCGCCCGTTCGAACAGGGTACGGATAAGGCTGTCGGCCCAAAGACCAATGGCGAGCGATACCAGTACGCCCAGTGCACCGGTCAAGATCGAGGCGAAGGAGAGACGTTTCTTGCGCGGCAAGGCAGGCGGCGGCGTCAGGGCGTCCAGTTCATTTGCCGCTGCGGGATCGAGATCGAAAACATCAACTGGTGCGGGGGTAATCACCGCAACGTCTTTGATGGCGGTTGGCCTGCGGGTTTCGGTCCGTGTTGATTTTTCTGTCGCACTCTTCTCAACCGTCTGGGGTTTCGGTTGATCGATGCGAAACGCTGCTGGCTTGCGTGGGATGCTATCGGTCATGCGAGGCGGTCTCCGATCAGGAACTGAAGCGCGCGATCAAGCCGGATATGCGGCAGCGATAGGGTGAAACCCTCTGCGGTCTTTTCCAGCTTGGGAGGACGGAAGCGCACGAAGCGAATGGCCGGGTCTTCAGAAACTGATTCCGGTCCTTCGAAAATTGAATCTGGCTTTGCCGGTAAGTCACCGGGAAATATGGCGGTTTCCGTCTTGCCGTCGAAGCGCTCACCGTCGATGGTTTCGCCTTTCAGCGGTGTTCCGATGATAACGGGCAGGATTTCACTGCCTTGCGTGACGGTTGCCTCACGAGTGGTACGCACGGCTGCCATGGCCAGTACATCGACATTAGCGCCGGAGAAATCGACGCGTCTGACGGCCCGATCAACCAAGCGGCGTACGATGGCCTGCAGCCGGTCATGGCTTTCATGGTGCAGATGATCGGCTTTGGTCGCCGCGATCAGAATGCGGCCGATGCGCCGTTGCACGAGGCCCGTCAGGAAATTGGTGCTACCGGGGCGAAAGCACGACAGGATTTCCGTCAAGGCGCGTTCCAGATCAGCTATGGCCGATGTTCCGGCATTCATCGCCTGCATGGCGTCCACCAGCACAATCTGCCGGTCAAGCCGCGCTATGTGCTCGCGGAAGAATGGTTTGACCACATGGGTCTTATAGGCCTCGTAACGGCGCTCCATCATGGCGGCGAGCGAACCGGGGCGGTGCTTGCCTGCTCCAAGGTTCGGTAGGGGCGCAAAGGTGAGGGCGGGTGACCCATCGAGATCACCTGGCATCAGAAAGCGGCCGGGTGGCAGGGTAGACAGAGCCCGCTCGTCGGCTTTGCCGGCCTTGAGATAGCCGGTAAAGCTGCGTGCAAGGCGCTGTGCCGTCACCTCGTCAGCCTGGATATCCGGATCGGTACTGTCTGCAACCGCCAGCCATTCCGCTGCGAGTTCGTGGCGGCTTTCCAAACGGGCCAGCTCAAACGAATCCTTGGAGAATTCGGCAAAGGTTTTGTTGAGCAGCGGCAAATCCAGCAGCCACTCGCCGGGATAATCGACAATATCAACCGAGAGCTTGCCGCCGGAGAACATGCGGTTCCACATGGAAGCGGATTCATATTCGATCGTCAGCCGCAGTTCAGAAATGGCGCGGGTTGAATCGGGCCAGATGCGATCTTCAATGAGTGCCTTCAGATGATCCTCGTATTGGAAACGCGGCACTGCGTCGTCAGGCTGCTCTTCGAGGTAAGCCTTGGCGATGCGCCCGGATTTTTGTGCCTCGAACATCGGCAGACGCCCGCCATGGATCAAATTGTGCACGAGAGCGGTGATGAAGACGGTCTTGCCTGCCCGGGAAAGCCCAGTCACGCCGAGCCGCAAAGATGGGGAAACCAGTGCGCTGGTACGGTCCGCCAGCGTGTCGAGCGCGATCTTCGCCTCGTCGGTCAGTGTTGTCAGTGTTCCCAAGTCAATTGCCCTGTGCTTTCGCCCTGTTACCAGCCGGATATAGGCATGGCGCGTCTAACGACAAGAAGTTGGCTTTTTTCAGAGGTGTTCGGACGGTGAAAGGAACGTCGACAATATGCCTGTACCAGGGCGAATTTCGGCCAAAGGTGAGGGGAACTCGATCACTGCGAGCCCGGATGTTGGAAAACCCGCTGCAAATGTCGGATGTGCAGGCGGGCTGCCGCGCCCGGCGAGAGCAATAGCCACATCCTCCATCATCGGATTATGCCCCACCAGCATGACAGAGCTTGCTGTTTCGTGCTCGAGCCCCGCCATGCGGATTGCGGTCACATAGCTGTCTGCACTGCCGGAATAGAGCTTTTCCAGGTCTTCGAGGATGAATGGTGGTTTGAGATTAATATGTTCAAGCGTTTGGCGTGCCCGTACAGCAGTCGAGCAAATAATAATCTCGGGCTTGAGAGCGAGACGCTTCATTTCTTCGCCAAGAAGACTAGCCGCTTCAATGCCAACAGAATCCAAAGGTCGATCAAAGTCTTTCTGACCTGGGGAAGGCCAGACTGCTTTGGCGTGTCGGAGTAAATAGACCTGGCTCATCTCTAAACTCCAAGTTGTGGCAACGCCAGATAAGGTGTCATGGTTCGTTTGCGGACACAAATAATGGATAAACCTCTGCGACAAATGACGCAATTCTCAAAAAATTGTGCAAAACCGGCCTGTCCTATTTCTGTGCGACCTGCATTTCAGACAGGCAATACCTTCCCGACCTAACCGGATCAAAGCAGCTTAAATCACGAATTGAACCCGATTTCGGCTCAATTATCGTGTTTTCACCCTTTCATGTAATGGCTTTATGACATTTTTTGCCGATTTTTTGAGCAAAATTGCCTTGTTCGAATCCGCATGACCCTTGTCGTTTTGCAGTTGTGCGCCCTTGTGACACGACCTATATAGGCCTCCTCGCGTCTCATAGGTGCAGGGTGATTCAAAGATGAATAAACTTATCGATCTTGACTACAAGCCCACGGATGACGAGCCCTTCATGAGTGATCGGCAGAAATCCTATTTTCGTGAAAAACTGATCAACTGGAAAAATGACATTCTGCGGGAGGCGCGCGAAACGCTTGAAATCCTGCAGCAGGAAAATGCGAACCTGCCAGATATCGCTGATCGTGCGTCGTCTGAAACCGATCGTGCTATCGAGTTGCGGGCGCGTGATCGCCAGCGCAAGCTGATCTCCAAAATTGATGCTGCCTTGCAGCGCATTGATGATGGAACCTACGGATTTTGCGAGGAGACGGGTGATCCGATCAGCCTGAAGCGGCTGGACGCACGTCCGATTGCTACACTTTCGATTGAGGCGCAGGAACGTCACGAGCGACGCGAGAAAGTTTATCGCGACGATTAATGCGAACTCATTCGATACCAATAAAAAAGCCCGGATAGTCCGGGCTTTTTTATTATCTGGGACTTAGTCAGCGTTTTTCCGGTTTGGAAAGATCGCCGAGTAGGCGCTCCATCTCGTCCTCGATGCTACCGGCATCCTTGCGCGCTTCCGCATCAGGCGCGATGTGAAGCTCACCCTCAAGGTCAGTTTCGAATGCATCAAAGTCGATGTCTGCCAGATTGATTTCCGGTTCCTCGGCTTTTGTCGGGCCGAGAATGTCCAATGACGACTCGTCGTGGGTGGGTTTTACACTCTCGTTTCGTACTGCAAACGGGAAAGCGGCAGCCGTTGTAGCTCTGGTTTCGCTTGCCGTAGTCACTGTGGGAGCTTCATCATCGAAATGCGGCAGCGCATCAATGCGCGGTTCGTTGCGCTGCGTGGGCTCGTGCCGCTGTGTCGAGCCAAACGATGGTGCGGCAGTGCGCTCCCAGCCATTGTCCCGCTGCGGCGCGCCGAGGCTTGGTGCCTCAACGGGTAGCGTTGCGGGAGCAGGTGTCGACACAGCCTCCGGAATGTTGACCGGCGGTATGGGCGCCATCGGCGGAATGGGCGGTAACGGCGTTGCTGCTGCGACCGGACGCGCCGGTTCCTGTTGTTGAGTTTCCCGCGCAGGTATTGCCGGCTGGGATGTAGCGACTTGAGGTGCTGCGGACCGAATGGGGATGTGCGGTGCAGCTGCTGGTTGGGCAGGCGCTACAGGGCGCTGGACAGGTGTCGGCGCGACCGGAGGGGCAACCCGTGCTGCCGGTGCAGTAGGCTGCGGGCGCAGCGGTTCGCTCGGCTTGATGTCAGTCTTCGGTTCGGCTTCTGCCGGAGCGGCGTTTGCCGTTGGCTCAACCCGCGACTGCGGTTTGGCAAATTGGCGGATATTCTGCTCGATGACCAGATCGCTCGGGCCGCCGATCATAATCAGATGTTCCACATCATCCCGGCGTACCAGAACCAGACGCCTGCGATTGTCTACCGCTGCTGCGTCGGTGACGGACAAGCGCACCTGCCGGTTGCGGCCACCAGCCACAAATGTTCCGCCAGTCAAGCGCCGGAGAACGGCGAAGACCAGCAGAAGCAGGACAATAACCAATGCAAACAGAAGGACGAACCCGACAATCGGGGCAGCGGTTTCGCCGACGATAGCGACCAGCCAGTTATGCATGACGAACTCTCCTTTACAATCTCCGGTCCAAAACGCACGTCCCCCGACATGGACCCCGGAGTGATATTTCGTGCGACACTAGTGCGAGCTTTTGCCTGCTGCAACCCTGATGCATACGCAGTGTTTCGGAAGCCGGTTCACATAGAGGCGTCACGGGCCGTATTTGCTGCGCGAAATCGTGGAATAATAGCTGCTTGTTGAAGGTTGGGGTTTATACAGCTTCAAAGATATGATCCAAACGATTCGGAACCAGCGTTGATCGCAAGATCGCAGCCGGTTCAAAATGTGGTGGCCTGCCCGGGTGGCTCCGCGATGCAAAGAAGGGGTTTGAGACGCATGTCTCAAGAGACGAATAACGATCTTTATCCAGAGCCGATCATCGCCAACACGAAATCAGCCAAGGCTGCGTTGCGGCTTATCATTCTTGGTATTCTGCTGGTGGGCGTTTCTGTCCTCTATTTCATCTATCGCGACCATTTAGGGCAACAATTCCTTCTCGGGCTTCTCGGCACACTGGCGATGACAGGGGTATTCTACCTCTTCGGCTCGGCTATCAATGTCATTCAGTTCACCCCGCGCGGCACCAGCGATGAACTGACGCGCGCTTTTGTTGATACCTACCCCGAAGGTACCGTTGTTACCGATCAGAAGGGGCGGATCGTTTATGCCAACCGCGCCTATGCCCAACTGACGGGTGTTACCAATTCAAACGATGTGCGTGCCATCGAGCACATTCTGTCAAACGAGAGTGCGGCGTCCGATCCCATTTACCGTCTTGCCAATGCCGTAAGGGATGGCGTGCCGGGCCAAGAAGAGCTGCGGCTGTCGCGGCCACTTGATCCCGCACGTGAGCCCGTTCCGACGTGGTATCGCGTCAAGGCACGCGCAGTGGCTGGTATTCCCGGCCAGACTGCACCGGTTTTTGCCTGGCAGATTGCCGATATTTCCGCTGAACGTGCCGAACAGGAACGGTATTTTCAGGATATTCAGGAAGCGATCGATCATCTTGATCATGCTCCTGCGGGTTTTTTCTCCGCCGATCCGGACGGACGCATCATTTATATCAATGCGACGCTGGCGGAATGGTTAGGCGTTGATCTGACTAAATTCACGCCGGGTTCCATGACCGTTCGCGACATTGTCGCTGGAAATGGCATGTCACTTATCAATGCGGTGAAAACCGACCCCGGAACAAGCCGCAACACGGTGATTGATCTCGATCTTGCCAAGGCTAACGGCCAGAGCCTTGCCGTACGCTTCTACCATCGGGTGCAGACACAGCGCGATGGCAAGCGTGGCCCAACACGAACAATAGTCCTAAACCGTGCCGAGGGTGAGGACAATTCAGCTGCTCTGCGCGCCGCGGAAGTGCGGTTCACGCGCTTCTTCAATTCCGCGTCGATGGCGATTGCTGCCGTTGACGCCTCCGGCAAGATTCTGCGCACCAATGCCCGTTTCCTTGGCTTGTTCTCGCCGGTGGTTGATCGTGATGCGATTGACCGGCGCACGCCGCTGGAAACCGTTGTGCATGAACGCGACCGGGAGGCCTTTGACCGGGCGCTAGCCGCCGCCTTTGCTGGCAAGGCTGAAATCTCGCCGGTTGATACGGTCATTCCGGGACATGAAGAACGGCATCTGCGTTTCTATATCAGTCCGGTTTTTGATGCGGGATCAGAAGAAGGCGCCGAAGAGGCTGCTATTGTCTCGGTCGTCGAAACCACCGAGCAGAAGGCGCTTGAGGCCACTATGGCGCAGAGCCAGAAAATGCAGGCGGTTGGTCAACTTGCCGGTGGTATTGCGCACGATTTCAACAATGTTCTGACGGCCATTATCATGTCTTCGGATCTGTTGCTGACCAATCATCGCGCGTCCGATCCGTCCTTTGCCGACATTATGAACATCAAGCAGAACGCCAACCGCGCGGCGTCGCTGGTGCGGCAGCTGCTGGCATTCTCGCGCCGCCAGACCTTGCGGCCGGAAGTGCTTGATCTGACCGATGTCATTGCCGATGTGCGTATGCTGCTGACGCGTCTTGCCGGTACGCAGGTCAATCTTAAGATCGAACATGGCCGTGATTTGTGGCCAGTGCGCGCCGATTTGGGCCAATTCGAGCAAGTTGTGGTCAATCTGACCGTGAATGCGCGCGATGCGATGCCGGAAGGTGGCGACCTGATCATCCGCACGCGCAACATGAACGAAAGCGAAAGCGCTAGCCTGAATTACCGTGATCTCATTCCTGGTGATTACGTGCTTGTTGAAGTTCAGGACAGTGGCACGGGCATGGCACCCGAAGTGATCGAGAAGATTTTCGAGCCGTTCTTCACCACCAAGGAGGTGGGCAAGGGTACCGGTCTCGGCCTGTCAATGGTCTACGGTATCATCAAACAGACTGGCGGTTCGATCCATTGCGAATCCGAACTGGGCAAGGGCACAACGTTCCGCATCTTCCTGCCGCGCCATGTCGAGGCTCCGGTTCTCAACGAAGCGGGCGAGGTTGTCGTCGCAGAAGCCCCGAAGAAAGAAAAGAAGGTCGAGAAGGCCACCGATCTTTCCGGCACCGCAACGGTGCTTCTTGTCGAGGATGAAGATGCCGTGCGTATGGGCGGTGTCCGGGCTCTGCAATCGCGTGGCTATACGGTGCACGAGGCCTCAAGCGGTGTTGAAGCGTTGGAGGTCATGAAAGAGCTGGACGGCAAGGTCGACATCGTCGTTTCCGACGTGGTCATGCCGGAAATGGATGGCCCGACCCTGCTGCGTGAATTGCGCAAGGAATACGGGGATATCAAGTTCATCTTCGTGTCCGGTTATGCGGAAGACGCTTTTGCACGAAACCTGCCGGAAGATGCCAAATTCGGCTTCCTGCCGAAACCGTTCTCGCTGAAGCAATTGGCAACGTCAGTCAAGGAAATGCTGGAAAGCGAATAGACTGGTGGCTGTTTGGCATTGAGTTGATACTTCGAGCCTTTTCGAAGCGTTCCGGTTATCGTCGAGCCAATATGAGTCCGGTAACAACACGGGACAATGCCATGTCGAACAATGCAAAGTTTGCGGAAATTGCTGCGCTCGCCGGAGATCCCGGCCGGGCCAGCATGTTGACCGGTTTGATGGATGGGCGTGCCCTGACAGCCAGTGAACTGGCACAGCTTGCCGGGATCACAGCGCAGACTGCCAGCAGTCATTTGATGCGGATGACGGAAGCGGGGCTCCTGCAGGTGGAAAAACAGGGACGGCATCGCTATCACCGACTCGCGTCATCCGCTGTGGCACAGATGATTGAAAGCATCATGCAGGTTGCCGCACCTGTGGTGACAAATAAGACCGTGCGGACGGGGCCGCGTGATGCTGCCTTGCGGGCAGGGCGTACATGCTACGACCATCTGGCGGGACGGCTTGGCGTCTCCATCACCGATGCACTCGTTGATGGCGGTCACCTCGAGCTCGGTCAAGATGCGGGCGAGATGACCGGTGCAGGTCTGTCGCTGTTTGATCGTCTAGGCATTGATGTTGGTTCGATTGCCCAAAAGAAGGGCCGTATTCTTTGCCGCCCATGCCTCGATTGGAGTGAGCGGCGCCCGCATCTGGCAGGCGCCATCGGCGCTGTGTTGTGCACCCATTGTTTTGACAAGGGATGGATCAGGCGCGTTGAAGGCTCCCGCGCAGTGCTGGTGACACCGAATGGACAAAGGCATTTGCGTGAATCCTTGGGTGTCAACTTGATGTAGCAGCACCAGCATAGTGCGTGGTTCGACAAGCTCACCATGAGGGGGATTGAGGATTGCAGGGAGTTAGATTCTGCAATTTTTACGATTAGCTTTATAGCACCACTCTCCCTCATGGTGAGCTTGTCGAACCACGCACCATGGTTACGCAGCATCCAGCTATAGCTGCTCAAGAATCGTTTAAATGTGCCTGGTCACCCCGCCATCCGCGCGAATGTTCTGGCCGGTAATATAGCCCGCATCGTCAGAAAGCAGAAAAGCTGTCGTTTTGGCGATCTCGTTCATGGTGCCAAGACGCTTCATCGGGATGCCGCTCTCGGTACCTGGCTTATGCTCAAGACTATCGATAAAGCCCGGAAGCAGCGCATTCATGCGAATGTTGTCGGCCGCGTAGCGGTCCGCATAGAGCTTGGTATAGGCACCCACAGCAGCGCGATAAGCGCAGGAGACAGGAAAGACGAGGCTTGGTTCAAACGCCGCAAACGTGGTGATATTCACCCATGCGCCTTTGCCTTGCTTGATCATGTAGGGCGTGACGAGGCGTGCCATACGCACAACGCTCAGCACCATCAGATCATTGCCTGTCGCCCATTTCTCATCGGTGATATCGATGAGGTCGCCCTTTGGGGGATGGCCGGTATGATTGACGACGGCGTCGATGCGGCCGTAGGCTTCCGCTGTCTTGGCAACCAGTGTTTCAAGATCTTTGGCCTCGCCGGCGGAGCCCTTGATACCGATTGCACCCAGTTCAGCCGCAAGCTCGATGGCGCTGCCGGATGGTGACATCAGCCCCAGTCTGTAGCCTCTGGCGTGCAGCTCGCGCGCTATGCCTGCGCCCATGCCGCGTCCTCCGCCGGTGATGATTGCTACAGGTGTGTGTGGGGTATCGGTCATTGCAGTTCCTTATCCATGCAGTTTGAATGAGCGGAGCATCTTTGATTAGACCCGGCTGCGCAAACGAATTTCACCCGGCGCAATGCTCAAATTTTTTGAACGGGATGAGGTTTTGATTCAGCAAGCCCCTTGAAATCACTGATCTCATGGTGAAAGATAATCGCATGATCAACCGTTCGACCATCGTGATGCTTTGCACAATGCTCCTTTTCAGGGGTGGTGGAGAGCTATTGCGCTGACGTCGACGCGATCATTCACCAGACCCTGCCATTGAGGCGAGCAGGGTCTGACCAATGCTCTCCTCCAACCAACGGAGAGCAAAATGACAGACCAGAATTTATCCCCACCCGATTTCAGTGCAGTTTCGATCCGAGCTGCACGCGTAGCCGATTTTGAGCAAATCAACGCTCTGGCAAGTCTGCCGGGCTTTCGCGCCGGTACGCTTCGGTTGCCGTTTCACAGCGCCGACCAGACACGCAAATGGCTTGAAAGTCTGGGTGCGGGCACGACAAGCATTGTCGCCGAGATCAACCAGCAGATTGTCGGCCATGCCGGTCTGCACCGATCCGACGGACGGCGTGCCCATGCGGCAAATCTCGGCATTGGTGTGCATGATGATTTCACCAGGCGTGGCATAGGCAAGGCTTTGCTGCGTGCCCTGATTGATGCCGCTGACAATTGGCTGAACATCAAGCGCATTGAATTGACGGTCTATTGCGACAATGCAGCGGCAATCCGGCTCTACGAAAAATTCGGCTTTGAGCGGGAAGGATTGCATCGGGATTACGCCTTCAAACAGGGCGGATTTGTCGATGCCGTGGCGATGGCCCGGTTAAGAAAAATTTAGCCGGTTCCTCTCCATATTTTGCCGTATTCACTCGTATATTTGCCACAACTCCAACGGGGATTTGATTCCATGATCAAGAAGTTTGCCATCGGCTGTCTGGCGGCAACGTTTCTGGCCGGTTGCACCACAACCGATCCATATACGGGCGAGCAGAAAATATCGAATACGGCGGGTGGTGCGGCCATCGGCGCGGCAGTGGGTGCGCTGGGTGGTCTTGCAGTTGGCGGCGGCGGCAAATCCGGTCGCAATGCGGCGCTGATCGGGGCGGGGATTGGCGCGCTGGCTGGCGGTGCAGTCGGCAATTACATGGACCGTCAGGAATCAGAGCTGCGCGCCCAGCTGCAGGGAACCGGCGTTTCGGTGACCCGCAATGGCGATCAGATCATTCTGAACATGCCATCGAACATTACGTTCGCTACCGATCAGGATGCGGTGAAGCCGCAATTCTACGCAACGCTTAGTTCGGTTGCCGTTGTCTTGCGTAAATTTGACCGGAGTATCGTTGATGTTTACGGCCATACCGACAATGTCGGCGGACAGCAGTATAACCAACTCCTGTCCGAACGCCGGGCGCTATCCGTTTCGAACTTCCTGACCCAGCAGGGCATCGATAACAGGCGTTTTTCCGTTCGCGGCCTCGGTATGGACCGGCCGATTGCTCCCAACACCACGGAAGCCGGACGCGCCCAAAACCGGCGCGTCGAACTGCAGATTTCGCCGCTTACTTAATTTTTGTAAGGGCAACAGCAATGCGCGCCCCAAGCCGCGCATTGTTTTCCACCAGAGCGATGTTTGCCTTCAGGCTTTCACCGTTGGTGATGTCAAGAATTTCCGACAGAAGATATGGTGTTACGGCTTTGCCCGTGATGCCATTTTTTGTGGCGCGTGCCAGAGCTTCACGAATGTATCCGCCCATGATTTCTGCGGGAATTTCGCTTTCCGCCGGGATGGGATTGGCGATCAGCATGCCGCCGACAACACCGATGGCGCTGCGGGCCGCCTGAAATTTCGCAATGGCTTCGGGCGTATCGAGACGCAGGGGTGCCTTCAGATGCGATTGCCGCGACCAGAAGGCGGGCAGAATATCCGACCCGTTTACAACAACCGGTACGCCTTTGGTTTCAAGCACTTCCAGCGTCTTTTCAATATCCAGAATCGCTTTTGCACCGGCCGAGACAACGATAACCGGTGTGCGGCCCAGTTCTTCCAGATCAGCGGAGATGTCAAAGCTCTTCTCTGCGCCCATATGCACGCCGCCAATGCCGCCGGTCGCAAACACCTTGATGCCAGCAAGGTGGGCAGCAAGCATGGTTGCAGCAACCGTGGTGCCGCCGGTGCGGCCTTCCGATAGCGCAAAGGCTAGATCAGCGCGCGAAAGCTTCATTGCGCCTTTCACCTGCGCCAGTGCCTCGCGCTCTTCGGCGGAAATGCCAATCTTCAGGCGGCCGTCAATAATGGCAATCGTTGCTGGTACGGCGCCGCCGGCGCGAATGATTTCTTCAACATCGGAGGCCATGCGGCTGTTGTCCGGGTAGGGCATACCATGGGTGATGATCGTGCTTTCCAGCGCTACGACGGGCTGCCCGGCATCGAGTGCCTTCTGCACTTCCGGTGCAACATCCGTGAACGAATTGAGAGCGATGGTGGTCATGGTTATTTCCTTTGTCTTGTCCTTGGCCGTTCTAAAGAAGGGGAACAGCAGCGGGAATATGCGCAAGCGCGGTATTGAAGGTTTTGGTTGTGAAAAGCGGACTGGCCGAATGCGTTGCCAGCGTCAGCATGGAAGCCGCCATGCCTTCGCGCACGGCCTCGTGCAATGGCATGCCGCGCATCAAGGCAGCAATTGTGCCGCCAGCCAATGCATCGCCTGCACCGGTCACATCGGCAATCTCTGAAACCGGGGGTGGCAGAAGCGAGAAAGCGCCCGCATCGGAATAGACAAGCGCGGCTTCGCCGCCATTGCTGAGTACAGCATTGCGTAAACCCGCAGCACGCAATGCTTGGCATAGTTCGCCGAGACCCGCATGAGCGGGAAGATCGGTCAGAGCCAGAGCTTCACGCCGGTTGAGGAACAGGCAAGCGAGATCACCGAGAATAGATTTTAGCCGGACAGCTTTGGCGGGAGAAATCGCCAGTGCAAACAGTGGTTTGTAACCGGCGAGACCGGCCAGCCGTTGCAACGCTTCCGCAGGCAGGTTGGCATCGCCAAAAATTGCGTCAGCGGCAGCAATTGCATCGCGCACTTTCCGGCGGCGCAACTGCTTGGGAAGCACTATCTCATAAAGTGCCATGTCAGCAATGGCGGCAACCACATCGCCGCGATCATCGAGAATGGCTGTATAACTCGGCGTTGCCCGGTCCATGAAAACAACGGAGCTGTCTTTGATTCCGGCTTTCTCAAATGCGGCGCTGATGACATCACCCACCCGGTCGCCACCGCGCACCGACAGCATTTCGGCCCGCACGCCGCGTTGAACGGCCAGCCGCAGGGCATTGAACACGCCGCCGCCAGGCTCTTCGCGCATGATGCCGGGATTGGATGCGCCCGGGACAAAGGGCACGCTGCTTTGCCCGCGCCGGTCCATATGAGCGCCGCCGACAGCAAAGAGCAGCGGTGTGTGATCCTGGGTCATGATTGATTGCTTCGGCTGAACAAAACTATGGGTTGCAAGACACATGTCTTGTTTCTTCTCTAGATGGGTCCATGCTTCGGCGCAATCGTCCGAACGATTCAGAATCTGCAAATGTCCATTTTGCCTTTCAAGGATATTTCCGGCCGAAGAACATGTGGACAAGGCCATCAGGTCAATACCGAGAACGTTATAAGAACATTTTTTGATTATTATTGTATTTCAATGATTTGCGCATCTTGCAAAATGAGAACAAAACAGATACAAATATCTTCAAAGACCGGAGCGTCCGGACTTCATGGATAGCACAGGGGTAGTGTAACATGGCTCAAAATTCTTTGCGGTTAGTTGAGGGTAATTCGGTGGATAAAACGAAAGCGCTGGATGCGGCATTGTCCCAGATCGAGAGGGCCTTTGGTAAAGGCTCGATCATGCGGCTTGGACGCAACGAGCAGGTAGTGGAGATCGAGACGGTTTCGACCGGTTCACTTTCACTGGATATAGCCTTGGGCGTCGGCGGGTTGCCGAAGGGCCGTATCGTCGAGATTTATGGGCCGGAAAGTTCCGGTAAGACAACACTCGCGCTGCATACGATTGCTGAAGCCCAGAAGAAGGGCGGCATTTGCGCTTTCGTTGATGCGGAACACGCGCTGGACCCGGTCTATGCTCGCAAGCTTGGTGTGGATCTGGAAAATCTTCTGATCTCGCAGCCTGACACAGGCGAACAGGCATTGGAAATCACCGACACGCTGGTGCGTTCGGGTGCCATTGATGTTCTTGTTATCGATTCTGTTGCGGCACTGACCCCGCGTGCGGAAATCGAAGGCGAGATGGGTGATTCTCTGCCGGGCCTTCAGGCTCGTCTGATGAGCCAGGCGCTGCGCAAATTGACCGCGTCCATTTCGCGTTCCAATTGCATGGTCATCTTCATCAACCAGATCCGCATGAAGATTGGTGTGATGTTTGGCTCGCCGGAAACCACAACGGGCGGTAATGCGCTGAAATTCTACGCGTCGGTGCGTCTTGATATTCGCCGTATCGGTTCGCTGAAAGAACGCGAAGAAGTTGTCGGCAACCAGACCCGCGTCAAGGTCGTCAAGAACAAGCTCGCTCCGCCCTTCAAGCAGGTCGAATTCGACATCATGTATGGCGAAGGCGTATCCAAGGTCGGCGAACTGGTCGATCTCGGCGTAAAGGCTGGGATTGTTGAAAAGTCCGGTTCATGGTTCTCCTACAATTCGCAGCGTCTGGGCCAAGGCCGTGACAACGCAAAATTGTTCCTCAAGGAAAACCCGGAAGTTGCCGATGAGATCGAACTCGTCTTGCGCCAGAATGCTGGTCTTATCGCCGAGCAGATGCTGGACAAGGGGCCCGATGACATTGAAGACAATGACGGTCCCGAGGCTGCAGAAGGCTGATCCCAAGGGACAGACCGCTTCTGGTTTTTGATACCAAACCCGCATTCAGTTTCTGGATGCGGGTTTTTCTTTTGCGGGATATCGTTTGCCGGTTCAACCGGTGGTGGCAAGTGGGTGGTCTGTGCCGGGATTTTCTGGACAGGCGGCGGCGGCGTCGCTACAAGCGTTGCGTTCCGCTCCTTTGATACGAAAGGGGCCTGTTCCGCTTTGGTAAAAGACAAGTCAGAAGGCAATACACATGAGTGGCGTCAACGAGATCCGGTCGACATTTCTGAACTATTTCAAGAAGAACGGCCATGAGATCGTGGCTTCGAGCCCGCTCGTGCCGCGCAATGACCCGACGCTGATGTTCACCAATGCGGGCATGGTTCAGTTCAAGAATGTTTTCACGGGACTTGAGCAGCGCCCTTATAGCCGCGCGACCACCTCGCAGAAGTGTGTCCGCGCTGGTGGCAAGCATAATGATCTGGATAATGTCGGCTATACCGCCCGGCATCACACTTTCTTTGAAATGCTCGGCAATTTCTCCTTCGGCGATTACTTCAAGGAAGAGGCAATCAGCCTTGCCTGGAACCTGATCACCAAGGAATTCGGTCTCGACAAGAACAAGCTGCTCGTCACCGTTTATCACACCGACGATGCGGCAGCGGGTTTCTGGAAAAAGATCGCCGGGCTATCGGACGACAGGATTATCCGTATCGCTACCAGCGATAATTTCTGGGCGATGGGTGATACCGGCCCTTGCGGTCCATGTTCGGAGATTTTCTACGATCACGGTGAGGACATCTGGGGTGGACCTCCCGGTAGTGCCGATGAAGATGGTGATCGCTTCATCGAGATCTGGAATCTCGTGTTCATGCAGTTCGAGCAGGTAACGAAGGAACAGCGCATTGAACTGCCGCGTCCGTCTATCGATACCGGTATGGGGCTGGAGCGTCTCGCCGCTGTTCTGCAGGGTGAGCACGATAATTATGATATCGACCTGTTCCGTGCGCTCATCCGTGCGTCGGAAGATGCGACGGGTGTTAAAGCTGAGGGCAAGTTCCGCGCCAGCCACCGCGTCATTGCTGACCATCTGCGCTCGTCGAGCTTCCTGATTGCCGATGGCGTTCTGCCGTCGAATGAAGGCCGTGGCTATGTGCTGCGCCGCATCATGCGCCGCGCCATGCGCCATGCGCAGCTTCTCGGCGCCAAGGAACCGTTGATGTGGCGTCTGCTGCCAGCGCTCATTCGCGAAATGGGGCAGGCTTACCCTGAGTTGATCCGCGCAGAGTCGCTGATCTCTGAAACATTGAAGCTTGAGGAAACCCGCTTCCGCAAAACACTGGATCGCGGCCTTGGCCTGCTCAGTGATGCGACGGAAAATCTGGGTGAGGGTGATCGCCTCGATGGCGAGACGGCTTTCAAGCTCTATGACACGTTCGGCTTTCCGCTGGATTTGACGCAGGATGCGCTGCGTCAGCGCGGCATTGGCGTTGATACGGATGCATTTGCGGCAGCGATGGAACGCCAGAAGGCGGAAGCGCGCGCCCATTGGTCTGGCTCCGGTGACGCTGCCACGGAAACAGTCTGGTTTTCGGTGCGCGACAAGGTCGGTGCCACGGAATTCCTCGGTTATGAAACTGAAAAGGCTGAAGGCGTTGTTACCGCATTGGTGCGTGATGGCGCGCAGGTTGATAGCGCCGCTGAAGGGGAGAATATTGCCATTGTTGTCAACCAGACGCCCTTTTATGGTGAATCCGGTGGCCAGCAGGGTGATACAGGCGTCATCTCCGGTGATGGTTTCACCGTGGTCGTAACCGACACCCAGAAGAAGAATGACGGCGTGTTCGTGCATCTTGGCAAGGTGGTCAAGGGGGCCGTAAAGCTAGGTGTGCCGGTTGAACTCACTGTCGATAGCATACGCCGTACGCGTATCCGCTCCAACCATTCGGCAACTCACCTGTTGCATGAGGCGCTGCGTGAAACGCTCGGCACCCATGTGGCGCAGAAGGGTTCGCTCGTTGCGCCGGATCGCCTGCGCTTTGACTTTTCACACCCGAAGCCGATTTCGGACAAGGAACTGGCTGTCATCGAAGATCTCGCCAACGAGATCGTTCTGCAGAACGCGCCGGTATCAACGCGTCTGATGGCCGTGGATGATGCGATTGCCGAAGGTGCCATGGCGCTTTTCGGCGAGAAATACGGCGATGAAGTGCGTGTGGTCTCCATGGGTACGGCGCTGCATGGTGAGAAAGCTGGCAAAAGCTATTCGACTGAGCTTTGCGGCGGAACGCATGTGCGGGCGACGGGCGATATTGGCCTAATCCGCATTGTTTCCGAGAGTGCCGTCGCTGCGGGCGTTCGCCGTATGGAAGCACTGACGGGCGAGGCGGCTCGCCGCTATCTGGAAGAGCAGGATGAACGCGTCAAGGCGATCGCCAGTGCGCTGAAATCCTCGCCTGCCGATGCATTGGCCCGTGTCACGGCCCTGATGGACGAGCGCCGCAAACTTGAACGGGAACTGACCGAGGCGCGCAAACAGCTGGCGCTGGGCGGCTCTGGTGCTGGCGGTGCGCAGTCGGAAACGATCAACGGTGTCGGGTTCATTGGCAAGGTCGTCACCGGCGTCAATCCGCGCGATCTGAAGCCTCTGGCCGACGATGCCAAGAAGAGCGTGGGCTCCGGTATCGTTACCTTTATCGGTGTCTCGGATGATGGCAAGGCCAGCGCCGTTGTCGGTGTGACCGACGATCTCATTGGTAAGTTCAGCGCAGTCGATCTCGTTCGCATTGCCTCCGCAGCGCTTGGCGGTGCCGGTGGCGGCGGCCGCCCTGATATGGCACAGGCCGGCGGTCCGGATGGCTCGAAAGCCGAGGCTGCGGTAGCGGCAGTGCGTGAAGCGCTGGCTGGTTAAGCCCAATTTTCTACCCAGCCGCGCATTGTCGCGGCTGGCATCAATCCAGAGTTGGACTTTGGCATACAACTTAGTATCTATGTGGAAGCCATTGATATAATAGAGAATTTTGTATATATTTTTCGTATTGAAAAGCGCATCA
Source organism: Phyllobacterium sp. 628 (assembly GCF_014189505.1). GTDB lineage: Bacteria > Pseudomonadota > Alphaproteobacteria > Rhizobiales > Rhizobiaceae > Phyllobacterium. Next base: position 3,076,031 of record NZ_CP050301.1, on the reverse strand, counting down.
ATATTATTGTTTGTATGTAAATCATCACAACCGAAGAACTTCTGAACTGAATAGTGATTGTCTGGGTTGGCCTGCGAAGGTTGACGCTTTCATCGCGCGGCGAGGTATTGAGGTTAACCAGAACACCTCCAAATCCCCGCAGCTTATAAGGTAGCGCGGCAACCCCAACTGCTGACGGGAGCTTGCTCGGTTTGTTGAGGAGCCAAAGTATGAAGCGAAGTATGACTTTAGTGATTACATCGCTCCTATTGAGTTCTTGCTTGCCAAATCCACCACCCAAAATCGTTACAGACCCTCATTTGGGAGTGAGTATTGCCTATGGTTCATTCGCAAATGTTGCGGTGGACACCTCTTATCAGCTGTTTATTCCGCCGTTTAATTCAAGCCATGATGAATACGGCTTCTCCACGCTTCTTGATCGTCGCGGGAAAGCTTCCTTAAGTGAAGCATGGAGTTTTGGAAAAAAGCTGCATTATGAAAAAGGGGAGGTTCATACAATGCGGTGCAGCGACCGAGGGAACTGTCCAACGTTAGAATCCGGTATTGTAATGCTCGATGAATCTGACTTTCAAACAGGCGCAAAAAGTGGCTTCGAGTTCGAATTGATCGGAAAGGGTGGAAGAGCGATCGGGAAGATTGCACCGGAAAGTTTTCGCGAAGTCTTAGCCCTTAAAGGTAAACTTGTTCCGGTTGCAACCTCACAGGCAAAAGTGACCAAACCGTTGCCGCAATAGTCCCCTTTTTCAGTACCCGCTTGTTCCTAACTCGAATGCCAAGTTGCAAAGAAAAAGCCCCGGTAAAACCGGGGCTTTTCGTATTTGATGCTCTGCCGGTTCTGGCAGCCCGGATCAGGCAGCCATGGCCTTCTGCAGGTTTTCGTCGATCTTGTCGAGGAAGCCTGTCGTGGACAACCAAGGCTGATCCGGACCGATAAGCAGGGCAAGATCCTTGGTCATGAAACCGGCTTCAACCGTGTCAACACAGACCTTTTCCAGCGTGGTGGCAAACCGGTCGAGTTCCGCATTGCCATCGAGCTTGGCGCGATGCGCAAGGCCGCGTGTCCAAGCGAAAATCGACGCGATGGAGTTGGTCGAGGTTTCCTGGCCCTTCTGATGCTGGCGATAGTGACGCGTTACGGTGCCGTGCGCGGCTTCAGCTTCAACAGTCTGGCCATCCGGTGTCATCAGAACGGAAGTCATCAGGCCGAGCGAGCCAAAGCCCTGTGCCACGATGTCGGACTGTACGTCGCCGTCATAGTTCTTGCAGGCCCAGACATAACCGCCGGACCACTTCAACGCCGAAGCGACCATGTCGTCGATCAGGCGATGTTCATAGGTGATCTTCTTTTCGGCAAACTTGTCCGCGAATTCGGCGTCGAATACTTCCTGGAAGATATCCTTGAAGCGGCCGTCATAGGCCTTGAGGATGGTGTTTTTGGTCGAGAGGTAGCACGGAACGCCCCGGTTGTAGGCGTAGTTGAGCGAGGCACGGGCAAAATCGCGGATGGAATCATCCAGATTGTACATGGCCATGGCAACGCCGGCGCTTGGCGCATCATAAACATCGTGTTCGATCGTCTGGCCATCTTCGCCGACGAACTTGATCGACAGCTTGCCCTTGCCCGGGAAGCGGAAATCGGTCGCACGGTACTGATCGCCGAAAGCATGACGGCCAACGATGATTGGCTGTGTCCAGCCCGGAACCAGACGGGGAACGTTCTTGGCAATGATCGGTTCGCGGAAGATAACGCCGCCGAGAATGTTGCGGATGGTGCCGTTGGGCGACTTCCACATCTTCTTCAGGCCGAATTCCTCAACGCGCTGTTCGTCCGGGGTGATGGTGGCGCATTTGACGCCGACGCCATACTTGTTGATCGCATGGGCAGCATCAATCGTGACCTGATCGTCAGTCGCGTCGCGATGCTCAATACCAAGGTCGTAATATTTCAGATCGATGTCGAGGTAGGGATGGATCAGTTTTTCTTTGATATACTGCCAGATGATGCGGGTCATCTCGTCGCCATCGAGCTCGACGACAGGGTTTGCAACCTTGATCTTTGCCATGAATAATCAGCCTCTTTATCGCTGGTCCGGGTATGCCAGCATCGGTTTTCAATGAGGGTTCGCGCCCCTATAGCACTCGCAAACAAGAACGCAAAGACTGGCTTTAATTGTTTAATGGCAATCTTGGCGGAATATGAAGCGGGCACAGGCCCTATGCACGATTGCCCGCTGAAAAAACGCGTTGTATGACGGCGGCATTCACAATGGATTGATCATGGCAGGCACAGACAGACAGCGCACCCTCATCGCCGAAGGCCCGGCAATTATTCTGGTCGAACCGCAATTGCCGGAGAATATCGGCATGGTGGCGCGGGCCATGGCTAATTTTGGTCTGGCGGAATTGCGGCTGGTCAAGCCGCGCGAGGAGTTTCCCAACGAGAAGGCGCGATCGGCCGCCAGCCGCGCTGATCACATCATCGATGGTGCAAAGGTTTACGACGATCTGCCCTCGGCCATCCAGGACCTGCATTTCGTTTATGCCACCACGGCGCGGGAACGCGATGCTTTTAAGCAGGTGCGCGGCCCCGTCGAGGCTGGGCAGACATTGCGCCAGCGCTTCAACCAGGGTGAAAAGACCGGGATTCTTTTTGGCCGCGAGCGTTTCGGCCTCAATAATGACGAAGTCAGCCTGGCCGATGAGCTGGTGACATTTCCGGTCAATCCGGCATTCTCGTCTCTGAATATTGCACAGGCGGTTTTGCTCATGTCCTATGAGTGGATGAAGTCAGGATTGGCGAAGGAAACGGACACGGCGTTCCGTGGGCCGGAGCTTGAACCTGCGCCCAAGGAGCAGTTGCAGGGCTTTTTCAACCATCTGGAAGATGCTTTGCAGGCGCGTGGCTATTTCCGGCCGATGGCGCGCAAGGAAATCATGGTCAACAATCTGCGCGGCGTGCTGACCCGCGCCGGGTTTTCCGACTCGGAATTGAAACTTCTTCGCGGTGTTGTCGTTTCGCTGGATTATTTCAGCCCCAAGACGCCGCGCGGCTCGGGCGCGCCGGAAGGCCGCAAACGCGAAAAGCCTGCAAAAAATCAAACCGGTCACGAGGATACGCCAAGCGATGAGTGACAAGGCAGCGGACCGGCCAATCATTGCGTTCGACAGCGGCATTGGCGGATTGACCGTGTTGCGCGAGGCGAGGGTGCTGATCCCGGACCGCCGTTTTGTCTACATCGCCGATGATGCGGGATTCCCCTATGGCGATTGGGAAGAGGAACCGCTGCGCGAGCGCATTGTGGGCCTGTTTGACGGTTTCATTGCCAAGTATGATCCGGAGATCATCATCATTCCCTGCAACACGGCATCCACGCTTGTTCTGGATGATCTGCGGTCAGCGTTTCCATCTGTGCCTTTTGTCGGTACCGTTCCGGCGATCAAACCGGCGGCAGAGCGCACGTCATCCGGCCTCATCACGGTTCTGGCAACGCCTGGTACGGTGAAGCGCGCCTATACGCGTGACCTGATCCAGTCTTTTGCCACCAAGTGCCACGTACGGCTTGTCGGCAGCCAAAATTTGGCACGCATGGCCGAAGCGCATATACGTGGCGAACATTTGGACGACGCAGCAGTTCTGGCTGAAATCAAACCATGTTTCGTCGAGATGGATGGCAAGCGCACCGATATTGTCGTGCTGGCCTGCACGCATTACCCGTTCCTTGCCAATGTGTTCCGCCGTCTGGCGCCATGGCCGGTGGACTGGCTCGATCCGGCTGAGGCTATTGCGCGCCGCGCATTGTCACTGCTCAAGCCAAACGGTACAGGGATGGAGCCAGAACATGGCGATGACATCGCCGTCTTCACCTCAGGCAATCCGGATTTCTCCACCCGCCGACTGATGCAGGGTTTTGGTCTCGATACTGCTTAACTCTTGATACCCTTGAGTGAATGGCGGAAGTTGGAACTTCCGCCATTCATTATCTTCAAGCCAAAACTGCTTCCGTCTTTTCTGCGGAAGCAAATTCCTTGCGGATAACAGGCGCAACTTTCGTGCCGTACAGCTCAATCGCCCGCAATGTGTTTTTGTGCGGCAGGCTGCCAAGATCGATTTGCAGCATGAAGCGATCATGCTTGAAGTAGCTGTGCTGCAGCATGATCTTGTCGATCACTTCCTGCGGCGACCCGACCAGAAGCGCGCCGCGCGGGGTGCGGCCAGCTTCAAACTGTGCCCGGTTGCTTGGCGGCCAACCGCGTTCGCGCCCGATCTTGTTCATCACCACTTCGTAGGACGGCCAGTAATCGTCTCCGGCAGCCTGTGAGGTATCGGCGACATAGCCGTGCGAGTTGATACTGACCTTCAGCGTCTCCGGTGCGTGGCCTGCCTTGGCACCAGATTCGCGGTAGAGATCAACCAGCGGGGCAAAGCGATGCGGTTCGCCGCCAATGATGGCGACAGCGAGCGGTAAACCGAGCGTGCCGGCACGGATGACAGATGCCGGCGTGCCGCCAACAGCAATCCATACGGGCAGGGGATTTTGCAACGGACGCGGATAGACGCCAAGATTGTTAATCGGCGCGCGTAAGTTGCCATTCCACGTCACGCGTTCATTGGCGCGCAACTTCAATAACAGATCGAGCTTTTCGGTGAAGAGTTCGTCATAGTCGTTGAGGTCGTAACCGAATAACGGGAAAGACTCGATGAACGAACCCCGGCCAGCCATGATTTCCGCACGGCCCGAGGAGATCAGGTCGAGTGTGGCATATTCCTGAAAGACACGAACCGGGTCTTCCGAGCTCAAAACCGTAACAGCACTGGTCAGCCGGATATTTTTGGTGCGTGCAGCACCGGCAGCCAAAACCACAGCAGGCGTCGAAATAACGAAATCCGGGCGATGGTGTTCACCGATGCCAAAAACATCGAGACCGACCTGATCAGCCAATTCCATTTCTTCAAGCAGATTTTGCATGCGCTGGTGCGCGTCGATGGCAACGCCGCTCTTGGGGTCGGGAGCCATGCCTGCAAATGTATATATGCCGAGTTCCATGATCTTCACCTTTATTCTAACGTTGCTGCTTAATTAAGCGCGCGTTGGTGGCTTGTGAAGAACGCACATTGCGGTTGCCAAGGCACCAAAGGAAACCGCCCCGGTCGGGGCGGTATATGGTGCGTGGTTAGCCCTTCGACAAGCTCAGGAAGCTCACCATGGGGAAGATTACGGATTGCAGGGAGCTATATTCTGCAATGTTTCTACTCGGCTTGCAGCCATTTTTTCCCTCATGGTGAGCTTGTCGAACCACGCATCATGATCATGCTATCAATACCCAACGGTAAAGCGCTCTTTGACGTGTTTTGGCGTCTCAGCTTCATCCAGGATGGCGACGGCGAGATCGGAGGCACTGATTGTGCTTTTGCCCTCGGCGCTGAATACCGGGTTGTCCTTGCCAAGGCGATAGGCACCGGTACGCGGGCCGGGTACAAGCATGAATGGCGGCGAGACAAAACTCCAATCCAGACCATTTTCGCTCTTCAGATCGTTCAGAGCCTGGCGGGCGCCGAGTGCACCTTCCTTGTATTCTGCAGGAAAATCAGGACCATCGACGAATTGTTTGCCTTCCTGATTCAACAGGCTGCCAGCACCACCAACGACGATCAGACGCTTCACGCCAGCCTTCTTGGTGGCTTCGCTGATGGCCTTGCTGGCCTTGATGTGAACGGCCTGAATGTCAGGAACACCCCAGCCCGGATTATAGGCTGAAAGCACAACGTCGCTGCCTTTCAACTTGTCGGCCAGATCAGCCACATCGAGCACATCGGCCTTAACCGCGGTGACACCGTCGAGCTTCTCGACCTTATCGACATTGCGCACGAGCGCCGTAACGGAATGGCCGCGCGACACGGCTTCTTTCAACAATTCTGTGCCGACAAACCCTGTGGCGCCAATGAGTGCGATTTTCATATTGATCTCCTTGTTGATTGCGTACGGGCTGATCGCGTACGGATTGTTTTCTGGTTACTCTTAATAACCATCTATGCTACAGGACGAGCCTTGTGAAGAACGCACTTTTTCCGTTTCAGGGCACATGGAAGTAACCGCCCCAGTAAGGCTGAGGATCAATTGAAATGAGCATTCATTCAAAACCAGACGGCGATGTGCCATTGCTTTCAACTTCGGCAGCTATGGCTACCGATGGTCTCGGTCTGTGCCCGATGCGTGAGGTATTGGATATTGTGGGTGACAGTTGGAGCCTGCTGGTGGTGATCAATCTGCAAGGCGGTCCACGCCGCTTCAATGTGCTGCGCCGCATGGTCGAGGGCATTTCACAGCGGATGCTGACCGTTACGCTGCGCTCGCTGGAGCGGGATGGCCTCGTGTCCCGCACCGTTAAACCCAGCTCACCGCCTGAAGTGACCTATGCGCTGACGCCAATTGGTCATTCCATTGCGGTTCCGATTGGTGCTCTGGGTGACTGGGCAGTGAAAAACCGCGACAACCTGCGCAGTGCCCGCAAGGTTTTTGACGAGGCACTGCAGGGATAGGAATTCGTGGCCGCTGCATCGGCATTGTGCGTGGTCCGACAAGCTCACCATGAGGGAGATGCGAGGATTGCAGGGAGCTATATTCTGCAATACTTCCGGTTAGCTTTACAGCACCACTCTCCCTCATGGTGAGCAACTGTGTTTATGTTTGAATGTTTGGTTGCCAATCTGTTTGGTTTTTGATCATTGCGTTGAGGGTGACGATGAGCTTTCGCATGAGTGCGACAATGGCCAGTTTGAAGGGCTTTCCGTTGGCTCTGAGCCTTTGATAGAAGGCGGCGAGCGGGTGTTTTGCGCAACGTATGACGCTTAAGGATGCCATATAGAGGACGCGGCGGATGCCTGCCCGTCCGCCCTGGCACTTTCCGCTGCGGCTGCTGTTTCCCGATTGGCGCGGATGCGGAGCAACGCCGGTCAGGCTGGCCGCCTGACGGCTGGATAGCGTGCCAAGCTCGGGCATGGAGCCGATGAGTTCGGCGGTCAGGACGGGACCGGCTCCCGGCATCGAGGCGATGCGCCTTGCCGTTTGTGCCTGTGCGGGATTGCGGGCTATGGCGCTGCGTATATGTGCTTCCAGTGTCTTGATGGCTTTGATGTGCTGGTCCATCAACACGCCAATGATGCTGGCAGCATCCGCATCGCCCATGCGCGCCTCGTGGCTTTTCAGCTCACTCAGTCCGGCAATCAACCGGCGGCGCAATGTCGTCAACTCTTTGATGGCGCTCATGGTTGTGGACCGGATCGCCGGTTTGCGGGTGGCAACGGCAACCTGCAGTGCCCGGGCAATGGCGATCGCATCCAGCCGGTCCGTCTTGGCCCGCCGGCCCGTCAGGCGGCTATGGGAGCGCACATCGGAAGGATGCAGGCAATAGGCTGCCATGCCAGCTTCACCCAGCACAATCAGCAGGCAATCCTCATAACCGCCTGTGGCTTCACAGCCAAAGGCAACCCCTTCCAGCACACCGATGCGCTGCAGCAAAAGACCAACGCCTGCGCGGCTGTTGGGCACCCGCAGTTCCAGCCCATCAGGCAAACAATGCAGATCGAGGTAAGCCTTGCTCACATCGATGCCGACAAAACGCGTAAACTGTGTCATGATGAAAACCCCTGGCTTGTCATGCGGGGTCGATGCCCCTGGCAACTGTTCGGGTGTCATCGAAGGACCGGGCCTTGCTCACCATCGGACTGGCAAACGTCCGGCTGTCGAAACGGCCTCAGGTCCATCGGTCCACGTGCCGTCAATGGGCACGTGGACCAAGCCAGTATACACACTTCAAACAGACAAGCTTGTCGAACCACGAACCACGCGCAATGGTTCTGCAGTTCTCCCGTTGGAACTCTCAGCCTATCCCCACGTTCTCCCTTTGTAAAAAATCAACAGGGAGAAACCCAATGCCTGCAAAATCTCAAGCTCAGCAGAAAGCGGCTGGAGCGGCACTATCGGCCAAACGCGGTGATACCAGGAAAAGTGAACTCAAGGGCGCATCGAAGAGCATGTACGAATCGATGAGCGAAAAGCAGCTTGAAGAGTTCGCCGAGACAGACCGCAAGGATCTGCCCAACAAAGTCAAAAGCAAGAAATAACCCTGAAAGCGCGCTGCTACTGGCACAGGCGCGCTTTGCAACTCTTGCCATGACAGCCAAGATCAAGGTGTATATTACCCTGATGGGCTGCGTCGCCGTCGGGGCCAATCACCGTCATAAACTGCTCGCAGCTCGTTTTATGGATTGACCGCCAGAATTCCTGTTCCTCGGGCGTTCCCTTCCAACCTGTCGCCAGCTCCGTGGTTTTGCCGTTGGAGAACTTGAACGACATGATGTCGAGCGCATTGGCAAAGGCATGTTCCGATACGCGCCCCTTATGGCCATTGTTAACCTTGCGGCATTGGTAGTCTGATCCGGTACCAATGCTTTCGATCCCGGCACCGAAGGATTTTTGCGCTGCTTTTTCAACATCGCCAATCCAGACGGCGAGCGTCCCGGCCATCGTGCAGTTGGTTGTTACCGGGGCGGCAAACTTTATCGGATTTTCCTTGCCGATCGCTGTGATCTTAAGCGGAGAGCGTTCGCCGCACATGCCTTCGGACAGCGGGGGGATAATTTCGCCCTGAACCTCGCCGTTCATCAATGCAGGACAGGCATTTTGATAGACACGATCAGGCGACGTGGCCGGATCAGATTTTTCGGCCGTATCTTCGTCATTGGATTTCGGCTGGGATTTTCCTTCCGCCTCATCTTCAATCGGGCGATTAGGCCCCAGTTGTTCGGCGGGTTTCACCTCTGGTTTATCGGCCGGTTTGGCATCATGCTCGGGCTTTTGTTCTGGAACGGGTGTTGTTTCAGGATCAGCCTTCTGCACTGCCTCAGCGGGCTTTTCCTCAGGTTTGGGCGCGTCAGCAGCAGACTCGCTTCCCGGTTTGCTCTGTGGAACGGGGGGAACGGCGGGCAGTGCGGGGCGATTGCTAGCGCTGTGATGCCTTCGCTGCCTTGCATCGGCAGTGTCGGCTGTGCTGATCAAAGCTGTTGTTGCAAAACATGCCGTGAGGAATAAAAGGATCATCGTCGAACAGCGCGACGGCGTCGAGAATAGGGTCATTTCCGGCTCTACTCCTGTTAAGCGTATAGCCTAACGCCTGACAGCCAATATCGGTTTCAATATTTATGACCGGCCGAAATGCGCTGCTTGGCTTGACATCATCAAACCTTCACACTAGAAGCCACCCCAGCGCAGGGCTTAACAGCTCTGCGTTTCATTTGACGTGTCCCGTGAGTGGTTTCGCAAAGCGTGCGTGAATCATTCTGTCAGTCTTCAAAAACAGAAGGCAGAGGAGGGCGCGTTTCCTTGAATCGGAGCGCGAGCTTCGATTTGGTTTGGTTGAAAGGAAATGCGATGAGCAAGCGCGAATCGTCCAAGTATAAAATTGATCGCCGTATGGGCGAAAACATCTGGGGTCGTCCTAAGTCCCCGGTTAACCGTCGTGAATATGGTCCTGGCCAGCATGGTCAGCGCCGCAAGAGCAAGCTTTCCGATTTCGGTGTACAGCTGCGCGCCAAGCAGAAGCTCAAGGGCTTCTACGGCGACATTTCGGAAAAGCAGTTCCGCAAGACCTACGAAGAAGCTTCCCGCCGCAAGGGCGATACCGGTGAACAGCTGATCGGTTTGCTGGAGTCGCGTCTGGATGCAGTGGTGTACCGCGCCAAGTTCGTTCCGACGATCTTTGCTGCGCGCCAGTTCGTCAACCACGGTCACGTGAACGTCAACGGCCGCCGCGTCAACATTCAGTCCTATATCTGCAAGGCAGGTGACGTGATTGAAGTTCGCGAAAAGTCGAAGCAGCTCGTTATCGTTCTGGAAGCCGTTCAGCTTGCTGAGCGCGATGTTCCTGAATATCTCGAAGTTGATCACAACAAGATGGTTGCCAAGTACACACGCGTTCCGGCCTTCTCCGATGTGCCATACGCTGTGCAGATGGAACCAAACCTGGTTGTCGAATTCTATTCGCGTTAATCAGTTCTGAGTTTATGAAGAAGCCGCCCAGGAGCAATCCGGGCGGCTTTTTTTATCTTGTATCTGCCCGGAGCCAGTATGACCGACCTTCAAGATGTCATTGACAGCGTCTATCAGGACCTTGCGAGCCGCATAGGCGAAGGCAAGCTGGCGGATTATATTCCGGAACTCGCCACTGTTGATCCGAAGCAGTTTGGTCTGGCGCTGGTCACGGTCGATGGTCAGATGCATGTGGTAGGCGATGCGGATACGTCCTTCTCCATCCAGAGTATCTCCAAGGTGTTCACGCTGACGCTGGCTCTTGGCAAACTCGGTGATGGCTTGTGGAAGCGCGTCGGACGCGAACCCTCGGGCAATGCCTTCAATTCCATTGTTCAGCTGGAACAGGAAAAGGGCAAACCGCGCAATCCTTTCATCAATGCTGGCGCAATTGCCGTTGCCGACGTGGTGCTTGCAGGCCATCTGCCGAAAGAGGCGATTGGCGAGATTGTCCAGTTCATCCGGCATCTGGCCGATGATGAAACCATTGCCATCGACCACAACGTGGCGCGTTCCGAAACCAATACCGGCTACCGCAATGTGGCGCTTGCGAACTTTATGCGTTCCTTTGGAAATCTCAATCATCCGGCTGAGCACGTATTGGGTGTCTATTTTCACCACTGTGCCATCGCCATGTCATGCCGCCAACTGGCGCATGCGGGTCTTTATCTCGCCTCTGCCGGACGCAATCCGCTCAACGGTGGGAGTGTGGTGTCTGCGGGCAGGGCAAGGCGTATCAACGCGCTGATGCTGATGTGCGGGCACTATGACGGTTCGGGTGACTTTGCGTATCGGGTCGGTCTTCCGGGCAAGAGCGGCGTTGGCGGTGGTATTCTCGCTATTGCCCCCGGAAAGGCATCGATTGCCGCGTGGTCGCCGGGTTTGAACGAAAACGGCAATTCCTTGCTGGGTTCTGCGGCGTTGGAACTTGTGGCGCAAAGGACGGGCTGGTCGGTGTTCGGGCAGTAAGCAGGCTTGGTTTCCACGATGAGCACTGAGGGAGGCGTGTTATCTCCCCCCTTGTGGGGGAGAAAGCGATTTCGGCATCTTAGCGAGCATAGCGAAGCTCAAGTGCCAGAAATCGCAAGAGAGGGGATCTTTCGAGTTTCCATTCTCACTTCTTTGCCTCGTGTAAAATATGGGAGCATATACCATCAAGATTGTTCAGGATTTCATTGTTCCAGAAACGTAACGTTTTAAACCCTTTGGTTTCAAAATGAGCATCGCGTTTTAGATCAGATTGCGAACCAGAATGTTGAGCGCCATCAAGCTCAATGATCAATCTTGCTTCGAAACATATGAAATCAATGATGTAGCGATCAAATGGGACTTGGCGTCGGAATTTTAATCCGTTTAATCGCTTGTTTCGAATGGCTTGCCATAACATGTTCTCAGCCAAAGTCGCTTCCTTGCGCATTTCGCGCGCAAAGTTAAGAAGTTTTGGCGGTACGTACTGACGGATGTCTGATCCCCTCTCTTGGATTTTCTAAGGATTTAGCGAAGGGCTAAATCCAAGAAAATCCTTTCTCTCCCACAAGGGGAGAGATAAGGGTCGCATTGCTGTCGGCGCCGTTCAATTGAACTTTGGTCTTGGCATAACAAGAACCGTAGAATTGAGAATCATTCCTTGCGTTCGATCATGGGCCAAGGCAATGAAGGCGCCAGAGGTGTTACTATGACCATCCATGATCAGGATCTGACAGATGCGGCGGGTTGCCACCCGATGTTTCTCGGTGTGCCGTCCAATGTTGAGTTCAATAAGCTGCGCAAGCGGCTGTTGCGCAATACACGGCAGGCCATTGATGACTTTGCCATGATCAAACCGGGCGAGCGCTGGCTGATCGGACTTTCGGGCGGTAAGGATTCCTACGGGCTGCTGGCACTATTGCTTGATCTGAAATGGCGCGGGCTGCTGCCGGTTGATCTGCTTGCCTGCAATCTTGATCAGGGCCAGCCGAATTTTCCAAAACATATTCTGCCGGATTATCTGAAGGCAAATGGCATCGAGCACCGCATCGAGTACAAGGACACTTATTCGATCGTTACTGACAAGATACAGGAAAACCAGACCTATTGTTCTCTCTGCTCGCGCCTGCGGCGTGGCCATCTCTATCGGGTGGCGCGGGAAGAGGGCTGTTCGGCGCTGGTTCTTGGCCATCATCGCGAGGACATTCTCGAGACTTTTTCATGAACCTCTTCCATGGCGGGCGCCTTGCAGCCATGCCGCCAAAATTGCTCAATGATGACGGGGATATCATGGTGCTGCGGCCACTGAGCTATTGCGCCGAGGACGATATGGAAAAATTCGCCAGTGCGATGCAGTTCCCCATCATTCCCTGCGACCTCTGCGGCAGTCAGGATGGCCTGCAGCGCAACATGATGAAAGCCATGCTGACCGACATTGAAAAACGTATGCCGGGACGCAAGGAGATCATGATCCGCGCGCTGGCCAATACAAGGCCAAGCCATCTTCTCGATCGCAAGATTTTTGATTTTGCTGGACTTGCCGCAAATGGAGCCGACGCCAGTGCACTTTGATGACAATGCTATTGATTGGTTGAGCGATTTGCTGGCGGCGGTGGCCGTTCAGGAAATCATGCCGCGGTTCCGCCAGTTGGACAGTGCTGACATCAAACAGAAGACCTCTGCGCTCGATCTGGTGACCGAAGCTGACACCAATGCGGAACGGGTCATTACAGCACGCCTGCGCGAGCGCTATCCCGATGCATTCGTTCTGGGCGAGGAAGCCTGCGAACTGGATGCGTCACTGCTCGGCAAGTTGAAGGACGCGCCGCTGGCTTTCGTCATTGATCCTGTCGATGGCACCTACAATTTCGCCACCGGTGTGCCGCTGTTCGGTGTCATGCTTGCGGTGGTAGTCAATGGTGAGACGGTCGCCGGTATCATTCATGATCCGGTTGGCAAGGATTGGATCATCGGTATGAAAGGGGCGGGAAGTCATATCCGCTCGGCGACTGACGTCAGAAGCAAAGTCTCGGTTGCGCAGCCAACGGCAGTGGGCGAAATGCTCGGTGCTATTTCCTGGCAGTTTCTCAACGATCCGTTGCGTTCAACGCTGGCGCGCAACCATGCCAAGTGCAAAGCGTCCTTCGGATTTCGGTGTGCAGCGCATGAATACCGGCTGATTGCATCGGGTCATGCGCATTTCGCGCTCTTCAACAAGCTGATGCCGTGGGACCATCTTGCCGGTGTGCTTATTCATCAGGAAGCGGGCGGCTACGCTGCCCGCTTTGATGGTTCTGCCTATCTTCCCGCGCATCTGGATGGCGGCTTGCTGGTCGCGCCTGACAAGGCAAACTGGCGGGATTTGCGCAGCACGCTCTGGTCAGAATAGAGCAATCGCCGGTAATCAAACCGGCGGATTGTGTGGATGGAAGAGCTTGCCCTTTTCGGCAATCAGCACAAACATCAGGCCGATCAGCGAAACGACGAAATATCCCAGCACCAGCGGCAGTGTTGTTCCGTCATAGGCTTGACCAATCAGAGCACCAATCGCGCCGCCACCAGCCGTGCCCATGAAGCCCAGCACGGACGATGCCGTGCCGGCCACATGGCCAAGCGGTTCCATCGCCAGCGCGTTGAAGTTGGAGCCGATCCAGCCGAACTGGAACATCGCCATGGCAAACAGCAGCAGATAAAGCGGGAAGGGCGTTGGGTGCGGCCCAAACAGGGTGAGCAGCAGCCACACCGTGTTGATCGTGAGGAAACCCATCAGCGCACCATGCGACAGGCGGCGCATACCATACCGGCCGACAAAGCGTGAATTCACGAAGGACGAGAAGGCCATCATGATCGCCACGGCGGAAAACGCCACCGGGAACCAGATGCCAAGGTCATAGATGCCGATATAAATCTGTTGGGCTGAATTGATGAAGCCGAAAAGCGAGCCGAACAGGAACGCGCTGGCCAGTGTGTAGCAAAGTGCTACCCGGTTGGTCAGAACGATCTTGAAACCCTGTGCGACTGATTTGAGCGTGAAAGGGCGGCGGTCCGCCGGATCAAAGGTCTCCGGCAGGCGAAAATACATCCATAGAGTGATAGCGGTTGCGAGAACGGCCATGAAAATGAAGATGAGATGCCAATCGCCGAATATCATCACGACTTGACCGGTCCCCGGAGCGATGACGGGTACGATCATAAACACCATCATGATCAACGACATGACTTCGGCCATTTGCCGCCCGCCATAAACGTCGCGGACGATGGAAATCGTGATAACGCGCGTCGCGGCCGAACCGATCCCTTGGATGAAGCGGAAAAACAACAATGATGCAAAGGTGGGCACAAAGGCCGCACTGAATGCCGCAATGATATAAATAGCCAATCCGCACAGCAGCGGTGCTCGGCGGCCAAAGCGATCCGAGAGGGGGCCGTAGAACAGCTGGGAGACCGCGAAACCAAAGAGGTATGCAGAGATCACATATTGCCGGTGATTTTCGCTGGTCACGCCGAGACTGGCGCCGATCTGCTGCAAACCTGGCAGCATGATATCGATTGCCAGCGCATTAATTGCCATGAGCATGGCCATCAATCCGATGAACTCCACCTTGCCCATTCCCATCAGCCGTGGCGGGGTCGTCTGTAAGTTACTATCCATGGTATGACCTGCAAAACCAAAACAAAGACAAAGGCGCCGGTGTTCCCAGCGCCTTTAGAAAAAGATTCCGGATTTCCCCGGAACCGGTTGAAATTATTGCGTAGTTAGGCCGCTTTTGTAGCGACGCCCTTTTCGCTGAGCAGGGCTTGTAACTCGCCTGCCTGGAACATTTCGCGGATGATGTCGCAACCGCCGACGAATTCGCCCTTCACATAAAGCTGCGGGATGGTCGGCCAATTGGAATAATCCTTGATACCCTGACGCAGTTCATTGGATGTCAGAATATTCACGCCTTTATAGTCGACGCCGATATAATCAAGAATCTGTACGACCTGGCCGGAAAAGCCGCACTGCGGAAAGCCGGGCGTGCCCTTCATGAACAGGACAACGTCGTTGCTCTTGACCTCGTTGTCGATAAATTCATTGATACCGCTCATTTCGGCAACCTTTCATACCAAAGCACGACGAATCGTCATCAATGGTCCAAATTGATCTCTACTCCACAAATAGCGCTTCAATTCTGCCAAAACAAGGCTGGTCATTGTGTCATCTCGTATCACTTTAGTACTCTGCATCACATTTTTGGCAGTTGTTGCAGCTATTGTCTGGCTCATGCGACCCGTCGCGCCCGTGAAAACACCACCGAAACCCGAGATCAATATGACTGATAGTGACCTTCCGGCTATCTGCAGGACAATGACATTCGAAGGCGTGAATTCCATCGTTTGCGAAGTCGATCTGCGTATCTTTAAGATTGATCTTGCCCGCGCGGGCGCCGATGGAAAAGCCTATGGTTCTCTGCAGGCATTTATCGATGCGCAGTTAAAGGATGCACGACCGGTCCTTTCGATGAACGCCGGCATGTATGAAAAAGACCTGTCGGCGGTCGGCCTCTACGTGGAGGATGGCAAACAGGCATTCCCGCTCAAGACCGGCGAGGGCGAAGGCAATTTCTTCCTGAAGCCAAATGGTGTGTTCTTCATCGATAAGACCGGCACTCCAGGAATCCTTGAAACCGGTGCCTTTGCAACTGCCGCTGTCGATCCCCGTATTGCTACGCAATCAGGTCCGATGCTGGTTATCAACGGTCAGATCCATCCACGCTTTGAACCAAACGGTGCTTCGCGTTTCATCCGTAATGGCGTCGGCGTTCGCGATGCCAACACGATTGTTCTGGCGATCTCGAAAGCACCGGTCAGTCTGGGAAGTTTTGCCCGGCTGTTCAAGGATGGGCTGGGGTGCGCCAATGCGCTGTTCTTTGATGGCGGGATTTCAGCGCTGTCGAATGATCGCAAGACGCTGATCGGCGGGATGGACCCGGTTGGGCCCATCATCGCAGTATTCAAGAAGTGAGTTATTCAGGAGCACTGGTCTGCAGGGCCAAGGCATGCAACACGCCGCCCATATTGCCCTTCAGTGCGTCATAGACCATCTGGTGCTGTTGAACGCGCGACTTGCCGCGAAAGCTCTCAGCCACCACTTCTGCCGCATAGTGATCCCCATCACCGGCGAGATCGCGGATGGTTACCTGAGCGTCAGGAATGGCATCCCTGATCATTTTCTCGATGTCGTGCGCGTCCATAGCCATAGTCAGTCTCCCAAACGTTACCTGTCTTTCAGCAAGACGGGGTCATGCAGCCTGTGTTTCATCGCTGTCCTGACCATTCATATAGTCAGGGAACCACGATTCGTGTGCTTTTGTCAGGTCTGCAACAGATATGGAGGCCAGCCGTTCGATCGTCAATGTATTGCCGCCAACTGTTCCAAGCTTGCGGAACGGAACGCCCGAGCCTTCGGCGTTGAGCGTAATGAAGTTGGCCATATCAGGGGCAACGGCGATCAGATAACGCGCCTGATCTTCGCCGAAAAGCAGCGCATGCGCCGGGCCTTCACCCACGTTGACACTGGCGCCCTTTGAAGACGCCATGCACATTTCTGCAAGAGCAATGCCCAGGCCACCGTCGGACAGATCATGGCAGGCGGTGATCTGGCTGTTGCGAATGGCTGAACGGACGAAATTGCCGTTGCGCTTTTCAATGTTGAGATCGACGGGCGGCGGCGGGCCATCGGCACGGCCGTGCAGGTCGCGCAGGTAGACGGATTGGCCGAGATGCGTGCCGTCGCCGCCGATGAGGATCAGCACATCGCCATCATGCATGCCGCCGATCTTGGCTGTCTTGGTCCAGTCGGGGATGAGACCCACGCCGGCAATGGTTGGTGTCGGCAGGATCGCCTGACCATTGGTTTCGTTGTAAAGCGATACGTTGCCAGAAACGATTGGGAATGCGAGCGCGCGGCAGGCATCGCCGATACCGCCAATGGCTTTGACCAGCTGTCCCATGATTTCAGGACGTTCCGGATTGCCGAAATTGAGATTGTCTGTTGCTGCGAGCGGCTCAGCGCCAACAGCTGTCAAGTTGCGCCAGCACTCCGCCACCGCCTGCTTGCCGCCCTCATAGGGATCAGCTTCGCAATAGCGGGGCGTCACATCGGAGGAGAAGGCAAGCGCTTTGCTGCGGTGGCCTTCGATACGCACGACGCCTGCGTCGCCACCGGGAAGCTGCAAAGAATTGCCCTGAATCAGTGTGTCATATTGCTCATAGACCCAGCGGCGCGAGCACAGATCAGGCGAGCCGATCAGCTTCAGCAAAGCCGCGCCGTAATCATCAACATCTGGCACACTTGATGCCGGAAGCGGCGCGTGCTTGCCGGGTTCCATCCATGGACGGTCATATTCGGGAGCCTGATCACCGAGATCCTTGATGGGCAGATTGGCGACTTCTTCGCCCTGATGGATAACGCGGAAACGCAGGTCATCGGTTGTGTATCCCACAATCGCAAAGTCCAGACCCCACTTCTTGAAGATGGCCTGAGCTTCTGCTTCCTTTTCCGGACGCAGAACCATGAGCATACGCTCCTGGCTTTCCGACAGCATCATTTCATAGGCGGTCATGCGCTCTTCGCGCACCGGAACATCGTCCAGCTTCAGTTCAATGCCGAGATTGCCCTTTGCGCCCATTTCCACGGCCGAGCAGGTCAAACCGGCAGCGCCCATATCCTGAATGGCAATGACGGCACCCGATGCCATCAGCTCCAGCGAAGCTTCAAGCAGGCACTTTTCGGTAAAGGGGTCGCCAACCTGAACAGTCGGGCGCTTTTCTTCGATCGATTCGTCAAATTCAGCCGACGCCATAGTTGCCCCGCCAACACCGTCGCGACCGGTCTTTGCACCGAGATAGACAACGGGAAGGCCGACGCCTTTGGCTTCGGACAGAAAGATCGCATTGGTCTTGGCAAGGCCGGCAGCAAAGGCATTGACCAGAATGTTGCCATTGTAGCGGGCGTCGAAATTGACTTCACCGCCCACGGTCGGAACGCCGAAGGAATTGCCATAGCCGCCAACGCCTTCAACCACGCCTGACACCAGATGACGGGTCTTTGGATGCGAGGGAGCGCCAAAGCGCAGGGCGTTCATAGCGGCAATCGGACGTGCACCCATGGTGAAAACGTCGCGCAGAATACCGCCAACACCGGTAGCGGCGCCCTGATAGGGCTCTATATAGGATGGATGGTTGTGGCTCTCCATCTTGAACACGACGCAATCGCCATCGCCGATATCGACAACGCCAGCGTTTTCGCCGGGACCCTGAATAACCTGCGGGCCGGTTGTCGGCAGAGTACGCAGCCACTTCTTGGAAGATTTGTAAGAGCAATGCTCGTTCCACATCGCCGAGAAGATGCCAAGCTCGGTAAAGCTTGGCTCGCGGCCGATCAGATCGAGAATGCGTTGATATTCGTCCGGTTTCAGCCCGTGCGAAGCAACGAGTTCCGGTGTGATCTGGACTGTGTTGGAGAGACCCATGGGTAATACCAATTCCATTGCGCTTTTCTTGGGTTCTCTTAGAGCAATTTGTTCGGCGAATACACCGTCAAACGTGGAAAAAATGTCGCTTGTCCGGTTTCGTCAACAGGCGGTGTCGGATGATGATTTATTCTCAGCGCTGTATAACCCACCGCATAACCATTGTGCGTGGTTCGACAAGCTCACCATGAGGGAGATGGAGGGTTGCAGAAATTTAAATTCTGCAACATTGGCGATGAGCATTGCAACTCGACCATCTCCCTCATGGTGAGCTTGTCGAACCACGCACTAAATGCCCTGCCATCCTCACGAATAACTATCATAACTCGCATTGTCGCTTGCCATCAGCCGCCGCAGGATCGTCAGGCCATTGGCCACTTCTTCATGCGTGCCGGGCACTGAATAGCCGAAACGCACGCGATGGAAGGTCTTTTCCGTCCGTCCGGCCTTGAATTCATCCTCGTCGTCGATCAGCACTCCCTCATTCAGCGCGGCACTTTTGAACGTAGCAGATAGCCACGGTTCCGGAAGTTTCACCCAAATAAACGGCGAATAAGGATGCGAATTGAAATCGACACCGGCGAAAATGGATCGTGCCAAACTTTCACGCGCTGACGTTTCTTCCCGCACCTTGAGGCGGATGGCATCCGCTTCACCTGAGTTGACCAACTGCGCGCCGAGTTCCGCCATGAGGAAGGGCATACCGCCTGTCACCATCTTATGGGCAGTCAGTACACGCGAGGCGAGGTGAGGCGGACAAGCCACCCAGCCGCCCCGGACACCGGCGGCGACGGACTTGGACAATCCGCCAATATGAAATGTGCGCTCCGGTGCCATTTCGGCAATCTTGACAATATCGAGATTGACCAGAGAGCCATAAATCTCGTCTTCAATGATCCAGACATTGTAGCGCCGGGCAATATCGACAATCGCGCGGCGATGCTCTTCGGGCATGGTTGTAGCAGTCGGATTTTGCAGAGAAGGCATCAGGAAGACCAGCTTGGGATGCTGCTGGGCGCAGAGCCGTTCGAAATCATCCGGCGTCGCACTGCCATTTTCCGTGTTGATGATGATGCTGCGGCGTCCCATCAGATTGGCACTGCGGGCAGCCGAACAATAACTCAGGTCCTCAAAGGCAATGCGGTCGCCGGGAACCGTCACCGCAGCAATAATGGCGAGGATCGCTGAATGCGCACCAAGCGTCGGCACAATCGAACTGACGTCCGGGTGCCAATCCGCAGAACCAAGCCAGCGGCTGCCAGCCTGCTGCCACGAGAGAGGCAAAGTGCGGGAATAGCTGGCAATCTCGGCGGGATAGGTTTTAATGATGTCACGCAAAAAGTGGTCCATCACTTCCGATTGCCGGACATCAATGGCTGCTGTGCTGTCGAGCCGGATATTGCCCGGAGGAATGATGTGAGCGCGCGTCCCGCCAAACGGTTGCGAATGCTGGGTTGTCGGTAGTTCGATCAGTTTGGTCTGCTTGTGATCTATCACATAGGTGCCGCGGCCAACCTCGCCGCTGACAAGCCCGCGTTCGCGAATAAGGTTATAGGCGCGGCCCACCGTGCCAATGGTCACGCCAATGTCAAAGGCGAGGTTACGCTGGGGCGGTAATTTTGTCCCGGGCGGCAGCACGCCGTCCGCTATGTCGGATTCAATACGCTCAGCCAGCTGCAAATAGAGCGGGCCTTTGCCGTGATTAAGTTCAGGAAGCCAATTTGTCATGGTGACAATTATGTATATTGCGATTCCAATTGAGTCAATTCATTACAATTCCGCATGAAATTCGAGTCAACCTGACTTGGAAGGATGGGAATTATGAGTACAATTGATGCAATCGAAAGAGAATGTGCCGATATAAAGCTTGCAAACCGCGATTTGCCAGCGTTCGGCTTGGGAAGCAATACGACGGCGTTCAGCCGAATGGTAGAATGGTTTTGCGTGGCTATGAGAAAACATCGTACCCGCATTCATCTGAACGAACTTTCCGCTGAGCAGCTCAAAGACATCGGGATGACGCCGTCTGACGCGCGGCGCGAGTCGCGCCGTTTCTTTTGGGATTGAGTATCGCACTGCAAACCAGGAGATAGCCGGTTTTTCGCCTCGCAAGAATTGCTCAATCGGGATCAGACGTGCTGATACGGGCCTTCAGTAATATTGAATGAAATTTTTCAAAATTACATATATATTACATCTCAACCTGTTTCAGGGAGGCGACTATGGTTACGACTTTTGTAGAACCAAACCGGCCTGTTACCCGAGGCCTGACATACGCTTCACAGCCCGATTATCTGGCCCAGTTCGCCGGATGGATCGAAAATGCGATCATGAAACGCCGTACAAGACTCCAGCTCGGAAAACTGACCGATGAAGGGCTGAAAGATCTCGCGCTGACCCGCGATCACGTCGAAGCTGACCTCGACCGTTATCTTTCAGCCTGATAGGGCGATGCCGGTGCGCAAGGCACCGGCTTCTTTCTTTTACTCAGCTTTGAGCCGAGCAGGATGATTGTCCCGCAGCCCAGCGGCGCACGTCTGCCGCAATGCGGTTGCCAGACGAATGGCTCATCAACGGACCAAATGCTTCAACCTTGGCGGGATTGCCTTCCGCGTGAACGACCAGCAATGGCCGGTCGCCGGGATTGTTTGCCGGTACGACCAGAATACGCGGACGGCCTGAATAGGAATTCAATTCGGGCGCGAGGCGGTAAGGTTTGAAAGACGGGTCCTTGGACTTGAACCAGCAATTATTGGCGGCAATAGCCACACGTTCCATTGTCGCAAGCGCGGCTTTGTCTGAGCCAAAGGCGAGGGAGCCCGGCCCGGATTTGCTGGGTGATTGGCATCCGGCAAGCGCCATAAGCGGAATCATTATGGCAAGGCCAATCGTTTGCTTCTTCATCCAGCTATCTCTCTAATAATAAAATGGTGATCGGTTCAGCTTGTTTCGAGTTCCCCGAGGAACACTTTCAAGGCATCCGTCATTTCGAACCAGACCAGCGATAGCACCGGATCCTGAACAATAAGTTGCTCATAGGCATCGAATTTCGGAAAAGGCTCCAGTAACCGGGACCGGCGCGTCATGACGCGGAAATGGTTGAAGAGAAAGCGGATCGGCGTGAGCCATGCGTCGGCCATTGTCATCTGTTTGCCCAGCGCGTAGGGGCCGTGACCGATGCGGTGCTCGATCTCCTGCAGACCGGCCTCCAGTTGGGCGAAAAGCTTGGTGATACGTGCATCATCCTTGGATTTGGTATGGATAAGCTCAAACAGCTCCATAACAGGTGCCAGGATTTCCAGCTCGGCCAGACGCGCCGCCATGCGAACGACAGCGCGATCACGCGAGTCGGCAGGCAACAGGGCGGGTTCAGGGAAATGTTCTTCCAGATATTCGGCAATGACCGTCGCTTCGACGATTGTCAGGCCTGAGCCGGTAATCAGCACCGGAACGCGGTTAAATGGAGAGATGCTGCGAAACTCTTCCGGAATCGGAAAGCCCGGCGGCGGAGCCACAACCTTGATTGGCGCTTTCTTGTAATAAGCGATGCTGCGAACAATCGAGGAGTAGGGGGAGAGCGGCCGCGAGTAGAGTTTCATTTCTCAATTCCTCCATTTGAGCGCCGTTCCAACGCATTGCATGTCGAAACGGCAGAACTCAAACGTATAGGATTCTACTCAGGCGGCAATCCCAAGAATGCCCGCGAACAATGCGCGGCCATCGGTACCGCCATGGGCGGCTTCAATCAGGTTCTCAGGATGGGGCATCATACCGAGAACATTGCCCTTTTCGCTGATAATGCCGGCAATATCGTTCATTGCGCCGTTCGGATTGGTGCCTTGTGCGTAGCGGAAAACCACCTGACCTTCGCCTTCGATACGGGCAAGTGTTGCTTCGTCAGCAAAGAAATTGCCGTCATGGTGGGCAACCGGGCAGCGAACAATCTGTCCATGCGAATAACCGCGGGTAAAGGCAGTGTTGGCATTGGTGACTTCAAGTTTGACTTCGCGGCAGACGAATTTCAATGATGCATTGCGCATCAGGGCCCCGGGCAAAAGTCCGGCTTCCTGCAGAATCTGGAAACCATTGCAGACGCCCATGACCATAACGCCCTTGTCGGCTTTTTCGCGGATGGCCTGCATGACAGGCATGCGTGCAGCAATCGCGCCACAGCGCAGATAGTCGCCGTAGGAAAAGCCGCCGGGGATGACGATCAGATCAACATCGGGGATTTCAGTGTCCGTTTGCCAGACAGTCTGAGGTGCCTTGCCGGAAATCTTTGTCAGCGCCGCAATCATGTCACGGTCGCGATTAAGGCCGGGAAGAAGTACGACTGCTGATTTCATTTAGATAAGCTCCACCGCATAATCTTCGATGACTGTGTTGGCGAGCAGCTTTTCGCACATCGCCTTGACGTTGGCTTCGGCAACGGCCCGGTCCTTGGTGTCGATTTCGACATCAAAAATCTTGCCCTGGCGTACGGATGCAACGCCATCGAAACCAAGACTGCCCAGCGCGCCGACAATCGCTTTACCCTGAGGGTCAAGAACGCCATTTTTCAAGGTTACAGTGACACGTGCCTTCATCGACTGTCTTCTCCGAGATTGTTCAATCAGTGTTGTTTATTTGACCAGCACCGGTCCGACCGGACGCGTTTGCTCATTTTCATTCATAATGCCCAGACGTCGCGCGACTTCCTGATAGGCTTCGATCAAACCGCCCATATCACGGCGGAACCGGTCCTTGTCCAGCTTTTCGCTGGTCTGGCTGTCCCAAAGGCGGGCGGAATCAGGCGAAAACTCATCGGCGACAACGATACGCATCATATCGCCTTCCCACAAACGCCCGCATTCGATCTTGAAATCGACAAGCTGGATGCCGACGCCGAGGAACAGGCCACTGAGGAAGTCATTGACGCGAATGGCAAGGGCCATGATGTCATCGATTTCTTGAGGAGCAGCCCAGCCGAACGCTGTGATGTGCTCTTCGGAGACCATCGGATCATCCAGAACGTCGTTCTTATAATAGAACTCGATGATCGAGCGGGGCAAGACTGTGCCTTCCTCGATGCCAAGACGTTTTGCCAGCGAACCGGCTGCAATGTTGCGCACAACGACTTGCAGCGGGATGATCTCGACTTCCTTGATCAACTGCTCGCGCATGTTGAGGCGGCGGATGAAGTGGGTCGGTATGCCCATACGATTCAGCTGCGTAAAGATATACTCGGAAATACGATTGTTCAGAACACCTTTGCCATCAATGACTTCATGCTTCTTGGGATGCAGCACGGTGGTATCGTCTTTGAAATGCTGAACAAGGGTTCCTGGCTCTGGTCCTTCGTAAAGGATTTTGGCTTTGCCTTCGTAGACACGGCGGCGACGGTTCATTGCAGGTCTCTGGTATTGGAGTTATCGGTCGGCCTTGGTCACAGCCATCATGTTGGCGCGCTAACTATCTTAAAAGCAAGCATTCTACAATGATACTTTGTAGAGCTCCCCGGTTTTATGGATTATATGGAGATTCTACGACAAAGTGACCCATGTTTGACTGGAGAGTTCCAATTCAGACTTTCGATTTTGTGCAAAACAGTTATATGAAACCCAAGAAACAAATACGCATCGGGGCTTTGCCCTAAAAACGCCCAAGACCGGAACGCCATATCATACTGAATGGCCAATTCATTTTGCGGGAGCAAGAGAGGATGACAATGGAAGATCGCGAGAATGCCTTTGAGAACAAATATGCACATGATGCGGAAGTGCGTTTTCGGGCAGAAGCACGGCGTAACAAGCTGATTGGCCTTTGGGCAGCTGAAAAGCTGGGCAAGACTGGCGAAGAAGCTGAGGCCTATGCGCTTGAAGTCATCAAGGCTGATTTCCAGGAAGCTGGCGACGACGACGTTTTCCGCAAGATTCGCGCCGATTTTGATGCGGCCGGTGTTGATAAATCGGATCATCGCATTCGCCGCACCATGGACGAAATGCTGGCTGAAGCTATCCGTCAGATTCAGGGTTCCTGATTGTTTTCACTTCGGTGTTTATTGAAAACCGCCCTTCGTGGGCGGTTTTTTATTGGCGTGATGCCGTCATTTTTGCTTCACTGAGCCACGAGTCGTTCAGACCAGTTGAATCCGGGAGCCATCATGCCGTTAGCGTCACGCCTGAGAGCGGGAGAAACTGTTTTCTCCGCCTGGTGCAATTTGCCGTATCCATTGGTTCTGGAAACCCTGTGCAAGACGGATTTCACCGCGTTCATGCTCGACATGCAGCATGGTGCGTTTGACACGGAATCGGTGTTGCACAGCGTCGGTATCATCCAGAACGCAGGCAAGCATACGGTAGTGCGCATACCGGTGGACCGTTTCGACATGGCAAGCCGGGCGCTGGATTTCGGGGCTGAGGGTGTCATCGCCCCGATGATCAACTCCGTGGAAGACGCCCGCCGCTTCGCGACGTCGATGAAATATCCGCCAGTCGGTGAGCGCTCGTGGGGGCAATTGCGCGGACGTCCAGGCAGTTACGGTGCTGGCGGCTCCGGCGCTTATCTTGCTGAAGTCAACCAGAAGACGCTGGCCTTTGCCATGATCGAAACCCGCGAAGCCTTTGCCGCGCTGGATGATATTCTGGCTGTCGATGGTATTGACGGTGTCTTTGTCGGACCTTCGGATTTTTCCATTGCCTGGAGCAATGGCGCAGAAGTCGATGCGGGTTCGCAGGCTATTATCGAGCCGCTGAAAGAAATCGCTGCCAAGGCACGGGCGGCAGGCAAGCTCTGCGGCATCTATGCGGCGAATGCCGAATTGGCCAAGCGCTTTACAGGTCTCGGCTTCACTTATCTCCCGCTTTCGGTCGATACGGCCTATCTGCAAGTTGGCGCGCAGACATTGCTGGAAGCGGTTAAATCATAGCTGCGAGATAAATTTCGCAAAGACCATTGTGCCTTCCGGCCATGGCCCATGGCCGGATTCGGCGTTGAGGTGACCGGATTCACCCGCGTCGATAAACAGTGAGCCCCAGGCGGCTGCCAAATCTTCGGCGACCGCATAATCGCAATAGTGATCGTTGCGGCTAGCAACGACAATTGATGGGAACGTGAAGGGGTCACGCGGGTAGGGACCGAATGTCATCAGATGTTTAGGCCGGATTTTCGGATTCGACACGTCAGGCGGCGTGACCAGAAACGCGCCTTTGATCTTGCTGCCAATCTGCGGCAGGGCATGGATGAAGGTTGGCACCCCTAGCGAATGCGCCACCACGACAACCGGAAGCGTTGCTTCGTTGATAGACTTGACCACTTCGGCAACCCAATCCTCGCGGACGGGTTTGGACCATTCCTTCTGCTCGACACGGCGTGCGGTGGAAAGTTTTGCTTCCCAGCGGCTCTGCCAGTGATCGGGGCCGGAATTGGTGTAACCGGGAATAATGAGAATATCGGCGTCTTTGACTTTCATGGTCCTCATTTAGGAAAAATATCGGCAAACCGCAACGCTGCGTGACGGTAAACAATCGTGGTTCGCTGGTTCACTATTTGTGAACATGCTGTTCGCTCATGCGTGACTTGTATCCGGACGCAGAACAACCGACTTTAGTTCCAACGAAACAAAATGGATCGCAGAAAGCATATGAGGGTCACACGCAGAGATATCGTTGGTGGCGCCGGTGTGCTTGCCCTTGACGCGATCGCGGGAACAGCCCGCGCGGAGAGAAAGATGAGCGACGTACTTTTTGCAGCAACAGCCCCGACCCATGTGTCCAAGGTTGGCATCAAGGCCAAGGACGCTGATGCGCTGTCAAAATATTACAGCGACGTGGTTGGTTTGCGTGAATTGTCACGCAGGGGCCAAACCGTTATTCTTGGGGCAGGCGACACACCACTTCTGGAAATCGAACAGGCATCCACGGTGCGTGCTGATGATCCGCACAGCGCCGGGCTTTATCATACGGCTTTCCTGTTGCCACGGCGGGTTGATCTCGCTCGCTGGGCACGGCGTGCCATCGATCAGCGCACGCAGATTGTCGGCGCGTCAGATCATCTGGTCAGTGAGGCGATCTATCTGACCGATCCTGAAGGCAATGGCGTCGAAATTTATGCTGATCGTCCGCATGAAAGCTGGAAGTGGAATGGCTCATCCGTACAGATGGGCACAGCCGCGCTCGATGTCGGCAATCTGCTTAGTGAACTGAAGCCTGATACCGCGGCTTGGAATGGTGCGCCTGATGGTGCCATGGTGGGCCACCTGCACTTGCGTGTTGGCAATGCCAAGGATGCGGAATCGTGGTGGCACACCGAACTCGGAATGCAGACTGTTGCCGGATTTGGCGGAAGTGCCGTGTTTCTTTCAACGGGCGGCTATCACCACCATGTTGCTGCCAATTCGTGGCAGAGCAAAGGTGCGGGCAAGCGTGACAACGATCGGTCGGGTTTGGCTTGGGCCGAATTTGTCTCGCAAGATGCCAAGGATGAACGTGAGATCATCGACCCTTGGGGCAATGTCATGCGAATTGTTCCCGCCAAAGCCTGATCTCACAAAAAAGCCCGCAGAATTGCGGGCTTTTTCTTTGGTCAATCAACACGAGTTTAAGCTTCGCCGAACACCCGCTTGAAGATCGTATCGACATGCTTGGTATGATAGCCAAGGTCGAATTTCTCCCGGATCGTGTCTTCCGGCAGCGCAGCACGAACGTCCGCATCGGCCAGCAGTTCCTCAAGGAAATCCTTGCCCTGTTCCCAGACCTTCATCGCATTGCGCTGCACGAGACGATAGGAATCTTCGCGCGAAACGCCAGCCTGTGTGAGAGCAAGGAGAACGCGTTGCGAATGGATAAGACCACGGAACTTGTTCATGTTTTTCAACATGTTATCTGGATAGACCAACAGTTTTTCAATGACGCCGGTCATGCGGGCCAGAACGAAATCCAGCGTGATCGTCGCATCCGGGCCAATCATGCGCTCGACGGACGAATGGGAGATATCCCGCTCATGCCAGAGTGCCACATTTTCCATAGCCGGAATGGCAAAGGCGCGAACCATGCGGGCAAGGCCGGTGGTGTTTTCGGTCAGCACAGGGTTGCGCTTGTGCGGCATGGCGGACGAGCCCTTCTGGCCCGGAGAGAAATACTCCTCGACTTCAAGAACTTCCGTGCGCTGCAGATGACGGATTTCCACCGAAAGCCGCTCGATCGACGAGGCGATGACGCCAAGTGTGGCAAAATACATGGCGTGACGGTCGCGCGGGATCACCTGTGTCGAGACCGGTTCCGGCTCCATGCCGAGCGACTTCGCCACATGCTCTTCGACATAGGGGTCGATATTGGCAAATGTGCCAACCGCACCCGAGATAGCGCAGGTTGCGATCTCGGCACGCGCCGCGACGAGGCGGGTGCGGCAACGTTCAAACTCGGCATAGGCCTGCGCCAGCTTGACGCCGAACGTGGTCGGTTCGGCATGAATGCCGTGGCTGCGGCCGATAGTGACTGTGTCCTTGTGCTCGAAAGCACGCTTTTTCAGCGCCGCAAGCAGCTTGTCTAGATCGGCCAGAAGAATATCGCTGGCGCGCATCAACTGGACATTGAAGCAGGTGTCGAGCACGTCAGATGATGTCATGCCCTGATGCACGAATCGCGCATCCGGACCAACGATCTCGGCAAGATGCGTCAGGAAAGCGATGACGTCATGCTTGGTTTCGCGTTCGATTTCATCAATGCGGTCAATGTCAAAGGTCGCAGCGCCACCCTTTTCCCAGATCGTTGCGGCCGCTTCCTTCGGAATGACGCCCAGTTCGGCAAGCGCATCGCAGGCATAGGCTTCGATTTCAAACCAGATGCGGAATTTCGTTTCCGGGGACCAGATGGCGACCATTTCGGGCCGCGAATAACGCGGGATCATATTGTGTTCCTATAGGCAATCGATGGGCGGATGAGTGTGAAACCTGCTCTAACAGACCAAGACGCTGTACTCAACGCGGCTTTTCAGCCTGCACGGCGATATGGCCAGAAATCACTGTTGCGTGGTTACCGCCAACCAGCGGTGGTCGGGGCCCTCAAAGCCCATTGTGCGGACGGCAATCAAAATGGCGAGAGCAGGTTTGCCGTCTGCGAGGTAGAACGTCTGGACTGCGCCGATACTGTAGCCTTGCGGACAACTGCGGCTGGTTGGAATGGTTTTGTCCTCGTGCAAGGTCTTGATATCAGCTGACTTGCCCTGCTGCAGCTTCAGGCGAAAACCCTTATATGGTTCGGGCTCTGGACACTTATCCGGACGCGGCACATCGATTTCGTCCAACGTCACCGTCAACGGTTCGTCTATGGCCGGGAAAACCGGGCGGGGATTGAAGGTGACCTTGAATTTGTCTGCCGATAGTTCGGTGATCGGATTGGCAGCAACCGTATCACCCGAATTGGCGCGCAGCTCCTTGTCGGTAAATCCTGTCACGCCCTGCGCGTCACGGCCGGCTTTTTCGCGCGCTTCTTCGATGGATGCCTTTTCTTCGTCAAGACGCACACGAACCGGGGTCTTCGGCAGAAATGTGTCGGTTGCGGTGTCAATGTAATAGCGGTTGGCATAGGGAAATCCCGAGCCATCCTGAACGCCATATTCCTCGAAGGCAAACACCTTGCCATCCCTGGAAAACCCGAGGATATCGAGTTTGGCGGCATCTCCTGCCTGCGCTGCTAAAGACCATGAACTTGCGACAAGGACGACAGCGGCGCTGAGCAGGGAGGTGAGACGCATCATGAACCTTTGAACGTTGCGTTGCGGATCAACTCGATATTGGCGCGGTAGGAAGCTTCCGAACCGCCTTTGAACACCGCAGATCCGGCAACCAGTGCGTTTGCACCAGCTTCAACAGCCAGCCCGGATGTTTCGTGCGTTATACCGCCATCGACTTCCAGATCAATTGGCCGGTCGCCTATCATCGCTTTGACCTTGCGGATTTTCGCCAGCGTTTCCGGAATGAATTTCTGGCCGCCAAAACCCGGATTGACGGTCATGACCAGAATGAGGTCGACATCGTTCAATACGTATTCGATGGCGGATTCCGGTGTTCCGGGATTGATGGCAACGCCAGCCTTCTTGCCCAGCGCGCGAATAGCCTGCAACGAACGGTGCACATGCGGGCCCGCTTCTGCGTGGATGGTGATGATGTCGGAGCCAGCCTTGGCAAAGGCTTCAAGGTAGGGATCGCAAGGCGAAATCATCAGATGCGTGTCGAAAATAGCATCAGTCAACGGACGGATGGCTTTGACCACCTCCGGGCCGAAGGTGATGTTCGGGACGAAATGCCCGTCCATGACGTCGATATGCACCCAGTCAGCACCTGCTTTGAGAACAGTGGTGACTTCCGAGCCAAGCTTGGAAAAGTCCGAAGCGAGGATGGATGGGGCGATGACAAGCGGACGGCTCATGGCGTTCTCCGGTAGAGGTGTTGTGCGCGCCCGTTACCATGCGCTGCCAGCAGGCACAATGAAAACCCGCTTCACAGCCGTTAAGAACGCGCGCTCCACACAGGAAACAGGTCATTCGGCATCGCTGTTGCCGCGTAAACCCCGCGCGCCACAGCCCGCGCCATTGTTGAGGCTGCTGCCGCACAAAGCTCGATGAATTCGTCGATCTCTGGCGCGCGCTTGCTGGTTCCGGTGGCGAGTGCAAACACCAGATCGCCGTCAAATGGTGTGTGCGACGGCCAGATCGCCCGGGCAAAACCATCATGCGCGGCAATAGCGAGACGCTTGGCCTGTGCCTTGGTCAATTGCAGATCTGTCGCAATGACGGCGATGGTCGTGTTGGTATTGCTGTCGGTTTCCTTGAATTTTGTCCTGATATCCGCTGCATCGGCAGGCAGCGGGTGAGGCAATCCAAGGCCGCCAAATTCGCCGCCAATCTCAAAAGGTGCCGCCCAGAAATGGCGCGTGCGGCTGACCGTCACCGATCCCAATGCATTCACGGCAACAAGAGCGCCCATGGTGGCGCCGCTTGGCAAAATAGATGATGCCGAACCAAGCCCGCCTTTCAATCCCGTCACCAGTGCACCGGCACCAGCGCCTGTCGAGCCGATGGCGAAGTCGCGCGAAGCAGACTGCACGGCCTGATATCCAAGCTCGCGATAGGGCGGATAGAGGCCCCAATCCTTGTCGCCGCCATTGATCAGATCAAACAGGATAGCTGCCGGAACGATAGGAATGCGCTGGCCGCCGACCTTGAAGCCAATCCGCTTCTCACGCAACGCCGCCTGCACACCGGACGCGGCGTCGAGACCAAAGGCCGAGCCGCCCGATAAAACCAGTGCATTGATTGTTTCGACTGTGTTGTGCGGCTCCAACAGGTCGGTTTCACGCGTTCCGGGCGCGCCGCCGAGAACCTGTACGGCTGCCGTTGCCGGTTCATCGCACAGGATAACGGTTGTGCCTGACTTGATTGTCTCATCCTCAGAATTGCCGACGCTCAATCCCGCAACGTCAGTAATGAGATTGCGCGGCCCGGTTTTCAAAGGCATCAGTTGCTCTCCTGCACGAACTGTTTCCCGTCATAGCGCTGCAGACGGTAGGTATCGGCAATCCGCTCTCCATGCGCATCGAATTGCACAGGGCCAATGGCGGTTTCAAAGACATTCTTGCGCAACAAATCGGCAAGGGAAGCGGCCTGCGCCTGCGCGGTCGTCAAAAGCTGCACAGCAACTTCGCCCGCAGCATAGGCAGGAACGGCATAGCCCTCTGGCACTTTACCAGCCAGTTCAAGGGCATTCCTGGCATTGCGGGCGCTTTCGAGTTTGCCGGGATCGCGCGGCGCAATCATCAAGGTTCCCGCCGCGAGATCGCCGCCGCCGATGGCGGCTTCCAGGCTTTCTCCGCTGGCAATGACGAGCGGATAATTCAGCGCTGCTGCGCTGCGGCCGATGGCAGCCACATCATCACGCTCGCCGCCGATAAACACCTGCGTGGCTCCGGCCCGCTTCAACCGGCCGACAAGTGCGTTCTGATTTTCGAGGCCGGGACGATAGGTGTCGGCGAAGACCGGCTTCAGCCCTTTTTCTTCCAGCCGTGCCCGAACCGCCGAAGCCAGTTCGCGGCCAAAAATCGTCCCGTCGTCGATGATGGCATAAGGTGACGAGCGCCAGAGATTGGCAAGAATATCGCCAGTCTCGCGTGCAGCATTGCGCTCGGAAGGCGCGATACGGAACACCGGATAGGGTGTATCCGTGCGCATTTCGGTCAAAGTCTGCGCCCGAACGCCGGGTGTGATGACGGCAATACCCTTCTGACTGAGAATGGGCAGGGCCGCCTCAAGCGATTCTGTGCACAGGAAGCCAATTACGATTGTTGCATTGGCAAGCACCATTTCTTTTGCCGCCGCTGCACCGCCCGCCCCATCGCATTTGTCGTCAGCGGTCACGATGCCGATATCTTGTCCCTGCCTGTTACCTGTAACGGCGGCACTTGTGCCATCCACGATCTGATTGCCCAGGCGCGCAAAGGAACCGGAAAGCGGCGCAATGACACCGATTTTGTCCTGCGCATATGCGACACTGCCAAACAACAGGCATAGGCCACACGTTGCTGCGCGTATCATGGGATTCATTGCGATATTGCCGTACCTTAAACCGAAGGAGAACCAAACGTTCGATTTGGGTAAAGGTTTCCTTCTCTCTGCGCAATCCGGCTCTATATAAAAGGGTAAGTATGATGGGATAATATCGGCGTCGGATGCAGGATGCTGAAAAAATATTCTCCCCCTATGTCTCCAGCGCATGTTGCGTTAGTGATGGTTTGGACAACGGAATAAGAAAATTGCTTATCGCCAAAGATCAAAAGATAGAACCGCTCGCATTTCGCAATGCCATGAGCCATTTTGCCGAAGCGGTCCATGTCATCACCACCGATGGGCCGGCGGGCAGGCGCGGCGTGACGATTTCGGCTGCCTGTTCAGTTTCTGATAATCCGGCAACAATTCTGGTCTGTCTCAATCGCCAGCATGATTTCAATCATCTGTTCATCGAGAATCAGGTCTTTGCGCTGAATGTCCTGTCGGCAGGCCAACAGGCCGTCTCCGAAGCATTTTCCGGCAAAGGCGATCTGACGCAGGAAGACCGGTTCGCTATGGGTAACTGGCAGACGCTGCAGACGGGCGCGCCCGTGCTGATCGACGGGCTTGCCAGCTTCGATTGCCGCATCATTGCCACCCACGAAGTTGCGACGCATTATGTGATATACGGCAAGGTGACGGCGCTCAACATCGGGGAGCGCAGCCAATCCCTGGTTTATCTCAACCGTGCCTATCACGGCGTTGGAGAATAGAGGCAATAGCGGAGTTTTCATGGCCGACGTTTCGTCATTGCCGCAATCGATCGAAGATACGCTGGTGCTGCTGGAAACGGGTGGCTATGTGGCAGACCGGGCATTGGCAACGGTACTTTTCCTAAGCTTGCGGATGAAACGGCCGCTGTTTCTTGAAGGCGAAGCGGGTGTCGGCAAGACCGAAATCGCAAAGGTTCTGGCATCGACGCTGGACCGGCCTTTGATCCGGCTGCAATGTTACGAGGGGCTTGATGTTTCCTCTGCCGTCTATGAATGGAACTACGCGGCGCAGATGATTGAGATCCGGCTGGATGAAGCGACGGGCAAGGTCGACAAGTCAGCAATCGAACGCAATGTGTTTTCCGAAAAATTCCTGATCCGGCGGCCAGTTTTGCAGGCACTCTCAGGCGAAGCGGGCAGGGCACCGGTTTTTCTGATCGATGAACTGGACCGGACAGATGAAGCTTTCGAAGCATTTCTGCTCGAAGTTCTTTCGGATTATCAGGTCACAATACCCGAATTGGGAACGATCAAAGCCGCCGAACCGCCGATTGTGATCATCACGACCAACCGCACGCGTGAAATCCATGATGCGCTGAAGCGGCGCTGTCTCTATCACTGGGTCGATTACCCGACGGCGGAACGCGAGCTGGAAATCGTTCGCCGCAAGGTGCCAGCCGCCAATGAGCGGCTTTCGGACGAAATCGTCCGCTACGTGCAGAAACTGCGGGAAATGGACCTGTTCAAGCTGCCGGGTGTTGCGGAAACAATCGATTGGGCCGGTGCATTGACCGAAATGGACAAACTGGCACTCGATCCCGAGACAATCTCCGACACGATCGGTGTGCTGCTTAAATATCAGGATGATATCGCCCGGATTGCCAGTGGCGAGGGGCGGCGTATTCTCGACGAAGTCAAGGCGGAACTGAACGCGGCTTAGGGCGTCTGTAGGATATGGAGACATTCACTTCTTCACCGCACAACGCCCGGCAGGATAGTCGGCTTGCCGACAATATCGTTTATTTTGCCCGCACTCTGCGAAAAGCCGGACTGCGGGTCGGACCGGCTGCGGTCAAGGATACCATTGAGGCAGTGCTTGCCGGTGGCATAGGGTCACGCGATGATTTTTACTGGACATTACATTGCGTTCTCGTCACCCGGCGGGAGGATCATGCAACATTTGACGAGGCCTTCCGGCTCTATTGGCGTTCGCGTGAGTTGATCGAAAAGATGATCGCCATGTTCTCGCCGGTCGCGGTGGCGCACGAGCGATCAAAGCCTAAGGCGGCGGAAGCGCGGGTGGCCGAGGCGTTGTTTAAGGGCAATGCCCGTCATGAGCCGCTTGAGCGTCCGCCTGAAATCGATATTGACGCGCGTTTTACCTTTTCCGGCAAGGAAGTCCTGAGATCGAAGGATTTTGCCCAGATGACTGGTGACGAGCTGACACAGGCGCGGCGTGCCATGGATCAACTGACTTTACCCGTGGACAAAATAGAGACGCGGCGTTTTCGCAGCGATCCGAAAGGGCAACGCATCGACCCGAGAGCCATGATGCGCTCCAGTCTTCGCACGGGCGGCGATCTCATCCTGCCGAAATTCCGTTCGCGGCGTGAAGTGCATCCGCCATTGGTGGTGCTGGCGGATATTTCGGGTTCCATGAGCCAATATACCCGTATTTTCCTGCATTTCATGCATGCGATGATGGGCAAGCGCCGCCGGGTGCATTGTTTTGTTTTTGGCACGCGCCTCAGCAATATTACACGGCCATTGCGTTACCGCGACCCGGATGACGCCATTGCTCATTGCACCGGTGCCGTGCACGACTGGTCCGGCGGTACGCGGATCGGTGAGACCTTGCGTGAGTTCAATGTGCAGTGGTCGCGGCGGGTTTTGAGCCAGGGTGCAGTGGTTCTGCTGATTACAGATGGACTTGAACGGGAAGAAACCAGCGGCCTGGAGGCGGAAATGGAACGGTTGTCCAAATCCTGCCGCCGTCTGATCTGGCTCAATCCGTTATTGCGCTTCGAAGGTTTCGAGCCGCGCGCTCGCGGTGTCAGGGCGATGCTGCCCTATGTCGATGATTTCCGCGCTGTGCATAATCTCGATGCGCTGGATGATCTGTGCAAAGCCTTGAGCCGCCCTGCGGAAAAAGCCAACGATCCCAAGCGCTGGTTGCAACGTGCCTCTTTCCCCGAGCGCGGGTTGCACGCATAATGGTGCTGGAGGCACTGCCATGACTGCACACAATATGAGCGAGCTTGATCCCCTGCTGATTGCCGAGAGCTGGATGTCGGATGGCCGCAATATCGCTATTGCGACGGTTATCGAGACGTGGGGTTCAGCTCCGCGCCCTGTCGGCAGTCATCTCGTGATGGATGACAAGGGCAATTTTGAAGGTTCCGTGTCGGGCGGATGTGTGGAAGGCGCTGTCATATCGGAGGCGATGGACGTCATCACCTCGGGTGAGCCGCGCATGCTGGAATTCGGCGTTGCCGATGAAACGGCATGGCAAGTGGGTCTGTCCTGTGGCGGGCGTATCAGAGTCTATATCGAGCGGCTGGGCTGAGCGCGTATCGTGGATCCCTATTGCCTCAAGAAACTGAATATTGAACGCCGGGCCCGCCGGGCTGCGGTGCTTTTGACGGATATTGGCGATGGCCGCGACCGGGTTATCAAGGAAGGCGATCCTGTTGCTGGTGAACTTGGCGCGGTGATTGCCAGCCGGTTCCTGTCGGGGCAGTCAGGCGTCGCTGATATTGATGGACGCCCATTCTTTCTCAATGTCCATCTTCCGCCGCCCCGGCTTGTGGTTGTCGGTGCAGTCCATATCAGCCAAGCGTTGGCGCCCATGGCGAAGTTTGCTGGCTATGATGTCGAGATTGTCGATCCGCGCACGGCGTTTGCTACGCCGGATCGGTTTGCCGATGTGAAACTGTTCGCGCAATGGCCGCAGGACTATCTGAAGTCCCATCCGCTAGATGCCTATACGGCGGTAGCTGCTGTTACCCATGATCCGAAGATTGACGATCACGTGCTGGAACAGGCGTTGAAAGCCGGATGCTTCTATGTGGGTGCGCTGGGTAGCCGCAAAACCCATGCCACGCGGGTTGAACGGTTAGCGGCACTGAAGCTAAGCGAGAGTGAGATTGCTTCTATTCATGCACCGATCGGGCTTGATATTGGTGCGGCCAGTCCTGCCGAAATTGCCGTTGCCATTCTGGCGGAGGTCATCAAGGCATTCCGGGCCCGCGCGCTTCGTACATTGCCAAAGCTGGAAAAGTCCGCATGATTTTTGGTGAGACATCTCTCGACGAGGCACTGGGAGCCATTCTTGCCCACTCGACGCATGCAGGCGCGGTGAAGCTTCGAAAAGGCCATGTGCTGACCCCGGCTGATATTGATCAGTTGCGCGCCGCAGGGGTGCTGCACGTCGTGGCCGCGCGGCTCGATCCGGATGACCTTGAGGAAAATGCCGCTGCACGGGTTATGACTAATGCTTTGCAATGGTTTGGTGTGCGGGCAGGTCCTGCATCAACAGGGCGGGTGAATTGTTATGCTGAAACAGCCGGTCTGTTTCAGGTGGATGCGGATATTATCAATGCGATCAATGCAGTTGATTCATCGGTGACGATTGCCACGCTGAAACCCTTTGAGCGGGTGGAGGCCGGGCAAATGGTGGCGACGATCAAGATTATCCCTTTTGCAGTACCTGCGTCAGTCATTGCGGAGATAACCGATCTGGCACGTGGCCGCGATGCTTTCGGTGTGCATGCGTTTGCCGGTCTGCGTGTTGGGCTCATTCAGACCACGCTTGCGTCGGTCAAATCCTCGGTTCTCGATAAGACAACGCGGGTGCTGGATGCGCGAATAGTTGCCAGTCATGGAATCTTTGTAGGCGAGTTGCGCCCGGCACATGAGGCAACCTTGCTCGCTGCTTCGATCCGGCAATTGCAGCGCAGCAGCGACATTGTCATTGTTTTCGGTGCTTCGGCAGTCGTCGACAAGGATGATGTGGTGCCTGCTGCAATTCGTGCTGCAGGTGGCAATGTTCATCATATCGGCATGCCGGTGGATCCGGGAAATCTGCTGGTGATGGGCGAACTTGATGGAAAACCGGTCATCGGCGCGCCGGGATGTGCCCGCAGCCCCAAGGAAAACGGCTTTGACTGGGTGCTTGACCGGCTGATGGCCAATATACCGGTAGGCAAAGCAGATATTGTCAGGATGGGTGTTGGCGGCCTCCTCATGGAAATACCAACGCGTCCGCAGCCGCGTGACCCGCGGCCGCTTTTGCAAAAAGCCACCGTTGCGATTGCGGTTTTAGCCGCAGGACAATCGACACGGATGGGTGGCGCCAACAAGCTGCTTGCCACTTTCGATGGTGTTCCACTCATTCGCCGGTCGGCTCAGATGGCCATTGAAGCAGATGGTCAGCCTGTCATTGCGGTGCTCGGTCATATGGCGGAGCAGTGCAGTGCTGCTCTGGACGGGCTCAATATCGTTGTCGCGCTCAACAAGGATCACGCCAGTGGACTGGCTTCGTCGCTGCATACGGCCATCCGGCATGTTCCCGCATCGTCCGACGGCTTGATGATCATGCTGGCGGACATGCCTGCTTTGTCCTCAGCAAATCTGCAGAGCATGATCCGGCAGTTTCAAAGTGCAGGTGGACAGTCTGTCGTGCGTGCCACCTATGAGGGCAAGCGTGGCAATCCTGTTATCCTGCCGCGTTTTCTATTCGAGGAAGTGTTTACCCTTGCAGGCGACGTCGGCGCGCGACATCTGGTCGAGCGTGGCGATATTCCCGTGATTGATGTGGAGCTTGGCGAAGCTGCTGCCATTGACGTCGATACGCCGGATATGCTCAGCCGTGCCGGCGGCACTATCGTCGAAACCGTGCGGTAATCAGAGGGTTTTCATTTGCTCAGAACTATTTTTCTTGCGGCGATGGCTGCTGTCAGTCTTTCGAGCGCGGCGTTTGCCACACAGCTTGAGCCCTATAAGGACGATGTTTTCGCATATCCCGGTATTCTGAAAACTGCAGACAATGGTGATTACACGGTCGTTGATTATAGCGAGATGCGCGATATCAACGGGCGTGATGTTGTGCCTGAGCTGCGCGTTAAACCGAAATATTTGTCGCTGGATCCGAAAAAATCGCAAAAAGATCTGGTGGTCACCACCGAAACTGGTCCGGTCAAGGTTATGGCCGTTGGCAAGCTTGATCCCGGCGCATCTGTCATCACTATTTATCTGCACGGGCAGGGCGGCAATCGCCAGCAAGGCATGAATGATTTTACCTTTGGCGGTAATTTCAACCGGATCAAGAACCTCATGGACCGTAATGGCGGGCTATATCTCACGCCGGAATTCCGCGACTTTGGCGACAAGGGCGAAGCTCAGGTTGCCGGGTTGATCACCTATTTCAAATCGCAATCGCCGCAGGCCAAATTGTTCGTCGCTTGCGGCTCCATGGGCGGCAACCTGTGCTGGCGCCTCATACAGGATGGGAAGGTTTCCAAGGACATTTCCGGGCTGATCCTGATGGGATCATTGTGGGATGACAATTTCATCGGCTCGCCCGCGTTCAAGCGGCGTGTCCCGATCTTCTTTGGCCATGGCAGCCGTGATCCGGTCTTTGCAATTGACGATCAGGAAGCTTTCTACCGAAAGATTCGCACATCGGCCAAGGGGTATCCGGTACGCTTCACCCGTTTCGAGACCGGCAATCACGGCACGCCCATACGCATGACTGACTGGCGGGCCGTGCTGAATTGGATGCTCACGGTTTCGTTATGAGGAAGAGGCGGGGATTGTGGCAATAAAGTCCCATTGTGGCAGTTGTGCCACTAGACAAATGGTTAAAAGCGAATAGTTTCCGGCCTAATCAGACATCACCCTGCGATGAGACTTTGCGGAGAAAGCCATGCGCCTGCCAACCACCATTTTTAGCCGGATTGCCCCCTTGGCAGTTCTCATTCCTTTGGCCGCATGTTCTACGACCGGTGAGCCCAATATGGGCCCCACGTTCGCAACATTCTCCCCGGTTCGCCCCCCGGTGAGCTCAGCTTTGGCCGGTCCGTGCATCTCGGCCGCAGCGAGCAAATATGTGCTCTCCGAGAACAACATCAAGGCAGTCGACGAGCGCGCCGTTGGCAGCGGCATCAACGAAGTCTCTCTGAAAGTCGATATCCGCGATGCACTCTGCACCGTTACTGACAAGGGCAAGGTCCGTTCTGTCGTCGATACAATGCCCAAGAGTGCCGATCAGGTTGCGGCCGAAGAGGCAGCAGCCAACAAGAAAGCTGCTGGCCCAGCCACCGCTCCGGCAAAGAAATCCAAAAAGAAACAGCAGGAACAGCAAGGCTGAATGTTCCAGCTTTTATAATGATCCGGCGCAGCGAAAGCTGCGCCGTTTTTATTTGATCGGCGGTGCAGCGGGGACAAGCACCCGTAACTCGCCTGCGTGGATTTTGATTGTCACGTCACGCTCGAGCTGCACGAGTTCCCCATCAATGGTTGCTTTTGCATGGCCATGCAGATGCGGGAAATGCAAGTCGATCTCCCGGGCGAGAATTTCGTTGACGTCATTGTTCTTGCGCCATGAACCCATAAGGACGGTCGCTGCAAGCTTTGTTACCGACAACGGGGACAGGCGTTCGGCGATATAGATACCTAATTCTCCCCGGTCGAGCACGTCGGCGATCGGCAGCATGCCTTGCCCATAGGGATTGTTGGAGACGGAGATAGCCGAGACAGTGCGCTCGGTTGGTGCGCCATCAATCGTCAGGCGAACCAGAAAACGTGGCGGGCGGCCGATCGCCTTGGCGAAGGCCCGCATGCTTGCCAGCCGTTTGCCCCAGCGCGAATTGAATTCCAGGGTGTTGCGCAGCTTGATCATCTGCGGCTGAAAACCGATGGAGAATTGATGAACGAAGGTCTCGTCGTTTGCTGTCGAGATATCTATGGCTTGAATTGTTCCGCTGGCCAGACTTTCCAGCGCCGCATTTAATTCCAGCGGGATTTTCAAAGATCGGGCGAAGAGGTTCATCGTTCCGGCAGGAAGAACTGCTAGTGGCACACCGGCTTTCCAAGCAAGCGCCGCAGCAGCAGAGACCGTTCCATCGCCGCCGCCCGCCATCAGAACGTGATTTTCTTCGCTGGCAGCATTTTTGAGTGCCTTGACGATGTCTTTACCGGCAACGATCTCGCTTTCGAGTGTGTGGCCGTGTTTTTCAAATATTTCCTGTGCTGTGCGGGCGAATGCATCCATGTCCATCGTGCGAAACGTACCGCCATCACGGTTAAAAATGGCATGGACTTTCATGAATGATCCCCGGCAGGTGACATGCGATAACAGATCGACTGTGATCGACTGCTCCGAATGTGGCAATGCGCAATCAGCTGTTTGGTTCCGTACCTTCGCGCACTTCTGTAGCCAAATGTGGACTGGAAAAACCGAGTTTCTGCAAACCGTGCAAGATTTCCGGCGCGCTCATGAACAAATTCCACAACAGCCCGCTTCGATGGTTCTCAACCATGGCAACGATAGGTCCCTGATCGATCCCGAGATAGGTGCGCGCAAACCAGCCGCTGGTTTGTGAGAACGCATCGACGAAACCGAAACGGCCCCAGATTTTTCCTTCGGGTTGTCCAAAAAAATGATACAGGGCGGCCATGGCTTCTTGGGGCAGATAGGGCAGGCTGCATATGGCGGCAGTGGGAGCAATCAGGCCAAAATCGGAAGCGGGGGAACTGACGACATAGCCAGCGGGACCGTGACTTGACGTCAATCCCCAACAGTCCGGCCCATAGCCTTTATAGCCGTGAGGATTGTTGACGCAGTGCTGATAATTGATCTGGACATGACTGGTGTTCTGCAACCAATAGTCCGCGTAGCGGTCCGTAAGCCCACGCGGATCAAGACCGCAGAACGAATAATGCGCGAAGAACAAAGGTCCGCCAAAATCCGGGCCGAGCGGCAGATTGATACCGTAATAGTCGCGGCCATTGACGAACTGGCTACCGGTCGCAAAACCTTCATGATAAATTTCCGCATCAATCGAATGCCGGGATGCACCAGCAGCTATCACATAGGTGATCAGTGCTTCATTCCAGCCGCGGATTGGGACGTTGCGGGCAAAATGGAATCGCGGGCTGTGATGCCAGTACAATACTTTTTCATCGTGCTTGATATGAGCAGTCCATTCGACAGCGTGCCACAGCCGATTGATCCGATCACGTATGGCTGTGTCGGCAGGGGAGGCTGATGCAAAATACTGCCGGACGCAGATCAGACCTTGAAAAAGAAACGAGGTTTCCACCAGATCGCCGCCATCATCCCGAAAAGAAAAGGGAATGGTGGAACCGTCCGTGCCGTTAAAGAAATGCGGAAAAACGCCGTGATAGCGCTTCGTTCGCTCAAGCGCGGTGAGCATTTTTTCAATCCGGGTCATTGCATCGGAACGTTCGATCCAGCCGCGTTCGATTGCAACGACTATGGCCATGAAACCAAAACCGCTGGCTCCGGTGGCTACGAGGTCGTTGGCGGGAT
Organism: Phyllobacterium sp. 628; assembly: GCF_014189505.1. Taxonomy (GTDB): domain Bacteria; phylum Pseudomonadota; class Alphaproteobacteria; order Rhizobiales; family Rhizobiaceae; genus Phyllobacterium. Next base: position 3,034,621 of record NZ_CP050301.1, on the reverse strand, counting down.
CGGCATTTTTACCCGAGCGGTCGCGCGCAAGGCCGCTCGGATGCGCACCCTTCCAGAAATACTCGAAACTGGCCCGTTGCACCCTGTCCAGCAGCGCGGCATCGTCAGCCGTTACGCCGATATTTTCGTGCACGAATCTTTGATCCATAAAGGCTGAATATTCCTGCTAAAGGGCACAATGACGCTGCATTTGCCGGATTGCATCGGACGATTGTCTGATCTTTATACCATGTGTAGCGTGATCATCAGTTTGCCAAGATCAAATTCGATTGCGGCGATCAATCCCGTGTGAAAGGCCCATGATGCAGAACGTCGAATACCTTTTCCAGCCAGTTGCTCAACCCGTCCTCAGTGTGACCGGGTCGGAAAAACTGTTTCCGGTTCACCGGATTTACTGTGTCGGGCGCAATTATGCCGACCACGCTATCGAAATGGGTCATGATCCGAACCGCGAACCACCGTTCTTCTTTCAGAAAAATCCGGATAGTTTGGTCAAGGACAATGGCAATTTCCCCTATCCATCCGGTTCGAACGATGTGCATTTCGAAATGGAAATGGTGATTGCCCTTGGCAAGGGCGGAACAGATATTGCCGTGGACAAGGCACTTGACCACGTATTCGGTTATGCGGTGGGGCTTGATATGACCCGGCGCGATTTGCAGGGCGAAGCGAAGAAGCTGGGCCGTCCCTGGGAAGTTGGTAAGGCGTTTGAAGCTTCGGCACCCTGTTCGGCAATTGTGCCGGCGTCAAAGACCAGTCACCCAAAGTCGGGCGCTGTCTGGCTCAATGTCAATGGCAAGGAGCGCCAGCGCGGTGATCTCAGCCAGTTGATCTGGAATGTCCCGGAAACCATTGCCTATCTATCGACACTGTTTACGCTGCAGGCTGGAGATTTGATCTTCTCCGGTACGCCAGCGGGTGTGGGTGCCATTGTGCGCGGCGACGAAATGCATGGCGGCGTTGATGGTATTGGCGAAATTCGGGCAAAGGTTGTTTGATTGTTGATACTGTTGCCATCAGCTTTGCCAGCGAAGGGAAACATTTCCATCGTATTTGCTTGAAAAACAGCAAAATATTTTTTGGTGTGTGCCTGTGGAAAACAAACCCGTGTTTTCAGCGGGCCGCGCTGGAAAATGCCTTAAGTGAGGTATTTTCCGGAGAGATTTCAAGGAACTGTCGCATTAATTCGATAGTACGCCGGATAACTAAATTTCCGTCACATTTTTGTTAGAAAAGCCCCTGTTGTCTTTGAAAATAAATGCTCTATTGATGAGCTAGTCTTTTGTAAATCCACCCTCTAGAGCGACCGTTTTATGAACCACCGCATCCTCTTTGGCTCCTATCCAATTCCGCGCTTTGCCGGAATTGCCAGCCATAACTTTGTGGTTTGGACTGATGAGACGGGCCGTCCGCTCTATGAAATCAATGGTGGCGCTGTTAATCCCGACGGCAGTTTCAATTATTGCGCCATTCGTGGCCGTTTAACCGCTGTTGTGACGGACTATTCACAGCGCGACCTGATCTATTGCCCGGAATTCTACGTGCGCCCCACGTCACGCACGACGTTGCTGCTCGAGGGCAGTTTTACGTCCGTGGCTACACGGTGGCGGGCTGCCGTTGACGTCGCAGCGCGTATCCGTACGTCGGGCCTTGGTTATTCCTTCTTGATTCAGAACAGCAATTCCGTGGCGACCGCTATTGCTGAAGGTATGGGGTTAACCCCGCCATCTACTGCCGTTGGGCGCGTCCGCGCTCCGGGATCGTATCGTCACCTCGCCTTCGATCGCGCGGCCTAGCACAATTCATCATAATGCAATAACAAGCACACAATAGTGCACTCGATTTTGGCTTGGCCAGAGTTGAGTGTTACCGTTGTTATGGCTTATTGCCGCCATTATTACGGAGCTTATCGCGCCCTGCTCAAAATCATGGTGATTGTGAGCATCCACTGGAAAGACTAGTCATTGATATCGGACCCAGCCACGTCAACGGTTCATAGCAACGAGAAGACGCTGCAGCGAATCAACGCGCGTGCGCAGTTGAAGTTGCCATGGGGCAAGAAGACGAAATCGGCTTTGTTCGCGTTCTTTGGTGTTGGCGTCGCGGTGCTGAGCTTGCTGGTCCTGACGCACCTGTCGAGCGAAATTTCCATTCGTGAGGTCAAACACTCCATCCATGCGATACCCGGCAGCACGTTGCTGTGGGCCCTTTTCTTTACATTCGTCAGTTTTGCTGCCGTGGCGCTTTATGACGTCGTAGCGGTTGAAACCATCGCACCAAAGCGGGTGCCTTACTATATTTCAGCCATGGCTGGCGGTGCCGGTTATGCCATCTCCAACGCTTTGGGCTTTTCATTGTTGACCGGCGGTGCATTGCGTTATCGCGTCTACGCCGCCGAAGGCATCAATGTTGCGGATATTGGCCGCATTATCGGGACGTCGTGGCTGGCGATCTGGTTTGCTTTCACAATCATGATTGCCGTTGCGCTGGTTATCGATCCATCGCGCATACCGTGGATTGTGTCATTTGGTCCGGTGCTCGATCAGCTTGTCGGCGCATCCATTCTTGTTGCTGTTGCCGTCCTGCTGTTCTGGCTGTCACGCCGTGAACGCACCCTGCAGGTTGGCCGTGTTTCCGTGCGCCTGCCATCGTCGCAAGGCGCGATGCTGCAGATTATTGCCGGTCTGATCGATGTGGCAGCTGCTGCCGCAACGCTCTATGTCCTGATGCCTCATGGGGCGGTTGGCAGCATTGCTGCCTTCGCGCTGATTTATGTTGTGGCCGTTGCACTGGGCATTATCAGCCATGCGCCTGGCGGTATTGGCGCATTCGAAGCGACTATCATTGCAGGTTTGGGGATAGGGCAGAACCCTGACGCGATTGCCGCATTGCTGGCTTACCGGGTGATCTACACGCTTATTCCGTTTCTGGTGGCGATTATTGGTTTTGTCATCTCGGAATTTCTGCGTCGCCGCCACCTGATTGCGGGCCCGACCATGCTGGCGGTGCGGGTGTTTGAAACACTGATCCCGCCGCTCTCTGCCGGTATCGCGTTTCTCGGCGGTATCGTCCTGCTCATCTCGTCGGTTACCCCCGATTTCAGCCGCCGGCTCGAGGTCTTGTCCGATTTCGTACCGATGCCGTTTCTGGAAATGTCGCATCTCGGTGCAAGCTTTGTTGGTTTGGCGCTGCTGATCGTGGCACGCGGGCTTGCTCGCCGATTGTGGCGTGCTTGGGTCATGGCGGTCATCCTCTTCAGTCTGGGCGCAGTCTTCTCTCTGGCGAAGGGTCTCGATTGGGAAGAGGCACTGGCGCTGACTCTGATGGCCGGTGTCCTGCTCCTGTTCCGCGATTCATTCTATCGCAAGCCGATGGGAGAGAGTTTCCGGCTGACATGGGGATGGCTTGCCAGTATCGGCACAACGGCGTTTGCGGTGCTGTGGCTTGGCTTCTTTACATTCCGCCATGTGGAATATGCCAATCAGCTTTGGTGGGAATTTGCGTGGGATGCGCAGGCCTCCCGGTTCCTGCGTGGCAGCGTGCTGCTTCTCACTGTCCTGGCGGCGATCACCATCAACACGATTATCAATGGCGTCGGGCGCGGCAAGCTGCGCGCACAACCGATCCCGGATGATGTGCCTGAACTTGTTGCAGCATCGCCGCGTGCGTCCGATGCGCTGGCGCTGCTGGGTGATAAGCGCTTCCTCATGGACAGCAAAGCGCGCGGGTTTGTCATGTATGCCCGTTCCGGCGGCAGTTTGGTGTCGATGGGTGAGCCGGTTGGCAGCGACGACGCTATTCCCGATCTCGCTTGGGCATTTCGCGATATGGCAGACCGTGCCGGTGCCCGTACCGTTTTCTACGGTGTCGGTCCTGAGCGGTTGCCGCTGTTTCTTGATATGGGACTGACGGCCTTGAAGCTGGGTGAGGTAGCGCGCGTCGAACTCAGCGATTTTTCACTGGAAGGCTCAAAGCGCCAGCCGCTGCGTTATGCTGCCCGGCGTCTGGAGAAAGAGGGGATTTCGTTTGAAATCCTGCCAAAGGAACAAACACCCGCCGTTATGAATGAATTGCGGGACGTTTCCGACGCTTGGCTGGAGATGAAATCCGGTTCTGAAAAACGCTTCTCGCTCGGTTCATTTGAAGCCGCTTATCTCTCACATTTTGACATTGCGGTGTTGCGCAAGGAAGGCGTCATCGTGGCATTTGCCAATGTCTGGCGTGGCGCCGGGCAGAAGGAAATCGCTGTCGATCTGATGCGCCACCGGCCCGATGCATCCAGTGTTATCATGGATGGCCTGTTCGCCAATCTGCTGATGGCGGCGAAGGGTGAGGGGTACCAATGGTTCAATCTTGGAGCTGCACCGCTCTCCGGTCTTTCAGACAGTCATCTCGCCTCGCGCTGGAACCGTATCGGTTCATTTATCTACAGACGGGGTGCTGAATTTTATCGATTTGACGGATTGCGCGCATTCAAGGATAAGTTCGGCCCGAAATGGACGCCCTATTATCTGATTTGCCCCCAGGCCTTGCCACACCACGTTCGCTGATTGATGCAACAAACCTGGTAAGTGGCAGCCCCTTCGAGGTCTTTAAACGATGAAATTCCTGCGCAGGCCGTATCTGTATCTGATTGCTGCCCTTCTCATCCTCAGCATTATCCTTTCCGCCACCGCCTATTATCTGCCCGGATTCGGTTTCGGAACATCAGGACGTATTCTGGTGACATCAGAGCGTCTCAGCAATGTGCCGCTGTTGCAGCCAAAGGGAAAGCCGACGGCTCTTGCCATTCTCGTGTCGCAGAAGGGCGGTATTGCCGCTGATGACGAGGCTCTTTCAAAGCTGCTGCTCGACCGCGGTTTCCTCGTTCTGACTGTTGACCTGGAAAAATGGCGCAAGGAACTCAATCAGGATACAGGCGAATGCACCTATTTCGTCTCTGATCTCGAGGGTATTGCCAAGGAAGCTCAGCGTATGATCTCTCTCGATACCTATATGCATCCTGTTGTGATCGGAATCGGCGAGGGCGGTGTCATGTCCTACGCCTCCATTGCCAACTCTCCGGCGGCTACTCTTGCCGGCGCGGTTGCCCTTGATCCATCGGTCGCGCTCAATACCAAATTGCCTTCCTGTGAAGGGGCGGATTTCGAGCCGGTAGAAGGACAAGGTTTCAGCTATTCCTACGATGCTGATTTGCCGAACCCCGCGACCATTGTACGTGAAAAGCCTGATCCGGCACCCTCTGGCCCGGCAACGGCCGGCTACTTCAAGGCGCAGGAAAAGTTTGCGGCGACCAAGCCGGAACGCATGCAGATCGCCGTGGACGCAGCGCTCGAAATTGCCAAGGAGGATGCATCGGCGGATTCCTTGCCGATCACAGATATTCCAAGCAGCAATGGCCCGGCAAAATATCTGGCCGTTTTCTTCTCTGGTGACGGCGGCTGGCGGGACATCGACAAGTCGGTGGGTGACATCATCGCCAAGGAAGGCGTTCATGTTGTGGGTGTTGATTCCCTGCGCTATTTCTGGTCGGTCCGCCAACCTGAAGATATCGCCAAGGATATCGGCCGCATCATCAAGAAGGCCGATCCGACAAGCAAGCTGCCGGTGGTTCTTCTGGGTTATTCATTCGGTGCAAACACCATTCCGTTTGCCTGGCCCTTTATCCCGGACCATCTGCAAAAACGCATCACGATGGTTGGTTTGATCGGTACCGAAGAAACAACGCCGTTCCAGGTATCAGTTGGCTCATGGCTTGGCATGGGCGGCGATAATGAGGTTGCGCCAGCTGTTGCCAAGCTGCCGCCGGAAAAAGTGCTGTGCGTGTATGGTTCTGAAGAAGATGACACCGCCTGCACGGATCCTTCGCTCAGCACGGTGCAGAAGATCCTGCTGCAGGGCGATCATCACTATGATGAAAAGTATGACACCCTTGCCGCCAAGTTGATGGAAGCAATTGCCGCTCGCCAAGCGCCGTAACGGGGTAGCGCTGTGAAGGAATATGGTCGCCACGGTAAACATGGCGGCCTTTTTCGTGCCCAGTGCACGCGTGTTCAATTGCAAGAGCAATCACGCAAACTCCGGTCAGTGACCAGTTGTCTTGGAAGAGCCGGTTTCAAGGTTGAACTGCTCAATTCTGGCTGGCCGCCCCAGATAATTGCCCTGTCCGCCCTGACAAAGCTCCCGTGTGAGGAATTCCATCTCTTCCCGGGTTTCGATGCCTTCCGCCAACACCGGTAAGCCGAGACCATTTCCGAGGCCAATCACCGCCTTCACGATAGTCGCAGATTGCTTGTTCTTATTAACGGATTTGACGAAGGATTTATCGATCTTGATTTTGTCGAAGGGAAAAGAACGAAGATTGGAAAGGGATGAGTACCCTGTTCCAAAATCATCCATTGCGATTTTAACACCAAGTGCCTTCAGTTTGCGAAGTGTCTGCAACGCGCTGGCGCGGTCTTTTATCAGGGCCGTTTCGGTAATCTCCAGTTCGAGATGCGCCGGGGGTAAGCCCGTTTCCATCAGGATGTTTTGCACATTACCGGCAAATGTCGGGTCGCGAAGCTGGACTGCAGAAACATTGACCGCGATGATCAACGGCTTTTTCCATGCGGCAGCTGTCAAACAGGCTTGGCGCAAGACCCACTCCCCGATCTGCCCGATACTGCCGTTCTCTTCGGCAATAGGAATGAATAGGGCAGGCGAGATTTCTCCCCGATCCGGATGATGCCAACGCAAAAGCGCTTCGAAGCCAACAATCTCACCATCGCTCAACGCTTTCTGCGGCTGGTAAACCAGGCTTAACTGACGCTTGGCAATGGCATGCCGAAGTTCGTGTTCAATCTTCCGGCGCTCGTTTGCCGCTGCTCCCATGGCTGCCTCGAAAAAGCGGTAACCGCCACGCCCTTCCGTCTTGGCGCGGTGGAGGGCGGTGTCTGCATGCACAAGCAGTGCCTCTTCACTTGTGGCGTCATTGGGATAGATAGCTATACCGATACTCATGGAAATGAAGCCGCCACTGTCTGCAGTCTCATTCTCAGTCTGCAGCAAATCTATGACGTTCTGGGCAACAAGACTGGCAGCCATTGGATCAATCAGATCAGGAGCAATGATCGCGAATTCATCGCCGCCCAAACGCGCCAGCATCTGATTGTTGCTGAGGACGCTGCCGGCATGTTTGGCAATCTTTTGCAGCATTGTGTCACCCGCCGCATGTCCGAAAAGATCGTTCACTTCCTTGAAACGATCAAGATCGAGATATAGCAGGGCAAGACAATGGCCTGACTCAATGTCGAGTGCTGCGATGTCCTGACGGAGTTTGTTGGTGAAGCTGCGGCGATTGGGGAGGCCGGTCAGTGCGTCGTGGTGAGCAAGGTGATGAATGCTCGCTGCGGCCGTATCGCGATCCCGCAAATCCCGCACCGCAATAGCTTTGCTGCTGTGCCCTACAAAGTCGATGGTTTTCAGGACAATCTCGACTGGAATGGGGCAGCCCTCGCGCGGAAGCAGGAGTGTTTCAAAAATCCCTGCATGGTTCTGGGCAAAGTCCTCGCTGTGTACAGGGTCTTTGAAAATCTGGTCAATGCGGATATCGCTGTACGGACTGCCTTCATGCCCGCTCAAAACGAGGAAGCTGTCATTTGCGGTCAGGATGTTGGTACCATCACAAATCACCAATCCCTCAGTCGCTACATTAGCCAAGCCTCTCATCCGCTCGATTTCAAGATTTTCCTGACGCCGGTTGCGCAGGTCAGACCATAGACTGAGAATCGCAACGGTGAGGATGAACAGGCTGAGCAGCATGACAGTCATGATAACCGCCGCCGGGGGCACCACACTGTTCAGCACCGACAGAGCGGAAGGCGAAAGTATAGCAGGTGCTCCCATCGCTATAAGGCGGTGGCTGGCGACAACCGCGACAAGCAATGAGACGCCAATCAAAAAGTTGGCGCGTTTCCAGCGCACTGATGTCATGCAATAAACCATTGCACCGAAACCGACGCCAACCACCAGTGAAACGGCTATCAATAACGCATCCCGCGCAGGCTGGTCTTGAGCATCGAGACGGGTAATGCCGGTGTAGTGCATTGCAGCCACACTGGCGCCGATAATGCCTCCGCCCAAAAATACAGAGCGCAGTCCGCGTGCGGGTAATGAAGCGGCCATTCCGATACCCACCAGAAAAATCGCCGCCGCCATGGAAATAAGCAGCCGCGAGGTTCCGTATTCATTGAGATTGTCGTTCCCATACATCAGAACGGTAATGAAATGGGTCGCCCAGACACCCAAACCACCCGAAATGGTGGTTATGAGTAATCGCAGCCGGCGCGCTTGTTCGCCGGCGAGCTTAATCTGATAAAAAATCTTGATGGCAGCAAGGGAGGCAACCACACAGATCATGACTGCAATGAAAAGCGAACCTAAATCGTGGTTGCTCACGATGTGATTATAAATTTCCAACATTATCGGTCTCAAAATATGAATGAATAAACTTAAAAGCTTCGTTGTAACGGATATTCATTGCGGTGCCGTTAATGTGGCGAAAAACGCAATCTGCAATGTGTATAAGGTGGTGTGGCTACACCGGTAGGCAAGTTTTCAGAGACTCGACATGACGCTTGATCAGTTACGTATCTTTATCGCCGTTGCCGAACGTAATCATATTACGCAAGCTGCCACGGCTCTCAACATGACGCAATCGGCAGTTAGTGCCGCGGTAACAGCGCTGGAAACCAGACATGGGGTAGCACTCTTTGACCGGATAGGGCGCTCCATTGTTTTGAACCAGACCGGGAAGGTCTTTCTGAAGGAAGCTCAGGCCGTTGTCGCGCGGGCAAAGGCAGCCGAAACGGCGCTGGCGGATCTCGTAGGATTGATGCGCGGTGAACTCTCCATCATGGCAAGCCAGACCATCGCGGGATATTGGCTGCCGGAAAGACTGGCCGCCTATCGAAAGCGTTATCCCGGTATCGCGCTGGATATTCATATCGGTAACACGGAGCAGGTTGCCACCGCCGTCGAAGCCGGAGCGACAGAGATCGGGCTGGTGGAAGGCAATGTCGAACACCCGCTGATGACCAGCAAAATCATCGCAGCGGATGATATGGTCATTATCGTTGGAGCCGGGCAGCCATGGGCCGTTCACCGGGTTGTCGAACCCAAAGACTTTACCAATGTTGCATGGGTTCTGCGCGAGAAGGGGTCCGGTACGCGCTCGGCGTTTGAACATTTGCTTGCATCTGTTGGCATGGATGTGTCGATGCTCGACGTTGCAATGGTATTGCCTGGCAACGAAGCGGTGATCGGTGCTGTTGAAGCGGGGGTCGGTGCAACGCTCATTTCCCGCAGCGTCGCGTCATCGCGATTGCGTGCCAAGCTCCTGCGGGAAGTTACTTATCCTGCTGCCGCGCGCCCGTTTCATCTGTTGCATCACCGTGAGCGGTATTACAGCAAGGCGGCGGAAGCTTTTGTTTCGCTGGTTAGTGAGCGTGCTTGAATTAAATCATTCGATTTTGTCGAATGGTTTAACATTATTTATGCGTTGGAGATGATGAGTAGGGTTTTGCTAGTGTGATCTCAACAACCATATAGAGATCAAATCATGACGACGCTCGATACGTCCAGCCGGTCCGTTCCCCGCACAACAATCCAAAGCAAAACTAGTCGCAACATTATTCGCCAATTCACCCCTAACTGGTTTGCGGCAACAATGGGCACCGGTATTGTGTCCGTTGCTCTTGGGCAGTTTCCTGAACATCTCATGATATTCACGGCTGGCGAGGCGCTGTGGGCGCTGAATATCGTGTTCTTTTCCGCGTGCAGCGTGATCTATGCCGTAAGATGGCTGGCATACCCGCACGAAGCAAAACTGGTATTCGAACACCCGGTTATGTCGATGTTTTTTGGCTGCATTCCCATGGGATTGGCGACCATCCTCAACGGATTTCTGATTTTCGGTATTCCCCATTTTGGAAACGCCGCCATTGCTATCGCCTCTGGCCTTTGGTGGATTGATGTAGCGTTGGCCGTTGGTTTGGGTCTTGCCGTGCCTTTCCTCATGTTCACACGGCAATCGCACTCCATGGAGCAGATGACCTCCGTATGGCTTCTGCCTGTCGTGGCCGCAGAGGTGGCTGCTGTCAGTGGCGGGCTATTATTGCCGCATATCGCGGATACACCCAGCCAGCTTACGGTGCTGCTGGCGAGTTATGTTCTGTGGGCTTTGTCGGTGCCGCTGGCTATGGGCATTCTTGTCGTGCTGTTCCTGCGTCTGATCCTCCACAAACTGCCAACAGCCAGCATGGCTGCGTCGAGCTGGCTGGCTCTGGGACCGATTGGAACCGGTGCGCTTGGGATGTTTGTCTTGAGCGCCAATGCAACTGATGTTCTCACAGAGCACGGGCTGGGCCTGTTGGCCAATGCGATCTCAGGAGCGAGCCTGCTCGCCGGTATTCTTTGTGGGGATATGGTCTGTGGTGGCTCGCCATGGCCACCATGATCACGATCCGGTATTTTCGCAATGGTGTGCCATTCAATCTTGGCTGGTGGGGGTATACGTTCCCATTGGGCGTTTATGCCGTCGCCACCCTGCGTTTGAGCCACATTTTTCCCGTGACCAGCCTTGCGCTATTCGCGAATGTGCTGGTTCTGGCCTTGGCCGCGATATGGCTCATAGTGGCTGCCCGCACTGTTCGCGGTATCTGGCTTGGATATGTCTTTGCCGATCCAAGCCTCATAGTACGGGCAGGTTAACCTGTCACTTCAGCTGCTGTCTTACTTTTGGTGGCCGGTGACGTTTCAATCTGAGCTGCGGCAGCCTTGTTTCTGGCATTGGCATCCGCATATCTTTTGGCGATAACAGCGCAGGCCATCAGCTGTATCTGATGAAACAGCATCAGCGGCAAAACGATACTGCCGATATTTTGCCCGGCAAAGATCACCGTGGCGATTGGTACGCCGCTGGCGAGGCTCTTCTTTGAACCACAGAAAGTAATGGCAATCTCGTCTTCGCGGGAAAAACCGGCCCAGCGACTGCCAAACATCGTGATGACCAATACCAGTGCGAGCAGGACGATGTTGACGGCGATAACAACGGCGAGATCACGCAGCGATGTGGTGCGCCACAAACCTTCATTCACGGAATCGCTGAAGGCCAGATAGACAACCATCAGGATCGAACCGCGATCGACCGGCATCAGGATCTTCTTCTTGCTGCGGATAAAATCACCGATCCATGGCTGTAAAACCTGGCCCAAAATGAAGGGGGCGAGCAATTGCAGCAGGATGGATTGCAATGCGTCAAGCGAGAAACTGGCGTGCCCGCTGGCAGAGAACAGCAATCCTGCGAGCAGCGGTGTCAGGAACATGCCGAAAATGTTGGATGCTGAAGCTGAACAGATTGCTGCCGGAACATTGCCCCCGGCGATCGAAGTGAACGCGATGGATGACTGCACGGTTGATGGCAGGACACAGAGAAACAGGATGCCCGTATAAAAAGCCGGTGGGAGAATGGCAGGAACGAGGAAGCCTGCACCGAGTCCGAGAATGGGGAACAGGACGAACGTGGCCGCAAGGATGGTGAGGTGTAATTTCCAATGCAGGAAACCAGCAATCACCACATCCCGCGACAAACGTGCGCCATGCAGGAAAAACAGCAGACCGATCGCCACCTTTGTTGCCATGCCGAAATAATCAGCGGCGTCACCGCCTACGGGAAAGAACGAGGCAAACACCACGGTTGCAACGAGCATCAGGGTGAAATTGTCAGGTAGAAAACGGGACATGGCTATTCATTCCAGAACGATAGATTTGCCGTAACATCATCTATCATGATACAGGATGCAAGAAATAACACTTATCATGTTTCAGGATGACATATGCTAGACCTGATGCAATTGCGCAGTTTCGTCGCTCTTGAACAAATGGGCAGCTTTTCGCTGGCGGCGAAAAAGCTTGGCCTTGGCCAATCGACGGTCAGCCAGCACATCCAGCGGCTTGAAGCCCAACTGGGGCGTAGCCTGGTTCAACGGGATACCCACCGGCTTTCCCTGACCGCCGAGGGGAGGCGCTTCTCGCCCATGCGCGTACCATGCTGACGATCAATGGCGAGGTTCAGGCGCTGTTTGCCGAGAATAGTTTGCGCGGGCACTTGCGTCTCGGTGTATCGGAGGATTTTGTCACAAGCCGCCTACCGGATGTGCTTGAGGATTTTGGCCGCGCGCACCCTTCGGTTGATCTCGAATTGACTGTTGCGCTGAGTGGCGTTCTCTATGAAATGCAGGATCGCGGCGAAATCGATCTGGTTCTGGCCAAGCGCAGGCTTGGGGATGCGCGCGGCGAGCTTGTTTATCGCGAGCCTCTGGTCTGGCTGGCGCGCGATCCCGGGCGTATTACCGGAAAACACAAGGCGTTGCCCTTGATCGCTTTCCCGCCACCAAGCATCACCCGCCGCGTCGCGCTGGAAACCCTGGAGAAACACCAGATACCATGGCGGATCGTATGCACCTGCAGCAGCCTCAGCGGTCTGATCGCCGCTGCACGGGCAGGCATGGGTGTGCTGGTTCAGCCACGAAGCATGGTGCCTGCCGGATTGCTGGAAATTCCTGCGGGACGGCTCCCCCAGCTCGAGGATGTTGAATTTGTTCTGGTGCCGCGCAAGGGCGCAGACCAGGAACTGATTTCCGCACTGTCCAAGGAAATCCTGTCCAATGTCAGGAATTTCCCGTCAACGGGTTGATCAAATCTCTTTCAATCCGCTGAACACCAGCCCGGTTGGGTTGGCTTTAGCCGTCGCCTTGATCGTGGCAATATTGGCGCTGACCTTGTTGACGTCCGCATGCATATTGCCCTCGTCGATTTCGAGAACGGCGATGCTGCAGCGCATCAAGGGAAAGTGGCGTTCACCGCCGGAACGGTCGTGGGCGCGAATGGCCCCGGCGGCGCGGTCCTCCGGTGTATAAAGATCAAGCACATTGCTCTGGAAATCGTTGAGCAGCACGGTCAAGCGTTCTTCAATATCGGCGCGGCTGCCACCCGTAACGCCAATGAAAAAATCGTCTCCGCCAACATGACCGAGGAATTTATCTTCGCCAACAAAATGGTGCCGGAGCAGGGAGGCAAAAAGACCAATAGCCAGATCGCCTTTCTGAAATCCATAATTGTCATTGAACGGTTTGAAATTGTCGAAATCGCAATAGCAGAAGAAACGTGCGGATGAACCGTCCCGCATCGCATCCTGAACATAGTCGCGAATGGACCGGTTGCCGGGAAGGCCGGTCAACGGGTTCTGATCCTGCGCAGTCTTGAGCTGTTTTTCGTTGATAATTTTCAGCAGCGATGAAGCGGATAAAACCCCGGCATAACGCAGGTTTTCTGTCAGGATCACACAATCGCTGCCGTCGATCCCGGCAAAGATCTTCAGCATTTGTTCGGCTGGCGTATCAAGGTCAGCTATTGGTGTTCCGGTGACGAAGTGAGATATGCCGCGCTGGTATATCCGGTTCTTGAGCAAATCCCGCCCGAAGGGATGATAGATCATCGCTTTGACGTGATATTCGTGCAGGACCCCGCGAGGCTCGTCATTGGCGCTTAAAACCGGGAAAAAGCTCTGTTGCGGGTTCTTGCGAAAGAGCTCAAAGACATTGTCGAGATCGTCATTCTCGCGCACGGCGGGCAGGCGCTGCACCTGCGCGCGGATCAGGATGCTGTCGAGTGTCGTCGTTTGTCTGCGGCCTGTTCCTGCATGTTCGAGATGCGGATAGGCGTCCTGCAGTTCTCCGGCATTGGTTGTCGGGCGGGCAATGTAATAGCCTTGGACAAGGTCGCAGCCGAGATCCCGGCATATGATAAACTCGGCTTCCGTTTCCACGCCTTCAGCGATGACGCGCGCGCCAAGCATGTGCGCCATTTGCACGATCTGTTTGACGATGTGACGTTTGCGCGGGCTTGCATCAAGTGCGGAGATGAAATGCCGGTCGACTTTGACGTAATCCGTCGGATAGTCGCACAGGAGCTTCAGGCCGTTGAAGCCGACGCCGAAATCATCAATAGCAAGCTTGAATCCCGTATGGCGCAATTTTTTGATCAGCGCGGCAAAGGCAGGGTCCTTGGTATTGTCAAAACGCTCGGAAAGTTCGAAGCAGATCGAGGAGGGGCGTATGTTGGCTTTGGTCAGATTGAAGGCCAGACGTTCGATAAAATCACTGCCAAGACTGATCAGGCGTGCATCAATGTTGATGAAAAGCATCCGGTGGGCAAAGCCGGGCAGGACGGAAAAGCCCGCAAAGGCCCGGTTGTTGATCATCTGTTCCAGCTCGGCGAGCTGACCAACGTCGTGGGCCTTGTCCAGAAGCTCGGGGGTGAGCCAAATCCCAGCCGGTCGAAACCCCGCATCAGCGATTCATAACCAAATGTCGCCCCGGTTGCTGCCTCGACAATGGGCTGGAATGCGGTTTCGATGGCGAGCTTGGCGAGTGTCACGAGCTGATCGTCACCAAATCGACGTAAAACCAGCATTTCGGCGGGTTGGAATGACATGAGGAACTCCGGCATGAATGCGAATTGCCGCCGGATATTTTGCCATTACCTTTGAATATTCCGTTTCTGCCAGATGACAGTTTTATGAAGTTTGAGATAGTCACGCAATTGGTGCGTGTAGTCAGTTGTTTTTGCGGACCCGTTCGTTCAAAGTTCACCCGATATTTCCCTCCGTCGCTGGTCCAACTCTTCACTGTAGCGGCGCAATGTATGGCTTTCAGTGAGCAGGCCTACAACTTTGCGCTCGATGAGGTTATCGACCACGGCCAGCGCTTCACTTTCCGTTTTGTCGAAAATTGCCATAGCCTGTTTGGCATTCATCTGTGGGTGCAGGAAATCGCCCGGATATTTCAAAAGGCCGCTGATACCCTGATCTTGTATCGTTGGATCAACGATTTCGGAATGCACCTCCGGCACGAGAACGATGCCCGCATATTTCTCTGTATCATCCAGCACAACGACGCGCTGTGTGGAACCAAGCGGAAAGTCATGCCTGAAATCGGCGATGCTCATGTGGATGGACGCTGTGCGCACATCGCGGCGCATGAGCCGGTCAACCGTCAGATTGCGGATCCAACCCACATCATGGGCACTACGGATACTTTCACCGCGCAGATGGAAACGCCATGTCGCGAAGGAATAGCCAAATGTATTTCGCACTGTAAGGGAAGCGGTGATAACGGCTGCCAGTACCAGCGCCGTGATGGGAAAGTCTCCGGTTATTTCCAAAGCAAGAAACGTCATGGTGAGCGGGCCGCCAATGACTGCAACCGCCAGCGAACTCATGCCGACGACAGCGTAGATAACTGGGGTAAGTGTTGCATGCGCAAAAATGAATGGGGCTGAATAGGCGAAAATCTTGCCAAGCAATGCGCCCATGAACAGTGAGGCGAAGAACAAGCCGCCGCGAAACCCCGAGCCGATGGAAACAGCAGACGCTGTTGATTTGAGCAGGAGTATTCCAAGGAGGGACGCTATCGTTGCCGTATGATCGAGATTGAGATGCAAAGCACCATGACCGCCAGAGAGAACTTGCGGCGAGATCAGTGCCAAACCACCGACAACGGCGCCGCCTATGATAGGCCGTATGGAGGGAGGCACCGAGCTTTTGCGTGTAAGCTCTTCAACGAACGAAACGCCCTTCATCAGCAGGATGCCTGCTCCGGCACACAATATCCCGAGCAATAGGGCTGGTACGTAGTCGGCAGTCACGACGGTGCCAAAATTACCCACGTCGATCGTGAAATCACTGCCGACCAAGGCGCGTGCAACCATGGTAGAGATTAGTGCAGAGACGACAACAGGTGCCAGACTGACGATGGTATAGGACCCGATGATCAGCTCGAACGCATAGAACGAGCCAGTCAACGGCGCATTGAATGCAGCGGCAATCGCTCCTGCAGCGCCGCAGCCAATCAATATACGCAGCTCCGCCCGGCGCAATTGCAGGGATAGGCCAAGTTTGGATGCGAGACCTGACGCCAGCTGTGTATAGCCGGCTTCCAGACCGACGGATGCGCCAAAACCATTGGAAATAATGTTCTGACCCGCCACGATGAGACTATCGTTGAGCGAAAGCCGCCCGCCATGCAGTGCATTGGCCTCGATCGGATCGACCATCGGCCGCTTTCGCCAGCGCGCCAATATAAGGGCGACGATGCCGAGCAGGACGCCGCCCGCGAGCGGGGCGGTAAAGACCACCACCTGATCCATCGTGCTCATGGAACTCAGCCGTTCGCCATCGGCGATTTTGAAAATCAGCTGATGCATTTCCTGGGTAATCAGGCTCATCCCGGTTACCACGACACCCGAGACAACGCCAATCACGGCGGCGGCCAGAACAAGCCCAAGCTCGTTACCGCGCGCGAAAGCCCTGAGACGGCTTGGTGCCAGAAAAATGGATAGAACACCGAGACGGCGGATGTTGAATTTACGGAACATTTTTGACTGCAAGGATGAAGGCGTCTGCCTCGGCAGGTTTATACTGAACCCATGAACACGTCAAAAAACTGGGACGCGTAAAATGTCAGGAGTGCTAGTTTCGCGTGTAACCCGGACGGTGCGGCTTCCATGCCACTGGCTTGAGCAGAGCCTTGGCAGCGGCAGCCTCCGCTTGCTCCCGGCGTAACTGATGCGCGCGTGCGGCATCGATTGTAAGCCGCAGTTCAAAGTTTTTGCGAACGGCGCGATCAACAGAAAGTTGCGCTAGTTTCTGGACGTCAGAGACGCCCGAGGTGAAAATCTGAAGAATTATCCCGGCAATCTCTTCCGAATATACCTTGGACCGCGGTCCTAGATCCAGCATGCGAAATGCTTCGGCATAGGCCTGACGCATGATCGCCACGTCCTGCGGCGAATATATCGGCCCTGCTGAATCACAGAAAATCATGTTACCCCCGACACACAACAAACAGAATATTTGCCGTTACAAATCAGTCAGCCCGCTATCAAACTATTTATAATAGTTTCCAAGAACAACTGGGAATCCTGTCGCGGCAAAAAATCATGTCCGGCGCGTTTATTCGCCTTTCAATACAGACATGTGACTTGCGCTGCCTTGGGTTAATGCGGACAGGTCTGCGACTGACCGTTCAGGCCCTGATGTTTGATTTCGAACGCCGCTTTGGCCACATCACCATTTCTGGTGATCGTCACGATATAGATGCTGTCAAAATCATCTCCGTCCCACTTCGGCACCTGCGCGCTGTTGCCGCCATTGGTGGTCAGCAGATCGCTGACGATGTTGTCGATCTTCTTGTGCTCCCACGCGACCAGAACACGCGCATTGCGGAGAGGCGTCTTGGTCAGAGCTTTGGCAAGATCATCAGCATCAGACACGCCGATGCTGACATTGACCGGCAAGCCGAACGATATTGCCGTAGGTTCGACAGTCGCCAGCGGACGAATGTAGTCGTAGCGCTTACCATCGTCCTTTTTCTGATCCGAAGGATTGGGAGCGAAGATGAAGTCGGGCCTGCCCAATGTCTTGGCGATCACCGACGGCAGCGCCAACGCACGGTTCAATCCCTGGCAATTGAGCTGTCCAAGGCCTTTCTCTGGCTTCTCGCCATGCCGGATGAAGGCAATGGTTTCCGTTGTGGCAGCACTCCAAGCGGGAGTTGCGGCAAATGTCAGAGCCATCATGGCGACAACGATCAATGATGCGAATGGGCGTAGCGCCATGGCTGGCTCCTCAGTTTAGCAATTTGGTGTTCCGGCTAACCCAGACAGCTATCGGATTCTTCAAAAATGTCTAGCTAAGCTTCGTGGCATGGCCATCCAACGTGATTTGACAAGCCCAATATGAGGAGTGGGGCGATCGCGGGCTGGCATGGTCTGCGACATCCTCAACAATCCGCCGTTTCACCGCTGACGTGAAAAAATATACTTTTATGTTAAAAACAGCCACTTAAGGATTGATAAAGGTTCTTTGATAAAGAAAAATGCAATCAAAAGAAGATGGGGACCGTAACTTGACCAAACACACACCGCTTCAGACAAGAATTCGCGACCAGTTGCAAAGACGCTTTGGGGAAGATTTGCATGTTGGCGACAGGGTCAACGAGGCCGAAATTGCGGATGCATTGGGGATTTCACGTACGCCCGTTCGCAAAGTGCTTTGGCAATTGCAGAATGAAGGTGTGGTCAGCTACGAGCAACACCGTGGATTTCGACTGGCGGATGCGAGCGCTGACGTTCTCGAAGCGGACGCTGACAAGGACGAACTGCTTGACGAGCGTGTGATGCGCGACATGGCGCTGGGTAATCTCAAGAGCGTCATCAGCGAACGGGCATTGATGCAGAAATATGCGGTTCCGCATGGCATTCTCATGTCCACCCTGCGCCGGTTGATGCGCGACCAATTGGTGGAACCCTCTGTGGGGCACGGCTGGATATTCTCGGATGTCAGCGCGGTGGCCCTCGAAAATGGCTATAATTTCCGCCAGATTCTGGAGCCTGCAACCATTCTGGCCGACCCTTATTTCATCGATGCGGAGGCCTTTGAAGCGCTCGATCGCGATCATGTCAACACAATCAAAAATATAGAGAAGCTTGACCAGCGCCGCCTGTTCGATCTGGATGCCAAATTCCACCGGCTTATTGCACTGGGCGCACGCTCGACCCACCTTGTCGATGCCATTGAACGGCAGAACAATATCCGGCGCGTCAATGAATATATCGGGTTTTCGCGGCTTGATCGTGTTCGCGAATCGTTGACTGAGCACCGGAACATCATAGCTGCCTTGCTGCGTGGGGAGCGCCAGATGGCGGCGGCGTTGATGCGGCTGCACCTGCAGGTGTCGCGGGATGAAACGTTCAAATATATTGATGAGGATCTCGAACGGGTCCGGTCTGGTGGCGTTCACCTGTCAATGGATGAAGATTAACCGCAGCTGGCGCTTTCCCATTCTGTCGGTTTTGAGTTTGAATATATCATAATGCAATCTTTTCATGCGATGCTGCGATGCCTTTGGCAGCGCGGCATGCGGGTATATTTATAAAATTCTCGCAAATATTCCAAATGCCGGCTATTTAAACCGCTTTTTCAAAGATGGCGGCGAGATGGTTTTGCTGCTGTTTAATGCCCCAACCTTTCTTGTTCTATGTAGGTAAAGTATTTTATATTGACAAAACGCAATATGTGGACGCTGAATGTGGGCGATGTGATAAGCACGTCGGTGCCTTTGGGAGGGACACATGGATACAACCGTTCAATCTTGGGAACGCCGGGAAGTCGGCAGCTTCTTTCATACATTCTCTGACCTTGCCTCATTGCGCGAGGATGGGCCCGCCATCGTCGAGAAAGGCGAGGGTGCCTATATCGTTGATACGGCAGGCAAGCGCTATTTCGAGGGAAATTCCGGGCTTTGGAACATGACGCTGGGCTTTTCCGAAACACGACTTGCCGAGGTTGCTGCCCGCCAATATGCGGAGTTTCCCGGGTACCACACCTTCTTTGGACGAAACTCCAAACCGACGGTTGCTCTGGCGGAGCGCATGATTGCCTTGGCGCCTGTGCCGATGAGCCGGGTATTTTTCACCAATTCAGGTTCTGATGCCAATGAATCCGCAATCAAGCTACTATGGATGATGTGGGCAGCGGAGGGGCAGCCGCAACGGCGCAAGCTGCTGACGCGCAAGAATGCTTATCATGGTGCGACGGTTATGGCGGCGGCGCTGACGGCCAAGGACTATAATCGCGCCTTTGGCCTGCCGAGTGCGGAGATCGTCACGCTCGATTGCCCGCATAGCTGGCGCAATGCACTTCCAGGCGAGAGCGATGAGGAATATTCAGCCCGCCTTGCAAGCAGATTGGAACAGCAAATCATAGCAGAGGGTCCGGAGACCATTGCCGGTATGTTTGCCGAGCCCATTATGGGGGCCGGTGGGGTGATCGTGCCTCCCCATGGCTATTTCCGCATGATTCAGCCTGTGTTGAAGCGATATGGCATTCCGCTTGTGGCTGACGAGGTCATTTGCGGCTTTGGCCGGAGCGGCAATTTATGGGGCTCGCAAACCGTCGGATTGGAACCTGCAATTATTGTGGCGTCCAAGAGTATGTCAGCGGGCTATTTCCCCATGGGGGCAGTGATGCTGTCGGCTGATATCGATAAGCGGGCAACCGCCGCCAGCGAAATGTGGGAAGAGTTTCCGCATGGCTACACGACGGGTGGTCATCCGGTTGGCTGTGCCATCTCGCTTGAAGCGATCCGCATTATCACCGAAGAGGGCGTACTGGATAATATCCGCAAGGTGGGCCCGCTTTTCCAGGCGGGTCTGCGTAAGCTGGCCGAACATCCGATGGTGGGGGAAGCGCGTGGCGTTGGTTTGATGGGCGCGCTCGAAATGGTGGCCGACAAAAAAACCAAAACAGCCCATGCGGCTGAGTATCGGGTTGGCGACCGGATTGCCAAGGCCGCCCGCGATCTTGGCTTTATCATTCGGCCTCTGGGTGCTTCTGTTGTACTGGCGCCGCCGTTCATTTCGACACAGGAACAGATCGAAGCTTTGCTCGATGTTCTCCAACGCATTCTGGACGATGTTCACTCAGGAATCTGCAAACACGCTGCCTGACTGATCCTTGCCGCCACGCCTTATTCAGGGCGTGGCGGCTTTATCGCTCGGGTTATCAAGTGGACAGGCCCGCATAGTCGCCGAGTTTTTTGAACTTGCTAGAGATTTGCGATAGCCGCGCTTCCCATTGCGGATCGGGCGACTGTCCTTCGATCGTGCGGAAATATGCCTGCAGCATGCAGGCAATGGCAAAAGGTTCGATCAAGGAAGCCTTCACCGCCCAGGCAAAAACCAGTGCGAAGATGAAGCCGCCTGACGACCATCCGCCCGGTATCCAGTAAACAACAGCCGCTGCTGGTGTCAGCATCAGAATGAAAACGGCGATTGACAGAATATAGACAATGATCGTCACAAAGGCTGCGTTCTTGAGCATCGTTCCGCTGTTCTGGGCATACAGAACCAATGCCTTTTGCGCGGTTTCCCATGCGTTATCGCTGCGCGTGCGCAGGGTATAACCGAGGATGACTTCGTCAATGAAACCAACGGCAATGCGCAGGAATGCACGGATCAGCGACATGAGCGAGTCAAGCCCGGGAATGGGCAGAAAGGATGTTATGCCCTGCACCAGTCCCGTAATCGCCGCCAGAACACCTTTGATCAACTGATCAACAGCAAACAGAATACTCGCCTCGGCAAACCGGCTGGAAACGATCTCCTTCGCATAGGCGATTTGCCCTTTATTGTCCGGTAATGGCCTGCCGTCGATCAGTTCAACGAGAACGGCAATGTGTCCGGCTTTGACAATGTAAAGCACGTATTCGCGCAAGAGATAGAGCACACCGGCGGTCAGGCAAAAACCTGACAGGCCACCGATGAAGGTAGAACTGGCGCGAAATTCTTCGTCACCAATTCCACCTATTCCCCAGCCAATCCCGGCACCGGTACCGGTGACGAGGACATAGGCGAGAGCCATGCCGAAATAAATCATCATTCTGAATGCAATGAAGGGTGCGGTTTGCACCATGAGGCCGAGTGAACGGCCAATGCTGAAGTTCCACATAATGTCCTGCCTGATATCGGGAGTGTGCAACCGCCGTGGACGCAATATTTGGCATTTTGTCTGTCAATCCGCCAGTGCTGATTGCATCCGCTCGTTCGGGTGCGTTTTGCTCCGCCGGCGAGTTTTGCGCGCCGCCGGAAAATTTGAAGATTTTCATTTAGCTTTGAGGAGTTCCGCCTTCTTCGTTGTCATTGCCGGCTGCCGTTCATCGCCAAAGCCGTACAAACATATTTCGTCGGCAAGTGCTTCAACATGGGTTCTCCCTTGCATATGTGTTCAACGGACTCAGGCGTTGCATATAGCTTAGAATTTTAAGCCAGAGCGCCATGCGGTTTTATCATACTTTTGCATTTTACAAGACTATAGCGCAAAATTGTCTTGCCCGGAAACAAGTCGAGCTGATAGATAGGCGGTCGAAACATGTAAAATGAAAATTCTGGACACGCACAATGAGCAAGATTCATATCAACCTGACCATGCTGAGGGCTTTGATTGCTATTGTAGAAGAGCGCGGTTTCTCGCGCGGTGCTGACCGGATCGGTGTCAGTCAATCGGCCGTCAGCCACG
Source organism: Phyllobacterium sp. 628 (assembly GCF_014189505.1). Taxonomy (GTDB): domain Bacteria; phylum Pseudomonadota; class Alphaproteobacteria; order Rhizobiales; family Rhizobiaceae; genus Phyllobacterium. Next base: position 3,012,444 of record NZ_CP050301.1, on the reverse strand, counting down.
CCATCCGTGGTCTGGAGCTTGCCGTAGGTTCACCGTTGATCGAGCGGCAGCGGGGCAATGTCGAGCTGACAACGATAGGCGTAAAGGTTATCGAAGAGGCGCGGAATGTTCTGCAAGCCATTGAGCGTCTGCGCAAACTTGGACACGATAAAAATGTTTGCGGAACTGTCCGGGCTGGTATTGTTGCCAGCATCTCATCGCGGATAGCGCCAGCGGCGTTGCGTGATCTGCGCCGTAATTTCCCGGATATAAGGCTCGATATTTGGGAGGGAACGGATCAGGAAGTGCATGAATGGGTGAAAAATGACCTGATTGACTTCGGTATTGGCGGAGTCAGCGACCATTTGCATGCTGAGCATTTCATGGAAGACAAATTGCGTTTGCTGTTGCCGGAAGAGCATGTGCTGATTGCGCAAGAGGCTATTTCGCTGGCGGACCTCCAAGGGGCGCGATTTGTCATGCCGGCAATTGGATGCGGACCGCACGCCGATGCAATCCTCAAAAGTTCAGGTATCGATATCGATGTGATCGTTCGCGTGCGGGAGAAGGAAACATTGTTTTCCATGGTCCGCTCGGGTGTCGGCGTTGCGATCCTGCCGGAGCTTGTCTTGCCAACTGCCGTGGGTGGGTGCGCGTCGCGACCACTCACGCCGTCACTGTCGCGCATGCTCTATCTTTTGCGCGGTGATGCGGACATAAAGCCTTCGGCTGCGGAAGTGGCGGAAGCGTTCCGGAGGGCATGTTCAAGTTTTGCTTTTTATTCGCCTGAGGAAACAATTTTGGGCCCCGATGCAATCAGCGAAACAGCTGCCTGAGATTTGGGATTGTACTTTGTTCTGGTTTTCCGGCCGCAATAAAGAATGCCGGACACAAGGCCCGGCATTTTATGATGGCTTCCATGGGATTAGTGGACGAAGCCCATATAGCGGGGCAGCGACAGTGTGATCTCCGGGATGAAGGCAATCAGCAGGAGGCATACGAACAGGATCGCCAGATATTTGGCGATAGGCCGTACGGTTGCCTCCAGTGATACCCCGCCGACTGCACAGCTTGTATAAAGTCCAAGCCCAAGCGGTGGCGCGAACAGGCCAAGTCCCATCGCCACGATCAGGACAATGCCATAATGCAGCGGATGGATGCCAAAACTCTGCGCGACCGGAATGAGCAGGGGCCCGAAGATGATCAGTGCGGGAGCGCCTTCCAATGCGGCACCCATGATGATCAGGATCAGTATCGATGCGATGATAAACGCCCAAGCTCCTGCGCCGTGGCTGAGATTGATCATGGCTTCCGCCAACATATGCGGTACCTGATCGATAGTCAGCGAGAAGGCGACGGTCTGCGACGCTGCCACCACGAACAGGATCATACCGGCCAATGTGGCCGAGCGCACGAACAGCGTCACCGTGCTACGCCATGTCAATTCCCGGAACACGAGCTTACCAACCAGCAAGGCATAAGCGACAGCAAAAGCGCCGATTTCCGTTGCCGTGGCAAAGCCGGAGCGATAGCCGCCAAAGATGATAACGATGACACCGAGGCTGACTGCACTGCTCCAGAGCAGGTTTTTCAGGCTTCGCCCGGAGGTTTCGACCGGAGCAGGTGGTGCTTTTTTGGAAAAGATGATGACGCCAAGGATCAGAGCGCCGGCCATCAGGGCTGCCGGATAAATGCCGGCTGCGAACAAGCCGCCGATGGACAGGTTGGCGACATAGCCCAGGATAATCAGGTTGATGCAAGGCGGGATGGTTTCCGCCATAACGGCACTTGCCGCCAGCAAGGCAACACCTTCAGATGGATCGTGGCCCGAGCGGCGCATCGCCGGGATCATGACGGTGCCAACCGCCGTCACATCAGCCAATTTCGAGCCTGAAATGCCGGAGAACAGCACCATGCTTAAAATGGTGACGATGTTCAGTCCGCCTTTGCGTTGGCCGACGCCGCGGCGCAACAGTTCAATCAGCCGGACGGACATGCCGTTCACTTCCATGGCGAGACCGGTCAGCACGAAGAATGGCACGGCGAGCAGTACGAAATTGTCGATGCCGCTCGATGCCTGCTGGGCAAAGACAGCAAAGGGAATGAAACCGTCACCCCAGATATAGAGCAGGGCACCAACGCAGAGCGAGAAGGCAATCGGTATGCCGCTCGATAGGCAAATTGCGAACCCGACCAGCATGAGTGTCAAAGGGCTGGGGGCGAAGGAAGGCACCAGCGTGCTCCAGATGGCCACAACACCAATCAGAACAAGCAGCCCCGCCAAACCAGCCGCTATATCGGCCGTGCGATAGGCGAGAAGCCGCGCGGCGGTAAAGATTGCCATACCGAAGCCGCCGACAATCAGCGGGTACATGAAGAGATTTTGCGGCAGGCCAGTTGATGTCACCTGTGTCGATGCGGACTCGCAATATTGAATTGTGAAAACAGCAACAGCCAGTGTCACTCCGAGCTCGATCCACAGGCCCGCAGCTTCCACACGCGATGCCTGATGCGGTTGCAGTTTGTCGCGCAGAATGCGGATGCCGACGTGATTGCCCTTGGCAACAGCTGCCGCACCGCCAAGGAACGCTAACGTGATCAGCAGCATCCGGGCAACTTCATCGGCCCAGAGAATGGTGTCGTTAAAGACAAATCGCCAAAGAACAGCTGTTACGACCAGGAGAAGATCGGCCGCCAGGGCGATGGCAGCGAAAATCTCGACAATTCGCAAGAGAGCGCCGACAAACGGCGCGCCCCTTACGGCTGGCGCGTGAGCGGTGGGTAGTGCAGCCTCGACGGACATGACTGACCTCAAGCCTTGGTAATGGCGTCAAGCACAGGCTTGGTGCTTGGATAGGCCTTGGCAAACTCGCTCCATAGCGGCGTGACCAGCTGTTTGAACGCCGTACGATCGACCTCGTGCGTTGTCACACCATTGCTGCGCAATTTGGCAAGCGCACTGGCTTCGATCTCGTTGGCCTTGCTGCGCTGGAATGTCGATGCTTCTGCGGCCGCCTCGCGGAATGCTGGCAGATGTTCTGCCGGGACTTTCGACAGCGCGCGCTTGCCGATAACAATTGTCTGCGGGTTACAGATATGTTGTGTCAGCGAAATGTGCTTGGCCACTTCGTAGCATTTGAGTGCAAGGACAGTTGGTGCATCATGCTCCAGTCCGTCGATCACGCCGGTCTGAAGCGCAGTATAGACTTCACCAAGGGACATCGGGGTCGGCGACGCACCCATTGCCTTCAAGGTTGCCACGAAATTGGCAACCGGAAGCACACGGATCTTTTGTCCTTTGAGCAGTTCCGGCGTATTGGCTGGAGTGCGGGCTGTTACATTGCGGCCGCCCAAGCTATAGGCCCAACTGACGACTTCAACGCCGATCTTGTCGGCAAAAATACCGTTCAGCACCTTGCCAGCGCTGCCATCCAGCACTGGACCGGCTGCATCCATGGAATTGAAGAGATAACCGAGGTCAAGTACGCCGATTTCAGGCGCCAGTGTTCCCCATATTGAAGAGCCCGATATCATCATGTCGACAATGCCAAGCTTGACCTGTCCGACAATGTCGGCTTCCTTTCCAAGCTGATTATCCGGAAAATATTTGATCTCGACGGCATCGCCGAGCTTGCTTTTCAAGCCACTCTGAAAGCGGTCATACCAGAGCCAGTGGGCCGAATTGGGATCGGCCGGCAGGGACGAGGACATGCGCAGGGTAATAGGGGCGGCTTCGGCTTTTGTCGCACGGCTGATAATGGCAAATGTACCGGCACCGGCAAGACCAAGGCCAAATGCGCGGCGTGTCAGGCAAATATCCTTCATAGTATCTCCTCCACACGGACCACTTCGCGTGGCCCTGATTGTTCATAATGCCGGGCTGCCGGCATTATCCCCTTGGTGCCGCCCAAAACATGAGCGGTTTGAAACACGGCGGCAGGACTCCTCAACCTGATCGCCGTGCTGTTCAGTCATGCGAAAGCTTTGCTTGGTTCAGCCGGATTCATGTGCGACACCATTGATGTGCCGGGTGTTTTTGGCACTCTGTCATGGTACGCAAACATGCCGTCGCTTGACCCCAACTGGCTTGGCATATACTAGTATGGTAGTATGATATGGTAATCGTTGCAATGCAAGTGGATGGGAGAAGCTAATTTGACAATCGATCTCAGCCGCGGTGGTTCAACGGCGCACCGGCTTGAAAAAGAGCTGCTCAGGGCTATTGTTTCGCTTGAATTACAACCGGGCGTCCGGTTATCCGAGGCCGAGATTGCCGAGCGTTATGGCGTGTCGCGCCAGCCTGTGCGTGAAGCTTTGATAGCTCTCAGCAAACAACAATTCGTTGAAGTGCTTCCACAGCGCGGCACTATAGTCGTCAAGATTTCTATTCCAAAAATGCGGGAAGCCCGCTTTCTGCGCGAGGTTATCGAGAGTGCGGTTGTGCGCCGGGCTTGCGAACAGTTTGCTCCGGCAAGCCGCGAGAAGATTGACGAAGCGCTGGAATCGCAGGCCCGCGCTGCGGCAAAAACCGACCACCTAGCTTTTCAAAAATTTGATGAGCAGTTTCATATTGCCTTGGCGGAGGGGGCAGGCTGTCCGATGGCCTGGACAGTCGTCGGCAACCTCAAGGCGCATATGGACCGCGCGTGTCAGCTGACGCTGCTCAATGCCGCTGCCATGCAGTTGCTGATCGAACAGCATCAGGCAATCATTAATGCCATAGACGCTCGTGATCCCGACGGCGCGGAAGCAGCCATTCGCTACCATCTTACCGAGATACTGCGCGCTTTGCCCGAGATCGAACGAAACCATCCGGATCTGTTCGAGTAACTGATCCGGACGGCTTTCAGTGCACGGAATCGTGCCTGCTGGATTTTAGTTCGCGGCCCAAGATCAGCACAATCACAGCCGCAGCCGCGAGGCAGAAGGCGAGCACGCCCATGCCGAGCTGGAAACTTCCGGTGCTTTGTTTGATCCAGCCGACGAGATAGGGCCCGACAAATCCACCGAGATTGCCAACGGAGTTGATCAAGGCAATACCACCAGCGGCTGCCGTCCCCTGAAGGAAAACCGAGGGCATGGCCCAGAACGGTCCAAGGCTCGCATAAATGCCGATGGAAGCCACGCCGAGGCAAAACAAGGCGATCAGGTTGGATTGCAGGTAGACGCTGCCGATGAAACCGATGGCGCTGACCGCCGCTGCAATTGCCACATGCCAGACACGTTCACCGTGTTTGTCGCTGTGCCGCCCCCAGAGCAGCATGGCGATTGCGCTCGCGATATAGGGCAGTGCCGTGATGAACCCGACTTGCGTGTTGGAAAAGCCCATAGCCTTGATCATCTGCGGCAGCCATAGGCCAATACCATAAAGCCCGATGACGATACCGAAATAGACAAGTCCCAAAAGCAGGACGCGGCGGTCAGTAAGCGCGGGCCAAAGCCGGTGCTGGGTTCGTCCGGGATTGAGCTGGCGATCCTCTTCAAGTTTTTCCTGCACAATCCGGCGTTCCGTCAAGGTCAGCCACGGTGCCTGTGCCGGGCCATTGGGCAAGAGGCGCAACACGGCCAGACCCAGAAGGCAGGACGGTATGCCTTCGATGATGAACAGCCATTGCCAGCCTTTCAAACCCCAGATGTCATTGATGCCGATGATCAGACTGGAAAGCGGGGCGCCTACCGCGCTGGCCAGCGGCACGGCCGCCATGAACAAGCCGATGAACTTTGCCCGCTGTGCCGCTGGAAACCAGTAGGTGAGATAAAGGATCATACCGGGGAGGAAGCCCGCTTCGGCGACACCCAGCAAAAACCGCAGGATGAAGAAGCTCCACGGCCCCTGCACAAATGCCATAGCGGCCGACACAAGCCCCCATGTGATCATGATGCGGGCGATCCACAGCCGCGCGCCGACCTTTTCGAGGATGACATTGCTGGGAACTTCGAAGAGGAAATAGCCAAGAAAGAATATGCCCGCACCCCAGCCATAGACATAGGGTGTAAAACCGACATCATCATTCATGGTCAGAGCTGCGAAGCTGATATTGACGCGATCAAGGAACGCAACGAGATAGAGCACCATCATGAATGGAATGATGCGCAGGCTTATTTTCCGGTAGGGATCTACCGTTTCATTCAATGACATGTTTGCCTCCCCAGCCCCAATGTCTTCGTGGTCTGCTGATTCCCCTATCAGGCCAGACCGATACCTTTTTTCTTGAATTCATCCAGAACAGTCTCGTTGATATTCGAGATGATGTCGATACGGCCATTGCCGGGATCGCTGATCCAGAACCGTGTCAGCAGCTTGACGCTCTTGTTCTCAACGCTTGCCGTGTAGATTTTTGCCCCAGGTTCTTTGAGGACGCGCGGCTGTTTCTGCACAGCTGCCAGAAAGATGGCGCGGGCGGCGTCCAGATCGGTATCCGCCGATACCGTGATTGGAAATTCCAGCCGTACATTGCTGTCGGACAATGTTTCGTTGACGATGGTGCTGTTGATCAGCGTGTCATTGGAAACAAGCACGTCCAAACCATCCGTGGTATGGATTGTTGTGTAGCGGATTGTCATCTGGGTGACGCGGCCAACAATCTTGTCACTGATAAGGTTATCACCCACCCGCACAGAGCGTTCAAACAACAAAATCAAGCCGCTGATATAACTTGCCGCAAGCTTCTGCAGGCCAAGACCAATACCAATGCCGAGCGCGCCGCCAAAGGCGGCCAGAGCTGTCAGGTTGATGCCAGCGAGCGATACAATGATAAGTGCCGCAACAACCCACATCGCGACTGAAATGATCCGCTCCAACGCCAATGCCAGATTGGGTTGCAGGGTGGTTTTCCGGTGAAGCAAGCGCTGCACCGTTTCGGAAGCCCAGATCGTGACGATGAGGACAATAGCCCCGAAGAACAGAACATTGAAAACAACCTGGGGGCTGATCTTTGCGTCACCAATCTCTATCTCGGCGTCGAAAAAGCTCTTGATCGCCGGATTTGTCTGACCGAACAGGTAAATAAGCAATGCCAGCCAGAACAATACCTGTGAAGCCCGCAATATCGAGCGGAAGGGGTCGCGCGGCCGGAACAGTTGCTCGACGATCAGCCCGAGGACACGAATGATAAGAAAGAATCCCAGTGCACCACCGGTGACAAACATAAGCAGATTGGCGAACGTTCCGCTAAAAAGACGCATGAGCAGGAACAGGAACAGCATCAACAGCAAAATGGTCGAGAGGTAGTCGATCAGAATTCTGATGCGCGAGGTTTTCGGCCATCTCCGTTGCAGGCGCCGGGTAATCCACGTTGCTGTAATGAATGAGACGATAATGGCGAGGACGGTCAGGAAAGCGACAAGTGGATTTTCCAGAAACAACGAAAGGGCGCCGGTCGTTAAACCTGCCAGTTGGTCTGCCTCTGCCTGCTCCATTTCGTGCCCCGAGCCCACAAAACTGCGGCATTGCTGCAGCTTGATGAATATGTTCACTGTTGCAACTTGTGGCACAAACTTAGTCGCAAAAACAGATGGTGTGCGACAGGCATTTTAACCGGCTGACTTGACAGTACTGCGGGAGAGGGCTTCCTTCCATTGCGCTTGGAAAACGCTGGCCGTCTTGTGTCGGGCGAGCATCATTTTGGCAATGAACTTCAATGGGATAGCCGCATGGTCGGCAAAGGTGAATGCGGATGAAGATTTCGGATATGAACTGGATGCAGGTGGAACAGCGCGTCGCCAGTGATGATCGCTGCATCCTGCCGATCGGTAGTGTCGAGCAGCACGCTTATCTCAGTCTCTGCACCGATATGATTCTGGCTGAAAAGATCGCTGTCGATGCCGCAGAATCCTCTGGTGTGCCGGTTTTCCCCGCCTTACCCTATGGACTGGCCGCATCCTTCGCGGATTTCCCTGGCACCTTGACCTTCAGTCTTGCAACCTATGTCGGCGTGATCCGCGATCTGCTCGACAGCATGCATCGCTCGGGTTTCCGGCGCATTCTTGTCGTGAACGGTCATGGTGGTAACACACCTGCGGGAACAGTGATTTCGGAATGGCTCAACAGCCACCCGGACTCCTCCGTCAAGCTTCATGATTGGTGGCGGGCACCGAAGACGTGGGCAAAGGTGATGGAGATTGATCCTGCTGCTTCGCACGCGTCATGGATGGAGAATTTTCCATGGACCCGTATTGCCGGAGCGGCAGTGCCTGCGGAGCCCAAGGACCAGATCGATTTTAACAGGCTTGCGCGCGTTGATGCGAAGCGCAAACGTGAAATGCTTGGTGAAGGCAATTATCACGGCCTGTTCCAGCGTCCTGATGCGGATTCGCTGGCTTTATGGGAAGTGGCTGTTGCCGAGACGCGGGATCAGCTCGATAATGGCTGGCACTGAACCGGACTGACTATTCCACCGGATCGTGATGGCAGACGCAGATTTTGTTGCCTTCGGGATCCCGAAAATAGGCGCCGTAATAATTGGGATGATAATGCAGGCGCAGACCGGGCGGGCCCTCTCAGCGTCCACCATTGGTCAGCGCCAGAGCATGGATATTGTCGACGCTTGCGCGGTCCGGTGCCAGAAATGCCACCATCTGTCCATTGCCGGGCGTCGCGGCTTCTCCGTCAAACGGCCGTGACAGCAGAAACAGCGGACGTCCGCCGCCTTGGGGCTGCCAACCAGCCCAAGGCTTGCTCATATCGGAGAACCGCAACGGATTGCCCAACATCTCCATGATCGGTGCGTAGAATTCGAATGCGCGTGTGAAATCATTGGCGCCGACATTGATATGCGAAAACATGAACTTCTCTCCGGGGCTGCCAGACAATGGCGAATGACGTATTTGGCACCCGATCAGACTCGGATTTTGCTCGAAAACTAACACGAAGGGCGTTGCCTGCAAGCGCGGCAATTGTGTATCGATGGTTTTGCGAATGAAAGGAAAATCCAAATTGTCTTCAATAGCTTCCCCGGTTTTCACCAAACCGTTTTCAGCCCTGCTTTTCGATATGGACGGAACCATTCTCAATTCCATCGCTGCGGCGGAGCGCATCTGGGGTGACTGGGCGCGGCGGCAGGGGCTCGATGTTGAAGCCTTTCTGCCGACAATGCATGGCGTTCGCGGTATTGATACGATCCGCCATCTTGCTCTTCCGGGCATTGATCCGGAAATGGAAGCTGCAGAAATCGAGCGGGCTGAAATTGATGATGTTGAAGGTATTGTCCAGATTGCTGATGCGGCGGCATTCCTGAATTCCCTGCCGCCACAGAGCTGGGCTATCGTGACTTCAGCGCCTATCCTGCTCGCCAAGCGGCGGCTGGAAGCAGCGGGATTGCCGGTGCCGCAGACCATGGTGACAGCGGAAGATGTGTCCATCGGAAAACCTGACCCGGAATGCTATCTGCTTGGCGCCAGAAAGCTGGGCGTGGATATCAAGGATTGTCTGGTGTTCGAAGATGCGCCCGCTGGCATTAAAGCCGGTGAAGCTGCCGGAGCGGACCTCATGGTCGTGACGACAACACACCAGCATCCGGTTTCAACACCCCATGCGACGATTGCCGATTACAGCCATATTGCAGCTAAAGTTGGTGATGACGGCAAGATCGAGATCGTTAAAAGCTGATCATTAAAGGAAGGCGGCACACACTTAGTGCGCCGCCTTTGATCGCTGCTGATTAGACAGCACCTGGTACGACCAGAACCAGCCACGCAATGACCGGGCCGATAATCGCGATCAGCGCGCTGTAAACCAGCAGTTTGCGCAGGACGCTTTCACGTTCGGCTTCCGGCGCGTTCGCTACCACAAGTGCACCATTGGTCGAGAATGGACTTGTATCGACAATCGTCGTCGAAATGGCTATGGCCGCTACGACGCCGATGGCGCTGATATGCCCCTGCATCAGAAATGGTACGGCGAGCGGAATGATAGCGCCGAGCAGCGCCGTGGACGAGGCAAAGGCGGAAACAATCGCGCCGACGAAGCATAGAAGCAGTGCAGCCAGGAGCGGCATACCGAGCCCCGATATCCCTGATGCAACATAATCCACGGTACCGGCCTTCTGCAGCACGCCGACATAGGTAATGATACCGGCGATCAGCAGAACCGTAGACCAGCTGACCTTGTCGATGGCAGCCTTTTGCGTTTTGGGTGAGAGGAGGGCGAGGCCTACGGCAACGGTGATCGCGACAAGTCCAACATTGAACTTGAAGACGAGAGCGCCAACCGCAAGGGCGGTGAGGCCCACCAGAGTCATCAGGCGCTCGCTGGTCATGCCTTCGGTAGACGGAATAGCCGCGCCGGTAGGCGATACGGAACTGCGGTGATAGGCGGGCGAAGCGGGCGTGCCGCCATGTCCGACGATGGAGCGGGATGCGCCTGCAACATGCGTATCAGGGTCCGGGCCGGATGCGGCAGCATGTTCGCGCAGGTTTTTCCAGCCGCCGAATACGAAGAACACGACAATTGCAATTGCCAGATTGAAGAACAGGCTCGACAAGAACAGCGAGGTAGGGCCGTAGGGCAGGCCGGCCTTCTGGACGATCTGGTTGGTAATGCCGCCATATACGCTGATGGGTGAAAAACCGCCGCCCTGTGCGCCATGAATGACCATCAGGCCCATCATGACAGGGCTAATGCGGTATTGGGTGGCAAAACGCAATGCCACTGGTGCGAGAATGGCAACCGCTGCCGGACCAAGCGCACCGAAGCCGGTGATGATCGCCGCGACAAGAAACATCACCCAGGGAATCAGCGCCATATGTCCGCGCACCAGTCGGACAGCCCGCTCCACCAGCCAGTCAATGGTGCCATTGTTCTGGGCGATACCGAAAAAGATAGGTGATGCCGACCAGCGTCAGAAACAGATCACTGGGAAAGCCCGCAAAGATGTCATTGGGCGTCATACCCATGATGAGGGAACCGACGATGAAGGCGGCAGCAAAAGCCAGCGCGCCCATATTGATCGGCAGGATCGTCGCAATGACGAACATGGCGATCAAAACAAGTATGGATAATATCTCGATATTCACGGCAAAATCCTCCCTTTACGGCACTCCCTATAGCGGCCGTTTTTCATTGGTGGTTGCGGCGTAAGCTCCCCCTACACCTTTCGTCTCCCCTCCATCTTCACGATGGTGGAGCAGTCAGCATTCAAGCGCTGGCCTTGCTGGCATAGATATTGCCATATTGTTCGCGCAGGACATTTTTCTGCACCTTGCCCATGGTGTTGCGGGGCAGGTCATCGACAAAAATAATCTGTTTCGGCTGCTTGTAACGGGCCAGCCGGTTCTGCAAGGCATCGAGAATCGTACGCTCATCGAGGGCAGAACCGGATTGTTTGACCACGATTGCAGTCACACCCTCGCCAAAATCCGGATGAGCAACGCCAATCACCGCGCTCTCGATAACGCCCGGCAGCTGGTCGATCTCGCTTTCGACTTCCTTTGGATAAATGTTGTAACCACCTGAAATCACGAGGTCTTTGCCGCGACCGACAATATGCACATAGCCGCGTGGATCGATCTTGCCGAGATCGCCGGTGATAAAGAAACCATCGTCGCGGAATTCCGCCTTGGTCTTTTCCGGCATGCGCCAGTAGCCGATGAAAACGTTCGGCCCCTTCACTTCAATCATGCCGGTTTCATCAACTGGTAGCACAGCTCCGGTCTCCGGATGTGTCACCCGCACGGTGACGCCGGATAGCGGGAAGCCCACTGTTCCCGCTATCCGGTCACCCTCATAGGGATTGGATGTATTCATATTGGTTTCGGTCATGCCATAGCGCTCAAGGATGGCGTGGCCGGTGCGCTCCTGAAATGCGCGGTGGGTGTCGGCCAATAGCGGTGCCGAGCCGGAGATAAACAGGCGCATACCTGTAACCGCTTCGCGGGTCAGCCCGGCATTTTGCAAAAGCCTGACGTAGAATGTTGGAACGCCCATCATGGCGGTCGCCCGAGGCATTAATTCCAGGATTTCCGCCGGATCGAATTTCGGCAGCAGGAACATGGATGCACCCGATGTCAAAACCACGTTGGTCGCAACGAATAGACCATGCGTGTGAAAAATCGGCAGAGCATGGATCAGACGATCGTCTGCTGTAAACCGCCAATGATCGCGCAGGGTCAATGCATTCGACAGCAGATTATTCTGGGTCAACATCGCGCCTTTGGAGCGGCCTGTAGTGCCCGAGGTATAAAGGATTGCAGCAAGATCATCGGGTGCTCGCGTTGCATCGACAAAATCCGGGGATTCATCCTTCGCAAGGTCAATGAGCGAGCCCCCGCCATGGTCGTCAAGCGTTTCGACCAGCGCACCATATCTGGCGGCAACAGCCTTGATGCCCTCTGCGGCTTTTGGTGCCACAACAACCAGCCTTGGTTCTGCATCGCCGATAAAATAATCAAGTTCAGCCAATGTATAAGCGGTATTCAACGGCAGATAGACAGCACCGCAACGGATGCAGGCCAGGTATAACATCAACGCTTCTGCGCTCTTTTCCACCTGCACCGCTACGCGGTCACCCGGCCTAATGCCAAGCGTATCGATGGCACCGGCAATCCGGCCAGACCATTGCAGCATGTCGCCATAGGTCCAGATACGGCCTTCGCCGGTTTCAATAAACACGGCGTCGTCGTCAGCAATGCAGCGGCGGAGGGCGTCAAACAGATGATTGCTCATGAACTCAATTCCTTTCTGCCTGCTTTGTTCTTGTCATGCCCGGTGTCTTTCGGGTTGGCCTTTGCTGGGGGAGGCGTACTGCGAACCGTTTTGTCATTGCGCAGCAGTTTCTTGATCAAAGGTGCGGCAACAATTTCATTGCGCTGGGCGAATGCCTCGTGGTTGGTTTCGATATCATCAAGCTTGTAGAGATAATTGACCATCAGTCCGTGCGCCTGCCGCATGGCGCGGCTCGACCGGTCACCGAGGAAATTTATGCGCTCCAGTCTTGCGCCATTACCCAGATGAAAACGCGCAACAGGATCGATTGCCCGGCCATCTCCGGTTCTGCCCCTCAGGAAATACCAAGCGGCAGCAGGCATCAGAGCCGTCTTCACCGCCGAGGTTGTCGCTGTGTCATCAGTCCAGCCGGTATCATCCAGCGCGGCGAGGGTAGCCTGATCTTCCGGTGTCAGCACGTCGGAATGCTCGTTGCGCCGTTCGCGTGCCAGCCAGCCCGCAAAGCCAGGAACGGGTGAGAGCGTGACGAATGTATCGAGTTTTGGAAGGTCGCGCCGCAAATCTTCAACCACCTGTTTGATCAGGAAATTGCCGAAAGAAATGCCGCGCAAGCCGACCTGACAGTTGGAAATCGAATAGAACACTGCGGTTCTGGCGTCCTGTGCCTGAATGGGTGCACGCGTTTCGTCCAGAACATCCGAGATCGTTGCCGGAATAGTCTTGGTCAGCGCCACTTCCACAAAGATTAGCGGATCATCGGCAAGCTGCGGATGGAAAAAGGCAAAGCAGCGCCGGTCGGCCGGAGCCAGACGCCGACGCAGTTCGTCCCAGTTGCCGATTTCGTGCACCGCCTCATAATGGATAATCTTTTCAAGGATATGTGCAGATGTTGACCAGTCGATGGGACGGAGAAGCAGGAAACCCCGATTGAACCATGAGGCAAAGAGGTGGGCAAAGTCGGCGTCAACAGCCTCCAGATCCGGCGTGTCTGCCTTAAGGCTCAGCAGCTTTTCACGCATACGCACAAGGGTGGAGATACCGCTTGGGGCAAGATTAAGCCGCCGGATCAGTTCCTGTCTGCGCGGCTCCGCTGCCTGATGCAGATCCAGCACGGCCTTGGCGGTGCGTTCCGTACGATAGGTATTGATAGCCTTGTCGAGCTTGTCGGAATCGGGCCCGAACTTGCCGGAGAGAAGCAGCATGAAATCACGCTGTTCTTCATCGTTCAGTCGGGACCATTGCTGCAGGATTTCTGCTGCCAGCGCCATGCCCGATGCTTCGCCACGGCTCGACAGCAGCATGTTACAAAGGTGCTCGAGTCCAGCAAGGCCGGAAGGCATCCGTTCAGTACGCGGCGTAAACGACAACAGTTTGCGGCCGCGTTCCGTTATCGTTTGCACCATATCGCTGAAGAAGGATGTACCGGTCATTGCAGAACTCCGATCCGAAGGGTTTCCAGCATCGTCAGGGCAGGCATGATGTGCATCTCTATCCTCCCCCATGCTGCCTTCCCGCAGGTTCCGACTATAACGCATCTGACATGACAGCGCTTGTGCGGTGGTTCCGCGCAGCGCATCAAACCATTCGTTTGTTCCAATCCCTCCTCCAGGATGGTATGAATGATTGAGTGATATTGTATGTAAAGTCAACTATCTTGTATACAAGAATTCTTACATTGCATTTTATGAGGAATCATGGCCGAAAATATTGTGCAAAGACTGAGGGATGAGATCGAAAACGGTATTGTCACCAATCAGTATTCTCCGGGAGAACGGCTGGACGAAGTGCAATTGGCAACACATTTCGGCGTATCGCGCACCCCTGTCCGGGAAGCCCTGATGCAGCTCAGTGCCATTGGCCTAATCGAGATTCTGCCCACGGCGCGGTGCGGTGGTTGTCGAGCCGGGACCGCACCGAATTTACGAGATGTTTGAGGTCATGGCTGAGCTGGAAGGCATGGCCGGTTCACTCGCTGCCCGTCGTCATACCGATGCAGACCGGACATCGCTGCTCGCGGCTCACGCGAAATGCGAACAATCGGCCCGAGCTGACGATACGGATACCTATTATTATGACAACGAGGTTTTCCATCAGGCGATCTATGCTGCCAGCCACAGCAGTTTTCTAATCGAACAATGTCTGGCACTGCATCGACGCCTGCGGCCATACCATCGTCTGCAGTTGCGCGTGCGCAACCGCATGAAGACCTCTTTCAGCGAACATGCCGGCATCGTCGAGGCTATCCTTGCAGGGGAGGCTGATAGCGCGCGTAGCCAACTTCGCCAGCACATTGCCGTGCAGGGAGACCGCTTCAGTGATCTGGTTGCGACACTCGCGGCACAGCAGCAGGGCGTTTCGGTTTAATCCCGTCTCAATCTGGAGCCGTATGCCGTGAAACTCAACGGAAATCAGAAATTGGCAACACTGCGCGCGGCCCTTCGATGGTTTCTGGCACTCATTTATTGCGCTGCTGGCATTCTCCACATTTTGCGTCCGCAATGGTTCATGCAGATTACGCCCGCATGGGTGCCTTATCCTCTGCAAGTTATTCTCCTTACAGGTGTTTGCGAAGTTTTGGGCGGACTAGCGCTTCTGGGGCAGCGGTTTCGCAAGGCTGCGGGTTTTGCCTTGGCATTATACGCGGTCTGTGTGTACCCGGCGAATATCAAGCACGCAATTGATAGTCTGTCCGCAGCCAACGTGACACTCGGATGGTGTTATCACGCCCCGCGACTGGCGTTTCAGCCAGTTTTGGTCTGGTGGGCATTATTCGCTGGCGAAAACATAAACTGGCCGTTCAATCGCCGGGTTGAGTAATCATACCGACAAATCCTGTAGGCGGTGCAGGGCTCAAAGCGGCTGATTTCAAGTGCCGGGCAGTTTTGACGCCAGAATGTCAAGCATCTGGATGTCGGGCGGGCTGGCGAAGAGTTCATCTGCCCGTCCCATCAGTAGTTTGGCCA
This sequence comes from Phyllobacterium sp. 628, assembly GCF_014189505.1. Taxonomy (GTDB): domain Bacteria; phylum Pseudomonadota; class Alphaproteobacteria; order Rhizobiales; family Rhizobiaceae; genus Phyllobacterium. The sequence continues at coordinate 2,996,841 of NZ_CP050301.1, read as the reverse complement.
GATCACCGGCAAGATGGGCATCGCGCCCATTGGCGGTATTGAACACATCAAAAATTGCAAATGTGGATGGACCGCTGCGTACCGCGAACCAGGAGACCGTGTCGCGCTCCTTATTGACGATTGCCAGTCCTGCGGTAAGGAAAGCCGCAACATCATCTTCCTTGCCTGCTTTGGCTTCAAGCGGCACATAAAGACCATACTTTACCATCGGATTATCCTTTTCTGCCACCAGGTGAAAACTGGCCCCAATTCATACCGTGTCCGCGGGGCCAGTCGGTTCTTCGCTTAAAAACGTAGCTGGAAAAGACGTTACATCTTTGGCAGTAAGACCTTGTCGATGACATGAATGACGCCGTTCGACTGCTTGACGTTGGCAATGGTGACGTTGGCAACTGTCCCGTTTTCGTCGGTCAAAGTCAGCTTGTCACCTTTGTACTTAGCCGTCCAGACACAACCACCAACGGTCTTTACCGGGTGCGCACCTTTGTCATCATCAACCATCTTCATGATTGCCTTTGAATCGGCATTGGCTGCAACCACATGACAGGTCAGGATTTTGGCAAGCTTGTCCTTGTTCTCAGGCTTCAGGAGCGTATCGACCGTGCCCTTGGGCAATGCGTCGAATGCTTCATTGGTTGGAGCAAAAACTGTGAATGGACCCTTGCCCTGCAAAGTTTCCACAAGACCAGCCGCCTTAACGGCTGCGACGAGCGTGGTGTGATCCTTGGAGTTCACGGCGTTTTCGATAATGTTCTTATTTTCGTACATGGGTGCACCGCCAACCATCGGATTTTCCGCATAAGCGGCTCCCGAGATCAAGACAGATGCAAGTGCAACCAGGCGAATTGTTTTGATGAGCATTTCTCTCTCCACTGTTCTTTCCCTTTGATTGGGAAGCGGCGGAGTTACGAAAGGCTTTCTGTTTTAGTTTCAAACGAAGACAGGTCAATTTGAAGAAGGTTGCTATTTCACAACTTGAAAAGAAAGCGAAACACCGGCGGCGCGATGCAATTATCGCGCCGCCAGCAACAGATCGGGCGTTAGACCTTGCCGCCGTTCTTTTTGCAATCGCTGCGGAACTTGTGACGTTCCTTGCCATGCAGACCCTTGGCGTCGGCCTGTGCCGAGCAAGCCTTGGAAATGGCTGTTTTGGCCGGTGTGGTTGCTGCAGGTGCAGTAGCCTTCTTGGCCATGGCGCCGGCAGCGGGCTTCATGGTCGTCGTCGGCGCAGCAGGGGCTGTTGTTGTTGCTGCCGGTGCGGTTGTCGCCGGAGCAGCAGTCTGCGCCATCGCGCTGGTGCCGACAAAGGCGAGAAGGGCGGTGGCTGTAAGGGTGGCAACTAATTTCATGGTCGTTTCCTCTGAGTTACAAACCGGTTTGTAGCGCTGCAAGATTGTTTCTTCATCGACGCTACGGTTGCACCAGAGCACTGCTTGCATTTCGTCGGGCGCATTTAATTCAACAGAATCAATGTGCCCGTGCGTCATGCCAACATTGCTCGCGAGTGAGGTTATTGACGGACCGTGGTTTCTTTGTGTGCGCGAAAATTAAATTTCGTTTAACTTTTGGTTGCATTTGCAGTGCCGCTGTCTCAGTCAAATTCAGGCGCATTGCAACGATCACTGTGGTGTGTTCAACAAAGACGGGTGACACATGAGCGGTATGAGGCACTGCAAATGAAATCATATGTGTTGGGTAGCGTGGTCGGTGCCGTGCTTGCCTTGGCCGTTGCTATCATTAGCCTTGAAAGCCTCGATGCGCAGGGCAACCAGCTGTTTGGGCTTTTTCTGATCGGGTTGTCCATCATAGGCCTGCTTGCAGTCCTGTTATTGATCATATGGATCTATTATCTGACGCGGGACAAAGGACGCACACCCTTGTGCGCACATGGCATAATGTGGGGTCCGGTTGTGTTGGCTGCGTGCATTGTGCCGGTGTCGGAAAGCATGGATGACGCGCGCAAATCCCGTTTTGAAGATGCCCATCCGGTTATGCAGGAAATCCATATCAATCTGACCGGGCGAGATCTTTGGTTTGACCCTCGAAACACCGGAGGCACCCATTATACTGAAATGCCCATGCGCGGAGACAAACCGGAAAAGTTTCTGGAATGGTCTCTTTACCCGTCACCTGAACTGATTGGTTCAGGCGCATTTCTTTACGAAGGAAGCCGGCTTAAGCAAAATGTTCGGTCTATGCGTCTGTATACGGGCGAGCTCCTGGAGGAAAAAACCAAATCCATCGAGGTGCTGATTGCCAATAAACCGAGCTATCCCGATACGGATCGTCTCGCATCCGTCATGGGATTTCGGCAAGGCCATGATGCAACAATTCTGGTTCATCAATATTACCACTACCCCGATCATATTGAGGTTGCTCCAGCTCTTACCCGTTTTGCCGGCTCACAACGCGATCGGCTCTGGGGGAAAATTCAGCCTGTGGTCGAATTTCGCGGTGTCAATCTGGGGCAACAGCCGATTGCGAGACTAGAAATCAATGGTCAGGCGATGTCTTTGGGCGAGGAGGCCTTCAGTGTCGCAGACACATGCTTTTGGGCCAATACACCCGTGGGTGAGGCGATCCTGACACTGGACCAGCCGCTGCATTTGCGCTGGCAAACAATCGAACCGCCGCATCGCTGGCAAGAAGCGACGGTCCCCGTACCGAAATTTCTCACAGAAAATAGCAAAGGTGAGAGGACCCGCGTTCCCTCGGTAGTGCTTTATTTTACTGGCGAAGGCAGTGTGTTTGCGGAACGGTTTGAAGCCATCGATCTCCCGGCTCAGAAATTAGGAGTTCGTACGACTGGATTGCCGGAGGGCATGGCCAGCCCGCCACCGTGCGGCATGGCTTATGCAGGTTATAATCCCGAAACCGTGCAACTATTGCCACGATAGTCACGGCCGTGTTTGCTTGACGGAGAAATTCACCGTGCCTATACCGGCATGGCAAACAGACAGCAGTGAAGTCCGATGAAAGCCGCCAAGCTCGCAACCCGCTAAGCCGTAACAACTTTTTCAATCGTTGTTGCGGCATTCAAAGTTCTCAATATCACCGTGAGTTGGGATCGATGATCGCCGCCGAACTTCTCGTTCGCGTGGGATTTTTGCTATGCTTCCTAAAAACTGGAACTACACGCTGCCAGCTGCCCTGCTGCTGATGGCGCCCTTTGATCTGCTTGCTTCGCTTGGCATGGATATCTATCTGCCAGTCGTTGTTTATATGCCTGAGGTGCTGAACACAACGCCTGCTACCATTCAGTTGACACTCAGCCTTTACATGATCGTGCTTGGCTGCGGGCAACTGCTGTTCGGGCCGCTCGCTGACCGTATCGGCCGCAGACCCGTGCTACTTGGCGGTGCGCTGCTCTTCTGTCTTGCCTCGATTGGCCTTGCTTTGACCCACTCTGCCAGTGTGTTTGTGGCGTTGCGCGTGCTGCAATCTGCCGGTGGCGCCGCCGCACTAGTGGCAACGTTTGCCACTGTCCGTGATGTCTATGCCGAACGGCCGGAGGGTGCGATCATCTATGGCCTGTTTGGTTCCATGCTGGCCTTTGTTCCGGCTTTCGCACCGATAGTGGGAGCGCTCGTCGATCACGCGGTTGGCTGGCGCGGCATTTTCTGGCTGCTGGCAGGTCTTGCCGCTCTGGCGGGCTTGCGGGCATTTATCGGCTGGCCAGAGACCCGGCCGATAGAGACAACGCGACAGGCGTTGTTTGGCAGCTTTGGCCGTGTTCTCGGCAGTCTACCGTTCTGGACCTATACGCTCGGGTTCAGCACGGCGATGGGCACGTTCTTTGTCTATTTCTCGACGGCTCCCGGCATCCTCATGGGGCAGCTTGGGCTTTCATCCACCATGTTCAGCCTGGTCTTTGCGACAGTCGCGCTGGTGATGATCCTGTGCAGCCGTTTCGGTGCCTTCTTTGTCACCCGGTGGGGACGGAGTGGTTGCCTCATCAGGGGCATGGCGCTGTTTCTGGCAGGTGCCGCGCTGCTGGCATTGGGGCAGCTGTTCCTGCCTCTTTCGATAGCAACCTTCATTGTTCCGATGTGGGTGATGGCCGCCGCCATTTCCGTGACCTGCGCCGTGGCTGCCAATGGAGCAATACGGGAATTTGGCGATATTGCTGGTACAGCGACGGCTCTCTACTACTTTGTCGAGAGCGCGATTGTCGGCGTCGCGGGGACTGTGGTTGTTGTCCTGCTGCCTCCAGTCACTGTCTGGCCGCTGGTTGCATTTACTGCAATGGCGGCAATCGCCACGCTTGGCATGACGTCCGTGCTGCGGGAAAAGTCTTAGCTCGCCTCAATATTCGCGATCTCGACCAGATTGTAGTCGGGATCGCGGATGTAGATTGATCGGAGAGGCCCTGTTGCACCGGTACGGGCGACAGGGCCTTCCTCAATGACAATATCCAGTGCACCGAGGTGAGCAATGACGCTCTCCAGCGGTGTTGCCGTGATGAAGCATAGATCGCCGGAGCCAGGCGTTGGTGCTTTTGCCTTGGGCTCGAATTCATGGCCCGCCTGATGCAGGTTGATCTTCTGGTTGCCGAAACGCAGCGCCTTGCGGTCCTGACCAAAGGTTTCCACCATCATACCAAGTGCGTCAGCGTAAAACGTGCAGGTCCGCTCGATGCTTTCGACCGTCAGAACCAGATGGTCTATATGATTGATATAAACCGTATTCTTGGCGGGTTTGGGCTCGCGGTAGGATTCGAGTTCTGTGTCCAGTTCAACTTCTACAACATTGGTGAAGACGGTCGTTGCGATCATGATCCCGGCAAAGGCAACAAGGTTGACCAGTGTAGGCTCGTCATAGCGCGCTGCCAGCCGCTCCCATAAACGCTCTGGTATAGCTTTGGAATCCGCGACAATTGCCTTGCCGAAATCCATCAGGACCGTCTCGTCATCGTTGGGAATGATGGTCTCAGGCTGCAAGCCGGAATCAATCAGGGCGCGGCGAAAGAATGTGACGGGAATGTCGGCGTGGCTTGCCTTCGAGATAGCCAGCGACAAAAGCCAGATTGCGTGATCGGGAATGGCTGGGCGCAATTGCTCGCGCAGAGTGAACCATTCCGCATAAATGCGGTGCGCCACGGGTGAGTGCAGCATGATGCGTTTCATGTTCGTCATGCGGCCGCGCAGTTGCAACTCGCGGTCGTGCTCGGCGCGAGCCTCCGGCGATGCCTGTTCATACACAATCTGAGAAATGCGGCTCATGGGATATCCGTGCGTGACAAAGTTTCAGTTCGCGGCGGGCAGAGGTGGGCGGGCAGGGTGGGCTGGCCGCTGCATGACCACCTCAAGGCATATATTTTCTCCCGTCACAGCGCCATTGAAAACAGCCAAAGCCGCACGTGATTGGAGCTGTTTTGTCCTTTCGCCGGCTTCTGGAAAATTCGATCTCCCGTTTCGCGGTTTGTTGAAAGGTTATTCGCCTGCTGCACTGCACAAAAGATCATCATCCTTTGCTGAAACTTTGTGCATTGACGAATATCCGGATGAAACAAGGCGTTTCTTTCTTGAAGTTTAACACTGCCTACGGGGGCCAGATCATGACTAAAACCACGGAAAACCATTCAAAAAACTGGAGAATTACCCGGCGCGCAGCCCTGTTCGCCTTGCTTGCCTCAGCCATCACGCTTGCAAGCTTTGCCGCTCCGCAGTCTTCCTTTGCCGCCGACAAGTCGATCAAGGTCGGCATTATCAGCGGTGAAGACGAAGACGTCTGGAAGATCGTAACGGCAGAAGCGGCCAAGAACGGCCTGAAGATTCAAACTGTCGTCTTCAATGATTACACCCAGCCGAACGAAGCGCTGGAGCGCGGCGATCTCGACGCCAATGCCTTCCAGCACAAGCCTTACCTCGACAATCAGATCAAAACGCAGGGCTATCACATCGTGCCGGTCGGCTATACCGGTGTCTGGCCAATCGGCCTCTATTCCAAGAAGTTCACCAAGATCGCCGAGCTTCCGGCAGGCGCTGTCATTGGTGTGCCAAACGATCCATCCAACGAGGGCCGCGCTTTGCGGGTTCTTCAGGATCAAGGTGTGATCAAGCTCAAGCCCGATACCGGCATTCTGGCAACAACGGCGGATATCGTTGAAAACCCGAAGAAGGTGAAGATCAAGGAATTGGATGCGGGCATTGTCGGGCGCTCGGTCGAAGACCTGGATGCCGCTGTGGTCAACACGGACTGGGCGCTGAAGAGCGGTCTTACCCCGGCAAACCGCATCGCTCAGGAAAAGATCGATGACAATCCATACCGCAACTTCATCGCTGTGAAGGCCGGTCAGGAAAAAGAAGCCTGGGTAAAAACCCTCGTTTCTGCCTACCAGAATGACAAGGTCAAAGCCGAATTCGACCGTGTCTACAAAGGTACGGGTATCAGCGCTTACTGATAACGCACTGAAAACAATGCACATATAACAAGGCGGTTCGCGGCATGAAGATGCGGCGGACCGCCTTCGTGGTTGAAGCGGGTGCGATTGTGTGCACCTGTTCGAAGGGAAAACAGATGAATTCGCATGTCTCCGTTCCTGGCGGAATTGCTGCTGTCACCGCTGATATCGATGTCGTCCGGCTTGAGAATGTCAAACGGCATTTTGGCACCACGCCAGCACTGGATGGTGTCTCGCTCAGCGTCCGTAAGGGTGAAATCCTTGGCATTATTGGCCGTAGCGGTGCAGGAAAATCCACCTTGATCCGCTGCCTCAACGGGCTCGAACGGCCGGATTCCGGTTCGATTTTGGTTGAGGGCAGGCAGATTACCGGGCTGGATGAACGCGAGCTGCAACCCTTGCGCCGCCGCATCGGCATGATCTTTCAGCACTTCAATCTTTTATCGGCCAAGACAGTGGAGGAGAATGTTGCTCTCCCCTTGAAAATTGAAGGACGCCCCAGAACCGAACGGCTGAAGCGGGCGCGGGAATTGCTGGAACTGGTCGGGCTTTCCGATAAGGCCAAAGCCTATCCCTCATCATTGTCTGGCGGGCAGAAGCAACGTGTCGGTATTGCGCGCGCATTGGCGGCGCGTCCGGCCTTGCTGCTTTCAGATGAAGCCACATCGGCGCTCGATCCGGAAACAACCCGTTCCATTCTGGCGCTGCTTAAAGATATCAATGAGAAGCTCGGCCTTACCATTCTGCTGATTACCCATGAGATGGAAGTGGTGCGCACCATTGCCGACCGTGTGGCCGTCATTGATGCCGGGCGGATTGTCGAGCAGGGGCCCGTCTGGTCGGTGTTTGCTGATCCGAAGGCGGAGATCACCAAAAGTCTCCTTGCCGGTATTCGCCCGCAACTTCCGGCACATATCGCCAAAACGTTGTCCGCCGAGCCCGCTGGTGATGCGGTGCTTGGTGTTGATCTGGCAGGTGCGGCCGCGCAGGGCACATTGCTGGCGGAGTTGCCGGGTGCTTTCCGCCTTCTGCACGGCGGCGTTGATCATGTGCAGAACCAGGCAGTCGCCCGGCTCTATCTCGCGGTTCCCGTCGCCGGTGCTCAAACAGTCATTCAATTTCTTGAGGCCCGCACGGCCCGTATAGAGGTACTTGGTTATGTCGCCAGCAATGCTTGATCTTCTCATCCAATCGGTCTGGGAAACACTTCTGATGACCGGCGCTTCGGGGCTCATCTCGCTCGCGGCGGGATTGCCGCTTGGTCTGGCGCTGGTGGCGACAGACCGGGGTGGTATCGCGCCCAATCCTTGGATCAACAGCATCCTTGGCGCTGTTATCAATGCGTTCCGCTCGGTGCCGTTTATCATCCTGCTGGTGGCATTGATCCCGTTGACGCGCCTGATTGTCGGCACATCCATCGGTACATGGGCGGCCATCGTTCCGCTGTCGATCGGCGCAACGCCCTATTATGCGCGCCTCGCCGAAGTGTCGCTGCGCGAGGTGGATCGCGGGCTGATTGAAGCCGCGCGCGCCATGGGTGGTAATCGCTGGACCATCATCCGTGAAGTTCTGGTGCCGGAAGCGTTACCGGGCATCGTCGCGGGTTTCACCGTCACACTCGTTACCCTGATCGGCGCTTCCGCCATGGCTGGTGCCATCGGCGCAGGCGGTTTGGGTGATCTTGCGATCCGCTACGGCTACCAGCGTTTTGAAACCTCGATCATGATTGCGGTCGTCATCGTGCTCATCATCCTTGTCTGCGGCATCCAGTGGGCCGGAGACAGGCTGGTGAAGCGGCTCGATCACCGCGCTTAAAAGAAGCGGTGGGCTGGCCTCTCCAGACCGAGATTTTCCCGCAAGGTGGTGCCTTCATAGTCGTGACGGAAAATGCCGCGCCGCTGCAATTCCGGCACCACCTTTTCGACAAAGTCATCCAGACCGCCCGGCAGATAGGGGAACATGACGTTGAAGCCATCCGAGCCATCGGTTTCCAGCCATTCCTGCATCTGATCAGCAATGGTTGACGGCGTGCCGACAAAGGCAAGACCGGAATAGCCGCCAAGCCGCTGCGCCAGCTGGCGCACGGTCAGGTTCTCGCGCCGTGCCATATTGACCGCGCGTTCCAGACCGCTCTTGCTTGCGTTGGTGTCGGTGATATCCGGCAGCGGGCCATCAGGATCGAATTTTGACGCATCCTGCCCCAGCGCAATCGACAGGGAACCGATGGCATTGGCGTAATGCACCAGACTATCGAGATGCGCGCGCTTGGCCTGCGCTTCCTCAACCGTATCACCAACCACGACGAAGGCACCGGGCAGGATTTTGAGATGGCTATGCGGGCGGCCGATTTTGTCCATACGGGCACGGATATCGGCATAAAGGCTCTGGCCATCGGCAAGATTTGCCGGAGCGGCGAACACCAGTTCAGCTGTCTCTGCCGCCAGCTGGCGGCCCGGATCGGACGATCCAGCCTGCACGATAACCGGCCATCCCTGCACTGGACGGGCGATGTTGAGAGGGCCGCGCACAGACAGAAACTCGCCCTTATGGTCAAGCACATGCATCCGTTCCGGGTCGAAATACAGCCCGCTTTCGGCGTCGCGGGTAAAGGCGTCATCGGCGAAGCTGTCCCATAGGCCCGTAACCACATCGTAGAACTCACGCGCCCGCCGATAGCGCTGGTCATGTTCCATATGGTCTTCCAGACCAAAATTCAGCGCCGCATCCGGGTTGGACGTGGTGACAATGTTCCATCCGGCCCGCCCGCCGCTGATATGGTCGAGTGAGGCAAAGCGGCGCGCAATATGATAGGGCTCGTCAAAAGTGGTCGAAGCGGTGGCAATCAGACCAATATGCTCTGTCGCGCCCGCCAAGGCGGAAAGCAGTGTGAAGGGCTCGAACGAGGTCACCGTATGGCTGCGCTTGAGGGCTTCGACTGGCATGTTCAGCACTGCAAGGTGATCAGCCATGAAAAACGCATCGAACTTGCCACGCTCCAGCGTCTGGGCAAAACGCTTCAGATGGGCGAAATTGAAGTTGGCATCGGGATAGGCACCGGGATAGCGCCAGGCTCCGGTGTGGATGCTGACAGGCCGCATGAAAGCGCCAAGATGCAGCTTGCGTGTCTTGCTCATCACTTATGTCCTTCCGTGAAGCAGCTTCCGCGGGGAGGAATGCGGGTGCCGTATCAACTGAGATGGGAATGTCAGGTCTGTTGTACCAGCCCCGTACGCTTGGCTATGAACTTTTCTATCGCGGACATGCCGTCATAAATCATGACGGCGAGAATACCGACGATCAGGCCGCCCTGCAGCACGAAAGCGAGATTATTGGATTGCAGCCCAGCAATGATCACTTCACCCAAGGTTTTCGCCGCGACGGTTGAACCGATGGTTGCTGTCGCCAGATTGATCACCACGGACAGGCGAATACCTGCCAGGATGATTGGCATTGCCAGTGGCAGCTCTACTTTGATCAATCGCTGCCAGCCGGTCATGCCGACACCGCGCGCGGCATCGGTGACAGTCGGTGGCAGGGTGGTGAGGCCCGTCAGCGAATTCTCGAAGATCGGCAGCAGGCCGTAAAGAAATAGCGCGATCAGTGTCGGCTTTTCGCCAAAACCGACAGCAGGCACCGCAAGCGCCAACACGGCGACAGGCGGGAATGTCTGGCCGATATTCACGAGGCTGCGCGACAATGGCAGGAATTCCGCGCCGATTGGCCGCGTAACCAGAATGGCGAGAGCAATCGCCACAACAGTTGCTCCGGCCGTTGCAATCGCCACCGTGCGCAAATGCAACAAGGTCAGGGTGAGCAAGCTGCCCTGATTGTAAATCGCCGGTGCATTATTTTCCGTCAGCGGACGAAACACCGATGCAAACCATTCCGGTCTGATCAGAAAGACAATCAGCAGGGCAAACACCAGCAGCCGCAGAATGGTCGGGAAGCGCAGCTTCATGCGGCTGGCCTTGATGCGCGTTTCACCAGACCTTCGACAGTGACGCGTCCGATGGCCTTGCCTGCTTCGTTGATGACGGGCAGGGCGGGACGGCCCGACCAGAGAAGCTCGGCCAGCGCATCGCGCTGCGAGGCAGATGCCGGAATGGCTTCGCCCTCCGCATTACCGGGCTCCACCGCATCACCGGTGGAATTGAGTGAGAGAAAGCGGAAAGGCCGGTCTCCGGTGCCAACCAGCGTGGCGACAAAATCCGTTGCCGGATTGGCGAGAATTTCCGCCGGCGTTGCATATTGGAGCAAATTGCCGCCATCCATCACAGCGATCTTGTGACCAAGGTGGATGGCTTCTTCCATGTCGTGAGTGACAAGAATGATGGTCGTGCCGAAGCGCTTTTGAATGGAAAGCAGGTCTTCCTGCGCCTTGGAACGGATCACCGGGTCCAATGCGCCGAATGGCTCATCCATCAACAGGACGTTCGGTTCGGCTGCCAGCGCCCGGGCAACGCCGATACGCTGCTGCTGGCCCCCAGACAGTTCATGCGGATAGCGCGGGCCAAAAATTGTCGGATCGAGCTGGAATAGCGACAGCAGTTCTTCAACACGTTTGTCGATCTTCGCTTTATCCCAGCCGAGCAATACCGGTACGATGGCGATGTTTTGCGCCACAGTGCGGTGCGGAAACAGACCATGCCCCTGAATGGCGTAGCCAATGCGCCGGCGCAGCTCGTGTCCGGGCAGGGAGCGATTGTCTTCGCCGTCAAGCTTGATGATGCCCGACGTCGGTTCCACCAGCCGGTTGATCATGCGCATCAGCGTTGTTTTGCCGGAGCCTGAAGTGCCGACGATCACAGTGACCGTGCGAGGCTCAACGACAAGCGACACATCGTTGACGACGGTTGCTGCACCATAACGCTTGGTGATGTTCTCGATTTCGATCATGCGGATGTCCTCGAGTGGGATGGTGAACTCAATTCAACGGCTGCATCCAGAATGGTTGCGGCGGCAAATGCGAGCAAAACAGTGGGAACAGCCCCGAGCAGCACGAGATCCATGGCGGTCTGCCCGATACCCTGAAACACAAAGACACCGAAGCCGCCGCCGCCAATCAGCGCGGCAATGGTGGCAAGGCCAATGTTCTGCACCAGTACAATACGCACGCCCGTCAGGATCACCGGAAAGGCCAGTGGAAACTCTACCTTGAACAGGCGCTGCCGTTCCGTCATGCCGACGCCGCGCGCGGCATCATTGGCCCCGCTTGGCACGCCTGCAAGACCGACCACCGTATTGGCCACAACAGGCAGCAGCGAATAGAGGAACAGAGCGACAAAGGCCGGAGCCATGCCGATACCCTTGATGCCGATTTCAGCCGCGCCGGGCACATGGGCGGCAATCCAGCCAAGCGGCGCAATCAGGATGCCGAACAGGGCGATGGACGGGATGGTCTGAACGATGTTGAGAACGTTCAAAACAATCGCTCGCAATTTCTGCACGCGGTGGCAGAGCACGCCAAGCGGGATGCCGACAAGAACGGCAGCCACGAGCGATCCAATCGTCAGCGTAATGTGCTTGCCAGCCTCCGTCCAGAAGCTGTCGGCGCGTGCACCATATTCCTTGAGGATCGACAGCTTGTCCCAACTGCCGGAGGCGAGAACACCGCCGATGAAAGCACCTGCCAATACGAGCACAATGATACGCATCAGCGGCGTCGGTTGCAGCCGTGTCAGGGCATCTGCCGCCAGCAGGGCAAAGGCAAACAGCAGCAGCCAGAAGCCGGACGCGGGAGAAACGCGGGCATAGGTATTGTTGGCGGGCGTAAGGTGCTCCGCCGCCAAGCCGATGAGCAAGAACAAGGCAATCAGCGCGGCAAAACTGGCTGCGAGGCGAAAGGTTGCGGGTGTGCGAAAAAGCCCGATCAGCACAGCAATGCCTATGATCGCCAGAAGCGTTGGCCCGGCCCATGCGGGTAAAGAGTTAAGCAATGTCTGTGGTTCACCGGCCACGATCCGGTTGGCCCGGAATGTGGCAAACGGAGCCACGGTCACGGCATAACCGGTGATCACCGCAATCACGACACCAAGTTTGTCCAGACGCACAGGCAGGCTCTCCTCTTGCTGCAACAGGGCAGGGTTCCCGCCCGCCCTGTTTTCAGACAAGTGTCTGGCTTACTTGAGGAAGCCGTTCTTTTTCAAAAAGTCTTCGGCAACAGCCTTCGCCGGCTCGCCGCCAACCTGAACGCGGCCGTTGAGGTCCTGCAATGTTACGAGATCAAGCTTTTCGAATACCGGCTTCAAAAGCGTTTCGATCTCTGGATGTTCCTTCAGAACGGCTTCGCGGATGATCGGCGCAGGCTGGTAGACGGGCTGCACGCCCTTGTCGTCGTCCAGAACCACAAGGCCGGATGGAGCAATGCCGCCATCGGTGCCATAGACCATCGCTGCATTGGCGCCATTGGTCTTGTTGGCTGCGGCACCAATGGTGGCTGCCGTGTCGCCGCCCGAAAGCGTGATCAACTGGTCAGACTTCAGGGTAAATCCGTAAGTCGTCTGGAATGCCGGCAGTGCGGCGGCCGAATTAACGAATTCGGAGGACGCCGCGAGCACGATGGTGCCGCCTTTGCTGACATATTTGCCAAAATCCGAAAGTGTCTTCAGCTTTTCAGCGTCGGCCACTTCCTTGCGCACGGCAATCGCCCAGGTATTGTTGGCAGGCGATGGTGTCAGCCAAACGATCTTGTTGGCATCGTAATCAAGCTTTTTTGCTGTCTCATAGGCCTTTGCGGCATCTTTCCAGGCAGGGTCGCTGGCCTTCTCGAAGAAGAACGCGGCGTTGCCGGTATATTCAGGATAAATGTCGATTTCTTTTGCCGTAATCGCCTTGCGCAGGATCGGTGTTGCGCCAAGCTGAATACGGTCGGTTGTGGCAATCTTGTTGGTGTTCAGCACGGCCAGAATGATGTTGCCAAGGACACCGCCTTCGGTGTCGATCTTGGAGGAGACGACGACCTGCGCGCCGGCAGATCCGATAGTAAGCGCCAGAGCAAAGGTAGCGCCGAGAAAGGTTTTGCTTTTAGACATTCTTTTCGTTCCCTTATGGATATCCCGTGTCGAGACGACCTTTTAATCACGATTGCTGTGATCGGTCCGGGTATTTATTTTCGCGAAAGTGCCCTGCAACGAAAAATTTGCAGCTTTTCGTTCAGCCCAAGCTTGTCCTATTTCGCGCCATGTCTCAAGTCTGCTGTGTTTGTGGAGGAAGATAAAATGGCTGGGTGATTGCGCGGCGGCGTCTCAGATTGACTGGGGCCAGCTTTGGCAGGTACGACAGTCACGTCATGAACGTTATCATCTATCACAATCCGTCCTGCGGCACGTCCCGTAATGTGCTGGCTCTCATCCGCAATGCCGGTATCGAGCCGACAATTATTGAATATCTGAAGATCCCGCTGGCGAGGCAGGAACTCAAGGATCTGATCCGCAGGGCCGGGATGACGGTACGCGAGGCCATGCGCGAAAAGGGCACGCCTTACGCGGAGCTTGGGCTTGATGACCCTTCATTGAACGACGAACAATTGCTCGATGCGATGGAAGCCCACCCGATCCTCATTAACCGGCCCTTTGTCGTCACGGAAAAAGGCGTCCGCCTGGCTCGTCCGTCTGAACTGGTGTTAGACATTCTGCCGAACCGGAAACAAAAACCATTCGTCAAGGAAGATGGCGAGGTCGTGATCGACAAAGACGGAAAGCGCGTAGTCTGATCTTCTTAAATCTGACAAGTCAGGCGACCGCGCTGCATACGGCGGCAAAATGAATGGATGCGGCAACCAGAACGAAAGAATGCCATATCGCGTTGTGAAAGCGCATGCGTTCAAGAATGTGGAAGATTACGCCAAAGGAATAGACAAGCCCGCCTGCAAGGATAAGCCACATCACCGTTGCCGACAGCGCAATGGTTAGCTCCTGATAGCCGGCGACCCCGCTCCATCCAAGTGCAAGATAAAGCGCAATGGAGAGCCGGTCGAAGCGGTGCGGTTTCAAGAGTTTCAGCAGAATACCGGCGAGGGCGATTGCCCACACAATTGACAGCAACCACCAAGTGCCACTCTTGGCCATGAAAGGCGTGTAGGTTCCGGCAATCAGCAGATAGATCGCGGAATGATCGAAGCGCCGCAGAAAAAGCTTCGCCGGTGATACAGGCCAGATATTGTAGATTGCTGAAAGTGTGAAGGAAAGAACGAGCGTCGCGAGATAGACGGTCATTGCGGCATAGCTCGTCGCCTCGCCGGGCGCCAATGCGAGCATGGTGATTGCGCCAGCTATTGCCAGAGCAACGCCGGTCATATGGACGACGCCGTCAGCCCACAGTTCCGCAACAGAATAGGTGCGGAAAATGGCCGTGGGAAAGGTGGGCGATGCCGTCAATTCAATTTCCTTCGTTGCTCGTTGGCGATTTTCAAGCTCCTGATCATTTAGCAACAAAACGGCTGTCCGGGTAAATGCCAAGGCGTCGCAGGCCCTGTACGTCAGGTCGAATGACGCTTTGACAAAGACAACCCATGATTGTCAGGCATTTTCCAGGAGCTTGATTCTGACGACACTGACAAAAAATCCTTTCGAGTGTTCATTTCAGGCCTTTTGCAGCAGGCGCACGGGAAAACGGCTTTTTGGCAAGACATAATGGTAATCAATTGGAATCCTGCAATATTTTGTCGGAATTGTTGAATACTGCCCCTGCGTAATTCCAGTTGGTTACTTCTCTAATTTAAGCCATAATCATTTCATCACATGGGAAGACTATGGGTTTTGGGGGAAACCTACATCTGGTGCCAGTTTCTGAAATAGCGCCGTTGAAATTGAGGGAGTTCAAAATGACCATCACACGGAATCTTATACTGGCTGGAATCATTGGCGTGGCATCATTTACGGTTGCACCGGCCTATGCTCTTTCGGCAAAGGAATGCAGTACCAAGTATCAGGCTGCCAAGGATGCCGGTACGCTTGGCGGCTTGAAATGGAATGATTTCCGCAAAGCCCAGTGCGCCGATGCGACGCCAGCAGCCGCTGCTCCGGCAGCGCCAACCAAACCTGCAGCCAAGACAACGGCAGCAGCCCCGAAAGCCGCCGCTCCGGCGGATTCCGGCGGCGGGCTGACCATGAAGGAATGCAGTGCCAAATATCAGGCTGCCAAGACAGCGGGCACACTGGGCGGCCAGAAGTGGAATGATTTCCGCAAGGCTCAGTGCAGTGATGGAGCGGCAGCTGCTGCGCCAGCCGCTACACCAACCAAAGCCGCCAAGACTGCAACTGCACCAGCAGATACCGGTGCAGCAGCCGGTGGCCTGACCATGAAGGAATGCAGTGCCAAGTATCAGGCAGCCAAGGCTGCCGGAACATTGGGCGGCCAGAAGTGGAACGACTTCCGCAAGGCTCAGTGCAGCAGCGGCGCCACGGCAGCGGCTGATGACACAGCACCGGCACCTGAAACTGCGACCTACAAGGATGAACCGCCAGCAGCCACTACGGCTGCTCCGGCTGGCGTTGCTTTCCCGCGCGCTATCTCGGCAAAATACTCCACTGAAAGCGCTGGCAAGGCCCGTATGCATACATGCCTTGAACAGTACTATGCCAACAAGCAGAGCAACACGCTTGGTGGTCTGAAGTGGATCCAGAAGGGTGGCGGTTATTACAGCCTGTGCAATACCCGCCTGAAGAGCTAATCCATATTAAATAACGAAAGGCGGGATTTTATCCCGCCTTTTTCTTTTGCTGTCTGTGCGCCTATCAATGATATTGGGTTGGGCAATTTCGTGATTTCAGCCGTAAACGACCCGGTTACGGCCCTGATGCTTGGCTGAATAAAGATATTTGTCTGCAACCGCCAATGCCTCTTCCAGCGACTGGCCGGGCGTATGCAGTGCGACGCCGATGCTGACGGTAACGGGCGTTGCATCAAGCTCCAATTCCTTGCTGATGCTGCGGATGGCAATCAGGATCTTATGCGAGATCCAGTTGGCTCTTCCAAGATCGGCATCGGTGAGGAACACGGTAAACTCTTCACCGCCGATACGTGCTGCCAGATCGCGTTCGCCGATATTTGATTTGATGACGCGGCCAAGTTCGTGGATGACATCGTCGCCTTTGGCATGACCGTACCGGTCATTGATGGATTTGAAATGATCGGCGTCGATGTAGAGGAGGGCACCGGCACTGTCGATGGGGCGCGAACTTGCAAAGAGGCGCTGCGTCTGCAGATAGAATTCAGCCCGGTTGAGAAGGCCCGTGAGATCGTCCTTGCGCGATTCCAGATCAAGCTGTTCAGCCAATTGCTTCAATTTAAAGTTCAAGGCGACCAGAAATGCACCGAGGGGTAGGCTGACCAGCACCACAATCCCGGTGGTAACGGCGGCAACCCGATAGGGTGTCTCAAGGCCAACGATGTAAAAGCCAAGCACGGCAAGGATATCGGACGATATGACGGCCATGCCGACCATAATCGCGACCTGTTTGAACGGCGAGAGCGCGCCGAACTTCGTCATCCATGGGTTGTCAATGTTCATTTATTGCCGAATAGGTTGTGTTCAGCCTATTCAGCCAGAAACAAGTGAACAAAGCTATGCGCGGTTACACTTAATTCTAAACAATCCGTTTTGACTGAAACACGCCCATTTTCAACTGTCGAGTGCGTAGCTGATACGGACCGTTGTGCCGACGTCGGGCACCGAAGTGATCTTCAATTTACCAGCCATGGTTTTTACCAATTCCATACAATTGGTGAGACCAAGCCCGAGGTGAACACCTGCTTTGGTCGAGAAGAACGGCTCCTTAGCCTTCGCCAGCGTAGAAGGGCTCATCCCAATTCCGTTATCGGCAACGACAAGCACCAGTTGCGGGCGTTGCAAGAAGCGCCGGTTGACGCTCGCCCGGATGGCAATCATCGGATCCGGGCGTGTCGCCACTGCATTGGTTGCGTTGCGGACGAGCTCATCGATGATGAGATGGAACTGAGATGCCGGAATAAGGGAAGTTCGGGCAGCCTGCTCGATATCGAGCTGCAGGCTGATCGGGCTCTTGGAGACGATGTCAGCCAGCAGCTCACCCAATTGCACTTTCTTGAATTGTGTCTTGGAGTGACCGATCATCATCAGCCCCTCATTGATGCTTTCCAGCTCGGCAATGGTGCTCCGCGCTGCTTCGGTCATTTCCGACGAAGGAATGCTGTTATTGCCGACATAGCCGAGAAAGAGCCGCAGAGCCGCAATGCGGGTGCGTGTCATATGCGCAAACAGTGCCGAGAAAGAGCGGATGTGCTGATCTTTGCGCCGCGCCAGCAGGTTGCGCTGGTGAATCAGTAGTCCTGTGAGAATGAGCGCTCCGGCCGCGCCCAGCAGCTTGTTTCTCGCCACGTCAGCGGCAATGGTTGCCGTGCCTTGCAGCGTTATACTGTGTGCCAAAGTCGAGCCAGCCGTGCGGAAAATATCCGTTTCAATGGTCTGGACAGTTTGCAGCGCCTTGTCGAATTGATTGCCCGCCTTGATCTGCGGTATCAGGACGGTATCGACGGTGGCTATAGTTTTCTTTAAAGCGGCAATGTCAGGCGCGTCAAGAAACCGATCAGCGTAATCAAGCTTTTCCAGAGACTTCAGATTGAAGTTCATCAGCGTGACTTCTTGCAGCAGTCGAGGTTCGACCTGGCCCGCCCGGGTGGCCAGTGTCAAATATCCCTTGATGCTGGCGATCTTTTCCCGCGCCTGCGATGCCCGAACCTGAACCTCGAAGGTTTGGCTCATGATTTCATTGGTCTGGATACGGTATAGATCTGCTCGTATGAACGACCAGGAACAGAGCAATGCTGCGCCGATCAACACAATGTAGAAGAGCGGATCAAGATACTTGTCCAGTTTCATGATCAGTCGGCCGGCCGGACTGACGTCGCGAACCAAACCCATATGGAATTACGGGCAGGCACATAGGGTTTGGGCAGTTTGGCCAAAGGCCATACTATATAGAAGGGCCCGCCATCATCCAGTGACAAGGGGATATAATCCTGACCCTTGGGGCAGGTGCCGTTTTTCTTTTCATCATCCGAACACGCTCTTTCCAGCGCGACGATCGGGGCGAACTCGCTCACTTCTTCCATGGTGATTTTTATAATGTAATTATCGAAAGCGGCAACTTCGAGATTGGTTTTGTCGCCGATCTTGTATTTGGCCACCATGTCTTTCAGCGATGGGCCGCGAAAATGGATTTTGACGCCGTTGGTCCAGGGTGTTTCCGTTATCATGTCCACCATGGGGAAAGCCTGTTTCAGCTGTTCCTGTGTGAACGTTGCGAGCGGATCACCCGTGACGGACTGCATCTGGATCATTGCCGGATCGTCATTGGCAAGTGATACGCCGGGGATCATCAGGGTACAGGTCAACAATGCCGTCGCCAGAAAAGCAGCCAGATTTTTCCTGAAGTACCCACACCCCTTGTGGCCGGTATTTTCCGAGGTGGCAGTTTTGGGCGTTCCTGCTTCTGCCATCATGTGTCTTCGTCTATGCAATTCCAAAAATGTCCCCATCATAGCCCCTTTGGCAGGAGCCCGGTCTTCAAAAGCTTTGCGCGTGCTCGTTTATAATATTTTTCTGCCGATGCCGCGTCGATATCAAAGCGTTCCCCGAGCTGTTCATATATTTCTTTGCGGCTGATACCTGATGGCCGTTGGCGCATCCAGCCGAGTATTTCTTGTTCACGTGGTGTAAGGCCCGAATGATAAAACTCTGGCGGTGCTGTTGTCTCGTTAGAAAGCCTGACGCTATAACCGCGCTCGGCAACCTCTTGAAGCACATCCACCAGGGCTCCTGGCCTTATATTGTTCTTGGCCAGATATCCGACGACGCCGAGTTTCTGGCAATGTTCCCACTCTTCCTCCGTATCCGAACCCGTGACGACAAAATGAATGG
Source organism: Phyllobacterium sp. 628 (assembly GCF_014189505.1). Classification (GTDB taxonomy): domain Bacteria; phylum Pseudomonadota; class Alphaproteobacteria; order Rhizobiales; family Rhizobiaceae; genus Phyllobacterium. The sequence goes on along the minus strand of NZ_CP050301.1, from coordinate 2,977,540 downwards.
CGTCAGGTGACAACTCTATGACAACCTGAACAACATCGAAACGGTCATCTTGCGATTTCGGATCATAACCCGGAAGACCTGGATCAATAACCACGAGATCGAACTGCTGCGATTCCAGCAAATCGAGAGCAATCGTTATGTTGGCCGCTCCATGCACGATGGATGCCGGCAGTGCCGCCTGTAATTCATGAATCAAGGCAAGTCGCATCAGGTGTTGATCTTCAATGATCAGCACCTGTGTATGCTTGGATGTTTGTTCCGACATTGCCATCACGCGCATTCCCGATTGCACGCCATCATACTCTGTAAAAAACAGCGGCGCATAAGAGAGTAGTGCGATTTCTACAAAGCGCAAAATAGGGACAGCTTTGTCCCTATTTTTCTGAAGATAAGGGCATAGTGTTCCGAGCGAAATCGAAGCGGTGCATCAGGGGACCTCACGGCGTGACTTTGGCTATCATTACCATCGATGGTGTCCGGGTTAATCCTGCCGAGCGCACTCCTTCATTTACAGCTGTGCTTGAACGGCACAAACATTCCAGACGTGAGTTGCAGTGGATCGTCCGGGCTTGCACGGATTGTGCAGATTCTAGTCAGGAAGATGCTGCGTTGGACCGTCGCCTTGCGGCGGCAACCGATGTGGAACATCACGCAAGAACAGCTGTTTTGACCTATCCGGCCAAAAGTCTGGAAGAATTTGCGGCGAAAGCCCAGCATATCTGTTCGCTTCTGCTGGAAAATGACGACAGTTTGGACAAATACGAGCTGTTTTCGATCCTACAGATGCTAATCGCACAACCACAGTCGGAATGCCAATAAACCATCCGCTGCCTGTCGTCAGATTCGGGCCCGTTCAAGGGAAACAGCCCGGTGTTGTACAGGCCATATGTTTCAGGGACGGTTATTTTCGAGGGAATGGATGACCATGCTGACCGTTTGGGAGAATTCCCAAGATATTGATATGGATCCGAAGACCGTTGAACTGATCAGCGGAGCCGAAGCCTTGATTCAAAAAAGATCAGTCCCTTGGCTGCGCTCTGCGACGAATTGCGCAAGCGGCTTGAAGCTTACAAGGATTCGCGCAATGCCGCTGAGCAGCAGGAGCGGTGGCGGCATGCCGTGGTGCTGCATAGTGAAATCATGGAAGTGTGGAAATCTGCTTTTCTCAATGCACGTGCGGCGGTTGACGATTATTTGCGCAACTATGATTTGAGCAGCTTTTTCACCGGACGCGAAATGCTCGTGGATTCGCTGCATGGACGTTGCAAGCCATCGGTTGGAATCGCGCTTTCCGTCATGCAGTTCGAAAGCGAACGAAATCTGCGCACCTTGGCGGAAATCCCTGTGGAGCTCGCTGTGAGCTGCGATATGGCGGCGCGCAAACTTCTTCGCGTTGTCTCGACCAGCAAATACCGCTGAACAAGCAGGTTTGAAAAGAGCGCCTGCCTGTTGGCCGACGCAGGCATATCGCGAGTGGCGTCGTATCCGCCTCAGCCTGTCGCCATGCACGTGAAGCAGCGGTCAATTGAGCATTGTTCGGAAATCAATCACGTCCAGTCTCGTCGAAGATATGAGGGTTTGAGTCATCAGGGCCGCGCAACTATTTGATTAAATGATAAAATAGCAGACGCTATGCTGCTTGGACTATGCGCGGTCAATCATCTTTTGTGCCCGGCTTGCATTTTTTAGACGACTGGTCTATTATTCACCCATGACGAAGATCGATACACGCACGGTGCTGGTGGAGGAAGGGCTGAAAGCTCTTCTCTCGCATGGTTATGAAGGAGCGGGGATTGGTCCCATCCTCAAATCGGCTGGCGTACCCAAAGGGTCGTTCTATCACTTCTTTCCCAGTAAGGAGGAGTTCGCCTCGGCGGTGCTTGCTTTTTATTTGGAACGCAATCAGGGGGTTCGCACCCGTCTTCTCACTGATAAGAGCAAGTCGCCCTTGCAACGCTTGCGCGCATATTTTGTCCATCATGAGCAGGAATATGCCAAAGAAAATCCCATCGGCGGCTGTCTGCTCGGCAATCTTGCTCAATCGATTGCAGCGCATAGTGATGTTCTAAGGCTGGAATTGCACCGCGCTTTTGCTGCATGGCAGCGTGACTTCCAGACTGTTCTGCGTGAGGCGCGGGATGTGGGCGAATTGCCCGCGCATCTCGATCCGGACCAGACAGCTGCCTTTCTGATCGATGCCTATGAAGGCGCGCTTGTCCGCATGAAAACTGAGGGCAGTATCGCGCCACTACAGCGCTTTATGACAATGACGCTGGACTGCCTGCTGACGAACCACAAATAACCATTGACGCAGGGCGCCTTGCGAGGATGCCTCAAACAAAAGGAGCTATATCATGTCTATTTACAAGACGACTGGTCTACTTGAAAGTGTAGAGTTTAATCACATTGCAAAGCAGCGGGAAAGCCACTCCCTTCTCTTGGTCATTCAGAAAGGCATCATACAAGCGTGGAAAAATGCCCGCGCGCAAGTAGACCGGTCTAACGAGCAGCGGGTCAGCAAGTTGAGTGATCATCTGCTCGCCGATATCGGTATCACCCGTCAGGAAGCAGAAGAAATTGACGCAAGAAAAGCCAAATGAACCAGCGTCTTCTCCCTCTGTTTTGATCGATTCTTGAACCTATCCGGCTCGACAGGAGTGTTGAAACGCTACTGGTTGATCTCTCGCCCCAATGGCTGACAACGTTGACAGCACGATTTGACCATCGCCCGTGTAAACGCGATTTTATTCGCGGCAGGATGGTCTTGTCGCTGCAGACCGATAGTATGGGGTGAAGTTGTTACCGGCGATTTGAAACCAGAGACGTTACGATGCGACCAATTTCTGCCACAGGGTTTCTCCTCGCTATTTTGCCCTGCCTTTCACCATCTCCTTCCATGGCCGCTTCCGGCCCATCGTTCAAATGTTCGCAGGCTGCCAGCGATGTTGAACAGGCCATCTGTGCCGATCCGGCATTGGCGAAGGTTGATCTCGCCATTGCCCATGCATTTCAGCAATTGCGGATCAGGCTTGATCCGGACGCGGGCAAGGCTCTCGCCAACGATCAGAAACTGTTCATTGGTGTCCGTGATAGTTCCCTCAGCGAAAACGCAACGCACACAACTCCGGCAGAGAACAAGGCATTTCTTGACGAAGCGATGCGTAGCCGCGCGGAGTTCCTCGCCTCTATTCAAACCGGTACGCAAAAGGATTTTGCCGGGACATGGGAGACGCTGAGCGGGCGGATTGTTATCCAGCGGGAAGCAGGAGGCATGCTGTCTGTTGCTGCCACTGCGGTGGACCAGTACGCGGGGCGCTGGATTTGCGATGCAAGCGGCAAGGCCAAGCCGGAGGGCAGGCGGCTATCCATCGTTGATGACCAATCCGACTCGACTTTGATCCTGAAACTGGAAGGCGCTGTTCTCAACGTGCAGGAAAACCCGAAACTGGGTGAAGGTGAGTCCCCAGCTTATTGCGGCGTGAACGGCTCGCTTGCGGGAACTTATTTCCGCGTGAAGTGACAGCCGGACGGTACGTTCACCACTCATCTAAATTTGAATATATTCAATAGCTTGCATACTTTGACGAATGTAACGCCGGGCTACTGCCGTGTCTTGCGGGCATAGCCACTTGCCGATTTCTCCCAACGAATTTTCCTTCATCCGCCGCTTGTATCCCATTTTCCTGCGATACATTTTACGATGCAATTTAAAGTTATTGTTTACAGATAGACTCAAACGATATATCTTTTGATATGAAAAGGAGAATAAGCAATGTTTAGAAATTGTAATCACGAACGATCCGACCGCGACGAGCGGTTTTTCCTCCATGCAATGGCACGCGGCTTCGGCCGTCATGGCGGTGGTCCAGAAGGCCCCGGTGGTGGCGGGCGTTTTGGCCGCAGAGGTGGTGGGGGCAGGGTATTTGCCTCTGGCGATCTGCGTCTGGTGCTGCTTGCGCTGGTCGCCGAGCGGCCGCGTCACGGCTATGAACTGATCAAGGATATCGAGGAACTGTTTGGCGGCGCCTATGCGCCGAGCCCCGGCTCGGTTTATCCGTCCCTGACATTTCTTGAGGAAATCGGTCAGTTGAGCGCCGAGGCGAGCGAAGGCTCAAAAAAGCTTTACACCATCACCGGGGAAGGCACGGCCTATCTGGCCGAGAACAAGAACCTTGTCGATGCCGTCCGCATGCGGATGGGTATGGTTGCCCGTTCAATGGCAGGTCAACGCGCGCCTGAGGCGATCATGCACGCCATGGATACGCTCAGAACCGCACTCAAACTTCACAGCCATGGCTGGGATGATGCGGAAGTCGAACGTGTCGGCAAAATCCTCAATCAGGCAGCCCTAGATATCGAAGCCGGCAAGAAAGACTAGAATACAATGCGTCAGGGGCGGCACTTGAAAAAGTGCCGCCCCTGATTGTCTTATTCGTAATTCAATTGCTTTTGGAAGCAGATCAAGCCTGACGGCGCGCCATCGGCAGCACCGAACCCGGCGTTGCACCATCGGCGAGTGTTGCAGCACGTGCGACATCAATGCCGGTCGCTACAACCGATACGCGGAAAACGCCGTCCAATGCATCGTCGAACGTTGCGCCAAGAATGATGTTGGCCTGATCGTCCACTTCTTCACGGATGCGGGTAGCGGCTTCGTCCACTTCGAACAGGGTCATGTCGCGGCCGCCGGAGATTGACACCAGAACGCCTTTGGCACCCTTCATCGATTCCACATCCAGCAGCGGGTTGGCAATCGCAGCTTCGGCTGCAGCCTGGGCGCGGCCCTGACCGGTGCCTTCGCCTGTGCCCATCATGGCACGGCCCATATCGCGCATAACGGAGCGCACGTCAGCAAAATCCAGATTGATCAGGCCTTCGCGCACCATCAGGTCGGTGATGCAGGCGACGCCGGAATAGAGAACGCGGTCGGCGGTAGCAAAGGCATCGGCAAATGTCGTGCTGGCGCTGGCAACGCGGAAAAGGTTCTGATTAGGGATGACAATCAGCGTATCAGCGCTGTCCCGCAATTCTTCCAGACCCTCTTCGGCCATGCGCATACGGCGCGTTCCCTCAAACGAGAACGGCTTGGTCACAACACCAACAGTCAGAATTCCCGCAGCGCGTGCAGCGCGCGCGATTACAGGTGCGGCGCCTGTACCGGTGCCGCCACCCATACCGGCGGTGACGAAGCACATATGCGTGCCGGCCAGATGGTCCATGATTTCGTCGATGCTTTCTTCCGCTGCCGCCCGTCCGATTTCCGGATGCGATCCTGCACCGAGACCTTGCGTAACATTGGCGCCAAGCTGGATCAGCCGAGTGGCTTTCGTCATGGAAAGCGCCTGCGCATCGGTATTGGCCACGATGAACTGGGTGCCCTGCAGGTTTTCGCGGATCATGTTATTGACCGCGTTGCCGCCACCTCCGCCGACACCGAACACAGTGATATTCGGTTTCATCTCGGAAATTTCCGGCTTCTGCAGGTTAATCGACATCGTGTAATCCTTATTCCTGACCGGTGATCATTGCCGGCATGCAGGTATGTCATTTAAAGACGGGGCTAGCGCAGAGAATCAAAGCTTCTCCGTACCCCAATGTCCCGCAAAGAATCAGACAGCGGGTTTCGGCGCAAGCCCTGAAATGGCATATCGTGCGGTTGCGTTGTCAAAAGTGTGGCCGCCGCCATATGCGATGAAAATAGCCACAGAAAACGCGGCTGCCAAAAGGCAGCATCTGCGGCACCAGACCAATTTGGGAACCATGCCGATACTTTAAAAGTTTCGTTTGAAGTCCCTGACAAGGAGAATTGCCTATGGAACTCGATCCCCAAAACGCCATCAGTGCTATCCAAACCGGTGTTCAGCAGGCGAGTGCTCTTGTGGTCACCTATTCCTTCTCGGTTATAGGTGCCATCGTCCTGCTGGTGGTCGGTTATATCGTTGCCGGGCTGGTCGAACGATGGCTGTATGCCGGGTTGGGGCAGGTCAGCGGCTTTGATCTGACGCTGCGGCGGTTCTTCTCAAAAATTGCGCGCTATGCTGTCCTCGGGCTCGTTATCGTTATGGTGCTTGGTCAGTTTGGCATCCAGACAGCCTCGGTTATTGCTGCGATCGGTGCGATCGGATTAGCCATTGGTCTGGCTCTGCAAGGCACGCTGCAAAACATAGCAGCTGGCATTGTGCTTTTGGCGCTACGGCCATTCCGGATCGGCGAATATGTTGAAGTGGGCAGCGTTACCGGCACGGTCGAAGAAATCGGCTTGTTTGCAACGCGGTTACGGGCAGCCGATGGTGTTTACCTTCTTGCGCCGAATTCAACCCTGTGGACTCAACCGGTGAAGAATTTCAGCCGCAACGGTGTCCGGCGCAATGATATCAGCATCAATATCGACGGCGAAGGCAATATTGATCAGATTCAGAAAGCCTTTGTGAAAATGGCTACCGGCGACAAGCGCGTTTTATCCGATCCAGCGCCTGCCGCTTTTGCCTCCGATCTGACGGACACGTCTGTTGCGGTTACACTGCGCTACTGGACCTCAGCCAGCGATTTTGCCGCTGTTAAAGCGGACTTCACCAAGGGTACCCGCAACCTTTTCCAGGAAAAGCAAATGGCTGCCGAATGATTAAGATGTGAGATTCATTTGGAACTACAGACCGCGACCCGCGTTTCCTCTAAGATGCAAATGAATTTTAATCAGGAGCATGGAGGGAATAATGTTTAAAAGTTTAGCTATTGCAGGTGCAGCAGCGTTGACACTGATGTCTGTCGCGCCGTCTTTCTCGCAGTCATTGCAGATTGGCCCGGACGGTGTACGTCTTGTCGAGCCGCGTGTTGATCGGCCTATGCGGCGGGGCATGGATATCAGTGAACGGGAAGCCGTCCGCGTTGCACGTTCTGAAGGGCTGCGATCCGTCGATAATGTTGACCGCACCCGGTCCCGCTTCATAGTGGAGGGTACGGACAGACGTGGAAACGATATGCGCGTGAGCGTTGACCGGCGTACCGGTGAAGTGATTTCCGTCGATTAATCGTGCCGTATTGGGTGAGAGAACGGGCCCGGATGGATACCATCCGGGCCTTATTCATTGGGTGCTCTTGTCGCCCAGGCAGCGTGAAAAGGAAGGGCAGTGTGGTGCCTCTTCACAGGCTAAGCAAAACTCCATAAATTCCGCCTGCTGACCGGCAAATTACGACGAGGGTATGAGCCCAAATGGCTTTCAATTTCCTTTTTGACGGACCTGTTGGGGCAAACCATACGATCCTGCTTGCTCATGGAGCCGGTGGTGCAATGGATTCTCCAGCGATGACAGGCATCGCTCAAGCTTTGGCGTCAGCCGGATCGCGCATTGCCCGGTTTGAATTCGATTACATGGCGGCCCGCCGGACCTCTGCCGGTCGTAAACCGCCGTCCCGAGCGGAAAAACTCATTCCGCAATATCTGGCTGCTATCAAGGCGCTGGATGTTAAAGGCCCATTGTTCATCGGCGGCAAATCGATGGGCGGCCGGATTGCCAGCATGATCGCTGACGAGCTCCATGCATCCGGGGATGTTGAGGGGTTGCTGTGCCTTGGTTACCCGTTCCATCCCATCGGAAAACCAGATCAACTGCGTACGGCGCACCTTGCCGAGCTGAAAACCCCGGCGCTTATTGCGCAGGGAACCCGCGACCTGTTCGGTACGCGTGAAGAAGTGTCCGGCTACACACTCTCCAGCGCTATCGAGATTCTCTGGCTCGAGGATGGCGACCACGACCTGAAACCGCGCAAGGGTGTCTCGGGTTTCACGGCTGCCGATCATCTCAAGACATTGGCGGGCAAGGTTGCTGCGTGGACCGATAAAGTCACGGATGCCACCTCTAAATAGCTTTCGCTCCAAGCTCCGTGCACCAGTGGGCAATCCTGTCCTTTGATATCCGGTCTCGTGCATAGGCAGGAAGGTCATCATCGAAGCGTTCGGTTTCCGTAAACGAAAATGCAGCTTCGCCATAGCCGTTCCAGGCTTCTTGCAAGCTGCGTTGCCGGTGGATGCCTTGGCGCAAGGTAAACCAGATGCGGTTTTGGATCGTGCCAAGATCCGGTGCACGTCCGACCCAGCGCTGACCTGTCGGTATACACAGGATGGCAAAAATCCCACCAACCGTTTTTCGTTCCTTATAGGCAGCAAGCGCAGCCTTTCTCTCGTCGTGTTTCATATCCTGCCTGTTCGATGTCTTGGCATCGCCAATAATATTATACGGGTAATATTGACTGTCATTAAATTACCCGGGTATATTTGTCCAGCCATCGCTTGTTGGTTGCGTATATTCGTACGCTTGCAGCGGGTATCGGGTGTCAAAATCGCGAATGGAAAGAGGGACCACGCCATGCCCCAGGTCGTAGCAAACCGGATTGCCATCGAATACGATACGTTCGGATCCGGGGATTCTGAACCCATTTTGCTGATCTCCGGCCTTGGCGTGCAGATGATACGCTGGACGGTTCCGTTTTGTGAACATCTGGCGGAGCAGGGTTACCGGGTTATTCGTTTCGACAATCGCGATGTTGGCCTTTCGACCCATTTCAGTGATCCAGTACCCGATCTGGCTGCCGTGGCGGAAGCTGTCTCGCGTGGTTTGAAGCCGCGCGTGCCCTATACGCTCTATGACATGGCTGACGACGCGATTGGCCTGCTGGATGAACTTGGCATTGCGCAGGCACATCTTGTCGGCAGATCATTGGGCGGAATGATTGCGCAACTGGCGGCAAGCGTTTATCCGCATCGCAGTCTGTCGCTGAGCGTGATCATGTCGAGTACAGGCAATCCGAAACTGCCTCCACCTGCGCCTGATGCGATGGCGACCCTTATCAGTCCTGCCCCGGATCCGTTGATTGATGAAGCGGGGTTTCTTGATCACAGCGTTGCCGCGTCGCGGATTATCGCCAGCCCGGCCTATCTGTTCGATGAGACCGCCCAGCGTGCTCAAGCTTTGCGTGAGTTCAAGCGGGCATATAATTCCGGAGGGTTTGGCAGGCAGATCGCCGCTCTTGCTGCCACAGGCGATATTCGCGCGCAATTAAAGGCCATCACTGCCCCAACGCTGGTCATTCATGGGCAAGCTGACAAACTCGTGCCGTCGGCGGCGGGCGAGGATATCGCTGCGAATATTAACGGGGCTGAACTCATGGTGATCAAAGGTATGGGTCATGATCTCCCGCCCGAATTGTACGAAACCGTGATAACGGCCATCGTAAACAATGCCCGCCGGGTGCATGGAAACTAATATTCAAACCGGATTCTTTGGCCGTCAAATTTCAGGCGGAAAAACTGCCCGACAGAACTCAATTTATGCGTTCTGCTCTGCCGCCGGTGCCCGAAGGATATCAATCAAAATACCCCGCTCGGCGAAAGTCGGGCGGTTGCGCGGCCATGTGATCCAATAGCCTGCTTCCATGCGCAGCGCGCGGTCGGCAAGGCAGATCAAATATCCGGATTGAATGGCGCTGTCGCACAGCGGCAGCGATCCGAGCAGAACGCCAGCTCCGGCTTCTGCTGCTCTCAATGCCTGCACGAACGTGTCGAAACGCAGGCTCGGTGCGGGCTGTATGTCGGCCCCTGTCGCAATCGACCAATCGCGCCAGCCGTCTCTCGGGCCGGATGTCGCGATGCGCGGCAAGGTTTCCCAATTCCCGTTTTCCTGCACGAGGGCAGGTGAGGCGACGGGGGCAAGTTCTTCCGCATAAAGCCGCTGGGCTTCCCGTCCAGGCCAATTGCCGTCGCCAAAACGGATTTCGAAATCGGCCTCAGATCGTTCGTAGTCCGGCAGGTGCTGGATTGTCTCAAATGACAATTGAACGTGCGGAAGCTGTTGAGCGATGTTGCGGAGCCGCGGTACGATCCAGAGTTCGATGACCGACGATGACGCCGCAACGGTGATCTTGCGGCGCGGCAGTTCGAACAGATTGGCGGTGCTGTGCAGGAGCTGGTTCAGCGCGCTCTGGACGTGCGGCAGCCACGATTCTCCCTGGATGGACAGGATAACCCCGCGCGCCTGCCGATTGAACAATTGCGCGCCCAGTTGCAATTCGAGGTTTTTGATGCGCTGGCTGACCGCAGCCTGTGTCAGGCCCAGTTCATTGGCCGCTGCGGTAAAGTTGCCGAGCCGCCCTGCAGCTTCGAAAACCCTGATCCATTCGAGTGGCGGCAATGTTTGATGATGATCAGCCATAACGGTTTTGATGCCATCCCGTGGGTATTCTTTGTTTATGCTTATGACGGAATGTGTGTGAAATGTCGAGCATTGCCAGAGGCGACAACTGGCGATCGTTGGCTGGCAATGACCAGCGATGAATTGATAGCCGCTCCTATAAAATACTCCAAAATCCATCGGTTCCGGCTTTTCGGCGGCATATATGTCAGTTTGCCACCTGTCATAAGCTTGGAACGAGATTGATCTACTCCTTCAATAATGTGGTTTTAAACCTATATGGTTTGCATTGCCCTTCCTATTCGGGCTCAAACAGCGAAAGAACAAAAGACAGTGCAGGATAATCAACCACGCGAAAGTAAGGGAATAGCCTCGACCCGATTGTATGAGTTGGCTGCGCTTAGCCAGTCGCGTGGCGGGCTTGAAATTGGGGACATACTCTCTGCCATGGGGCAAACGGGTACGGCCTTTATTATCCTGTTTCTGGCTCTGCCAGCCATTACCCCGATCCCAGGTCCCTTCGGCATGGTTTTCGGAACGGCTCTGGCTCTGGTCTCGCTCCAGATCATCGTTGGACGCCAGACCATCTGGTTGCCACAGAGTTTGCGCCGCCGCCGGATTTCATCCGCAATCATCAGCCGCATTGTTCAACATGCAGCCCCGATTATTGCACGGGTGGAAAGACATATGCGCCCGGGCCGCCTTGAGGCCTTCACGGGAACTTCGGTGCAGATGCTGCTCGGTATCCCGGTGTTTCTGCTGGCCGTTATCATTGCGTTGCCTATACCCTTTGGCAATCTCATGCCTGTATTTGCTCTGACAGTCATAGCCGTTGCCCTTATGGAACGCGATGGTTTGATAACGTTGATGGGATTGGTCTTGTCCGTCGTAGCATTCGGTGTCACTTTCGGCCTGCTCTATGCGGGCGCATCAATGCTGGCGGCCGTGCAAGCGTGACTGCCTCTCTTTGAGAACAAATTCGGGTAAATCAAATGAAGGATCACTTGCCGATTGCAGTCGTATTAGCTGGCATTGTTGCTTACCCGATTTTCGCCGCAGACCGCGTTTTTGCGTCTGATAAGCCCTAATAACAGACACAAGCATCACCTTGAACTAATGTTCTCTTATTAATACAGAAGCAATTTTATGTAACGTTTACTGTGGTTTTTACCCAAGATTTAAGTTTTTGGCGCAATTTGTCTGAATTTTTCTGAGATCATACTTCTCTTGCTTGACAACGCATTATGCGCTGCCTCTAAGAGGTCCAACGGCATTTTTTCTGGTGCCGGACAACACTGGCCTGCCCCCTTGAAAGTGGTCCTTTATGAAGTATGGCTTTTGAGCCGATAAAGGATATTGAGAATGCCAAGCAAACGACACAAGCCCGAAGAGATTGTCATGAAACTGCGTCAGGTAGATGTTCTAAGTTCGCAGGGGGAAGTCGATGGCAGAAGCCATTCGATCGATAGGTGTGACGGAAGTAACATATTACCGGTGGCGGGCCGAATACGGCGGCTTGAAGGGTGATCAGGTCAAGCGGCTGAAAGAACTGGAAGCGGAGAATGCGCGTCTTCGGCGGGCTGTTTCGGATCTGACGCTGGACAAGATGATCCTTGCTGAGGCCGCAAAGGGAAACTTTTAAGCCCCGCACGCCGCCGTGCCTGTGTGGAGCATGTGGTTGAGGAATTTGACGTGTCCGAACGACGGGCATGCCGGGTTCTTGGCCAGCATCGATCCACACAGCGCAAGCTCTTGAAAACACCGGACGATGAAGCGGCACTGACCGCCGACATCATTGCACTTGCTCTCCAATATGGCCGCTACGGATATCGCCGCATCACAGCGATGCTGCATCGTGCGGGTTGGGTGGTGAATGTGAAACGGGTTGAGCGGATATGGCGGCGTGAGGGGCTCAAAGTTCCACACAGACAACCCAAGCGCACACGTTTATGGCTGAATGAGAGTTCGTGCATCCGGCTTCGACCGGAATACCCCAACCATGTCTGGTCCTATGACTTTGTTGAGGCTCGCACGCACAATGGAAGGAAAATCCGTATGCTCAATGTGATCGACGAATTCACACGGGAATGTATTGCCATCAGGGTGGACAGAAAGTTGAAGGCGACGGATGTCATCGACGTTCTGTCTGATCTGTTTATCCTGCGCGGCATTCCTGGTCACATCCGGTCCGACAATGGCCCTGAATTCATCGCCAAGGCCTTGAGAGAGTGGATTGCTGCCGTCGGTGCCAAAACCGCCTACATCATGCCGGGTAGTCCATGGGAGAACGGCTATTGTGAGAGTTTCAATTCAAAGCTTCGGGATGAACTGCTCAACGGAGAAATCTTCTACACACTTAAGGAGGCACAAATCGTCATCGAGAATTGGCGACGGCATTACAATACTATCCGACCCCACTCATCCTTGGGTTACAGATCACCTGCTCCCGTGGCTATTGTCTGGCCGTCTCAAAATGGGCCAGCCTCAACGCCAGTGATGGCAATCAGACCAAGTCTGCACTAACATTAAACCCGGATCGCCTCATGGGGGCAGGCCAATAAGTCGATAATACGACATAGCTGCGCGTAGAAGTCACTCCGGGCGTTTCGTAGAGCCGTGACAAAAGGCCTTCCAGTGCCCTCGTATCCTCGGTGCGGACCTTCAGCAGCATGCACGAATCGCCAGCCACCGAATGGATTTCCTCGACCTCCGGAAGCTCGGAAATTGCCATAAGTTCCGGGGTCTTCCCCCAGCCCTTGGTATCAACATGGACGAATGCCAGCAATGGCTTGCCCACGGCCTTGGGATCGACAAGTGCCACGGTGTCACGAATACATCCGCTGCGCCGCAACCGCTTCACGCGTTCGTGCACCGCGGGCGGTGAAAGTCCCACGCGATCACCAAGTTCAGCATAGCTGACGGTTGCATCGTCCACGAGGACGCCTAATATTTTTCGGTCGATCACATCCAGTTCACGCCGGGCAGTCACTTTCTGCAGAATATCATTTGCTTCTTCATTCATCTGCGTAATACCCATTGATGCTGAATTAAATACGGTCATTATGGCGATATGTCGAAGATTGATCAATCAGCCAAATTGGCATCAGCGCCACCGATTCCTGCACTTGCTTACCTCCTCACGGGATGTATAGCGGTGATCGGGTCCAACTCTTTGGTTCTCGGCCCAATAGCTCCGGCCGTCGCTTCTTCCTTTGCAACAAGTGTTCCGGGGGTAATGACTGCATCTGCAGCCTTCGGCTTGGGTACATCCGCGAGTGCCCTGTTTCTCGCCCGTTACATTGATCGCATCGGCGCGAGCAATATGCTTCGGGGCGCCCTGGGCTTTTTGGCTGTGGCGCTGGTTGCCAGCGCGATAGCGCCATCATTGATGGTGTTGGTCATCGCACAGCTTCTCGCCGGTATTGCTGCCGGAGTAGCCATGCCGGCAATCTACGTTACTGCGGCGGCCATCGCTCCGCCGGGCCGGGAAAGCGGAACAATTGGTGTCGTGTTGACCGGATGGACGCTCAGCATGGTCGCAGGCGTTTCACTGTCGGCTGTGCTTGCAGACCTGGTGAATTGGCGTGCGGTTTTTGCGGCAGTTGCCGTTTTAGCCGTTATCGCCGTTCTCGGACTAACAATGGCATCGCTGCACGATATCAGAAAGAACGATCCGGCACCCACGCCTTTGGAAGCGTTGCGCATTCCGGGGATAGTGCCGCTTCTTGTAGCTTGCGGGGCATTTATGACCGCGTTTTATGGGGTCTACGGCTATCTCGGCGATCATCTTCATACCGGGCTCGGACGCCCGGTCAGCGCCAATGGGCTGGCAGCCCTTGCTTATGGCATCGGCTTTGGAATGGCTGTGTTTCTGGATGGCGTGATTGATCGCCTCGGTGCGCGCCGAATAATGCCGTTCGCCTATTTGATCGTTGCAATCGTTTATCTCGCAATGGCCGCTGCAAGCAGCCACTTCGGCCTAACCTTGGCGCTTGTCGCGGCTTGGGGCGCCGCCAATCATGTGGGGCTGAACGTGCTTGTAACCTGTCTCACCGCGCTCGATCCTGCGCGGCGCGGCACGATCATGGGGCTGAACAGCGCGGTCACCTACCTTGCGGTGTTTGTTGGAACGACTGCATTTGGGCCGCTCTATTCCAGTTTCGGCTTTGCTGCTACGGCAATTGCCGCCGTGCTTCTCATGCTAATCGCCGCATTGGCTGCAGCCTGGCGTATTCTGTTGCCAGTTCAGCTTGGAAAGGATGAATCGTAGCAAGCGAGGGCCGTTGTCTTCAGGGCGCTCGTTTATTCCGCAACAAATCCCGCATCCACGGAGAAACCCGCCAAGTCGACGGTTCACGTTGACCTGCCGCCGACCAATACCAGACTTGCCAGGCGTGCGTGGGGAAGTTTCCCGAGAGGCGAATCAGGAATTGATACCAGCGCGCATCCGACGACAAGTCGTCATCCAAATCTTCAAAGGATTGGATGATGAGATCTGCGAGCGTGAAAAGAATATCGTCGTCAATTGTCTTGTCGTCATACAAAGCGAGATAGACGTCCAGAGAACCGGGATCAGCGACCTCGAACGGCCAATCCTGTTGCCATTCGTCGAAAGGCAACGCCAATTTCTTCGACAAAAAATCAATGGACGCCCGGGTCCAATAGCGTTGAGGGAAGGGCGGCTTCATATAATGAATCTCACTTGGTTTGAGAATATATGATCCAACGTGGACCGCCATGGGATTCGTCCCTATGCGGTCCCTGAATTGGCTCTTGCGGCTCTATAATGGGATGTAGCTGAATGATGAGCCATTCTCGCTGATTTTGCCAACACCCGGAGAGGCAAGATGCGCGCCGGCCACATATACATTGGGGCGCGTGGCAAGGCGAAGCATCGATAAACGGCTGGAACGGGCCATATCCTGATCGGCATCATACTCCCAGGTCAGTTCCGGCCGGTCGAACTGAATCGACTGAACGTGGACAATGTCGCCCCAGATAATCAACGTTTCACCGGCGCTCGATACTTCATATGCGGTATGGCCAACCTCGTGGCCGGCTGCGTCTACGGCCGTGACGCTCGAGCTTAGCTTGAAACCACCGTCGATCGATGTGCGAAGCTGGCGGAAGCGGGCAACCCGCTCGATCTTGTCGAACAGCCGGATTGCGGCTCTTGCAACGAAAAGCTGCTGGAGCTTTGGGAACGCATCCGAACCATCTGCAGCCACCAAACCATGAGCGTGATCTTCGTGAGTGTGCGTCAATGCGATCGTGCTGATTTTTTCACGCTCAACACCGGCTTCCTCGAATGCAAGAAGAAGTTCGCCCATCGTCGAGCCTAAGGAGTTCGACGCTCCCGTATCGATGAGGATATGTTCGTCGCCATCAATGATCAGGAAGGCGTTAACGGAGAGCCGGAGCTTACCACCGACCAACTCGACTTGGTTGTGAAGATCTTTGAACGGCTGGTTGCCTGCCTGACGTAAACGGCTGGCGGGCATGTCTATATAGCCATCCCGCAGCGCAATCACTTCGATCTCGCCGAGACCGTATCGAACAAAATTGGTACCGGAAGTCAGTCTCTTCATTCTATCCTCTTTCACATTTTCAAAGGTCGCGATCAGCCGGGGAGGCGCGCACGAAACAATGTGCAGCCGTCTGCCAGGCGCGATCTGGAAATATTCTGGAACCCAGCCTCGCTCATCCACGCGCGATACTGGGCTTCAGTGTACGATTCGCCGTGGCGATAGAGGTTCAAGAAGGTGAGATTCAGAAAGACACCTTCAGGCGGGCCGAGGCGGTCATCATCGACGACACCCCACCCCGCAATTGCGATCTCGCCTCCGGGTGTGAGGCAACGTGCTGCGTTCAGGATCGACATGCGCGCCTTGTCCGGAGGAAGGACCTGAACGACGGCCTTCAGGATCGCCAGATCGTGCCGACCGATCGATGGTGCGACCGTTATGTCCCCCGTTTCGACAACCACGTCGTCAGCACCGTATTCTGACAGGATATCTGGCGCGACCGCTGCGACCGTTGGGAGTTCCATCAGCGTGGCCGCAATTTGCGGCTGCTGCTCGCGAAGTCCAACGAGAATGGTCCCGGGGCCACCGCCGATGTCGATCACCGAACGGATCGCCGAGAGATCCATCTCCCGGGCCAGTTGTCGTCCGAAAATCATCGCGCCCGGTGCGAGCATGCGGCTGAAAGCTGCCGCGGCCTCGGGTCCCGCTTCGGAAAAGTCGTGCAGCGCAGTTGGCCGGTTCTGTCGCAGCGAATCTGCGGTCAGCAGGTCAGCGCCCCAGAGCTCGCGCAGGAGTGTATGATCGCCGCCACGATAGGTCGGCTTGGAGGCGTCGAGGAAGGCTGACGCTTCGGCTCCGTTGCGAAATTGACCGTCCTTGACTTCGAGGAGACCGATGCTGGCAAGTGCATAGAGGAGCCGCGACAGACGATCGGGGTCGACTTTGAGTGCGGCTCCAAGGCTGTCAGCACTTACCGCGCCGCCACCGATCTGTGTGAATATGCCAAGATCCAGCCCGGCGCGAAGAGCCAAGGCGGGCGGCACCGCTGCGATCAGGCTATCGATCCGGTCAGAATCCACCATGTCACATCTCCTTTGTCATGGAATCGAAGAGCATTTGTAGTCGCATGGTCAACATGTGGCGGCTTTCGTACTGGGTCTTGACCCAGAACCTTTTCTCTACCTCGCACTGTCATCCAGTAGCACTAAATCGTGAAGAAGAGAGGCTCGTCTTTACTCGCGCACTCTCCTCGCAAACTCTTATTGCCCTCATCAACAAGTGGTTCAACAAAGTTGAAGCCCAAAGGCGGTACGGAATACGTTTCACACTCAATGCGCCCGATGCGGAATGATCCTATGTGCTCGCGGAGTACCGCATAGCGTTTGTATCTTCCGCTTCCCGAGAGCTTATTCTCACCGACGTGTTCTGATCCGGCCAATTCAATGCGGTGTTCAGCATTGATCCCTGCGCTAAAATATCCGCGAACGTCAATCCGCGCTTAAAGGGTCGACTCAACTGCAGAACGCAGGAGAGCAGCATTTTTTGCTCATGACGCGGTGATCTTTTTAACCTGCTCAATGCTTGAATCGAAGAAAGCCTGAGCGAGGGCTTGGTCGTTAACAGTGCGCGCAAGTGTCATTGCCCCAACCATTATGGAGAGAATGGCCAAGGCTTTCCCCTTTGTCGCCTCATCGTCCTTTTCGGAAATCATACGTTCCAATATACCGAGATACGTCTTTATTCCTGTTTCGAATGAAGCCTTTACGGTGGCGCCTTGCCGGGCGGCATCCGAACCAAGTGCCACGACAGGACAGCCTTCCATCTTTTCGTCTTGATGTGCCGCACTCAAATAAAATGCGATAACGCCTTGCAACTCATCCATAGGGTTAGCTGCTGCTGCCGTAGACCACTGCTGGGTTGCACTTTCCAAAGCCCGGGCAGACGCCTGTGCGATGAGATCCTCTTTGGATACAAACTGTTTATAGAACGCACCCTGCGTCAATCCAGCGGCCTCCATCAGACCCTTTAGCCCAATTCCATCAAAGCCATGCTGCCTGAAAAGGCGGCTCGCGGTTTCAATGACGGCTTGGCGATTTTCCGAAGCTTGAACGCGACTTACACGCATTTTGATCTTCTTTCATTATAGATTTCGTTCGAACTCTATAATCGATAGAAGGTCACCATGCAAGTTTTCTCAGTTCATCATTGCCGTGAGCACATCTTGTGGGCAGCGCAAAATGCGAACTGCCGGCTTACCAGCGGTACACCAACTCGCCTCGCATGTAATTGCTTCTAATTTAGATTGCGTTCGAACTTTAAATTGAATATAGAGTTTGACCACAATCTAAATTGCGCCGGTGCGCGTATTCTCACGAGGATTATAAACATGAGGCGCAAACGGCTTCTTTTCATTGGCACACTGGTGCTGACGGCCACAGCAATCACGGCAGCTGTTCTTTTTCACAATGGCCAAAGCGGGACGCATCCGCTGCAACCGATCCCCGTGTCGTCCCGCAACTTGTCAAAATTGTCGAAACTGCCTGTGTGGCTGGCACTGTGAGATCCTTCACGGGCACGGTTGCAGCGCGCGTACAGAGCAATCTTGGGTTTCGCGTTCCGGGCAAGATTGTCGAACGTCTTGTCGATGCCGGTCAGCAGGTCAAGGCTGGTCAACCTTTGATGCGCATTGACGACACGGATTTGCGTCTGGCCTTGACCGCGAAACGCAATGCGGTTGTGGCCGCGCGAGCGGTCTTCGTTCAGGCGAGCGCCGACGAGAAACGCTATGCGTCACTGGTCAGGGACAAGGTTGCAGCGACCCCGCAGCGTTACGAGCAAGCCAAGGCCGTGCTGGACACGGCTGAAGCACAGCTTGCTGCGGCTGAGGCGGATGCTAACGTTGCCGAGAACGAAGCGACCTATTCCACTCTGGTGGCTGGCGCAGACGGAACGGTGGTTGCTGCTCCCGGAGAAGCCGGACAGGTCGTTGCTGCTGGACAGACTGTGGTTCAACTGGCGCATGCGGGGCCGCGTGAGGCTGTGGTCGCTCTCCCTGAAACGATACGTCCGGCGATTGGCTCAGAGGCGGAAGCCAGCGTCTATGGTGGCACCGGGCAGGGCGGGTCTGCACGCCTCCGGCAAATTTCTGATTCTGCTGATGCCCAGACCCGCACCTATGAGGCGCGTTACGTGCTTGGGGGAGATGCCGCTTCGGCACCACTTGGCTCCACGGTTACGATCACAATCTCTAACAGCGAAAGGCAATCAGAAGTCTCGGTGCCGATCGGTGCCGTACTGGATGACGGCAATCGCACAGGGGTCTGGGTTTTTGATCGGGGCTCTTCGACCGTGCGCTTCGCTCCCGTTCAGATCAAACAGCTCGGCGGGGAAACCGCCATTGTCACAGGTATCGAACTAGGACGGGAGGTCGTGGCGCTCGGGGCCCATCTTCTCAAGCAAGACGTTGCCGTCAGGACCACGCTTCAGGCAGAGGCAGCAAACTGATGAGCTTTAATCTTTCCGCGCTTGCGGTTCGTGAGCGAGCCGTTACCCTGTTCTTCATCGTGCTTTTGGCTGCGGCAGGTGTCTACGCTTTTGCCAAGCTCGGGCGGGCAGAGGACCCGTCCTTTACCATCAAAACCCTGACGGTCACAGCTGCATGGCCGGGCGCGACGGCGCGCGAGATGCAGGACCTCGTCGCCGAACCGCTTGAGAAGCGCATTCAGGAATTGACCTGGTATGACCGGGTTGAAACAACAACGCGGCCGGGCTTTGCTTTCTTGACAGTCACGCTGAAGGACAGCACGCCACCCGGTGCCGTCGAGGAGGAGTTTTATCAGGCTCGTAAAAAGCTGGGAGACGAAGCTCGAAACCTGCCGCAAGGTGTTTTCGGGCCTTTTGTCAATGATGAGTACTCTGATGTGAGCTTTGCTCTTTATGCCTTGAAGGCAAAGGGGATGCCCATGCGAGAACTCTTGCGACAGGCAGAATTGATCCGACAGGACCTGTTGCATGTGCCAGGCGTCAAGAAGATCAACATTCTCGGCGAGCGGCCAGAACAGATCTTTGTCGAATTCTCCTATGATAAGCTCGCTACTCTTGGAATCTCCGTACAAGACATAGCCGCTGCGTTGCAGAGGCAAAATACAGTCACGCCCGCTGGCTCCATCGATACAAAAGGGCCGCAGGTTTTCATCAGGTTTGATGGTGCTTATAACAATAGCCAGGCAATCGCCGACACTCCGATCGTCGCTGCCGGACGCACATTGAAGCTCTCAGACGTTGCTAATGTTCGCAGAGGTTATGAAGACCCCGCGACCTACATCATTCGCCATGAGGGTGAGCCCGCAATCATGCTCGGTGCCGTGATGCAGCAAGGCTGGAACGGGCTGGACCTTGGTAAGGCTCTGGAAGAGAGATCAACGGCGATCGCACAGACATTGCCCCTTGGCATGACGCTCGCCAAGGTGAGCGATCAGGCGGTGAACATTGATGAGGCGGTAGGCGAATTCATGTTGAAATTCGCAATGGCGCTTGGCGTGGTGTTGTTCGTGAGCCTGGTCAGCCTCGGTTGGCGTGTTGGCATTGTGGTGGCGCTCGCCGTTCCGCTGACGCTTGCCGTCGTATTCCTTATCATGCTGGAAAGCGGCAGGTTTTTCGATCGCATCACGCTCGGCGCACTCATCCTGGCGCTTGGACTGCTGGTGGATGATGCAATCATTGCCATCGAGGTGATGGTGGTGAAAATGGAAGAGGGTATGGATCGCATCAAGGCAGCCGCCTATGCCTGGAGCCATACTGCAGCACCCATGTTGTCCGGAACACTCGTTACAATCATTGGATTGATGCCGGTTGGCTTTGCCAGATCATCCGCCGGGGAATATGCCGGCAACATCTTCTGGGTGGTAGGCTTTGCGCTGATTGTTTCCTGGATCGTCGCGGTGATCTTCACACCTTACCTCGGCGTAAAAATGCTGCCCGCGATCAAGCCGGTAGAGGGCGGGCATCACGCGATCTACAATACTCCAAATTACCGGAGACTACGGGGACTTATCACGTTTGCCGTACGCCATAAGTTCCTGACGTGCACTGTCGTCGGCATCATCATGGCTCTCTCCGTCGTTGGAATGGGGGTGGTGAAACAGCAGTTCTTCCCGACGTCGGATCGACCCGAAGTGCTTGTCGAGGTCCGCTTGCCGGAGGGCACAAGCATTGAAACGACAACCGCCTCTGTTGAAAAGTTGGAAAAGTGGCTGAAGGACCAGCCCGAGGCGAAGATCGTCACCAGCTACATCGGCCAGGGAGCGCCGCGCTTTTTCTTTGCAATGGCACCCGAGCTGCCCGACCCCGCCTTTGCCAAGATTGTCGTGCTTACTCCTGATGCCGAAACGCGCGAGACATTGAAGCATCGGCTCAGGGAAGCGGTATCCGCAGGCCTTGCTCCTGAAGCCTTCGTGCGTGTCACGCAGCTTGTATTTGGCCCATATACACCATTTCCCGTCGAGTTCCGTATTATGGGACCTGATCCGAAACAATTGTATCAGATTTCGGAGAAAGCACTCGACATCATGAAAGGTGTGCCCGACGTCAGGCAGGCAAACCGCGACTGGGGTAATCGTACGCCTGTTCTTCGCTATATCCCCGACCAGGAGCGGCTTAATCTGATCGGCCTTTCGCCCGCCGAGGCTGCCCAACAGATGCAGCTTCTTCTGACAGGTATTCCCGTTACGCAGGTCCGCGAGAATATTCGCAACGTGCCTGTCATAGCCCGCAGCGCCGGCGAGAACCGTCTGGACCCCGCGCGGCTGGCCGATTTTTCGCTGATGAGCCGCGATGGCCGCCAGGTTCCCCTTGATCAGATTGGACATTCCGAAATTCAATTTGAAGAGCCCATACTCAAACGTCGGGATCGAACGTCAATCATCACTGTCCGGTCGGATATCAATGAAGCGACGCAGCCTCCGGAGGTCTCACAGCAGGTCATGACGGCGCTGCAGCCATTGATAGCCTCGCTTCCAGTCGGATACCGCATCGAAATGGGCGGAAATATCGAAAGGAATCCCTCAAGGCCAACGGTGCGCTCTTGAAAATTTTTCCAATCATGATCGCCGCCATGCTGATTGTCATCATCCTGCAGGTCCGGAGCCTTTCGACAATGACCATGGTTATGCTGACGGCACCGCTCGGCCTTGCGGGCGTGGTTCCGATGCTGATCGCTTTCAATCAGCCCTTTGGTTTCAATGCCATCATTGGATTGATCGGACTGGCTGGTATCCTGATGCGCAACACACTGATCCTGACCGAGCAAATCAAGGAAAATCAGGCTGCTGGCCTTGATGATTATCATGCTGTCATCGAGGCTACAGTGCAACGCACGCGACCGGTGATCCTAACAGCACTCGCGGCTGTTCTGGCCTTCATTCCACTCACGCATTCGGTGTTCTGGGGCTCGATGGCCTACACGTTGATTGGCGGTACGGCAGCGGGTACGGTGCTCATCCTCCTTTTCCTGCCAGCTCTTTACGCCGCATGGTTCCGCATCAAACCGACCGCGGATGACCTGCCCAAGCCTGCTGTGCTGACAGACGCAATGGAGGTGAACACACCAAGGGCAGCAGAATAGATGGAATGCTGCCCTATCACTTTCCGAAGGAAACCACTGGTTGAGCCCGCTTTCTGCCATATCGATCCGAAAGCTGGCAGAGCCATGGAGCGGCGGCAA
Source organism: Phyllobacterium sp. 628 (assembly GCF_014189505.1). Taxonomy (GTDB): domain Bacteria; phylum Pseudomonadota; class Alphaproteobacteria; order Rhizobiales; family Rhizobiaceae; genus Phyllobacterium. The sequence continues at coordinate 2,955,110 of NZ_CP050301.1, read as the reverse complement.
ATTGGCAAAGAGCCTCGGCTCCGAGGACGAGGCCGAATATCAGCGGGGTCGCGCCAAGGTCTTTGATAAAGAAGGGCAGGATCGGTAAAATGGCACCACTGCTCGCGTCATCAAGGCTGACGATCACGAAGGCTGGCAGTATCAGTCGCCAGTCCAGTTTCAGATTACCTTCTATAGGCTGGGAGGATGTCGTTAGACCGTCCATCTTATGCCTCCTGCCCAAGACCAACGCGAGCCAGGTAGGAGTCGATCTCACTGGACGCATCTTTCCCGAAGATCGCGCCAACATATCCGTCCGGGCGGATAATGACTGTTCCGCCATCGACAATGCCATAGGCTCGATTGAAGTGGCCTCCATTATCCATGAGGTCACCATCCGGGCCAACGTGATGCACCGTCAGGCCGCGACGGGACTTTGAGGACGCCTCCTGTCGCGCGGCATAGGTGATCAAGGTCCAGTGGGGACCTGTCAGTAGGTCGAACAGCCGTCTCGGTTGCCCCGCCGCCGCCATGAGCGGAGCGTCCGGCGCGCGGTCTCCCGCAAGTAATCCTCCGAGGCGTGGAGGAATTTCGGTTGATAGAACTGACTCGGGATAGCCGATATCGAGTTGGTGCACACTTCGTCCTCGCCGGATGTCGCCCCGCTTCATCGCGTCAAGAAGCCCAGTCGACAGTCCCAGCATCGCCTCCGCAACAGGACGACGCTCCGCCTCGTAGCTGTCCAGCAGACTGTCGTCTCCTCCATCGATTACAGCTGCCAATTTCCAGGCAAGGTTATAGGCATCCTGCACGCTCGTATTAAGACCTTGCCCGCCGGTTGGCGGATGCGTGTGCGCAGCGTCGCCAACAAGAAATGTGCAGCCGACGCGATAGTGATCAGCGAGCCGAGCGTTCATGTTAAAGGCCGACGCCCAGGAAACAGACAGGACAGCGATATCGGAACGCCCCGTCCTCTCGGCCACAAGTGCTGTTAATCCTTCTGCCGAAAGATCGATCTCGCCTTCTAGCGGGATTGGCCCTTGCACCTGGAACATGTCGGTGCCTGCAAGTGGGCAGATTGCGATCTGTCGCTGCATGTCTCCCTCGCCAAAACGGTGCCACACCTCGCGGCCCAGTCCGGTCAAAGTGACATCTGCAACAATTGCGCGGACACCCAACGTCTTTCCGGGAAACCCGATTCCAAGGGCATGACGAACAAAGCTCCGTCCGCCGTCAGCGCCGACAAGATAGCGGGCACGGATCGTGGTCTCACCGCTCCTGCGAGCGATTCGCGCGGTCACGACGCCTTTCGCTTCATCGAATGCCAGTAGCTCGCATCCGAATTCGGGATACAGCCCGAACTCGGCGAGCCGGTCACGCATGACACGCTCGGTCAGGAACTGCGGAACCATAAGCGGGATGTGATAGGGTTCGGAAGGTGAAGAACCGACGTCCTCGACAACGTCGCTGTCCACGAAGCTTTCATCGTCGCGATATGCGCGTTGTTTGGGGTAGACGCCGCCTACCGCAACGATTTTGTCGAGAATGCCAAGGTCTTCGAAAATCTCCTGAGTGCGTGGCTGAATGCCTTTGCCACGCGAGCCGCGAAATGGATCGTCGAGCTTCTCTATAATCCGAAACGTTATTCCGCGTCGGGCGAGTTCAAGGGCCATTGTCAGTCCTGAGGCTCCAGCGCCGCAAATCAGGATATCAACATCGTATTCGGTTTTCATTGTCATCTCCATGATGTATGTGTATTATGCACATAACAGGAGAATAGATATGCCGTCAAGAAATAATGTGCAAAATACACATATATCTGCGCAGCTTCGTGAGCTGCACAGTGCGTTGATCGATATTGTCAGTGTCATGAACCGTCCGCAGCGGGACGAAGCGATGGTACGGGAGGCAGGAATATCGCTGGACCGCGCGTTGTTCCCGCTGCTGGTCATGGTGGAGCGCTTGGGCCCAATTGGCGTGGTTGATCTGGCAGATCGTGTCGGGCGAGACTACACGACCGTCAGCCGACAGGTGGCCAAGCTGGAAACCCTGGGGTTAGTGGAGCGACAAGAAAACGCCGCCGACCGCCGGTCACGGGAAGCAGTTATTACCTCCGTGGGAAAGGCGATGACAGATCGTGTCGATGAGGCGCGGGAGCGAATGGGATTAGCAATCTTCGAGAGCTGGCCGTCAGGCGAGGTCGAGCAGTTTGTCACCCTTATGAGAAAATTTGCAAACGCGGTAAGCAAGGAAGCTTAATACCGAATAACGGAAACTGGACAGGCCCCTTTTGACCGCTTCGGGGCGAAAGGTGACTTCAGCCGTGTGTTCGCCCAGAGTAATCCCACGGCATTGGTTCGTCGACGCGGCTCTGCTTATGGACCATTGACGATGGAGGCGAGCGTGGCGGTAAGGTACGCTAACGGATCGACAGCGTTGATTCTACAGGTCTCGATGAGGGAAGCGATAGTCACCCAATTCCCTGCTTCGACAGTCGGAAACGGTTTGAATAGATCCCGTGAATAGGCTCGATATTGATATTCCCACGCAATAGTCCATCCGACGTAGAACACCCGGCAGGACTGCATATCGAAGGTAGGCGTTTACCGGATCTGTCTAAATCACGTTGGCGCGAAAATATTGTTTGACTGCAGCTTCCATCCCTTTTGTCACAAGATACTGTTTTACTGCTCCGGCAACCAAATTTCCCGCCACTGCTTTGGCAATGCTTCCGACTCCGGGAGAAAGATACACTGCATACATGCCGTCCAGAACAGCGGCACCAAAATATCTCTTGGTCATTGTTACATCCAATTCAATGATGGGATCGAGATCGGGAATTTCATCCGCCATCAAAGCGGCATTTGTGACAACCGTTGCCAACGATCGGTATTTCTGACTAGCGATCATGGTCTGTACGCGTTCGACTATGCTGACAGACCCATCTTCATTGAGATCCTTGTCGTCATAAAATGCTGCCGCGGTAACAAATTTTCCACCGATGAATCCCACTGCTCCTAACGGTTTCTGACGATAGTTGCGTACGATAATCCATTCAATCTTATCAATCGCCATGTCAAATCCCCTCCAAAACAAATTGACCGCCAAGCGATCTGTTTGAGACTAAAGGTAAAAAATAAGACTTTGTGTCGCTCTGATGCAACCAACCAAATGTACTAGCTCAAGGCGAGGGATTGAGTGCTGCCTTGAACGGAAGGGCCGTATTGCGCGATGTGATAAATCAGCAATGGTCTCATCAGTTGAAGCCCCGCTATCCTTCGGGACGGCGGAGTTTTTCGTGGCGATCAGTTTGGTTTTCGGTGTTTCACTCATTGAGATTTCCGGTCACGTTCACCGATGGAAAGTGGCAATCACCATATCGAGATAAATGCCGTTACTTGTGATTACACCAAACAGCGCCACAACTTTCACAATGTTGATCCACATGTAAAGCGTAGAGCGCGCTCTATATATTTTGTCGCCCATGATGAGTGGAGAGGGAAAGGCGCGAAAAAATTTTTCAGTTAAATTTAACAACCAGCCATATCTATTGACAAGAAACGGGGAACCGAACGCGATGATTGATATTCCCGGCAAGCTGCGTTCCAGAATCATCAGCGGATTGAAATAATCACTTAGAAAGCCATGCAAGGTATCCGATGGAGATACCTCGGCGTATAGAAGGTAAGAATAAGTGAGCGCTGACATCAGAAACATCGCGCCGTAGGCCTTCGCAATCAGTCGAAGATCATTTTTGGTATCACGCTCATAGTCACGGGCCAGAATTCCTGTCATTTCGGCTTCTTTCCGTCAATTTTGCAAGTTGTGTGACCGCGCATCAACTGCAAGTCCGAAACGTGTTTCTCACCCGCTTGGAAATTGCAATGTACAGGATGCCAATTGCACTCAGAACAGTCGTCAAAGTGGTGACAAGAAAAACTGGCAACATAACATCTTTTCGCAAGGCAGGGTCGGACGAGAAGAGCGGAGCTAATTCGTGAAAACAATAGACATACCACATCCGTGAGAGAACGGCTATTATCATCAACCCGATGAGCAATTTCGGTGTTCTGCGATCATAGTTGAAGAGTAGTTTCAGAGTCCAAGCCCCGAAAACTAGCCAGATCAAATTGAAAATGATGCCCCCAACGGTTGCATTATACAGTTTGGCTTCAATACCAGAGTTGAGAATACGCAAACCCCAACTATACAGATCAATCCCTGATTTTACGACCACGTAAGCAAAGATCACAACTATTGGAATCAACCACCCGCCGATCCTGACATTCGGCAGAACTGTTGTGGGTTCGCGTGGGGCTGTATCATCCATGAATGCTCACCCTCATCGGATAGTTTGGTTCTCGGGCTTTTTTTATAACCCGGGGATGATATTGGTTGGAAACGATGGGCAGGCGCCATCTGGCAGTCGTCGAAGCGATCAGAATAGTTCGCCGTAGCCTTCGAAGCCTTTATTTCATCGTGCTTTTCCGGTGAGAATTACTCGGTTAATTTCACAAAAATTGCCCCATATGATGATGAAGCGAACTGATGTCCCCCAACAGCCAGCATCGGATTGTAGGCCTTGCGCAGCAACCTTGCTTTGGTGTGCGTGTGGGTTGCTCGAATATTGGTGATGTCGGAATCAACTTCTGTCTTGAGGAACTGAGGCGGTTTCGGCTTTCCCCAGCGAAGCATTGAAAGCTCGAGTCCGCCTTCTTCATATTGGAGAGCTATCGGGGCAGGGTATTATTGTCGAACTCGGTTTTGTTGGTGCGGTTGCCAATCCCTTTGAAGAGATCGTGCATCGTTCATTTGGGTGATTATGACTAACTGCATTTTTTTCAGCACATTGCGGAATACCGTACCCAAAACCCCAGGCAGTAACAGGATAATTTAACGACCTTTGTTCTTTCTCCATTTCAGGAGATAGCCAAATCCAGGGCCAATAAGGATTCCCCCAATTACCCACTCTGCGAGGCTCAAGGGGCGCTCATCAGGATCGTGTCCCGTGAGGTAGAGAAAGAGGAAAAATGCCAATATGCCTGCAGCCAAGAGGGCCAATGAGATCCATAAACCCTTAGAAGAGCTTTGCATGGGGCTAAAATCCTTCCTATTGGCCAGGACAATTCAGAAAACAATCCGCAAATGTCATCGTTTTCAAAAAGGTGCATCCCAAGAATGGAGAACTCTAGTTTTTGAGCCAACCTTTACGCACTTGTGGGCAAACACGTAGTTTGCCCACACCCACACCACCATCAATCAACGGCTTAACTGCAGCCGCTTGTGCTTCCGCATGTGTCGCACTTCAGGCAGGTGCCGTTGCGCACCATGGTGAAGTTCGAGCATTCCGAGCAGCTGTCGCCGGTATAACCCTGCATCATCGATTTGATGCGGCGGTCAGACATTACCTTTTTGGCTTCAGCCTTTGCTTCTTCCGCAGCAGATTCCGCTGTAAGATCATCGAACAGCGCGGATGCAGCATGTGCATCTTCCTCGGCATGATCCTTGGCGCGTTCCTCATATTCACGCTTGAAGCCCGTAGCTTCTTCCTGCGCCTGTGCCACAACCGGTTTGGTTGCGACAGCCACCGCAGAGCGGGTTGCCAGCGCTGTCACATTAGACGCCATGACAGCCTTCGGTGCGCCAGCGCCAAATCCCTTGGGATCAGGCGCGCCGGGGCTGACCATTTTCAGGACAGCGCCACGGGTCAGACCCTTGGAGACCGGTTCGGTCTTTCCCTCGGAAATACCGCGGCCAAGCGAGGTATTGGAGAAGTCGGACTGATCCACATGGGCAAGATCATGGCGGTCGAGATAGGAGACGGCCAGTTCACGGAACACGTAATCGAGGATCGACGTGGCATTCTTGATCGCGTCATTGCCCTGAACCATACCGGCTGGTTCGAATTTGGTGAAGGTGAAAGCCTCGACATATTCTTCCAGTGGCACGCCATATTGCAGGCCGAGCGAGATGGCGATGGCAAAATTGTTCATCATGGCCCGGAAAGCAGCGCCTTCCTTGTGCATGTCGATGAAGATCTCGCCGAGACGGCCATCATCGAATTCGCCGGTGCGCAGGTAGACCTTGTGACCGCCAACAACTGCCTTCTGGGTGTAACCCTTGCGGCGGTTCGGCAGTTTTTCGCGGTCGTGGATATATTTCTCAATGATACGCTCGACGATCTTTTCGGTAACCTGCACCGCACGGGCGGCAGCAGGGGCCTCGATCAGCGCCTCGATTGCATCATCCTCATCGTCGTCGGAATCGGCGAGCAGCGAGGAATTCAGCGGCTGCGACAGCTTCGAGCCATCGCGGTAAAGCGCGTTGGCCTTCAGTGCAAGCTTCCATGAAAGCATGTAGGCGGATTTGCAATCATCAACGGTGGCTTCATTGGCCATGTTGATGGTCTTGGAAATCGCACCGGAGATGAAGGGCTGCGCAGCGGCCATCATACGGATATGGCTGTCAACTGAGAGGTAACGCTTGCCAATCTTGCCGCAAGGATTGGCGCAATCGAAAACCGGATAGTGCTCTTCCTTGAGGAACGGCGCGCCTTCCAGCGTCATCGCACCGCAAATGTGGATGTTGGCAGCTTCGATTTCCTTCTTGGAGAAGCCAAGTGCCGGCAGCATTTCGAAGGAGAAATCGTTGAGCTGCGCATCGGTGAAGCCGAGTACATTCTTGGCGAAGTCTTCTCCGACAGTCCACTTGTTAACTGCGAATTTGATGTCGAAGGCTGATTTCAGCGCCGTGTTGAGCGTGGCGATGATCTCATCGGTAAAGCCCTTGGCCTTCAGTGAACTCGGATTGATCGCAGGTGCCTGGTTGAGATTGCCGTGACCGACGGCATAGGCCTCGATTTCCGCGATCTGGCTTTCGGAATAACCGAGCGTGCGCAGGGCTTCCGGTACGGCGCGGTTGATGATCTTGAAGTAACCGCCACCGGCGAGCTTCTTGAACTTGACCAGCGCGAAATCCGGCTCAATGCCTGTCGTATCGCAATCCATGACCAGACCAATTGTGCCGGTCGGCGCAATAACAGTGGCCTGCGCATTGCGGTAGCCATGCTTTTCGCCCAGTTCGAGCGCCTTGTCCCAGGCCGAACGGGCATGGGTGATCAGGTCCTGATCCGGGCAGTCGGAAGCAATGAGAGCAACCGGGTTGACGGCGAGGCCTTCATAGCCCTGCTTTTCGCCATGGGCGGCACGGCGATGGTTGCGGATAACGCGCAGCATGTTGGCGGTATTGGGCGCATAGCCGTTGAAAGCGCCCAGCTCCTTGGCCATTTCAGCCGAAGTTGCATAGGAAATGCCGGTCATGATGGCGGTGAGGGCACCGCCAATGGCGCGGCCTTCAGCGCTGTCATAGGGAATGCCCGATGTCATCAGCAGGCCGCCAATATTGGCGTAGCCGAGACCGAGTGTACGGTATTCATAGGAAAGCTTGGCAATTTCCTTGGAGGGGAACTGCGCCATCATGACAGAAATTTCGAGAACGATGGTCCAGAGGCGGGCCGTGTGCTCGTAACCGGTGATGTCGAACTTGCCATCCTTGCCGCGATAGGTCAGCAGGTTGATCGAAGCAAGATTGCACGCCGTGTCGTCAAGGAACATATATTCCGAGCATGGGTTCGACGCGCGGATCGGGCCAGCTGCCGGGCAGGTGTGCCAGTCGTTCATCGTCGTATTGAAGTGCAGACCCGGATCAGCCGAAGCCCAGGCGGCATAGCCGATCTTTTCCCACAGGTCGCGGGCCTTCAGCGTCTTCATGACCTTGCCGTCCTTGCGGGCAGTCAGGTTCCAGTCGCCATCATTTTCCACAGCGCGCAGGAACTCGTCCTTCAGCGAAACGGAATTGTTGGAGTTCTGGCCAGCGACGGTGAGGTAGGCTTCTGAATCCCAGTCGGTATCATAGGTCTTGAAGTCAATATCCGTATAGCCCTGCTTGGCGAACTGGATAACGCGGTAGATGTAATTCTCAGGAACCTGGTTCTTCTTGGCTGCCTTGATCTCGCGCTTCAGCGCCGGGTTTTTGGCAGGCTCGTAGCAATCGCCATTGTCGGCTTCGCAATTGACGCAAGCCTTCATGATGGCGGCAAGGTGCTGCTTGACGATCTTGGAACCGGTGACGAGAGCGGCAACCTTCTGCTCTTCCTTCACCTTCCAGTCGATATATTCTTCGATATCGGGGTGATCGACATCAACAACCACCATCTTGGCAGCGCGGCGGGTCGTGCCGCCGGACTTGATGGCGCCAGCAGCGCGGTCACCGATTTTCAGGAACGACATCAGGCCGGAGGAGCGTCCGCCGCCGGAAAGCTTTTCGCCTTCCCCGCGCAGATAGGAAAAATTGGAGCCGGTGCCGGAACCATATTTGAAGAGGCGTGCCTCACGCACCCACAGGTCCATGATGCCGCCTTCATTGACCAGATCGTCAGCAACGGACTGGATGAAACAGGCATGCGGCTGCGGATGTTCGTAGGACGACTTTGATTTCGTCAGTTTGCCGGTCTCGGGGTCAACATAATAGTGGCCCTGGCCGGGGCCATCGATGCCATAGGCCCAATGCAGGCCGGTGTTGAACCATTGAGGGGAATTTGGGGCAACGCGCTGAGTGGCGAGCATGTAGGCTAGCTCGTCGCGGAAAGCGAGTGCGTCCTCTTCGGTATCGAAATATTTGCCCTTCCAGCCCCAGTAGGTCCAGGTACCGGCAAGGCGATCGAAAACCTGACGCGCATCCATTTCCGAGCCATAGCGGTCATCGGCGGGTAGGGCAGCCAAGGCTTCTTCATCGGCAACCGAACGCCACAGCCATGAAGGGACGGAATTTTCCTCAACCTTCTTCAGCTTGGCCGGTACGCCTGCTTTACGGAAATATTTCTGGGCGAGAATATCGGCGGCTACCTGACTGAACTGGGCCGGCACATCGATGTTTTCCAGACGGAATACAACAGAGCCGTCAGGATTTTTGATCTCACTCGTTGCTACGCGGAAATCGATCTCCGCATAGGCTGATTGATTCTCTTTGGTAAAACGCCGTTCGATCCGCATCTGTTTCGTCCTTGTCTCTATATATAGTGTTCATCAGGCGCTATGTGAAGAGGTTCAGCGCACCGTAAACACAAACCCGCCCTATCCGGTTTCAGCTCCTGAAACCGGCTCTGTCGCCGTTACCCATCACCGATGCAGTTTCCCGCTTCTGATCCCGGGCCTGGCGGCCCTTTTTTTGACGCCTGTTTTGTGACTCGTCCCAAGTGAGACTGCCACACTATCTGGTGTTGAATATGCCTGTAAACACTAAATATTGTGTTAAGACACCATTTACCCAACAAATATTTCTCTGTGCACAATACTAATTTCGCTGTTGCAAACGCGCGCCATCCTTCACGTGCGCCATAGGACGCAAGCTGCGAAAAACACTGCATAAACTGGAAAAAAGACCGGTCACATTACTCCCCGGTCACGCCACAAACGCAACGACTGCCCTATAAAAAGTGACTCGGGGGTCAGCGTCAAGAATTAGTTTTTTACATAATTGTGACCGCAACATCTTGTGTGTCACATATGTGGATAACGGGGAGAACTTTTTATGCTGTTTTTACAATCAGCTGCCCGGAAAGCCGCTCCCACTCGGGGCTGGTTCGGGCGTTATTATTTTGGTGCCTTGTCTTTCAGACGCTCATATTCAACCGCATCGCGTGTCGCATTTTCCGTATCGCCCTTGGCATTATAGGCAATGGCGCGGTTGTAATATGCTGTAGGATTGTCGGGTTGCAGCTGGATGACGGCAGTGTAACCGGCAATCGCTGCGTCAAGATCACCTTTCTTTTGATAGGCATAGGCCTTGCCATACAGGCTATCCACATCACCGGGCGCCAGTTTAAGCGCCGCATCGTAATCGTCGATTGCATGGTCGTAGTCGCCCAGATCGTGCCTGGCATAGCCCCGGCTGTACCATGCGTCTTTGTAATCCGGCTTTAAAGTGATAGCTTGCGAATAGTCTGCAACAGCCAGATCCAGCTTCTCCGCATCGAGGTAGGCATTGCCCCTGTCATAATAGGCCTTCGGGCGCAGTTCCGTGGGAGCCTTGTCGATCCAGGTTGTGCAGTTGCTGATTCGCAGTTCTGGCGCCGCCGTTACCGCATCTTCGATGCAGGCCTGCTCAATCTTTTTCAAATCATCAAGCGCCAGTGCGGATGTGGAAGTGGTCGCCAAAAGGGCGAGAACAAAGGAAAAGCGGACAGCCATATCGCAAACCCCGAGCAATCAGCGCAAACTGATAAGCGCCGGATCAAAACTCGCAATGAGGGCCTTTAGTTCCGGTTCTTCGACACGGCGTACGCATTCTTCAATGCTTACCCATTCAAGGCGGCGTTCGCCGCGTTCCGGCCAGTTCTTTTCCTGTTGTGAAAAATGCATGGGGTAAACATCGACAATAAAGTCGCCGCATTCGCCTTCGCTCATATCATGCTTTTCATAGCGATAAGCGCCGATAGAGAAGGGAGCCATGTCCCCGCGTGCACCAGCCTCTTCATAAGCTTCGATGCGGGCGGAATGTGCAAATGTCTTGCCAACCATCGGCCAGCCTTTCGGCAGCACCCATCGCCCAGTGCCGCGACTGGTGATCAGAAGAATCTCTGTCTGGTGCTTTTTGACCCGGTAAACGAGCGCAGCAACCTGACGAATTCTGCCATCCGGCATTTCAATCCGCTTTTCGGTCACGATCTCGTTGGCGTAATTTAAATTCAATGCTCCACTCTTTATTTGCGTTTTGTTTCAATGATTGTGGACCGATTCGTCCAAACAGCAATCACTCAATGACTACTGTTCCTAGCTTATATGCGACTTGTGTCCATTTTTTGAACAGCAGTGCAAAAAAATCACAGTGCTGTGGTCAGCGTTGAAATACCCGCTTTTACCCCGGCGGCTCTATTGAACTAAAGACAGGTAGAAAGCTGTGGCCACTCGGCGTACTCTGATTTCTGCAATCAGCGGGGGAGGCTCGATGGTATTTACACGCTCCACATATGATGCCGATACGTCGCAATTTCCAGATGGGGCCGCGCCGATGGATGAGGGCGCCAGCATCATTGCCTCGTGCGTCTATGCCAATGGCCAGCGGGTTGCCGATATTGCCATTGATGATGCAGGTGACTGGGCGCACAAGGAGGGGCATGTTGTCTGGATCGGCCTTCTCGAACCGAATGGCGAACTTCTGCACCGGGTGCAGAAGCAGTTCGGTTTGCACAGTCTGGCGATAGAAGATGCCGAACACGCGCATCAGCGGCCAAAACTGGAACAATATGGGGATGCCATCTTTGTGGTCGCGCGTACAGCGCAATTGATTGACGGCCGTGTGGCCTTTGGTGAAACCCACGTTTTCCTTGGCAAAGGTTATATTGTCAGTGTTCGCCACGGCGCATCCACATCCTATGCTGCTGTGCGCAACCATTGGGAAACGTCGCCCTATGCCCTGTCCAAGGGCGAGGATTTTATCCTCTATGCCATTCTCGATTTCATCGTCGACAATTACATGCCGGTGCTGGAATCCATCCATGACGAGGTGGAATCGATCGAAGACAGGGTTTTGACCAAACCCATGACCAACAGCGACATCGAGCGGCTGTATATGCTGCGGCGGGACCTTTTGCGTCTGCGCAACGCCATCGGGCCGCTGGTGGATGTGTGCGGGCGTCTCAGCAACACGGATTTGCCGCAGATACAGACAGCGATGCAACCACTGTTCCGGGACGTGACTGACCACGTGCGCACGGTTCAGGAAAAGATCGATGGTTTGCGCGAGGTGTTGGCCTTCGCATTTGAAGCCAGCCTGCTTGTGGGACAGAGCCAGGAAACCGCAATTGCCAAGCGGCTGGCCTCGTGGGCGGCGATACTGGCCGTGCCAACGGCCATTGCCGGCATTTATGGCATGAACTTCCGCTACATGCCCGAACTTGATAATCCCATGGGCTATTACGAAGTCATGGGATTCATCGCTGTTTTATGCGTGATACTCTGGTGGCGCTTCCGCAAGAATGGCTGGCTTTAACCGTCAGCCCTTATGGCCCTTGATGATAGGCACCTGATAGGTCAGACCCATATCCCATGGGAAATAAATCCAGGTGTCCTGCGAGACCTCGGTAACAAACGTATCGATGAGCGGACGGCCTTTTGGCTTGGCATAAACCGTGGCAAAATGCGCCTTCGGCATCATGGCGCGCACAACGGCGGCTGTTTTGCCGGTATCGGTCAGATCGTCGATAACCAGAATGCCTTCGCCTTCATTTTCCAGAAGACGCGGATCAACGTCCTTGAGAACCTTGAGTTCACCCTGTTCCTCATAATCATGATAGGAGGCGATGCAGACAGTCTCGATCATGCGGATGCCGAGTTCGCGGCAGATGATCGCTGCAGGCACCAGACCGCCGCGGGTGATGGCAACCATGGCACGCCATTCGCGCTGCATGCCGGCGACACGCCAGGCAAGGGCGCGGGCGTCCCGATGGAATTGGTCCCAGGAAACCGGAAAAGCTTTATCGGGCAGAGACATGGCGCACTCCATCAGGAAAAACGAAACAGGCGGAGGCTAATCCGCAAAGGAATGCGTTTCGCAATAGCTGGAAATGCCTGCTCATGGCAAGCCGCTTGCGCGGACTGCCGCACCAAACATGTGATTAACGGTTGTGACGGGTTGAATATCTCAACGAGACATCAGCGTCAGGCAGGGCATGTCGGATATGAACGAGCTCGTTACGCCGCCGAAAACCCACTCTTTCAGCCGTGATTGGCTGTACGCGCCCATCACCACCAGTGTCACCTTGTCCTCTGCAATCTTGCGGCGCAGGATCTTGTCGGCGGCCTCGCCATTGGATTCGAGAGTGAACGGATTCACGTTGACACCATGACGGCGCAGCGCATCGGCAAGCGGCGTGCCGGGAATGTCCATGTTCGGATCGGTGGTCTTCCTGGGATCGATCCAGATGACATCAACCCGTTCTGCCTTAATGAGGAAAGGCAGGGAATCGAAAGCGGCGCGAGATGCCTCGCGCTTGCCGTTAAAGGCAACAAGAATGCGGTCGATCTTGGCCGGCAGTGCTGTCTTGTAAGGCACGAACAGCACCGGACGGCCGCTTTCCATGACCAGTGGGTCTGTCACGTCGTTGACGCTGTCGGGATCATCCGGATCGGGTTGTCCGGCAACGATAATATCAGCGCGCAGGGCGCTTTGGGTTACACCCGATGACGGGCTGCTGCTTTCAGAACGGACAATGCGGAACTCGTGCGAGATTCTGCCTTTAGCCATTTCCTTGTTGAACAATGCGGCGATGGCTTCCGAGTTTTCCTTGTGGCGCTGTTCATGTGCCTCGAACAGGGTCGTATCGGCAAAGCCCGTGGGGTCCGCGTAGACGATGGGAGAGGGGATCGTGTAGAGGCCGATAATATGGGTGTGCTCGCTCGATGAGGCAATCAGCTTGGCCGCGCCCAGAACTCTTCCTGTCTCGCGTTCGCTGCGGATAAAAGCGATGATCGTGCGAAATGCCATGTAGGCCTCCATCGGTTGATACGTCGATCCTGCTATTGGGATCATTATACGCTTCGAACGCAAGACCGGCGCGTGTGATTTTATCGCAGGTGCGAAATAGAACGCCTGCCGACCGCTGCAAGTTCCTCAGATTTCTCAGGCCGGCGTTGCCGCTGTAAGCTGTTCGACCATGGTTCTGACAGCCTGTTCGGCTGCGGCAAGCTTGTCTTCGTCGCGCGCACGCACCACAAGTTCCGTAGAAAACCTGTTGTTGTCGTATTTTGGATAGGAACCGATGATCGTATTGGGATGCGCTGCCTGAATATCGCGCAGCGGAATGGCAATCGTGCCTTCGCCAAAGGGACAATTGATCGAGCGCGACAGCAATTGCTTGCCAACCTTCAGGGTCGGAATCACATTGTCAAGCATCGCCTGAAAGATCGATGGCACCCCGGCCATCACGTAGACATTGCCGATATGAAAACCCGGCGCCGTCGACACCGGATTGTCAATATGCACCGAACCGCGGGGCATCCGGGCCATCCGCTGGCGGCTTTCGGTGAATTCCATGCCGCGCGCCGCATAATTGTCGCCCATCAGCTTCATGGCCTTGGCGTCGTGCTCACAGGGTACGCCAAAGGCCTTGGAAATGGCATCGGCAGTGATGTCATCATGGGTCGGGCCGATGCCGCCGGACGTGAATACATAGTCATAGCGCGGACGCAGGGCATTCAGCCCCTCGACAATGCGGTCTTCCTCATCGGGTACAATCCGTACTTCCTTCAAATCAATGCCGACCGCTGTCAGAATATCGGCGAGATGACCGATGTTTTTGTCCTTGGTTCGTCCAGACAGCAGTTCGTCGCCAATGGCGAGCATGGCGGCGGTTACGACTTCATTCGTCATCACGATTCTCCTAGCGGGCAGGCGAACCTAAATCTCTCGCCGAAGCGCTGCAAGCCGTCCGGTTATAGATAACGGGCATTTGACCTTTCCAGCGCCGCCATTTGTCTGGGTTGGTGACAAGTTCGGCCATAAAGTGGGCAACGTTGATCCGGCTGGTGGACCCAGGATTGAAAATCGCGCTGCGAATGGGGGAAGGGTGCTCGTCATAGTCTGTAATGGCGTCCGCATTGGTCAAGCTGTCCGGTCTGACAGCGGCCCATTCGATGTCGGGATGGGTTTGACCAATCTCAACGCGCAGAAAGTCCGCTGCTTTTTCGTTGTCCGCGTGCGGCGGCACCAGCAATCGTACCAGACCAATCACACACTTTTCAGCCCATGAAACGCGTTCGGAAAGATCGCGATTGCTGTTGCCGGCCGTGTTCATCAGCACAAATTTGACCGGTTGTTGCGGTTTGCCGGTTATCACTGCCTTGCACAGGCGGCGGGTGGCATCTGCAACGAGCCTGCGCGGCTGGCCGTAAATCCCCTTGAAGCTCATGTTATGACCCAGGCACGAAAGAATGGCATCGCAGCCTTTGACGTGTTGCGCCATATCAGCATCAGTGAGATCGGAGACCACCGTGCGGATGATCGTCAGGTTTTTGCGATTGCTGAGATTGTCAGGCAGCGATGACTGCGGCCGGATGATGGCTCTGACAGGCATCCCACGGCCCAGCAATTGACCCACAACCAGCCGGCCGGTCGCGCCGCTTGCCCCCACCACAAGAACAGTCATTCCATATCTCCCGATCAGGCAAACTATGGCAAAAACATCATCCCGCGACCACTATTGAATAAGCGCTACTTGTGCAGCGTTTGGTGAGCCAAAAAGCTGCATTTGTGGGAATGGCCCCGACAAGCGACCGCTGGGTTTTGCATTTCCAGCTCCTGATATCTGGTGCGGACGGCGGGGGTCGAACCCGCATGACCTATGGCCGAGGGATTTTAAGTGCCGCAATCTGTAACGAGAGTGTGGGGCGGATGAGGGCAGAGAACCCTTAGGACATCGTAATAGTGTCGGATTTTAAGCAGGTTGTGTCTGCAAGCTCCGCCATGTCCGCATATGTATCTTAGTGCTTTGATACAGTCTGTATCAGCATCTGTATCACACTATTTAGTGCCGCTTAGCTCGTGGACTACGGTGACCACTAGATTTGTGTATGTTAGGGCCAGCCTGAAGCACTGGTAGCGAAAAGATGCTATCAGCATGTATCCTTTAAATTATTAGACTTTGATAGAACGGGGTGGGGAAAATGCATCGATGGGAAGAAGAGCTTTCAAAGCACCCAGTAAACACTACTATTGCGCTTTTCGAAGAACAGGCCAGTCGGGATGTTCCCATCGAAGACCCTTTGCTCGTTATTGAGAAGAACCGGTTCTTAAAAGTCGCACTGTTAGTTAAGGACGTAATACAAAACCTTGATCCAGACCTTGTGGCCTGCCCCCTTGAAAGTGGTCCTTTATGAAGTATGGCTTTTGAGCCGATAAAGGATATTGAGAATGCCAAGCAAACGACACAAGCCCGAAGAGATTGTCATGAAACTGCGTCAGGTAGATGTTCTAAGTTCGCAGGGGAAGTCGATGGCAGAAGCCATTCGATCGATAGGTGTGACGGAAGTAACATATTACCGGTGGCGGGCCGAATACGGCGGCTTGAAGGGTGATCAGGTCAAGCGGCTGAAAGAACTGGAAGCGGAGAATGCGCGTCTTCGGCGGGCTGTTTCGGATCTGACGCTGGACAAGATGATCCTTGCTGAGGCCGCAAAGGGAAACTTTTAAGCCCCGCACGCCGCCGTGCCTGTGTGGAGCATGTGGTTGAGGAATTTGACGTGTCCGAACGACGGGCATGCCGGGTTCTTGGCCAGCATCGATCCACACAGCGCAAGCTCTTGAAAACACCGGACGATGAAGCGGCACTGACCGCCGACATCATTGCACTTGCTCTCCAATATGGCCGCTACGGATATCGCCGCATCACAGCGATGCTGCATCGTGCGGGTTGGGGGTGAATGTGAAACGGGTTGAGCGGATATGGCGGCGTGAGGGGCTCAAAGTTCCACACAGACAACCCAAGCGCACACGTTTATGGCTGAATGAGAGTTCGTGCATCCGGCTTCGACCGGAATACCCCAACCATGTCTGGTCCTATGACTTTGTTGAGGCTCGCACGCACAATGGAAGGAAAATCCGTATGCTCAATGTGATCGACGAATTCACACGGGAATGTATTGCCATCAGGGTGGACAGAAAGTTGAAGGCGACGGATGTCATCGACGTTCTGTCTGATCTGTTTATCCTGCGCGGCATTCCTGGTCACATCCGGTCCGACAATGGCCCTGAATTCATCGCCAAGGCCTTGAGAGAGTGGATTGCTGCCGTCGGTGCCAAAACCGCCTACATCATGCCGGGTAGTCCATGGGAGAACGGCTATTGTGAGAGTTTCAATTCAAAGCTTCGGGATGAACTGCTCAACGGAGAAATCTTCTACACACTTAAGGAGGCACAAATCGTCATCGAGAATTGGCGACGGCATTACAATACTATCCGACCACACTCATCGTTGGGTTACAAATCACCTGCACCCGAGGCCATCGTCTGGCCGTCTCAAAATGGGCCAGCCTCAACGCCAGTGATGGCAATCAGACCAAGTCTGCACTAACATTAAACCCGGATCGCCTCTTGGGGGCAGGCCACTTGCACCTTTTGAAGTTCTCTCCGTGTTGAACAATACATTAGTTAGCAATGGGGTAGTTGCTAGTATTCAAGATTTCGCAAACAGTTCGAATCCAGAAATGTTTCGACAAGCGAACAATCAAATTGCCTCAAGTTTGGGCTACATCTATCAACTCAGTTCATTGAAAATCTCTCGATCCACCGGAAAGGCGGATAGTGAGGCCAGTACGAAAACCTTTGAGCAATTTGTGAATCAAACTGAGAGTACATATCAGGCATATCGGAAAAAGATCACCGAAGCCGAAGAAACTGTTGAAGTTGCATCTAAAGAAATCGAGGCCGCTCAAACTTCTATTAAACAACTCGAAGATGCCTTTAATTCCAAAATGGTGGAATGGGCAAATCAATCTACAGAAACGCACAATGAGCAGACTACGAGGTTTACTGACGCGCAAAACACTCGCCAGAGTGACTATACCGCTGCTCTTGATCTCATAAAGAGTGAGGCCAATGAACAGCTGAACATATTCTATCAAGACGTGACGGTTTCCGCAGATAAAGACCATGTCAGCTTAAAGTCCAAGTTGGACGAGATTCAGCAAGATGCGGAAAAGAAGCATGGGCGCATTTTGGAACTGTATGGGCTGGTTGCGTATGACAGTGTGACAGGGGGGTACAAAAGCGTTGCGGATATTGAAGAAAGGGCTGCTAACAGATGGCGGCAGTTCACAATCGCCTGCATCGGCGCAACGGTTTTGTGGTTATTGATAGCGATATGGCTATTTAAACCTGATTTGGAACCAGAACGTTTGTTTTGGTCAGAGATTTTTAAAGGGCTATCTCTAACGGCACTTCTTATTTCAACAGCTGTTTATGCATCAAAACAGTCTACATTGCATCGTTTGAACGAGCGACGCGCTCGCTCCTTCTTCTTACAGGTGCAAGCTTTTGATCCATTTATATCTGATCTTCCGGAAGACAAAAAGGTGGCGCTTAAAGAGATTTTGAGTGGCAAAATTTTCGGGGGTGTTGATTTTTCAGATGAGAATAAATCGATTGCGACGTCTGAATATGAAGGGATGAATAACGCAATTGACCTGTTAAGCAAGCTTCAACAACTTACTCAGAAATAGTTTTAGTCTGGTTCACCTTAAGGCCGTATTCCACTGAATGGGATATTAAGTGCCACTTTGAACCGGGATGGGGTGTTAATTGGTGGTGCGGACGGCGGGGGTCGAACCCGCATGACCTATGGCCGAGGGATTTTAAGTCCCTTGCGTCTACCAGTTTCGCCACGTCCGCGCGCCTTGCTTTTCAACGGTTAATACGATTCCGTCAACTGCCAGTTTGCCGGTAACGTGCTTTTTGCGCGCGTGCAATGTTGCTTTCGTTGCAGGCCCGCGCGTGCAGACTATATTGTACCTCCGCAGAGGAGGAGTCATGACAACCATAGCGAGAAGTGCGCGTGCGGTATTTGAAGCGCAGATCCAGTGTATCTTGACCGACGACCGGACAACGCAAATGTCCCTGTTTGCCGAGGATTGCGTGTGGGAATTTCCATTCGCAGGCGCGGACCGCCCGAAACGCATTGAAGGCCGCGCTGAGATTGAACGGATCATGGCGCCGATCTGGGAGCGGGGAAGGCAAATGAAGCTGCCACCCGCCACCTATACGCCGCTGGCGATCCATGAGACGGCCGATCCTGAATGCATTATAGCGGAGTTCTTGTTTGGCCCCAGCGGCGAGGGCAACCAGTTGACCTTTGTACAGGTCGTTTATGTCCGCGATGGCAAGATCCGGCTCATGCGCGAATATGCGGATCATCTCGCCCGCACCCGGCTGATCGAGAAGATGGAGGCGGCGGGTTAGGGATATACGAGCCCGCGAGTTGGGCGCAAGAATCGAGGCCCGGTCACGGTCCCACGCCCATGGTTCGATAACCGGACCTCGAAGCCGGAAGCAACCGGCACAATAGTGACGTATCGGCAGCCGCATAATTTAGTTGAATTTTTGGTTTAATTTTCAGCGCTAGTGCATTCAGGCATAAGCACAAAAGGAAAGGGCGGGATACTGACCGATCCCGCCCTTTCGCCCCACCCCAGGAATTGTTCTTAATTTTGGTGAGGCTTCAATGTCTATGTGAGATTTGCTGTTCAGAAATCCGTCCCTAACCCCACTCGAAAAAGCGCACGAGATAATCAGCGCTTCTGCCGTTTCACCACCCACTGGCTCCCGGCGGCGATGGTTGTGGACGTTATGCTTCGATCTTTCTCCCTGAACGATGCAACTACCCCTTGGACATTAGTCACTTGAAACGGGATGAAAAGGGACGCTGCTGTCCCCCTTTGTAAAATTTGCTGGCTCTATCCGTTTAACGCCTTGGAATAGTTGGAGTTAGTTGCGAAAAATTTTATCAACATTTGAGCGTTTGGTCTGCCGTTGCTGTTAAGCTCGCAGTTGACCTTGCATCCAACATTCGTACCGGTGGATTTTCCCGGTAACTTCGACTAGAAGCGGCCCACACAAAGGTGCCAGGAAACAATGCCAGCCACATCGGTTCACTCCCCAATTGGCAGTATCAGGCAGTTCGCTTCGGAAAATCCCGGGCTGCTGTTCGTTCTGCTGTATTTCGCCTTTCAGGTGTTTTTCCTGACAACGATTTCCAATGGTGCCGGTGTCGATGATGCCGAACAATTGGCTTATGTCGGCGCATTGCAATGGGGATATGGCGGCTCGCAGGCGCCGCTCTATACGTGGATCAACAGCATTGCCGGGAATATCCTGGGCATCAGCCTTTTCACCATTTTTCTCGTGAAGTTCGGCATGCTGGCCAGCCTTTTTGCCAGTGTTTACTTTGGCGCGCGCCTGCTCGGCACATCGAAAATGGTGGCGACAGCCGGTATGATCGGCGTGTTCCTGCTGCCGCAGATTGCATGGGAATCGCAACGCACCCTCACGCATTCGGTGGGCGGCACGACCGGTTGTGCCTGGGCATTTCTAGCTTTCGCCTGGCATATGAAATCGCGCTCGTGGCATTCGGCCGTTCTGCTTGGGCTGGGCGTCGCCGCCGGGCTTCTCGGTAAATTCAATGCCAGTTTTTTCCTGATCGGGCTGGTTCTGGCTGGTTTCTCGGTGCCCGCTTACCGCGCCGTACTGTTGTCCCGCACCACGATATGGACCCTTGTTGCCTTTATTGCCGCGGTCACCCCCACGGGTCTGTGGGCGCTTTCGCACATGGAAAATCTTCTGGCACGATCGCACAAGTTCCAGATGAATGAAGGCGGGCAGCTGATCATCAGCCGGTTGCATGGCGAATGGAAACTGTTCCTCAACGGCATTCTCTTCTCCGGCGTGGCGCTGGTGTTTTTCGCGATTGCATGGTGGAGAAGCCGCGTCCAACAGATCACGCCGAAATCCGCTTGGAGCGATGGCGAAACATTTGTCGGCCGCATTCTGTTTTTTGGCTTGGCCTGCGTTTTTGTCGGCGTGCTTATTTCAGGCGCGGCTGAGGTGAAGGATCGCTGGCTGCAGCCCGTACTCTTCCTTTCACCGCTCTACCTGACGATTCTGCTGGGGCGCTATATTGCTTCGGATCTGCCGCTGAAGCGCTTTGCCATTGTCGGCGCGCTATGCGCATTGGCAGTTATCCCCATACTGGCCGTCAACATTCTCTATGCTCGGGATGGTGGTGCACCCTCGATAGGCCAGTTGGACTATGCCAAGCTTTTCGCTGCAACCCGCGCCGATGGCTATTATCAGACGGCGGTATCGGATGGTCCGCAACTGCCGGGCAATCTGCGCATCTATGACAATTCCATCAATCCGGTGCATCTGGAAACGCCGAATGCCATATCGCGCATTCATTTTCCTGCGCTGTTTATCTGGTTTGGCGAGGGCCTCAATCCGGTTGTATCAAGCCTGATGCAAAGCTCCGGTGTTGCCACCCCGCCTGCAAACATCAAGCAGGTGACGCTGAGCTTTAAATATTATCCAGACCAGACGAAGGTTGTGAGCTACGTGGTCATCCCGGCGCCCTGAATTCAGACGCCGGGATATTTCATCAATCCTCGACAAACACCTCGTCCCGCTTCTTGCGGATGCTGGGCAGCAGGACGACCACCAGAACCGCAGCAGCGAGGATCAGCAGTGTCAGGCTGATTGGCCGTGTCACGAAAGTCGACGGATCACCGCGTGACATGATCATCGCGCGGCGCAGATGCTCTTCCAGCAATGGTCCCAGCACAAAACCCAGCAGCAGCGGTGCCGGTTCGCAACGCAGCTTGGCCAGTACGTAACCGATCAGACCGAAGAAGGCGACGGCGAAGAGGTCGAACACGTTGGAATTGACGCTGTAGACGCCGATGGCGCAGAACGCGATAATCGTGGGAAACAGCATGTAGTAGGGGATGGTCAGCAGCTTTACCCATAGCCCGATCAGCGGCAGGTTGAGCAGGATCAGCATCAGATTGCCAATCCACATGGAGGCGATGATGCCCCAGAACAGTGCGGGTTGTTCCGTCGCCACATTGGGACCGGGCACGATGCCCTGAATGATCATCGCACCGATCATCAGTGCCATAACGGGGTTGGCCGGAATGCCGAGCGTCAGCATCGGAATAAAGGATGTCTGCGCGCCCGCATTGTTGGCTGATTCAGGACCGGCAACACCGGCAATGGCGCCCTTGCCGAATTCCTGCGGTTTTTTTGATACGCGCTTTTCCACCGTATAGGAGGCGAAGGACGCAAGGATCGCACCGCCACCCGGCAGAATGCCAAGTGCCGAACCGATGGCCGTGCCGCGCAGGATCGGCGCTGTCATTTCCTTCCAGTCCTGCTTTGTCGGCCAGAGGTTGGAGACCTTTTTGATCATCACCTCCCGGTCATGCTCGTTTTCGAGATTGCGCAGGATTTCGGCGATACCGAACACGCCGACCGCCACGGCAACAAAATTCAGCCCATCCGACAGTTCGAGAATGCCGAGATTGAAGCGCGGCGTACCGGTGTAGATATCCGTGCCGACAAGCCCGAGCAGCAGCCCGAGTACCACCATGCCGAGCGCCTTGATCACGGAGCCATGGGCGAGGGCGATGGAGGAGACAAGACCGACAATCATCAACGAGAAATATTCGGCGGAACCGAATTTGAGTGCGATGGCAGTCAGCGGCGGCGCAAAGACGGCGACGAGGAATGTCGAGACCGTTCCGGCAAAGAACGATCCAATAGCTGCAATGGCCAGCGCCGCCCCCGCGCGCCCCTTTCGCGCCATCTGATAGCCGTCAATAGCGGTCACGGCGGATGAGGATTCGCCCGGCATATTGATCAGGATAGCCGTAGTCGAGCCGCCATATTGCGCGCCGTAATAGATACCCGCGAGCATGATCAGCGAAGAGACGGGCTCAAGCTGAAAGGTGATGGGCAGCAGCATGGCGATGGTTGCCGTTGCACCGATACCGGGAAGCACGCCGATGAGCGTGCCGAGAATGACCCCGATAAAGCAGAAAAATAGATTCCACGGCGTTCCGGCGGTGGCAAAGCCAAGGGCGAGATTGTTCAGAAGATCCATCGTCAGGCCCTCACTGTCCGAGCCATGGACCGAACCGCCGGAAGGGCAGTCCGAGCGCATAACTGAAGACCATTACGGAAAACAGTGTGAGGCCGCTGACCAGCAGCAGCGCCATAGCGGGTTTCATTTTTACGCTGGCAAACGCCGCCAGCAGTGCGGTCAGAAACAGCGACGGTACAAAGCCAAGGCCGCGTACTGTCAGGCCAAAAAGAATAGGCGCTGGCAGGATGAACAGGATACCGCGCCAGGCAATCGGGCCCATAGGCTCATGCTCGAGCTGCGTGCCCTGAATAATGACGATGATGCCGAGCAGCACAAGAATGCTGGCGAGCACCAGCGGGAAATAGCCCGGCCCCATGCGGAATGCGGTGCCAAGATCAAGCCCGTAGGCCTGAATGGCGAAAACCAGACCCGCCGCAATGAACAGCAGACCACAGATCAGGTCGCGCGAACTGAAACTCAACGATTTCATGAAACCCCCACAGTTGCCTTTTCGGCTTGTTGTGTCCGATACGTCGTCACATCTCCCCGTGCAGGGGAGATGACACATCAGAACGGAAAACCCGTTCAATCAGTCGGCATATTGTCCGGCAGCTTCAATCACCGGCTTCCAGCGGGTGACTTCGCTTTCAAGCTTGGTCTTGAGACCGGCTGGTGTTGCTTCCGCATCGGTAACCGGCACGGTGCCAAGTTCGGCAAAGCGAGCAACGACGTTCGGGTCTTTCAAGGCCTTCTGCAGCGATACGGAAAGCTTCTCTGTGACGTCTTTCGGCGTGCCTTTTGGTGCGTAGATGCCATGCCAGATACCAACCTGCAGACCGGGCAGCCCGGCTTCCGCAACCGTTGGCAGATCAGGCAGGGCAGCGAGGCGCTTTGCCGATGTCACGGCGTAAGCCTTGATCGTACCCCCCTTGATCTGCTTGGTGGTGTTGGTTGTCTGGTCGCACATCAGATCGACCTGTCCGCCGAGTAGATCGGTCATGGCAGGACCTGTGCCCTTGTAAGGAACGGTGACGAGCGGGGTCTTCAATTCGCTCATAAACAGCATGCCGCACAGGTGCGATGCGGCGCCGATACCGGCATTGGCTAGCGTGACCTTGTCGGCATTGGCCTTCACATATTCAACGAGACCTTTCAGATCCTTTGCCTCGAGATCCTTCTTGGCAACGATGGTCATTGGAACATCGGTAACGAGCCCGACATATTCGAACGCATTGAGCGTGTCATAGGGCAGTTTGCGATAGAGCGTTGCACTGGTCGCCATGCCGATGTGATGCAAGAGCAGCGTGTAGCCGTCTGCTTCGGCCTTTGCCACCTGCGAGGCACCCAGCGTGCCGCCTGCGCCACCGACATTTTCAACGATAATCTGCTGGCCAAGATCCTTGGACATGGATTCTGCTACAAGCCGGGTCACAGTATCTGTCGGGCCACCCGCCGCGAAAGGTACAACCATCGTGATATTGCGTTCAGGATAGCCTTCGGCCTGAGCGCTGCCGGCAAGCAGTGCGATAGTCGCAGTTGTAGCCAGCGAGAATAAGAGTTTGTGCATTAATATTCCTCCCAGAGTATCACCCATGAATGACTTTGATATGTTGCACCGTGGTTCCGCCATATCCTTTTTCCCTCCCGGATATTGGCGACCCTTACCGATGCCGTGCATTCAATACTATCGGAGGCAACCTGAGCCGGTATGTCAAGTATTTCATAGGTTTCGCGATTTTTTTTGATGATTGTGCGGTGAACACGGTCGCAAGCGACTTTTTGGTATATGGATTATCTACATAGTGAATGAGGTGATGAGATGAGCAGACAGGCAAAGACCGGCAATAAACCGCAGACATGGACAGAATCAGCGCCGTTGCTGGTTGATGTCGCCATGGGCCGTAAACATGCTGATCTTGTCGTGCGCAATGGCCGTCTTGTCAGTGTTTATTCCGGTGAGATTATCGCGGGTATGGACATTGCTGTTGTTGCCGGACGATTTGCCTTTGTTGGTCATGGCGTTGAACATTGCATTGGACCCAAGACAAAGGTGGTCGATGCCGGGGGGCGCTATCTGGTGCCGGGCCTGTGCGATGCGCATATGCATGTGGAAAGCGGCATGGTGACGGTCACCGAGTTCACCCGTGCGGTCATTCCGCATGGCACCACATCAATGTTCATTGATCCTCATGAAATCGCCAATGTGCTCGGCCTGGAAGGTGTCAGGCTGATGCATGACGAGGCGCTTGAGATGCCGATCAATGTGCATGTCCAGATGCCAAGCTGCGTGCCGTCAGCGCCGGGATTGGAAAATGCCGGTGCCTCGATCACTCCCGCCGATGTGGCTGAAGCCATGACATGGCCAAACATCGTGGGTCTGGGTGAAGTGATGAATTTCCCCGGCGTTGCCAACAATGACGCAACGATGCGCGGCGGTATCGACGCGACCGTCACGGCCGGAAAAACGGTCGGCGGACATTTTGCCTCGCCGGAACTCGGCCGCGCTTTCCACGGCTATGTAGCGGGCGGACCGGAAGACGACCACGAAGGCACCCGCATGGAAGACGCGATTGCCCGGGTGCGGCAGGGCATGCGCGCCATGCTCCGGCTTGGCTCGGCCTGGTATGATGTGGCCAGCCAAATCAAGGCAGTAACGGAGCAGGGGCTTGATCCGCGCAATTTCATCCTGTGTACAGACGACAGCCATTCCGGCACGCTGGTCAATGACGGCCATATGGACCGCGTTGTGCGCCATGCCATCGCGCAGGGCCTGAAGCCGGTAACGGCGATCCAGATGGCAACGCTCAATACCGCGCAGCATTTCCGTATGGAACGCGAGATCGGCTCGATCACGCCGGGACGTCTTGCCGATTTCCTCATTGTTTCGGACCTCGCCAACCTCACCATTGACCGCGTCTATGGACGCGGGGTTCTGCTGGCGGAAAAGGGCAAGCTTGTTACGGAAATTCCGGCCTATGATTATCCAGCCTTTGCCAAGAACACGATCAAGCTGGGCAAGAAGCTTG
The DNA here is from genome assembly GCF_014189505.1 of Phyllobacterium sp. 628. Classification (GTDB taxonomy): domain Bacteria; phylum Pseudomonadota; class Alphaproteobacteria; order Rhizobiales; family Rhizobiaceae; genus Phyllobacterium. Next base: position 2,929,421 of record NZ_CP050301.1, on the reverse strand, counting down.
CTGCCCGCGATTTCGACATCAAGGCGCCTAAACCAACCAAACATGTGACGGCGCGGGTGATCGGCGTTATTGAAAATCAGGCGCCCACCAAGGCGCTGGAGGCCGAACTCTCCGTCTCCGACGGCATTGTGCAGATGGACCGGCGCAACGACGTTTGTCAGATCGCGCTGGTGGAGCGGCATCGGGGAACAGGGGCTGTGGTCAATGGGTTCGTGTCGGGATTCGGCTACACGCTGGATTGCGCCATGGCCTCAACCGTCGCGCATGACAGTCACCACATGATCGTTGTCGGTACCAACAAGGATGATATGGCGAAAGCTGCCAATCGTCTGGGAGAAGTCGGCGGCGGCGTTGTCCTGTTCTCCAAAGGCCGCGAACTGGCGCTGGTGGAAATGCCGATTGCCGGATTGATGTCCGATCAGCGGGCTGAAGTGGTCGCAGCCAAGGCCGACAAGCTTGTCAACGCCATGCGCGCCATGGGTTGCAGTCTCAACAACGCTTACATGCAACACTCGCTGCTGGCGCTGGTGGTCATTCCGGAATTGCGTATTTCGGATGTCGGCATTATCGATGTCAGAACATTCGAGAAGGTTGATCTGTTCCTATGACTGCATTCATCAAGGCCGTGGACCGCGCGACAGAAAAGATGCGCGCGCTGTTCCCGGAAACACCGCTGCAACTCAACCATTACCTTTCGCACAAATATGGCGCGCGGATTTGGCTGAAGCGTGAGGACCTGTCGCCGGTCCGGTCGTACAAGATACGCGGCGCTTTCAATTTCATCGCGCACTACCTGAACGAGCACAAATCTGAAGATTTGACTTTCGTTTGCGCCTCCGCTGGCAATCATGCGCAGGGTTTTGCCTTTATTTGCCGGCATTTCGGCAAACATGGCGTTGTGTTCATGCCTGTAACAACACCACAGCAGAAGATCGACAAGACCCGCACCTTTGGTGGCGAATTCATCGAAATCCGTCTTGTCGGCGATATTTTCGATCAGTGCTACGCCGCCGCGCAGGATTTTGCAGCGGAAAAGGGCGCGGTCATGGTGCCGCCTTTCGACCATGCGGATATTATCACCGGGCAGGCAACCGTAGCGCACGAAATTGCCAGGCAGTTACCGGACAAACGCAAACCGGATCTGATGATCCTCCCCGTTGGCGGTGGCGGCCTGTCGGCGGGCGTAACGCGTTATCTCACCGATCTTGGCTGGGAAACCCGGTTCCGCTTCGTTGAACCCGCAGGCGCGCCGAGCCTGAAGCGCAGTCTGGAGGCAGGTAAGCGAGTCAAGCTGGATACGGTCGACAACTTCGTCGATGGCGCGGCGGTTGCCGAACTTGGCCGTGAAAACTTCAAACTTCTCAAGCATTTCACTGCGGATTCTGTGACTTTGATTCCGGAAAATCGCCTGAGTTCAACTATCATCGAAATGCTCAACATTGAGGGCATTGTTGTTGAACCCGCCGGTGCACTGGCCATTGATGCGCTCAAGGATTTCAAGAAGAGTGATATTAAGGGCAAACGTATTGTTCTGGTCATATCAGGCAGTAATTTTGATTTCGAACGCCTGCCGGAACTGAAGGAACGCTCGCTTCGCTATGAAGGGTTGAAGAAATATTTCATCTTCCGTTTCCCGCAGCGTCCAGGTGCCTTGCGTTCATTCCTTGACCTGCTTGGCCCGGAGGATGACGTTGCCCGCTTTGAATATCTGAAAAAGTCGGCGCGCAATTTTGGTTCCGTGCTGATCGGTATCGAAACCAAAAACAAGGCGAACTTCGACGCATTGTTCAAGCGCTTTGATGAAGCTGGCTGGGCCTATCAGGATATCACCGAGAATGAAACAATCGCCGGGTTGATCATCTAGCACAACTAGCAACATCCATTGGTTGCAGTTCGTTCAATCCCCTGTAAGATTATGCATAAGGGCAAAGGGGTTGGCAGGACGTAAGGGAAAAATCCCAGCGTCAGGCTTTGAGGTGGCATGGGGCGTAAAACGACCTACATCATTCTGTTTCGCGGCGTCGGCGGTGCAACATTGCTGCCGGTACAGCCGCTAAAGGCCTCGCTTCTGGCAGACGGTTTTGAGAAGGTCGCTACCTATATCAACACTGGCAATGTGGTTCTCATCTCCGACAGAACGCCCAGGCAAATTATTGCAAGAGTCTCAGCTATCTGTCGGGAAAAGTTTGATTTTTCCAAATCCATCATGATTGTCAGCAAGGCTGCATGGAAGAAGCTTATCGCAGGCAATCCGTTTCCTGACGCGGCAAGCGAAGGCAACAAGCTCCACGCTTACGTGCTTGAAGATGCGCCGGACACTGCTGCAATCGAAGCGCTGGCACGCAAGAACGCCGGTCCGGAACAGTTCGTGGTTGCTGGCAAGGTGCTTTATTATTACCCGCCGCAAGGCGCTTCCGATTCCAAACTCTTCAGCAAAATCGAGTCGACACTGAAAGTGGCAGCAACGGCTCGCAACTGGAACACGGTGATGAAGCTCGCGCAACTGGCGGAGCAGATCGACAAAGGGGCACCATGACCAAATATGTCGTGCTTTTCAGAGGCATCAACGTCGGCGGCAACAAGATCGTCAAGATGGAAACATTGCGCATGGTTCTGGGTGTGGCCGGGTTCAATGATGTCAAGACATACGTCCAGAGCGGCAATGTCATTTTGACGTCCGATCAAACAGCCCGCCGTGTTGCGGAAACGATCACTGAAATTTTTCCAAGAACGTTTGGTTTCCCCTCACGCGTCACCATCCGCAGCGAAGATGAGTGGAACTGCATGGTCAATAAAAATGCCTATCCGCAGGCGCTGGATAACCCGAAAGCCCTGCACGCGGTGGTTATGGACGACGATCCGACGGATGCGGCTCTCATTGAGCTTGCCAAAAGGGCCAATGACTCGGAAGAGTTCACAGTGCGCAACCGGGTGCTTTATCTCTATACCCCGGAAGGTTTCGGCACTTCGAAACTCGCAGAAGCTCTCGACAAGGTGCTGAAAGTGCCGCTGACAGCGCGCAACTGGCGCACTGTCCTAACGCTGCAAGGTATGCTCGCGGCGGTTTAGCGCATTTTCCAGCACGTGGAAAATGCGTGGATCGGCGCATTGCGCCACATTGAAGCGCATATAGCTATGGGCTGACTGGTTTTGACTGAACACGTTGCCGGGTGCGAACACGATGCGTTCTTTCAACCCTTCCTGCGCCACTTTGGCCGCATCAACACCATCGGGAAGCTTGCACCATAAAAGCATGCCGCCGCGCGGTTCGATCCAAGGGACGATGCCGAGCGCTTTCAACTTTGCGCTGGTTTCACCCATGCTGTGGGCGAGACGCGCCCGTAAATGGTCCATGTGCTTGCGGTATGTTCCGTCTTTCAACATCAGCAGGACCAGCTCTGATGCTAGCCGACCGCCACCGAATGATGTGGCAATGCGCAAGTCCACCAGCCCGTCAATCCAGTCGCGCCGCGCCGCGATAAACCCGCAGCGCACCGACGCCGAGAGGGATTTGGAGAAGCTGCCCATATGTATAACGCGCTCCAATCCATCGAAGGCGGCGAGACGCGGTGCAGGTTCGTGCTCGAAATCAGCAAAGATGTCATCTTCAATGATTGTGAGGTCGTGTTGCTCAGCCAGCTTCAACAACCGGTGTGCCGTCAGCGGTGAAAGTATCGCTCCCGTCGGGTTATGCAGCGCCGAATTGGTGATGTAGAGGCGAGGCCGATGCTCGATCAGAGCCTCGGCAAACCGCTCAAGATCGGGGCCGGTAGGGGTATATGGTACGCCGATCACCTTGACGCGGTGCGCCCGCAATAGCGCGTGAAAGTTGAAATAACAGGGATCATCGACAATCACCGCATCGCCCGGCTCGACCAGAAAACGGCAAAGCAGATCGATGGCTTCTGTTCCGGACTCGGTAATCATGATCTGGTCGAGTGCCGCCTCAATCCCATGTTCGGCCATGCGTCGTGAAAGGAGCTGGCGCAGCGGTTTCAATCCAGAGGGTGAAGCATAGTCGGTGAGCACGGCGTCATCAGCGCGGGCAAGTGTCCGCAAGGCGCGGCGGACACCAGCTTCGGGCATCCAGGACGGCGGCAGCCAACCGCATCCGGGTTTGCACATATCATCATTGGTTTCCAGTGAGATGCGAGACACCCAGAGCGGGTTGATGGCGTGATCAAGCCGTGGCCCGATCTCAGACAACGACAGCGGCGGCATGTGCCCCGCCACATAGAAACCTGATCCACGCCGCGACTGGATCGTCCCGTCCGCAGCAAGCCGGTCATAGGCCTCGACAATGGTGGACTTGGACACACTCATCGTTGTTGCAAAGCTGCGGATCGAGGGCAGGCGCGCCCCGGCGCCCAGCGTGCGCCCGGCAATTCGCTGGCGAATTGCCTGCATGACCCGGTCCACGAGAGTTCCCGCGTGATCGCTTATTTCGTTCTTCTGATCCATCTGTGCTGCTCACAGTCCCATGACAGTTTGGCAAAATTGTACTGTACCGTCTCTGGAAAATCCATAGCCGTCAGTTGATACCGGGAGCGATTTTGTCTGCACAGAACCACTCTGTCCGGACGAAATGCTTTGAGAAAATGAGGTGTGATAATGGACAAGATGACGAGCGGCTGGATCAATGGATTTGTCGGGATGCTGATTTTCAGCGGCTCGCTTCCGGCCACGCGCGTTGCCGTTGCCGATTTCGACCCGGTATTCCTGACAGTTGCCCGCGCGAGCATCGCAGCGCTGCTGGGACTGGTGATGCTTTTGGCTTTCCGTGAAAAACGTCCGGCAAAAGCCGATCTGATGTCGCTGTTTGTTGTGGCATTGGGCGTCGTGGTTGGATTTCCGCTGCTGACAGCGCTGGCTCTGCGCCACGTTACGTCTGCCCATTCCATCGTGTTTATCGGCCTGCTGCCGCTCTCAACCGCCATTTTCGGCGTGCTGCGCGGCGGTGAGCGTCCGCGGCCGGTCTTCTGGCTGTTTTCCTGTCTTGGCAGCCTGTTCGTTGTCGGGTTCGCGCTGTTTCAAGGCATCACGACCTCAGTAACGGGCGATTTGCTGATGTTCGCCGCGATTATCGTCTGCGGTCTCGGTTATGCGGAGGGTGCGCAGCTCTCACGCAAACTCGGCGGCTGGCAGGTGATTTCCTGGGCGCTGGTTCTATCCCTGCCGCTCATCCTGCCGCTGACACTTTATATCATGCCGCATGATTGGAGCGGTATTGGGCAGGGCGCATGGCTCGGTCTTGGTTATGTCTCGTTGTTCTCAATGCTGATCGGTTTCATCTTCTGGTATCGCGGTCTGGCCCAGGGCGGCATCGCGGCAGTGGGGCAATTGCAATTGTTGCAGCCGTTTTTCGGCCTCGTCCTTGCCGCGACCCTGCTGCATGAAACCGTGGGCTGGTCGATGGTCCTGGTCACCCTCGGCGTGATCCTTTGCGTGGCAGGCGCCAAGCGTTTCGCGCGGTAGATTGGGCGCAGAACGCTGGATTTCAGCCAATTTCCTTGCAAAGTGTATCGTTACAGTTTACACATCACTATGATTATGCGCTTTCGACATAAGGGCTTGGAGAGTTTCTACCGCACCGGATCCATACGAGGCATACAACCAGCCCATGCGCCAAAATTGTCGCGTATTTTATATGCTCTTGAGAATGCGACGCGTTCCGAAGAACTTAACTTGCCCGGTTACCGGTTACATCCGTTAAAAGGCGCGCTGAAAGGGCACTGGTCAATATGGGTCAATGGCAATTGGCGTGTGACCTTCCGTTTCGATGGAAAGGACGTCGAGCTCGTTGATTATCTGGACTACCACTGAGAGGATGCTGCAAATGATGAAGACTCCACCTCATCCCGGTGAACTGCTCCGTGAAGATGTCTTTGAACCGCTCGGCATGAATGTTACCGAAGCGGCAAGCCGGCTTGCCATTTCGCGCGTTACGCTCTCCCGTATTTTGAATGGAAAGGCGGGGATAAGCCCTGATCTGGCTATTCGACTGGAACGGGCAGGCGTCAGCACGGCCAGGTTTTGGCTGACGTTGCAGACCAGCTACGAACTAGCAAAAGCTCTGCAGCACGAACAACCGCCCGTCAAAGCCATTCAGTTGCCCGACGCAGCATAGAGGTATTGGGGTAATTTTCTGGTTTTTTGCCTCTCTTGAGCAATTCATTCTTTGCCAGGGGGCGTTACAGGCGGTATGCGCTTTGGCGCAACGTCGAGACCGCATGATGAAACCGCTCCTGCCCAACCTGAAGCGATTCCTGCCCGCACTGGCACCGGTCAGTGGAATGGAGCGTTTGCGCGCCTGTTTCGGTGCGTTGCTTGGCGTCTTCATCACCGGCATCGTTAGTGAGGCAGCGCTGGGTGCAACGACGGCAGTGCCGTTGCTGATTGCGCCGATGGGCGCTTCGGCGGTGTTGTTGTTTGCCGTACCCTCAAGCCCGCTGGCCCAGCCTTGGTCCATCATTGCCGGTAATACGATTGCGGCGGTGATCGGTGTGACCTGCGCGATTTGGATACCTGATCTCGTTATCGCCTCTGCGGTCGGCGTGTCCCTTGCCATTCTCGCCATGATGCTCACGCGCTCATTGCATCCGCCGAGTGGTGCAGTTGCGCTGACTGCCGTGCTTGGTGGTCCGGTCGTGCACAATCTTGGGTATGGATTTGTGTTGTGGCCGGTTGGCCTCAACTCGCTGCTGCTGCTCGTTGCGGCGCTGGTTTACAACAATCTGACCGGGCGGCGTTATCCGCACATCGTGCCGGTGTCTGCCGCCAATGTGCACAAGACCGCCGATCCCTTGCCGACGCGGCGGCTGGGTTTTACCCCTGCTGATCTTGATACGGTTCTCCGCCAGTACGACGAGGTGCTGAATATCAGCCCGGATGATCTTGATACCATCCTGCACAGGACCGAAATGCAGGCCTATCAACGCCGCTTCGGCGAAGTGCGCTGCGAGCAGATAATGTCAACCGACCTTGCCACTGTGAAAGCCGATACGCCGCTGCATCTCGCTTGGGCTTTGTTGGTCAAGCATCGCATTAAGGCACTGCCGGTCGTCAATGCGCATCGCAATATCATCGGCATCGTCACCCAGACGGATTTCATGGAAAATGCCAATTGGAGCAGGGATGGCGATCTGAACATCGGTCTGGCGCGCCGCTTGCGCCGGGCCGTCAAGCTCGACCGCCGTGCGCAGCGCACCGTTGCCGATATCATGACGGCGGAAGTGCAGTTCGTCCGCCCGCAAACACTGGTGACGGAACTGGTGCCTGCCATGGCCGACCGGGGATTGCATCATCTGCCTGTGGCGGATGATAATGAAAAACTGGTTGGCATCGTCACGCAATCTGATCTGATCGCCGCGCTTTACAGCGGCAACATCACAGCTGAACGGCCGGGCGAACCGGCCATTTTAGCCGGATAAGCGGCCCCTGCATTCAAGGTCATTTTGCAGCGCACAATAAAATCGTTTGCTTTTTTGGCAAAGAGAGCCCATATGCCACCCAGGCGCTTGGACCGGACATATACCGGTCTTCCGATTGCGGACTTCGTGGCGTCTAAGACCTGCTGACACACTGTCACAGGCACGGCTGCGCAAGTCGCATGGAACTTCTTGTTCCTCGCGTCTCGTCGTTTACCTCAAAAATGTTGCATGCGGGTTGCGCCCTGCGATGCGTTTATGGCCCGCAATTTGTATTGCGTTTGGTCAATGAAAGAAGATTGAATTGGAAAATATTGAAAAAACCGGCTTTGCCGCCATGGGTCTGAATGCCATCCTGCTGAAAGCAGTCGAGGCAGCTGGAATGGCTACTCCCAAGCCAATCCAGGAACAGGCTATCCCGGCACAACTCGCCGGTCAGGACATTCTCGGCATCGCCCAGACTGGCTCCGGCAAGACGGCGGCTTTCAGCCTGCCGATCCTGCAGAAGATCCTGACCATCGGCGATAAGCGCAAGGGCAAAACTGCCCGTGCGCTCATTCTGGCTCCAACCCGCGAATTGGCCGTGCAGATCGAAGAGACGGTCCGCAAGCTGTCCAAGGGTGCGCATATCTCCACCGCGCTTGTGCTCGGCGGCGTATCGCGCGTGGCTCAGATCAACAAGATGCAGGGCGGCGTTGACGTTCTCATCGCAACTCCCGGCCGCTTGACCGATCTCGTGCGCGACAACCGCATCGATCTGTCCGAGACTCGCTGGCTCGTTCTGGACGAAGCCGACCGTATGCTCGACATGGGCTTTATCAATGATGTGAAGCGCATTGCCAAGGGCACACACCGCGATCGCCAGACCGCGCTGTTCTCCGCAACCATGCCAAAGGAAGTCGCAACGCTGGCTGAAAGCCTGCTGCGCAATCCGATCCGTGTCGAAGTGGCTCCACAGGGAACCACCGCTGCCGAGATCAAGCAGGTCGTGCACATGATCCCGACCAAGCAGAAGAAGCAGGTTCTTTCGGCCATGCTGAAGGATGAGACCTTGTCTTCGGTCATCGTGTTCACCCGTACCAAGCACGGTGCCGATGCGGTCACCCGTGTTCTGGAAAAGGACGGCTATGACGTGGCTGCCATTCATGGCAACAAGTCGCAGAATGCCCGCCAGCGCGCGCTTAACGGCTTCAAGGACGGTTCTGTCCGTGTTCTCGTTGCCACCGACATTGCCGCACGCGGTATTGATGTTGTCGGCATCAGTCACGTGATCAATTTCGATCTCCCGGATGAGCCGGAAAGCTACGTGCACCGTATCGGCCGCACAGGTCGTAATGGTGCATCGGGCAATGCGATCACTCTGTACGATCCGGCTGAAGAAGCGTCAAAGTTCAAGGCCGTCGAGCGCGTTACACGTATGCGCCTGCCGCTTGCCGATTCGCCGATTGATCTGTCGAGCCTGCCGGCACGTGTTGCCAGCAACGATCAGCGTCCAGCTCGCCGCGAAGGCGGCAATGGCGCACCGGGCAAGAAGCCGCATCGCGGTCAGGGCGCCGGCAAGCCGCGTGAAGCACGTGGTGAAAAAGTCTGGACCAATGATGGCGGTTCGCCTGAGCAGAAGCGTCCATTCCGCCGCAACAAGCGCAAGAGCTTTGGTGCCAAGGCTGCATAAGCTCTGAACCATAAAATCCATCAGGCCGTCGATACACCGTATCGGCGGCCTTTTTGTTGGTTGAGGCAGGTTGTATCCGCAAAACAAAACCGGACATTTCGCCATTCTGCGCTTGAACGGCGTGCATCGGACAAATAGGTTGAAGCCAAGCAGAATGAAGGACTTGGCCTATGTTGAATTCAGTGATCGACGCCATCGGGAACACCCCGCTTATCCGCCTCAGCAAGGCATCCGCTCTGACCGAGTGCGATATTTACGGAAAAGCCGAGTTTTTGAACCCCGGGCAGTCGGTCAAGGACCGGGCAGCGCTCTACATTATCCGTGATGCGGAAAATCGTGGCCTGCTGCGTCCGGGCGGGGTGATCGTCGAAGGCACAGCCGGCAATACCGGCATTGGCCTCACCATGGTTGCCAAGACGCTGGGCTATCGCACGGTCATTGTTATCCCCGAGACCCAGAGCCAGGAAAAGAAGGATGCGCTACGCCTGCTTGGTGCCGAACTCGTTGAAGTTCCGGCAGTGCCTTACAAGAACCCCGACAATTACGTCAAAGTTTCCGGGCGTCTGGCCGAACAGATGGCCAAGACCGAGCCGAACGGCGCGATCTGGGCCAACCAGTTCGACAATGTCGCCAACCGGCTGGCGCATGTGGAAACCACGGCGCCGGAAATCTGGCGCGATACCAATGGCAAAGTCGATGGTTTCATCTGCGCAGTCGGGTCGGGCGGTACGCTGGCGGGGGTTGCAGCAGGGCTGAAATCCCGCAACCCTGACGTCAAGATTGGTCTCGCTGATCCGCTCGGCGCGGCACTTTATTCCTATTACACGACGGGCGAATTCAAATCTGAAGGCGGCTCGATCACAGAAGGCATCGGGCAGGGGCGTGTCACGGCCAATCTGGAAGGTTTTACCCCGGATTTTTCCTATCAGATACCGGATGCCGAAGCATTGGATGTGGTGTTTGATCTTGTGACCGAAGAGGGGTTTTGCCTTGGCGGCTCCTCCGGCATCAACATTGCCGGTGCCATGCATCTGGCCCGCGATCTTGGTCCCGGCCACACCATCGTCACCATCCTTTGCGACTATGGCAATCGTTATCAGTCGAAAATGTTCAACCCGGAATTCCTGCGTTCCAAGGATTTGCCTGTCCCCGCGTGGATGGAGAAAAAGATCAATATATCCGTTCCGTTCGAAAGCAAGAATTGATGGCATACGACACAACAATCCTGTTCCGTGATGAGTCCTATCTGAAGGAAATCGAAGCGACGGTCCTTGCCGTCAACGAGCGCGGCGGCATCCTCACGGACCGGACGATTTTCTATGCCACGTCGGGCGGCCAGCCGGGTGATACCGGTATGTTTGTGCGCGCCGATGGCAGCACCATTGCGATTGCCGCGACCGTCACGGGCGAGACCAAGGAGGAAATCATCCATGTTCCCGCACCCGACCAGCCGGTGCCCGCTATCGGCGAAAAGCTATTGCTGCGCATCGATTGGGATCGCCGCTATAAGCTGATGCGCATGCATGCCGCCTGCCATCTGCTCAGCGTTGTCTGCCCATTCCCGATTACCGGCGCTTCCGTTGCCGAAGATGACAGCCGGGTCGATTTCGATCTGCCCGATGCGGGTGTGACCAAGGAAGGCGTGACGGAAAAGCTGATGGAACTGGTCAATGCCAACCATCCGATTTTCACCCGCTGGATTACCGATGACGAGCTTGCTGCCAATCCCGGCCTGATCAAATCGAAGAACGTGCGCCCGCCGACGGGCACGGGGCGCATTCGTCTTGTCTGCATCGGCAAGGACGCGTCGATTGACTCGCAGCCATGCGGCGGCACCCATGTCGCCATGACGGGTGAAGTGGGCGAAATCCATATCGGTAAAATAGAAAAGAAGGGCAAGGAAAACCGGCGGTTCCGCATCCGTTTCGGTGCCTTGCCGGAAGGAGAATGACCGTGTCTGACAAGAGCGCCTTTGTGGTTTCACCCGACTGGTTGCAGGAACGGCTGGGACAGCCCGGACTGAGCATTCTTGATGCGTCATGGTATTTCCCGTTCCTCAACCGCGATGCTGAGGGTGAATACAAAGCCGCGCATATTCCGGGCGCCGTGTTCTTCGACCATGAGAAATTGTCCGATCCGGAATCATCGCTGCCGCACACATTGCCCAAGCCAGAAGCCTTTGCCGCAGCAGTCAGCAGCATGGGCATCACCAATGATGATACGATCATTGTGTATGATGGCCCCGGCATGAACACGTCGCCGCGTGTCTGGTGGATGCTGCGCGTCATGGGCGCAAAGAATGTGTTCGTCCTTGACGGCGGTTTCGACAACTGGAAGAAAGATGGCAGACCCGTCACCAGTGAAGCCACAAAGATAGCGCCGTCAGCGTTCATTGCGGATTTTCAGGCGGACAAGGTGGCAAATCTCGCCGATATGCGGAAGATCGTTGACAGCAAGTCGCGGCAGGTTGCCGATGCACGCTCTGCCGGGCGTTTTATCGGCAAAGATCCCGAGCCACGCGAAGGGTTGCGGTCTGGTCATATGCCCGGAGCGCGCAGTGTGCCGTCCTCGACACTGGCCGACAACGGTTACCTCAAGGATTTGCCTGCTTTGCGTAAGGTGCTGGACGATGCGGGCGTGGATCTCAATGGACCCATCGCTACGACCTGTGGTTCAGGCATTACCGCTGCTGTGATTACATTGGCACTCGAATCCCTCGGCCATAAGGACAATATCCTTTATGATGGCTCGTGGACCGAATGGGGCGGACAAAAGGATACGCCGGTCGATATCGGCGAAGCGTGATGAGCGATAAACCCAAGATATTAAAGACCCGCGTGACGCTGCTTGAGATGGAGGAGCGGTCAGGCATTTCCGTGCCCATGCCTGCCAGTTTCAAGCTGGCGATCATGTCGGCCAAGCAGATTTCGCTGCCATTCTATCGCTTCCTCTATGAGCAGGTGGGCAAGCCGCATCACTGGTTCGTCCATCGCAACCTCAACGACGAGGCCCTGACGGCGATTATCCATCGCGATTCCGTCGATATCCATGTGCTTTATGTGGATGGTTCGCCCGCCGGATTTTTTGAACTGGTGCTCAATCAGCAGCCCGGCGTTGCCGAAATTCTCTATTTTGGTCTGATACCGGAGTTTCAGGGGCGGGGGCTGGCAAAATTCTTTCTCAGTGAAGCGATTTCCACCGCGTGGATGAGCAATCCGAAAAAGGTCATTATCGAAACCAACACACTCGACAGCCCGCGTGCCTTGCAAATGTATCAGCGCATGGGGTTCAAGCCGGTTGGCTTTGCCGATGCCGAGATTGAGGCTTGGCAGTAAAGTCAAAGATATTTTTTTGGATACTACTTTGGGATCGTAGCCGAAAGACAAATAACCCTTTACAGATTGAATATTATTGATCGGGGGATAGCATATGAACTTGAAGATAGTAGCATCTGGCTTGGCGTTAATTGCGGCGGGCTTTTTCCTTTCCGCATGTCAAACACCTAATCCCCAGGCGACAAAGACCGGTTCCGGGATGGAAAAGGTTTCAGTCAAAGCGGGAACAACAAAAACTCTTTCGGGCTTTTATTCAGTGAATGATGATTGTTCGACGCCGACAGTGCCGACGATGAAAGTCACCTCGGGTCCTTCCCATGGAACGGTCAGTTTTTCCCGTGGTACCGGCCATTCGGCCTTCACCGAAGGAGAGCGGCGGCGCAAGTGCAATTCGCGCACTATTGCGAAAATCTTTGTGAATTATACCCCTGCACCCGGGTTCACCGGCAAGGATTCCGTCTCTGTTTCTTCCAAGACATCGGGCAGCGATTTCTTTTCCTATATCAGTTTCGACATTAACGTTACCCAATAATGGGCACAGCGCGGCGGTCTGTCATTCAGACAGTCAGGCCGCAACGCGCGCCTGCTGTTCGGATTCTAGACTGGCGTTTGCCTGCAGCCGCAGCCCGAAAACGGCAAAAAGAAGCGAGAACCACATCGGGCTCCCGCTTTCGAAAAACACGGTTTCGACACAGGCCGTCAACACGCCATAAAGCCAGATGCGGATGAACAGGCGGGTCAAATAGGGATTGTTCGTGGTTTTGGTGGCCTGGGAGATATATTTCAGCGGCAGGAACACCAGCCATGTCAGTGTCAGCAGCAATCCCGGAATACCTGTTGTCAGCAAAATATCGAGATAGGCATTGTGTCCGTTGAATGCGGCAACGGCCCAAGTTTCAATGGAACCGCCGCCGTAGACAATCTCTTTGGTTCCCCAGAATAGCTGGAACCCGTAACCGGTGATCGGATTCTGGGAAATCGCGGTGAATGCCACCTTCCAAATGTCGGTCCGGTTGGTAAATGATGCATCAATACCAAGGGATGTTACGAAAGCCCGAACGGCCGGGGACACAGCCGAGCCGATCGTGAAGAAATTGATGAGCGCAATACTCCCCACCGCGATCGGAATGCGTGTCCATTTCCACGTCTCAAAGATGAATGCGAGAATGAGAATGCCGGGCAAAGCCGCTGTGGAGGTTTTTCCGCCGGTGTGCAGAAGAAAGATGACGGACAGGACCACGATCAACCCGCCCGTCACGCGCCGCTTCATGCTGTAGACATAAAGACCGAAAAAAACCGCGATAACCATGATTGCCGCTGCGGAATTCTTGTGAACGAACTGTCCGCGCCAGAAGCCTGCCAGCAATGGCTCGCGCACCTCCGATGCTTGGTGAATTGCCCGGACCGGCAGGAAAAACACGCCGAAATAGGCAACGGCAAGCATTATCAGCGTGGCAATCCCCAGCAGTTTGGCGAACCGCTCTTCCGTGGCGGGTAGCAGGAGAAATATGCCGGCATTAATGCAAACCAGCATGGCAAGAACCAGATGCTTCAGCGCTTCGGCGGGATAAGAGGAGATAACGGATACAAACGTATACCAGAGGAACAGGGTGCATAACAAAATGCGCGGCTGCAAAATGGTCTGCCGCATCGGGCTGAACAGCGCGAATAGTAAGTACGAGCCTGACAAAATCAGGATCGACAACTGGTTGATCAGATTGGAATCATTGGCGTTTGACGGGTCGCCCGACAGATCGGGAAAGGGCGTCGTATGAATCCAGAAGAAAAAGTACATCAGCAGGAACAACACTGCACCTGCAGTGCCTGAACTGTATTTGGCCAGTTTATCGCTGCTAATGCTCTCGAGGGTGGTCATGACCGCCTTGCTGCAACTCAATTTCCCGTTGATCTCATCCCCTTACATGGATGCAAATCGGTTGTCGTCCTGAATACGAATCTTTCCCATATGGAGCAGGCCGTCAATTGCGAGCTATGCAAAATCCCGTCGATCATCCCATTCTTAAGCATATGGCCCTGTCATTCAGAGGATTGTGCAAGAATACGCCCGCATCGATCTACCGGGTTTTGCTCTCCATATGGTTGCATGGGGTTCAACCATGGAGACTGGAATGCAAAAGACTTGGTTTATCACCGGTGCCAGCCGTGGACTTGGCGTTCAGATTGCAAAAGCAGCGTTGCGTGCCGGAGATCGTGTGGTGGCCGCTGGGCGCAGGAAAAGCGCGGTAACTGACAATTTCGGTCCGGACAGCGATCAGTTGCTCGCCGTCGAACTGGACGTGACGAATGCCGATCAGGCTCAGTCTGCCGTACAGGCAGCAGTATCACGCTTTGGCGGCATTGATGTTCTGGTCAACAATGCTGGATACGGCCAGTTGGGCTTCTTCGAAGAAAACAATATCGAATCGGTCAAGGCGCAGTTTGAACCAAATGTCTTCGGCGTTTTCAACGTCACGTGGGCTGCTTTGCCGGTGATGCGCGCCGCCCGGCGCGGTCACATCTTCAACATTTCGTCCATTGCCGGGCTTCGCGGCGCTGAGTTCGGTTCGCTTTACAGCGCCAGCAAGTTCGCGCTTGAAGGTTTTTCGGAAGCGCTGGCGCTGGAAATCGCCCCGTTCGGGCTATTCGTGACAATCGTCGAACCCGGCCCGTTCCGCACGGACTTCCTCACGGGCGATTCTCTGCGTATCGGCGATCAGAACGCCATTGCTGATTACGATGAGCGGCGGTCCAGCCTGCGTGCTTCATTTGAAAGCCGCAATGGCTCGCAACCGGGCGATCCGGCGAAACTTGCCGAAGCAATGGTGCTTTTGTCCAACGAAGCCAAGCCGCCTATGCGTTTCGCAGCGGGGGCCATGGCCGTCAACATCGCCACAACGAAATTTACCTGCATGCAGGCGGAGCTTGATCTCCGGCGGCAGCTTTCGCTGAATACGGACGGCGCGGAAGGCGGCTGGTAAACGTCGAAGCCTTTCCTGTAGTGGCGCAAGAAACGGGTGGTTCGCTGTGGTGATTGGGTGTTTTCTTCGGGGTAACGAAGGAGGTTACCATGACCATGATCCGTTTTATTGCAATGCCGACAACACTCGCCCGCCATTATCAGGCGGGCGGCGCCGATGCCAATGGCCAGAAGCCGGAAACCCATGTTTCCGACGGCGACGGCACACCTTGCCGTCACTGCCTGCAGAATGTGAAAGCGGGCGACAAATACCTGATCCTGTCACACCGGCCGTTTCCAGTGCCGCAACCCTATGCGGAAACCGGCCCGATCTTCCTCTGTGCGGAAGAGTGCGAACGGTATGACGAGACGGCTGATATGCCTGAAATGTTCCGCAAGACCAGCGACTATATACTGCGCGGTTATTCTCGCCAGGACCGCATTGTTTACGGCACCGGTGGCGTGATCCGTACCGACAATATTCCAGCGCGCGCAGCAGAATTGCTGGATCGCAATGATGTTGCCTATGTGCACATGCGGTCGGCAAAGAACAATTGCTTCCAGTGCCGGATCGAGTTGGATGAATCGAACTGGACCATTTGACGGCGGATCAAACGCAAAAAGCCCGGGCATGCCCCGGGCTTTTTCTTTGATTTATTGTATCAGGCTGCCAGAACAGCCTTGGCTTCAACCATTTCCAGGCCAAGCGCCTCGGCGACGGCCTGATTGGTGATGCGGCCCTTGTGCACATTAAGGCCATTGCGCAGATGCGGATTATCGATGAGCGCCTTGACGCCGCGATCCGCTAGTTGCAAGCCATATTGCAAGGTGGCGTTGTTCAGCGCATGTGCCGAGGTTACGGGCACTGCGCCCGGCATGTTGGCGACGCAATAGTGGATCACGCCATCAACTTCATAGGTTGGCTCGGAATGCGTTGTTGCATGCGAGGTTTCGAAGCAGCCGCCCTGATCGATGGCAACGTCAACAATGACCGCACCCTTTTTCATGCCTGACAGCATTTCGCGGGTGACCAGTTTCGGTGCTGCAGCGCCGGGGATCAGCACTGCGCCAACCACGATGTCGGCGGAGAAGACTTCTTCGTCCAGTGCTTCGATGGTGGAGTAGCGCGTGTGGATACGGCCACGGAACAGATCATCCAGCTGGCGCAGGCGCGGGATCGAACGGTCGAGAATAGTCACGTCTGCGCCGAGACCGGCGGCCATCTGCGCTGCATTGATACCAACGACGCCGCCGCCGATAATGGTAACCTTGCCGGGAAGAACGCCGGGCACGCCGCCGAGCAGCACACCGCGTCCGCCATTGGCCTTCTGCAGCGCCGTCGCGCCAGCCTGAATGGCAAGACGTCCGGCAACTTCCGACATTGGTGCGAGTAGCGGCAGGCCGCCGCGATCATCGGTGACGGTTTCATAGGCAATTGCGGTGACGCCGGAGGCAAGCAGGCCCTTTGTCTGTTCGGGATCGGGCGCGAGATGGAGATAGGTATAGAGGAGCTGACCTTCGCGCAGCTGCGCCCATTCGGACGGCTGGGGCTCCTTCACTTTTACAATCATGTCCGATTGCTGAAAGACTTCTTCGGCGGTTTTGACAATCTTGGCGCCAGCCGCCTGATAGGCTCCGTCATCGGCGCCTATGCCTGCTCCAGCTCCGGACTGGATAATAACCGTGTGGCCATGAGCGATGTATTCGCGTACGGCCCCCGGAGTGAGACCGACGCGATATTCATGGTTTTTGATTTCTTTCGGGCAGCCAACGCGCATTTATGCCTCCTCTTGAATGTTCACGGGAATTCCCGTTTGTGGCGCATATGACATCATGAATCGCTTCGAATGTCCTTGCTAAGCAGTATCGACCAACGTCATTTTTTCGATTATTCTTGCGCATAACTGCCTCTTCTTCGAAGAAAGATCGAATAATGTCATTGGACAAGATTGATATCGCCATTCTCGATAATCTGCAGAAAGACGGGCGCATGTCGAATGCCACACTGGCGGAAAAAGTCGGGCTGTCACAATCTGCCTGTTCGCGCCGGCTGGATATTCTGGAGAAGACCGGCGTTATCCGGGGCTATCATGCACGGCTTTCCAACAAGATGCTGGGCCATCCCGTCACGGTGATCGTCAACATTTCACTGTCAGGGCAGGCGGACAAACAATTGCGCGAGTTCGAAACGGCGGTGCGCCGCTGTCCCAATGTGCTCGTCTGCTATCTGATGTCGGGTGAATATGATTATCTGCTGCGCATCGCCGCCAAAGATCTGGAGGACTACGAGCGTATCCACAAATTCTGGCTTTCGGCCATGCCGCATGTGACCAAGATCAATTCATCTTTCGCGCTGCGTGAAGTTGCCGACCGCACCGGCCTCGGCGTCGAGACGGCGCTGATTGAAATTGCGGGGAATTAGCGCAAAGATATTCCGGAAGAGATTTGCACCATGGCGTGTGCCGTACAATGGCCGGCCAACTGGATCTGCATATCGGTGGTCATGTGCTTGATATTGGCTGTAGTCCAGGCTGGGCTGCTCTACGAGCAGCTTGGCTTCGTTAAGCATCTAACCCTTCAGGTGACACAATAGCAGCCGAAGCCATAGCAAGCCAAAGGCAGACAGCAAGTTTTCCTCGAAAGCGAGTCTGCTGTCGGGCAAGCTGGGCGGATTGCTGGAATTATGCGTATCCTACCCATCCCCTGAAACTCAGGCCCGCATAGAACAGGCTGACGTTGGAAAACCCGGCCGCGCGCAGCATCGCTTCGTCGTCCTCCGGCGACAAAATGGAAAGTTTCGTTGCGATGGCCCGCTTGGCGCTTTCGGCTTGAGCGGGGTCGATGCCGCCGAATGCAACGTGACGGGCGATCCACATGGACCGCTCGGGCTCGGTCTGAGGAAAACTGATGTGAGCGACGACGAATGGCGCGCCGGGCAGGAGGCGGTGATGAATCTGCCTCAACGTATCGAGGCGTTTGTCACGGGAAATGAAATGGAACGTCAACAGACTGACCGCAGCGTCAAACGGCCCCGCTGGCGCAGCATCTATATAACCCTCATGCAGACGGATCCGCGCTATATGCAATGCCACGATCTGTTCCGCCACCTGAAGCATATCGGCAGATGGATCAATGCCATCAAATGTCCAACCGGGATGATTATCGGCAAGAGCCTTTAATTCCAGACCGCCGCCCGCACCCAAAACCAGCACCCGTCCATGCGGCGAAACACGTTCCGCCAGCAGAAGCGATGTCATGCGATGAAGACTGGCGAAACCAGGCACTTGTCTGGGCGGTCCCTCGGCATAAGCACTCGCGTGGGTCGCGTTGAAAGCGGCAGTATCGCTGTCGGACATATTAGGAAACTGACTTTGACTTTTCATGTAACTACTATTGTTACGTTATGTGCCGCCTATGTCAAGAGGCCGACATCGACGGAGCGGGACGCTCCGAACTTTGCTTGCAGGAAAGATGATTTCGTCAGCGTACTGTTTCAAAAATCGGTTTTGCCGAAGTCCCGGCGGTAAGCATTGAGAACCTTGATGCGGGCGCGAACAAAGTCATCCCAACAGGAGAGCCGCGCATCATTGGCCATTTCGTCGGTTTGCCACGCCGCAACGGAGTAAGTGCAGGAATCATCGGCAAATTTCTTCCAGCTTGCCTGTGCAGCCATCAGCAGGTCTGCGGATTGAGGATTCTTGGCGCGAACGAGGCGCATGGTGCTGTTCAACGTCTCCGCAAGGTCCTCATCGAGGCCGTTGGCGAGACAGGCTCGCACCTCTGCCATGCTGGTCGCGTCTTTCTCACAGTCTTTGGCGCTGACTGGCGATGCGAACCCCACGATCGAGAGAAGGGCTGCACCCGATACAACCAGACGAGATTTCACAACGGATTGTTGGGCCTTGGGTCGGATCATCATCTTCATCCTCCGTATCTGGCTCCGACGGGTATTGCATATCTGCGGGGAACAGGCTCAATCCATTCACAATAGATCAGAGCCCAATTTCCAAAAAGCCGTATGGATCACTAGTGCATGCTGCCCTGGCCCGGAGTAATCCGCTTACTCGGCCGCTATCGCTTCAATAGCGCTGACGCGGAAGTGCTTGTTGTTATATTGCCGGGGCGAACAGCCCATGATCCGCTTGAATGCCGTACTGAAAGCCGTTTCGGATTCGTATCCAAGCGATGGGGCGATGACGGAAATGGGATCTCTTGAGTTTTCCAGTCTGTCGCCAGCCAGCATCATGCGCCATTGCGCGAGGTATTCCATGGGTGACGTACCGACCATCTCCTTGAATTTCTGGGCAAAGGTTGAGCGCGACATCCCTGCACGAACGGCCAGTTCCTGCAGGGTCCAGCGCTGCGCCGGATTATCGTGCATGGCGGTTATGGCGATGCTCATCTGCTTGTCGGCCAGAGCGAACAGCCAGCCGACACCGGTTGCCGATCCTTGCGCCAGATGCAGCCGCAATGCCTCAATCAGCATCATATGGGCGAGGTGCTGAATGATCAGAGAACTTCCCGCCTGCGGCTCGCGCAGTTCCAGCATCGTCCGCTCAACGAACCAGCGCAGCGCCGCCTGTTTATGCTTATCGCGAATGTGTACGGTCGGTGGCAGCATTCGAAGCAATATGTCCGCATGATTGCCGGACAGGGCAAAACGGGTGCTGAGGAGAAAGAAATCGCCGCCGCCATTGTATGTGACGATGTTGCCCTCGCGCGGAGCGGTAAAAATTGGAACAGCATCGGCCGGTTTCAAAGCCATGTCGCTAGCGATGCGAAACGGACGACCGCCGGGCAGAAGGAAACAGTCGCCGGTGTTCAGAAATACCGGATCAGCACTGCCTTCCACCCACAACCAGCACTGACCCGAAACCACGGCGCCACTTTTGATGCCTTTCTGCTGGTCAGGAAACTGAATTGACCATTCTCCACCCGCATCAAAACCCGCAGCCAGATAGTTGCGAGGTTTGAGCAGCGACAGCACGTTTGACAAAGGATCCATAAGGTTTCCGGACGATTGCGAAGGTAATCAGGATTTTACAGCATTGTTCGTCCTTGCTCAACCTCATATCCTGAATGCGAAGCGGCTGCGAAGGCAACTGTGACGTAAAATCATCCAGGAGAAATTGAATGCGTGTTTTTGTAACCGGAGCCACCGGTTTTGTTGGCTCGGCTGTTGTTCAGGAACTTATCGGGGCAGGTCATAAAGTGCTTGGACTCGCGCGGTCGGATGCGGCTGCAGCGTCGCTTGGTGCTGCCGGTGCCTGGGTGCATCGCGGTCAGCTTGAGGATCTGGACAGTCTGAAATCAGGAGCGGCCGCGAGTGATGCGGTGATCCATACAGGCTTTATCCATGACTTTTCGAAGTTCAAGGAGAGCTGCGAGATTGACCGGCGCGCCATTGATGCGCTCGGTTCGACACTTGCAGGCACTGATAAGCCGTTTATTGTCACGTCGGGGACAGGTTTGCTTTCGCCCGGCGAAATAGCAACTGAGGAGACAGTGCCTGCGGATGGCTTTCCCCGTGTTTCAGAACAGACGGCCTTTTCCGTCGCGTCACGTGGCGGGCGCGTGTCTGTCATCCGCCTGCCTCCATCCGTTCACGGCGATGGTGATCATGGCTTCGTCCCCATTCTCATCGATCTTGCTCGTGCCAAGGGCGTTTCGGCCTATGTGGGCGAGGGGCTGAATCAATGGCCAGCTGTCCACAGATTTGACGCTGCTCGCCTCTATCGGCTTGTGCTGGAGAAGGGGATTGCCGGCGCGCGATACCATGCCGTTGCCGAGGAGGGCATACCTTTCCGGGATATTGCCGGTGTGATTGGCCGCCGTTTGAACCTGCCGGTCATCCGCAAGACGAAAGAGGAAGCCGCAGAGCATTTCGGTTGGTTCGCGCATTTCACGGCGATCAACAATCAGGCTTCAAGCCAGCACACGCGCGACGTGCTGGGATGGGAGCCGAAAGAAATCGGTCTCATTCCGGATATCGACCGGCCACGTTATTTCGAGGCGTGATCTCGTAGCACCCGTGCGCGTATATTGTCCGTTACTGGGCGGACGTGCGTGCGCGGACCTGCTGATAGGCTGCCGTCAGACCGGCCAGCACTGCCGAGCTGCATTCCCCATTGGCACCGCGTATCGGGTCATGGATATGGCTTTCGCGCAGCTCGTCCATGAAGGCGTCCCACATTGGCTGGCCGCCTTCCTCAAGCAATTGTGCACGTATGCTGAGGTCTTCGCTGACAGGCAGGTGTTTGCGTCCCCAGGCGCCGATCATGGCGAGCATCGGCACCAGCTGAATTGCCGGCTCGGTGAGGCTGTAGATCGCCTTCTGGCTGTGGCTGGGATCGTCCTGTTTGATGATCAACCCCAATGACAAAAGGTGTTTCAGCCGCGCCGCAAGAATGTTGGAGGCTATGCCTTCCTGGGAATGGTTGAGTAAATCGCGGAAATGTCGTCGGTTGCCGAACATCATGTCGCGGATGATGATAAGACTCCATTTGTCGCCCATCACTTCCAAAGAGAGGTTGATCGGGCATCCCGACCGTTGTTCGATATTCACGTCTGCCATTCTCCGAAAAAAACCAGTTGCATTGTAGGATCAGTCGTGAAATATAGCAACCAATTGTTAAATGCAATCAGTTGGAGGATGGTATGACAAAAGTGCGTGTTGCGGGCTTTTCCCTTTCGACGGATGGTTTCGGCGCGGGGCCGGAACAGAGTTTGCAGGACCCGCTGGGCAAGCGCGGCAAGGAGCTTCATCAATGGGTCTTCGGCACACAGACCTTTCAAGCCATGTTTGGCAAAGACGGCGGTTCGCTTGGCGTTGATAACGATTACGCTTCCAGGGGGATGTCGGGCTTCGGTGCCTTCATTCTGGGACGCAACATGTTTGGTCCCATCCGAGGCGAATGGCCGGATGACACATGGAAAGGCTGGTGGGGGGACAACCCGCCATACCACGCGCCGACATATATCCTGACGCATTATGCCCGCGATCCCATTGTGCTGGAGGGTGGCACGACCTTCTACTTCATCACCGGGGGCATTGAAGCCGCGCTGGAGCAGGCGAAGGCCGCAGCGGGTGAACTGGACGTCAAGATCGGTGGCGGTGTCAGCACCGTGCGCCAGTATCTGCAGGCCGGGCTTGTGGACGAATTGCATTTCGCCGTTGCGCCCGTCGTGCTTGGAAAAGGCGAAGCTATGTTCACGGGCATTGATCTGCCAGATCTCGGTTTTCGCGTGACCGAACATATTGCAACGGAATATGCGACACACATCGTGCTGGCTAAATAGATATCGGCTCAACGCCACTAAAATGAACACTCCCGGCGCAGATATGCACCGGGAGTGTGTTTAAATGCTGCGGTTGTTAGTCCGCCCCCAGACTCTTAAGCACCTGATGCGCGACGGCGACGCGATCCTCATTGGGATAGTATTTGTTGGCCAGAATTACGATTCCCAATTGCTTCTTGGGAACGAACGCCACATAGGCGCCAAAGCCGTTGGTCGAACCGGTTTTGTTGATCCACACGTCGTCTCTTGGCTTCAATGGCGGCGTCAGCTGCTTCACAGGATTGGTCTTCAGGCTCATCTGGGAAGAATTGCTTGCCACCAGTGATTTAAGGCTGACTGGGGTGGCATATTGTTCCCAGATCATGTCTTGAACCATCTCGCCCGTATCGAAATATCCGGTATGCGTATCGGTGATCGCCTGCTGCAGCTTGTCGTCCAGCTTGATCATGTTCATGTTCGCTTTGACGAACCGGATCATGTCGCTGGCGGTGGATTTCACCCCATAAGCTTCCGCTGACAGCGGCGCTGACGTCACGCGGGTTGGCTCGTCTTTTTGCTGTATCCTTGCGCATAGTTGGACATTTGCGTCTTCGGCACATTGATATAAGTGTTTTTCAATCCAAGTGCTGGAAACAATGTGCCCTCTGCCAGCGTGGCGAAATCGCTGTTCATGCTTTTGGCGGTGATAACGCCCAGCATGCCGATGCTCGGATTGGCATAGCTCCGGTAAGTACCTGCTTTGTAAGCAGGTTTCCAGTTTTCAAAATAGGTCATGAGCTGATCGTCATTCTTGATCTCGTCCGGTACCTGCAGCGGAAATCCGCCCGCCGTATGGGTGGCGAGGTGCATCAGGGTAACATCGCCAAACGGCTTGCCCTGCATTGACGGCAAAAATTTACTCGTCTTGTCCGAAAGCGAAAGATGACCATTCACTTGAGCGAGGGATGCCATGGTTACCACGAAGGTCTTGCTGATGGACCCCAGTTCAAACAGGCTGGATTGGTCGATGGGTTTCCATGTTGTTTTGGATGCTACGCCATAATTGAACGTGTAGGTGTCTCCGCCGACAGTAATGCCGATGGCAACACCGGGGATGCCATACTTGTCCATGACGGGCTGTATCGCCTTATCCACGATGGCCTTCACTGTTGCTTCGTCAGCCGCATAACCGCCTGAAATTGCACAGGTCGAAAACAAAACTGCCAGCAAAATGGACTTTGCTCTGAACTTCATCGACGCTTCCTTCAAAATGTCTTAGGTGGGGCGCTTGGCGCCGCTGCACGGTGTGCCCGCGATATGTATGAGGGCTATTCTGCTAGGACAAACGATGATATCTCGGAGGAGCCATAAGAAAAGCTAGGTCATAATGGTTCGACAATATCTCCCGCTCAATGGCCTGAGAGCCTTTGAAGCCTCAGCACGACACCTGAGTTTCACCCGTGCGGCCATTGAATTATACGTCACCCAGGCGGCCGTGAGTCAGCAAGTCAAAAGCCTGGAAAAGCGCTTGAGTGTGCAGCTGTTTCAGCGGCTTCCCAGAGGTTTGAAGATCACGGCCGAGGGCGAAGCACTGTTGCCGACCGTGACCAGCTCGTTTGACCAGATGGCGACCACGCTGGAGCGGATAGAGGGAGGGCAGGTGCGGGAGGTTCTGTTTCTCGGCGCTGTCGGGACCTTTGCCGTCGGCTGGCTCTTGCCGAAATTGCCGGAATTCCAGCAGCGTCACCCCTTTGTTGATGTGCGTCTTTCGACCAACAACAACCGCGTCGATGTTGCGGCTGAAGGGCTCGACTTCGCTATTCGCTTCGGTAACGGATCGTGGCACGGCACGGAGGCGGTGCGGCTCTTCGATGCGCCACTTTCACCTCTATGCACGCCGGAATTGGCGCAGACATTGAAATGTCCCGCAGATATGACCGAATTGACACTTCTGCGCAGCTATCGTGCGGACGAATGGATGGTTTGGTTTGAAGCTGCCGGTATCCCGCCTTCTACTCGCATGAATAGAGGTATCGTGTTTGATTCATCTCTCGGCATGATGGAAGCGGCATTGCAGGGAGCAGGTATTGCGCTGGCGCCGCCGTCGATGTTTTCCCGGCACCTGGCAGCGGGTGCGATCGTGCAACCATTCGCCACCACCATATCGCTCGGAAGTTACTGGCTGACGCGGCTGCAATCGCGCGCCGTAACCCCCGCCATGACAGCGTTCTCAGAGTGGATCAGCTCAAAGGTCTAGGGATCAATGGGTTCTGACGCTAGGCCACAGCCACGATGACGTGTGCCTGAATTTTGGCAGCAACCTCGCCGCTGCCATGTCTGTTCGCAATCGCTGATGCGGCGTAGTCAGTGGCAGCTTGCAGTTTCCCCGCGTCTCTGGCCTCGATCTCGTTGCGAAGAGGAGTTCCCTGACAATAGGCAATAGCCGGATGGCGCGGTGAGGATGCGCGGCTTTGCTCGGCTGTGGTCTCGATTACCACACGGGAGAAACCTGCATCCTCCAACTCTCGACGGATCAGTGCGGTATCGTGGTAGCCATGCGGCGTGCGTGCCAGAAAGCGCGGCGGATTATTTGGAAAAACTTCTGCGAGCGCATTCGTCACATCATCTGCAAACACGTTCTCCTCGATGCGATCCCATACGTTGAATAAAAAATGTCCACCGGGCTTTAGCAAGCGCCTTGCTTCGCGGTAGCCAGCAGTGCGGTCGGGAAAGAACATTGCACCGAACTGGCAACAAACCAGATCGAAGGCCGCGTCTTCAAACGGCAGCGCCAGAGCATCCGCTTGGCGCCATTTGATGCGGGTATCAGGAGCTTGTCGCGAAGCGGCGTAGTCGAGCATCGGCTGATTCAGGTCGGTTACGATATAGTTTGCGCCCTGCGGCAGTCTTGGTGCCAAAGCCCGGGTGACAACCCCACTGCCGGCGGCAGTTTCCAAAACGGCGTTTGGCGACAAGGACGCTGCCCGTTGTGCAATATCTGCAGCGAACGGCTCGAAAATCAACGGCACCATATAGCGGTCATAGTTCTCCGGAATAGAGCCCGCGAACACTTTATCAGTTTCCGGCATTGCTTCTCACTTGTCGCC
Source organism: Phyllobacterium sp. 628 (assembly GCF_014189505.1). Lineage (GTDB taxonomy): Bacteria > Pseudomonadota > Alphaproteobacteria > Rhizobiales > Rhizobiaceae > Phyllobacterium. Next base: position 2,903,646 of record NZ_CP050301.1, on the reverse strand, counting down.
CGTTTGATGGCGCGCATGTTAGCATATATCTGTCCGCTTCGGGTCGTTCGCTACCAATTTGAATCGGCAGTCATCCGGCCATGTCTGTGATTGCACCGAAATTTATGGAGCTTCACCTCGCGCCAGATGAGGCGGCTATTGCAGCGCGCCGCCCTTGCTGCGGCCCAGCCGCCTGCGTACGGCATCACCGGCGCGGTAGATGAAAGCAGCGGGAGCGGGCAGGGTGCGGCGCATGAAAGCTATTTTCTTGAGATAGGTATCTATTTTCCAGGTTGCCCATGTGCCACCGCGAAAATACGCAACATCACCGGCGCGCAAGGTACGTGTGCCGCCGCCGGAGTCAGTGACATGAACTTCGCCCTCAAGGATGTAGACCGTTTCATCCCAACCGAAATACCAACGGAACGTGCCGTCCGTGCAATCCCACACGGCCGTATAGGCAGCCCGGTCGCGGCTTGCGGATTGTTCGAAGGAGCGGGCTTGCGGATTGCCTGCCAATATCCAATCCGGATTGATGGGAGCGGGCGTTAACTGCATGTCCAGCACGCTGCCGGATATGAGCGCCGGTTGGCTTGATCCCTTGAAAACGTTCGGCATTGTGCGCGTAACAGCAAGCACGGCGCTTGCGAACATTAATTTCCAGGCCATCATTCCCCCCAAAAGAACAGACGCCGCTGAAATACAGCTTATTCGTCAGGATTGCGTTAAAGCAAACGCCGAAATGGTAATGATCGATTGTGCATCTGACTGACGGCCAAGGTGTTACTTTTCATCTTTGCGAACCAGCTTGAGCGAGTAGCAACAGTTTCGTGCGAGATGTCTGGCGGGCGAGGCGAAGAACCAGCTGAATCGCCGGTTCCGGAAAATACGATCCCCCGATCATAAATTTCTCTGGCGCTCATTTTATCTGAAGCTATCTTGATCGCCGAATCTGACAGGTCTAACGGATCAAAGGGAATGTCATGCTGAACTACAGAAGCTCGCTTGTTGCCGCTCTCCTGCTTATCTCCGGCGGCACTCTGGTAAATGCTGCGGAAACCAAACCGAACGTACTATCCATTGAGAAGGAAGCGGGCAAACCTGTTGCCACCTTCACTGTAGAAGAGTTGGCAAACGCGTTTCCATCGAGAGTTCTCGAGACAACGACACCGTGGACCAATGGCGAGAAACGCCGTTACCGCGGCTCTTCACTGAAAGACATTCTCGCCAAGTATGGTTCCACCGATGCCAAGATCGTCACTGGCGTTGCGCTGGATGGCTTTGAAGCCAAGCTGGAGACAAAGGAAGTCAAGGCTTACGACCCGATCATCGCAACCGAAGTTGATTGTTCGGACGCCGATAGATTGGCGGCGACATGCAAGAAAGATCAGGAGTTCAGACCGCTGACCGATGCGGATCGCGGTCCTTTCTACGTGGTATGGCCTTATGAGCAACTGCCCAAATCAGGAAATTCCAACGATGAGAACTATCGCTGGATCTGGTTTCTGGCCGCCCTGCGCCCATAACTGAGAGACCTGTTTTCCATCAGTCTGAAATAATGTGCGGCGGGGCATCAGCAATGCGCGATGGCCCGCCGCTAGACCTATCCCGGCCAGAATAGCGACTAGGCCACCTGTACCGCCCAACATTTTGCCCAATTGCATGGTTCCCCCAGAAACAGCCAAGAACTATTTCTATAGCTTTCCGGTATTGCGAGCATAATATATCGGGAGCTTGCAGCCGTCTGTGATCTGGCGTGCCTTGCTCTGTCATTGCTGGTTTTGGTTAGCGAAGATAACCGGCCAAAGCCCCAACACCCCCACCGAATTGCGGGCCGACATTGACACCCGCCATCAACAATATGGCTGGCGCGCGCCGGATAGCTTCCTCGGCCAGAAAGAACATCGCCGGGTTGCTCAGACCTGCTATGAGCGGCAGAGGTTCAATACCTAAAATCATAGCCGATCCACTGACGCCGCCGATTACACCCGCGCCAGCATCAATATAAACAGTTGCACCCTGGATATCCGAGTACGTCAATTCGCTGCCTTTGAAAAAAGGTGCCATAAATACATAGCCACCGCTGGGAAATGCAGTTGCCGATCCGGCGCCCGAAATACCCTTGCCCTTATAGGTCAGGGCAGGCAATTTGACCTTGGGTATTTTGAATCCCGCCGAAAGGCCGGCTCCCAGTCCGCCATAGTAAAAGGTCTGCTGCACACCGGCTGGGTCAGTAAGAATGATCTTGCCCCCTGAACCCACGACGTAGCCGATACCAGCGCCGCCTGTAGCACCGGTTTCGTAATTCCAGGCACTCCGCCTCAAAAACATCCGCTTATCCTTTCAGGAAGATATGTTAGACAAGCCAGCCCAAGTGAAGCCAGCGCCCAAAACAGACAGAAAAATGGAGAGCGTCCAAATCGCACCAAACCGGTTGAGTGTTGCGCTCTGTTTGGGCGCTTCTGCACGGTAGCGGACTTCGACCTGATCGCCGACTTTTGTACCAAATACCAAGCCGCCTTGCGGATAGGAAATCTGCTCTCCGGCTTGAGTGATAAAGGAGATTTGGGGATGGCTTCCGCCAGCATTGAGCGCAGTGACATTGCCAGACGCCATAATACTGTTCTGCAGAAAACGTGTCGTGGTCACAACGGATACCGCTGCGGCAATCAAAAATCCGATCCCGATCGCCGTAAAAACAATCATTTTGACCACGCGTTTTACCGCCCCTGACCGATCCGGTTGCAGTTATCATACAACCATAATGGTTGTTTACCATGGTACGGAAATGCTGAACAGCTGGCATATGCCAGTTCTGCGGTCGTCCCGCTATACCCGCATTGCCGTTGGCGAACCAGCATGACAAACTCATCATAATTCGGTGATCTCAGGCGACTAACTAGATCGTCCGAACCCCATTGCGCAGGAGCTTAGCCATGCAAGAACCGTCATCTCTCACCCGCCGTTCCTTTCTGGCAAGCACGGCTGCAGCCGGGGCTATGGTCGCCCTGCATCCGTTTTCGGCCTACGCCGCAGCGTCGCAGGCGCATCTGCGCATTGTTGCCACGACGGATCTGCACGTAAACGTCTATCCCTATGATTATTATGCCGACAAGGCCAATGACACGATGGGCCTTGCCCGCACCGCGTCGATTATCGCCAAAATTCGCGCCGAATCGACCAATTCCATTGTTGTCGACAATGGCGACTTCCTGCAGGGCAATCCGATGGGCGATTATATCGCTTATGAGAAGGGTATGAAGGCGGGTGATGTCCATCCGATCATCAAGGCGATGAACACGATCGGCTACGAGGTAGGCACCCTCGGCAATCATGAATTCAACTATGGCCTCGATTATATGGACAATGTTCTGGGCGGTGCCGGTTACCCCTATGTCTGCGCCAATCTGGTCAAGGGCAAGCTCGCGGCAAACCCCGTGGATGATGCACTCTATCTCAAACCTTATCTGATCAAGCGGTATGAAATCGAGGACGGTGCAGGCAAGAAACTGCCTGTCAAAGTCGGGTTCATTGGTTTCGTGCCGCCGCAGATTACGCTGTGGGATGCGCAGAACCTCAACGGCAAAGTCGTCACCCGCGATATCGTCGAAGCCGCCAAGGCTTGGGTGCCGAAAATGAAGGAAGAGGGCGCCGATATCATCGTGGCTCTGTCCCATTCGGGCATTGCCGCCGGTGAGAGCAGCGGTATGGAAAACGCCTCGCTTTATGTGGCTGGTGTGGAAGGCATTGATGCCGTAGTCACTGGTCACCAGCATCTGGTTTTCCCCGATCCGAAGGATTTCGCCGGGATTGAAGGCGTCGATGTCAAGAAAGGCACGCTGCAGGGCAAACCCGCCGTCATGGCTGGTTTCTGGGGCTCGCATATGGGCCTCATTGATCTGCTGCTTGAGCGCGACGGCGAGAAATGGAAGGTTGCTGACTTCACCACCGAGGCACGCCCGATTTATGAGCGCGTCGACAAGGTGGTAAAACCATTGGTGGAAAGCCGTCCGGATGTGCTGGAGGCCGCCAAAGCTGACCATGAAGCAACGCTCGCCTATGTCCGCCGTCCGGTGGGCAAGACTTCGGCGCCGCTCTATTCCTATTTTTCGCTGGTCGCCGATGATCCGTCTGTGCAAATCGTCTCGAATGCCCAGACCTGGTACATCAAACAGATGCTGAAGGACACGCAGTGGAAGGATCTGCCTGTTCTTTCCGCCGCTGCTCCCTTCAAAGCGGGCGGGCGCGGCGGTGCTGATTATTATACCGACGTTCCTGCAGGCGATATCGCCATCAAAAATGTCTCCGATCTCTACCTCTATCCGAACACTGTGCGCGCCGTAGCAATTACAGGTGCGGATGTGAAGGAATGGCTGGAAATGTCGGCGGGTATTTATAAGACAATTGAGTCGGGGAAAGCCGACCAGCCGCTGATCGATACATCATTTCCTTCCTATAATTTCGACGTGATCGATGGCGTTTCCTATGAAATTGATCTGGCACAACCGGCAAAATATGGCTCGAAGGGTGAAGTGGCGCATGCGGACAGCAACCGTATTGTCAACTTGACTTTTGACGGAAAACCCATTGATCCCGCACAGAAATTTGTTGTGGTGACCAACAATTACCGGGCAGGTGGCGGCGGCAATTTCCCGGAATCAATGAGAGCAAGGTGATCTTCGTAGCGCCCGATACCAACCGCGACGTGATCGTGCGCTATATCGTTGATCAGAAGACGATCAACCCATCAGCCGATGACAACTGGAAGTTCGCCCCGGTCAAGGGTGCATCCGTGCTGTTCGATACAGGTCCAAAGGGCAAGAACTTCCTTGCTGACGTCAAGGCGGTGAAGATCGAGGAAGCTGGTGACGGCGAGAACGGTTTCGCCCGCTACCGCATCACCCTTTAGGTTCAAGCAGCTTTTTCATCTTGGCTGGCGCTTTTGCCAGCCAAGCAAGCTTGATGCGGTGGGACAGCTCCGCATCCGAAATCGCATCCAGATGGATCAGAATGTAGGGCCAGCCTTTGAAATGATCCGTCTCGAAATAAATGGCAGGCGCGCTTTCCATCAGCAGTGGCTTTTCCTCGAGCGGGCAATGGATCGCCAAAACATCTGGTTCTCTCAATCGTCCGAGAAATGATGTTTTCACGCGCAATGAGGGTGTGCCAAAGTGCGTGCTCCGGTTCAGCTCCGGCAGATGCAACGCTTCAGCAATCGCCCAGATGCGCTCGAAAGCTTCATTGAGCGAACCTGTTGTCATGATTTGTAGAAGACCTGCCGCACGTCGATATATTCCGAACGGAAACCCGCCTCGCAATAATAGAGGTAAAACTCCCAGAGCTTTTTGAAGCGCCCGTCAAAGCCCAAATGTTTCAGCTTGTCCCACGAACCCCAAAAGCGCTCGCGCCATTCAACCAACGTGCGGGCATAATCCTGCGGAAAAATGTTTTCGCGGTAGAGATGCAGGCCGAAATCCTTGCCGAGGCTTTTCAGCCGCGCCGGTGTCGGCAACATGCCACCGGGAAAGACATAGCGCTGGATGAAATCTGGACGCTTGCGATAGCGCTCGAATGAATTTTCGTTGATCGTGATGATCTGCATGCCGGCACTGCCACCCGGCGCCAGACAGTCCTTCACCTTGCCAAAGAATACCGGCCAGTATTTTTCCCCAACCGCCTCGAACATCTCGATGGAGGCAACGTGGTCATATTTGCCGGTCTCATCACGATAATCCTGAAACTTGATTTCAACCCTGTCCGACAGGCCCGCCTTGCGCATGCGCTCGGTAGCAAAATCGAACTGTTCGCGGCTGATGGTGAGGCCCGTGACATGCGCCCCGATCTCCCGCGCGGCAAATTCGGCAAAGCCGCCCCATCCGCAGCCGATCTCCAGCACCGTGCTACCCTTCGTGATGCCGATATTTCGGGCGAGGGCACGGTATTTTGCAGTCTGCGCGCTTTCCAGATCATTGGCACCTTCGGCAAACAGTGCCGAGGAGTAGGTCATGGTCGGGTCCAGCCATTCACGATAGAAGGCATTGCCAAGATCGTAATGGGCGGAAATGTTCTTGCGTGAGCGTGAACGGGTGTTTTCATTCAGCCAATGGCGCAGCCGCTGCACCGTGTTGACGAACCAGCTGGCACCGCCTGCAATATTTTCGCCGATCTGCTCGTTGACCACGAAGAGTTCGAGAAAAGTGGTCACATCGGGGCTTTCCCAGTCGCCGTCCATGTAGGATTCTGCGACCCCGATGGTCCCTCCGGCAAATGCCCGGCGCGGCAGGTTCCAATTATGCAGGACAAGCGCAGCGTCAGGACCGGATTCCCGTCCGCCCACCTTGAAAACCCGCCGGTCCGGCGTCGTGATGGTGAGCGTGCCACGTGGCAGGTGCGTCGCCGCGCGTAACGCCGCCTGAACCTTGAGGGGCAGGCCTTTCAATACAGCGCCGACATTTTCCGGCGTCAGCCATTTCAGCTGAGCCAATGTATCCGGTGTCGTTGTTCCATTCTGTGCCATGAGTTTGGTCTTTCATGCTTCGGCCGCAATATTTGCCGCCAAAAGACAAATGTTCAAGAGCAATTCATCTGTTGCGAGAGGACTTTTCGGTAAGCCGCCTATTCTTCCCAATACGGAATATCGGGGCGATTGGATCGCTTTGAGTTGCGGATACATGAAGATTGGGCTTGTACACCCCTTGTACATATACATTCGACATATATCAAAAGTAACTGTGAAATACTTTCGTACTCATTTTGCGATTTGCTGAATTACACAAATAATTACGGTGCTTAAATGCAACGGTGTTGGTCGAAAACAATACTTTTATAACAGTAACAAACAGAGTTCATTGTGAACATTCGTATTTTTGTTAAATCAAAAGGTTATTACTTCGACTATAGAAATAAATATAAATCAAAAATATTCAACAATATCAGTATGAAAATATATTTTTTAAATATTAAAAAACTCACAATAGTTAATCGCTTCTGTCGTATTTCGTCCTTTTATACAAAAAGCGACTGTACTTGGTGGAAATTAGATAAGATTTTTGACTGTTCGATAAGTTATTTTAAAGATATAAGAATTAAGTATTATGCAGGGAAGAACTACTGAGTCATTTGTAGTGAATCAGAGGTAGCTGCCATCGGCATAAATACCTTGAGGAGGATGAATGAGTTCCGGATATACCAAACGCAGTGCCATTGCAGTGGGATTTGCTGCTGCTCTTGGCCTCTCCAATCCGGCATTTGCCGCAACGGCCACCGGCAGTTTTACTGTCCAGATCACAATCCAGTCTTCCTGTATTCTGGTTAGTGCTTCGACCCTGACCTTCACGTCAGTCGGCGTGATTTCGGCCAATGATGATTCGAGCAGCGCGCTTTCGGTGCAGTGCACCAACACCACTCCTTACAATATTGGTTTGAATGCCGGCACGGGCGTTGGCGCAACCGTCGCCTCGCGCAAGATGACGGGACCCGCAGGAGCGCTGGTCAACTACACGCTTTATTCGGATACAGCCAGAACGGTCTTGTGGGGGCAAACCATCGGGACTGATACCGTTGCCGGAACGGGCACTGGCGCGGCGCAACCATACACGGTTTACGGGCGCGTTCCGGTTCAAACGACACCGGCTGCCGGTGCCTATACCGACACCGTAACGGTGACGATCACCTACTGAGGATAAGACAAAAAGGAGAACAGAATGCGATCCATGCTTACAGGCATCGGAGCGATGGGGCTCTTTATGCTAATTTGCGGCAGTGCAGACGCAGCTTCGTTGCGTGTCGCGCCGACAAATCTGGAGATGGTTGCGCCGGGAAGTGCGTCAGTTTTGACACTGACAAACGAAGCGAAACGGCCGATCAATGTACAGATCCGGGTGTTCCGCTGGACCCAGACAAATGGCGTCGAACAGTTGGAGCCCACCAATGATGTGGTGGTGAGCCCGCCATCAACGGTATTGTCCGGCAACAAGGACTATCTGGTCCGGGTTATCCGTGTCAGCAAAAAGCCGGTCGTGCGTGAGGAAAGCTACCGTGTGATTGTCGATGAACTACCGGACCCGGCCCGCCGCAAATCCGGAACGGTCGCCCTTGTTGTGCGCTATTCCATACCCGTGTTCTTCAAGGAGCCGGACGCATCGGCACCGAAAGTGACATGGACACTCAAGCGCGTCAATGGTTCGCTGGTGCTTGCCGCGCGCAACAATGGAGATTCCCGTCTGCGTTTGTCTGATTTGCAACTGACACAGGGCGGGCGTGATGTGGGAACACGAAAGGGGTTGGTTGGCTACGTCCTTGGCGGAGCGTCGATGCAATGGCCTGTTGGCAGCGGCAGGTCCGTTTCTGGCGGCTCGGTTGCCTTGAAGGCTCAAAGCGATTCTGGACCACTTGATGTCAACGTTGCGGTCAACGACCGTTAGTCTCCTTGTTTCACTCTGCATGAGCCCGTGCATTCTTACCTCTGGACGGGCTCAAGATACCAATGTTCAAAATACGGAGCAGTCCGTGCCGCAATCGGGTGCAGCCCAGGATGTTTATCTTGAGGTGTTTATCAATGATGAGGCGACTGGCCTGATCGGCGCTTTCCGGCAATTGCCCGATGGCGGATTGGCGGCACAGCCTCAGGAACTCAAAGATGTCGGGCTTGAGCCGGTTTCAGCAGCTTTAGACAAGGACGGATGGGCGCGTGTCGATCATTTGCCCGGTGTCGAGTATCGCGTTGATATCGAGAATCAACGCCTTTACGTGCAAACCAGTGACAAGGCCCGTTCAGCCAAGGTGGTGGACCTTAATCCAAAATCGGATGACGACCGGCCGAAACCGCAATCAAGCTATGGCGCCGTGTTGAACTATTCACTCTTTGCCAGCAGCGACGATCTGTTCTCGCGCAATGCAAAGCCGTTTCAAGGCATTTCCGGCGGCTTTGATGCGCGGTTCTTCAGCCCGTTCGGGACACTCAGCCAGTCATTTACCTCAAGTGTCACCGACAGTGACCTGCAGGGTTTCAAGCGCCTCAACACCACCTACACCTATTCGGATACTGAGCGGTTGATTACCTACCGTGCCGGTGATTTCATTTCCGGCGGTTTGCAATGGACGCGCCCGGTCTATCTCGGGGGCTTTCAGGTTCAGCGCAATTTTCATCTACGCTCCGATCTCGTTACCCTGCCAATGCCTGTTATCTCAGGCTCCGCCGCTGTTCCTTCGACGCTTGAGGTCTATACGCAAAACGTCAAGACCTATAGCGGCACCGTACCTTCCGGGCCGTTTCAGGTCACAAACTTTCCGGTGTTTACCGGCTCGGGACAAGCGCAAATCGTGCTGCGCGACACGCTGGGCCGCGAGACAAAAACCACGCTGCCATTTTATTCATCCAGTCTGCTGTTGCGCAAAGGGCTTCTGGATTTTTCCGGTGAGGTCGGTTTTCCCCGGCGTGATTTTGGCACCGAGTCCAGCGATTATGCCGGTGATGCCATGGGCATTGCAACGGCGCGCTATGGCGTAACCGACTGGCTGACATTGGAGGGGCATTTCGAAGGCGGTGTCGATCTGTTGAACGGCGGCCTTGGCGTTGCCTTTCCCATCGGGGGGTTTGGGGTCACGTCATTGGCTGTTGCCGGTAGCAGCCATGATGGTGATACGGGTTTTCTCGTCAATGGCTCGGTGGAACTGAGTTATCGCAATTATACGGTCTTTGCCCGCATGCAGCAGGCCTTTGGTGATTACGACGATGTGGCTTCGGTATCTGCCGATACCAGCCGCATCTCGATTTTTGATCCGAGCAGCACATTGGTCTATAGCCCGCGCGTACCGCGCTCACTTGCGCAGGTGACCGTGTCCGCTCCGGGACCGTTTGACCGGTCCAATTTCAACCTCTCCTATACGCAGATTGAATCGGCCATCGGCGAAAAGAACCGTATTGTCGGGGCGTCCTACAGCCAGTCGATATTCAAGAACAGTTCGTTCTATGCAACGGCCTTCACAGATCTTGCTGACAGCAAGAGTTTTGGCATTTTTGCCGGGATCACCATACCGTTTGACAACAACATCAACGTTTCCACCGGCTATGAACAAACTGCTGACGGTGCATCGGGCTTTGTCGATATGACCAAGTCCGAACGGCTGGAAGAGGGCAGTTATGGCTGGCGTCTGAGAACACGGGAAGGGGACAATCCGGACCGGCTGGCCTCGGCAAGCTATCGCGGCCGCTATGCCCGCGTGCAGGGGGATGTGGAACAGTTTGGCGGCAATACACGGGCGAGCGCACAGCTTGAAGGCGCGATTGCCGTTGCTGCTGGCGGCGTGTTTGCCACCAACCGCATCAATGATGCTTTCGCGGTGGTTGATGTGGGTGCGCCGGATGTTGAAGTGTTGTCGGAAAACCGGCCGGTGGGCAAGACCAATCGCAGCGGCAAGATTCTGGTGCCTGATTTGAGCTCTTACGAACCGAACACCGTGGCTATCGATCCGAAGAACCTCCCGGTTGATGCTACTATCGGTTCAACGCGCAATATTGTCGTCCCGGCTGACCGGAGCGGCGTTGTGGTTGATTTCCATGTCAGCCAGACCTCGGCATCGGCTGTTGTCGGGCTGGTGGACAAGAGCGGCAAGCCTCTGGAAGCTGGCTTGCAGGGTCATGTCGATGGGGCGCCCGATTCATTTGTCATCGGTTATGATGGTGAGACATTTATCGAAAAGCTGGGTGCGAAAAACAGTGTCACCATCGAGCTTTTGGATGGCGGCACCTGCAAGGCACAGTTTTCGTATCAGCCCAATCCGGGGACACAGGTGAAAATCAGCAACGTGGTGTGTCTATGAGAAACTGGTTGATCTGCTGCATCGGATTTCTCGGCCTATGGCTTTTGCCAAGTCCTGCCTTGGCGCAGTCGTGCCAGTTTACTGTTCCCAGCATGGTGTTTTCAGGCAGCACGATCCCCGGAACTGTCATCAACAGCATGACATCGGTAACCGCCGAGTGTCAGGGGCTGCTCGGACTTGGGCGGAAAGTGCTGGTCTGTCCGGATTTGAATGAAGGCAGCGGCGGTGCCACGGCAGGCGGGCGTAAAATGCTGAACGGAGCCAATGTACTCAACTATCAGCTTTTCCAGGATGCCGCGCGGTCCATCGTATGGGGATCGGCCATATGGCCCTATGCGGCGCGGGCTCCCGGATTTCTGGTGGAGTTCACCACCATTCTCGGACCTCTTCTTGGCGGTGGGTCCACAACGATCAATCTTTACGGGCAGATATTTGCCGGTCAGGCTGCCGCGCCGGCCGGAACCTATCTGTCGACCTTTGCCGGAGCGAATGCGACCTTTCGGTTTCGCTATGATGACGGGGCGGGGTGCGCGACGGCTTCGGGCGCAACCGGTTCGCCCGCATCCTTTACCACGCAAATAACACTCTCCAATGATTGCATGGTCACGGCCCAGAACATCGATTTCGGACCCAAGGGTGTGCTGAACAGCAATGTTGATCAGAGTGGTCAGGTCAACGTGACGTGCACGCCAACCGTGCCTTACAGCATTTCTCTGGGGCTTGGCGGCACCGGGACAAGTCCGACAACCCGCAAAATGACGAAGGCGGCAGAATCGATAACCTACGGGCTTTATCAGGACAGCAACCGGACGGTGCCTTGGGGCAATACGATACCCACCAACACGGTTGCTGGCACCGGTAATGGTACTGCGCAATCCATTACAGTCTATGGCCGTGTGCCGCCCCAGAACACCCCATCGCCCGGTGTCTACAGCGATACGATCATCGTTACCGTGACCTATTGAGCCCTGATCCTACAGCCAGATGACCTTGTTCTTGCCTGTGCGCTTTGCACGGTAAAGCCGCTCGTCTGCCTTGGCGAACAATTGGTCAAAATTCTCACCGTCGCCGGGAAAATTGGCAACCCCAATGCTGACTGTGACGCTCTGCACATTCTGGTAGGGCGTTGCCTCGACGGCGAGGCGCAGACGTTCGGCAAGTGCGGATGATCCCTGACTCGACAGTCCCTGACAGAGACCAATAAATTCCTCGCCGCCATAGCGGTAGAAGTGATCGGTCTTGCGTGTGCTGGCCAGCATTTTCCGCGCGGTCGCCTGCAGCACCAGGTCACCTGTCTGATGGCCATAGGTATCATTGATGCTCTTGAAATCATCGAGATCAATCGCAATCAGGCTGAAAGTGGAGCCCTCCCGGCGTGCCTCGGCAAACAGACGCGGGCCTTCGCTGGTCAAGCTGCGCCTGTCGCGTACGCCCGTCAGGCTGTCACGGCCGGTTTCTTCGAGCAGTCTCTCATATTTTTCGCGGTAGGTGAGCGTTTGGAACACTCCGAGCAGACTTGTCCGGCGCTCGCCTTCCGGCTGTTCCTTGAACCAGCGCAGATAGGCTGTGATCAACAGGCTATAGATTAGCGCGGCGGCCATCTTGGCGATCCAGCCACCATAGAGTGCCGACATGGGCGTGCCGCTGACATAGTGCAGAGCGGTGAAAAACCCGATCTGATCAAAGGTCAGGGTAATTGCCGACACGATGAATATGCGCAAAGTCTGATACCGCGCGAAATGGCGGCCGAGCTTTTCATAAAGCAGAATGATGGCAATGGAATCAACGAAGAGGATCGCTGTTCCCCACACCATCAGGAGACCCATCTCGTCGACAAAGGCAAGATCCGGCTGGCGGCTTGCGGGCAATTGCACGATCTCGTGGTTGCGGGCAATGAAGAGGAGGATGACCAGAAGAACGTTACCGACCAGCAAACCATAAATCGGCTGGCGGACAGTGAGGGCATCTTCCTTGATATAAAGGAGCAGGATCATCATCAGCTTGCCGGTAAACAGAATGGTCGATCCGGGGGAGATAATACCGAACGGCAACTGTATATAGAAGAATGCGGCGAGGTAGGTTTCGAGAAAGTGCATGACGCCAAGCGCGCATAGAAAAATCCCGAGCCCATAACGCTTGCGGTGATGCAAAAGCGCCGTCATGACGGCGAAATAAACCAATGTTTCGGTCAGAAGCAGCAGGATGTTGGATGCAATCATTGTCCGTGGCGCCCTCCAGCCAAGGCATTCAGTGTCGATGAAATCCTAACATAAAGTATTGATACTGGTAGGGAAAATCAAAATTGTTGCTGGAAAAGCAAAAGGCCGGGAGCTACCCGACCTTCCTAAACTTGCCTCAACACCAGTGCCAGTACATCCGTGGTCAAAAATGGAAACAAGCTGTTCGCTACGTGACGATTACTACCCTGGCATTGCGACAGAATAATGACGGCACGAAAATAAGGAAGCGCGTACGCAGTACAAATCGCGCTTGAATTGAAAGTGCCCGATCAAGGTAAAGACAGGGTTAACTTACCAAGCAATTTTATAATCTTGTTTGATAACGTTCCTTGCACGAGCGGCAGGGCGTGGTTCGACAAGCTCACCATGAGGGAGAATGAGGATTGCAGGGAGCTTTATTCTGTCACATGCGTGATTGGTATTGCAGCCAACAATTTCCCTTATGGTGAGCTTGTCGAACCACGCACAACGGCAGGTGCAGCAAATATATGGAACCACATACGTGCTCATCCATTTCTGGCGATAGTGCGTATATACATTTTTGATCGGAGATTGCATTTGCAAAAGTCTGACAGTTTTGGTGACCGGTTGACCCCGTCACTCATTGCTCTTGCTGCGTTGAATTTTTTTCTGGCCGATGCGCGTGATGGGCTGGGGCCTTTCCTCGATGCCTATCTCGCTACCCATGGCTGGACCTCGATGTCATTGGGTATAATCGCCACTGGCGGCGGTATTCTCGGCATGGTGGCAACGCCATTGTTCGGCGCGCTCGTCGATGGCACACCCTACAAACGCGCGCTGATCATCATTCCCGTATTGCTGGTCACCGCTGCTGCATTGCTGACGCTCAATTCTCCCAGTGTCGCCGTGGTGGTGGGCGGGCAGGCAATGACGGCTGTCGTCGGCGCTGTTGTTGGTCCCGCATTGATGGGGTTGACCCTCGGTCTCGTCGGTGAGGCAAAATTTCCCGATCAGGTCTCCGGCAATGAATTCTGGAATCATGCGGGCAATGTTGTCTCGTTGCTGGGGGTCTATATCACCACGGTTCTATGGGGACATTACGGCATTATCGGTATGATGATCGTCACCGCCATCGGCGCCATCGCCGCCACACTGATGATTGATCCGGACAAGATCAACCACAAGGTGGCACGCGGTCTGGCGACCGATAAAGGTGAGCCGGGGCCATCGGGGTATTCCGTGCTTCTGGAAACGCCCGGTCTTATCCTGCTGGCCTTCATTCTTCTCGTCTTTCACTTCGGCAACGCTCCTATGAGCCGCTTGATTGCCCAAGCCTTTTCCATCGAGCTTGGCACGCCGTTCCGCACCACTGCACTGATCACGGGCGTATCACAGCTGACCATGATTGCTGCCGCAGCAACGGCGCCTTGGCTGATCCGGCGCTTCGGCCTGTCCCTGGTGTTTTTTATCGCGCTGGTTGCCTTGCCGGTGCGCGGCATCATTGCCGGTTCTGTAGCGGATTTCTGGTCGGTCTATCCGGTGCAAATCCTCGATGGTCTCGGGGCCGGATTTATTGGCATCGCAACGCCGGTTGCGGCCGAGCGTCTGCTATCGGGCAGCGGACGGTTCAATGTTGGCCTTGCGGCTGTCATGACCGTGCAGGGTATCGGTGCCTCGCTCAGCAACGTCGTTGCTGGCTGGCTGGTTCAGCGCGGCGGCTATAGCCTTGCCTATTATGTGCATGGCGGTGTGGCACTGATTGCGCTTGTGCTGTTTGTCGGCTGGCGGCGGCAGATCGTCGGCGAGGCGCGGGCCATTCCTGTGCCAGCCTGAGATATGTCAGAGTTCGTGCAACCGGCCGATCGCCTTGGCTGCGGCCATGGGCAGATCCTCGGCAATCAGTCCGAAGCCTAGATCATGCGCGGCAGCGGCATGGATATAAACTGCGGCGCAAGCTGCCTCGAATGGCGGCATGCCCTGCGCCATCAACCCCGCCGTAATCCCGGCGAGAACGTCGCCCGAGCCTGCGGTCGCCAGAAGCGGCGTGCCATTGCTGTTGATCGCCGCGCATCCGTCCGGCGTGGCGATCACGGTATCCGCACCCTTGTAAATCACAATTGCATTGGAAAGCCGGGCGGCGGCGCGGGCACGTTCGACCTTCGACGGCGTTTTATCTTCGCCAATTTCGGGGAACAGCCGCTTGAATTCGCCCTCGTGCGGTGTCAGCACCAGCCTGATATCGCCGCGCGCTGCGGCAAACAGTTCGTCGCGGTGTTCCTGAAATGAGGTGATTGCATCCGCATCCAAAACCAGCGGCATCTGCTGTTTCAGCAAGGTCAGAGCGATCGAGCGTGCCCGTGGGCCAATGCCGAAGCCGGGACCGAGCACAAACGCTGCCGGGTTGCGCTTGTCGAGAAACACACGCAACTCATGGTCCGTCTCGCAGCGACTGAGCATGATCGAGGTCAGATGCGCAGTGTTGACGGCAAGGGATTCTGCTGGTGACAACAGAGTAACAGCGCCTGCGCCGCTGCGTGCCGCCGCCAGCGCCGACAGACGCGCCGCCCCTGTCGATGTGGCACCCCCGGAAAATACTGCCACATGGCCGCGTTTATATTTATGCGTATCAGCACCGGGCGAAGGCAAGTGCTTGCGCCACTGCGCCGGTGTGTTTTCGGCGCAAAGCAGTTTGATTTTCGCCAGAACATCGTCGGGTATGCCAATATCGGCGATAATAACCTCGCCGCAGAGAGCGCGTCCGGGATAAAGCAAGTGGCCGGGCTTTTTGCGGAAGAAACTGATGGTGCAGTCGGCGTTGAATGCTGTGCCCAGCGGCTGGCCGGTTGCGCCGTCAAGCCCGGAGGGCACATCGACGGCAATGCGCGTGACCAATGCTGCATTGCTGCGTTCAATGGCGGCAGCGGCGTTGCCGGTGACTGGCTTGTTCAGACCGGCCCCAAAAAGTGCATCAACCACCACGCTACCCGCTTGGGGTTTGAATGCGCTCAGGGCTCCGGCCTTGAGGCTGCAATCCTGCCGGGCAATGGCCGCATCGGAACGGGCTTTAGGCTTGTCATCGGCCCATACATGCACGCTCGCGCCGCTTTCGGCCAGCAGCGTAGCAATGACATAGCCATCGCCGCCATTGTTGCCGGGCCCGCACAGGATATGAAAGGCAGGTGCATCGCCATGATGGTTCAGAATATGGCGTGCGACCGCGTAGCCGGCGCGCAACATCAGCCCATAACCGTTAATAGGGCCTGCTGCGATGGTCAGCCTGGCGGCTTTCTCCATTTCTGCCGGGTTAAGAATCTCATCAGCCATTTCCAAACAATACTCTCTTCAAGAGTTTCCCACCCACTCAAATGGTAAGAGCGGCTTGGCCGGGATACAAGCCCGGCAATTCTTGTGCGCCGATGCATCCAAAATGCGCCTCATGCGTTCCTGATCGGTAATCTCAGGAGAAAAATCATGACTGCAACCCAGATCAAAGAACATATGGAAGTGATCGGCGCTGACGGCGTTCATGTCGGCACAGTGGATCACGTTGAAGGCGCGCGCATCAAGCTGACCAAGAAGGACAGCGGCGAGGGCTCGCATAAGGGTCATCACCACTATATTTCCACGTCGCTTGTCGCGGAAGTCGAGGGCAACAAGGTTCGCCTGTCTGCCAATGCCGACGTCGCTGTGATGTTCGAGGAAGAAGCATCCGACAAATAGCTGAACAATCGATGGCCGCTGCCACCTGCAGCGGTCTTACTGTTTTACAACGCACCCAAACGAGCCAACACCGCCCGTGGAATATTGTAATCCCGGATTGCGTTGTCATGGCTTTTTAAGCCGAACAGTTCCCGCTGGATAAAATAGGCATGGACCGCGCATGCAGCGGCTTTCAGTTGTTTGTCGCGATCCGGTGCATCCGCAGTTGAAAGTTGTGCGAGAGCCTGTTCAACCTTTTGTCCGGCCTGGCCGAGCGATGCTGCTGCTTCTCCCATGATTTCATAGTCAAGCGCACTCAGCACCGTATTCTGGTCGATGCGCCCTAAATTTTGCGGCAATCGAAATGACATGGGCCGTCGTCTTGCTGGTTTGAACGGGCGAAATTCCAGCACAAGAACTAGTAGCAGGCAAGAGGATGGTTTTACCGCGCCCAGACCATCAGCGAAATAATCACCACCAGAACGAAGGTGAAGATGAAAACGGCAATATCCGCTTCGCTGAAACGCGCGCGGCTGGTACCTGTCGTGTGGGGTTTGCGGCGGGGTTTGGCTTGGACAGCCAGCAGAATAACCGCTATGGCCGCGAGCAGAAGGGTAAGGTCATGCATGGTTAGAACCGTTGTTTTTTCTTCGGCTAACCTTAATTCCGGGGCCATAAGGATTCGATTCCGACTGTCATCGGCACACCTCAAGATAATATAAAGAATATTTTATTCTGATTTGGGCGCGGCCTGTTCAATTGCCGCTTGTCTGGGGCGAAGCAGGTATTTGCCCTGGCTATAGGCAGCAATGCCAAGCGACGCCATCACGCCGACGGTGACATCATAAAACGTCTGGGGGATGCTTGCCGGTCGCAGAAATGTAAAAATCAGCCAATTGATCCAGAACGGGTCTATGAGCAGGTAATCATGGCCCACCCATATCCACATGGCCGCCGCAACGAGACAAGCGCCCAAGATCACCAGAAAATATCCCAACGCCGACCGCATGTGCATTCCCCCAACAGTCAATGGTAAAACGTTACGCGGGTCGAAGGGAAGGGAGATTGTTAATGCCAACGCCGTTGTACGTGGTTCGCGCTTCGAAGAGTTCAGGGAGCGCTGCATGAGGGATAGGCTGCAAGATTGTTCCCATCAGCGTTGAACGTCGTGGCCAGCCTGTTCGAGTATCCAATCGCGGAAGCGGCGTACCTTTGGTGATATCTGGCGCGTTTCCGGATAGATCACATAATAATCCGATCCGGTTGAGGCGCAAATGTCGAAGAGTTGCACCAGCCGGCCGGAGTCGATCTCGGTTTGAAAAAAACCGGGGCTGACCAGCGCGACACCGCCGCCGGAGAGCGCCAGTCCGCCGATGATCTGCTGGGTATCAATGCCAACGCCGGGCTTGGTCATTACCAGCGGGCCTTCAACACCGGCCTGACGAAACCAGACCGGCCACCAATCATCATCCGGGGTGATCAGATGATAGTTGAGCAGGTCGGCCGGCGTTTCCGGACGACCATTGCGTTCCAGATAGGCGGGGCTGGCGAGGGCGGTGAACCCGCCCGAAAGCAACGGATGCGCCGTCATGCCCGGCCAATTTCCTTTGCCCGAGCGCACGCCGCAATCGATGCCTTCTGCAGCGTAATTCACCAGATGCGATGAAATATCGAACCGCACGGATATATCAGGGAATTTGGTCTGGAAATCGACAATGCGCGGGGTCAGCCAATTGCTGGCAAATGTGTGAACCACAGAGACCACCAGAACCGAGTTCTGCTCCTCGCGGATAGAGCGAAACGTATCGCCGAGTTCACCCAGCGCGCGGCGGATCACCGGAGCCAGAACCTCGCCCTTGGCGGTCAGCGTGACGCCGCGGGCAAGCCGTTGGAACAGCGGTGCTCCGGCAAATTCTTCCAGCAGTTTGACCTGATAACTCACAGCCGATTGCGTCATGTTCAGCTCGTCAGCCGCCTTGGTAAAATTCTGCAGCCGGGCAACAGATTCGAAAACACGGATGGCTGGAAGCGGCATGGAAGACATGGTTGACCTATTAAATGGCTTGATGGCTCGTGTCTTATTTTACGTTGGTACTCCCAGAAATAAAGAACTATTTCTCATAACACAGAAATGAGACTGATGACTTTAGGAGCCTGAAATGACCGAAGTTCGATATTTTGGCCTGAATCTCTCGTGGATGAGTTTTCCGGCAGCCAAGGAAGCCGCCGGACCTTCCGGCAATCTGGCTGATCTCAGCAGCCATCTCCTGTGCGACATTGACCTGACACCGGGTATGCGTTCGAGCCTGAAGCATTCTGACACGAACCGGCGCTGGCTGGACTATCGCCAGCCGCTTTGATGCCAACCATTTTGATACCTGCAAAACCCCGGATTCCCTCGTGGATGCCGGGGTTTTGTTGTTTTGGCGCGCTTTCGAGCGCGGCGCTGATATAAAGCGTCCGTCGAGATACCGGGATGAGATTCGCGTGGATGAGATCAGGACAGAACGTTTGGTGTTGCGGCGGGCCAGAGCGGACGATCTTGGTGCGATCCATGCCATTTTATCCGACCGGGAGGTGATGCGATACTGGTCCAGCGAGCCGCATCCGGATCTCGAAACATCACGCCAATGGCTCGAATCCATGATCAACGCGCCCAAATCCGAAAGTGATGATTTTATCATTACGCTCGATGGCGTCGTGATCGGCAAGCTCGGCATGTGGCGCACGCCCGAAATCGGCTACATCCTCTCACGCAATGCCTGGGGCAGGGGATACGCCTTTGAAGCGGGCAAGGCGTTCCTGCAATACATCTTTGCTCGCGGCCTTACCCACGCCATCGCGGATGTTGATCCGCGAAATACTGCATCCCTTGCATTGTTGAAACGGCTTGGCTTTACCGAAACGGGCCGGGCGGAGAAGAACATCTTCATCAACAATGAATGGTGCGACAGCGTTTATCTCAGGCTGGATGCACCCTTGGGCATTTGAACTACGGGGCTGACTGCTTGGTTTTCAATTGAGCTGTCAGGAATTTCTCTGCCATGAAGCCATAGCATCGGTGAAATATGAAAAGTGATCCGAGTATGGTGACGACCAGCCCGAGGACAGCCACGATCCAAATGACCGGATCGTTGAAACGGCCGGAAATTCCGCTTATTTCCCACATGTATTGAATGGCCATCCAATACATGGAGGGGCTGACAAGTCCCAATGCGTAAATCAGAGAAATGCAGAACAAAACTGCAATCAGCGTCAGGATTACTGCAAAATACAGAGCGAGGCTGACCCATGCCAAACGCCAGCGTTCGCTGCGCGTGGGAACGCGTCGTTGCTGTTTGACAAACTGCATCGCAGTTATCTGCGCTGATGCGAAAAGCACCCCGATATTCAGACCTACCGACGCGGAGTTTGGAATTGGTCCCACCTTTGCTTCATAGATAAACTGGCCTATGGCGACAACAATTGTCGCTGCAGCCAGTGAAAGCGCAAACCACCAGCAATACCGGCCAAGTGGCACCGGTTCGTCCACACCATTTGCCATCATATTTCCCCGACTTCGCCTTTGCGTGAATTTGTTGAGAGCTCAACGCTTCCTGTCTGTCTGTAATCAGTCGATGCCAATGGGGTTCAATGTGCACAAGACCGGAAGTGCCACTTCATCATATTATTTCATCATCTTTCCCGTGCGATCACCATAGATACTTCGCAGCAATATTTCCGAATGTCGCGCGATGAAGGCTTTTCAAAAGGACTGAAAAAATGGCGCGTCCGTGTTGTGAGGTCGCTTTGTTTCAATCTCGCTCAGTACATAATAGGGATGATAATCTTGGAAATACGACTTCCACACAATTAGCAAAAAGCAGCATAAGGCGAACGTCCCGATATTTGGCGGTCATGGAAATGGCGCAGAGAAAAAATACTGGCCCGATAAAATCTAACACCGCAATGATACCCGCCGATGCGTGAAGACACGTTCGACCGTAATTTTGCCATAGGTCGTTTTCAGATTGGAACAAGTTTCAACGATTTGCGTTTCAAAGCCATGCAAAACGCTCAGTTCAAACCGGTGACGGTTGAGTCACTCCACTCTTGCAAGCTGCGGAACATTGGTTCAGTGGCTGAAGCGGCTGAATTCCTTTCCAGTGACTGGCCAGGCGAACGTGGCAGAATTTATCTGCTTGCCCGGATGGCCTGTACCGAAGCGATGGAAGGCCACGCCACCGCCGCCATGGCGCGCTCGGTGTTTGTCGAGGCGACCATGGAAGCTGATATTTATGTCGAGAACACCACCTGGGTACGATAGCTTCAACATTGCTTGCTTTTGTCGCTGTGTTGTATCAACGCTAAATGCCGTTGATACACTCGCTAGAACTGACTATCGCTCAACTTTGAATGATGGCCCAAAACTCTTGAAACACTTTTGGCTTCTAGGCACCAGCATAAGGCCTTAGGCTGGGCTGTCACAACTGTGGGGAATGCAAAAAAGCTGGAATCTATTAATTGTTCTCTCGTAGAAATCTCAAGGGTATTGCTGGAGTAATTAAAGCTGACGTCGGGAAACTAAATGGCTGAAATCAGTAAAACAGCAGCTTCGCTTTCTATCCAAGGTGAATATTTAGATCACGATATCATTACCCAGAAATTGGGAGTTTTTCCATCTTCTTGGAAGAGGAAAGGCGAGCCTTGGTTTACGCCCAATGGCCAAAAGATGATCGCACGGTTTGGCATGTGGACGCGTAGCGTCCCAAGGCGTGACCCCGGTGATCTGGATGCACAAATCGCCGAGATTTTAAAGCCGCTTTCAACTGACCTGACCGTTTGGAAAGATATAACGTCTCAATTCAAAGCCTATATTTTTTGCGGTCTTTTTATGGAGGAGGGGAACGAAGGCATCAATGTCGCCCCGAAAACACTTGTTGCTCTTGGCTCCCGCGGGCTGAGTCTCGAATTCGATATTTATAGTCCTCCGAATGACGTCAATGACGAATAAATATCGCTGATTGGGGGAAAGGGCGGATTAAACCCGCCCCTCCATATCCCCGATATCAATACCATGCGTGTCGAACCACCATTCAGCCGGTTTGTCCGGATGTTTTGGCTTGAGCTTGGCATAATGCTGGCGCAGCCGTTCCTGCCGGACAAGCTCGTCATGGAAGAACGGATGATCGAGAAAGCCGTCTGACAGCGCCAGCCTTCGCAACAATTTGCGCAGGATATATCCTTGCTCTTTGTTGCCCGGACTGTAGCCGCTGGCAATGATGGACTGGATTGCGTCGATTAGGATCGCCTGCGGGTTTGGCGCAGGTGTGCGATTGACCAGCATATCCAGCCGGTCAAGTCCGAAGCCGGCGTCGATACAGGTGCCAAGCGGATTGACGATATTGCCGATTTCCACACCGTCCCGGTAGAACTCGGTGCAATAGCCGCTGACATTGCCATCGCTCCATATGCATTCCGGATCCGGAACAATGGGAAGACGCCCGCTGTAAAGCGGTCCCCAGTCGTCCAGCTTGTCCGGATGGATCGTGACATGGTCAGGCCATGCGCCGATACCGTCCAGAAAATCCAGCCAGAAGCTGATGGCTTCTGCCAGCGTCATTTGCCGGAAGGAAAACAGGCCGAGCATATTGAAACGGAGAAAATGGGTTCCATCGCCGATCTCATCGAGATCGCCCAATCGCAAACAGGACTGGATATTGGCGAATGTATCCTTGAAGGCAATGTCGGCGAACAATGGTTTGTATTGTTGCATTCCGGCACTACAGAACAGCGTTGTGCTGTCGAACGGTCGAACTGACAGGTTCAGGGAGAAATCGATTCCTCGATCCTGACAGAATCGCTGATATTGACGGATCAGGCGTCCCGCGATGACATAGGCAACCTCCTTTTGTTTGGGTGCAGGTGCAAAGATAGGGTGCGCCGAGAACGATGGCAAGAGAGCAGCCGGCTCTTCCGTCGGCTGTGTTCCGGAGCGCGGGAAACAAAGCAATTGGCCTACGTTTGCCGTGCTGCGCACGGTCACTATTTCAGTCGAAATGCGGAAACAGCAGGCAGGCCACCCAGGTGGCAAGAATGCATAGAATGGTAATGGCAAGCACGGACATCAAATCGTCTCCAAGTGCTTTTGCTAACACAGCGATTTACGACATTCAATCTTGTGAAAATACAAAAGTTCGTTACAGCATACCAAGTACAGGAGGCCTGTCATTGTTCGCGCCGTGTTTCCTATTGGCTGCCGGTCATATATGTCTAATGTTGGCGGGCGGCACGTCAGGCTTGCTTCCCACGATAGGAACCGATGGAACAGAACAATCAATCTGCACGTACTGGAGCCGTGGAAAGCGGGGCTATCTTCGCAACACTGCGTCTCGTTCTGGCTTATTGGATCGTCGAGTTCGTGGTCAGCAGTGTCGTGTGGTGGATCCTTGGTGTCGATCCGCTCGACTCTGCCTTGGGTAAACTCTCGCTGATGGTCATCACCATCGGCCTGACGATGCTCATGTCGGTCGTAATATCCAAAACGAGAAACCGGCATTTTGTGCACCGCGTTGTGCTCTATGTTCTGATGGCTCTGGCCGCTTCAGCTGTGTACCCCATAGCCGATCATATCATCTATATGGTCTGCATGCTGCCAGCGACGGTGTCATTCAATCAGGTCAATTTCGTTCACACCTTTGTCTATGGCTTCGCTCTGTTCAGTGGCTGGTCATGTCTGTATACGGCGCTGCTGAACCATTTTGATATCCGTGATCAGGAACGCAAGCTCGCCGCTTTGCGAGAAGAGGCCCTTTCGGCGCAGATCAGAGCGCTGAATTATCAGATCACACCCAAGTTTCTGTTCACGACACTGAGTTCCATCGCTCAGATGGTTGAAGAGGGGGCGGCCAGCCAGTCTGGCAAGATGGTGCTGCTGCTTGCGGCATTCATGCGGTCCATTCTAGAAATCGACCCGGCACGCGATGTGGCATTGGCAGAAGAACTCGATCTGCAGGCGGGCTATCTCGATATTGAGCGGGAACGTTTTCCCGACCGGTTGCGCGTTCAGATTGAGGTTGAAGCCGGATTGGAGAAGGCGCTGGTTCCAAGCTTCATCCTGCATCCGCTCATTGAGAATGCTGTCAATTTTGGCACGGCCACCATACACGACACGATCGATATCATCATTCGCGCCGACACAAGCGGTGACAATCTTAATCTGTCGGTGGAGCATGATGCCGGCATTGTGCAACGCAGAGATGAGGATATGCACGCGATGCGTGAAAATCTCACCCATGTCCGCCGGCGTATTCCCGAGATTGGCTCGCTGATCACGGGGTTTGTCGCGCCGGGCCGGTTCAAGACGTCTATCCTCATGCCATTGCGGCTGGCCTGATAAAGACTGTAGATTAGGCGTGTCAGCGGTCTGACAGCGCCAGTTTCAAACCAAAGCCGACGAATATCGCACCGGCAAAGGCATCAATGGTCCGCCGCGCCCGCTTATAGGCTCCAGCCACCGACGGGTGGCTGAGCGCAAAAACCAGACCGCCATACCAGATGGTTGATATCAGCACCATGACGACAACGGCAGCCGCACCGTGGGTCCACAGCGTGCCCGGTGCCATGGTGGCAGCAAACAGACTGGCGACGAACAGGGCGGATTTCGGATTGGCGAGATTGGTAGCAAGCCCGAGGCGCCATGCGCCCATCGGTGTCAGGCGGCCTTTGCTTGCCGGAACAGCCATCTCATCGCGCGGACGGCGTACTTGCCACAGCAGCCGCAGGCCGAGCCAGAGGAGATAGACACCACCCGCAATCTTCAAGGCCATATAGGCAATTGGCGCGGCCATGAACAGCGAACCGACGCCAAGCCACCCGGCAAGTCCCCAACAGAGGGTTCCGGTCAGTGTACCCGCAACCGCCGATACCGCGATCTTACGCGAACCGGTGAGGGTGCAGCGCACCACCATGAAAAAGTTGGGGCCGGGTGTCAGTGCCGCAATGGTCCAGATGGCTGCAACGGTCAGCAGAAACATGGTGTCTCCGGGAAATCGATGTTGATCTTTCGCCCCATGTATAACATCTATTGGCCACGTTCGGTAAGACCGCGCGCAGAGTCGGCGAATGAACCGTTATCGGCATGATGCAATGTTAAAAGCGCCGAGTGTGGCGACATTTTATTCGGCTTAGGGGGAGGCCCGACAATAACGGGGGATGGGATTGCCGAGCCTCACGTTGACACTGGAGAGCGACAACACGTAGAAGGTGATTGGCTGATGTGGCATTTTCAAGAAGATGCTGATCAACTATTGTTTATTGCAGGCACTCACTCGGGTGCAGGCATATTCCCGCTTCGTCTAATGGTAGGACACCGCCCTTTGAAGGCGTGAATCGTGGTTCGAGCCCATGAGCGGGAACCAGCCTTCATCAACGCACTGAGGCTGCGTTGCAATAACTCCAATGCATAACGGCGATTTGCCGGACTCGAACGGCACCTTTCACGGCTTGCAGCCCTTCAAAATACCCCGTCAATGATCGTGCTGGTGATGTGCATCGGGGAAATGCGGATGTGTATGGCTCATGGGTGAATGCCGGTGTATGTGCCTGTGTTTTGTTCCCGGTTCAACCGGGTAGTCATGATCGTGCTGGTGATGTTCGTCGTGAACGTGTTCATGTTCATGCTCGATTTCCGCGTGAGTATGCGGATGCTCGTGCTGTTCGGTCAGGTGCAGCCAGATACCCAGAGCCATTAATGCTCCGGCCAAAAGCAATTGCAGGGTGAGGGGGTCGCCAAGAGCAACTGCCAGTATGGCTCCCGCGAAGGGGGCGATGGAGAAATATGCGCCTGTGCGGGCGGTGCCAAGGTGTCTCAAACCAATGACAAACAATGCAAGGCTTACGCCATAGGCGAGAAAGCCAACTGCCATGGCTCCGGCCAGATTGGGCAAAGGTGGCAACACCGCGCCAGCAATAAGTGCCAGCACCAGATTGACCGAACCGGCGACAAGGCCTTTCACTGACGCTATCCATGAGGCATCGGTCAGCGAAACCTTGCGGGTGAGGTTGTTGTCGATCCCCCAAGCCAGACAGGCACCCAGAACAGCCAAAGCTGGCCAGAATCCGGAGAACGTCGCTTCGCCCGGCCAGCTTAAAATAATGGCGCCTACGACAATCGCCACCATGCCCAAAGCGATTCGCCTGTCAAAGTTCTCCTTGAAGGCAAACCAGGCCAGAAGCGCTGTAAACACGCCTTCAGCATTCAGCAGCAGCGAAGCACCAGAAGCGGGCATGCCGAGCAGCCCGGCCATCAGAAGAACAGGCCCGATAATTCCGCCGCACAGGATCGCCCCGGCAAACCACAGTGCTTCGGTGCGCGGCAGCGACACGACGGGCGCTCTGGTGATGCGCCGGTAGAGCCACAGGCCAATGCCCGATCCGAGATAGAGCAAACCCGCCAGCATCCACGGGCTGACTGTATCGAGCAGCAGTTTGGCCAGCGGTGTGCCTGTGCCAAACAGCAGTGCTGCTCCCAGCGCAGCCGGCACACCCGCTCGGCGCAAGCCATCCATCATGATCATGTCAGCTCCTCAATTCTCTGGAATAATGATCTTATCGCAGATGCGGGGCACTGTTCAAAAGCTTTGGGAGCGGCGGGATTCAATTGTTGTGAAACGGGAGGCACGGGGCTGAAAAAGCAAAAGGCTCAGCGATTTCTCGCTAAGCCTTTGAAGTGACTGGCTCCCCGGGCCGGATTCGAACCAGCGACCAACCGGTTAACAGCCGGTTGCTCTACCACTGAGCTACCGGGGAATAGCTACTCAGTCATCAGCGAGTTGGCCTATAGCAAAAGGGTTTCGCTTTTGCAAAGGACCATTTCGCTTTTTTTCACATAAAGTTCACAGGAAAGGATGACATGGAGGGCAACCGTTCCTACATCCGGGGTCTGTTGAGGCAAAAAACGATGGAATGGCTGAGTGACCGAACGCCCCGAAAACGCCGGTAAATATACGTCAAATGGTGCTGGAGAGCATCAGGGCGCGCCGAAACGGCGGCATATGCGTATCTTTGGCCGCCATGTGCCAATTCCGCAGTCGGTGGCAATGCGTCGCACACTTGGCGGCTCGTTGATTGTTGGCGGTATTCTCGGTTTTCTGCCGGTTCTCGGATTCTGGATGGTTCCGCTCGGTATTGTCGTGCTTTCGCATGATTCTGCCTTTGTGCGCCGCAAGCGCCGGCAGCTCGAAGTCAAAATCGGCCGCCGCTGGAAGGGCAACCGGACCTCAACCAGCAATAGCAAAGCCTGATTCTCGTTATTCACTGTCCGATTCACACGTTTGATTCGGCTCCCGCTTGGCGCATATCGCAGCCGCTGCTAAGCCACTATTCTTGATTGTGGTATTGCGGGGAGAGCGGCATGAAGAAATTCGTATCCATTGTGTGCGGGGTCGTCATAGGCTTCGTGGTTCTGGTTGGGGGGCGCTATTACCAATATGTCACCAATACCAGCACGCCCTATGACGAGGTTGGAATCAGCTTGAACAGCTACATGCCTGCGCCAATCAAAAAATGGGGCTGCGATCAGCTGAAGAAGAATTTTGCCAATAATCCGCCGCCCTATGGCTGTGCCGCCGAGATTGGCAGGGACTGGATGTAGCGCTTACTTGGAAATGGGGCTTCTCAGATTCGGCGGCGTGTACTTGCCTCGGTGATTGCCGCAATAAGTGCACGCAGGCCTCGTGTGACAGTCTTGTCCTGACGGATAACCAGCGCCAGTTCGCGGTGCAATTGGGGGATAAGCGGGCGCACAGCGAAGGCGCGGCGCTGTTCCGGTTCGCGCACCGCCATGGCGGGCAGAATCGCCCAGCCTAGCCCGGCGCGCACCAGCTCCTTGATGGCTTCGACACTGCCGAGCGACATGACCGGTTGGAGAGAAACCCCGCTCGCCTCGAACCAACGGTCGATAATGCGGCGCGTGTTGCCGGAGGGCTCGAACAGAATCAATGGGTTCTTCGCCATTTCCGCCGCCGTGACTTCCGGCGGCATGACCGCGCCAGTCGGCGCAACGGCAACAAACTCATCGCGGAGGATCGATTTGATTTCGAGCATCCGGCCAGCAGCAGGCATGGTGACGAGCGCGACGTCGAGCACGTTATCCTCCACCGCCTTGACCATATCGCCGGTATTGCCCGTGCTTACAGTAATGTCGAGCGACGGAAAGCCCTGCCGCAAACTGCGCAGGATCGGTGGCAGTAGATAAATGCAGGCCGTGGCGCCGGTGCCAAGCCGCACCCGTCCGATGGTCTCTGTCGAGTAGCGGGCCATGGCATCAACGGCGCTCGACACTTCGCGGTTTATGCGTCCTGCATGGGCCAAAAGCTCAGCTCCGGCAGCCGTAGGCGTGGCTTTGCGGCCGATTCGCTCGATCAGGCGCACGCCGAGACGTTTTTCCAGTTGGCGCACCTGCAGGCTCACAGCTGGCTGGCTGAGGTTCAGCCGATCTGCTGCGGCGGAAAAACTGCCGAGTTCGATGACCTCAACGAATGTCGCAAGCTGATCCAGGCTGAGAGATGACACAAAGCTTTCCTTATAATTCGTATAGGCCACCAAAGCTTCTTTAATAAGCGAAATGGGGACAAAGTACCACTGCTTGCCACGCCGACGAACGGCGAAAGGAGCTCATGCAGGAGAGATTTTCAGGTGACAGTCCGGAACCACGATATCCGATCCATTTTACAACGCGTTGACTGGTATTTGACGGCCGCGTCCCAGTCCCGATTCCACCAACTGGCCACTTTGCGTACCCTCGAGCCGCACCTTTTGAATGATATTGGTGTGACGCCAATTGAGGCCTTGCGCGGAAAACTGAAAGACAATTCTGAGGATAATCAAATATTTGGCAGGAACACCTCTCGATTTGATTCCGCCACTTTGCATATCCGCCCCGCCCAAGATGGGGATATGGCCGCGGTGCAGGAAATCTATGCTTACCATGTGCTCAACGGTATCGCCTCCTTCGAAGAGCAGGCGCCATCCCTCGATGAAATGCGGGCACGGCGTGCGGCTGTGCTGGCTGCCGGGTTGCCCTATCTGGTCGCCGAGATGAACGATGATGTGGTTGGCTATGCCTATGCAACGCTCTACCGGCCACGCCCAGCCTATCGCTTTACCGTGGAGGATTCGGTTTATATCGCCAACGGTCTTTCAGGGTATGGCATCGGTTCTGCCTTGCTTGGCGAGCTGATCCGGCACTGCGAAGCTGGCCCGTGGCGCCAGATGGTGGCGATTATTGGCAATAGCGGGAATACCGGCTCGCTGAAACTGCATGGCCGTCTTGGGTTTGAAAATATTGGAACCCTGCGTTCTGCCGGTTTCAAATTCGGCCAATGGGTGGATACGGTGCTGATGCAAAGGCCGCTGGGACAGGGCAATTTGTGCGATCCTGCCACCGCCACTGCTGGCAAATCTTGTTGAACGGCTTAATCGTATTAAAACAAATGGTTGGCTGTGCGAACAGCGATCAGCCAGAATATCAGTGCTGATATCGCTCCCGATATTGCAAGGATCAATCCAAGACCAATGCTGAGGCTTGGTGCTGCGAATAGAAGGCCGAGAACAGCGCCGGAGAAGGGAAAGAGCAGGACGGATTTACGCTGCATGGCATTGTCGATGGCCATCGCGAGCAAAGCGGGCAAGGCCGCAATGATGGCGATGAACGGTCCAAGGGAAAATGCATCGCTGCGCAAGGCGCCAACATTTTGGAATTGGTCCCATCCAGCCAGTCCGATGAAAAATCCGGCGCTTGCCACATATGAAGCAATGATGAGACCGATGAAATAAAGCATGACTCTGGCTATGCGTTTTGCAGGGAATCTCCCGGCAAGATGCCGCAATATGCCGTTCTGTTCGGGTGCTGAAGGCGTCGCCATGGCGGTATCCGGTCTTTGCGTAGCAATAATCGACAGAAACAGGGATCCATTCTGCATTCAATCTCTGCCCGCAGATAAATGTCAGAGAACTTAAAGATTCTGCCAATCAATTTTGATGGTTCGCCGACATCTTTTTGACTTCATGCGAAAAGCGAGAACGAATTTCATCGGAATGACTTGACGGCGCTCTGCGGGTTTCCTAGAGAACGGCACCGAAGATTCAACGCTTCCAGCTTGGATCTGAACGGATGAGGCCTCGTGGCGGAGTGGTTACGCAGAGGACTGCAAATCCTTGCACCCCGGTTCGATTCCGGGCGAGGCCTCCAAATCTCCCATCCACTCCCTGCAGATCATAAATGACGTTGGCGATAGCGCAAAAGAAACCCGCACGATCATTTCTGAAACGTGCGGGGTATAAACTGTAACCTTTTATTATTGTGGGAAGGCCCCGGGAACAGCGTCGCCAGGCAGGTTCGGCGCAACGGATGCAAGCGGTTCGCTTGCAGTCTTGTTCTTCGCCAAAGCCTCCCGAAGCAACTGCCATTCGCGCTCGTGGCGCTGATAGACTTCCTGTGGAACGGTTTTGATCGTCATCCTGATCTCCGAAGTTAATTTCCGGTAGTTGAATCGCCGGACATGAAACGATCGAAATAGGTTCCCGTTCCACAGTTCAAATCAACAATTGCGACGATCTTTTACAATTCAGCGATTATATAATTTCAATCGAATTAGATGACATATTCACCCACAGAAAAATATATTGAGCCTAAATTGTATTTAAATTTCAATGAAATTTCCAAGCCAGGCCGTATTCTTTGGACGGCCGGAGAGGTGCCGGGGGAAAGGGCGATTCGAGGGATTTGTTCTTGCCGTTGCTGCGGCGCTGCGATTTATAGCTTACCCGCCAGAGCGGTTCGTATCGCCGGTTCGTCCGTGTCATTGAACTGCAGAAATATGTCATCGCCGACCAATTCGTGGATCTCGCGCAAATAGGGGGCAGCGTTGCTGTTCTGCCCAAGGGCAAGATAGGAGCGGGCAATGGAGAGCGAGGCGAGCGGTTGTTCGTGGCTGAGGCACCATTCGCGCGCCATCTGTGAAATCGCGATGCCTTCGTCATAGCGGCCAGCATCAAAGAGCGCCGCACCGTAACCGCTCTTGATCCAGAAATTGATATCAGCACCCTGAAGATGCTCATCGGCGATGGCCGAGGCTTTTTCCCAATGTTTCACCGCCAGCAAAGGTTCGCCGCTGGCACCCAGCCGGATACCTTCATTGGCCTGATCAAAGGCTTGCCGCTCTTCATCGTTCATGGATATGGTCACTGGTGCATCATTGAACCGGGGCAGGATGTTTCCTGCACTTCTGCCGGATCGTTAAGCGAACCCTGCCGCATATTCTAGCTTGAACGGCGTTCGGAATAACGGCGATAGACACCGCGACCGGCATTCTTGGCGATATAAAGCGCAGCATCCCCACACCAAAGCAGGCTTTCCGGGGTCTGGCCATCGCGCGGTGCCAGTGCAGCACCGATTGTCGCCGCTATTTTGATTGGCGTGTCACCACCAAGATCATAGGGCTGGGATATCGATCCGATAATCCGGTCAGCCACGCGGGCAGTCTCTTCCGCAGTGACCTGAATGAGCACAATGGCAAACTCGTCCCCGCCAAGGCGATAGACGACATCATTCTTGCGCAGGCATGATTGCAGGCGGTCGGCGACGAGCTTCAGAAGGTTATCACCATCGACGCGTCCGTACTGTTCGTTGACCGTCTTGAAGCTATCAATATCTATACAAAGAATGGCAAATTCTATGCGGTCAACGAAGTCGCTCTCGCCGTAAGACGCGCAAAGACTATCAAGATGTTCTTCAAGTGCATCCCTGTCGGCCAGTCCGGTGAGTTCGTCGTGACTGACGGGGAAATCGCCTAGTCCTTTGAAATCAATCATTTACGCCTAATTCCTATCGCCGCTTGCCGATTCCATGTCCCTGCGCGCGAGAATGGCAGGTGCTTGCTATCAGTTCAATCACAGAATCGGGTCGGTACGTGAGCGGAAAACTGTGGCAAGGTAAATAAAACTATCCTTCATACTGTATAGTTTACCACGGATTATCAACCAGTTCGACAGCTGTTTTTGTTTTATCCGTCGGCGCGAAGTCTGGAACACTATAGGCCAAGATTAACGATGGTTGTTTTGAACGGGCTCGTAAACAGCCTGGGGCTTGCCAAAAATATTCGTAAATTCGTGCCGTGAGGCAACGTGGTGCAGACAGAGATTCTGTCCGCTGGCTCATTTCAACCGGATGTATGAGTGCGCCGCCCAATGTTCGTGTCGTCCACTCTTGAAAACGGATGCGAGCGTTGCACAAAGATTACGGCGTGTCAGAAACCAGCGATAATTCTGTACAAATGGCAGCTGTGTCAGCCCGCCACGGCAGACATTGATTGACGATGGCTTAATTTTTTGTCACATCCTCTCTTAAATTATTGCTTCTGCTGGAGTGATCCGGCAGAGGTGTGTTATGCGCTTGCATGCGCTTCATGCTGCAAGTGCCATGTCAGGAAAGCTTGTAGACCATGACGCTGAATTTTGAAGAACTTCGCATCAAGATGGTCGACAATCAGTTGCGTACGACTGATGTAACCGACAAACCCTTGCTTCAGGCGTTTCTGGATGTTCCGCGCGAAAAGTTTGTGCCAAATGCCCGCGCGCCGCTGGCTTACATTGATGATGATGTTCAGGTGTCTGCCGGGTTTGCGCAGTCTGGCCCACGTTATCTGATGCAGCCATCGCCTTTCGCCAAGCTTGTCCAGCTTGCCAATGTCCAGCCCGAAGACGTGGTTCTGGATATTGGGTGCGCAACCGGATACTCGTCAGGCGTGCTTTCGCGAATCGCAGGGTCGGTTATCGCCGTTGAAAGCGAAGCGGATCTGGCCGAACAGGCAACCGCCATTTTATCGGGACTTGGTTATGACAACGTCGTCGTCGTAACCGCGCCGCTGCAAGGAGGCTACGCTTCCGAGGCGCCTTATGACGTCATCCTCATTGAGGGTGGCGTTGATCACGTTCCTGGTCCATTGTTCGATCAGCTCAAGGACGGAGGACGTCTGGTTGCGGTGGAAGGTAGCGGAAATTCTGGCAAGGCAATGATCTACGTCAAGAACGACGGGGTGGTTTCTGGACGTCGTGCCTTCAATTCGGCCGTGAAGCCGCTTCCCGGTTTTGAAAAGGTTGCTGAGTTCGAGTTTTGATTGTCGCATATGAGACAAAAGTGCAACGGTCGGCCACTTTGTTCGGATATAAAAAAATGTCCTGGGTGGTCATCTTGCAAATCGAGCGTGAATGACCGACATGTGGTCGAACCAATCGGTTCGGTCCGGGGTTTCCAAGTTTAGAGAATGAAGGGGTTTATAGTGTTCATAGCGGGTAAGCGAGTACTCACCGCGGCGCTGCTGTCGGCGACGGTCTTGACCACTACGCCTTCAATGGCAGAAACGATCCTTGGCGCTATGGCCAAGGCGTATCAGAATAACTCCACCGTCAATGCTGATCGCGCTGGAGTTCGGGTCACAGATGAAGGCGTTGCCGTTGCAAAATCCGGTTATCGTCCGACAGTTTCGGCGACAGCTGAATTCAATACGCAGGCCAGACGGCTTGACGGCGGTTCGAATAGTCATTCGAACACCGGTACGTTCGGCATCACAATCAATCAGATGCTGTTTGACGGTTTCCAAACCAAAAATAACGTTGCATCGGCCAAGACTCAGGTTCTGGCAGCGCGGGAAAATCTCCGTAACAACGAGCAGAACCTGCTGTTCAGTGCAGCACAGGCCTATATGGACGTCTATCAGGCGCGCCAGATTGCCGTTCTGCGCCAGAAGAACCTTGAATTCCTGGACGAGCAGCTGCGTGCTGCAAAGGCCCGTTTTGACGTAGGTGAGGGTACACGTACCGACGTTGCGCAGGCTGAAGCTGAAAAAGCCTCGGCAATTGCAACGCTCAATGTCGCCCGGGCTGACGTGAAGACAGCGGAAGCGACGTACATCCAGATCGTCGGCGCAGCTCCAAATGGTCTTAAGTCGGCTGGAATGGCCACGAGGAACCTGCCTAAATCAATGGATTCGGCATTCAACGTCGCATCCGCGGGGCACCCGGCGATTTTGGCGACGCAGTATGCGCTCGATGCAGCCGGTTACAGCGTGAAGTCCAATGAGGGCGCGCTCCTGCCTCAAATTGGATTGAGCGGGGTCGTACAGCGCAACGAGTTCTTTTCCGGGACGCAGACAACGGACAGCGTCGATTCAACAACCGCTACTGCAGGGCTCACGCTGACAATTCCGATCTACAGCGGTGGCCGCACTCCCGCTCTGGTTCGTCAGGCCAAGGAAACGGCAGCACAGCGCCGGATCGAGGTTGATGTGGCTCGCGACAGCGTCCGTCAGGCCATTGCCAAGGCGTGGTCGCAAATGGAAGCGGCGAAGGCTTCCATCATTGCGCAGAAGACCGTGATTTCCGCTTCTCAACTGGCGTTGAATGGCGTCATCGAGGAGCGCAAGGTTGGTCAGCGGACAACACTCGACGTGTTGAATGCACAGGCTACCGTTTTGACGGGTCAGATTGCGCTTGCTCAGGCCGAGCACGATAGCGTTGTGACCAGCTATGCTGTTCTTCTGGCTGTTGGCCGGTTGTCGCCATCGCAGATCGGCTTGCAGGTGGCTGAATACAAGCCGCAAGAGCATTACGATGCGGTTCAGGACAAGTGGTTCGGCTTGCGCACGCCAGACGGGCGGTAATAGCTTCAAAATAGCACTGATTTGTCAGCGGCCGGCGGATACCATCCACCGGCCGTTGATTTTTTATCCATCAAATCGTGATTTTTGGCTTTGCCATAAAAGTCTGTGGGTTAGCCCGTAAGATTCGCCCAAGGGATTCTCAAAGCCGACACAAGTCTCTACACTGAATTCAGATTCTGTTGCCCCGCAGCGAAACAAGATGTAGTAGGCGAGAGTATCATGGCACAATCATCTAGTGTGGCGCGCGAACCTTCCATGGAAGAGATTCTCGCGTCCATCCGCCGGATTATCGAAGAAAGCGATACGACACGCACGGATGATGTTTTGCCCACTCCAGTGAATTCCGACATACCCGTCCATACACCCGCTGCCTCAATGCCAGTGCAAACTTTTGACGCGTATGAAGACGAGGAAGAACTTGCACCGCGCGAGGGTATCGCCGTTTCCCATGCCACGCCGCAATCCTATGAAGCGCCCTTGAACCGGCCAGCATCCCCGTTGCAATCCAAGCTGGTTGAGCGTGAACCTGTTGAAGATGAAGTGGTTTTCCAGCCAGAAACTGCCAAAGCTCCGGTACTCACCGCAGCGGAATTGCGGGGACCTGTGGATTATGGTGTTCGCGAACCTGAAGTGTTTGAAGCGCCTGAGGTTGCGGTAGAGGCGCCCGTTGCCGCGACTGCGCCCGCGCCGGAACCGGTTCACGAAACGGTCGAAGCTTCACATGAACCTTCAGAATCCAGTATTGGTGACGAAGTTTCGCTGGATCTGGAACGCGCGCTGGAGCCTATCCTGTCGGAAGCAACCGAACGTCAGGTCAGTGCAGCCTTTGGCGACCTGTCTTTCGCGGTTCAGAATGAACAGCGCCGCTCCTTCGATGACATCGCGCAGGAAATTATGCGCCCTCTGCTGCAGGATTGGCTCGACAACAATCTGCCAAATCTGGTCGAGCGGCTGGTACGTGAGGAAATCGAGCGTGTGGCGCGGGGCGGCAAGCGCTGACATCATCGCACATCGCTGATAATTTAGCGCGTATGGCAAATTTCCTGATAGACCTCGCTTTGGTATCGGAACTCGCTATCTGAGGGCCGTGCAGCCAAGTCACATACTTGGCATTTTCCAAGTCTTCATTGACTTATGTTCAGCCATTCGGTTTACACCGTAGCTAATTCCTTTCCGCAAATGACGGGCTATTTTTATGCTTGATAAGACCTATGACGCAGCGGCCGTAGAGCCGAAGATTGCAGAACGCTGGGACGAAGCCGGCGCATTCAAGGCTGGAGCCGGTTCGAAACCTGGTGCAGATCCCTTTTCTATTGTCATTCCTCCGCCCAATGTGACTGGTTCGTTGCACATGGGCCATGCGCTGAACAACACCATTCAGGACATTCTCGTGCGCTTCGAGCGCATGCGCGGCAAAAACGTCTTGTGGCAGCCCGGTATGGATCATGCGGGTATTGCAACGCAGATGGTCGTTGAGCGCCAATTGATGGAGCGCCAGCAACCCGGCCGCCGCGCGATGGGGCGCGAAAAATTTGTCGAGCGCGTATGGGAATGGAAATCCGAGTCCGGCGGCATTATTGCCGGTCAGTTGAAGCGTCTGGGCGCATCTTGCGACTGGTCGCGCGAGCGCTTTACAATGGACGAAGGGCTGTCCAAGGCCGTTCTTGAGGTTTTTGTAACTCTCTACAAAGAAGGTCTGATCTACAAGGACAAGCGGCTGGTCAATTGGGACCCGAAGATGCTGACGACAATTTCAGATATTGAAGTCGAGCAGCGGGAAGTCAAAGGTCATCTCTGGCATTTCCGCTATCCGCTTGAGAACGTTCCTTTTGATCCGGAAAACCCGCATACATATATTGTTGTCGCAACGACGCGGCCTGAAACCATGCTTGGGGATACGGGGGTTGCCGTCAATCCAAAAGACGAACGTTATCATGCTGTGCTCGACAACAACGTTGTCTTGCCGCTGGTTGGACGTCTCATTCCTATCGTTGGTGATAATTATGCTGATCCGGAAGCTGGCTCGGGCGCTGTCAAAATCACGCCTGCCCACGATTTCAATGACGCGGATGTCGGCAAGCGCAATGGTCTGCGCCAAATCAATATCCTGAATACAGACGCATCTATCTTCCTTAAAGAAAACAACGACTTCTTTGAAGGGTTGGAGAAATCGAGTCACCTGGATCAATTGGTGCATACGCTGGATGGCAAGGATCGTTTTGCTGCCCGCAAGCTGATTGTTGCCATGATGGAAGAGGGTGGCTATCTCGAGAAGATTGATGATCATACCCACATGGTTCCGCATGGTGATCGTGGCGGTGTGCCGATCGAGCCTTACCTCACCGATCAGTGGTATGTGAATGCCGGTGAACTTGCGAAGCCGGCGATTGCCAGCGTACGCGAAGGCCGTACCAACATCGTGCCCAAAAATTGGGAAAAGACCTATTTTGAATGGATGGAAAACATCCAGCCTTGGACGATTTCTCGCCAGTTGTGGTGGGGACACCAGATTCCAGCCTGGTATGGCCCGGACGGGCAGGTCTTTGTTGAGAAGACCGAAGAAGAGGCTTTGAGCGCTGCGGTTCAGCATTATCTGGCGCATGAAGGCCCGATGAAAGCCCATGTGCAGGACCTTCTGGAAAACATGAAGCCTGGCGAAATCCTGACGCGGGACGAGGACGTGCTTGACACGTGGTTCTCATCCGCTCTGTGGCCGTTTTCTACTCTTGGTTGGCCGGACAAAACACCGGAACTGGCCACTTACTATCAGACAGATGTGCTGGTGACCGGTTTCGACATCATCTTTTTCTGGGTTGCCCGGATGATGATGATGGGCTTGCACTTCATGAATGAAGAGCCGTTCCATACCGTTTATTTGCACGCCCTTGTGCGTGACAAGAACGGTGCCAAGATGTCGAAGTCCTCGGGCAACGTTATCGACCCGATCGAACTGATTGATGAGTACGGTGCTGATGCGCTGCGCTTCACGCTTGCCATCATGGCGGCGCAGGGACGCGACGTTAAGCTGGATCCAAGCCGCATTGCCGGCTACCGCAATTTCGGCACCAAGCTTTGGAATTCCACCCGCTTTGCCGAAATGAACGGTGTTGCACGCAATCCAGACTTCCGCCCTGAGAATGCAAAGCTCACCGTCAATCGCTGGATATTGACTGAACTTACCAATGCGGTGCGTGATGTCACGGATGGCATCACCGGTTACCGTTTCAACGAGGCGGCAGGCGCTGCTTATCGGTTTGTCTGGAACCAGTTCTGCGACTGGTACATCGAATTGCTGAAACCCGTCTTCAATGGCGAAGATGCAGAAGCTAAAGTGGAAGCACAGGCGTGTGCGGCCTATGTTCTGGACGAGATTTACAAGCTGCTGCATCCGTTTATGCCATTCATGACGGA
This sequence comes from Phyllobacterium sp. 628, assembly GCF_014189505.1. Lineage (GTDB taxonomy): Bacteria > Pseudomonadota > Alphaproteobacteria > Rhizobiales > Rhizobiaceae > Phyllobacterium. Next base: position 2,865,836 of record NZ_CP050301.1, on the reverse strand, counting down.
AGAGTTGTGGGCACACACGGCGGGCGAAGGACAGGCATGCGCAACATTGCTTTGTCATGCAGAATGGTCAGAACCAGATTTTCTGGATGCGGAAGCGGCAGCGGATATCAATTGGCTGATCGATCTTGTGACGGGCATTCGTTCGGTGCGCGCCGAGATGAACGTCCCGGCCTCAGCCACAGCTCCGCTCGTGGTTATCGGTGCCAACGATGCCACAAAAGACCGGCTGCAACGCCACGAGGCGTCCATCAAATGGCGTGCCCGTGTCGAGACGATCACATTTGATGAAGAAGCGCCCAAAGGCTCGGCGCAGTTTGTTATCGGGGAAGCAACAGCATGCCTGCCGTTGGGCAGTCTGATTGATGTGAAAGCCGAAGTCGCGCGTCTCAACAAGGAAGCTGGCAAAATCACCGATGAAATCGGTAAGATCGACAAGAAACTTGGCAATGAAAAGTTTGTTGCCAACGCAAAGCCGGAGATTGTCGAGGCAGAACGCGAGCGCCTCGTGGAATTGCAAGCATCGATTGAAAAGATCGAGACGGCCATACGCCGCGTGAGCGAAGCAGGTTGATCGCTAGCTGATTTGGACTAATTGATTCTCAATTTGATTGATTTAATTTGCCTTCCCCTTGAAAAGCAGGGGAAGGCACCCCATTTTCGACAGTCATTCGCCCCAATTCGGTCATTTTTGACTGCCGTTGCATTTGAGCAACAATGGCGCTTTTCGGCTGAAAACTGTGGTTTTTCGTTGCCTAATACCGGACGGCAGCCCGCAAATTCTGAAAAATTCAAAGCAAAAGCTGCGAAAACCTCAGTTTTTCGAATTTTAATGCTTTGATCTCTCACAACTGCCTATCCCAAACAAGTTGCACGATTCTCGGGCTTTGTTACCTATTACGTATTGGTAACAATTTTGCTGAACTGTGATCACGGGTTCAGGGTTTTCAGGTCTCGGGGAGGACTTAATGACTAAGACTATTTCGACAATTATCGGCGGCGCGCTTCTTCTGACAGGTGTTGCTTCTGCTGCTCAGGCTGGTGGCCTTGAGCGCGGCGGTTACAACTGGGATCTCCTCTTCAGTGAAGAACGTTTTGCGACTGAAGGCGGCGTGGTTTACGTTATGCCTGATCGCAAGATCAAGAATGCCAAGGATACCGATCCGCGCGATGGCAACAACAACAACAAGAAATCAACTGCAAGCGAAACCCCGGATTATTCGGTTTACAAGTTTGGCGCGAAGGTCGGCATCACGCCTGATCTGGATTGCCTTGGCACCTATAGCCAGCCATGGGGCGTTCACACAAAGCCAGGTTCGAATTGGGCTGGTGCAAATCAGAACATTGAAACCAAGGTTACCAGTGATGACTGGGGCTTGACTTGTTCCTACAAATTCAATGTTACCGAAAAAGGCTCCTTCCGCCTGATCGGCGGCGTGTCGTACCAGGAAGTGTCAGGTTTTAAGACACGTCAAGTTCATCCAGGCTTTCCGGGCCGTTTCGACGGCACAGGACGTCTTGATCTCGAAGGCAACGGTGTTGGCTGGCGCATTGGTGCAGCTTACGAAATTCCGGAAATCGCATTCCGTGCCAGCTTGATGTACAACGCTGCAGTTGATCTGGGCGATGTAACAGGCACTCTCGATTTGAGGCAGTCGCCTTTGGCTCCAGGTCTTGGCGGCCGGGTGACCGATGTTTACGGTACGGCAGAGATGCCGCAGTCAGTTGAATTCAAGCTGCAGAGCGGTTTTGCTCCGGGCTGGCTGGCTTATGGTTCCGTCAAGTGGGTTGATTGGAGCGTCCTCGATGTCATCGCTTTCTGCCCAACTGCTACAAAGGGTAAAATTGCTTGCGGTGCTGCTTCTCCGGCACGCGCCACATCGCTTGATCTGATGTTCCAGGATGGCTGGACTGTAACAGGCGGCGTTGGTCACAAGTTCAACGACCAGTGGAGCGGACAGCTTCAGGTTAGCTGGGATCGCGGTACTTCGACCGGTTTGACGACACAGACGGATACCTATCTCTTGTCTGGTGGCCTCGCATACTCGCCCAATAAGAATGTTGAAATTCGTCTTGGCGGTGCAATCGGTATGTTGTCTTCCGGCTCCTACGGACCAACTGCCTGCCCGAATGCGGCAAAGAAGTGCGGCACCGATGCCACTTATGACTTTGGCGACGATCTCGTAACTGCCGTCTCGCTTTCCGGCAAGATGAAGTTCTAAATCTAAAGCACGATTGAATAGGAAAGCCCGGTATTGTTACCGGGCTTTTTTGTATAAGCACGCGGCTGTATTGGCCGGTACAATTGATGTGGCTCAAAAGTAAGACTTTCTCCATTACGTTTTGTGACGATTCAGCAACACTTCTGCGCGATGATTTGCAAGGCGGAGGCAAGGGGCGATTTTGCCCATTTTGCGCCACAAACCCGGAGCAACTCGATAGGGCGGCAACCGGTAAGTGGTTGAAGAAATATCGAGCATGGTGCTGATATTCCGCCCGGGGCAATGATGGACGCACAACCGATCTTCCTGACTTCTCTCAATAGTCTTTACGCGATGTCGGAATTGGCGCGCTGCCCATTTGATTCCAAATCTTCAAGTCCAATACGCTCACCAAACCTTAGCCGTACTATTGCCGGAATACGGTCAAACGATCGCTGGAATGGTGTGCAGAATGGGCGGGTAACGATACCTGCAACGCTTTTGCCGATGCATGGTGAAAATTGGATGGCCCGCAGCTCAATTGCTGCTGGTGCTGGAAATTGGCCCTTTATTCATATGGTTGAGCGCGGCGTTTCCGCGACGCATGTGACTTGGGCGAGGAAAGTGAACTGTCATGCTTGCCATTGATCGCTTCGCAGCCCCGCTTTTCGGGATTGGTCTTGCATTGAGCGCCATGACTTTGCCTTGCCATGCTTTCGATACCAGCAATGAAATGAATGAAGATTCGAGCCCGTTTGCGCTCTTCAAGTTTGGTTTCTCCGCATACAAGAATGGTCACAAGGACGAAGCGGTCAAGGCACTGCGCTTTGCTGCGGAGAAGGGCCATCAGGGCGCGAACTGGAAGCTGGCGCGTATGTACGCGGAAGGCGACGGCGTCAAGGAAGACGACTACGAAGCCTATAAGATGTTTGCGCAAGTCATTCACGAAGGTGCGGATCAAGGCACCGAGAACGAGAGCTATGTGGCGGACGCGCTCGTAGCGCTTGCCGGCTATGTCAAACGCGGTATCCCGAATTCACCCATTCGTTCGGATCCTGGTGCCGCACGCGATCTTTATCTGCAGGCAGCGTCCAATTTCGGCGATCCTGATGCGCAGTTCGAGCTTGGTAAAATGTTGATCAAGGGTGAGGGCGGTCAGCCTAACCCCAATCAGGCTGCGCGCTGGTTCCGCCTTTCGGCTCAGAAGGGTCATGCAGGCGCACAGGCTATGCTTGGCAATTTGCTGTTCCAGGCGGGAAAAACCGTACGTGGTCTCGCAATGATGACGGCCGCATTCGAGCGCGCTTCCAAACAGGATCGCGTCTGGATCGGAGACATTCAGGAACAAGCATTCTCTATCGCTGATGAGGCAGACAGGCGGACTGCCATTGTCCTTGCGCAGGACATTATCAAAACCGGCGACTTCTAAGCTTTTACAATTGAATAGCTAGATAATGGATATGGCCACCGGCACATGGTCCGATGGCTTTTCCCACGCGCGCACGTGTTTTTCGATGCTGGCTGACTCGAGCCTGTTGGCGGCTTCGGGGGACAGCATCAGGTGATCAATGTGAATGCCATTGTTCTTCTGCCATGCGCCTGCCTGATAATCCCAGAACGTGTATATGCCGGCTTCATCCGCGACTGAGCGGATCGCATCTGTAAAACCCAGGTTTTCCAGCCGACGGAAAGCCTGACGCGTTTCCGGCTGGAACAGGGCGTCATTCACCCATGCTTCCGGGTGTTTGGCATCTTTCGGCTCGGCAATGACGTTGTAATCTCCGGCAAGGACCAGCGGTTCTTCCAGAGCAAGCCGGCTTTCAGCCCAGCGCTCCAGCCGTTCCATCCAGCGCAGCTTGTAAGGGAATTTTTCCGTGTCGATTGGATTGCCATTGGGCAGATAGAGCGAAACCACACGAATAGCGCCGGATTCCGTCGAAAAGACTGCTTCGATGAAACGTGACTGTTCGTCTGCGTCGTCGCCGGGAAGCCCGCGTGTGACTTCGTCAGGCGTTTTTTGGAGAGAATGGCGACGCCGTTAAAACCTTTTTGACCGTGGGTTTCGACGTGATAGCCGAGCGCTTCCAGTTCAGCCCGGGGAAACTGCTCGTCAACAGACTTGATTTCCTGCAGGCAGACAATATCCGGATTTGACTCCTGCAACCAGGCAATGAGGACTTCGATCCGCGCTTTCACGCCATTGATATTCCAGGTGACAATTTTCATGGGAAACAATGACTTTGCTGATTTTCGATTGCATGGAAGTCGGCAACAGCTGTTCTCGACCGTGGTTGGAAGGTTACCGGTTTGGCAGCCAAGCGGTCAAGCTGTTGCAGGTATTTGTGATCAGGTCTGCACACGTTCATGACACGCGATTGCTGGCTTTATTGCAGACGCTTATCCCAAAATGCAAAAAGCCGTCGTGAGACGGCTTTTACAACTGGCAAATGCCGCTCGATCAAACGGAGAAACTGGTACCGCAGCCGCAGGACGATGTCGCGTTGGGATTGCGAATTTGAAATGACTGGCCCATCAGATCATCGACAAAATCAATTTCCGAACCGCCGATATAGGGCAGGGAAATGGAATCGATCAGCACCTTGGCGCCGAGTTTTTCAATCACGATGTCATCGGCATCCTGCGCATCGACGAGATCATATTTATAGGAAAAGCCCGAACAACCACCACCTTCGACAGAAATACGCAGAGCCGTTTTATCTGGATCAGACTTCAAAATAGCCGATATGCGCTTTGCTGCAGCATCGGATACAGAAACATTCATTGCTTCGCTCATTATTCACGCTCCAAATGCGGATTAATCCGCAGCGCTGCGGCATGAATTGACATTGTCATGTCACACCTTGCCATTCATCATACACCATAGCTAAGAATTGGCGACCACGAAGTCAACGACATCGCTGGTTGTAAAACGGGAAGGCACTTAAATCTATTATGTCGATGCACGGTATTGGCTTCGGTTACAGGGAGAGGGCATCCTATGCCTGTGATCCGCAAAGCAGCCGGGGGCGGCTTGTCCCGGAAAATGAAAGCCCGACGCGCACAGTCTTTCAGCGCGACCGCGACCGCATCATTCATTCCACGGCTTTCCGCCGCCTGAAACACAAGACACAGGTGTTTATTGCCCATGAGGGCGATCACTATCGCACCCGCCTGACCCACACGATCGAGGTTGCACAGATCGCGCGTGCTCTGGCCCGGTCGATGCGACTGGACGAGGATCTGGCTGAAGCAATTGCGCTGGTCCATGATTTTGGCCACACCCCGTTCGGCCACACAGGCGAAGATGCGCTCAACGAAAAGATGCAGGGCTTTGGCGGCTTCGATCATAATGCGCAGTCATTGCGCATCGTTACCAGCCTTGAGAAACGCTATGCGGAGTTCGATGGACTCAATTTGACGTGGGAGACGCTCGAAGGTTTGGTGAAGCACAACGGACCTTTGACTGGTCCGAACGGGGAAGGATTGAAGCATCCGGTACCGGCGGCTATTCTTGAGTATAACAGCCAGTATGATCTTGAGCTGGGGAGCTTTGCCTCGCTTGAAGCGCAATGCGCAGCCATCGCTGACGATATTGCCTACAATGCTCACGATATTGACGACGGGCTTCGGTCAGGCCTTCTTTCCCTGGACGCCCTCGAAGAAGTTCCGGTTACGGGTGACATCCTGCGTGCGGTAAGAGAAAAGTATCCTGTTTTGGACGACGTGCGCACCGCCCACGAAATCGTGCGGCGGCAGATTACCATCATGGTCGAAGATGTCATCTGCACCGCACAAGCCAATCTGGACAGTCTCAAGCCCCAATCCGTTGGCGATATTCACGGTGCCGGCCGCACCATCGTTGGTTTTTCCGACGCCATGCGTGGCAAGGAAAAGTTGCTCAAGAACTTTCTTTACAAGAATTTGTATTTTCACGAGAGCGTTGTCCGGATCAGAAAATCCGCTGACAAAATCGTGAGAGATTTGTTTGACGCTTATCTCGCTGATGAACAGACAATGCCGGAGGGCTGGCGGGACGGGCCAAAGCAGGATGATCTGGTTGCTCAAGCTCGGCTTGTCGCCGACTTTCTGGCTGGCATGACAGACACCTATGCTGTGCGTGAGCATCGCCGATTGTTTGACCACACGCCCGAATTGGCTTAAGCGAGGGGCCAATCGCGGTCAATGGACCGCATCAATTTGAAAAACCCGATCGAGTATAACGTCATGAACATCTTCGCCGATTTCGACGCGCGGATTAAAAAAGCCCTGCAAGCGCTTGAATTAAAGACCATTGAAGGCGCTGATGTGGACCTTTCCCGAGTTGGAGTGGAACCTCCGCGCGATCCCAGTCATGGCGATATTGCCACCAATGCGGCCATGGTTTTGTCCAAAGCCGTTGGTCAAAATCCGCGCGAACTGGCGATCCGGATCAGTGAAGCCCTGAAAAATGACCCCGATGTTGGCTCTGTTGACGTCGCTGGCCCAGGTTTTATCAATCTTCGTTTGAAAGATACCTATTGGCATCGGCAGCTTGCCGGAATGCTGGCTGCTGGCCTTGATTATGGCCGGTCAAAGCTTGGCTACGGTCATCGGGTAAATGTTGAGTTTGTATCGGCCAACCCAACCGGACCAATGCATGTCGGACATTGCCGGGGCGCGGTCGTAGGCGATGCTCTGGCCAACCTCCTGTCCTTTGCTGGTTATGACGTTACCAAAGAATATTACATCAACGATGCCGGTGCGCAGATCGATGTGCTCGCAAATTCCGTCGTGCTGCGTTACCGCGAAGCGCTTGGCGAACATATCGGCGAGATTCCGGCAGGACTTTATCCCGGCGATTATCTCGTTCCGGTCGGGCAGGCGCTTGCGGCTGATTATGGCACGAAACTTCTGGCCATGCCGGAAGAAGAAATGCTGGATATCGTCAAAGACCGCACCATCGCTGCCATGATGGTCATGATCCGGGAGGATCTTGCGTCGCTCAACGTGCATCACGATGTGTTTTTTTCCGAACGGACCCTGCATGCGGACAATGCGAAGCAGATTCGTTCAGCCATCAATGATTTGACGCTCAAGGGCCATGTTTACAAAGGCAAGTTGCCGCCACCCAAAGGCCAAGTGCCTGAAGATTGGGAAGACCGGGAACAGACTTTGTTTCGTTCAACCGATGTCGGCGATGATATTGACCGGCCGCTGGTAAAGTCCGATGGGCAGTTCACCTATTTCGCCGCTGACGTTGCTTACTTCAAGGACAAGTACGACCGGCATTTCGACGAAATGATCTATGTGCTTGGCGCCGACCATGGCGGTTACGTCAAGCGTCTGGAGTCGCTTGCCCGTGCCGTTTCCGGCGGTACAGCCAAGCTTACCGTTCTAATCTGCCAGCTGGTCAAGCTCTATCGCAATGGCGAGCCGGTGCGGATGTCAAAGCGTTCGGGCGAGTTTGTGACCTTGCGTGATGTCGTGGAAGAGGTAGGACGCGATCCCGTCCGGTTCATGATGTTGTACCGGAAGAATGATGCACCGCTGGATTTCGACTTTGCCAAGGTGACAGAACATTCCAAGGACAATCCGGTCTTCTACGTTCAATACGCGTCTGCGCGGTGCCATTCGGTGTTCCGGCAGGCCATCGAGCAGCTGGGAATCGGTGAAGAATCATTGGCGGCAAGTGCCGCACATTTCGATTTGCTGACCGATGAAAGCGAAATTGCGCTCATTCGCAAGCTTGCGGAATACCCGCGTTTGATTGAAACAGCGGCAGTTCATCAGGAGCCGCACCGCCTCGCTTTCTACCTTTATGACCTTGCCAGTTCACTGCATGCGCAATGGAATAAAGGAACCGAAAACGCGGACTTACGTTTTATTAAGGTTAACGATCCAAACTTGTCTCAAGCCAGGCTAGGGCTGGTTCAGGTTGTTTCGAAGGTTTTGGCGTCCGGATTGTCTATCATTGGTGCGGATGCCCCGACCGAAATGCGCTGAAAAGCGTAGAAATCCTGTCAACTTTTGCCCACATTGCGCTGGTATGGCCAATGCGTGACGTCTTTTGACGTCCATAGTTGAGAGTACAGGATTAACGCCATGGCGGACAACTATCTTCAGCGTTCTCACCGGCAGGATGATTCGCGATTCGGTAATGACGATCCTTTGATGGAGCTTTCCCGTATTATGGGAGAGCCGATAGAAGAGGAAAAATCAGCAACCGGATCCAGCGAAGATTTTGCTCTGGATCTGGAACGGGAGCTTATGGGGGACTTTGAAGAAAGCCCTCAGACTCCTGCAAATCCAGTGCAGGCTGCGCACGATCACAGTGATGCTGTGGAACAGGACCCGTTCGCAAACTTCGATCTGCAGGACGCGGTTGAGCGCGAATTGATGTCGAATGAAGAGCCATCTCATTCCCATCCTGCCGCCGAGCCGGCACGAGAAGTGATTTCCGAGCCTATCGCGATCTATGAAGAACCTGACTACGCAGATTATGAGCCGGAAACGGCTTATGTCGATGGCGAAGCAGGCGAGGGATTCATGGCCAGTGAGCCAGTGGCAGCCGCTCCTGAACCAGTCGCGGCACCTCGCGTGGAACCTGCTGCCCTATATAGCGAAGAGAATGTTCAGCCGGAGCGCGCAATTGTTGCAGCGCCTTCGCTGAGCCTTGAAGATGAACTTGAAACCTTGCTTGCGGGATCTGCAGCGCCGGTTGTTCAGCGTTCAGCCAATGCCTCTTGGGGTTATGGCTCGCAGGCGCCGGTTGTGGGCCGGACTGAACCTGCTCCGATTATCAGCCGCGCAACATCCTATCAGCAGCCCGTCACCCAGCCTGCTTACGTACCGCAGCCTGCGGCTTACCAGCCGGCCCAGATTGAAACTCAGGTTATTCCTGAGCCAGTCCAGGTACAGGAAGCCGTTCAGGCACCGGAAATTTCTCAGGCGCAGAGCGAGCCACTCGACGATTTCGATGCTGAAGAGTTGATGGCAGCATTCGATGATTTCGAAGTGCCTTTGGACGAGGAAGATCACGCGCCTGTGGCTTCAATGGAAGCCGAGCTGCCGCGTTATCAGAGTCCGGTTCATTCATATGCGCCTGTCCAGAGCGAAATTGCTGCTCCCATCGCGGCTGTCGCTGACGACGTTCATCATCTGCCTGATCCGCAGGACTTGAGCGATTATGCTGATGAGCTTGACCGCGCCGCTTCCACAATTGCGTCAGCGCCGGATGTTCACACGATGGCAGTGACTGAAAATCGCGTCGAATACACCGAATCTCTTGATTTGCCGGAAGTGCATTACGAGGATGATGTTCCTCAGCACAATGGTTTGGGTGAACTCGAAACTGAGTTCGCGGAAGTTTTTGGCTCTATTGAAGCTGAAGATCAAAGAGGCGGTCATACGGCTGTGCAGGAAGAACCTCAGTCTGCGGCGCCAGCCAAGGATGAGTATGCAGATATTTTTGCTGATGTTTTTGGCAACGAGGCAGAGCAGGGCCGGTATAGTCCTGCCAGCTATGCTGCTGGAGCAGGTGTTGCGGCCGTTGCCGCTGCCGGAATTGCGTCTGCCGGTTCGCATCAGGCTAAACCCATTGCCAGCAATTATAGCAATGGCCCCGAAGACGACATGGATTTCGGCTACGACCCAAAGCGCGATGATGTCGGCATGGCGGCACCGGCCTATGCAAAACCTGCAGCCCGCAAGCGCAGTTTCCTGGTGCCCGGCGCCGTTGCTGCAGCTGTTCTCGTCGCGGTTACGGGTGCAGTCGCCTACAAGTGGACCAGCGGTTCCAGTGGCACGCCTGTCGTGATCATGGCAGACAAGGCGCCGATCAAGGTTCAGCCTGAAACAACGGCAAACACGATCGTTCCCGCTCAAGACAAGATGGTTTATGAGAAGGGAGCGACCGCCGATACGTCTGCACCCAAACAGCAGCAACTCGTGACAACGAAGGAAGATCCGGTTGATCTTGCTGCCGATGAAGACGAGGACGTATCAGGCGCAAAGGCTGAAGAGCGGGTTGATCCTGCCAGTGCAAATGTGGCTGCCAACGACCAGCAGGCCCAGCCCAACAGTGCCATTGCCCCGCGCAAGGTTCAAACCATGGTTGTGAAGCCTGATGGGACAATGGTTGCAGCAATCCAGCAGACACCAGATCCGGTTAGTTCCGGCCCAGCAGCTGCGCCGGTAACGCGCCCGGCTCCTGCGCAGGTCCAGGCTAATGCCAACCCGCTTCCAGCCGGTAACGACCAGATTGGCTCGCTCGCCGCAGCCAGCAATCCTGCTGCGCAGGTAAAGCCGGCACCGACGGTTGAACCATTGTTCGCTCCCAAGCCTCAGGCGGCTGCGGGCAAATTGCCAGCCAAGCCGGTTGAGACCAAGAAGATCACACCTGAGACTGTTGCATCGGTTTCGCCAAAGAATGTTCCAATCGTCGACTCCCGCCCGGGTGAACAGCCTTTGAATGTAGTGGATCGTGTTCCACCACAGAAGGCTGCTGCTGCCGGACAGCAGGTTGCTTCGGTTGCGGCTCCAGGCAGCTACCTGATCCAGATCGCTTCACAGCCGACTGTCGAGGGCGCGCAGAAGACTTACGCATCCCTGTCGCAGAAACATTCAGGTGTTATCGGTGGTCGGGGCGTTGATATCAAACAGGCTGATATTGCCGGTAAAGGGACCTTCTACCGGGTTCGCATTCCGGCCGGCTCCAAGGATGATGCGGTCAATCTTTGCACCAAGTACAAGTCCGCTGGCGGCAGTTGCTTCGTAACGCAATAATCCTGCAGCCATGAATGATGGAAAGGCGGCCATTGGCCACCTTTTCCTTTTTTGCATCAACGAAGTAGACTCTTGATATGAGCGAATCAAAAGCATGGATCGCCGGTACGTCCGGTTTGAAACTGACACCTGACGAAATCGCGTTCTTTCGCGATGAACGGCCGTGGGGTTTTATATTGTTTGCCCGCAATATCAGCGAGGCGGCACAGATCGAAGATCTGACGGCGCATTTGCGTGATCTCGTGCGGCGTGAAGAGGCTCCTGTTCTGATCGATCAAGAGGGTGGCCGCGTCCAGCGCCTGCGCCCGCCATTGGTACCGAATTATCCAGCCGGTTCTGCATTGGGCGCTTTATTCCGGGAAGACGAAGAAGCAGGATTGCGTGCTGCCTGGTTATTGTCGCGTCTTCACGCATTTGACCTGTTAAAACTGGGCATCAACGTGGATTGCCTGCCGGTTCTCGACGTCCCTGTCGAAGGTGCCAATGAGGTTATCGGCAGCCGCGCCTATGGCAATCATCCGGAAATTGTAACGGCAATGGGCCGGGCGGCCGCCGAGGGACTTCTGGCCGGTGGAATGCTGCCTGTGATGAAGCATATCCCCGGTCATGGACGTGCATTTGCCGATACACACCATGAGTTGCCGACAGTCACAACCCGGCTTGAGGAGCTGGAGGAGCACGATTTCGCCCCGTTCCGGGCGCTGGCACATTTGCCGATGGCAATGAGCGCCCACGTTATTTTTTCGGCGGTGGACCCCAAGAACCCCGCTACGACCTCAGGCAAGGTGGTGGAAGAGATTATTCGTGACCATATTGGCTTTGACGGGCTTTTGATGAGCGATGATGTCTCGATGAACGCACTTTCTGGGGATTATTTTGATCGAACCAAAGCAATCTTTGCCGCGGGTCTCGATATCGTGCTTCATTGTCACGGCATTATGGAACAAATGACAGCGGTGGCCTCATGCACACCCGAACTCGGCGGTAAGGCTCTGGAGCGGGCGCAGCGGGCGATAAAGTACGCAAAGAAACCCGATGCTTCAAACGAGGCGGAAATCCGGGAAGAATTCCAGCGCTTTTTTGAGGCGGTGGCATAGAAACGAGAGCGATTTGACGGCGACGGAACAGAAAAGCAATGGCAAGAACGCAGCGCCCATGGAAGCGCTGTGGGAAAGCGCGTCTGATCGTGGCGTCAGTGAGCCGTCGCTGCTGATTGATATCAAGGGCTTTGAAGGCCCGCTGGATCTGCTTCTGCATCTTGCGCGCAATCAGCGGGTCGATCTGGCGCGGATTTCCGTGCTTGCCCTTGTTGAACAATATCTCGTCTTCATTCGTCAGGCACAGGCACTACGGCTCGAACTTGCTGCCGATTATCTCGTCATGGCGGCGTGGCTGACCTATCTGAAGTCCAAGCTGCTGATCCCCAAAGCGCCGGGTGATGAAGGCGAGAGTGGCGAAGAGCTGGCGGCAACGCTGCAGTTTCGTCTGAAGCGGCTGGAGGCCATGCGCGAAGCGGCGACCAAGCTCGTCAATCGCAACCGGCTCGGGCGCGATGTTTTTGCGCGCGGCATGCCCGAGGCGGTGATCGTCGATCAGACCAACATTTACTCTGCCACGCTTTATGAGTTGCTGACCGCCTACGCATCGCAGCGCCAAAAGCAGGCGACGTCGCATGTGCAGATTGCCCGTCGCAGTGTCTGGTCGCTGAAAGACGCCCGAACCATCCTGATGCGGCTCATCGGCGAAATGAAAGACTGGACGGCGCTCGACCAGTATCTGCTCGAGTTCATTGCTTCGCCAAACGAGCGCGCCACCGTGCTTGCGAGTTCCTTTGCTGCAAGTCTTGAAATGGTTCGCGAAGGCCATATGGAAATTCAGCAGACTGGCGCATTCAAGCCGATTTTCCTGCGTGACCGCGCGCCACGACCTGCAGAAAAAACGGGACAACCACCGCTCACAACAATGAGGGACGTGGTCAATGGCTGAAACGAATTCACTGCATTTGCGGCCTGATAACGATGAAAGTGATGCCCGCGAGGCTGAATGGAAATCGACGATTTCTGTTTCCGATGCATTGCGCATGGCAGAAGCCATCCTTTTTGCCTCGGCGGAGCCAGTTACGGTGCGGGCACTGGAAGAGCGTTTGCCATCCGGGATCGATGTTCCGGCACTTCTGGGCGAACTTCAATCAACCTACTCCAAGCGTGGCATCAATCTTTTGCAGGTTGGTGGTGCCTGGGCTTTCCGGACCGCTGCCGATCTCGCATTCCTGATGAACAGGGAAGCCGTCCAGCAGAAAAAGCTGTCGCGTGCTGCCCTCGAAGTTCTTGCGGTCATTGCCTATCATCAACCGGTTACCCGCGCGGAACTGGAAGATATTCGCGGGGTCGAGACATCAAAGGGAACATTGGATGTTCTGATGGAAACCGGCTGGATCAAGTTCCGCGGCCGCCGCCGCACACCCGGCCGGCCCATTACCTATGGCACAACCTCCTCATTTCTTGATCATTTTGGTTTGCAGGAAGTACGTGATCTGCCGGGTATCGACGAGTTGCGCGGGGCAGGACTTTTATCAGCGCGCATGCCTGCGAATTTCGCTATTCCTGTTCCTGTCAATGATCCGGATGAGTTGACAGAGGATGAGGATCCGCTGACAGATATTGATCTTGAAGAATTGGGGCTTTTAACGCCGCGTGTAGAAAACGACTGAATTTTTATTTGCCACATTTCTGCGCCATGGTGGCGCAAATATACCAATTTGCAGAATTTGTTAGCGGTAATTCAATTCGGGCTTGCACCACGCTTACACGAATGTGAAACAAGATTATGCACTTGTGTTTGAAAAGCACGGGGAAAAGGCATAGATGAGCTCAGACTGTTGAGCGAATGCGAGGGTAAAATGGGTAGTTTTTCAATTTGGCACTGGTTGATCGTTCTGGCGATCGTGCTTTTGGTTTTTGGTCGCGGCAAGATTCCTGAATTGATGGGCGACGTTGCCAAGGGTATCAAGAATTTCAAGAGCGGCATGAGTGATGATGATACAGCCGACAATTCCAAGACGATTGATAATCAGCCAAATCAGCCGGTGAATTCAGTCAAGGAAAAGACGACAAAGTCTTAAATGGCAGGCAATAGCCTTGTCCTGCACGCGGCGTCAGTGCTGCGTTGTGGCTGGAGCATGATGAATGTTTGAAGTGGGTTGGTCGGAAATCCTGGTGATCGTGATCGTATTGATCGTGGTAGTCGGGCCAAAGGATTTGCCGAAAATGCTGCGTGCGTTTGGCAAGGCAACTGCCAAGTTCCGTGCTACGGCAGGTGAATTCCGCAAGCAGTTCGATGAGGCCCTCAAAGAGGCTGAACTCGATGATGTGCGCGATATTATCAACGATGCCAAGAGCCTCGACCCGCGCAATGACATTCGCAAGGTATTTGATCCGGTCCGCACGATCGGTGAAGAAATTCGCTCCACGCTGAAAGATGCAGGCACTGCGGCTAAGGACAATCTTGCTGTTCCAGATCCCTCTGCTCCGGGCGCCACGCAATTGCAGCCGCAGGCCATGGAGCCTGTCGCGCCGCTTATGACTGCGGCGACGCCGAAAAAGGCAAGCCGATCCGCCAAGCCGAAACCTGTTGCTGCTGAAAAAGTGGTGCCAGCGACTGCAGCCAAAAAAACCGCCGCCGCCAAAGCCGTTGCCGCCAAACCTGCGGCAAAAGCAGCGCCGGCCAAGGTCGCTGCCAAAGTGGCGCCAAAGCCGGTGCAGGTCGCTGCCGCAGCACCATCACCAGCAAAAAGAACGGCAAAGCCGCGTGCTAAAGGCAAGGCTGGCGATACGGGGACACAATCTTGAGTAAGACTGAAGACGAAATTGACAAGAGCTCAGCACCGCTGATCGAACATCTGATCGAGTTGCGCCGCCGGCTGATCTGGGCATTGCTGGCGTTTTTTGTCGCGTTTCTGTTTTGCTTCCACTTCGGCAAGCAATTGTTCAACTTGCTCGTCATCCCTTATCAATGGGCTGTCGGTTGGGCTGGGTTTGATCCGGCCAAGGCACAGTTGATCTACACCGCACCGCAGGAGTTTTTCTTCACCCAGGTCAAGATTGCCATGTTTGGCGGTATCGTTCTGGCATTCCCGGTTATTGCTTCGCAGATCTATAAATTTGTCGCGCCGGGCCTCTACAAGAATGAACGGATGGCCTTCTTGCCGTTCCTGATCGCGTCGCCGCTGCTGTTTCTCATGGGTGGCGCGCTCGTCTATTTCTTTTTCACACCCATGGTCATGTGGTTCTTCCTTGCGATGCAGCAGACCGGCGGGGCAGGCGAAGTACAAATCTCGCTATTGCCGAAAGTGTCGGAATATCTCAGCTTGATCATGACGCTGATCTTTGCGTTTGGTCTGGTTTTCCAGCTGCCTGTGGTGACGACATTGCTCGCCCGCGTTGGCTTGGTTGGCTATGAAGGCCTGCGTTCGAAGCGTAAATATGCGATTGTTATCGCGTTCATCGTGGCTGCGGTGATTACGCCGCCAGATCCGCTCAGCCAAATCGGTCTTGCGCTTCCGACGATCCTTCTCTACGAGATTTCCATCTGGATGGCGCGTCTGATCGAGAAAAAGCGTGAGGCAGCTGATGCCGAGGCTAAATCAGAGTCCGGCGATAGCGATAGTTCCTCCTGACGCGACCACTGGTTCCGCCGGACAATCACGTCCAAAATCAAACGATTATTGCAAGATGGCTTTATTCCCATGCTCGATATCAAATGGATCCGCGAGAATCCGCAAGCGCTTGACGCAGCTCTGGCCAAACGAGGTGTAGAGCCGCAGTCATCGCGCCTGATCGAGATGGATGAAAAGCGCCGTCAGCACATTGTTAAATTGCAGGAAGCTCAGGAGCGCCGCAATGCGGCCTCCAAAGAGATCGGCAAGGCGATGGGAGCCAAGGATCAGGCGACCGCTGACCGCCTGAAGGCCGAAGTCGCTGAGATCAAGATATTCCTGCAATCCGCCGAGGAGGAAGAGCGCCAGCTTGACCGGGCGTTGAATGATGCGCTCTCGGTTCTTCCCAACGTTCCGCTGAATGACGTTCCAACCGGCAAAGATGAAAACGGCAATGTCGAGACGCGCCGGTTCGGTCATCTCAAGAACTTCTCCTTTGAACCGAAGGAGCATTTCGAGATTGGCGAAAACCTCGGCTATATGGATTTCGAACGAGCCGCCAAGCTATCGGGCAGCCGCTTCACCGTTCTGAAAAGCCAGTTGGCCCGCCTGGAGCGTGCGCTTGGTCAGTTTATGATCGACCTGCACACGACAGAGCATGGCTATATGGAAGTCAATCCGCCGCTTTTGGTCAATGATGATGTCCTTTATGGCACCGGGCAGTTGCCCAAGTTTGCCGAAGACCTCTTCAAGACGACTGATGGCCGTTATCTGATCCCGACCGCTGAAGTTCCGCTGACCAATCTCGTGCGCGAAGAAATTCTCGATATTCGTGATTTGCCCATTCGCATGACGGCTTTGACCGCTTGTTTCCGTTCGGAGGCCGGATCTGCCGGCCGTGATACGCGCGGTATGTTGCGCCAGCACCAGTTCATGAAGGTTGAGCTTGTATCCATTATGGATGCGGAGAGTTCCATTGCCGAGCACGAGCGCATGACGGCCTGTGCTGAAACCGTATTGAAGCGGCTCGATCTGCCGTTCCGCACGATGACCCTGTGCACCGGCGATATGGGCTTTGGTGCGCAGAAGACCTACGATCTCGAAGTGTGGCTGCCTGGTCAGAAGGCCTATCGCGAAATCTCCAGCTGCTCGGTGTGTGGCGATTTCCAGGCGCGGCGCATGAACACGCGCTATCGTCCGGAAGGTGAAAAATCAACGCGTTTCGTTCATACGCTCAATGGTTCTGGCACTGCGGTTGGCCGCGCGCTGATTGCAGTCATCGAGAATTATCAGAATGAGGATGGCAGCGTAACGGTTCCTGAAGCACTTGTGCCTTACATGGGCGGACTGAAACGAATCGAAAAAGCCGCATAGGAGAGGGCGATGCGCATTCTGCTGACCAACGATGATGGTATTCATGCGGAAGGTCTTGCTGTTCTTGAACGCATCGCCCGCCAGCTTTCCGACGATGTCTGGGTTATTGCGCCGGAAACCGACCAGAGTGGCCTCGCGCATTCGTTGACGCTGTCGACGCCTTTGCGTTTGCGCGAAATCGACAACCGGCATTTTGCTGTGCGCGGCACTCCCACGGATTGCGTGATTATGGGTGTCAAGCATCTGATGCCGGAACCGCCGGACCTGATCCTTTCCGGCGTGAATTCGGGTTCGAACACGGCGGATGATGTAACCTATTCCGGCACGATTGCTGCTGCCATCGAAGGCACATTGCTCGGCATCGGCTCCATTGCGCTGTCGCAGGAGTATAATCTCAATGGTGGTGAACGTATCCTGCCATGGGAAATTGTTGAGCAACGGGCTCCGGCTCTGCTGAAAAAGCTGCTTGGTGTCCAATTGGCCAAGGGCGTATTGCTCAATGTGAATTTTCCGAGCTGCAGCGGCGGTGAAGTTGCTGGCGTTCGTGTGACAGCACAAGGCAAGCTTTCCCACGGTCTGACGATTGAAGAGCGGCAGGATGGGCGCGGACTGGCTTATTATTGGTTGCGCTACGGTCGCGGCAAAGATGAGCCTGCCGAAAACAGCGACGTTGCTGCCATTCGCAAGAACTACATTTCCATCACGCCGCTTCAACTCGATTTAACGGCGCATGAAATGCTTCAGACACTGGAAAGTGCGTTTGCATGAAGCCTGTACTTTCGGAACGTGAGGGGTTTGCGGCTTTCGTCTTGCGGATGCGGTCTCTGGGATTGACGGATCAGCGGTTCATCGGAGCTTTTGAAGCCACACCGCGCATGGGTTTTGTATCGGGCAATCTTGGAACTGTCGCTTACGGCGACCGGATGCTGCCGATTGAATGCGGTGAGTTCATGGAAGGGCTCGACCTGCAGGCGAGGCTCATCAAATCACTCGATCTGGAGCCAACGCACCGTGTATTGGAGATCGGAACCGGTACCGGTTTCACCGCTGCCATCATGGCCCGGCTTGCCGGGCGTGTTTTATCCATCGAGCGCTACCGCACATTGATCGAACTGGCGCAGCAGCGTCATCAGGCTTTGAAGCTGGAAAATATCTTCATCAAGCATGCGGATGGCAAACTGGGTTTGACGCATGATGGTCCGTTTGACCGGATTATTGTCTGGGCGGCTTTCGAAAGCATGCCCCGCCAATTTGTCGATCTGCTCTCATCCAATGGCGTCATGATCGCGCCTATCGGCCCGGTTGATGGCAGGCAGGTTGTCTCGCGTTTATCGAAAATCGGAAGCCGTTTTGAGCGCGAGGACATGATGCCTGCGCGGTTTCTGCCGTTGATGGATGGCGTCGCAACAGCGTTGTAATACAACTTTTCCGCGAATGAACCCATGCAACCCTTTAAGGGTTTGGTGAATCTTTTACAAATTTTTTGCTCATTTTAACGGTCGAGTAACATTAACGCGGTTTAATCGTCCCATATTCTTGTATTGAGTACGGGCGGGACATGCGATGCGTTTGAGTGTACTAGACAAAGCGTCACGGCGGCTGGCACTGAATGCCAGCATTCTCATGATTGCCGGTTTGGCTGCAGGTTGCAGTTCGGGAGTGTCGCGCTTCACCAGTGCTGACTTCAGCTCCGGCTATAGCGACAACCAGCGTGCGATCATGCAGCCTCAAAATACGACGGCGCGGCCTTACACGCCACCGGTTGATTCCACATACACGGCTTCGGTCAATCGCAACGCTGGCGGTGTTCAGCGCGGTGCTCTTCCGCCAGTGGGTGCGGCAAGCGCTTCGGCGCTTCCACCAGTTTCCTCGCAGCCAATGCGTCCGGCCCTGGCGCCAGCAACGGCTGCGCCTGTTCGCCAGCAAGTGGCGTCGGCTCAACCCATGGGTGGTACGGTGCAGGCACCGCCGCTTGCTTCGGCATCAGGTTCTCTGAAGACACCGGATGGCCGTGAAGCGCGGATGCCAACCAAACCTGCCGAAGCGCAGGCACCAGCTGCGTCGGCAAATAAAGCCGCACAGTCCAATCATTCCGGCTCCTACACGGTGCAGAGCGGCGACACGTTGCATGCGATTTCACGCAAGACCGGCACCAACATTGAGGCTCTGAAGCAAGCCAATAATATGAAGGATGGTACGGTCCGCGTTGGCCAGACGCTGGTGCTTCCGGCAACCAGCGCATCAATGGCGCAGAATGTTGCTGCGAATATGAAGCCAAAGGGCGCTGTTGATCAGGTCAAGACCGCAGCAACGCCTCCGGTTGAGCAGCCAAAGGTTGTGGCAAGCACAGCACCGATTGCGCCGACGCAGACGGACACGCAGGCAAAGCCTTACACACCGCCCCAAGCCAGTGAAAAGGTGATCGACGATGCCGAGAAGGACGTCGCTTCGGCACCGTCGGCCACGGGTGCATCGCAGATGCGCTGGCCGGTACGCGGCCGCGTGGTTGCCAATTACGGCAAGGGCAATGACGGTATCGATATTTCGGTTCCGGAAGGTACGCCTATCAAGGCTGCTGAAAACGGCGTGGTTATCTACTCCGGCGATGGCTTGAAGGAATTCGGCAATACCGTTCTGGTCCGCCATGACAATGGTCTGGTTACGGTTTACGGTAATGCCAGCAAGCTGAATGTGCAGCGTGGCCAGAAGGTCAAGCGCGGCGAAGAGCTGGGTAAATCAGGCATGACCGGCAATGCGTCCTCGCCAAAGCTGCACTTCGAAGTTCGCAAGAACTCGACGCCGGTTGATCCTTCGAAATATCTCGAGTCTTGATCAGATCAGGTTCCAATCAAAAGGCCCGCGCAGCATGATGCTCGGGCCTTTTCTTTGTTTATAGCTTCTTGCCCAGACGCCCGGCGAGGTCCTGGGTAAATTGCCAGGCGACGCGTCCCGAGCGTGATCCACGTGTCGTGGACCACTCGAGTGCTTCTGCATGCAATTGTTCGTTTTGCATCGGCAGATCGAAATGCGCCGCATAACCATCGATCATCAAGAGATAATCATCCTGGCTGCATTTGTGGAAACCAAGCCACAGACCAAAGCGGTCAGAAAGAGAAACCTTTTCTTCGACAGCTTCTGATGGATTGATGGCTGTTGAGCGCTCATTTTCGATCATATCGCGTGGCAGGAGATGCCTGCGATTGGAGGTCGCGTAGAAAATGACATTGTCCGGGCGGCCTTCAACACCGCCTTCGAGCGCTGCCTTGAGCGACTTGTAGGACGTGTCGTCATGATCAAATGACAAATCATCGCAGAACAGAATGAAACGATAATGTGTGTCCTTGATCGCTGCCATGAGGGCAGGGAGACTGTCGATGTCTTCACGATGGATTTCGACCAGCTTGAGCGTGTTGTCGTTGTCCGGAGCCGCGCTGTTTACGGAGGCATGAACGGCTTTGACCAGCGATGATTTTCCCATGCCGCGGGCACCCCACAACAGGACGTTGTTGGCCTGCAAGCCATCGGCAAAGCGCTTGGTGTTATCGAACAGGATATCGCGGACGCGATCCACACCTCGAATGAGCGAAATATCGACGCGGTTGACCTTTTGTACAGGATCAAAGGTGAGGTGATCAGGGTTCCAGACAAAGCAATCTGCGACATCAAGGTCAACAGGTTGTTGTTTTGGCGGCGCCATGCGTTCCAGCACGGCAATCAGACGGTCAAGCTTATCTGCCAGCAATTCCTCGGACATTCTCATCAAGCCTTTGTTTTTTCTGCATTCAAGCCACTATCATGTTGACGATAAATCGAAAAGCAGCCTGCGGGATTTTGCATGGTTGCTTTTCCCATTCCAAACATTGTATTGCGCAGGCTCTGATAACATTCAAACACGTATTACTCTGGAGATTGTCTCTATGTTCGTAACTCCCGCATATGCACAGACAACAGGTATCGGTGGTGCGCCGGAAATGCTGATGAGCATCCTGCCATTCATCCTGATTTTCGTGATTATGTACTTCCTGATTATCCGCCCGCAGCGCACGCAGATGAAGAAGCGCGAAGAGCTTCTGAAGAACATCCGTCGTGGCGACACGATTGTGACCGGCGGCGGTTTCGTTGCCAAGGTGACAAAAGTTTTTGAAGATACAGGCGAACTGGAAGTCGAAATCGGTGAGGGCGTCAAGGCGCGCGTCATTCGCAGCCTGGTGTCCGATGTACGGGTCAAAGGCGAACCGGTTGCTGATAACAAGAAATAAGTCATAGTTACGGGGCGGCATCAAGCCGCCCTGTTGATTCTGAGGTCGCGACTGCATGCTTTACTTTAGCCGCTGGAAGACTCTTTTCATTTGGGCCGTTGTTCTTGCAGGCGTGATCCTGGCTTTGCCAAATCTGTTTACCCCTATCCAGTTGGCGAACCTGCCCAACTGGCTGCCGAAGAAGCAACTTGCCCTTGGACTGGATCTGGAGGGTGGTTCCCGCATCCGTTTGCAGGTTGATAAAGACAAATTGGCCGACACCGACTCGACCATTGAGGTCATGAACCGCCGTCTGGATGAACTTGGCTATACCAATCCTCACGTTGAAAGCCAGCGAAACGGCCGCGTTCTTGTGGACGTGTCAGGTCTTTATGACTCGCAGCTGCTCAAGGATATTTTGAGCCTTACCGGCCACCTCAGCTTTCGCATGATCGATACATCCATGCCCGTGCAGCAGGCCATTGACGGCACGCCGCCGCAAGGTTCGGACGTCGTCTATTCCTTTGATGATCCGCCCGTTGCCTATCTCGTCAAAAAAGATCCGATTGTCACCAACGGCAATTTCGTTGGTGCGCAGGCCGGTGTTGACACAGCCACCCAGCAGCCGGTCATCACATTCAAGCTGGATAGTGCAGGTGCAGACCGTTTCTCAAAGGCTACCAAAGCCAATATCGGTCAGTCTTTCGCCATTGTTCTTGATGATCAGGTGCTCTCTGCACCTGTAATCAGCGAAGCTATTCCCGGTGATACGGGGCAGATATCGGGCAATTTCGATCTATCGGGAGCCAGTAATCTTGCAATCGTTATGCGCGCTGGGGCTTTGCCTGCGCCTGTTACGGTTATTGAAGAGCGGTCGGTGGGTACTGATCTCGGTGCCGCTGCCGTAGCGTCTGGCAAAATCGCCGCACTCATCGGCGCTGGCCTTGTCATTCTCTTCATGCTGCTGACTTATGGGCTACTTGGTGTGATCGCCAATATCGCCCTGATCGTCAACGTGATCCTGATCCTTGCCGTGCTGACCTTGCTTGGTGTGCCCCTGAGCCTTGCTGGCGTGGCCGGTATCGTTCTGACCATCGGTATGGCTGTCGATTCCAACGTGCTTATCTATGAACGCATCCGTGAAGACCGGCGGGCAGGCTTTTCTGTCATTCAGGCGATTGATTCCGGCTTTGCCAGGGCGCTTGCTACCATTGTTGACGCCAATGTCACGACGCTGATCGCCGCTCTGGTGCTCTTCATTTTGGGCACCGGTCCAGTGCATGGCTTTGCCGTAACCGTTACAATCGGTATCGTCACGACTTTGTTTACAACGTTCACCCTTACCCGTTGGATGGTATCGGCTTGGGTACAATGGTCAAAGCCGAAGGAAGTACCCGGCGCGCTGCTGAAACTCGTGCCTTACGGTACCAAAATCCGCTTCATGCGTTTGCGCAGCCTGACGCTCGGTTTCTCCGCGCTGTCCAGCGTTGCGGTTATTGTGCTGTTCATTGTGGTCGGCATGAATTTCGGTATCGACTTCAAGGGCGGAACGATGGTCGAGATCGCCTCCAGTGAGGGGCCAATTGATCTCGATGATGTCTATAGCCGTCTTGATGATTTGAATATTGGCGACGTCAAAATCGAACCCTTCAAGTCGGACGACCGTGCTCTGATCACTGTCGGCAGCCAACGTGAAGGCGAAAATGCCGAGCAAACGGTCGGCGTCAAAATTCGCGGCGAACTGGACCAGGATTATGAATTCCGCCGGGTCGATGTGATTGGCCCGACTGTGTCAGGTGAGCTTGCCAAGGCTGGCGGCTTGGCTGTTGCATTGTCGCTTCTGGCAATCTTTGTCTACGTGTGGTTCCGCTTCGAGTGGCATTTTGCGCTCGGTGCAATCATTGCAACGATCCACGATGTTGTGCTGCTGCTTGGCTTGTTCATTATCCTTCAGATGGAGTTCAATCTCTGGAGTATTGCCGCTTTTCTGGCCATTGTCGGCTATTCGCTCAACGATACGGTTGTTATCTATGATCGTGTCCGGGAAAACCTGCGGCGCCATGGCAACAGTGTTTCGCTGTCTGCTATTCTCGATGCGTCGATCAATCAAACCCTGTCGCGTACAATCTTGACCTCGCTGGCGACATTCCTGGCGTTGATCGTGCTCTATATCTATGGTGGTGACGATATACGTTCCTTCGCCTTGACGATTGCGGTCGGGATCGTGGTTGCAACCTATTCGTCGATCTTCGTTGCTGGTCCTTTGCTTATGCTCTTTGGTCTGAAAGGGCGTGATGTAATCGATGACAGCCGGCCGGAAGCTGTTTCCGGGCAGAGCGGAGCATAAGCAAGTTGTGGTAAAAGGCATTGAAATCAGAGACGCTCATTTCCCCGGGCGTGCGCCTATTGATGCCTATGGCAATGGTGGTTTCCGGTTTGCGGATATGTCGCATCGCGGTTCAATTCTTTGCCTGCCATCCGGTATTCATGGCTGGGCACCCAGGATTGAAACAGCACTGACAGCGGACGACTTTGCGCTGGTTCTGGAGCAGGCTGCTGACATCGAGATTTTGCTCGTCGGGATGGGGACAGAACTTCGCCGTTTACCACAGGTCTTGCGGGATGTTTTGCGAGAACATCGTATTTCGTCCGACCCGATGAGCACCGGGGCTGCAGTGCGCACCTACAATGTTCTTCTGGCCGAAAACCGGGCGGTCGCTGCGGCATTGATAGCCGTAGATTAATCCCGCGCTTCTCTGTATCTCAACGCCATGAACGCAAATGAAACCCATTGCCTGCAGTTGCTGCGGGATGCCGACCCTGATCGCTACCTTTCCGTTCTATATGCACCGGAGGGCAAGCGTGGAGGCTTGGCAGCGCTTTATGCATTCAATGTGGAGATCGCTCGTATCCGCGATCTGATCCACGACCCTTTGCCGGGTGAGGTGCGCTTGCAGTGGTGGCGCGATCTGATCGCTGGAACCGAGCATGGCGAGGTCTCGGGCAATCCTGTTGCTGCAGCACTGCTGGAAGCGATCAAGACCTACAATCTGCCACGCGCAGCTTTCGACAATTATTGCGAGGCGCGCATCTTTGATTTTTATGATGATCCGATGCCGAGCCGTAATGATCTGGAGGGTTATTGCGGTGAGACAGCCGCAGCGTTGATCCAATTGGCTTCGCTGATCCTTGATGCGGAAAAGGCTCCGGCATATGCGGACGTTGCCGGGCACGCGGGTGTGGCGCAGGCTGTGACAGGATTGTTGCGACTTTTGCCTTTGCATCGGCGGCGCGGGCAGGTTTACGTACCTGCGGACATTCTGGCTGCCGTTGGTTGCAGTTCTGAAATGTTGCTCGAAGGTTCGGACAAAACCGCCATCAAACGTGCTGTCGATGCGATGATTGCGCTCTCTGAAGATCATCTTGGCAAGTATGAGGCCGCCGCGAAGGCTTTGCCCGCAGCGCTGCGCCCTGCCTATCTGCCGGTTGGCCTTACCAGAATCTATCTGAACAAGCTCAAGGTCGGTGGCTTCGACGCAGCAAACGAGATTTTGAACATCTCACCGCTTCGGCGTCAGTGGGCGATGCTTCGCGCATCAATGCGCTGATCGTGGGTTCAAGGTGGTGCGTGGTTCGCCCTTCGACAAGTTCACGAAGCTCACCATGAGGGAGAGTGTTGACTGCAAGGCCAACTAAACGTTGCCGGGTGAGTTCCCTGCAACGCTCAATCTCCCTCATGGTGAGCTTCGTGAGCTTGTCGAAGGGCGAACCACGCACCACTTAACTTGCAGTTCAACACTATTTACTCAGCGGCCTGAGCAATAGCAGGCAAACCCAGCCATGCACGGCAGTCTGCCAAAGCCCGTGCGCTTATAGCGCGGCGCTTGGCATTGGTCTTGTCTTTGCCGCGAAGCCGTTTGCCCTCTGTCTTCGGTGCTTCAATCGGCGGGAATAGACCGAAGTTGACATTCATCGGCTGGAAAGACCGTTTGCCGGGTTCTTCGTCGCTGACGATGTGACCACCGGTGATATGCCCAAGCAGGGCACCGAAAGCCGTCGTAACCGGTGGCGGCGTCAATTCCAGTCCAAGCCGCTCAGCCGCCGCAAACCGGCCGGCAAGCAAGCCGATAGCCGCTGATTCCACGTAGCCTTCGCATCCAGTGATCTGCCCGGCAAAGCGCAGACCGGGGCGTGATTTCAACTGCAGTGTCGGATCAAGCAGGATAGGGGAATTCAGATAGGTGTTGCGGTGCAAGCCACCCAAGCGCGCAAATTCCGCATTCTCAAGACCGGGAATCATCCGGAAGATATCGGTTTGTGCGCCGTATTTCAGTTTGGTCTGGAAACCGACCATATTATACAGCGTGCCGAGGGCATTGTCCTGCCGCAGCTGTACGACCGCATAGGCCTTCACAGTGGGGTTGTGAGCGTTGGTGAGGCCCATTGGCTTCATAGGGCCGTGACGCAAGGTTTCAGCGCCACGTTCCGCCATGATTTCGATGGGCAGGCAACCGTCGAAATAGGGGGTGCCTTCCCATTGCTTGAATTCAGTCTTGTCACCGGCGATGAGTGCCTGCACGAATGCCTCGTACTGCTCCTTGGTCATCGGGCAGTTGATATAGTCCTTGCCTGTCCCGCCGGGCCCGACCTTGTCGTAGCGCGACTGGAACCAGCAGACATTCATGTCGATACTGTCAAAATGCACGATGGGTGCAATCGCGTCGAAAAAGGCGAGGGCGTCTGCACTGGTTTCTTTGCCGATAGCCTCAGCCAGTGAAGGGGCCGTCAGCGGGCCGGTCGATATGATAACCTTGTCCCACTCTGCGGGTGGCAGACCGGTAATCTCTTCGCGTTCAATGGTAATAAGCGGATGGGCTTCAAGCTTTGCTGTCACCGCTTGAGCAAACCCGTCGCGATCAACCGCAAGAGCGCCGCCAGCGGGCACTTGATGTGCATCAGCCGACGCAATGATCAGCGAATTGGCGAGGCGCATTTCTGCGTGGAGGACACCAACGGCGTTGGTCTCGGCATCATCGGAACGGAATGAATTGGAGCACACCAGTTCGGCCAGATCCTGCGTCTTGTGCGCATCGGTGCCGCGAACGGGGCGCATCTCATGCAAGATAACGGGGATACCGGCCTCAGCCAGTTGCCAGGATGCTTCGGAACCGGCGAGACCGCCGCCAATAATGTGTACGGGTTTGTTTGACATGGCACCCCAATAAACCCTTTGGCGTTGCGCATCAATGGTGCAAAAGCCGCCGCAGAATGTCTGTAGCGGCTTTTGTGCTTACGCGAGAAGTCAGGCGCTGGCTGCGCCCAGTTCAGCCAGATCAGCATCATCGAGTTTCAATGAGGCCGCTTTGATCAGGCTCTCCAATTGTTCCAGTGACGTGGCGCTGGCAATCGGCGCCGTCACCCCTTCGCGATGAATAACCCATGCGACTGCAACTTCAGCCTGTTTGGCTTTATGTTTGTCAGCTACGGTATCCAGCGCCGCGAGGATTTTAAAGCCGCGTGGATTGAGGTAATCCTTGACGCCGCCGCCACGCTGGCTTTTGCCGAGGTCCGCTTCGCTGCGGTATTTGCCCGAGAGGAAGCCGCGGGCGAGGCTGAAATAGGTTATGACGCCGATATCTTCAGCGACACACAGGTCGCGCAATGGGCCGTCATAGCTATCCCGGTTATAGAGATTATATTCGGGCTGCAGGACGTCATAGCGTGGCAATCCCTTGTCTTTTGCGACATCGAGTGCGGCACGCAGCTGATCCGCATCAAGATTGGACGCACCAATGGATTTAACCTTGCCGGCTTTGAGCAATGTCTCGTAAGCCGACAGAGTTTGTTCATAGGGCGTTTCCGGATCCGGCCAATGCGAAAGGTAAACATCGATCGCGTCTGTCTGCAGCCGTTTTAGCGATGCTTCAGCGGCTTTGGCGATGTAGGCAGGCGTCAGATCCTTCTTGCCTTGCCCCATATCCCCGCCGACTTTGGTGATGATCGTCACCTTATCGCGGGCATTGCGGGATTTCATCCATTCGCCGATGATTGTTTCGGATTCACCACCGGAATGGCCCGGAACCCAGCTCGAATAAACATCTGCCGTATCAATAGCGTTGAAACCGGCGGCGATAAAACGATCGAGAAGATCGAACGAGGTCTTTTTATCGGCTGTCCAGCCAAAGACATTTCCACCGAAAACCAAGGGCGCAATGGATAGGCCGGTCCGGCCAAGTGGACGTTTCTGCATGATTGTTCTCCCGGGAGGATGCGATGGGAGTTGAAATGTAAGGCGATTGAAGATTGGTTTCTACCCGCAACCAGCAATCATGCTAACCAAAAATGCAAATTGTTGGAATTTTGACCTTTATCCTTGATATAATCAGGCCATGCAAGCGCTTGGCTCAAAGCTCGGTCTGCCGCTGCTTCTGATCGCAGGTGTTTTGGTATGGGCACCCGGCGCCCAAGCGCAAAGTTTTAGTATCTGCCACGGCTATGGCTGTTATTTTCGAACACAAGTTACATTGACACCGGCAGATCAGAGCCGAATTGCAGCCCTCATGGCCGGTGGGCGTAAATCTGCCGAAGCGGAGCGCACAGCCATTCGGCGTGCAGTGCAGATTTTTGAACTTCGATCGACGCAGGTTATCGGCGTTGCAGACCGTCCCAGGATGGAGTTTGGCAAAGCGCGTGAGAAAGGCCAAATGGATTGCGTTGATGAATCAACCAATACGGATCATTTCCTGCGCTATCTGCAAGCTTTCAGGCTGCTGCGTTTTCACACAGTGGCCGATCGCGATGCACGAGGAAGCTTTTTCGACGGCCGGTATCCGCACTTTACTGCGGTGCTGCGTGATCGCTCCGACACTTCGTGGGCAGTTGACTCATGGTACGAGCCTGCGGGTGGAAAGCCGGATGTGATGTATCTGTCCAAATGGAAGGAAAGAGGTTTCAACAGCCAGCGCTAAGCAAGAGGATAGCGGGGCTAGAAACAACAACACCCACCGCGGGAGGAGGTGCGGTGGGTGCCGTTAAGTAAAGACCGGCTGGGAGGAGGAGTGCCGGCCTTTGATCGCGGAGGCTCTGGGAGGAGGATGAGCCCCGGCGATATTCTTTATGCGATTAGCGTACTGCGGACTTCTTTGCGACGAACGGGATGTCCGAGCGGGCGATGCCCAAGTCGCTCAATTCACGGGTCGACAGACGGTTCAGCTCGGAAACCGTGTCACGATAACGGCGCCAGTTGCTGTAAGAGCGGATAAGGTTCATTTCAATCACCATTTCATTCAGTTGTTTCGTTGATCACTCTTGATCGTTGAACTGAAGATAGTGGATGTATGCCCGAATGTGCAGAGCCAAGTTTGCAGGTCAGCTATGCAGATGTTGCATTGCGTCATTAATCGATTTTAATTGCTGCGTCGCACAATTGTCATCTTCGTGGCTGTTCGCCCGAATCCGGCTGCAATTGCGTTTTGAATGTGGCTGGCGTTACTAATCTGCCAAGGCGACTCAGGAGCAGGACGCATGATAATACCCTGGACGGTGCGCAGGCATGTTGCGCGGTGGCAACGTGACGGCCTCATCGATGAAGTCACTGCAGACCGTTTACGCAAGGATATTGACGGGCATGGCATCAGCTTTGGACTGGGCAATGTGTTGGCGATATTGGGCGCCATACTTCTCGGCGCTGCGCTCCTTTCCTTGATAGCCGCAAATTGGGAGGTTATGCCGCGTCTCGTGCGCGTTGGTCTCATCCTCGCTGTTCTGTGGGGCGGCTATGTCGGTGGCGCATGGCGTGCAAGCCGGGATGACAAGGTTTTCAGCGAGGCTCTCTATCTTATTGCTGCCATCGGCTTTGGCGCTGGTATCGCACTGATTGGTCAGATGTACCATTTGTCGGGCGACATGGCTTCCGCTGCTTTGATGTGGACGGGTGGCACAGTTGTGGCAGCCTTGTTTCTGCGGTCACCGGCACTTGTCTCGGCGGGCATCGTCATTGCAGGTATCTATCTGCTCGCCAGTCAGGGGCCGGAAACTGCCTCCCGTTTAAGCTATCTTTGGCTTCTGCCGACCTTTGCCGTCATGACGGCAGGCTTAATCTGGTACACAAGGAGCCAGTTGGCGCGGCACTTCCTGGCTGTATTGTTGCTTCTGTTTGTTTGTGTTGTTCACTTTGATCTTGATACCAATGCGATATTAGCAATTGCGCTGTTTACCGGTCTCGCACTGTTTTTGCTGGATGCACTGCGCCCGGCCGATCTGAATCGCATGACGGGCTGGAGTGTTAGTCTGGGAGCATATGGATTCTTGGCGGCGCATATGGTGTTGATGATCTTTCAATTCGACGGATACATGAATGACCGCCCTCGGGAAGTGCTGCTCGGCTTTGCCATATTGGCTCTTGCGATTGCCGGACTTGCCTTATCAGGGCATCGCAATCTTGCGGTTCGATGGAGCGCTTACCTCATATTTTGCGCTGAAGTGCTTTACCTTGCATTTGAAACCATCGGAACAATGATTGGCACAGCGGGTTTTTTCCTCACCGTTGGGGTGCTCGTATTGCTGCTTGCAGTGTTTGTTATCCGTATGGAGCGCCGTCTTCAGAAAAAGAGTCTGATTGAAGGTGTATCAATATGAAAACAAAGGTAAATCTTCTGGTGTTAGCCGGCGTGACAATCGCAATTCTGCAGTCCGGTGTGCTCTATGCGATGGTCGAAAAGCGCGCCATGATCTTGCGCAATGGTACGATGATTACGCTGCGGACAGAGCCGGTTGATCCACGCGATCTGCTGCGCGGAGAATATGTCCGGCTGGGTTATAGCATTTCTACCGTGGACGTTGCCAAAGTCACGGGCGAAAAGCCAGATACCAAGGGTTTTATCGATATCTACGTGACCGTGAAGCAAGCACCGGATGGTGAATGGGGCTTTTCCAGCGCGTCCTGGCAAAAGAGAACTGATATTCCTTCCGGTGAAATCCAGATTCGCGGTCAGACGTTGAATAACTCCTATTCCGTCGTCAACGATATTTACCGGGTCAATTATGGCATTGAGCGCTACTACCTTCCTGAAGGATGGGGTCACGCTATTGAAGACGTGCAGAAAGAGCGCAGGATTGATGCCGTAATTGCCGTGTCGAAAGCTGGCGAGGCACAAATCCGTGCCTTGAAGGACAATGGGCGGCTGCTTTATCAGGAGCCGCTATATTAGAAAAACCTCCATTTTGAGCAGCGTAAATAATGCTGTCCAAACAGAGGCTTTTTCCTTTGACCCTGCGAAAGACGGTGATATAGAGACCGGCGCTTGGGGTTCAGTGAACGCTCAATCAGCGGATATGGCGAAATTGGTAGACGCACCAGATTTAGGTTCTGGCGGGAGACCGTGGGGGTTCGAGTCCCTCTATCCGCACCATAATTGAATTATTTGAATATCTTATGTGTATTGCGAGTTTGAGAGTCTTCCCTCGATCTCCCGTCCGATCGAAGCACGAATAAAATCACGTATCAGACGTTGACTGGAAGTATCCAATGTCAATCTTGCTCCATCTAATACGGCGAAACAAAACGCGGAACCACCTGACGGCCAGCAACTGCTCCGCCCATACTGTCTGTAAAAGGTAGGGGGAAGCGCCTTATCCAATGCTTCCATAATGGACGCGACAAAGGCTCGCTTCTGATTTTCATCACCGGTCGTTAAGTCTGAATATGTCGCCATGGGCTTGCCAATGAGCGTTCCGTTACGCCGCAAGGCAAACTTTAATGTCATGCTCATGCCTGCGCTGTCTGCTGGTGGTTGCCAGCAGGCGAAGATGGCATCAAACATTTCACTGATTGTGTTGACGGGGGTGGGGTCAGAACAAGGTCGTGTCTGTGCCAAACCTTTCCCGGAAGCAAAAACAACTATCGTCAATGTAAATATGAGTGTCAAAAAGCCATAGCTCTTTGAAGACCCGTTCCGGGACGTCGCATAATCTTCAGCCATTCCGGCCTACTCCAATTTTCACGGGGGCAACAACGATATTCAGTTATCGGGAGGTTGACGCGCTTTATCTTTCATTTTGGCTTCCAGCCGATGGCATCACGCAGGAACGCATAACCCAGTGCGATAAAGCTGGCGCGTTCCTTGTTGTCCTTGCCATAGCCGTGTCCGCCTGCCTCGGGCTCATAGAAATAGGCGGGATAGCCAAGACCTTGCAGCTTTGCCGCCATTTTGCGGGCATGTCCCGGATGAACGCGGTCATCTTTACGTGTTGTTGCAATGAGAATCGGCGGGTAAGGGCGGCCCGGCACAGCGGTGTGATAGGCCGAAATGTCCTTCAGGAACGCCCAGTCTTCCGGCTTGTCGGGATCGCCGTATTCATCGATCCAGCTCGCACCGGCAAGAAGTTTGCTGTAGCGGCGCATATCGATCAACGGAATGGTGCAGAAGAGGGCGCCGAACCGCTCGGGGTAACGGGTCAGCATATTCGAGATCAGCAGCCCGCCATTGGAGCCGCCCTCTGCCGCAATGCGATTGGCGCGGGTAACGCCGCGCCGAACCAGATCAGCGGCGATGGCTGCAAAATCATCATGCGACAATTTCTTGCCAGCCCGGCGTCCAGCATCATGCCATGCAGTACCAAACTCGCCGCCGCCGCGCAGGTTGGCGACAACACTTGTACCGCCCCGTTCGAGCCATAGTTTGCCGATTGATGCGCTGTAATAGGGCTCCAGCGATAGGCCAAACCCACCATAACCGGTCATGTGCACCGGCGCGTCGCCGGTCTCCCCCTTGGGGCCGATCTGCGTATAGGGGATGGATTCGCCATCGGATGACACTGCCTCATGTCGCGTTATCACCAACCCCGTTGCATCAAAGACAGCGGGGCTTTGTTTCAGCAATACGGGCGCGGCGATGGCATTTGGCTTGGCAATATCCAGAAGCAATACATGTGCTGGCGTTATCGGGTCTTGAGCGGAAACAAGCAATTCTCCGTTGGCGTCGACATCCTCGACATCCAGTGACCAAACATTGACCATGCCCTGCGAGGGGAGAACATTGATCGGTGTCCTCGTCCATGCCCCCTCTGCGGGTTGATAAATCTCAAAACGCGGCGCCAGATTGTCAAGGAACGAGATGACAAGTTTTTTGTCATTCCAGAAGAAACCCTGAAGTGCGCGGCGTGGCGCAGGTTCAAACAGAATCTGAAAATTTCGTTCTCCAGCGAGAAACGCCGAGAGTGAAACACCCAAAAGCGTATCAGCAGGGTAGGTAAGACCGGAAACCGTCCATGCTTCGCGCGGCTTGATTGTCAGCCAATCGTCATAGCAATTCCACCAAGCGGTCTTCGGGACCTCTATACGCTGCTTAGAACCTTCGCGACCACCAAGCCAGCCAATCGTTTCAAAGAACGAGAGCTGTTCAACAAAAAAGACGCGCTCACTGCCACTGCTGTGATCGATATCTGCCCCAACGGCCATTGATTCCGGCGGGCATTCGAAAATTACCGGTGTCTTCAACGGGTCGGTTCCACGTTTCCAGATGCGTACCGTGCGGGCATACCCCGATTGGGTAGCCATACCTTCGCCCAGTGCGCTTGAAATCAAGACCGTATTGAGATCGAGCCAGCCAAGACTGCCCTTCGCCTCCGGTAAATTGAATCCATCGGGAATAAAGGCGCGGGTATCCAGATCAAACTCGCGGTGCACGACCGCGTCGCTGCCACCGCGCGACAGCCGCACAATAACGCGCTGGCGTGCTGTGGGTTCGATGTAGGCACCGCCCCAGATCCAGTCGTCGTTCTCTGCTGTGGCAAGCCCGTCGATATCAAGCAGAACATCCCAGTCGGGCTTTGCCGTGGCATAGGAATTCAATGTGGTTCGCCGCCACAGGCCTCGCGGGTTCTGTGCATCCTGCCATACATTGTAAACATATTCGCCTCGCCGGGCGATCATGGGGATCTTGTCCGGCCGATCAAGGATGGCCGTCAATATATCGCGATCATGCTCGAATTGCTGGCCGCCAAAGCGCTGCAACGTTGCGGCGGATTGGCTTGCCGCCCATTCGAGAGGCTGCGTGCCATCGATTTCTTCCAGCCAGAGGTGCGGATCATCGTCTGGGGCATCAATGGTCGGGCGAGGGTCTTGATGGGTCATGCTTTCACCTTCCGCAAAGAATCTGCGGCTCAGTCTGGTCAATGCGGCTCGTTTTGCAATGACCAATTGGTTTGATTGGAAGCACCCACCAAAGAAAATCGCGCCGAAATGAGTTCGACGCGATTTTGTTCGTTTCCAGGCCGCATACTTGTTTTAGTGAGCGGGGGCTTCTTGCGCAGGCGTTGCTGCCGGTGCCTTCTTGCGTCCGATGGAGCGGAGCGCAACGTAGAACACCGGTGTCAGGAACAGACCGAAGAAGGTGACGCCCAGCATGCCGGAGAATACGGCCGTACCCAATGACTGACGCATTTCAGCGCCGGGGCCTTGAGCAATCATCAGCGGTACGACACCGAAGATGAAGGCAAAGGCAGTCATCAGAATTGGACGCAGGCGCAGACGGCTGGCTTCGATAGCAGCTTCAACGGGCGTGGCCCCTTCGTCCTGATGCTGACGGGCGAATTCCACGATCAGGATCGCGTTCTTCGCCGCCAGACCAATCAGAACGACGAGACCGATCTGGGTCAGGATGTTGTTGTCCATCCCTCTCAAATACACGCCGATCAATGCGGCAAGGATTGCCAACGGCACGATCAGGATGATGGCCAGCGGCAATACCCAGCTTTCATATTGTGCAGAGAGCGCAAGGAAAACGAATACCACGGAAAGCCCGAAAATCAGGATTGCCGTATTGCCGGTCTGCTTTTCCTGCAATGCCAGTTCCGTCCACTGGAATGTGGTGCCGGCAGGCAAGGTCTTGGCTGCCAGCGCCTCCATCTTGTCGAGAGCCGTACCGGTGGAAACGCCGGGTGCAGCATTGCCCTGCAGTGGCACCGACACGTACATGTTGTATCGTTGCACGAGCGAAGGCCCGTTCGTATCCTTGATATTAATAAGCGTGCCCAGCGGCACGAGTGCACCGGTTGCAGAACGCACCTTCAAGGCAAGGATGTCGGTTCGATCCAGCCGGTATTGCTGGTCGGCCTGTGCCCGTACCTGATAGACGCGCCCGAACGCATTGAAGTCATTGACATAAGACGTGCCAAGGTTGGTCGAAAGCGCTTCAAAGATGTTTGGGATGGGCACATTCAGCGCCTGTGCCTTGTCGCGGTCCACCTCAAGGAAGTACTGCGGACTATTGGCGGAGAAGGTGGTGTAGACGCCCGTCAGACCTTGGGTCTGATTGGCGGCACCCATCATCTGATAGGCCAGTCCCAGAACACGGCGCATATCGGAACTGTCGCGATCAAGGATCTGCATCTTGAAGCCGCCGGCATTGCCGACGCCACGGATTGGCGGGGGTGGTACGGCGATAATGAAAGCTTCCTGGATGCTCTGTAGACTTCCATAGATCTGGCCGATAATCGAATTTGCTGTTTGGCCATTCTTGATCCGTTCATCAAACGGCTGGAAAGGCGCAAAGACGACACCGGAGTTTGACGCATTGGTGAATGTTGCGCCGTTGAAGCCGGCAAAAGCCACCGCGTTTCTGACACCCGGAATGCCCCGGATGATCTTCGATGCCTTTTCAATCACAGCATCCGTACGGGCCAATGATGCTCCGTCAGGTAGCTGTACCACAACGATCGCATAGCCCTGATCCATTGGCGGAACGAAGCCGCGCGGAACCGTGTTCAGCATGAGCCATGTTGCCCCGAGCAAGGCGACAAAAACCAGCAAGGAGGCCCCAAGGCCAACCCACGAGCTGACCAGACGCCGGACGATCCACGAATAGCCGTTCGCCATCTTGTCAAAGCCCGTGTTGAAGCCATTGGCCAAAGTTCGGCCAAAACGGGCTGCCGAGTTGTTAGAAACCGCATGACCGTGTGGACGCAGGACAATCGCTGCCAGGGCAGGCGAGAGTGTCAACGAATTCAAAGCCGAAATGGCGGTTGCGGCTGAAATGGTCACGGCAAACTGCAGATAGAATTGACCGGAAATACCCGGAATGAAGGCAGTTGGCGCGAACACCGCAATCAGCACCAGAGAAATGGCGATAACCGCAGTTCCCACTTCATCCATTGTCACATGCGATGCTTCTTTCGGGCTCATACCCGCTGCGAGATTTCGCTCCACGTTCTCGACCACGACGATGGCATCGTCGACCACAATACCGATGGCAAGAACCAGACCGAACAGCGTCAACATGTTCAACGAGAAGCCGAACGCTGACAACACGGCAAAGGTGCCGATGAGCGAGACCGGGATGGCGACAATCGGGATGATTGATGTGCGCCACGACTGGAGGAAGACGAGCACAACCAATGCCACCAGAATGACGGCTTCGAAGATCGTCTTGTAAACATCGGAAATCGATTCCGCGATAAATTCCGTCGGATCATAAACGATGTCGTATTTCAGACCCGGAGGGAAATCCTTGGCAAGATCATTCATCGTCGACCGGATCGTTTCGGCTGCCGCCAGCGCATTGGTGCCGGGACGGCTGAAAATACCAAGAGCAACTGCCGGACTTCCGTCAAGATAGCTGTTGGTCACGTAATCCTTTGCGCCAAGCTCGATGCGGGCCACATCCTGCAATTGCACGAGACGGCCATCTCCGCTGGTCTTGACGATAACGTAGCGAAATTCTCTCGCGTTGCTGAAACGGCCTTGCATTGTCACGGTGTACTGGAAGGCG
Source organism: Phyllobacterium sp. 628 (assembly GCF_014189505.1). Classification (GTDB taxonomy): domain Bacteria; phylum Pseudomonadota; class Alphaproteobacteria; order Rhizobiales; family Rhizobiaceae; genus Phyllobacterium. The sequence continues at coordinate 2,829,841 of NZ_CP050301.1, read as the reverse complement.
CTGGTGCCGGGGGTAGGCGGACCGCCGATGTTGCCGCCGTTCACCTGCACGTTCTGATCGCGCAACGCCTGCACGACGTCCGCCGAGGTCATGCTGTAGGAAGCGAGCTTCTGCGGATCAAGCCAAATGCGCATGGAATACTGACGTTCACCGAAAATGGTGATGTCACCAACGCCGTCCAACCGCAAAAGAACATCGCGGATGCGGGTATTGGCATAGTTCGAAGCGTAGAGCTGGTCGTAGCGGTTGTCAGGCGACAGGATATGCACGACCATCATCAGGTCGGGCGAACTCTTTGTCGTCGTGATGCCGTTACGCTGCACGTCCTGGGGCAATTGCGGTACGGCGATCGCCACGCGGTTCTGTACAAGAACCTGCGCCTTATCGAGATCCGTGCCCAGCTTGAAGGTAACTGTCAGTGACATCGAGCCATCTGCGGTCGAATAGGAGGACATATAAAGCATGTCCTCAACGCCATTGATCTGTTGCTCAATCGGCGTCGCCACCGTGTTGGCAATCGTTTCAGCATCGGCGCCGGGATAGGCTGTGCGCACCACAATGGTTGGCGGTGCGATTTCCGGATATTGAGCCACGGGGAGCTGCGTATAGGCGATGCCGCCTACAATCAGCAGGACTATCGACAGAACCGATGCAAAGATCGGTCTGTCGATAAAGAAATGCGCAAACCTCATTGACCTGCCTCCGTCGCCTTTGCTTCCTGTGGAAGCTCAACGAGTTCGGGTTTGACCTTGATGCCAGGGCGAATGCGCATCAATCCGTTGATGACGACGGACTCGTCGCCGGTCAAACCGCTGCGGATGACACGGTAGCCGTAATTTTTCGGTCCGAGGCGGACGGGCTTGGTCGTGACTGATCCATCGGCATTCACAACATAGACGATGCGTTCATTCTGATCGGAGCCGACGGCTTCATCAGGGACAAGAACACCTTTATATGTATTGGATGCGGCGATTTCGACGCGGCCAAACAGGCCGGGCTGCAGAATGAATTTGGGATTGTCGAAGCGTGCGCGCACCCGCATTGTGCCGGTTGCGTCGTCAAGCCGGTTCTCAGCGAAGTCGAGCTTGCCCTTGAATGGCGGCTGGTTTGAGTCGGTCAGCGTTACCGTTACTTCCAGACCACCACCGCCTTCCTGCAGATCCTTACCGTTTTCACGTGCTGTTTTCGCATAGGACAACAGGTTGCGCTCATCCACATCGAAGTAAAAATCGATGGGATCAAGCGAAACGATGGACGTGAGAATTGTGTCGTTCGCGTTGACGAGGTTGCCGACCGAAATCAGGCGGCGATCAATGCGGCCGTCCTGCGGTGCGGTGATTTGCGTGTATGTCAGATTGAGCTGGGCTGCATCCACAGCCGCCTGCGCACCCGCTACGCTGGCCTGACCAGCCAGGAATGCACGCCTCTGATCATCCAGCGTTGAAACAGACAACGTGCCGCTGCCGGTGAGGGATTGTGTCCGCTTGAACTGCGCTTCGGCATAGGTGAGTGTCGTATTTGCAACCTCAAGGTTGGATTTGGCTTGCGCCAGTGCCGTAATGTAGGGCCGCTGATCGATGGTGAAGAGCGGATCGCCCTTCTTCACCAGCGTACCATCCTTGAAGTGAACCGTATCAAGATAGCCGTCGATACGCGACCGCACCGAGACCTGATCAACGGCCTGGAATCGTCCGATGAATTCATCGCTGTCGATGACATCCCGCACAACGGGTTTTGCCACTGTTACGGTGGGGGGAGGCGGCGCTTCCTGGGCAAGCGCTGACGATGCAGTCATCAGCGCGATCGCAAGACCAAGCTTGAATGGGGAGAAAGAATTTCGTGACAAGAGCAGGCCTCCATAACGATAAGACTTCCGCGCATATTGAGACGCGTTTGCATCTCTGTCCGCATCAGCAGTTTGTCACGCAGGCGTCGCATCGGATTATCGACTGACTGAAACAGCTGGACGCTGGTGCCGCGGACAAACAAGTCAATTTCTAACAGTTTGGGTCGGGATATTTCCTTAGTACCGCAGGGATCAGCGCGAGAGGCAATTCCGGCTTTGAAAGGTACGAGTCCTAGATAGCTGTCGATAGTCCCCACAAAGGTGAGATTTGCACAGTTGCAGATTGTTGTCACTCAGCAAATATTTCACTTCTAATTGTTTCATAGCAACCTTGAAATGCTATCTGGTTGTAACAAGCTATAGCGCGCGCTGCATTTTCGCTCTAACCGGCCGGGCTCTGCCATTGATTTTTGTACGCAGTGCAAGTAAATGAAGCCACCAATCGGTAAGGGTGCAATTTCTTCCGCGGCTCCGTGACACGTTCTATTGTATGAATTGTGACACAAATAAAGAGCAGAACGAGAAATAAAGCAATAAAATCAACGTGGATGGCTTGGGCCTTGCTCATTCCATCTGCACCAGAAGCCACACGATGGCAGACAGTTTTTCTCCCGCAATTTGGCTGATCAGCCGGCGACGGCGGGACAAATGTTAAAAAAGTGAAGGTTTGGACATGCAGGTTACTGAAACGCTCAATGAAGGGCTGAAGCGCGAGATCAAGGTCGTTGTACCGGCCAAGGATCTGGAAGCAAAGCTTTCCGAACGCCTCCAAGGTGCCAGCGCCAAGGCGCGCATCAATGGCTTCCGCCCCGGCAAAGTGCCGCTCAATCACTTGCGCAAGATGTACGGCAAGTCCTTTATGGCTGAAGTCGTCAATGAGATCCTCAGCGATTCCTCACGCACGATCCTTGCCGACCGCAACGAAAAGTCCGCCACTCAGCCGGAAGTCGCTATGACGGAAGACGAGAAGGAAGCAGACAAGGTTCTCAACGGTGAAGCCGATTTTGAATTCACGCTGAACTACGAAGTCCTGCCAGCGATCGAACTCAAGGATGCTTCCAAGATTAGCGTCACACGCGAAGTTGTTGATGTGACCGATGCGGAAGTTGAAGAGCAGGTCAAGCGCGTTGCCAGCTCTGCCCAGACTTTTGAGACAAAGAAGGGCAAGGCCGAAACTGGCGACCGCGTTACCATGGATTACCTCGGCAAGATCGACGGTGAGCCATTTGAGGGCGGCGCTGACACGGATGCGACCCTGATCCTCGGCTCCGGCCAGTTCATTCCAGGTTTTGAAGATCAGCTCGTCGGCGCCAAGGCTGGTGACGAAAAACAGATCAAGGTTACGTTCCCGGCTGAATACGGCGCGGCGCACCTTGCAGGCAAGGATGCCACCTTCGACATCACCGTCAAGGAAATTGGCAAGCCGGGCGAACTTGAAATCAACGATGAGACTGCCAAGAAGCTCGGCATTGAAAGCGCCGATCGTCTGCGTCAGGTCATTCGTGAACAGATCGAAAGCCAGTACGGCTCGTTCACACGCCAGAAGGTCAAGCGTCAGATTCTTGATGCGCTGGACGGCGAGTACCAGTTCGAATCGCCAGAACGTCTGATCAATGCCGAGTTCAACAACATCTGGGCCCAGATCGGTCAGGATTTGCAGCAGGCTGGCAAGACTTTCGAAGACGAAGACACAACGGAAGAAGCAGCGCGCGAAGAATATCGCAAGCTGGCTGAACGCCGCGTCCGTCTCGGTCTCGTTCTCTCCGAAATCGGCAACAAGGCTGGTATCGAAGTGACCGAAGAAGAACTGCAGCGCGCTGTTTACGATCAGGTTCGTCAGTATCCTGGTCAGGAACAGCAGATTTATGAATTCTTCCGCAAGACTCCGGAAGCAATCAACAATCTGCGCGCTCCAATCTTTGAAGAAAAGGTTGTCGACCACCTTCTCTCGTCCATCAATGTCACCGACAAGAAGGTGACCAAGGAAGAGCTGATGGCTGAAGACGAGTCGGATGAAAAGTCCGGCGAAGCCAAGAAGCCTGCAAAGAAGGCAGCGCCGAAAAAGGCAGCCAAGAAGAAGACTGAAGACGAAGCATAAGTTTTCGCACTGTTCAAAGAAAAGGCCGCTTCATGCGGCCTTTTTTGTTGTCCGCGCGCCCCAGAGTTCATGCATAATGCGCTGGTCTCGATTGATTCCTGCGGATAGTGCGCCATGACCCTTGCTGCATTCGCGCCATATGAGGCGCTTGCTGAAAAACTTGTCCCTCACGCCACGGATGGCTCAAGCGACGGTTCGCATGATCTCTCGCATCTTCTGCGTGTCTGGAAAAACGTGGTGGCAATCCATGCTGAGGAGGGCGGGAACATGCAAGTGCTGGCTGCCGCTACTGTTCTGCATGACTGTGTTGCGGTTGAAAAGAACGCGCCGCTGCGCGCGCAGGCTTCGCGCCTTGCCGCTGAGAAAGCTGCACAGCTGCTTGCTGGTCTTGGCTGGGTACAGTCACAAATCAGTGCGGTTAGTCACGCCATTGAGGCTCACAGTTTTTCTGCAGGAATAGTGCCTACAACATTGGAAGCGAAAATCCTGCAGGACGCGGACAGATTGGATGCGATTGGAATGGTGGGTGCCGCGCGATGCTTCTACATTGCCGGCCGGATGGGCAGCGGGCTTTACGATCCCTCTGACCCGCGTGCGACGGCACGTGCTTTCGACGACAAACGCTTTGCCATCGATCATTTCCAAACCAAATTATTTAAACTGGCTGCTGGTTTCAACACCAGGACAGGTGCTCGGATTGCGCAAATACGGCAGGAGCGGCTTCACCGTTTTCTCAACGAATTTCTTGATGAAATCTAGAGCAAATTTTGTTTATTCGAAGCCAGTTCTGTTTCTCGGATGGCGAGACAATCCACGCGGAAGGTAGCGAGGCCGATGTTTACCCATCGGACGAAGCTGCCTGACAAAGCGGGTGTCCGCCAGCCGGAAACCCAGCCGTTGGTTTGCTGTGCACACCAACACGCTTTCATATCTGCCGGTCGAATTATGCGCATTTCGGTAGAAATGCGGTTCGACCGGTGGGCCGGGTGAATTTGGTCCAATTCCTGCGGGCTTTGACTTCGCCCGATGGGTAAACATCGGGCTCGTCAAACCCCTTGCTCTTGCCCACAAATTCCCTCCGGCAGAACGGCTCCGAATAAGCAAAACTTGCTCTAGGCGCTGCTTGTGATTTGTTGATGCAAGGCGACCGCAGCTGCCAGCAACTCGGCATTGTCTTTTGCCATTGCACCTGTGGGTAGAAGATTGCCGTCCTCAAGCCCGATGCGGCTGTCAAAACCCTTGGCTATCGCATGTTCATAGATGGGCCAGACGCTCGCTTCGTCACCATGCATGAGGATCGGAAGTTTGACATTGGCGCGCTTCAGGACTGTATGAATATCGTTCGCTGCAGCCAATCCTTCATCGGCATCCTGTTCATTGATTTCAATGAGAACGCGCAGGCATTTCGTGGCATCGGGCAGGGTAATGAATCGTTCAGCATCGCGAACAGACCAGAGCCCGGCTTCAATGCCCATGCCTTTGCTGAGCGCCAGCTCGATCAAATCATCCGCATCATCCTCGATCAGATTGATTGAGACATAGTCCGGCAAGACGGTCCATTGGCGAATTGGTTCTTGCCGGGCAACGCCGCCGGGATGAATACGCCAATGGGTGGACAGGCCGATTGGAATGCCAGGAACGCTCATCCGGATGGCCCGCAACGTTTGTGCGACTTCATCAGGGTCAAGCGTTTCCAATCCGTCCGGTCCGCGTGGATGGATATGCAGTTCGTCGGCGCCGGCGGCGACGGACAGTTCTGCATCTTTGGCGAGTTCTGAAGCTGTAAAAGGCACGGTGTCGTGAAAATCCCGTGTGCGTCCGCCATTCAGACAGGCCTGTAACATCGTTTCCTCCACTTTCGGTACCTTCGCAGTCACATTATAGCGGAACGGCTCCTGACATCGCTCTGTCAGGAGCCGACACTCAACGTCAGTTCTGGATCGGGATCCAGATTTCCATACCGCCATTGCCTGTGCGCGGATCAAATTCCGGTCCATAGCGTTCGAAATTCGGCGCATCCACCAATACATGGCCGGATTCTGGCAACCATTTGCCCCATATGGTCATGATGGTGCTGCGTATGGTCGAGATGTGTTTCCGGTGGGAGAACACCAGATAAGTCTGGGCAGGGATACGTATACGGGCGAATTCGTCGGGAATATCCGAGAAATCCTTCACCTCGGCTCCGGCAATATAGTCAAAATTGTTTGCATCATCGCCGTTGCAGCAAACGCCATAGGCAACATTGCCTACCTGACCGGAGATTTGGCCGAAATAGGGATTAAACCGCTGCCATTGCGCCGGGATAGCGGCGCTGGTCTCGCAGGTATAACGTTCGCCGATACCGGCGATCAGCATCGGCTTGCCGTTCTCAACGCGTGGTTCTTCTAAGTCTGTAATGAATGCCTCATCCATTTTGATTGCCTCCACAAGCGGGATGTTTTCGGTGTGGCGCTGTGCACGGACCTGTTCAGGTGTAAGACCGAACTGATCGCGGAACGCCCGCGTGAATGCTTCATGGGAGTTGTAACCGGCATTGAGAGCGACGCTAAGGATGTCTGGAGCGCCGTTGCTGAGTAATCTTGCGGCTTCCGTCAGCCTGCGGCCACGAATATGGCTGCTGACCGAACGACCCGCAAATATGCCAAATACACGCGACAGGTAAAAACGCGAAAGACCCGCGACACCGGCGATATCATCAAGCGTAATTTCTTCCGCGAAATGCCCCTCGACATACCAAATCGCCTTCTCAACCGGATTCATGTGAACTCTCCATGTATGCACGGCATTTCACTACAGGGCTTGAAACCGGTGCATTTGATCGTATTTGCGGTCCTAGTGTGATTTTGCCTGTCTTTAAAAAAGTTTCATGCCTTTCAGGCTCGCATGACCGTTCTTGCCAATGATGATATGATCGTGCACGACGATGCCCATCTGTCCGCCAATATTGGCGATTGTCTTGGTCATTTCGATATCGGCTCTGGATGGTGTTGGATCTCCGGACGGATGATTGTGCGCGAGGATGATGGCGCTTGCCGAAAGCTGAAGCGCACGCGCAATGACTTCCCGTGGATAGACCGGAGTGTGATCGACAGTGCCGACTTGCTGCACTTCATCCGCAATGAGGGCATTTTTCTTGTCGAGGAAAAGGATCCGGAATTGCTCGCGCGATTCGTGAGCCATGGCAGCCGTGCAATAGTCGATCAACTTGCCCCATGAACCCAGCACCGTGCGTTCGTGCATATCGCTGCGGATTACCCTATGGGCGAGAGCGGACGCGAATTTGAGATCGAACGCTACGGTTGGACCGCAGCCTTTTATTTCCTGCAGTAAATGTTCCGGTGCACCCAAAACCTCAGCCAAGGTTCCAAAACGCGCCAGCAGCGCCTTTGCAAGAGATTTGGTATCGCCTTGGCGGATGGAACGGTAAAGCAGCATTTCCAGCATCTCATAGTCTGCCAAGCCTTGATGACCGACTTTCTGGAAGCGCTCCTTCATGCGTTCGCGGTGACCGATATAGTGAGGACCTTCCACCGGAGGGTCAATTTTGCTGGCCGGGCTGGATGCACCGGCCTTTTTTCAACACCAGGTTGTTTTTGGAGGGGTGGTGGAGAAGGTTCAGTGAGGAAGAGGGTCTTTTGTGGCTCGTCTTCGCTCATTGGGGCCTATGTTCCTAATCGAGTTTCAATCCCGGAGCGAAGAGCCCGGCGGGAGAGAGTGTAAACACCTCACACCCGTCTGCCGTGACACCCACCGTATGTTCGTATTGCGCTGTCAATGAACGATCCCGTGTGACAGCCGTCCAACCATCCGCCAGCACTTTCACATGCGGACGGCCAAGATTGATCATTGGCTCGATGGTAAAGATCATGCCTTCGCGCAGTTCTACACCTTCGTTCGGCGTGCCATAATGCAGAATATTGGGCGCATCATGGAAAAGATGGCCAACACCATGGCCGCAGAAATCGCGAACCACCGAGCAGCGCTCCGCTTCGGCATAGTTCTGGATGGCTGCGCCGATAGCACCGGTGCGTGCACCAGGGCGAACCGCAGCGATGCCGCGCATCAGGCTTTCATGTGTTACTTCCATGAGCCGTTCTGCAGCGCGCTTGATTTCGCCAACCGGATACATGCGGCTTGAGTCACCATGCCAGCCATCAAGAATGTAGGTGACGTCGATATTGACGATGTCGCCTTCACGCAATGGCTTGTCATCCGGGATGCCATGGCAAACAACGTGATTGATCGACGTGCAGGACGACTTCGTATATCCGCGATAGTTCAGCGTTGCGGGCAGGGCGCCGTGATCGGCGCCAAATTCGAAAACAAAGCGGTCGATGGTATTCGTGGTCACACCCGGCGCAACCAGGCCTGCCAGTTCATCAAGGCAGCGCGCTGTAAGCCGGCAGGCCTTGCGGATGGCGGTAAAGCCTTCCGGGCCATGCAGCCGAATTTGCCCGGTGTTTTTTAGGGGCGCGCTCTGTGCATCAAGATAGGTAACCATAGTGCCTTCCGCTTGGCGTCAATCAATAATTGGTATCGTGCTCGTTGCGACAATACCGGTCGATGTGATGTGGCATCTTATTGCATAAGCTTCAACCCCACGCCGCATTGCCCGTTCAAAAGCTCGTGCGTAGACCGGATCAAGATCACCGCAGATTTTCAACCGATCGCAATCGCGGCGCTGGATCACATAGAGCATGACACCACGGAAACCATTTTCGACCATGTTGCCGAGTTCGTCCAGATGTTTTGCGCCGCGGGCTGTGGGAGAATCCGGAAATTCGGCGAGACCGGCAGTTCGCGAGAAGTGAACATTCTTCACTTCCACATAGGTGGAAGGCTTTTGCGGGTCATGGAGGAGAATGTCGATACGTGAATTCAGGCCGTATTTCTGCTCGCGCTTCAATTCGGCATAATCGGCCAAGGACGGTATCAGGCCTGCGAGAATGGCTTCTTCGGCAATGCGGTTGGGTAAGCCCGTATTGATGCCGACAAGCGTGCCTTGAGCCTCAACGATCTGCAGCGTATGGGCATATTTGCGCTTTGTATCGTCTGACCGGGAAAGCCAGACGGGAATGCCTGAATCGGTCAATCCCAGCATGGAACCGGTGTTCGGCACGGAACTTGTGATCGGGCGACCATCATCAAGAATGATATCGGCAAGAAATCGCTTATAGCGCTGGATAAGCTTGCCGGTAACCAAGGGTGCGGAAAAGATCATATTCGAGGAATATCCGAGACGACAGGCTCGAACAATCGCTATTTATGAGAGATTCTGGATCGCCTTGAGCATTTCGGCGAATGACATATCCGCCATGAGAACGACCGCTGTGGCAACCAAGCCTGCCAGCATAAATGTTAAAGTGGTCTTTGCTTGTGTGCTCATGATCATGTTTTCCTGCATATGATCATTAGGACAGGCAAACGTGCTGAGATTGTGTTGGCCTTAAGCTTATTCGCGGGCCGGTTGAAAAAGAACGAAAAAAAACCTGCCTTAAGAAAGGCAGGCAAATTTGCTCTGGGGTGGGAGAATTCGGGTTCGTTTGGAGGTTAAACCGAACCCTACTGCTAAGATCGGAATCTCAGCAGTGATTGATGATAGGTCAGGTCAGGATTACAATCTCATAACTTTCTTTAACAGCCTGTGACAAAGCTTGAAGGCTGTGGATTGACCGCATATGATTTCCCGGCAAATCTCATGCAAACTCCGCATATTTGCATGATGCAACCGGGACGGGCGATGTGATTGTTGAATATCCCGACTTTAAAAAGCCGGTATGAGCGGGGAAAACTCTGGCAGGACGCCCACAGCGAGCGCGTCATACTGCTGTTGCAGGATCAACCTCACAATAGCCTAAATGGCTTATTACGTGCTGCGTGCTTATCAAAAAGCCGCATCTGCGTTGTAAGCAGTTGGCAATAAGATCTTGATTATTTGAGAAGAAAACCTGGTACGCCCAAGGGGAATCGAACCCCTGTTTGCGCCGTGAAAGGGCGCCGTCCTAACCGCTAGACGATGGGCGCCTGCAGGTAAGCGGCTTATAATGAAACAGTTTTTCTGCCGCAACCCCATAATGCATTCTTTTTTGGGAAAAAGTGAAAATTGTTCGTCTGCATCTGGGGGTAACTCAGTAAACAATGACAAGGCAGCGCCGAATTTGTTGGTTTTAGATTCTTCGACGGCCACCACAGCGCCAATTCCAGTCGCGCGTCGGGCCAATATCGACATGCACTGATTCGGTGCTGCAATATGTTCCCACACCGCCGCGCCCCGGCATGGAGCGAGCGAAGTTTGCCAATTCCCACTTGGAAATACCTGGAACCTGAATGTCAGCTGCCGCACAGGACATATGCAAGGAAGCCTTCGCGCCATTCACCAGACGATTATAAGGAGGGCTGCGGTACCCCGATGTTACAATCACCGATTTACCGAACCGCCGTTCGATTGATTTGAGCATTCCCACCAATTGTGGTTTCAAACATGCCACATCAACACTTTCACGCTGAACTCTGAGGCCATTGGGAGCAAGGCGAGCGAGACCGGCAGCAGATGCGAGAATCACCGGTGCGGACGCTGCTTCCACATCATCATCTGCATAAAGGCTGTCGCGTTGCATAATCTGAATGCCGCCATTCGGACGCACGCCCGGAAGAGTCGCGAGATAATTTGTCGCCGACGGCAAACCCGCAACACTCGCCATGTGAACATCCGGATTCACGGCTTTCAACTGAGCAAATGCTTTTGGCTGAATAACCACTTGCTGGCGCTTGGACGAATTGGCGTTGTTGGCAAAGAGCCGCACGAGTTGGCCATTGTCCTGGCCTTGAGGACGAGTAGCCGGTTTCCCCTCTGCGCCGACAGATTGCCCCGATTCACCCGACGCGACCTGCGCTTTGGTTGTCTTACCGGCAACTGGCGTCTCCGCTTGTTGCGGCTGTTCGACGGGTGCGGGTTCTGCAGTCTTTGACCAGCTGCCAAACAAAGATGTTCGCACTGGCGGCTTTACTGCTGCCGTTGGTGCACTTGCGACCTGCTGGTTCTCAGGCTGGGCGGCCGCAGTGCTTGAACCCAAGAGCGGTGTTTTTCCATTGGCAGGTGGGGGCGTCGCCGCTGCTATGGCCGCATTGACGGCAGCTTTGTCCTGCGCTGGCTGAGCGCCTGCTCCGTGGGCGGCTTTCAGCGCGTTGGTTTCCGAGCCTCCGGCAAGTGCCAGCGCTTCTGGCGAAACCTGCGCTGTCCCGGTTGCAGGCATCGCATTGGCTGTAGCAGGGGAAACCTCGCCGGTCGCTGTCGTTGTGCTTTCTGGCGCAACGCTGAGGACTGTAGCGGCAGTGGGTGCGGAACCGGTTGACGTGCAGGATACTGTAGCCATGGCAAACAGCGTAACAACACATATGACTGTGCTTGCCCTGAAGGCCGTTATTGAGGCTGACAGCTTGTTCAACGATTCCCCCGTCTCGTCTTTTCCGGCGTTTGCAAAGGTTCAGTCCAATCCGCTTTGTGTGAGCAGGAAGCTCGCGAAATCTGTTGAAGTGCAAAAAACACCGGCAGAGAGTTATCAAAGTTAATGGTTTTTAAACGTCTCCACAAGCGCAGGGCTATAGGTGGAATAAGGCGAAAAAGTGATTAGTCACTTTCCTGCCATGATCGCCAAAGCAGAATAATGACTGCAACCCCAGCAAAACCGGTGGTTTTAAACTCTGATACGGACATAGGTTCCGGGCGCGTCGGACAGAATTTCCGGGCCGTTTTCTCCAGGCAGGCGTGCGGGAACACGCTCGTTGTCCTGTGATTCGATCCATTTGTGCCAATGATTCCACCAGGAGCCGGGATGCTCGGTTGTATTGGTCAGCCAATCATCAAATGCGCCGGTCGGGGAATTACCGGTCCAATATTGGTACTTGTTCTTGGCTGGCGGGTTCACCACGCCGGCAATATGTCCGGAGCCTGCCAGAACGTAGGTGACGTCACCGCCGAAATATTTGCAGCCGGTGAAAACCGACAAGGCAGGTGCAATGTGATCTTCTTTGGCCGCCAAGTTGTAGATCGGGATTTTGACATCACCGAGCGACAGATTTTCTCCAGCCAGTTTCATCATTCCCCGCACCAGATTGTTATCGAGATAACAGTTGCGCAGATAATAGGAGTGGTTGGCAGCGCTCATGCGTGTGGCATCAGCGTTCCAGTAAAGAAGATCGAAGGGAACCGGATCGCGTCCGCGCATGTAATTGTTGACGACATAGGGCCAGATCAGGTCACCGGAGCGCAGCATGTTGAAGGCGGTCGCCATGCGTGTGCCGTCCAGATAGCCTTCGGCGGACATTGCAGCTTCCAGAGCTTTGATCTGATCTTCATCAACGAAAACCTTGAGATCACCGGCATAGGTGAAATCAACCTGTGTGGTGAAGAGCGTTGCACTCTTGATGCGGTTTTCGCCTTCCTTGGCAAAAAGCGCGAGGGCAGCGCTCAACAAAGTACCACCGACGCAATAACCAATGGCGTTGACGGCTTTTTCACCGGTTGCGCTCTCGATTGTATCAAGCCCAAACCGGAGACCTTCATTGATATAGGCAGTCCAGTCCTTCAAAGCGTGGCGATGATCGGGATTGACCCATGAAATGACGAAGACCGTATGGCCCTGATCAACCGCCCATTTGATGAAGGATTTCTCCGCATTCAGATCAAGAATATAAAACTTGTTGATCCATGGGGGGCAAATCAGCAGAGGGCGTTTCAGTACATCCTTGGTGGATGGCTCATATTGGATGATTTCAGCCACATCACTGCGGGCAATCACCTTGCCGGGGGTGGTTGCAACATTCTCGCCCAGCGTAAACTTGGTCAAATCTGACTGGCGCAGACGCAAATCACCGCCGCCCGCGACAATGTCCTCCGCCAGCATCTTCATGCCTTTGACGAGATTCTGGCCGTTGCTGGCGACAGTTTCCTTGTAAAGTTCCGGATTGGTCAGCAGAAAATTGCTTGGCGAGATCGCTGTTGTTAGTTGTTTGACGTAAAATGCAGCCTTGTGTTTTGTATGGTCATCAAGACCTTCAGCATTGGTAACAAGCTCACCAGCCCAATTGGCGGTAACCAGATAGGCCTGTTTGAGAAAATCAAAGAAGGCATTTTTGCCCCAGTCTTCGTCCGTGAAGCGTTTGTCGCCTTTGTCTGGTTTGACGATATCTTCGACATCCTCGCCGCTCATGCGGCGGATTGAATTGGACCAGATGACCATATAGCTGGAAAAAAGCTTGGTTTGCGCTTCCAGCGCGCGGGCCGGTTCAGACAGCCAGTATTCAGAGACTTTGGACAGGGTTTTAACGACGTCGGTGACGGGATCAGCGATAGTATCGCGTTTCAAACCCTTCTCGCGCGGCTCGACCCAGGCAGAGGCAGCCTTGCCGGCCTGCTCGATCATATGGGCAACGTTGCGTGCAAAGGCCTCCGGATCCTTGATGACATAATTGTCGAGGTTCGGCGTTTTTCCGCTCTTGTCGCCTGGATTGTCCATATATTTCCTTCCTCCCGCCGATCCTCCCGATCGACATTATTGACATGATAACACACGTCAGAGCAATCGACATTCAAATGAAGCATTCAATTGGAAAGGCGTGCCTTTCTTGCTGATTGCATTGGAGCTGGAGAAACAGAATTGAACCTATTTGAATGTGCGTTCCTCTAATGCTATCCCTCTAATGTGCAATTCTTATAACCACGATGAATATTGATTCCGGCAGTCAGGACAAACGATGAATATCTCGGTCAAAACCATTCTCCGCTTTTCGGTTGGCGCCGTTATGATTGCCGGTTTGGGTGCATGTGCAAATATGCCTCCTGAACCAATGTCCAATTCACCACTGACTGGCCCCGTTAATACCGGCACCTATCCTGTGTTCACACCGGATCCAAAAGGTGAAACCGCCCAACTTACGCCAGATCAAAAAACTGCTCTGCAGAAGAAGCTTGTTTCCGCAAAAGGCGGGCAGGGCAATGCCACGGCCAACCCGGCCGCCGTCGCCAAGAAGCAGGCAGAGATGAAGAAGCTGATCCAGCAGCAGCAGGACGATCTGAAGGCCATTGAAGGCCAGCAATAGCAGACCGTAGAAACCGGTCACGAAGACACCGCATTTCGGTGTCTTGCTCAAAAAATCCCAGGCGGGATAACGTGATTGTAATCAAGGATGCGGCCTGCACAAAAGGTCAATGATTGCTCGACCGTTGTATCGTTTGGGTGTATAGCGCACCCGCACATTAAACCCATTTTTACCGGACCCAAGCCTATGGAAGAATTTCATAAAGTTCGCCGCCTGCCACCTTACGTTTTTGAACAGGTCAATCGCCTGAAGGCCAGCGCGCGAGCGGCGGGTGCGGACATTATCGATCTGGGCATGGGTAACCCCGACCTTCCGACGCCTCAGGGCATCGTGGATAAACTGTGCGAGGCCGTTCAGGACCCGCGCACGCATCGTTATTCATCGTCCAAGGGCATTCCCGGTCTTCGCCGAGCTCAGGCCGCTTATTACGAGCGCCGTTTTGGCGTGAAGCTCAATCCTGATACGCAGGTTGTAGCAACGCTTGGCTCGAAGGAAGGCTTCGCCAATATGGCGCAGGCGATCACAGCGCCGGGCGATGTCGTGCTTTGCCCTGATCCAACCTATCCGATCCATGCTTTCGGCTTCATCATGTCCGGCGGCGTGATCCGTTCCATTCCCGCGATGCCGGATGACCAGTTCATCCCGGCGCTTGAACGCGGCATTCGGCATTCAATCCCGAAGCCGCTGGCGTTGATCCTTAACTACCCATCCAATCCGACGGCGCATGTGGCGTCTTTGGATTTCTACAAGGATGTTGTTGCGTTCGCCCGCAAGAATGAAATCATCATTCTGTCGGACCTGGCCTATTCCGAGATCTATTTCGACGATGCGCCGCCTCCGTCCGTCCTGCAGGTACCGGGTGCTATCGATGTTGCGGTGGAATTCACCTCCATGTCGAAGACATTTTCCATGCCCGGTTGGCGTATGGGGTTTGCCGTTGGCAATGAACGGCTGATCTCGGCGCTCACCCGGGTCAAATCCTATCTCGATTACGGCGCGTTCACGCCAATTCAGGTGGCTGCAGCCGCTGCACTCAATGGCGATGGATCTGACATTGCCGAAGTCCGCGCTATCTACAAACATCGCCGCGATGTGCTGGTGGAGAGCTTTGGCCGTGCGGGCTGGGATATTCCGGCACCGGCAGCCACCATGTTTGCCTGGGCACCTATTCCGGAAAAATTCCGCAGCCTTGGTTCGCTGGAATTCTCCAAGCTGCTGATCGAACATGCTGATGTTGCGGTTGCCCCCGGTATTGGTTTTGGCGAACACGGCGATGACTATATCCGTATTGCCCTGGTCGAGAATGAACATCGCATCCGTCAGGCAGCCCGCAATCTCAAGCGGTTTCTTGCAACAGCCGATGAAAAGCTGCACAACGTCATTCCGTTGAACGCGCGCCGCTAACCCGGCCGCCGAAACCGGAATTCGCGGCGCCTGCGGGCGCCGCTTCAGGCTAAAACATTTCAGGGAAATGAACGATGAGTGATGCGCTGCGCGTGGGAATCGCCGGACTGGGCACTGTTGGTGCCTCGGTTCTGAAAATTTTGCGGGACAAGGGCGATATGCTCACCCGTCAGTGCGGCAAGGAAATTATCGTCACCGCTGTTTCAGCCCGTGATGCCAAGCGTGATCGTGGGGTCGATCTTTCAGCGGCCACGTGGTTCGACGATCCCGTAGCCTTGGCAAAATCCAACAATATTGACGTTTTCATCGAATTGATTGGCGGCGACGAAGGCCCGGCACGCGCCGCTGTGGAAGCTGCGCTCAAGTCTGGCCGCCACGTGGTAACTGCCAACAAAGCGCTTTTGGCCAAGCATGGCGTGTCCTTGGCCAAGATTGCCGAGGAGAAGGGCGTATTGCTCAACTTTGAAGCGGCGGTGGCTGGCGGTATCCCTGTTATCAAGGCTCTGCGAGAGTCACTCACCGGCAACACCGTATCGCGTGTCTATGGCATCATGAACGGCACCTGCAACTACATCCTGACGCGGATGTGGGATGAGGGCATTTCATTTGAGGATTGCCTCGCCGATGCCCAGCGTCTTGGTTATGCCGAGGCTGATCCTACATTCGACATCGAAGGCAATGACACGGCCCACAAGCTGGCGATCCTGACCAGTCTTGCCTTCGGCACACAGATTGCCGCTGATGACATCTATCTTGAAGGCATCAGCAATATCTCGCTGGCCGACATCAAAGCGGCTGATGAACTCGGCTACCGCATCAAGCTGCTTGGTGTGGCGTTGATGACCGACAGCGGCATTGAGCAGCGCGTACATCCGACCATGGTTCCGGTCGAGATCCGTCATTGCACAGGTGCACGGTGTGACCAATGCTGTTGCGATTGAAACCGACCTGCTCGGTGAACTGCTGTTGTCGGGTCCCGGCGCTGGTGGTGCAGCGACTGCTTCGGCTGTAATTGGCGATCTCGCCGACATTGCAAAAAGCCGCCCCGGATTTCAGCATGGCCCCGTCTTCGGGACGCCAGCAAAATCTTTGGCGCCGTACAAACGCGCCAAGATGCGCTCGCATGAAGGTGGTTACTTTATCCGGTTGACGGTGCACGATCGCGCCGGCGTGTTTGCTGCGATTGCCAAACGCATGGCTGACAACGACATTTCGCTGGAATCGATCGTTCAACGCCAGAGCGCCGATAATCAACCCGATGCGACCAAGACAGTCATTCTTGTGACGCACGAGACCACTGAAGCAGCCGTCAAGAAAGCTCTTGAGGGTATCGTCAAGGACGGCCACGCGACAGACAAGCCGCAAATGATCCGGATCGAACGCGCTGGCTGACAGGTTCGACACGATTGAAAATGGAGCGCCACCTCAGTTCAATCTGGAGTTATCCGGCTGGACTGCGGTGGTTTCTTTTTAGGCATTCTGCGAAATTATCGGGTTTGTAAAAGACTTGTATTGGTTCGTGAACGGCCGCTAGGCCGTTTAATCGATTAGCTTTTTCGGCGAGGGCGCTTTCCGGCCAATAGGGTCTTGCCGCTGCTTCGCGACTTTGACAAAAGGTTTGCACAGCAATGCTAGGAAGAGCCCTGATGATCCGCAAAAGGGTATCTCCACACGAACGCAGGATAGATTTATGCCGAAAACTTCCGACCAGACTTCGATGGGCCTCGACCGTATTCTGACCCTTGAGCTCGTCCGCGTGACCGAACGTGCCGCCGTAGCTGCTGCGCGCCTGCGCGGACGCGGCGATGAAATGGCTGCCGATCAGGCCGCTGTCGATGCCATGCGCCAGGAACTGAACCGTCTTCCAATCAGCGGTACGGTTGTCATCGGTGAAGGCGAGCGCGACGAAGCACCAATGCTCTATATCGGCGAAGAAGTCGGCACCCGCACTGGTCCTGAAGTCGATATCGCGCTTGATCCGCTGGAAGGTACGACCATCTGTGCGAAGAACCTGCCCAATTCGCTGGCTGTCATTGCGATCGCTGAAAAGGGCAATTTGCTTTACGCACCAGACGTTTACATGGAAAAGATCGCGGTTGGACCGGGTTATCCCGCAGGTCTGATCCAGCTCGACGCATCGGCTGCTGAAAATATCGCTGCCGTCGCCAAAGCCAAGGGTGTGCCGGTCAATGAAATCACTGCCTGCATTATGGATCGTCCGCGCCACGCGCGTCTGATCGAGGAGGTGCGCGCAACCGGCGCCTCGATTCGTCTTATTGGTGATGGCGACGTAGCCGGCGTGATCCATACAACAGACCCTGACGAGACGGGCATCGATATCTATATCGGTATTGGCGGTGCGCCTGAGGGCGTTCTGGCAGCGGCAGCGCTGCGTTGCATCGGCGGCCAGATGCAGGGCCGCTTGCAGCTTAACAGCGATGACAAGATTGCACGCGCTGCCAAGATGGGCATCAGCGATCCCAAGAAGATCTACACGATGGAAGAAATGGCCAAGGGCGATGTCCTGTTCGCGGCTACGGGTGTGACCGACGGCAATATGCTTTCGGGCGTGAAATTTGCGCGCGACTACATCCAGACGCACACAATCGTCATGCGCTCGCACTCGCAAACCGTGCGCGAGATCAAGGCGAAGCATCAGGATATGTCAAAGTTCCAGTAAAAACCGGTACTTGAACAATGCCAATGCCCTGTTGCTTCTTCGGATCAGCAGGGCATTTTATTAACTGCGTTCATGGCTGAATGGGAATTGCCCTATTGGGGCCATGCTTTTTGAGCTATTTTCATATCGGGAGTTCATATCGGTGGAACAGCCATGAATATCCGAACGAATATAACCAGTTGCATTGTTTCGGCGCTTGCGCTTCTTGCGCCGCTGAATCTCGCCTGGGCACAGGACCCGTATCTTGATCTTATTCAGGGATACCGGTCCAATTCCATTGCCAGCAGTTTTCCGCAGAGCGTCGGGCCGTTCAATTTGACCAAGCACGTCGTCAATCCGCAAGATTTCGGGGTGACCGCCGAGTATCAGGCTGTTGACGCCAACGCCACGGTTGTCATGGCTGGTGTAAAGGCCAACAACAAGGATGCTGCCTATCCGATCAAGGACGGTGCCGATGATCCGGTCGTACGCGATCTCTTTGAAAAGGCAACGCAATATCATGCGGCACAACCTAACGAGATAGCCCAGCAAATCAGCTTGCCTTATGGTGCGGGCCTCTCCATGCCATGCGTCAGTGCGGACGCAGCCCAGGACAAGCATGCCTTTCTGGTGTGCGTTGTCGGTATGCACAGTCGTTATCTGCTCATTCAACCGGCGGCCAATTACACGAACGGCACCAAGGAAGCGGCTGAACGCACACTTTCGGAGTTTGCAACGTCCATCGCCACGACCATGAGCGCCATTGGCGCACCACAAGCGCCTCCACCTCCACAGTAATTGCGGTTTTGTTCACCGGATTGATCCTTTGAAGCATTGCATTCGTGCCTGCCGGATGATTGAACGCTTGCATGGCACCTGAACGGCTCTTCCTCGGCGTAGAAAATTCGGCAACCGGTCTCAAATGGATAGACCGGCTGGGACCACGCGAAGCGAATGTCGCGCTTGCCATGGCGCAAAATTATGGTTTCCCGGATTTGGTGACCCGCGTTCTGGCCGGGCGAGGTGTTGGTGTTGACGACGCTGCTGCATTTATGGAGCCGACGATCAAGAGCCTGATGCCGAATCCCGCATCGCTGACGGATATGGAGAAGGCGGCGGACCGGATCGCTAAAGCCATTGGAAAACATGAGAAAATCGCGATTTTTGGCGATTATGATGTCGATGGCGCCTGTTCTTCAGCCATTCTATCGCGATTTCTCAGCCATTATGGCATAGCCAATCATATCTATATTCCGGACCGGATTTTTGAAGGCTATGGCCCCAATCCCCAGGCCATGCGCGAATTGGCGCAAAATGGCGCATCGCTGATCATCACCGTTGATTGTGGCACCAACAGCGCTGCTGCCATTGAGGCAGCGCGTGAGGCAGGCGCGGATGTGGTGGTTCTCGACCACCACCAGGTTGGCGGCGCATTGCCAGCGGCAGCGACGGCGGTGGTCAATCCCAACCGCGAGGATGATCTGTCAGGCCAGGGATATCTTTGCGCGGCGGGCGTGGTTTTCCTCACATTGGTACAAATTCTGCGCTCGTTGCGCGAACAGCGTATCGCCACCGGAACGCTGCCGCCCGACCTTTTATCGATGCTGGATCTTGTAGGACTTGCAACGGTTTGCGACGTGGTGCCGCTCAAAGAGTTGAACCGTGCATTCGTGGTCAAAGGTCTTCTGGTGGCCCGCGCGCAACAGAACGCGGGTTTGGCCGCTTTGGCGCGTGTTTCGCGCATTGGCGAGCCGTTGAGCGCGTTTCATTTCGGCTATCTGATCGGACCGCGCATCAATGCGGGCGGGCGCATCGGCGATGCCGGGCTTGGCGCGCGGCTGTTGACGCTGGATGATCCCAACGAAGCGGCGCGTATTGCGACGGAACTCGACCGGCTTAATACAGAACGGCAGGCGATGGAAACTGTTATGCTGGAGCAAGCGGAGGCAGAAGCCATGCTGGAAATGTCCAGCGGCGGAGGGCCGGCCGTTCTGGTCACCGCCAGTGACGATTGGCATCCGGGCATCGTCGGACTGATTGCGGCGCGGCTGAAGGAGCGGGCGCGGCGCCCGGTCTTCGCCATCGCGTTCAATGCGAATGGCACCGGCAGTGGTTCGGGCCGCTCGATCAGCGGTTTTGACTTGGGAAAACTGGTGCGCAACGCGGTCGAGGCCGGGCTTCTGGTCAAGGGCGGCGGGCATGCGATGGCGGCCGGAATCACGCTGGAACGCGCCAAAATGGGCGCTTTGCGCGCGTTTTTTGAAGAACAGGCGGCTGAAATGGTCGGCCAGCTCAGGGAAAACGAGTCGCTGGCCATTGATGGCGCGCTAAGCGCATCGGGTGCAACCGTGCAACTTTACGAGACGATGGAGAAGGCCGGGCCGTTCGGCTCCGGTCATCCGCAGCCGGTGCTGGTGCTGCCGCATCACCGGCTTGTTGATGCCCGCACCGTCGGTACCAATCACGTCAAGGCGACGCTGGCGGGCGCCGATGGCAAGCGGATCAACGCCATCGCCTTCCGCGCGACCGGCGCGCCGCTGGGCGATTTCCTGTTCAAGCGGCTGGGACAATCCATGCATGTGGCTGGCAATCTCGCGCTCAATCATTGGAATGGCTCAACGACCACCCAGTTTCGGATCATAGACGCCGCAACAGCGTAAATCTCATTTTAGCCACAATCTAAGATGTCTCGCCTTATTTTTGCTTCAATCTCAGGCGGCTTTTCGCGAAGCTGTTGCATTCATTTTATAGATATGTTCTAGTTTTGTTCTCGCTTCCCTTTAAAGCTCGAACAATGCCTGTGACCCCATGCGTAAGCCGATCCATCTTGAAAAACTGTATCTGGATTTTGACAGTTTTTTCGCCAGCGCCGAACAGCAGCTGAACCCGGCACTGCGGCAGCGCCCGGTTGCGGTTGTGCCGCTGGATTCGCCGCATACGAGTGTCATCGCTGCGAGCCGTGAGGCAAAGCCGTTTGGCATCAAGACGGGCACATCGGTACGCGACGCCAAAGCGCTATGCCCGGATATTGTGTTCCTGGAGGCGCGGCCGGACGTCTATGTAAAGTTGCACAATCGTATTCTCACAACCATTGAGACCTGCGTGCCCATTGCGGCAGTCCGGTCAATCGATGAGGTGGCCTGCAGCCTGCTTGCTTCGGAGGCGCGGGACCCGCATGGACTGGCCGCACGGATCAAGCGGGGGCTGCATGACGAGATCGGCGCGGTGCTGACCTGTTCGATCGGAGTGTCGTTAAATGAACTTCTCGCCAAGATCGCCGCTGAGATGGACAAGCCGGATGGCTGCGTTGTGCTAGATCATGAAGATCTGCCGGGGAGGCTGTTTGATCTCAGGCTGAAGGATTTGCCCGGCATTGCCGGCGGTATGCAGCAACGGCTGGAGCAGGCAGGCGTGAGCACCGTTGAGGGACTATGGGCGCTCGCGCCGAAACACGCCCGTGCCATCTGGAACAGTGTTGAGGGCGAACGGTTTGTCACAGCGCTGCATGGCTATGCCGTGGAAAAACCGGAAACGGTCAAGCGCATGTTCGGCCATGGCCGTAATCTGCCGCCGGACTGGCGTGCGCCGGACAAGGTGCTGCAATGTGCACGGTTGCTTTGCCTGAGTGCGGGGAGGCGCCTGCGCCGGTCGCATTACCGTGCGGGCGCGATGAGTTATACGGTGGGCGTGCGGCGTGACAGCCGGGTGACACTGGTAGGCCAGTTTCGTGCTGCGCGCGATGACCGCAGCTTTCTCGACTGTCTCAACGATTTGCAC
Source organism: Phyllobacterium sp. 628 (assembly GCF_014189505.1). Classification (GTDB taxonomy): domain Bacteria; phylum Pseudomonadota; class Alphaproteobacteria; order Rhizobiales; family Rhizobiaceae; genus Phyllobacterium. The sequence continues at coordinate 2,807,956 of NZ_CP050301.1, read as the reverse complement.
GACAAGATGGTACGGGCAGGCGAGATGCGGAATATCAGCAGCGTCACGGTGGTGCTGCATGATCTGTCCAGTGAAGTGGAGGAAAGCCGGGATCTGTTCGACACACAAGCCGCTACGGAACAGCGTGGCCAGTGGGAACGTGTGTCTGACCTTCTCGATACGGTGCGGGTGCGGCATGGTTCGAAAGCGCTCAATCTCGGTCCGGTCAATGGTCCGGGCAATTATATTGGCTCAAAGATTGCCTTCGGGCGTATACCGGAACCGGAAGATTTTTGAGGGGTATAGGTAGCGAGTATCCATAAGGCTGCAAAGCCACTTTGCGTGGTTCGACAAGCTCACCATGAGGGAGATTGGTGTGTTGCAGGGAGCCAAGTTCTGCATCGGTGACGATCAGCTTGCAGCCCATTCCATTCCCTCATGGTGAGCTTGTCGAACCACGCACCATCCTTATGCAAGCGCTTGGTTTGATATAGGTGTTTTACTAATCTGGACACCCCGTTGGATTAAAACCGGCGGCATGTTTCCACGCCGCCGATTTCTTTTTACCGGTTGTCCAGCTCTGAACGCACCAGTGCCAGACCCCGCCGGGTGACCCGGTAGGGACCGCCGCCTGATGAGGCGATGGCTTTTTTCTGCTTGAGCTTGCGGAATAACCGCAAGTCGCAAGCAATGTATCGGGCACCATCGCGTGTGAGGCAAATGATATCCGTGATGGCCTTGCGCTCATCTTTTTCGAGTAAAATTTTGCCGCCCTGGGCGAGCAGGTGAAGTATGCGCTGTTCGTCGCGCGAAATGTCCATTGATCCAAGTCCTGGGAAAACGGGCAAAAGCCCATAAGAACGTATCCGCTGCCAAACATGTTTGGCGCGGGGCTCCTGTTTTCACGCCCCAACCTTCAAAGAAGCTGGGGCTCTAGAGGGACTCAGACTGATAAGACATAAACACTCCATCGGTGTGGACGCTGCGTATAAAACAGGTCAAAGCGGATGTCAAAGCTTCTCGCTGTGCAATAGCTGGCATCCCTGCTGCATTGTTCGGCCTCACAAATACCTCTGTCTGTACTCGGCTGGTGTGACGCCGACATGGCGGAGAAAGGCGCGGCGTGGCCTATCCGCATCGGTAAAGCCGCATTCCACCGCAGCAATTTCTGCGATGTGATCCGCTGCTCGCATTGGAAGGCCTGATGGCTGCTCAGTCCTTGGTGATCTGCAGCGGGCTGTCGTCGCCGCGTTTGCTGATGATCGTGTCGACAAGGCCCCATTCGAGCCCTTCCTGTGCGGTCATGAAATGGTCGCGGTCGAGGGTCTTCTCGACCTCTTCCACCGTGCGGCCGCAATGCTCGGCATAAAGGCGGGTCATGCGCCGTTTGACCACGGCCATCTCCTGCGCCTGGATAAAAATATCCGAAGCCTGTCCCTGAAAGCCGCCAAGCGGCTGGTGAACGTGCAGGCTGGAATTGGGCAAGGCGGCGCGATGGCCGGGTTCGCCCGCCATGAGCAGGAACGAACCCATGGAACGCGCCGTGCCCATGCATAGTGTGGCGACCGGGCAGGTGATGAACTGCATCGTGTCATAGATGGCAAGTCCAGCCGTGATGACGCCGCCGGGCGAATTGATATACATGGCGATGGGTTTTTTCGGGTTTTCCGATTCCAGAAACAGCAGTTGCGCGCAGATCAGCGCCGCCATGCCGTCCTCCACCTGACCGTTGAGAAAGACGATGCGCTCCCGCAGCAGGCGCGAGAAAATGTCGAATGACCGTTCACCACGGCTGGATTGTTCAACAACCATAGGGACGAGCTGCATCATGTCGCGCATGGCGAACACTCCTTCGATAGATGGGATTGGGTTGGTTAGGCGGCGAGGTGCATGGTCAGCGGTGGCGCATTGCCATTGGCGGGAGTGCGGCCCTGCGACTGAACCAGCAGCACCGGTTCATGCAGAATACTGAAGGTGGTGCCGCCATTTCCGTTCGGATTGAGCCGGAAGGTGACGATGCTGTCAGCCACGGCGTCGTCTTCTTCGCGCATGGAATAGCGGACAAACCGTTCCGTATCGGCTTCGAGCATCTTCAGGGAAATGCGGGGCGGTTCTTGCGGGGCCTGCGGCTCGGGCAGAAGCCAGCGGGCGACAAATTCCGGCACCGTCAGCGCGCGCCAGACTTTTGCAGGCGCGGCATCGAGATCATATTCGTAACGCAGTTCTTTCCCGGTATCCGGCTTTTCACTGGTCATTGATCCATCTCCTGCAAAAGCTGTTTCAGTTCGTCGACACGCTGCGGCCAGAAGGCACGATAGCGGTGAAGCCATTGGTGGATTTGTGCGAGTCCATCCGGATTGACACGGTAATGCACATGACGGCCCGAACGCTGTTCTGCGACAAGACCCGCTGAACGCAGGACCGCGAGATGCTGCGACATGGCCGGCTGGGAAAGGGCGAACCCTTCGCGCAGCTCGGTTGCATTCTTCTCGCCATCGGCCAGCCGCTCAAACACGGCACGACGGGTGGGATCGGCAAGCGCCTTGAATATATCAACTTCAGACATGTCAATACATAAGCACAGACTTATGTGAGTCGCAAGCGGGATTTTGTTTGGCTGATTCTGCGTTTGCAAAGGCACCGGTCAAAGACCGGAGGCTGATCTTGCGTTTTCCGGCCAGATACCTGTCGCGAGTGAATTGGGCGACCAGCTATCGTCGGTCATGTCGAGGTTCAGCGGCAGACGGGCTTCCCGGCGTATGATCTTTTTGGGCGAAAACTTCCAGAACAGTTCTGCACCCGCAAAGCCGCCGACCTGATCCGGACCAATGATTTCGGCCGTTCCGGTCATCTGCAGCAACTGGCCTTCGCTGATGAAGGCAAGACCTGCACGCGGATTCACCAGAAAATTTCCAAGCGTGTTGTAAAAGCGATTGCCCGTGAATTCGGGAACGACGAGGCTGCCATCCTTCGTGGCGCGCACGAAGCCGGAGCGACCACCGCGATGGGAGACATCAACCTGTCTCGCTCCGTCCGGCCGATCAACGTAGGACGCAACGAACAATGTGTCGGCCCGCGTGACAAGGCTCTTTGCCGCGGCATCAAGGTCTGTGATTTCCTCAACAGTCCCCGTGTAGGGCCGCCGCGGATCATCGAGCATGTCCATGCTGCGCAATTGAATATATTTCGGACAATTGCCGTAACTCTGCTCTACACCGAGTTCAAACTCTGTGTCGCTGGTGCGTGTGATATGCCCGTTCAACCGGTTGCGGCGGCGCGTCCGCAGATCAATGCCCAGCAGGGCCAAAGCAGCGCCGCCATCCATACCCGCATCAGCGGGATCGGACAGGTCGCGTGGCAAATCCACATGAAGCGCGTAAGGGGTGGGGGCAGTCAGAAATCCGGGACGTCCGGCCCGGACCGTCGCCCAAACGTCCCCCGCCGGATCGACTGCTCCAAGCACAACCATGGGCAACAGCGGATAAAACTCGCGGTGCTGCTCAATCAGCTCGGTCCGGATAACCTTTTTGCCGATTTCCGCCATACGTTCCGCAACGCCCATTCTGTTTTGAAGCGCTGTTTCCCCGGGATGCCAGGGTGCAGAAGGGGTGGGGTATGACATGATTGTTCTCCGGAACCGGTGGAAATCAGGCCGCCGTTGCCAGCGGTGTTTTCACAAAGGGAACGAAGTTGGGCAGGGCTTCGATGCGCTGCAACCAGACTTCCACAGCGCTATAGGCGGATAAATCAATATTGCCTTCGGGCGCTCGCGCGACATAGCTGTAGAGCGCGATGTCGGCGATGGTAGGCCCATCCCCGGCAATCCATTTTTGTGTGGTCAATTCGGCGTTGATCAGCTTCAGGATGGCGTGGGCTCTGGCGATGGCCTCTTCCGGGCGAAATGGCGCGTTGAAGAGCGTGACAAGGCGCGCTGCAGCAGGGCCGAAGGCCAGTTGACCCGCCGCAACGGACAACCATCGCTGGACACGCGCGGCACCGGGCGCATCCTCCGGCAGCCAATCGGTGCGCTCAAACTTCTTGGCCAGATAAATCAGAATGGCGTTTGAATCCGGGATGATCGTCTGTCCGTCCACCAGCACCGGCACCTGACCAAACGGATTGAGCGCGAGAAAAGCCTCGGATTTATGCTCGGCGCTCTTGATATCAACCAGCACCAATTCGAAATCGGCACCGATCAACGACAAAAACAGGTGTGCCCGATGGGAGTGGCCTGAAAGCGGGTGATAGTGGAGTTGCATGACATTGTCCTCGGCGTTTTCGTTAACCTGCAGCAAATGTGATTGCTTTTCATAAACAACTCAATCCATACTTTATGCACTTAACTATTGCATATACTGAAATAATCAGGTGAGAGGCAGCCAATGGACCGTTTGAGTGGAATGCGGATTTTCAGTCTGGTTGCCGAACAGGGAGGCTTTGCCAGCGCTGCCAAGACCTTGGGAACAAGCGCGGCCACCGTGACCCGTGCAGTTGCCATTCTCGAGCGCTCCATCGGGGCCCGATTGCTGGTAAGGACCACCCGCTCGGTAAAATTGACGGAAGCCGGGCAGCGCTATCTGCAGGATTGCAGGCGCATTCTTACAGAGATCGATGAAGCCGAGGCGCAGGCTGCCGGCAGCTTTTCAGCACCGGCCGGTACGCTGACGATTACAGCGCCGACATTGTTTGGCCGAATCTATGTTTTGCCGATTATTCTGGAGTTTCTCGACCTTTATCCAGGAATCAGCATCCGCACCGTGTTTGTTGATCGCGTTACCAACCTGATCGACGAAGGCATCGATGTTGCGGTGAGGATTGCCCATCTCCCGGATTCCAGTCTGACCGCCTTGCGGGTCGGTTCGATCAGGCGGGTTATGTGCGGAGCGCCTGCCTATTTCGTCAAATATGGCGTTCCGCTGACGCCGGACGATTTGCGTAATCACCGCTTCATTGCGCGCAGCGGATTATTCGGCAGTGCAGAATGGCGTTTCGGAAAGAATTCACAGATCAGAATTCCTGTCACCAGCCGCTTGCTGTGCAATACCAATGAGGCGGCGATAGATGCCACCGCTGCGGGATGGGGTGTCTCGCGCTTTCTGTCCTATCAGGTTGCCCACGACATTCAGTCCGGCAGGCTGCAACGTGTTTTAGCAGATTTTGAGGAAGAGCCGGTGCCGATCCACATCATCCACGCTGAAGGGCGCACGGCTTCAGCGCGGATGCGGGCATTTGTTGATTTTGCGGCCCAACGGCTGCGCGCCAATGAACATATAGCCGTCTAGGATGGGTTGGCGGCTCAGCCTGCCATTCGTTCTGCGGCAAGCGCAACGTCATCCTGACGCTGTTTGACGAATGGTTGCATATTTCTGCGCACCACATCGACAATGGCCTGCGGGGCTGTGTCCGGCCGACCTGAACTGAACGGCGGGGCCGGAGCGTATTCCAGCATCAGTTGGATGCGCTGGGCCACATCATCGCCCTGCAACTCGGCAATCAGGGTGAGGACGAAGTCGATGCCAGCGGTGACGCCGCCGCCAGTCAGAATGTTGCCATCGCGCACAACGCGGCCCGTATCGGGGATGGCGCCAAAGGGGATCAACAGGTCGCGCCATGCCCAATGGCAGGCGGCGCGTTTGCCTTGCAGCAGACCCGCAGCGCCGAGGAGCAGCGAACCGGTGCAGACGGACGTGATGTATTGTGCGGAAAGGCCAAGATGCCGGATCACGGCAACAAAATCCGCATTCTGCATCGCTGCCGTACAGCCACCACCACCGGGTACGCACAGCACATCGCAATACCCGATGCTCGCAAGGTCCTCAAGATTCGTGAAAACGAGGTTGTCCGCGTGGATATCGGCTCCGCCCATGGAGGCGACAATCACCTTTGCATCGGGCAAGCGGGAGAGAAACTGGTGCGGCCCGGTGAAATCGAGATGCGTGACGCCATCATAAATGGCAATGACGATAGTGATTGGAGCGGGCATGGCGGAATCTTTCGCTTGGGTTGACATGCCAAACATAGAACGGCAAGGTAATGTCTTAAATGACATATAACCCTCATTTTAAGCCATGACGCGCAATATCGGATTTTTCGTCTTCCCCCAGTTCCAGATCCTTGATCTGACGGGACCGCTGGCTGCTTTTCAGGTCGCCGGGGCGGAATATGTACTGCATGTGATTTCTCCCGATGGCGGGTTGGTGACCAGCAGCGCCGGGCTTGAAGTGATGACGAAGCCAGCGGTTGGCCAGCATTTTGATACGCTGGTGGTTGCCGGCGGCTATGGTGCACGGTTGGGCTCGCACACACCGGCGCTCCCGGCGCTGGTCAAAGAAATCGCGGAACGGTCGCGGCGGATCGCCAGTGTGTGCACCGGAGCGTTTCTGCTGGCGGCAGCGGGTATTCTTGATGGCAGGCGCGCGACGACACACTGGCGGCGTGCCGGTGATCTGCAGAAGCGCTTTCCCCACATCGCCGTGGATGGCGACCGGATTTTTGTAAAAGATGGGTCCATCTGGACATCGGCAGGCATTACGGCTGGCATTGATCTGGCATTGGCGCTGATCGAGGAAGACCTGGGGCTGGCTGCGGCACGGGCAGTGGCACAGGAACTGGTGGTCTATCACCGCAGGCCGGGCGGCCAGTCGCAGTTTTCAGCCATGCTGGAGCTTGAGCCCGACAGCGACAGGGTACGGCGTGCACTGGTGTTTGCCCGCGAGCATCTGCATGAGGCATTGCCGGTGGAACGGCTAGCGGAGGCGGCGTGTTTGAGCCCGCGTCAGTTCGGCAGGGCATTTCGGGCGGAAACGGGAGAAACACCGGCAAAGGCGGTGGAGAGGTTGCGGGCCGAAGCCGCACGGGTACGGATTGAATCGGGCAATGAGCCGATCGAGAGCATTGCGATATCGGTCGGTTTCACCGATCCGGAGCGCATGCGCCGGGCTTTCCTGCGGCTCTATGGCCAGCCGCCGCAGGCTTTGAAGCGCGCTGCACGCGCGCTTCGGGTCTAAGTCTGCGACTGCTGGGCGAAGGCAAAGATGAACGCGACGAGGGCAGCAAAGCTGGTAATTGTGCGTACATGGTTCCACGGCAGCCATTCCTTGAGGTAAGTGGCCCAAACGCTCGCGCCTTCGGGGCTGGCTGGGGCGGTGACAGCGGCCAGAGCGTCATTCAGCGGGACGTTGAACACCATCGTGACAATGATCGTGCCGACGAGAAAGAGCACGCTTCCCGCCAGCAGGGCCAGCGAACCGGATTCGCTCCAGCGCAGGATGCTGACAACGCCGAGCACCACGCAGATCGCCGCCGTGCCCAAGAAGGCGAGCATGAATGTGAAGTTGATGATCGTCACATTGATCGAGTTCATCGCGGCAATGCCCTGTTCGGCCGGAAGCTTGGCCAGCGCAGTCATGATGAAGCTTGAAAAGGCAAAGAACAGACCTGCCATCAGGCCGCTTCCCAGGGCGGCCAAAAGGGTGAGAATAGGTAGCCACATGTTATTATCCCTTCGATGTACCGGACCAGATGCCGGTCGCTGCCGTTTTCTGAACGTAATCCGAGAAGTCGCGCGGCGCGCGGCCGAGTGCCCGCTGTACACCATCGGTAAGATGTTCGTTGCGGCCATCGAGCACCTCAGTGAAAAGCTCGTTGAGCAGTGCAATCAGATCGGCCGGAATCTGTTCCTGTGCCAGCCCCTCTGAGAATTGTTCCGGCGTGATTGTGAGGTAGCGAATATCGCGGTTGGTGGCTTTGGCGATTTCTGCGACAGCGTCGGCAAAAGTCAAGAGGCGCGGTCCGGTGACCTCGTAGAGCTGGCCGATGTGCCGGTCGTCGGTAAGTGCCGCTGCAACCACATCGGCAATATCGTCAGTGTCAATGAAAGGTTCGCCGACATTACCAACCGGCAAGGCGAGTTCCCCGGCGAGAATGGAGTCCAGCATAACGTTTTCACTGAAATTCTGGGCGAACCAACTGGCACGGACAATGGTCCAATCGGCACCGCTGGCCTGCAACGCCTTTTCGGCGCGCTGGGCTTCGTGCTCGCCGCGTCCGGACAAGAGGACAAGCCGTTTGACGCCATTGGCAACGGCCAGTCTGGCAAGTGCTTCCACCGCTTCGGTGGCGCCAGGAACGGCAAGATCAGGATAATAGGTGATGTATGCGGCGTGCACGCCCTCAAGCGCCGGGAGCCATGTGCTCCGGTCTTCCCAATCAAAGGACGGATTGGCACTGCGCGAACCGATGCGGACGGGCACGCCCTGAGCACCCAGGCGATCAACGACGCGGCGGCCGGTTTTTCCGGTGCCGCCAACGATGAGAATGGGTTTTGCCGGGGATGTTTTGTCGATGCTGTCGGTCATGTTCATCTCCATTGTTAATATGAGTAATCCTCACATTTGCAATATGTGATAAATCCTCATATTCTGCAAGTCAAGTGGAATTTATGAACATGTGGAGACGCTGCCGATGAACGAGATCACGCCGATTGCGCCTGCATCCGGGGATAAGGAAGCCACCATGCCGCGCAAGGACCCGACGCAGCGGCGCAGCAGGGAGAGGGTGGAGCGTATTCTCACCTGTGCCTCGACACTGATCGCTGACAATGGCAGCGATGCCATGCGCATGAGCGACGTGGCGCAGATGGCAGAAATATCGATCGGCTCACTCTACCAGTACTTTCCGGACAAGGGCTCGATCATCCGTACGCTGGCAGAACGCTATAATGTACTGGGACGCGAGTGTATTGCCGACGCTTTGCAAAATGTCAGTGATATGAATGGATTACAGTCGTCTTTTGCGGAGCTCATTGACATCTATTACGCCATGTTTCTGGCCGAGCCGGTGATGCGGGACATCTGGTCGGGCACGCAGGCGGACAAGGCGCTGCGCGATATCGATCTTGCGGACAGCCGCATGAATGGCACGGTTCTGGCGGCCGCACGTGCCCGTATCGATCCTGTCGCAGATAGAGATGAACTGGAAAATTCCAGCTTCCTCATCATGCAATTGGGCGAAGCAACAATGCATTTGGCCATCTCCGTTGATCGTGCGGAAGGCGATGCGCTGGTCGAAAATTTCAAACGGATGTTTTTGCGGGAGATGCTGGGGTGAACCAGATCAGGGCAAACTGATGATTGTTGCACCTGCCGGTTCTGTTTTGATCGTCGTACCCGCTGGTGTTATCACAGCGCGGCTAAGTGCAGGTGTAGGCTTTCCGGTCCTGATGAAGCTGAGAATATCCGCCGCGACCTGATCCGGTGCATCCCACTGCACGTTGTGGCCGATATCGGTTTCCTGTGCGCCGGATTTGGGCAACGGGTCGATGCCGTACTGTTTCCAGATCATTGGAATTTTGTGTATGGTGGCTGCTTTCCGCAGGGCTTCGATGATGCCGGTCTGATCCGGATCATGATAGAAAATGCTGTCCTGCGAACCCCATATAACAAGGGCAGGCACGCCCAACTCCGCCAGCCGCGAAGTGTTGTCGAAATCAAGCAGAGCGCCGGTCGCACCGATCCATGTGCCCATTTTCACATTGGCGGTTTCGGGTACAATAGCCTTGATAAGCGCCGGATCGGCGGCCGGATCGACGTCCCAGTTCTTGGCAATCCAGTCTTCGGCGTTCGGATCAGCGTCATGCGGTGTGGCGTTCCAGACCGATTCGGGGCTGGTGATACCCTTAGCCTCAAGGGCTTTTTTCCAGCTTCCCCCGTGACCGCGCTGATCGAGGGCGAAAATATGCAGCGAAGGGTCAGAAACATGCAGCGTTGCCATGGCAGAGGACCATGAGCGTGCCGTGTCGGTCAACCCGTGCAGCAGAATGACAACGTTGCCATCAGCCGGTCCAGTCTCGAGATAGGCCATGCGAATGCCGGTTTTAAGATCAACTGTGCATTTGCCGCTGTCCACACTGGAGCAACTAGCATCCGCCGGAAATGCTCTTGCGGGAAGCATGAGAAGGCCGAGTGTGGCCAAGGTGAGAGCAAGCCGCTTGCGATCGATCATCCCAATATCCCCTCTGATATTGACGCAGGTTAACATTGCTGTCTGCCCCCGGTTAAGCCCGCACCGCCGACAGTTTGTCCGTTTGCGTCGATGTTTCAAGTACCGGATAGCCGGGATAATTGTATGAGGCTTTTTTTGGAGAGTGCCCAGAACTGGCCACTGGTTGAAGCGTTAAGCAGGGGCATTGCGCGTGGTTCGACAAGCTCACCATGAGGGAGATGGATGGGTTGCATGGGGTAATTCCCATAGAGCTGTAATAACCGATCTTTGCGACGGTTCCCGAACCTTTGCAGCCCTCCATCTCCCTCATGGTGAGCTTGTCGAACCACGCGCAATGGTGATGCTCCGATCTATTGAACAGCAGCGGCCAATTCCTCGACCGTACAGAACATCGCGTCGCCCATAAACCGCAGGTTGGCCATGGACCGCTCCGCGGCTTCAGGATGGCCGCCGCCGCAGGCATCGGTGACCACGATGGGAATGAGGCCGAGATCGGCGCCATGGCGCACAGTCGGGTCGATGCCGATTTCGGTGGCAATTCCGCAGATGATAAAGCTCTTCAGGCCGCAATCGCGCATGGCAATGGCCAGCGGTGTGCCTTCAAAGGCCGAGAAGGTGATCTTGTCAAAGATTGCCTCGTCATCGCGCACGGCAAGTTCCGGAGCAAGGCCAAAGCCGGGACTATCGCGCAAAAACCAGGGCTCGACCTCTTCAGCTGATGTTTTGCGCTGCCATACCATCATCTGCCTGTATTGAAAGGCGCCTGCCATGCGTTTGGGCAGCGACATATGCCGCATGAAGAAGACGCGGATGCCGGCTGACCGGGCAATTTCGAGGGTTTTCAGCACGCGCTCCAGAATGGCCGGGCCTTCCTTCATCTGCCGCAATATCCCGATCTGCATGTCATAGACGACAAGCGCTGTGGTTTCAGGCCGGGTGGCTTCGGCAAGTGTCTCGGGAATGGCGAGACCATGGATATTCTGCATCGGGTGTCCTCCGTTATTGGCCGCTGCTCCCCAGCACCTGAGTCCGGCCGACGTTATCATGGGGATGGACGAAAACGAGATCAAGGCACGTTAAGCCGCCGCTTTTCTTTAATCTCTATCGCGCAGGATTGAGAAACACTTGCCTCATGGGGCGGTTTCGACTAGCCAGTATGCAAACAAATTTAGCCAGGAATAGCAGCCCAGTATGACTCTCGTTGATACCCGCACGCCCGAACCCAAGCGTTTTGTTTCCGGTGCCACAGGCGACTGGGAAATCGTCATTGGTATGGAAGTTCATGCGCAGGTCACTTCCCATTCGAAACTCTTCTCCGGTGCCTCGACAACCTTTGGTGCAGAGCCGAACGAGAATGTATCGCTGGTCGATGCCGCTATGCCCGGCATGCTGCCCGTCATCAACGAGTGGTGCGTGCGTCAGGCGATTCTGCACCGGGCTTGGTCTCAAGGCGCAGATCAACCTGAAATCGGTTTTCGACCGCAAGAACTACTTTTATCCGGATTTGCCGCAGGGCTACCAGATTTCCCAGTTCAAGCAGCCGATCGTCGGCGAGGGTACGATGCTCATTTCCGTTGGTCCTGACAACAAGGGCCAGTTCGAAGACATCGAGATCGGCATCGAACGGCTGCATCTGGAACAGGATGCCGGCAAGTCGCTGCATGACCAGAACCCGACCATGTCCTATGTCGACCTGAACCGTTCGGGCGTGGCGCTGATGGAAATCGTCTCCAAGCCGGATATGCGCTCGGCTGATGAAGCCAAGGCATATCTCACCAAAATGCGCACCATCGTGCGATATCTCGGCACCTGCGACGGCAATATGGACGAAGGCTCGATGCGCGCCGACGTCAACGTTTCCGTGCGCAAGCCGGGCGGTGAATTTGGGACGCGCTGCGAGATCAAGAACGTCAACTCCATCCGCTTTGTCGGTCAGGCGATTGACTATGAAGCACGCCGCCAGATTGCGGTGCTGGAAGATGGCGGCAAGATCGATCAGGAAACACGACTGTTCGATCCGGTGAAGGGCGAAACACGTTCCATGCGCAGCAAGGAAGAAGCGCATGATTACCGCTATTTCCCTGACCCGGATCTGTTGCCGCTTGAATTCGAGCAGTCCTTTGTGGACGAATTGCGCGCCGATCTGCCCGAACTGCCTGATGACAAGAAGACACGGCTGGTTACCTCGCTCGGCCTTTCGGTGTACGACGCATCCATTCTGGTGACGGAAAAGGCGATTGCCGATTATTTCGAGGCGGTGGCTGAGGGGCGGGACGGCAAGCTTGCGGCCAACTGGGTGATCAACGATCTGCTCGGCGCGCTGAACAAGGCGGGCAAGGGCATTGAGGAATCGCCCGTTTCGCCGGTACAGCTTGGCGGCATTATCGATCTGATCAAAGAAGGCACGATTTCCGGCAAGATCGCCAAGGACCTGTTCGAGCTCGTCTGGAACGAAGGCGGCGATCCACGTGAGCTGGTTGAATCGCGCGGCATGAAGCAGGTGACTGATACGGGCGCGATCGAAAAAGCAGTGGATGATGTCATTGCCGCGAATCCTGATAAGGTCGAACAGGCGAAGGCAAAGCCAACCATGGCCGGCTGGTTTGTCGGGCAGGTGATGAAGTCGACTGGTGGCAAGGCAAATCCGCAGGCTGTCAGTGATCTGGTCAAGGCAAAACTTGGGATTGTCGATTAAAGAATGTGGATTCGAAGCGCGACGAAGGACGATTTACAGACCGTCCGTGATTTGCTCGTAGAGACCTGGCATGCCACTTATGACGACGTCTATGGCGTCGAAAAGGTCAATGCGATCACCAACCGCTATCATTCGCTGGATGCGCTGAAAAAGCAGCTGGCAAAGCCCTATTCGGAGTTCATCCTCGCCGATGACGGGGCTGATCTTTACGGCATGGCCTATGCCTCGCAGAAAGATCACAAGCTGGCTTATCTTCACCAGCTTTATGTCCATCCGGGCAAGCAGAGCAATGGCGTTGGTTCGCTGCTGCTGGCGGAAGTCGAGAGTGCGTTCCCCGGCGTGTACATGCTCAATCTGGAAGTTATCGAGTCAAATCAAAAGGCTCGGCGCTTTTATGAAAGCAGGGGATTCGATCTGACCGGCGCGCGCACCGACAATTGGGGGAAGCCAATTCCGGCATTTCGGTGCTGGTGATGGAAAAATCCCTGACTGGATATGAGCTTGCACCGTGACATCAGGTACTGAGGCGGTTTTCCGCCGCGCCGAGCGGGCGGATTTGCCTGCACTGATAGCCATTTTCGCTGAGGATGTGCTGGGCGGACATGGCGATACGACCGAAGCGGAAGCTCTGCCACGCTATGAGCGCGCCTTCGAACAGATTGAGGCCAGCAACTGTGATATCCTGATTGTTGGTGTAGTGGGCGGCGCTGTGATTGCCACGGCACAGTTGACGTTCACCACCACCTTGCCGAGCATCGGCACCACCAACATGACCATTGGTGCGGTGCAGACCCGCAGCGACCTGCGCGGCAAGGGGATAGGCGCAAAACTGATCGAACATTGTATCGTACTGGGCAAGGAGCGCGGTGTCGGGCTGATCCAGCTGATGTCAAATGCCAAGCGCGTCGATGCCCATCGCTTCTATGAAAGGCTGGGTTTCAAGAAGAGCCATGCGGGTTTCAAAATGGTTGTTCACACAGGGCCAGCGGCAACTTGACCCTTGCTATCCCCAGGCGATACGGCCATAACCCGATGAGTTGAACGACAAAGTTCGAAGCAGGATTGCTATGAAGACCCTCCTTTTACAGATTTTCACCTGGTGGAACAGTCAGACGATCGGTACGCGCTTCTTTACGTGGCGCAAGGGTACGAAAGTCGGCGAGGATGAGTTCGGCAATGTCTATTACGAAGGCACGCTGGATTCCGAAGGCCGTACGCGCCGCTGGGTGATCTACAAGGGTTATGCGGAAGCGTCCGCTATTCCGGCCGGCTGGCATGGCTGGATCCATCATCGCGCTGAAACAGCGCCGTCGCAGGAAAACTACAAGCCGCATGTGTGGGAAAAGGCACATCAGCCGAATCTCACCGGTTCCGCCGCTGCATACCGTCCGAAAGGCTCGATTGCCCATGGCGACAACCGTCCTGAGGTGACCGGCGATTACGACGCGTGGACACCGGGATCCTGAGCGGATTTTCTTCTGCCACAATTGGTTATTATCGACGGGCTGGTATGAAACTGTCCCGTCAGCCCGAACACAACCGGAATTGAAATGATCCGTCCCAACTTGTCTTTTCTCTTCCAGCACAAAACACGTATCCTTGCGGCCGGTTTAATCGCAGCGGGCGTCTTTTCACCTGCTTATGCGGCCGATGATAAGATTTCCAATCCGATCGCCGTGTTTTCCGGGCTCGATAAGATCACCGGACGAATCACATCCTTTGACGTTTATATCGATGAGACGGTGCAGTTCGGTGCGCTGCAGTTGACGCCGCGGGTCTGCTACACGCGGCCCGATACGGAAACTCCTAAAACCGATACGTTTGTTGAGGTCGATGAAATCACGCTTGATCGCAAGATCCGCAAGATTTTCTCCGGCTGGATGTTTGCCGATAGCCCCGGCCTCAATGCTGTTGAACATCCGGTCTATGATGTGTGGCTCAAGGGCTGCAAGCAGTCCTCGGATGTGCCAAAGCCCGCTAAGAGCTGATCAAATACATAACAGAACTTGGCTCCCACCCTCCCACCTGTGGGGAGGGTCGCTGCGCAGCAGCGGGGTGGGGGTAATGCTGTTTGGAACTAAGCTCTTGAGTGAGATTGTTAGGTTGTTCCCCCCCACCCCGGACCTGATGGTCCGACCCTCCCCACGTTGGGGGAGGGTAAGGATGTGGCGACAGTGTTATCCAGATCCCGGCACCGAGGCACCGGGATTTTAATCATCCAAACATTACATTGGTTTGGCGTGGTTGATGATCCATGGTGTACCGAACCGGTCCACCAGCATGCCGAACCGAATTGCCCAGGAGGTTTCGCCAATGGGTGCGGTGATTTTGCCGCCATCACTCAGCGCAGCAAAAACCCGGTCGGCTTCTTCTGCTGTGTCGAGATGCAGGGCGACGTGCATGCCTTGGGGCTTTTCGAAATAGGGCGGCGGTGCATCTGAGCCCATCAGGGCGTTCTGGCCTACAGTCATCATCACGTGCATGATCTGCTTGGCAGTTTCCGGAGGCATCTGGCCGCCCTCAGGCGCTTCATCGAAGCGGATCAGCGCCTGAATGGTGCCTCCCAGCACTTTAGCATAAACGTTGAAAGCTTCTTCGCATTGGCCGTTGAAGTTCAGATAGGCGTTGATGTTCATAACAGTCTCCTCTGTCGCCAGTTTGGCGCTCCCCAAGGACGTTTGGGGAAGCTGCAAACCGACACCGTTTGAAATTTTTTTGACCGCGCCAATCTTATTGTCAGCTGTGATCGAGCCCACAATACAGCACAATCACAGGACGGCTATGACGCTGGAAAACTCTACTGACAGTTTTAAAATTGCGCAGGCTGGGCCAGTGCGTTTTCGAGCATCTTCTGATACTGCCGCCGGGGCACTTCCACCGCACCGAATGTTTCAAGATGCGTGGTGGTGAACTGGGTATCGAGCAGGGTAAACCCTTTTTCGATCAGGTGGCTGACGAGGTGAACGAGACAGACTTTCGAAGCGTCGCGCTGGCGGGAAAACATGCTCTCGCCAAAAAAAGCCGATCCCAGCGATATGCCGTAAAGCCCCCCGACGAGCATATTGTCCTGCCACGCCTCTACCGTATGGCAATGGCCGTAATCGAACAATGTGCCATAGGCTTCGCGGATCGGGGCATTAATCCACGTGCGGGCACGCTCGCCGCTGCCACTGGCGCAACCGTCGATCACCCCGTCAAAGTCCGTGTCGAAGCGGATATCGAAGCGGCCCTGACGGATGGTTTTGCGCAGGCTGTGTGAAACGTGAAAATTTTCGAACGGAATAATGCCGCGCTTTTCGGGACGAACCCAGAAGATTTCCGGGTTGTCAGCCTCTTCGGCCATGGGAAAGACCCCGGTTGCATAGGCACGCAGCAACAGCTCGGGGTCTATTTTGAAGGTCTCTGCCGGGTCCTTGCCCGTCATGCCTCTTCTTCGACAGCTTTCACGTCGCCAGCCAGATATTTTTCCAGCCAGTGAATGTCATAGTCGCCATTGGCAATGTCAGGATTGTTGATCAGGTCCTGAAACAGCGGCAGCGTCGTCTTGATGCCATCGACCACGAATTCATCCAGTGCGCGGCGCAGGCGCATCAGGCATTCCACACGGTTGCGGCCATGTACGATCAGCTTGCCGATGAGGCTGTCGTAATAGGGCGGAATCTTATAGCCGGTATAGACGCCGGAATCGACACGAATGCCGAGGCCGCCGGGGGTGTGGTAATGGGTGATCTTGCCGGGCGAAGGTGCGAAGGTCCGCGGATCTTCCGCGTTGATACGGCATTCAATGGCATGACCATGGAAGCGGATTTCATCCTGCGTAACGGATAGACCGCCGCCCGAGGCAACACGGATCTGTTCATGCACGAGATCGATGCCAGTGATGGCTTCGGTCACGGGATGCTCGACCTGCAGGCGGGTGTTCATCTCGATGAAATAGAACTCGCCGTTTTCGTAAAGGAATTCGATCGTGCCGGCACCGCGATAGCCCATATCGGCCATGGCATTGGCACAGATCATACCAATACGGTCGCGGGCGTCGGAATTGAGTGCCGGTGAATTGGCTTCTTCCCAGACTTTCTGGTGACGGCGCTGCAACGAGCAGTCACGTTCACCCAGATGCACAGCCTTGCCCATACCGTCGCCCATGACCTGGACTTCGATGTGACGTGGCTTCTGCAGATATTTTTCGATGTAAACAGCATCGTCGCCAAAAGCTGCGCCAGCTTCGGTGCGGGCAGTTGACAGGGCAACCGACAGCTCTTCTTCGCTGAGTGCAACCTTCATGCCGCGTCCGCCACCACCGGCCGAAGCTTTGATGATCACGGGATAGCCGATTTCCGCAGCAATACGGGCCGCTTCCTTGTCATCGGTCACGCCACCATCAGAACCCGGAACAACCGGAATGCCAAGACGTTTTGCAGTGCGCTTGGCTTCGATCTTATCGCCCATCGTGCGGATATGCGCTGCGGTGGGTCCAATGAAGGTGATGCCATGGGCTTCAAGGATTTCGGCGAACTTGGCGTTTTCGGACAGGAAGCCGTAGCCGGGATGGATGGCATCGGCGCCGGTGATTTCGCAGGCCGCAACGATCTGGTGAATATTCAGATAGCTGTCGCGCGAAGGCGGCGGTCCGATACAAACGCTTTCATCGGCAAGGCGCACATGCATGGCGTCCGCGTCCGCAGTCGAGTGGACCGCGACGGTCTGAATGCCGAGCTCTTTGCAGGCGCGCAGAACGCGCAGGGCAATTTCGCCGCGGTTGGCTATGAGAATTTTCTGAAACATCACGCTCTCGATTTATTCGATCACAACTAGCAATTCGCCATACTCAACCGGCTGGCTGTCTTCGATGAGAATCGCAGTGACAGTACCGGAGCGGGGCGATGCGATCTGGTTCATCGTCTTCATCGCTTCGATGATCATCAGCGTCTGACCTTCCTTGACCTTGGTGCCGACTTCGATGAAAGCACGGGCGCCGGGGGCCGGGGACAGGTAGGCTGTGCCAACCATGGGCGAGGGAACAGCGTTCTTCGACGGATCGCCAGCGGGCTTGGCGGCCTCAGCAGGCGCAGCGGCAGTGGCTGCCGGAGCGGCAACTGCGGCAGGAGCCTGCGCATAGACGGCCTGCGGCGCAGCCTGCATTGTGATCTGACGCGATACGCGGATGCGCAGGTCGCCCTGTTCGATCTCGATATCGGTGAGGTCCGTCTCGTTCAGAATTTCTGCGAGATCGCGGATCATGACCTTGTCGATCCCGGTGTTTCTGGTAGCCATGCTTTTTCAAGCCCCTTATTTCTGTTTGACGGCGTTTCTTATTTATCTGCCGCCAGCTTGACGAGTGCGCGCAGGCCCATCACGTAGCCATCCACCCCAAAGCCACATATCACCCCTTTGGCCAAAGGGGAAACATAGGAGTGGTGCCGGAATGACTCGCGCGCGTGAATATTGGAAAGATGAACTTCCACCAGCGTGACGGCTGCCGCGCGGATGGCATCATGCAATGCGATTGATGTATGCGTATAGGCGGCCGGATTGATCAGAACAGCGGCTTTTTTCTCGCCTGCCTCCTGAATCCAGCTAACCAGATCACCCTCATGGTTGGATTGGCGAAACTCGATCTCGACGCCGAGTTTTTCGCCTTCGGTGCGGCACAGGGCCTCGATATCAA
The DNA here is from genome assembly GCF_014189505.1 of Phyllobacterium sp. 628. Taxonomy (GTDB): domain Bacteria; phylum Pseudomonadota; class Alphaproteobacteria; order Rhizobiales; family Rhizobiaceae; genus Phyllobacterium. The sequence continues at coordinate 2,789,612 of NZ_CP050301.1, read as the reverse complement.
TCAATGTGGAAGCGCCATAGATCCCCGGTTCACGCTTTCCCAGCATGTTCAGGTTCGGGCCATTGAGGATAAAGATCAACTGTTTCATACCATACCGGACAAATTGACATGTTTCGGGACCCGATATCGGGTCCCATGACGCGTTTCATATAGAGCAATGGATATCCAAAGGAAACTGGTTCTGTTTGCCAGATGGCGAGGCAGTCCACAAGGAAGGTAGCGAGGCCGATGTTTACCCATCGGACGACGCTAGCTGACAAAGTGGATGCCCGCCAGCCGGAAACCCGAAGGGCCGGGTGAATTCGGACCAAATCCATCGGGCTTTGGTATCATCCGATGGAAAAACATCGGCCTCGCCAAACCCCTCGACCTTGTCCGCGAATTCCCTCCGGCAGAACCGTTTCATTTGGGTATCCATTGCTCTAACGGCTTATCGGCAAGCGAAAAGCCTGCAAAGTCAATTGATTGCTTGTCCACAACGGGTTTTAGCAATCATCGGCATTTAGGCAGGGCTATTTGTTGCGAATATGGCTGATTTTTTCGGCCAATGCATCCGCGCCAAGCGCACCGGGAACCACTTCGTTACCGATGATATAGGATGGCGTACCATTGATGCTCAGGCTGTTGGCGAGCTCGTAATTCTGCTGAAATGCCTGCGTGACTTCAGGCGATTTCATCTTCTCGCGGATGGCCTTCTCGTTACCGCCGAGCTTGATGGCGATCTGCATGGCAGAATCTTCCGTGGCACGGCCGTCACGGCCCAGCAGGTCACGGTGGAATTCAAGATATTTTTCCGGCATCAGCGCCTTGAAAGCTTTGGCGACAATGTGGGCGCGGGTAGAATCGGCGCCGAGGATCGGGAATTCCTTCATGACAAAGCGCAGGTTCGGATCGCTTTTGAGCAGGGCGTCCATATCGGGCAGGGCGCGCTTGCAGTAGCCGCAATTGTAATCGAAGAACTCGACAATGGTGACATCACCCTTGGGATTGCCGAAAACGGCATCGAGCGGCGAGTTGAACAGCTTGTCGCTGTTCTCGGCGATGATCTTGCCGGCTGCCTGCTGCTGCGAGGCCTCCTGCTTGGCCGTGAGCGCCGCCTGCGCCTCAACCAGCACTTCCGGATTGTTGATCAGATAATCCTTGATGATCGCTTCGATTTCAGCCCGGTTGACCGTCGAAGGCGACGCAGCCTGCGTCGTCGCTGACGTGTTGACCTGACCGGCCATGCCCGCCTGTTGGCTTAAAACCAGGGCAGCGAGGCCAAGAAGGCCTACGGATGCACCAACCAGAGCGACTTTTTTCATAGCGTCATATCCTTGTTCGTATCAGGGGCGGCTAAAGGCAGGATCAATCTGCCGATTGTCGCTTGGCATTGATAATGTCCTGGGCGCGAACCCAGTCTGGCGATCCGGTGACGAGACCTCTCTGGGCGCGTATCGCGAAGATTTGCGCGTCCTGAATCTTGCCGGAGTAATACTTTTGTTCAGCGCTGGCGAGGTCCGAACGTGGCCCATCACCCAACTGCCCATAGGCTTGCGCCAGATAGCCATAGCCATCGGGGAATTCGCGGTCGCGGTCAATACCGGCTTGAATTTCTTTGATCGACGCCTTGAGATTGGCCGGCGTGCCGCTGAGCATCAGCGCACGGCCATACATCGTGCGGATGAGGCTGGATTTGCGCGGATCAAGCGCACTGGCTTTTTTGAAGGCTTCAGCCGCTTCCATGACCTTGCTCTGCTTGAGCAGAATTTCGCCGCGTATTTCCTGAAAATAGGGGTTCTTGGGCTGTTCGCGGATCAGCGCATCGATTTTGCCAAGTGCTTCCTGCGACGAACCGTTGAGATAGATGGCGATAGCATTGCCATAGCGCGCGCCGATATTGTTCGGATCCTTGCGGAAGCTTTGCAGGACAGTGGTGCCGCCACCGGTATAAGCGGCAATCTTGCCGCGCATCAGATCATGGCGCTGTTGCAGGGCCGGACTATCCGTTTTGTCAAAATAAGGACTGGCATGGGCGAGCGTCTCCAGGTTGGCAATACGCTCGCGCGGCATGGGATGACTGATGCGGTAAGGATCTGTGCGGGTTCCGGTAAGCGCCAGGGCGTTGGAAAAGCGTTCGAAGGTCGTCAGCATGCCCTTGGCTGATTGGCCCGTGCTGGCAAGATATGTGATGGCAGAACGATCAGCAGCCATTTCTTCGGAGCGCTGATAGGCGAGCAGGCTGCGCATGGCAACTTCTGGAGCGCCCATGGCAATACCCGCGCCCGCTTGGGCAGCGCTGCCCGATCGTGTTGCAGCGCCCGCAACGGCTGCGCCTATGCCGAGCAGACCGGCGACTACGGCCATTGTCTTGGCGCGCGCCATCTGTTCGCGCAGTTGGAACTGATGGCCGCCCGCGAGGTGTCCGGTTTCATGGGCGAGAACGCCGATGATCTCATTGGGCGTTTCCGCCTGAAGCAGGGCGCCTGTATTGATGAAAATACGTCTGCCATCGACAAAGGCATTGAAACTCTGGTTGTTGACCAGAACGATCCGGATGGCATGTTTGGTAAGGCCCGCCGCGTTGATGATCGGCGCCGCATAATCGGTAACAAGCGCTTCGATTTCAGCATCGCGGACAATCGGTACGCCGCTCGACTGCGCCGCCGTCGTACCGGTCTGCGCCATGCTGACGGCTCCGCTAACCAGCACGGCGACCGCGCTGCGAACCATGGCAGCGAGTGTTTGACGTGAACTGATACGGCGAATTGTCATCATGGTCTTATTCGTAGCGAAACCGGTCTTTGAAGGAAAGAGAAGCAAATCATCCTCTCTTAATCGTGAAAGATCAGATTAATCAGGCAAATCTGCGGCTTGTGGCGAGACTACAGGGAGTCTTGATAAAGAAAAACCGGCAATGATGCCGGTTTTTCAACTCAATTATCCACGCGTTTTTTCAGGCTCAAAAGAAACCTTTTTTCTGCCACCAGCCGCGTTTTGTCGGCGCGTCGCCTTCCGCCTTCTTTTCCTTTGTCGCAGTCGAAGTCACAACAGGCGTGCTGTTATCAACCTTGGCTGGCTCCGGCTTTGGCGCAACAACAGGCTCCGGTGCCGGTTCTGGCTTGACTTCGACCGGTGCTGCAACAGGTGCTTCAACGGCAGCGGGTGCTGCTTCTTCGACTACGGTTTCCACGGCGACCGCTTTCTTGGCGGTCTTGCGTGGCGCACGTTTCGGCTTGGCCGGTGCTTCGGTTTCAGCAGGAGCAACTTCAACCGGTGCCGTTTCGGCAACGGTCTCAACAGGTGCCGCACCAGCCTTGGCGCGCGGCTTGCGCCGGGCAGGCTTCTTGGCAGGCGCTTCTTCTACGGCAACAACCTCGACGGTGGCGGTTTCAACGAAAACGCTCTCTTCGACGGCATCTGCCTTGGTTTCAACCGCAGCAGGCTTGCTGAAGTCCGGCAGCGGAATGCTGACGAATACTGGTTCAGCGTCTGGAACGGATCTGGCTGCGACCTGATGATCGTCGCCATCTTCCGGGCGGCGGTTCTTGCGGCCACCGCGACGGCCCCGCCGGCGCTTCTTGCGGCGTTCGTTTTCTTCTTCGCGTGCCTTGGTCGCGGCTGCATCTTCGCCTTCAACAGCAGGCATGTCCGAATCGTCGGCATCGTTGTCGCTGCGAACGGCCTGACCGGGTTCACCAGCTGCGGCTTCCTGACGGTCACGGCCACCACGACGGCGACGCTTGCGGCGGCGCTTGCGCGATGATTCATCGTTGTCACCGGTCTTGGTAGTTTCGCCGGACTGGGTCTCGACTTCGGCATCGTCGTCCACATCATCGATAACTGGATCGCTCTCGTCGAAGTCATCGACAATACCAAGAGTCGGTGTTTCCGTCAGCGGAACGATCGGACCAAGCGCAATGGAGCCCTTGTCGATGGCGAAATGCTGGGCGCCGACACTGTCATCAGCCTCAATGCTGATGGTCAGACCGAAGCGGGTCTCGAGATCGGCAAGGTTCTGACGCTTGTGGTTGAGAACGTAGAGCGCCGTGGCAACGGTTGTGCGCACGATGATGTTGTTCTGCGAATGGCGCAGCAGGTATTCCTCGATCGAGCGCATGACATGCAATGCGATGGAAGAAGCGGAACGCACATGGCCGGTACCGCCGCAATGCGAGCAGATCTGCGTGGTGCTTTCCAGAACGCTGGCGCGGATGCGCTGGCGTGACATTTCCAGCAGGCCGAAATGCGAGATGCGGCCAACCTGAATGCGGGCGCGATCGTCTTTCAGACAATCCTTCATCCGCTTTTCAACCGCACGGTTGTTGCGGTTTTCTTCCATGTCGATGAAATCGATGACGATCAGACCGGCAAGATCGCGCAGGCGCAATTGGCGCGCAACTTCATCTGCTGCTTCAAGATTCGTCTGTAATGCCGTGTCTTCAATCGAATGTTCACGGGTCGATCGTCCGGAGTTGACGTCGATGGCAACCAGCGCTTCGGTCTGGTTGATGATGATATAGCCGCCTGATTTGAGCGTTACCTGCGGCTGCAGCATACGGTCAAGCTGCGCTTCAATGCCATTACGGGCAAAGATCGGTGTCGGCTCCCGATAGGGCTGCACAACCTTGGCATGGCTCGGCATGAGCATGCGCATGAAATCCTTGGCCTCGCGGTAGCCATTTTCACCAGCGACGAGGATTTCCGTGATGTCTTTGTTATAGAGGTCGCGGATCGAACGCTTGATCAGGCTGCCTTCCTCGTAAACAAGGGTAGGCGCGCTGGATGCAAGGGTAAGGCTGCGCACATTTTCCCACAGGCGCATCAGATATTCGTAGTCGCGCTTGACTTCCGGCTTGGTGCGCATGGCACCGGCGGTGCGCAGGATGACCCCCATGCCTTTCGGCACTTCGAGATCCTTGACGATATCCTTCAGGCGCTTGCGATCCTGAATGCTGGTGATCTTGCGCGAAATGCCGCCGCCACGGGCTGTGTTCGGCATGAGGACCGAATAACGTCCGGCAAGCGAAAGGTAGGTTGTGAGCGCAGCGCCTTTGTTGCCGCGTTCTTCCTTGACGACCTGAACCAGCAGAATCTGCCGGCGTTTGATCACGTCCTGAATGTTGTACTGGCGGCGCTGGAAGCGCTGATGCGTCGGAACTTCTTCCATGGCATCTTCGGCACCGACAGACTCGACTTCGTCGAGTTCGTCATGCGGTTCTTCCTTGTCGTCCGGCTGGTTGCGACGCTTGGAACGGCGGGAATGGGTTTCACCTTCGCTCGACTTTTCGTCGCCATCGGTGTCTGCCTCATCGGCATCGATTATCACGGCTTCGGAAATCACATCGGCATCGATGGCCGCAGCAATTGTCTGGCCGCCATTATCCTCGGAGGAGGGGTTTTCATCCGATGCACTCTGTTCGGATGATTCATGATCGTCGCCAGCCTCGTCGGCTGCAGCGTCATCGGAAGCGTCGAGCTTTACGGAATCATCGTTCTGGCGGGTGCCACGACGGCTGCGGCGGCGATTGCGCTGACCACGATCATTGCGATCGCGGGTGCGCTGTTCACCGGCATTTTCCTCATGGTCTTCGTCCTGGCTGGCTGCCTCGGCTTCCGCGTCGATCAGCGCCTGACGATCCGCAACGGGGATCTGGTAGTAATCAGGGTGAATTTCGCTGAAGGCGAGAAAGCCATGGCGATTACCGCCATATTCAACGAAAGCTGCCTGAAGCGATGGTTCTACACGTGTGACACGCGCCAGATAGATATTGCCTTTGATCTGTTTCTTGTGTTCCGACTCAAAGTCAAATTCTTCAATTCGGTTGCCGCGAACCACGACAACGCGCGTTTCCTCCTGGTGGGAGGCGTCGATTAGCATTTTGTCCGACATTATAATTCTTCTCCCCGGCCCAAACGCTTGAAACGCGGGACAACCGGGACGCCCTTAGGGGTTCCGTAGCCGCGTTTTCACATTTGCCGGATATATTAAGGTTCGCAGAAACAGACAGACACGGCATCGCGCGGGGTTGCATCAAAGCACCCGCGGCTTTCAAGCCGGTAATAGTCACGTCTGTATCAAACATTTCTGTTCCTGACGAAACGACCTCTACGAATGGCACGCCTTGTAGCTGTGCCGACCCGTTACTGCACCGTGCGTCTGTTTGGGACGCACAGAGGCGCAGTAACAACTAAGATTGCGCATAATCCTTATCCAAAAATCGAATATGATTTTTGGGGTTATGCGGTAACACCCTCGAAAGGGCTGGCTCGACGCGCCTTGTCTGCGCTATCTGCCGTTCACAAAAAGCGTAGCCGACATTCCCTGTCTGCTCACGCCAAATTCTTTTCCGGTTACCCGCAGCGATGCTTCGCCTCTGCCGCTCCATGTCCCTGTCTTCATTGTCAGCCGGGCAAATTGCCGTGACAGAGAAGAGCATGATTCCGGATGGCGGAAAGTAACCCACCTTTGCTTTTAGGAGGTGTGTCGCGTTATGACAAGGCCTTCTTCATAATCGTGTCATCCGAATGGCACAGATGTGGCCGCACATAAGGCTGTTAACAACCCAGTATAACACTAAATTAACCACGATGGATTACCAATCGTTTACACATAGCGGGTGTAACATGGCGCTCCGTCTGATACAAAACAGCACCAGAGGGGATGATGCCTGCCCGGCGCGGCATCGATCTGCATTGAAATGAACGTGATATACCGGACTCTTCTCGCTGCTGCTTTTGGTGTGCTCGCCGTCGTGCAAGCTGGCCAAAGGTCTTATGCCGCCGATGATCTGGCCGCCTTGACCTATCAGGCAGCCGGTGACGAATTGCGCACCCGCGTTGTCATCAATTTCGATAAAGAACCCGATATTTCCACACTTCTGCTCGATCAGCCGCACCGGCTGGCGATTGATCTGCCGAAGACGGTGTTTGCCTTTGACAAAAAATCGCTAGAGCCGCGCGGAATTATCGATGACGTGCGCTACGGCATGATTGACGATGCGCGTTCGCGGCTCATTTTCACGCTGAAGGGGCCGTTCAAGGTAGAGCGGGCCGATGTGCTGAAGAATGATAACAGTCCGGGGTACCGGCTGGTGGCCGATCTGGTAGCTTCGTCCGACCGGGAATTTGCCGAAGCCGTCAAGGCGCAGAATGCGACAACGGCTTCGACACAGCTTGCGCCGAAGGGCGACCGCCTTGCCAGTGCGGCACCCGCTGAGGTCAGCAAAGCGCCAAAGCCGTTCACGGTTGTCGTCGATGCCGGTCATGGCGGCATTGATAGCGGCGCTGAAAGCACTGACGGCACCATGGAAAAGGACGTGACCTTGATGTTTGCGCGCGAATTGCGCGATCAATTGCGCAAGATTCCGGGGTTGCGCATTGAAATGACCCGCGACAGTGACGAGTTTCTCCGCTTGCCGGAACGCGTCCGCATTGCCCGCCAATATGAAGCGGACCTGTTCATCTCCGTCCATGCCGATACGATCAACCAGCGCAGCATTCGCGGCGCCACGGTCTATACGGTGTCCGACAAGGCGTCCGACGCAGCATCGCGCGCCATGGCTGACCGTGAAAACAAAGCAGACAACGTTGCGGGCGTGACATTTGATAATGAGACGCCTGAAATTGCCGATATTCTCATGGATCTGACTCGCCGCGAGACACATACTTTCTCCCTGAGTTTTGCTAAAGGCGTGGTCAAGGCGCTCAAGGGCGATGTCAATATGATCAACAATCCGCATCGTTTCGCTGGTTTTCAGGTGCTGCGCGCGCCTGACGTGCCCTCGGTGCTGGTTGAAATCGGTTATCTGTCGAATGAAGAGGACGCCAAGCTGATGCTGGATCCTGCCTGGCGCACGCACGTGGCCGAGCGGTTGGCTTCGGCGGTCGGTGAGTTTTCCGGCAAAAAGACAGCAGGCGCATCGAATTGACGCTTTGCGACGCGACTGGCAGCGGTACTAACCATAGCTATAGTTGTAGAGACTACTAAACTCGCGTTTGCGTTGCCGAAACTCCACAATTGGTATTTAAATTGTGCGCAGAACCGGGTTGTCCTTGCCTTTGTCACATTTGTCGCTCAATTGCGTCACTGAAATTGCCGGGCGTGGTGTTTTCCGGCTGACTTATATCAGGAGTACCTTTTGAGTGGTGTTTCTGAAGTGCGATCTGCATTGATTCTGGTCGTGCATAGATTATCGACATGCCAAATGGATGAAACGGGTTCCGGATACAAATGATACGCTTGATCGGATATTTTTTCGGAATCGGCACTGTTGTTGCGCTTTTGGCAGCGGGCGGTGCGGCCCTCTATGTGGTCAAATTATCCAAGGACCTGCCTGACTACGAAGTTCTGGCGAAATACGAACCGCCCGTCATGACGCGTATCCACGCTTCTGATGGTGCGTTGATGGCAGAGTTTGCGCGGCAGCGCCGGTTGTATTTGCCGATCCAGGCAGTTCCTGACCGCGTGAAGGCTGCTTTCATCTCCGCAGAAGACAAGAACTTCTACCAGCATCCCGGTATCGATATCAGCGGTCTTGCCCGCGCAATTATCGTCAACGTGCAGAACTGGGGCTCGCGCCGTCCAGTCGGCGCATCGACCATCACCCAGCAGGTGGCAAAGAACTTCCTTCTGTCGTCCGATCAGACGATGGGCCGCAAGGTCAAGGAAGCAATTCTGTCCTTCCGCATCGAGCAGGCCTATTCCAAGGACCGTATTCTCGAGCTCTACCTCAACGAAATTTTCTTCGGCCTGAATTCCTACGGTATCGCCGGTGCGGCGCTGACTTATTACAACAAGTCGGTCAACGAGCTCAGTATTGCCGAGGCGGCCTATCTGGCTGCGCTCCCGAAGGGACCTTCCAACTATCATCCGTTCCGCCAGACCGAGCGCGCGCTTGAGCGCCGCAACTGGGTCATCGACCGTATGGCCGAAAATGGCTACATCACGATGGATGAAGCCAAGACGGCCAAAGCCGAACCGCTGGGCGTGACGCCGCGTCATACCGGAAATTATCTCTTCGCTTCCGAATATTTCACAGAAGAAGTTCGTCGCCAGATCATCGGCAAATACGGCGAGAACGCGCTGTATGAGGGCGGCCTGTCCGTCCGCACGACGCTGGATCCGAAAATGCAGGTGCAGGCGCGCGCCGCCCTGCAGCACGGCCTGTTCAAGTATGACGAGGCCAAGGGCTATCGCGGGCCATACAAGACGATTTCAACCATTGGCGACTGGGGTCTCCCGCTTGCCGAGATCAAGCCGTTCTCCGATGTTCCGGATTGGCAGCTGGCGGTTATTCTTGAGGTAACGCCCACCCAGGCAACGATCGGGCTGCAGCCTGAGCGCAATGACGCCAATGGGCTTGTGACGGAACGCAAGAAGGGCACGATTGCCGCCGCTGATATCAAGTGGGCCATGAACCTCTATAAGGACGGCAGGCGCACGTCGGTGAAATCGCTTGAGGGTGTGTTCAAGCCCGGCGATGTAGTGTTTGTGCAGAAGAAAGACGGTAGTGACACGGCCTTCGATCTGCATCAGGTACCCGGCATCGAAGGCGCCATGGTTGCCATGGACCCGCATACGGGCCGTGTTCTGGCAATGGTCGGCGGCTTCTCCTTTGCCGAATCGGAATTCAACCGTGCGACGCAGGCGATGCGCCAGCCGGGCTCTTCGTTCAAGCCGTTCGTCTACTCGGCGGCGCTTGACAATGGCTATACACCGGCATCCGTGGTGCTTGACGGCCCTATCTCCATCGATCAGGGCGGCAGCCTCGGCGTATGGGCACCAAAGAATTATGGCGGCAATTTTGCTGGTCCATCCACCCTGCGCTACGGCATTGAACAATCGCGCAATCTCATGACCGTGCGGCTGGCGCAGGATATGGGCATGAAGCTCGTGGCCGAATATGCCGAACGCTTCGGCATCTACGACAAGATGCTGCCGGTTCTGGCCATGGCGCTAGGGTCGGGCGAAACCACTGTGATGCGCATGGTGACGGGTTATTCGATTATCGCCAATGGCGGCCGCAAGATCACGCCATCGATCGTCGATCGTATTCAAGACCGCTACGGCAAGACCATCTTCAAACATGACGAGCGCAAGTGCGAAGCCTGTACGGCTGAAGACTGGAAGAATCAGCCGGAGCCGGAACTGGTCGATGACCGCGATCAGGTGCTTGACCCGATGACTGCCTATCAGATCACATCGATGATGGAAGGCGTTATCCAGCGCGGTACCGCAACGATCCTGAAGAGCCTGAACCGTCCAATCGCCGGCAAGACCGGTACGACAAATGACGAAAAGGACGCCTGGTTCATGGGCTTCACGCCGGATCTCGTGATCGGTCTCTATCTTGGTTATGACACGCCCATGGCGATGGGCCATGGCGGCACGGGTGGCGGTCTTGCTGCTCCCGTGGCCAAGGATTTCTTCGACGCAGCCATGAAGGGCCAGCGGTCGGTTGATTTCCGTGTGCCGGAAGGCATGACCGTGGTTGCCATCGACCGCAAGACCGGCATGCGTGCGAGCGAAGGCCAGCCCAACGTGATCATGGAAGCCTTCAAACCCGGTACAGGCCCTGCGGACAGTTATTCGGTGATTGGCGCGAATTCATTCTCCGAGGGTGCACCGGTGGAAGTGCAGTCGCCCAACGTCAATCGCGCCATTCAGGGTGGCGGCGGCGGACTTTTCTGACCGCTTACCCTCAAGACTTTTTCGTAAAGTCTGAAGACTTTACATCGCGCGGACCAGTGAATATGGTCCGCCGCAATTCGAAAACACTGCCATATACAGAAGGAACGGACAGCCGATGCGCGCTGAAATCGAGACGCTGGTCGATGAGATCAAGCAGGCCATAAGCCTGCTGAGGAGGCATCTTTGACTGGGATACGTCAATCAAACGCCTGGGCTATCTGAACCAGCTTGCCGAGGACCCGACGCTGTGGAACGACGCTCAGGAAGCCCAGAAGCTGATGCGCGAACGCCAGCAGCTGGAAGATGCGATCAACTCCATCCGCAGCCTGTCGCAATCGCTTGAGGACAATATCGAACTGATCGCCATGGGCGACGAAGAGGGCGACAAGTCCATCGTCACCGAAGCGGAAGAGGGCATCCGCGCCATAAAGGTGGAAGTGGACCGCCGCCAGATCGACACGCTGTTGTCCGGCGAAGCCGATGCCAATGACACCTATGTCGAAGTGCATTCGGGCGCGGGCGGTACCGAGAGTCAGGACTGGGCGTCGATGCTGCTGCGCATGTATACGCGCTGGGCCGAACGCAAGCGCATGAAGGTCGAACTTCTGGAAATCCATGACGGTGAAGAAGCCGGTATCAAGTCTGCAACAATCCTGATCAAGGGCCACAATGCCTATGGTCTGATGAAGACCGAATCGGGTGTGCACCGGCTGGTGCGCATTTCGCCTTATGATTCCAATGCGCGGCGGCACACATCGTTCTCCAGCATCTGGGTCTATCCGGTTGTCGATGACAATATCGATATCGCGGTGACGGAAGCCGATGTGCGTATTGACACGTATCGCGCCTCGGGTGCAGGCGGTCAGCACGTCAACACGACGGATTCGGCCGTGCGTATCACGCATATCGCCACCGGTATCGTTGTGCAGTGTCAGGCGGAACGGTCGCAGCACAAGAACCGTGCCACGGCATGGTCAATGTTGCGCGCCCGGCTTTATGAAGCCGAGCTGGAAAAGCGCGAACAGGCAGCTGATGCCATTTCCGCTTCCAAAACCGATATTGGCTGGGGGCACCAGATCCGCTCTTACGTGTTGCAGCCATACCAGCTGGTCAAGGACCTGCGCACCGGGGTCGAAAGCACCAGCCCGCAGGACGTGCTCGACGGCGAAGTGGACATGTTCATGGAAGCCGCGCTGGCGCACCGGGTGCACGGTTCCGATGTTGAAGTGCAGGACATCGCCTAAAGGCGTTTGTATCGTGCAGGTTGAATACAATCCCCCGGCAGGACACAATCCTGCCGGGGGATTTTTATTCGGAGGTAACCCAAATGGAACCCGGACAATTGGTGACGCTCGATGGAGAACGCGTTTTCCTGCGGCGTCCGCACAACGGTGATGCCCAAGTACGGCTGGCACTTGGACACGACCTGGAGATTTATCGCATGTTTGGCGGCAGCCGGGAGGAACTGAGTGAAATGACGTCCCACGGTGCGGCCATGTGGGTAGAGAGCCTTGCCGAGCATCCCTATGCCTGGGTTATTGAGCATGAATCATTGATCGGCGAGATACGGCTCGATCACGTCAATCTCAGCGACCGGCGTGCCTCACTGGCCATCGGCATTTATGATCCTGCCTTGCTTGGGCACGGGCTTGGGTCAGAAGCTATCAAGCTTGTGCTAGCCTACGCCTTTGATGTGCTTGGCCTGCACCGCATTGGCCTTCGGGTGCTTGCCTATAATCAACGCGCGATCCGCGCCTATGAGAAATGCGGCTTTGTCATCGAAGGGCGGGAGCGCGACGCCGCCTTTGTCGATGGCGCATTCCACGATGATATCATGATGGGTGTGCTGGAACAGGAGTTCCAAGTGTTGAACCGGTGTTAGAGTAGTAGCAAGTTTCTGTTGAATGACAGTAGTTCTAAGCGTCCGCACACTGACTGAACCAGATGCAATTCATCTAAGAATTTCAGCATAAAATTACCAAGAAGTTGGATATCGTCAAGGAGAGACTCCCTGTACAAATTCGCGCCGTCCGGTATGGGCAATAGTATAATAGGGGGAAATATGAAGCGGATATTTATCGGTGTAATATCGTTGTTTATTACCGCATGTGCGACTACGAGTGAAATGCCATTGGCACAGAATATGGTGCGGTTGGATACACAAGCAAGCGGCCTTTTGTTCGTGGGCAGCGCGCCAAGCATGACAATGAAGAAAGCCGCCGAAGCCACATTAAAGCGGGGCTATACGCATTTTCGTTTAGAACAGGCCTCGACTTCACAAGGACATACGTTGGCTGGGATACAAACATACGGTTCAGGTATGGCAAGTGCCAATGTGTATGGCAATACGGCTTATGGCACATACACAGGACAGAGCTTTGCAAGGCCGGTGTATGCACCAACAGCAAATGTCGGTGTGACTGTTGTTATGTTTAAAGCTAAAGAGCCCGGTGCGCGTGGAGCATTCGATGCGGCAGATGTTTTAAAGAAGCAGGGTAAAATATAGAAAACGTTTCGGTAAAAGTCTCACACAAGCGAGGCTTTTACTATTCTTATGGTGAGTCTCGTTTTCAATCTTCTCGCTGATCTTCGAGAAAACATGACCACATGACATCTATGATCCGCTCGTCAGCGGCTGTGCCGATCTGGTAACGGTTGCTGCCAGCAAACCGGCCGCCTTCGTCCCACGGACCGGTGCCGCTCAGATATTCGGCGATTGCAAGGGCGGGCAGGGTGATCTTTGTGCCTTGAGCGGTGTCAACGCCAATGGCCTCGCATTCATGCGAAAACGCTTCATCGGTTTCGATAGTGACAGCGCCCGCCGGCTCGCCGCTCAGTTCCAGCATGCGGCTGAAGATTTCCGACCGGGCGGAGTGACTCATCATCACCTGTACCATCGACACTTTGTGCATAGCAGCTGCTCTCAATTTCCAAATTGGCTCGAGCTGTCGTCCTTAGGAGCGGAAGATTGCGGATACATGATCCGTCTCAGTGTCGATATCTAACGCATTGATTTGCTGGAATGGAATGGACGTGAGAGCCGGGCATTGCCAGCATCACTGGCAAATGCCAGCAGACCTGTTTTTTGAGGTATGTTAGGTATTTGCAGCGGACATTTTGTCCGCTGCCGGGAAAGTCACACGAATGCGCTTGATACTCATCGCGGCAACAAGTCTTCCATTGATCTGGAGTTTTCCGGCTGGAGCCAAAACCCAGTTCGGTCCCGGCGCTGTGACCTGCCAGACATTTCTTTACAGTTTCGGAAAGAGACACATCCTCGGTCAAGGCTATCGCGATTGGATCGCCGGTTTCATAAGCGGCTTCAATGAAACCCAGCCGGGGCCTGATGTCTTGAAGGAAGGTCACGAAGAAGAATATTTCAAGGCGGTGGAAGAGAAGTGCATGGCAATCCCCGACCAGCCTCTGTCGGATGCGATCATAGATCTGGAGCTGGAGCTCAATAAAAAGCTATTGGAATAGGAGAGGAACCCTTATGCGGACCTTGTTCAAGCTGTTCATAGCCATTGGTCTTTTCGCGACCGCAACTTCGGTCCCTGTGCAAGCAGCGCCGGTGGAAACTCACGTCGAAATTTCAACCGGGTTCCAAAAAACCTTCGCCGTTTCCGGGAAGACGAGTTTGACACTTGGCCCGGCGCGGCGATCGCGGATCGGGCCCGACGCCACAGGTCCAGGGGAGATTACCGTCAGCCTCGCACCGCCGGGCGGAGCCGTGGGTATTGCAAAGCTGCATGTTTTTGAGCGTACAGCCGTCCCTGTGGGGTTTACGGCAACAGCGTTTCGGGGGAAGGAGAGCATCGCCACCGTGAAGGTGAACGGCTGTCTCAATTTGGACGCTTGGGTCACCCTGCCAGTTGAGACAACGCGGGTCCGTCTGTCTGACTTCAAGCCTATCGAGAACGTCTGCAAATAGAACGAAGTTGGTTAAAGTTCGGCGGCGACTTCGCGGCCAACGGTCAGAAACCCTGCGGGATTAAGAGCAGTGCCGTTGCGGCGCACTTCATAATGCAGATGCGGGCCGGTGGAGCGGCCGGTGCTGCCCACCTTGCCGACGACATCGCCAATGCTGATCTTTTGGCCGACGCTGACGAGGATCTGGCTCATATGGCCATAGCGGGTCGAGAGGCCATTGCCGTGGTCGATCTCGACCATATTGCCGTAGCCGCCATTATAACCCGCCTCGGTCACAGTGCCATTGGCGGTTGCCTTTACGGATGAACCGGAGATGGCGCGAAAATCAATGCCGGAATGGAAGGCCATGGAACCGATAATGGGGTCCTTGCGCACGCCGAAGGTGCTGGAAACCGGCATCCCTGGCACAGGATTCGAAATCGGAATGGTCTTTGCCAGCGCTTTGGCACCTTCAAGCCGCTCCAGTGCCTGATCAAGATCGTTGAGCTTGGCGTCGAACGGGGCAACAGAACCGGCAGGAATGAACGGACCACCCGTATCGGACTTGCCGTCGAGTTCAGGTTTGACACCCGTCGCCGCCAGCGCTTCCATGATCTTGTCGGCATTCTCATAGGCGGTGTTGGACAGGGCTTGCATCTGTGCAACCTGTTTGGCCTCGATATCCGTCAGCGATGTGTTGACTTTTTTCAGCAAGAGCTCTGCCTTGTCGACACCGCGCTTCGACTTGTCGTCCTCGCGCGGCGGGACGGGTTTGCGTGTTGCCGTCGTCGGGCCGGTGATGATCGGATCAATGCCGTAAAAGCCGTCGTCTTCAGCCTTCACAACATCGTCGCCGTTGCTGTCCATCGGGGCGTTGTTATCTGCTTCAGGCGGGATAGCTGCGCCGGCATGTTCGGCGCGCTGCAGCAGCGGCACAAGCTTGTCATGACGTTCGGTCAGGGATTTCTGCCGCTGGATCAGTTCCGCAACCTTGGTGTCCATCAGCTGCTGGTCGAGCATCTGGCGGCTGGTGACCTGATCGAGCTGGGTGCGCAGGTTGGCAATCCGGTCTTCATAGGCTTGCTGCAAGCGGGCCTGACGGGCAACGCTGCCGCTGATCAGATCGTCGCGGAATACCAGATAGGAGGTGGCAATCAGATAGGTGCCCGCGAGAGCAAAGGCGAGGGTGCCGCCAAGAATAGCTGCCCATGGCCGAAGCGTGAAATGACGGATCGTTTCGCCCCGCGCGATGATGATCGTGTGGGGTTCCTGGCGGTTGCTGAAGATGGGGGAGTGTTTTGCCTTCTTCATGGCGGATGCGCTCGTCATTTTGCAGCTTCAATTCATGGAGGCATTACACTCTGTTAGGGTTAATAAATCCTGACCAAGAGCATAATCCTC
Source organism: Phyllobacterium sp. 628 (assembly GCF_014189505.1). Taxonomy (GTDB): domain Bacteria; phylum Pseudomonadota; class Alphaproteobacteria; order Rhizobiales; family Rhizobiaceae; genus Phyllobacterium. The sequence goes on along the minus strand of NZ_CP050301.1, from coordinate 2,773,630 downwards.
CATGAATTCAAGCGGAAAGCGGCGTGTTTATGCCTTGAGCGCCCTGGTGGCCTCGAGAACTTCCGCAGCGTGGTTGGGAACCTTCACCTTGTTCCAGATCCTGGCGATCTTGCCATTCGAATCGATGAGGAATGTCGTGCGCTCCACACCCATATATTTGCGGCCATACATGCTCTTTTCGGCCCACACACCGTAAGCTTCCAGAATGGTCTTTTCTTCGTCGGCAACGAGATCAACCTTCAGGTCATATTTGGTCTTGAACTTGTCATGCTTCTTGGTGGGGTCGGGAGACATACCAATGACCCTTGCACCAAGCTTTTCGAATTCAGGCTTGAGACCGGAAAACTCGATGGCCTCCTGTGTGCAACCGCTCGTATCGTCCTTCGGGTAGAAATACAGCACCACAGGTTTGCCGCGCAACTCCGCCAAGGAGAGCATACCGCCGCCATCGCGGGGCAGCATAAACTCGGGTGCGGAATTGCCGATTTCAAGGGATGTCATAGGAATGCCTTTCTTTCATCATTGAATGCGCGCCTCATGTGAGCAACTATAGAGAGGCAAGGGAATCGTCTACGGTTTCCCATATGATTCCTCAATTGGCTTGGGAATTTGACAGAGAAACCGAAAAGAGTCCGCTTCTCAAAGCGGGACTTCCTCAAATTTCATCACTACCCGTCTGCGGTGGAGCAAGGCGAGGCGCCTGTGCCTATGCCTGCCCGGCGATCGCGATTTAAGTTTGTTTGTGGTGCGCTTGCTTCCTTTCTTCTTCTCATTGTGGTGCTGGCCGGTGTGGCATTTGTGGTGCTGCGCGTCGGCATTGGCGGCGCGGCTCTGACCGACCGCGCCCAGACGGCGCTGAAGTCGGTTCTGGGACCCGATACGCAGGCAACAATCCAGTCGGTACAGATTTCCCTCGATCAGCGCAAACATGTCGCCCTTGAGGCGCGCAACGTCAATATTTCCGATGCCAAACGCGGCATCGATATCACCAATGTGCGTTCTGTGCGCATCGGGCTGGCAACCCTGCCGCTGCTGCAGGGCAATGTGCAGGTGCAGAACCTTGAGCTTGAAGGCGCGCAGATCAAGGTTGCGAGCCAGCAGCCATTCGATTTCATGGCGCTCGTTCCCAAGGATGATCGCGGTCTCGTCAATCTTGACGGTGTATCGCAACTGCTCTTCACCAGTCTTGAAAGCGCGGTTTCGCTGCTGGATCAACGCGAAACCCGCAATATCTCCATCGCCGATACGACCTTTGCCTTTACCATTGCCGGTCAGCCGCAAAGCCTGCGGATTGTCAATCTCGATCTGGTGGAGACCGGTGGTCCTGTCGCCATCAAAGGCTCGATTGAGTGGCAGGGCAAGGTGGTCGATGTCTCGGCACAGGTGAAACGCTCCGCTATCGGCGCGAAGATCGATTCGTTCTCGATGGCGATCAGCAAAATTCCACTTATCGGAACGCACGGGAATGCACCCGTTCCCGATGCCGATGGGATCAAGCCAGACACATCCTATTTCGCTTACAACAATCTGGGTGAAATCAACCTTGGCGGCACCGCTGGTGCAGCGACGGTACCGATGCGGGTCTGGGGTTCGGTCAATATTGGCGAAGGTCCCATCAGTATCGGCAATGTCGAGAATATGGGCGTGGGCACCCAGATCAATTTTGAACATGTGTTCGGCAGCGAGAAAATTGAACTGACGCCGTCGGCCATTCATTTGGGCGGCATCAAGGGCGTGGTCGAGGGTGCAATCGGCCCCGAACCGTTGCCCACGGATGGTTCGACGCCGGAAAATCCCGGATATCGCTTTGAACTGATAACCCGGGAAGCCAGTTCGGCACCGCAGGATTCAACCGAGCCGCCATTGCTGTTCAACGCTCGGCTTGCCGGACGGTTTGAACCGGCACAGAACAAGCTGGACGTTTCCGAGATTTCCGTGCGCGGCAATGGTGAAAGCGAGCTTTACGGGCAGGCCGGTCTGGTCTTCGGCAAGGGCTCCCCGGCAATAACACTGGCATTGCGCGTTCCCAAAATGCCTGCCGCCCATGTCAAACAGCTGTGGCCGATCTGGGTGGCGACCGGTGCACGCCGCTGGGTTCTCGACAATCTTTTCGGCGGCGATGTGAAAGACAGCCGGATCGACGTGATCTTCCCGGCTGGCCGGTTTGATGGACCCGACAAGCCTGCACCTTTGACTGCTGATGAAGTGCAGGTCGATTTTGCCATTCAGGGTACACGTTTTGATATTGTCGGTGATCTGCCGCCGATCCGTGATGCGGATGGTACGATCAATGTGCGCGGCGCCTATACAACCGTCAAACTGCAGAAGGGCTCGGCATTCACGCCGGGTAATCGCGAAGCAAAGATTGTTGACGGCACGCTGATTATTCCGTGGGGACCGCAGCGTCCGGTGCTTTCGGAGCTTGATCTTAATATTGCAGGTGATGCATCAGCCATTGCCGAGATTGCCGGTTTCAAGCCGATCAACGCGGTGAAAGGCGTGCCATTTGTGCCGGAAGACATTAGCGGCGATGTGAAGACCCATGTTCTTGTGACTTTTCCGGTCACCCGGCACGCGCCGGAAGGCAGCCTGCAATGGTCGGCATCGCTTGATCTGGCGAATGTGGATCTCGCCAAGAAGATCGACGGCCAGACGATCACCAATGCCAACGGCACCCTTAACGTTAATGACACCGAGGCGAATATCGACGTCAAGGCGCTGCTGAACGGCGTTCCGGCAGATATAACCATGTTTGAGCCGCTGGGCAGCAATACGGCCAAGCGCAGCCAGTCCGTGAAGCTGGCGCTGGATGACAAGACGCGCAACATCCTGTTTCCAAGCCTCAACCCTTATATTTCAGGACCTATTACCGTTGATATCGACAAGGCCGCAGACGGATCGCAGATTGCCACGGCGGACTTGACAAAAGCCGAAGTTAAACTGGCACAGCTGGGCTGGACCAAGGGAGCCGGTGTGAAGGCAAGTGCCAAGTTCGGATTGCAGCAGGACAATGACAACCTCAATATCCGTAATCTTGACGTATCAGGCGATACGTTCCGTTTGCGCGGTGACATATCCGTGGCCAAAGGCGATCTTGTAACGGCTGATTTCAGTCAGGTGAGCCTCAATCGCAGTGATGATATCGCCGTCAAGGTAACCCGCACCGGGTACGGCTACAGGGCTGACGTGAAAGGCAAATCGTTCGATGCCCGGCCATTGCTCAACCAGATTACCGACAAGAAGCAGGGTGGTGGGGACACTGGCGACAAGAAACGTATTCTGCTCAATGCCGATATCGATCAGGTGCAGGGCTTTTATTCCGAGAGCTTTGGCAATGTATCCTTGTCCTATGAGGGCGTTGGCTCCAATGTGTCCGGGCTGGCCTTCAATGCCGTGACAAAGACCGGGCAGAAGGTGATTGCAACGGACAGTTCAGAAAGCGGTGCACGGTCGGTCAGTCTCCAATCAAAAGATGCCGGTGCCGTGCTGCGCTTTACCGGTTTCTACGACAAAATGCAGGGTGGCAGCATTGCTGTGACGCTGGATTCCAAGGGTGATGGTCCGCTGCGCGGCCAGATCGATGCGCGCGAGTTCACCCTGGTCAATGAACCAAGGCTGGCCAGCCTCGTTTCATCGTCGTCCAATGGAACCAGTTTGAATGATGCGGTCAAAAAGAACATCGATGTTTCGGTGGTGACCTTCGATCGCGGCTTCTCGCAGATTGAAAAGGGCAAGAATTACATCAATCTCGCCAATGGTGTCGTGCGTGGCTCGACCATCGGTACCACCTTTCAAGGTGTGCTCAGCGATCCCCAGGGCAATATGGCGCTTACCGGCACGTTCATGCCTGCCTATGGTATCAACAGCATTTTCAGTGATCTGCCGGTGTTGGGGCTTTTGCTCGGCAATGGCCGGGATCGCGGCGTGATTGGCATTACCTACAAACTGCAGGGACCGATCAAGCAGCCGCAGATCATCGTGAACCCGATATCGGTGATTGCACCCGGTATTTTCCGGTCGATTTTCGAATTTCAGTGAGAGTGCAACTTTTATCTCCCCCCTTGTGGGGGAGAAAGCGATTTCAGCATCTTAGCCTCTTGGCTAAGTGCTAGAAATCGCAAGAGAGGGGATTTGCAAATCGCAAGCTACCCCCTCACTTGGATTTTCTAAAGATTTAGCAAAGAGGCTAAATCCAAGAAAATCCGTTCTCTCCCGCAAGGGGAGAGAAAACCGGGGTTGGGCGTCCTAAATTAAACCGGGCGAACCAGAATGTGCTTCTTCTTGCCCAGTGACAGCTTGATCACACCGTCGGCCGTCACTTCTCCCGTGCCAATTTGAGCCTTTTCATCGGAAATGCTGGCATCGTTGATACGCACCGCGCCACCCTGAACATGGCGGCGGGCTTCGCCGTTGGATGCGGCAAGGCCAGCCTTGACGAGAAGCGTCAGAATGCCGACGCCGCCATCGAGTTCGCCGGCAGGAATATCGATGGAGGGCAGGTTGGCTGCCAAAGCGCCTTCCTCGAAGGTTGTGCGGGCGGTTTCAGCAGACTGCAAGGCAGCCTCGCGGCCGTGCACGATGGCGGTGGCTTCCGTTGCCAGAACCTTCTTGGCCTCATTGATCTCTGACCCGCCAAGCGCTTCCAGCCGGGCGATTTCATCGAGTGGCAGGCGCGTGAAAATTTTCAGGAAGCGGCCAACGTCGGCATCTTCCGTATTGCGCCAGTACTGCCAAAAATCGTAGGGGCTGAAGACGTCTTCATTCAGCCAGACCGCGCCGGTGGCGGATTTGCCCATTTTTGCGCCCGAGCTGGTGGTCAGCAATGGTGTGGTCAGAGCATAGAGCTGCTGTGTGCCCATGCGGTGGCCGAGATCGACACCATTGATGATGTTGCCCCACTGGTCCGAGCCACCCATCTGCAGCACGCAGCCGTGACGGCGGCTGAGTTCGACAAAATCATAGCCTTGCATGATCATGTAGTTGAATTCGAGGAACGACAAAGACTGCTCGCGGTCAAGCCGCAGCTTCACGCTGTCGAAGGACAGCATGCGGTTGACCGAGAAGTGCCGTCCGACATCACGCAGGAAGTCCACATAGCCAAGCCCCATCAGCCAATCGGCATTGTTGACGATAAAAGCATCGGTCGGACCTTCGCCAAAACGCAGGATGCGGGCGAAAATGCGCTTGATACCTTCGATATTGGTGGCAATGGCTTCGGGCGTCAGCAATTTGCGCTGTTCATCGCGGAAAGAGGGATCTCCGACCATCGATGTGCCGCCGCCCATCAACACGATCGGACGGTGCCCGGTTTCCTGCAGCCAATACAGCATGGTCACGGAAATCAGATTGCCGATATGCAAACTTGTGGCCGTCGCATCATAGCCGACATATGCCGTCACAATCTCCTTGGCGAAAAGCGCATCCAGACCTGACTCGTCAGAGACCTGATGGATGAAGCCGCGCGTGGAAAGCGTGTGCAGAAAGTCGGATTTGAAGGCAGACATGGGGTTTTCCTGAGACTTTTACCTGATTGGGATGGACGGGCACGAAGAACGTGCCGAACAAGACGTGGCCGTTTAACATCATTCGGGACCGAATCACAAGAAAGGCTGTGGCGTGGCAGTGACGAGACGGGCAATTGGCCTGATGAGCGGAACATCGATGGATGGTATAGACATTGCTCTCATCGAAACCGATGGCGTGAACAAGGTTCAGCGTGGACCATCCGGGTTTGTCGCCTATGAGACTGCTTTCCGCCGCCAGATCGAGGCCGGACTTGAGGATGCCAAGGCCATTCGCGTCCGGAGCGAACGGCCCGGCAATCTCGCTGCGATCGAACAGGAGTTGAGCCGGAGGCATGGTGCCGCCGTGCTCGGCTTTCTATCGGACTATAAAATAAGCCCGGATAGCATTGATATTATTGGGTTTCATGGCCAGACAGTGCTGCACCGGCCGCAAGAACACCTGACTGTGCAACTCGGTGACGGCAAGCTGCTGGCGGAACTGACCGGCATTCCCGTTGTCTATGACATGCGTGCCAATGATATGGTGCATGGCGGGCAAGGCGCACCACTGGTTCCCGCCTATCATCAGGCACTTGCTACACGCGTTCCGATGGAACTTGGCAAAGGCAAACCGGTGGTGTTCGTCAATATTGGCGGTATCTCCAATGTTACTATTATTTCAGGGCAAACCGATCCGATTGCCTTCGATACGGGGCCGGGCAACACGCTGATTGATCAATGGGTCTCGGATAGAGCAGGAATCGCCTATGACGCGGGTGGAACGATTGCCAGCGAAGGCCAGGTGATTGTCAGTACTGTTGCCCGGTACTTGGCAAAGCCGTTCTTTGACCTGCAGCCGCCGAAATCGCTCGACCGCAATGATTTCACGCTTGAGGACCTTGGCAATCCGGAACTGGCAGACGGCGCACGTACGCTGGCCAAGGTAACCGCCGACGCGATCCTTAAAGCCAGCGCCTATGCGCCCGATAAGCCGTCGCTGTGGGTGATCTGTGGCGGCGGGCGCAAGAACGCGACCATCATGGCCGATCTTGCCGAGGGTGCGGGCAAGGCAGATGCCGCAGTTATTGCAGCAGAAGAGCTGGGATTGAATGGCGATTCGATGGAGGCCGAAGCCTGGGCCTATCTCGCTGTACGGGCACTGGATGGGCTGCCGCTGACATATCCGACTACGACGGGATGCGATGTGGCGGTTACCGGTGGTGTCGTGGTGGGTAAGGGTATTTAATTGGAGGTTAGCAGGAGCACTGTGCGTGGTTCGCCCTTCGACAAGCTCTGGAGCTCACCATGAGGGAGAGTGAGGATTGCAGGGAGCTAGTTCTGCAACTGCGCATGAGCTCAAAAGCTGCCGATTAACCGTGCAGTGCTTTATTTTCCCTCATGGTGAGCCTGTCGAACCACGCAGATTGTTGATGCTAATCTTTTCAAAGAGCACCCCTTAGCTGTAATCCAATTTCAGCTCCGCGACTTTTTTGACGAATTTTAACCACCTTTCAAACCCCATCCGTCAAAAATGTAAGGCCCTCGGCAATCCACCACCTCAGATGCCCAAAAATCACCCTCGCTAATACCTTCAATTTTAATAAAATTTTTTGAAATTAACCTTAACTAACGGTTTACGTTGCGCATAAACTCTTAGCAGATATCAATGTGATTCGAAAATACCTCGTGATTTCACGGGGTTACACAGTCCACTTTGCTCTTCCCCGCTAGGAGAAATGAATGCGCAGCTTCCTGATATTCTGGGCGGGCCCGTTGAGCTTTTTGTGGGGATGGTACTTTTTGTCGTATTACGACCTGAGTGGCGGCATGTATTTCTTCAGCCGCGAAATGCACGATCTGGTCTTCAATATTTACGGAAATATCCTTGGAATCGCACCCGAGAGCATTCCGCCGCTGGTGGCGCGGGCATGCATCGTTGATACCGGCCTGGTGTTCGCCTTGATCGCCTTCCGCCGCCGTAAAAAGATCATCGCGTGGGTCAAGGTCTGGCGAGCAAACCGTGTTGCTGCTGCCGCAAACGCCGCGACCGCCTATTCGAAGGAGTTGCCGTCCGCGTCGGTTTCCTGACGCAGGCTTTGCAACCGGTCCAATGCCCCTTGCAGGATGAAAGCGGCCGCAGCGGAATCAATCCGCTCGGCCCTTTTTTGCCGTGATACGTCCATACCGATCAGCACGCGTTCCGCCGCAACCGTTGACAGGCGTTCATCCCAATAGATGAAGGGCAGGTCCGTCAGCTTTTCCATGTTACGTACAAAGGCGCGGGTTGCCTGTACGCGCGGACCTTCGCTGCCGTCCATGTTGATGGGCAGCCCAATGACAATTGCGCCGACGTTGTCGGTTTTCAGAGCCTTCAAAAGATCCTGCGCGTCATGGGTAAATTTGCTGCGCCTGAGAACAGTGCGTGGATTGGCGAAAGAGAATCCACGGTCGGAAATGGCAATGCCGATGGTTTTTGTTCCAAGATCAAGCCCTGCGACGGTCTGTCCATCGGCTACATGTTCTTCCAGCTGGTCGATTGTCAGAACAGTCAATTGCTTGTTATCCACCTTAATTGGCCTGTAAAAGGCCGCTCTAATCTGCAACGACTGTCACATAGCTGCAATAGATGGTTGTGGCGAGCATGAATGAAGGGAAAGCGTCATGAAAATTACCTGGCTGGGCCATTCGGCGTTTCGTATTGAAACCGCCAAAAGCACGATTTTGATTGATCCATTTCTCAACGGCAATCCCGGCGCGCGTGGCGTGGATTTCAAGGAAGCGGCAAAGGGCGTAACGCATATCGTCCTGACCCATGGCCATGGCGACCATGTGGGTGACACGGCTGCCATCGCCAAGGATACGGGCGCGGTGGTTATCGGCAATGCCGATCTGGTTACATGGCTCAACAATCGCGGTGTTGCGCGGGTTGATCCGACAAATACCGGAGGAACCGTATCGCATAACGGTTTTACTGTTACCTATGTCAACGCCCTGCATTCCTCGGCATTCATGACCGAAGACGGCATTTCCCATTCGCTGGGCTCGGCAAACGGTATCGTGCTGCATTTTGATGACGAGCCAACGGTTTATCACATGGGCGATACGGACATTTTTTCCGACATGGCGCTGATCAACGAACTGCATCAGCCGGAGATCGGTATCATCCCGATCGGTGACCGTTTTACCATGGGCGGGGCAGTGGCCGCGCTGGCGACCCAGCGCTATTTTAAATTCGCCAAGGCGATTCCCTGCCACTACGGCTCGTTCCCGATTATCGACCAGACTCCAGACAAGTTTGTCGCTGGTATGGATGGCAGCACGACAAAGGTCTTTATCGCCGGGACAAATGACCAGTTTACGGTTTGAGTTGGGATTGCTAAAGCCGTTGACACACACGTAGTCGTCACCACGACGATAGACTGAAGTATTGGAGGTATTGTGCGTAAACTATTCCTGATTTCCTGCGTTATGGCGTTATCCACGCCGGTTTTCGCACAAACGGTCGATACCAAAGGCGCTGACGAGCTCGCCAATACTTTGTCGAAATATTTTGGCAAGGCGGCGCTCAAGAACGGTATTCTCAAAGTTGCGCCGGAAACCGATGCTTATCGCATCACCTTCAGCACTGATGCTTTCCTCAAATCAATGCCCAAGCAGGATTACTTCAAGGGCAATTTTGGCGACTACAGCATTTTGACCAAACCGCTGGCTGACGGCACGTGGAACGTGACATCGGCAGCCATGCCAGCAGGCTCGTTTGAGGTTAATGCTCCGAAGGGACCTGAAAGCTTCCAGTGGTCCGTGGATGGCGGCAGCTGGACCGGGCTGTTCGATCCGAAGATCGGTACGTTTTCCAAGTCAAGTTTCGCTTACGACGCCTTCAAGATGACGGTTAAATCGCCGGAGCAGGATATAGATGCCAATGCAACGGCGGCAAAAGGCGAGATGATTGCATCGGCTGCCACCAGTGGTGGTGTCGATATCAACATGACGCAGTCGCTGGCGAACTTCAGTGAAACGATTCTGACAAAACTCCCGAACCTGACCGAACCTGCGGTGGAAGGTGAAACTGCAGCGCCTGCAGGCGAACCGATCAAAATCGCCTTGCGCAGCGGCGAACTTGGGACGACGGCCGAGGGCAAAGGTTTCCGCAATACCGAGTTTATGGACCTGTGGGCGTTCTTCATTGCTCATTCGGAAGAGAAGAAGCTGAAAAAGCCTGCTCAGGAGGAGCTGAAAAAGAAACTCTCGGCGGTTCTGCCGCTGTGGGACAAGCTCAAGGGTGAGTATCATTTCAAGGATTTCGCGGTTGAAACGCCATTGGGCAACTTTGCCGCGCAGAACATTTCACAGGATATGCAGTTCGATGGCATCAGCAAGAATGGCGCTTATCACTATGCCATTCGCAGCAATGGCCTGAAATATCCGGCGCTGCCGATCCCGGAATGGAGTGTTCCGTTCCTGCCGACCGATGTCGAACTGGCCGTCGGGACCGCAGGTGTTGATCTCGATACGGTGGTCAAGGGTGCGATCGAGGATATGGATCTCAATCGTGAGAAGGTTCTTTCCGAAGAATTTGAAACCAAGACTGCCGCCCAGTTCTTGATGGCACCGCCCAAGCTCGTCATTTCCAAGAGCCTCGTGCGCACCGCCGACGCTGAACTTACGGTCGAAGGCGAAATGACCTTTCCCGGTTTGAAGCCGGAAAGCCACACCACGTGGGAAATGGCCGGGTTTGACAAGGTTGTCGAACGCTTGAACAAGGCGGCGGAGAGCGACGAAGAGATCAAGAATTACGTCGTTTTCGTCAAGCTGGCCAAGGATTTCGGTACGGAAATCGATGGCGGGCGCATCCGCTGGGTTGTTGACCAGAAGGCTGATGGCTCGGTTGCAGTGAACGGCAATGCGGTCAAGGGCCCCGATCCTGTGGTTGAACCGGGCACTGACGATGCAACCGATACCGCCACGCCGGAAGGCGAGGACGAAGATCCGGATGCGGATGCCGGTGCAGGCGCTGCCAAACCGCAGTAAACGCCTCTTCCGCGCTGTCTTGTCCGTTGCGCTCAGGCGCAACGGACACTATAGCTGCATGATCAAAATTTGAATTCGGGAATCCCAATGTCTGTCGATATTTCCACCGTCAAACGCGTTGCGCGTCTTGCCCGTATTGCCGTGAGTGAGGACGATGCGGCGCGCATGACCGGCGAACTCAACACCATTCTTGGCTTTGTCGAGCAATTGAACGAAGTGAATGTCGATGGTGTTGAGCCAATGACATCGGTCACGCCGATGGCCATGAAAAAGCGCACGGACCTGGTGACCGATGGCAACAAGGCAGCGGATATTGTCGCCAATTCGCCGGTTACCGAAGATAATTTCTTCGTCGTTCCGAAAGTGGTGGAGTAATTCAGGCGATGACCATCACCGTCGCCATCGAAACCCCGTTGCAGGATGATGTTCGTGCGCTGGTCGATGCGCTGAACGAGCACCTGCTGCCGCTGTCGCCCGTCGAGTTCCAGTTCAAGATGAGCGTGGAAGAGATGGCCGGTGACGACACGACGGTGTTCATCGCACGTGACGAACATGGTCAGGCAGTCGGCTGCGGCGCCTTGAAGGAACATGAAGACGGCGTTGGCGAGGTCAAACGCATGTTTACCCTGCCATCGCTGCGCGGCAAACGTGTCGGCTCGCTTCTGCTTGATGCCGTTACGAAGCTGGCTGCAGAAAAGGGTATCACGCGCCTCGTGCTCGAAACCGGTGTAGGACCGGGATTTGATGCGGCGTGGCGGCTGTATGAGCGCTCCGGCTTCAATCGTTGCGGCGTGCTGCTTGATTACCCGGATTCAGAACATAGTGCATTTTACGAAAAGCGGCTTGCCTTCGCGCCAGCCCAATAAACAGGACTTGATATGACCGATCTGACCGCTCTCACCATTGCCGAGGCGCGCGACCAGCTGAAAGCCAAGGCGTTCACCGCCACGGAGCTGACCGGCGCATACCTGAAGGCGATCGAGACCGCGAATGAGGCGCTGAATGCCTATATCGTCACCACGCCGGACAAGGCGCTGGAGATGGCCAAGGCTTCGGATGCACGTCTGGCCGACGGCAAGGCAGGCGCACTGGAAGGTATTCCGCTTGGAATTAAAGACCTGTTCGGCACCGAAGGTGTTCACACGCAGGCCTGCTCGCACATCCTTGACGGCTTCAAGCCCAAATATGAATCGACGGTCACCTCGAATCTGTGGGCCGATGGCGCTGTCATGCTCGGCAAGCTCAACATGGATGAGTTCGCCATGGGCTCGTCCAACGAAAGCTCCTATTACGGCCCGGTGAAAAACCCGTGGCGCGCCAGCGGCTCCAATGCCGATCTGGTTCCGGGCGGCTCATCCGGTGGTTCAGCCGCTGCTGTTGCCGCGCATCTGTGCGCCGGTGCCACAGCAACCGATACGGGCGGCTCTATCCGCCAGCCCGCTGCCTTCACCGGCACAGTCGGCATCAAGCCAACCTATGGCCGCTGCTCGCGCTGGGGCATTGTCGCGTTCGCCTCGTCGCTCGATCAGGCCGGACCGATTGCCCGCGACGTGCGCGATGCGGCAATTCTTTTGAAGTCCATGGCTTCGGTCGATTCCAAGGATACGACCTCGGTCGATATCGCCGTGCCGGATTACGAATCCATCATCGGCAAGCCGCTGACCGGCCTCAAGATCGGTATCCCGAAGGAATACCGTGTCGACGGCATGCCGGAAGAGATCGAAAAGCTCTGGCAGCAGGGCATTGCCTGGCTGAAGGATGCCGGCGCATCCATCGTCGATATTTCCCTGCCGCACACCAAATATGCGCTGCCGGCCTATTACATCGTCGCGCCTGCCGAGGCATCGTCCAATCTCGCCCGCTATGACGGCGTGCGTTATGGCCTGCGCGTTCCGGGCAAGGATATTATCGACATGTACGAAAAGACCCGCGCGAGCGGGTTCGGCGATGAGGTCAAGCGCCGCATCATGATCGGCACTTATGTGCTGTCAGCCGGTTATTACGATGCTTACTATCTGCAGGCGCAGAAAGTGCGCACGCTGATCAAGAAGGATTTTGAGGACGTCTTCCATGCCGGCGTCGATGCAATCCTGACCCCGGCCACGCCATCGGCAGCGTTTGGTATTGCCGATCAGGACATGGCGGCCGATCCCGTCAAAATGTACCTGAACGACATTTTCACCGTTACCGTCAACATGGCGGGCCTGCCCGGCATTGCTGTTCCGGCAGGGTTGGACAGCCGCGGTCTGCCGCTTGGCTTGCAGCTGATTGGCCGTCCGTTCGATGAGGAAACCCTGTTCCAGACCGCCTATGTCATCGAACAGGCCGCAGGCAAGTTCAACGCCCCGAAATGGTGGTAGTCAGGCCAGCCACGCAAGCCGACATCGCAGCCATCGCTGCGGTCGGCTCACGTGCCTGGGCTTCGAACATTTTCTCGTTCGAGCCGGAATTGCCCGGCATGCGTGTGCATGTCGAACGTGCCTTCCTGACCTTTGCTGAAGATTTCTACGGCAGCGTGCTTGTTGCCGAAGAGGATGGCAGCGTTGTTGGCTGGGGCGCACGCGACAAGGATGACGATTATATCTCGGACCTTTGGGTTGAGCCCTATGCGCAGGGGCAGGGCGTCGGCTCAGCTATCCTTGCAGCCCTGAAATCCGCCATTGCTGAAGCTGGTTACCCCAACGCCCGGCTGGAGGCTCATGCCCGCAATGTCGGTGCTATCCGCTTATATGAGCGGGGCGGCTTTGAAATTGTGCATCGAAGCCTGCAATGGTCCGAAAGTCTCGAGCGCGAGATTGAAAAGGTCAAAATGCAGGTCAAACTTATATAGGACGGCAATGTTTTTCTTTATTTCCAAGGTTTTCTGGTTTTTTGCTCAACCGTTGAATTTTTCCATTCTGTTGATGGCCGTCGCGTTCTTCGCAGTCTGGTTGTCATGGAAGCGCATTGCCATGACGGCGTCTGCCTGCGCCTTTCTCATCCTCGGTCTTGCCGCCTGGAGTTCTCTCGGCGCACTGCTGCTGCATCCGCTGGAGGACCGTTTTCAACGGCCATCACCAGCACCCTCGCATGTTGATGGCATTATCGTGCTTGGCGGCGGCTTTGAGGGCGGCGTCAATCTGGTGCGCGGCGGCTATGAGCTTAACGCCAGCGGTGACCGCTTTGTCGAGGCAGCAGTGCTGGCACGCAGCTATCCCGAAGCCAAGGTTGTGGTCACCGGTGGCGGCGGCACGCTGGTGCTCGAAGGCGAGGGCGATGGTGCCACGGCTCCCCGTCTGCTGACGGCTCTTGGCATTTCAGCTGACCGGCTCATCCTCGAAAATGAATCGCGCGATACCTATGAGAACGCGCAATTCACCAAAAAGCTTCTCGATATCAAACCCGGCGAAACATGGCTTCTGGTCACTTCGGCCTTTCATATGCCGCGTTCGGTGGGTCTGTTCCGCAAGGCCGGGTTCAACATCGTGCCGTGGCCAGCGGATTATCGCACCTCCGGCATCGAATATGCCGGACCGGCACAGGATAATCCGCTGGATTCCCTGCAGAACCTCACCATCGTCATTAAAGAATGGGTCGGGCTCTTTGCCTATTGGGCCACCGGCCGCACCGATGAACTGTTGCCTTCGCCATGATGAAACAGGTTGACGTTCTCATCATCGGCGCCGGTGCTGCGGGTATGATGTGCGCCGTGGAAGCGGGCAAGCGCGGCCGATCGGTGCTGATCGTTGATCATGCCGCAGCGCCGGGCGACAAAATTCGCATCTCCGGCGGCGGACGCTGCAATTTCACCAATCTCAACGCGGCTCCCCAGAACTACATCAGCAACAACCCGCATTTTTGCATCTCGGCCCTGCGTCGCTATACGCAGCGCCATTTCATCGCGCTCGTCGACCGTTATGGTATCGCCTGGCACGAAAAGACGCTGGGCCAGCTCTTTTGCGATGGATCGGCCAAACAGATCATTGATCTTCTTGTCACCGAGACGAAGCAGGCAGGCGTTGAATTGCGTCTGCGCACCGAGGTCGGTTCCATTGAGCGCGACGGCGATGGCTATGTGGTGTTGCTCGCGGGTGAACGCGTGCGTTGCACATCCTTGGTTGTGGCTTGCGGCGGCAAATCCATTCCCAAAATGGGTGCAACCGGTTTCGGCTATGACATTGCGAAACAGTTCGGGCTTGCGCTGACCGATATCCGCCCGGCGCTGGTGCCTTTGACCTTCGACGAAAACACGCTCGCGCCGCTCAAGCCTTTGTCAGGCATTGCCGTTGATGCGGTGGTCAGTCATGGCAAGACCAAGTTTGCCGAAGCCATGCTGTTCACCCATCGGGGTCTCAGTGGACCATCCATTCTGCAGATTTCGTCCTATTGGCGCGAAGGCGACACAATCAATGTTGCCATGCTGCCGGGAGCCAAGGTTCTTGACGCGCTGCGCGCCGCCCGCTCGCGCAATGGTAAGCAGGCATTGCAGACAGCCTTGTCTGAACTCCTGCCGAAGCGGCTGGCGCAGCTGATTGCCGAAAACAGCAAATTGCAGGGCCATCTTGCCGATATGTCCGACAAGCAATTGTTGACCGTAGAAAAGGCCATCAATGAATGGCAGGTCAAACCGGCAGGCTCCGAAGGCTACCGGACGGCCGAAGTGACACTCGGTGGCGTTGATACCGATGGCCTCGATCAAAAGACAATGGAGGCCAAGTCTGCCAAGGGGCTCTATTTCATCGGTGAGGTGGTCGATGTCACCGGCTGGCTCGGCGGCTACAATTTCCAATGGGCATGGTCATCCGGCTGGGTGGCCGGGCAGGCGGTTTAGATATCGTTCCAAGGTTTACCGGTTTGCGGGCAAACAGAAGGCACCTCTGTCATCTCCCCCTAGCGGGGGAGAAAGGATTTTCTTGGATTTAGCCTCTTCGCTAAATCCGTAGAAAATCCAAGAGAGGGGATCGCTCCGGTCAAAGCTCAACACATCCCCTCTCTGGCAATTTCTAGCACTTAGCCAAGAGGCTAAGATGCTGAAATCGCTTTCTCTCCCGCAAGGGGAGAGATAAGCCTGCATTGTTGTTTTGTGCGAAAACTCCCACCTTGCAGCCAATGCTTCTCCGTCATGGCAAGTTTCCTCATTTTGTTGAAGAACAAACCAGGCAGAATGCTGATGTCATCGAAAAGTAACTTGGCAAAATCCAACAACCATCTAGTCTAATTTTTGAAAATCCCTCCCTTGGAGCGTAAACGTGAGTGATGATCTGAACTGGCGGGTGGAGGAGGCCTGTTTTAATGGCTGGCCCTCGCCACGGCAAATTCTCCATGGCGGCTGGCTGATGCGCTTTTCCGGCGGTCCAACCCGCCGTACGAATTCGGTCAATCCCTTGCGTGGCCCGCGCGCGGAACCTGCGGCAACAATCGATGCTGCCGAAAAGCTTTACCGGTCACTCGGCAGCCGCATTGTTTTCCGCGTACCCACCATTGCCAATGAAATGGAAGAATTGCTCGTGGAGCGCGACTACCACTTTGAGGGGGGCAGCACGGTTCTGCTGTGTGACTTGAGCCTTTTTGATGCCAAGGAGCCGGCCGGGGATTTGTCCCGAGACATGACGCCATTCTGGGCGAAGGAAGGCCAGCGCATTGCCGCATGGTCTGACGAAGATCAGGCGATCTTTGTCGAAATGATCGGGTCAATTGTTGCGCCGAAAGCCTTTGCGTCAGTTACGATTGATGGCCGAATGGTCGCCAAAGCCTATGGTGTAATCAGCAATGGTCTTCTTGTGCTGGAATCCGTGGCGACAGATCCGGATTTTCGCAAACGCGGATATGGACAGCGTGCGGTTGGCGCCTTGCTGGAATGGGCAAAGATCGAGGGCGCAGAGGCTGCGTGTTTGCAGGTGATCACTGACAATCTTCCCGCGCGTGCACTTTATGCTTCACTGGGTTTTGGCCGCGAACTTCACAGTTATCATTATCGGATAAAGCCCTGAACTGGAAAACGCTCCTGACAACAAGCTGTCAGGAGGTGTCAGCTATAGACAACCGCAGTGATACATTTGGAGGGGATAATAATGGGTATTCTGGCAAGCTGCCATTGCGGCGCAATCAAGTTCGAAGTCAGTGAAGCACCGGCGACAGTGACAGCGTGCACATGTTCGTTCTGCTCAAAACGGGGTGCTTTGTGGGCATACTACACGCCGGATCAGGTGAAGCTGTCCGTCGATGCCTCTGCCGATGCGGTGTATGCTCGCAACGGCTTCAACAAGCACCATCATTGCAACGTTTGCGGATGTGGGACGTATTCGCAAGTTCCCAGCTGGGCAGATTACAAGCCTGATCTGGAACATCCGCGTATCTCGGTGAATACGCGGCTTTTCGATGATTTTGATCTGGCCGCCGTTCCCGTGGAAATCATTGACGGCAAGAATCTCTGGTAATGCCGTTAATCGAATTGCTTGATTGAGGGAATCCTGCTTCCCTGACGGGAACAGCGTGTTTGGGAAACGCGTTGTTCCAGTCAAACAGGGAGGTAAGGCCATGTGGATCAAACTGACCGACGTTAATGGCGACCATATCACAGTCAATTTCGCGCATGTCGTCTCGTTCAATCCGTACGGGACCGGAACCCATATCGTCACGATCACCGCTGGTCTGACGTTCTTTGTCAAAGAAACCATCGACGACATTCAAGCCAAGGTCGGCATCACGTCGAACTGAAGAGCTTCTCTGCATTCTTGTTTTCGTGACCTTATTTTTCTGCAGCCGAAGTGGCCGCAGGAGCGCGACTGTTTTTCTTGAGCTGTGTTGGCAAGCCAAATCCAAAAGCGCAGCAGTTCTTATGTGCGCGGCATAATCATTCACGCGTGCAAAAGGCTGCCTTGCCCGTTCAGGGCGAGGGCTTTCGGGGTTGGTTATCACTCGCCAAAGGTATGATTGCGCAGGGAATATTAACGCGTTACTATTGTTTCAAAGTGAAACACTCCTGTGATATTTACGGGTAGGGAACTTTTTTGCGATTTATTAGTTTTATTCAAACGAGAGTCAAAATCGGATACAAATAGTGATTTGTTAAATCGGTTGAATTTTCTTAATGTCACAATGCATCCGAAATACAGACGCATGCTGAACCAGGATTATTCTCTTTTTGAGAGTAGTTTAACTAGAGGTGTGAACAAATGCTAACAACAAACAAAGAAACGTCGCCGTCTGAAGTACGTGTCATGAAACTACCGAAGGTTGCTGTAAAGTCGGCTGCCGTCATCGCCAAGGCCGTCAAAATGGCCGAGCCCCGTGACAAGCGCACCATTTCGCAGATTCTTCGCGAGTCGAATGGCGGCTTCAGTTTCCGCCGTTAATTCTTTGTAATTGTTATGAATATCCCGCCTCAAAGCGGGATATTGTCGTGTTTCTTCCACGGATTTTCCAGATCCTTGTTGCGCAACATGCGCAGTGCCCTTGAGACCCGCTTGCGCGTGGAATGGGGAATAATCACTTCATCGATATAACCACGCTCCGCCGCCACGAATGGCGACAGGAAGCGATCTTCGTAACGCTTTGTATGGGCTGCGATTTTTTCCGCATCGCCTATATCTTTGCGATAGATGATCTCGACTGCGCCCTTGGCGCCCATCACCGCAATCTGGGCCGATGGCCAAGCATAATTGATATCGCCGCGCAGATGTTTCGATGCCATGACATCGTAGGCGCCGCCATAGGCTTTGCGCGTAATTATTGTGATCTTGGGAACAGTTGCTTCCGCATAGGCGAACAATAATTTGGCACCATGCTTGATCAGCCCGCCATATTCCTGCGCAGTACCTGGCAGAAAGCCCGGTACATCCACGAAAGTGACAATCGGGATATTGAAGCAATCGCAAAACCGGACAAACCGTGCGGCTTTGCGCGAGGCATCGCTGTCCAGAACGCCAGCCAGAACCATCGGCTGATTGCCAACAATACCGACGGTCCGGCCTTCGACCCGGCCAAAACCAACAACGATGTTTTTGGCAAAACTCTCCTGAATTTCGAAGAAATCGCCTTCATCGACCGTCTTTTTGATTAATTCCTTGATGTCATAGGGCTTGTTGGCATTGTCCGGAACCAATCTGTCCAGTGAATAGTCTGGCTCGTCGGTGCTCTGATAACATTCCACTTCAGGGATTTCGGCGGTATTCGATGCGGGCAGGAAGTCGATCAGCCGCCGCATCTGCAAAAGCGCGGCCACATCATTGTCGTAGGCACCGTCCGCAATTGACGATTTGGTCGTGTGGATCGATGCGCCGCCCAGCTGCTCCGCCGTAACCGTCTCATTTGTCACGGTTTTTACGACATCCGGCCCGGTTACGAACATGTAGGATGTATCGCGCACCATGAAGATGAAGTCCGTCATGGCAGGGGAGTAGACGTCGCCGCCCGCGCATGGTCCCATGATCACGGATATCTGTGGAATGACGCCGGAGGCAAGCACGTTGCGCTGGAAAATCTCGGCATAGCCGCCGAGCGCCGCCACGCCTTCCTGGATACGCGCGCCGCCGGCATCGTACAGGCCAATGACCGGCGCGCGGTTGCGCAGCGCCATATCCTGAATTTTCTGGACTTTTTCCGCGTGTGCTTCCGACAATGAACCGCCGAACACGGTGAAATCCTTGGCAAACACAAAAACCGTACGACCGTTGATCGTTCCCCAACCGGTCACGACACCGTCGCCGGCAAATTTTGTCTCTTCCATGCCAAAGTCAGTCGATCGATGCTCAACGAACATGTCGAACTCTTCAAACGAGCCTTCATCGAGGAAAATATCGATACGCTCGCGCGCCGTCAGTTTGCCGCGTTTGTGCTGGGCTTCGATCCGCGTCTTGCCACCGCCTTCGCGCGCAACGGTTCTGCGGCGCTCGAGCTCGATCAGCACATCCTTCATGGCATCCTCCTCATTTTGTCATTCCTGATATCAGGACAAAGAGGCGGGTGAAAGCCGTTTGTCAGCGATATCAAGTGCTGGCTTGAACGATATTTCATTGGGATTATTGCTAAATTGGTCAAAGTCGAGCTAAGCAGGTTAACTGGGTTCACGTTTGACAAATCTGTTTCGGGGGAAACATGGAAGGTTCACCACACGCTGCATTTGGCCGTCCGGCTGAACAGGTCGGGCATCGTTTCGTCTTTTCCGGTACGGCAAAAGAGTATTTCGGCATCTGGATTGTCAATGTACTTCTGACGATTGTTACACTCGGCATTTATTCTGCGTGGGCCAAGGTGCGGCGTAACCGCTATTTCTACGGAAATACTGCTCTGGCTGACGGCCGGTTTGATTATCATGCCCGGCCTTTACAAATATTGATCGGCCGACTTCTCGTGATCGGTTACCTTATCGTCTATAATACTCTGCTCCATTTTGTCCCGCTTGTTGGTCTGGTGCTGGCGCTGGTCTTTCTTGCTGCCATGCCTTGGCTGATTGCACGCGGCTTGCGTTTCAGCGCACGCGTCACCAGCTACCGCAACATTCGTTTCGACTTTGTCGGTGGCTACTGGGGGGCGGTGAGGGCTTTTTTCCTGAGCAGTATCGTAGCCGGTGTATCGCTGGGTATCCTGGCACCCTTCGCCAGCCGCTGGACTTTGCGCTATACGCTTGGAAATCTGCGTTATGGCGGTAAAGTGTTTTCGCCGGACCCGACGATTGGCTCTCTCTACCGCGTCTGGGTTTTGCCTGCGGTGCTTACTGTTGTGGGACTGCTTCTTTTCGGCATCCTGATTGCAGGTGCATCTGCCGGGCTGGCGTCACTGCGGGAACAAGCTTCGAATGGCGAAATTGCGTTCATTCTGGTTCTGTACGTTCTGTTTGTGCCCATTCTGCTGATCTACGCCGTTTTGGGGCTGCTCTACACAGCTGGCGTCAGAAATGTTGGCTTCAGTGCCACCACATTCGATGAGCGGCACTATCTTTATTCCGACATGCCGCGCTGGAGCTATGCCTGGGTCGTGATCTCAAATTTGGTTGTGACTGTTCTAACCCTGGGTCTTCTGCGCCCATGGGCAGCCGTAAGATTGGCGCGTTTTCATGCGGACTATACTGCTGTTGTCTTTGATGGCGATGTCGGCGAAATCTTCTCGAACATCAAGGATTCGGGCTCGGCCGTTGGATCGGAGTTTATGGACATCGAAGGTATAGACTTTGGCTTCTGATACGGCAAAGCTCGCTACAGGTCTCTGGTATCGCGAAGGATCCAGTGCCGGCAGGGCCGCCAGCCTCAAATTTGCTGACGATACGTTGTCGGCCATTGACGAGGATGGAACGGTTCTTTCTGCGTCCGCGTTTGCGGGAATAGAGATCAGTGATCGTGTTGGTTCCATCCCTCGGCGATTGACTTTTTCCGACCAGACCAGTTTCGAGACAGCGGATAATGATGCAATTGATGCGTTGGTTGCCTCGAATAGGGGTAGCCGCGCGGGATGGGTGCATAGGGCGGAGCGTGTTCATCCGCGCTTGCTACTCTTTGTTTTTCTTACATTTATCTTCGCTTTTTCAATTTATCGCTTCGCTGTGCCCGCCTTGGTCGAAGTCGCCGTTCTGGTAACGCCTCCGGTTGTGCCGGAGCTCATGTCCAAGGGCGCTTTGCAAACGCTGGATACAACAACTTTCAGCACGACAGCTCTTTCAGCAGAAGAGCGTTCAAAATTGAGTGACGGATTTGCGCGGTTAACGGCCAAATCAGATCTGGGGGCATCTCATTTCGATCTGCTGTTTCGCCAAGGCGGCTTGATTGGACCCAATGCATTTGCTTTGCCGGATGGTACGGTCGTTATCACTGACGAATTGGTTAAGCTGGCCGATGGCGATACGGAAATGCTGCTCGGTGTGCTCGCCCATGAGATCGGCCATGTCGAACTCAATCACAGTCTGCGGCAGCTTTACCGCGCTGCAGGCGTGGCTGGATTGATCATGCTGATTGGCGGCGACATTGGCGACAGCACGCATGACATACTGGTGCAGGGTGGCGGATTGCTGGCGCTGTCCTATTCACGCGCCTATGAAAATGCCGCCGACCGTCACAGCGTCGAACTTATGGCGAAGGCGGGGTACAATCCGGAAGCAATTTCGCGGTTTTTTGCTCTCGTCGAAGACAAGCTGAACGATCACAGCCCGACGAGCATGTTGGAGACCCATCCTGGCACACCCGAGCGCCGTAAAATGGTGCTCGACTATGCGCAGGAGTTGAAGGCAAGAACGCCGCCGGGCGTGGCGAACTGAATGTTACCAGCTGCCGGTATTGGGCATTGAGAGCCAAGGCTCTTGCGGTGCAAGCGCCGGGCCTTTTTGGATGAGTTCAATGGAAATTCCGTCGGGCGAGCGGACAAACGCCATATTGCCGTCGCGAGGAGGGCGATTGATGACCACGCCCTTGTCCTGCAGGTTCTGACAGGTCTCATAGATATTATCGACGACATAAGCGAGATGGCCGAAATTGCGTCCGCCTGTATAGGTTTCGGGATCCCAGTTGAATGTCAGTTCCAGTTCCGGGGCCCGTTCGGCAATGGCACGGCCTTTGTCTTCAGGCGCAGCCAGAAAGATCAGGGTGAAGCGGCCCTTTTCATTTTCGGTACGGCGAATTTCCTCGAGGCCGAACTTATTGCAGTAAAAATCCAGCGATTCATCGATGTCGCGGACGCGGACCATTGTGTGAAGATAGCGCATCATATCCCTTTGATGTGTTCGTCAGTGGCTGAAAGGTGACGGCAATCATCCGATTGCTCAGGCGGATCGCCTACATGTTTTTGGTAACACTATTTTGGTGGCTCCACAAATTAACGACCTTGTGACCGGGGGGTGATCCAGCAATCTTGAGATTTGCACCTGTTTTTCAACAAAAGCGGTCAGATGATACTTGCCCTCATCCATCGGACAGGTGTTATTCTGAAACAAGAGAATCAGTGTTGCTTTCAGGAGAGGAGGGGCTAGCTTCATGTCAGACAGACCAGTATCAGCCCAGCATTCCCCCGATGACGAACAATTAGCCGACGGCCTTGATCTGATCGAGGTTGCGGGTGCGATTAAATGGTTCGATGTCGCCAAAGGATATGGCTTTGTTGTCCCTGACAACTCTGATTTGCCTGATATTCTTCTGCATGTGACATGTCTGCGCCGTGACGGATTTCAGACAGCGCTGGAAGGCTCGCGTGTCGTTTGCGAAGTCAAGCAGGGCGAACGCGGCATGCAGTGCTTCCGTGTTGTCTCCATGGACAATTCCACGGCTGTTCATCCGACAGAACTTCCACCTGTACGCACGCATGTTACCGTCACGCCATCAAGCGGCCTTGAGCGCGTTCTGGTTAAATGGTTCAACCGCACCAAAGGTTTCGGTTTCCTGACGCGCGGCGAAGGCACCGAGGATATTTTCATTCATATGGAAACCCTGCGCCGGTTTGGTTTGACCGAACTGCGCCCGGGACAAGTTGTCCTGATCCGCTTTGGCAATGGCGACAAGGGTCTGATGGCGTCTGAAGTTCACCCTGATATCGGCACACAATTGCCGGCGTCACACTGAAGATGCTCTTATGAATAGCTTGATCAAAATATACCGGTCCCTCATGATCGGTTTTTTTGTCATTATAGCCTCGACGCTGATGGTGCACGGGGCGGATCAACAGCCGATGAAACTCCCCATTGATGCAACTCCACTGGTTCTCAACACTGCCAGAGGCGACGTGCCTTTTCAGGTTGAAGTGGCCGATACCGACGAAGAGCGGGAGCGGGGCCTCATGTTTCGCACCGATCTGAAAGACAACAGCGCGATGTTGTTTGTCTTTGAGGAAAGCCGCTTGGTCACGATGTGGATGGAGAATACACCATCGGCACTCGATATGATTTTTCTGGATGATAATGGGCGCGTATCCGCTATTCGCGCAAACGCCGTGCCCTTTTCCCGAGCGACAATCTCTTCGGGCGGCGCGGCGCGCTTTGTTATCGAAGTCAAGGCGGGTACGGCCCGGCGGTTGGGTCTGGCGGTTGGCGACAAGGTGCACCATCCTGCAATCGCCGCAGTTTGCGGCAAGTGCGCAAAAAAATAGGTCACGGACGTTATGCAGTTTTTTGAGAATGACGGATTGAAGCTCGCTTACATCGATGAAGGCGAGGGAGAACCGATCCTGCTCATCCACGGCTTTGCCTCATCGCATTTTTATAATTGGGTACAGCCCGGCTGGGTTCCTGCATTGACGGCAGCGGGCTACCGGGCAATCGCGATTGACAACCGTGGTCACGGTCAGTCTGACAAACCCCATGACGGCTCGCTTTACACGCCGACACTCATGGCGGGCGATGCCGCTGCGTTGCTCGATCATCTCGGGATCGCGCAAGCCCACGTCATGGGCTATTCGATGGGTGCGCGTATCAGCGCATTTCTCGCCTTGGAACACCCCAAGCGTGTGCATGATGTGATATTTGGCGGCCTTGGCATAGGTATGGTTGAAGGGGCGGGCGACTGGAATCCGATTGCCGAAGCACTGTTGGCTGAAGATGCGGACAGCGTGACGCATCCGCGCGGCAAGATGTTCCGCATGTTTGCCGACAAGACCAAAAGCGATAAAATCGCACTGGCCGCCTGTGTGATCACTTCCAAGGAAGAAATCAGCGAAGCCAATATGGCGCGTATCACGCAGCCTGCCTTGGTCGCAGTCGGAACCAAAGATGATATTGGCGGCAGCCCGCAGCGGCTGGCGGCATTGATGCCCCGTGGCGAGGCAATCGATATTCCAAACCGCGATCATATGCTTGCCGTGGGTGACAAGGTTTTCAAGGAAGCCGTTCTTAAATTTCTCAAAGCGCACCCGCTTTGAGGACCTTACGCTTTATGTGCCGTTGAAGTTGGGCTTGCGTTTTTCCCGGAAGGCAGCGCGGCCTTCGGCATAATCTGCACTTTCAAAGGTATGATCGCCCAGACGGTTCGCTTGGTCGATATCGGTGGATTCTAGCGTTATTGCAGCGCGGATCGCGCGTTTGGAAGCCATGATGCTGAGCGGCGCATTGCCGCTCATTTGTTCACAGATCGCAGAAACGCGCTCGGCCAGCAATTCTCCGCGGGTAATCTCGAGCAGAAACCCGGCTTTGAAAGCTGCTTCGGCATCAATGACAGCACCAGTGAACGTGAGATATCGCGCCATTTGCGGACTGGTTGCTTCAACAATGTCGCTCATGGCCTGACGGGGATATGCAAGACCCAATTTGGCTGCGGGCACACAGAAGCTGGCGTTGTCCGATGCCAGACGAAGATCGCAGGCTGCCGCTATGCCGAAAGCGCCACCAAAACAGATACCTTGTATGGCCGCTATTGTGGGCTTGGAGAACGTACGAACAGCTGCAAACGCTTCGACATTTTGCGCCTCATAGGTTCGCGCGGTGTCAGCATCTTTTCGGACAGTTTCAAACTCGCTGATATCGGCACCGGCAGAAAAATCACTGCCTTGCCCCTGAAAAACCACCACGCGGACACCGGGTTCTTGATCCAGAAATGCAAGCAGTTGCGGCAATGCAGCCCACATCGATGCCGTGATTGCATTTTTTCTGGCAGGCCGGTCAAAGAAAATGGTAGCGGTATAGCCCGAATGCGTGAAATGCAGTCCTTCTGGCAGTGCTGGGTGATATTCAGACAAATCGATCATACCTTCAATATTTCTTGCCATTGATGCGCGGGAATTTGAGGTGTCAAGAAATCATTTTTGCCGTATGCTAGGGGATAGAGCAAGAATATTGGCTGATTGCCTGGAGTTAGGAAATGTCCGCAAGCAACCCGATGAAAATAACCGGATCGGTTAAGCAGATGGATCCAATCTGGCTTTCCATTCGTGCCGAAGCTGAAGAGACGATCCGTCAGGAACCGCTTCTTGCAACGTTCCTTTACACGACGATTCTCAACCACCAATCACTTGAGCAGGCGGTTATTCATCGCATTTCGCAACGGCTTGATCACCCGGACGTTGAGTCGGAACTGTTGCGTCAGACATTTACATCGATGCTGGATGCAAACCCGTCATGGTCGCAAATCCTGCGTGTCGATATTCAGGCCGTCTATGACCGGGATCCAGCCTGCACCCGGTTCATCGAGCCGATCCTTTATTTCAAAGGTTTCCAGGCGATCCAGACGCACCGGCTTGCACACTGGCTGTGGAGTGAGGGCCGCAAGGATTTCGCACTCTATTTGCAGAGCCGCTCTTCCTCCGTTTTCCAGACGGATATTCACCCGGCCGTTCCAATGGGGCAGGGCGTATTCTTTGATCACGCGACCGGTATTGTTGTTGGTATGACCGCTCTCATCGAAGACAATGTTTCGATCCTTCAAGGTGTGACGCTTGGTGGTACCGGCAAGGAAACCGGCGACCGGCATCCAAAGATTCGCCATGGGGTTCTCATCGGTGCGGGTGCCAATATTCTTGGCAATATTGAAATTGGCCATTGCTCAAAAGTGGCCTCCGGTTCCGTGGTTTTGAAACCTGTGCCGCACAACGTCACTGTCGCCGGAGTTCCCGCCCGGGTGGTTGGCGAAACCGGCTGCGCGGAACCGTCCCGTGCCATGGACCAACTCGTCACCAATTTCGACTGAAGCGCAACAAGGGCCTCAGCAGACAGAAATGACAAAGTCAGCCCTTTACAGGGCTGACGGCTGCATGCCACAAGCCCGCTTCCAGATTATCTATTCGACAGGAGAAACCGCGTGAAACCCGAAGAACTGAAAAAACTCGACAGCTACTTCAAGCGCACATTCGGAAACACGGAACTCACGGTTAAAGCGCGTCCGCGTAAGGACGACTCAGCTGAACTCTATCTTGGCGATGAATTTCTCGGTTTGATTTACAAGGACGAGGATGAAGGCGAGTTGTCTTACAACTTCTCCATGGCCATTCTCGATATGGATCTCTGACGGATCAATTCCGAGAGATGGAAGTGCCGCCTGCATTGCTGGCGTCACTTCAGAGTTTTAAGATGTCCATCGGCATAGGCCCGAACCTTTTGATCCACTGATTGCCAATCGGCGAGCAACTCGCGTGGAAAACGGTATGTCAGCTGCAAATCCTCACCGATAAAAATATCCCGCTGGCAGGATGCCAGATTGGATTTGGAGGTTGCCTCATCCAGGCAACGCGCCACAAACGGCACACGGCCTGTATTTTCAGGTGCGACGACCAGTTCTTCATTCACAAAACCGCTGGTTGACCGAAAGTTCTGAACGGTGAGCCCGGATGGGCCTTTTTTGCCAGGACCATCGGTCAGTGTGCTGTAGATCGGGCCATAGCGTCCGGACATATCGCGGGATGTCGCGCGTGGCTCAAAGGTGAGAAACAACAATGTCTTCTTATCGCCGGATCCGTTG
Organism: Phyllobacterium sp. 628; assembly: GCF_014189505.1. GTDB lineage: Bacteria > Pseudomonadota > Alphaproteobacteria > Rhizobiales > Rhizobiaceae > Phyllobacterium. The sequence continues at coordinate 2,746,758 of NZ_CP050301.1, read as the reverse complement.
AAATCTCCAATGAACACGGGCTGATACCCTTGCATGTCCGGCCAGTGCAGATAAAGATCAACACGTTCGGCGACGCCATCGCGCCTTTGGCTTCGGAAGCGGATCGCATTGGCAGGTAATTCAAGGATACTGTTGCCAATGACGACTTCATGCAATGTCGTCTCTTCGGTATGACCGCCAAGCGAGATTGTATGGCCGAAATACCGCCCGGCAAGTACGAGCCCAATTGAGATGATAGCCAGTGCGACAACGCAATAGAACGCACGCTGCAACAGGTGGCAACCTGTGATTGGTTCTACGCGCTGTGTCGAAGCCTGCATCAGTACCGAACCCTGTTGCTATGGATAGGGTTACATTAGGCGCCAAGTGCTGAATTATGGTTAATTGGGTGTGAAGCTTTTGTTCGCAAACCTTCACCGGTTCGCTAAGCTGACGCAAAGAATCTCCGGAGGATTTATGCCCATATTCACGCTCGATGGCCATGCGCCCGCATTTGAACATCGCAAATCAAATTGGATTGCCCCTGATGCAACCCTGATCGGCAAGGTTTTCCTCGGCGAGAATGCAGGGATCTGGTTCGGGTCTGTTCTGCGCGGCGACAATGAGCTGATTCACATCGGCCGTGATACCAATGTTCAGGAACACACCGTGATGCACACGGATATGGGTTACCCCTTGACGATTGGTGAAGGTTGCACCATCGGCCACCGGGCTATGCTCCACGGTTGCACGATCGGCGAGAATACGTTGATCGGCATTGGCGCAATCATTCTCAATGGCGCCAAAATTGGCAGAAATTCACTCGTTGGAGCAGGTGCCCTTGTAACGGAGCGCAAGGAGTTTCCCGATAATTCGCTGATTGTCGGATCTCCGGCACGCGTCATACGAACGCTGGACGAGGCCGCGATTGCGCAGCTACGGCTTTCGGCTGCTCATTATGTCGAGAACGGCAAGCGTTACATGCGTGGCATGGAGCTCGCTTGACCCCCGGCCTTAACACATAAGGCCAGCCCCTTTGCAGGACTGGCCTTATCGAGGCGAGAAACTTTCAGCCGGAACTTACTGTGTCTCGATGCTGCCTACCAGAACCTGCCGGTCATCCGTAATGGAAACCCAAGCGCCGGTATTATGGGTTGATTGACGCTTCAAGTAGTCGTAACGCGTGTCGTTCCATGGCTTGATCCGTGCTTCCAGATTATCGAGAATGTAGTCGCCACGATCTGTGCGCACGGTGAGGACGGCATGGCCTTCGCCATTCATCTGCCGGACGACGGTGATAAGCAGTGAGTTGACGGGTATGCCGCGTTCCATCAGGATTTTGCGCTTGAGCAGAACGTAGTCTTCGCAGTCGCCGACGGTTGTCGGATAGGACCACACTTCAGCCTTGCCCCAGATTTCCATATCTGTTTCCGGCTTTATATCGGTGTTGACCTTTGTGTTGACCTCAACCATCTGCGCCCAAACCTTAGACGTAAGGGTGACAGGTGTGTCGCTGATGCTTCTGATGCGGCACTCGTCCTGATAGGTCTGACAAAAATCGTAGTGACCTATAGGCTGTGATGTACGCCCGTCCGTTTTCATGACAGTGGTTGAAAGTGCCGGACCGGCCTGTGCCGCCATTGCCATGAGCAGAAGAGTTGTGCCCGCAAGAATTATGCTTTTTATCATACCGTCGTCTCCCCGGTTGAGGATGAGATTGGCAGACAGAACTTGATCGAGCGGAAATCTGAATCAGTAAATCTGATTGAAGTAAGTAGTAGAAAATAAACGATTTGGCATTCGTAAAGTATTATTGAATATTACCAATTTATTTAAAACAAGTTATCGAGGTGGTTCAGTGTGTATATCCCGGTTAAAATTCAGTTTTATTGAGTAAAGTGTGCTTTAAAGTGGCTTAATACCCGCCGAATTGCCCACTTCTCAAGTGAATGAATTTGGTAACCAACACAGCAGGTAACGATCAACCGCTAATTTTGAAAAGCGATCTCGATTGTTTCGCGGCTTTGGACAGTCGCAAATTCAATTGCGATCCCTTCTTCAAAATGCCGCACAACGCGCCCGCGCATTGAGCCGAGCACAACCTGGCTGTTCAGGGCAGGGCGCATGCGAATCTCTACTGCTGCGCCCGATATCGACAGATCGATGATCCGGCATGGATATTCCCGGCCATCCGACATGCCAAGCATGGAGATTGGATTGCGCGGCGCAATGCGCTGATGGCGCCGATCCTCCGGCATGTCCAGTTCGTGCTTGTTGGCGAGCCATGTCAGCTGGGCTGCAATCTTGTTCTTCTTGCGATCAGACGCGACAAGCGAGAGCAGGAAGCCTCCGCTTACCAGCTTCTCGACTGTACCTTCCACCCGGCCAATATGATCGATATAGGCGATAACGCGCTCGCCCATGCTTGCCGCAGCTTCTGTGGCAAAAAGGACATCGCCTGGCGACATTTCACCAATCTGGCACACATGTTCGGTTCGATCTTCCAGCATGAAGCGCCCGTAAAGCTCCACCTTCACACGATGGTACTTTCCCATGGCAACGGCTGGCTGAGTTGAGTCGTCACGGTTCAGGTGCATGAAGTTGGTTCCGGAAGGCTGAAATTGGCTGTCGATCCATCCAGATTATGCCACAAGTCTTAACGGTGATGTAACGGGTATGGCTATCTCCTAAGTATCTACTAACCTAGTCGATAATTTTTCCGCCATCGAAAACCATAAGATGCCCGACGCGCCGGCTGGTGCCGGGAACTGGCTGCGGATTATTCGGTATGGGGCTTTTATGAGCTTCGAGCAGGGCGCTGCCAATCGTCGTCGGGGTTGAGCTGTGCGGATCACCCATGGAAATCGAGCGGAGGCTGTTTTCGATAATGGCGTCGGATTCCAGCCAGAATGGTTTTCCGGCATTGGTGATCATTCCGAGAAGGTGGCGTTCATTCACCTCATTTGCCAGAGGTAACAGGATCAGATTGAAAAGCGTCTTGCGTCCGCGGCTGCTTTTGCCCTCATAGGTCGATCGCACAACCGTTTTGGTTGTCAGGCTGCTTGATACGATCCGCGCAATGATGGGTTTGTCCTTGGCCTGCCAGATCGAGGTGAATGTCTGGCCTTTGAGTTCACGTCCATAAATCGAACAGATACGTGTTCCTGCCAGCCGGAATCGTGCTTCCGCAACACCATTTGCCCTTAGAAGGAAGATGTCCGACAGCCGCGAGCGGATGAGGGCAGGCGATATCTCCCGCCGTTCGGGCGCAGCGCGCGTTCCGCGCAGATTATTCCAATAGGCAAAAATCTCGCTCGTTCCATCGTGCCGCATATGGTGCTTCCGTTTTTCTAAAGACCATCGACAGGGTTGGTCATGCCGAGCGGACATTGGCACCGGCACACTCTGAGCGCCATTAATCATATGAGAGCGTCCACCGCAGGGACTGATTAAGGTTAACAAATGGTTTAGATTGAGTGGCGGGCCTCTCTGTGAGACAAGAGAGGTGAGTAGAGTTCATGTTGACTATCCAGATTGAGGCCGTTCAGTTTATTGAGCGGCCTTATTTTTGTTTGGAGTGTTTGCTGCTAAGCACAGGTTTTAAAGAACCAGTGGCAGGAAGAATGACTGAGCCTACAAACGTCCACAATGCCCCGCCGTCACGCGAGCCCGTCTTCAATATACCGGGTGTGATCCTTGCAATCTTTGCGATTTGCGTTGCTGTATTTGTTCTGGAAAATTATGTTCTGACGGATGCGCAGGATAGTAATTTCCTGCTGGATTATGCGTTCATTCCCGCACGGTTTTCACAGTTTGGCGGATTTTATTCGCCGTCAGCATGGCTCACCACACTGACATATTCTTTCATGCATGGCAGTTTTGCCCACATAGCGCTGAATATGATCTGGCTTGCTGCGTTTGGTTCGCCGCTTGCGGCGCGTATTGGTCCATTGCGTACAGCTTTGTTCTGGGTGGTTACGGCCATTGCCGCCGTCATGATGCATTTCGCCATCTACCCCGCAAGCCCGATCCCACTGGTCGGCGCATCCGGTGCCATATCGGGCATGATGGGCGCGGCTGCACGCTTTGGCTTTCGCCGCTCGACACAACGCAATTCTGCTGCGTTTACCGGTCCTCTCCTGCCGATTGGCGTCGCGTTGCGTACGCGCACTGTTCTGGTCTTTGTTGCGGTCTGGTTCATCACAAATATCGCAACGGGTCTTTTCGCGGTTGTTCCGGGCGATGCGGCAACAATCGCCTGGGAGGCCCATATCGGCGGTTTCCTCATCGGTTTTCTGGGCATTGCCTTATTCGACCGCAACGATCCCGTCACCAACGCGCGCTGATTTGTGGAATAATTGCAAACCTGTTGCATTGGATGCAACATACGCGCACCATGTTGTACTGATCGAGGGAATGGAGGATTTCCGCGATCAGGAGTTCAGTAGGCTAATGTGCAAGGAGGACGTACATGACAGTCAAATTGATTCTGGAACGCAAAGGCTACGACGTTTTCAGCGCTGCACCTGAAACAACTCTTGGCGATGCAGTCGCCGCACTCGCAAAACATAAAATCGGCGCGATTGTTGTTGTCGATGACAAGAAAGCCATCAAAGGTATTCTCTCCGAACGTGATGTTGTTCGCGCAATTGCTGCTGATGGTGGTGATGCCTTATGGAGACCCATTTCCGAAATCATGACCATTAAAGTGAGCGTCTGCTCGGAAATGCATACGGTCAATCAGGTCATGGAAATGATGACACGTGGCCGCTTCCGCCATTTGCCCGTCGAAAAAGACGGGAGATTGTACGGTATCGTGTCAATTGGCGACGTCGTGAAGCTTCGTATTGAAGAAGTCGAACGGGAGTCCCAGGAAATTCGCAGCTATATAGCAACTGCTTGAAGCAGTTGCCCTGACATGGTCGTTTAAAAGACGACCTTCTGCATGCGCTCGAGCTCTCCAATCCGGGCCATCGTTTCCTCATAGCCGAGTTTGATCGCCTCATCGGCACGATGAAACTCGGCAAGCCCCACATGCCCGATTTTCGGTAGAAGTGCGATATCAGGTGGATCGCCAGCCATGCGCGCGCGGGAAATCCGGTCCTGAATGATGTTGAACGATTCCATCATGACGCCGGTAATACCAAGTCGCTTCGAGCGGGCAGCACGGAAATGCAAGCCAGATGCGTCCGGCTGTTCCGCTTCCGATGAATGGGGCGGTTCGGCCGAATGTTTGACAACTGCGGCGCGGCCAAACTGGTCGTAATGCAGATTCACTGCAACGACCAGCGCTTGTTCGTAGGACCGGCAAACGGACACGGGTACGGGATTAACCAGCGCACCATCGACCAACAAACGGCCATTGCATTCAACGGGTTCAAATACGCCGGGCAGGGCATAGGATGCGCGCATCGCCGTGATCAAACTGCCTCGCGTCAACCAGATTTCGTGTCCCGTATTGATTTCAGTACACACAGCGACGAAGGGTTTCGGCAGATTCTCGATCGCCAGCTCTTCGAGATGGTCCCGCAGGCGGCGATCAAGCTTCATTCCACCGAAAAGGCCATTCCCGCCAAAACGCAGGTCCAGCATGCTGAAAATGCCGCGCTTGGTGAGACCGCGCGCGAATTCCTCCAGTTGATCCAGTTTGCCGCCGAGATAACAGCCGCCAACAAGGGCACCGATTGATGTGCCCGCAATCATGGATATTTCGATGCCGGCCTCGTCAAGCGCGCGCAGGACACCAATGTGCGCCCAGCCACGCGCCGCACCACCGCCCAGCGCCAGCGCGATAGGGGCTCTTTTCTCAACATGTGGGGGCGGGGTCATCACAGGGACATCTGATCTGTCAGTGATGCCGATGGGTTCTGCCGCACGTCGCCGTCGCGATGCCCAATCGAGCATGGCTTATACTCCTAAAGTCGTATCCGTTCATTATCCCCTCACTTTGGTATCGAAAGGATGAATATTGCGGAATTATGACCATTTAGCCAACCAAGGAATATGCAGGCATCCAAATCACAGCGCGACAGACGCGGCGTTGTCACGCCGCAGGTGCGATGACCAGATGGGTCCCGTCATTTTCGGTGACGACTTGACGGTAAAAACATGACCTGCGGCCGGTATGGCAGGTGGGTCCATCGCCAGCCACTGTCACTTTGAGCCAAAGGGCGTCCTGATCGCAATCTGTGCGCATCTCAACGACGGTTTGCAAATTTCCAGACGTTTCGCCTTTTTTCCAAAGCGACTGCCGCGAACGGGACCAATAGTGGGCTATGCCCGTTTCCAGGGTCAGGCGCAGAGCTTCCGCATTCATATGTGCGACCATCAAGAGATGGCCGTCATGAGCATCGGTAACGATGGTTGTCACAAGACCTGAAGCGTCAAAACGCGGTGCAAACACCGCGCCTTCTTCATTCTCGTGTTTATCGCCGAGAGGTGATGAAAAATAACCGTTGCTCATGAATGCCAATTCTTGAAGTCGATGGGCTTAACGGCCCTTGAGGAGTGTCATGAAGCGAACCTGTTCGTCAACGTCGCTTTTGAACGCACCAGTGAAGGTGGTTGTCGTCGTCGTTGAACCGGATACGCGAATACCCCGCATGGACATGCACATATGTTCGGCTTCGATCATGATGGCAACACCGCGCGGGCGCAGCGAATTCTGGATCGCATTGGCAATCTGGGCCGTCATGCTTTCCTGCGTCTGCAGGCGGCGGGCATAGATATGAACAACACGCGCGATCTTCGAAAGACCAACGACTTTCTCGCCATCGGGCAGATAGGCGACATGTGCCTTGCCGATGATAGGAACCATGTGATGTTCACAATGCGAGAAGAAGGGGATGTCTTTGATGAACACAATATCATCGTAACCGGCGATTTCTTCGAAAGTCCGGCCGAGAACTTCTGCAGGGTCTTCATCGTAGCCCGAGAACAATTCCTTGTAGGATTTGGCGACACGCTGGGGCGTATCCAACAGACCTTCTCGGTCTGGATTGTCACCGGCCCAAAGCAAGAGCGTGCGCACAGCAGCTTCCGCTTCTTCCTGTGTTGGACGTCGTGGATTGTTCTGATTGACAGTCGTTGACTGCAAACTTTTAATTACCGCATCCATCGCGATCTCCCGTAGCCGCTCTCAAAGGAGCGACGAGTTAAACGGCAATACACGATAGTCGTTCCATAACGAATACGCGATGTATTGAAGCCGGCATAACCCGAAGGCTTTTGCCTAGGCGAACACTGATATCATTGACGCAGAATTTACGCCATGGTGCTTTGTGCTCGTCCGCTCACATACTATATAGAGAGTGAATTCGGGATTCATAGAGCTAAAGCGCTAGACAATGGTCTGATTGCGCTGTGGTTCGTTTCAGTGCGGAAGCTCGTTATGATCAATGACGTCTATAATACACGTATCCTGGAATTTGCCGGGAATATTCAACGTCTCGGGCGTCTGGATCACCCCGATGCATCAGCGAAGGCGCATTCGAAATTGTGCGGCTCCACGGTTATTGTCGATCTGAAAATGGACAGTGGAGTGGTTACCGATTTTGCGCACGATGTGAAAGCATGTGCGCTGGGTCAGGCATCGTCGTCGATCATGGCGCGGCATGTCATCGGGGCAACTGCACAGGAATTGCGCGAGGTTCGCGATGCAATGTTCAAAATGCTCAAGGAAAATGGCGCTCCACCGGAGGGGCGTTTTGAAGATTTGAAGTTTCTCGAACCCGTGCGGGATTATAAGGCCCGGCACAATTCCACCATGCTGACATTTGAAGCGGTGGTGGACTGTCTCGATCAAATCGAAAAGAAAAACGCGGAAGCTGCGGCTTAAACGCTGATGTGTGATGGCACGGCGCATGATGAAGCGCCCAAGACTCCAAAAAGATATTCCCGCAATTGGGGTGGGCCGTGGCGTAAAACGCCAGGGCGCCTGCTTGGGACAGGTCTTGTAAGGTTTTACCAGCTGACCCTGTCCGGATTTATCGGCAATTCCTGCAGACATTTGCCGACTTGTTCCGAATATGCCTATGAATCCGTTGCCCGCTATGGATTGTGGGCGGGCGGATGGATGGGGCTTTTCCGGTTTGTCCGTTGTGGCCCAGGCGGAACGCATGGTCATGATCCGGTGCCGACCAATCTGGACAAGCGCTTTGTCTGGTATACGCCTTGGCGGTATTGGGGCATCAGCAAACCACACTGACATATGTGGCATATCGAGTGTGCGTGGTTCGCCCTTCGACAAGCTCAGGAAGCTCACCATGAGGGGGAGCGAAGACTGCAAAGCGCTTTATTCTGTTACACTGGTCATTGGTACTGCAGCCAACAATCACCCTCATGGCGAGCTTGTCGAACCACGCACAACAGATGTGCAGCAGCGAAAATTCGCATTTCACCAACGCCCACTTTACGGCGGACAAACTTATGAATAAAAGTCCGCTCGCCGGAGCAGTTCCGGTCATACGACACCACCCGCGATTGTTGGCGGGACTGGATAGGAGCAATCTGATGTCACAAACAGTTTCCAAAACTGTATCCATGCAATTTCCCGATGGCTCGAAGCGCGAATATGACGCTGCCATTACCGGCGCGGAACTTGCAGAAACAATTTCCAAATCACTTGCCAAGAAAGCTGTTGCCTATGCGGTGGATGGCACTGTACGTGATCTGTCCGATCCGCTGCAGAATTCCGGCAATATTGAAATCCTGACCCGCGACGATCCACGCGCGCTCGAGCTGATCCGGCACGATTGTGCCCACGTTCTGGCCGAAGCTGTGCAGGAATTGTTTCCGGGAACGCAGGTCACCATCGGTCCGGTGATCGAGAACGGATTCTATTACGATTTCGCCAAGAATGAGCCATTCACGCCCGATGACCTGCCGGTTATCGAGGAGAAGATGCGGGAGATCATTGCCCGCAACAAGCCGTTCACAAAGGAAATCTGGTCGCGCGAAAAGGCTCGCAAAGTTTTTGCCGACAAGGGTGAAGCTTACAAAGTCGAGCTGGTTGATGCGATTGCGGAAGGTCAGGACCTGAAGATTTATTCGCAGGGCGACTGGTATGATCTGTGCCGCGGCCCGCATATGGCTTCAACAGGTCAGGTCGGCAACGCGTTCAAGCTGATGAAGGTTGCCGGTGCCTACTGGCGTGGCGACAGCAACAATCCGATGCTCAGCCGCATTTACGGTACAGCATTCGCGACGGATGCTGAATTGCAGTCCTATCTGCATGTTCTGGAAGAAGCAGAAAAGCGCGATCACCGCAAACTTGGCCGCGAAATGGATCTGTTTCATTTTCAGGAAGAGGGTCCCGGCGTTGTCTTCTGGCATGCCAAGGGCTGGCGCATGTTCCAGACGCTGGTGAGCTATATGCGCCGCCGGCTCGATGGCGTCTATCAGGAGGTCAACGCGCCACAGGTGCTCGACAAATCCCTGTGGGAGACATCAGGCCATTGGGGCTGGTATCGCGACAACATGTTCAAGGTGACTGTTGCCGGTGACGAGACCGACGACGAGCGCGTATTTGCACTCAAGCCGATGAACTGTCCCGGCCACGTGCAGATATTCAAGCATGGATTGAAGTCTTATCGCGATCTGCCAGTGCGGCTTGCGGAATTCGGCAATGTCCATCGCTATGAACCTTCAGGTGCCTTGCATGGTTTGATGCGGGTGCGCGGGTTTACGCAGGATGATGCGCACGTCTTTTGCACGGATGAGCAGATGGCGGCTGAATGCCTGCGTATCAACGATCTGATCCTTTCGGTTTACAAGGATTTCGGCTTTAACGAGATCACCATCAAGCTTTCCACGCGCCCGGAGAAGCGCGTGGGCTCGGATGAACTCTGGGATCGCGCCGAAGAGGTCATGATGGGTGTTCTGGAGCAGATCAAGCAGCAATCGAGCGACATCAAAACCGGTATTCTGCCGGGCGAGGGTGCCTTCTATGGCCCCAAGTTCGAGTACACGTTGAAAGACGCCATCGGCCGCGAGTGGCAATGCGGCACGACGCAGGTGGACTTCAATCTACCGGAACGCTTCGGTGCCTTCTATATCGACTCAACATCGGAGAAGAAGCAGCCTGTCATGATCCATCGCGCCATTTGCGGTTCGATGGAGCGGTTCCTCGGCATCCTGATCGAAAACTTTGCCGGTCATTTGCCCCTATGGTTTGCGCCGGTGCAGGTTGTGGTTGCAACCATCACAACGGAAGCCGACGAGTATGGCAAGCAGGTTGCCAAGGAACTGAAAGCCGCCGGTCTTCAAGTTATCACCGACTTCCGCAACGAGAAGATCAACTACAAGGTGCGCGAGCATTCCTTGCAGAAAGTTCCGGTCATTCTCGTCTGCGGCATGCGTGAAGCGGAAGAGCGAACGGTTAATATGCGCCGTCTTGGTTCTCAGAATCAGGTTTCGCTTAGCCTTGACGATGCGATCAAGCAGCTCGGCACGGAAGCAACGCCGCCGGACCTGTTGCGCGCAGCCGCAGAATAATCCTGTAAATAGCTTTATGACAGCGCGATGAAATTCATCACGCTGTCATGGAGTTGCGCAAATAATCAGCCGCTTCATTATTCGCCGGGATGCAAACGTGCAGTTCAGAGAACTCTCTTATGCCAATGATACCCAGTCACGCGTAACGCAATGGCTGATCCGTTCCATTGAGGGCCTATCCGGGCGCGATCATTATGTCAGGCTCTATAATGCGTGGCGTACCGATATCGTGCCGGTGGGAATCGATGTGTTTTGCCGGATGATGGATCTGATCAACATCAAGTTGGATGTTCAGGATCAATGGCCGCCCCAGCAATTGCCCGATACACCGCTGGTCATCGTCGCCAACCATCCTTTCGGCATTGGCGACGGCATCGCCGCGTTGGCATTGGCTGAGCAGCTTGGACGGCCGTTCCGGGTTCTCATCAACAATGATCTGATGAAGGTGCCTGAGATCCGCCCCTATGCGCTGCCTGTCTGTTTCGATGAAACGAAAGAGGCAGTGGCGATGAACATGGCAACCCGGCACGAAGCGGTTCGTTTGCTCAAAGAAGGCGTGACGATCGTGGTTTTCCCTGCGGGTGGCGTTGCGACCGCCCGCAAGGGTTTTGGCCGGGCCGAAGATCTGCCTTGGAAGATTTTCCCGGCAAAACTGGTGCAGCAGGCGAAAGCATCCGTCATTCCTGTTTATTTCAGCGGGCAGAATGGCCGGTTTTTCCACCTAGCCAGCAAAGTCTCGATGACCCTGCGCATTTCGCTGCTGATCCGGGAGTTTCGCAAACTCTCGGGCAAAGCCATCAATGTGCGTATCGGCCGGACGATGGACTGGTCAGAACTGGCGCCTTTGGTGGATCGCAAAAACCTGCTGGATTACATGTATGGCGCGGTGTTTTCGCTCGACCCAGCCAAGAAACACTGAGCAGGTTTAATCGAGCGGCTCTTCGCCGCCTGCGGGCTGATTTGCCGTCGTGGTGGCACTTGCACCATTGGTTGCAATAAGTTCGACGTCCTGATTGCGCCCGGCAACCACTTTGAAATCGCGCTGATAAATCTTGTCCTTGTTCTTGGCGATGATGATGTATTCGCCTTCCGCCAGAACAATCGATGCAAACGCTCCAACGCTTTCCCGCACGATGTCCCCGGATGTGGTCAGCACCGACCATGCCGTGTCGGCGAGGGCTTCGCCGCCGGTTTCACGGACCAGTTTCATGGTCAGCTGTGCGGCGCGGTGCTCCACATTGGCTTCGGTGATCTTGCCTGCTTCGACACGGATATCGGCGCGGATAACGGCGTTCGCTGTGCCGTAGTTGGAAACGATCTGATAGGTCCCCGCATTCAGTCGTACGACGCTCTCCGGCTTGACGTCGGGGATGATCAACGCGCGCTCGCCGCTGGCATCTTCATGGTCTTCATAGATCGAGAATCGCAACTGGTCCTGCGGAATGCGTCCGCCACCGGACAATACAGCATTGAGTTTGACCCCGCCCGCATCGAGAATCATCGTTTCATTGCGCTTGACCCGGGTCATGGTTACACGTTTTGTAGCCCCTGCACGCCCGAATGCCACGTGGACAAGGTAGCTCCCGGGAGCAAGGTTGAATGATGTCGTGCCGCCCTTGGATGTCGCCAGCAATTGCAATTTGCCGTCGGCATCAGGTTCAGGCGAAAACACCCGCCAGACAAGTCCGCGCCCGATGTTTTCGCCGTTTTCAGCGAGCTTGGCCGACAGGATTAATTCCGGCTCGTTGGCGATCGGATTGTTCGCGGGCGCCTTTGGATTGGCATATTGATTGATGTTGGGCAGCACCGGTAAATCGGCATCGGGCGTGCCCATATCCGGCGCTAGCACCTGTGCAAAGGCACCGGTGGCAAACAGGCTTGCAACCAGCCCGGCAAGCAATGGCTTACAGCTGATCAAGCGTCCACGCGCCGATTGATGAAAAAATACGCCCATGAAACGGTTTGACCCGAAGCCGGTGGCAATTTCAAGGCTTTTTCGTATGAACGTGACTTTACACACCCGATGAAACCGGGACATTGTCCGCCCAAATGAAAAAGGACTTGGTCAGCTATTCCATGGATAATTCTATGCCTTCTCCCATTATCGAATTCTTGTCGCAGCGTTGTTCAACCCCAATATCGGCAATTGGCCTTCCGGGTCCCAGCGATACAGAAATTCAAACGATGATCCGAATCGCGTCGCGTGTGCCGGATCATGGCCGTCTGACGCCGTGGCGGTTTGTGCTTTACCGGGGCGATGCACAGGTCGAAGTTGGCAAATACTTGGCCGATCTGGCCGAACAGCGGGAAGGTCCGCTGACCGAGCAACGGCGCGAGCAGGAACTCAAACGCTTTGCCCGCGCTCCGCTTGTCATCGGTGTCATCTTCTCGAAAGTCGAACACCACATCCCGGAATGGGAGCAGTTTTTGTCTTCGGGGGCAGCCGCTATGAATCTCGTTCTGGCGGCCAATGGGCTTGGCTATGCCACCAACTGGATCACCAACTGGTATTCATCCGATGAAAAGGGCCGGGCTCTGCTAGGTCTTGCTCCTCACGAGCGGGTGGCCGGCTTTGTCCATATCGGCACATGCCCGACACGCGTACCCGAGCGGCCACGTCCTGAAATTACGGATATCCTGTCCGAATATACAGGGCCGTGGAAGGGCTGAGCCGCCATGTTTTACAGGTATGAGGATGGTCACGGCCTGCCGCATGATCCGCTGAAGGCAATCGTTGCACCGCGCCCGATTGGCTGGATATCAAGCCGATCGGGGAATGGCAGGATCAACCTGGCGCCTTACTCCTTCTTCAACATGATCAGCACCAAGCCATGTCTGATCATGTTTTCATCGGAGGGGCGCAAGGACAGCGTGTCATTTATCGAAGAGACAGGCGAGTTTGCCACCAATCTGGTCAGCGCCAACCTGTCTGTCGCGATGAACAAATCGTCGGTCGATGCACCGCGCGGTGTCAGCGAGTTTGACTATGCGGGGCTTCGCGCTGCCGATTGCAATCTCATCAGTGCCCCGCGCGTGGCCGAAGCTTATGCTTCATTCGAATGTGTTGTGACCGATATTCAGCATCCGAAGGATCGCAACGGCAATCCGGTGCAGGCCATTATGGTGACGGGCGAGGTCATCGGCGTGCATATCAATGAAGCAATTCTCACAGACGGGCTTGTTGATATGACCAAAGCCCAGCCGGTCTCCCGGCTTGGCTATATGGATTTTGCTTCCGTGTCAGAAACGTTCCAGATGTTCCGGCCCAAATGGGAAGGGTGAGATTGTTAGTGTTGTAGTAAGCACCCCCCTCTGTCCTGTCGGACATCTCCCCCACAAGGGGGGAGATCACATCGACATCAATTTTATCGCTTACTTTGTGATATCTCAGAACTCATCGAGGCCGCAATGAAGGCTGATCTCCCCCCTTGTGGGGGAGATGCCCGACAGGACAGAGGGGGGTAATTGCACCTCGATAGTTCAGGAACCCCTGACCCGCCCAATCAATCGTTCCGCCCGGCGCAAATGCGGGCGGTCGAACATCTGGCCATCTATGCCGATGACCCCGGAGGATGGATCGCTCGCGAAAGCATCGATGATCTTCTGCGCATGGTGAACAGCATCCGCCGATGGTGTGAACACTGCATTGATAACCGGTACCTGAGCCGGATGGATAGCCAGCTTGGCTGTAAAGCCGTCGCGCTCTGCTTCGGCACACTCGCGGGCGAGGCCCGCATCGTCCTTATAGTTGATATAGACCGTGTCGATGGCGGCGACATCGGCTGCCGAAGCGCCAAGAATGGTGAGCGCTCGGGCAAGCCTGAACACATCCGTATATCGACCAGTCTCATCCCGCACGGCGCGGGCACCTATGACAGCCGAAAGGTCTTCCGCACCCCAGCTAAGACCGATGAGCCGCGATGATGCATCCGGATAGGTTGCCGTCGAGAGAGTGCCCAGCGCTGTTTCGGTGATGATCGCCAGTATCTGTGTCGTACCTTCAGCAACATCCGCATGCGCTTCGTGAACATTCAGCTTGGCGGAGAGGCGCGTGACATCTTTGCCGCTGTTGGATTTCGGCAGAAGAATGCCATGGGGAAGTGCTGGCATAACGGCATCAAGATCAGCGTCCGCCAAACCGCTCGCCAGATCGTTGATACGCACGAACAGCCGCGGCGACTTCTGGCCTTGATTCGCTCTCAAAAATTCGGCGGCAATTTGCCGGGCAGCATCTTTGCGTTCAGCGCTCACCGAATCTTCAAGGTCGATCAGCAGCACGTCCGCGCCACTGGTCAAACCTTTTTCAAGCTTCTTTTCCGAATCACCGGGTACAAACAGGAGTGAACGCATCAGGCGGCAGCCTTCGATTTCATCATCGCCTGACGGGTGCATTTGGCGACCAGAACGCCGTTCTGATTGAACGCACGATGCTCGAACTCGACGATGCCGCGATCCGGCTTTGATTTGGATGGCCGCGTTGAAATAACCGTTGTTTCAACCCGTACCGTATCGCCATGAAACAGCGGCGAGGGGAAGGTGACATCGGTCATGCCAAGATTGGCAATAGTTGTGCCGATGGTGGTGTCGTTGACCGAAATGCCGATCATCAAGCCGAGCGTGAACAGCGAATTGACCAAAGGCTTGCCCCATTCTGTCTTGCTGGCAAAGTCGAAATCGATATGGAGCGGCTGCGTATTCAAGGTCATGACCGAGAACAGCATGTTGTCGCTTTCGGTGATTGTCTTGCGTAAGGAGTGGTTGAAGACATGCCCGACCTCAAATTCTTCCAGATACAATCCGGCCATATCTCGCGTCTCCTGATCCTGTGTTTTTTGCCAAAGACTAGGGCGGGTTCACCGGCTTCGCAACATTGCAGATAAAACTTCTGTTTCAGCCACTGTCGAACGTGGTTAATCGATATGGTGAACCGATCGTAAACCTTTTGTCATTAGCGTGGATTCCAATAAGAGCTTGGGGTCTAACATTCATGACAATTCAGCATTATCTGGCGATGGTCGGACATGCTTCGGCGGCACAACGTTGCCATGCCGCAGGTGCTCTGGCTCATATTTATCTCGAAACAGGCCGTGCCTTTGAAGATCGTTGTGCTGCCGAAGCAGCGCTGACGCTGCTGCTTGATGATCCTTCGCCAAAGGTGCGTCTTGCACTGGCTGAAGCCTTTTCCACCAGCGCTCATGCACCAGTTCATATCGTAGCGAGTCTCGCGCGCGATCAGATCGAAATTGCTGCCTATATGCTGGCGCGTTCGACGATACTTACCGACATCGATCTGATCGACTGCATAGCGGGCGGCTGTGGTGAAACCCAGAAAGTGATTGCGGGCAGGGCCAAGGTATCTTTTGCCGTCAGCGCAGCGCTTGTTGAAATCGCCGAACCCGTTGCGATACTCGAACTGCTGGCCAATACAAGGGCGCAGATTGCAGATATCAGTTTCCGCCGGTTGATCGAACGGCTTGGTCACATCGCTGATATCCGCGCTTTTTTGGCCGATGATCAGCGGCTGCCTGCCGATTGCCGCCATGCACTGGCGATCCGGGTTGCCGAAGCACTGTGCCAGATGGACATGGTCATGGCTTTGATGGGCGAGCGCCGCGCCAAACGCATCACCAATGAAGCCTGTGTCAAAGCCTCGATCAGTCTCGTCACAGCTACGCTCCCGGCCGAATATCCGGCATTGATCGAGCACCTGCAATTGCGCGGTGATCTGACAACTGCCTTTGTCATTCGCGTGGTCGCGTCCGGCAAGATCGATTTTTTCGGCGCAATTCTCGTCGCTCTCTCGGGGCAGAGCCTTTCCCGCGTCCGCAATCTTTTGATTGATGGCCGCGATACATCATTGAGTGCGCTGCTCAGTGCTGCTGGTCTGCCTGACAGTACCCACCGGCCGCTGCGCATTGCCTTGCATGCCTGGCGCGACGTTGCCAATGGCAAACTCGCAATCGGACCGCAGGAAGTCACGCGCCGCATGATGGAACATCTTGTGCCGGAAGATCACGGATTTTCACCGGTTCTGACGGGTGCAAATGACGGCATGCATTCACTGCTCCGGAAAATCTATCTGGAGGCGATTCGTGACAATGCACGCGATCATGCACTGGCGATGGCTGCCGCTTGAACCGCGTTCTGGCGGATGAGCGCACATTTGATTACAAAATCAGATGCTCCAGTGAACAAATGAATATGCGGCGTGCGTATTCTTTGATGCAAAATTGCTTTTTTACATTGCCGCTCGCGATGTTGTAAGCTCCGCGTTCGCGGAACTATCATGAATTTCATGATGTTATAGCCGGATGCTTATGTTCTGCGGGCTTCTCGGGCCAAAGGGTAGAATAATAAGACAGTATTACTGACCTAATATTTCATGTTAGAGTGCATGAAAAGTCGAATGACTGGGAGGTCTGCTGAATGTCTGATGATTCCCCAAATGAATTTGGTCCCCTAAGCCTGCATGTGCCGGAACCGGCCGTGCGTCCCGGCGGCGAGCCGGATTTTTCCAATGTGAATATTCCAGAGGCGGGTTCGGTACGCCGCCCACCCGTTGATGCCAATCCGGAAGAAATCCGCGATCTGGCGTTTTCGATCATCCGGGTTTTGAACCGTGATGGCGAAGCTGTTGGCCCATGGGCTGGGGAATTGACCGACGAGCAACTGGTTGAGGGCCTGCGCCACATGATGACGCTGCGCACGTTCGATGCGCGTATGCAGATAGCCCAGCGTCAGGGCAAAACATCCTTTTATATGCAGCATTTGGGCGAAGAAGCCGTCAGCTGTGCCTTCCGTAAGGCATTGTCGCCGGGCGACATGAATTTCCCGACTTACCGGCAGGCCGGTCTCCTGATTGCGGATGACTATCCGATGGTCGAGATGATGTGCCAGATCTATTCCAACGAGAAAGATCCGCTCAAGGGCCGCCAGCTTCCCATCATGTATTCCTCCAAGGAACATGGCTTTTTCTCGATTTCGGGCAATCTGGCGACGCAGTATATACAGGCTGTCGGCTGGGCCATGGCGTCAGCGATCAAGAACGATACGAAGATCGCAGCGGGCTGGATCGGCGACGGATCGACGGCGGAGTCGGATTTCCACGCCGCACTGGTCTTTGCATCCACGTACAAGGCGCCGGTGGTTCTGAACATCGTCAACAATCAATGGGCCATTTCCACCTTCCAAGGCATTGCCCGTGGCGGTGCCGGTACATTTGCTGCACGTGGCCTCGGTTTCGGCATGCCCGCCCTGCGGGTGGACGGCAATGATTATCTTGCGGTTTTCGCCGTCGCCAAATGGGCGATCGAGCGGGCAAGGCGCAATCTCGGTCCGACGGTCATCGAATATGTGACCTATCGCGCCGGTGCGCATTCCACCTCGGACGATCCTTCCGCCTACCGGCCGAAAACCGAATCCGATGCCTGGCCGCTTGGCGATCCCGTCATGCGCCTGAAGAACCATCTGATCGGGCGCGGTGTCTGGTCCGAAGAACGCCACACGCAGGCCGAGGCGGAAATTCTCGACACGGTGATTACCGCGCAGAAGGAAGCCGAAAGCTTCGGTACATTGCACGCGGGCGGCAAGCCGTCAGCCCGTGACATGTTCGAAGGGGTTTATGAGGAAATGCCGCCGCATCTGCGTCGTCAGCGTCAGCAGGCGGGAGTTTGATCTATGCCGCGTAAAACAATGATTGAAGCCATCCGTGACGCGATGGACACGATGATGGAACGCGACGACAATGTGGTTGTGTTTGGCGAGGACGTTGGTTTCTTCGGCGGGGTTTTCCGCTGCACCCATGGCTTGCAGGCAAAATACGGCAAGACTCGCTGTTTCGATGCGCCCATCAGCGAGGGCGGTATTGTCGGTGCTGCTATTGGCATGGCGGCCTATGGACTGAAGCCCTGTGTTGAAATCCAGTTCGCTGATTACGTGTATCCTGCTTATGACCAGATCGTCTCGGAAGCAGCGCGGTTGCGTTACCGGTCCAACGGCGGTTTTACCTGCCCGATCGTTATCCGCATGCCGGCTGGCGGCGGTATTTTCGGCGGGCAGACCCACAGCCAGAGCCCGGAAGCGCTGTTCACACACGTATCCGGCCTGAAGGTTGTCGTGCCGTCCAATCCGCACGATGCCAAGGGGCTGTTGATTGCTGCGCTCGAGGATCCGGATCCGGTAATCTTCTTAGAACCCAAGCGGCTCTATAACGGTCCATTCGACGGCCATCATGACCGTCCGGTGACACCATGGTCCAAACATGAATTGGGCGAGGTGCCGGATGGCCATTATACCGTGCCGCTGGGCAAGGCGATCAAGCGCCGCGAAGGCAAGCAGCTAACCGTTCTCGCCTATGGCACCATGGTTTACGTGGCTGAGGCTGCAGCGGAAGAAAATGGCATCGACGCCGAGATCATCGATCTGCGCACGCTGCTGCCGCTCGATCTTGAAACCATTGTTGAGTCTGTTACCAAAACAGGGCGCTGCGTCATCGTGCACGAGGCAACGCTGACTTCCGGTTTCGGTGCGGAACTCGCTGCACTGGTCCAGCAGCATTGCTTTTACAATCTTGAAGCACCCGTCGCGCGGGTTACCGGCTGGGATACGCCTTATCCGCATGCGCAGGAATGGGACTACTTTCCCGGGCCGGCACGCGTTGGCCGTGCATTCCTTGAAACGCTGGAAGGATAGGAGCAGACGATGGGTGAATTTGTCATCAAGCTGCCGGATGTCGGTGAAGGCGTTGCAGAAGCCGAACTGGTCGAATGGCATGTAAAAGTCGGTGATCTCGTGCGCGAGGATATGATCCTTGCCGCCGTGATGACCGACAAGGCTACTGTGGAAATACCGTCGCCTGTCGACGGCGAAATTCTCTGGCTGGGCGGTGAAATCGGGCAGGTGATTGCCATCGGTTCGCCAATCATCCGCCTGAAGGTGGAAGGCGAGGGCCATGCCATTGCGCCAGAACCAGCAAAGCTTGCGAAAGCCGAAGAGCCAAAAGCGCAACCCGTCAAGGAAGCCGCACCTGAGGCCAAGGTGGAAAAGCCTGCATCCAAACCGGCTCCGATAGCGCAAGCATCAAAGCCGCTTTCTGCACCGCTTGCCATTGGTGCGCCACGCGCCGAGGGCGACAAGCCGCTGGCATCGCCTGCCGTTCGTCAGCGGGCGCGCGACGCGGGTGTGGATTTGCGTCAGGTGACGGGCACCGGTCCCGCAGGCCGGATCAGCCACGAAGATCTCGACACCTTCTTTGCCCGGGGCTCGCAAAAGCCAGTGGTTTCCGGCCTTACGCCAGATATATCGGTGAAGGAAATCAAGGTGGTGGGCCTGCGCCGCAAGATTGCGGAGAAGATGGCGATCGCCAAATCGCACATTCCGCACATCACTTATGTTGAAGAGATCGATGTGACCTCGCTGGAAGAGTTGCGTGCCCTGCTCAATGGCAAGAAGCGCGGGGATCAGCCCAAACTGACGCTTTTGCCGTTCCTCATGCGTGCCATGGTGAAAGCCATTGCCGAACAGCCACAGCTGAATGCGCTCTACGACGACGATGCCAATGTCATTCATCAGCATGGCGGCGTGCATATCGGCATCGCGGCGCAGACGCCGTCCGGCCTCGTGGTTCCCGTCGTCAAGCATGCGGAAGCCCGTGATCTCTGGGGCTGTGCTGCTGAAGTCAATCTTCTGGCGGATGCCGCCAAAACCGGCACGGCAACGCGCGAACAACTGACCGGATCGACCATTACCATCACATCGCTAGGCAGCATGGGCGGGATCGTCACCACACCGGTTATCAACTATCCCGAAGTGGCGATTATCGGCGTCAACAAGATGATGACGCGGCCCATGTGGGACGGTGCAGCCTTCATTCCGCGCAAGATGATGAACCTGTCATCGAGTTTCGATCATCGTGTGATCGACGGTTGGGACGCCGCTGTGTTTATTCAACGGATCAAGACGCTGCTCGAAACGCCAGCGCTGATTTTCGTGGAGGGTTGATCCGATGAAAGATATTTCCTGCAAGCTGCTGGTCATCGGCGCTGGCCCCGGCGGTTATGTCTGTGCCATTCGCGCTGGACAACTCAATGTCGATACGGTGATCGTTGAAGCGGCCAAGGTCGGCGGTACATGCCTACTGGTTGGCTGTATTCCGTCGAAGGCACTCATTCATGCCGCTGACGAATTTGCCAAAGTTGCGCATTTCGCCGTGGGACAGACACCGTTGGGTATTTCGGTGGGTGAACCTGCCATCGACTTTTCCAAGACGATTGCCTGGAAAGACGGCATCGTCAGCCGCCTCAACAATGGCGTTGCCGGTCTGTTGAAGAAGGCCAATGTCAAGATCGTCACGGGCCGGGCAAGCTTCCGCGATGGCAAGACGGTCGAGGTTGAAACCCTCACCGGTCAACAGATTATCCGCGCGGAAAATGTGGTGATCGCGACGGGTTCGGCACCGGTTGAAGTGCCGTCGCTGCCGTTTGGTGGCAATGTGATCTCATCAACTAAAGCATTGTCGCTGCAGCAGGTGCCTGAAAAGCTCGTTGTTGTCGGGGGCGGTTATATCGGCCTTGAACTGGGCACGGCCTTTGCCAAACTGGGTTCGAAGGTGACGGTGGTCGAGGCGCAGTCGAAGGTTCTTCCGCAATATGATGCGGAATTGACCCGTCCGGTTGTCAAACATCTGAACGAGCTTGGTATCACCGTTTTGACCGGCGCGAAGGCCAAGGGTGTCAGCACCAAGGGCGATGCTCTGCTGATCGAGACGGCGGATGGCAAGGATGACAGGATTGCTGCCGACAAGATCCTCGTGACGGTCGGGCGCAAGCCGGTCACATCTGGCTGGGGTCTCGAAGAGATCGACATCGATATGGACGGCCGCTTTGTCCGCATCGATGACAAGTGCCGCACGTCCATGCGCGGCGTCTATGCAATTGGCGATGTGACGGGTGAGCCAATGCTGGCGCATCGTGCCATGGCGCAGGGCGAAATGGTTGCCGAAATCATCGCTGGCGAAAACCGCAGTTGGGACAAGCGCGCCATTGCTGCTGTTTGCTTCACCGATCCGGAAATTGTTTCGGTGGGATTATCGCCTGATGAAGCAAAGCAGGCCGGTCACGAGATCAAGATTGGTATGTTCCCGTTTGCTGCCAATGGCCGCGCCATGACCAAGGAAGGCGAGGAGGGTTTCGTGCGGGTTGTTGCCGCTGCCGGAAACCATCTCATCCTTGGCATTCAGGCGGTGGGACATGGCGTCTCCGAGCTCTCGGCTTCCTTTGCACTTGCTATGGAAATGGGTGCGCGGCTGGAGGATATTGCCGGAACCATTCATGCGCACCCGACGCAGGGCGAGGGTTTTCAGGAAGCAGCGCTCAAGGCGCTGGGCCACGCGCTGCATATCTAAATCAGGATCAGCCACATATCAGGGCGCCAGCAATGGCGCCCTTTTTATTTTGTTGCGGATTGCATTTGAAAACGATGGGTTGATTGTTTTCACCCCCCTCTGCCCTGTCGGGCATCTCCCCCACAAGGGGGAGATCACATCGTCATCGAGGATTTCGCTGAATTTTCAACATTGAAGGTTGCGTGAAACTGTAATGAAGGCTGATCTCCCCTCTTGTGGGGGAGATGCCCGACAGGGCAGAGGGGGGTGAAACACTAATCACCACAGACCTTGAGAACCAGAGCGGCGGCTCTTGCCCCCCACCCCGGACCTTGCGGTCCGACCCTCCCCACAGGTGGGAGGGTAAGTGGTGGTGCCTCCTGCTGGTCACCTCCCTATGGAGAGCCTCCCGAGCTCATCCAAGGGCAACCCACACAAGGCGGTTTGCAAATCTTTTAGAAGCCTGCCGCTATAATCAAATATCCAGCTCTTCCACAAAGGCAGCGCGGTCCTGGATAAACCGGAAGCGGGCTTCGGGTTTGGTCCCCATCAGATCGTCAACGGCGAGTTTTGTCTCCTCGATCCATTCCTCGTCGATCTGGACACGCAGCAGGGTGCGCTTCTTACGGTCCATCGTCGTTTCCTTGAGCTGATCGGCGCGCATTTCGCCAAGGCCCTTGAACCGTCCGATTTCGATCTTGCCCTTGCCGGTAAACAGTGTGCGCATCAGTTCGTCCTTGTGCGCGTCCGTACGGGCATAGGCGACCTTGCCGCCCTGCGAAATACGATAAAGCGGCGGAACGCCGAGGAACAGATGGCCGTTGCGGATCAGTTCCGGCATTTCCTGATAGAAAAATGTAATGAGCAACGAGGCAATGTGTGCACCGTCGACGTCAGCATCGGTCATGATGATGACGCGGTCATAGCGCAAATCTTCGTCACGATATTTCGAACGGGTACCGCAACCCAGAGCCAGAATGAGATCGCCGATCTGCTGATTGGCGGTCATTTTCTCGCGCCCTGCACTCACCACGTTGAGGATTTTACCACGCAGAGGAAGAACCGCCTGCGTTGCGCGATCGCGGGCTTGTTTGGCCGAGCCGCCGGCGGAATCACCCTCGACGATGAAAATTTCCGCACCAAGTGCCGCTGTCTGCGTGCAATCGGCAAGCTTGCCCGGCAGGCGCAGCTTGCGGACAGCCGACTTGCGGTTGACTTCCTTTTCCTGACGGCGTTTGACGCGCTCATCGGCCCGTTCCACCACCCAATCAAGCAGTTTCGACGCTTCCTGCGGCGAGGCAGCCAGCCAATGATCGAACGGATCGCGGATGGCGTTTTCAACAATGCGCTGCGCTTCGACGGTAGCAAGCTTATCCTTGGTCTGGCCGACAAATTCCGGCTCGCGGATGAAGACGGAGAGCATCGCTGCCGAGGAAATCATCACATCGTCGGTGGTGATGATGGAAGCGCGCTTGTTGCCGGTCAGTTCCGCATAGGCCTTGAGGCCGCGAGTAAGAGCGATACGCAGGCCCGCTTCATGCGTGCCGCCTTCGCCGGTCGGGATGGTATTGCAGTAGGAATTGACGAAACCGTCCCCGCCATACCAGGCAACCGCCCATTCCATTGCGCCGTGACCACCGGATTTTTCGGTCTTGCCTGCGAACATTTCGCGTGTGACCTGAAAATCCTTGCCGAGCGATGCGCCGAGATAGTCTTTCAATCCGCCGGGGAAATGAAACACTGCCTTGTCAGGCGTCGGATCTTTGGGATCGAGCAGGGACGGCGCGCAATTCCAGCGGATTTCAACACCGCCAAAGAGATAGGCCTTTGACCGCGCCATCTTGTAGAGACGCGCCGGATCAAACTTGGCGCCTTGACCAAAAATCTCCGCATCCGGATGAAAGGTTACGCGGGTTCCGCGCCGGTTGTGAACCTCACCGGCATCTTCCAGCGGTCCAAGCGATTTGCCGCGAGAGAAGCGCTGACGATAAAGGCGGCGGTTCCGGGCTACTTCCACTTCGACATGATCGGACAGGGCGTTGACGACTGAAATACCGACGCCGTGCAGACCGCCCGAGGTTTCGTAGACTTTTGAATCGAACTTGCCGCCGGAGTGAAGCGTCGTCATGATCACTTCCAGCGCGGACATGTTCTTGAATTTTGGATGCGGATCGATCGGAATACCGCGGCCATTGTCGGTTACAGAGAGATAGCCGTTTTCATCAAGATCAATGTCGATGAAATTGGCATGTCCAGCCACCGCCTCGTCCATCGCGTTATCGATGACTTCGGCAAAGAGATGGTGCAGCGCCCGCTCGTCGGTACCGCCAATATACATGCCGGGACGGCGACGGACCGGCTCCAGCCCTTCGAGAACCTCGATATCCGCCGCATTATAGCTGCCGCTGCTCTCCGGCGTAGGTCGCGGCGAAGGCTTTGCAGTCGTAACGGGCGCGATCTTAACAGGCGGCTCGACGGGCGTTACCGCCGGTTCTGGCCGCGTCTGATTAACCGCCTCCTGGCGTTCGCGTGCTGTTTTGACTACCGCAGAAAAGAGGTCGTTATTGTCATCCATATCGTATTTTGGCCAATGCTACAGGGACTGCGAATCACCAGCAATCTTTACACGCTTCGCATGGAAACGCGATGGGAGTTCGCGGTCTGTTCCGGGGTTCACCACAGAACTATGCAACAAAACCTCAAGTTTCAAGCGGCTTTGAGGCGCGCGACCACGTTTTCCAGCTGTTCGATCCGTTCACCCAACTGTTCATGCTGAACTTTCAGATTACGGATCTGGTTCTTGAGCATGTCATTGGTATCGGCAGTCTCGGTTTCATCAGGTGATTGTCCGACGCCGTGAATAAGCCAAGTGGGTGTCACACCAAGCGAACCTGCCAGCATAATGATGCGGTTGGCGCGGGGTTCTGAGCGATCCGATTCCCAGGCGGCGACAGTTTGTGATTTCACGCCGATATGCAGGGCAAGTTCCGCCACTGTCATTGACTTGGCATCCCGGGCCCGCGACAGGCGTCCGCCCAGCGTGTCCGTGTCGGGTGCATCGGTCATGATATTGGTCGGGAAATTCATGGAATTCTCCATTTCTGGTTTTGGAGCATTGAACAGCTGCAAATAGCAGCGTGCGTGGTTCGACAAGCTCACCATGAGGGAGGATGAGGATTGCAGGGAAATATCCCTGCAATATTTTCGGATAGCTTTACAGCACTACTCTCCCTCATGGTGAGCTTGTCGAACCACGCACTGCATTTGTGCTCATTCAACCGGGATTTTGGTGCAATTCAGCAACTGAATTCGACTGTTTGCACCATTTACAGGCAGAAAAGTCAAATCTGCTTCGCATTGGGATCAGTATTGCGCTTTACGGGTGATTGCATTTTCCAGCAGAGCGGATATGCCAGAAAGCCTCATCTGAGCCCGTTCATCCGGAAAGGTCACTGCCATGGAAAACTCAACCTCACCACAAATGAGGGGTGTTGGAACAATGGCTGGAGCCATGTTTATTCTGCCGATGATGGATGCGATTGCCAAATGGCTGTCGACGGTGGATAGCCTGCCGCCGGCAACGGTCACGCTGTCGCGTTTTGTGGTGCAGACGCTGTTGACCTTGCTGATTATCGTGGCGCTGACTGGCATCAAATCGCTCAGGCCGCATAATCTGTGGGGCAATATGTTTCGCGGCTTTCTCATGGGCATCGGCAGTCTGTGCTTTTTCGCAGCAGTCAAATACATGCCGCTGGCCGATGCGATGGCGGTGTTCTTCGTGGAACCCTTGATGCTGACGGTTTTGTCAGCGCTGGTCCTGAAGGAAACAGTCGGCTGGCGCAGGCGGATTGCCGTCGCTATCGGCTTTGTTGGCACGCTTGTCGTCATCCAGCCAAGCTTTGAACTGTTTGGCTGGGTTTCGCTGCTGCCGCTGGCCACTGCAGCGCTGTTTGCCGTGTATCTCATTCTCAACCGGCGTTTTGGTGAGCACGATTCGCCGCTTGTCATGCAGCTCTATGCGGGCATCGGCGGCACCGTGACAGTGGTCGTAGCGTTGTTTCTGGGCGGCTGGTTCGGTGTCAGCGATATGACACTGGGATCGCCAGCGACCGGAATGTCGTGGTTTCTGCTGTTTGCCATCGGGGCGATTGCCACGGGCGGTCACCTTCTCGTCGTACAGGCTTCCCGCCTGGCACCGGCATCGCTGCTAGCGCCGTTCCAGTATCTCGAGATCGTCATGGCTGTCATCATCGGGCTGTTTGTATTCCAGGAATTCCCGACAGCATCGAAATGGCTTGGCATCATTATCATCATAGCATCCGGCGCTTACATCGTCTGGCGCGAGGGCAAAAAGAACAAAGCACCTGAGCCAGCTTTCAATTGATCCAAGCCTATCTTACCAGTTGAGCAAAGCCGCCTTTGGCAATAGAACCAAAGACGCATTTTGTGCGGGGAGGTCCATAAGAGTGTTCAAAAAAATCCTGATTGCCAACCGTGGCGAAATTGCCTGCCGGGTCATCAAGTCGGCGCGGAAGATGGGGATCGCCACGGTCGCAGTCTATTCGGATGCTGACCGCGATGCGGTGCATGTCGAGATGGCTGATGAAGCGGTGCATATCGGCCCGGCAGTTGCTTCGGAAAGCTATCTCGTTGCCGACAAGATCATAGCCGCCTGCAAGGCCACCGGCGCGGAAGCGGTTCATCCCGGTTATGGATTTTTGTCCGAGCGCGCATCTTTCTGCGAGGCGCTGGAAAAACAGGGTATTATTTTCATCGGGCCCAAACCCAAGGCGATCATTGCCATGGGGGACAAAATCGAATCGAAGAAGTTCGCCAATGCGGCCAAGGTGAACACAGTTCCGGGTTTCCTTGATATCATCACCGATGCGGCGCATGCGGAAAACATCGCCGGGCAGATCGGCTATCCGGTCATGATCAAAGCGTCGGCCGGCGGCGGCGGCAAAGGTATGCGCATTGCCTGGGACGAAAGCGAAGTGCGCGACGGCTTCGAGCGCGCAACATCGGAAGCACGCAACTCCTTCGGCGATGACCGGGTTTTCATCGAAAAATTCGTGGTTGATCCGCGCCACATCGAAATCCAGGTGCTGGGCGATAGCTTTGGCAATTGCATCTATCTGGGTGAGCGCGAATGTTCGGTACAGCGCCGTAACCAGAAAGTGGTTGAAGAAGCGCCATCCCCTTTCCTTGATGAGGCAACCCGCAAGGCGATGGGCGAGCAGGCTGTGGCACTTGCCAAGGCGGTTGACTACCAGAGTGCCGGAACGGTCGAATTCATTGTCGACAAGGATCGCAACTTCTATTTCCTTGAGATGAACACCCGCCTGCAGGTCGAGCATCCGGTCACCGAGCTTATTACCGGCATTGATCTGGTCGAGCAGATGATCCGCATTGCCGCGGGTGAAAAGCTTGACATCAAACAGGCGGACGTGAAGCTGAACGGCTGGGCGGTGGAAAGCCGCCTCTATGCGGAAGATCCATACCGCAATTTCCTGCCTTCAATTGGCCGCCTGACGCGTTATCGTCCGCCGAGCGAAGGTCCGGTTGGCAAAGCCATCATCCGCAATGATACCGGGGTGACGGAAGGCTCCGAGATTTCAATGTTCTATGACCCGATGGTGGCAAAGCTTTGCACATGGGCACCGACCCGCATTGAAGCCATCGATGCCATGGCTGATGCGCTGGATACCTTCGTGGTCGATGGTATCGAGCACAATATTCCATTCCTCGCTGCCCTGATGCAGCATCCGCGCTGGCGCGAAGGGCGTCTGTCGACCGGTTTTATTGCCGAAGAATTCCCCGAGGGCTTTCACCCGATTGCGCCAACAGACGAAGACAGGGACGTGCTGGCCTGCATTGCCCTTGCGGTGGAGTTGGTGCGCAAGGCACGGCTGGATGGCCTTGGTGACCGTCTGCGGCCGCATACGGGCAAAATCAGAGCCGAATGGGAAGTGCGGATCAATGATGATTATGTGCCAGCGCACGTTCATCAGAGCGCAGCCAAGCCTCCCGTAAAAATCGAGCTGTCGCTGCATGGCGGCGAAGTCTTGACCATCCGCAGCGATTGGAAGCCCGGCGACGCAGTCTGGGACGGCTATATCGATGATCGGGCCATAAAGGCGCAGCTCCGCCCTGTTTTGAATGGCATGCGGATCGACTGGAAGGGCATGTCTGTCATTGGCCACGCCATGCAGACGCATGTGGCGGCGCTGGAAAAACTGATGCCGGTCAAACTGCCGCCAGATACGTCGAAAATGCTGCTCTGCCCGATGCCCGGTCTGATCGTCTCGATCAATGTTACCGAGGGTCAGGAAGTGAAGGCTGGCGAAACACTGGCAATCGTTGAGGCGATGAAGATGGAAAACGTCCTGCGCGCCGACCGCGACCTGACGGTATCCGCCATCAACGCCAAGCAGGGTGACAGTCTTGCCGTGGATGCGGTGATCATGGAGTTTGCCTGAAAGGGGCTGGCATGATCATGGTGCGTGGTTCGACAAGCTCACCATGAGGGAGTTGGTTTGATTGCAAAGCTAACCTGCAACTTTGCAGAATATGCTCCCTGCAACCATCACTCTCCCTCATGGTGAGCTTGTCGAACCACGCACACCGGTTCTGCAACCCAATTATCGCTCCACAGCGCCAAACACATCCTCAAACGATTCCAGCAATGCCCGGTCGAGATCGGCCATCTCAACCGGCAACCCAAGATCTACCAGGCTGGTCACCCCATGACCACGCACGCCGCAGGGCACAATGCCGTCAAAATGGCCGAGCTCCGGCTCGACATTGATCGAGATGCCGTGAAAGCTCACCCATTTGCGCAGGCGAATGCCGATCGCGGCGATCTTGTCTTCCGCCGGTGAGCCATCCGGCAGGGCTGGCCGGTCCGGCCGCATCACCCAGACGCCAACCCGGTCCTCGCGCCGTTCTCCCTTCACATTGAAGGAGGCGAGGGTGGAAATGATCCATTGTTCCAGCGCGGTGACGAAAGCGCGGATATCCTCGCGCCGCCGCTTCAGGTCCAGCATCACATAGGCGACCCGCTGGCCGGGACCATGATAGGTGTATTCGCCGCCACGCCCCGTCGCATAAACCGGAAAGCGATCGGTCGCCAGAAGATCCGAATCCTTGGCACTCGTGCCTGCCGTGTAAAGCGGCGGATGTTCAACCAGCCAGACGAGTTCTTTCGCGGTCCCCTCGCGAATCGCCGCGACACGCTGTTCCATGAAGGTGAGGGCAGCCTCGTATCCGGTCAGGCCATCGCTGACCAGCCATTCCACCGGCGCCGAATCGCTGCTGGGAAAAAACGCGGAGACGAGATCGTCACGGTTGCTCTTCATGAACGGAAACCAAACTTTCGAACTGCAGTGCATCTGCACCGGGTTCGGCTTGCCCGCTTCGGGCCCATAAATCGCCGATTCACCCAGCTTACAGAAGGTGAGCCGCATATGGACTTTTTCTTAGAAGATTTCCAGTCTGACAGGTGCGGCAAATCTTTTCGCAGGCTTTGTGAAAAACAATCACCATATGTGCCGATAGGGCTTGTTTAGCTGAAACCGATTTGCTACATGCCGCGAGCCGACACGTTCGGCTTCTACCACAGAGTGCGGTCGTGGCGGAATTGGTAGACGCGCAGCGTTGAGGTCGCTGTGTCGCAAGACGTGGAAGTTCGAGTCTTCTCGACCGCACCAACTTCTTTCGCTAAGCGATTGATTTTATGCTAAAAAAGGTGGCCTTGTGCCGCCTTTTTGCTTTTCCGGGCAGCGATGATGCGCAGATGCGGGCTGCCAGCTATTTCAATGGTTTGACCAGAAACAGGCAGGGATGGGTTTCGGCCCACAGGGTAGGAAACACTTCCGCCTTGAGGAAGCCGTTTCGCGCATAGAATTCGCGGGTAGCGTCCAGATGCGGTTCGTCCTTGCCGCGTGGCGCAAGGGTTTTGACTGTCAGAAGCGAGTAGCCGGATTCTCGTATATGGGCTTCGGCTGCCTTGAGCAGCGACCGGCCTATTCCCTGTCCATGGCGCGCCTTTTTGGTAGCGATCACAAAGATTTCCGCCGCTGCCGGCGGGTGGTATTTCAGTGCGATGAAACCGATGCAGGTCCCGTCGCTGGTGCTTGCCAGAACCGGCAGCGTGGTCACCGCCTTGGCGCAAGCGGTAATTCCCTCCGGTTCCTCAAACCATTCCGGCAGATCGCTCATGATTTCGGTGCAAAGGTCGCTCTTCATTTGCGGGCATGTGATTTCACTGATCATTGGCAAACCGCTATCCTTCATCGATGACTGATATGAAAAATTTAGCGATGAAAAATTTCATCCTTAGATGAGACGCAACCTGTGTCTTTCGATTTAGGTTTTTCTCTTTTTATCAAGTTGTTGTGAACCGAATACGCGCTCCGGCTCAATCATGTTGGCGAATCCACACCACAATAGGTCGCGTCAGAGAAACCCGTTATTTGGCGGGCAGGGTAGGATGGCAAAAAATAACGGGAACCGACCGCCTTGCCAGCCCATGACGATCCGCTTCTGCAGCCCTACCAGCTCAAACATTTGCGGTTGAAGAACCGCCTGATGTCGACCAGCCACGAACCGGCTTATTCCGAAGATGGAATGCCGAAGACACGCTACCGGCTCTACCATGCGGAGAAGGCCAAAGGCGGGATTGCGCTGACGATGACGGCGGGTTCGGCGGTGGTTTCACGCGAGTCGCCGCCAGCGTTCGGCAATCTTCATGCCTATAAGGATGAAATCGTGCCGTGGTTGCGTGAGCTTGCCGACGATTGCCACGAACATGGTGCCGCTGTGATGATCCAACTGACGCATCTTGGCCGCCGTACCAGCTGGAACAAGGCCGATTGGCTGCCTGTTGTCTCGGCGTCGCCGGTGCGCGAGCCAGCGCATCGGGCGTTTCCGAAAGAGGCTGAGGATTGGGATATCGAGCGGATCATTGCCGATTACGCATCGGCTGCGCAGCGCATGCAGGCAGCCGGGCTTGATGGTGTCGAGTTTGAGGCCTACGGCCATTTGATGGATGGTTTCTGGTCGCCCGCCACCAACCGGCGTGACGACAATTATGGCGGCTCGCTTGACAATCGTCTGCGCTTCACCTGGGCGGTGATCGACGCAGTGCGGCAGGCGGTGGGGCCGGACTTTATCGTCGGCATTCGCATGGTGGCGGATGAAGACTGGGAGCAGGGCCTGTCAAAACGGGAGGGCGTCGAGATCGCCCGGCGTATTGCTGCATCGGGCAAGTTTGATTTTCTCAATATCATTCGCGGTCATATTGATACGGACGCTGCGCTCAACGAGGTTATTCCCATTCAAGGCATGCGGTCTTCGCCGCATCTCGATTTTGCCGGTGATGTCAGGCAGGCAACCAAATTTCCTGTCTTTCATGCGGCACGCATCGCCGATGTGGCCACAGCGCGCCATGCCATCGCCGAAGGCAAGCTCGATATGGTTGGCATGACCCGCGCACACATTGCTGACCCGCATATTGTCCGCAAGATCGCTGCGGGTGAGGAACACCGCATTCGCCCCTGCGTTGGCGCAACCTATTGCCTCGACCGGATTTACGAGGGCGGCGAAGCTCTATGCATTCACAACGCCGCCACGGGCCGTGAAGGCACCATGCCGCATGTGATTGCCAAGGCGAAGAACCGCCGCAACATTGTTGTCGTTGGCGCGGGACCGGCCGGGCTTGAAACCGCGCGGGTTGCAGCTGAGAGCGGCCATCAAGTGACAATCCTTGAAGCGTCGGATCAGGCAGGCGGGCAGGTGCGGCTTGCCGCCCAGAACCCGCGCCGCAAGGAAATGATCGGCATTGTCGACTGGCGTCTCGATGAGCTCGAACGGCTGGGCGTGGTGCTGCGCTATAATGTCTGGGCGGAAAGCAACGATGTTCTCGGGCTTGATCCGGATGTCGTGGTGATCGCCACGGGCGGTCTGCCGCAAAACCCGCCGCTGCAAGCGGGCGATGAACTGGTCACATCCAGCTGGGACATTCTGGCCGGCTCGGTCAAACCCGGCGACACCGTGCTGCTCTACGATGACAATGGCGGTCATCAGGGCATGAGCGCGGCGGAAATGATCGCAAAGGCGGGCTCAAAACTCGAACTGGTCAGTCCTGAACGGTTTTTCGCGCCGGAGATGGGCGGCATGAACCACGTGCCCTATATGCGGACATTTCAGCAGAATGCGGTCCGGGTGACAATCAACACACGGCTACTGAGTGTGATGCGCAACGGCAACCAGCTCGTGGCTGTGCTTGGTTCTGATTTCGATCCTGATTATCGCGAGGAACGTCTGATCGATCAGGTGGTGGTGGAACATGGAACACTGCCAATCGACGATCTCTATCGTGAATTGAAGCCCTTATCACGCAATGGCGGTGCGGTGGATTATGACCGGCTGGTCAATGGCGGTGCGATTTTCCCGCACCGGCTGGCTGATGGGCAATTCGATCTGCTGCGCGTTGGCGACGCGGTGCATGCCCGCAATATTCACGCCGCCATTTATGATGGCCTGCGCTATGCTATCCGGTTTTGAGGGTATCCCTTGAGGTAGAGCGTTGCATCCCGCCAGGTGCGTGGTTCGACAGGCTTGTCGAACCACGCACGGTGCCGATGCACCAAGCCCTAATGCGCTTCGGCCGCCAAGATCGCTTCGCTGCGGATTTCCTCCGTCAGCTTCAACCGCATCTGCGTAAATTCCGGACTCGCCTTCACCGTATAATGCCGGGGATGTCCGAGCGGCACCGGCATGATCGATTTGATCCGGCCGGGCCGGGCCGACATGGTCACCACGCGTGAGGCCATGAAGATCGCTTCCTCGATATCGTGGGTCACGAAAATCACGGTTTTCTGCTCGTGCTCCCAGATACCGAGCAGCAGTTCCTGCATCAATCCGCGCGTCTGGTTGTCGAGCGCGCCGAATGGCTCGTCCAGCAGCAGGATTTTCGGATTGTTGGCCAGTGCGCGGGCAATTGCCGTGCGCTGCTGCATGCCGCCAGACAGTTGTTTCGGCCAATGGTTTTCGAATCCGCGCAACCCCACCTTGTCGATATAGGAGGCAACGATTTCCTGCTTTTCCTTCTCCGCAACGCCGCGTTCACGCAGGCCAAAGCCGATATTCTGCTCGATCGTCAACCACGGGAACAGCGTGTAGGATTGGAACACCACACCGCGATCCGCGCCGGGGCCTTTGACCTCCTGGCCATCCAATGTCACAGAACCGCTGGTTGGCCGGTCAAGCCCGGCAACGATGCGCAGAAGCGTGGACTTGCCGCAGCCTGACGGTCCGAGGATCGAGACAAAATCATTGTGCGCGACGGTGAGATCAGTCGGTTGCAGCGCCTGTGTCGGCTGACCGCCATGCACGCCGGGGAAAATGCGGCTGACGCCTTTGATAATGAGAGTGCTCATGCCAGCCTCCAGGCGAACAGCCAGCGATTGACCGACTTGAACACGAAATCAGAAATCAGGCCGATAATGCCGATAACAATAATGCCGAAAATGATTTGGCCGGTGGCAAGCAGTGCCTGACTGTTGATGATCATGTAGCCTATGCCCGATGAGGCACCAATCATTTCGGCGACAATAACATAGGTCCAGGCCCAGCCGAGAACCAGCCGCAGGGTTTCGGCAATGTCTGGTGCATTGGCCGGGATCAGTACCCGTTTGACGATGCCACGGTCATTGGCGCCCAGCGTATAGGCAGCTTCCACCAGATCGCGCCGTGTATTGGCAACGGCCACCGCCACCATCAGGATGATCTGGAACACCGCGCCGATGAAGATCACCAGCAGTTTCTGCATTTCGCCGATACCCGCCCACAGGATCAGCAGGGGAATGAAGGCGGATGCCGGCAGATAACGCGCAAAGGAAACGAATGGTTCGAGCATCGCCTCGATGGGCTTGTAGGCCCCCATAGCGATCCCTAGCGGCACGGCAATAATGGCTGCAATGATGAAACCGCCGACCACCCGCCAGATGGTCATGCCGATATCGTAGAGAAAGTTCTGTTCCGACAGCAGGAACCAGCCGTCATGCAGCATGGTCAGGGGATCAGCGAGAAATGTGCTCGAGACGAAGCCGCCGAATGTTGCCACAGACCATGCCGCGATGAAGAGGATGAAAAAAAGGACGCCAAGCAGGATGCGCGCTGGCGCCCCGATGGGTTGAAGAGGTTGAACCATGTGTATTCCGTTCAAATGAGAAAAGTGTGGCAGCAGGAAGATGGCGCGTGGTTCGTGGTTCGACAAGCTCACCATGAGGGAGAGTGAGGATTGCCGGGAGTTACGTTCTGCAAGATTGCTCATGCCGCAATGTTTCCAAGTGGCTTTACAGCACCACTCTCCCTCATGGTGAGCTTGTCGAACCACGCACAATAGTAGTGCAGCCGTTGGTTACTTGATAAAACTCGTATCAACGATGGTGCTGATATCCGGCTTCTTCTTGATGATGCCGATTTCCAGCAGCAGGTCAGCGGCTTCATCAGAGAACTTTGCAAAGTCCTTTTCAAAGAATGCCTGATTGGCCGCCTTGTCCTGCCAGCGGAGATATTGTGCTGAATTGCCAAATACTTCCGCGGATTGCTTCACATCTGCCCCCCATGATTTCATAGGCCTTGTTCTTGTCGGCAGCGATCAGTTCAAGCGCTTCGAAATAGCTTTTAGCGAATGCCTTTGCGGCATCCGGGTTCTTTTCGAGGAAGGCATTGGTGCAGCCGAATGTATCCATCACGATCGGGTAGTCGAGCGTTGTGGCAATGATCTTGCCCTTGTCAGGTGCAGCACGAACGGTCGAAAGATAGGGCTCGTAGGTCATGGCCGCATCATTTTGCCCGGCAACGAAAGCCTGTGCCGCAGGTCCCGGCTCGAGATTGACCACCTTCACATCTTTCAGCGTCAGGCCATTGTGCTTCAACATCCATGCCAGCACGAAATAGGGCGAGGTGCCCGGTGCCGAGGCGGCAATGGCCTTGTCCTTGAGGTCGGCGATCTTGGTGATATCGCCGCGCACGACCATCCCGTCGGCACCATAGGATTTATCCATCTGGAAAATTTGCTTGGTGGCGACGCCATTGGCGTTCCACGCAACCCAGGTTTCAACAGTGGTTGCAGCGCACTGCACATCGCCCGATGCCAGCGCCAGATGGCGGCTTGCCTGCGGAATTTTTGTCAGCGTCACGTCAAGACCGTTTTTCTTGAAGATGCCAGCCTGTTTGGCCAGTGTCAGCGGTGCAAAACCGGTCCAGCCGGATATGCCGACCGAAACCGCCGTATCGGCCATAGAAGGCGCTGTAGAAACCAGTATGGCTGCCAAAGCGGCACCCAGATGCCTTTTGAATGTCATTGTCCAGAACCCCTTTGTTCATTTTTTTGGCACGATGAATATAAGGGCATGATAGGCGCGCGGCTTTTCTTTTGTCTAGACATAAGCGGGCGTGGGGCGGCAGAAAAATACAACCTGAGACATTTTGCATCGGCCATATCATTGAGCTAGAAAGAAGGTATATCGTGAGGCCGGTTAACCGCTTGTCAGAACCTTCATTCCATAAAGGGCGCGACTCATGATTGCGGGAGTGCATTGTTCCGTGCGAACAGGCCTTGCCGTAAGGACAGCACAATTTTGATCAGGATAATTTCTTGAAAACCCACGACGTTCTCAACCAGACGCCCCCCATGATTGGCCTTAACGCCTATCTTGGCGATCCGCTCTTGATGCAGATCACCAAACGGTTCCCGCAAGCGGCGCGTACGGAGCTGGAGCAAAGCGGGCGTTTTGTCCTGTCAGGCGATGCACAGGATCTGGCGCGGCTGGCCAACACCGAGACACCGAAATTGCGCACCCATGACCGTCAAGGCAATCGAATCGATGTGGTGGACTATCATCCGGCCTATCACGCCCTGATGCGCCGCTCGGTGGCGCAGGGCCTGCATTCATCGATCTGGGAAAATACTCCGGCGGAAAATGGTCTGCGGCATCAGTCGCGCACGGCACGTTTTTATCTGACATCGCAGCTTGAATGCGGGCACCTGTGCCCGATCACCATGACCAGCGCCTCCTTGGCTGCGCTGATGGCTGCACCCAATCTCTATAAGGAATGGTCGCCGCTGGTCCTTCCGCGCAAATATGATTCCAGTAACAAGCCGCCGGCCAAGAAGGCGAGCCTGACGCTGGGTATGGGCATGACCGAGAAGCAGGGCGGCACGGATGTGCGGACCAACACGACCCGTGCCGAACCCGCAGGCAGCGGCTTCTATCGACTGACCGGACATAAATGGTTCATGTCCGCGCCCATGTCCGATGCGTTTCTGGTGCTGGCGCAGGCCCGGGAAGGTTTATCCTGTTTCCTCGTCCCACGCATTCTGCCGGATGGTTCCACGAACGGTTTTCGTTTCCAGCGCCTGAAGGACAAGCTCGGCAACCGCTCGAATGCGTCCTCGGAAGTTGAATTCGACAATGCGCTGGGTCAGATGGTTGGCGAGCCTGGCGACGGCGTCAAAACCATTCTCGACATGGTAACGCTGACGCGGCTCGACTGTGCCATCGCCTCCGCCGGCATGATGCGGGCGGGCCTGGCCGAGGCCGTCCATCATGCCCGCCACCGCGTGGTGTTCGATGGCCCACTCATCGACAAGCCGCTGATGCTGCGTGTCATGGCGGACATGGCACTCGATGTTGCCGGTGCGACGGCGCTGACATTCCGGCTGGCCCGGGCATTTGACAATGCTGCGCAAAGTCGCGGCGAGGCGGCCTTTGCCCGGGTCATGACACCGGTTGTCAAATATTGGGTGGCCAAGATCGCTCCGGCGATGCTTTACGAGGCGATGGAATGCCTCGGCGGCAATGGCTATATCGAAGAGGGCAATCTTGCCCGCTATTACCGTGAAACACCGGTCAATGCGATCTGGGAAGGCTCCGGCAATGTCATGGCGCTGGATGTATTGCGCGTTCTCAAGCGTGGCCCGCAGCTTTTCGACGAAGTTCTGAACTGGATCGGATCGCAACTCGGCCGCGGCGGGCAGGGCACGGTCGAAGTGCTGCGCGCGGCCATGCGTGTTGCAGAAAACGATGAAGGCGCCGCACGTATTCTGACTGAGCAGTTGGCCTTGGCCGCTGCCGGCGCTGAACTGCGCTATCTGCAAGCGGAAGATATCGCCGATGCATTTATCGAAACCCGCCTCGGTGGCCAGTGGCGCACCACTTATGGAATGCTCGATGCCCGCCACAATGCCAAGAGCATCGTGAATTCGCTGTTTCCTTCGGGGAATTGAGGACTCAATAGAACGATTGCATCAGCATTCTGCGTGGTTCGACAGGCTCACCATGAGGGAGGTTGGAGTACTGCACGATTAAGTCGATAACATTTAAACCCATGGGCAGTTGCAGGACGCGACTCCCTGCAATCCTCGCGCCCCTCGTGGTGAGCTTGTCGAACCACGCACGATGGTCTTGCGGTTATTCCCAAAAGCGCCATCTATCCCATCATCCTACAGCAGTTCTCTCTCCGTCATCCTCGGGTCAAGCCCGAGGATAACGGAGAAAAAGGTGCCAAGCAGCACAGTGCTGATGCGATAGACCCTTAACGCAAACGCTTCGGCTTGGCTTCGACCAGTTCACCATTCAAGCGGCGGTCGAGATAATCCGAACATTCGGTGATGACTTCATCGGTCATGCCCGAGAAGAAATGATTGGCGCCGACCATCGTCTTCTGCGTGATGGTGATGCCCTTCTGCGTCTTCAGCTTGTCGACGAGAACCTGCACATCCTTGGCCGGTGCAACCTTGTCCTGATCGCCATGCAGGATCAGGCCCGATGACGGGCAGGGAGCCAGGAAGGAGAAGTCATAAGTGTTTGGCTGCGGTGCAACCGAGATAAAGCCTTCGATTTCAGGGCGGCGCATCAGAAGCTGCATGCCGATCCATGCGCCGAAGGAATAACCGGCAACCCAGCAGGTCTTTGAATCAGGATGCAGTGACTGGACCCAATCCAGCGCACCGGCAGCATCGGACAATTCGCCCGAACCATGGTCGAATTCGCCCTGACTGCGGCCAATGCCACGGAAATTGAAGCGCAATGTCGTGAAACCGCGCTGCTGGAACATGTAGAACAGATCGTAGACGATCTTGTTGTTCATCGTGCCGCCGAATTGTGGATGCGGGTGCAGGACGATCGCAATCGGGGCATTTTTTTCCGTCGAAGGCTGGTAACGGCCCTCAAGACGTCCCGCTGGTCCATTGAAAATTACTTCAGGCATGTGTACTCCACTCTTCGCCACAGGGTCTCTGTCAGCCACCGGACTTGACGGCGATCAACAGCACCCATAAAACCAGTTTAGAACCGTTCAAAACTGGTGTAGAATTTGTCTCGAAGCGGCTTCATAGGCCGGTCCGAGGTTGAATTTCAAGGAAATTGCGCTTTAGAAACGCATAACGTTCAAAAGAACAGGAATCACGACAGGTATGGCCCCAAAACGCGCCTATCTCGATTACAATGCCAGTGCGCCGCTCCTTGCAGTGGCGCGCGATGCTGTTGTCGATGCCATGGCGCAGACGGGCAATCCGTCATCGGTGCATCTGGAAGGCCGTGCATCCAAAGCCATTCTTGAGGGTGCTCGCCGCGATGTGGCCGCTCTCGTCAATGCCAAGCCTGATCATGTGTTCTTTACATCGGGTGCCACCGAAGCTGCTTCAACCCTGCTGACGCCACATTACGCCATGGGGCGGGCGCCTTTGCGGCTGTCACGGCTTTATGTGAGCGCCAGCGAGCATCTCTGTATGCTGGCAGGTGGCCAGTTCACAGCGGATCAGATCGTTAAAGTAGCAGTCGATAGCGACGGTTTGCTGGATCTGGCGCAGTTGCGTGCATTGCTGAACACGCATGACAAGAGTGAAGGCTTGCCACTGGTTGCGGTGCAGGCGGCGAACAACGAGACCGGCGTGGTGCAGTCAATTGCCGCGATTGGCGCGCTTGTGAAAGAGTTCGGCGGGCTGTTTATCGTTGATGCGGTGCAGGCTGCAGGCCGAATTCCTCTCGATATCACAACGGTTTCTGCCGATTACCTCATTTTATCATCGCACAAGATCGGCGGCCCCAAAGGTGTCGGTGCGATTGTTGCCGTGTCCGATCTGGTCATGCCGAAGGCTCTTGTTCGCGGTGGCGGTCAGGAAAAGGGCCATCGCGCCGGGACGGAAGCGTTGCCGGTCATTGCAGGTTTTGGCGCTGCGGCGCGCTTTGCCCGCGAACAGGTTGCAGCTGGCGGCTGGGGCCTCGAAAACCGCAGCACGATCGAGAATGGTATCCGTTCCATCGCGCCGGATGCGGTGATCTACGGCGATGCAGTTGAGCGGCTGTCCAATACAACGTTTTTCAGTTTGGCAGATATGAAGGCGGAAACCGTGCAAATCGCTTTCGATCTGGCCGGAATTGCGCTATCGGCAGGCTCTGCCTGTTCTTCGGGAAAAGTAGGACCCAGCCATGTGCTGGCGGCCATGGGATTTGGTGATGGTATGGGCGGCCTTCGGGTCTCCACATCGCCTGATACCACGCAGGACGACATTGCGCTTTTCCTCGATGCGCTGACAAAAATCGTTGCGCGACGTGACCGGACCAAGCCGGTTTCGGCCGATGCTGCATAAATAATCGCAGATATCGGCAATAAATCGCCGATAAATGCAAAAGAATCCGGTGAATACCGGTGTTAAATCGTGCGATTGCACACTACATTGAGGCAAATATTCAAGACGACACACGCCTTGACGTTTGCAACTGCGGGACCTTGAATCCCGCGAGGATGGAGAACGCCAATGCCTGCCGTGCAGGAAACTATTGATCAGGTTCGCACCCTGGATGTGGACCAGTACAAGTATGGCTTTGAGACCCTTATCGAAATGGATAAGGCGCCCAAAGGCCTCAGCGAAGATATCATTCGCTTTATCTCGGCCAAGAAGAGTGAGCCCGAATGGATGCTGGAATGGCGTCTGAAGGCCTATGAACGCTGGCTGACCATGGAAGAGCCCACATGGGCGCGGGTGAATTACCCGAAGATCGACTTCCAGGATATGGTCTATTACGCCGGACCGAAGAACCAGACGGGCCCGACATCGCTTGCCGAGGTCGATCCGGAGCTGCTGCGCACCTATGAGAAGCTGGGCATTCCGCTGAAAGAGCAGGAAATCCTGGCAGGCGTGCGCAAGATGGGCGAACCAAGCCCTTCGGACGAGGACGAAGAAGCCAGCGACAATGTCTACAAATCCGGCCGTGTTGCGGTTGATGCCGTATTCGACAGCGTGTCTGTGGTCACGACGTTCAAGGCAGAGCTGGCCAAGGTCGGTGTCATTTTCTGCTCGATCTCCGAGGCGATCCGCGAACATCCGGAACTGGTGAAAAAGTATCTGGCATCCGTGGTGCCGGTTTCCGACAATTTCTACGCAACGCTGAATTCGGCTGTCTTCACCGACGGTTCGTTTGTCTACGTGCCAAAGGGCGTTCGCTGCCCGATGGAATTGTCGACCTATTTCCGCATCAACGAGCGGGATACGGGCCAGTTTGAGCGCACGCTCATCATCGCCGAAGAGGGCGCCTATGTGTCGTACCTCGAAGGCTGTACGGCACCGCAGCGCGACGAGAACCAGCTGCATGCGGCTGTTGTCGAGCTCATCGCGCTGGATGATGCCGAGATCAAGTATTCAACCGTGCAGAACTGGTATCCCGGCGATGCGGACGGAAAAGGCGGTATCTACAACTTCGTCACCAAGCGTGGCGATTGCCGTGGCAAGAACTCCAAGATTTCTTGGACGCAGGTCGAGACCGGTTCAGCGATCACCTGGAAATATCCGTCGGTGATCCTGCGCGGCGACAATTCACGCGGCGAATTCTACTCGATTGCCGTTTCGAATGGTCATCAGCAGATCGACAGCGGCACCAAGATGCTGCATCTGGGCAAGAACACCTCGAGTCGCATCATTTCCAAGGGTATTTCGGCTGGTAAATCGAACAACACCTATCGCGGACAGGTTTCGGCCCACCGCAAGGCGGAGAATGCGCGTAACTTCACCCAGTGCGACTCGCTGCTGATCGGCAATGATTGCGGCGCGCATACGGTGCCTTACATTGAGGCAAAGAACGCTACGGCGCAGTTCGAACATGAGGCGACAACCTCGAAGATTTCCGAAGATGCGCTGTTCTACGTGATGCAGCGCGGCATTCCCGAGGAAGAAGCGATTGCGCTGATCGTCAACGGGTTCGTCAAGGAAGTCATTCAGGAACTGCCGATGGAATTTGCGGTCGAAGCGCAGAAATTGATCGGCATCAGCCTTGAAGGGAGTGTCGGATAAGGATGGCAACAGACGACACCAGACCTGAGGCCAAGCGGGAAGATAAGTCCAGATATGTTTATCTGCGAGAACGCGTAGAAGGCCCTGGTTGGTTTTTGCTTCGGCTGCCTGGAACAGTGCGATTCCTCATAGCACTCGTTTCAATTTGCGGGACAGCCTACGGCAGTTATCTGTGGCTAATCAGCCGCTGGTGATGAAACTTTCGGCGCTGAGCGCCAAAACGTACAAAAGATTTAGCAGGGATCGCCGAGGCTGATCCCAGGAATTCAAAGGGTAGTACAATGCTGGAAATCAGAAATCTTCATGCGAAGATCGCAGATACGGATACGGAAATCATTCGCGGCCTGAACCTCACGGTCAAGGCGGGCGAAGTTGCGGCGATCATGGGACCGAATGGTTCCGGTAAATCGACGCTGTCCTATATTCTTGCGGGCCGCGACGACTATGAAGTTACCGAAGGCGACATTCTTTACAACGGCGAGTCCATTCTGGAGCTCGATCCGTCCGAACGTGCCGCCAAGGGCATTTTCCTGGCCTTCCAGTATCCGATGGAAATACCGGGCGTTGCGACGATGGAATTCCTGAAAGTGGCGATGAACTCGCAGCGCAAGGCGCGCGGTGAAGAGCCCCTGAAGATTCCGGAATTCATTGCCCGGGTAAAGACAGCTGCCGCATCGCTCGACATGGATATCGCCATGCTGAAGCGCCCGCTCAATGTCGGTTTCTCCGGTGGTGAGAAGAAGCGTGCGGAAATCCTGCAGATGAAACTGCTGGAGCCAAAGCTTTGCGTTCTAGACGAAACCGATTCAGGCCTCGATATTGATGCGCTGAAGATCGTTTCGGACGGCGTCAATGCGCTGCGTTCACCTGACCGTGCGGTGATTGTCATCACCCACTATCAGCGCCTGCTCGATTACATCGTTCCGGACAGTGTGCATGTTCTTTACAAGGGACAGGTCATCAAGTCCGGCGACAAGAACCTCGCCCTCCATCTCGAAGAGAACGGCTATGCCGATATCATCGGCGAAGCAGCCTGAGGATCGCATGATGAATGTTCACACAGGACGTCAGCCGACGGCCGCAGAAGCGGCACTGGTCGATTCCTTCGTCGACCGGATGGGCGAATTGCCCGGCGATGCCGAGATTGTCGGTGCGCGCGACAATGCGATTGAGGCGCTGAAGACGCAGGGCCTGCCATCCCGCCGCGTCGAAGCCTGGCACTATACCGATCTGCGCACGTTACTGCGCAGCATCCCGGCGCATGACAGCGCGGCCGGCACCAATGCGCTGAGCCCGGTCATTACAGGTTCGGCTATCGCGACGGTTTCCAATGGCGTGGCTCTGAACGCTCCGCGCGTTGAAGGTGTCGAATTTACCAAGGTCGGCGACAAGCTGGCGGATGGTTCGATGATCCGTCATCTGGCGATCCGCGACGGTGACGATGCAATTGGCCAGATCAATGCGGCTTATGTCACCGATGGCTGGTCCATATCGTTTGCCGATGGCATTGAACTGGAAACTCCGGTGGAGTTGCAAAACGTGCAGGCGCGCGGGCAGGGCCATGTGCGTTTTCCGGTTACGTTCGGCAAGAGCTCGAAGGTGACGGTTATCGAGCGCCAGACCGGCGGCGAGGGCGAAGGTTTTTCCACCAGCATCAGCAATATCACAGTTGCCGACGACGCCAAGATCATCTGGATTATCCTGCGTGAACACAGTGCTGAAGCCACGCAACTGGCCCAGTTCACAGCAACCATCGGCACCAATGCCAAGTTGACGGTCTATGTGGTCAATGCGGGCGGCAAGCTGGT
Organism: Phyllobacterium sp. 628; assembly: GCF_014189505.1. Classification (GTDB taxonomy): domain Bacteria; phylum Pseudomonadota; class Alphaproteobacteria; order Rhizobiales; family Rhizobiaceae; genus Phyllobacterium. Next base: position 2,703,737 of record NZ_CP050301.1, on the reverse strand, counting down.
GCGTCAGGAAGTGCATGTGCTGTCGAAGGGCGAAGGTTCGGATTTCCAGCTGCGCGGCGTCAATCTGCTCGGCGGTGACAGCCATACGGACGTGACGATGACGCTCGGCCATCTCGTGGAAAACACGACATCGGTCCAGATCATCCGCAATGTTGTGACAGATCGCGCACGCGGCGTATTTCAGGGGCAGATCAAGGTCAACCGCATTGCCCAGAAGACCGATGCGCGTATGGCCTGCAACACACTGCTCCTGTCTGACGATGGCGAGTTCGATGCCAAGCCCGAGCTGGAAATCTTCGCTGATGACGTGGCTTGCGGCCACGGTGCGACGGTGACGGAAATCGATGCCAACCACCTGTTCTATCTGCAGGCGCGCGGTATTCCGGAAAGCGACGGACGCGGGCTGCTGATCAAGGCTTTTGTTGCCGAAATCATCGAAGAGCTGGAAAGCGAACCATTGGTCGAGGCTTTGGAAGCCATTCTCGACAAGTGGCTGGCTGCTCACGTCTGATCAAGGCTGCCGGCTGGTCCGGCAGGCATGATTTCAGGTGAAACACCCGACTGAAACGCAGGAAAGCGCGGGCAATATGGATACGAAGATCATTCGAAGTGGCTATGACGTCGAGGCTATCCGCCGCGACTTTCCGGTCCTGTCGCGCGAAGTCTACGGCAAGCCGCTGGTTTATCTCGATAATGGCGCTTCGGCTCAGAAGCCGCAGGCGGTGATCGACGCGATTACCCATACCTATTCGCATGAATATGCCAATGTGCATCGCGGCCTGCATTTCCTTTCCAATGCCACGACGGATGCCTATGAAAAGGCGCGCGAAAATGTGCGGCGCTTTTTGAACGCCGCATCGGTGGACGAGATCGTTTTCACCAAGTCGGCGACTGAGGCAATCAATACGGTTTCATATGGCTATGGCATGCCGAATATCGGTGAGGGCGACGAGATTGTCCTGTCGATCATGGAGCACCATTCCAACATCGTACCTTGGCACTTTATCCGTGAGCGGCAGGGCGCCAAGCTGGTCTGGGTGCCTGTCGATGAGCAGGGCGCATTCCATATCGAGGAATTTGAGGCACGGCTGACTGACCGCACCAAGCTGGTGGCCATCACCCATATGTCCAATGTGCTCGGCACGGTTACGCCGATCAAGGAAATCGTCCGCATTGCCCATGCGCGCGGCATTCCGGTTCTGGTTGACGGCAGTCAGGGTGCCGTGCATCTGCCGGTGGATGTGCAGGATCTCGGCTGTGACTGGTACATTTTTACCGGTCACAAAATTTACGGCCCTTCGGGCATTGGCGTGCTCTACGGCCGCAAGGAAATGCTCGAAGCGATGCGCCCTTTTCAGGGTGGCGGCGAGATGATCGAAGAAGTGACGGAAGATATCGTCACCTATAATCATCCGCCGCACCGTTTTGAAGCAGGTACTCCGCCGATTGCGCAGGCGATCGGTCTGGGTGCTGCCATTGAATATGTCGAAAAGATCGGCCGCGCCGCCATTCTGGCGCATGAGGAAGATTTGCGCGACTACGCGCATGAACGGCTGCGCCAGATCAATTCCCTGCGTATCTTTGGTGATGCCAAGGGCAAGGGTGCTATCATTTCCTTCGAACTCGAAGGCATTCATGCTCACGACGTATCGATGGTTATTGACCGCGCGGGTGTTGCGGTGCGTGCCGGCACACATTGTGCCCAGCCGCTCTTGAAACGTTTCGGTGTAACGTCCACATGCCGTGCATCGTTTGCGATGTATAATACGAGAGACGAGATCGATGTTCTCGCCGATGCGCTGGAAAAGGCGCGGAAATTCTTTGGATGATGACCATGGCCGATAAAGTCGAGACACTGGAAAAAGACGAAACACAGAAGCCGGAAGCCGTTGAAACAGCCCCGGAAGTGAGCGGTGCCGTTTCCGCGTCTGCCATTCCTGCCGATGAGCTCGCACGCATGACCGATGACATTATCGGCGCGTTGAAGACTGTCTATGATCCGGAAATTCCGGCTGACATTTATGAACTCGGTTTGGTTTACAAGATCGATATCGAGGATGATCGTTCTGTGAAGATCGAGATGACGTTGACCGCGCCGGGCTGCCCGGTGGCGGGCGAAATGCCGGGCTGGGTGCAGGATGCCGTCAGCTCTGTCGAGGGTGTCAGCTTCGTTGATGTGACGATGACCTTCGATCCGCCATGGACACCTGACCGTATGTCGGAAGAGGCGCAGGTCGCCGTCGGCTGGTATTGAGTTGGTGAAGAAGCCTATCATTCTGATTATTCTCGGTCTGCTGCTTCTGGGCGGCGGCGGTGCATTGAGTTTTGTTGGTGGCCCGCCACAGGCCAATGCCGAATTGACGCAAAAATGCCGGGAAACATTGACCGCCCGTGCAGCCGACGCGGCTACGGTTGATCAGTGCAAGGAAGTGGCATTTGCCACGGCCATGACCGCAACAGACGCACAAAGTGCGGCTCGTGCCATCAGCGCGGCCAACAACAGTGAAATCGGCAGCAATACCGTGGCCATGTTCCTGATGGGACTGGGGCTTGTATTTGTCCTCGGCGGCGTATTTCTGCGGCGAAAGCAGATGAAGGCGGCTTAAGGCGCTTCGCAGCCCTCCGGAACGCTTTGATCCAGCGGCTTTTCGAACTTCTGCAATGTGCCATCCAGAATTGACAGCGGCACGAATGGCACGCCCTGAATGGCTGCATTGGCCAGACGCAGGCGGTAGCAGCCGTTGTAGACCGTGGTCTTGCCGTCTTTCAGCTTGGATTCAATGGCCAGCGGCAGGCTCCAATAGGTCGAGCCCGCAGCGCCTTCACTCTCAGCCTTGCCAAGGCGCAGTTCGACCGAGACGGTGTTCTCGTATCCGGCCTGAAATTGCGGGAAGGGCTGTGTGTGGCCTTCATCGGCAAAATAGCTGTAAGCGCGGGAATATTCCTGCCGGTTGATGGCATTGTAGTAGGATTTCACCACCTGTTCCGGTGTGCTGCGCTCGTCAAAATAGTCCGGTACCGACTGGTTTGGTGTTTCGGCGGCTTCCTTGGCCTTAGCCGGTGTCTCCGGCTTGGCTTCGGCAGGTGCTGCTGGTTTCGTCGCTGTTTCCTGCTTGACCTCGGGCTTTTTGGCCTCCTGCGCCAGCGCAGGTGTCAGGTTGAGCGCCAGTCCGGCGGCACTGCAAAGAAAGAGATGGCGGTAATTCATGATTTCTGCCTTCTGCGTGCGGGTTTATAGAGTGTGATGAGTTTGAACACTTGCGGTGACGGTTGTGTAACACTAACTATGGTACTGACTGTTCTTGGTACGGTCTGAACAAGAGAGCTGATAAATGGGTCGTTTTTCTGTCATGACATTGACTGACGCTGCCGCTGCCCGCGTAAGCGAGATTGTGGCGGCGCGTGAGAATGCGCTGGGCATTCGGGTCGGTATCAAAAAAGGCGGCTGCGCCGGGATGGAATACACCATCGATCTGGTGACAGAAGCCAAATCGGGCGATGATATCGTCGAAAAGGACGGCTCCAAGGTGTTTGTTGCGCCGGAAGCCGTGCTTTATCTCTTGGGCACGCAGATGGATTTTGAAGTGACGACCCTGCGCACGGGCTTCGTTTTCAACAACCCGAACCAGACGTCGGCCTGCGGTTGCGGCGAATCGGTTGAGCTGACGCCAGCCAAGCCGGAAGCTTTGGCCTCCGTCGCTTCCTGATTTTTCCTGTCATTGGATTGCCGTGTGGGAGTGGATTTATAGTCTGCTCCCATTGTTGTTTTTGCGCGTGACGGGCGCCGCGCCGCCTGCAATACTCTGTCCATGGACAATGATGCGATTCACGATCTGTTTTCCGGCCTCGGGCCTGTCACCATCAAACGCATGTTTGGCGGCAAGGGCATCTATCACAACGGGCTTATCATTGCGCTGGAAGTGGCGGATGAAATCCTCCTAAAGGCCGATACGGTTTCTGCGCCGGACTTCGAGGCTGCGGGTTGCCGCCGCTGGAACTATGAGGGCAAGTCGAAGGTCGTCAATATGCCATACTGGTCCGTACCAGCCGATGCGTTTGATGACCCTGACATTATGACCGAATGGGCTCGCAAGGCTTATGAGGCGTCGCTGCGTGTAGCGCGGCAGGCGTAGGCCAGAACAACAGCTAGCAGACTGTCAGGCCGTTTAGCGGATTAAATCCAGCGCGTGCTTTGTAGGGAGCGTCAGTTTTGTCGGCAAATTGTCGAGAGCAAACCACTCAATCCCGCCGTGTTTATCCGGCTCAAGCAGTTGTATATCGCCGGAAAAGCTTATCGCCTGGAACAGCACACCGTACCAATGCTGGTTTTCATCATGGAAAAGCTGTTCGCTGAGGCCAAGCAGTTCGATTTCACCGGCTATAAGACCGGTCTCCTCCAGCGCTTCACGCCGGATAGCCTGTTCGGCAGTTTCAAGAAAGTCGACCTTGCCGCCGAGGATTCCCCAAGCACCGGCTTCCGGGCTTTTCTTGCGTTGTAACAGGAGGATATGGCCGTCCTTTAAGAAGACCATCCCGCACCCAACGCCCGGAGCTTTCAAGATAAAAACCTCAGATCTTGGTGTCGATCAGCATGAAGGCAGGGATTTCCTCGCCAAAACCAACCGGTGACGGCTCGTTGTCACCACGATCGCGGCGGTGATAGTCACGCTCGCGTTCACGGCGTGGTTCCTGTTCGCGGCGCGGCTGCTCCTGCTGCGCAGGCGCTGGACGGGCACGGCGTTCATTGTCGGCCTTGATGGCAGCTTTTTGCGGCTTTTCGGCTGCACGCTTGACCGGCTCATCGGAGATTACAGGCTGTTCGCCGGTTGTTTCCTTGGCCTTTTCCGCCGCTGCAATAATATCGATTTCTGACTGCGGACGTTCGCGCTCGCGGCCCTCGTTGCGCGGCTTGCGCTTGGTTTCGCTTTTGCCGCCGCGGGCATTGCGGCCCCGGCGCGGCGCTTCGTCGGTTTCCTCGGAAACGGGCAGAGTGCTGAGGTCGCCATCGTACCAGTTGATGTCCTCACCGATCAGCTTTTCAATGGATGCCAGATGTTTCACATCACCCGGAGTGACCAGTGTAAACGCCTTGCCGGAGCGGCCGGCGCGGCCGGTACGGCCGATGCGGTGCACATAGTCTTCCGAATGCACCGGAACGTCGAAATTGAAGACGTGGCTGACATCAGGAATATCGAGACCGCGCGCCGCCACGTCGGAGGCCACGAGAATCTTCAATTTGCCGTCCTTGAAATTGGCCAGCATGGTGGTACGTGCGCGCTGATCCATGTCGCCATGCAGGGCGCCTGCATCGAACTCGTGCTTGACCAGCGAGCGGAACAGCTCCGATACATCTTTCTTGCGGTTGCAGAAGATGATCGCGTTCTTCAGGCCTTCTTCTTCGGCGCGGATCAGATCACGCAGCTTGGCGCGCTTTTCCCAATCCTTCTTGCCGGATTTGACCAGCTGCTGTTCGACGGTCTTGGCGGTCGTGGCAGCCTTCGCCACTTCAACGCGCACCGGCGCATGCAGGAACTGCTCGGTCAGCTTGGTGATTTCGGGCGGCATGGTGGCCGAGAAGAACAGAGTTTGCCGGGTAAACGGGATAAGCTTGCAGATGCGTTCGATATCGGGAATGAAACCCATATCAAGCATGCGGTCAGCTTCGTCGATAACCAGAATGTCGACACCAGTCAAAAGCAGCTTGCCGCGCTCAAAATGATCCAGCAGACGGCCGGGCGTGGCGATAAGCACGTCAGCGCCGCGTTCGAGTTTGCGCAACTGGTCATCAAAGGACACGCCGCCGATCAGCAGCGCGACATTGAGCCGGTGGTTCTTGCCGTATTTGACAAAGTTTTCCTCGACCTGCGCCGCGAGTTCGCGCGTCGGCTCAAGGATCAGCGTGCGCGGCATGCGTGCACGTGCGCGGCCCTGTTCAAGCAGCGTCAGCATCGGCAGCACGAATGATGCTGTCTTGCCGGTCCCCGTCTGGGCGATGCCAAGAACATCCTTGCGCTGCAGCGCGTGCGGGATGGCTCCAGCCTGAATGGGAGTAGGGATTGTGTATCCTGCTGCTTCGACAGCGTTGAGCACTTTCGGCGAAAGGCCCAGATCAGCGAACGTGGTCAATGGAGGTTTAACTTTCTATCTGCAGTCGATGCCGCACATGTCCGTCATTTTTGCCAATGGAATGGGTGCTTTGTATTGCACAGTGTATTCTTGGAATGGCGTTAGGGCCCATACCAACAAAAGTCAACTCTTGCATCCCGTGAGATTTAAGAGTCCGTTACAATTGTTCATCATTTTAAGCTAATGTTGTCAATAAAGGAACTGTTCTTTCAGAATTCGTTCATTCCAGGAATGGTTCTTGTCAAACAGAATAGTGGCGCGCAGTTGCGAGGCCTCTTCCACCGTCACCGAAAGCACCGACTTTACTTCCGTGTGGTCGGCAACTGCGTTTACCGGCCGCTTTTCCGGCTCGAGGATATCCAGCCGCACTGTAACCTTGTTTGGCAGCAGCGCACCGCGCCAGCGGCGTGGGCGGAATGCCGATACCGGGGTGAGGGCAAGCAGCCGTGCATCGAGCGGCAGGATTGGCCCCTGCGCTGACAGATTGTAGGCCGTGGAGCCCGCAGGCGTTGCCACCATCACGCCATCGCAGATCAATTCTTCCAGCCGCACCTGATCGTCGACAGTGATGCGGATCTTGGCTGCCTGATAGGATTGGCGCAGCAGAGCCACTTCATTGAGCGCAAAGGAGGTTACCGTGCCTTCTTCAACCGATTCCGCCACCATCTTGAGCGGACGGATGGTTTCGGCCTGTGCAGCTTCCACACGCTCTTTCAGGCCTGCTTCCCGGTACTCATTCATGAGAAAACCGACAGAGCCGCGATTCATGCCATAGGTCATCTTGCCCTGGTTCATATGGTTCTGCAGGGTCTGCAGCATGAAACCATCACCGCCGAGCGCGACGATGACATCGGCATCTTTGGGCGCACTTTGCCCGTAAAGCTTGACGAGATCGTGCATGGCCGCATCGGATTCCGGCGTTCCGGAGGAAAGAAAAGCGAAGGTTTCGATATTCCGGTTCATGGCTGCCTGCGTGTCGGAGCGTCTCAAAGACGTATCGCGTAGCACGGCACGGTTGATCTGCAAAATGGCGATGATTCAAAAAAAGCGGGAAAATTTCACAAAGTGGTGTTTTTTCATTTTACACGGCGAATGTTTGTGCTAATCGGACGCCGCTGCCCTTATAGCTCAGTTGGTAGAGCATCTGATTTGTAATCAGAGGGTCGGGAGTTCGAGTCTCTCTGAGGGCACCATTTTTCTTTCTATATTTAAATAATCGCTGTTTTCCCTTGAAACATGAGGGAATCATGAGATTTTGTGAGACCTGAAACCAAGTGTCACGCTTCACAATTCTTTGCATATTGTTCTTTGAGGGATATCGAGTCGCATCAGCGGGAAGGTGTTGGATTCAACAGCTTGTGGATCCAAGCCGGTAGAACGATATCGAATTTACGTCGCAAAAACTTCTCGATCCGGGTTCGTGGCTTTGGCTTTGCCAAGAGATGCGGGTTAGGCAACGCTGTCAGATAGTACATATTGATGTCATGAGCCTCACACCAATGCGTACTTTCATCAATCGAAAACAGATAGCCGTCAACGGGCAACGCATCTAATATTGCAAAGCAATGCGCATGGGCGTTCACCTGCAAAAAATTGTGTATTTCAATATCGAGAAAGGGCAATTGGCGCAGGAGGTGGCGCGCGCCGAGTAGAGCCGCAACTTCATGGCCCTCAACGTCAATCTTTAGAAAATCCACATCGCCGAGCATGGCGTCGTCCAGTGCGATCACGTCGACGATCAGATCTCCATCAGGAGCGTGGACTTGAATATCATTGAGAATGACGTTGCTGCTTTCAGCAAGCACTTTATGACTGCCGGTCCTGTCGCCGATGGCCTTTCCATAGGTTTTGACATTTCGCAGGTTGTTCAACTCGACATTCTTTGCAACAACATCCGCGTTGAAGGGCAGTGCGTCAAAAGCCGTTACCCTGCCTTTGCGGCCGGTCTTTTCGGCAAAAAGAACCGTCATAATTCCATGATGAGCACCGCAATGCACCACATATGATCCCGGTTCCACAAAGTACAGGCATTTTTCGCGCAACCAGTTGTGATTGTCATCAGTAGCAACGTACCATTCATAACCTGTTGCGTCTGCAATACAGAATGGAATGTGCCGATCGCGATATTTTACGTTTTCGTTAAATGGGTAGTTCAATTCTTTATTGCTCCCCAGACCACAACTATAAGCTAGTTTTTTATTGAAATATTTGAAAGATCGGTGCGAAAATTATTTTCGGTTAAATCAACTTACGTTGTTAATTGATGGTCATGCAGCAGTAGTCACACGAAGCAAAATCTGCTGGACCCGGACCCAATACCATTTGGCATGCTACGGAGTTACTTGGCTGGATCGGTGTAAAATGTCAGTTCCACGTTCTTCCAAAGGTCATATTTCTCCGGCGGCAACTGATAGGGCGCTGAATCGAGAACGGCTTTGCGCGCGCGATCCGTCACTTTTTTCAGCACCGCAGCATCGCTTCCTGTCGCCTTTACCTCAGGGGTGCCTTCAACCATACCGGATTGAGTGAGGCTGAAGGTTACCGTGATGACGAGATGGGGATTTGCCCGGATCTCGTCTTCTGACAGCCATGTTCTGATATCGAGGCGTTGCGCCGGTTGTTTGGGGTCGTCGGCAAGACCGGCTGCGCCGGAAGACAAACAAGTTAGCGGGACGATGATAGCCATGAATAGAGTGGCCAGAAGCAGTCGAATTTTCAGCAATCCCACGTGCATACATATCCCCTTGGTTACCGGTTCAATCAGGAAATCTGCGGCGCATTATCAGCGCAACGCATTTCTACTATGATTATCAAAGCTGAAGAATAGGCGATCTGCAAAAATATATAATACAATCAAATATAAAATTCGTATTTTGTCTTGCGGCTGCAAAAAACGAAGAAGATTATCGTTCAAATGCACTGTTGAAGTCATATTCGGCTAAATATGTGTGTCATGCACATTCAGACAAGAATTCTACCGCACGCATCAATAACAGATGCTGCAACGGGAAAAAGAAATTTCCTGATTAAAATCAGGAGGATCTGTTTCCGCAATCGGGGGATTGATGATGCTACGGACCGTTTTTCAATACATCACGGCAGCGATGGTCGCCCTGCTTTTGCTGACCACAGGATCGTTTGCGCAGGCAACAAGGACATGGGTGTCGGGCGTGGGCGATGACGTCAATCCTTGCAGCCGCACCGCACCGTGCAAGACTTACGCGGGAGCGATCTCCAAAACTGCCGCCGGCGGGGAAATCAACAATATCGACGTGGGCGGTTTTGGGACCGTGACCATCACCAAATCGATCAGCATTGTCGCTGCGGCTGGAACTCCAAGTGTTTTGGCTACAGGAACCAATGGCATTATCGTCAACGTAGCGGCAACGGACAGGGTTGTTCTGGATGGGCTTGATATCGAGGGAGCAGGCACCGGCTTGAACGGTGTGCGTATGATTGGGGCAGGAAATCTATTGATCCGCAACTCTTCGATCCGCAATTTTCGCGCCGGGACTGGTTTCGGTGTCGATGTTCAAGGAACCAATGCTCGGGTGGTGATCGACAATGTTCTGCTCACAGCGAATATCGGCGGCGTGAATATGAAACCTCTGTCCGGTGCCAACAGCATACTTATGCAGGATAGCTTCCTTGACGCGAACGTCACGTTTTCAGCCAAAGTGGATGGTGTGGCTTCGCTCATTTTGAACCGGTCGACATTGTCGGGAAGCCCGGCAGCCCTGACCATCGTCAATGGCGGAGCAGTCGTGTCTTACGGTAATAATCTATTGCGGGGGACCGGCGTACCGACGCAAACCCTGCCATTGCAGTAGGCTTTGTTGAGCAGCTTTAACCAATCACATGATCTGGCGAAATATCGACTGATCAACGTTTCGCCATTTCCGTAATCATCCGGCCAAATTCGCAGCTTGCGTCGGTGTGACCCTCGGCGCTCCAGATCAGGGTGAAATCGGCAGTCTGCAACGGGGGCAGGCCATATTCACCGTCGATGATCTTCATGCCGGGTTCGACATCATCGCGGGTCATCACTGTGATCGCAAGGCCCGATAGCACGGCGGCACGAATGCCCTGCTGGCTGGCGGATGTGAAGACGACGTGCCAGTCGGCAGAGATGCGGTCGAGCGCTTCGACGCCGACCTTGCGGTTGATGCATGGCGCCGGAATGAAGGCGAAGGGTAGTGACACGCCGCATTGCGGCCTTTCAAAAATATCTGCAGCAACCCAGACGAACTGCGCCTTGCGCAGGACGGTGCCTTCGTACATGTCCGGCAAGGCCATCACCACCGCCAGATCAAGCTCGCAGGCCTTGACCATCGCACCGAGGTCGAGGCTCATGCTGACATTGACATCAAGCTGCACGGCGGGAAATGCCCGTGCGAACTGGCATAGAAGTGTCGGCAGGCGATCACCAATGAAATTCTCCGGCACACCGAAGCGCACGATGCCAGCAATGGGCGACGATTGAAAACGCCGTGTCAACGCATCCAGGGATTGCAAAATCTGCTCGGCATGGCGCAGGAAATCGGTGCCATCTTCGGTCAGTGTCACGTTTCGGGTGGTCCGGTACAGCAATGATCTGCCAACTTGCTCCTCAAGCCGTCTGATCTGGTGACTGACTGCGGACTGGGTCAAATTCAGTCGGTTTGCAGCGCGGGTGAAACTACCGGATTCCTTGACGGCGACGAAGGCCCGCAGAAGCGTGGGGTCAAAATCCATAATTTTTACTCATGATGGTTTGTAATGAGTTCCACAAAATTAAATCATTTTTATCATGGGAGCAGCGCGCCTACAATGATCTCATTATCCGTTTCGGCGGACGCCGTGGGCAACACCTTGCGTGCCCGGACGCTGTTACTTGCCATCTCTGGTCAACTCTCCTGCAGTCGCGCATGCGTACCGGCAGCGGGCGACGCTGTACCTGAGAACAACTCTGGAAAGAACGATCAATGAGTATTTCTCACTCCCGAAAGAATATCATAGCTCTCGCAGCCGTAAGTCTGTCAGCTTTGATGTTCGGGCTTGAAATCTCCAGTGTGCCGGTGATCCTGCCGACGCTGGAAAAGGTGTTGCATGGCACGTTGAAAGACATGCAGTGGATCATGAATGCCTACACCATTGCCTGTACAACCGTACTGATGGCGGTGGGAACGCTGGCAGACCGCTATGGCCGCAAGCGCATTTTCATCATCAGCCTCATTCTGTTCGCCATTATCTCCCTGATCTGCGGTCTGGCAGAAAGCGCAACTGTGCTGATTATCAGCCGGTTTTTGCAAGGCGTCGCTGCCGGGGCAATGTTGATCTGTCAGATCGCCATTCTCTCGCATCAGTTTCAGGCCGGGAACGAACGCAGCCGCGCCTTTGGCCTATGGGGTATTATCTTCGGGATCGGACTGGGGTTTGGCCCGATCATTGGCGGTGTGATTGTTGCGCTTTCAAGTTGGGAATGGGTGTTTCTCGTGCATGTTCCGCTGACGGTGCTGACCTTGCTGCTGGTTTTCGGCAGCGTGGAAGAATCCAGTGATCCGGAGGCGAAAAAACTGGATCTGCTTGGCATCGTCACATTGTCGCTGGCGGTGTTCGGACTGACTTACTTTATCACGCAGGGGCCGGATATCGGCTTTACCAGCGCAACGGGCCTTAGCATCATTGGTGCGGCAGCTATCAGTTTCATCCTTTTCCTGTTCGCGGAAAAATTCAGCGCACATCCCATGTTTGATTTTTCGGTGTTCCGGATCCGCAATTTTTCCGGATCGATCGTCGGGTCCATCGGTATGAATTTCAGCTTCTGGCCGCTGATGATCTATCTGCCGATCTATTTCCAGAGCGGCCTTGGCTATGACATCGTTGCAGCCGGGTTAGCGCTCTTGGCCTACACGCTGCCCACATTGATCTTTCCGCCCGTGGCTGAACGGCTGTCGCTACGCTATCAGCCTGGTGTTGTTATTCCGCTCGGGCTATTCACCATCGGCCTTGGGTTCATGCTGATGAAACTTGGCAGCAGTGTCGACAATGCAAGCTGGCTTACCATGCTGCCGGGATGTCTGATCGCGGGTATGGGGCTTGGCCTGACCAACACGCCTGTGACCAACACAACGACTGGATCGGTTTCCAGCGCGCGTGCCGGCATGGCGTCCGGTATTGATATGAGCGCCAGACTGATCACATTGGCGGTCAACATTGCCCTGATGGGATTTGTGCTGATGGAAGGCACGTTGTCTCATTTGAAGGGTGCCTTTGCCGGGTCATTCGATGCTTCGCAGTTGAGGGCAATGGCGGAGAAAATTGCTGCGGGAAATTTTGCGTCGCTGGGCGAACTCTTTCCGCAATTGTCGACGCTTGATCCCTCCGGGGCGGTTGTTCATGCGGCGCTGGTGCATGGTTCTGGTCTGATCATGCTTTATGGCGGTATAGGCGTGTGGGTGCTGGCTGCGATCAGCTTTATGATCTTTGGCACGCGAAGACGTGTGAGTGCAGCTGCTGCGTGACGTCTGCTGGCTCAGCAACACTTTCGCCTTAAGCGAAAGTGTTGCACCATTGCAGGTGTTTGTGAACCGAAGAGATATGGCGCCAATGCCCGCTGATCATGTGCAAGCCCGCGACGTTGTGATTGATACCGCCCTCGTGCGGCGATTAATTGCCACGCAATTCCCGCAATGGGCGAATTTGCCCGTCAGGCCTGTGCAATTTGGGGGATGGGACAACAGGACGTTCCATCTTGGCGAGCATATGACCGTGCGTATGCCGAGTGATGGTTCCTATACATTGCAAGTGAAGAAGGAACAGCACTGGTTGCCGAAGCTTGCCCCGCTTCTGCCGCTGCCGATTCCTGTGCCCTTGGCGATGGGCCAGCCAGACAAGACCTATCCGTGGCCTTGGTCGATCTACGAGTGGCTCGCCGGGGAAACTGCCGTGCCTGCGCGTATTGGCGATCTCAAGCAGTTCGCGATTGATTTGGCGCACTTTCTGACAGCGCTACAACAAATCGACACAACAGGAGGACCGCCGGCCGGACCACACAATTTTTATCGCGGTGGATCACTGACGGTCTATGACGGCGAAACACGGGATGCGATTGCTGCGCTTCGCGGCAAGATTGATGCGGATGCAGCGTTGGCCGTTTGGGAAGCTGCGCTTGATACACATTGGCAAGGGCCGGATGTCTGGTTCCATGGTGACGTCGCCTTTGGCAATCTTCTGGTTCAGAACGGCCGCCTCAGCGCCGTTATCGACTTTGGCACCTCAGGCGTGGGCGATCCCGCATGCGATCTGGCGATAGCTTGGACATTGTTTCATGGCGCAAGCCGCGAGGCTTTTCGTGCCGCGCTTCCACTCGATAGGGGAACTTGGGCGCGTGGCCGTGGCTGGACCTTATGGAAAGCCTTGATCGTTTATGCGGGAGCGCCGGCTAGCAGCGCAGGTGAGACGTCGCGGCTTGTTCTAGAGGAAGTATTGGCGGATCACGCGCGTATGACGCGATGAAGACGGTCTTCACCATTTTGCCAATGAAGCAGTGCCCGGATATAGCGCTTCAATTTTACTTCATGTACCGTCCCAACCGCCGGTGGGGAGCACCGGTAGAAGTAACATTGGGGGAGAGACCATGCTTTTGAAAAGAATAGCGCAAGCTGCTCTGGTGAGCGTTGCTTTGGGTGCACCGGCAAGCTTCGCTGACGATCTTAAGATCGCCGTTGCGGGCCCTATGACGGGCCAGCTTGCCAATATCGGCGATCAGTTCAAACAGGGCGCGCAAGCCGCTGTTGCTGCGATCAATGAAAAAGGCGGCGTTATGGGCCGCCAGATCAAGCTGGTGGTTGAAGATGACGTCTGCGATCCGAAGCAGGCCGTATCAATCGCCAATCGTATTGTTGCTGAAGGCATCAAGTTCGTTGATGGTCATGCCTGCTCGGGCTCCAGTATTCCTGCCTCGGCGGTTTATGCGGAAGCGGGCGTGTTAATGATGTCACCGGCATCATCCAATCCTGCACTGACCGATGCAGCCGCCAAAAACGGCTGGTCTACGATCATGCGGCTTTACACCCGTGACGACGGCCAGGGCGAATTTGTCGGGCCGTGGATTGCCGAGAAGTACAAGGGCAAGCGGGTTGTTATCCTGCACGATAAGGGTGCCTATGGTAAGGGTCTCGCCGATGCGGTGAAGGGCAAGATGAATGAAAGCGGCCTGAAGGAAGTGCTGTATGACGGCATCAATGCGGGCGATAAGGACTATTCCGCGCTGATCACCAAGTTGAAAGAAGCCAAGGCGGATTTTGTCTATTTTGGCGGTTACCATCCGGAAGCCGGACTTATTCTGCGTCAGGCGGCAGACCAGAATTTCAAGTTTCAGCTGATGATGGGTGACTCGATTGCTTCGCCGGAATTCTGGGCGGTTGCAGGTCCGGCGGGCGAAGGTGTGATGTTCACTTTCCCGGCCAATCCGCAGGCGCGGCCAGAGGCGAAGAGCGCGGTCGAGAAGATCAAGGCTGGCGGCTTCGTGCCGGATGGCTTTACGCTGTTTTCCTATGCGGTCATTGAAGCTTTCGCACAGGGTGTCGAACGGGCTGGCAGCGATGACCCCGTCAAGGTTGCGGCTGCTCTGAAAGATGGCAAACCAATCAGCACGGTTATCGGCGCTGTTGCCTTCGACGAGAAGGGCGATATCAAGGACGCCAAATATGACATCAATGTCTGGCACGACGGAGCCTATGCGCCGATCAAGCCTTAGAGCCTGGTATTGAACAAAAGAATGGGCGCCTCGAGCGCCCATTTTATTTCCGGATTGCGATTCGGTGGCTTACAGCCCGCACGTCTTAAGCTGGGCAGCATAGGCATTGGCCATGGCTGCCGTGCGCCGCGCCGACCGGTCGATCTCCGGTTTGTTGCGCCATGTGCCGCGCGCATAGTCCTTTGGACCGGCGTAATAGGCGACATAAAGATTATAGGGATCGTTCAGCGCAATCCCGTTCTTCAGATGGCTTTGCGCGTGGTACCAGCCGACAAAATAGACGGCGTCGGCGAAGCTTGTGCGGCCGCTGCCATAGCGTCCCGTGCTGCGCTGAAATTCTGCCCATGTGCCGTCCAATGCCTGTGAATAGCCGTAGGCGCTCGATGGCCGGGACCAGGGAATGAAACCGAGCAGCTTTGTGCGTGGCGGGCGAGCGCGGCCTTCAAAATTGGATTCCGTCTTGATCGTCGCCATGAGAATGGGAACAGGCACGCCGAACTGTGCTTCAGCACCCTTGGCATAGGAATACCAATTGTTGAAGAAGCCGTCCTTCTGATCGAATACGGCACAAATATTGTTGGTCTGCGTGGGCGCTGAGGCGCAGCCGGTCAGCAACAACAAAGCAATGATCATCGCACGGCGCATGGGCTAGTCCTTTGTCTTGCCCAATGACCTAGCCCTCAAATCCTAACGCTTCCTTACCAATTCGAGGGCAGGCTCGACTCGGTCGATCAATTTTGATGTAAATAATTATTGATATGCTAACGCACCGGTCGCGCTGAAGGCGGAAAAGTTTGGACCGGGCAACGTTGCCTTGTCGGATACAGGCTTGCCATCGCTGTTTTGCCGGACCACCTTGCGGGCTTGCGATTCCGTTCCTGTCGAGCGGAAGGTTGTTAGCCATCTCACTTGAGGTCTTCCATGCGTGTCAGCAATTATCCCGCCGGAACTGTACATCGTCTGATCCTTGACAGTGTCCATATTCGCAACAATCTGCTCGGCGATCCGAGCGAGCGTATTATCGATGTTTATGTGCCTGCAGACCATGACGGGGCGGGGTTGCCTCTGCTCGTTGACCTCGTGGGTTTCACGGCCGGTGGTCCGGCGCATACCAACTGGAAGGGCTTTGGCGAGAATGTGCCGGAGCGGCTCGACCGGTTGATCGGTTCCGGTGAGATGCCGCCCGTGGTTGTGGCATTTCCGGATTGTTTCACCCGGCTTGGTGGCAACCAATATGTGAACAGTCCGGTGATGGGTAATTGGGAAGACTTTCTTATTGACGAGATGCTGCCACGGGTTGAAAGCCAGTTTCAGTGCGGCGGCGACGGCAAACGTGGTGTGTTCGGCAAAAGTTCGGGCGGCTATGGCACCTTGGTTCACATTTTGCGGCGCCCGGAGATTTGGTCAGCCGCAGCCAGCCATTCCGGTGATGCCGGATTTGAGCAGCTTTACCTGCCGGAATTCCCGAATATCCTGCGCGCACTGGCCGAGTACGATCTTTCCATTGAAAAATGGTTTAAGGCGTTTGAGGCCAAACCCAAGAAAAGCGACAATGATACGCTTGTGGTGATGACTCTCGCGCAAGCTGCATCATTCGATCCGGATCCGGCAGCCTATCTCGGTCTGCGTCTGCCGGTCGATCTTGAAACCTGCGAACCCATTGAGGAGCGCTGGGTGAACTGGCTTGCCCACGATCCGGCACGGCTTGCTGAAACCCATGGGAAGAACCTGTCGAAACTGAAAGCGGTGTATTTCGATTGCGGCACCAAAGATCAGTATAATATCCTGTATGGCTCGCGCCGTGTTCACCGGACTCTTGACCGGCTTGGCGTCGCGCATCGTTACGAGGAGTTTGAGGATAATCACTCGGCTGTCGATTACCGCATGGATGTAAGCCTGCCGTTTATTGCAAAGGCTCTCAGTTAGCCAAGAAAAGAGGCTTGACCCAACCAACTTGGAGAGCGGGAAAACAGATCAAGCCTCTGCTGGAGGTCCAGCAAGCTTGCAACGTTCCGGCTCGCAAAAAAGTTCCGGTTGTATTTCAGCCGTGCCAGACTGATGCAATGTTCCCGCAATACAAGGCGCGGACAAGAGCAGCGCCGTTGCGGCTTACCTTGCCTAGAGTTGTGGATGGTTGCAAAACTCAAAAAAGTTCATTGATGGCTGCAAAAAAAGTAAGCTAGATGGATAGACAAAGACGTGAAAGCATGATGGCTGCGACGATTATGAAAAATCGACTGATGGTAACACTGCGCTTGGCTGCCGATCTTTCCGGCACGCTGCATGGAAACTCTGGTTCACGGCAATTCAATGTGCACGGAGGGTTTACCGCATGACGTTCCTTGGCAGTTCACGTCTCTACACTTTTCTCTCCTGTACCTTGTGGCCCTTTTTCTATTGTGTCGGACTGCTTGGCACCTATGCGGCGTTTCAGACGGAATATCCGTTGCTCTGGTTCAATGTGGTCTACTTTTCCGTCGTCGCACTGATCGGCATCTTCGAACGGGTTATGCCCTATGAACAGACCTGGATGAAGCGGGACGGGGAGACATTCAACGATCTTGCGCATACATTCCTGACCAAGGGTATTGTGCAGATTGCAGCCGCCATAGGCGCATCCTTTCCGATGGCCGTGGCAATTGTCGCGCAACCAGCCCTCAGCACCAAAATGCATATCTGGCCAACGGAATGGCCGCTGGCGATTCAGGTTGTTCTTGGACTGATTATCGCGGAGCTCGGCCTCTATATTGCCCATCGTCTGGCCCATGAAAAACTGGCGCTCTGGCGCTTCCATGCACTGCATCACAGTGTGGAGCGGCTGTGGGTGGTCAATACAGGGCGCTTTCACATCATTGATTCGCTCTTTAAAATCGTTCTGAGCCAGACCCCGCTTTATCTGTTGGGGGCACCTTTGCCGGTGTTTCTGTGGATCAGCGCCGTGACCGCATTCACGGGGCTGCTCACGCATTGCAACGTGGCCGTAAGAACCGGGCCGCTGGATTGGTTCTTGAGCACGCCGCGTCTGCATCGCTGGCACCATTCCAAGGAACTCTCGGAAGGCAATACCAACTACGGCGAGAATCTCGTGTTGTGGGATCAGATTCTTGGCACATATTTCAACCCGCCGCGTCCATCGCCGGTCAATATCGGCATCAGCGGGCGGGTCGCCAAGAGCTTTCTGGGCCAGTTGGCTCAACCCTTTTCAGCCAGGGGCGTGCGGCAAATCCTTGGCTATGCGCCAAAGAAAGTTACCGAGGTAAGTGCACAGCAGGTAACCGAGATGACGAGAAGCGAGAAGGAGTGATCGTCGCTCGGCGGATTCAAGCCCGCAACTCAATACCCATGCGTGGCCCCAGCATTGTGTAGAGCGGGGTCTTTCTAAATTGAGCCGGTGTAAACCCGTCTGCATCATACTGCTTAAAACATCCATCGATGAACTCTTCGAGATGCATGGACGGTGTGCCATTGCGGATGTGCCCTGCAGGCTTGAACTCGTATGATCCCTGCACATTGCCGATGCGATCGGCAATTTCTGGATAGACCGGCCATACAATACCGTCGGCAAAATAGTCGGGTACGGTCTCTTCGATATTCACATCCGGATTGATCTCCAGACCTGAAACCTCGACCAATTGCCGCGCGAGATCGTTGACCACGGCTATTTTGGGATGGTTGATGGTATACATAAACGGCCCGGATGCTTCCCAACGGGCGATATCGGCTTCGAAATCAAGATTGTGACTCTCGGCGGTGGCGAGCAACTGCCGGCGCCACAGATCGTAAGCGTCGAAGTACCCAAGGCGCGCAAAGGTGAGGGCATTGAAGCGGTCGGCAGTCTCTTCCACCGTCATTTCATGGGCATAAGCCGCCGCGACAATACGCGAATTGTAAGAACCGAGGCAGGAATTGGCTACGCGCCCCTCAATGCCAAAATAGGCAATATCTGGATGGTAACCGGAGAAGACGATACTGGGCCAAAGGACTGATTGGCGAATTTTATCAGTCTGCTCCTGAATAACCGAATAGCTGCCGATCTCGGAAAAGGTGAGACTGAGATCGAAACCTTCAAACATGGATTTGATCTGGGCAGGATCCAGATTGTGAATATCGGTTACGCTGAAATGTTGAACATACGTATCAATCGAAAGCGCCTTTACAGCATTGGCTATCCCAAGGGATGTACAATTTCCAACAACAGCGACCCGTATCGTCATCGATTGCTCGCTTTCTAGAATGCCAGGCGTTCTTCGTCGCACAGGACGCCCGCAACATTGGCGTATTCCTGCTTGGTCTCTTCGGCCAGTTGGTCATTGACTGGCGCAGCTGTTTTTTCCGGGCGGCGCTCCTCAACTGTACTGTTGGAAAGGTAATGTTTAGCGAACATAGTCATGACACGGGTCACGCCTTCTGATTTGACCAGTCTGAAGTCGTCTTCGTAATATTGAGCTTGCGAGGGGTGGCTATAGACCATTTCAAAAGAAGGAAAATAGGAAACAAAATCGTGGTCTCTGGCCGTTTCTTCAGCCACCACACGAAGTGCGGATTTGGTATAGGTATTGGAAAGAAGCACATGCTGCTTTTCATAAGTCGCAATCATGGAAACCGGCGAAACGGTCAAAATGACCTCAACGCGCGGATTGACCAGTCGTAAGTCCTTCAGAAAGGCGTTCAACAACTGGTTCATTTCATGGACACGGGCATTGTGAAATTCGTAGTGATCGTTCCAGTCAGGGCAATCGACGGCGCCCGGAACAACCGGAATGGCTGCGCGGTCTTCTTTTGCTACCCACCCCTCCGTGAGGCCGAAGGTGAAGAGAAAGACTTCGCATTCTTCGAAAACCCGGCGAACTGCTTTCAGATGGGACTTTTGTAATTCGAGCAGTTCCTCAAGTGTCTCAAAGCCTTCCTCCCGCACAGCCGGACGAAATGGGTCCATGTAGCGGCCTTGCGAATTGACCCAGTAATTGGTCTTGGGCTTGAACATGCCATATGCGCGGCCCATCAACTGATGCAATTGCAGCACCGTATAGACATTGCCATAGGCCGCTGAAAACTGACCATAGAGCGGATTTTCTTCCTGCCCCGCCGGTGCTGTCTCTGTCTTGAGATAGGAATAGCCCTGGTCCATCAGGGAGGCGGCTATGCGCTGCGCAAAGCAACTGCCCGCCGTGGCGACCCGCGTCGTCTGCTGAAGTTTGATGCGTGTCTCGATCACGGGATCGATTTCATCCCACGTATGGGAACTAATGGCTCGACGCCAATATTGATGGTCAGGCAAGTCCCGGTAGGGATGAGACATGAGTTATCCTCCAACGTTTGGAGAGGCTAATTCATACGAAAGTATATGACAATGCAGAACATAATGTCTGTGTGATCTATTTCGTAAATTTCGTAGTTTATAATTCCAATGATTAATAAGAGAACTCACTCACTGCGTAATTTGTCTTGCCGTGCCGCTATTTGTACTTAAATGCAATATGCAATCGCCTGATAGTTAATTAGCTGCGTTCTCCATGAATGGTCATGTCGAACTGCACGACATTCGAATAAATCGGTGTGCCGACATCCATGCCGTAGCGCGAACGCATGACCTTGCCTTCCACATGGAAAACGATGGCATTCTTGTCGTGATCGGAAAGGCTCGCCTGAAAACTTGCTGGGCTGCTTTTGCCGCGTGCGGTCAGAATGCCGTCGATCGTGGCTGTGCTCGAGCTGGTCTGGGTGATCTGCGTGGATTTGAACGTGACGGTCGGAAAGGTCTGCGAATCAAACACTGCATCGGAACGCAGAAAGCTCTCGATTCGCGCCTGGCCCGTGCTGACACTTTCCGGAAAAAGCGTGAACTCAATGGAGGAGCGGGTGATGTCACCATTGTTCAGAGCAAAAATGCCAGAAAACTTCTTGAAATTACCTGTTATGCCACCGCCGCCAATTTGTGCGACGGCGAAGCCGATGCGGGATGACGAATCGATTTTATAGCGGCCAGCGACTTCGGACAACGTATCGGCATTGGCCAGCGCAGGCACGATGGCGAAAAGCAAGGCCATTGCGGCTCTGGCGGTGAGCGCGAAGAGGCTACGGGTATTTTTCATGATTGAACGTCCTTTGGCGCGGAGCGCAGTTGTTCAGCGTGCTGGCGATCATGGGCGGTAGAGTACCAGCCAAGCATGCGCAGCAGTACCGCATCTTTTTTCCAGAAATGATGATGAAGTGCCGCCAGCATGTGGGCGGTGGCTACAAAGGCAGACAGATAGGCAAGATAAGCATGACTGACAGTCCAGAAGGCTTCGGCCTGATCAGAAATGGCCAGTGGCAATGGCGGTATGACGATGAGATTGAAGGCGTAAGTCGGGATTTGCAGTGGTGAACTCGACGCAATCGCCCAGCCGGTCAGTGGAACGAGGAAGAGGGCGAGATAGAGCAGACCATGTGCAACATGGGCAGCAAGGCGCTCCAGGTAGCCCATGCCGTCAGGATCACGCGGACGGGGATTTGCCATCCGCCAGAGGACTCTCAAGCCGGACAATGCAAGGATCATGAACCCGAATGATTTGTGCCATTGGAAAAGGTTGAATTGCAGCGCGAAGTCGCTGGTGCGCACCATCAGATAGCCGAGCAGCATCTGCCCTATAAAAATGAGCGCGATGATCCAATGAAACAGGATCGTCACTACACCATAAGATTGTGCGTCATTGCGCAGCATCGTGCACCCCATCGCGAGGGCATCACTTCGTGGTTGAAGTGATGTCCTGACATGGGGTGAACACCGCAGCAGCAAAAATATTCATGGCTGCTTGCGGATTTTTAATTTGCGGGCCTCAGCGAGGCTGTAAACTCATAAAATCGAATGGTCTGCCGATTGCTCCGCTCGGTGTCAGGGAATCTTGAGGCCTTGCGGCAGACTGATCCAGAGCACCGTCTGTTCCTGTGGCGAATGCAGCGATTTGTGCCCCTTGCCATCCACATCCTCAAACAAGACGAAGCCACCCGCCGGTACGCGCCGCTCATCTCCGTCACTTGTCTGGTATTCTGCTGCTCCATCAAGCCTGACGGTAAGCACGCGCTCTGTCACTGTATGCCAATCGACCTTTCCTGCACCCGCTGGAATATGCGTGAAACGGATGCCTGAAGTCGCGTATTTCGCTGACATTTCGAATGCAACCGCATCGGGGTGAGCCTGCCAGGAGGTTGTCGGGATTTCGACCTCGTCGAAATGGGATTCGCCGTCGGCAGTCGCGTAAACGCGCAGACACTTCATCTCAGTCTCCGTTCCGTCATGTCCGCATGCAGCCATTTGAGTTTGGCTACGCTATGAGCTTACGAGTTGGCCTTGGTGCTGAGGAATCGCTGTGCCGCATAAAGCGATATGGCGGCTGCATTGGAGACGTTGAGCGATTTGATCGCGCCGGGCATGTCGAGGCGGGCGAGGTGGGTCACGGTCTCGCGGGTTTTCTGGCGCAGGCCCTTGCCTTCCGCTCCCAGAACCAGCGCGACCCGGTCATCGGCCAGTGTCTTTTCCAGTTCCAGCGGGCCCTCCGAATCAAGCCCGATCGTCACGAAGCCGATTTCATGCAATTCTTCGATGGCTTCGGCGAGATTGCGCACTTCAATATGCGGAATAAGCTCGAGCGCTCCGGAGGCGGCTTTGGCGAGAACGCCGGATTCCTGCGGGCTGTGGCGGGCGGTGGTAACGATGGCTCCGGCGCCAAAGGCAACGGCTGAGCGCATGATGGCGCCGACATTGTGCGGATCGGTGACCTGATCGAGAATCAGCAGCAACGGGCTGTCCTTCAATGCCTTCAGCGTCTGCGACTTCAGCGGTTTGGCTTCAATCATCACGCCCTGGTGCACGGCTTCCGAGCCGGTTTCGCGGTCAATGGCGCGGGGTTCAACCACGTCCACGTCAAAGGGCAGGGCGGAGGTGTCGGCGATCTCCAGCCGGTCGAGCGCATTCTTGGTTACAAGCATGCGTTTGATCTGGCGTTGCGGGTTGTCCAGCGCGGCGCGGACAGTATGCAGGCCATAGAGGCACACGAGGCCTTCCGGCGCTGCAGTGCCTTCTACGGCGGGGCGGGATGCCCTTTCGCGCGGCGCTTGCGGCGCTCCGCCGGACTTCTGGTCACGGAACTGGCGGCGCAGTGTCGCATAATGGGAATCTTTGAGGGTGCGGGATGGTTTTTCGTCGGTCATGGCGCAACCTATAACCTTTCGGATCGTCTGGCGATATATGCTTGTTGGCTAAAATGCTGGCTTTGACTGTTTCTGCAGAATTTGATTGCGGGTGGCTATCGAACAATGATTTTCACAGGGTACGTCATTTTCTTCCACAGGCTGTTGACACCACGAATGCTAGTCGGCATAAGGCCACCCGCAAGCAACGGCCTGACACAACGTCCGGCAGGTTGTTTGCAAAGTGCCTGATGGCGCGGTTCTATCGGCAGTGACCGGAGGAGTGCCCGAGTGGTTAAAGGGGACGGACTGTAAATCCGTTAGCTTGGCTTACGTTGGTTCGAATCCAACCTCCTCCACCACTGCCGGAACCGAGCGCCTGGGTGCATGATCGCGAAACCAAGACTGGTTTCGGTTTGGATTGTGCGCCATATAGATGCGAATGCGTCCTTATGTGCGTCCCAAATGCGCGGCGCCAAGGGATGTGCGGGTATAGCTCAGTGGTAGAGCAGCAGCCTTCCAAGCTGAATATGCGGGTTCGATTCCCGCTACCCGCTCCAGATTTAGCATGTGACCCCCAAAGCCGATTGCGGTTCTTGGACAAGGATTATGTGCAGGTTTAATTGTTGCTGCGTCCTTTGCGCGTCCATGAGATGCGCGGCGCGGTAATTGAGCACCACGCGCGCGAACATGCGTTGAGGTGCTCGTCGGTTTTGTCTTGAGCATTGAACGCCGCTCATGTGTCCCCATATGAACGAGCAGGATCAAGACGAGTGTAATCCGGATCGATCATTTGTGATCGGACGGTGACTGTGCTGACGGACGGCTTGCTGTCCCGTCTTGGCTACAAACATGGTACCGGCCCTAGACCGGTTGTGATGACGAGAGAACGACAGCAATGGCTAAGAGCAAGTTTGAACGTAACAAGCCGCACGTCAACATCGGCACGATTGGTCACGTTGACCATGGCAAGACGTCGTTGACGGCAGCGATTACGAAGTATTTTGGTGAGTACAAGCCTTACGACCAGATCGATGCAGCGCCTGAAGAAAAGGCCCGCGGCATCACGATCTCGACGGCGCACGTTGAGTATGAGACGCCAGCGCGTCACTATGCACACGTTGATTGCCCAGGCCACGCTGACTATGTGAAGAACATGATCACCGGTGCTGCGCAGATGGACGGCGCGATCCTGGTTGTTTCGGCTGCCGACGGTCCGATGCCACAGACCCGCGAGCACATTCTGCTTGCCCGTCAGGTTGGTGTTCCTGCGATCGTTGTTTTCCTGAACAAGGTTGATCAGGTTGACGATGCCGAGCTTCTGGAACTGGTTGAACTGGAAGTGCGCGAGCTTCTGTCGAAATACGACTTCCCGGGCGACGATGTACCGATCGTCAAGGGTTCGGCTTTGGCTGCACTTGAAGATTCCAACAAGGAAATCGGCGAAGACGCAGTGCGCGCGCTGATGGCTGAAGTTGACAAGTACATCCCGACACCAGAGCGTCCGATCAACATGCCGTTCCTGATGCCGATCGAAGACGTATTTTCGATCTCGGGCCGTGGTACGGTTGTGACGGGCCGCGTTGAACGCGGTATCGTCAAGGTTGGTGAAGAAGTTGAAATCATCGGCATCAAGCCGACGACGAAGACAACAGTTACCGGCGTTGAAATGTTCCGCAAGCTGCTCGATCAGGGCCAGGCAGGCGACAACATCGGCGCGCTGATCCGCGGCGTTGGACGTGAAGACGTTGAGCGTGGCCAGATCCTTGCCAAGCCAGGTTCGGTCAAGCCGCACACGAAGTTCAAGGCAGAAGCCTATATCCTGACGAAGGATGAAGGTGGCCGTCATACGCCATTCTTCTCCAACTACCGTCCGCAGTTCTACTTCCGCACGACCGACGTGACGGGTGTGGTAACGCTGCCGGAAGGCACGGAAATGGTCATGCCTGGCGACAACATCTCGGTTGATGTGACGCTGATCGTGCCGATCGCCATGGAAGAGAAGCTCCGCTTCGCTATCCGTGAAGGTGGCCGTACCGTCGGTGCTGGCATCGTCGCTTCGATCATTGAGTAAGACTGTCGCAAACGACAGTTCAGGAAATAAAAAGGCGGCCGTTATGGCCGCCTTTTTGCTTGGTGCAGCAGGTCATACCATCAGGGTACGGCTGAATGATATCGTGGGAATGCGGGGCGGAGGGGCATATGAAGAACCAGACAGACATTTTCGTCCGGCCGGCGCAACGGGAAGACATGCCGCGCCTGCACGCTATTCTACTTGACACGTTCGAGAGCACCTGGCGGCCCAACATCACGCAAAGCGCTGCCCACGCATTCCTTCAGGACAAAAGACCAGAGGTCTATGTGCGCGAGCGCGGGCTTCTCTTTTGGGTGGCCGAGGTGGCCGGTGAGATTGCCGGGTTCGTCGATTGGGTGGATGACTTCGTGCATGCCCTTCACGTGCATTCTGCCTATGCCCGGCAAGGCATCGGACAACAGCTCATGGACCATGCGGAAGCGCAGATCGCCCGCGCCGGCTTTGCCTCGGCACGGCTGGAAACCGATACATTCAATCATTCCAGTCGGGCCTTCTACGCAGCTCGGGGCTATCACGAGGCGGGCCGCTATCCCGATGAGGAGTGGCATAGCGGGCTGACGACGATCTTGTTGATAAAGCCGCTCTCCTGAGATTGGCGCTCCGGCAGACCTGTCTTTAAAATGGCTGGCTTGTCTGGCCTAGATAGTCTTGGGTTTTCCATACCGGCGATGATAGGCGGCCACCAATGCAAACAGGCGGTCAAAATCTGTCGTTAAAACCCGCCCGTCAATATAAAGGCCTTTCGGCATCTTGAAGATGGACGTCGCGATGATTTTTGCCTTTATGCCGCGGCCCAGCTGGTCAACCTGATGCGGGTCAATGCCCAGTACAATGGTCTGTTCGCGGTTTTCATTCCACGTCGCCACGTCGTTGATATTTTTCCAGGGAATGGTTTCGTTGGCGAGGCGGCGGTCGCGCAGGCCTTCCGGTGAGATGGTGATGGCCTCGCTGCCGGTTTTCACCAGACGCCAGATCAGCCGCAATGCCAGAAGCGGGAAGACGAAAGACCCGACCCAGGCGATATAATCAATCAGGTCTTCCGGCTCGCTTTGCAGGAGCTCGGAAATGACCATTCCGATCGAGCAGACGGAAAGCATGATGCACATGGCGATGTGTTGAAGCGGCCTCGAAAACGAGGATTTGATATTGATTGTCTCGAGCGTGTCCATTTGGGGTCTCTTGGTGTCATCTCCCGGAACTGGCAAAAATGCCGGTTCTGGTCACGGGAAGCGACGTTGTTTATCTGTCCGGCAGGTGATGCCTGATATGCATGACGTGAGAATGACGGCTATATGACGCGGCCATTCAACCTTGGTTACAGGCGTATATGAATGCTGAATATGGATTTACACTACCGGCTGAATAAGCCCTTGATATGGCGCAATCAAGCCCTGCGGCGAAAGGGCCGGTGCTTTTGGTTTACGCTCGCATGGCCTTCCGCTATCCTGTTATTCATAGCTCATCGGACCGTCATGCCGTGATCCGGTGATACAGGCCGATTGATTTCATCAGGATTAAAATGCTCCTTCATCGTTTGGCCGGATACGGTTCCATCTTAGGCAAGTTGCGCTGCATTCTACTCGCTTTCCTTCTTTCCATATTGGTCGCATCGCCGGTTCTGGCGGCAAAGAAGCAAGCCAAAGAACCAGTGTTGCCATCCATGCAATTTGCCATTGTGCGCAGCGCAGTGTCCTCCTGCGAACCGGCATGTCCGGAATGGATATCGGCCTCCGGCGTTATTCTCGGGGATACGCCAGCGAAGTTGCAGAAGATTTTGAAGAAGATGGGTGATCGAAAACTGCCTATCGTGATGGAATCCAATGGCGGCAATGTCGATGCCGCGATGGAAATTGGCCGCATGATCCGCAAACGCGGCCTCGACGTGGCCATCGGCAAGACACGGTTTGAAGGTTGCAGCCCGGATCAGAAGAACTGCAAGCCGGACAGGTTTTCCGACGGAGCCTATGCCGGTTACACCTTTCCGGTTGGCGCCTATTGCCTGTCGGCCTGTCCTTACATTCTGGCTGGCGGGGAAAAGCGGTATGTGGGGCAGTGGGCTTTTGTCGGGGTTCATCAGATTACCCAGATCTATACGCAGACGAAGATCACCTATCGCACCCGCTATCGCATCGTGAATGGCCGGAAAAAAGTTCTCGATACGACGATTGTCGGACGCAAGCCGGCCGGATCTTACGAAAAGACCGATCTGAGCAAAGCCTATCGCCAGAAGCTGCTGACCTACTTTACGCAATTGGGCATCGATCCGGCGATTGTCGACAGGATGCTGGTCATTCCGGCGAAGGATATTTCCGTAATGACGCCAGAGGAACTGGTGCAGTATAAACTTGTCACGGGGACAGGCGATGTCAGCGATGTCGCGGCGACGCGTATCTGCGAGCAAGACCCCAGGCCTGCAAGTTGTGTGGAACTAAAACCAGCCGGACCGAAGGCCTGATAGTTTCGCGCTATAGACGCGCCAAATAAAACCGTCTCCCCGTTGATGGCGATATTATTCCCTGTATATCTAGTATGGGGTTTTGCTCTTGGGGAAATGCATGGGGAAAGTTACGTCGGTTATAAGTCGCATGCTGCGTCTGCATATGCTGCTTAGCGATAAAATGTATTTTACAGCCGCGGCAGTCGTTCTGTTTGTGATGCTGACAGGGGCGGCCGAAGCACAGCAGCAAAGCTGCAACCTTGCATGTCCGGCATGGACATTGGGCGGTACGACTATTTGCAATCCAGCCAACAGATGTGCTGGGGTGCCGGCATACGGGCCTATCCTTATGGGAGGCGTTGCGCCACAAACGCAATCGCAACCGGAACAAAAACCACAACCGGAACCCAGTTCTATCCCTCCGGCAACGACGCTAATGCTGTGGACGATTGCTGACGAGCCAATGTCTTTCGTCATTGCTCGTGCTGACGTTGCCGTTTGCAGACCTAACTGTCCTGAATGGGTAGCTGCGTCAGGCACGATCAAGCCGGATACGCCCTCAAAACTACGCAAAGTACTCAAGCAATTGGGAAAGCGACGCCTGCCCATTATTATAGATTCTCGCGGTGGTGCTGTTGATGCGGCTATCGAGATGGGTAGGATTATCCGAAAACGTGCTCTTGATGTCGCGGTGGCCAAAACAATGTATTTCGGCTGCGAACCCGGCGCGAAAGGCTGTAAACCCGATTTCTCCGATGGTGCTTATTCAGCGTACGCCTATCCGGGCGGCGCAATCTGCATGTCTGCATGTCCGTTTTTTGCTGCCGGGGGCATCAAAAGGCTTATCGGCTTTGAGGCGAGCGTAGGCATTCATCAGATCACGACCACTGTTACCAATCAAAGGATAATGTATCAGACCCGGTATCAAATCATTCGAGGGAAGAAAAGAATTATTGACCGCAAAATTCTTAGCAGGGAGGCAACGGGAACTTATCAGACGACCGAGCTGCGTAAAGGATACCGCAAGAGACTTAGTGCCTATTTTTCCGAGATGGGAGTCGATGCCAGCATTGTTGAGCGAATGCTTGCGGTCGCGGCCAGCGATATCTACGTTATGAAGCCCGATGAATTGTCCAAATTTCGCTTTGCGACTCATGATGGTGATTCCCGCACGTTTACACCGGGCAAGATCTGCAACAATGATCCGAAGCCTGATAATTGTATCGAGTTGAAGCTTGCTGGCTCCAAAATATGATTCTGCGATAATTGTAGTCGGCGCACCGCCTGAAAACCTGCTCCCTGCTTTGGGCAGATACAAGAAGAGCCAGATTTAACGTGCCAGCTTCGCAAATTTGCTGTAAACGGTGAGACAGCAGGAATAGGGACTTGAAAAGCGTTGCGCTTTGTGGAATGTACCGCCCGACTGTAGGGGAGTAGCTCAGTTGGTAGAGCGGCGGTCTCCAAAACCGTAGGTCGCAGGTTCGAATCCTGTCTCCCCTGCCAACACATAGTCTGCCCGCACACGATTGGATGGTGTGCTGACAGATGTTTGGAAAGAAACGAAGCCGGGGACTTGTGTTTTACCGGAATCGGTTCTATGTAACATCAACAGACACGCGGTGCGTGGAGCTGAACGATCAGCTTTACGGGCCGTAATGGTGTGAACAAAGCGTGTTATTTGTACTTTAATACGTAATGTTTACAGCAACATGACACGCACGAGCGGTAAATGGCATCCAAAACGAATCCGATAACTTTTTTCAGCAAGTGCGCGCGGAAACGGCAAAGGTCACCTGGCCTTCACGCCGTGAAACGCTTATTTCCACCGCTATGGTGATGGTTATGGCGTTTTTTGCTGCGATTTTCTTTTTCGCGGCTGATCAGTTGATGGCCTATGGGATCGATCTCGTTCTCGGTCTTGGTCGTTAACGCAGGCTGACAAGGAAATTTGAATGACCGCGCGCTGGTATATTGTTCACGCCTATTCGAACTTTGAGAAGAAGGTTGCTGAGTCGATTGAAGAGAAGGCACGACAGAAGGGTCTGTCGCATCTTTTCGAGAAAATCCTCGTTCCGACCGAAAAGGTGGTTGAAGTGCGCCGCGGCCGCAAGGTTGATGCTGAGCGCAAGTTCTTCCCGGGTTACGTTCTGGTTCGTGCCGATCTGACGGATGATGCGTATCATCTGATCAAGAACACGCCGAAAGTGACGGGCTTCCTTGGTTCCGACAACAAGCCGGTGGCGATTTCCGACAAGGAAGCCGACCGGATCCTGATGCAGGTTCAGGAAGGTGTCGAGCGTCCGAAGGCTTCGATCTCATTCGAGATCGGCGAAAGTGTTCGCGTTGCCGACGGTCCGTTCGCTTCGTTCAACGGTATCGTTCAGGAAGTTGACGAGGAGCGTTCGCGCCTCAAGGTGGAAGTTTCGATTTTCGGCCGTGCTACCCCGGTCGATCTGGAATTTGGTCAGGTCGAAAAGGTCTGACCAAGCGGCCGCCCACCGGGCGGCCTGTCGCGTCTGCGACGAATGGTGGGAGGTGAGGTGACCTTTAGCCGGGTCTTCAATCCGTACCACCGAACTGCAACCGCCGGTTTTCCGGCATAATGATAAGGCAGAGAAGTTATGGCTAAGAAAATTGCAGGCCAGCTCAAGCTGCAGGTTTCGGCAGGATCGGCAACACCGTCCCCGCCGATCGGACCGGCACTTGGTCAGCGCGGCATCAACATCATGGAATTCTGCAAGGCCTTCAATGCGGCTACGCAGGAACTGGAAAAGGGTTCGCCCATTCCAGTCGTGATCACATACTATCAGGACAAGTCCTTCACTTTTGTGATGAAGACGCCTCCGGTGTCTTATTTTCTCAAGAAGGCTGCAAACCTGAAGTCCGGTTCGAAAGAGCCAGGCAAGGTTGTTGCTGGCAAGATCTCGCGCGACAAGGTCCGCGAAATCGCTGAAGCAAAGATGAAAGATCTGAATGCTGCGGATGTTGAATCCGCTATGCGCATGATCGAAGGTTCTGCCCGTTCTATGGGCCTGGAAGTGGTGGGCTGAGACGATGGCAAAACTATCAAAGCGTGTAGTCAAGGTTCGTGAAGGCGTTGATCGTGACAAGCTCTATGATCTGACTGCGGCTGTTGCCATGGTCAAGGAGCGTGCCATTGCCAAGTTCGACGAGACAATCGAAGTATCGATGAACCTCGGTGTTGATCCCCGCCATGCGGACCAGATGGTTCGCGGCGTTGTCAACCTGCCGAACGGCACAGGCCGTACGGTTCGCGTTGCTGTTTTCGCTCGCGGCGACAAGGCTGAAGAAGCCAAGAAGGCCGGTGCGGATATCGTTGGTGCGGAAGATCTGTTCGAGATCGTCAATGGCGGCAAGATCGATTTCGATCGCTGCATTGCGACACCGGACATGATGCCGCTCGTTGGCCGTCTCGGCAAGGTACTCGGCCCGCGCGGCATGATGCCAAACCCGAAGGTCGGTACCGTAACGACTGACGTTACTGCAGCTGTCAAGGCTTCCAAGGGCGGTGCCGTTGAGTTCCGCGTCGAGAAGGCCGGTATTGTTCACGCTGGCGTCGGCAAGGCATCGTTTGATGTCAAGGCGCTGGAAGAAAACATCAAGGCATTCACCGATGCCGTCACCAAGGCAAAGCCAGCTGGCGCCAAGGGTGAATATGTCAAGCGCGTCGCGATTTCTTCGACGATGGGCGTTGGCGTCAAGGTTGATCCGTCAACTGTACGCCCTGCGTAACAGCTGATGTGAATACTCAGGCTTAACCGTTTGAGTTCTAAAGAATTCCAGGCCTTTCGGGGCCTGGATAACCGGATGAAAGTCCGGTTATCCTGTCCGAGATTGCAGGTGGCTCGCCTTAATTGTTATGAGCCTGCATGAGACGTGGAACAGCTTTGTTAGGATGGAACTATCCATCGAGACAAGGTTCGAACCGTAGTTGCCTTTCGCTTGCAGCCGGATTTCCGGCGAAGCAGGGGGGACAGGATCCTCAAGTGTTGTTTGATTTTTAGTTTTCGGACTGAAGTCTTGCAACAAAAGGCAACCCGGCAGGAGCGCATCGTGCGTTTCTGTCAAATGGAGAGAGACAGTGGAAAAAGCGGAAAAGCGCGAATTTGTCGCGTGGCTGAATGGGGTCTTTACTGACTCTGGTTCAGTTGTCGTGGCCCACTATACCGGTCTCACCGTTGCGCAGCTGAGCGATCTTCGCTCCAAGATGCGTGATGCAGGTGGCACCGTTAAAGTCGCGAAGAACCGCCTTGCCAAGATCGCTCTTCAGGGCACGGAATCGGAAGGCATCTCTGACCTGTTCACAGGCCAGACACTTGTTGCCTATTCGAATGATCCGATTACGGCACCAAAGATCGCCGTCGAATTTGCCAAGGGTAACGAC
The DNA here is from genome assembly GCF_014189505.1 of Phyllobacterium sp. 628. Taxonomy (GTDB): domain Bacteria; phylum Pseudomonadota; class Alphaproteobacteria; order Rhizobiales; family Rhizobiaceae; genus Phyllobacterium. Next base: position 2,671,765 of record NZ_CP050301.1, on the reverse strand, counting down.
AAGCTCGTCATCCTCGGTGGCTCGATGGGAGCAACAACTCTCAATGCTGATGGCGTAAAGGCTCTTGCCGTACTCCCATCGCTCGACGAGTTGCGTGCAAAGCTGGTTGGTATGATCCAGACACCAGCAACGCGCATCGCTCAGATCGTAAACGCACCGGCAGGTCAGCTTGCTCGCGTTTTTGGCGCCTATGCCCGGAAGGACGAAGCGGCATAAGGCCGTTCTCGCTGTCAATATATCGAACCTTGTAAAGGAATACCAAAATGACTGATCTTGCAAAGATCGTAGACGACCTGTCCAACCTGACAGTTCTGGAAGCAGCTGAACTTTCCAAGCTTCTGGAAGAAAAGTGGGGGGGTTTCTGCTGCTGCTCCTGTTGCTGCTGCTGCCGCTGCTGGCGGCGGTGCAGCTGCTGCTGTTGTAGAAGAAAAGACCGAATTCGACGTTATCCTGACCGAAGCCGGCGCTAACAAGATCAACGTGATCAAGGAAGTGCGTGCAATCACCGGTCTCGGCCTCAAGGAAGCCAAGGATCTCGTTGAAGCCGCTCCTAAGGCAGTCAAGGAAGCAGCAACCAAGGTTGATGCTGACAAGATCAAGGCACAGCTCGAAGCAGCTGGCGCCAAGGTTGAACTGAAGTAATTAGCGTTTTGGCGGGCAGGGCACTTGTTCTGTCCGCCAATCTGCCCCTCGGGGCAACCCGGTACTGAACCCTTTTCCTGACGGCAATTTTGGTGCTTTCAGGAAACGGGTTTTGTCCCGTTCACGGGGCCGCAAAAGCGGTTTTAAGAAACATGCCAGTTTTCGCTGGCGCAAAGACGAGGAGCGACGATGGCTCAGACCCATACTTTTAACGGTCGTAGGCGCGTACGCAAGTTTTTCGGTAAGATCCCTGAAGTCGCAGAGATGCCGAACCTTATCGAGGTTCAAAAGGCTTCCTACGATCAGTTCCTCATGGTTGAAGAACCGAAAGGCGGGCGTCTTGATGAAGGTCTGCAGGCTGTATTCAAGTCTGTATTCCCGATCCAGGATTTCTCCGGTGCTTCCATGCTTGAATTCGTCAAGTATGAGTTCGAAGCTCCTAAATTCGACGTTGACGAATGCCGTCAGCGCGATCTGACCTATGCTGCACCGCTGAAAGTCACACTGCGTCTGATCGTGTTCGATATTGACGAGGATACGGGCGCAAAGTCGATCAAGGACATCAAGGAACAGGACGTTTACATGGGCGATATGCCGCTCATGACCGACAACGGCACGTTCATTGTCAATGGTACCGAGCGCGTTATCGTTTCGCAGATGCACCGTTCGCCGGGCGTTTTCTTCGATCACGACAAGGGCAAAACCCATTCGTCCGGCAAGCTTCTGTTTGCTGCACGCGTCATTCCTTACCGCGGCTCATGGCTTGACATCGAATTCGATGCCAAGGACGTGGTCTATGCGCGTATTGATCGCCGCCGCAAGATTCCTGCGACATCGCTGTTGATGGCGCTGGGCATGGACAGCGAAGAAATCCTGTCGACATTCTACAACTCGCTGATGTTCAGCCGTGACGGCGATACATGGCGTATTCCTTTCTCCGTGGATCGTTTCCGTGGTTTCAAGGCTACGACAGACGTTATCGATGCCGATACCGGTGAGGTCATTCTCGAATCCGGCAAGAAGCTGACAGCACGCGCTGCCAAGCAGCTTGCTGAAAAGGGTCTGAAGTTCATCAAAGCGACGGAAGACGACCTGTTCGGCATGTATCTGGCCGAAGACATCGTCAACATGGAAACCGGTGAAGTCTATCTCGAAGCTGGCGATGAGCTGGACGAGAAGACACTCAAGGTTCTGCTCGATACCGGTGTGACCGAGATCAACGTTCTTGATATCGATCATGTCAATATCGGACCGTACATCCGCAATACGCTCGCAGTGGACAAGAATGAGGGCCGTCAGGATGCCTTGTTCGACATTTACCGCGTCATGCGTCCGGGTGAACCACCCACAATCGACTCGGCGGAAGCCATGTTCAAGTCGCTGTTCTTCGACAGCGAACGCTATGATCTGTCGGCTGTTGGCCGTGTAAAGATGAACATGCGTCTGGACCTGAATGCGGAGGACACTGTCCGCATCCTGCGCAAGGAAGACATCCTTGCAGTGGTCAAGATGCTGGTTGATCTGCGCGATGGCCGCGGCGAAATCGACGACATCGACAATCTCGGCAACCGCCGTGTACGTTCGGTCGGCGAATTGATGGAAAACCAGTACCGTGTTGGTCTGCTCCGCATGGAGCGCGCCATCAAGGAACGCATGTCGTCCATCGAAATTGATACTGTGATGCCGCAGGACCTGATCAACGCGAAGCCGGCAGCTGCCGCAGTTCGCGAATTCTTCGGTTCCTCTCAGCTGTCGCAGTTCATGGATCAGACCAACCCGCTTTCGGAAATCACCCACAAGCGCCGCCTTTCGGCTCTTGGACCCGGTGGTCTGACCCGCGAGCGCGCTGGCTTCGAAGTCCGCGACGTGCATCCGACCCATTACGGCCGTATCTGCCCGATTGAAACGCCGGAAGGCCCGAACATCGGTCTGATCAACTCACTAGCTACCTTTGCCCGGGTCAACAAGTACGGCTTTATCGAAAGCCCGTACCGCCGGATCATCGATGGCAAGGTAACAGACGACGTCGTCTATCTGTCGGCAATGGAAGAAGCCAAGTATCACGTGGCGCAGGCCAATGTGGAACTCGACGCTTCCGGTGCTTTCACCGACGAATTCGTTGTTTGCCGCCATGCGGGTGAAGTTTTGATGGCACCGCGTGAAAACGTGGATCTTATGGACGTTTCGCCGAAGCAGCTCGTATCGGTTGCCGCAGCGCTTATTCCGTTCCTGGAAAACGACGACGCCAACCGCGCTCTGATGGGCTCGAACATGCAGCGTCAGGCCGTTCCTCTGGTTCGTGCAGAAGCGCCGTTCGTTGGTACCGGCATGGAGCCGATCGTTGCCCGTGACTCGGGCGCCGCTATCGGTGCACGCCGTACAGGTATCGTCGATCAGGTGGATGCGACACGTATCGTTATCCGTGCAACGGAAGATCTCGTACCCGGCAAGTCCGGCGTCGATATCTACCGCCTGATGAAGTTCCAGCGTTCGAACCAGAACACCTGCATCAATCAGCGTCCGCTCGTTCGGGTTGGCGACAAGATTGAAAAGGGTGACATCATTGCCGACGGTCCTTCGACGGATCTGGGCGATTTGGCTCTGGGCCGCAACGTGCTCGTCGCGTTCATGCCTTGGAATGGCTACAACTACGAAGATTCCATCCTTCTGTCTGAAAAGATCGTTTCGGATGACGTCTTCACCTCGATCCACATCGAGGAGTTCGAAGTCATGGCTCGCGATACGAAGCTTGGACCGGAAGAAATCACGCGCGATATTCCGAACGTTTCGGAAGAAGCCCTGAAGAACCTGGACGAAGCCGGTATCGTGTATATCGGTGCCGAAGTTCAGCCGGGTGACATTCTGGTTGGCAAGATCACACCAAAGGGCGAAAGCCCGATGACGCCGGAAGAGAAGCTTCTGCGCGCCATCTTTGGTGAAAAGGCTTCTGACGTCCGTGACACCTCGATGCGCATGCCGCCCGGGACTTACGGTACGGTTGTGGAAGTTCGCGTTTTCAATCGCCACGGCGTTGAAAAGGACGAACGTGCCATGGCTATCGAACGCGAGGAAATCGAGCGTTTGGCCAAGGATCGTGACGACGAACAGGCTATTCTTGACCGTAACGTCTATGGCCGTCTGGCCGACGTTTTGACAGGCAAGCCTGCCGTTGCCGGACCGAAGGCGTTCAAGAAGGGCACTGTTGTTACGCAGGACGTCATGGGTGAACACCCGCGTTCCCAGTGGTGGCAGTTTGCTGTCGAGGACGAAAAGCTTCAGGGCGAAATCGAAGCTCTGCGCAACCAGTACGACGATTCCAAGAAGCTGCTTGAACAGCGTTTCATGGACAAGGTCGAGAAGGTCCAGCGCGGCGACGAGATGCCTCCGGGCGTCATGAAGATGGTCAAGGTCTTTGTTGCTGTGAAGCGCAAGATCCAGCCAGGCGACAAGATGGCCGGCCGTCACGGCAACAAGGGTGTTGTCTCGCGTATTGCTGCTGTTGAAGACATGCCGTTCCTTGAAGACGGAACGCATGTTGACATCGTGCTCAATCCGCTTGGCGTGCCAAGCCGCATGAACGTTGGTCAGATCCTGGAGACACATCTGGGCTGGGCATGCGCCGGAATGGGCAAGAAGATCGGCGAGCTGATCGAAGCCTACAAGGCACAGTATGCCGAGAGCGGCCAGGGCGACATTCTGCCGTTGCGGGCGACGATCGAGTCGATCATCCCTGACAACGACCGCAATGAGCCGGTTCGCAACTATGACGACGAGAGTATCGTTCGTCTGGGTGAACAGATGAAGCGTGGCGTGTCGATCGCAACGCCGGTGTTTGATGGTGCGCATGAACCAGACATCAACGTGATGCTGGAACAGGCAGGCCTCAAGTCTTCCGGTCAGTCGACACTCTATGACGGACGTACGGGTGAAACTTTCGATCGTCAGGTAACTGTCGGCTACATCTATATGCTGAAGCTGCACCACCTGGTTGACGACAAGATCCACGCCCGTTCGATCGGACCATACTCGCTCGTTACGCAGCAACCTCTGGGTGGTAAAGCCCAGTTCGGCGGTCAGCGCTTCGGTGAAATGGAGGTCTGGGCACTGGAAGCATACGGTGCGGCTTACACGCTGCAGGAAATGCTTACGGTCAAGTCCGATGACGTCGCCGGTCGTACCAAGGTCTATGAAGCTATCGTCCGCGGGGATGATACTTTCGAGGCCGGTATTCCGGAGAGCTTCAACGTTCTCGTCAAGGAAATGCGCTCGCTCGGTCTTAATGTCGAGCTGGACGATACGCGTAGCCAGGAACAGCAGCAGGCCTTGCCTGACGCTGCAGAGTAAAAAGGGCGGGGTGCGTGGCTTGGCTGCGCACCCAACCAGTTTTTCGGGCCGCTGAGGAAGCGGCATTTGATCTAGATGGACCCGCGGCGGCGGCTATCCATCGCAAGTAGAGGGCACTTTTTTGCCCCATGGAGAAACGGCATGAACCAAGAGGTCATGAATCTTTTCAATCCTCAGGTGCCTGTACAGGCATTCGATTCCATCCGGATTTCGATTGCCAGCCCTGAGAAGATTCTGTCCTGGTCATACGGTGAGATCAAGAAGCCGGAGACGATCAACTACCGCACGTTTAAGCCGGAGCGGGATGGTCTCTTCTGCGCTCGGATCTTCGGGCCGATCAAGGACTATGAATGCTTGTGCGGCAAGTACAAGCGTATGAAGTATAAGGGCATCATCTGCGAAAAGTGCGGCGTCGAAGTGACGTTGTCGCGCGTTCGCCGTGAGCGCATGGGCCATATCGAACTCGCAGCTCCGGTTGCGCACATCTGGTTCCTGAAGTCCCTGCCTAGCCGTATCGGCACTCTGCTCGACATGACCCTTAAGGGTATCGAGCGCGTTCTCTATTTCGAGAACTACATCGTGACCGAGCCTGGCCTGACATCTCTGAAAGAGCATCAGCTGCTTTCAGAAGAAGAATACATGATCGCTGTCGATGAGTTCGGTGAAGATTCCTTCACGGCACTGATCGGCGCGGAAGCTATTCATGAGCTTCTGGCTTCCATGGATCTGGAGAAGATTGCCGGCACCCTGCGTGAGGAACTGGCAACAACGACTTCCGACCTGAAGCAGAAGAAGCTGATGAAGCGTCTGAAGATCGTCGAAAACTTCATGGAATCGGGTAACCGTCCGGAATGGATGATCATGAAGATCGTTCCAGTTATTCCGCCGGACCTGCGTCCGCTTGTTCCGCTGGATGGCGGCCGTTTTGCGACGTCTGATCTGAACGACCTCTATCGTCGTGTGATCAACCGTAACAACCGTCTGAAGCGCCTGATCGAACTGCGCGCGCCTGGCATCATCATCCGCAACGAGAAGCGCATGCTTCAGGAATCGGTTGATGCTCTGTTCGACAACGGTCGTCGCGGCCGCGTCATCACCGGCGCCAACAAGCGTCCGCTGAAGTCGCTGTCCGATATGCTCAAGGGCAAGCAGGGCCGCTTCCGTCAGAACCTGCTCGGCAAGCGCGTCGATTATTCCGGCCGTTCGGTTATCGTGACCGGTCCTGAATTGAAGCTGCACCAGTGCGGTCTGCCAAAGAAGATGGCGCTCGAACTGTTCAAGCCGTTCATCTATGCCCGTCTCGACGCCAAGGGTTATTCCTCGACCGTCAAGCAGGCGAAGAAACTGGTTGAAAAGGAGAAGCCGGAAGTCTGGGATATCCTTGACGAAGTCATCCGCGAGCACCCGGTTCTGCTGAACCGTGCGCCGACGCTGCACCGTCTTGGCATCCAGGCATTCGAACCCATCCTGATCGAAGGCAAGGCAATCCAGCTGCATCCGCTCGTCTGTACCGCTTTCAACGCGGATTTCGACGGCGATCAGATGGCTGTTCACGTTCCGCTTTCTCTGGAAGCGCAGCTTGAAGCCCGCGTTCTGATGATGTCGACGAACAACATCCTGCACCCTGCAAACGGTCTGCCGGTTATCGTTCCGTCACAGGACATGGTTCTGGGCCTGTACTATCTGTCGATCGTTGCGGCTAAGGAGCCGGGCGAAGGCATGGCCTTTGCCGATATCGGTGAATTGCATCACGCCATTGGCAGCGGTGCTGTGACCCTGCACACCAAGATCAAGGGCCGCTTCAAGAGCATTGATGCGGACGGCAAGCCAACGTCGAAGATTTTCGACACGACGCCTGGCCGTATGATCATCGGTGAATTGCTGCCGAAGCACCACAATGTGCCTTTCGACATCTGCAATCAGGAAATGACCAAGAAGAACATCTCCAAGATGATCGACACGGTCTATCGCCATTGCGGACAGAAAGAGACGGTCATTTTCTGCGATCGCATCATGCAGCTTGGCTTCAGCCATGCTTGCCGTGCCGGTATTTCCTTCGGCAAGGACGACATGATCATTCCGGAAACCAAGGAAAAGCTGGTTGCTGAAACCGTTGCCTTGGCCACCGAATATGAACAGCAGTACAATGACGGCCTGATCACTCAGGGCGAAAAGTACAACAAGGTCGTCGACGCCTGGGGCAAGTGCACCGAGAAGGTCGCTGACGAAATGATGGCCCGAATTAAGGCCGTTGAGTTCGATCCTGTTACTGGTCGCCAGAAGCAGATGAACTCGATCTACATGATGTCGCATTCCGGCGCTCGTGGTTCGCCAAGCCAGATGCGTCAGCTGGGTGGTATGCGCGGATTGATGGCCAAGCCTTCGGGCGAAATCATCGAAACGCCGATCATTTCGAACTTCAAGGAAGGCTTGACCGTGAACGAGTACTTCAACTCGACACACGGTGCCCGTAAGGGTCTTGCCGATACCGCCTTGAAGACGGCTAACTCCGGTTACCTGACACGCCGTCTCGTTGACGTCGCACAGGATTGCATTGTCATCTCGGTGGATTGCGGCACGACAACGGGCCTCACCATGCAGCCGATCGTTGATGCCGGTCAGGTCGTTGCGACCATTGGCCAGCGTGTTCTCGGCCGTACGGCACTGGAAGACATCCTGCATCCGCTGACGGGTGACGTTCTTGTCACCGGTGGCAACATTATCGACGAGTTCGATATTGATGCCATTGAAAAGGCAGGCGTTCAGTCCATCCGCATCCGTTCGGCTCTCACCTGTGAGACCCGCGGCGGCATCTGCGCCAAGTGCTACGGCCGCGATCTGGCCCGTGGTACTCCGGTCAACCAGGGTGAAGCTGTCGGCGTTATCGCTGCTCAGTCGATCGGTGAGCCTGGCACGCAGCTGACGATGCGTACGTTCCACCTTGGTGGTACGGCGCAGGTTGTGGATCAGTCGTTCCTCGAAGCCAGCTATGAAGGCACTGTGCAGATCCGTAACCGCAATGTGGTGCGTAACTCTGATGGCCATCTGGTCGTCATGGGCCGTAACATGGCTGTTGTCATTCTTGATGCGACAGGCAAGGAACGTGCAACACACCGTGTTACCTACGGTTCGCGCATCTACGTCGATGATGGCGATACGGTTAAGCGCGGCCAGCGTGTTGCCGAGTGGGATCCTTATACCCGCCCGGTCATGACGGAAGTCGAAGGTCATGTCGAATTCGAAGACATGGTCGACGGTCTTTCCGTTTCGGAAACCACGGATGAGTCCACGGGCATCACCAAGCGCGTGGTTATCGACTGGCGTTCAACACCACGCGGTTCGGATCTGAAGCCATGCATCGTGGTCAAGGGCAAGGACGGCAAGGTTCTGAAACTGGCAAAGGGTGGCGATGCACGCTTCCAGCTGTCGGTTGAATCGATCCTTTCGGTTGAGCCTGGTTCCCATGTGAAGGCGGGTGACGTTCTTGCCCGTATTCCAATGGAAAGCGCCAAGACCAAGGACATCACCGGTGGTCTGCCGCGCGTTGCCGAACTGTTCGAAGCACGCCGTCCAAAGGATCATGCGATCATCGCAGAGATCGAAGGTACGGTTCGTTTCGGCCGCGACTACAAGAACAAGCGCCGCATCGTTATTGAACCGAACGACGAGACGCTCGAGCCTGTTGAATATCTGATCCCCAAGGGCAAGCCTTTCCATCTTCAGGATGGCGATGCGATCGAAAAGGGCGATTATATCCTCGACGGCAATCCAGCGCCGCACGACATTCTGGCCATCAAGGGCGTGGAAGCACTTGCTTCGTACCTCGTCAATGAAATCCAGGAAGTCTATCGTCTGCAGGGCGTTCTGATCAACGACAAGCACATCGAAGTGATTGTTCGTCAGATGTTGCAGAAGGTCGAGATCACCGAGTCAGGTGACACAGGCTTCATCGCCGGTGATCACGTTGACCGGATTGAACTTGACGAGATCAACGAGCGTCTTGAGGAAGATGGCAAGAAGTCGGGCTATGGCACTCCAGTGCTGCTCGGCATCACCAAAGCCTCGCTGCAGACACCGTCGTTCATCTCTGCTGCGTCCTTCCAGGAAACAACACGCGTCCTCACGGAAGCTGCTGTTGCCGGTAAGATGGATGCGCTGCAGGGCCTGAAGGAAAACGTCATCGTGGGCCGTCTTATCCCGGCCGGTACCGGTGGCACGGTCAAGCAGATCCGCCGCATTGCCGGTGCCCGCGATGAATTGATCATCGATGAGCGCCGCAAGGAAAGCGGAGCCGGTGCTGCCAAGGTTGACGCCATGTTGACCGACATGACAGGCACCCCGGCTGAATAAGCTGGTTGCTTAAAGAACAAGAAAAAGGCCGCCTTTCGAGGCGGCCTTTTTGTTTCCAGATGTTTTATACAAATACAGATTAGCGGATTGCTGCGCTATTCGTTGAATTCGATCAGCGCGGCCTGACCGGTGAGGGCGGTTTTCCAGGCTGAGAGATGCGGTTCTTCCTCCGGCTGTTCGGTCAAGGTGCCGATCTCGAGCAGCTCGGCCTCTTCATAACCCTCATTGGCCAGTATCTGCAGCGCTGTCTGGACCAGTCCATCGGCATCATCGTTCATAAGGAGCAGATGCACCTGCCGTGGCTCGTGGTCTTTGTTCTTCCACACGTCGGCAACGACGAGATGGACCGGTTTTGAGTCGGCAGGGGGTGTAGACATGGTAATGATTGCCGAATCTGTGTGTTTTGAGGCTCAAGTTTAGCCAAAACAGCTGGCGGCGTCTTGTGAATGGTGCAAATCCTTGTGCATGATGCGAAAGATTGCTTGAAATCGTGCCGATTGCGCGAAACAATCTTCCAGTCAGGCCCCAAAGTGCCCCAAAACGCTCCAAACCTTAATAATATTTAGACTTCAGGCTTGACGTAGAGCAGGGGACAAAGTATCAGCAGCACATCTGAGCCGATGTGAGATTGGCCGTTTCGGAGCGACACGCTCTGGAGTTCATCTCAAACAGGGTTCGTTTTACGAACGAAATGCAATTTGCCGCTCGCATGAGGCCTCAGGGCTTCCTCTGCTTTTATTCGGGCAACCACCCTCGCGGTGGTTTAGTTGCCCGAATTCGTGCATGAGCATGGCGCTGAAACGGCCCTGACGGGCGAAGATACGAGATTTGTGAAAGAGGGAAGGTTGAATGCCTACCGTAAACCAGTTGATCCGCAAGCCGCGCACTGCGCCGGTAAAGCGCAATAAAGTTCCTGCCTTGCAGGAAAACCCGCAGAAGCGCGGCGTTTGCACTCGCGTCTATACGACGACCCCAAAGAAGCCAAACTCGGCTCTTCGTAAGGTTGCCAAGGTGCGTTTGACGAATGGCTTCGAAGTTATCGGATACATTCCGGGTGAAGGCCACAACCTTCAGGAACACTCTGTCGTGATGATCCGCGGCGGCCGTGTAAAGGATTTGCCGGGCGTTCGTTATCACATCATTCGTGGTGTTCTCGATACGCAGGGCGTCAAGAATCGTAAGCAGCGCCGTTCCAAGTACGGTGCGAAGCGTCCGAAGTAAGATTTTCCGGGACTTTGGCCACCAGGTAGGTCAACCCGATGCAGATAAGAGACAGAGAATATGTCCAGACGCCATAGTGCAGAAAAGCGTGAGATCAACCCGGATCCAAAGTTCGGCGATCTCGTTCTGACAAAGTTCATGAATGCAGTCATGCATCATGGCAAGAAGTCGATTGCTGAACGTATCGTTTACGGTGCGCTTGAGTCGGTTGAAGCCAAGAGCAAGCAGGAGCCGGTTGCCCTGTTCCATCAGGCCCTCGACAATGTTGCGCCGCACGTTGAAGTGCGTTCGCGCCGTGTTGGTGGTGCGACTTACCAGGTACCGGTTGATGTTCGTCCAGAGCGTCGTCAGGCTCTTGCAATCCGTTGGCTGATCAATGCCGCTCGCGGTCGCAATGAGACCACGATGGTTGATCGCCTGTCCGGCGAGCTCCTGGATGCTGCAAACAACCGCGGCTCGGCTGTCAAGAAGCGTGAAGACACGCATCGCATGGCAGAAGCCAACCGCGCATTCTCGCATTACCGCTGGTAATCGTCGAAACCCTATTCTTAGAGGCACCAGATCATGGCCCGCGAATATAAAATCGAAGACTACCGTAACTTCGGTATCATGGCGCACATCGACGCCGGCAAGACCACGACCACCGAGCGTATTCTTTATTACACCGGCAAGTCGCACAAAATCGGTGAAGTTCATGATGGCGCCGCAACCATGGACTGGATGGAGCAGGAGCAGGAGCGTGGTATCACGATCACTTCCGCTGCAACCACGACATATTGGACAGGCCGTGATGGCAAGAAGCGTCGCTTCAACATCATCGATACGCCAGGCCACGTTGACTTCACGATTGAAGTAGAGCGCTCGCTGCGCGTTCTCGACGGTGCGATTGCACTGCTCGATGCCAACGCCGGTGTAGAGCCGCAGACTGAAACCGTATGGCGTCAGGCTGAGAAGTATCACGTTCCACGTATGATCTTCGTCAACAAGATGGACAAGACCGGCGCCGATTTCTATCGCTGCGTCGAAATGGTCAAGTCGCGTCTTGGTGCAACAGCTCTCGTTATGCAGCTGCCAATCGGCGCTGAGACAGAATTCAAGGGCGTTGTCGATCTGATCGAAATGAAGGCTCTGGTCTGGCGCGATGAGCAGCTGGGCGCTGAGTGGGATGTCGTTGAAATTCCTGCCGATCTTAAGGAACGTGCAGAAGAATATCGTGAAAAGCTGATCGAAACTGCCGTCGAAGTCGACGAAGCAGCGACCGAAGCCTATCTCGAAGGCAACATGCCAGACAATGATACAATCCGTAAGCTGATCCGTATCGGTACATGCCGCGTTGATTTCCATCCGGTATTCTGCGGTTCGGCGTTCAAGAACAAGGGCGTACAGCCACTTCTTGATGGTGTCGTTGACTTCTTGCCTTCGCCTGTTGATGTTCCTTCGATCAAGGGTATCGATCCTAAGACTGAAGCAGAAACAGTTCGCAAGTCTTCCGACGAAGAGCCTTTGTCGATGCTTGCATTCAAGATCATGAACGATCCGTTCGTTGGTTCGCTGACATTCTGCCGTATCTATTCCGGCAAGCTGACCAAGGGCATTTCGCTCGACAACACAGTCAAGGAAAAGCGCGAACGTATCGGCCGTATGCTGCAGATGCATTCCAACTCGCGTGAAGACATCGAAGAAGCGTTTGCCGGTGACATCGTTGCTTTGGCAGGCCTGAAGGAAACCACAACAGGTGATACGCTCTGCGATCCTCTGAAGCCGGTTATCCTTGAGCGGATGATTTTCCCTGAGCCGGTGATCGAAATTTCGATCGAGCCTAAGACCAAGGCAGACCAGGAAAAGATGGGCCTCGCGCTTAATCGTCTTGCTGCTGAAGATCCTTCATTCCGCGTCAAGTCGGACGAAGAATCAGGCCAGACAATCATTGCTGGCATGGGCGAACTTCATCTCGACATTCTCGTTGACCGTATGCGTCGCGAGTTCAAGGTCGAGGCAAATGTTGGTCAGCCGCAGGTTGCCTATCGTGAATCGATTACACGCAAGGCGGAAATTGACTACACCCACAAGAAGCAGTCGGGTGGTTCGGGCCAGTTCGCTCGTATCAAGGTGATCTTCGAGCCACATGATGGCGATGAGTTCATCTTTGAATCGAAGATCGTGGGCGGTTCCATTCCTAAGGAATACATTCCCGGCGTTCAAAAGGGTATCGAAAGCGTCATGGGTGCGGGTCCGCTCGCAGGCTTCCCGATGCTCGGCGTGAAAGCCACGCTGATCGACGGTGCTTACCACGATGTCGACTCCTCGGTTCTCGCCTTCGAAATCGCAGCTCGCGCTGCATTCCGCGAAGGTGCGCAGAAGGCTGGTGCCCAGCTGCTCGAACCGATCATGAAGGTCGAAGTTGTTACACCTGAAGATTACGTCGGTGACGTGATTGGTGATCTGAATTCACGTCGTGGTCAGATTTCGGGTACGGAAGCGCGTGGTATCGCGACTGTCGTCAACGCAAATGTCCCGCTGGCCAACATGTTTGGTTATGTGAGCAATCTGCGCTCGATGAGCCAGGGTCGTGCACAGTACACCATGCAGTTTGACCACTACGAACCTGTGCCGGCAGTTGTCGCGCAGGAAATTCAGAAGAAGTTTGCGTAACCATAAGGTTGCGCTTGACAGTTGAGTTAAGCCTGAGCAGGCGAACATATAACGGAGAGCTCAGATGGCTAAGAGCAAGTTTGAACGTAACAAGCCGCACGTCAACATCGGCACGATTGGTCACGTTGACCATGGCAAGACGTCGTTGACGGCAGCGATTACGAAGTATTTTGGTGAGTACAAGCCTTACGACCAGATCGATGCAGCGCCTGAAGAAAAGGCCCGCGGCATCACGATCTCGACGGCGCACGTTGAGTATGAGACGCCAGCGCGTCACTATGCACACGTTGATTGCCCAGGCCACGCTGACTATGTGAAGAACATGATCACCGGTGCTGCGCAGATGGACGGCGCGATCCTGGTTGTTTCGGCTGCCGACGGTCCGATGCCACAGACCCGCGAGCACATTCTGCTTGCCCGTCAGGTTGGTGTTCCTGCGATCGTTGTTTTCCTGAACAAGGTTGATCAGGTTGACGATGCCGAGCTTCTGGAACTGGTTGAACTGGAAGTGCGCGAGCTTCTGTCGAAATACGACTTCCCGGGCGACGATGTACCGATCGTCAAGGGTTCGGCTTTGGCTGCACTTGAAGATTCCAACAAGGAAATCGGCGAAGACGCAGTGCGCGCGCTGATGGCTGAAGTTGACAAGTACATCCCGACACCAGAGCGTCCGATCAACATGCCGTTCCTGATGCCGATCGAAGACGTATTTTCGATCTCGGGCCGTGGTACGGTTGTGACGGGCCGCGTTGAACGCGGTATCGTCAAGGTTGGTGAAGAAGTTGAAATCATCGGCATCAAGCCGACGACGAAGACAACAGTTACCGGCGTTGAAATGTTCCGCAAGCTGCTCGATCAGGGCCAGGCAGGCGACAACATCGGCGCGCTGATCCGCGGCGTTGGACGTGAAGACGTTGAGCGTGGCCAGATCCTTGCCAAGCCAGGTTCGGTCAAGCCGCACACGAAGTTCAAGGCAGAAGCCTATATCCTGACGAAGGATGAAGGTGGCCGTCATACGCCATTCTTCTCCAACTACCGTCCGCAGTTCTACTTCCGCACGACCGACGTGACGGGTGTGGTAACGCTGCCGGAAGGCACGGAAATGGTCATGCCTGGCGACAACATCTCGGTTGATGTGACGCTGATCGTGCCGATCGCCATGGAAGAGAAGCTCCGCTTCGCTATCCGTGAAGGTGGCCGTACCGTCGGTGCTGGCATCGTCGCTTCGATCATTGAGTAATATTAAGGTTTTATGCAGAGGCGCCTGCTATAGGCGTCTCCGCAAAACAAGGAAAAGATGAAATGAACGGTCAAAACATCCGCATTCGCCTTAAGGCGTTTGATCATCGGATCCTTGACGATTCGACGCGGGAAATCGTGTCGACTGCCAAGCGTACCGGTGCCAATGTGCGCGGACCGATCCCGCTTCCTACGCGGATCGAGAAGTTCACGGTTAATCGCTCGCCGCACATCGACAAGAAGAGCCGCGAACAGTTCGAGATGCGCACTCATAAGCGTCTTCTCGATATCGTAGACCCAACCCCGCAGACAGTAGACGCGCTGATGAAGCTCGATCTTTCCGCTGGTGTTGATGTCGAGATCAAGCTGTAAGGCTTGAGGACGGAAGGACGAACCGATGCGTTCAGGTGTAATTGCACAGAAACTGGGCATGACTCGCGTCTACAATGACGCAGGTGAGCATGTGCCGGTGACAGTACTCCGGATGGAGAATTGTCAGGTTGTGGCTCAGCGTACAGTCGAGAAGAATGGCTACACTGCCGTTCAGCTCGGTGTTGGCCTGGCCAAAGTAAAGAATACGACAAAGAGCTTGCGCGGCCACTTCGCGACAGCGTCAGTCGAGCCAAAGGCGAAAGTAGCGGAATTCCGCGTCTCTGTTGACAATCTTCTTGATGTCGGCGTCGAGATCACCGCCGAACATTATGTTGCCGGCCAGAAGGTCGATGTGACTGGTACTTCAATCGGTAAAGGTTTTGCCGGTTCGATGAAGCGCCATAACTTCGGCGGTCACCGCGCAACACACGGTAACTCGGTAACCCACCGCGCTCACGGTTCGACCGGTCAGCGTCAGGATCCGGGCAAAGTGTTCAAGGGAAAGAAGATGGCCGGTCATATGGGTTCGACCCGTATCACCACCCAGAACATCGAAGTTGTTTCGACCGATCTGGATCGTGGCCTTATTCTGGTTCGTGGTGCTGTTCCTGGCTCCAAGGGTGCATGGATTTTGGTGCGCGATGCCATGAAGGTAGCGCTGCCAGCTTCTGCTCCCAAGCCAGCTGGTGTTCGCCAGGCCGCAAACACCGCAGCAGCTGTGTCTGATGCAGAAGTAGCGCAGACAACTGAGGGAGCCGAATAATGGATCTCACGATTACAACACTTGAAGGCAAAGACGCCGGCAAGGTGAAACTCTCCGAGGAGATTTTCGGTCTTGAGCCACGCGACGACATCCTTCAGCGCATGGTACGCTACCAGCTTGCCCGCAAGCAGCAGGGAACGCACAAGGCAAAGGGCCGTTCGGAAATCGCACGGACCGGCGCCAAGATGTACAAGCAGAAGGGAACGGGCCGCGCCCGTCACCATTCAGCTCGTGCTCCGCAGTTCCGCGGCGGTGGTAAGGCTCATGGTCCGGTTGTTCACAGCCACGAACATGACCTGCCTAAGAAGGTTCGTGCTCTTGCACTCCGTCATGCCCTGTCTGCCAAGGTAAAGGCTTCAGAACTCATCATCATCGATGATCTGGCTTCAGCCGATGCAAAGACAAAGGTACTTGTTTCGCAGTTCGCCAAGCTTGGCTTCGAAAATGCGCTTCTCATCGGCGGTGCCGAGATTGATGCAAATTTCCGTCGTGCAGCCTCGAACATCCCGAACATTGATGTTCTGCCAATTCAGGGCATCAATGTTTATGACATCCTGCGTCGCGGCAAGCTCGTGCTTTCCAAGGCTGCAGTTGAAGCTCTCGAGGAGCGTTTCAAATGACCGATCTTCGCCATTACGACGTGATCGTCAGCCCGGTTATTACGGAAAAGTCGACCCTGGTTTCTGAACATAACCAGGTCGTCTTCAACGTAGCCCGCAAGGCAACGAAGCCGGAAATCAAGGCAGCAGTCGAAGCGCTCTTCCGCGTGAAGGTTACTGCCGTCAATACGTCTGTGCGCAAAGGCAAGGTGAAGCGGTTCCGCGGCATCGTCGGGCGCCAGAGCGATGTCAAGAAAGCAGTCGTGACGCTTGCCGAAGGGCAGTCGATCGATGTTTCGACTGGTCTCTGAGGGGCCGTGGAGTAAAGACAATGGCACTCAAACATTATAATCCAACCACACCAAGTCAGCGTCAGCTGGTTATCGTGGACCGTTCGGAGCTCTACAAGGGCAAGCCTGTGAAGGCTCTGACCGAAGGTCTGTCGTCAAAGGGTGGTCGTAACAACACCGGTCGCGTCACTGCACGCTATCAGGGTGGTGGTCATAAGCGCACTTATCGCTTCGTTGATTTCAAGCGCCGCAAGCATGATGTGGCTGCCAAGGTTGAACGCCTTGAATACGATCCGAACCGGACCGCATTCATTGCTCTCATCCGCTACGAAGACGGTGAGCTGAGCTACATTCTGGCGCCACAGCGTCTGGCAGTTGGCGACAGCGTTATTGCTGGCGCACAGACAGACGTGAAGCCAGGCAATGCGATGCCATTGTCGTCGATCCCGGTCGGTACCATCATCCACAATGTGGAGATGAAGCCAGGCAAGGGCGGTCAGATTGCTCGCTCCGCCGGTACTTATGCGCAGCTCGTTGGCCGCGATCAGGGCATGGCAATCCTTCGCCTGAACTCAGGTGAACAGCGCCTTGTCCACGGTTCGTGCTTTGCCACGGTCGGTGCAGTATCCAACCCTGACCATGGCAATATCAGCCTTGGTAAGGCAGGCCGCAGCCGTTGGCTTGGCAAGCGCCCGCACGTTCGCGGTGTTGCCATGAACCCGGTTGATCACCCGCACGGTGGTGGTGAAGGTCGTACGTCAGGTGGTCGTCATCCTGTTTCTCCGTGGGGTAAGCCTACGAAGGGCAAGAAGACGCGCTCCAACAAGTCGACGGACAAGTTCATCGCTCGTTCGCGTCATCAGCGCAAGAAATAAGAGAGGTAGTCTGAAATGGCTCGTTCAGTTTGGAAAGGCCCGTTCATCGATGGCTATCTTCTCAAGAAGGCTGAGAAGGTACGTGAGGGCGGTCGCAGTGAAGTTATCAAGATCTGGAGCCGTCGCTCCACGATCCTGCCACAGTTCGTCGGTCTGACCTTCGGTGTGTACAATGGTAACAAGCATGTACCGGTCTCCGTCAACGAAGAGATGATCGGACACAAGTTCGGTGAATTCGCTCCGACGCGTACCTATTACGGTCATGGCGCGGACAAGAAAGCGAAGAGGAAATAACGATGGGCAAGGCTAAGGCTCCGCGCCAGCTTAAGGACAACGAGGCGAAAGCCGTTGCCCGCACGCTCCGCATCAGCCCTCAGAAGCTAAATCTGGTGGCTGCTCTGATCCGTGGCAAGAAGGTTAACGCCGCTCTTGCCGATCTGGAATTTTCGCGTAAGCGGATTGCAGGAACGGTGAAAAAGACTCTCGAATCAGCTATCGCCAACGCTGAAAACAACCATGACCTGGATGTTGACACTCTGGTTGTTGCTGAAGCCTATGTAGGCAAGTCAATCGTGATGAAGCGTTTCCACGTTCGTGGCCGCGGTCGTGCAAGCCGGATTGAGAAGCCATTCTCACATCTGACGATCGTTGTTCGCGAAGCTGAGGAAAAAGGGGAGGCCGCATAATGGGCCAGAAGATTAATCCGATTGGTTTCCGCCTTGGCATCAATCGGACCTGGGACTCGCGTTGGTACGCGAACACAGGTGAATACGGCAAGCTGCTGCATGAAGACATCAAGATCCGCAAGTATCTGATGGACGAGTTGAAGCAGGCTGCGATTTCCAAGGTTGTGATCGAGCGTCCGCACAAGAAGTGCCGCGTCACGATCCACGCTGCACGTCCAGGTCTGATCATCGGCAAAAAGGGCGCCGATATCGAGAAGTTGCGCCGCAAGCTGTCAGAAATGACAAATGCAGACACAACGCTCAATATCGTTGAAGTCCGCAAGCCGGAAACAGACGCAGTACTGGTTGCGCAGTCAATCGCTCAGCAGTTGGAACGCCGTGTTGCATTCCGCCGTGCCATGAAGCGTGCCGTTCAGTCGGCCATGCGTCTTGGTGCAGAAGGCATTCGTATCAATTGCTCGGGTCGTCTTGGCGGCGCGGAAATTGCTCGTATGGAATGGTACCGTGAAGGCCGTGTGCCTTTGCATACTCTTCGTGCCGATATCGATTACGGAACTGCTGAAGCACACACCGCCTACGGCATCTGCGGCGTCAAGGTTTGGGTATTCAAGGGCGAAATCCTTGAGCATGACCCAATGGCCTCTGAACGTCGCGCTGTTGAAGGTGATGGTCATCAGGGTCAGAACCGTCGCCGCGAAAACGCTTAAAATAGCGTCTTTCCGGAAAGAGAATTTTGGAGTAGAGAACAATGCTGCAGCCTAAGCGCACAAAGTTCCGCAAGCAGTTCAAGGGCCGTATCCACGGCGCGTCGAAAGGCGGCACGGATCTTAATTTTGGTGCTTTCGGCCTGAAGGCCCTCGAGCCGAACCGCGTTACCGCGCGTGAGATCGAGGCCGCTCGCCGTGCAATTACCCGTCACATGAAGCGTGCCGGCCGTGTGTGGATCCGGATTTTCCCGGATGTACCAGTTACATCAAAGCCTACCGAAGTCCGCATGGGTAAAGGTAAGGGTTCGGTGGATTACTGGGCTTCTCGTGTAGCACCAGGCCGCGTCATGTTTGAGCTCGACGGCGTTTCGGAAGAAGTGGCTCGTGAGGCTCTTCGCCTCGGAGCGGCAAAACTTTCGGTCAAGACGCGCTTTATTCAGCGCATCGCAGAATAAGGGGTGGATGTTATGAAATCCGCAGAAGTTCGGGCTTTGAGCCTCGATCAGTTGAATGAAGAGTTGGCTACGCTGAAGAAAGAGCAGTTCAATCTGCGCTTCCAGAAAGCAACTGGCCAGTTGGAAAAAACCGCACGTGTCCGGCAGATTCGCCGTGATATCGCGCGCATCAAGACAGTCGCCCGCCAGAAAGCGGTCGTAAGCAAGGCTTAAGGAAAAAACCATGCCTAAACGCATTCTGCAGGGCGTTGTCGTCAGCGACAAAAACGACAAGACCGTCGTGGTCAAGGTCGAGCGGCGCTATTCGCACCCGCTCCTCCAGAAGACCGTGCGCCAGTCCAAGAAGTACAAGGCCCACGACGAGAATAACCAGTTCAAGGTCGGCGATGCCGTTTCCATCCAGGAATCGAAGCCAATCTCGAAAGATAAGCGTTGGGTTGTCGTAACTGACGCCCCAGCAAGTTAATATTAATATCTGTATGTAAGTACGCAACAATCGCGAGGGGCAAGGAAAGCCCAGTCCGGTTGAACAAGAAGAAGGCGGCTAGTCATGATTCAGATGCAAACAAACCTCGACGTCGCGGATAATTCCGGCGCCCGTCGTGTCATGTGCATCAAGGTGCTGGGCGGCTCGAAGCGGAAGTATGCTTCGGTCGGCGACATTATTGTCGTTTCGATCAAGGAAGCAATTCCGCGCGGCCGTGTTAAAAAGGGTGACGTGATGAAAGCTGTGGTTGTTCGCACAGCCAAGGACATCCGTCGCGCAGATGGTAGCGTTATTCGTTTCGACAAGAACGCAGCTGTCCTGATCGACAACAAGAAAGAGCCTATCGGCACGCGTATCTTCGGACCGGTTCCGCGCGAACTTCGCGCAAAGAACCACATGAAGATCATCTCGCTGGCTCCAGAAGTACTCTAAAGGAGCAGACGATGCAGAAGATCCGTAAAGGCGACCGTGTTGTCGTTCTTGCTGGTAAGGACAAAGGTCGTACCGGCGAAGTAATCAAAGTTTTGCCGAAGGATGAGCAGGCGCTCGTTCGCGGCGTTAATCTTGTCAAGCGTCACCAGAAGCAGACACAGACTCAGGAAGCCGGCATCATTTCGAAAGAAGCGCCGCTCCATCTGTCGAACCTCGCAGTCGCCGACCCCAAGGATGGCAAGCCGACCCGTGTTGGCTTCAAGGTCCTCGAGAATGGCGATAAGGTACGTGTAGCAAAGCGTTCGGGAGACCAGATCGATGGCTAATCCAGCTGCAAAGATCGAACCTCGTTTGAAGAAGCAGTACCTTGAAGTGGTACGTAAAGACCTTCTCGAACAGTTCAAATATGACAACGAGATGCAGATTCCCCGCATCACCAAAGTTGTTCTGAACATGGGCGTTGGCGAAGCGACAGCTGATTCCAAGAAGCCAACTGTCGCAGCTGAAGATCTGGCATTGATTGCTGGTCAGAAGCCGGTTATTACCCGTGCGCGTAATTCGATTGCTACCTTCAAGGTACGTGAGAATATGCCGATCGGCACGAAGGTTACACTTCGTAAAGAGCGTATGTACGAATTCCTGGATCGCCTGATCACGATCGCGCTGCCGCGCGTTCGAGATTTCCGCGGTCTGAATCCAAAGAGCTTTGATGGTCGTGGCAACTTCGCCATGGGTATCAAGGAACACATTGTGTTCCCGGAAATCAACTACGATAAGGTTGATCAGATCTGGGGCATGGACATCATCGTTTGCACGACTGCGAAGACGGATGACGAAGCCCGCGCTCTTTTGCGCGCCTTCAACTTCCCCTTCCGCCAGTAACGGCAAGCGTAGCGAGGTATTTGAAATGGCAAAGACTAGCGCAGTCGAAAAGAACAAGCGCCGTGGTTTGCTCGTCAAACAGTATGCTGCAAAGCGTGCGCGTTTGAAGGCAGTAGTGATGAATCAGTCGCTTCCTCTGGATGAGCGCTTCCGCGCTACTATCCAGCTGGCAGAACTGCCACGCAACTCCACCAAGGTTCGTATTCGCAATCGTTGTGAAATATCGGGTCGTCCGCGCGGTTATTACCGCAAACTGAAAATGTCGCGTATCGCATTGCGCCAGCTGGGTTCGCTCGGCCAGGTGCCTGGCATCGTGAAGTCGAGCTGGTAAGGGAGAAGACAGATGTCTATGACAGATCCTCTCGGCGATATGCTGACACGTATCCGTAACGCAATCATGCGCAAGAAGGGCAAGGTTTCTACACCTGCCTCCAAGCTGCGCGCACGCGTTCTGGATGTTCTCCAGTCCGAAGGCTATATCCGCGGATACAGCCAGGTTGATTTTGAAAACGGTAAGTCCGAGATCGAAATCGAACTGAAGTATTTCGAGAACGTACCAGTAATCCGTGAGATTACCCGTATTTCGAAGCCTGGCCGTCGCGTTTACGTTTCGGTCAAGTCGATCCCGCAGGTTGCGAACGGTCTTGGTATTTCGATCCTGTCCACGCCTAAGGGCGTGATGGCAGACCACGAGGCACGTGAACAGAATGTCGGCGGCGAATTGCTCTGCCGTATATTCTAATCACAGGCTTGAAAAGGTTTGAAAAATGTCTCGTATCGGTAAAAAACCAGTTGCAGTCCCGGCAGGCGTAACCGCCAGCGTGGACGGCCAGACCATTAAGGCCAAAGGCCCTAAGGGTGAACTGAGCTTTGTCGCCAATGACGAAGTTCTGGTTAAGTTCGAAGATAACGCCGTTCGCGTTGATCCGCGTGACAGCAGCAAGACCGCACGGTCGAAGTGGGGCATGAGCCGCACGATGATCGTCAACATCTTCCAGGGTGTTAAGGACGGTTTTGAAAAGCGTCTCGAGATCAATGGTGTTGGTTATCGTGCGGCTATGCAGGGCAAGAATGTCCAGCTGTCGCTCGGTTTCAGCCACGAAGTGGTCTACCAGGTACCGGAAGGTATCACTGTTGCAGTGCCGAAGCCGACGGAAATCGTCATCACCGGCATCGACAAGCAGCAGGTTGGTCAGGTTGCCGCTGAGATCCGCGAATATCGTGGCCCAGAGCCTTACAAGGGCAAGGGCGTGAAGTATGCGGGCGAGAAGATCGTTCGCAAAGAAGGTAAGAAGAAGTAAGGAATTCGTGTCATGGCATCGCCGAAAGAAATCATTCAGCGTCGCGCTTCGCGTGTTCGCCGCCAGCTCAAGGCGGTTGCCGGTGACCGTCCGCGGCTCAGCGTCCACCGTTCTTCGAAGAATATCTATGCGCAGGTCATTGACGATGCGCGTGGACACACAATTGCATCCGCATCCACTCTCGAAGCTGACCTTAAGGGCAAGCTGAAGACCGGTGCAGATCTCGGATGCTGCGGCCCTGATCGGCAAGCTCGTTGCAGAGCGCGCTGTCAAGGCTGGCATCAAGGAAGTTGTCTTTGATCGTGGTGCCTATATTTACCACGGCCGCGTAAAGGCACTTGCAGAAGCTGCCCGTGAAGCTGGTCTTAGTTTCTAAGATCGCTTTTTAAGGCAAAACTATCGAAGTCCGGAACTGCAAGGGCTCGTCTCTTGTAAGCCGGACTTCGCAGTGCATATCGCCAAAAATCAACTTTGAGTTTTGGAATAGTATATGCGCTTCTAACCCGTTACCGCGTTCTATGTGCCTCCACTTAGATGCACGGCGCTGTAACTTCATTCGTGCTACCGGAAAAGAAAAAGGAATTAGGAGCATGGCACAGGAAAAGAGAGGCCGCGACGATCGTGGTGGCCGTAACGAAGAGCGCGATAGCGAATTCGTTGACAAGCTTGTTCACATCAACCGCGTCGCCAAGGTCGTCAAGGGCGGCCGGCGTTTTGGCTTTGCTGCTCTCGTCGTTGTCGGCGATCAGAAGGGCCGCGTTGGTTTTGGTCATGGCAAGGCACGTGAAGTGCCGGAAGCTATCCGCAAGGCAACAGAAGCTGCCAAGCGCGAAATGATTTTCGTACCGCTGCGTTCGGGCCGTACTTTGCATCACGATGTTCACGGCCGTCATGGCGCCGGCAAGGTTCTGCTTCGTGCAGCAACTGCTGGTACTGGTATCATCGCCGGTGGTCCAATGCGCGCTGTTTTCGAGACGCTTGGTGTACAGGACGTCGTTGCCAAGTCGCTTGGCTCGTCGAACCCATACAACATGGTTCGCGCAACGTTCGATGCCTTGAAGCACCAGATGCACCCCAAGGACATCGCTGCACAGCGCGGCATCAAGTACTCCACACTGCAGGCTCGTCGCCGCGACGTGGTTGGTTCGGAAGAATAGTAGCGCGGCAGGGCAGGGATCTCGATCCCGCCAGCTGTAGACTAAAGGATATAAGTCATGGTTGAGAACAAGAAGGGTAAGACGGTTACGGTCGAACAGATCGGTAGCCCTATCCGCCGTCCGGCAGACCAGCGCGCAACGCTGATCGGCCTGGGCCTCAATAAGATGCATCGCCGCCGGGTTCTGGAAGATACGCCTTCCGTCCGTGGCATGATTGCAAAAGTTCAGCATCTCGTCCGCGTTGTGGACGAGGCTTAAGAACTCCGGAGATTGATCAAATGAAACTCAATGATCTGAGTGAAAACCCAGGCGCCACCAAAGCTCGCAAGCGTGTTGGCCGTGGTATCGGTTCCGGTTCCGGCAAGACTGCTGGTCGCGGTGTGAAGGGCCAGAAGTCCCGTTCCGGCGTTGCCATCAATGGCTTCGAAGGCGGACAGATGCCAGTTTACCGTCGCTTGCCAAAGCGCGGTTTCACCAACATCTTCATGAAGAACTTCAATGAAGTATCTGTTGGCCGCATCCAGACAGCTATCGATGCGAAGAAGCTCGATGCCAAGGTTGCGATCACGATTGAAACCCTGAAGGCCGCCGGCGTTATCCGCCGCGCTAAAGACGGTGTTCGTCTGCTTTCCGGTGGTGAGATCACTTCTGCAGTAACGATTGAAGTTGCTGGCGCCTCCAAGGTCGCGATCGAAAAGATCGAAAAGGCAGGCGGTTCCGTCAAGCTTCCTGCTGTTAAAGCAGCTGCAGAATAAATATGCTTTTATAAGCGGCGGCCTTAGGGTCGCCGCTTGTACTTTTTTCGTCCCGCATCATATTTACCAAAAAACCCGTACCGATTCTTTGGCAAATATGATGGGTAAAACGCAGTGTTGGTGCGTCCATGAGGATGCACGGCGCAGTAACGGCACATATCTGGGTAGGACCGTCATTGCCTGACGGGCGCAGACCGGAGACTACTTATGGCATCAGCCGCTGAACAGCTCGCCTCTAATCTTAACTTCTCGGCTTTTTCGAAAGCTGAAGAGCTCAAAAAGCGTATCTGGTTTACGCTTGGCGCATTGCTGGTTTACCGGCTCGGCACCTACATCCCGCTTCCGGGTATCAATCTTGCTGCTTATGCTCAGGCCTTCAACCATCAGGCGCAGGGCATTCTTGGCATGTTCAACATGTTTGCCGGTGGCGCGGTCGCTCGTATGGCGATCTTTGCGCTCGGCATCATGCCCTATATTTCCGCTTCGATCATCGTTCAGTTGATGACGTCGGTTATTCCGGCGCTTGAACAGCTGAAGAAAGATGGCGAGCAGGGCCGTAAGGTCATCAATCAATATACGCGCTACGGAACGGTGCTTCTGGCAACGGTTCAGGCCTATGCGATTGCGGTTGGTTTGCAGGGCAGCCAGGGTATTGTCACCAATCCGGGTCCATTCTTCCTGTTCTCGACGGTTATCACGCTCGTCGGCGGTACAATGTTCCTGATGTGGCTTGGCGAACAGATTACTGCACGCGGTATCGGTAACGGCATCTCGCTGATCATCTTCTCCGGCATTGTTGCCAACCTGCCTCAGGCTATTTCCGGCACGTTGGAACTCGGCCGCACAGGTGCGCTTTCAACCGGCGTTATTCTTGCAATTATCGTTCTGACAATTGCTGTCATCGGCATCATCGTGTTTGTTGAACGCGCGCAGCGCCGCTTGCTGATCCAGTATCCAAAGCGTCAGGTTGGCAACCGCATGTTCCAGGGCGATACCTCGCACCTGCCGTTGAAGCTTAACACTGCTGGTGTTATTCCGCCGATCTTCGCATCGTCGCTGCTGCTTCTGCCTGCTACGATCGCGGGCTTTGCTCAGAGCCATCAGATGCCCGCATGGGCAACAACGATCCTGTCGTCGCTTGGTCATGGCCAGCCGCTTTATATGGCGTCCTATGCCGCGATGATCGTATTCTTTGCCTTCTTCTACACGGCCCTTGTGTTCAATCCGAAGGACACCGCCGACCAGCTGAAGAAGCATTCAGGCTTCATTCCCGGCATTCGCCCAGGCGAGCGCACTGCAGAGTATATCGACTACGTTCTGACCCGCATCACGGTTCTCGGCGCAGGCTATCTTGTCTTGATCTGCATGCTGCCGGAGTTCCTGATTTCCTGGGCTGGCGTTCCTTTCTATCTCGGCGGTACATCGCTGCTGATTGTCGTGAGCGTTACGCTCGATACGGTTGCACAAATCCAGGGTCACCTGATTGCGCATCAATATGAGGGGCTTATCAAGAAGTCGAAGCTCCGGGGAGGAAAGCGGAACAGATGAGATTAATACTTCTCGGACCACCGGGGGCAGGTAAGGGAACTCAGTCTCAGCGCTTGGTAGAAAAACTAGGGATACCGCAGCTCTCCACCGGGGATATGTTGCGGGATGCAGTCAAAGCCGGAACCGATGTCGGTTTGCGCGCCAAGGCTGTCATGGATGCCGGCAAGCTGGTATCCGACGAAATTGTCAATGCGATCGTTTCAGAGCGCATTGATCAGCCTGACGCCGCCAACGGCTTTATTCTCGATGGTTATCCCCGGACACTTGTCCAGGCCGATGCGGTCGAGAAAATGCTGAAAGACAAGCATTTTGAGCTTGATTGTGTGATCGAGCTTGAAGTCGATGACAATGTGCTCGTCGAGCGGATCTCCGGACGGTACACCTGCGCCAAATGCGGTACAGGTTATCACGACACCAACAAGCAGCCCAAGGTACCGGGCGTGTGCGATAAATGCGGTTCGCATGAGTTCAAGCGGCGTCCCGATGACAATGCCGAGACAGTCCGCACACGGCTTGAAGCATATTACAAACAGACTTCGCCCCTGATTGGCTATTACTATGCCAAGGGCAAGCTGAAGAAGGTTGATGGTATGGCGGACTTCGAGGAAGTCACAGCATCAATCGAAAAGATTTTGGCGGAACTTTAGATTTCGACAAAAATGTACAGGAGGAGTTGACTTTTCGAAGCGATTCCTTCAAAGACGGCGGAAATTCGCTTGGATATGAAGCGATCGGCGCCGATCCGGTAAAGCAGGTTCGGGGCTGATCGTTTGTGTTTGTCCCGGATATCATTTTCATCCCGTCATCTGGCCTGCCACATTGGTATCCCAGCTCTGCCGGTTAACAAGGAGAACAGACGTGGCTCGTATTGCTGGCGTCAACATCCCGACGAATAAGCGCGTTGTTATCGCGCTTCAGTACATTCACGGGATTGGTCAAAAATTTGCACAGGAAATCGTCGCTAAGGTCGGCATTCCTGCTGAACGTCGTGTCAATCAGTTGACCGACGCCGAAGTGCTGCAGATTCGTGAAACAATCGATCGCGATTACCACGTTGAGGGTGATCTGCGTCGTGAAGTTTCGATGAACATCAAGCGTCTGATGGATCTGGGCTGCTATCGCGGTCTGCGTCATCGTCGCTCCCTGCCAGTTCGTGGCCAGCGTACGCACACCAATGCGCGTACCCGTAAGGGTCCTGCCAAGGCAATCGCCGGCAAGAAGAAGTAAGATCGCTCCGGCGCGGTTCGCTGCGCCGGTTCTGCTTTTGCAGAGACAAGTGCCGGTTTCGCACTTTAACTGAAACCATGGTGGAGCCTCTGGAAATACGGAGGCGTCGAGATCAACTGAAAGGACTACTATGGCCAAGGAAGCCACACGCGTTCGCCGCCGCGAGCGCAAAAACATTTCGTCGGGCGTTGCCCACGTTAATTCGACATTCAACAATACGATGATCACCATCACGGATGCGCAGGGCAATGCGATTGCCTGGTCCTCCGCTGGTGCGCAGGGCTTCAAGGGTTCACGTAAATCCACGCCTTTTGCTGCACAGATGGCTGCTGAAGATTGTGCCAAGAAGGCACAGGAACATGGCATGCGTTCGCTCGAAGTTGAAGTTTGTGGACCGGGCTCCGGCCGTGAATCGGCTCTGCGTGCACTCCAGGCTGCTGGTTTTACGATTACATCGATCCGCGATGTAACGCCGATCCCGCACAATGGCTGCCGCCCGCGCAAGCGTCGCCGCGTCTAATCTGTTTCGACAAGATTTGACCGCAAGAGCTGATTTCAGCTCCTCTACGGTTTCCACGCTTCATTGCCACGATTGGATGGTGGCAAGGCAAGGATAGGGAAAAACTAGATGATCCAGAAAAACTGGCAAGAATTGATCAAGCCGAACAAGGTCGAGTTCCAGACCTCCGGCTCGAAGACAAAGGCAACGGTCGTCGCCGAACCGCTTGAACGCGGTTTTGGCTTGACGCTCGGCAATGCTCTGCGCCGTGTTCTCTTGTCTTCACTGCGCGGCGCTGCCGTGACTGCTGTACAGATCGATGGCGTTCTGCATGAATTCTCTTCGATCCCCGGCGTTCGTGAAGATGTGACGGATATCGTCCTGAACATCAAGGAAATCGCTATCCACATGGAAAGCGACGGTCCAAAGCGCATGGTCGTCCGTAAGGAAGGCCCAGGCGTTGTTACGGCTGGCGACATTCAGACGGTTGGCGATATCGAAATCCTCAACCCGGAACACGTTATCTGCACGCTGGACGAGGGCGCTGAAATCCGCATGGAATTCACCGTTAACACCGGCAAGGGCTACGTTCCTGCTGACCGCAACCGTGCGGAAGATGCGCCAATCGGCTTGATCCCGGTTGACAGCCTCTACTCACCGGTTCGCAAGGTATCGTACAAGATCGAGAACACCCGTGAAGGTCAGGTTCTCGATTATGACAAGCTGATCCTGCAGATCGAGACCGATGGTTCGATTTCCGGTGAAGATGCAGTTGCTTACGCAGCACGCATTCTTCAGGACCAGCTGGCGATTTTCGTCAACTTTGACGAGCCGCAGAAGGAAGTACAGCAGGAACAGGTCACTGAGCTTGCGTTCAATCCGGCTCTGCTCAAGAAGGTTGATGAACTCGAACTTTCCGTTCGCTCGGCAAACTGCCTGAAGAATGATAATATCGTCTACATTGGCGATCTTATTCAGAAGACAGAAGCAGAAATGCTGCGCACACCGAACTTTGGTCGCAAGTCGCTGAACGAAATCAAGGAAGTTCTGGCTTCCATGGGTCTCCATCTCGGTATGGAAGTCCCATCATGGCCGCCAGAAAACATCGAAGATCTCGCAAAGCGTTACGAAGATCAATATTAATCCGGGCTCTGCCCGACAACCAAGCCCGGGCAATGAGCCCGAACTGAGAAATTGAAGGAGAAGGCTCATGCGCCACGGTAATTCAGGCCGCAAGCTTAACCGGACTGCCAGCCATCGTAAGGCGATGTTTGCCAATATGGCTGCATCACTGATTGAGCATGAGCAGATCGTTACAACGCTGCCCAAGGCCAAGGAAATTCGTCCGATCGTTGAAAAGCTTGTCACACTCGGCAAGCGCGGCGATCTGCACGCTCGTCGTCAGGCCATTTCGGCCATCCGCGACGCCAAGCTCGTTGCCAAGCTGTTTGATACGCTTGCTCCGCGCTACGGCCAGCGCAATGGCGGTTACATCCGCATTATGAAGGCAGGCTTCCGCACCGGTGACAATGCACCGCTCGCAGTTGTCGAATTCGTTGATCGCGATGTCAGCGCCAAGGGTTCCAAGGATTTGACCCGTGTTGCTGCTGAACAGGCAAGCGAAGCCGAAGCCGCATAATCTGGCTTTGCATCGTTGGACTATTGGATCGGGGCCTTTACGGGCCCCGTTTCTGTTTGAGCTTTCCGATAATGGCATTAGTGATAGAGAAATCGTAATGGCAGATTTGATCTGACATCACCAATGTCTCAAATTTGCTTTGTTTCATGGCTGGTATCTCTGTGGAAATTCAGCACATTGGATTGGCAAGCTTTACTGATTCATCAGTTTCGGGAGATCGACATGAGTTCTAGGATCGCGATATCGGCACGGATGCTTCTGGTTTGCTCCGCGCTTGTTTCTGGTATGGCTGTACCAGTTTATGCGCAGACAACCACCGACACGGCAAAACAGGTGCCTGCATCCCGCGTCGAAACGCAATTGTCCTTCGCGCCTCTGGTGAAACAGACGGCCGGCGCCGTGGTTAACGTTTACGCGGCGCACGAAGTGCAGCAGCGCTCTCCATTTGCGGGCGATCCGTTTTTCGAACAATTCTTCGGCAATCAGTTCAAAGGCCCGCCGCGGGTTCAATCTTCCCTTGGTTCTGGGGTTATTGTCGATGCATCCGGTATCGTTGTGACCAATAATCACGTGATCCGGGATGCGGAAACCGTGAAAATCGCCCTCTCAGACGGACGTGAATTTGAATCAAAGGTTCTTCTGAAGGATGAATCTACCGATCTTGCGATCCTGAAGATCGATGCCGGTGAGCAATTGCCAATTCTGGGATTGGCGGATTCCGACAAGGTTGAAGTCGGTGATCTTGTTTTGGCTATCGGTAACCCGTTCGGTGTCGGCCAGACCGTGACAAGCGGCATTGTTTCGGCGCAGGCACGTACGCGTGTCGGCATTTCAGACTTCGATTTCTTCATCCAGACCGATGCTGCGATCAATCCGGGTAATTCCGGCGGTGCGCTGATTGGTATGGACGGCAAACTTGTTGGTATCAACACGGCTATCTTTTCCCGGTCGGGCGGCTCCGTTGGCATCGGCTTTGCCATTCCGTCCAATATGGTGCGCGCTGTGGTGGAAACCGCCAAGCAGGGCGGCGACAAGTTTGAGCGGCCCTATATCGGTGCGACTTTCCAGAACGTCACACCCGACGTCGCCGACGGCCTTGGCATGAAGCAGCCCTATGGTGCTCTGGTAACCAGTATCGTGAAGGATGGACCATCCGAGAAGGGCGGTTTGCAGGTCGGCGATGTTGTCTTGTCGGTTGATGATGTCCGCATCGAGAATTTCGATGGGTTGGGATATCGCCTGTCGACGGCCGGCATCGGCAAAACGGTTAAACTTGGTGTGTTGAGCCGGTCCAAGGAGAAAGTGATTTCTCTGGTTCTGGAAAAGCCCCGGCCGGATGATCCCAATGACAAGGCGGTTATTCAGGGCAAGAATCCACTGGCCGGCGCACAGATTATCAAACTGACGCCCAGCAGCGCCGCGCGTCTGCGTCTGCCTGCGGAGACGGTAGGGGTTGCTATTGAGAAGGTCTTTCAAAACACACCGGCTGCGCGTATCGGATTGCAACCTGGCGATATCGTGCGCAAGGTGAATGGCCGCGATATTACCAATGTTGCCGATCTTACTGAGGTAATGTCGGGCAAGCCTGTGCTGTGGCGCTTCGAATTTGAACGCGGCGGCGATATCATCCGGCAAATTATTCGATAGAGAAGGCACGCAGGACAATGACGGATCTGTTTTCGGCCCAAGATGATCCGGCTTCGGATCGAAGCCGGCCGCTTGCCGACCGTTTGCGTCCGCGATCCCTTGCGGAAGTCACCGGTCAGGAGCACCTGACCGGCCCGGAAGGTGCGCTGACGCGTATGATCGAATCGGGTTCGCTCGGTTCGATGATTTTCTGGGGTCCGCCCGGCACAGGCAAGACGACAGTTGCGCGTTTGCTTGCGGGTGAGACAAAGCTGGCTTTCGAGCAAATCTCCGCCATCTTTTCCGGTGTTGCGGATCTGAAGAAGGTGTTTGAGGCCGCCCGCGCCCGCAAAATGTCCGGCCGCCAGACATTGCTATTTGTTGACGAAATTCATCGCTTCAATCGCGCCCAACAGGATTCGTTCCTGCCTGTGATGGAAGACGGGACGATTGTGCTGGTTGGTGCCACAACGGAAAATCCATCCTTTGAACTCAACGCCGCTCTTTTGTCGCGTGCGCGGGTACTCGTTTTCCATCCGCATGATGAATCAAGCCTGATGGCGCTGATGCAGCGCGCCGAGGAGCATGAGGATAAACCGCTGCCTTTGGACGATGAGGCGCGGGCAAGCCTTGTACGCATGGCTGATGGCGACGGGCGAGCGATCCTGACGCTGGCGGAAGAAGTTTGGCGCGCGGTACGCGAGGGCGAAGTCTTCAATGCCGAGCGGGTGCAGCAGATCGTACAGCGCCGGGCGCCGGTTTATGACAAGGGACAGGACGGTCATTACAATCTGATATCAGCACTGCACAAATCAGTGCGGGGTTCCGATCCTGATGCGGCGCTGTATTATCTCTGCCGGATGTTCGATGCGGGTGAAGATCCGCTTTATATTGGCAGACGGCTTGTGCGCATGGCGAGCGAGGATATCGGTCTTGCCGATCCGCAGGCACTGGCCATCTGTAACGCCGCCAAGGATGCGTATGATTATCTGGGTTCGCCCGAGGGCGAACTGGCCTTGGCGCAGGCCTGTGTTTATCTTGCAACGGCACCAAAATCCAATGCGGTCTATGTCGCCTACAAGGCGGCTATGCGTGCAGCGAAGGAAAATGGCTCACTGGTGCCGCCCAAACACATTCTTAATGCACCGACAAAGCTGATGAAGGGTGAGGGCTATGGCAAGGGCTACGCCTATGACCATGATCAGCCGGATGCATTTTCTGGACAGAACTATTTTCCTGACGCACTTGGCCGTCAGACGTTTTACGATCCACCCGAACGCGGCTTCGAACGTGAAATCCGCAAGCGTATCGAATACTGGAATCGCCTGAGGATTGAACGCGGCGAGTAGCCTCGACTTTTAACCGCATATAAAAAGCCGCTTCCGCAGGGGCTCGACATTATACGTGCTGCGCGGTCAACACACCGCGGGCCATTCGCCCCGGAAACAACGGGTGAATCTGCCACGTCGTTGTGATCGATAGAACGCCGCTATCTACCTTGAAGAACCGAACCTGCTCGGTGCCAATCCAGGCCGGATGCCAAGCCGTGTCGACCTTTATGATGAGCTTATCCCCATCCTCGACCCGACACGAACCGGAATAAGCAATCATGCCCTCGAAAAGGGCAGCCGGATCATTATCGGGCCGTTCTGCGGATGTGAGAATCGCCATCATCCTGTCTCGTTCAATGACCATATGGCCGAGTGGGTTGACACCGTACGTATCCGCACGCGCGCCGCCATCTTCGAATTCGATCTGAAAAGATAAAATCTTCCACCATCCAAGCACCGAGTGGGCGTCAACATCCGGCTTCACCATTTCATCCTCCTCAGGCCCAAACAAAGGTACTAAACCGTCGCGAAATTTGATCAGGAATTTGGAGTTTTAAACTTGTAAGCGAAAATCTGAGCGGAACCAGATTCCCGTAAAAGGCCGCTTCGGTGAAGCGGCCTTTTGTTCAAGCTAGAGTATATGGTTTCAAGCCGCAGCTTCCGGTTTGCGCGGGAAAGGCGTGACGTTGGTTGTGTCGTCGTCCAGCTTGAGGCCACCGGCCTTGAGCAGCGCAGTGAAGCGGCCATTCTGGTGGGCCAGTTCATCAAAACTGCCGGACTCAACGATTTCGCCGCGATCCATGAAGAGCACCAGATCGGCATCACGAACAGTCGATAGACGGTGCGCGATGATGAACGTCGTGCGGTTCTGGCACAGCTTGTCGACAGCAGCCTTCACGCGTGCTTCCGTTTCCACGTCGAGGGCACTGGTGGCCTCATCGAGAACCAGGATCGGCGCATCCTTCAGGATAGCTCGGGCGATAGCCACACGCTGGCGTTCGCCTCCGGAGAGC
Source organism: Phyllobacterium sp. 628 (assembly GCF_014189505.1). GTDB lineage: Bacteria > Pseudomonadota > Alphaproteobacteria > Rhizobiales > Rhizobiaceae > Phyllobacterium. Next base: position 2,638,673 of record NZ_CP050301.1, on the reverse strand, counting down.
TGCGAGCCGCGTTCGCCGACCATCGTATCGAAACCGGATGATTTCGACAGGATGAAGTCGCTGGCGTCAGCTGCTGCAGCAGCGGCTGCAACATCCTCGTCACTGGCTTTTGGACGGCCAACACGGATGTTTTCCTCAATGCTGCGGTTGAACATGCCGGCATCCTGAAACACGGTTGCAATGGCATTGCGCAACGAGCGGCGGCTGATGGTGCGCGTATCGATACCATCGACCAGGACGCGGCCTTCCTTGGGATCATATACACGCTGCAACAGATTGATCAGGGTCGTCTTGCCGGCGCCTGTCGGGCCAACAATGGCGATTGTCTCACCAGCTTTGGCCTTGAACGATACGTTCTTCAGGCCCTGACTGGACTTGGCAAACTCGAACGAAACATTCTCAAACTCGACGTCGCCTTTGACATTGTCGATATCGTGCACGGTCTTGGGCTCGGCCTGATAGGCAGCCGATGCTTCCATTTCGTAGAAGTCCTCGAGCTTGGCACGGGCAGCAAAAATCTGGTTGACGAACGCGCTGAGCTGATCAAGTCGGCCAATCAACAGGGCAGCAAAGCCTGTAAATGCCACAACCTGACCGACGTTCATCTGGTTCTGCATAACGAAGTACGAACCGAGAAACAGAATCACAACCATCGAAACGATTGAAGCCATGCGGTTGATACCGGCAGCCAGAGCCCACCAGTTGAGAACAGGATATTGCGAATCCAGCAACTGCTTTGTGTAGCTCTGCAGCGCGCGGGTTTCTTCGTCGATGCGATTGTAGCTCTGCAGAACAGAGATATTGCCCATCGAGTCGGTCACATGGCTGAACGCATTGATGTGGTGACGCTCTACCTGCGCCTGACCATCCTTCGTCTTCGCGGTAACGACGCGGCTGACGATGACATAAATTACGCCCAAAACTGCAAGAACGGAGGCAAGGCGCCAGTCCTGGCCAATGGCAAGCGGTACAAGGCCGCCAAGAGCCACGATGGTTGCAAGATGGGTGCGCATAAATTCCAGCCAGAGGCTGAATAGCGTTTCAATAGCGCGCAACAACGTATGCATGGCATTGGAGGTGCCGCGCTGATGATGCCATGCAAGCGGCATGCTGATGACGCGATTATACGATTCCGTCAGCACTGAAAGCTTGCGGCGATGGGCCAGCCGGTCTGCTTCGCGCGAAACCAGCACATTGGCAACGATGTGGAACAAGCCGACACCGGCCAGTTGGCTTAGGGGAGGCCAAATAGCTGTCTTAGTGGAGATTGCCTGAATAACACGACCGACAAGAACAGGTTCGAAAAGCATGGTCAGAGCCAAGGCAACGTTGACCAGGCAGATAAACGTGGTCGCACGTTTTTCCGCCCCGAGATATTGGAGAGATTTCCAATAGATCTGTAACAATGACACTTTGGCCACTCCGCTTGTTATGCCCGCTTCTGCGCACATTCCCCATTTTTACTCTGCATGAGGTGCTTGTGCACTGCAATATTCAATGCTCTAAAGTTGTGACGGTTCCGCGTCCATTCAAGGAACAAATTTCTACGTTTTGTAACGTCCCGTGATGAGTCAAATATTTGACTTCACAGAATAAACCGCCGGAGGCCAAGCAAGTGAACGCAATATTACTGGTCGCGTCGGGTGGGGCGATCGGGTCAGTCGCGCGGTACCTCGTGGGCCTGCTGATGACCCGCATTGTTGGGGCTGCATTTCCTTGGGGAACTCTAACAGTCAACGTGGTTGGCGGGTTGCTTATGGGCTTGTTTATCGAGCTTTTGGGCCGGCGTTTCGACGGGTCAGAGCAGTTGCGCCTGTTTGTTGCTGTTGGCATCATGGGTGGCTTCACCACCTTTTCATCGTTTTCACTCGATGTGGCATTGTTATGGGACCGCGGCGAGGGACTAAATGCGCTGATTTATGTGCTCGCGAGCGTCATACTGAGCATTGGCGCGCTGTTTTTTGGATTATGGCTCGCAAGAGCAGTCGCTTAGTGCTAAGCGCATGCCTGACTAGACAAGGTATGAGTTATGGCAGCGGTAGAACAGAAGACAGTTGACACGGGCGAGGCTGAAATGCGCCTCGATCGATGGTTCAAGGTACATTATCCGGGTTTGGGCTTTGGACCCCTGCAGAAACTGCTGCGGTCCGGGCAGGTTCGCGTCGATGGATCGCGCGCCAAGTCCGATACCCGGTTACAGGCTGGCCAGACCATTCGCATTCCGCCGCTGGCGGTTGATGCCAAGTCCGAAAATCAGCATTTGACCGGAAAGAGCATTCGCGGCCGGGAAGATGGCGACGTGCTTTCCCAGATGCTGCTTTATGAAGACCCCAAGGTTTTTGTTTTCAACAAGCCTGCGGGGCTGGCAGTGCAGGGTGGTTCCGGCGTCAATCGTCATGTGGATGACATGCTTGAAGCATGGCGCAACAAGAAGGGCGAGAAGCCGCGTCTTGTGCACCGGCTTGACCGCGATACATCGGGCGTTCTTGTCGTGGCGCGCACGCGTGGCGCTGCACAGGCCCTGACTGCCGCATTCCGCGAACGTGAAACCAAGAAAACCTATTGGGCACTGGTGAAAGGTATCCCGCGCAAGCGCGAGGATAAGATCACCACGTGGCTGGTCAAGGAAACGACGCCGGATGGGGATCGCATGCGTGTTGCCCAGCACGGCGAACCGGATTCCGACCACGCGGTTTCGTTTTATCGTGTGATCGAGTCTGCCGGACAGGTGCTGACCTGGCTGGAGATGGAACCCTATACCGGCCGTACGCACCAGCTGCGTGTTCATGCGGCCCATATTGGCTGCCCGATCATCGGTGATCCCAAATATTTCGAGGCAGATACGAACTGGTCGTTTCCCGGGGGTATCCAGAACCGTTTGCACCTGCATGCGCGGCGCATTCGCGTCCCCAATCCATCGGGAAAAGGGATCATTGACGTAACGGCGCCTTTGCCACCGCACATGGTGCAGACATGGAACCTGCTCGGTCTCGATGAAAACGACGGCGACGAAGACAATTAGAATTGGCTGACCCGTAACTTGCGCGCGCCGGTGGGGAAACTTACATCGGCATTGCCGGTCAATCCAAGCAAACCACACGGACGACGACGATGAGCAACGACCCTTTCAGCATGGATACCAAGGAAGGTCTGAACGATGCAGACCCGGTGCGCCGGGCGCAGATCCAGTCGAATCTGCCGTTTCCCAAGCGGTTCTACAAAGTCGTAACTGTGGTTGAACGCGACGGCCAGTTTGCAATTGAGCTAGACGGTAAGCGGGTCAAAACGCCGGCGCGGCAAGACCTGTTGCTGCCAAGCCGTGCTTTGGCGCAGATGATTGCTGACGAATTCGCGGCGCAGGACAAGGATATTATCCCGGCGCAGATGCCTGTCACACGGCTGGCCAACACCGCCATCGATGGGATTGTCACTGATCCGCAGGTCGTTCTTGAAGACGTGCTGCGCTTTGCTTCATCCGATATGCTTTGCTACCGTGCAGGTTCGCCTGAACGGCTGGTCAATCGTCAGACCGAACTTTGGGATCCGATTGTTGATTGGGCCGCTTCTGATCTTGGTGCTCGTTTCGTACTGGCGGAAGGTGTCATGTATGTGGAGCAGCCACGCGAGACGCTGGCCGCACTCGGCGTGCATCTCGGGCAGTTCAAGGATGCTTTTGCCGTTGCGGCCCTCCATACAATCACCACGCTCACCGGTTCGGCCATTCTGGCGCTTGCAGTGGCCAAAGGCCGGATTTCCGGTGACGATGCCTGGAAACTGGCGCATGTCGATGAAGACTGGACCATAGAGCAGTGGGGCGGAGATGCGGAAGCTGCCGCCCGCCGCGCTCTGCGCGAACGCGAGATGGTGGCTGCCGTTAAAGTGCTTGAGGCAATCTCGATCTAAGACAAGAGTTGTACTTGTCTTCTGTGATGTGATACATCACATTATCTTATGATCCGAAGTTTTCGTCATAAGGGACTGAAGCTCTTTTATGAGAGCGGTTCGACCAGAGGTATCAACGCTGCCCATTCCAAGCGGTTGTCTCGCATGTTGGCTTTCTTGGACCGGGCAACAGGACCAGACGACATGAATATTCCCGGGTGGCGCCTCCACATATTGCACGGGGAATTGCAAGGTTTCTGGTCGATAACTGTAAATGGAAACTGGCGGCTCATATTTCAGTTCATCAACAACGACGTGGAACTCGTCGATTATCTGGATTATCATTAGGGACCAATACAATGCCGATGTTCAACCCTCCACACCCGGGCGAAACGCTGCTGGAAGATGTCTTGCCGGCATTGCAAATTACTGGGACCGAACTTGCCCATCGTCTCGGCTTTGCCCGCGAAACACTGTCGCGGATCATGCATGGCAAGGCACCGATAAGTCCTGACCTTGCGGTTCGTCTTGAACGGGCAGGGATTGGCAAGGCCCGGATATGGCTTGGTGTTCAGGCTGATTATGATCTTTGGCAGGCCGAACATCGAGACCAACCAAAAATCGAGCCCTTTGCCAACATCCAATAAAAAACCCCGGCATTGCCGGGGTTTTCTTTGTCGCGCAAGGGTCTGATTAGACCGAGTAATACATGTCGTATTCGACCGGATGCGGGGTCATTTCGTAACGCATGACTTCAGCCATCTTCAGGTCGATGAAGCTGTCGATCTGGTCGTCATCGAACACGCCGCCAGCCTTGAGGAAGCCGCGGTCTTTGTCGAGGCTCTGGAGAGCTTCACGCAGTGAGCCGCAAACAGTCGGGATCTTCTTGAGTTCCTTGGCAGGAAGGTCGTAAAGATCCTTGTCCATTGGCTGACCCGGATGGATCTTGTTCTTGATGCCGTCGAGGCCGGCCATCAGCATCGCGGCGAAGCCGAGATAAGGATTGGCTGTCGGATCCGGGAAGCGGATTTCAACGCGCTTCGACTTCGGCGAGGAGCCGAAAGGAATACGGCAGGAAGCCGAACGGTTGCGGGCAGAATAGGCCAGCAGAACCGGAGCTTCGTAGCCTGGAACCAGACGCTTATAGGAGTTGGTCGACGGGTTGGTGAAGGCGTTGATCGCCTTGGCATGCTTGATAATGCCGCCGATGAAGAAGAGGCAATTTTCGGACAGACCAGCATATTCATTGCCAGCGAACGTTGGCTTGCCGTCCTTCCAGATCGACATGTGAACGTGCATACCCGAACCATTGTCACCGAAAATCGGCTTGGGCATGAAGGTTGCTGTTTTGCCATAGGCATTGGCGACCTGATGCACGACATACTTGTAGATCAGCATTTTGTCGGCGTTGCGTGTCAGATGATCGAACTTGATGCCGAGTTCGTGCTGGGCAGCAGCCACTTCGTGGTGGTGCTTTTCAACGCGCACGCCCATTTCGGTCAAAACCGTGAGCATTTCAGAGCGCATATCTTGGGCGCTGTCGATTGGCGGAACCGGGAAATAGCCGCCTTTGACGCGCGGACGGTGACCAAGATTGCCGGTTTCATAGTCGGTATCGTCGTTGGACGGCAATTCTGTGGAATCGAGCTTGAAGCCTGTATTGTATGGATCAGCCTTGTACTTCACGTCGTCGAAGACGAAGAATTCAGCTTCCGGGCCAACAAAGATGGTGTCGCCAATGCCTTCAGCCTTCATGTAGGCTTCGGCCTTCTTGGCAGTGCCGCGTGGATCACGGTTGTAGGCTTCGCCGGAGACCGGATCGAGAATGTCGCAGAGGATAACCATGGTTGACTGCGCGAAGAACGGGTCCATGTGAACTGTATCGGTGTCTGGCATGAGAACCATGTCGGACTCATTGATCGCCTTCCAGCCGGCAATGGACGAACCGTCGAACATGACGCCGTCGGCAAACATGTCTTCGTCAACTTCGGCAACGTCCATCGTCACATGCTGCAGCTTGCCCTTCGGGTCGGTGAAGCGAAGGTCAAGGAACTTAACGTCATTGTCCTTGATCTGTTTCAAAATGTCTTTTGCGGTCGTCATATCAGTTTTCCTTGTTCAGCGACGAGATGGCAGACTGGCCGCGAAGCCAGCAATGGAAATGCAGGTCAGATAGCGTCGATACCGGATTCGCCGGTCCGGATACGTACAACTTCTTCGATATTGGAGACAAAAATCTTGCCGTCGCCAATACGCCCGGTCTGTGCAGCCTTGCGGATCGCCTCAATGGCAGCCTCGACAGACTCATCGCCCAGAACGATCTCGACTTTGACCTTTGGCAGGAAGTCGACAACATATTCAGCGCCGCGATACAGTTCCGTATGACCTTTCTGACGGCCGAAACCTTTGGCTTCGGTCACGGTAATGCCCTGAAGCCCCACTTCCTGCAGTGCCTCTTTCACCTCATCCAGCTTGAATGGTTTGATGATGGCTTCGATTTTCTTCATCAGAGAACAATCTCCCTATGGTATTGCTAAACGGACCTCTTGCCCGCTTGCCTCAACAAAAAGCAGGAAGCATGCCAAGTCGAGAGCATGCGCTAAATATTTCCGGTAATTCTATTTTATCGATACGGGAGCAGGGTGATTGGCAATTTTACGATCACCCTGCTCAACAAAAAACGACCTATCGCAAAGTTCATTTGATGAAAAAATAATCAAACTGATCATAAATAAGGCATTTCCGTTTCTTCTCTGAATTAAAGACGCTCTTTTAAAGCCTGTGCTGCCTGCGGAGCGCGCACTTTGCCCTCGTGAATGAAATAGGCAAAAACATCCCGTGGTTTCTTCTCAAGCTTCGTAGCGGGAGCGGCGAGCGGCAAATCATCGGGTTGCTCGCCCTTTGCCCAAAGTTTGACCCGATCTGCCCATTGATCAAGCTCTTTGGCTGGGTAGGCAGTCGCAACAGCATCATCACCCTTCTGCAGGCGGGCATAGACGAAATCCGCTGTCACATCGGCGATCTCAGGATAGTCGAAATGGTGAGCATAAACGACGGCGACATTCTTCTTGCGCAGGAGCGCGATGAAATCCGGATCGATAAACGAGGGATGACGCACTTCAACCGTATGACGCAGGGCGATGCCGCCTTCCTTATCAGGGAGAAGATCAAGGAACGCCCCGAAATCTTCCACATCGAATTTCTTCGTGGGTGCAAATTGCCAGAGCAGCGGGCCGAGCCGGTCGGCAAGTTCGGCAATACCGGATTTGATAAAGCGTTGCATCGATTCACCCGCTTCTGCGAGAACCCGGCGATTGGTGACGAAACGATTGCCTTTGACGGAGAAGATGAAGCCATTGGGCACCGAGCTCGCCCATTTGGCAAAGGTTTCCGGTTTTTGCGTGCCGTAATACGTGCTGTTGATCTCAATGGTGCTGAGATGCTGACCGGCATATTCGAGCTCTTTGGCTTTCGATAGACCCTTGGGGTAGAAGGTGCCGCGCCAAGGTTCGAAAATCCAGCCGCCAATGCCGGTTCTAATTGTTCCGCTTGTTGTCATAACCTTCTCCTCCCGGGCAAATTATATTCAAGCATCATAGATAGCGAAAACCCGCCGTTTTCGGCGGGTTTTTGTTTATTCTGCCGCCGCTTGGGCTCGCGTACCCGGCCGCCGCTGCAACAGTTCCTTCAGGAATTTGCCAGTGTAGGAGCGGGGCTCCTCCACAATATCCTCCGGCCGGCCAACCGCAACGATCTCGCCGCCACCATCGCCGCCCTCCGGACCAAGATCGATGACCCAGTCGGCTGTTTTGATGACTTCGAGGTTGTGCTCGATGACAACAACCGTATTTCCCTGGTCAACAAGCTCATGCAGCACTTCAAGAAGTTTTGCTACGTCGTGGAAATGCAAGCCGGTTGTCGGCTCATCCAGAATATAGAGCGTCCGTCCGGTAGCCTTGCGTGACAATTCCTTGGCGAGCTTGATGCGCTGGGCTTCACCGCCAGACAACGTGTTTGCCTGTTGACCGACATGGATATAGCCGAGACCAACCTTGGCCAGGGTCTGCAGCTTGTCGCGCACGGCAGGAACGGCAGCGAAGAATTCGGCGCCTTCCTCGACAGTCATATCCAGCACATCGGCAATGGACTTACCCTTGAACAGGACTTCCAGCGTTTCGCGGTTGTAGCGCTTGCCATGGCAGACGTCACAGGTGACATAGACGTCAGGCAGGAAGTGCATCTCGATCTTGATCACACCATCGCCCTGGCAGGCCTCGCAGCGGCCGCCCTTGACGTTGAACGAGAAGCGCCCGGGCTGATAGCCGCGCGCTTTTGCTTCCGGCAGACCGGCAAACCAGTCACGGATGGGCGTAAATGCACCGGTATAGGTTGCCGGGTTGGAACGCGGCGTGCGGCCAATCGGCGACTGATCAATATCGATGACCTTGTCGAGGAATTCGAGCCCGTCGATGCGGTCATGTTCTGCCGGCTGCTCGCGTGAGCCCATGATGCGGCGTGATGCTGATTTGAACAGCGTCTCGATCAGGAAGGTTGACTTGCCACCCCCTGATACGCCTGTGACGGCGGTGAAGGTGCCAAGGGGTATTTCAGCCGAAACGTTCTTGAGGTTGTTGCCGCGTGCGCCGACAATCTTGATACGCTTCTTGTTGAGCTTGCGCCGCTCCGCAGGCACCGGCACTTCGATCGCACCGGACAGATACTTGCCCGTCAGCGATTTCGGGCTAGACATGATGTCGGCGGGTGAGCCCTGCGCGATGATTTCGCCGCCGTGGATACCGGCAGCCGGCCCAATATCAACCACATAATCAGCCGTCAGAATGGCATCTTCGTCGTGCTCGACGACAATAACGGTGTTGCCGAGATCGCGCAGGTGTCGGAGCGTCTTCAACAGCTGTTCATTGTCGCGTTGATGCAGGCCAATGGATGGCTCATCCAGGACATAGAGCACGCCTGTTAGCCCCGAGCCAATCTGCGAAGCCAGACGAATACGCTGGCTTTCGCCGCCGGACAGCGTGCCGGAATTGCGCGACAGGGCGAGATAGTCGAGACCAACGTCATTGAGAAAGCGCAGGCGTTCGCGGATTTCCTTGAGAATGCGCGCCGCAATTTCCGTCTGCTTCTCGTTAAAGCTCTTGTCGATATCGCTGAACCACGCATCCGCATGACGGATGGATTTTTCCGTGATCTGGCCGATATGCAGCCCGCCGATCTTCACGGCCAATGCTTCCGGCTTGAGGCGATAGCCGCCACAGGCCGGGCAGGGCGTGCCAGACATGAAACGTTCGATCTCTTCACGCGACCAAGCCGAATCTGTTTCCTTCCAGCGCCGTTCCAGATTGGGAATGACCCCTTCAAATGGCTTTGTCGTTTTGTAGGAACGCAAACCGTCATCATAGGAGAAGTGAATTTCGCGGTTGCCAGTGCCGTGCAGAATGGCATTCTGTGCTTCTTCGTTGATATCGCGCCAACGATCGCCAAGCTTGAATCCGTAAGCGCCGCCCAGCGCATCTAGTGTCTGATTATAATAAGGTGAACTCGACTTGGACCAGGGTGCAATCGCACCGCCCTTCAATGTCAGGCTTTCGTCAGGCACGATCAGGTTGGGATCAATAGCCTTCTGCGTCCCCAGACCATCACAGGTGGGGCAGGCACCAAACGGATTGTTGAACGAGAACAGGCGCGGCTCGATTTCGGCAATGGTAAAGCCAGATACCGGGCAGGCGAATTTTTCCGAGAACATCAAACGCTCGTGCGTCTCGTTCTTCGACTTGTTGGCGGATTCGCTTGAGGTCTCGTCGGATGGCAGCGGCTTGTCGGCGAATTCGGCCAATGCAATGCCATCGGCCAGTTTCAGCGCTGTTTCCAGACTGTCGGCAAGACGTGCCGAAATGTCCGGGCGCACCACAACGCGGTCAACAACCACATCGATGTCATGCTTGTACTTTTTGTCGAGCGCCGGAACATCAGCAATCTCGTAGAAAATTCCATCGACCTTGACGCGCTGGAAACCGCGTTTCTGCAAATCCGCCAGTTCCTTGCGGTATTCGCCTTTGCGTCCGCGCACGATGGGCGCAAGAATGAACAGGCGGGTGCCTTCTTCCTGCGCCAGCACACGGTCTACCATCTGGCTGACAGTCTGGCTTTCAATCGGCAAGCCTGTTGCGGGCGAGTAAGGAATGCCCACGCGGGCATAAAGCAGGCGCAGATAATCATAGATTTCCGTCACAGTGCCGACAGTGGAGCGCGGATTACGGCTCGTTGTCTTCTGCTCGATGGAAATGGCAGGGGACAGGCCGTCGATCTGGTCGACATCCGGCTTCTGCATCATCTCAAGAAACTGCCTTGCATAGGCCGACAGGCTCTCGACATAACGCCGCTGGCCTTCCGCATAGATCGTATCGAAGGCAAGCGATGATTTACCCGATCCTGACAGGCCGGTCATGACAATCAGCTTGTCGCGCGGCAGGTCAAGATCAATGTTCTTCAAATTGTGCTCGCGGGCACCGCGAATGGATATAAATTTCTGATCGCTCATGACTGTCACGCCGTTATGGGGGAGGAACTGGCTCGCTGGCCGGAGTCTTTCCCTTATTTAGAAAGTTTCCAGCAAATTACGAGGCTGCACCTGAGTTGGAATCACCATAGCCATGTTGACATCCATAGAGCAAGTGATAGAACAAAAAAAGAACAAATATTGCAGGCGGTCAAAAACCGGCGCAAAACTTGGCTTTGCTGAGTGTGTAACGCGTTCATGCGCAGGATTGTTGCATTGAGGAAATGTGTGCCTGGCAAACCCTCCTGACAGATTTGTCAGGAGAGTGTCAGCTGACAGTCTTTTGGCAGGAGTGTCAGTATGCCGGGACGGCAGAGATTGAGGCAGAGCAGTATTTTGTGGATAGAGCCAGACAGTTGCCCTCGAAGTGAGTGGCTCCTGTATGATGGCGCAAAATCGAAAAGCTAATTTTGTGGAGTATTTTTATGGCGGGCAGTGTCAACAAGGTGATTTTGGTCGGCAATCTGGGTAAAGATCCGGAAGTTCGGAAAATGGGCTCGGGCGATCCCGTCGTCAGTTTCAGTATCGCCACATCGGAAAGCTGGCGCGATAAGAACAGCGGCGAGCGTAAGGAAAAGACCGAGTGGCACAATATTGTCATTTTCAATGACAACCTCGCCAAGGTTGCTGAACAATATCTGAAAAAAGGCATGAAGGTTTATATCGAAGGCGCCTTGCAGACCCGCAAGTGGCAGGATCAGACCGGCAACGAGCGTTATACGACAGAAATCGTTCTGCAGAAATTCCGCGGTGAATTGCAGATGCTGGATTCACGCGGCGAGGGCGCCGGTTCCGGCGGCGGCCGTTCGTTCGACAATTCGAGCCGTGGTCAGGTTTCGGACAACGGCGATTACGGTTCGGACTTCAACCGTGGCAGTTCATCGTCTTCCTCCGGCAACAGCAATGCGGGCGGCGGCAATTTCTCGCGTGATCTCGACGATGAGATTCCGTTCTGATCGGAGAACGCATCGCGCCGCTGCGGTGAAATACCTGTGATACAATGACAAGAGTATTTCCCACGGTTTAAGAGACACGGACGTCCGCATCTTTGGCGGGCGTCAGGGCGAGAAGGTCCGGCACTTATAAGATGGCCCGTGTTCCGCAAAAATCTGGTTTTACCGGGAAGGCCGGTATCCACTTTTCCAAATCAGTGATTTTGCGCCCATTTACCGGACATTTTCCTCTATCGCGGTTCCTGCTTGTTGGTTGATCATTGCACAGTTTCGCATTTTGGTGTGCGACGTCCCTCGGCGGCAAACAGCTCCGATAAAAAGCCGTATAACCGAATGAAGAATCCTTGATTCCTGCGGAGTGGCGGAGGCACAAGGTCAACTGGCTGCAGTTCGCTTGGATTGATCCATTGCGCATCATAAACATCCCTGAAGAAATAGCTTGCCGGTATCATTTGCATTCTCCATTTTGAATCGGTTCAATTTTGAAATAGAACCCAAAGTTTGAACCGGTTCAATTATATGATCACCTGATCGACTGTCAAGTTAATTGAATCGATACAACTTTGTGCTAGTTTCGAAACTGGTGATTAGGGAGATTCAGGATTGACCAAGGGCAAAGTCAGGCTTGCGGATATTGCCAAGGCAGCAGGCGTATCGCAGGGAACGGCTTCCAACGTATTCAGCCGGCCGGAAGTGGTCAGAGACGAAGTGCGTGAGTACGTTCTGGCCGTGGCCAAAGAACATGGCTATGCCGGTCCGAGTGTAACTGGCAGACTTTTGCGTGCGGGAAAGGTCAATGCAATAGGCGTGGCGGCGATTGAACCGCTTGCGTATTTTTTTGATGATCCGTGGGCAAGGGCGTTTTTGACAGCGCTTGCTGAGGTGTGCGACGCCCGGGGGACGGGCCTGACGCTTGTGTCAGCCCGAAACCAGCAGAAACTGAGCTGGAACATCCAGAGTGCTCTGGTCGATGGATTTGTGCTTCTTTGCGTTGAAGGCGGAGAAAGGCTTGTTGAGCTCACCCGTGAAAGGCAATTGCCCTTTATCAGTCTGGCATTGGGCAGTGACGACCAGTCGATCCCGGCCATCGGCGTGAACAATATCGACGGGGCGGCCACGGCGGCCCGGCATCTGACAGGTTTGGGGCACCGGCGTTTTGCCGTTCTGGCAACTGAATTCACGGATGACCACGTGGGACGTGTCAGCGTTCAAGATGTCGAGCGCGGGATATATTCGACGTCGCGCGACCGCGCGGCCGGATATTGGCATGCGCTGGCAGAAACTGGCATTTCGCGGGAGGAAGTCCCGGTCTTCGAAACCCAGAATGACCGGCAAAGCGTTCACGCCTGTCTTGAGCAGATTTTTGCCTCCGCAGCACCTCCGACAGCGATTCTCGCCATGTCCGACAATATTGCGATACTGGCGATGGCTTGGCTCGCGGGCCGGGGACTGAATGTCCCCGACGATATTTCCATTGTTGGTTTCGATGGGGTGCCGGAAGGCGGTTTGTTCAAACCAGGTCTGACCACGATGGCCCAGCCGTTTGAGGAATTGGCGATACGTGCCGTGAGCGCCATTCTGGACGATACCATGCCGATGGAGCAGGATATCCTCGATGTGAAACTGGCGGTGAGAGGCAGCACCGTTGCGCCGAAAATATGACCAGGGTTCATCGCTTTAAGCAGGCACCTCATCATGTTTGCTGATTTTGGTGTCTATGCCGGATTGTTCGCGGCGGCTTTTGCGGCCGCAACCATTTTGCCGATGCAATCGGAAGCGCTGCTTGCAGGCTTGCTGCTGACACATTCCTATCCCGCATCCGTCCTTCTCGCTGTTGCCAGCCTTGGCAACGTGCTCGGCTCGGTCCTCAATTGGCTGCTTGGACGCGGCATTGAGCAGTTTCGCCAGCGCAAATGGTTTCCCGCCAGCGAAGCCCAGCTTGAGCGCGCCGCGCGCTGGTATCAGCGCTATGGCAAATGGACGCTGATTCTCAGCTGGGTACCAGTCATTGGTGATCCGCTGACTGTTATTGCCGGTGTGTTGCGTGAGCCATTGTGGCGTTTTGTGCTCATTGTGGCGGTTGCCAAAACGGCGCGCTATCTCGCCGTGTATGCATTGGCGAGCAGCTGGTAGAGCGTCAGGGATGCATTTTTGCGCCTTTGGTGATTTTGTCGACGATCTTCTTTTCAGCGCGCAGCGCAATGCCGACAACCCTGGCATCGTCTGGCGCAAACCGGGCAAATGTGGCGCGGTTGAGCTGGTCATAGCCGGTCGAAAACATTTCTTCGACATAAAGGCAGGATTTGACCTCACGCTCCAGCGAGCGGCGATGGATTGCCGACAGAGTGGCCTGATCTGCTGTGAGTATGATCAGCGGCTGGATGGGCAGGGCATGATAATGATGGCCTGCGCGGTCTACATAGGGTTCGCCGATCAGGCCGGGAGTCGGCGCAACAAGGCCGCCCGTGAGGAATGACGAGACATTGAGTTTCTGCCATGTCGCGAGATCATCACGCACAACGATTGCAATTTTCGTATCAAACACCAAATCTAGGTCTCCATTCATGGGTCGAGAGTGTGGGATGCCAAGTGAAAGCCTAAGAGAGGAAGCCCTGCGCGGTCTTGGACGTTTGTGCGAACGTCCGGTGCGCGACGCGATCACGTCGGCGCCTTCCAATCCGGGGGTTGAGCGAATGGAAGCGCGCTTTACCGGCAATGCATTCGAACCGCATCGGCACGATACCTATGCCATTGGCATTACGCTGCACGGGGTTCAGACCTTCCGCTATCGCGGCGAAAAACGGCAAAGCCTGCCGGGCAACATCATGGTTCTGCATCCCGATGAGGTCCATGATGGCGGCGCGGGTACTGATGAGGGCTTGCGTTACCGGATGATCTATCTTGAACCAGCATTGGCGCTGGAAGCCCTCGGCAGCACCCATGCCGCGCTGCCCTTCGTCCATGATCCGGTTTTCGCTGATGCGTCCATTGTTTCGACCCTGTCCACGGCATTTGCCAGTCTGGACGAGGAAATGGATGAACTTCTGGTGGATGACATCGTCTCGCGGCTGACTGACGGACTGTCGCGGCATGCCAGTCAACCGGATAAGCTGCTGGGCCGGCCAGCCATGCAACAGGCTGGCCGCGCACGGGAATATCTTGCCGACAATGCCCTGCGGCAGGTGCGCTCGCAGGAGTTGGAAGTTGTGAGCGGGCTTGACCGCTATGCGCTATCCCGGCATTTTCGCGCCCTCTATGCCACCAGCCCGCATCGTTTTCAGCTGATGCGCCGTCTGCAGCGGGCCAAGGAGCTGATGAAATTTGGCGTTCCGCTGGCAGAGATTGCCGCCGAAACCGGGTTCACCGATCAAAGCCATCTCAACCGGCAGTTCAAGAAAGCCTTTGGCATGACGCCTGGACGCTGGGCAATGCTGACCACCGCCAGCCGTAAGGTTTGACCTTTCTACCGGAGGTCTGATACCTATTGTGCAGCGCACAAGGAGCCTGACATGACGGACACGACGACGCCTTCGAACACCCCGCACCGGGTGGTCATTGTCGGTGGCGGGTTTGGCGGTCTGGAGGCGGCTCATTACTTGCGCAACAGCGATATCGCGGTGACCCTTGTCGACCAGCGCAATCACCATCTTTTCCAGCCGCTGCTTTATCAGGTGGCAACATCGACGCTGGCAACTTCGGAAATCGCATGGCCTATCCGCCATCTCCTGCGCAAATACAGCAATATCAAAACGTTGCTCGGAACTGTTGAAAGCGTTGATACGAAGGCGCGAACCATTTCGACGGCGGATGGCGAGGTTATTCCCTATGATACGCTGGTGCTGGCGACGGGCGCACGCCATGCCTATTTCGGTCATGATGACTGGGAGCCCTATGCGCCTGGACTGAAGACACTGGAAGATGCCACGACGATCCGGCGACGTATCCTGACGGCGTTTGAAAAGGCCGAACGGGAGCCGGATCCGAAGAAACGCCAGGATTTGCTGACATTTGTGATCATCGGCGGCGGGCCGACCGGTGTCGAGATTGCGGGAACAATTGCCGACCTTGCCCGCGATACGCTGAAAGGCGAGTTCCGGGTCATCGATCCCGCAACGGCGCAGGTGGTGCTTATTGAAGGCGGAGACCGCATTCTTGGCGCGTTTTCCGAGGATTTGTCGGCCTATGCGCAGCGGGCACTCGAGAAGCTTGGCGTGCAGGTGCATCTGGGAAATCCGGTGATGAAATGTCACGCGGACGGTGTGGAATATGCAGGAAAATCACTCGGGGCAGGCACGATTATCTGGGCTGCAGGAGTGCAGGCATCACCGGCGGCGAAATGGCTGAATGCATCGGCTGACCGGGCAGGGCGCGTTGTGGTCAATGATGATCTGACAGCGCCTGAGCATTCGGATATTTTTGTTATCGGCGATACCGCGACGGTCAAGAACGGTGACAAGGGCCCTGTTCCCGGTATTGCGCCTGCCGCCAAACAGCAGGGCGTCCATATTGGCAAGACGATCAAGGCGCGACTGGCGGGCGATACAACGCCGAGACCGTTCCGCTATCGCCATGCAGGCAATCTTGCGACCATCGGCAAACGCGCGGCGGTGACAGATTTCGGCTTCATCACGTTCAAGGGCTATATCGCCTGGTGGCTCTGGGGGCTGGCGCACATCTACTTCCTCATCGGTGTGCGCAACCGTCTTGCTGTGGCGATGAGCTGGCTATGGATTTCCGTCAGCGGCGCGCGCAGTGCGCGATTGATTACGCAGAGAGACGCTGCCGAGGAAGATCATATCGCTTAGGTGGCAATAAAAGTCTTGATACCATCTGCCACGAATTGTACCGCCAGAGCCGCAAGGATGACGCCCAGCAGGCGCGTAAGGATCGAGCGGCCTGTTTCACCCAAGAAGCGGTCCACGCGCTCAGCGAGGAAAAATACCACATAGGATGCGGCGATACAGATGAGGATGATACCGATCAGCGCCAGACGCGATGTGGGTTCGGACAGGGTGCCTGCAAGCAGGATCGTTGCGGAAATGGCGCCGGGGCCTGCAATCAGCGGAATGGCAAGCGGAAAGGCGGCGATATTACGGATATGATCCTTGGTGATGGCGACGGTTGCGCTCTTCTCATGACGCTCCTGCCGCCGCTCGAAAATCATTTCGAAGGCGATCCAGAACAGGAGCAGGCCGCCCGCGATGCGGAAGGCGCCGATGGTGATGCCGAACAGCGCCAGAATCTGCGCACCGGCAACGGCGAAAATCGTCAGAACCACGAAAGCAGTGATGCTGGCGCGCAAGGCAACCTGACTGCGCTCCTTGCGGTTCATACCCCGCGTCAGCGCAAGAAAAAGCGGTGCCAGTCCCGGAGGGTCGATCGTCACCATCAAGGTAACGAGCGCATTGAGCAGGGTGTCATAAAGCGCCACGATTTTGCTTTTCTTCTCTGATTGAAGCTGTCCTAGCGTACCGGATTCGCGGTGAAGCGTCGATAAAGTTGAGATTTTGCAACCAAGTTTTTCACTGATTGAAATGAACTGTTGTATCCCATTGAAAACAAAGGGTTTTCAGCTGTGTATTGCGGTGTCTCCGGTTGGCTTTTGCGTTCAAAAGCCGCTATAAGATGAAGATTGATTCTATACGAAAGATGAGTGCCTCGTGTCTGAACTAACCCCACCATCCGGCCCAGAAGACGATAAACCAGGCGGAAATTTCGGCATCGAGCCAATTTCCATTATCGAGGAGATGCAAAACTCCTATCTCTCCTATGCCATGAGCGTGATCGTCAGCCGTGCGCTGCCAGACGTGCGTGACGGCCTGAAGCCAGTGCATCGGCGTATCCTGCATGCGATGAACGAGATGGGCCTGTCGTGGAACAGATCCTATCGTAAATCTGCCGGTGTGGTCGGTGAAGTGATGGGTAAATACCATCCGCATGGCGACGCATCGATCTACGATGCGCTGGTTCGTATGGCGCAGGATTGGTCGCTGCGCGATCCGCTGGTGGATGGGCAGGGCAATTTCGGCTCCATCGATGGCGATTCCCCGGCGGCGATGCGTTATACGGAATGCCGTCTGGAGAAGGTCACTCAATCGCTGCTTGAAGATATCGACAAGGAAACTGTTGATTTTCAGGACAATTATGACGGCCGCGAGCAGGAGCCAATGGTTCTTCCGGCTCGTTTCCCCAACCTTCTGGTGAATGGTTCCGGTGGTATTGCCGTTGGTATGGCGACGAATATCCCGCCGCACAATCTGGCTGAGGTTATCAACGGCTGTATTGCGCTCATTGACAATCCGCTGATCGATCTGCCGGAGCTGATGGAAATCATTCCCGGTCCCGATTTCCCGACGGGCGGTATTGTTCTTGGGCGCTCGGGCATCCATTCGGCCTATAGTACCGGACGCGGTTCGATCCTGATGCGCGGCAAGGTCGCCATCGAACCGATGCGCGGCGACCGCGAAGCAATCATCATCACCGAAGTGCCTTATCAGGTGAACAAGGCGACGATGATTGAAAAGATGGCGGATCTTGTGCGCGAAAAGCGCATCGAGGGCATTTCCGACATCCGCGACGAGTCGGATCGTGATGGTTATCGCGTCGTTGTTGAATTGAAGCGCGATGCGGTTGCCGATGTCATCGTCAATCAGCTCTATCGCTTTACGCCGCTGCAGTCCTCGTTTGGCGCCAACATGGTGGCGCTTAATGGCGGCAAGCCAGGCCTTCTCAACCTCATGGACATTCTGCGGGCCTTTGTCGCCTTCCGTGAGGAAGTTGTCAGCCGCCGCACGAAATTCCTGCTGCGCAAGGCGCGTGACCGTGCGCATGTCTTGGTCGGTCTGGCTATTGCTGTTGCCAATATTGACGAGATCATCGCCTTGATCCGCCAGGCGCCGGACCCGGCCACCGCGCGTGACCAGTTGATGGAACGCCGCTGGCCCGCCAATGATGTGGCACCACTGATCACCCTGATCGCTGATCCGCGTCACACGCTCAATGACGACAACACTTATAATCTGTCGGAAGAGCAGGCCCGCGCCATTCTCGATCTGCGTCTGCAGCGCCTGACGGCGCTCGGCCGTGATGAAATTGCTGATGAACTCAACAAGATTGGCGTTGAAATCAAGGATTACCTTGAAATCCTGGCTTCGCGTCAGCGTATCATGCAGATCGTCAAGGACGAACTTGCTGCCATTCGCGACGAATTTGGCTCCCCGCGCCGCACGGAACTGACCGATGGCGGCGCCGATATGGATGACGAAGACCTGATCGCCCGTGAAGACATGGTCGTGACGGTCAGCCATGCCGGCTATATCAAGCGGGTGCCATTGACGACCTATCGTGCGCAGCGCCGCGGCGGCAAGGGCCGTTCCGGTGTTTCGATGAAGGACGAGGATTTCGTCACACGGCTGTTTGTGGCCAATACCCACACGCCGATGCTGTTCTTCTCATCGCGCGGCATTGTTTATAAGGAAAAGGTCTGGCGTCTGCCAATCGGTACGCCGCAGTCACGCGGCAAGGCGCTGATCAATATGTTGCCGCTCGAACAGGGCGAACGCATCACCACAATCATGCCATTGCCCGAAGACGAGGCAAGCTGGACCAATCTTGACGTGATGTTTGCCACGACGCGCGGCACCGTGCGCCGGAACAAGCTTTCCGACTTCGTTCAGGTCAACCGCAACGGCAAGATCGCGATGAAGCTGGAAGAAGAGGGTGATGAGATCCTCGGCGTCGATACATGTGACGAGTTTGATGATGTGCTGCTGACAGCCGCTGGCGGTCAGTGCATTCGCTTCCCTGTGACGGATGTACGCGTATTCGCCGGCCGTAATTCGATCGGTGTGCGCGGCATTACGCTGGCCAAGGGCGATACGCTGATCTCGATGGCAATTCTTGCCCACGTGGATGCGAGCCCGGCGGAACGTTCGGCATATCTGAAACAGGCTGCGGCAGACCGGCGTGCGCAGGGTGCTGACGATGTTGAGGAAATCGCATTGGTTGGTGAAGAAGCCACGGATGTGGCGGATCTCAATGCAGAACGCTATGCCGAATTGCGTGATCGTGAAGAGACAGTTCTGACCGTTAGCGAATATGGCTATGGCAAGCGCTCGTCGTCCTATGAGTTCCGCGTTTCAGGACGTGGCGGCAAGGGCATTCGTGCGACAGATACGTCGAAAACCGACGAAATCGGCAAGCTTGTCTCGCTGTTCCCGGTCGAAGCTTCGGATCAGATTCTGCTTGTATCGGATCGTGGCCAGCTGATCCGCGTGCCGGTCAACGGCATACGCGTTGCCGGTCGCTCTACAAAGGGCGTGACAATCTTCAATACAGCCGATGGCGAGAAGGTTGTTTCGGTCGAGCGGATTTCGGAAACCGATAGCGACGACGAAGAACTTGAAGCAGTTGTATCCGCAGAAGAGGCAGATGGATCTGCCCCAACAGGTGGTTCTGAAGAGATTTAGAACTGACGACGATTATTCGTCGGATACACACCAAAGCGGGAGGTCTTTACTTTGGCTTCCCGCTTTTTGCTTTCTTCCATCATCATGACGACGGCGGAAACCATCATCGCAATCATCATGCCGACGCTAAGAAGAATAAACATTATCAGTCCTTTCGATCTTCAGCTTTCTTATGGTTAACAACGCACTAAGAGCCAAAAGGTTTCATTTTCTGACTCTGGTATAGTTAATGGCAGCTGAATACTTGCTGATCGGGCCGTTCATCTACCGTTCATTTAACCTGCGCTTGATCCCGTGCTAACCATTGAAAGCGCCTGATAAAACGGTTAGGAGACGGTATGAAAATCGCAATCTATGCCGGATCGTTTGATCCCATCACCAATGGCCACATGGATGTGCTGCAGGGTTCTTTGCGCCTGGCGGACAAGGTGTTTGTCGCCATTGGCATCCATCCCGGCAAGGCGCCGCTGTTTTCTTTTGACGAGCGGGTGGACCTGATCAAACGGGTATCCAAGGAGTTCTTCGGGAGGGATAGCGAGCGGCTCGAAGTCATTGCGTTCGATGGTTTGCTGATTGATGCGGCGCGCAAGCACGGCGCATCGCTGATGGTGCGCGGGCTGCGTGACGGAACCGATCTTGACTACGAAATGCAGATGGCCGGCATGAACGGCAAGATGGCGCCGGAACTGCAAACCGTCTTCCTTCCATCCGATCCTTCGGTTCGAACCATTACTGCCACATTGGTTCGGCAGATTGCGGCTATGGGGGGCGACACCAGACACTTTGCTCCCGCACTTGTTGTTGAGGCGCTCAAAGCCAAATTCAAATAAGGGCCGAATTCAAACAGGGCTCAAGACCAATCCCGATCCTTTGGAGACTTTCATGTCCGTATTTCGCACTGCGCTTCTTGTGGCGGCCGTTTCTTCCCTGTCTTTTGCGTCGCTAAGCCCCAGTTGGGCCGATGACGCGAACACCATGACGATCAAGCTCAAGGACGGTGACGTCAAGATCGAACTGCGTCCCGATCTTGCGCCCAAGCATGTCGAGCAGATCAAGGCCCTTGCCAAGGAAGGCGCTTATAACAGTGTCGTGTTCCACCGCGTCATTCCGGGCTTCATGGCCCAGACAGGCGACGTCCAGTATGGCAATACCGAGAAGGGCTACAATCAGGCGGCGGCTGGAACCGGCGGTTCGAAGCGTCCTGATCTGCCAGCGGAGTTCTCAAAGGAACCATTCGTTCGCGGAACTGTTGGTATGGCACGTTCCTCAAATCCGAACTCGGCCAATTCGCAATTCTTTATCATGTTCGACAATGGCTCATTCCTGAATGGCCAGTACACGGTCGTCGGCAAGGTGACGAGCGGTATGGAAACGGTCGACAAGATCAAAAAAGGCAACGAAGCACAGAATGGTGCTGTCGATAGCCCGGACAAGATGATCAAGGTTACTGTCGGTCCGGCGAAATAATTCAATCAATCAATAGGAGATGCCGGAAATGGCTTACAAAGATCCAGAAAACACAATCTTGCTTGAAACCACCAAGGGCAACGTTGTCATTGAACTCTATCCTGATTTGGCTCCCGGTCATGTGGAGCGGATCAAGGAACTCGCACGCGAAGGCGCCTATGACGGCGTTGTTTTCCATCGTGTGATCGATGGCTTCATGGCACAGACCGGTGACGTCAAGTTCGGCAAGCAGGGTGGTTCTTCTTTCAATCCATCGCGCGCCGGCATGGGCGGTTCGGAAAAGCCTGATCTCAAGGCTGAATTCTCCAATGCCAACCACGGCCGCGGCGCTTGCTCGATGGCCCGTTCGCAGAACCCGAACTCGGCTAATTCGCAGTTCTTCATCTGCTTCGACGACGCTGCATTCCTGAACCGTCAATACACCGTATGGGGTCAGGTTATCGAAGGCATGGACAATGTTGACAAGATCAAGCGCGGCGAGCCGGTGCAGGATCCGGATTCCATCGTTTCCATGCGCGTTGCCGCAGACGCCGAATAGATCATTGACCCATTATGCGTGTTGATCTTTTCGATTTCGATCTGCCGGAAGAAAACATCGCATTGAGACCTGCAGAGCCGCGCGATTCAGCGCGGCTTTTGCTTGTTCAGGCGGGTAGTTCTGGATTTGAGGACAGTTCCGTCAAGCATCTTGGCGATTTCCTGCGTGCCGGTGATGCATTGGTTTTTAACGATACCAAGGTGATACCGGCGCAACTTGAAGGTTTTCGCGAGCGCGAAGGCGTCAAAGCCCAGATCAGTGCGACGCTGCATATGCGCGTGGGGCCGGATCGCTGGAAAGCCTTTCTGCGCCCAGGCAAACGCGTCAAGCAGGGTGAGTGCATCGACTTCGGCGATGGCAACAATGCCTGTCTGCTTGGATCCCTGCAGGCGACAGTTGCGGAAAAAGGCGAGGCAGGCGAGGCGTTGCTCGTATTCGATTTCAGCGGTGCAGATCTGGATCAGGCGATTGCTGCCGTGGGGCATATTCCGTTGCCGCCTTATATCGCGTCGAAGCGTGCCGAAGATGGCCGCGACCGTGAGGATTATCAGACCATTTATGCCCGCGAAGAGGGTGCCGTTGCCGCGCCGACCGCCGGACTGCATTTTACCCCCGCATTGCTTGAGGATTTGAAGCTCCTGGGCATCGAACAGCATTATGTAACGCTGCATGTGGGCGCCGGAACATTTCTGCCGGTGAAGGCAGACGATACCGCCGATCACAAAATGCATGCGGAGATTGGTCATGTGGACCAGAAAACTGCTGACGCATTGAATGCGGTGAGAGCGCGTGGCGGGCGGATTGTCAGTGTTGGCACCACGTCGCTACGGCTGCTTGAAAGTGCCACAACCGAAGACGGCGTTATCAAGGCATGGTCCGGACCGACGGATATTTTCATCACTCCCGGCTATAAGTTCCGCGCCGTCGATCTGTTGATGACCAATTTCCACCTGCCGCGTTCGACCCTGTTCATGCTGGTTTCTGCCTTCAGCGGCTTTGAACGTATGCATGCCGCGTATGAATACGCGGTCAAAAATCACTACCGCTTCTATTCCTATGGTGATGCAAGCCTGTTATGGCGATCCCCATCATGACAGAAAACTTTGAATTCAAGCTCATCGCCTCCGACGGCAAGGCCCGCCGTGGTGAAATCACCATGCCGCGCGGCACCGTACGCACGCCTGCCTTTATGCCCGTCGGTACGGCCGGAACGGTCAAAGCCATGTATATGGATCAGGTCGCCGATCTGGGCGCCGATATCATCCTTGGCAATACCTATCATTTGATGTTGCGTCCAAGCGCGGAACGTATCGCCAAACTGGGTGGTCTGCACGATTTCGCCCGCTGGCAGGGACCGATCCTTACGGATTCCGGCGGCTTTCAGGTCATGTCACTGGCGCAATTGCGCAAGCTTGATGAGAAGGGTGTGACCTTCCGTTCACATATCGATGGCCGTGCCTATGAGATGAGCCCCGAACGCTCGATCGAAATTCAAGGCCTGCTGGATTCCGATATCCAGATGCAGCTTGATGAATGTGTCGCGCTGCCATCAACACCGAAAGACATTCAGCGCGCCATGGAATTGTCGCTGCGCTGGGCGGAGCGCTGCAAGGTGGCGTTCGGCAATCAGCCTGGCAAGGCTATGTTTGGCATCGTGCAGGGCGGCGATGTGCCGGATCTGCGCATCCGCTCGGCGCAGGCACTGAAGGCCATGGACCTCAAAGGTTATGCGGTGGGTGGTCTGGCTGTGGGCGAGCCGCAGGAAGTCATGCTCGACATGCTCGACATTACCTGTCCTGAATTGCCTGCGGAAAAGCCGCGCTATCTGATGGGTGTTGGAACACCGGATGACATCATTAAATCCGTGGCGCGCGGCATTGATATGTTCGATTGCGTGATGCCAACCCGGGCAGGACGCCATGGTCTTGCGTTCACCCGTCGCGGCAAGGTCAATCTGCGCAATGCCCGCCATGCGGATGATCCGCGTCCGCTGGATAAAGAATCCTCATGCCCGGCCGCGCGTGATTACAGCCGTGCCTATTTGCATCATCTGGTTAAATCGGGTGAGGCGCTGGGCGGCATGCTGCTGACATGGAACAATCTGGCCTATTACCAGCAGTTGATGCAGGGCATCCGTGGTTCCATCGAAGCCGGGCGTTTCAGTGCTTTTACGGAAGACACGCAAGGCGCTTGGGCACAGGGCGACATCGCGCCCTACGCCTGATCTTGCGTCGTGGCTGACTGGGACGGCTTGTCTGGATCGCAGGGAGCGAACAGCTGGCGCAAGCCGTCAATCGCAGCAATCTGATCTTCGTGCGTCACCGTATCCATGTCGAACAGTTTCAGACTGCGCAGGCCTTCGATGGTCAGGAATGCGATGAGGGCCATAGTCGGGTCTTCCGAATTTTCCTTCATCCGCTCGAGGAGCTGCTTGTTGTAGCGTCGGATGGGATCGATGAAACTTGGATCATTGGCTATGGCCGCCAATATGCCTGACGGTTCCGGCTCGTTCAGCACAAATTCGGCGCGATAAACCTCGATACAGGCCTGAACGACGCTGTTCACCTTGTGGTTGCGCCGGGCTTCCTGCATGCGCAGTGATTCGTCAAATTCGGCCACATGGTGCTCGACAAGCGCTTCGAGCAATTTGGCCTTGGTTGGAAATGTATAAAGCAATCCGCCTTTTGAAAGTCCCGCTCGGCGCGCAACCGCATCGAGGGAGAGATGGACAGGGCCCACCTCCATGGCGATTTCTGCAGCTGCCTGCAGGATTTTATCTTTTGTCGTGAGAACTGCCGCCCGCATCCCGCTCTTTCTTTTTAAATTATTAGTTCCATAAGGAATCCCGCTTCTATTGACTTTACCGTCCAGACGGTACAGTAAATTGCGCGTGGCAATCAAGTCCACATCACGTTATTCTCATTTGACAGGCTGGCAACAAACTTTGCTGGCCATTGTTTTGTTCCGGAGCGGTTCCCCATGATAAAGCGCTACATTCTACCTGTGATCATTCTACTCCTGGTCGTGGTGCTTGGCGGAGGATTGGTTTGGTTCAACTACTTCAAAGAGGGGATGATCAAACAATTTTTTGCGACAATGCAGCAGCCGGCACAACCGGTATCAACCTATAAGGTTGAGCCGAGCGTATGGACGCCCAATATCGAAGCGATTGGCTCTGTCAGCGCTATTCAGGGTGTCGAGCTCGCTGTTGAAGTTGCCGGTATCGTCAAGAATATCCCGTTTGAGGCCAACCAGATCGTCGATCAGGGTGCTCCGCTTTTGCAGCTTGATGATGCCATTGAGAAGGCTGACATCGTTGCCGCGCAGGCTCAGGACGTTCTGAACGACCAGACGCTGGCGCGTGCCCGTACGCTGAACACACGCGGTGTGGGCGCGGAATCCAATGTTGATACGGCGCAGGCTGCATCCTTGGCCAAGAAGGCCGAGATCGCCAAATTGCAAGCCGTAATGGACCAGAAACTGCTCAAAGCGCCGTTCAAGGGCACCGTTGGTATTCCGCAAATCGAACTTGGCCAGTACCTGTCACCGGGTAAGGTCGTGGTTTCGTTGCAGGATCTTGCTACCATGCGTGTAGACTTCACGGTCAACGAGCAGAACCTTCAGCAGGTGAAAATTGGTCAGCCGATCAAGATGAAACTGACTGACGTCGAACAGCCCTATGACGGTGTCATCACCGCTGTTGAGCCCCGCATTGATCCGGCAACACGTCTGGTTTCCGTTCGTGCGAAGGTTGACAACAAGGACGGCAAGCTGCGTCCCGGTCAGTTTGCGCAGGTTTACGTCACGCTTCCACAGGAAGACAATGTCTTCACCTTGCCGCAGACCGCGCTCGTTTCTAGCCTTTATGGCGATTACATCTTTGTTCTTCGTCCTGAGGAAAAGAAGGAAGATCCAGCCAAGGCGGCCGATGCAGCAAAACCTGCAGACGCAGCCAAGCCGACGGATGCGGCGAAGCCGGCTGATGCAGCCAAGAAAGAAGAGCGATTTGTTCTTGCTCAGGTTTTCGTTACGCCAGGACGCCGTTCAGGTCTTTTGGTCGAGATTACCAAGGGCATTAAAACGGGTGATGTCGTTGTAACGGCCGGTCAAAATCGTTTGAACGCTGGTGGAGCGGTGACGATTGCCAATGCCGTGAACCCGGCCAACACCACAGATGCGGGACTGCCCACAAAATGAATTTCTCAGATGTATTCATTCGCCGTCCGGTTCTGTCGACGGTTGTCGCCCTGATGATCATCCTGCTCGGTGCCCAGGGAGTGTCGAACCTTGCGGTTCGCCAGTACCCAAAGGTTGACGAAACGGCCATCACCATCACAACAACTTATGCTGGTGCCAGCGCCGATCTGATGCAAGGATTCATTTCCGCACCGATTGCGAAAGCTGTTACCACAACGGAAAACATTGACTACGTCACATCCTCATCGGTGCCATCATCCAGCACGGTTACTGTGCAGATGAAACTTGGCGCCGATCCGGACGCGGCCCTGACCGAAGTTATTTCCAAGGTCAATCAGGTTCGCGGCGATCTGCCAACGGAAGCTGATGATCCCGTGATCAAGAAGGGTACAGGTCAAGAGT
Organism: Phyllobacterium sp. 628; assembly: GCF_014189505.1. GTDB lineage: Bacteria > Pseudomonadota > Alphaproteobacteria > Rhizobiales > Rhizobiaceae > Phyllobacterium. The sequence continues at coordinate 2,612,192 of NZ_CP050301.1, read as the reverse complement.
TCGCGACCATGTATCTGGCTGTGCAAAATCCCAATATGACCAGCGTACAGCTCACCGAATATCTGCAGCGCGTTATCCAGCCGCGTATGTCGACGATTCAAGGTGTCGCTGATGCACAGGTTCTGGGTGGTCAGGTGTTTTCAATGCGCGTCTGGATCGATCCGGTTCAACTGGCCGCACGTAAGACAACAGCTTCGGAAGTATTGACCGCGATCAAGCAGTCAAACTTCCTGTCCGCGCCGGGCAAGATCGAAAACCTCTATGTCGCGTCGCCGATCACGCTGAAGACGACTTTGCAAACGCCTGAGGCCTTCGGTGCGATGCCGATCAAGTCGGATGGTACCAACATCGTCCGCCTGCGTGACATTGCCCGCATTGAGCTTGGCGCCGTCAATACTGATACGCGCGTTACCTTCAATGGATCGAGCGGTACCTTTCTTGGTATTTTCCCGACGCCGTCGGCAAATCCGCTGGATATGACCGCTGCCGTGCGCAAAGAATTGCCGTTAATCGACGCGACGCTTCCGGAAGGCATGTCCATCATCATGCTTTACGATTCGACTGAGCAGATCAGCTCGTCGATCTATGAAGTGTTCAAGACCATTGGTGAAGCGGTACTTATCGTTGTCGCCGTCATCCTGCTGTTTCTCGGCTCGTTCCGTTCGGTCATCATTCCGGTTGTTACGATTCCGATTTCGTTGGTCGGCGTGTGTTTCTTCCTCTTCCTGCTCGGCTATTCGATCAATCTGCTGTCGCTGCTGGCAATGGTTCTGGCGATCGGGCTTGTCGTCGACGATGCGATTGTGGTGCTTGAAAACATCCATCGACACATCGAAGAGGGGCTCAAACCGATTGATGCCGCGCTCAAGGGCATGAAGGAAATCACCGGCCCGATCGTGGCGATGACCATCACGCTGGCTGCCGTGTTTGCGCCACTGGGCTTTACCGGTGGTCTGACAGGCGCGTTGTTCCGCGAGTTCGCCTTCACGCTGGCTGGTGCTGTTATCATTTCCGGCGTCGCTGCTTTGACGGTTTCGCCGATGATGTGCGCGTTGCTGCTGAAAAGTGGTAATCACAGCCGTTTCCAGCGTATCGTTGACAACAGCTTCAGCTGGCTGGAAGGCGCCTATGAACGCCGTGTTGCAGGATCGCTGGCTTTCCGGCCGGTAACCCTGTTCATTGTTATCGCGCTTGTGGCATTGACGGCTTTCCTGTTCAACAAGACATCGTCCGAACTGGCACCGGAAGAGGATTCCGGCTTCCTGGTCTCGCTTGTCAACGCACCACAATATGCAACGTCTGATTACACCAAGCTTTATGCCGATCAGCTCGACAAACTGACCAAGGATCTGCCTGAACTCAAAGCCAGGTTCAATATTCTCGGTCTTGGCACGACGAACTCGGCGTTTGCGATCTGGGTGTTCAAGGATTGGGCACAGCGTGAAAAATCGCAGAAACAGTTGCAGCAGGAACTGCAAGGCATGATCAGTCCGATGGCGGGTGCGCAGGCCTATATTTTCGCGCTGCCAACTTTGCCCGGCACGGGCGGCGGTTTGCCGATTTCGGTTGTTATCCAGTCGACCGGTCCTGCCGACAAGGTGTTCGAAGTGGCAGAAGAGATAAAGAACAAGGTGCAGGCTTCGGGCAAGTTCATTGTCGCGCAGAATTCGCTTTCGTTTAACGCGCCGCAGGTGACTGTTACCATTGATCGTGATCGTGCATCGGCTCTGGGTATTCCTGTCAGTGAAATCGGCCAGACGCTTGGGCTTCTGGTCGGTGGCGGTAAAATCGCGAAGTTTGACCGCGATTCAAATAGCTACGATATCATTCCGCAGGTGCCGCAGGATTTCCGCTCCAATCCGGAAAATCTTGGCAAATACTTCGTCAAGAGTTCATCGGGCGATATGGTGCCATTGTCGGCAGTTATCAAAGTGACGGAAAACGCTTCTCCGGCAGCGATTGAGCAGTTCAATCAGCTGAATTCGGCGACGATTTCCGCACTGCCCATGCCGGGCGTTACAACCGGTGAAGGCCTGAAGGCCGTGGTTGATACAGCGCGTCCATTGATGCCAAATGGCTTCTTCCTGGATTATACCGGTCAATCGCGTCTGGAGATCACGCAGGGCAACACAATTCTGATTGCCTTCGTGCTCGCTGTTATCGTGATCTACCTTGTGCTTGCGGCGCAGTTCGAAAGCTTCCGCGATCCGTTCATCATCATGATGTCGGTTCCGCTGTCGATCTTCGGCGCAATCGTTCCGCTGAATCTCGGTCTGGGAACGCTCAACATCTATACGCAGGTGGGGCTGATCACGCTCGTTGGCTTGATCACCAAGCATGGTATCTTGATGGTGGAGTTTGCCAATCAGCAGCGTGAGTTGCATGGCATATCCCGGCATGATGCGATCATTCTTGCGGCAAAGACCCGTCTTCGCCCGATCCTCATGACGACTGCGGCGATGGCACTTGGTGTTATTCCGTTGATCACGGCAACCGGTGCCGGTGCCGCGGCCCGTTACTCCATTGGCCTCGTGATTTTCTCGGGTATTCTTGTCGGTACAATCTTCACGCTCTTTGTCGTACCGATGTTCTACACCTTCATTTCCCGCAAGGACGAGAAGGTCGAGACGATCGCGGCGACGCAGCAAAGCGAAGCAAACTTCGGCCGCGTCTGACGCTGACGATTGAATACAAAGAAAGCCTCCGAACCTTGCCGGGTTCGGAGGCTTTGTCATTTTCGATGTTTGGCGGTGTCAGGCTCGTCTAACGAGACGAAGAATGACCAGCAGGATTACCGCGCCAATCGTTGCCGAGATAATGGCACCAAGAATGCCGGCACCCAGCGATATGCCCAGACGTGGAAATAGGAAGCCCGCGATAAATGCGCCAACGACGCCAATAACCAGATCGCCAACGAGGCCAAAACCGCCTCCACCGACAAGAATGCTGGCAAGCCAGCCAGCGACAAGTCCCACCAATAGAAAAATCAGAAGTCCTTCTGCACCCATAGTCGTCTCTCCCATGCGATTGCGTTACGATGGCCCAATAGACCGTGGATGCCGCTTTTCATGGGCGATCCGTGATCGGCCTTAGAATCATCGAATCGATTTTACGATGGGAAATGCATTTTGGACAATTAAACTTGTGGTGGCATTCGCCTATAGGCACAATATCTAGTTGATAGAGTGGTTTTCGCGCTGGAAAGGCAGGCTATCTCACAGAAATCATTGTGTTTTATGCTGCGGAGAAAAAAAACTGCACGTCACAGCACCTATAACGAAAAAGCTATGCCGGCTATGGTTTCCCATGACCGGCATAGTTTCAGACAATGCAAGAATTCAGCTTGGAGACGATTAAGCCTTCTTTGGAGCGGCCTTCTTGGCAGCAGCCTTCTTGTGAGCCTTGTGCTTGGCAGTCTTCTTGACGTGATGCTTTGCCTTGGCTGTGTGCTTAACGGCAGTTGTTGTAGCAGTTGCAGCAGCAGGAGCGGTCGCAGCGTTGGCGCTGGAAGCTGTCAGAACGGGAGCCGAAACAGCAAGAGCGATAGCAAGGCCGAGAGCTGTATAGAGGGACTTTTTCATTGGTCAGTTTCCTTTTCAAATGGGCTGGTGGGATACAGTCGATCAGTCATCGATCGGTTGTACACCGAGCAGTTTCAACGATTGGGCGAATGTTCGAATGCCCTGCGCCTGCTTGTTGCTTGCGCAAAACTTTATCGCCTTCCGTTGAAGTACTCTCGCCTTGGCTGCCCGTTTTGCCACGGCGTGTTCGGTGATTGCTTGTTGAGTCTGCTGCTGTAACCTGCTGCAGAGCTCGCTGCGTGTGAGCGTTTCATCCGCCATTGACATTTCAACAGGTGCAGTCAGGTAGACCGCGCCGGTCAAAATCAGTGTCGACATGGTGAGAATGTTGCGCATAAGAACCTTTGGTTTACTCAAACAGGTCCTGTCTCAGAGCGTTTGAACAGGATCGATGGGCTCTTTATCGGGCATCACTATTGCGCGGGTTTTTCCGCTCTGTAGAGTTTTGTTTCTCAATTGTTTCTGGAGCTGGGCAGACGCTGTAAATCACGGCGAATTCACCGGGCGGTGCTGGTCAATGCGTATTTCGGCCTTTATCCTGTTGCCGGATAATCAAATCAAAACTTGCCACATCGAAAGATTCGCATGAAATCCGAACCGCATATTCTGATTGTCGATGATGATGAGGCTATCCGTGATCTGCTGCATGAGTTCTTGAAGAAGCGCGGTATGCGGGTGTCTGTTGCCCGCGACAATGACGAGATGCAGGCAATCTTTTCCCGCACACCGGTCGATCTGCTCATTCTCGATGTCATGCTGCCGGGCAAGAGCGGCATGGAGATTTGCCGCGATATCCGTATGCATTCACGTGTGCCGATTATCATGCTCACCGCAATCACCGAAACCACGGACCGGGTTGTCGGGCTGGAAATGGGCGCGGACGATTATGTATCCAAGCCGTTTGATCCCCGCGAATTGCTGGCGCGGGTGCGGGCCGTTTTGCGCCGTCTCGATGCGCCCGGCACAGACCGGCGCATAGAGCCTCAGGTCTACAAATTTGCTGGCTGGACGATGGATTGCTCGCGGCGCAGGCTGATTTCACCGGATAATGTGCGGATTGAACTGACCAGCGGTGAATTCAATCTGCTCGAGACTTTGGTGAAAAGCGCGCAGCGCATGCTCAGCCGCGATCAATTGTTGGAACTTGCCGGAAACAATGTTGCCTATGGTTATGATCGCAGCGTCGATATTCTGATCAGCCGTCTTCGCCGCAAGATGGAAGATGATCCGCGCTCGCCCAAAATCATCCTGACTATTCGCGGCGGTGGTTATCAGTTCGTCCCTGAGGTCGTGGCGGAATGAAACGGTTTCTGCCCCAGTCATTGCCAAGCTGGATTCTGCTGATCCTGATAACCGGACTGATCACCACGCAGATTGCGACCTTGTCGATTGTTTCGCGTGATCGCAATGAAGGCAACAATATCCAAGAGCTGTTCCGGTTGAGCGACCGTGCCTATACGCTGGTCAAACTGCTCTATGCTTCGCCGCCACCGGAAAGAACACGCCTTGCCACTGCCATGTCGAATGTATCGAGCCCGCTCTATATGTCGGATGAACCGGCCGTGAAGTCGGCTATCGCGGCGGATGACAATCTGGCGGAACTTGAAGATGTGCTTGTGGCGCGGTTTTCCGCGTTTGGCGTCACCGATGCACGGGTTCGCCGCGATTCGCCAAAAGTTGTCACGGGAATGCCCGTCAATCCCAGCACATTCAATCCTGACGTGGGAATTGTCGAACGGCAGTTAACCGATTTGGCGCAGGATTTCAGCGAGAGCGGCGGATTGGCAGCGTCCATCGAATTCAGCGACGGCCAGTGGTTGAATTTTGTAACGCCCGTCGCACCGATTGATCCGATTTTGACGACCCAAACCCTGCCGCTTTTCGGTTCGGTCGCGGCAATCGTCATCATCATGTCGATATGGGCCATGCGCAGATTGACGGCGCCGTATCGGGCCCTGGAAAGCGCTGTCAAACGCATTGGTGAGGATGTGAAAATCCCGCCTTTGCCCGAATATGGCAGTACCGAATACAAATCGGCGGCGCGGGCGGTGAACGCAATGCAGGCGCAGCTACGTGAATATGTGGCGGACCGCGAGCAGCTGGCTGCCGCGCTGGCACATGATTTGCGCACGCCCTTGACCCGCATTCGTCTGCGGCTGGAGCTTTTGCGCAAATCGCAACTGCGTCAGTCCCTGATGCAGGACCTCAATGACATTGAAGCGATTTCACGCTCGGTGATCGATTTCGCCACCTATGAGATTGTCGAAGAGGAACAGGAGAAGATCGACTTCTGGTCGCTGGTCGATTCGATTGCCGATAACTATCCCGAGGTGACGTTCGGCAAGAGCAGTTCTGCTTCCCGCAAACTGATCTGTTTTGGCCGCCCCATCGCATTGCGGCGGTGTATTACCAATCTCATCGACAATGCGGTTAAATATGGTCAAAGCGCGAATGTTGATCTGTCGCAGGTGGAAAACGATATTGTTCTTGTCATTCGCGACAAGGGCCCCGGTATTCCCCAGGAGAAACTTGACGAGGTTTTCCAGCCATTCCGGCGGGTGGAGGGCTCACGCAACCGGGAGACCGGCGGTTTTGGGCTTGGCCTTACCATTGCCCGCAACATCGCCCAGCGCTGCGGCGGCGATATCGTACTGAAAAATGATCCCGAAGGGGGATTGAGAGCCGAGTTGAGAATTCCGCTGGCTTAAACTTATCTCACAGATAATCCCTTTGGTCGCGTCGACAAATTGAATTTATGGTTTTTGGTATTCGCCGGGTATTGGTGGACTTCTCGAGGGGGCGATATCATAACCCGTGTTGATTATCTCGAGTTGCGCTTGTATGGCCATTTCAAGCCCATATTGCAGGGATTCATAGGCGTCAATGTATCCGTAACGATGCCAAGGTGAGCGATTGAAGCCGTGTTCGTGATGGTTAAAATAAATAACTTTCGAACCGATGAGTGCGACTACCCAAAATTTCCCGTATTCCGGCACTTCCCATTCTTCGGGCGGACGCTTGATCGTCTCCCATAAAAAGCGCTCTCTAAAGGACATTCGCGACCAGCCCTCGTTGATCTCGTTCCATATTTTTTCTTCTGGAAATGACATTCGGGCTCTCAAAACTGATGATGTCCGGAGGTGCCGGATGAAATCACGCTATCACCGCACGATTTACAATTCATCGTAAAACTAATTCAAACTCGCTTTTCGGAGCGGTCTCGATGCGAAGCTGTAGCTTTCGTCGGCTGCGACTTAATATGACAAACGCTGTAAGATCTATCTCGTTTTTGCCAAATTTTCTCAATCCCTCTGTGGCTGATCAGAGTTCACTAGTACCAACGTTTCGATGTCATCGAACATGTCGTGCCACTCATCATTACCGATCTCCATAAATCCAAAAAACCGCAGCATGAAGACGCCTTCAGTGGCAATGAACGCCATTCGAGCGCGCCGGCCTTCTTCCGTAGAGAGGTCGAAATCGGCCATTCTGGTTCGATACCATTCGCGCGTGCTGCCCAAATGCTCCGGCGTCTGGATCAATGAAGCCATCAGGCTGGCGGCCTTGGCATTGGAATTGTCGTCACCTTTGCGTGTGGCCTCCAGATGGGCGCGGATCGGGCTGATGGGTGCATGCGCATCGCTGGATAGCTGCGCCACTTCCTCATCGTAGTCCTGGCCCCAACGGTCCAGCATTGCATCGATGAGCGCGCCTTTGGTGCCGAAACAATATTGCACACCGCCCTTGGTGATTCCCGCAGCTTTGGCGACAGCGTCGATGGTCAACGCTGCGGCGCCAACTTTGGCGACAACGCTTTCTGCCGCATCCAGCACTTTATCCCGGTCAATCGTGCGTTTTCGGCCCAAAATCAGGTCTCCTCTTTTATTTCAATACGAACGTATTTATATAGTGGCTGTGAACAGAGACACAATCTGCTCACGTCCGTAATTGTAACAGGAGCGAAGAACGCTCCAAATGGTGAGAAAAATGCTACCCCAAAACCGCTGGCTGGTCCTCGCGATCGTATCCAGCGCTCTTCTGCTCGTCGTCATTGACATGACTGTTCTTTACACCGCTTTGCCGAGATTGACCCATGATCTTCATGCGTCTGCATCCGCCAAACTGTGGATCGTCAATGCCTATCCCCTGGTTGTTGCAGGTCTGCTGCCCGGTGCCGGTGCACTGGGTGACCGCATTGGCCACAAAAAGCTTTTTGCTGCAGGTCTTCTGGTCTTCGGTATTGCTTCACTTGCTGCCGCCTTTTCGCCGACAAGTGCCATCCTCATTGCCTCACGTGCCCTGTTGGCTGTGGGTGCTGCGATGATGATGCCCGCTACGCTTTCCATAGTTCGCCAGACATTTGCCAATGAACGCGAACGTGCTTTTGCCATAGGCATCTGGGCGTCAATCGCCTCGGGTGGTGCCGCGATTGGCCCGGTTCTCGGCGGCGTTTTGCTTGAATATTTCTGGTGGGGCTCCGTCTTCCTGATCAATGTGCCCATTGTTATTGCCGCGTTTGCGCTCACGCTCTGGATCATTCCGAACCGTGCGGGCGATAAAACGCGCCCATGGGATCTGATTGGATCGGTGTTGATTATGATCGGTCTCGTGGGTGTGACCTACGCCATCAAGGAATTTGCCAAACAGAAGCCGCTTTATGAGGCCGCACTTGTTGCTGTCATCGTCGGCGCGGTCTTCCTGACGCTGTTCGTCCGTAGGCAATTGCTTGCCAAACAGCCGATGATCGATTTTTCCTTGTTTCGGAACAGGCGGTTCTCGTCCGGTGTGGCTGCGGCCTTTATTGCATCGCTGACGCTTGTTGGTATGGAACTCGTGCTCAGTCAGCGTTTTCAGCTGGTTATGGGGCTGTCGCCACTGGAAGCCGGACTGTTGATCCTGCCGGTGCCGTTGGCAGCCTTTGTTGCAGGGCCGGTTGCCGGACTTGCTTTGCCGCGTCTCGGGTCTGAACGTATCTTGTGGATCAGCTTGCTTGTCGCGGGTCTGGGCATTGCCAGCCTTCTCTATGCGTATGAGGCATCACCAATTGTACAGATCTCGAGCCTCGTCGTGCTGGGTTTTGGGTTTGGTGCTGCCATGACGGCGGCTTCAAGTGCCGTCATGCTGAACACGCCGGAGAAGAGTGCCGGTACCGTCGCTTCGATTGAGGAAGTTTCGTATGAACTTGGCGGCGCCATGGGCGTCGCGCTGCTCGGCAGTCTTATGTCGACCATTTATACGATCAGTCTGACTGTACCAGACAGCATGAATGTCTCGGCGATGGTCTATGACAGTCTGGATGAAGCGCTTATTCTGGCTCAGAATCTTGCACCCGATGCTGCAATGAACTTGATCTCTCTTGCCAAAGCGGCATTCGAGAACGCGTTTACAGTGGTCATCATCGTGGCTTCTGCTCTGCTGATCGTCACCTCGGGTGCGATCAAGCTTGCAACGCGTGCGGGCAGGGCATAAGCGCCTAGCAATCAATCCGGCCCTCGCGGGCCGGATTGTCTTTATCTCTATGCTTCAACGATGGTCCAGGCTGATGCCGTATCATAGAAGAACCGCTCTTCAATAATGCGGTCGCCTTGCCAGCGCTGTATCGCAAGTTCTTCCAGACACCGGGTCACTCCATCCTTGGTTGTCGCGTCAAATATCCCGTTGATCACAACATTGTCGCCGTCGATTAGAACGGCGCTGGCAGGGTGGGTATACATCCGCTCCAGCCGGTTTAGTGCGGCCTGCTCATGCTTTTCCAGCAGTTCCCGGCCACGGCGCGGTTCCTTGCCGGGTTCCTGCATCGATGCATTCTCATGGTAGAAATCGGTGATAGCCTTGACGTGATCACCACTGACGACTGTTGCAACAAAAGCATCAACACGGCTTCGATCCGGCATCGGATTATTCCTTCGATTGAATGGGTTTTGAGCTTTGGAGTATCCCGCACCAGCAGTCGGTATGCGGATAAGAATCATCTTATCCGCCGATCATCACTAGATAATGGCGTGCGACAAGCCCCCGTCAATCGGGATAGCCGCACCGGTCACATAGGATGCCTGTTGGCTGGCAAGGAACGCGGCAACTGCACCGAACTCCTCCGCTGTTCCGTAGCGTCCAACCGGCACTTCCGCCTGACTTTGCGCTGAGACCACCGACACATCGATACCCAGAGCCTCGGCATCCATACGATCCAGTTTGTCAGTCCGATCTGTCGCCAGACGCCCGGCGAGCAGAAGATTGACAGTTACCCCATCCGCAGCGACTTCTCCCGCAAGGCTTTTCGCCCATCCCGCAACGGCAGCGCGCAGAGCATTCGAGGCAGTCAGCCCAGCAATGGGCTCCCGCACACTGGTTGATGAAACCACCAGAATGCGGCCCCAGCGCTTTTCGCGCATTCTTGGCACAAAGTGCGATGCGATACGCACGCCTGACAGGAACATCGCTTCGAACTGGGTTCGCCATTGCACGATGTTGGGGGTGGACGCGGCGAAAGGCGGGGGTCCACCGCCATTGAGAAGCAGGATATCGATGCCGCCCAATGCACGATCAACCTGATCCAGCATGGCTGCCAGGGCAATGGTGTCTTCCAGATCGGCGTTGATACCGAAGGAATTCGGCGTGTGGGCACGCAATTCTGCGGTTGTTGCGTCCAGCGCCGTCTGGTCGCGGCCGGCAATCGCGACTGTCACGCCGTTTTCCGCGAGAGCTTTGGCAACGCCGCGGCCGAGCCCCTTGTTACCGCCCAGCACAAGTGCGCGTTTTCCATCCAGTCCAAAGTTCATGATAATATTCCCTTTATAGCGCAAGGATCAGCCGACATGGACGATTGCATCGACTTCAACGGGGACATTGACAGGCAGGCCTGCCATGCCCAGCGCCGCGCGCGCATGCTTGCCCTTGTCGCCCAGAACGTTCAGCAACAATTCCGAAGCGCCATTGCCCACTATGGAAAAGTCGCTGAAGCCGATGACCGCGTTGATGTAGACGTTGATTTTTGCAACTTGAACAACGCGGCTTAAATCTCCATCCAGTTCCTTGCTGAGCCAGAACAGGATGTTGGCGGCGCAAAGTGCAGCAGCCTTCTTGGCATCTTGGGGACTGACTGTTTCGCCAACCTTGCCCGTATATGCAATGTCATCGCGGGTTTCAGGGATTTGTCCGGAGATATAGACGATGTTGTCGATGCGCGTGGCTGGCGCAAAAGGAAAATCAGCAGGGGCGATATCAGGCCAGATGAGGCCAAGTTCGTCAAAACGGTCGCGAAATGTGGTCAAGCTCGTTCTCCTTCAGCGTGAAGGTGCTACTTGCCATGGCATCGTTCGATAAAGTATCCTGATAATTCTTATGTCGATATAAGGTTTGTTTATGGAGCTGAATCTTGATCCGCATTTGCTGCGCGCGTTGGTTGTCGTGGCAGAAACCGGCACTGTCAGCGGTGCAGCTGAACGCTTGTCGCGCACGCAAGCGGCGATAAGCATGCAGCTCAAACGGCTCGAGGTCGATCTCGGCACGCAGCTTTTGACCCGCACATCACGCGGCGTCACGCTGACGGATTCGGGGCAGATTCTCGTGGCTTATGCGCGTAAACTCATCGCACTTGGCGATGATGCACGCCAGCAGATTGAAGGACGGCAGCTTGTGGGCCGGGTACGCCTCGGGTTGATCGAGGATCTGGTTGCGACCCGCCTGCCGATCCTGCTGGCAGAATTTCGCAAGCGGTTTCCGCAGGTCGAGCTTGATTTAATCACGGCGCATAGCGGGGAGCTCAGCCAAAGCTTGCAAACGGAAAAGCTCGATATGGTCATAGCCGATCCGTCGCGATTTGCGTCCGTGCCATTCTTCCATTGGTCGCGGCAATTGGTGTGGAGCGGCAGCCGGATGATCGACGTGGGTGAGGGCGATGCCATACCGCTCATTGTGTTTGAGGGTTCGTGTACGTGGCAGGACAAGACAACCGTTGCCTTCGCCGCAGCTGGCGTCGCCTGGTCCGTAGCATGCCGCGTTTCCAGTTATGGGGCACTCATCGGGGCTTTGCGCGCCGGGCTTGGTTACAGCCTCATGCTACCGGAAAGCGTACCGAGCGATTGTGAGACAATCGACGCAGACCAGCGTTTACCGGCGGCACCCAGCGCGGATTTTGGCCTTTTTCTGACCAGGGAGTCGTCGAAAATCGTCAAGGAACTCGGATTTTACCTGCGTGAAAAGTTGGTTCGCTGACTGCCGGTGGATTTGCCCGGGAGCATGTCCTTCCCACGAAATGAAGCGAACCGGTCGTGATGTTAGCCGGAAAACTAAAACAGTTTGCGGTAAACAACGAAACCTGAGTCTTCCGCTACCTTATTGTAGAGTTCCTTGGCCGTGTGGTTGGTTTCGTGGGTTAGCCAGTATACGCGCGGTGACCCGGCATTTTGTGCTCGTTCATACACGCCATTGATCAACGCCCGTCCAACGCCTTTTCCGCGCGCTGCCTCGCTGGTGAACAGGTCCTGAAGATAACAGTTTGGCGCAATCGACGTGGTGCTCCGGTGAAAGATGTAATGGGTAAGTCCCAGGAGCTTTCCGCCACTTTCGGCCACAAGCGCATTGACCGGCTCATAGGCATCAAAGAAACGCTCCCAGGTCATGCGCGTAATTTCGGGCGCAAGAGCAGTCGGTCCGGAGCGGCCGTAGAATGCATTGTATCCATCCCATAACGGCAGCCATTGCTCATAATCCTCGCGGGTAATGGAGCGGATAGATAGATCAATCGTCATTTTATCTCTCGTTAAGTGAACGCGCGGTGGTCGTTTCGTTTGAAAATAGAGCATTCACCGCTGCCTGCTGCAATTCGCAAACTTGTATCAGAGACATGATTCTGGCGTTCGTCAGTAATGTTAAATTCATGGGTTAACTGGTTGCGATTTCTACTTAATTCAACGTTGGATTGCATTATTTGCTCCAATCGTGTCTAGGTAGGGGATACACGCGAGGGCGTACAGCAGATAGAAATCTCGCGCTTCGATTGAATGTTGATCATATGCCGGAGACTTTATACATGGCCAAATCACTCGATATTTACATAGGCTGGGATTCCCGTGAGCCGATCGCTTACGAAGTGGCTAAACGCACGATTTTGGACAACGCCTCCATCCCTGTGCAGGTCAAGCCGATTGTACTGAGTGAGCTTGTAGAAAAGGGCGCATACACCCGTGAGGTTGATCCTCTAGCCTCGACTGAATTCACCTATTCGCGCTTCTTTACCCCATGGCTAGCAGGCTGTGAGGGCTGGGCGCTTTTTTGCGATTGCGATTTCCTGTTCTTTTCCGATGTTGCCGAACTCCTGCAATATCAAGACCCGAATAAGGCCGTCTGCTGCGTAAAGCATGACTATACGCCGAAAGAGGGTTTCAAAATGGATGGCAAGGTCCAGACTTCCTATCCACGCAAGAACTGGTCGTCGTTCATGATGTTCAATTGTGCGCATCCGTCCACGCGCAAGTTGACGCCCGAACTCATCAATCGTGAGAGTGGCGCCTATCTCCATCGGATGCAGTGGGCTGCAGATGATGAAATCGGTGAAATCCCAACAGAATGGAATTGGCTGGAAGGCTGGAATGAAAAGCCCGCTGCAGGAACACCGCATGCGGTGCATTTTACCAATGGCGGTCCTTGGTTCAAGGATTGGCAGAATGTGGATTATGGCGACGAGTGGCGTTCGCAAGCATTGCAGATCGACCCGGAATTCAAACCGATATGACGGCAAGTAGACTGAAATAGATCATCCAATAACCCTAGCCCTGGTTGAACCGGGGCCTTGGGATACCTATATCCACAACTGTGGGGTGTTTTAGGTTGTTTCTTGTGATGGAGAAACAACTGCAAATTCTTTCCCGTTGAAATTTCGGACAACACGGCTCCTCAAACTAGCGGAGTCCGGGTGGAGGGATTCTATTGCGACAAAACAAGTCTGCGCTGTTTGGAAAACTTGAAATTCCATTTCCCTATCGGTCGTCCGATATCGAGTTACCCGATCATTTTCCGAAGTCTTTGACCCTCCCGCTACTAAGCCGGTGGCGTACTTTGAATGTGCGACGTGCACCTAGTCGCATCAGCATCTATTCACTGCGCGAGCGCGATATTCTGCCGCTTGGCGATTTGGATATTCCGTTGATTTTCCTGACCCGCAACAGCCTGCGGTTCATTCCGTCATTTCTCGAGCATTATCGTGCACTCGGTGTCACGCGATTTTTGTGCGTTGATGATCAGTCGAGCGATGGAACGCGCGAACGGCTGCTTAAAGAAGATGATGTCGAAGTTTTTGGGTCCGATGTCCGTTATCGCGAAGCCAAAGGTGGCGGGTTGTGGCGCGAGGCGCTGGTCAGAATGTTTGGCACGCAGCGGTGGTATCTGAACGTCGATTGCGACGAATATTTTGTCTACGACCAATATGAGACCAGAAAGCTGCCCGAACTGATCCGGAAACTGGAAGCCGAGGGCATCTATCATTGTCCGGCTCCCATGATCGATTTTTATCCGGAGAACACAATCCAGTCGGCAGATTTTGGCGGGTCGGGCAGCAATATGCCCTGGCACACGGCGAATATGTTCGACGCCAGCGGCTACCGGTTATTTCGGACCACATCGGGAATGCTGATGTCCGGCGGGCCGCGTGACCGGATCATGGACCGCCCTGATGTTCACGACGAACTCATGAAATATCCTCTGGTCTATGTGGATTATGAAATCGGATTGAGTGTCAGTATTCACAAACCATGGCCATTTACCCGAAACTTTTCCCCGATCATCGGTTCATTGCTTCACTTCAAGTTCTTCAATGAGACGGAGGATCTGGTGGTCGAAGCCATCAACGACAATCAATATTTCAAGGGCTCACGATCTTACATTCGTATGCTTGGCGCTATTCAGGAGGGTAAATTGAATTATCTCGTTTCAGATATTTCCGTTCCCTATCAAGGTTCGAAGCAAATGGCTGAACTCGGGTTTTTCAAGTCTCTGTTTTAACAACGGGCCCCCAAGACGCGCAGCGCTTCGGGTGCCGATACTGATAATCGGGTGGGAAATGGGCGGTCGTCTATCAGAGACAATAACACGGTTCCGGCGGACGCTGATTTACCGCATCATGAAACCGCGCCCGCCCGCGCATTCGCAGCCGTTTACAGGACCTGTGGTCGTGGTGGGATCAGCGCCGGTCTCGACAATGCCTGCGGGGTTTGATGCAAGTTTCCATGTCATCAGCGTCAACGGCTCTCAACAGGTCTGCGAGACATGGGGACGCGCCATTCCTGATGTAGCGATCATGCAGTTCAATCAGGTCGAAGGACAGACCGTTAACGCACAGGCGGTACGAAAAGTATTGAACGGCAAGGCGACAGGGTATCTCTATGTGATGCGCTGGCCAAAAAGCATGACGCGATTGAAGCGAGGCCTTGCCGCATTCGATTATTCATACAACAACTTGAAAATCATCAATCGTTTTGGGCGAATGTCGATGTTTGAAGCCTTGATGGGAAGGCTGAATGTCGAGATTGACGATGATATGAAGTTTTCCAATGGAATGACGGCGGTGTTCTATGCGCTGACCAATGGTGCGAAAGCCGTGATCCTGACTGGTATCAATCCGGATTCATCCGGTCATATCTACAATGATGCCAATCTGAAGCGTTTACATGTCGGGACGGACAAAGACATTCTGCAAACGTTGAACAAACGGGGTTTTCCCCTGTTCACCGCCGACCCAGAGGTGGCAAAGGCAACCGGTCTGCCGCTCTGGACGCGCTAAACCGCTTCATATTTAGCCCATATCCTGCCGTTCATGTGTATTCAAAATGCCGGTGGTACGTCACGATGATGCCAAATCCTGATACATTTTACGCAGACACACTGGAACCAGAACGTATTGCAATCGTTGCATCCCTCAAGGAGGTACAATCCATGACGAACACGCGACTGCTTACAAAACCTGATGAAATTCGCGATTGGGCAGGGGCTCGTTCCGGCATTCCGGTGATCAGGGATGCAGCCGAATTGATTGGCGATGACAATCCGGTTCTGATGATTCAATTTGGTCAGCACCCCTATGAAGACGACGATCACGAAGGAGCCGATCGGCCTGATCAGTTGGGCGGTCCAAGGATTGTCGAATGGGATGAGTGGTTTGATGTGTTCGAGCGGGAAGGGCTTGGGCTGGTGGTCAGCGAGGATGTTCCTGGACAGCGCGACGAGTTCCACGAGCTTGTACGTCGTTAGGTGTAAGTAATCATTGCTGTTGCTTGTTTTGCCTAATTGCAGAGCTGGCTGATAGCAATCGCGACAAAGACTGCGCCGATAAAAAACAGCAAATGCCAGCCCATGGGAGTGCTGTAGTGGAGATAGCCGTCGTCGTCGCGGTTGTCGCTCATGATAATGCCCGGTTGGTAGAGGCCGTGCCCTAGCAGGTGCGTATGACACTTAAATGTCAATTGGTGTGAAGACGGATTGAAACGACAAGACTCCCGGCGTCGTCTGACGTTCTTTGTTTTACTGGATGACGCCGCCAGTTTTTAAAGCTCGTCCAAAGGGGAAATGAGGCCCGGTACTGCTGGCTTTCCCGCTAACATATAACCGGACCTCACGCTGTATGGTCGTACAGCATGACCAACTTGACGGCTCGCATCAACACAGTCAAATCACAGTTGAGCGTAAAGGCTCAGAGATCATCTGTTTGATGTGAGGAGTTTCATTCGCGCCTTTCGGCGAATACGCCTCATGACCGCCTGCATTTCTGCAGAACAATTATACAAGCGAAAGCGGGCGTCATCGCTTTGCTCTTGCGCTTGAATAATGATTTTCTCTTTGTAGTTTTGAGATCCCAGAAAAGTAACTCTTGCTCGCATTTTATTCTTCCCCTCGGCGTCTTATGACTTTTTTTGAGAGACGTAATATATGCGCTGATTCAGGTTAGTTTGGAATGCCTCTAAGCAAGACATCGCAAAAATATTACTTTTACACAGGCTTGCTTTGCCCGCGTTGAATGACTGATGATTTCTGCGCGACAAGGAAGTAATAGATAAGCGCCTACGGATCGTTTTTTGGTTAAACCTGTCTGGTCATGCCTTAATCCGTGTGAGCGTTGATAGCCGAAATGATTTGACCCCAATCCTCGGGATGAATTTCATGACCACCACCCTCCAGACGGAGAAGCTCAGCGCCTTTAACGGTCTTTGCCAGTAATTCGCCGTGCCCGACCGGAAAGACCGGGTCGGACGTACCGTGGATGACGAGAAGAGGGGCGGTCAACTCACCCAGTTTTCCCTTCCACACATCGCCGCCCTTCAGCATGAAATGGTTGGTGGCGCTGACGAAGTTTTTAGCGCGCTCGACGTCGCGCTCCACAAGATTGCGGGCACTTACTTCATCGTAGGGGTGCGCAGTGCTGGCAATCATCCGTGTATCTCTCACGATGAAATCGATGACCTGAGCGTTGTCGCTCCAATCGACGCTCTCACCCGCTGCCGCATGCTCCATATAGATATCGCTGGTCTGCGCCAGATTGGAGGTATCAATGCCGACTGGCGTAGTGGAGATCAGCGTCAGCGTCCTCACCCGCGTCGGATGGGCCAGAGCAGCGATTTGAGCGATCATCCCACCCAGTGACATGCCAACCAGATGGACGCTGCCGATGCCGTAAGCATCGACCACGTGTATGGCGTCCTTGGCCATGTCGTCCATCGTATAGGGGGGCTGCCCGGCTCGTAAAACGTGGAAAGGCCGGTGTCACGGTTGTCGTACCGGATGACATAGTGGCCCTGTGCGGCGAGCTTTTGGCAAAATGCCTCCGGCCACCACAACATTGAAGCCATGGCACCCATAATAAGCAGAACTGGCTTGCCGGCCGGATCGCCAAAAGCCTGCGTGGCAATTTCCACGCCGTCAGTCATGATGATGCGTTCATTCATTTTGTGGTTCCTCGTAAAGGACGAAGTAACAAGAACTGCGGTGTATTTATTGCCACGCCCGGCGGTGCGGGTAAGGAAGATGGTTCCGGTTGGCTGCCATGGCTTCCGTCCATCTGCTTGCATTTAACAACCGGTTTTTATATTGCATAACTGATCTTGTTATGCAATCGGTTTCTTAAGGGGATCGAGTGATCGAGACAGAACCGGGTGAGGGTGGAGATGTTGGATCGTGCTGATTTTTATGACGCAGAATTAAAGCGTCACAATGCGCATTTACACGCGGCTGCCAATGTCGGGATACGTGATCGCGTGCTCGACATCGGTTGTGGGGCAGGACAAACCACGCGCGAGGCCGCCCGTGCTGCCGTGGAAGGTGACGCGATCGGCGTGGATACGTCCGCAGAGATACTTGAGGTTGCACGACAACGTTCCAGCCAAGCGGAGTTGCGAAATGTTGCGTTTGAGCTGGGAGACGCCCAGCGTCACGCGTTTCCCGCTGCCGGTTTCGATCTCTGCATCAGCCGGTTTGGCGTGATGTTCTTTGCTGATCCGGCGGCGGCGTTTGCCAATATCGCCCGCTCGATGCGTCCAGGCGCGCGCCTCGTTTGGATGGTGTGGCAGGACAAGGACCGCAACGAATGGTCTGGTGCCATTCAGCAAGCCTTGGCCCCGGGAACCGCAGGCTCCACAAATGCCCTAAATCCGTTTTCACTTGGCAATCCTATCGTCGCTACAGAACTTCTGAGCGCGGCAGGCTTTGTTTCGATCGATTTTATTGATGTGCGGGAACCGGTATTCTATGGGCCGAACGTCGATGCGGCGTTTAACTCACTCACTGAGCTCTATCTTGTGAAGGACGCCCTCGCGCGCACCGATGAAGCGCACGAAGGTGCATTGCAGCGGCTGCGTGATTTGCTGGAGGCGCATATGGCCACGGACGGCGTGCTGTTTGACTCGCGCGCGTGGATTATTACCGCTCAAAAGGGCCAGAGTATCTAGAAAGTTTTTGATTTGGTTGGTGAGCGCGCGGGGGTTCGAACCCCGGACCTACTGATTAAAAGTCAGTTGCTCTACCGGCTGAGCTACGCGCTCCCTTGCAAGGGAAACGCTTGGCGCTGCCCTCGGGATTGCGGCGGAACATAGGGATGAGTTCGCCATCGGTCAACAGCTATTGTGCAGAGTTTTTGCGACAATAAGCCTTGTTTTTGCCTGTTCCGCGATTTTTCTGATCGTTACATGCAATTTGCCAGTACAAAATATGTCTAAAAGTCGCCGAGAGGCAGATTTTAACCGGGAAGCTGGCGAAAAGGTGATTGGAATTTGCAAGAGATTCGGCCTATGGCACTCAAACCACGATTGAAATGCCACATAAGGAGCGCATATGGCGCTTGATGTTTCCTATCTGACCGCCGCCGGTGCTGGCGCGCTATCGTTCCTGTCTCCTTGCGTTCTGCCGCTCGTACCGCCTTATCTCTGCTATATGGCGGGCGTGACGGTCGAAGATTTCCGTTCGGATCAGCCTGCAGCGCGTGTTTCGCCGGTCAGGCAGGCGCTGCTGCTCTCATCCTTCTGCTTTGTGCTTGGGTTTTCGACAGTGTTTGTGCTGTTGGGGGCAGGCGCGTCGACCATTGGCGGCCTGCTGCGTATGTGGCAACAGGAAATTGCCATTGCAGCCGGTATTGTTATCATTCTGATGGGGTTGAATTTTCTCGGTGTGTTCCGGTTCGCTTTCCTGTCGCGCGAGGCGCGATTCCAGACCAAGGGCAAGCCGGCCAATCCGCTGGCCGCCTATGTGATGGGGCTAGCCTTCGCGTTTGGCTGGACGCCATGCATCGGCCCTGTCCTTGGACCGATTCTCGCGTTGGCCGGTGGCCGCGATACGGTGTCGGATGGCGCATTGCTGCTGGCGATCTATTCGCTCGGGCTCGGTATTCCGTTTATCATCGCTGCACTGTTTTCCGGTTATTTCATGCGTTTTCTCAGCCGCTTCCGCATGCATCTCGGCAAGGTGGAAAAGGTCATGGGCGGCTTGCTTGTCGTTACCGGTGTGCTGTTCCTGACCGGCGGCTTGCAGACATTCTCTTTCTGGCTGCTTGAAACATTTCCCATCCTTGGCCAACTCGGCTAAAGAAGCGGAAATTGTTCATGCATTGGCAACCGGGTTTATGCCACGATCTGGCGTAACACTGTACTTAGCCAAAACGGATCCGGAATTCTGACAATGACATCACGTACCTGCCTCTCGGTTATTCTTGCCGCCGGTGAGGGCACGCGCATGAAATCCGCGCTGCCGAAAGTCCTGCATCCGATTGCAGGTCTGCCCATCGTTGCGCATGTGGCCAAGGCTGTGCGTGACACGGGCGGCAACGATATCGCCCTTGTCGTTGGTCGCGGGGCGGATGCGGTACAGGCGGCGGTGCAGTCTGTGGTGTCGAATGTTTCGACCTATGAGCAGACAGAACGGCTTGGGACTGGCCATGCGGTGCTGGCGGCGCGCGATGCCATTGCGCGCGGTTATGATGATATTCTCGTTGTGTTCGGCGATACGCCGCTGATCGAATCCGCTGCGCTGGAACAGGCGAGAGCCAGGCTGGTTGGCGGCGCCGATGTGGTTGTGATGGGGTTCCGTCCCGCCGATCCGGCAGGATATGGCCGCCTCATCGAAAAGGACGGCAAGCTGCTCGCCATCCGTGAAGACAAGGATGCCAGTGAAACCGAGAAACAGATCGGTTTTTGCAATGCCGGCTTCATGGCTCTGCGCGGCGACAATGCATTGCAGCTGCTCGACAAAATCACCAACAAAAATGCCAAGGGCGAATATTATCTGACCGATGTGGTTGAGATTGCCAATGCGCTCGGCAAGTCTGTCATTGCCATCGAAATCGCTGTCGACAATGTGATCGGCATCAACACGCGCGTGGAACTCGCGGAGGCTGAAGCCATCTGGCAGAACCGCAAGCGCCGCGCCATGATGCTGGCGGGTGTGACGCTTCAAGCGCCGGAAACTGTGTTTTTTGCCCATGACACGCTGATCGAGGCAGATGTTATCTTGGAACCAAATATCGTTTTCGGCCCCGGCGTATCCATTGCGACTGGTGCCGTCATCCATGCTTTCTCGCATGTGGAAGGTGCAAAGGTCGGGCCCGGTGCCATGGTGGGCCCCTATGCGCGGCTGCGTCCGGGTGCAGATCTTGCGGCGAAGGCAAAGGTTGGCAATTTCGTTGAAGTGAAGAATGCCAGGATCGGTGCGGGCGCCAAGGTCAACCACCTGACCTATCTCGGCGATGCAACCGTTGGCGCTGACGCCAATATCGGGGCTGGAGCGATCACCTGTAATTATGACGGATATAATAAGTGGCGGACCGAAATTGGAGCCGGGGCTTTCATCGGGTCCAATTCCTCACTGGTTGCTCCTGTATCGGTCGGCGACAATGCCTATGTGGCTTCCGGCAGTGTGATCACTGAAAATGTGCCTGCCGATGCTCTGGCTTTGGGCCGGGCGCATCAGGTGACCAAGGAAGGGCGGGCGACACAATTGCGGGCCCGCTATATCGCGCTGAAGCAAGCCAAGAAGGCGGAATAGACCTTCCATACTTCATGCAAGAGACTGAAACGTAATTTGACTTCCTGCCGGGACTATTTGCCCCTAGGCAGGAGGAAATCGAGACCTTGAGCCATCGGAGCTTTGTATGTGCGGAATTGTAGGAATTATCGGACGTGAACAGGTAGCACCATTGCTGGTGGATGCCCTGAAGCGCCTTGAATATCGTGGTTATGATTCTGCAGGGGTTGCAACACTGGAGAAGGGTGTGCTTGACCGCCGCCGCGCCGAGGGCAAGCTGGTCAATCTTGACAACCTGTTAAAGGATCAACCACTCGCTGGAACGATAGGCATCGGTCATACACGTTGGGCCACGCACGGCGCACCGACCGTCCGCAATGCCCATCCGCATACGACACCGCGCCTTGCCGTCATCCACAATGGCATTATCGAGAACTTTGCCGAACTGCGCAGCATGCTGGAAAAAGACGGCTACGTGTTCGAGACTGAAACCGACACGGAAACGGTTGCCCATCTGGTCACACGGGCTTTGGATCGGGGACTTTCGCCTGTAGAAGCGGTCCGCCAGACTTTGCCGGAACTGCGCGGTGCCTTTGCCATTGCGATCATGTTCAAGGGCGAGGACGATTTGCTGATAGCAGCCCGCAACGGTCCGCCGCTCGCCGTTGGTTATGGTGATGGCGAGATGTATCTCGGCTCGGACGCCATTGCGCTTGCACCCTTTACCGACCGTTTGTCCTATCTCGAAGATGGCGATTGGGCCGTTCTCACGCGTAATAGTGTTGTGATCTATGACGAAACCGGTGCTGTCGTGCAGCGCCGTATTGAGAAGTCAGCGGGCGCAGCCTTTCTCGTCAGCAAAGGCAACCGCCGGCATTTCATGGAAAAGGAAATTCATGAACAGCCGGAGGTTATTTCGCACACACTGGCCAATTACCTCGATTTCTCCAAAGGCGTTATTCGCGCCGGCGCAACAACCATTGATTTTGCCAATATCGACCGGATCGCAGCTTCCGCTTGCGGTACTGCATACTATGCCGGACTGATCGGTAAATACTGGTTCGAGCAGATCGCCCGGCTTCCCGTCGATATCGATGTGGCTTCGGAATTCCGCTATCGCGAAATGCCTCTATCGAAGGACAGCCTTGCGCTGTTCGTGTCGCAGTCGGGTGAAACCGCCGATACGCTGGCATCGCTGCGCTATTGCAAGCAGCAGGGCCTGAAAATCGGCTGCGTGGTCAATGTCAAGGAATCGACGATGGCCCGCGAGTCGGACACGATTTTCCCGACACTGGCTGGTCCGGAAGTCGGCGTCGCCTCGACAAAGGCATTTACCTGCCAGTTGTCTGTGCTTGCCTCACTGGCTGTCACCGCAGGCAAAGCGCGCGGTACAATCTCCGAGGAAGATGAGCGCCGCCTGGTGCATGAGCTTTCGGAAATTCCGCGCTATGCCACGCAAGCCTTGAAGCTGGAACAGCAGATGGAAGCGATCAGCCGTGATCTGTCGCAGGTCAAACATGCGCTGTATCTTGGCCGTGGCACCAGCTTCCCGCTGGCGCTAGAAGGCGCGCTGAAGCTCAAGGAAATTTCCTATATTCATGCGGAAGGCTACGCGGCTGGCGAGTTGAAGCATGGGCCGATTGCGCTGATTGATGAAGCCATGCCGGTGATCGTCATCGCACCCTATGACCGCTGGTTTGATAAGACTGTCTCGAACATGCAGGAAGTGGCAGCGCGCGGTGGCAAGATCATCCTGATCACCGATGCACGCGGCGCCGCTGCCAGCACGTTGAAGACCATGCACACGGTCATCCTGCCTGACATGCCCGAAATCATCACGCCGATCATTTACGCGCTGCCAATCCAGATGCTGGCCTATTACACGGCTGTGTTCATGGGCACGGACGTGGATCAGCCACGCAATCTGGCGAAGTCGGTTACCGTCGAATAAGCCTATCCGGCGCGAAGAAGCCGCACGGCTTCATCGCGCTCGAACAGATAAAGTAGGACGCGCAAGGCTTCGCCGCGCGCGCTCTGCAATTCCGGGTCACGCCCGAGGATATAACGTGCGTCCTTGCGGGCAATTTCCAGAAGGTCCTGATGGGCTTCGATGCTGGCAAGACGGAAACCGGGTGTACCGGACTGGCGCGTACCCAGAAGTTCGCCTTCACCGCGCAGTTTCAAATCTTCCTCGGCGATGCGGAAACCATCTTCGGTCTCGCGCATGATCTCAAGACGAGCCCGTGCCACTTCACCCAATGGTCCCTTGTAGAGCAGCAGACAGGTTGATGGCTTGTCGCCACGTCCGACGCGCCCACGCAACTGGTGCAGTTGGGCAAGGCCGAAGCGCTCGGCATGTTCTATGACGATGATCGTGGCATCCGGGACGTCAACACCCACTTCAACAACCGTCGTCGCTACGAGAAGACGGGTTTCGCCATTCTTGAACGCCAGCATGGCCGCGTCTTTTTCCGGCCCGGTCATGCGTCCATGCACCAGCCCGATCTTGTTACCTAACAATGGCTCCAAGGACTGAAAGCGCTCTTCGGCGGAAACCAGATCGACCAGTTCAGATTCCTCCACCAGCGGACAAATCCAGTAAATCTTCTGGCCGTCAGCTATGGCGCGGCGCATGCGGTCAACCAATTCGCTTAGGCGCTCCATCGGCAAAATCGCTGTGGTGATCGGCCTGCGGCCCGCAGGCTTTTCCGTGAGTTTCGATACATCCATGTCGCCAAAGGCGGTCAGAACCAGCGTGCGCGGGATGGGCGTTGCGGTCATGACAAGCATATCGGGGGCTGTCCCTTTGGATGTCAGCAACAGACGCTGATGCACACCGAAGCGGTGCTGTTCATCAATGATGACAAACACGAGATCGTGGTAGCTGACCTTTTCCTGAAACAGCGCATGGGTGCCGATAATGATGTGAATGGCGCCGGTGCGCAGCCCTTCGAGAATGTCTTCACGCTCGCGACCTTTTTCGCGGCCTGTCAGCAGGGCTGCGCGCAGACCGGCCTTTGCTGCGAGAGGTGCAATGGTGGCATAGTGCTGGCGGGCCAGAACTTCGGTCGGAACCATCAGTGCAGATTGCCCGCCTGATTCTGCCGCATGGGCCATGGCGAGCAGGCCAACAACTGTTTTACCGGAGCCGACGTCGCCTTGCAGCAGCCGCAGCATCCGTTCAGGTTCACGCAGATCGGCAATAATTTCCTTGATTGCCTGCTGCTGACTGCCCGTCAGGGAATAAGGCAATGCGGCAATGATCTTGGCTTTGAGACTGCCATTGCCTTCCAGCTTGCGACCGGAAAGCCGCCGGGTTTTCAGGCGTACGAGTGCCAAGGCCAGCTGACCAGCAAGAAACTCGTCATAGGCAAGGCGTTGCCGTGCCGGATGATCCAGCGCAATGTCAGAAGGGTCTTGCGGCCTGTGCAGCGTTTCCAGCGCTTGCCGGTGTGTCGGAAAAGCATGTTTTACCAGCACAGGCTCTTCGATCCATTCCGGCATTTCAGGGGCGCGGGCAAGCGCCTCCTGCACGCCGCGTGCCAGAACCTTTGGCGAAAGACCTGCTGTCAAGGGATAGACCGGCTCGACCAGCGGCAGGGACGCCGCATCGGCAATGCTGGCGATGTGATCCGGATGAACCATTGTGGGGCGGCCATTGAACCATTCCATGCGGCCGGAAACGATAACCGTTTCACCGACGGGCAGGGCATTTTCGAGCCAGGCCTTTTTGGCGTGAAAGAAGGTGAGCCCTATCTCACCGGTATCGTCATGGGCAAAAACTCGGTGCGGGACGTTGCTGCGCCCGCTTGGCGCCGGCAAATGCCGGTCGACTCGCACTTCCAGCGTCACAATGGCACCTTCCGGCGCATAGGCAATTCCCGGGCGGTTGCGCCGGTCGATCACGCTGTTTGGCGGCAGATAGACGAGATTACCGACGCGCGGTTCGGTTCCGGGTGGCTGTGTTCCCAGCAATGTTGCAAGCAGACCCGTCACTTTGGGCCCGATGCCGGGAAGTGATCGAACAGACGCAAAAAGGGGATCAAGCAATGATGGACGCATTCCTTAGGTTTAACGCGTTCAAAATGCGTTGCAAGGCTGACAGCGGCGTCAATGCACGCTATACCCAGCCGCAACCATACGGCCTCCCATTCAGCTGGGGCCTTTCATGCTATTCCAAGGAGACTGTCCATGACCGGAAGCAGTCGTTCAACGGCCGATCTGCCGCCAAGACAGCGCAAAATCCTTTTCCGTTCGTGGCATCGCGGCATGCGCGAGATGGATCTGATTCTGGGTCAGTTTGCCGATGCGCATATTGAAAGCTTGTCGGAAACGGAACTGGACCAATATGAAGAGCTGATGGAAGCGCTTGACCGCGACCTGTTGAAATGGGTCACGGGCGAGGCTGAAGTTCCCGCCGAATTCAACACGCCGATCTTTCACAGGATCGTTGCATCCCGAAACACAATGAAATTCTGATTTGAAATGACCGCCTTTTCCAAACTCGGACTGAAACCGGATATCAATGGTCACGTCGTTATTGATGGCGTGGTGGATGGCTACGAAGGCTTTGCCTTGGCCAAGGTTGTTGCCGAGGCGGGTGCGGGCGGTCCTGTGCTGTTTATTGCCAGCGATGGCCAGCGTGTTGCCGATATCGAACAAGTGCTGAATTTCGTCCAGCCGGATCTTCCCGTTTTGCAATTGCCGGGATGGGATTGCCTGCCCTATGACCGGGTCTCGCCGGGTTCTGATACGGCGGCGCGGCGGCTGGCGGCATTGGCCGGGCTTGCATCGCTCCGTGATCAAAAGCATCCGGGTGTCATCCTCGCAACGGCCAATGCGGTGCTGCAAAAGCTTCCACCGCGCAAGGTGCTGGCCGAACAGCTGTTCATGGCCAAGCCCGGCAATCGAATTGACATGAATGCGCTGGTGCAACGCCTTGAAAATAATGGATTTGAGCGCGTTTCAACAGTTCGCGATGTCGGTGAATATGCTGTTCGCGGCGGCATCCTTGATCTTTTCGCACCGGGGGCTGAAGAGCCACTGCGACTGGACTTTTTCGGCGATAATCTCGAATCCATTCGTACTTTTGATGCGGCGTCGCAGCGCACGTCCAGTCAAAAGACCGAATTCTCCATGCAGCCGATGAGTGAAATCACGCTCTCGCCGGAAATGATCAGCCGGTTCCGCTCGCAATATGTGCAGAAGTTTGGCGCACCATCGCGCAATGACGCGCTCTATCAGGCAATTTCGGAAGGGCGCCGTTTTGCCGGTATGGAGCACTGGCTGCCATTGTTTTACGAGCGCATGGAAACGTTATTTGATCATGCGGGCAATATGCCTGTTATTTTCGATCATCTGGCACATGAAGCCATGGCGGAACGCCATAAAATGGTGGTCGACCACTACGAAGCGCGTAAAAAGCAGTCAGATGGAACTGAACCGGGCGAATCTGTGCCCTACAAACCGGTTGAGCCGGGCTCACTGTATTTGTCGCCTGCGGAAGTCGAGGAAGCTGCGATCTCATCCGGAATGCGCGTGGATTTTTCGCCATTTGATGCGCCATTCGCAACCGGACGTTCGGTTCTCCACGCCGGCGCACATCGCGGCCGGACCTTTGTCGAAGAACGCACCGCAAAAGATGCCAATGTTTTTGATGCGGTGGTCAAGCACATTGCCGACGAGCGTGCAGCGGGCAAGAAAGTACTGCTCGCAGCCTGGAGCGAAGGCTCGCGCGACCGGCTCGTGCAGGTTCTGAATGAGCACGGGCTGGAAAAGATCGAACTCGTCAACGATCTGCGGACCGTGAAGGCGCTGGCGCGTGACAAGATCATGGCCGGTATTCTGGCGCTGGAAACCGGATTTGATGCGGGTGACCTCGTGGTCATCGCGGAACAGGACATTCTTGGCGACCGCCTGATCCGCCGTTCCAAGCGACGCAAGCGCGATCAGGATTTCATCAGCGAAGTTGCTGCATTGAATGCAGGCGATATTGTCGTGCACGTCGACCACGGTATCGGCCGCTTCATCGGCCTGCGGACCATCACGGCGGCCGGTGCGCCGCATGACTGTCTTGAAATCCACTATGCGGGCGATGACCGTCTGTTTTTGCCGGTGGAAAATATCGAGCTTTTATCACGGTTTGGCTCGGAAAGTTCAACCGCCGTGTTGGACAAGCTCGGCGGCGGTGCGTGGCAGGCCCGCAAAGCCAAGCTGAAGAAGCGCCTGCTGGAAATTGCCGGACACCTGATCCGCATTGCAGCGGAGCGGCAAATGCGCGGAGCGCCCGTTCTGACGCCGCCTGACGGACTCTATGGCGAATTCGCTGCGCGTTTCCCCTATGAGGAGACAGAGGATCAGGACCGCGCCATCGAAGCGGTCATCGATGATTTGTCCCTCGGTAAGCCGATGGACCGCCTGATTTGCGGCGATGTGGGCTTTGGCAAGACGGAAGTTGCGCTGCGTGCGGCTTTCGTGGCGGCGCTGAATGGCGTTCAGGTAGCGGTTGTCGTACCAACCACATTGCTATCCCGGCAGCATTTCAAGACATTCTCGACGCGGTTTCAGGGGCTGCCCGTCAATGTGGCACAAGCTTCGCGTCTGGTTGGTGCCAAGGAACTGGCCGAGAACAAGAAGGGCATTGCCGAAGGACAAATCGATATTGTCGTTGGCACCCATGCACTCCTCGGGCAGGGCATTACTTTCAAGAATCTGGGCCTGCTGATTATCGATGAAGAGCAGCATTTCGGCGTCAAGCATAAGGAACGGTTGAAAGACCTGAAATCTGACGTGCATGTGCTGACCCTGTCGGCCACGCCGATCCCGCGCACATTGCAATTGGCCCTGACTGGCGTTCGTGAATTGTCACTGATCACCACGCCGCCAGTTGATCGCATGGCGGTACGCACATTCGTTTCTCCTTTCGATCCGCTTGTGATCCGCGAAACCCTGTTGCGCGAGCGCTATCGCGGTGGCCAGAGTTTTTACGTCTGTCCGCGCATTTCGGACTTGGGTGAGATCAAGGAGTTCCTTGATACGCAGGTGCCGGAGCTCAAAGTGGCCATTGCCCATGGTCAGATGCCGCCCGGTGAGCTCGATGACATTATGAACGCGTTCTACGATGGGCAGTATGACGTGCTGTTGTCGACGACCATTGTTGAATCCGGACTCGACATTCCGACGGCCAACACACTGATCATCCACCGTGCTGATATGTTTGGTCTGGCACAGCTATACCAGCTGCGCGGCCGGGTGGGACGGTCGAAGCAGCGGGCTTTTGCCCTGTTCACATTGCCGGCCAACAAGATGTTGACGCAGATGGCGGATCGCAGGCTTAAGGTCCTCCAATCATTGGATACACTTGGCGCGGGTTTCCAGCTGGCAAGCCATGACATGGACATTCGCGGCGCGGGTAATCTGCTGGGTGAGGAACAATCCGGGCACATCAAAGAGGTTGGTTTCGAGCTCTACCAGCAGATGCTGGAAGAGGCTGTTTCCGAGATCAAGGGCACATGCGAAGTGGATGACGGCCACTGGTCGCCGCAGATCGCCGTGGGTACAGCCGTGATGATTCCGGAAACCTATGTGCCGGATCTGCAGTTGCGGCTTGGTCTCTATCGCCGCCTGGCTGATCTGGAAGAGTTGCAGGATATCGATGGTTTTGGTGCGGAACTTATCGACCGGTTCGGTCCGCTGCCGGATGAAGTCCAGCATCTGCTCAAGATCGTCTACATCAAGGCGCTATGCCGCCGTGCGAATGTGGACAAGCTCGATGCAGGACCGAAGGGCATCGTCATCCAGTTCCGCAACAAGACGTTCAACAATCCGGCCGCTCTGGTGAAGTTGATTGGAGAGCAGGGCTCGATGGCGAAGATCCGCCCGGATCAAAGCATCGTCTTCGTACGGGATTGGCCAACGGCGGAGAAACGCCTGAACGGTGCAGCTGTTGTGATGACGCAGCTGGCAAAGCTGGCCGCCGCATAGCGGCCAGTTCAGGATCTAGATCAGGTTGGACCGGGCTCGAAACCATCTGCGGTCTGGCGGATGGCATCGGCCAGCGCGTCGGCTGACTGGGCACCCATAACAGCGTATTTCTGATCGAGAATGAAGCATGGTACGCCGCGCACGCCAATCTGGTTGGCAGTGTCGATCTCCTGACGCACGCCAACGCTGTCCGCGTCGGTCGGCAGCAGGCTCGCCACAATGGCGCCGTCCATCCCTGCTTCTTCGGCAGCCTCAATCAGTACCTGATGGTCGCCGATATTCTTGCCCTGTTCGAAATAGTAGGAAAACAGGATACCGACGATACGGTCCTGCACATCGGGACCCGCTTGGGAGCCCCACCGGATAATGCGATGCGCATCCAGTGTATTGGGCGCGATTTCGATAGCTTCGAAATCGAATTCGATGCCTTCTTCCTTACCAAGTTCAATCAATTGCTGATGAACCTCAAAAATTCGGTCTGAATTGCCGAATTTCTCGGTCATGTACTTGTTGCGGTCCTTGCCTTGGCGCGGAAGAGTCGGGTCCAATTGATAGGGTCGCCAGTTCACGGTCACATCCAGCTCAGGATTGAGCGCGAGGGCGCGTTCAAGCCGCTTGCGTCCGACAAAACACCACGGGCACACAACATCCGACACCACATCGATCGTGAATTTCTTCTCGGTCATGATTTCAACCTATCGTTTGTCCGACCACCAGGTGGAAAGCTGGTAGCCAATGAGGGACGTTTTGTCCGGATGTTTCAGATAAGCCCAATGGGCAATCCATTGCTCAGGCTGGTAGTAAATGGGAACCATATAATGGCCGGAGATCAACACCCTGTCGAGGGCGCGAACAATGCTGGTGAATTCTTCCGGTTGGCGCGCTGCGAGCATCTTGTCGATAAGTGTATCCACTGCAGGGTCGGCGACGCCGGCATAGTTGAAGCTCCCTTCGATGTCCTTCGATTGGCTGCCCCAGCGGGCATATTGCTCATATCCCGGTGAGAGCGTGCCCAAATAGGCGCCGAGAATGACGTCATAATCAAAGGTCTGCAGGCGTTTCTGATATTGGGCATCATCAACGGTGCGGACTGTCACGCCAATGCCAAGGCGTTCCAACGTCCGTTTATAGGCGATACCCAGACGTTCTTCCGCCACGGAGCGCGTCAAAATCTCGAAATTGAGGGGATTACCCTTTGGATCGAGCATCTGCTCGTCCTTGATCGAGTAACCACGGCTGATCAACAGATCGTAAGCGCGTTTCATCTCCTTGCGGTCGCGGCCCGAACCATCGGTTGAAGCGGGCTCGTAGGTCCCATCCATGACTTCAGGAAGAACAGCATCGGGGAACTGCGCGAGAATGGCGCGTTCCGTAGCATCTGCAGCTATTCCAAGAGCTGACAAGTCCGAACCCTGCCAATAGCTGCCAAGTCGTTGATAGCGCCCGGCATAAAGATTGCGATTGGTCCATTCGAAATCAAACATCAGAGCCAGCGCTTCGCGCACAGTCCTGTCCTTGAATTCGTCACGGCGCGTATTGAAGGTAAAACCATAGAAGTTCGAAGGTGATTTGGTTTTGAATGTCTCTTTGACTACACGGCCATCATTAAATGCCGGAAAGCCATAGGAGGATGCCCATTTATTGGGATCGCCCTCGGCGAAAACGTCAAAGACACCTTTCTTGAAGGCCTCGAACTGCGCCTGCAGATTGCGGAAATATTCGACACTGATCGTGTCGTAATTGTTGAAACCGCGACGGCTCGGCAAATCTGCGGCCCAATAATTCGGATCGCGCTTGAAAACGATGCGCTGTCCCGGTTGCACCTGAGATACGACATAAGGACCGCTTCCAATCGGAATATTGAGTGGTGACCGGTCAAAATTTTCGGCATCGACGGCGTGTTTGGGCAAAACCGGCATGAGCGCAAGGACCAGCGGAAACTCGCGGTTTGCCTGATCGTTGAATGTGATGCGCACACCATGCTCGCCGACCTTCTCTATCTTGGAGATCAGTTTCATGCGCGTATTAAAAGGTGGGCGACCCTTTTGTGTCAGGATGTCAAAGGTGAATATGACATCGTCCGGTGTCACCGATTGACCATCCGACCATTTTGCCTTGGGGTTGAGGGTAAATTCCACCCAGGTACGGTCAGCGTCGGTCTCGACCTTTTCAGCGAGCAGCCCATACATTGTAAATGGCTCGTCTGCACTGCGCTGCATCAATGACTCATACACAAGATTGCCGAATTCCGGATCGCCAAACATGCCACGAGCATAGGTACGCATGCTTTTAACGAGAAACGGATTCAGACTGTCAAACGTACCGACCACGCCGTAGGTGATCGCGCCGCCTTTCGGTGCGTCGGGATTCACATAGGGGAAGTACTGATAATCTGCGGGCAGGGCGGGTTCGCCGCGCATGGCGATTCCATGTTTTGGCTCGGCAATGGCA
The DNA here is from genome assembly GCF_014189505.1 of Phyllobacterium sp. 628. Taxonomy (GTDB): domain Bacteria; phylum Pseudomonadota; class Alphaproteobacteria; order Rhizobiales; family Rhizobiaceae; genus Phyllobacterium. The sequence goes on along the minus strand of NZ_CP050301.1, from coordinate 2,580,684 downwards.
CCACTCGTTACAAAACAAGTGACGGCCAGCAGCGCCAGAATCTGGAAACTTTTCTTCAGCATCGTTTCAACCTTGCCTTCCCTTGGCAGCATTTCACCTTGATTCGCCCACAAGATTACCATCTCGTGACGATTCTACGGCCTAAGGGGTGTAATCACGTTCGTGAAATCGCAACAGAGGTAAAAGTAGTCTGGATTTGCATTAACATGCAGTGTAACACGGCGTTCGAGACGAAGGGTCACTCTGTTGCCTTATTTGGTAACCAAGCCAGATAGAACAATTCTGAGTGATTAAGATACACTTCGGATAAGTGCGCTGAAAGGAACCAGTTGACCATGTCCAACCCGAAGACATTCGCTGCAACCGCATCTATTGCGGGTGCAATTGCATTACTCGCCGCCGCGGCAGTACCAGCATCAGCCCAGCAGCAGAGAACGCCGCAGGGTTGGTTCAAGGTTTGCTCCAAGCAGGAAGAAAACGATATCTGCAACACGCAGAATATTGTTACGGCTGATAGCGGCCAGCTGCTGACAGCGGTCAACCTCATAGAAATCAAAGGCAAGGTAAATCGCAAGATTTTCCAGGTCTCCGTCCCGACTGGCCGTCTGATCCCTCCGGGTGTTGGTCTGCAGATTAATGGCGGCAAGGTTCAGAAGATCGATTTCGCCATTTGCTTCCCGGATCGCTGCATCTCGGAAGTTGCCATGTCTGACGAACTGGTTGCATCCTTCAAAAAGGGTGCCCAGCTGACACTGACCTCGGTTAACTTCCAGAACAAGCCAAACCCGATCACGGTCGCTTTGACCGGCTTCAGCCAGGCTTTTGACGGCCCGGGCCTGCAGCAGTCGGAAATCGAAGATCGCCAGAAGACACTTCAGGAAGAAGTCCAGAAGCGTCAGAAGGAATTCGAAGACAAGATGAAAGCCGAGCAGGCGAAAGCCAAGTCCGGCAACTAATCGGATTGTGGACAAAGAAAAAGGGACGCTTCAGCGTCCCTTTTTTATTGCTGCAAATCAGTTGATATGCGGGCTCTTCACCCGGTAGACGCCGTTTTGCGGCTTTTCGAACATGTCCTTGATCTGGGGATGGCGTAGTGGCACACCCGTCGTGTCAGGAACAAGGTTCTGTTCCGAGACATAGGCCACATATTCACTATCGGCATTTTCAGCAAAGAGATGGTAAAAGGGCTGGTCTCTGCGGGGCCGGATATCTTCCGGGATGGACTGGTACCATTCCTCGGTATTGTTGAATTCAGGATCGACGTCGAAAATAACGCCGCGAAAAGCGAATATCCGGTGGCTTACCACCTGACCGATCTGAAATTTTGCGTGGCGTATTTGTTTCATCATCACCAATCATTATAGATATCAGAGACATACCTGTCTCTATCAATTCGTGCGGCCACTTCTGGCATCAAGCCATGTCCGGACGCGTTCCAATGGTCAAAGCTCGTCATGCTCAGTGTCTTCAACCTTGTTCTTCCGTTCTTCGGCCTGATCTTTCTGGGATTCATTGTTGCAAGGATTAGCCGGCAGCCGCTTGAAGCCTTGGGATGGATGAATGTTTTCATTGTCTATGTGGCGTTGCCCGCATTGTTTTTCCAGATCCTCTCAAAAACACCCGTCGCCGAACTGAAGCAATGGGCATTTATCATCGGATGCACTGCATCAACATTTTGTGTTTTTCTGGCGATGTTCCTGATTGCCTATGTCAGGACCCGCAAGATTGACGAAAGCACCATTCAGGGGTTGGCGGCTGCCTATGGCAATATCGGCTATATGGGCCCGGGACTGGCCATCATGGCCTTTGGCGCGCCAGCTGCTGTTCCGGTCGCCTTGATCTTCTGTTTTGATAACACGCTGCACTTCGTTATGGCGCCGTTGATGATGGCGCTTTCAGGCAAGGAAAAACGGCGGCCGCATGAGCTGGTGGCGAGTGTTCTGGGCAAGATATTCCTGCATCCATTCATCATTGCGACCATTCTCGGCGTTGCTGCGGCGATTGCTGGTTTCGAGCCGCCAGCGTCCATCGACAAGCTGATAGACCTTCTTGCGAAGGCCGCCGCGCCATGCGCATTGTTTGCTATGGGTGTGACACTAGCCTTACGTCCGTTGAAACGTGTGCCGCCGGAGCTTTATCTCATCGTACCGATCAAGCTGATTTTTCAGCCTTTGCTGATTTATGGCTTCTTGCGCCTTGCCGGTGATTTCCCGCCTGTCTGGATTTATACCGCAATGCTGCTGGCGGCGTTGCCAACGGCCACCAACGTTTTTGTCATTGCGCAGCAATATGGGGTCTGGGTGGAACGTGCATCGAGCAGTATTCTGGCTACGACCCTGTTCTCAGTGGTGACATTGACCTTGTGGCTCTATGTCATGACACATGGGCTAATACCGCTTTGAGAGTAGCATCAGCCGACATGACAATGAGCGCGACACATCTGGAGTATGATTGCTGATCGATCCCAAGGAATTCATCCGGGCGAACATGCCCGTCCTGCCTGTTCCATCGCTTCCGGAAATTGTTCTTCATAGCGCAACACCGGCGAGCGGGCTTCGCCGTCTTATCGCCTCGGATGATAATCCTGATCCGGAGCCGCCGTACTGGGCTTATCATTGGGCTGGAGGCGCGGTTCTTGCGCGTTACTTCCTTGATCATCCTGCGGTTGTGAGAGGCAAGCGTGTGCTGGATCTTGGTTCCGGTTCGGGAGTGGTTGGCATTGCAGCGGCAAAGGCCGGAGCCATCCTCGTTATAGCGGCGGATACAGATCAAAACGCCGGTGTTGCACAACAACTCAATGCTTCACTGAATGGTGTCCGTATGACGTCGATACACGCTGATCTGACGACTGGTCCCGCACTCGACGCAGATATTATCGCTGTCGGTGATCTGTTTTATGCGCCTGATCTTGCGGAACGTGTCCTTGGCTTTCTTGATCGCTCTCTGGTGGCAGGAAGCATGGTTCTGATCGGCGATCCCGGCAGGGCATATCTCCCGAACGACCGGCTCCAGTGCATTGCCGAATATGCTGTGCCGGATTTCGGACAGGTGAGAGATGCCACCGTGAACGCAAGTGTGTTCGCGCTGATTTAAGGCAATCCAGTAACAATCGGTATGCCGATATGGGCTGTTTCGTCGCAGCGGGGCTTTCTCCGGCGCTACTTGTACGATAACGCGTTCTGTAGTTTATTAGTTGCAAATGATTTGCAATTGCGATGAGAGGGTAGTTCATGGATTCCTTGCGGCAGGCAGCCGATACCGATGAAGGCTGGCGGCGCGAACGCGGCGATGCATCGCTTTCCGATGTGCATCGTTCCATTGCCGTAAGAACGGCGGGGCCGGGATGGCGCAGGGCTGCAGCCTTTGTCGGACCGGGATATCTGGTTGCCGTTGGCTATATGGATCCGGGAAACTGGGCGACGTCGCTCGCTGGCGGGTCGAAATTCGGCTACACGCTTCTGGTCGTTGCGCTGATCTCCAACCTCATGGCCGTCGTGTTGCAGGCGCTTTGCGCCCGTCTGGCTATCGGCTCGGGCAGGGACCTTGCGCAGGCCTGCCGGGACGCTTTTCCAAGACCGGTTGCTTACACACTATGGTTCATGGCGGAAGTGGCTATCATTGCCACAGATATTGCCGAGGTTATCGGTACAGCGATCGGCCTTAATCTGATCTTTGGCATACCGCTGGAGATTGGCGTTCTGATCACGGCTCTGGATGTTTTCCTGATCCTTTACCTGCAGAAATTGGGTTTCCGCTGGGTTGAGGCATTGATCATTACCCTGCTTGGCGTGATCGCTCTTTGCTTCGGCATCCAGATCTTTCTGGCCGATCCTGATTGGGCGGCTGTGATCAAGGGATTTGCCCCGACAACTGAAATCGTCACGAATCCGGAAATGCTTTATCTGGCACTGGGTATTCTCGGCGCGACCGTCATGCCGCATAATCTTTACTTGCATTCCGGCATCATCCAGACCCGCGACTACGGTCATACCGTACCGGAAAAGCGGCAGGCATTGAAATATGCGACGTGGGATTCAACAATTGCGCTGACATTTGCACTCTTGATCAATGCCGCCATCCTTATTCTGGCTGCCGCAACCTTCAATAAAACGGGCCAGACAGAAGTTGCGGAACTGGGCCAGGCACATTCGCTGCTTGCTCCATTGCTGGGCTGGGCATTCGCGCCGACACTGTTCGGTATCGCCTTGCTGTGCTGCGGTGTGAATTCGACCGTCACCGCGACCTTGGCTGGTCAGATCGTGATGGAAGGCTTTCTGAAGATGAAGCTGGCACCGTGGCTGCGCCGGTTGATTACGCGAGCCATTGCTATCGTTCCCGCCGTCATCGTAACGATCTGGTACGGCGACAGCGGAACGGCCAAGCTTCTGATCCTGACACAGGTCGTGCTCAGCCTTCAGTTGTCCTTTGCCGTGTTCCCGCTCGTTATCTTTACCGCCAGTAAGACAAAGATGGGTGCTTTGGTTTCGCCAAAATGGCTGACCGCTCTTGCCATGTTCATTGCTGTGGTGATTGCAGTGCTCAACATCAAGCTGCTGATGGACTTCGTTCTCGTCTAAACTCGATCAGCCTCCCGGCGCGGCCAGCGAAAGCCGCTGCCGGGGCGCAGACCTTCGCGCATGACAAAGCTGCGCAGGGGCGAGAATACGCGCAAAAGCTCAAGCCCGCCGCTGCGCACCATCTGTACCGGCAGGAAATCCGACAGCAAGGATCTGTTCAATGCGTCGACGGCGCCAGTGCGGGCAATAATATCCGGGCTGCGCTTGCGATTATAGGTCGAGATGATCTGGGCCGAGCCAAGATCGGTCTCATCAGCGGGAAGCGTTTCCAGTAGTATTTCCACGTCGCGAACACCCAGATTGAGGCCCTGCGCGCCAATGGGCGGAAAAACATGGGCAGATTCGCCTGCAAGAAAGACCCTGTTTCGGGCAAAGGATGTGGGCACAAGGCCTGACAGCGGCCAGCCCTGCGGCGCCACGTCCACGGTGACGGCGCCAAGCATGGATTGCATACGCTCTTCAACCCGGTTTGCGAGCTGTTCAAGGCTCAATTCAAGCAATTCGGCGGCGTGAGCGGGTGTGGTGACCCAGACAAGGCTGGAGCGCTTTCCTGCAAGCGGCACAATCGTGAAAGGTCCGTACTCCGTATGAAATTCCGTTGAAATATCATGATGTTCGCGTGTATGGCTAAAGCTCAGGACAATGGCTGTTTGGTTATATTGCCATGTGCGGGCTGAGATCCCTGCAGCTTCGCGGGCAAGCGACGAGCGCCCGTCGGCGGCAATCACGATATTGGCGCTGAACATTGAGCCATCGCTGGCTTCCACCGCCATGGCAGCTTCCACGGAATGGTAGCGCATTGCGGAAGCCGCGACATGCCGGACGGATGATTGTTTCAGCGCTTCATTGAGTACGGAGGTCAGCGTCGCGTTGTAAATATTGTAGCCGAAGGCTGGTTCATCGATTTCGCTGGCCTCGAATGTCACGGCGGGGCTGCGAACCAGACGGTTGGTTCCATCGAGAATGCGCATCGAATGGATCGGTGCGGCGTGGGGTTCGATCTTGTCCCATAGGCCAATGCGTTGCAGAAAACGGATTGCCGGCATCATGAGAGCTGTTGTGCGTCTATCGGAGCCATCCGGAACGACACCCAGGCTGATAACGTTGTCAAAGCTTTGGCCAAGGGCGATGGCTGCGATCAAACCGACGTGTCCAGTACCTGCAACAACAATCGGGTCCGTTCGTGTGCTGGTCATCATCTATCTCCGCTTTCTGGCTTTCAACAGCTTATATCAACATCATTGCTTGCGCTTTGAGCCATTTTCAAGAAAAGCTGCTCGCAAATCGTTCGTCATGCATAATATAGCGGCGAACGAAATGATTATCATGCAGCAGATTGGCGCGGACCGTGAAAAAACCAACTTTGCCTAGGGGTGTTAAGCCCAAAAAAGTAACGGCACCCCAAGCCAAGGCATTCTCCGTTCATTTGTTGACAGCCTCAGGTTCTTTCCTGGCATTTCTGTCAGTGGTTGCGGCCAGCGAGCAAAGCTGGACGGCCATGTTCTGGTGGCTGGGGCTGGCGCTATTTGTCGATGGTATCGACGGCCCGATCGCCCGTAAGCTCGAAGTCAAATATGTGTTGCCGAACTGGTCCGGCGAACTGCTCGATAACATCATCGACTATATGACTTATGTGCTTATCCCGGCTTTTGCGCTGTATCAGCGCGGGTTTATGGGCGAAGGATTATCGTTTCTGGCTGCGGCGATCATCGTTGTGTCAAGCGCGATTTACTATGCCGATACGGGCATGAAGACGAAGGAAAACTTCTTCAAAGGCTTTCCGGTTGTCTGGAACATGCTGGTTTTCACATTGTTTATCGTCAAGCCGGGCGAATGGGTGGCATTCGCCATTGTTCTTGCCGCAGCAATAGTTTCGTTTCTGCCGATTTATTTCCTGCATCCAGTACGGGTGCAGCGCCTGCGGCCATTGAACCTCACGATCTTTTTCCTTTGGTGTGCCTTCGGAATCGTTTCATTGTACCAGCATCTCGACTCGCCGCTGTGGCTGCGTGTTGGTATTTCGGTCACCGGTATCTATCTGTTTCTGATCGGTGCAGTGATGCAGGCGTTTCCCAATCTCGGACGTACGGAGAAGGCATAATGGTCAAAGCGGTTCGTATCCATCAGACAGGTGGCCCGGAAGTTCTTACCTATGAGGAAATCGATATCGGTGCTCCGGGTCCAGGTGAGGTAAGGGTACGCAACGAAGCCATTGGCCTTAATTTTATCGACGTTTATTATCGCACCGGACTTTATCCGGCTCCAGGCGGTTTGCCGCTGATTCCGGGTAATGAAGGGGCGGGAATTGTTGTCGCCGTCGGATCAGGTGTGACCGACTGGAAGGCGGGCGACCGCGTCGCTTACGTCAATCCAATTGGCGCTTACGCGGAAGAACGCATCATGCCTGCCGATCGTCTTGTCAGGGTTCCCGATGCAATTTCGCTGCAGCTTGCCGGTTCGATGATGCTGAAGGGTATGACCGCGTATTATCTGCTGCGCGAAACATTCCCGGTCAAAAAAGGCGACACAATCCTGTTTCACGCTGCCGCGGGCGGTGTCGGCCAGATTGCCGGCCAATGGGCCAAGCATCTGGGTGCGACCGTCATCGGCACTGCGGGCTCGCCAGAAAAGGTCAAGCTGGCTCTCGAAAATGGCTTTGACCATGTCATCAACTATCGCACAGAGGATTTTGTCGACCGGGTCAAGGAAATCACCGGCGGCAAGGGCGTTGACGTTGTCTATGATTCTGTCGGCAAGGATACATTTGACGGCTCGCTCGACTGTTTGCGCCCGCGCGGTATGATTGTCTGCTTTGGTCAGTCCTCTGGCCCGGTTGCACCGTTTGATCTTGGCATCCTTTCGCGCAAGGGTGCGCTGTATCTGACCCGTCCCACCCTGTTTGTGTATGTCGCTGCGCGTGCGGCGCTGGAAAATGCTGCCCGCGAGCTTTTTGCGCAGGTGGAAAGCGGTGCCGTGCGCATTGATATCGGCCAGACCTATGCGCTCAAGGATGTTGCAACGGCCCATCGTGATCTTGAAGCGCGCAAAACAACGGGTACCACGGTGCTTATTCCTTAAGCCGTTGAAAGAGATGCTTGAATAATGTGCGCAAAAGGCCGCAACCGCCGGTTTTGCACTTCCCAAATTGATACTGCCCGACATAGGATCAAAAACGGTTAGGGACACCCAAGAAATAATCGTCCTGGGCCGTGGGGAACTATGACAAGCATAACCAATAAGAACGGGGCTGGGCGTCCACTTCTGGAAGCAAGCAAGCTCACAAAAATTTTCGGCTCTCTCAAAGCCTGCGACGGGATCGATCTCAGTATCGGTACTGGCGAAATTCATGCACTTTTGGGTGAGAATGGCGCGGGCAAATCAACGCTCGTGAAGATGCTGTTTGGGGCTTTGCAACCAACCTCCGGCGATATCGGCTGGAAGGGCAACCCCGTTACCGTTTCCAACCCTGCCATGGCAAGATCGCTGGGTATTGGTATGGTTTTCCAGCACTTTTCACTGTTTGACGCGTTGACTGCGGCGGAGAATATCGCCCTGTCGTTGGATGAGAAGACCGATCTCAACACGATTGCTGCGCGAGCGCGGCAGATCGGCCAAACTTATGGTCTGCCTGTCGATCCTGATGCACTGGTCGGTGATCTTTCAGTGGGCGAGCGCCAGCGCATCGAGATCATCCGCTGTCTGTTGCAGAACCCGGATCTTATTATTCTGGACGAGCCAACGTCGGTACTGACTCCGCAGGAAGCAGACCTGCTATTCGTAACGCTTGAGCGCCTGAGGTCGGAGGGAAAGTCGATCCTCTATATCAGCCATCGGCTGGAAGAGGTGCGGCGCCTGTGTGATCGTGCCACGGTACTCCGTCACGGCAAGGTTGTAGGCCAATGTGATCCGCGCAAGGAAACGGCCGGCTCATTGGCGCGGTTGATGGTGGGTAGCGATATTCATGTCATTGAACGTCAGCCAGTCGTTGCCGCATCGACAGGGCCAAATAACTTGCTCGAGGTGAACGGTCTGTCGCAGAAGCCACGCGGACCCTTTTCCGTGTCGCTGCACGATATCCGTCTTTCGGTACAGGCTGGCGAAATCTTCGGCATTGCCGGTGTTGCGGGCAATGGGCAGGGCGAGCTGTTCGAGGCCATCTCAGGCGAAGTTTTGCAGGAGCGCCCGGACATTATTCGTATTCGCGGCAAGGACGCAGGACTTTCCGGTATTTCGGCACGGCGCAAGCTCGGTGCAGCCTTTGTGCCGGAAGAGCGGCTTGGGCATGGTGCAGTCCCTGACATGCCACTGACCGACAATCTGCTGCTATCGCGCTATTCGACAGATGGAAAAGTCTTTCTGGCCGGCGGGCTTTTGAAGCTGTTGCAGCAATCCAGCCTGACGTTGGCGGCAAAGCGTATTATCGCGCAGATGGATGTGCGCAAAAGTGCAGAAAACCCAGATGCATCAGCACTTTCGGGCGGAAACCTGCAAAAATTTCTCATTGGACGCGAACTGGATCGCAACCCTTCCGTGATGGTGGTCAATCAGCCGACATGGGGTGTGGATGCGGGTGCTGCGGCCCATATCCGTCAAGCACTGGTTGATCTGGCCCGTGGTGGTTCGGCAGTTATTGTCATCAGCCAGGATCTGGATGAATTGTTTGAAATTTCCGACCGGATCGCCGCCATGGTGCATGGACGATTGTCGGAGGCAGTGCCAATTGAAGCGATGAACATGGAACGTGTTGGATTGATGATGGGCGGCGCGGATACGTCCAACCAGCCAAGCGCGGGAGCGGCTTGATGCGGGTTGAACTGGTTAAACGTCCGCAACACTCAGCGCTGTTCAGCGCCTTGTCGCCGTTCATTGCCTTGTTTCTGACATTGATTGCCGGAGCGATCCTGTTTTCGATCCTTGGCAAAAACCCGGTCTCGGCGCTGTATTACTATTTCGTCGAACCATTGACCGAGGTTTGGTCGTGGCATGAACTGCTGGTCAAGGCTGCACCACTGATCCTCATTGCTGTCGGATTGTCTGTCTGCTTCCTCTCCAACAACTGGAACATCGGTGCAGAGGGGCAGTTGATCATGGGCGGTATCGCCGGATCGATCCTGCCTGTTGTTTTTCCGGATTTTCAGGGCTGGTACGTGTTGCCGGTCATGCTGCTGCTCGGGATGGCGGGCGGGATGGCCTATGCAACAATCCCCGCTTTTCTCAAAGTGCGGTTCAACACCAATGAAATCCTCACCAGCCTGATGCTGGTCTATGTGGCGCAACTGTTCCTCGACTGGATCGTGCGGGGACCATGGCGCAACCCGCAAGGGTTTAACTTCCCGGAGACGGTACAGTTCAATGACAGCGCCATCCTGCCGGCAATCTGGGCTGACTCGGGCCGGGCGCATTGGGGTTTCATTCTGGCAGTGGTTGCAGCGCTGCTGGTCTGGTTCATGTTGTCGCGCACGCTGAGTGGCTTTGAAGTCAAGGTGCTTGGCCGCAGCGCGCGGGCAGGGCGTTTTGCCGGTTTCAGCGCGGGGCGTCTGACTTTCTTCGCGTTTCTGGTTTCTGGAGCATTGGCTGGTCTTGCAGGTATTGCCGAGGTTTCCGGCGCGGTCGGTCAGTTGCGCACGTCGATTTCACCCGGCTATGGCTTTACCGCGATCATCGTCGCCTTCCTTGGCCGGCTCAATCCGCTTGGCATTGTCGCTGCCGGACTGGTGTTGGCTCTGTCCTATCTGGGCGGTGAAGCGGCGCAGGTTTCGCTCGGCATTTCGGAAAAGTCCGCCCGCATCTTTCAGGGCATTATCCTGTTTTTTGTGCTGGCGAGTGACACGCTCATCTATTACCGCATCCGTTTCGTCACCCGGCACAGCGATGCCGCAGCAAAGGGGGCTTAAGGGATGGGAATGTTTGAAGCCATACTTCTGACCGTTGCCACGGCCGCCACGCCGCTGCTGATCGCAGCCATGGGCGAATTGGTGGTGGAACGCTCCGGTGTTCTCAACCTCGGGGTCGAAGGCATGATGATCATGGGGGCGGTTGCCGGATTTGGTGTTGCGCAAATGACCGGATCCGCATGGCTCGGCATGTTAGCCGCCATTCTGGCTGGCGCAGCCTTTTCGCTGCTGTTCGGTTTTTTGACCCTGACGCTTGTGACCAATCAGGTAGCCACGGGCCTGGCGCTGACGTTGCTCGGGCTTGGCGCATCCGCGATGATCGGCGAAAGCTTCGTCGGATTGCCGGGCGTGCGCATGCAATCGCTCAATATTCCATTTTTGAGCGATCTGCCGGTTGTCGGCAAACTTCTGTTTGGACAGGACCCGATTTTTTACATCTCTATCCTGCTGACCATCGGGGTGACCTGGTTCCTGTTCCGCACCCGCGCGGGTCTGACATTGCGTGCTGTTGGTGATAATCACACATCTGCACATGCACTTGGCGTGCGGGTCGTGCGCGTGCGCTATCTCGCGGTCATGTTTGGGGGAGCTTGCGCCGGGCTCGCCGGTGCGCAACTATCCCTCGTCTATGTGCCGCAATGGGTTGAAAACATGACGTCGGGCCGGGGATGGATCGCACTTGCATTGGTCGTGTTCGCATCGTGGCGGCCATGGCGTATCCTTGCCGGTGCCTATCTCTTCGGTGCGGTGACAATCGGCCAGTTGCATGCGCAGGCACTGGGGATCGGCATACCCTCACAATTCATGTCTTCGCTGCCGTATCTGGCAACGATCATTGTTCTTGTTCTGATTTCGCGGAACAAGCGGCTGACACTGATGAATACGCCGACATCACTCGGCAAACCCTTCGTGCCCGACCGTTAAGGTCGGGTGGGGACAAAAAACAGGCATTTCGTTTAACAGAGAGGTGAACACGAATGAAAAAACTGCTTATGGCGCTGACAATGGCTGCCAGCTTTGCTGTCGCAGGCTCGGCGCATTCTGCGGAAAAGCTGAAAGTGGGCTTTATCTATATCGGACCGCCCGGTGATTTCGGCTGGACCTACCAGCACGATCAGGGCCGCAAGGAAATGGAAAAAGCCCTTGGCGACAAGGTCGAGACAACCTTCCTTGAAAGCGTACCGGAGGGCGCCGATGCAGAACGGTCCATCGAGCGGCTGGCTCGCGCTGGCAATACGCTGATTTTCACGACATCGTTCGGCTATATGGATGCGACGATCAAGGTTGCGCAGAAATTCCCGAAGGTAAAGTTTGAGCATGCGACCGGCTACAAGACAGCCGACAACGTTGCCGTGTACAATTCGCGCTTCTATGAAGGCCGTTATGTGCAGGGCGTGATCGCTGCCAAGATGTCGAAGGCTGGCGTTGCCGGTTACATCGGTTCGTTCCCGATCCCGGAAGTGGTGCAGGGCATCAATTCCTTCATGCTCGGCGCTCAGTCAGTCAATCCGAATTTCAAGGTCAAGGTCATTTGGGCCAATTCCTGGTTCGATCCGGGCAAGGAAGCCGATGCTGCCAAGGCTCTGGTTGATCAGGGTGTCGACATCATCACCCAGCACACGGATTCGACTGCACCTATGCAGGTTGCTGCGGAACGCAAGATCAAGGCGTTCGGTCAGGCTTCCGACATGATCAAATTCGGTCCTGAAACCCAGCTGACATCGATCGTCGACAATTGGGGCCCTTATTACATCGAGCGGGCGAAGGCCGTGCTGGATGGCACATGGAAAACCCACAATGTTTTCCACGGCATGCACGAAAATCTTGTCGTTATGGCGCCCTATACCAACATGCCTGACGATGTGAAGAAGCTGGCCGAGGAAACACAGGCCAAGATCACATCCGGCGCTTTGAAGCCTTTCACAGGCCCAATCAAGAAGCAGGACGGTTCGGAATGGCTGAAGGCTGGCGAAACAGCTGATGACAAGACCATTCTCAGCATGAACTTCTATGTTGCGGGTGTGGATGACAAGCTGCCGCAATAGGATTTGACTGATCCAACAGAAAAGGGCGCCAGTGGCGCCCTTTTTATTGACGTGAAAGCGTTTTGCTTATTCAGCAGCGTCAGCTGACACAGCATTCAGCTGGCCATAGTTCTCGACGCCGATACGGCCGAGCAGGTCCAGCTGGGTTTCGAGGAAGTCGATGTGACCTTCTTCGTCCTTAAGCAAGGAGTCGAACAGTTCCTTGGTGACATAGTCACCCAGTTCGGAACAAATCTCGCGCGACTTCTTGTAGGACTTCACGGCGTCATATTCACCGGCAAGATCCGCTTCGAGAACTTCTTTGATGTTCTGGCCGATGCGCAATGCGCCGATCGACTGTAGATTTGGATGACCTTCGAGGAAAATGATGCGCTCGATGATTTTGTCAGCGTGCTGCATTTCTTCAATGGATTCAGCGCGCTCTTTCTTGGCAAGCGCCTTGTAACCCCAATCGTCCAGAAGGCGATAGTGCAGCCAGTACTGATTGACTGCTCCCAACTCGAGAAACAGTGCTTCGTTAAGCCGCTCGATGACCTTTTTGTCGCCTTTCATGCCGTGAACTCCCGTATTCGTGACGCAATGCCCGCACACGATCAATAAACGAGACAGCATCAGAATCGTTTGAACCGTGGCGGAGGTGATATTCTTCCGTCACCTTTATGATGGTTTCAACGACATTTGGGAAGCAGCCGCAGCAGCGGCCGCGCTTATGCATGGCATGGTAGACTTTTGCCGGGACAATGAGTTGCCACGAATCAATATCGAGAAGTTCAATAATAGTATTCTCGATTTCTTTTTGGGTGATTATATTGCAATGGCATACGAGCATGTTGTCTACGCGCCGTATTCTGAAGAATATGCCTCCGCATTTCCTGACGTCTTTACAGACGCAAGACTTGCGGTGATCGCAAAAATTGTGGCGCTTCGTTCAGGTAAACCAGGGATTACTAGCCCATGATTTGAAAATACTATCGAACCAGACAAAGGTTCCTCCAATCGCAAGGGTTCAAGGCCCCAACATTAAAGGTTATGCGTTTTTCGCTACGCTGGTTCTATAAGACCGGTTTGTTCGAATTCTGTCAAATGCCGGCTGCTGAATATGCCGTGATATCAATAACTTAGAATAATTCTAAACTAGGAAAATAATATAACCAATTCAATCATGTTTGGTTATTTATGTGTTTTTAGCCGGCACTCTTTTGTGCCGGTTTGATGTGTGTCAAAACGTCTCATTTGTCGCAAAAAGACTAAATCAGGCGCCTTCAACCACGGAGAATCCCTCGAACTGCGGGTGGCCGATATAGCTCGGCTTCGAGATCTCCCGCTTTATGATGGGCGGCGCGGAAATGTTCTGATTGAGTCCAGGCGGTAAAATCTGCCTGTGTGCTCCAGACCGTATGAGAAGCGTAGAGCGTATATTTCTCGTCTTCGTTCTGCGCGCCACGCAGCAGGTGAAACTCGACAAAACCCGGAACTTCAGCCAGACGAGATTCCCGCGATTTCCAAACATTTTCAAATGTTTCTTCAGAACCGAATTGGATCTTGAAGCGATTCATCGCGATATACATGCTGCAAACTCCTGTTTTCACAATAAAAAACTGACGACGCCCGCATTCCGGTCGTCGTCAGCGCCTTGAAAGGGATTAGCTCGCAGCTGCGAGGCGCGGCGCCAGATTATCGATGCCGAGCAAGGCACGTACGTCGCGGGTTTTAACGATATCATCGATTGAATATTGAGCGAGCACTTCGAAGAAGGCATTTAAGGCCTTGCGCAGGGCGGCATTGAGACCGCAACTGTCGATCAGCGGGCATTCGGCAGCATCATTCTCGAAGCATTCCGCCATCGCAAAATTCTCCTCGGTCACACGCACCACATCAAACAGCGTGATGTCCTTGGCAGGCTTGCCAAGCTTCACACCACCATTGCGGCCGCGCACTGTCTCGATGAAACCATTTTCAACAAGCGGCTGCAGGATCTTGAAGAGGAACAGTTCGGATACCGTATAGGCGTGAGCAATCTCCGCAATCCTGCTGAGATTGCCGTCATTGGCGGCACAATACATCAGGATACGGATGGCGTAATTGGTCTGGCGGGTCAGTCGCATGGGAATATCTCTCTTAAACCTGATATCAGGGCATGCTTACGGGAACATGACTCTACTTTAGAATTATTCTTGATAAAGTAAATAATAATATGAAAGACATTATCATATTTTAAGGTGGCCCGGTGACGCGGACCAGTCATGATATTTAACGTACGAGGACGACGATCGACGCAGTGATAAAACCGGCTGCAACAAGCAGCAGAAACCCATAAACCCGCGGTTTATCGAAGAGGACCGCAAAGCCCGCTGCCCAGACGACGACAGCAGCCGAGAGCGCATAGAGAAATCCGGCTTTATGAACCCAGGCAATATGGACGGCCATAAGGCCACCGATGATAAGGGCACCGAATACGACCATCAAAGCCAGTGCGTATTTCTCGAAATTATCCATTCAGGTAGCTCGCTCTCAACACCCCAGTGCAGAATCAAGGGGCTTAGTCTCACTCTAAAACCCGATCGGTGCCGATCAAGTCGATGTTTCAGTCTTTCATAGATGTTCCGTCCTTCGCGTGCAACAGAAGACCCGTTCAAGTCTCGTCATATGCGCAGTTCTGATGCCGAAAAGACAATAAAAAAGGCCGGGATATCCCGACCTTTCCAGACTTGGTTCAACGCGAGTGCCAGTACATCCGTGGTCAAAGGCGGAACCGAGTTCTTGATACTTAAGTAAGAACCAGCGTTCCTTATTTCAAGGGCCTGACCGGTCAGCGGCGATATGCACTGAGGCCGGCGAGCAAGCCAATGCCGGCGATCGCGGAAATCACAGCAACCGTAACAAGCGGGTTTTCCTTGGCTTTATCGGCAACAACCTGTGCCTCTTCGCCAACATAACGGGCAGCTTTGCGGCCATGTTTCTTTACCGTGTCATAGGTCGAATTTGCCTGATCGAGCAGATCATAGCCCTGATCTGACAGGGATTGAGTGATCCCTGTAAGCTCCTTGCGCAAGGCTGCAATCTGGCTTTCCAGATCGCCTTCAACTGCGTCGCGGGCCTTTGATACGTTCGTTGCCATTCGAGAATTCCTTTCATTTCATGTGCAAGGAACAACGGGGCAGGCGGGGTTTGGTTCCAGTTGCGGGCGAAAAACCGGCGCTATTATTTCCAGCAGCCGTTGGATTGACCGTTGAGATTGTGTGAATCGATATCGATGCCCGCTGAAAAATCATTGCGTGCGAGATAGACCGCCGTTTCCGGTTTGATCCTGATCCGGTTCCAGCCAGCGCATTTGGAAGAGCCCGAAGGTCTTGAGCTTTCATCCATCCAGCGCATAGCGCCGCAATTGGCAATGCCGAGCAGCGCCGGAAGAAGGATTGCAAGTGCCAGTCTATTCTTCACATTGAACCTTCTGTCCGAAATGGCTTCGGCTGGTGATATAAAAGAGGTGTTGTTCATCGCACATTCCCAGCGCTCAACGCTATTCGACGTTAGGCCAAACATTAATCGTCATTGCTGGCGTTTAGTTCCATCGTCGTCATGCCTTCGGCAGGTTTTGCACTCAGCGATTGCGCCAGTATCAACCGGCTGGACTTGAGCAACGGCGCATTCGCGGCGCGGACTTTGGGTATGCGCGGATTGTTTTCATGGGCACGAACTGCAGCCTCGTTGGCATAGAGTTCGTTGACCATGACTTTATTGGGAATGGGTGTGCCATCACGCTCGATGGGTTTGATGACTTCAAAGCGCAGACAACCTGCCTCTTCTTCCAAAGTCTTTCTGGCGTGTTCGCGGATAAGCGTGGTGAATTCTTCTTCGCAACCGTCATTCGTTTCGAATTCAACAATGATTGTAAGCTCGGTCATTAAAAATCAGGCCTCCCATGTCCCATCCATCGGTTCTATCAGCCGCATTCTGACAAATCCAGACATGAGATGCGATGAAGGGCGACTAATGCCTTGTAAAACCTCAAGGTCGGGGCCAGAGCCCTGCTAGTTCTTTTGGGCAAAAACCAGAACGACAACGCCGATGATAATAGTCACCAAGCCAATATAGAGCCAGCGGGTTTGCCCCACCATAAAACTGCCACCAATGATACTAAGGCCCTGCAGTGCCCAGACCGCACCGGCGATCATCAAAAGGATCGCAATAATTGTGAGAATTATTTTCATCGTCAGTTGCTTTCCACAAGCAAAACCCCTGCCGAAACGGTAGGGGTTTCACGGGTTGAGGCTTGATTTGGCTCTAACAAACTGGACTCTGGATAAAAATATCGCGCATCGTTTCAGTGCGGCGCAGGCTCAAGGTACCGCTACACTCAACTTGCGAAAACTTTAACATAGCCACCTTTCAATTCAAAGATGGAATGGTCTTTCGTCAGTTCACTTTTGCTTTCAAGCGGGCGACTTCATCCTCAAGCTGGCGGATGCGATCCTCCAAGGCATTGATTGCCTTGAATACTCCAACACCCATGCTTTTAAAGTCACTGCGATGGATTGCAGTCTCAATGGCTTGTTTGGCGCTATCGATGGACATTGTTTTCTCCGTTCGAACTGTTCTGAACAACAATGCTAATACAAAAAGCCCAATCCTCAAGGGGTATGAGGATTGGGCTGTGTTGGCTTGTGGGGTAAAGCCAAGACTGGTCTGGGGAAACCAGTACCCACGAAATGGTTTTGCAAGCGATTGGTTCCACGGCGGAGGAAAATATTTTTGCCCTATGAAATGGGGCTGACCTTAGTCCACGAGTTCGAGGCTCGGGTAATCCGCGTAACCCTTGGCATCAGACGGTAGTCGGTGGATTTGTCCGCTGCAGCGAGCGGGGCATTGATGTGCCAGCGCTGCGGCAAATCGGGACTGGCAATGAAGGCCTCGCCAAAGGCAATGAGATCAGCCGTGCCGTTTGCCAAAGCGGTTTCGGCATAGTCGCGTTAATACCTGAAAGGCGCCGGGTTTGCCTATGCAGGCAACAGATTGAACAGGACGGCAAGATGAAACGCAAAGGCAGCGGTGAAAACCACGACGATGGCGGCCCGATCTTTCCTCTCGCTCAAGGTGCGGCGAAAACCGGTAGCTGGCGCGTTGCGAGCGGTTGAAAAATCTGTTGAAGCCATCGGGAGTTTTCTCTCTATGCAGGGATGGCTGATCATCTTTCATTTTAAAGACGATTAACACGATAGAGATTATAATTCCGGCGCGGCGACGGGAACGGTTTTGCGTTCAAGGCAAAGACGGCGAAATTAAATTCTCCAGAGCATCACTCTGTTGCGATTGGAGGAATTATCCCACTCAAAATGCTTGAACGGAAAACACTTGGATTTGGTGCAGAATCCGTCAACCAAATGCAACCTGATGTTGATCCTCCATGCGGCGACAATCGACACAGATCCGGTCGTGATTTTGCGGATTTTAGATTTGGTTTCTCGAAAATGAGCAAAATCCCAAAACAAAATTGCCGAATGGTCAGGGCTAGAGCAAAGTACAATCTGGTTTACGGGCATACGAATGTGCTGCAATGCGGATGTGAACAATAGTGCGCTTTGGTGTCTGCGATGATTGAAACTGAGCGCATGCGTTCTCATGTAAAACTGGTCCCTGTCTGTTGGCCAAGATCTGATGATCGGGCTTCCCGCACACTGACTGCAATGATCCTTCTGCCGCTCGAGGTTCTGCCTTTTACGGTGCCTGCCGGAGCGATTGAATGAATGAGGAAAATATGTCCGTCTTTCAGACCGGGGCGCGTGCCGCCCACCATGAACTGACCGTGGAAGCTGATTTGTTCAAGGATTCGATGCGGCACCTCGCGGGTGCGGTCAGCGTCATCACTGTCGGTCGCGGCAGTGATAGGACCGGCTTCACAGCAACTTCCGTTTCCTCGCTGGCAATTGATCCGCCTTCGGTGATTGTCAGCCTCAATCGCGATTCCTCGTCATGGCCGGTGCTACAGCGCCACGGAAGCTTTTGTGTCAATGTTCTGGCGCATGACCAGCGGCATGTGGCGGACAGTTTTGCCGGACGCGGCGGTCGCAAGGGCATCGAGCGTTATCAGGATGGTGAGTGGCAGGAATTGGCCACAGGCACGCTGGCGCTGAAGAATGCACTGACAGTTCTCGATTGCGAGCTGGATGATGCGATTGAGCGGCATTCCCATGGCATTCTGATCGGCCGGGTTCGCGCCATTACGTTGCGCCAGAATGCCGAGCCGCTCTTGTATTGGCACTGCGCTTACCGGCACATTACCTCACCGGTCGAATGATTTCCTCAGGTGACGATGGCGGTAATCGAACAACCGACAAGAACAATGGTTGCTACCAGGATAAGCCCATACAGCTTGGGCTGATTAAAAACGACGGCGAAACCGAGGAAAAAGGCCCCGCACGCGGCCAGGATGGCATACAGGAACGCGTGCATATCGCCCGATGCGATTGAAAACGCCATCAGCCCGGCAAGCACCAGCACGCCAAATGCAATGAAGATCCAGGTTGCAAAGGTTTCGTAGCGATCCATCGTCTGCATTCCTATGCGCGTATGCGTTCTTTTCATGGCAGATTACATCGAAATAGGAGTTCGCAGTCAATTTGGATTGGGGAGATGAGCAAAAGTAATTGCTCAAAATTCAGGATAATTTGTGGGGCAATGCACGGGGCAGGTGCGGTTCAACCGCCTTTTGTTCACCCGATGCCGTTCCGATCAGCCAGACGCCTATCAGAATCAACGTGCTGCCAATAACCTGTAACAGTGAGATGTCTTCCTTGAAGATAATCCAGCTGGTCGCGAGGATCATGACATAGCTGATACCCGTCAGGGGAAATGCCTTGCTCAGGTCAAGCTCAGCCAACGCCTGCAGCCAAAAGACGAAACAGACGGCTTCAGCCGCAATGGCGGCGAGCATCCACGGCGAGGTGGCGGCATGAATAAGCCATGCCATATCAAAACCAAGTCCGGTCATCTGTTCTGCGGCCAGTTTGATGAAGACCTGAAACAGCGTGTTCAGAATGGGTATCGCGAACCAGACGAGATTGAGCGGTTTCATGACGCGTCCTTCAGGGTCTCGTCTGCAGCAAACAGCGGCGAGGCAAGGCGCAACGCCCATTGGACGACCGGGTTACGGTGTTTGAAATACATCGTATTGCGGGTGAGCTGACTGCCGAGACGGATCTTGTTCTCATAATAGGCCTGCCCGCTTTGATAGCGTGTCATCCCCTGTTCGAGGCAATGGCGCAGGTTGGTGAACCAGCTCAGATAGTACAGATTGTGGGCACGGCCTTCGGCACTGTTCATGCAAAAGAATTTGTCGATCAGCGTGTTCTCATTGTGCACAAGCAGATTGCAGGCAAGCAACTGGTCGCCGACATAATAAAATGTGCAAAAAGACCGCCCGTGCATCTGCCGCAGAATACCGGCAAAATATTCCGGCGTCAGCTCTTCGAACTGCCATTCGCTGCGGTTGCGCGTATCATGATACAGCGCCATGACCTGCGGCAACAAATCACCGAAATCGGCTTTGTTTTCGATCCGGACGTGGTCAAAGGACTTCATTTTCCGGCGCATATCCTTGCGTGTACCGGAAGATAAGCGGGCCATATAGGTATCGATGGAGTCAAAATCTACATTGAGCCAGGCTGTCGGCAGGCCGGGAATACCAGCGAAAGCGCGGCTGTTAAAAACAGCTTCAAAGGTTTTCGTCACAGGCTCCGGTACATCCTTGATGCCAATCAGTGAACAGCCATTGGTCCTGGCATAGTGTTCGAAACCTGAGAGCAGCAGGGAAAACAGATCGCTCTTGCGCCGCTCAAGCACGGATGGATGAAAACCGGCAACGCCATTTTCGGTGCAGGGCGAGCCAAGGCATGCCAGTTTGAGCGTTAAAAACCGCGTAAAGTGCTGTCTTATCCGACGAAGGATTTGCCGTAAGCGGCCTTCCTCCAGTGTCGTATCAAGCTGATAGTCCGTGAGAAATGCAGGCATAGCGGCGAGCAATCGGCCATTTTCAACCACGGTGACATAGCGGAATGCAAAACCGGCAATTCCTGCGTCTTCAATGGCGAGCAGGCAATCGTAGTCTTCCACCTCATCGGCAAAACACGCATTCCATGCTTCGCTGCCGATGTCGCGGATCGATTCAAACACGCGCGTCTGCGCTACTGCGCTCAGCTTTGACGAAACTGGAGCGAACTGCAAAGCGTGATCATGCATAGGCTGGAGCATTGTTTGCCTCAAAAAATTCAGCTGTATAATCGCCGACCTTCTGACGTTGCCGGTCGACATGGATCATGTGATAGCTGTCTTCGATCCATTTTAACTCATGCGGCGCGCCAATATGACGGCTGATGTAGCGGGCATGGTTGGGGCTGCTCAAATCGTCTTCTGTCGCATGCAGGATCAGCGTCGGCGTGCGCATGTGCGGCAGGTTCTTTTTGACCTCCTTGCCCAGCCGGTACATCTCGACAATACCTTTGCCGGGAAACTGATCGATAATGCCTTCCGCTTCCATGCTTTCCATCATGCGCCGGATGCGCTCGTCTTTGATGCCGAGTGCCGAGGTTTCATCGAAGCTCAAACGGGCGACCGGAGGAATGTACGACAGCAATTCAATGAACGGCGAAAGCAGCCAGTAATAAAAAGGCACATTCCAGCCATCATAATGGAAGCAGGGCGAATAGATCGCCACTGCTTTGAGGCTCTGCGGGTTCCGGTGGGCCGCCATCATCGACAATTTGCCGCCAATACAAATTCCGGCGGCGAATGTCTGATCCGTATAAGGCGCGAACTTTTGCGTGGCCTGTTCCACGCTTTCAAGCCAATCCTGCCAGCGGCTGCGCACCAGCGTGGCTTTATCGACGCCATGTCCGGCGAGCAGCGGTGCGTAGACGCTGTAACCTTTGCGATTCAGCTGCCGTGCCAACATCTTCATTTCGGCCGGCGCACCCGTCAAACCGTGAATGAGCAGCACGCCTTTGCCATTTGAGCCTTCAAGGAAATAGCTCAATCCATCAGACATCTGCATCGATGATATCCAATTCACGATTTTCCTTGGCCATGAAACCAAGCGCGTGGCACGTGCTGATGACGTGTACGCCAGCTTTATCCTGCTCTTCCTTGATCTGCTCGTGGAAGGTCCGCAGCTTCGTCCAATGGGTTTTGGGGCGATAGTGATGTTCGGCGTGATAACCGTTGCCAAACCATAGCCAGTTGTAGAATGCATTGTGGCTGCTGACGCCCCACGCAATGGGTTCCTCGGGATCACCATGCAGATGTTCGTAATAGCCGTTCAGCGAGGACAGGCAGTTTCCCAGATAATAGAAGGGAACGAAGAACAGCATGGCCTTCCAATCGTAGAGGAAGCCAAGGGCGGCTACGGCCAAGAATGCATAGAGTTCGAAACGTCCCCATTTGGCGTCGAACGGGCGGTTTTTGGCAATGGCCTTGTGAATGTCGCCGAGATTGTCCCGGAAAAAACTTACAAACGTGTAGGACCAGACATTTTCCGGCTCGCCATTCTTGCCGTGACGATAGATTGACAGCCAGTCAATGGTTTCACCCTTTTCATTCGGGCGGTCACTGTTGCCGGAATGATGGCGCATATGAATCCACTGATAGTAAGTTTGGGAAAAACCGATGGTGATGGATTCAATTAAGCTGAACGCATAGTTCATCCAGCGCTGCTTGAAATAGGGTGTATGGATGAAGTTGTGCGAGATGCTGTTGATGTTCCAGGAAATGGAAACAGCATAAAGTGAGCCAAGCACGACCGAAAGCCATAGCGGGCGGCTTTCAAAGCCGACGACGAGGTATACGTTGAAAAGAAGGTGCGCGATTGCTGCCAGTACGGGCGCAATGTCCCACCTTGTATGAGCGAAAAGCTTCATAATCCTGTTGCTCCTACACAAGCCACGCCGGCGGTGATGAACAGCACGCCGGCTGCGTGGCGAAGATTGATTTTTTCTCTGAATATCCATGCTCCAGCGAGCACGATGACGACATAGCTCAAGGCCATCAGCGGAAAAGCGATGGAAAGCGGGACATGTTCCAGTACGATCGTCCAGCCGACGAGTTCCATTCCCCAGAAGATAACGCCGAGCCATGTCATCGGTTTGACAAGCGCGGCCATCAAAGTCTCATCGTCGGCAGAATGTTTGAAACAGACTTCGCGCGCTGTTTCCGTCAAAACGCAGAAAGCGATGAGAGCCAGCATTGGGCCGGTGAGGGTGCCAGTCATGAGAGTTTCGGTCATGCCATTGCCTCAGACAGAACTTCGAGCAATGCATGATTGGCGGAACTGTTGATGTTGGTTGTTTTGCGCGGATCAGGCCTTGAATGCGGCTGATCAATGAGGATTTCCGCGTTCTTGGTGAACCGTGTCCAGAGATTTCCCGTATAGGACGGGATTGAATAGTCCCCAGTCACGTCAGCACCAATGATCTGATGACGTTTGCTGATCTCGGTGATCAGTGACAGCACATAGGGGAGGCGCATTCTGCCCTGATCCCAATTGGTAACGGCATCTTCACGGGCAAGGACATCTTTGTCGATTGTCAGATAGACGGCTTTGGTTTTGATGCGTGACAAGAGTTGGTCGATGAAATTCTGCTCACCGACTTCAGCAATTGTTTTCCAGTTCAGCGCACCGTCTTTCTGTTCGTAGCTGGCGCCCTGACCATATTCCTTGCGAACCCGGCTCGGCGCATGTTCATAGGGGTAAAGTTCGAGCCGTCCTGAAGCCAGCAGGGACAGGTTGGCGCCTTTGCGCTCCGGGCTTTTCAGATCGCTGCTGCAAACACCGACAGTCACGATTTTTTCGAGACTGCGATGCTGCAAAGCGCGGTTTATCCACGAGCCGCAATGCATGCCGTTGTTGAAATGCACCCAGTCCGGATGGTTATCAAAATGGATGAGTGTGGCGGGTTCCGGATTGTTCCCCAGCGCCGCTGCAACCAGAAGCGCCGTTATATGATGGAAATCACCGGATCCCATAAACGACAAATGCGGTGTCTTGCCCTTGCCGACAATATGCCGGGTAAGGCAGTTGCTCAGCTTGTCCAGGGATTGCTGATTGCCCCAGAGACGCACGGCACGGCCATGATCTTCTGCACAGATCTGGCGCGCGCCTGTTCGCATACAGGCGCGCACGAAGTCTGGTTGCAACTCCAGCGCATCATCAAGGTGAAGAAGGAGGAGTTGCATCCGATTATCTCTTGGCTGCACGAACGAACAGCTGATCAAGCAGGTTAAGCGCCAGATCGATTTCTTCGCGGGTAATCAGGAGATTTGGAGCGAGGGTAATGACGTTCTTGTAGTAGCCGCCCACGTCAAGCACGAGGCCGTACTTCTTCGCGCCAACCAGCAGGTCGCCCTTCATGCCTTCATCGGCCATCCAGTCGAGCGTAGCTTTGTCGGGCGTATAGCCGTCTTCCTTGCAGATCTCGACACGCAGTGCGAGGCCAAGACCATCAACATCACCGATGGTGGGATGACGCTTCTGCAATTCTTTCAGACCGTCGAGGAAATAGGCACCTTTTTCCATAACAGCGGCACCGAAGTCTTCTTCTTCGAGCATTTTCATGGTTTCGAGCGCGACCGCGGTACCCATCGGGTTGCTGGCAAACGTGGAATGGGTGGAACCGGGCGGGAAAATGCCTGGATTGATCATTTCTTCCTTGGCCCAGACACCGGAGAGCGGGTTCAGACCATTGGTGATGGCCTTGCCGAAGACCAGCGCGTCTGGCGTTACGCCAAAATGTTCGATGGACCACAATTTGCCTGTGCGGTAAACGCCCATCTGGATTTCGTCGACAACCATCAGAATGCCGTGGTCATCCAGAACCTTCTTCAATTCCTTGAAGAAGTTCATTGGTGGAATGACATAGCCGCCTGTGCCCTGAATTGGCTCGACGTAGAACGCGGCGTATTCAGCCTTGCCGGTCTTTGGGTCCCAAACGCCGTTATACTCGCTTTCGAACAGGCGTGCGAATTTCTGCACGCAGTAGTGACCGTATTCTTCCTTGCTCATGCCCTTGGGGCCGCGGAAGTGATAGGGGAATTCGATAAACTGGGCACGGTCGCCGAAATGGCCGTAGCGGCGGCGATAACGATAGCTGGATGTGATGGCCGAGGCGCCGAGCGTACGGCCGTGATAGCCGCCTTCGAAGGCAAACATCAGGCTCTTGCCGCCAGTATAGTTACGCACCAGTTTGAGAGAGTCTTCGACTGCCTGCGAACCGCCGACATTGAAATGCACGCGGCCCTTGGCACCAAACTTGCGCTCGGCATCCTTGGCAATCATTGCAGCCAGTTCGACCTTCTCGCGGTGCAGATACTGCGAGGCAACCTGGGGCAGGGTGTCCAGCTGACGGTGTGCGGCAGCGTTCAAACGCGGGTTGCGGTAGCCGAAGTTGACGGCCGAGTACCACATCTGCAGATCAAGGAACGGCGTGTCTGCGGCATCGTAAACATAGGAGCCTTCGCAACGCTCGAAAAACATTGGATGGTCGGTGTAGTGAACCGTATCGCCATGCGAGCAGTATTCCTGCTCAAGGGCACGCAGCTCGGCTTCTGACGTCTGCTGCGACGCCGCATTGTCATTCTGCTGGATAGCAAGGTTGGTTTTCATGAAGATTCTCTTTGGTTGGTTTGTTACGCCGTGGCGTAGCGGGGAGCGCTCGGTTGCCGGCGATTGAAATCAGGCAGCGCGTTTTTCAGGCTTTGGGTAAGGTCGGAGAAATTCTGATAGCCGACGAACGGAATAGCCCGTTCGGCGCAGAATTCGGCAAGCTTGTCTTTGGCAAAGACGAGCTCCGGCTTGTCGGAAACACAGAAGTCGGAGCGGCCGTCGCCGATATAAACACGCATATCGAAAGATTCGACCGACCGGCATTTGCAGACACCGGCGGCTGACGAACAATCGATATCGCTGTAAGGCGAACTCAATTCATAGCGTGTATGGCCATTGATACCGCTGATCGTCAGTTTGTTGGCGATAACGGGCAGATAGTCGAGATTGTGCCGGGCGAGGATGCGCTTGATGAAATAATCAACGCCATCGCTGATAATGGTGACCGGAATGCCCTGCGCCCAGCAAAAATCGATGAAGGCAGGGAAGGTCGGGTCGATGGCAATGCCATCAAGCGTATTGTCCAGTTCCTGGCGGGTGGCCTGAATCAGGGCAATCTGACGCGACATGCATTCCGCAGAGCCGATAAGACCCTGCTTCCATTGCTGTTCGATATCTTCCCATTTCGGGCTGGCCAATCGCTCAAGAATGAAATCTGTGGCGTCTTCGAGGGAAATGGTCCCGTCGAAATCACAAAAAACATGCATGCAGACACTCCTCGTGTGAACGTGGAGCAGCTTCTAGCATTCAGGACTGATTGCTAAATTATGCGAAAATGATGCCAAACTGAAATCGGCACAGGCGAAATTAACCATTTTCGCAAATGGAAATTATGCTTTTGGTAGAAGTACTTCTACGAGCAAACCGTTGCCGGATGCGGGGGACTTGAGAGCAATGCTGCCCGACAGACGTTTGATAATATCAGCCACGATCGTCAACCCGAGACCGGTACCCTCAATCTGCGGCGTATCAATGCGGTAGAATCGCTGAAACACCGCTTCCCGGTGATGTTCTGCGATGCCTGGCCCGCTATCGGAAATAGACAGGCGCCAGAAATTGTTGGCAAGCGTGATCGCAACACGAATACGTCCGCCGGATGGTGTGTATTTGACCGCGTTTTCAATGAGATTGCTGGTCATCAGGCGCAGCAATGGCTCATCTGCCCGCACTTCTGCTTTCTCGTCGCCCTCAAGCGACATATCGAGCTGTTTGGCCGTCACGAGGTTTCCCATTTCGGCTACAACGGATGCCACAGTACTGTAGAGGGCAACGGGCTGTAGCTGCATGGGCTGATGACTAACACGCGCAGCACGCAGTAATTGCTCGATGAGATAGGTCGCCTTTTCATTGCTGATGACCAGATCATTGATGATTGACTGGCGTTCTTTCTCACTGTCCGCTTGCGCCAGCATCTGCAACAGAAGCTTCAGGGCAGCTTGCGGTGTCCGCAACTGGTGAGCCGCGTGATCAGCAAAACGGCGCTCGGCTTTCAGCGAGATCGTCGAGATTTTCCAGAAGCTGATTGATCGAGCGGCCCAGCGGCGACAGGTCTCTTGGCAGGGTACCGACCGGAATGGCGGACAAATCATCGGGCGACCGGCTGCGGATTTGCTGCACGAGCATATGGATCGTGCTGAGGCCGCTATTAATGCCGAACCAGATCAATAGACTGATCAGGGGAATAAGGATAAGCAGCGGGAAAATGAGATTCAGCAGAATATTGGACACAAGCGTTTCGCGCATGGCCACTTTCTCGGCCACTTCAATGACGATGTGCGTGTCTGGAATGGGAAGAGAGTAGATGCGCCAATGTTCACTGTCATAGCGAACTGTTGTGAATCCTGCTTTCTGCAAAGGAATTTCCGCCGGAAATGTTGATCCGGAAAACAGAACGATCTTGTTGTCCTTCCAGGCACGGAACATATGCGCATCGGCATAGTCATCCGCGTCTTCATTCAGTGCGAGCTGATTGCCCATGCTGAAATCGATGTCACCGATCTGCGTGGCGGGCCCGCCATTATCATCGTTAAACTGCTTGTTGAGCAGAACCCAGAGCACATTGGCATCGTTGATCAGCTGGGCGTCATAGACATTGTTGATTTCGCGCGTGGCGCTGTTGAAGGCGAAGCCGCCGATAACGGCCATGGTGACAAGGATTGTCGGTGTAATGCGAAAGAACAGTTTCCGGGTAAGGGTGGGCCTGCTCATGCGTCCACCATATAACCCACACCACGGATGGATTTGATGAAATCACTGCCAAGTTTCTTACGCAGGTTATAGATCGTGACCTCGGTCGTGTTGCTCTCGACAGCGCTTTCGGCGCTATAAAGCGCATATTCGATGTCGCTTTTGGTGACATATTTGCCCGCGCGCTCCATCAGAAGCTTCAGAAGCTGGAACTCCTTTGCGGTCATCATGACCTGTGTTGAAGCTTTCCGCACCACCTTGGCAGCCGGATCCACTTCCACATCGGAGCAGCGCAGAATGGTGTCAATACGGCCTTCGCGCCGACGGACCAATGCGCGCAACCGCGCCAGCAATTCATCCAGATCGAACGGTTTGACGAGATAGTCATCGGCGCCGCTGTCCAGACCTTCCACCTTGTGCAAGGGCGTATCGCGTGCCGTCAGCAGCAGAATGGGAACAAGGTTCTTGTCGCGTCGCGCGGCTTTGAGCACCTCAAGACCACTCATCTTTGGCAGGTTGACGTCAAGAATAACCACGGCAAAACTTGAATCCTGCAGCGCAGCCAGCCCGGATTCACCGTCCTGCATCCAGTCAACGCCATAGGCATGCTTCTCCAGCGCCTTCTTCAGTGAAGAGCCAAGCATCATATCGTCTTCAACAAGCAGCAGTCGCATTTTCGGATCAATACTTTTGCACGTTGGGAATGGGATCGTTTTTCAATGGAGGCAGATAATATTCAATTTCGTCTTTTTCAGGCACACATCTTTGCTCCATAAGAGCCTCGAAAATCAATACGCTGTTTTTGCAAGCTTACAAATCGTTGCAATCCTTGATCTGCGCTTCTTCAACCTGCCTCAATTCGGATCAGAATTGATTGCATCGTCATCATGGGCGAACATCGTTCGTCTAAAAGGTAAAGTTCGGCGTTCTGCCGGTAAAACCGGTTAGGGAGTGAAATCAATGAAAACACTGCTAATTGCAATGAGTCTTCTGGCTGCCACGACCCTGTCTGCTTACGCTGCTGAACCAGCGAAAATGGTTGAAACGAAGCTTGGCAAGGTCCTTGCTACTGAAAAGGGCATGACGCTCTACAGTTTTGACAAGGATACAAAAGGCAAATCCAACTGTGACGAAAAATGTCTGAAGAACTGGCCGGCATTTCCCGCCGATGCCAAGGCGAAAGCCGACGGCAAATGGTCACTCGTCAAGGATAGCGCAGGCAAAGACATGTGGGCCTATGACGGCAAACCACTTTACACGTTCGCCAAAGACACCAAAGCGGGTGAGACAACCGGTGACGGCGTCGGTGGCGTCTGGCACGTGGTGAAATAAGCTTTCAAACGCATTCGGCGCAGAAGAGGTTCTCCTGCGCCGAATTCCAAGTCTATGAATGAGCTGGGGTTGCTTTAAGCAGCCTGAATGGCCGAAAGCTTCCAATCATCACCATCCTTGCGCACGAACGTCCAAACTTCTGTGGATTCGGATGCTTTGGTATTGTCGCCATGGACAAGCTTACCCGTCGTCCGGTCGAGCATGGCGTCTACACTCGAGTAGCGCATTGCAAGCGTCGCGAATTCCGCATTACCCTCACGCCAGGATTCAGCAATGTCACCCTGCAGCAGTTTGACATCCGAAACGCTGTTGCGCACGCCATTCGTGGCATTTTCACCCAGCTCTTCCGCGAGATACGACATGGCTTCTGGCGTGGTGAGAGCGCGGAGAGCTGCGTAGTTTTCCTTGCCATAGGCGGTTTGTACATCGGTCAGCAGTTCTTCGAACTTATTGAGATCCTTCTCAGATAGTCCAAGCTCGTCGGTGGACTTTGAAGCCACTTGTGCCGGGCGCGGCGCGGCTGCCGGACCTGAGCCAAAGCCCGAACCTCCGCCCGATCCAATTGTTGGAATACGGAAGGATGACGATGTTGACTGGTCCGCCTGCCGGCCAAAACCCTGGCTCGAAGATGGGCCGGATGCCGTCGCCAGGGGCGACTGTTGACGCCGGGCAAAAAAGCGCATTGCCAGCATGACGGCGCCGATCACAAGGCCAATCTGCAACAGCATGGCGAGGAAGCCGAAGCCGCCGCCAAATCCGCTACCCAGCAATGTGCCGATGAGGCCACCGACCAGCAGACCGCCGATCATTGAACGGCCGAAGCCGCCGAACAGGCCGGGACGCTGTGCGTTCATCTGTGGCTGCATGGCCGATGGCTGGCTCGCCTGCGGTGTCATGGAACGCTCAATGGGCGCGGCTGTTGATGGAGCCGTGCGTGTGGTTGCGGGCGCATCGAACGTGCGCGAGCCACGGCTGCCAAATCCGCCACCACCGGCCCGCCGGGCATCAGCAATATCGAAAGCGCTCAGAGTGACAGCCAGGGCCAAGGTGATCAAGACGACGATGCGAATGACGCGGGAAACGGTACCAGACATAAATTTCTCCTGTTACGAGTTCGGCAAATTTGAACGCGCACGTCGCATATAGAAAGCACTGGTAACAATTTTAAGTACCGGCTGTGCTGAAACAGCCAACTTTGATGTGAAAACACCGATTCTTTTGAAATTTTATTCCCAGCAACAAAAATGCTGGCTGTACCGAATAAGTTCTGCATCTGGGGTGTTCTCTCTTCGCAAACCCATTCTTGCAGGAGCGAACACCATGATGAACACAGGCAAAATGCTATCCGGTGCCGGGATCTATCCAGCACTCATGCTCGGCGCATGCCTTGCAATCGCAACGTTCTCCAGCCCGGTCTATGCGGCAGGCGAAGATACAAGCACAACGCCGACTTGCCCGAAGGGCGAGGTCTGGAATCCCAAGACAAAGAAATGCGTCAAGCAGGAGGGAAGTTTGCTTCCGGACTCTGACCTGACAACTTATGCCTATGCGCTTGGCAAAAGCTGGCGCTATGAAGAAGCCCTTGCTGTGCTTGATACGTTGAAAAATCCCAACACCGCCATCGCACTGAATTATCGCGGCTATTTTACCCGCAAGCTCGGACGTACCGATGAAGGCATTGGTTATTACATGAAATCGGTTCAGCTTGATCCGCAATACGCCAAGGTTCGCGAATATCTCGGTGAAGCCTACGTGATCAAAGGTCAGATTGATCTGGCCAAGGAACAGCTTGGGATGATCAAAGGTATCTGCGGAACCAATTGCGAGGAATATCGCGATCTGGCGGAAGCTATTGAAACGCCTTCGAAAATCTGAAGGAACCCGCGACCCTGAGCAGGGGCAACGATAATCATGGCAATTCAGAACGGATTTATTATGTCTGTCGCATATTTGGTCGTTTCTGCTTATAGTTGTGTGACACGAAATACAAAGTCACCGGACCGTGTTTCCCGGTCCGGGACGGAGGCGATGATCGCAAACGAACAGGAAATCAGGGCAGGGCTTAGCCAGTACCTTACGCGGCTCTGGCGCTATGCGGTGGTATTATCGCATCAGCGTGACGTAGCGGATGATCTGGTTCAGGCGACCTGTGTGCGGGCGCTGGAGCGTGCAAGCCAATTTGTGCCTGGCACACGGCTCGACCGGTGGCTCTTTTCCATCCTGCATTCGATCTGGCTCAATGAAGTTCGCTCGCGGCGTGTGCGCATGGGGCAGGGCTTTGTCGATGCGGATGAGTCATTGGTCTTTGATGGGGCAAGGGATACGGAAACCCATATATTTGCCAATCAGGTGCTGCGGCAGGTTCAGGCATTGCCGGAAGCACAGAGAACAGTGGTTTTTCTCGCCTATGTCGAAGAACTTTCCTATCGCGAAGTTGCCGACCTTCTGGAAATACCAATCGGCACCGTGATGAGCCGTCTGGCAGCGGCGCGGGCAAAACTGGCCGCATCGGCCGGAGTGAATGCATTGGAGGGCAAGGGATAATGACCGAACCCAGCCGCGATACCGTGCCCAGCGACGAGATACTGGTGGCGTTTCTGGATGGAGAGCTCGATCCGGACAAGCGCAGTCAGCTTGAGCACCTCGTTGAGACGGATGAAGCCGTTGCCGAGCGCATGAGCTTTCTTGCCTCCAGCAACCTGCCATTCCGTGACGCATTCGAGCCATTGCTGCACAAGGCACCCAAGGCTGAACTTGAAACGATGCTTGCTGATGTTCTGCCACCCCTGCCGGTTAAAGAACAGGCGCGTGGCTGGAGCCGTCGCAGTTTCCTGGCCGCTTGCGTTGGTTTCATCGCCGTGGGAATCGCCGCGGACCGCACATTTCTCGGCGTTCAAGCCAGCCTGCGGGATGAGCCTGATGGAAGTGACTGGCGTTCTGCTGTGGCGCAATACATGTCGCTTTATACGGCGGATACGCTCGGAACCGGCCCCGTTGATGTCGCGCTACAGACCAGTCAGTTGCGTACGGTCGGGTCAAAACTTGGCCTGACATTGACTCCGGATCAGGTGCAACTGCCGGGTGCAACGCTTAAACGCGCCTGGATGCTGGCCTATGAGGGCAAGGCGCTGGCGCAAATCACCTATCTCGACGCCAATCAGGCGCCGATGGCCCTGTGCATCGTCCAATCGCCGAAAGGCGCAAAGGCTCCGGAGATAGAACAACGTCATGGTATGAATGTCGTCTATTGGTCATCGCCCACACATGCCTTCATGCTGATCGGCAAGGAGCCGCTTGAAGACATCAAGGCGATGAGCGAAGAGCTGCGCCGTTCGATTACCGTGTAATGCAACAGCGTGCTCCAGTGGTCCGCCATTTCAGTTTCGCATCATACTCACGTAATCCTGCAATCATGATTGAGTGCTAGAAGCGCCACACAGTTTGCATCAGGAGTGTCTGCATGCTTGTATCCTTTGCGGACAAAATCCTTCGCGCCGCTTTCTCCCGTATCGTGACCAAAGGTTCGTTGACCATTCTGACGGCAAGCGGTGCACGGCTTGTGTTCGGTGATGGAACCGGCGAGCCCGTGACGGTTCGCTTTACCGATACGCGCGCGCAATGGGCATTCCTTCGGGATGCGGACATGCAGCTCGGCGAGCTTTACATGGACAAGCGTTTCATCGTTGACGAGGGTACGATCTACGATTTCCTGTGTCTGGTCCTGCGCGAGGCGCAAAACACCACCCATCCACTGCCCACGCGGATTATCGATGCGGTGCGCGCGCGTTTTCGCGGATTCAGACAGCGTAATCTTCCTGCCCGCTCCAAGCGCAATGTCGCGCATCACTATGATCTGGATGGCCGGCTCTATGGCCTGTTTCTGGATGCCGACCGGCAATATTCCTGTGCCTATTTCGAACATCCGGAGCAAAGCCTCGAAGATGCGCAGCTGGCAAAGAAACGCCATTTGGCTGCAAAGCTTCTGGTTGAGCCGGAAAGCCGCGTCCTTGATATCGGTTGCGGCTGGGGCGGTCTGGCATTGCATTTGGCAGCCGAAGCCTCCGCAGGGCAGGTGCTGGGTATTACTCTTTCAGAAGAGCAGCTGGAATTTGCCCAGAACCGGGTTGGAACCAAGAATTATGCGGGCCGCGTGAATTTCGCCTTGCAGGATTATCGCAGTCTCAAGGGAACTTTCGACCGTATCGTTTCTGTCGGTATGTTCGAACATGTCGGTGCCGCATCGTATGGGCAGTTTTTCAACAAATGCGCAGACCTGCTTGATGAAAATGGCGTGATGGTTCTCCATACCATTGGCTGCTCCGCCACGCCCGGCTTCACCACTCCGTGGCTCGACAAATATATTTTCCCGGGCGGCTACATTCCTTCATTGTCCGAAATCCTGCCGGAAGTGGAGAAAGCCGGTTTGATGGTCAATGACGTGGAAATCCTGCGTCTGCATTATGCTTCGACCCTTTCCGCATGGCGCGAGCGGTTCATGGCCCATTGGCAGGACGCAGCAGAGCTCTACGACGAGCGGTTTTGCCGGATGTGGGAATTCTATCTCGCAGCAGCAGAGTCAGCATTCCGTTATGAAGACCTCGTGGTTTTCCAGCTGCAACTGACGAAAAAGAACGATATTGTTCCGTTGACCCGCGATTATATCGGCGCTCATGAACAAAGCAGTGCAAAAATCTTGCATGCAGTGGCCAGCTGAAACCCGTATTTGGACCGATCCAAAGCGCCAATGACCGGTTATGACTATTTATTGACGTAACCCATGTCGTTTTTTGCAGGACATTGCCCGAATGACCTTCATATATTAGCCGAAAGTGTGGACTTGACCGTGGGGATAGCTCGCCCATAGTCTGGACCGTACTCGGCCTCGGAGGGGACCATGGTAACGCTGCAAGGCGGTTTGCACGCTGAACAGATTGAATCAGCGCTTTCTTCTGGTAACGCCGCCGCGCAATCGGCTCTGATCGCATCCTGGCGGCGGTCGATGCGCCTCTATGGCCTCAATCCGGTTGAAGGCAAGGGTCCCAATGTTGTCACGGATTATGAACTGAATCAGGCGCGTGAACGGCTGGGTTCGCTGATCATGACGGCGCAATCCAGTCTTGACCGGCTTTACGCAGCCGTCGGCGGCGCTGGCTGCTGCATTCTGTTGGCCGACAAGAACAGTGTGCCGGTGGATCGACGTGGCTATGTCGGCGATGACGAAACCTTTTACAGAATGGGCTTGTGGACGGGCTCCGTCTGGAGCGAGGAATGCGAGGGAACAAATGGTATTGGCACAGCGATTGCTGAACAACGCGGGCTGACCATTCATCGCGATCAGCATTTTCGCAGTAAAAACACGGCGCTATCCTGCACAACTGCACCAATATTTGATCATCGTGGCCGGCTGGTTGCAGTCATTGACGTCTCATCCGCCCGGCATGATCTCACCGATGATTTTGTCAGATTGATCTCCATTGCCGTTACCGATGCGGCGCGGCGTGTCGAGGCGGAAAATTTTCGCCTGGCGTTTCCCAAAGCCCGTATTCTTCTGGCGCCTCCGGGCGACGGCGGCATGAGTGAGCGGGCGATGAATGCGCTGATCGCGGTTGATGAAGATGATCTGGTTATCGGCGCGTCACGTTCAGCGCGCCAGATTCTTGGATTGACCGATGAATCGCTCAGTGCATCCTTGCCGGCAGCAGATCTCCTCGGCCAACATCAGTCTGCCGCACGTGATTTCGCCACGGCGGAGCGTGGTGCTATTCAACGGGCATTGGCGCGTACCGGCGGGAATGTATCGGCCGCAGCGACTGAGATGGGCATTAGCCGCGCCACTTTGCACCGGAAACTGAAACGGCTCGGCCTTTCCTGATCCATTTTTTGATTATTTTGCCTCTATTTGTCGCAAATCTGCGACAGATCGCGAAAACGCGTGAAATTACGGGGCTGACACACTGTAAATACTGGGTAATTCTCTGGGTAACGCCGCAGAGTCGGTGATAATTATGCTGGGAGAATTTAAAACGGGGTGGATCCAACCAATGCCGGAACCACGTTCGGGAACGTCATGGCAAATCCCTAGAACAGGCGACCCGCCAATATCCGGGTTGGGGCGTTGTTCGATGCCATATTCGTTTCAGATCATCGGGTGGCAGTGCGTCAGGTAACCGCACATTTTCCCTTATTTTGCCAATGCGGGCATCGTCTTTGCTACGCGGGTGGAAACAACAGAATTCCAACAGGCAGGCTCCTGACCAGGGCTTGCTTCGTCGGTGGCGCTGACCTTCATCCAGCGCCACCGGCGGCCTCTGCCCAAGGTTTTTGACCGCCTAAAAGGCCGGCATTTCCCTTGAGAAAATCTGTCATGCGATTAACAACCGTCCTGATCTCGGGTCTGTGCCTGTCTTCATTGTTCATGACAATCCATTGGCGATGACGCAGTTCGCTGATTTCTTCACCGGCGCGTTGCAGACGGGGGTCACGATCACCGACGAAGCATGGCAGGACACCCATTCCTGCACCTGCGGCTATAAGGTCTCTCAGCGCCCAGGGACGATTGACTGTAGCCGTGACCGCTCCATGAACATGGGGCCAACGCAAATAGGCGGAAATCGCATCTTCTTCTCTCAACGCAACCCAGCGTCCGTGTGTTGCCGGATCGCTATTTCTGGCGCGATAGGCGGCATAAGCCACATCCGGAACCTTGATTGAAGCCAGATTTGTTTCCTCTGGTTCAAATGCCCGAATGCCGATATCGCTCGTTCGGTGAGACAGACTTGCCCGCTGTTCGGATATGAAAAGATCGATGCGAAACTTATCGGTTGCATTGCAGATGGAGGAAAAGTTTTCACTCAAAAAAGAAGCGATCCAGGTGCCGGCAGAGATCCGAACCAGCACCGACCCGCGATAATCCTGCCGCCAGCTATCAATCTTGCGGGCGGCGCCTTCCATTTCCTTGAGCCGCTCATAAAGCGCATTGCCGTCTTCAGTCAGCGCATAACCGGACTGGCTGCGGATGAAGAGCGAACATTCCATCTCCCGTTCAAAATCCAGCATGCGCCGGCCAATGGTGGCACCGCTCAGACCAGTTGCCGTAGCAGCCGCTGTCAGTCCGCCGTGCCGCGCAACGCTCAGAAATATCTGATAGGCATCCCAGGTGATGTTTTTCATTTGTGAAAGACGTAACGCATTCTTGCAGATTCAGAACATGATTTTTTGTGTGTAATTAAAGGGATGGTTCCAGGAAGGAAACATCACCATGCACGATATATTCATTCTCCAGATTATCAAACTCATGAAACGCCACCCCGCACCCGACAGAGATTCGCGCTACGCCGAAGACCGGTTTTACGAAGCGTTCGGCCATGAGCCGTTGTCGCAGCATCGCCTTTGGAAACAATTTGCCACTCTTGTGACGCTCATCAGAAATTAAGGCAAAACAATTCAAGGGGTAGGGACTGTCAAGTCCGAATACTGGTTATCGCAAGGCGGGGTCCGTAACCATTTGATCCGAGGTGCAGTTGCTGGATAGGCCGCGCTTCACGCCGGTCCGGCAGCTGCCGTTTTCCGGCGATTCCAACACGCTACAGAACATCATCGACACAGCTGGTTGACGGCGCAATGCGAATAGTTATAAAGGCGTCCGAATACCTCGGGCGCTTGCAGCAAATGAACCGGTTTGCTGAAACTTGCAGCGCCTGCGATGGAGGGGTGGCCGAGCGGTTTAAGGCACCGGTCTTGAAAACCGGCGTAGGTGAGAGCCTACCGTGGGTTCAGAATCCCACCCCCTCCGCCATTTCCTTTTTCTGAGCTTAATGGCCACAAGCCTTTGAAAGTTTGCGGGTGAATATCGTCGCCACTTCCATTGTTCTGCCTGAGAGCGTATTAAGCGCGCATGTCCAGCCAATTATCCTCGTTAGAGAACGCCACCAAATACCTCACGCCTGCCGACAAGGATCAGTTCTTTAGGATCAAACGTGAGATGGAAAAGGCCGGTGCTTCCAAGAAAAGCATCGAAGAGCGCCTGCATGCCTTTATGTGGGAAGTCGTTGAGTCCGACGATGAGGATGAAGACGAAGGAGACGCATAAGCTCTGCCTGCTTCAGCGCTTGGCACGCATTTCATGGTATCGGGGAGAGTGAGGCCCGGCCATGGGTGATGGGGGGAATATCGCCGGGCCTCGCGTTGTCCGAAGGAGACAACGCCCGGTTGATATCAAAGGAAGCTGAGCAGAAGATTATGCCAACATGATGCGAAACTGAGGTGGAAATTTGCCATCTTGGTAAAGCGCAGTAATCGCTCTTATGGCCTATGACCTTTATTGCGCAGGATTTCGTATTCCGCACGCAAGGCATCCCGTTCGCGTTTTAAATTGGTGATTTCTTTATCCTGCGCCCGGATTGCCGCTGCAGCTATGTTCAGCAAATGGCTGACGCCAAGAGAAACGGCCGCGTCTTCGAGTGCGAACATCTCAAGATCATCCGCCAGCAACTGATCGCTCATTTGCACCATTCCTATGCAAGCCGCAAAGGCATTGTCAGCAACGCGCGAAACCGTGATGGCGACACGGGTCCGGCCACCAATGTACCCGCCTGCGGAAAGCGGGTCTGAATCCGGTGAGCAACGTTCAATAGGCCGATCCCGAGGCCCTGTCTTTCAGTTCCGCCACGTTTGCCGATGGTTCTGGAGCTGTTCTCGACCAACAGTTTGAGGGATTGTCCCTCCTGGGAGGCGCTAATGGTGATCTCTAAATTCCCGGAAAAACCCAGACCATGTTTCACCGCGTTTTCGACCAGTGGCTGCAGAATAAGACTGGGAACCAGAGCATTCTCAAGCTCGTGCGGAACATGCAATGTGACTTTCATGCGATCTGAAAACCGCTCGTTCTCAATCTTGAGATATTCAGCCTGGAGTGCCAGTTCATCGGCGAGCGGAAGGTCGCGCAGGGGATCAAGCTCCAGTGTTGTACGCAGAAATGATGAAAGCGACATAATCATTCGGCTTGCACTGGCAGGCGAGCCTTCTTCGATCAGTCCGACAACGGAATTCAGGGTATTGAAAAGGAAATGCGGATTGATCTGATAGTGCAGCGCTTGCATTTTCGCATTCAACGCCTCTTCGCGCGATGCCGCCAGCCGCCGCTCGTGCGCACGTATTTCCAGATTATAGAGATAGGCGACAAAAAAGCAGGACCAGCCAAAGAACAATGACAGACCGTAAAACAGCGTGTAGCTGAAATTCGCCAGATCGTACTGAATGGAAATAGGGGGGATTGAAGCGGGTAAAAAGGTAGTAGTCGAGCGCGGTTGTCATTGTTGAAGCGCCAATAGACACCAGGAAACAGATAAATATCTGAACGACGAGATTTATGTTGCGCAAGATCACTATGAGATAGGTGATTATTGCGGTCAAAAAAATCGAAGCACAGGTCAAAACAACCTTCACGAGAAGGAAATCCATCGGGTTGAGACCGAGCATGCTCCATATCAGGCTGCACAGAACTGACTCCGTTAGCCAGAAGCCGATAATAAGCAAAAAGGTAGTACGGAACATGTCGTGTATTCCGCCGAAAAGATCTTTCATATCGATTGCTCCCCGCCAGTTTCGCAAAACAGCGCGCCACCTGCACGGCTTTTGTATTTCTACTCGGTCACGCAATCAACCATGCTGAACCATTGTTGCCGGCGCCAGCGGGCGGGGTAACGATCGTTTGTTCAAAATCAAGGAGTTAGCAGTAAACTTACTTGGTTTGTCGATGGCCTATCAAGATGTGAATGATGGCGGCCGAGATTACTCCGGCAAAGCCGCCTGCGGCTTTCACCACGGCATCAAGCAATCTGGCATGTCTTGTCGGTGCCAGCATCTGCGCAAGTTCGAAGGCAAAAGCCGCGCCAATGACCAATGTCAGGATCAAAATCCAGTGCCGGGGATAGGCGATTGCAAAGACAAATCCCATGACGGCAAATGCAAGAAAACGCTCGACATTCACAGGCAAACCGCTGTCAGGCCGCAGATTGATGGGATCGACGGTGACGAAAAGGATGGCCGCGAACAATAGCCAGGCAATGATTTGTGCAAGCTTCATAGAGTCCCAATACTGCATTCGCGGCGTTGTTCCAATCACGATCCTGTCAAGAATTGGATCACGGAATACGAATCCGGCCCGGCCGATGTCTAAAGATATTGCCGCAGGGCGAGCGCACCGGGTGCAAGCAGCACAAAGGCCCAAAGGAATGCAGAGGAAATGTTCGCCAGCTGGAACTTGATCGAGGGCATTGCAAAGATCCCGGCGAGAAGTGGTACGACAGCCCGCAATGGTCCAAAAAATCTGCCGATAAACACCGCCCAAGCGCCCCAGTGGTCGCAAAAATCTTGACCCTTGGCTACCATTTCAGGATTACGCGACAGCGGCCAGATTTGTGTTGCCCGCCCCTTGAGACGGAAACCAATGGAATAGGAAAGCCAATCGCCTGCGGCTGCACCCAGCGAGGCACCGATCCAGATCGGAATGAAATCAAGTCCGCTCACACCGACAATGGCGCCTATGCCGATCAGGATACCCCAGCCGGGTACCAACAGCGAAATGAAGGCCATGGACTCCGAGAATGCCACGAGGAACGTAATATAGGGCGCCCATTCGGAATGCTGGCGCGTGAACGAAATTGCATCGGTAACGAGAGTTTCAATGTTCATTTGAAGCGATAGCCATCAAGGTTTGCGTAATTGAATGAAGCAAGGGAACGGTATGATTTGAAATAAGGGCAGAGTCAGGACGAATAATCAGCGGACCGCATTATTACGGACTGCCACATCCGATGAACAGGGGATTGTTGAGGGTCCGGATACGCGATGGTTTTTCCCGCGAAGCCGCATCGGCGCAAGATCGCCACCTTGCCAATCAACTGCAAGCTTATGTTTAAGGCGATTCCTTGCCGATAGGCTGGGTACAATTGGTAAAAACTCTTCCGTTGATGTCGGAAGGGTTATCGCAATAAACCAGCGGGCTGATATGACCTGAAGCGGCGCAGCTTGTCATGAGCAAAAGGGTCAAAATGACTGCCGGGAGGTGCCTTGGCATTTGCTACGTCCTTACCGGTTTCCGGGGTTGGAGGAACAGATTGAGATGATCGTCGCCGGTGACTTTCAGATGAGAGATAAGGATAGACCGGACCGGGCTCAATGCCGGCCAATACAGTCTTTGAATCCGCAGCACATAAAATGTGATTGCAGGAAAATGTCCTGTTAACCAAAGTCACCTGAACTCAGCAATATCAACCTATTCTGTTAAGGTGCTGTCAACCTATCGGTGACAGTTATAGAACTGGTGCAATACTCCATGATGGGTTCTGGAATTGTGCCGCGTTCTTGTTGAGTATCGATGTGTAAACGTGTGGGGACGGCGTTCAGCCGGTAATTTGCATTGTCAAAGGCCAAAGCTTTTCGAATTGCCGGAGTTGTAGCGATGGGCGCCTTGATGGCTGCCTGCGCATCCTCGCCCAAGGTAAAAGTTGGCAAGCGCTCCCACGGCAAGGAATATTTCGCTGAATCGGAATATGGCGTCAAAGCCAGTCCGCGTGTTGTCACGGATTTTCGCAATATGCCGCGCGGCGGCGGCCGGGATCAGTTGGGTCGACCCTATCAGGTTCGCGGCAAGTGGTATTACCCCAAAGAAGAACCCGGCTATAAACGTCAGGGTCTCGCATCCTGGTACGGTTCGGCCTTTCACGGCCGCTTGACCGCCAATGGCGAAGTCTATGACATGAACCACCTGTCGGCAGCGCATCCGACCATGCCTTTGCCGAGCTATGCGCGCGTCACCAATCTTGCCAATGGCAGTTCGGTCATCGTGCGTGTCAATGATCGCGGGCCTTATCACAGCAATCGCGTCATCGACCTGTCGCAGAAGGCCGCGACCATGCTGGATTATCAGCATACCGGTACGGCCGATGTGAAGGTCGAGTATGTCGGGCGGGCCCCGCTGGAAGGCCGTGACGACGCGTTTCTTCTGGCCTCCTATCGTGGCCCCGGTGCGCCCGATCCTTGGGGGCAGCCTGCATCCGGCGTGATGATTGCCATGAACGGGTCAACGCCGACGCAGCGTAATACCGTCGCCATACCGGGTATGCGGCAGCCGCGTGTTGCGGGCGTTCAGGTTGCCAGTCTGGATGTTCAGCCGGTATCGTTCAACGATCAGGCTGCCAATCTCGGTGCGCCAATGCCACGGCAGTCACAACAGCAGATGCAACAGGCACCGGCTGAAATGCAGGGCTCTGCAGCGCCATTCAACTACGGCGCAGATCCGGTCCTGCCGATGGTCGGCCCCTATATTGATGACAAGCCGGCGATGCTGCTCGGGTCGTATAAGGGCACCACCAAGCGCGTAACACCATTTGCCAGCTCCTATGCTGACGAGCGCATAGCCAGTGCCAATGCTACGGCCGATGCCATGAACAGCCTGATTTCACCCGTGTCGTTGTCCGATGCGTGGAAGGTTCAGAATAAATTGGACAATGTCACGGCACCGGCCGGTGAATATGTCGATGTCGGCCTCTTCAAGGACAAGAGCACGGCTGCCCGTGTGATGGCCGCTTTGACGCCATTGGGTAAGGTCGATCTTTCCGAAGTCAACAGCCCCGAAGGTATGCGCGTCGCGTTGATTGCCCGTGCCAAAACAACAAAGACCACTGACGCGCTGCTGCAAGCCGCCTGGAAGGCGGGGGCAGGTGATGCCTTTGTCGTTCGCGATGATGGCAATTGATTTTCCGCACCATAGGAATTCTTTGAAACTGCCGTTCCGTATGCTTGCCGCAGGCATCGTTGCCGTTTTTGCATTTTCGGCTGCGGCACACGCGCAGGAAACGTTGTTCGATACGAAAGCCAAGCAAGCTTTGATGCTTGAAGATCAGACCGGTTCAATTCTTTATGCCAAGGCGCCCGATACATTGATCGAGCCGGCAGCTCTGGCCAAGCTGATGACCATGGAACTGGTGTTTCACCAGCTGAAAACCGGCAAGATTGCGATGGATACCCAATATGTCGTCAGCGAGAATGCCTGGCGGACGGGTGGGGCGCCTTCCGGCGGTTCGACCATGTTTGCCAAGCTCAAATCCTCAATCAGTGTTGGCGATCTCGTTCAGGGCGTTATCGTGCAGTCCGCCAATGACGGTTGCATTATTCTGGCGGAAGGCATTGCCGGATCAGAGTCGAATTTCGCCACCATGATGAATGAGCGGGCCAAGGAGATTGGCCTTACCAGCTCGACATTCCGCAATTCGACCGGGTTGCCCGATCCGCAACAGAAAGTGTCATTGACGGATCTCGTCACACTGGCCCGCTACATCAAACACGAATATCCGGAATATTACCGCACCTACGCGCAGGAGAGCTTTACCTGGAACAATATTTTCCAGCGCAACCGAAATCCGCTGCTGCGTTTGGACATCGGCGCTGACGGCATGGGTACGGGCTATACGGAACAGTCCGGCTATGGCCTTGTCGGTTCTGCTGAACACAATGGCCGCCGTTATATCGTCGCCTTGAGCGGCCTTGCCAGTGACAAGGAACGAGCCGAAGAAGCCAAGAAGGTTTTCGAATGGGCGTATAATGCCTTTGAGGAAATCAGCATCTTTGCCGAAGGCGAGACTGTGGGCGAGGCCAGCGTGTTTGGCGGCGTCAAATCCGCCGTTGCCCTGAAAGCGCATGAAAAGATCAGTCTGCTGGTGCCGACTGCCAACAAGGACCGCCTGAAAGCCCATGTGGAATATAGGGGGCCGCTGATTGCTCCGCTCAAAGCCGATGAACAGGTTGGTACGTTGAAAATCTGGATCGGTGATGCACTCGCACAGGAAACGCCGGTCTATACGGCAGAAGCAGTTGAATCTGGTGATTTGCAGAAGCGGTCGCTGGACGCAGTGCTGGAACTGACGACCGGCTGGATGCGGCGCTTGAAGCTTTGACAGTTTCCCGCCTCGACCTTTTCATTCTCAAACGCTAGAACCAGATTTGACGAATGACTCTGCATCGAAAGACGGCTGACGGCGTGCAACAAGGACTGTTCATTACCTTTGAAGGCGGCGAGGGTGCTGG
The DNA here is from genome assembly GCF_014189505.1 of Phyllobacterium sp. 628. Taxonomy (GTDB): domain Bacteria; phylum Pseudomonadota; class Alphaproteobacteria; order Rhizobiales; family Rhizobiaceae; genus Phyllobacterium. The sequence continues at coordinate 2,537,915 of NZ_CP050301.1, read as the reverse complement.
AAAATCCACACAGATCACCCGTCTGGCTGAGCATCTGCGCGCTGCGGGTGATGATGTGCTGGTAACGCGCGAGCCCGGCGGTTCACCCGGCGCGGAGGCCGTCCGGCATGTGATTTTGAGTGGCGCTGCTGAATCCTTTGGTCCGGCGATGGAAGCGCTGTTGTTTGGCGCTGCCCGCAATGATCATGTGGAACAGGTCATGCGGCAGGCGGTCAACACCGGCACCATGGTGCTGTGCGATCGTTATATCGATTCCAGCCGCGTCTATCAGGGCGTTACCGGTGACCTCGATCCCGGTTTGATGCGCGCGATTGAACGCGCTGCAATCAATGGCTTGATGCCGGACATGACGATCATTCTCGATCTGCCTGCCGAAACCGGCCTGCAACGCGCCAATGCGCGCCGCGGAGCCGAAACGGCTGACCGTTTCGAGAAAGAGACCATTGAAACCCATCGCAAGCGACGCGACGCCTATCTCGCGATTGCTGCGGCAGAACCACGGCGTTGCAAGGTGGTGTCTGCCGACCGGTCTGTTGAAGACATTGCTGCGGATATTGCCAATCTCGTTGATCAGCTGAAAGCCAGCCGGGCAATCAAGATGAAATCCAAAACCGGAGCGGCAAAATGAGTGATGCTGTTCTCGACGTTCCGGCCACACACGATTCAATTGACGGCATCCCCGCACCTTCCGCCAATCCCGCATTGTTCGGGCATATGGCGATCCGGGCTTTTCTGGCGCAGGCCTATCAATCCGGCCATATGCATCACGCGTTGCTGCTCGAGGGGCCGCAAGGCGTCGGCAAGACCACACTGGCATTCCATCTTGCCGGACATATGCTGAAACATCCCGTTCAGCAGGAAGCGCCGCTGGCGCTGGCCGAACCGGACTATGCCGTCGCGCCATACCGGCAAATTGCCACTGGAACGCACCTCGCCATCCTGCATATCAGCCGCCCACTCGATACCAAGACTGGAAAATTCAAGACCGGGATTACTGTTGATGAAGTGCGCCGCGTGACGCATTTTCTCAACCGGACTGCACATGATGGTGCTTGGCGCATTGTCATTGTCGATCCTGCTGACGACATGAATCGCAATGCTGCCAATGCGTTACTGAAGACTCTTGAAGAGCCACCGCAGCGTACTTTGTTTATTCTGATCTCGCATTCATCCGGACGCCTGCTGCCAACAATCCGCTCACGCTGCCAGTCCATCCGTTTTGAAGCGCTGGATCGCGGGGATCTTTTGTCGGCTCTGGCCACGATCGGTCTCGGCGCGGATCAGGTGACGGATACCGAGGCGCTTGTCGCCCATGCGGATGGCAGCGTGCGCAAGGCAGCCCTGCTGCTGGCATTCGGTGGCCTCGAAATCTCGCAAACGGTCGAAGTAATCCTGACCAAGCCAGTTTTCGACGTGCCGAAAGCCCACGCGCTGGGTACTGCTTTGTCGGGGCGCGATTCCGAGATCCAGTTCGATCTTTTCCTCGAGGATATCTTTGCCCGTATCGCAGCGAAGGCGAGGGATGCCGCCGACAGGGGCGCTGTCGGCGAAGCCAATCAGTGGTCCAATCTCTGGCAGGAGATGCAAACGGAAGCGCGCGACTCCGATGCTTTCAATCTTGATCGCAAGCAGACTGTTCTTATCTTTCTCGACAGGATGCATCGCGCCCTTACTGGCCGTTGATACACCATTGCCGGTATAGCAATCAGGCTGGACATGGGTTATGTCAGCCTGACGCCTTCCCAAAATACCAATTCCGAAGCAAATCAGGTTACGTATGAGCCGCGAAACATTTTACATCACAACTGCCATTTCCTATCCGAACGGCAGTCCGCATATCGGTCACGCTTACGAGCTGATCGCAACGGACGCGATTGCCCGTTTCAACCGTCATGACGGCAAGGATGTGTTCTTCCTCAGCGGGACGGACGAACATGGCATCAAGATGCTTCAGACGGCGCGTAAAGAAGGCATTACGCCGCGTGAGCTGGCAGACAGAAACGCCAAGCTTTTCCGTGACATGGGTCATGCTTTGAATGCGTCCTATGATGACTTTATCCGCACCACTGAGGAGCGGCACCACAAGGCATCGCAGGCCATCTGGCTGAAAATGGTGGAAGCGGGGGATATCTACAAGGCATCCTATAACGGCTGGTATTCCGTGCGCGACGAAGCCTATTATCAGGAAGAAGAAACTGAGGTTCGCGCCGATGGCGTACGCTACGGTCCGCAGGGCTCGCCGGTCGAATGGCTGGAAGAGGAAAGCTATTTCTTTCGCCTGTCCGCCTATCAGGACCGCCTGCTCAAGCTCTATGCGGATAATCCCGGTTTTGTCGGCCCCGATGAGCGGCGCAATGAGGTCGTATCCTTCGTCAAATCAGGTCTGAAAGACCTGTCCGTATCGCGCACGACATTCGACTGGGGCATTCCTGTTCCCGGCGATGAAAAGCACGTCATGTATGTCTGGGTCGACGCGCTGACCAATTATCTTACCGCAGCCGGTTATCCGGACGAGAATGCCGAGCGCTGGCGCTACTGGCCGGCCGATGTGCACATTATCGGCAAGGACATCATTCGCTTTCACGCCGTCTACTGGCCAGCATTCCTGCTATCCGCCGGGATTGAACTGCCAAAGCGGGTTTTCGGCCACGGATCTCGTGTTCAACCGCGGTGAGAAAATGTCGAAGTCTGTCGGCAATGTCATTGATCCTTTCTCACTGGTCGACCATTATGGTCTCGATCAGGTGCGTTATTTCCTGCTGCGTGAAGTGCCGTTCGGTCAGGATGGCAATTACAGTCACGAAGCCATTGTCAACCGCACCAATGCCGATCTTGCCAATGATCTTGGCAACCTTGCCCAGCGTTCGCTGTCGATGATCAACAAGAACTGTGAAGCGAAAGTTCCGCAGCCGGGTGATTTCACTGACGCGGACAAGGCGATCCTCAATCAGGCGGTGGCGGCATTGGAAACAGCCCGCAAGGCTGTCGGCACGCAGGCGATGCATCTGGCGCTTGGCGCGATCTTCGCGGTCGTTGCGGAAGCCAACCGCTATTTCGCGGCGCAGGAGCCTTGGGCACTGAAAAAGACCGATCCGGCCCGGATGGAAACCGTTCTTTACGTGACGGCGGAAGTTATCCGGCGCATTGGCATTCTTTGCCTGCCGTTCATCCCGGGATCAGCAGCAAAGCTGTTGGATGTTCTCGCGGTACCGGCAGACAAGCGCAACTTTGTCAATCTGCTGGGCGGCAGCGAACTGGTGCCCGGCGCGGATTTGCCCGCGCCGCAACCGATTTTCCCGCGCTATGTTGAGACCGACAAAGAAGCCTGATCAGGAACCGGATATTCAATGCTTGTTGACAGCCATTGCCATCTGGATTTTCCGGATTTTGCCGAGGAACGCGATGCCATTGTTCAGCGTGCGCTGGACAATGGCATTGAACGGCTGGTGACGATCTGCACCCGCGTCCGCCGCTTTGACCAGATCATCGCGATCGCCGAACACTATGACAGCGTCTATGCTTCTGTCGGTACGCATCCCAACAGTGCGCATGAAGAGCTTGATATCACCGCCGACGACCTGATCCGGTTGTCACAACACCCGAAAGTCGTGGCAATTGGCGAAGCCGGGCTCGACTATCACTATGATTATGCGCCGCAAGAAGCACAGCAGCAGGGCTTTCGCACCCATATTGCTGCGGCACGCGCCACAGGCCTGCCGCTGGTTATCCATGCCCGCAGTGCCGACGAGGACATGATTTCGATCCTGCGGGAAGAAAGCGGGAAGGGGACCTTCCCTTTCATCCTCCATTGCTTTTCGTCCGGGGCTGAACTGGCGCGTGTTGGTGTCGAGCTTGGCGGCTACATCTCGTTTTCGGGTATCCTAACCTTCAAAAATTCTCCTGAGATTCGTGAGATTGCCAAAAATGTGCCGCGTGACCGTCTGCTGGTCGAAACGGACGCGCCATATCTTGCGCCGATGCCGCATCGGGGCAAGCGCAACGAACCGTGCTTCGTCACCCACACGGCGGCCGTTCTGGCTGAAACCATTGGCGTCAGCGCGGAAGAAATTGGCACCATAACCTCTGATAACGTGTTCCGTCTGTTCACCAAAATGCCAAGGCCTGCTCATGGCTGATCGTTTGCGCTTCACCATTCTTGGTTGCGGATCGTCTCCGGGCGTGCCGCGTGTCAATGGTGACTGGGGCAATTGCGATCCGGACAATCCAAAGAACCGCCGCCGCCGTGCTTCGATGCTCGTAGAACGCATTGCCGAACATGGCGGCGTTACCACCGTGATCATCGACACCGGGCCGGATTTCCGCTCGCAGATGATTGATTTTGGCTCCGGGCGCCTCGATGCGGTTGTCTACACGCATGCCCATGCGGATCACATTCACGGCCTCGACGATTTGAGGACCTTTGTCATCGATCGCCGCAGTCTCATGGACATTTATGCCGATCAGATGACACAAAGCCGGCTCGTTGAGGGCTTTGGATATTGTTTCAAAACACCGGCCGGTTCCAGCTATCCGCCGATCCTGCGGCCGCATGAAATCATCCATCATGAGGCGTTCGAAATCGAAGGTGCGGGCGGTCTCATCCGCTTCCTGCCGCTGCCGCAAGTGCACGGCGATATCCTGTCACTGGCCTTCCGTATCGGCGATGTAGCCTATTGTTCCGATGTTAGTGCGTTCCCGGATACGACATCAGCCCAGCTTTTTGGCCTCGATGTATTGATTATCGACGCATTGCAGTACCGTCCGCATCCAAGCCATTTTTCTCTCGATGAATCAATGGAATGGATCGGCAAACTAAAGCCGCGTCGAGCCATTCTGACCCATATGCATGTGCCTCTGGATTATGGAACTGTCCTGCGCGATACGCCAGATCATGTTGAACCGGCCTATGACGGCCTGTCATTCGAGGTTGATGTATGAGCAAGAGTGTCGAACGCGTCCGTCAGGCTGCCCATGCGGCGGGTCTGGAGATCGTAATCCGCCAGATGGCCGATTCAACCCATACGGCTGAAGATGCGGCAGTCCAATGTGGTGTGACCGTAGCCCAGATCGTCAAGTCATTGATCTTTCAAGGCACTGACACCGATAAGCTCTATTTGTTTCTGGTGTCAGGACCGCGCCAGCTTGATCTTGCCAAGGCTGCAAAGCTTACAGGAGAAACGCTGCACCGGGCTGACCCCAAACATATCCGCAAGGAGACAGGATTTGCGATTGGCGGCGTATCGCCATTGGGGCATCTCATCGATATCAAGGCTTATGCAGACGAGACGCTGATGCAGTTCGATATTGTCTGGGCAGCAGCAGGCGGCACCAATTTTGTTTTCCCGGCAGAACCACAGGCTTTGATGCGGGCCGCAAAGGCCGAAATCGCCGATATTACGGACTGATCGGCCCATTCCCTTATATTATTCAGTTCCATAATCTATCTTATGCGACTTTGATTTGTAGCAGGGGTGGGTTCAAGGATGAAGTGCGACTTGCAATAGATAACAATGGTTTATCCAATGCAAGGAACCACCCGTGGAACGCACCTACTCCCAGATTGACATGGATGAACGCCGCAAGATCGCTCGCTGGCGAGATGGAGGCGTCAAGGTCGACATCATTGCTGAGAAACTCGGGCGTCATCGTTCGACGATTTTCCGTGAGCTTAGACGCAATACCTTTATCGACGTGCAAATGCCCGAACTTAACGGGTATTATTGTCTGACGGCAAACGACAAGGCGCTTGAACGACGTGCCAAGCTACGCAAGCTGGCACGGTTCGCACATCTGCGCCAATCAGTGATCGAGCGCATCATGCATGGCTGGTCGCCGCAACAGATAGCCGGTCGGCTGCAACTGGAGCAGCATCCGATTTGTGTGAGCCACGAGACGATCTACAAGTTCGCCTATTCGCCGGACGGCCATGCGATCAAGCTTTGGCGGCACCTGCCGGAGCATCGTGCCCGTCGGCGGCCGAGGCATGCCAGACGGCGTCATGGCCGCAGGTTCAGTCCAGACGTCAATATCCTGCACCGCCCGGATGTCGTGGCACATTCTATTTTCAACTGCAACTGATACTAAACCCTCTTTGTTTTCAGGCAGATGCAATCCCCTGCAATTGCTGTCTGTTGAATGAGCACAAACACCGCTTGAGCGATGCGTTATATATAAGACCTTCCTGGAAGTGCTCGACCTCGTCTGCAAGATTTACCCAAGGATGTTTGGAGTGCTCAAAAATAGATAGAGTTGGCGCCGGAAAGTTCGGATCAGCCAATGCGCCGACAGCGACGCCAATCATTGTGGGCGCAGCATCCGGTTTCCAATAAATCGTCGAACCCACAGTCCGGGCAAAAATACATGCGGACATTGCGGCCGCTTTCGGCAACGCGAATGAACTCCTTGGCAGATCCCAAAACTTCGACAGCATCAATTGCATAGAACGCATTGACGCTGAACGATGTGCCAGTTCGCCGCTGAAAGGCCAAACAATGGCATATGGCAACCAGTTTTGCTGGCTCTCGCAGGGTAAGTCTAAGTGCGCCGAAGGCGCATTGAGCGTCGGCCATGGAAAATCCTCCGTCTTTATCGGTAAAGCAACTTTGCGATGTGGTGGGGTTGGCGCAGATCGAACCGCTGTCGAAGACAGGCGTGCATAGGACGTGACCCTGTCAAGGATCAGGGTGCGCAATACCAATAATAGTTATACTTCGTCGCGGAACTGTCAACGAAAGCATATGTCCGCAAACGCATTGGCGCGATTGCATAAATTTCACACAAACAATACTATCCGTCTAAATATTATGCACACAGTGGATCGCGGTCGCCCTCTTCCGTATAATCTAATTGCCAATTCAATTTATCAATTCACCTTAACTTACTGATTTTTATTGAATTTTATTATCTTTTCGAATTTTACCAACATTGTCAGCATTTGGCATGAAGTTTGCTCGTTTAATATTATGGGAGATTTTTCCCAAATATCGACGCTCAACAATAAGAGCAATTATCATATTTTAGTGATTTTAAAGAGGTATACAGGTGAAAATCAATTTTGAAAAATGCAGAAATCTGTCTTCAAAGATTAATCAACCTTCGCAGATGCGACGCGCCCTCCTCATGAGCTGTGCATATCTTCCTGCATTGCCGTTATTGGCGATGTTGGGCGGATGCAGCGAAGGAGAAAGCGAGAGTGCGGATGCGTCTGCATCCACATTCGGAACAATGACCGAGACAACGACAGCCGATGAAGTTACATCAACGAGTTCAGGGCTATCGATACCGTTGCCGCCGTACAAAACAACGGACACCGTACAGCTTCCTACTCAGCCCACCGGACCTCAGCCGGACACTGTGCCTGTAACCCATATTCCGCAACAGGTGCCACCACCCGCACCGGCCAACCCGACCAAAATGAAGGTTGGAATATTTAATCTTGAATACAATTCGTTTACGCAGGTCTCCACACGCAGTGTCGTGAAGATCAATATTCAAGGTGCTTATGAAATAACCGATCCGAAGGATTCCAAAAAGACTATTTCCTTTAAAGACAAGGAAGAATACCTGAAATATGCGGCATACAATAAAATAGCACCGGCCATCATGCCGAAGTCCGTTACTGTCATTGATCCCGTCGACCAGACCAAAACTATTTATGAAGGCATTGAAACCTATCTGGCGCGGGCTCTGGACAATAGATTTGCTCTTTTTTATCGGGCGATGGTGACCGCCTTTACTAAACATTCACCAAAGGAGTTCGACGTCAGTTTTTTTACTGCTCCGGAGTTCTACTGGAACATCCCCTTTGGTGATTTCCTCAATGAGCCCGAGTTGCAAGTCTCTGCGGATATCTTTCTGAATACAGTCACGCGCAATGCCAGAGCGTTGATAGCGAAGTTCCCGGCAAACAAATACGGCAATATCGTCCTGTTGCCCGGTACAGTTGCGACCCTAAAGCCAACGGCTGATGCCGCCGCCGCTGACGGTACTTATGCCGGAGGAGCGAAGACTATTTACGAAGCGACCAATCAACTCGTATGCACACACAATCTGCCTTTGGACGATGTCAAGAATCCTCGGCCAGCCTATATGATTTGGCCCAAGCGAATGGTTTCTGCCATCGACTATATTGATGAAGAACACGTCTGGAAGTGTAAATCCGGGAACAAACTGGCACCAAATCCAATCGATCCCAAATATTCCAGTACGTTACTAAGCTGCACGCTGAACGCTTCAAAGGATCTAACCTTATTGATCAAGCCCGTAAGTTCAGCGGTTGCAGAATCGTTCGATACTGATGGGAAATCACTCTCCAAAACTTTCCAGAACGACATCATTAATGGCCTGCCCTTTGGTATTGATCTTTGTCTGGATTATTTTTCCGCCAGTGTCCAGAAAGATGAACACCGCATGGCTCAACTCGATGAACATCACTTCAAACTGGACTTCCTTATTTCTGCAGGTATGTATTTCGACCTCAATAATTACACCGCTACCCCTTTTATACAGTATGTTATCCAGAATGAAGGTTATGATGAATCTACCGGTTTCACGGGGGCCTGGAAATTAACTTACTCCGCGAAGAAAGAATCCATTCCTGTGCAGAACGAATTCATCGCTGCGTCACTAGGATATGTAAGCCAGAAACCTTTGACGCCGCTCGATGCGCGATCCCGCTTCGATGAAAATGGTGAGATCGTTGTTGACGAAACAGACAGCTTTGTTGCGCCAAGCGATGCGGATTCCAAAGGCATCCCCATTGTTGCCGATAGAATGAATCGCGGGCTTGTCCGCATCTGGTCACTGGATGTCGATGTTTCCGATACTGCAAAAGACACGGATACGATCATCGCCAGTCGTTCCACTGCGGCTAAAACAACTCCAGCCAGTGATATTCAATTCGTGCAATAATTCCGGATCGTCGGCCCTGAGTAGTCAAATGTAAGGGCGGGGGCTCATTGAAGCCCCTGCCCGATTTGCCCATGTTGCTGCTAAAACTCATTCCTCGCCAAACGTCATCCCCGCCGCTAAGCTTCGTTCCGAGTCGCACTCGCGCTCTGGACTTGTCGATGCAAGAAAGGATGACCCTGTGGATTTAAAAACCGTACGTTCCCTGAAAGCCGAGATTGCCAGCGAGATTATACGTCCGCTTGTCAGCGAAATACGCTCGGAAGCCCGCATTGTCCGTTCAACCGCGACGCGTCGGCTGACGGGTGTCGAAGGCGGTATTGCCCTTGGGATTGCCGCAGGCGAAGGCAAAAATGATTACCGTCTGGCTGTACGTGTGCAGCGGCGTGCACTGGAGAACAATGCGCGTCTGCGCGAACAGATCGAAGAAGCTGCCCGCCACAAGGCCGACATCACCTATATCGGCACCGTGTTCAAAGGCGGCGCAGTGGCTGCGCCTGCAGCCTTGCCCTGGCACCAGTTGCGGCAAAGACCGCTGCTGATCGGCTGCTCCATCGGGCATTATTCCATAACAGCAGGCACGCTTGGCGGCTTTGCCCATCATGTCGAGAGCGGCAAGACTGTTATTCTCAGTAACAATCATGTGCTGGCAAACGAGAACAAGGCCAAGGTTGGCGATGCGATCCTGCAGCCCGGCTCCTATGATGGCGGTAAAAAGAACAAGGACAAGGTCGGTGCGTTGCTCGGCTTTGTGCCTGTCACCGCCGGCACCAACAATCTGGTTGATGCGGCTGTGGCAAGCATAGATGAGGGCATCGAATTTGACGCTGTTACCCTGACCGGTGCCGGCAAGCTGAAAGGGCTGCGCAAGACGCCTCTGCGGCCCGGCGACAAGGTCTTCAAGGTCGGCCGGACAACCGGCGTGACCCAAGGCATTGTGACGGCCATTGAAGTGGACGACGTCGTCGTCAGCTACGAAATGGGTGAGCTCAGCTTCGACAGCCAGATTGAAATCCAGACTTCGGGGAGCGGTCCATTCAGCTCGGGCGGCGACAGCGGTTCGGTGATCATGGACGAGAAAGGCTATGCCTGTGCGTTGCTGTTCGCTGGCAGTGATCAGGGCGGCAGCAATGGCAAGGGCGTCACCTTTGCCAATGATCTTTCCATCGTTCTGAAGCAGTTGGGCCTCACATTCGAGGTTTAAGCGGCCATTTCCGCCCTCACCCGCATTTAATCCGGCGTTGCACTAGAAGCTGTGCGCCGGATGGACTAAATTAGAGGCATGAGCATCTCCATCGAGCAGGCACGTCGTGCCAAGCCGAAAGCCAAGGAAATTGCCGGATCGTGTGCCGCTGTTGTTGGCGTCGGCCTGATCCGCATCGGTGACTCATACGCAATCAAAATCAATCTTCGAGACCAGACACCTGCTTCGGCAGATTTGCCCGACACTGTCGATGGTGTGCGGGTCGTTTATGAAGTCATCGGCCCGATCTCGCTGCATGCGGTCGGTGACCGCTAGAGGCGTTATTCCGATACGTCATTGACCGATCCTGTGGACAAGCCAGCGGCCACTGCCCTCGGTCATATCAGCCGCCCTCCTCCTGTCCTAGTGTGGTCTCCATGAAACCATCACGCGATATCACCCGCCTCCTTGAGATCATGACAGCGCTGCGCACGCCGGTCACCGGCTGTCCCTGGGATCTGGAGCAGGATTTCAAATCCATTGCGCCCTATACGCTGGAAGAGGCGTTCGAGGTGATCGATGCCATCGAACGCGACGATATTGATGATTTGCGCGAGGAACTCGGCGATCTCCTGTTGCAGGTGGTCTTTCATGCCCGCATGGCTGAAGAGATGCAGGCGTTTGATTTCGGCGATGTGGTTCAGGCCATCACCCACAAGATGATCCGCCGGCACCCGCATGTATTTGGGGATGAATCCGCGCGCGGCGCCGGCATGGCCAAGGGGATGTGGGACAAGATCAAAGCCGAGGAAAAAGCGGAGCGGCGCGAACGCCGCGCGACAGTCAATCCCGGCACTGTCGAGTCGACCGGCTTTCTCGATGATATTCCGCACGGTTTTCCCGCCTTGATGCGCGCATTGAAGCTGCAGCAGAAGGCAGCGAAGGTCGGGTTTGACTGGTCAGAGGCGGCTCCGATCCTCGACAAGATCGAGGAGGAGATCGGCGAGCTGAAGCAGGCCATTGCCAATGGTGATCAGGAAAATACCGAGGAAGAATATGGCGACCTGCTCTTTGCCATGGTCAATCTCGGCCGCCATCTCAAGCTCGAACCGGAAAGTGCCCTGCGCGGAACCAATGAGAAATTCCGTTCGCGTTTCCACTACATCGAACGCAAGTTAAGCGAGCAGAAACAAACGCTTGATGCCGCTACGCTCGATGAAATGGAAGCATTGTGGCAGGAAGCAAAGACTGCCAAATAACGCGCTATCCGCGCGCAGGTCAGATGCGGGCGGACGAATGATCGATGAACAGCTGATGTCCGGGCTTGCATGCGATAATGGAGGTGCCGGACTCATCCGTTTTCTGCACTTTCACACCCTCGAAGTCAGGGATGATAATCTTCGCACCGGCATGTAACAATTCTTCGCCACCAATGCCAACACAGTAAGCACCGGCAGCAACCGCCGACGTGACGCCACTGATGGCGTCCTCGAAGACCACCGTCCTTGAGGCGGAAATGCCCAGCCGCTCCGCTGCCAGAAGGTAAGGATCGGGATAGGGCTTTCCGCGTACGAAATCATCGCGGTGAACGATCACCGAGAAAAACGACTGGGCGTCCAGCAAATCAAGCACGCGATCGATTTTATATTGCCATCCGCTTGTGACGAGGCCGATCGTGACTCCGGCCGCGTGGAGGCGGGCAATCGTCTGTTCAACACCCGGAATTGGCGCGTAATCTGCGGTGTTCTCCACATGGATAACGTGTGCCTGGACTTTTTCCTGGTCAGAACGCGGGAGGTCATGGAACAGCGTACGGATCGTATGCGGTCCAGGCTGACCGTGGATGTGGTGGTGAATATCATCCTCGGTGATTTTGCGCTCATAGAGCTGAGCAGCCTCACGCCATGCACGCTCGATGACTGCTCTGGAGTCAACCAGAACACCGTCCATGTCGAACAAAACCGCCGATACTCTTACCGGAGCTTCATTCATCTCATCCTCATTGATAACGGGTTTAACTGTTGTTCCGGCGCAGCAATTTCTCGTCGAGGCTGGCGTGGGATGCGATGGTCATGTCCATGGTCAATGACACCGATCCGTCATCCAGATCCTTGCGCTTTACATTGCTGGAGTGCTGGTAGACCCAGTCCATCAGCCGCATCTGGTCGGGCCGCAGGGTAATTTTGACATGCTCAAGCTTGCCGGCAATGCGGTTTTCGATTTCCTTGAGCAGGGTTTCAACGCCCTCACCCGTGATCGCAGAAACCGGGATCGGATGCTCGTTGCCTTTAACAGCTGCGCTCAGGCGCTGTGCGGACTCACGACCTGCTTCATCCAGCTTGTCGACCTTGTTCCAAACTTCGAGAATGCGCTTTGCATCGCCCCGTTCAATGCCAAGACTGGTCATGATGGCGTGCACGTCTTCGGATTGCGCAGCGGTATCCGGATCCGAAATATCGCGGATATGCAGGATCAGGTCGGCTTCAACAACCTCTTCCAGCGTCGCCCGGAAGGCAGCAACCAGATGCGTCGGCAGGTTGGAGATGAAACCAACCGTATCGGACAGGATGATTGTCTCGCCGTGTTCCAGCCGGATACGGCGCAAAGTCGGATCAAGTGTCGCAAAGAGCATGTCCTCGGCCACGACCCCTGCTCCGGTCAGCCGGTTGAACAGCGTTGACTTGCCCGCATTGGTATAGCCGACGAGCGCGACGACCGGATGCGGCACCTTTTTGCGCTGGCTGCGATGCAATGTGCGGGTACGCACGACTGTTTCCAGTTCGCGCTTGATACGCAGGATTTTTTCCTGCAAGGCGCGTCTGTCGGCCTCGATCTGTGTTTCACCGGGACCGCCGAGAAAGCCGCCGCCGCCGCGCTGCCGTTCAAGGTGGGTCCAGCTGCGGACGAGACGGCCCTTCTGATAGGTAAGATGCGCCAGCTCAACCTGCAGCGCGCCTTCCTTCGTCTGGGCCCGCCGCCCGAAAATCTCAAGAATGAGTCCGGTCCGATCCAGAACCTTGGCATTCCAGGCTTTTTCCAGATTGCGTTGTTGCACAGGTGTCAATGAATGATCGACGATCACCAGTTCTGCGTGGGATGCCTCGATGATCTCGTGAATGGTTTCGACCTTGCCGGTGCCCAGAAGCGTTGCAGGACGCGGCTTGGAGACCTGCACGATATCGGAATGCACGATCTCAAGATCGATAGCCCGGGCCAGCCCTTCGGCTTCTTCCAGCCGTGCATCGTCGCTGCGCTGAAATTCGGGCTGATGCTTCATCCGCCCGTGGTCGTCACCCTTGCCGCCGTCATTAAAACGTGTCGGGAGAACAGGCACAATGACAATTGCGCGCGTGGGTTCTCTGGCGGTCTCACCGTTATCGGCAATACCGCCAGGATTCTGAGCGTTGTTACGCCTTGTCTCGTTGGTCAAATGTTATCTCAGTCGCTGTCTTCGGCCTCAGCTTCGAACATCTGTACAGGCTGGCTCGGCATGATAGTCGAGATGGCGTGTTTGTAAACGAGCTGGGAATGGCCGTCGCGGCGCAACAGCACGCAGAAATTGTCGAACGAGGTGACAATACCGGTCAGTTTGACGCCGTTAATGAGGAAAATTGTCAGAGAAATCTTCTGTTTTCTGACGGAGTTCAGAAAAAGATCCTGAAGATTCTGCGATCGTTCAGCCATTGTTTTTGTCCTTTTATGCGATCAGCAAACGTGTCTCATACAAAATTCGGCAACGGGAGCAGAAAGTTCTACTCCTGCAGGAGGTGAAAAATAGCTTCTGTTAGTCCCCTCATACTCCGGTTAACAGGATGGCGTTTTTTCCGCAATGTCAAAAAACGCTTCCCGCAACGAAAGTGTGATCGTCCCCGGGTGTCCATTTGCCACCGATTCGCCGTCAATCGCAACGATTGGCATGATCACTGTTGTTGCAGCGCTCATGAATACCTCGCGCGCTTTCTTGGCCTCATTGACTGAAAATCCGCGTTCTTCGATTTTCAATCCCAGCTTTTTGGCCACGTCGAAGATGGTTGTGCGGGTAATTCCACGCAAAATGCCGGTTTCTGCTGGCCGCGTGACCAAAACACCGTCCATGGTAACGATCCACGCATTTGTGGCCGCGCCCTCTTTAACAGTGCCGTCAGGGTCGACAAACCAGGCTTCCTGAGCGCCCTGCTCTTTGGCCTGCTGGCGGGCCATAACATTTGGTAAAAGCCCGACAGATTTGATGTCCACACGCTCCCAGCGGTTCTCTGGAACGGTAATGACACTGATGCCTTTTGCGGCGCGGGCAGCCGATACGGCCGGATCTGTGCGTTTGGCGGTGATGACAATCGACGGCGGCGTATCGGCCGAGGGAAATACGTGATCACGCTTGGCAACGCCGCGTGTAACCTGCAGATAGACCATGCCGTTATGGACGCGATTGCGCCTGACAACTTCGACGATGACGCGCAGAAGTGCCTGGCGGTTCATCGGCCAAGCGATCTTCAACTCAGACAGGGAGCGGCCGAGCCGGTCCAAATGGCGCGTCATATCCATGATATTGCCGCGCGCAATTTCACAAACCTCGTAGACGCCATCGGCAAATTGATAGCCACGGTCCTCAATATGCACGGTAGCATCGGAGTGCCTGACATACTGGCCGTTCACATAGGCGATGCGGGACATCGTTGGAACTCCTTATTCGAACTTGCCGAAGACGATGCGCATGGGTGTCGGCAGGTCTACGCGTTTGCCGGTGTCTTCAAGTGCTCCGGTTTCGACATCGCGCTTGAACACGGCAATGCCGCCACCCTTCTGGTTGGCAACGAGCATGAATTTGCCGGACGGATCGATGACAAAGTTGCGTGGCCCAAGCCCCTGTGACGGTGTCCAGCCGATCAGCGAAATACCACCGTCTTCAGCAATGGCATAGCTGACAATGCTGTTGTGTCCGCGATTGGAACCGTAGAGGAAGCGCCCGTCTGAACTGACGGCGATCTCGGCGCAGGTATTTGTATCCTCAAAATCAGCGGGAATGGACGGCAGCGTTTGTCCGAGTATCAGTTCAGAATTTGCCGCGTTATAATGCAGAACTGAAACAGTGCTGTTCAATTCGTTGATTACATAGGCAATTGTCCCATTTGGATGGAATGTGAGATGGCGTGGCCCAGCTCCCTCCGGCAATTGTGTGAACGGCGTTGCCGCCAGCTCAAGTCTACCGCCCTTGCCCGGAACCTTATAGGCCAGAATGCGATCCAGCCCGAGGTCACAGACAAAAACCGTGCGATTATCCGGGCTGACAACCGCGCAATGGCCATGCTGTCGCTTGTCGGTTGGCAGAATTGCGTTCTTGCCCTCATGGATAGCAGCGGCAAAAGCTGGCTCCAGCCCGCCATCGGCGCGGATGGCAAAAGCGGCAACGGCATTGCCCGGACGTGCGCCGAGATCAGAAACCGTATAGTTCGAGGCAAAAATGGTCTCGCCTGTCTGGTCAAAGCCGAGATGGCAGGTTGTATTCCCAAGGGTTGGCTGCATGTTGATATAGGACAGCGCACCCGTCTCCGGATCGATATCGAACGCAATGGCCATGCCTTCATTCCATGCGGGTATTTCCACCGCCGCATAGAGACGTTTGCGCTGCTGGTCGATGGCAATATAGCCCGGATTGTCGATCGCCAGATATTCGCTGACGAGGGTCAAGTCACCGGTTTTGTCATTGAATTCGAAGACGCTGATTCCCTTCCCTTTATCCGGCAAGGCGTTGCGATTCAGGTTGCCGACAAAAGCGTAAGTCTTTGACATTGTTGATCTCATAAGCTGGGGGCTGTGAGATGGAGGATTTCTCCATCAAAAGGAATAAGCAGTCTATGCCTGTCGATATTCTGTGTCTGCGCATAGGCTATCAGATCGTCGCGGGTGACTGTTGCGTGGTCAAGCGCTTCCATGTGCGTGGCGATGACTTTTGATTTGGGTGGAGCAATACGGCAGACCTCTGCGGTCTGCTCCGCATCCATGACAATCAGCACGCCGTCCCATTTGGCGCCACAGGAGTGAGTGACGATTATATCGGGCTGGGTTGTCTTGATGGTCTCGATGACCGGGGGATAGAGGATCGTGTCCCCGGTCCAGTATATCGATGGTTCGTTCTCTGCCTCGATGGTGAACCCCATGGCATTTCCCATGAGGCCGAGCACAGTACCACTGCCATGGTTACCGTCCCGCCAGGTCAAACGAATGTTCTTCCATGTCAGTTCATCCGTCAGCGGCGTCACGTCGGTAAAGCCGAACGCGCGGATCTTGTCCTCGTCGCCCGGCTGGCAGATCAGCGGTAGGTTCTTTGGGGTCAGTTCCTGCGCTACAGGGTCAAAATGGTCCGCATGGAGGTGCGAAATTAGCACAAGTTCGACCCCGTCAAGAATTTCGTCGGTTAAAACCGGAAGGTCAGTCATTGGATTAGGGGAACGGCCGGTGAAAGAAGGACGGCTGTGCTTGGGCGCAAAAAACGGATCGATCAGAATGGTCGAGCCGGCATAATCGAGTTTCAGCGTCGCATTTCTAAGGAGTTGCATTTTCATAATTGTATCTGGCTTTCTGCGGATCAGAAGAATTCAAGGCTGACACGGAACATCTGCTCAACCTGCTTTACGGCTTCAGCAGTGGCAAAAATCACCACACGGTCCTGCGGTTTGATGCGGACTGCGCCATCTGGCCGGATCACCTCGCCCTTGCGGTAAATGGCGCCGATGCGCAATCCATCGGGTAATTCGAGATCACGCAGCGGCGCGCCGACGAGTGGGGACGTCTCAAGCGCTTCCGCCTCAATGATCTCGGCCCGGCCCTTCTGCACGCTGTGCACGGCACGGATACGGCCACGGCGCACATGCTGCAACACACGCGAAACGGTGACGCTGCGGGGGCTGATATGAGCATCGATACCGAGCGATTTGCTCAGGTCCAGATAGTCGGGATTGTTGATCAGCACGAGGCTGGACTTGCAGCCAAGCCGCTTGGCCATAACAGCGGCCAGCATATTCACCTGATCATCATTGGTCAGGGCAACCAGCAAGTCAGCATCCTGAATTTCCGCCTCGTAGAGCAGCTTTTGATCAAGTGCGCTGCCATTCAGCACCATGGACCGCCGCAGCCCGTCGGCGATCACATTGGCCCGCGCCAGATTGGGTTCAATCAGTTTGACCTTGATCTTCAACTGCTTGGTTTCAATGGTCTGGGCGACGTAGAGACCAACATTGCCGCCACCGGCTATGATGATGCGTGTTGCTTCCGGTTCTTCATGGCCGAACAGAGCCAGTGTGCGGCGCACCTGTGATTTCGTGGTCGCGACATAGGCAATGTCCCCCGCCAAAAGTTGGTCCGCCGAGCGAGGAATGAACAGTTTGTCATTGCGGATAATCGCCATCACTGTCGACGGCAGATCGGGAAAGAGTTCGCTCAGCTGGATCAGCGGCGTGTTGATGACCGGACAATCTTCCAGGCATTCAATCGCCATGACCACAATGTTCTCATCGGCAAAGCGCACGACGTCGCTCACCCCCGGCAGCGCGATGCGCCGCAGCACCATGTCACCCACTTCAAGTTCGGGCGAAATGATGACGTCGATCGGCATGTGATCGCGCGAGAAGAGGTCCTGGTAGTGCGGCTGCAGATAGGCCTGCGCCCGGATACGTGCAATCTTGGTCGGCACATTGAACAATGCGTGAGCAACCTCGCAGGCGACGATATTGACCTCGTCGTAGAGCGTTGCGGCAATGATCATGTCTGCCTGTTCAGCGCCCGCTGCCGCAAGAACATCCGGGTGTGCGCCATGCCCGACGAAACCGCGCACATCAAGTGTGTCGCGTATCACCTGAATAAGTTCGGCCGATGTATCGATGACCGAAATATCATTGCCTTCAGCCGCCAGCCGTTCGGCGATACCGTAACCAACCTGTCCTGCGCCGCAAATGATGACCCGCATCAGGCTGACATGCTTTCAGGAATTACGGCCATCGCTTCCACTTCGATCAGCACATCCGGATTAAACAGCGCTGCAACGCCGATCAGGCTGCTGGCTGGCGGCTGCTCCGTGTTGACCCAACGATCCCGCACAGCGCGGATATCGGGCAGCATACTCTGGTCGAGATCGCAGACATAATAGGTCAGGCTGATAAGACCGTTAAAGTCAGTGCCGGCTGCCTTCAGCGTTTCGCCAATATTGGCAAAGACCTGATCAAGCTGCTCGGCAATACCGCCCGGCACAACCTTGCCTTCCGAATCGAAAGGCACATGACCCGACAGGACAAGCAACTTGCCGCTTTCGACCAGCATGGCCTGCGAAAGACCCGGAATACGGGGGCCGGATGGATTGATTGGGCGCAGCATTCCTCACTCCCATGATGAAGGACCATTGCCGGAGAGCAAAGGCTGGCAACTTTCCCGCAAAACCTGCGGAGCCGCAACCAAATACTGCTGCACAGCACGTATTTGGTCGCGACTTTCCCTTGGTTAAACGCCGAGGGATTTCAACTTGCGGTGTAGTGCGGAGCGTTCCATGCCGACAAATTCCGCAGTCCGGGAAATGTTGCCGCCAAAGCGGTTGATCTGCGCAATGAGATATTCCTTCTCGAAGCGCTCACGTGCCTCCCGCAGCGGCAAGGCCATGATGTGCTGATCGGATTCTGTTGGCGCCTTCGGCAAGGTATCGCCGATTTCCGCAGGCAGCAGATCCGCAGTGATAACCGCTTCAGGATCATCGCCACGCGCCAGAATGATGAGCCGCTCAATGTTGTTGCGCAACTGACGGATATTGCCCGGCCAGGAATGCGATTGCAGCACCGCCATGGCATCAGGACCAATTTTACGCGGTTTGATGCCTGCCTGATCGGCAATCTGCGTCATGAAGAACTCAACGAGTGCCGGGATATCGTCGCGCCGGTCCGCCAAGGGCGGCACGATAACGGGAACAACGGCCAACCGGTGGAACAGGTCTTCACGGAAACGGCCTTCGGCAATCATAGCCTCAAGGTTCTGGGCGGTGGAGGAAATGATGCGCACATCCACCTTGATCCGCTTGGTGCCTCCAACCCGTTCAAACTGCTGATCGACCAGAACACGCAGGATCTTGTTCTGCGTTTCGCGTGGCATATCGGCAATTTCATTGAGATAAAGTATGCCGCCATGCGCTTCTTCCAGTGCGCCAACCTTGCGCTCGCCGCCATCGGATTCAGTGCCGAAAAGCTCGACTTCCATCCGCTCCGGCGTGATGGTCGCGGCATTCAGATTGACGAACGGTCCTTTGGAACGGGCCGACAGCGCATGGATGGCACGCGCGGTGAGTTCCTTACCCGCACCGGATGGTCCGGTGATCATGATACGACTGTTGGTTGGCGCGACACGCTCGATGGTCTGGCGCAAATGGTTCATCGAAAGCGATGAACCGAGCAGTTCGAAGCTTTCGGTTGAACGCTTGCGCAGGTCAGAAACCTCGCGGCGCAGTTTCGACGTTTCCAGCGCCCGTTCGGCAATCAGGATCAAACGATCGGCTTTGAAGGGCTTTTCAATAAAGTCATAGGCGCCGCGCCGGATGGCGGAGACGGCGGTTTCGATGTTGCCGTGGCCGGAAATCATCACGACTGGAATATCGGGATGACGGCTCTTGATCTCGTCCAGCAAGGCAAGACCGTCAAGGCGGCTGCCCTGCATCCAGATATCCAGAAAAATCAGGCGTGGAATGCGATCATCGATCGCCGCCAGCGCGCTGTCCGCGTCGGACGCCACGCGTGTTTCGTGGCCTTCATCGCTCAATATTCCTGCAACAAGCTCGCGGATGTCGACTTCATCGTCGACGACAAGAATGTCAGATGCCATTTGAATTCACCTGTTTCGCCGATTGGTTGTTGTTTTCGGCTGTCTGTGTAGCGGTATGTACTGTTGGAAAGACCATGCGGATCATCGCACCACGACCCCCGTAGAAATCTTGCGGCGCGTCATGCAATTCAATTTGACCGTCATGTTCTTCAACAATCTTTTTGACAATTGCGAGGCCAAGGCCGGTGCCTTTTTCGCGTGTGGTCATATAGGGTTCGAGCAAACGCTGCCGGTGTTCGCGTGGCAGGCCTTTGCCATTGTCGGTAATTTCAACAATGAGAGAGTCTTCGTCCTGCCGAGACCGGACGCGGATATGCCCCTCGCCCAATCCTTCTTTAACAACGGATTCTATTGCTTCCGCTGCATTCTTGATGACGTTTCCAAAGGCTTGACCGATAAGGCGGACGTCAAACTGTCCGATAAGCGGGACATTGCCAAAGTCGCGTTCGAAGCGGATATCGCTGCGGCTGACTTCCACAAGAAACGAGGCTTCCCGCAGCGCTTCGCGCAGGTCCACCGCCTTGATTTCCGGCTTTGGCATGCGGGCAAAGGATGAAAACTCGTCAACCATGCGGCCGATATCGCCAACCTGCCGGATGATGGTTTCCGTACATTGGTCAAAGACCTCACGATCCTCGGTGATCACCTTGCCATAGCGGCGGCGAATGCGCTCGGCGGCAAGCTGGATTGGTGTCAGCGGGTTCTTGATTTCGTGGGCGATACGCCGTGCCACATCGGCCCAAGCCGATGAGCGCTGTGCCTCGACCAGATCGGTAATGTCATCGATTGTCACCACGTAGGAGTGATCGATCAGGTCGGCATCTTCGACGGTGATTTGAACATTGAACGTGCGCGCACTGCCGCGGCGCGACATGGAAACCTGCTCGCGGTATACGGATCGGCCCGTGGCGTGGGCGACTTCGAAGACGAGCCCAATTTCCGGAACAAGCGCCGTCAGGTTCTTGCCCACCGCCGTCAGGGGATCAAGCTCGAACATGGTTTCAGCGGAACGGTTCATAATGCCGATCGCGCCATCGCCGTTCACGCTGATTACGCCGGCAGTCACGCCGGACAGCACAGCTTCGGAAAAGCGCCGCCGTTCATCGATCTGATCCTTCGCCGCGACAAGATCGTGGCGCTGTGTTCCCAGCTGACGCACCATCGTATTGAAAGTCTGCGATAAAGAACCGACATCGCCGTCGGACCGGCGGACCGGCACGGCAACATCAAGATTGCCGGTTGCGACATCGTCCGCAGCGCCGATCAACAGGCGAATGGGGCGCACCAGCCTGTCTGCCACGGCAATGCCGGTCCAGATGGCGGAGAGCAGCAGCGTCAAGGTCAAGCCGAAATACAAAAGCGCAAACAGGATCTGGGTGCTGAAACCATTGGCAACAGGCTTTTGTGACTCCGGCGTGTTGGCCTCCATCGCGCGCATGGAATTGAGAATGTCACCATCCACAGGACGTACCGTATAGAGGAACATATCCGGTATTTCCTGCAGCTTGATCACTGCACTCAAAAGATTGGTCTGTTCCGGCGGTATCAAAACCGGCTTCCCATCCTCGGCAGTGTTGAGGATCGATTTGGCGACCGCAGGAATGGTTATCGTCGTGGGGATATTGGCGCGCACGGCCGTATCGCCATTTGACCGGATAAGGGACGCGGCAATCAATCCGCGCCCCAATGCCTGTTGCGTCAGGAAGCGGGTGAAATTGCTGCGATCAAGATTATACAGGCTGCGTTGCGAATCGACGTCGCTCACCATCTCCAGAGTTGTGCCCTGAAGATTGCGGGCGCTCTCCTGAATATAGGAATTGGCGAGACTGATGGATGAATTGACAATTGTCGTGGTCCGCATCTCGAACCAGCGGTCGAGCCCGAGGTCAAGCGTTACCGATGCCACAATGGCAACAAGCATTGCCGGAACCGCCGCCACGAGCGAGAACAGCACAACCAGACGCACATGCAGGCGCGCCGCAGCCTTGCCTCGATTTCTGGCCTGGCTGATCCGGTAAATTTCGCGGCCAATCAATATGATCAGTGCGAGAATCAGTATCGCATTGATACCGGTCAAGAAAAACGTGACCCGACTTTCTGGGTGAACCGGCGTCATTCCTGTGAGAACGAAAAATGTGACGCCTGTTGTCAGCAATGCCAGAATAACGGTCACAATTCCGATGCGGGAATAAAAGCGCTGTGTGTTGCCGCTTGACGCGGTGCCCACAGAACCCCCGAACAGATTGACCGAATTTGATAAGAGCATCGCTTATGTCATCCCAACCACGTTGCACTCATGCAACACATTGTGGCGGAAATGCAACGCCCCCTCCTCGAAAATTGTGCGTAAGTGATTCACTAGCTCAATTCTGACGCTGCGACCCCATCGGCCTTGTCCTGAACATCGACGCGGATAATCTTTCCATTCTCATTGAAAATGATGGTTTCGGACCGGAGCGTCTGGATATCTCACCTGTTTCAAAGTGTGTTGCCGTGAGCCTCCAAAGCGAACGGGCGGCATGGGATGATAGGGATTCGATCAGGTCATCTTCGGCAACCTGATCGGAAAACACCGAGAAATATTTCCGAAAGGCCGCCATTATCGATTCTCTACCGGCGATCTCGCCGATGCCGTTTGAAACATACAGCGCATCTGGCGCGAACCAGCCGCTGATGACATCGAAATCAAACTGGTTGATGGCCTCGTGGTAGCGCCGGACCGCCTCAACGGGATTAAATAATGTATCTGCTTCCTTCATGATTTGACGGATTGGTCCTTGTATCGAATTACCGGATTGTGCCCGTCAAACTTAAAGGACTCAATCGGAAGCGCACAAGCTTCAACAGCGACATTCTGACAGCTGTTCACCAAGAGGTGTGCCCCAATCGCCATTGGAGGCCGACTTGGCCCACGGAACTGCCTTCAACACCATAAGAAATACGGATAGTACCGCAACCGCAATTCCCTGTGCCATGGAAACCCTCTCCAATTCACGTTTCCGGAGCTTAGCTATGGGTGGAACGGCATGGCAACGGGAAATCCATCGTCCTGCACGTTGTCTTGCGATAGTTTTGGCGGGACAAAATCAAATAGGCCGCGCCGGTTTTTACGGCACGGCCTATGACTGATTGCGCGGGCTTTTACGACGCTTTCGCTTCCTCTACGCCATAGCCGAGAATAGGCTCCCGTTCGGCGAGCAAGGCGCGGGCATTGTCAACTGCTGCCCCCCAATAGGCAAAGGGATAACAAGCTTTTACTGCCTTGGCATTCTGCGATGTGAATTGCAGCACGCCGGGTTCGAGGAATACATTTCTGTTGCCAAGATCAAGATAAGTCTCGGCCTGTGCCCCCTCCGCCCAAATCACATCATGTTCTTCGAGTTCGACGTGGAAATAATCGATCGGGTTGAGGATAATAGGTTGAGTAACAGTCGTGCCATTGATCAGGAGCTTGGCGGGCACAAGTGCCCCGTCAATGAACATGCAATGGTCAGGTGAAACGAACAGATCGCGATGCGGCGTATTCTCCGCGATTGCTCCGGCTTGGAAACGGACCGGCAGTTCATCGCGGGGTTTGTCCATTGCCTTTGGATCAAGCGTCCTGCTGCCGATCCATTTCACCGCCACGGCTCCATGGTTCAAACTGAGTACAAGATCACCTTCCCTCAGATATTCCACGGGGACCTCGCCAGCAGGCGTTGCGATCATTGTACCGCGCAGGAAGCATGGTGTGAGGAATGTCAAAGTATCAGTGGTATTGTTATAGGAATATGTTGCCCCAGGAGGAATGGCATAGGAAACGCTTCCGAGCCCCAGAAGTCCGACGCCGTTGAATGTAATCGTGTCGTTGACCCTAGTGACGCTGCTTGCGCCGACGACAGTAACCTGATCGCCGTTTTGTACATTGACGATGGTTGGAACCAGGCTGAGGGGCAGTGCCAATACGGTGGACGGCGAATAGGTGAAATGCCCCGTTCCTGCAGCGTTGGCAAAATCCACGATTGCTGTTTGCAGAACTTCAACGCTGATAGCGGCCGCATTGATCGTCAGGGAGCTGCCTGCGCCAATCTGGTAGTTGAATGTGGAGCCGGCACCGATAGAAGCAAGTTGAGCGCTGACAGTCAGGTTGGCGCCATTGACAACCTGCAACGTCGTCGATGAAAGACCACTGACGCCTGCAAAAGATGTAATATCCACATTGACGCCGTCAACGATAAGCGTGGCGTTTGAAACCAGACCAAGGCTTACGGTGTCACCCGAACTGGCATTGGTGGAATCTATGGTGGTGGTAGACCCATTCAAGAGTTGAACGTTTAAAAGAGCCATAGCTAATCCCTCTCTGTTAAGAGTTACGAGTTTGTTGTTTCGTCCCTAGAATTGGCTGGTTCAGAACTTGTAGTTCAGACCGATGCGTACGCTGTGGAAGTCAGACGTTGCCTCTGTCGACAATACGTCGTCACCGATCTTGCGGCTGCCCAAATTGATGTACTGATATTCAAGTTTGGCGGTCAGATGATCTGTGAATGCATGCTCAGCCCCTGCCCCGGCAGTCCAGCCCGCACGCGTCTTGCTGCTTTCGATGTCATTCACATCGTCAATGGAAACGGAGTATTTGACATTTCCGTAGGCCAAACCGCCCGTGCCATAGATCATGGTTCGATCAAACGCATAACCAAGACGGGGACGGACGGTGCCGAACCAGTTGATTTTGGAATGGGCATCGACTTCCGATCCCAAAAATGCCGTCGAGAGATCATCGTTGATGTCGCCGCCTTGAAAATCGGCTTCGAGACCCAGAACTATATTGTTGATCTGATAGTTGTAGCCGATTTGGGCGCCGCCAAGAAAACCGCTATTTTCCAGGTCACCGATACTACCGCGAAATATACCGCCGGTACGAAGACCAACACGATCATCACCGCCAAAACCATAGCCCGCATTCACACCGGCATAGAAACCTGTCCATGTAAACGAAGGTTCGGCAAGCAGTGGTTCCGGAGAAGCAGTATCTGCAACAGCATCCGCAGCATAAACTGTGGAGGGCGATAATAGACACAGGAACAACAATCCTGATAAAATTGATTTATTCATGACCCACCCTTTAGTATCAACAATCACTATTAGAAAAATACATAAAGAGAATCATATTGATAGAATTATATGAGTATTACTGATGAAAATAGAATCGTTATATGTAGCACAATGACCACAAATCGTATTGAAATATGAATCGAAATTTATAGTTCACAATTACATTCACAATATCGTGAATTATATATTTTGAGGTGTAAAATTATTCATTTACGTCATACATTGAATATGATCTTATTAGTTATATTAAGTTCATCGTGTGCATAACAATAGTTACGCGCATCTCTCTGTTAATTACTCTTAATAATACACTGGATTACATGCGTTATCGTAACGATACGCAGTGTTTATGGGATGATGGAGAGTGCATGTACGATAATTCTGGTGAATGTACTTTAAATTCTCTTTCGGGAAAGCAAAGAGAAGCTTGGCAATGGCCCGCTCATACACACAACCAGAATATCAACAGCTACAGGCATCACGGGCTTACGCTGCTGCAAACCTCGATCCTCCACGGTGAGACGATCGAAAGCCTTGAAGTTCTTTCGAATGGTGCCTCTTCCACATTGAGTTTCATTTTTATGCTCAAGGGGGCACTTGAGCTTGTTGATACGAAAAGCCGTAAAATTCAGATTGTTAAAGCTGGCACTGCGACGAAAGTTATCGACCATACGGATATCAAGGCACGGATACATCCCGGCAGCGCCTGGATCATTTACCGGGTCCCTCTACCGACGTTGCGCGTTCATTTCGAACGGTTAATGCGGCGGCCCTATATTCAGGACAGTGCTTTTGCCCCGCTCTATGAATTTCGTGCTGGTGGCGCAACCGCTCTCTACCAGACATTGTGCCACGTGAGCGAAGATCTTTCCTCAGCCACGCATTCGATGCGCGAGGCTTTTAACGGTGTGTACGAACGCCTGCTTCTGGCAAAGCTTGTTATGACGCGTCCAGATACTCCAGGCGCAACGAGCAAATCCGGGATCAAGCGGATAGCACCACGCTCGGTGACGCGGGCCGAGGCATTCATGCGCGCGAATATGCGCACCGCCATTACGCTGGATCAAATCGCCGATGCTGCCGGATGTAGTCCCCGCGCGCTTCAGCACGCGTTTAAGGAGCATTGGGATAAAACCCCGATGCAGCTTTTGTGCGAATACCGGCTATCGATGGCCTATGACGCTATTCTAGGCGGCAATGTCACCAGCATGGCTGATCTGGCATTTCAGCTTTGTTTTTCCAGCCCGAGCCGCTTCTCTTTACTCTACCGCAATGCCTATGGAACAAGTCCATCGGATATGATCCGCTTTCGCGACAAGCACATATAGGCAATTGGCCCTGAGGCAGTTTTATTGCCATCTCATGAAGGCAAGCGCGACGCCAAAACCTTGTCCACGCGGCGATGATCGAGATCAACCACTTCAAAACGCCAGTTTTCATACGCAATGGCTTCGCCCGTATGCGGAATTCTTTCAAGATGGTGGATCACAAACCCCGCAACGGTTTCATAATGCCGTGTTTCCGGTATCGAAATATCAAGCAGATCCGCCATTTCGTCGGCTGGCATCCAACCCGCCAGCAGCCATGATCCATCCTCGCGGCGAACGGCTTCGGGTTCAGCCTGATCCTCGTCGGAACGGAAAGCACCAGCAATCGCATCCAGAATATCAGCGGGCGTCAATAGACCTTCGAAGTGACCATATTCATCATGAACGAGCGCCATCGGCACATCGGCTTCCCGAAGTGCCTTGAGGGCATCCAATGCATCGAGAGTATCAGGTATCACCGGCGCGTTGCGGACATATTGCCGTATCGAAATGGCGGAACCCGAGAGCATGGGCTCGATCATATCTCTCAACATGACAACCCCGATAACATTGTCGCGGTCATCATCAAAGGCAGGAAGGCAGGCGTGGTTTGCCCCGATCAACTTCAACTTGATGGACGCAGTGTCTTCGTCGACACCGATCATCTCCACTTCCGTGCGCGGCGTCATAACGGCGCGAACACTGCGATCACCGAGGCGAATGACGCCCGAGATCATGGAGCGTTCGGCTTCTTCGATCACCCCTGTACTGCCGGCTTCCGCAACGATCGTCAGGATTTCCTCGTCGGTAATTGCACTTTGCGAGGCTGTCGAAATGCCGAGCAGCCTGAAGACGCCGCGCGTCGATGCATCGAGAAGCCACACGGCGGGTGCAGCGACCCGCGACAGAATATTCATCGGACGCGCAATAAAGCAGGCAATCCGCTCAGGGTTTTTCAGCGCCAAATGTTTGGGAACCAGTTCCCCGATAATAACCGAGAGATATGTGATGATGCCAATAATGAGGATATACCCGCCAATCTCGGCAATATCTGCCCGAACGCCAAAGGAAGCGAGAACTGCACTCATGCGGGAGCCAAGGGTTGCCCCGGAAAAGGCACCGGCAATAATGCCGACAAGTGTTATGCCAATCTGAACCGTTGACAGAAACTTGCCCGGATTCTGCGAAAGTGCAATTGCGGCGTGTGCACCGGCAATGCCGCGATCCGCAAGCATCTCAAGGCGCGCCTTTCTGGCCGAGACGACCGCAAGTTCGGAAAGCGCAAAAACACCATTGAGAACAATCAGGAATGCAACGACAAATAATTCAAACATCGGTCTTAAAAGCGCCTCTCGGACGGGATCATCATAAGTCAGAAAGATTATCCCCCTGACTCGCGGTAATCTATGACCTCGGTTGACTTAAACCAAGCATTTCATTTGGCCTAATCACGTTCTCTGCACGATGATGGCCCTTCGTGCACACGCCATATTATTGGCCTGATTTGGGCGTTCGTCGCTGTTTTAGAACATCTGGCCTGCCTACCCTTTTTAAAGCCCCTTCATCATCCAGCTGTTTTCCAGCGTAAAGGATCACAAACGTGCAAACAGCGAATGCCGATTATCGTCAGAAGCATATGGCGCTACGCACCCACGCGCTGGATTTCTGGATGGCCCGAGGCTCTGTCGTCGTTGTGGCGGCATTGCAATTGTTGCTGGTCAATGACTTTTCATGGGGCCCGCGTTGGCTTGCCCCTCTCGTCGAGCTGCTTTTGCTGGCGCCGCTCTCGGTGGCTACTGCATGGGTGCAGACACAGGCCAGTCAGGCAACGACGGAAGCGCATTTTCATCTTGTCAGCCGGTCCCGCAGGCTCATTCGACGCGCGGCTCTCGCCTTGACGGTACTGATTACGGTCATGAATTTTGTTGCTCTGTATTTTCTGGTCCAGGCATTGCTCGGCGGTCATGCCGGGTCGGCGCAAACCCTGCTGATCGATGCTGTGAATGTATGGGTCACCAATGTCATCGCGTTTACGCTGTGGTTCTGGAGCATCGATCGCGGCGGTCCGGCCAGTCGCGGGCTGTCTTCGAAACCCTATGGTGATTTCCTGTTTCCGCAAATGTCGATCCCTGACGAGCACTTCAAGGATTGGTCACCGGGGTTCATCGACTATCTCTACCTGTCCTTCACCAATGCGACGGCGTTTTCTCCCACCGACACAATGCCCCTATCGCCACGTGCAAAACTGTTGATGATTGCGGAATCAGGGCTGTCGCTTTTGACGATTGCTCTTGTCGCGGCCCGGGCGGTGAATATCCTCGCGTGAACAGGCCGCAGCGGAAAGATGCATGAACGAGACACGCATTCATCAAATTTTTCAGATCAGCATTCTATTCAAGGGTACACATGCGCTGATCGAATGCATTGGCGGTCTGCTGCTGGTTTTTATCAACACCGCACGTATCAGATCGCTCGTGGACACATTTACGCAGACGCGACTGGTCAATGACCCGGATGACTATATTGCCACTCATCTTATGAAAATGGCGGAGGGTTTCTCCGTCAGCAGTCAGCATTTCTACGCGTTCTACCTTCTGAGCCACAGACTGATCAAGGCGTTGCTGGTGATCGCCCTGCTGAAAAACAAACTCTGGGCCTATCCGCTCTCACTCTTCGTTCTCGGGCTGTTTATTGCTTATCAACTCTATCGTTACTCCTATACCCAGAGCAGCGTATTGCTCGTGCTGACTGTCTTCGATCTGTTCATCATGGTATTGATCTGGCACGAATATGGATTGGTTCGGCAGCGTAAAACTTTGAGTTGAGCGGCATGGTGACAAAAGCATTGATGATATTGGGCACTGTTGTCTGCCTGCTGCTGCTTCCACTTGCTGTCCTCTTTGTTGGCTTTTCGGTTATGGCAAGCGATGGCGGCGTCACCCGTGAAGCGTTGATATTTTTCTACACAATGTGCGGCTGGCCGGTCTGCGCCCTCGCCGGCCCGATCGGTGCATGGCTCACTTTTAAAAAGCTGGGTGCGTGGGCGCTTCTTTGGTTCATTCCGTGTCTGGCCTATGCCGTTGTAATTATCGGCTTAAACCTGATCGGTAGCTAGACAAGTCAACAACGAACGCAACCCGGCCACTGGCCGGGTGACAGATACGCATCACGTAATAAAGTCTGGCCTAAAGTTCGACGAAAGGCCGGAAGCCGCCATAGATCATACGCTTCCCGTCGAACGGCATATCCCATTTGTCCGGTGCCATGCGCGGATCGGTCATCACCTTCTTGTTGATCTCGTCGCGCTCTTCGCGGGAATTATAGACAATCCACGAGAACACAACGATCTCATCGTCCGTCGCCTGCACGGCACGCGGAAACGATGTGAGTTCGCCATAAGGCACATCGTCGCCAATGCACTCGACATAGGCAAGCGCGCCAAATTCTTTCCAGACATCGCCTGCTGCCCGGGCCATTGCCTTGTAGGCCTCAATCTTTTCCTTCGGCACTGCGAGTATGTAACCATCGACATAGGACATATCAGTCTCCTCTTTTCTTCCTCTGTTGAGTATAAGACGATTGAGGACATGCAGTTCCGACAGGCAGTCTGAAATTTTTTCACCAATGAAGATCAATACCCGCCTCCATGGGAAGCGGGTACTGCTCTCAACTGGGCTGCGGCCTGTTAAAGTCCGTTCTTCTTCAAAATATCCGGAGCATTTTTCTTGGTGATGGTCTCGGTCGGCAGAACGATCTTCTTTTCCACCTTCTCACCTGCCAGCACCTTCAACGCTTGCCGCAATCCTTCAGCGCCGGGTGTCGGATAAAGGAACGTGGCGGCGAGTTCCCCCTTGTTGACCCACTGCACGCCTTCATTCGGCAGGCCGTCGACGCCGAGGAACAGGATGTTCTTCTCGCGGCCCGCATCCTTGGCAGCGAGATAGGCACCATAGGCCATCGGGTCATTGTGACCGTAGACGAGACTAATGTCCTCGTGATTGCGCAGGGCTGTTGCCATGATGTTATACGCTTGGTCCTGCTTCCAGTCGCCGGATTGCTTGTCCAGAAGATAGGTGATGCCCTTCTCCGCATCGGTATATTTATGGAAACCGTTGCTGCGATCATGGCTGGCCTGGGTTCCCAGACCACCCCATATCTCGACAACAGTTCCTTTGGCCTTGCCTTTGCCACCAAGCAATTCCACCGCATGTTGTCCGGCCGCTTCGCCGATGACGACATTGTCGCCGCCGATCCACTGGGTATATTTTTCGGTATCGACGTTACGGTCGAGCACGATGACAGGGATTCCTGCATCCATGGCCTTTTCCACAACGCCGGTCAGTCCGGCGGATTCCTTTGGCGAAATCAAAATGGCATCAACTTCCTGCCGGATGAAGTTTTCGACGTCTGCCACCTGTTTTTCGGTCTTGTCCTGACCGTCGGCAACCAGCAGTTCCACATTCGGATGGTTCTTGGCCTCAGCTGCCAGATCCTTGTTGAACTGTACCCGCCACGGCTCAACGGTGGTGGTCTGGCTGAAACCGATAACGTATTTGTCCTTGGCTTGCGCCACGGACATATGCATCGCCAGCGGCGCGATAAAAGCGGTAGCCAATGCCAATTTGGCAAAATGTCTGCGCGTCAAAGTCATGATCTTCCTCCCTGATTTTCTCTCATTTCCATTGATTCACCCCGCGCCCTTGCCGGTTACTTCTGCCGGCTCTCTGGCTTGTCAGGCGCGGATTTCTTCGAAGGACTGGCTGTCATGACCTGGGAGAGGAAGAACAGCCATCCGCTGGAGCGGCGCTCCTGCAGCAGCACGGCGACAATGATGATGATGCCCTTGAGCACCAGTTGCGTATTGCTGTCGATATTGTTGAGTTGCAGAATATTGCTGAGAAAGCCGAAGATCAGCACGCCAACCAATGTGCCAATCATCGAGCCGCGTCCGCCCATCAGGCTGGTTCCGCCAATGACAACTGCGGCGATCGCATCAAGCTCCAGCCCCATTCCTGCATCGGGTTTGCCCTGCCGGTATTGCGCGACGTAGAGAATGCCGGCCAGCGCCGCGAGATAACCTGAAATAGCGTAAACGGTGATTTTCACCCGCCACACGGGCACACCTGCGAGGCGCGCAGCCTCTTCGTTGCCGCCAATGGCATAGATATAACGTCCGAATTTCGTGTATTTGAGCACGATCCAGAACAGGATGATGATCCCGGCGAAAATCAACCCCGGCACAGGGATCAGGCCAAAGATCAGCGAACGCAGAAATTCGAAATCCGCCGTTGCATTGCTGCCGGTATAGACGGGCCAGACGGCGGTGTTTTGACCGGCCGTCAGCCGCGCAATGCCCAATCCGGCCACCATCATAGCCAAGGTCACGATAAACGGCTGCAAGCGGCCTCCCACGATGACCAAGCCATTGACCATGCCCAGCAGGAACCCGACGGCCGGAACCACAAGAAGGACGAGCAACACACCGGCTTTGATCTGCGAACCCGATGCGACCCACCAGGCAATGGCCGCAGCGGCAACGAGCGCGATCAATGCAACCGTGCCGATTAACTGTGGCTGGTCATCCTGCAGCTTGCCGGCAGCGTGGCTGCGTGCCCTGACCAGAAACAGCGCAGTTCCAAGAATGACGAGAAATGCCAGGACAAAAATGGCGGGGACACCGATGGAATAGGCGGCTGACCAGCCCTCATTGGTCAAAAGCATGGCGCAGACAACGGAACCAAGCGCGAGAACTGACCCAACCGAAAGATCAATACCGGCAATAAGGATCACCAGGGTCATGCCGACAGCGGTAATTCCGGTCACGGAGATTTGCCGGAATACATCGGAAATATTGCCGTAGGACAAAAAGATATTGTGCCCCTTGGAGGAGAGCGGCGACGAGAGCACGCCGACAACAAACAAAAGTACCAGTCCCCAGTAGAGTTTGGTTGCATTCAATATGCGTTTGAACCGGTCGAGGTTGTTGTGCGGTGTTGGCATTGTCTGCTCGCTTGTTTCGGTCATGCCGCGTGCCTCGACAGTGCCGCGCCCAGAGGTGTTGCCAGTTCCATCACCCGCTCTTCGGAAAACTCGGCACTTTCGATAATACCGGTGGCCTTGCCCTCGCACATCACAAGGATGCGGCTGGACAAAGCCAGAAGCTCCGGCAATTCCGAACTGACCATGATGACTGCAACGCCCGATTGGGCCAACTTTTTCAGAAGCTCGTAGATTTCATCCTTGGCACCCACATCGATACCGCGTGTTGGTTCATCCAGAAGCACAACGTTAGGCCGCGTTTGCAGCCATTTGCCCAAGACAACTTTTTGCTGATTGCCGCCACTCAGTTGATCGATCCGCTGCTGCGGTCCGTCGCAGCGCACGCGCATGGCCTTGATCACACGCTCGGCCACCGGATTTTCGCGCAGGCGATTAACCCAGCCGAACGGCGCAATCCATGGCAGGGACGGCAACACAGCATTGGACCGGATATCAGCATCCATCAGGAGGCCTGTGCCCTTACGGTCTTCGGTCAGGAAAGCGATGCCCTTTGCCACCGAACGGCGCGGCGTCAGCGAACGGGCGTCGATGCTCGCACCACTCCGTATCACTGTGCCAGTCCGCTCTCCGCTCGCCGCACCGAAAATCAGCTCCAGCACTTCCGTCCGTCCGGAGCCGAGCAGTCCGCCAATGCCGAGAATTTCTCCCGCATGCAGGTCGAAACTCACATCATCGACCACATTGTGCATGCTGCCGCGCGAATTGGGACGCCTGAGGCCGAGATTGCGTGCGGATAACACCACCGGCCGGTCCGAGATGTCAGGTTTGGGTTCTGGTGCTGCAAGTTCGCGGCCGACCATCATGCGGATCAGATCACGCTCGCTCAGATCCTGCGCCCGTCTTGTGGCGATGAAACTGCCGTCGCGCAGAACTGTGATCTTGTCCGCCAAGGCAAAGATTTCATTCATTCGGTGCGAGATATAAACAATAGCAACGCCATTGCGCGCCAATTCCCGGACGAAACTCGCCAGCCTTTGCGCTTCGGATTCCGACAAGGCCGAGGTCGGTTCGTCCAGCACCAGAACATCGGCCTTGAGCGACAGCGCCCGGGCAATCTCCACAAGCTGCTGCTCGCCGACACGCAGGTTTTCAACATCCGCGCGTGGATCAATATCGATACCGAACCTGTCAAGCAGTTCGGTGCTCTTTTTCTCAATGCTGGTTCTGTCGATGAACAATCCGGCAATAAGCGGCTCGCGCCCGAGAAAGATGTTCTCGGACACAGTCAGGCTTGGAATAAGATTGAGTTCCTGATGGATGATGGCGATGCCATTGCGTTCAGCCTCCTTGGGCGATGCGAAATCGACTTCCCGGCCCCGCACCAGCATTTCGCCGCCGCTGCGGCGGTGGACGCCACTAAGGATTTTCACAAGCGTCGACTTGCCCGCGCCATTCTCGCCCATGATCGCATGAATCTCGCCCGGATAAATGTCGAGATCGATGCTGCGCAGGGCAACAATATGAGCGAATGACTTAGCGATGCCGCGCATCGACACGATCGGCAGCTGACTATCCAAAATGTTCCTCCCAAAACATTCTTTCAAGTTAATATGTAACATGTTAGATGTTATTGGACAGGAGTCAAATGCTTCGTTTGCCGGAAAGACAAACGAAGCGGACAGGCGTTGAACCGGGCGTTTTGGGGGCTTTGGACGTGCAATTGGGATCGAGCGGCAAGAGTTTTAGAGAGCAGAAAGTCGTCGCGGTCACCCGCAAAGACCAGGTCTATTCCATCCTGCGCCAAGCCATCATCTCATCACAGCTCGCGCCGGGTGAAGCCATCCGCAAGGAACTTGTTGCCCTGCAGCTTGGCGTGTCGCGCACGCCTGTCAGCGACGCCATTGCCCGCCTCGCCGATGAAGGTCTCGTCGAGATTTATCCGCAGACCGGCACATTCGTCGCACGCTTGCGCCTCGACAAGATCGAGACTGCCCAGTTCGTGCGCGTCGCACTTGAAACCGCAGCGATCCGGCGCGCCGCCGAGCGTAGTTCTGCTGCTGTTGTCGCACAGCTCCAGAACAATCTGAAAAATCAGCGTAAGGCCGCGGATATTCAGGATTTCGAACGGTTTTACGCCTTGGATGAAGAACTGCACGACATGATCTGCGATGCGGCCGGGCTTGTTGGCTTGCGCGAAATCGCCGCCAAAGAGCGCAGTCAGATTGACCGCGTCCGCCGTCTGCTCCTGCATTACGAAACGCGCATGATCGAAACCTTGAAGGAACATGAGGCGATTGTCGCTGCCATTGCCGACAGCAGCGTTGAGCGCGCCGCAGTTACGATGGAAGATCACATCTCCAAGATGGGTAAAATGCTTCTGCAATTGCAGGCCAAACGGCCGGAGCTATTCGCCAGCTAATACCGTTGCTGAAGTCCCTGGTCTTTTATTCCGAAGGCCCGGCAAACAGGATCAGATTTCCGTCCAGATCCAGAACAATGAAGTTCCGGGCACCCCATGGTTCTTTGCGCAGTGTCTGATGAAACGAAACGCCCGTCGCCTGGAACTCCAGGAACAGACGCTTGATTTCATCAGCCGTATCAACCGTAATTGAAGCGGAGAGCAGGTGTTCCCGTTGCCGTATATCGCCAGCGAAAACCGGCTCGCAGACGAACCTTAAGGCAAGTCGTGCGCTATCGCGGATCACCTGCCCGTAGAATGGCGGCTCGCCATAGACAAAATCCACGGTGAAACCAAGCTTTTCGACGAAGAAATCGCACGATGCCTTGATATCAGATACGAATAGTTGCGCCGAGGTTGAACTGAGAACAGGGCGGGCGGCAGGTTTGACTTGCGTATGCATGGTATGGGCTTCTGATTTGAGCGTCTGCCACGCCTCGAAGCCCATTTGGCGGGCCACCAGTTCCTGCGCATCGCTGAGCTTGAAACTTGCCGCCAGTATCTGGTTGTCATCGAGATGCTGGAATCGTGGCAAAGCAGCCCTGATTTCTGCGGCAACCGGAAAATACCGCTCGCGATGCCAGCGCAAATATTGCTTGGCCTGTTTTTTGAGGTTTTCGAGGTTCGACATGGGCGCATCTATGGTTACATGACGAAGGTGGGCATTGCCCTTTCGACCCAGCGTCGATGCGCCCTACGCAGCATGAAAATGGTATGTCAGCCTGTGCTTGATTGTCAATCACAGCCTCTGGGCATGATATTGTCGGCTGGAAATTCCGCGCATTATCGGCAATGCTGCCACCGACAGGCCGAATCCAAACCAGTTTGGCCGTAGGGAGAAACTGGATGTTGCGTCGTTTGATCCTGTTGGCCACCGTCACCTGCGCTTTTGGACTATTTGCCGGCCCGTCGGGGGCGCAGCAGTCAGCCCAATGTCCGGCAAAACTGCCCGCAGATACGGATTGTTATTCCGGACAGGATAAAAATGGTGCCTTTTATTGGATTGCCCGCCCCAAAAACTGGAACGGCATTCTTGTACTTCATACCCATGGCGGACCACGTCTTTCCCGCCCGAATATTGATGATCCAGTCGAGGATCTTGAACGTTTCGCTGTTACGGTCAGTGAAGGCTATGCCTGGGCTGGTTCCAGCTACCGGCGTGAAGGCTATGGCGTGCGCATGGCCGCCGAGGACACGGAAAACCTTCGTCTGATCGCGTGGGACAAGCTGGGCCGCCCTCGCCTCACCCTCCTGCACGGTCAATCCTGGGGCGGCAATGTTGCTGCCAAAATCGCCGAACTTTATTCCATCAACGGTGCTGGTGACCGGGTCTATAATGGCGTGGTTCTGACAAGCGGCGTTCTGGCAGGCGGAACCCGCGCCTACGATACCCGTGCTGATTTGCGCGTTGTCTATCAGTATTATTGCCACAACAACCCCAAGCCGGACGAACAGCAATATCCGCTTTGGCAGGGATTGCCGAAAGACGTGCACATGCCGCGCTCGGAACTGGATGCGCGGGTGAATGCCTGCACCGGCGTCGAT
Organism: Phyllobacterium sp. 628; assembly: GCF_014189505.1. GTDB lineage: Bacteria > Pseudomonadota > Alphaproteobacteria > Rhizobiales > Rhizobiaceae > Phyllobacterium. The sequence goes on along the minus strand of NZ_CP050301.1, from coordinate 2,501,575 downwards.
TTGCCGGTTGAGCAGCGTTCGCCTGAACAGAAACAAAACCTCGCCAATATATTGGCCATTGTTCCGGTGCCCGAAAGAACACTCGCTGCTCATCTTGCCTGGGGCACGATGACATTCAAGGACATGATCTGGCGTCGGCTCGATGGTCATAACCCGTTTGACAACCAGACGGCGGAATATAAGGGCTCAACCGATGATGCGGCCCTGAACAAGGACGTTGAACGTTTCACGGCTGATCCTGAGGGTGTGCGTCTGCTCGCCTATGACAGTGATCTGACCGGCCAGATTGTGCTGCCGACCCTGACCATGCATGCCAAGGATGATCCGACAGCGCCTGTCGAATTTGAAAATGTTTATCGTGATACGGTCACCAAAGCCGGCAACGGCGATCTGCTCGTCCAGACATTCACTGACGAACATGAACATAGCAAACTTTCGACCCCGCAATATGCCGCGCTGTTCCAGTCAATGACCGATTGGATTGACAAGGGCACGAAGCCCACGCCTGTGTCAGTCGATGGCATCTGCCAGCAGAAAGCGCCGACCTATGGTGAACCGTGCCGGTTCGACACAAAGTATTATCCTGGCCCCTTGTCTGTGCATGGCGCCAAAGTACCCTGACCAGCAGCAAGAGACCGGCAAAGGCAGTGCCTGTTTCAGATCACTGTTCAGGAGTGAAGCGTATTGGGGTGTTTTTCCGCAGGTTGATAGCGAAAGGGCTGCCGAAAGTGCCCGTGTTCGGCCAGAACATTTAGTTCGCGGTTGGCGGCCATAACCGCCAGTTCGTCAATATCGCGTACACCGCTTTCGTAGATAGCGATGACAATCTTGGCGAGGTGATTGCAACGCGCATGGGTTTTCGGGCAGCGATCGAGCATTTTTGATGCCTGATCATGTGCCTTCTGCATGATGTTCCAATCCGTGGTGGAGTGGATGCGTTGGTCTCTGCTGGAAAAAGGCATGACTCACTCCCTGATTTTATGATGTTTTTTGGCAGATTTCTGTCCGGATAGTGCGAACGCCATTGGCCTTGGCGGTAACAGAAAAACGGACAATTTGAGTAGATTCCTCTTTCACTGATATAGCAAATCACAGCAGCCAAAGCTTAGTATAACATTTGCGTGATCCTTGTTTCACTCCGCAAAAACCGATCAAAGATTGTTGACCTCTGATGTCATGTTTTGTATGGCTCCATCATTCCGGTGTCTGTTGCTGGCGTGACCGAAATTTGCCCTGCAAGCCATACAAATCAAAGAGGTTTTCATGAAAATCACCTTCCCGACATTTGCGAGCATTGCTGCGCTAGCGGTTACACTGATTGCCGCTCCCGCTCTCGCGCAAAATGCCGATGGCATTGTTGTCTATAACGCCCAGCACGAAAGCTTGACCCAGGCATGGGCTGACGGTTTCACCAAGGAAACCGGCATCAAGGTCACGATCCGCAATGGCAAGGACATGGAGCTTGCCAACCAGATCGTTCAGGAAGGCGCTGCATCGCCTGCCGATGCGTTCCTCACGGAAAACTCGCCAGCCATGGTCCTGGTCGATAATGCCAAGCTGTTCGCGCCGCTGGAGCCAGCCGTGCTTGAACAGGTACCAGCCAATTTCCGCCCGGATCATGGCCGCTGGACCGGCGTTGCCGCCCGTTCCACTGTATTTGCCTATGACAAGAACAAGCTGACCGAAGACAAGCTCCCAAAGTCGCTTCTCGATCTTGCTGATGCCAGCTGGAAGGGCCGTTGGGGCGCAGCGCCAGCCGGTGCTGATTTTCAGGCCATCGTCAGCGCATTGCTTGAACTGAAAGGTGAAGAAGCAACAGCCAAGTGGTTGAAAGTGCTCAAGGAAAATGCGACTCCATACAAGGGAAACAGCGTTGCAATGAAGGCCGTCAATGCGGGTGAAATCGAAGGCGCGGTGATTTATCACTATTACTACTTCGGTGATAAAGCCAAAACCGGCGAAAACACCAAGAATGTATCCCTGCACTACTTCAAGCATCAGGATCCGGGCGCATTCGTCAGCATTTCAGGCGGCGGTGTTTTGGCTTCCAGCAAGCACAAGGAAGATGCCCAGAAATTCCTGAAATGGGTCACAGGCAAAGATGGTCAGGCCATCCTCAAGGACGGCGATTCCTTTGAATATGCCGTTGGCAAGGATGCGGCATCTAATGCTGCTCTTGTGCCGCTTGCCGATCTGCAGGCACCAAAGGTCGAACCTTCCAAGCTCAACAGCAAGAAGGTTACAGATCTGATGACAGCGGCCGGCCTGCTGTAATCAAAGGTATAAAACATGGCCAGACACCCCCTGCACGGACATTTGAGCCCTGCAGGGGGTGTCGTTTTATTTCTCTTCGGCTAAAGAGTGCGTTGATCACTCTGTCCCATCGCGGTCATGCGTATGAAAGCAAAAGCAAATTGTCGTTCAACCCACCAACTCTTGGCGCTTATTCCACTCCTGCAGCGCAGCCGTTGGTTTCTTTGAAGCGGTCGCGAAGATTGCCATTTCTGCCGGTTTTCATTTTGGCCGGGCTTGTTGCCCTCATTAGTCTTCTGCCCCTTGGCTTTGTCATCTGGGTTACCATTCAGACCGGCTGGGATACCGTCGTGGAACTGGTGTTTCGTGCCCGTGTCGGCGAGTTGCTCATCAATACGGTTCTGCTTGAAGTCTGGACAATTCCACTTTCGATTATCCTTGCTGTCAGTCTTGCGTGGCTGACGGAACGGACCGATCTGCCCGGCGCACGCATCTGGGCGTGGCTGGCCGTTGCGCCTTTGGCCGTTCCAGCTTTCGTCCACAGCTATGCCTGGATCAGTCTTGTCCCCACCCTGCACGGTCTGCCTGGCGGCGTGCTGGTTTCAGTCCTGGCTTATTTCCCGTTTCTCTACCTGCCAGTTGCCGCACAACTGCGCCGCGTCGATCCGGCGATGGAAGATGTCGGATCGTCGCTGGGTCTTGGACCCTGGCGGGTATTTTTCCGCGTGCTGCTGCCGCAATTGCGCTTTGCCATTTGCGGCGGATCGCTGCTGATCGGCCTGCATCTTCTGGCGGAGTACGGCCTTTTCGTCATGATCCGCTTTGACACATTCGCGACAGCCATCGTCGATCAATTCCAGTCGACCTTCAACGGCGCCGCAGCGAACATGCTGGCGGGCGTGCTGGTATTGTGCTGTGCGGCTCTGCTGGGACTGGAAGCCCTCGTGCGCGGCAATGAACGATATGCGCGTGTTGGCTCCGGTTCGGCCCGTCCCGCTACCAAACAGCGATTGGGCTGGCTCACACTGCCATGTCTGCTCATTCCCCTTATCACAACGGCGCTGGCGCTTGGTGTCCCCCTTTGTCACGCTCGGCCGATGGCTGATTGCTGGCGGTACATCCGTATGGAAACTGGATGTGATCGGTACAGCGTTCGGCTCGACGCTTGTACTGGCCGTTGCCGGTGCTGTGCTCGCAACAATTGCCGTTATCCCCATGGGGTGGCTGTCCGTGCGGGCCACGGGCCGTTTCCAGCGTATTCTTGAAGCCTGCCACTATTATGTCGGCTCCCTGCCCGGCGTTGTCGTAGCACTGGCGCTGGTGACAATCACTGTCCGCGTTGTGCTGCCGCTGTATCAGACCGCAGCAACGCTGCTGCTAGCCTATGCATTGCTGTTCCTGCCGCGTGCTTTGGTGGGTCTGCGATCCAGTATCGCGCAGGCACCGGTCGAGCTTGAACGCGCGGCTATGGCGCTGGGCCGCACGCCGGTGCAGGCCGTCTCGCAGATCACCATGCGGCTTGCTGCGCCCGGTGCTGCGGCAAGTGTGGCACTCGTTGCGCTTGGCATCACCAATGAATTGACGGCAACCCTGATGCTGGCGCCCAACGGCACCCGCACGCTGGCAACAGAGTTCTGGGCACTGACGAGCGAGATTGATTATGCCGCCGCAGCGCCCTATGCGCTGATGATGGTCGTATTGTCCCTGCCGCTCACCCTTTTGCTATATGCTCAATCGAAACGGATTATTGGACGATGACTATTCTTGCCATAGAGCGGACCAGCAAACGTTACGGGCCGGTATGCGCCGTTGATGATATCAGCCTGACAGTTCCATCTGGCAGCCGCACTGCGATTGTCGGTCCATCCGGATCAGGCAAGACCACGCTCCTGCGCATAATTGCAGGTTTTGAAGCACCAGACAGCGGTTCGATCCGGCTCGACGGTGAACTTCTGGCCGACGGGCCGTCGATCATCCCGGCACACCGACGCGGCATCGGGTTCGTGACGCAGGATGGTTCCTTGTTTCCGCATTTGAGTGTTGCCGACAATATCGGCTTTGGCCTCGAACGGCGCAGTCCGGATCGCCACAAGCGCATTCTTGAACTCATGGATACGGTAGAACTGGATCGGATCATGCTGGACCGGCGTCCGCATCAGCTTTCCGGCGGACAGCAGCAGCGCGTTTCGCTGGCGCGGGCTTTGGCGCGCGAACCACGGCTTATGCTGCTGGACGAGCCCTTCTCGGCGCTTGATACAGGATTGCGGGAGAACATGCGCAAGGCCGTGGCGGCAGTTCTGAAGAAAACCGGAATTACCACGATTCTGGTGACGCATGATCAGAATGAAGCGTTGTCCTTTGCCGATCAGGTGGCCGTGCTGCGCCAAGGCAAACTGGTTCAGGCCGGGTCGCCGCGCGAGCTTTATCTGAAGCCGGTTGATCCCGTCACTGCAGCCTTTCTTGGCGATGCGATCATTCTGCCTGCTGAACTTGGCGATGGCTGGTCACAATCGGCGTTTGGCCGCGTGGCCGCCGATACGGGTGACCGGCGTGGAGCCGCCGACATCATGTTGCGCCCGGAACAACTCAAACTGACCGCTGTCGCACAGGCCGAAGCACTGCAAAATTCTGATGCCCACACGCGCTATGCGAAAGTGTCCGATATCGAGTTCGGCGGCGCAGTCTGCAATGTGGTTCTGTCCGTTCTTGGTGCAGATAACGCGTGCCCACCGATGCAGATCAGGAGTTCTGCGATCAATCTTCCGGCAATGGGCGATCACGTACGGATTGATGTCACTGGCAAGGTGCATATATTTGGCTAGACCGTAAGTTACAGAGCCTGCAGAACAGGTCGGTTACAACGCCAGAAGGAACGCCCATGCCAATATCAATGTACCAGATTTCAGTCCCGGTCTTTATCCGCGGCTTTTCCATTCTTTCATCGCTGATCGCGAAGGCCGAGGCCTATGCGACAGAAAAGAAGATCGATCCATCCGTGCTTTTCAGTGCGCGCCTTGCCCCTGACATGCTGCCCTTCGCCGGACAGATTCAACGCGCCAGCGACACGTCAAAAGCCACTATCGGCCGTTTGACTGACGTCAAAACACCAAGTTTTCCGGACAATGAAGCAAGCTTCGCCGATCTGAAAACCCGAATCGCCAACACTGTGGCATTTCTTGAGGGATTGGATGCGACGGTGCTGGACGGGAGCGATGACCGGGAAGTCACGCTTAGTTTTGGAGAGAACAAGGCGCATCTGAATGGGCATGGCTATATGTTGAAGTTCGCTTTACCGAACTTCTTTTTCCATATCACCACGGCCCACGACATCCTGCGCCACAATGGTGTTCCCATCGGCAAACTGGATTATCTCGGCGCTTACACCGCCTGATTGTTCGGGCTTAACGCTGCCTGGCTTTCCGGGCAGCGTAACGCCGGTCGCGTTCAGCCTTGCGCTCGGCTTCATCAGCAACGACACGGGCAATCCGGTTGCTGGCTTCAGCCTTTTGTGCGTTCGCTTCAGCAGCGGCCGCCTCGGCAATTGCTGCCGCCTCCGCCAGCTTGCGGTCCTGTTCTTCCTGCTTCAACCGTGCGCGTTCAGCATTGCGTGCTTCGCGCGCGGCCGCGATGGCCTCCCGTTCTGCACGCTTTGCCTGCATTTCCGGATCAGTCGGCTTGGGAGCCGTTTCAAACTTTTTGAGAAGCAATTGCTTGGCCTCAGCCGCAGCTTTGCGGCGATCGGCAAATTCATTGAGGTGTTTCAATCGGGGGTAGTCCTTGTTTAGGTCGTTGTATATCCGCTGGCGGCATAGAGAGCATTTGCTCTTTAAGCTGCGGCGCGCCGCTTTGTGCGGCAAGGCAGATTTACTCCCTGTAACCTACCCGGCTCGTCATGACAACAAACAGCAGGCTTAAACGCTGATTGAATTATCAATATTTCCGGCTCATTGTAATATCCGGTGTCGATGGATGCAGAAAAGAACGGGTAAACCGTCGAGCCAGTTACCATATGTCTGGGACTAGCAAGGCCGTAAAAACTGCCAATCTCGGCAGATGGCTATGGGGAGAGCACAATGGCTCACTTTGAATACCGACTGCATGCATTTGATCTTGATAGTAAATTTGGCTTTGCTGATGGTAATATGTTCGGCGCGCTGTTGCGCGAAAAACTGGGCAAGCTTGCTCCCAACAAGCGCGAAGTGCTGGTCGAATGCGTCAAACGCTATCTGCTTCCAGCGATACCACGCCGCGTGCGCACGATGATTGTTGCCAGAGGCCACAACCCGATCCGGCTTGTTGATGGCGAAACCATCGATGATGTCGAAGATGTGACCGTGGGTATTGCAGAAAAAGACGTGCTGCGCGTGGCACGCGAGCTTTTGAGCCGCATGAAAAAATAGTCAGCGCTTGCGCTGGCTTTCTTCTAGAGATCAAGCATCCACGTCTGACCGACAAGATCGTGTCCGAAGGAATGGTGCCTTTCTTCGTGGACAAGCTTGAACCCGGCCTCAAGATAAATGCGCCGGGCTGAAATCAGAAAATCGTTGGTCCAGAGGGTCATTTGGAGATAGCCGAGTTCGCGGGCACGTTCGATACAGGCTTTGACCAAAGCTGAACCGATGCCCAGGCCCCGTGCACTTGGTTCGACATAGAGCATGCGTAGTTTTGCAATCTGTGGATCATCAGTGCGCATAAGAAAAACCGATCCCGCTATCTCGCCATTACGGTCGGCAATCCACGCCTGCTCTTTTTTGGGATCGAAATTCGCGACGAAATTGCCGATAATTCCGGAGATCAGGCCCTCAAATGTCCAATCCAGCTCGTGTTCCTGTTTGTAAAGCACCGCTTGCCTGTGCACGACCCAACCAAGGTCGCCGGCTCTAGGATCGCGCAATGTGAATGTCTTGGGCGATTGCTCCGGTTCTCCACCAAGGATTGACCTTATTTCCCGCATCGATTTCGTCAGCCGTGTCGTCGTGGCGGGATCAAGCGGCGTCAGCACCTCTTTGGCTTGTTTCACGGCGCTTTTGTCCAACGCGGCAAAGGCAGCGCGGCCAGCCTCGGTCAACGACAAAATCCGTTGTTTGGCATGATCGGTGCTGACTGTGCTTTTAACGAGTTGCCGTGCCCGAAAACGGGTCAATATCCGGCTGATTTGCGCTGTATCCATGTTGAGCAAACGCGAAAGATCAGCAGCCGTTTTTGCCGTCTCGTGCGCCAGTTCATAAAGGATACGTGCTTCCGGCAGCGAGAATGGGCTGTTGGTGAGATGTTCGTCCAAAAGGCCGATAATGTGGGTGTAGAAACGGTTGAAACTGCGTATCTCAGCGATTGGTTGCGACATCGGTGTATCCTTCTTCCATGAAGGATTTAAGTATTGACTGAGTCAACACTAATGGCAAGGCAGCCGACCTGCACCCACCTGTGAAATTCAACGAGGCGCCGGTCTATTGGCAGAAATTCACCAGCTTGTCGGCAGTCCCCGCCAGACTGCTCATATCCGATGCTCCCGCATTGCCATCCCAATCCTTGGCCAGCCGGATCGTGGTCACACCCTTTGGCATAAGCGAGACAAAATTCATGCCCCAGCCAGACATGACCGGATAGCTTACCGAACAGCCATTGCCCGACTGCAACTGGCCGCGCCAGAAAGCCTTGTGATAAAATGGCCGCTCGGCTGATCCTGTGGGAAGGCCTACCGGTTGCGCAGACGGCAATATGTCAGCGAGTTTTTCCGCATTCAGGATTTGTGTGTCACCGAGCTTGCCGCCGTTCTGATAGAGCCTGGCTATTTTCACCAGATCACCGATGGTTGGATAATAACCAAAAGCCATCAGCGGCTGATCATCAGTGGGATTGGCCTCAATGGTCTTGTTGATTGCCGCCACATGGATGCCGATTGGCTGATAAACCTCTTTCACGAGGAAATCCCAGACATTGGCCGATGGGCCTTCCTTTTGCTTGAGAAAACGCGTCATCGCAACGCCCAGCAAAAACATGTCCTCGTCGCGGTAGCGTGCTATCTTGCCTGGTCCCCAAGCATAGGGTTTTGCCTGCTTCAACAGCGTAGCAATCTTGTCTTTTTCCGTCCGTGCCTCGAACCAAGGTGCATAGCCGCCATTGCCGAGCGGTTCGGTAATACTGACCGGTTCAGCATTGGGCGAACCGTAGCCCATCCCGGTCGCCATGTTCAGCGCGTCGCCGAACGTCACAGTCTGCCAGCCGGGCACATCCTTGGCCTCGCTTATGTAGTCTGTGATTTTCGTGTCGAAGATTTGCGGCCCATATTTTTCCGCAATCCGGAGCATGGCAACGGCATTGGCTGCTGCCTTGGTTACTGACCACACGCCAAAGCGCTGCCGGTTACAATAGGGCAATTCCCCCATGGGGGTCGGACAGGATTTCAGATAAAAGATATTGTCCAGCATCAACCCATCAAGCACGAGTTCATTTGGTGGGATCGTACTGTCAAAGCCCTCGAGCTTTTCCTTGCCGACTTTGGCTTCCAGCTCAGCCCATGTGCCAAGCTTTTCCGCATCCGCCTGTGCCCGCGCATAGGCGTCACGCGCATCAGAGGAAGCCGCGATGTCATCACCATCATATGTTACCCTGAGATAACCAGCTGCGGTGAAATAGTCTTCGACATAGAACGGCGCAGTCTGCTGCACGATCTGGTAGCGCAGATTGGAAATTTCGCCCTCCTTGTACAGGAACAGGGCAATGCCGGTATGGGTTTCCCCTTCGAGCGAATTGACCAGCTGGAACGGGAACGAAGCACGCGACCAGCCATCATCGTCCGGTTCCGACCAGACCTTTCCCGGCTGCACGATCATATCCCAGAAGCTGCGCCCGTTGGCGGTCGAGCCGATGCGTATAAGGTCCTGCTGGACCGGAACCAGATCGCTCTCATAGGTAATGAAAGACAGGGACACTGCCGGAAATATTTGCGGGTCCTTGCCCAGAACGGCATTGCTTTTGAACTTTGCCGGTTCGGTGACCATGGCTGCTTCAGGGATATTGATGGTACCCGTGAACGGCAAATAGGCTTCTGCCGCATCAGCCGATGGCAGGAACGACACATTAGCGACGAGCTTGGTATCCCCGTTCCCCGCCGTCATCTGCGCAACAGAGACTTGTGTTGGCAAATCCTGTGCTCGCGCTGTCCCCGACAATGCCAAACAGGCAGCCAGCGTGCATGCGGATATCCATCGGATGCGAACCATCAACCACTCCCTGTTTTGCTGCGCATGGCTGTGGCTGGGCCTGCACGTCCGGTGAGCTTATCAGGACAAGACGCGATTGCTTGTCGAATTCCGAAGTTCGTTTCACATAAATCGAATGATGCCGCGCATGGCGGCACCTTTCATTTTGTCGGCAGATTGCAGCAATCAGTCGTCGACCGCAACCATGACATCCGATGCCTTCACCACAGCATAAGCGCTGCCGCCAGCCTTCAACCCAAGCTCGTCAACAGCTTCGTTGGTAATCGATGCGGTGACAATCGAACCGCCGACGTCAATACGGACATGGGCAGTTGTTGCGCCCTTGGTAACCTCAACGATGGTTCCTTTGAGGCGATTGCGTGCGCTGATTTTCATGATGTTTCTCCTTTTGCCGCCACCTTAGTTGGCTCTGCGGCCTTTACAAGATTGATCGCGCGCTTTGCAGGCATAAACGTTGCGATACAATTTCGCATAAACCTTGGGCAATTACGGCTTGTTGCCTATAAAAACTGCATCTTCGTCATTTTCATCAGCCAGCACCCCAAACACAACTTATGGTTTTGCGCTTGGCACAGGACTTGCTTCGCGCTGTCTGACAATCATTGCAACGGGAAACTTACAGATGAAACGCAGACAATTGCTCACAGGTTTTGGCACCGCGATCCTTATGCTGGGATCACTATGTATTGCGGGAACAGCCTCGGCCGATGCTTTGAGCGAAATCACAGCTCGCGGTGTGCTTCGCGTGGCGGTACCACAGGATTTCCCGCCTTTTGGCAGTGTGAGCAGCGACATGACCCCCATGGGGTATGACATCGACATGGCCAAACTTATTGGCGATAAGCTGGGCGTCAAGACGGAACTCGTTCCGGTGACCAGTGCCAATCGCATTCCCTATCTCCAGACCAACAAGGTTGATCTGGTAATCTCCAGCCTTGGCAAGAACGCTGAGCGTGAGGCCGTCATCGATTTCACGAAGCCCTATGCCCCGTTCTTCAATGGTGTCTTTGCGCCGGCAAGCGTGACTGCGTCCAAGGCAGAGGATCTGGCGGGCAAGACAATCGGTGTCACCCGCGGTGCCATCGAAGATCTGGAACTTACCAAGATCGTGCCTGCCGACAGTGTGATCAAGCGCTACGAAGACAATAATGGCACAATCTCAGCCTTCCTGTCCGGTCAGGTGGAAATTGTCGCGACGGGCAATGTGGTTGCCGCGGCAATTCTCGCCAAGAACCCGCCCAAGCGGCCGGAACTGAAATTCCTGATCAAGAACTCGCCCTGCTATATCGGTCTCAACAAGAACGAGCCGCAGCTTCTGGAAAAGGTCAACGGCATCATCGCGGCGGCCAAGACAGATGGTTCGCTCAACACCATTTCGCAGAAATGGCTGGGCGCTGCCATTCCTGCCGACCTCTAAGCGCCTCGCGCGCACCATCCTGCCCCGGCGGGATGGTGTTTCATTCATTCAAGCGGACGGGGTGTCCTATTGAAATATGTGTTTGATTATAGCTGGCTGGCGCAATATTGGCCGGTCTTCGTCAAGGGCCTGCTCATCACCATCCAACTGATCGCCATCGGTGCTGTCGTCGGCATCGCGCTGGGTATCGCCTGTGCCTGGGTGCGAAGTCTGGGTCCGAAATGGCTGCGTCCGCCTGTCACCGCCTATGTCGAGCTGATCCGTAACACGCCGTTTCTGATCCAGCTGTTTTTCATCTTCTTTGGGCTGCCGTCGCTCGGCGTGCAGATGAGTGAATTACAGGCCGCCAATCTGGCCATGATCATCAACCTTGGTGCATATAGCTGTGAGATCATCCGGGCGGGGATACAGGCAACGCCGCGCGGGCAGTTCGAAGCCGGGGCCAGCCTTGCCATGTCGCCTTTCGAAACGTTTCGGCATGTGGTGCTTGTGCCATCGCTGGAACGGATCTGGCCGGCGCTGACATCACAGGTCATCATCGTCATGCTCGGTTCTTCAGTGGTATCGCAAATCGCGGCCGAAGACCTGACATTTGCCGCCAATTTCATCCAGTCCCGCACATTCAGGGCTTTCGAGGCCTATTTCATATCAACAGCAATCTATCTGGTTCTGGCTATCGCCCTAAGGCAAATCCTTGTTCTTACCGGCAAGTTGATATTCCCGAGGAGGGTGCGCCAATGACCGAATTCTCCCTCTGGGACATTGTCCGTAATCTGCTGCTTGCGACCCGTTGGACGGTGCTGCTTTCGCTCGTCTCCTTTATCGGCGGCGGGCTGGTTGCGACATTGCTGTTGTTCATGCGGATCGGACGGCGGCGCGTCTTTCAGTTCATTGCCAAATATTATGTCGAACTGTTTCAAGGCACGCCTTTGCTGATGCAGCTGTTTCTGGCCTTCTTTGGCCTTGGCCTCTTTGGTGTGGATGTGCCCGCATGGCTTGCCGCCGGTTTCGCCCTCATCCTCTGGTCTGCCGCGTTCCTCGCCGAAATCTGGCGCGGCTGCGTACAATCAGTTGCCAAGGGCCAATGGGAAGCCTCGGCCAGCCTTGGCATGGGTTATGTTCAGCAAATGCGCTACGTCGTCATCCCGCAGGCGCTGAAGATCGCGGTGCCACCGACGGTTGGCTTTTCCGTACAGATCGTCAAGGGCACCGCCCTCACCTCGATCATTGGTTTCGTTGAGCTGTCGAAGGCCGGAACCATCGTCACCAATGCCACCTTCCAGCCGTTCACCGTCTATGGACTTGTCGCCCTGATCTATTTTGCCCTGTGCTGGCCGCTGTCGAAATGCAGCCAGATTCTGGAGAGGAAGCTCAATGTCGCTCATCGAAGTCACTGAAGTCCGCAAGAGATTCGGATCAAACGAAGTGCTCAAGGGTATCAACATCGATATCGATCCCGGCGAGGTCATCGCCATTATCGGCAAGAGCGGATCGGGCAAATCCACGCTGCTGCGCTGTATCAATGGTCTGGAAATGATCGATGATGGCTCCATCGCCGTGGCAGGGGCACAATTGTTGCCGGATGAGCTGCATCTCAAAGCATTGCGGCTGAAGGTCGGCATGATTTTTCAGCAGTTCAATCTTTTCCCGCATCTGACGGCGGGCGGCAATGTCATGCTGTCACAGATGGTGGTCAAGAAAACGCCAAAAGCGGCGGCCGAAGCGATGGCCCGCAAGATGCTCGAGCGCGTTGGTCTTGCGCACAAATATGATGCATTTCCCGACGAATTGTCGGGCGGGCAGCAGCAACGGGTGGCCATTGCCCGGGCCTTGGCCATGCAGCCTATCGCCCTGCTTTGCGACGAGATCACTTCGGCGCTTGATCCCGAACTTGTGGCCGAAGTGCTGGCGGTCGTGCGCGAACTGGCGTCGGAAGGCATGACTTTGCTTATGGTCACGCATGAAATGAAATTTGCCCGCGATGTCTGCAGCCGGGTGGTCTTCATGCATGAGGGCCGTGTGCATGAGATCGGCAAGCCGGAAGATGTTTTTGCTAATCCAAAGACACCGGAACTCAAGCAATTTCTCGGCGTGCACTGACTATATTGCCGTAAATAAAAAGGCCCCGCTCAAACGGGGCCTTCTCAGATAAAAGCTAGCGTCCGGAATACGCCTTACCCTCGCGGTCCAATGCCTCAAACTCGTCGTCAGAGAGCTTGATTTTGGCAGCATCGATATTTTCCTCGAGATGCTTGACCTTGGACGTGCCGGGAATAGGCAAAATGACCGGACTGCGCTTGAGGACCCAAGCCAGCGCGATCTGACTTGGCGTTGCCTCGTGTTTCGCCGCAATTGTATCGAGCAGAGAACCAGGTTTTGCCAGATCGCCCGCAGCCAGCGGATACCAAGGGATGAAGCCAATGCCCTGCTTGGTACAATATTCCAAAACCTCTTCACTTCCCCGATCGACGAGATTGTACCGGTTCTGCACTGTGGCTACTTTGAAGAACTTCGATGCGGCTTCAATCTCCGCTACGGTCACTTCGCTCAGGCCCGCGTGGCGAATCGTGCCGTCATCGAGCAGCGACTTAATCGCACCGAATTGGTCATCACGCGCCACTTTTGAATCGATCCGGTGCAGTTGCCAGAGGCCGATCTGCTTGACGCCAAGTTTGTCGAGACTCTTATGCGCTTGCTGGATCAGATAATCCGGCCGGCCATCGGGCGCCCAACGGTCCGGACCGGAGCGGGTAAGACCAGCCTTGGTCGCCACGAGAATATTGCCATAGGGATGCAGTGCTTCGCGGATCAATTGTTCGGATACATCCGGCCCATAAGAATCTGCCGTATCGATGAAGTTTACGCCGAGTTCCGGCAGGCGCTGCAAGGTGCGGATCGCTTCGGCCCGGTCAGCCGGTTCGCCCCAGATGCCGCGGCCGGTGATGCGCATGGCACCAAAGCCGAGCCGGTTGATCTGGATGTCGCCGCCGATTTTGAATGTACCGGATTGGGATGCTGTAGATTGAGACATGGTCACAGCTCTTTCGTTTGAATTTTGATGCTCAATGAAAATGAGGAAAATCTGTCGAGAGCCGAAAGCTTGCAGATTGAACGAGCATAAACACGAATACGCAGCCAGCAGCATTGCCGCATCGTATCGTGCGCTCTCGATACATATAGGATGGTTGGAGACGGATTTAAGCCTTGAAGAATCTTTCAGTTTCTTCGAGGGTCACAAAATCACCGGAAGACTGCCATTGATCGACGCCGGATTTCAGCAGAGTCTCGCTGTTGGCGCTGCCCTCCAGCCCGTCAGCGCTGACCACCAGACCCAGCCCCTGCCCGAGGCCTGCCAGCGCCCGTACCATTTTGGCCGTCTCTTCCTCGTTCATGTTCTCGATGAAGCGCCGGTCGATCTTGATCTTGTCGAGCTTGAATTCCTGAATATGGTAGAGATTGGAGTAGCCGGTGCCGAAATTGTCGAGCGTCAACCGCACACCGGCGGCACGCAACGGCCCCAGCGCCAGCTTTGCCGCTTCCAGATCCTGCACGACAAGGCTTTCGGTGATTTCAATGTCCAATTGCCGGGCAGACAAGCCGGTCGATTGCAAAAGCTCGAGGATGGTTTTGCCAAACTCGCGGTCGCGGAGTTGACCCGGCAGCACGTCGATCGAAAGGGTAACATTCGACGGCCACTGTCTGGCTGCAATGAAGGCTTTTTCAAAAATGCGCTGACCAATGGCATAGATCAGCCCCGTTTCCTCAGCGACCGGCAGAAAGCGGTCCGGCGGCACTTCCGTGCCATCGGCGGTCATCCAGCTTGGGACAGCCTCGAAACCGATAACCTTGCCGGAGCGCAGATCGAATGACGGGCGAAAGCGCACATTGATCTCGTCGGCGGCGACGGCCGCGCGCAAATCCCGTTCCAGTTGATCGCGTTCCTGCACCAGCCGGTCCATATCTTCTTCAAAAAACCGGAATGCTGAACGGCGCTCTGTCTTGGCACGATATAAAGCAACGTCGGCCTTGCGGACGGCTTCGTCGCCGGACTGAGCGTCCATCGGCAACAATGCGATGCCGATACCGGCACCCGCTTCATAATGGATCGAACCAATCTTTATGGGCTCACGCAATTCTTCGACGATTCGCATGGCAATATTGGCGGCAGCTTCCGGCCCCGCAAGATGCTGAGCCAGAACAATAAATTCGTCGCCGCCAAGGCGTGCGAGAAGATCACCCTCACGAATGGCTCTCTGCAATCGTTGACCAATGATGACGAGCACATCGTCGCCAACACCATGACCATAGGCGTCGTTGATCTGCTTGAAGCCGTTGAGGTCAAGTATGATCACCGCATGCGCCGCGCCGGAGCGTGGTGGTGAAGCGGCGATTATCTTCAAGGTTTCCTTGAATTGCCGGCGGTTTGCCAGACCGGTCAGCGGATCCTGATAGGCCAGAATACGCACTTCCTGTTCCGCTTTGATACGGCGCACAGTCTCACGCTTTTGCGCGATGTAGCGGCGTGTAGCGAACACAAGCAGCCCAAGTGCAAGAAAGCAGCCCAGCAGCAGTGATTCATCCAGCTCGATCATAAGCTCGCCGGAACTGACCGAGCCTTCAGTTTCAAAGATATCGATCTGAAATGCCACATAGGCCAAGACCAGAAGGACAGCCAGCAGAAGACCGAGATCCTGTATGCTTACGCGGTGGCGCACGATGAAATTCCAGAAACGTGAAGAAGCCCGTGCGGGGCCATTGGGTTGGTTTCCATGTTGCATGCCTATTTAGGGTCCTGCCTTTCCGGCTTTGGATAAGGTTTGCGCTACATATTCTATACCCAACACATCGGGAAGCCATCACAAGGTCGTATGGGAATGGCTAATTTCACATACGAACGTTGCAATGGCCGCCGACAATCTGTGTCTGTGCTGTTACTGGCTCAGTTAAAATAAAACGCGTAAGAGGCAAAATTTCCTTCAAAGATACCTGTGATCCGGCTCCAGTCGCCGCTGCTCATTGCTGGTCCGTCCTGAAGGTAGGGTACGGCGGCAGGACCGGTTACCCAAAGTACCAAATCAAAAGGACGGGGATCGTCAAATATTTTGGCAAGATTGATGCCTTTGTCGAAGCGCCAGTGCGGCACAAGAACCTTGCCGTCGAGCGCAGCTTCAAACTGCGTCAGCACGGCAAGCCACGCCTGAATTCGCTCGGGTGTAACGTCGAATGACGGCAGGACGCCGCTCTTCTGCTTTGGTCCTGGCAGCCATTCGTGGTCGTCATCGGTTTCCTTGTCGATCAGAGCCCATGTCTCCCGGTTCAACTGGATGACCTTTTTCAGATGGCCGCGAACCTCGCTCCACATGACCTTATCCGCGACGGGCCAGCGTATCGTATGCACGAGCGTGATGAAGTCGGCGATATCATCGGCCTGGGCTTTGTTGACGCCGAACATGGTTTCTTCTTCGGCACCTTTGCCATTGGCCTCAGCCATGGTGGAGACAGCCTTCGGGAATACGACACTGAAACTGCCGTTCCAGCTTTCGGAAAAGTCATGCGACAGCCACGCCTTGGCAACAGCCATCATGATGTTGCAATAGCCCTGCAGCCATTTCGCATCGGCCGTGTCGAAACCAACAATGAAAGGCTTTATATTACCATTCTCATCATGATCCGAGATTGCCATGCCGAAATGATCTTGGGGACCAACCTGCCCGTCACCGTTCCAGTCGAAGCGCGCGACAGAAAGATCAACCTTCAGCTTTGCCGGCTTGTCACCGACGGCAGCAAGCGCCTTGTCGGCAGAATCGAGGTCGGCAATGAACGTTGCCAGAATGCCGCGAAACTGCTCGTAGGTGATTGGTTCAGGATTGTAGTTCCTGGCAATTTCGCCTGAACCCCGGCCAAAATACATTTCATAGCCATCAGATTTTGAAGCAAAGCCGTAGCGATATAGCGATTGCGAGAGCTTTTCGAAGGCACGCGCCGAGCGAACCAGACCAAGGCCGAGCTGCGCATCGGCATTGTTGCTGGCCTTTGCTGCAAGCGCCAGCAATTGCTCGTCTGCCTCGCCAATACGGCCATTGCCAAGATATTTCTGGAAGAGTTCGGTTGCCGTATTGTCCGCCCGGGCGGTGACCGAAAGGCTGAGGCAGGCGAAACTCGCGGCCACAACCAAGGAAATAAGTTTTTTCACGCAGATTTTCCGTTGTCATTGATCCTGACAACGACTGATAAGCTTGTGGCAGGCGAAAGTCTGCTAAATACAATCAACTAACCCGATTATTCACGCCTAGATTGCAGGCGTCAATTTGGCTGCCTCTGCTCTGTGGGACCGGAATACATCGGCGTTGACCTGACAATCTTGTTTCTGGGTGAAAAGTGTACGACCGTAATGGCTCTTTCTGGTTAAGTCGGGAATGCCTCATTCGTTGTATTCCCTTCATGGAGAACGTGGATGTCTCAAACAGATCAAGCCGCCAAAAAATTCGATAGTTCACGAGCTGCCGAATACGAAACTCAGAGCCGTATCGCTTTGGCTGGCTATGAGGCTTGCCATGAGCTTGCGGCCTGTATCCTGGCTGCGGCACTCGGTACTGGCGGAGATCGGCGTATTCTGGTTGTGGGTGTCGGCGGCACGGCACAGGAAGTAATTGCGGTTTCCCGGATCGAACCAACATGGACATTCGTTGGGGTCGATCCTTCGGAACCGATGCTTGCACTTGCCACTGAGCGTCTCAAGGCGCAGGGACTCAGCGACCGGGTTGAACTGAATCTGGGCACACTTGATAAGCTGGCAGAAGATGCGGCCTTCGACGGCGCCATGATGCTTGGGGTCCTGCATCATTTGCCGGGTGACGAGGCGAAAAGCGCCATCCTGAAGGCCATTGCAAACCGCGTCACGCCAGGTGGTCCGCTTATTCTCGCCGGAAATCGTTATGCCTACGCCAGTAAGCCACTGCTGCTCACCGCTTGGGGGGAGCGCTGGCGAATGCACGGTGGGAAGAGCGAGGAAGTCAAAGCGAAGATCGGCAAAATTCTGCAGGGCGCCGATCCGCCGCATTCCGAAGATGCGGTTTTCAAATTGCTTGATGGTGCGGGTTTTGAGCGGCCGGAATGCTTTTTTACAAGTCTGTTCTGGGGAGCGTGGTTTGCCTGGCGAAAACAGCTATCGTTTTGAAATGCCCGTTCTAGCTGTGGTCCCCGTGATCCTCGACTGAAATGGTGTTTTGCTCGACCGACTGCAAGGATTCCTGTGCGCGATCGAATGTCCGCATCGCAGCAAACAGCACTTCCCGGTCCCGCTGATGCGCTTCGAACAGCGCAACAAAGGCCGGGTTGGTGATTTCGTGCGGCTTCGGCGCAGACTTGGCCCGATTGAGACTGTCATCGGCGGCGCGTCTTGCCTTCTCAACTTCATTTCTGGCGGCATCAACATCCGACAAGATCTTGAAATATTGGCTCATTGTGCGCTTCGATGATTTCTTTGAATGCCTGACTCTGCTCGCGAGCGCCAATTGCGGGTAATGGAGCGCCGCCGTGCCGCCTTCAGGCTTTTCTTGAGATCGAATGGTCATGGCGGCTATACTTTTCGTTGGCAATCCACTTGCGATGATCCGGAGCATAGGGCATCGGCGCAATGGCGGAAACGAAAGCACGGTTAAAACAGCGGCCAATACGGGCACTGGATTCCGGTTCTCCGGACCATTCTAGAACATGATTGCGTTTTGGGTGGGAAGGCGCGGCACCGGTAGTCTGCCAACAAACGCTGGGCTGTCGAATCGAGCAGAAGCAAGCCGCCGTTGAATGTCTGCGCCGAAGATGATTTGGGACAGCCAAATGTGACACCAGCACCAATTTCACCTGTACCCTGGCGAGACTATCAGACAGGTTCGAGCATACCAAACCATGCAACGAGGCCGATGACGACGAAACCGAGCGCGATTTCCGCTATCGTTCCATAGGCAATAGCCCGGACAGAACTGCTTTCGTGGATGCGCATACGGGGAACAAAAACATAGCGATTGATGATCGCAAGCCCCACCAGAATGGCCACCAGAATAATTTTCAGCGCAAGCAGCGCCTGATATGACGATGACCAGTCTGTTGGAAAACGTCCGAGAACAAGAAATGTATTGATAAGACCGGAGGCGATCACCAGCGCCACGGCGATATGGCCAGCCCTAGAAAACCGCATCAATGCGCTCTGCGCTTCATCGCGCAATTCGGGCTGGCGCAAATTGCGCAGAACCAGCATGACCGGAACGAGTGCTCCAAGCCATGCGCCACCGGAAAGCACATGGACGATATCGTTGATACGATGAGCAAACCCGGTCCAGCCCTCCTGCATGGTCGCATGTCCGGTAAAAGCCAGCCCCGCCAGCAGCAAACCTGATGCTGCGACGGTCACTTTATGCGCCTTGCGTAGTGGCAGGAGCAGTGCCGGCAATAGCAGAAGTGCGGCAATGGCTTGTATCAGCCAACCGTGACCGACACTGGTTTCCAACAGGACGGCGCGGATCGTTGTGATATCGACTGCATCGATCCACCCGTCCCCAATCAACCCGGCCTGCAGCGGCAAAGCCAGCGCCGTCGTCAGAACAGCCGTAATGATAGCGATATTCCGGCTGATTTGCAGACGCTGGCCGATATCGAAAGCGAGGTCTTCGGGAACAAGCAATGTCACATACGCGAACGCGCCCCACAGGAACAGCGCAGACACATTGTGCACGAACCTGCAAAGAATGAGCGCGGCTTCGGGATTCATCAGGGTTTTACAGTAAAGCTGTAGCTGCCTTTGCTTTTATGCCCATCGGTCGAAAGTGCGTGCCAATCGACGGTGTATTTGCCCGCTGACAATGGCTTGGTGACGGGAACCACCAAAGTCATGTCATCGCCGGCGGCAAGCTTGGCCAACCCGATTGAGACAGCCGTCTTATCCGAGCTCGATACAGTGGCGCCGGAGAATTTAAGATTGATACCTTCTGAAAATGTCAGATCGATCTCGTTCGGTGAGGCTGTAACCGTGGCATTTTCGGCCGGAGTGGCCGATTTCAGGTGGGCGTGGGCCAAAGCCTCGCCTGCCAGTCCGGTGCTGACAATGGCTGCAACAGCAAAAATACGGGCGAGCTGCGACATGAAAATTCCTTCTGAATGATGGCAATGTTGTTTAAAGCGCAATACAGGCGCGACGCTAAGTTGGAGTATGGTCCGGATCATGTCGGGCGCGCCTCATTTTATGGCGGCGAATTGGCGCAGGCCCGCAACATCCATCGTCTGCCATCGCTGCCCATATGTGTCACGCTCAACGGCTCGATATCCACCCGCCAGAATGCGGCGGCAGGCGCTTGCAGCGCATGCACTATGGCTGCCCGAACCACAGAGGCGTGAGTAACGATGATCGTATGACCGCCATCATCCCCATGGGCGGACATCCAGTCAGCAATGCGTGCAAGAAATGTGGTCAGGGATTCGCCGCCATGCGGAGCCGAGATCGGGATCACTGAGCCAAATGGCAATATTTTCCACTTCATCCGCGTGAATATCGGCAAAACCCCTTCCCGCCCATCGCCCGTAATCAATATCTGCAAGCATCATTTCGACGCTTGCCTCAAGTGCAAGCGTTTCAACCGTTTGCTGTGTTCGCAATTCCGGGCCCCTGAAAACCCGGTGTGCACGGCGCAATTGACCGGCAATATTCTGCACACGCTGAAATTCCCCGGGTTCGAGCGCTTCATCCAGCGGAAACGCGCCGGATCGTGTTGCTGACGTGGTGCCATGGCAAACAAGGGTCAAACGTGTCGCTTTAGCCAAAATATGCCTCGAAAACCCTTGAGAAAACACGGAAATAGCAACTTGCCCGTTCATTGACAGTCAGCGGCACGCACAGATATAACCTTGGTGTTGCGGGTTTGGAAGCCGGTGAAATTCCGGTGCGGTCGCGCCACTGTGATTGATCAGCATTTTCTGCGCTGGTTGAAAGTCAGACCCATACTGCAATTACTTTAATTCCGTCATCGAACGCGTCATTCTGGGAGAAAGTTTCATGTCCGATATCACTCTAGCGCCAGGAACCGGTGTAACGCCAATTCCTCTTGGTGAAGTTTTGCCTTGGGCCATTTTCGGCGGCCTTATTCTGCTTCTCGCTATTTACTTCGTTGGTGCTGAAGAAGGCGCAACCTCGCTCTTCTCGGGCATGTATGTGCATGAATTCGTCCATGACGGCCGTCATCTCCTGGGCTTTCCTTGCCATTAAGGGGATCGATCAATGACAAGAGATCTTTTGATCCGCGGCATGATCGTGGGTGTGATCGCTGGTTTGCTGGCTTTTGGTTTTGCCCGGGTATTCGGCGAACCGCAGGTTGATAGCGCCATCGCCTTCGAAGAAAAGATGAGCCAGGCGGCCAATGAAGCGGCCGAACCCGAACTCGTTACCCGCGCAACCCAGGCCGGTATTGGCCTTTTCACCGGCATCGTCGTTTATAGCGCCGCTCTCGGTGGACTGTTTTCACTGGTCTTTGCCTTTGTCTACGGGCGCGTCAGTTCGTTTGGTCCACGCAGTACCGCTGCTCTGCTGGCCTTGGCCGGCTTCATTGCGATTGTGCTCGTGCCTGATATCAAATATCCGGCGAACCCGCCTGCGGTGGGCAACCCTGATACGATCACGGCTCGAACGGAGCTGTTCTTCGTAATGCTGGTCTTGTCAGTGGGTAGTCTTGCCGTTGCTGTGGCCTTTGCCCGGCGCCTGCATGCCCGGTACGGGGCGTGGAATTCGACGCTCATTGCCGGTGCAGCGTTCGTCGTCTTTATCACACTGGTGCAGTACCTCCTGCCTGCTATCAACGAAGTTCCTGAACAGTTCTCACCGAACGTTTTGTGGAACTTCCGCATTGCTTCGCTTGGGATCCACGCGATTGTCTGGGCAACGCTTGGCCTGCTCTTCGGTGCATTGGCTGAACGGCTGATGGTAAAACAGCAGCCACGCTACCGCCTGCAGACTGCACGCTAGGCCATTTCCGAATTGCCCGAACGCTGTCATACAGCGTTCGGGTTTGCTTTTTGCAGCATATCCCGTCTCCGGATAATTGGATTGTGATGAGACCGGCCTCCAGCCAAATACATCTGTGCTCCGTGAAAAACGGGCTAATCGCTGCTTTGGCGGCGTGCGTCTGTCTGCTGGTTCTCTCTGTCTCACCAGCTGACGCGCATCGCAGTGGCCCGGCAGGTCCGACATCCGGCATTTCCATCCCGGCACTTTCCCATGGCGAAATGGCCATCATTGCCGAATACCGCAAACCGATCCTCGATCTGGCTGCACGTATGACCCGCAACGATGAAACATTCCGGCGGCTCGTCAACTATAGCAACATTCAATACAGCTACTGCCTGTGGGGTGTCGTTCCGGGCAGCATCACGGATGAAGAAAGCCCGTTCAACGAATGCTCCCATGCCTATCTCGCTGCTACAAAAGCCGTGCTGGTTTACATGCGCGACATGCCTGAAAACACCGAGGCGGTGGGCGCCCTGATCTCCAAGCTGGATGCGGATCTGGTGCGCAGCGGCGGTTCCTTTGTCATGTGCCAGTTTAGTGGTGATCCGTATAACACGGCGGATATTCTCAGCCCGCGCTGGCGCGATGTTCCCAGCCACTTGGTAAGCCTGATGAGCTTTGCCGGTTTTGCGCTAATGCTCACTGCTGGCGTTTTCGCGCTGCTGCGATTGACGCGTGCGCCGCAGCCGAGCGCACAGACGTTCGCATCATAACGGCTTTTCGCCATTGAAAAAGTAACGTAGAGCAATCTGGAACAATTTGGCTGGAAACCCGTTCCTGCCATCCTTCCTATCCACCTGCTTCCAAACCCGTTGCCAAGGACGCCTCATGCCATCGTTCGATTATATCCGCCCCATCCTGCTGCTGCTGGGCTCCAATGTTTTTATGACTTTCGCCTGGTATGGCCACCTTAAATACGAGAACAAGCCGCTTTACCTCGTCATTCTGGTCAGTTGGATGATTGCCTTTGCGGAATATTGCCTGGCGGTCCCCGCCAACCGCTATGGTCATGAGATTTATTCCGCCGCCCAGCTCAAGACGATGCAGGAAGTCATCACGCTGCTGGTGTTTGCCGGTTTCTCTGTCATGTATCTCGGCGAGAAAATCACCATCAATCATTTCGTTGGCTTTGCCATGATCTGCGGCGGCGCATTCTTCGTCTTCAAAGGTCCTCTATGAGGCTGGCCTGAAGGGATTATGCTGCGCGCGGCGTGTTGGCGCGCGCAATATCGGCAAGCCCCTCCAGCGCCTTGTCTTTCAGATCACGAAAGGCCTCGGATGTCTCGTTCAGGCGCTCTTCCCATGCGGGATCAAGTGCCTGTCCTTCAATAGCTTTGAAATAGACGCCCATCAGCGCGGCAATGGCGAAAGGCTCGAGCAAAGCCATCTTCAGTGCCAGAGATAAGCCAATGGCGAAGAAAAAAGCATAGCCGGAGCTTGGGCCCGGAATCCAGAAGATCAATGCTGCGGCCGGCGCCAGCAGACTGATGAACACAATAATGGTTAGCACCCACACGATCACCGAAAGCCAGATCGCGTTTTTCACCATGATCTTGCTGTTTTGCGCGTAAAGCACAATACCGCGCAAACCGTTCTGAAACGGCGAAACATCCGCCATGCGGATGTTATAGCCAAGGATGATTTCATCCACATAAGTGACAGAGGCGCGGATGAAATGGTTGAGCAGGCCAACCGCTGCTGTCAGCCCCGGAAGCGGTATAAGCGCCGCCAACCCTGACGTGACGGCACTTATCGAGTCGAGAGTTCCTTTGATGAGCTGATCCAGAACAAAGAAAACGTTGGCTTCGACAAAGCGTTCGACGACAACTTTGCGCGCATAGGTCAACTGGCGTTGTCCGCCGGGAACCGGTCTGCCTTCAACCAGATGCACCAGAACAGCAATGTGACCGGCCTTGACGATGTAGAGAACATATTCACGCAAACCATACATCAAGGCGGTGGCGGCAACCATGCCGATAAGACCGCCTATTCCGGCGCAACGGGCCGGAGCCTCTGCATCGGCCAGAATAAAAATATGGCCAATCCCGAAACCTACACCCGCTCCGCAGGCGATGATCAAACAAAAGGCCGCAGGCACGGCCGTATAGATGAACACGCGCAGGAAAATGAATGGCCACGTCCGCGCCGTGATAACAAGCGTACGGCCAATACTGAAATCCCACATGACGAATGCCTCGATGCGCTGTTTCACACAACGCATCGATTGCATTATTATCTAGTAAAACGCAATAGTGTCATTTCAGTATGACCATTGCGCTCGCATCCCTGCATCGAAAGGAAGGCTAGCCGTGCGGTGCTGGCTGTTACACCCAATGGTGTAATATTCAATCAATCATCTGGAGCTGTTTAGTAAATTCTACTCCATCCGTTGACGCTGTTTCCTAATGAACGATCTGTATGGCCTTTATCGAAGCTGCCGGGCGCGGCAGTGCTATTCGGGCAGTGCGGCTGACATAGTTGAGCACATCGTCGAGGCTGACCGCCCCCCTCTTCTGGCTGTCGATCGCGTCAAAATGATCGGCAGCCCATCCCCAGCCGCTGTCTGCTGCCGCTTGTTTGGTCAAGATATGGTCTGACGAGCCAGTTGCTTTTTCGAACTCCGTTTGCAGGTTTGTCACAATGGCGTTCTTAGCGACTTCGGGAGAGCGTGGTTCAGGTTGCACGCCTTTGTGGAGTGGCCGGCGTTCGAACCGCTCTCCCACCCGGATGATCGCCGCGCGTTCGGGCAAAGCTGCCCGCCAGGCAGACGATGAAAGCGTGGCAGCTTGAGCCACATTAAAACCCAAGCCCAACATCAAGGGAAAGGAAAGTAATCCAATAGTCAAAAGTTTGCGTTCCATAATAGTGTTTCCCTCAGGTTTAGCGCACTGCGGCAGATGGTGTTGTCAAAGACGCTGTCGCTTTGGGACCCTGATAGAAGTCGTGAAGGTCCAAGCTCATTGCAATATGTGACTTGGTATCCGTGTAAGACATATGCCCGCCATCATAATCTTTGACCGAAATTCTATTTGCGAATAGCGGCAGTGCACCACCGTCGGCCAGATCAATTTCCGACTGAAAAAACGTGCATATGTCATCATGATACCCATGCACCACCATAACGCGCAGTTCCGGCGACAGCGTCAGGGCTTCCACAAGATCGGGCACGCTTGTATCGCCTCTATCTCCGTTATGATTATGGGTCCAGCTATAGAAGGCAACGTCCGTTCCATAGAGCTGTGTCGCATCCAGATTCTGGTAATTGAACTGTTCAAGCAGATAAGGCTTGATGGCGCCATAGAAGCCAGCATTTTCGTAGCTGTTTATACTGTAATTGAGTTCTATACCTTTGCTCATGCGAAGGTCATAATCATTGAAAGAAACATGGGATGAATACGGATATAAAGTTTTCCCGAAAAGAGCTTTGAAAGGGAACGCCGTGCCAAAAAAGAATCGCACAAAATCGTCCTTCATTGAATTGAGAAAACTCTCTATTTTCAAAAGTGGAACGCCGGTTATGGAACCGAGCGTTATTTTGAACTCATCGGATGCGGGTGTAGAGTTATCATCAACCACCGGCTTGTATTGTTTTGTTGTAAAATCTCGCAGATAATTTGCATAATCTGTTTCCGACATGATCCCACGTGCAGCGCCTTTGCCATAGTAATCCGCCGTCAAGCCAAATGTTGGAAGATCGTTACCGCCGCTATTGTAGTCGAGAGCAGGTGATTGGAGCGTAAACCCTGAGAGGACGATTGCAGGCTTTCCGGATGGGTCTGGTTCATAGCGACTAGTCCCAGCCTTCACCAGAAGATCGGCAACAATTGGCGTGCGGATGCCGCTATAGGATTCACCATAAAGATATTTGGGAGAGCTTTGTCTTTTGTAGCAGTTGATATAGGCTGTGATAAAATCACTGAATATCTTCGCATCGGAATCGGTGTTCCACCAATCCTTGTTCTTGTGCGGCTTGATGGCTTCTGAAAAGCCGCTGCCAACAATGTCAACAAACACCATATCGGTCTGGTCAAGCAATGTTTGCGGATTATCCGCGAGCGGAAAGCTGTCAGGTATATCAGGCCCATCCGGCAGGTTCGGCGCATTGACTTGCAGATATTTTGGGGCCCATGAACCAAGATGAAGCCAGATTGAAGGCTCACCCGGACCGCCATTGAAGAAAAATGTAACGGGGCGCTGATCTGCCGGTGGCCTGCCCCCTTGAAAGTGGTCCTTTATGAAGTATGGCTTTTGAGCCGATAAAGGATATTGAGAATGCCAAGCAAACGACACAAGCCCGAAGAGATTGTCATGAAACTGCGTCAGGTAGATGTTCTAAGTTCGCAGGGGAAGTCGATGGCAGAAGCCATTCGATCGATAGGTGTGACGGAAGTAACATATTACCGGTGGCGGGCCGAATACGGCGGCTTGAAGGGTGATCAGGTCAAGCGGCTGAAAGAACTGGAAGCGGAGAATGCGCGTCTTCGGCGGGCTGTTTCGGATCTGACGCTGGACAAGATGATCCTTGCTGAGGCCGCAAAGGGAAACTTTTAAGCCCCGCACGCCGCCGTGCCTGTGTGGAGCATGTGGTTGAGGAATTTGACGTGTCCGAACGACGGGCATGCCGGGTTCTTGGCCAGCATCGATCCACACAGCGCAAGCTCTTGAAAACACCGGACGATGAAGCGGCACTGACCGCCGACATCATTGCACTTGCTCTCCAATATGGCCGCTACGGATATCGCCGCATCACAGCGATGCTGCATCGTGCGGGTTGGGTGGTGAATGTGAAACGGGTTGAGCGGATATGGCGGCGTGAGGGGCTCAAAGTTCCACACAGACAACCCAAGCGCACACGTTTATGGCTGAATGAGAGTTCGTGCATCCGGCTTCGACCGGAATACCCCAACCATGTCTGGTCCTATGACTTTGTTGAGGCTCGCACGCACAATGGAAGGAAAATCCGTATGCTCAATGTGATCGACGAATTCACACGGGAATGTATTGCCATCAGGGTGGACAGAAAGTTGAAGGCGACGGATGTCATCGACGTTCTGTCTGATCTGTTTATCCTGCGCGGCATTCCTGGTCACATCCGGTCCGACAATGGCCCTGAATTCATCGCCAAGGCCTTGAGAGAGTGGATTGCTGCCGTCGGTGCCAAAACCGCCTACATCATGCCGGGTAGTCCATGGGAGAACGGCTATTGTGAGAGTTTCAATTCAAAGCTTCGGGATGAACTGCTCAACGGAGAAATCTTCTACACACTTAAGGAGGCACAAATCGTCATCGAGAATTGGCGACGGCATTACAATACTATCCGACCCCACTCATCCTTGGGTTACAGATCACCTGCTCCCGTGGCTATTGTCTGGCCGTCTCAAAATGGGCCAGCCTCAACGCCAGTGATGGCAATCAGACCAAGTCTGCACTAACATTAAACCCGGATCGCCTCATGGGGGCAGGCCACCGGAATATCTTCACGTGTATAGGACATATAAAAAATTGAGGCCTCAGCATCTCTGGCTGCTTGAGGATTTGCCGGGTCGGCGGGTGCATAGGCAATAAGGTGTCCGGCTTGGGCCGTGTAATCGATCGCCTGACCGTTAATGCTCAACTGCTGATGTTTGCTGGACGGCGTTTCATCAACCGCGCTCAGATCGAGGCCCGCAGCTGCAATGTCATCAGTGGTGTCACCGGCCCCGCCATTGGGGCCGCTCTTATATGCAGCACTGTGGAGTGCTTCGGAGTCCTCCCCTTCGTAATAGTGGTTTGGATCGATAACCGCATGGTCAACAGGCCAGACAAAAGCTGCCACGGTGTTTTGTGGCGCGGGCGCATCGCTTACCGGTGGCGCAGGTTGAACTGTTTGAACCTCACCGAATGTCGGCGGTGTATTTTCTGCTTGTTTCTGGTTCTCACCATCATCGCATCCGGCAAGAACCATCAAACCGGTGACACACAGTGCCTTGAGTTTCATTATCGACTTATCCCATCTGTTGTATAGCTTACATCGCCGCCGTTTCACGAAGCGCTTCAGCTGCTGCCTGTTATTTAGGCGCTAGTATTGATGTGTAGAAAAATAAATCAATTCGACATAAGTCTATGATTTTTCTGAAGCCGGACGATGCCAGCCAATTAAATATGGAAGATAGGCTGGCTAATATTGAGCGCTGTGAAGGGCAGATCAATGCGAGCGTGGGTGATGTCAATTATTTCCTGAAAATCCCGGGGTCCGCGGCATGGCGGATTTCACCCGGATTCATGGCAGTCAGATGATTCCGCCCGCCCGGCATCCGCCGGACGTTCGGATTTTAGTCATGAGGAAGTTATGGACAACACACCGCTGGATTTTTGAGTAAAACCGCCGCTCGAGATGTCACCGTATCGCTCTTGCCGTTTATTTAAGCCGCGTTTTTGGGTCTTCTTGCAGCCGCGAGAAGCAGCCAAATGGGCTGCTTCTCATTTCAGTACTACCGGTTCTAAACCGGTGTACAAAAAATTTGTGCGAATTTGAAGCTGGTCAACCAGGCAACATCGAGGGACGTGCCAACGTCGACAACTTCCTTGCCATCGTAGCCATCCACCTTGAAGCTGTATTCCAGATCCTCAAATATCTCGACGATTTTTGAGGTAGTCTTGGCTGGATTGTCGAAGAGGTAATTGTGTATCTCAAGGTTGATGAAAGGCCGGTCAGATAAAATCTTCGGTGCGCCGAGCATCACTTCGAGTTCAGCCCCGTCTACGTCGATCTTCAGAAAATCAACTTTTCTGGAATGGTCGTAATCATCGTCCAGCCTGACGACTTTCACTTTGTTCGACATTCTTGGATCCTGGTCCGAGGAGAGAACCACAAAAGCACCATGATTATCCCAAACCGGCAAGAACCCTTTCCTGTCACCAGCCGCGTGGGGGTGTACAACGACATTCTGAAGTTTGTTCAACTTTGCATTGCGCACAATCATTGCTGCATTGCTAAGTGACGCCTCCCAGGCGTGAACCACGCCGGTTGGCCCGGCACATAGGGCGAGGAGAACGGTGGTCAGACCCTGATGGGCACCGCATTCGAGGACTGTCGAACCTGGTTTGATGGAGTCGATCCACCATTGCCGCTCAATCTGCCATTGATTGGGATAACCATACCACTGGCGCGCTAAATCATCTTCAATATGGACATCAAATTTATACTGCCCAACAATTCTCTCTCTGGCGATAAATGGTTCAAAGACTTCAGACATGTATTGCGCACCCTCACTTAGCACTGCTGTGTTTAACTGAAAGAAAGCCTACCGTAAGCCTTTGCAGTCATACATGATCATTTGGGGTCAAGCAACCATCGGGA
Source organism: Phyllobacterium sp. 628 (assembly GCF_014189505.1). Taxonomy (GTDB): domain Bacteria; phylum Pseudomonadota; class Alphaproteobacteria; order Rhizobiales; family Rhizobiaceae; genus Phyllobacterium. The sequence continues at coordinate 2,472,296 of NZ_CP050301.1, read as the reverse complement.
TTATGTGTTATTTATTAAATAAGTATATTATATTTTTATGTATTGTGTACAACAATTTCAATGGCTTAATAAAACATCTTAAGTTTGTTTGTATGTCTATTTTATCAACATAAATACAGAGAACTTTCTCCAATTAATGAATGTAATATTGCGAGATTAGTGCGATTAAAAATGTTATAATAATTACAATTTCATCGCCATACTGACGATATTCAAAAACTTCCCTGATGAGAGATAATAAACAGGATTCGCAATTCAATTAACTTCCGTATTGGAAATTGGCTGCCGCATTCCCACGCAATCATGGCAGCGCACCGCTCGATTTCTCAGCGGTGCGTTGAGACTCAGGTGTCCGTCATCCGTTCCAATTCATCTTTGCTGATATCACAGAGAATATCGTCACTCTCATAACACGTAGCGCAGGGGTAGCTCAGGCGCATCCGCAGGAATTGAAACGAGTGATGTATTGAGCCAAGGCTGCGGTTTTCCCTTCGAACGGGCGTATGCACCCACATAGGGCATCATACGCGTCGTCTGATAGACTTGGGGCGTCCAACCGGATGGTGCGAGGAAAATTGATGTGGCCCGTTTCTCACTATACGCCGAGGCGCCATAGGTCGAAATATTCCATAGCGTTTTTTTATAGGTGTTAAAATCAGTTTGGTGCCGCGCCCCACCCGATTGCCACCCCTCAAGCTGAATGAACGTGTTGTATGTGCCGGGGCTTGAAAGCAAATTGTTGACCGTACGGCCATACAGGAAGGACAACATCAATCCGCAATCCTCTGGAGCGAAATCTCCATCGATGTTTAAGTAATACTTACCCGTCAGATTGACGAGCGAGGCATATTGCGAGTTGCCAATATCCACCTTGGTCTGCAGATCGCTGCCGCAAACATAGGTATCGAATGCCTGCATTGACGTTCCAGATGGCAGATCTTTCGTGGCGCTGATCGCGACAAAGTGGGAACCCGATGCAAGAAGTGTGAGAAATGCCGAAACATTGTCTTCTTGCCAATTGCCGCTGGCATCCGCGAACGCAAACGACCGGTACTCAGTCAGTTCGAATATTGCGGGTTCTGTGTTGGTGCGGTAAGTAATCTGCGGCACCCACATCGTCAGCGGCCCTGTATTAGCAGCGCTCTTTGTATAGCTCTTCAACAGGTCAATCAGTTGTGCGTCCTGCATCGGCAAACCGGCATAAGTGTCGCCCTTAAGCCAACGTTGAAGCCATTGCGCGACGAAACCGGCAAGCTGCCCTCCTGTGAAATCGGCTGGCGGCACAAAACCTTTGTCTGTCGTTCCTGTATAGGCAGCCTGAATCGCAGAAACATCTCGAACGGTACTGCCAAACATGCTGTTGGCAAAGTCTTGGCAATTGTTGCGTGCAGGCGTCTCTAGCAGTGCCAGCGGAGCTACCAATCCTTCCTTGCCCGTGGCTACACCACGATAGAGTTTGATCTTCGCAAGCGAATTGTGGCCGGGGAAAGTCGCGGCATTGGCAAATGACAAATAACCTTCGGAAGGTGTCACACCGACTATCGTCGCTTGTGGGCCAAGTGGATGAACATAGGATACGGCAAATGCCGCATCGGCACTCTCTAAGTTGAAGGATCCCGTACAATCCTTCCATTTACTGGATGCGCGTACAGACGTATTTTTGCCGGTTTCAATCTGTGCTGGCAAAGCTTGCGGCAGTGAACCACTCTGGCTCATCGCATTGTCAAAGCGGAGCGTCATATCTGGAATATGGTTGCTGAGTTCGATCGTCATGGATCGGTCACCTCCCAGCAAATTCGTTGCAAAGCTCGCGTTGGAACCTTCGAATGTGCTGACCAACGGTGATAGCGCAAGTGCCAGACCCGACTTGATAAAACTTCGACGGCCAGTGGCAAGTGATTGATAAATTGTATGCCGAGTCATGAAAATCCTAATTTTTCCAATAAAATCAATATGGATTACAATATTGCGTGATGGGTAATCCGGGCGATATTTAAATTAAATATTAAAAAACCATTTGCACGCGATCATCCGTTGACTGATCGAGCTACAACCTCAATCGATCTCAGATACGTGCAAACAGATGGTTATCAAATAAAGATCACGCTTAAATGACGATCAATCGTCGGAGCTTTTTTCGCTCCTTCAACGCCCCATATCGCTCTTGGTGTTCTTGTAAATATTCACGCCAAGCTCGCGGATCTTTTTGCGCAATGTGTTGCGGTTAAGGCCGAGCAATTCCGCAGCCTTGATCTGGTTGCCATGCGTGGCCGTGAGACACGACAGGATCAGCGGATATTCCATCTCTTCCAGCACGCGCTGATAGAGGCCGACTGGCGGCAGGTCATCTCCGTAGGACAGGAAATAGCGCTGCATGTTCAGCTCGACCGCCTGGCCGATGCTGATGTCTTCGTTGGACATGGATGAGGAAGAAGGTTCAGTCGGGCGCAAGTCGGCCTTGAGCTCGGCCTCGATCACATCCGCATTGATTTCTTCCTGCGGATAAAGCGCCGCCAGACGCCGCACGAGGTTTTCCAGCTCGCGCACATTGCCTGCCCATGGATAGCGGCGCATCAGGTCTAGACCATCGGCGGTGATGCGTTTTTCCGGCAGTCCATCCTTGGCCGCCATCTTGAAAAAGTGCCGGACGAGATCGGGAATATCCTCGCCGCGTTCGCGCAAGGGTGGCAGGCGCAACGGCACCACATTGAGGCGGTAATAAAGATCCTCACGGAACATGCCCTGATTGATCAGCGTGCGCAGATCCTTGTTGGTCGCAGCCACGATCCGCACATCGGTTTTAATCGGCGTGCGTCCGCCCACGGTCATGTATTCGCCCTGCTGCAGCACCCGCAATAGCCGCGTCTGTGCTTCCATCGGCATATCGCCGATTTCATCGAGAAAGAGCGTACCGCCATCGGCCTGCTCGAAGCGTCCGCTGGAGCGGTTCTGTGCGCCTGTAAAGGCACCGCGTTCATGGCCGAACAGTTCGGATTCAATCAGGTCGCGCGGAATGGCGGCCATGTTGATGGCAACAAACGGACCCTTGCGGCGGCGGCCATATTCATGCAGCGCCTTCGCCACCAGTTCCTTGCCTGTGCCGGACTCGCCGGAGATCATCACCGTCAGGTCAGTCTGCATCATGCGGGCAAGAACCCGGTAAATGTCCTGCATGGCAGGCGAGCGCCCCACCAGCGGCATTGTATCGGGCTGTTCCTCATTGGCCCATTTTTCCGGCTTTTTCTTAGGCTCGGCCAAAGCCCGGCCGACAATGCTGACAAGCTCGGTCAGATCGAAGGGTTTCGGCAGGTATTCGTAGGCGCCTGCCTCAGAAGCGCGGATTGCCGTCATGAATGTGTTTTGCGCACTCATAACGATAACAGGCAAGTCCGGCCGTGACTTCTTGATCCGTGGCAGCAGATCAAAGGCGTTCTCGTCGGGCATGACCACATCGGTAATAACCAGATCGCCGTCTCCGGCCGAAATCCAGCGCCACAGGGTTGCTGCATTCGATGTAATGCGCACGTCATAACCGGCGCGGGAAAGCGCTTGATTGAGGACCGTTCTGATCGCCGCGTCGTCGTCCGCAACGAGAATGCTGCCCATGCTCATGATCAGTATCCTGCCTTTTTCGAAACTATCATTTCATCCGCATGATCATCGTCGGTGGGGTCGCTCTGCCATGCGGGCATCAAAATACGGAAAGTGGTCTTGCGCGGCACGGAATCGCATTCGATCACGCCGCCGTGGTCGCCGACGATCTTGGCAACGAGCGCCAGACCAAGGCCCGAACCGTTCGGCTTGGTCGTCACGAACGGATCGAACAGATGCGGCATGATATCGGGCGAGACGCCAGCCCCGGTATCCTGCACGCAGAACTCCAGCGGCAGTGAAACGCGGTTGCGAATTCCTGGAATGGACAGGCGAATACCCGGACGGAACGCTGTCGACAGGGCGATTTCGCCCGGTTCGTTCGAACCGATGGATTCAGCTGCATTCTTCACCAGATTGAGAAAGACCTGAACCAGTTGGTCGCGGTTGGCGAAGACATAAGGCAGTGACGGATCATAGTCTTCATGGAATTTGATGTGGCTGCCGAAACCGTTCTTGGCAATGGCTTTGACATGGTCAAGCACCACGTGAATGTTCACCGCCTCACGCTCAATCGGGCGTTCATCTGAAAACACTTCCATGCGATCGACAAGCGAGACGATCCGGTCGGTTTCATCGGTGATCAGCCGTGTCAGCGCACGGTCATCATCATTCAGTCCGCCTTCCAGAAGTTGTGCCGCACCGCGAATGCCCGAAAGCGGGTTCTTGATTTCATGCGCCAGCATGGATGCAAGTCCGGTGACTGAGCGCGCCGCGCCGCGATGCGTCATCTGCCGATCTAGCTTTTCTGCCATGGACCGTTCTTTGAACAGGATAACGATAGAGCCCGGCGCCTCGCTGACCGGCGTGACATAGAGATCGACGACACGGTCCTGGCCTAAACGTGGCGATGACACATCGACGCGATATTCATTGACCGGCGACGGGCTTTCCCGCACCTGCTTGACCAATGCCAGCAGCGGACTGCCGAAGGGCAGCAGCATTTCCAGCGTATTGCGGCTCAAAATGCTGGCACTGGAACGGAAAAAAGCTTCCGCATCGGCATTGGCATATGAGATGTGGCCGCTTTCATCGAGCATGATTACCGGATGACGGATCGCGTTGAGCACGATCCCTGCCAGCTTATCGCCTATCGCAACATTGTCTGCCGCTGTCATTATGCAACCTTCTTCATGTCATGTTCGTCCGGCCGCGACAGTGCGGCATGCAAGCGTTCTGCCACCAGATGCGGATTGGTTTCGGTCATGATCGATATGCGTTCCGCTGTGCTGATATCGATACCGTGCTTTTCCAGATACCAGCCGAGATGTTTGCGCGAATGGCGAATGCCGGTCTGCTCGCCGTAGTGGGCGAGCATCGCTTCGTAATGCGCCACGGCGTAATCAGCAATCATGCTTTGGTTGATGCCATTGCGGTTGCCATGCACAATCATTCCGGGGAGCCAGGGCTGGCCGTAGGAGCCGCGCCCCACCATGACAGCGTCGGCGCCCGATGCTTCCAGAATACCTGCGGCGTCGGCTCGGTTCAAAACGTCGCCATTAGCAACAAGCGGGATCGATACGGCCTGCTTGACGGCCCGAATGGCACGCCAGTCGGCTTTACCCTCATAGAACTGGCAGCGGGTGCGCCCATGCACGGTGACCATCTGAACACCAGCCTGTTCAGCGCGCGAGGCGAGTTCCGGCGCATTGATTGTATCGTTATCCCAGCCGAGCCGCATTTTCAGCGTCACGGGAATTTTTACCGCAGCAATTGTCGCTTCGATCAGCGTCAGGGCATGATCGAGATCACGCATCAGCGCCGAACCGGAAAAGCCGCCCGTTACCTTCTTGGCCGGACACCCCATATTGATATCGATGATATGCGCGCCCTCGCCCTCGGCAATGCGGGCTGCTTCCGCCATCCATTTGGTTTCGCGACCGGCGATCTGCACCACATGGGTGCCCAAACCATCACCCCGCAGCCGCAAGAGATTGCCGCGTTCGCGGGTGCACAGTTCGGCGCTGGCAACCATCTCGGACACAACCATACCCGCTCCGGCCTTCCACGCCAGCTGGCGGAACGGCAGGTCGGAAACCCCGGACATCGGTGCAAGGAACACCCGGTTGCGCAAGGTCACGCCGCCTATCTCGAGTGGGTCATTCAGATCAGTCACGTCGCTATTGCCTGTTTCGTATGCAATTTTCCAATCGCCTATCCTTTAGACAGGAACACCCGACTAGGCAAGGCAAAGAGCGCTCTTCAATGACGAGATTTCGTTTAAACCTCTGGTCTTTCGCTTCGGCAACAGGTAACGCAGTTCGGAGTTACGGAGAGAAGTGTGGCGGCAAGTACAGACGACAAGCAGATGCGGGTAGCAGCCGTCATTGTGGCGGCTGGTCGCGGCGAGCGCGCGGGCCAAAGCGTTGAAGGACCAAAGCAATATCGCAAGATCGGCGGTGAAGCGGTTCTGGCGCATACGCTGCGCGCTTTTCTGGGTTGTCCGTTCATCAATCATGTCGTTGTTGTCATTCACAAGGAAGACGAAGGCCTGTTCGCGCAAGCCGCCGGAGACTATGCGGCGCAGGTAACCTGCGTCACCGGTGGCCCTACCCGGCAGGAATCAACCCGCCTTGGGTTGCTCGCGCTGAAAGACCAGGCACCTGATCACGTGCTGATCCATGACGGCGTGCGCCCCTTCATTGCAGCCGACCTGCTGGAGCGGGTGATCTTTAACCTGACGCCGCATATCGGCGTGCTGCCGGTTCTTGCGGTTTCCGACACACTGAAAGCAGCCGGCCACGATGCCATGGTCAGCGCAACAATACCGCGCGCCGGTCTCTATGCCGCGCAGACGCCGCAGGCTTTCCCCTATGGTCCGATCATGGCGGCGCATGATGCTGCCTTCGCCATTGGACGTTCTGATTTCACCGATGATTCTGCCATCGCCGAATGGCAGGGTCTACCGGTCCGTATTGTCGAAGGTTCTGCTGACAATACAAAACTCACCTGGGCAAAGGATATCGATATGGCTGATGACCGCCTGTCCGAAAGACATGCCGCCTTTCCTGATGTGCGCACCGGCAACGGTTATGATGTGCATTCCTTCGAACCCGGCAATGGCGTGACGCTGGCCGGGGTTTTCATCAAGCATGACCGCAAGCTCAACGGCCATTCTGATGCGGATGTAGCGTTGCACGCGCTGACCGATGCGCTGCTCGCCACGCGCGGTGCAGGCGATATCGGCACGCATTTCCCGCCCTCTGATCCTCAATGGAAGGGCGCGGCCTCGCATATTTTCGTGGAGCACGCGGTGAAGATCGTCAAGGCAGCGGGCGGGCGGATCGCCAATGCGGATATTACATTGATCTGCGAGGAGCCCAAGGTTGGGCCGCACCGCGAGGCGATGACGGCGGCCCTATCAAAAATGCTCGGCATTACGCCTGACCGGGTTTCGATCAAGGCAACCACCAACGAAAAAATGGGTTTCATCGGCCGCAAGGAAGGTATCGCTGCCATCGCGACGGCGTCGGTGATCTATCCCGGCGGACTGCCGGAATGAGCGGGCTCATTGCCGAAGCAAAGGCCCTTGCGGTTCTTGAGGCCTGCCGCGCTAGAGGTATTCTGTTGGCAACAGCTGAATCCTGCACCGGCGGCCTTATTGCAGCCTCGCTGACGGACATTGCCGGATCGTCCGACGTGGTTGATCGCGGCTTCGTTACCTATTCCAACGAGGCCAAACATGAGATGCTCGGCGTTCCCTCGGAACTGATCGCGGCGCATGGTGCGGTGTCGGAGCAAGTAGCACTTGCCATGGCAACTGGCGTGCTGAACCACTCCCGCGCGGGGATTGCCGTATCAGTCACCGGCGTTGCTGGTCCCGGCGGCGGCTCGAAGGAAAAGCCGGTTGGTCTTGTCTGGTTCGGTGTCGCTCTTAAAGGACAGGCACCGGTCGCGGTCCGCCACGTCTTTGCCGACAATGGCCGCGCTGGCATTCGCCATGCGGCGGTAAATACTGCGCTTGATCTGGTGTTGAAGGCTCTGGTTTAAGCCTTGCGCACCGGCAGCGCCATGCCGATGGATGCAGGCGTCACTGGCTCGAAACCATATTTGGCATAAAGATATTGTGCCGGACCATCGGCGATCAGGCTGATATAAGCACCGGCCGGTGTCTCTGTTTTCACATAATCCACGAGCGCGGCCATGATCATCTTGCCCAAACCTTTGCCCTGATGAGCGGGATCAACAGCAATGTCGACAATCTGGTAAAAACAGCCGCCATCGCCAACAATGCGGCCCATGCCGACAGTTTCATCCTGAAAATGAATGGTCACGGCGAAGAGCGTATTCGGTAGTCCGCGCAGTGCCGCTTCCTCGCTTTTCGGGCTCATACCGGCAATCAACCGCAGCCGCCGGTAATCCTCGACGGTCGGAGTTTCAATGTGGAGCTGATAGTCGGGGTTTTCGTGTTGCATGATCAGCCAGCTCCAAGAGAATCTGTGGTTGTTAGGTAGCATCACTATTGTGCGTGGTTCGACAAGCTCACCATGAGGGAGAGGGTTTGATTGCAAAGTTGATCGAAACCGCTGCAGAATATGGCTCCTTGCAATCCTCCATCTCCCTCATGGTGAGCTTGTCGAACCACGCACAACGCCTATGCTGGCAATGAACCCACACATCCACGAGATAGATTGTTTATTTAATTAGCCAACAAAAGAACGCAAAAACCTGCCCTCAGCCATTCCGCCCATAAATCTGATCGGCGCGTTTTTCGAACGCTTCGGTAAACCTCCGGAAGGCAATATCAAACATCGATCCCATCAAAAAACCAAGTGTGCGGCTTTTGAATTCATAGTCGATATGGAATTTCACTTCGGAATGTTCCGGATTGGCGGACGGGACAAATTGCCATTTGTTGTCGAGATAGCAGAAGGGGCCGTCGATATATTTGGTCTCGATAATTCCCTCGTCGGGCTTGAGCAAAACCTGACTGGTGAATGTCTCACGGATCAGCTTGTAGCCAACCGTCATGTCCGCGATCAGCAAGGTCTTGCCGTCACGTTCCTTGCGGGAGCGCACTTTCAGGCTCTCACACATGGGCAGAAATTGCGGATAGCTTTCCACATCAGCGACCAGATCAAACATCTGCTCGGCCCGATGCACCACGGGGCGTGTCGTATCAAATTTCGGCATCAGCTGCGATTTGCGTGCAACGCCTCGCGTGCAGCTTTCAGCTTGGCAAAATCATCCCCCGCATGATGTGACGAGCGGGTCAGCGGGCTTGAGGCAACCACAAGGAAACCCTTGGTCTTGGCAATCGTCGCATAGGACTTGAACTCATCCGGCGTCACATAATTGAGAACCGGGTGATGCTTGCGCGTCGGCTGCAGATATTGGCCGATGGTCATGAAATCCACGTTGGCGGAACGCAGATCATCCATCAGCTGCAACACTTCATTGCGCTCTTCGCCGAGGCCAACCATGATGCCGGACTTTGTGAAAATGGTCGGATCGATTTCCTTGACCCGCTGCAACAGGCGGATGGAGTGGAAATAACGGGCACCCGGACGCACCTTCAGATAGTTTGACGGCACTGTTTCGAGATTGTGGTTGAACACGTCAGGACGCGCAGCAACGACGATCTCGAGAGCGCCATCCTTGCGCAGAAAATCTGGCGTCAGGATTTCAATCGTGGTGCCGGGTGAAATCTCGCGGATTGCGTTGATCACATCGGCAAAATGCTGGGCGCCGCCATCGGGAAGATCGTCACGATCAACCGAAGTGATGACAACGTGGGTCAGGCCCATCTTCTTGACAGCCTTGCCGACATTCTCGGGTTCGTTCGGATCAAGCGCAGTTGGCAGGCCTGTCGCTACGTTGCAGAATGCGCAGGCACGGGTGCAGATTTCGCCCATGATCATGAATGTGGCGTGCTTCTTGTCCCAGCACTCGCCGATATTCGGGCAGCCGGCCTCTTCACACACCGTCACCAGGTTATGCGAGCGCACGATATCGCGCGTTTCGGAATAACCCTTCGAAACAGGCGCCTTGACGCGGATCCAGTCCGGCTTCTTCAGAATCTCCGAATCCGGGCGATGCGCCTTTTCCGGGTGCCTGACGCGCTGCTTTTGGTCGATCGTATCGAGAACCGTTACCATCAAAGACTTCCTAGTTTAATTCGAGGACCTGGCTTTGCCGAAGACCCACAGAATGACAATTGCGCCTGCAGTCGCAACAATCAGATTTCCAAAAAAGCCGTAGAAGTTGAAATTCAACAATCCGGCAAGTGTACCGCCAACGAAAGAGCCGGCAATACCGACGAGAATGTTGGTGAACAGGCCATGGCTGCGGCTCATCGCTTTTTCAGCGATATAACCGGCGATGAAACCGATCAGCAGCATACCGAAGAAACCGACACCGGGCATGCTCATGATACCGACTGGCTGATCCATATGTCCTCTCTATCGTCCTGACGCAATTGCAATGGCACGAAACACCAGAGCGCATATAACACCAAAAAGGAAACCACCCAACCCGCAGGCAAGGGTCACGCTCCAGACACCGCTCCATCCGGCAATGGCAGTGCCATTGATGGATATGGTGTTGCCCGAAAGCATACTCAAGGCCGATGGCACAAACCCCAGCAGCAGGCCAATCAATGTTGACCATTTGAGGATCGCCCATGACAGGCGTATCCAGGGTTTGCCGTCCTTGATCGTGACCAACGGGCCGGGAATCCTTTCCAGTTAAACCAAATAGCACTGCCCTTATCTCCCCCCTTGTGGGGGAGAAAGGATTTTCTTGGATTTAGCCTCTTCGCTAAATGCTTAGAAAATCCCAGAGAGGGGAAATAACAGACGTTTCCAATCCCCTCACTTGCGATTTCTCTCCCGCAAGTGGAGAGATAACCAGAATCAGGCGTTCAACACACGCCCATAGGCATCCAGCACGCTTTCCTTCATCGTTTCCGAGATGGTCGGATGCGGGAAGATCGTGTGCATCAGCTCTTCTTCTGTGGTCTCAAGATTCATGGCGACAACAAACCCCTGAATGAGTTCGGTCACTTCCGCGCCGACAAGATGCGCGCCGACAAGCTGGCCGGTCTTCTTGTCGAAAATGGTCTTGACCATGCCCTGATCTTCACCAAGCGCAATGGCCTTGCCATTGGCCACGAACGGAAAGCGGCCGACGCGAATGTCATAACCTTCAGCCTTCGCCTTGGCCTCGGTCAAGCCAACCGATGCGACCTGCGGGTTGCAATAGGTACAGCCAGGAATCTTGGCCTTGTCCATAGGATGCACATTCGGCAGTCCGGCGATCTTTTCCACGCAGATGACAGCTTCATGCTCGGCCTTGTGCGCCAGCATGGGTGGACCGGCAACGTCGCCAATGGCATAGATACCGGGCACATTGGTCTTGCCGCAGCCGTCGATGACGATGCAGCCGCGATCGGTCTTGATGCCAAGTGCTTCCAAACCGATGTTTTCAATATTGCCCTGAACGCCAACGGCGGAAACCATACGGTCGGCAGTGATCTTCTCGATCTTGCCATCCTTCTTTTCCACATGCGCGGTGATGGAATTGGCCGCCTTTTCAACCTTGGTGACCTTGGCGTCGAGGATGATTTTCATACCCTGCTTTTCGAACTGCTTGCGGGCGAAGTTGGAAATCTCGGTGTCCTCAACAGGCATGACCTGCGACATCACTTCCACAACCGTCACATCAACACCCATTGTCCGGTAGAACGAAGCGAATTCGATGCCGATGGCGCCGGAGCCCATGACGAGCAGCGATTTTGGCATTTCTTCCGGCTTCATCGCCTCAAAATAGGTCCAGATCAACTTGCCATCGGGCTCGATGCCCGGCAATGCACGTGGACGCGCACCGGTGGCAATGATGATGTGCTTGGCCGTGTAGGTGCCCTCGCCCAATGTGTTCTTGGGCAGCGGCGCCTGCGGTTCCATTGGTTTCTTCGTGGTCTTGGCAACAACGATCTCGCCCGGCTTGGTCAGCTTGGCTTCGCCCCAGATTACGTCAACCTTGTTCTTCTTCATCAGGAAGCCAACGCCGCCATTCATCCGCTCGGCAATGCCGCGCGAGCGCGCAACAACCGCTTTCAAATCAGCTGTCACGGTGCCTTCGATCTTCAGACCATAATTTTTCGCATGTTCGGCATAATGAAAAATCTCAGCGGAGCGCAGCAGCGCCTTGGTCGGTATGCAGCCCCAGTTGGAGCAAATACCGGCAAGATGCTCGCGCTCGACGATTGCGGTCTTCAATCCCAGCTGTGCGGAACGGATGGCGGCGATATAGCCGCCCGGGCCGGAACCGATGATGATCACGTCGTAATTATTGGCCAAGTCTCGGTCCTCCTAAGACTGAACTAAATATCGAGTATGCCTCGAACGAGTGGTGCAACGGCCTTGCCGATTGCCCGTGTGTTGTTTGCATCCAGATGCACACCATCAACGGATGATGTCTTTGCCACCGATCCCGCATCGAAAAATTCGCAATCGGCCTGTTTGGCAGCATCTTCATAAAAAGCGGCCAGAAGGCGTGATTGTTCGATACCTTGCTCGAACACCAGCCGGAATTCCGGCCCGTCCGTCTCGCCAAGAGATGGCGGCGACATGATCAGGATCTTTGGCGGTGTCACGCTCTGCTGATACGGTGCAGTGCGGACAATTTCGATCAGCCGTTGCATACCGCGCTTGGTGCCAAGCGCATTGCCGCAGATAAAGGTCTTCATGTCGTTGGTACCGAGCATGATGATGACCAGATCGAGCGGAAAATGCGTGCCAAGCGCTGTGGTCAACGTTTTGGATGCATTGCGCTCGAAGCCGGACAGATGGTCATCGAACGCGGTCGTGCGTCCATTCAGGCCATCGGCAACAACGTGAACGCCATTGCCGAGTTCAGCCTGAAGCACTTGCGGCCAGCGGTCTGCAAGGGCATGACGCCCTGACCCGTCAGGCTTGTAGCCCCAGGTCAGAGAATCGCCATAGCAGAGCACCGTTTTCATTGTCGGCCTCAGACCAGCATGCCCATCGGATTTTCGATGTGACGCTTGAAGGCCTGAGCAAGCTCGGCACCCAAGGCTCCATCGACTGCCCGGTGATCGGTCGAGAGCGTCACGGACATGACCGTGGCAACCTTGATCTCGCCCTTCTTGACGACTGCGCGTTCTTCACCCGCACCGATTGCCAGAATGGTGGCATGCGGCGGGTTGATGATGGCGGCGAAATCCTTGACGCCGAACATGCCGAGGTTGGAAACCGCTGTGGTTCCGCCCTGATACTCTTCAGGCTTCAACTTGCGGTCACGGGCGCGCTTGGCCAGATCTTTCATCTCGTTGGAGATGGTCGACAAGGTTTTTTCTTCAGCCTTGCGGATGATCGGAGTGATCAGGCCGCCGGGGATCGACACGGCAACGCCCACATCAGAGTGCTTATGCTTGACCATGTTGGCTTCTGTCCAGGATACATTGGCATCCGGAACATCACGCAGGGCCAGAGCCATTGCCTTGATGATCATGTCATTGACCGACAGCTTGTAGGCTGGAACATCGCCCTTCTCTGTCTTGCGCATTGGCGAAGCTGCATTGATCTGGGCCCGCAACGCGAGAAGCGCGTCCAGTTCGCAATCAACCGTGAGGTAGAAATGCGGAACGGTGGATTTGGCTTCCAGCAGACGCTTGGCAATGGTCTTGCGCATACCGTCATGCGGCACGAGCTCATACGAACCCTGCTCGAACAGCTTGAGCACAGTGTCGTCGGACATGGGCTTGGGAGCCGACGCCGGTGCAGATGTACTCGCCGCTGCGGCAGGCGTTGCTTCCTTCGCACCACCACCTGAGATTGCGGCCTCGACATCCTTCTTGATCACGCGACCATGCGGGCCGGAGCCTGTTACACCAGACAGATCAATACCGGCGTCCTTGGCAATGCGACGGGCAAGCGGCGACGAGAATGGACGGTCGCCTGATTGCGCAGGCGCTGCGGCTGGCGTTACCGCTGGAGCAGGAGCAGCTTCCGGCTTCTTCTCTTCCTTGGGTGCGTCGGCCTTTGGGGCTTCAGCTGTGGCAGCGGCAGGCGCTGCTTCAGCTTTCGCCGGTGCGGCATCGCCGCCACCCTTGGCGGCAGCACCAACATCTTCGCCCTCAGCCGCCAGAATGGCGATCAGGGCGTTGACCTTGACGCCTTCCGTACCTGCCGGAACCACGATCTTGGCGACAGTGCCTTCATCGACTGCTTCGACTTCCATCGTTGCCTTGTCGGTTTCGATCTCGGCGATCACATCGCCGGGACCAACCTTATCGCCTTCCTTGACGAGCCATTTGGCAAGATTGCCCTCTTCCATCGTGGGAGAAAGCGCCGGCATGGTGATATTGATCGGCATATCGATTTCCTCCCCTTTACGCTGTGTATGTCACAGCTTTGACGGCCTCGACGATTTCAGCAACGTTCGGCAGCGCCAGCTTTTCCAGATTGGCAGCGTAAGGCATGGGAACGTCCTTGCCGGCAATCGTCAGGATCGGCGCATCGAGATAATCGAAGGCCTGCTGCATGACGCGGGTGGCAATTTCCGTACCGACCGAAGACTGTGGGTAGCCTTCCTCGATGGTGACGCAGCGGCCGGTCTTTTTGACTGATTCCACAACAGTCGGAATATCCATCGGGCGGATCGTACGCAGATCGATGATTTCTGCATCGATACCGAGCTTGGCAAGTTCTATCTCGGCCTTGACCGTGTAGTTCATGCCAATGCCGAACGAGACGAGCGTAACGTCCTTGCCCTTCTTGTGGATACGAGCCTTGCCGATCGGCAGCACGAAATCATCCAGCTTCGGCACATCGAAAGAATGACCGTAGAGGATTTCGTTTTCAAGGAAGATGACCGGGTTCGGATCGCGGATCGCAGCTTTCAGCAAGCCCTTCGCGTCGGCAGCCGTGTAAGGCATGACGACCTTGAGGCCCGGAATGTGGCTGTACCATGCGGCGTAGCACTGGGAGTGCTGTGCAGCAACGCGGGCAGCGGCGCCGCTTGGGCCGCGGAACACCATCGGTGCACCCATCTGGCCGCCAGACATATACAATGTCTTGGCTGCTGAATTGATGATCTGGTCGATCGCCTGCATGGCGAAGTTGAAGGTCATGAATTCCACGATCGGGCGCAGACCGGTCATTGCAGCACCTACACCAACACCGGCAAAACCGTGTTCGGTGATGGGCGTATCAACAACGCGCTTGGGCCCGAATTCGTCGAGCAACCCTTGCGTGATCTTGTAGGCGCCCTGATATTCCGCAACTTCTTCACCCATGATGAAGACGTTGGGGTCGCGGCGCATTTCTTCCGCCATGGCGTCGCGCAAGGCTTCACGCACGGTGGTTGAGACCATTTCAGTGCCAGCCGGAATATCGGGATCGGCAGCAATTTCGGCCTTTGGTGCAGCTGGAACAGATGCTGGCTTTTCAGCTGGCGCTTCCGCCTCCTGCTTTGGCGCTTCTTCCGCCTTGGCAGGCGCTTCTGCAGCGGCAGCTTTCGGTGCGCTGGCGGCGTCGGCACTTTCGCCTTCACCCAGGAGAACAGCGATAACGGTGTTCACCTTCACGTTGTCAGTACCTTCGGCAACAAGAATCTTGCCGATTGTGCCTTCATCGACAGCTTCCACTTCCATCGTCGCCTTATCGGTTTCGATTTCTGCGAGAACGTCGCCGGAAGTGACCTTGTCACCTTCCTTTTTCAGCCATTTTGACAGTTTGCCCTCTTCCATGGTCGGCGAGAGCGCTGGCATCAGAATATCTACAGGCATGATCGCGCCTCCCTTAGAGCAGAATGTCGGTGTAAAGCTCGGATGCATCCGGCTCCGGATCGGACTGGGCGAAATCCGCTGCATCAGCAACGATATCGCGCACATCCTTGTCGATCTTCTTGAGGTCGTCCTCAGTGGACCAGCTCTTTTCGATCAACCGGTTTTTCACCTGCTCAATAGGATCGTGGTCGGAGCGCATTTTCTGCACTTCGTCTTTCGAACGGTACTTGGCCGGATCCGACATGGAGTGACCGCGATACCGGTAGGTCTGCATTTCCAGAATCATCGGGCCCTTGCCGGAACGTGCCCATGCGGTGGCTTCTTCGCCTGCAGCCTGAACCGCACGCACATCCATGCCGTCAACCTGCATGCCTGGAATATTGAAGGAAATACCGCGACGGGAGAAATCGGTTTCGGCCGAAGCGCGGGAAACCGAGGTGCCCATGGCATAACGGTTGTTTTCAATGATGTAGATGACCGGCAACTTCCACAGCGCCGCCATATTGAAGCTTTCGTAGACCTGGCCCTGATTGGCCGCGCCGTCACCGAAATATGCGAGGGATACATTGCCGTTTTCGCGGTAGCGATTGGCAAAAGCGAGGCCCGTACCGAGCGAAACCTGCGCACCGACGATGCCGTGACCGCCGTAGAAATGCTTCTCTTTCGAGAACATGTGCATGGAGCCGCCCTTGCCTTTGGAAAGGCCGCCGCGGCGTCCGGTCAATTCAGCCATCACACCCCGGGCACTCATGCCGCAGGCCAGCATGTGGCCGTGATCGCGATAACCGGTGATGACCTGATCGCCTTCAATCAGCGCGGCCTGCATTCCGGTAACAACAGCTTCCTGACCGATATAGAGATGGCAGAAACCGCCGATGAAACCCATACCGTAGAGCTGACCGGCTTTTTCTTCGAAACGCCGGATCAGCAGCATCTCGCGGTAGGCTTCGAGCTCTTGCTCTTTGGTGAACTGGATTGGTTTTGGTGCTTTGACAGCAGAGGTCTGCGCGGGACGCGCAGGGCTTTTTTTCGCCCTCGTAGCCATATCTCACTCCCTGTTATTTTGTCGGGCGAGAATAGCAGCGAAAGCAGAACTTACAATATGCAGAATTGAATAAGAGCTATGCAAATAAGACGTTCAAAATGCACAACAAAACGTCAATTAACTGGAATTCAGTTAATAGCTAAATCACCGGAGCCACGCATAATTGTGACTTCGTCCGGCCGGGAAACGTTCAACGCTTTGCGGGCTTGTTCATCCAGCATATCCCGCTCAATTGTCCCATCATGCATAAGTTGGACCTCCCGTTCAAGCTCCGTGCGCGAAGCCTTCACTGCATCGAGCTGCGCACGCAACAATTGAGTCTGCTCCTGCAGCTTGATCGAGGAATAGAGACCGTATTCGCCGTGGTAAGCGTGGAAGCCGAAATAGGCGAAAAACATAGCGGAAAGGATCGGCACAACAAGCCGGCCGCGATTGGTTTTTCGTCTTTGTTTTGTCCACATGGCAATGACCCGAGGCAAACAGAGATCAGGTCAGAATGGCCCGATTAGTCACTACGCTATAAAACAATGTTTTGCTTAACAGCCGATTAAATTCGCAGGTTTCAGTCCATGGCTTCGTGCCGTTGAAAACAAAATGGCGGGCACAAGGCCCGCCATCGTTGCATTCTATTGCGCCTATCACAGGCTGCGGAAAATACCGCGGCCGGCATAACGAGCCTGCGGTCCAAGCTCTTCTTCGATACGGATCAGCTGATTGTACTTTGCGATCCGGTCCGAGCGCGAGAGCGAGCCGGTCTTGATCTGTCCGCAATTGGTGGCGACGGCGAGATCGGCGATTGTTGAATCTTCCGTTTCGCCCGAACGGTGCGACATGACAGAGGTGTAGCCAGCGCGATGCGCCGTATCGACCGCGTCAAAGGTTTCTGACAGCGTGCCGATCTGGTTGACCTTGACGAGGATCGAGTTACCGACACCCATCTTGATGCCATCGCGCAGGCGGGCAGAGTTGGTGACAAACAGATCATCGCCGACGAGCTGGCACTTGTCGCCGATGAGGTCCGTCAGGTATTTCCAGCCTTCCCAATCGTCTTCAGCCATACCGTCTTCGATGCTGATGATCGGATAATCGGCAGCAAGCTTGGCCAGATATTTTGCCTGAGTCTTTGGATCGCGGCTCTTCTTCTCGCCCTCATAGACGTAGTTGCCGTCCTTGAAGAATTCGGTTGCAGCGCAATCAAGACCAATGGCGATTTCTTCGCCTGGCTTGAAACCGGCCTTTTCAATCGACTCGAGGATGAAATCCAGTGCAGCCGGTGCTGTCTTCAGGTTCGGGGCGAAACCGCCCTCATCGCCCACATTGGTGTTGTGACCGGCATCCTTCAGACGCTTCTTCAGTGTATGGAACACTTCCGCTCCATAACGCACGGCTTCAGCCAGTGACGATGCGCCAACGGGCAGAATCATGAATTCCTGAAAATCGATCGGATTGTCCGCATGAGCGCCGCCGTTGATGATATTCATCATCGGCACAGGCAGCACATGGGCGTTTGGTCCGCCAAGATAACGATAGAGTGGCAGGCCGGATGCTTCAGCAGCAGCCTTGGCAACGGCCAACGAAACACCGAGAATGGCGTTGGCGCCGAGACGGCTCTTGTTGGGTGTGCCGTCGAGATCGATCATCGTCTTGTCTATGTGGATCTGGTTTTCGGCTTCAAGACCGCCGATAGCATCGAACAGCTCGCCATTGACAGCATCAACAGCCTTCAAAACACCCTTGCCGAGATAGCGTGTGCCGCCATCGCGCAATTCAACAGCCTCATGTGCACCAGTCGATGCGCCGGAGGGTACCGCAGCGCGGCCCATGGAGCCGTCTTCGAGAATGACATCGACCTCAACAGTCGGGTTCCCGCGACTATCCAGAATTTCACGGCCAATAATATCGACAATAGCAGTCATAAGGCTTTTCCTTCAATTTGCATTGGGCAACATTCGCCACTGGAATAGCGAATGAAGATGACAAGGAAAATCCCCATAAGGACGAATTGTTGGTCAAAACAGAAAAAAGCCGTCAGAGACGGCCATTTTTCGTATGAAGCCGTCAGGCCGCCTTAAAATACGAGAACGAAAGATCGCGTGCTTTGCGCCCGTCATTCTCCGTCAGCTCCGAAATCGTGTGCACCGGAGCCTGCTCCAGCTGCGAACGGGTGAACGGAACGACGTAGCCGCTGCTATCCTTGTTATAGTCGAGCATCGACCATGGAACCGCATGATATTTTTCGCCGATCCCGAGGAAACCGCCGAAGCCGACAACGGCAAACATGATGCCGTCCGCAGACTTATCGAGCATGACGTCTTCGATTTCGCCGATCTTTTCACCGCCGGTATTGTAGACGTTGGTGCCGATAACCCGCGATGCGCGGATCGCTTTTGTATGACCGGAATTGGTTGGCATTTGCTCACTCCTTTTCTGTTGTCACTGAAAGGGAAATGGGCAAAGCCACTCAAAGTTGCATAAAAATTTCGAGTTTTTCTGTAGAACCTTTGCTCACACTCAGACCGATTTGGCGATCCGGTCGAATTCCAGCAGCTTTTCCAGAAGCCGCGGCATCTGATCAAGCGGCACCATGTTCGGGCCATCCGACGGTGCATTGTCCGGATCCTGGTGCGTCTCGATGAACACACCAGCAACGCCAACGGCAACCGCCGCGCGCGACAATGTTTCAACGAATTCGCGCTGTCCGCCGGTTGAGCCACCCTGTCCGCCCGGCTGCTGCACCGAATGGGTTGCGTCGAAAATCACCGGCGCACCAAAGCCCGCCATGATCGGCAGCGAACGCATATCCGAAACAAGCGTATTGTAGCCGAAAGATGCACCGCGCTCGGTCACCATCACATTCGGATTACCGCTTTCGGTCACCTTGGCGATGACATTCTTCATGTCCCAAGGCGCAAGAAACTGACCTTTCTTGATATTGACCACCTTGCCGGTGTTGGCGGCAGCGATCAACAGATCAGTCTGGCGGCAAAGGAATGCCGGGATCTGCAGGACATCAACAACCTCGCCCAAAATCGTGCATTGTTCTTCGGTGTGCACGTCGGTCAGGGTCGGCAGACCAAATTCCTTGCGGATATCGGCAAACACCGGCAGCGAATTTTCCAGACCAAAACCGCGTTTGCCAGTCAGCGATGTGCGGTTGGCCTTGTCAAAACTGGATTTGTAGACAAGCCCGATGCCAAGCTTCCCGGTCATTTCCTTCAATGCGCCTGCCATATCAAAGGCATGCTGGCGGCTTTCCATCTGGCATGGTCCGGCAATCAGCGAAAACTGCGCTGTGTTGGAAAAGGCGACAGAGCCGGCGGAAACGGTGGAATTCAATGCAGACATCAGGAAGCCTCGAATACGATGGCCGCACCCTGTCCTGGTGCCTTATGCACTATCAGGCGGGAGCCGCGCTTTTCGGTGGAGATATTGTTGTTGGCAAGCAAAGTTTCAACCGCAGCCAGATCGGACACGCCAAGCACAAAGGCTTGCAGACGCAAACCGCGCTCGCTCTCCGGCGCGTCCATCCCAAAGAATGAGCGCAGGCCCGCCGGGGTCAGCACGGTAATATTCGCATTGGCCGCCCGCAAATCCATGCCGAAGGAATGAGCATTCACATCGCGCTGGTTGATAACTTCCTGCAAGGGATACTGAAAATCCGTGGGATTGATCTCGGACAACACGAGTTCACGCAAACCGGTCACACCGTTTTTGTGCGTTTGCAACTTGGTGCGATCGACATTGGGTGTGTTCACACGCTGGACCGTAAAGAAAAACGCGTCCGGTGCGCGCAAATCAGCCGCAAAGGCCAGCCGAAAACTTGCTATGTCCTGCGTGCCATCGGGCAGAGCAAAAGGCCGGGAGAACTCCAGCATCTTTCCAGCTGAGATGCCCGAGGCGACAAAACTCTCGTGATCCGCCTTGGCGTCCTCTGTTCCCATGACAAAGGCCGAAAAGCCCTCCTGCCCGTTGCGGAAACGGTAGGCCTGGTCCCGCGCAACAAACACATTGCCGTTTCTGGCTTCCGTCTCGCAGGTCTCTCGCTGAGCGATGGCCAACGGTTCGAGATAGGTATTGTCGCTGAAGAACACACAGGCATTTTCGGTGCCGAAGGGATGCTGAGCCGATAGCGCCACGGTAAAACCAAGCGCTTCCAGACGCTGCCGCGCCGTCTCAAGCTTTACGGTTGGCAGAACCAGATGATCAACGGGACGGGGCGTGCGTGGGGTTGTTGTGGTCATGGGGAAAGGGTGTGCCTTAAAGAGCAATGCAATTCAAGCCACACCCTGTGTTGTTTTAAACCAGCCGGCTTTGATCCATTGCCGCCTCAATGAAGGAAGCAAACAGCGGATGCGGTTCGAATGGCCGGGATTTCAGTTCCGGATGGTACTGAACGCCAATGAACCATGGATGATCGGCATATTCGATGGTTTCTGGCAGAACGCCATCCGGCGACATGCCCGAGAACACCAGACCGCATTCTTCCAGACGGTCCTTGTAGTCGATGTTCACTTCGTAGCGGTGACGATGCCGCTCGAAAATATCGGTTGAGCCGTAGATATCAGCAATACGTGTGCCGGATTTCAGCATGGCTTCATAGGCGCCAAGCCGCATCGTGCCGCCAAGATCGCCCGCTTGCGTGCGCTTCTCCAGCATGTTGCCCTTGAGCCATTCGGTCATGAGGCCGACAACCGGTTCGGATGTCGGACCGAACTCGCTGGACGATGCTTTTTCAACGCCGGCCAAGGAGCGTGCTGCCTCGATCACCGCCATCTGCATGCCGAAACAAATGCCGAAATACGGAACCTTTTTCTCACGGGCAAATTTCGCCGCCAGAATTTTGCCTTCGGAACCACGCTCGCCAAAGCCACCAGGCACCAGAATACCGTGAACCTTCTGCAGATAGGGCGTCGGGTCTTCCTGCTCGAAGATTTCCGATCTCGATCCAGTCGAGATTGACCTTCACCTTGTTGGCCATACCGCCATGGTGCAGAGCTTCGATCAGCGATTTATAGGCGTCTTTCAGGCCGGTATATTTGCCAACAATGGCAATCGTAACCTCGCCTTCCGGATTGTGGATGCGGTTGCTGACTTCGTCCCAACGCTCCATACGGGGTTTTGGTGCCGGATCGATGCCGAATGCCGCCAGAACTTCAGAATCAAGCCCTTCCTTGTGATAGGCCATCGGCACATCATAGATCGTATCGACATCGAGAGCCTGAATGACCGCCGATGCGCGGACATTGCAGAAAAGCGACAGCTTGCGGCGTTCCGATTCGGGAATCTCGCGATCCGCACGAATCAGCAGAATATCCGGCGCGATGCCGATTGAGCGCAGTTCCTTGACGGAATGCTGGGTGGGTTTGGTTTTGAGTTCGCCCGCGGCGGGGATGTAAGGCATCAAAGTCAGGTGAATGTAAACGGCGCTGCCGCGCGGCAGATCATTGCCGAGCTGGCGGATAGCCTCGAGGAACGGCATCGCTTCGATGTCGCCCACGGTGCCGCCGATTTCGCACAGAACGAAATCGTAATCCTGATTGCCGTCCACGATGAAATTCTTGATTTCATCGGTCACGTGCGGAATCACCTGAACCGTCGCACCGAGGTAATCACCCCTGCGTTCCTTCTCGATGATGTTCCGGTAAATGCGTCCGGTGGTGATATTGTCCTGCTTGTTGGCAGGACGCCCCGTGAAGCGCTCGTAATGACCAAGATCAAGGTCAGTTTCAGCGCCATCGTCGGTCACAAAGACCTCGCCGTGCTGATACGGCGACATCGTGCCGGGGTCGACGTTGAGATAAGGATCAAGCTTGCGAATCCGTACACGGTATCCACGAGCCTGGAGGAGAGCCGCCAAAGCGGCTGCAGCGATGCCTTTTCCGAGGGAAGAAACCACGCCGCCAGTGATGAAAACATATCGGGCCATGGGCTTATCTCGTTAGTCCTTTGTGAGTGATTTGGCCACAAAAAAATCGGCATGAAAGCCGTTTTTCCCGTGCAAATATTTTTTGCAAAACAACAAAACGGCCAGACGTTAGGTCTGGCCGTTTCAATCTAAAGACGAATAGTTCTTACAGAACAACCACTTCCGTGCCGACAGTGACGCGGTTGTAAAGATCGATCACATGATCATTGACCATGCGGAAACAACCGTTTGAAGCGGAGCTGCCGATTGTCCAGGGCTGAACGGTGCCGTGAATCCGGATATAGGTATCCTTGTTGCCCTGCGACAGGTAGAGCGCGCGGGCACCAAGCGGATTGCCCGGACCACCATCCATGCCATTTTCATATTTGGCATAATGGTTCGGCTCGCGCTCGATCATTTCTTTGGTCGGGATCCAACGTGGCCATTCACGCTTGGTGCGGATTTCGGCAGTGCCCTTGAATTCGAGACCTTCCTTGCCGACGGCAATGCCATAGCGGCGCGCTGTCGTGGACGATTCAACCAGATAGAGGAACTTCTGCTTTGGATCGATAACGATCGTGCCGGTCTTGTAACCGGTGAATTCGACGTCCTGTGGCAGGAACTTGGGATCAAGCGAGTAGTTGCGCTTGGGGGCGGCCGCTGCAGCACGAGCTGGCTTGCGGACCTGCGATACTTTGGTTGGCTTTGTTGTTGAAGCGGTAGGCGCCGCATCAACCTTGGTGGCATCCTCAGCCGTCGTGATGGCGGATTGAGCGAATGCCGGTCCGGTCAAGGCCAGAACGGAGATTCCGATGAGCAGAGAGCGACGTGAAATCATAATGTTAGTTCCCGGATAATATGCACGGCACCGTTACGGCGCTTGCCAGGCCCCCAAAGGCCAAACCTGATTAAGGCGATATCCGAAGAGTGATTTCTTCTCAACGCAAATCGCTGTGAACAGCGAGCCCGGCTGATTCTTCACCTCGGAGGGTTGCGAAAGCGCAACACTTTCTGCGCCTCCGCCGATATTTGTCTATTATAGCCGATTACTGCGAATTGGGAACCGGATTTGCAGGCTGTGCTGGCGTGACCGGTGCAGTTGGCGCAGGCGGCGTCGATTCGGCCGGTGCAGGAGCAGCCGGAGTGGTCGCAGGCGCTGCTGAATTGGCAGCGGCCGGTGCTGGTGTGCCCGCTGGCGGCGTTGTCGTCGCTGCACCCGGAAGCTGGTTGAGAATGCCGCCCGAACCTGGCTGCGCCGGCTGACCATTGGTTGTCGCCGGAATACGGTTCAGAATGTCTGTCGGGCTTTCGGCGTAACGCGACATGATGCCGAGTGCCAGCGACGTAATGAAAAAGCCGGTTGCCAGAATTGCAGTCGTACGGGTCAGCACGTTTGCCGCACCGCGGGCGCTCATGAAACCGGAGCCGCCGCCAACTCCCAGACCACCACCTTCGGAGCGCTGCATGAGCACAACTCCAACGAGGGCAAGTACAATCAGAAGATGAATGACGATAACGACGGTTTGCATGGGGTATTTCTGCTTTCTAGGTATCGGACGCGGCTCTTTACACTGTATCTGTCAATAAACCAAGCCCGTCAGTTGACAGTTTCTCGCGCTTTTAAGGCCGATTAGAGTGAATGGTATGTTTCACAGATGGCCAGGAAGTCGGTCGCTTTCAAGCTTGCGCCGCCAACAAGTGCCCCATCGACGTTTGCAATGCCGAGAAGTTCAACCGCATTGGCAGGTTTTACCGAGCCGCCATAGAGAATGCGCAGCTTTGCCCCTTCCGCCCCGAAGCGCTTGACCAGAGCGGCGCGAATGAAGGCATGAACCTCGCGTACATCCTCGGCGGTTGGGGTTAATCCGGTACCGATCGCCCATACGGGTTCATAGGCAATAACCGTATTTTTGGCGGTTGCAGCGCCGGGAATCGATCCGGCAAGCTGGGTTGCAATAATATCGAGTGTTTCGCCCGCTTTGCGCTGCGCTTCGGTTTCGCCAATGCAGATAATGGCAATGAGATCGGAATCCCAGGCCGCCGATGCCTTGGCATTGACCATTGCATCAGTTTCGTCGTGGTCGGTGCGGCGCTCCGAGTGGCCGACAATCACATGCGATGCACCGGCATCTTTCAACATGGCCGCAGAGATATCGCCCGTATGCGCGCCGGACTTTTTCGCGTGGCAATCTTCACCGCCAATAGCCAAAGCTTCACCCTCGACAGATTGGGCAGCACGGAAAACCAGTGTAGCCGGCACACAAATCAGCGCGTCGATCTTCTCGCCAATAGCGGAATTCGGGCGATTGACGATAATGCGCAATTCTTCCAGAGACTCTCCCGTCCCGTTCATTTTCCAGTTTCCGGCGACAAGTGGACGGATATCAGGGGTCATTCGGCGTTCCTCGAGGCGATAGATTTGATCATTTCTCGTTCATTTGAGTGTCTGACTAGCAAATTCACTTGATAAAGCAATCGACACAAGCCCTGCATGACGCTATTCCCCTATGCAATTCAATTTGAGCCTCATACTGTTACGGTGACTTTCTATGCTCGACTCTCTACGCGACGTGGCCCAGACTTGGGTGGCAAAGCTGCTTCTTGGCCTTCTTGGTGTTAGTTTTGTTGGATGGGGTGTCTCCAATACAATTTTGAGTGCGGTTGGCAATGGCTCGGCCATGAGCGCCGGGAGCTCGACTGTTTCTCCGGTCGAATACCGCCTCGCCTATGATCGTCAGCTTGCCTCGCTCCAGCAGCGCTTCGGCCAGCGCTTTACGCGCGAACAGGCCGATGCCATTGGCGTCAGCAAACAAGTCCAGAGCCAGCTTGTCGCCGGCGTGGTGCTCGATGAACAGGCGCGCAAGATGTCGCTTGGCCTGTCGAAAGACCGTCTGGCGCAGCTTGCTGCCGAAGATCCGGCATTCCAGGGTGTTGATGGACGCTTTAATCCCACACAGTTCGATGTGGTGCTGCGCAATGCCGGCATGACCCCGCAGGCTTATCTCGACAATCGCGGCAAGGTTGCACGCCGTCAGCAGATCGTTGAAGCGGTTGCCGATGGAATCGCCGTACCCAATACGCTGCTCAAGGCTGTCGCTCTCTATAAGGGTGAATCGCGCACGGTTGATTATGTCTCGATGCCGAAGTCTTTCATCACCGACGTTCCAGCGCCGACAGATGCGGAGCTCAAGACCTATTACGACGCGAACAAGGAAGCCTATGGCGCTCCGCAATATCGCAAAATCACCTATGTGAAACTTGAGCCAAAGGACATTGCCGACGAAGCTTCGGTTTCACCAGAGGAGATCAAGGCGGAATATGACAAGAATATTTCGCGTTACACCTCGCCGGAAAGCCGCACCATCGAACAGTTGACCTTTGCCAATGCCGATGCCGCCAAGGCAGCGCATGATCGCTTGGCCGCAGGCACCTCGTTTGATGACGAAGTGAAGTCTGAAGGCAAATCCATGAATGATGTCGCGCTTGGCACGTTCCAGAAGAACGCCCTGCCCGACCAGACTATTGCCGATGCGATTTTCAAATTGCAGGCCGGAAATGTCAGCGATGTGCTCACTGGCACTTTTGGACCTGTCATCGTTCGTGTGACTGCAGCTGCGCCGCAGGTGATCAAGCCGCTCTCCGAAGTCGAGAAGGACATTCGCGAGACGATTGCTCTCGCTATTGCCGCTTCGTCTGTCATGACCGTGCATGATGCCTACGAAAGTGCCCGCGCCGACGGTGCAACCATGGCAGATGCCGCTGCCAAGCAAAATCTCAAGATGGTCACCATCGATGCGATTGATCAGTCCGGCCGTGGACTGGACGAAAAAGAAATCCCGAACATTCCCTATGGCGAAAATCTGCTGACTGCGGCCTTTCTTGCCGATCAGGGTTTTGACAATGAACCGCTCAATGTCGGTTCCAACAGCTTCCTCTGGTATGATGTGGCCGGCATTACTCCGGCGCGCGACCGTACCCTCGATGAAGTGAAGGCTCGCGTAACCGAGAACTGGCGCACTGCCGAGCTCGAAAAGCGCCTGAACGAAAAGGCCGAGGAAGTCCGCAAGCGGGTGGCTGCCGGCACGTCGCTTGACGATATCGCCGCTGAGTTCAAATTCACCAAGGAAACCAAGCGTGGCATCACCCGCCAGTCGAAAGACACGGATCTGGGCGAAGGCGGCGTAGCTTCCGTATTCGATGGACCTCAGGGCGTTGTCGGCGTGACAGAATCCGCAGCCGACCAGTCGAAGTTGATCTTCAAGGTCACGGAATCGATTGAACCGCTGGATGCCGGACCGGATTCGATCAGCAAGGCCGAGAAGGATTCGTTCACCTCGCGTCTTTCCGACGATCTGCTCGACCAGTTGGTCATGCAGTTGCAGACGGTTTACCCCGTCACCGTCAACAAGACCGTTATTGATCAGGCGCTGGCCCGCCAATGAGTGTTATGAGACCGAACAATGGCTGAGCTGAAGCGTTTTATCGGAATTGCAGCGGCGGGAAAGGCTCTTTCCCGCGAAGAAGCGGTCGAAGCTTTCGACATCATGATGTCGGGACAGGCGACACCGGCACAGATCGGCGCGCTACTGATGGCGCTGCGTGTGCGCGGCGAAAATGTGGATGAGATCGCCGGTGCCGTCTCTGCCATGCGTTCCAAGATGCTGAAAGTAACAGCTGTGCCCGGCGCTATCGATATCGTCGGTACCGGCGGCGACCAGTCCGGCTCCTATAATGTATCCACCTGTGCGGCTTTTGTAGCGGCCGGTGCAGGCGTACCCGTTGCCAAGCATGGCAATCGCGCTTTGTCGTCCCGCTCCGGTGCTGCCGATACATTGGCGGCGCTTGGCATCAATATCGAAATCGGGCCGGACCTGATCTCAACCTGCATCAAGGAAGCTGGTATCGGCTTCATGTTTGCTCCATCGCATCATCCGGCGATGAAACATGTCGGTCCTGCCCGGGTGGAACTCGGCACGCGCACCATTTTCAATCTGCTTGGGCCTTTGACCAATCCTGCTGGGGTCAAGCGCCAACTGGTTGGTGTCTACGCGCCGGAATGGGTGGAACCGATTGCGCACGTGCTGAAAAACCTGGGGTCCGAATCCGTATGGGTTGTGCACGGCGACGGTCTCGATGAAATCACCACGGCAGGAATCACCAAAGTTGCAGCGCTCGAAAACGGTGCGATCCGTACCTTTGAGATCGAACCGGAAGCCTTTGGCCTGCGCCGCGTTGATCCGCAGGATCTCAAAGGCGGCACCGCCGATGAAAACGCGGTTTCGCTTCTATCCGTTCTGGATGGTGCGCATGGCGCTTATCGCGACATCACCCTGTTCAATGCGGGCGCCGGCCTTGTCGTAGCCGGTGCTGCAGAAGATCTGAAGACCGGCATCAGCATGGCTGCCCATTCAATCGACAGCGGCGCCGCACGGAATGTGCTAAAGAAGCTGATCCATGTATCCAACAGCGAGGCGGTCTGAATATGGTTGATATTCTTCGCAAGATCGAAGCCTACAAGCGTGAAGAAATTGCTGCCGCCAAGGCCCGTATCTCGGTTGATGAGCTCAAGGCACAGATTAAGGATCAGGACGCGCCACGTGGTTTTCTCGTTGCCTTGCAGAGGAAGCGTGCGGCCAACGAATTTGGACTGATTGCTGAAATCAAGAAGGCCAGCCCTTCCAAGGGTCTCATTCGTCCGGATTTCGATCCGCCTGCACTGGCAAAGGCGTATGAAGCAGGTGGTGCAGCCTGTCTTTCAGTTTTGACCGATGCGCCATCCTTTCAGGGTGCGCCGGAATTCCTGACGGCGGCCCGTGCGGCTGGCAACCTGCCCGCTTTGCGCAAGGATTTCCTCTTTGACACTTATCAGGTTTACGAAGCCCGCAGTTGGGGTGCCGATTGCATCCTGATCATCATGGCCAGCGTTGATGATGGACTGGCCAAGGCGCTGGAAGATACAGCCCTGTTGCTCGGCATGGATGTGCTGGTTGAAGTGCATGACGAAGCCGAGATGGAACGGGCGCTGAAACTTACCTCGCCGCTTCTCGGCATCAACAATCGCGACCTGCGGACGTTCAATGTCGATCTGGCTGTGTCGGAACGCCTGGCGACGATGGTACCTGCAGATAAGCTGCTGGTCAGTGAAAGCGGCGTCTTCACCCACGCGGATTGCCAGCGTCTGGCAAAATCCGATATCGGCACATTCCTTGTCGGCGAAAGTCTGATGCGGCAGGACGATGTGGCTGCGGCGACGAAGATTCTGCTGCATGGTACAACAGAGCGGCAGACAAGCGCCGCATGAGCACCGCGCCGAAACTCACCCATCTCGACAGTGCCGGCGCGGCACATATGGTCGATGTTGGCGACAAAGCCGAGACGGAGCGCGTTGCTGTGGCGGAAGGCTCCGTGCTGATGCAGCCGGAAACACTTGAGCTTATTCTCTCGGGTAACGCCAAGAAGGGTGATGTTATCGGCACTGCCCGTATCGCCGGGATCATGGCTGCCAAAAAAACCCACGAGCTTATCCCGCTTTGCCATCCCTTGCTCCTCAGCAAGATTACCGTCGATATCGACGCCGATGCAAAACTGCCGGGACTGCGCGTCCGCGCCACGGTGAAGCTGACTGGCAAGACGGGTGTTGAGATGGAGGCGCTGACTGCCGTTTCCGTCGCCTGCCTTACCGTCTATGACATGGCAAAAGCCGTTGATAAAGGCATGATTATTCAGGATATTCGGCTTTTGCAGAAATCCGGCGGCAAGTCCGGAGACTGGGCAGCAGAAGCCACAGACAGGAAATGAACATGGCAGGCCTGCTCCCCGTTGCCGAAGCGCTGAGGCGTATTCTTGCCAATGTCGAATTGCTGGAAGCAGAAACTGTTCCCCTGAATGAAGCGGGCGGACGTGTTCTGGCAGCCGATATGCAGGCCAAGCGCCAGCAGCCGCCATTTGCCGCCTCGGCCATGGATGGTTATGCGGTGCGTGCTGCCGATGTCACCGCTGTTCCCGTCCGTCTGAAACTTGTTGGACAATCCGCTGCAGGCCATGCCTTTCACGGCCAGCTTCAGGCAGGTGAAGCAATCCGTATCTTTACTGGCGCACCGGTGCCGGAAGGTGCCGACAGTGTGGTCATTCAGGAAAATACTGTTGCACACGGCACTGAGATCGAGATTGTCGAAACGATCACTTTAGGCCGCAATATCCGCAAAGCCGGTCTCGATTTCAACAAGGGCGATGTGTTGCTCGATGCGGGCCGCCAGCTTGATTCATCCGCAGTCGCCCTCGCCGCCTCGGCCGATCATCCGCAGCTATCGGTTATCCGCCGCCCGCGTGTAGCCATTCTTGCGACCGGGGACGAACTTGTCAGTCCGGGTGAGCCCTACCGGCCGGACCAGATCATTGCTTCCAACAGCTACGGCCTTGCCGAGATTGTCCGCAATTCCGGTGGTACAGCTATCGATCTTGGCATTGCCGAGGACAGTCTGGAAGCCCTGAGCGCAGCGCTGGACCGCGCCATCGCTGCCAAGGCCGATATTCTTGTGACGCTTGGCGGTGCCTCCGTCGGAGATCACGATCTGGTACAGCCCGCCCTCGCCGCACGCGGCATGGAACTGGACTTCTGGAAGATCGCACTGCGCCCCGGCAAACCGCTGATGTTCGGGCATCTGCAAGGCATGCGCATTCTTGGCCTGCCGGGTAATCCCGTATCCAGTCTGATCTGCGCCCATATTTTCCTGACACCGCTGATCCGCGCTTTTACCGGCTTGCCCCATGCACCGGATTTGCGCGCTGCTGTGCTTGGTGCCGATATGAACACCAATGACCAGAGGCAGGATTACGTCCGGGCACGCATCACCACCGGCGCCGACGGCACACTGACGGCAACGCCGTTTGAACTGCAGGATCTCGTCCATGCTGAAATTTCTTGCCGACGCCAATGGACTGATCATACGCGAGCCGCATGCGCCATCGCTGCCCGCTGGCGCGCCCTGCACCATACTGATGCTGCGCTGACCGCAAATATCACCGCCATCCGGAGTTGGTCGATCAGGCGTAAGACGTGCCCGCCATTGCAGCTTTCAAGCCGATTGTTCCCTTATCAATAAGAGCGAGAAAGATGGCTTCCGCTTGCTCTGTATTGCTCCCCTGCCGAAACGCGCGGTGTCCTTCGATAAAGGCCACGCTCCACATTGCCAGAAGCAAACCCGCCACCAGATGAGCGTCGGGATCGGCAGATCCCCGCCCGGCGGATTCGGATAGCCCCACCGTAACGACTTGCACGAGTTCGTCGCGTATGGCCCTCGCTCGCGCCTTGAGGGTTTCACTGCTTTGAATCGTCACTATGAAATCTTGGCTTCTGGTCGAAAACTCGACATAGGGGCGCTGTTCCGCCACCAACTGATAGGCAAGCAGGCGCAGTGCCTCAATCGGCGCGACATGATCATCGCGCTGCCGCAAGGCTTCGCGCAAGGTGTCACGCGCTTCCTCATCGCGATCAAAGAACATGTCCTCCTTGCGGGGAAAATGATTGAACACTGTCATCCGGCCAACGTCAGCTGCTGCCGCGATCTCGTCCACCGTCACATTTTCGAAGCCCCGCTCCCGAAAAAGGCGGTCAGCAACCTGCGAGATAGCGCGTCGCGTGGCGAGTCGTTTACGGGATCGGCGGTCAGATGGGATTGAGTCGGAAGATGGGGTCATGACGTCCTGATAGCACATTTTTATACTGAGTACACATTTTGGTTGACATATGAGTTCAGCAGGTACATTTATGTACTGAGTATACATTAACACTAGGTACATAAATAGCCATCATGAACAAAGCTCTCATCGTCATTTTTGCAACCATAAGCCTCGACGCCGTCGGTATCGGGCTTATCTTCCCCATTCTGCCACGACTGATCGAGGACGTGACGCATACCGGCAACGTGGCAGCCTATATCGGCATCATGACCGCGCTCTACGCGGTGATGCAGTTCATTTTTGCCCCAATACTTGGCGCACTCAGCGACCGGCTCGGCCGCCGACCCGTGCTCCTGATCTCGCTCGGCGGTGCCGCCGTCAATTATTTGATCATGGCATTTGCACCGCAGCTCTGGATGCTGCTGATCGGCCGCGCGATCGCCGGTTTGACCAGTGCCAACATGTCCGTTGCTACGGCCTACCTCACCGATATCTCGGCTGAAGACACCCGGGCACGCCGTTTTGGGTTGTTCAACGCGATGTTTGGCGTCGGCTTCATCATCGGGCCGGTTCTTGGCGGCATACTTGGCGATTACTGGCTGCGACTGCCATTCATTGCTGCGGCGGTTCTTAATGCCGGCAATCTGCTGCTGGCCTTGTTCGTCCTGCCGGAGTCGCGCACACCCAGCCGTGAGAAGATCGACTTTATGGCGCTCAATCCGCTCCGCCCGTTCCGCTGGATGTTCTCAGTGCAGCGTCTGCTGCCGGTCATCATCGTGTTCTTCATTTTCAGCGGTGTCGGCGAAGTTTACGGCATCTGCTGGGCATTGTGGGGTTACGACGTGTTCGGATGGAACGGACTGTGGATCGGCCTCTCGCTCGGAACCTATGGCGCGTGCCAAGCGCTTGCGCAGGCGTTCCTGCCGGGACCTGCCGTGAAGCTGCTCGGTGAGCGTGCAACGATCCTCACCGGTCTTGCCGGCACAAGCGTGGCATTGATCGTCATGGCCTTCACGACACAACCCTGGGTGGTCTTTGCTATCATGCCAGTGTTCGTTCTTGGCGGTATTGGCGTGCCATCGCTTCAATCACTGGCAACCCGCATGGTCGACGACGACAGCCAGGGTCAGTTTCAAGGCGTGCTGGCCTCAGCCATCAGTCTCGCGTCGATTATAGCGCCGCTTGGCTTTTCCAGCTTTTACTTCGTTGTGCAGAAGCAATGGCCGGGCGCAATCTGGCTGTCCGTGGTCGCTATCTACGCAATTACCGTACCGCTGGTGCTCAGCCTTCATATTCCCAAAGTAAAAACCGCTGCCGCCATCTGATCTTAACGATCGAAAGTCACCGGTTTCAGATGTGTATTTCAGGTTTTGATGGACAGGATGGGAACGTTGCAACCGGACAGGCCATGTCTCTTCACATGGCCTGTCCGAAGGGTGCTGCCTGAGAGCAACCCAAGGCAACACCGATAGTCTGTCAAACGCCGAGGCGATGTTCCCGGCGGTCGCTTTCCGTTACATTGGCAAGATCGATCGCCTTTTGCAACCTAGCCGCGTGGCGGAAGGATGGTTCCAGCGTCTTGCCCTGCTTCACGGCTTCAACAAAGCGCTGATAATTGGTTGCCACCGGCTCAACCTCGACCTCTTTCCAGATTGCATTCTCGACATCTTCACCAAGGCAAACCGACAGTTTTGAGCCGTCATGGCGGTGTACGACTTCAAAAGCACCCTTGTCGCCATAAACGCGCAGGCGCAGCTCGTTGACGTGCCCTGTGGCCCAGCGGCTTGAATGCACCACACCAAGCGCGCCATTGGTAAAGCTCACCGTCATAGTGAAACTGTCATTGGCGTCGAGTTCATACTCGCCAATGCGATTGTCCGGCGCCTTGTCAAAAGCCTTGAGCCGGCAAAACACCTCGTCGATTTCGGTATCGGTGCCATAGACGACAAAATCAAGGATATGCACGCCGACATCACCGAGCGTGCCATTAGAGCCGTGCTTCTTCGACAGACGCCAGAGCCAGCGGCTTTCCGTTTGCCAGTCACCCCACATTTTGGAGACGAGCCAGCTTTGCAAGTAGGAAGCCTCGACGTGCTTGACCTTGCCGATCTGGCCGCTCGTTACCAGTTTGCGTGCCGCCTGCAATTGCGCCACGTTGCGGTAGGTCAGATTGACCATGCCAACCAGATTGCCTGCCTCGATTTTATCCGCCATTTCGGTAGCGTCTTCGTAATTGGCTGCAAGCGGCTTTTCGCAGAATACGTGTTTGCCAGCCGCGATACATTGCAGCGTGGTGGTGTGGTGAATGCTGTCGGGCGTCACATTGGCGACGGAATCGAACTCGCCCCATGCCAGCGCATCCTCAAGAGAGGTGAACGCACGTTCGATGTTGTATTGTGCACGAAATGCTTCAGCCCGTCCGGGATCGACATCAACTGCGCCAGCCAGAGTTACGCCTTCAATTTCCGAGAAATTCCTGGCGTGGGAATTGGCCATACTGCCGGTACCCAAGATCAAAAGACGCATCGGTCCAGTCCTTCAAAAAATATGCTGCGCACTCGTGAGGGTGCGCCGGGATTACGATAGTTGTTAGTCCGGGCGGCAATCAAGCCGCCGCTTTGTTCTGGAACTAACTCAGCGGAAGCCTTCTTCGCCGGATTCGTGCAAGCTGCCACCGCGCGCTGTGATCGGCTCAATCGATTTTTCCACCGGCGTATTCGGCGCTGTGTTGAGCTCGGGATAGCGATTGACATTATAAGCCCAGTTCACCGCGTTGCGCAGCACAAGGCCAACCATCTCGTCGTGATAGGTCGGATAGGTTTCATGGCCGGGCCGGAAATAGAACACATTGCCCGCGCCCTTGCGGTAGGTCAGACCGGAACGAAACACTTCGCCGCCCTGAAACCACGATACGAACACGGTTTCGAGCGGTTCCGGCACGGAAAACGGCTCGCCGTACATTTCCTCGTTCTCAAGCTCGAAATAGCGCGGCAGACCCTTGGCGATGGGATGGCCGGGATTGACCACCCAGAGCCGCTCACGTTCGCCGGCTTCGCGCCAATGCAGCGCACAGGGTGAACCCATCAGGCGCTTGAAGATTTTGGAGAAATGGCCGGAGTGCAGGATGATGATACCCATGCCTTCCCAGACGCGTTTCGCCACGCGTTCCACCACTTCATCGGCCACATCGCCATGCGCGCGATGGCCCCACCAGATCAAAACATCCGTCTCATCCAGCACCTTGTCAGTGAGACCGTGTTCGGATTCCTGCAAGGTGGTGGTCTTGACGGAAATATTGCCGTCGGATTCGAGAAGCTTGGCAATCTGGTTGTGCATGCCTTCAGGATAAATCTCTGCGACGGTCTTGTTCATCTTCTCATGAACATTTTCGCCCCAGACGAGCGTACGGATAGTCATTTTCGTCTTCCTATTCATTCCTTAAGCGTCGGGAGGATGCTTAATTTCTGCTTTCAGTTTGACGCTGCCGGCCTGCCTGACTGATCAAAGCGGTGGACATTGTCGTTGATCGGCGAAATGTGGAGCAGCTCGCCGGGCTGCTGGCTTGCAGTTCCATCCTGCCTGACGACAAGCGGGTCCTTCGCGCCAATATCGATGTAGAGATAGGTTTCCGAACCGAGATTTTCGGACAGGATCAGCTTGCCGTTCCAGGCACCGCCCTTGTCCTTGACCTCGAGGTGTTCCGGCCGCACGCCAAGCGTATGCGCCCGGTAGGTTTCAGCGTGTTTCTCCGTGAGGAAATTCATCTTCGGTGAACCGATAAAGCCCGCAACAAAAATCGATTGCGGCTTTTCATACAGCTCGAGCGGCGTGCCCACCTGCTCGACAATGCCGTCGCGCAGCACGCAGATCCGGTCCGCCAGCGTCATCGCTTCCACCTGATCGTGGGTGACATAGATCATCGTGGTTTCGTGCATCTTGGCGTGGAGTTTGGCGATTTCGAGCCGTGTCTGTACGCGCAAAGCCGCATCCAGATTGGACAGCGGCTCATCGAACAGGAACACTTTCGGATCGCGCACAATCGCCCGGCCAATGGCCACGCGCTGACGCTGACCGCCCGAGAGCTGCTTTGGCAGACGGTCGAGATAGGCGGTGATCTGCAGCATTTCCGCTGCCTCATTCACCCGCCGCTTGATCTCGTCCGTGCCACCCTTGGCGAGCTTCAGGCCAAAAGCCATGTTGTCGAAGACGGTCATATGCGGATAGAGCGCATAGGACTGGAACACCATGGCGATGCCGCGCTGCGACGGCGTCAAGCTGTTGACCACCTTTTCGTCAAAGGCGAGCGTGCCGTCCGTGATATCTTCCAGCCCGGCAATCAGACGCAGCAGCGTGGACTTGCCGCAGCCTGACGGGCCAACGAATACCATGAATTCACTGGGCTGGATTTCAAGGTCAACACCCTTGATCACATCGAATGTACCGAACGACTTGCGAACATTATTGAGATGAATAGCTGTCATTTGAGTTACCCCTTGACGCCGCCGGCAGTGAGGCCGGAAATGATTTTGCGTTGGAAAATCAGGACGAGAACAACGAGCGGCACCGTCACAATGACGGATGCAGCCATGATCGTGCCCCACGGGATTTCATGTGAACTGGCCCCAGAGAGAAGTGCTATGGTGACAGGCACCGTGCGCACCTCTGTCGATGAGGTAAAGGTCAGGGCAAAGAGGAATTCGTTCCATGCCGCGATGAAAGCAAGCAGCCCTGTTGTCACCATGGCCGGCCACATCAGTGGCAGGAAAACCTTGGTGATGATCACCCATGGCGATGCGCCATCGACGATCGCTGCCTCTTCGATTTCAATCGGCAGATCACGCATGAAGGTGGTGAGCACCCAGACGGTGAACGGCAGCGTGAAAATCGTATAGGAGAAGACCAGGCTCCACAGGGTGTTGTAAA
Source organism: Phyllobacterium sp. 628 (assembly GCF_014189505.1). Lineage (GTDB taxonomy): Bacteria > Pseudomonadota > Alphaproteobacteria > Rhizobiales > Rhizobiaceae > Phyllobacterium. Next base: position 2,436,341 of record NZ_CP050301.1, on the reverse strand, counting down.
CACCGAGGAAGCGAACGACTTCGAACAGGCCCGCCAGCACCGCAATCTGCGGGAACATGGAAACGGACAGGATTGTCAGCAGCAGCAGCGAACGGCCGCGAAACCGGACACGGGCCAACGCAAAGGATGCGGTGACGGCAATCAGCAGCGCCAGCAGAACCACCAACGTCGAAACAATCAGTGAATTGAGCAGATTGCGGCTGAAACTGCCTGCCTTGATGACCGACACATAATTCTCGAAAGAGAAGGATGTCGGAAAATACTCGACGGTGAAAAGTGCACTGCCGGTTTTGAAGCTGGTGATGATGGCGTAATAGAACGGAAAGACCGCCAGAACGACAATCAGAACCACGAGTGCATAAAAGGCGGTGCCTTTGGTGAGTTTCCACAACATCAGCGGTCTCCTCCATCCAGACGGACGCGGCCGAGCCAGATTGCCAGCACAGTCATCAAAGCAATCAGCAGGAACAACAGGGTCGATTGCGCCGAGCCATAGGCAAACTTGTCGAACTCGATGAGATTTTCACGTGCCAGCACCGACATCGTCTTTGTCTGCGAGCTGTTAGGCGTCAAAACATAGATCAGATCAAAAATGCGCATGGCATCGAGCAGGCGGAAGATGATCGCTACCATCAGTGCCGGTTTGATCAGCGGCAAAGTAATGCGGAAGAACTGGCGGACCGGGTGGACGCCGTCGATATGCGCCGCTTCGTAAATGTCTTTTGGAACCATCTGCAGCCCGGCCAGAATAAGCAGCGCCATAAATGGTGTGGTCTTCCAGACATCCACGATCAGCACCGCTGTCATGGCCGTGTCGGCACTGGCAGTCCAGGCGATGGGCTGGCTGATGAAACCGAGACGCAGGAACAGATCGTTGAGAATGCCGAACTGATCGTTGAGCATCCAGCCCCAAAGGCGCGCAGACACAATCGTCGGGATCGCCCATGGGATAAGGATGGCGGCACGGACAATGCCCCTGCCCTTAAATTCGGCATTGAGTACAAGCGCGACGATCATGCCCAGAAAGGCTTCAAGGGCCACGGAAATGATGCTGAAACGCACCGTATTCCAGACGGCGTTCCACCACGTTGGATCGACCAGCAAGCCGGAATAGATGGTGCGGCCGCTTTTCAGCTGGATCCACGACAGGTAGTTTTTGAAACCTACCCATTTCGCCGCGCCCATATTGGTGAGCGAGGCATCGGTGAAGGAGAAGTAAATGGTGCGAAGCAATGGCCAGCCGGCCACAACAGCCAGCGCGACAATCATCGGGATGAGAAACAGCTGCGCCGACCGGACGCGCTGCTTGAGAAGTTCGGAACGTGCGGTGGAATGCGTCATGTCGTTTCCTGCCCGTATTGGTTCTGGTTGAGCGAAAATGTCAGGCAAACGGTGCGAACGAAGTTCGGGAGGTGATGAACACCATCCGCACCGTGCCCTTCTGCCGGCAGAGGTCTACCAGCTGTCTCCTTTAAGCTCCGTCAGCTTGGCTTCCAGAAGCTCAAAGTTTTCAGCGCCGGTTCCATTACCCGATAATGTATCGTGGACGGCGCTCCAGAACATGTTGGACACTTCGTTGTATTTAACCTTCGTTGGTGCGGACGGACGCGGAACGGCGCTTTCAAACACCTGCTTCCAGTTTGGAATCAGCGGTTGGGCAGCAGCGATATCCTTGTCATCGTAGAGGGCTTTGATTGTCGGCATGCTGGCCTGCGAGATGGCGCGCGCCTTCTGCTGTTCGGGCGAACCGAGGAACAAAGCGAGTTTAATGGCTTCGTCAGGTGCCTTGGAATATTTTGACACGGCCAAATTCCAGCCGCCGAGTGTTGCTGCGGAGCTCTGACCTTCCTTGCTGCTTGGCAGCGGTGCTACATCAAACTTACCTTTGACTGTGCTGCCTTCGGCTGTGCCCAGAGCATAAGCGTAAGGCCAGTTGCGCATGAAAACCGAATTGCCGGTCTGCCAGACGCCACGTGCTTCTTCTTCCGTATAGGCAAGCACGCCCTTGGGCGAAATCGTGTCGATCCATCCTTTGGCACGATCGACAGCTGCTGCTGCCTCGGGATTGTTGATGGAAATCGTGCCATCGGCTTCGACAATCTGGCCGCCGCCCGAGGATTTTACCCATTCCAGAGCATTGCAGGTCAGGCCCTCATAGGCATTGGCCTGAAATACGAAACCGAACATACCCTTGTTGCCGGCCGAGCGTTCACCATCCTGAATTTCCTTGGCGGTTGCCGCCATCTCATCCCAGGTTTTCGGCACGGGCTTCTTGTACTTCTCAAGCAGGTCCTTCCGATAATACAGTGCCGGCGCGTCGGTATACATCGGCAGAGCTACAAGCTTGCCGTCCACCGTCTGGCTTTCGATGATCGATGGAATGTGCTGATCGATTACGTCTTTCGCGGCGGCTTTCAAATCAAGAAACTGGTCGGCCAATTGCGGCGCCCAGATCACATCGGTGCGATACACGTCGATATCGCTGTTACCGGCAGCCAGCCAAAGCCGGTACTGACCGAAATTGTCGGAACTGTTGGCGGGCATCGCCACAATGGAAACCTTATTGCCGGTTTCCTTTTCAAACTGATCAAGCTGCTTGCGCAGGAATTCGCGCCCATTGCCGGTATCACCGGAAACAATTGCCAGATTGGCGGCAAATGCCCCCGAAGCCAGCAACGTCGTGGTCAAAAGGGTAGCGATAAATGACTTGGCTTTCATGATTTCCTCCCAAAAATCGGAACGGATTCGGACATCCCACGTGTGAGCAATGTCAGTCCCCTCGTTTAAAATTCCTCCTCAAAGCGCTTTGGATCTTACTTTCATTTCGAAAATTCAAAGCGCTTTGAATGAAAAATGACAAAGCTCTCCATGACTGTCAAGTTGCAATTTTCGAGAAATGGAATGCGTTGATAAACGATTGATCGACCAATTCCATTATATAACGCAAATTCAATGGCCTATTGGAAATTTCTAACCGCGCAATTTCTGCCGGGGTTCGAGGACAAAAGATCGTTTGATAATAGTTTGATCACTAAATATTGATGTTTCATTCAAAGCGCTTTGAATTTATGCTATAGTTGTGCTTAGTATTTGGAGTCATATCTCGGCTATGGATGTTTCGCTCCGGTAACACGAACGCGCATCTTTAACGCTGAACCATACTGCGCATTGGATCGCTGCCATGAAACTGAAGGACTTGGCTGAACAACTCGGGCTCTCCCAGACGACAGTCAGCCGTGCCCTGAACGGTTATCCCGAGGTCAACAAGGCGACCCGTGAACGGGTTGCCCAGGCGGCACAGAAATTCGGTTACAGCGCCAATGCCAATGCCCGCCGTCTGGCTATCGGCCGGGTTGGCGCCATTGGTATTTTAATGCCGCGCGACCGCAGCCAGCGCTTTGGCCCGCATACGAGCGAATTCTTTTCCGGTCTGGCCGAGCGGTTATCTCTGGACGAAATGGATCTGTTGATGAGCCCGGTCGTCAACAATGACGAACTTGGCGCCTACCGGCGGCTGATTTCCAGCAAGCGCGTCGATGGTATCATTGTCACGGGCCCTACCCTGATGGATGAGCGCGTGGCGATGCTGATCGAGGCGAAGTTTCCCTTCGTCCTGCATGGCCGCACCAATATCCAGGCGCCGCATGCCTGGCTTGATATCGACAATGCCGGCGCGTTTCGCCAGGCTACATCGCATCTGATCGACATCGGTCACCGCCGCATAGCCATGATCGACGGCCACAAGGGCCATACATTCTCGGAGCACAGGGAAACCGGTTATCGCGAAGCACTGCTTGAGCGGCGTATTCCTGTCGATCCGCGTTTTATCGCACACGAACACTTTTCCGATGAGACCGGCTTTCATGAGGCGCAACGGCTTCTATCCTACGATCCGCATCCAACCGCGATTCTTGCCGGCTCCATGATGACGGCGCTGGGGGTTTTCCGCGCCATCCGTTCAAAGGGCTATGAACTGGGCAAAGAAGTTTCCGTTATCGCCCATGATGACGTTTTTCCCTATCTCAATGCCAGCAATATGGTTCCGGCCATGACAACAACGCGCTCATCGATACGCTCGGCCGGTTCGCGCATTGCCGAGCTGCTTGTCCAAATCATCGATGGCGAGCCAGTAGAAAACATTCATGAGATCTGGCCGGTCGAGCTGATTCTGCGGCAATCAAGCGGACCTCCGGTTCCGCCGCGCCGTTAAGATCGCTCAAAAAAGCTCAAATATTATCTGCTGAAGCGGCCGCTCAAGTGCCTGATGCTATGCATCCGCACTATTTCCATGGCTGGAAGTTCGCAATCTCACGGTCAGCAACACGCCACCGTTCTCTCAAATCCATAAAATCTTCTCCTCCTGCCACATGGCAGTACCGGCCCAACTGGCTCGTTCCTATTGAGATGGAAAGTCAGGGGTTTGGCACATCGTCATAATTCAATTGACCAGGAAAAATGGAGAAGATGATGAAAATTTGCCACCTCTTATTCACAACTGCCGCCGTAATTGCGGCAGGCCTGCCTGCCGTTGCGAATGCTGGTACCGCCACCGGTACATTGGAAGTCAAGGTCATCATACAGGCGGGTTGCACTGTGAATTTCGCCGGAAACGCCAATGCTCAGAACGCGGTTCTGGATTTCGGCACTCGAAGCCATTTGGCTGGAGATAAGGCTGGTGGCGCAGATGCTCAGACGGACGCGACAAGTTCAGGCGCTATCCGGGTACGGTGCACCAAGGGTCAGAAATACAGCATCGGTTTGGGCAACGGCAAGAATTACGACACCACAAGCAACAGCCGAAGGATGTCGAACAACGCTGCCGCTGGTCCAGAATTTATCAATTACGCACTCTACAAGGATTCGGCACGCACGCTTCCCTGGGGTGATACCAATGATAGCGACAAATACGTTTCGAGCACTGACGACGCCTCCGTAGAGGATCACACCTACGCGATTTATGGGCGAATTCCACAGAAAGACCTTCCGACTGCGGGACTGTATACCGACACCGTTGCCATTAACGTGACCTATTGATGCGTGCGGGAAAGATGTCCGTCATGCGTGGTTGTTTTGCCCTGATTGGCCTTTCCGCCAGTCTGCTGGTTGCACAAGGGTGTCAGGCTGCCTCACTTCAGGTGTCGCCGGTTACCCTTGATCTGACCGCGCCTGCACAATCCGCTACCCTCAATTTACGCAATATGGGCGACAGTCCGGTCAATGTTCAGGTCCGTGCCTATCATTGGGCTCAGGTTGGCGGCGAGGATCAGCTGATTCCTGCCAAGGACGTCGTTGCCAGCCCTCCCGCCGCAAAGCTGCAGCCGGGCACGACCTATACAATCCGGGTTGTCCGGATGGGGCCGCCGGTTGTCAAAGGCGAGGAAGCGTACCGGCTGATGATTGACGAACTGCCGGAGGTCAACCTCCGGCGGCCAGCCAATTCCATCAATGTGGATATCCGTTATTCCATTCCTGTTTTCTTTACAGCAGCACATGGAGCCGGCGCCGATGTGCACTGGAAGGTTGCTCGCGACAGCAGTCACTTGACTGTTGAGGGAAGCAACACAGGCAACCGTCATGCCAAGATCGCCGATTTGGCGTTGGCCTCGCCGACTGGAACCATTTCCGTCGGTGGTTCGGGGCTGAATGGTTATGTCCTGCCGGGCTCCACGCGCCGCTGGGCGACCACCAGAGGGATGCAGCGCATTCAACCGGGCAGCAGCGTCCGCGTGACAGCCAAGGGCGATGATTACGCGGTCAATCAGCCGGTGGCTGTCGAGAAGCATTGATATGCGGGCGGGCGTTTGGATTATAACTCTCGCTGCGTGGGGAGTTGCCTCACCCACTATGGCGCAGGATGTGCCCGGCGATAGCGTTTCGTCGGCTGACGTCCAGGACCTTATGCTGGGCGTTACCATGAATGATCATGGCACCCGCACCGTGGCCACGTTTAAGCGCTTGCCGGATGGCGAGCTGGAGGCAGCTCCTGACGATCTGCGGACAGCCGGCATAAAGCCGGAAATGGGTACAACTGATGCCCGTGGGTGGATCCCGCTTGATAGTCTCAAAGGCGTAACCTGGCGCTACGATGAACCGGCGCAGATGGTATTTTTTCAAGCTCCCGACAGCGCTCGGGAGCCCGCCAAAATCAATGTCAGCAATGCAACAGGCCCAATTGATTTTTCCACGGTTCGCTCCAATCTCGGTTTTGTCCTGAACTATACTTTGTATGGTACGTCTGACTATGACTGGGGATATAGCGGTGCGACCAGCAGCAGCTTGAATGGCAGTTTCGATGCACGATTGCTGACGCATTTTGGCACCGGATCAACCACCCTACTGGCACGCCTCAACCCATTTGAGAATTTTGATATGTTTGACCGTCCAAACGGTAGTTTCACCCGACTGGACAGTTCCTGGCGCTACACGGATCCGGAAAATCTGCTGGTTTATCAGTTGGGCGATGCCATATCGGGGTCGTTGCCGTGGAGTTCATCCTATCGCTTTGGCGGCTTTCAGTTGAAACGCAACTTTAATTTGCGCCCGGATTTAATCACGAGCCCTGTGCCAAACTTAAGCGGTTCCGCCTCGGTGCCCTCAACGCTTGATCTGTACCTGAATAACATGAAGGTATTTTCCGGTGAGGTGCCCGCAGGACCTTTCGATTTCACCGGCCTTCCCTTTCTTGGTGGCGGCGGTGACGCGCGTATTGTCATGCGCGACGCGCTTGGCCGCGAGGTGGTAACACAACGGCAATATTTCTTTGCACCCAATATGTTGAGCCGGGGCATAGCCGATTTTTCGGTCGATGCGGGATTTGTGCGCCTCGGCTTCGGCGATCAGTCATTTCTGTACGATCGAAACGTCGCCGGATCCGCCAGCATCCGCTATGGTCTCAGTGATTGGGTGACGCTGGAAGGTCATGCGGAAGCCACGCGCGGCCTGATAAATGGCGGTGCCGGTGTCGCTTTGGGGCTGGGTTCCTACGGCTCGCTCAGCAGTTCGTTTGCGGGCAGCAGCTACAACAGTCAATTAGGCGGCAAGGCATCGGCCTTCTATCAGGCATCGTACAAAGGCTATTCCTTTTATATCGGCGCCGATCGCACCTTTGGTGATTATAGTGATGTTGGTCTGGCCATTGATCGCAGCCGCGATAATGACATCCCTATTTCTGCCAGCGCCCAGAAAGTCGACCGTATCGGTTTTTCATTTCCGCTTGGCTTCGATCCTTCATCGCTCAATCTCAGTTTTTCCCGTATTCGCTGAGCCGGCAGGGACAACGATTCAAGCATTCTGACGGGATCCTGGTCCCGCACGATTTTCAAGAACATTTCAACCTATGTCACCGCCTATACAGATCTCAACCACCACAACCAGAATGGTATTTATGCCGGCTTCAACGTCTCATTCGACAATGGCCTGTCCGCCTCAAGCAATGTTTCCACCAGCGGCGACCACATCAATTTCAGCAACAGCCTGTCCAAATCAGGCAACCGGCAGGGTAATGCATTTGGCTGGTCCGTACAGGACAACGAGGCAGCTGACGGGGATGGCGGAAGCCGTTCTGTCAACGCCAGTTATCAGACAGATCTGGCATCCCTGTCCGGATCGGTCGATCAATCGGATAATCAGGGCCGCATTACTGGCACCGTTGAAGGGGCAGTTGTTGCAGCGGGTGGCGGTGTATTTTTAAGCCATACGGTCGATGACGCCTTTGCTGTCATCAAAGCAGGCGGGCCGGATGTCGATGTCTCGCTGAACCATGCTCATGCTGCCAAAACCAACAAATCCGGCCGCGCACTGATTTCCAATCTGAATTCTTATCAAAGGAACAGGATTTCCATCGATCCGGCCAATCTTCCGCTCGATATCCAGCCAGAAACCACCGAAGAGATTGTAATTCCGGCGGATCGTTCCGGCGTTGTGGTGGATTTTGGCACGAGGCAAGTCAGCGCTGCCGTGGTGGACTTTACCGGTCCCGATGGGAAGGCGCTCCCGGTTGGCGCGGGCGTGCTGCTCGATGGCGTCGGAGAGCCGACAATCGCCGGCTATGACGGCCGCACTTACCTTACCGGCCTGGCTGGTCACAACAGCGTCACCGTCACTTTGCCGGACAATGCCGGGACATGCCGCGCAACATTCGATTTCCATTCCATTGCGGGCACACAACCCGAAATTGGCCCCGTTTCATGCCGTTGACGGAGATTTTTATGCGCCTTGTTCATTTGCTCCGAAACGCTGGAAGTGGATCGGCGTTCCGCACATTTATATTTGTCTCGATTGCAGCAACCATGTTGATGATTTCAACGGAGGCAAGTTTCGCCAAAACGTGCACCTTTAATCCCATGCCCGCATTGCCAGATGTTGCTCTCGATATTGTTGTCAGCCGTACCTACAGCTCCTCAGAAAGCACAACGAATGTTACCATGAATTGTGAAACGGCTTTGATTTCACTCGCTACCAAGGCTTGCATCCTCCTCGACACTGATCAGGCGCCGATATCTTCAAAAACAGATATGGGGGAAACTATTTTCTTTTTATCCAAAGCTGGTTCAACAGCGAATAACGCTTCCCGCCTTGCTATAAAGGTTATGGTGGACGGCGTTGCACTGGGAAGAAAAGAAGGAAGCTTTATGGGAAAAACGGCAGCTACAGTGGCTGAGGGCTTTCCTGTACAGATAGCCATAGGATGGGTGCGGCAAAAAATTAGTTTCGGCAAAATTGGATTTCAAGTCGTTCCCCGAGAATCTCAGGACCTGGTCAGCGAGGGCACCTATACGGGCAGTTTCAGGATATATGGCCAATATGGCGGCTATTTTATGCGCGACGACTGTTCAAACGGAAGTTTGATAACCAGCGAATATTTCACAATTACCGCAAGAGTTCAAAAAACGTGTCAGTTTGAAAATATGAAAAATATTGATTTCGGCACCATTGAATTATCCCAAGCGCAGGCAAGCGCGACAGGCAATATCGGCGTTCGCTGCACCTATCAAACACCCTATAAAATCAGCATCGGCAGCGGCAAAAACCCCACGGATACCGGCATAAGACGCATGGCAAATAACGGCAATCTCCTGCCGTACGAGTTGTTTCAGCAGGATTGCAAAACTCCCTGGACGGCAAATTCAACGCTTTCCGGTCAAGGCACCAGGGTGAACGATCTCAACAACCATTCCGTATGCGCAAAACTATCCCTGCCGAAGACCGGGGGAGTTATGCCCGGAGCCTATGCCGATGAGGTCATCACCACGATTGAATTTTAGGAATAAACTGAAGCCCCTCGAGGGCTCGTTTATTTTTTGACTCGGCGCGCCATTCATTCGGCACGGCCATCACTGTATCGCTTGCTGCGACCTTGCCCAATTTGATCTGGAGCGCGGTGCTGTTTGGCTGTCTGCATGCGAACGTGCCAAGGGCTTCCGGCAGCACCCCCTGATAGGCTGTCGATATAGCCTTGAATACGATCTCCGGATTTAAGCCCCGCCACGCTGACAAAACAAAACATAATTAATAGGTCCTGCCCCTCAGCGCGCAGCGCCATGGCCAAATATCCTTACCATTGCCAGCAGTTGCTGACGTGCCAAGGATCGGGCCTGAAACCATCCCTTTCAAGAATGACTGCGGTTGTATTCAAATCTACGTTCATTAATTCGCGAATCTTGCTATACATACATACAGCAAAAATCATTATCCAATGAGTTATACCAAAGTATTACTGTTTGTTTTAAATAAAAACGCATACCTATATTTAGTTATTTGATTTTACACTTAAGTATCATGGAATTATCCGATGTTTTTTTGATAAAGCTTTTTCCAGGCGAGCATGAGCGCCATCACGAATATATCTGGAGTAATTATGAAAATTAATTTCGCAATACTTGCGACAGTTTCCGTTGTGGCAACCGGCGTATCGTCGAATGTGAATGCCGGGTCGTCGACCGGTAATTTGGAGGTGAAGATCGTCATCACCAAAGAATGCCAGGTTAATGTGGGATCGGGCGGTACTGTTTCAAACGCCGTGCTGGATTTTGGGTCCAAGGGCGTTCTCAACAAGGCCGTGGATGGTGAGACAGCAGCTAAGGGGACCGGCTCCATTCAGGTGCAATGTACAAATGGAACTGCTCTCAAGATCGGACTTGGTGCCGGAACCAATGCATCCACTGCCAACGATGTGAATACCCGCCGCATGAAAAGCGGCACTGAATTTATCAGCTATCAGCTTTATCAGGATACGGCACACAAGTCGGTTTGGGGCAATACGACTGACACGGCGAGCAATGTGGTCTCCCTGACTGCGGATGGCACAATACAATCCAAACAAATATTTGGTCAGATTCCGGCTCAGACCACCCCTGCAGACGGAACCTACACAGATACCGTCGTTGTTTCTGTCAGCTACTGATGCGTTTGTATCAGCCATCGGCCATGCGGACGCTTATCGCACTTTTTGCTTTGTCAACCGGGCTGTTTTCCGTACAGGAAAGTCAGGCGGCATTCCTGCAAGTGTCACCTGTTACCCTTGATCTGACTGCTCCAGCGCAAACTGCTTCGGTCAATCTGCGCAATAATGGCGACCGTCCGGTCAACGTTCAGGTGCGGGTTTACCGCTGGACACAAAACAGCAATCAAGATTTTCTGACACCCGCCACAGACGTTGTCGCCAGCCCTCCTGCGGCTACTTTGCAGCCGGGAACGACCTATACGATTCGGGTAGCCCGTACCGCCGCTCCGGTTGAAAGCGGAGAAGAAACCTATCGCCTCCTCATCGACGAATTGCCGGAGATTAATGTCCGGCGCCGGGCGGAATCCGTCAATCTAGCCATTCAGTATTCAATTCCCGTGTTCTTTTCAGATCGCGGCGCCGGGGCCGATCTGCACTGGAAAGTGGAGCGCGAAGGCAATCGTCTGGCAGTCGAAGTCACGAATACGGGCAACCGCCACGCCAAAATTGCCGATCTCGCAGTTACATCTCCGTCGGCAAAAGTCTCACTGGGCGAAGGGCTCAACGGTTATGCATTACCCGGTGCAACCCGCCGATGGACGGTGACATCAGGCGCACAGCGTATCCTGCCCGGAAGCAATGTCAGCATTACCGCAGCGGGTAATGACTTCGCAGTGCGTGAGCCGGTGGTTGTCGGACGGCAATGAAATGCAAGCCGGTGCATGGTTGCTGCCTGTCATATTCGGAACGGTTGCTTCGGCAATGGCGCAGGATATGGCCGCCACTCAAGACCTCCTGCTTGAGGTGGTAATCAACGGCCAAGCCACCGGCAATATGGCCATGTTCAAGCGCCTGCCGAACGGCAAGCTTGCCGCTTCCCCCGCAGATTTGCAAAAAGCCGGGATAAAATTAAAACCCGGACACATCAATGCCGATGGTTTGATTCCGCTGGACAGCCTGAAGAGGGTGACGTGGGTTTATGATGAACCAAGGCAGATGATCTTTTTTCAGGCTGTCGATGGTGCCAGAGAATCCACAAAGCTTGATGTAAATGCCGCGAGCCGCCCGGTTGATTTCTCATCGGTTCACTCTGATTTCGGCCTTGTCGTCAATTACGTCTTGTATGGCACATCTGACGTCCGCTGGGGTGGCGATACCAACAGCAATTTGAGTGGCGATTTTGACAGCCGTTTGCTGACACCTTTTGGCACAGTCTCAGCCACAGCACTGGCTCGCCTGAACACTTTCGATACAACGGACACCTGCTTTCAGCTCAATAGCGGTCTGACCCGGCTGGAAACCGGATGGCGTTACACCGATCCGGAAAACCAGCTGGTTTATCAGGCCGGGGATTCCGTTTCCGGTTCCCTGTCGTGGAATTCGTCCTATCGCTTCGGCGGCTTGCAGTTGAAACGCAATTTCAATATCCGCCCCGACCTGATCACCAGTCCGGTACCGGCCTTGGGCGGTTCCGCATCGCTGCCTTCGACGCTTGATCTCTACCTCAACAATATCAAGGTTTTTTCCGGCGACGTCCCGGCTGGTCCGTTTGATTTCACCGGTCTTCCCTTCCTTGGCGGCGGCGGTGATGCCCGTATTGTCATGCGTGATGAGCTTGGCCGCGAGGTGGTTTCACAACGCAAATATTTCTTTGCACCGAATATGCTGCGCAGCGGCTATCTGGATTTTTCCACGGAGATCGGCTTCGTTCGCCGAGGCTATGGGGAAGAGTCGTTCGTATACGATCACAATCTCGCTGGCTCGGTGAGTGCCCGTTATGGTCTCAACGACAGCATCACACTGGAAAGCCATGCCGAAACGATACGCAGCCTGATCAATGGCGGCGTGGGTGCCTCCGTCGGGCTTGGGCCCTACGGTGCTGTCAACGCTTCCTTTGCCGCCAGTACCTATAACAGCGAGATGGGTGGAAAGGCATCGGCGTTCTATCAGGTATCGCGCAACGGCTATTCGTTTTATGTCGGCGCGGACCGCACGTTCGGTGAATACAATGATGTGGGCCTTGTGGTTGACCGCCACCATGACGATGATATTCCGATTTCTGTCCGTGCACGCAAGATCGATCGCGTCGGCTTCTCCTTTCCACTCGGCTTTGATACCTCCTCGCTCAGCCTTGGTTTTTCGCGCATTCGCGGTGGCGGTAAAGGCGACGATTCCAGCATCCTCACCTCGTCATGGTCACGGACGGTTTTCAACGACGCCAGTATTTACGTCACCGGGTACATGGATTTCGATAACCATGGAAACAATGGCGTATTCGCCGGCCTAACCATTCCTTTTGCCGGTGGTCTTACCGCATCCAGCAATGTTTCGCTCAATGGAAATCATGCCAGTTTCGATAACAGTTTGTCGAAGACAGCGGGACAGGAAGATGGAGCTTTCGGCTGGTCCGTCCACGATCAGGAAAACGCCGATGGCATCGGCGGCAGCCGCTCTGTCAACGTCAATTACCGTGCGGAAACAGCGGAACTATCCGGATCAGTCGATCAATCCGACGATCAGGCCCGCATCACCGGCACGGTCGAAGGCGCCATTGTTGCTGCGGGCGGCGGGATATTCATGGCCAATCGCATCGACGATGCTTTTGCCGTGGTCAAAGCTGGCGGCCCGAATGTCGACGTCTCGCTCAACAATCGGCGTGTTGCCACCACCAACAAATCCGGCCGGGCACTGATTTCCTATCTGCAGTCCTATCAGAACAACACCGTTTCGATAGAACCAGCCAATCTTCCGCTCGATATCCAGCCAGAGTCCACGCAAGCCACGGTAATACCCGCCGACCGTTCCGGCGTGGTCGTGGATTTCGGTGTCAAACAGGTAAGCGCCGCCGTCGTTACTATCACAGGACCTGACGGCAAAGCGCTGCCGGTGGGTTCGCTGGTGCAACTCGATGGCAATGGCTTGCCTGCAGTGGCCGGCTATGACGGGCGAACCTACCTCATTGGCCTGGCAAACCGGAATGCTGTCACCGTCGCCTTGCCGGAGAACGCTGGTTCTTGCCGCGCCACATTTGAATTTCAGCCTGTCCAAGGCATGCAACCTGAGATCGGCCCGATAGAATGTCGCTGAATAGAGAGTTTCTCATGCCCCCTGTTCTTTCCCGCAATACAGCAGGGCTGAAAGCGCTGCTTTGTGTTCTGGTTCTTTCGTTTCTTCTGCCGGTTAAGGTTTATGCATTACCACCTGAAGTAGCGGGAACCTGTACAGCTACAACACCCAGCTTTGGCACAGTCACTCTGGATGTTGTATCGAATGAAACTCTGGAGACATCAACGACTGGTCAATTAAAAATCACCTGCAGCAGTTCCACCCTTGTTCCCTTCAAATTTGCTGCAGTATGCCTTTATATTCGAGCGACTGAGAACCAAAACGGCTCAGATAATTATTCTTTTTACCAAACCCAGACGGGGTCAGTGGCGACCGACACGTCTCGCCTCGCATGGAAAATTGTCGACCACACAGCAAGCGGTTTTAACAGACTGTTAGCTCGCGAGGATGACGCCGGGAGAGCAACTGGTGGCCTGAAAATTGCCGCGGTTATGTTCGGAGAGTTTGTAACCACCCTTACGAGATCATTGGATATTAATCCGAAAGTCAGCTTTTTAGATAGAAAATTTCAAGATCGAGTGCGTCCTGGAACTTATACCGGTAACTACTCACTGGTTTTTCGATATTATTTATTTAACGATACTGCAGAGGTCCCTTGTAGTGGCGGTCTTCCCTCCACAGTTCATTCATTGTACCTTTCACCTTGACGACAATTGTTTCCACCAAATGCCAGTTCGAGAATTTCGGGAATATCGATTTTGGCACTGTGGGAGCTCTATCCTCGGCAAAGGTGAAAGCGACAGGCAATATCGGTGTGCGCTGCACCTACGAGACACCCTACAAGATCACCATTAATGATGGGCAAAATGCCAGCAATGGCGTCAGGCGAATGAAGGGCGAAAAAAGCTTCCTGCCATATGAGCTGTTTCAGCAGGACTGCAAGACATCCTGGACCAACGCTTCTCCGCTTTCCGGTAAAGGCACCACTGTCAACACAATCAACAATCATCCAGTCTGTGCGAAGATTGTCGCCCCTCTGGCTACAGCTCCGGACAGTGGAACCTATACAGATACGGTGATCGCGACGATTACTTTCTGAGAATCAAGAATGGTTGACCCTCCCGCCTGCCGAGGAAGAATCACACTGAACGGCGACAGCTTTTAGCGAAGATCAGATGAAAAATGGCATGCCTGTACTTGGCGTATTGATTTTATGCTTCCGGTTCAAGGAGAAAGCGTTACTTCGCGCATCAAGCGCATTGCCTGATAAAATGTCGTTAGAATCCCATAAATTGCGCGTATATCACTGCATTCTGCCGCGATGACTTTGCATCCATCGTCCGGAGACCGCGATCCCGCATTCCCAACAGATCCATGTACTTATTACATTTAAATCGGAACGAACGAGTTTATGCGGGAATATCTGGGATTTCGCGGGAACAACTGATTACACACAATTCAATATTGAAATCAGCGAATTTATAAACCGATGCAAAGACTAATCGATCTCTACTGAGAACGAGTTTGTGGAAAGACGCGCCCTTCGAATGGGCAAATGTGCCAACCGCGATTGGCTCACCAAATCACGCAAGCGCTCTTCATCGACCGACGACATACGCGGTCCCAATATAATAGAAACGAGACCCTCTTCCAAAAAGTTCACGGCAGGACGCTTCGACATATCGTAGATAATTCTCATCTCGCATTCATATTCCCAGTCTGATGCTTTGCAGAAGAACTGCATTTTCTCTAGTTCAAATTCGTATACAGAACGAAGACTGGCTTTCTTGGAGCTATGGGAGACGCGCAGCGCTAAACTAAGGGGCAAAGTTGGCCTATGAGCCGAGTAACTCACGTAAAAGGGCGTATACCCTTTAAAGCCACGTCCTAAAAAATGGAGGCACGCGCCTCTATAACTATTAGCATAATGCGACCAAAGAAGCGGCGAATCTGAACGCTCACAAAAACAGATTATGCGAGAATTCTGTACACGTAGATTAAGAAATTCCTTGGCTTCTTCACGATAAGGTTCAAGGTCTGAATACGTTTCATCCACCGAGGGTATCGGCTGGCCTCGCAGCCTATAGTCAAGTGGAGAAAGCGGTATAATGCCCAGAGCCGAGTGAATAACTTTCGGGCGTAGATCATCGAAAACGTGAGGTGACAATTCAAAAGGATCATTTAGTGCTTGAGCGCTTGAACCAACGAGCTCCAATTTATTGAGCATATCTCCAAAAAAAGTCCACGATGTTTCACTATTCAAACCAATATACTTGAAAATGGACTGATGCGCGTTAACAGGACGATGAGCCAAACCGCCTGATAGCAAGGTCAATTCTCTGCCTGCCCAATCCTCGAAGTCCATTTTATCTCCGATACTAACGAAACTCGCATGAGCACCCGATCAGTTGGTCTATTCGCACTCAACTGTGATCGGCAGTTAACGATGCTCTTTTATAAGAAGCGGCGACTTGGGAGAAATCAAGCCGCCGCAACCGTAGGGCCACAATAATTACAGGGTGCGGCTCCCAAAATCCCATGGCTGATTATTGACCATGGGCTTGTATTGCGCGGAAACTGAGTCGCCAAACAACGTCCGCGCAAACTGTTATGCAGCATTCGCCCAGACTGTAACGATGGGCTTTGCCGTATTGGCCCATTCGTTCTGTACGGAAATGGGAGTTGTCCCGCCGCTACCATTGTCCACGGACACAATACGAGTGCCATTGTTAAGCAGCCGCATTGCCGCCCCTTCAAGGGTCGTCGGGACAACCAGAACATTGGGCTTGATGCCCAACGGCCTGCCCTCATCGCCCGTCAAGTTCAACATCCGTTGTCGGGCCAGTTCATAGTTTTCGGCGTTCAGTTCGGCCTTGGAGGCATAGGCAAGCTGCCAGAGACCAAAACCCGCGTTTGCACGCGCTCGCACGCCATAGATGTATTCATCTTGGAAAAACACATTCGCATCGCGATCATCATCAAGAGCGGTCAGCTTGTAGGGAATACGTTCTTGATAAATCAGCGGCTTCATGGCGCGGCTAGTATCCATCAAAAACCACGCAGGACCGGAACCGGTTTGCATATTGGTAACAGATACGGGATCACCTGCTGCATTCCTGACAAGATGATCGGCGTCGAAGAAGTATTGACCGTCATAGCACTTGGTGGAAAATCCGTTCGCCAGAAGTGTGAAGATCAGCTCGTCAGGATGCTCTTTTGCAGCTCTACCCATGTCAACAAAGAACGGCGCATAAATTCCGTAATTGTCATCTTCGATACTGGGCCTGTCCACTGAGACCGTATCTTCAAACTTCCGGTTCTTGATGGCAAAGCCATGCAGTTCCAGATTCTTAATGATGCGATCCCCAATCCATTCACGCATCTTCGGCATCTGACCGAGCCAACCATATTGCTCACTGGTATTGGTTGACGGAACTGTCATTGCAACTTCGGCGTAGGCGCTCGCGGCGCTCTCAAAGCCCTTGTTGTACGCACCTTTAAAACCAGTGAATATCTCGCCAAGATTTTGTTTATTGATAATCATTTTCTTCTCCGAACTGGGTTAAGCGTCGTTTCGCGCTTTGGTGAATTCTTCCGCTGTCAACCCCATTTTGGAGCATATGGCATTGGCTGTTTCATCGAGCGCATGGCGCTCTGTTTCACGTCGGTTCATTGATAGCCGCGTCGTCTGCGGTTCAATAATTGCCCGAAAAGCCGGACCAGTATTGGCGGCAAAGCTATCAAAAGCTGGCATGTTGACCTTGCACAACGAGACGGCCCAATCTTTGAGGAATGGCGCAAGAACGCCACGCCGGATGTGATCCTCTACATGCGATAAGGCGGCCTGTTCCGTAACGCCCTGGCGAAGTTGATTAGCGTCAGCAACCACCCGTTCAAATTCGCTAATTGGCACATACTTGGCGGGATCAGGTCTTGCTGAATTCTCTGCAGGAGTTAGCTGTTCATCGCCAGTTAGAGCGGCAAGATCAGTTGCTATTTGCACAAGAGGCCTGAGAACATCAATCATTGCCTTTGCGTCAGTATCGGCAGGCAACCCAAGCACTTTGGCCGCATTCGCAACTAGCTCAGCAATTTTGTCATTGGACATAGGAAACTCCGTTCGGCAAATTGCCGTCAATTGATCAAGATTGGGCGAGTTGGTCAGAGCGACGTTGATAATGCCGACAACTGTTCCGTCTTCTCGGTGAGTAAAGACCGGAGAAAGATAGCGGTATTGACGGCTGGCGATCTGGGCAGCGGCTTCCTTCGTCCATTCGACAAGGCCCCAAATACCGTCCCGTCGTGCATCTAGGTCGATTATCCATCCAGCTGCCGGGGCAGGTTTGCCATTGTTTTTGGTGTTGATACTCTGGTGTTCATAGTCAACGACGATCTGTGTTTTGCCGTGGTATGACTTTGTGCTCTTGATCACGGATGCGGCACTGAGTGTGATGAAAGGACCGCGACCATCACGCCCTGAGAATGTGCCGCTTGGCACTAGGTGCACCCACGATCTGCGATCCGAAGATGCAGACATTACTTCGATGCGTAGGGACGCGATGTTAGTATGTGCATGTTCGCCCACGTTGCTCATGCCAGATCAACCTTGGCACGTTCAAAATACTCTTTTGAGTTCAAGGTCGCATCACGCAGATATTGATCACTCCTGCGATATTTTCTGGCAGTGACATCGGTGATGCGCAGAATTCGTGTAATCTCGCGCATTGACCGCCCTTGTGAGGTCAAATATCGAACCATGAATTTTGTTGCTAAGGGAATGCGCATCCATCCCAAATCGCCAAAACAGTCACCTAGTTTCCGAACGACCTCTTCGCCTAGAATTCGGAGTACGGCATTGTTTGCATTTGGTCCGCGTTTTCCGACATAAATCATTGAGCCGCCGAAATTTAGGAAGAAATCGGCAGCGTCATCGAGACCTAGAGCTTCAACAAACGGCTGTACATTCGCTTCAATGCGACCTGATAGGTAGTTTCCGTCGTGATCAGTCCATGAGATTTCCATGGAGAGACGGATATACCGGCAAAGACTTGCGCTATAGACACAAACCCTTGCGGGTACGTGGTAAAATCAAGCTGGGGGAAGGTTTAGAGAACTTCTCTTCATAAACCCTCACACTGAAAATCGCAATGAAGCCGACAATACGGACATTAAGCCGATATCAAAACTGTGTGCGAAATGAAGCAAGGGATTACTCGGCCATTGCGAACGCCCTACCCTTATTTTGAACTCGAAAGATTCGCCCGCTCAAAGCAATTCAATCCAGTGAGGGAAGCCATGGCATGCAGTGATGATATGTTTGAAGTGCTGACCGCAACATATGGCAATGGTCTCGGCTTCAAAGCTATTCATGTCAGTCTGAAAGAGTGGGTACGCCCGCCGGGTTTCTCCAAGGATAAGTACATCGTCTGCCTGACAAATGAAGCCATTACCGCGGAGGAATTTGATCAGTCCATTGATGAAGTCATCAACCAGCTACAGGCGCTCAAAGCCAAGGGTCGCAAAAAGCTGGCTGCATTGCAAAAAACCGCGATCTGAGTTTTTTCACTAGAAACGCCCTGTCGCGAGGTTCCACGCCCACAATGAGGAAACGCCGCTCCATTTCTGAAACGGCGTTCCATGGGCTTTGAAAGCACTTCGAAACCGATTTTAAACGCGAGCCACCATCGCCTTTAGCGCTGCAATGACCTTGGTGGCTTTTTGGACATCGACAAACCGCAGAGCCGCAACTTTCTGAAAACGATTCAGCCATGCATTCAAGCCGGAGTCACTGGGATCGTCTTCGCCGGTATACTGCCGCCACAGTGATCGGATCAGATCAATTTGCGCAGGGCTTGCCATCCCACGACGTTCACCAAAAGTACGCTTGGTCCAGTCAGAGCGGAAACCAAGTGCAGTGAAGTATTTCATCACGTGATCGAAGCCAAAGGCATCGAGCTCCTTACTGCTGCTACAACCACCAAAACGTAGAAGGATATCGCGGTAAGTCTCGTCGTCCAATGCAAGGTCGCGCTTGGCCACGTGCAGCAACGCAATCTGCTTTTTTCCGACAGCACCACTAATTTTTGAATGTGCTACCATTACTGGGCGCTCCGCGTGTTGGCATGGGCAACCTCATCGCCAAAAGCTTCATTGAAGCCCTGTACCGCCATATTTGTGTTGGCATCAGATGGAGCGGAAGAATTGTGCACGCGGATGCCAGTAGCCATTCCGACGACCGTTTCTACTACCTTCCGGGAAAGACCCGTCCATTGGGCAATCTGATCAAAATCCCGGCAAGCAAGTTTGCTTTCGAGCAATGCTCTGGCATTGCCACGAACCGCCGTAAGGGCACCATCTAAACCATCACTCTGTTGCCCCAATAACAGGTACATTCCACGCGCATGTCTGCTGATATCTGTGCCCGTCTGAACGGTGTGAACCAACATTTCATTGAAAGCGCGGATTGCATCTGCCGCGTCGTCAAGATCGTCGATTGTATCAAATATACCGGTATTCATATTGTTCTCCTGCTTAAACTGGTTAGATGGGAGCGCAACGCGAAACAAATACGCAGGATGGGTTGAACAAGGCATGCAAGGCGGTTGCAGCGGTTAAGCTGCAACCGATTGTTGAAGCTGCAAATTGGTAAGGTCAGGCTTGGCCTTGAGAACCGTCTGGATATGATGGAGACGAATGCCGCCTGTTCCAGAGGTCAGCATTTTGGCGTCGTTTAGCAAACGCCCAAGAAAGCGAGCATTT
Organism: Phyllobacterium sp. 628; assembly: GCF_014189505.1. Lineage (GTDB taxonomy): Bacteria > Pseudomonadota > Alphaproteobacteria > Rhizobiales > Rhizobiaceae > Phyllobacterium. Next base: position 2,416,075 of record NZ_CP050301.1, on the reverse strand, counting down.
GTGCGGCTACCAAAATCGGCAATGGCATTATAGGTATCCATACCTTCGACGCCGTAGGCAGCGCCCATAAGGTCACAATCCTGCCTGTCTAACCGTGGAAGCTTGATCTTCATGCCAAGACGTTCATCCACCTGTTTCCACGCGGTGTGATCAACCTTCGTTCTGGCTAGCCGTGTTCCGTTTCCGCTGATCACAAGAGCAAGGTTGCAGGTCTCCTGAATATTCTGAAGCTCGCGCTGTGCGGTTGCTTCCAGTGTCTGGATTTCGTCAACAATCAACAGCTTGCGCGGCTCGTGCTCAAGTGCATATTCCGATGGCCGGAGGCTGCGAATGAGCACACCGTAAAGGTCACGGGTATAGTTGCAGTCGTGATAGATACCGCAAGCGGCTAGCAGCATCCGGTACATATCCGGGACGCTTTTATGAGATTGGCCAACATGGCAATAAACTCCGCCCATATCTTTGGCGAGATAGTATAGAGCAGTGGTTTTACCGTATCCGGGATCGCTGACGATCTGGACCGGCGAACCGATATTTTGCGCATACTGGATACCGTCGCGAATACGCTTTACGGCGCTGATCTCCACGAATAATTCCTGCTTTGGCACGTAGGGATGAACCAATTCCATCAGCTTGCCCTCTTGTTCATAGCCGCCGCTGCATTGACGAGGAGCGAACGTGCTTCATCGACAACACGCTGCTCGTCTTCCATTTGCTGGCGGGTTTTCTTTTCCGATCTGGACGGCACGATTGCGCGCTCGTCCACGTCGTTCATTGCAACGGAAATTACTCCGGCCGGTTCATTAGGTATGATGGGGACGGCATGTGCGCCGATCTCAATCAGTTTGCCCAAAACATCGATTTCCGGCACCGACCGCTTCATATCACGCAGTGCTTTACGCCGATCCTTGTCGCGCGCAGCACTGGTTTGTGCACCGCGTGGATCGAGATAATTGAATTTCCGGTCTGGTGTTGCCCAACCGATATGCTTGCCGCCAGTTGTTTCAACAAGTAACTGATTGAAGCCGTGATATGCTGGAACGCGAACCGACACCGTGCGTTCGAAACAGCAATCAAGTTCGTGGCAACTCCAAAGCCGACCACCCAAACGAAACGCATGTTTCTCAAGTTTACGGGTCTCAGATTTGGAGAAGGCAAGATAGAACCGTTCTTCATCTATCACGGTCGCGGCCCATCCGGCATTGACATGTGATTCAAACACTTGCGACGGTGATTTGCCTTCAAGTGCGCCCTTTTGCGGGATTTGCTCATAGGTTTTTAGAAGCTGAAAGACGAGTTTCCAGAATTCTTCGATACCGTTTTCATAAGGCGGCATTACTTTGCCAAGCTCACGGCGTTTTGGGTTCATCCGGTTGTCGTCAATCCAACCGGGAACGTACCGGAAAAACTGCTGGTTCATCTGCCGGAAAAAGCCTTCCACGACTTTTGCTGAGGCATTATAGGGCTTGGCTCTGATGATCCTGTTGCGGTCGGCATCGGTGAAAGGCGTGACGCGGCAGTTGAGCTTTAAGGCGTCTTCTAGATAGTCTGCAAACCCATACTCGGAACCATTATCGCAATAGAGTGTTTCCGGCATGCCGAAGGCGGAATGCTGGCACATCCGTTTGAAAGCCTCGATAACATCAATATTGCGGACACCGCCGCGCTCGTTAAGAAAGACGATTTCACCAAAAACCCGGTTGGTGCCAACATCGTGAAATGCCAAAAACTTCGGACTAGCCACGGTACCGTCTGCGCGCCGTACCATGACGTTGATGTGGTGAACGTCCATCACGACAATTTCCATTGGCGCAATACCGGCAATGGTGCGTTGAATGCGCGGCTTGTTGTCCTCGCTGGCCTTGCGGTCGAAATCATGCCGGTAGACGGCCTTGAACCGCGTTTCAGCAGTCACGATCTCGTCAGGAATGTTGAAAACCTTAACCGCGACTAATGGATCATTGACCGAGAAACCATACGCGGCGGTCAAGCGGCGCAATTCATCGGAAGCCATGTAGCGAATAAGCTTTCGGGTTGTTCCCTTCACGATCAATCCGCGAATGAACTGGGTGATGTCTTCGGCAATCACTTTCTTTGTCGCCTCATCAAATGATACGGCTTTTGACCACGCCCGGTTGATGAAAACCTTTTTTAAGCCCCTGTCGCTGCGGACCTTTTGAGCAAGGCCATGAATGCCCTCAAACTCGTAGATGTCGATCCATTTATAAAGTGTGGTTCGCGTCAGCCGCCGCCGCTGGCCTGTCCAATCCAGCCGCATAATTCCGTGCAGGCGATCAATTTCAGCCTTACGCTCAGAGCTATGTTTCGGATGCACAAGCGCAGCGCTGATAACTTCATACTTCCATGCGCGTTCGAATTGCGCCTCTTCACCGAAACGAAGCTTCGAAACGCCTTCATCAGATGATTCAAGGGCCTTTAAACGGTCTTGAAGATGGACAGGAAGGCTGGAAACTTTAACCTGATACTGAATGCCAGAGCGGCCACCACAGCCATGAGCGATACGTACTTGGAGCGTGTGACTACGCCACGCATACTTAGGGTCGGCCGAACACTTTTTAAGCAGGCGCGCAGCACGTTCACGAGTAATACCGGCCAACTTGCAAAATGTGCGTGTAGAAACATATCCCATCAGCGTTCATACTCTGGAAAAGCGCTGGAGATGGCTTCCTCAACTAAATTCAATGCCCGTTTACTGGTACTGAGGCCTTTAAGTGCTTTCTCAACAGATTGCCTATTGATACCACGTTGCAAGGACCATTGATTTAATGAGGTGCCTTGGTTGACAAAACCTGCCCGTACAGCGGAATAGAGGTCCGACGAGCCAATAACGGAAATCTGTATGGTTTTCTTTAATTGGTGCATGATGCATGAATTTATACACCTAATTAGGTATACGTCAATGAGCAACCTAGACCAAAAAATCCGGGACGGATTAAAAAATACGCTTTCCCGTATCGACTGGACCATGCGCGACCTGAGCGAAGCCACCGATATCCCATACCGGACGCTTCAAAATTACTTATCGGGTAAAACCAAAATGCCTGCATCCACTCTTATCGCTATTTGCGACTTGTTGAGGATCGACTTGAAGTTCATTTTGGAAGGCGAGTTCGACGTTGCACATTGGCCTCTATATGACGCGCTATGGGCAACATTTGGAGATTTTCTTCTGGACCTGAAGCAAAAAGATGATCTCATAGGCCTTGAAAACATGGAACTTCATAATAAAAAGCGCGAACATGCAGACGCATACTCAAAGCTAATCAAGCGCTACTATCAAGATTACAGATACAGAAATTTTGAAATGCTGCGGCACTCGAGGTCGTGTAGCAGCCGAGAACGAACTCGACGATCATGGTCCAGTTCATAGGTAGGTCACCAATAGGGTCACCAATAATCATTCCGCGAGACTTACAACAGCGCATTAGTCACCAATAAACCCAGCAAAATCAATGCATTGACAAATAAGCGGGAATGAACACTTTCAAATAGTTCCACTGCCGTATTGGGGACCCCTTTTTTGGTCAAAAAGAGCTAATAAATTCAACAAAAATTGGTCGTTTTCATTCCCGTTTAAATGTCTACGTTTTGGGCGGTTCATTCCCGAATAGCTTTCGCGCCTCCATCCACACCGCCCGGTATAGGCAACGGAATATTAAGCACTTGTAGAACAATGCTGGAACAGATAGTGTTTGTTCTGGTTTTGTTTTTCCGATTCCCTGCTAAAGGATCGCCGATGCTCACGCGTAAACAACATGAACTTCTTCTCTTCATTCATGAGCGTCTGAAGGAGACGGGCATCCCGCCATCCTTCGACGAAATGAAGGATGCGCTGGATCTGGCGTCCAAATCCGGCATCCACCGGCTGATCACCGCGCTGGAAGAGCGTGGTTTCATTCGCCGGCTTGCCAACAGGGCCCGTGCGCTGGAAGTGTTGCGCCTGCCCGATTCCATTGCCCCCGGCCTCAACAGCCAGCGCAAGTTCGAACCAAGCGTTATCGAAGGCAGTCTGGGCCGCAACATCGCGCCGCCACGGCCACTGCAGCACAGTTCGAGCGACCGTGATATGCCGGCCAATGTCAGCATCCCGGTCATGGGCCGCATCGCCGCCGGTGTGCCGATCTCTGCCATCCAGAACCAGACCCATATGTTGAGCCTGCCGCCGGATATGATCGGCAGTGGTGAACATTACGCCCTTGAGGTCAAGGGTGACTCAATGATCGAAGCCGGTATTTTTGACGGCGACACGGTTGTCATCAAGCGCGGCGATACGGCCAGCCCCGGCGAGATCATCGTGGCTCTTGTCGATGATGAGGAAGCAACGCTCAAGCGGTTTCGCCGCAAGGGTGCATCCATTGCGCTTGAAGCTGCCAATCCTGCCTACGAAACCCGGATTTTCGGACCAGACCGGGTTCAGGTGCAGGGCAAGCTCGTCGGATTGATCCGCCGTTATTGATTGTCGGCTATTCATCAATTGGCGCGCCCCGTCCGGCACTGTCCGGGGCGCTTTTATCAGTCCTTGGCTTGTGTACTCGTTCCGGCAGATTACGCGACGCCAATGAATGAATGCGATAGGTATTCCATGGCCGTTCGGGCGGGCCGACTGCATAGGTGATCTCGGCTGAATGCAGACGGTCTGCCAGCGCTTTGCGGGTTGCATCCGCATCCGAATTGGCGTCTTCCCCCTGCCCGCTCATCTGACGCATGGCCTCAAAGCGAATTTCAGCCGCGCCGTTCAATGCAAGATCTTGCCGGGTAATGACGCGCACCGCGCCGTTCGAGCATGTGGTGTTCGCGCCGGCAAAGGCCAGAATAGCAATATCCCCCTCGCTGCACGCCGCTTCCCGCTGGGCCGGATCGTCGGTATAAGCCACAATCAGGCCACCCGGTTCTCGCACAACACAGAGCTTTTCCGCACATTCAAACCCGCCTTCCCCGCCATTGCTTTCGGCCTTTACTGGTTTGCTCACTGCACCAAGACTATAACCTTGCTGCCAGTTCCTGAGGCTGAATGTTCCGCCCAATGCCCGGTTGACCAGCAGGTTACCGCCCTCGCGCACGCCAACCAGCCTGCCATCCTCGGACAAGATGATATCCGGCGGTGTGGTTCGCGCCATGATCAGGAGTCCGGCTGCAAAGAGCGGCAGACTGCACAGACGCAGCCACGACGAAAGCAACAGAATGATTACCAGTCCCGCACTCAACAGGATCAGGCTTGTCTGCGGCATAAGCCCCGGATTGCTTGCGGGCGATAGCGCAGCAATGTGATTGGCTATGATGGTGACGAGTTCGAGCCCCTCTCCCATCACCTGGAATGGCAGCCAGTCGAGATCGAATGGCATCATAAGCAGCGCCAGCACGGCGAATGGCATGACCAGAACCGAAATAACCGGCAATGCCAGTCCATTGCCAAACAGGCCTAGCGGTGCAGTGTTGTTGAAATGATAGGCGGCAAAAATCGCACTGGCCGATCCCGCAACCAGAGATGTCATGGCGGCATCGGTGACGTGATCCATAATCTTACCCGGCAATATCAGGAGGAAGCCATTGCTGCGTTTGGCCTGCCCTTTCCTGTTTGCCTTCCTCCGTGCCCGCCAACCGTAAAATGCGATGAGCGCTGCGGTAGCAGAATAAGACATCTGGAAACTCGGCCCGAGAATTTCGTGCGGCGCGATCGCGATCGTCACCAAGGCCGCAAGAGCGACGTTGCGCAGCGAGAGAGCCGCCCGGTCGACCGTCATGGCCAGAAGCATGATTGCCAGCATGACGAAGCTGCGCTGGGCCGCCACGTCCAGTCCTGAAAGCAATAGGTAGAAGGCCGAGGCGATCAGCGCGATAATCGCGCCAAACTTCTTGATCGGGTAGCGCGCGGCAAAACCCGGAAAGAATGCCATGCATGCCCGCAGAGAGCCAATAACCAGTGCCGCGACAAGCGCCATGTGAAAACCGGAAATCGACAGTACATGTGACAGGCCGCTCAAGCGCATCGCATTGTTGGTTTCGTCGCTGATACCGTCCCGTTGTCCGGTAATGAGTGATGCCGCGATGGCTCCGGGCTCGCCATGGATATTGCGTTGAATGCGGCTGGACAGTTGCTGGCGCATCGCCGCGACGGTGATCAGGATTTCCGCAGTGATACCAGGCGGATCGGCAAGTTGCAGGCTTTCCGGTTTGCCAAGGAAAAAACCGTTGCCGCCAATGCCGCGATAATAGTTGTAAAAGGCAAAATCGTAATTGCCTGGCCGAACCGGTCCCGATTGCGGCCGCAAATGCACGAGCCCGCGCACGCCGCCGCCAATATGAATATCCGGCGGCAATGAACGGGCTGATATCGTCAACCGCTCGGGGGCGAAACGCAGTTGCGGGCGCTCGGTGGCTATCACATCCATGGTCAACCGCCAGCCACCCTTCTCACCTTGGCTGATTGCAACGATACGGCCGGTTAGGCGCGTGGTGATGCTGGAGCCCAGCATGACAGTGTCCATGCGCAATGTTTCCAACTTGCCGCAGAGCATTCCGGCAATGATAGTCAATGCAATTGTCAGACTGAATTTTATCCGCTGGCGGTTCTCTGCCAAAAACCGCAATCCGGTCAGCGTGGTCAGGCCAAAAAGCATGGCGCTGAGCTTCGGCTCCTCCGGCAGGTTGAAATAGCCGATTGCGCCGCCACCGGCAAAGACCGGCACAAACAGGAAGAAACTGCCGCGATCATATTCCCGCGCCAATGCCCGCGGAAAGGCAAGGAGCACCAGCCGGAAGTACAAGCGGGCTCGGATTGCCAGCCGACGCTCCCGGGCCGCCAAGCTTTCGCCTGCCGATGCAACAATCTCATTCTGCGTCGTTTGACCGGCAATAGCCACTTCATCCGCCATCGGAGGCAGAAAAAAGTGCCGTTCACTCGTTTGTGTATCCGTCTCCCGACGTTGCATGGGCCCTCAAATCCGCCAATGCCCTTGCACAGTGGCGCTCCTATGCTACATCAACGCCAGATCAAATCGATTGGATGTTAGGTTAATGGCCGACGCGTCTATTGGAGTCCTTATGTCATCACCTGTTGTTACCCGTTTTGCCCCTTCTCCGACCGGTTACCTGCATATTGGCGGTGCCCGCACGGCCCTGTTCAACTGGCTCTATGCCAAACATACGGGTGGCAAGATGCTGCTGCGTATTGAAGATACGGATCGCGAACGTTCCTCGGAAGCCGCTGTCACCGCCATTCTTGACGGTTTGAAGTGGATCGGGCTCGACTGGGACGGCGATGCCGTTTCGCAGTTTGAGCGCGCACCGCGCCACCGCGAAGTAGCAGAAGAACTCGTCACCAAGGGCAAAGCCTATTATTGCTATGCCTCACAGGCCGAGCTTGAGGAAATGCGCGAAAAGGCCCGGGCCGAAGGCCGCCCGCCCCGGTATGACGGCCGCTGGCGTGACCGCGACCCGAGCGAGGCACCTGCTGACGTCAAGCCGGTTATCCGCATTAAAGCGCCGCAGGAAGGCGAAACCCTCGTGCGCGATCTGGTGCAGGGCGATGTGCGCTTTCCGAACAAGGATCTCGATGATTTCATCATCCTGCGCTCCGATGGCAATCCGACCTATATGCACGCAGTCGTTGTGGACGATCATGACATGGGCGTCACGCACATTATCCGTGGTGACGATCACCTGACCAATGCGGCACGTCAGACCGTGATTTACACTGCCATGGGCTGGGATGTGCCTGTCATGGGCCATATCCCACTGATCCATGGTGCCGATGGCGCGAAGCTATCCAAGCGCCACGGCGCGCTGGGTGTCGAAGCGTACCGTGCCATGGGTTATCTACCTGCAGCCCTGCGCAATTATCTTGTCCGCCTCGGCTGGAGCCATGGCGACGATGAAATCATGTCCGATGCGCAGATGATCGAATGGTTCGAGATTTCCGATATCAATCGCGGTGCCTCGCGCTTTGATTTCCAGAAGCTGGAGGCTATCAACGGTCACTATATGCGCATTTCCGAAGATGCCGGTCTGGTGAAGGCCATGATTGACATTCTGCCGGAAATCGAAGGTGGCGCAGAAATTCTGGCGCGCCTCAACGACCGCACCAAACAGCAATTGCTGGCAGCAATGCCCGGCCTGAAGGAGCGCGCCAAAACGCTTGTTGAACTGGCAGACAGCGCAAAATACCTCTTTGCACAACGCCCGCTTGCGCTTGACGAAAAGGCAGTTGCATTGCTCAACGAGGAAGGCAAAAGCGTCCTTTCCGGCGTTCTTCCGTCGCTTGCCTGTGTGAATGACTGGAGTGCCGAAGCTCTGGACGCGGCGGTGCGTGTTCACGCGGAAGCGACAGGCCTGAAACTCGGTAAAATTGCCCAACCTTTGCGTGCTGCATTGACCGGAAGAGCAACATCTCCGGGTGTTTTCGACGTTTTGGCTGTGCTTGGCCGCGAGGAATCATTGGGCCGTATCGAGGATCAGATAAAAGGTTAATTCGGCACTGTCGCGGTGCATTTTTTGCATTGCAACATTACGCCGTTCGAGTACGGTGGCGTGCCTGAGGATATCAGGATAAGTACCTCGTGAAGGGGTCAGCGCTTTGGGCCAGTATGCTGAACAAAGAGGTCATGCTGGAATGTGAAGTAACTCGTGTCCTTTCAGTTCCGAAGTTCGACGAGAGTCTACTGCTTATGCAGCGAACTTCGGGAATCGGTACACGAGATGTCAGCGGGAGCTGAAGCAAGAAAGGAACTGCAATGTCTGAGAACAACGTCAACATCGATCTGAATGGTCATGAGTTTGCGTTACCGATTAAAAAAGGGACCATCGGACCTGATGTCGTAGACATTGGAACACTCTACAAGAACACCGGTGCCTTCACGTATGATCCGGGTTTTACCTCAACAGCCTCCTGCGAGTCGCAGATCACCTATATCGATGGTGATGAAGGCATTTTGCTGCATCGCGGCTACCCTATCGAACAGCTCGCCGAAAAGGGCGATTTTCTCGAAACCTGCTATCTCCTGCTCTACGGCGAACTGCCGACCAAGAGCCAGAAGCATGATTTCGACTTCCGCGTAACGCACCACACCATGGTGCATGAACAGATGTCGCGCTTCTTCAGCGGCTTCCGCCGTGATGCCCATCCCATGGCAGTCATGGTTGGCTGTGTTGGCGCCCTGTCGGCCTTCTATCACGATTCAACCGATATCTCCGATCCGCATCAACGCATGGTTGCGTCGATCCGTATGATCGCCAAGATTCCGACCCTGGCCGCCATGGCCTACAAGTATCATATCGGTCAACCCTTCGTTTACCCGAAGAACAATCTCGATTTCGCAACCAACTTTTTGCACATGTGCTTTGCTGTGCCATGTGAAGATTACGTGCCAAATCCGGTTCTTGCTCGCGCAATGGACCGGATTTTCATTTTGCACGCTGATCACGAACAGAACGCTTCGACATCAACAGTGCGCCTTGCCGGCTCATCCGGTGCCAATCCGTTCGCGTGCATTGCAGCCGGCATTGCCTGCCTCTGGGGTCCTGCCCATGGCGGCGCCAATGAAGCCGCACTCACCATGCTCGGCGAAATTGGTACGGTCGACCGTATTCCGGAATTCATCGCCCGCGCCAAGGACAAGAACGATCCGTTCCGCCTGATGGGCTTTGGCCACCGCGTTTACAAGAACTACGATCCGCGCGCCAAGATCATGCAGCAGACCACCAAGGAAGTTCTGGCCGAACTCGGCATCAAGGACGATCCATTGCTCGACGTCGCCATGGAGTTGGAACGCATTGCCCTGACCGATGAATATTTCATCGAAAAGAAGCTTTACCCGAATGTCGATTTCTATTCCGGTATCACCTTGAAGGCTCTCGGCTTCCCCACCACCATGTTCACCGTTCTGTTCGCCGTTGCGCGCACCGTCGGCTGGCTGGCCCAGTGGAAGGAAATGATCGAAGATCCGCATCAGAAGATTGGCCGTCCGCGCCAGCTCTATACCGGCGCAACCCAGCGCGATTATGTGCCGGTCGGCAACCGCAAATAAAAGCCCTTAAAACCGGCATTAAAAAAGGCGCCACATGGCGCCTTTTTTGTGTTTGAAACCCTTTGGATTGTGGCGAAAAAGTGGAATCCGTTGACTTGGTGTATCTGGGAATGGCGCTTTTGATGCTTTAACGCAGGTGCGCAAGCACCACATCGGCCGCAATTTCACCCGACGGACGCTCGGTCTGCATCAGATTGGCGATCTTGTCGAAGCCCTGTAACTGGGCCGTGCGGTAGATGCTGGGTCGCAAAAGCTGCTCGATCTGACGCGCAAGCGGCCCTGGGCGCACGAACTGATTGAAATATTCCGGCACAACCGGCTCATCGGCAATAATGTTTGGCAGCGCAGCGCTCCATATCTTGATGCGCGGTGCAATGATCAGACGGGCCAGCCAGTCAGGTCTGTAGGATAAAACCGTTGGTATCCGCGCCAATGCCAGCTCCAGTGAAACCGTGCCTGATGCGGCCAGAGCAGCATCCGCAGCAGCAAATGCTTTCAATCTTTCTGCTTCGCCAACGACGATATTAGGCTTAACTTTCCATCCTGCCGTGAGCTCGCGTACCAGATTTTCGACTTTTGGCAGGGTTGGCAGCGTGATTCTAAGGCGATTGCCGCGATCAATCAAAAGCTCAACAGTTTCGCCGAAAGCTTTGGCAAGACTTGTGATTTCCGACCGACGTGAGCCCGGAAGTACCACGAGGCTACGCTCGGATGTATTCGCCAGCTCAGTTTCACGTGCCAGGTTTTGTGCCGCCGCCGCCATGAGCGGCGCATAGGTGACAAGCCGATGTCCGACATAGGTGGCAGATGGCCCATCCAGATCCTTCAGCGCCTGCACTTCGAACGGCAGGATGGCAAGAACGTGGTCGATATATCCACGCATGGCCTTGGCGCGTTCCGGCCGCCAAGCCCAGACCGACGGGCTGATATAGTTGATAATCGGGATCGACGGATCAGCAGCGCGCACCTTGCGCGCAACCCGATGGGTGAAATCCGGGCTGTCGATAATAACGAGACAATCCGGCTTGGCTTCTATAATGGCACTGGCCAATTGCGCGATGCGGCGGATGAGTTGCGGCAGTTTGGTGACGATTGCCGAAATACCCATAAGGGCAATTTCATGCTGATCAAACAAAGACTTAAGCCCAAGTACAGCAAGGTGTTCACCGCCAAGACCGGTCAAAGTCACCTCGCCCGGATACTTCCGCCGCAATGTTTGAACGAGATCCGCGCCCAGCAGGTCGCCGGATTCTTCGCCAGTAACAATCGCCAGCCGAAGCGGTCTGGTTGCGGCCATTATTTGGCCTCCTGCTCGAAGGTCTCGATAAAAATACCTGCTGCGTTGGCTGCCGCGATCGTCTCGCCATACCCTAGAATCAACGTGCGCCGCGCTTCGATCGCGATGCCCTTTAAACCCGCTTTGACAGCGTTTTCAATGGTGCTAACCCCGATGGCTGGCAAATCCGCCCGCACTTCCTGCTGCGGTTTGGCGCATTTCACCAAAACGCCACCCTTGCGATTGATGCGCTTGGCACTGCGCAATTCAGCCACCCGTTGCAGCATTGCGTCGGTGCCTTCGACCCCTTCGAGGGCAACCACACGTCGACCAACAGCTATCGCGGCCTGTCCGATGTCAAGCGAGCCAATCAGTACAGCTGCTTCGCGCGCAGCGTGCATATCAGCCTGGCTTTCCTTATCAGCGCGTTTTCTGGTGATCGTGCCAACATCCGGTGCAAGAATGTCCGGAACGATCTCATGGGCGCCCAAAACTCGGAAACCGTAGGATTCAATGGTGGAAATCACGGCCCGAAGCAAGCCGTCATCCCCGAGCCTAAATGCACGCAGGAAGCGAAACAGGGCCACGAGATTGCCATTACCAGGATGCAGCGCGGCTTTGAATTCCGGACGGTGTCGCACGCCGCCAGCCAGCACAACATTGGTAATGCCTTCGGATTTCAGGATTTTCATCAAGCCGCCAAGCTCGACAATGGAAATCTCGGCATGCTTTGCAGCGTGGATTTCGGGGGAAGCCTCACCCTTTATCGCAATGATCAGAGGGTTAGTGCCATGTTTTTGCAGGCTTTCTGCAATCGCAATGGGGAGCAGGCCATTGCCGGCGACAATCGCCGTGCGGCCTGTTATGGCCGCTGGCAAACCTGTATCCGGGGTTTTAGCTTTTGTCGTCACTGTCGCTTGTCTCGATTCCGGAACCGAGGGGCGGTGTGCAATAGGCGCGCTTTGTATCCGTCGTGATGAAATCGATCAGATCTGCAACCGCAGGTGATTGCGGAAATGCCTCCCGCACATCATCAGCCCGTGCGCGCACCGGCTTGCTGCGATCAAACAACATGCGCACGGCACGCCGCATATTGTGGATCTCCGGTCGTGCCATGCCGGAGCGTTTCATGCCGACAATGTTTAACCCGCCGAGATAGGCGTGATTGCCGATAACCATACCGTAGGGAATGACATCCAGCGCCACGGCGGCAAGCCCGCCGATAAATGCGTGATGGCCAACACGAACGAACTGGTGCAAGGCGGCACCGCCGCCAATAATAACATTATTTCCGATAGTTACGTGGCCGCCAATCATGACATTGTTCGAGAACGTCACGCTGTTGCCGATCTCGCAATCATGTGCGACATGCGAATACGCCAGAAACATGCAGTTGTCGCCCACCGTCGTCGTGCCACGGCTGCTATCCGTGCCACGGTGCATGGTAACACCTTCACGGATCACGCAATTCTTGCCGATGATCAGCGTTGTCCGTCCACCCTTGTGCTTGGTGTTCTGCGGATCACCGCCCAGAATGGCATGCGGAAACACCTCGGCGCCATCACCAAGGGTTGTAGCGCCCAAGATGACCACGTGGCTGGCAATCTCGACGTCGTTGCCGATAACAGCTTCAGAACCGATATGGCAGAACGGACCAATATTTACCCTGTCACCAATTTTTGCGCCCGCTTCAATAATAGCAGTCGGATGAATGCTGGGATTGGACATCAGGCTCCGGTCTCGTCGTCTTCTGGAAAACTGACCATTGCTGCAACTTCAGCTTCCGCGACCTTGAAGCCATCAACTTCGGCGACACAGGCATATTTATGAATATTGCCGCGCTGCTTAAGTTTGGTGACGCGCAGCTTGAGCTGGTCGCCGGGAACAACAGGCCGTCTGAATTTCGCACCGTCAATGGTCATGAAAAAGACCTTGCCCGGTTTGCCGCTTCCGTTATGGAGCAGCACGATGGCACCGGCCGTCTGAGCCATGGCTTCGATGATCAGAACACCAGGCATAATCGGCAATTCCGGAAAATGTCCGGCAAAATGCGGCTCGTTGATACTAACGTTCTTGATGCCTGTCGCCGAGACGTCGCGATCGATATCTACGATACGGTCGATCAGCAAAAAGGGATAGCGATGCGGCAGGCTTGCCAGAAGCTTCTGGATGTCCGCGACGCCAAGGCTGCTTGCTTGTACATTATCACTCATCTGAGCTGCTCTCCTTCTTGGTTCTGGTCATCGCGCGGACACTCGCAATTTCACGGAACCATTGCTTGAATGGCTGGGCGGGCGCTCCGGCCCATCTCTCGCCATCCGGAATATCATTCATCACACCGCTTGCCGCGGCAATTTCAACGCCTGAGCCAATATTGACATGGTCCTTGATGCCAACACTGCCACCAAGCCTCGTCATGTCGCCGAGCACTACGCTACCGGAAATGCCACATTGTGCAGCTATCACGCAATGGCGTCCGATATGAACATTGTGGGCAATTTGCACAAGATTATCGATTTTTGTGCCTTCACCAATAACGGTGTCGCCTAAAGCACCACGATCAACCGTCGTGTTGGCGCCAATCTCGACATTATCCTGGATAATGACACGGCCAAGCTGCGGCATCTTATCGAGTCCCGCCTTGCCCGGCACATAGCCGAAACCATCCTGGCCTATGCGCACACCCGGGTGCAGCAGTACTTTGTTGCCAAGAAATGCATACTGAACAGAACTGCTTGGGGCGATATAGCAATCACGTCCAATCTTGCAGCCATTGCCAATCACCACGCTGGCGGCAATGACGGTGCCGGAGCCAATGGAGACATTGCTGCCAATGATGACGCCCGGTTCGATCGTAACACCGGCTTCGATCTCAGCTGTCGGATGAATGATTGCGTGCGGTGAAATACCTGTTTCGCCGCCACTCCATAGATGCGCATTCACCGCATGAGGATAAAGCGCCCGGCCAACGGCTGCGAAATCCTGCTGCGGATGGCGAGTCACTATAATTGCGATGTTTTTGGGAATGCTTGATTTGACGTCGTCGGTGCAAAGCACGCAAGCCGCCTTCAAATTCTCAAGATTGTGCGCGTTCTTCTTGCCATCAATGAAAACAAGTGCATCAGGTCCAGCATCCGACAACGATGCGAGGCGTACAACAGGTCTGTTTGCAAGGGAGCTGTCAACAAGAACGCCATTGGTCAGACCGGCGATCTGACCAATAGTCACATTCAACAGTGGCTCATAAAAAATCGGATCGGCCATCGACTAACTTTCTCCCCCGGGGAAATATGCTCCCCCGGGAGGTCAGCAATCTATCAGAATTTGCTCGACATGCCGAAGTTGAAGTTCTGGACCTGATCGCCTTCAACCTTCTTGACCGGAATAGCGTAGTCGAAGCGCAGCGGACCGAACGGCGATGCCCACATGATACTTGCACCAACGGACGCACGCCATTCCATGCCAGTGGTATCAACGGGGCTCTTCGCCTGAGCAAGATCACTTCCATAGAGTGTTGCCGCATCAGCAAACAATGCACCGCGAATACCAAGGCTCTCGGGAACAACTGGCAACGGGAACTGTGTTTCAACACTTGCGTTGAAATACGTGGTGCCGCCGAGGAAGCTTCCCTTATCGTCTAGACCGGGCCGACCGTCACGCGGACCGATACCAGCGTACTTGAAGCCGCGAATCATGTCCTGATTGTTCTTGAATGTATCAAAAACGCGCAGCGGTTCGTCGCCGAAGCCCTTGATATAGCCGGCACCTACGCCAACGAGACCGACAATGTCCATCTCTTGCGAAAGCGTCTTGTAATAACTACCCTTGAAGGTTGTCTTCAGGTAATTCGCATCACCGCCGACGCCAGCATATTCCTGATTGAATTTCGCATAGAGACCATCACGTGGATTCTTGCGATCATCAATCGTATCATACACTAACGACCAGCTAACTGATGATTTGATCCAGGTACCGCGATTCGCCGCATCAGCAAAAGCCTGCGAAATCTCGTCCAGATTGACAGAGCCATCAGGGTTACGAGCTTTATCATCGATCTCGTACTTTTCCTGAGTCAGGTTGTACGCGACACCAGCAGTCAAAGTTTCCGTGATCGGCAGACCAAAGCGGATCGTGCCGCCGGTCAAATCGGTCTCATACTTGTCGTTCACACCGGACTGACGCTTGAACAGATCGAAACCAGCCGAAATGCGCTGACCGAGGAAGTATGGCTCGGTGAACGACAGCGAATAGGTACGGTTGTTGTTCAGGCCACCACCGGCGCCAATACGAATGAACTGACCGCGACCGAGGAAGTTGCGCTCGGTGATCGAGCCTTCCACTGTTGGTCCGGGGCTTTCGCCGCCCGTTGTATAACCGCCGCCGATGGAAAACTCACCGGTTGACTTCTCGATAACATCAACAACCAGAACAACCTGATCAGGCTGCGAACCAGGAGCAGTCGTGATGTTGACTGTCTGGAAGAAATCAAGGTTTTCAAGACGCTTCTTGGCGCGCTGGATGAGAACCTGATTGAATGCATCGCCTTCGCTGACATCGAATTCACGACGAATGACATAGTCGCGTGTCTTTTCGTTGCCACGGATCTCAATGCGCTCAAGATAGGCGCGCGGACCCTGATCGATGTTGTAGACAACCGAAATCGTGTGGTTCTCGAAATTGCGATCACCGCGTGGCTCTACCTTGGCAAAGGCATAACCCTGACCAGCTACCTTTTCAGAAAGCTTGATGATCGAATTTTCGACTTCCTTGGCGTTGTATGTCGAACCCTGGCTGGTTTCTACAAGACCGCCGAGCTTGGACGCATCAACACCCTCAACCGAGCTCTGAACCTCTACACCGCCGAATGTGTACTTCTCACCTTCTTCAACTGTAACGGTGATCGTGTATTCATTGGTCGCCGCATCGAGATTGGCTGTCGATGAGATAACGCGGAAATCCGCATAACCACGGTTGTAATAGAAACGGCGCAATGCCTCTTCGTCAGCGCGCATACGATCTTCGCTATAGACGTCGTTGCGTGTCAGCCAAGACAAAGGATTGGACTTCTTGGTCGAAATCACGTCGCGCAAGCGGCGTTCGCCAAAGGCATTGTTGCCAACAAAGACAATGTTGTCGATCTTTGTACGGTCGCCTTCGTTGATTTCATAAACAACGTTAACCCGGCCCTGCCCCAAATCCATGATGCGCGAGTTTACCGTAGCATCGCTACGTCCGATGTTGCGATAAGCAGCGCGGACGGCCTCCGTGTCGGCATCAAGCGTCTGCTGATTGAAAGCATCACGCGACTTCAACTGCACAGCACTGGAGAGCTGAACGTCCTTGATCTTCTTGTTGCCTTGGAAAATGACCTGATTGACAACCTGGTGCTCGGAAACCGTAACGATCAGAGCGCCACCGGACTGAGTAATGCGCACATCGCCGAACAGGTTTGTTGCAAACAAACGCTTGGTGGCAGCATCGATATCATTATTGGAGAAAGGCTTGCCTGGCGTAATGCCGAGATTGTCCTTGACCGTCTGTGCGTCAACACGGGAATTCCCGCGCACTTCAATACGGCTGACGGTTGCTGCCTGGGCTGTTGTTACCCCGGCAATCGTTGCGACGATTGCACCTGGGCCCACAAGAGCCGCTGAAATGGCGAGCGCCGACGCTGCACCAACGAATTTTGAACTTGCCGCCATAGGCCTACTAAACCTTTGTTTCTCGTTGTCCCCGGGCGAGATCCCGGACTAAGCACTTACTCGCACACCGTCATAACCGGTTTTTACATACACGCAAGGCTTACGGTTAAAATCTGTTTACTTCGCACGAAAGCGTGGCATCCATGCCACTCCATTCACAGCTTATAGTAAACAGATCATAACGCTTTTCCAGCCCACCTGCATATTTTCACTAATGTTTAATTTTTCTCACCGGCAGGCGAAAAGGTCATTAAACACCACAAATCCCATAAATCCCAACACCAGCAAGAAGCCAACTCGGAAGAAAATCTCCTGAATGGCGGGTTTGACGGGTCTGCGTATGACAGCTTCTACTGCATAAAAGATCAAATGACCGCCGTCCAGCGGCGGCAATGGAAATAGATTAAGCAGTCCAATGCCAATTGAAAGCATGGCCGTTAGCTGAATAAGCCAGTCAATACCCTGACTTGCCGCCTGTCCCGCCATGGTTGCTATCTTTACCGGACCGCCGAGCTGACACTTATCTTCGCGGCCGGCAAAGAATCGGCTGAAAAATTGGCCTGTACGCGCAATAATAAACCCGCTCTCGCGCACCGCCTGCCCCACTGATTCGACAGGGTTATAGGTGATCCGGCGAAAGTTCCCGACTTCCTGATTGTTGACGACGCCAATAGCTGCAATTTTGACGGTGTTACCCAAGGGATCTTTTTGCTCAACCAGTTCCGGCGTAGCGGTGAGATCAACCTGCTGCCCGTTGCGCTCCACGACAAACTTAAGAGAATCACCCGCACGGGCGGAAACGTGCCGCTGCACGTCGGAAAATGTATAAACCTTGTCGCCGTCAACGCTGATGAACCGGTCACCCGGCTGAAAGCCTGCAACAGCCGCTGGTCCGCCCGGGCGCACTTCCGCAACGATCGGGTCCGCAACCATGCGTCCATAGAGTGCAAAGAATACGGAAAAGATCGCAACTGTAAGAAGAATATTGAAGGCGGGTCCGGCAAACACCGTTGCCGCCCGTTTCCATACGGGTTGCGTGTGAAATGCGACGGCACGTTCTGCCGCGCTCATGTTTTCCGGCAAGGTTACGGGTGAACTCGCAACGCTTTCATCGCCTGCAAACTTCACATATCCGCCAAGCGGAATCGCCGAAAGCTTCCAGCGCGTTCCATTTCGGTCATTGAAACCAAACAGCTCCGGTCCAAATCCAATCGAGAAAGCCTGCACCCCAATGCCGCACCAGCGGCCAACGAGGTAATGGCCCATCTCATGAACAAAGACGACAACGGTCAATATGACCAGGAAGGGTAGAATTGTACCAATAAGCAAACTGTGAGGGCCGAAAAGATAGCTCAGCGTATCCGTCAAAATGTCCTCCGGGCGTTGCTATAAACCCGCAGAGGGTTGCCGAAGCGCGGCCAGCTAGAAAAGAATATCGTAGGGCGTTTCCGGTTTAACCAGAATTGCTCCGATGAGGTACAGCAATGCCGCTGCTGCTACAAGTCCGTCCACCCGGTCCATCACGCCACCGTGACCGGGGATCATATGCCCCAGAATCTTTCACGCCAAACCTGCGCTTGACCCATGATTCCCCCAGATCGCCAATCTGAGCCGTAACGGACAGCACGAATGCGATCAATGGAATGGGAACACCGCCTGCCGGCGTTATGAAGGCTGCACAGGCAACACCGGCAGCAATGCCGGCTGCGGCTCCGCCAATGGCTCCTGCCCACGTCTTGTTGGGTGAGAAACGCGGCGCCAGCTTTGGTCCTCCCAATGCGCGCCCGTTGAAATAGGCAAAAATGTCCGTGGACCAGACAACAGCAAACAAAAACAGGACTGCCGCAAACCCATCCCCCGTGTCACCACGCACAAATGTCAATGCAATGGCGGGGAAACCGGCATAGAGCAGCCCCGTCGCCGGCCAATAGCCTGACGCCCTGCCTCCAAGCACAGCCACTATGGCCGCTCCTGCCAGCAGCACAGCAATAATCAGCAGTCCATTATGGGAAAACAGCAGCATTCCAAGGACCACGATCAGACAGATCCACGCGACACTGCGGGTCAACGCAGTTGAACGCGGCGCCGTGATCGAATGCCACTCGTAGAAGACGCCGAGCCCGATAGCGCATGCCATCAGGGTAAACGGCAGACCGCCGATCCATGTGAGGGCTAGAGCAATGGCAATAAGGATGATGGCGCTAAAGGTGCGTTTGTACAGATTTGAGAACCGGCTGCCTGTCTTGACCGGCGGAGTGGGCTCTGCAGCCGTCACAGGGCTATTTCCTGTTGATTTACCCCACCGAACCGGCGTTCGCGCATATGGAACGTCTCAATCGCTTCAGCGAGGTGCGTAGAGCGGAAATCAGGCCAATAACACGGCAGGAACATGAATTCTGAATAGGCAGCCTGCCAAAGCAGGAAATTTGAAAGACGCATCTCGCCGCTGGTGCGGATAATGAGGTCCGGATCAGGGATATCGGCTGTATCGAGCCGGGCAGAGATGGCTTCGGCTGTCACGTCCGCTTGGGTGATGACACCCGCACTCACGTCTGCCAGCAGTTGCTGAACCGCACGGGTAATCTCATTGCGTGAGCCGTAGTTGAAGGCAATGACCAGAGTCAAACCCGTATTGCGACCCGTCAGCGTCTCGGCTTCCATCAGAAGGCCGCGAATATCCTTCGCCAGCCCTTCCCGCTCGCCAATGATACGCACGCGCACATTCTCACGATGCAATTCAGCAAGATCGCGGCGGATGAAAAGCTTGAGCAATCCCATCAAATCCGAAACTTCAGACCGTGGACGCGACCAGTTTTCCGACGAAAACGCAAACAGCGTCAAAAATGGAATGCCCATTTTACCGGCCGCACGGATCGTATCGCGCAGCGCTTCCAAGCCGGCCTTGTGCCCCGCCGCACGCGGCAAGCCCCGTGCCTTTGCCCAACGGCCATTTCCATCCATGATGATGGCAATGTGGCTCGGATTGGACATAGTATTCAACCTCCGGTGGCAACAATATTGGGCAGCAGGTTAAACCTGCATAATTTCCGCCTGCTTGACGGCAACGACCTTGTCCATCTCGGTAATCGTCTCGTCCGTCATTTTCTGGACTTTTTCCGAAAGGACCCGGTTGTCATCCTGACTGATATCGCCGTCCTTTTCGAGCTTCTTCAATTCGTCCATGCCGTCGCGGCGTACATGGCGGGCGGCAACCTTTGCCTGCTCAACATATTGGTGGGCGATCTTGACCAGTTCCTTGCGGCGCTGTTCGTTGAGTTCCGGCAATGGAATACGAAGATTATTGCCATCCGTAATAGGATTGAGGCCAAGACCGGATTCGCGAATCGCCCGTTCCACCTTACCGACCATGGACTTGTCCCAGACGGAGACGGCCAGCATGCGGGATTCAGGGACCGTAATATTGGCAACCTGATTGAGTGGCATATGTGAGCCGTAGGCTTCAACGGTGATTGGTTCAAGCAAGCTTGCCGAAGCTCGCCCCGTACGAAGACCGTTAAGGTCATGTTTCAAAGCCTGCACAGCGCCATCCATGCGGCGCTTCAGATCATTCAAATCGAGTGCATCACTCATACTCAATGCTCCTATATTCTTTCCGGTATTCCGCTCAACCTGTGCGGGAATGTTGGATCATTCGTCAGAAACGATGGTCGCACGCCCTCTGCCCTGCAGAACTTCCGCAAAACCACCTTTTTCGTGGATTGAATAAACAATTATTGGGATATTGTTCTCGCGCGCAAGAGCAACAGCCGTTGTATCCATTACAGAAAGGCCGCGATCCAGCATCTCCTTGTGGGTAAGTCGGTCAAACCGGACGGCATTCGGGTCTTTCTTGGGGTCAGCGGTGTAAACACCGTCAACCTGCGTGCCCTTGAAGAGAGCATCGGCGCCAACTTCGGCCGCGCGCAAGGCTGCAGCCGAGTCAGTGGTAAAAAATGGATTGCCTGTACCGCCGGCAAAAATCACGACTTTTCCCATATCCATATAAGCCGTTGCCTGTCTCTGCGAGAAAGTCTCGCACAATTCAGGCATGGCGATGGCAGAAAGTACAACTGTATCAATACCAATCTTGACGAGGGATGTGCGCAGCGCCAATGAATTGATGACTGTCGCGAGCATGCCCATATGGTCGCCGGTTACCCGGTCGCCGCCCTTGGACGCCACAGCGACGCCGCGGAAAATATTACCGCCGCCGATAACAACGCCAACTTCTACACCCAATGCACGCGCTTCAGCGATATCGCTGGCAATACGGTCGGCAACCGTGACGTCGATACCGAAGCCCTGATCACCCATAAGAGCTTCACCGGAGGCCTTGAGCAGAACGCGTTTATACACAGCCGTACCAGCCATAAAACCTCCCTCAGAGTCGTGCATGTCAGATATTTGAAGTCCGGATACACCAAGGGCACCGCGTTGTCACGCGGTGCCCCCGGATTTAGTCAGTCGTGAAATTACTTCTTCACAGCTGCTGCGACTTCAGCAGCGAAATCGGTTGCTTCTTTCTCGATACCTTCACCGAGAGCGAAACGCACGAATGCTGTGATTTTTG
The DNA here is from genome assembly GCF_014189505.1 of Phyllobacterium sp. 628. Lineage (GTDB taxonomy): Bacteria > Pseudomonadota > Alphaproteobacteria > Rhizobiales > Rhizobiaceae > Phyllobacterium. The sequence goes on along the minus strand of NZ_CP050301.1, from coordinate 2,394,484 downwards.
CCGGTGCGCCGATTGCCTTTTCCGCATCCTTGAGAGCGGCTTCAACAGTCAGGTCAGGATTGATGACGAAAGCCTGAGAAAGCAGCACAACTTCTTCGTAGAACTTGCGCAGGCGGCCTTCGACCATCTTTTCGATAATGTTTTCCGGCTTGCCGGACTGACGAGCGGATTCGGTGAAAACCGCCTTTTCACGCTCAACAGCTGCCGGATCAACTTCAGCTGGTGTCAAAGCAAGCGGGTTGGTTGCAGCAACATGCATTGCAACCTGACGGCCGAATGCGTTTGCAGCGTCCGCATCGCCTGCGGTCTCGATTGCAACGAGAACACCAAGCTTGCCAAGGCCGTCAGAAACGCCGTTGTGGATGTAGGTTGCCACAACGCCTTCGCTGACGCTGAGCGCAGCAGAGCGGCGGAACGAGAGGTTTTCACCGATCGTGCCAACAGCGTCCTTGATCGTATCGACAACCGACTTGCCGGAAGCTGGATAGGTCGCAGCGGCAACGGCAGCTGTCGAACCATCTGTCGTAAGGGCCACATTGGCTACGTTGCGGACGATGTCCTGGAACGCGTCATTGCGGGCAACGAAATCGGTTTCGGAGTTGACTTCGACAACGACGGACTTTTTGCCGTTCGAAGCAACACCAACCAGACCTTCGGCAGCCGTACGGCCTGCCTTCTTGTCAGCCTTGGAAATGCCTTTTGCGCGCAGCCAGTCAACGGCGGCTTCCATGTCGCCATTGGTTTCAGTCAGGGCTGCCTTGCAGTCCATCATGCCAGCGCCGCTGATTTCGCGGAGTTCTTTTACCTGTGATGCAGAAATGCTCATTATGTCGCCTCTTCTCAAAGCGAAGGCATACTGGGGAAACCAGCATGCCAACTTTTGCGGCGCGTCATGCGCCAATCGATATGGTTTTAATCACCCGATTAAGACGGGTGTATGAAGCCTCAAGCGGAGGCTTCACCTTCCTGTGCAGGAGCTTCGGCAGCCGGAGCTTCGAGCGTTGGCTCAACAGGAGCTTCTTCCTGAGCGCCGACATCGATGCCGAGCGAACCCTGCTGGCGCAGAATGCCATCAAGAGCAGCCTTGGCAATCAGATCGCAATACAGCGAAATAGCGCGCGATGCATCGTCGTTGCCTGGGATCGGGAAGTCGATCTGGTCCGGATCGCAATTGGAATCGATAACGGCTACAACCGGAATACCAAGACGCTTGGCTTCCTGAATAGCAATCGCTTCCTTGTTGGTATCGATGATGAAGATGAGGTCCGGAACCGAACCCATGTTCTTGATACCGCCGAGAGCGCGGTTGAGCTTCTCACGTTCGCGATCAAGATTCAGACGTTCCTTCTTGGTGAAGCCCTGTGCTTCGCTGGAAAGAAGTTCGTCGAGCTTGCGCAGACGCTGGATGGAATTCGAAATCGTCTTCCAGTTGGTCATCATGCCGCCGAGCCAGCGGGCGTTGACGTAGTACTGAGCCGAACGGGTTGCGGCATCAGCAATGATGTCCGAAGCCTGACGCTTGGTGCCAACGAACAGAACGCGGCCGCCACGGGCAACGGTGTCCGAAACCTTCTTCAGCGCGGTGTGCAGCAGAGGATAGGTCTGGGCCAGGTCAAGAATGTGAATATTGTTGCGGGAACCATAAATATATGGTGCCATTTTCGGGTTCCAGCGATGTGTCTGGTGGCCGAAGTGAACGCCAGCTTCAAGGAGCTGACGCATGCTGAAATCAGGCAATGCCATCTCTTAGTTTTCCTTTTCCGGTTGAACCTCCACGGGAAAGAGGCGGAAACCCGCCACCGGAGGCCATATCGGATTTCTCCCGATATCAACCCAAATCCCGTGTGTGGAATGAAGCGGCTGTTAAGCGATATTCCCGGCAAACGCAAGAGCAAGGGAGAGAAAAGGTAGTTTCACGTCGGATTTATTGGGTTTATGAGCGTGCGTCAGTGGTTTGCTGTCGCTACTATCGGGGAATATCCTTCTGGTTGCCACGCCGCTATCGTCTTGTCAGACTTATACAAAAACTGATATAAAAAGAGGCGATATTTTGAAGCGCTTGGAATTTCTCGGAGATTCACTGGTTCGATTGCGTGACTTTCCTGAAACCATTCGAAGGGAGATCGGCGTGCAATTGCATAAGGTGCAGCTTGGGTTGGAACCAAGTGATTGGAAGCCAATGGCCACCATTGGCACAGGTGTTGGTGAAATCCGCGTTCGAGACCATCAGGGAGCGTTTAGAGTGCTCTACGTCGTGAAGCTCGCAGAAACGATATATGTTTTGCACGCCTTCCAAAAGAAAACGCAAAAAACGATAAAGCGCGACTTGGATATCGCTGCTCTGCGTCTGAGACAAATCCAGGAGTGAAAACGATGGAACGCTTGAGTTTTGGTAATGTATGGGATGCGCTGGAAAACAATCCTGCTGAAGCGGCCAATATGTCGATGCGGTCCAATCTCATGATCGCTATAGAACAGCAGATAAACAGCTGGAAACTGACCCAAACCGAGGCCGCGCGCCGTTTGGGAATAACGCAGCCTCGTTTGAATGATCTACTGAAGGGTAGAATTATGAATTTTAGCTTGGATACACTCATCAACATTGCCACGGATGCCGGGCTTTCCGTGCGAATGGATATCACTCTGGCCGCGTAATTCTATTTCGAGCACTTCGGTGCGTCAAACAGCTCCAAATTGACCAGCTTGCCGATCATGGAGAAATCGCCGTAATCCATTTTCAGATCGCGCGTTACGCCATTGCGATACATTTTGAAATTGATGCGATAGCTTGGCAGGCCTTCTGATTTGTCCTTGTCATCAAAATAGGCAATCGATACGGGCCAGGTGTTTTCCTTTTCCAGCGGCCCCATCTTCTTCGTCTCGTCATCGGAGTCACCTACCCCCGGTTTGCCAATGACAACGGTCGTCGCCATGACCTTGTCGGCATCTTCAGAGCCATCGAACAGTTTGGTCTGATAAAACACATCGCCGGCAATCGCCTTTTCGATCAATTCCTGCATGTGCCGAGTTGGAAATTGCGAGAGTTCGAGATTTTCCTTGTTTGCCTCTGGTTTGGTCAGCGCAACTTCGGTCTTGTCTTTGGCAAGGAGCGCATCGCCGCGAACTTCCTTTGTCAGGCTCTGGTCAACGAAAGTCTTGTTGACGAACCGAAACTTTGCGCCGTCGCCTGATTCAAAAGTCGTTGTCTGCTGGTCCGTCACGCGTTGCGGCTGTTCTTCCATATCCACGCGGGTAACGAAGCGGAAATTTGTCGTATAACCTTCGCAATCCGATCCATTGAACTCATAGACCATGCGGCCTGTCAGCCCCGTGATACCACTGCTTTCCTGCGCATTATCCAGTTTGAGATCATAAATGGCGCGGTGTGGCACGAGAGTCGCTGTTCCAGCGGCTAGAGCCATGGATGATCCGGACAGACCCATGGCGCTGAGGCTGAAAACGAGGACAGGAATTAGACGCATTGACAAGATTCTCCAATTTTCGAATGTCATATTAAAAAAACTCTTGGCGGAAGCGAGGCAAAAATCGCAACTTCCATCACAATCAATTGCGATTCCGCAACATAAGGACAGGAAAGCCCATGACCAATACCATCGAAAGCCGCCTGAGCGAGCTTGGAATCACTCTCCCGGTCGCAGCGGCACCCGCCGCAAACTACGTTCCGTTTGCTCAAAGCGGCTCATGGCTGCTGACTTCAGGTCAGTTGCCATTGGCTGCAGGAAAACTCATCCACACCGGTTTATTGGGTGGTGAATTGACCGTTGCGCAGGGGCAGGAAGCCGCCAAGGCCTGTGCCATCAATATTCTTGCGCAAGCCAAGGCTGCGCTTGGCGATCTGGAAAAGATTGCCCGCATCGTCAAAATCACCGTATTTGTGGCGTCGAAGCCTGATTTCACTGAACAGCATCTTGTTGCCAATGGTGCATCTGATCTGTTGGTTGCCGTGCTGGGCGATACTGGCCGCCACGCGCGATCTGCCGTCGGCACAGCGTCCCTGCCGCTGAACGCACCGGTCGAAATCGAAGCCATCATTGAGGTCAAGTAATCATGCCTTCTCCTGATTGGCTCGCAAAAGCTCCGATTGCCCATCGCGGATTGCATGATCTCAATAAAATCCGGTGGGAAAACACCCTTTCGGCTTTTGATGCCGCAGCAAGTGCCGGATTTGCCATCGAATGCGACGTTCATCTTTCGGCTGACGGGGAAGCGCTGGTCTTTCACGATGGAACACTGGACCGGCTTGTTGGCAAGCCGGGCAACATTCATGACATGACCGTCGCTGCGGCAGCGGCGTTACGGGTGGGTGGTACAAAAGATCACGTGCCTACATTGGCCGAAGCGCTCCGGCTGATTGCTGGCCGGGTTCCCATTATCATTGAACTCAAAGGCATTCCCGGCCGCGATGACGGTCTCGTTAAAGCTGTTGCCAGGGATTTAGCCGGTTATGAAGGCGATGCTGCGATTATGTCCTTCGATCACCACCTCATCCGCTTGTTCGGCAAAGATGCTCCGGGCATACCGGCCGGGTTGACTGCTGAAGGGTTGAAAGACAGCGATCTCGAAGCGCATTTTTCCATGCTTGCCTATGATATCGATTTTGTCTCGTACAATGTCCATCACCTCGAAAATCATTTCGTCGCGTTTGTGCGAGGCAAGCTTGACCTCCCGGTCATTTCATGGACGGTGCGCAGCCCTGATGACAAGGCGAAGAGCGATGCCCATGTGAATCAAATCACCTTTGAAGGGTTCGATCCGCGAACCGCCTAATGCCGCGGATGTTCCACATTATTGCCTCTTGTATCGCCGGGTGAAATACCTAGCTTAGACCAAGGGGCAGCGACGTGTTCATCGTCCTGCCGGCAACGTCAGGAAGCCAAATTCACCAATGCCAAATCTTGATCAGGGCGAGTTCACCTTGCGCGTTGGCGACGGCATCGGCGCGTTTACGCCGGAGGAATGGTCAAAACTGACCGGGACATCAAGAGATGCGCCGGATTACAATCCATTTCTTTCTCAAGCATTTCTATCATCACTCGAAGATTCCGGCTGCGTTGCCCGTAAATCCGGCTGGCTGCCACAGTTTTTACGCCTTGAAGATGCGACCGGTGCCGTCATCGGAGCAGTTCCTTGTTATCTGAAGGGTCACAGCCAGGGCGAGTATGTCTTCGACCACGGCTGGGCCGATGCTTTTGAGCGCGCCGGTGGCCGGTACTATCCGAAACTGCAGGCCAGTATCCCATTCACCCCTGCAACAGGCCCTCGTCTGCTTGTCCATCGCAACTGGGACGGCGCCGCCGTGCGCGCCGCACTTGCCAATGGACTGCGGCAATTGACCGGACAGCTTGGTGTTTCATCAGCACATTCAACGTTCGTCAATTCGGATGATTTACCAGCATTCGATGAAGCTGGCTTCCTGCACCGCATCGATCAACAGTTTCACTTCTTCAATAAAGGCTATGAAACATATGATGATTTTCTGGAAAGTCTGGCGGCACGCAAGCGCAAGGCGTTAAAACGCGAACGGCGCGAAGCGCTGGCCAACGATATCACCATTGACCGACTGACAGGCAGCGCCCTGACAGAGGCCGTGTGGGATGATTTCTATACATTCTATACGGACACGGGCAATCGCAAATGGGGTCAGCCCTATCTCAACCGCGCGTTCTACCGGCTCATCGGCGAGCGTATGCCTGACGATATTGTGTTGATAATGGCAAAGCGCGACGGCCGCTATATTGCCGGGGCGATCAATTTTATCGGTTCAGACCGGCTTTTTGGCCGGCATTGGGGCTGCATCGAAGATCATCGCTTCCTGCATTTCGAGGTTTGCTACCATCAGGCCATCGATTTCGCCATTGAACGCAAACTGAAGGTAGTGGAGGCAGGCGCGCAGGGTGAACACAAGCTGGCGCGGGGCTATCTGCCAGTTACGACCCATTCTGCCCACTACATTGCACACGAGGGCCTGCGCCGCGCTGTCGCTGACTTTCTGAAACACGAGCGCAACGACGTCGCCCAAATGAGCGAGATTCTGAATGAGCACGCACCGTTCAAAAAATCTGATTGCTGAGGGCATCTTTTGATCCACACGGCTTGACCTTCGCGTCTCTGATGGCGAAACATCGGGTTCATTCGACAGAACAGACAGGTGCCTTATGAGCCAGCCCTACGAAGACAACAATGTGTTTGCCAAAATCCTTCGTGGTGAGATTCCATCCCACAAGCTCTATGAAGATGCCGACACTTACGCTTTCATGGATGTCATGCCGCAGGGTAATGGTCACTGTCTGGTCATTCCCAAATTACCTTCGCGCAATATTCTGGATGTTGCGCCGGATAGTCTGGCGGCAGTCATTGCCACCACACAGAAACTGGCACGTGCGGTAAAAGCGGCTTTCGATGCCGATGGCGTCACTGTGATACAATTCAACGAGCCTGCCGCAGGCCAGACCGTATTTCACCTGCACTTTCACATCATTCCACGCTTCGACGGCATTGCCTTGAAACCGCATACGGGACAGATGGAAGATCAGGGCGTTCTCGCCGCCAATGCAGAGAAGATCCGGCAGGCATTGGCCAGCCTTTGAAACTCAGGAAAACAGCAGACCGGCAATCAATACAATCTCGGCCGCAATCACACTGACGATCACATGACGACCGAGACGTAGATATGCCACGAACCCGACAGCCGCCGCGCCAATACGCAGAAAAACCGACGATTCGGCCAGCGATCCGCTGGGATACAGGATCAATTGCGCAATCACTCCGGCAACAAGCGCTGTCGCAACAGCGCGAACAGCAATGAGCGCCTCCAGATCTTCGCGCACTCGGCCGCCAATCAGTACGCCGAGATAGCGCCAGATATCGGTAGGGAGCCATCCGGCGAGCAGGATGAAGAGGTACGGCCACCACCAGTCCGTCAGGCTATGCCACGTCATGCCGCCTGCCCCCTCGCCTTGGCCCATCGCACATAGGCCATTGTAACGATCCCTCCGGCAAAACCGGTCAGCAGCAGGTCATAGGCTGGTGCAAGGTGATGGATCAGCGGAAACAGCAGCAATCCGGAAACCATGGCCACATGAATCGAGCGATCACGCGCTGACCCCCATAACGATGTCAGGAAATACATCGGTGTCAGGAAGAACAGCGCTGCAAAGACGATGGGCGGAAAGTCAGTCGAGAGAAAATAGACGAGCGCCACGACCAGGGAATTGGTCAATGTCAGCGTCATTCCAAGACCGGCAAAATAGCTGGTGCGCATATTGCGGGGAATGTGTTGAAAGCGCTCCATCCCCATAACCCACGCGGTCACAGCAATAAAATGGCACAGCAAAAGCAGCGTAATTTTACGTGTTTTCGGCCCACGCAATTCCGGAATGAACGCTGCAACCATCGGCATCAGCCGGATTGACGACAGAGCCACCGCAATGGCGGCTCCCACAAGCGAATAGCCTCCTGAGATCGCGCCAATAAGGACAATATTGGCTGGCAATGCCCAGATCGTCGCCACCATGAACGACGCCTGTAACAAAGACACGCCATTCTCGCTGGCAAAACCGGCAAAGCCGACATGTGCCGTCATGAGAATGAAAGCAGGTACGCTGATGATTCCAGATACCCCTGAAAGAAACCAGGAAAATCTGGTTTTCAGATCGTCATCATCCTGATCTTGCGGCGGAGAAAGTGCGGAATCGGCCATGCCATCATCGATAACCCGAAGCGGCGGTGCCAGCAAGAAAAAGGCCGCCCGGAGGCGGCCTTCTGATTACTTCTTGCGCGGTACCTTGGGTACCGAAGCCTTGCCACGCGAAGGCGGTGCAGGCTCATCAAAAACCGACGGTCCAGCCGACGCTTTCTCGAGTACAGGCTTTTTCGGCGCTGGCTTCTTCTTCGCAACCGGTTTTTTCTCGACCGCGATCTCTTTCTTCGGCTTCACCACGACTTCGTCGGCGATGTAATCGAGAACAAGACCCTTCGAACCATCGGTCTTCTCGGCAACCGAGACAACAACCGTGCCACCCTTCTTCAGCCTGCCGAAGAGCACTTCATCAGCCAGAGGCTTCTTGATGTACTCCTGAATGACACGGCCAAGCGGACGGGCACCCATGCGATCATCGTAGCCTTTTTCAGCCAGCCAGGCGATTGCCTCAGGCTTCAGATCGAAGGTCACGCCGCGATCAGCCAACTGGGCTTCAAGCTGAATGACGAACTTCTGCACCACCTGATGAATAACCGGAACCGGCAAAGGACCGAATGGAATGATCGCATCGAGACGGTTGCGGAATTCCGGTGTGAACAACCGGTTGATCGCTTCCATATCGTCGCCTTCACGACGGGAAGAACCGAAACCGATCGCCGACCGTGCAGCATCCGAAGCACCCGCATTGGTTGTCATAATTAGAATGACATTGCGGAAATCGATCTGCTTGCCGTTATGGTCGGTCAGCTTGCCGTGATCCATGACCTGCAACAGGATGTTGAACAGATCCGGATGCGCCTTCTCGATTTCATCGAGCAGCAGCACGCAATGCGGATGCTGATCAACGCCGTCGGTCAGAAGCCCCCCCTGATCGAAACCGACATAGCCGGGAGGTGCACCAAGCAAACGCGATACCGTGTGACGCTCCATATATTCGGACATGTCAAAACGCAGGAGTTCCACGCCGAGCGACAGCGCGAGCTGCTTGGCCACTTCGGTCTTGCCTACGCCGGTAGGACCGGAGAACAGGTAAGAGCCGATTGGCTTTTCCGGTTCACGCAGACCAGCACGTGCCAGTTTGATCGACGATGACAGCGCTTCGATGGCCAGATCCTGACCGTAAACAACGCGCTTCAGTTCAGCCTCAAGATTGGACAGAACGGCTTCGTCATCCTTGGAGACAGTCTTTGGCGGGATGCGGGCCATCGTGGCAATCGTTGCCTCGATTTCTTTGACGCCAATCGACTTCTTGCGCTTCGACTCAGGCAACAGCATCTGGCTGGCACCTGTTTCGTCGATCACATCGATTGCCTTGTCCGGCAACTTGCGGTCGTTGATATAGCGCGCTGACAGTTCCACAGCCGATTTAATGGCTTCCACAGTGTACTTGACCTTATGGAAGTCTTCGAAATACGGGCGAAGACCCTTCATGATCTCAATGGCATCCGGGATGGATGGCTCGTTGACATCAATTTTCTGGAAGCGGCGAACAAGCGCCCTGTCCTTTTCAAAGAACTGGCGGAATTCCTTGTATGTCGTTGAACCGATGCAACGAATCGCACCCGAAGACAGAGCCGGCTTCAGAAGGTTCGACGCATCCATTGCGCCACCTGACGTTGCACCCGCACCGATGATGGTGTGAATCTCGTCGATGAACAGGATCGCACCTGGGAACTCCTCGAGCTCCTTGATGACCTGCTTCAGGCGTTCTTCGAAATCACCGCGATAGCGTGTACCGGCAAGCAACGTGCCCATATCCAGCGAAAACACTGTGGCATCGGCCAATACGGACGGAACCTTGCCTTCGACAATACGCTTGGCGAGACCTTCGGCGATGGCAGTCTTGCCAACACCGGGATCACCGACATAGAGCGGATTGTTCTTCGAGCGGCGGCACAGAATCTGAATAGTCCGGTTGATCTCCTGATCACGGCCGATCAATGGATCGATCTTGCCCGCTTTCGCCCGGTCATTCAGGTTGTTGCAGTAAGCCGTCAGTGCGTCCTGCTTCTTCTTCGTTGCGCCACCCTCTTCCGACTCGGGCGCGTGGTTTTCTTCATTGTTGCTCTCGGCACCCAGCGGGGTGCGTGGCTCCGATGCGCCTGGACGCTTCGAAATCCCGTGCGAGATATAGTTGACCGCGTCATAGCGGGTCATCTGCTGTTCCTGCAGGAAGAATGCCGCATGGCTTTCCCGCTCGGCGAAAATAGCGACAAGGACATTGGCCCCGGTCACTTCTTCACGGTTGGAGGATTGGACGTGGATAACGGCACGCTGGATGACGCGCTGGAACGCGGCAGTCGGCTTTGAATCCTCGTCATACCCGGTGACAAGGTTATCCAGCTCGTGATCGACATAATCGGTCACGGTGCGCGTCAACTGTGCGAGGTCAACATTGCAGGCGCGCATGACACTGCTCGCATCCTGATCATCGATCAATGCAAGGAGCAAATGCTCCAGCGTTGCATATTCATGATGATGCTCGTTCGCGATTGTCAGCGCCTGGTGGAGGGCTCGCTCCAGACTAGGTGAGAAGGATGGCATGAAACCTCACTTTTTCTCCATCACGCATTGCAGCGGATGTTGGTTTTGCCGCGCATAGTCCATGACTTGGGTCATCTTGGACTCGGCGACCTCATAGGTAAAGACACCACATTCGCCTACCCCATGATTATGCACATGAAGCATGATGCGCGTGGCATCTTCTTTGTTCTTCTGGAAAAAACGTTCCAGAACATGAATGACGAATTCCATGGGAGTGTAATCGTCATTCAGGAGCAACACCCGGTAAAGACTCGGTTTCTTCAGTTTAGGCTTGGTTCTTGTGATGACAGCCGTTCCCCGGCCGGGGCCATTGCCGCTGCCTTTGTCGTCATCCTGCATTATGGGTGCAAACCGCTTCATCTCTTCCAGTACCCGCATTTCGTGTCGTGAGTTGCCCTGTGTATCCTATGTAGGTCGCAACGCGTCAATTTTAAGCCCTCTCCCGAAGCATGCAATATCAACTTGCCGCTGCACAGTGCGATTTGATGTACAGAAACAAAAAAAGTCCGGTTGCGCGGGCAACCGGACCTTATTTACGCCAGAAAAGCGACTGGATTTATTTTGTGACCTTGGCCACGGCAGCCTCGTAAGGCTTGTAGGCTTCCTTGGCGAGATCAGCATAGAGTTCGCCGAACTTGGTTGCCTGAGCAACAAATGCCTCGTAGGCCTTCTTCGAAAACGCGGTGTGCGTTTCGTAAAGCTGTTCTACCGACTTGGTCGCGCCCAGCTTTTCAACCAATGCTGTGCCTTCCTCGAGGGACTTCTTCGAGTACGCAGCTGCTTCATTGGCGATTGTCTGCAAGCCCTGCGAAAGAACATTGACGCTCTTCAGGGAATTGTTGACAAATTCTTTGCTGGATTCATTCAGAGTTTCGAACGGATTGGCCATGACAGGTCCTTTCACAAATTGAATTTCCTCTTGGCCGTCATTTAGGGTGCGCTGCACAAAAAGTCAATAATATTGTGCACTGCAATATTTCATTAACTTTGAAACCAAATGCCACCTAATGTGTGAACTTTCCGGTTACCATAAACAGTTTGGTAACGCTGTTGCAGCTAAAGTCTCGACATCCGTATCTGAGGCTTCTTTGCCGTCAGTTGAATTCCATTATACGCTTCGTATGAGCAGGTGTTGATTGTGCTTTATCCAGCCGGCCAAGGTTCCAGACTTTTTACCAAACTAACGCATGCCTTTCTGGCTTTGACGCTCGCTTCCGGAATAAGTTTGATCGAGACGCCGTCCGCGTCGGCGGCAAGTAAGGCGTCGGCCGTTGTCGTTGATGCCAACACCGGCAAGACGCTGTATTCATCCAATGCCGATGCACAGCGTTTTCCTGCGTCGCTCACGAAGATGATGACGCTTTACATGCTCTTTGAGGCGATGGACTCGGGCAAAGTATCCAAATCGACACCGATACCTGTTTCAGCCTATGCCGCAGCGCAGCCCCCGACAAAAATCGGCTTCAAGCCCGGTCAGACTATCAGTGCAGAGGCAGCGATTCTCTCCATCATCACGAAATCGGCAAACGACTCGGCAACCGCAATCGGCGAATTTCTTGGCGGATCAGAACAGCGCTTTGCGCAGATGATGACCAACAAGGCGCGCCAGCTTGGCATGCGCAACACCACATTCCGCAATGCATCGGGACTTCCCAATCCGCAGCAGCATTCCTCTGCACGCGATCTGGCTATCCTTGGCATCGCGCTGCGTGAACATTTTCCGCAATATTATGATTATTTCTCCGCGCGCAGCTTCAGCTATCGCGGCCGCCGGATCGCTGGTCATAACCGGCTTCTGGGCAAGGTGCGCGGTGTGGATGGCATCAAGACCGGTTACACGCGCGACTCAGGCTTCAATCTTGTTTCCTCGGTCAATGTCGATGGCAAGAAAATGGTAGCCGTAGTCATGGGTGGAACCAGTGGCGGTGCGCGCGATGCACAGATGGCCAAGCTGATTGAACAATATCTTCCCGGCGCATCCCGCCGCAACGGCGGCAATCTCCTAGCATCGCGCAAGAACAGCAAAGTTCAGGTTGCTGCAGTAGATCTGCCGGAAGATGATGACGCACCTATGCCCATTCAGCGCGAAGAAGTGGTGGCAAAGACCAGCAATGTCGTGACGGCCTATGCGGCAGCCACACCATCGTCCCCCACCGCGCAAATCCTCACAGTTCCCACCCCGACAGCACGGGTCCAGGTTGCTGACGCCGAAGACGAAAACGATGTTGATCCGGTTACCACCGCTTCCGCATCAGGTCAGAGTTCCGCAAGCGGCTGGATGATCCAGATTGGATCGATGGGAAGCACGGACGAAGCCAAAGCCATTCTGGCGCGCGCAGCATCAGAAGTGGGCGGTCCTGTTGCTTCTTTGTCCACCTATACCGAAAAATTCCAGAAGGGCTCAGCGACCTATTACCGGGCCCGCTTCACCGGCATTGCATCGGCCAAGGCTGCAAACAGTGCCTGTGTTGCTCTCAAGCGCCAAAATTTCAACTGCTTCGCGATTGCGCCGCAATCGTAAAGCTACTGATCCGAAAGACCCGGATGTACCGAGTAGAGGGTTTTGCGAATGTCTAGTGTAAACGACTACCACGGCCCCGTTGCCAAAGAATCCCGTTCACTGTTCGGGGGTGTATACGCCCTACAGCAAGCGGCCCAGCGTATCGCTGATCTGCGGCGGGGCAATTCTGCATTCAAGACCATGGATCTGGTGAATGTGCTGTTGTGCCAGGCGGCCAGAACACGGCGTGCGGCAATGCCTCCTGTGACCCTCCGCATCCGTTCAAACAATCACAACGGCGTCTCGGCAGTCAGGCTGCGTATTTCCTGATCATGGCCGGGTTGGTTAGAGCAGCCCCAGGGACGCAAGCTCATTGCGTAGCTCGGGTGGCAGTTTGGCCCTGCCCCTACCTTGGCCTTCATCTGGCGGCACATCGTCACTTGTAAGATAGCGCCATCCCTGGAAAGCACGGCGGGGTTGCCATTCCGTGGCTATTACCCGCGGGTCCAGCACCAGATGACAGCGTGATATACCCTCATTGTCGGTAAAGGTGCGAATGTCGGTCAAAACCTGACGGCACTGGATATTGCCCTTGATCACCCAATAGAGCGAACCGCCTGCGAGCAATTCCTCGCCGCGTTTGGGCACCATACGTGTTGTATGAAACTGCTCCGCGGAAAGTCCGGCGCGCCTGCGTTCGTCGAGACGAAAGTCGATCCACGCGACGAGATCTTCGATCGCTGTGCAGCCGACGCAAAGTTTGACGAGATTGAGAGCCATCGTAGAGATTTGACGCTTTCCGGTTGTAACGTCAACCATATCGCACCGCTTCTCCACAAACCCGTAGCGAACGGCGCATGCAGCGCCATTCGCTGTCGTTGCTCAACTGTGTCCTGTGGCAGCCGCCAGTGTCGATGGTCCCGGCCGCCGTGCCGAAGACGTGGAGTGGCTTTCCGGCACCTCAACAGGCACTTCAACACCTTTCGCATCGTACAGCTTGCCGTTGAGGAAATAATCGCCGTCGTGCAACTGCGCGATATCCTGATAGCGCAAGGTTCGTTCTGTTCCGGCGACGAAAACCGATTGCTGATCCGAGTTTCCAGCCGTCAGATGGTTGAACACGAGGTTTAACACAATCGCCATGACGGCAGCCGAACTGATGCCCGAATGGAAGATGGTGGCAAACCAGACCGGAAAATGATCATAAAAGCCCGGCGAGGCGATGGTTATCATGCCGAAGCCAAGCGACGTCGCCACAATGATAAGGTTCATATTGTTGCTGTAATCCACCTTGGACAGCGTCCGGATGCCGCTGGCAGCCACTGCACCGAACAGGACTATGCCTGCACCGCCAAGAACAGCACTGGGCACGGCAGCGACGATACGGCCCATCACAGGCAGCAAGCCAAGGGCGACAAGAAAAACCCCGCCTGTCGCCACGACATAGCGGCTTTTGATACCGGTGACCGCAACCAGTCCGACGTTCTGGGCAAATGCGCTTTGCGTGAATGAGCCGAAGACCGGGGCGATCATACTGGAAAGCATATCAGCGCGCAGACCATCACCGAGGCGGCTTGAGTCGACCTTGGTTTCAATGATCTCTCCCACCGCCAGAATATCAGCTGATGTTTCGACAAGGGTCACCATAATGACGATGAACATCGAAACAATCGCCGCGATATGAAAGGTCGGATACCCCCACTGGAAAATAGATGGCAGCGCGATAAACGGTCCTTCGCTGACTTTTGAAAAATCAGTCATTCCAAGCGCCAAGGCGATCAACGTCCCGATGACGATGGCTAACAAGATGGAAAGCCGTGAAATTCGTGCACTGCCGACCTTGCTGAGCAGAAGGACAATGACCAAAGTCATCGCCGCCAGCTGAATATTGGCCATACTGCCAAAATCCGGTGCCTTGCTGTTACCGCCCATTGCCCAGCGCGCCGCAACCGGCATCAGCGTCAGACCGATGGTTGTGATCACGATGCCGGTAACCAATGGCGGAAAAAACCGGGTAATTCTGGAAAAAATCGGCGTGATCAGCAGTCCGATAAGCGAGGCCACCATGACAGCGCCCAGCACCGCTTCAATGCCGCCATTGCCTGTTATGGCGACCATAGTCGCCACGCCGGAGAACGATACGCCCTGAACGAGCGGCAAGCGGCAGCCAAAGAACGGTAAGCCTATCGTTTGCAGGATTGTTGCCAACCCTCCGGCAAATAGCGATGCGGTAATCAATTGCCCGATTTCGGATGATGATAGTCCTGCAGCCTGACCCAGAATCAGGGGAACCGCGATAATCCCGCCATACATAGTCAGTACATGTTGCAGGCCGTAGGCCATATTGGATCCGAGGCCCAGATTTTCGTCTTCAGGTCGCTCTTGTGGTGAATTCCCGATTGGATTTGATGCCAAGGTAGTGTCCTCCCAATACCTTTGTGCAGCCCAACCAACAATGTCAGTCGGGCGGGAGCAAACTATGGCACCATTTTGGGATTAGACTGTATCTGAATTATTGAAAGTCTTTGCGGCAATGCGCAGGTATTGGCACGGCCCGAACTATCGCGTCAGCATTCAACCACATTGACGGCAAGGCCACCAAGGCTGGTTTCCTTGTAGCGTTCGTTCATGTCCCTGCCTGTCTGACGCATCGTTTCGATACAGGCATCCAGCGGCACAAAATGCGTGCCATCGCCTTTGATTGCGAGTGACGCGGCGGTGACAGCCTTGACCGCTCCAAGCGCATTCCGTTCGATACACGGAACCTGCACGAGCCCCGCCACAGGATCACAGGTCATGCCCAGATGATGTTCAAGCGCGATTTCCGCAGCATTTTCGATTTGCGCGGCAGAGCCGCCCATAACAGCAGCCAAGCCGGCAGCCGCCATAGCGGAAGCAGATCCGACTTCGCCCTGACATCCGACTTCCGCGCCCGAAATCGAAGCGTTGTGCTTGATCACGCCGCCGACTGCGGCAGACGTCAGCAGAAAGTCCCTGATACCATCGGCATCGGCATCCTCATGGAAATGCAGGTAATAACGCAGCACGGCCGGAACAACGCCAGCGGCACCATTGGTTGGGGCTGTCACAACGCGCCCACCTGCAGCATTCTCCTCGTTGACAGCCATGGCGTAAACCGAGAGCCAATCATTGGCGAGCAGAGGATTCATACGGTTCTGCCGCCATTCCTCCTGCAGCCGGTCATGCAGATAACGGGCGCGGCGTTTGACCTTCAGCCCTCCCGGCATGATGCCCTCCTGCTCCAGTCCCCGGTCAATACACGAGCGCATGGCTGACCAGATACGATCGAGACCGGTGTTCAGGTCGTCGCGACTCATGAACATTTCTTCATTGCGTCGTTTCATTTCAGCAATGGAAAGCCCGCTTTGCTCAGCCATGGCCAGCATCTGCGCCGCATTCTTGAACGGAAACGGTACCGGATTCTCCGCTTTCGGCGCAGTCCGGGTTTTTGCGCTTTCAAGCTCTTCTTCAGTCACGACAAACCCGCCGCCGATGGAATAGAAAATACGACGCAGCAACAGACGTTCATCCGCATCATAGGCTTCGAATGCCATCCCATTGGCATGGCCGGGCAGTGGCGTTCTACGATCCATGATCAGATCAGTGGCGGGATCGAAGCGATAGATCGGATGCCCTTCAGGTCGAATGCGCTTTTCCTGTTTCACCGTTTCCAGCAAGGTGTCCATCGCATTTGGATCAATTGTTGCTGGCAGCAGCCCGCAAAGCCCCAGAGATCACCGCGCGGTCGGTTGCATGGCCGATTCCCGTGAAAGCCAGTGAGCCATGCAGGTGCACGCGCAGGCGATCGACTTTCACACCAGTCGGGCGCGGCCATTGCCCGCTCTTCAATTCATCAAGGAATTGACCGGCAGCCGTCATCGGGCCCATCGTATGGGAACTGGAAGGACCAATGCCGATTTTATAAAGATCGAAAACCGACAGGAACATTCAGGGCTACCTCCACGGGTGAAATTACATACGGCACATAATGGCCGGTCTGGTGCGAATGCCGCAGCCAGCAACCGACCTGACCTTGCGTTTCTACGACATGCCAGACCAAAGAAAAAGGGTGCAGACACGCTGCACCCTCACAAAGGAACTTTATTCCGGCTCAACTGAACGGGAGCCTGTTGTTTTGCTTCAGTGAATGGCCACGAGATAGGTAATCAACATAATCACTGCGAAACCTAGAACTGCCCAGGCTGTAATGCCCCAGCAGGATTTTTGAACGCTATCGTCCATGAAATTTGTATTTCCCTGTTTCTTTCGGAAGGTCACGATTCTTGTCAAACGCTCCCTCTCTGGGAGAATGGGTATAACCACCTGTGCCCCGCTTCGCAACGGCAAACATGGCAAAATCAGGGCATAGTCACGCATAACAGCATTGTGCTCGGCGCATGACTTCAATAATATCAACACCTTATATAATTTTTCTTGCAATCCGCCCGTTTACGATTGGGGTAAATTCATGTTGAGTGAATCTGCAAACGGAGTAACCTTTGCCCGATAGCCTTTGCTTCAACAGCGAGACAGCCGCATGCAATCTGTAACCTATATTTCCTATTGGCTCGATGCTCTGGCACTGGTGTATTTTTTCGCCGTTTGGGGGCTTTATTCCCATACGACTGCCAACGGCTTTCTCAATCGCCGCTCTCTTACGTCGGAGATGAACCTGGCCCGGCGGCAATGGATGACGACCATGTCGAGCCGCGAATTGCGCATGATCGACACCAGTATCATGATTGGCTTGCAGCAAGGCACCGGCTTTTTTGCGTCAACGTCGATTCTGGCCATCGGCGGTTGTTTTGGTCTGTTGAATTCCTCCGGCCGGGTGGTGACACTCTTCCACGAATTGTCTTTTTTAGGCGAAACCACGGAGCGATTGTTCGAAACAAAAGTGCTCGGATTGCTGGTGTTGTTTGCCTATGCGTTTTTCAAATTCGCGTGGGCATACCGGCTGTTCAACTATTGCTCGATCCTGATCGGCGGCGTGCCGATGGCGCGCGACAAGGCGCCGGATGATCCGCAGGTCGTATTCGCCGTCAATCGTGCAGCAGAAATCAACATTCTTGCAGGCCAGCACTTCAACAGCGGATTGCGCGGCATCTTCTTTTCCATCGGCTATCTCGGATGGTTCCTCGACCCGATCCTCTTCATGATCACAACAAGCCTTGTAGCTATTGTCCTGCTGCGGCGTCAGTTCTTCTCAAATGCCCGCGATGCACTCATGCGCAACGACGTGAACTCCGGCTTATAGACCGCGCGGCAGATACCGCCAGACAACAATCGCCGTAAACACCATCAAGGTTCCGAGCGCGATGAAGATCGCGCCGAGACCGAAGAACGTGAGAATGATCGAATAGAAAAATGCAGGCAGAAGTTCGGAAAAGTCGAGATATGTCCGGTAGACAGAAGTCATCTGCGCCCGTTCATGCGGATGCACCGCACGGATAAATGTCGTTGAAGCCAGTGTGTCCAGCGCCACGCAGAAGAACGCACCCGCGAGCAGCATTATTGCCGCAATCATCGGATGCGTTTCACCCGCAAGCCCTGCTCCCGCCAAGGCTGTTGCAAGCAGCAGGAAAACGCCTGAAATGGTACGCATCAGCCCCTTGGCCATGCCAACCTTGCCCCACAGGATAGAGCCAAGCAAAAACAGGTTGCCCAACGATACGAGCAGCCCGCCGGCGAGTTTACCCTGCCCTGTCGCCACCATCAGAATGGGCCCATAGACAAAGAATGTGCTCCAATAGCAGGACCGGGAAAAAGCAATCAGCCAAGCCAGCCGCAATCTTGGCTGCGCGATGAATCGTCGAACATTGGCGATGGGATTGGCCGCCCGGCTCGGGCCTTTCTGCAGGGCGGGATTGTCACTGAGCCGAAAGTACCAGAACAGGGTCAGAAGCAACAGCGAGAAGCCAATTGACAGAAGGAAAGGCGCGATCATGCCAATCGTGCTGTACAGGAATACACCAAGGAATGGGCCCGCGGTCCATGCGACGGTGGCCGTTGCCATACGCACGGATTCAGCGCGAACCAGTTCGCCCCGTTTGATATGATCCATGATGTAGAGGCTGAGCGTGATCGACAGGGTTCCGGCGCCAAATGTGCGCAGGAAAAGCCCCGCGGCCTGCCCAGGAACCGTATCAAGTGCAAAGGCACCGCACCCCAGCATCAAAGACACCGCCCCGGCCGTATAGACCCAGCGGCGTGGTATGCGGACAATAAGCAACGGAATGGACAGCGTCACGATCAGCCCAAGCATCGACATAATTGTATAGAGGATGCTGACGCTGCGTTCGCTTTGCAGCAGATCGTAGGTCTGTATCGGCACGACACTGGTGATGATCGCTCGCGCCATGGATTCAATGCCGAACAGGATCGCAAACACCCGCGCTGTCGGACGTTTGGCCGAGCTGATCCAAATAGGATGACGAACTTGATTGATCACTGGTTTGACTATCGGGAGCGTATTGATTTGAGTGCCCGGAGAATGTCGGGCTTAACGCAAGGGATAGCAGTCAATGCAGCGACATAATATGTCTGTTTCATATAAACTATTGAAACAAGTGCGAAATAACTCGTGTACTGACCTGAAGAAAGGTCATGGATTTTGTTTTGCATCTCCCCTAGCCTTGCGCACATAACAATAGAGATTCCATGCCATGAGCCAAACCGAGACGCTGACCCCGCCTGCAAAGTCCCGTCTCGGCAAGCTGGATGTTTTGCGCGGCATAGCGCTCATTGCCATGGCCACCTATCACAGCGGCTGGGATTTTGAGTTCTTCGGCTATATGGAGCCCGGCACCACCGGCCACGGCCTTTGGAAACTTTACGCCCGTATCATTGCCTCGACGTTCCTGATGCTCGTTGGTTTCAGCCTCGTTCTGGCGCACCGCAACGGCGTTCGCTGGCGGCCTTTCGGCATTCGCCTTGCGCAGATCTTGGTTGCTGCACTGGCGATTACTTTGGTCACCCGGTATTTTACCCCTGACAGCTTTGTATTCTTTGGAATCCTGCATGAAATCGCAGCAGCCAGTGTCCTTGGTCTGCTCTTCCTGCGGCTTCCAGCACTTATCGTTGCCGTGGCAGCGGCAGCCGTCATTGCCGCCCCGCATTTTCTGGCATCAGCAAACTTCGATGCGCCGGTATTCTGGGCATTGGGTCTCTCGGAAATACCCATCCGCTCGAATGACTATGTGCCGATATTTCCTTGGTTTGGTGCGGCGCTGGCGGGTATGGCTCTCGCCAAGACGCTCTTGCACTTCAACCTGATGAATGTTTTCTCAGGTGGTATCCGGCCTGATTGGCTGGATCGCGGATTGCGGTTTATCGGCCGCCACAGTCTGGCGTTTTACCTTATCCATCAGCCAGTGCTGATCGGCTGTGTCTTTCTGATCTCACACGTTTTCCCGCCTGCAACGCTCACGCCGCACGAGGTCTTTGACCGTGAATGCACGCGCAGTTGCTCTGTGGAGAGTGACAAAGCGTTCTGTGAACGCTTCTGCACCTGCACAATGAGCCAATTGGAAACAAAGAAACTTTTCGATGACGTCTATTCAGGCAAGCGCAGTCAGGACAATGACCCACAGGTGCAGGATGTCATCGGCATGTGCTCGCAGGAAGCGCTGCAGCCTTAAGTATCAGCTACCGGGTTGTGTCTCGGCGGTGCCGAACCAGGTGCTCATCGCTTCTTGAAGACCATCCTGTGTCCCTTCGCCCACCCACGCCACATATCCATCGGGCCGGATCAACACTGCAGTGGGAGCGGTAACCACGCCGAGCGCCGGCAGCTCCCATGAACCATCATAGTTGGCGCAAACCAACTGGACGCGGTTTGACCACGGCGCAATATCCAAACTGCCGGATGCGCCGAGATTCAAAAGCACGGGCCGTGCATTTTGGAGAAGCGTGAAGATACGCGTGGGACCATCGGGGGTGACCAGATCGAGGTCAGGCATGCGACGGCCAAGCAATGGATGCCCTTCGCCGAGATAGTAATGGATCCCAAGTCCTGACATTTCGGCAGCGATGCGTTTACGAGACTCGTCAATGCCGAGAAGCTCCAATACGATTTCACGCAGGGCGTCAGTGCGATCATCGGTGCGCTGTAATGCAACCTGCGCCATTGTCGTGCGCAACACGCGGGCTGCAATCGGATGCCGTTCGGCGTGATAGGTATCGAGCAAGCTTTCGGGCGAAGTTCCTTTCACGACCTGTGCCAGCTTCCAACCCAAATTCACTGCATCCTGCACACCCGTATTGAGGCCTTGTCCGCCCACCGGAGAGTGCACATGTGCGGCATCACCAGCCAAGAAAACCCGGCCCTTGCGGTAAGCCGCCGCCTGCCGCGACATGTCGCTGAACCTGGAAATCCAGGTTGGACTATGAATGCCGTAGTCTGTTCCGAATGCAGTGATGAGCGCTTCGCTGATATCCTGCAGCGAAGGCTCGCTTGTGCCGCGGACATCCTTTTCAGGTACCATGACACCCACGGGACCTTCATTGGCAAAGACGACCTTGCCGTCACGGATTTCGTACTCTTCCCTGCCGAAGGCAAAGAGGCCGAGCGCTGTGCGGTGGACTCCCAATGGCAGCTCCTCCGTCATCTCGACCTCAGCGAGAATATTGCTGGTCGTTGCATCCCATCCCGGAAACTCAATGCCAGCCGTTTTGCGAACCAGACTGCGGCCTCCATCGCAGCCGATGAGATAGCTCGCCCGCAAAGGCCCACCATCGGATAGTTCGATGGTGACGCCAGTGGAGTCTTGCGTGAAACCCGTTAATTCACGGCCACGATAGATCGGCACCTGCAACTCGCTTACCCATTCAGCCAGAATGCGTTCAATATGCTTTTGCCTCAGCGCCAGCCCATAATTGTGCCTGGTCGGAAAATCGCTGATGTCCAAACGGGTGACCGCGAATCCTGCGACTTGAGCCTTTTGTCCTTCCGCGAGAAACCGGTCCACGATTCCACGCTGATCCAAAACCTCAAGAGTGCGTGAGCTCAGACCACCGGCACGCGAACCGGCCAGCTTCTGGTTGGGGCGGCGTTCAACAATGGCCACGCCGATGCCTGCCAAGGCCAGTTCACCCGCAAGCATCAGGCCTGTCGGACCTGCTCCAACAATCACGACTGCATGGTCTGTCACGCGTAAACTCCCTTGGCGATTTCGGCTACAACCGCCTGAAACATGGCTTTGAGAACGGCACCCGCATTGGCACGATTCGCTGGAAACAAAAGAAGGTTTTGACGACGTTTATATGGCCAAGCGCTGTCAGGACAATGACTAGCAGGGGCAGGATGTTATCGGCATGTGCTCGCAGGAAGCTTTGAAGCCCTGATTTGATGGCACAAGCAGCGTGCGTGGTTCGCCCTAATGCCAATCGGAAAGATTGCAGAAGATGGTGCCGCTATCTCTCCCCTTGCGGGAGAGAACGGATTTTCTTGGATTTAGCCTCTCTTTGCTAAATCCTTAGAAAATCCAAGTGAGGGGGAAATTGCGGTTTACGTAAAATCCCCTCTCTTGCGATTTCTAGCACTTAGCCAAGTGGCTAAGATGCTGAAATCGCTTTCTCCCCACAAGGGGGGAGATAAATAACAGTCAGGTATTAACCCCAAGCTCAGCCAATCGTTCGATACACGCTTCCTCAACCTGATCGAGTTCCGTCAGCGTTTCCTCGATATCACGGCGCTTCTGGCGCAAGTCACCACGTTTTTCTTCCACGCGCTTCATCAAGAGGTGCAGTTGTCCCATTTCGCCCGGCGGGTCCCGGTACATCTGCACGATTTCATGGATTTCGGCGATGGAAAAACCGAGGCGCTTGCCGCGCAAAATCTGCTTGAGAAGATGCCGGTCCGATGGGCGGAACAAGCGCGTACGACCACGGCGAACCGGGTGGATCAGGCCTTCATCTTCATAAAACCGCAATGTCCGCGTCGAAACGCCGAACTCCCGTGTCAGCTCAGTAATGGAATAATATTCGCGCATGACAGACACTGCTCTGTTTTTTCTAATTGTTTCCTTTGAATGTTTGGCCATGCAATTACGTAAAAGTCAATTGCACCTTTGTAAGTACAAACAGACTTTAGTTTCAAAAGTCGGAAGCAATGCGCGATCAGCCCAACCCGAACCACCACGTCGCCAGTCCCAAAAATGAGAAAAAGCCGACAACATCCGTCACCGTTGTTACAAATACAGCGGAAGAAATAGCAGGATCAGCGCCAAACTTATCGAGCAGAAGCGGGATCAGGATGCCGCCAAGCGCCGCCGCCATCATGTTGATAATCATGGCTGTTGCGATGATACCGCCGAGTTCGGCATTCTGAAACCACAGGCCCGCCACCAATCCAATCATCAAGGCAAACAGTAAACCGTTGATCAACCCGACTGACGCCTCACGCCGAATAATGCGGCCCGCATTGTAGATGTCCATGTCGCGTGTCGCCAAAGCGCGCACGGTCACGGTCATTGTTTGCGTCGCGGCATTGCCGCCCATGGAGGCGACAATCGGCATCAAAACCGCCAGCGCCACCATCTGCTGGATTGTTCCGTCAAACAGCCCGATGATGGAAGCAGACAGAAATGCGGTAAACAGATTGACCACCAGCCATGGTGTACGCGAGCGTGACGTGGACAGGACAGAATCGGACAGTTCTTCGTCGCCGACGCCGCCGAGCCGCATGATGTCTTCTTCAGCTTCTTCCTGAATAACGTCGACGATGTTCTCAATGGTCAGAACACCAACGAGCCGCTCGTTTTCATCGACAACAGCGGCCGAGAGCAGATCGTACTGCTCGAAAATCTGCGCCGCTTCTTCCTGATCCATGGTGGCCGGGATCGCATGGCGCGTCTCGTGCATGATCTCATCGATCTTTGCATCCCGGCCTGCCCGCAGGATACGGTCAAGATCAATGGCGCCAAGCAACCGGAACATGGGATCAATAACAAAAATCTGCGAAAAGGATTCCGGGAGATCCGCATTGTTGCGCATATAGTCTATCGTCTGCCCGACCGTCCAGAACGGTGGCACCGCAACAAACTCGGTCTGCATACGCCGTCCGGCAGTCTCTTCCGGATAGCCCAAAGAACGGCGCAGACGAACCCGCTCGGTGAACGGCAACTGCGCCAGAATCTCGTCACGGTCTTCCTGCTCGAGATCTTCAAGAATGTAGACGGCGTCATCGGAATCAAGATCCTGGACACCTTCGGCAATCTGTCGATTCGGCAGCGCATCGACGATTTCAAGACGAACAGCTTCATCAACTTCGGTCAGCGCGGCAAAGTCGAACTCATCACCGAGCAGTTCGACAAGTGCGGCACGCTGCTCCGATTGCAGCGCCTCCAGAACGTGACCAAGCTCGGATTGGTGCAGCTTGGCGACGTGAGACCGCAGAAACAGGACATCGCGATCCGCAATGGCGGCGCCGACACGTGCGAGATAGGACGACCGGATAGCACCGTCTTCGCCATAAATGTCAGCGTCACGCTCATCATGTGCGGACGGAAGCAATGTTTCTGTTTCATCCATCAGTCCGCACCTGCCTTCCCGACGCGCGTTGCATATCGTCAGTTAGCGCATAACCCACGGAAACCAAATCGATTTCTGCGCGGATTATGCGCAAATTCAGAGCGTTACCGCGTCCGTGCGTCGATTGAATGACACACGGCTGGAAGATTACGCAGCGCTGTCTTCCCAGCCACTGATGGCCTTGACCTCAAGAAAATCTTCGAGGCCCCAATGCCCACCTTCACGGCCGATTCCCGACTGCTTATAACCGCCGAAAGGAGCGTCTGCCTTGTGCGAGGCGCCGTTGATGCGAACCATACCGGCACGAAGCTGTTTAGACACGCGCTTGATGCGCTCGCGATCACCCGATTGGATATAGGCAGCAAGCCCGTATGGCGTGTCATTTGCGATCTCGATTGCCTCTTCTTCCGTGTCGAACGGAATCATCGCAAGGACCGGACCAAAGATTTCCTCGCGGGCAATGGTCATGTCGTTATTGACGTCAGCAAACACAGTCGGGCGAACGAAATAACCGCGGTTGAAACCTTCAGGACGGCCGGTGCCGCCGGCGATCAGCCGAGCGCCTTCCTTGATGCCCTGTTCAATCAGACCTTGCACCTTGTTGAACTGCATTTCCGAAACGAGCGGGCCCATATGGTCGCCGTCCTGCGATGGATCGCCGACGACGGTAGCCTTGGCCGTCGCGGCGGCAACTTCCGTTGCCTGATCGTAGACGGAACGCTCTACCAGCATGCGCGTGGGCGCATTGCATGACTGGCCGGTATTGTTGAAGACATGCAGAACGCCGCGCTTGACTGCTGCTTCAACATCACTATCGGCAAAAACGATGTTGGGCGACTTGCCGCCGAGCTCAAGCGACACGCGCTTGACTGTGTCAGCTGCTGCCTTGGTAACAGCGATACCCGCACGGGTTGAGCCGGTGAAGGACATCATATCAATGCCGGGATGGCCGGACATCGCTGCGCCAACCGATGGACCGTCGCCGTTGATCATGTTGAACACGCCGGCAGGCAGACCGGATGCATCGATCATTTCAGCAAAGACAATCGAGGAAATCGGTGCGATTTCAGATGGCTTGAGTACAACGGTGCAACCGGCGGCAATAGCGGGAACAACCTTGAGGACGACCTGATTCATCGGCCAGTTCCAGGGCGTAATCAATCCGCAAACACCGATGGGCTCATAGGCGATCAGCACATTCTTGTTGTGCGCATCAAGCGGACGCTCAAATTTGAAATCCTTCAGGGCGCGAAGAAAGGCTTTGAGGTGGCCGGTGCCTGAAGCCGCCTGCTCTTCCAGAGCCATCTTGATCGGCGCGCCCATTTCGGACGAGATTGCCTGCGCCATATCATTGATACGGGCTTCATAAACGGCGATCAGACGCTCCAGCCATGCAAGCCGCTCTTCCCGGCTGGTTACACTCCACTTTGCGAAAGCTTTACGCGCAGCCGCAACCGCCGCATCAACATCCGCAGCAGATCCCACAGAAATGACAGCAAAAGGCTGCTCATCGGCAGGGTTGATCACATCGAGATCGCGTGCCACGGCCGGGGCGGTCCATTTTCCATTGATATAGAAATCGGTCTTGCGAAGCATGGCTGGTCTCCTGCCTGTTGTGTTCGGATTGGTGGTTTTAAAGCCGGATGTGCATCCGGTCGGTCTTCGATTGTGTATCTAACGGATGAATAGGTTCCCAGCCAATAGCAATATCGAACAAAGAGGCGAAAATAGCGGCGCTTAACGATAATCAGTTGTTGTTCGGTTGTGGAACTGACGCACGAGCCGCAGAAAATTACCCAGCATCGCATGCCCGTATTCCGTCAGAACCGACTCTGGATGGAATTGCACGCCGTAGGTCGGGTGGCTTCGATGCGCGAGGCCCATGATTTCGCCCTTGTCCGAGCGGGCCGTGATCGCGAGCGATCCATTACTCTCGTCCGATACAACGATCAGCGAATGGTAGCGTCCCGCCTTGAATGGGCTCGGCAAGCCTTTGAAAACGCCGGTACCATTATGCCGGATCAGCGACGAGCGCCCATGCATGGGTTCCTGCGCGCGTACAACCTTCCCGCCAAAAGCTTCACCAATGCATTGGTGCCCCAGACAGATGCCCAAAATGGGAATGCTGCCACTGAACTTTTCAATAATTGGAAGTGATTGCCCGGCTTCGCGTGGTCCGCAAGGACCGGGTGAAATCACCAGAGCCGCTGGTTTTTCCCTCTCGATTTCCTCTGGGGTAATCGCATCATTACGCACAACCCTTGTCTGCTCGCCAAGTTCAGCAAAATAGCGTGCAACCGTGAAGACGAAGGAGTCGTAATTGTCGATGATCAGGATCATGACCGGACTTCTCCGGCAGTGGCAAAAACATCGAAAATGCGGGCCGCCTTGTCGAGTGTTTCCTGATATTCTGCCGATGGATCCGACAATGCAGTGATACCGCCACCCGCCTGAAACACCGCTTTACCGCCCTGAAACAGCACCGTTCGGATGGCGATATTCGTATCAAGATTGCCATTAAACCCGATGAAACCGATCGAGCCGCAATAAACACCCCGCGCTTCCTGTTCAGTCTCCGTGATAATTTCCATCGCCCGCAATTTGGGCGCACCCGTGATTGACCCGCCCGGAAATGCCGCTTTGATCAAATCCGGCAAGGCTTTCCCATCACCGAGACGGCCGGTAACGACCGATACAAGATGGTGGACACTGGCATAGGATTCCAGACCGCACAGAACAGGCGTCAGCACTGAATGCGGATTGCAGACGTGCGAAAGGTCATTGCGCATCAAATCGACAATCATCAGATTTTCAGCGCGATCTTTCTCCGAGGCAAGCAGCGCGTCCGCAAGCGTTCGGTCTTTTTCCGGATCAGATGAACGTGGAACTGTCCCCTTGATCGGCCGTGTTTCCACATCACGTCCCCGCACCGACAAAAACCGCTCCGGCGAGCTCGATGCGACAACGATATCTCCATGATCGAGATAGGCGGCAAACGTGGCTGCATTTCTCCGGCGCAAAGCTTTATAGAAAGACCAGCTCGAATAGTTTTGCGGCATCTCAGCAATAAATCGCTGGGCAATATTGGCCTGAAAAATATCGCCGTCGAGAATATATTCCACGACCTTTGCAACGGCTTGCTTATAAGCATCACGGCCGAAATTGGATTGCCAGGCATCTCGGGCAATCCGAGGTAAAATCGTGCTTTGCGTTTTCGGCACCTTCGCCAGTTCTGCAATGATTACATCTGCCCGCCTGATGGACAGTGCGGTCCGTTCCGCTTCTGCGTGTTCCGGCAGGCCGGACGATATCAGCCAGACCTTTTGTTTCAGGTGATCAAAGGCAAAGACGACATCATAAAAGCTCCATATGGCATCTGGAACGTTCCCCTGCTTTTGCTTCACTGGTTCAGGAAGACGTTCCAATAACCTGCCGAATTCATAGGAAAAATAGCCAACTGCGCCACCTTGGAACGGTGGCAGATCAGGCTGATTATCGAGCTGATATAAATCCAGATAATATGACAAGGCCTCCAGCGGCGGCATATCCAGCTCTTCATCATTCCAGCTCGCCTTGCCATCCTGCACAACGAGTTTTCCGAAGGGATCGGCAGCGACATAGGAATAGCGCCCAAGCTGATCATGACGCATGGCACTATCAAGAAAGCTTAGTCCGCCAAGCGGTTTCAAGCGCTCCGCTGCCTCAACAGGCTCCAACCATGGGATTTCACGGATATGCATCCGCCTCACGCCTTTCGAAGGGTAAACCTATCCGCTCTTGCGGGTCGACAGAAGGATACTTGTCTCGGTTGAAGTGATTCCGTCAATATGACGAATATCCCGCAATGTCCGATCGAAAGCTTCCAGTGTCTCCACTTCGATCTCGGCCACAATATCCCAACGGCCGTTGGTCGTATGCAGCGCGCGAATTTCCGGAAACCCCTGCAGGCGCCGGATCACCTTTTCCGCACCCTGCCCGGCCACCTCGATCATCGCAATAGCCCGTACACCATAGACGCCGGTCCCCGCTTTAAGCGTGATGGTAAATCCCTGAATGGTGCCGTCTGTCGTCAGCTTGTCAACCCGGGCACGAACCGTGGCGCGCGAAATGCCCAGAACCGTTGCCATCGAAGAAACCGGCATGCGGCAGTCGTCACGCAGCAAAGACAACAACCGGCGGTCAAGATCATCCATATCTATTTCCAATTTGTATAATTCATGTGCGCAAAATGCACATTAAGCCGCGCATTTCTATCAGGATGCTGTCTATTTGTCACCAGCCCAGGGTGGCAGTATACTAGCCGTTACGCAGAATCCCGCTGCTCCCATAATTGACCATTCAAACGCGAAAGTGGCGCTTGTTGATGAACATGCTCGGCAACTTTGAGAACGACCAAAAACAAAAACTGATGATTGTCGGCGCGCCCGTCGAAGAAGGCGCTGGCCGTCTTGGCGCGGTGATGGGACCAGCTGCGCTCCGCACCGCTGGCCTCGTGCGCACACTCGAAGAAATGGGCCATCCCATCGATGATCACGGTGATCTGCGCCTGCCGCAGACATTGCCAGCCGTCCCGCCGGTTGAAGGGCTCGCTCATCACATTGAAAAGATCGCCGCCTGGTCACGCATGCTGTGCGTTGAGACCTATGAAGCGATGAAAGATGGCAGTTTTCCTGTCATTCTCGGCGGTGATCATGCCCTGTCCATGGGCTCGGTTGCCGGTGTTGCGCGCTACTGTCAGGAGAATAACCGCGAACTTTTCGTGCTCTGGCTCGACGCCCATTCCGATTTCAACACCCCGGTTACCTCGCCTTCCGGCAACATGCACGGCATGTCCGCAGCGCTTTTGTGCAATGAACCCGGCCTTGAAGGCGTGTTTGGTGATGAGCCGCATGGTCTGATCAAACCCGAAAACCTACATCTCTTCGGCATCCGCTCCATCGATACTGTTGAACGCAAACTTCTGCGGCAGCGCGGCATCGATGTGATCGACATGCGCCTGATCGATGAATTCGGCGTTGCAAAGCTCATGCGCCGTATCATTGAGCGGGTGCAGAAGGCCAATGGCATCCTGCATGTCAGTTTTGATGTGGATTTCATCGATCCTTCATTGGCTCCCGGTGTTGGCACACCCGTTCCCGGTGGTGCGACATACCGTGAAGCCCATCTCGTTATGGAAATGCTGCATGATTCCGGCGTTGTCGGCTCGCTTGATGTCGTTGAACTCAATCCGTTCCTCGATGATTGCGGCAAGAGCGCAATGCTGCTCGTCGATCTTGTTGCCAGCCTGTTTGGCCGCCAGGTTTTTGAACGGTCCAGCCTTTCTGATCAGAGCGCCACGACTCTGAACGTCTAAATCTGGCAAATAGGAGGATATTTTGCTGCAAACAGCCGCCCAACTGATTTCGACCGAGTCCCGTCTTGGCGCTCATAATTACAAGCCGCTTGATGTGGTTCTGTCGCGTGGTGAAGGCGTGCATGTCTGGGATATCGATGGAAACCGGTATCTCGACTGTCTGTCAGCATATTCCGCCGTCAACCAGGGTCATTGCCATCCGAAAATTCTGGCGGCAATGACCGAACAGGCGTCCAAACTGACCCTGACCTCCCGTGCTTTCCGCAACGACCAGCTCGCTTTGTTTTACGAAGAGCTGGCTGCACTGACCGGCTCGCACAAAATCCTGCCGATGAACAGCGGTGCCGAAGCTGTTGAAACAGCAATCAAAGCCGTCCGCAAATGGGGCTATGAGATCAAGGGCGTGCCGGAGAACGCCGCCGAGATTATCGTCTGCTCGGACAATTTTCATGGCCGCACCATGGGCATTGTCGGTTTCAGTACCGATCCGTCAGCGCGCGAAAACTTCGGTCCGTTTGCACCCGGCTTCAAGGTCGTGCCGTTTGGCGATATCGACGCGTTCACGAATGCGTTGACGCCAAATACTGTGGCATTCCTTGTCGAACCGATCCAGGGCGAAGCTGGCGTGATCATCCCGCCAAAAGGCTACTTCACCAAGGTGCGCGAACTCTGCACTCAGAACAACGTCACGCTCATTCTCGATGAAATCCAGACGGGCCTTGGCCGTACAGGTGCCCTGCTCGCAGAAGCGCATGAAGGCATCGAAGCGGATGTGACGCTGATCGGCAAAGCGCTGTCAGGCGGTTTTTATCCGGTCTCGGCTGTGCTTTCGAACAGCGACGTCCTTGGCGTTTTGAAGCCGGGACAGCATGGCAGCACGTTCGGCGGCAATCCGCTCGCCTGCGCCATTGCCCGCGCCGCCTTACGCGTTCTGACCGAAGAAAACATGATCGAGAATTCCCGCATCGAGGGCGAGTACTTCCTTCAGCAGCTCCGGGGCATCCGCAGCAATATTGTTCGCGAAGTGCGTGGCCGCGGTCTGATGCTCGCCATCGAGCTGCATCCGGAAGCTGGCGGCGCCAACCGGTTCTGTTACGAGTTGAAGGAACGCGGCATTCTCGCCAAGGACACTCACGGCGATACAATCCGTATTGCTCCGCCACTGGTCATCAAGCGCGATCAAATCGACTGGGCGCTGGAACAGTTTGATGAAGTGCTGACTAGTATGAATTGATGCGGGTGTTTCACCCCCCTCTGTCCTGTCGGACATCTCCCCCACAAGGGGGAGATCAGCCTTCGTGACGGTTTCAAATAGTTCTGAGATATTGCTAAGTAAGCGACCGTGTTGATGTCGATGTGATCTCCCCCCTTGTGGGGGAGATGTCCGACAGGACAGAGGGGGGTGAAACAACTACATCCTCACCCGCTCAGCCTTGGGATCATACATCGGCTTCAGCGACACTTCAGCTTTGACCCGTTCTCCGGCAATCTCAATTTCATAGCTGGAGGCCAGAACCTCTTCCGCGCTTTCGCCCCTGCAACTGACATAACCAAGACCAATTGCTCCACCGAGAGAATGGCCGTAATTGCCTGAGGTGATGGTTCCAACGATCTCCCCGTCGCGCACGATTGCCTCATTGTGAAACAACAGCGGTTCGGGATCGGCAAGCCTGAACTGCACCAGCCGGCGATCCAGCCCATTCTCCTGCTTTTTCAACACTGCATCGCGCCCGATGAAATCACCCTTTGCGGTTTTGACGGCAAAGCCCAATCCTGCCTCCAGAACATGATCTTCGTCAGTAATATCATGGCCGAAATGCCGGAAAGCCTTTTCGATGCGGCAGGAATCCAGCGTATGCAAACCGCATAGTTTGAGACCCAAATCTTTCCCCGCATCTTCCAAAGCCTCAAAGACGTGCGCTGTCTGGTCAGACGAGACATAGAGTTCCCAGCCAAGCTCGCCCACATAGGTCACCCGATGTGCCCGCGCCAGCCCCATGCCGATTTCGATTTCCCGCGCCGTGCCGAAAGGATGACCGGCATTGGAAAAATCGTTGGGGCTGATCTTTTCGATGACTTCGCGTGATTTCGGGCCCATGAGACAGAGCACAGATTCGGCCGCCGTCACATCGGTGATGACGACAAACTCATCCTTGAGATGCTTGCGCAACCACGCGAGATCGCGCTGCAAGGTTGCGCCGGGTACCACAGCAAAGAAGGCAGTCTCCGACAGGCGTGTAATCGTCAGATCGCTTTCAATGCCGCCACGGTTGTTGAGCATCTGGGTGTAGACGATCCTGCCCGGCTCCACGTCCAGTTGGTTGGCACACAGCCTTTGCAGGAACGGCAAGGCATCACGCCCCTCAATACGGATTTTGCCAAATGACGTCATGTCGAACAGGCCAACACCGTTGCGCACAGCCAGATGCTCATCGCGCTGGTTATCGAACCAGTTCTGCCTTTTCCAGGAATAGCGGTATTCGCGCTCCTGTCCGTCTTTTGCAAACCAGTTGGCGCGCTCCCATCCCGCCACTTCACCGAAAACCGCACCACGTGCCTTCAAGTGCTCATGTAATGGCGACCGGCGGATGTTGCGGGAGGTTGCCATCTGCCGGTAGGGAAAATGATCCGCATAGAGCAGGCCAAGCGTTTCAGACACGCGTTCTTTCAGATAACGCCGGTTCTTCTGGAAAGGCTGCGCCCGGCGGATATCCACCTCCCACAGATCAAACGGCGCTTCGCCATCGTGTATCCACTGCGCCAGCGCCATACCGGCGCCACCGGATGACACAATACCGATGGAATTATAGCCCGCAGCCACCCAATAGCCGCCCAATTCTGGTGCTTCGCCGAGATAATAGCGGTCATCCGGGGTGAAACTCTCCGGGCCATTGAAGAACGTATGAATGCCTGCGGTGCCAAGCATCGGCATGCGGTTGACACCCATTTCGAGTATTGGCTCGAAATGCTCGAAATCTTCCGGCAATTGATCAAAGCAGAAATCTTCGGAAATGCCATTCATGCCCCAAGGCTTGGCAACCGGCTCAAAAGCGCCAAGCATCATCTTGCCGGCATCTTCCTTGTAGTAGGCGCATTCGTCTGGAACACGCAGAACAGGGAGACGTCCCAGCCCCTGAATGGCTTCTGTTACGAGGTAAAAATGCTCGCAGGCGTGCAAAGGAACGGTTACGCCTGACATCGATGCCAGATCACGCGCCCACATTCCAGCGCAGTTGATTACCACATCGGTTTCGATTGTGCCCTGTTCCTCACCTTTAGCCCATGAAACACCAGACACACGGCCACTCGTCTTGTGAATGTCCGTGACCTTGACGTTCTCGAATATTCTGGCGCCGCGCTGCCGTGCGCCCTTGGCAAGCGCCATGGCTATGTTGGCAGGATCGCACTGTCCATCGAGCGGCAAATGCACCGCTCCAATCACATCCTCGATATTAAGATGCGGGTACATCTCTTTGACTTCACTTGGAGAAATTTCCCGTACGTCCACATTGAAGGCACGGGCGAGCGAGGCCTGCCGGTAAATCTCATGCTTGCGCTCTTCTGTCAAAGCCACCGTGATCGAGCCCACCTGCCGCATCCCCGTGGCAACACCGGTTTCCTCTTCCAGCTTGACATAAAGATCGGCAGAATATTTGGCGAGCCGTGTCATGTTCTGCGAGGCACGCAACTGGCCGATCAGTCCTGCCGCATGCCATGTGGTGCCGGACGTAAGCTGTTTGCGTTCCAGCAGGACAATGTCTGTCCAGCCCAATTTGGCGAGATGATAAGCAACGGAACAGCCTGAAATGCCGCCGCCAATGATGACGGCGCGGGCCTTGACCGGAAGAGAACTCATGCGCGGATTCTTTCGTTAGCGGGGTCCCAGAGCGGCTGATCGGGATGAACGGTCGCCTTGAAGCGTTCGCCAAAAATCTCGACTTCAACTTCGGTGCCGGGTTCAGTCAGCTCAGTCTTCAACATGCCAAGCGCGATCGACTTATCGATCCGGTGCCCCCAGCCGCCCGAGGTGGTTTCACCGACAATGCTGCCCTTGTGCCAGAGCGTCGACATATAGGGCGCATCACAATCCCCGGCGTCGACGGTTAGCGTGACAAAGCGCTTCTTCACGCCCTGCTGTTTTTCGCTTTCCAGCGCGGCTTTGCCGATAAAAGCGGGTTTTTCCCATTTGATGAAGCGCTCAAGCCCGCTTTGCAGCGGCGTATAGTCAGTGGAAAGATCGCCCTTCCAGGCGCGGTAACCTTTTTCCAAACGGAGCGAGTCCAATGCGTACATGCCGAACGGTTTGAGGCCATATGGCTGTCCCGCCTGCCAGACCGCATCAAAAACGGCCGCTGTATCGGCTATTTTCGTATGAATTTCCCAGCCCAACTCACCGGCGAATGACACTCGAACCAACTGGCAATAGCGCCCGGCGATCTGCGTTGTCTGGTGCGACAGCCAGGATTTGCTGAGGTCCGCATCACAAATACCGGCAAAAAGGTCGCGCGCCTTTGGACCCGTGACGATCTGGCATGAGAACTGCTCGGTGACATTGCTGATCGTTATAGCGCTACCCCTGGGCAGATGATTCTGCAGCCATTCCAGATCGTGCCACTCGGCAACACCCGCAGTGGTGAGAAAGAATACATCCTCATCAAGGGCCATGATGGACATTTCGGTGACCACTCGGCCCTTCTCGTCGGAGAAATAGCCAAGGCCGATACGTCCCGGCTTTGGCACCAGCCCGGTGGTCAGGCCTGACAGCCAGTCCCGCGCGCCCGTACCGCTCACCTTGAAGCGCGAAAAGCCGGGAAGATCGAGAATGCCGACCGCATCGCGCACCGCATGGCACTCCTCGCGGATGCGCTGCTGCCATGGCCCTTCCCGCGTAAATGTCTGGGTTGATTCTTCCGACGTGTCATCGCCGGGCTTCGCATACCAGTTTGCCCGCTCCCAGCCATTATAAGCGCCGAACTGCGCGCCAAGTTTGGCAACGCGGTCATGCAGCGGCGAGATTTTTTTGTTGCGGCCAGCCGGCCACGTATAGCGCGGAAAATGGATGGCATATTCGTGGCCATAGACCTCAACGCCCTTGGCAATGCTATAATCACGATCGGCAAAGGCGGTGAAGCGGCGCGGATCGCAGGACCACATGTCCCACTCTGTTGCGCCTTCCATGACCCATTCGGCCAGAACCTTGCCTGCGCCACCAGCCTGCGCGATGCCAAACGTGAAAACACAGGCTTCGAATGCATTGGGAACGCCGGGCATGGGTCCAATCAGCGGGTTGCCGTCCGGCGCATAAGGAATGGGACCATTGATCACCTTCGACAGGCCTGCTGTTCCAAGAATGGGCACCCGGGCAATGGCATCGTTCAAATACCAGTCCAGCCGTTCCAGATCATCCGGGAACAGCTGGAACGAAAAAGTCATCCGGCATCGGATCGTCGGCGGTTGCCCAATGCGCCCGGCAATTGCGCTCGTAGGGTCCAAGATTCATGCCGTTCTTTTCCTGCCGGAGGTAATAGGACGAATCCACATCACGCAGCAGCGGCAACTTGTGGCCCTGCTCTTTGCTCCACGCGGCGATCTCAGGAATTTCATCGAACAGCAGATACTGATGGCTCATGACCATCATCGGTACATCACGGCCAAACAGTTTGCCGATCTCCTGTGCGCGGTAACCGGCGGCATTGACCACATATTCGCAGCGGATATCGCCCTGCGGCGTGGAAATCACCCATTCATCGCCGTCCCGCCGCGCACCCGTGACAGGACAAAAGCGGATGATCTTTGCGCCCATGTCACGCGCGCCCTTGGCCAATGCCTGTGTCAGCTGTGCCGGATCGATGTCGCCATCATTGGGATCGTAGAGCGCGCCCTGCAGATCATGGGTCGACAGAAAGGGATAGCGGCTATTGATTTCATCAACGCCAAGCACATCGATATCCATGCCCTGATAGCGGCCCATGCTTTTGACACGCTGGAATTCACGCATCCGCTCCTTGCCATGGGCCAACCGCAGCGAACCCGTGACGTGATAGTTCATGGGATAATCAACTTCCTGCGCCAGTCGCCGGTACAGCTCGGCGGAGTAACGCTGCATGTTCATCACGGACCACGATGCCGAGAATGTCGGCACATTACCCGCCGCATGCCAAGTGGAGCCCGATGTGAGTTCGTTCTTCTCAAGCAATACGCAATCGGTCCATCCCGCCTTGGCAAGATGATACAGCGACGAGACGCCCACCGCCCCGCCGCCAATAATGACGACACGCGCCGAGGTTGGAAATTCAGACATACAAGTTCTCCCGTCGTCTCAGTCTTTTCTTTAGAACCGGTCAAGCCCGGGCGATTTCATCGAGGTACCACTGGATGTATCGCAACTCGTTATATTCCATTGGTGCAATGGGCCCCGGCACAAAGTAGTGCGAGCGAACACCGCGCGCAGTGTGCTCAATGATCGTCTTGTCCTCGGCGGTGGTCACCTTCCAAAGCCAGGTGAGTTTATCCAGATCGTAATCCCTGCCCTCTTCCGCATCACCGCGCACCAGCCAGATCAACTCCATTTCGCACGTATCAACTGTCTTGGGGATGAAGCGGTAAATCATGCCGTGGTCGGGGTAACAGACCAGAAAGCTGGTGCCGCCAAGGTGAATGGAGGTGACACCACCGTCAAATTCGGTGAACCGGCCCATCAATGGGCCAATGGGCGAGCCGTCCTCGCTGCCGCTCGATACGCCGTCATAAAGCGCATAGCGGAATGTGTGGATCGTCTCCTGCCCCTGCGCAGAACTCTGCCAATGGTCACCCGTAGCAATGTCGATGCCCAGCGCGCAAGTGCGCTGCTCCATCCGGGCATTGAGTTCGACAATCTTTTCAGCGGGTTGTTCGAGCGCATGGGTCTGCGAATATTCCGGATGTGCCGGACCGCAATGATAGCACTCTACATAGTTTTCGACCGCCAGTTTCCAATTGGCGTCTACCGGATAGGTTTCCCGGTGCGCCACCTTGGCATCGGCCCAGCCATATTGCCCGCAGGTCGTGCGCAATGATTGCTCTATGATGTCAAAATTCAGTGGTTCATCGGCAAAACAGATAAAGATCAGCCCTTCGGCCACCCGCACATGCAGCTTTTTCAAGCCATGGGCGCTGCGGTCAAAATCCCTTGGCATCAGCCGCGCCGCACGCAAACTCCCATCGTTCATGTAAGTCCAAGCATGGTAGGGGCAGACGAAAAAGCGGGCATTGCCCTTCTGCTGGGTGCAGACTTCGGCACC
Source organism: Phyllobacterium sp. 628 (assembly GCF_014189505.1). GTDB lineage: Bacteria > Pseudomonadota > Alphaproteobacteria > Rhizobiales > Rhizobiaceae > Phyllobacterium. Next base: position 2,357,534 of record NZ_CP050301.1, on the reverse strand, counting down.
GCGATGCCGGCAGACATTGAGAAAGGCGTGGACCGAACCATCCTCGGTGCGCGAGACGATTACAGCTTCCGTGTCGATCTTGAACAATTCGAAATCACCAACATTGGGAATGATACTGGCGTGGCCGATGCAGTGCCAATGACGGCGGAATACGCGCTCCATGTCCCTGATATAAACATCCGGGTCCATATAGAATGCACGCACAAGCCCATGACCAGCCTTATGATCAGCAATCATGCGATCGATCTTGTCGCCTGCTGGTGCAATCTCGGCCAGTGCCTGTTCTGAGCCCATTTCCGCCTCGCTTAAAAGATTGTTCCCGGACGCTTATTGTTTCCCGGATGCGTCGCAGATTAGAATGATTCCGCATTGGGCGCCGTTCAAGCGATGGTTGCTCATCAAGACATGAATTATTCTCAACCGTCGAATGTACAGGACGCAACGCTATGATGTCGAAGCCCAGAATACCGCCGCTCGGCTCGTTGCGTGCGTTCGAAGCTTCGGCGCGATTGTTGAGTTTTCGCCTCGCGGGCGATGAGCTTGGCGTGACGCAATCGGCGATCAGCCATCGCATTTCCGAACTGGAAGCGATTCTCGGCGTCAAACTTTTCGAACGCTTGCCGCGCGGTGTGGCGCTCACCGATGCCGGGACATTGTATTACCCCTACATGCGCGATGCTTTCGAGAAGATTGCCCGTGGCACGGCGCTGATCAACCGTCTTGGCACGACGGACGATCTGGCACTGGAAACCTATGCGACCTTCGCCATTCGCTGGCTCATTCCGCGCCTGACGGATTTTCGCAAGGTCAATCAGAACCTCGCCATTCGCATTGGCACCAGCCAGCTTGATTGGGAACTCAATATCGACAGTTGCGATATTGGCATCATCCACACGACCCGGCCCGAGCGGATGAATTTGCACTACCGCCTATTGATCAAGGCGCAGATGTTCCCCGTCTGCAGTGCGCAAGTCGCGGCGCGTATCGAGGGCGATGCCGGAGCCAAGGCGCTGAACAAGGTGCCGCGACTGGCACTTTATACGGCGCCGGAGGATTGGGGCACGTGGCTGGAAGCGGCTGGCATTCCCGATAGCGGTCAGGCGGTAACGCTGAAATTCGACACCTATCTTGCTGCCCTGCAATCGGCGCTTGATGGTCAGGGACTTGCAGTTGCACCGGATTTTCTCGTGGCCGATGATTTGAAGGCTGGGCGTCTGGTCGCACCATTTGCGCTGAAAGTGCCGCAGCCCGGCGCGTGGTACATGATCTGCCGCAAGGAGCGTGTCAATGAAGCCCGCATTCGTCAGTTTGAGAAATGGCTGGTGGAGCAGTTCGGGGCTTGATTTGGCTGCAAGACAATCGTGCGTGGTTCGACAAGCTCACCATGAGGGAGAGTGAGGGTTGCAGAGAGCTGTATTCTGCAATGCAGATGATTGGCGGGTTCTGCAATGTTGCCGATTAGTTTTGCAGCCCACCCATCTCCCTCATGGTGAGCTTGTCGAACCACGAACCACGCACAATGCTCATGCGAACCTACTTCCTCTTAATTCCGATCGATTTTCCAACACGTTCCGGCATCCCAAGCTTTGCATGTGCAGCTTTGTAAAACTCGAGCGTTGGCAGCACGTCATCCGGAAACGGCACGACCTTGGGGCCGTTCATATCCACATGCAGCGACAGAACCTCGGATGTCGCAGCCACCCAGCCATCGACATGAATGATTTCGTTGTAGGTATGCAGACGCTTGCCGTCGAAATCGATCAACTGGCTCGTCACGGTCACCAGATGGTCGAGATGAATTTCCTGCACGTAGCAGATATGCACTTCGGCGGTGTAGATTGTCAGCTTGCGCTCTGCCGCATATTTCGGGCCAAAACCCAACTCGGCCAGAAACTCATCGCCGCCCCGGTCAAACACCACGTTGTAGTAGGCCATGTTCAGGTGGCCGTTGTAATCGATCCATTCCTTTTCCATCGCAATCGGGGCGGAGCGATACAATTCACCTTCGGACATGCTGGAGTTCCCTGTTTTGAATTGGGCTGACAAATCTGGGCGGCATTTGAACCATGGCTGCCAGCAATCCGTTGTGTCAAAAGCGACTGATAATGGCGGTCCATCATCGACTGCCCGACCGGAAACTGCTGGGTGGCTTGCCCTCAAAGCTGCGAAACGTGCGGGTAAAGGCAGCAGCGGAGGAGAATCCGGTGCGGGCCGCAATATCCGCCAATGGAGCTTTCGTATCGGTGATCAATCGCCGCGCCACCTTGAGCCGCAGGCGCAGATAATAACGGCCCGGCCCCTCACCGACGGCTTTGGCAAATATCTTTTCGAGACTGCGTGCACTCAAACCGCAGCGTTTGGCAATCGCACCAATGGTCAGCGGCGCGTCGAGATGCCCTTCCATGAGGCGGATGGCAGTGGCGAGTTTCGGATGCACATCGTCAAGCCGCCCCAACGAGACAAGCGGCTGCGCGTCATTGGAAGCATGCGCCTCATCATAGATGAACACGCTCGCCACATCGAGCGCCACGGACATGCCGCAACGCGACCGGATGAGATGCAGCATGAGATCGAAGGTCGGTGAAGCGCCGCCTGTGGTGAACACTGGTCCGTCGATAACATAGCGATCCGGTCGCACATTCGCATCGGGAAACTCCGCTGTGAATTCCTCCATATCCTCCCAATGCGTCGTCGCGTTGCGTCCGCGCAGCAATCCGGCGCGGCCAAGCAGCCAGGAACCGGCTTCGATGCCGCCGATCATCTGATAATGGTGCACGGCGCGGCGCAGACTGGCTGTGAATGTCGTGCGTGAAATGTCCGAGGTGCCAAAACCGCCGATCATCAGCAGCATATCCGCCTTATCCGACGGATTAAATGCACCCGAAACTGCGATTGGCAGCCCGCAGGTTGTGATGGCCGGGTTCCCGTCCAGCGAAACGATCTGCCATTTGAACAGGTTGCTTCCGGACACGCGGTTGGCCGCACGCATTGGATCAATCGTCGATGCCACGCACATGAGCGAAGCGCCGCTGAAGACGAGAACTGTCACATCAAGCGTTTTTGGATTGGGTAAAAAGAGTGGCGATATTTCGCTATTCATCAATTTCAATTCGTATATTGCAAAGCATCTCTTTGCAACACCTGCATGATTTCCCCAACGACAAAATGGGAGCAAAGCAATGGGACTCACCCCCAATCGCGACGTATTTATTACCTGTGCCGTGACCGGTGCAGGCGACACAACCAGCCGTTCCGACAAGGTTCCGATTACACCGCGCCAGATTGCGGATGAGTGCATTTCAGCGGCCAATGCAGGCGCTGCTGTTGCGCACATCCATGTGCGTGATCCAAAGACCGGCAAGGGTTCGCGCGATGTCGCGCTCTATGCGGAAGTGGTTGAACTGATCAAGGCGTCCGGTGTGGACATGGTCCTCAACCTGACTGCCGGCATGGGCGGTGACCTCACGCTTGGCAGCACCGAACAGCCAATGCCACCCTCGCCTGCGGGCACGGATATGGTTGGCGCCACTGAACGCCTTGTGCATGTGGCAAAGTTGCGGCCGGAAATCTGCACGCTCGATTGCGGCACCATGAATTTCGGTGAAGGCGATTACGTCATGACCAATACGCCTGCCATGCTCAAAGACATGGCGGCGCAGATCAAGGCGCTGGGCGTGCGGCCCGAAGTTGAAATCTTTGATACCGGTCATCTCCTCCTTGCCAAATGGCTCTATGACCAGAAATTGCTGGAAGATCCTGTCATGGTGCAGCTCTGCATGGGCATTCCATGGGGTGCGCCGGATGATATCAACACCCTTTTGGCACTGACGAATAACCTGCCGTCCAACTGGACCTTTTCAGCCTTTTCCATTGGCCGCAATCAGCTGCCCTACGCCGCAATGGCGATGCTGGCTGGTGGTAATATCCGCGTCGGTCTTGAAGATAATATCTGGCTCGACAAGGGCGTTCTCGCGACCAACGGCCAGTTGGTCGAGCGCGCCGTGAAGGTTGCCGAAGGTATGGGTGCCAGGATTCTTGGCCCGGACGAGGTCCGTACCCGCATGAAACTGACAAAGGGCTGGTGAGAACATGAGCGTCATTCTTAAAGCGGCGGCTGTTGGCGGCGGTGTCATCGGTGCAGGCTGGGTTGCCCGTCTCATTCTCAACGGCATTGACGTTTCGATCTTTGATCCGGATCCGGAAGCCGAGCGCAAGGTCAGCGAGGTGATGAAAAACTCACGCCGCGCCTACAAGACCATGGTTCCCGGCGGCCTGCCGAAAGAGGGTAAGCTGACCTTCGCCAAAACAATTGCCGATGCGGTTGCCGGGGCAAACTTCATTCAGGAAAGCGTGCCGGAACGGCTGGACCTGAAACACAAAGTGCTGGCGGAAATCGACAAGCACGCAGCCGTTGATGCGATCATCGGTTCGTCCACCTCAGGCATTCTGCCGTCCGACATGCAGACATCAATGCAGCACCCGGAACGGCTGGTCGTTGGCCATCCCTATAATCCGGTCTATCTGCTTCCTCTCGTTGAAATCGTCGGCGGCAAACTGACATCACCGGAGGCTGTTGAAAAGGCACGCGAGCTTTATGCCTCCATCGGCATGAAGCCGGTTGTTATCCGCAAGGAAATCGAAGCCTTTGTCGGTGATCGCCTGCTTGAAGCGGTCTGGCGCGAAGCGCTATGGCTGATCAAGGACGATATCACGACCGTCGAGGAACTCGACGATATCATGCGCTATTCCTTCGGCATTCGCTGGGCGCAGATGGGCATGTTCCAGGTCTATCGCGTTGCTGGCGGCGAAGCCGGTATGCGCCACTTCATGGCCCAGTTCGGCCCGTGCCTGTCCTGGCCCTGGACCAAGTTGATGGACGTGCCTGAATTGACCGATGAGCTGGTGGACAAGATCGCCACGCAGTCGGACGAACAGGCGCATGGCCTCTCCATCCGCGAGCTTGAACGTATTCGCGATGACAATCTGGTTGCCATCATGGACGCCCTCTCCCGCCAGAACAAGGGTAAGGGCTGGGGTGCTGGCGCACTCTACAAGGATTATACCAAGCAATTGTCCAAGCTAGCCAAGAAGCCTGCCGTTTCCAAAGCGGCTGAAAAGGCCGTTTCCAGCAAGCCTAAGAAAAAGAAGGGCTGAACCATGGATTTCGGTCTTTCAGAGGAGCAAAGGCTGATTGTCGAAACGACACGCGCTTTTGTCGAGAACGAACTTTATCCGCATGAAGCAGAAGTCGAGCGCACAGGCATATTGCGCAAGGATCTTGCGGATGAGCTGAAAGGGAAAGCCATTGCCGCTGGTCTTTATGCGGCTAATATGCCGGAATCGGTCGGCGGCGCCGGTCTCGATACGGTGACATGGCTGCTGTATGAAAAGGAACTTGGCCGCGCCAATTATGCGCTGCACTGGTCCTGTGTCGGCCGTCCGTCCAATATCCTGCTGGCAGGCACGGAAGCACAGAAGGAAAAATACCTTTATCCCTGCATTCGCGGCGAAAAATCGGATTGCCTTGCCATGACCGAACCGGGAGCCGGTTCTGATTTGCGCGGCATGAAGGCGACGGCTGTCGAAAAAGGCGGCGACTGGCTCGTCAACGGCACCAAACATTTCATCAGCCATGCAATGGAAGCGGATTTTGTGATCCTTTTCGTCGCATCCGGCGAAGAAGATACGCCGCGCGGTAAGAAGAAGAAAATCACCGCCTTCTTTGTCGACAAAGATCACCCCGGCATGACCATTCGCGAAGGATATCGCAACGTTTCGCATCGGGGTTATACCAACGCCATCATCGAATTCGATGATTGCCGTTTGCCCGCAGAGGCCATTCTTGGTGAAGTGCACAAGGGTTTTGACGTTGCCAATACCTGGCTGGGGGCGACACGCCTTCAGGTCGCAGCGACCTGTCTTGGCCGCGCAGAACGCGCTCTTGGCCACGCCATCGAATATGCCGCGCAGCGGGTGCAATTCGGCCAGCAGATCGGCAAATTTCAGGGTGTTTCATTCAAGCTGGCCGATATGGCAACAGAACTGAAAGCTGCTGACCTCCTCACTTTCGAGGCGGGCTGGAAATTTGATCAGGGAACCGTCACTGATCAGGATATGGCCATGGCCAAGCTCAAGGCAACGGAAATGCTGGCTTTTGTCGCGGATGAAGCCATCCAGATTCATGGCGGCATGGGCCTGATGGATGACCTGCCATTGGAACGTATCTGGCGCGATGCCCGCGTCGAGCGCATCTGGGAAGGCACGTCCGAAATCCAGCGCCATATCATATCGCGCGCCCTGCTTCGCCCGCACGGAGCGTAAACCGGAGCATGGCAAACCTCGACCGTCTGCTACGCCCCAAAACAATTGCTGTCTTCGGCGGTCTTCAGGCCACCGAAGTCATCAGGCAATCGCAAAAGATGGGATTTTCCGGTGAAATATGGCCGGTACATCCCAAACATGACGAAATTCTTGGCCTCAAGGCTTACCGCTCTGTCGCCGATCTGCCCGGCAGTCCCGATGCGGCCTTTGTCGGGGTCAATCGTTTTCTGACACTTGATATCGTCAGACAGTTGCGGGAACGCGGCGCGGGCGTGGCAGTCTGTTACGCCGCCGGCTTTCTCGAAGCCGGTGCCGATGACGCCGACGGCGCACGCCTGCAGGAAGAACTGATAGAGGCTGCAGGCGATATGCCGATTATCGGGCCCAACTGTTATGGCCTGATCAATTATTGCGATGGCGCCCTGCTCTGGCCCGACCAGCACGGCGGCAGGCGGCTGGCACCTGATGAGCGCGGTGTCGCTATCATTACGCAGTCGTCCAACATCGCGATCAACATGACCATGCAGACGCGCGGCCTGCCCGTTGCCCACGTGATGACCGCCGGCAATCAGGCCCAGACCGGCCTGCCTGATATGGCGATTGCCTTGCTGGAAGACGAGCGTGTCACAGCGCTTGGCCTTCACATCGAAGCCTTTCAGTCGGCAGCAAAATTCGAGGCACTGGCAAAACGCGCGCGGGAATTGAACAAGCCCATTGTCGCCATGAAAGTCGGCCGTTCGGAACAAGCACGCGCCGCAACAGTTTCCCATACTGCTTCACTGGCAGGATCAGATGCAGCTTCGGATGCGTTTCTGAAGCGGCTTGGGATTGCCCGCGTCAACTCCATCGCCTCGTTCCTTGAAACTCTGAAGCTTCTGCATGTGCACGGACCGCTCGACGGCAACACGTTGAGTTCCATGAGCTGTTCCGGCGGCGAAGCTTCCGTGATGGCCGACAGCGCGGAAGGGCGTGATGTCCACTTTCCTGCACTCACACCGGAGCATCGCGCCAGGGTCAAATCCACACTCGGACCCCTCGTTGCCGTTGCCAACCCGCTCGATTATCACACCTTCATCTGGAACAATGAACCGGCACTGACCGCAACCTTTACCGCCATGGCAGCTGGCGGATTTTCACTCAATTGTCTGGTGCTCGATTTCCCGCGCAAAGACCGCTGTTCGGACGTGGACTGGTGGTCAACTGTACGCGGGTTCAAATCCGCGTTGAAAACCAACAGTGCCAAGGGTGCTATCGTCGCTTCGCTGCCAGAGAACATCCCCGAAGAATATATGGCTGGCCTGATGGCGCAGGGTATCGCGCCGCTCTGCGGGATCACCGAAGCGTTCGATGCGGCGGAAGCTGCAGCTTTCATCGGAAAAGCATGGAAAATGCCGCTTGCAATCCCCGTTGTGCTGCCGGAAACCGGCGTTCAAGCAGATATTCTGTCGCAGGATGAAGCCGAAGCCAAAGCGATACTCAAACGGCAAGGTTTGCCCGTACCTGCGGGTCGGCGTTGCGTGAATGTTGACGAAGCCATAGCTGCGTCCGGGCAACTGGGTTTCCCCGTGGCGCTCAAAGCACTTGGCGTGGCGCATAAGTCCGAACTTAACGCCGTGCGGCTCAACCTGAAAGACGCAGCATCTGTAAAATCAGCTGCCACCGATCTCATCGCTCTCGGAACCGGTCTTTACGTCGAACGGATGGTGACAAATGCGGTTGCCGAACTCATCGTCGGCATTGTCGATGACCAGCAGTTCGGACCACTGATGACACTTGGTACCGGAGGTGTGCTGGTGGAATTGCTCAAGGACAGCGTGACCTTGCTTCTACCTTCCAGCCGCGCAGAGATTGAAACGGCCTTGCGCTCACTGCGCATGTTCCCGTTGCTTGACGGTTATCGCGGCAAGCCAAAGGCCGATCTTGACGCCGCACTTGACGCAATCCTCGGCATCGCCAACTTTGCCGTCAAGAATGCCGGCCGGATTACCGAACTTGATATCAATCCGTTGCTTGTTTGCAGCAGCGGGCAAGGCGCGTGGATAGCCGATGCGCTGTTAATCACCAGGGGAGAGTTGCATGAGTGATGTAGTCAGGACGCGCCGCGAAGGCGGCATTCTCGAAATCACGCTGGACCGTCCGAAAGCCAATGCGATCGACCTGAAAACGAGCCGCCTGCTGGGTGAAACCTTTCAAAAATTCCGTGATGATCCTGAGTTGCGTGTCGCAATCGTCCAGACCAAAGGTGACAAGTTCTTTTGCGCCGGATGGGATCTGAAAGCTGCTGCCAGCGGCGATGCCGTCGATGGTGATTACGGTGTCGGCGGCTTTGGCGGCCTGCAGGAATTGCGGGATTTCAACAAGCCGGTTATCGCAGCGGTCAATGGCATGGCCGTGGGAGGCGGGTTCGAACTCGCCCTTTCCTGCGACCTGATCTATGCATCCGATCATTCCAGCTTTGCCCTGCCCGAAATTCGCGCCGGAACATTGGCCGATGCAGCGACGGTGAAACTCCCGAAGCGTATCCCCTATCATGTCGCCATGGACCTGCTGCTGACAGGCCGCTGGATGGACGTTGCTGAGGCGCATCGCTGGGGTCTCGTCAACGAAGTCCTGCCAAAGGATAAGCTGATGGAGCGCGTCTGGGAAATCGCCCGCCTGCTCGCAAGCGGCCCGCCATTGGTGTTCGCCGCAATCAAGGAAGTAGCGCGCGAAGCCGAAGACATGAGCTTTCAGGACGCGATGAACTGGATTACCAAGCGCAAATTCCGTACCGTCGATGTGCTTTACGCATCGGAAGACGGTCAGGAAGGTTTTAAAGCCTTTGCCGAAAAGCGCGATCCCGTCTGGAAGGGTAAATGACCACAGAATATGCAGCATTAATCGATCAGGAAACCTGGGCTTTTATTGAGAAGACACTCAGCTTTTATCCACCCGATGCGGTAGACCATACAGTCGCGCAGCAGCGTGATGTCTATAACACCATGTGCAAGGCATTCTTTGCGGGATATCCCGAGAGCGTGTCTTCCTCCGATCAGTTTGTACAAGCTGACGGACGGCAAATCCCTGTTCGCACCTATGAAAAGGAAGCCACCAGCCCCGAGGCAATCTGCCTGTATTTCCACGGTGGCGGCTTTGTTGTTGGCGGGCTCGACAGCCACGATGATGTCTGCGCGGAGATTTGCGAATATACAGGCTTTCGCGTTGTCGCGGTCGATTACCGGCTGGCACCGGAACACCCACACCCTGCTTCATTTGAGGATTGCCTTGCGGCATTCGAGCACGTGGCGGCGACATCCAGTCTGCCGATTGTTTTGTGCGGTGACAGTGCCGGCGGCAATCTGGTAGCGGCGGTTTCGCATAATGTTCGCGGCCACAGCCGGACGCCTGTTGGTCAGGTCTTGATTTATCCGGGCCTCGGCGGTGTGCAGAGCCAAGGCTCTTACATTACGCACCGGCATGCGCCAATGCTGAGTACCCGTGACACGCTCTACTACGCAAAAGTCAGAAGCGCAGCCCGTGACTGGTCAAACGATCCGCGATTCTTCCCGTTGGCCGATACCGATTTTACCAATCTTCCCGACACCGTCATCATTTCCGCCGAATGCGATCCATTGTCAGATGACGGGCGGCATTATTGCGACCGGGTTTCAGCAGCCGGCGGTAAGGCGATCTGGAACAACGAGCCGGGCCTTGTGCATGGCTATCTGCGCGCTCGCCACAGTGTGACGCGCGCCCGCTCCAGCTTCCGCCGCATCTGCACCGCCGTGCACCTGCTCGGGCAAGGGAGATGGCCGGGCCAGCTTTGAAATCAAATTGCATTGCTATGGTTCGTGGTTCGACAAGCTCACCATGAGGAAGAGTGAGGATTGCAGGGAGCCATATTCTGCAATGCCTCGGATTGACTTTACAGCTTCACTCTCCCTCATGGTGAGCTTGTCGAACCACGAACCACGCACACTGCTGATGCAACTTAATTCCCGGCGCTCGCCATGCGCCGGTTTTTCACCGCGCCTTCGAGCCAGCCCAATTCCATTTCTGGGACCGAAGACAACAGCAAATCCGTATAGGCATCGAACGGCGGCTTCAGAACCTGCGATTTCGGACCATAACGCACCACCTCGCCCCGGAACATCACAGCGATGGAATCGGCAATCGATTTCACCGTGGCCAGATCGTGGGTAATGAAGAGGTAGGCGACGTGCTCATCCGCCTGCAAATCGAGCAGCAGTTTCAGGATACCATCAGCCACAAGCGGATCGAGCGCACTCGTCACTTCATCACAGATGATCAGCTTCGGCTTGGCTGCAAGTGCACGCGCAATGCAGACGCGCTGTTTCTGCCCGCCGGAAAGTTCGGCGGGATAGCGGTCGATAAAACCTTTGCCCATCTCGATCTTCTCAAGCAGTTCCGCTATGCGGGCGTCTCGTTCCTTGCCACGCATGCCGAAATAGAATTCAAGCGGCCTGCCAATGATCGTTCCAATGGTCTGGCGCGGGTTCATCGCCACATCGGCCATCTGATAAATCATCTGCAATTCACGCAGATCATTGCGTTTGCGATTGGCGAGTCTTGGCGACAGCGTACGGCCGTCGAAAGTGATCGACCCTTCCATGGGCGGCAGCAGTCCCGTTATGGCGCGCGCCAAAGTGGACTTGCCCGAGCCTGATTCACCGACAACGGCCAATGTCTGTCCGGCATGTAGATCAACCGAAACGTTTTTCAGAACCTTGACGAGTCCGCCAGCATAGGCTGCCGTGATATTTTTCACGGAAAGGATCGGCGTTCCGCCTGGCGTCTTCTCCTGATGCGGGATGTGATGCACCGAAACCAGCTGCCGCGTATAATCCTGATGCGGCTCCTTGATGATCTGGTGCGTACTGCCATATTCCACCATCTTGCCGTGGCGCAGAACCATGATGTCGTCGGCGACTTGTGCCACTACCGCAAGGTCGTGGGTAATATAGAGCGCTGCCACATTGGTATCGCGGATGGCATCCTTGATCGAGGCCAGTACGTCGATCTGTGTGGTCACATCGAGTGCAGTCGTTGGTTCATCGAATACGATCAGATCCGGTTCGGAACACAGTGCCATCGCCGTCATGGCGCGTTGCAGCTGGCCGCCGGAAACCTGATGCGGAAAGCGCTGACCAAAAGTCTCCGGGTTTGGCAAACCGAGCTTCTTGAACAGGCCGACAGCACGCTTTTCCGCCTCGGCTTTCGTGGTGATCTTATGTTGAAGCGCCGCTTCGATCACCTGATCCATCAGCTTACGCGCCGGATTGAAGGCTGCTGCCGCTGACTGCGCGACATAGCATACTTCGCGGCCGCGAATTTGCCGGAGCGTTTTTGCGCCCCCCTTGAGGATGTCCCGGCCATTCAGCAGCACTTCGCCGCCGGTGATGCGCACGCCCCCACGGCCAAAGCCCATACCGGAAAGACCAATGGTGGACTTCCCCGCACCGGATTCGCCGATCAGCCCCAGCACCTTGCCACGCTCGACCTTGACCGAGATATCGTCGACAATCACCACGTTGCGGGGTGCTTCGCCCGGCGGATAGCTTGTCGCTTCAATGCGCAGGTTGCGGATATCGAGAAGCAGACCGGTCTTGTCTTTCGCTGGTGCTTTAGCCATTGCCGCGTCCGCCCTTCAAGCTTGTGGTTCGATTGAGAATCCAGTCCGCAACAAGATTGACCGAGATGGCCAGCACCGAGATTGCCGCTGCGGGAATGAGCGCAGCCGGAATGCCGAAGACAATGCCCTCCTTGTTTTCCTTGACCATGCCGCCCCAATCCGCATCCGGCGGCTGAACGCCAAGACCAAGGAACGAGAGGGCTGAAAGGAATAGAACGGCGAAGATGAAACGCAGACCGAGTTCAGCGATCAGCGGCGTCAAAGCATTGGGCAGGATTTCCCGGAAAATGATCCAAATCCGCCCCTCGCCGCGCAGCTTTGCCGCCTCGACGAAATCCATGACATTGATATCGACCGCCACAGCCCGTGCCAGACGGTAGACGCGCGTTGCATCGAGCAGGCCCATCACGAGGATCAGTGTTGTAACATTGGCGGGCAGAACCGAGAGCACGACGAGCGCAAAAATTAGTGTCGGGATAGCCATGATCAGATCGACGAAACGCGACATGAGCTGATCGAACCAGCCGCCGATAACAGCGGCAGCAAAACCCAGCACCGAGCCGAGAATAAACGAAAGCGCCGTAGCAGTGGCAGCGATGAAGATGGTGATGCGGGCGCCATAGATCATGCGTGAGAGCAGATCACGCCCGAGATTATCCGTGCCAAGCCAATATTTGGCCGACATGGGTTCCCAGACGTCGCCAACCGTTTCGCCGACCGAATAAGGCGCGACCCATGGTGCAAAAATTGCGGCGAACAGAAAGATCGCGGTAATGATCAGACCGATCCAGGCGCTGATGGGAATGTTTCTGAGACTTTTCATGGCGCGCCTCACTTGGGATGTCTGAGGCGGGGATTGGAAACAATCGCCACGATGTCAGCAATAATGTTGAGGCTGATATAGACAGCCGCGAAAACCAGCCCGCAAGCCTGAACGACAGGCACGTCACGCTTGGCCACGTGATCGACCAGATATTGCCCCATGCCGGGATAAACGAAGATCACTTCCACCACGACCACGCCGACAATAAGAAATGCCAGATTGAGCATCACCACGTTAACGATCGGTGCGATTGCATTGGGAAAAGCATGGCGGGCGATGATCTGAAACGGTGTGAGACCTTTCAGTTCCGCCGTTTCGATATAGGCGGACTGCATCACGTTGAGGATTGCCGCTCTGGTCATACGCATCATGTGCGCCAGAACAACCAGTGTCAGCACTGTCACCGGCAAGGCAATGGCGCTTAAGCGTTCGCCAAACGGCATGCCGTCATAAACCGTGGAAACACTGGGAAACCATTGCAGGCGCACGGCAACAAAATAGATCAGGAGATAGCCGGTGAAAAACTCCGGCAGCGAGGTCGAGGCAAGTCCAAGACCCGAGATAAGCCTGTCGATAAACCCGTTGCGATAGCGCACCGCCAGCAACCCCAGCCCGATTGCCAGCGGAATGGACACAACCGCTGCCCAGAAGGCCAGGAACAGCGTGTTCCACAGGCGGCCTTTCAGAGAAGTAGCAATATCCTGTCCGCTTGACAGTGCCGTACCAAGGTCACCCGTCAACGCGCCGCCCAGCCAATGGAAGTAACGGATATAAGCCGGATCATTCAGCCCCATGTCACGCCGCAGGTTTGCAAGTGCCTCCGGCGTGGCCGACTGGCCGAGAATGGATTGCGCAACGTCTCCCGGCAATATCTGCGTGCCTGCAAAAATCAGCACCGATACCGCCAGAAGAAGGAGAAGACCCATCGTAATGCGTTGGGCCACCAGTTTAAGGACAGGCGTACTCATCCGGTCTAGGCCATCAGCCAGCAACGCGACAATGCGTAACCGCCGCTCATTTCCTGATTGCCGTCCTTGACCCAACCGCCAACCTTGGCGCTGGTCGCATCGATGAAGTCATTGAACATCGGCACGATGACGCCGCCTTCATCCCGCACTGTCACCGACATATCGCGGTACATCTGCTTGCGCTTGGCCGTATCGAGTTCGCCGCGTGCTGCGATCAGTGTCTTGTCGAACTTCTCATTGAAGAAGCGCGTGTCGTTCCAGTCTGCGGTCGACAAATATGCTGTCGAATACATCTGGTCCTGTGTTGGACGGCCACCCCAGTAGGATTCCGAAAATGGCTGCTTGTTCCAGACTTCCGACCAATAGCCATCGCCCGGCTCACGCTTGACCTCGATCTTGATGCCAGCCTTGGCCGCGCTCTGCTGATAAAGCTGTGCGGCATCAACAGCACCCGGGAAGGCAACGTCGGATGTGCGCAGCAGTACCGTGCCGTCATGGCCGGACTTCTTGAAGTGGAAGGCCGCCTTGTCAGGATCGTAAGCGCGCTGCTCGATATCATCGGAGAACAGCGGATAGGCCTTGTTGATCGGGAAATCGTTGCCGACCGAGCCGTAGCCGCGCAGGATTTTCTGCACCATTTCTTCGCGGTTCATCGCGTATTTCAGCGCCAGACGCAGGTCATTGTTGTTGAACGGCGCAGTGTTGCAATGGGCGATGAACACGTAATGTCCCTTGCCCGCCACGTTCTGAATGGTCACACCCGGCACGCGCTTGACCAGATCAACGATCTTGGGTTCAACGCGGTTGATCATATGCACCTGACCGGACTGCAACGCGGATGTACGCGCCGTCGCATCGTTGATGACGATGATTTCGATCTGTGCCGCATGGCCACGGTTGTCGCCATCCCAATAATTGGCAAACTTTTCACCGATGTGGCGCACGCCCGGCTCGTCAGTGACAACCTTGTACGGACCTGTACCAATGCCCGCAGTCGGCTTGTCCTTGCCACCATTCGGCTGGATCATCAGATGGTAATCGTCCATCAGGAACGGCAGATCGGCATTTGGCTCTTTCAGTGTGAAAACAACGGTATCACCGTCTTTCTTCACGCTGTCGATGCCCTTCATGACACCCAAGGCGCCGGACTTTGAATTGGCATCAGAATGGCGCTCCATTGTGGCAACGACGTCATCGACTGACATGTCCTTGCCGTTGTGGAACTGCACGCCCTTGCAGAATCTTGAACGTCCATACTTTGGCATCGGGGGATGCACCCCATTCTTCAGCCAGTTTCGGCTTGAGTGTACCGTCTGCCTGGATTTCAACAAGCTGTTCGCCCCACTGGCGGCCGAACTTGTATGGCACCTGGCTCTGCCATGTTGCGGGATCTAGGCTGTCTGTCGACGCACCACCCTGCATACCCGCCTTGAGTGTGCCGCCCTTTACCGGACCTTCAGCCAAAGCACCGCTGGACAGCAAAGAATTGGCGAAAACGCTGGTTACGCCAAGTGCAGCGGCGCGGCCGAGGAAATCACGCCGTGACAAATGTCCGCGAGCGACCTTGCGGCTTAGATAATCGAGTTCTTTTGACATACTCATTCCCCTTTTGTTGCTTGGGACGCCATGCGCCCAGAATTTGGTTTTGGTGAATTATGCGACTTGATACCCGTAAACTTCAACCCATTAACTCAGCTGTTTAATGCAGACCTCCACTCATCATATGCATTGACGCGCGATCGTCTCGGCGAAATTTCGCTCGAAAACCAGTTCGTCATTCTCGTAGGCTTCGATGCGGCCGGTCAGATGAAAGTTCTGCGTATCCGACCGCATCGTCGTGAACGTTTCTGTGCGGACGCGCCATTCATCGCGGCCGGACAGTTCCGTCCAATGGGTTTCACCGTAGGCGGAGAGTGGATCATCCGCGTGGATTTCCCAACGCTCGCGCGCAATTCCGCCGTGAATCAAGCCGTGATCCTGATCCCGTGCTTCGCCGAAATCATCCGTAATGGTCAGAACAATCTTGCCACTCACCTGATCATGCTCGATCAAACGGCTGTTATTGCCCTGACGCAACGTGTCGATCTGCCATGGCGATGCCGCTTCCGGCTCGGGAAATGTCCATTCATCGCCTTTGGCTAGATCACGCGAGGGAAGATTGAGCGCGCCCGACTGCAATGTGAGGCTGACCGCTTCCGGCGATGGCCAGACCATGGGCCAATAGCTCGAGGAAACCGCGATACGCAGCCGGTGTCCCGCTGGAACGCGATAGGCAATATCATCCAGCTTGAATGTCACCTCGACAGACTTATTCGGTTCCAGCGGT
Organism: Phyllobacterium sp. 628; assembly: GCF_014189505.1. Lineage (GTDB taxonomy): Bacteria > Pseudomonadota > Alphaproteobacteria > Rhizobiales > Rhizobiaceae > Phyllobacterium. The sequence goes on along the minus strand of NZ_CP050301.1, from coordinate 2,341,464 downwards.
TCGGGCTTTTCATGGCTGTTGCGGTGACAGAGGTTGAAAACACCATAGGTGATGCGCGTTGATGCCCCGTCCGGATGCACGTCACACAGACGCACCGCAACCATGGCAACGGGTTTGTCGCTGGAAAGCGTGAGCGTAATTTCCGGCGCGCCAACAATATCGATTGGCTGCTCAAGTGCTTCACCATCGTAACAAACAGACAGCGCATCGTCGCGGCGCTGATCACCGGGAAGTTCCGGTCCAAGCCAGATGGCACAATATTCGCCGCCCATCATGCCGCAATCCTGCGGTGACGCGACGAGATGGGAGAACGTGGTGGATGGACCACCACCCAGCGACTTGTTCGCCTGCAGGTGCAGCACTTCAGTTTTGATCGTTTGCGAAGGCCATTGCGGCTCGGCAATCCAATAGCCCGGACGTTCCGTATACCAGCTCTTTGGCCGGACGGAATCCATGAGGTAGCCGCGATAGGCCGGATCGTTTTCAACGCCCGTATCAATGTCTTTCAGCCAGCGGTCCCACCAGCGCAAGGCCTCCTGCAGAAAGCCGATACGCGGTGCCGGAACGGCAAAATGCGGATATTTGTGTACCCACGGACCGATAATGCCTTTGACCGGTGCCGAGATGCCTTCCATCAAACGTGGGACAGCGTTTTTGTAGGCATCGCCCCATCCGCCGACGGCCAGCGTCGCCGCCTTGATTGCGGAAAAATCTTCACAGATTGATCCGCGTTTCCAATAGGCATCGCGCGTCTGGTGCGCCAGCCAGACGGCTGGCAGAAACGGTTCATGATCAAGACGGTCCAGCCACATCGCTCGCCATTTATCACTGACAAGCATCGGGTCTGGCGAACGGGAGGAATAGGCGAGCATGGTCGCGCCCCACCCCAAATTTTCGTTCAGCAACAAACCACCTTTGTAATGAATATCATCGGCATAACGGTCATCGGTCGAGCAAAGTGTGATGATGGCTTTCAGCGCTTCAGGCTGCAAAGCTGCCACCTGCAGCGAATTGAACCCGCCCCATGAAATACCCATCATGCCGACCTTGCCGGTCGACCAGGGCTGAGCCGCTATCCATTTGATCACATCAACCGCGTCATTCAGTTCCTGAACGGAATACTCATCCTCCATCAACCCCTCAGGATCGCCATTGCCGCGCATATCCACACGCAGACAGGCATAACCGTGTCCGGCAAAATAGGGATGGGTGAGATTATCGCGCGCTGTCGTTCCGTCGCGCTTGCGATAGGGCAGAAATTCGAGAATGGCGGGAACCGGATTTTCATTCGCGTCTTCCGGCATCCACACGCGAGCCGAAAGACGGCAGCCATCGGGCAAAACGATACCCAGATCGGCGTCTTCTTTCACTGGATGCTTAAAATTCTCGACAGTCCGCATTATCACCTTTCGCCCTCACAACGGGTTTGAAAACAGATAATGCACACCGGGCGAAACACCCCGTGAAACATGAATCCCATTTTCTCGTCTTTTGCGAGGTGTTCCTTTGTATTGTACTATGCGCATCTGTCCGTCGGTGCGGGTCAAACACTTGCGACATATGTGCCGTCATTTGCGTCACGATGCGAAAGTCTCATCCGAGCTTGGAGGGGATGAGCTTTTCAAGGCGCCGGAAGAGAAAAACAATGATGCCGGTTATAACCAGATAACCGGCGGCCAGCAGCAAAAGCGGCTCGTAGGTGATGAACGTATCCTGCCTTACACGCGAGGCAACCGAATAGAGATCGACGACGGTAATAGTCGCGACGAGCGGGGTGGATTTCAATTGCAGCACCGCCTCACCCGCCAGTGTCGGCAAAGCGCGATGGATCGCTTGCGGCAGCCAGATACGGCGGAAAATCGTGAAACGCCGCATGCCAAAAGCGCGGGCGGATTCCAGCTGTCCCTTGGGCACGCCGGCAAAGGCACCGCGCATCACTTCGCCTTCGTAACCGGCATAAGATAGCGTCAGCGCCAGAACAGCGTAGGGCCAAGCCTGCCGCAGATAAGGCCAAAGTTCAGAGCTGCGTATCCACGGATATTGCGGAAATAGTGAGCCGAGGCCGTAATAGAGCAGCCATAGCTGCAGCAGCAGCGGTGTGCCGCGAATGATCGTACAGAAAATCCGCGCCGGAACAGCCAGAATAGCCGGACCTGCAGCCTGCGCCAGTCCAAGCGGAACGGCCAGCAGGAAGCCGAGAATAACAGTGACAACAAGAATCCATAACGTGCGCCACAATCCGTGCAGGATCAGATCGCCATAATCAGGCAGCCAGTTCCAGCGCATGAAAAAGACCGCAGAGGCTATCAGCGCAAGGCCGATCAGAATCAGGACAATCCGGTGCGGCGGAAATTTGCGTGTCTGACCGCTCGTGTAGCTGTCCTTGTGGATGGGGAATGTTTCAATCGGTGTTTCCAGCGGCGTTTCAACCATTATCGCGCCTCCTTGACCGAAGGCATACCGCGGCGTGCCCATTTCTCGACTTTGGCAAGGATGACATTGGAAAACAGCGTGATCAGCAGGTAGAGCGCACCAGCCGCAATAAAGAACAGGAAATAAGCCTTTGTTGTGCCCGCCGCCTGCCGGGTCACGAGAGTCAACTCGCTGAAACCGACGACAGCCAGCAAGGCCGTATCCTTGGTTGAGATCAGCCACAGATTGGCAAGGCCGGGCAAGGCGTGCGGCAACATGGCTGGCAGGGTGATGCGGCGCATCATCAGCGTTGGCGACATGCCATAGGCTCTCGCCGCCTCGATTTCCCCCTGCGGTATAGCCTTGATCGCGCCGCGCAGCACCTCGGTTGCATAGGCACCCTGCACGAAGCCCAGCACCACAATCCCGGCAACGAGCCCACTGATATCAACCCGCTGATAGCCAATACCTTCAAGAATACGATTGATGAGGTCTGTCCCCGCATAATACAGCAGCAGGATCAGCACCAGCTCGGGCACTGCGCGCACGATCGTCGTATAGATGGCCGCGATATCACGGACAACCGGCCCGCCATAGAGTTTGCCATAGGCTCCAACCGTGCCGATCAGCAATCCCATGCCAAAGGCACCAAAAGCGATCTGCAGCGAATTCAGGAGGCCGCGCAACAAGTTGCCGCCCCAACCCGGAGGAGAAGGCGACAGAAGGTCAAACATGCCGGCTATTGCGGCAGGGGCAATCGATGCGTCGGCCAAGCGATCCTCGATTCAAAACAATGTGTTACCATTCTCACAGGGCTCGTGGTGCGTGGTGCTGGTGCGTGGTTCGACAAGCTCACCATGAGGGAGAGTGGTGCTGTAAGGCTAACCGGAAAGATTGCCATCTGAACGATCTCGCAGAACTTAGCTCCCTGAAGTCCTCACTCTCCCTCATGGTGAGCTTGTCGAACCACGCACCAGCACCAGCACCACGATCAGGTGAGCGCTTTACCCGCCGTAAATATCGAAGTTGAAGTATTTCTTCGAAATCTCGTCATATTTGCCGTTGGCGCGAATATCCTTGATGGCAGTGTTGATCTTGCCCTTCAATTCGCTATCGCCCTTGCGCAAGCCTATGCCCACACCCGGTCCGAGCACTTCGAGATCAGGCGCAACCTTGCCTTTGATTTCGCAGCAGGCCTTGCCCGCGTCCGTCTGGGCAAATGCCTCAAGTGCCAGCGATCCGCCTGTGTGGCGTCAATGCGTCCGGCAGCCAGATCCTGATTGGCTTCATCCTGTGTCTGGTATTCCTTGATTTCAGCAGCTGTCGCGCCGAAGTGCTTTTTCGCGTAGACCTGATGAATGGTTGAAACCTGCACGCCGATCACCTTGCCCTTCAATCCCTCGGGTGAAGCGTCCATCTTGACGTCCTTCGCACCAAGAATAACCGTCGGGGTGTTGTAATATTTGTCCGAAAAATCGATCGTCTTCTCGCGTTCCGGCGTAATTGACATCGAAGCGGCGATCATATCGATCTTCTTGGTGGTCAGTGCCGGAATGATACCATCCCACGAGACCGGCGTGATCACACAGTCGAGCTTGGCTTGTGCGCAAACCGCCAGGGCAAGATCAACTTCCCAGCCTTCCCATTTGCCCGATGCATCCGGTGAAGCAAAAGGCGGATAGGGTTCGGCGGCAATGCCGACCTTGAGTTGTTCGGCGCCGGCAACACCCATTCCAGCCACCAGCACAGCAGCTGCTACCGCTGTTTTCAAAAAAGCTTTCATTCTTATCTCCATTCTTCTGTTTGTTCCCCAGGATTATTCCCTGTATTTTTTCATGCGACTTATGAAACAGTGCGAATAAACTGCTTCAAACGTTCGGATTTTGGCGATCCGAACAATTCTTCCGGTGGCCCCTCTTCCTCGACAATGCCATTGTGCAAATACATGACGTGGCTTGCCACTTCGCGGGCGAATTTCATCTCGTGAGTGACCAGAAGCATCGTCCGGCCTTCCGTTGCCAGATCACCGATAACTCTAAGCACCTCGCCCACCAGTTCCGGATCAAGCGCCGAGGTAGGCTCGTCGAACAGCATGACACGCGGCTGGATCGCCAGCGCCCGGGCAATCGCCCCGCGCTGCTGCTGACCGCCGGAGAGATAAGCCGGATAGACGTCGCGTTTGGCAGAAAGACCCACCCGCTCCAGCAATTGCTCGCCAATGACCATGGCTTCATCGCGCTTCATGCCAAGAACATGCACAGGCACTTCGATGACATTCTGGATGAGCGTCATATGCTGCCAGAGGTTGAAATTCTGGAACACCATGCCGAGACGGCTACGGATACGTTCGATCTGGCGGCGGTTGGCCGGGTACTGCCCGCCTTCGCCGTCGCTGACCATCTGCACGTCTTCGCCATTGATGCGAATGACGCCGCTCGTGGGATTTTCGAGAAAATTGATGCAACGCAGAAAGGTGGACTTGCCGGAACCACTGCCGCCGATCATGGCGACCACGTCGCCGTCCTTGGCCGTTAAAGAAACGCCCTTGAGAACCTCAAGGGCACCGAACTTCTTGTGCAAGTTCCAGACATGAATGGCTTCGGCGCGTTCGTCCGTGACCGGTTGGAGAGGATCCGTTAGACCGGCTGCGAGCATCGCCTCCGTCATCGTGCGGTTTCCATTGGTTGTCTTGCACCCACTGTCATGACACCACTCATCTGCCTGTTTTGTCAGCACAAGGCTTTTCTGCCTCATTTAAGTCATCACACCACTTGCGCTCTAATTATGCAAGCGTATAAATACTCGTAATGCAATTTTTACGAGAGAGTAGTCGCATGAGCGCATTTGGTTCCCAGTCCATGGCCCTTCCCCTGAAACGCGTCATCATGCGCATGCCCGACCGTGTCATGTCAGGAGCCGAACGCGACGTGTGGCACTATGGTCCACAGTTTGATCCGCGCAAAGCATCCGAACAGCACCGCGTTTTTGCTGACCTCGTGGCTCAATCCGGCGCCGATATTACCTGGATCAAAGATGGCAATGACGGATTGTCGGATTCTGTGTTTACCCATGATCCCTCGCTGGTTACCAACAAGGGCGCCATTCTCCTGCGCATGGGCAAACCCCTGCGTCTCGATGAAACCGATCTGCATCATGAAACCTACAGTCAGATGGATGTGCCTGTGCTTGGCCGCATCGTCGCACCCGGTACGGTTGAAGGCGGCGATTGCGTCTGGGTAGACAGCAAGACGCTGGCCATTGGCCGCGGCGTTCGCACCAATCAGGCTGGTATCGAGCAGATGGCCGCCATTCTTGAACCATTGGGTGTGGCGGTTCTGGGTTTCGATCTGCCGCTCTGGCAAGGTGAAGAGGCCTGCCTGCATCTGATGTCAATCATATCCCCGCTCGCAGAGGATCTGGCGCTTGTATATCTGCCGCTGCTTCCTGCTGCCTTTTATCAATTGCTGAAAGAGCGCGGCATTCGTTTGATTGCAGCACCGGACGACGAGTTTGCGGCCAGCAACGGGCTTAATCTCAATGTTCTGCCGACAGCGCCCTATGAAGTCATCGCCGTCGCAGGTTTTGAGAAAACCAAGGCAGCCATGGAATCTGCCGGATGCACCGTGACCACCTTCGAAGCGGATGCGCTCTGCATCGCCTGTGAAGGCGGCCCGACTTGCCTGACCCGTCCGGTTTTCCGCCAATGAATGCACAATCGGCCACACGCAAAACCTTCCGCCGTGAAGGCGAAGACAAGCGCCGCGAGGATTTGATTGCCGCGACGCTGGAATGTGTGGCCGAGCGCGGTCTTGCCGGTGCAACTGTGCGCGAAATAGCAATGCGTGCGGACGTTACGGCCGGGCTGATCCGCTATTACTTTCCCACAAAGGATGACCTCATCAGTGCGGCCTATCGCGCCGTGATGAATCGGATGACGGTGCAGGCAAGTGATGCTTTGCAGAATGCCGCCAATGATCCACGCGCCCGCTTGCAGGCCTTTGTCACCGCCAATCTGGGCGAACCGATTATGGACCCGCATAATCTGTCGCTCTGGGCGGGTTTCATTGCGCTGGTTCACGCTGATCCGGTCATGGCCGCTGCGCACCGCGATGGCTATCTCGGATTTCGCGATGAGCTGGAAATCCTCATCCGCGAAGCCTTGATCGCGACGGGGAAACCGGCTGAGCGTGTTCATACCCGCCGCCACGCCATCGCCATCAATGCGATCATCGACGGATTGTGGCTGGAAGGCTGTCTTGCCCGCGATATTTTCGCCGAAGGGGAATTGGCTGAAACCGGCATTATCGCTATTGAAGCCGTACTTGGAATTTCACTTACTGCTGAAGGAGACGCCCGATGATGCGCTACGCGTCCGTCACCGACCGTTTGGCCGGACTGGGATCAGATAAATGGGCTGTGCATATCCGTGCGCGCGAAATGAAACGCGCCGGCCATGAGATCATTGAGCTCACCATTGGCGAACCTGATATTCCAACACCGACTGACATGATGGATGTGGCTGAACGCTCCATGCGTGCCGGCCGTACCGGCTATTCCAACGGCCGCGGCGAACCGGGTGTTCTTGCTGCCCTTTCGAAAAAATACACTGGGCGTACCGGCCGCGCGATCGGCCCTGAACACCTCATGTGCTTTCCGGGTACGCAGACCGCATTGTCTCTCGTCATGCTGGGGCTTGCCGAAGAAGGCGATGAAATCATCACCGGCGATCCGCTCTATGCGACCTATGACGGCGTTGTCCGCGCAACGGGCGCAACACGGGTTTCTGTTCCCCTGCGGCCGGAAAACGGCTTCCGCATGCAGGCGGCCGACCTTGAAAAGGTGATCACCCCGAAAGCCAAAGTATTGCTCCTCAATACGCCGCATAACCCGACCGGCGCTGTGCTGAGCGAAAAGGAAGTGGCCGAGATCGGCGAAGTTTGCCGCAAGCACAATCTCTGGATCGTTTCCGACGAAGTCTATGAGTTGATGATTTTTGACGGCAAATTCGCCTCGCCGCTGGATCGCCCTGAACTGGCGGACCGGACTATCGCTGTCGCCTCAATCTCCAAATCGCATGCTGCTCCCGGTTTCCGCAGCGGCTGGTGTGTCGGTCCGGCAGAATTCACGCAGAAACTGCTGCCGCTGTCGGAATCCATGCTGTTTGGCGTTCAACCGTTTATCGCTGACATGACGGCCTACGCGCTCGGCCAGCCTTCGGCCGCTGCCGCAACGATGCGCGAAAGCTATTCCCGGCGGGCCCAATTGATCTCAAAGCGGCTCGATGGCGTGGCCGGTATTGGCTGCGAGGTGCCGCAGGCGGGTATGTTCATCCTTGCCGATATCCGTGCAACCGGCCTCAGCGGCAATGATTTCGCCATGCGTCTTCTCGAAGAGGAACACGTTGCCGTAATGCCGGGTGAATCCTTCGGAGACAATCTTGCAGGGTATTTGCGTCTTAGCCTCAGCGTTGCCGATGACAAGATCGACGCGGCCTGCGCCGGTATCGTTCGCCTCGCATCGCGCCTCCAGCAACGGAAATCCGCATGACCACTGTCGGCGAAGCCCTCGTCCACCTGCTTGAATCCTATAATGTCGATACGGTTTTCGGTATTCCTGGCGTCCACACTATCGAGCTTTATCGTGGACTGGCCGCTTCGAAAATCCGCCATATCACCCCGCGCCATGAACAAGGTGCGGGCTTTATGGCCGATGGCTACGCGCGGGCAACCGGCAAGCCCGGCGTCGCCTTTGTCATTACGGGACCCGGCATCACCAACACAATTACCGCGATGGGTCAGGCCCGCGCCGATTCCATTCCCATGCTGGTGATATCAGGCGTGAACCAGCGGGAATCCCTCGGCAAAGGTATGGGTTTCCTGCATGAACTCCCCAATCAGCGCGCTATGCTACAAACTGTTGCAATGTTCTCGCATCGCATTGAAAAAGCGGATGAATTGCCAATTGTGCTCGCCCGTGCTTTTGCGCTGTTTGCCTCGCGGCGTCCCGGCCCCGTCCACATTGAGATACCGCTGGATGTGATGGCGCAGCCGCTGGATGGTGCCAGTATCCAGCAGTCAGATGCGCCGATTCCTTATGCTTCTGCCGAAACAATGGCTGAATTGACCCGTCAATGTCTTACAGCGGAGCGTCCGGTCATCTTGATCGGTGGCGGCGCAAAACACGCAGCCTTTGAACTGAAAGAGCTAGCTGAGAAGCTCGATGCACCTGTGGTGGCAACCACCAATGCGCGCGGTATCCTGCACAATCATCCGCTGCTTATCCCGGCCAGCGCCAGCCTGACTGCCGTGCGCAATCTTTTGGCTGAAAGCGATCTCGTCATTGCCGTTGGTACTGAAATGGGACCAACCGATTACGACATGTATGGCGACGGCGGTTTCCCCGAGCTGAAGCGGCTTGTGCGGATCGATATCGATGCCGGGCAGCTTGATCGCCACCCCGCTTTCATGCCCATTGAGGCATCAGCCAAGGAAACGGTTCAAACACTCGCGGCGACCCTGCCCGAGTGCCGCAACACGCGTTCCGGCGAAGATCGTGCGCGGGCGACCCGTGATGCGGCATGGGCCGAAGTCGGCCCGAGAACCCAAAGCCATGTGCGCTTCCTCAATATTCTGCGTGATACGCTGCCAAATTCGCAGATCGTTGGCGATTCCACGCAAGCCATCTATTCCGGCAATCTCTATTACGATCACGACCGGGTTGGCGGCTGGTTCAACGCCGCCACCGGTTTTGGCGCCCTTGGCTTCGGCCCGCCTGCCGCAATCGGTGCCGCACTCGGCAAACTCGAAACATCCACCATCTGCATTGTCGGCGATGGCGGTTTTCAGTTTGTGCTGGGCGAACTTGGCGCAGCCGTCGACGAAAAAGTGCCCGTCATTTTCATTGTCTGGAACAATCAGGGCTATCAGGAGATCGAACGCGCCATGCGCGACGTTCATATCAATCCCGTTGGCGTACGCCCGTCAGCACCCGACTATCTCAAGATCGCGGATGCCTACGGCGTGGCATCGCGCAAGCTGCAAACACTTGAAGAGCTGCCCGATGCCTTGCTCAAAGCTAAGGCGAGCGGGCAGCCCTATCTGATTGAAATCGATGAAACATTGATAGGTTGATGGCCCCTAGCCACCAACCATTTCCACCGGCTACGGCCGGTGGATCGTCTTGACCTCGAGAAAATCCTCAAGCCCGAATTTTCCACCTTCACGGCCATTGCCCGACTGCTTGTAGCCACCGAACGGACTGCCGTAACGGTGTGCCCCGCCATTGATATGCACCATGCCAGCCTTGAGCTTCGACGCGACGCGCTCGGCGCGCTCCGCGTCACCCGTCTGCACGTAAGCGGCGAGACCGTACGGCGTATCGTTGGCGATTGCGATGGCTTCTTCCTCCGTATCAAACGGGATCAGCGCCAATACCGGCCCGAACACCTCTTCCTTGGCGATACGCATGTCATTGCGCACGTCGGCGAAGATCGTCGGGCGGACAAAATAGCCGGTCTCGTAGCCTTCCGGCTTGCCTGCACCGCCAACCAGCACGCGCGCACCTTCGGAAATACCCGCTTCGATCAGGTTCTGCACGCGGCCGTACTGGATATGACTGACGAGCGGGCCAATATGATCGCCCTCTTCCTCCGGATTGCCAACACGCGCCTCCTTGCCGGTGGCTTCGGCGATCTTGACCGCCTTGTCATAGACCGAGCGCTGCACCAGCATGCGCGTTGGCGCATCGCAGGATTGGCCGCTATTGTTGAAACATTCCAGCACGCTGCCAGCAACACGATCTTCAAGATCAGCGTCCTCGAAGACAATGTTGGGTGATTTGCCGCCGAGTTCCAGCGTCACCCGCTTGACCGTTTCGGCCGCATCCTTGCTGACGGCGATACCCGCCCGGGTTGAACCGGTGAACGACATCATATCGACGTCCTTGTGTTTGGATAGAGCCGCTCCAACCGTCAGACCATCGCCATTGACCAGATTGAATACGCCAGCCGGGAAACCGGCCTCATGCACCATTTCCGCATAAAGCAGCGCATTCAGCGGCGTAAATTCACTCGGCTTCAACACGCAGGTGCTGCCGGTCGCAAGCGCCGGGACGACCTTTAGCGCGATCTGGTTGATCGGCCAGTTCCATGGTGTGATCAGACCGCAAACGCCGATAGGTTCACGCACCAGGAGATCGCCGTTCGGAAGATCCTCGCGCATATGCAGGGACTTCAGCGCATCGATAAAGCCCTGCAAATGGCCAACACCCACATCCGCCTGCTGCTGCGTGCTCATCGTGATCGGTGCACCCAGTTCCAGCGTGATGGTCTGCGCCATCTCGTCATAACGGCGCTTGTAGATATCAAGCAGCTTTTCCAAGAGCGCCAGCCGTTCCTCAACCGATGTTTGACTATAGGTGTGAAAGGCTTTCTTGGCGGCAGCGACAGCACGGTCGATATCGGCTGCTGTGCCCATTGAGATAATGGCAATCGGCTTTTCCGTCGCCGGATTGATCACTTCCAGATCGTTGGGCTGTAGAGGCGGCACCCATTCGCCGTTGATATAGAAATCCCGCTTGATGAGCATGTGTGCCTCCTGTCGACTGCTGACTGTAGTGGAAATGGTATGGGGCTTTTCGTTTGGTTGCTAGAAAGAAAAACGACGGAAAGTTTAGGCGATGGTGGTTTGACCATTTGAGCAAAAGCAAACCACCCGCTCAACCGTTCAAATGCATCTCGATCGTGCGTGCAAAGAGATCAGAGTCATGTCGCTGAGAACAAAGCATGTGGCGCGTTCGGGCTTCTTGACCACCCCATACAGGGTTATCGTTTGCCCATGGTCCAGCCTTCTTCCCATCGGCTTTTCACGGACCGGATGCAGCCATGTGTCCGGCGCCAGTGCAGATGACCATCTTCAAGACACATATCAAAAAACAACAAAGGGGTTCTCAGATGAAGGCATTATTGATGAGCGGCGTGATGGCATTTGCCCTGCTTGGAGCAGCGGGCGGTGCATCGGCGGCTGAATGCGGCGATGTCACCATCGCCAGCATGAATTGGCAGTCCGCCGAAGTTCTCGCCAATCTTGACAAGATTATTCTCAACGCGGGCTATGGCTGCAATGCCGATATTGTCCAGGGCGATACGATCCCAACCCTGACCTCCATGACCGAAAAAGGCCAGCCGGACATCGCTCCCGAAGGCTGGGTCGACTTCATGCGCGATATTCTGGACAAGGCCGTAGCCGATGGCAAACTTGTCTATACCGGCAAGTCCCTGTCCGACGGTGGTGTTCAGGGCTGGTGGATACCGAAATATCTGGCCGACGCCCATCCTGATATCAAAACCATCGATGATGCGCTGAAGCATCCGGAACTCTTCCCCGCGCCGGAAGATTCGTCCAAGGGCGCTGTCTTCAATGGCCCTCCCGGCTGGGGCGGCACACTTGCCACCACTCAATTCTTCAAAGCCTACGACGCCGAGAAGAAGAACTTTACACTGGTTGATACCGGTTCAGCTGCAGGCCTCGACGGTTCACTCGCCAAGGCCTACGAGCGCAAGGAAGGCTGGGTCGGTTACTATTGGGAACCGACTGCGCTGCTCGGCAAGTATCAGATGGTCAAGCTGGATCATGGTGTGCCGTTCGATTCAGCCGAATGGAAGCGCTGCAACACGGTTGCCGATTGCCCGGATCCCAAGAAAAACGCCTGGGAACTGGCTGAAGTCGATACGGTGGTCACCAAGAAGTTCAGCGAAAAATCCGGCCCGATCATGGATTATCTCAAGGCGCGTTCGTGGTCCAACAAGACTCTCAACGACCTTCTCGCCTGGATGACAGACAATCAGGCCACAGGCGAAGATGGTGCAAAATATTTCCTCAAGAACAATGAGGATATCTGGACCAAATGGGTCAGCGCCGATGTGGCAACCAAGGTGAAGGCATCGCTGAAGTAACGCTGGCTGATGTCGATTATCTCCCCCCTTGTGGGGGAGATATGCTTCAATAAATGCCTTCCTAGCTAATTTTTTCTGCAGTTGCATTGCGCGTGGTTCGACAAGCTCACCATGAGGGAGAGGGTTTGGCTGCAAGCCAAGCGCCAGCATTGCAGAATCTAGTTCCCTGCAATTATCCATCTCCCTCATGGTGAGCTTGTCGAACCACGCACGGCAGGAATGCAGCGTATTAGTGTGTAAGAACCGAGGATTTTATTGGGGAACATGGCAGGATATCATGCCGGGCGCTTGCGAGGCGGCGGCATCCGGCCTATAGGGGGGACTTGATATGACATCAAAAACGCTCCCCTCCCTGTTTCCCCACCGCCACTTGCTTGGCATCAAGAATCTTTCTCCCCAGGACATCAATATTCTTCTCGATCTTGCTGACAGCGAGGTGGCGGTTTCGCGCCAGTCGGAGAAGAAGAAAAGTGTGCTGCGCGGGCGAACCCAGATCAATCTGTTCTTCGAGGCATCGACCCGGACGCAATCGTCGTTCGAGCTGGCCGGCAAGCGTCTTGGCGCTGACGTGATGAACATGTCGGTCGGCAATTCCTCGGTGAAAAAGGGCGAAACGCTGATCGATACCGCCATGACGCTGAATGCGATGCGGCCGGATATCCTGATCATCCGGCACGGCTCGGCAGGTGCTGCGGCGCTCCTTGCACAAAAGGTCGGCTGCTCCGTGGTCAATGCCGGTGATGGCGCGCATGAACACCCGACACAGGCGCTGCTCGACGCGCTGACGATCCGGCGCGCCAAGGGTAAGGTCGAACGGCTGACCGTCGCCATTTGCGGCGATGTGCTGCATTCGCGTGTGGCCCGCTCCAACATTCTTCTGCTCAATGCGCTCGGCGCACGGGTGCGGGTGATTGCCCCGTCAACCCTGCTGCCTGCCGGGATCAGCCAGATGGGTGTGGAAGTGTTCAACTCAATGGAAAAAGGACTTGAAGACGCGGATGTCGTCATGATGCTTCGGTTGCAGCGCGAGCGGATGGCCGGAGCTTTCGTACCTTCGGTGCGCGAATATTTCCATTATCACGGGCTTGACCGGGAGAAGCTGAAATATGCCAAACCCGATGCGTTGGTGATGCATCCCGGTCCGATGAACCGCGGCGTCGAGATTGCCTCCGATGTGGCCGACGGTTCGCAGAGTGTTATTCAGGAACAGGTCGAGATGGGTGTTGCCGTGCGCATGGCAGTGATGGAAGCGCTGCTCGATCCACGCCGTAATCCGGAAGGAGTTGCCGGATGAGCACGACTGTCCTGCAGAATGCCCGGATCGTTGATCCCTCACGCGGCCTCGATGAGACAGGCACGCTTATCATGAAAGATGGCGTCATTGTCGCCAGCGGTGCCGGTGCCCGCAATCAGGGCACGCCCGAGGGCGCAACCATTGTTGATTGCATGGGCAAGACGATCCTGCCCGGTTTGGTCGATGCCCGTGTATTTATCGGTGAACCCGGCGCGGAACACCGGGAAACCATTGCATCGGCCAGCCATGCGGCGGCAGCGGGCGGTGTCACCTCGATCATCATGATGCCGGATACAGATCCCGTTATCGACAATGTGGCACTGGTCGAGTTTGTTCGGCGCACAGCCCGCGATACGGCGGTGGTCAATGTTTATCCTGCTGCAGCGGTGACAAAAGGTCTGCATGGCCAGGAAATGACGGAAATCGGCCTGTTGCGTGCGGCCGGTGCTGTTGCCATCACCGAAGGGCGTAATTCCATCGCCGATACGCAGTTGATGCGCCGCGCCCTCACCTATGCCCGTGATTTCGGCGTTGTCCTGTCCCATGAGACGCAGGATCCCTATCTCGGCATCACTGGCGTGATGAACGAAGGGCTTTATGCCAGCTGGCTTGGTCTTTCCGGCAGCCCGCGTGAGGCGGAAGTGATTCCGCTTGAACGCGACCTGCGGCTGGCGGCACTGACCAGCGGCACATATCATGCGGCGCAAATTTCCACGGCCATGTCGGCCGAAGTCGTGGCGCGGGCCAAGCAGAATGGCGTCAATGCCACTGCCGCCGTGTCTATCAACCATCTGTCACTGAATGAAAACGACATCGGCGAGTTCCGCACCTTCTTCCGTTTGCAGCCACCGCTGCGGCTTGAGGAAGACCGGCTTGCCATGGTCGAGGCGCTGCGCAACGGCACCATTGACATTATCGTGTCGTCGCATGACCCGCAGGATGTGGATACAAAGCGTCTGCCATTCGCCGATGCGGCGGCCGGCGCCATCGGCCTTGAAACCCTGCTCGGCGCAGCCCTGCGGCTTCATCACAATGGTGACGTGCCGCTGATCCAAATTGTCGAGGCACTGTCCAGTGGTCCGGCCAAAATTTTTGGGCTGGATGCGGGCACATTGAAGCCGGGTGCACGCGCGGATGTGACCATAGTCGATCTTGACGAACCGTGGATTGTGAAGGAAGAAGATTTGCGTTCACGCTCCAAGAACAGTTGTTTTGAAAGCGCACGTTTTCAGGGCCGCGTGGTTCAAACTTTTGTTGCAGGCAAGTCGGTTTTCACCATCTGAATAAACATAACCGGGGAAGAGCGCATGTCGGATTTCATCAATGGGCAGGCCGGAACGCTTATTGCGGCACTGGTTTTCGGTTATCTGCTGGGCTCTATCCCATTTGGTCTGATCCTGACCCGCATGGCGGGCCTCGGTGATGTGCGCAGCATCGGCTCCGGCAATATCGGCGCCACCAATGTTTTGCGGACGGGCAACAAGAAACTGGCAGCCGCAACCCTCGTGCTCGATATGCTGAAAGGCACTGCAGCGGTGCTGATTGCAGCAACGTTCAGCCCGCAGGCAGCGATTATTGCCGGGCTTGGCGCGTTTCTTGGCCATATTTTTCCGGTCTGGCTGAAATTCAAAGGCGGCAAGGGCGTAGCCACCTATCTTGGCGTGCTGCTTGGTCTCGTCTGGCAAGTGGCACTGATCTTTGCCGCGATCTGGATCATCATTGCCTATGCAACGCGCTATTCGTCGCTTGCCGCGCTGGTTGCAGCCGTTACGACACCCATTGCGCTGTATCTGCTTGGATACCACCAGGTCGCCCTGCTCTTTCTTGTGTTGACGATCGTCGTTTTCATCAAGCATCGCACCAATATCGAGCGATTGCTTGCCGGCAACGAAGGCAAGATCGGGTCCAAGGGGTGATGGACGAGAAGAAAGGCATACGCCTTTCTGAAAGCCAGCGGCTCAGCTGGCTTCGACTGATCCGCAGCGAGAATGTCGGACCTGTCACCTTTCGTCACCTGATTGCCCATTGCGGCTCTGCTTCCAATGCGCTGGAAATGCTGCCGGAACTGGTGCGGCGTGGCGGCGCACGGCGGCCAATCCGGATTATCAGCGTTGCCGAAGCTGAGCGGGAAATGGCCCTTGCAGCGCAGATGGGCGCTGTTTTCACGTGTATTGGCGAACCAGACTACCCGCATTATCTGCGTCTGTCTGATAATCCTCCCCCACTCGTTGCCATTAAGGGCAATCCGAATGTGTTCCGTCTCCCGGCTGTCGCGATTGTCGGCGCGCGCAATGCCTCGCTCATCGGGATGAAATTGGCACGGATCATGGCGCGTGAACTGGGTGAAGCGGGCTATGCCGTTATTTCAGGCCTTGCCCGTGGCATAGACAGGGTCGCGCACGAAGCAAGTCTCGAAAGCGGAACAGTTGCTGTCATGGCCGGGGGATTGGATAGGCCATATCCTCCAGAGAATATCGCTCTTTACAATGAAATTGCTGGCCGTGATGGTGCGGTGATCAGCGAGATGCCATTTGGATGGGAACCACGCGCCAGGGATTTTCCACGGCGGAACAGGATCATCGCCGCCCTTTCCCTTGGGCTGCTTGTGGTCGAGGCAGCCGAGCGATCAGGTTCGCTGATCAGCGCCCGGCTTGCTGGCGAACTCGGGCGTCTGGTTTTTGCCATACCCGGTTCTCCCCTCGATCCAAGAGCAAAGGGCACCAATGCCTTGCTGAAAAACGGCGCCATTCTTGTGACTGACACCGCCGACATTCTATCCGCCCTTCGCCCGCTGCTTGACCGGCCGACCCCCGACGACACGGCATTTTTAGCCCCTGATATAGACTTTCCGCCTATTACGCCCCCCAATGAGACAGATCGCGATCATGTCATAAATCTTTTAGGCCCCGTCCCTATAGACACTGATGACCTCATCCGAACCAGCGGATTACATCCTTCGGTCGTAATTCTTATTCTGCTCGAACTCGACCTGGCTGGACGTTTGCATCGACAATCAGGTTGTCATGTTTCGCTGATTGACCCCTGAGGTTGTGTGTGTATCCTTGTTCAGGAGGTCGCTGCTTTCAATATAAGCAATTTCAATCAGGTAAGCCAACATATCCAACCGGTTTATCTTGGCCATGCCACGCAACTCGCCTAGCATCTGCTGAATATATCTAGCGTTTTCCGTCCGACTGAATTTTGTTTCACCCATGACTTCGTCCTTAAATACGCATCTATATTGAAATGAAATTTAATTTTATTATCTGTGGTTATATTGCAGTAGGTTTTACAGTCTGCTGGTCTGAACCTCCATAAAATCAATGAAATAATCATCCGCAGGCGTGAATGAGACATGACTCACCCACGCATACAATATAACGCTGAACCCCTGAGAAGAACATCCTTAATTGCATTATTTCAATCAACAACTTTAAGTTGCATTTAACGATTTTTCGCGAGCAGGCCTTGACGTCGTGAGCAAGCCTGTTCATTTCACAGACCTGTTTCGAAGTAAAAACTGTGCTTTTGTAATCTGACAAGAGCAGGAAAGCCCAACTCCACAATGAATGTAGTCGTCGTCGAATCGCCCGCCAAGGCTAAAACAATCAACAAGTATCTGGGTTCAGGCTATACGGTTCTGGCCTCGTTCGGTCACGTGCGTGATCTGCCTGCCAAGGATGGATCCGTCCTGCCGGACGACGATTTCGCCATGTCCTGGGAAGTGGATGCTGCGTCATCCAAACGGCTCGGGGATATCGTCAAGGCGCTGAAGGACAGCGACGGCCTTATTCTCGCAACCGATCCGGATCGCGAAGGGGAAGCCATTTCCTGGCACGTGTTGGAAGTCTTGCGGCAGAAGAAGGCTATCGGCACCAAGCCGGTGAAACGCGTTGTCTTTAACGCCATCACCAAAAGTGCTGTTCTGGAAGCCATGGCCAACCCGCGCGATATCGATATGCCGCTGGTCGATGCCTATCTGGCCCGGCGCGCACTGGATTATCTTTTCGGCTTCACGCTGTCCCCGGTGCTGTGGCGCAAGCTGCCCGGTGCCCGTTCGGCCGGCCGTGTGCAGTCAGTCGCTCTGCGTCTGGTTGCGGATCGCGAATCCGAAATCGAGCGATTCGTCCGCGAAGAATATTGGAACATTGCAGCGTTGTTGAAGACACCGCGCAATGATGGCTTTGAAGCAAGGCTTGTCACGTTCGACGGCAAGAAGCTCGGCAAGCTCGACATCAAGAACGGTGAACAGGCGGGCGAAATGCGCGCCATGCTGGAAGGCGCAGCATTCAAGGCGGCCAGCGTCGAAG
The DNA here is from genome assembly GCF_014189505.1 of Phyllobacterium sp. 628. Lineage (GTDB taxonomy): Bacteria > Pseudomonadota > Alphaproteobacteria > Rhizobiales > Rhizobiaceae > Phyllobacterium. The sequence continues at coordinate 2,323,496 of NZ_CP050301.1, read as the reverse complement.
CCAAGCCGACAAAGCGCAATCCCGGCCCGCCCTTTACCACATCGACCCTGCAGCAGGCCGCATCAGGCCAGCTCGGTTTTTCGGCAACGCGCACCATGCAGATTGCCCAGCGCCTGTATGAAGGTATGGACCTTGGCGGCGAAACGGCCGGTCTGATTACCTATATGCGTACTGACGGCGTGCAAATGGCCCCCGAAGCGGTTGAGGCCGCGCGGCAGACAATCGGTAAGGTGTTCGGCGACAAATATGTTCCGGACAAGCCGCGCTTTTATTCGACCAAGGCCAAGAACGCCCAGGAAGCGCACGAAGCCGTACGTCCAACCGATTTCAACCGCCATCCGAAGGATGTGCACCAGTTCCTCGATGCGGATCAGGCGAAGCTTTATGAGTTGATCTGGAAGCGCGCCATCGCCAGCCAGATGCAATCGGCTGATATTGAGCGCACGACTGTTGAAATCGAAGCCCAAAACGGCTCACGTCAGGCACAGTTGCGTGCCACGGGTTCTGTGGTGAAGTTCGACGGTTTCCTTGGTGCCTATACGGATCACCGCGAGGAAGAGGATGTCGATGAAGACGGTGGCCGTCTTCCGGAAATTCGCGCCGGCGAAGCTTTGGCCCGCGAGAAGATCAATGCGACACAGCATTCGACCGAACCGCCGCCGCGTTATTCGGAAGCTACGCTGATCAAGAAGATGGAAGAGATCGGCATTGGCCGTCCTTCCACTTACACAGCGATCCTGAAGACGCTTGTGGACCGCGAATACGTGGTCGTCGAAAAGCGCAAGCTGATCCCGGAGACCAAAGGCCGTCTGCTGACCGCGTTCCTTGAAAGCTTCTTCAAGCGCTATGTGGAATTCGACTTCACCGCCGGCCTTGAGGAAAAGCTCGACGAGATTTCCGACGGCAAGCTGAAGTGGAAGGACGTGCTGCGTGATTTCTGGACAGATTTCTTCGGCTCGGTCGATGGCATCAAGGAACTTCGGGTTACCAATGTCCTCGACGCGCTGAATGACCAGCTCGGCCCGCTCGTTTTCCCGCCACGGGAAGACGGTGGTGATCCACGGGTTTGCCAGCTCTGCGGAACCGGTACCCTGTCACTGAAACTCGGCAAATACGGTGCTTTCGTTGGCTGCTCGAACTATCCCGAGTGCAAGTTCACCCGCCAGCTTGGCGGCAGCGAAGCCTCGAGCGAGAACGGCAATGGCGGCGACGAGCCGAAAGTGCTGGGCAAGGACCCCTATACCAACGAGGACGTCACCGTTCGCGGCGGTCGTTTTGGTCCCTATGTCCAGCGCGGCGAAGGCAAGGAAGCCAAACGCGCCAGCCTGCCGAAAGGCTGGACCATTGAGAGCACCGATCACGAAAAGGCTCTCGCGCTGCTTTCATTGCCGCGCGACGTCGGTCAGCATCCCGAATCCACCAAGATGATTTCGGCGGGTATCGGGCGCTATGGTCCCTATCTTTCCCATGATGGCACCTATGCTAATCTGGAGAGTGCGGAAGATGTGTTTTCAATTGGTCTCAATCGCGCTGTGACGGTGCTGGCCGAAAAGCTGGCCAAGGGTCCGGGACGCGGACGCAGCACACCGGCAGCGCTGAAAGAACTGGGCGAACATCCCGATGGTGGTCCGATCACCGTGCGCGATGGCAAGTATGGTCCTTATGTCAACTGGGCCAAGGTCAATGCGACCCTGCCCAAAGGCAAGGACCCGGCAACGGTGACGGTTGAGGAAGCCCTGCTTCTGATCACCGAAAAAGCCGGAGTCAAGGGCGGCAAGAAAGCCCCTGCCCGCAAGGCAGCGGCGACGAAGAAACCCGCCGCCAAGAAGCCAGCTGCCAAAAAAGCGGCACCGAAAAAAGCAAGTTAGGACAGAATAATTGGCACGCCGTATCTCTCCACCCAACGGAAAAAAGCGGTCTGCCAGTTTCGCGACCGGTTCTGAGGACAATTCCGCACCCTTGGGTAAAGAACCCTATATGCCCGGCCGCGAACAGATTCTCCAGTTCATCACGGAGAATCCGGATCGCGCCGGCAAGCGTGACATCGCCAAGGCATTCAACCTCAAGGGTGATGCCCGTATCGCGCTGAAGGATATTTTGCGCGATCTTGCCGATGACGGGCTGGTTGAAAAGCGGGCCAAGCAGCTTGCGGTTCCCGGCAGTCTTCCGAGCATCAGCGTCCTCGATATTACCGGTCGCGACGGCGATGGCGGACTGATTGCCAAACCAGCTGAATGGCCAGTCGATCATGAAGAACGTCCGCCGACCGTTTTCATCCGTGCATCGCGCAATCAAAAGGGTCCGACGCCCGGTGTCGGCGACCGCGTTCTGGCGCGTATCTTTCGCAGCAAAGATCCATCCGGCCCCGCTTATACGGCGCGCGTTATCAAGAAGATCGAACATCGCAAGGATGCGGTGCTCGGCGTATTGCGCCATCTCGACAATGGCGAATGGCGCATCGAACCGGTCGAACGGCGCCAGACAGAGCTTTCCGTCGATCCCAACCAGCTGAATAACGCGAAAGCCAATGATCTCGTTGAAGTCGAAGTAACCAAGATCGGCCGCTTCGGCCTGCCGCTTGCACGGATCAGCCAGATTATCGGCTCGATCTCCGGCGAAAAAGCGCTGTCGATGATCGCCATCCACGAACATGAAATTCCGCATGTATTCCCGGAAAGCGTGATCGAGGAATCCGAGGCAGCCAAACCGGCAACCATGGCGCATCGCGAGGACTGGCGGCATGTGCCGCTGGTGACCATCGATCCCGCCGATGCCAAGGACCATGACGATGCGATCTTCGCCGAAGCCGACACGGACGAGAAAAACCCCGGCGGTTTTATCGCAACTGTCGCCATTGCCGATGTCGCCGCCTATGTAACACCCGACTCGGCGCTCGACCGCGAAGCCTTGAAGCGCGGCAACTCTGTCTATTTTCCCGATCGCGTTGTGCCAATGCTGCCGGAGCGTATTTCCAATGATCTATGCTCGCTGAAAGAGCTGGTGGACCGGCCTGCCCTTGCCGTGCGCATGACGTTCGGCGCCAATGGCAAAAAGATTTCGCACACGTTCCACCGGATCATGATGCGCTCGCATGCCCGCTTGTCCTACCCGCAGGCACAGGCAGCGATTGACGGCGCGACGGACGAGAAGACCGCTCCGATCCTCGAAACGATCCTGAAGCCCGTATGGGACGCCTATGCGGTGCTGAAGCGCGGACGCGATGCGCGCGAACCGCTGGAACTCGATCTGCCGGAAAAGAAAATCCTGCTGACGCCGGAAGGCAAAGTCGACAAGGTAGTGATTCCGCCGCGCCTCGATGCACATAAGCTCATCGAAGAATTCATGATTCAGGCCAATGTCGCCGCAGCCGAAACGCTGGAGCGCAAGAAGCAGCCGCTGATTTTCCGTATCCACGATGCGCCGTCGCTGGCCAAGCAGGAAACGTTGCGGGAGTTTCTGCGTACGCTCGACATTTCGCTGGCACGTGGAGCGGAGCTGCGCCCGAACCGATTCAATCAGATTCTGAAACGCGTCGAGAACAGCGAACAGCAGGAACTGGTCAATCAGGTGGTGCTGCGCTCGCAATCACAGGCGGAATACAACCCCGAAAATATCGGGCATTTCGGTCTTAACCTGCAGAAATATGCACACTTTACCTCGCCGATCCGGCGCTATGCGGATCTGATCGTGCACCGTGCGCTGATCGCGGCGCTGGGTCTCGGGCCGGATGGAATTACGCACAAGGAAGAAGAGGATTTGCCGGAAATTGCCGCGTTGATCTCGACCTCCGAGCGGCGCGCCATGGCGGCGGAACGCGATACGGTTGACCGGCTGATCGCCCACCATCTTTCCGGGCAGGTTGGCAGTACTTTCCAGGGCCGCATTTCCGGCGTGACCAAATCCGGGCTGTTCGTTGCGCTTGCGACATATGGTGCCGACGGGTTTATTCCCATTTCAACCCTGGGTGATGATTACTATCATTACGATGAAACCAACCACGCCCTTTCAGGCGAACGGAGCGGCAAAGGCTTCCGGATGGGTGATATCGTCGAGGTCCGCCTGATCGAAGCCCTGCCGGTGGCGGGCGCGTTGCGGTTCGAAATGCTGACCGAACCGCATGACGTGCCCAGCGGCGTGCGTTCGCACCACAAGGCAACACGTTTTACGCGTGGAAACCAGAAGCGTCCCAGCGGCAATTTCCGTGGTGGACGAAAAGGTCGAAAATGACAGAGCAGATTTTTGGCTCAGATACGGCCCCGGTGAGGCCCGCCCGTCCGGTGGGTCTGGCCATGTGGCGCGGTTTGTGCAGCCGTTGTCCGCATTGCGGCCAAGGCAAGCTGTTTCGTGCCTTCGTCAAATCGGTCGACAATTGCGCCGTCTGCGGTGAAGATTACACCCATCAGCAAGCCGATGATTTTCCTGCTTATATAACCATCACAATTGTAGGCCATATTGTGCTGGGTGGATTCCTTGCGGTGGAAACGCTCGTGCTGCTTCCAAATTGGATGCATCTGGCGATCTGGGCACCGCTGACGGTGATCCTGTCGATTGCCCTGCTTCAACCCATCAAGGGTGCGATTATTGGATTGCAATGGGCCAATTACATGCATGGTTTCGGCGAAACCAACGAACTGGAACCGCCGGAACGGTGATCTCATGCCCCTGAATGACCTCAACACACCTGCGCCGGAGACGGCAGCACCAAAAACAGCCCGTATGCGGCCGCGCGATGCCGCATCGCTGCTGATTATCGACCGTTCGAGCAAGGACCTGCGCATTCTCATGGGCAAGCGCCACATGCGCCATGTGTTCATGCCGGGAAAATTCGTGTTTCCGGGCGGGCGCACCGAGCGAACTGACGGGCGCGTCGTTGCCGCTCATGAACTCTCCGAAGCCGATCAAGCCAAACTGCTTATGGGTATGGGAACAAGGCCAAGCAACCGGCGCTGCCGTGCGCTAGCCCTTTCCGCTATCCGCGAGACCTATGAGGAAGCGGGATTGTTCCTGGGCAACCGCACACACGCTGCTCACGCCAACAACGCTACCAGCCATCCGGACTGGGCGGCCTTTGCCGAGCGGAACATCCTGCCCGACCTTTCCGTCATGCGCTATTTTGCCAGGGCAACCACCCCGCCCGGACGCACCCGGCGTTTCGATACGCGCTTCTTCATGGTGTTCCGCGATGCGGTCGCCGACAGCCTGCCGGAGGCCACCGGCCCGTCGCAGGAACTGGAAGAATTGTGCTGGCTGCCTTTCGCGCAAGCTTTGCAACTCGATATTCCCACGATCACCCGTGCCATCATCGAGGAAGCCAAGGCATTTCTCGCCGATAATCCTGATTTGTCACCCGGTCACAGCATTGTTCAATACGGCATGAAGTACGGCCGCTTCGTCCGAGAGGTTTTCTAGTGGACTCATTGCAGCAGACGACGGACACAATTGTGGTCCGGTCCTCCTGGCGCGCGCTTGTTGCGGCCATTGCAACGATCAGCGCCGTTGGTGTTGCCATCGGTCTGGGCATTCCGCTCCTGAGCGTGATTCTGGAAAGCCGTGGGCATTCCGCCACGATGATCGGCCTGAATGCCGCTGTGGCCGGTATTGCCTCGATCGTTGCCGCACCTTTTGCAGCACCCATCGCTGCCCGCCTCGGCGTCGTGCCGACCTTGCTGCTGATGCTGTTTATCGGAGCGGTATCCTTCTTCGGCTTTTATGTCTTCACCGATTTCTGGATGTGGGTGGTCCTGCGTGTTTTCCTGCACTTTGCGCTGACCATGCTATTCATCCTGTCGGAATACTGGATCAATACCGCCGCCCCGCCTGAAAAGCGCGGACTGGTGCTTGGCGTTTATGCCACCGTGCTGTCGATGGGGTTTGCGCTCGGCCCCTGGCTGTTTTCGCGCATTGGCAGCGGCGGTATCACGCCGTTTGCCGTTGGCTTCGGCATCATCATCTTTGCCATGATCCCGGTGCTGCTCGCGTGGAAGGAAAGCCCGGATTTTCATGAGGAAGAGCACGTGCCTTTCGCGCCGTTTATCTGGGCGGTGCCGACAGCAACAGCGGCTGTATTCGTGTTCGGCGCGGTGGAAACCGGTGGCTTTGCCCTGTTTCCCGTCTATGGCGCGCGGATCGGCTATAGCGAGGCCAATGCTGCTCTGCTGTTGACGACGATCGGCCTCGGCAATGTGCTGATGCAGATACCCATCGGCTTGCTCAGCGACCATGTGCAGGACCGCCGGAAGATATTGCTGGTCTGCGCGCTGGTTGGCCTTGCGGGTATGTGCGTGCTGCCATTCATTGCTTCCAACTGGTATCTTGTCGCCGCCCTGCTGTTTGTCTGGGGCGGCGTGGTTGCAGGCCTCTATACGGTCGGGCTGGCGCATCTCGGCTCGCAATTGACCGGCCGGGAACTTGCCTCGGCCAATGCAGCCTTTGTGTTCTGTTACGCGGTTGGTATGCTTGTCGGCCCGCAGGCGCTGGGTATCGGCATGGACCTGATGGGTCCGGGCGGCTTTGGCGTGTCGCTCGCGATATTCTTCGCCGCCTACGCACTGCTTGTCGGGTCGAGATTGGTCCGGCGCAAGAGTTAGGTCGGCAATGCAAACCCGGCTGATAGCAAGGTATTCCTAAGGGTTATTAATACCATAGAATAATATCATTATTCAGTAGCGTCAGGTTGTGTCTAAATTCCCCCTGAGGACTCATACTAAACTCAATATAATTCAAGGGGATAGTTGGTATGAATAAAAGGTAGTTCTGATTCATTCATTTCAGGCCGCACAAAACTGGTCAAATTTTTCGGCGATTGTCAGCCATCTCAACGACAGGCGTAGAAAGCTGTGCAGGCGCTGCATCAGTTGATTAATGATGCAATGACGCCAATTTTCACGACAGCACCCCGCAAGGGGTAACTGGCAATAGTCATTTCCGCCTTTTCCTAATGTATTTTTCCCGCTCGTCCCTTTGGCGACCGAGCGATGGAACAGTTATTTCATGATCTGAGGGGATTTCAATGAACACGCAATTTATCCAGAATTCCGCATCCCAACGTCCACACCACCTTGCTCGCCTCCGCAAACATCTTCTGACCAGCGTTGTTCCGGCACTTCTTTTGACAGCCGCCATGGCTAATCCGGCAACTGCTCAACAAGCCGCCGACCCCTATAGCAGCGCCAATATTTTGCAATTGTTGCAACAGGTGACGCCCGACGACCTCCCAAAGGGCCTTAAAAAAAGCGGGTTGAAGGCAGCGGCTGATGAGATTGCCGGCATTTTGGCTAAATCAAAAGATCTACGGTTCGACCAGCAGTGGCCGCTAGGCCGAGCATTGCTATCGAAATTGACGGGCTATCGCGAAAGCAGCCTAGGCAACCAGCAATATCCCTTTGGTCACATCACACAGGACGAAGCACTCGCCATCACGGCTATTGCCAACAAATTGCGTAACCTCTTGCCTGCTCTGCAAGCTTATCAGGAACCGGGGCGTTTGGGTGATCCCGCCAGCTGGATAACACCGGAATTCAAGGAAAACTTTGGCCTCGCAGCGACGAATACCCAATACGCCTATGCTTACAACAAGAATGGCTTCAACGGCATTACCGGCAAGGGAGTAAAAGTCGGTGTCCTTGATTCCGGTATTCTATCCACCCATCGGGAATTTCCCAACGGCCGGTTGCATCTGGTTGATGTAAAAGGAGTTTATGGCACGGACCAGCCCAAATATGTGGAGGGTAAGGACGATACGCTTGCCAATCCGCTCGAATTCATCAAAGCGGGAACTGCCTTCGATATTAGTGGAGAATTCAACCCACGCATCAATGCGCCGCACGGCACTGAAATGACCGGAACTATAGGCGCAGCACGCGATGGCGAAGGCATGCATGGTGTGGCTTATGATGCCGATCTTTACGTCGCCAACACTGGCGGTACAGACGACAACCGCCACTTCGGATCGAACGATCTCGACTATAATTACTTCAAGGCAGCCTATGAGGGTCTTGGCGATGCGGGCGTGCGGGTCGTCAACAACAGTTGGGGGCAGGATTCGCGTATTGGGCTGGAAGCCACAACCGGTGACGCAACATATCCTGAAGCCAGCATTTCCAATCTGACATATGCTTATAGAGGCTTTGCCAAGGGTAGCGCCCTCCCTGATATCAATGGCAAAACCGGAAGCAAGACATGGCTTGATGCAGCGGCTGAATCCGCACTGAAATACCATTATATCCAAGTCTTTTCTGCTGATAATCAAGATGGAGCGCTCAATCCAGACCTTGGTGCCAGTAAACCGTTCTTCAATCCGGAATTGGAAGGTCTCTGGGTCGCAGCAACGGGCTATGACGAGACCGGGGCCCAAGTGTATAACCCGTGCGGTGTCGCCAAATGGTGGTGCATCATGGGTCCTTCAGGCATGACCTCCACCATGCCGGGAGGCATGTACACCGACAATTCAAACGGCACGTCAGCCTCATCACCGAATATCTCTGGCGACGTTGCCCTTGTTATGCAGCGTTTCCCTTACCTGACGTCCGAGCAGGCTTTGTCAGTCTTGTTCACCACAGCGCAAAACAAGGTTGTCGCACCTGAGCAAACGGGTGGGAATGGTGAGAAAACGCAAGGATTACTGACGCAGGTCATTGATGGCACTTCAGGCGTACCGACTGATATTGGCGGCTGGGGTCTGCCGGATATGAAGAAAGCCATGGATGGCCCGGGGCAATTTTTCGGTCATTTTGCGCCTGCTCTACCGGGTGGAACCAGCGATACCTGGTCAAACGACATATCCGATGCAGCTATTATAGCGCGTCAGGCCGATGACAAGCAGGTGGTGGCTAAGCTTCACAAGATATTGAGCGACGGCCATTGGGAGATTAGCGGCATGGCCGACATATTGGCACTTGGGCGTTGGCCTGTCGCAAATTATGGCGGAGCACTCACCCCAGATGACGAGAAAGATCTGCAGGCACTTGTCGATAGCAAGGGAGCTCTGAGCGATGACGATAAGGCCCTGTTGAACAAGCTGATCGCCACGTGGGACAATGCGGTAGCAACCCGTGGCCTCGATCCTTTGACCGGCAAGACCTATGTCGGCAGTCTTGAAAAACTTGGTGACGGTCAGCTGATCCTTGAGGGCAAGAATACCTATACGGGAAGTACCTGGGTGCGCGGCGGCACGCTGAGCGTCAATGGGTCCCTCACCTCCGATGTCACTGTCGATGGCAGCGGCATTGGCGTTGTTGATCCGCAGACCGGCATTGCAACCACAACAGGCGGCATTCTTGGTGGCAATGGTTTTGTCGGCGGGTTGATGGTGCATGCAGGCGGTATGGTTGCGCCGGGCAATTCGGTTGGTGTTCTGACTGCCAATGGCGATGCGAGCTTCGATCCGGGCAGCTGGTTTGCCGTTGAAGTCAATGGCAATGGCGGGGCGGACAAGCTTGCCGTCGGCGGCAAGACAACTCTGCTCGGCGGCATCGTCACGGTTTCGCCAGAGAACGGCAAGGTGCCTTTGACCCCAGCAGAAACCTTGGCGCTTTTGAACAAGAGCTACACGATCCTCACCTCTGCTGGCGGTGTCTCCGGTGCCTTCGACAGCGTTCTTCCCGCCTATCTCTTCATCGGCGGGGCACTGGCCTATGATCCCAATGATGTGATGCTGACCCTGTCACGCAATGGCGTGGCCTTTGCCGATGTGGGTGAAACAAAGAACCAGAAGTCGGTGGGTAATGCTCTCGAGGCGCTCGGGCTTGGCAACACGCTCTATGACACGGTGGCCACGGCAACCTATGCTGCCAATCTTCCGGCCGACTTTGACAGCCTTTCCGGCGAAATCCATGCCTCGCTCCAGGGTGTGCTTGCCGAAGACAGCCGCTTTGTCCGCGATGCAGCATCAAACCGGATCAGGGCAGCCTTTGGCGACGGAACAGGTGCCAAGGCATCAGCTCCGGTGCTGGCCTATGGGCCGGATGGTGCTGATAAAGCCGGGACACTGGCTGCTGCCGATACCAAAACCACTGCAATCTGGGCGGAAGGCTATGGTTCATGGAGCCAGCGGGATGGGACAAGCAATGCATCCGGGCTTTCCCGCAATGTCGGCGGCTTCGTCACCGGGCTTGATGGCATCATTGCCGACGGGTTGTTCCATTCCGATTGGCGCTTTGGCCTTCTGGCCGGCTATGGCAACACATCCATCCATACGGATCGCGGTCATGGCTCTGCCGACAGCTATCAGGTTGGTGTCTATGGCGGCACCAAGCTTGATGCCATGACCTTGAGCCTTGGGGCCAGCCTTGCCCATCATGCAATCGATACCAGCCGCAGAGCACATCTTCTGACCATCGATGAAGGCGATGATGCCGCCTATACGGCCAAGTCCGTGCAGGTGTTCGGTGAAGCCTCCTACCGCATCGATACGCCCTATGCGGCACTCGAACCCTTTGCCGGGGCAGCTTACGTGCATCTGAAGACCGATGGCTTTGCCGAAACCGGCGGTTTGACGGCGCTCTCATCCACTGGCGACACAACGGATCTGACCACCACAACGCTCGGCCTCAGGGCCTCACACGGCTTTGCCATCTCCGATGCCACCCTCCTTACCGCCCATGGCATGGCGGGCTGGCGGCATGCTTTTGGCGACACGACACCCACGGCCAATCTCGCCTTTGCCGGTGGTTCGGCTTTTTCCATCGACGGCCTGCCGATTGCACAGGACACAGCGCTCGTTGAAGCCGGGTTTGATGTCAATATCGGCAAAGCCACCAGCCTTGGCATCAGCTATAACGGCCAGTTCTCATCAAATGCCCACGACAATGCCGTCAAAGCCGATCTGACCGTGAGGTTTTAGGGGAGATAATGATGACGGAATCGTCTGATAAAACCGCGACGCCATGGCAGGGCATTACTGTTATCGAGAACCTGCTGAATCCTACCGAGCAGCAGGCGCTCTACACGTTTCTCGTTGGCGGCGGCTGGGGTTATGGCTGGCGATCTCATAGCGGTGAAGGCGCCCAGACGTTTTGGCATAAACATTTTGCCGGAGCGCTGGGCGATGCGGATCAGGGCGATATCGACCGGCAGAAGCAAAGTGATGACTGCGCCGCCGAACTGGCGGCCAGAGCCCCGCTTATCCATGCATTCTGGCAAAAGCTCAGTCAGACCGCACTGAAAGGACATTTGCTGCAGCGCTGTTATGCCAATGGCCTGCCCTATGGCAATGATGGCGCAACCCATACGGATTCGCTGCAACCCGGCGCTTGCACTGCCGTTTATTACCCGCATGAAAGCTGGGACCCGGACTGGGGCGGCGAAACCATCCTGTTCAATCAGGACAAGAGCGATATTCTGGCTGCCATTTACGCCAAGCCCAATCGCCTGCTGATTTTCCCGGGCTTCGTCCATCATGTCGCCCGCGGCGTCTCGCGGGTTTGCCCGCACATGCGCATTACGCTTATGTTCAAGACGCGGGTTAAACTGGAATGAGACTTAACAAGAGCCCCACTCACTGCGAGATTATGGCCGCTCTAGGCTTGACTTTTTGGCGGGTGTTGGTATGTGTCCGCCTGAATTTCCGCTTATAGCCACGTTGTTGGACTGAACGGCGGTCCTCTTCTATTAAAGACAGGTAAACTGAAAATGGCTAAGGCTGCAAATATCAAGATCAAGCTTCTGTCGACCGCTGATACCGGTTTCTTTTACGTTACGAGCAAGAACAGCCGTACGAAGACAGAGAAGTTCTCTTTCCGCAAGTACGATCCAGTCGTACGCAAGCATGTTGAATTCAAGGAAACCAAGATCAAGTAATCCTGGATTTTCCAACGTGATCAATGCCGCCTCCGGGCGGCATTTTCATATCTGGACGATTGATTCGGTGTTTTGGCCGATCTTTCAGGCTGCTGCCGAGACGACCTTGTTTCGTCCGGAAGCCTTTGCACCATACAGCGCCTCATCGGCACGCTTGAGCATATTGGCCACGCTGTCATCCTTTGACTGAACGCTGGCAATGCCGACGCTGATCGTTACCGGAACGCTGGTAATACCCTCATTGACAAAAAACGGTGTCGAAGCCACTTCGCGGCGGATACGCTCGGCGACAATGGCCGCCATGGTCAAATCCGTATCCGGCATGACGATGAAGAATTCTTCCCCGCCATAACGGCTGGCCAGATCGCTGCCGCGCACATTACGGCGCAGACGCCGGGCAAATTCCCGCAAGACTTCGTCGCCGCCATCATGCCCATGGGTGTCATTGATCAGCTTGAACCGGTCAATGTCGGTCATCAGAATCGATAGGGGGCGGCGGCGGTCCATAGCACGTTTGAACAATGTCGCGAGATGCGTTTCGAGATAAAGCCGGTTGTGCAAGCCGGTCAGGCTGTCAGTAACGGCCATCTCATAGGTTTTGACCACACTGGCCCGCAGGCCATCATGATAGGCCTTGCGGCGCAATTGCGTACGCAGGCGCGCCAGCAACTCGTTGGGATTGAGCGGACGGACGAGATAATCGTTGATACCCAGTTCCAGCGCACGCCTGATCTTGGTCTCCTCACCCTGATCCGCCACAAGAATAATGGGCATCGAGCGGGTATTGTCGAGCGAGCGCAGCTGTGCGCAAATCCGCAGCGGATCAAAATCGGCGAAATTCGATGCAATGATCAGACAATCATGATTCCCCTGGATGGCATCAAAGAAACCTGTCTGTGGATCGGTCTGCACATCGACGATGCATTCTTCTGAAAGGACGTTTTGAATACGTTCGACACTGGTGGGACGCTCGTCGATCAACAGAACCCGTGCATCGTGTGAAATACCTTCAATACCGCTGGGGAATCGCAGGATCGTTTCCAGGCCGACATCGCGGGTTGTCGCAACACGCAAGCGCAGCTCGTCCGTGAGATTCTTCAGGCGGACAAGACTTTTTACCCGGGCCAGCAATTGCAGGTCATTGACCGGCTTGGTCAGAAAATCATCGGCGCCAAAATTCAACCCGATGATCCGATCGGTATCCTGATCCAGCGCTGTTACAAGTATAACGGGAATATGTGCCGTACTGGATTGTGATTTCAGGCGCCGGCAAACTTCGAATCCATCCATGCCGGGCATCATCACATCAAGCAGAATGACATCGACACTGTTGTTTTCGCAATATTCCAAGGCCTCGTAGCCATTCGAGGCAGTGACAACTTCATAATATTCCGCACTCAACCGCGCTTCCAGAAGCTTCACATTGGCTGGAACGTCATCAACAACAAGTATTCGGGCCGTCATACTTCACTTCTCCGGTAAAAACTGACGGCTAGGCATCGCCAAGGTAGGATTTGATTGTTTCGATGAATTTCGGCACTGAGATTGGCTTGGATATATAGGCCTCGCATCCGCCCTGCCGGATGCGTTCTTCGTCGCCCTTCATGGCAAAGGCGGTGACGGCGATAATCGGTATGACATGGAGATCATCATCGGCTTTGAGCCATTTGGTGACTTCCAAGCCGGAAACCTCCGGCAGCTGGATATCCATGAGGATGAGATCAGGGCGATGTTCGCGTGCAAGATCAAGGGCTTCCAGTCCGTTGCGGGTCCGGATTGTCTCATAACCGCTGGCTTCGATAAGATCGCGGAAGAGCTTCATATTGAGCTCATTATCCTCGACGATCATGACTTTCTTCACCATTGGTAGTTTCCTGTTGATCATGCGCGAAACGCGAATGCCACATTGACACGGATCCTGTGGCAGCCCCATTGACTGGATGCAGTTGATAGCGTGTTTTGATTGATGAAAAGGAAACTCTTCATGTCGATCAAAAAATGCTGCAGATCATGTTTAACCAAGGCTTTATTGAACATGTAAATTTACCGAGATTCAATTGCTCACTGCACATTTGCACCCGGCGAAGCACTGCAAATGCCCTCCAGATGCAAATATTGTTGGCAAAGGTGCTTTGTTAGGCACACATTTCAGGCAGATCAGAAAAATGAAACAGCAAATGAACCTTAATGCGGCCCAGGATCTGGCAATCCAATCCTTGGTATTTCTGGCACAGGACGCGGAATTGCTGCCACGGTTTCTTGCCCTTACCGGCATCACCGCCGACCAGATCCGTCAAGCGGCACAGGAACCGGGCTTTCTTGCCGGCGTCCTGCAATTCTATCTCGCGCATGAGCCCACCCTGATGAAATTTTGCGAAGCCAATGAAACCGACCCTGCCCTGTTTCAGGAGGCACTGCGATTGTTGCCGGGCGGGCGTCAGGATGTGTATTGAGCGCTAAACGGCTTGCCAGACTCTGCCTGCTTGATTAAGTTTACGATGTTCTATCTATGTTCCGGGCATGATGGCAAAGCTGAACGAACCCTCCCACGGATTTTGCCGCGACTGTCTGACCGCTCAGCAGTCGGAAGGACGCCGGTGTCATAGTTGTGGCAGCCCGCGCCTTTTGCGCCACACGGAACTCTACCAGCTTTCCATCGCCCATGTGGACTGCGATGCCTTCTACGCCTCCGTGGAAAAGCGTGACAATCCTGAATTGCGCGACAAGCCTGTCATCATCGGCGGCGGCAAGCGCGGTGTTGTCTCAACCGCATGCTATATCGCCCGGATTCACGGGGTGAAATCCGCCATGCCGATGTTCAAGGCGCTGGAGGCCTGTCCACACGCGGTGGTGATCAGCCCGGATATGGAGAAATATGTGCGCGTCGGGCGACAAATTCGCCAGATGATGCGCGATCTGACACCGCAAGTGGAACCTCTGTCGATCGACGAGGCATTTCTTGATCTTTCCGGTACAGAACGGCTGCACCATGATCCACCCGTGCGCGTCATGGCGCAATTTTCCAACCGGGTGGAGAAGGAAATGGGACTGTCGGTTTCGGTTGGGCTCTCCTATTGCAAGTTTCTGGCCAAGATCGCCTCGGATTTCGACAAACCGCGCGGTTTTTCCGTCATTGGCGAAGCGGAGACACCGACTTTTCTCTACGACAAGCCGGTGACGATGATCTGGGGTGTTGGTAAAGTGTTCGCGGCGACGCTGGAGAAGGATGGTATCCGCACCGTTGGCCAATTACAGACCATGGAATTGGGCACACTGATGGCCGCTTATGGTTCGATGGGTCAACGGCTCTATCAATTGTCGCGCGGTATCGACACACGCCGGGTGGAACCGGACAGTGAAACCAAGAGCGTTTCAGCTGAAACCACGTTCAATCAGGATATTGGTGGTCTTGAAGACCTTGTTCCGATTTTGCGTTCCCTGTCTGAAAAAGTCTCCCGCCGGCTTAAAGCTGCCGATATTGCGGGTAGAACCGTGGTCCTCAAACTCAAATCAAGTGATTTCAAACTCAAAACCCGCAACAGGCAGTTGGCCGACCCGACACAACTCGCCGACCGGATTTTCCGCACAGGACTGGCGCTGCTGGAAAAGGAAATCGACGGCACCCGTTTTCGCCTGATCGGGATTGGAGTGAGCGATCTCAGCGATGACGGCCGCGCCGATCCACTTGATCTGGTGGATGTGCAGGCAACCAAGCGCGCGGTCGCAGAGACGGCTATCGACAAACTGCGCGGGAAATTCGGCAACAATGCAGTCGAGACCGGCTATACGTTCGGCAAGATCAGGCAACGGACACGGCCGGTTATTGATGAAATTGATTGATTTGATTCAGATGGTTATTGGATATTTTTGAGATATTGAATCCGGATTGTTGCTGCATCAAGATTGTGCGTGGTTCGCTCTTCGACAAGCTCAGGAAGCTCACCATGAGGGAGAGTGAGGATTTTCCAGAACGTTGCAGAATTGTCTTCTTGGCACCTCCTTCTCCGTCATCCTCGGGCTTGACCCGAGGACCCATGGTTGAGGAGCGCCAAGGTATCCGTTTGCGTCATGTGTTCCAGCTGGGCAGACTCTACAATGGAGCCTGACACCGTTTGCTTAGCTAACTCGATTGGATTGCAATTGGTACAACATGCACCGCCTCTTAGCCGTGGGTCCTCGGGTCAAGCCCGAGGATGACGGAGAAGGAGGTACCTACACCATCTCCACATCAACAATGCCGGGAATAGCCTTCATGGCGCTGGCGACCTGCGGGCCGACGCGGTAACGGTTGGGCAGTTCGATCTCCACTTCACTGGCACCGTTCTGTTTGATCAGGATCAAACTGACAATCTGACCATCATTCTGCGGAGCAAGGTAAGGCGTGATGGCATTGAGCGGTTCGCAGGAGCGCATATACAGCCGCAAGGCTTTCTGGATGCGCGTCGCTTCGTCTTCCAGTGACTGCGCCGTCTGGATGCGTAGGCTGATGCCTTCCGGGCGGTCTTCCGCACCAACGGTCACGACAACGGAACGTCCGGGCTCGAGCAGATCGCGATATTGTGCCAAGGCTTCGGAAAACAGCACCGCTTCGAACTGACCGGAGGAATCGGAAAACTGGATGATACCCATCTTGTTGCCGGTCTTGGTCTTGCGTTCCTGCTTGGCGGTGATGGTTCCGGCCAGACGCCCGGCATTGGCGCCGCGTTTGACCGCCGCGGAGAATTCCGCCCAAGTCTGCACCCGCATCTTGTCCAGCACCTGCTGGTATTCATCAAGCGGATGGGCAGAAAGGTAAAAACCGGCTGCCTCGAACTCGCGGCGCAATTTTTCCGACGAGAGCCACGGTGCAGCATTGGGCAATTGCAGGCCCTGCGAGCCGCCGGCAGCCATGCCGCCGAAAATATCCGCCTGACCGCTGACACTGTCTTCCTGCGTACGCTGGGCGTGGCCGATGATGCGGTCGAGACCGGCAATCAGGGCTGGACGCTCCCGTCCGAAACAATCGAAAGCACCGGCATTGATCAGGCTTTCGAAAACGCGCCGGTTGACGACGCGCGGGTCGATACGCTCACAGAAATCCTCAAGGCTGACATAAGGTATATCACCCCCGCTTCTCGACGATATGATCGACGGCGGCTTCGCCAACGCCCTTGATGGCGGCGAGTGAATAGAAAATGCGGTTTTCGCCCACTTCAAACAGGCGGAACGAGGTATTGACCGACGGTGTGACCACCTCGATACCAAGGCGCAGAGCTTCGCGGCGGAAGTCATTGAGTTTGTCGGTATTCGACATATCATAGGTCATGGACGAAGCCAGGAACTCGACCGGATAATGCGCCTTCATATAGGCGGTCTGGAACGAGACGATGGCATAGGCCGCGGCGTGCGATTTGTTGAAGCCGTAATCGGCGAATTTGGCCAGCAGGTCGAAAATGAAATTCGCCTGTGGCTTGGTCACGCCGCGCTCAATCGCACCATCAACGAAGCGCTCACGCTGCTTGTCCATTTCGGCGCGAATCTTCTTACCCATGGCGCGGCGCAAAAGATCGGCTTCACCCAGCGTATAGCCGGACATTTCCTGCGCAATCTGCATCACCTGTTCCTGATAGATGATGACGCCCTGGGTTTCCTTGACGAGATGGTCGATCTTGGGATGGATCGAAGCCATCTCCTCGTCGCCATTCTTGCGCGCGTTGTAGGTGGGAATGTTTTCCATCGGACCCGGGCGGTACAGCGCGACAAGCGCAATAATATCCTCGATCCGGTCGGGTTTCATGCCGATCAGCGCCTTGCGCATGCCGGTGCTTTCCACCTGAAACACGCCGACCGTCTCGCCGCGTGACAGCATCTCATAGCTGAGCTTGTCATCCAGCGGCAGGTTGGACAAATCCACTGTGATGTTACGGCGCTTGACCAGATTGACGGCGGTTTGCAGCACGGTCAGCGTTTTAAGGCCAAGAAAGTCGAATTTGACCAGCCCGGCCTCTTCCACCATTTTCATGTTGAACTGCGTGACCGGCATATCGGAGCGCGGGTCGCGGTACATCGGCACAAGTTCAGACAGCGGGCGGTCACCGATGACGATACCCGCGGCGTGGGTCGAGGCATGGCGGTACAGGCCTTCGAGTTTCAGCGCGATATCCAGAAGGCGCTCGACCACCGGCTCCTTGTCGCGCTCCTCGCGCAGCCTCGGTTCATCCTCGATGGCCTTGGCCAGCGTAACGGGATTGGCCGGGTTGGCCGGCACCATCTTGGTCAGTCGGTCAACCTGACCATAGGGCATTTCAAGCACGCGCCCAACGTCGCGCAGCACGGCACGGGCCTGCAGCGATCCAAAGGTGATAATCTGCGCCACCTGATCGCGGCCATATTTGGCCTGAACATAGCGGATGACCTCGTCGCGCCGTTCCTGACAGAAGTCGATATCAAAGTCGGGCATCGAGACGCGGTCCGGATTGAGGAAGCGTTCGAACAGCAAAGAAAAGCGCAAAGGATCAACATCGGTAATCGTCAGCGCATAGGCAACGAGCGAGCCCGCACCGGAACCACGGCCGGGACCAACCGGAATGTCATGGGCCTTCGCCCATTTAATAAAGTCGGAAACGATGAGGAAGTAACCCGGATATTTCATCCGGGTGATGATGGAAATTTCGTATTCCAGCCGTTCGGCATATTCCTCGCGGGTATGACCGTCGGCCATGCCAAGCGTCTCGATGCGCAGCGCAAGCCCCTCGCGTGCCTGCCGGGCCAGTTCATCAGCTTCCGCCTGCAGGGCGATTTCCGGGTCACCCGTGCTGTCGCCGGTGAAACGCGGCAGGATCGGCGCGCGGTTCTTGGGATAATAGGAACAGCGCATCGCGATTTCGACGGTGTTCTGCAATGCTTCTGGAATATCGGCAAACAGCGCCACCATCTCGTCTTCGGTCTTGAGATAGTGATCAGGTGTCAGGCGGCGGCGGTCATCGATGGAGAGAAGCGAACCGGCTGCAATAGCCAGCAATGCATCATGCGCCTCATAATCGGCACTCTTGGAGAAAAACACGTCATTGGTGGCGACAAGCGGCAATTCCAGCTCATAGGCAAGTTCGATCTGTGTGGCTTCCAGATTGCGGTCATACCCGCGATGCCGCTGCAATTCGATATAGAGCCGGTCGCCAAAGAGCGAGCGCAGATGGATCAGACGCTGGCGGGCGCGGTCCACCCGCTCATCCTTGATAGCCTTGGCAATGCTGCCTTCGGGGCCGCCGGACAGAACAATGATTCCGTCGGTGAAACCCGGCAGCCAAGCAGCCGGAACGTGAACCGGATCACCCGCCGGTGTTTCCAGATAGGCACGACTGACCAGCCGGACGAGATTAGCATAGCCCTCCTCCGTCGCTGCCAGCAGGACAAGCGGTGCCAGTCCAAGCGCTTCGCGCCTGTTTGGACTACGGCTTTCCTCGGCCTGATCGTGAAATGCAATATCAAGCTGACAACCGATGATTGGCTGCAGGCCGGATTTCGACCCCTTCTGGGCAAATTCCAGCGCACCGAAAAGGTTATTGGTGTCGGTAATGGCAATGGCCGGTGCATTGTTGGCAACGGCAAGATCAATGACCTTGGCAACCTGCAAGGCGCCTTCGAGCAGGGAATAAGCCGAATGGACCCTCAGATGAACGAAACGAAGCGCCTGCTTGACTGCATTGCCTTCGCTGCCGTTGCCATGTCCATCTACCACTTTATCTATCTCCGGAAACTTTAGACGGAGAAGTTGATTCACCGTTCGCGCATTCTCAGGCAATGGTCCCTGTGAGTCCACCGCAATTGCATGCCAGAGGTACTTCAACAGTGGATGGTGTTGAAAGTTTGAGCACGGCGACGCGTTTCAGCTTTGAGTTGTTCGCATCGTCAAACCGCCCGCCAACATTCCCTCGCTTTCGCGCCAGCCGGGCGTTTATTCGATGCGCCCAATGCCTATACTTCCGCTGGCGGATCATGCCAGTGTGAGGTCTGACATGCGCCATCGAAAGGTTCCCCTGAATGAGCACTGCCTATCCCGAAATCTATCTTGTCCGGCATGGTGAAACGGAATGGAGCGCTTCCGGCAAACATACAGGCCGAACTGACATACCCTTGACGCCAGCCGGTGAAGAGGCAGCGCGGCAAGTCGCAAGCCGCCTCAAAGGCCTATCCTTCTCCACCGTCTGGTCCAGTCCATCGCAGCGCGCATCGAATACCTGCGCCCTCGCCGGTTTTGGCAATGCCCGCGTGATCAAGGATGATCTGGCCGAATGGGATTACGGTGCCTATGAGGGTCTGACCACCAAGCAGATTCTTGTCGAGCGTCCGGGTTGGCAATTGTTTCGCGATGGAGCGCCGCAGGGCGAAATGGCTGCGGATGTGGGTGCGCGCGCGGACCGGATTATTGGACAGCTGCGTGCCACGGATGGCACGGTTCTCGTCTTTTCAAGCTCGCACTTTTTAAGAGTGCTTGCAGCGCGCTGGCTCGGCTTGCCGCCGGAATCAGGCTCGCTGTTTGTTCTGGATACAACCAGCGTGAGTGTGCTTGGTTATGAACACGATCTCACCGAACCGGTGATCCGCAAGTGGAACCAGAAATAGGTACAGCGCACGCACTGAACACCCGCTGGCAGGAAGGAGAAAACCGGGACCGTTTACTCATCGTCCCGATTCCGGTCTCAAATAGCACTGACCCACATGGCGAATGTCGCAATGAACAGGCTGACTGTAACGAATGACATGACGTCCTGGAAAAGTTCGCTCATCGGTAAAACCCTTCTTCGTTTGTGTTGTGTATATGTTTTGTTCTATTTTTGTTCCAAAGTCAAGCGCACCAAAGCCCCCATTTGGGCTATGGTTGTCGAATTCCTAACAAGGGGTAAAAGAGATTAACGCGAGGCGCGGTCTGATGAACACACTGCAGCCTTCGGCCTGCGCCGAAGGCTGGTAATCTGATCGAACCCGGTGATCAGATTGTGGTGATCTTGCCGTCCTTGAGGGTCACCCGGCGATCCATGCGCAGAGCCAATTCATGGTTGTGCGTGGCGATCATGGCGGAAAGGCCGGACTGGCGCACCAGGGCTTCCAACGCCTCGAACACATAGGCCGCCGTCACCGGATCAAGATTGCCGGTCGGTTCATCCGCAAGCAGAACAAGCGGCGCATTGGCCACAGCACGGGCGATGGCCACGCGCTGCTGCTCACCACCGGAAAGCTCGGACGGGCGATGCGATGCACGGGCACCCACCTTCATATAATCAAGCAGCTGCTGGGCCCGTTCGGAAGCCACACGTGGTTTCATGCCACGGATCATCTGCGGCATCATCACGTTTTCCAGTGCCGAGAATTCCGGCAAAAGATGATGGAACTGATAGACGAAGCCAATATCGTTGCGACGGATTGCCGTGCGCTCCTCATCGGACAGCGAGCCGCAGGAACGGCCGTCGAGAATCACATCGCCATTGTCCGGGCGCTCGAGCAGGCCCGCCGTGTGCAGCAGGGTGGATTTGCCTGCACCTGACGGCGCGACCAGAGCCACCATCTCGCCCTTGCCGAGCGAAAAGCTGGCATCATCGAGAATGGTCAGTTCGCGGCCAATCTCATTGTACCGGCGGCCGACATTGGTCAGCTGAAGAATAGTTCCGGCAGCCATTATTCGTACCTCAGGGCTTCAACAGGATCGAGCTTGGCCGCCCGCCATGCGGGAAACAGCGTAGCCAGAAAGGACAGGACAAGCGCCATCAGAATCACCGTGAAGGTTTCGTTGAAATCCATCTTGGCGGGCAATGTGCTCAGGAAATACAGTTCCGGATTGAACAGGGTTGTACCTGACAACCACGAGAAGAACTGGCGGATGCGTTCGACATTGAGGCAGACGAGCACGCCAAGAGCCACCCCGGCAATCGTGCCGGTGACACCGATGGCCGCACCGGTCATCAGGAAGATACGCATGACCGAGTTTCGCGTCGCACCCATGGTTCGCAGAATGGCGATATCGCGCCCCTTATCCTTCACGAGCATGATGAGGCCTGAAATGATATTCAGCGCTGCGACAAGCACGATCAGTGTCAGAATCATGAACATGACGTTGCGTTCCACCTGCAGCGCAGAAAAGAACGTCACGTTGCGCTGGCGCCAGTCGGTGAGCATAAGCGGTCGCTGGGCAGCATCTTCAATGGGCTTTTTCAGCGCGTCGACATTGTCAGGATTGTTGGCAAAAATCTCGATCGACTGGACCTTGCCTTCCTGATTGAAATAAAGCTGCGCTTCGTCCAGCGGCATGATGGCGATGGACGCATCATATTCCGACATGCCGATCTGGAAAATGGCCACCACAGGATAGGATTTGACACGCGGCGATACACCAAGCGGTGTCACATCACCATCGAGCGACATCAACGTCAGCTTGTCACCGATGCCAAGACCAAGATTTTCCGCCATGCGGGTGCCGATGGCCACACCCCCGGCCTTGTCAAAGTTTTCGAAAGTGCCCTGCTTGACGTTTTTGGCGACAAGCTGGAGTTTCTGGATGTCTTCTGCACGCAGACCCCGCACAAGCGTACCGGCGCCCTGCCCAACATTGCCCTGCCCCAGGACCTGCCCTTCAATGACCGGAATGGCAAAGGACACGCCGGGAACAGCATCGATCCGCTTGATCACATTGTCATAGTCATCCAGCGGACGGTCCACCGGCTGCATGATGACATGGCCGTTGATCCCAAGAATGCGGGTCAGAAGCTCGGCGCGAAAGCCATTCATCACCGCCATGACGATGATGAGCGTGGCAACGCCGAGCATGATGCCGGTAAAAGAGAAACCGGCAATCACCGAGATAAACGTTTCCTTGCGGCGGGCGCGCAAATAGCGCCATGCAATCATCCGCTCATAGGCAGAGAACGGTTTTGGACCCGATTGTGCGACAGTGACGGCCGATTCAGTCATAGAGTTCCTGCCCTAAAGTCCGCAGGTCCTGCGAGCTTGTTAATTGCAGATTCAATGGTCAGGGTTTCGCGCTCACCCGTTGCACGATCCTTGATTTCGACTTCGCCCCCAGCGACGCTGCGCGGACCAATAATGACCTGAGTGGGCAGGCCGATCAAATCCATCTTGGCAAACTTTGCGCCCGCACGGTCATCGGTATCATCGAGCAGTGGCTCAAGACCTGCATTGGTCAGAGCCTCATAAATCCTGGTAGATACGGCATCGCAGCCCTCATCACCGGGCTTCATGTTGACAATGCCCGCACCGAAAGGCGCAACAGCCTTTGGCCAGATGATGCCGTTTTCGTCGTGCGAGGCTTCAACAATGGCCGCAACAACGCGCGACGGCCCGATACCGTAGGAGCCCATCGACACCATATGTTCCTTGCCGTCAGGGCCATTGACCTTGGCGCCCATCGGTTCGGAGTATTTTGTGCCGAAATGGAAGATATGGCCGACTTCAATACCGCGTGCAGCAAGCTGATCGCCGCCAGCCACCTTGTCCCATGCCACTTCATCGTGCATTTCGTCCGTCGCCGCATAGGGCGTCGTCCATTTGGTCACGATATCGGCGATCTGGGCATTGTCGTCGAAATTGGTGTCGGCTCCGGGCACCGGCAGATCGAGATAGGCGCGATCGCAGTAAACCTGGCTTTCGCCGGTTTCGGCCAGAATGATGAATTCATGGCTGAGTTCACCGCCAATCGGGCCGGTATCGGCGCGCATTGGTATGACCTTGATCCCCAGCCGCGAGAACGTGCGCAGATAGGCGACGAACATACGGTTATAGGCGGCCTTGGCCCCTTCAAAATCCAGATCGAAGGAATAGGCATCCTTCATCAGGAATTCGCGCGAACGCATGACGCCAAAGCGCGGACGGCGCTCATCGCGGAACTTCCACTGGATATGATAGAGATTCAGCGGCAGATCCTTGTAGGACTTTACATAGGCGCGGAAAATCTCGGTGATCATTTCCTCGTTGGTCGGGCCGAACAGCATTTCGCGGTCGCCACGATCCTTGATGCGCAGCATCTCATCGCCATAGGCATCATAGCGGCCGCTTTCGCGCCACAAATCCGCAGACTGGATGGTCGGCATCAGCAATTCAATCGCACCGGAACGGTTCTGTTCCTCGCGGATGATGTTGGACACCTTGTTGAGGATGCGCAAGCCTGCCGGCAGCCAGGCATAGATGCCAGCCGATTCCTGACGGATCAGGCCAGCACGCAACATCAGCCGGTGCGAGACGATTTCCGCCTCTTTAGGATTCTCTTTTAAGATAGGCAGAAAATAACGGGAAAGCCGCATTGAGATCACCAAATTGAAACACAGCCTGAATGCTTGAAGAATCAGGCAAAACCAAGTGCAAAGTTAGCGCATACCCCTAAAAATCATCTGGGATTTTCTGGAACGGATTACGGGCCACTCGAAGCGTTGCTGCAACCCTCGCATATCCAAGTAAATGCACGGCGCAGTACTGTTTCTTAACGGCTTAAAGTCTGGTTGGAAACCCGCCAAACGCAAATGAAAAACATCTCAGTTTTGTGACAGATTTATCGCCTTGCCAGATTTGTAAGCAAAAAATGACTGTATCGAATATTTTTCGTGACATTTCGAAGGCAGTCCGCTATTTTTTTAAGCATAATGAGAAAGTAAGAATAATTCTGCTTTCCAGCGCGGTCAAAGTCTTGGGAGGATGTGACCTTTGGCGCGGTTATACGCAGCCACCACGCAAGTGGAATAAGGTCAGACGCGATCTACAATGCAAGGCGAAAGCCTTGCATTTTTTTTGTTTATTTTTTTGAATACAATAACTTACACAGAAAAGTTAAACTCGAAATACGCTGCAAGTACATGACTTGCAGCCAATACTTCAGTTCTATTTGATTGATAAGTCACACGCGTAATGATATTACGCGGTCACTTGAGTTTTTTAGAACCAATATCTTTTGCCAGATTATGATTTTGAAACAGTTGTGGATTGTTCCGATTTCATGCTCCGGCGATTCGTATTTCAGCCAATTCGACGTGTGTTTTTCAGTTTGCCGTAATTTTCACATCAGGAAGACACGCTAAATTTTCAATGACGATTCGAGTCGGTTCGCTGACTTGTATTTTCTTTTTGCATTGTCCGGGGGGACAAACATGGTCACGACGAAGATCAACGCAACGAATCCGCGTAAGCGGAGGATATGTGTCAGCACCGTTACCCGCAATCGGCCGCGCATGCTGGAAGATTTGCTGCAATCCTATCTCGAGTTGCAGGTCCCCCAAGATATCGATCTGCTTTTTCTCATTGTCGAGAACAATGAAGAAGCGACGCTTGATGCCATTATCGACCAGTTTCGCCAGCAAACGGACCGGCCGGTTCAATATGAGATCGAGCCATGGTTGGGGATCGCCTGTGCGCGCAACCACGCGCTGGAATGTGCCCTCGCCGCCGGATATGATCTTCTGACCTTTGCCGACGATGACGAACAAGTGCAGTCTGACTGGCTTATCGAGTTGTTGGCCGAGCGAGACCGGTGCGATCTCGATATTGTCGGCTCGCCGGTACGCTGCGCGCCCATATCGTCCGATGCCGGCTTTTCTGCCCGGCTTGTTTGGGCTGGATTGAACCGCCGCAACCGGCGGCACGAGCTGAAAGCTTCAAACAGGCGCGCGCACAATGCAGCCCACACGATATTGCTGGCAACCGGGAGTTGGATGGGCAAGCTGGATTTCTTCCGCCGTACGGGATTGCGCTTTGACAATACGCTTGGGTTGGCGGGCGGTGAGGATTGGCGCCTGTACCGCGAAGCCCGCAAGCTTGGGGCGAAAACCGGCTGGACTCCGCATGCCATTGCTTATGAGACCGTGCCGCTGGACCGGCTGACATTCCGCTACCATTTCCGGCGCGACCGGGACAACAGTGCCGTGGAAATATGCGCAAAGCTCGCCAGTTGCCGTATCACCACGCTGCTGCGGCTGCCGGGTTCGCTTGCCGGGCGCGTGTTCAAGCTCTGCACTTATATGATGGCTGCGCCATTTACCCGTGGTGAAGCATTGCTGCGTGTCGTTGCCTGCATGGGCAGTATTGCCGGAATTTTCCAGGGATGTCTTGGCAAAGCATCGTCACACTACAAGCGTACGACGGGGTCTTGAGGATTCAAGGGATTGCAGCAGCATCGTGCGTGGTTCGACAAGCTCACCATGAGGGAGAGAGGTGCTGCAATTATCTGATGCAGTTCAGAACGTGGCTCCCTGCAATCAGCGCTCTCCCTCATGGTGAGCTTGTCGAACCACGGAAAATGCCCCTGCCGCGAAACTAAGCCTAGTGCGGCCTTAACACTAATCCAGCTTGGGAAAAAACACCGGAATGTCATCAACACCAAAGCCGAGCTTTTGATTGACCACATAAAAGATCACAAAAATGCCGGCGGAGATGATCGTCGTCAGCAAAAATACCCGGCCCATGCGATGCTTGTGGGGCGCGCTGGCGGTTGTGCCCAACGTAACATCATCCTCATCAGCCTGCGTGCGCAGGCCAATTGGCAGGACTGTAAACAGCGTCAACCACCAGAAAATGAAGTAAATGGCCATTCCCGTTGCAATGGGCATGTCAGATTTGCTCCAGTTCAATCAGCGTGCCGTTGAAATCCTTCGGATGAAGGAACAGCACCGGCTTGCCATGGGCACCGATCTTCGGTTCGCCATCGCCGAGAATGCGGGCACCCTGCTCTTTTAGATGATTTCGCGCCGCCAGAATATCGGTCACTTCGTAGCACACATGATGCATGCCGCCGGACGGGTTCTTGGTGAGGAACGCAGCAATGGGCGAATCCGCGTTCAACGGCTCGAGCAGTTCGATCTTGGTGTTGCCAACATCGATAAAAACCACTGTAACGCCATGTTCCGGCAAAACCTGCGGCTCGGTGAGTTTCGCACCGAGCGTATCGCGATAAACTGCCGAGGCGGCAGCAAGATCGGGAACGGCAATAGCCACATGGTTGAGACGGCCGAGCATGCGATTTATCCCTGTACGCGGGTGACGAAGACAGTGACGATCGGCTTCTTGCCCCAAACTTCATTGGAAGCGGAACGCACAGCCCGGCGCACGGCTTCGCGAACCATGGCCAAATCCTTGCGCTTCTCGCGCGGTATATTCTGTACCGCACTAACCGCCGCGTCATAAAGCAGATCTTCGAGAAGCTCGCCCTCATCATCATTTTCCGGCAGACCGACAGGCACAATCTCCGGATCTTCGATAATGTTGAATTTAGCATCAAGCAGCATCGATACGGCGACGTGACCGACATAGGACAGCTTGCGGCGGTCAACGATGCCGACTTCTTCCTCATCACCGATCAGTCTGCCATCCTTGATCAGACGGCCGAATGGCGCCTGATCAATGATTTCAGCTTTCCCCGGGGCCAGACGCAGAATGTCGCCATTGCGCACCTGCGGCACTTCTGGAATGCCAGCCATGGCAGCCAATGAGCCCTGCGCGACCAGATGGGCAGCTTCGCCGTGTACCGGCACGAGGATGCGCGGGCGTACCCACTCATACATCCGTTTCAGCTCATTACGGCGCGGATGGCCGGAAACATGTACCAGCTGATCGTCATCGGAGATGATGTGGATGCCTTGCTCGATCAGCAGGTTTTTGGTCTCGATAATCGGCTTTTCGTTGCCGGGGATCGTACGCGAGGAGTAGATGACAGTGTCACCGGCCGACAATGCCACATTGCGCATTTCATCACGGGCAAGCTTGGCAAGCGCGGCGCGGGATTCGCCCTGGCTGCCGGTGAGGATAATCACGATGTTTTCGCGCGGAATGAAACCGTAGTCTTCTTCCGACAGAAACTCCGGAATGCCGTCGAGATAGCCAAGCTCGCTCGCCACATCGATCATACGCTTCATGGAGCGGCCAAGCACCAGCACCTGACGGCCCGCATCACGGGCGGCGATGGCAATGGAGCGGATACGTCCAACATTCGACGAGAAGGTGGTGATCGCGACGCGGCCACGGGCATTCTCGATAATATCGCGCAGACTGTCGCCGACTTCCCGCTCGGATGGTGATTCACCTTCGCGCAGCGCATTGGTGGAATCACACATCATCGCCAGCACACCCTCATCGCCAAGCGCGCGAAAGCGAGCTTCGTCGATCAAGGGTCCAAGCGACGGTTCAGGGTCCATCTTCCAGTCGCCAGTATGGATAACCGTCCCGAGCGGCGATTTGATCGCCAATGAAACAGGTTCGGGGATGGAGTGGGTAACCGCCAGTGCTTCGAATTCGAAGGGGCCGACATTGAATTTTTCACCGGCACGATAAATCGTCACCGGAATATCCGGGGCGCCCGGTTCAGAATGGCGCTTGGCTTCCAGCAATCCCGCCGTGAACGGCGTGGCATAGACCGGAACATTCAGCAGCGGCCACAGATCGAGCAGCGCGCCGTAATGGTCCTCGTGCGCATGCGTTATGACAATGCCTTTGAGATTGTTGCGTTCAGCCTGCAGAAAACGGATATCCGGCAGCACAAGGTCAGCGCCTGGAAGATCCGGTCCGGCAAAGGTGACGCCCATATCGACGACCACCCATTCGCGTTTTTGTGCGGGACCATAGCCATACAGGGCCAGATTCATCCCGATTTCACCAACACCGCCCAGAGGCAGGAACACCAGTTCCGCCTGATCGGAATTTGCCATTTATACTCCTAACAACCGGCTATCCGGCACTTGCCGATGCAACTGCACCGAAATGAACATCGCCGGCAGCAATCTTCACCCGCTCTCCATCATTATCGCGTATGACAAAACGACAGTCTTCGTCAATTGTTTCAAATATACCACGCAGAATATCGCCGTCGACCCGGACTGCGACTTCACCGCCAATTCCTGCGGCACGCTTGAGCCAGCGCTTGCGAATATCCGCAAGGCCCCGCCCCTCGTTCCAGATGCGGCTGTTTTCCTGCCACGCATCCGACAGAGCCAGAAACAGCGTTTCCGCGTCGCATGTCGCGCCAAGCTTGGCCAGCGAGGTCGCGGGATATGGCACATCTTCGGGGTAAGCCACCACATTGACGCCAATGCCAATGACAATGGCGAAGCGGCCGTCGGGCAATTGGGTCGATTCAAGCAGGATGCCGGAGAGCTTTGCGCCATTGGCAAGGACGTCGTTGGGCCATTTCAGCTCGATCTGCATGGCTTCCCTGCGGGAGCCTGCTCCATCCATGCCAATGGCAACGTCCGCTTGCGGGCAAACCGCATCAAGGGCGTCGGCAAGCGAAAGCCCGGCGACGAAGCCGAGCGTTGCCGCCATTTTCAGTTCGAAATGACCGACAATGAGCAGCGACGCCGCGAGATTCCCGTGGGATGTTGCCCAAGCGCGGCCGCGTCTGCCGCGTCCGCTTTCCTGTTTCTTGGAGACAATCCAGAGCTTTCCGGGATCGTTTTCCTGCGCCCGCTCCAGCGCGATGGCGTTGGTCGAACCAACCGTCTCAAATGCCTCGAGACGGAAACCATTTTGCTGCGCCACTGGCGAGAGCGAGAATCCCATAAATCAGGGTTCCCCGCCTCTAGAAAAACGTCTTGGCGGCAGCTTGCGCATAGGTGCTGATCGGTCCGCCAATCAGTACATAACCAAGAACCAACAAGCCAGACACACCCATAACAAGACGTAGCTCGCCTGCAACCGGAACAAAGCCGCCTGCTGGTTCATCGAACCACATGATCTTGATGATGCGCAAATAGTAGAACGCGCCAACGACCGAAGCGACGATCCCAATAATAGCCAGTGCATAGAGATTGGCCTGCATCGCGGCTAGGAAGGTATACCACTTGCCCCAGAACCCGGCGAGCGGCGGAATACCAGCCAACGAGAACATGAGGATAGTGAAGATGGTCGCCATAATAGGATTGGTACGGGACAGGCCAGCGAGATCTTCGATCAACTCGACATTGCCGGTCTTGCGGCGCATGGCAAGAATGAAAGCAAACACGCCGAGCGTCGTGATCAAATAGATCAGCATGTAAATGACAACGCCCTTTACACCGACCTGCGTTCCCGCAGCCAGACCAACGAGCGCATAGCCCATGTGACTGATCGACGAATAGGCCATCAGACGCTTGATGTTGCGCTGACCAATCGCAGCAAAGGCACCCAGAACCATCGAGGCAATCGCAATGAAGACGATGATCTGCTGCCAGTCGTGGACAATCGGCTGGAAGGTTTCGACGGCAACGCGGGTGAGCAGAGCCATGGCCGCCATCTTTGGTGCGGTGGCGAAGAATGCAGTAACCGGAGTCGGCGCGCCTTCATAAACGTCTGGCGTCCACATGTGGAATGGTACTGCGGAAATCTTGAATGCCAGACCGGCAAAGATAAACACGAGACCGAAGACAACGCCAAGCTGGCGCTCGCCGCCAGCAAGAACCTGGGCAATGCCCTCAAAGCCGGTATGGCCGGTGAAGCCATAAATGAGCGAGATACCGTACAAAAGCATGCCGGATGACAGGGCACCGAGCACGAAATACTTCAGGCCGGCTTCTGTCGATTTGGCGCTGTCACGGTTGATCGCGGCAACAACGTAGAGTGCAAGAGACTGCAATTCGAGGCCGAGATAGAGCGACAGGGTGTCATTGGCCGAGATCATCAGCAGCATGCCGAGTGTCGACAACAGGATGAGGATCGGGAATTCGAATTTGTCGAACTTTTCGGCCTTGGCAAAACCCACCGACATGACGAGCGTCACAATGGCACCGACAAGGGTCAGCACCTTCATGAAGCGCGAGAACGGGTCAGAGACAAAGGCGCGGCCGAAAACATGACCGTCCTGCGGGAACAGAACAACGAGTGCCAGTGCTGCAAGCAGCAAGGCAACCGCCAGTCCATTGACCACGGCATTGGCCCGTTCACCGGAAAAGGCCCCGATCATCAGAAGAGCCAAGGCACCCACTGCAATCAGCAGTTCAGGAGCCATAAGCGTCAGGTTGGCAATCATGTCGGTCTGCATCGGCCTTGGCCTCTTCCTGCTACTTCAGCGCCAGTGTGGCGGCTGCGGACAGCGCGTTATTGTATTGATTGATAAGGGCATGAACCGAGCTCGCCGTCGCATCGAAAACGGGCATCGGATAAATACCGTAGAAAATGGTGAGGATCACCAAGGGATAGACCACCAGTTTTTCACGCGGTGACATATCCAGAAGTGCCTTCAGGCTTTCCTTGTCGAGCGAACCGAACACCACACGGCGATAGAGCCAAAGGGCATAGGCTGCCGAGAAAATCACGCCTGATGTTGCAAACAGCGCGACCCATGTGTTGACGCGGAACACACCCATCAAGGTCAGGAATTCACCGATGAAGCCTGATGTACCCGGCAGACCAACATTGGCCATGGTCAGGATCAGGAACACCACCGCATATTTCGGCATGTTGTTGACGAGGCCGCCATAGGCCGAGATGTCACGGGTATGGGTGCGGTCATAGACAACGCCAACACACAGGAACAGCGCAGCTGAAACGAGGCCATGCGACAGCATCTGGAACAATGCGCCCTGAATGCCCTGCTCGTTGGCAGCAAAGATACCCATGGTCACGTAGCCCATATGCGCCACTGACGAATAGGCGATCAGCTTCTTGATGTCTTCCTGCATCAGCGCGACCAACGACGTGTAGATGATGGCAACGACCGAAAGCGTGTAGATCAACGGTGCAAAGTCAGCTGATGCAACCGGGAACATCGGCAGGGAGAAGCGCAGGAAACCGTAACCGCCAAGCTTCAACAGGATGCCGGCCAGGATGGCAGAGGCAGCGGTCGGTGCTTCGACGTGCGCGTCCGGCAACCATGTATGCACCGGCCACATCGGCATCTTGACCGCGAAGGAGGCAAAGAACGCCAGCCACAGCCAGGTCTGCATCGAAACCGGGAAGGAATGAGCCAGCAGGGTTGGAATGTCTGTCGTGCCAGCCTGCCAGTACATGGCCATGATAGCCAGGAGCATCAACACCGAGCCGAGCAACGTGTAGAGGAAGAACTTGAAGCTGGCATAGACGCGGCGCTTGCCGCCCCACACACCAATGATGATGAACATCGGCACCAGCACGGCTTCAAAGAATACGTAGAAGAGCACGATATCCAGTGCGCAGAACACACCGATCATCAGTGTTTCCAGCACGAGGAAGGCAATCATATATTCCTTGACGCGCGTCTGGATGGCTTCCCAGCTTGCCAGAATGCATAGCGGCATCAGGAATGTCGTCAGGATGACGAACAGCATCGAAATGCCATCAACACCCATGTGATAGGAAATGCCGGAGTCGAGCCAGGCAGCTTTTTCCACGAACTGGAAACCGGCATGGCCCTTGTCGAAATAATACCAGATCGGCAGGGAAATCAGGAATGTGATGACTGTCGTCCACAGTGCCACGTTGCGGATGTTCCGCCGCGCGGATTCACTGTCATCCCGGATCAGAAGGATCAGGAATGCACCGACCAATGGCAGGAAGGTAACAGTCGAGAGAATTGGCCAGTCGGTCATCAGAAGTTGCTCCCGAGCATCATCCACGTGACGAGTGCGGCGACCCCAATGAGCATCGCGAACGCATAATGATAGAGGTAACCGGTCTGCAGGCGCACCACGCGGTTGGTGACATCGACGACACGCGCCGAGATACCGTCCGGACCATGGCCGTCAATCAGCCAGCCATCGCCCTTCTTCCAGAGGAACTTGCCAAGGGCCATCGCCGGACGCACAAACAGGAAGTTGTAGAGTTCGTCGAAATACCACTTGTTGAGCAAGAACTGGTAGAGGCCACGATGCTGCTCGGCAAGCCGGACCGGTGTCTGCGGCGAGCGGATGTAGAAATACCAGGACAGGATGAACCCGGCGAGCATTGCAATGAATGGCGACGCGGCGACCAGAGCAGGCACATGGTGATGCAGCTCAAGAATTTCGTTTTCTTTCCCGGTGAACAGCGCGCCCTTCCAGAACTCGGCATATTCATGACCGAAGAAGTATTCATGGAATACAACGCCGGCGAACAGCGCGCCGATAGCGAGAATGAACAGCGGCACCAGCATGACGTAAGGCGATTCATGCACGTGATGCATGACTTCGTGTGAAGCACGCGGCTTGCCATGGAACGTCATGAAAATCAAACGCCATGAATAGAAGCTGGTGAACAGCGCGGCGACTACAAGCAGGACGAAGGCATAACCGGCAGCCGGGCTTGTCGATGCATAGGCGGATTCAATAATCGCATCCTTGGAGAAGAACCCGGCAGTGCCGATGGAGGTGCCGGGAATGCCGAGACCTGTCAGGGCAATCGTGCCAATGACCATCATCCAGTAGGTTTGCGGGATCAGCTTGCGCAGACCACCCATGTTGCGCATGTCCTGTTCATCCGAAACCGCATGAATAACCGAACCGGCACCAAGGAACAGCAGCGCCTTGAAGAAGGCGTGCGTGAACAGGTGGAAAATAGCCGCGCCGTAAGCGCCGAGACCCAGCGCAACGAACATGTAGCCGAGCTGCGAACAGGTCGAATAGGCAATAACGCGTTTGATGTCGTTCTGCACCAGACCGACAGTCGCCGCGAAGAACGCTGTTGTCGCGCCGACAACGGTCACGACGATCAGGGCGGTGTGCGACAATTCGAAGATCGGCGACAGACGCGCCACCATGAACACACCGGCGGTAACCATCGTTGCCGCATGGATCAGCGCGGACACGGGTGTCGGGCCTTCCATGGCATCAGGCAGCCAGGTGTGCAGCAGGAACTGTGCGGACTTGCCCATGGCGCCCATGAACAGCAACAGACAGGCAACGGTGATGGCTTCCTGTTTGCCCAAGGCATAACCGAGGAAATTCAGGACGACCTTGCCATCGCCAGCTCCTTCCGCAGGCAGATACTGCGCGGCGGAAGCGAACAGCGTGTCAAACTGGACCGTATCAAACAGGACGAACAGGGAGAAAATGCCGAGCAGAAAACCAAAGTCACCGACGCGGTTGACGATGAAGGCCTTCATCGCAGCGGCATTGGCCGATGGCTTCTTGAACCAGAAACCGATGAGCAGGTACGAGGCAAGACCCACACCCTCCCAGCCGAAGAACATCTGGACCAAGTTGTCGCCGGTCACAAGCATCAGCATGGCGAAGGTAAAGAGCGAGAGATATGCAAAGAAGCGCGGACGATGCGGATCGTGATGCATGTAGCCGATCGAATAGGTATGCACGAGTGCAGATACCGTATTGACGACGATCAGCACGACAGCAGTCAGCGTATCGATGCGC
Source organism: Phyllobacterium sp. 628 (assembly GCF_014189505.1). Lineage (GTDB taxonomy): Bacteria > Pseudomonadota > Alphaproteobacteria > Rhizobiales > Rhizobiaceae > Phyllobacterium. Next base: position 2,289,444 of record NZ_CP050301.1, on the reverse strand, counting down.
AGAGCCCAGTCAAAGCTTAGCGAACCGGATTCGACCCAGTGCAGAACCGGGATCTTGAATGCTTCACCATGACCGAGTGCGACGGTGGTGAATGCAATCCACGAGAGGACCGCAACCACGATCATCAGACCGGTGGTGACATACTCGCTCGCCTTCGCGCCGATGGACGAGCCGAACAGACCCGCGATCAGAAAACCAAGCAGCGGAAGGAAGACAATCGCCAGATACAGCATGCCCCCGTCAACCTTTCATCATGTTGACGTCTTCCACGGCAATCGACCCACGATTGCGGTAGAACACGACGAGAATAGCAAGTCCGATGGCAGCCTCGGCTGCGGCAACGGTCAAAACAAACAATGCAAAAACCTGACCTACCAGATCGCCGAGAGCGGCGGAGAAGGCCACGAAGTTCAGGTTGACTGCGAGCAGGATCAATTCAACCGACATCAGGATAACGATGACGTTCTTCCGGTTGAGGAAGATGCCGAAGATGCCGAGCGTGAACAGCAGCGCGGAAACTGTCAGATAATGTGCGATACCGATTACCATCATCAAATCCCCTTGCCCGTTTCAACTTTCTTGATCTCGATCGCAGTCTCGGGTGTGCGTCCGACCTGCTGCGAAATGTTCTGGCGCTTGACACCTTCCTTGTGGCGCAGCGTCAGCACAATCGCACCGATCATGGCAACCAGAAGCACGAGACCGGCAATCTGGAAGTAGTAAATGTAATCCGTGTAAAGAATGTCGCCGAGGGCCGCCGTGTTGGTGCGGGTGGCAATATTCGGGGTCGGCTGAACAACCACACGGCCAATGGTTGGCGTGAAGACGGAACCGGCCAAAACAATGATCAGTTCGGCTGCCAGGATAATACCGACGAGCGCGCCGACGGGTGCATATTGCAGCGCGCCGCGCTTCAGCTCGGTGAAATCCACGTCCAGCATCATCACAACGAAGAGGAACAGAACCGCGACCGCGCCGACATACACGACGAGCAGGATCATCGCCAGGAATTCAGCACCGGTCAGCAGGAAAAGTCCCGCTGCATTGAAGAAGGCGAGGATAAGAAACAGCACGGAGTGCACGGGATTACGCGCCGCAATCACCATGAACGCACTGGCGACGGTGATGAAGGCGAATAGGTAAAAAAACGCCGCCGCAATACCTGTCAGCATGGGTTCCCCCGATTTCCATTCCGGCAGACTGTTCTGCCATTTTTAAAGCGATTCACGGAGTTTCCGTGTGGTCGCAGCCTCTTAACGCATGTTCCGGCCGGGTAGAAGCACCCTTCCCTAAGACACAAGCGCGCACTCGGATGAAGCACCGCCTCATCCACTCATTTTTACCGGTACGGTGCATCCATAGCGATGTTGCGTGCCAGTTCACGTTCCCAGCGATCGCCATTGGCGAGCAGCCGGTCCTTGTCGTAGTAAAGTTCTTCACGGGTTTCCGTGGCGAACTCGAAATTCGGCCCTTCGACGATAGCGTCAACCGGGCAGGCTTCCTGACAGAAGCCGCAATAAATGCACTTCACCATGTCAATGTCATAACGCACCGTGCGGCGCGTTCCGTCATTGCGGCGCGGGCCAGCCTCGATGGTAATGGCCTGTGCCGGGCAGATCGCTTCGCAGAGCTTGCAGGCAATGCAGCGTTCTTCGCCGTTGGGATAACGGCGCAGCGCGTGCTCGCCGCGAAAACGCGGGCTGAGCGGACCCTTTTCGTAAGGGTAGTTCAATGTCGCCTTCGGGGCGAAGAACTGACGCATCGAGAGAAAGAATGCGCCGACGAACTCCGCCAGAAGCAGGGATTTAGCAGCTTGTGCGAGTTGTGCCATGCTGATGCTCCTTACGGTGTCAGGCCAGTGATTTTAAGAAACGCGGCTGTCGCAATGACCATGAACAGCGAGATCGGCAGGAACACTTTCCAGCCCAGACGCATCAATTGATCGTAGCGGTAGCGCGGAACGAATGCCTTCACCATGGCGATCATGAAGAAGACGAAGAAGAGCTTGAGCATGAACCAGATGATGCCGGGTACCCAATTGAGGAACCACACATCAACCGGTGGCAGCCAGCCGCCGAGGAACAGGATCGTGGTCAGCGCGCACATCAATGTGATGGCGACATACTCACCGAGGAAGAACAGCAGGAACGCAGTCGACGAATACTCGATCATGTGACCGGCAACGAGTTCCGATTCCGCTTCGACCAGATCGAAAGGCGGGCGGTTGGTTTCGGCCAGAGCCGAGATGAAGAATATGACGAACATCGGAAACAAGCCAAGCCAATGCCAGTCAAGGAAAGTATTAGGCAGGCCAACCATGGTGCCAAGGCCGGTCTTCTGCGACAGGACGATATCGGTGAGGTTCAACGAGCCCACACACAACAGCACCGTAACAATGACAAACCCGATGGAGACTTCGTAGGATACCATCTGCGCAGCGGAGCGAAGCGCACCAAGAAACGGATACTTGGAGTTCGATGCCCAGCCGGCCATGATCACGCCGTAGACTTCCAGCGAGGAAATCGCCAGCACGTAGAGAATGCCGACATTGACGTTGGCAATCGCCCAACCCTCGTTCACCGGAATAACCGCCCAAGCAGCCATGGCGAGAACCGAGGAAACCAGCGGCGCCAGAAGGAAAATACCTTTATTCGCACCGGAAGGAATAATCGGTTCCTTCACCACGAACTTCAGGAGATCGGCGAATGACTGGAACAGGCCGAACGGGCCAACCACGTTCGGACCACGGCGCAACTGAACAGCCGCCCAGATCTTGCGATCTGCCAGAAGCAGATAAGCGATGATGAGCAGCATCACCACGAGCAGCAGTACTGATTTTCCGAGGATAATCAGCAGCGGCACAATGTAGGTTGCGAAAATGTCTTCCATCTCAGTCTTTCCCCGCCTACTCGGCCGCCTGCTTGAAGCCACCCTTGGCCAGCGCAGAACATTCAGCCATTACGGCTGATGCGCGAGCGATAGGGTTGGTCAAGTAGAAGTCTTGCACCGGTGATACGAAGGCGGTCTTTTCGACGGCGCCTGACGCATTCGCCAGTTTCTTGATGTCGGCAGCATCGCCCGCCTGAATAGCGTCGACAACAGCCAGATGCGGATGCTCCGCGTAGAGTTTGGCGCGCAGGGCGGCCAGTGTGTCGAATGGCAGCTTGTGGCCGAGCACATCGGAGAGTGCGCGCAGGATCGCCCAATCTTCCTTGGCATTGCCCGGGGCAAAACCGGCACGGCTGGTCATCTGCACACGGCCTTCCGTGTTGACGAATGTGCCGGATTTTTCGGTGTAGGTTGCGCCCGGCAGGATCACATCAGCATTGTGCGCGCCCTGATCGCCGTGCGTGCCGATGTAAACGGTAAAGGCATTGCCCTTATCCGCCCAGTTCAGCTCATCGGCGCCGAGCAGGAACAGCACGTCGAGTGCGCCCTTCATCTGGGCAACCGACTTGCCGCCCTCGCCCGGTACAAAACCGATATCGAGCGCACCAACGCGGCTTGCAGCCGTATGAATGATACCAAAACCATTCCAGTCATCGGCAAGCGCGCCGGTGTCGGCGGCAATCTTGGCAGCAAGCGCAAGAACCGCAGCACCATCAGCGCGGCTGAGAGCACCCTGACCGACAATGATCATCGGCTTCTTGGCCTTCTTCAGTACCGCATGGAATTTCAGTGAACCATTGGCGAGTTCAGACAGGGTGTCTGCTCCGGCACCGAGATATTCATAGCTGAAACGCAGGTCAGCCTGTTCGCCGATCAAGGCAACCGGTGTTCCGGCAGCGCGCCAGCGCTTGCGCAGACGGGCATTGAGCAGCGAGGCTTCAAAGCGCGGATTGGAACCGATGATCAGGATCGCGTCGGCTTCTTCGATGCCGTCAATGCTTGGATTGAAGATGTAGGAAGCGCGGCCATTGGCTGTGTTCAACACCGAACCGTCCTGACGCGCATCGATATGGGCCGAACCCAAGGACGCAACGAGCTGCTTCAGCGCATACATTTCTTCAACACTGGCAAGGTCACCGGCAATCGCGCCGATCTTGTCGCCGGTGGTCTTGGCGATAGCCGCTTTGATCGCGTCGAATGCTTCCGGCCATGTTGCCGGTAGCAGGCGGCCATCCTTGCGCACATAGGGGCGGTCGAGGCGCTGCGTGCGCAAACCGTCCCAGATGAAGCGGGTCTTGTCGGAAATCCATTCCTCATTCACCGATTCATTGATGCGCGGCAGGATGCGCATCACTTCGCGGCCACGGGTATCAACGCGGATGGCTGAACCAACAGCGTCCATCACGTCGATGGATTCGGTCTTGGTCAGTTCCCATGGGCGCGCCTGAAACGCATAAGGCTTCGATGTCAGGGCGCCGACCGGGCAAAGGTCAATCACATTGCCCTGCAGTTCCGAAGTCATGGCCTGTTCGAGATAAGTGGTGATCTCGGCATCTTCACCGCGGCCAATGAGGCCCAGCTCGGAAATGCCGGCAACTTCCGTCGTGAAGCGGACGCAACGAGTGCAGTGAATGCAGCGCGTCATGATCGTCTTGACGAGCGGTCCAATGTACTTGTCTTCGACGGCGCGCTTGTTTTCGGTGTAGCGCGAGGAATCGACACCAAAGGCCATCGCCTGGTCCTGCAGATCGCACTCGCCGCCCTGATCGCAAATCGGGCAATCCAGGGGGTGGTTGATCAAAAGGAATTCCATCACGCCTTCGCGGGCCTTCTTGACCATGGGTGTGTTGGTGAAAATCTCGGGCGTTTCGCCATTCGGGCCGGGGCGCAGATCGCGCACGCCCATAGCACAGGAAGCTGCAGGCTTCGGTGGTCCGCCCTTCACTTCGATCAGGCACATGCGGCAATTGCCGGCAATCGACAAGCGCTCATGGAAACAGAACCGTGGCACCTCGGCACCCGCCGTTTCTGCAGCCTGCAGAAGCGTGTAGTGATCCGGTACTTCGATTTCCCTACCGTCGACTTTGATCTTCGCCATCGTCTGTCCAACCTCGCGGAACATTCCGCATTTTCATTTGGCATTCCCGCGACATCGCTGAAATACCTTCAATTGCTCCATGCCGGTCGAAGCCAGCATGGCTTTATTCAGGCTTCCCCTCTGCCAAAGCAGCGGATTGTTTGCCCCACTCATCACGTACTATACGTCCGCCAAATTTCAGATGATCATCCATCCAGGTGATTTCCTGCGGTGACCATGCTGCAATCTGCGCGTAGGTGTAGATACCAAGTCCGTTCAGAACCTGTTCCAGTTTCGGACCAACGCCGGAAATGCGCTTCAAATCGTCCGCAATGACCGGCTTGGCGATTGCTTCGGGCTTTGCCGGCCCTCTTGAAATCTTGGCAACTGCCGCCTTGGGTGTTTTAACAGCAGCCGGTTTTGGTGCTGGCACCGCTGTTTGCTTGCGGATAATCGTCTTCAATTGATCAACATCTGGCACGACGTGCGCCTCAGGCTCAGTAGGTTGCGGCTTTACCCGCGTATTTGCATCGATCATACCGGCAAGCGCACCTGCCCACAGACCCCACATCTGGGTGGCGATGCCAATGCTCAAAACAGACGCAGCAGCTATCGCGCCCATGGGCGGCGACAGCAGATTGGCAGCCGGAATCGCCTGCTTCGGCATCACTGCCGACCAGTCCGCGCCCGATCTTGTGTCTGTCTTGTTGTCCGGCATCGTCCCTTCAACCCTATTCCGCTGCGACAAGCACAGGGCTTGCCGAGGAAGCGTTGCGTGAAAACTCGTCGATACGGCGTTCGATTTCCGGACGGAAATGCCGGATCAGACCCTGTACCGGCCATGCGGCAGCATCGCCCAGCGCACAGATTGTGTGGCCTTCAATCTGCTTGGTCACATCGAGCAGCATGTCGATTTCACGCTTCTGCGCATTACCGACAGCCATGCGCTCCATGACGCGCCACATCCAGCCGGTGCCTTCGCGGCAAGGCGTGCACTGGCCGCAGCTCTCATGCTTGAAGAAGTAGGACAGGCGGGCAATTGCACGAACGATATCGGTGGACTTGTCCATGACGATTGCAGCAGCCGTACCGAAGGACGACTTAACGTTGCGCAGACCATCGAAATCCATCGGACAATCGATGATATCAGCAGCCGGAACAACCGGGCAGGATGCACCGCCGGGAATGACCGCGAGCAGATTGTCCCAGCCGCCGCGAATGCCGCCAGCGTGCTTTTCGATGAGTTCGCGGAACGTGATGCCCATGGCTTCTTCAACCGTGCAAGGACGATTGACGTGGCCGGAGATCATGAACAGCTTGGTGCCGACATTGTTCGGACGGCCAATGCCAGAGAACCATGCAGCGCCACGGCGCAGGATGGTCGGAGCAACGGCAACAGACTCGACATTGTTGACGGTTGTCGGGCAGCCATAGAGACCCATATTCGCCGGGAATGGCGGCTTCAGGCGCGGCTGGCCCTTCTTGCCCTCAAGGCTTTCCAGCAATGCGGTTTCTTCACCGCAGATATAAGCGCCGGCACCGTGATGAACGAAAATATCGTAGTCCCAGCCGTTCTTGTTGTTCTTGCCAAGCAGCTTGGCATCGTAACATTCGTCAATGGCTGCCTGCAGGGCTTCGCGCTCGCGGATATATTCGCCGCGCACATAGATGTAGCAGGTATTGGCACCCATCGCGAAACCGGCAATCAGACAGCCTTCGATCAGCGTATGCGGATCGTGGCGCATGATATCGCGGTCTTTACAGGTGCCCGGCTCGGACTCATCCGCATTGATAACGAGATAATGCGGGCGGCCATCGCTTTCTTTGGGCATGAAGGACCACTTCAAACCCGTGGGGAAGCCAGCGCCACCACGGCCACGCAGGCCGGATGCCTTCATCTCGTTGATAATCCAATCACGGCCCTTGGCAATGATGCCTGCGGTACCATCCCAGTGGCCGCGCGACATTGCACCTTTCAACGATTTGTCGAAAAGGCCGTAAATATTGGTGAAGATGCGGTCTTTATCAGCGAGCATTTCGCACCCGTCCTACTCTCTTCGTCCATTCTGCAGCGAAAACGCGTATCGTTTTCGCCAATGATATTATCGCGGCTTTTTGCCGAAAACCTTGATGTATTCGGCTTCGCCGCCCTTGGCCAAGGCCTTGGCTTGCTTCACCCAATCATCACGTTCGATACGGCCCTTGAAGTTCAGGTAACCGTCTACCCATTCGCGTTCAGCCTTTTTCCAGCTGGCAACTTGAGCATATGTATAAATGCCAAGCTCATTCAGTATGCCCGCAATCTTCGGCCCAACGCCTGAAATAAGTTCGAGGTCGTCCACGACGGCGGGCTTCTCGATGGCTGCAGGACGATTCTTGTCCTCGAGCGAAACCGATTGAGCCGCGGGGGCCTTGATAGTCTGGACCGCAGGCTTTTCGCCCAGCGAACCCTCAGCGATTGGCGGGTTTTTGATGGCGCGTGCCGCTGGAGGCGTTACTTCTGCTGGTTTTGACGCAGCGTCTTCCGCTGCCTTCGATGCCTTGGCCTTGGACGGCGACTTGATAGCGTCACTGGTCGTCACATCATGCGTGACCGGCTTGGCGGCATTGGTCGGCGGAACGGCAGCAGCATCCCCATCAACGGTGCTTTTCGCAGCGCGCTTTGGCTTGGCAGCGCCATTGCCATCGGTCAGCGAAGTCCGCTCACCCAGCGGTGCCGAGAAATGACGGTCGATCTGCGGACCGGGTGTGATGGTGTCACCCTTCCCGGCTTCGAATGCGTCGATGATTTCTTCGAGGCGTTCCGGTGTCAGATCCTCATAGGTATCCTTGAACACCATGACCATTGGCGCATTCACGCAGGCACCAAGGCATTCCACCTCTTCCCACGACAATGTGCCGGTCTCATTCATGTGGAATGGATCGTGATGGATACGGTGCTGGCAGACCTTCTTCAGATCTTCCGCGCCGCGGAGCATGCACGGCGTGGTGCCGCAAATCTGGATGTGAGCGCGGGTACCGACGGGCTTGAGCTGGAACTGCGTATAGAACGTCGCAACTTCGAGAACACGGATCATCGGCATGTCGAGCATGATGGCGACATGTTCAATGGCGGCCTTGGTGACCCAGCCATCCTGTTCCTGCGCGCGCATCAGCAGCGGAATAACCGCAGACTGTTCACGGCCCTTTGGATATTTCTTGATAGTCAGCTTAGCCCAGGCAGTGTTTTCGCGATTGAACGCAAACGCTGCTGGTTGGACGCTATCTTCTGCAAGACGACGGACGGACATTAGCGATCAACCTCACCAAAAACGATATCGAGCGAACCGAGAATAGCGGATACGTCGCCCAGCATGTGACCACGGCACAAGAAGTCCATGGCTTGAATATGAGCAAACCCCGGTGCGCGCAGTTTGACGCGGTACGGCTTGTTGGACCCATCCGAAACAAGGAACACGCCGAATTCACCCTTCGGTGCCTCGACGGCGGCATACACTTCACCAGCCGGGACATGGTAGCCCTCGGTGTAGAGCTTGAAATGATGAATCAGCGCTTCCATCGACCGCTTCATCTCACCGCGCTTGGGCGGAACGATCTTGGCTGATGTGTTGGACACCGGCCCTACCCGCTCTTTGCCCAGCAGCAGATCAACGCACTGACGCATGATGCGCACCGACTGGCGCATTTCTTCCATGCGGATCAGATAACGGTCGTAGCAATCGCCATTCTTGCCGATCGGAACATCGAATTCCATTTCTGAATAGCATTCATAGGGCTGTGACTTGCGCAGATCCCATGCGGCGCCCGAACCACGAACCATGACACCGGAAAAGCCCCATGCCCAGGCATCTTCCAGCTTGACGACGCCGATATCGACGTTGCGCTGCTTGAAAATACGGTTTGGGGTGATCAGATCATCGAGGTTCTTGACGGTCTGCAGGAATGGATCGCACCACTTGCCGATATCCTCGACAAGTTTGTCCGGAATATCCTGATGCACACCGCCTGGACGGAAATAGGCTGCGTGCATGCGCGCACCACAGGCACGCTCGTAAAACACCATCAGCTTTTCGCGCTCTTCAAAACCCCAGAGCGGCGGCGTCAGCGCGCCAACGTCCATAGCCTGCGTGGTCACGTTCAGAAGATGCGATAGGATACGGCCGATTTCCGAATAAAGAACGCGGATCAACTGGCCGCGCTTTGGCACCTCAAGGCCGAGCAGACGTTCGACCGCCAGTGCATAGGCGTGTTCCTGATTCATCGGCGCCACATAGTCGAGGCGGTCGAGATAAGGCACTGCCTGCAGATAGGTCTTGGCTTCCATCAACTTCTCGGTGCCGCGATGCAGAAGACCGATATGCGGGTCTACGCGCGCGACCACTTCACCATCCAGCTCAAGCACAAGGCGCAAAACGCCGTGCGCCGCAGGATGTTGCGGGCCGAAGTTAATGTTAAAGTTGCGGACGCTGTGTTCAGTCATATTTCGCTCCGCGAAATGTGAGTAGTGAATGGTGAGTAGCTGTCATCGCCCATCACTGTTTGGCCTTTTCATCACCCGGCAGCACATAGTCCGTGCCTTCCCATGGTGACTGGAAGTCGAAATTCCGGAATTCCTGCCGCAGTTCGACGGGCTCATACACCACGCGCTTGACCTCATCATCATAACGGACTTCGACGAAGCCTGTCAGCGGGAAGTCTTTGCGCAGGGGATGCCCTTCAAAACCATAATCCGTCAGGATGCGGCGCAGATCCGGATGACCGGAAAACAGAACGCCGTAAAGATCGTAGGTTTCGCGCTCATACCAGTCAGCCCCAGGGAATACCGGCGTGGCGGATGGTACCGGCGTGTCTTCATCAGTCGCAACCTTGACGCGGATGCGCAGGTTCTGACGCGGAGACAGGAGATGATAAACCACATCGAAACGATGGGTGCGTGACGGATAATCCACACCGCTGATATCAATCAGCGAAATGAACTGGCATTGCACATCGTCACGCAGGAAGGTCAGGACATCCAGCAGCTTAGCGGCGTCAACTTCCACGCTCAGATCGCCATAGGCCAGCGCCACGTTTTGCAAGGACGAACCAAGCTTTTCCTGGAGATAGCTGGAGAGTTCATTCAATGCTTCTTCAAACATCGCCCTCTCCTATCGTTCAATCGTGCCGGTGCGGCGGATTTTCTTCTGCAGCATCAGAACACCGTAAAGCAGGGCTTCAGCCGTGGGCGGGCAACCCGGCACATAAATATCAACCGGAACCACGCGATCGCAGCCACGCACCACCGAATAGGAATAGTGGTAGTAACCGCCACCATTGGCGCAGGAGCCCATCGAAATGACATAACGCGGCTCAGGCATCTGGTCATAAACCTTGCGCAGTGCTGGGGCCATCTTGTTGGTCAGCGTGCCGGCAACGATCATCACATCAGACTGACGCGGTGACGCGCGCGGTGCGAAACCGAAACGCTCGCCGTCATAACGCGGCATGGACGTGTGCATCATCTCGACGGCGCAGCAGGCAAGACCGAAAGTCATCCACATAAGCGAGCCGGTACGCGCCCATGTGACCAGCGCATCAGCGGAAGTGACGAGAAATCCCTTATCGGCGAGTTCGCTGTTGATCTCACCAAAAAACGCATCATCGGAACCGAGAGGCTTGCCCGTATTAGGGTCAATGATGCCTTTGGGTTTCGGTGCAACGAGGGTGGTTTGGCTAGCGGTCAATCCCATTCCAGCGCTCCCTTTTTCCACTCATAAATAAAGCCGATTGTCAGCACGCCGAGGAAGATCATCATAGACCAGAAACCGAACCAGCCAATCTTGCTGAAGGCAACCGCCCACGGAAACAGGAAGGCCACTTCGAGATCGAAGATGATGAACAGAATCGAAACAAGATAGAAGCGAATATCGAACTTCATACGGGCATCATCGAATGCGTTGAAGCCGCACTCATAGGCCGACAATTTTTCCGGGTCCGGCGACTTGTATGCGACCAGAAAAGGCGCAACCAACAGTGCCAAACCGATTACCAGCGCTACCCCGATAAAGATAACGATGGGCAGGTAGGAACTTAAAAGCTCGTTCATGATCCGACTTTTTCCGCCTTGTGAACTCAGGCTGACAAGAATGCCATGTTATGCACATGACTGCCACCAATAGGCGACAGACCGCGCCAGCTTTGATGCCGGTGCGATGCGGCGAGGGTTAGCGCGTTAGCGCCATGCGCGCAAGTGCAACAATCGTCCTTCCAGCGCCACGCATGTACAGTCATTTGCAGACTCCGAATGGCAAAAAGCCGCAAAAACCGAGGTTATGAGCCGATTTCATCAACAAAACGCGCCTGAATCGCTTTTTAGAATGATATTAATGTGACTTGCCGCGCTGTTCGTTCGCGACGTTGATTTTAGAACTGCGACATTCGGTCCTATAACCGATTTAGAGCAAAGCACAGATATGTCGCGCGCGCCAAAACAGCACCCGTGCCGAGGCGCGGATACTGTGTTGTATTCCCGGGAATTGAGGGCGCGCCTAGAGGCCTGCGAGAGGCTCCAGGCTTAGGCGTTCGCCCTCTTTGGAATTATAGTGTTTGCGCTGCGCCTTGCGGTCGAGCATTTGCGACCAGATGGCCACACCAAGTCCGAGCAAGGCAAGCGCCGAACCCACGAAGGGAAGGTTCTGATAAGTTACACCAGAGGTCAGCGCCACGCCGCCAATCCACGCACCCGCGGCGTTGCCGACATTGAATGCACCCTGGTTGAGCGTTGCTGCCAGGTTCGGCGCTTCGCTGGCGGTTTCAACCACCCGCATCTGCAATGGCGGTACGATAACGAAGGTCAAGATGCCCCAGAGAAAGATCACCGCAATGGCTGCGACGGCAAAGCCGCTGACTTCCGCAAGCAGGGCGTGGGTCAGAACGACGGCAACCATGGTGCCGATGACAGTTGGCATCAGCTTCCAGTCGGCCAGCTTGCCACCGACGACATTGCCAATGGTCATGCCTGCGCCAAACAGCAGCAGCACCCATGTAACCGCCGAGGTGGATACGCCGGATACATCCGTGAGAATCGGCTTGATATAAGTAAAGACGGCAAAGAGGCTGCCGGAGGCCAGTGCAGAGATCAGCATGGCAAGCCAAACCTGCAATTTGCCGAGAACCTTGATCTCGCTCAAAATGCCCCCGCCCTGCTCTTCTTCCTTGGCCGCAGGCACGAGCAGCGCAATGGCAATGACCGCAGCAATGCCGATGCCGACCACGGCATAGAAAGTGGCACGCCAGCCATAGGCTTCACCCAGTGCCGTACCGGCAGGAACACCAAGGATGTTGGCGAGCGTCAGGCCAGCGAACATCAATGCAATGGCACTGGCGCGCTTATTGCGCGGCACCAGATTGGCGGCAACGACGGAACCGATGCCGAAGAAAGCGCCATGGCCGAATGCGGTGACAACTCGTGCGATCATCAGCATCCAGTAATTGGGCGCGATGGCACAGAACAGATTGCCGATAACGAAAAGCATGGCGAGACCGATCAGGACCGGCTTGCGCGGCAAGGAGGCAGTTGCAATGGCGATGATCGGCGCACCGATGACGACACCCAAGGCATAACCGGTGACGAGCAGACCGGCATGGGGAATACTGACATTCAGATCCAGAGCCACTTCCGGCAGCAGGCCCATAATGACAAATTCAGTGGTGCCAATGCAAAACGAGGCAATGGCGAGAGCAAGAATTGGCAAGGGCATGGGCAGCAACCATCAGAATCCGGAGTAAAGAATGATGCTGCCTAGCAAATAAAGGTTTCACAATTGATTTTTGTGCAACGCAGCAATGCGTTTTTGAGGGGGTGAATTGCGAACAGCGCTCAACCCAAAAACAATTCCACAATATCAATGGTGCTTGTTACCCAATTGCGCAATCAGAGCGTTTTGAGAAATTTAGCGACTTCGTCGGCTTCGTTTTCCCAACTGCTGTTCTGGCTATGCGCTAAAGCGGCAGAAGCTTTTTTCTTCGCTTCCACAGGGTTCTTCAGAACGTTCACGATCGTAGCAGCAATAGACTCCACACTTAGTTCACAATAATTCGCTTCTTCGTTCGAAAGCAGCCAATTTGATTGCGGGTTGTCATTGAGAACCACAGGACAACCGCAAGCAGCAACCTCTAGAGGAAGCAATGAGAGATTGGTGGCTGACAGGATCAATGCGACGTCGCATTGCGCGTAAATGTTGGGAAGTTGAGCAACAGAAACCCCGCCGTGGCTAACATGAGGAAAAGGAATGTGGTAACCCTTCACGTCCCATCCGGCAAAAACCACCGACGTGTTCGGCATTGCTTCACAGACTTTTCTAAGTGCCAGCAATCCAATTTCAAAACAGCGCCTTGGCGTCACTGGACGAGCATAGAAAAATATCTGCTTCGTAGAGTTCTCATGCCGGATGCCAGGCTTGTACAATTCAGTATCGCAAGCAAATGAATACGAAAAAGTTTTCATTCCATATTCATCGGCGAGCTTATCGGCGAGCCATGATCCAGCGGTTATTCCAGTCAAACCCAAGCGGTAGGTATTCTCTGCAAAATAGTAGTCGCTACCCTGAGAATAGAATGCGGGTTCAAAATCCTGAACGAAATAAAGCTTGTGCAACGTATCCTTGTACTTCGACACCCAATAGGCTGTCTGCCAACCCGTAGCAACCAGATATGCGCAAGGTTCGATCGAGCGAACCCCAAGTGATACTGTAATACCATAATCACCAAATGAGCGGGATAACGCTGCCTGCGCCTCCTCTACCGACGACCATCGATATGGTTCCATGATAACAACGTGTTGGTTGGGAAAACCTCTATCTTTCAGAAGTTGAATCATGCGGAAGATATTAATATGGCCCCCAGACTGGGCTTCAAAATCTGGAATTAACCATGTGATCGAACTCTGATCTAAATTTTCTGAGGTAAGTTTTAATCCAAAGCCCGATTCCTCACCCAGAAGAAACTCATAATGCTTAATTGGGTCCGGTATGGAATTCAAACCACCCGAGGTTTGGGCAAGGAGGCGTCTTATAACCTTCTTGGCTGCAACACGGACACCGTCACGCCTCACAACTCGATTAAAAGCTCTAATATTGTTAAGCATCAGATTTCCATAAACATTATTTTGCTTGAATTTTTTTATCGCGCGATAGGAACACGACTTGGCTGGAAGAAAGTTCCGATTTGATCGATCCCAGATAGTGACCAATCTGTCGAGCCATATTGTCGAATGGCATCTTTAATGTCGCCAGTGGATGACGAATAATCCAACCGTTCCGGATTGCGAGACGTATGTCACGAAGAGTGGTGCCTATAGCGCGTCTTAAAGCCAACGATTTAAATTCACACAATCTATAACCGAACAATCTACGAAACGCTCGTGCCTCATCATAGCTTCGCTGCAGTCGCTCCCACGGCGAGTAATTATGCGAATGTACGACGATTGAATTCCAGGCGAAAGCTTTGGTATAACCAGCTTCAACAATTTGCTTTGCCCACAATTGATCTTCAGCAAAATCGACATCTGGATACGGAATTGTTGCCCATACTGACTTGCGTAAACACGATGAATTATCTGAATAAAAATGATAAATCTGCCTCAACCCTTCGTTGCTAGCATACGAACGGGCATCCACAATTTTTACACTTGGCCAATTGGCCAGGCCAGAAAAAATGCGTCTCTAATTCCCAACGGGTAAATGGTGAAGCATCGGGATAGGCAATGTGCCGGCCGAAAACACCTGCAACTTCGTCATTTTCGCGAAGTGGCTTGACTAGTTCGGCAAGCCAATATTCATCGGCCGGAACAGCATCATGAGTTAAAAAAGCACAAAACTCCCCACGAGCCAGACTTGCTCCAAGATTACGTGTTTTTCCGTGCCCAAAGTCAGCAGACGAAATCTCGATCAGGCGAAAGCGCGGATCATCTTGTGGCACTATTTCCTTTGAGCCGTCTCTTGACCCCGAATCTATTACGATGACTTCGAACTCAGCATCAAATTTTTGACGGGACAGCATTTCGATTACGCGTCGAAACTGAGGCAAACCGTTTTTTACTGGTATGATAATGGAGACGAGAGGCGTCACTTGATCAATGCCTATTGTATTCTTCATCAGCGAGACTCCTACGACACTCGCGCGTCGCAAGCATTGACAATTGATCCACAAGATTACGCAACATCACACACTGGTCCGAAAAATGAGATATGGGAACCGGGTAACTGCGTCAAGGGTTGAGTTTACGTTCACAATTGCACCAGAACGGCAAAACACAACACTGGCTTTCAAGCTGAATCTCTGTATTACGTGATCAGAACGATCGAGTTTTGCAAGTAGCTTGATCCTGATCATCATTTTGAGAAGCCCATACTACTGACGATAATGGTGCGAACGAGACCGAGGCTTTCAATGATTGGAATTTACGGCGCAAATGGCTTTATAGGTCGTCACCTTGTTAGACGTTTGGCAAATGAAAATGCACTAATAAGAGCTGTCTCACGAAAATTCGATAAACCGTTTGTACAAACTTTCGGCGATCAAATTGAGTTTGTTGAAGCTGATTTCCGACAACCTCTAGATATGGCCTCTACTCTTCAAGATGTTGATACTGTAGTGCAGCTGATTTCAACATCCAGCCCTGGAATGAAAAATGATTACGCGATTGCTGATATTTCGGAAAACGTCATACCGCACGTCCAATTCCTGCAAGCATGCATCCAAGCAGGTGTAAGGCGCTACATTTTCATATCTTCAGGGGGGACCGTCTATGGGCCAGGCGCGCCAATACCGACGCCTGAAACCAGTTTGACGCGACCAATAAATTCACACGGGATAACAAAACTTACTGTCGAAAAATATATTGAAATGCATGGATACATTGACCAACTGGAATATGTAATTCTTCGCGTAGCAAATCCGTTTGGCCCAGGACAGGAGTTTCGTAAAGGGCAAGGACTTATTCCGGCTGTACTTGATCACTGGCGCAAGGATTTGCCAATTAAGATTCTTGGCACGGGATCTGCCTTGAGAGACTATATTTTCATTGATGATTTGGTGGACGCCATACAACGCTCAACAACGCTTCCTGGCAAACCACAATTGATAATGAACATTGGCAGTGGCCAAGTTCGTTCTGTTTTGCAAGTTATCGAAACGATCGAAATGGCAACCGGCTATCAGTTTAAAAGAGAATATTCTGAAGCCCGAACAACTGATGTCGATGTTGCTAGCTTGGACATAGAGTTGGCAAAAAAAGCACTAAACTGGGCGCCAATAACTAATTTTGATGACGGCATTCGGAAGACCATTGCAGAGAAACGATGAATATTGGCAACATCTTGTGCAGCATCGACTCAAAAAACAGTCTCTGAGTCACGTGTTTATTTAGCCAATTGAATAATTTGAGATTAAATTGGTGATTTACCGATAGGGTGTGTCAGATAGAGTCCAAATTTTTGTAAACTTCTCTCGCGGCCAGCACGGAACAAACATACCGTATTCAGTGTAAGATCGTATTTAGCTCATTAAAAATATCAAACTGGGAACGACATCTCCCATTTCATTTTGCAAGACACTGTGTGTTTGTCGGGCAACCTCAAAACTGCATTCTGAACTGGGCCGTCACAGAGCCGCCGACGATATCTTCGCCGTACTGCACGTCGCCGCGAACGCTGCCGATTACCAACCGTTCGACGCCATTGATCTTACCCGTGAGGGCGAGCAGATTCATACCAAAACTTGCTTCCCCATAGGTTTTCAGCCGTTCGGTTTTTACAGGCAATACAACTGGTCTCGAACTGCTTGGGTCCATCGTCAAGGTTGCATCGATGTCACCGGCAAAATCATGATAAGCCGTCAATGTCACGAAGGGCGAGAGGCGAATACGATCGTCGGAGAAGAAGAAATTCTTTGATACTGTAATACCACCAAAGCCAATCATGCTCTCGACATCAGAGAAACGGACCCGCCCTTCATTTTGATTGAGCACAATATTTTGAGGAATGATCAAGTCGTCAGTGCTGCTTTTGGAATAGGTAAAACCTGTAGCCGGAATGAATGACCAATCGTTATGTGTGAGTGTATAGGAAGTCGAACCGCCGATCGATGTGCGTTTGCCTTTAACATCAGCACCATTGATCTTGAAAATAGGATCATCGACGTGAACGGTGTAATCCATCAGCTCCTGACGAACCTGCACATCGACGAAAAATGGACCTTTGGTGTAGGCGGCATAACCGCCATAAAACACCGAGTTGAAGTCTGTCGTGTTGGCGTAATTCTTCTGGTCCGATTTACCAAAAATCTGACCGCCGGTAAGACCAAAATTCAGATTGGCACCACTGTCCTGAATGTTGAAAACACCCGCATCCATGCCGACCTGGTAGCCGTAATAGCTGGTTTCGATCGTTGCGGGAGCATCAACAGACGTGCCATCTGGTTGATAGATTGTACCATTTGTATCAATTTTTGACATACCGCCATTGGTCCGCATCCAAGGCGCCAAACCAAACTGATTCTTTTCCGGAGCAACGGGTGCCGAAATCAAACCACTCGATGGCTTGAAAAAGGAAGAGCCGATGACATTCTGAGCGGCAATGAATCCGGAGACCACGCTACTTGCCGCGGACCCGTTAATACCCGAACGAATAACAAATCGCGAAGGGTCGCTGCCGGATCCGCCGATGCGGGCGACATCATATTGCACCACACCACCTGACGGGAGGCCCGAAACGGTGACTGTTCCGTCCCCACCTTGCGCTGCATCCAGAATGAGAATTGTCTTTCCGAAAGCAGTCGGCGCTTGCCCCTCAGTCAAGGCGTTAAGCTTCAGGTTTGTCGTTCCCATCAGAACACCACCAATGGTAACAGCGTCGGCAGTTGAGTTGTCAAAGTTGACATCGAGAGCAATATTGGAGCCTGCGTGCCCTACATAATTGCCAGAAATTGCCAACTTGTCACCAACGACACCATTGACCAGACTGATCTCGCCGCCTGCATTGTTTTCAAAACGCTCCAGACCGTTAATCTGGGTGTTACCAGTGGCTTTTAATAAACCATAATTCTGGATAACATCGTTAGTGCCCAGCAAATTCGAAACACCCGAATTACCCATATCCCAAACGCCACCGGACATATTGTTGACGAGTGTCTGTGCACCTGTTCCCGATGCCAGCACACCCTGCATCTGCCCGCCTGAGTAGTTGTTCAGAATAGCTTGACCAGCAACATTGTCGAGCAAGATCAGGCCGGACGCGTTTCCAGATGCGGATTTGATCGTCGAATAATTGTCGAACGTCACCACACCGCTACTGTTACTGCGCAACGCCGTTTGACCCGCGGTGATGCTCTGATCAAGTAAGGCGTGGGAATTGGTCGTTTCGCCCTGGAACGAAACAGCCGTATTGTCAGCAAATACCGCCCCGCCAAGGTCAAGTTCCATAGCGCCATTGCCGGTAGTTTCGAGAGCTATAGCGGTGTTGCCACTAATCGTATTGTCAGTCTTGACGGAGATGTCTCCATTTTGAGACTGTACAAAAACACCATGGCTGCCGCCTTTTATCGCCCCTGACCCGATAACAGATACTCGGCCGCCTGCAGAGCCCGCAGAGATAGCGGCACCACTCGTGCTCTGAACCACAGCGTAATTTTCAATGTTCACATTCCCGGTACCAGTGGCATAGGCATCAATGCCCGTTGCACCAGTTACATTTGCACCCGTCCGGATATTTGTTTCGCCTGTTGTCTCTCGCGTGACAATTGCTGTCCCCGCAGAATTGCTGATTGTGCCATCCCCGGTCGTCCATACGCTAAGACCATTTCCCGTGTTGGAAACATTGACACCAAAGGGCGATAATGTGGAAATTGTTCCAAGGTCTGCTCGGGCCCTGATATCCGCAATAACCGTGCCCGAAACATCGCCGCCTGTCTGCCCAAACGCTTTTGTGACAACCTTACCGCTACTAACAAGCGAACCTCCGCTCATCAGGTAGCTGTTCGTCACAACTGAACCCTGCATTGTGCCGCCAGTTTGGCTAAACGTGTTGGTCGTTGCATCTCCAGTAAAACCACCATCGCCCGACAGAACATAAGTGTTCGCCTGAACGTCGCCAGACATGATCCCGCTAGATTGAGAATAAAGAACGGTGAACGCACTTCCTTTCATACTGCCGCCAACCTGCGAGATAGTGCTGCTAGTGCTGATCAAACCGGTTTGTTGAACTGTTCCGCCATCACGAATCGTTGCTGTTTCAGCGGTCACCTTGCCTCGCAAACTACCACCAGAAAGATCGTAGTTTTTTGCAAAGTTATTCTGACCTTCAAGGAATCCTCCTGTCTGGTTGATAGCAATCGCTGCACTGATTGTGCCTCTCGCCGTCCCGCCAGATAAGGTATACGTCGGTGCAAGCGCGATGCCTTGCATAAGACCGCCGCTTTGCGAAATACTCGCAGCGGTGATGGTGCCCGTATTGGTAACAGTACCACTGTCAAGATTATAGGCATTGGTTGTAACCAACCCGCGTACCGTGCCGCCTGATTGCAATACACTTGTGGTAGCAACCAATTGGCCATTGGCAAGAATTTCGCCATCGTTGCTGATGGTCGCGGTATTGGTGTTAACTTTACCCGTACCGGCCAGCAAACCATCCGACATATTATAATCTTGAGTCGTTGCGGTGCCCTCAATTGAACCGCCGGTTTGCTTGATACTGGTAGCAGCGTTCAATTTACCGCCCGCCAAAACAACACCATTACCACGAATTGTTGCGGTCTTGGTTTCAACAACACCCGTACCTGCAATCAGACCGCCAGAAAAATCATAATCCTTGGTCGTCGCGGTGCCTTCCATCGAACCGCCAGTTTGCGCAATGCTGGTGACGGCGTTCAATTTACCGCCAGCTTTGACAATACCAAGACCATTGATCTTTGCAGTATCGGTCTCGACGAGGCCGGTACTGGCAATTGTGCCATTCGAAAGCTCATAAGCTTTGGTCGTCGCAGTGCCCTCAATTGAACCGCCAGTTTGCTTAATACTGGTTTCAGCGTTCAATTGGCCGCCAGCCAAAACAACACCATTACCACGAATTGTTGCGGTCTTGGTTTCAACAACACCCGTACCTGCAATCAGACCGCCAGAAAAATCATAATCCTTGGTCGTCGCAGTGCCTTCCATCGAACCGCCAGTTTGCTCAATGCTGGTGACGGCGTTCAATTTACCACCAGCTTTGACAATACCGAGACCACGAATTGTCGCCGTATCGCTGTTAACAACACCAGTGCCCGCAATCAGACCACCAGAAAAATCATAATCACTGGTTGTTGCGGTGCCCTCAATGGAACCACCGCTTTGTGCGATGCTGGTATCAGCTTTGAATTTACCGCCGGCTTGAACAATACCGAGGCCGCTAATCGTTGCCGTCTTTGTTTCAACAACACCCGTACCTGCAATCAGACCGCCAGAAAAATCATAATTCTTGGTCGTCGCGGTGCCCTCCATGGAACCACCGCTTTGCGTGATACTTGTATCAGCATTCAATTTACCTCCAGCTTGAACAATACCGAGGCCACGAATTGTTGCCTTATCAGTTTCAACAACACCTGTGCCGGCAATCAGACCGCCAGAAAAATCATAATTCTTGGTCGTCGCGGTGCCCTCCATGGAACCACCGCTTTGCGTGATACTTGTATCAGCATTCAATTTACCTCCGGCTTGAACAATACCGAGGCCGTTAATCGTTGCCGTATCGGTTTTTACCTCGCCGGTAGCCGCAAGCACACCTCCGGACAATTGATAATCGCTGGTATTTGCTTTGCCTGCCAGCGTTCCGCCGGACTGCTTTATACTATCATCAGCATTTAGGGTTGTGCCTGCAGTAATAGTGCCTGTTCCACTGATGGTAGCCGTATCAACCCGTATCGTACCATTCGTGACTGATCCGGCGCTTACGTCCAAAGCCTTTTGCCGCTGCGTTGCTGCCCCAAGGTCCAGCGTACCCCCGGTCACACTCGTAAAACCGTTTATACTGCCAAGAGGGCCATTACCAAATTGGCTCGAACCCTGGAGTTTTAGCGTCCCGGCTCGAACTTCGGTTCCACCGGTGTAGTTATTGCCCGTATTGGTTAAAGTAACAGTCCCAAGACCGTCCTTGACGAATTGCGCATTGTTACCACCCTTAATTTGAGTATTTATCACTGCGTTTACTGCTGCATCAGCCGTAACAAGCGTTTCAGTTTTGGAGAGTTCCAGCGCACCCAAGCCACCAAGGACATAATTATCTGTCTTGAAGGTTAGTCCTCCAATCTCCTGAGTGCTGAGAATATTGACGCCGACGTTTCCAGACGCCCCCGTAAAAACAGCAGTACTACCATCGACCCAGCCGGCACCAGCTGTTGTTCCACCCGAATCTACCCAACTGGAGCTGTTCCAACTCCCGGAACCGCCATCAACTGCATTATTTGGGACCGCGCCACCACCGACGTTGTCGCCATCCCAATATTGCTCGCCTGCATGAAGCAAACCAGGGGAAAACAGATTCAACCCAACGGATATCAGACCCGATGCAAAAGCAGTCCGGCCCAAACTAGTCGCTGATCGCAAGTGACGGATGAGTCGGCTATTCACCAAACCGGATTTCTGACGGCTATGAAAGGAAGGCATTTCTTGCTCGTTCAATGAATTGAGTTCCGTTGGATAGACTCTGTTGAAGCAAATCATGGGCTATATTGCATGCGCAAGCTATACAAGGAGAATAAAGCGTTCAAGTCAGAGATCCACTTACATTGACAAAGTTGCAATTATGTATCTCGCGGTACTTTTGCTCATCAAAACAGTCAAAAGTTTCAACGACCTGCTACGGCAGAACTGGGCTTGTGCTGGGGCTATACAAAGCTGCGATCAATTGGCCGGGACAGCGGTGCTAGTTTTTCCCAAGCCTCAATCTGCTCTCTCATAATATTTAGCGAAAGCTCTTTCTTCATTGATTGAAAGCGAGAAATTGACTCGTCTACGTAAGCTCTACGTTCGAGTATTACGAGAAACTCACACCCCCTGGCTCGCGTTAGCAATTCTACCTTCATCTCGGTCATTCTCAAGAAACGCAGTTCTTCCATTATTAAGTAAAAACTTGAGGGAGTAAAAAAATACTCGTGAGCATCAACGTATTCAGTCATTTGAACTGCTCTCTTCGACGAGTCATATCTCGAAATTGGGTCTGATCTCATCATGTTCACATCCATGACAAATCCTTGCCACCACGCAATTATATCCTTCTGGTCGTAACGGGCGGTCACTTGGGACTCTTCTCTGTACAATGCGCCCAGAGAATGCCGGGACGCATTGGAAAAGTCATCTTCAAGAGTCTTTGCAGTGTCGGTCAGACTCTGAAAAATGTCGAAGCAGAATCGTTTATCCGGGACAATCAGCATTAGCTTGCCGCCAGGACTCAACAATTTGGAGCTCTCATTAATGAACTGGATAAAATTTGTCATATGCTCTACGACATGCGAAGCGAATATGACATCAAAACTGTTCCCTTGAACCAATTCGCTGAGTGGCTCGCCTGCCCATACAAAATCAACATCCTCGATGAAGGATGTATTGACGTTAAGCGCACCATATTTTTCCCGCAGATCTGGTGCATTTGCGTGATCCACGATTGAAACATCATAACCGTCACGGCGCGGAAATACCGGCATGTAGCTAGGACCAATTTCTAAAACTCGCGATGATTTTGAAACAAGATTTCTAACATACCCCCTGAAATCGCCTACGTGATGATCCTGAAGATCGTCATCGCTTGGAGACAAAAAAACATAAAACACTCCTCACCAATTTCAGCTTTGTCTTGAGATAACGCCAATGGGCATGCTAATTGTCAAGCCATACAACTGTTCCTACTGCATGGGCTGAGCACGAAAAACTTATGACACATTTCTCCTCATTTATTGTGAATAGTGTAAACGAAAAAAAGTTTTCAAAATTCAACACTGGCTTGGCAGCTTCTGTAAGTACCCCATATGAAATCATTCGTATAAGCGACGCGCAATCAATGGCGGAAGGCCTCAATCGAGGAGCATCGATGGCAAAGGGCGACATTCTTATCTTTTGTCACGATGATATTGATTTTGTTACCAAAGAACCAATTGCCAAAGTCATCCGCGACCTAAATTATTACGATATAACAGGTGTGGCCGGTACGGAACGCTTAGTGAGTGGCAACTGGTATGACGCAGGGCAACCATACCTCCAAGGTAGCATACTTGCCCCATCGTCTGTTCCCGGTAAATTTGAATTGCAGGTCTTTGGTCAGGGCCGCTCTAAAGTTTTTAACGGAACGAAGGCATTGGATGGCGTATTTATAGCATGCCGAAGAGAAACATTCGAAATGCTGGGAGGTTTTGATGCTGAAACATTTAACAGTTGGCATGGATACGATATTGATTTCACGTTTCGTGGCTATTTAGCGGGTGCTAAGCTTTGTGTAACAGCCGATATCTTGCTTTATCATGAATCACATCCGGCAACTTTTTCGCAAGAAAAGCTGAATGAATTCGCTGCCGCGCAAGCTTCGATATTTAATAAATTCTCAGATAGGTTAGATACTGAGCCCGGCGTTCGAACGCATACTAATTTTGAAGTCGGCAATTGGGACGAGGCATTGAAAAGATTTTACGGAAACCGTAATAAATTTCTAAGTCCAAGTTAAGAGATTTACCCGCTTCCTGCTGGCCTGCCCCCTTGAAAGTGGTCCTTTATGAAGTATGGCTTTTGAGCCGATAAAGGATATTGAGAATGCCAAGCAAACGACACAAGCCCGAAGAGATTGTCATGAAACTGCGTCAGGTAGATGTTCTAAGTTCGCAGGGGAAGTCGATGGCAGAAGCCATTCGATCGATAGGTGTGACGGAAGTAACATATTACCGGTGGCGGGCCGAATACGGCGGCTTGAAGGGTGATCAGGTCAAGCGGCTGAAAGAACTGGAAGCGGAGAATGCGCGTCTTCGGCGGGCTGTTTCGGATCTGACGCTGGACAAGATGATCCTTGCTGAGGCCGCAAAGGGAAACTTTTAAGCCCCGCACGCCGCCGTGCCTGTGTGGAGCATGTGGTTGAGGAATTTGACGTGTCCGAACGACGGGCATGCCGGGTTCTTGGCCAGCATCGATCCACACAGCGCAAGCTCTTGAAAACACCGGACGATGAAGCGGCACTGACCGCCGACATCATTGCACTTGCTCTCCAATATGGCCGCTACGGATATCGCCGCATCACAGCGATGCTGCATCGTGCGGGTTGGGTGGTGAATGTGAAACGGGTTGAGCGGATATGGCGGCGTGAGGGGCTCAAAGTTCCACACAGACAACCCAAGCGCACACGTTTATGGCTGAATGAGAGTTCGTGCATCCGGCTTCGACCGGAATACCCCAACCATGTCTGGTCCTATGACTTTGTTGAGGCTCGCACGCACAATGGAAGGAAAATCCGTATGCTCAATGTGATCGACGAATTCACACGGGAATGTATTGCCATCAGGGTGGACAGAAAGTTGAAGGCGACGGATGTCATCGACGTTCTGTCTGATCTGTTTATCCTGCGCGGCATTCCTGGTCACATCCGGTCCGACAATGGCCCTGAATTCATCGCCAAGGCCTTGAGAGAGTGGATTGCTGCCGTCGGTGCCAAAACCGCCTACATCATGCCGGGTAGTCCATGGGAGAACGGCTATTGTGAGAGTTTCAATTCAAAGCTTCGGGATGAACTGCTCAACGGAGAAATCTTCTACACACTTAAGGAGGCACAAATCGTCATCGAGAATTGGCGACGGCATTACAATACTATCCGACCCCACTCATCCTTGGGTTACAGATCACCTGCTCCCGTGGCTATTGTCTGGCCGTCTCAAAATGGGCCAGCCTCAACGCCAGTGATGGCAATCAGACCAAGTCTGCACTAACATTAAACCCGGATCGCCTCATGGGGGCAGGCCACTGCTTTTATCAATCCGCTTACCTTCGAAAAATATTAACAACTCCGCGCAAAGGTGACGTCAAGCGCCAGCTCGTCGATCTGCTTATGGCTTCCAAATCATAGGATAGCATGTTTGCTCTCTCAATTTCACTTGCAAGCCTCTGCTGCAAATCGTCAGCCCTCACCTTCTCCTGTTTTGCATTTGTTGCCAGTTGGGAAAGCAAACTCTGCGCATTTATAAGGTCTGATTGGAGTTTTTGCACGACCTGAGTTGTTTCTTCCAATTCGCCCTTAAGCTGCTGGGATGAAGCGTCCAGATCCTTCACGTGCGAGTCCAACCTATGGGCAATAAGAGTGTCTTCTCCATAAGGATCCAGATTTGTCACATCGGATTCACCGCCGCGACGAACATTCGTAGCTGCGGAAAATTCATCAAGTAAATAAGATGTTCTTACCGGGGAATTTCCACCCGTTTTTTTAAAAACCGCGATAAAATCATTCCAGACGTCGCCATCACGTTTCAATATTCCGCTTTCGACGAGCTCTATGTCTCGGCCATTCAAGCGGGCCCAACTCACCAAGGCAACACCCGCGTCGGGATAGAAACGCCAGTTATCTGTAGGATATGTATGGTAAGGACCGTTGGAAGGAGCATTCAAATAGAAATATCCGCCATCCTTTAGCGCATCAACCACGTTCAGGAAAGTCTGCCAAAACAGCGGGTCATGTTCGAAACAAGAAGTAGACACGCAGAAATCGAATGAATTGTCATCAACTGGTAAACGATCGCCAATGTTATAAACAATATCCACACCCGGACCGGCCTCCA
The DNA here is from genome assembly GCF_014189505.1 of Phyllobacterium sp. 628. Taxonomy (GTDB): domain Bacteria; phylum Pseudomonadota; class Alphaproteobacteria; order Rhizobiales; family Rhizobiaceae; genus Phyllobacterium. The sequence continues at coordinate 2,263,667 of NZ_CP050301.1, read as the reverse complement.
GGTCAACTCCGACATATTCAACGGCGGATGGGGCTGCAGACCGTAAGCTTCCATTCACGTCCATTGCGCCAATGTCGAGCAAACGGACTTTTTGGGCAGGATCAACGTAGGAGTTCAGAAAAGCGGCTCCTGCGCGGCGGGCAGTATCGTGCATTTGAGCTGTCTCCAGTGGAATTAAAGTGAGATTTTATGGCATCGAGCATAACACTGCTCGATAAATTTCAACACACTAAGGGATCGGTGTGAGTCATCATCAAATGGCAACGAGGCATGGTCTTCCAAATGCCTTGATATATCATTCACTGACCAAGACTCGGTTTCAAATATCTGGTTCTTGAACAATCTGGGTTTGGCCGAAAGAGGTTCGGTGAGAACAGTTGCACCGCAAGCAGCAGCAAGATAGATTCTTGGCTCAATGGCACCTTGCCCATCGGCATGCACATTCACAACGATACGGGACTGCCTGCATATACTGGCAAGTTCTCGTCCCGACACTCCGTGCGCAATCCAGATGAATCGAAAAGGCGCTGTACGAAGGAAATCAAGCCGCCAATTCCGATGCGGCGTAGCCTTTCCCACAAACGAAACGTCCCACCGCTTGTGTACTCTAGTGGACGGGCAAAACCACTTTGTATTGATAGGCAGTTCGCGATATTCATCTATAGGAAACCCCAGCTTCTCTATCGACGTTTTTTTACTTGGATCATAAAAAACCTTCCAATGAAAGCAATCCCAAGCGAGTCTGCGGTATACCAGCAATCGTAATTTCGTTTCGTCAGTTTCAACAAACTGCCCATCAGCAATGTTGGGAACAGGCTCCGAAAGGAACGCAATTCTTATGCCAGGAATTCTCAGAACATATTCTCGCGGATACAGCTCGGGACGATAAAATAACGTTATATCCGGCCGAAAATTGTGAACGATGTTTAACCAGCCGTAATGACCTTCATCAACATCGGCACAAAGAATATCAGGATTATTTTCCCAACCCTCGGGAAAATGATTCTCGAAGTACGTTTTCGGGCCTACGACAGCAATACGCATATACCTGCCTATCGTAGCCGGGATATCAGTGCGCGTAGAGGACGAGTTAATCTCCAACTTGTCGAATTCAGAACTGCGGCTCTATCGTGTCGAGCTCCGTCAAGTTGGCTATTTGCTTCAGCCAGTCTTCTTTCGAGTTCGCCGACATGCTGCGAGGCATCCGCCCATCCCATTCGTTCCGGCAGCCCCTGAGCAACTAACGAAATCAAATCTCTATAAAACAACCACTGTTCTGGTGTTTCTTTGAGACCAGACAATAGTGCAATACGCGGATCCTTTGAATCAAGGAACAAGACACCCAACCCATGTGAATGAAAAAATTCCAGCGTGAAATAATTTTCAGACAATTCTTTCCACAAACGATGCACGCCGAAACCGCGGTCATGAACGTTGGTATCATGAAACATCACCACACCTTGCGATGACATCCCGGTTACCCATGTGTCGAAGTCTTCCTTGACTGCTTCATATGTATGCAAGCCATCAATATGTAAAAGATCAATTGATCCTGCAGAAAATGTTGGCCGTGCTTCATGAAAATAGCTTCTGATAAGCCGCGCATTTTCAAATGTCCGCTCGGTATAGGAACGTAGATCGTTATATAAATCGTCGCCATCGTAATGTCCGGCATGGTCATCGCCGAACCAGCAATCAATTCCGAAAAGTTGAGTATTCAACTGATATTGCTTGGCTGCGGTACACGCCGCAATAAAGCTTGCACCATTGTGAACACCGAGCTCAACATAGCTTCGCGGGCGGAGCAGTTTAAAAAGCACAAAAAGAAAAGGTATATGGCCCGACCAAGCAGTTGTAGGCATCTTTGTAGGAAGGCTAAAGAGTGGCTCGATCAGATTGGAAAACACATCAGGTTTATTGTCCGTCGGAATAATATTTGCCACGGATGCGATTTTCAATTTGTCCATCTTCATCGGTTTTTTCTCTATCTTTTTGTCAGAAAGCATAATTTTTCCGCTGCTCCCAATAAGGGTGAATGAGTAGTCATTCGATTCATCAACCACATTCACATCAGATAACAGTGCTATTGATGACATCATCACATAGTCCGAACTTTCCATATATTTTGATTTTATATATGGAAATGTAAAATCGAGTTCCTGCTCGTCGGATTGACCGCTCATTGCAGGATAATTGAGAGCTAAATCAACGAGAAAATCATCAGAATGCTTGCGAAAACGTAGTTCATTTGCAAGATCTTTCCAATGTGTTCCCTCTTTCTTCTTTAGCAGCCCTCCTTCCAATACCAGTCTGTTATGACCAGCCACGAGCTTGAAGGTTATTTGAACGCGACTTCTGATAGGGATATGTAGTAGCCAGCTTTTGCCGGGCTTTCCCACGGTCAAATTATGTCCGGGCGCCACAACAGCGTGATAGCCTTGATGCACTTTTAAATTGTCTGCTTTTTGATGGGCGCTTTTCGAAAGGATCACTTTCACATATTTCGAGGGTTCTATTCCTCGGCGAAACGAGCGCTCGAATATATTGCCACCTGCAAGATCATTCGGGCAGATGTTCAACCAAGGCAATTCAATTATATCATGGCCTTGATTGTCTAAAAGGAAGGCCTCAAGTGCCGCTCTATTGGAGAACGGCAAAAACTCATCGCAATCAAGAAAAAAAACATAATCGGCTTGGCTGCTATCAAACGCGTGATGAGCAAAAAACGTTGCCAGTTCAGATTGCGGGTAACCTCGGGACACTAAGTTAAACAGTTGCAATCCGGACAGGCCGTAATTTTCTGCCAGCTCTAAGGACTTATCAGTGGATGAATGGTCGACAAGATACAACGTATCGAAAAATTCGGCGCACTGATCCAGAAATGGCTCTATAATAGGGGATTCATTGCGCATCATACAAAAGCACGCGATATTCAAACCCATATGGCAGTCCATCAATCTCGTATTGAATTTGTGGGCATGATATCATTTTTGAATCACGCGTGTGCGGTTGCATCGATACCCTATGGTGGGGGCCTGTCAAGCATTTAATACGGGTGCTCAGCAGAGGTGACCGGCGAACTTTGACAAGACAGTAAGTCGATTCTCTGCCCAAAATGAGCCAGAGGACCCACGAACAGGAACTGCACCCATCTACAAATGTGGAAGCGGTTTCAGTTGCTATATACTGATGCCTTCACTGTCACGTTAGGCCCCGACGTGTTACAGATCGAATCTCAAAAGGTGGTGGTGGAACAGAATAAAATCAAAGTTGCAGCTATTGAAAAATGGCGGACGAAATTGCGGAAATCCACCACTTTACAAAAGCTATTATCGAACTGATTTACTTAAGAGATAAAAGTGACGCGTTTAATGTACTTATAGATTTCCATTATTATTTAAAAATAATTAGGAGACACATAGTAAACAGGTTCTTGAAATTGCAATTTACCGCGCATCTGCTGCAAAATGCGCACTCTTTCAAACATGGCTCCCCAAACGCTGGTGTTTCCCATCCACGTAAAGGCATCGTTGGGAAGAAACGGCATGCGCATTAGCATGATTTGGGAACTGAGTTTATCGAGATCGAGATTATACGGAACAATGGGGTCTTGCCACAGGTATAAAAGGCTTATGTTATTCGCAGGATATTTTCTTCGCAGCAAATGAACAAGGTGGTTTAGATCAGCTTCACTGCGTGGGTTTAATTCGCGCATATGAGGCACAGCGGTAGCCGGTTCCGCGGTGCCGCCAAAGCGGATGAAGAGCACAGAGCCCCCACCTTCCAGAGTCGCAGCCATCTTATTGTGTTTGTAGAGTAATTTTGACCGGCAGTTTATCAACTGCTCATTTGTAACAACTGGCTTACCCGATGAGCCCTTCTTGAACTCGTGGGCATAGAGAACTCCGTAATGGTCACATTTTATGCATTCCGAAAAAGGATCGTAAGTGCCAGCGAGACCAAAGTGAGACCCGTTTGTTTCAAGAATCGATATTAACGCATCCCAAGGCGTGACCAACCAATCAAAGCAACTCTTCGTATATGGTAAAACATGTTCTTTAATTTGGTATGTTGTTTGGCACCATGAGCCAAGACTAACTACATGATCAAACATTATTCCCCCGAATATTAATGATCCTCATAGTAGTATATATCATAGGCTGCAGACTGTGTATTGCTTTTAGGTTTTAAGTATCAGAGAAAAACCACTTGAGATTTTTGCTTATGCGCATCGCCCTTTCCATGCGCTTTTCGGAGGATGGCAGTATCCACGAATCTAAAGTAGCTGGACCAAACGCGCGCTGCTATCCGCCCGAATGTGGCACGGATATAATACGTCGAGCAGGCAGAATTAATATTCGTGAGAAGAAATGACGTTCAAAAGTCAGAACATCTGGTCTGACGCCCCAACTTTTCCTCGAAGGCTAAGTTTCAATGTTATTGATTTTAAAGGGCAAAAGTGGCGCGAGTGACGGGGCTCGAACCCGCGACCTCCGGCGTGACAGGCCGGCACTCTAACCAACTGAGCTACACCCGCGCACTTTGCAAACCAGAAGTTCATCTGGTGTGAGGCGTCGTTTAAGGGGTTCGCACAGGAGTGTCAAGCGCTACTAAACACGAAAAATGTGATTGTGAAAAACTCTTCAAACAAATCATAAAAGTGTCGCACACCCCCTTGCCAATCTTTCGCGAAACGCCTAAACGCTCCCCATATACCCTTGCGTAGGGCGATTAGCTCAGTTGGTAGAGCGCTTCGTTTACACCGAAGATGTCGGGAGTTCGAGTCTCTCATCGCCCACCATTCCTTTTTCCGGTATCTTGCATTTAGATTTAAAGCAGTGGGTTTATTGCATCTGCTGCGGAGCAAATTTTCGTTTTAAGAATCACTTCGATCCTTCAGAGCTATCACTGGGGTAACTGGCCCGCGGATATTTTTATTCGGTCCGCATTCTGAATTTAGTAAAAAAAATCAAACCGCGCGTTATCACGAGGTGGACGCACATTGATGCGGATATTGGGATGAAATGTTATTTGATTAATTTGGATCGTTCGGGAGAACGTCTTTCACACATGCAGACATTGTTTGCTGCCTATTACGTCCCATTCGAGCGTGTTGCCGCTGTTGATGGCCGAATCTTGACAGATGAGGACATGGCCAGATGGGTGCGGCTTCCCCAGGGGGAACCGCCGATAACGCAGTCCGAAGTTGGTTGTTTTCTCAGTCATCAAAAATGTTTTCAACTGATTGCTGAAGGCGGCGCGGAGTATGCTGCGATATTTGAGGATGATGCCGTGCTTTCGCCCGACATCGGCACATGGGTCGGCAGTGATCATTGGATACCGCGCGATGCAGATATCGTAAAACTGGAAACAACCGGCGCAAAAGCTCTAACCGGCAGTCCTGCCAGCATATTTGACAATGGACGGGTTTTGGCGCGCCTGCTTAGCAGGCACAATTGTACTGCTGGCTACATTGTGTCCAAAGATTGCGCTCAACGGTTACTCGTCGAAACAAAGTTCGTCACAACCGGTATTGACGAGCTGCTTTTCAATCCAGACTATAGAGTGTTCAACAGGCTCCGCATTTATCAAATCAGTCCGGCCTTGTGCAAACAGTCATTGGTACAATCGACGATCGACAGATATGAAGTACCAAGGGTTAAATTGGCAGGGCGAATCTGCAGAGAGACCGTACGACCGCTCCTGCAAGTCTATGAACTGCTGTGGCGCGGCTGGATCAAAATGCGCAAAGGCCAATCATGGCGCAGAATACCGTTTGCATAAGTTTTTTTGGCTCTAAAGACTAACGGTGCAGGGATACAAGCTGGAGAAAGCCCCGCTCACATAGCAACGAATGCCGCTGCGCTATTTTGCGCTTTGCGCCCGCCCGTTTCTGCTGCAACATTGATGTTCTCCTTCCAAGAGCAAACCAATAACGGGAACTTTCACATGCTATCGCGCAGCACATTACGAATCGCCACTGCCTCCCTCGCTTCACTCACCCCTGCCCTTGCCTATGCGCATGTGGGCGTGGGTGAAACGAGCGGCTTCGCCCACGGCTTCAGCCATCCGATCTCCGGGCTCGACCACGTACTGGCGATGGTCCTCGTCGGCATCTTTGCCTTCCAACTCGGCGGACGCGCTCTGTGGCTCGTTCCTGCGGCTTTTGTGGGTATGATGGCTATTGGCGGCGCGCTCGGCGTTGCCGGCGTCGGAGTACCTTTCGTGGAGCTCGGAATTGCTGTGTCAGTTATCGTGCTCGGCGCGGCTGTCGCCTTTGAGATCAAGGCATCGGTTGCCATCGCTGTCACGCTGGTCGGATTGTTTGCCGTGTTCCATGGCCATGCACACGGTGCAGAAATGCCTGAAAGCGCCGGAGGCCTTGCCTATGCCGGTGGCTTCATGATCGCGACAGCCCTGCTCCACGTGGCGGGTATCGCCATTGGCTTTGCCATCGGCAAGATCAGCCAGCGTGTCGGCCCCAGCGTTGTGCGGGTCATTGGCGGGCTCGTAGCGCTTGCCGGTGTCGGTATTCTGACTGGCGCTCTGTAAAACGACCCATACGAATCAAAAAAGCCGGGCAATTTCTTGCCCGGCTTTTTTATGACGCGTGTTGCTTAGTGCGCGATCTGCGCGGCAGCATCATCCTCAGCGGAGGTGGCTGCTGCCGGCACATGCAGCGGTTCGGTCCATTCGATCGGCACAGGCGCGCGAACAAGCGTATGCTTGAGCACTTCGTTGGCGTGGCTGACCGGAATGATCTCAAGGCCGTTCTTCACATTGTCCGGAATCTCCGCCAGATCCTTGGCGTTTTCTTCCGGGATCAGAACCGTCTTGATGCCACCGCGCAGTGCGGCAAGCAGTTTTTCCTTCAGACCACCGATCGGCAGAACCCTGCCGCGCAGTGTGATCTCGCCGGTCATGGCGATGTCCTTGCGAACCGGAATACCGGTCAGGATCGAGACGATCGCCGTTACCATGGCAATACCAGCCGATGGACCATCCTTGGGCGTTGCACCTTCCGGCACATGCACGTGGATATCCCTGCGGTCGAAGAGCGGAGGCTCGACGCCGAAATCGATTGCCCTTGAGCGGACATAGGATGCCGCTGCGGAGATCGATTCCTTCATCACGTCGCGCAGGTTGCCTGTTACGGTCATGCGGCCCTTGCCGGGCATCATGACGCCTTCAATGGTCAGCAATTCGCCGCCCACTTCTGTCCAGGCAAGACCTGTGACAACACCAACCTGATCTTCGCCGTCGATCTGGCCAAAGCGGAACTTCTGCACGCCGAGATAATCGTTGATGTTGGCTTCCGTCACCTTCACCGTCTTTATCTTGGACTTCGACTTCAGAATTTCCGTCACTGCCTTACGGGCAAGCTTCATCAATTCGCGTTCGAGACTGCGCACACCAGCTTCCCGCGTATAATCGCGGACGATAGCGCGAATGGCGCCTTCCGAAACCGAGAACTCCTTCGGCTGCAGCGCATGATCGCGGATAGCCTTGGGCAGCAAGTGCCGCTTGGCAATCTCGACCTTCTCGTCTTCCGTGTAACCGGCGATACGGATGATCTCCATACGATCCATCAAAGGACCAGGAATGTTCAGCGTATTGGCAGTCGTCACGAACATCACATTCGAAAGGTCATATTCGACCTCCAGATAATGATCCATGAAGGTTGAGTTCTGTTCCGGATCAAGCACCTCGAGCAGAGCCGATGACGGATCACCGCGGAAGTCCTGGCCCATCTTGTCGATTTCATCGAGCAGGAAGAGCGGGTTGGACTTCTTTGCCTTCTTCATCGACTGAATGACCTTGCCGGGCATCGAGCCAATGTATGTACGGCGGTGACCGCGGATTTCAGCCTCGTCACGCACGCCGCCGAGCGACATACGGATGTATTCACGGCCGGTAGCCTTGGCGATCGAACGGGCGAGCGAAGTCTTGCCGACGCCGGGAGGACCAACGAGGCACAGGATCGGACCTTTGATCTTGGTCGACCGCGCCTGCACGGCGAGATATTCCACGATCCGGTCTTTCACCTTGTCGAGACCATAATGCTCGGCATCCAGAACCTCGTCAGCGAGGTTCAGGTCGTTCTTGACCTTGGACTTCTTGTTCCACGGAATGGTCAGCAGCCAGTCGAGATAGTTGCGAACAACCGTCGCCTCGGCCGACATCGGGCTCATCTGACGAAGCTTCTTTAGCTCCTGATTTGCTTTCTCGCGTGCTTCCTTGGAGAACTTCGTCTTCTTGATGCGCTCTTCCAGCTCGGCAGCCTCGTCGCGGCCGTCTTCGCCGTCGCCAAGTTCCTTCTGGATCGCCTTCATCTGTTCGTTGAGGTAGTATTCGCGCTGGGTCTTCTCCATCTGACGCTTGACGCGCGAACGGATACGCTTTTCCACCTGAAGAACGGAAATTTCCGACTCCATGAATGACATGGCCTTCTCCAGCCGTGCGCGCACGGAGAGAATGGAGAGCATGTCCTGCTTTTCAGGAATCTTGATCGCGAGATGTGAGGCGACCGTATCGGCCAGCTTCGAGTAATCCTCGATCTGTCCGGCAGCGCCAACGACTTCTGGCGAAATCTTCTTGTTCAGCTTCACGTAGTTTTCGAAATCCGACACCACAGAGCGGGCCAGAGCTTCGATTTCAACCGGATCTTCGGCCGGTTCTTTAAGCGTTACGGCGTTGGCTTCGTGGTAATCCTCGCGCTCGCTGAAACTGGTAATTTCAGCGCGGGCAATACCCTCAACCAGAACCTTGACCGTACCATCCGGCAATTTCAGCAATTGCAGGACGTTGGCAATGGTGCCGATATTGTAAATAGCGTCAGCCTGCGGATCATCATCCGCAGCGTTCTTCTGTGTGGCAAGCAGGATTTGCTTGTCGACGCCCATCACTTCCTCGAGTGCGCGAATGGATTTCTCGCGACCGACAAAGAGCGGAACGATCATGTGTGGGAAGACAACGATGTCGCGCAGCGGCAAAACGGCATAAAGCCCGTTTTCTCCACCCGCCGGTGTCTTCTTGCTTGCAACCGTCATTTCATGTCCTTTCTCAGGCCAATCGGCCTAAATCGCCACATCCGGGTACCCTTTGGTGCATGATCTTTTTCCAAAAATCGGGATCCATTTTTAGGATCATGCGTAGAGCGGCGTACTACCAGTTGTGCAGCTTAACCTTTACTTGGAGTGGCGGAGCTCTTGTTTCAAGCGCCCCGGTTTCAAGCTTGGTCACAGAATCGTAATCTATCCTGCTCCCACCAAAGTCCAAGCGCAATCTTTTGCGACGCAGCACAGCTCTGAAGAGGATGATTTTCGTGGAAATCATCGATCGACCGGGACAATACTGCCCACTGAAGGTCTTCTGGCCTACGTGGCTCTGCAAAAAGAGTGCGCCCCTCATGGTTAATCAATCGTAAATATTGTTTCGTGGCGCAATTAGGACGTCAACTCATAAATCTGGCTGAAATGGCGCCTGAAACGGCAAAAGATGCGAGGAGAGGCGCGAAGGGCGGGGCCTTTCCCCCGGCTGAGCGGCTCGACACTGCAGCTTGCAGCCGTTTCGGCGTCCGGAGGATATGGTCCATTTGCCCGGCTACATCGTCGCAAAGGACTTGAGAATGGATAAACATTCCCATCGCCTTTGCTCCTCGTATCCGAACAAATGGCCTCATACCATTTCGACCATATTTACGAGTGGACGTCCTAAGTCACGCAACAAATGCGATATCAAAAACAAAGGGCCCCGATATACGGAGCCCTTGCTTTTCTGACATTGGTCCGGCGTATCAAGCCGAAACATTGCCCTTTTCTTCCTTGCGCTCCGCATAGATGTAGAGCGGACGCGAATTGCCCTCGACGACATCGCCGGAGATAACCACTTCCTGCACGCCATCAAGCGTTGGCAGTTCGTACATCGTATCAAGCAGGATCTTTTCCATGATCGAACGCAGTCCGCGGGCACCGGTCTTACGCAGGATAGCGCGCTTGGCGATGGCCTTGAGAGCATCCTCATGGAATGTCAGCTCAACATTCTCCATGTCGAACAGACGCTGATATTGCTTGACCAGAGCGTTCTTTGGTTCGGAGAGAATCTGAACCAGAGCGACTTCATCGAGATCTTCCAGCGTTGCGATAACCGGCAGACGACCGACGAACTCGGGGATCAGACCGAACTTCAGGAGATCTTCGGGCTCAAGTTCGCGGAAGATTGCGCCAACGCGGCGCTCGTCCGGGCTCTTGACCGCAGCACTGAAGCCGATGGAGGTCTTTTCACCACGCGCCGAGATGATCTTGTCGAGACCGGCAAAGGCACCGCCGCAGATGAACAGGATATTGGTTGTATCCACCTGCAGGAATTCCTGCTGTGGGTGCTTGCGCCCGCCCTGTGGCGGAACGGAAGCAACCGTACCTTCCATGATCTTCAACAGCGCCTGCTGCACGCCCTCGCCAGATACGTCCCGGGTGATCGACGGATTGTCAGACTTGCGGCTGATCTTGTCGACTTCGTCGATATAGACAATTCCGCGCTGTGCCCGCTCGACATTGTAATCGGCAGACTGGAGCAGCTTGAGAATGATGTTCTCGACGTCCTCACCGACATAACCAGCTTCCGTCAGCGTCGTCGCGTCTGCCATTGTAAACGGCACGTCGATGATGCGGGCGAGCGATTGCGCCAGATAGGTCTTGCCGCAACCGGTTGGACCAACAAGGAGGATGTTGGACTTGGCCAATTCGACTTCATTGTTTTTCGATGCGTGGGCCAACCGCTTGTAGTGGTTGTGCACCGCGACAGAGAGAACACGCTTGGCATGACTCTGACCGATGACATAATCATCGAGTACAGCCATGATTTCCTGCGGCGTCGGAACGCCTTCGCGGGATTTCACCATCGAGGATTTGTTTTCCTCGCGGATGATGTCCATGCACAGCTCAACGCATTCATCGCAGATGAATACAGTCGGGCCCGCAATCAACTTGCGAACTTCGTGCTGGCTCTTCCCGCAAAACGAGCAATAAAGCGTATTCTTGGAATCACCGCCGCCGTTGCTGACTTTGCTCATTGCAGTTTCCTTTCAGTATCGGCGCCCTGTTTGGCCGGGAACCGGTCACCCCCTCGGACTATGCCCTGCGGGGAATGATTCGAATAGTAATTCGAAGAATAGGCTTCCTCTACTCACCAATGACTTAACGTAACGTCTGTTGGCCTGCATGCAAGCCAGTTGTGTGGCAGAAAGTACGCATCCGGGTCAAAAAAGTTCATTTCTGACCCGGTGCGGCCATTTAGCCGGTTACTTTGTATCCCCTTCGAGGACCGCACGCGACTCAAGCACCTTGTCGATGAGGCCGAACTCAAGTGATTCCTGCGCCGTCATGAAGTGATCGCGGTCGAGTGTCCGCTCGATTGTTTCGAGATCGCGTCCGGTATGTTTGACGTAAATCTCGTTCAAACGGCGCTTCATCTTGATGATATCCTGCGCATGGCGCTCGATATCGGATGCCTGGCCCTGGAAGCCGCCGGATGGCTGGTGCAGCATGACCCGCGCGTTCGGCAGAACGAAGCGCATGTCCTTTTCACCGGCTGTCAACAGCAGCGAACCCATGGACGCAGCCTGACCGAAGCAAAGGGTCGAGACGGCAGGACGGATGAACTGCATGGTGTCATAGATCGCCATACCTGACGTGACGACGCCGCCGGGGGAATTGATATAGAGGTTGATTTCCTTCTTCGGGTTTTCCGATTCAAGGAACAGAAGCTGGGCGCAAACCAGCGTCGACATACCGTCCTCGATCGGTCCGGTAATGAAAATGATGCGTTCTTTCAGCAGGCGCGAAAAAATATCATAGGCCCGCTCGCCCCGGTTGGTCTGTTCGACGACCATCGGTACGAGGTTCATTGCTGTTTCGATTGGATCTCTCATCGGTGGGCCTCAGCTTTTGGAGAATAAGGGGTTTGAACGCCCCCAGATTCGTGGATTACTAATTCGATACATAGGGTGTCGCCACCCTGTTCCGCAAGATGTTCTGCAGCCTTGCATGCCTGATCGTGACGGCAAAATGACACTATCGGGTCCGGATCTGTCATTTGAACCATTTGTCATAGGTCTTGCCATAGGCACCGGTCTCGATGGATTGATGCAGCCACTGATCCACAAAGCCCTTCAGACCGATATCCCGCTGGATCCAATAGGCCTTCTCGGCGAAGTTGAACGGCGTATCAGGGTGAACAGCACACAACACACCCGCATGCAGCTTTTCCTGATAACGGGTTTCCGACGCGTCGGTCATCATCAAATCGGCCCGGCCAGCGGCTACTTCATCAAATATCTTGGTATTGTCAGGGAAAATGACAATCTTTGCCTGTTTCAGGCTGGCGCGCGCGAATTTTTCGTTGGTGCCGCCCGGATTGGCAATAACCGTCACCTCGGGCTTGTCGATTTCAGCCAGCGTCTCAAACTTGCCCTTGTCAGCGCAGCGGGCAATTGGTGTCTTGCCTTCACGCATATAGGGGATGGAGAAGAGACCCTTTTTCTGGCGGTCAAAGGTGATGGAAACGCCGCCCATGGCAACGTCAAACTTTTCAGCCTCGAAATCCTGCATCATCTGCGGCCACGAGGTCGGTACGATTTCAAGCTTTACGCCCAAAGTATCGGCAAGGTTTTTGGCAAGATCGATGTCGAAGCCGGAAAACTCGCCGGTTGCCGGGTCCTTGTAACTGAACGGCTTGTAGTCCCCGGTGGAGCCGACTTTCAGAACGCCGGCTTCAACAATGGCATCCAGCCGGGAACCCAGCTGCATGTCTTTGGCGTAGGCGGCTGGTACGCTTGCCAACAGCAGGCTGAAAAAGACAATAATAGAACGAAACATCACTCTCTCCCTTGATTGGATGTTATCAGGCTTGCGATTTAGGCGGCCTCGGCCCGCAACCAGCGCTTGAGCAGAGGCACGTCGCCTGTGCCCAGAGCCTGTGCCACACGCCGTCCCACCGCCGCACCAAACTTGTAGCCGTGGCCCGAACAGGCGGAAACAATCAGGCACTTGTCTTTCTCAGTCGCAAAAAACCGCTCGTCATCCGTAAAGGTGTAGGCGCACGTGACAACATTGGTGACCTTGTATTCGCCAAGCCGTTTCATCGGCGGCGCGAACAGATCACGGATGGCTTCGCCCTCACCTGGCTCCGGAATGCGGCTTGCATCGGCGTCAGCGGATTTGCGTTTGTGCAGACCGGAGCCGAATTTCAGGCCACCGCCACCGCTTGACGGAATGATGTAGCCGTCAGTGCGCCCGCCCACATCCAATATAACCGGGGAATTATCCCAAGCGGCTTTGAGGTCTGCTGGCGGATCGAGATAGACAACCGCGGTGCGATACGTGGTGAGCGAGGACACCAGATCCGGGAAAAGCTTCGTTGCCCAGGCACCGGCAGTGACGACAACCTTATCGGCAGCAATGACAGTTCCATCAGCCAGGGTCACCGACCCTGCCGCCGCATCGACGGCCGTTACCTTGGTATTTTCCAGCAATGTGGCGCCATGGGCACGGAGCCAGCGGGCAATATCCGTCGCGATCTTCTTGCAATGCAGTGCGCCGCCTTCCGGCGAGAAAAATGCGTAGCGGAAAGTGCCCTCTTCCAAATAGGCATAGCGCTTGATCGCTTCCGCGGGCTCGTAGAGTTCCAGCGGATAACCGCCATGTTCGAGCCCAGCGCGATATTCCTCCGCCTCGTCGCCTGCTTCGCGCGAGATGCAAATGAAGCCGCGCGGATCAAGGTGGGTCACTCCAATATCCTGCCAGAGTTCATCCCAAGCCTCATAAGCTTCAGAAATTGCGTCGGCGTAGCCACCTGCTGCACCATAGGCGCGGCGAATGATACGGTGATGATCGCCGGAGGCGGCCAGCGGGTTGGGAATCGGACCCTGCTCGATCAGCGTGACAGAATGCCCGGCCTTGGTCAGCGACCATGCACTGGACAACCCGGCAATTCCTGCCCCGACAATGGTGATTTTCATGATTGGGTCCTGCTATGACTTGGAACGGAGGGAGATTCGCATGCAATATGAGACCATTCGCATCGATTGCTCAAACATTTTCGACGAAAAAAGCTTTCACAGCGTATTTGCGGCAACCTTTGGCCTTCCCGGCTTTTACGGCGCCAATATGGATGCGTGGATCGATTGCATGACATCCCTTGATGAGCCGGACGACGGCATGACCAAAATCACTGTTGAAAAAGGCGGTATGGTGGTGTTGCAACTGGATGCCATCGATCAGATGCGCGAACATTGCCGCCGTGCCTATGACGACCTTCTGGAATGCGCCGCTTTTGTGAATTGGCGGCGTATGGAAGCTGGTCTTAAACCTGTCCTCTGTCTGGCCTTCGCCTGACTGCTTCATCCCACGGTAAACATGACATGACCCTTGTAACGCGCACATCCCTGCACTTTGATCAAGCCACTCGCCGTTTGCAGCTTGATCCACATGACCAGCATTTTGTGCAGGACCCGTACCAAACCTATGCTTTGTTGCATGCACAGACATCGGCGTTTTTCTGGGAGGAATACGGGTTCTGGTGTTTCATCGGCTATGACAGTGTCAGCAAGTTGCTGCGTGATCGCCGGTTTGGCCGGGAACGGCGGAACAGCGCGGCCGATTCGCAGGGCAATGCCGATGACCGTTCGCATCTGAAAGACTTCGACCATGTCGAGACATTCTCGATGCTCGAGCTTGAGCCGCCCACGCATACGCGGCTGCGCACGCTGGTCAACCGGGCTTTTGTTTCGCGGCAGGTGGAGCGGTTGCGTCCGCGCATTGAGACCTTGGCACACGCGTTGATCGACCGGTTCGAGATGAAAGGCGAAGCCGAGCTGATCGCTGATTTTGCCACACCAATCCCCGTGACGGTGATCGCCGAAATGCTCGGCGTTCCTACCGAAGCAGCGCCGCAGTTGCTCGACTGGTCGCACCGCATGGTGGCGATGTATATGCACGGCCGCGACAGGCGATCTGAAGACAGCGCCAATGCGGCAGCTGTCGAGTTCTCGGGCTTTCTGCGTGAATATGCGGGCAAACGGCGTTCAGAGCCTGCGGATGATCTGTTGAGCCTCTTGCTTGCGGCGGAGGCCGATGGCGCAAAACTTTCCGAAGACGAACTGATCACCACTGCGATCCTGTTGCTGAATGCCGGGCACGAGGCCACCGTGCACCAGACCGGCAATGCGGTGAAGACAATTCTCGAAAGCGGGCGAAACCCTGCGGACTTGTTTGCTGATGCGGAGCACACAGCAAACACGGTTGAGGAATGCCTGCGGTTCGATGCACCGCTGCATATGTTCACCCGCTATGCCTATGAGGAGATCGATCTGGGCGATAGCATCGTAGTCAAACCCGGCCACCAGATCGGGTTGATGCTCGGTGCCGGCAATCGCGATCCCAAAGCCTTTGCCGATTCAGACGCTTTTAGACCTGACAGGACCGATCAGAAAAATCTGTCATTTGGCGCGGGCATTCATTTTTGTATCGGCGCTCCGCTGGCGCGGCTGGAGCTGCAGGTCTCGCTTAAAGTGCTGTTTGACCGCCTGCCGGGAATTCGATGCAAGGAGCCACCCCGGTTTAAGGATACATATCACTTCCATGGATTGGAACGCTTGGCGGTGGAATGGTGAGATGATGACAAGAGCATTACCACGCATGATGTGAAGGCATGCCTTTGCTGTTCTTCCTTGATCACAAATACCGCTCTCTCCGTCATCCTCGGGCTTGACCCGAGGACCCATGGCAAAGAAGAAAAGGCCTTAGTCCCAGATTCCATTGTATCCAGATACGTCCTCACTTCATTGAAGCCGCGATTTACTGGAACACTTTGCACGAGTTGTAATCTCGGTGCTCCTCACCCATGGGTCCTCGGGTCAAGCCCGAGGATGACGGAAATAGTTGGGCTTTACGATAACAAAGAAAAATCTCACAAGGGCCAAACACCTTCAGGAAATGCTGGTATCGAATTCACAACCTAATTACATATTCCTTGCGCGTGGTTTCCAGCACTTCCCACGTCCCGCGAAATCCCGGACGCAGGACAAAACTGTCTCCCGCTTCCAGATGTTTTTCCTCGCCGCCTTCTTCCGTAACGATCGAGCGGCCGGACAGGATGTGGCAGAATTCCCATTCATCATAGACGATGCGCCACTTGCCCGGCGTTGCTTCCCAAATCCCGGCATAGAGACCTCCTTCGGCTTCGTCGCAATTCCATGTACGGAATTTCGGATCGCCCGAGATAATCCGGTCAGGTGCAGGTGCGCCGTGCTCGGGGTCAATATTGCCGAAATCAATCCGGACAAAATGGCTCACTGTCATGATATTATCCTGCCTTTGCCAGAGCCTGTTCAAGATCGGAAATCAGATCCTCGACCGTCTCGATGCCGATGGACAACCGCACCACGTCAGGTCCGGCACCTGCTGCAATCTTCTGTGCGTCGCTGAGCTGCCGGTGCGTGGTGGAAGCCGGGTGAATGATCAGCGACTTGGTGTCGCCGATATTGGCGAGGTGCGAAAACAGCTGCAGATTTTCGACGAGTTTTACCCCGGCTTCATAGCCGCTTTTCAAACCGAAGGTGAAAACAGCGCCCGCGCCCTTCGGCGCGTATTTCTGTTGCAAGGCGTGGTAAGGATCGTTGGAAAGTCCGGCATAACTGACCCAGGCCACTTTTGGATGCGTTGACAGCCATTCGGCTATCGTCAAAGCGTTATCCGCATGACGTTGCATCCGCAGCGGCAACGTTTCGATACCGGTTAAAATCTGGAACGCATTGAACGGCGAAAGGGCTGGTCCGAGATCACGCAAACCCAGCACCCGGCAGGCGATGGCAAAGGCAAAATTGCCAAAGGTCTCATGCAGGACAATGCCATTATATTCGCTGCGCGGTTGCGACAGCAGCGGATAGTTGCCTGACTTCGACCAGTCAAACGTGCCGCAATCAACAATGACACCGCCCATGGAATTGCCATGACCGCCAAGAAATTTGGTCATGGAATGCACGATGATATCAGCGCCATGCTCGATGGGCCGGATCAGATAGGGCGATGCGAGCGTATTGTCTACGATCAGCGGCAGCCCATGCTTGTGGGCTATTTCGGCAATCGCTTCGATATCGGTGACAATGCCACCGGGATTGGCAAAGCTCTCAATGAAAATGGCGCGTGTGTGCGCATCAATCTGCGCTTCTAACGAGGCGAGATCATCGGGCTCAGCCCAGCGGACCTGCCAATCAAAGGATTTAAACGACTGGCCGAACTGATTAATTGAACCGCCATAGAGTTTCTTTGAGGCGATGAAATTATCACCGGGCTGCATCAGCGTGTGGAACACCAGAAACTGCGCCGCATGGCCGGATGCCACAGCCAACGCAGCGGTGCCGCCTTCGAGTGCAGCCACGCGTTCTTCCAGCACGGCATTGGTGGGGTTGGTGATGCGGGTATAGATATTGCCGAAGGCTTTCAGGCCAAACAGCGAGGCGGCATGGTCGGCATCATCGAAAACAAAGGCCGTGGTCTGATAGATCGGCGTGGCGCGTGCCCCGGTTGCCGGATCAGGCTGAGCGCCCGCATGGACGGCAAGAGTTTCAATTCCGGGTGCGCGATGCGCCATGGTTTATCTCCCTATCATGACTGATTTGGGTCAGGCTATGGGATTGTGACCGCCACGCCAAATCATTTTGGCTGACGCAAGCCAAAACTTTGAAAGCCTGAACGCAGTTGCGGCTTTTTCGACGACAACACCCGCGAATTGACGCCGCTCCAGCCGATTTCGCCGCACAGGCGGGCATATTCGATTTTAGGACAGCGATTCATCACCACCTGGATACCAGCCGCCTCGGCTTTGCGCGCCGCTTCATCGTGGCGCACGGTCAACTGCATCCAGATGGCTTTCGGCCGCGGGTTCAATGCGAGAACTTCATCGACAATGCCAGGCACGGCGTCGGAGGCACGGAATATGTCGATCATATCAATCGTATCTGGAATATCGGCAAGGCGGGCATAGACCAGTTGGCCGAGAATCTCCTTGCCTGCCTGCCCGGGATTAACAGGCATGACACGATAGCCCTTCGCCATCAGATATTTCATCACAAAAAAGCTGGGCCGAACCTCGTTTGCCGATGCGCCGACCATGGCAACGGTTTTGACCGATGACAGGATGCCATGGATGTAATCATCGGGATAATGATCGTGATCCATGGCTATTCACCCGTCCATTCCGGCTTACGCTTTTCAATGAAAGCATTGATGCCCTCTTCCGCATCGCGCGCCAGCATGTTTTCCACCATCACGCGTGCGGTGTAGTCATAGGCATCAGAAAGGCCCATTTCAGCCTGATTGTAAAAAGCTTCCTTGCCGATCTTGACGGTCAAAGTTGATTTTTCTGCAATGGTTTGGGCGTATTTCCTGACAATCGGATTCAGATATTCCTGCGGGACGACCCGGTTAATCAAACCGAATTCACGTGCGCTTGAAGCGTCGATGGTCTCGCCGGTCAGCAGCATTTCCATGGCCTGCTTGCGCGAGACATTGCGCGACAGGGCAACCATTGGCGTGGAACAGAACAGACCGATATTGACACCCGGCGTGCAGAAGGTCGCCTTGTCCGAGCAAATGGCAAGATCACACGAGGCGACAAGCTGGCAGCCCGCCGCTGTAGCCAGCCCGCCAACTGCAGCGATAACCGGCCGGGGATGACGAACGATCGCCTGCATCAATTCGGCGCAAAGCAGCATGGTCTGCTCGAAGAACGCCCGCCCCCGGTCGGCGTCCTGCCGGTGCGCGGTGAGTTCCTTCAGATCATGACCCGCAGAAAACAGCTTTTGCGCCGAATCGATGATGATCACCCGGGCCGCCTTGTCTTCGCGCGCAGCCGTCAAATGATCCAGCAACAACTGCATCATCGCTATGGAAAGGGCGTTGGCTGGCGGATTTTGCAATGTCAGGCGCAAAACGCCCGAAGCCAGCTCATATCCGACAATCGGTTCATCCTTGCGAATGACGTGAACTTCTCCCATGGCATTCCTCATTGCGTTTTCTGTCAGCGGGTGGACCACTGATTATAGAGTGGTTTGATAGAACCAAGGTGGCGTTTGACGACAGCCAGGTTTTCCGGCGACGGCCGGGCATTTTCAACCGTTGCTAGCCCTGCCTTCAAGCCGTCAATCATGTTGGCTTTCTCTTTGTCCGACAGGTTGGGCATTGTGGGAATGGTGGCAAGGGCTTTTTCCACTTCCTCGCGCGGATCGGGATTGGTCGCCCAATGATACGTTACCATGATGGTTCGGGTGGTCTCACCCCAATCTTCGAAGTTTTTGAAACCGTATTCTGCCGCCTTCTTATCGAGCTTGGCCGTTTCCTCCGGTGCGACGGCAGCCCCGGCCACTTCTTTCATCAAAGCACCGACGGGGGCAAAGCTGTAGAGATAGCGCTTGATAATATCCTGATTGAGCGCCACTGGCTTTGCCGGCAGACTGAATGGCTCAATCAGCGGCGCTGGCGCTGTTTGTGCGTGCGATGGTGCCACAAACGAAGCTGAGGCAATCGTCATGACAAAAAGCGAACCGGCAAATGATCGAAGCGATTTCATAACTGGCTTCCTTGCAAAGGAGACGCGGATGGCTAGGAATATCAGCGAATGCCGCGAGAGAACAGATGGAGAGTACCTTGGGAACTGCGTTGGATGTCGAAGGGTTAACGGCGTTTCTTGAACGGGAATTCCCGCAAGTGAATGCCGACGGCATTGCCTATACAGTCACCGGCGCAGGGCCGGGATATGCTACAATGCGGCTCGATCCAGCGGAAAAGCACTTGCGTCCGGGCGGCACTGTTTCCGGGCCAACGCTTTTCGCACTTGCCGATATCGCCGCCTATGTTGCGATTCTTGCCCAGATCGGGCCGGTTGCGCTGGCTGTCACGACAAACCTCAACATCAATTTCCTGCGTAAGCCGGAGCTCGGACCGGTGAATGCTACCGCAAAGCTGCTCAAACTCGGTAAAAGACTGGCGGTCGTTGATATCTCTCTGACCAGCGCGGGAAATGATGAACTGGTGGCGCATGCCACGGCGACCTATTCGATTCCACCGCGGGACTGATGGCCTCAATTTCCGGGTTTCACGGGTATTTCGAGCCGAAAACCGGCAAAGCCTAGCTCGAGAATGTGTGGTAATATAATACCTTTTTACTAAGACATTGATTCTGCTTTATTATTTTTGAAATCAAACAAAAACCTTTGCTTGACGTGATCAAGCGGCCCCGGTATTGAACCCTCGACTGCGGTGGGTCTCTTCCTGCCGCATTTCATTGTTGTGCGATTGCAAGATCGGCACAACGTTAAGCAACAAGAAAAGCCTTCCTTTAGTGAAGGATGATGTCAAGGACGAACACAATGGCTACTTTTACACAAAAGCCAGCAGATGTGACGAAAAAGTGGATCCTGATTGACGCCGAAGGTCTCGTCGTCGGCCGTCTCGCTTCCATCGTCGCCAACATTCTGCGCGGCAAGCACAAAGCAACCTTCACCCCTCACGTTGACGATGGCGACAATGTCATCATCATCAATGCAGAGAAGGTAGCACTCACCGGTAAGAAGTTTACCGACAAGGTTTACTACTGGCACACCGGCCACCCAGGTGGCATCAAGGAACGCACTGCACGTCAGCTGCTCGAAGGCCGTTTTCCGGAACGCGTCGTTGAAAAGGCTATCGAGCGCATGGTTCCCCGTGGTCCCCTCGGCCGTCGCCAGATGAAGAACCTCCGCGTTTACGCAGGTTCCAATCACCCACATGAAGCTCAGGCACCAGAAGTCCTCGACGTTGGCGCGCTGAATTCCAAGAACAAAAGGAGCGCATAAGAATGGCTGAGCTCAACTCGCTCGCAGAACTCGGTACTGCTGCCGCATCGACGCAGGCTGCTGCACCGGTTCATGTCCAGAAGCTTGATGCCAAGGGCCGTGCCTATGCAACCGGCAAGCGTAAGGATGCGGTTGCCCGCGTCTGGATCAAGCCAGGTTCCGGCAAGATCATCGTCAACGACAAGGAATACGGCAAGTATTTTGCCCGTCCGGTTCTGCAGATGATCCTGCAGCAGCCAATCGTTGCCTCTAACCGTGCTGGTCAGTATGACATCATTGCTACCGTTGCCGGTGGTGGTCTGTCCGGTCAGGCCGGTGCCGTTCGTCACGGCATCTCCAAGGCTCTCACCTACTTCGAACCTGCTCTGCGCGGCGTTCTGAAGAAGGGTGGTTTCCTCACACGCGATAGCCGCGTTGTTGAACGCAAGAAGTACGGCAAGGCGAAGGCCCGTCGTTCCTTCCAGTTCTCGAAGCGCTAAACCAGCGTTTCAATTGGACAGAACAGAAAGCGGGCCCTCGGGTCCGCTTTTTTGTTGCGCTGAACAGAGTTTTAGATAGCGTCGCTGCATATGTGGTACGTGGTTCGACAAGCTCACCATGAGGGAAGACGGTGCTGTAAGGGTAACCGGAAATATTGCAGAATATAGCTCCCTGCAATCCTCACTCTCCCTCATGGTGAGCTTGTCGAACCACGTATCTTGGTAGTGCCAGAATCTCCGGAGTTATAAATCCAATGCCCTCGAAGACTATCGATCACGCCTTCACTGCACGGACATTGACCAGTGCCGCCACGGACCCCACCCATGCGGGTGCGTTGTCGTTCATGCGCCGGCGTTACACCAAGAATTTGAACGGTGCGGAAGTCGTAGTCTGGGGCATTCCCTTCGATGCGGCGGTTTCCAACCGGCCGGGAGCACGGTTTGGCCCGCAGGCTATCCGGCGGGCATCGGCCATTTTTGACAATGACCCGCAATATCCGTTCCAGCGCGATCTCTTCGAGGATCTGGCTGTGATCGATTACGGCGATTGCCTGCTCGATTATGGCAACCATCAGAAAACACCGGCAATCATCGAACGGGAAGCCGCCAAGATTATCAAATCGGGGGCGTTCCTGCTGTCCATGGGCGGCGATCATTTCGTCACCTGGCCGATTCTGAAAGCCCATGCAGCCAAACACGGGCCAGTTGCGCTGGTGCAGTTCGATGCGCATCAGGACACATGGTATGATGACGGCAAGCGGATTGACCACGGTTCGTTTGTCGGACGGGCCGCCCGCGATGGCGTAATTGATCCCGCCCATTCCATTCAGGTTGGCATCCGCACCCATGCACCGGATGATTGCGGTCTGCAGATCGTCTATGGCTATGAAGTCGAGGAAATGTCTGCTGCCGAGATCGCCAAGGCGATTGTCAAGCGCACTGCAGGCAAGCCGGTCTATTTGACGTTTGATATCGATTGTCTTGACCCGGCTTTTGCTCCCGGTACAGGCACACCAGTTGCTGGCGGCCCGTCATCGGCGAAAATCCTCTCAGTGCTGCGGCACCTGACAGAATTGAACATTGTCGGTGCCGACGTTGTTGAAGTTGCCCCCGCCTATGATCATGCGGATGTGACGGCCATCGCCGGTGCCACAATAGCGATGTACTATCTGGGTATATTGGCGGAGAAAAAAGCCAAGCGATGAAGCTTGGAACAATCCATCCTGATGGCGACCTGATGCGATTTTCTGCGCTTCCGGTGCTCATGGACGAAAATGTCCACTGCGCTCCGGTTCTCGAAAACCACACCAGTTGCCTCATCAGGGCTGAATTTTCAAAACCTTGTTCCTATATTGAATCCGGTTTTCTCGATAACCCACTGAATACCAAGCTTCAAAGGCATATAACATGAAACCGAAAATCTTCATCGACGGCGAACACGGCACCACCGGTCTGCAGATCCGGACCCGGCTGGCAAACCGTCACGATCTGGAAGTCCTATCCATTCCAGAAGCCGAGCGGCGCAACAAGGAATTGCGTGCCGACTTTCTGAAGGGCGCAGACGTCGCCATTCTCTGTCTACCGGATGATGCATCCAAGGAAGCCGTTTCGATCCTCGAAGGTCACAACTCGACGCGGATTATCGACACATCCACAGCGCACCGGATTCATCCGGACTGGGCCTATGGCTTCGCCGAACTGGACCATGCCCAGCGGCAGAAAATCGCCGACGCGCGTCTGGTTGCCAACCCCGGTTGCTATCCAACCGGCGCGATCTCGCTTGCGCGGCCACTGCGCGATGCGGGTATCCTTCCCGGCGACTATCCAATCACTGTCAATGCGGTTTCCGGTTATACCGGTGGCGGCAAGCAGATGATTGCGCAGATGGAAGACCCTGCCAATCCGGAGCACATCAGCGCCAATAATTTCCTCTATGGTCTGCCGCTCAAGCACAAGCACGTGCCGGAATTGCAGACGCATGGCCATCTGGATCGCCGTCCTATTTTCAGTCCGAGCGTGGGCCGCTTTGCACAGGGCATGATCGTACAAGTTCCTGTCTTTACCGGTGATCTCAATGGAAATGCATCATTGGAAAGCATCCATGCGGCTCTGCAGGCGCATTATGACGGCCAAGATATCGTGCAGGTCGTACCGTTGGCCGAAAGCGCCGGTCTGGTCCGGATCGACGCGGAAGAACTGCGCGATACGGACATTATGAAGCTGTTTGTACTGGGTACCCCGGGTCAGGGAGAGGTCAATCTGGTGGCGCTTCTCGACAATCTCGGCAAAGGTGCTTCAGGCGCGGCAGTGCAAAATCTGGATCTTATGTTGAAGCATGGCTGATAGCATACACGAGACCTTTCCTGCCGAATGGCAGATATCTTCTCCTGAATTGCTCGTTGAAACCCATACCAGCCGCATCATCAAGGTGCGGCTGGCGGATGGTTCGCCTGCGATCGTCAAGGCGCTCAACAAGATCGGGGTGGAGAACGAATTACGCGGCGTCCATTATCTGGACTGGCACGATGGCAATGGTGCCATCCGTGTGCTGGCTGAGCACGGCAATCTGCTTCTGCTCGAATATGCTGGTAGCCGTACATTGCTCGATCATCTGAACGAGCATGGCGATAATGCTGCAACTGCAATTTCTGTGGATGTGCTGTTGAATCTGTTGGCCAATACAGGCAAAGGCAAATCCTTTGCATCTGACCTGAAGCCGCTACGGGAACAATATATCAGCCTGTTCACCAAGGCCGTTATTGACCGGAAGAACGGCTCTGACAGTCTGTTTGTCGAGGCTGCTGCCGTCGCCGATAATCTCCTGAGCAACCCGGTGGACACTCAGCCGCTGCATGGCGACGTGCATCATGAAAATATTCTGCTCGGCGAACGTGGCTGGCTGGCAATCGATCCTCAGGGGCTGCTCGGTGATCCTATGTATGACGTCGCCAATATGTTCTACAATCCAGTCGAACGGCAGGATTTGCGCGCCAATGATACGCGCGTTGCGACGATGGCGCTCACATTCTCCAGAGCATTCGACAGGGATATTCGGGCAATCCTCGGATATGCCATGTCACACGCCTGCCTTTCGGCATCGTGGCACACGGAAGACGAGAATTTCGAGGAAGCAGAACGCAGCCTTGATGTCGCCAGAGCGGTACAGCGCGTCCGCACGTCACTGGGTTGAGCGCCGCACCAGCCGGGCGACGCTGAAAAATGTTGCGACGCCGAGAACACCGACCGTGGCAGCCACCGACAATGCCAGTGTTGGTCCCAGCTTCTGCATGATGAAGGCAAAGATAAACGGCGCGGATGACGAAACGATCAACCGTGCCGAGGTGATCTTGCCAAGAACTTCGCCGTATCCCTGATGGCCGAACAGCACCAGCGGCAATGTCCCCTGCACGATGCTGTTGAGCCCAGACCCCATGCCGAAAAGCATAGCGAACAACACAGCGCCCACACCAATGGCATTGGTGTGGGCACGATCAACATCAGAAATGACAGCGGAATCAGAGCCGTCGACAATATCGCAATCGACATCGCCGAGAGCTTGTCGCCAAAGACCATATTCACTAGACGCGCAGCGAACTGCGACGGGCCGAAAAGTCCGCCAACCAGCACAGCCGAGGTGCCGACCCCCACGGCCGCAAGCACCGGCACCAGATGCACCAGCATGGCTGACAGCGAAAAGCTGGCGAAGGAAAAGGCCGTCATGATCAGCAGCAATGCAGTACGCCTGCTTTCCAGCGGCAAAGACCCGCCGATGACCTTTGATGGTTCTTCCACTGGCTCCCCGTGCAGTTTGGGCGAGCGTCGCGTCAGCCGCGACAGCCAAAAATGGATCGGGAAACAGATGAAAAACTGCAGCCCGGCGTAGAAGATGTAGATGTCACGCCAGCTCAATACAGTCAGCATGCGGGTTGCCAGCGGCCAGAACAAGGTCGAGGAAAATCCGGCGATCAGTGTCAGATAGGTGATACGACGCGGCGCCATCTGCGGGTCGATCTGGACGAGCACCGCAAACGCCGTGTTGTAAAGAATGAAGGGCGTTGCCATGCCGGTCGTCACCAGAGCCGGAGCGAACCACAACCAGTTCTGCGACAGGACACACAGGAGAAGGGACAAAGTGGCGGCCAGCGAGCCAAAAGTCATGACGCGCCCTGCCCCGAACCGATCAGCCCAACGGCCGGACCATGGGGAGACGATACCACCAATCAGGAGCGTGCCCGAGAATGCCGCATAGAGCCATTCACGCGACTGGCCGAACTCCTGCGCCATGGCGGGCTCCAGGATGCTGAAGCTGTAATAGAGTGTGCCGTAGCTGACGATCTGCGTGACTGCCAGACCTGTCACAGCGGCCGTGGAGCGTCTCGCACTTAAGATCATGGGTCTGGCTTTCGATACGGCGGGAAGCCGCGCCGACCTTAGTCAGCGAAGCTCTCAAATCACTACACCGAGTCTCGATGCAAATACAGATTGAGCATTACCGGCCTGAACTGATTTGCGTTTGCAAGGGATAGGCGCCCTTGGTGGCACGCCAATGCGCGACCGAGAAGCCCAGAATGACGATGGCAAAACCCTGATGCAGCAGGCCAAGGCTCATCGGCACCTGCATCAGCAAGGTTGTAATGCCGATTGCCGCCTGCAGAAGCACCAGCACAACCAGAAATATGGCCCGGCGGGCATGGGTTGTGCCGGGCGAACGGCGCACCGTGGAGATGGCCTGCAAGAGTGCCGCCAGCAATACGAAATAGGCAAAGCAGCGATGGATAAACTGGACGGTTTTGGGATTTTCGAAGAGATTGTGCCAGATCGGCTGGATAGGAAACAGGTCGCCCGGAATGACTGATCCATCCATTAGCGGCCATGTATTGTAGGAAAGCCCGGCATCAAGTCCGGCGACCAGCGCACCGAGATAAATCTGGATGAAGACGAAAACCACGAACCAGCCGGCAAAGCGCTGCGTGCTTTTGTCGGCGGATCGTTCAGAATAAACGGCCAGCCCCCGCGCCACATACATGACTGCGGCAAAGATGATGCAGGCCAGCGTCAGATGTGTCGCCAGTCGGTATTGGCTGACATCGACGCGTCCGGACAGGCCCGAAGCCACCATCCACCAGCCAACGGCACCCTGCAGGCCGCCAAGCGCCAGGATAGCGATCATGCGGGGTTTCAAAAGCTGTTCAAGACGGCCGGTGGCCCAGAAGAAGATCAGCGGAATCGCCACGAGAAAGCCAACGCCCCGCGCCAGAAAGCGATGTGACCATTCCCACCAGAAAATCCGCTGGAATTCGCCAAGGCTCATGCCCTTGTTCAGTTGCTCGTACTGGGGAATTTGCCGGTATTTGTCGAATTCTTCCATCCACTGATCATAATTCAATGGAGGAATGATGCCGTGAATGGGTTTCCACTCAGTAATGGAGAGGCCCGAGCCCGTCATACGCGTTGCACCGCCAACCAGTACAATCGTTGCAAGCACGATCAGCACCAGATAGAGCCAAAGGCGGATCAGCTTGCGATTGCGGGCTTCCTGATCTCGGGCGGAGGACACAGCCCCTTCGGACAATGTGTGGGCGGCCATTCAAAACACTCCTGTAGGGTGGCCGGATAGGTGCAGCATTAGCGCCGGGATGACAAGCCGGACTTACGCGACAAGCCGTCGCGTTTTCGGGGCCTCAAGGGCTTTTTTGCTTTTCGCGTGTAGTTTTACCGATTAGATGAGTACTTCAAATACATTGGAACTCGCATCTGGAATGGATTGATATGCCTGTAAGGCTCAAGAAACTCATCGGAACATTCCTGCTGGTCACACTGGTTTGCGTCTATGCCATCGTCGCTACGCTCTTCGCCGTTGTGCTTCTGGCCAATGCCAGCCCTTGGATCCATCTTCTGTATTTTCTGGGAACGGGCCTGCTTTGGGTCATTCCGGCCATGTTCATCATCAGTTGGATGGAAAAGGCGCCCAAAAAGAAGATTTGAGTTCAAGCCTGTATGACGCGCCGTCCCGCATTGGCGATCGGCGTTGTGACGCCGCTCATCATCGTCTGCGCATAAATCAGTTTCTGAAAACGTCCATTGATGGAAATTCGCGGCAGAGCATGCAAATTGTTGCGGTGCTCCGCATGAATGGTGCCATGCCGCGTGGTTACACCAGAAAGAAAGCCTTCGCTTGCGGCGATTTCTGCCTCGCGTCGTGCGGCTGCCTTGGCTGAACCATAGGGATAGGCAAAATGCTGCGGCCGTGCGCCAAGCTTGTCCTCGAGCATATCCGCTGACAGCTGCATCTCCTGCGCCACCATATCCGCGGTCAGTTTCTTCAGATTATAGTGGTGAACCGTGTGAGCGCCGATGGTGCATAACGGGTCGCTGTTGATCTGGCGAACCTCATTCCAGCTCATCACGTCACGATCCTGCGCCACGCCGCAAACGACACCATGCACCTCGCACAGATGACGCAGAACCGGCATCTGCTCCAGTTCGGTCAATGTATAGGAGAAATAGCGCATCATGGCATGAAAGGCCGCGCGCTTTTGAAAGAGCGTTCCGCAGCGCCATTCAGGACCGTTCGGGATCTTGATGTGATCGGCTTTGACGATAATGCTCTCGACAACTTCCCACCAAAGGACCGTTGCGCCCTCGATAAAGCCCGGCGCAACATAGACGGTGAATGGAACAGAATGTTTCTGGAACACGGGATAGGCGTGGTTCAGATTGTCGTTGTAGCCGTCATCGAGGGTAACAGCGACAAAACGCCGGTCTGAACGCTTTCCGGTTTTGACGTGTTCAACCACTTCATCCATGGAAATCAGCTCGGTTCCTTCGGCTTTCAGCGCGAGGATGATCTGTTCCAGAAATGCAGGTGTGATCGAAAGGGAGCGGGTTACGCCGAGCGGGCTGATACAATCCGGGCGTACACGATGCAGCATAATGACAGACCCGAGCCCACCGAAATGGTCGCGCGCAGTGGTGGCGAAACCGGTGTGCCACGCCAGTCGCATCACGGCCTTTCGTATCAAGTCGGCCGCGTGGACCATTCCTTCACCAATTCGCGCTATTCAAGCATTATGAGATAAGGTTATGACTGCCATTTCTTGCAGCCTAAATGTTTATATATGGTTGATCAACGTATCCCAATTGTCTGTAACGCTTCTTTCAATGGAACCAGCAATGCCGCTCCCGCAGTTTGAAGCAAAAATTGTTGCTGAGCCCATTGAGGCAGCGAAATCGTGGCAGGCGCTTCCAGAGGGATATGTTTGCGGTCCGGCACAAACGGCCGACTGGTTTTCCCTGTGGCAGGCCAATGTCAACCGGGACTGCCTGGTCGCGGTGCTCTCTTCGGCGGAAACAGCGGCTTTTGTTCTGCCGTTGGAGATCAGCCGGTCTGGACCGTTTTCCATCGCGACCTATCCCGGTGGACCCCATGCCAATTGCAATTTTCCTGCCGTTTCCCCTGCCCATCCGATCAGCACAGACGACTTGAACCGGTTGTTTGGTGCCCTGCATCAGGTGCGACCGGATATCGATCTGGTGGCTCTGGGGCGGCAACTTCCTCAACTGGGTGATTGCAGAAATCCACTCCTGCAACTTCCGAGCGGTAAAAACGCCAATGTCAGTCTTGCTATCGCGCTGGGTGGGGATTTCAGCACGGTACTTGAGCGCCACAGTGCCAAGCGCAAGAAAAAGAAACACCGGAGCAGCGCCCGGCAATATGACGAAGCTGGCGGTTTCCAGATTATCACCGCGGCCTCATCTGTTGAAACAGATGCGATGCTTGAAACCTATTTCACCAACAAAGCGGAACGGTTGGCCAAGGCCGGGATCAGCAACACCTATGAACCGGCGGGGATCAAGAATTTCTTCCAGCAACTTTTTGCCCGGCACGTGGACGGCAGACCTTCCCTTTTTCAGCTGAAAGCGCTGGAAGTTGCGGGGCGGCATCGCGCGGTGCTGGGAAAATCCTATGCCGGAACCCAGACATTCATCGATTTCATCGGCATTGTCGAAGACGAGTTGGTCAGTGCTAGTCCTGGCGAGTTCCTGTTCTATGAAGATATAGAAGACAGCTGCGCGACTGGTCGTGCCATTTACAGCTTCGGCATCGGCGATGAACCTTACAAGCGCGGCTGGTCCGATATCGAGACACCCACCTATGATACGCAGGTGAATCTTACAGCCAAGGGAAAGGCTTATGCCCTTTACCTCACTGCGCGCAGAACTGCGGTTCGAAAGATCAAGAGCAATGACAAGGTTTGGGCTGGCGTGAAGAAGCTGCGGTCCCGTATGTTCGGGCGGCGCTGATTTCTATGAATGAAGCGGCGCTCGCACATCTGCACGGCTGATCACACCGTCATCCAGAAGCAGAGCCCCGTCCTTGAATGGCGTCAGCAATTCGGGCTTGAACATTCCGGCGTCAAAAATTGCCATGGACGTATCTTTGACGTCTTTATCGTCGGGATCGACCAGACTGAGTATGATCTCAGTGCTGTCATTGACCAGATGATCCAGCTCGGCAGCCGTTGCCGGACCACTATCGACCATGACGAGATCATAGGCGGATTGCAGGGCATTGAGGATCATGGGCAGCCGCCCGATGGACTTCATCGCCTTTGCCGGATCGTAAATGCCGAGAGGAATGACTTCCGCCTGGGAATAGTGATCCGCATGGATGACGTCGCTGAATTGCTTTTCCGCAGCGAGAAGATCCGTAACACCCGCGAGATTCTGGCCATCGAGCATTGATTTGCCGATTTCGCCGGAACCGGTCATATCCAGCAGCACAATGCGCACCCCGCGATCCGCCAGTTCACGCACTAGAAGAATGGTCAAGGCAGATGCTTCATCACCTTCCGGCGAGACAACGACAGCCCTGGCTGCGCCGCTTGCCATCAACTTGTCGGCAACGGCGGATATGCCCGAGTGATCCGCGTGGTGGTCATGGCTTTCAGCGGCAGCTGTAAACACCGGTGTTGGCATAACAGGCAGCGGCTGCGGCTCTACTCTTGGCGCCATTACCACGACTGCTGGTGCGATGTTCTCCTCTGCAACAACCGTCGCCGGCTTTGTGGCAACAGGTCCTGTATCCGCCTTGATAGCTTTGACATCGGCAACATGAGCCGGGCGCAATGCGCGGCCACTGAACAATGCACTCAAAAGCGTGCCGATGCTCAGGGCCAGAAGCGAGGCGACGAAAGCTGCGATTGTCATCGGCAGTACTTTGGGGAAATAGGGCTCAACCGGCTTATCGGCACGAGAGAAGATACGGACATCCGCTGGCAGATACCCACGATCCGTGCGCGATGAAGCTTCGCGATAACGGGTGAGATAGGATTCGAGCAATTGACGCTGAGCGGCGGCCTCCCGTTCCAAAGCACGCAGTTCGACTTCTTCTTCGCCTGCTTTTGAAGACTGTGCCTTCAAACCATTCAAGGAGCGATTCAATTCAGTTTCACGCGCACGCGCGGTCTCTGCTTCGCTTTCCAGACCCGCAAGCACTTTACGCGCTTCCAGGCGTATCTGCTGGTTGAGATCAGCGAGCTGCGAGCGCAGCGCCTTGATGCGTGGGTGACCATCCAGCAGAGACGCAGACAGGTCAGCAATATCATTGTTGAGTTGTACCTGACGCTCGCGCAACCGCTGAATCAGCGGTGACGCCATGACGTCAGGCAATGTTTCGACCGGCGCGCCTTTGGCGAGCGCCGAGCGCACGCTTGCCGCCTTGGCTTCGGTGGCCGCCTTGTTGGCGCGCACGCGGGAGAGTTCCGACGAGAGTTCGGACAGTTGCTGGGTTGCCAGAACCGCATTGTTCTGGCCGATCAACAGGTCGGAGGAGCTCCGATAGGCGGCAACCTTGCCTTCTGCATCCTTTACCCGCTTGCTGAGATCAGCAATCTCCGGCTCCAGCCAACCTGTGGCATCGGCGTTCGATTGCGATTTCGATGCCTGCTGCGTTGATACATATTCATCTGCAATGGCATTGGGCAAGGAAGCTGCCAGTACGGGATCCTTGGACGAGAACTGGATAACAATGACGCGGGAGTTTTGGACGCTGTAGACAACGAGACGGTCACGTACAGCCTGCAGGATATAATCGTCACGGGCAGTCGCATCGGGATCCTTGGCAAGCCCAACACTGGCTAATATGCGCACGAGGGTCGATGGATCGGCATTCGCGGTCAGTTCGGGTTTGTTGCCCAGATCAAGCTTGGCAATCACCCGCTTTAAAAGATCGGACGAACCGATAAGCTCTACCTGGCTCTTAATTCCCTCCTGATCGAGAATTGGCCTGTCATCACCCTGATCGCCGCTCGGACGAGTGAAGACAGATTCGCGGGTCTCGATAAGAATACGGGTCTCCGCACGATATTTCGGCGAAATCAGCGTCAGAATGAGAAAAGCGACCAGCGTCAGAACAATGGCGCCGAGAAGAACGCGCACTCTGTTCTGCCATAGGCTGGCGAAAAGAGCACCGATATCAATATCTACGTCGCTATCGACAGAGCCAGCCCGAGGCATTCGTCACTCCACTATGAATGCCGCAATGGTAAAGACCTATGGTAACCAGCGGGTTAAAATATGCAAAACGATGCCAGCCCATGGTGCACACAACATTATAAACGCCTCGCAGCCGGCGATTGCTGCATGGTTTACCAGCCATTAACCCTAATGAACTGATAATCCCGCACAGAGTCGAGCAAATTCGTCGCAATTGTTGCAAGGGTTTTACGGTGTTCAGCAAGCAAATCTTCCTGGTGGCGATCAGTGTTGTGTCCATGACGCTTGGCGGCTGCGCTAGTTATCGCCCTGCCCCTGCTGCATTTCACGAGGCGCTCAACAAGCCTTACCTACTTGATGCCGGTGACCGGGTGCGCCTCACGGTGTTCGAACAGGAAGGGTTGACCAACACCTATAGTATCGATCAGGCCGGTTATATTTCTGTGCCATTGATTGGCAGCGTGCCTGCCCGAGGCAAGACCATCCAGCAGATCGAAGCGCAAGTGGCGGCGAAACTGCGCAAGGGTTATCTGCGCGATCCCGATGTTGCCGTTGACGTTGACCGCTACCGTCCGATCTTCGTCATGGGCGAAGTTGGCGCAGCGGGCCAGTATTCCTACGTGCCGGGATTGACTGCTCAAAAGGCCATCGCGATTGCCGGTGGCTTCAGTGCCCGCGCCAACCAGAAGGACGTGGATATTACACGCCAGTTCAACGGCGAAAGCCTGACAGGCCGCGTTACAATTTCCGATCCGGTGCTTCCTGGCGATACTGTCTATGTACGCGAGCGTTTCTTCTGATCGCTGGAGATGAGCGACAAACGATCCCTTCGTATCGTTCACTGCTTTCGCGCTCCGGTCGGCGGAATATTTCGTCATGTGCGTGATCTTATCGAAGCGCAAGTAAAGGCCGGACATCGGGTCGGCGTCGTATGCGATGCATCCACGGGCGGGGATTTTGAAGAGGCCTTGCTTGCGGAGATGGAGAGCAAGCTCACACTGGGATTGAAACGCCTTCCCATGCAGCGGCGGATTGGTCTCCGCGATATTGTCACAGCTGTTCGCACCTACCAGACAATCAAGCAAATGCGTCCTGACGTTTTGCACGGTCATGGGGCAAAGGGCGGCGCCTACGCCCGGATGTTCGGCTCGATCGTGCGGATGCGGGGAATACGGGTTGCACGATTCTATTCCCCCCATGGCGGCAGCCTGCACTACGATCCGGCGACCACCGCGGGACGTGTGATTTTCCAGATCGAGAGAATCATGGAGCGGATGACTGACCGCATCATCTTTGTATCGAAGTTCGAACAGGATACCTACAAGCGCAAGATCGGCGAGCCGCGTTGTCAATCAACTCTCATCTATAACGGTCTGGCGGATAGCGACTTCGACCCGGTAGTTCCCGGCGAGGGAGCTGCAGATTTTCTTTTCATCGGCGAACTGCGCGACCTGAAAGGCCCTGATATTTTTATCGATGCCCTGAAAAAAGCTAGCAATGCAGGCGGGCGAATCCTGACGGGCATTATGGTTGGCGATGGCAAGGAGCGGTCCGCCCTCATTGCACAAGCTGAAGCGCTGGGTATAAGCGAGCATATACGCTTCCTGATGCCCATGAAGGCCCGGGAAGCCTTTCGCCTCGCCAATATCGTTGTCATTCCATCCCGCGCGGAGGCCCTGCCCTATATCGTGCTCGAAGCTCTTGCCGCCGGGCGCCCTGTTATCACCACGCGAGTCGGCGGCATTCCGGAAATATTGGGCGAGACTTCGCCTGCTCTTGTTCAACCTGAGGCAAACCAGCTCTGCGAACGAATGATAGCTGTTCTCAGTGCCCCTTCGACCTTTAAAGAAGCCCTCCCCGACGTGGATATACTCAGGCAAAAATTCAGCATCGAAACGATGGCAGCCAAGCTGGAAGCGGAGTATTTTGCTGCACTGAACAAACCAGCGTAGCAGCAAAGCGCAGTAGCAAGCGATTAGTTCTATTCGCTCTGGTTATAGTTGCCAGAAATTAAAGTCATTTTCCACGGCGCGTGTTTGCATCTATTTCCACGTGACCTGTCGGTTTCCTGGAAATCTCGATGCGTAAACCTCTAGCATTTTGAATGACATATGGCTGTTGAAGCACAATTCGAAGGTAACTGGGTTTCAGGCGGTGCTCACGACAGCAATGGGTCCGGCATCCTTTCATGTGACGTTTGCAATCTCACGCAGACCAGCATCACCTATGCCGAAAACATCGGTTACGTTGAGATAACGGCCTGCGGGCAAACGGAGATGCTCAATGTCGTCATTCTCATGAATGGCGCACTGACCGTTTGTTTTAATGAGGACGTCCTCCACACGCTTGCTCCCGGAAACGCAGCTTGTTTGCCAAACCATGCCGGGATGAAAATCAAGATTCATCCGGGAAGCCGTTGGATTAACTTTACGATTCCAATCAATGCCTTACGCAAGACTTTTGAAGAATGGACACAGAAGCCACTGCCAAGAGAACTCTATGTGCCATATTTCTACACATTCTCAAAAAATACTGTTTTAGAGCTTGGCCAGACATTCCAGCAGGCTTGCAATGAAGTGCGCAATGCCCAACGAGCCGAACGGAAGGCACTTGCGGACGTTTATGAGCGGTTGCTTCTCATAAAACTGTTCGCCTCAAGATCAGATGGTGAGGATATCGACGCTGGTCTACCACCTTCAGTAGAGCGCGCAGAGACATTTATGCGCGCTAATCTCTGCAACCCGATTACCATTCACGACGTTGCAACAGCGGCGCGCTGCAGTCCGCGAACACTGCAACGGCTTTTCATGAAATATCGCGGCACACACCCAATGAATACTTTTCGTTATCAGCGGCTCTCGGCTGCCTACGAGGCCATTATGCGTGGTGAGCTGTACAGTACCGCCGCAATTGCCGGACGGTTCAGGTTTTCCAGTGTCAGTCGCTTTTCTGCTCTTTTCCGTGAAGCTTACGGCACGACACCGTCTGAAATGATCCGGTTTTACCGTACCAGAAACTAGGATTAGGCCCTATTAAGCTTTCCATTCAACAAGTGCACGCTGCACGCTTTCCGCAATCGAGATGATTGCGGACGTAATCTCTCTATCCTCCCACCCGGCAATGGATGCTTCGCATACCAGATCGAGCAGAGTGTCCTCCACAGCCATCTGGCATTCTCTCACTCTCCGCGGATCATTCTTCAAATGTCTTGGTTTTGGTACAGCCATATTTGTCCCCGTGTCCTGTTTGACCAATTGCAATTGAAAATCAGAGGTCCTCAAGTGCCATTTGGCATTACTCAAAGGAACAACCGCCGGCGGGTACTCTGGGTCCAATTGCTCTTTAAAATCGCAAGCAATTTAAAGCCTTTGTCGCCTCTCCCGGGTAAAATCCGGCAGCGACGTGTTTTAGCAATCGCGTGTGAAACAAAGTGTTCGCAGCCCTCCACGCTTAAAAATACGACAGCACACAAGACCAAAGTCTAATGCCACCGTTGTTGCCAAATAGGCACAATCACGCGCCTGTGAAAAATGATTTTAAGTTATAGAAATCATAGCTTGAGGGAATAAACCTTAAACGCGAGAGCAACACGCGCCGCTCCCTCGTAAGTTGTATTTTCACGCAAGCCTTTTTTAGCTCATCCGTGTTATGACAAATGAATAGAATTCATTAGGGTGGAGCATGAAAGACCGAAAAGGCGAATCCAAGTTTTCGCGCGATGTTGTTCGCAACCTCGCAGCCGAATCTGCGTCCAAACCGGTGCAAAAGGCTACCCTGAGCCCTGTTGCCCATCAGATTGCATCGCAATATGCGCGCAACAGCAATTCGCCTGTCATGGTCAGCGGCACCATGCGCATCCTCGAGTTCCTGATCATCGTCCTGACCGGTATTGCAGTTTTCCTGATCTATGTGGGTCCGACATCGACCGCTATCTTGAGTTACTCCGTGGGAATCCTCGCAACTGCAGTTGTGGGCGTGCTGATTCTTGAACTCACCGACAGTTACCAACTCTCGGTGATGCGCAATCCATTCGCCAAGTTCGGACGCCTGCTGCTTGCCTGGTCGAGCACTTTTGCGCTGATGGCGCTGGCCGCATTCTTCATGAAGATTTCCGAAGCCTATTCGCGTGTCTGGCTCGTCGGCTGGTACGTGTCAGGCCTCGTTCTTTTCGTTGTATTTCGAGTCATCATGTCCCGGCTCATTCGCCGCTGGGCCAGAAATGGCAAGATGGAGCGGCGCGCAGTGATTGTCGGCGGCGGCAAACCCGCTGAAGATCTGATCCGTTCCATCGAACAGCAGCCATACAACGATATCCGCATCTGCGGCGTGTTCGACGATCGCGACGCCAAGCGTTCGCCGCCGATTGTTGCAGGCTATCCAAAGCTTGGAAACATTTCGGAGCTGATTGAATTTGCGCGCATCGCCCACATCGATATGTTGATCGTATCACTGCCGATTACTGCTGAGGAACGCGTCCTGGCGCTTTTGAAGAAGCTTTGGGTGCTGCCCGTGGATATCAGACTGTCGGCGCACAACAACCATTTGCAGTTCCGGCCACGCGCCTATTCCTATATCGGCTCGATTGCCATGATCGACCTGTTCGACAAGCCGATCAATGATTGGGATTCGGTTGCCAAGCGGGCATTCGATATTTTCTTCAGTCTGTTCGGCATCATCGTTTTCAGCCCGGTCATGCTGGCCACGGCCCTTGCAATCCGATTGGAAAGCAAGGGTTCGGTCATTTTCAAACAGCAGCGGCACGGCTTTAACAACGAAATCATAGAGGTCTGGAAATTCCGCTCGATGTATACGGAAATGTGCGACCCGACTGCCCGCAATGCGGTGGTAAAAAACGATCCGCGCGTGACCCGAGTCGGGCGCATCATCCGCAAGACTTCGCTCGACGAACTACCGCAATTTTTCAACTCCTTGATGGGTACGCTGTCGCTTGTGGGGCCACGGCCGCACGCTATTTCGGCGCATACGCACAATCTTCTCTATAACGAAGTTGTGGATGGTTATTTTGCCCGTCACAGGGTCAAACCCGGCGTTACAGGCTGGGCGCAGATCAACGGCTGGCGCGGTGAAATCGATACGGAAGACAAGATCAAGATGCGCACGGAATTCGATCTTTATTATATCGAAAACTGGTCATTGTGGTTTGATCTGAAGATCCTGTTCCTGACGCCGGTGCGCTTGCTCAACACGGACAATGCCTATTGAGCACCGCGGTCCAAAGTACCGGTTTGAATGGAGTTGGCGGGGCCGAAAGAAACCGCGCGTTGGGCAGGCTTGCCTCATCAGCCGCCGTAGCATTCGGCATCTTTCTCAGCGGCTTTGTCATCAATGAACCCGCACCCTACGACCTCTTCATGGCGGGGCTTATCGTTATCTGGGCGCTGTTTGGCCTGCGTTTCTCCCGAACGGGCGTTGTGCTGCTCGCTATATTGATTGTCTTCAATCTGGGCGGCTGGTTATCCGTGGCACAGATGCCGGATCTGAAGACAGCGCCGATGTATATGGCAGTCTCGCTGTTCCTTGCGTTCACATCGGTCTTTCTCGCAGCCATTATCGAGAGTAATCACCGGCTTTTGCCCGTGATTTTCAATGCGTATGTTGCCGGTGCCGTGGTAACGGCGCTGCTCGGTATTCTTGGCTATTTCAATGCGTTTCCCGGTGCCGAGGTGTTTACGCGCTATGGGCGTGCCATGGGCGCCTTCAAAGACCCCAACGTTTTCGGGCCGTTTCTCGTTCTTCCCATCGCATGGCTCGTACACGGCATATTGGCGGGCAATCTGCGGGCATTGCCCGTCCGCCTGATCCCTACCCTGATCCTCACTCTGGGTGTTTTTCTTTCGTTTTCCCGCGCCGCATGGGGAATGGTGGTTATTGTTATCGCAGGACTCGCGCTGGCGCTTTTTATTAGAAGCTCCAGCCGCATTTTCCGCCTGAGGATTATTCTTCTATCCGGGCTTGCTGTTGCTGTTCTTCTGGTTGCCATTCTGATTGCCCTGCAAATCCCGAGTGTCGCGGAGCTGTTTACGGCGCGCGCGCAACTGGTGCAGGACTATGATGATGCGCAGTTTGGCCGGTTTGCCCGCCACTGGTATGGCCTGCTCATGTCCATCGACCATCCGCTTGGCATTGGTCCTTTGGAATTCGGACCGATCTTCGGTGAAGACACGCACAATATCTGGTTGAAGGCCGCGCTGGATTATGGCTGGATCGGCTTCATCAGCTATCTCACACTGACTATGCTGACACTTGGATTGGGATTACGCATCCTCTTTCGGGAGCGACCGTGGCAACCCTTTCTCCTCTGCGCCTATCTGACGTACGTGGCACAGGTTGTGATCGGTAATGTCATTGATACGGACCATTGGCGGCATTTTTATATTCTCGTTGGAATCATATGGGGCTGCGCTGCACTGGAGGCACGCCATGGCCTGCAACCATCATTCGCCATCAATAACACTTCTACTAAACCGCCGATTGAATAAATGTCGCAAAGTGTTCTGCATCGCCGGAATTCGATATAGTTATTCTCATCCATCTATTCATCGCCGATAAATTTTATTCATATAAGAAAAGAAGAAGCAATCCATAATATAGATTTAATATACTCTCCCTGTGCGCATTGAAAACCCACCGCTCTCCATGTAAGATCATGTCATTATTAGAAAAACTCATCCCAATATGAGTTTTATTCTATTGGTATGTCACTGCACTGGAGAAGAATGGGTGGAAATCGTAGTTGACATTTTTAGATGCCGATAATCCCAATTATTCGAAAGCCGATGGAGAGCTCATGCAGCAGGCGCTGGATGAGGCGGCGAAAAAACTGAAAATTAACAATGAATCGGATCCGGAGCGCAAAGTACTTGCCCGGTTTATCCGCGCAGCTTTCATTATCGGCAACAGAGATGCGGAAGCTATGGCGAGTTTTGCGGCAGATGCGGTTCTGGTCAGACGCAGGGCGGCCGAAAGCAGCAGCCGGTTTAACCTCGGAAGCTACCGATAAACTGACGAAACGCCGGGGATGCAGCATCGCTAAACATTGTTTCCGGCGCGCCATCGCTGTCGATCTGGCCTTCCCGCATAAAGATCACACGGTTTGAAACGTTGCGGGCGAAACTCATCTCGTGCGTAACCACAAGCATTGTCATGCCTTCTTCGGCCA
Source organism: Phyllobacterium sp. 628 (assembly GCF_014189505.1). GTDB lineage: Bacteria > Pseudomonadota > Alphaproteobacteria > Rhizobiales > Rhizobiaceae > Phyllobacterium. The sequence goes on along the minus strand of NZ_CP050301.1, from coordinate 2,224,621 downwards.
GTGAGCGCATCACCCTAAGCACCTCGCCAACCAGTTCAGGATCAAGTGCCGATGTTGGCTCGTCGAAGAGCATGACCTTGGGCTTCATTGCCAGTGACCGGGCTATGGCGGCCCGCTGCTGCTGACCGCCAGAGAGATGTGCCGGATAGGCATGGCGTTTCTCGGCAATCCCAACCTTTTCGAGGAGCGCTTCAGCTTCGGCGATGCATTCAGCTCTCGGCCGCTTCAGGACATGCACCGGTCCTTCAATCAGATTTTGCAGGATGGTCATATGCGACCAGAGATTGAAGGACTGGAACACCATGCCAAGTTCAGCACGGATATGATCCACCTGCCTGGAACTGACAGGGATATTCTTTCCCTGCTTCTTGACCATCTGGATTTGCTCGCCATCCACCCAGATTTCGCCTTCATCCGCAATTTCAAGCAGATTGATACACCGCAGGAATGTGGATTTTCCCGATCCACTCGATCCGAGAATGGAAATGACATCGCCATCATGCGCTTCAAGAGAAATGCCGCGCAGAACTTCCAACTCACCAAAGCTCTTGCGGATATTGCGAACCGAAAGCCGGTTGGCAGTTGCTGTCGCGTTGTCGATCTGCTGGTCTTGCAACATGGTTTAATCCTTACGGCAAACGCGGAGCGGCGCGCCGGTGGCGGGAAAGACGGTGCTCCAGCAGCGCTGTCGCCTGCAGGATCAGAAAATTGAGCACGAGATAGATTGCTGCAGCACAAAGAAATACTTCCATGGTGCGATAGGTCTGTGAGATCAGCCGTTGGGCTACACCTGTCACTTCCCAGACAGTAACAAGGCTGGCTAGCGCTGTCGATTTCACCATCATTACAATTTCGGTTGAATAGGCCGGAAGCGCATGCCGGAACGCAATCGGTCCGATGATGCGCCTAACAAGAAGAAAGCCTGACATGCCAATAGATCGGGCGGCTTCGATTTCCCGCGCTGGCACCGCCCGCAAACCGCCGCGGAAAATTTCGGCGGTATAACCACCGGTGCATAAAGCCAGTGAGAGGACAGCACAGACAAATGGCTCACGCAGGAAAGGCCAAAGAAAACTGTAACGAATGAAACCAAACTGCCCGAGACCGTAAAATACCAGAAACATCTGGATCAGCAGCGGCGAGCCGCGAAACACGAAGATATAACCCTTGGCGAAATTGCGCACGACCGGGTTTTTGGCAACACGCATCCAAACGATCAGGAGTGCCAGCAATCCGCCGAAAAAGATCGACAGAAAGAACAGTGCCAGCGTCATCGGCACCGCCGCCAGCAAAGTCTTCATGGTTTGAAAGAGGAACGCAAAATCCATGACCGTGCCTCAGGCCTGACTGAATGAGGAAGGCATGCTGCGATTGGCACGCCTTTCAGCCCCGGTGAAGAGACGATCAGAAAGGGCAGTCAAAACGAGATACAGGCAGCCACCGACGACGAAGAACAGAAGGTATTGCCGCGTTGAGCCTGCTGCGACTTGGCTCGTGCGCATAAGATCGGCCAAGCCTGTCACCGAAACCAGAGCCGAATCTTTGAGGCTTAGCTGCCAGACATTGCCTATGCCGGGAATAGCAAACCGTAGCACCTGTGGTGCGATGATACGCCGGAAGCGCAGGCCGCGATGCATGCCGATAGCTTCAGCCGCTTCCAGTTCGCCTTTTGGGATGGCCAGAAACGCGCCGCGATAGACCTCAGCCTGATAGGCGCCGGAAATAATCCCCACCGCCAGTGCACCTGCGGCAAAGGATGGCAGGCCGAGAAAGCCTTCGTAGCCGAGGTAACGGCCTATTGCCGTGACTGCACCTGAGCCCCCGAAATAGATCAGGTAGATGATCAGGAGCTCAGGAACACCACGAAAGACCGTCGTGTAGATATTTCCCAGCGTTCGGAGAAACTTGTTGCCGGAAAGCTTAGCGGCAGCAACCATCGTACCAAGGATAGCCCCGATGATAAGGGCAACCGTCGTTACACAAAGCGTCATCAGGGCAGCGACGATCAACAGACCGCCCCAACCCTTTTGACCAAATCCGAGCACTTCGAATATCCACATCAGCAGACGTCCTGTCTCGCGACCAGCGGTTACGGGCTAACGTCCGTCTTGAACCACTTCATCGACAGGGTTTTGACGGTACCGTCGGCGAGTGCCGCTGTAATGGCCTTGTCAAACATTGCCTTCAAATCCGTATCGGCTTTGCGCAACCCGAGACCTTCACCAATACCGAAGATCGTACCGCCGAATTCAGGGCCTGTGAAAACCAGCGCACCATTGGCTTTTTCGAATGTGGTGCCGAAATACACGGCATCATCGAAAGCCAAATCAATGCGGCCGGACTCAAGGTCCAGATCGCGTTCCGCGCCGGTCTTGTATTCACGTACAGTCGCGATACTGCCGAAATTGTCATAGATGAACTTGGCATAGACCGTGGCAGCCTGAATACCGATGGTCTTGCCTTTGAAGGCGGTCTTCATTGCTTCAACTTCCGCAACACCGGTCTGGCCCGGGGTAAGCTTCAGAACTGACCCGGTTCCGGCAGCATTGGCCAGCGGACTGTCTTTTTGCGTAGCGAAACCCGCATGGGTATTGGCATAAGGAATTGAAAAATCGATGACCTGTTTGCGCTCTTCCGTTACCGAGAGCGCATCCATGATAACGTCAAACTTACCGGCATTAAGCGCTGGAATCATGCCGTCCCAATCGGAAGCGACGAGTTTGCACTCAACCTTCATCTGGGCGCAGAGATACGCTGCAAGCTCAGGCTCAAAACCGCCGAGCGTTCCATCGGGATTGGTAACATTCCATGGCGCATAAGCGCCTTCGAGCGTGATGGTGACGGTTTTCCATTCTTTTGCGTCAGCAGCAGACATGGAAAGTGCAGAGAGCGCCAGCGCTCCCGACAGCAAGAGCTTGTACAATTTCATCAGCCTTCTCCTCTTGAGGTTGGCATTAATATGAATCCCATGTTCCCGTGCCACGCTCCGGTGGCTTCTGGATTTTCCTGTCCAATATTGCTGGCTGGAAAATCGCTTTTGTCTGTGCTCAAGTTGTATATGGTACCTTATGATATCCCTTGTGCTGTGCAAGAGGGAAAGTCACGACAGAGGCAAAATTTAATCCTGCACAAGGAATGAGCATATGAAAGGCAGTGCGATGACAAATGCCATGCTCAAGCGACGACCTGCTTTCGATGATCATGCGCCGGTTTATGCCGGTGTGAAGCAGATGATCCTCAGCCGTATTCACAGTGGTGAATGGCCGCCGGAACATCGTGTCCCCTCGGAAAATGAGCTTGTTGCTGGGTTGGGCGTCAGCAAGATGACGGCCAACCGCGCCTTGCGGGAACTCGCCAATGAGGGCGAACTGGTGCGTATTCGCGGGGTTGGCTCCTTTGTTGCTGCGCGCAAAGGGCATTCAACATTGTTTGAAGTGCGCAACATCGCCGACGAGATCACCGAGCGCGGCCATGTTCATCAGGCAACAGTCGTTCTTCTGGCAAAGGTCCGGGCTTCATGTGCCGTAGCCGATGCGCTGGAATTGCCGGTCGACGCTCCCGCCTTCCACTCGCTGGTGGTGCATAGCGAGAATGGCATTCCGGTGCAGATCGAGGACCGTTTCGTCAATCCTGCGGCGGCACCGGAATATCTCATGCAAGACTTTACCGCATCGACACCCAACGTTTATCTCTCGGCCAATGCGCCGCTCAGCGGATCAGAACATATTGTCGAAGCAGCCATGCCAACATCCGAGGAATGCCGGTTGCTCGATATTTTGCGGACCGAACCGTGCCTTGCCATCCGCCGCCGCACCTGGTCGGGAAAAACCGTGGTATCCTTGGTTCGGCTGATCTATCCGGGAAAACGCTATCGGCTGGAATCGCGAACGGGCAAGACCGGTTAGCATTCACTTTGCCTGTTGTGACGACCCGAGCTGGCGGAACCCGCGGGTCTTCTTGGTCATGAACTTGAGGTAGGAACCCACTGGCATCAGCCGCTTGAACCAGTACGCCTTGCGATCACCGGAATGCGGCAGGACGAGGTACTGGTTTCTCTCGACCGCGCGATAGATGCGATCAGCAATTTCAGCGGCAGTGATCGGCGCTTTTTCGAACAGCCGTTCAATCTTTTGCACAGCGGCTGGGCTGTTGCTGCGCATGGATTCGGTAAGGTTTGTGCGAAAGAATGACGGACACACGACCGTCACACCGATGTTATTGGAGGCAAGTTCGATACGCAGCGTTTCGGAGAAGGCGACGACGGCAGCCTTAACCGCGTTATAGCTGCCCATCATCGGCGGATGAACAAGCCCGGCCATGGATGCAGTATTGACGAAATAGCCCTTACCCTGCGCCTTGAAAACGGGAGCAAAAGCCTGACAGCCGCGCACGATGCCCAACAGGTTGATGTCGAGCACCCACTGCCATTGTTCGATGGGTTCACTTGCAAGCGCACCGGCGGTGGCAACACCAGCATTGTTGAACACGATATCAACGCCGCCCCACGTGTGCTGCAACTCTTCAGCGACTGCCTGTAGGTCCCGCATCTTCGTCACATCGCAATGACGATAGATGCCCTCGCCGCCGACCGCGGAAATCAGAGCAAGCGTTTCCTGCCCTCGTGCATCATTCAGATCCCCAATGCAGATGAGTGCGCCTTCACGTGCCCAGCGCAAAGCAATCTCCCGGCCGAGCCCTGACGCGCCACCAGTGACAAAGATACGCTTTTTCATGGATTTCATCCTTTGCTGCAATCAGGTGAGTTTGACGACGACGCTCAATGGCAGAATGCGCATGAGAAAGCCCATGGGTCCCCATGGCCACCAGGGAACGGATGCTTTGGCCGGTTCGCGTTCGATTGCCTTGACCAGCAATTGGGAACCGGTCTTGGCGTCGACTTCAAACGGCAGTTTCGGTGCGCCTTCGTTGATTTCTGTGCGGATATAGCCGGGGAAAATCGTGCTGACCTTGATCGGCGTCGCCATCAACTCCGCATGGATACCCTCTGAGAGTGATGCCAGACCGGCCTTGGTCGCAGCATAGGTGGTCAAATGTTTAGGCAGTCCCCGCACGGCGCTCATCGATGAGATGGTAACGAGATGACCGCTGTTCTGCTTGCGAAAAATTTCGACCGCAGCTTCGCATTGCGCCAAAGCAGCGACGAAATTTGTCTGGGCCGTCTGGACATTCTGGCTGAAATGGCCGGTGCCGATGCGCTTGCCCTGCCCTACACCTGCATTGACGATAATGCGATCAATCGATCCGAACTCCTCCTGCACCTCGCGGAAAATGCGGAACACTGTGTCATATTCATTGACGTCGAGCGCCTTGACGATGACCTTTATGCCCGGATGCTTGCTCTCCAGCTCGGCTTTCAAAGCGTCCAGCCGTTCCGTACGCCGGGCACAGAGGGCGAGATTGCGTCCCATCGCGGCGAACTCCCGTGCCATGCCATCACCCAAGCCGGAACTGGCACCTGTGATCAAAATCGTTTTGCGTATGCCCATCATGAACAGCCCCTAATTTCCGCTCTGGCGGATAATGCGCCGGCATCGCCAATCAAAATAATTCACCATGATCCAGATGTTCTTGAAGGCCGGATTGCGTGTCTGGCGGTGGTAATAGCGGTAATAAATCTGCTGCGCGATGACAGCCAGCCGGAACAGTCCGAACACTTCGTAGAACGCAAAATTGCTGACATTCAAACCGCTCTTGCGCAGATAATAGTCAACGACTTCGGTACGCTTCATCATGCCCGGCATAGCCGTTGGCTGGCGTTGCGTCATCTTCATGAAGTAGCCGTCCCCCGACTCCACCCAATAGGCGAGCATGCCGCCAAGATCCATGAGCGGGTCGCCCAACGTCGCCATTTCCCAATCGAGCACACCGATAATGTTGGTCAGGTCCTGCGGATCGAGCACGAGATTGTCAAAACGCCAATCATTGTGGATCAGGCATGTGCCGGTATCCTGCGGGATATTGGCTTTGAGCCAGGCTCTGACATAGCTGAAGGATGGCGTGTTCCACGTATGCGCCTTGACGCATCGTTCCGACCAGCCAAACACCTGTCGTTGCACATAGCCATTGCCTTTGCCGAGTGAGCTGAGGCCAGCCGCCGGCACATCGATCCGGTGAAGCTCGACGAGTTTGTCCAACATGTTCTCGCACAAATACCGGGTGTCGGTTGCAGCAAGCTTGACGCCATCGGGCATCCTGCGGCGCGGGATAATACCTGCGATACGCTCCATGACATAGAATTGCGCGCCGATGACACTTTCATCGTCGCACAGGCCAACCATTGTAGGCACAGCGGGGTAAAATGGCTTCAACGATTTCTGTACGGTGTATTCACGCCCCATATCGTGGGCGGATTTCGCCTTGGTGCCCGATGGCGGTCGGCGCAGGATCAAATCATGCTGTGGATATTGAAGCCGGTAGGTCCAATTCGATGCGCCGCCGGAAAACTGTGTCACCTCCGGCACACCCTCTACGGGCACGCCAAGCGATTGCAACCAGAGGCTCACTGCTTCGGCGTTCAGTTCCTCACCCGCACGCACCTTGCCCGCATGATCGACAGCACCTGAACCTGTCATAGGGGCCTGTGGTTATATTGGAGGCCTGAGATTACTTTTTCAGTCATTTCACAAATCCGTGCTTGGCCAGTTCAATCCGTGCAATCAACCCCTTGTGCACCTCATCCGGCCCGTCCGCGAGGCGCAATGACCGGGCCTGAATGAAGAACTGCGCCAGCGGTGTATCGCGAGATACACCCGTTCCACCATGAATCTGTATGGCGTTATCGACAACACTTTGTAGCATGTTGGGCGCAATCACCTTGATAGCGGAAACTTCGGCCATGGCTCCCATCGGTCCCAGCACATCGAGTTTCCATGCGGCGTGCAGGGTTAGAAGCCGGGCCTGATCAATCGCGATGCGGGCATCAGCCAGACGTTCGCGGTTGCCACCCAGATTGATGATCGGCTTGCCGAATGCAACCCGCGACATGCCACGGGCGATTGTCAGGTCAAGCGCCGCTTCGGCGGCTCCGATACAACGCATGCAATGGTGAATGCGTCCGGGGCCGAGACGTCCTTGGGCAATTTCAAACCCTGCACCCGGCGCCTTGACGACATTGGTCAGCGGCACCTTCACATTGTTGTAGTGCACCTCGCCATGCCCATGCGGTTCGTCAAACTCGCCAAATACCGATTGCATACGCACGATCTCGACACCGGGCGTATCCAGCGGCACCAGCACCATGGAATGTTGATGATGACGATCTTTGGTATCATCCGGCGTCCGGGCCATGGCGATAGCGACCCTTGAGCGCGGATCGCCAAGACCGCTGGACCAGTGCTTTTTGCCGTTTACGACGATCGAATTTCCATCGACGATGGCTGTCGCCTGCATATTGGTCGCATCACTGCTGGCAACATCAGGTTCGGTCATGCTGAACACCGAGCGTATTTCCCCGGCCAGCAATGGCTTCAACCAAAGCTCCTGCTGGTGTTCGGAGCCATATTTCCACAACACTTCCATATTGCCGGTGTCAGGCGCATTGCAATTGAAAATCTCGGGCGCCATGAAGCTGCGCCCGGTCTCTTCGGCCACAAGCGCATATTCGAGGGTCGAAAGACCAGCGCCGAGCTTTTCGTCAGGCAGGAACATGTTCCACAGGCCTTCGGCCTTGGCCTTGGCTTTTAGCTCCTCAACGACAGGTGAAATCTGCCACCGCTTCCAGTCATTGCCATGACCAGCGGAAGCAATATCGGCCCAATATTGTTGCTCGACAGGCTGGATATGCGTGCGCATGAACGCCTTCACGCGCTTGACGAAATCCTGAGTTTTGGCGCTCGGCGTGAAATCCATCGATAATCGGTCCCGTCTTTTCTGACACGAGACTATCGCCATGCAACACATCAAACAAATTATATGTCTTTATGATCAATCATGAACTGCACTTATATCTTTGGAGAGGGATGCTCCGCCGCCGTACTTGCTCATCACCTCGGCAAAGAGATCCCGCATCCAGCGATGGCCCTGATCCTCATCGCGTGCGGCGTGCCAATACATGACAAGATCAATCGGCGGGATAGCCAAGGGCGCAGCCAAAACATCAACGGCAAGTACCGCCGACAGTTCAAGCGCATAGGTACGCGGCATGGTCAAAACCCAGTCGGTTTCGGCAATTACCTTGCATGCTGCAAAGAAATGCTGACAGCGCAGACCCACCTTGCGGCCCTGCCCCTGTTCCGCGAGAATATAGTCGATGGGCTCCATGCCTTCGATGTGCGTCACAAGCACATGGGTGGCAGCAACATAGTCCGCCTGCGTGATTTTGCGGCTGGAAAGCGCATGGCCTTGTCTGACCACCACCGCATTGGGTTCACGCAGCAACGTCTTTTGCCGGATATGCGGGCCAACCTTGATCTTGCGATCAATTGCCAGATCAAGACTGCCCGACGCCAGCTCTTTCTCGAAGATTTCGCGCGCCACACGCCGGCTGACCACACAAACACCCGGCGCTTCGCTCGCAAGCTGGCGGATCAGCGGCGAGAACGTCGCCGATTCAAGCACATCGCGCAGTGCAACCTTGAAATCCATGCTGAGCCGCGCAGGTGAAAAATCCGTGGCGGTCTCAACGGCGGCATAGAGACCGTGCAGGCTGCGGCGAACGTCGGCGATGATGCCGCGTACCCGCTCCGTCGCGACCATCCTGTTGCCCTGACGCACAAACAGCTGATCGCCAAACATGTCACGCAATCTGGCGAGGGAATGGCTGATAGCAGGTTGGGTCAGATGCAATGCACGCGCTGCACCGGAAATGCTGCCATTGGCATGAATTGCATCCAGAACGCGGAACAGGTTCAGATCAAGACGGTTATCAAAATTGTTCATAGGCAGACATTAGAACTGATCATATGATTTATACTAGGTCGTACACTTATAAATCTGATTGAAATGGTATGCGGCCATTTGTTCGGATACAAGGAGCAAAGGCGATGGGAATGTTTATCCATTCTCAAGCCTTTGCGACGCAGTAGCCGGGCAAATGGACCATATCCTCTGGACGCCGAAACGGTTGCAAGCTGCAGTGTCGAGCCGCTCAGCCGGGGGAAGGGCCCCGCCCTTCGCGTCTCTCCTCGCATCTTCTTGCCGTTTCAGGCGCCATTTCGATCATATTTATAAGTGTACGACCTAGGCCGTACATTTATAAATCCGTGTTTTGACACCGATAAGACATCAATGGAGGCACCCCATGAGCGCGACCAACAACCGCCAGATTATTTTGCGCGAAAAGCCCTCAGGCAAACTTCAGCCGGACCAGTTCGGGCTCGTCGAGAACGCGCTCCCCGAACCGCAGGATGGGGAAATATTGGTGCGGGTACTCTACATTTCGCTTGATGCGGCCAACCGGGCCTGGATGCAGGGCGCGACCTATCGCGCGGCGGTCGAGCCCAATTCTGTCATGGCAGGTGCCAGCATCGCCGAGGTTGTAACGTCAAAGGCGCCGAATTTTGCACCCGGTGACATCGTTTTTGGCGATACAGGCTGGCAGGATTTTGCCGTGTTGCCAGCAAAACACCTGCTCAAGATGCCGCGGATAGAACCCCTCACCCATCTTCTCAGTGTCTATGGCATTGCAGGCCTGACGGCGTATTTTGGCCTGCTTGACATAGGCCGGGCGCAAGCGGGCGAGACTGTCGTGGTTTCAGCTGCGGCAGGTTCCGTAGGCTCACTCGTCGGCCCGATTGCAAAGATCAAGGGCTGCCGCGTCGTTGGCATCGCAGGCGGACCCGAAAAATGCGACTGGCTTACATCGCATCTCGGATTTGATGCGGCGGTTGATTACAAGGCCGGTAATCTCTTCCACAATCTGCGCGCGGCTGTTCCCAGCGGCATCGACGTTTATTTCGACAATGTCGGCGGCGATATTTTCGAAGCCTGTCTGGCGCTTATGAACAATCACGGGCGGATTGCCTGCTGTGGGGCTGTTTCGCAATATGACGGCTCGCCATCGGCCAGCGGACCACGGGGGGTGCCGGGGCTCATCGTGGTCAAACGTCTCACCGTGCAGGGCTTTGTTGTCATGGATTATTTCAACCAGCGTGAGCGGGCCCTTGCCGACCTGCAAGGCTGGGTCGCATCGGGCAAACTGAAGGTTGAGGAAGACATTATCAATGGGCTCGAGAACACGCCCGCCGCGCTGATCGGACTGTTGGCCGGTGAAAACCGCGGCAAGCGCATCGTGAAGGTTTAGCGGCCCGCAAACAAAAAAGCCAGACCCGTGAAGGCCTGGCTTTTCCGTCAGAGAGTTCCAACTGAATGGTGATCCAGCTGGTTTTTGGTCGGAGTGGCCGGATTCGAACCGACGACCCCTTGACCCCCAGTCAAGTGCGCTACCGGGCTGCGCTACACTCCGTCATCTCTCTTCCGGTGCCGAACCCCTAAATTACCGGGGTTTTTTTGGCAATAGTCCGATCGTTAGAAAAAAAGAAACTGCACACAAATGCATGACAGCGAAGCTTTTCGGCACTCCTCCGCGAATGGGGATGGCAGCGACGGTCAATCGTTACCGGGCGGAGACGTCTCCCAGCAAAGTGGCAATTGTATCAGGACGCCAATAGGGACAAGACCGGCCCTATACGGGTGTTGGTGATCACTATATTCTTCCTGAAAAGTTCGCGGATAAAACCGTGCATTTAGGGGAAACAGCATGACCGGGAAGGTTCAAGACAATAACAGAGCCCTGATAAGGCTGGTCTACGAGAAAACACGCAAAGGCGGGCCGGAATCAACCGCGCCGCTGCTTGACAGCGAGTTCGTCGCCCGCATCGGTGACAGCGTGCCCTGGGGCGGTATTTATCAGGGACCGGACAATTATCTCGGCCCTTGCGTGCACAAATATTCGCTTTATCTCGATCCGACTTCCGTTGTCTATGAAACGCTGAATTGCGAAGAAGATGAGGTGCAAGCGCTTGTGCATCTCAAAATGCATGACGGTGGTAAAACGGTGCCGTTTCTTCACACCTGGACGGTGCGGGGTGAAAAGGTAATCCGTCTCAATTCGGTATGCTTACAGCCCGGCCTGCTTTCAGTCCTGCCTCTGCCTAGCAGGCAAAAACGCCCCAAACGCCTCAAATTCTATGAGCATCTCATGTTGATGCGGCGCCCACGCTGACAGAAAGGGCTTATGCCTACGTTTCTTGGAATGGTACAATGGTGCTGTTAGCGTTCCGCTAGTCAATCACAATTAGGCGGCCGGTTTCAACCTTGCTTTTCACCCACTGCTGTTCGTCGGCCCAGGCATGACGTTTCCAGCCTTGCCAGCTGAATCCACAAACTGAAATGTCCCAGTTGGCGAACTGCTTGTGATTGAGGACATAGTAAATTCCGAAATATCCGGTGCTGGGAAAAACCTTACCCATCTGAGCTTCGGGCAATCCCAATTCCCTGCATCCATTCAAATAAAACTGTACGGGGAGAATTGTATTGGCTTTCCCAACGGCGCCGAGAGCTTTCACAGTTTCCATGGTCCAGTCTGAACGGCGTCCCTTGATTTGCGACAGGGGATTGGGTTTTGGAAAATACCGCGCGATGATGTGCGGATGGTAGGCCAAAATGACCTGTTCCGCCGCCTGCAGGATAGGCGATTGGAGGAAAAGGGGGTCTGACAAACGCCGTTGCATAGGCTTGCCGGCGTTGCACATGAACAGAATATCGGTCCTTGTACCCGACATGCCGATAGAACATTTGGGTTCGTTGAAACGAACGACAAAGTCCGAGGCATCTATCGCGGCCGACAGATCTGCGGCAATCGGTCCATTGCCAACGATGTGCATCTTTTGATTCATGGCATACTGGTTTTGAATGATGAGATTGATATCAACGAAAGCGTCCGTCAGGTTGTATTCGCACCCCGGGACATTACTTTCTGCTACCTCAAGCTGAAATAGAGGTCAAACGATATCAAGCTCCAGATATTATCGCGCAAGGTCAAAAAAGCTCGCGTAGCCGATCAAGGACGATCTATCTATTCAAATAAAAAAATGTCAGAAGACCCTGCCCGCAAGGGCACGGCGCGACTGCTATCAGCTTTAGGATAGGGTCGGGTGGGCTGATTGACGTCTCTCCCGCTGCCACGAAAGGACGTGGCCGTCTTTAATTCCCATTCTCGAGCAAATGCTCGCTGCTAGGAAACGTCGCTTAGCATCTGGCCGCTCGGCATCCATTTTAACAAAATCGGAACAGCGTAATTACCTTGCAATCTACGTTTGGCAATTTCCGGCCGAATTGTCGAAAATGGTCAAGAACGTCATGCGCAGTGATACAAGCAGGAAAAGTTTAAGCGGAATCACAGTGCTTGTTCTGTGGTTCATTGCGTTGGGAGAACTGCTGCTTTTCTCTCTCTTTGATATTCTGAATTAAACAGAGCCGGTTCTGAAACGCTTTAACTGATGTCCAACAACAGCGGAGACGCCTCGTTGAACTACGTTTGAAGTGACCACGGGAATTTTCTCGAGCACAGAATGTCGGATTCCCGCTTAGCCAATCGTCTTCAATGCAGCAAGCTATGGAGAACAGCGATGACGATTACCATTACAGTCTTTGAACGCTCCCCCGATCAAGGCAAAGGTCTGGCGCGTGACATGCGCGTTCGCTGGGCGCTTGAAGAAGTGGCTCAGCCCTACGATGTCCGTCTTGTATCCTTCAAGGCAATGAAAGAACCCGCGCATCTGGCGCTGCATCCTTTCGGGCAGATCCCGACCTATGAGGAAGGCGATCTCACTCTGTTCGAGTCGGGGGCGATCGTATTCCATATCGCACAGCGCTATGCGGGCCTGTTGCCGGACGATGCCAATGCGCGGGCACGCGCGATCACATGGATGTTTGCCGCAGTCGGCACCGTGGAGCAGCCGATCATTGAGCGTCAAGTTGCCATGTTTGCGGAGGGAGACAGGAGCTGGACCGCTGAGCGCCTGCCTCTCATTGACGACCGCATCAGGGATCGGCTGGGCGAACTTTCCACCCGGCTCGGTGATGCCAACTGGCTCGACGGCACGTTCAGCGCCGGTGACCTCATGATGGTTCACGTGTTGCTCAGGCTGAGACGATCGGGAATATTGGCGGAATATCCAAATCTTGATGCCTACGTGGCACGCGGCGAAGCACGGCCCGCATACAAGCGCGCCTTCGCGGCTCAGCTGGAGGTTTTCACTGCGGAATCTACCCGCTGAGAAAAGCTCGCACCGGATCGACAGCTAGCGTTCAGCGCACCCTTGGCCGCATTCTAAACAGCGGAACAACATGGGAAGTTTTTCGGTATATTTTAAATGTTCATCACATTTTTGTTACAATACCGTGATATATCTACTTATTTAAGTACTCTTGTATAATTACTTTATATTTACTTGAACTAATCTTACAGTTGCAAATTCGCAACAATAATAAAACGTTCGTTGCCAACATTACGGATTTGTAATTTGACGTTTGACTCTACGACCAAAGTCGCGGAATACCAAATTGTCACTACCAATCTCATGGAGAGCAACAATGAATATCAAGAGCCTTCTACTCGGCTCCGCTGCAGCCCTGGTTGCAGTAACTGGCGCACGCGCTGCCGATGCAGTTGTCGTCGCTGAACCAGAAGCCGTCGAATATGTTCGCGTTTGCGATGCATACGGCAAAGGCTTCTTTTACATTCCAGGCACCGAAACCTGCCTGAAAATCGGCGGCTATCTGCGCGCTGACGTCAAGGGCGGCGACAGCGTTTATACTGGCGGTCACGTCAATCAGGGCAGCGATCCTGAGAGCGATGGCACTTACTACTTCCGCACACGTGCGACAGTACGTTTCGATGCCCGTTCGGAAACCGAACTCGGCACATTGCGTTCGTACATTGAAACCCGCTTCCAGTACACGAACGGTGCCAATGCAACAGAACTTCCGCAGGCTTACATTGAGCTCGGCGGCTTCCGCATCGGCGTTAGCGATGCACTGTTCGGTTCGTGGACAGGCGCTGCTGGCAAGGTCATCAACGACGACGTGATCAACTACCAGTCTGGCGTAAGCAATCAGGTCAGCTACACGTTCAATGCTGGCAATGGTTTCTCGGCAATCATCGGCGCTGAACAGGGCCGTGTACAGGATGCCAGCTATTTCAGCTACGACTATCGTATCGACGACTACATGCCACATGTTCTGGCAGGTGTGAAGTTCGAGCAGGCTTGGGGTGCAATCTCCGCTGTTGGCGGTTATGACTCCGTTGTTGAAGAATTCGGCGGCAAGGTTCGTTTGGATGTGAAGTTCACAGACACCGTTTCTGCCTTCGTCATGGGTGGCTATCAGTCCAACTACGACGATGCACCACGCGGCAAGCGTAACTGGTACGGCACCTGGGAAGGTGATTGGGCTGCTTGGGGTGGTCTCTCCGCCAAGGTTTCGGACAAGGCAACTGTCAATGCACAGGTCGCCTACGAATCCGAAGGCACCTACGCTGCGACAGCAAACGTTGCATACGAACTGGTTCCTGGCTTCGTTATCACGCCTGAAATCAGCTACACCAAGTTCGATGGCGCCCGTAAGGACTTCGCTGAAAGCCGCATCGGCGGCAAAGACGATGCATTCGGTGGCATGATCCGCTTCCAGCGCAACTTCTAATCCTTTTGGGGATTTGAAGACAGATCCGGGGGCCTGCCCCCGGATTATCAGGCCTTGGCCCAACAAACATTTTGTTTGGTAATGGAGAAGGACTGCATTGCCAAACTGGGATGATGAGATCTCCAGTCACGTCATTTTTTAAACGGTGAGCTTAACGGCTCACCGTTTTTTATTTTGCGATCACCCAAAACCGCCGCTCTACATGTTGTGATTTGGATAGAGGCATATTTTACGATAAGCTCCCATGAGAATGCAGGAGGTTACGGATATGCGTGATCTTGATATCTTGCTTGCAGTCATTGCGATCATCTTGCTGGCATACCAAGCGAAACATTCGCACTGAGTTTAAAGCCCGGAAGGCCCGACTGACACTCTATCAAATGCGCTGCACAAGCTTTTAAGCATCGTACAATTTGGACACGCCTGCAAAATACCCATCGAGTCTTTGGCACAAGCCAAAGGCGGTTGGCCGTCAGGGAGTGACAGACTATGGGAGAAGCGATTCTTCATCATACCCCACACCATGCAAAGCCTGCTTCGCCAAAGACGATGCAGAAGGTGAGCGGACAGATTCCAAAGGCCGCTTGCGATCCAACAAAACTCTCTTCAATCCTGCGTCTGGCCAAGGGTGGTTTCAGCCACAGGCGCTTCAAGGAGCACGTCAAGTAACGAAGAGTTTCAATGAAAAAGCCCGCCACCGTTTCTTCGGCAGCGGGCATTCGTTGTGACATGCTCTTGGCAGCGTTCTGCGCCGTCTTATTTTGGCAGAAGAACCTTGTCGATGACGTGAATTACGCCGTTTGACTGCTTGACGTCGGCAATCGTGACGTGAGCCACGTTGCCCTTTTCATCCTTGATGGAAATCTTTCCACCCTTCTGGCTGACTGTCAGGACACAACCGCCAACAGTCTTTACCTTGTGTGCCCCACCATCATCCTTGATCATCTTCTTGATGGTTGCTGACATGGCATCAGCAGCCACCACGTGGCAGGTCAGGACCTTTGTGAGCGTTGCCTTGTTTTCCGGCTTCAACAACGTATCAACGGTGCCCTTGGGCAGCGCGGCGAAAGCTTCATTTGTTGGTGCAAAAACTGTGAAAGGGCCCTTCCCCTGAAGGGTTTCAACCAGTCCTGCAGCCTTGACCGCTGCAACAAGCGTTGTGTGGTCCTTCGAATTAACAGCGTTCTCGATAATGTTCTTGTTGGCATACATAGGGGCGCCGCCAACCATCGGGTTGTCCTTCGCCATTGCAGTTCCGCCCAGCGCTGTCAGTGCCAATAGGCCAGCGAAAATACCTGCAGTCAATTTACCCATTTTTTTGCTCCGCGTTTGCCTCCCCGTCCTGGGGAATGCAAACAATTACGAAGGCTGGAGCGTGAAAGTTTCTCTTGGTTGAATTTATTATTATCCGATGCGGAGATTTTCGCAAAAAAGCATAGGAACATAAGCAGCCCCTGCCCGTTGTAGTCCTGTCCCATTTACAGGAGCATTCAGAATGGCACTATTTTCCAAGAACGCAGATGATATCCAGGGTGATGTTGAGGAGCAGATCGCAGCCTTGCGCAAAGAGATATCGAAAATTACCGCTTCTCTCTCAGACTTGGGCAGCGAAAAATTCGACGATGTAAAGCGCGTCGCAACCAAACAGGTCCGCTATGCGGCAGATACCGCCAAGGAAAACCCGCTGGTTACGCTGGCGATTGTGGCAGGTGCCGCATTGCTGATCGGCCTGATTTCCCGGCGTTGAAATAAAGGATGTTTGACATGGATAATGCAGAAGCAATCCGCAATGAAGACGATCAAGCGCGATTGAAGCGTGAAATTGAAGATCTGAAACAGGATCTTGCTGCGCTTACCAAGTCACTCTCAAATAAAGGCGTCCAACTGCTCGATGATCTCACGGATGATGATAATTCGACATTCGACGCCATCAAAGACGGCGGGCGCAGAGCAGCGCGCGCTGTGGGACATCAAGCGAAGAAGGTTGGCGATATACAAACACAGAATTCAGTGTCCACACTGATGATCATCGCAGGGCTCGGAATCGTCATCGGCATGCTGGCCCGCTAAAAATATTTTTATTTTAGCGGCGGAACTTTTATCAAACAGCGCCGTTATTAATGCACTGGTCCCCCAACCAGCTAGGCTGAACCCCACAGCCGACCCCAAATCCCAGCTTTCATTTCGGTGAAAGCTGGGTTTTTTGTTATAAAAAAGCTTATCTTACCTGGTCCAACAGGCGCTTGCATTCCAAAAGGTCGAAAAGCGTTTCCTGAAGCAATGTCCGGTTATCTTTTGAAAGACGTTTTCCGTCAGCTGCAACCGGACCTTCATCATCTCCCTTGAGCAATCCAAAGAGCCGGCGCCCATGCGGCGCAGATTTGCCGGAGCCCATGACTGCGGCTTCTTCGGCAGCATCAGCGCGGTCTTGCTCAGCCGATATAGCCTCTTCTTCGCGTACGGCCGCCTGCTTTTGCTGGCTGATGGCTTCTGCCGCAGCCGTATCGCCGCTGCCAAGCGCGATGATAAACTGCGTGCCGTTTTCCCGTAGAAGCCGCTGTACGCCCTTGATTGTATATCCCTGATCGTACAGGAGATGACGGATGCCCTTGAGGAGATCGACGTCCAAAGGCCGGTAATAACGCCGGCCGCCGCCACGTTTCATTGGCTTAATGTGAGTGAACCGTGTTTCCCAGAAACGCAGGACATGCTGGGGAAGATCGAGGTCTTCTGCGACTTCGCTGATAGTTCTAAAGGCGTCGGGACTCTTGTCCATGTTTTCACCCTTTCAGGAGAAAATCTGATTCGACCCCCATTTCAGCGGTTTATGCAGTGATTTTCAAGTACAACGCGAGATTGCCCCACAGCAATCTCGCTGACAAAGCCTGTCAGGCCATGCAATTCACTAGGCTGATTTCTTTTTTCTCGCCTGATGAGAGCGCAGAATGCGCTGCTTGAGCACATTGGACGCTTTGAACGTCATGACCCGGCGCGGCAATATAGGCACCTCTTCACCCGTCTTCGGGTTGCGGCCAATGCGTTCGTTCTTGTCTCTCACCTGAAACGTGGCGAAAGACGACAATTTCACTGTCTCGCCACGAACAATTGCATCACACACTTCGTCAAGAATGGTCTCGACAAGTGAAGCTGACTCTGTTCGCGAAAGCCCTACCTTACGATAGACTGCTTCGGCCAGATCAGCGCGCGTAATGGTCTTACCCCCCATACGATCTCTAAGCTCTCGTTTGTTGCAAAACTATCAAGGTGGAAGCGGAAGTTATAGGATCAAATCCGATAGGGCAAGCAGGTAAAAACAGTTGATAAAACAATCTGCTGACCCAACCGGACCATCACCACCGTAGCAGAACTGCACCCCACGTAAAGCCCCCGCCCATCGCTTCAAGCAACACAAGATCACCTTGCTTAATGCGCCCATCGGCAACAGCTGTTGCCAGAGCAAGCGGCACAGAAGCCGCCGAGGTATTACCGTGCTGATCGACGGTGATGACGACTTTCTCTTCCGCCAGGTTCAATTTTTTGGCCGAAGCATCAATGATGCGCTTGTTGGCCTGATGCGGCACAAACCAATCAATATCTTCGGCCGTAATACCAGCTTCAGAGAAGGAAGCCTCGATGACATCGGTGATCATTCCAACCGCATGTTTGAAAACCTCACGGCCCTCCATGCGCAAATGACCGACCGTTTGTGTGGTCGATGGCCCACCGTCCACATACAATTTCTGTTTGTGAGAACCGTCGGAACGCAAATTGGCTGTCAGGATGCCGCGATCAGACGTCAGACCTCGTCCCTCGTCGCCCTCAAGCACAACAGCACCGGCGCCATCACCGAAGAGCACGCACGTCGTACGGTCATTCCAGTCGAGAAGACGTGAGAACGTTTCGGAACCGATAACCAACACGCGCTTGGCCATGCCACCGCGAATATACAAATCAGCTGTCGTGATCGCATAAACGAAGCCGGAACAGACCGCCTGCATGTCAAACGCGAAACCATGCGTCATGCCGAGGCGCGCCTGAATATCCACCGCAGATGCCGGAAACGTATTGTCCGGTGTCGATGTGGCCAAAATGATCAGGTCTATATCATCGGGTGTCATGCCCGCATTGTCGAGCGCGGCGCGCGCGGCAGCCTCGCCAAGCGATGCGGTCGTTTCCCCCTCGCCTGCAATATAGCGCTGGCGGATACCCGTACGCTGGACGATCCATTCGTCGGACGTTTCGACAATACCCTCGAGATCGGCATTTTTAACAAGACGTGCTGGCTTGGCAGCCCCTACACCTCTGACAACGGACCGGATCATTTATTTTTCCTACGCCTGTGGTTCTATCTCAGCTTCGGTATCGTTCTCGGCCTCGCCTTTGAATGCGACGCCGACCGGGCTTTTGTGAAAATGACTCAAATCGGCAGCGATCTTGTCCAAGAGCCGGTTCTTGGCCATATCATAGCCGACATCGATGGCTGCAGCGAAACCGAGCGCATCCGTGCCGCCATGGCTTTTGATAACAATGCCATTGAGGCCGAGGAAAACACCGCCATTGGTCTTGCGCGGGTCCATCTTCTCGCGCAAGCGATCAAACGCACCCTTGGCGAAAAGATAGCCAATCTTGGCCATCCAAGTGCGGTTCATGCCGTCGCGCAGATACTGGGCAAATTGCTTCGCCGTACCTTCGGCCGCCTTCAGCGCAATATTTCCGGTAAAGCCTTCGGTGACCACTACGTCAACGGTGCCCTTGCCAATGTCATCGCCCTCGACGAAACCGTAATATTCAAGGCTTGGCAACGGAATTTCGCGCAAAATGCGTGCCGCGTCCTTCACGTCATCCTGACCTTTAATTTCCTCGACGCCGACATTGAGCAAGCCAATTGTGGGGCGCTTTATCTCAAACAGCGAACGCGCCATAGCCGCACCCATAACGGCATAATCGACAAGCTGCTGGGCATCGGCGCCAATCGTCGCGCCGATATCAAGGACAATGCTCTCGCCGCGCAATGTTGGCCAGATACCGGCAATGGCGGGCCGTTCAACATTGGCCATGGTGCGCAAACAGAACTTGGACATTGCCATCAGAGCACCGGTATTGCCCGCTGACACACAGACATCGGCCTCGCCGGTCTTTACCGCTTCGATCGAACGCCACATGGAAGACTTCCAACGGCCATTGCGCAGGGCCTGGCTGGGTTTCTCATCCATACGCACGGAAACATCGCAGTGATGGAATATGGAGCTGGAAAGCGCGGGGTGGCGGTCAAGAACGGGCTTTACTTCTTCTTCACGACCGAAGATCACGAACTGGATATCAGGATGGCGCTCCAGCGCCGTTGCCAGGCCGGGAATGACGATCTCAGGACCGAAATCACCGCCCATGGCATCAATGGAAATTCTGATCACTCTTGATTGTCCTGTTCAGTGAGTAGGCTTGCTGGGTTTATCAATTGCTCAAAGACTCGGCGAAAATAGTCAATTTCCGCCGCTGTACAACCGGAATCTGCCAATACGCGGGCACATAACTCGGAATCATCGTGAAAACTTTGCCCCTGCACCTGTTATTTTCGAACTCTTATAGACCATCCCAACGTCATTTTGATAGCTGCTACGAGGAATTCGTCAGGATCAAGGCTTTTGCTTCCAATCCTTCAGGCTTGCGAAAGGGTTGACCGGCTTTTCCGTCTCATTATCCTCGCCAAAAGTAACTTCGATAGGCTGATCCGGCACGCCTTCCTTACGTGGATATGGATCAATTGCGAGCTCAAAGAACTCTTCAGCAATCGCGCCTGCATCCAGCATATCGCCAGAAAATGTCTCCGGTATATCAGGACCGTCGGCGCTGATGATCAGTTCGCCGTTTTCATCGACTGGAAGACGCGCCAGTTTAGAATGTTCAGGAACAAAGAGCGTATCAACCTCCGCGTCGATAATTGCATCGACGGGTTCCCACGTTACAATGCATGACTGAACAATCGCCGCCTTCACCGTGCCGCGCACACGCACACCATCCTTCTTCCAGGGAACGATCTGAAGATCGGCTTTGAAAGATGTGACATCCTGCAACTCATGAAAATCGCGCAGCGCAATGCGCTCGCGCTCATCGGCTTCAATTTTGATCGTAAGGCCCTTCTGCGGCAGCCGCTTCACCGAAACCGGGAAGCTCAGTGCGCCATCCAAATTGCGTGTCATCAAGCGCCCTTTCTCAATTCTGTTGTGGTTCGACGCCAGCCTCAGCGTCAGGGAATAGTACCTGGCCGCCGGCAATATCCTCATCGGCTTGTGTTTCCAAGAGCAGAACCACCCGAATAACATAATCCGCCAAAGCAACCGCGCCTGCCCAATCCGCGCTGTCAGGCCGGACATTGCGTGCCAGAGCGGCAGCCAGAGCCGGACGGTCGTTATCCTGCAACGCCTTGTCGTAGGACTCAACCCGGCCATAAAACATGCGTGCAAGCTTTTTCATGCGTTTGGGAATGCCTGAATCGCCAATTCCAAGTTCCCGCAGGGAATGATCGACATCGCGAAAGAACTCGTCCGTTACTTCCTGCCCCACGATTTTCAAAGCTGGCGTTCTGCCCTTGATCCTGCGAACGAACAGAAAAACGTGCAAAGACAGCATTTCATAGCGCCCCAACGGGGAATCCGGCACCTCAAAGTCAGAATAGAAGTGTGGCTGCCGCGCCGCCGCCACGATCGCATCGTAGAGGGCAGTGGTAATAGCCTCATTTGCTTTGGCCTTACGGCTGAATAAACTGAGAATCATATATGTGCTTTCACTTGGGTCAGGTCGCAACACGAGTCGCCAGTTGCATCGGACTTCAAGGTGGTTTACCGAAGTTCTGCGGGCAGCGAAAGACTTGCGCCCACTATTGAAATGGAGATGTCGTTGTTGCAGCGGATTTTCAAGACCGATCGTTCACGGGAATATCTTCTCGCTGGAGCTCTGGTTTTTGTCGTGGGGCTTGCTGGCTGTAAGACCGCCGATCTCAATCCATCCGAAACATTCTCGGAAGGCTATGTTCTTGACGAGAAGGCGCTCGAGTTTGTACCGGTCGGCTCCAGCCGCGAACAGGTCATGCTGTCGCTTGGCAGCCCCTCATCAACGGCAACCTTCGACAACGAAGTTTTCTATTATATTTCGCAGAAGCGGAAACGCAGTGTCGCCTTCATGCAGCCCAAGGTGACCGAGCGGCGCATTCTGGCCGTGTATTTCGACAAGAACAGCAAGGTCGCCAACATTTCCAATTACGGATTGCAGGACGGCAAGGTCTTCGACTTCATTTCACGCACCACGCCGACAGGCGGCAAGGATCTTTCGTTCCTTGGTCAGCTGCTTGCGGGCGTCGGCAAGGCACCTGGCTCACTTGCAGGCTCTGCTCCTCCCGGCCAATAATCATTCGGTCAACCCGGCCAAGAATGAAAAAACCCGCGAAACCATGTTTCGCGGGTTTTTGTTGGTCGCTTTACCAATTGCTAGTGTGCAAGCACAGCCAGCAGGAGCAGCGCGACAATGTTGGTGATCTTGATCGCCGGATTGACCGCAGGGCCTGCAGTATCCTTGTAGGGATCGCCCACCGTGTCGCCTGTGACCGAGGCCTTGTGTGCTTCTGATCCCTTCATGTGACGAACACCATCCTTATCGACAAAACCGTCTTCAAAGGACTTTTTCGCATTATCCCATGCACCGCCGCCTGACGTCATCGAGATGGCAACAAAGATACCATTGATGATAACGCCGAGAAGCGAGGCACCCAGCGCCGCAAACGCCGAAGCCTTGGAACCGGAAATCAGCAGCACGCCGAAATAAACGACAAGCGGAGCCAATACCGGCAGAAGCGACGGAATGATCATTTCCTTGATTGCCGCACGGGTGAGAATATCCACCGCACGCGCATAATCAGGGCGCTCGGTACCAGCCATGATGCCCGGTTTTTCGCGGAACTGCCTGCGCACTTCTTCCACGACCGACCCTGCTGCACGGCCAACGGCTGTCATCGCGATACCGCCGAAGAGATAAGGGATGAGGCCACCGAAGATCAGGCCGGCCACCACGTAAGGATTGGAAAGTTCGAAGGATACGGAACCCATTCCCTTGAAGTAGGAAAAGAGTGTCGAGCCGTCCTTGTTTGCTTCCGTGATGAAGAACTGCAGATCGTTGGAATAGGCCGCGAACAGCACCAGAGCACCAAGACCGGCAGAACCGATGGCATAGCCCTTGGTGACTGCCTTGGTGGTGTTGCCAACCGCATCCAGCGCATCGGTGGACTTACGCACTTCCGGATCAAGACCCGCCATTTCCGCAATACCACCGGCATTGTCGGTAACCGGACCGAAAGCGTCCAGCGCAACAATCATACCCGCAATACCCAGCATGGCTGTCACGGCAATACCCGTGCCGAAGAGCCCTGCAAACTGATAAGTGGAGATGATGCCGCCAACGATGACCAGAGCCGGAAGTGCTGTGGATTCAAGCGAAACCGCAAGGCCCTGAATGACGTTGGTGCCGTGGCCGGTGACCGATGCCTGAGCAATCGAATTGACCGGGCGTTTGTTGGTGCCGGTATAATATTCGGTAATGACGACGATCAATCCGGTTACGACAAGCCCAACTAGGCCGCAATAAAACAGATTGATCCCTGTGATCGACTTGCCGGCGACAACACCAACTTCACCCCAGCCGATGGTCAGCGATGTCGCTGCGGCAAGGCCGACGATGGAAAGCAGGCCCGTGACGATCAAGCCCTTATAGAGAGCGCCCATGATCGAATTGTTGGCGCCCAGCTTGACGAAAAACGTACCGGCAATCGACGTGATGATGCAGGCGCCGCAAATGGCCAAGGGATAGAGCATGATATTGCCCAGGACAGGCGTGGCGGCAAAGAAGATCGCCCCCCAGAACCATGGTGGCAACGATGGTCACCGCATAGGTTTCGAACAGATCAGCGGCCATACCGGCGCAGTCACCAACATTGTCACCAACGTTGTCAGCAATGGTTGCCGGATTGCGTGGATCATCTTCCGGTATTCCAGCTTCGACTTTGCCAACGAGATCGCCGCCAACGTCGGCGCCCTTGGTGAAAATACCGCCGCCAAGACGGGCAAAGATCGAAATGAGTGACGCACCGAACCCGAGGGAGACAAGCGCATCAATGACAACGCGGTCCGCAGGCAAATAGCCCATGGGACCGGTCAGAATATAATAATAAACCGAGACGCCGAGCAGCGCGAGGCCCGCCACGAGCATGCCCGTGATGGCGCCGGATTTGAACGCGATTTCAAGACCGGCAGCAAGACTGCGCGATGCGGCTTGTGCTGTGCGCACATTGGCCCGAACAGAAACGTGCATGCCGATGAAACCGGCCAGACCCGATAAGACCGCCCCGATCAGAAAACCAATCGCGGCTGTTGAAGACAAGAGATACCAGACTGCGAGAAAGACAACGACGCCAACAATGGCGATCGTCGTGTACTGACGTGTGAGATAAGCCTGTGCTCCTTCGCGGATAGCACCGGCGATTTCTTGCATGCGCGCATTGCCTTGATCCGCTGCGAGCACCGATTGGGTGGCCCAGAAAGCGTATATGACAGAAAGCAGACCGCAGGCGATGACGAGAAACAGTATAGTCATGCCACTCCCTCAGATTTTGACCCGAAAAATAACCCCTCCCCGGATCAGGTTCGGTACGGCACGCAAAATCTGCCAGGCCGGCAGAAACGCGACCGTATGCACTAGGAGTAGCGAAGCGAATGTGAAAAGGTCAAGGCCTTTCGCTGAGACGGCTTAGGGTTGGCGCAAGCTCTGAGAATTCAACCAATATTGTCCATGGTTTGTGGCAGGCGGTGCGTGGTACGACAAGCTCACCATGAGGGAGATTGATGCTGGGTTGGAACCTCGGCGCTTTCCAATCCGTCATCCTCGGGCTTGACCCGAGGACCCATAACTGACGAGCATGGGCAACAATGGGCTTCAGCTGAGCAGATTTCAAATTTAACTTCACCGGGTACTCCAAAATCTGGAATACATTGAACCAATTGAGGTAGCGGTGCCTCTTAGCCTTGGGTCCTCGGGTCAAGCCCGAGGATGACGGAGAGAGAGGCGCACAAAAATGCAATCCGCACTATCCCTCATGGTGAGCTTGTCGAACCACGCACGATAGGAATGCAGTAATCCATGGGATTTGCTGAATGCTTTATCGAAAGCTCAGCTGTGCGTGTTCTTCGTGCCGCGGCTTTCACCGCGAAGCTCGAATGCCAGACGGTCGAGAACGGCATTGACGAGCTTGGGCTCTTCGTCCGTGTAAAAAGCCTTGGCGATGTCGATATATTCCGACACGATAACAGCAGTCGGCACATCGGGGCGGTTCTTCAACTCCCAGATACCAGCGCGCAGAATGGCGCGCAGCGTCGAGTCGAGACGGGACAGCGGCCAGTCTTCGGTCAATGCCTGACGGATCATCGGATCAAGCGCTGTCTGTTCGGCGACAACACCGGCGACAATGGCACGAAACCACTGGGGATCAGCATCAAGATATTGCGTGCCGTCGACTTCTTTGCCAAGACGGTGCGCTTCATATTCTGCTACCACCTCAAGTACGCCGGTACCGGCTACGTCCATCTGATACAGGGCCTGAACTGCAGCCAGACGGGCAACACCGCGCTTGTTTGCGGTCTTTACAACGGGACTTTGCCCATCTTTGGAAGAAGGCATCCGGTCAGGCTCCAAGTTTTTCCTTAAGGGCAATCATGGTCAGTGCAGCACGTGCTGCAAAGCCACCCTTGTCCTTGTCTTCACGGCGGGCACGTGCCCATGCCTGCTCTTCATTCTCAACCGTGAGAATGCCATTGCCAATGGCAATGCTCTCATCAACGGCCAATTCCATCAGTGCGCGGCAGGATTCGTTGGCAACAATATCGAAATGATAGGTCTCGCCGCGAATGACAGTACCAAGCGCCACAAAGCCATCATACTCTGTTCCGCCATCTTCCGCTGCATCAAGTGCAAAGGAAATGGCAGCAGGCACTTCAAGTGCGCCGGGAACAGTAACGACGTCATAGCTCGCCTTGCCTTCGTCAAGCGCCAGTTTGGCGCCGTTCAACAAGGCATCGGACAAATCGTCATAGAATCGCGCTTCCACGATCAACAGATGTGGCGCATGCGCCTTTTTTTGGACATGGAAAACTCCAAGGATCAATGGGATTGGCGGAGCTGCTCCACCTTAGAGCCTTTCTTGTTTAAATAGAAACAGTTCTGTTTCTCGGATGGCGAGACAATCCACGCGGAAGGTAGCGAGGCCGATGTGCATCCATCGGACGAAGCTGCCTGACAAAGTGGTTGGCCGCCAGCCGGAAACCAAAGGGCCGGGTGAATTTGAGCCAATTCCTGCGGGCTTTGACTTCGCCCGATGGATAAACATCGGTCTCGCCAAACCCCTTGGCCTTGTCCACAAATTCCCTCCGGCAGAACGATTCTATTTAAGCAAGAAAGGCTCTAGATGTGGTCCTAGGCTGATTTCGGATATTCTGCAAGCCGTGCTGCGTATCTCGCCATCTGATCGATCTCGATATTGACCTTGTCGCCCGCCTTGCGGTCACCCCATGTGGTGACTTCAAGCGAGTGACGGATCAGCAGAACGTCGAATTCATTGTCATTGACACTGTTGACCGTCAAGGACGTCCCATCGAGCGCCACCGAACCCTTTGGGGCAATGAATCGCGCCAGGACTTCCGGCACACGCAAGGTGAACCGAACAGCATCGCCCTCGTCTTCGCGCTTGATGATGTCAGCCATCGCATCGATATGGCCGGAGACCAGATGACCGCCCATTTCATCACCGAGCTTCAATGACCGTTCGAGATTGATACGGGTCCCGTTTTTCCAGCCGGCAATGCTGGTCAGGCGCAAAGCTTCTTCCCAGGCTTCGACTTCGAACCAGCGGGCATTCGAGCCCTTTTCGGGCAAGGTCACGACGGTAAGACAAACGCCGGAACAGGCTATGGATGCACCGATCTCGATGGTCTGCGGGTCGTAACTGGTTTCCACCCGCAAAAGCACGCCCTCGTTCAACGGCTTTATATGACCAATCTTGCCGATATCCGTAACAATTCCCGTGAACATTTCTGCTTCCTTAGACGATGGGGCGTATATATTCGCGATATTGATCGTCACCGAAACGATCATCACGCAACAATGTGAAGTCACGAGCGATATGGGAAGCAAGCTCGGGAACTGCAACCCCGGCCTCATTGCCGATTGCAACCGGTCCTTCAAAAAGCGCCAGACGATCAACGAGACCATCCTGCAGAAAGGCCGAGGCCACGGCAGCGCCCCCCTCCACCATCAGCATGCCAATGCCCTGCGCGGCCAAATCATCGAGCAGTTCCGGCAGCGCTGTGGCACCGCAATCGGTTTCGGTTGCCAGCATTCGGCACCCTGCTGCAACTAGCGCTTGGCGTTTTACCGGATCAGCTTGTGCACTAGCGGCAATCCATACGGGAACACTGGCGGCGCTTTGTACCAGTTTGCTGTGCAACGGCAGCCGCAACTGGCTGTCGAGCACAATGCGAAGCGGTGAGCGATCTGTCAGTCCCGGCAAGCGGCAGGTCAATTCGGGATCATCAGCCAGCGCCGTGCCGACCCCGATGAGAATGGCATCGGATTCGGCCCGCATCATATGCACCTGTGCACGCGAAACTGCACCGGTTATAGCCAGTTGGCCAAGACCGGATTTGCCAATGTAGCCATCACTGGAAAGTGCAAGCTTCAGAGTCACTTCCGGACGTTTTTTCGATGATCGAATCAAGTAACCGGCGAGATAATCCGCCGCTTCAGCGGCCAGAATACCGGTCACAACCTCAACGCCTGCATTACGCAAAATGGCATAGCCTTTGCCTGCAACGCGATCATCCGGATCATTGGCGGCAGAAACCACGCGCGTAACGCCAGATGTCACCAGCGCATCGGCGCAGGGCGGTGTCTTGCCATGATGCGCGCATGGTTCGAGCGTCACATAAGCGGTGGCACCCCTCGCCTTTTCGCCCGCCTCGGCCAGTGCTTGCGTTTCCGCATGCGGACGACCGCCAATGGCAGTCACGCCGCGGCCGACAATCACGCCGTCGTTGACGATCAGCGTTGCTACCGACGGGTTTGTGCCGGTCAGGCCCTTATGGCTGCGCGACAGACGAATGGCTGCAGCCATGAAACGCCGGTCAAGCGCGCTCTGCTCCGATTGGCTCATGGAATTCACTCATCCTCGACCGGATCGGAAGCGACGTCACCAGCCGTGATTTCGTCGATCACGTTATGGAAGTCTTTTGCCTCGCGGAAATTGCGGTAAACCGATGCAAAGCGGATATAAGCGATGTCATCAATCCCTTTGAGCGCATCCATGACCAGACGGCCGATTTCATCGGACGAGACTTCAGGTTCACCCGAACTTTCCAGCTGGCGGACAATTCCTGATACGGCGCGCTCAACCCGCTCCGGATCGACCTGCCGCTTGCGCAACGCCACTTCGACGGAACGCATCAGCTTGTCGCGATCAAACGCGACCTTGCGGCCGCTCTTCTTGATAACGCTCAGGTCCCGCAGTTGCACCCGTTCAAAAGTCGTGAACCGTCCGCCGCATACGGTACAAATACGCCGTCTGCGGATCACCGCCCCATCTTCGGCTGGGCGGGAATCTTTCACCTGAGTATCCTCAGACTGGCAATAGGGACAACGCATCGTTCGGCTTTCTGGAGATGATTCTGAAATCGATGAGAAGATAGTGTCTTTCGGTACGATATAAAAGCACTCTCACCGCGACGATGTGTCAAAGAAACGGTTGGGACGGTTGGATGTAGGCGGCAAAGTCATTGTGCGTGGTTCGACAAGCTCACCATGAGGGACATGGAGGACTGCAGGAAGGGATACTTCTGCAACATCGCAGAATGGGCGTTGCAATCCTCACTCTCCCTCATGGTGAGCTTGTCGAACCACGCGCGATCTTCCTGCAACTGCAAACAAAAATGGCGGCACAAGGCCGCCATTTTTCAAAAACAATCAATGCTTACTGGCCGAGATAGGGATAGAGCGGGAAGCGGTCAGTCAGGGCGACAACCTTCTGCTGCACGGCCTTTTCAACCGCTGCATTGCCCTCGTCGGAATTGGCAACCTTCAAACCATCCAGAACTTCCGAAATCAGATTGCCGATTTCGGTGAATTCTGCCGGGCCGAAGCCACGCGTTGTTCCTGCCGGTGTGCCGAGGCGAACACCTGATGTTACGAATGGCTTTTCCGGGTCAAAAGGAATGCCATTCTTGTTGCAGGTAACGTTGGCGCGGCCGAGAGCAGCCTCCGCACGCTTGCCTGTTGCATTCTTTGGACGCAGATCAACCAGCATCAGGTGATTGTCAGTGCCGCCGGATACGATGTTAAGACCGTTTTTCTTGAGCGATTCAGCCAGCGTGCGGGCGTTGGTGACAACATTCTCGCCATAGGTCTTGAACTCCGGCTTCAGCGCTTCGCCGAAAGCCACGGCCTTGGCTGCGATGACATGCATCAGCGGGCCGCCCTGCAGGCCGGGGAATACAGCCGAATTGATCTTCTTGGCGATATCCGCGTCGTTGGTCAGGATCATGCCGCCACGCGGACCGCGCAGGGATTTGTGCGTTGTCGTTGTGGTCACATGCGCATGGGGTAGCGGCGATGGATGGACACCGGCAGCAACGAGGCCGGCGATGTGCGCCATATCGACCATAAGATAGGCACCAACGGCATCGGCGATCTGACGGAAACGTTCAAAATCCCAGACGCGCGAATAGGCAGTACCACCGGCGATGATCAGCTTTGGCTTGTGCTGATGCGCCAGACGTTCGATTTCGGCCATATCGAGCAGGTTGTCGTCCTGACGCACACCGTAGGAAACAACATTGAACCATTTGCCGGACATGTTGACCGGCGAACCGTGCGTGAGGTGACCGCCGGAGTTGAGATCGAGACCCATGAATGTATCGCCCGGCTGCAGAAGAGCCAGGAAGACCGCCTGATTCATCTGGCTGCCCGAATTCGGCTGAACATTTGCGAATTCGCAATTGAACAGCTTCTTGGCGCGCTCAATGGCCAATTCTTCAGCAATATCAACAAACTGGCAGCCGCCATAGTAGCGCTTGCCCGGATATCCCTCAGCATATTTGTTGGTCATGATCGAGCCCTGTGCTTCAAGCACGGCGCGCGAAACAATATTTTCCGAAGCGATCAGCTCGATTTCATGGCGCTGACGGCCAAGTTCCTTGCGGATGGAGCTGAAGATTTCCGGATCGATGTCTTCGAGTGACGCGTTGAAAAAGGTATCTGCAACGGAAGCGCTTGCATTCGACATGGTGTCTTGACCCTCATTTGCCGGTAAGTGAGTAGGTATTCCGGCGCATTATCATACTTAAATGATCAAGGCCAATGGCCGGTGGGCGAAAAGCACTAGCCCGAAACCGCCATCCACGGTTCAAATGCAAAAAGACCGCCCGAAGGCGGTCTTTCCAATGGAAAATCTCTAAAAGCGAAGATCAGGTGTTGGTGCCAATCGACAGGGCCTGCTGACCATCACGCTCGTAAATATCGTCGCGCAGCTGGACAACACCGTCGCCGGTTGACCAGGCAGACACGTAAACGAAGTGCAGCGGAACCGGATCGGTAACCGCAATCGGCGTGTTGACGCCGGATTTGATCGTCGCATCCATGGTCTGACGGTCCCAGCCCGGCGTGTTGCGCAGCAGCCATACATTCAGATCGCGAACATTCTGGACGCGCACGCAGCCGGACGAATCAAAGCGCATGAGCTTGTTGAAATTGCCCTGCTGCGGTGTGTCATGCATGTAGACAGCATACGGATTGGCGAAGTTGATCTTCGTGGAGGACATGGCGTTGATCTTGCCCGGATCCTGACGGAACATCAGCTTGACTGCATCATCCGTATTCCAGTCAACGCTTTCCGGCGGTACTTCCTGGCGCTGTTCGTTGAACAGGCGGATCTTGTTGCGCGTGAGGTATGTCGGGTCCTTGCGCATCAGCGGAATAATATCTTTCTGGATGATAGACTTTGGTGCCGTCCAGTAAGGATTGAGGATGACCTCGGAAATCTTGGAGTCGAGAATCGGCGTCTGACGGTCGATCTTGCCGACAATGGCGGTATGGCGCTGAACGACGCGGCCACCTTCGACAGCTTCAATCTGGGCAGCAGGAATGTTGACCATGACATAACGGCCACCCTGATTTGCACCGGCGAGCGTGCGTACGCGTTCGAGATTGGTCTGCAACTGGCCAAGGCGAATGTTGGCAGGAATATTCATGGCGGCAATGGTGAACTGTCCCATAACGCCGTCGGCAGGCAGACCATGACGGGTCTGGAAACGCTTCACCGCCGCATCAACATAGGTATCAAATGAATTGGAAACACCGGCGCTCGCCGACAGATCGCCTGAAACCATCAGGCGCTTGCGCAAAATAGCGACCGATGGATCGACAACGCCCAGCTGCAATTTGGTCGTGACAGGCACATTGGGCCAGCCGCCATTGGCGACGATCTGGCTATACGAATTGATGGCGGCCTCAACGAAGGAGACTGTTTCAGGGCTGGCGATTGGCTGGAAACTGGCAACTTTGGCATGCGCGCTTGAACGCGCATCAAACTGATCGTCCCAATTGCCGCGGCGTGGAGAGGCAAGGATATCATTGATTGCCGTATCATCGGCCCAGGCGGACGATGTTATGGCAGCCAAACCAGCAGTGGCCACTCCCGTGAGGAACGCGCGGCGATCAAGCCCTGATGATTTAAAATTCTTCATAATAATGCCCAACCCAATTGGAAGTTCTGCAGCCAGCCTGCCGCCTGTAACGCATAGCGGCGACTATGGTTTCCAAAATTATCAGGAACACCCTTAACAAACAGCAACTTTCGCACCGATAGCGTAATCGTGATGGTTCAAACGCCGATCAGCCCGTGCGGAGCCAACATGAGAGCTTCACTGAAACTGGAATAACTCTTGCCGCATTTTCACGGCATTATGGCGGATTAATGACTGTAAAACCAGTGATTAAAGCAACCCACAGCAAAGCCGCCTTCGCATGGTGCGAAGCCGGGCTTTTGTTTGCAGAATGGACTGAACTTACATGCGGTAGGCGATTGTATCATTCCAGAAGCGATCAAGACGCTGCAACGCCTTGTTCATGGACTGGAACTCTTCAGCCTTGATGCCACCGACATGTTCAATCGAAGCTACATGGCGCTCGTAGAGACCTGCAACCAGTTCGGCCACTTCGTTGCCCTTCTCGGTCAGGCTAACCCGGACCGAACGGCGGTCGGTGCGTGAACGTTCATGGGAAATGAAGCCGAGTTCGACCAGTTTCTTCAGATTGTAGGAAACGTTTGAGCCGAGATAGTAACCGCGGCTGCGCAGTTCACCAGCGGTCAATTCAGCATTACCGATGTTGAAAAGCAGCAATGCCTGGATCGCATTGATGTCGCTGCGGCCATTCCGGTCGAATTCATCTTTGACAACGTCAAGTAAACGACGATGCAAACGTTCGACCAACTGGAGTGCTTCAAGATAAAGAGTCCGCAATGCTGTATCATTGACGGTTGCATGCGGGCTCGTTCCAGACTTTCTCTGTATGTTGTTCATAATACCTGCCTCACTGTTGTTTCGGTGTATTTTTCTCACCGTTGAGGCAACACTATCCAATACGCATAAAATTCGAATTAAAACTCAGACTTAACAGTATCTTACCATGAAGGATGCAATTTCAGGCTTAACGAAGACTTACCGCCCTGTCAGCGCACAGGCATGGCCTGTTGACGTTTCTGCAGGAAAAGTACAATGCGGAAGGCAATATAGAGCAGCGCCACACAGCCATGAATGACGGCGATAATCGGCCTATAAAAGAAGTACTCCGAGAACACCGTGAACATCAGTGTTTCGCCAAGCGCGGCGACGAACCAGATGACCGGACCCCATGATACCATCATCCAAAGGCCGGTGGATGCGACCGGAAACAGCATGGCAAGCGAAACGGAGGCCACCTTCCATTGCCAGGGCATCAGATCAAAGCGCCAGAGCAGGCCTTCATAATAACCCATGATCTGCACCCAATAGCCGACACCTGCCACAAGGCAATAAATAGACACCACGCGGAGCAACCAGATGAAGCCGGTCTGGGCCAATGTTGCGTCAAATGGCAGATGAGTGGCTTTCTCGATCATGTAAGCTGCAGTTCCCGCTCACCCAGTGGCGCAAAATAGGCATCAATCATTTCAGGTGTGACATCTTCAATGGTTGCCGGCTGCCACGCGGGCGCATTGTCCTTATCGACGAGAAGCGCGCGGACACCTTCATAAAAGTCATGGTTCTCCAGCATTCTGGACAGGATGCGGTATTCCATTTGCATGCATTGATCCATGTCGAGATCACGCCCTTCTTCGATCTGCCTGAACGTCACATGCAGGCTGGTTGGAGAGCGCGTCCTGACAATATCCAGAACCCGCTGCGCATCTTCGTTTTCATTTACTCCGGCAGCGGCCAAGCGAATAAGACAGCCGCCCAGAGTTTGCGGATCGAACAGAACGCCGATCATATCGCGTATTTTCTCGCTGGTTTCATAGTCCGGATTGATCGTTTTATCGCGCAGGGCTTCAGCAGGGTCACCGGTTTTGATCAAAGCGTGGCGGATAGCTTCCTTGTGTTCAGCCCGAATTGCATGGGTAGCGATACCGCTCTGCAGACAATCTCCCTGGCGAATTCGATTGCCGGTCAGGGCGAGATATGTGCCAAAATGCTCAGGCAAATGCGGCAGGAAGGCGCTACCACCCACATCCGGAAAGAAACCGATTCCGACTTCCGGCATGGCGAACATGACATTCTCGGTGACGATGCGGTGCGAGCCGTGGACGGAAATCCCAACGCCGCCGCCCATCACAATTCCGTCGATCAGCGATATATAGGGTTTGGGAAAGTGTCTTATAAAAGCGTTCAACCGGTATTCGTCATGGAAGAAGTCGTAAAGTGGTGCTCCGGCTTTTCCCGCACGATAGACCGCAAGAATATCGCCGCCAGCGCAAAAGGCCCGCCCCTCGCCCTCGACAACCACGCAGTGAATTTCAGGATCAGCGGCCCAGGCTTGCAAGGCGCGGTACATGGCCCTGACCATGACAGGCGTCAGCGCATTCAGGGCCTTCGGGCGGGTCAGGCGAACCAACCCGGCCTTCCCCCTGGTTTCAAATGCGATTTCGCCCTCGCCGCCAAAATCGATTTCCATACACCCCTCCTTGTTCATTATCGTGAGGTTAGGAAACTCCGGCATACCGCGTCAATGGATCACATCTCTTGCCAAGCATCTTGGTCCACGGGGTGAAGCCTGTTAAAACCGTTTCCAATATCTGGAAACGTTCCAAACAACAGGAAGAAAGTCCGCCTCATACGGACAGGGCAGCAATGATGAACAAAGTTTCGCCTTTTCACGCCAGCACCGGCAGGACCGTCGATGAAATCACGCAGAGCCGCCGTCTGCGCCGTATGCGCAAAGCGGACTGGTCGCGCCGGCTGGTTCAGGAGAACCAGCTGACGGTCAACGATCTCATCTGGCCAATCTTTTTATGCGAAGGCACGAATCGGCGCGAAGACATTGCTGCCATGCCCGGCGTTCAGCGTTTTTCCGTCGATATGGCGGCGCGCGAGGCAGAGCGTGCCGCGAAACTTGGTATTCCGGCCATTGCAACCTTTGCCAATATCGATCCAAGCCTGCGCGACCAGACCGGCTCCGGTATTCTTGACGCGGACAATCTGATCAACCGTGCCACGCGGGCGATCAAGGACGCAGTGCCGGAAATCGGCATTATCACCGATGTGGCTCTCGATCCATTCACCAGTCACGGTCATGATGGCATTTTGCGCGATGGTATCATCGTCAATGACGAGACAGTGGCGCAGATCACTCGCGGTGCGGTGCTACAGGCTGCCGCTGGCGCCGATATCATTGCGCCATCGGACATGATGGACGGCCGCATTGGCGCTATTCGCGAAGCACTGGACCAGAACGGTTTTCAGGATGTTGCTATCATGGCCTATGCCACGAAATTCGCGTCGGCTTTCTATGGTCCCTACCGCGAGGCCATCGGCACGTCCGGCCGTCTCAAGGGTGACAAGAAGACCTACTACATCGACCCGGCCAATACGGATGAAGCCATTCGCGAAGCGGAACAGGATCTGGCGGAAGGTGCGGATTCCCTGATGGTCAAGCCGGGCCTGCCCTATCTCGATATCATTCACCGCCTCAAGGAAACATTCTCTGTGCCGACATTCGCCTATCAGGTGTCGGGTGAATATACGATGATCAAGGCTGCGGGTGCCAATGGCTGGATCGACGAAGAGCGGGTGATGATGGAAACACTGCTCGCATTCAAGCGTGCCGGTTGTGATGGCATCCTGACTTATTTTGCCCCTTTGGTTGCAGAGCGTCTGAAGGCTGGGCTCTGATTGCATAAATTTTGTAAGTGGTTCGACAAGCTCACCATGAGGGAAGGTGAGGATTGCAGGGAGCTAGTTCTGCAAAATTGCAGATTGGCTTTGCAACCCATCCCACTCCCTCATGGTGAGCTTGTCGAACCACGCACAAGGCCACGTGCAACCCTATTCGACAGAAACTCCTTGAATTTCTATTCTAGAATTCCCAACTGCAAGAGCACGGCGCTGTGTCCGTGTGTTTGAAACGGGAAACGAAATGAATACGAGCGCGCTTGACGGCGAAATAATCACCAACCGCCTGGACGACTGGCGGATGTATCAGGGCGTGCGGTCCAGCCGCGTTTTCGCGTTCCTGATGGATTACGTCATCGTGTTTTTCCTATGCATCCCCGTCGCTATTGTGATCGCCATTCTTGGCGTTGCGACGCTGGGCCTTGGCTGGATGCTTTATGGCATCATGTTCCCGGCTGTGGCGCTTGCTTATGTCGCGTCCACACTCGGCGGCTCGCGTCAGGCAACCAAAGGTATGCAGATGATGGGCTTGAAGCTCGAGCGTCTGGATGGACAAAAGGTCGATGGTCTGCTTGCCATCGTCCATACGGTGCTTTTCTGGGGATTGAACGTGGTACTGACACCGTTCATTCTCCTTGCGACATTCGTTTTGGACCGCAAACGCACGGTCCACGACCTGCTTCTAGGTACGGTTGTCGTACGCGCATACAATTAATCCGAGGGCTCCCGATCGGGAGCCTTCTTCATTTACCGGTCATAACCATGACACATCTCAGGCTTTACGCCTTCGCCTTCATGGCGCTCTTTTTCTACAGCCTCGGTATTGGCAATAGTCTGGCTGCATCTCCTGCCGGACGGTTTTGTGGCGAAGTGATTTCAAACGGCGACTATCAGGATATTGAAACTATTCTGAATGTCGGCAGGGACGGGCATGTTTTTGGAACGTACCAGATCGATGCTGCAGACGGGCTCGTCATGGGCACGCTGACCGAAAACGAGATCGAAACCGGGCCTGAGCGCACAATGATCTGGACTGACAAATATGGCTCCGGGCTGCTGACCGTGCATTTCGCCCAGGATTTTCTGTCGTTCAATGGCCGCTGGGGCCATTCCACAGGCGGGGCACACGATGCCCCCAGCCATTCATGGAACGGTTCACGGTGCTATGGTTTGAATTCAAAAATAGAACGGGATGACGACATTCACGACTGAATACAATATAATTGAATTGACGTTATCAGTGGTCTTACGATTCTATAGGAGTTG
Organism: Phyllobacterium sp. 628; assembly: GCF_014189505.1. GTDB lineage: Bacteria > Pseudomonadota > Alphaproteobacteria > Rhizobiales > Rhizobiaceae > Phyllobacterium. The sequence goes on along the minus strand of NZ_CP050301.1, from coordinate 2,188,184 downwards.
CATACCGTTCCAGGATGACGAATGACGCATCAACCGCAGCAATCACCGCAGTTTTTTCTGACAGCACCCTCGCCCTGCCCATATCTGGAAGGGCAACTGGAGCGCAAGGTTTTCACACATCTTGTGGGTGGGCGCGCAAGTGAACTCAATGATCTGCTCACGCAAGGCGGTTTCCGGCGCTCGCAAAACATTGCGTATCGGCCCGCCTGCGAGAATTGCAGAGCCTGCGTCTCCGTTCGTATTCTTGCCGGCGAGTTCAAGCAGGAGAAATCCATGCGCCGGGTCTGGAACCATAATCGGGACCTGATCGGCAATATCCATCAGGCAGAACCTTCCACGGAGCAATATAACCTGTTCCGCCGCTATCTCGATGCGCGGCATAACAAGGGCGGCATGTCGGAAATGACGGTGCTCGACTATGCAATGATGGTTGAGGATACGCACGTTCCCACACAGATCATTGAATATCGCCGTCGCGGACCTGACTCGTTCATCACCAAGAAGGGCGAAGGCGAACTGATCGCTGTCGCACTGACAGACATCATGGGCGACGGGCTATCGATGGTCTATTCCTTCTTCAACCCTGATTATGCGGACCGCTCACTCGGTACCTTCATGATTCTCGACCATATTCAGCGCGCTGCGGCGGCAGGCCTGCCGCATGTCTATCTCGGCTATTGGGTCGAGGGCTCACGCAAGATGCAGTATAAAATCCGCTACAAGCCTCAGGAACATCTGGGACCAAAGGGCTGGGAACGTCGCGATTAGGCTGTGTTCGGGTGGTAGTTCAATGGTGCGTGGTTCGACACGCTCACCATGAGGGAGAGTGAGGACTGCAGGGAGCCAAGTTCTGTACTATCGAAGGGTGGCGTGCAGCCAAACCCTCTCCCTCATGGTGAGCGTGTCGAACCACGCACGCCAGAATTGCCATCTCCCCATTTGAAACTGATTTGTACTTACCTGACCTAGAATAAGCCCATTCTTCCAGCTAAAGCTCTTGGCTTAAATTATAAAAAGACTTGATCTTAAAAGACTTGGAAAGCCCCGAGGAAATGTCCCAACCGCATCTTGATCACCGCAAGGGCCTGCTCATCACAGGCATTGGCGGTCTGATACTCTCCGTCGATATTCCGTTGCTGCGGCTTGGTCAGGGCGAAACATGGTCAACGCTGCTGCTGCGTAGCGGCACGACATTCATCTGTGCGCTGATCATCTGGGCGATCTGGAGCGTAGCGACCGGAAAAGCGCGGACGATCCTGCCGGGACGTATCGGTTTTGCCGTGGCCGGGCTTTACGGGATGGGTTCCATCGCTTTCATGGTCGCGGTCTATAATACGACGACGGCCAATCTCGTGTTCATCCTCGCTTTCAATACCGTGTTTGCGGCGCTGTTTTCATGGATTTTCCTGAAAGAGCGGCCAAGGACCGCCACGTTCATTGCAATGTTTTTCATGCTGATCGGTGTCGGCATCATCGTTCGCGAGGGTCTGTCTTCCGGTCATCTGTTCGGCAATCTGATCGCGTTGCTATCGACCTTTTTCCTTGCCTCGGCCATTACCGTGACCCGCGCCTCGAAGAAAGACATGAGTTTCGCCGCGATCATCGGTACGGCTCTGCCCATGCTGGTCGCCGCTTTCATGGTGTCGCAGCACGGGTTTACTGTCGCGGTTCCCGGTTGGATCATCTTCAATGGCGCTGTTGTGACCACGATTGCTTTCGCCTGTCTTGCAACGGGACCCAGATTTCTCTCCGGTCCCGAAGTGGCGATGTTCTATCTCCTGGAAACAGTCCTTGCACCAATCTGGGTCTGGTTTGTTTTTTCAGAGCGGCCCACCGACCCCACCCTGCTTGGCGGGATCATCATTATCACGACGCTTGTCTGTCACTCGCTTTGGCAGATGCGCAGCGCGCTCAAGCGATCACGGACGGCGGCAATCCGCCACCCCATCTGAAGCCGTCTATTCTGCGGCTTCAGTGATCAGGCCAGGTGCCGGATAGGCTGGAACCGTACGAACGCCGTGTTTGGCTGCACCTTCCGGAGCTTCGTCCGGAATATTGGGGCGGAAGCTCCATTTGAACGCCCGTGCCATCCAGCGGCTCAAATCATCCATGATCGTGTAGAACGACGGCACGAACACCAGCGACAGCACTGTCGAGATCAGCAGCCCACCGATCACCGCAATCGCCATCGGAGCCCGGAACTCGCCGCCGTCACCGAAGGCCATGGCTGCGGGCAACATGCCTGCGGACATGGCAATCGTGGTCATCACAATCGGACGAACGCGCTTGCGGCCAGCGTCAATGATGGCCTCGTTGCGCGGTATGCCGTGCTTGACCTCTTCAACAGCGAAATCGACGAGCATAATGGCATTCTTGGTGACGATACCCATCAACATCAGGATACCGATGACCACGGCCATGGATACGGAGTTGTTTGTGAGCAGCAGAGCTGCCGCCACGCCGGCAATGGAGAGGGGCAGAGACATCAGAATGGTGAAAGCATGAAAGATACTGCCAAAGAGCAGAATCAGCACCACAAACACCAGCATCAGACCCATGATCATGGCATCGCGGAAGCCGGCAAAGACTTCGCCCATAACCTCGGCGTCTCCGGTTTCCTGAATACGCACACCTTCCGGCATGGATTTGACCTGCGGTAAGCCTTTGACGATGGAAAGTCCCTCGCCGATCTCTTTGCCGCCGGCCATATTAGCGCCGACGACGACACGGCGTTCACGGTTGAAGCGTTCGATCGATGACGGGCCCTGCCCGAAACTGACATTGGCAATCGAGGCAAGCGGCACAACCACGCCAGACGGTGCCGTCACCGTCAGCGTGTTCAGAACTGTCAAATCGCGGCGTGATTCTTCTGTCAGCTGAACACGGATCGGTATCTGGCGGTCACCAACTGTATATTTGGCAAGATTGGCATCAAGATCGCCGAGTGTTGCAACACGAAGCGCATCAGAGACACCTGATGTGGACAAACCAAGCTCGGCCAGTTTGTCCATGCGGGGCGTGACAATAATCTCCGGGCGGTCCAATGCAGCACTGGATGAAACAGCCTGGAAACTGCCGGTTGCCATCATGCCGCTCTGCATGGCACGTGCCTGCTCGCTCACCTTCTGACCGTCCGGGCCAATAACGCCGATAGCAAATTCACGCTCGCCGCGATCATTGACGAAATTGGCACGTATATCCGGCACTTCAGACAGCTTTGCGAAAATATCGGTTTCTATCTGTTTCTGGGTACGGTTGCGCTCGCTCTTATGGCTGAGCTTGACGATCATCGTAGCGCGGCGCGTATCGACCTCGCCTTTGGGTGACGATCCGCCAACCACATAGGTCTGCTGCACTTCCGGGATTTCCCGAACACGTGTAGCGGCCAGATCAGTCACACGGCGCGTTTCATCGATGGGCGAGCCCGGTGTCAATTCCAGATTGACTGCAACACGCGCCTCATCCTGCGCAGGCACAAAACCTGAAGGCAGAAAGCCCATGGCCCAGATTGCCGTGGCGAACAGAAGCACACCACTGATCAGGGTCAGCCAGCGATAACGCAGCGTGACCACGAGAAAGCGGGTGTAAGCGCCAACCCAGCCGCCGTCATTTTCCTCGTGAAGCAGGTTCTTCTTGTCGCGCAGGAGATAGGCCGTCATCATCGGCGTGATCAGACGCGCTACAAGCAGCGAGAAAAACACGGCAACCGCAACCGTCAGACCGAACTGTTTGAAATATTGCCCGGCAATGCCGCTCATGAAGCTGACCGGCGCAAACACCGCAATGATTGTCACCGAAATAGCGATAACAGCCAGTCCAATTTCGTCTGCTGCCTCCAGCGAAGCGCGATAGGGTGATTTGCCCGAACGCATATGCCGGACGATATTCTCAATCTCCACAATCGCATCATCGACAAGAATACCGGTCACGAGCGTGATCCCGAGCAAACTGATCAAATTGAGCGAGAACCCGAGCATATCGATTGCCCAGAATGTCGGTATGGCTGACAGCGGCAAGGCTATGGCTGCAATTAAAGTCGCCCGCATGTTACGCAGGAAGAGGAAGACAACGATGATCGAGAGGATCGCGCCTTCGACGAGTGAACTCATCGCCGCTTCGTAATTGCCGTAGGTATAGTTCACCGCATTATCGATGATACTGAACCGCGCATCGGGATATTTCTGCTTCAACAGTTCCATGCGGTCCTGAACCCGCTTGAAAACGTCGGCATCACTGGCACCTTTGGCGCGGAATATGCCCAGCGACACAATCGTCTGGTTGTTCACGCGGGCAAAGGATTTCGGCTCCTGAAACGAGTCCGTGACACTGCCGATAGCGTCAAGCCGGACGGAACGGCCGCCAGCGAGCGGAATTTCCACGCTACGCAGGTCATCGAGCGTGCGCGATGCGCCCAGCGTGCGAATGGTCTGCTGTGTCGTCCCAAGATCACCCCGGCCCCCGGTCAGATCCGTGTTCATCGCCTTAAGCGCGCGATTTACATCGGCGGCGGTTACGCCCAAAGCCGTCAACCGGTCCGGGTCAAGCGCAACCCGGATTTCGCGGGTCACGCCGCCATAGCGTTCCACCCGGCCAACACCTTTGACGCCCTGGATATCGCGCAGAATCTTGTCATCGACAAACCACGAGAGTTCTTCGGATGTCATGGTCGGCGCGGAAACCGCGTAGGTCAGAATAGCCGAACCCTCAACATCCACCGAACTGACAATCGGCTCCTTGATGGTTGCGGGCAGATCGCTGCGAATGCGGGTAACCGCATCCTTGACGTCGTTCAGGGCTTTTTGCGTATCGACTTCGAGCCGGAACTCGACAAGCGTTGTCGAAATGCCTTCAGTGAGCGTCGTGATAACATTCTTCACGCCGGTAATGTTGGCAACCGAATCCTCAACCCGCTTGGCGATCTGGGTTTCAAGCTCGCTCGGTGCAACGCCAGGATCAGTCACCGCGACTGAAATGAGCGGAACATCAATATTGGGAAAGCGGGTAATCGGCAGCTTGGCAAAGCTCATCAAGCCCAGAACAACGAGCACGACAAACAACAGGATCGATGGAACCGGATTGCGGATCGACCAGGCAGAAATGTTCCAGTTCATTTGACCGCCCCCGTTGTTTCCTCTGCAACCCGAACAGGGGTGACACGATCACCATTAGCGACAAAAGTTCCGGCGCGGGCCACAACGTCCTCACCATCGGCCAGTCCACTCAGGACTTCGACCGACCGGTCATTGCGAATGCCAAGCGTGACTTTGCGGGTATCAATCACCCCGTCCTTGACCACTTGCACGAGCGCCGTGGACCCGTGATAGACGACGGCGGACAGCGGAACGCTGACACCATTGCGCCGGGTCAGCTCAACAATTGCACGGGCGAAATTACCGGGGCGGATCGCATCGTTGCGCTCGAGTGAAATTTTGACTGAACCGAGCCGCGAGTTGGCAGTGATCTCCGGCGAAATCAACCGGATACGACCGGCAACGGGCTCATCCATGCCGGAAACACGAACAGACACGGGCATGCCCTGCTTGAGACGCGGCAGATCGGCTTCGGGAATATTGGCGGAAAGCTCAAAATCGCGATCGCGGGCGATACGAAACAAAGGACCAGCATTAACAGACACAATACCGCCGAGCAGTGCGTTACGGCTGAGAACTACGCCATCCGTTGGCGCTTTGACATCCGCCTTTTCGATCCGCAGCAAAACATCGCGTTTTTGCGCGGCTACGAGCTGCAATTGGGACTGGCTGGCGACCAGTGCCTGCCTCGATGTATTCAGCCGCGCATTGGCGCTGTCATGCGCGTTGGTTGCATTGTCAAAATCCGCCTTGGAGGTGATCCCCTTGGCTGACAGGGCCCGGGCACGATCCAATGCTTCCTGCGCCTGACGCACGGCAATCTGTGCATCGACGATCTGCGCTTCCGATTGAGCAATAGATGCTTCAGCCTGCGCCCGCTGCGCTTCAATCTGGGCCAGCTGAATTTCAAGTGATGATTTATCGAGACGGGCAATAATCTCGCCCTCCTTGACCATATCGCCCTGATCGGCAGAGAGTTCGAGCACGATCAATCCGGCGACGTCTGTTCCAACGGCCACCTCCTGCCGGGGAACAATCGTGCCGGTAACAGTGATCGTCGCGACCATCTCCGCTTCGGCGGCTGGAATGACATTGATAACGGGTGGCTTGACGGTCTGGGTCACTGGTGTGTCCGCAGCATGACCGCCGGAAACAAGCGTGGATGACAGGCCGAAGGCCAGAGCGAGGGATGTCAGAACTGTGTTGCGGCGGTTGCGCATCGGATGACCTGATCAAAAGAGTGAAATGCGGATCTGTATGTCAGTAGCTATGCTGATGCTTTATTTCTGGACGGGCCGCAAAATCGCGACCGCAAGCGCACGGAACATCGGCTCCAGTGCTTCGACAGGCACGCCTTGTGCCGGGAAATTGCGCATGACGACGCCCTCGCCCATGGCAGCGAGCGTCGCGACCACAAGCTCCAGATCGCCAACCGGATTGATCTCGCCTTTGGTCTTGGCGGCGCTGACAACCGACAAAAGCTTTTCACGCATCTGTCCTTCATAGAGTTCGCATTGGGCAGCAACGGCTTCATTGCGCATGGCTTCGGCACGCACTTCCGAGAAAAGCAGCGCGCTTCTCTCATCCCAGCTGGTTCCTGCCGCGTCGGCCGACTTCTTGCGGACGTGGTCGACACCTACCATCACAAGCGCATCGATGATGTTGTCATATTCATCCATGCGGTTGAGGATTTCAGCGCTGGCTTTGCGGTGCGAAGCCACGATGGTCTCGATAATGGATTCCTTGGACGGGAAGTACCGATACAAAGCGCCGGGGCTCATACCCGCTTCCGAGCAGATATCATTCATCGACGCGCCACGGAATCCGGCGCGAACAAAGCAGTTGGTCGCCGCTTCAAGAATGCGCGCTTCCTGCACCTCGCGGTTCTGTGCACGCTTGCCAAACAGTTTGGCGACAAAACAATGCGATTCATGATCCGATTTCTCGTCGGCCATGCCCGTCAATTGTTTCGGCAAAATGTGGTCAGCCATGCAACACCATAAAAAGAGCGAACGTTCGTTCTCATTTATAGTGAAGCACAGATACCGTCAATACGAGAATGAACGTTCTCGTTTATTTTTTCAAGTTAACAGAGACAGCTATCAAGAAAATTTGCCCGAACGCGGGAAACCTTTCGGTACCATGCGGCCAGCGGTTGCCCTCGGGCCAATCCATTCAGCCAATTCTTCCTTGCTGCGCGTGAACGTCCGGTCCGCCGCATCCTGCCATGTGAGCCCGTGCTCCATGGCAAAGACACGGATATCGGAGACTCCGCCGTCCTTGTAGCGTTGCAGGCGCACGCCCTTACCGCGTCCAAGTTCCGGGACTTCCGCCAGCGGGAACACCAGCATCTTGCGGTTCTCGCCAACGATTGCCACGCTGTCGCCGGTAACGGCCACGCAATGCCGCGCTTCATCCGGCGCCTTGATGTTCATCACCTGTTTGCCCTTGCGGGTATTGGCGATGATATCCGCCTCCGGCACGAGGAAACCATTGCCGTCATGCGATGACAAAAGCAGCTTGCGCTCAGGGTTATGAACAAAAGCGGTGACGATATCCTGATCGTTTTCCATGTCGACGATAATACGGATCGGCTCGCCATGGCCCCGGCCGCCCGGCAGGCTGTTGGCGCCGATAGTGTAGAACTTGCCGCCTGTCGTCAAAACCAGAATCCGGTCTGTCGTTTCCGCATGGAATGCGAGCTTCAGCTTGTCGCCTTCCTTGAAGGTCAGGGCGGCAAAGTCAGGCAGATGGCCCTTCATGGCACGCAACCAGCCTTTTTCCGAGACCACAACCGTCACCGGCTCTTTCTCGATCATGGCATGGTGCATATCCGTCAGATCATGCTGAGGCGCGTCGGCGAAGGTCGTGCGGCGCTTGCCCAACGGCGTATCGGCCGCATATTTCTTCTGCATTTCCCCGATCTGCCAGGAAATTGTCGACCACTGTTTGACATCAGAAGCCAGCAACTGCTCGATTTCACCTTTTTCGGCAGTAAGTCCATCGAATTCCTTACGGATTTCGAATTCTTCCAACTTGCGCAGAGCACGCAAGCGCATGTTGAGAATAGCTTCAGCCTGAACGTCGGATAGCTCGAAACGGGCCATCATCACCTGTTTGGGCTCATCTTCCTCACGAATGATGCGGATGACCTCGTCAAGGTTTAGGTAGGCAATCAGATAGCCGCCCAGAATTTCCAGCCGCCGTTCGATTTCGGCCAGGCGGTGACGCGAGCGACGGATCAGAACGTCCTTGCGGTGTTCGAGCCATTGCTTCAGCACATCGCGCAACGAAAGCACGTTCGGCACTTTGCCGTTAGACAATACGTTCATGTTCAACGGGAAACGAACCTCAAGCTCGGTGAGCTTGAACAGGGATTCCATCAGAATATCCGGATTGACACTGCGGCTCTTCGGTTCAAGCACGACACGCACATCTTCCGTCGATTCATCGCGAACATCATCGAGCAATGGAATCTTCTTGGCGATCAGCAGTTCAGCGATCTTTTCGATCAACCGGGACTTCTGCACCTGATACGGAATCTCGGTGATGACGATGATCCAGGTACCACGTCCCTGATCCTCGACCTCCCAGCGGGCACGCAGACGGAAACCGCCGCGCCCCGTCTTGTAAGCCTCGAGAATGGCATCCTGACTTTCGACCAGCACGCCACCGGTGGGGAAATCCGGACCGCGCACCTTGGTCTTTGAATGGTCTTCCGGATCGTCGGTCAGAGACATCATGTCTTCAACCGATGCGTCCGGGTGCTTGATCAGATGCAGTGCCGCTGCGCAAAGCTCGGATACATTGTGCGGCGGAATCGAGGTGGCCATGCCAACCGCAATGCCTGACGAACCATTGGCCAAAAGGTTTGGAAACGCGCCGGGAAGAACAATCGGCTCTTCGTCTTCCTCATTGTAGGTTGGACGGAAATCGACAGCGTCTTCGGTGATACCTTCCAGAAGCAGCATGGCAACGTCGGTCATCCGCGCTTCGGTGTAACGCATGGCAGCCGGATTATCGCCGTCAATATTGCCAAAATTCCCCTGCCCGTCGACAACGGGGTAGCGAACGGCAAAATCCTGTGACAGGCGCACCAGCGCGTCATAGATCGACTGATCGCCATGCGGGTGGAATTTACCCATGACCTCGCCGACAATGCGGGCGCATTTTGCATAGGATTGATCAGGCGAAAGACGCAGCAAACGCATGGCGTGCATGATGCGGCGATGAACGGGTTTCAGTCCGTCGCGCACATCCGGCAAGGCACGGTTCATGATCGTCGAAAGCGCGTAGGCCAGATAGCGTTCTTCCAGCGCGGCCTTCAGATCAACCGGTTCAATATTATCGTCGCCATTGTCTGGCGGAATCAGGCTTTTTCCCATGTCAATGGGTTATCAACTCACTGAATCCCGAGCAAGCGATGATTCGCCAAGATCACAGGCTGTTGTTTGCCCTGATGGCTTTAAAACAACCAAAGCTTGCGTCCATCATGCAAATCTGACTTTGTAGCGCCCGAATTGCCATTTTTGCGCTTTGATTGGCGTCTGTCACAGTTTTGCCGCTCATCATGCAATAGGTACGATTATTACTGTCAACGAGGATCACACTATGCACTCAATGCGTTCACTGAAATCCGGCTTGCACCTTATGGCTGCGACCACTGCTCTTGTCGTTGTCTTTGCCGGTTCAGCCTATGCGGTTGATGGCAATGCGGTGGCAGCCCGTTTGAAAGCTGTTTACGTCGAACAGGGCGGCACACTTGAATACTCGAATGTCGAGACCAATGGCTCAACGATTATCCTCAAAGATACGAAGATTTCTTCTGCCGGAGTGAAGGAAAGCTTCAATGCCGGTGACGTGACACTGAGCAATGTCAGCGACGTATCGGGCGGTGGCTTCAAGATCGGTTCCTTGACTATCCCGGATATCAAGTTCAGCCCGGAAGGCGAAGCGGACAGCAAGATTACTGTTGAAGGCATAGAGCTTGATGGCCTCACCCTTCCTGCTGAAGGCGCAACAGAGCCTTTGGCCAAGATGCTGCAGTACGAAAAGGGCGCTGTGAAGCACCTCACCCTCAACGCCAAGGGCAAGGACGTTTTCGCCGCCGATAATATGACTGTTACAGTCTCGCCATTGACTGCGTCAGCGCCTGTAACATTCACATCCAATGTTGAAAGTTTCAAAGCCGACCTGTCCGGTGTTGAGGATCCAAAGACCAAGGAAGCACTCAAGACACTCGGCTATCAGACTGTTTCGGGCAAGATCGACTTTAACGGCTCGTGGAATATCCCTGATGGCCGCCTGAATGTCGAAAAATTTGATTTCATTGCCGACAATGCCGGTACCCTTGGTCTGAAGCTTGATATTTCCGGCTACACGCTCGATTTCATCAAGGGCATTCGCGAAGCAGTGAAAACCGGCGAAGGAAAGCCAAGTGAAGCTCAGGGCATGGCCATGCTCGGCCTGATGCAGCAGTTGAGCTTCACCGGTGCTTCTGTCCGCTTTGACGATAATTCAGTTACCAACAAGGCACTGGATTATGCTGCCAAGCAGCAGGGTGGCAAGCGTGCCGATCTGGTCGGTCAGGGTAAGATGATTATCCCAATGATGGCGGCGCAGCTTGGCAATGCGGAATTTGCGCAGGCACTCAGCACAGCTGTCAACGCTTACCTTGATAATCCGAAGAACATTGAGATCAAAGCAGCGCCTGCCAAGCCGGTTCCGTTCGCAATTATTGCTGCCGGTGGCATGGCTGATCCAAAGTCGCTGATCAAGACATTGGGCGTCACAGTCAACGCCAACCAGTAATACTTTCAGGCGCCGTCCTCCTCGCAGGGCGGCGCTGCAAGTCAACGAAAAAGCCCGGCATCACTGCCGGGCTTTTTGTTTATCCAGAATCGGATAGCGGAGGTTTTTAAACCTCTTTCTTGATAGGCGCGAGGCGGATGCTGAGGTCGCGCAACTGCGCCTGCGAGACGTCCGACGGCGCGTTCATCAACAAATCGTAAGCCTGCTGGTTCATCGGGAACATGGTGATCTCGCGTAGATTTTTTGCACCCACGAGCAGCATCACAATGCGATCGATACCGGCAGCCATGCCGCCATGCGGCGGAGCGCCATACTGGAACGCACGATAAAGACCGCCAAAACGCTCTTCCACGGTTTCACGCGAATGTCCGACGGACTCGAAAGCCTTGACCATGGTTTCCGGCAGGTGGTTACGAATACCGCCGGAGGCGATTTCAAAGCCGTTGCATACCATGTCGTACTGGAACGCCTTGATGGTCAGCGGATCCTGATTTTCCAGCGCATCCATGCCGCCCTGCGGCATGGAGAACGGGTTGTGGGCGAAGTCGATCTTCTTCTCGTCTTCCAGCCATTCGAAGAACGGGAAGTCAACAATCCAGCACAGCTTGAACTGATCGCGATCAACAAGGTTCAATTCCTCACCAGCGCGGGTGCGGGCGGCACCGGCGAACGAGACGAACTTCTTGGGATCTCCGGCCACGAAGAATGCCGCGTCGCCATCACCAAGACCGAGCTGAACCCGCAGCGCTTCGGTGCGTTCCGGACCAATATTCTTGGCAAGCGGACCGGCACCCTCAAGCGCTTCGCCTTCCTTGCGCCAGAAGATATAGCCGAGGCCTGGCTGGCCCTCGCCCTGTGCCCAGGAGTTCATGCGATCGCAGAATGCGCGCGAACCGCCTGTTTTGGCAGGGATTGCCCAGATTTCGACCTTCGGATCGTTGGCAATCATATTGGCAAAGACTTTAAAGCCCGAACCGGCAAAATGCTCGGTCACAGCCTGCATTTCGATGGGGTTGCGCAAATCTGGCTTATCCGAACCGTATTTGCGCATGGCATCATCATAGGCAATGCGCGGGAATTCCTGTGTCACTGGCTTGCCTTCAGCGAACTCTTCGAACACGGCGCGCAGAACGGGTTCCATGGTCGCCAGAACATCATCCTGTTCGACAAAGCTCATTTCGATGTCGAGCTGGTAGAATTCGCCCGGCAGGCGGTCGGCACGCGGGTCTTCGTCACGGAAACATGGAGCAATCTGGAAGTAGCGGTCGAAACCGGACATCATGATCAGCTGCTTGTACTGCTGCGGTGCCTGCGGCAGGGCATAGAACTTGCCGGGATGAATGCGGCTCGGCACGAGGAAGTCGCGTGCACCTTCGGGCGATGAGGCCGTCAGGATTGGCGTGGAGAACTCGGTGAAGCCGATATCGGTCATGCGCCGACGCATCGCAGCGATGATCTTGGTGCGCGACATGATGTTCTTGTGCAGCGTATCGCGGCGCAGATCGAGGAAGCGGTACTTCAGGCGGATATCTTCGGGATAATCGAGTTCGCCGAACACCGGTAGTGGCAATTCCTTGGCTGCAGAGAGAATTTCGATCTCGCGCGCGAACACTTCGATTTCGCCGGTGGGCATGTTTGCATTGACCGTATCATCCGTGCGGGCCTTCACTTCACCATCAACGCGGATCACCCACTCGCCGCGCACGGTCTCGGCAAGCTTGAAAGCGGGCGAGTCGGGGCTGGCAACGATCTGGGTCAGACCGTAATGATCGCGGATATCGATGAAGAGAATGCCGCCATGATCGCGGACGCGGTGAACCCAGCCGGAAAGACGAACTGTCGAACCGACGTCGGATTTCCGCAGGGCGGCGCAGGTATGGCTGCGGTAACGATGCATGATATGTGCCTCTGAGATGCTTGATACGTATTGCCGGAAGGCCGTGAATAGCCTCGGCTATGATCAGGAATTTGCGCGGACAAGCGCATTTTGACGGCGATTTGTCAAGATTGCGAATTGCCGGAAGCGGCATTTGTCAGGCGGGATACATCATATAGCAGTGATGGTACACGTAGAGGTAACGAAGAAAAGCAGACAAGCGAGACAAATGCTTTTGCATTCGCTATAGAAAATTCATGACCATGATTACAACCACAGATCAGCTTGACCAGGCTGTAGCCGCCCTTTCGCAATCCGATTTCGTCACTGTCGATACGGAGTTTATCCGGGAGACAACGTTCTGGCCGGAACTTTGCGTTATCCAACTGGCCTCGCCTGATCACACCGCCATTGTTGATGCCCTCGCCCCGGGTCTCGATCTCGCGCCGTTTTTCAAGCTGATGGCGGATGAAACCATCGTCAAGGTTTTCCACGCAGCACGGCAGGATATCGAAATCATATTCCATCTCGGCAATCTGATCCCGCATCCGGTGTTCGATACACAGGTTGCCGCCATGGTTTGCGGTTTTGGTGACGCTATTGCCTATGATCAGCTGGTGCAGCGGGTGAACGGTGCACAGATCGACAAGTCGTCACGCTTCACCGACTGGCGCCGTCGCCCGCTCTCGGACAAGCAGCTGGATTATGCGCTCGCTGACGTCACCCATCTGCGCGACATCTATCTCTATCTCAACAAGAAGCTTGAGGAAGAGAACCGCAAGGATTGGGTTCTCGATGAGATGAAGGTGCTCACCGCACGCGAAACCTACGACATGCACCCGGACGATGCATGGAAGCGCTTGAAGATGCGTTTGCGCAAGCCGCAGGAATTGGCCGTGCTGCGCAGTGTGGCCGCATGGCGCGAACGGGAGGCACGTGAGCGTAATGTGCCCCGTGGCCGCGTTCTCAAGGATGACGCGATTTATGAAATCGCCCAGCAGCAGCCACGGGACGCGGAGGCAATGAGCCGCTTGCGTACGATTCCAAAGGGCTGGGAGCGTTCCAGCATGGCAACAGGTCTGATCAATGCGGTGAATATCGCTCTCGATCTGCCGAAAGAGGACATGCCACGCCTGCCGAAATCCGTGCAATCTCCGGAGGGAGCCGGTGCAGCGGCGGAACTATTGAAAGTCCTGTTGCGGCTCGTAACTGAAGAACACGGCGTTGCCGCCAAGGTTGTGGCGACCACCGATGAGATCGAGCGTATCGCTGCGGAAGGTGATGCAGATGACATTCCTGCCTTGCAGGGTTGGCGCCGCGAAGTCTTCGGTGAAAAGGCGTTGCAGTTGATCAATGGCGAGCTGTGTCTCAAATTCGAGAACAAGAAAATCCGGGCTGTCCCCTGCGCTGACCAGTAAGACAGCCTCAAAACACTGCTTTCATTGTTGCGCGATAGTTCGGCCTGCACCGAAGTATCAGCCTGCCAAACCCGGCTAGCATCGGCACATTGAAACCCATGTTGATGCGAGGCAATGATGTCCGACACCCCGAGCCAAACCCTTTCACTGACAAGGGAGCTTCTTCTGCTTGCGATTCTCGCAACGCTATGGGGTGCGTCCTACACATTCATCAAAATCGGCGTGGAGACGATCCCGCCAATCACGTTCATCGCCGCACGGACGTTGATTGCCGGTGGCCTTCTGCTTGCCGTCATCAAGATGCGTGGTCTTTCGCTCCCGCGAGATCCGGCAATCTGGAAACGCTTTCTCATTCAGGCCTGCATCAACAGTGTCATACCCTTCACGCTGATTGCCTGGGCCGAACAGACAGTAAATGCCGGTCTCGCAACCATCCTCAATTCAACAACGCCGATCTTCGCTTTTCTTTTAACCGCGCTGATTACGCGGCATGAGCCTGTCACATCACGCAAAGTTTTTGGTGTGGCGGCAGGTGTGATCGGCATTTCGCTGATCATCGGGCTTGAAGCATTCAACGGCGTTGGCAAGGAACTTTTGGCGCAGCTTTCCATTGTGGCCGCGACAATTTCCTACGCTGCCGCTGCCATCTTCGGCAAAGGTTTCAAAGGGCTCGATCTCGATGATGCCGGCGGCTGGTTCGATGATCTGCGGTGCAATCATCCTGATCCCGGTCAGCCTCGTCGTCGACCAGCCATGGACATTGGCGCCTTCCGCGCACTCGCTTCTGGCTCTGCTTGGCCTGTCAGTGTTTTCGACCGCCCTCGCCTTCGTGATCTATTTCCGGCTGATTCATACGCTGGGTACCGTGGGAACGACAGCACAGGCCTATCTGCGCGTGCCTATTGGTGTTGGCATTGGCGTCCTCTTTTTGGGCGAAAGCCTGACATCGACGGCGTGGATCGGCCTTGTCTGTGTGATTATCGGCGTCGCCGCAATGACCTTGCCCGGACGCAAACAGGCGGCTGTTACAGCCGCCTGATACAGCGATTATTTGCCAATCGCCATTTTCAGAGTCTTTCCCGTGAGCTTGGCCAATTGTTGCAACCGGCCCTCCGGCACATCGCCGATAAGGTCAGCATTCTTGGCCGCCACTTCCAGAAAGATGCCGTCCGATCCCTGTCTCCAGGAAAGATTGGGTACAACCCCAGCCATGGACGCGGAGAATGGGTAGACAATCCGCATGATCGCCGCGAGGATTTTGGAATATTCGAGCAATCGTGGACTGGCGAGCGATGCGAGTTCCGGATCAGCAGTGCTGTTGGCAACACCTTCATGGCGAAAAAAATTGGCCAGCGCGATATAGGCACGGCCCGGATGATCAATGCCGACAAAGGCCGCGTTGGAGATCATGTTCAGCGCCTGCGACCCGCGATAATCGGGATGCGCACGCCAGCTGATATCGGCGATCAGGCAAGCAGCACGACGATAGCGTTTCTCGTCTTCGGTCTCGCTGTATCCGAGTGCTGCGAAAGCCTCACCACTCCAGTCCGCTAATTCACGGGCATAGGCGGGTGAGCGGGCACGCAACACGGCAAGTTCATCGGCGGCCGAAATAAGCGGATCTTCCAGTCGCTCGCTTTCGGAAAGCAGCGAGAAAAGAAAGCCTTCACGCACACCCAGCGCCGAGAAAACAACCTTGGACGGTCGCATCTTGCGGATCGTCTCCAGCAAGGCGATGGCGCCATAAGACAGAAGCGCACGGCGGTTCTTCGAAACATCTTCGATGCCGCGCATATTGTCGAGATTGCCGTCCGCAACACGTTTGAGGAAGCGCTGGGCTTCCTCAAACGGTATTTCATAATGGTGCATCACGTGCAGCGGATAGTGCTCGGCACTCATATGCAGCTTGGCAAGATTTCGCCATGTACCGCCGACAGCGTAAAAGGCGCGGCCCTTGCCCTTGACGAGCAGCTTGGCCGATTCCAGCGTTTTCTTGGCAATGACTTCTGCCGCAGCGAGATCGCCGTTGGACATGTCCTGCAGACGCAGACCGCCGAGCGGCAGGGTGATACCGTCGCCGATGGTACGGCCCTTCACATCAACAAGTTCTAGGCTGCCGCCGCCAAGATCGCCCGCGATACCATCAGGGTCATGAAAGCCTGAGATAATGCCGAGCGCGGAATAATAGGCTTCTTCCCGGCCAGACAGAACCTTGATCGGCTCGCCGAGGACGATTTCGGCCTGTGCGATAAAGTCTGGACCATTCTCGGCTTCGCGGGCTGCGGCTGTTGCCAGAACATCGAGCGAGCGAGCACCCGCCTGATCCGCGAGCGCACGAAAGCGGCGCAGAGCCCGCAAAGCGCTCTGCACGGCCTTTTCATTCAACTTGCCAGTTTTCACCAGACCCTTGCCAAGGCCGCACAGAATCTTTTCATTGAAAAGCACCGTGGGCGAGCGGGTCACACCTTCATAGACAACCAGACGTACAGAGTTCGAGCCGATGTCGATGACACCGGCCGGATGACGCCCCTGCACGCGTCCTTGTGCTGCGGATATCATGCAGTCTTGTTTTTCGCTGCTTTGGATCGCTTACGGTGGGCGATCAAGCGTGGTGCTGAAGACTTCAGCGACTTGCCGCGGCCGGACAGGCTGGGATTTGTCATGAAATATTCCTGCGCGTTAAAAGCATCTTCTCCGTCTGCCGGTGCGATCCGGCGTGACGTACCGTCTGCTAGTAACTCGTAACTCTGCTGATTGTCGAGGAGGTTAGCCAGCATAATCTGTGAAAGAAGCTGTTGATGCACAGTTGGATTGGTGATCGGAACCAATGTCTCGACACGGCGATCGAGGTTGCGCGTCATCATATCGGCGGAACCGATATAGACGAGCGCCTTGTCTGAGGGCAGTCCTGCGCCGTTACCGAAACAGAAAATGCGGCTGTGTTCAAGGAAGCGGCCAACGATGGACTTGGCGCGGATATTATCGGAAAGCCCCGGCAATTGCGGACGCAGGCAGCAAATGCCGCGCACGATCAAATCAATTTCCACGCCATGTGCGCTGGCTTTGTAGAGTGCATCAATGATTTGCGGATCGACCAGCGAATTCATCTTCATCCAGATCGATGCTGGCCGGCCAGCCTTGGCGTGTTCGATTTCCTCATCAATGTGCTGGAGGATACGCGGGCGGAGTGTCGTCGGTGACACGGCAATGCCCATTTCGCCAGATGGCTGGGTATAACCGGTGATGAAGTTGAAGATTTGCGCCACGTCACGGCCAATGGACGGCTCGCACGTGAAGAACGACAAATCGGTATAAATCTTGGCCGTGATCGGATGATAATTGCCTGTTCCAAGATGCACATAGCTGCGCAGCTTCTGTTCCTCACGCCGGACAACCAATGACATCTTGGCATGCGTCTTCAATTCGATGAAACCGAAGACAACCTGTACACCGGCACGCTCCAGATCGCGGGCCCAGCGGATATTGGCTTCTTCGTCAAAGCGCGCCTTCAACTCGACCAGCGCTGTTACGGACTTGCCGGAATCGGCAGCGTCAATCAGGGCCCGGACAATCGGGCTGTCATTGGATGTGCGATACAGCGTCTGCTTGATGGCAACCACTTCCGGGTCACCCGCAGCCTGACGCAGAAACTGCACGACGACATCGAAAGATTCGTAGGGGTGGTGAACAACAATGTCCTTTTCGCGGATCGCAGCGAAACAATCGCCGCCATGCTCGCGTACCCGCTCGGGGAATCGCGGATTGTAAGGAACGAATTTCAGATCGGCGCGCGGAATGCTGACGATTTCGGAAATGGTGTTGAGTGCCAGCAATCCGCCCAGAACGCTGATACGGTTATCGGGAACACCGAGTTCCGTTGCCACGAAGGCGCGCAGGGCTTCCGGCATTTCATCGTCGAACTCGATGCGGATCACCTGGCCGCGACGGCGGCGCTTCAAGGCGCTTTCGAACAGGCGAACCAGATCTTCAGCTTCTTCCTCGACTTCAATATCGCTGTCACGAATGATGCGGAATGTACCGGCACCCTTGACCTCGTAGCCGGGGAACAGCCGCCCTGTAAACAGGCTGATGGCATCTTCCAGCGTCAGGAAGCGGAAACGTCCGGCATCATCAGGTATCTGGATAAAACGCTTCAAGGCCTGCGGCAAACGCAGCAATGCAGTCATCGGACGGTTGTCGATACTCCGGCTCAACAACATGGCAATGGTAAAGCCAAGATTGGGAATGAATGGAAATGGATGGGCCGGATCGATGGAGAGCGGCGTCAACACCGGATAGATCGTTTCAAGGAAGTGATCTTCCAGCCACAGACGTTCAGTTTTGGTCAGCTTGTCGGGGCGAACGATCTCGACATTTTCTGCCAGCATTTCAGTGCGCAACTCACTCAAACGAAGCTGCTGCGCCGCCTGAAGCTTGCTGACTTCATCCAGAACAAATTCCAGCTGTTCCTGTGGCGTGCGTCCATCTGGACTGCGCGTGGCAACACCGGCACGGACCTGCCCGGCAAGGCCGGCAATGCGCACCATGAAAAACTCATCAAGGTTGGCGGCGGAGATGGACAGAAACCGCAAACGTTCAAGCAAAGGCTGGTGGAGATTGTGGGCTTCTTCCAGAACGCGGCGATTGAACTGCAGCCAGGAAAACTCGCGATTGACGAAGCGATCGACACTCGTGTGCAGATCAGGCAGGTCGATGATGGCTTCGACCGCATTCGTGATGGCGGGTGACTGATCGTTCATTGTCATTCTCCGATTAGAATAGTCCCGTCAAACGCGGAATCACAGGGCACCTTAAAGAAGTCTTTTGACAGTTTGATAGCAGTCCTGCGGAAAACATGCGTATGGAATAAAAATCAATGCCACTAACAACTTACACCGGAATGGAATGGTTCTGCGAGGGAAATTCTGAACTGGGGTGAAATGGCCGGAGGAGAGCCGATCAGTGGTTTTCCGGCTGAAGAAGCAAACACTTGTGTCAGATTGCCTCGCTTTGGAGTGACGGAACCGATTTTCTTCGGGCGGAAATTGCTCTATGAGAGGTCAACACAAGGCGCATCGAGCAAGAATTCAGGAGCGACACATGGCCGGACACAGCATTCCTCATTTCCAGAACAGCGCTGGTCACGCAACCATCAGCATTGGCGTCAAGGAATTCATGTGCGTTGGGGCCAATGCACCATTCGATCATCCGCATGTGTTTCTTGATCTGGGCGATGACAATGAAAAAGTCTGCCCCTATTGCTCGACGCTGTATCGCTATGATGCATCGCTCTCTGCCAATGAGACTGTGCCTGCCGGTTGCACCTATGTGGACAAGGCCGCTTGATTGCAACTCCCGTCATCGATCTGAAGACGGCTCGCAACAGGCGAACTCCCAACCCTGACCAGATTATCATTGCCGGTGCCGGCATTGCCGGCCTGACGCTGGCACTTGCATTGAGCGCCAAGGGTTTTGCCGTTCAGATTTTCGAAAAGAGTGCGGTGCTGGCAGAAGCTGGCGCCGGTCTGCAGCTTTCACCCAATGCCACACGCCTTCTGGACCGCCTCGGTGTGCTTGAACGGTTGATCTCGTCGGCGGTGCAACCCGATGCCATTTGCCTGCAGGATGGTGTAAGTGGTGCAAATCTGTTGCATTTGCCGATAGGTAGCGCTGCCGAAAAGCGTTGGCATGCACCTTACATCGTCTGTCACCGTGCTGATTTGCAACGCGCCCTGCTGACCGAAGTGCGCAACCGTGCCAATATTGCGATGCAGCTTGAATCTGCGGTCACCCATCACAAAGACGATGGTCGCGGCGTATTGGTTCGCGTTCAATACAATGATCGCATTGAAGAACATCGGGGCGGTCTTCTGGTGGGAGCCGACGGTGTCTGGTCCAATATGCGTAACGCGATGTCAGACATGGACCGGGCCCGCTATACCGGTTCCATCGCATGGCGTGCGTCGGTTGCCATGAAACAATTGCCGGCATCCTTCAAGGGGCTCTTACCCTCAGGAATCAACGTGGTTGCATGGGCCGGCGCAAACGCCCACCTGATCGCTTACCCGATCCGCTCGGGCGAAACGATGAACTTTGTTGCTGTCGCACGCGACCGCAGACATAGCGGGCGCTGGGATGTCGAAATCAACCCTGATGCGCCAAGCCAAAACTTCGCAAAGGATTTCGACAACTGGCATCCCGGCATTCGCGAGATGGTGGCATCCGTTGGCCAATGGACGCCGTGGCGATTGTTCGAGATGAAGCGGTGCCGGTATCTGCTAGAGGACCGGCTTGTGCTGATCGGCGACGCAGCACATGCGATGACACCCTATGCAGCGCAGGGTGCAGCCATGGCCATCGAGGATGCCTGTGCGCTGGCGGACGTCCTTGGCGACGACCACCAGGCATGGCCGGCAGCATTGGCGCGTTACGCCAAGGGCCGGACCAAACGGATCGAAGCGGTCGTGCGGCGCGGTGCACTCAATCATCTGGCTTACCATGCCAGAGGACCTGTCGCCCTTGCCCGCAATCTATTGTTGCGAAACCGCCCGGCGGAAAAGTTCATCGCCGGTTTTGATTGGCTTTATGGTTTTGACGCAGAAAACCCCGATGGAAAAATCTGATTACCCTGAGCGGTATTGAACTGCTTCAGCGACCAGACAAGACTTTGCGGCAGTGGATTCCACAGTCCGGTCCGCAGATTGCCGGAGCGCAACACGGCGCTTGTCCAGGTATTGCAACCCGCAAGTGCGGTGAAATAGCCATTGGCTTCGAAGAACCGGTCATTGAGACCATAACCGGCGCCTTCGATCATCATGGCTTTCCCGTTTGTGTCCATCTGAAAACTATCAATCGTATGCTGGAGCATCGCGTCGAAGGCGGCGGGATCGACGGACAGTCTTTCGATCTGCGGCTGGTTTGTGTCAATCGCGCCGATGGGTTCGACATGCATCGTCGAGCGATCGACGGTTAGCCCTCGCATCAGCGGCATGAATTTGAGATCCGCCCAAGTTGGCGTTTCAAGATAAAAACTGCGCCCTCCCCAGCCGACAATAATCCAGGCAATACGCGGATCACTAAGCTGGAAGGTATCATTCGATAAGATTGAGAAACGGGCGAGAACGTCAGGATCAGCAGGAAACGCAATGTCCGTATGGATGGGATTGGAGAGCAATAAGACCGTCCGCCGGAGCGATGATTGCGTTTGCTCCGGAAAGGAACTCGGACGCGGAATCAGTGCACCACCCGTAAACAGCAAAACAGCGGCCACCAGGGCCGCTGCAATGGTTTTCAAAATGACGCGCAGAGTTCTCAATGCAGAATCTGGCTGAGAAACAGCTTGGTGCGCTCGTGCTGCGGGTTATCAAAGAAGGCAGCCGGTTCGTTCTGTTCAACGATCTGGCCCTGATCCATGAAGATGACCCGGTTTGCCACCTGACGGGCAAAACCCATTTCGTGGGTGACGCACACCATGGTCATGCCTTCTTCGGCAAGCTGCACCATGGTGTCGAGAACTTCCTTGATCATTTCCGGATCAAGCGCGGAGGTCGGCTCATCGAACAGCATGATACGCGGATTCATGCACAGCGAACGGGCAATCGCCACGCGCTGCTGCTGACCACCGGAAAGCTGACCCGGATACTTGTTCGCCTGTTCCGGAATCTTGACGCGCTCGAGATAGTGCATTGCAATCTCGTCCGCCTTCTTCTTCGGCATCTTACGCACCCAGATTGGAGCGAGCGTGCAATTTTCGAGAATGGTCAGATGCGGGAACAGATTGAAATGCTGGAATACCATGCCCACTTCGCGCCGGACCTCATCGATCTTTTTCAAATCGTTGGTAAGCTCGATGCCATCAACCAGGATCTTGCCGCTTTGATGCTCTTCAAGCCGGTTGATGCAGCGGATCATGGTGGACTTGCCGGAACCGGATGGTCCGGCAATGACAATGCGTTCGCCACGCATCACCTTGAGGTTGATGTCTTTCAGGACATGAAAATCACCATACCACTTGTTCATGCTGGTGATCTCGACGGCGACGTCTGTCTTGGAGACATGCATCAACGAACGGTCTACATGAATTTCGGATGGATCGACAACGTTTTGGGTCGTCATGAAAAATACTCCTTAGTGTTTATGTCCTGTGTCCAGCCTGCGTTCCATGAAAATGGAGTAACGCGACATGCCGAAACAGAAAATCCAGAAGACGAAACCGGCGAAAATCAGACCGGAAATGGGGGTTTGCGGCGATGCCCAATTGGCATCGTTAAAGTGCTGACGCACGGTTCCAAGCAGATCGAACATGCTGATGATGGAAACCAGCGATGTATCCTTGAACAGACCGATGAACGTGTTGACGATGCCCGGAATGACCATTTTAAGCGCTTGCGGCAGGATGATCAGGCCGGTTTTCTGCCAATAGCTTAATCCAAGCGGATCCGCGCCTTCATACTGGCCCTTTGGAATCGCCTGCAGACCGCCGCGCACCACTTCCGCCATGTAAGCGGATGCGAAAAGCGCCACACCGATCAGCGCACGTAGAAACTTGTCGAATGACACACCCGGCGGCAAAAACAAGGGAAGCATATAACTGGCCATGAACAGCACTGTTACCAGTGGAATGCCACGCACCATTTCAATGAAAATGACACAGAGCATCTTGATGACAGGCAGTTTGGACCGGCGTCCCAACGCAAGGACAATGCCTAGCGGCAGTGACACCGCAATGCCGGCGAAGGCAATAACCAGCGTGACCAGCAATCCGCCCCATGTAGCGGTTTCCACGTAGGTAAGGCCAAACCAGCCACCTACCAGCATGAAGAATGCGAAGAACGGGAAAACAAGGAAGAAAGCGATGGCGTTGGGAACCTTGAACGGCGCCTTTGGAATCAACAACGGTATCAAGAGAATGATAAATATGATGCCAACAAGGTTGACACGCCAATGCTGGTCAAGAGGATAACGGCCATACATGAACTGGTTGAAATTGGCATTCACATAGGCCCAGCACGCGCCCGACCAGCCGTCCGGCATCACGCCCCCTTGCGCAACCGTTGAGCAGACAGCGCGATCTGCCCCGGACCAACTTGCTTGAATAAACAACCAGTTGATCATTGGAGGCACGAACCAAGCCAAGAGGAAGATGGCGAAGATCGTCAAGATGGCATCGATCGGCGTTGCGATCAGATTAAGGCGTATCCACCTGACAATGCCGCGTTCCCCTATTGGCGGGGTTTGGCCTTGCAGCATTTCGGTACGAACGAAACTCAGATTGTTGTCAGCCATGGTCAGCGCTCCACCAATGCCATTTTAGCGTTGAACCAGTTCATGAAGAGCGATGTCGCCACACTCAGGCTGAGATAAACGATGATGAAAATAGCAACCACTTCGATGGAACGGCCGGTTTGATTGAGGATCGTTCCGCCGACAGCAAACAGATCCGGATACCCGACAGCGACAGCCAGTGACGAATTCTTCGTCAAGTTCAGATACTGGCTGGATAGAGGCGGAATAATGATGCGCATGGCCTGCGGCACAACAACAAGACGTGTTGTGGTTCCGGCCCGAAGCCCAAGGGCATGGGCGGCCTCACTTTGTCCCCTGCCAACCCCGCGAATACCGGAGCGCACAATCTCGGCAATGAACGATGCCGTGTAGAACGACAAGGCAAGATAAAGCGACATGAACTCAGGACCCACCAGCGAACCGCCGCTCAGATTGAATGCGCCGAGAACAGGACGGTCGAAGGTCAGCGGAAACCCTTTAAGGCCAAATGCCAGCAATGGCAGGCCTATAATCAAGGCAGCAGCCGTCCAGAGAACAGGGAACTGCTGGCCCGTTGCCATTTGTCGCTTGTAGGCCCAGCGGCGGACAAAAAACGTGCCGATCAGGGCAACGACAAATGCAACACCTGCCAACCAGGCGCCTTCCCCGAAGACTGGCACTGGAAAGAAGAAGCCGCGATTGTTCAGATAGGTACTGAATGGCAAAGCAATACTCTGCCGTGCCTGAGGCAAGATCGCCAGAACGCCGGAATACCAGAAGAAGATAACCAGCAGCGGCGGGATATTGCGGAAAACCTCGACATAAACAGTGCAGAGCTTACGGATAAGCCAGTTATGCGACAGACGGCCGACACCAATGATGAAGCCGAGAAATGTCGCGGTAATAATACCGGCAACGGCAACCAGCAATGTGTTCAAAAAACCGACATAGAGCGCGGTTATGTAAGTTGAGTCACTGGAATAATTGGTGAACGGATGGGAACTGATGTCAAAACCCGAACGTCCATCAAGGAAACCGAAACCCGACGCCAAGTGGGCGCGCTGCAAATTGGCAATAGTGTTGTTAACGACCCAGTAGCCCACTCCAAAGATTACAGCCAGAACGACGGCCTGGTATATATAACCACGGATTCTTGGATCGTTCAGTAGCGAAACTTTAGCGCTATCCGCGCCGACAGGCGTAATATCCTGCGATGCCATTGACCCCTCATTTCTTCTAAACGTTTATTTTTATCATTATTTTTATAATTGCTTGTTGGAAAAAGGAGGCATGGCCCCCTTCCCCTATTTCAAACTGATCGATTCAGAGATCAGCGGATCGGCATTGCGTACTGGAGACCGCCTTTGCTCCACTGAGCATTGATGCCGCGAGCAATCTTGAGCTTGCTGCCTGCGCCGACATTGGACTCGAACAGTTCGCCATAATTGCCGACGGCCTTGACGATATTGACAACCCAGTCATTGGTCAGACCGAGATCCGTACCGAGCTTGGTGTTGGCTTCCTGACCAAGCACGCGCTTGATTTCAGGGCTATCGCTCTTGGTCAGTTCTTCAACATTGGCCTTGGTGATACCGAGCTCTTCAGCAGTCAGCAGCGCAAAATGCGTCCAGCGGACAACGTCAGCCCACTGGCTGTCACCCTGACGAACGACCGGGCCGAGTGGCTCCTTGGAGATGATTTCCGGCAGAACAACGTGATCATCCGGTGCAGAAAGCGTCAGACGGATGGCATAAAGGCCGGACTGATCGGTCGTGTAAACATCGCAACGGCCTGCATCATAAGCTGCGTTGACCTCTTCCAGCTTCTCAAACACAACCGGGTTGTACTGCATCTTGTTCGCCTTGAAATAGTCGGCGAGATTGAGTTCCGTGGTTGTACCGGCCTGAACGCAAACTGATGCGCCAGAGAGTTGCAGTGCGGAGTTGATGCCCGACAGCTTCTTCGAATTGATCATGAAGCCCTGACCGTCATAATAATTGACGCCCGGGAAATCAAAGCCCTGTGTATCGCGGCTCAAAGTCCATGTGGTGTTGCGGATCAGAACGTCGATTTCACCCGATTGCAGAGCTGGAAGACGGTCCTTGGCCGAAAGCGGCGTGAACTTTACCTTGGTTGCATCGCCAAAAACGGCGGCAGCAACAGCGCGGCAATAATCGACGTCAAAGCCTGACCATTCGCCTTTGTCATTTGGCGCAGCAAAGCCGGCGAGACCGGTATTGACGCCACATTGTACGAAGCCTTTTTTCTTGACGTCATCAAGCGTACCAGCCGAAGCGGCTGCGGTCGCCAGCAGGACCAAAGCAGATGCTCCCAGAACGCTCTTCAAAACCAGATTTTTCATCACTACAAAACCCTTTAATTGTTGCCCGTGGTTCCCAGAGGGAAAACTTGCACATTGGCGGGTGCCCCCCGTGCCTTTTTATGGCTCCAATATGTCTCCCATTCACTCCCGCATCGAAGGGCATTCTGCGTGTTTGGTCAAGGGATAATCTTTGCTCAATAATTCGGCATAAACAGCAGAATGACTGCTTCTCAATTGTTTTTTCGATTATTTCTTATTCAAAAATTCAGTTTATCGCCAAAAATGATCGCGAAACCGCAAAATCGGGAAGAATCGGGTGCCATCAAACAGAAAGGCT
This sequence comes from Phyllobacterium sp. 628, assembly GCF_014189505.1. Lineage (GTDB taxonomy): Bacteria > Pseudomonadota > Alphaproteobacteria > Rhizobiales > Rhizobiaceae > Phyllobacterium. The sequence goes on along the minus strand of NZ_CP050301.1, from coordinate 2,162,065 downwards.
GTCCGGTGTCCTGCAAGAAATCTGGCGAGAGCAACGGAAAAGAGGAAGCCGACACTGTAACCCGCAACCACATCGGTCGGGTAATGCGCCTTTGCAATAATCCGCGTAAATGCAATCACCATAGTTGCAAGGATAATTGGCAATCGCCAGCGCGGAAACCAGAGAGCCAGAACGGCCCCAACCGCCCCCATCGTTGTTGAATGCCCAGATGGAAAGCTGGCAAAGTCATATCCAGCCTGAAACGGTGAAAAGCCATTGGCACCGAGCGAGTCTATGAACTTCGGCCGGGCCCGGCCAATGCAGAATTTTGCGATGTTGGTGAGAATTCCCGAAAGCGCCAAAGCCCAAAAGGCAAATGTCGCTTGAGAATAGATAAGGCCGAACCGCACCCGTCTTGAATGGGGCAGCTTTCGCCAGTCGATGCCAATCAGACAGACCGCAATGAAGAAGGCGGGAACCAGATACCATTGCGACAGACCTATATCCGTCAAGGCGCGCATCGAGCTTAATGGCCCCTGATGCGACGAAAGACTGCTTGAAAGGACTTCGTCAAAAGGATGCAGCAGCAAAATACAGAAGAAGATCAGCACAGCCGCCATGGACATGCCGTTTGTCCAGGCTGGGGGCGTATTGGGACGCGGACGGGCTTTTATCCGGCGCAGAAAATTCGCGATAGATTGCCCGGAGCGCCTTATTACAGATAGGGATTGAGTGGTGTGGCTATCCGTCATCACATCTTTCGTTCTAGGCTGCTGGTCATACCGCATGCTCTGCTGTTGCAACGGGAACGCGGTGGCATTATCGACTTCTCACAACAGTTACAATTGTCATGCATCGTAATGCGGAGATTATCCATGGGTAAAGTGTCGGACAAAATGGCAAAATTCGGGATCAATACGCGCCTGGCCCACGGCGGCTATGATCCGCGCGATTATCATGGTTTTGTCAACCCACCCGTGGTGCACGCTTCCACCGTGCTTTTCCCCGATGCCGAAATGATGGCAAGCCATAAGCAGAAATACGGCTATGCGACGCATGGAACGCCGACAACCGATGCGCTTTGTCAGGCAATCGACGAGCTGGAGGGCTCATTCGGCACTCTTCTGGTGCCATCCGGCCTTGCGGCGGTGACGATTCCTCTTCTCGCTTTTCTAGCGCCCGGTGACCATTTGCTGATGGTTGATAGCGTCTATGGCAATACACGCTATTTCTGCAACACGATGCTGAAGCGGCTGGGCATTGAGGTGGAATATTACGATCCACTGATCGGGGCTGGCATTGAAACCCTCATACGCGCCAATACGAAGGTTGTGTTTACAGAATCGCCCGGCTCCAACACGTTCGAGATTCAGGACATTCCGGCAATCGCCGAGAAGGCGCATGCGGCTGGAGCCATCGTTATGATGGACAATACCTGGGCAACACCGCTCTATTTGAAGCCATTGGACTTCGGTGTTGATATCTCCATCCATGCTGCCACGAAATATCCGTCGGGACATTCGGACATCCTCATGGGTTCGATTTCGGCCAATGAAAAATGCTTCAAGCGTCTGGATGATGCCTATACGGCAATTGGTCTATGTGTGAGTGGCGATGATGCGTACGATGTCCTGCGCGGTCTGCGTACCATGGGTCTTCGCCTTGCACGTCACGGTGAGAATGCGCTTGAAATTGCGCGCTGGCTGGAAAAGCAACCCGGTGTCATGGAAGTTCTGCATCCGGCACTGGAAAGTCATGCGGGCCATACATTGTGGAAGCGGGATTTCACCGGATCTGCCGGCGTGTTCTCTATCGTCATTGATGGCGAGACAAAGCAGGCACGGGCCTTTTTGAATGCGCTTGATATTTTTGGACTTGGATATTCATGGGGTGGTTACGCAAGTCTGGCGCTTCAGGTCAATCTGACTGACCGCACTCTCACCGGTAAAAACTATAAAGGCGCGCTTATCCGGTTGCAGATCGGCCTTGAAGATGTCGCGGATCTTGTTGCTGATCTGGAAAAAGCGCTTGCCGCGGCCAAGGCGGCATGAACGCAATAAACAGAAGGTGATTATGTATCCTCGCCTGTTCTTGTTATGAGAGGCGCATGAGCAGGCTCGCCATTCTTCTGACATTTCTGACGGCGTTTTCGGTTGGCTGGGTGCCTGTGTTTGCAGCGCCTGCCCGTCTGGCAACAGAAATGACTGCTGATTCAAAGCTGCAGACCCACGCCATGAACAGCCATGCGCACGGGTGTGCCGGTGTTGAAAACCATTGCGCGGATACGGGCAAGCTCCCGCACCCTGCGCTTTGCTCCGCATGCATTGCCATCCCTGCCCTTGCAATCACCCCCATTGTCACACCATCGAGCAGGATGTTCGTTCCCCTCGGGGAAGAATTGCCTTTGGTTGCGCAAACCAAAGCGCCGCTCTCTCCACCTCCCAAATACCCGGTGAATACTTTCTATCCATCTTAAAGCGCAGGACAAAGGGTCTAATCCTGTGTCTGTCTGATTGACCTATGGAAAGATCACTTCAATGAAAACAACACTTTTTTCTACCGCAGCACTCGCCTGTCTGATTGGCTTGGCATCTCCGGCCTCGGCTCAGGATGCAAGTTCACACAAGATGATGAAACACGATGCCATGGACATGAAACCGGCAGGCGATCAAAGCGCCTCATCCAAGGCTTTTGTCGACGCCAATGCCAAAATGCACAAGGACATGGCCATTAAATTCAGTGGAAATGCCGACAAGGATTTCATGCGCGGCATGATCGCCCATCATCAGGGCGCGATCGATATGGCAAAAGTCGAACTGAAATACGGTAAGGATGAAGAAACGCGCAAACTTGCGACGGGCATTATTGCCGCGCAGGAGGGCGAAATCAAACAGATGAAAGCCTGGCTGCTCAAGAACGGCGGCTAAAATCAAAAAGAATGCCCGCCGCGGTCAGTCCGGCGGGCATTCAATTGGTTCAATTGGTCAGTTCAAGAAGCTTTTGGACGCATCTCGTAGGATGCCGCGCGCTTTTGTAAACTAAGTTCCCAAAGGCTATGAGCGGCATCCGCATAAGTTGATGTTCCAACCTTGAATTCGGCCGAACGTAGTGGCAGCAGGTCCTCGACGACGCCCAGCGTTCTGGCTGGAAGAATATCAGTACAGGTCCAAAGACGCCGGAACATGGCGCTGATGAGAACCTGCCTGCCATTCACCTCGATTTGAGGCTCGTCATTTCCGAGCTGCCAGTCCTCCAACGCGTCAATGGCGTCCTGAAAGGCACTATGCAATATGACGGGCGCGTGGCCCTCATGAAGTGGGTGCAGCAAACCAGGCATTCCTGTCTCCTCACTCTTGTGTTGCACTTGCACGGGGGCTCCCGGCAATCGAATCATAAGGGCGAGTGGATGCAATCAGCAAGCCAAAACTTCAATACAAGACCAATTAGCTAGAGATTTATGATTAAATTGAGTTTTCTCTACAGTTTTAAATATCAATATTGATATTTTTATTACGGAAATCGAAGCAATATATTGATATAGATAAACAATAGTGACTTCTGTAATACGGCGTATGCCTTCAATTTACCACCATACAAACGGAATTCAATAATGCAGGGTTGTGTTAGATAGATTGCAGCAGATTCCCGGTTCCATCTTGCCAAAACCGCGCCGTTGGCCCATTCATGTCCCGCTGTTCGTGATCGAGGATATTGGCACATGACGACAAAACACCTTCAGGTGATCATTCTTGCTGCGCTGCTTGCCGGCTGCGGTAATATACAGGGACAGCTTGACCGCGAGAAAATTTCGTCATTGCACTATGACACAACTGAATGTCCTGCCCTTCTGGCCCAGAGAAACGCAGCGATGACACAGGTCAGCCAATTGACCAATGGCGCAGGCTATCGGGAACCGCAGGTGATTACTGGGTTCGGCCCTATCCTGCCGGACTATCGCACAGCCAACCAGAAGAAGGCCGGAGCATTGCAGGGGCAAGTTGATTCAATGAACCGCTCTATCCAAAGACGGAAATGCGCGGGCGCGTGATTATTTGATCTTGCGCAGCAAAATGGCCCCTTTCGGGGCCATTTCTATTTCAAACAACAAGGTTTCAGCTACCGCGCAGCATCTTGCACAATTGCACGAGTGAAGTGTCATAACTCATCGCATTTGACGATATTTCCATGCAACGGATCTTTAGCTTCAAACGATCCTGGCTAGTCAATCCAGCCAACCGGGCAGAGATAACGTTCGAGTTGATACCACCGCTGGGCTTAACACCGCTCGGGTTTGTGCCACCACCTATGGTGATACCGCCTCCAGGCTTCGTACCGCCTGGATTGGTACCACCTGGGTTTGTCCCACCTGGAGTCGTACCACCTCCACCACCAATTCCGACACCAACGCCAACGCCGATTCCGCCCGGACCGCCGACATTTGCGCCAACTCCGGCACCGATACCGCCGGAACCAATTCCTGCGCCCAAGCCTGCGGTAACACCATTGCTGCCGCCAACGTTGGCTCCGACGCCTGCACCGATTCCCTTACTGCCAATACCGGCTCCAGCTCCAGCGGTCACACCGCCACTACCACCTACATTGGCACCGAGACCAGCATTGACACCGGCATTGTTGACCGAGGCTCCTGCACCGGCATTGATGCCACTGGCACCGCCTATAGACGCTCCCGCTCCAGCAGCGATACCTTTTGATCCGCCGATCGAGGCATCAGCACCTGCCTTAATGCCACCGAGGTTGGCGCCAACGCCAACGCCGAGTCCGCCATTCTTCGATCCGCCGACCGAAACACCGCCAACTGACAAGCCTCCAGCCAACGCAGACGTAGCAAAAGCTGCCAATAGAAGAGAACCGGCAACAATGTAACTCGTCCTTTTTTCAAACTTTTTCATTACATCCTCCCTACTCGTTTATTATTCTCACATCTAAACCAGATATAGAGATGTTTACTTTAATACTTAAAATAAAAAATTTCAAACTATTTGATAAAATCAAAAATACGAAAATCATTCTTACTTTCTTTAATAAATTTTCGACAAACACATAAGAAGACTAGAAACCTAATCTCTATATTAAACTTCAAATTTTATGCAACAATGATGAATTTTTGCATATATGCTTCGCGCAATAAAAATCACATTGCTTCATATGTTGCGTCTATAGACACGGTTAAACTCAATATAAGTTTCATATCTTCGAAGTTTTGATAAAACTGTGTTTTTCTCGATTATTATTTTGGATACCGAAATCAATACATAAAAATGTGCATACGCCAGCAAATGCGCATGAATTACCGAATTTGGAACCTCTGATCAGCAACTCGTGAGGATGTGCGCACCCCGCAAATCTCTTTCGGCACGAGAAAAAGCGAACTTGGATCAAGCACGCAAGACAGCAATGAATTGCCGCGGAACTATATCTATTCTTTTATGGACGATTTTATTCAAATTTTTAATGTAACGAAACAAGCAGTTAAGCATAAATATTGGTGACTATTTGCTAACCAGTTTCTTTAAGTCAGCCGAAATTGTTCGAAGCCTAAATTCACGACGGTTCAACGAAACCGCGTCAAACGTAACGCTTCAACAGGGATACACAACATGACAACTCTTTTCACACGCTTTCTCAAGGATGAGTCCGGCGCGACAGCCATCGAATACGGCCTGATTGCTGCCCTCATCTCCGTTGCCATCATTGCAGGTGCCGGCACCCTCGGAAACTCCTTGAATGCTGCCTTCTCCGGCCTCGGCACCAAGCTGAACACAGCCATCGCCAAGACTGCACCATAAAAAACACCCCAGATTCTGATTTGATACCAAACCCCAAACATTGGGGTTTGGTATTCAACTTATCTGATGAGGCACTATCATAATCCGGAATAACGGATCAGCGCCTTGATATTATAGTTGATTTATACATTCATATTTATTTAATAAACAGAATGATTTACATCCACCCGCAAACATTGTCATCTCATTCTGCTTAGGAATAAGCTTGAAAAAACTACCGCGGGGGCGACATCATGATCTTTGGCATGACATACTATACTTTCTTTCATGTTCTCATCAGTCTCGTCGGCATTGTATCAGGCCTTGCCGTGCTTTCAGGTCTGCTGAAATCAGACCGTAAAGATGGCTGGACATTGATCTTTCTTGTAACAACAGTCGCAACAAGCCTTACCGGATTCGGCTTTCCCTATCAGGGTTTTACGCCAGCCATTGGCGTCGGCATCATATCAGTTGTTTTCCTGGCTGCCGCGATTGTCGCGCGTTATAGCTTCCATCTCACAGGCGCGTGGCGATGGATCTATGTGGTGAGCGCCATCATTTCGCTTTACTTCAACGTCTTCGTTCTGATCGCGCAATCGTTCCAGAAAATACCGGCGCTTAATGCCCTCGCCCCAACCGGATCGGAGCCGCCGTTCGCGATCGCGCAGGGGATTGTGCTGGTGGTGTTTATCATCGCCGGATTTGGTTCACTGCGAAAGTTTCATCCAAACACCGACTAGCGACAGCACCTTCTTCGAAAGATACTCGACACCGTCAGGCCAGCGAACTAAACCTGACCGGAAATCGAGGGACATGTTCATGAAATCCATCTATCTTTCGACAGCATTCATGCTTGTCCTGCAAACTGCCAGCTACGCGCAACCGATAGACAGCTACACGGCGCGTCTCAGTTCTACGGACCACTTTAATTCAAATGGTCAGCGGCTCGACAGTGCTGCCGCAATCATTCGGCAGGACCGGGCAAATTACTATGTTTACGGAGAGAGAGATTCTGAAGATGCGGGTGACAGTTTTTTCCGCAGCAAGGAAAATCGTGCCCGTCTTGAGAGCATGCTCAATCACGGTAATTTCACGCAGGGAACGCGACGCGCAATCATCAATGGTACGCCGCTGATCCATGTTGATATCTATGAAGATTATATCGAAGTCGCTGTCGAATCTGACTGATGCATCCACTAAATCGTCCCCATACCCGCATGATTCAGGTCTTGAAGCCATGCGGGTGTGGCGATCTTTCAAATCAGATGAACTGAAATATTAAATCTCCCATCGCCCTTCACTCGGTGATATAATTCGCGTCATTGAATTGTTTTCGTATTGCCACGCTGGTTGAATGTGACTTGGTCCTCACACCTTCTGCAGGCTCAAAATCCGTTGACCATTGCCTGGCCAAGCTGGTGCGGGAGAAAGCAATGGATGAAGAAGAACGGAAAGAACGAGAGCAATATGCTCCCTATCTGACGCCCATATGGGGATACCTTATTCTGTTCCTCATTATCGTGCCAATCGTCTTGGTGCTTGGTCGCAAGTTTGGACGGTAATTCCCTAAAAAATCTATATTTCCAAACTTTCCAGCAGTTCGGCAAGCAGCAGCACATCATCACCAAGTGACCGGTCTTCCTCGAGCTTCGGCACCACGGAACGAACAAGTCTATACGTTTGCAGGGTGCCTTCGCCGCATCGGTGTTCTGGCCGCAAATCAACTGCTTGTGCTGCTGCAAGCATTTCGCAGGCGACCAGTTGCCGCCAAAGATCAATCATTTCTGCGCATTTGGTGATCGCCAGAAGCGTCTGCGTGGCATGATCTTCAACGCCTTCTGAAACCGGCAGGAAATCCAGCGTAACAGGGTTGGCCTTGTGGCGGATGGCGCCAATAAGGGCAGTCACAGTCTTTTGCAGTGGCACAAAACCCGCAGAGGCTCCGCCAACCGGCGAGAGATAGCGCGGGAGCCCATTGCGGCTCGAGCCTGTTAGCTGAATAAAACGGGCTGCACTGGCAAGTCCCGTCTGGGCAACAGCGAGCCCCAGTGTCTCGAACGCCAATGCGAGGGATGGCGTGTGAAAATTTCCTGTCGATAGCACTCGGCCTTCGTCAACGATAACCAAGGGATTGTCCGCAGCTGAATTGAGTTCGATTTCCACCGCTTCGATTGCTGCGGCCAAGGTTTGAGAGAGCGCTCCATGGATTGATGCAACGCAGCGCAGACTAAGCGGGTCCTGCAGGGCGGTTTTGGCTTCAAACAGCATTGAGCCTTGGAGGCGGGCGAGAAGTTTTGCAGCCTCCGCCTCTTGTCCTGCCGCCGGACGAGCCTGCTGGATGGCTGGGATCAGTATAAGCGGATTGCCACCAAGCCCTTCAAAACTGAGTGCCACGGCCTGCCTCTGCCATTCAAACACAGCGCCTGCGTCGACAAGGGCGAGAGCAGCTTGTCCCGCTGATACAGCAGAAGCATTGAGAAGAGACAGACCGTCTTTGGGGCCGAGCCTGGAAGGCAGCAGACCCGCCTTTGACAGCGCTTCAGCGGAAGTCAGAACTTCACCCTGATATTCCGCCTGTCCTTCACCAATCATGGTTCGGGCAATTGCGGACAAAAGAACGAGATCACCGGCGCCGATGGAGCCAATGGATGGCACGATGGGATGCACCTTGTTGTTCAACAATGCCAGCAGATCATCGAACACAGCCGGTGAGATACCCGAACCGCCAACCGCTAGCATGAACAATCTTGCCGCCATGACCGCGCGTGTCACGTCTCGTGGAAGCGACGGACCGATACCCGCTCCTCGCCCACGCACAAGCTGTTGCTGGAAAACACCTGTACTATCCGTGACCGATGTTTTCAGGTTGGCACCGAGGCCCGTATTCAACCCGTATATCTGTTGCCCGGAAGCCGCTGCCTGATCGAGGACGGCTCGAGCGCGAGTTAGTTTAACGGAAATATCTGGTCCCGCCTTAACCACCCAATCTTTGCGCGCGATCGCTGCAATATCCGCAACCGTTATCCCTGAGCCTTTGAGAACGACCGTGTTCATGCAAACCGCAATCGTTGGCCGATATTATTGGCTTTGGCTTTTTCCAGCATGGCATAGCCCAGCGCAATATCGCTGAGGGAAAGGCCGCGATGCCAGAACAGGATGGTTTCATTGTCATTTTCACGGCCGGTTTTATGACCGGCGACGATCTGGCCGAGTTCGGCGTGTAGAGTCTGCTCCGACAGTTTTCCTGCCTCGACATGGGCGCGAAGCGATCCAAACTTGCCGCCCTTGCACTGGCCCCAATCATCAACCACCAGTTTGTCCATGATATCGGTCAGCGACAGCTCGACTGCGCTCATGGTGCCGTAAGGCACGACAAAGGCACCTGGCTTGATCCATTCGGTCTTCAGCATGGGTTGCGGTTCGGGCAGGCGCGACGCTTCAACCACAATGTCAGCCCCTTCGACACAAGCCTGCCAGTTGTCGACAACGGTAATCTTCTTGCCAAGGTCGTTGGACAGTTTTTCAGCAAAGGCATCGCGGCTTTCCGGACGGCGCGAATGCACGCGGATCTCGTCAAAATCATAAAGAGAATCCAGGAGTCGCACATTCCAATAGGCCGTGCCGCGAGCCCCGATATGCCCCAGTACCTTTGAATTCTGACGCGCCAAATACTTTGCGCCTAACGCCGTAATAGCACCCGTCCGCATGTCGGTAATCACAGTTGCATCGAGAATGGCTTTCGGAGCGCCGGTGCGCGGATCGAACAAATTGAGCACACCAAATTCAGAGGGGTAGTTGAGCTTGTAATTATCAACGAAGTCGCCAACAATTTTCACTCCGGCAAGGTTCAGCGGCGCAACATATCCACGCAACACATTGAAATGCCCGTGAAAGGATGCATCGGGCTCAAGATGCACGCGCGGTTCGATGACCGTCTGATTGTTGCCTTGTGCCGCCAATGAAGTTTCGATCGCGGCGAGAATTTCCGCATTGGTGAGTTCCAGTGCCTCGATATCAAGGGCGTTGAGATAGTCGATATAGATCGGTTTCATGCTGTTCTTTCTGTTCATGCTGCACGCGCCGGTATTTTGATGCCAAGATTTTCCCGCAATGTGCGCCCTTCATACTCCGTGCGGAAGAGACCGCGACGGCGCAATTCCGGCACAACCAGCGTGACGAAATCGTCACGCCCTGTCGGAAAAAGTGGCGGCATGACATTAAAGCCGTCGGCGGCTTTGCCAAGGAACCGCTCTTCCAGCTCATCGACAATCTGGCCTGGCGTACCGATCAGCTGCCAGTGTCCCCGCGCTCCGGCAAAATGACGGGCCAATTCGCGGATCGACAGATTATCACGGCGGCCAAGATCAATGATGAGTTGCTGCCGGCTCTGAATGCCATCGGTTTGCGGCATTTCCGGCAAAGGGCCATCGAGGGAATGCTTCGATAGATCCTTGATGCTGAGATAGCTCGCAAGCAGGGCAACGCCGACTTCATCCGGGATCAGTTCCTGCAAGGCCTTGTATTTTGCCCGCGCTTCGCTTTCCGTACTGCCAACGATGGGTGAAACGCCCGGCATGATCTTGAGTTGATCTGCATGACGGCCGAATTTCGGCAATCGCGCTTTCAAATCGGCATAAAAAGCTTGCGCTTCACCAATGGTCTGGGCTGCCGAAAAGACAACATCCGCAGTCTTTGCGGCAAGATCCTTGCCGGCATCCGATGCGCCTGCCTGTACCATCAAAGGCCTACCTTGCGGCGAACGCTGGCTATCAAGTATCCCGGTAACAGTGAAATGTGCGCCATTGTGATCAACGGGATACAGCTTTGATGGATCGGCATAGATGCCGCGCTCGCCGTCGATCACATAGGCACCATCATCCACACTATCCCAGACCGCCACGGCTGCCTCGGCAAACTCCTGGGCCCGCTCGTAGCGCTGATGGTGTGGTCTCAAACCGCTTGAAACAAAATTCTCTGCCTCAAGCTCACTGGCCGATGTCACCAAATTCCAACCAGCTCGTCCGCCGCTGAGTTGATCCAGCGAGGCGAAGGTACGCGCCAGACCATAGGGTTCATTGTAGGTCGTTGATGCTGTGGCAACGAGCCCGATATGTGTCGTGTTGACGGCCAGCGCCGCCAACAGGCTAAGCGGCTCGAAGCTGGTCGAGCGTGCGGCTTGGCTGGCGATATCGGGATTACGTTCACGAATAGCAGCGGCGTCTTCGATAAAGACCATGTCGAATTTGGCCGCTTCAGCCATCTGCGCCAGTGCGATGAAGTGTCTGATATCACCACCGGCATTTGCATGTGCATCCGGATGACGCCATGCAGCGATGTGATGGCCGCCCGCCATGAGAAACGCTCCGAGTTTCATCTGTTGGCTGCTCATGACTCACGCTCTTTACGTGTCGCAGGATGAGGTGGATACGGAAGACCGAGATGATCGCGCAGTGTCTTTCCATCATAGGCATTACGGAAAAGACCACGCCGTTGGAGTTCCGGGACAATCGCGTCGACAAAACCTGTCACGCCCTCTAGAACAATCGGCGGCAGAATGATGAAGCCATCGATACCCAAGGTTTGGGTCCACAGCTGCAGCGTGTCGACAATATCGACGGCGGTGCCAATTGCCTGAAGTCCTTGAGGATCGGTATCGGGCAGGACCGGCTGTGAGCCGAGCCTATCGAACAGCGCCTGCGCGTCCTCGCTTGTCTTGCCGATATAAGGAACGGCGTTTGCGAGAATGCGGACATGCTGACGTTCGCGCCCCGCGATCTGCAGACGATGAAGAAATTCGCTGATCAGCACCTTCGCATCATCCAGCGAAGAGGCGGCGAGAAAAATCACATCGGCAGAGCGAGCAGCAAGTTCGATTGTTTCCGGCGTCAGACTTTGAGTGATGACCGGCCGTCCCTGCGGCGAGCGATTGACATTGAGCGGCCCGCGAACCGTGAAATACGTTCCCTTGTGATTGAGGACGTGCATCTTATCAGGCTCAAAGACACGCCCGCGCACCTTGTCATAGACAAAGGCGTCGTCTTCCCAACTGTCCCAGAGACCCCGTACGACCTCAAGATATTCGTGATCGCGGTCAAGCTGTTCCGATATGATTATGTTCCAGCCTGTCCGGCCCTCGCTGATCGAATCCATTGAGGCAAATCGCCGGGCGAGATTGTAGGGTTCGTGCTGGCTTGTCGATGCCGTTGCTACAAAGCCAATCCTGTTGGCGACTGTTGCAAGAGCCGCCACAAGCGTGGTCGGTTCGAAAGGAACCGCAAGCGGAGAAAGGCTGTTCAAAGGCCGATGGCCGAAACGATCTGCCAACAGCACAAAATCAAACCCGCCTTCCTCGGCGGCTTTCACCTGTGCAGCCAGATGCGTGAAGCCGAGCGCATGTGTATCGCCACTCATCTCGCGCCATGCTGCCGGATGATGGCCGAACGGCGACAGGGCGAGGCCAATATGCATCAGCCCGCATCACCGGCGCTGACACGTATCTCGTCGATCTTTTCATTATAGAAGGAGATCAGCCCCTTGATCCGGCTGCTTTCATGGAGAGGTTCTGGATAATACCAGACGATGTTCTCATGGCGTTTTCCGTCGAGATCAAAATGGTAATAGGATGCCCTGCCCTTATAGGGGCAATAGGTCGTCAGTGGACTATCGGTCAATGACCCGGCTATGAGGTCTTCGGCGGGGAAATAGTAGCGCGCGATGAGGTTCGTCTCAAACAGGAAGATCGCCCGGGTGGTTCGTGCCACCAGCTTGCCATCGACAAACACTTCGACAAGGCGGGAACTGTTGATAGTATCAACCCGCCAATGAACATTGCGCGGGTGGCCAAAGATTTCCTCATCTTCCTCAAACCAGCGCACGGCATTCCAGGCAACGGTCGTGTAACCGGAAAAGTCCGGCACTCCATCCGGAACAGTCTCGTAGCTCCACGCGCTGTCTTCAGCGCCTTCCAGCGACCAATAGCGCCTTGCCCCCAAAGCCGGTGACGCGCCTGTTTTGGACGATGGTTTGAGCGCGCCTTCGTGAAAATCGCTCTTGGGCAAGTAGTAGACCGGGTGTCCACCGTTCTCATAAATGACAATCGCGTGTATGGTATCGGCGATTGTCTGCTCACCGATTTTCAGGCGTATGCGGCGATGGGTTGGCTCAATCAGGACGGCTGGAATTTCCGAAGAACGATAGGCAATGGACATGTGACATCTCCAAAGTTGCATTTGTTTGGCTATGCCTGACCGGCTGAGGTCAGACTGAAAAAATAGCGTCCCGGGTCAGTTGCCCCTTCACCACTCCGGTTGCATCAACCACGGCAAGCAAGTCGCTGTTTGCCGCAACCATCAGCGCCAGCGCATCGCGCAGATTGCTGGCGGGCGCGACAGTATGTGCTCCATCCCGCGGTTTGTCTGACGTCATGGCATTGCTGACAGTAAACAGGCTCAGGCGCTTGATTGCCCGGTCTATGCCGACGAAGTTTTCGACAAATGCGTCAGCGGGACGTGACAGGATGGCGTCAGGCGTGTCGTACTGAACGATCTTGCCGCTCTTCATGATCGCAATCCGGTCACCAAGGCGAATGGCTTCATCAAGATCATGGGTAACAAGCACCACCGTTTTGCGGACACGCTGGAGAATCTGCCGGAATTCATCCTGCAGACGGGTGCGTGCAATTGGATCGATTGCGCCAAAAGGCTCATCCATCAAAAGCACTGGCGGATCAGCTGCAAGCGCACGCGCCACACCGATGCGCTGACGCTGTCCGCCCGAAAGCTGGCGCGGAAAGCGTTTCAGCATTTCAGCCGGATCAAGACCAACAAGATGCAGCAGTTCATCCGTGCGGTTTCTGATTTTTGCATCGTCCCAGCCAAGAAGTTTGGGTACAGCGGCGATATTCTGGGCAATGGTCATGTGCGGAAACAGGCCAACCTGCTGAATCACATAACCAATGTGGCGGCGCAGGATAACCGGATCAACTTTGGTGACATCCTCGCCATTGACGATGATTGTGCCCTCAGTCGGGTCAATCAGCCGGTTGATCATGCGCATTGTCGTTGTCTTGCCGCAGCCGGACGGGCCGATCAGCGCAACCGTGGACCCTTCGGGTACGATAAGGCTGAGATCGTCAACCGAAGCAACGCTGCCTTCCGTATAGCGCTTGGTGACGTGTTTCATATTGATCATGCGGTTTTTCTCTCTGCGAAGAAGACTTTTTCGGCAAAGCCAAGAGTGAACTCGGTGGCAAGTGCCAGCAGGGCGATGGGAATGGCTCCAACCAGAAGGCGCGACATATCCATCATACTGATGCCGACAGCGATAAAATCGCCAAGACCACCGCCGCCAATGAACGGCGCGAGCGTCGCCCCCGCAAGCACCTGCACTGCGGCTGTACGGGCACCTGCAAACATGGCCGGCGCGGCAAGCGGAACACGGATTTTACGCAGCACCTGTCCCCGGCTCATGCCCATGCCAATGGCTGCTTCCACTGCGTCAGGGTCGACATCGCGCAGGCCAATATACGCATTGAGCAAGATGGGCGGCAAGGCCAGAACGGTGAGCGCGACGATGGACGGCCACAGGCCTATGCCAAGCAATGGCATCATGATTGCAAGAATGGCAAGGCTGGGAATGGTGCGCAATGCGTTGATGGAATTGATGACCGTGAAAGCCAGCCCGCTCCGGTTGATAATGAGAATGGCGAGAGGCAGGCCAATGGCGAGCGCAAAAACCAGCGAAATACCGGACATCACCAGATGCTGGCCGAGCGCACGCAGAAATTCCGGCTGGTTGTTGACGATCCAGGTGAATGCGGTGATCAGCATGGTCACACCCTCACCGCCAGCGAACCAGAGCTTTTTCAGCCTGGCTCAGAACGAGATCGAAGAAGATGGCCATAAGTGCAGTCAGAATACCGCCAACGAGGATCTTTTCAGTGTAGCTTTGGTCAATGCCCATCAGAATAATCGTGCCAAGACCGCCGCCGTCGATAAAGGCCGCGACAGTGGCAATGCCAATAACGGTGACGAGTGCAATACGAATACCAGAAACGATCAGAGGCAAAGCCAGTGGGAGTTCAATGCGCACAAGGCGCTGCCACCCGTTATAGCCCATGCCGTCAGCTGCATCGAGTACATCGGCAGGAACACCGCGCAGGCCGGTCACCACGTTGCGCAACAAAATAAGCAGGCAATAGGACGAGAGCCCCACTAGTGCCGGCTTGGTGCCAAGTCCAAGCCACGGGATCAACAATGCAAACAATGCGAGGCTGGGAATGACGAAAATGATGCCCGTTATCGTGAGAACGAAGGCATAGAGTCTCTGCCGCCGGGCGCAAATGATCCCGAGAACCAGCGCAATGACCAGCCCGATCAACACAGAGGAAACCGACAACACCAGATGCTGCCAGGTTGCGTTGAGAATCTCAGGAATATGCTTGGGAGCCCAGTTCACTCTTATTGTTCCGTATCAATTGGAATAAAACAGCGGAGATGCAGTCATCTCCGCCGTATCGTCTGCAAAAGAGCGAAGGTCCAATGGCCCTGCCCCTATGACTTTAGATGCCTTTTTCCTTCAGGAAGGCTTCTGCAACTTCCTTCGGTTCTTTCTTGTCGCGCTCGACTGCGGCATTGAGTTCACGCATGTTCTCATTGGTCAGCAATGGACTGACCTTGTTGAGAACTTCGGCAATCTTCGGATTCTTGGCCAATGTGTCCTGGCGGACGACCGGCACCAGATAATAGGGCGGGAACAAGTGCTTATCATCATCCAGCACGACAAGCTTGTTGTCTGAAATCTGCCAATCAGTGCTGAACCCATAGGACACATCGATGTTCTTGCTGGTGAGCGCGCTGTAGCGGATGCCGAGCTTGGCGAAGATGCGGAAATCCTTGAACACAATGCCATATGTCTGTTTGAGACCCGGCAAGCCGTCCTTGCGCTCACCGAAGCCACCCTCTGCGCCAAAGCTCAGGTCTTTCGAAACAGGCCCCAGATCAGTCAGCGTCTTCAGTTTGTATTTTTCGGCAGTTTCCGGCAGCGTGATGATCGCATAGCCATTGTTGATCTTGGTGGGTTCAAGCAGCGTTAGCTGCAGGTTCTTCTCGTAATAATCCTTGACGTCCTTGTAGATCTTGTCCGCCGAGCCGGACAGATCGCCCTTCACAACGGCGGCAAGCGCAGTGCCAGTATATTCCGGGTAGAGGTCGATTTCGCCGTTCACCAATGCGGAATGGGCGATCAGCGTTGCACCAAGATTGGTGCGGCGTTCAACCTGAACACCGGCCTTCTCCAGGGCCTGCGCATAGATCTCTGCAACGACAAATTGTTCGGTGAAATTCTTGCTGCCGATCTTAACTGCCTGTGCAAAGCCCGGCGTTGCTGCCGCCAATGCCACCAACACCCCCAACCCCATGGAGGCTACGCTTTTCAAAATCATGATTTACCCTGCGAGCTGACGTAGGATTTTTACGTATCCTACTGGTTTCGTTGTTCATTTCGCATGCTAGCAATCCCGGGCGTCAAGTTCGTAGAACAAACTCCCAATATTTCCCGCCTAAGTAGAAATTATTTGCCACCCGATTGCAATCGGGGCATTGCTCTTTGAAAAAATTTATCAATTGTGGAGGCGGAGCGCCGCGCGTGTAAAACGAATAGGGCTGTCCTCGCCACCGGATTCCCACGCTTTGGATGAAACACCTATCGGTACCATGAGGATCAGAATCCCTATCCAAAACAGCCCGTGAAGCTCCGCCAATTTTTACCGAAATCCGGGCCCCGAGAAGAAATCTCCGCATTCGTTTTGTCTGATGAATCGATTCTGCCGGGCCTGATGGAATCAGCAAAAAATGTTTCAATTTTTTGAAATAATGCGACGAGATCATCCTCTCGCATGCCGCCGTATCTATCAGATTTCATGTGGTTTTGTGGCATTACAACGCTAAAGGCCCCGCACTTTTGGAAAAGTTTCAAGAATTGAGACTAAAGTACAAGTATGTGTCGCCGAACGGCTTTTTTTGGCGGATATCGTCTTGTGTTTCGCCCCCTCCTCCAATTTGCTGACATCAGACCTGCCATCGCTTTGGCTGAGAATGTTTGGAAAGGGCCGCTTGAGTGCTTACTTTGTACTTTTTGGAAGATTACCGAAATCCGGGCCATTCAAAACAAGAGAACGAAATGGCGACACATCATACTGAAAAGCCAGCCACCAAAAAGAAGACCGGAAAGACCACCACAACCAAAGCAGTTGCGTTGCCGAACTGGGATGAGCTTGCAGCGCGGCGTGTCAAGCTCGAGGACCGGCTTGTCAAAAAGCTGAAGTCGCGTCACATCGTGCGCAAACTCAAAGTCAAGATGCTCGCCAAGTAGTTTTGGCCTGCGCCAAACATGAAGCCGGAACGTCTCGACCAAGATTTTACAGGCAAAGTGGCCACATTCTCAAGGCATCCGGCAATCGCGCCGGATCAAATGGCTTAGCCTTATAGTCTCACTATATTTTTCATCTTGTTTCTGATCTGCTCGTGAATGGCGCAGCGTAAATATAGCTGCGGCGGGACGAAGATCACGACATTTTCACTTCTATAATTACAGATGTTCTGATTGCATATTCCCGTAAAAGTTGTATCTAATTTAATTCAGTTTTGTGCCAGCCTGGAACTCCAACATATGTCTGACGATAATAAACAACCCAGCGTATTTGCAGGCTCCTGGCGGCTTGCAATCATCATGCTTGTCATTCTGGTTATTGTCTGGATGATCGGCAGAGCTTACGCATTTCAATTTTAAGTTGAAAAAATGAATTTCAACCTGAACGCATCATTGAGTGCGCGCGGCTATATTTTTCCTTTGAAAAAAGCGCAATCCTTCTCCCGACCGTAGCATAAGCGCCAAAGTGAATCACCTCGCGCCACGGCTGATACGCGGCAAAATATTGTCACAGTCGGGAACTTTTTGTGCACGAAATGAATTAATTTCATGAATTAGCTTTGACATTTCTGTTTCATCTTGATGGAATGGGCATCTGCAGACGAATTCAGGGAACATTCGAATGTATGAAGATGATGAAGACGAACAGCACTTGCACTATAATACGCCAGCCTGGGCGCACTTACTTGTGTTTGGCTTTGCTCTTGCAATAGCCGTGCTGATTAGTCAGCTCTGCTCGTCCATGGCTTGACGAAACGTCTCATGCTTTTGAGCGGCGAAAAGTTTCAGCACTGATGCTCATTCCAATTTCAGACTTGTCCTAGATCAGGCGGTCCCGATCTGCTGGGTCCGGCAGCCAACATGTTTCGTGCCTGCCAAAAAGCCAATGCCGGTTCCGGGCAATCACCCGATACAAAGGATCGCGGATAAAGCGTGGCACCACGCGCAATAGACCGGCAATCCGCCACGGCCAGCCAAGCCCCGCATAAATCGCCAGAACCGCATCAGAATTTCTAAGCACTTGCTCCCGATCAACGAGAATCATTGTTTCCGGATCGTGGGGATCAATGCCACTGCGCCGATAAAGCGCTGCCCCTACCCCGTCCTGCATTGAAGCCAGACGAAAGCGGCGTTGATGATCATGACGAAGAATGAACTGTGCGTTCGTTGAACACATCACACAGAGTGCATCAAATACGACAATCGGCCCTCGCGAGATAATCTCGTTGAGCTCGACAGGCGATGGAATCGTCCCGGTGCTGTTCTTCAAGTCCATGCTTCACCATAACGTTGGGACATATCCAAATAAAATTCCTTACAGATATGTTCTGGACATAGGGATAAGCCTGCATTGTTGCAACTGCGGGAGGCAGCAAAGTCGACGGTCCCAGACATATCAGTGTGGGCCGTTGCGTTTGGTGATCATCCGACCCCTTGGTGTTCTATGCAATCTACCCGGACGCTCGCTTAACTGTTAACAATCACAAGCAGACACGTTGGCTCCAAGAGATCAAAAAATGATTGAGATACTCGAAACCGGCTTCTTTATCTCACTTGGCATCATCCTCGCCGTGCTCGTCGTTCGCGAATTTCTCTATTCTACGCCACGGGACACAGGCAAAGCTGACGCGAACGCCACTGGAGATAGTGGTGATAGTGCAGCGGGAGCATCCTGCGATACCAGTTCCTCATCCTGTGATAGCAGCGGCGGTGATGGTGGCGGAGGTGACTGAATAAAACGGTCACAGTTTGGGTTCAATATTATCGCTCACATCAGCCGTTGAGACTTACACTCTCTCCGGTTCAAGCTGAATGCACAGGCCAATACCATGTTTAGCGGATATATCATTTGCGGCACGCCGAGAACCGGCAGTACCCTGCTTTGCGATCTTCTCAAATCCACGAACGTCGCTGGCAATCCCAAATCATTCTTTCGCCGCCAGAGCATATCCCGGTGGGTGGAGCAATGGGGGCTGCCGGATGCGCAAACACTGGGAGAAACCGATTTCAAGAATGCATATTTAAAAGCCGTCATCAAAGCGGGAAAGGCCGGGACCGATGTTTTCGGCCTTCGTCTCATGAGAGAGAATCTTGACGAGCTTTCTGCATTTCTCGATCAGATTTTCCCGTTGCTTCCCTCAGATAAGATGCGTCTGGAGGCCGCTTTCGGTCATCCCCTCTACATTCACCTCACCCGTGAGGATAAGCTCGCGCAGGCCATCTCGCTGATAAAAGCTGAACAGACGGGCCTTTGGCATATTGCGCCGGACGGCACAGAAATTGAAAGGGTCGGCACACCAAAGCACCCTGAATACGACTTTGAACGCATTCATCGTGAAAGGACGGATCTGGAACGGTATGACGCGGCGTGGATATCAGGGTTTGATGATCAGAAGATCAAGCCACTTCATATTGCTTATGAGACACTCGCAGTCGAGCCCGCAGAAACGCTTGCCCGCATCTGTGATGCTTTGGGTGTATCGTCACCATCTGCCGATACAATAAAACCTGGTGTTGCAAAGCTGTCGGATGAAATTAGCGCTGACTGGATGCGCCGATACAGTTCAGACATTGAAAAAATGACTGAGCCGACGTTTCCCGAAGCACAGAATTCGGCAATCTGCGCGTCTCAATGAAGAGCTCTATGTCGTTCGGCTTTAACAAATGCTTGGCGCTGATTGGCATTGTATTTAACATAACAAGAAGGCAGTAACGGCAATATCCGGCGCCTGCTTACTTCAGGAGAACTCATGTTTGACCACGTGAAATTTGGCGTCAGCGACTACGCAGCGAGCAAAGCGTTTTATCTCAAGGCACTCGAACCGCTTGGCGTGGCCATTGTTGGAGAAGGTGTCCCCACTTACGGCGTCGAGCTTAGCCCAAAGGGCAAAGCATCCTTATGTCTGTACCAAACCGATGAGAAGCCAGCGCATCTTCACCTGGCATTTACAGCCGAGAAACGCGAGCAGGTCGACGCATTCTATCGCGCGGCTCTGCAGACCGGTGGCAAAGACAATGGTGCGCCTGGTCTGCGCCCGCGCTACCACGCGAACTATTATGCAGCTTTCGTCATTGATCCAGACGGGCACAATATCGAAATGGTGTGCCACGAACCTGATGTCTCGTGACTTCTACTTCTAGAACCGCTCGTTATTCAAATCGCCGGTAATCGTCCGGCTTTGTCAAAATGGCCCGCACCATATCAAAAAACTCGGGGACTGTTTGTTCGAGATCTTCAACGTTTATCTCTTGCCAGTATCGCTGTTTAAATTCCTGTTCGGCACTTCCTTTAAAAACAAGGAGGAAGCGGGCCATCTCCGCAATCAACTTTGCTTTTGTGCTTTCATCTGAAACCCTGGCATAGGCCGAGATTGCCTCGGGTACAGTCTCATGTTCCAAATCCATATCCTGGTGGAAATACCCGCCAATGAGTTGGAAAAGCTCCGGAAAATCCTGTGGTTCCTGTTTCATGTTCAAAGTGCCGGATACGCAGTCAGAATGAAATGAGTCAAACCGTTATACGTTTCCTTTTTCAAGACAACGCGCATTCCGGACATGGGAACGTACTGGCCGGTGGCACGAACTACACCACGGCCAACTGTCGTTCCGGCATTGAAATTGAGTACCATTTTTGCTCCTGGGCTCGCTGTTGTGGCCCAATTCGCGATGATCTGCTTGTTGACCTGAAGCGCTCTGGATATGTGCGTTTCAGCCGTCGCAAAGTCAGTGAATGAGGAAATGGCGGCAGGTGCATTGCGTCTCGTCGCAGTGTCGATAATCCGCTGACGCAGAAATCCTTCCGTCTTGCCGACGTGAAGGTCGATTGTGTGTCCACCGAGCCGGCTGCCCGCTGCAGCCTCATGCTGTGCCAGTGATATTCGACCTGCTCTAACAGCACTTGCGCGCAGCGCGCCGACCAGCGCCGCGGTGCCCAATGGCACGACAATCTCCGCAGCCATTCCAACATTGTCGGCGGTTGACGGTGATGCCCCCATCTGTCTGGCAAGGCTTGAGGCTCCGGAACTGAGGAGCGAACGTTCGTCACGACCTGTCCAGACCTGACGCAGTCCGGTCGAGCCCTGATCGGCAGCATAAGCGAGAAGCAACCCGCCACCAACCTTTGTAACCATGGTTGGTTCCGGAGCGGCAAAAAGAGCAGCGGCACCTGTAGCCTCCACGACGCAGCCTAAAATCCGTAAGCCGCCAATCAGCCGGTTTCCGATCGTTCCGTCTTGTTCAATGGTTTCCCGCTCAATAACAGCGGCCATCTGAACGGCAGACAGAATGATCGTAATCCCTACATCTGCATCATCTTCAATAGCACCGGACATTGGAACCTCGCCGTGTTGAGCGCTGATGTTCTTCAATCGCCACAATTTTGTCAACGGAGGATGAACTGCAGATTATCTCTCGTGCTTTCGTCGGTCACTGATCGAGCTTGAGGGATTCCGACAATGGAAAATTAGCCCGTATCCGTTCGCGGTTCAGGACCGCCGCTCCATCTCCATTTCGGGAGGAGCTTTCCAAGACTCGTAACTATGCCTGCATTTTATTCACTAGTAATGACTAGTTATTGTAGACACCGAGGAGCTGTGAGACATTACGGAAAAATTGGAATGGACGCATGCCAATACCCAAAATACTTATAGATGCAGCTTGTGGAACGTATCGAGCGGCCGGAGCAATTTCAGGACACTCCGAGACTTGGTCAGATTTAAAGATCGCAACTCTGGCTCGCGACACCCAAATGAAAAGAGGTGGGCGAGCCGAAAAATATCTCAATCATTATTTAGACGGATCCGGCGAGCCTATCCAGTTCTCCTTGCTTGAAATGTTTAAAGACGCAGAAAACGTTCGCGCAGTCGTTATTAAAAAGATCAACAGGGATGTGTCAGAAGCGGAGGGACAGAAGTCTCCAATCGTTGGCATGGTCGGGAACGTTCCTGTTCCGCAGGTTGAAATCGACTATACGGACTGGCGATACGCCACAGGATCCATAAATATTCAGTACAAGGTGCTTCAAGATACTGCCCGCAGTGGAGTAGCCCTGCTAGAAGTTGAGATATGGTGCGTTAACATTTATCGATGGCATCCAGAAGCAGATCGACACACACAATGTGTACATCGCAGTTTGGATCGTCTCAAAAACCCGCAATCAGAAACAACTTTAGATTTAAAGGGTTTGGGTGTACGGCTCTCTGCCCCGCCTGGAACATTGACGCTGGAGCAACGCCTGTCCGTTACGCAGGTTACGAAACGTAATCCCGCAAAGGAATACAAAATGTTCGCACCCAGGGTCCGAATTTTGATACCCAGAAAGACGTCATCAGTCTGAGACTTTCGGTTTGCGAGTCACATCCAAAACTTGCATAGCTTTCCATGGCGGGAAGCCCTGAAGCTCTTCCCATGCACTTGGTACTGTAAAACCCATGTTGCTCGCCTATCTCTGTATGGAGACTGGTTTGACGAGGAGCTTTGCTGACCAAGTGTGGATATTCCGCCTGTACTTCTTCGCTCTTTGTTTGGGACTTGTCGGTTTCGGCTAAATAGATAAAATTCCCATTTCAAGGATTGCTTTCCAAAGAGAAATTTCATGCCAAACTTGTGATAGTCTCCATAAGAATAGTGCATCCCACGCTATGCTTAGAACACGTAATCGCTCACACTATGTGGTTCTGTGATATGCCATTGCCAGCGGCTTTGGCGGCAGCGGCTGTCCGTGAGTCGACTTCAAGATAGCGCATGACGGCCGACACGTGGATACTCACTGTGAACGGTGAAATCTTCAGTTCGCGCGCAATCTCTTTGTTGGACATACCCCGTACCAGCAGGTCGAGCACACTCCGCTGCCGAGGCGTCAACCCCCAGCGTCCGTTTTCCTCCAAGACCAATGAGGAGGAACCGGCTTTTGTCTCCAACAATACAAGAGTTAGCTCTTCGTTCGAGACAAATTTGCTGACGTGACTATCGATACCATTTTCAAGAAGTGCGTCGATGACCTTGCGATCTTGCAGTGCCGCTAGCAAAATAATGAAAGCCGAAGGAAATTCACCGCGCAGCCATTTCGCTGTCATGATGGGATCATAGTCAGGACAATAGAAATCGATAATAATCAGGTCCGGATTAAACTCCCGACTTCCTGTCAAGGTCTCGAAGCCAAGCGCTTCTCTGATTTCCGCAGTAGGAAACACCTGCGCTACAAGCCGGTGCAATGCCTCTCTATAGAGATGCTGCCCATCAGCCAGAAGTATTCGTTGTGGTGCTGTGTTATCACTTTCCATGCTGACCTCGATGATTGAACTTCATGTGCGTAAACTTCAACACGCTCATTTGCAGTACACGGTCACTGCACCGCATTCAAAACAATCCATTCGTGCTAGTGCATCTGCACTATACCGCGTGCTATTGCGGCGCACATAAATCTCTCCGGCACGTACTCTGCGAACGAGCAGCTTGATCTAAATGATCTACTCATTGCGTGATACAGCCCGGATCAACTGTTCGGCTTAAACTTGACCGGCGTCGAGCGCTCAAACAGCGCCACCAGTGCCCTGATCTTCCCTGCCCGCCACATAATATGGAAAATGCTGGACAACTTATGTTGTGCTCCCGGTTGCCACGTTACAGTTTGGCGCATAGGTTTCATCGCATTCTGGACGAGGTTGCTATGCTGATCATTATGAGCGGACTGCCGGGCACCGGAAAGTCTACAATCGCGCGTGAACTTGCTCGACGCCTGAATGGGATGTTTCTGCGTGCCGACACAATCGCGCAGGCTCTCATCTCGGCAGAAATTCTCAAAGACGATGACAATCCGGCAGCGTACATTGTTGGATATGCCCTTGCAGAGGAAAACCTGCGCGCAGGAGCAACGGTCATTGCCGACTACGTCAATGGCATGGAGCTGACCCGTCAAGCCTGGCGAGACGTGGCAGCACGGGCCAACGTTCCCTTTCACGCGATTGAAGTTATATGCTCGGACGAGGTGGAGCATAGACGCCGGGTTGAGACCCGGGTTTCAGATATCGCTGGTTTAGAACTGCCTACGTGGAAACAGGTTGTCGATCGAACGTTTGAAAAGTGGGGTGCAGGAACGACGACCGTTGATACATCTATAACGAGTTTGGCAGACGCCATTTCTGGTTTGCTCCTTCAACTGGGAAAAGGCCGTGACGATCATTGAAGGGCGCTATGAATCGACCGCCTCCTGGATATGCGCCAAGTACGGGTCGTAGCTGTGCCGCTCAAACTCAATTTGTGAATAGTTTTTCATTGCGGAAGCCGTAACGCTCTTCTCCTGCGTCAGGCATTCAAATCAATTGACCGCAACCTGAGAAGGTTCAGTTGACAAGTGAAATTCCCAAGCAGGAAATTGGTTTAAATCTGGCTCCAATGATATTGCTTTTGAAAAGACATGGAGAATGGCAGTGGGTTCGGACAACGAAAATGATCATTTGGCCCAAGCGCAACTTGCTGCAATTGTGGATAACTCATTCGACGGGATCGTCAGTAAGGACCTCGACGGAAACGTCACCAGCTGGAATCGGGCGGCCGAAAGGTTCTTTGGTTACTCTGCCGGCGAAATGATCGGCAAAAGCATCAGAATATTGATTCCAGCCGATCATCAGGACGAGGAGGACACAATCCTCGCGCGCATCAGGCGGGGTGAGGTCGTGGAAAGCTTTGAGACGCAACGCGTTACAAAGTCCGGCGATCTCATTTCTGTATCGCTCACGGTTTCGCCGATCAAAGACGCCGCAGGCCGCATCATTGGGGCGTCCAAGATTATCCGCGACATAACGGCAGCGAAGGAGAACGAACGCAGAATCCGCGTGCTTCTGAGAGAGGTCAACCACCGGGTTAAAAACCAGTACGCTGTCATCCAGTCTATTATTCGCGAGACCGCAAAACGGTCCGAAAGCGTGGATTCATTCGCATATCAGATTAATTCCCGCATTACCGCACTCGCGACTTCTCACGATTTGCTTGTGTCGAGTGATTGGCGGGGCGCATATATGGGATCGCTGATTGAAGATCAGTTGCGGCCCTTTGGACATGATGGCCTGGTATACCTGTCGGGACCGCTTTTAAATTTGGCGCCTCATGCCGTTCTGAATATTGGAATGGCGATTCATGAACTGGCGACCAATTCTGCAAAGTACGGCGTATTTGCAACCTCCAAAGGTATGATCTCGGTTACCTGGCAGGTGGTGAAAGAGGACCAACCCTATCTTTTACTGAGATGGAGCGAAACGGACGATTCGCCGGATGAAGCGACAGAGGACAAAAAACAGAGAACCGGCTTTGGCAGTGTCGTTCTGTTGCGCGTGGCACCATCCTCACTCAGCGGCAAGTCAACGTTTTCCCGAGAAGGAGCGTTACGCATCTGGGAGCTTAAGGCGCCTCTGGACCGATGCCTCCGTGAGGATGACGAATGACATCGGCACGAGACTCGTAAAGCCTTTCCCATGTGGCCGGCTTATAATTCAAGGCGCCTACCCCTGTACCCCTGAGAGCGGCGCCGAGATCCGTCGAACATTGAAGTACCCGCATAGAACCGTCAGCCGCGCCGCGCCGCCTCGATTGCGGCGACGTCAATCTTCTTCATTTCCATCATTGCCTCAAATGCGCGTTTGGCTTCATCGCCACCAGTGGCCATAGCCTCAGTCAGCACACGCGGCGTGATCTGCCATGAGATACCCCATTTGTCCTTGCACCAGCCGCACACGTTTTCCTGACCGCCATTTCCGACAATAGCGTTCCAGTAGCGGTCGGTCTCTTGCTGATCATCAGTGGCAATCTGGAACGAAAAGGCCTCATTGTGTTTGATTGAAGGCCCGCCGTTGAGACCAAGACAAGGGATGCCTGCGACCGTGAACTCGACCATCAACGCGTCACCTTTCTTTCCCGACGGGAAATCGCTGGGAGCGTAGTGAACGGCTGTTACCGAACTGTCCGGAAAGGTTTCCGCGTAAAAATGGGCCGCCGCCTCGGCGTCCTTGTCGTACCATACGCATATCGTATTCTTGGCAATTGACATTCCTCGTCCTCCCTTTGCGGCCATTCTGCAATCCCTATAGAACGCGATCAACCGGCAAAAGGATGCGAAGCAGGATAATTATTGAGAATGATCTACCGCAAGCTGTGTGTTCAGACTGGGTTTGAGTGTTTACTATCCAAAGGTCTGTGCTGAACATCAAGTAATCCAGCCACAAATAAATACTGATTTTTAATCCCATCGAAAAATCTATTTTCCGTGCCGATAACCTTCCGGAGCATGTCAGCTCCGAGCCATCTGATACAGTTTCATTCCCATCAACACTATATGGGTTTCCGATAACTACACACTTGATAATAGCCAGCTATAAATATGATATCGCAAAATACTTGCTGTTTATTTTAAAATTATATTGAATGCCTTCTGCTCAACGTAAATTTTATACTAGTGCAAACACCTGCGGATATCACTCTTACGGAGAAAGATCGTGGTAACAACAACTTGGATTGGCCCCTCAGACAATATGCAGGGATGGGATAATCCGCGGGTCGATCCTGTAACAAACCCGTGGAGCGGTAATAACTGGGACGCGGGCGGACCCAATGGCTGGAATACAGCGGTACTCAACAACACGAGCACGACCGCCTATATTGTCACCGTAGGGAGTTTGATATTAAATAACTCCGCGCTGCTGGTTTATAATTCAATAACTGTTTCATGGGGATCTCCACCAGGAACCATCTCTGGCGGCTTGATATATTTGTATTCCGCCCGATTCATTGCTGGTCCTGGTACTATCGCAACGGGCACAGTCAAAATGGGGGAAGGTTCATCCTATGAATGGTATGGAGCGAACTCCGCTCAAATAATTCAAATGCCTGCTGGGAACTACCCTCATTCGAGCGGCGCAACCTTTACTTTCTACACGCAGTTTGACGGAATAATAGAGTCTTTTTATTTTCGTGACACCATCATATGCGCCATCAACGGCGCCACCATATCCGGGATGGATATAAACGGGCACACGTTAACATTCATAACAAATATGGGAAATTACACCCTCAATTTTGGCAATGGCGTCGACATGGCCGATCTGGCCTTCGACCCGCAAACGGGAAAGCTCACAACAACCCAGGTCGATCCAAATGCGCCTTGCTTTGCCTCGGGAACTCTGATCCGAACAGAGCGCGGCGATATCGCGGTCGAAACTCTCAAAGTGGGAGATATGGCGATTACGGTCTCGGGAGAGCACCGCCCGATTATCTGGCTGGGTCACTGCACCTTGGTCCGCGGTAAATCGCCAAACTTTGATACCGCCCGTCCGGTTCGCATTCAGGCTGGGGCCTTTGGCGAGCAGATGCCCTATGTTGACCTGTGGCTTTCTCCCGGCCATGCCGTCTGCGTGCGTCTTCTCGATGAAGTCCTTATTCCCGCCGGTTATCTGATAAATGGTGCCACCATTGCGCAGGTGAACGTCGATGAGGTCACCTATTGGCACGTCGAACTCGACAGCCACGATATTCTGATCGCCAATGGCCTGCCGACGGAAAGCTATCTCGATTGCGGAACACGGGCTTGCTTTGAGGGAACAGGGGATACGCTTGACCCAGAGCGCAAGCTTGCTACTCCAGAAGAATATTGCCGCCCTTTGATCCTTGACGGCTTGACTGTCGAAGCGGTGGCAAGGCGGCTGCGGGCCCGGGCGGAACAGCTTGGCTGGGTCAGAACCACCGATATGGATATCCATCTGGTGGCCGATGGCGTTCGGATCGACCCCGATCTTGACGAGGGCATGGTGCGATTTCTCATTCCGGCACGCACGCAGGACGTGCGGCTCGTATCGGAGACGTTCATTCCCTCGGAATGGTCCGACACCGGAGACGAGCGCAGGCTGGGCATCGCCGTTTATGGACTTCACATTGATGATGGCCTGCGCTGCAGCCGGGATATCAGCATCGATGATCCCCGGCTTGTGGATGGCTTCCATCATCAGGAGGCGGCAGACGGCAAGTCATGGCGATGGACGAATGGCTCGCTCAACGTGCCGAGCGAGCTCTGGGCCGATTGCAAATCCCATGTCTTTCTACGCGTGAACATGGATAACAGCGGCCATCCCCATTGGGTCGGATCATCAAAAACCAAGGCACAGCTTCCAAAACTGATCGATACCGGCAGGGCCAGCTTCGTGCCTCTGCGCGCCGCATGATCAAGACTTGTGGTATCTTTAAGTCAGGGGACAGCAGACGTTTGGCATCCCCTGATCTAACCTTACGCTGGCCTTCAAAGGCCTCCAGTTCGCGAATACTAGTACCATCCTTGAGGATTTCAGATGCTTGATGACCGGCTGTCGTATGGTGATTTCCGAAGGTATCTTTTATTTTGGTTTGCAGTGATGGTCGAGGGGGACCTCGACAGACCACGTCGTCCTAAAAATGCGTTGACTCTAATTACCGGTCGATACCACCCAAGTTGGACATTGCCGGGAGCAAAAAGGTTATGTGATCAGCACCTGCTCGTGGAGCAACTTCAGCAACGCTCCAGTATTTTGAATGATGGAGCGGATATATTCTATTCGTTAACTGAAGCGGGCTTAGAGGAAGCCGAAAGCTGGGGAAGACTTAACAATTTGGACCTTTATGTGGAAATCGATAAACTGATTTCAAGCAATGAACCTCTGGATGTGGGGAATGCGTTTCATCAAGAAGATGAGCATGTAATCACTTTAGATCGTTCTACTTCTGATTTTCGAGAAGTTGAGAAAAGCCTAGGAGGCGTTGACAAAGTGGCGCATCCACAGGCGGATTGAGACGATGTGGACGAAGCCGAGATAACTGTCGGCGGTTTTGTCGTATCGGGTTGCAAGCCTTCGAGCGTTTTTCAACTTGTTGAAGCAACGTTCGACCATGTTGCGCAGGGCATAGATAGCGGTATCGATGGGAAGCTGGACGAGCCTGTTGCGTTTGGTCGGCACCAAGGCGATACCACCGCGCTTTTCCATGTCCTGACGAATAAAATCGGCATCGTAACCCTTGTCAGCCAGTAGCACCTTTGGCGCGGGTCCGTCGGCGTCCATAACGGGCATGTATCCCTTGAAGTCCGAGACTTCTCCGCTAGTCAGTGTGAAGGCTATGGGCAGGCCCATCGCATTGATACGGAGATGGATTTTGGTCGTAAAGCCACCTTTTGAGCGGCCAAGACCCTGACGCGGAGTCCCCCTTTAGCGCCGGCTGAACAATGATGTGCCCGGATGATTGTGCTGTCGATCATTTGCAGGCTGGGATTACCGTCACCACTTTCGTTAAAGGCCTCAAGCAGCACATCCCACAAGCCCGACAGTGTCCAGCGCCGGAACTGGCGGTAAACTGATGACCATTTGCCAAAGTGTTCATGCAAGTCGCGCCAAGCGACACCTGTCCGTGCGATCCAAAATACCCCATCCAGAACAAGCCGGTGATCTCTTGGTCGTCGCCCACTGCGAGCGCCTCGTTCAATCACAAATGGTTCCAGGCAGGCCCATTCCTCATCGCTCATCAAACCTCGGATCAAGATAACCTCCGTGAAAGCTACCTTGAATCAAAACCTACGTGATTTGAAAACCCTCTTTGTCAACACGTCCTAAGCAAAACGATTGATATTCTTCGAGAAAATAATGAGCTACGCGCTGAACCCGAAGGAGAACGCAGGCTTGCCGAATTGGAAGCAGGCAAATTGTTGATGAGTGCAGAACACGTTAACGAGAAACTTTTGAAAATGACGTTGCTACCAGCCTTGCGGTGGGTCGCTAAAAAGCTTCGAGACGAAGGAGCTGCGACAGCAGTCAAAATTCTTGTAACAAAGCTTTTTAGTATTTTATTCTAGCAATCAACTAGGGACATCGCAGTTAACTGCCCTACCTAGCCAAGCTGCCGAGCGAGCTCTGAGCCGATTGCAAATCCCATATCTTTCTACGCGTGAACGTGGATACCAGCGGCCATCCCCATTGGACTGCATCATCGAAAGCCCAAGCACGACCAAAACTTGTCGATACCGGCAGGACCAGCTTCGTGCCTCTTCGCGCCGCATGATCAAGACTTGAGGTATTTTTAAATCAGGGAACGGTAGGCGTGACTTGGAGATTACGCGGTTTCTCGAAGCACATAATCAGGTGGACGAGGATATATTTGAAAGTATGGCGATCCCGACTGGATTCGAACCAGTGACCGTCGGCTTAGAAGGCCGGTGCTCTATCCAGCTGAGCTACGGGACCAGCATGTTGACCGGCGACGACAATATCGCCGGAAAATCCAAACAAACTGCAAATATTCAATGAGTCCAAGGCTGCTTGCGGTCAAAACGGAAGTTTTCCGAATAGGAAACCACGCGGCGCCGTATTTCCTTGGGCTCTTGCACCGAATAGGCAATGCCGTTCTTCTGCGCGTAAGCGATCGCCTCTTCCTTCGTTTCAAAGGACAGGTGAATCTGGCTCTTCATGTCGCGCGATGACGTATAGCCCATCAGCGGTTCGACCTTACGCGGCGATTCCGGCTCGAATTCCAGCGTCCAAGCTTCGGCCTGAGCCTTGCCTGACTGCATAGCGGTTTTTGCGGGGCGATAAATTCGTGCTGCCATAGAAGAAATCCCTTTGTCTGAAATCCCGATATATTACAGGCTTCGGTTCAGTACCAGCAGCATCATCGTTGAAATGGTCGGAGCGGAGAGATTCGAACTCCCGACCCTCTGGTCCCAAACCAGATGCGCTACCAGGCTGCGCTACGCTCCGTCATGTTCAACGGTTGCCTGACTAGAGTTTCCCGCGCCGAGAAGCAAGCTATAAATTGATAAAAACAGAAGAAAAAACAGAGAAGGACATGCTGTCGCAGGCAAACGCTTGTCTGGGAACGGACTTGCCTAAAGATCGAAAGCCGCCTGCCCCTCGTCGACAGCCGTGACAATGCTTGCAGCAAGCGCACGGGTAATCTTTGACTTTTTCTCAAGTGCCGCACGGTCAAGCTTGTCGACAATGCGATTGGCTGTGGAAAGAGAACGCTCAATGTGACTGACCAGAAAGCTGATAACATTGGGCTCTACGGCGACCTGCCGGTCTGCAAAAAGCTTATAGAGCACGCCTGACAGCAGAATATCGTCTGGCTCACCAATCTCCACCGTAGTCGCCGCTTTGAGGCGTGAGGCCAAATCCGGAAGCCTTACGGGCCAATTGGCTGGCCAGCGGCGGGACGTCATCAAAAGGCTCGATCCATTCTGGCGGACCGTATTGATCAAATGAAACAAACCGGCCTCATCAATCGGGCCATCGCCGATATCATCAATGAGGAAAGGGCCATTGGTTCCCGATGCGGTGGCAATATTGCTCGAATCAAGCACGGTAGCGCCTGATTCGGCCTTCCAGACAGCGGCAAGATGGGTCTTTCCCGATCCGGTCGGGCCAGCAAGAATAACCACAGGCGAAATCCAGCTCGGCCAGCGATCAACAATGTCCACAGCGGCCATATTGGACGCGGAGACAATCAGATCGTCGCGCGAATAACCCGGCTCATGGCCAAGATCGAGCGGCAATTGTCGCGGTGTGCTGGTATCGGTCATGGATCAGTGAAATACAGTCAATCCAACCGGGATGTCACCGAATTTCTTTTGGCTGCTCGCTTTTGGGATAATCCCCTGTGTAGAGCGGGGATTGCCGGTAGCGGCTGATGACAAAGCGCACGAGCACACCCATTGCCGCTGCGGTCGGTACGGCAATCAGCATACCCGTGAAACCCAGCAGCGAGCCAAACGCAAAGAGAGCGAACATCAGCCATACCGGATGCAAACCAACCGAAGAGCCAACGAGTTTGGGCTGAAGAATATTGCCTTCGAAGAACTGACCGATAAAGAACACAATCGCGACTGCTCCAACGTAAACGTAATCCGGCCAGAACTGCACCAGGGCCACGCCGAGTGCGAGGACCAGTCCAACCAGTGACCCTACATAGGGAATGAAGCTGATAAGCCCGGCGAAAAGGCCGATCAAAAGCCCGAAATTGAGGCCAACGATGGTGAGGCCCACTGCATAGATCATTCCGAGCAGCAGGCAGACAGTGCCCTGCCCGCGCACGAAACCGGCAATGGCCTTGTTCATGTCATTGGCAATATCGCGAACAGTCTGAACATGGTCGCGCGGGGTCAGATTGTCGATGCTTTTGACCATGCGGTCCCAGTCGAGCAGCATATAGAACGCCACAACGGGGGTGACCACGAAGAGTGCCGCGACATCGATCAACGTTTTACCGGAACTCCAGATCGATTGAAGCAGGGTTGTCAGGAAACCAGCACCCTGTTGCAGAAGCGAATCAAGACTGTTGCGGATGACCGAAGCATCAACGCCGATGAAATCCTTGAGCCATTGCGAATCCCGATTGGCGATCAATTCCTGCAGGCGCGAGACATAACTTGGCAGTTTGGCAATGAAATCGCTCATCTGCGAGGCAAGAATGGGCACGAGGATCATCAGCAAAATCGCAAATGTCACCACGAACAGGATGAGGATGACGATGGTGGCAAGCAGACGCGACATGCCGAGCCGTTCAAGCCGGTCGGCCACGGGATCAAGAAAGTAAGCAAGGACAAGTCCGGCCACAAATGGCAGTAGGATCGACGAGAAGATGTAGAGGAACAGCGCGAAAAACACGACCGCACAGGTCCAGAAGACAGCCTGGCGGCGCACGCTTGTCGCCAGCGTGTTGACCTGAACATCCACATGAATGTCGCGTTCGGCCGGAGGCGTCGTCTTGGTCTTACTTACGGTTTTGCTCATAGCCTGCCATATGTTTTGTCCACGCCAGGAGATAGGCAGTCGCAGACGCTGCGGTCAATAGTGCAACCACCCATACCAGAATCATTCGCCCATCGCCGAATGAAAATTCAAACCGCATGTCCGCCAGTGTAAAAACCACCAGCAATATCTGCAGGGCAGTGTTTGCCTTGGAGACAAGAAGCGGACGCATTTCCACCGGGTTGGCCATCACGGTCGAGAGAAGCACGGCACCTATAATGAGGATGTCACGCGAAACGACGATGACAACGAGCCAGACCGGCAATTCCTTCAGAAAGCCCAGAACCACGAACAGCGTGACCAGCAAGAGCTTGTCAGCAATCGGGTCAAGATAAGCGCCGAGTTCCGAACGCTGATCGTAACGCCGGGCAATATAGCCATCAACACCGTCGGAAACGCCGGCGACAATGAATCCGATCAAAGCGGCGCCGACGTAATTGGAAAGTAGAGCCATGACGATGAAGGGGACGAGGATGAAGCGGAAGATGGTGATGTAATTGGGAACTGTCACTTGGTCTGCTTCCTCCGCTTCCTCATATTATCGTGCGCTTGCACAATATTTGCTAAACTTATTTGCACTTCGCGTGGTGCGTGGTTCGACAAGCTCACCATGAGGGAGTTGGGTTGGCTGCAAGGTTAATCGCAACGATTGCAGAATATGGCTCCCTGCAATCCTCCCGCTCCCTCATGGTGAGCTTGTCGAACCACGCGCCGCCCTTCATGCATTATCAAAAACCTTTTGTGCCTCGAAATAATGTACCTCCACGTGACCAGTTCATGGCTTACATGGACAGAACAGCGGCATTGCTCAACCCCTTTGGGGCTGGCAATGTGTCGATAAGTGCTGTTTTCATGCCGCTTGCGGCACTCAGAGCTTGCAGCAAGGGCGGAGTCGTGCCATTTCGCCTGCAATAATCCGGAGCATACAATGACGATCAAAAATGGCCTCACCTATGCGCAGGCAGGCGTCGATATCGATGCTGGCAATCTGCTTGTTGAAAAGATCAAGCCGATTGTGCGCTCCACGCGCCGCCCCGGCGCCGATGGCGAGATTGGCGGTTTTGGCGGACTGTTTGATCTGAAGGCGGCCGGTTTCAAGGATCCGGTGCTGGTTGCAGCCAATGACGGCGTCGGTACAAAGCTGAAAATTGCCATCGATGCGGGCGTTCACGATACGGTTGGTATCGATCTTGTCGCCATGTGTGTGAACGATCTGGTCGTTCAAGGGGCAGAGCCACTGTTCTTCCTCGATTACTTCGCCACGGGCAAGCTTGATCCTGATCAGGGCGCTGCCATTGTCACGGGGATTGCTGAGGGTTGCCTGCAGGCTGGATGCGCACTGATTGGTGGCGAAACGGCCGAAATGCCTGGCATGTACCGGGATGGCGATTATGATCTCGCCGGCTTTGCTGTTGGAGCGGCGGAGCGCAACCAATTGCTGCCATCAGGCGATATTGCCGAAGGCGATGTCATTCTCGGCCTTGCTTCCTCTGGTGTTCATTCCAATGGCTTCTCGCTCGTGCGGCGCATTGTCGAACTATCGGGTCTTGGCTGGGATGCCGACGCTCCGTTCAAGCCGGGTACGACACTCGGACAGGCGCTGCTTACCCCTACCCGCATCTACGTAAAGCAGCTGCTCGCGGCTATCCGTGAAACCAATGCGATCAAGGCGCTGGCTCATATCACCGGCGGCGGCTTTCCTGATAATATCCCGCGCGTGCTGCCGAAGGATTTGACTGCCAGCATCGATTTGTCTGCGATCAAGGTTCCGGCTGTTTTCTCGTGGCTGGCAAAGGTTGGTGGTGTCGAGCGCGATGAAATGCTCCGCACATTCAACTGCGGTATCGGCATGATTGCCGTTGTGGCACCGGACCAGGTGGATGCAGTTCTTGCTGCGTTGAAAGCACAGGGTGAAGACGCTGTGCGTCTGGGCACCATGGTTGCCCGTGCGGATGCGGGTGTTATCTATCACGGCACCTTGGCGCTGTGAGCAGCGGGATACAGAAGAAGCGCGTCGCGGTCCTGATCTCGGGCCGTGGCTCCAACATGACCGCGCTGATCGAGGCCGCCAGGGCGGCTGACTATCCAGCAGAAATCGTCGCCGTGATTGCCAATAAGGCGGATGCTGGCGGGTTGGAAACGGCCAGAACGCACGGCATTGCAGCTCACGCTATTCCACATCGCGAATACCCAAGCAAACAGGCACATGAAGCAGCGGTGTCTGACGCCTTGCGAGCGGCCAAGGCTGAAATCGTTTGTCTTGCCGGTTACATGCGGCTGATGTCAGCTGAATTCGTTGGCGCATGGGAAGGCCGGATGATCAACATCCATCCATCATTGCTGCCGCTTTTCAAAGGCCTGCATACCCACGAGCAGGCATTGGACGCCGGCGTGCGCGTGCATGGTTGTACCGTGCATTTCGTGACCGCAGGCATGGATGAAGGCCCGATTATCGCCCAGACCGCCGTGCCGGTTCTCAATGGCGATACCGCCGACACTCTTGCATTGCGGGTTCTGTCCGTGGAGCACGAAACCTATGCTCGCGCCCTCGCACTGGTCGCATCAGGTAAAGCGGTCATGAAAGACGGACGGACGGTTTTCAGCGATTAATGAAGTCAGGCGGCGTCCTGCTTTTTTGGCGTCGCAGGCACCAAAGAGAGCTTTAATCCCAACGCGTCGGCCACCTTGGTGATTGTTGCCAATCCAGGATTACCCTCCCCGCTCAAGGCTTTGTAGAGCGCCTGACGTGTAAGTCCGGTTTTGCGTGCCAGTTCCGCAATGCCGCGTGCGCGGGCAATATCACCCAACACTCGCGCTATATGAGAGGCATCTCCACCTTCGCATGCGGCCAGCAGGTATTCCTCGATCATGTTTTCGGAATCGAGATATCGCGCCGGATCAAATTTTCGCAGCTTGATCATGATCTGTGCTCCTTGAATTCCCTCGCCAATATCTTTGCTCTTTTGATATCTCGATCTTGTGTAGCTTTATCTCCGCCACAAAGCAGAATAATTAAGATATTGCCACAATCCCAAAAATAGACCCGATAACCGGATCCATAATCAATTCGAAGCTCACTAACTCCTTCTCCAACGGCCTTAACATCTCCAGGGTTGCCACCTGAAAGCCGGCGCAATCTTTCGACTATTCTCACCCGCGCCCGACGATCCCGCAACGCGTCAAACCATTTGGTGAACGCCTCTGTTTCCAGAAATTCCTTCATTGTTTTTGTAAACCACAGTTGTCAAAATGTATAGATACTCAAAATGTGTATGTTCAAAATAATCAGGAAAAATCGGTAAATCAATTCGACGCAGGTCGTACCCAGACTTTACTGTCATGGAATGCTGCGCCGCCATAGGGTGCTGATGCGTCCGATCCGGTCAGGACATTGATGCCCTCGCCGCGTTCAAAAGCTGAATTGCGGAACAGGCCTTCGGAGATTACGACGCCGCGCCTGACACCCGTGTGCAGGCGCGCGTGGACTACGACTTCACCGCGCTCATTGCCAATTTCAACGCGCATGTCCTCTTCGATACCAAGACCGGCAGCGTCTTCGGGATGGATCAGCAATTCAGGACGACGTTCCTTGGCAACTGACGTTGGTGTTTCGGCAAAGGTAGAATTGAGGAAATTGTGCGCTGGCGACGTTCCCAGCCGGAACGGATGCTTTTCATCCGCAACTTCAATTGCTTCCCAGTAGTCCGGCCA
Organism: Phyllobacterium sp. 628; assembly: GCF_014189505.1. Taxonomy (GTDB): domain Bacteria; phylum Pseudomonadota; class Alphaproteobacteria; order Rhizobiales; family Rhizobiaceae; genus Phyllobacterium. Next base: position 2,125,356 of record NZ_CP050301.1, on the reverse strand, counting down.
TTGCGGCAGGGTTTCGAACGGTCCCTGTGTTCCCATGGATTGCGGCGGGCGGTTCGGCGAAGGGCTGCCGGTCCAATCCGGCTTGAACCGGAACTTGCCATCCGGCCAGCTGAAACCCTTTTCGTAGTGTGCCGTTTCATAGTCCGGCTGCACGTCAAGCCAGCGGGCTTCCTTGAGAACGTCGTAGCCCGGCAGGTTACTTGCCGTCATCATGTTGTCGATCAGCGTCTTCGCGTCGAGATCAAATCCCGGCATGTCACCAACACCAAGGCGTTTGGCCAACTCATTGATAACATAGAGGTTAGGTCGTGTTTCGCCGGGGCCATCGATTAGTTTCGGCCCAAGCACGATGTGCTGCTGACCGCCACCCCGATAAATATCGTCATGCTCCATGAACATGGTCGCGGGCAGCACCACATCCGCCATCTTGGCCGTATCGGTCATGAACTGCTCATGCACGACCATGAACAGATCCTCGCGCAGCATACCCTGTTTGATCAAGCGCTGCTGCGGTGCGACATTGGCTGGATTGGTGTTTTGCACCAGCATCGCCATGACGGGCGGGCCGCCATAAAGCGTATCCTTATCACCAGTCAGCGCGAGACCGATTTTGGACTGGTCAATATGACGGATCGAGGGATCGCTGAAAGCCCGGCCTTCAATCTCACGCTTGTCCATGCGGAAAATACCGGAATTGGAATGAAACGCGCCGCCGCCCTCATGTTTCCACGCGCCGGTCACCGCTGCGATACATAAGGCCGCGTGCATATTGACGGCGCCATTGCGCTGGCGCGTAAACCCATAGCCCAACCGGAAGAACGTCTTCTTCGTTGTGCCAACAAGGCGGGCAAATTCTTCGATTTCAGCGACCGACAGGCCGGTCAGAGCTGCTGCCCATTCCGGCGTCTTGTCGCGCAGATGCGCTTCCAGTCCCTCTGGATCGTCAGTGTAGGTATTGAGATAATCCCAATCCGCCAGCCCATCGCGGAACAGTACATGCATGACAGCGCAAGCCAGCGCGCCATCAGTTCCAGGCTTCAGCACAAGCCCGAGATCGGCCTGGCGAACCGTTGCATTTTCATAAATGTCGATGGCAACGATCTTGGCACCGCGTTCTTTACGGGCGCGCACCGCATGGGTCATCACATTGACCTGCGTAGCGGCGGCATTGGTACCCCAGATGACCACGCAATCCGACTTGGCCATTTCGCGCGGATCAACGCCGCCCAGCTTGCCGGTTCCGGCAAAGAAGCCGGTCCACGCCATATTGGTGCAGAAACTGTCGAACTGGTTCGAGTATTTTTTGGCGTGACGCAAACGGTGCATGGAATCACGCTGCACCAAGCCCATTGTGCCCGCATAGATATATGGCCAGATACTTTGCGAGCCATAATCCGCTTCAGCCTTGAGGAACCGCTCCGCTACAAGATCAAGTGCGGCATCCCAACTCGCCTCTTTCCAGACGCCCTCACCCTTCGCGCCAGCACGAATAAGCGGCTTCAGCAAGCGGTCGGGATGATGAATACGCTCGGCATAACGCGCAACCTTGGCGCAGATGACACCCGCTGTATAGGTATTTTCCTTGGCACCGCGCACACGGCCGATCTGACCGGAATCCAGAATTTCAACATCCAGCGCGCAGGTCGATGGACAATCGTGGGGACAGGCTGAATGGCCCGTGCGGAGGATAACGGCTTTGTTCATGGTCAATGCATAGCGCAGTTTAAGCGCCACTGAAATGCCCTCGATAGTACCCGGTTGCAATCAGGAGCGCGCGAAATGTCACGACGATGCTTGACGGGCGATCACCGGGTTGATACTTAAGCAAATACTTTAGTATCTTTAAGCAGTGTCTTTGAGCATGACCGGGAGGTTTGAAAATGTCGCTGAAACTCTATTTCCACCCACTATCTTCGTTCTGTCAAAAGGTGCTGACGGCGCTGTATGAGAATGGCACCGCCTTTGAACCCTGCATTGTCAATTTCATGGATGAGAAAGAAAGCGCGGATTTTGGTAAAATTTGGCCGATCCGCCAGTTTCCGGTTTTGCGCGACGAAGCCAGAGAACTAACAATTCCCGAATCCAGCATGATCATTGAACACCTCGCCCGGCATTACCCTGGAAAGGTGCAGCTTTTGCCTGACGATGCGGAACTGGCATTTGAAACGCGTCTCTATGACCGTTTCTTCGATCTGCACGTGCAGGTGCCAATGCAAAAAATCGTCACCGACAACTTCCGTCCAGAGGGCCAAAACGACGGGTTTGGTGTCGAAGAGGCCAAGCGGAAACTTACGACCGCTTATGGCATTCTGGAGCAACGTTTAAAAGGAAAGGAATGGGTGACCGGAGGCAATTATACAATGGCAGACTGCGCCGCGTCGCCCGCCCTTTTCTACGCCAATTTTGAGGTACCGATTGACAGTAACTACCCCAATCTATCGGCCTATCTGGACCGGCTCATGCATCGGCCGTCTTTTGCCCGCGCGGTAGAAGAAGCCAAACCCTATTTCGATCTGCGGCCGGAATAAGTTCAGGCGAGCCGCATCACGGCGGCACCTGCGGCAATCAAAGCCACGGCGACAAGGCGTTTGGCACCGATGTTTTCCTTGAGAACAAGCGCGGAAATGGCAACTGCGAAAAGAATGGACGTCTCGCGCAGAGCCGCAACAGCGGCAACGGGTGCCATGGTCATCGCCCACAAGGCGAGGCCATAAGAGCCAAGCGTACCGACGCCGCCAATGATTGCGAGCGGCACTCGGCGGATGAAATGTGGCCAGAGTTCGCCTTTGCGCATGACAATGGTCCACAGGAGTAATGGTATAGCGTTCAGGGCAAAAACCCACATTGTATAGGCCGCCGGCGCACCCGAATGGCGCACACCAAGTCCATCAATCAATGTGTAGGTGGCGATAACCAGCGCGTTCAGCAGCGCGAAGACAGTCGTCGCACGATTGGCACCAGCACGTCTGCGCGCCTCCAGCGCAAGAACCAGCACGCCGCAACAGATCACGGCAATGCCGGTCCATTTCTGGATTGAGAGGAATTCACCGACCAGTGGACCGCTGGCAATCGCCACGAACAGCGGCGCAGTGCCACGCATGATCGGATAGGCCTGGCTCATGTCCCCGCTGCGATAGGCGGCCGCGACGAGCGCCAGATAGACAAGCTGGACAATGCTTGAGCCAGCGAGATAAGGCCAGCTTTCGCGTGCCGGAGCGGACAAAAACGGCAGACAAAGAAGGGCAATCACTCCGGCTGCGGTGACCACGATAACCGTATTGAGGAACTTGTCGCCTTCCGATTTAACGACAGCATTCCAGCTCGCATGCAGAAAAGCTGCAAACAGCACGATGAGAACAACGGTTCCAGACATGATCAAATCCCGGCACGCCGGTTGTTTGCGTGCTCTATGCGCTCAATGACATATCTGGAAGGGATCGCAAGTTCGATAAACTGATGTTCAACATCAGAAGTTTACACAGCATTTATTGCATCGATAAAATTGGTAAGGCTTGCGGTCAACGCCGGACCAAATTCCGCATGTTTCGCAATGCCCTCACCGTCCAATTTTTTCCCCTTGAGCGGCAGCGTCAACGACGCATTGCTGACCACTCTTGCGGACATGGTCATCAGCACTTCCATTAGAAGAGGCGTTATGCGTTCCGAATGCGGTGACGTATTGATCAAGAATACCGGTTTTTCCGGAAATTCGACTGAAGACACCAGCCAGTCCAGCATATTCTTCAAACTGCCGGGTATTCCATGAGCATATTCCGGACTGGAAATGATCAGGCCATCCGCAGTGCCAATTGCTTTGCGCAAAGACAATATCTTTTGGGGCGGTTTAGGTCCGTCCAGATCCGGGTTGAATGGCGGTAAACCTGCCAAACCCTCATACATCGAGACACTCACGCCGGACGGTACAAGCTTTTGACATGCCTCAAGCACGGCCTTGTTGACGGAGACGGCACGCAGGCTGCCGGAAACAGCGAGAAGCTTTGTCATTGAATAACCCTTGAGAGACAGGTCTGGGAGAGGGAATCAACTTGAGGAACCAGCATAGCATTGAGACGCTTGCGATAGCGCGAACATCGTGAAACAAGCTGTTTTATGAACTACCGTCACGCCTATCACGCCGGCAATTTTGCCGACGTTATCAAACATATCATTCTCACGCGGATCATCCTTTATCTGCAGCGGAAGGATCAGGCTTTTCGTGTCGTTGATACCCATGCGGGTGTCGGGCGCTACGATCTGCATGGTACTGAAGCTGGCAAGACAGGCGAATGGCAAAGCGGGATCGGGCGTATGCTTGACACCAAATTTGATGCCAATGTTGCCGATCTGATCAAGCCCTATCTGCACATTGTCCGTGCTGAAAACACGGATGGTGCGATACGTCATTATCCCGGTTCGCCAATGATCGTGCGGCATCTTTTGCGCCGTCAGGATCGTCTTTCGGCACTGGAACTACATCCATATGATGCAAAAATGCTCGCCGCGCTGTTTGAAAGCGACGTTCAGGTGAGAGTAATACCACTTGATGGCTGGCTCGCTCTCGGCGCGCATCTGCCGCCAAAGGAAAAACGCGGCCTTATTCTGGTCGACCCACCTTTTGAGGTGGCGGGTGAGTTCGACCGCATGGTCGAAGGACTCATAAAAGCCTACAAGCGATTTTCCGGCGGCACCTATGCATTGTGGTACCCGGTCAAGGACTTGCCGGAAATCAAGCGCTTTGTTTCTGCCCTGCATGCGACAGGCATTCCTAAAATCCTGCGCACGGAGCTGATGATTCGCGGCCCTTCACAGGAGCCACGACTTGATGGCAGCGGCATGATCATCGTCAACCCGCCTTTTACGTTGGAAGCTGAGTTGCGAACACTTTTACCCGCGTTGTCGAAAGTCCTCAGTGACGGACAGAATGCTGGTTTCCTTCTCGATTGGATACGCGGCGAGCAAGTTGGTGCTTGACCGCGGGCATTGGCTGTTCGACATTGGTCGCATATTGATACCTCATGGAGAGTGACCCTATGGCACGCGTTTCCACCCTTCTCGCCACAACACTTGGCGCAGTTCTAGCAATTTCGTCGGTCGCACCGGCTTTCTCGGCCGATTATCTCGAGCAGGCACCCACTCAGCAATATGACGATACATGCGGCAAGTCGGGCGTACTCAACCGCATTGTCAGCCGGTTCTCCTATCAGGTGCATCACGTACCGGGGCTGGAACAAGTCGCCATCAAGGATTTCAGCAACGTTCAGCAGCAGCGCTATGAGCCCAGCGCCGATCCGCAGATGTCAGCCGTTGCACGGCATTATTGCCAGGCCACTGCGCATCTTTCAGACGGCAACCAGCGTCCGGTCTGGTATGTGGTCGAAGAAGGTCAGGGTTTTGCTTCCATCGGCAATAATGTCGAATTCTGCGTTGCCGGTTTCGACCGCTGGAACGTCTATAATGGCGCATGCCGCAGCCTGAAATAAGCCGGCACGTTCGATGTTGATCGGTCGACTGGCCCGGTTTGCCCTGATTGCGGCATTGCTGGGCCTGTCGATTCTGACATATTGGCGCGAACAACAGCCACGGGAGAACGTGGCAACAGAAGCTGTTCCAGTAGCAACTCCAACAAGTGAGCGGCAATCATCAAGCAGCACATCATCCGCTGTGCCGATTGGCAGCGGTTTTGACTTCTATGTCCTCTCCCTGTCCTGGTCTCCCAGCTACTGCGCGGCAGAGGGATCAAACGCCAACAGGCAACAATGTTCGACCGGCCGGCCATACGGCTTTGTTGTGCATGGGCTCTGGCCGCAATATGAACAGGGCTATCCGCAGGATTGTGAAAGCGAAGAGCCACGCGATGTGCCGTTCTCTCAGGCAAAACAACTATCGGATATTATGCCATCGGCCGGGCTTGTGACCTATGAGTGGCGCAAGCACGGGATTTGTACCGGACTGAACCAAAAGGACTATTTTTCCGTGATGCGGCAGGCAGTTGCCCGCGTCTCCATTCCTTCCGCCTACCGGCAGCCAACCCAGCGGGCACCGGTTAATCCGCAAGTCATCGAACAGGCTTTTGTTGCTGCTAATCCCGGGCTCAGTGCCGCGGGCGTTGCAGTTACCTGCGACAGGGATTTTCTGCGCGAAGTTCGCGTTTGCCTGACAAAAGATCTGCAGTTTCGCGATTGCCCGGAAGTCGATCGTTCATCATGCCGCAAGCGTTCGGTCGATATGCCGGGAGCACAGTAGGTTCGGCTGCATAAGAGTGGTGCGAGGTTTGAACGCTTTGCTAAAATCCCGCAGAGGTTTACCGTCCGGCATCGAATCGTAATGTCAGTGGAGCGTCATCGTGACGAAAGTTCTCTATTCCCCCGCCTCGCCTTACAGCACCAAGGTCCGCATGGCCGCCCACTATGCCGGAATGCCGGTTGAAAGCGTGCTGGTCGACACCAATTCGGCACCGGCGGAATTGATCAACGCTAATCCGCTGGGCAAGATTCCCACATTAATATTGGACGACGGCAAAGCACTGCATGACAGCCGCGTCATCACCCAATACCTCAACCGTATTTCCGGCAACAAGATTTTTCCGCGCAATCCGGAAAAACGCCTCGAAGCAGAGCAACTGGAGTCCATCGCGGACGGGCTATGCGATGTCTTGCTGGCACATGTTTATGAACGGCGTTTTCATCCGGAAGAAAAAATCCACCAGCCTTGGCTCGACTGGCAGTGGACGAAGGCAATCCGTGTTCTGGATCATCTGAATGCGGCACCCCCACGTCTTGGCAAGAAACTGCATGGCGGCCACATCGCGCTTGCGGCGGCCCTTGCCTATGCAACGTTACGATTTGAAGGCAAATGGGAAAAGGGCCGTTCAAAATTGAAGCGCTGGCAGAAGCGGTTCGAAGAACTGCATCCTGAATTGGCCGCCCTGCTGCCAAAGTAAAATTTGAGCAATAAAAAAGCCGGACAGTTTCCTGTCCGGCTTTTTTTGGAGGTCAAGACTAGATTAGAACTTGTAGCCTACACCAACACGAACTTCGTTCGTGGTGATCTTGTTCGATACGCTGTCGAGGCCGCCGAGATCATAGTCCTTCTTACCAAAGTCGGTGTAGCGGTATTCAACGCGACCAACGATGTTCTGAGTGATCTTGGCTTCTGCACCGGCACCGGCTGTCCAGCCGACGTGAGTCTTGCTTTCGCTGCCGAGAGGACCGGAGAGCTTGCTATCGGTAAGAGCAACACCGCCTGTACCGTAGAGCAGGACCGGGTCAAGAGCGATACCGGCACGGGCACGGACTGAGCCTTCAAGACCCTGCTTTGCCTTGTAACCGAAATTGCTTTCCTTAGCGCCGGAATAACCGAGGTCAGCTTCCGCACCATATACGAACTGGCCGTTCTGGAGGTTGTAGCCGCCGTAAGCGCCACCCTTCAGGCCATCGGCATTCAACTTGCCGGCATCTGTCTTGTTCTTGTTCCAGCCGTAGCCACCGTAAACACCGAGGTAAGCGCCGGACCAATCAGCCTGAGGCGCCTGGTATGCAGCTTCAGGCGCAGGAGCCTGCTCGGTGATGATGTCAGCAGCGAGAACTGGGGCAGAGAGCGTCAGCACAGCCGCCGAAGCGAGGATCATTGTCTTAAGAGTGCGCATGGCAATCTCCTTGTTTATAAACTCTTTTACACGGAGCGGGCACTGGCCGGGGATATAGACCAAATAAGCGTCCGCTGAACGAGACAAACAATGGCCGGTCATTGTGGCGGCACTTGCGCCGGAGTGTGGAAAGAAACTGTCGAGAAAATGGCAGAAATGCGATGTGTTTTTTATGCAACATCTCGAATTTCCAAACCATTTCAATAGGATAAAAATAACCCAACAAAATAGAATTCGTTCAATATTTCGATAAATTTTATTGCAAAGTGGCAATTATCCCGACTCCAATATAGTATACTTAACCATTACTTAAACTGTTCATTCTTCTTGACCCCTCAGCGATTTTTCTGACGCTATACGTACTTTTAGGCAACGAAACCCAACCAACAGCAACGAATGACTATGTTACCGCATTTGTCAGCACACCCGCCGTCCTACCCTCGCGCTTTTCGCTGATCGCACCTATATTCCCCCAGTGAATCACAGCATCAGGGAGAGTCGCTTGCACACGGATAAGACAGTTGTTCTTGTAACGGGCGGCGCAAAGCGCGTTGGCAAAGCGATTGTTGAAAATCTGGCTGCCGACGGATTTGCCGTGGCGATTCACTGCAATCATTCGCTTGATGAAGGCGAAGCGCTGCTGAAAACAGTGGTTGCCACGGGTGGTACGGCCGTGCTGGTCCAGGCAGATCTCACAAACAGCGATGCGGTACGTCGCCTCGTTGGCAGCACGCAAGATGCGCTCGGACCGGTGCAGATTCTTGTCAATAATGCTTCGATCTTTCACGAAGATGGGTTTGGTTACTTTGATGATGAGCGATGGGACCGGCATTTTACAATGCATGTAAAAGCGCCGGTCTTATTGGCGGATGCGATGCAATCTGCCCTGCCCGAAGGCCAAAATGGGCTCATCGTGAATATTGTTGATCAACGCGTCTGGAAACTGACGCCGAAATTCATCTCCTACACGTTGTCAAAAGCGGCTATGTGGACCGCAACCCAAACGATGGCGCAGGCGCTTGCCCCGCGTATACGCGTCAACGCGATAGGTCCCGGCCCCACTTTGCAGGGCGAGCGTCAGGAGAAAGCCGATTTCCAACGGCAAATCGACGGTCTTCTGTTGAAACGAGGTCCCGATCTGGCAGAATTCGGCAACACGATCCGCTATCTCTGGCAGAACCAGTCCATTACCGGACAAATGATTGCTTTGGATGGCGGGCAGCATCTGGCATGGGAGACGCCGGATGTCACAGGAATGGCAGAATGAGCAAGACTTCTAATCATCAATCAATCGATCTGGTACAACCTCTTTCTGTAGATGCGGATGAGGTTGATATCGATGTCGCTGGTGAGGATGAAGACACTGTTAAAATTGATAATAGTGAGCCGATCCGTGACCTCGCTGCGCTGATCGGTGCGATCGAGTGGGATTCAAGTATCGAAAGTGACGGGACCAGCGGCGCCGATGTTATCGCCGAACTGGTCAAGCGTCTGCCGAATAAACCCGGTGTCTATCGCATGTTCAATCAGGACGGCGTTGTGCTGTATGTGGGTAAAGCCCGCAGCCTGAAGAAGCGTGTTTCGAATTATGCGCGCGGACAGGGACACAACAATCGTATCGCTCGGATGATCCGCGAAACCATGAAAATGGAATTTGTGGTCACGCGCACCGAAACCGAAGCCCTGCTTCTGGAAGCGAATCTGATCAAGCGTTTACGGCCGCGCTTTAACGTATTGATGCGGGACGATAAGTCGTTTCCCTACATTCTGCTGACAGCTCCAAAACAGACGGATCGCCGTCTCGCTCCCGGTATTTTCAAGCACCGGGGCGCGCGATCATCAAAAGGCGATTATTTCGGCCCCTTCGCTTCCGCGGGCGCGGTTGGACGCACTATCAACGCCTTGCAGCGCGCCTTTCTGCTGCGGACCTGCACGGATTCATTTTACGAGAACAGGACGCGTCCCTGCCTGCTCTATCAGATCAAGCGTTGCTCCGGTCCGTGCACCGGCGAAGTCAGCGAAGCTGATTACAATGAACTTGTAACCGAAACAAAAGCCTTTCTTTCCGGCAAGAGCCAGGCGGTGAAGACACATTTGGCGGATGCCATGCGCGAAGCATCCGCGGAGCTCGACTTTGAACGCGCCGCCGTCTATCGCGACCGTCTTTCGGCGTTGTCGCATGTTCAGTCGCATTCGGGGATTAATCCGCAATCAGTTGAAGAAGCTGATGTCTTCGCCATCTATCAGGACGGTGGCACCACCTGTATTCAGGTCTTCTTCTTCCGGACTGGGCAGAACTGGGGCAACCGCGCCTATTATCCCAAAGCCGATTCATCCCTTTCGACTGCCGAGGTTCTGGGTGCGTTTCTGGCGCAGTTTTACGACGACAAGCCCTGCCCTTCATTGATCATGTTATCGGAAACGGTAGAAGATCAGGAACTGCTGGGTGTGGCGCTGACGGCCAAATCGGACAAGAAAGTCACCATCACAGTTCCACAGCGCGGCGAGAAGAAGGAATTGGTCGAGCATGCGCTCAGCAATGCGCGTGAAGCGCTTGGCCGCCAGCTTGCCGAAACCTCTTCGCAATCGCGCCTTCTCAAGGGTGTGGCCGAAACGTTCGGCCTGGAGAAGACGCCGCGCCGTATTGAAGTTTACGACAACTCCCACATCATGGGCACCAATGCCATTGGCGGGATGATCGTCGCGGGTCCGGAAGGTTTTGTCAAAAACCAGTACCGCAAGTTCAACATCCGCTCGACCGACATCACGCCTGGCGACGATTTCGGCATGATGCGCGAAGTGATCGAGCGGCGCTTTAGCCGGCTGGTGAAGGAACATGGCACCCCTGAGAGCAAGGATGTGCCGGAGACCGACAGCGAGATTGACGAATTTGACGATGATTCCGACGCGTTTCCAGCATGGCCGGACATTATCCTGATCGACGGCGGTCAGGGACAGATGAGTGCCGTTCGGGGCATCCTGCAGGAAATGGGGCTTTCCGATAAGGTAACAGCCATCGGCGTCGCCAAAGGTGTCGACCGGGATGCGGGCCGCGAGCGGTTTTTCATCGAAGGCAAACAGGCTTTCACCTTGCCGCCGCGTGATCCGGTTCTCTACTTCCTGCAGCGTCTGCGCGACGAGGCCCACCGGTTTGCTATTGGCACACACCGTGCCAAGCGCAAAAAGGAAATGATCAAGAATCCGCTGGATGAAATTGCCGGTATTGGCCCATCGAGAAAGCGGGCTCTCCTTCATCAATTTGGTACTGCGAAGGCGATATCACGGGCCGCTGTCGAAGATTTGATGAAGGTGGACGGTATCTCGGAAGCAATGGCCATTACAATTCGCGATCATTTCCGTACTTAACATTGGAACCGGCGTACTTACTTATTGATAACGGGACATAATTGCGCCTGACTCCACGACGATGAGCTTGACGTTTGATGGACAAGCCCGTTTGATCGGCACTGATTTGATTGGTTGGAAATATGCCCAAGAACAACGCCTACTCTTTGCCGAATTTATTGACTTACGGACGCATCCTTGCGGTTCCGCTGGTGGTTCTGTGTTTCTTTCTGGAGGGCAGCTTGCAATCGAGCGACGCGGCCCGTTGGGGTGCACTTGTAATCTTTGCGATTGCCAGCATCACCGACTTCTTTGACGGCTACCTCGCGCGCATCTGGAAACAGACCTCGACCATTGGCCGTATGCTTGATCCCATTGCTGACAAGCTGCTGGTTTCGGCATGCCTGTTGTTGCTGGCTGCGGACGGAACAATCGCCGGCTGGACGCTGTGGGCGGCAATTATCATTCTTTGCCGCGAAATTCTGGTTTCCGGTCTGCGTGAATATCTGGCTGAACTGAAGGTCAGCGTTCCAGTCAGCCAGTTGGCAAAATGGAAGACAACCATCCAGATGTTTGCCGTGGCTATTCTGCTTGCTGGCCCGGCTGGCGACAAAGTCATACCTTATACGACGCAATTCGGCATCGCTCTTTTGTGGATCGCGGCTTTGGTCACGCTTTATACGGGCTGGGACTATTTCCGCGCCGGTTTGAAACATGTGGTAGACTAAGGTCATGACCAAGCTTGTCTATTTCGCGTGGGTACGTGAGCGCATTGGTAAAGGCGAGGAAGAAATCGAGCTTTCCCCGTCGATTGTTACTGTTGACGATTTGCTGAGCCACCTCAAGACACGCGGCGAGGAATATGAAGCAGCGCTGGAATATCAGGATGTTATCCGCGTTGCCATCAATCAGGAACATGTTGATCACAAGACACCCATCCGTGGCGCGCACGAGATTGCCTTGTTCCCGCCCATGACCGGCGGTTGAGCTGAAATGGCCAAAATCGATCCGCTTATTCTGATCCAGAGCGACGATTTCGATACTGCGGCCGAAATTGCCCGGCTGACGAGCAGCCGTCATGACATTGGCGCCGTCGTCACCTTCAGCGGCCTGTGCCGCGACGAGGCAGGCACCCTCTCCGCGCTTGAAATTGAACACTATCCCGGCATGGCATCCTCTGAAATTGGTAGAATTGCCGACGAGGTTCTGGAGCGCTGGACGTTGACGGGGCTTACCGTCATTCACCGCTATGGCATGATCCGGCCCGGCGAGAATATTGTGCTTGTTGTTGCAGCCTCGGCGCACCGCAGCGCGGCGTTTGAGGCAGCCTCCTTTCTGATGGATTACCTGAAAAATGCCGCTCCGTTCTGGAAGAAAGAACATCTTGCCAATGGCGCAACCAGCACATGGGTTGAAGCCAAGACCACCGACGCGGATGCGTTGAAACGCTGGCAGCTGCAAAAATGAGACGCCTCGCCATCTTCTCGCTGGTTATTGGATTTATTGGCGTCATTGCTCTGTTCGTGCTGTCATTTTCAGCGCGCAGCGCGGAGCGAACGCCCATTCTAACAGATGCGAGCTGGCTGGCTGAAGACATTAACGGCGGCGGCGTGATTGATTTTGCCCAGACGACGCTAACCATCAATCGTGATGGATCGGCCATCGGCTCCGGCGGTTGCAATCACTTCCGGACAAAGGCAGCTTTGAAGAAACAAAAACTCCGTTTCAAAGCCGTGGCAGCAACCCGCATGGCCTGCGCCCCTGCCCTGATGAATCAGGAGCAGAAATTCTTTGCCGTGCTGGAACGAACCCGTTCGTTTGCCATCATCGAGGGCAAGTTGTTCCTGCGTGACAAGGCAGGCAAATCAATCGCCCGGCTGACACGTCAGAACTGATTTCAGCTTCGTCAGAATACAAAAAAGCCGGGACATGCCCGGCTTTTTCATTGGATGTGTCGAGCCTATCAGCCAACAACTTCGGTGCCGGAGAACCAGTAAGCGATTTCTTCCGCAGCGGTTTCAGGTGCATCCGAACCGTGAACCGAGTTTTCACCGATCGACAGAGCAAATGTCTTGCGGATCGTGCCTTCGTCAGCATTGGCCGGGTTGGTTGCGCCCATGACTTCGCGGTTGCGTGCAATGGCGTTTTCGCCTTCCAGAACCTGAACGATGGTTGGAGCAGAGGACATGAATTCAACGAGTTCGCCGAAGAAAGGACGTTCCTTGTGAACTGCGTAGAAGCCTTCAGCTTCGCGGCGGCTCATCCAGACGCGCTTGGAAGCAACAACACGAAGACCAGCCTCTTCCAGCTTCTGTGTGATGGCACCGGTAAGGTTACGACGCGTTGCGTCGGGCTTGATCATCGAGAAAGTGCGTTCAATCGCCATGGAATAATACCTTGTCATTAGGAGAATTGGATGGCGGCTCTATACCGTCAGGCGGCTCCTTTGCCAAGGGGCGGGAGCAAGAAACAGGGCAATCATATTTCGAGCTGCATCCCCATGGCGCGTGGTTCGACAAGCTCACCATGAGGGAAAGCGTAGCTGCAAGGCTCATCGGGAATATTGCAGGATATGGCTCCCTGCAATCCTCACTCTCCCTCATGGTGAGCTTCCTGAGCTTGTCGAAGGGCGAACCACGCACTCTGTTCGGGCAACTCACTATTCGTCACTAGGCAGCGCTGATCTCGCGGGCAATACCGCCGTGCAAATCAAGGCAACGCTCGAACCAGTCATAAACCGGATCTTTCTCATCCAGCAGCTTGAAGGGCGTCAGTACACGCACCCATTGAAATGCACCGAACACGATATAATCGCTGAACAATGGGCCTTCGCCGCCAATGAACGGCTGTGAAAGCAGCATCTTGCGCATAGGTTCGAGGCTCTTGGTGAATGCGTCATGTCTGGCGTCGCGTTCAGCCGCAACGTCCTCAAGCGGGCGCCCGAAGATTTTCTCACGGCTCTCGCGAAAATAGGCCTTGTTCGGCTCATCGAGAATATCATGCACGGGCATGAGGATGACCACGTTGATATACGGATGGAGGGTCATCTGTGACCAGCCTTCAACGAAACGGGCCATGGCGCGGCCACCCTCACCTTTGAACAGCGATGGCCGGTCCGGATAAGCGTCTTCAAGATAAAGCGCAATCTCGAACGAATCTGTTACGCACTTGTCGCCGTCGCGAATGATGGGAACCTTGGGCGAAAATGCACCTTCGAGCTCGGGAATGCCTCTGAACGATACACGGTTACGATTGAACGGAAGGCCCTTGTGCGCCAATGACATGACGGTTTTCCAGCAATGCGGGCTGAATGGACGGTTCATATCCGTACCAACGAGCTCGTGCAGAATGATTCCCATGGAAAGACGTCCTTGTTCCGATATTATGGCAACAAGACTGACTCATTCCCGCAGAAAGTCAATTTGATGGAACAGCATTTTCGCATGCTTGCGGCTTATAACCGCTGGGCGAATGAACGGTTGTATGAAGCCGCTCTTGCACTTGATGACGAAGCATATCGCCGCGACATGGGTGCCTTCTTCAAATCCATGCATGGAACGCTCAATCATCTCCTTGTCGCGGATCGCATCTGGCTGCATCGCTTCACCGGTGAAGGTGATGCGCCGAGGGCGCTCGACACTATCCTGTTCGAAAATTGCAATGAATTGCATACAGCGCGGATGAAGGAAGACGCCCGACTGATTAAATGGGTCAATCATCTGGATAGCAATGACATCGCCGGGCGCTTTACCTACACAACGATCAGCGACATGCGCACGATTAGTCAGCGCATTGCGCCTGCCCTTGCCCATATGTTCAATCATCAGACACACCACCGGGGGCAGGCCCACACCATTCTGACGGCACTCGGCGTTTCTGCACCTTCCCTCGATCTGATGCACTTCCAGAGAACGGAAGAAGGCAGGCCCTACGCTTGAGTATTGCATGAACAGCGTGCGTGGTTCGACAAGCTCACCATGAGGGAGAGGGAAGATTGCAAGGAGCTGCTTTCCGCGGCGGCGCCGATTGGCTTTGCAGCTACAATCACCCTCATGGTGACCTCGTCGAACCACGCACACTATTTTTGCAATCCATCATCATGCAATTATCGCTATCAACTCCAAGCACCGCTTGCGAAATGTGCATTTCCCGTGCAAAAGCGCGGCCATGCTTATTCTCAACGATATATCCGTGCGTATGGCCGGACGTCTGCTGATTGATCACGCCAACCTGAATCTGCCATCCGGCACGAAGGCAGGTCTGGTCGGACGCAATGGCGCAGGCAAATCAACACTGTTCAAAGTGATCACGGGAGAACTGCCGGCAGAAACTGGCGACTTCTTCCTGCCGAAGAACATCCGCATTGGTCAGGTGGCGCAGGAAGCGCCCGGAACCGAAGATTCCCTGATCGAAATCGTGCTTGCTGCCGATCTGGAGCGCACTGCGCTTTTGGCTGAAGCAGAAACAGCCACCGATCCCCACCGGATCGCTGAGATCCATATTCGTCTCGTTGATATCGATGCCCACTCCGCCGAAGCGCGGGCCGGTGCCATCCTTTCCGGTCTTGGGTTTGATTCCGGGGCGCAGAAGCGTCCCGCTTCATCTTTTTCGGGCGGCTGGCGCATGCGTGTGGCTCTGGCTGCGGTGCTGTTTGCGGAACCCGACCTGCTGCTGCTCGACGAGCCAACCAACTATCTCGATCTGGAAGGCACGTTGTGGCTGGAAGATTACGTGCGGCGCTATCCGCACACGGTTATCCTCATCAGCCATGATCGCGACCTGTTGAATTCCGCCGTCAATTCGATCGTGCACCTTGAACAGACAAAGCTGACGCTTTGGCAGGGTAATTATGACCAGTTCGAGCGGTTGCGCAGCGAAGCGCTGGAATTGCAGCAGAAGCAGCGCACCAAGCAGGAAGCACACCGCAAGCACATGGAGGCGTTCGTTGAGCGTTTCCGTGCCAAGGCGTCAAAGGCCAAGCAAGCGCAGTCACGCCTGAAAGCCCTGCAGAAGCTGAAGCCGATTTCCTCTGTTATCGAAGACCACGTGCAGCCCTTCCACTTTCCGGAACCGGAAAAGGTCGTGGCTTCGCCAATCATCGCCGTTGAAAGTGGTGAAGTTGGCTATACGCCCGGCAAGCCTGTGCTCAAGCAGCTTAATTTCCGTATCGATGCCGATGACCGGATTGCACTACTCGGCTCGAACGGTAACGGTAAATCCACACTTGCCAAACTGATCAGTGGCCGTCTGCCCCTGCAAAATGGCCGTATGACCGTTGCGCCCAACCTGAAGATTTCGTTCTTTGCCCAGCATCAGCTTGACGATCTGATACCGGAAGACAATGCCATTGAGCATGTGCGCAAACTGATGCCGGAAGCGCCGGAATCCAAGGTGCGCGCACGCGTCTCGCAAATGGGACTTGCCACGGTCAAGATGAATACGGCCGCCAAGGACCTTTCCGGTGGTGAGAAAGCGCGGTTGCTGATGGGTCTTGCAACCTTCCAGGGTCCCAACCTGCTCATTCTCGATGAGCCGACCAACCATCTGGATATCGACAGCCGCGAAGCCCTGATGCATGCCCTGAACGATTTCGACGGCGCTGTGATCCTGATTGCCCACGACAGGCACTTGATCGAGGCAACCATGGACCGGCTTTGGCTGGTGCGTGACGGCGGGGTTGCGCCTTACGATGGCGATCTCGATGCTTACCGCTCACTGGTTCTGGCGGATGCCAAGGCCGAGCGATCCGGCAACAGCAAGATATCTGTCGATGAAGGCCAGAAGCTGACCAAGGCCGAGCAGCGCAAGCTCTCAGCGCAAAAGCGCGAAGCCCTGAAGCCGTTGCAGAAAAAATTCAGGAAGCTGACGCCATGGTGCAGCGTTTCCAGAAGAAGATTGAATCCTTGCAGGATCAACTGTCCGATCCGATCATTTACAGCCGTGAGCCTGCCAAGGCGACACAGATCGGTAAGGAAATTGGTTATGCGAAATCCTCTCTCGCCCGGGCGGAAGAGGAATGGCTGACGCTTTCGACGGAATATGAAGAAGCGATGGCCGACCTCTAGGAATCGCAAGAGAGGGGATTTGCAGGTCGAAATCCTCCCCTCTCCTGGATTTTCCGAGAGCTTGGCCATGCGGGCCCTCGAAATATTGCTCCGCCGTCAATGCACGGCGGAGATATCGTCAAAGCCCGGACAGGTCTGTTGCCAGTATTGTTTTCCGGCGCATTGGCAAGGCAAACACCGCGATCAGGCCAGCAAGGCCGATCATTGTCGAGACAGCGAAGATCGTCATTGTCGCGTTGCGTAATGCCTCCGCACTTTCCGCCTGCGGATAGTTGACGGAATTCGCAACCAAACCTGCCACGGCTGCACCGATCGCGTAACCGGCCGATTGCAATGTGGGGAGTAGCGCCGATGCCCGGTCACGCTCGCCTTCTTTCGCGGCTTCCATGACGGTCTGGCTCAAAAAGCCCCAGCTTATGCCAAATCCAGCGCCGATGCTCATCTGGCCAGCAAGAACGACCAGCGGCAGATCAGCCGAGAAGCCGAGAACGAGCACCCCCAGACCTGTGACCAGCAATGTCGGCCCAAAGCGGATCATCCAAGAGCGCCGGCGCGGGTCCTGCACATTTGCAACGAGAATGGCAATCGTGCTCCAGGCGACGGCAAAGCTCGCACTGAAAGCACCAGCCATGGTCGGACCGTACCCCCAGAGATTCTGCAGCGTCATGACCAGATAGACAGAGGTCGATGCCTGAGCCACTGGCATAAGCAATACGACCCACAGACCGATCCCGACAGTTGAGGTCAGGGAGAATGCATCGGATGGAAAGAGCGGTATGCGGCTACGCCGGTCCACCAGCACGACAACGGCGAGAACTATGGCAGCTGCGGCAACAAACAATATTTCCATCGACAATGTCTGCATGATGCTGGCAAGCGCCACGAGCATGATCCCACCGCCAATGGCTCCCAGACGCAGGAACGGCACTGACAATCCCTCTACAAGGTTGGTTGAACGCGGCACGATCCTGAAAACGAGCGCAATGAAGATCAATGCCATCGGTACGTTGACGAGGAAAGCCGCGCGCCAGGACACAGTCTCGGTCAGGATACCAGCCACGAGTGGTCCGCCAAACGCAGCGACCGCCCAGACCACGGCTTCTGCGCCAAACACCTTGGCCACAAGCCTTGATGGAAAAAGGTCGGGGATGAGTGCGTAACATATAGCGGCGATGACACCCTCACCTATGCCCTGCAAGGCACGGCCGATCAGCACTTCGGTCATTGATGAAGCGAATGCTGCGATTAATGTTCCGGCGAGAAACACCAGAGCTGCTCCTACAAGCGCCCGGCGCGGCCCGAGCCTGCCTTTCAGCAGCGCACCACTGGCACCCCCGACAATGGAGAGCACAAGATAGAGTGTGAATGCCCACGAAATGAGCTGCAACCCGCCGATCTCACGCACCGCCGTTGGCAAGGACGTAGAAACAAGAAATCCGTTGAACGCAAACAGCGCCACGCCAAGGCAAAGGGTTGTCGTCGCGGCTGAGAATTGCGGACTGATCAGTTCGGACCACCGGCCATCGCCGGTTGTTTCCTGGGGGTCATGCATGGTGTCACCTTAATTAAACAAGTTTTGTATTTTTATATTCTGCCCAATAAAATAAGCAATGGCTTTTTAAAAACATTCTCGTTATTCTCACAATATGCAAGATCGCACGACAAACCGCATGCTCTATTCGCTCAAGGTCAGCGGAACGCAGACAGCTGCATCGCTGGCGGATCGCCTCGGCATTACTTCGGTAGCAGTGCGTCAGATGCTCGGACGGCTGCACGAAGACGGTCTGGTGGACTTTGAGGACAGCCGCGAGTCGGTCGGCCGGCCAAAGCGTTTCTGGCATTTGACCGAGAGCGGCAACCGGCAATTCCCTGATAATCACGCGGTGCTGACGACCGATATTCTGGCTTCGGTTTCTGCGGTGTTTGGCAAAGAAGGTCTGGACCGGCTGATTTCACACCGTGAGGCAGCAACGCTCAATCACTATCGGAACGAATTGGCTGGGGTAAACACCATTGAAAAACGTGTCGAGCGGCTGGCGGAAATACGTTCAGCTGAAGGCTATATGGCGGAGACAGCCCGCGACGGTGATGGTGCTTTTGTCCTCATCGAAAATCATTGCCCGATCTGCGTGGCAGCCAAAGCATGCCAAAATCTTTGCCGTTCCGAGCTTGATGTATTTCAGGCGGCCTTGGGACCGGATATCGAAATCAAACGGTTTGAGCATATTCTGAAAGGCGCCCGGCGTTGCGCCTATCGCATCACCGAGAAGAAATCGGATGATTCTCAGCTGGTAATGAGGCTGTAAAGCATCGGGCTGAGATATGTCTTCCCGACACGCCAGTAGTCGCGCATGGGTCCCCCCCTCGCATTGAAAGCCCAGCCGCTCGGCCAGCCTGATTGATGCTGTATTATCCGGATGGATAATTGCAGTGATGCGATGCGCTTTGAGATTTGCCACACAATGTTCGATGAGCGCCTGAACTGCCTCCGTCATCAGCCCTCGCCCATGCCACTCACGGCGCAGGATATAGCCAATCTCCAAGCGGTGATTGCTGACCTCGCGGTGATGGTAGTTGACCATACCGATGCACTCGCCACTGTTTTTGTCGGCGACAGCCCAGGCAATGGAGTCGTATGGCGACGTTGTCTTGGTGAGAAGGCGCAAACAGCGGCGTGTTTCTTCAATGGTTTCACAGGCGGTGAAACCCCAATATCGGGTCAACTGCTCGTCCCCGAGGCAGGCATGCAGACCCGCCTCATCCCGAGAGTCGAACTGGCGCAAGGTCAAACGCGGTGTGATCAGCGTCGGGCAAGAGCTGGATGAGTGTGCCATCACCGGCCCCATTTGGGTGGAGGCGGCATGTCAGGTGTCGCAATCCTGCGCCTGCGGCCAAGACGGATCAGGCCAAAAAGGCTGACCGCAATCATGGTGAGGCCTGCCGGTATAATGCGTTTGTCCACCGTGGCAGCGCCTTTCCGCAGAACCACATCAACCTGCGCTACCTCAAGGCCATCAACATCGCCCGGCCCGATCGCGATTGTATAGTCACCGGCTTCTACCGGATCGATATCGCCGATCCTGTCGCGATAGACGCGTGGCCCTTGCGGTGATCCGCGGTTGGTCGCCTTTGCATCGGCATAAGAAAGTGTTTTGACCAGCACATCCTTGCCGCCACGCGTGACAATCGAGGTCAATGCTGTACGCCCTTCGGCCGGAATGAAACTGCGCAGCGGTTGCATATCCGCAAAAATCCGAACCGGTCCATCGCTCGCCTTCAACGGCACGGTAACAGGCTTATACGGACCGGGTCGATCAAAGACCCGCCATGAGCCTATCTCCACACCGGAAAAATTGTAGACGTACCAAGGGTATCCAATACCAAGCCCAACACCCGCAATCAAAAGCAGCAACAACAGCTTGCGCATGGTTCAGGCCTTCTTTTCCCAACGGCCCTCGGCATTCTGCTGCCAATAGGTCAGCGCATGCCCTTGCGCCTTCAGAAGCTTCCATTGCGCGCGCGCCTGTTCCAGCTGCTGCTGATCATGACCGTCAAACATCAGGACAAGCCGCTCATAGGATTCGACGTTTGCCGGTTCCGCACCATCAACCAGAAAGCGTACCGTCGCTCCATTCGGGTTGCCCTCGCCTGTCGTCAGGATAACAGGCTGTTCCGCCGGATGCGGTTCCTGATCTGTGGCATGGGCAAGAAAGGAAGCATCCGACCAGGTCCACAGATGATTATCCAGCGTATCGCGCCGTTCTTCCGATCCGGTCTGAATGACGACTTTCCATTGGCGGCTGAGCGAACGCTCGACCAGACCCGGCAGAGCACTCTCCAGGGTCGATTCGGTCAGGTGATAGAAGAGGATATCAGTCATTGTCGCCTGTCAGGTGAGCTTCGCGTCGTCCGTTATCGACTTGAAAGCACTGTTACGCCGGAGCGACGCCAGATACAATTATCCGGCATCGCCTTAAACTGGCTGATATCAGCCTTCGAAATTATCGTGGACCAGCCGGTCAAGCAGACGAACACCGAAGCCGGACGCCCAAGACTGGCTGTATTCCGTTGCTGGAGCCCCCATGGCTGTGCCAGCAATATCGAGATGCGCCCAAGGGGTTTCGCCAACAAAGCGCTTGAGGAACTGGGCAGCGATGATAGCGCCGCCATAACGGCCGCCAATATTCTTCATATCGGCGTTCTTGGTGTCAATCAGCTTGTCATAGTCAGGACCAAGCGGCATGCGCCACAACTTTTCACCCGTGGACTGGCCGGCGTCAAACAATTGTCCTGCAAGCGTGTCGTCATTGGAAAACAGGCCTGCATGATGGAGACCCAACGCGACCATGATTGCTCCGGTCAGCGTGGCGAGATTGATCATGAACTTCGGATTGAAGCGTTCATTGCAATAGTAAAGCGCATCTGCAAGCACGAGACGGCCTTCCGCATCGGTGTTGAGCACTTCGATAGTCTGACCCGACATGGAGGTTACAATGTCGCCCGGCCGCTGTGCATCGCCGTTGATCATGTTCTCAACGAGCCCAACAACACCCACAACATTCACTTTGGCCTTGCGCGTTGCCAGTGTGTGCAAAAGGCCGGTGACGGCTGCCGCGCCACCCATATCGCCCTTCATTTCCTCCATGCCCGCCGCCGTCTTGATGGACAGACCGCCGGAATCGAACACTACGCCCTTCCCGACAAAAGCAATCGGCGCATCTTTGCCCTTGCCGCCCTGCCATTCCATGATGGCGAGGCGTGCCGGACGTGCGGAACCCTGCGCCACTCCGAGCAGCGAGCCCATGCCGAGCTTCTTCATATCCTTCTGATCAAGGATTTCGACTTTGACGTCCAGCTTCTTCAGCTCTTCGATTTGTTCGGCAAATTCGATCGTTCCAAGAATGTTGGCAGGCTCATTGACGAGATCACGGGCGAGAATGACGCCTTCCGCTACAGCTTCGGCATGGGCAAAGGCCTTCTTTGCCGCATGGGGATCAGCAACGAGAATAGTGATCTTGGCTGAGGACTTTTCAATCGAGGCGTTTTCGGTGGGCTTGCCCTTTTTTGTTTTGTATTTATCGAAACTATAGGCGCGAAGGAGAACACCCAAGGCAAAATCCGCAGCGTTTTCGGCTGAAACGTCACCGCCCGGCAAAGCAAGAACGACAGAGACATGTTTCGCCTTGCCGATTTTTGAGAATGCTGCACCACCAATTTTGAGCCAGTCATCAGCCTTCAACTTGGCTGGATCGCCAGTACCCACAAGCACAAGACGCTCAAGTTGCGTGTCAGCAGGCGCAATCGTGCTCAGGCCTGCGGCAAGTTTTCCCTTGAAATCCGAGACATCAATGATACGCGACAGCAATGCATGCCCGACCACAGATTCGGCTTCGGCGGCAGCTTTGCCTTCAGCGGCCAAAAGCAATACTGCGGTTCCCTCTTCAACGGCGGCGAACTTAGCAAAACTGATGGATGGGCGTTTAGACATGATATCTCCACATTGAACAAATTGTGACTTCCTTATTCATCGCAGTTGATGAATGAAGTGAATAATGACGATGACCGTTTGCTAACACCTTGTTAACCAGCTTTCTTCGCCTATTTTTAGCCAAGCCTGACTAGATTGAACATATAACGGGTTCGTCCCATAGTGCGGCAAAATAATGCCATGGATCCCATGGCATAAATCAAAGGTCGGTCATTCGTGAGCGGCAAGTCGACAAACAAGGTGGCGGAACTCTTTTGCGAAACACGATATGCGCCTGATTGAGATATACATCTTGCGACGTATCGTCGTCATGTTTTTAGCTGTTCTGCTGTCCGCAGTCGGCATTACATGGATCGTACAGGTGCTCCAGCGGATCAACTTCCTGACCACGAGCGGCCAGTCGTTTCTGTATATTCTCAAGTTCAGCTCCAACCTTTTGCCCTCTGCATTTCCGGTTGTGATGCCTTTTGCGCTGGTTATCGCCGTCACACAGACGCTATCGACAATGAATCAGGATTCGGAGCTTGTCGTTATCAATGCGTCCGGGGCGCCGCGAACGGCGGTGATCAGGCCGGTGATGCTTTTTGCATTTGTGATTGCGATCAGCTCGTTTTTGATTGCAAACTTCATTGTTCCCTACTCGCAGCTGAGCATGCGGCAGATGATTGCCGATGCCCGGTCTGACGTGATCAATCTGGTCGTCCAGCAGGGCTCGTTTCAGCGCGTGGACAAAGATCTTTATCTGCAGGTTGAAAGCCGCGATTCAAACGGCGCAATCAAGGGCCTTTTCGTTTCTGATTCTCGCGATCCTACAACCGATCTCTTGTACTACGCGAAAGACGGCCTCGTCGTTGATACGGGCAATCAGAGTCTGCTGGTTATGAAGGATGGTGAAATCGATCGCCGCGATGTAAAGACCGGTAACGTATCCATTATCAAATTCAACACCTACGCACTTGATCTTGCCGAATTTCTGTCGGCCGATGACAAGGATAGCGTTAAAATATTTCCGAAGGATCGCCCGCTGGACTACCTCATGAATCCAGATCCGAACGATCCATACTTCCAGACACAACCGCAGCGTTATACGGCCGAGCTGTCAAAACGCCTGACGGATTGGTTGTATCCGATCGTTTTTGCCTTGATTTCACTGGCGGCCGCAGCGGACTCGCGTTCGCACCGGGAAGCACGCATTTCTGCATCGTTCACTGCCATTACCCTGAGCATGATCGTCTTCTGGATCAGCTATTCCAGTGGTCAAACTGCAGAAAAGAATGCGGATGTCATACCATTCCTCTTCATTTTCCCGGTTCTGGTTTCTGCCGCGGCGATTTATGCGCTGGCAACAAACCGCCAGATTGGCGTTCCGGCAACACTCAGCAACCTTTTCAAGAACGGTGCAATCACCCCACAGGCGGCACTTGCGGGCGTGAAGAAGACGCTGCTCAATCCGCGCTCGGAAAATGGAGCGCCCAAAGAATGATTGGCTGGACACTCGGACGCTATTTCTTTCTGCGCTACGTGACGATCACCTTCTATTTCCTTTTGGGAAGTTTCGCACTGACGCTGATTCTTGATTTTACCGAATTGTCGAGCAAGCTCGCGGCCTTGCCGGGCTACTCGGCCATTCAGGCTTTTGGCCTTTCGCTGTTGCGCGTCCCCAACATCATGCAGCAGGTGTTTCCGTTCATCGCGCTGTTTGCCGCAATGACGACACTCATTTCGCTCAACCGCAAATACGAGCTCGTCGTCGCGCGCTCAGTGGGCGTTTCTGCCTGGCAGTTTCTTCTGCCTGCCTGCGCAGGCGCATTCCTGTTCGGCCTGTTTGCTGTCCTCGTCGTCAACCCCCTCGCCGCTTACGGTACAGAAAAGAGCGACGCTGTTCAGGCGGCCTGGCGCAGCGGCAAGATGAACGATACGCCGGATGACCGCGTGCCATGGCTTCGTCAAAAGACCGACGAGGGCGAGACCATTATCGGCGCCAAGAGCATCATCAATCGCGGTCTGCGGCTCGTCGATGCATCCTTTATCCGGCTAGATAAGAATAAGGACATTATCGAGCGTCTGGATGCCAAGAATGCCGATCTTGAAGACGGCTACTGGCAACTGTCAGATGTGACGAGATTTGTGCTTGGCGAGACACCTACTTCGCCAGGGGATGTGCGGATTCCAACGCACCTTCGCCCTGAATTCGTTGAAGAAAGCCTCGCCCGGCCCGAGACAATTCCTTTTTTTGAGCTGCGTAACAAAATTGCCGCAGCTCGCTCTTTTGGCTATCCAGCCAATGCTTTTGACATGCATTTCCAGTCTTTGCTGGCTTTGCCTGCACTTTTAATGGCGATGACCCTAATCGCTGCGACAGTTTCTCTCAAATTTGTTCGCTTTGGACAATCCGGAACCATGATTCTGGGTGGCGTCCTTGCGGGCTTCGTGCTTTATGTCGTCACAGTTGTGGTCAAGGCATTCGGAAATGCGGGCTTCGTTCCGCCTTTCGTTGCCGCTTGGACTCCGGTCCTGATCGCAACTTTTTTTGGGGTCTCCTTTCTGCTGCACAAGGAGGATGGTTAGAGTGGGATTGAATGTAACGCGCTCGGTGTTGCCGACGTGGCTCGCACGGCTTATGTGCGGGACGGCCGTGCTATGCCTTGCAGGCGGGATTTCGTTCCCGGCCTTGGCCCAGACAAAAGATGCCCTCGCGGGTAATTTCAAGACGAATCCAAATGCGCAAATGCTGCTGGAATCGGATGAGCTTGTTTATGACATCAACGCCAAGACGATTTCTGCCGTCGGTGGTGTAAAGATTGATTATGACGGCAACCGTCTCGTTGCCCGGCAAGTCACCTATGATCAGAAGACCGGCCGCCTGAAGGCCATGGGTAAAGTCGAGATCGTCGAGAAAGACGGCAACCGCATCTATGCGGAAAATCTCGATGTCACCGATGATTTCAAAGAAGGCTTTGTCAACACGCTGCGCGTTGAAGCAGCTGACAATACCCGTTTTGCTGCTGAAAGCGCTGAGCGCATCGGCGGCGAGATTACAAAATTCAACAACGGTATCTATACTGCCTGCGAACCATGCCGCGATAAACCCGGCAAGGCCCCGCTGTGGCAGGTGCGTGCCCAGAAAATCATCTGGAACGGCAAGAACAAGACCATCCGGTTTGAGCGCGGCCGCTTTGAGCTGTTTGGCATGCCTTTGGCTTTCCTGCCTGCATTCGAAATTGCCGATCCGACGGTGAAGCGGAAGAGCGGCTTCCTGATGCCGAGCTATCGCTACGAATCCAAACTTGGATACGGCATCAGTGTCCCCTATTTCTGGGCTTTGGCTCCGAACTATGATCTGACGCTGACCGGCACCGGGTATACAAAGCAGGGTTTCCTGGCCGAGGCTGAGTGGCGTCATCGTTTGGAGAACGGCGAATACAGCATCAGAGCTGCTGGTATCAGCCAGAATGACCCGAAGGCATTCGACATTGGACAGGATCAGGAAGACCGCGATAATACCGCTCGCGGCATGATTGGTTCGAAGGGCGCGTTCCAGATCAATCCTCGCTGGTCTTTCGGCTGGGATGTGATGGAGCAATCCGACAAAGCTTTTGCTTATCGCTATGGTATTCAGGACTATTCAAACTACAACAAGACAGACCAGATTTATCTGACAGGCTTGCACGACCGTAACTATTTCGACTTACGGCTCTACAAGTTCCATGTGCAGGAAGGCTGGAGCGATTCCAATCCCAATTCCTCTGAACCGAAGCAGCCTTGGGTTCTGCCCTCGCTTGATTATGCTTATACACCGACACAATCCATTGCTGGCGGTGAGCTGAATTTCAACCTCAACCTGCAAGCCTTGAGCCGCGATAAGACAGATTCTAATGCCGGATACACAGGTTTGCCGCGCTCCGGTTATCTATCAGGTGTCAAAGGGACCGACGGACGAATAACAGGTGAAGCCGAGTGGAAGCGTACATTCATTACCGATAGTGGTCTTGTGATTACGCCTCTCCTCGCCTTGCGTGGCGACGGCATGTATGTTGACTCGAATGACCCTGGCGTCAATCGCGATCAGGCATTCCGCGGGATGGCCACTGCGGGACTTGAAGCCCGCTATCCCATCCTGTTCACCGCAGCCAACTCCACCCATGTTCTTGAGCCAACTGCTCAGTTGTTTATCCGCAACAACGAGTCCTATGCGGGCCAGATGCCGAACGAAGACGCACAGAGCTTTGTCTTCGATGCATCGAGCCTGTTCGAACGGGACAAGTTCTCCGGTTACGACCGTGTTGAAGGCGGTACGCGCGCTAATCTCGGTCTGCGCTATTCCGGTACGTTCAACAGCGGCTGGTCACTCAATGGTATTGCCGGTCAGTCATTCCAGCTTGGCGGCGTGAATTCCTTTGCATCGCCTGATTTTGTCAATGCCGGTGCAGAATCCGGACTGGAATCGGCACGCTCTGACTATGTTGCAATGATTGGTGCCAATAAGGGTGCATATACACTGACGACAGGCGGACGTTTCGACAAGGATACGTTCGAAGTTCGCCGCGCCGAAGTTGCTGCTACTGCCGCCGGGAAATACGGCACTGCTTTCGTCAAGTACGCATTCATTGATGCGCAGCAAACTTATGGCTTCCCAACGGACAGGCAGGAAGTAACGCTTGGCGGCTCCGCCAAGGTTGCACCGAACTGGCGTGTTCTGGGCTCTGGAACATACGATCTTGTTTCGGAAACATTGGTCAAACGAACCGCTGCTCTTGCTTACGATGACGAGTGCTTCACATACCAGATGTACTACACGCAGGAACAGCCAGTTACCGGTTTGGGTACGCGTGGTGACAAGACAACAACCTTCGGCTTCAATATTTCCTTCCGTACTCTGCTGGAATTTGGCAAACCGGTCGATATTGGCGGCATTTAAATCAAGTCTTTTCAACTGGCCGCACTTGCGGCCAGTCATGCTTTTGCCTTAGTAAAGCGGCAAGAGGGCGGATAGCAGATTTACGGGAATGGATTTTTCCGGCCATTTTTGTCAAAATGGCTGCATAAATTCACAAATGATCGGACAACGTGAGACATGATGGTGAGGAAGCATATTCTTGCGGCGGCGATCGTTACCGCTTTGGGTTCCGGCATTGCTGCAGGCATATCCCTGCCCGCGCAGGCCAGCGACGTCAAAGTCATCGTCAACGGAACGCCCATCACCGATTATGATATTTCCCGGCGTGCAGCCTTTCTGAAATTGCAGCACAAGAAGGGCAATCTTGTTCAGATGGCCCGCGAAGAGCTCACGGACGAGATGCTGAAGCGCCAGGAAATGCGGCGTTTGAATATCACGGTTTCCGACACTGAAGTGACCGATGCGTTCAATCGCTTTGCGACAAACAACAAGATGACCCTTGCCCAGTTGACCGGGGTTCTCGACAAGGCAGGCGTTACAGCTGACCATTTCAAAGAATATATCCGCATGCAGATGGGTTGGGGCCGTGCTCTTGGTACCCGCAACCGGTCGCAGGGCGGCACCCGCGTTTCTGAACAGGATGCCGTACAGCGCATGTTGAAAGACGGCGGCAAAAAGCCCGTCTCGACTGAATATACGCTGCAGCAGGTTATTTTTGTGGTTCCGGCCAGTGATCGCGGCAATCTTGCCAAGCGGCGCAATGAAGCCAATGCCCTGCGGGCACGTTTCTCCGGCTGCGAGACCACACGCGACATGGCAAAGGGCACACTGGATGTGACCGTGCGTGACCTCGGGCGTTTTGTTACACAGGAATTGCCGCCAGAATGGTCCAAGCAGGTACAGGCAACCTCTGCCGGTCATGCGACGACAACGCTGGATACCGATAAAGGCGTGGAATTCCTGGGCGTTTGTGCGTCGCGTCAGATTTCTGACGACCGCGTTGCCCGTCTCGTCTTTTCACAGGAAGCTGCTGCAGCCAATGGAAAGCCGGATGCCAGTGCCGAAGCAATCAACAAACAATATGTTGACGACCTGAGGAAAAAGGCAACCATCGTCAATCGATAATGGTATTGCCTGTCCATGAACAATATTCTTGCCGTCAGCTCTGGTGATCCGTCCGGAATTGGGCCGGACGTTGCGCTTAGCGCATGGCTGCTGCGCCAATCAACACGTTTACCAGCCTTTTTCCTGTTGGCAGATCCGGATCTGATCGCAGCGCGCGCCAAGCAATTAGAACTCAATTGCCCCCTCGAAATCACAACCCCTGAAGACGCGTATCGTGCATTTGATCGCGCTTTGCCCATCGTGCCGCTCACCAACCGGCAGACCAATGCTCCGGGCGTCCCTCTTGCTGCCAACGCTGCGGGAACGATCGAGGCAATCGAGACGGCTGTCGCGCTGACGCTGTCGGGACGCGCCAGCGCCGTTGTGACCTGCCCCATCGCCAAGAAACCACTCTATGATGCTGGTTTTCGCTTTCCGGGTCATACGGAATTTCTGGCGCACCTTGCCGAAGAGCATCTGGGTCAAGCGGTAACGCCGGTCATGATGCTGGCAGGACCGCTGCTGCGCGCTGTTCCGGTGACCATCCATATTGCACTGGCCAGAGTTCCCGAGGTTTTGGACATGGCCAAGATTCTGAGCATTTCGCGTATCACCGCCGAAGCGCTCAAAAACCAGTTCGGCATCGCAAATCCACGCTTGGCAATCGCCGGTCTCAATCCGCATGCGGGTGAAGACGGTTCCATGGGGTTGGAAGACGAGGAAGTGGTCCGGCCTGCGGTCGATATCCTGCGTTCAGAAGGCATCGATGCACGCGGGCCCTTGCCAGCGGATACGATGTTCCATCCCGCTGCGCGAGCCACGTATGACGCCGCCATCTGCATGTATCATGATCAGGCATTAATTCCGGCAAAGACCCTTGGGTTTGATGATAGCGTCAACGTCACGCTCGGCCTTCCCTTTGTTCGCACGTCGCCAGATCATGGTACGGCATTCGACATTGCGGGATCGGGCAAAGCCAAGCCAGACAGCCTGATCGCGGCACTGCGTTTGGCGGATGAGCTTGCATCCCATCGCGCCAGACAGAAGAATAATGCCGCATGAGTATCGACAGCCTCCCCCTTTGCGTGATGTGATCGAACGTCATGATTTGATGCCGAAGAAATCGCTCGGCCAGAATTTTCTGTTCGATCTGAACCTGACGGCTAAGATCGCGCGTCAGGCCGGTGATCTGCAGGGGCAGACGGTTATTGAAGTTGGTCCCGGACCGGGTGGCCTCACCCGCGCCTTGCTCGCACAAGGTGCCAATGTGATTGCCATTGAACGGGACGAGCGATGCCTGGCCGCCTTGCAGGAAATTTCCGATCATTATCCCGGCCGTCTCAACATCGTTCCCGGCGATGCGCTGGAGGCCGATTTCAAGGCATTGGCGGGCAATAACAGGGTAAAGATTGTTGCCAACCTTCCCTACAATGTCGGCACACAATTGCTGATTGGCTGGCTGCTCAGCGAGCCATGGCCCCCGTTTTACGATTCACTGACGCTTATGTTCCAGCGTGAAGTGGCAGAACGCATTGTGGCAAAACCTTCAGCCGATGCCTATGGCCGTCTTGGCGTACTGGCAGGCTGGCGGACTGAAGCAAAGATTACTTTCGACGTACCACCACAAGCCTTTACGCCACCACCCAAGGTGACATCGTCGGTTATTCACCTCGTCCCGCGCGCCACACCGCTGCCATGCGATGCCACCACCCTTGGGCGCGTCACTCAGGCCGCGTTCGGGCAGCGGCGCAAAATGCTGCGCCAGAGCATCAAACCGCTGGGCGGTGAAGCGCTTCTGGCAAAGGTTGGGATTGATCCCACACGCCGTGCCGAAACATTGTCTATCGAAGAATTCGTGGCGCTGGCAAACGCGGTTTAATTCTACTTTGGAGGGTATAGGTTGAAGACACCCCCCTCTGTCCTGTCGGACATCTCCCCCACAAGGGGGGAGATCAGCCTTCATGACGGTTTTGAATAGTTCTGAGACATTGCATTAAAAGCAAAAGCGTTGATGTCGATGGGATCTCCCCCCTTGTGGGGGAGATGTCCGACAGGACAGAGGGGGGTGAGTTTCTAGATCAACTCGCTACCTCAGCCTCTATCGGTTAATCGATCTTCTCGTCCAACAATGTGCTGACGAAATCAAACAGGCCGGGGCAACGGTCGCGGCGAAGACGCTCGGCTGTCACAATCGACTGGACCTGATGATAGGCGCGATCCAGATCTTCATTGACGATGACATAGTCATAGGAGCGCCAGCGCTCGATCTCGTTGCGTGCGTTGCGCAGGCGGACGTCGATAACTTCTGCGGTGTCTTCGGCCCGCCGATGCAAGCGATGCTTCAAGGCAGCCATTGAGGGTGGCAATATGAAGATGCTGACAACATCGCCCTTCATCTTGTCCTGCAATTGCAAAGCGCCCTGCCAGTCGATGTCGAACAGCATGTCCTGACCATCAGCAAGGGCATTCTCCGCAGCTTCGCGTGGCGTGCCATAGAAATTGCCGTGAACTTCCGCCCACTCGATCAGCTCATCACTGTCACGCAGGCGTTCAAATTCGCGCACCGAAATGAAATGATAGTGGACACCTTCAATTTCGCTGGCGCGGCGCGTACGGGTGGTCACGCTGACCGACAGAGCCAACTCAAGTTTCTCTTTGTCATTGAGCAACAGCCGGGCAATCGTAGACTTGCCGGCACCGGATGGGGACGACAAGACCAGCATGAGGCCGCGTCTTTTGATGCTGTTCGATGCGTTGAGCATGATTACTCCAAATTCTGTATTTGCTCGCGCAATTGATCCACAACCGCCTTCAGGTCAAGCCCAATCGACGTGATCGAGGCTGCGTTGGCCTTTGAACACAATGTATTGGCCTCACGGTTAAATTCCTGTGTCAGGAAATCGAGCTTGCGTCCGACGCCATTGCCATCGCGCAGCAGCGTCCGTGCAGCAGCGACATGCATGTCCAGCCGGTCAAGCTCTTCCTGAATATCAGCCTTGGTTGCAAGAAACGCCGCTTCCATGTGCAGGCGCGCTTCATCCAGCGCAGGCGACGCCTCGAGCAGCAAGGTTACCTGTGAAGCCAACCTAGCTCGAACCGCATCCAGCGAGCGGCTGGGATCGAGCCTTGCCTGCTGGGTCAGCACTTCCACCGCATTGACCTGCGCGCTCAGAATATCGCCAAGGGCCTTGCCTTCCGTCTCGCGATTGCGCTTCAGCTGCAAGAGCGTTTCATCGAGAACGGCCAGCACGGCCTCTTCGGCCTCTGCCTGGCCCTCTTCCGTCAGAACATCCTGCGGCGCTTCCAGCACGCCGCGCAGGGCCATCAGGCCCTCGGGTGTAGATGGCGCCAGATTGAAGTCTTCGCGCAACTGTTCGGCAATGCGCGCCAATTGTTTCAAAAGCGGTTCGTTGATCAGTGCCTTGGCATCGCCGGCATTACGATCCACGGTCAACGCAGCTTGAAAATTCCCGCGCTTGAAATACTGGTTGAACAGCGCACGCGCCTTCGGCTCGATGGTTTCCAGCCCGGCGGGCAGCCGAAACCGCACGTCGAGGCCCTTGCCATTAACGGATTTGATTTCCCATGAAATCTGCGCCCCGGCACTGTTCCGGAGGTGACGGGCGAAACCCGTCATGCTTTGCAAAGACATATTTCCCCCAAGTCCAAAGGACGAAGGCCTGATCGCAGTCAGGCCTTTTCTGAATTATTGCTGTACCGGTGCGTCGTCGCCGTCATCAGCGTTCGGCGTCGCATTCTTGTCGCCGGTAGCAGCCTTTGCGGCTTCATCGACACGGTTTTTCTCAACCTGCCGCCAACGTTTTACGTTGTCGTTGTGCTCGTCAAGCGTCTGGGCAAAAACGTGTCCGCCCGTACCATCGGCAACAAAATAAAGATCCTTGGTCTGCGATGGATGGGCAACAGCTTCCAGTGCATCGCGGCCCGGATTGGCAATAGGTCCCGGCGGCAGACCATTGACCGTATAGGTGTTGTAAGGCGTCGGCTTTTCCAGATCCGACTTCAGGATAGGCCGGTCGGCAGGTTTGCCCTTGCCACCAAACAAACCATAAATGATCGTCGGATCGGACTGCAGACGCATCCGCTTGTTCAGCCGGTTGATGAACACGGCTGCAACGCGCGGACGCTCGTCGGCCTTGCCTGTCTCTTTTTCGACAATCGACGCCAGCGTGACGAATTCCTCGATCGTCTTGAGCGGGATGCTTGGATCACGGCGGGCCCAGATATCCTCCACGAGTTTTTTCTGGTCGGCCTGCATCTTCTTGATCAGTTCTTCACGCGTGGTGCCACGGGAGAAGCGCAGGGTGTTGGCGAAAAGTGTTCCTTCGCTCGGCATCGCTGCAGGCAGCGCGCCCACCAGCACATCGTCTTCACTCATGCGTTGCAGAATCTGGTCGACGGTAAGACCCTCTGGCACTGTCAGCGAATGCAGAACGGACTTGCCGCTGCGCAACAAATCCATGATATCGCGCATGGAAGCCTGCGCCTTGATCTCGTATTCACCGGCCTTCATGTCGCGCTGATAGCCGTAGGCCTGAACGCCATATTTGAAAACACGCGCATCGGTGATGATGCCGCGACGTTCCAATCCATCGGCGATTTCGACGATACCCGCTCCGGGCTTGACCAGATAATCGGTCGTCACCTCGGTCGGGCCAGGTTCATTGAACGCAACTTTACCGAAATAGACGGCGGCTCCGGCGGCGATAACCACCAGTACGACCAGCGACAGCATAAAATTGGCAAAGACAACGATCTGGCTGCGCGCGCGGCGCGACCGGCGTTTTGGCGCAGGCGGCGGCGTGCCGGGTTCAGGACGCAATGCTTCAGAGGCCGACTGCGGAACAATCGGTTTGCGCTCCGGCGCATTCGCGGCGGCTGAACCGTTCGTCTCTTCAGACTGCTGATCTGAGCTCACGCAAACACCTCGGGCATGTTTTTCCGACAGAATGCCGGTAAATTTGATTGTGAATGTGGCGAAAGCGCGAAAAACGCTTCCGCCACTATTCAATCACTGTTGAAAACGCCGCAAAACCAGCGAAGCGTTGGTCCCACCAAAGCCAAACGAGTTGGACAAGGCGATATCGATCTTGCGATGCCGTGGCTTATGCGGAACCAGATCGATCTTCGTATCGATGGAGGGCTTATCCAGATTAAGCGTCGCCGGTGCGACATTGTCACGAATGGCAAGGACGCAGAAGATGGCTTCGGTCGAACCAGCTGCCCCAAGGAGGTGGCCGATGGACGACTTGGTCGATGACATCGATACTTTCGAAGCGGCATCGCCTACAACGCGTTCGACAGCGCCGAGCTCGATTGTATCCGCCATGGTCGATGTGCCATGCGAATTGATGTAATCGAGATCATCAGGTGTAATGCCTGCACGCTTCAATGCCATTTCCATCGAACGCTGAGCACCTTCGCCGCTCTCTGATGGAGCAGTGATGTGATAAGCGTCGCCGGACAGGCCGTAACCGATGACTTCGGCATAAATGTTCGCGCCGCGTGCCAGAGCATGTTCGAGCTCTTCAAGCACAACGATGCCAGCGCCCTCGCCCATAACGAAACCATCACGATCATCGTCATAAGGACGCGAAGCGGCAGTTGGATCGTCATTGCGTGCGGTCGACAGCGCCTTGCAGGCGGCAAAGCCCGCAAGCGAGATACGGCTGACAGGCGATTCGGTACCGCCTGCGACCATCACGTCGGCATCGCCGAAAGCAATGAGACGCGATGCATCGCCGATTGCATGTGCACCGGTCGAGCACGCTGTGACCACCGAATGGTTGGGGCCGCGCAGCTTGTGCTTGATCGATACCTGGCCGGAAGCCAGATTGATCAGACGGCCGGGAATGAAGAATGGGGAAATGCGCCGAGGGCCCTTGTCGCGCAGCGTATAGCCCGCTTCAACGATGCCTTCGAGGCCACCGATACCAGAACCGATAAGAACACCGGTACGGATCTGATCTTCGTCGCTTTCCGGTGCCCACTTGGCATCGGCAAGCGCCTGATCGGCAGCAGCCACAGCGTAAATGATAAAGGGGTCAACCTTGCGCTGGTCCTTGGGTTCCATCCAATCATCCGGATTGAACGTGCCATCAGAACCATCGCCAACCGGGATACGGCAAGCGATCTTGCAGGGCAGATCATCGACTTCAAATTCCGTCACGCGACGGGCGCCGCTCTGGCCGGCCAAAAGCCGTGACCATGTATGCTCAACACCCGATGCAAGAGGAGAAACCAGCCCAAGGCCGGTTATGACAACGCGCCTCATGGCCGATCCTTCAATGTCATATGCAGCATGATAGTTTCCGACGGCCCCGCGCACGCACCGAAAGAGGCAAGTCGCCTCATTTCACGATCCATGCGCTGCCGGGCCGAATGAAAATCAGGCAGATGCTTTGTCGATGAACTTGACGGCATCGCCGACTGTCAGAATCGTCTCAGCAGCATCGTCCGGAATTTCGACGCCGAACTCTTCTTCGAAAGCCATCACGAGCTCGACTGTATCAAGGCTGTCTGCGCCCAGATCGTCGATGAAGCTCGCACCATCGGTGACTTTCTCGGCATCAACGCCCAGATGCTCAATAACGATTTTCTTGACGCGTTCTGCAGTATCACTCATGTGGAAACCTCAACCTGTTGTTTTTCTCCATGCCTTGGTTAGCGGCACGGATGACTCTAATCAAGCAATAAGATAGCAGGTAAGCCGTGTTTAACAGCTAAAACCCTCATCTTTGCCACTTATTCCTCGCGGAATGGAAAAGGTATCAAATCGATTTGACACCCTGACTTCTGCGCGACTTATCATGCTTTATTCGCCGTCTCAATCGCATAAATGTGATTGCGACGTAAACGCCCGGCGCAAAGTTGCAGCCGGGCATCCGCTGCATCAGATCATCGCCATACCGCCATTGACGTGGATGGTCTGTCCGGTGACGTAAGACGCCTCGTTGCTGGCGAGATAGACCACCGAGGATGCAACCTCTTCGCCCGTACCCATGCGGCGCATCGGGATGGCCGACATGATGCCTTCCTTCTGCTTGTCGTTGAGCTTGTCAGTCATGGCCGATTCGATGAAACCCGGGGCAACGCAATTGACCGTGACATTGCGGCTGGCGATTTCCGCAGCCAGTGCCTTGGAAAAGCCGATCAGGCCGGCCTTGGAAGCCACATAATTTGTCTGGCCGGGATTACCGGTTACACCGACGACGGACGTGATGTTGATGATACGGCCATAACGGCGGCGCATCATCGGATGGGTCAGCTCACGGGTCAGGCGGAACACGGCGGTCAAGTTGACCTCAAGCACATTGTCCCAATCGGCGTCGCTCATGCGTACGAACAGGCCGTCCTTGGTAATACCTGCATTGTTGACAAGGATTTCCACGCCTTCGAGATCGGCTTCGGCCTTTTCGCCCAGTGCCTTGACCTCATCGCGGTTCGACAGATTGGCCGGGAAAATCTTGACCCGCTCGCCAAGCTCGTTGGCCAAAGCTTCAAGCTTTTCGACGCGCGTGCCGTGCAGACCAACGATTGCGCCCTGCGCATGCAAGGAGCGGGCAATCGCCTCGCCAATACCGCCGCTGGCACCAGTAATGAGAGCCTTGCGGCCTGTCAGGTCAAACATTGCCCGTTCCCTTTCAAACGTTCAGCGCAGCAACAGCTGCATCAATATCGTCCGGGGTGCCGACGGCAACACCGGATATGTCTTTATTAATACGGCGGGCAAGACCAGTAAGCACTTTGCCTGCGCCAATTTCATAGAGTGTCGATACACCATTGTCACCAAACCACTGGACGGTTTCGCGCCAGCGCACCTGACCTGTGACCTGTTCGACCAGCAATGCAGCGATCTCATCGGCGGATGTTACCGGCGCCGCGCGCACATTGGCGATCAGCGGAACAATGGGATCATTCTTGGACACATTGACAAGGGCGGCGCGCATGGCGTCAGCGGCCGGTTCCATCAGGGTCGAATGGAATGGCGCGGAGACCGGCAGCATGATGGCGCGCTTGGCGCCCTTGGCCATTGCCAGCGCGGCAGCGGCCTCCACCGGCGCCTTGGCACCCGAAATCACGATCTGGCCACCGCCATTGTCATTGGCGATCTGGACGGGACCCTCGAGCGCGGCATCGGCGCAAATGGCTTCGACATCTTCATGCTCAAGGCCGATAATCGCGGCCATGGCGCCAAGACCTGCCGGAATAGCCTGCTGCATGGCGTTGCCACGGATACGCAACAGCCGCGCAGTATCAGCGAGTGAGAATGTACCGGCAGCACACAGCGCCGAATATTCTCCCAGCGAATGGCCTGCCACAAACGCCACCTTGTCCTTGATCGAAACGCCTTTGGCTTCCAGCACCCGGATAACGGCGATGGAAACCGCCATCAGCGCCGGCTGGGCATTGGCTGTCAGTGTCAGCGTTTCTTCAGGGCCATCCCAAATGGTGGATGACAGCTTTTCGCCGAGTGCCTCATCGACCTCATCGAACACGGCTTTGGCCTCGGCAAAATTGTCAGCCAGAGCCTTGCCCATACCAACCGCCTGACTGCCCTGACCGGGAAAGGTGAATGCAATGGACATGAGGGGCGCCTCCAGATTTTGCTTTATAGTTGTCAATCTGCCGCGCGATGTGCCTATCAGCAAGCCCGAAGTCAAGCTTTCATGCGCAGTTGGCCCTATACATACACATGATAGCAGGGGCCGTTGCCACGCCCGCTGATGCGTCTGGCTGTTGAAAGGTGGGAAAGACGGGCGGTCCTTGGAACGCGGTCTTGGATTGGTAGAATGGGGGTTTGCGATCTTTCGGACCACCCGCCCGGCGATTTCTGTTTCCGTCCGTTCCACCGTGGCGCACTGACCGATATCAGGCATTTTCGCCTGATTGGGACATTTGCGTCCCGTATCGCGCGACTTTGCCGCGAGTGTCCGTCAAGACACATGCCGGCCATAGTACCGGCCCTGGAACATTGGACGGAACCTCCCCGGAGCTTCGGGTTCCGTCGACCCGAAGCGCGGAGGCGCCGGTCCTTTCCGACTTTCGAACGGTTCCGGAAGCATTCCCGCCGGAAAGGACATGCGGATAATATAACGGGTTTTGGCAGCGTGGATAAGTTTGCAGATTATTTTTGGGTGAGCGCAATTTTCTGCGTATTTGCAATGGTTTACAGAAGTTGTAGAACCATTGTGCGTGGTTCGACAGGCTCACCATGAGGGAGAGTGAGGGTTGCAATAACGACCGCACTGACGGTCAAAAGGCAACTCTGTTATCTCCCCCCTTGCGGGGGAGAAAGCGATTTCAGCATCTTAGCGAGCGCAGCGAAGCTCAAGTGCTAGAAATCGCAAGAGAGGGGATTACCGCTAAAATGATTCCCCTCACTTGGATTTTCTAAGGATTTAGCAAAGAGGCTAAATCCAAGAAAATCCTTTCTCTCCCGCAAGGGGAGAGATAAGGCGGCATCATCTGTTGCACGAACCAATCATCTGCAGCCGACAAGCTCCCTCATGGTGAGCTTGTCGAACCACGCACAATGCTCATGGAGGCCTGTTCAATTGAAGTGGTAAAATACCACCACCACTGCACTGCAATATAAAACCACTCTTTGGGTTGCGTCTTTGAATAAATGCCCGTATAAGCCGCCCGTTCATTGCTCGGCGTCAGCTGGGGGCTGAACGGAGGGCCGGATTTCGATCCGTGGAAGCGTCAAAGCTTCAGCCTCCCGTGTCTCCGCTCTCGATCGTCTCCATCAGCGTCCTTTCTTCGCCGGTCTTCCGGCAGAGAGATTCGCAGAGGTTTACCGTTGATTCCGGGCAATATTAACGAAGAAAGGCAAAAACAAATGGCTCTTTACGAACATGTGTTCCTTGCTCGACAGGACATTTCGCAGCAGCAGGTCGATGCGCTTGTAGAACAGTACAAGGGTATCATCGAGGCCAATGGCGGCAAAGTCGGGCGTATTGAAAGCTGGGGCCTCCGCGCCCTGACATACCGCATCAACAAGAACCGCAAGGCGTATTACTCGCTTCTCAACATCGATGCTCCGGCAGCTGCTGTTGCAGAAGTTGAACGCCAGCAGCGCATCAATGAAGACGTTCTGCGCTTCATGACCGTTCGCGTTGAAGAGCACGAAGAAGGCCAGTCGGCCATGCTTGCACGCCGTGACGATCGCCGCGAACGCGACGACAAGTTCGGTGGCCGTGATGACGATCGTCCGCGCCGTCCACGCCGCCCGCGTGACAACGAAGCCGGTGAAGGAGCAGAATAATGGTTGATATCAATCAGATCCCGACCCGCCGTCCGTTCCATCGCCGTCGCAAGACCTGCCCGTTCTCGGGTGCCAATGCGCCGAAGATCGACTATAAGGACATCAAGCTCCTGTCGCGCTACATTTCCGAGCGTGGCAAGATCGTTCCTTCCCGTATTACAGCTGTCAGCCAGAAGAAGCAGCGCGAACTCGCCCAGGCGATCAAGCGTGCCCGTTTCCTCGGCCTGCTGCCTTACGTTGTGAAGTAAGACGTTTCGAAGGCGGCAGGATTTATCCCGCCGCCTTCAGCCCTTTCCGGGCACACTATGCCTGCCGCGATGGGCGCGGTTATGGCAAACCCAAAAACCCAAGTTGAGGGATTGGTTGAAAAACCACCTCTAACTGCTCGTTATTGCGCCACACGTCTTCTTGGACGTGTAAAGGACGCAATAACATTTTGAATGGCGCATAATCCTTATCCAAAAATTAAAGACGATTTTTGGGGTTATGCGCAATAAGCAGGACAGCGAGCGAAATGAAACCGACTGGAACAGATATCGGCGTTGGAGTGTTGGCAGGCCTTGCGGCCGCGCTGCTCACGGCTGGCGTTATCGCAAATTCCAGCTTCGCGATGCTTCTGCTGTTGATCTCGCCGCTTCCCATTTTTGTGGCAGCGCTCGGCTGGGGTACAGCCTGCGGCTTTATCGCCGCATTGACAGTCGCCGTTGCCGTATCGGTTATCGCTGCGCCTACTGTCGCAGTTGTTGTTGTTCTCATCACCGCTCTGCCCGCCGCTGTCGGCGCGTATTTTATCGGTCTTGCCCGGCCAGCCGACGAAATTGGCGGTCCTAAGGACGTTTACGTCTGGTATCCCCTTGCCGATGTGCTGCTCCGCCTTTCGCTTGTCGTTGCCGCGAGTTTTATCGTCATCGGCATGATGATCGGATATGGCGAAGAACTCGCAACGCAGCTGGCGCAGGCTTTGAGCCAGCAGATTGTTGCAACCAATCCGGAGCTTGGCACCAATCCCAATCTGACCAAAGAAACGATTCAACTGGTTATCCGGGTGCTGCCAGCTTTGCAGCCAGCCGTCTGGCTCACAATTATCATCGCCAATCTGTACATCGCCCTGCGCCTGACGGCAGCATCGGGCAAACTGCGCCGTCCAAGGGACGACTGGCCGCGTGCACTGCGCATGCCACGTCCGGCACTTGTCGTCTTCGCTGTTGCCTGCGCCATGGCTTTTCTGCCGGGCGGTATCGGCTATGCGGCGACAGCCGTTGCCGGTGCTCTCGGGGCAGGTTTCATCATGGCCGGCTTTGGCATGCTGCATGCCCGCACGCGTGGCGCGCCTTGGCGTCCATTCGCGCTGTGGTTCGCTTACCTTGCAGTGCTTCTCTTTGTTTTTGCGCTTCTCGTCTTCCTTCTGGCCGGTCTGTTTGACACATCGCGCAACGCGCCGGTTTCGAAGGCTGTGAATACAACACCACCCAATAACGACAATTAACCCGATAACGACCAATTGAACTTGAAAGGAAAACTCAAATGGAAGTCATTCTTCTCGAACGTATCAGCCGCCTCGGCCAGATGGGCGAAACAGTCAAGGTAAAGGACGGCTTTGCCCGTAACTTCCTGCTGCCACAGGGCAAGGCTCTTCGTGCCAACGAAGCCAACAAGAAGAAGTTCGAAGGCCAGCGCGCACAGCTCGAAGCCCGTAACCTCGAGCGCAAGACCGAAGCTCAGTCCATTGCTGACAAGCTTGACGGCAAGTCCTTCGTCGCCGTTCGTTCGGCTGGCGAAACCGGCCAGCTCTACGGTTCAGTTTCGACCCGTGACATTGCTGAGCTGATCACGGCTGAAGGTTTCTCGATCAACCGCAACCAGGTTGAACTGAACACACCGATCAAGACAATCGGCCTGCACAAGATCGTTCTGACTTTGCATCCGGAAGTTGAAGCAACGGTTACCGTGAATATTGCGCGTACAGCCGAAGAAGCCGAACGTCAGGTAAAGGGTGAAGACCTCACCTCTGCCGAAGCGATCTACGGCATCGAAGAAACACCGCTTTCTGACGAATTCTTCGATGAAGACGAAGAAGGCGAAGAAAACGCCTGATTTTAAAGCACAAACCACTTCACAAAGTGGTGTTTGCTTTACCATAAAACACCCGGCAGAGATGTCGGGTGTTTTTTTGCTTTTCAGAATCAAAAAAACGGGTACATTTATTTATCCTACCCACGCCCGACCTTGGCTCAATCCCGAGCCTCACAATGGCCGAGCTCTATCGTCAATGATGGAGATTGTTCATGAATGCCATTCTTAAGGCTGTTCTTTCGCGACTTATTCATACCGGCACACTTGTTGTCACGGATCCCTCCGGCCAGAACCGAACCTTTGGTGACGGTACGGGAGAGCCAATACACTTCCGCATCAATACCGCTGCGGCCGAACGGCGGATCGCTTTCGATCCGTCCCTGCATTTCGCCGAAGCCTATATGAACGGTGAACTGGATGTTCTGGACGGCGATATCTACGACGTCCTGAAGATGATCTTCGAAAATACCGGCGCATCGGTCGCCCGTGAACCGTGGATGCTGGCGCTGGAGGGCATTCGCCGTGCCACCCGACGCCTGCATCAGATGAATAATCTTGCGCGCTCCTCCAACAATGTGCACAGGCACTACGATCTGTCGGAGGACCTCTACCGGCTGTTTCTCGATACGGACATGCAGTATTCCTGCGCCTATTTCGAGCATCCGGATGCGACGCTCGAAGAGGCGCAACTGGCGAAAAAGCGGCACATTGCTGCCAAGCTGCTGGTTGAAAAGGGTCACCGCACCCTCGACATCGGCTGCGGCTGGGGCGGCCTTGGCCTTTATCTTGCCCGTCACCTTGATGCTGATGTGATGGGTGTAACCCTGTCGCATGAGCAGCATGGCATCGCCAACAAACGCGCCATCGACGAGGGTTTGTCGACCCGTGCCCGGTTCGATCTGCGCGATTACCGGACGATTGAAGAGAGTTTCGACCGGATTGTGTCAGTCGGCATGTTCGAGCATGTCGGCGTTGGTCATTTCGGTGAATACTTCCAGCATACGGCGCGGCTTTTGAAGAAGGATGGCGTCTTTCTTCTGCATGCGATCGGCCGTTCCGACGGCCCATCATACACCAACGCCTTTATCCAGAAGTACATTTTCCCGGGCGGTTATATCCCCGCCCTTTCGGAAGTGCTTCCGCATATCGAAAAGGCCGGGCTCATTGTGACTGATATCGAGATCCTGCGCCTGCACTATGCCGATACGCTGCGCATCTGGCGTGAGCGTTTCATGGAAAACCGCGACAAGGCCAAGGCGATCTATGACGAACGCTTCTGCCGCATGTGGGAATTCTATCTGGCAGCGTCGGAAGCAGCGTTCCGCTGGCAAAACCTGATGGTGTTCCAGATTCAGCTGGCACACCGCCAGGAAGCGGTCCCGCTGACACGCAGCTATATCGAGAAAGAAGAAAAACGGTTGAAGCGCCTGGAAAGCGAGCGCAGTTGCGCCAATACCCAAGTTGATAGCCGGGAATCGGCTGTCGGACGGTAAGTCCGGCTGGATTTTCTATCAAATGGATTTGGCCCGCCGTGATTGTAATGATTGCGGCGGGCCAATATTTTATAGCTGGAATGATCCCCGTAGCAGACCAGGATGTGCCCTACCTCATAATGCCTAGTGGACATTGGCAGGAGAACGCGCATAAGGCTCCCTTCCGGCTGCCAGATGGCCTAGAATCATCGCGGCGCGAATCACGCAAGACACAAAGCCAATCTTTTTCCCGTCTGTGGATAGCGGGGTATAAGACGGCGCACCGCCGTTGTTCCATTGCTTAAGATTTGCGCCACAGGCCATAGTCAATTCGAACGGGAAACACATCACGATGGCTGAGGCAGCACGGAAATTTCTTGAGGTACGCGACAGCGGCGACAAGCTCTACCGCGAAGCACCCAACAACATTGAGGCCGAGCAGGCGCTTCTGGGCGCTATTCTCATCAACAATGATGCGTTTTACCGCGTTTCCGACTTTCTGAAGGCTGTGCATTTCTACGAACCGCTGCACCGGAAGATTTTCGACGTCTCATCCGACATGATCCGCATGGGCAAAATGGCCAATCCGGTCACGCTCAAG
Source organism: Phyllobacterium sp. 628 (assembly GCF_014189505.1). GTDB lineage: Bacteria > Pseudomonadota > Alphaproteobacteria > Rhizobiales > Rhizobiaceae > Phyllobacterium. Next base: position 2,082,378 of record NZ_CP050301.1, on the reverse strand, counting down.
ACCTTTTTGCCGACAGATGAAAAAGTCGGCGAGATGACGGTGATGCAATATCTCGTCCGTCTGGTCACGGATGCGGTTACGGTCATCAATGCGGAAGATTATGGCCGCGCCATTTATGATCTTGCCACACGCCGCGCGCTGATCACCATCGGCGAAGACATGGTCAATATCGCCTATGACGCACCGGTCGACGTGATGCCGCAAGGGCAGATCGAGGATGCCGAGCGCCGCTTGTTCGAACTCGCCGAAACCGGCCGTTACGATGGCGGCTTCCAGTCATTCACCGATGCGGTCAAAACTGCCGTCGATATGGCCAATGCCGCCTTCATGCGCGATGGCCATCTGTCCGGCGTTTCCACCGGCATTCAGGCGCTTGATAATCGCATGGGCGGCTTGCAACCATCCGACTTGATCGTGCTTGCGGGACGTCCCGGCATGGGTAAGACGTCGCTTGCCACCAATATCGCGTTCAATATCGCGGCAGCCTATGAGCCTGAGCAACTGGCCGACGGTACAATGAAAGCCAAGAATGGCGGCGTTGTTGGCTTCTTCTCGCTCGAAATGTCGTCGGAACAGCTCGCCACCCGTATTATCTCCGAGCAATCGGAAATCAGTTCGTCGAAAATCCGCCGTGGTGAAATCAACGAAGCCGAGTTTGAAAAGCTGGTTGCCTGTTCGCAGCACATGCAAAAAGTGCCGCTCTATATCGATCAGACCGGTGGTATCTCCATTGCACAGCTCGCAGCCCGCGCGCGGCGTCTGAAGCGTCAACGCGGCCTTGACGTTCTGGTCATCGACTATATTCAGCTGATGCAGGGGTCTTCGAAGAAAGCCTCCGAGAATCGCGTGCAGGAAATCACCGAAATCACCACCGGCCTCAAGGCGCTTGGCAAGGAGCTGAACACGCCGATCATTGCGCTGTCACAGCTCTCGCGTCAGGTGGAAAGCCGCGAAGACAAACGCCCGCAGCTCTCCGACTTGCGTGAATCGGGTTCGATCGAGCAGGACGCCGACGTTGTGATTTTCGTGTATCGCGACGAGTATTACATCAAGAACAAGGAGCCGAAGGAAGGCACCGAAGAGCACTTCAAGTGGCAAGCCGATCTCAAGGAAGCCACCGGCAAGGCGGAAGTCATCATTGCCAAGCAGCGTCACGGCCCAACAGGTACCGCCCGGCTTGCTTTCCAGGCGGAATTCACCCGCTTTACCGATCTTGCGGAAGATTCACACCTGCCGGAACGCTTTGAGTAGAGTTGGGGTTCAGGGTGCGTGGTGCGTGGTTCGTGGTTCGACAAGCTCACCATGAGGGAGAGTGAGGCTGCATGCTGATTGCCAACGTTGCAGAACTTCGCTCCTTGAAGTCCGCCCATCTCCCTCATGGTGAGCTTGTCGAACCACGCACCACTCCCGTCAGCAGCACGTGATTTTGCTCCTAGTATCCAAACGAAAAGCCTCTTACCATTTCGAAGATCAGTCAGTCCGGACCTTATCATTTTGACCAGTAAACACCCTCATATCACCACCGCAGGCGCTGATTCCCGCCTTGCGGGCGGACGGCTTACCATCGATCTCGATGCACTCGTTGCCAATTGGACGTTGCTTGCCGAGAAATCAAAACCGGGGCAAACCAGCGCCGTGGTCAAGGCCAATGCCTACGGACTTGGTATCGAATACGTGGTGCCGGTTCTGTGGGATGCCGGGTGCCGGACGTTTTTCGTGGCACTTGTGGAAGAAGGCCTTCGCGTCAAGGCAATCGTGCCGGAAGCGAGGGTCTTTGTGCTGAACGGCTTGTTTGCCGAAGCGCGACCGGTTTTTGAAGAATCCGGACTTATCCCCGTGCTCGGCTCTCATTATGAAATCGACTTGTGGACCCGTGCCAATGCCGAGAGCGGATCGAAGCTGCCCTATGGTCTGCACGTGGATACCGGGATGAACCGGTTGGGTTTGACCGTGGCGGAGGCGCTCGCGTTTTCTGCAGAAACCCGGGACATGCCCGTTCTGCTCATGACACATCTGGCAACGGGCGACGAGCCGGGTCATCATCTCACACAGCGCCAAATTGAGTCATTTCAAAAGCTTCGCATTGCTTTTGCAGGCATTGAATCAAGCGCTTCCAATTCGTCCGGCATTTTTCACGCGGTCCACAATGGCGGTGAGCTAAGCCGGCCTGGTATCGCCATGTATGGCGGCGAGCCGCTGGCTGGGGTCGCCAACCCCATGCGCCCGGTTGTGACGCTGGAGGCCCGTATCGTCCAAATTCGAACCAGTCTCGAGGGCGAAACAACAGGATATGGCGCGACGGCGCTGCTCGAACGCGACACGCGCATTGCCGTTTGTTCGGCGGGATACGCGGATGGCTATCTGCGCTCGGCCTCGGGCAGCGGCACACCCTTGCGCATTGCCGTGCAAAAAGGCGGCGAAGGTTTTGTCGCGGGTCACAGAGTGCCGGTTATTGGCCGGGTGACCATGGATTTGACCTCGTTTGATATCAGCGACGTCCCCGAAGACGCGATCAAGCCGGGTGACTATATCGAGCTGTTCGGACCCAACATTGCGCTCGACGACGCCGCCCGCGCGGCAGGGTCCATCGGCTTCGAATTGTTGACCGGCCTTGGCAACCGCTATCACCGCCGCTATCTCTACTCCGGAAAAGGCGATTGATGGCCAAGTCAAGAATTCAATTCATCTGCCAGAACTGCGGAGCCGTGCACACACGCTGGGCCGGCAAGTGCGACGCTTGCGGCGAGTGGAACACGCTTGTCGAAGAAGGCACGGCGGGCGGTATCGGCAGTGGCCCCGGCAAATTATCCGGCCGCAAGGGCCGCGCCGTCGCCCTCACCTCGCTCTCCGGTGATATTGAGGATGCACCGCGCATTCAATCGGGGATCAGCGAACTGGACCGGGTAACCGGCGGTGGATTTGTGCGTGGCTCGGCCATTCTGGTGGGCGGCGATCCCGGCATCGGCAAATCGACATTGCTGACACAGGCAGCCGCTGCTTTGGCGCGGCAGGGCCACAAAGTCATCTATGTCTCGGGCGAAGAAGCGGTGGCGCAAATCCGGTTGCGGGCGCAGCGCCTGCATGCGGCCGATACCGATGTGCTGCTGGCGGCCGAAACCAATGTCGAAGATATTCTCGCCACAATTTCAGAGTCCAAGCGCCCCGACCTGATCATTATCGATTCAATCCAGACCTTGTGGACGGATGCGGCCGATTCGGCTCCCGGCACCGTGACGCAGGTTCGCGCCGGGGCGCAGGCGATGATCCGCTATGCCAAACAGACAGGCGCGGCGGTTGTTCTGGTCGGGCACGTGACCAAGGATGGGCAGATCGCCGGTCCGCGCGTTGTCGAGCATATGGTCGACGCGGTGCTCTATTTCGAGGGCGAAGGCGGTCATCACTATCGCATCCTGCGCACCGTCAAGAACCGTTTCGGACCGACAGACGAGATCGGCGTGTTTGAAATGTTCGACCGGGGATTGCGCGAAGTTGCCAATCCGTCCGAACTTTTTCTTGGTGAGCGCAATGACAAATCGCCCGGCGCAGCGGTATTTGCCGGGATGGAAGGCACGCGTCCCGTGCTTGTCGAAATTCAGGCACTTGTCGCGCCTTCTTCGCTCGGCACCCCGCGCCGCGCGGTCGTGGGATGGGATGGCAACCGGCTTTCGATGATTCTCGCCGTGCTTGAGGCGCATTGCGGCGTACGGTTCGGCCAGCACGATGTTTACCTCAATGTGGCGGGCGGATACCGGATTTCTGAGCCTGCAGCTGATCTTGCGGTTGCATCTGCACTGGTTTCATCCATTGCTGGTATTGCCCTTCCCGCAGATTGCGTCTATTTCGGCGAAGTCAGCTTGTCTGGCGCCGTTCGCCCGGTGGCGCATGCGGTGCAGCGGCTGAAGGAAGCAGAGAAGCTTGGGTTCAAGCAGGCAGTTCTTCCCAAGGGAAGCAATGACGTGCCCAAAGGACGCAATGCCCATCTGACCGAGACGGCTTCGCTGCCGGACCTTGTGGCCCGGATTGCGGCGTCGGGACCCGGTAAACGACAACGCGACGACTGATCAGGACGGCCATTTCTCTGACGGCCACGCGGTCAGATTTGGATTAGGGACGAAAAGTAAAATGCCTATTACGTTGCTAGACGGAATTCTTCTGGGCATCACCCTTGTTTCGGCGGTTCTTGCCATGGTGCGCGGCTTTTCGCGCGAAGTGTTGTCCGTCGTATCATGGGCAGCGGCTGCAGCGGCCGCTTACCTGTTCTACAAGCCTGTCGTCCCCTTCCTGGCGCCCTATATCAGCAATGAGACTATTGCCCAGATCGCGGCTGCCGGTATCGTTTTCATCGTCACACTGATCATCGTTTCTGTCATCACCATGAAGATTGCCGATTTCATCATCGACAGCCGCATTGGTGCACTGGATCGCACACTTGGCTTCCTTTTTGGTGCAGCGCGCGGCGTTCTCCTCGTTGTTGTCGCCATGCTGTTCTTCAACTGGCTCGTCACGGACAATCAACCCGGATGGATCGCCAACGCCAAATCCAAGCCAATGATCGACTCACTGGGTGCTAAGCTGGTCAGCCTGCTGCCGGAAGACCCTGAATCAACCATTTTGAAGCGTCTGAAGCCGGGCTCTGCGCCTGCAACAGACCCGACGACGACACCTGAACCCAAGGAAGATGTTCCGCCGGAAGGCACAACACCCAAGCCTTGAGGTGCGACAAACGGTTAACTTGGCGTTTGCGTGGTAATACCCCACATAGTGTGGCATAATGGAATGACAGATCTTACAGTTGAATCTGCGGCGAAAGGCTTGCGGTAATGACCGACATTTTTCGTGATGAGACCCCTCTCATGTCCCTTGATGACGACACACTGCATGAAGAGTGCGGTGTGTTTGGCATTTTGGGGCACTCCGATGCCGCAACGCTGACAGCGCTGGGACTTCATGCCCTGCAGCACCGTGGACAGGAAGCAGCGGGTATCGTCTCCTATGACGGCAACAAGTTCTGCTCTGAGCGCCGCATGGGTCTCGTTGGCGATCACTACACCAACCCGGCTACATTGGCACAATTGCCCGGCGACCGTGCTATCGGCCACGTACGCTATTCCACGACAGGCGATGCAGCGCTGCGCAATGTGCAGCCGCTTTTTGCCGAACTGGAAATCGGCGGCATTGCCATTGCCCATAATGGCAATTTCACCAATGGTCTGACAATGCGCCGCAAGCTCATCGCCGAAGGCGCGATCTGCCAGTCGAATTCCGATACGGAAGTCGTTTTGCATCTGATCGCCCGTTCGCGCAGCACGTCGTCCAGTGACCGTTTCGTGGATGCAATCCGCCAGATGGAAGGCGGCTATGCCATGCTCGCCCTCACCCGCACCAAGCTGATTGCCGCACGTGATCCCATCGGCATTCGTCCGCTTGTCATGGGCGATCTCGACGGTAAGCCGATCTTTGCCTCCGAAAGCTGCGCACTTGATATTATCGGCGCCAAGTTTGTACGCGATATCGAGAACGGCGAAGTCGTCGTTTGCGAAATCCAGAGCGACGGCACGATCAGCATCGAAGCCTTCAAGCCGCAGAGCCCGAAGCCTGAACGAATTTGCCTGTTCGAATATGTCTATTTTGCCCGCCCCGATTCTGTTGTCGGCGGACGCAATGTTTATAACGCTCGCAAGAATATGGGCGTCAATCTCGCCAAGGAAGCACCACTGGAAGCTGATGTGGTGGTCCCGGTTCCCGATGGTGGCACGCCTGCGGCTATCGGCTTTGCCCAGGCAAGCGGTATTCCCTTCGAGCTTGGCATTATCCGCAATCACTATGTCGGACGCACGTTCATCGAGCCGACCCAGTCGATCCGGGCATTCGGCGTCAAGCTGAAACATTCCGCTAACAAGGCCGTCATCGAAGGTAAGCGCGTGGTTCTGGTGGATGATTCCATCGTGCGCGGCACCACGTCGATCAAGATCGTGCAGATGATCCGCGATGCCGGTGCGCGTGAAGTGCATATCCGCGTTGCCAGCCCTATGATCTATCATCCGGATTTTTACGGCATCGACACGCCCGATGCGGACAAGCTTCTGGCGAACCAGTATACTGATCTTGATGCGATGTGCGCGTATATCGGTGCGGATTCGCTGGCCTTCCTGTCAATTGACGGATTGTACAAGGCAGTGAGCGGAGCGCCGCGCGATGCAAACTCGCCGCTGTTCACCGATCACTATTTCACTGGCGATTATCCGACCCGGCTGGTTGACCGGGACGGTATCAGCAATGTGCGCCAGTTCGCGCTTCTCGCAAACAACGGTTGAGTTTTCATACCATGATTTCTGACGGCAGTTTTCGGCTGGACGGCAAGCTTGCGCTTGTCACCGGCGCATCCCGTGGCATTGGCTACTTTCTTGCCAAAGAACTTGCTGGCCGCGGTGCCCATGTCATTGCCGTTGCCCGGACCGTTGGCGGTCTGGAAGAACTCGACGATGAAATCACGGCAGCGGGCGGCACGGCAACGCTGGTTCCGCTCGATCTGACCGACATGTCCGCCATCGACCGGCTCGGTGGTTCGATCCACGAGCGTTGGGGCAAGCTGGATGTGCTGGTAGCCAATGCGGGCGTTCTGGGCACGATTTCGCCAATTGGCCATGTGGAAGCCAAAGTCTTCGACAAGTTGATGAACATCAACGTGTCCAGTGTCTGGCGGCTAATCCGCACCACAGATCCGCTGCTGAAGCTCTCAGACGCGGGACGGGCTATTTTGCTGTCATCGGGCGCCGCACACTCCGCCCGCGCCTACTGGGGCCCCTATGCGGCTTCCAAGGCCGCTGTCGAGGCCCTGGGGCGCAGCTGGGCCGATGAAACGCGCCAGACCAGGTTGCGGGTCAATTCGGTCAATCCGGGTGCGACGCGCACAGCCATGCGCGCGCAGGCCGTGCCGGGGGAAGACCCTGAAACATTGCCGACACCGGCCGAGGTTGCTGCCAAGATTGTGCTGCTCGCCGATCCGGCGCTCGATGCAACTGGCAAAATCTATGATGTGCGTGCCGACAAGCTACTGAGCTATAATAATCCGAGCTAGGGTAACTCTTAAATGAGTTGCACTACCATGGTGCGTGGTTCGACAAACTCACCATGAGGGATATGGGCTTGTTGCATAACCAATCGGCACCATCGCAGAATGCAGAATATAGCTCCCGCAATCCTCACTGTCCCTCATGGTGAGCTTGTCGAACCACGCACAATCTTGATGCAGTAGAACGCTCATCCAGCGAGGCGAATGACCGTTGCGCTGGATTTGTTTGCAACTGCAGAGCGTGCACGCCATGCCTTTGGGCTCATGCCAGTGACACGCAAAAACTCCCGGTTGAAGTTCGACTTGGTCTGGAAACCGGCATCAAACATGATCCGGGTGATAGCCTCATCCGTATCAGTCAGCAGGCGGCATGCCGCTTTCACCCTGAAATCATTGACATATTGCGAGACGCTCATCGCCTTCACCCGGTTGACCGCAACGGAAACCTGCCGGGCTGACAGACCCATCTTGCGCGCCAGCCGATTGAGATTGAGATCGACATCCCGATAAAGCGCCCGCGATTGCATCAGATGATCCAGCGCAGCGGCGATTTCGGCATCTTCCTCACTGGGAGAAACCATCACAACCGTCTCCTCCACCGCACGCCCGCCGATTTCATCCGCTGATGGACGGCTGCTTCCGGCAACCGCTGCAGCTCCGCCCAAAATCAACAGAGCAAGGACATTGCCGGCCGCCACAATAAGCCCCGAATAAATCCCGCCGGTCTCGGCAAAATCGAGGCTGATAATGACATCCACCACGGCTGACGCGGAAATGGCAAAGGCGGTGATCTGGAGAGCCCGGTATGAATTGATGACGCCATCAAGCCGTGACGAGCCCAGCGCATCCGGCCCGCCCCAAGCAAGGCGGTTCAGTGCCATGCCGTAGCCGGTGAAAACCAGAATGATGAACAGGGAAATGGGTGCGGGCCAGAAAGCCACAAGACCAATGATGATCAATGTCGGCACGACATGCAGAAGCAGCCAAGGCCGCTCCGAGAGCGGGCGTTCATCGCGCAAGTCATCAAAACTGAGCCATGACAGTGTGGCGACAATAACCGCCAGCACCCCCTGAACGGGCAAAACTTCCAGCATATTGTAGCCCCAGCGCAGGCCAATCACCACCGATTGCACCACGTAGACGGCAACCACAGCCATAAAGAACGGATTGGTTTCATTGTCGCCGCTCCGCCTGATCATCTGAATCAACAGGATCAGAAGCAGAAGCGCGACTACGAAAGGCAATGGCACAAAAAGCATGAGGCAACGACCCGGTGAACTGACTGAAACCATTATGTCCTGAAACGCGATCCCGGACGACCTGAATTGTGATCAAGGTCGAATCTGCGCTGAAAAAGCCGATCCTTTGAGCCTCCAACGATCCTCTGTCTCCCTTCCTCATAGCCATGAAAAGGAGTTCTCATGAAAATGTTCAAGCTCGCAGCTCTTTCCGCCATCTTTGCCTTGGGCACACTGCAAGTGGTGCAAGCGGCGGGACTGCAGCTTATCGAAGTTCCACAAGATAGCCGCGGGCCGGCGATTACCGGCGCGGTGTGGTCGCCGTGTGCCGACAGCCCTGCTGCAGTCAAAGTCGGATCTTTTGATATGAAAGCCGTCATGAACTGCCCGATAGTTGGTAGCAGGCATCCGCTGGTGGTTGTCTCGCACGGCGCTGGCGGGTCACTGGGTAATTATCACGAGCTTGCCGAATTGCTTGCGGACAAGGGGTTTATTGTCGCCGCCATCAATCATCCGCTGGACAGCGGCCAGTCCAAGATACGCAATCCCGGCGACATCGCCTCGATGATTCAGCGTCCAATGGACATATCGCGCCTCATTGATTTCCTGTTCTACAATTGGCCTGCAGGGCGTGCCATTGATCCCGCACATATTGGTTTTGTGGGATTTTCAAGAGGGGCTTTTACGGGGCTGGCCTTGGCTGGTGCCAATCCCGAGTGGAAATATCTGCTAAACAATTGCCCAGTCTACCCCGGCAATCGCTTCTGTGAGCAGATCCGTTCAGGGCCCATATCTCCCATGGTCCACGACGCAAGAATTAAGGCAGCCGTCATTGCGGATTCACCTGCGGGCCCTCTGTTCACACAGGCTGCATTGAGCGGCGTCTCAATACCATTGCTATATTGGGCGTCCGAACGTGGGGGCGATGGCGTATCACCTGATGACGGCCCGATGATCGTGAAGAACCTTCCAGTTAAGGCGGAATTCCACGTCGCGCCAAATTCCGGGCATTTCTCGTTCCTGCCGCCGTGCACACCAGAGTTTGCGGCATTGATCGCTGACGATGAACCTGAGCTTTGCACTGATAAGGCTGGTTTTGACCGGGCCGCTTTTCATCGGCAGCTCAATACGGAAATCCTTGGCTTTCTGAGCAACCATCTTATTGAGGCAAACCGACCATGATCTCGAACCCAACGCCGGATATATGTGACTGGGATTAGGCGGTAGCAAAAATGCTGCAATGATATTGTGCGTGGTTCGACAAGCTCACCATGAGGGAGAGTGGGGATTGCAGGGGAGCTATATTCTGCAATATCTCCGATTAGCTTTGCCGCCAACACTCTCCCTCATGGTGAGCTTGTCGAACCACGAACCAAGGGTCTTGCAACCCAGCACGAAGGGTCTTGCAACCGGAGGATCAACGAACCGATGAGGAACTTTCATCGGTACTGGTAGCCAAAGCATTGGCCACAGCAGCATCAGCGGCCTCATGGCGCTTCCAGGCTCGTGCGCTGAACGGAAAGGTGAGAAAGAAGGCGATGGTCGTCAGGGTCAGCGTTTCCCACGTATAGCTCATCAGGAACGCCACATAGACAACGATGAACAGGAAACTCGGCATGACCCAGTCGGAGCGCAGCCTTGTTCCAGCCGCCTTCCCACTGAAAACCGGCAGGCGGCTGATCATCAGGACCGCCACGCCGACCGTGTAAGCGGCGGCAGCGAAAGCCAGCGGGCGCGTTGGTGCAAGGCCGAGAAAGCCGAGATAGACCGGCAGCATGACCAGCATGGCACCGGCCGGTGCCGGAACACCGGTGAAAAAGTTGTTCTGCCAGGCGGGCTTGCCGACCACATCCAGCATCACATTGAAACGGGCAAGGCGCAGGCAGCAGGCGATGCAGTAAAGCAGCGCGGCAATCCAGCCGAACGAGCGGGCCTGATCCAGCATATAGGCATAGAGAACCAGCGCCGGAGCAACACCGAAATTGACGATGTCGGCAAGCGAATCCATCTGCGCGCCGAATTTCGTAGAGCCCTTCATCATGCGGGCAATGCGCCCGTCAATGCCGTCAAGGAAGGCTGCAAGCAGCACCATGGACACGGCCAGTTCAAACCGGTTCTCGAAAGCCAGCCGGATACCGGTCAGACCGGCGCAGATGGCCAGAACCGTGATCACATTGGGAATGAGATAGCGCATCGGAATGCGGGAACCGGTTGGCTCCTGCACCTGACGCTTTTCGTCAAACAGCGGATCGTTCTCCGGCTCGCTCATACCGCGCGCCTCAGCTGATGCGGACCAGCGGAGCACTTGGCTCGCCGCCAAATTCCGCCAGCACACTTTCACCGCCAATGGCTGTCTGGCCGACTGCAACGCGCGGCGCAAAACCTGCAGGCAGATAGACGTCAACGCGTGAGCCAAAACGGATCAGACCAAAGCGTTCGCCAATGGAGATGGAATTGTTTTCATCGGCCCAGCAGACGATACGGCGGGCGACGAGACCGGCAATCTGTACCACAGCCACCTGTCCGTTCGGGCTGTCGATCAACAGGCTGTTGCGCTCGTTCTCAGTGCTGGCCTTATCGAGTTCGGCATTGAGGAACTTGCCCGGCTTGTGGATGATCGTCGTGATGCGGCCACGCACCGGAGCGCGGTTGATGTGGCAAGAAAACACATTCATGAACACGGAAATGCGGGTCATTTCCTTGTCGCCGAGATTAAGCTCACGCGGCGGAATGGCCGGACCAACTGCGGAAACAAGACCATCGGCCGGACTGATGACCAGCTTGTCGTCGGTTGGCGTGACACGCTGCGGATCGCGGTAGAAATAGATGCACCAGGCCGTGAGGATGAGGCCGATCCAGAACAGGGGTTCCCAGAAATAGCCGAGAATGACCGTTGCGCCAGCGAAACCGGCGATGAACGGATAACCTTCCCGGTGGATGGGTACCAGAGTGTTGCGGATGGAATCGACAAGGCTCATTGGTTTGTTCCTGACAGCGTCGTTTTCTCGCCCGGCAGCATACGACCGGAATTGCGCGTTACTTATCGGAGATTGCCAGCGGGGGCAAACCTTTCAAACCGGCTTGACCCGTTCATCTGCAAATTATTCACATCGGATTTTTGCTGTATGCGACGTTTTCACGGTTCGACGGCGACGTTGAGAGCAAGGGATGGTCAAATGAAGCCGTTCTGCCGGAGGGCATTTGTGGACAAGGTCAAGGGGTTTGAAGAGACCGATGTTTACCCATCGGGCGACGTCGAAGCCCGCAGGAATGGGGCCAAATTCACCCGGCAGAATGGCTTCATTTGACCATCCCTTGCTCTAATGCTGGTTTTCCACGCACGACAACGCCGAGATCATCCTCTTCCTGCACCTTGCGCAGACGCTCTTCGGCTTCCGATGCTTCGCGCTGGCGGTTCCACATGGAGGCATAGAGGCCGTTCTGATCGAGAAGCGATGTATGTCTGCCGCGCTCGGCAATGACGCCGTCCTTCAGCACAATGATCTCGTCGGCGCCGATAATGGTCGATAGCCGATGGGCAATGACCAGCGTCGTACGGTCACGGCTGACAAGATCGAGCGAAGCCTGAATTTCATGCTCTGTGGCACTGTCGAGCGCGGATGTGGCTTCGTCGAGAATGAGGATCGGCGGCGCCTTGAGAATGGTACGCGCAATGGCGACACGCTGCTTTTCGCCGCCTGAAAGTTTCAGTCCGCGCTCGCCAACCATGGCATTGTAGCCTTCCGGCAGGCTCTTGATGAAGCTGCCGATCTGCGCCAGTTCCGCAGCATTGTGCACTTCTTCCTCGGTGGCCGTGATGCGGCCATAGCGGACATTGTAGGCAATGGTATCGTTGAAGAGCACCGTATCCTGCGGCACCATGCCGATCACGGCGCGCAGGCTCTCCTGCGTCACATCGCGGATATCCTGACCGTCAATGCGGATCGCGCCGCCCTGAATATCATAGAAGCGATAGAGCAGACGCGACAAGGTGGATTTGCCCGCACCCGATGGGCCGACAATCGCTACAGTTTTACCCGCAGGCACTTCGAAACTGACACCTTTAAGGATCGGACACTTCGGATCATAGGCGAACACGACATTGTCAAACTGGACCGTACCGCGATCAATCACCAACGGTTTGGCATCGGGCTTGTCGGTCACTTCCTGTTCCACGTCGAGCAGGTCGAACATCTGTTCGATATCGGTCAGGCCCTGCCGCACTTCGCGATAGATGAAGCCAATGAAATTCAGCGGAATGGAAAGCTGCATGAGCATTGCATTGATGAACACGAAATCGCCGAGTGTCTGGGTTCCGGCCAGCACTTCCCTGCCCGACATGATCATCATGACAGCCATGCCGATGCCGAAAATCACTGCCTGGCCAAAGTTGAGCCAGCCGAGCGATGTCCAGATGCGGGTTGCCGAGATTTCATAACGTGCCATCGCCGCGTCGAAACGGCTGGCTTCCATCTGCTCATTGCCGAAATATTTGACCGTTTCGAAGTTCAGGAGCGAGTCGATCGCCTTGGTATTGGCGTCCGTGTCGGAATCGTTCATGTCGCGGCGGATGTTGATGCGCCAATCGCTCGCCCGAATGGTGAACCACGTATAGACCACAACGGTTGCAACCACGACGCCGAGATAGGACAAGCCATAGGCGAAGGCGAAAATGACTGCGGTCATCAGGAATTCAATGATCGTCGGCGCGGTATTGAGGATGGTAAAGCGGACGATGGTTTCAATGCCCTTGGTGCCGCGTTCGATAATCCGCGACAGACCGCCGGTGCGCCGCTCAACGTGGAAGCGCAAGGACAGATTGTGCATATGCACGAAGGTCTTATAGGCGAGCTTTCGCACGGCATATTGCCCGACACTGGCAAACAGCGCATCACGCAGCTGGTTCAGGCCGCCCTGCACGATACGCGCCGCATTATAGGCCGCGACCAGCATCAACGGCCCGACCAGAATGAGCGGGATCAGATCGGAGGCGACGAATTTTCCATTCAGCGCATTGGTGGCCCACTTGAAGAAATAGGGCACAAGAATGAGCACAACCTTGGAAATCAGCAGATAAACCGAGGCCCAGACAACCCGCATGCGCAGATCGGGGCGCTCGTTCGGCCACATATAGGGCCAAAGATTGCGGATGGTCTGGAGCGTTTTGCCAGACTCGGCGGAGACAGTTTTTTCAGCCACGTCTATTCCTTGATCGCCGCAGCGTTTTCCCGCGCTGCCGGTACAATGGTATCGGGCGGACAGCAGAGATTGGCCATATCGCTGACAAGAGCGGCGACATCGGCAAATGCGTCCGGATTGATGCTGTAATGTGAACTCTGGCCTGACTGCCGGAAATTAACGAGACCGGCGTCAACGAGAATCTTCAGGTGCTGCGATACGGTCGACTGGGCCAGATCCAGTGTCGCAACAATATCCTTGCAGCAGGAGGCATTGTGCCCAGCCAGCTGACGGATGATGCGCAGGCGTGCCGGATGGGCAAGCGCGGCGAGTATCCGCGCGGTTTCCGTATCCGAGATGGCCTGTTGAAATCGATTGCTGCATTTCATCGTTCATCGGCGATAAACGATATATTCTTCTATTGCAAGGATAAAACAAAGGCGGCTTTTGCGCAAAAGCCGCCTTTGTCAGCGCAATTATCCTACTGCTGGGTCTTTTCCGGCAGATTGAAAACCTGACCGGGAAAGATCATGTCCGGGTTCTGGATCTGCTCTTTGTTGGCAAGATAAATCGTTGTGTAGCGTGTCCCCTCGCCATAGGTCCGGCGGGAAATCGTCCACAGATTGTCACCGCGGCGGATGATAACGGAACCATCAACGTTCTTGAGCGGTGTAGCAGTATCCGCGCTCTGTGGTTGTTCTCCGGCTGCCGGAGCAGTTGATGCACCGGGCGTAGTGGCTGTTGCTGCCGGTGCCTCTGCTGCAGGTGCCACAGCGGAAACTTTCTCGCCGGCTTCACGCTTGAACGGAACAGCTGCCCTTGCAATGACCGTCACACCATCCCTTTCGACCATATCGGCACGGATGATATAATCACCGACCGGCAAGTCGCGGGTGGTCTGGACGAGGAAATGGCCGTCCGGCGAAGTCTTGGTCGAGCCCAACAGGTTGTCATTGGCGTAAACCTTGACGGTCGATCCGGCATCGGCGGTGCCCGCGATGAAAATCTTGTTGCCCTCGATTTCAACAGCTTCGACAGCAATGCGTGCTTTGAGAGCCTGTGGCTTCACCGGCTTGTCGCCGGTTGGAGCAGCTGTCGTGGCCGGTTGGTTCGTTGCTGTTTGTGCGGGCGCTTCCGGTTTGGTGATCATGCGGCTCGGCTGGCCTGACTGTTCGACCAGCGCCAGAACCTGACCGCCCTTGTTCTCGGGGATCGAGACAATGCCTGTCTCGAGCGAGGTCATGGCGGTGCCGTCAGGCGCTGTCGAGCGCAGAACAAGCTGATAATCGCCGGGCTTCAGCGGCTCGTCGAGCACGATAACAAAATCGCCGCTTGGCGAAGCTTTTGTTGTACCGATGACATTGGAGCGCGACAGAAGATCGACCTTGGCGTCGCTTGCCGCTTTGCCCGCAAGGACGATTGTCCCGGATGGATCGACACGCAAGACGTCGAATGTCGGTACGCCGGGTTTGGCCTGGGCGGCTTCCGCTGGCGGCGTTGCAATAGCAGGCACTTGCTGAGCCGTGGTTGCATCGGCTGGCGCCGGAGCACCCGTTCCAGCAGCCGAAGTTTGCGGCTGGGCAGCAGGATTTGTTGCCGGCTCGGCAGGCTTTGCGGCGGTTGGCGCAGGCGCGTTGCCGCTCGACGTAACAACCGGAGTACCGGGAGCCGGTTTACCCGGGACGAACCCGAGATAGGCAGCAACCAGACCTACGGCGACAACAACCCCAAACCCCAGCAGTGCAAACTTATTCTTGATCATTGATCCCCGACCCTCTTGATGTTTTTGGTCTAGCGTCTTTTCTGCATTGCTACAAGAAAACCCTTTAAATTCAGCCTCATTCTTTGTCTTTATTACAGTAATCCGGCAATTTGCGACTTTTGTCGCATTCTCGCCGGGTTGACGTATCGCAGTCGAGAAGGCACCACTTCCAGAATGAGCAAGATTCGATCCATTTGTGTTTACTGCGGCTCCACGCCGGGGCGCGATCCGATTTACAAACAGAGCGGCAAGGTGCTGGGCAAATCCATCGCCGAGCACGGGCTGGAACTGGTCTATGGCGGCGGTACCAAGGGCATTATGGGCGCCGTGGCAGATGGCGTCATGTCGGCTGGCGGCAAAGTTACCGGCATCATTCCAAAGTTCCTGATGAACAAGGAAGCCACGGAACATGCCTTGGGCCAGCTTTCCGAGCTGGTTGTCACCGAAGACATGCACGAGCGCAAGCATAAGATGTTCGAGCGATCCGATGCGTTTGTCACCTTGCCCGGTGGTATCGGTACGGTCGAAGAAATCGTCGAGATCATGACCTGGGCCCAGCTAGGTCGCCACCGGAAGCCCATGGTTTTTGCCAATATTAACGGGTTCTGGAATCCGATGCTGGCGCTGATCGATCACATGAAGGCGGAAGGCTTCGTCCACACGTCACATTTGGTCAATCCGCTTGTGGTAGAACGTCCGGAAGACATTGTTCCGGCTATCCTTAGCGCAGCAGCGAGTGGCGACCGGGACGGCAACGAAGCGATCATCGAGCGGCTTTAGCCGAGAAGGAACGGGATTTCATGGGTGAAGCTTTAACCTTGGATCCCGTTGCTGACACCAAGCGGTTGCACAATGATGATTTTGTCATTGCCTACAGTTTTCAGGCCGATGGCACGCTGCTGACCGATCAGATAACAGCGGCAAAGACCGCATGGACGTGGAAGAGTTATGCTCTCGCCGATGCGCGGGCGCGCCGGAGCCTGGAAACAGACAAGAGCCTGCCGGAAAATGTGCGCGAGGCGTTTCTGTCTTCCGGCGATCAGTGCCAGATCAGCTATGAAGATGGCTGGCTCTATGGCGAATTGCCGGATTTGCAGCACGAACATTATGGCGATCCGCGCGAACTGGGCTATTTCCGCTTCGCTTTCAGCAAAGACCTGTTCATCAGCGGCCGCCGCCATCCGTTGCAATCCGTTGATGATGTGCGCCAGTCGATTCTGCGCGGCAAGATCAGGCCTACCTCACCGATTGCCCTGTTCAATGCGATCTTCCGCCGGTTTCTCGACCTGCTCAAGGCCGAGATAACACAGCTGTCGGAAACGGTGGATTCCATCGAGGACCATATTGTCGGCGAAAAATGGCAAGGCGAGCGTGAGCGGCTGGTGCCCGTGCGCCGGCAAATTGTGGTCTTTCACCGCTACCTGACCGCTGCGACCAGCCTGTTCCGCCATATCGACCATGCGGACCGTCGGGCCCTGCCAGAAGATCTGGATGATCTGATCGAAGGCCTGTCGATACGCTCTGCCACCCTGCATGCGGAAGGCGAACAATTACAGCAGCGCGCGCGGCTGCTGCAGGATGAACTGCTGGCCAAACTGACGGATCAGTCAAACCGCTTTCTCTACGTGCTTTCGGTGATGACAGCGGTTCTGCTGCCGACAAACGTGATCACCGGTCTGTTTGGTATGAACACGGAAGGCTTGCCGCTTGCCGGTAATATACACGGCTTCACCATCATCGCGCTGATCGCGCTGGTGACATCCGCTTTCGTGTATCTGATCGTGCGCAAGATGGGCGGTTCGGGCCGTTAGGCGACCAGATCCTGAAATTAAGCATAATCAAGTGCGCTGCGCCTTATCTCTCCCCTTGCGGGAGAGAAAGGATTTTCTTGGGTTTAGCTTCTTCGCTAAATCCTTAGAAAATCCAAGAGAGGGGGTAATCTTAGGTGGCATGCAAATCCCCTCTCTGGCGATTTCTAGCACTTAGCAAGAGCTAAGATGCTGAAATCGCTTTCTCCCCCGCAAGGGGGAGATAGAGGTGTGGTCTTTTGCAGCTTAAGTGTTCTGTGCTTTCACCTTGCGCGATTCATGCAGCATGGACCATGTGTAAATGGCCAAAGCTGTCCAGATCAGCGCGAATGCGGCGAACTGAGCATTCGAAAAAGGCTCTTCGAACACAAAGATGGCGCAGAGGAAAACGATAGTCGGAGCAAGATATTGCATCAGGCCAATCGTCGTATAGCGCAGGAGCTTTGCACCGAACGCATAAAGAATAAGCGGGATGGCTGTCGCGGGTCCGGCAAAGAGCAACAGGCCAATATCGTGGCCGCCGCCATTGACGAAGTGGCTTGTTCCTTGCGCGACGGTCCAGAAAATGAAGCCAAGCGAGGGAATGGACAGGATCAACACTTCCAGCATGAAGCCCTGTGTCGGACCAATCGGCAGTGTCTTGCGGAAGAAACCATAGAAACCGAAGCTGAAGGCGAGAACCAGCGAAATCCACGGCAGACCACCGGACGAAATGGTCAGCAGAATAACAGCACCGGCAGCCAGCGCCACGGCGACCATCTGCGCACGGGTCAGCTTTTCCGACAGGAAAATGCTGCCGAGCACCACGTTGACCAGCGGATTGATGTAATAGCCCAGCGCCGTATCAACCGCGTGGTTTGCGCCGATGGCCCAGACATAGGTGCCCCAGTTGATGGTGATCAAGGTCGCAGTCAGGGTTGCCATGGCCAGCATGCGCGGTGTCGTCAAGGCCGTGCGCAGGTCCTTGAACTGACCGAACCACCACAGGACAGCACCGGCAATCGGCACTGACCAGACGATACGGTGCGACACGACTTCCAGCGCGGGCATATAAGCAACAGCTTTCAGGTAGAATGGAAGGATGCCCCAGAGCAGGTAAGCGGACAGCGCGAAGAGAAAACCCTTCTTGCCATCGGACATTGCCGGCTTTGCTTCCGTTACCACTGTACCAGCGCCAAGGCCGCCTTGATTGATGTGTTCGCTCATAGGGCGATGATCTAAGGCCATCCCCCTATGACGTCCATTGAATTCGGCTGATCATTCCATCAAGGTCTTTGATGTTTTCGGGGATTTTCAGCGGAAAACTGACAAAACTCGTCTATTCAGCGGCGATTTTGCCTGCCAAATCACGATTTTTCATCAATTTATAGACGATTGAGTCCATAAGTGCCTGAAATGATGCATCGATGATGTTGTCGGAAACGCCCACTGTCCACCAGCGTACATTGCTGGAATCGGTCGATTCTGATCAGCACGCGGGTGATGGCTTCCGTGCCTCCGTTGAGGATACGCACTTTGAAGTCCGCCAATGAAAGATCGTTGATTTCGTCCTGGTAGCGGCCCATATCCTTGCGGAGCGCCAGATCGAGCGCATTGACCGGACCATGGCCTTCGGCAACCGACATGCGCTGTTCGCCATCAACCTCAACCCGAACCACAGCTTCGGAAACCGTCTTGATATTGCCATTGGCATCAAACCGGCGCTCGACCATGCATCGAAACGATTCAACCTTGAAGAACTCCGGCACAGTGCCGAGCGTCCGGCGCGCCAGAAGCTCGAAACTCGCATCAGCGCCCTCGTAGGCATAGCCTTCGGCTTCGTGTTCCTTCACCAGGGCGATCAGCGTATCGAGACGCGGATCGTTTTTGGCAACGGGTATGCCACGGCGCTCCAACTCGTTGATGAAGTTCGACTTGCCGCCCTGATCCGAGACCATGACCTTGCGCCGGTTACCGACCGTTTCGGGCGGTACATGCTCATAGGTCGCAGGTTCCTTGATCAGCGCCGAGGCATGGATACCCGCCTTGGTGGCAAAAGCCGAGGCGCCGACAAAAGCGCCCTGCGCATTGGGTGCACGGTTGAGCAATTCATCAAAGCTGCGCGACAGACGCGACAGGCCTTTCAGCTTTTCCAAACTGATCCCGGTTTCAAAGCGGCTCGACCATGCGGGCTTGAGTGCCAGCGTCGGGATGATCGTGATGAGATTGGCATTACCGCAGCGCTCGCCGATACCATTCAGCGTTCCCTGCACATGGCGCACGCCAGCGTCAATGGCCGCCAAGGAATTGGCAACCGCCTGCTCCGTATCGTTGTGCGCATGGATACCAAGATGATCGCCGGGTATGACTTTGGTGACAGCACGAACAATTTCAGCCACTTCATGGGGCTGTGTGCCGCCATTGGTATCGCACAGAACCACCCAGCGCGCTCCTGCTGCATAGGCGGTTTTGGCGCAGGCCAGTGCGTATTCCGGATTGGCCTTGTAGCCATCGAAAAAATGCTCGCAATCAACGATGGCTTCCTTACCCGCAGCGACGGCAGCTTTGACCGAAGCGTCGATGGATTCCAGATTTTCCTCATTGGTGCAGCCAAGCGCGACGCGGACGTGGTAATCCCAGCTCTTGCCGACGAAACACACAACATCGGCGTTAGCGTTGATCAGCGTTGCAAGCCCCGGATCGTTGGACGCCGAGACCCCGGCCCGCTTGGTCATGCCGAAAGCGGCGAACTTCGCCCGCTTCGTGCGTTTTTCCGCAAAGAATGCTGTATCAGTGGGATTGGCACCGGGATAGCCGCCCTCGACATAATCAAGGCCAAAGTCATCCAGCAGGTCAGCGATGACTTTCTTGTCCTCGACCGAGAAATCGATGCCGGGCGTCTGCTGACCATCGCGCAGCGTGGTGTCGAAGAGATAAACGCGTTCTTTTTTCACTTGTCCGCCTCCCCCAGCGGCCATGCATCCGTATCATGATCAGGATGCTGATAGGAGACCATCGTCTTTAAAAACTCGATTGATTCAGGATCGGAATCTGATGTGTACCCGGGCAAAGCGTGCAGATCGTCGACATAAGGCAGCTTGTCTTCCATACCCCATTGAACGACAGGCGGCAGTTCTTCCGGATGATCGAAGGTCGCGATGGCCAGCGCCACACCATCCGGCGCTTCATAGGTCAAAGGCGTACCGCAGCTTGCGCAGAAGCCGCGCTGGACGTGATTGGACGAGCGGAAACGCTTCGGCTCGCCCCGCGTCCATTGGAAAAGCGCGTTGCGGACCGAAACCAGCGGCGCAAAGAAATTGCCGAATGCCTTTTGACACATGCGGCAATGACAGATCGACGTGTCCGTCAGCGCGCCTTCAACCCGAAAACGGATCGCACCGCACTGACAGCCACCGGTATAGACGGGCTTGTTGTCAAGACTCATGGCTCTGCCTCCCATTCAGCGCAACACGAACGATATGCTGGCATACGCCCTCGATATCCCGCACAACATCGTCATTCCAGAAGCGCAAGACGGTCCAGCCGTCAGATGCCAAGCGCTCAGTTCTTTTCTGATCATAAATCAATCGATCATCATCACCATGCTGCGAACCATCAAGCTCGACAATCACACGACGTGCAGGACAAGCAAAATCAACGATATAACCCGCGATGGGCATTTGCCTTTTAAAGCTTAGTCCCATCAATCGGTGCGCACGTACCGCATTCCAGAGTTTCAGCTCGGCATCGGTCAATGCCTTGCGCATTGACTTGGCATTGCTGCGCATTTTGCGAGGGATGGGCGCATGTGACGGCATATTGCTCACCCCCCTCTGCCCTGTCGGGCATCTCCCCCCACAAGGGGGGAGATCACATTGGCATTGAATTAACCGCTCGATTTCCAATGTTTCAGAACCAGGCAAAATGGCAATGAAAGCTGATCTCCCCCCTTGTGGGGGAGATGTCCGACAGGACAGAGGGGGTGAAGCAGCGCCAATATCACCGTTTCATCTCCCACGTTGTCACGCGCTCGCCGGTCTGCGGATCCTTGCCGTCCTTCAGTTGGATGCCTTTTTCCAGCAGTTCGTCGCGAATACGATCCGCTTCAGCAAAGCTTTTGGCTGCAAGCAGCGACAGGCGGTCGCTGATCTTTGCGTCAAGCTCAACCTTGAAGGCATCGGACAGATCAGCCGCCGACGGGCCTGCGACATTGACGCCAAGCAAGGCAAATGCAGCACGGTAATCCTCCGGGCTGACTGAACCAGATTTCCGGATTGCAGCCAGCCAGTTGATCAGGCTTGGTGTTGCCAGATCGTCGGACAGGATGGTGATGGCATCATCGGGGATAACACCAATGGGTGCGTCACCGACATATTCGCGCGCCTTGACCAGAATATTCTCGGCTTCCTCAAGCCGGTTGACGGTAAAATCAATCGGTTCGCGGTAGTTGGTCATGAGCATCGCCAGACGCAGCACTTCACCGGGCCATTTGCGATCACCAAAGACTTTCGTCTCCAGCAATTCATTGATCGTGAAGAAGTTGCCCGCGCTCTTGGCCATTTTCTGGCCTTCGACCTGCAGGAAGCCATTGTGCATCCAGATATTGGCCATCCGGTCCGTGCCAAATGCGCAGCATGACTGGGCGATCTCGTTTTCATGGTGCGGAAAGACAAGATCAATGCCGCCGGCATGAATATCGAAGATGTTCTTCATCGGATCGTCGCAATAAAGCCCGCCGCCGAATGGCTCCAGCAGTTTTGCCATCGACATGGCGGAGCATTCGATATGCCAGCCGGGGCGGCCCAATCCTTCAATGCCCGCAGGCGATGGCCAGCCGGGCTCATCCACCTTGGATGGCTTCCACAGAACAAAATCCATCTCATCGCGCTTGTAGGAGGCGACATCCACCCGTGCGCCAGCCAGCATATCATCGGCCGAGCGGCGGGCGAGCAGACCATAGGGCGGCCCCTTGCGCGCATTCATGGCCGATGGCGAAAACAGCACATGACCATCAGCGACATAGGCAACGCCCTGTTCGATAAGACGGTCAATCATGGCGACCATCTCTTTGATGTAATCCGTTGCACGCGGCTGATCCGAAGGCTCAAGATTGCCCAGAGCCTTCACATCCGCCTGAAACTGCGCATTGGTCTTGTCGGTGACCACGCGGATTGCCTCGTTCAAAGGCATATCCGGATAGTCACGCGCCGCGCGGGCGTTGATCTTGTCATCGACGTCGGTGATGTTGCGCACATAGGTCACGCGCTGGTCGCCATAGATGTGACGCAGCAGCCGGAACAGCACATCGAACACGATGACAGGCCGCGCATTGCCGATATGGGCATAGTCATAAACGGTGGGACCGCAGACATACATACGCACGTTTTGGGCGTCGATCGGCACGAAGGTTTCCTTCGTGCGGGTGAGCGTGTTGTAGAGGCTCAGTGTCTGCGGCATGTCTTTGATCTCAAATTTACAGGTTTCAATCGTAAAAACGCATATTATTACGCTGGTCTGGCGACCGGTGCGTTTCACATCTTTGGATCAAATTTTGAGACGAAAACGGCCGGGCCAGCGAAGGGCTAGCTGATAATAATCCGACAGGTAATAATCGTTACGGACGACGTTTTCATGATTGCATTTATGGTTGAGCGGGAGCCGCACGTCAAGCGCCACGTGTCAGCAGACCGGTGTGACAAATTTATCGGTTTTGAATTGGTTAATGCAAATTAACCGGAAAGCCCAAAATCCTCCCGGAAAGTGCCTTTTTCCGGCCCAATTGACCGGGATTCCTGCTTCCCAGATCAACGGGGAATTGTCCCCGCTTACAGGACCGGACAAATGACCAACACTTCCGTAGCGGCCAAAGCCCGCGACACCGTTTTCGCCGATCATCTTGCTGCCCAATACCGCGCGATTGGCCCGGCAGCGGTTCAAGCTGCTGTCATGACCAAGCCACGCCAGCGCCCGCTCATGAACCTCGTTTCAAGCGTTCAGGAAACGGACTAACAGACTGAGAGCTATCCCGGCCATTACCAGGCCGATCAGAACATCAAGAACGCGCCATGCGGCCGGCTTTGCAAAAACCGGCTGCAACAGCCTTGCTCCGTAGCCGAGGCCAAAGAACCAGACGAAGGAGGCCACTGCCGCGCCGCCGCCATAGGCCACACGGTTCACGCCTTCGAAACGCGCCGACAGGCCTCCAAGCAAGACCACCGTATCCAAATAGACATGCGGATTGAGGAACGTGAGTGCGAGAACGGTGGCGATTGCCGCCTTCAGCGACCCCTCACCTGACTTTGCCGCCTGCATGGCTTCCGGCTTGAGCGCACGGCGGAACGCGACCGAGGCATACCAGAACAGGAATGCAGCACCGCCGAGTGTAACAACGGAAATGAGTGTTGGCGACCGGGCGATAAGAGTGCCGAGACCGGCCACACCGGCGGTGATCAACAACGCATCGGACAGAGCGCAAATCAGGCTCAATATGAAAACATGCTGCTGCAGGAGCCCCTGACGCAGGATGAAGGCATTTTGCGCGCCAATGGCGATAATCAGCGAGGCACCAAGAAGGAAACCGGATAGAGTGGCGGAGAACATGGGATAAATCCTGAAATGTCGAGTATGGGCGGAGGGTTATAAATCAGAAGAGTTTCATCTGATCATCAGGCTCCGGCGGCTTTTGCCGCACCGGTTTTTTGGCGTCCTGTAAGCCTTCAGCCACTCTTTCCTGAATATCAGGCCCCATATTGGCAACCTTGTTGACCTTGTCCGAAACGGGAATGGCTTCAAAGAAATCAGCCTGAGCCGGTTTCAGCAGGTCTGCCACGTGGCGCGGCTCCTGTGTCTTGCAATCAAGCCAGCGGCTGAAATCCTTCGGTTCGATGACGACCGGCATACGGTCATGGATCGGGCGCAGCGTTTCATTGGCGCTTGTGGTCAAAATAGCGCCCGTATCCATTTCCGAGCCTTCTGCATTACCCCAGGGCTCGTAAAGCCCGGCGAAGGCAATGACGCCGCCATGTTTGGGTCGAATCCAGAAGGCTTGCGACTTGTTCTTGCCGTCGCGCCGCCATTCATAAAAACCCGAGGCCGGGATCAGCGCGCGGCGGTGGCGCATGGCAGTCTTGAACGATGCTTTCTCGATGGCGGTTTCCGAACGGGCATTGATCATCAATGGATAAGTGCTGGTGTCCTTGACCCAGCCCGGAATGAAACCCCAGCGCACGAGCAGTGCCTGCCGGTCGGGACGGTTGCTGCCGGGCGGCGGCGTTTCGCCCGAGACGATCATCAGGACAGGCTGCGTCGGCGCTATATTGAAACGTGGAGGAAAGTCTTCGAGCTCCATCAAGCCCAGCAAAGCTTCGATTTCTTCCGGTGTTCCGAGAAGGGCAAAACGTCCGCACATGCAATGAGAGCCTGAATTTGATTTTGGAAGGGGCGATCATCCGCATTTGTCATGCCGGGTCAAGATCGAGTTTGCGATCTTCCATAAGCCAAAGAATCTCGCCTTAGAGGAAAATGCGGGTCATACTGGCACTGATTATCTCTCCCCCTGCGGGAGAGAACGGATTTTCTTGGATTTAGCCTCTTCGCTAAATCCTTAGAAAATCCAAGAGAGGGGGTAAACTGGTTTAACGAATTCCCCTCTCTTGCGATTTCTAGCACTTGAGCTTCGCTGCGCTCGCTAAGATGCTGAAATCGCTTTCTCCCCCGCAAGGGGGAGATAACTGGCGGCACCATCGGTCCAACCACCCGCCGTGCCCCTTGTCAAAACGTCAACCGCAACATACCCCTACCAGATGGCACAGATTCCGCTTTCCCCTGATGTTGACGGCGTTTCAGCTGTCTGTATTCGCGACGGGGCATTTTTGCTCGTCGAGCGCGGGCGTGAGCCGTCTAAGGGCTGGCTGGCCTTTCCGGGCGGGCGGCGCGAAGACGGCGAAGCGCCGCAAACAGCAGCCATTCGCGAGCTTTTTGAAGAAACCGGCATCCGGGCGACAGAGGTATCGTATCTCAACACGGTGGTCTTTGATTATTCGACACCGGAATTTCCTGCGCCTAAAGCATACCACCTTGCGGTTTTTCTCGTGCATGATGCGACCGGCGACGCTGTTGCGGCGGACGATGCAGCCGCTGTGCATTGGCTGACACTTAAGGAAATGGCTGCGTTTGACGTGACCGAAAGCGTGCTTGAAATGGCTCATCTGCTGGCAAAGCAGTTTAAAAGTTGAGGGCACAGGGTTTTGCGCCTTGAAGACGCCTTGCTTTCCAGCCACAACCATCGGTAGGGGAATCCACCGTAACAAGGCAAATTCGTGCGCTGCAAAGCATTGATATCCGCATTCGTGCTGGCAATCGCCACTGCTTTACCCGCCTATGCGGTCGATCCCCTGTATGAAACAAAACTCATTCGTCTGGCAGAAGTGATGGGATCCATTCACTCATTGCGTAACCTGTGCGGCGAGAAAAGCAGCCAGTGGCGCGACCGGATGGATTCCCTGCTGGCGGCGGAAAATCCCGACCCTGCCCGGCGGGCGCGGCTGGTGGCCAGCTTCAATAGGGGCTACCGGACTTTTACCGAGACTTATACGACCTGTACGAGCCAGGCGATTGCGGCGATTGACCGCTATCAGATCGAAGGAGAAAGGCTTTCTTCGGAGATCATATCGGGCTATGGAAATTAACCAGGCTTTAACTGTTGAAGCCAAAGGACCGCATTTTAAGCAAAACTTATGGTATTGTTTAGCGGCAGTTTAAGAATTGGCTTCGGCCAAGGATGGTATAATCATGAACATGACATCGGCAGACCTCGATAAGTTGGTTGCAGAAGAAAAAAAGCTGGTTGCGATCGAATATCAGAATGAAGTCTGGGCAGATGGCACGCTTGAGGGCATCGAGCCTGAGATTATGGCGGAAGCTGCATTTACGACCGCGTTGATCGAATTGATCCGCGATAACGGCGAAGTGTCCGCGTTGACCTTGCTTGAGGCGTTGCGTGAACGTATTTCTGCAGGTGAATTTTCCGCGAATCGCGTCCTGCAATAATTTAACTTCCAGGTGATCCTTTATATGCTCGAAAAGCTCGCTTCCGTGATCACCAGAACAGGATTTTTAGCCGCAGCCCTTTGCGTCTGCGCTGTTCCTGCCTATGCAGCCGGAATTGATACGCCGGTTCAGCTGGCGCTAAGCGAGATCAAGAAGGAAGAGCTGCCAAAGGCTGCCGAAACAGCCCCTGCCAAACCCGATGGTGAAAAAGCTCCCGTGGCTGCACCTCCGGCAACACCAGCGCCAGCCGCTTCCGAGACCAAACCAGCGGCAGCACCTGAAAAGCCTGCAGCCCCGGCCGCAACGCCAGATAAGAAAGCACCCGAGGCTCCGGCTGCCAAGCAAGACGACGCTGGTGCACGCAGCAACCCTGCATTGCCCAATGTGCCTGAAGGATCGCCGCCGCCCCATGTCGAATATGACGTCAGCAAGCTGCCCTTCCCGGTGCAGAAAATGCGCGAACTGATCCTTACTGCGGCTAAATCCGGTTCACTGGAAGCCTTGCGGCCATTGATAGGCTCGGGCGACGATATGACCATGCTGTCATTGGCCGATAATACGGACGGCGATCCGATTGCCTACCTCAAAAGCCTTGCCGGTGACACGGAAGGCCAGGAAATCCTCGCGATCGCGGTCGATATCCTGAATTCCGGTTATGTGCATCTCGACGCGGGCACGCCGGACGAGCTCTATGTCTGGCCATATTTCTTCGCCTACCCGCTCGACAAGCTTGATGCCAAGCAGCGTGTTGAACTTTTCCAGATTGTCACCGCCGGTGATTATGACGAGATGAAGCAATTCGGAACCTATGTGTTCTACCGTCTCGGCATTACGCCGAAGGGCCGCTGGCGCTTCTTCGTCAACGGCGATTAAACGGCGCTGCTACCCATATAGCGTGTGGGTGTGACACCAAACACCCGTCTGAACATGGCGATGAACGCACTGATATTGGTGTAGCCAACATCGAGCGCTATGGTGGTTACTGGAACTCCGGAAGCCAAAAGTTCCAAAGCCCGCATCAACCGGGCGCGTTGACGCCATTCCGTAAAGGTAAATCCGGTTTCAATCACAAATTTGCGTGTCAGCGTGCGGACAGGGATACCGGCCCAATCCGCCCACTCCCCGGCCTTTCGCTCATCCAGCAGATTGTCAGCAAAGGTTTGCGCTATGCGCAAAAGCCGTGGATCCATGGGCAGCGGCAAGCCCAGATTCTCCTGCGGCAGGCTGCGAATCTCATCCAGAATGACGCGCGCGATACGATCTTGCGCTGCATTCAGATCATCTCCGCTCCATACGGCAGCCCGGTTCACCGCTTCACGCAACAGCGCCGAACTGCGCAATGTGCAAGGGGATGCCGGAAGATCGGCGCATTCCGATTCTGCCACATAGACACTCCAGCCGAAATACGGCCCATGCGAGCGCAGGGCGTGCTGATGATGCGGCGGTATCCAAACCGCATGAATGGCAGGTACCACCCATTGCCCTTTCGCTGTTCCAAGGGTCAGCAGTCCGGTGCTGGCACCCAGCAATTGGCCGCGGGCATGGGCGTGAAAACCCACCTGCCGGGGAATACCTTCCTTCTGCTTGGCAGCGATAATCATTGGCCCGCTGGCTGACATAGCCCGTTCTGGACTGATCAAGGCGTTCATTTGGCCTCAACACGGTATTCATTGGCTAGGATACGATAGCAGAGCCACCAGTAAACGCATAGTCTGCTCCCATCACGTTCGAAAAGGAGATCATCATGCGTGCTCAAGACATTCTGCCAGACGATATCAATCAAGTTCACATCAACGACGTTCCGGTGCGCAAGGGCACAGTTGGTGCGTTTCTTGCCAATGCGCGGGTCTGGCTCAATCCTGATGCCCCGGCTGAGGATCAGGCTGCGGCCGAACAGGATATTATCGATGCCCTGCCCGCATTGACAGCATTGACAGCATTGGGCGTGTTCGAGTTCCTGTCCATTCGAAACTCCAAACTGAACAACCTCGTGGTCACACATCTCTAAATGATATTGGCGGCTTGCCGCCAATATTCTCCCCTTCTGAAAAAGAATTCAAAAAAATCCGGGGCGATGTCACATTCGGCTTTTCCATCTCGTCTTGTGTGCAGGCAACTGAATGCCAGACAATGGAGATGATGATGAAAGCCAGATTGAACCCATACAATTACGCTGCAACAATGAAGCCAATGTTTGCGATGGAAGAAACCGTCGTGAAAAGCGGGCTGGAACACAGCCTCATAGAGCTGGTGAAAATGCGTGCATCGCAGATCAATGGCTGTGCCTATTGTATTGATATGCATTCGAAAGATGCGATCAAAAGCGGCGAGACCGTCCAGCGTCTGGTCCTGCTTGATGCATGGCAGGAATCACCGCTTTATAGCGACCGTGAACGTGCCGCTCTCGCCTGGACCGAAGTGCTGACACTGGTTGCCGAGACACATGTTCCCGATAGCGACTTCGAGACACTGAAACAGCATTTCACCGAAGAGGAGATCGTCAAGCTCACTATGCTGATCGTGACCATCAACAGTTGGAACCGCATTTCCATCGGTTTCCGCGCTATCCATCCCGTGGAAAAAGCCAGTGCCGCAGCCTGACGCCACAGAAACGTTCAACCGTCTTCGGCCACGGCTGATCCGCATTGCATACCGCATGGTTGGATCGGTCGCCGAGGCGGAAGACATCGTTCAGGAAGGTTTCATTCGCTGGCACCAGACCGACCGGTCGCAGGTGCGCAGCGAGGAGGCCTTCCTTGTGCGCACCATATCGCGGCTTTGCCTTGACCATCTGAAGTCCGCCCGTGTGCGAAGGGAGACCTATGTGGGAAGCTGGCTGCCGGAACCGATCTTTGATCCGAGTGAAGAAGAAGCGGACAGTGATATCACGCTGACGCTGATGATGGCGCTCGAACGTCTCTCGCCGCTCGAGCGGGCTGCATTCCTCCTGCACGATGTGTTCGGGCAGGATTTCAATCAGATTTCAGAGGCCATCGGCCGCGATGCAGCGACCTGCAGGCAGCTTGCCAGCCGGGCCCGTACCCATGTGCAGCAGGCTAAACCACGTTTTCCTGTCTCGGATGAGCATGGCCAGGATATTGCGACAGCCTTCTACAATGCCTCGCGCAACGGTGACATGCAGACGCTGCAGGCTTTGCTCGCCGATGACGTTACGCTTTACACCGATGGCGGCGGTATCCGCTCGTCAGCGATCAACCCGGTCTACACGCTGGATAAGGTGTCACGCTTCTTCGATGGCATTGGCCGGCGGTTGCAATACAAGCTGTCGCCACTCGTGCACCAGGGGCTGATCGATGGTCTCCCCGGTTTTGTGACACGCGAGTCGGACGGCCTGATCCAGACGACGGCACTCGAGATCGAGGACGGCAAGATCAAAGCGATCTACATTGTTCGCAATCCGGAGAAACTTGGGCATCTGGCATTCCCGAATTGAGCGAAGAGCGCTAAACTTGCGCCTCTCCCTCAAACAGCGGAATCAACCATGCCAGAATTGACGATGTATCAGGTCGATGCTTTCACCAGTGCGCTTTTCCGCGGCAATCCGGCAGCTGTGCTCGTTCTTGACGATTGGCTGCCAGAGGCAACGATGCAGAATATCGCAGCCGAGAACAATCTGGCTGAAACCGCGTTTACCCGGCCCAATGGCAAAGGCTGGGACCTGCGCTGGTTTACGCCGGTGCATGAGGCGCCTTTCTGCGGACATGCCACACTGGCGACATCACATGTGCTGGCGCATGAAATGCGTATTGAGGGCCAATTGGTGTTTGAAACGCAGGTTGGCACATTGCGCGTTGACCGCAAAGACGGCGGCTATCAGCTTGATTTCCCTAATTTTCCACCAGAATTGCTCAATGATATTCCAGCACCGCTGACAACGATTTTCGGGACTGGCGATATAAAGGCATTTCGAAATTTCGAGAATATATTTGTCGAGCTTGCCGATGAACAGGCGGTTGTCGACTTCGTTCCCGACCACCCGGAAATTCTGAAGCTCGATCCGCTTAGCCTCGTTGTGACGGCAAAAGGCAATGAACACGATTTTGTTTCGCGCTATTTTGCACCACTTGCCGGTATCCCGGAAGACCCGGTCACTGGCTCTATTCACGCGACGCTGGTGCCCTATTGGGCGGGAAGACTCGGCAAGACCAAGCTTTCGGCATTTCAGCGTTCAAGCCGCGGCGGGCATCTCCTGTGCGGACTGAAAGGCGATCGCGTCCTGATTGCAGGATCGGCGATCACCTTCATGAAGGCGCAGATTTATCTGCCTTGACCGAGGGCTTCACCAAACAGAACCGGCTCGCCCTGTGATGGCGTGACGATTTCGCCATCCCACATGATCTTGCGGCCACGGATGATCGTGCCGACAGGCCAGCCGGTAACAATCTTGCCGTCATAGGGCGTCCAGCCTGCCTTTGAGCCGACCTGTGCATTGGTAATGGTTTCACGCCGCTTCATATCGACAATGGTCAAATCAGCGTCGTAGCCAACGGCGATGCGGCCCTTGTTGGCCATTCCGAACAGGCGGTTGGGACCATGCGAACTCAGATCAACAAACCGCTCGATTGACAGGCGGCCCGCATTCACATGATCGAGCATGATCGGCACCAGCGTCTGCACGCCGGTCATACCGGATGGCGACGCGGGATAGGGTTTCGCCTTCTCTTCCAGAGTGTGTGGGGCGTGATCAGAACCGAGCACATCGACAATCCCCTGCCCGATGCCTTTCCAGACGCCGTCGCGATGGCGCGCATCACGCACCGGCGGGTTCATCTGGATGAGTGTCCCCAGCGTGGCGTACTGGCTGGCATCCAATGTCAGATGGTGCGGTGTCGCCTCACAGCTTGCTACATCCTTGTGCCCCGCAAGAAAATCGATCTCTTCGGCTGTCGAAATATGCAGAACGTGGATGCGTGCACCGGTTTCGCGGGCGATGCGCACCAGCCGCTGGGTGCATTGCAACGCCGCGATTTCATCACGCCAGATAGGATGCGATGAGGGATCATTGGCAACGCGGAAGCTTTCGCGTTCACGCAGGCGGAATTCGTCTTCCGAATGGAAGGCTGCCCGGCGGCGGGTGTTGCGCAGGATGGAGCTGACACCCTCATCATCTTCAACCAGCAAATCACCCGTCGACGAGCCCATGAATACCTTGATACCGGCAGCGCCAGGCAAACGCTCAAGCTCGGCAACATCCTTGGCATTGTCGCGCGTGCCACCCACCCAGAAAGCAAAATCGCAATGCATGCGATGGCGGCCGCGCCGCACCTTGTCTTCCAGTGTTTCGGCTGATGTGGTCAGCGGCTTGGTGTTGGGCATTTCAAAGACGGCGGTAACGCCGCCGAGAACGGCAGAACGTGAACCGCTTTCCAGATCTTCCTTGTGTTCAAGGCCGGGCTCACGGAAATGCACCTGGCTGTCAACAACACCGGGGAGAATGTGCAGGCCAGTCGCATCGATGACTTCACCCGCATCGGCACTGCCAAGGTTACCAATGGCGGCAATCCGCCCATTGGTGATGCCGATATCACGCAGACCCACACCATCCTGATTTACAACCAGTCCACTCCTGAAAATTGTATCAAACGTCTGAGCCATTTGCTTTCCATTCCTGCCTTGCGAACCCTTCACTTGCGGCTTACGTAACAGGGACAGGAAAGGCAAGGGTGATGCGATGCCATCGGCAAACTTAAGCGGAAGAGTGATCCTCGATGTAACCGGCGAGGATGCGGAAAAGTTCCTGCAGAATCTGATTACGACCGATCTCGATACGCTTGATGAAGGCGACCTGAAACCCGGGGCACTGCTCAGCCCGCAAGGCAAGATCCTGTTCGAATTTCTTGTCTCCCGTACGGCAAAGGGCCTGCGGCTAGATACGCTGCAAACATCCGTCGATGACCTTATGAAACGGCTGACGCTCTACAAGCTGCGCGCCAAGGTGCAAATTGCTGTGCAGCCTGAATCACTTATCTGGGTTTCCTGGCAAGATGAGTCAGGTGTTTCAGAAACTGATTCAACCGTCACCGATCGCCGTTTCCCCGATGCATTGAAGGTCAAGCGCCATTATGGCGGCGATACCGGTGTGGATGCCGGAGAAGCCGAATGGATGGCGGTGCGGATTGCCCACGGGGTGGCGGAAGCGCCTTTTGATTACGCGCTTGGCGATGCCTTTCCGCACGATGTCAATCTGGACCAGACCGGCGGCGTTTCCTTCAAGAAGGGTTGTTTCATCGGTCAGGAAGTTGTCTCGCGCATGCAGCACCGTGGTACGGCGCGGCGCCGCATCCTTGTTGTGACTGGCAATAAAAATCTGCCCGATACAGGAACTGCCATTACCGCACAGGATCGCGAGATCGGCATGCTTGGTAGCGTTGTTGGCAGTGCCGGACTGGCGCATGTGCGGATAGACCGTGTGAAAGATGCAACGGATGCAGGCACGCCGATCCTGTCAGGAGATACCGTCCTTGAGCTTGCCATTCCGCCCGAACACCGCTTTACATTTCCCGTGACGACCCAAGAGGCTTAGCCTCAGGGACTGAGGAGCGATATTGACAGTGCCATGGTTCGTGGTTCGACAAGCTCACCATGGGGGAGAATGAGGATTGTAGGGGTATAATCTGCGAAGCTGCCGGTTAGCCTTGCAGCTTCACTCTCCCTCATGGTGAGCTTGTCGAACCACGAACCATACGTCATACAGCTGTAAGCAGCTATTTTCATAAGATTGACCAAGGCTTAGCGGAGATTTCATGCCGAAACCGGCAAAGCCAACCACAAAACAAACAAATGAACTGCGGGCATGGCAGCGCATGCTGTCCGGTCGCAGGCTGGATTTGCTTGATCCTTCGCCCCTCGACATTGAAATTGAAGATATAGCGCAGGGCCTGTCGCGCGTTGCCCGCTGGAATGGCCAGACCGTCGGCGATCACGCCTATTCGGTGGCGCAGCATTCCCTGCTGGTTGAGCATATTTTCGGCATGATTGTACCGGATGCGACGGCTGACCACCGTCTCGCAGCGCTTCTGCATGATGCACCGGAATACGTCATCGGCGACATGATTTCGCCGTTCAAGGCCGTGGTCGGCGGCGATTACAAGAATATCGAGTTGCGATTGCAGCACGCCATTCATCTGCGTTTCGCCCTCGCACCCAATGTTTCACAAGGGCTGCGCAGCCAGATCAAGCGCGCTGATGCCATCGCCGCCTATTTTGAAGCGACACGGCTGGCGGGATTTGCCGAGACGGAAGCAGTGCTTTTCTTTGGCCGTCCACGCGGGATTGATCCGCAGGGGCTCGACTTGACCGCCATGGCGACCCAGAATGCGCAAAATGCCTTTCTGCAGCGTTTCGCTGTATTGGAATCACAACGCGCCAGCAGCCGATAGAGAGCCGATCATGCCGCATATCATCATTTCACCGCTTTCCCGCATCGCTGAAACCGCGACGCGTTCCGGTGCGCGCGATATGGTGACGCTGATCAATATGGGCACACCGGTGGAGCGACCCGGCGAGATTGCGGCCGAACGGCATCTGTTTCTCGGCTTCAACGACATCGTAGAACCAGCCGAAGGCATGACACCGCCCGGCGCTGACCACGTGGAGAGTCTTATCGCCTTTGGCCGAGGCTGGAAGCGCGACACACCCCTGCTCATCCATTGCTATGCGGGCATATCGCGTTCCACCGCTGGGGCCTATATCACTGCACTGGCCCTCAATCCCGAGCTGGACGAAGCTCGGCTGGCACATATTTTGCGGCAGAACGCGCCATCGGCAACACCCAATAGCAGGCTCGTTGCGCTGGCCGATGATATGCTGAGCCGCAAGGGCCGTATGGTCGATGCCATCAAGTCCATCGGCCGGGGTGAAGATGCCTTTGAAGGTACGCCATTCATTTTGCCGCTTGTGGTTTAGCGATGACAGTTACCGGAGCGCCCAATGCGGTTGAAATCAATCTGAGCGCTGCGATTGCCGCAGTGGCAGACAATGACCCTTTGATATTGACGACACCTGCTGGTGACGACGCACAGCGCGATGAATTGCCGTTTGGCCCGTTCAATCCACTGGCGCACCGGACCTTTGAGACCGGTTTGCGCGAATGGGTGGCCGAGCAGACGCCCCTGCGGCTTGGCTATGTTGAACAGCTCTATACGTTCGGTGATCGCGGACGGCATAAAACGGCGGAAGACCGCGATCTGCATATCGTCTCCGTCGGCTATCTCGCACTGACACGCATTACCGACGACACCAAAGAAGCGTTGCGCAAATCCGGCGCGCGCTGGCGCAGCTGGTATTCCTTCCTGCCGTGGGAAGACTGGCGCGGCGGTAAGCCCGCCATGATTGAAGACACCATTCGCCCCGCCCTGTTCAAATGGGCCGAAACCGGCGGCGCACCGGCGCGGCTCAACCGCTTTCGTCTGGCTTTTGGCGATGACGGCATTGCCTGGGATGAAGAGCGGGTGCTGGAGCGGTATGAACTGCTTTATGAGGCCGGTCTGGTGACGGAAGCCATTCGCGACGGGCGGGCCGAACGCCCCGCCCTGTCGGGTCAGCTGGGATTGCCGATGAGCTTCGATCATCGCCGCATTCTGGCGACGGCAATCTCGCGGCTGCGGGCCAAGCTGAAATACCGGCCGGTGATTTTCGAACTGATGCCACCGACCTTCACGCTGACCGCATTGCAGGAAACCGTCGAAGCCATATCCGGCCGGCACCTGCACAAACAGAATTTCCGCCGGCTGGTGGAAGGTACGGAACTGGTCGAACCGACCGGCGCCGAGCAGACACAGGCGCGCGGCAGGCCTGCGGCGCTTTACCGGTTCAGGCACAATATTCTGGAGGAGCGCAGTGTCGCCGGCCTGCGGGTTGGCGGACGCGGATAGGAGACAGCATGACTGACAAACCAAGTGCGCTCAATGCGGATGGCATTTCCGAACCATTCGCTGTCGAGGACGTGCCATGGCAGGAATGGTCCGAAAACAAGCGTTACGGCTCGCGTTTTCGCTATCTTTCCGGCTTTGGCGGAGCTGGCCATGTTGGCGTTGCCATCGAAGAACTGGCGCCCGGCATGGAGTCGACCCTCAACTACTATCATATGCTGGAAGAGGAACAGTCGCTGATTATCGAAGGCGAGATGACCCTGAAACTCGGCGACAAGACCTACCGGGTCAAAGCGGGCGATTATGTCTGCTTTCCGGCAGGGCAGAAGGCTGGGCATTCCTTCTACAATCACAGCGATGCGCCCTGCCGCTTCCTCATGATTGGCGAAAAGAACCCCAATGACGTGATCGTCTATCCCGAGACCGGACGCGTCAGCGTTCGCCTGACCGGTGAAGGCTATGATAAATCAGCAGTCATGGAATATTGGCAAGGCGCGGATAAGGATCGGAAAGACGGAATCTGAGGTTTAATCCTATACGAATGTCGAATTGACCGGCTTTGAGTATTCAAGCAAATTCCTTGTATATTCAAAGTCATACTCGAGAGCTCGGTCATGTTAACCGCCACTCTTCGTTCAAATCGCTGCCCCTCCCATCCGGGCGCGCTTCTTGATGACATCATACCGGCTACCGGAAAGACGAAGGCGCAAATTGCCGAGCTTCTTGGTATATCGCGACAGCACTTTTATGACATTATCGGCGAGCGCAAACCCGTTTCGCCCGCCGTTGCTGCACGGCTTGGTAAGGCTTTTGGCGATGGAGCGGCTGTATGGCTTCGTATGCAGGCTGCCTATGATGCATGGCATGTAGAGCGGGAAGTGGATGTGAGCAATATTCCAACGATCCGCGCTGCGTAGCTTTATTTCAGCGGATACACATGCTCATCGCCGGGGAATGCCCGTGATCTGACGTCATCGGCATAGGCCTTCACCGCCTGATCGATACCAGCGCCGATGCTGCCATATACCTTGACGAATTTGGGCGGCTTCGGATTGTAGCCAAGCATATCCTCAAGCACGAGGATCTGCCCGTCGCATTCGCGCGAGCCGCCGATGCCAATGGTTGAAATGGGTATTTCGCGTGAAATTTCTGCGGCAAGTGGTTCGACAATGCCTTCCAGCACCACGGAAAATGCTCCGGCATCGCTGACTGCCTTCGCATCAGCCTTGATCAGCGGCCAAAGCGCGGTGTCACGGCCTTGCGTCTTGAAACCGCCCAGTGTGTTGACCGATTGCGGCGTCAAACCGATATGCGCCATGACAGGAATACCGCGATCGGCGAGGAAACGGATCGTTTCGGCCATGCGCGCACCGCCTTCGATCTTCACACCGCCACAGCCGGTTTCCTGCATGATACGTGCGGCATTGCGAAACGCCAGCGCAGGGCTTTCCTCATAACTGCCAAAAGGCATGTCGATGATAACCATGGCGCGTTTCGAGCCACGCACAACCGCACGGCCATGCATGATCATCATATCCAGGGAAACACCAAGCGTGGAATCCATTGCATAAAGCACCATGCCGAGACTGTCGCCAACGAGCAGGATATCGCAATGATTATCGGCAATACGCGCCGTGTTGGCGTGGTAAGAGGTAAGCGCAACAATGGGTTCGCCGCCTTTGCGGGCGCGAATCTCGGGCGCAGTCACCCGGCGCATGACGATTTCCTGGCTCATGACGGTTCCTCCTGCTTGTTCTCAGCCGATAACCCGCTGGTCGATCAGCCGCACCTTGCCGAAGCGAACGGTGAGCAGGATAACCACGGGCTGTTTGAACTTGCCAGAGACCGGATCAAGCGTTTGCGCATCGCGAATATCGACAGCTTCTACCTCGCCGCGCTTTTCGGTTTCCAGCATGGTGCGAACCACATTGCGGATCGCGGCCACCGAGCGCTGCCTCTTGGCAACCATGGTTTCGGCTTCCGCCAGGGATTTTGGCAGGATCACAGCCGCCTTGCGGTCTTCAGGGGTCAGCATGGCATTGCGCGATGAACAGGCGACGCCGTCTTCTTCGCGCACTGTCGCAACACCGGTGATCGTGATCGGCATATCGAGATCAATCACCATGCGGCGAATGATGGTCAATTGCTGATAATCTTTTTCACCAAAAAGGCATGATCCGGCTGAACAATATTGAAAAGCTTGGTCACAACCGTGCTGACACCACGAAAATGTCCCGGCCGGATCTTGCCGATCAAGATGCGGGAGAGCATCGGGTTTTCCACGATCGTGTTGGCACCGGCACGATAGATTTCGGCAACCTCCGGGGTGAAGACGTAATCGACACCTTCTGCCTTGAGCTTTGCCAGATCACCCGCCATGTCACGCGGATAGCTGGAAAGATCTTCATTGGGTCCGAACTGCGTCGGATTGACGAAAATCGACACGGCCGTCACGTCGCAGGCGGCGCGGGAATGACGCACCAGCGTCATGTGGCCGATATGCAGATAGCCCATGGTGGGGACCAGACCAATGGTCTTGCCCTGCAGTCGTTCAGCTTTCAGCGCTGTCCGCAATTCGGCGATTGTGGAGATGACTTTCATTTCAGTTCAATATCCAGTCCGATATCCAGCGGCGGCGCTGCCATGGTGATTTTCGAGGTGGAGATATAATCAACACCGGTTTCAGCAATAGCCTTGATCGTGTCCAATGCAATCCCGCCTGATGCTTCAAGCTTTGCCCGGCCAGCATTGATTTTGACCGCCTTTTCAAGCAGTTCCGGGCTCATATTATCAAGCAGAATCACATCGGCATTGACAGAAAGCGCTTCATCGAACTGTTCGAGGCCATCCACTTCCACTTCAATCTTCACGAGGTGCCCGGCATAGGCCTGCGCTGCAAGAATGGCCTTCGCCACACCGCCAGCAACGGCAATGTGGTTGTCCTTGATCAGAATGGCGTCGTCGAGGCCAAACCGGTGGTTGGAACCGCCACCACATTTCACCGCATATTTGGCGAAGGCGCGCATACCCGGAATGGTTTTGCGTATATCGCACACTTTGGCATTGGTGTGAGCGATCAGATCGGCAAACTTGGCCGTATAGGTGGAAATGCCACTGAGGTGCATGAGGAAGTTTAACGCTACCCGCTCGGCTGAGAGAATGGACCGGGCATTGCCTTCGACAATAGCTATGTCTTCACCGGGTTTGACCCGCGCGCCGTCCTTGACCAGGGCCGTGAATTTTACCGCCGGGTTGATCAGCGTGAAGGCCATCCGGGCAAACCCCAAACCGCAAATTATGCCTGCCTCACGGCTGGAAAGAACAGCTTTTGCAACAGCACCCTCCGGCAGTGTGGCATTGCTGGTGATGTCACCTGCCCTGCCGAGATCCTCCAGCAGCGCGTTACGCACAGCATCCTCGATCAGCAGATCTGGCAGGCTGGGCGGAAAGGCGTGTTGCATAGCTTTGGCCTTCTGCGAAACGTTCATATCTTTATTCCTTCCGCCTGCTGTCAGGCTAGTTCCATCATGGCATCGACATAGGTTTGGGCATCGTCCAGCGACAAAAATGTCCGGTGCTGCCAGTCAGGACGTTTTTCAGGATAATCCGTACGGAAATGACCGCCACGGCTTTCCTCGCGCCGCAAGGCACTGACAGCCACCAGCTTTGCCGTTGCGAGAACATTGCGGAAAGCCGGATCGCGGTTGTCTTTTTCCAACGTCAGGATGGTTTTCAACCCATCGACCATGTCATCACGATTGCGGATAACACCAAAACTGGCACTCATGGTCTTGCGCAATGTTGTCATTGCTGCCGTGTCACCTTCAGCCTCCAGATCATCGCGATCGACCGAACCCGACGACCAGTTGTCTACGGGCTTGCCATCGCCTTTACCAAGCTTCGCGGCTATGCGGGCGGAGAAAACCACGGCTTCCAGCAATGAGTTGGATGCCAGCCGGTTTGCGCCATGGGCGCCGGTGGATGTGCATTCACCGCAGGCCCACAGACCGTCAAGCGACGTGCGGCCATCCGCGTCGGTCAGGATACCGCCCATGAAATAATGTGCGGCTGGTATAACCGGGATTGGCTGGGTGACCGGATCGATTCCGGCATCGCGGCAATAGCGATAGACCGTTGGAAATTCCTCGGCAAAACTAGCGCCGACGGCCTTGGTACAATCAAGCCAAGCACCACGCCCGGCCATGACCTCGGCATAGATACCCCGTGCCACCACATCGCGGGGTGCAAGCTCGCCATCCGGATCGATCTTCAGCATGAACCGCTCGCCATCGCGGTTGATCAGCGTTGCACCGTGCCCGCGCAGGGCCTCTGTCGCCAGCGGTGCAGGGTCTTTGTGCACATCAAGCGCGGTGGGGTGGAACTGGACAAACTCCATGTCTGCCATTGTAGCACCGGCACGAGCGGCCATGCCGATACCTTCGCCACGCGCTTCAGACGGATTGGTTGTCACGGCATAGAGATGGCCAATACCACCGGTGGCGATAACAACGGCATGCGATGCAAGCCGGACTTTTTCGCCGCGTCCAGCTTCGGTCCGGGCAATGACGCCGGTGACGGCGCCGTTTTCCGTGGTGATATCCTCAACCACATAGCCTTCAAGCACGCGGATGGACGGCGTATTTTCCACCGTCTTGACCAGAGCCTGCATGATGGCGCGGCCCGCCATATCGCCGCGTACGCGGACAATACGGCTTTCGGAGTGTGCGGCTTCCCGCGATACCTGCAACCTGCCTTCGAGATCACGATCAAACGGCACGCCGTAACCCAGCAGGTCATGGACACGGGCCGCAGCCTCCGACGCCATCAGCCGGGCGATGCTCTCGTCAACAATACCATCCCCCGCACTAACCGTATCGGCAACGTGCTTTTCGATCGTATCGCCTTCCGACACCGCTGCCGCAATACCAGCCTGCGCCCAAGCCGACGAAGCGCCACGCCCGATCGGCGCAGCCGCCAGAACCGTGACAGGACGCGGTGCCAGTTTGAGCGCGCAAAAAAGCCCCGCCAATCCTCCACCGATAATGATAACCGGCTCAATCTGTGCCGAAGCTCCGGAAAATGTAGCATTCATCTGATGTTACCCCCTGTTGCCCGATGAGGCAGTTGGGTTGAAGGTCAGTTCTTCAGGTTCACCATGCGCTCGACAGCCA
The DNA here is from genome assembly GCF_014189505.1 of Phyllobacterium sp. 628. GTDB lineage: Bacteria > Pseudomonadota > Alphaproteobacteria > Rhizobiales > Rhizobiaceae > Phyllobacterium. The sequence continues at coordinate 2,042,231 of NZ_CP050301.1, read as the reverse complement.
GCCGTGCCCGTTCGCCAATCAGTGGATCGACGTGGATTTCCTCACGCATGTAAAGCAGGCTCTCGAGGATGTTCGGCAGCGTGATGCGCTTCATGTGCGGGCAGAGATTGCATGGCTTGATGAACTTCACGTCAGGCACTTCGGACTCGATATTCGAAGCCATCGAGCATTCGGTAACAAGGAGTACCTTGGCCGGACGATTGTCTTTCACGTAGTTGATCATGCCGCTCGTGGAACCGGTATAGTCAGCAATGGCAACAACTTCCGGCGGACACTCGGGATGCGCAATGATCTGGATATCCGGATCTGCCGCCCTGTAAGCGAGCAGTTCATCCGCTGTGAAGCGTTCATGCACCTCGCAATGACCCTTCCAGGTCAAAATCTTGACGTCAGTCTGGGCGGCAACGTTCTGCGCCAGAAATTCATCAGGAATGCACAGGACACGATCAACACCGAAGCTTTCCACCACCTGCACCGCGTTGGCCGAGGTGCAGCAGATATCACTTTCAGCCTTCACCTCAGCCGACGTGTTGACATAGGTGACAATCGGCACGCCGGGATAGGTTTCACGCAGCAGGCGCACATCGGCGCCGGTAATAGATTCTGCCAGCGAACAGCCTGCCCGCATATCCGGGATCAGAACGGTTTTCTGCGGATTGAGCAGTTTCGACGTCTCCGCCATGAAATGCACGCCGCATTGGACGATGATTTCAGCGTCAACACGGGTTGCTTCGCGGGCGAGCTGCAGCGAGTCGCCGACGATGTCCGCGACGCAGTGGAAAATCTCGGGCGTCTGGTAGTTATGCGCAAGAATGACGGCATTACGCTGCTTCTTGACGCGATTGATCGCCGCGACATAGGGCGCATAAACCGGCCATTCAATGCGCGGAATATGATGGGCGACACGCTGATAGAGATGCTCGGTTTCAGCTGCCACTTCCGGGGTAAAAGACAGATCCGGCATTTCGAGAACACCAAAACGTTCTGCTGCGGTCTGGCCCGAGATCCGGCCCTTTGTGGCGCGTGCAATGCTGGTCATCGTCTTTTCCTCCTTCGGCAACCTCCTCAGATTGCCTGCTATCGATCATTTATACTCAATATGAGCATATTTACGATCAAAAGAAAAACGGCAAGGCCGTCGGGTAACTACATAGGGGAATATTTCCCCGGCTTCAAGAGGGAGATTTTCAACAATCGGCTAAAGATTAGCGCCGGGGCAGCCGCATCGGAGATCATCCGGCACGCAACTTTGCCCGCTATACAACAGCTGGAGAGTGATCAATCTTCCTGCTTCAAGAGCATTTCCTTGATTGACGTCACAGGCTTAATCAGTAAGTCGTACCCCGGTGACGATAAAAATTCCTGGCTTCCCGATCACGTTTTGCAGGGCTGTCGCCACCGAGACGCGGAGAGCAATTGGTGAATACTTTCGCGTCCATGTCGGACGGACGATCGCAAAAGACCAGCGGACTAATGCGGTCCGAATTGGCACATCCAGCAAGAGTTACGATACCAAGAGCCAGTACTGGCAAGACAAACCGCATGCAATAATCCTTCATTCTTTTATCAAGGGATGCCTGTTGCGTCCCGCGACTCATCAAATGTCTTGAAGAGCCAATTCACATCTATTCAATTGATTGAGACTACAAATAGGATAATCCTCCCCGGCATATAAGGGGGAAGAGGCGATGTCTGCGATTCAGTCGAACACAAAGAAGTCAACGGACATACCGTGGCTGATCATCATTGCCGGTTGTCTCATCGCGCTCATGACGTTTGGTCCGCGATCTGCCATGGGACTGTTTCAGCTGCCGCTCCTTCAGGATAGGGGCTGGGATCGCACGACATTCGGCATGGCCATCGCCCTGCAAAATCTCTTCTGGGGTATCGGGCAGCCATTTTTTGGCGCCATAGCCGACAAATACGGGACATGGCGGGTTTTGCTCATGTCGGCAATTCTCTATAGCGCCGGGCTTATCCTGATGGCATGGGCTACCTCCCCCGGTCTGCTCTATCTTGGCGGCGGCCTGCTTATCGGTCTTGGCATTGCCTCCGGATCGTTCGGGACAATCCTGTCCGCATTTGCACGCAACGTTTCAGCTGAAAAACGCTCGTTCGTCTTTGGTATCGGCACGGCGGCCGGCTCTGCCGGCATGTTCGTTTTTTCGCCACTCAGTCTTGCGCTGATCGACCGCTTCGGCTGGTCTGATGCATTGGTTTATCTTGGCATCGCCATGCTGATCGTCCCGCTCCTTGCCATCCCGTTGCGCGGTAATTCTTCCAGCGGACGGATCAGCGAAGCACAATACAAGCAATCGATGCGCGAAGCTTTGCGGGAGGCACTCGGCCACAAAAGCTACGTGCTGCTGACGACAGGCTTTTTTGTTTGCGGATTTCAGCTGGCGTTCATCACCGCCCATTTCCCCGCCTATATCAACGATATCGGTATCGATGCCCGCTACGCAGTTCTGGCACTTGCCCTGATCGGTTTTTTCAATGTGATCGGTTCGCTGGCCTCCGGCGTTATCAGTCAGCGCTACTCCAAGCCAAAATTTCTCACCTATCTCTATATCGGCCGTTCGGTACTGGTGGCAGCATTTTTGCTCCTGCCGCAGACCGGCACGTCAGTCGTCATTTTTGCCGTTCTGATGGGTTTGATGTGGCTTTCAACCGTGCCGCCAACCAATGCGCTGGTAGCCATCATGTTCGGTACACGTTATCTCGCCATGCTGGGCGGTATCGTGTTCTTTTCACACCAGCTCGGTTCGTTCCTCGGCGTCTGGCTTGGAGGCTATCTCTACGTTCATTTCGGCAGCTACAACCCCGTATGGTGGCTGAGCGTTGTCCTTGGCCTATTCGCTGCAATCGTTCATTGGCCGATTGAGGAGCGGGAGGCGGACCGCCCTCTCCTGCAACCGGCCGAATAATAGCTTATGGCTGCAGGCGCTTACGAATGGGCTCGAATTCCGGCGTTGCCTTGCGCTTGACCGGATCGGGCTCATTGGCATCAATGGCCTCCCAATACTTCCAGTTTACCTTCTGCGAGCCCAACACGTAGTCCATGCCATCCCAGCTATCCTCGCGGAAACTGTAGAAGGCCCAATGCAGTTGGTCCTTGTCGAGCACGGTCAGCACATCATCGAGATAGGTCTTGCAGCCGGCAAGCATGCGCATACAGCCGAATTCGCCTGCAACCATGCGGTTAAGCGGGATGCTGTGCGCTTTGGCCCAATCCACCGGTTGAGCCAGATAATCCGCAACTTTCCTGGCATTCCAGTTCACGGTTGAACCGGCAAACGGCACCTCGCCCGGATAGAGATAAGGCTTCTTGCGCTTGATGTTCGGTGCGCTTGTCGCATCATATGGTTCATACATGTGAAAGCTGTAGAGGACTTTCTCATCATCAAGCGGCTTCGGCCAATAATTGAAGGCGTCCGCAGCCGCATACCAGCCTGCATCGGCCATGACAGGCGTGACCGGATCAACCTTTCTGATCTCAGCGATGACGGTGTTATAAAACGCAATCAGATCGCGTGATCCACCCTGCTGTTTTTTGTACCAAGCCTGAAGGTCGGCTGCACTGGCATGTTCGGCAACGCCGCCCATCTTTTCCGGCGCAGGTTCGTTGATGATATTGTATGCCGCCACCGCCGGATGATCTTTCAGCGCCAGAGCCAGATCATGCCAGAACTGCACGGCTTGCTGCCACTTCGCCTTGTCCTGCCAAAGCCGGTCATCAAATTTGCCGTTGTTGTTTTGCGCCCAGCGCATCGACGGCAGGGAAAGCGGTGCAATGACAACCTTCAGGCCCGCCTTGTCGGCACGATCCAACGCAGCTTTCAGCGTGGCAAGATCCGAGGCCGGAATGCCTTCGTAGTGATCGGCATCGCCCATCAGGAAATCCCGTTTCGCCGGTTTCCACTTATCATAGGAGAGACGCACCCAGCTCGCACCATAGCTTTTCAAAGCATCGAAATAGGCCTGATCCGGCGGCAGGCGATTGAAGCTGTTGCCGCCATGCTGCGGCGTATCCCAGAAACGCATCAGATCAGCGGCATTGGCCGCGCAGGTCATGGTCAGGGATAGAAACAAGGTGGTGGCGATACGCATGGGCACTCCGTAAAATCATTCGGCAATGCGCCGATTGCGCGAGCAACAAGGCAATATTGGGCCAATTTTGGCACTTGCCTGTGACTATAAACAAAAACCGCCGCTTGAGGTTAACAAGCGGCGGGATCATTATCTGGATCAGATAATGTGCGGATCAATCGCGCAAGGCGGCTTCGATTTTGTCCAGTACATCGGCCTTGCCGATGCCCGTCAGAAAAGCCAGCGTGGTAATTACGGGCTTACCGAGATCTTTCGGCAATTGCGTGGTGGAAATCACCAGATCGACATCGTCGATCTGTCCGGCGACTTCTGTTGCCTTGCATTGCCGCGCGTTAAAACGGATCCCGCGTTCCTTCAGTGCATCCTCGACCGCATGGGCGACGACGGTTGACGTGGCGATGCCGGTTCCACAGGCGAAAAGTACGGTTTTCAGTTTGGTCATTGGTTCCCCTTCGTCCAGCAGCTTAACCAAGAAGCCGGGATACGTCTTCAACGGAGTCGGATTGTATCAGCGCGGTGATCGTATCGGCGGATTGAATGGTCAAAGCAATTTCCTGCAGCATTTCGATCTGCTGATCCTTGTCATTCAACGCCATCAGGAACACCACGCTGACCTGAAGTTTTTCGTCCGGATCTTCCATGTTTGAGAAGGCAACCGGTTTGCATAAGGTTGCCATCGCCAGACCTGATTTGAGGACATGTTCCGGGTCCGTATGGGGAATGGCAACATTGTTGTCCAATCCCAGGGGCAAACCGGTCGGCAAAGCCGCCTCCCGGGCCAGAACTGCCGCGGCAAAGCTCGCCTTCACATATCCCAGATCATGCAAACGATCGGACAATATCTGGATGACTTCCTGGTCATTTCCAGCCTCGATCCCGAGGATAATCGCTCCAGGATCGAGGTAACGCATCAAGGCTTGCGCCATTCACTTACTCCAGTCTGTGCCTGTGATCAGGCAGTCTTGTCCGCACTGTCATCGGCACCGGCAGCACGTTCCCAAGCCGCCGTATTGCGATGGTAGGCCCAGAATGCACCGGCGATGATGACGGCAATGACGCCGAGACCAGCCATACCAAGACCCCGAATCGCGGCAATCACCGCATAGGACACCCAGAGGAATCCATCAACGACGCTGGTGATCTGCACTGCATTGGCAGGCATCTTGAAGCCTGACGACTGGGCCGCGCTGGTGAATAGCGGCGCAAGCGCATTGGCAACATAGAAGCCGACAGCCAGCGTAAACGTGCCGACGATGACCATGCGGAAGACATTCCCCTTCAACAGCGGCGCTGTCATGGCGACGATGAAAGGAATAACCGCGAGGTCGGCAAAAAGAATGACGCGGTTGCCCGGCAGGATAATCGACAGGATGATGGCAATCGGCACAAGGATCAGTGACGAGGAAATCGCTGCGGGATGGCCAATCAGGATCGCAGAATCAAGGCCAACCAGCAATTCACGATCACCCGTCCGCTTTTTCACAAAGGCTTGCGCCGCGTCGGAAACCGGCAGCAGGCCTTCCATCAGGATTTTCACCATACGCGGCAAGAGCAGCATCACCGCCGCCAATGTCATGCCGGTCTGCAGGACCTTGCTGAAAACAACACCAAAATCACCGGCATTGTAATAGGCGATGACACCAAGGACGAGACCGATGATCAGGCCGAGAATGACCGGTTCACCAAAGACCCCAAAGCGCTTTTCAAACGTCTCAGTGTTGATCTCGATCTTGTTGATCCCCGGAATGCGGTCGATGATCCAGTTGAGCACAATGGCAATCGGCAGGATTTGTGCTGAAGCCAGATGCGGCACTGAAATGCCCGGAATGCCATAGAACTGCTGCACGGCCTTGGCTGACCAATCGGCGAACAGCAGACAGAGGGCAACCATCAGGGCAGCAACGATCAGGCCGTAAACCAGACTGTCAGTTGCCGCGACGGCCAGCGAGCCGATGAAGGCAAAGTGCCAGAAATTCCATACGTCCACGTTGAGTGTGCGGGTCAGGCGCGTGAGAAGCAGGACGATGTTGACGGCGATACCAATGGGTATAACCCAAAGACCAACCGAGGAGCCGAACGCGATGGCGGCGGCGGAGGGCCAGCCCACATCGACGATGTCGCGCTGGATGCCGGTATTGGTGACAATCGCCTTGGCCACGTCGCCGATTGAAGTCAGCATCAGTCCAAGCACGAGATTGATACCGATAAAGGCAACCCCGATGGTCACCGCAGCACGGAACGCGCGGCCAACCTTGGCGCCAAGGACGACCGCGATAATGAAAATCACGATCGGCAACAGGACCGTTGGCCCCATCGTATCGACGGCAGCCTTCAGGCCCGCCAAGAAACTGTCCATTTCAACCTCCCTAGCGGCCCTTTTGGGCCGCACACCCCTAAACGCGCATGTCGTGCGTCATGCCAATGTTTGACAGGATATGTGGGAAAAACTAGCGGAATATTGGGAAACTCAACCGGAATTCACACTTGTACGCTGCGATTTTGATGTAATTTCGAAATATCCGAGCAAAATTTCATGCGATGCGAAAAAACGCGCAAATCAGGTACTCAGGAAACACTGGGAACAGGCTGTTCCTGCGCATCGCCTGACTGGACCCACCAGCAGTGAAACTCAACGCGCTATTTCCGCATCATCTGCGAAAGATCGCAGATCGCGGCGTGAACGGATTGATGACCCGAGCCCGGCGTCGACAGCGCATGACCGAGATAGGTCCAATTGAGAATTTGCGCCCGGGTTTCCGCCAGAACAGGCTCTATGCCAGATTCTACCAGCAGTTTGCGCAGATAGCTTACCCGTTCGATATCGACTGAATCGACTATTGATTTGGCCAGAGGATCTGCTGTTGCCCATGCCCGGACAGCTACTTCGCGACGCGTATCCGCCAGAAATGCCCGTTCCAGCAATGCCTCAAGCCGATCTGCGTTCGTGTGCCCGATTTCATTGACCACTCCTTCCAGCGCAACAGCGCGCCAATGGCGCAGCACAGCGGTATGAAACGCCGCCACATCGGCAAAATGCCAATAGAAGCTGCCACGGGAGACGTTTAAAACCTTTGCCAGCTTGTCAGCTTTCAGCGCGGTAAAACCTGAAGATTCGAGTGCCGCCAGGCCTGCACTCACCCATTCTGCCGGACCTAAATGATTGTCTGCCATAAACCATACACCACTGCATTGACTCGTTCATCATTGCATCGTTAACTCCACCATACATAAGTGTATGGAGAGCGCAATGCATGACCTGCTTGTTCCTACCGCCGGTATTCTGGCTATGGCTGCTGCCATTATCCATGGAGTTCTTGGAGAAACAAAAATCTTCACCAAGGCACGCATCGAACCTCAATCACTGCGACTATTGATACGGTTGGTCTGGCAATGCAGTGCAGTTGCGTGGTTCAGCTTGGGCGGACTGCTCGTCGCCTCGCCGTGGATCGCGTCGCAAAGTGCCTCGCGCTGGATTATCGCAGCAAGTGCCCTGACATTCGGCTTCGCCGCCATCGCCAATGCCTGGGCCACTCGCGGCCGGCATTTCGGCTGGATCGTCCTGCTGGCCGTGACCGGCCTTTCGCTTGCTGGACTCTAAAAAACCTCAGCCCCGCCGGACAAAGCTATCAAACGGAAAGATCGCGCAGGTTTCGGTGCCGTGGGCGAGAAGTTTGCCGTTCTGATCCCTGAGAAATGCTTCTGACGTCGCCAGCGTTTTGCCGCGATGAACAACTTTGCCTTCGCAGGTCACAACTCCCATGCCGGCAGTCAAAGGCCGGACGAGATTCACTTTAAACTCGACCGTCGTATAGGCTTCGCCGGGTTTCAGGGTGGTCATGACGCAGCACGCCAAGGCAGAATCCATCAAGGTTGCGATCCAGCCGCCATGGATGCCGCCAAGTGGATTGAGGTGCTCCTGCAATGGCTCGCCCTTGAAGATCACCCGGTTCAATTCAGCCTCATACAGATTGAACGAAAGTGTCCGGGAAATGGGCGGCGCGGGATATTCACCGCGCAACATGGCCTGCAACACCTCAAGGCCGCCGCGCGTGGCAAGATCGGCAAGCGGTACCAGACCGATACCACCGGGAAATTCGATGGCTGAAACAGGGGCTGAATTCATGGAAGCACGGGCCTTTCCTCTGCGGCAAGGCCCTGCCCTGCGGTCTTTGATACGGAGCGCGAAACAGCGGTCAGAAAGCCGTCGCGGGATTCCGGCGCTTTGAGTGCGCGCGGCTCCCAGACGTGACGGGTGAAGAAGAAGCTGGTGAGACGAAAGGCATCGACAAGCTCTGTCAGGGATGCGGCACGCACCTTCGAACTGAGCATGAAGGGTGGCATGGCGAGAAGCTTGTCGGCCCATGGTGCACCGGCATCACGCGACACGGCCCGGCCCGACTTCGGCGACACATAGGCGAGATTATCTTCGCTGCCCGTTGCCGCACAGCGCTTCAGATCAAGGCCGAAACCCAATTCCTCCAGCATCATGATCTCAAAGCGCAACAGGAGTTCGCCCGAGATAAGCGGATCTTCGCAATGTTCAAGGATAATGGCGAGCGTTTCGAAGAGGCCCTGATGCGGATCGCGTTCAGGCAGCAGACGCAGGTGGGCGGCCGCCAATTGCAGGGCGTAAAGCCCAACCGGCTGTTCGAACAGCCGCGCTGCCGCAAAGGAAACCGGCTCGATCTGCATCATGCCGAGATGTTCATCGATCCGAGCCCGCCAGATCACATCGACCCGATTTCCCGGCTGCAACAGTGGCTGCATACGACGGGAACGGCCGCCGCGCACCAGCCCCATATGGCGGCCGTGCTCGCGCGTCATCAGCTCGAGAATGGCGCTGGTTTCACCATGCCGTCTCGTGCCGAGGATGATTCCTTCGTCCCGCCATTCCATGAGAGGGAAGGTCGCGCTATCCGTGCGGGAATTCAAGGCCCATTTCGCGGTAACGCTCGGGATCATTGCCCCAATTGTCACGAACCTTGACGAACAGGAACAGGTGAACCTTCTGTTCCAGGATTTCCATCAGTTCCTTGCGGGCAGCCTGGCCGATGGACTTGATCGCCTGACCTTCGTGACCAAGCACAATTTTCTTCTGGCTGTCGCGCTCGACATAGATCACCTGCTGGATGCGGACAGAACCGTCCGGCTTCTCTTCCCAGCTCTCGGTTTCAATCGTCGAGGAATAGGGCAGCTCGTTGTGCAGGCGCAGATACAGCTTTTCCCGGGTGATTTCCGCCGCCAGCATACGCATGGGCATGTCGGAAATCTGGTCCTCCGGGTAATACCATGGACCCTCCGGCAAATTATCGGCAAGATATTTCAGCAAATCTTTGCAGCCGTAGCCCTTCAGAGCCGAAATCATGAACGTCTTGTCGAAATGCATCATTTCATTGGCCCGCTGCGCCAATTCCAGAAGCTTCGGCGCTTCGATACGATCAACCTTGTTGAGAACGAGGATCGCCTTGCGCTTCTTTTCATGGAAAGTGCTGAGGATGGCCTCGGCTTCTTCGTTGATGCCCTCTTCCACGTCGATCAGTACAAGAATGAGATCGGCATCCTTGGCACCGCCCCAAGCGGTCGTCACCATGGCGCGGTCAAGGCGGCGCTTCGGCTTGAAAATACCCGGCGTGTCAACCAGCACCATCTGTGTACGATCGTGAATGACAATGCCGCGCACCAGCGCCCGCGTTGTCTGCACCTTGTGGGTAACGATGGAAACCTTGCTGCCAACGAGCTGGTTAACCAGCGTCGACTTGCCAGCATTGGGTGCGCCAATCAAAGCAATAAAGCCCGAGCGTGTCGGGCCTTCTGGCTGGGTCACCTCCGGTGTCACATCCTGATCGGTCATTTTTGTCCCTCTTCCTGCGTCTTCTCACGGACGCCTTCGCGGTAAAGCAAGGCAACGGCGGCTTCCTGCTCGGCAATACGCTTGGAACGTCCCATGCCGGTTGCAGGCGAAAAGCCTTTTACCTCTACCTTCACCGTAAACTGTGGATCGTGGTCCGGGCCGGTGCGCTCGACCACGCTGTATAAAGGCTGAGCTCCATCCTGCTGATGGGCCCATTCCTGTAATTCTGTTTTGGGATCACGCTGCGCTGAATTGATCTCACGCGAACGGGCATCCCAGTAACGCTGGATGAAAGGTTGCGCCGCTTCCAGCCCGCCGTCCAGATAAATCGTTGCAATCAGTGATTCCACCACGTCGGCACGCAGGCTTTTCAGTCGCTTGTCAGCCAGTCCTTTAACGTCGGAACCGGTGCGAATGAACTCGTGCAGACCAATTTCATCGGCGACTGCCGCACATGTATCGGCATTGACGAGCGAATTCAGCCGCAAGGACAACTCGCCTTCACTGGCTGTCGGATAGACGCGAAACAACATTTCAGCGATGACCAGCCCGAGGACGCGGTCGCCCAGAAACTCAAGCCGCTCATAATCCGATCCAACGGATTGGCGGGCACTGGCATGGGTCAGCGCACGCTCAAGCCGGGCAAGATCGCGAAATGTGTGGCTTGTCTGTTCCTCCAGTCTGCGAACGACATCTGCGGACAGGTTCATGGGCGGCTCATTGGCTCTTCGGGGTGAAAGATGTTCCATTCACACTGTGGAACAGCCGGTCGAAGCGCAATTCCGAAGGCCAGCGCCACAGTTCCAGCGGGCTTGCTTTCCCGGCAATGGAGAAGAAAATGATGTTGGCGCGGCCGATGAAGTTTTCGAATGGCACGTAACCAACGTCAAAGCGGCTGTCGGCGGAATTATCGCGATTGTCACCCATCATGAAATAGTTACCGGCAGGAACCACGAACTCGCGTGTATCATCGCCAAGGCCATTGGGTGTCAGATCAAGCGTGTCATAGGTGACGCCGTTCGGCAGCGTTTCGCGATAGACATCAACAGGACGATTGACCTCGGTGATGTCAGGATTGTTGATCTGCCCGACCTTCACACGCGGCACCGCCACATCGTTGATGTAAAGCACTCCGCCACGCATCTGCACGCGATCACCGGGCAGACCAACCACACGTTTGATGAAGTCCAGCGAGGTATCATTCGGCTTGCGGAATACGGCAACATCGCCGCGCTGCGGCTCGCTGCCCCAAATACGGCCCGAAAACAGGTCAGGAGCGAATGGGATCGAAAACTTGGAAAAACCGTAGGAGAATTTCGACACGAAGAGATAATCGCCTTCAAGCAACGTCGGGCGCATCGAGCCGGACGGAATGTTGAACGGCTGAAACAGCACGGTACGAATAACCAATGCGAGCAGCAGAGCCTGCACGATAACGCTGATTGTCTCGCCGAGACCACCAGATTTCTTCACAACAGATTTGTCGCTCACGCTCGTCATATCTCCAAAATTTGTAACGTGCCCCCTCTTAGCGGCTGAAACCGCAGGGAGCAATGCCGCTTAATGCCGTTTGATTAAGGCTAATCTTCGATTTTGAGGGCTTCAATAATCACGAATGCTTGTGCAAGCGGAAAATCGTCAGTGATGGTCACATGAATGCGCGCGGTGTGGCCAGCTGGCAGAATCGCATCAAGACGCTTTGCAGCACCATTGGTCAGCCGCATGGTCGGCGCACCGCTGGGCAGATTGACAACGCCCATATCGCGCCAGAAAACACCCTGCGCCAAACCTGTGCCCAGCGCCTTGGCGCAGGCTTCTTTGGCTGCAAACCTCTTGGCATAAGATGCGGCACGCAGCTTGCGGCGTTCGGATTTGGCTTTTTCTACCGGCGTATAGACCCGCTCAATGAAGCGATCGCCATGCCGCTCCAAGGTCTTTTCGATACGCCTGATATCGATCAGATCACTGCCTATGCCGATGATCATGAGGTTTCAGCGACTTTTTCCAGACGAAAGCCTGCCTTTCGCCTGTTCTGGAAGCTCGCAACGAGCCAGCGCGTGGGGAAATAGACAACAAGCGCAGCAATCAGGCCGAGCGGAATAGCGCCGATCAACATGGGTTTGACAATCGGACCCCATAATTCGGCAAAATCCAGATGCCGCAACATGTGTCCGAGATGATGCGGGAAAGGCTCATCGCTGGGGCCGCCGCTGAGGACAAAGCGCCCCGCTTCCAGGGTTGCACCCCAGATGAAAGGCAGAAAAAGCGGATTGCCCAGCGTCGTGCCAAGAATAGCGGCAGCGATATTGCCGCCAATGACCCAGGCAATAGCCAAGGCAACCGCGATGTGCACACCGAGAATAGGGATAAACGAGGAAAAGATGCCTGCAGCAAGACCAGCCGCAATGGCATGAGGCGTTGCACGCAAGCGCAGGACGCGTTTGCCGAAATAGCGCAGCGACCGGCCAACGGAGCGGCGGGGCCACAGCGCGACACGCATGCGTTCGCGAAGGCCCGGTTTTGTGCGCCGTTTAAATAGCATTGTCGTCAAGTCCCTCAGCGCGGCAGGCCGATGTATGCGTACAACCGGCCGGGCGCTCTTCTCGAAAGTGGATCAAATATTACGACTACCGGGCTTAACAGGCGGAATTGCGGCAAGCTCGGGAGGCAATTGATCGGCAGGATATGCCGGTACTTCATATTCCGCCAGTGCAATCAGTGGCACGCCGACATTTGTTTTGCCAGCTGACCGGTCGATGATGCATGCAGCGGCCACAACCTCGGCACCGAGTTCCTGCAGGGTCGTCACCGTCTCGCGGATCGACAGGCCTGTGGATACAATATCCTCAACGATGACGACACGTGCGCCCTTGGCAATTTCAAAGCGGCGAAGCCGGAATACACCATTTTCACGCTCGACCCAGATGGCTGGGACGCCAAGATGCCGCGACGTTTCATAGGCCGGGATGATGCCACCGATGGCAGGTCCGACAACATAGTCGATATGGCCGAGACCGGCAGACCGGATCTTGTCAGCAAGCGCGCGGCACACGCGCTCGGTCTTGTCTGCATGCATGAAAACACGGGCTTTTTGCAGGAATGTCGGGCTCCGCAAGCCCGAAGTCAGGATAAAGTGCCCTTCCAGAACGGCACCGGCTTCGCGAAATACATCCAGCACTTCATCAGTGTTCATCTTCAGTCCTTCATTATCCGTTGACGCGCTGCGCATCGCTCACGCATTTGCTTTCCTTGAGTTTCGACAATATCCGGTTGAGATGCTTCAGATCCCAAACCTCCAGATCAACGATCATCTGGGTAAAATCAGGTTCCGTGCGAACCATCGAGAGATTGTGAATATTCGTTTCATTTGCCGCAATGATCTGGGCGATTTCCGCCAATGAGCCCGGCGCATTGATGGCCGAGATGTTGATGCGGGCCGGGAAACGATCACGCCTGCTCTCGTCTATATCCCAGCGCACGTCGATCCAGCGTTCCGGCTGATCGTCATAGGCCATCAGCGCCGATGACTGGATCGGATAGATGGTCATGCCGGAGCCCGGCTGCAGAATACCGACAATGCGGTCGCCCGGCACGGCGCCTTCCGGCGAGAAATGCACCGGCATGTCAGGGCTTGTGCCACGGATCGGAAGAGCCTGCGGCCCACCGGGCTCCCAGCCCTTGCCCTCACTTCCATCGGGCATTTTGAAGATCATGCCTGATGTATTACGGAAATTGACCCACCCCTCCTCACGCTCGCTTGGAGTCGGCTTGGGTTTTGAATCCTGATATTCCGGATAGACCGCCTTCATCACATCAGACGATGGCAATTCACCCCGGCCGACAGCGGCCAGCACATCGTCGATTTCCTTGCGGGCAAGACGTGGCAGGCCCTTCTTCAATTCCTCACGCGAATAGACTTTTCCGGCGCGCTCAAAGGCCCGCTCGAGAATCTGCATGCCGAGGCCGGAATATTGCTTGCGCACGGCAAGCCGTGTGGCACGGCGGATGGCCGCGCGGGCCTTTCCCGTTACAACCACGGATTCCCAGGCGGCAGGCGGCGTCTGCGCCTTGGAGCGGATGATTTCCACCTCATCGCCATTATGCAACTCGGTCATCAGCGGCATGATACGGCCATTGACCTTGGCGCCAACGCAGCTGTCGCCGATGTTCGTATGCACCGCATAGGCAAAATCAATCGGCGTCGCACCGCGCGGCAAGGCGATGAGACGGCCTTTCGGGGTAAAGCAGAAAACCTGATCCTGAAACAGTTCAAGCTTGGTGTGCTCGAGGAACTCTTCCGGATTATCGCCTTCTGCCAGCGCTTCAATGGTCTGCCTCAGCCATGCATAGGCATTGGTTTCAGTCGAAATGACATGCGGATTCTGGGCGCTGCCGCGATCCTTGTAGATTGAATGGGCGGCAACGCCGTATTCGGCAATGTCGTTCATTTCGCGGGTGCGAATCTGCAGTTCAACGCGCTGGCGCGACGGACCGACAATCGTCGTATGGATGGAGCGATAATCGTTCTGCTTCGGCGTCGAGATATAGTCCTTGAACCGGCCGGGAACCATCGACCACGTCGTATGGATGATGCCGAGTGCGTTATAACAGTCTGCAACCGTGTCCACGACGACGCGGAACCCGAAAATATCGGAAAGCTGTTCGAACGAGAGGCCTTTGCTTTCCATCTTGCGGAAAACTGACCAGGCCTTCTTCTGCCGGCTTTTGACACCCGCCTTGATACCGTGTTTCTCAAAGAGGCTCGAAAGGTCCGTCTCGATCTGCGCCAGTGTCGTCCGGTTCTTTTCCAGAAGCTCGGCCAGACGATTCGTCACCGCATTGAAAGCTTCAGGGTTGATATAGCGGAATGCCAGCCCTTCCAGCTCTTCGCGCATGTCCTGCATACCCATGCGGCCAGCGAGCGGCGCATAAATATCCATGGTCTCTTCGGAGATACGCAGGCGTTTATCCGGCGGCACATGGTGCAGCGTGCGCATATTGTGCAGACGGTCAGCCAGTTTGACCAGCAGAACCCGAACGTCATCGGAAATCGCCAGAAGCAGCTTGCGCAGATTTTCGGCCTGCACAGCCTTTTTGGAGACGAGATCGAGCTTCTTCAGCTTGGTCAGACCCTCGACAAGCTTGCCGATATCAGGGCCGAACAGTGTATCGATCTCCTGCCGCGTGGCGGATGTGTCCTCAATCGTGTCATGCAGCAGCGCGATGGCAATCGTTGCCTCGTCGAGGTGCATATCGGTGAGAATCGCGGCGACTTCCAACGGATGCGAGAAATAAGGATCGCCCGAAGCGCGCTTCTGATGGCCATGCTTCTGCATGGCATAGACGTAGGCCTTGTTAAGCAGCGCCTCATTGACGTCAGGCTTGTAACGCTGAACACGCTCAACAAGCTCATACTGACGCATCATGGACGAAAGCCTCCAACCTTAAACATCTAATTATCGGGCGATATATGGTACGCGATATATGGTGATTGCGTTACCAAGACGCAAAAATAATGCGCCGCAGAAAGGCTGCGACGCATCAAATAGCCTGAATGGCAATCAATCGCGCTGAAAGCGCGACATTTGACTTAGTAGTCGTCGCTTTTTTCCGGAGCTACCAAGCCCTCGATACCAGCCAGCAATTCTTCTTCCGACATGCTGTCGAAGGAAACATTGTCGTCCGCATCGGCTTCAGCAACTTCGCCACCTTCGCTGTCACCGGACGTGACCTGCGCCAGCGGTACAGCAACGGCTTCCGGCTCATCCACTTCAACATGCTTCTGCAGCGAGTGGATCAGATCTTCCTTCAGATCACCCGGGGACAATGTTTCGTCTGCGATTTCACGCAGCGCAACAACCGGGTTCTTATCATTGTCGCGATCGATCGTGATCGCCGCACCTTGCGAAATCAGACGCGCACGGTGACTGGCGAGCAAAACCAGTTCAAACCGGTTTTCGACCTTGTCAACGCAATCTTCAACAGTGACGCGGGCCATAGACTGCCCCTTTCATTTTTAACTGAATTAACGGATTAAGCCGGACATAACGCGGTTGCGCAGAAAAAACAAGCAAAAGCCGTCGATCTCCTCGAGATGTCCCAACGTGTCTTTCAAAACCGATCACCATACTTTGAACACTCCTGTCCAAATTTTAGACTAATTTTCCTTCGAGCTATTGGCTTTTGGCCGAACCCGACGTAGTAAATATGCTACTTTCGTATAAGATCAGATCCGGCTTTATTACCTTCAAGCTGATTTGAAATTGAAGCTCACCTTTTTGAAATGGAACCTTATTATGTTTGATCCACGTGAAAAGATCGTCTTGTTTATCGATGGTGCAAATCTCTACGCAGCCTCAAAGGTTTTGGGATTTGATATTGATTACCGCAAGCTTCTCTCAGCTTTTCAAAAGCGGGGTTATTTGCTTCGCGCGTATTACTACACCGCGCTTGTTGAAGACCAGGAATACTCTTCCATTCGTCCGCTGATCGATTGGCTAGACTATAACGGATACAAGGTCGTTACCAAGCCAGCAAAAGAATTCACTGATTCTGCCGGACGCCGTAAGATTAAAGGCAATATGGACATTGAACTTGCTGTCGACGCCATGCAGTTGACCGACACAGTTGACCATTTTGTTATTTTCTCCGGCGACGGAGATTTCCGCTCTCTGGTTGAAGCTTTGCAGCGCAAGGGCCGTAAGGTCAGCGTTGTTTCGACGCTCTCGACCCAGCCACCAATGATTTCTGATGAATTGCGCCGTCAGGCCGACCATTTCATCGATCTGACGTCGTTGCGTTCGGAAATCGGCCGCGAGCCTTCCGAGCGTGCACCGCGCCGGGTTGAAGTCGAAGAAGAACAAGTCGACTATTGATAATCATGGCTGAGCATTGATATGCCGCATGGAAATCCGTGCGGCATTATGCTTTTAAAGCCCTATGAGTGTCGAACCCTCCCGCGATTGCCCCATCTGTCCCCGCCTGCATGATTTCATCGCCGAATGGCGTGTGAAGGAGCCTTCCTGGCATAATGCGCCGGTGCCGACATTTCTGCCTGCGGGCGGGAATCAACTCAGTTCAACTATTGATTGTGGGACTGGCGCCTGGCTTGCGCGGTGCCAACCGGACGGGACGCCCGTTCACCGGCGATTACGCCGGTGACCTGCTCTACGGCACGCTGTCAGAGTTCGGTTTTTCGCGCGGAAGCTTCAAGGCGCGTCCGGATGACGGGCTGGAATTGCTCAATACCGCTATCACCAATGCGGTGCGCTGTGTGCCACCGGAAAACAAACCGGTTGGTGCCGAGATCAACAATTGCAGGCAGTTTCTGACGCCCACAATGCAGCAGTTCAAAAACCTGCACGCCATCGTGACGCTGGGAACGATCGCGCATCAATCGGCGGTGCGCGCCCTGAAACAACCCGTGGCCAAGCACCCGTTCAGCCATGGTGGCCAGTCGGATGTCGGCAATATCCGGATTTTTTCCAGCTATCATTGCTCACGCTACAACACGAATACCGGGCGTTTGACCGAGGCGATGTTCAAGAGCGTGTTTGCCGAGGTGCGCAAGTATCTGGATTCGTTAGCTTAAAAGAGACGCTCTCCCACCGCGCTAATCTCCCTTATGGTGAGCTTGGCACTGATGATCTCTCCCCTTGCGGGAGAGAAAGGATTTTCTTGGATTTAGCCTTTTTGCTAAATCCTTAGAAAATCCAAGAGAGGGGATTTACATGTTATCAAAAATTATCCCCTCTCTGGCGATTTCTAGCACTTAGCTAAGAGGCTAAGATGCTGAAATCGCTTTCTCCCCCGCAAGGGGGAGATAGAGCGGCAACATTTGAACTTAACCGCGGTCGCGCAGCAGGCGAGATTTTTCACGGTTCCAGTCGCGCTGCTTTTCCGTCTCGCGCTTGTCATGCAGCTTCTTGCCGCGTGCAACGGCGAGTTCGAGCTTCGCCTTGCCCTTGTCATTGAAATAGAGCTTGAGCGGGACGACGGTCATGCCTTCACGGTCAACCGACTGGCCCAACCGTGCCATTTCACGTTTGCTGACCAGAAGTTTGCGATGGCGCCGTGGTGCATGGTTGAAACGGTTGGCCTGCAGATATTCCGGAATATAGGAATTGATCAGCCAGAACTCGCCATTCTCGAGGCTGGCATAGCTTTCGGCTATGTTTGACTGGTTGATGCGCAAGGACTTCACTTCCGTCCCTTCCAGCACAATGCCAGCCTCCAGCGTGTCGAGAATCTCGAAATTGAAGCGCGCTCGACGGTTCTCAGCAATAATCTTGCTAACCGTTATGGGTCTTTTGGCAGCTTTGGGCTTGTTCATCAGGATTATATAGTGCTTTCCAACTGATTTTTCAGTTGATCAGCCCCGCATGTTTCATCGCCTGATCGATACGGTCCGCCGTTGCGGCTTCAATCGGGACGAGCGGGGAACGAAGCGAATTGTTCATCTTACCGAGCTTGGCGAGGGCGTATTTCGGGCCTGTCGGATTTGGCTCGATAAACAGTGCCTTGTGGAGCGGCATCAAGCGATCCTGAATCTTCAGCGCAGCGGGATAATCACCACGAAGCGTTGCAGCCTGGAATTCCGCACAAAGACGCGGTGCGATGTTGGAGGTTACGGAAATGCAACCGACGCCGCCATGAGCATTGAAACCAAGCGCAGTTGCGTCTTCGCCCGAGAGCTGGATGAAATCATGTCCACAGGTGATGCGCTGTTCCGAAACACGCTCGATCTTGCCGGTCGCATCCTTGACGCCAGCAATATTCTTGAAATCGTTAGCGAGCTGTCCCATCGTCTCCGGCGTCATGTCGATGACAGAACGGCCCGGAATGTTATAGATGATGATCGGCAGCGAAACAGCTTCGGCGACAGCCTTGTAATGGGCGTAAAGGCCACGCTGGTTCGGCTTGTTGTAATAGGGCGTCACAACGAGGATAGCGTCAGCGCCTGCCTTTTCAGCATGCTCTGCCAGCTCGATAGCCTCGCGGGTGTTGTTAGAACCGGCACCGGCGATAACCGGAACCTTGCCCTTGGCCTCCTCGATGCAAACTTCGACGACACGCTTGTGTTCGGCATGCGAGAGGGTCGGCGATTCGCCGGTAGTGCCAACAGGAACGAAACCGTTTGTGCCTTCGGCAGTCTGCCAGTTCAGGAACGCACGAAAGGCTTTCTCGTCAAACGACCCGTTTTGGTCGAATGGCGTGACGAGAGCGGTGATTGAGCCTTTCAGCATAGTGAACTCCAAGGAAACAAGATTAAATCATGAGCGAACCAGTATGGTGCCGATCATAAGGTGGCGCACCATAGTCGGCCATGCTTCGCCGGGCAAGATGATTTCCTTGATGAAAATCAGCAAAGCAATTGATGTTTCGCTCAAAAGCAACAGGTCATGATAACCTTTCGTTAAGAGTGCCTTCACACGTCCGCCATTATTATCTGATCCAACAGTTCTGGATCGCCGGGGCTGTGGTGTGATCCCTTTCGAATAAATTGGTTACTGTATGCTGAGAACTTCTGTTTTGCGTCATGTTCTTCTCGCGTCATCTTTGCTTATGACGACGGTTGCGCTTGCCCAAAATTCAACGCCGCCAGTACCAACACTGAAACCATTCGCACCCACGCAGACACGCAGCAGCCCCGCAGCGAAGATTCTGGCACGCCCGGATCCGGTAACGACTTCCGGTATTGCTCAGCCGTCAAAACCATCAGCAATTGCCGGCAGCCTGAAAACCGGGCTCGATGCCCTATCCAGCGGTGATGTGCAGCGTGCGCTTGGCATCCGCAATGGGCTGCCTGCCGATGCTCTGGACCGCCATATTCTGACATGGGCCATTGGACTATCCAATGCACCTGGTGTTCCCAGCTCGGAAATTGCCCATGCTGCTGCAGAACTGCCGGGCTGGCCGGGTATGGCAACATTCCGCAGCAATTCGGAGCGGGCACTTTTCAAAGAAAACCCAGCTCCCGCCACCGTAATCAATGCGTTTGGTGGGACACCGCCACAAACCGCCGAAGGCACAATCATTCTTGCCAGAGCCTTTGTTGCGACCGGCAATATGGCCCGTGCGCGTCAGGTCCTCGGGCCTTTCTGGCGAACGAAGAAGCTGGATGATGCGCAGGAAGCTGCGATCCTGAAGGAATTTGCTCAGGTTATTCCGCGCGAAGACCACCTCGTTCGTATGCTGACCATGCTTTACGAAGGCAAGGCAAAGTCTGCCGGCCGCGTTGCCAAGCTCGCCAATGCCGAATCGCTGTATGATGCCTTTGCTGCCGTGCTGCAAAAGTCGCCGGATGCCGCCAAGAAACTGGCTGCCATCAATGGCACATGGCAGTCAAACCCCGCCTATATCTTCGCCAAGGCGCAGTATTTGCGCCGTGCCGAGCGCTTCAAGGAAGCTGCAGACGTGATGGCGACAGCACCGCGCGATGCCGCATCTCTAATCGACCCAGATGCATGGTGGGTGGAGCGGCGCGTGCTGTCGCGCGAACTGCTCGATATTGGCGATGCCAAACGTGCCTACAAGATCGCGGCCACGCATAGCGCGGAAACGCCCGCTGTGGCTGCCGAAGCAGAATTTCATGCCGGCTGGTACGCACTGCGTGCGTTGAAAGACCCGCAGACCGCCCAAAAGCATTTTGCCCGTATTGCAGAAATTTCATCGCGTCCGATGTCGGCTTCACGCGCCTGTTACTGGCTTGGCCGTTCGGCAGAAGCGGGCGCCGGGGGCAATGCGCGCGACTATTATAACCGCGCAGCACGCTATGGCACGACATTCTATGGCCAGTTGGCCGCAGCAAAGCTTGGACAAGCTGCGCTGCAACTGCCCTACCCGCGCCCGAGCGATGCGGATCGCGCCAGATTTTCGCAGCGTGAAGCTGTGCGCGCTATTCAGCGACTGGAAGATACCGGTTACGCGCCGCGCGCCGCTGTTCTCTATGCCAGCCTCAGCCAGGAACTCGACAGTCCGGGCGAACTTGCACTTCTGGCTGTGATGGCAGAGCGCAAGAGCAACCACTTTATGGCCTTGCGCGTCGGCAAGACTGCCGCCCAGCGCGGCATTGATGTCGGGGCGCTCTCACATCCGATCGGTGCCATTCCGGACAATGCGAATATTTCCGGCTCCGGTGCGGCCCTCGCCTATGCCATTGCGCGGCAGGAAAGCGAGTTCAACGTTGGTGCCGTTTCCAGCGCCGGCGCGCGCGGCTTGCTGCAGTTGCTGCCGGGCACTGCGAAGGATGTTGCCAAGCGTGCTGGCATTTCCTATTCGCAGGACAGGCTGACGGGCGACGCGGCTTACAACGCGACACTCGGAGCCCGCTTCCTTGGCGAGCAGATTGCCAAGTTTGACGGTTCCTACGTCCTTACCTTCGCCGGTTATAATGCCGGGCCCAGCCGCGCTAATGAATGGGTCTCCCGTTATGGCGACCCGCGTGGCAAATCTGTCGACGAAGTTGTCGACTGGATCGAACGCATTCCCTACACGGAAACGCGCAACTATGTGCAGCGGGTGATGGAAAACTACGAAGTCTACAAATCCCGGCTTTACGGCAAGGCGCAGATTGAAAGCGATCTGACCGCCGGAAGGCGCTAACTCCCAGCAACAGGACTTTAGATTGGCCGATTCATTTCGCGAGATTCGTTTTGACGCTTCCGATGGCTTGCATCTTTACGGGCGGCTGTACGAACCTGATGTAAAAACAGATAATTTGCCGGTTATCTGCCTGCCTGGGCTTACCCGCAACAGCCGGGATTTTCATGAACTGGCGGTGTTTTTATCCCAGCACCCGCAAACACCACGCCGGGTCATTACCTTCGATTATCGCGGCCGTGGCCAATCCGATTATGATCCTGACTGGTCACATTATAATATCGGCATCGAAGCAGGCGATGTGCTTGCGGGGCTCGCCCACCTCCAGATTGCACGGGCTATCTTTCTCGGAACATCACGCGGTGGACTGATCACGCATATTCTAGCAGCCATAGCGCCGCATGTACTGGCCGGTGTCATATTCAACGATATTGGACCAGAGATCGCCGTCGAAGGATTGCAGCAGATTGGCAGTTACCTGAAGGGCGCGAAGCAACCTCGGAACTGGGCAGATGCAGCTGAACTGCAGCGCTCGGTTCACGGCCCGGCCTTCCCTGCTTTGACCAATGAAGATTGGGACCGGTTTGCCCGCGCCATCTATCGCGAAGACAATGGCACCATCCTGTCGGATTACGATCCAAATCTTTTGAAAACCATGGAAAATGTCGATTTCAGCCAGAAGCTGCCGGATCTTTGGGTGCAATTTGATTTGTTGAAGGATTTGCCGCTTCTGGTTATCCGCGGGGAAAACACCAAACTGCTGGCACAGGAAACCGTCGATGGAATGGCCCGGCGGCACAGCGCCTTGCAAGTGTTCAATGTTGCCGGACAAGGCCACGCCCCGCTTGTGGAAACGGGGCGCTTGCCAGATCTGATCGCAGCCTTTGCCGAAGGCGCGGATATCCGGACCGCTTAACTTTTCCGGGGCCTTTTCACGACAGGTTTGGTCGCCGGCTTTGTTTTCTCGGCCGCATCGGGTGCAGGTTTTGCCAAGGCCGTAGCCTGCTTCATCCAGTTTTCGCGATAAGCCCGTCCTGGAAAACCGATTTCCCGGCTGATCCATGCCGCCTGATCAGCGTCCCAAGCGGCTATCTGATCGAAATGAAAGACGCCAAGGCCAAAAAGCTTTGATTCAATAACATTTCCGATACCCTCGATATCCGATAAATGGTCCGGTTTTCCCCGCCGGGCATTTTTCAATGTGGTGGGGCGATTCTGGGTATCTTCATCTGCCTTGGATACGGTGCCCGTAGACGATTTCGCCGCCGTTTTTCTTGCCGGAGATTTGGTCTTTTCAGCCGGTTCTGCACGTTTTCCATCAACACCATTCACTTTTGCCGCCGCTATTGCGGGCACAGGCTCGGCTGGCGGTATCGGCGTAACGGCTTGTGCCGGCTTGCTCACATCATCATTGGCCGGCGTTGCAACAGCAGCGGCAAGGCGTGCATCCGCCGCGCGCGTCGATTCTTCTGAAGCAGAATCAGTTTTAGGCGACAAACCTTTGAAAACACGCCCTAAAACTGCGCCGATGACAAAGGCGGCCGCAATAAGCAAAAAGGATTGAACGAGAAAGATAATCATGACTTTACCCTCTTACCAGAGATCAGTTCCGCTTCTCGCTGTAGGTTGACCAGCCGACATAAAACCCGACAAGTGCAGCGACCAGCAGGAAAAGCCATAGTTTGCTGACGAGGTATAACATCGGTCACGCTCCCATTATCCAAGCCCGTCACAAACGGGCAAGAGGTTCAGCCTCCACTGCTGACGGGCGAAGGCGTCAGATTTATCTCACCAACTTTACCATTGCCGGGAAGCTGTGTCTTTAGTGCGGAGGTGAGCGATTCATAATCCGCCGCATTCGCGGCCGTTCCGTTCAAGCTGTAGGTTTCGCCTGCAAGACTGGTTTCACCACCAATCAGTTGCGACGCCTGCTGCAAGGCAAAATTGGCAAGATCGAAAAAACCTTGCGGAGCACCACGAGCGACAGCCATTTCATCAATAATATCAATTCCGGGCATGGCATTTTCAGCGGCAGCGAGAAGCCTGGCGCGTGTATCGCCATAGGGAACATTGCCCGACAGAAGAATGCCCTGATCCGACTTTGTAACGACAAAGCTGAAAGGCTGCACCAATGGCAGCAGCGTTGCGGCGTTTTCAACCACGCGAATGCCGAACGTATCGTCAGCAATTTTGAGTGCCGAGGCCAAAGCCTCTTCAGAAGGCGCCACGCCTTTGAGCGTCAGATCGCGGCCTTCAACTTCTATACTGGCCCAGCCATTGTCCACTTCCAGCGCCGTGCTGACCGCTTCGGTCAGTTGTTTGTCCACAGGATCAGCAAGGAACCAGCCTGCAAGCGTCGTGAGGCATGCGATGGTTATCACACCCGGCCAGAACCAGCTTTTGACAATGTGCATGCTTGGCAATTTCCCTCGGCGACAATTGGACAAATGTTGTCTTGCCCCATGTCAGCTGCAAGATCAACACGCGCATGTATCATCCGCCATGAAATGACATCGCATAAAGAAAAACCCGGCAGCTTGCGCTGCCGGGTCTTAAACACCCTAATCCTAAGAAGGATTAGAAGTTACGCTGGAAGCGGATCATCGCACCAAATGCGTCGTCGCTGCCGCCAACTTTGGCTTCGGAGAATGTCTTACGAGCGCCGTCAAACTTGGTGTATGTGATTTCTGGCGTGATGGTGAAGCCAGGAACCAGTTCGTAAGCAACGTTCAAAGTACCAGAATATGTACCTTCTTCTTCGTAAGCGAGCTGTGCGTTAACAGTTGCCTTGTCGGAAACTTTAGCGGACAGACCACCCCAAACAGCCCAGTCACCTTCCCAAGTACCAAACCAGTTGCGCTGGGTACCACGGGCGTCATAGTTGGACTGATATCCACCCATAACGAAGGCTTTAACAGTGTCTGTGAACTTCACGTCCAAACGAACCTTACCAGCCCATTCTTCAACCACTGAGTCGTAACCGACAACACCGGAGATACCGCCCCAAGCCTGCTCGAACTTTGCACCAGCAAGAACGTGTGGCATGTAGTCATCAATGCGGTAGTCGTAGTTGTAGTAGTTGTTGTCCATCTGCTGGCCCTGTTCAGCAGCGATAATCGCTGAGAAACCGTTGCCGCCAGTGAACGTGTAGCTGACCTGATTGCTCTGGCCCGACTGATAGTTGATCACGTCGTCGTTGAAAACGTCGCCAGCATAACCAGTCCACGAACCGAAGAGTTCGTCAGCAGTACCGATACGGAAACCACCGAGTTCGATGTATGCCTGAGGAATCAGGCCACCGCTGTTGGAACCGTTCGTGTAGTTGAAACGTGTTTCGATGTACGAACGCAA
The DNA here is from genome assembly GCF_014189505.1 of Phyllobacterium sp. 628. Classification (GTDB taxonomy): domain Bacteria; phylum Pseudomonadota; class Alphaproteobacteria; order Rhizobiales; family Rhizobiaceae; genus Phyllobacterium. Next base: position 2,017,318 of record NZ_CP050301.1, on the reverse strand, counting down.
TGTGCCGAGTTCGGTTTCCGAACGGGCGTCAAAACGAACTGTCGCACGTGTCTGGAAGTTGTATGTGCCATCACCGAGTGGATCGGAACCCTGGTTAACGTGACCGCCGCCATAAACGTCATCGCCACCCTTGATGTCAACGCGCAGATAGCCGCCGATCTTCAAGCAGGTTTCGGTACCAGGGATGTAGAAGAAGCCTGCGCCGTATGCATCGCAAACGCGAACATATTCGACAGCTTCTGGTTCAGCGACGACAACTGCATCGGCAGCGCGTGCGCCAGTTACTGCAACGAGGGCTGCAGCGGAGCCGAGTAGAAGGCTCTTGATGTTCATTTCTGACCTCCAGTCAAAGTTAAAAATGGGTCTGGGCATTCCAATTTGGCTGAAGGACAACCTGTCCCCATCCCCTAAGTCCAAGAAGAAATGCGAACGAACGCCCTTCCTCGAGACCGAACATACTCGCCATCTCATGGGTTTCAACCACGAATGTCGGCATCCACACCTTGCCAGGGCTCTATGCCAACGGCCTGTTGCACAAATGACACGAAATCGCCGCGAGCCCGGCAAAATCTTTACCACTCATTAATATAGGTAACCCGATTTTAATAAAATCAGTCACGCCGATGGCGGAATTGGAATGGCATTTTGGTCTGCAAACTGGCCATGATTGCCGCAATACGGCCTGCGCATGCATCGAATCAACGGGGTTTGCGCCGAATCTCATGGATGATTTGAAATGACCTACTTTTACCTGGTTATTGCCATACTGTTTGAAGTGGCGGCCACATCTGCGCTGAAGCAAGCGGATGGTTTTACGAGACTTTGGCCTTCGCTGATCTGCCTGATCGGTTATGCCCTGGCATTTTACTGTCTATCCATTCCGATCAAAACGATGCCTGTGGGCATCGTTTATGCGATCTGGTCAGGCGCAGGAATTGTTCTCATTGCCGCCATCGGCTGGTTCTGGTTTAAACAACCACTTGATATCCCTGCCATAATTGGGCTGTCGTTCATTATTGCCGGTGTTTTCATCGTCAACTTGTTTTCCAATACCGTCGGACATTGAGCGCGCAACCGTTCTCTATTCACCTATGACCCGCGCTGATTGCGAGCCGCCTCCTGTCAAACTTTGACTGGAGGTCAGAAATGAACATCAAGAGCCTTCTACTCGGCTCCGCTGCAGCCCTCGTTGCAGTAACTGGCGCACGCGCTGCCGATGCAGTTGTCGTCGCTGAACCAGAAGCTGTCGAATATGTTCGCGTTTGCGATGCATACGGCGCAGGCTTCTTCTACATCCCTGGTACCGAAACCTGCCTGAAGATCAGCGGCTATGTGCGCAATGATCTGAAGGGCGGAGACGACGCCGAGAAGGGCATTGCCCGCGGTAAGTGGGCTGATACCAGCCGTGCAACACTTCGTTTCGATGCCCGCTCGGATACCGAGCTCGGTACGTTGAAATCCTATGCGGAAACCCGCTTCGATTACACCGATGGTGCAAGCGCCGTGAAAATCGTTGCCGGTTATATTCAGCTGGGCGGTTTCCAGGTCGGCTTGTCGGATTCGCAATTCAATGCATGGGTTGGTTATGCCGGCGATATCATCAGCGATGATGTTGTGTCCGACGGCCCTTATGAAAACAACCAGATCAGCTACACCTTTACCGGCGGCAACGGGTTTTCAGCCGTGGTGGCTGTTGAACAGGGCAGCGGTGACTACCTCATCGACAATTATGTACCGCATGTGGTTGCGGGTGTGAAAATCGAGCAGGCCTGGGGTGGCATTGCTGTCGTTGGCGCTTATGATTCTGTCATCGACGACTTTGCCGGAAAAGTCCGTCTGGATCTCAAGGCATCGGATGCGCTGTCGTTTTTTGTCATGGGTGGCTACAAAGCTCACGGCGATGTTCCCGGCTATTATGGCTCATGGAATGGTGATTGGGCTGTCTGGGGCGGTGGCGCCTTTAAAGCCTCCGACAAAGCAACTATCAATGCCCAGGTCGCTTACGAAGACGGCGGCAAATACGCAGCAGCTTTGAATGTCGGCTATGAATTGGTTCCAGGCTTCCAGATCAAGCCAGAAATAAATTACACCCACTTCACCGACGATTATGACGGCGTTGAAAAGAAGGACGCTTATCAGGGCATCCTGCGCTTCCAGCGCAATTTCTGATCCTTCGATAACCTGACACATTCCCAACGCCGGTTTTTTCTCCGGCGTTGGTCATTTTATCAAAATCCATTTTTAACAATCAATTTTTAGCGTTCGGCTTTAGCGGCGCACAGACATTTAACGGAGAAAGGATTCCAGCCGGTCGCGGACCGAGGAGATATTGAAATGTTTGGACAGTACCACCGGGGTTTGTTGATTGGTGAGGCCGCACAAGGCTTCAGCAAGCGATGTTGTATTATCCTAAGGTGTAATAGTCCCAGCGATTGCGCTTTTCAGAAAGACGATTACAACTCGTCATATATTTTACCTAAGTATATTTTACTGATTAGAGCGCAATCATTATGACAGTCACACCTTTGGGCATGACACGGCCGGATGCGGACTTTTCCGTTCGTTTTCAATACGATCTCACCTACGCATCGGCAGATCAGGCAAGCCGGCGCCTGGTCCGGGAACATTCTCTTGGCGAATTGACTGCGCAATATATCAGCATCCTCTGGGATGAAGGCTCGCACAAAGGCAACGTGCGGTCATTTCTTGGAGAAATGAGTAAGATGTTGGGTAGCGAGCGTTTCAGTGTCTTTACACAGGAAATGCTCGATTCTGTGATCGGCGAGCTACGCGAACGCGGCAACAGCAATGCAACCATCAATCGAAAAATGGCGGCGTTGAGCAAATTGCTTCGGAAAGCGTGCAAGATGGGCGACATTTACAATTTACCGGAGTTCCGCCGCCAGAAAGAACGTCAGGGTCGAATCCGATTTCTCGAGGCGGAAGAAGAAGCGCGCCTGTTTCTAGCCATCAAGGCGAAATGTGAAGATAGCTATCGGCTGAGTATTTTCCTTGTCGATACGGGCTGCCGCCTTGGCGAAGCCATCGGGTTGAACTGGAATGACCTGCAAGGCACCAAATCGACCTTCTGGCTGACAAAGTCCGGCCGAAGCCGGACGGTTCCCCTGACAAGGCGGGCGTCCGAAGTTGTACAGATCCCGCGCGGGCGGCTGAAAGGCCCCTTCTCCATGCACAAACAGGTGCGGTTTCGCGCCATATGGAACGAGGCCAAGTCTGAAGTGGGCTTGGGTAGCGATGATCAGGTTGTTCCACATATCCTGCGCCATACCTGTGCGTCACGGCTGGTGCGTGGCGGCATCGATATCCGGCGGGTGCAGATGTGGCTGGGGCATCAAACCCTGCAGATGACCATGCGCTACGCCCATCTGGCGACAAATGATCTCGATTCATGCGTTGTCGTTCTGGAACAACATTGAGGCGGCTTCACCGCGGAATGTCCTGCGCGCCATAATGCAGGAATTGCTAAACGTGAGCTATGAGCCAAATGGAAATGCTGGTGACACCCGGAGCTTGTGACAATGGGTTTGGGGCAAAGCTATCAATAGGTACGCGCTTCATCTATCGGCCGAGTCAAAATACGATCTCATTTGCGGACCGGCTTTCTTGCTATGGAAATTCTATCTTTGGTCGACTGTGTACGAATAGATGTTGTCGATGGGCCAAGTCCCATTCGCATGGGCAAAACGGTTCTATTTCCGGTCAAAACACGTGGTTCGACTCACATCGGAAGGCGGATGGAATCAATGGAATGAGAGCTAAGCCCAATCGGCAGGCTCAAGTCTAAGCGCAATGGTGCCGAGTTTTGGCTTTGCATTTACCGATGGGAACGAACTGAGATCAAACTTTGCAGATATTTTGCCAAAATGACAGCAAACTGGCATTTGTTCCCGTTTATTGGCGTTTCGAGGGGGCTCATTTTGCATTTACAGAATTTTCGAAGAACCCGCATAAAGTCCTTGCCAACAAAGGGTTTCATCTTTAGTCAGCGTCCTTGGAGAGGTGGCCGAGTGGTCGAAGGCGCTCCCCTGCTAAGGGAGTAGACCCGTTAAACGGTCTCGAGGGTTCGGATCCCTTCCTCTCCGCCATTCCACAAATGTTTTAATTGTTTGCAGGCGCTTAAACCCATGCTTCGATAGGCGTATGGACTGCTCGCATCTATTGCCTGCCAATGTCAAACGGCAGGATAGTGACAAGCCGCACAGGGCATCTTCTCCGGCGACACATGGTGCACGGCAGCAGCCGAATCAAAACCACACCCATCGAATCGCCGCATCCCATGCCAGCCCGCGCAAATTTGCGGGCAGCGCCAACAAGCGCCTTAAAACACGCATCAAGTTCCACCGTTCTGATGACGCAAAAGGATTCATCGAGCTTGGTTTGGAATCATGCGCGTCGAAGAATATGTCCGACAATTGCAGCCCTGCCGCGCCTCAGTTAGTGTCCCGCGCGCATACAGAATTTGGAGGACGCCATGTCATCGAAACAACGCCCGCCTTATATAGCGCACTGGGCGGAAATCGAAGAACCGGACAATTCACATTACAGGAATGATGATGAATTGCTGGGTATCGGCGCACCTTACGGCAAACATTTCGGTCTCGATGCGTTGGGAATTCATCACGTGCGGCTCTTGCCCGGGCGGCGCACCTCTTTTCCGCATGCGGAGAGTGCTGAAGAAGAGTTTGTCTATGTGATCGAAGGCAAGCCTGAGGTCTGGCTTGACGGTGAATTACATCTCTTGCAACCCGGTGATGGCGTCGGCTTTCCCGCGGGCACCGGCATCGCCCATAGTTTCCTGAACAATACCGATGAGGAAGTACGGCTTCTTGTCGTCGGTGAAACGGCAAAACCCCACAATCGTATTTACTATCCACGCAATCTCGATCGAAAGCCGCTGCGCGACGATTGGTGGGACAATCCGCCCGAACGATTGCTGGGTGAGCATGATGGAATGACTGACAGAGTCCGCGCCGCGAAAAAGGCCAAGCGCGGAATTGTTGAATAATGCTTTATCGGGCTACCCGCCCAAGGTCGCTTCATTCATCCCAGGAACAGGCCGAGGTATAGATCGCAGCAAGACTCTCCACGCCAGCCTGATCGACACCATCAAACCGACCCGGAAGCGGGCTATCCAGATCGAGAACACCAAGAATCCGGCCCTCGTGAAGGAGCGGAACCACAAGCTCGGAACGCGATGCGGCATCGCAGGCGATATGACCGGGAAAGGCTTGAACATCTTCAACAAGAATGGAGCTGCCCTGTGCAACGGCTGATCCACAGACGCCCCTGCCGACGGGAATGCGGACACAGGCTGGCTTGCCCTGAAACGGCCCAACGACAAGTTCGTCTTCGGAATAAAGAAAATAGAAGCCGGCCCAATTGAGATCGGGCATCATCTGAAAAATCAGCGCTGATGTATTGGCAGCATTGGCGATTGCATCACTCTCGCCTTCCAGCAATGCACTGAGCTGACCGGCAAGTTCACGATAAAATTCGGCCTTGTCGGTTTGATCAATGGCTTTTTCCGCAAACATGGAGGTCCCTTTCTTGTCGATCATCGCAGCACCAATTTATGCGCCACCAAACGCTTCTACCGAACCTGAAGCCGTAGACAAAGCCATGATGGCAGACATGGTGCAAAATGATGTCTTGGATATTGTATCCGGCCAGCAAAAGGCTAATAGCTTTTACGAAGCACAGATTGAGGAAAGCCATTGTCCCGAGATGCGTTTCCACCAGAACTCGCTGAAATTACAATCCCGGTTCGAACGGATGAAACAATCGTCTATCAAAATCCCTATCTGACGGTCAAACATATCAGACAGCTTATGCCAGCGGGTAATATTGCATCGTTTTTCCTTCGCGATGAGCCGGACGAGGCAGTTTGCTTGCCTGTCGATAGAGACAAACATTTTATTTTACTCGAGGAATACAGGCCGGGACCAGCACGGTTCCTGATGAAAATACCCGGCGGATGCGTTGATCCGCGCGAAGCACCGACAGATGCTGCACAGCGGGAGGTTCTGGAAGAAGTTGGCTATGGCGGAGAGCTTGTCCACCTCGCGTCGACCTACATTTCGGCCTATTCTAACGCGCGCAAACACATCTACCTAATGCTCAACGCCGTAAAAATTGCCGATCCCGTTCAGGAACCACAAGACCTCGCCCGCACGATTCGGGTGAATTACGAGACATTCGAGGCAATCGTCAGCGAGGGAAATATGACCGATCTGGACGCGGCTCTGGCAGCGCTTCGTTATCTGTCGAATGCCAGCCAAGTCGCAAACTCATCTATCTAGCTGTATTGGTTCGAGCCTTGCTTGAGCTCAGCCGCTGTAGCCGCCAAACCGGCAAGAGCAAAGCGCTGGAAATGTGCAACAATATCATCCTGAACAAGCGGCTCTGGAGAACCCAGTTCCGGCAGAATCTTGGACAGCAATTGCCGGTTTCCAACGAGAAGCAAGGCGAAGGGAGCCATGATGTTGAGCAGGCAGCGTCCAACAGCCGGATCATCGGAAGGCACGCCGAGAATGTTGCCAACGAGCCCGGTAATGACCTCTTTCTTGGGCAGTATTTCCTGATTTAAGAGGACCGGAAAAGCCGGCGACGGCGCCAAAATTTCGCGGCTGAGCACCCGTAATATCCAGTTGGACGATGCCGGAGCAGTAATGGTCCGGGCAATCAGGCCTATCAGGATTTTCAGCTTGTCGACAGGAGCCCCCGGCCCCTCGACCAGCGCAACAAGTTTGTCCAGAGTCAGCAAACGCCGATGCGCTTCGACAAGCACCTCTGCATAGAGACCTTCGATTCCGCCGTAGTAATAATTGACGGCTGCGGAATTGCTCCCTGCCCGCTCGGCAATTTCCTTGCCGGTGGCGCGATCAAAGCCCTTCTCGGCAAAAATTACGCCCGCCGCCTCAAGTATTTGGGCTTTGGTGGAGGCGCCGTCTTCACGCCGGCCGGGAAGTTTTCGAGGAGTTTTGCGTACCATAACAAGACTGTAGCTTAGATTTGAAATGAATGAAAGTTAAAATTGAAATTCAAATTTGACATAATGCATGGACAGCGCCTATGATGCGGGCATGAGCAAGATATTCCGCATTCTCGTCCCGTTGATCATTGTGGCCGCTCTTGGCGGCGGCGCATGGTGGTTTTTTCATCGTCAACCTACTGACGATGCGCTTGTTCTTTATGGCAATGTTGATCTGCGTCAGGCATCCCTTGCTTTCAATGGCGCCGAACGTATCGCTGAAGTGCTGGTTGAGGAGGGCGATATGGTGCGCAAGGGCCAGGTTCTCGCGCGGCTTGATACAAGCCGCCTCGCCCCGCAGGTTGAGCAAGCGGAGGCAACAGTTGCCTCGCAGCAAGCTGCTCTGCTGCAGTTGAAAAACGGCAGCCGCCCCGAAGAAATCGCACAATCCCGCGCCAATCTGGTTTCAGCGCAAGCCGATGCGCTCAACGCCAAGGCACAGTTTGAACGTCAGCGCCTGCTTACAGCCAGCGCCACCGCCAGCAAACAAGATCTCGACACGGCCAAAGCGGCCGCCGCAGTGGCCGATGCCAAAGTGGATGTTGCGCAAAGTGCACTGGCTCTTTCCGTTGCCGGACCGCGCATTGAAGAAATCAGCCAAAGCGAAGCTCAGCTTCGCGGCAGTCAGGCACAGCTCGCGCTTGTCCATCAGCAGTTGATCGATGCGGAACTTCTGGCTCCATTCGATGGCGTGATCCGCTCGCGGTTGATGGAGCCAGGCGAAATGGCAGCCACCAGCAAACCGGTATTTTCGCTGGCCACACGCGGCATCAAGTGGGTTCGCGCCTATGTATCGGAAACCAATCTTGGCCACCTGCGCCCCGGGATGCGCGCAACGATCGCTACTGACAGCTTCCCGGATCAGCCTCTTGATGCCTGGATTGGCTTCATTTCGCCGGTGGCAGAATTCACCCCTAAAAGCGTTGAGACCACAGATTTGCGCACCAGCCTGGTCTATGAGGTTCGGATCTTCGTTGACGACGCCAAAGACGTGTTGCGGCTTGGTATGCCCGCCACCGTCCAGTTGTTGCCCGATGCCGAGCCTCACAAGATTGACGTAAAGCCATGACCGGCGCCGCGCCAGCTTCCCCCGTCACGGCGCGGTCCCTGCACAAGACGTTCCACCGCGATACCGGCGAGATCGTCAAAGCGCTGGATGATGTCTCGTTCGAAGCAAAGCATGGAACGGTAACAGCGCTCGTCGGGCCGGACGGTGCCGGAAAGACGACCATCCTGCGGCTGATGGCCGGACTGATGGCTGCCGATAGCGGCGAGCTTGATGTGCTCGACATCAATGTTGCTGCCGATCCGCAAGCTGTACAGAACCGCATTGGTTATATGCCGCAGAAATTCGGCCTGTATGAAGACCTGAGCGTTCAGCAGAATCTCGATCTTTATGCGGACCTGCATGGCATTACCCATGACCAGCGCAAGGAAATTTATCCCCGGCTGATGGAGATGACCAATCTCGGCCGTTTTACCGAGCGGCTGGCCGGAAAACTCTCAGGCGGCATGAAACAGAAACTCGGCCTCGCCTGCACGCTGGTGCGCTCGCCCGAATTGCTGCTGCTGGACGAACCGACGGTGGGTGTCGATCCCCTGTCGAGGCGTGAGCTTTGGGAAATCGTGCTGAAGCTTGTGCGTGAAGACGGGCTGACAGTGATGGTCAGCACCTCCTATCTCGATGAAGCGGAATTTTGCGACCATGCCGTCGTCATGCATCTGGGCAAAGTTTTGGCACAGGGCAAGCCGGATGACATCACCGCCCATGCCAAAGGCAGCGTTTTTGTTGCCACTCCGCAAAAGGGAATGAATGCCCGCTCGCTGCAGGCCCGGTTGTTCCGGCATGAAGGTGTTGTTGACGCCGTGCCGGAGGCCGGCAAGGTTCGAGTCGTCAAAGACGCCACGTTCAAAGGTGTGATCGAAGTCGATGACAAGCCTGTTGAACTGAAAGCCGCGACAGCACGCTTTGAAGACGGTTTCATGGTGCTGTTCAGCGCAGTCGCAGGGGAAAGCCGTTCAAGCAGTATCGAACTCGCACGATCCGACAGGCCGGGCAACGGCGAAATCTCTGTCGAAGTGCATGATCTTGTTCGCATGTTCGGGGATTTCGCTGCGGTCAATCACGTCAGCTTTCAGGTCAAACGCGGCGAAATATATGGACTTCTTGGCCCGAATGGCGCCGGCAAAAGCACGACATTCAGGATGCTTTGCGGACTCATTCCTGCAACCAGCGGCACATTGCGCGTCGCGGGCGCCGATTTGCGCACAGCCCGGGCCGAGGCACGCGAAAAGCTCGGCTATGTCGCGCAAAAATTCTCGCTCTATGGCGATCTCTCCGTCGATGAGAATCTCGATTTCTTCGCCAGTGCCTACGGGCTGCGCGGCGCTAAAAAGCGCGAACGGATCGACTGGTCCAAGCAGCAATTCGAACTCGGTGAACTGGCGACCCTCCCAAGCGGCCAGCTTCCCGGCGGTTTTAAGCAACGGCTGGCCATGGCGGCGGCACTGTTGCATGAACCGGATATCCTCTTCCTCGATGAAGCCACAAGCGGGGCTGATCCCCTCGCCCGGCGCGAATTCTGGGGCCGGATCACCGCGCTTTCCGAGCAGGGTGTGACCGTGATCGTCACAACGCATTTCATGGAAGAGGCGGAATATTGCGACCGGATCATGATCATGGATGCCGGACGCAATCTTGCCGAGGGAACGCCCGCCGATATTCGCGGCCATGCCCAGGCAAAAGACGGGCGCGAACCCAATATGGAAGATGCCTTTATCGCCATTGTCGAGGAATCCCGCCGCGACCGTGCCGATGAGACCAAGGGCAAAGCGGCATGAACGCTCCCGCCACTCGGCAGCACTATGGCAGCCTGCGGCGCATTCTCGCCCTCGTGCGCAAAGAATCCTGGCAGGTCATCCGCGACCCCAGCAGCATCGCCGTTGGCATCGTGATGCCGATGATGCTGCTCATTCTGTTTGGCTATGGCCTGTCATTTGATCTGAAAAACCTGCCGGTTGCCTTGGTAATGGAGGAAAATTCGGCCGAGGCGCGCGGGGCAGTTTCCGGTTTCGAACTGTCCGAATATTTCAAAACGTATCCGGTAAAAACCATGGCGGAAGCCGACAGGCTTTTGCGCAACAAGACCGTCAGCGGCATTGTGCGCATCCCGCCGCAATTTGCCCGCGACGTTGCGCTCGGTGACGGCGAAATTCAGGTTGTCGTCAACGGCACCGATGCCAATACGGCGCGTATTTCCCTTGCTTATGCGCAAGGTGCCGTGGCCACATGGCTGGCGCGGGAGGCAGCCGAGGGCAAGATTTTAAGTTCGGGTGCTTCGGTCAATGTACAGTCGCGGTTATGGTTCAATGAAGCCAATGAAAGCAGCTATTTCCTTGTGCCGGGGCTTATCGTTCTGGTGATGACACTGATCGGGGCATTGCTGACCGCACTCGTCATGGCGCGTGAATGGGAGCGCGGCACCTTTGAAGCGCTGTTCGTCACACCTGTCCGGCCGGTGGAAATCCTGCTCGGCAAGGTCATTCCGTACTTTGTTCTCGGGATGCTCGGCCTTGCCCTCTCCATCATCGGCAGCCAGATCCTCTTCCACGTGCCTTTGCGCGGATCATTGTGGATACTCGTTATCGTCTCGATGCTCTATCTGATCGTAGCGCTCGGCATTGGCCTGCTTATTTCTTCGGTGACCAAGAGCCAGTTCGTTGCCAGCCAGATAACGGTCGTCGCCACGTTTCTGCCCGCTATGATGCTGTCCGGCTTCATGTTCGATATTCGCAGCATGCCGCCAGTCATCCAGGTCATCACCTATATTTTCCCCGGCCGCTATTTCGTCAGCGTCCTGCAGACGCTGTTTCTGGCGGGCGACATCTGGAGTGTCATCCTGCCCAACGCTGCAGTGCTCGCTGTTATGGCTACGGTGCTGATGACAATCTCGGTCTTCGCCACGCGCAAGAAACTCGGATGAGGCAGCCATGATTCAATCCCTCTTCCGCATCATTGCCCTGATCCGCAAGGAATTGCTGGCAATGCTGAAAGATCCCAAAGCCCGCATTGTGCTGATCCTGCCGCCGATTATGCAATGCCTGATCTTCGGCTATGCAGCGAGCTACGATCTCAACAATGTGCCCTATGCCATTCTCGATCATGATCATAGCGCCGCATCCATTGCACTCGCCGCCAAGCTTGACGGTTCCGGCATTTTTACGCGCGTGGCGACCCTGCACCGAACCAGCGACATTGATGATTATATCAACAATGGCCGGGCGCTCCTCGTCGTTGTGGTTGATCAGGATTTCGAGAAAAACATGATGGCTGGCATACCTGCAAAATTGCAGGTGATCGCGGACGGCCGCAATTCCAACACCGCTGGCACGGCGCAAGGTTATGTCGGCACCATCGTCAACGATTTCACCACCCGCTGGCGCGAGGAGAACGGGCAGGCAGCCAATGCCGGAATCAAGGTGACGACACGTTCCTGGTATAATCCAAGCCTCGAAACCCGCTGGAACATGATCCCCTCCCTGATCGGCACCATCACCATGATGATGACAATGATGCTGACAGCCATGTCCGTAGCGCGTGAACGGGAGGCCGGGACCTTGGATCAGTTGCTAGTGACGCCGTTCCGGCCTTCGGAGATCATGGTTGGCAAAGCCCTGCCCTCGATGATGGTCGGGACAACACAGGCCACGCTAATTCTGCTGGTTGCCCAGCTGTGGTTCCAGATCCCCTTCGCCGGATCCTATCTGATCCTTTATATGGGGCTGGTCCTGTTTCTGGCGGCGGCTGTCGGTATCGGGCTGTTCCTGTCATCGCTGGCCGCGAATATGCAGCAGGCAATGATTTTTTCCTTCGTGCTGCTGATGCCGTTCATGCTGCTGTCGGGCCTCACTGCACCCATCGGCAATATGCCTGATATTCTGCAATATTTCACGCTGATCAATCCACTGCGCTATGCGATCAGCATTACGCATCAGGTCTATCTGGAAGGGGCCGGTGTGCGGCAGCTTTTACCGGAAATGCTGGCGCTTATCGCTATTTCAGCCGTGACACTGCCATTGGCATCGTGGCTCTTCCGCCACCGGCTGGTGTAAAGCAGGCTGCACGATGATTGTGCGTGGTTCGACAAGCTCACCATGAGGGAGATGGATAATTGCAGGGAGCTAGATTCTGCAACGCTGCCGATTGGCTTGCAACCCATCCCTATCCCTCATGGTGAGCTTGTCGAACCACGCACCACAGGGCATGCCAAGCTTTGGGCTCAGCTCGGCCAGCATCGCATGGCGATGTCAATCAGCCGGTAGAGTTCCTCACGCTCGGTTCCACTTGAGGCCTGAACCGCCGTACCTTGGGAAATGGTCATGATAAACCGGGCAATATCTTCGGGATCACAATCGGTTTTCAAATCACCTTCCCGTTTGGCGCGGGCAAAGCGGCGGGCCAGCGCCTTCTGTCCCATCGTGCGCTTTTCAATGATGGTTTTCTGAATTTCCGCTGCCGCATCGCTGCAACCCATTGCCGCATTGATACCCATACACCCGGACGGATTGCAATCGCAGGTCTGCGCATTGGCAAAGCCATGTAGTATATCCATGGCAACGGTGCGCGCGTCGGGCTGCTCCAATGCTTTCCAGAAAAACGCCATGTAATTCTGCTCATAGCGCTCCAGCGCCATGCGAAACAGCTCTTCCTTGTTTCCGAAAGCGCCATAGAGGCTTGGCTTGGTGATTCCCATGCTATCGGTCAGGTCGGTGATGGATGTGCCTTCGTAGCCCTTGCGCCAAAAAAGTTCGAGCGCAGTCTGCAATGCCTCATCAGCATCAAATTCCCTTGGCCGTCCCATAGACAGAACTCCCTAAAAGAATTATACCGACCGGTATAAAATCCAATTGACAGCCGCTGTACCGCAGCCTTATATCACACTTCTATACCGATCGGTATGGATCGTCAACGATCGAATTCAGTTTAGCCACTCCCAATGGCTACACAACCTTCAAAGCAGGATGACCACGATGTCAATCAGCACTTATAGAAGAAAACTCTATGTCGGCGGCTTTATTGTGGCTCTGGCGGCTGCCGGCTCCACCCAGTTGTTCAACCGCAGCGAAAGCCATGCAGAAGCAGCCAAGGCGGCAGCCCCGGTTCAGGCTACGCCGGTTTCCGTCGCGGTCGTCCAGCCCAAGCTTATCACCCAGTGGAGCGAATTCTCGGGACGGCTTGAAGCGATAGATCAGGTGGAACTGCGCTCACGCGTTGCCGGTGCGATCCAGTCGGTGGCTTTCAAGGAAGGCGCTCTGGTCAAACAGGGCGATCTTCTCGTCAAGATCGATCCGGCGCCCTACGAGGCTGAAGTTGCACGGGCGAAAGCCGCTGTCAGCGCTGCCGAATCAAAGCTGTCCTTTGCCAAGAACGAACTGGAACGCGGCAAGCGGCTGATTGATTCCCGTACCGTCTCGCAGAGCGACTATGACCAGCGTATCAATGTCCAGAGCGGCGCCCAGGCAGATCTGCAGGCAGCACAAGCCAGTCTGCAGACAGCGATGCTCAATCTCGGTTACACGGAAATCCGTGCGCCCATCAGCGGCCGCGTTGGCCGGATCGAGATCACAGCAGGCAATCTGATTGCCGCCGGTCCAAGTTCCCCGCTCCTGACCACGCTGGTTTCGATCAGCCCGATCTACGGAAGCTTCGAGGCCAATGAAAACGTGGTGGCACAGGCTTTGGCCGATCTTCCACAGGGGCTCAACAGCCGCGATTTCTCTGATCGTATTCCAGTGACAATGGATGTTTACGGACAGGCCAACGTCAAGGGCAAGTTGCAGCTGATCAACAACAGCGTTGATACGGCCAGCGGCACGGTCAAGGTTCGTGCGGTGTTTGATAATACGGACGGCAAGTTGATGCCGGGCCAGTTTGCTAAACTGCGCATGGGCACAGCCAATGAAAAGCAGGAACTGCTTGTCGATGAAAAGGCTGTCGGCACCGATCAGAACAAGAAGTTCGTCATGGTGGTGAATGACAAGAATATCGCGGAATACCGCGAGATTTCGCTCGGCGCACCGGCTGAAGGTTTGCGGATCGTGACAAGCGGCCTGCAGCCCGAAGAAAAGATTGTCGTCAACGGCTTGCAGCGTATTCGTCCAGGTTCCCTCCTCGCTCCTGAAATGGTGGCCATGGGCGGCGCGGCGCATAATTTGCAGGCGGCGGCAACCGATCAGGCCAAGACGCAACAGTAATCGCATAGAAGCCCCACGACGGGCAGGCGGATAGTGATATGAATATCTCCAATTTCTTCATCGACCGCCCGGTCTTCGCGGGCGTTCTTTCTTTTGTGATTTTCCTTGGTGGCCTTATTGCCCTGACCGCAATGCCGGTTTCGGAATATCCTGATGTTGTGCCCCCATCCATTGTGGTGCGGGCGCAATATCCGGGCGCCAACCCGAAAGTCATCGCTGAAACTGTAGCGACGCCCATTGAAGAACAGATCAACGGCGTCGAAGGCATGCTTTACATGGGCAGCCAGGCAACGACTGACGGCCAGATGACTTTGACCGTGACCTTTGCCATCGGTACAGACCCTGACAAGGCACAGCAGCTGGTGCAGAACCGCGTTTCGCAGGCCGAACCCCGCCTGCCGGAAGAAGTGCGCAGCCTCGGCATCACCACGGTGAAAAGCTCACCCGACCTGATGCTGGTGGTCAATCTGATTTCACCGAACAATCGCTATGACATCACCTATCTGCGCAACTATGCCCTGATCAACATCAAGGACCGACTCGCCCGCATCAATGGTGTTGGCGACGTACAGCTGTTTGGTTCGGGTGACTATTCCATGCGCGTATGGCTCGATCCGCAGAAGACAGCGGAACTTGGCCTTTCGGCAACGGATGTGCTGGCTGAAATCCGCGGACAGAATGTGCAGGCGGCGGCTGGTGTTATTGGCGCCTCGCCCAATCCCAACGGTGTTGACCTGCAATTGTCGGTCAATGCCCAGGGCCGCTTGCAGACCGAGGAAGAATTTGGCGAGATCATCGTCAAAACAGCGCCGAACGGGGCCATCACGCATCTGCGTGACATTGCCCGTATCGAACTCGGCGCAGCGCAATATTCGCTGCGTTCACTCCTCGACAATCAGCCTGCTGTGGCTATCCCCGTGTTCCAGGCACCCGGTTCTAACGCCATCCAGATCGCCGATCAGGTTCGTGCCGTCATGGACGAGATGAAGCTGACCATGCCGGAAGGTGTCAGCTACGAGATCGTCTATGATACGACGCAGTTCGTGCGTGCCTCCATCGAAGCCGTCGTGCATACGCTGCTTGAAGCGGTCGTGCTGGTCGTGCTCGTGGTTATTCTGTTTCTGCAGACATGGCGTGCATCGATCATCCCGTTGATCGCGGTTCCGATTTCGATCGTCGGTACATTTGCCGTCATGCATCTCTTCGGCTTTTCCATCAACGCACTCAGTCTGTTCGGTCTCGTGCTTGCCATCGGCATTGTGGTGGATGACGCGATCGTCGTGGTGGAAAACGTCGAGCGTAACATCGAGAACGGCCTCGCGCCGCGTGCGGCGACCATTCAGGCCATGCGCGAAGTGTCGGGCCCCATCATCGCGATTGCGCTGGTGCTGGTGGCAGTGTTCGTGCCGCTCGCCTTCATTAGCGGTTTGACCGGGCAGTTCTATCGCCAGTTTGCGCTGACGATTGCCATTTCGACGGTCATCTCCGCCTTCAACTCGCTGACCCTGTCTCCTGCCCTCGCCGCCCTGCTCCTGAAAGGGCATGACCAGCCAAAGGATGCATTGACGCGGTTTATGGACAAGACGCTCGGCTGGTTGTTCCGAGGCTTCAACGCCGTGTTCACACGCGGCGCCAATGGTTACAGCAAGGGCGTGCGCACCGTCATCTCGCGCAAGACCGTGATGATGGCGATCTACCTCGTGCTGATCGGCGCGACAGCCTTCATGTTCAAGAGTGTTCCCGGTGGTTTCGTGCCGCCGCAGGACAAGCAATATCTGGTTGGCTTCACGCAGCTGCCGGATGGTGCGACGCTTGACCGTACGGAAGCCGTTGTCCGCCGCATTGGTGATATTGCCTTGAAGATTCCGGGTGTCCAGAGCACCATCGCCTTCCCGGGTCTGTCGATCAACGGCTTCACCAACAGCTCCAATGCCGGCATTGTATTCGTCTCGCTGAAGCCGTTCGAAGAACGCAAGACGCCGGACCTAAGCGCCGGTGCGATTGCCAAATCGTTGAACATGCAGTTGTTCGGCATCAAGGAATCGTTCAGCGCCGTCTTCCCGCCTCCCCCTGTCCAGGGTCTGGGCGCAATCGGTGGCTTCAAGTTCCAGATCGAAGACCGCAATGGTTTGGGCTATCAGGCGCTTGATGATGCAACCAAGGCATTCCTTGCCAAGGCCGCAACTGCACCGGAACTGACGGGGCTGTTCTCCAGTTATCAGATCAATGTTCCGCAGCTCTACGCCGATGTGGACCGTGCCAAGGCACGCCAGCTCAACGTATCGCTGCCCGAGATTTTCAATACGCTGCAGATCTATCTCGGTTCGGTTTACGTCAATGACTTCAACAAGTTTGGCCGCACCTATTCTGTCCGCATGCAGGCAGATTCCGGGTTCAGGGCCAAGGCTGAAGATATTGGCGACCTGAAGGTGCGCTCCGGTTCGGGTGACATGATCCCGCTTTCGGCTTTGCTCAAAGTGACATCGACCGCAGGGCCGGACCGCGCCATGCGCTACAACGGCTTCCTGGCCGCTGACGTGAATGGCAATGCGGCTCCCGGCTATTCCTCCGGTCAGGCACGGGCAGCAGTTGAACGGATTGCCGCCGAGACCTTCCCGGCTGGTATCGGCTATGAATGGACCGAGCTCACCTATCAGGAAATCATCGCGGGCAACTCTGCCTATCTGATTTTCCCGCTATCGATCCTGCTGGTGTTCCTGGTTTTGTCGGCACAGTATGAAAGCCTGTCGCTGCCCCTGTCGATCATCATGATTGTACCTCTTGGCTTGCTGGCCGCCCTTTTCGGCGTCTGGCTGACGGCCGGTGACAACAATGTCTTCACGCAGATCGGTCTCATCGTGCTTGTGGGTCTGTCGGCCAAGAACGCGATCCTGATCGTGGAGTTTGCGCGAGAGCTGGAGTTTGCCGGAGCCACGCCGTTCAAGGCAGTGGTTGATGCCAGCCGGTTGCGTCTGCGCCCGATCCTGATGACGTCTCTGGCGTTCATCATGGGCGTGGTGCCGCTGGTTACATCCACCGGTGCCGGTTCGGAAATGCGCAGCGCCATGGGTGTTGCGGTGTTTGCCGGCATGATTGGCGTGACGTTGTTTGGTCTGTTCATGACACCGGTATTTTACGTGCTGGTGCGTGCGCTGACAGGGAATCGCCCGCTGAAGCATTCCAGCCAAGGCAGCCATTTCGACACGGAACCAAGCCACAATTCTGGCGCAGTTCACCCGGCACCAATGCCAGCGGAATGAAAAAAACGGGTGGCGCATGCATTTTTTCTCGGCATGCGCCTCCCGAATCAACATGCTGAATCAACACTGTTTTTTGTGCATTTCGCCCCACTTGACCGGATGTTCACAGACAAGTTGATCGGTAAAATGCACTTTTTTGAGTGACAATAAGTTTCAAACTGTTACAGTTACGTGACTAGCCGAGTTTCGGCACTGACGAGCATGACCGGGTTTCGCGTTTGGCGAAGGTCGTTTAAATCAGGAGCAGACTTTGACAAGCGTCGCACCAGCAAATGACAACCGCAAGATCAGCGATGGGTTTATCCCTCTCGTCGTGTTTCTCGTCGTGACCGAAATCGCAGCGACTGTGCTGCTAACTCTGCCGAACTGGTATTGAGGCCCGAACCCGCTCAGGCGAATATTTCGCTCCTGCCAGTGCTGGCCGGAGTGGTTATTCTTTTCATGATAGCAGGCGTCTGGATCATCTAAGACGCCCGTTTTCCGGGCATTTTCGCCTGCAACCTCTCCTCCATCAACTATAGTATCAAGCAATTGGGATAACGCAGTGTCGGACACTGTGATATTGTCCCAAGGTGATTTGATATTGCCGTCCGGAACTGAACCGGAGGCATGGAGGGCATGATGAAATTTGTAACGCGTTCAGTGCTGCTTGCCGTTCTTTTTGTTGCCGGGTGCCAGACCATGACACCCGAAGAGCGCCGGGCAATTGATGGTCAGACCTGCTCGTCTTATGGTTTCAAACGGGGCACTGATTCCTTCTCCAAATGCCTCCTCGACCTTGAGCTTGATCGCCGCGCCACCAGCCGTGCCCAGTTCGACGACATGCGATTCAACACTCCGCCGCTGATTATTTACGGCGGCAGGCGCCATTATGGCTGGTGATCCCGATTAGGGGACAGCGCTGTCCCTTGACGGGTTTTCATACTTCACGAAAAGGTCTTGAAAAATCTTCGGCTCGTCAATGCACGGGCCATTCATGAGGGACACAATTAATGCGAAGCCTGTTTCTTGTCGCACTGGTAGCAGTGGGACTGATTGCGACTGACAGTCACGCGCAGCAAGCGCCTTCCGTTGGAGCCGCAACGCCGAATGCCAATACGCAGACTGCGCCGCGCCAACCCGACCAGGACGCGCGGTTGAGACGAAATCGCCCGCCGCGCAAAGCCTATGCGCGCGGGGAAAATCGCATACAGCTGACAGCGGAATACAATAGGCGTGCGCGCGTTTTCGGCCGGGCAAGTGCTGACCGGTGGCTCGCCACCCAGCGCCAGTAAGACGCAAACCTATCTCTGATCAACGCAAAACCCGCCCGGCATGGCCCGGCGGGTTTGTTTATGGATTTGACGGCAGACCTAACGCACCCAAATGACGCGCCGTGTGCGGGTATCCACCAGTGCCGGAGCACCATCCACATACACATAGGCGTAACGCGGTTGCGACGGCACCGGGGCCAAATCAATGTCATCGGGAATGACCGAGCCTGTTGTAACGTCATCGATCGTGACCGCATCAACGGGATTTTTCTCGACATAGGTAATCACGTCATCAGGAACGGCTGCATCGGGATTATCGGATAGATACACGACCTGACGATTTTCCATCGATACGATAACCGGACGGCCTTCCACATAGATGTAACCATATCCCGGACTTTCAGGAATTGGCCGAACCTCTACCGTCTCCGGAACGACATAGCCTTGCGACAATTCCCCATCAATCACGACAGGGTCGGAAGGATGCGCAATGACATAATCACGCGCGGGTTGCGGGACTTCAACAATCACCTTGTCCTGCGCGAATGCAAAACCGCTTGCGGCGATAAATGTCGATGCGGTGAGTATAAGAACCTTGTTCATTGTTCTGCCTCTCTCTGTGTTTCTTTCACGCCCCAATGGGAGGAAAACCCTACCGAAGTGGCTTTGTTCCACCAGAAAGACTTGGAAAGGCTTCTGCGTGGCGTCAAATTACGGTTCAATCTGTCCGGTTTTCACGGCATGTTGTTTTGTAACTTTCCGTGTGCTGTGGCCGTAAAGGATTGTGTGATCAGCGAAAATGAGTGGTGCGATGAAATTTCCGTGGAATGACCGGGCAGGCAAACTGTCGGCCATAAAAATTATTGCGCTGATTGCCGCTTTTATCCCGCTTGTGCTGATCACAACGGGCTACAAGGTGAATATTCTCGGGCCGAGGCCGATCACTGAAGCCATTCACCAGACCGGGGATTGGGCAATCCGGTTTTTCATCATTTCGCTTGCTGTTTCTCCGCTTCGTTACATTACACGCTGGTCAAAACTTATCCTGATCCGGCGCATTCTGGGGCTGACAGCCCTCGCCTATGCCCTCCTGCATTTCACGCTCTATATCGTCGATCAGAACTGGAACCTGCTGCGGGTCGCCGGCGAAATCTGGCTGCGCATCTATTTGCTGATCGGCTTTACGACGTTGCTGGGGCTGATTGCGCTCGGTGTAACCTCCACCGATGCAATGATCCGCAGAATGGGAAAGAACTGGAACAGACTGCATACACTCGCCTATCCGCTGGCGGCGTTGGGCGTGCTGCATTTCTTCATGCAATCGAAAGCGGACGTCACCCAAGCGACGTTGATGGCGGGCTTTTTCATTGCCCTGTTGCTCTATCGCTTTGCCCATGCCCGTGGTTTGCGTCTTTCGTCAGTCTGGACGCTTATAGGTGTGGCGATATTGGCAGCGCTCGGCACCGCACTTGCTGAATATGCCTGGTTTGCATTGGCCACAAAAATTCCGCCCATGCGGGTATTGCTGGCTAATCTGTCCTTCTCCTATTCAATCCGGCCAACGTGGTGGGTTCTTGGCGCAGCGCTGGTTCCCGCCGTGTGGATTGCGATAAAGTCTGTGACAAATCCGGAAAGCCGCAACATCCATCCCGTAACGGCAAAATAAGAGACAGGTTTTGCTTTTCACCGGCGGAAAAACTGATATCGCTGTGGCCATGGAACCGCAGCTTATTCCCCTGATTGAATCGCTCCCTTCGACCGTGCCTTTTGTCGGGCCTGAAACACTCGAGCGCAAGCGCAACCGGCTGTTTCGCGCACGTCTTGGCGCCAATGAGAACGGGTTTGGCCCCGCCCCTTCTGTCATCGCAGCGATGCAGGCAACGGCGCACGAGGTGTGGAAATATTGCGACCCTGAGAATTTTGACCTGAAGACAGCGCTGGCTACCCATCTGGCCGTTGCGCCCCGTAATGTGGTTGTCGGCGAAGGCGTCGATACTTTGCTTGGTCTTGCTGTACGGCAATATGTGCGTGAGGGCACGCCTGTTGTGACCTCACTTGGCGCTTACCCGACTTTCAATTTTCATGTGGCCGGATTTGGCGGACGCTTGGTCACGGTCCCCTATCGAGACGATCATGAGGATCTCGATGCGCTGCTCGATGCTGTGCACCGCGAAAAAGCCCCACTGGTGTATTTTTCCAACCCTGACAACCCGATGGGTACATGGCATGAAGCGGCCGCTATCGAGGCGTTCATCGCTGCGCTGCCCGAAACGACCATGCTGATCCTTGATGAAGCCTATGGCGAGACTGCACCGGCATCAGCCCTGCCTTCGATTGACATCTCCCGGCCCAACGTTTTGCGCATGCGCACATTCTCCAAGGCCTATGGACTGGCGGGGATGCGCTGCGGCTACGCCATCGGCGCGGAAAGCCAGATCACCGCTTTTGACAAGATCCGCAATCATTTCGGCATGAACCGCATGGTGCAGATCGCGGCTCTGGCCGCACTGAAAGATCAGAACTATCTCCAGGAAGTCGTCGCACGCATTATTGCAGGGCGTGTCCGGATTGCCGCCATTGCGGCGCAGAACGGTATGCATGCAATTCCATCTGCCACGAATTTTGTCACGATCGATTGCGGACGCGATGGCGCCTATGCCGCCAATGTTCTCAATGGCCTGATCGAGCGCGATATATTCGTTCGCAAGCCGATGGCGCCTGTGCTCGACCGTTGTATTCGCGTTAGTGTTGGACTCGACCAAGAGCTGGACCTGTTTGAAGAAAAGCTTGCCGAGACTTTGGCTGCGGTGCAATAGAACTGTGCTCACACGCCCCTGATTGGTGCAATGCAGATGGAGAGAACATTGGAAATCAACCGCGTATTTGCGGGCCTTGGCGGCCTGATCGGTGCAGCGGGCATCGCCGCCTATGCAGGAGCGGCGCACAGCGCCAGCCCGCATCTTGGCACGATCGCTCCCATTCTGCTGATCCATGCGCCGGCATTTCTCGCGCTGTCGCTCCTCGCAAAAATCAACCGCGCGGCCTATTTGGGCGGATTGACCCTCCTGCTTGGCCTGATGCTGTTTATCGGCGACCTCGCCTCGCGCGACATTGGCGGCGACCGCCTGTTTCCCGGTGCGGCCCCTATAGGCGGGACGCTGCTCATTGCCGGCTGGCTGCTCATTGCAGCAACGGCGTTTCGAGCACTCGACTTCAGGAAATAAAACTTAACGGGCTGCTCCAGAGGATTGACGCAAGCCGTTTACTCCTTGCCTTTCAGCTTGGCATTGCAAAGTTTGTAATAGCCGCCGCCTTTCTCAATCCAGCGCATGCCGCCCAGCGTGTTGGCGTCTTTATTGACATGATACTGCTCGACGCATGTGTGCATGCGGGCTTTGGCTGGTTTTTCACCGGCAAATTTCTGGGAGATCGATGACGGAAAAGTCATTTTTGCGAAATCGGATTTGTGCTCTGTTTTGGCATCCACCGCATCCTTGACGCCGTCTGCATCCGCCCCGCCGCTTTTCTTTTCACTCATTTTGAGTTCAGATGGCGCTTCTCCCGACGCCTCATCAGCCGCATGGGAGCATTGCTGTTTTCGAAATTCGCTCCAGCTCGTGTCCCCAGCCGTGCCATCTGCTTGTGCAGCTTTATATTTTACGCTGCATTCTTTCATGGACAATGCCTGCGCTGACGTCCCTCCCGTCAGCACAATGATCGCGGCCGCTAGCGCAGGCATGACATGCTTGAATTCTCTACCAACCATGATTTTTTCTCTGAAAAGAAACAAAAACACCACTGAACCAAATGCTTATTGGGGACTGGTAATAAAAAGAATCTAGCGCATCCGGCGGTTCAAGACCATGCGGCCCACCTCATCACTTCGTTTAAGACACCTCGCTTCCAAGTTGCATAAATCAATGCTGAAGATCGAATTTCTCGCTTGAATGAATTGAACGTTCGTTTTATTAACAGTGAATGGCACGCACGATTGGCTCAGATGGCGAAAAGACACAGGCAGCGATTCACCTCGCGGCGCGTCGGCTGATTGCCAAGGTCGGCTACGAGGCCATGTCGATGCGCCAGCTGGCCGAAAAGGTCGGTGTGCAGGCTGCAGCGCTTTATCGTTATCACCCGACCAAGCAGGACCTGCTTTTTGCCGTCATGCGCGATCATATGGACCGGCTGCTGGCCGCATGGAATGCGGAAAGCCAGAGCCTTGCCGATCCGCTGGACAGGCTTGGAGCCTTCATCCGTTTCCACATCCGCTACCACGTGGAGCGCCGGGATGATGTTCACATCGCCAATATGGAACTGCGCAGCCTGCAGAATGACAAGCTTGCCATTCTTGTGGACCTGCGCGCGATCTATGAAAACGAGTTGCGCCTCATTCTCGAAGATGGAGCCAAGGCACGGCAATTTGATATTGATGACATTCCGCTGACCACACGCGCCATCATCGCGATGACCACGGGTGTGAATGTCTGGTTTCGCCCCGATGACAGGCTTACTGTCACGCAGATTGCGGAAAAATACGTCACTATGGGACTGCGCCTTGTTGGCGCCAAGAATTTCGCGACAAAGGACATGGGAGAGTAAAATGTATCACTCAGCTCTGAAGTTTGGACTTTCGGAGGATATCGAAGCGCTGCGTGAGACAGTGCACCGGTTCGCGCAGGAACGTATCGCGCCACTGGCTGCCGAAACCGACCGGACGAACCATTTTCCTATGCATCTCTGGCAGGAAATGGGCGCGCTTGGCCTGCTCGGCATGACTGTGGACCCGGATTTCGGCGGCTCCGGTCTTGGCTATCTGGCCCATGCTGTGGCCGTGGAAGAGATTTCCCGCGCTTCTGCCTCGATCGGCCTGTCCTACGGCGCGCACTCAAATCTTTGTGTCAATCAGATCAACCGCTGGGGTACAGACGAGCAGAAAGCAAAATATCTGCCAAAGCTCTGCTCTGGCGAACATGTCGGCGCACTGGCCATGTCCGAGCCGGGTGCCGGTTCCGATGTCGTGTCGATGAAGCTGCGCGCCGACAAGAAGAATGACCGCTATGTGCTGAATGGCAACAAGATGTGGATCACCAATGGTCCCGACGCCAATACGCTGGTTGTTTATGCCAAGACCGATCTGGCGGCTGGTTCACGCGGCATGACAGCCTTCCTCATCGAGAAAGATTTCAAGGGCTTTTCGACAGCACAAAAACTCGACAAGCTCGGTATGCGCGGCTCCAACACCTGTGAACTGGTGTTCGAGGATTGCGAAGTGCCGTTTGAGAATGTGCTGGGCGAAGAAGGCAAAGGCGTGCGCATTCTGATGTCGGGTCTGGACTACGAACGCGTGGTGCTGGCTGGTGGTCCATTGGGCATTATGGCCGCTTGCCTCGATGTTGTGGTTCCCTACGTGCATGAGCGCAAACAATTCGGCCAGCCCATTGGCGAATTCCAGCTGATGCAGGGCAAGCTTGCCGACATGTACACAACCATGAATGCGTCGCGTGCTTACGTCTATGCGGTGGCGGCTGCCTGTGATCGGGGCGAGACCACGCGCAAGGATGCTGCCGGCTGCATTCTTTACGCGGCGGAAAAAGCCACATGGTGTGCGCTCGAGGCCATTCAAGCGCTGGGCGGCAATGGCTACATCAACGATTATCCGACGGGCCGCCTCCTGCGCGACGCCAAGCTTTACGAGATTGGCGCGGGTACCAGCGAAATCCGGCGCATGCTCATTGGCCGTGAAATGTTCAGCGAGAGTGCGTAACTGCCATATTTTTGGATTATTGCCATAAATCTAGAAAAATGACATAATATCACCTTCCAACCAGAGAAAGGCGTATCATGAACAAGACAAGTAAAACGAAAGGCCTTTCCGAGGAAAAGAGTCCGTTCGCGTATGAGACTTCAGCTCCAAAACGGCACGCCGGTCCAGCGCGGATCACTATTGGCGATGGTGGCCGTCTTGTCATTCCGGCAGAGTTTCGATCTGCCATGAACATAAAGCCGGGTGACAGCATCATGGCGGAAGTTGTTGATGGAGAACTCCACGCCATGACACATGATGTGGCTGTTTTGAGAATGCAGGCTGAAGCACGCAATCAGATCCCCGCCGGAACATCGATGGTGGATGAGTTCATCGCGGAAAAACGGCTTGAGGCGGCGAAAGAGGATGCGGAACTCAAGCAATCTCATGGCAAAGCCACCCAATGAGTATTGCTGTTCTTGATTCATCCGCTTTTCTGGCTCTCGTCTACGGCGAAACCGGAGGCGAGATTGTTGCCGAACGTTGCCGCAACGGCCTCATGAGCACAGTCAATTATTCGGAAGTTTTGACCAAACAGGTCGAACGTTCCCAGCTTGGCGGCGCAGTTACTCGATATGCAAAATTTCTTGAAATCGCGATTGTCGATTTCGACCGGGAACTTGCAGAAGCCACTGCGCAGCTCCGGCGGATCACCAGAGATAGAGGATTATCATTTGGCGACCGCGCATGCCTTGCTCTTGCAATACGCGAGAAAGGGTATGTCCTTACCGCCGATCAAGCCTGGAAGGGCTTGGACGTCGGCTGTGATATTGAAATGATCCGATAGGAGACCGCATGACCGTACTTCAGTCCCAGATCAGCACCACGTCCGAAGCCTTTGCCGCCAATACCGAGCGTATGCGTGCGCTCGTCGCCGATATCCAGGCCAAGGCTGGGCTGGTGACAAAGGGCGGGACTGACGAGGCACGCGAACGGCATACATCGCGAGGCAAGCTCCTGCCGCGTGACCGGCTGGCGCAATTGCTTGATCCCGGCTCGCCGTTTCTCGAGGTTGGCCAGTTCGCCGCCTGGGATATGTATGGCGACAATATCGCCTCCGCTGGTTTGATCGCAGGCATTGGCCGCGTGTCCGGCAAGGAAGTGATGATCGTCGTCAATGACGCCACCGTTAAAGGCGGCACCTATTATCCCCTGACGGTGAAGAAGCATTTGCGGGCGCAGGAAATCGCCATGCAGAACAATCTGCCCTGCATCTATCTGGTCGATTCAGGCGGCGCGAACCTGCCCAATCAGGACGAGGTTTTCCCGGATCGCGAGCATTTCGGCCGCATCTTCTACAATCAGGCCAATATGTCTGCCGCCGGTATTCCGCAGATTGCCGTGGTTATGGGCTCGTGCACGGCAGGCGGTGCCTATGTCCCTGCCATGTCGGAAGAGACCATCATGGTAAAGGGTCAGGCGACGATCTTTCTCGCCGGTCCGCCGCTGGTCAAGGCGGCGACAGGAGAAGAGGTTTCCGCCGAGGATTTGGGCGGTGCAGAAGTGCACACGCGCGAGTCAGGCGTTGCCGATCACTACGCGATGGATGATGCCCATGCGCTCGCCATTGCCCGGCGCATTGTGGGAAACCTGAATCGAAAGAAAGAGATAGGCCTTGATCTTCGTAAAGTGAGTCCGCCGCTTTATGATCCACATGAACTCTATGGCATTGTGCCCACCGATCTGCGCCAGCCCTATGATGTGCGCGAAGTGATCGCCCGTGTGGTGGATGGTTCTGAATTTGACGAGTTCAAGCAGAATTACGGAACGTCGCTCATCACCGGTTTTGCCCATCTCTACGGCATGCCGGTCGGCATTATCGCTAACAATGGCGTGCTGTTTTCGGAAAGCGCGCTGAAGGGCACGCATTTCATTGAACTGTGTACCCAGCGCGGTATTCCGCTGGTATTCCTGCAGAATATTACTGGCTTCATGGTCGGACGCTCTTACGAGGCGCGCGGGATCGCCAAGGATGGGGCAAAACTGGTCACGGCGGTTGCCACTGCGCGCGTCCCGAAAGTCACCATGATTCTCGGTGGCTCCTTTGGTGCGGGCAATTACGGCATGTGCGGCCGTGCATTTTCTCCGCGCTTCCTGTGGATGTGGCCTAATGCCCGCATCTCCGTCATGGGCGGTGAACAGGCGGCAACAGTTCTGGCACTGGTCAAGCGTGAGGGCATCGAGCGCAAAGGGGGTGATTGGCCCGCAGCCGATGAAGCAGCCTTCCGTGCGCCGATTCTTGAAAAATATGAACGCGAAGGCCATCCGCTCTATTCCTCGGCCCGTCTATGGGATGACGGGATCATCGATCCGGCCAAAACCCGCGAGGTTCTCGCGCTTTCGCTTTCCGCCGCCCTGAATGCACCTGTGGAGGACACCAAATTCGGTGTCTTCAGGATGTAAGGAGAAAAATCATGACAAAAATGTTCTCCAGAATCCTCATAGCCAATCGTGGTGAAATTGCCTGCCGGGTGATCCGGACAGCGCAGAAGATGGGTGTAGGCACAGTTGCCGTTTATTCCGATGCAGATGCCAACTCCTTGCATGTGGCAATGGCAGATGAAGCCGTTCACATCGGTGGTTCATCTGTCTCCGACAGCTATTTGCGGGCAGACCGCATTATTGAAGCTGCACTGAAGACCGGGGCTGAAGCTATCCATCCCGGTTACGGATTCCTTTCGGAAAACCCCGGATTTATTGATGCGGTGGTCAAGGCCGGGCTGGTGTTCATCGGACCCTCGGCGGACTCCATCCGCGCCATGGGGCTGAAAGATGCCGCCAAGCGGCTGATGGAAAAGGCGGGCGTGCCTGTCGTCCCCGGCTATCACGGAGAAGCACAGGAACTTGTGGTTCTCGCCTCCAAGGCGCGTGAGATCGGCTATCCCGTTCTGATCAAGGCCCGCGCCGGTGGCGGTGGCAAGGGCATGCGCAAGGTCGATCATCCCGATGATTTCGCCGAAGCTCTCGGCAGTGCGCGGCGCGAAGCCAAGAGTGCTTTCGGGGATGACCGCGTGCTGGTTGAAAAATATGTCTCCAAGCCGCGTCATATCGAAGTGCAGGTGTTTGGCGACAATCACGGCAATGCCGTGCACCTTTACGAGCGCGACTGCTCGCTGCAGCGCCGTCACCAGAAGGTGATCGAAGAAGCCCCTGCCCCTGATATCAGCGCAGAAATGCGCGCGGCGATGACTGACGCTGCCGTGAAGGCAGCCAAGGCCATCAATTATTCCGGCGCAGGCACGATCGAGTTCATCGTTGACGCGACGCAGGGTCTACGGCCGGATGGCTTCTGGTTCATGGAAATGAACACGCGCCTGCAGGTCGAACACCCGGTCACAGAGATGATTACCGGGCTGGATTTGGTCGAATGGCAATTGCGGGTAGCGGCTGGCGAAAAACTGCCCTTGACGCAGGAACAAATTCCGCTGAATGGCCATGCAATCGAGGCACGCCTGTATGCGGAAGACCCGTCAAAGGGCTTTCTACCTGCCATCGGAACGCTGCATCATCTTGCTTTCCCCGTGAGCGTCAAAGAAGGAACGGTGCGCATCGAGACCGGTGTTCGCGCGGGCGATACGATTTCACCGTTCTATGATCCGATGATTGCCAAGGTTGTGGTGCATGCCAACGACCGTGCAAGCGCATTGCGCGCCATGGAAGATGCGCTGCTGCAGACAGAAATTGCTGGCACTGTGACAAACACCGCTTTTCTGGCGGCGCTGATCCGGCATCAGGGGTTTGCGGCAGGTGATGTGGACACAGCACTGATCGACCGCGACCTTGCCGGACTGATCGTTCCAGTGGCAATGCCAGTGGGCGCCAAAGAGCTTGCAGTGCTCTATGCCAGCGGTTTGCTGACCAAGGTCACATCCGACGATCCCTGGACTGCACTGCGCGGTTACGGCCATCATGCGCCGTCGCACTATCCGGTCACGCTTGGGGAAGCCGCCAGTTCGGTACGCTATGGCGTTGCAGTCCTTGATAGTGACCGCTTTGAGATATCCAACTCTAAAGACGCCATGGAACTGCGGGTACGGCAGGACGGCAGCGGCTGGCACATCACCGGCAAGGGCATCAACTTGAAGGCAAAGATTGCGGCAATACCGCAAGGTGTTGCCATCATAGCCAAGGGAACGGTGGCTGTATTCGCGTTTCCCGATCCGTTGCTTCGCGCCGATGAGGCAGGGGCTTCCGGCGACAGACTGACTGCACCCATGCCGGGACTGGTGAAATCGGTTCGTGCCAGCGCAGGTGATACCGTCAAGAAAGGACAGATCCTTCTGGTGCTGGAAGCAATGAAGATGGAGCATTCCATCACTGCTCCGCATGACGGCAGGATCGCAGAGATTGTTGCGGAGGGTGCGCAGGTGAAGGAGAAAACTGCTCTGGTTCGCTTTGAAGACCCTGCGCTGGCAGAGTTGACCAAGAATTGAAGCATAAATGACAAATAGCCGTGCTAGTCATATATTTCCGGGTACCGCCCTGGCCTGAATTCGAAAGCCGGAAGCGTTTCCCGTCGATGTAGAGGAGTTCGACTTATGTCCACCAAATCATTACAGACGATCAAACGCGCACCAACCGCAACACCCAGCGATCTCGGGGCGGATGCGACGCGTGATATTGCAGCAGCCGTCAATGCGCTGCTGGCTGATACGTTTGCACTCTATATGAAGACCAAGAACTTTCACTGGCATATGAGCGGTCCTCATTTCCGCGACTATCATCTGATGCTGGATGAACAGGGCGAACAAATTTTCGACATGACCGACGTTCTTGCCGAACGTGTCCGCAAGATAGGCGGCACGACATTGCGTTCCATCGGGCAGATCTCCGCCCAGCAACGTCTGCTCGACAATGACGCAAATTTCGTCACGCCGGAGGATATGCTGGCTGAACTGCGCGACGATACGAAGAGTTTTATCGGCTATTTGCGACAGGTGCATGAGTTGTGCAGCGAATATAATGACAGCGCCACCACCAGCATCATCGAAAACTACATCGATGAATCCGAACGCCGCCACTGGTTCCTGTTTGAAGCCACACGCACCGGACCGGCTGGAGTTTGATTATCTGAAAAACTTGGGGAGGCTGGTATGATCTCCAGCCTCACCCGGACTTCACATCAGCTGTGTTTGTTAGATCACACCGCTCTAATCATTGGCTTTGGTCATCTTGGCG
This sequence comes from Phyllobacterium sp. 628, assembly GCF_014189505.1. Lineage (GTDB taxonomy): Bacteria > Pseudomonadota > Alphaproteobacteria > Rhizobiales > Rhizobiaceae > Phyllobacterium. The sequence continues at coordinate 1,987,519 of NZ_CP050301.1, read as the reverse complement.
CGCTTGGCGCGATTTTGAGTGTCGGCAATCAAAGCTTCAACGGCGGAGATATTCAGCGACAGTGTGGCGATTTTTCTCAATGTATTATTATCAGGAAATGCATTGGTCTTTGCAGTCAAGATTATCAACTCTTTCTGAGCATCGCTCAGTTTTGATAATAACTCTCCAAGCTCGTCCTGCATAACTTCCCCGTCATCCTTAAGAATCAGAAATTCCTACAAACCGTTTACTTAACTGATATCCCAGTCTTCGCAACCCCTAAGAGTTGTGAAATATTCTCTGAAAAAGCCAATTTATCTGTATCAACATCATAATTTTCATCTCCAATTTAATCATGGCCATTTCCATTATTTGTTGACAACACAGAGCACGGTCATACTTCTCAGGGAATTTATTTTATAAAACTTTTTCTTGTGAAAATTTCAGTCAATAATTCTTGAGTTATATTTAATGTAGTTCATCTTATATTTTGATTAATTACAACCAAGAACATCTATACAGGGCCACGCTATCTTATACCTGACTGACTGACAGCAAATCCCATATAGCGCCATCAAAATTTGATGGCGGAGATCATATGCGAACGTTCAACAATCTAACCGCTAGGTTGTAATTGTAACAAGTATCTCGTTCTGATTGCGTCAATAATGTGAAATTGTCGAGGGCGGGCCGTGCTTTTCTGCACGGCTGCGCAAATTACCCACGCGATATACGCTTTGCCAGCACCCGGCCTATGCGCTTCAAGCGGTACCAGCGCAACATGGCTTCGACTTGTTCCCGGGTTATCCCGGCATCGCACGGGAGATGCGTATCAGGCTTGTCAGCCAAGAGAGCGAGCTGGCGTGCCTCCTCGTCAGCAATCCGCCAGATTGCGGCAAGCTTTGAAAACAAACGAAGAATGAGCATCGGATAATTCCATGTGACGGCAACCGCGATGCTTGATCAATTGTTGACATACATCAAACGAATAGAAATTATGCCTGTCATTCGAAACTTTAATGACTGGCGCTCCGATGAAACTTCCTCTCGACAGCGATTTGCTGCGTACGTTTCTGGCGGTTGCAACCACCCGCAATGTTACCCGTGCGGCCGAGAAAATTGGCCGAACGCAATCGGCGGTGAGTATCCAGATCAAACGGCTGGAAGAAATTCTGGGAGAAAGTGTTTTCGAACGCGGCTCACGCGGTGTAACGCTAACGGCGCAAGGCCAGGCGCTTCTTGTGAACGCCAATCGCATTGTCGGCTTGCTTGATGAGACCATGGCATCGATCAGAGCCAAGCCGCTTGACGGCCCTGTGCGGATCGGGCTTCCGGAGGAATATGGTTATACGGTCTTGCCGCGCGCGCTCGCGGCCTTTGCCAGCCAGCATCCGCAGGTGCAGGTTACCGTCAAATGCGGTTACTCGGCACAGCAGATGACCGCAATTGATGCAGACGAGCTTGATCTTGCTGTCATTTTTGAACAGGAATCCCCTGCAACCAGCGAAGTCCTCTTTGTTGATCCAACTGTGTGGGTGACGTCGGAAGTCCATTGCGTGCACGAGAATACACCTGTGCCGGTTGCCGTTTACGAGCGATCGGACTGGTGCAAGAAGTTTGCTATCGGTTCGCTGGACAAGAACAAGGTCAATTATCGTCTTGCCTATAGCTGCGATACGGGGGGTGGTTTAAAAATTGCTGCCGTCTCGGGTCTCGCCATAGCACCGCTGGCCCGGAGCAATATTCCGCAGGGTTGCCGCGAATTGACCGAAGCGGAGGGCTTTCCGCCGATTGATTCATCGAATGTCGTACTCATACGCAATCCGCGTAAGAAAAGTCTGGCAATTGATGGCATGGCGAAGGTTATCCGCGATGCATTCCAGCCCATGGGGACAGTGGCCTTATAACGCGGCCCCATGCATGGTTTTAGGTCGTACACTCATAAATCTGATTGAAATGGTATGAGGCCATTTGTTCGGATACAAGGAGCAAAGGCGATGGGAATGTTTATCCATTCTCGAGCCTTTGCGACGCTGTAGCCGGGCAAATGGACCATATCCTCTGGACGCCAAAACGGCTGCAAGCTGCAGTGTCGAGCCGCTCAGCCGGGGGAAAGGCCCCGCCCTTCGCGTCTCTCCTCGCATCTTCTTGCCGTTTCAGGCGCCATTTCAGCCAGATTTATGTGTGTACGACCTAGTGTGACGTCATCCACTCGCGGGCTTCACGCAACGCTGTTGCCAAATCGGATTTGGACATGGACTTCGTCAATTCAGCCCGCAACTCTGCGGCTCGGTCACTGCCTTTGATGGCGGCAATATTAAACCATTTATGGGCGGCGACATGATCAACCGCGCAATCGCGGCCGGTCGCATACATGATGCCCATTTCGAAGAGGATGTCCGTTTCTGCGGCGCCGCCGACATGTCCGGCATCGATATTCTGAAGATCAAAGCGTGCCATTTTACCGTGTCCCTATTTAAACCGATAAGCCCTGTTAGACTTCTGAGAACCGCCTGATTTGTTTGTTTTGGCGTGCTCTTTCGATGCTTTCGAGAATGCCACACAGCTTTGAAATTGCTGTTAAGGGGCATACTTAACTGAAGCCAAACAAAACAAAAACAACTCGTAAACTTCGGAATTCATTAAATATATCGATCCAGCAATTGCAGGCATTTGGGACAAATTTGCCTAAAATGCGATCTTTCAATTTCAAGCCTTTGCTAACCAAAGATCAGTTTCCCGTTGCTCGTCCTGCTAATTTGCGCGGCGGCAAGCACGTGAAAAACCTCGTGCCAAAGTGCAAAATCCCTAGCCGAAGTTGCGCAAAAGGCTTTTATTTATGGTTTTTTTGAATTACGTTTACGTAAGGGACATGCAAACGGGCGAGGAGAGATCCCGTTTGCCGCACAACCCTTATCGGGAGGAACATATGAATCGCAAATTTCTGTTGGCATGCGCCGGCTTCGTACTCATGGCGGGCCCTGCCCTGGCCGAAGAACCAATCGTTGGTTCGTGGAAGCGGCCAACTGGCACGATCATCCAATACTCAGCCTGCGGCGCGGACAAGTATTGCGGCACCGTCTTGACGGGCGAATACAAGGGCAAGTCGATCGGCCAGATGTCCGGCAAAGACGGATCATACAAGGGCCAGGTCAACAAGCTGGATGAAGGCAAGACCTATAATGGCAAGGCCAGCGTCAGCGGCAACACGATGTCATTGTCCGGTTGCGTTCTGGGCGGCCTGATCTGCAAGAGTGAGAGCCTGACCCGTCAATAATTTCGGGCGGCATGCAAACCCGCGTGACCTTGTTGTCTCGCGGGTTTTCATTTGCCGTGTTACAGGTGTTCCGCGACGAGGCTTGCGACCTTTTGGTGGATCGCATTGCGGCTGTCAGCAGTGCCTTTCGGATCATAGAGGTAAACCGTCAGAACGATAGGTTTGCGTTCCGGCGGCCAGATCACCGCTACATCGTTGGCCATGCCGCTATCGCTTGTCCCCGTCTTGTCACCAACCTTCCAATTCTTGGGCAAGCCTGCCCGCAAGCGTTTGTCACCAACCTTGTTACCGATCAGCCAATCCGCCAACTGCCGGCGCGATTGTTCCGACAGGGCAGTGCCAAGCACCGTCTTCTCCATATTCTCGCGCATGGCCGCCGGTGTCGTTGTGTCTCGTGGATCGCCGGGCTTGGCTTCATTCAACTCGGTTTCACGCCGATCCAGCCGGGTAATCTTGTCACCCAGTTCACGGGCATAGGCTGTCAGGCCTTTCGGTCCGCCCAGAGCATCAAGCATGAGATTGCCCGCCGTGTTGTCGCTATAGGTAATGGCTGCTTCGCAAATGGCAGCCAGAGACATCCCCCTCCTCCACATGCTTTTCAGTCACAGGCGAATATTCGACAAGATCAGACTTTTTATACGTGATGACGCGATCCAGCTGTTCTTTCTTCCGATCAACCCGGGAAAGAATGGCCGCAGCGGCGAAGAACTTGAACGTGCTGCACATGGCAAACAGCTCGGTAGCGCGGTAATCAATGCGTTTACCGCTGCCCGTATCGAGCGCCGAGACCCCAAGGCGCGCACCGGTTGCCTTCTCCAGGTCTTTGAACAGGGCTTCGAGATTCTGACCAGCGGCTGGGACGGCCGTTGCTGACCTGATCGACAATGCGAGTGCTGGAACAACCAGCATGGACCCAGCAAGCGCAACGCGGCGCGTAATACGAACTGACATGTCTCATCTCCATCTCCGGCAACATGAATCGCAAGACTGTCCTTGCTGGCGGGCAAACTGATGTTAGATGTGGCGCTTTCCAAGGAAAATTTGTGACCCAAAAAAGTACAAACAGGTAATGTTGACCTATGCCGGGGCTCCGTGTATTTAACTAATAAGTTATTTAACCTTCGTGTTATGCAAATCACGCCAAATGACTTGAGGAGGAAACCATGGTCGCCGCAACGAGCCCAAAGGGTAATGATCGGGAATTGACGATCACGCGAATCGTAGACGCGCCAATCGGCCTCGTGTTTAAAGCATGGAGCCAACCGGAACATATCGTGCGGTGGTGGGGCCCAAAAGATTTTACCTGTCCGAGCTGCGAAATGGATTTCAGGACGGGCGGCGCTTATCGCAATTCCATTCGATCCCCTGATGGCGAAGATGCGTGGATGGTGGGGCTTTATCAGGAAATCATCGAGCCCAGCAGGATCGCCTTCACATTCGCCTGGGAAGACACCGACGGGCAATGCGGGCCGCAATCTCTTGTCACCCTTACGCTCAATGAAGAAGGTAATCGAACCAAGCTTGTCTTCCATCAGGCAGCCTTTGCGACTGTCGAAGACCGCGATTCCCATCAGAACGGATGGACGGAATGCATGGAGCGTCTGGAGGACTACGTGGAACTACTGGCGCGAAACCCTGCTCCATCGCATGCCCAGCAACCCTTGAACTGACTGTTTCGATCAATAACCATACCGGGAGGCGTTATGAAAAAGACTTATCACGGCAGTTGTCACTGCCAGTCCGTGCGCTTTGAGTGCGATATCGACCTGCAGAATGGCACGAGCAAATGCAACTGCTCATCATGTTCCAAAGGCCGGTTCTGGAAAGCCTTTGTCGGGCGCGACGCGATGCGGATTGTTGCCGGTGCAGACAATCTCGCCGAGTACCGTTTCGGCAGCAAGACGATTGCTCACTTCTTTTGCAAAACATGCGGTGTGAAGCCATTTGGCCGGGGCGAGATGGAAGCTATGGGCGGCGTGTTTTATGCGGTGAATCTCGTTTGCCTCGACGACCTGACAACCGAGGAGTTGCTTGCAGCACCGGTGGACTATCAGGATGGGCTTCACAATCAGTGGGAACAGACGCCGTCAGAAACCCGTCATCTCTGACGCAATCATTTAGTGCCATTCAAATCCGTTCGCTCTTGCTGTGTCTTTTATGCAGCAGTGAAGCTTGGTCACTCAGGAGGTTAGACTAAGGTCTAATTGTGAGAGTTACACTATTGAACTAAGGATAAATTGTTTTTTGAAATGCTTCTAATATTGAAACCATTTATCCTGCAACCGCTTGATATTAGTTCTGATATCAGTCGTTTGCGCACATCCTCCAGCGAACGGGGGTAAGCGAAAGTCCAGGGGTGCAGGGAACAAAGCAATGGCTGATTGCTTTGTGTAACTGGGCCATACCAAGCAGTTTATGGCTTGGCCTGAGCGGTTGCAGGACCAATATTATTTTGTTTGAGAATAGTGCAGAATAGCCCAACCTGAAAAGAGCATCAAAGCCCTGAAATACTGAAATGGCCGGAGCGTCTCTCCGGCTATTTCATTTTGGCCAGTCAATGAACCCTGCTGAATTCGCTGGCGTCTGTTTACTGACGCTCAGCTTGCCCCGTGGACGAACAATAATCACCTCTTGAGCACGAGGGGCCGTTCATTGGAGGAAACAGATTGTCGTCGGGTGGTGATTTGATTAGGTCGTACACTCATAAATCTGATTGAAATGGTATGAGGCCATTTGTTCGGATACAAGGAGCAAAGGCGATGGGAATGTTTATCCGTTCTCGAGCCTTTGCGACGCTGTAGCCGGGCAAATGGACCATATCCCTCGGCGCCAAAACGGCTGCAAGCTGCAGTGTCGAGCCGCTCAGTCGGGGGAATAGCCCCGCCCTTCACGTCTCTCCTCGCATCTTCTTGCCGTTTCAGGCGCCATTTCAGCCAGATTTACGAGTTTACGACCTAGAGCGCCTTCTGCCCGAACAGGATTTTCTGAGCTTCCTTGTCATCGGCCAGATTGCGGCGTTCGGCCTTACCAAGCTCACGCCCGCGCTCCACGGCAGGGCGAGCACTGATGGCTTCAAACCAGCGCTTCAGGTTAGGAGAGTCGTTCAAATCCTGCCCCTGATTGGCATAGGAAACAACCCATCCGAACGAAGCCATATCAGCAATGGAATATTCGCCGGCCAGATAATCGCGGCCTTCAAGACGCCGGTTCATTACCCCGTAAAGCCGGTTGACCTCGTTGGTATAGCGGTTGATGCCGTATTCGATCTTTTCCGGAGCATACTGACGGAAATGATGCGCCTGACCAGCCATCGGCCCAAGACCACCCACCTGCCAGAACAGCCATTCTTCAACAGCAACGCGTGTACGTTCGTCCTGTGGGTAGAACTTGCCGAATTTACGGCCGAGATATTGCAGGATAGCACCGGATTCGAACACCGAAATCGGCTCGCCGCCAGGCCCTTCAGGGTCCACGATGGCAGGCATGCGGTTGTTGGGGGCAATCTTGAGGAATGACGGTTCGAACTGTTCGCCCTTGCCGATATTGATCAACTTAAGAACATAGGGAACACCAAGCTCTTCCAGCATAATGGAAATCTTCCAGCCGTTTGGTGTCGGCCAATAATAAAGTTCGATCGGCTTCGTCTGCTTTGTCATGTCATTCTCCTGGAAAGGGGATTCTATCCTGTCAAACATAGGTGTCTAAGGACCGATCACAAGAGCGAAAACTGAATCCTCGCAGCGGATTCAAACCGTGATACCTGACACTTTTTACAGACCTGCAAAGGAATTGAAATTTCTACGCTTTTACCATCTCCCAACTGACATGGGATTTCACTATATTAGGGTGCATGAACAATCGAATCGGAACCAAAAAACCCGTCGCTATCAGCATGCCACCCCATGTTGAACCTGAAGAATACACGGATGCAAAGGCAGCCGTTCAAGCGCTGATCGTGCTGTATGAGCGAAATACGCAGTTTTTGCGGGATAGCTTTGACAAAGTGGCAAAGGGTGAAGTGCGCGATACCACGCATTTTCGCGCCTTTTACCCGGAAGTGCGCTTGACCACATCAAGCTATGCGCAGATCGACTCGCGGCTGGCCTTTGGCCACGTCTCGGCGCCGGGCCAGTATTCGGCGAACATCACCCGCCCGGATCTTTTCGAGAATTATCTGGAAGAGCAGATCAGGCTGCTGATCCGCAATCATGGCGGACCGGTTACCGTACAGGAATCCACCACACCCATTCCCATCCACTTTGCTTTCCTTGAGGGCACCTATGTGGAGTCTTCGGTCGCCGACGCGTTTCAAGTTCCACTGAGGGATATGTTCGACGTGCCGGATTTGAATGCCACTGATGACAGGATCGTCAACGGCGAATATGAGAGCGACGATATTGACGGCATCATGCCGCTATCGCCATTCACTGCCCAGCGTGTTGATTACTCGTTGCACCGGCTATCGCATTACACCGCGACGCGCCCGATGCATTTCCAGAATTATGTTCTCTTCACAAACTATCAGTTTTACATCGACGAGTTCTGCGCACTGGCGCGGCAATTGATGGCCGATGGCGGCGGCGGCTACGAGCGGTTCATTGAACCGGGCAATTTGATCACCGAGGCTGGGCACGATGCTCCGACATCCGGCGTGCCGATTGGCAGGCTGCCGCAAATGCCGGCCTATCATCTTGCCAAGAAGGACAATGCCGGTATCACTATGGTCAATATTGGCGTCGGTCCATCCAATGCCAAGACCATAACCGATCATATTGCCGTCCTGCGCCCGCATGCCTGGCTCATGCTCGGTCACTGTGCTGGTTTGCGCAACACACAGGCACTTGGCGATTATGTCCTTGCCCACGCCTATGTGCGCGAAGATCACGTGCTTGATGATGACTTGCCGGTCTGGGTGCCGATTCCGGCGCTGGCCGAGGTGCAGGTTGCCCTGGAGCAGGCTGTCGCGGAAATTACCGGTCTCGAAGGCTATGATCTTAAACGCATCATGCGTACGGGAACGGTTGCGACCATTGACAATCGCAATTGGGAACTGCGCGACCAGCGCGGTCCGGTGAAACGTTTGTCACAGTCCCGTGCCATAGCGCTTGATATGGAATCCGCGACCATCGCTGCAAATGGCTTCCGTTTCCGTGTGCCTTACGGAACGCTCCTGTGTGTATCAGACAAGCCGCTGCACGGCGAACTGAAACTCCCCGGTATGGCAACTGAATTCTACAAACGGCAGGTTGCCCAGCATTTACAGATCGGCATTCGCGCACTGGAAAAGCTTGCGGAGATGCCACCGGAAAAACTCCACTCGCGCAAGTTGCGAAGCTTCTTTGAAATGGCCTTCCAGTAGAGATTTTAGGCCGTTTTCTGTCATTCAACTGCCAAAAGTGAGAATTTCGGCTGGAAAATACGGGCGAAATATCATATCTTCCTGAAGTGGAGGCGGGCTTTCGCCCACCCCCTTTTCCTAGAAGATGAATCGAACCCGGATGACCAGCGTCCAGCTAGTCCGGGTTCTTTTCATTTCCAGGGTGACACTCAGTGGTAGATACCACATCATTTCACCATCAGGTTTGAGAGCAAGGCCTTTGCCAAGGTCGGGAAGCCCATCGCCCCGATACACCGGCTGGCTCGGTGTATGCTGCTTCGCTCTCAAAACTCAATCGGACAAGAATGCCCGGTTCCAATCGACCCGCAACGCATGCAGAGTTGTATCTCTCTGGCCATCTGCATTTGACGGTTGCTGTCGGAGCCATCTTGATTGCGTCGCAATTCATCGGTTAATGCGTTGGTATGACGACAACGACGAAAACATCCTGGTTGAAGCTTGCCGCCGTGCTTGTGCCGGTTTTGTTATCTGTCCCGCTGGTTCTCGGGTTCTTCGGTTCGGTTCACCCGGTCTTTGATGCCTTCGCGCATTTCCGCATGCATATTGCTGGCTTGATGATTGTCACCGCCCTCCCGGCGCTCTTCCTTGGACTGTGGCGCGAAGGTTTGATGGCCATCGTTTTGGCCGTTATGGCCTTGGCGAGTGTTTTGAGCCCCGCCGCTGCCCCTGCGGCGGCCGAGACGGCCCGTGCCGGCCAGCAATCATCCGTGCCGGGCGCTCCGCCCGAATACAAGCTGCTGCAATTGAACTTGCGCTATGACAATGCCGAACAGGTGGATGTGATCCGTTTAATCGCGGAGCAAACACCTGACGTCATTACCCTGCAGGAAGTTTCAGACAGTTGGCGGCCAAGGCTCAAGGCAATCGAGGCGCGTTATCCCTACAATCTCTATTGCCCGAGTACCAAACGCATAGGCGGTGTCGCCATTCTCTCCCGCCGACCATTTGCACTGGGAACAGCACCGCAGTGCATTGGCAACGCCCTCGTTGGTTTGGCGCGTATCGATTTCGGCGGGCGCAGCGCGCTCATCGCGGCGCTGCATCTCGGATGGCCCTGGCCATTTGAGCAGGCGCAGAACATCGAAGAAATGCGCCCCTATTTTGAACTGTTGCAAGGGCCCATGATTATCGCTGGAGATTTCAACGCTGCACCTTGGAGCCAGACGGTTCGGCAATTATCCGCGATGAGCAAAACACAGTCAGCAGACGGTCTGCGCCCAAGCTGGCTTGTCAACGGCACACTGGCCCGTGCCGCACGGTGGATTGGCCTGCCTCTTGATCATATTCTTGTCTCAAACCGTGTAGCGGGAGCGCGCGTGCAAACACTCGCACCCGTTGGTTCAGATCACTTGCCATTGCTCCTTAAATTCAAGATCACCGGCAACGACGATGGCAACCCTGACTTGCAGACTGTCATGCTGAACTGATTATTCGAGCACGGGCCGCAGGAAGCTCCGCTCATAGCTGATGATGCTACGATTGCTTTTTTCAATTTCAAGCAATTCCTGACATTCCGGATCTTGCGCCATGCGATGGCGATAATCCTCATAGGCCGCAAAGCTTGGAAAGCTGAACATGGCATAAGCGATATTGCTGGCACCCTCGCTGGGCAGGAAATATCCGTGATGATTGCCGCCCAGCCGCGTCACAAGCGCGATCCAGCGGCGGCCATACTCTTCGAACTCCGCTATCTTGTAAGGATCAATGACATATTTCAGATAGCAGGTGATCATCGGAAACTCCTGTGAAGATTATGGCCCCGGATAAACCTTCAAGCTGGTGCGGGCATTGCACCGGCGCAGGTCATTATCCCGAAAGAAAAACCCGGCATTTTGCCGGGCTTTCCTGTTACATATTGGTATAGACCGGCCCCTCGCCGCCCTGAGGCGGTATCCAGTTAATATTCTGGTTCGGGTCCTTGATATCGCAGGTCTTGCAGTGAACGCAGTTCTGGGCACTGATCACGAACTTCGGCCCGGTGCTTTCCTCTACCCACTCATAAACTCCAGCCGGGCAATAGCGCGTGGACGGTCCCGCGTAGATATCATGCTCCGATGACTTCTGCAGAGCCGGATCCTTGACGATCAGATGAACCGGTTCGTTTTCCTCATGATTGGTATTCGACAGGAATACCGAGGACAAACGATCAAAGGTCAACACTCCGTCAGGTTTTGGATAGGCAATCGGCTTGTGCTTGGCTGCGGGTTCGAGCGATGCCGCATCATTCTTGCCATGTTTCCATGTGCCGAACGGTGACCAGCCGCCGAAAATGGTGTTCAGCCACATATCGATGCCGCCGAGCATGATACCGCCGATAGTCCCAAGCTTGGACCACATCGGCTTGACGTTGCGCACGCACTTCAAATCCTTGCCGATCTCGCTCGAACGCCAAGCGTTTTCATAGCCGATAAGCTCATCATTGGCACGCCCGCCCGCCAGTGCTTCCGCCGCATGTTCTGCAGCCAGCATACCCGAGAGCATGGCATTGTGTGAGCCCTTGATACGCGGCACGTTGACGAAACCCGCCGAACAACCGATCAGCACACCGCCTGGGAAGGAAAGCTTCGGGACAGACTGCCAGCCGCCTTCGGTGATCGCACGCGCGCCATAGCCAAGACGTTTGCCGCCTTCAAAGATGCCACGAATGGATGGATGGGTTTTGAAGCGCTGGAATTCCTCGAATGGCGAAAGATAGGGATTCTTGTAGTTGAGGTGCATGACGAAACCGACTGCGACGGTGTTGTCCTCAAGATGATAGAGGAACGATCCGCCGCCTGTCTTCATGTCGAGCGGCCAGCCGAACGAGTGCTGGACCAGTCCCAATTTGTGCTTGGCGGGATCGATCTGCCAGAGCTCTTTCAGGCCGATACCGAACTTCGCCGGTTCCTTGCCCTCGTCGAGCTTGAACTTGCTGATAAGTTGCTTGGCAAGCGATCCGCGCGCGCCTTCGGCGATGAGCGTATATTTGCCGAGGAGTGCCATACCGCGTGTATAGGCTGGACCGTGTGATCCGTCCTTTTCGATGCCCATGTCGCCGGTGGCGACACCGATGACCGCGCCGCTATCATTGTAGAGAACTTCCGACCCGGCAAATCCCGGATAAATCTCGACTCCGAGTTCTTCCGCCTTGGTGCCAAGCCACCGGCAGACATTGCCGAGGGAGACGATGAAATTGCCGTGATTGTTCATCAATGGCGGCATAGCGATATTGGGCAGACGAACCGAGCCAGCCGGTCCGAGAACAAGGAAATGATCCGCCGTTACCGGTGTCTTGAAGGGATGCCCCTCTTCCTCGCGCCAGCCTGGCAACAGCTTGTCTACACCAATCGGATCGACCACCGCGCCGGACAGGATATGGGCACCGACTTCGCCGCCCTTTTCAAGAACGACGACCGAAAGTTCAGGATTGATCTGCTTGAGCCTGATAGCTGCGGAAAGGCCCGAGGGGCCGCCGCCAACAATAACGACATCAAACTCCATGCTCTCGCGCTCTGGAAGTTCGGTTGTCTCGCTCATGAAGTCCTCCTGAATGCTCTGCCCCGCAAACACTTTGGCTGTGTTTTTCCCATTAGTAGCGCAACAATAGCCGTATGACAGAGGGTTGCATCCATACAAGATGCGGCCAATTGCCCTCATCCTACGACCATTGCGCGATTTTATATTTTACCTTGACGTAAACGTCAATAATTTGGAATGCCCTGCGACAGAATTGTTGAGATGCAAACGACGAGATAGAGGGCTCGCAAAGGGTTCCTTACCCTGAGCTTCGCCGTTGGCTCTGGGAAATTCATTTGACCCCCGTGGTGCGTGGTTCGACAAGCTCACCATGGAGATGCAATTAATATACACATTCATCGCGCTGGACGTTGCGAGCAAATCTAACCCTGCGGCTTCCCCCTTCTCCCCTGTTGCGCCTTTACACATTTCGTTCATACTCTCTGCAAATGTATTGTCTCGAATAATAAACTGCTGGGAATTGGGGATAACCAACAAGCGGAGACGAGATGAGGTCACTTCGGATGATCTGGACACTGAGCGGCTTTTTGGCCATCAGCATGATTTTCAATCAATCCTCCGCAGACGAACACAAAATATGGGCCGCAGGACAATATACGTTCTCCGACGAACTTGGCGGATTCACCATTCGCGCCATCAGCGGCAGCGGTACGCAGACCGATCCGTTCACCATCACTGAAGAGTTCAACGATGTCGCTCCGACAACCCTGATCATTCGAACCGACAAGACCACGCAACTCAGCCCTACCACTGAAAATGCCATGCTCTTTCACTTAAGGATTGTTGCGATCAATGGCAGCGGTCATTCGTGGACGGAATTCGGCTTTGAATTGCAGGAACAGCTGGGCAAGGCCAGCGATTATAGCGATGGGCTTTCTTTCTATCAGCCGGGCGACAAGACAGGCATGATCCATTCCAATCTCTTCGCAACCTATGACGATAACTTTGAACCCTATGACCGCATGATCTTCCGCGAAGGAAAAGTTGATCCCAAGGCCAATGCCAGTTTTGATTTTCCAATTGGCGACTTCACGCCCAAGCGGACATTTTATCTGGTGCAGGAGCCGCGCATTCCATCCACCTGACCTTGCAATCACGCCAGCAATTTGCGACTTGAAGCACAGGTCCATTCAAATCCGGGTCAAAGCCGGATTCAAGGAATATCCATTGCCCAACCTGCGCGAACTGTTGCACTTTTATGCCGAGGCCGGTGTTGATACGCCGCTTGAGGATGTGCCGGTTGATCGCTTTGCGGCCGTGGAGCCAGCGCGTGCGCCTGCACAGACTTCCGCTCCAGCCGTCGCAACACGGGCGCCAGCGCCGCAAGCCGAGCGGCCACAGGATGCATCTCCAAACGCGGCCCCAGCATCACCCGCATTGAACAAAACCTCTGTTCCTGATGATACCAAGATTGCGATGGCCCGGCAGCTGGCTTCCAGTGCTTCGACCCTTGAAGAACTGCGCACCCAGCTGGCGGCTTTCGACGGCTGCAATCTCAAATTCACGGCCAAGAATCTTGTCTTCGCCGATGGCAATCCAAATGCTCCGATCATGTTTGTCGGTGAGGCACCCGGTCGCGAAGAAGATCTGGAAGGCGTACCGTTCATCGGCCGCTCCGGCCAGTTGCTCGACCGTATGCTGGCCGCCATCGGCCTCGACCGCACCGGCGTCTATATCGCCAACACCATCCCGTGGCGCCCGCCGGGAAACCGGACGCCAACGCCGCTGGAAACCGAAATTTGCCGGCCGTTTTTTGAACGGCAGATCGAGCTTGCCAATCCAAAGCTGCTGGTCGCGCTTGGCGGTCCGTCGGCCAAGGCGCTGACCCATGCAACTGAAGGCATTTTGCGCTTGCGTGGCAATTGGAAAGTGCACAGGACGGTTTCGGGTATCGAAATTCCTGTTATGCCAACGCTGCATCCCGCTTATCTCCTGCGCAACTCCGCACAGAAGCGCTTTGCCTGGCGCGATTTCATCGCCGTCAAAATGCAGTTGCGCACGCTGACACAGCTATAGGTGCGTGGTTCGACAAGCTCACAATGAGGGAGATGGGTGGCTGTAAAGCCAATGGGGACATTGCAGAATATGGCTCCCTGCAATCCTCTCTCTCCCTCATGGTGAGCTTGTCGAACCACGCACATTCGTGCCGCAAAACTAGAATTGCAATGTCGTAATTTTTGGCTCTAAAGCCTTGCGAACACTGTAGTTTCGGTTGTGAAAACGCAGGGTACCCAAATGTTTCGCCAGCTCTTGCCGATAACGGCGCTATTGACCAGCACCTTCCTGATGCTGACGGCCGGAGGTTTGGCTGGCATTCTGCTGCCCTTGCGCGCCGGAATGGAAGGCTGGTCGCCAACAACCGTTGGCTGGCTCGGCACCGGCTATGCTCTTGCATTCACCGGCGGCTGCATTGTCGTTCCGCGGCTTGTGCGCCGTGTCGGCCATGTCCGGGTGTTTGCGGTGCTTCTGACACTGCTCAGCATGTCGATGTTGATGCATGGTTTGATCATTGATCCATGGGCATGGACGCTGTTCCGCGCACTGGCCGGTTTTTCATTGGCAGGCAGCTACATGGTTATCGAAAGCTGGCTCAACGAGCGCGTGACCAACGCCACACGTGGTATGGTGTTTTCGATTTACATGATTGTCTCGATGATCGGGCTTCTCGTTGGGCAGTACATCCTGCCCTTCGGCAATCCGGCAACGCAGGCCTTGTTCATGATTGGCGCGCTGATTTATGCCGCTGCCCTTGTGCCGACCGCGCTTTCCAATGCGCAGTCGCCGCGCCCGCTCACGCAGGTTTCGCTTGATCTGTCTGGCCTGTACCGCAAGTCGCCAGCCGCCATGATCGGATCGCTGATTGCCGGGATTATCGCAGGCGCATGGAACTTTCTTTCGGCGATTTATGGCCGTGAGATCGGTCTTTCCACCTTTGATATTGCCACGATGATAGCAAGTTCAATGATCGGCGGAGCCATTTTCCAGTATCCCATCGGCCGTATTTCGGATTTCGTTGACCGGCGCTATGTCATGGTGGCTGCAGGAATTGTCGGCGCGGCACTGTCTGTGACGATGATCATTGTTCAGCCGACAACTCCATGGGTCATTTATTCCCTGATGTTTGCTTTCGGCACGGTGCTGTTTCCAATCTATTCGCTCAATGTTGCCCACGCCAATGACTTTGCTGAGCCGAGCGAATTCGTCAAAGTGTCCAGCGGCCTGCTGATTGTCTATGGTATCGGCAGCATGATCGGCCCGCAGATTGCCGGACGTCTGATGGATGTCAGCGGCCCCTCAGGCTTCTTCATGACCATGGCAGGCTGTTATGCCGCCTATGGTGCCTATGCCTTCTGGCGCAGCCTGCGCCGCGCCCGGCAGGTTCCATCCGAACGCCCGGATTTTGTCTACCATCCGCAGGAACGTCCACAGACACCGGAAACCTTGCAGCTCAATCCGGCAATCGGCACCGACGACTGATCAGCCCTGCGGCGTCGATGCCTTGCGTGCCCTCGCCCGGGCAAGGCCCAGCTGGTGTTCACGGTAAATGATGAAAATCCCGGCGCTGATTACAATCACTGCTCCAGTCATCATCTCATTGGATGGCGTATCGCCGAAGAGCAGATAGCCGATCGCGAGCCCAAGCAGCATGGATGTGTATTCGAAAGGCGCGATGGTCGACATATCGGCATGGCGGTAACTTTCGGTCAAAAGAATCTGCGCCACGCCACCCGCTATACCCGCCATAATCAGGAAGGTTGCCTGCATGGGTGTTGGCCAAACCCAGCCAAAGGGCAAGCTAACCAGTGCGATCACACTGGAAGCAATGGAGAAATAGACAACAATGGTCGGCGTACGTTCCGTCTGCACCAGCCGCCGCACCAAAAGCATGGCAATGGCTGCGAGCCCGGCCCCAGTCAACGTTGCCAGAGCACCGATAGCCTGGTCACCGCCAAATTCACTGTCGCCAGTAAAAAAGCTCATACGTGGCCAAAGAATGATCAGCACGCCAATAAGCCCAATGAACACTGCCGTCCATCGATAGAGCCGCACGGTTTCCCGCAGAAAAACAGCACTGCACAGCACCGTGAGCAGCGGTGTTGCGTAGCTGATGGCAATGGCTTCCGGCAAAGGCAGTTTGGTCAGTCCGTAAAAGCTCATGCTCATAGCGCTGACGCCGACAAATCCGCGCCAGAAATGGCTGAAAGGCTCGCTGGTCTTGAACGCCACCTTCAACTGACCTTGCCAAGCGATAAACAGAATGACCGGAAAGATGGCGAAGAAGGAACGGAAGAAAACCAGCTGTCCGGCGGGAACGCCATCCGACGCCTTGAGCAGGCTGGACATACAGACAAAGACGCAGACCGAAGCGACCTTAAGGCCAATTCCGAGCATCACATTGGTGCTGCGCACCTTATCCGCAAGCGGTGGTCCACCGTCTTTCTGGTGAACAATAGTCGTCACGATGGGTATTCCTTGAGGGAGCAGATGACCCGAAGATCGAAGAAACAGGAATTGATATATTTGTATAGGCCGGTTCGCGGATTCGTGCCAGATACCGCGACGATCACGTTGCATGTTTCAAACACAGGTGAAGTGAACAAAAGCAAAGGCATAAAGCAAAAAACCAACCGCTTTTGTTGTGTGCCGGGGCAAAGACGGTTACGGTCCGGCACCACAAAAAGGACAGTTCCCCAATGCGTACCGATACCGGCCAAGTCTTTCATCTCGAAGATTACAAGCCAACCGATTTTCTTATTCCTGAAACCCACCTCGAATTCTCGCTGCATCCCGAGCAGACCATCGTCAAATCGACATTGCACATCGAGCGCCGGCCGGGCGTTGCTGTTGATGCACCGCTTGTCCTTGATGGTGATGAACTGAAGCTTATCGATATCCGTATTGACGGCGTTGCACTGGGTGACAATGCCTATGTCGCAACACCCGACCGTCTGGAAATCAGCGCCCTGCCCGAGAGCGGCACCTTCAAATTGCAGATCACCACGGAAGTTAATCCAACGACCAACCGCCAGCTTACCGGCCTCTACCGGTCGAGCGGTGTTTATTGCACCCAATGTGAAGCTGAAGGTTTCCGCCGTATCACCTATTACTATGACCGGCCCGATCTTCTGTCGGTTTATACGGTGCGCGTTGAGGCCGGAGAAAAAGAAGCGCCGCTGCTTCTAGCCAACGGCAATCCGCAGGAAAAAGGCCCGCTTGCCGATGGCAGGCATTTCGCCGTCTGGCATGATCCGCATCCCAAGCCTGCCTATCTGTTCGCCTTGGTTGCAGGCGATCTTGGTGTGATCACCGACAGTTTCACCACGGCGTCCGGCCGCCATGTTGATCTCGGCATTTATGTCGAGCAGGGCAAGGAGCCCCGCGCCCTCTATGCCATGGATGCGCTCAAGCGTTCGATGAAGTGGGACGAGGACGTGTTCGGGCGCGAATATGATCTTGATGTCTTCAACGTTGTTGCCGTGTCCGATTTCAACATGGGCGCGATGGAGAACAAGGGCCTTAACGTTTTCAACGACAAATACGTGCTGGCCGATCAGCAGACCGCCACTGATACGGATTATGCCGGTATCGAAGCGGTGATCGCGCATGAATATTTCCACAATTGGACAGGAAACAGAATCACTTGCCGTGACTGGTTCCAGCTGTGCCTCAAGGAAGGTCTGACCGTTTATCGCGACCACGAATTCTCAGCCGATATGCGTTCGCGTGCGGTCAAACGCATTGCCGAGGTCAAGGGATTGAAAGCACATCAGTTCCCTGAAGATGCCGGTCCACTCGCCCACCCCGTGCGCCCGCGCCAGTTTCGTGAGATCAACAATTTCTACACGGCAACGGTCTATGAAAAGGGCTCGGAAGTCGTACGGATGATCCATACTATTCTGGGAGCAGAGCTGTTCCGCAAAGGAATGGATCTTTATTTCGAGCGCCATGACGGCGATGCCGCGACGATCGAAGATTTTATCAAGGTGTTCGAAGATGCTTCCGGCGAGGATTTAAGCCAGTTTTCCCTATGGTATGAGCAGGCTGGCACACCCAATCTCGCGATTACCTACGACTATGATCAAGCGACGCAGACTTTCGAGATTGAAATCGAACAGTCGCTGAAGGCCACGCCGGGCCAGTCCTCGAAGAAGCCGATGCATATTCCGGTTCAGTTTGCGCTGCTCGGCACCAAGGGCCGCGAAATCAAGCCGAAGTCGGTCAAGGGCGGCACCGTCAAGGGAGATGTCATTCATCTCTTCAAACGCAAGGAACGGTTGAGCTTTTCCGGCATTACCGAGCGCCCGGTACCATCCTTGCTGCGCGGCTTCTCTGCACCGGTCACATTGACCAGCGAACTGACCCGTTCCGATCTGGCCTTTCTGGCCCGGCATGATGGTGATGCCGTCAATCGCTGGCAGGCCCTCACCCAGCTTCTGACAGCAAAGCTGACCAGCAATGCCAAGCGCGTGCGGGGCGGCAAGCCAGCGACCATTGAAAGTTCGTCAATCAAGCTGCTTGGTGAAATTGCTTTCAACAGCACCTTGGATGAAGCGTTCCGGGCACTGTGCCTGAGCCTGCCTTCCGAAAGCGATATTGCGCGGGAACTCGGAGCAAATATCGATCCCGATGCCATTCTTGGCAGTCGCGAAGCGTTCATTCTGGCCGTGGCCGAGGCACATGCGGCAAAGTTCGCCGAGCTTTATGACGACCTCGATCATACCGGCCCATTCCAGCCGGATGCGGCGAGTGCCGGACGGCGCGCCTTGCGCAATGTTCTGCTCGATTATCTGAGTGTCGCCGAGGGCAATCCAAAGCGCGCGGCCGCTCAGTTCAAGCACGCGGACAATATGACAGACCGCGTTGCTGCGCTTGGTGTCCTCGTCCAGCGCTTCGGTGACAGTGACGCAACAAAGAACGCGTTGAAGGCATTCGAGGCGCAATTTGGCAGCGATCCCCTGGTCATGGACAAATGGTTCATTGTGCAGGCGGCACAACCTGGCGCCGGTGCATTGGCAAGAGTGCGCCAATTGATGACCCATGCGCTGTTCTCGCTCGACAATCCAAACCGCACACGTGCCCTCATCGGCGCGTTCTCCAGCGGCAACCAGACCGGCTTCAACCGCGCCGATGGTGAAGGATATCGCTTCTTTGCAGAAACGATCCTTGTCATCGACAAGAAGAATCCGCAACTGGCTGCCCGGCTTCTGACGGCCATGCGCTCATGGCGTTCATTTGAAGCGGTCCGGCGGGAACATGCGCGGGAGGCTCTGGCCTCCATTGCCACGGTCAAGGGCCTGTCCGCTGACGTGCGGGACATCGTCGAACGGACGCTTGCATAGGCAAATCAGCACTGCTTCGCGCCGGTTTTTGCGTGAAGTTCGACGTCCATTTTGCCGCGATGGCAGCCCCGGCAGGTTATCCACCGGCCGGGGCACAATTTTACCTCCCGGCACGTTTTGTGGGCGATGGAGTCTTTTCAAAGACTTAGCAGAATCAGCTTCCGAATTGATTCATGCCTGCCACAATGATTGCTAAATATTTAACAAAAACACTGGACATGGCGAATCAGTTTTGATTCACTACAGGTGCTTCGGATGTGCGGCGTGGCGAAGCAAACCACTGAATACAAAGACAAATGAGGGGGCCATTCGATGGCAAATGCGGACGCGTATCGCGCGCCGACGGGGAAGGTTTATGCCGAGAAGCGGGAGACTGCGCGGGGGCGCACCCGTCTTTCCGGACATATCAAACTTCTCGCTGACCCTACCTACGGCAAGCTGCTCGCTGCGGAACCATATCTGCGCCGCGCCATTCCGCCACTAATCATCATTTTCCTGCTTATACTGGCAACGGCACGCGCCATGTCGCTCCTGTCCTGGCGCGATGATACGGAACGCACAGCCCGCGCAACCCTCTCGCTCGCCGCAAGCCATATGGCCAGCGTCATCGATAATCGCATGAAGGCCGGTCAGAAGCCTGATGGTGGTGAGCTGCAAAATATCATTGCCGAGATGCGTTCCAATGACCTGATCCCGCAGGGCATGTGGATTGCCATTGCTTCAGATGAATCCAAGATTGTCGCATCGTCCGACGGCGGTGATCGCTGGCGCGATAAAAATCTTGAAAGCTTCGTCGCTGACGGCCAGCCGCTGTTTCTGTTTGGCGAGCGTGCCGGTGTGATGGAAATACGGATGAACGGCATAGCTGCTCTGGCCGCATTCAGCCGTTCGGCCAAAAGCGGCTACTCGGTGTTTGTCATGCATCCGGTCGAGGCCGTCTTCGCCGAATGGCGGCGGATGATCTCGGTCAATGTCACCTTGTTTGCCGGCACAGCCGCAATCATGCTGGTGGTGCTCTACGCCTATTTCAGCCAATCGGCGCGGGCGCAGGATGCGGACGCGCTGTATCAACACACGCAAGCGCGGGTGGATACGGCTCTGGCACGCGGCCGTTGCGGCCTGTGGGACTGGGATATGGCACGCGGCCGTGTCTATTGGTCCCGCTCCATGTATGAAATGCTCGGCTATGAAGCTTATGACGCGATCCTGTCGCTGGGCGATATCTCGTCGATCATTCACGAAGATGACGACAAGCTGTACGGTCTTGCGGCACAGGTTGCAGCAGGCGAGATCAGCCAGATCGACCGTGTATTCCGCATGCGCCACGCCGAAGGCCACTGGGTCTGGATGCGGGTGCGTGCGCAGGTTGCCGATGCCGCCGTTGGCGATGTGCATCTCGTCGGGGTGGCCGTCGATGTCAGCGAACAGCACCGTTTTGCCCAGCAGACCGCACAGGCCGACCAACGCATCCGTGAAGCCATTGAGAGCATTTCCGAGACCTTCGTGCTCTGGGATGCCGACAATCGGCTCGTTATGTCGAACGGCAAATTCAACGAATATTCAGGCCTTGCCAATGAATGTCTGCTGCCGGGTATTGGCAAAGATGAATTGGAGCCGCGTATCCGTGCAGTTGCGTTCGAAAAGCGCATGGCCAATGAACATGGCCGCAATGGCGCACTGACCTTTGAACGCCAATTGGCTGACGGCCGCTGGCTGCAGGTCAATGAGCGCCGCACGCAGGATGGCGGGCTGGTGTCGGTCGGTACCGACATTACACAACTCAAGGTGCACGAAGAACGGCTGGTCGACAGCGAGCGCCGCCTGATGGCGACGATCCACGACCTCAGCCTTGCGCGCAAATCCGAAATTGAGCGCACGCTTGAACTCACTGAACTCAACAGCAAATATGTGGTGGAAAAGGAACGCGCCGAGGCTGCCAATCAAGCCAAATCCGAATTCCTTGCCAATATGTCCCATGAATTGCGCACGCCGCTCAACGCCATTATCGGCTTCTCGGAGATCATGCATTCCGGAACGTTCGGGCCACTCGGTTCCGACCGCTACGAGGAATATGTGCAGGACATTCACACCAGCGGCAACTATCTGCTCAACGTTATCAATGACATTCTCGATATGTCGAAGATCGAAGCCGGTCATTTCTCCCTGGACCGTGAAGAGATCGATCTTTGCCCGCTGATCCGCGAGACGGTGCGTGTCGTCTCGCTGCAGGCACAGGGCAAGGACGTCAAAGTCGAGACCAAGATTGCCGAAAGCGTCACGCTCAATGCGGACCGGCGTGCCATCAAGCAAATCCTGATCAATCTTCTGTCCAATGCGGTGAAGTTTACCGATACTGGCGGGCGTATCTCGGTTCGCGCCCGCAAAGTGTCAGGCGCGCTGGTGTTCACCATCGAGGATACCGGTTGCGGCATCCCCAAATCGGCACTGAAGAAGATCGGACAGCCGTTCGAACAGGTGGAAAACCAGTTCACCAAGTCACATGCAGGTTCCGGGCTTGGGCTTGCCATCTCCCGCTCGCTCACTGAACTGCATGGCGGTGCGCTAAAGATCCGGTCAACGGAAGGTGTCGGAACCATCGTCTCGGTCCGAATCCCGACCCGCAGCATCGGACCGGTTCGCGAAGAATGGCACGTATAGTTTTACCTGCCTGACGATTTGCTCCGTGCGTCCTTCAGCAAGCTCGTGAATGTCTTGCGTACTGCCTTTGGCGTATCTTCCAAATGGGTTTCAACCCGCGCGAGATCAGGCAGATCGCAGGCGCGGCAGAGCAGATCACCCAAGCCGGGTGGAAAATCTTCGCGCGGCGTGTCGCCGTTAAGGCAAAGCCGGATGATTTGTGTCAGGCCGGTATAGAGATTGGCCGCCTCGGCAAGCTGGTCCGTGACGACAGGTTCGGCAAAGCCGGGTTTCAATTTTGCCAAAACCTCAGCGGTTGAATGGGCAATAATCGGCCCATCGACATTGCCCGTCAGCACGGCAAACTGGGCGATGAATTCCAGATCGATAATACCGCCGGGAACCAGCTTCATGTCCCAGGCATCGCGCGGTGGCTTTTCGGTTTCGAGCAATGCGCGCATCTCGGCCACATCCTTGGCAATCTTGGCCGTATCGCGCGGCAAGGCGAGAATGTCAGTGATTTCAGTCTCGATCTCGCCAAAGAACGCCGGATCACCTGCCACCGGCCGGGCGCGAGTCAGCGCCATATGCTCCCACGTCCATGCCTCGCTGCGCTGATACTTGCGAAATGAGTCAATGTGCGTGGCCACTGGCCCTTTGTTCCCCGATGGGCGCAGGCGGAAATCCACTTCGTAGAGTACGCCTTCCGCCGTGGGTGCCGAAAGGGCGGCAATGAGGCGCTGGGTCAACCGCATATAGTATTGCGATGGTGCCAGGCCCTTTTCCCCATCGGATTCATCCGCTTCCTCATCGTGATCATAGAGAAGGATGAGATCAATGTCGGAGCCAGCGGTCAATTCACGGCTGCCAAGCTTGCCCATACCCAAAATAGCAATCCGCCCGCCAGCGACGAGACCATGTTTGCTGGCAAATTCGTTGATGACAGCCGTCAGTGCCCCGTCAATCACCAGATCGGCAAGATCTGAAAAGGCTTTGCCTGCACGCACACCGTCAATCGCGCCGGTCAGCAGCCGGATGCCGATGAGAAACCGATGCTCCGCCGCAAAGATGCGCAGACGGTCGAGAATATCCTCATAGACTTTCGATGGTCCGAGGAAGCTTTCCAGGCGCTCCGCCAGATAGGTACGGGTTGGAATGTCGGCAAAGATCGCCGGGTCCAGCATGCCGTCAAACACATGTGGTTTACGTGTGATGATGTCAGCGAGACGCGGCGCGGCGCCCATGATCAAAACCAGCAGATCAAGCAGGCGCGGATTGGATTGCAGCAGGCTGAACAATTGGATACCCGCAGGCAGCCCCTTGATCATCTCGTCGAAACGCATCAGCGCCTCGTCAGCGCGGCTGGTTGCGCCGAAGGCTTTGAGCAGGACCGGCGTCAATTCGGTCAGGCGTTCGCGCGATTCCGCCGATTGCGTCGCGCGATAGCGGCCGAAATGCCATGTGCGGATGACACGGCAGATATCGCTTGGCCGTTCAAAGCCAAATTTCGCCAGCGTTTCCAGTGTATCAGGATCATCCACGTCGCCGGTAAAAACCAGATTTCCCGCCTCGCCCGCCAGTTCCTGCGCCTGCTCGAACAGAGCGGCATAATGGGTTTCCACCGTCTTTAAGGTTTGGCGGAAATCCTTGGCGAAGGCTTCACCATCGCGATATCCCATCATATGCGCTACGCGCACAAAATTCTCATCGTCTTCCGGCAGCATATGCGTCTGCTCGTCGGCAATCATCTGGATGCGATGTTCAACGTCGCGCAGAAAAGCGTATTTCTCGATCAGCGTGTCGCGCGCCTCTTCGCTGATCCAGCCAAGACCGTTGAGCGCACCGAGCATCTCCACCGTGCGGGAGCCG
Source organism: Phyllobacterium sp. 628 (assembly GCF_014189505.1). Lineage (GTDB taxonomy): Bacteria > Pseudomonadota > Alphaproteobacteria > Rhizobiales > Rhizobiaceae > Phyllobacterium. The sequence continues at coordinate 1,963,503 of NZ_CP050301.1, read as the reverse complement.
CGCAATTGCGGGAAGCGGCCACCGGCGATCAGTTGCTGGGTCTGGACGAAGAATTCGATCTCGCGGATGCCACCGCGCCCAAGCTTGACATTGTGTCCGCGCACAGCGATTTCGCCGTGCCCCTTATGGGCGTGGATTTGCCGCTTGATCGAATGCACATCGGCGATGGCCGCGTAGTCGAGATATTTGCGCCAGACGTAAGGCGCGAGTTCAGCCAGCACCTGCTTGCCCGCCGCGATATCGCCAGCGACAGGCCGGGCCTTGATCATCGCCGCGCGTTCCCAGTTCTGCCCCCGCCCTTCGTAATAATTGAGCGCAGCACCAACCGGAATTGCCAGCGGCGTCGAACCCGGATCAGGCCGCAGGCGCAAATCGGTGCGGAAGACATACCCATCCGCTGTGCGGTCTTGCAAAATGCGAACGAGACGGCGCGTTAGCCGCGAAAAAGTTTCAACGCACTCATAAGGATCGGGGATGGCCGGGCTGTGCTCGTCGATAAAGACGATCAGATCAATATCGGAGGAATAATTCAGCTCGAATGCGCCGAACTTGCCCATGGCAAGGATGATCCAGCCCGAGTTTTTCTCCGGGTGTCCGGGATCGGGGAGTTTCAGTTTTCCGGACTCGTGTGCGTCGCGCAGCAGAAACCGTACTGCAGCGCCGACACTTTCTTCGGCCAGCCGCGACAGCCATTTCGTCGTTGCTGTTGTATCAAACACACCGGAGAGATCACCCAGCGCAATAAGAACGTGGCATTCCAGCTTCAACTGCCGCAGCACGGCCATCAGGCCGGTTTCGGTGATGCTCTCGCCTTCAGAACTTGCTGCAATCTCCTGCATCAGCGTTTCAAGCCGCTGCGGCAAAGGCATGACGAGCAATGGCTCGAGGACGGCGGGGCGGCGTGTTAGCACGTTGCGCAAATAGGGCGAGAGATCAAGAACAGCTGACAGGAAGGCTGCCGCAGGTACATTGCTCTTTATAGCGGCGATGCCCGCGCATTCTTTTTCCGCGGCGTTTTCAATGAGATCACTGAGAAAGGCAGCAGCGCTCTTCTTGTCCAGCGGCGTCAGAGAACGCAGATCATGCGCAAAAAACGACGCTTTTTCATTCATTTAGTCTCCTCCCCCACCGGGAAAGCGAGCACAGCACGCAGCCCCGGAGCATTGTCTTGCAATTCCAGAGTGCCACCGTGCAATTTCATCACTGCCTTGGCAAGACTGAGACCCAGTCCTGACCCCGGTTGCGAACGGCTTTCCTCAAGACGCACAAAACGCTCCGTTGCCCGATCAACCTGATCAGGTGGGATGCCCGGACCGTTGTCGGTGACAATGGCCCGGATCATGTGATCCTGCTTTTCCACAGCGAGGGAAATTTCCACCGGCTTTTCAGCACCGCCGGCATATTTGATGGCATTATCGACCAGATTGGAGATGGTCTGGCCGACAAGCTCGCGATTTATCCTGACCGGCGTTGCATCGACGGAACCGAGCGTAAATGTGATGCCTGCATCCTCTGCCGTCGGTTCATACAACTCGAACACATCCTGTACGACGGTCGATAGCGGCAAGAGCTCCATGGTCTCGGACGAATAACCGGATTCAAGCCGGGAGATCATGAGAATAGCGTTGAATGTTCGTATCAGCTGGTCGGAATCGCCGATCATACCGTCGAGCGCCGCCCGATAGGCCTTGGTGGTCTTGGCGTTGGCAAGGGCCGATTCCGCCCGGTTGTGCATGCGCGTCAGCGGGGTTTTCAGATCATGAGCAATGTTATCTGAAACGTGGCGCACACCTTCGTTCAACTCCTGGATACGCGCCAGCATGCCGTTCAGATTGGCCGCAAGGCGGTCGAACTCATCACCGGAACCGCTGACCGGCAGGCGTCCAGCAAGATCGCCGCCCATAATGCGCTGCGAGGCCACTGAAACTTCATCGATGCGGTGGAGCGCCCGCCGCCCAACGAAGAACCAGATCAGAAACGCGCCAATGCCCATAATACCGAGGGCAGCACCAAGAGACCGCCGGACGACCAGCCGAATCTTCTCCGGCTCGCCAAGGTCGCGGCCAACCATGACACGGATACCATTGGGCATGACAATCACACGCGCAATGGCCCTGTGCACCTCGGGGTCGTTGTTTTCGCCGTAACGCTCATAGCTGATCGGCCGTTCGATCCAGCCGTCAGTTTGCAGCACGCCCGCCTCAATGCTTTGAACGTTACCGGCAACAATACGACCAGCGGGATCTGTGACGAGATAGAGATAGGCACCCGGCTGGCGGCCGCGCCGTTCAATGGAACGAACAAGGCCTGCAATGCCGGCTCGCTGATAGGATTGACCAACGCTCTCGATTTCCTCGTTCACAGCCGCTTCGGTCTGCGACGTCAGGAGATTGACCGAGAGGCTGGTCATGTAAAAGACCAGACCGATGGCGCAAACGGTAAAAAGAAGCAGGTAAAGAGCTGACAGCCGGACGGCTGTCATTTTCATCATGGCCGAAAAGCGGTTCATGCATCGATTCCGCCGGCCTTGAGCATATAGCCGGCACCGCGCACCGTGTGCAGCAGAGGTGTTTCAAAACCTTTTTCGATCTTGCCGCGCAGACGCGAGACATGCACATCGATCACATTGGTCTGGGGGTCGAAATGATAGTCCCAGACATGTTCAAGCAGCATGGTGCGGGTAACAACCTGCCCGGAATGACGCATCAGATATTCGAGCAGGCGAAACTCACGCGGCTGGAGAATAATGCCCTGCCCCGCCCGCTTTGCCGTGTGGGACAAACGGTCGAGTTCAAGATCACCAACGCGATAAACCGTTTCGGCCTCTTTCGGGCTGGCCCGGCGCTGCAGAACTTCAATGCGCGCCAGCAGCTCGGAGAATGCATAGGGCTTGGTCAGATAATCGTCGCCACCGGCGCGCAGGCCCGTGACGCGATCATCAACCTGGCCAAGAGCCGACAATATCAGTGCCGGGGTATCGATCCCTTGTGCACGCAATGCAGCAACAACGGAAAGGCCGTCACGCCGCGGCAGCATGCGATCGACGATAAGGGCATCATAGCTGCCCTGTTCGGCCAGCGTATAGCCAGTTTCGCCATCACCAGCAACGTCGGCCGAGTGGCCCGCCTCGGCGAAAGCTTTCTCCAGATAACGGGCCGCTTCGCGGTCATCTTCAATAACGAGAATCTTCATGGCGATATACTAAGCCGGTTTTGAGACAGAGGTAAGCACCATATCAGCGGCGCTTTGCATGGCAGACGGGCAGCAGATCAGTCAATAATCTGCTGCCCTGTCGATTTGGGTTATGACTGCAGCGAAGTGCAATCCAACCCTTCATTATCAGCCTTGACCGATAGGCAGAGCCACGAACCGCGACTGGTCATTGGTCTGGACCTGGAGAAGAACGGCCTTGCGACCACCCTTCTTGGCTTCGGTAATGGCGCTGTCGATATCGCCGCCGCTCTTCACCGGCTTGTTGTTGACCGAGATGATGATGTCGCCGGTCGTAATGCCCTTGTCGGCGGCATCGCCGGAACGGTCAACATCCGTCACAACAACACCCTTGCCGTCATCCGATGGAACAACTGTCAGGCCATAATCATCGAGTGCCGAAGATGGCTCCTGCGACTTGCTGGAGTCGTCGCTCTTGGACGCCTGCTTGTCATCGCCCGGCATGGACTTGATCGACACATTGACCGACTTGGCCTCGCCCTTGCGCCAGACGGTGAGCTCTGCATCCTTGCCCGGGTTGACCGCAGCAATTTTCTTGGCAAGGTCACGCGGATCGGAAACAGTGTCACCATTGACCGCAGTGATCACGTCGCCAGCCTGAATGCCAGCCTTGGCGGCAGGACCGTCAGCCTGAGGTTCGGCAACCAGTGCGCCCTTCTCTTCGGAAAGACCGAGGGATTCGGCAATCTCCTTGCTCACCGGCTGAATCTGCACACCAATCCAGCCGCGCGACACGGTACCTGTCTTGATCAGCTGATCGACAACCAGCTTGGCTGTTGTGGCAGGGATAGCAAAGGCAATACCGACGCTGCCGCCCGATGGCGAATAGATGGCAGTGTTGATGCCGACAACTTCACCGTTCAGATTGAAGGCTGGACCACCGGAATTGCCCTTGTTGACGGCCGCATCAATCTGCAGGAAGTCGTCATAAGGACCGGCACCGATATCGCGGCCGCGAGCCGATATAATACCGGCAGTGACGGTACCGCCGAGGCCGAACGGGTTGCCAACGGCAACGACCCACTGGCCAACGCGCATCTTGTTGTCATCGCCGAAGGAAACATAGGTGAACTTGCGCTTGTCATCGACCTTGAGCACGGCCAGATCCGTCCGCTTGTCCTTGCCGATCAGCTTGGCATCGAGCTCGGTACCATCGTTGAGAACAACGGTGTAGGTGCTGCCGTCTTCGACAACGTGATCATTGGTGACGAGGTAGCCGTCTTCGGAAATGAAGAAGCCTGAACCCTGAGCTGACGGACGGGCACGTTCCGCACGGTTCTGGTGATCGCGCGGACCTTTGCGCTGCTGCATCCCGCGCTGGCCGTTCGGGCCACCAAATTCATAGAAGAAGCGCTTGAGGGGATGATTGTCCGGCAACTGGTCAAAGCCTGGAATGCCCGAACCATCATCGGCGGTCTGCTGAACAGCACTTTTGACGCGAACGCTGACAACCGCTGGGCTGACCTTTTCAACAACATCCGCAAAGCCCGGCTGCTGGGCGCCATCAACGCGAACTGCTTCGGCCTGTGCCGGCGCAATGGCTGCAAGCGGCCCAGTCGCCAGAAATCCTCCGACAAGCGCTGAAGTCAGAAGCGCAGCGGCAATACCCTTACGGTAACGGGAGGATGGACGATTAGTAGACATGAAACTTTCTCCTTGGACGCTCGACCGGAAATCCGATCGCTTTATAACCAACAGTGATACAGATAAGAACGTTACGCCGCCATTTCCGTAACATGACAAATTTGTAAGATAACCCCTCTGGCATTATGAGTCGTCAGTCACTGGAGAAAGCCCAAATGCCAACAAAGCCGCCGCTCGGTTCAACAATGCGTGTGCATCAGCCTTATAAGGGCGTTTATGCATTTTATGACGGCCGGATTGACGGTGTTCGAGCTTACTCCGAAGAACCCAACTGGCTGGATGACGGTGCCTATGCGCTGGGCGTCTGCTCCTATGCCATCGTTTCCGGTGAGGAAGCGCTTGTCTATGACACGAGCATATCCAATCCGCATGCGGCCCTTATCCGCAATGCACTGGAAGAGGCGGGCGGGCGCCACATTCGCGTCGTGCTCAGTCATTGGCATGTGGATCACGTGGCAGGAAACGCAGTCTTTGCCGATTGCGAAATCATCGCCAATGATCTGACTGCACAAGCTCTCATCGACAATAAGGAACGGCTGGAAAACGATACGCCGCCGATTCGGCCTTTGGTCATGCCAAACAGCATTTTTAAGGACCAGCGCAGCCTCATGATCGGAGAAATCGAGGTGGAACTGCGCCATGTCGACATTCACAGCCATGACGGCACGGTGATGATCCTGCCGCATCTGAAGCTGCTGTTTGCCGGAGATGCACTGGAAGAACCGATCACCTACGTGGCCGAGCCCAAGCGGCTTGGAAACCACCTTTTGGATCTTGAACGCATTTCGACCTGGGATATCGAAAAAATCCTGCCCAATCACGGCGCGGAAAACGTTATTATTGCTGGCGGATACGGGCCGGAACTGATTGCGGCAACAGCGCGCTATGTCAGCAAACTCATGCGCCTGCGCAATGAACCCGCACTGGCCGATGACGATTTGCAGACGTTTACAGTGGAGGATTTTCGCTCGGGCGTGCTGACCTACTACGCACCTTATGAGCCAGTACACCGCCAGAACGTGGAGTTCGTTCTCAAGGCGCAGGGCAAATAGCCGAAGCTATTCGTTGGAAGCAGCCAGAATTTTCCTGAGCTGCTTCGTCTCACTGTCCGAGAGCGGGACCGTGTCGACGGGTGATCTGCGACGACGGCGTATAGCGGCGACAATGGCAATTGCGCCACCAATCAGCGCGGCAACCGGAAAGCCCCAAAGCAGAATTGTGCTCAGCATCAATCGGGGCTTCAGCAGCACGAACTCGCCATAACGGGCAACGATGAAATCCAGAACCTGCGTGTCGCTGTCGCCCGCTGTCAGCCGTTCACGCACCAGAACGCGCAAATCCTTGGCGAGATCTGCATTGGAATCGTCAATCGACTGATTCTGACACACCATACAGCGCAACTCGGACGAAATGGTCCGGGCCCGGGTTTCGAGCGCCGGATTGGCCAGCATTTCGTCCGGAGAAACCGCCCGCGCGCTGAAAATACCCAAACCGAGCATCAGCAGCACAAGGAACGAGGCAGAAAAGGAACGCATCATGCCATCGCGCCTTTGGCCTGACGTGGTTTTGGTGCCTTTGCCTTATTGGGAGCGCCAACGCGCAAGCGCCGATCAGCCAGAGACATTGCACCGCCCGCCATCATGACCAGCGCACCGAGCCAGATGAGCGTAACAAATGGCTTCCACCAGATACGCACAACAACCCCGCCATCCTTGGTCGCGTCGCCAAGCGAAATATAAAGCTGGCTGAATACGAACGTTTTGATGCCCGCCTCCGTCGTCTGCATTTTGCGCACAGGATAGAAGCGCTTGGCCGAGATGAGCGTGTCTACTTCACGCGCCGCGCTGTCGAGAATAGTGAATTTGCCCTGATCTTCAGTGAAGTTTGAATCCTTGACCGGATCAATACGGTCGAAACGAAGTGTGTAATCTGAAACTTTGACGGTCTCTCCCGGCTTCATGACCATCACATCTTCCGTCGCAAAAGTCGTAACGGATACGATACCAAGCAATGTCACGCCGAGACCGAAATGAGCAAAGGCTGTGCCGAACACCGATTTTGGCAAACCGGTCAAACGCCTGAGCACAACACTCGACTTCCCTTTGCCAATACCAGCTTTCAGCGAAAGATCAGTCAACGCACCGAGCATCAGCCAGAAAGCCAGACCTATACCGAATGCCGAGAAAACAGCCGTGCCGGATGTTTTGTAAAGCACGACGGCAACGACCAGCAGCGCAATGAAGAACGCCATCATCAGGCGCTGTGCCACGGCAAGGATATCACCGCGTTTCCACGCCAGCAGCGGACCGAATGGCACCGCGGCAAGCAAGGGAATCATCAATGGCCCAAAGGTCAGGTTGAAGAACGGTGCGCCGACGGAAATCTTCTCGCCGGTCAGCGTTTCCAAGAGCAACGGATAGAGCGTTCCAATCAGAACAGTTGCGGCGGCGGTCGTCAGGAACAGGTTATTGAAAACCAGCGCACCCTCGCGGGAGATCGGCTGGAACAGGCCGCCGGGTGCCAGCGTCTGTGCACGCCGGGCAAACAGAGCCAGCGATCCACCAATGAAAAACACCAGAATGGCGAGGATGAAGAGCCCGCGTCCCGGATCGGTTGCGAAGGTGTGAACCGAGGTGAGCACGCCCGAGCGCACGAGGAACGTGCCGAGCAGCGACAGGGAGAAAGTGAGGATCGCCAGCAAGACGGTCCAGATTTTCAGCGCCGAGCGCTTTTCCATCACCAGCGCCGAATGCAGCAGCGCGGTGCCGGCCAGCCAAGGCATGAACGAGGCATTTTCAACCGGGTCCCAGAACCACCAGCCGCCCCAGCCAAGTTCGTAATAGGCCCAGTAAGACCCCATAGCGATGCCGCCGGTCAGAAACATCCATGCCGTCAGCGTCCAAGGACGCACCCAGCGCGCCCATGCAGCATCAATGCGCCCGTCAATCAACGCGGCCACAGCAAAGGAAAAACACACGGAGAAACCGACATAGCCGAGATAAAGCAGCGGCGGATGAATCGCCAAGCCAATATCCTGCAGGATCGGGTTCAGGTCCTGCCCTTCAATGGGAGCCGGACTGATACGGGTGAAAGGATTGGATGTGGCAACGATAAACAGCAGGAAGGCCGAGCCGATCCATGCCTGCACGCCCAGCACATTGGCTTTAAGCGACGGTGGCAGATTGTTGCCGAAGAAAGCCACCAGGGCGCTGAAAAATGTCAGGATCAACACCCAAAGGAGCATTGAGCCTTCGTGGTTGCCCCAGACACCGGTGATTTTATAGAGCAGCGGCTTTTGTGAATGCGAATTTTCCCAGACGTTCTGCAGCGAAAAATCCGAATCAACATACGCAGATGTCAGAGCGACAAAAGCAAGTGCGATCAGCGCAAAGACAGTAAAAGCGGCGGGAGTGGCAACGGCCATCATCCGGTCATCATTGCGGCGCGCACCCCAAACTGGAACCACCGCCTGTATGATCGAGAGTGCGAGCGCGAGAACCAGCGCAAAATGTCCGAGTTCAACCATCATGGCTGCTTGGTCTCCGCTTTCCACACGCCTTTGGCCTTCAGACTGTCGGCAACTTCTTTCGGCATATAGTTCTCGTCATGTTTGGCAAGCACGCTGTCGGCGTGAAAGGCGCCACCCGGCGTAAACTTGCCTTCAATGACAACACCCTGATCCTCGCGGAAAAGGTCCGGCAGGATGCCGTCATAGGTCACGGGGACACTTTTAATATGATCGGTAACAGCAAACGTGATCTTCGTGCCCTCGCCGCGCACCACACTGCCCTTTTCAACCAGCCCGCCCAACCGGAAACGTGATTCCGATTGCAAATCGGTTGCCGCAATATCGGAGGGCATACGGAAAAAAGCGATACGCTGCTGCAGAGCGAACAGCACCAGCGCAGCGGCGCATGCCAATACCAGCAATGCTCCACCGATCACCGAAAGCCGCTTCTGTTTGCGCGTCATCAATTTTTCTCCGACCGGGTATCCCCCGGCTGCTCGGCCAAGCCGAGATCATCTGCGACAGCGTTGAGCTGTGCAAGCTTGTCCCCGCTCAACACTTTGCGAGCATTTGCCAAAGTTTCGAGCGCATCATTCGGCCGGTTGAGAACAACATAGGAGCGGACCAGCTTTTCCCAGCCTTCCACATCATCGGGTGATTGCTTGAGCTTTTCGGCAAGGCTTGCAACCATGCCCTCGATCATCGCGGCGCGGTCGTGGTCGTTCATCGATGCGGCCGCTTCCACTTGCGACGCGTCTGGGCCCGTCGCCCTGTCGATGTCACTAACATCGGGTGCATCGCCGGCGATTTCCTTGTCAAGGCGGGTCAAGGCAGCCTGAGCCTCACCGTGCCACGGCACATCGCTCGGCGCGTCTTCCAGTAATTTACGGATCAGATCACGGGCTTGAGTAAGCTTGCCCTGCTGCATCCAGCCATTGATGATGAAAAATTGCGGGCGCATATCGCCGGGATTGAGGGCAAGAGCCTGATTAAAGCTGGCTTCGGCTTCCGGCGTCATCGTACCACCCGCTGCGGCGGCAATCGCTTCGCCGAGGCCAAGCTGGCGCGGGCCGCTGTCGCCATTCAGGCGGATCGCATTGCGGTAGGCAGTCACGGCATCGGCTGGACGGCCTGTGCGCAGATAGATCGGCGCAAGCACTTCCCATCCCTGCCCGTCGTCCGGATTGAGTGTCAGATGCGCTTCGGCGCGGGCAATCAGCTCGGCAGGGGTGGCCTGATCCGGCGGGCGGGACAACCGTTCGGCCAATGGCTGGGCGGGCAGATCCGGCGATCCTGTCTTGGCATAAATGCTCCACGACAGAAGCGGAATCGCCAAAACCGTTGCCAGCGTCACCCATTCCCGAATTGCACTCTTTTGCGGCCGGAAAAATTTTGTATCGGCTTCCGCCAGCGCCGCCGATTTCAGCAGTCGGCGGCTGATTTCCGCGCGCGCCTGTTCGCTGCCAGCTGCATCGATCAGGCCACGTTTTTCGTCAGCCTCAAGTTCCCGCAGCTGATCGCGGTAGACTTCGACGTCATATATATTGTCCGACACGCCGGTCTTGACGCGCCGTGTCAGCGGTAAAAGCACGACGAGCGTTGCGGCAACGGTCAGAAGTGCTGCGGAAATCCAGAAAATCATGGCCTGAGACATAGTCTGCCGTCACGGCAAAATCCAAATGGATTTCGCGGATAGGGCAATTCGCCGCAAAGCGGGCAAATAATCAGGTTAAAGGTGTCCAGCTGCCGTCTTCATTGCGACAGGCAGTTCCCCGTGCGGTCTGCGGCGTGCCATCAATACGCACTGTATGGGTGTACTGGCGGCAATTTTGCGAGCCGACCTGATAGGGCTGCGCAGCGACGACTTCACCGCTGCGGCTTCCCGAGCTGTTTTTCCACTCGATTGCCTTACCCGCCGGAGAATATTCCAATGCCTGATATTCAGCCTGCAACGCGCGCTTGCGATCCGATGGATCAAGTGATGCACTGGCGCTGCCGCCGATAAGACCATTGCCAAGCGCAGCAAGAACGTCCGCTGTCGCGGGTTGAGATGCCTTGCCGGTTAATCGGGCGAATGCGCCTCCGCTGCTCTTGGAGCCTGATGTGGTCGAGCAGCCGGAAAGAAGGGCAATAGCGAGAAGAGAAAGAGCAATCTGGGATTTCATCATGGGTCCGCTTTTACGGGGCCTCGCAATAAAGGCAATATCTGGCAAGCAGTTATGACCTGATTGGGTACCCGCTTGCAAGCTCCATTCAGTTTCCAGCCACCGGGAGCGTAATACGCGCGCATAAACCGCCCAGATCCACGCTGCGTTCGAGCCGCAATGTTCCGCCATATTCGCGCACCGTATCGTACACGATGGAGAGGCCAAGACCGGTGCCGGGTTTGCTTTCGTCAAGACGTTTGCCACGGGTCAGGGCATCTTTGATCTGGTCCGGCGCAAGCCCCGGACCATCATCCTCAACGCTGATATCGAAGGCGTTATCCATGGCGTCCGACTTTGCCGCCGCCAAAGTCAGGCGGATCGCGCTGCGACCCCATTTGCCGGCATTCTCCAGCAAATTGCCGATGATCTCCTCCAGGTCTTCCTGCTCCCCGGCAAAGACAGCATCCGCCATCTCGTTGACGAAACGAATTTCCATTCCCGGATTGAGTTTGGCCGTAACCCGCACCAGCCGGGCAAGAATTGGTGTAACCGGCGCGCGGAAAACTACACTGTCCCGCTGGGCTGCAACACGGGCTCGCTGCAGATAATGCTGGATTTGCACCTGCATGGCCGTGCTTTGTTCGGCGACAATCTTGCCTTTGGCACCACCAATAGTGCGGCTTTCATTGGCTAGCACCGACAGCGGTGTCTTCAACGAGTGCGCCAAATTGCCGACCTGGGTGCGCGAACGATCCATGATACGGCGGTTATTATCGATCAGGGCATTCATCTCTCGTGCGAGCGGTGCGATCTCGATTGGCAAATCCTCGTCAAGCCGCGAAACCTTGCCTTCACGGATATCGGTAAGAGAACGGCGCACACGATCCAAGGGCCGCAAACCGAACAGAATGACGGCAGCATTGATCAGCGTTCCGCCTACACCGAAAAAGCCGAGATAGAAGTAAAGCGTATTGCGGAAGTTTGCGATCTCGCCTTCGAGTTCGCTCAGATTGCCCATGACCCGAAAGCGCGCAACGCGGTTTTCCGCATCAAGAACCACTTCAGTTTCGACAACCGATACTTCCTCGCCATTCAAACCGGGTTCCGTATAGGAACGCTGGAATGACGTATCGAACGGCACCATCAGGGTCGAAGGCGAGATGATGGACTTATCGCCCAGCGAGATGGATCGCAGCGACCCCTTGAGATTGTCCGCCACGGGGTCAACCGACCAGTACCAGCCGGAATGCGGGCTCGAATAGCGCACTTCGCCGGGATCCGGGCGCCCGACCAGCGTACCGTCATTGACACTGACCGAGGCTATAACGCTAAAAAGATGAGCGGAAAGCAGTTGCTGAAAACTGTGCTGCCGGGCCTCGCCATACAGCGCCGATATAATCGTGGCGATGGCTACAAAGGATACGATTGTCCATAGCGTCGAGAACAGGATGACGCGCAGGGAAAGCGAGCGGAAATTGGGGAGATAGCGGGTCAGCCGGTTTATCACGCGTTTCCCCTGCCCCTGATCAGGCTTTGCTGTCCTGCGATTTGATCCGGTAGCCCATGCCGCGGATCGTTTCGATCAGATCAATGCCCATCTTCTTGCGCAGGCGCCCGACGAAAACCTCGATCGTATTCGAGTCGCGGTCGAAGTCCTGATCATACAGATGCTCAACGAGTTCCGTGCGGGAGACAACCTCGTCCATGTGATGCATGAGGTAGGAAAGCAGACGAAACTCGTGCGAGGTCAGTTTCAGCGTTGTTCCATTGACTGCCGCCTTTGACGTCTTGGTATCAAGACGCAGCGGCCCGCAGCTGATTTCCGAAGATGCGTGACCAGCGGCGCGGCGAATCAAAGCGCGCAGACGCGCCAGCACTTCTTCAATGTGGAAGGGTTTGGCGACGTAATCATCGGCGCCGGCATCGATACCGGCAACCTTGTCGCTCCAGCGGTCACGAGCGGTGAGCAGCAACACCGGCATGATACGGCCGTCGCGCCGCCATTTCTCCAAAACCGTCAGGCCGTCCATTTGCGGCAGGCCGATATCAAGGATCACGGCGTCATAGGGTTCTGTATCGCCGAGAAAATGCCCTTCTTCGCCATCAAAAGCATGATCAACCACATAACCAGCCTCGGTGGTTGCCTCAACCAGCTGACGATTCAGATCACGGTCGTCTTCGACGATGAGTATTCTCATGCGCAATTTTCCCCGGCGGAGACACTGAATGGTGAACCAGACAGCATTCCGATTTGACGCGTCCTAGCTCTAGTTGGCCGGAACCGCAACCTCGACACGGCGTGGACGTTCGCCATCCTTGCCGGGGATCAGCACAACAACCACGCAAACCTCGCGGCCATTCTGGGTCTGCGCCGTCGCACGGGCAAGCGTACCGCCCTGCGACTCCGCCACCTGCTGACCAACAGCCGAACAGTCAGCTGCTGCCAGCGTCACCGGCAAACCGGTTTCTGGCGAACCCGGCACAATCGGAACTGCCCCGGCATAAAGCACGCCGGATGCTGATATCAGAGCCGCTAGGGGCAAGGAGAGAAATGTGTGTTTCATCATGGCGTCATTAATATCAATTGCTGTCTGAACGATGCATGAACGGCTGGAACATGGCGTGACCCGTGACACATAGGTTTGCCACAGGTCACATCTTATAACACTACAATTCTTTACGTGAAATGAGCGCCGTGGCATCCAACCGGCCAAAAAAAGCAACGATACCGCTGAGTGCGGTCAAAAACTGCGTTACCGTCTGGGCAAGATCAGCTTGGGTGGCATGGTCCAGCGATACGTTGAAGAAGCCGGAACAGGACAACAGAATGGTGGCAATCGAGGCCCAGATGGTCTTTGATAAATACCAGGCTTTCTCTTTGGTCATGATCAATTCCTTTGTTAAATATCGAGATTTTAAAGGGTTTTTGGCTCCATATTCAGAAGTGCACGGGCAAACCGGCCGGAGCCAACCGTGCCGGAAACCATTGCCACGCTGAAATCGATTGTTGTGGCAAGGCTGCAGTAATCCGCCAGCCGCTGCGCTGCCGAATAGTTCCATTCAGGCCGATCCACCGTTAGAGACCGGATCAAAATGCCGCTATTGCGAATTTCGATGCGATAGGTCTCGCGCTCCTCTCCCAATGCGATATCCGGAGCAAGCCAGTTATCGGCATCGATACGCCCGCGCCTGATCCAGCTTATTCGCAAATCACCCTGTCGCCCGATCCGAGAGCGGATATGTACCGGTTCGAGCGGTTCGAGTGCACGTATGCCGCCTGTCATGCTGACAGTGCTGCAATATTGGTCGGAAAAGTCCTGACCGGACGCGCCGATGCGCCAATGCAGATCCAATCCGGTTTCGCGCATTTTTAACCCGGCCGGTAAAACTGTCCCATCAAGAAGAATAAAAGGCGTGTCCTTTTCCCTCGGTTGCGACGCTTCCCGTTCGGTTCCACATTGCCCGCGCAGCAACCCGCTAAGGCGCCACCGATCCTGCTGAATTTCCTCCGCATTGAGAAATTGCAGGATTTCCCACGAGCCATCGGGGGTTGCCATCAGCGCTGAATTGGCACCATTGAACAATTGCGGTAGCGTCGTTGACCGCAATGCACCAAAGTAGAGCTCTACTTCAAGGACGGCATTGGCCAGCAAACGACCGCTCGGACCTCCCCTCAGGGGTTGTGTCAGCCTGCCCATGACCGAGCGGTCAACGAGCGCTGTTCGGGGCTCAAAACCTGAAGTCTCCGGGGAGGCATAGGCACTCGCACCACTCCATGGCCGGGCAAAGGCTGCAACCCGCAATTGATCTACCGGATTTTCGGCACCCGGCCACATCGGCAGATCACACAGGTGAAAATAGGGCTTGCCGAAAACCGCTGCCCTCTCGAGAACCGGTGGCATTGGCAGTCCCGCCCGGTCTGGATAACGTATGTGTCGCGGTAATCCTTTCGCCTCGATACGCCGTGTTGCACCATCTTCGATAGAGGTGATGACATAATCCTTGACCGGCACCGAAGCATCAAGCCTGATCCGGTCACCAGCCTGCAGCGCCGCATATTTCCAGGGCAAGTCAAAATTGACGGTGCGCCGACCTGCTCGCCGCTTTTGCAGCCAGTCTTCCGCAAGTGATTTTGCCTGCCCGGCATCAATCATGCCGGGAATAGCAATATTGTCTGTGCCTTTACCGTCAAGCCTTTCGGCAAAAGCCATGGCCGCCTGATAATCCAGCGTAGGATCGCGATAATTGACCTCGACCCGCGACGGCTGCTCCATCATTTCCTGCAACTGCCGTTTTACCGGTCCTGTCTCTTCCGGTTCGACAAACTCGCCGATGAACAATGGTTCGGCATTCATCCGCGCCGCACTTTGAAACACCAGATTGGTGCCGCTCTCGAAGGCGTTGACGCAATATAATGCCAGAAGCGGCTCAAGAATGGACCGCGCACTGGTTGGCTCTTCAACGATAAAGCCACTGACGAAGCCATCCACCTCTGTGGCATCGACATTCGTTACGCCGAAATCAGCCAAAACAGCGCTGATCAGTTCATCGAGCGCAACACCGGCAAGCCTGCCGTTCAACCAATGCCCTGATGTCCAGTTATCGCCATCGGACCACAAAGTACGGTTGAGAGGAAACTCCGGAAACGGCCGCGTGTCCCATGCCCAGACATACAAGCGGTTCGTATCCAGCATCGCGCCGCCATGCGCCGCCCAATAATCCAGATGTGCCCGCAGGAAGCGGTTCTGAGCCAGATCGCAGCGGCCATGATCGGAAAAATAGGGAAATGCTCCTTCCGATGACTTGGCGTCGGGAAATACATTGGGCTGGTTAGGCCCTTTATCGACTGCAGGGCATCCTAACTCAGTAAACCAGAGTGGCTTTCCCCGGGGCTGCCAGAGCGTCGCGACAGCGCTCTCGACGCCATCCTTTCGGTTGTGATGCGGGTTCGCCCACCAGGCGGCGATGTCCTTGTAGCGATAGACCCAAGGCTTGCCGGCGCCATCCGTAATAGGCGTACGCTTGCGCGACGTTCGGTCAGCATCCGATGCATAATACCATTCGGACCCTTCGCCCGCAGCAATTTGAGTTTTCAAAGCATTGAGATCATAGGGTGCCGCAAAACCGTCCGGGTTCGGGACGCTATAATCTTCGTCGCGCCAATCACTGAGCGGCATATAATTGTCGATGCCGACCGCTCCGATGTCCGGATGCGCCCACAGCGGATCAAGATGATAATAGACATCGCCGGAACCGTCCTGTGGATGATGACCAAAATACTCAGTCCAGTCAGCGCCATAGGTCAACGTGCAACCGCCGCCAAGAATAGTGCGCAGATCACCAGCCAAGGCACAAAGCCCTTCCACGAAGGGAAAGCTATCCGTTTCATCCCGGATGATTGTCAGGCTGCACAGTTCGGAGCCCAGCAGGAATGTATCGACGCCATCGGCACAAAGGGCGAGATGTGCCAGATGCAGGATAAAGCGCCGGTAGCCCCAATCATCGGCGTCGCCTCTGTATTTGACCGCGTTTTTCTTGATGCTGAAAGAGCCAGCAGCTGCTGTACCCAGAAAGGCAGTAACTTGCGCCGTTGCCCCTGCCGTACGGTTGGCGCTGTCTGGTTGATACGGCGCAGGGTGGCAGGTGATACGGCCACGCCAGGGATAAGCGGCCTGCTTTGCACCGCCATAGGGATCTGGCAAAATATTGTCCGACTGAACATCAAGCATAACAAAGGGATAGAGTGTTACCTTCAACCCTCTGGCCTTGGCGTCCCGGATCGCTGCAATCACACTTTGATCAGATGGCGTACCGCCATAGGCCGCGCATTTTCCAAGCCGCGAGATTAAATGAGCATCGGTGCGCGATACACCGCCTGCCTCCCAATCGTCGCTTTCGTTAAATCCCTGCCTGTCCATAATTCCCGGACGAATGCTGCAGTGAGATGCCCGCAAATCCGCACCAAACCATGGAACGACAATGGCCACGTGCTGAAGCTGCGGGCATAGCGATTGCAATTCATCCAGCGAGGTCTGCCAGTCCGTTTGGTTGCGCAGGCAATTGCGGTTCAAGCCCCGCGTTTCGCCCTTGGACGGTTCATTGGTGATGAGCACGGGCGACAGGCCAAACTCGGTCGCCCCCGGGATAAGCGCGACCGCTTTAAGGTTATGCGCCAGCGTTCCGATTGCCCGCACAACTTCAAACTGAAACTGCGGAACGCGATTGCCGTATGTATCGAGGGGAAATTGCTCGAACACGACATAGGCCGTGTTGCGATAGGCGGGCGCGTTACCAGTTCCCTGCTTTGCTTCGATTAGCGGATCCGGCAGTTGTGACGCACTGCCTTTATAGACCCGCATATTTATTGCGCTTTGGTCCATTTCTTTGCCGTCCACCCAAACTCGGCGAACAAGGCTGATCTCCCCTTCTGTGAGCGCAATGGCGAAATTGGCAAAGTAGCTGTACGTATTGACCTTGGGGCCACCTTTGCCACCACTTCTGCTGGTTGATTTCTTTTCCTCGAAACGAGTCGCCCAGATAAGCGTGCCTGAAAGCCGCACCGCGCCATAGACCTTTGGCAGAGCTGCGCCCTCTTCAGCAGACATAGGCCGCATCGAAGACAGACGTGCGCCTTCGATAGATTTTGCAAAGATGGTCTGGTCGATCAGATACCCGCCCAGCGCACCAACTGCAGTGCCAATGGCAGCCGACCCCAGAGCCTCACCAAGGAGGCTGCCTGCTACCTCCAGAATAATGGTCGCCATGGTTTTTCCTAAACGCCTGATCGGTTCATGGGGTGGTCCGGAAAGGCAAACACCGCCGCTATGCGTCGCCGCCATTGCGGAACAAGCGCCGATTCCAGAACCGCATGTCCTTCGTAGGCGTGAACAAAATGATGTGGTGTGGTGACAATACCAAGATGCTTTGCCGCCATGCCGTCGCGCCAGCGAAAGATGATCAAATCGCCTGTCGTGATCGCGGCAATATCCTTGGCAAGCATATGCCGGCACGCCGCATCAATCAGCGGATCACCCTTACCGGTTTCAGCCCAATCGCCGGAATAGGCCGGCACCGCTTCCGGCTCACGGTCATATAATGCCCGCCAGACACCGCGCACCAAACCAAGGCAGTCACAGCCAATCTGAAAGGATGAGCCGCCATGCCGGTACGGCGTGCCGATCCAGCGCCTGGCCTCGGCCACGGCTCGCACGGCAATTGTCATGGCACCAGCACCCCGCCATCGAAGTTGCCTTTGCCGTCAGCATAAGTATAGGCGGCGTCATTGCCAGGCATGTGCGGAAAGCCGCGAAAGTTGGCGGCATTGTTAAATCGTGCCTTGCATTGGCTGAAACTTTTGTCACAGCCCGGAAGCAGCGAAAATTTGTCGCCCGGCTTCGCGTCCGGCACTGGCGCATCACGCAAATCCAGCCGTAGACCGCCGCTGGACGGCGCTTGTGCCACAACCACGTTCGTTCGTGCAGCATGCGCTGCATCTGCCCAAGTCAGCACACCATAGCGAAACCAGCTGTCATCCCGCGGCTGCAATCCACTGACGACAAAAGCTGTGTCGGATATCACGCTGACCACAACACCGTCTTGCTGACCGCCCTGAAAGCTGCAACGGGCATCGCCAAGCTGCGCATCGCAAAGCCGGGTTATCCGCCGTCCCTTCACCTTGTCGAGATCGGCTGCACTGCTTTTCAGTTCTGCAACGAAGCTGTTGCCCGACCGGGTGATCATTCCGATACGCGAGCGCCGCAACATCGAGCGCTGTTCAGGTGCTTGCCAATTGACGAGAAAGGTCTCAACTATGGCCTCATCGAAAGCGCCCGCTTCTATGTCGCTCTCGGAGATACTGAGTGAGGACAATGCGCCTTCCACTTCGGCACTATCCACAGCCAGCCCTAGTGCACTTGTCGCCTCGCTTGCTCTCAAACCCGTTTGTGGCTCGCAGGAAACGCCCGAGATTACCAACTCTTGGTCATGATCGGTAAAGCCGTGAACCACGCCATCCTTACGCCGGATGATCCAGCAGAAACAAAGTGTTGTCACATCACCCGCAAGATGTGATTCAAGCTCCGCAGATAAGCGGTTCATACTTTCACCTCGACAATGGGAATGGTCGGAATTTCTCCCACCTTGAAGGATTTAATGCTGATGGTCAGCCTGTCCGCATCGAAACGTGCAGGAACATCGAAGGCGAAACCGGCGGTCACTACCGAACCGGCAGACGGTATCTGTCCCGCTTGGAAGGCAATGTTTCCGGTCAGCAAGTCGGTGCCAAAGTCGACCGACTCATGTTTCTCGACTCCATCCACCGCCACGCGAACCGAACCTGCCTGCGGCTTGGTAATCGGTCGCGTGTGGTCACCGTAGTGCTTCAGCAATGCGAAAGTTGTCTGTTTGCCATCACCTTGACCGAGCAGTTGATCTGTCGCGGCGGCGAGCCTTCCTGTTGCACAGGATTGATGGTCAAAGGGGTCGCGAAACCGAAATGCATAAAGTGAGCCACGCCGCGCCTGAAAGAAATTCAGCACATCTTCGAGATCGCCAAGCGAACGCAGGCCTGTCCCCGCATCATAATGGTGGCGGGCATTGGCCCAGCGCGCATTGCGCTGTTCGTGGCCCGAAGTCAGGGGAACGATTTCGTTCTTCCATTCGGGACCGCCCGTTGCACCAAAGGAAACGCCGAGCGGAAAGCGGACGTCGTGAAAAGCCTGCACGCTTTGCTCCTAGAGTGTTCGACTGCCGCGGCGCACGGCACGCGCCAGCATACCCGTCAACTGTGCCTCGGATTTGCGGAATGACGCGGCATCCGGCGTATTAATGTGCATGACAACCTGCACGGGTGATCCGCCACCTTGGGCCGCTACGCCGAGCCTGCCGTCAGCGCCGCGGGTGAGCGGCATGATTGCTTCGGCACCGGCCTCGCCCATGAGCCCAAGCGAGCCGCCCGCAGTGAAATAAGTGGGACTGGAAACAATGCCGCCCTTGGCGTGAGGTTTTGCCGGACCGAGCGCCCCAATCATATCCGAAAAGAACTTTGAACCGATCTCCTGGATCGGTTTCAAACCAGCACTTAACGCCATACCGGATAGGCTAAGTCCGAGTTGCCGCAGCACATCATCAAGGCTCTTACCGCTCAGCGTTGCACCCTTCAGCGCATCAGTCAGCGATCGCCCGAATTGATCGGAATGGCTTTTCAGGTTCTTCAACGTCGTCTCAAAACCGTTGGTGTCGGCTTTGATTTCAACCCTCATTTCTTCTGGCATCGGCTTTCCCTAACTTTTGTCCGGAAACGTCTGCATCAAAAGTTCAAGCGCCGGGCGCGATAACCCCGCGTCTGCTGGCGGGCTCCCGAGTGCGGCGCTCAACTCCCTTGGCGTCATCGCCCAAAAATCGCGTGTGGAAAGCCGCAGCAGCCCAAACCCTGCCGCCATGACTGTCGCTCATGGAAAGGGGTCTGAAGATTCTGCTGCGGCATTCAAGGGTTTGCGGCGGATTGCTCCGGTTTCGATTCACCGAATGTTGCAGTCAGCAACTCATTGACGATGCGGGCAAAACCCGTTGCACCACCATCGGCACGCATCTGCGCGACCTGTTCCAGCGGCACAGGATTACCACCGCCTTTCAATCCTGCAGCGATAACCCTCGCCGCATCATGTGCAGAAAGCGTGCTGCCGGAAAAGCGTTTAAGCAACGCACCCATATCACTGGCTTCAAAGGCGGTTTCCAGTTCAGCCAAGGTGCCCAATGTCAGACAGAGTATCCACTCGTGCCCGTCCAGCATGGCACTGATTTCTCCGCGATGCCGGTTTGCCATCATCCGGCCTCCTCAAATGAAATGAACCCGGCCGATTCCAACGCAACGTCGAACGTCACTTCGGCATCGTGTTTGCCGCCATATTCCAATGCCGTGATCTGAAATGGCCCTTGCAAGGTGCCGAAATCCGGCAGGATGATCTGCCATGTCAGGATATTGCAGGCAAAGAATGCCCGCCGTATCAGTGCGTCTGATTGCGCATCCTTGAATAATCCGGAACCGCTGATCGACGCCCGCTGCATACCGCAGGCGCCGAGCAGTTCACGCCAACGTCCGGCGGCATCGGCATCGGTCACATCGACGGTTTCTGTATTGAAAGCGATGCGATTGGAACGCAGCCCCGCACAGGTGACAAACGCCCCTTTTTCATCCCGCGCTTTTAGCAGAATGTCCTTGCCTCTCTGGGCACTCATCTTCGATCCTTTCGAGAAAATAATGCACGTGCTTCGACAGATTCAGGGCGCAGACGCGCTCACCTCTTCTGTAACCGCGCGGTAGCGCATGGTCCCCGCGTAACCGTCGCGGCTGTTCGCTGCGATTGCCTGCGTGTATTCAAGGTTGAGATTGATCAGTTCGTGTGCATCGAGTTTCAATGGCGCAATGCCAAGCACCCGGCTGATCCTGTCCATGATCTCAAAGACTGTCTTTCTGAAGTCACCGCGGCTCCACACCTGCAGCGTCATCAGATGTTCGCTGCCCCGTTCCGTGGCCGTGCTCCAGTCATAACCCGTTGCGGAACCAAACGTGATGTACGGAAATTCCGACCGCGAAGGCACATGGTCATAAATCCGGCCATCCACCCAGTCGTTGAGTTCGGCATCCGCCTTCAAAGCTTTCAGCAGCGCCTTTTGCAATTGAAGTCCGGCGCTACTCATCGTGCTGGCCCTTGATCAGATGGCTGAGCCTCGTTCGTGGCCGCTATCGAAGCTCGCTCAACCCTGGTTGGTTTGGCCACATTCATTGTCGCTTCGGAAAGCTCGACTGCTCGCCAGCGCAACGCACGAATGAGATCAGAAATCGTCACTTCCATGCTGAAATTCATCGCCCTTCCTCCCGTGCCCGGCAGATGAGATAACGTCCGGTTTCGTCCGGGTCGTGAACCGTGATTATCTGAAAACTGCGCTGGCCTTTGCGCAAGCGCATGCCTGTTTTTATGTCGTTACGCAGGCGCATGGTGATACGGTGCGTTACCTCGGCTAGACTTTGCTCGCCAAAGAGAACCGTGCTTGTTCCGACCGGTTCAAGATGCGCCCAGACCGTTGCAATTTCTTGCCAGCTCTCAATTTTGCCGTTGACATCGTCATCACCAAGAAGGGCCTGTTCCAGCTGAAATTCATGCGAAAATTTACCGGGATCTATGAACAGCGTCGGCATTATAACGGCACCCGCCGCCAGAGCGCGACGGCCCGATCAAATGCTGGTGTCAGGGAAACTGGATGATCAGCCGGGCCGTAAACGCCGCGAAACTCATACCAATGCGCAACCAGCGTCATCAGCGCATGTTTCAGTGCGTCGGGTACATCGGCGCCGGTTTCTCCAAAACCGGCGACAAAATCGATCTCAATTCCTGCCAGTTTACTTTCTCTGCCCAGTTCGGACAAATGAAGACAGGCTGGCCGGCTCGCCGCATCAATCCAGATATCAGATTTGGGAATATTGATCGGCGTTCCATCCCGCTGATATGCGGTGATGCAAATCACGGATTGCACGGGATAGCGGGCAATCCTGATCCTGCCGTCCGTTGGCCAGCGATCGATATAAAGCCGCAAACTTTGGCGGATCAGTGCGAGGCCGGTCTGAGCTTCCAATGTTTCTCGCGCTGCCTTTAACAGGCCTGAAACCAAGGCATCGTCATTTTCGCCTTGCAGCCGCAGGAACTGGCGCAACTCCGCCAGTGCCACCGGCTCCACAGCCGGCGGCGTTAACACATTGATGGTCATTGAAAATTCCTGGATTGGTGGGAAAGACCGTGTTGCATCAAATCATGGTGCTATCACGCCGCGAATTTCAGCAACTTGATCGCATCGAAATCCTGCACACCGCCGCCCACACGCTTTGTCGTATAGAAGAGCACATAAGGCTTTGCGGAATAGGGATCCCGCAAGACACGCACCCCGGTACGATCCACCACCAGATAGCCACGGGCGAAATCCCCGAACGCGATTGCAGCGGTCTTGCTGGATATATCCGGCATGCCTTCCGCTTCCGTCAGCCGGAACCCTAAAAGCGAAGCCTGCTGGCCAGGTGCTGCGGGAGGTGTCCAGAGATAGTTGCCGTCATTGTCCTTGAGTTTGCGGACTGCGGCCTGCGTTTTGCGGTTCATCACCCAACTGGCATTTTGCCGGTATCCTGCTTTCAAGGCATAGATCGTATCGAGCAGAATGTCAGATGCATCCGCTGCCGGGAAAGCACCGGTAACGCCCGTCGACAGACCGCCGAGCTTACCCCAGCTCCACTCACTTTCAGGAACACTGTCATAGGACAGGAAACCCTTTGGCCGGTTGATACCATCACCATTGATGAAGGCCTGTCCCTCCTGTTCGGCAAAGGCGGTTTCAACCTCTGCGGAAATCCACTGTTCAACGTCCACTGCCGCATCATCAAGCAGTGACGAAGTCGCCGCAGGCATGGCGTAAAGCTCCATTGTCTGGAACTGCAGTTCGGTCAATTTGGATGCCTCGGTCTGTGGCCGGGCATCCGTTTCGCCAACCCAGCCAACGGCCGGTCCTTCCACCGAGAACGGTTTCTTTAATACGGAACTTGAAACCTGCCGGACAGTAGCCAGAGCACGGATGGGCGAGATCAGCGCCAATCGTGTGCCAATGTCACGCTCCAGCTCCGGTGGAACCAGATAACCGCCATCCGGAGCAGAACCGATGGACATGGCTTTGGCTTCGATCGAGCGTACGCCGTGTTCATCACCGCGCCTGACATAGTTGTCGAAGGCATTCTTGTGTTCCAGCGAAAGCAGCGGGCTCACACCGGTGTCGAGCGCCGGACGGGCTTTCTTCAGCAGCATATGGTCGATAATGCGCTTCTGCTCATCCAGAGAATGATTGATGCGTTCGACTTTGTCATGGGTCAGGACATCGGCATTGGCCCTCTTTTCAATCTGCTTCAGCCGGTCATCATTGTGCTGTCTGAACGCTTCGAAAGAATGCATGAATTCATCAAATGCTTCGGCGACATTCCCGTTGCCGGTACTCTTGATTTCGAGTGCGGGTGTTGAAAATTGTTCGGTCATTTCAAATCCTTTGCGTATGGGGTGAACAGAATGATTCAAGGGCGTATGCGCTGCGCCGCAGCGCGGAAGGCTGTCGCCAGCACAGCTTCAGTATCGGTATGGATGGTATGCGACCACGGGCTCTTCTTGACCTGTGCCACACGGGCCGAGGGCAGCATCGGAAACGTGACCACAGAAATTTCCCATAGATCCGCTTCCAGAATATGCCGAATGCCAGAATTATCGGCCTTGGCCTTTACGGTGCGAAAGCCGATGGACAATCCATCGATGGCTCCTGCCCGCATCAGTTCGAGCACCTCGCGTCCTCGGTTCACGCCTGTCGTCAGACGCCCCTCGACATAGAGTCCGCGTTTGTCTTCAACGATCCGCGTCCACGTTCCAATGGGTTCATTGGCATCGTGCTGCCAGAGCATGCGGATTCCGGAGACACCACGTTTACGAATAGACCCGGCAAAGGCGCCCGGAGATATGGCGTCCTTGCCAAGGTCCACCTCGCCAAATAGGCTGGCATAACCGGAAAAGCTGCCGTCAAGCTCGACCCGGTCGATCGCCAGCCCGGCGAACTTCTTCTCAATGCTGTTATTTGGCATCGGCAATATCCCTTTTGTCTGAGGGATTTGATGCGATTTCCGCAGATTTTGATTCACCCATCCGCGCGGTGATACGGGCAAAAACGCCAAGTGCTGTCCATGCGGCAAGACTGGCAGCAGCAGCTCCCATCAGCATCAATTCGCCATCACCAAGCTGGCCGCGAATGTCCAGTTCGGCGGCGATCTTCACGCCTGCCGCTCCGCCAAAGGCAAGGCCGCAGACAATGCCGACAATGAAACGTATCGCCGCCTCACCCTTATCTCTAGGCAGCATATAGGCGAGGGATACAGCAGACCCGGCAATAGCGCCGGCCGCTTTGGCCACCAGAATCCATGCGGCTTCAGACCAGTTTGTCATCATCATTCTCCTGAAATTTCAATCAGGCATGGCGGGCATAACCCACTGCCTCTCGCTTCTCGTCATCGCTCAGGAATGGGGCAGCGGAGACCCGTTGCCATAGCGCATCGCGCTCCATCGACAGACCATCGATTCGGTCAAAGTCCGGTTCCAATCGCAACTCGTTGCCGTAGACAGGCCCAAGCCAATTGCCGATTGCCTTGGCCGTGCGTGTGATCAACGGGATGACCGTCAGGCGATAGAATGCCCGGTTGGCTTCGGCATAATTGGCGTAAGTGTTGTCACCGGGAATCCCCAGCAGCATGGGCGGAATGCCGAAGGCCAGCGCGATATCACGGCTGGCCCCATTCTTGGCAGCCATGAAATCCATATCGCGCGGGGAAAGTCCCATGGATTTCCAATCGAGCCCGCCTTCGAGCAACAGGGGACGACCAGCCTTGGCTGCACCGGTATATCCCTCTTCCAATTCGGTTTTCAGCCGTTCGAACTGCTCTTCCGTCAGACGGGCCGTATCAGACGGCGCATAGACCAGCGCACCGGACGGGCGGGCGGAATTGTCCAGCAATGCCTTGTTCCAGATGCCGGACGCATTGTGGATATCGAGCGCCATCAGCGCCGCTTCCAGCGGCGCAAAGCCGTAATGATCATCGAGCGGATGAAACAGTTTGAGATGCAGAGCCTGCCCGTCGTCAAGCGTGATCGTCCGTTTGCTGGCTCCGACGCCATAAGCCAACGCGACCGGCCAGCCATTGTCACCTGCTATTACCCGTACCCGGTCGGGGCGCAGGAGATGCAATTCACTGGCGCCATGCCCGTTGCCTACCCGCTCAAGATAGGCATTGCCTGAAAGCAACAGGTGTCCATAAAGCGTTTCGAACAGGCTGGCCCCGTCCGTACCGCGATGTGGATTAGATAGCAGATCAATCAGCGGATGTTCCGTGTGCTCTGACCGCCCTTCGTATAGAAGTAAGGGGGTAGCCGCCGCAGCTTCCGCCAGAAGCCGCACGCAGCGATAAACAACCGGGTTGCGCATGAATCCCTGCCGCGACAAGCCGGTATAACCACTTTGCGACCAGCGCGCTTCGCGGTCAAACTGCAGGGCAACAAAACCTTGCCCCGACTTGGTTTGAAGGTGCGCGTGCTCATTCGCGGCGCGCCGGCGCCACGGCCAAAAGAGTGCCATACGAAGATTTCTCTCTGTTGAATGAAATACGGCCCGCTCCACAACAACTGAGCGGGATTTAGGCGTAAATTTTACAACCCTGCATTCGTTGCGGGGCGGTCAGAACCGGGCATTCTGTTGATCAGGTTCAGTTTTGAGAGCGAAGCAGCACGCACCGAGCCAGCCGGTGTATCGGGATGATGGGCCTCCCGACCTTAGCAAGGGCCTTGCTCTCAAACTTGGAGGTGAGCTGTGTGGTATCTACCACTGAGTATCACCCTGGAAATGAAAAAGACCCGGAGCAGCTGGCAACTGATCATCCGGGTCCATTTCATTCACTAGGAAAGGGGGACGGGCGAAAGTCCGTTCCCCACTCCAAGACCATACGATATTTTATCGGCCTTTCCAAGCAACCCTGGGTCTATCCCAGCACGCGAATACGCGGATTGGCATCGGTTTTCAGCATCAGTTCGCTCAAGGCCCAAACCAGCGCATCAACGCGGTCAGGCGAGCGTCCCGACGAAAGCCCCGCGTGGGTGAAATCACACATCTCGTCTTCCAGTGCCGCAAACCGTCCCGCGTGCCGAACCCTGCCCTGTTCGTACAATGCCGCAATGGGCTCTGCGCGCAATGCCTTTCCACGGTTGGCACGCACACCGCGCACCGGCACAGTTGGGTCTTCTGCCGCGATCACCGCCGGCACCATATCACCGCCCTGATTGATTTCGGCAATGATCAGGTCAGCTTCCAGCCGATAGAACAAGGCAATCGTGCGGCGCGCCCACTGAATCGGTTTTGCGGGTGCAAAACTCTCGTCTGCCAGTACCCAGCCAAACCCTTTTGCGTCGAGCCCGGCGGCCACGATCCCGCAGGCATCTGATTTCTTCGTAGCGCTCGCTGGCGGGTCGATTGCCACAACAATTCGCTTCAGTTCCGGTACGTCAGCGCTGTAAATCTCTTCCATCATCTGGCGTGACCATAGAGCATCCCGGCGATCTTCGATCAGTTCGCCATCAAGCTCCTGCCGCCCGAGGCGAGTACCGCCATAAAGCTTTTTCACATGCACCATGAAACTCGGAGCAAGGTTAGCCTGATTTTCTGATGTCGCCATACGCTGGGTCAAAACTGTTTCATCGGCCATCAACGCCTTCAACAAAGCAATCGGCTTCGGCGTTGTCGTCACGACGAGCTTTGGGCTCTCGCCCAGGCGCAATCCAAATTGCAGCATATCCCACGTCGCCTGCACATTCTTCCATTTTGCCAGTTCATCGCACCAGGCAGCGTCAAATTGCGGACCACGCAAACTATCCGGATCTTCGGACGAGAACATCGCTGCTGTCGCACCACTCGCCCAGACGAGCCTGCGCCGTGTTGCCTCAAAGCGTGGCCGTTCCAACCGCGATACAGCCATGATGCCCGATGGCCCGTCGATCATCACCTCTCGCACATCGGCGAGTGTTTCACCCACCAGCGCAATATTGAGTGTCTCTTTCGGTTCGAACGGCGGAAATCCGCGAACCAGACTGTTAACCCATTCGGCCCCGGCTCGTGTCTTGCCGGAACCACGCCCGCCGAGGATCAACCATGTACGCCAATTATCACGGGGCGGCTGCTGACTCGGTCGCCCGTTCATCACCCATTCCCGGGCTAATGCTTCGATCATCAATGGACTGAATTTGCCGGCGCACCAAGTCATCAGCCCTGGATCGGGCAAGCTCTTGTATTCTTTCATCAATACGGACCAATGCCTTGCATAGTTCGTCAGAATTAAACGCCGTAACCGAACGCTGTTGCTCGCTGCGCCTTTGCTGCATTTCACTCACCCGGTCCATCGTACGGGCAAGCTGCGCCAAGGCATCGAGCCGGGTCTTGACCGGAATTGTCTCGTCGTTCAGCTGCAACCGATGCAACTCTTTCATCAGTAATTCCATAATATCGCGCACAATCGTGAGCTCGTTGTTTTGACATTCCAGATATTTAAGTGTCAGCCCGTCGCGCAGCACAAAGTCTTCGAATTTCCGATGATGAATGCCAAAGACCGGTGCCATTTCACCAGTTGAAATTCCATAGCGACGGCAGAGATCATAGGCGTGCCGCCGGCACAGTGCCGGCGTAATGCGTCGAATGAAGGTCATGGAAATCCTCAGGGAAAGACCAGACAACGCATCCACTCCCGGCAGCCTGCCTGGTTCAATCTTGCGGATACATCTCTGACGATAACCAGAAGCTACATGATGATCGTCACGCAGTCAAGGATTATTTTCCTAGATACGATTATTTTCTTTGAATGACGAAACCTAAGCTGCGGC
Organism: Phyllobacterium sp. 628; assembly: GCF_014189505.1. GTDB lineage: Bacteria > Pseudomonadota > Alphaproteobacteria > Rhizobiales > Rhizobiaceae > Phyllobacterium. Next base: position 1,935,487 of record NZ_CP050301.1, on the reverse strand, counting down.
CTTCTTCCAGCTTAGTGCCAACAGTCCCGCACCAATCATCAGTGAGCCGCCGGTCCGGTTGACGATGCGCTGCACTTTTGGCTTTCGGATGGTCTGACGCGCCATGGATGCCATCAGGGCGTAGGTCCCCGCATTCAGTGTCGCAAGCACAAGGAATGTCGTTTCGAAGATAACCATCTGTGTGAATACCGGCCGTGTCGTATCAAGAAACTGCGGCAGGAAAGCCACGAAGAAAATGATGCTTTTCGGGTTCAAAGCCGTCACCACATAAGTGTGCAGAAAGATGCGCAGGGCACTTTCATTTTGGTAAGCCGCATCGCTCGTGCCTGTATTGGCAACCGGCGCACGCCAAAGCTTGACGCCAAGGTAAATCAGATAGGCCGCGCCGACCCATTTCAGCACGGTGAAGATAGCAGCGGAAGCCGCCAGCAACGCGCCAAGCCCGAGCATGGAAGCAGTCATGGCCGTAAAATCCCCCAGTGCTACCCCCGCCACGGTCGCAGCAGCAAAACGCCGCCCGTGGCCAAGAGCATAGGAAATCACGAGAAGAATAGTGGGGCCGGGGATGGCGAGAAGAATAGCCGATGCCGCAACGAATGCCAACCAATGTTCAATAGACATGCTCTTTTTGCTCCCAACTTAAAAAGGCAGCAATCCATTGCTTTAAACCAATTGCAAGCAGAAATTTCAGGACGCCGAAATCCATCAAATCTCGGTGTTGAAGTCCCTGCCCCTTGTAGCATTGCGCGAAAAAGAGTTAGATTTTTCCTTGAGATAGTAAGGGACGAAACGGACTGCACCTGCGTTGTAACGGCCATCATAAGAAGCTGTTAAGCGTAATCAGCTACACCAGAGCTTCGCGCGAAGACGTGGCTGACGATAGGCAGACAAGAGATTGGCATGATGAACGAGCCTCGGCCCGAGAACAAACGCAAGCGATTCAAGGTCTCGCCGCTGCTTGGACTTGATGCCTGGATTGATTCCTCGCTGTATGAATTGCGTTTCCGCCTTGCCGAGTTCTGGGAAGACACCACGATCTTCTTCCGCCGCTTTCATGTATCAGGCTGGCGGCGCGGCGTGATCGAAGTTCTCAGCGAGGGCTTTACCTGGGGTACCGCCGGGTCTGTGGTTATGCTGACATTGGCCATTCCAGCCTTTCATGACACGGAAAAGAACTGGCGCACTCGCGACGATTTTGCGGTCACGTTTCTTGACCGTTACGGCAACGAGATCGGCCAGCGCGGTATCCTGCATCGCAGCGCTGTACCCATCGATGAACTGCCTGATCATGTGATCAAGGCGGTGCTTGCGACGGAAGACCGGCGCTTCTTTGACCATTTCGGCATTGATTTCCTCGGTCTGTCGCGCGCCATGACCGAAAATCTGCGCGCCAATTCCGTCGTTCAGGGTGGTTCGACCATCACTCAGCAGCTGGCGAAAAACCTGTTCCTTACCAATGAGCGCAGCCTCGACCGCAAGATCAAGGAAGCATTCCTCGCGCTGTGGCTTGAATCCAATCTGTCGAAAAAAGAAATCCTGCAGACCTATCTGGACCGTGCCTATATGGGCGGCGGAACATTTGGCATTGCGGCAGCCTCCGAATTCTATTTCGGCAAGAGCGTCAAGGACGTCAACCTCGCTGAAGCCGCCATGCTGGCAGGCCTATTCAAGGCGCCGGCCAAATATGCGCCGCACGTCAACCTGCCCGCTGCCCGCGCTCGTGCCAATGTCGTCCTCAGCAATCTCGTGCAGGGCGGACTCATGACGGAGGGCCAAGTTGTTGGTGCCCGCCGCAACCCGGCGAGCGTGGTTGATCGCGGCCGTTCGGAAAGCCCGGATTATTTCCTCGACTGGGCATTTGATGAAGTGCGCCGTGTCGCGCAGAAACTGCCAAACCACACGCTGGTGGTACGCACCACGCTTGACACCGGCATCCAGAAAGCTGCTGAAGAAGCTGCCGAATATCATCTCCGCCAGTTCGGCAAGGAATATAATGTCACCCAGGCCGCTATCGTGGTGCTGGAAAACAATGGCGCCGTGCGGGCCATTGTTGGTGGCCGCGACTATGGCGAGAGCCAATTCAACCGTGCCACCGCCGCCCAACGGCAGGCTGGTTCGTCATTCAAACCCTACGTCTATGCCGCTGCCATGGAAAAAGGCATGACGCCCAAGACCATGATATCAGGCGGCGCCGTATCCTGGGGCAACTGGTCACCGCAGAACTATTCCCGCCAGTATCTCGGGCAGATTGACCTGACCACCGCATTGGTCAAATCCATCAACACGGTTCCGGTGCGGCTGGCCAAAGACTATCTGACGACTGCACCCATCGTTGCGCTGGCCAAGGCCATGGGTGTCGAATCACCGATAAGCTCGCACAAGACCATGGTGCTGGGTACATCCGGCATGACAGTCATGGACCAGGCGACCGGCTACAATGTCTTTGCCACAGGCGGCATCGCCGGGTTGCGCCACGCTTTTACCCAGATGACCAACCAGAACGGCGACGTTATCTGGGACTGGAAGAAAGATGGCGATGAACCACACCGCGCTTTGACCGAAAAGGCCGCCTTCAACATGAATATTATGTTGTCGCAAGTGCCCGAGTGGGGCACCGGGCGGCGTGCCGCCCTGCCGATGACACGCGTAGCGGGGAAAACCGGCACAACGCAAAGTTATCATGATGCATGGTTTGTCGGCTTCACCGGCAATTATACGGGGGCTGTTTGGTTCGGCAATGATAATTTCACGCCCACCAAGGAACTGACTGGCGGCATTCTGCCTGCCATGACATGGCAGCGTTTCATGAATTATGCGCATCAAAACATCGACCTGAAGGCGATACCCGGTATCGATCCCGCCATGCCGAAGCAGGATAAGGTCGCGGCGGCCAAACCTGCAACCGCCGATGATGCCGAAGCGCTGAAGGCGGCTGAGCGTCCGCGGGTTCTGTCCAATGCAACAGTCACCTCGTTGCGCGAGATCGGTCAGGCGCTGAAAGAAGCGCCGGAACTGAAACTACCGGTTGTGCCAGCAAAAGTCTCTGCACTTTGACCGCACAGCGCTTGCGTCCTGCCCGCGCTCCCGTGTAGTCATCCATACATGCTTCGAAATGTACTCTTAGCCCTCCTAGCTCTTGTGATTGCCGTCGGCGGCGGTACGCTGAGCGCATGGTATGCTGTCAACCGCTTCGATGGCTTTGGCTCGCTGCGGATCGGCCAGTGGACTGGCTATCCCGATGCAGGCACGCCGCAATCCGATCCCTATGCCAAAGCCCGTGCCGCACGTGAAGGGGCATTTCCGCTCGGCAGTGCCGAGGGCCTCGCCTTTTATGCCTATAGCGACGATCAAGGCAAAGCACTGGAACGTCAGTGTTCCTACAGCATTAATGGTAACAGTCCCAATTCGCGGTTCTGGACAATCTACGCGTCGGATCTGGCGCTGATCCCGCTTGATCCCGATGCGGGCCGACTGAAAGCGCTGCACTCGCGCCAAATTTTCCGCGAGGAAAATGGACAATTTATCGTCAATGTCTCGCCCAAGGCGCAAGCCGGCAACTGGCTTGCCACGACAGGCTTCGGCCGTATGGTGCTGGTCATGACACTCTATGACACGCCGGTTGGCAGCAATTCAGGCCTGGTCGATATGACGTTTCCGGCTGTGAAGAAGGTCAGCTGCGATGGGTAAAATTCTCCGCGCACTGCTTTTCGGTCTGGTTGGCGCGGGTCTCGTCCACGTCGCTGTCGTACTCCTCGTCCCCTATTATTCCGACCGGAACGCGTGGTCGCGCATTTCTGACTATGGTGAAGATTGGCGATTTCATGCGGTGGTGCGCCAGGCGACCACCGAGGCAGTGCCTCTCGCGCTGGATCCGTTATTCGAAGCAGTGGCATGCCGCTTTGATATTACAGACCTCCCGGCCCATATTACGGCCGTCGGTACGGCACCGTACTGGTCAATCTCGGTCTATAACCGGCAGGGTGAAAACATATACTCGATCAACGACCGGACAGCGATTGCCGATCAGCTTGATCTGGTTGTCGCACGGCCTCCGCAGATGATTGAGCTCAACAAGACCAAGCCGATCTCAGCGGCAAACTCTGTGCTTATTGAGGCTGACATGAACGAAGGTTTTGTCGTCGTGCGCGGTTTTGTCCCCGATTCGACCTGGAAGACACAAGTTGACACTTTTCTAAAAAGCGCCAACTGCTTGCCTCTCCTTTGACGAGGATTAAGACTTAACCCAGCAGACCTTCCAATCCGGGGCCAGTTTTTGTCGCGGTGAATTGCTGGATGTCATAGGTCGCCAATTTCTGTTCCCAGAATGGATCCTCGGCAAGAATTTCACGCAACGCTTCCTCGCTCTCACTCCTGGCGAGAATGATGCCGCCGGTGCGCGGTACTTTACGGCCCGATGCCAGAAACGTTCCGGTTTCGTAGTGGCGGTTGAGAAAAGCGATGTGCGCATCTATTGCCGCATCAAGCTGTTCGAGTGGCGCGGTGTAAGTCAGGGAAACAATATACATGGGAGAACTCCGGGAGGGCCTTGCTCCCGTTATATAGGATAACGACAGGCTGACGCGAAAGCCCCAGCATCAAAAAACGGTGATCAAAACCGGTTACAAAACCCGTGCTGATGTTTACTCTGCTCACATACCAACAGTCGAATCCCGCGAAAGAAAACCCATGAAACCTCTGATCCTTGCCGGAACCACTGCCCTTCTTGCTTTGACGGTCTGCCTGCCCGCTTTTGCTTTCGATCCGCAAAATGCCGAACGCATCAAGACGCTGGTCGATACGGGGATGCAATATTACTGGAGCGGTGGTGACGTGAAGAAGGCGGAAGCCGAAATTTTCAAGGGCATCACGCTGCATGGGCGCTATGACGTGGTGGAACAGTCTTTTTCCGAGGCATCGAAACTCGCGCCGGAACAGATGAATTTCCGCTTCGCCGTTGCATCCTCGCAGATCCTTCAGAAGAAGGTCACCGAAGCGCGCGCCACCTATGAAGATATTCTTGCCAAAGACCCTACTTCGTTCGATGCGCAGGCCTGGATCGAAGCCCTCGCCCGTATTGGCAATGATGAAACCGGGGCAACGATTGCGCATCAGGCGCTTGCCGGTCTCGACCGCACCAAGGCAGAAGCCTATCGCCAGCGCTTTGTCCGGGCTGAACAGATTATCGCGGCAAAGCCCAACATCGATGTTCCCACGGTTTCAGGCAAAGTGATGATCGTGGCACTCGGCTATGCGTTGGCCAAAGACGGCACTATGGAAAAACCACTGCTCGACCGCCTCGACGTAACGTTAAAGGCAGCACAAGCCAATCCGTCAGCACGTATCATGGTCACGGGCGGCCAGCCTCAGGCGGGCGTCACCGAAGGCGACCTTATGACCAAATGGCTGGTGGAAAAAGGTGTGGACCGCGACCGGATTCTCATCGAGGACAAATCAAAAGACACGGTCGGCAATGTGCTGAACGTTGCCAATCTTCTGAAGCGCCACACGGCGGACAGCGTCATTCTGGTGACGAGTTCCAGCCATATGCGCCGCGCGCAAACGCTTTTGGAAGATGCCTTGAAGCAATATGATATCGGGGCGAATGTTCTGCCGGTTGTAGCACTCGATGCGCCGTCGGTGGACGAAGCCGCAAAGGTTTCAGCTGACGAACGCCTGGTGATCTACCGCGACCTGATGCGCGTCTCAGGCCTCTGGGCCTATCCCGGATTGCAGCAGTAAGGGGTTTGCAATCACTTCTCTCTGCAAACAAACAGGCCCCGCGAGCGGGGCCTGTTTTAATCTTCGCGCCGTGACGCAGATCAGAACTTCAAGGTCAGATCGGCTTTCACCGCATTGTCATGGGCATTGGACGAGAACTGGCCGTTATAGCTGATGCCAAGGTTGGTGGCTTTGCCGATATTGACATCAAACCCGGCTTCGACCAGTGCGGTGTCCTGTGCAATCGGCAGTCCGTCGATGGAGAAAGCCGAACCACCCGCAAAGGCGAGATTGGCCGTGGGTGCCGTATCGCCAAAAGCATGCCGCCAGCCCGCCATGCCATGGGCGGTAAGGATGGTGGCATCGGAGATGGCAAAGCCGTGCGAAGCCCTGAGCCCGAGCGTTGTGGTGGTGAGGTCCGTGCTGTCGCCAGCGGATGAGAGCGCCGTCAAGCCGCCGGTCTCGGCAAAGCCATCGGTTTTCAGATGCACGTAAGCTGCCCCGGCAAAGGGTTCGAGTGCAGCATAGGGCGTATCGATGCGGTAGGAGGCTTCACCGAACACCTGCACGGACTTGGCCGTATAGGTGGCATCATCGCCTTCATCAATGGTTAGAAGATGCGCCCTGCGGCTGGTGTCGATTGCATGATGGGCAAGACTGGCACCAAGGCTTAAGGTTATGGCATCCAGCTTGGTGCCGCCATAGACACCGACCTGATAGCTGTCGGCGGAGCCATGACCGCGATCCGTATGGATGGATGTGTTGCCATAGCCGGCCAGAAGGCCAAGACGCCAATCGGAATGGAACAACCCGTCGGCAATGATGCCATCAAGCCCGGTGACGAAGCCGCCGACATTGCGGGAAAGCCCGGATGCATTGCTTGTCCCATCGCGCTGGCTCCATGAACCATAGCCTTCGGCCCAGATGGCAGTGGTTTTGGTATCGGCTGAAGCCAGTGCCCCTGCTTGCTCCGCACCATCCGGACCATAGGCCAGCACCGGTGCGGATGCCTTGGCACCTGTTCCGTCCCCGAAGGCTGCCCTGATGCGGCTTGATGCTGCATCGCGGACAAAGCGGCTGTCTTCGGCAAGCACACCCTGGACCGAGGCATGGATCTCGCCGGAGAGGCTGTCATAATTGAAGACGTCACCGACTTTCGAGAACAGCACCGCATCCAGCAGCGGATTGCCCAGATCGAGCATCTTGATGGCAGCGCCGACACTCTTTTGGTTTCTGGTATCGGCACCAACCAGCACTAGGTTTTTGACGCGCTCTTTCAAGGCGCTGATTCGTGCCTGCTCGTCAGCATCTGCCTTGGCTTTTTTGGCTCCGTCGGTCAGATCGAAATCGAGGCTAACTGCATTGTCGGTATAAAGGAGCGATGTGGTGATGTAATTGTACTGGGGCAGAACCTGTTCAAAAATTCCCTTGTCCTTGATACCGCCCGCTGCCGTGAGGATAGCGTAGTTCTGGTGAAACAGCCCGGCGATTTCGCCTTCACTGAGCGTTGTTTTGGAGCCTTCCAGAGAGACCGAGACCACGCCGCCCAGCAAAATGGCCTGACCGCCCACGGCCAGCTGATCGGCGCGGCTCATGTCCTGCGTAATCTCGACCGCAAAGGCACTGCCCTTTTCGAATGTCGCATCGCCGTTAACGCCAAGCTTGCCAACCGAATTGCCCGGCGCAACCGTACCGCCCGCATGCACCATCAACCCACCGACAAAACCATTGCCGCCGAGCGTGCCGCTGTCATTGACAATGGTATTCGATGTCAGCGAGCCATTCACTGCCAGCAGGCCGCCATTGATTATGGTATCGCCTGTATAAGTATTCTTGCCTTCGAGCCCGAGGGTTCCCGTGCCATTTTTAATAAGGCCGCCGCTGCCGCCGATATCATTGCGCCATGCGTCAAGCGCGTTAAAGCCGCCTTTACTGGCATCCATAGTGACGCTGACAGTGGTGTTGAAAGCGCTATATCCATCCGCCGCCGCATAAAGATTAAGCCGTGCCCAGCCCGAACCATCGTCCAGCGCCTGACCCGAGGCAATTTCCGTTGTCGCCAACACCTCCCGACGCTGTTCGGCATCGAGATAGGGCAAGCGCGTCGCTATCAGCACTTCCGCTCCAACAGGAACGACAGGTGCAAGATTTGTCGGCCCGACAGCGGGCAAACCATACGTCAGGCGAAAGAGATAATCCGCTTTGTTCTTGGCTCTGTCGCTAAAGCGATCGACATCACTCGACGCGGCACACGCAGAAATCGATGTGCCACACCCCGCTTCGAGAGCACCGCGCAAATCCGTCTGCGCCGCAGCAAACAGCGCCTGAAAATCATTTGCAGTCGTTTTGCCGCCAACGCTTTGATTGAGATAGTCAGGGTTGTTGTTAAGCATCTGCGCCAATGCATAGGTCGTCATGATGCGCGCGCCGATCACATCAAGCGCATAGTGGACACCAAGAGTGACCCGGCTATTGCCATATTCAGACCCGCGCGTCAGGCTTTCCTGAAAGCGTTCGGGCAGCAACTGAGCAAACAGCAAAGAGTCGGTCAGACCAGAGGCGGCGTGGCAGCTTGGAAATGCAGGGCTTGAGCGCAAGGTTGGAAAAATATCTGTCGCATTACCGGTCTGCATGCCGAAATAATCTGGCGCACTAAAAGCCTGTATACGGTCCGGCACAACCTGGAAGGGTCGTGAATCGCCCGTTGCATTGCGGTTTTCGAGCGTCGGATTATAAGCCAGATCATAGACATTAGCGACGCCGCCAACGGGAAAACTGATCCCGTTAGCGGGTATGCCGGGATTTCCGCTTGCGCTGCCATTGGCATAGAAGTTCTTGCCCAAACCGTTATCGGCCAACACAATCGCATTAGCCTGGCTAAACAGTTTTTCAACATTCACCGAAAACGTCTTGGCGGCGAATGTCTTCGGATCGATACTGTTGATCCCGGCATAGTACGCACTAATTTTTGAACCAAGCGCATCGGACAACAAAAGCCCGTTGCTTATGGAACCGACGAGTGCGGCAATCGTGTTGTCCTTGATCGCCTGCGCGCGCTGCGCGGCATTTGCTGTGTTGTTGATGTGGATTGTCGTCTCAAGATTGCTCGCCAGTGCCGCTTTGCCGGCCTCCGACTGCAACAGCTGGCTGAAACCATCAACAAGCTCCACCGCGTGAACGCTGTTGACGGTTTGGGCAAAACAAGGACTGGCGGCAAAAACTGTCACGAATGTGACTGCTGAAAAGCAGAAGCGAAAACGCATGATCATTATCCAAAAAATATTGAGCCGAAGCTCTGAAAAAATAGGGCAATGATCAAACGCTAGCGCGTAACTATGACACGGGTGTAACAACACCAGTTATTTCAGGATTGGTGGCGTCTTAGGCTGATCTCAAACCGACACTCGCCGACGGCCCATGAGGCTTGCTCGAATAATATGGTTCCCATCAATGCCGGGCCATAAATCGGAAATGAAGCAACAAATTGTGCGCTGCTTGTCAGCTTGGCTGCGGCATGGGATCAAACAAACCCTTGCCCGACTTGTCCTTGTCGCGGGTGCGAACGTCTTTCGCAGTGCGCTCGTAGCGCACGCCCGGAAAAATCATGATCTCTGCGGGTGCTACCCGCTGTTCGGTCTTCCTTGCGATGCGCTGGCGCATAGCACTGTTTGGAAATGTGATGACAAAACCCATTTCGTCCATCCGTTTGGCTTGTTGATCTCCTTGATACGCAAACGCTCATGCTGGTCTTTGCATCCGGCCAAAGCGCCGAACACGGGCTGCTTTGTTCCCCTCTGGGGCATCCCCTAAGGGGGCTGATCGGTAAGGATCAGTCTTCGCGCGATAACTCCGCGCATAATTTCATTAGACACCCCGATGGTTAACGGGTTGCTAACGCTTCGCAGCTAATTTTAGCCATGGTTTGGTAGCGTGTTGCGTCGGCAAGTGGAGTGTGTTCGTGAAGTATCCTGAGTTTCGCGCGCTTGAAGACCGCAATGGCGGCAGCAAGGCTGACGATCTCCTGACCGCATCCATAACTGCATTCTGCTGTGTCGCCCGACCGGCAAAGAGCGATGCCCAGCAGCTTGAGGATCTCGCAGTACCGCTTCTTGCCCTCGCATCGCCGCGCGTGCGCCGTCATGCGGCCGCAGCTCTGTCCGAAATGGCCCATGCGCCCAAACGCCTGATTATCGCGCTTGCCGAAGACGACATCGATATTTCCGCACCGCTGCTCTTGCGCTCACCGGTGCTGCAGTCCGCTGACCTCATTGATCTGATCCAACGCAAAGGTATCAGCCATGCCCGCGCCATTGCCCGGAGGGAGATCGATGACCCCCTGCTCCTGCAAGCCTTGCACCGTTTCCATGATCCGGCCATTGACCGCGCACTGGCGCTGCAGGCGGGCCTGCCGGTTAGCGAAGAGGAAAAGCCTTTGAGCCAAGCTGAAACGGAATCACCGCGGCTGCGGGAAACGCGTGAGGCATTGCGTGCCTTGATGCGCGATTCGGATGCGGGCTTCTCCACCGATCAGGCACTCGCCAATCATTTGATCGACGCGGCATTGCTCGACCACACCCATTATTTTCAAGGTGAATTTGCTAAAGCCCTGCAATTGGATGACGAGACTGCGGCCCGCATTGTCGGCCATAGCCTGAATGCGGAATTGACCATCGCCCTTGCCTCGCTCGGTCTTTCAGCTGAAGCGGCCCATCTGGTACTCACCGGCCTGTTCGGTCTGGTCCATAAGGACCTGCATTCCCTGCGCCTGTTCGTCCAGTCCTACCGCCAGATCGACAAGGACAAGGCGCAACTGACCATTGATCGCTGGAAGACTGAAGAAAATTCGCAAAAGCTCAGGCAAAAATTGCGGGAGATGGCGGCAGACTTTGAACGCGGCAGCACTGTGCCGGGCTCATCGCGCAAGGTTTCGTAATTCAGTCCTTGGCGACAGGGAATAGCTCAGCGCGGTCACCGCGATAATCCTCGATCTCGACAATCCATAAATCCCGGTCCCAGCGCTTCTGCTTTTCCAGATCCGCGTCCGCGTCATAGTCGGCGATGCAGGATTTCAGCAGGCTGAACTGCCGCTCATCGGGCTTGGTCTCGTCATAGACCATCTGCGGCGCGGGACCGAACAGGTCGTAGGTGCCGTCGGCATTGCGAAATTTGATGAAGATGGCCCCGGCCTCCGCCGCCCCCTTATTGCTCAAAGCAGCAAAAGCGCCCGTATCGTTGATCCGGCGCACCAGTGCAGAAACCCAGAATTCAGATGTCAGACGCATTGTGATTTCCCAGCCATGATCAATCAGTTGATCAGGCCGATTTCCTGCATCTTGGCAAGCAGTTTCGCGTCGGGTTCGCCGGTAACCGGCAGTTTGAACAGACCCTGGAATTCCTTGACTGCGGTCTTGGTGGTTGCACCAACCTTGCCATCAATTTCAACCATATCATTGCCGAAAGCACGCAGGCCCGCCTGAATACGGACAATTTCCGCCGGTGCAAGACCGCCACCAGCGGGTGCTTGCGCTGCACTGCTCGTCACCTTGTCGTTCGACGTCGCGGATATGCTCTGGACCGTTGCCTTGTCATTCCCATGGCCCGGCTTGGCTGCGGGAATGGCGATGCTCGCCGTCGTATCACTGGCATTGCCCACAGCCGGCTGTACCTCGACACCCATTTCCGCCGTCGCCTTGCGGTAGGCCTCAATCGCCGCGCGCGTGCCCTTGCCTGCCAGTCCATCGACGGCGCCATTGTAGAATCCGAGCGCCAGCAGCTTCTGCTGCATCTTTGCCACTTCCGGATCGCCGCCTGGTGCCAGAACCGGCTCTCCATTGATGGCAGCGGCAACAGGATCCGGATTGGCCTGTGGCACGGGTACAGAATTCACCTTGCGTATAGGCGCATCGACAGAACTTTGCTTCTGCGGCGTGCCGAACACGGTACCATCATGTTTGACTGGTTTGAACACCAGTTCCGGCCGGGTGCGGAAGAAGACGCCATCATGGCCCTGCGGCTGATACCACAGCGCATTGGCCGAAATGAACCCAAGTGTAACCAGAAAGGCAGTTGCTCCACCCGCTATAGCCGGATTACGGGCAATCAAGCCGCCTGCACCGATGAGAACGGAAGCCATCCGGCCTCTTTTAGGCGGACGGCGTTTCCTGTTGTCAGGCCGATTTACGGGCTTCCGCATGGGAACCTCCCTCACTGTCGCTGTCAGCTCTGAATTCGACGATATTGACCGGTTCTGGCTGAACCAATTCGGTCTGCGGACCGGCGAGCGGAATAAGAATATTCACCACCGTGCCATGCCCCGGACGGCTGCGAATATCCATCCTGCCGCCGTGCAGGCCAATCAGCCCCTTTACGGTCGCAAGACCAAGGCCAGTGCCCTCATGCCTGCGGGTATAATCGTTCTGCACCTGACGGAATGGTTGGCCCAGTGTCAGCAGGTCGGCTTCGGCAATACCGATACCCGTGTCGCTGACCGAGAAAGACAGCATCTCGTCGTGAATGCCGGCATCAACAGTTACAATGCCGCCATGCTCGGTGAACTTCACCGCATTGGAGACGAGATTGATCAGCACCTGCTGGATAGCGCGGCGATCCGCAACAACCGAACCAATATGCGCGCTCACCCGGTCGCACAGGGTGACATTCTTCTGCGAAGCCTGATGGGCCATCATATCATGCACCATCGTTACCGCCTCCTTGAAGGCGAACGTTTCAGCGATGATCGGATAGGTGCCTGCCTCGATCTTCGAAACGTCGAGAATCGCATTGACCACGGAAAGCAGGTGCGTGCCGGATTGATGCACGAGTTCGACATATTCGCGCTGGCGTGCGTCCGGCAGCTTGCCGCAGATTTCCTGCAGCAGCACATCGGAGAAACCAATAATGGAATTCAGCGGCGTGCGCAGTTCATGGCTGACGGAAGCGAGGAAGCGACCTTTGGTAATTTCTGCCGTTTCAACCTTGGTTCGCGCCGCCTCAAGGGCAAAACGATCGGCGACTGCGGCGGATATGTCCGTCGCAATAACAACGAACCCGTCACTTTGGCTGTGTGGCGCACCGGAGAGCCTATAATTGGCAAAGCGAACGCTATGGGCGGACCGGGGCGTATCGCCCGGCGCAACGCAACGTAGCTTCACCTCTGTGACGCTGCCCGCAACACCGCTGCGTAAATCCGAGAGAAACGCCAGAAAATGCACACGGTCCGATACATGCACCCGGTCAAGCAAGGCAGTGCCGATCAACAGACTGCGGGCCATGCCGAAATGGTCCTGCGCCTTGCTGGACAGTGTCGTGATCATACCGTCGCGGCCAATACCCATGACCACGCCTTCAATGGCGCTTTCAAGATCATACACGCGGTCATCGCGGCGCGCCTCACGGCCACGGGCAATCAACGTGGCGGCCGCACGGGTCAAGAGGGAAGCGCCGTAGCCCAGCGAGGCCAGCAACGAGAATGCTGTCATGGTGACTGCGCCGCCCATCCATATGGAGACGCCGAGAAGCACAGCGAGAACGCCAACAGCAACGGTGCCGGAAGCTGCAAGGGATTGCTGCGAGCGATAGACAAACCAGGCTTCAAGCGGAATGGCCGCGCCCATGATCCACAAAAGCAGATTGGCGGATGGTCCGGTCACACTGATCAACCCGATAGCCATGCCATAAGAAGCCAATGCGCCCAACCCGATCATCTTGCTGCTGCGCGCGAGCGAAAGCGCACCGCACAAGATCATTGGCAAAGCAAAAACCCCGATCGCAAGGCTGAGCATACCGCCTGCTTCACTAAAGAGGGTATGGCTCGTCACCAGGGCGACCGCCAACAAGACTGGCATCGCCAGAAAGGCGCCGGCCATACGTGCATCCTTGTCGCGTTCGGCTATGCCCGCAACAGATGCGCTCACCCAATGCTTGCAATGGCGCCGGTAGGCATCAGCAATCTTGGATAGTGGGACGGAGTGAATCGGCACCAGTTTTTTCCTGCTTTCCGTGTGAGTCGGCCGGAGCCGAGCACTTCACGGTCATTTCAATGTCGCCGTTAACTTTCGCAGACGAGGCTTTAAGGAAAGGATAAAACCGGGGCCCGAGATGCCCCTCGCAACCGGTTTCAGCCGAATGTGGAGCGGCTTTTCAATGCATGGTAAACGAAGGGTTTCGGGTTGCGGCCAGATTATGCGTCGAATCGGAAAACCGGCATTTTCGCCGCCAATATTTCTTAATCCTTCGTTTCTATGATCGCTCAAATGCAAAAGCACGTCTCAACGGGTTTTTGCCGTGTCTGTGGCAAGGTCTCGATATGAACCGCTCCTGGGAAGCGGTCTGTGTGTCGACAGAGGGTTGTGAGAAATGTTCTTCCTGATCAGGTTTGCGATCAAGTTCTGCTTCTGGATGATGTTGATCTCACTGTTCATTCCAGTGGATTCAAAAAACAATCCGGATGGAACCGCACAGCCCGGCCCCATCGAGGCGTTCTTTGCCGCGCGTGAAACGATCAGCGATCTCAGCCAGTTCTGCACACGCAATCCCAATGCGTGTGAAACTGGCAAGGCTGCCCTTAACAATGCCGGTGTTCGCGCCAGCGAGGTTGCCAAAGTTGGCTATACCTATCTCGACGGACAGTTAGGCAATAAAGCCACCAGCCCAGATGCAGCGGTTGCCGCCGCACATGCCAATGCCGAGGCCAGCTCCGCCATTGATGCAGCGACCGACAAGAGCGACCTGATCAAATCCAAACTGCGAGAAATGGCGTTGCGGGAAATCCTCGATGTGGTCGTCCGCCAGCGCGAACAGACCGGTGCAGTCGATACCAAAACCACGGGCACTGTCGCCAAGAAGTAATGTCTGCGACATGATTAAACGGTGACGTGCGGTCTTCCCATCACTATATGTGCCCTATAAGGAATGGATCCATGGCACAGACAATCGACGACATTATTGCGGATTTTGACTTTCTCGATGATTGGGAAGACCGCTATCGCTATGTCATCGACCTTGGACGTGAGCTCAAACCCTATCCCGACACAGCGCGCGATGCCGCCCATAAGGTCAATGGGTGTGTCAGCCAGGTCTGGCTGAAAGGCACGCTCGGGGATGGCGCTGATCCGATGATTGAGTTTGTTGGCGATTCCGACGCGCATATCGTCCGCGGTCTCGTTGCCATCATGATGGTACTTTACTCCGGCAAGAAAGCATCGGAAATCCTGGCTGTCGATCCGGAAGCGATTCTTAAAAAGCTTGGTCTCGTTGAAAATCTGACACCACAGCGCTCCAACGGTCTGCGCTCGATGATTGGGCGTATCCGCAACGAGGCACAGGCTGCACTTGGTGCAGCCAACGCCACCCAGCATTAATCGTGCATTAAAATCGTGCGTGGTTCGACAAGCTCACCATGAGGGAGATGGGTGGGTTGCAATGCCAATCGTCACATACATGCTCAGAATTTGGCTCCCTGCAATCCTCCATCTCCCTCATGGTGAGCTTGTCGAACCACGTACCATCAGAATGCAGACCGAAATATCTTAGTCTACCGCGCAATCACCGGCCGATAATCCTCCGTTCCCCAATGTATGATTTGCATGCGCCGCCGCGAGGGTGACGGCGGGTAATAATGCCGGTCCAGCGCCGCAAGGGCCGTCTTCAGGATCAGCTTGGCCGAACGCACAGGCCATAGTCTTTCACGCTCTACCGTTTCCAGACCTTTGAGGAAACAGCACACATCGACGAGCACGCCGGACAATTCCGGCCCAACCGCTTCCAGCGCTCGCTCAACCCTTTGGCGTGCCGCCAGCGCTGCGTCGGTGATTTCGAGCACACCGTTGCTGCCACAATGGCGCGAGCCAGAGCCAGTCACATCCCAGTTGACGCCAAGCGCTGGCATGAGATTGCCTAGCGTATAATCACCGCGCAGCCGCTCTCCCGCCCTGAATGCGGCATCGCTGATCATTGGCTGGCCCGATGCATCCTTGCGCTTGCGCAAAAGGCCGAGCGGTGATTCCGCGTCGTTGCAGCGCGCCTGCGTCGACCCGTTGATATCACTGAGAATGATCGTCGCTTCGCTGCGATGTTGGGCGGCATACGCGTCATCTGTACTATCCAACCGGCGCAACCAGGCTCTGCCCGCATCGCTGATACTCAGCCGGTCTTTGCTGATCATCGCAAGCCCTTGGCGCAGCACCTTATCGACCACCGTCCGTTCCATGGAGATGGCACCACCAGCTGTACTTTCCAGCGTCAGTCTCGCGCCCTCCGATGCCGCCCCCTCTGCCGGAGCTTTAGCGAGAAACCGCAAAACCCTGCGCACCGGCCCACTATCCTTACGAAAATTACTCATCGGCGCACCGTCCCGTAACGCAGAAATGTTGCCCGCAGAATATTCTCGATAGTGTGGATAATGCGGTCAAACTCCGGTTCCTCGCGCAAATCCTCGATCGTTTGGCACGCATGATTGACCGTGCTGCGGTCGCGGCCAAAGGCTCGCCCGACCTCCGCCATGTTCAATTCCAGCGTGACATGAGCCACATACATTCCCACCTGCCGCACCCTGGCGATGGGCCTGCTGCAGCGGGAATGCGCCCGCAGATCGCGCCCGCTGACGTTGAAAAACGTCGACAGGACATCGATAACGCCATCGCACACCTCGTAGACGCGTTCATTGCATGAACTCCACTCGGACAATATCAGGGGCTGAATAGCTTTGGGCTTGATGCGTCCCGGACGGAGAATATCGATCATCGCCTGCGCTTCGGCGCTCGAACGGATCAAACGGGGGAAACTCTCGGACATTCTCACTCCACTTCATGAATAGGAATATCTTCTTATAAACCCACCATCAAGATCGTGGATAAGTTTTCTGACATCTATAGGTTAAGCAGTTGTATTAATTTGTATTTTTCTTACATCTTAAAAAGCTTTAGGATTCTTATCCTCTATCACTCCCATGGCCTGATAATGCCTATATCCACCATCAGAGGACGCAAGCATGGCAATGCAAGAATGGAAAAAGCAGCAACTCGCATTTCTGGCCGCGCGGGAGGCAGAACGCGACACGGCAAGGCAGCGGCTGGCGCTGCAAATTTTATGCGGTGAAGACCTGGATACGATGATCGCCTGGGATAAAACGGAGAAGCTTGTCTACTGCAGGCGATTGAAGCGGCTCATCGAGCGCGAGAGGATCAAGGGCGGTGCTGGACATTGGAGCTATGACCTTAATCGTCATATCGGGTTGAAGCAGGCGCTGGAAACCTTGCAAAAATCCCTATCCGCCGAACACTATCCCGAAGGGAAGTCCAGAAAACAAAACGGCGCCCGAAGGCGCCGCTCTGTCGAAACTTCTGGAAGGTGCTGTTAAGCGGCCTTCTTGCGCTTGCGGCCGAGCCCCATGTTCTTGGCCAGACGCGAACGAGCCGCAGCATAGTTTGGCGCAACCATTGGGTAGGAAGCATCCAAATCCCACTTTTCGCGGTACTGTTCCGGGGTCAAACCATAATGTGTCATCAGGTGACGCTTGAGCGACTTGAACTTCTTGCCGTCTTCGAGACAAACAATGTAGTCGTCCGCTACAGATTTCTTCGGATTGATTGCAGGCTTCGGCTTTTCCTGAACCGTTACGACTGCCTCTGCGCCACTACCGACCCGACCAAGGGCAGCGTGGACATCAGCAATCAGCGCCGGGAGATCGCCAGACGGAACAGAATTATTGCTTACGTAAGCAGCAACCAACTCTGCAGTCAGTTCCAAAAGAACGTCTCCAGCAGCTGTATTTGAGTTGTCGAATGTTGTCATCAAAGTCCAAATCCTTCATCTAATTTGAAAACTGGGGTATTACGCGGGAAAGCACGCAGTATAAATCTGCAAATATCAGAAACCCTGACACTTATGACGACAGTCTATTCAGGATATAGATCAAATTGTCAAATCAATACTTCACTTAAAAAAGGAATATTCGAAATTTCTCGCCGATATAGAGTGTACACGGACCATAAAAGCCAATTAAGGCAAGAAAGCTAAAATCCGAGTACACATGTGATAACATAAATGTTCACACGTGAACATCCATTGCAACACCACTAAGACCAAAAATGGCAAAAATGAGGAAGCAATCCTCATTTCACAAGCATTCTATAATAAGAGATGTTGCTGGATATATTGTCAAAACCTGCATTTGAGCAACACATGGCAATATTGATGCAGTTGTTTTTACCAAGAAGACAATTTTTGCGCATTTGAGCAACATCGAAGAGGCTAAAAAATCTCGAAAAACACGGTAAATTATGTGTTTTCGCTTCAATCGGAACAACGCAGCAAAATATCCGATGTATAGAGATGCACCGCATTCTTCATCACTAAACACGGATATACTGTTGCACGCTGTAACGTGCCAAGCACACCATCGTGAACCGCATATTCAGTGCGGCGGAGGCGAGCCCGACCGCCGCACGCGCGCCAAGGCTTCCATCGCCGCTGTTGCTTGGACCATCAAACATTGGTCTTTGGTGAGGATTGACGTAATCACTATATATGTATTGTCATCGCGCCCTCTTAGGCACACGAGCCCTTACCGCGACAGCATCGGCTTCAAAGATTCAACGCACAGATACTGAAAGCTTTCATGACCAGCACCTCCCGTTTCGCCGCCCTGCCCGCTCCGAAGTCCGAAAAGCATCCAGTATCCGACACACGCCACGGAATTACCCGTGTGGATAATTATGCCTGGATGCGCGCCGAGAACTGGCAGGACGTATTCAAGGACCCTGCTGTACTCGCCCCCGCAATCCGCTCGCATCTGGATGCCGAGAATGCCTATCAGGCTGCACTGATGGCTGACACCAAGGAACTGCAGACGAGACTTTTCGAGGAAATGAAAGGCCGTATCAAGGAAGATGATTCATCGGTTCCTTCCAAGGATGGCCCCTATGCCTACGGAACGTCCTACAAAACCGGCGGCGAGCATCCACGTTTCTTCCGAACACCCCGTGATGGCGGCCCCGAGACGATGCTGCTTGACGGCGATCTGGAAGGCGATGGCAAGGCCTATTTCAGCCTGGGCTCAGCGGATCATTCTCCCGATCATACCAAGATGATCTGGGGTTTTGACGATATGGGTTCGGAATTCTACACGCTGCGTGTGCGTGATCTCGCAACACTGAACGACGAGGTTGACACAGTCAGCGATACGTCGGGCGGCGGGGTCTGGAATGCGCAGTCCAACGGATTCTATTATACGAAGGTCGATGCCAATCACCGTCCATCCCGTTTGTTCTACCACGAGCTCGGCCAGCCCGAGAGCACAGATCGCCTCATCCATGAGGAAAAGGACGCCGGCTTTTTCATGGGTGTGGGCGGCAGTTCGCTGGATGATTTCATTTTCATCGACTGCCATGACCACGAAACTTCGGAAGTCTGGCTGCTGGATGCCCGCGATTCCGCGTCGCAACCGAAGCTGGTTGCAGCACGCCAATCCGGCGTCGAATACAGCCTGACAGAAGGCGGCGAGGTCTTTTACATCCTCACCAATGCCGACGGCGCCAAGGATTTCAAGATCATGAGCACGCCGGTTGGCACGCCGGAACCTGCAAACTGGACCGAAGTTGTCCCGCACACAGCTGGCCGCCTGCTGCTCGGCCATGGGGCCTATAAAGATTATCTTGTCTGGCTGGAGCGTGAAAACAGCCTGCCGCGCATCATGATTCGCAACCGCCATTCAGGCGAAGAACATGCCATTGCCTTTGACGAGGAGGCCTTCTCGCTCGGCCTGCAGGGCAGCGCTGAATATGACACGGAAATCATCCGCTTTTCCTATTCGTCCATGACGACGCCGTCGCAGCTCTTCGACTACAATATGCGCACGCGTGAACGCACCCTTTTGAAAACACAGGAAGTGCCATCCGGTCATAACCCGGACGACTATGTCACGCGGCGGCTGCTGGCACCGGCGGCCGATGGCGAGACGGTTCCTGTTTCTATTCTTTACCACCGCGATACCAAAATCGACGGTTCCGCACCCTGTCTGCTTTATGGCTACGGCTCCTATGGCAGCAGCATACCCGCCAGCTTCAGCACGACCTGCCTGTCGCTGGTTGATCGCGGCTTTGTCTATGCTATCGCTCATATTCGTGGTGGCAAAGACAAGGGCTATCGCTGGTATGATGATGGCAAACGCCTGCACAAGAAGAATACGTTCACCGATTTCATCGCCGCCGCCCACCATCTGGCTGCGGAGAGCTTTACCAGCCCTGCACGCACCATTGCGCAAGGCGGGTCGGCCGGCGGCATGCTGATGGGAGCCATTGCCAATATGGCACCGGAGGCCTTTAGCGGCATTATCGCCGAGGTTCCCTTCGTCGATGTCATCAACACTATGCTCGACGATACGTTGCCGCTTACCCCGCCGGAATGGACGGAATGGGGCAACCCGATCACATCGCCAACCGACTATGCCTACATGGCTTCCTATTCGCCCTATGACAATGTCAGTGCGCAAGCCTATCCGCCGATCCTCGCCGTCGCAGGTCTTACCGATCCGCGCGTCACCTACTGGGAACCGGCGAAATGGGTGGCGAAACTGCGCGAACTCAAGACCGACGATCATCCCATCCTGTTCCGCATCAATATGGATGCAGGTCATGCGGGCGCATCCGGCCGTTTCTCGCGGTTGGAAGAAGTCGCCTATGTCTATGCTTACGCCCTGAAGCTGGTGGACAAGACTAGTCTTTGATCAGCAACACATACCTGAATATTTTCATCCAGCCGTCCGCTTTATCACGCGGAGGGCTGGATGTGTTTCGACACCAATAAGACGCGTGCGTTTTGTTGACCTCTAAAATTCACAGGAAAAATGAGCTACGAAATCACACTTCAGAAACATCAATCAGACGGTCTTTCAAATCGATAAGGTATGTTTTTAAGGGTGAAAGTGGTTTTTTCGGATTGAATAGCAGATACATCCCGTCTTTGACGGCTACCCTTTCTGTTTTGCTGCTGACAACGTTTTCCTCTATGAGGCCCAACATATAGCCTGGCGGATAAGTCTCCAGAACTTCATCGTTGGCACCAAGTTTCCGCCCACCTAACGACCAGAACACATAGGGCAGTTCACCCGTATTTGCGCTTGAACAAAACGGTGCAAAAGACTTGATGGCCGCTTCACTCAGTTCAATGTTTTTTGCGATTTTGGAAATCACTTTCTAAATCCTTGAAACATCGGCCAAACGACCAAATACCAATTAACTTGATTGGAACTTCACGAGCTTTTATCTGCCATAAAGCTGTCGCTGATTAGATATACCCCATGCTATGGGTTAATATTCCTATATTTCTCCAACCTCGTCAATTCGACTTTGGTCGCGCAGATGTGTTTAATGGCACCGCCGGTTTCAGTTACATGGCGCGGCGTTTCGGCTATAAAGAACATGGCGCTGGGTGGGGAACGCCATCACACGTGATTGACTGCGGAGGTATCTTACAATGAAACGAAGCGCTCTTGTCCTGATGCTCGGTCTGGGTTTTGCTGCTCAGCCGGTGCTTTCCGTGCTTGACACGGCCGAGGTTCAGGCCGCCGTCCGCAAGAATGTCAGTGAATATGCCGGCGCGCGCTGCAATACACCGCCGCGAGGTTCCGGTGTTATCGTTGGCCGGTATTCCGGCACCACTGATAATCCGATAATCTCCATGGGCGGCGACAACGTACCCGTTTCGGACTTTCGCTGCTTCCGCTCGATGGAAGAATGCCGCGGCTGGCTTTATACGATGCGCAGCAAATATACCGACGGTAATTCAGTCCTTATCGGTTGCGAAAGACGCTGATTTCCGGCAGCACCAGAGGCTGACATCTGTCGGGCCTTTTCTGGACAGCAAACCTCAGGCAGGTCTGCCATTCCAGACAATATCGCTGATATTGAGCTTCTTCGGAATGATTTTCAGATCATAGAACTCATCGGCCAGCGCCTGTTGATAGGCAATGGCCTCGGGTGACACGGTAGCCACATCACCCAGCTGCAATCCTTTGCGCGTCAATGTGATCCGCTGGATATCCTGCGGAACGCCGGTGATTTTGGAGAGCGCAGCTACGGTATCGTCGAGATTGTCCTGCGCCGCGCGGCCGACTTTCGCCAGTTCGTCGAGTACCTCGGCAACGACGTCGCCATGGGCTGCGGTGAAATCGCCGTTGCTGAGGAAATATGACCAGCTATCAACAATGCCGTCGCCAGTGGCAAGAATGCGGGTTTCAGGGCGCTTTTCCGCCACGGCAAGATAAGGGTCCCAAATCGACCAGGCATCCACTTGGCCGGAGGAGAAAGCAGCGGCGGCATCGGAGGGCGAAAGGTCGGAAGGCTGAATGTCCGTCACGCCAAGTCCCGCTTTGCGCAGCGCCTTGACGGTGAAATTATGTGCGCTCGATCCGCGCTTGAAGGCCACGCGCTTGCCCTTGAGATCAGCGAGCGTCTGGATCGGCGAATCCTTGCGCACCAGAATAGCTGACCCTTCGGGCGAGCCTTTATAGGTTCCGGCATAGACAAGATTGCCGCCAGCCGCCTGTGCAAATAGCGGCGGCACGTCACCCGTCGGGCCAAAATCTACAGCACCCGCGCCTAGCGCCTCCAGCAGCGGC
This sequence comes from Phyllobacterium sp. 628, assembly GCF_014189505.1. Taxonomy (GTDB): domain Bacteria; phylum Pseudomonadota; class Alphaproteobacteria; order Rhizobiales; family Rhizobiaceae; genus Phyllobacterium. The sequence continues at coordinate 1,913,154 of NZ_CP050301.1, read as the reverse complement.
GGACCGGAAGAGAATTCCGCCCATGTCACAGTGATACCGCGCGGCTCAAGCCGCTTTCCAACGCGCCCGTACTCTTGGCAAGGGCGAGAACCCCGCCCTTTTGCCAGCCGATGCGCAAAGTTTTGAGCGGTGTTGTGGCCGCTTTTGCGGTGAGTGGCACCGCCGCAGTCAGGGTTACGGCACCGATGAGAGACAGGGTTTGTCTGCGGGTAAACATGGCTGGCATCCTTTTCAGCTCGCGGCACCGCAATATGCGGAGGCCTTTGATCACAGGATGGGGTAAACGATGTTTTGGATCGACGTCATAAATATTGAACAATGACCTCGTTCGGGAAAATCATTCCCCGCGACCACGACACCAATGAAATGATTTGGTTCAGGGCTTTCCAAAATATTGCAGCACACAACCCGCCACATCCTATCATCAGGGTTTTGGAAAACCGTTCGGATGCGCGGGAATAGCCTTGAGATAGGCTGCAATTGCCTCGCGGTCGGCTGGGTCCAGATGCGCCATGTTCTGCACCACATCGGTCATCGAACCGCCAAGCGAGTCAAAATCCGGGGTAAAGCCGCTCTCAAGTGCATAGGAAATGTCTTTTGCGGACCAGTTGTCGATCCCGCCCTCACCCCCGGTAATATTTGGCACGACACCTTTGCCTTCCGGCGCTTTCGCGCCTGCCAGCCATCGCGTCTTGTCGAGGCCGCCTATAGCATTGCGTGGGGTATGACATTCGCCGCAATGGCCGGGTCCTTCAACCAGATATTGGCCGCGCTTGATCGCATCGCTGGCATCGGCGATGGCCAGCACCGGCTCGGGCGAAAGGTAAAGCCGTTTCCACAATCCGATACCGCGGCGGATATTAAAGGGAAAACCAAGTTTATGCGGCCCGGCCACGTTGTCTGACGGCGGCAGGGTTTTCAGATAGGCGTAGAGATCGGCAATATCCTGCACCTGCATGCGCGCATAGGACGTGTAGGGAAAGGCCGGATAAAAGTGTCTTCCATCCGGTGACACACCCGCCTGCATGGCATTGGCGAAATCCTCGAATGCCCACTTGCCGATGCCTTGATCGGAAGGGGAAATATTGGGGGTCACGAATGTGCCGAAGGGCGTGACCAGCTCATGCCCCCCGGCAAGCACCAGCCGGGCGTCACCGGTTGCGCCGGGCGCGGCATGGCAGGAAGCACACCCACCTGCCCAGAAGACGCTTTCACCGCGCTTCAGATCGCCAGGGCGTGCCGCCGCGAGCTTTGCCGGATCAATCCGCACCGGCACCGAGAGAAACCAGAACCCGGCTCCTCCCGCAATCATGCCCAGAACAATGAGAAGCAGCAGCTTGCGCAGCAACGATCCCCCGGCGTTCAACTAGTTTTTCTTGATGCGGAATGCCTGATGGCAAGCACCGCAATTCTGCGTCACCTGACCGAAAGCCACCTTGAAACTGTCGAGATCCTGCGGCTTGGAGGCAAGAGCTGCGGCAGTATCGGCCTTGTACTTGTTCACCGCTGCAACAAAACCGGCATTGTCTTCCCATATTTTCGGTGAAGCGGTGGTGTCGCCGCCGGTCTCTGTGCCCGCTGGGAACATCGCTGCAGGATCAATCTTTTGTGCATCTTCATTCAGCTTGTTCAGTGCTGCCAGCACCGCAGCCGCATCAAATGGCTTTTCACCCTTGGCGATGGGGGCAAGGCTGCCAACGGCTTTGCCCTGGTCCTTCATCAACGCCTGCCGGTCAGCGATGGGGTCTGCATTGGCCGCAGCCGAAAACACCGCAATGGCCAGCAAGGGCGCAGCAGCAAAAGCAATCAGTCTCTTCATGGAGTATCTCCAACTCTTGTGGCTTCAAAAGCATGTGGCTTCAAGGGTTTCCGGGATCACCTTAGATTAAAGATTCGCGATTGCACCTGCGGCGCTTGATCACATTTTCGTATGCTGCGCATCCCGGTCAAAAAGAAAAACCCCGGTACATGACCGGGGTTTTCAGAACAATGTGATCAGATACGGCGCCATCTGCGATCATGGCGGCGATCCCAGCGGTGGTCGTAACGGCGATCCCACCGGCGGTCCCAGCGGCGATCGTGACGACGATCCCAACGGCGATCCCACCTGCGGTCATAGCGACGGTCCCAACGGCGATCCCATCTGCGGTCATAGCGACGATCATAACGGTCACGGTAGTAGTACTGAACCGTCTGCACATTTGTATTTGCAGCAGCTGGCCCGGTTGTGGTGATTGGCTTCTCGACAGTCATCGGCGCAGCGGATACCGGTGCGCTCACGCCGATTGCGCCGATCGACATCACGACGGCAAAAAAGGCTGAAATCAACTTTTTCATAGTGCCTCCAGTGAAATGCGCTCTGAGTGGCAGGCATTTCCATCATTAAAGTCCCTAGAGATAGACTTAAGTCTAATCCCATGAACCAGAGATGAATAATTAATATGGCGGACCGAAGGCATATAGGGAAAGCGTGATCACATATAAAAACAGGCCGCGTGAATGTGTGAAAGCAACCGTCGTGTGGCCTTTCTTTGTGCCTTCTCCAGTTCTTGGATTGCATCACATCAGGTAAACTCCGCCATGCTGGTGAGTCGAAGGGTGATCTCGTGAAAAAGAAGCGCGCCGACTACGTTTGGGATGTGCCGCCTTCGACGCGCGGCAAACCTGTCCGATTGACCGTCGCCACCTGTCAGTTCCCGGTTTCACACGATATCGCGGCCAATCTCGCCCATATGCTGGATCTGACCGCCCGTGCCGCATCTGCCGGTGCTGACGTGGCGCATTTTCCTGAATGCGCGCTGTCCGGCTATGGCGCTGCCTCATGGCCGACATGGGATGATTTCGAATGGGCAACGCTCAATGCCGCCATGGACAGCCTTGCCGAGGCTGCGCGAAACCACGGAATATGGATTGTCACCGGCTCCGTCCATTGGGACCATTCCCATGCGCGGCCTACCAATTCGCTGTTTATTTTTGATGATAAAGGCGCCATCGCGGGCCGTTATGACAAACGCCGCTGCTCGATCAACGATCTGCGCGCCTTTGCCCCCGGCGATCAGCCTTTAACGCTTGTTATCAAGGGTGTGCGCTGCGGTTTTCTGATCTGTCTGGATTGGGCTTTCCCCGAGCTTTGGCAGGAGCATGCTGGTAAGGTCGAGTTGATTTTTCACTCCTGCTATAGCGATAACGTCTCGCGCGATCGCATCGAAGCCCATGCAATCCAGCCACTCATTCAAAGTTATGGCTGGTTGCATCAATATGCGATCAGTTCCTCGAACTCCTGCCGCCCACGCCAGAATTTTCCCAGTTTCTGGATCGAGCGCACCGGCCATCGCGGCAGCAGCGCCATCCCTGACGAAACCGGTTTCGTCCTGAATGCACTGACCAACGATCCTGAGCTTGATGCATTCTGCGATCGCGTCTTGGAATTCCGGCGTTCGGCGAGCGACGGCAGCCTCTATGCGCCTTATCTCGAACTGCAAAAGGGTTGATGCGGATACTGCCAAAATCTGGCATGATCCGGCAAACTTCTCACAAGCCGAGTATCTGAGCTTTGTCCCGATCCGAACGCCTGCTTGACCTTATCCAGACCATGCGACGCTACCGCCGTCCGGTCAGCGGCAAGGTGCTGGCGGAAGAGACCGGCATCAGCATCCGCACACTCTACCGGGACATCGCAACTTTGCAGGCGCAGGGCGCGCATATCGAAGGCGAACCCGGACTTGGCTATATCTTGCGCCCCGGCTTCATGCTGCCGCCGCTGATGTTCACCGAAGATGAGATCGAGGCGCTGGTGCTCGGCTCGCGCTGGGTGGCAAAACAGCCGGACAACCGGCTTTCCACCGCCGCCCGCGATGCACTGAACAAGATTGCTGCCGTGCTGCCGGACGATCTGCGTGACAGCGTCGATGCATCAGCATTGCTGGTCGGCCCCAGCCAGCCGTCAATCGACGCCAATATTGATCTTGCAGCCGTGCGCAAGGCAATTCGCACCGAGCGCAAGCTCGATATAAGCTATCGAGATAAAAGTAATTCAGAGATCGAGCCGCCTTGTCTGGCCCTTTGCGCTGGGATTTTTTGAGCAGGTCCGCGTTATTGTTGCCTGGTGCGAATTGCGGCAGGACTTCCGGCATTTTCGCACTGACCGCATCTCGCGTCTTGCGCTAACAGACGTGCGTTATCCGCGCCGCCGCCAAGTGATGCTGAAGGAATGGCGCGACGCAGAGGGCATCAAACCACCACGCTGAATGAAATCACTACTGCCAGAAACTGACAGCATGTCGCCGTAACGTTGTTCCAGCCACAATCCAAGGAGACACGTCATGGCCAACCCCAATCTATTGATTCTCTACGTTACAGATGCAACACGCAGCCGCGCTTTTTATGCGGATCTGCTCAAACGCCAACCGATCGAAGAATCCCCTAACTTTTCGATGTTCATTCTCGATTCCGGCCTGATGCTCGGCCTGTGGGCGCGCGACAAGGTTGAACCTGCCGTCACCGGCACCGGCTCCTCCAGCGAGCTCGTATTTCGTGCCGATGCCGATACGGACGTCGATGCCGCCTATACTGATTGGACAGCGCTGGGCCTGACGATTGTCCAAACACCCGTTGTCATGGATTTTGGGTATACCTTTGTTGCGCTCGATCCCGATGGTCATCGTCTGCGCATGTTTGCTCCATCAGTCGAAGCAGGGGCAGCACAATGAGCGCGCACTGGATCGCCGTCGCGTCGGCGGAGCATGTTCGCCGCGGACTGCGGGAAGGTTTCATGCAGGTGTGCCACAGCAAGGAAGGGCCGCTCAAACGTATCAAACCCGGTGACAAGGTCATTTACTACTCACCAACCGAAGTGTTTGGCGGCAAGGACAAGTTGCAATCCTTCACTGCCATTGGTGTCGTGGAGGAAGATGATGCCTATCGTTACGATATGGGTGGCGGGTTCGTGCCCTGGCGTCGCAACATCGATTGGCTCGATGCGACAGAAGCTGAAATCCGGCCATTGCTGGAAGCCCTCAGCTTCACCAGGGCCAGACAGAACTGGGGTTACCAGTTCCGCTTTGGTGTTCTGGCGATCAGCGCCGAGGATTTCAACATCATCGCGGCAGCCATGAAAATCCGCGTGCCGGAGATCGCTTAGCCAACCGGACGTACGACTGGCCCGGAAGGCGTCAGGTGCCGGGTCAGCGCCCAGAATAGCAGGGCAAGAGCGCTGATCCCCGCCCCCGCCAGACTGACACCCGCCCAGCCCGCAGCGGCATAGATCAGCGTCGAACTTAGCGACCCTATGGCGCTGCCGATGGAATAGAAAATCATATAGCCCGCCGTCAAACGGCTCTGCGCTTCCGGCCGGACGCGATAAATCATGCTTTGATTGGAGACGTGCACCGCCTGCAAGGCAAAATCGATGGTCACAACACCAATGATCAGGAACCATAGCGACGATTGCATATAAGCGACGGGTATCCAAGACAGAAGCATAATGGTCAGCGCAATACCGGTTGTGCGCTGGGCGAAGCCCCGGTCGACCCAATTGCCTGACCGCGACGCTGCCAATGCACCGGCGGCACCAGCAAGGCCAAACAAGCCGATCTGCGTATGTGATAACGAGAACGGCGGAACACTCAGCGGCAAGACCAGCGGTGTCAAAAGCATGGTGATATCGGCGAAGATGAACATCGCAATGACAGCGCGGATACGCAGCACCGGCTCTTCGATGAACAGCGTGAAGACCGACTTGATCAGTTTTGGATAGGCGATCCTTTGCCGCTTTGCTTCATTGCGTGGCAGAAAATGAAACAGCAGTGCTGCGATAATCAATGTCAACACGGCAGAAACCGCATAAACCGAGCGCCATCCGGCAAGATCAGCCATAGTGCCGGCAATCGTCCTGGCGAGCAGGATGCCGATAACAATACCGCTTGTGACGATACCCACGACCTGGCCCCGTTCATGCGGTTTTGCCAGACTGGCCGCATAAGCAACGAGCACCTGTGTTACCACCGCCAGAAGTCCGATGGATGCCATGGCAGCCAGCAACGCCAGGGATGTTGGGGCAAAACACACCGCCAGCAGTGCCAAAGCCGAGAGAGATCGACTGCCCTGCAATCAGTTTGCGCCGGTCGATCAGATCACCCAGCGGCACGATCAGCAGCAGTCCAAGCCCATAACCTACCTGCGAAATCGAGACAATAATGCCGATTGTGGCATGGCTCATATCAAACGTATCGGCAATGGCATCCAGCAACGGCGGGGCGAAATAGACATTGGCCACAGCGAGGCCACAGGCAACTGCGAACAATAATGCCAGCGGACGCGAGAAATGTGGGGCTGCAGCACTGTCATTTGCATCTTTTTCAGCAATTCTTCGTGAAGAGACCGCTTGTCCCCCGCCCATGAGCAGATTATCCTCCCGTTCAAGCTTCATCATGACCCCTGTGAATGCGGTTGCAAATTAAAACCTATTGCCTCATAGCGAACTAGGTTTTATATTGCAACCACCCTTCGCAGGTGTTTAGAATTGAGCACGGCTTTGCGACGACTAAAGGGGGACACTATGGTCAAGCGAACAAGCCACAAGGACGACCCATGCCCGGTGGCACGCCCACTGGATGCAATCGGCGACTGGTGGTCACTGCTGATAATCCGCGATGCATTCGAGGGGTCGCGGCGGTTTGGGGAATTTCAGAAAAACCTTGGTCTGGCCAAGAATATTCTGGCGACACGCCTGCGCAACCTGGTTGCCCATGGCATCTTTACGCTCGAGCCCTGTGCGGACGGCAGCGCCTATAATGAATATGTGCTGACGGACAAAGGGCGGGGTCTGTTTCCCTTGCTTGTCGCCTTGCGCCAATGGGGCGAGGATTACTTTTCCGACGCCTACGAACCGCGGGCTCGACTGGTCGACAGGCAAACCGGCAAACCCGTGCGGCGCTTGGAGCTGCGCTCCGACGACGGACGCCTGCTGAAGCCTGAAGACACGGTCGTCGTCGGGCATTAGATTCATTTGTCATAATATAAATGGCCGGGATGCGGACGGAACACACGTCCCATTCCGGCATAACCTAAATATGCGAGCTTATGACGATGAGCGATGCAGACGAACCCAAACTATTGTCGAGCGGTAATCCGCAAATCGCAAAGGGTGAAGGCAACGCGCCTGTCCAAGCCTATATCGCTGCTATGCCAGGCTGGAAAAGGCAGATTGGACGCCGCATAGACGACATTGTGGATCGTGTTTTCCCCGATGTTCAAAAGGCGGTTAAATGGAATACCCCCCTCTATGGCAAGGAGGATGGCTGGTTCTTTGCGATGTACTGTTACAAAAAGTATGTCCAGCTGACCTTCATGCGAGGGAGGTCTCTGACACCTGTCCCGCCCGTGGCATCCAAAGTGGAAGGCACACGCTACTTCAGTATCTATGAAGACGATGTGCTGGATGAAACTCAGATCGCCGATTGGTTGAAGCAGGCCACCAAGCTACCGGGTGTGAAGCTTTAAGCTGAGACTGACAGCCAAAGCGGCCACAACGGCCGCTCTGCTCTTCTGACTCTGGAGGGTTATGCGGCATCAGCCGCCGCGCAGTGGCGGGATTCATCAAAAAGAGTACGCCCAATCTCGCGGGCCTTTTCGAGACAAGAAACCGGCGCCTGTGTTTCTGTTTCAAAAAGCAGCTCAGACGTTATGACCTGCGCCCCGCAATAATCGAAAATTCCGCGATCGATCTGGGTCTTCATCGCACCGAAATAGCCGTGCCGTGCATAGGTTCGCTCACTGGCGCCGCCAATGGCAACCAGATGAACCCGCAGATGCTGCTGTTTCTTCGTCAGCTTCATATTGGGGACGTCGTCATAGGCCCAGCCATTTGAAAAAACGCGGTCGATCCATCCCTTGAGCAACCCCGGCATTGACCACCAATAAACGGGGTAGACCAGCACTAGCGCGTCAGCACGATCGATTCTCGCCTGCTCGGCAGCGACATCTGCAGCTTGCGGCAGCTCGCGTCGATGCGCGGCGATATCCGCCATGGTAAATCTGGGATCGAAACCTTCAGCCATCAGATCCGCAATTTCGAATGAGTGATCAGGACTGGACAGGGTTACGCCTGCGCCAACTTGCGCAGCGACACTGTGGGTAAGCGACTCCAGATCGGGATGCGCGAAAACGATGAGTGCGTGCATGATTAAAACTCCTGCTGACTGGTTGCAGATGAAGGTGCTTACCTATATACTTTCGGTAAGTTATATTTAGTAACTTACTTTTGGTATATAAAGATGTCAAGCATCGAACCGACAAATCAAGCCCTGATTTTACAGCCAAGACGCCGGTTAACGCGCGAGGCGCGGCATCGCCAGCTTATGGATGCTGCCTGGCAATTGATCCGGGAGGAAGGAACGGAAGCCCTGTCGCTTGGGCGGCTCGCCGAGCGGTCGGACATTACAAAGCCGGTTGTCTACGACCATTTCGGCACACGATCCGGTTTACTGGCGGCCCTCTATCGTGAATTCGATGCGCGACAAACAGCCATTATGGACGCCGCGCGCGAGACAAGCGAACCCACCTTGGCGAGCAAAGCCACAATCATCGCGTCATCCTATGTCGACTGTGTGCTGGCGCAAGGCCGTGAGATATCCGGCATTATTGCCGCCTTGGCCGGCTCGCCCGAACTGGAACGGATGAAACGCGATTATGAAGTAATATTCATTGAAAAGTGCCGAGCCGCCCTCGCCCCGTTCGCCGGAAAAGGAACCATCGGGCTGCCGGGCCTGTGGGCGATGCTGGGTGCCGCCGAAGCCCTGTCCTATGCCGCCGCATCAGGCGACATCACCGCCGAGCAGGCGCAGAATGAACTTTTTGAAACCATCGTCGCCATGGTTGAACGAAGTGCACGATAAGCCGTGTGAGCGAATGCTAGCGATTGAGAATAAGCCTCACATATTGCCGCTTCACCACGCCATCACCCAACTTTGAACAGTTCAACTCATTCCTCTCTTATTCCCCCTCTCACGCCACCCAGATCAAAGCAAATTTGCAAATGCAAATCATTTGCAATAACACTTGACGGTGCCTGTAATCTCCGTATTCTTGAAATGTGATGCAAAGCAGTTCTCCGAGCCGACATCCTGCGCTCGTGCTTTGCTCATCCAGTGGTTCAAAAACACCGAAGCGGGTGGTCAGATGCTTTTTATTCCGGATCAAGTTCGACAGCGCCTGCTTGCGGAACGCGATGGCCGTTTCACCTCATCCGCCATACGCGCAAAGATCAAGGCGGCAGGTCTGCGGCCGACAAAACAGCGGCTGGCTCTTGGCCAAATCCTGTTTCACCACGGGGAAGGACACGTCACCGCCGAAAAACTGCACCGCGACGCCACCAGGGCAGGACATCGCATATCTCTGGCGACGGTCTACAACACACTCAATCAGTTTGCCGAAGCCGGTCTGCTTGGCAAGGTCAATCTGGATGGCGATCAGAGTTGCTTTGATATCAATGTCAGCGACCATCATCACTTCTATGTGGAGGCGCTGGACCTGCTGATTGATATTCCTGCCAGTGAACTGGAATTTGCAAAACTGCCAGCACCGCCTGCGGGATACAAGATCAGCAAGATTAATGTGCTGATCCAGTTGCAACCGGTTGCGGATGCGCCGGAACCAACTTGCCTCGGTGTTTTATCAGCCGAATGTGAGGCTTGTGGCAGATGCTCCCCCTTCAATGAAAAAAGGCCCCGCTTGTGACGGGGCCTTTGTATCAATCGGAAAAGCGATTACTTGGCTTTTTCGTAAAGCTCGAGGACGTAGTCCCAGTTGATCAGGCTATCAACGAACGCTTCCAGATATTTTGGACGGGCGTTGCGGTAATCGATGTAATAGGAATGCTCCCATACGTCGACGCCGAGGATCGGCGTTGCGCCATGAACCAGCGGGTTTTCGCCATTTGGTGTCTTGGAAATTTCCAGCTTGCCGTTCTTGACGGACAACCAGGCCCAGCCGGAGCCGAACTGCGTTGTACCGGCAGCGATGAAATCGGTGCGGAACTTGTCATAACCGCCAAGATCCGAGTCAACAGCCTTTTCCAAAGCGCCGGGCAGCTTCTTGCCGCCGCCGTTCTTTTTCAGCCAATGCCAGAAATGCAGATGGTTATAATGCTGGCCTGCATTGTTGAAGAGGCCGGCATTCTTGCCATAGGACTGCTTGACGATCTCTTCGAGCGAAAGATTCTCGAGACCAGCTTCGGCAGCCAGTTTGTTGCCGTTATCAACGTAAGCCTTGTGATGCTTGTCGTGGTGATATTCCAGCGTCTCGCGCGACATGAACGGTGCGAGTGCGGCATAATCATACGGCAGTGCGGGCAGTTCGAAAGCCATGGAAAACTCCTCTTCGATTCAATCTATAAACGGGATTGGCACCGGGATGTATCCCCGTTGCGGGGTGGTAGCCAATCCTGACAAAACCTGCGTTTGTTACATAGGTCCGTATTTCTCCGGGGGCAATGCGAAACGGATCAATATTTCGGATTGATCCACTTTCAGCGTTAAATTTTCGCCGTTGAGTGGGCGAACTCCCAATAAAGCTCCCTCGCCTTCTTGGCGATTGGACCCGGCTGAAGATCACGATCTTCAATACGGGTAACGGGCACGACCTTCGAATGGTTCCCCGTCGAGAAAATCTCATCCGCTGTAAGGAAATCCTGCACCGTGAGAGTCGCCTGCGTCGTGCGGAAACCATAATCCGCAAGCACATCGATGGTGCGGGCGCGGGTAATACCCGAAAGGAACGTTCCGTTCGGCGCAGGCGTAAAAATATGCCCGTCCTTCACCATGAAAATATTCGAACTGCCGGTCTCGGCGACATTGCCAAGCATGTCGAGAACCAGCGCATTGTCGAAACCGCGCGAGCGGGCTTCCAGAATGGCGCGGCCATTATTGGGGTAAAGGCAGCCAGCCTTGGCATTGGTCGGCATGGTTTCAAAGCTCGGGCGCCGGAATGGCGAAACGGTCAGGGAAAAGCCCGTGGGTTCCTGCATCGGCGATTCATAGAGGCAGAGGCAGAAGCGGGTTGAATCCGGATCGGCCGGCACGCCCATATAGCCGCCATGTTCGGCCCAATACATCGGGCGGATATAGACGGCGGTCTTGCCGTCGAACTTCTTCAACCCGTCACGCGCCAGCCCGACGATTTCGTCGGCGCTCATGGTCGGTGCGAGACCCAGCGCGGTGGCGGAAACGTTGACACGGGCGCAATGGCGATCCAGATCGGGCGACACGCCTTCAAACCAGCGCCCGCCGTCGAAAACCGATGAAGCAAGCCACATGGCGTGGCTGCGCGGGCCGATCAGGGGTACATTGCCCTCGTGCCAATCGCCATCGACATAGGTCCAGGTCGTTGTTTGCGCTGCGGTGCTGACTGCCATGATATGTGATTCCGTCTGTGTCTTTTCTGCCGCCTATCGAAATGCCATTCGATCGCAAGGTCAATGGCTCCAGCAAAGAGACCTTCTTTCTCTACAGCACAGCAACACAAATCATCGCCAAAACGGCCGACCTCATACTTTCGCTTAATTGTACGTCATCACAGAATGCGGCACACTTTCATTGTCCGCCCGTGTACAGACATAGAAATATCCACGGCGGATAAAGTGGTTCCCCGACATTTGGAGCTTCCGTATTATCTTTCCCACCCCCGATACGGATGATTGGCAGGCCTCGTTCGCGAGGCCTGTCCTTTCCGCGTGCGGACAAACAAAAAGCCGGTGGCGCGAGCCCCCGGCTTTTTCATAGGATGAATAATTGAACGAAGACTACATTACCAGAATTGGTGTCTTGTTCGGTACACGATCATAAAGATCGATAATGTCCTGATTGATCAGACGAACGCAGCCGGATGAGACAGCCTTTCCGATAGACCACCATTCGGGTGAACCGTGCAGGCGATAGAGCGTGTCCTGACCGTTCTGGAAAATATACAATGCGCGAGCGCCGAGCGGGTTTTTCAGGCCAGGCTGCATGCCGCCATTGCGGGCGCTGTACTGAACCAGTTCCGGCTGGCGGGCCACCATTTCGTCCGGTGGAGTCCAGGTTGGCCAATGGCGCTTCCACTGGATAACCGCACGGCCTGACCAGGCAAAACCTTCGCGGCCGATACCGACGCCGTAGCGAATAGCCTGTCCGCCTTCGCGCACCAGATAAAGGAACTTGTTCTGGGTATCGACAACAATGGTGCCCGGCTGTTCACCTGTGGGATCCTGCACAACCTGACGCAGATAGCGCTTGTCCATCTTGCCTATCGGGATAGCAGGCAACTGGAAGCCATCATCTTCGCGGGCCGCATACATACCCGCATAGGATCCGAGCGCCGAATCCACATCGGTTTGCGGTGAAAGCAGTCTGCCGTCATCATCGACTCTGATTACCGGCATATCCGGGATCGCAGCACATCCGGCAAGACCGGCGGCCGCCGTTGCGGTCAACGCAGTTAGGAAGCCGCGGCGGGAAATTGTGTTTTGCATCATTCAACCATTTAACGGTGGGAGACAGGACGAAGGTAGACTGATCGGGTTTACATGCTCTAAACGCACATAAAATGTGGCGGCCAACCGTTGGCAATAGGGCGTAAAAAAGGCGACACCCCGACTGTTGCTGTGCCGCAACAGAAATGCTGCCGACAGAGCGTGGCATCCGTTCAACCGCCGATAAACAATTCGTGAAAACGTGCCGCGCGGCTTTTAATGCAATTGATAGCGAAAATCGGTGACACCGGACATCCCGCCTATCGCCTGGAGATTCGCATCGACGGGCTTGCCTCTGACATAGCGATCCATGAATGCCACGGCAGTTTCGGTAATGCGCTTGCGTGTAAACAGACCAAGATCAGTCCATGTCAAATGACCTGCGCCAAAAAACTCGACATAATATTTCGGCGCGGGTGAGCGATCATAGCCGCCACCCGCGCGGCGCACGGGAGGCGTTACGAAAATATCGCGCGTGCCGCCCTGATACATGACCGGCGCCGTCAGCCTGCCGAGCAGGTGCTCCGGAAAATATGGTTTGATAAATGGCGACAATGCCAATGTCGCCTTCACGCCGTCCACCTGCCAGCTTGGCCAGGCACCGCTCATCCCGAGCACCGTATAACCACCAAGGGAATGACCGGCCAGCCCCATCTGGGACCAATTGATCTTGCTGTTCCATTGCCGGTCGCGTTTCAACGCAGCAATCAGCTTTTTGAAATCATCGGCCCGGTTGCGGTGGGTCGCCTCGGTCCATTTGTAAGGCTTGCGCAACGAAACCTGCGGCTTGTCCCAAATCTTCTGATCGCCATTGTTGCAGGTCGCATCATGATGGTTTGGTGCAAAGACGATATAGCCCGCATCGGCAAAGGCCCGCATCAAAAACTTGGACTGTGTCGAACAGCCGTGGAAGCCATGCGAGAAAAAGATAACCGGCTGTTTGGGCGTCTGACGCTGATCCGGCTCCCAGACATGCACGTGGACGCCGCCGATCACCTGCTCACTGTCTTTGGCTTGGGCTGCTCCGGCTACTACGAAAGCCAGCAGACTGGCAACGAGCACCCGCAGCAATGTTCTCATGCGGGGCAGAAATGATATTGCTTTGATCATTCTGATGCTCGCTTGACGCGCCTATCGCCGGCTCAGACTTCCCAAAATCCCCCGCACCAGCGCGCGGCCGAGCGAGCTGCCAACCGAGCGCACCACAGACTTCATCGCGGCTTCCGCCACAGTCTGGCGTGCTCGGGGCTGGCCTCCACGTGGACCCGGCTTGCTGCTCCCGCCACCAAGAATGTCCGGCAGATGCCAGCCGCTGGTACTGTCGGCTTCCTGCTCCTTGGCAGTATCGACTTCGGCTTGAACCTGCGCTGCCTTCTTCTGCAAAATTTCGTAAGCGGATTCGCGATCAACCATCGCGTCATATTGACCGGCAACCGGGCTGGAATTGATCAGTTTTTGCCGTTCGTCCGGGGTCAGCGGCCCGATGCGTCCGGCAGGCGGGCGGATCAATGTGCGTTGCACCACCGAAGGCACGCCCTTGTCGGCCAGAGTCGAAACCAGCGCCTCACCGGTGGCAAGGTTGGTGATCGCGGCAAACGTGTTGAAATCCGGATTTGGACGGAATGTATCGGCGGCGGTCTTTACCGCGTTCTGCTCGCGCGGTGTATAGGCACGCAACGCATGCTGCAGACGGTTGCCGAGCTGGGCCAGCACGGTTTCCGGCACATCCAGCGGGTTCTGCGAAATGAAGAAGACGCCGACGCCCTTGGAACGGATCAACCGCACCACCTGCTCCACCCGGTCAAGCAGCGCCTTGGGCGCTTCGTTGAACAACAGATGCGCTTCGTCGAAAAAGAACACGAGGCGCGGCTTTTCCGGATCACCAATTTCCGGCAATTCCTCGAAAAGCTCCGAGAGCAGCCAAAGCAGGAAAGTGGAATAAAGCCGCGGGTTCATCATCAGCTTGTCGGCTGCCAGCACGCTCACCACACCACGCCCATTGGTGCTGGTGCGCATGATATCTGCGATTTTCAATGCGGGTTCACCGAAAAACTTTGTGCCGCCCTGCTGTTCGAGCACCAGCAACGAACGCTGGATTGCTCCTACGGATGGCTTCGTCACATTGCCATAGCGGGCAGAGATTTCCTCGGCACGCTCGGCAATATTGACCAGCAATGACTGCAGGTCTTTCATGTCAAGCAAAAGCAGGCCTTCTTCATCGGCGATCTTGAAGGCAATGTTCATGATGCCTTCCTGCGCGTCGGTCAGATTCATCAGGCGCGACAGCAAGAGGGGCCCCATCTCCGAAATGGTGGCGCGGATCGGATGGCCCTGCTCGCCAAAAATATCCCAGAAAATGACGGGCGATGCATCGAGTTCGTAGGGATCAAGCTTCACATCGGCAGCGCGCTTGACAAGAAAGTCCTTGGCTTCACCCTTGGCGCCAATGCCGGAAAGGTCGCCCTTGATATCGGCGCAGAACACCGGGACGCCAGCGCGCGAAAAACCTTCCGCCAGCACCTGCAGCGTCACAGTCTTGCCTGTACCTGTCGCACCGGTAATCAGCCCGTGCCGGTTGCCATATTTCAGCAACAGGGCCTCTGCCTGCTGATAGCTGTCATCCGGCTTGCGGCTCGCACCAAGGAAGATTCTGTCGTCAGCTGCCATATCGATTGATCCTCATCGCGCGGTGTTGCTTCTACCCGATATAAAGGCCCGATGCCGAAGCGACAATGCTTTGGCATAACGTTCTTGTAAAACCCGGGCAGAAAGTTCAGGCTGACATCGCCGGGAGAAGCGCCAGCCGCAAAGCGCATCATCCGAGTCGAAACAGGAAATCCGGATATGCATAGTCCAAACGGCAAACGCGCGTTCATCGCCGGAATCGTCATGGTCGCCATCTATGCATTGCAGTTTGTGACGGCGCGTTTTAGTTTGCGCGATCACCTTACCCCCAGCGATCTGACGATTTTGCGCTTCGGTGCAGCCGGTATTGTTTTTGCAGCCATCATGGCGAGACAGGGGCTGAAAACCATAAAGGCACTGGGCTTACGGAAAATGCTGATTCTTGCCTTGCTCGTCGGCCTGCCCTATCCATGGATCATCAATTGGGGCATGCGCCACGCTCCGGCCGCTCATGCCGCGGCGATCGCTCCTGCTGCAATCATGCTGTTTTCCTTCCTGCTTGCGCGTCTGGTTTTTGGCGATGTGGTGTCACGGGCCCGCGTCATTGGCCTTGCGGCGGTCCTCGCCGGGCTGTTTCTCTTCGTCTCCCCGGCTGCCGAAACGACCTCACAGGTTCTGTTCGGCGACATGCTGTTTGCCTTTTCGGGTCTGATGTTCGCCACTTATGGCACTCTGGTACGCCGGTGGGAGGTTGATCCGATCGTGGCGACGGCCTCGGTCGTGCTGCTCTCCTGCATACCGCTTCCGCTTGTCTATGGCCTTGCGCCGAGTGGATTGACCACCGCGCCGCTTTGGGAAATCGGGGCGCAAATCATCACGCAGGGCCTGTTGTCCGGCGCGGCGGCGATGTTTCTCTATACCTATATCGTGCGTGAATTGGGCTCGCAGACAGCATCATTGTTCATGCCGTGGGTACCGATAGCCACCGCGCTTCTTGGCGTTGTCGTTCTTGCCGAAATACCGGCCACGGTGCAAATGGCCGCCATTGCCATCATGGTGTTCGGCATGACCTATCCTCCCCTTGCCGCCCGATTTGGCCGCCAGCCTGTCCCGGCAAAAGGCGCTGCCATCCCTGACTTACCAACGTCATCCTGAGATGCAAGAGTTGCATCTGTCCTGTTCCGTTTCGATCAGAAACGCTAACCAGATTGACGCAGTGGCTTGCAATGGAAAGAATGACCGCATATTACGTAAACGTAATTCAAGCCACACGGGAGTTTAGGTCTATGGATGAACTTATCGCACGCATTACCGCCAATGTTGGCACTGATCCAGAGACGGCAAAAAAGGCCGTTGGCCTGATTCTGGCATTCCTGGAAAAGGAAGGTCCTGCCAAGGCATCCGAGCTGATCGCCAGCATTCCGGGCGCGGAAGCAGCCATTGCCGAAGCCAAGTCCGGCGGCGGTTTTTTGTCCGGCCTGATGCCCGGCGTCATGGGCCTCGGTTCCAAGCTGATGGGCGCTGGTCTCGGCATGAGCGAAATCTCTGGCATTTCCAAGGAAACGATTGCATTTGCTCGTGAAAAGGCTGGTAGCGAAGCGGTTGACGAAGTCGTCAACTCCATTCCAGGCCTCAGCCAGTTCGTC
Source organism: Phyllobacterium sp. 628 (assembly GCF_014189505.1). Taxonomy (GTDB): domain Bacteria; phylum Pseudomonadota; class Alphaproteobacteria; order Rhizobiales; family Rhizobiaceae; genus Phyllobacterium. The sequence continues at coordinate 1,896,378 of NZ_CP050301.1, read as the reverse complement.
TAAGCCCATGGCTTATTCAGGCCAAAACCTGACAACAAGCGCGCGCCCTTTGGCGCGCGTTTTTGTTTGTGCCCTCAGTATAAGTTTGCTGATCGCTGGTCCGGCGCTGGCGGAAGTGCGTCTGGGCAAGAACGTCCGCATTTTTGGCCATGACTTTTCCCACCGCACCTACAAGCGCATGGAAATCGAGACAACCCACGAACGCCCGCCCTGGTATGGCTGCCGGATATTCAAGCGGGGTTCGGTGTATCAGGGACAAAAAATCCGCGAGCGCACGGAAATTTGTAATTTGAAGCCGGTGGCAAAGGGGAAGCGCAGTTAAGACAATAGTGTCGCAAGCCCATGGTGCGTGGTTCGACAAGCTCACCATGAGGGTGAGTGAGGATTGCAGGGAGTCATATTTTGCACCCTTGGTGAGTAGCTTTGCAGCCAACTTCTCTCCCTCATGGTGAGCTTGTCGAACCACGCACAATCGAAATGCAGGATAGATAACATTACCCTCAAGCCGGGCTCGAGGGTAATATTTCAGAGCTTTCAAGCTGCCTTTCTTGCCGGTACAGTCACAACATTCACCAGCGTCGCCACGATAATATTCGCAGCCAGTGCCAGCAGCCCGATATAGACCGTGAACGGTGCCCCGCCGAGGCTGATTGCCTGCAACGGTTTAAGACCATTGCTCCACACGAGATAGGTCCCGCCAAAGAAACCGACCAGCCAACCGGCAAGCAGGCCCGGCGCGCGGAACCACTGCGAATAGAGTCCGAACACCAGTGCCGGAAGCGTCTGCAAAATCCAGATACCGCCAAGCAATTGCAGGTCGAGCGCGAACTGCGTCGGCAGGAATGCTATGACCAACAGAGCGCCGATTTTGATGATCAGCGATGTGACCTTGGCGACCTTGGCCTCCCCCCGCATCCGTCACCGCTGGATTGACATAGGCCTTCCAGAAATTGCGGGTGAAAAGGTTGGACGCGCCAATGCTCATCACGGCCGCAGGCACCAGCGCGCCAATAGCAATGGCGGCAAACGCAAACCCGGCAAACCAGCTCGGGAACAATGTCTGGAACAGCGCAGGCACCACCTGATTGGGGCTGGAGACATTGAGATGCGCCGCATGGCCCATATAACCGAGCAGCGCCAAAAGCCCGAGCAGCAACGTATAGGCGGGCAGCATCACCGCATTCTTGCGGATGGTGTTGCCGCTATTGGAAGCAAAAATACCGGTTAGCGTATGCGGATACATGAAAGCAGCCAATGCTGAACCCAGCGCCAGCGTGGCATAGGCCACATACTGGTTGCCACCCAGCAGCAGATCACCGGAACCTTTCGCCTTGAACGCCGCATCGGCCGAAGCGAAGACATTGGCATAGCCACCAAGCTTTGACGGGATCAATGCCACCGCAGCGATCACCGCGATGTAGATCATGATGTCTTTCACGAACGCGATCAGCGCTGGCGCGCGCAAACCCGCCGAATAGGTATAGAGCGCAAGGATGATGAAAGCGACGGCCAGTGGCAGCTCGCCAGTCAATCCCAGTGCCTGCAGAACGGCAGCCATACCCACCAGCTGCAGCGCGATATAGGGCATGGTGGCAATCACGCCAGTTAGCGCCACCGCAAGCTCCAGCCCGCGCGAACCATATTGTCCGAACACCACGTCACCAGCCGTCACGTAGCCATTGTCCTTGGCGCGCTTCCACAGAAGCGGCATCACCATGAAGACAAAGGGATAGACAATGATCGTATAGGGCAATGCGAAGAAACCGTAGGCACCGACCGCATAGACCAGCGCCGGAACCGCGATCACCGTGTAGGCCGTGTAAAAATCTCCGCCGACAAGAAACCAGGTGATCCACGTGCCGAAATTGCGGCCGCCAAGACCCCACTCATCAATATGTTCCATATTTTTTGGCGCACGCCAGCGCGAGGCGACAAAACCAAGAACTGTGACGAGAGCGAAGAAGAAAATGAAGACTGACAGTGCGACCGGATCAATATTAGTCGTCATAGCGCGTGCTCCGGTAAACAATCCACGTAATCAAGGCAGTCAATGGCACGAAAGCCAGCTGATACCAGTAAAAGAAGGGAAAGCCGAACAGTTCAGGTTCGCGGAAATTGTAGAAAGGAACCCAGAGCAGTCCGATGTAAGGAATCGCAAGCAGCCACAATATGGCCTTTCTTGAACCTTTTTCCATGGATATGTCCTCATGAAATTTGCTTGGAGGCAAGATGAAACCAAAGAGTTTCATTAGTATGCTGCATTCTCATTTGCGCAAGCCGGGATTGATCCCGGCAGCAGGTGAGGATAGGTTCAGCGGCATATTATCAACAACGTTCTTTTCCGGTCTGTGGCAATTTGTGATCGGAAAGAGCACGATCCATAAAGAAATTAGTAACCAAGATTCTTCATGCTTCAAACCAGCCGGCAATTGACGCCAGACACGCGAGTTCCGTGCTTGATGGTTGAGTATTGACCGTGACGATCCCCATGAGGGTAAGTCGCAGGTTTGAGTAAGCGTTTGGAAAAAGAGTACGATGGCGTTCGCGACCGATACATTCAGTCAGTCCCGTCCCTTTGGTGGATTTGATTTTCGTCTGGCCAAGCCGCGCGGCACGCTTGTCAGCGCCTTGGCGATTGGCGTCGGCATTGCTGCAACCGTGTGGATGCTGACCACCATCAGCACGACGCAGAAAATGGTCGTGTCCCTTGCATCGGGTCCGGGCGTGGTGCGACAAGGCACCCATGCGTTTGAGAACATCGCGCTTGTCAATCCGCGCGATCCTGTGGTTCGCAGATCGAACACCGCTTCGTTGGCACTGTCCAATCCCGATCTGAAGGCCCGCATTGCAGGCCGGGCCAGACTGGTGCCCAAAGATCCTGATTTAATGGCCTCCGCCAACACATCGGGTCGTGTTGTTGTGTCACACGATGATGCGTTTGCTGAACCGGCTTCCGCCCTTGTGCTGATAGAACGTTCACCGCTGTCGGAATCTGCAGTCACGGCGCTTCTCAACACACCATCAGCGCCCATGGATGCGGAGTCGCGGCAGTCAATCCAGTCGGCTTTGGCCAATCGCGCATCGGCACTCGCCGCTACCACGGATGGAGTCGCCGCTCCCGATAGCAAACCGGCTGGCGCTATTCCCTTGCCTGAAGATGCGCCCGTGCGCAAAAGCCTTGAGGTTGCCGCGGCGGATGCTGCGATGAATTCCGCGTCGAGCAACCCGTTCAGCGCCCAGCCTGATCTGGTGGACGTGCGGCGGCACGAACCTGTCATCCCGATCCTTGCCAGTTATGCGCCTTCCGCCACCGAGAGCAATCCAATGATCGGGCCGCTCGCACCGGATCTCGAAACCGTGGAAACGGTGCCGGGCCCGGAAAATGCGCCCGACAGAAAGAACGCCAGTGTCGAGCCGGATGATGCGGACGATGCGCCGGATGCAATCGAAATTCCCCTGCCCCTGCGACGGCCGAAACTGGCTGCGGAGAGTTTCCCGCCAGCACCGTCCGCACCGGAGAGCCAGCGCCCGCAGGTGCGGCTTGCCTCCGTACGTCCGAATAACCCCGCCGTCGAAAGCATGCCGGGCAACAGAAGCTCCGCACCGTTGCCCAATGCCAAGACCCGCGTCGCGATCTACGATATTTCGGCGGGCACCGTATATCTGCCCAACGGTGAAAAGCTTGAAGCGCATTCGGGGATGGGCCACATGCTGGACAATCCCCGCTATACCAAGGTGTCCAATCGGGGCCCTACACCGCCGCATACCTATGATCTGACCATGCGCGAGGCTTTGTTCCACGGCGTCGCCGCGATCCGTCTGACGCCGATTGACGGCCGCAACGCCTTTGGCCGCAATGGCCTGCTAGCCCACACCTATATGCTTGGACCACGTGGCGATTCAAATGGCTGTGTGGTTTTCAAGGATTACCGCCGGTTCCTGAAAGCCTATCAGCGCGGCGAAGTCACACGCCTCGTTGTGGTGGAACATATGCCGTCCACCTCGTTCTGGAATTTTGCATCGCGCTGAGACGTTGACGGGCTTATAGGCCGGTAATCAGCTTTTTGAGCAAACCGTCGAGCATCTGCTGCTCGGCGGTTGTGAGCACTGCCAGCAGCTTTTCTTCGTTCGCCACGTGACGCGTCAGCGTTTCATCAGTGAGACGCCTCCCCTCGTCCGTCAGTGCGATGAGCTTGCCGCGCCGGTCACTCGGGTCGGGGCGCCGCTCAATCAAACCGGCACGCTCAAGCCGGTCGAGGCGATTGGTCATGCCGCCGGATGATATCATCACAGCTTCATAAAGTTTTGTTGGCGACAGCATATAAGGTTCGCCTGAACGCCGCAGCGTCGCCAGCACATCGAACTCGCCCGGTTGCAGTCCTGCATCCGCGAACAATGGATTGAGATGATCACGCATGATACGTTCGGCGGCATCCGACAGGCGGCCAAGCACAGCCATCGGCAGGGAGGGTAAATCCGGGCGCTCGCGGGCCCATTGTTGTACGGCAACCTCTGCACGATCCATCGCAAATTTCTCTCGACACAATGTATCTTGACATTAAGATACATTTCATTTACTTACATTGCAGCGAGATAATAACGCAGCTCGCAGCTTTTGAAAAGGAGGATCAAATGCCCAAGATGATTTTTGTGAATCTGCCCGTCCGCAATTTGGCGGCTTCCGGTGATTTTTACGTTGCCCTCGGCGGTACAGTAAACCCGCAATTTTCCGACGAACAGGCGACTTCGGTCATGCTATCGGACGCGATCGGGATTATGCTGTTGACCCACGGACGCTACAGCGATTTCACCAAACGCCCCATCGGTGATGCACGGCGTGAAAGCCAGACGCTGATCGCCCTCAGCGTCGATACCAAGGACGCCGTAGACGCCACCCTCACCCGCGCGGTGGCTGCAGGCGGCATCGCCGACCCGAACCCGCCGCAGGACCATGGCTTCATGTTCAGCCGCAGCGTCGAGGACCCAGATGGTTATGTCTGGGAAATCATGTGGATGGATATGAGCGCGTTTCCCGGAAATTGAACCGCGTAACATTGTCATAATAAACAGAGCGTCCCGATCTCGTCAGGATGCTCTGTTTATCTGCATAACAAATAGTACAATTATTACAGTTACATCCGCAAACCGCTCACTCTTCTCACAGGCAAGGACATATTTATCTTTGTTTCCAGGTTTTTCTCTCATACTCTTGTTGCATAGCGCCGATAATCTTCACAGCGACATGATCTGAAGGAGAGAATATGAGCCCCAGCGATTTCGGATTTTCCTCGGCTGCCAGAGCCGGAATGATGCAGGAAGCCTACCGGCAGCAGGACGAATATAATCGCCAGCGGGCCGAGGTTCAGAACTATGCCTCCTCGATTGACAAGAAACGGACAGACTGGAATCTGATTGATGCCAAGGAGCTCGGCGTCTCAATCAGTACCCCGGTGGCCAAACTCGGCATCAGCCTTGGGCACATCACGATTCCCATGCGCAACCGGAAAACCGGCGAGCAGATAACGTTCACGGGCGGCGGTCTCGGTGGCACGCTTGGCATTACCTTTGGCTTGAGTGTCCTGACGGTGAAGGTCAAGGATTTCAAAGTTAAAGGGTTGAACGAGGCCGCGAAATTGGCTTCGACAGGCGAAGATATCGGCCCGGCGCCGGGAACGCCGGTTATTGACGGTGAAATCGGCGTACCGATTTTCAAGGGCCCGTACTGGAAAGAGTCAGAAGGCTCGGATCAGTTCAGAGGCGCCGTCGGCATTTCAACCGGAACACTCAATCTGGTTTCCAACCTGTTCAAGGATCCGAAAACGCTTATCCCAAAGACGCACAATCTGACGGCCCTGACCTTCTACAACTGGAAGGCCGTGCCGTTCCTGCTCAATCCGACCATGTCGACCATGGCACTGCCCTATATCGAGGCGATTGCGTTGTGTACCAAGGAAGGCCATGGCGGCAACCTTGCGGGCATCCAGGGCAAGCAGGCCTATTTCATGGTCTCACGCGCTTAGGTCGTAAACTGATAATCTGACTGGATTGGTGGGTGGAATGGCTCGGCCGATTCGGATCAGTTTCTCTTTGCGTTACCCGAGCAGCACTACCCCTTGTCTCGCTCATACCGCGCCTTGGTTTCCGCATTCATCGGATAAAGCCCCGGCAATGGAACACCGGACTCGACCTCGTCCATAATCCAGGCCTCCATGCGTTCCTGCTCGGGCGCTTCCTTGAGCACGTCGTCAAGATAAGCAGCAGGAATAAGCACCGCGCCATCATCATCCACCACGACAATATCATTGGGAAACACCGCTACACCGCCACAAGCTATCGGTTGCTGCCATGCAACGAAGGTCAGGCCAGCCACGGATGGCGGCGCGGCGATGCCATTGCACCAGACGGAGAACCCCGTTCCAAGTACGCCAGCCGCATCGCGCATCACGCCATCGGTAACAAGTCCCGCAACCCCGCGTTTAACCATGCGCGCGCAGAGAATATCACCAAAAATGCCCGCATCGGTGACACCCATCGCGTCCGCTACCACCACGACGCCTTCCGGCATGGCTTCGATGGCCGCACGGGTGGAGATTGGCGAAGCCCAACTTGCCGGGGTGGCCAAGTCCTCGCGTGCCGGGACGAAACGCAGCGTGAATGCAGGCCCGACAGTGCGGGGCTGACCCGATTTGATCGGCTTTGTTCCGCGCATCCAGACATTGCGCAGCCCCTTCTTCAGCAAAATCGTCGTCAACGTTGCGGTCGAGACGCTTTTGAGAAGCTCGATTGTCTTCTTATCGAGCGCAACAGGAATGGTATCCTCGGATATGGGCAATTGGCTCTCCATCGCTATGGTTTCACGGACCATGAATGTGTGCACCCGCCTGCCTGTCTGGCAAGACTTCTCAACGTTCTGCAGGATCATTTTAAGTTGCGCGGCGCTCTACCGGCTTTGCATCCACCGGAATATTGCAACCGGCCGCAGGCAATGATATTGGAGCTTTAGCTCAATTCAGGAAAGGAGGGCTGCGCATGAATACGTTCTTTCGGCACCATCGCCAGCGTGGCCCCGTCAACGCCCTGCAAATCCGTTTGCAGGGCTGACCGGAAACACACTTTTCCAAACCCCTTCCAGGTCTGCCCTTCGTGGTAATGCAACGTCAATCTTGACCGTCTGCATAGCGTTACAACACACCGAGCATCGTGACCCAAGCAACCCGCCCATGAGGCATCTTGGTCACCCGCATCAGCCCGATGAATCAATCCACATCGCGCTCATGCCTGCCCGGCAGACCAGAGAATAATCATGACTTTGATCAATATAAGAAATCTCGGCGTCACTCTCGGTGCATCGCTGTTTTCCAGCCTCAACCTTGTCGTCAGCGCTGGCGACCGTCTCGGTATCATCGCCGCCAATGGCCGTGGCAAATCCACATTGCTGCGTTGCCTGACGGGTGAATTCGACCCGACCATCGGCGACATCACCCGTACGCGCGGCCTGCGCATCGGTTATGTCGAGCAGATCGTGCCCGATAGACTGATGAACACATCGTTTTACGATGTGGTGCGCCAGGCGCTGCCTGCGGACCAGATCGACAGCGAGAGTTGGCGGGCCGATATCGTGCTCGACTCGCTCGATGTGCCGGAAGAGTTGCGCCAGCGTTTCCTTGCCCAGCTCAGTGGCGGCTGGCAAAGGCTTGCCCTGCTTGCGCGCGTCTGGGTGACCGATCCGGATGTGTTGCTGCTGGATGAACCGACCAACCATCTCGATCTTGCCAAAATCGCACAGCTGGAAGACTGGCTCAACAATCTGCCGCGCGATGTGCCTGTTATCATCTGCAGCCACGACCGGGCATTTCTCGATACCACCACCAACCGGACATTGTTTCTGCGGCCGGAAAATTCGCAGATGTTCTCCTTGCCCTATTCGCGGGCACGGGTGGCACTCGATGAGATCGATGCCTCCGAAGCGCGCCGCTATCAGCGGGATATGAAGGTGGCGCAACAGTTGCGCCAGCAGGCGGCAAAGCTCAACAATCTCGGCATCAATTCCGGCAGTGACCTTCTGACCGTGAAGACCAAACAGCTCAAGCAAAGGGCAGAACGTCTGGAGGATGCGGCAAAACCTGCCCATATGGAGAGGTCATCCGGCGCAATAAGGCTGACCAATAGCGGCACCCATGCCAAAGTTCTGGTGACACTCGACAATGCGTCAGTGGAAACACCGGATGGAACATTGCTGTTCAAGACAGGCCAGCGCTGGATTTGTCAGGGTGACCGCATTGTTCTGCTCGGGCTGAATGGTACGGGCAAAACCCGCCTCGTCAACATGATCCGGAAGGCAATCATTGATCCGGCGAATTCACCCGAAACAGTCAAGGCAACGCCGTCACTGGTGCTCGGTTACGGCGATCAGGCGCTGTCGGAACTGCCGGAAAGCGATACACCTTTCAACACGATCAGCCGGCGTTTCGATATTGGCGATCAGCGTGTCCGCACACTGCTGGCAGGGGCCGGTCTTGGCATTGATATCCAGAGCAAACCGAACAGCGTTTTGTCCGGCGGGCAGAAGGCCCGTCTCGGGATGCTGGTGCTGCGCCTGATAAATCCGAACTTCTATCTGCTGGATGAGCCGACCAACCATCTAGACATCGATGGGCAGGAAGCGCTGGAAACCGAACTGATGGCGCATGAAGCAAGCTGCCTGCTCGTCTCGCATGACCGCAGTTTCGTGCGCGCCGTCGGCAATCGCTTCTGGCTCATCGACAATAGGCGTCTGGTCGAAGTCGAAGGCCCGGAAGAGTTTTTTGCTGCGATTGCCGGAAGATAGGGGCCTAAAGCGTCGGACGCACACGAGCCTCAGACATACCTTTTGCCGCTTATCACAAAGCTTCTCTCTCCGTCATCCTCGGGTCATCCTCGGGTTTAACCCGAGGATGACGGAGTTATATGAAGCGGCCCGTCACCCCGCATGAGCCGCTTGTGCGTGGGCATTGATGATCGCGTCGGCTTCCTTGCCGTAAAGTTCCTCGAAATGATCAAACGCCTTGGAAAAGTGGCCAATGCCCTGCGTTGCCGCCCTCAGTGACCGCGCCAGATCATCCAGCGCAGCGCCCGGTATAATCGCCCGGAAAATATCCCAGCCCTTAGCGGTTTCATCCCGGTCAAAGCCCAGCACCTGCCCCTTGAACGACGAAACAATCGGCACAAGGCTGCCCGAGAACATCGAGGGTATGTGGATTTCTACCCTGAACACCGGCTGCATCAGCACAGCAGCAGCTTCCGCCAGCGCCTGCCGCACGCCCATCTTCGCCGCCGCCCGGAATGCGAATTCCGAACTATCAACCGAATGATGCTGACCGTCGGTCAGGGTCACGCCAACATCGATCACATGCAGGCCAAGCGGACCCTTTTCCATGGCTTCACGCGCGCCTGCCTCAACAGCAGGGATAAAATTGCGCGGCACTGCACCGCCTTTCACCACTTCACCAAAGGAAAAGCCATCGCCGCGCCCATTTGGGTGCACGCTGAGCTTCACGTCGGCAAACTGCCCGGCACCGCCAGTCTGCTTGCGGTGACGGTAATGCACATCGGCGGATTTCGAGATCGTCTCGCGGTAAACCGGGCTCGGAGGCCTGTCAGTGACATTGACATGGAAGACCTCGGCCAGCGTCTTACACAGGTCGCGCAAATGCACCGGTCCTTGCGCGCGGACCAGTTGTGCGCCCGTCCCCTCCTCCTGCATGACGGTCAACCCGCGATCCGTCTCCACAAGCTTGGTCAGCGTTTCCGACAATTTTGTTTCGTCGCGCTCGCTTTCCGGCACCAGAATACGTTCCAGCATCGGCGTCGGTGGCGCAGTCCATTCCGGCGCCGCCTTGGCAGCATCGGCAGTGAGCAGCGAAGGCACCGGAAGATGGTCGGATTTAACTGTGCTGAAAACATCGCCGGGCACCGGTATGCCTGACGCGGTCGGCTTGCCGGTTCCTGGTTCCTGCACCGGTCCCAGCCGCCCGCCGCCCAGCAGTGCGCCCTGTTTCAGCCCATCTTTCAGCGCTCGGACAAGCACTGTCTTGCCAATATTCTGGCGGTGATAGGCGTGAAAACTGACTGCAGCCAAGGCATTTTCCGGCACCTTTGCGCTGGCAGCAAGGCGCTTCAGAAGCACGTCCACCGGTGGCGCCTCATGGCGTAGCGCCTTCATCAACCGCAATATACCGTTGCTGTGGCTCGCCGCACCGAGCAGCACCGGGATCACCTTGTTCTCCCGCAACACCCGCGAAGAAATGGCAAAGACCGCATCACTCGGCGGGTCACGATCCTCGATCAGTTCTTCCAGCAGCCAGTCATCAAATTCGGAAAGCTGCTCCAAAAGTTCGGCGCGTGCCTCGTGTTCGCGCTCCAGCTCACTTTCAGGTATCGCAATCAACGCTGATGTCTGACCTTCGCGGTAACGCCATGCCCGCTCCGAAATCAGGTCGCATGTCCCGACAACCTTGTCGCCCTCGCGGATCGGCACTTGCCGCAGCACCAGCGAATGGCTCGAATATCCCTGCAACGCGGAAATCACGTCGCGCACCCGCCCTCGCGGTTCATCGATGCGGTTGACGAACAAAATGCACGGCGTGCCCGACGCCTCGATCACTTTGAGATAGGGTGCCGCAAGCACCGCATCTTCCGGCGCTGGTGAGACGCACAGGATGCAGGCATCGCTGGCAAGAAGTGCGTCCTGCGCATGCGCCAGCGATTCATTGGCGCCGGGTGCATCCAGTGCACACCACACCTCTTTACCGAAAGTGAATTCGGTGACGCCAAGTCCATAGGGTGAAACAGATTTTTTTGGCGCGCCTTCCAGCGCGCCCAGTTTTTCCACGAGTGTGGATTTTCCGGTCTGCGAAGGTCCAAGTACCGTAAAGCAGCGCATACGCGTCCTCCCCTGCTACGACAAAAGTCTCCGCTTACAAGATGCCTTAACGCGGCCCGAAGCGCCAGAGTGAGGATGTTTTTCTTGTATCTGCCCTATTCTCACGTCGAGGCCGCTTGCAAACACGTCTAGACAAAAAACAGGCCAGACTTTCGTCTGGCCTGCAAAAATAGTTTATTCAGCGGCTATCGCCACCTGAAACTAATCTGATGAGGCTTAAGCAGCGCTCAGCTGGTCAGCGGACATCTTGCCCGACTTCTTGTCGCGCACGAGTTCGTAGTTGATCTTCTGACCGTCATTGAGATCGCGCAAACCTGCGCGTTCAACTGCAGAGATGTGTACGAATACATCCGCACCGCCGTCTTCAGGCTGAATGAAGCCGAAACCCTTTGTAGAATTGAACCATTTAACTGTGCCTGTGGCCATAATGAACCTCCGTCTGGCAGATGTATCGAGTGTCGCGCGAACCGCACAACGGTCCCTTGTAGCGAATTTTGGTGGGAGGCGTAAAGCCTATATGCAAGAAAGTGTTAACGCGTCTTAGAATTGTCTTAAATCGCGCGTCGGGAATGGACCATTGGACCTTGCGCTTGCTGGCCGCACGGGCCAAGAGTGGACCGGAATGGTTCAGGCAATAATCAGGCATATGCAGAGCAAACAGATCGCAATCATCGGTGGCGGACCGGCGGGTCTCATGGCGGCAGAAGTGCTTTCCCTCTCGGGTCATGCAGTGACGGTTTACGACGCCATGCCCACCGTCAGCCGCAAATTCCTGCTCGCCGGAAAATCTGGCCTGAACATCACCCATTCCGAAGAATATACCAGCTTCTCCAGCCGTTTCGGTGCATCGTCGGATCGCTTGCGCCCCGCGCTTGATGCCTTTACGCCAAACGATGTCAGGATCTGGGCGGCTGAACTCGGGACGGAAACTTTTACCGGTTCGTCGGGCCGGGTCTTTCCAAATGTCATGAAAGCCTCGCCCCTGCTGCGCGCGTGGCTGCGGCGGTTGGAGTCACAGGGCGTTGTGCTCAAGACCCGCCACCGCTGGATTGGTTTTGCGGGTAGCGGCCTTGTCTTTCAGACACCCGATGGCGAAAAAATCATCCAATGCGATGCCGCTGTTCTGGCGCTCGGCGGTGCCAGTTGGCCAAAGCTCGGCTCTGATGCGACCTGGGTTGCAGGACTTAAAGACAAAGGTGTCGCGATCAGTCCATTGCGCCCTGCCAATTGCGGCTTTGACGTGGATTGGGACGACCTATTCAAACAGCGTTTCGCTGGCGAGCCGGTCAAATCTGTCACCGCAACATCGGATGCGGGCACATTTCCCGGCGAATTCGTGATTTCACAGAACGGCATCGAAGGCAGCCTTGTCTATGCACACGCCGCCAGTTTGCGCGACCAGCTGGAGCATGACGGCACCGCAATCATGACGGTTGATCTCGCGCCGGGGCGAACGATTGACCGGCTGGCAAAGGACCTCGCACGGCAGGATAGCAAAACGAGCTTTTCCAATCGCCTGCGAAAAGCAGCGGGGCTGGAAGGTGTCAAGGCGGCGTTGGTTCGCCGGTTCGGAACCGCCCGTGATCTTTCCAATGCTGAAGGGCTCGCCAGACTGATCAAGGCACTGCCGCTCGCCGTCTTGCGGCCCCGTCCGATTGAGGAAGCCATTTCATCCGCCGGCGGCGTCAGTTGGAATGCGATCGATGCGAATTATATGCTGAAAGCAATCCCCGGCACGTTCGTTGCCGGTGAAATGCTCGATTGGGAAGCGCCAACGGGAGGCTACTTGCTCACCGCCTGCTTTGCCACAGGCCGCGCAGCTGCGCGCGGCTTTGAAGCGTGGCTGAACCGATAGTCAGCCTCTCACATCTCTAACAGTAACCGGCAGAACCCGGTTCAGATGGTCGCGCCAGACCGCAAGCGCCAGTTCGGCCAGCCCGCAAACGAGCACCAGAAGCAGCAGGCCGTTCTTGCCGGTATGAACCAGCATCCACCCGCCGAGGACCGGGAAGCCGAAGACGCCGATAAAATATGACAAGGCAAACCACGTCATCGCCGCTTGGCGGTGTTCCATCGCCGCATCATTGACTGCCTGCGTCTGAATGATGGAATAAACCAGCCCATAGCCGATACCCAGGAGCACGGCACCAAGCGCCTGAAAGACCACGCTGACCGGCACCCCGAACATGGACACAATGCCAAGCGTCATGATCACCAGCAGAATTTGCGCGCTGGTTTCCCTGCGTACCCGGTTCAGCAAAGGTGCTAGAAGCCAGCGAGACGTCACCACCGTGACCGCATAGATGGCAAAAAACGTGCTGGCGTTTGCCGATGTACCCGCCACTAGCGATGTCTGGAACGTCAACAGACCGGAGAACACACAGGCACCCAATGCGACCATGACAATCGGATAAATAGCTGCTGTGCGGCTGATCGCCGGAAAATGGCGCAGCCATTGGCGTGTATCGCTGACCGGCCGTTGAACAACGGCCGCCCGCTCGAATGTCCACAACAGAAGCGCGGCAATAACGGAGATGCCACCAACATACAGAAATACCGTTGCGGTCGGCAGCCGCAGTGAATGGACGGCCAAATCGGCAAGGATAGGACTTCCGCCGATACCTGCCATCTGGAAAGCACCGAAGCGGGTGAACCACAAACCGCGATCAGCGTCGCTGGTGCGCTCGACCACAGCCATCGGTGCAGCAAGGTAAAATGCGCCCCATCCGAGACCGATGAGGAAGCCGCCTATGGCGAAAAACGGCGTAATGGCGGTCAGCGACGCAAACAGCGAGAACCCGGCAGCGATGCTCAGCGCACCGGCGGCCGCCATATTTGCCGCCCCTATCCGGCCCGAAAACCAGCCAACCAGTGGTACTCCGACGAATGTGCCGACCATCGCGGCTGCCAGTGTAAAGCCGGTATCCAGCTCATTACCGCCAAGCGACAGGAAATACGCGTTGAGCAGGAAGGTGGCGCCATATCCGGCAGAGGTGAGCAAAGTGCCCAAGAAGAGAAACATCGCAGTGGTGATTCGCATTGTGCAAACTCGCAAAAGGTGAGATAAGTGGCTTTATAAAACTCCTTATTTTACAAAAAACCAGATCCACTTTATCGCCCTCGCATGAGCCACTTTGGAGGCATAATGCCAATTCACCGACAGCCGCGCCGCCGCGAAAGCCCCGTGCATTCATTTCAGCCCGTGCTGGATCGCACCTCGCCGTCCCCGGCTGCCCGCCAGATTTATTTGTCCATCCGCACAGCGATTCTCAGCGGACAGATCCGTCCGTCAGCGCGGCTGCCATCTACGCGCCTGGCCACGCGGGAGTGGCAAATGTCACGTGGTGTCATCACTGAGGCCTATGAAACCCTCATCGCGGAAGGCTATGCCCATAGCGTCCACGGCTCCGGCACGTTCGTCGTCAGCAATATCCCGCAGGCACAACAAAAAACGGCACAGTCTTTGCCCGATCACACTGAGCGCACCATTTCCAAAGCGGCGCGCAAAGCCCTTCTGGCGGGGCCATCCTTTGGTTCCTCCGTACAGGTGCCATTTGCGACTGGCCGGGTGGTGCATGACGTACGCACAACGGAAGTGCTGCGCAGGATTGCCGGACGCCATCTGAATTTTGGCGAAGATCACTACCGGAACGTGCAGGGCGAACAGAGCTTGCGGGAAGCCATCGCAGCTTATCTCACGGCGTCGCGCAGCGTTCGCTGCGATGCCAGTCAGATATTCATTACATCAGGCACACAGCAGGCCATTGATCTGGTCGCACGGACGTTGATCACGCCGGGCGACCGCGTTCTGGTCGAAGATCCCTGCTATCCCGGCGCCCGCCATGCTTTCGAACTGCATGGGGCCGAACTGACCGGTATTCCCGTGGATGAAAACGGCATGCAAACCGCGCTGCTTCAATCCTTTACAGGCACGGCCAGCGCCGTTTACGTCACGCCATCGCATCAATATCCCGCTGGTGCAGCCCTCTCCCTCTCCCGACGTCTGGAATTGCTCAACTGGGCCAAGGCAAACCGGAGCTGGATCATCGAGGACGATTACGACAGCGAATTCCGCTATGATGGACGGCCTCTCGCCTCGC
Organism: Phyllobacterium sp. 628; assembly: GCF_014189505.1. Lineage (GTDB taxonomy): Bacteria > Pseudomonadota > Alphaproteobacteria > Rhizobiales > Rhizobiaceae > Phyllobacterium. Next base: position 1,881,357 of record NZ_CP050301.1, on the reverse strand, counting down.
TGCAGGGGCTGGATGACAATGAACGCGTGATCTATCTCGGGACTTTCAGCAAGGCGCTGCTGCCCAGCTTCCGTGTGGGCTATGCGATCGTGCCGCGCGATCTGGTGGCGGCTTTTGCCGCCATGCGTCCGTTTCTCGACCGCTTCCCGCCGCCATTCCAGCAGCAGGTTTTGGCGGATTTTCTCAGCGAAGGCTATTTTTCCAGCCATCTGCGGCGGTTGCGGGAAAGCTACCGCAAATCCCGCGATCTGCTCGTCGCAGCGCTGCAGGAACGCCTTGCCGGTCATTTGACGTTTAGCGTACCCAGTCAGGGCATTCACCTGATCGGGCGCAGCACGGGCTCATGGCATGATGACCGCGCTGCCGCAGCTGCGGCAGCCGAAGGGGGCGTAAAGGTAACGCCGGTCTCCCCCATGCACGTATCAGCCGCTCCGCGTGACGGATTGCTGCTGGGGTTCTCCGCCCTCACCTCCAGCGAAGCAGATCAAGCCAGCGCACTCTTGTTGGCAACTCTTGATAATATGGCTGCAAGACAGCGCTGATCAGCGTTGGCTGACAAGCATTTTCAGGCGCATGCGGCGGCGGACACGGCGCATGGCCGACTGCAAGCGTGCCTGTGCAGCGTGGCTGCGTTCTTGCGCCTGAATGACAATTTTGTTCTTGTAGTTTTGCGGACCGACGAAAGTTATCTTTGCTCGCACAATCATTGCCTCGCCACAGTGTCGTTTAAAACTCTTACGAGAGGCGGGATTTATGCGCTGTTTTTGTACAACTTAGAATAGTATTGTTGCAAGTAACCTTAACGGAATAGTTGCATCAGCAATGATCAGCATTGACGCCGGAAAGGATTTGAGGCTCGGCAGCGACAATTTTCGAAGGAAGGCGACAGCCGAGCCCCATGCTGGCCCCACGACAAACCAGCGGCCCCATCGTGCTGCGCCGGAGAGTGCAGGTCAAATTACAAATCAGCAATGATGGATTGGGTTGAGCGGGACGTCTTCGCGCACGCACCAGCCACTTTTTTATAGAAACGTCTTCACCGCCACCGGGATCGCGACGCCAATGATAAAGATCGCGAGGGCGCAGGTGCGGCAGGCAAAATCAGTCCAGATGCTGTCATTGTCGTTATCGCTAATCATGGCACCAGCCTTCTCCGTCAGTTGAGGGTTGTACCCTCCAAGGCCTCAAGGGTAGGCCGACATACTTAACGACATGTAAACGCGTAATTCGGCCAGCAGCGGCACTTCTCGGCCGGGCACTCCAACATGTTGAGATTATTGAGTAATGCCGATGCAATGTCCGCACTGCTGAATGCGGATATGGATTTTGCAATGAGAGCTTAAAGCGTTTCCGTCAGGCCTGCCCGCGAGATGGCGGTCTTTGCAAGCTGGTCAAGACGGCCACGAAGAACCTTGTTGGGCGTGCTTCCGATATCTTGAACGATACAATCGGCGACCGGGGATCCTAGGGATGTCACACAGACAGGAAGGGGTCCCGCATGGCCTTGATCAATCTCAACCTTATCAACAACACCACCACGACCATCAATTCCAGTAATTTTCACTCCGGCGATACTGTTGCTCTCGGGCTTGTTTCCAATGCAACGCTCATTGTCGATGGCGTCAATGCTGACATCACCTCGTTTGCCGGCGTCAGCGGTCTTTCCAGCACGACATTTCAGGTCATCAATGGCAGCACTTTGACTGTCGAAGCGCAGCTCGCATCCATCGGGGCCGGATCGTCCTTCCACTATATTATCGGCGCGGGCAGCACCCTGAACATCAACTCGGCGCTTCTCGGGATTGATGTTCTGCAAACCACGACTGTGGATTTTGCCGGATCGACCGGCACCGGACATTTCGTTTACACGCCCCCGGCCATCGGCCTTTCGCTGCTCAGCCCTTCTCCAACGATTGTCAATGCCAGCGCCGGGGATCGCGTTACCGTCAATGGCTCTTCCAGCGTCACCCAATCCGGCAATGTCATAACATTTCACGGCGGCCTGCTCGGCCTCGGCACTCTTGCAACTTATGTCATTCCGGCCGGTGCAACCTATAGTTTCAACGATGTCACCGACACCTTGACTTTCATTACCCCCTGTTTTGTCCGCGGCACACTGATCGCAACACCTGATGGAGACGTGCCCGTTGAAAAACTGAAGGCGGGAGACCTTGTTCTCAGCCTGAACAAGGGCACTGCCACGATTATCTGGGTTGGCAGCCGGACCATCGACCCAAGGATACTCGACAAGCCGCGCAATGACCTGCCGGTCCGCATTCATGCGGGAGCCATCGCGGACGGTGTGCCCCAGCGCGACCTGCTCGTCTCGCCCGATCATTGCCTGTTCATCGGGGGTACATTGGTGCCTGCAAAACTTCTGATCAATGACACCACCGTTACCCAGAAAGTGACGCTTTATCTCATCGACTATTTCCATATCGAACTGGAAAAACACGATGTGATCTGGGCGGAAGGGGCGATGACGGAAACCTATCTTGACCTTGGCAACAGGAACGTCTTCCTTGAGCAGGGTGTGCTGCAATTCACCTCGGTGAAAGCGAAGGAGGCCAAGGCCTGCTACCCTTTTGCTTATATGGGACCAGCTGTGGACAAGGCACGCGATATTATTGCGGCGCGTGAAAACACCTTTGGTTATACGACCGAAAGCGCGAAAGCCTCATAGAGATAACGGGCACAGGCTTAGGCTTGTGCCCGTCTTCAATTCGATCAGGCTTTGCGCCCGGAATCCAGGCTCCACGCACCACCACCGGCCGCAGCCAGATAAAGAAAGATGAAGCAGAACAGCACAGCGCCCTCGCCGTGATTGAGGATCGGGTAAAAACCTTGCGGCGCATGGGCCATGAAATAGGCTACTGCCATCTCACCCGCCAGCACAAAAGCAACCGGACGCGTAAACAGCCCCAGCGCCAGCAGAATACCACCGGCGAATTCAAGGACGGCGGCGACGCCGATCAGCGACATCAGATTGGGTGCCGGGTCCATGGCCATGGGAAACCCGAACAGTTTCGAGCTGCCATGCGCGATGAACAGCAATGCAGTGATAATCCGCAGCACAGAAAGCAGCCGCGGCGCCCATACAGTTTCAAGTTCAATCCGGGAGATCATGTTGCCTCGCTAAACACTGTTGGAGGCTGGAGAATGTCTGGCTTTGCGCAGAATTGCAATGCGCACCGGCACGACTAAGGGGGTTACTTACACGCCGCCCCTACTCCTGCGCGGCGCGCAGGAGTTGTGAGGCTCGACACCGGACCATTGCATGTCACTACCATGGAGAGCACCGAGCCTCGGTTGATAGACCTGCAACGTACGCCTGAGGCACTTGCGTCTTTGGGGGACTGGGCATCGACAGATCGTACAGTTCAATCATCAACACCTCCACGTTTAAGGAATAGGAAGATGTGTCAATGAAATACCGGGATACACCCAGAAATGTCCCAAGACGACGAAAAATCAACTAGGACGTGTTGACAAAGAGGGTTTTCAAATCACGTAGGTTTTGATTCAAGGTAGCTTTCACGGAGGTTATCTTGATCCGAGGTTTGATGAGCGATGAGGAATGGGCCTGCCTGGAACCATTTGTGATTGAACGAGGCGCTCGCAGTGGGCGACGACCAAGAGATCACCGGCTTGTTCTGGATGGGGTATTTTGGATCGCACGGACAGGTGTCGCTTGGCGCGACTTGCATGAACACTTTGGCAAATGGTCATCAGTTTACCGCCAGTTCCGGCGCTGGACACTGTCGGGCTTGTGGGATGTGCTGCTTGAGGCCTTTAACGAAAGTGGTGACGGTAATCCCAGCCTGCAAATGATCGACAGCACAATCATCCGGGCACATCATTGTTCAGCCGGCGCTAAAGGGGGACTCCGCGTCAGGGTCTTGGCCGCTCAAAAGGTGGCTTTACGACCAAAATCCATCTCCGTATCAATGCGATGGGCCTGCCCATAGCCTTCACACTGACTAGCGGAGAAGTCTCGGACTTCAAGGGATACATGCCCGTTATGGACGCCGACGGACCCGCGCCAAAGGTGCTACTGGCTGACAAGGGTTACGATGCCGATTTTATTCGTCAGGACATGGAAAAGCGCGGTGGTATCGCCTTGGTGCCGACCAAACGCAACAGGCTCGTCCAGCTTCCCATCGATACCGCTATCTATGCCCTGCGCAACATGGTCGAACGTTGCTTCAACAAGTTGAAAAACGCTCGAAGGCTTGCAACCCGATACGACAAAACCGCCGACAGTTATCTCGGCTTCGTCCACATCGTCTCAATCCGCCTGTGGATGCGCCACTTTGTCAACGCCTCCTAAAAGTTGCTCGACACTTTTGTCTGCCAAAAAAAACTGTCGAACACTGCAAAATGCAAGTTTCTCTTGAAATTTACGAAAAAAATCCTATCATATATTTGTGGGCAAGCGCTAGGCAACTCCGAGTTACCTTCGAGGTGGTAGCACTCTTTGCAGTGTCATTCAGGAGTCTGGGGGCCCACGTTTTTCCTTCAACAGCCTGATCCATTCGATGAACTCCTTCTGTTCGTCGTTTAACGGGGATTTGCCGAAGGGTGGCACCAGCGTCAGACCGTAATTTAATCGCTGACCATTCGTTTTTATAAGTCGAACCGCCAGACTTCGGGCATAACGGGACTCACAAAAACCATATCTATTAGGTTCGATTGCATGCCATAGCGCACTTGTAAAAACGTCGGCTATTTGGAGCCCCGCCCTTTTACTATGATTTTCGACGGCTATATCTGATGGCGATAAAACATCCCAATTTATTGTCCGTACCGGTGTCATAACCTCACGTCCATCACGCAGGAATTCAAGATACTCGCGCATTGCATGGTAGTCCGTCCCCCGTCTCCGTGAAAAAACGACCTTCAAACTCGCGCTGCCATCATCCTCAATTTCTGACTTTCTCTTGCAGGCGTGTGTAAGTCGCTCAAGCAAAAAGCGTGTCAGATAATTGTACAAATGTTGTTTCTGCTTAAATATTTCTCGCTTCGGATGAGTCAGCAGCGTGATTTTGTTTGACGCAACAACGCACGCGCCAATTGGCTTTTGGGCAAGCATTAGGCAGGTTTGCACCCTTTGATCATGTTTTAAATCGCGAAAATGTAAATCAAGGGTGCGTTTTTGCGGAAACTGCCGAAGTATTTCGTCGCGCCAAGACGGCAACAATTTATCGTTATCGTTGCGGACAATACAGGCACCAATAGCGAACCATGATGATTGGGCGGTAGAAACTTGGTCGGCGAGTTTGCCTCATCCACGTAGGCAACAAATCTCATCGCCAATTTCAACACTCCAAACGCATTTATCATTGAGTAAGCGACGGATACGTTTGAAGCGTACTCAGGAACGCATTGGAAAATTAGCCACCAAAAAGTCTAATAGACTTTCACCTACCGTTAAGGACTGTTCCATCCCGCCACAGTCTTGTCCAAAGCACCTCCCAATAAAACCGCAATCCGGATCGAAGCATAGGCCCTGTTCATTTCTTTGGGGGAAATCATGCATCGTCATCCGCGTCTTTTGCTAACCAGTTTTGCTGCCGGTCTTGCTATGACCGCACTGGCCTCGCCTGTCCTGGCCGAAGGTAATCCCAACGGTGAGCGTATCGAGGTTGCCTTTGTGCTCGACACGACAGGTTCCATGGCAGACCTTATTGACGGCGCAAAACGCAAGATCTGGTCGATTGCCAATACCATCATCGACGTCAATCCCAATGCGGATATCCGCATGGCGCTGGTCGCCTACCGCGACAAGGGTGATGAATATGTGGTCAAAACCTTTGATATGAGTTCTGACGTACAGGGCCTCTACGGCAACCTGATCAAGCTGAAGGCCGATGGCGGCGGCGATACGCCGGAATCCGTCAACGAGGCGCTGGATACTTCAGTGCGCAAACTGAAATGGAGCAAGGACGAGAAGACCAAACGGATCGTGTTTCTCGTTGGTGACGCCCCGCCGCATATGGATTACGCCAACGCCCCGAAATATTCTGAAGTGCTGAAACGGGCCAAGGAGGACGCGATCACCGTCAACGCGGTGCAGGCGGGTGATGATCCTGATACCACAAAAATCTGGCGTGAGATCGCCCAGCTTGGTCACGGGCGTTATATCGCCATACCGCAGGATGGCGGGCGTATCACCATTATCGAAACGCCGTTCGACGGCGACATCATCATTCTGCAGCAGAAAATCGACAAAACAGTCATTCCTTACGGCAGCGGTGCGAAACAAACCGACCTGCGCACCAAGATGGAAACCAAGGCTATGGCCCCCGCTTCCGTGCAGGTGGATAATTCACGCTACTATTCCAAGAAGGGCGGAGCGAAGGAAGTTGTCACGGGTGGCGGCGATCTGGTGACCGATGTCAAAAACGGCACGCAAAAGCTTGATGCCGTCAAAGACGCCGAGCTGCCGGAAAACCTGCGCGGCAAGTCCAGGGAAGAAAAACAGGCGCTTCTCGACCAGCAGACGCAGGAACGCGGCAAGCTGGAGGACACGATGGTCGAACTGGTCAAAAAGCGCGATGCGTATATTGCCGATCAGGCAACGAAAAAGACGGCATCCGGCGGTACTGACTCCTTCGATATGGTGGTGAAGGAAACGCTGCGCGACCAGCTGAAATAGCAGGCATGCATTCAGCCGGTCAGCGCCAGCCGATAGTCATGATGCCGGTACGGGCGTCCGCCGCCTCAGGGTCAGCAGGTGCCCAAGCTTGTTCGACGGCATCTCGACAAGATGGTACGAAATTTTCGCGCCGATAACACATGCAATGACAATTCCGGCCATCCCGGCAATCTGCAAAGCACCGGACAAACCAAGCCGGTTGATCACGAACCAGCCAAAGCCCACAACGAACATGTGGGTCAAGTAGAGCGAATAGGATATTTCGCCAAGCTGGACGAAGAAATTGTTCTGCAGGTTTCTGGTCCAGCGCTCGCAGGCAAGTGCGAGGATCACCAGCAGCGCGGCCGCAGCCAGTGAGACGAGATAGAGGGAGAAATAGCGGTAGTCTGCAAGGCTGATCGAGAACGTGGCAATGAGCAGCGGTACGGCAAGCACAGCCAGCAGCGCAACGCTTCCAGCGGACAGCCTATCCCACACGCCATATTTCTCAGCTTCGGCCAGCCACATGCCTGCGATGAATGTCAGCAGATTGGTGTGCATATAGACGGAATACCAGCTGCCATCGCGTTCGATGAAGAAACTTCCGGCGACGAAAAGCCCCAGAACACCTGACATCATGACGGTCCGCGTCAGCGAGGCTTTGCACCACCAGAACAACGCGAAGAAGATGTAGAAGAACATTTCATAGTTCAATGACCAGCCAAGCTTATAGATCGGACGCCAGTCATGCGGATCACCCGGCACAGATGCCGGAATGAAAAACAGCGATTGAAGAAAATAGGCCGTATCAGCAACAGTCGTCTTGAACAGCGATGGCAAATACAGCGCACAGAAGAAAACCAGAATGGTGCACAGCCAATAAAGCGGCACGATACGAAAGACGCGGCGCACGAGGAACGTCAACGGATTGAAAAGCCCGTCCTGATTGACATAGGCGATGATAAATCCGCTGATGACGAAGAACACCTGAACACCGAAAGCACCCAGTATGACGAGGCCATTGGGGGACTCTGAAAGAGGATGTTCGATCGTGTGGGCAATGACAACAGCACCTGCAGCCAGCCCCCGCAAAATCTGAATTGAAGAAAGTTTCTTGCGAGACGAATAGGCTGGAGCGCTTTGCATCGATAGTGTTCTTTCCGTTTACCTCGTTGCACATATATACGTTAATCAACGCTCGCATAAGTTGCATAAATGCCAGATATCACTGTGAATATTTTCGCAGGGATTGAGCTGCCTCCGCAAAGCAACAGAACGGTGCGGCTGCGCGGCCACCTCAGGCAACCGCGCAGCGTCTGATCCGTTTAAGTGCGGTTGATTGATACGCCGCCATCCACCAGCATGGCGGTGCCGGTGGTAAAGCTGGACGCATCGGAGGCGAGATAGAGCGCCGAACGGGCAATCTCTTCGGGCTGCGCCCGCCGCTTCAGCGCATGCAGCCCTTCGACAAAGGCAAGCTTTTCCGGCGTATCGACCCAGGCTTCGGCCAAAGCGGTTGCAGTACCCCCGGGCAAAAGCGCGTTGACCCGAATACCTTGCGGGCCAAACTCCGCAGCCAATGTGCGCATTAGCCCGATCAGCCCCTGCTTGCTGGCGGCATAGGCCGCTGTGCCAGGCATCCCGACCGTATGGCCGACGAAAGTCGAGGTGAAGATCAGCGAGCCGCTGCCACGCCGTTGCATCGCGGGTATCTGATATTTAGCCGCCAGAAACGCCGAGGTCAGGTTGACATCCATGGTCTCCTGCCAGCCTTCCAGGGAAACACCCGGCGTCGGTCCCATTTCGCCATTGATACCGGCATTGTTGAAGGCGATATCCAGTCCGCCAAATTCCTGCTCGGCCAGATCAACCAGCGCCTTGGCAAAGGCCTCGTCCTTGACATCACCGGCCAGCGCTATTGCCTTGCCGCCGTCAAAGCTGATTGCCGCAACGAGCTTGTCCAGCTCCGCTTGCCGCCGCGACGCAACGACGACATGCGCACCTTCGCGGGCAAACAGCTTTGCCGTTTCATAGCCTATGCCCGAACTTGCGCCGGTGATAAGTGCGATTTTTCCGTTCAAACTGTTCATTTTTGCCTCTCATATGGTCATGCTGCAGTTCGCCGAAAAGCACCTGCGCGATCACATATGGTCCAGCGCGAACAGGTCCGGCCACCCGAAACCTGCACTCCGCCGCCTTGACGGCGTTTGGCTTCGCTCGCATAATCACGCCATGCAACCAGAGAGTTCCCGGCTTCGACTGCGTCCATGGCGCCCTGAAGATCGCGCGCCATTCTTTGCAATCAACAGTGAACCTGCCGTCCAGCGTTATCTGATGCCTCTGACGCGCGAGCGCTCCGATGCCATGCTCGATCGCATTGATGCGCATTTCGCACAAAATGGCTGGGGTTTTTGGGCGCTCGAGGAACGCGAAAGCAGGACACTGATCGGAATGTGCGGCCTTCTACATATTCCATGGCAGGCATTCTTCACTCCTGCCGTGGAAATCGGCTGGCGGCTGTCCACATCCTGGCAAGGCAAAGGCCTCGCCCGCGAAGCCGCCGAGGCCGCTCTCACATATGGTTTCCAGACCCTCAAATTGGATCGGATCGTCAGCTTTACCACCCCTGCCAATACCCCGTCCTGGGGGCTGATGGAGCGGCTGGGAATGCGCAAGATAGGTGAATTCAACCACCCTGATCTGCAGGATGGGCACCCGCTGCGCGCCCATGTAGTCTACGAAATCACCGCGTCGCAACTGGAGAAACACCTTGGGCAATGAACTGGCCTGCCATGTGACCGTCCGCCAGAAGAGCGATGCAAGCTGGTACTATGTGCTGGTGGTTGACGGCGAAACGGGCTCGCAGAGCGGCCCGTACAAGACCGAAGAAGAAGCCCAGACTGCCGGTGAAAAAGAACTCGCCGATCTTGATCTTGACACCGACGAATAGCCCTCAACCTTGCTCTCTCCGGCCCAACATTCCCCCATTAAATTTTGACATTCAGCCCACTTTGGGCAAATTTGCCGTGATTCCCTGCTTCGAACTCCCGGTTTGATTCCAGAACAAAAAGCTGCCGGCATAGCCCGACCGCAGCGAGAGAAGGTCAGTCTCACCCATGAAAACATTCCTCCTTTCCTGCGCTCTGCTTGCCGTGTCCCTGCCATCGGCGTCGGCGATGGATACGCGCATGGAAGCTGGCCTTGAAAAGCTTGATCTGCAGACGCGACTGGAACAGCGCTGCGACGTCGAGGCCATGGAGCGCATTCGCAAAGACGAGCATGCATACAACCCCGACAAGGTGCTGGCCTATGCCTTTGCCGATCCAAAAACCGATACGCATTCGATCAAATCGCGCGGCGCGGCCTTTCGCAGCCACGGCGAATGGTACCATCTGGCGTTCAAATGCATGACCAATGACGACAATATGGAAATTGTCACCTTCAAGTACCGGATTGGCGAGCGCGTTCCCAAAAATGAATGGGGCCAGCATTATCTGGTCCCCTGAGGTGCAACGCATGGCCGATATTCCCGTTCTCGGAATACCCGGCCAAATCAATCATGTCAGACTGCCGTAACGGTAGCAGCCGATTGTTGTCTCTGCCCGATGTTTTGTTCCTTGCCTGGACAATCGGTACCGGAGAACCAACATGCATATTCTTTACCGAATCCTGCTGCCCGCATTCTGCCTCGCAAGCATTGGCCCAGCTATAGCTGGAAGCCCGCCCGCATTCGCGGGCAGCAGCAGCCAGACTTTGATTCATCCCGTCCAATATGACAACAATCCATGCACAGATGGCCGTTACAATGATGGCAGACCACGCAGCTGCCGTGAGATTTTGCGCATGCTTGAGCGGCGCGACCGCTACCGCGAGCGGCAGGAACGCTATGATCCCTGCACCGACGGCCGGATCAGCGATGGGCGTCCGCGCAGTTGCCGTGAAATACGGCACTGGTTGCGGGAACGTGATGACGAGGAAGCGGATGACTGGCAACCACGCAGACGCTGGAAATAGCTCCGCAGGTGCGGAACAAACAGCCGCATCCGCCGTTTCAGTCGTCGTGAATGTTCACAACGGAGGAAACTGACATGGAAAATGCAGGTGTTGGCTGGATTGCGGCCATTATCATTGGTGGCCTTGCCGGCTGGTTCGCCGAAATGTTCATGAAGAGCGATAGCGGCATCATCATGAATATTATTCTCGGCATCGTCGGCGCAGTGCTGGCGAACGCCATTCTGTCAGTGTTCGGCGTTGTTCTGACAGGCTGGATCGGCTATCTCATCGCCGGTTTCATCGGCGCCTGTATTTTGATCGCGGTCGGGCGAGCCATCCGCCGCTAAATTTCAGCTAAAAACTCAAACTGCCCGCTAACGCGCTTACCGGGCAGTTTTCTGTGCGCAAACCAAGCAGTGCTAGCCGTTGGCAGAATCGATTACGCGGCAAATCCCGCTGCGCGTTGTGCTTTCCGGTGACACCCATCCCGGGTTAACGATAAATATCGCATCAACCCGGCTGCCCTTGCCCGACTTGCGGACAACGACGCGCAATTTCGGCGGGACGGTGGCACCGGATCCTTCCTGAACGGCAGTAACTGCCCCCAGCGACTTGTCGACTTGCACATCGGAAAAGCCCTCGACAGCGACACCTTGGGCCACATTTGCCAGTGCCTTTTTCGGATCGAGCTTCGGAAAAATCTGCCAGCTTTTATAGTTGACCGACGTGACCAGCGGAACGCCGTCCGACTTGAAATTGCTCGCGCATGACTGTGCCTGAGCGGCTGAACCTGCAACCAGTGACAATGCCAGACCTGCAAGAAGTCTCTTGATCATGATATCCCCCGTGATGGCAGGGCCGCCACGACAATCAGCGAGGCCCTTCTCGATACGCTAGAGACTCCCCGGCAATTGCTCCGAAGCCAGCGCTATCAATTGCTTGCCACACTCGCGGGATACAAACAACGCACTAGTGAACCTTCACTAGTTGGCAGAAGTGCTGTGAGCGATCATCCCGCTTGCTTTCACATCCGTGACACGGTTGATTGGTCCGGTAATGGAAAGCAGGGGAAAATCATGAGTTTGTTGGCATGGACCGATGAACGCTGGTTTACGCTTCGCAGCGGATATCGCGATCTCTACAACCCGGCAGATGCGCTTCAGGCGCTCGAACAGGGAGACTTTTCGCTGGCCTGGGAGGAGCTATGGGAAAATCTGCTGCATCACAACGATGTCGATACAGCCGCCTATGCTTCGGTGCCCGAGATTGTCCGGATCGCCTGGCAATTGAAACTGGCCGACTGGAACGCCTTTGCCCTTATCGCCGTCATCGAGGAAGCGCGTCTTAACAATGACCGCAACCCGCCAATCCCCGAATGGCTGATGGATTCCTATGAGCGCGCATGGATCGATATGGCCACCCTCGCCCTGCAGATTTATCCGAAAGCCGAAGATCCGTTTTTGGTAAACGCCCTCCTGTCGGTGCTCGCCTTCGCCAAGGGTAAACGCGCCATTGGTACCTTTGCCATTGGCCTGACCGAAGAGCAGCAGGATGAAATGCTGGGGTTAAAGGATGCACGGCCTATAGAAATTGATGGCGCGCAAAGTTGAATTGGAAAACCATATACAAGCTATCTGAACAGAACTTTCTTGCAGGTCACGAGAATCGAAAACTAAATCGGCATTAACGCAGATGTGGCAGACTCCCGCGTGCAAAACACTCATTGAGGGACGTCCCATGCTGATTACCCGCCTGAGCAAAACCGCCTTTGTTGCGGCCATTGCTTTCTTTGCTACGCTTGTCGCCTTCGGCAACATCACGGACTACGGCTCAAATTTCGCCTTTGTCCAGCACGTGCTGTTAATGGATACCATCTTCCCCGACGCAACAATCAAATATCGTGCCATCACCAGCCCGGGCCTGCACAATGCCTTTTACATTCTGATTATCGCCGCCGAGACGTTGACGGCCGTGCTCTGCTGGATTGGGGCGTTCACTATGCTTGGCCATAGCGGCGATAGTGCCCGCGGCTTCAACCGTTCGAAGAAATGGGCGATTGGCGGGCTGGCGCTGGGCTTTCTGGTCTGGCAGGTGGCATTTCTGTCCATCGGCGGCGAATGGTTCGGCATGTGGATGTCATCGACATGGAATGGCATTGAATCCGCCTTCCGCTTCTTCATCACCATCATTGCCGTGCTGATCTTTGTCAGTATGCCGGATGGCGAGACCACGGATTAAATCTAAAATTTCTGTAATGTAGGAACACAACCTGCGATAAGTGTATTGTTGTAATTGTGAAACGCTCAGAGGTTCAAAATGAAAAATCTGATAATCGCTACAGCAATCGCCCTTACGTCACTGGTGGCTTTCAACGCGCCATCGCAAGCAGCGCCCCTCACCGGAACGCTGGCGCAGACCGTCGACACGCAGACACAGGTTGTCAAAGTTGATCACCGCCGTGGCTGGCGGCATCACAGGCATTGGAACCGCCGTTGTTTCGTGCGGACCGAACGCCACCGTCATCATGGCCGTGTGATCATTCGCAGAGTGCGTGTCTGCCGTTGATCTGATGCGGTAACATGAAAACCGGCGGGCATTTCCGCCGGTTTTTTTATAGCCTGTTCAGGTTTTCTCAACCAAAATCCAAAGTTTTGCGCAGGTGACCCGATTGCTGCCCAAAAAGGCTGTCACGGTGTTCTCACGTCACAACGGAGATGCCTGATGAGACACCAATGCCTTGTGATCGGCGTGCTAGTCGTTCTCTTTGCCCTGCTGGGCACCCTCACATTGTTTTCCAAGAAAGAGCCCGGATTGGGCACCGCTCCTCCCCACAATATTCAGCAACCCCTACCTACACCTTGATTGCAAGCGCACAACAGCCGCGTTACGTCATGGGTGCTCGCCCGGAATTTCTCCATACCCGCGATAAATTCCGGGCTCATTACCCACGAACCGTGCAATGCTCTTTGAATCATGTGTCATAACTGGACCAAATGGCTGGGATATTGCGTTCTGCTTGCAGCTTTGCCATTGGCGGTTGCAGGGGCGATATTTCCTGTCAACGAATATACGGCGCAAGGGTTCGACGCTATCGATTGCGATGGCCCTATTCAGGCTCTGATGGTTGCCGGACCAGCCCTACTGATTTACGGTATTGGTGCAATCCTAAATGGCGTCCGCTATCAAAAACGCCTGAATCTTGTCATTGCAACCTTCTGCATCTTGATATGCTTACCCGTCGGCTTCAACATCGTGAATGCCGTGAAAGAAGTCCGGCACAACGCAGCGTCGGAAACATGCAACTGATACCACCCGCCAGGAGAATTCGCTTTGGCATTCCAGTGTGATCTGCCCGCCGTCCCTACCATTCAGCAGGATGACGCCGCAGTGCGCATTACCCGCTGGGACTTTCAGCCAGGTGCTATCACGGGCTGGCACGAACATGGCTGGCCCTATTTTGTCGTGATGCTGATGGACGGCATACTGCGCATTCACAACGGCACGGATATTACCGACGTGCCGCTCGTTGCCGGGCAATCCTACCAGCGGCCCTCAGGCATCAAGCACGACGTGATGAACGGTTCGCCGCATCCGATCTCTTTTGTCGAAATTGAAATCAAGCGCCCAGAAGCGTTTTCAGCATAAAACTCTGCTCATCCTGCCATCCGTCAGGAACCTTCCCTGCTCGAAACCTGTTACAGAAAAAAGCAATCCTCACGGGAGATGCGAGATGAAAGTGGACGGCTCGTGCCACTGCGGCAAAATTACGTTCGAGGCTGAAATTGATCCGGATACGGTGACGATCTGCCATTGCACCGATTGCCAGAAATTGACTGGAACGGCTTTTCGCGTCTCGGTTCCCGCAATATCAGGAACGTTGCAATTCCTTGCCAGCACACCCAAAACTTATGTGAAGATGGCAGATAGCGGCAACGAACGTGTACAGGGCTTTTGTGCCGATTGCGGCTCCCCAATTTATTCGACCAGCCCCGGTCCAAATCCATCTCGTTATGGCCTGCGGGTAGGCTGTCTGGCGCAGCGTGATCAACTCGTACCAAATCAGCAGGTCTGGCTTCGCTCCGCCCTGTCCTGGCTGCCGGACATGCAGTGTGGCACCTCGTTTGATCGGGAGAGCCATTAGCGAGTTATCCACAGTGTCGATAAATCCGGCCTTGGCACCCCTACGAATTGGGGTAAAATCTGTCCATCCTTTTTAACAGTATCAGGAGACATCCGTGATCGATCCATCTGATGTCAATCGGGATGCACGCACCATTGTGCTGACTCTCGATGACAATCTGGCCTCGACCGAACACAAATATCAGAGTGTCGATGAGGCATGCATGGCGATTCCCCAGTTGCGGGATGTGTCGAGAGTCTACATCAATGGCGACCAGCCGGTGGAAGCCACGGAGTTCGTGCAATTATGCGCACGTTTGGGCAGCGCAGCCTCGGATAGAAACTGAGGGTTGCCGCCTCAGTTTTTCTTAGCGGTAGACTGCAATCCTGCAGATCGTCCAATGCCTCGGTTAAGAAAGCCGGCGAAGAAACGGATGGGCCGGACGGTATCAGGACACGATTGATAACGGACCGGGTGCAATTGTGACCGGCCTTTTACCCTCAAGAGTTGAATTCTACTGGCGTAAAACCTTGTTTTAAGGAACCATTCGACATCGAACTTGTTTGTGTAAAACAAAGAGACGTTCGTCTGGAGTAAATACGATGTCTATCAAATCTTTCGTTGTTGCTGCGCTCGTTGGGGTTTCGGCCCTGACCCTTTCAGGTTGTGTCGAAACGAGCGGCTCATATTATGAAGGGTATAGTGGCTACGGTGGGTATGGTGGTGGCTACTACGGTGGCTATTCCGATTCTTACTATGGCGGTCCGCGCTACTACGGACGGGATTATTATCGCCGTGACTATCGCAGATATGACCGTGATTGGGATCGTCGCGGCCGCCGCGATTGGGATCGCCGACACGATCGCCCCGACAATCCACGTCCCGGCCGGCCGGACAATCCACGTCCAATCGGCAATCCTGGACCACGCCCCGCACTACCAGTGTTTCCCGAGGGTGGACGGATGCAACCGCGTCAAAATCAAAACGGTGGTCAATCAGCGCCCAGCCGTGCAGAAAATCCACCACCGGTCAACAATCCCGGATCGCGATCGGATTCTGCACCGCCCCCATTATTTCCCGAAGGTGGGCGGATGCAACCACGTCAGGGGCAGAATGGGAATTAGTCCGGTGCGTCCGCCGGTACTACGCCACACGACGACTGAAACGGGTGAATGAAAGAAAGTAACCAGTCCTGCGTCGTCCGGCGGGGCTGGTCGCTTTGGATGATGTCTCAGCTACACTCGTGCGAGGGCAAAACACGAGAGGGACTGATGATCGAAGCCTCATGCCATTGCGGTGCCATCCGCCTCGAACTTGCCGAGCGTCCTGACGTGCTTAAATCCTGCAATTGCTCGATTTGTCGGCGTATTGGCGGGCCATGGGTCTACTATCATCCCAAACAGGTAAAATTCACCAAAGGCGCTGGCGAAACAGTCGCTTATATCCAAGGTGACCGCACACTTGCGATGCATCATTGTCCAACCTGCGGCTGTGTTACTCATTGGGAAAGCACAGATCCTCACAACGCCGATCGCATGGGAATCAATTCCGGACTGATCGACCCTGTGGAACTCAAAGGGCTGCCGCTTCGTCACTTCGACGGTGCCGATACATGGACCTATCTGGATTAGACCCGGAAATATGCCGGAGCGGTCAATATCTCGGCACGACATGTTTTGTTTTATTGCGAAGCAGCATAACACCTCTTAAAGTCGCTGCAAAAGCACGAGCCGCGCGCAAATTGGGCGATTTTGGCTCGTAAACCAACCATTGCGCCGGTTTTCCGCCCAAGTGATTCCATCTGGTGGAAGAACGGTGCAATTCGACCGGGAGCGAGTATGGACGCGTCTATTCTCAAGGACACCGCGTTTGCCGAAGCCAATCGTGATGGCTGGATCAAGCTGGCGCAAAAGGCCCTTAAGGGTGCGGATTTTGATGAGACGCTGATCTCGAGGACCGATGATAATATTGCGGTTCAGCCGCTATACGAACGGCAAAAGAAAGCAAAACTGACACCACGCCGCAATCCGGCGCAGCCTTGGCATATTGTGCAGCGCATTGACGACCCCGATCCGGTGCGGGCCAACAAGCAGTTGCTAGAAGATCTCGAAAACGGTGCAACGGGCATTTCACTGGTGTTCGAAGGTGCGCCCAACGCGTTCGGATATGGCCTGCCGTCAACCCGCGAGGCCGTCGATCAGGTGTTGCGCGGCGTGCATCTCGAAATGATCCACCTGCGCATGGATGTGCACCCGAAAAGCCGTGCCTGCGCCGACTGGTTTGTCGACTATATGCGTCCGCGCAATATCAACCCGAAAACCATGAGTTTTTCGCTCGGTATCGATCCAGCTGCCACTCTGGCAGGCACCGGGCGGCTGCGCATGACGCTGGCCGCGCTCAAGGCTTCGCTGCCGCAATCGCTGGCCGGGTTCTTCTCCACCGATCTTCCCGGTATCGTGCTGGAAGCGGATGGCCGTGTCTACCACAATGCCGGTGCTACCGAAGCACAGGAACTCGGTGCAATGCTTTCCATCGCGGCTGGTCACTTCCGTCTGTTCGAAGAAGCCCGCCAGCCCATCGTTTATGCTGCGCCGCATATCGGTTTCTCCTTGGCTGTCGATCAGGACCAGTTCCTCTCCATTGCCAAGTTGCGGGCGCTGCGCCGCCTCTGGGCCCGGTTGCAGGAAGCCTGCGGCATTGCCCCATCCACGGCCACTATCCATGCGGAAACATCCATGCGGATGATGACCCGGAAGGATTGCGAGACCAATACCCTGCGCACCACCATCGCTGCCTTTGCAGCCGCAGTGGGTGGAGCCGATTCGCTCGCCATCCTGCCCCATACCATCACCCACGGCCTACCTGACCCGTTTGCCCGTCGTCTTGCCCGCAACACGCAGCTTGTTCTGGCCGATGAAAGCAATCTTGCCTTTGTTGCCGATCCTGGCTGTGGTTCTGGTGCCATTGAAGCGCTGACGGATGCGCTGTGTGCAGCAGCCTGGAAGGAGTTTCAGCAACTGGAAAAAGAAGGCGGCATTCTGCAAAGCCTTGTTGAAGACCATTTCCAGAAGCGGATCATCGCGGCGCGCGAAGCACGGACCGAGGAATATCGCTCCGGCAAGCGATCGATCATTGGAACGACACTTTTTCCGGCCAAGCAAGAGCGTGCGGTGACGGTGCTTGATGCGCCGCATATGCCCTTGCCGACGGACGGCGTGGTGCATTGCGAACCGCTGACCTTCCCGCGTATCGACCAAACATTGCAGGTTTCTGAATAAATGAGAGTTCCTGATTTCACCCGGATCGACTGGCAAGAACCCAAAACCGCTGCACCCAAGCCGGAAACTGCGGTTTGGAAGACGCCTGAAGGCATCCGCGTCAAACGTGCCTATGGCGAAAGCGCGCTGAAGGGCCTGCATCACCTCGAAACCTACCCGGGTTCCGCACCCTTCATTCGCGGTCCCTACCCGACCATGTATGTGCAGCAGCCATGGACGATCCGCCAATACGCCGGTTTCTCTACGGCGGAGGAATCCAACGCCTTTTACCGGCGCAATCTGGGTGCCGGGCAAAAAGGCCTCTCTGTCGCGTTCGATCTTGCAACCCATCGTGGTTATGACAGTGATCATCCGCGCGTTGCTGGTGATGTCGGCATGGCGGGCGTTGCCATCGATTCCATTCTCGACATGCAGCAATTGTTCGATGGCATTCCGCTTGGCGAGATGACCGTTTCGATGACCATGAACGGCGCTGTCCTGCCAATTCTGGCGCTCTATATTGTTGCAGCGGAAGAACAGGGTGTGGACCAGAAGCTGCTCGCCGGAACCATTCAGAATGATATTCTGAAAGAATTCATGGTGCGCAACACCTATATCTATCCGCCGCAACCGTCGATGCGGATCATCTCGGACATCTTCTCCTATACGTCGCAGAATATGCCGAAATTCAACTCGATCTCGATTTCCGGCTATCACATGCAGGAAGCGGGTGCGACCGCCGATCTGGAACTCGCCTATACCATCGCCGACGGTATCGAATATGTCCGCGCCGGTGTTGCTGCCGGTCTCGATATCGATACGTTCGCACCGCGCCTGTCGTTCTTCTGGGCCATTGGCATGAACTTCTTCATGGAAGTTGCCAAGATGCGTGCTGCGCGCCTGCTCTGGGCGGTGCTCTTAAAGAAGAACTTCAACCCAAAAGACGAGCGCTCGCTGTCACTACGCACCCATTCGCAAACGTCAGGCTGGTCACTCACGGCGCAGGACCCCTACAACAACATTATGCGCACCATGATTGAGGCTATGGCTTCAACACAGGGTCATACGCAATCCCTGCATACCAATTCCTTCGACGAGGCACTGGCCCTGCCGACGGATCATTCGGCACGCATCGCCCGCAACACCCAGCTGGTGCTGCAAAAAGAATCCGGCACGACGCGGATCATCGATCCGTGGGGCGGCTCGGCCTATGTGGAACGGTTGACCCACGATCTCGCCACGCGGGCGCTCGCCCATATCGAGGAAATCGAGACACTGGGCGGCATGGCCAAGGCCATCGAACAGGGTATTCCAAAATTGCGCATCGAGGCTGCCGCCGCCGGAACGCAGGCGCGCATCGATAGCGGCCAGCAACCCGTTGTCGGCGTCAACTCGTATCGCCCGACCGAGGACGTCAAGATCGACGTGCTCAAGATCGACAATGCTGAAGTCCGCGCCCGTCAGCTCTCCAAGCTGCAGCAGCTCAAGGGTACACGTGACGTCACTGCTGTAGACAGCGCACTTTCTGTCCTCACGGATGCCGCCAAATCCGGCAAGGGCAATCTGCTCGACTTCGCCATCAAGGCGGCGCGGGCACGGGCAACCGTTGGTGAGATTTCGCTGGCGCTGGAAAAAGCCTATGGCCGCCACGTCGCCGACATCCGTACCATTTCCGGTGTGTATCGCAAGGAAGTCGGCAAAAGCCCGGTTATGGACCGGGTGCAGGCCAAGGCATCGGCCTTTGAAAAACGTACAGGCGAAAAACCCCGCATTCTTGTCGCCAAGATGGGACAGGATGGTCATGATCGCGGCCAGAAAGTGATATCGACTGCTTTCGGTGACCTGGGATTTGAGGTTATTGTCGGCGCCATGTTCCAGACACCTGATGAGGTGGCGGAGCTCGCTGTTGAAAGCAATGTGGATATTGTTGGTGTGTCCTCCCTTGCTGCAGGACATCTGACCCTTGTGCCGGAACTGAAAGAGGCCCTGAAACGCCGCGAACGCGAAGATATCCTCATCATCGTCGGTGGTGTTATCCCGCCTCAGGATTTTGACGCTGTGCTGAAAGCTGGCGCCACCGCCATCTTCCCGCCCGGCACTGTCATCGGTGAAGCGGCAGAAAAACTGATCGATACATTGCTGGATTTATTTTGAAATGATTGTTTTTTATACACTTGAAGACGACCATCTGGTTCCGCAAAAGGCCGGTGTTGGCGACGTTTTGCCGGAAAACACGGTATGGATCGATCTGCTCAATCCAACTCATGACGAGGATATCCAGACCGAAGCCTGGACCAAGACGTCGATCCCGACTCGCGAAGACATGGTCGAGATCGAGGAATCCAGCCGGTTCTATGCCGAAAACGGCGGTCAGTATCTGACCGCGCCTATCCTTTATTTCACCGAACACAAACACCACGCCATCAGCCCGATTTCATTCATTCTCACCGGCCCTTATCTGGTAACCGTGCGCTATGCGGAGCCGAGAGCTTTCAGTCTGTATGTCAGCCGCGCCTCCAAACCGGGCAATGGCCTGATCAACAGCAAATGCAGCGGCGTGACCATTCTTCTTGGAATTGTTGAAGCGGTCACGGACCGGATTGCTGATATCCTTGAAGGCGTCGCAGCGGATATCGACCAGAATTCGCACACGATTTTCCGCCGTTCCGACAATGACAAGCCGATGACCACCAAGAATTTTCGCGATAGTCTCACCCGCATCGGCGGTCAGGGCGCGTTTCTCTCAAAGGTACGTGAAAGCATCGCCGGCGTAAACCGCCTGCTTGTTTACCTCGCTGCCATTACCGAGCAGAACAGCTACAAGAAAGAAACCCGCGCATGGATCAAGTCGCTGGAGCGCGACACCCAATCGCTCAGCACCTATGTCGACTTTCTGTCCAACAAGATTACCTTCCTGCTTGATACCGTTGTTGGCCTCATCTCCATCGAGCAGAACGCCATCATCAAGATTTTCTCGGTGGCAGCCGTAGCCTTCATGCCGCCAACTCTCGTCGCCTCCATTTACGGCATGAATTTCAAATTCATGCCGGAGCTGGAAAAGGTCTGGGGTTATCCCATGGCTATCGGCCTGATGATAGCTTCGGCTGTTATCCCGCTTCTGATCTTCCGCAAAAAGGGCTGGCTGTAACGCATATGCCGGGTCTTGATTAGCTTCAGATGCCAAGTTATAATCATTGTTATAACATTGGAGTTGAAGCCATGAATGTAATGTTGCGAAAGATCGGAAATTCGGAAGGTGTGATCTTCCCGAAGGAACTCCTTGATCTTCATAATCTCAAGGCTGGCGATGAATTGGAAGTCATTGCCACTGCAAAGGGATTTGCGTTGCAGCCTACAGATGATGCTTTTGAACGTCAGATGGAAGCGGCGCGCAAGGTCATGGACAAATATAAGGTTGCGCTTCAGAAGCTTGCAGAATGAGCTGGGAGTTTCTTTCCCGGCGGGTCGTGGAAGCCATGCATGCGGAGCAATTGCGCAGGCATGGTGGCGCGCAAGGTTTGAGAGATGAAAACGCCCTCGAATCCGCTTTGGCGCGCGCCGAGAACAAATCGCTTTATGAAGAAGCTAATATTGCTGATCTCGCCGGTGCCTATATGTTTGGTATTGCCCGTAATCATGCATTCGTAGACGGCAATAAGCGAACAGCAGCCGTTGCCGCCGGTACTTTCCTGATCCTCAATGGTTATATCCTGATAGCTGACAACGGCACACTGTACACTTTCGTCATGGGTGTCACTTCGGGAGAAATCGATGAACGTGGCGCTTCAGACTTTTTCCGTGACCATATCGCAAAACTCTAAAAACCTTTTATATTCAATATACTGATATTGCTGCCTGCTATTCCGATTCAACCTGCGGCAATCCGATCTCGACAATTTCCCATTCGCGGCCGTTCAGTTCGAAAATATCGCCCAGCGACTTCCCAAACATCAACTGTGCCATCGGCGAGACGTGCGAGATTTTGCCATGGCTGGCATCCGCTTCGTCTTCGCCCACAATCGCCCAACTGTGGCGGGCCTCGTGTTCATCAGCAATCGTCACCGTCATGCCGAACCGCACCACATTGCTGGCCGGATCGGGATGCGAGAGCTCGGCGGTTTCCCGGCGCGCGGTCCAGTAGCGCAAATCGCGTGATGCGCGCGCGATCACGTCGCGGTCCGCTTCGGCATTACCCTTGGCCAGCTCTTCATGCAGCACTGCGATTTCGGCATCGATCATCGCCAGCCCCCTCTCCGTCACCAGATTGCGGTGCGGACTGATCGGGCGCTCGCCGAGATCGATCGAAGCGTTGCTGTCATCTTCCTTGGTAAAGGCTCTGCTCATTAAAGGAAGGTATGCCTTGCCTGACCAAGCTGCAAGTGCCATCAATCGAAACATAAGCCGCCGGGCCGTGGATAGATTGTAACAGCAATCCTGCTCAACATGAGGATAAGTCCGTGATCAGCAGACGTCTTGTTCTTGGCGGCATGGCAAGTCTTGGCGCTGGCGCATTATTGCCTGCAACTGCATTTGCCAAGACACCCGCTGCAACCGTCAGCGGGCTGCATGCAGGCTCACCGGATGATCAGGGCCGTGCCCTGAATGCGCTGTTGCAAAGAGCAAGTTCCACCGGCGAACAGATATTTCTCCCACCCGGAACTTATATTGTTTCAGGCGTCGAGTTTCCTGACCGGGTCAATATTGCTGGCATTCCCGGTACAACCCGCCTTCTCAATGGCGGCAATGGCCGATTTTTCAATGGGAGCAATGCCAGCCA
This sequence comes from Phyllobacterium sp. 628, assembly GCF_014189505.1. Taxonomy (GTDB): domain Bacteria; phylum Pseudomonadota; class Alphaproteobacteria; order Rhizobiales; family Rhizobiaceae; genus Phyllobacterium. The sequence goes on along the minus strand of NZ_CP050301.1, from coordinate 1,858,573 downwards.
GATAAGGCTCAGCGGGCTTGTGTTCGATGGTGCCAATCAGTTTTTGAACACCAAGGCGCTCGTCGATGTCAGCAATGTCGGCCAGATCATCGTCGATGATTGTGATTTCACCGGCTCCAGCGCACATGGCATCGCGCTTTACAACAGCGGCGGTTGCATAGAACGCAGCCGGATCGCCGATGCCAGGGATGCAGGCATTTTCGCCTCCCAGTCCACCGGTCTGCAGATTACCGGCAATCATGTGCATGGTTGTGGTAATGGCGGCATTCTGATCTTTCGCGACACACAAGGTCCGGACGGCACCATTGTCAGCGGTAACCGCGTCGAAGATATCGCGGCCCGCAGCGGCGGCACCGGGCAGAACGGCAACGGCATCAATGTGTTTCGCGACGGCAATGTGCTTGTCACCAACAATGTGCTCAATAATTGCGCTTTCTCTGCCATTCGCGCCAATGCCGGAAACAATGTCCAGATCATCGGCAACAATTGCACCAACAGTGGCGAGATGGCGCTTTATTCGGAGTTTTCCTTTGAAGGCGCGATCATTGCCAACAATGTTGTCGATGGCGCTGCCAGCGGCATTTCCATGGTCAATATGGACAGCGGCGGCCGCATGGGGACCTGCAGCGGCAATGTCGTGCGCAACCTCACGGCGGCTGGCCCTTATCCGGCTGACGCGCCGGGTTTTGGCATCGGCATCAGCGTCGAGGCGGATATCGCGGTCAACGGCAATGTGGTCGAAAATGCGCCGCTCTACGGGATCAAGCTCGGCTGGGGGCCTTACATGCGCAATGTGACTGCCACGGGAAATATCATCCGCCAGTCCGGCACAGGCATCTATGTCAGTGTTGTTGACGGCGTTGGTCCGGCCATTATCACCGGCAACATTATTGAAAACGCCGTCAAAGGCGGCATTATCGGGCATCGCTGGATGAATGTCGCGACCGGGGATCTGGCCAAGCAAAGCACCAGCGGCTTCGACAAGCTGATCGTCGAGCGCAATATCCTGTCCTAGGTTCTAGTTGATATTGGCTTCCGTCAGGACATCCGCAGGGCTGACAACGCCATAGGTGATGCCATTCCAGTTGCGCATTTCCCGATCGGCAAACCGGTCGAGCTTTGATTCCAGTTCTGCTTCATTGCGGAAAATGCGCGCCAGAACCGTGGCAATCATGGCCTCCGAAGCCCGCGTCGTCCCGTCGTCGCACTTCAATGCAATTCCCAGTCCAAATTCCGGCAATGCACCGACAAACACGCCCTCGGCACCGGTTTTGACAAAAATTCGGCCGGGCGCCATTTCCATCAGACGCGTGCAAGCGCGGTTGGTGCCAGCGACGTAGAATGGTACGGCCATGGTGGCATCGAGCAGGCGCCTGGCAGCCTTGGCGCGCACCGGCGGCAGTCCGGTTCCTGTCACCATCCGGGCGAAGCCGTGCGCCAAATTCTTCAACGGAATGGCATAGGTCGGAATGGAGCAGCCATCGGTGCCGCAACGGTCCAGCGAATGCACCGCGCCGGTCACACTCTCCATCGCCTCACACACCATGTTCTGCGATTGCGACCCGAGCGATGAATAGCCCGAAGTGGGAATGCCCAGATGCACGCAGGTGCAGAGAAACCCGGAATGCTTGCCGGAACAATTGTTATGCAGCGCTGTCGGCTCCTGCCCGCTCTTGGCCAGTGCGATAAGCACAGCCTGATCGGATGACCAGTGCGCACCGCATTCAAGCGCCGAACCGTCAAGTCCGGCGCGACCCAGCATATCGGAAGCCTTGCGCACATGCTCCGGCTCGCCGGAATGTGAAGCGCAGGCCATGGCCAGTTCCTCGGCGCCAAAGCCGTAAGCATCCGCCGCGCCGCTTTCTACCAGTGGCAACGCCTGGATCGCCTTGATCGCCGAGCGTGGAAAAGTCGGGCGCTCAATATCGCCAACGGAATAGACGACCTTGCCATCGCCATCAGTAACGACCACCGCGCCGCGATGGCGGCTTTCAACGGTTTCGCCGCGAAAAACTTCAACAAGAACAGGATTGCTCATGACGCCCTACATTGCACAGGAAATTGACCGAAATCAGCCGGAATTGATGGTCTTATAGGATGCTCCGGCCCCCTTTCCAATGGAGAAAGCTGCTTGCTCAAATTATTCGCCTATACAGGCAGGCAAGCGGCTATACCCGGCTTTTCCCATTCCATAATGAGAAAATATGGCACGCGGCGATAGCGCTCGGCCTTGTCAGGATCGCCGCCATAGGGTGCCGGTTCGGCAAAATGACGCAGCGTCAGGCCATGGCTGAGAAGAAGCGACATATAGGTGCTCAACGGGCGGTGCCAATTCTGGATGCGAATGCCACGCCACTCCATCCAGTCCACGCGCTCTTCAAGATAATGGTCGATATAGAAACGCGGATCGCCATTGATATCGGGCTGCCAGCCCGCTGGTAGCCCCGCCGTGTTGAAGCTGTTGAGATTGGCGATGAGCAGGGTTCCACCGGGCTGGAGGACACGGGTCATCTCGGCAATGGCCTTGCGCAGGTAAGGGATGTCGATGAGCGAGAGATAGCTCACCACCAGATCGAACGATGCATCGGCAAATTCCAGCGCTTCCGCATAGCCGAAGCGATAGTCGCCCTCGGGGTCCCTGCCTTGGGCCTGCTCCAGCAATTCCTCGGTCGGATCAATACCGACGGGCTTGATCCCGAGATCCCTGAGGATGCGGCAGAAGCGGCCTTCGCCGCAGCCGACATCGAGTGCGTTTTTAAAGCCACGGCCGCTGATGCGCTCCAGCATTGGCCGGTCGAGTACATGCATGCGGCCATAATCGCCGTCATCCGCCTGTTCGGCGATCCAGGCGGAGGCCGACTCTTTCCATCCGTTCGACATGACGTTTCCCTCTGCCGTAGAAAGATGATTCAATTCATGGATTTATAAGGTGCTTTTAAAACACAGAATCCGGGTCTTAAAGTCCCGGATTCGCAAAATACGCTGTGGGATATTTATTTGATGCGTTCGAGGATCGACACATAGTTGGCGACAGCAGCGCCGCCCATGTTGAAGATTCCCGCGAGCTTGGCATCCGGCACCTGAATCCCACCCGCTTCGCCTGTCAGCTGCATGGACGACAAGACGTGCATGGAAACGCCGCTGGCGCCAATCGGATGTCCCTTGGCCTTTAGCCCGCCCGATGGATTGACCGGCAGGCGTCCGCCCATGGCGGTCTGACCTTCAAGGGCAACCTTGGCGCCTTCGCCCGGTTTGGCAAGACCCATGGCTTCATATTCGATGAGTTCGGCAATGGTGAAGCAATCATGTGTCTCGACAAAGGAGAGATCGCCCAGCGTTACACCGGCCTGATCCAGTGCACGCTTCCAGCCCTCGGAGCAACCTTCGAACAGCAGGATATCGCGTTTCGAAATCGGCAGGAAATCCTGCACGTGTTGAGCAGCACGGAACGCCACGGCGCGCCGCATCTTCAGCGCGGTCTGCGTATCGGTAAGCACCAGCGCCGCAGCACCATCGGATACAAGCGAACAATCGGTGCGCTTCAAAGGACCGGCGACGAAGGGGTTCTTCTCGCTTTCGTGACGGCAGAATTCATAGCCCAGATCCTTGCGCATCTGTGCGTAGGGATTGTTGACGCCGTTCTTGTGGTTCTTGGCGGCAATGGTCGCCAGCGCATCGGACTGATCACCATATTTCTGGAAATAGGCAGCGGCGATCTGGCCGAACACTCCGGAAAACCCGGCAGGGATATCGCCTTCTTCGGGAAGATAAGAGGCTTTGAGAAGGTTCTTGCCGATTTCCGGTCCCGGTGTCGATGTCATCTTCTCGACACCCACCACCAGGACGACCTTTGCAGCACCGGCGCGGATGGTCTTGATGCCCTGATGCACCGCTGCCGAACCGGTTGCACAGGCATTTTCCACCCGCGTGGCGGGTTTGAAGCGGAACGCATCGCTGGCCTGCAAGACAAGGCTTGCGGTGAAATCCTGTGGCGAAAAGCCAGCGTTGAAGTGGCCAAGAACGATTTCATCCACATCCTGTGGACCAATACCCGCATGATCCAGCGCAGCGAGTGCAGCTTTGACGATCAGGCTTTCGACGGTTTCGCCTTCCAGCTTGCCGAAAGGCAAATGCGACCATCCAACGATACAGGCTGTCATGTTATTCCTCCAAAATAGCATTCTTGTTGAGGTAACCATGAACCTGCCGCGCTTCAAGGTAAAGCGGTTTGTTGCAGTGCAATACCGGGGTCTGTGGTTTGGCAATTATCGTGCTGAAGTGGGCTTTCGGCTGATTCATTTATTGCTTTGAGATGATGTAAGGCGAAATTCGGTCGCGGGACCACTTGGCAAAACGCACAAGCAGCATCGCTGCTTACCCTCCCCCAACGTGGGGAGGGTCGGACCGCAGGTCCGGGGTGGGGGGACTAAATGCAGTCGTGCAAGAGGACAAATTGTTTCCCGGTTTTAACGGATCAATCATTACCCCCCACCCCGCTGCTTTGCAGCTACCCTCCCCCACAAGTGGGAGGGTTGGAGCCCGGCCTGCAAGGGATGTTGGGTGACAGTTTAGATACATGTCATCGCGCAGTCACTCATCGCTGGTTTGATGGTGATATATTGTTGTGCTGCACATCCATTGTGCGTGGTTCGACAAGCTCACCATGAGGGAATTGGTTTGGCTGCAATGCCACCGGAAGTGTTGCAGAACATAGCTCCCTGCAATCCTCACTCTCCCTCATGGTGAGCTTGTCGAACCACGCACAATGGACGTGCAACAGAAAGCGGCTCTCCCGTCTTTCAATATCAAATAAATCCTCTCAAAGTTTTTATTGATTGATCAGTCAATCAAGAATAATAATTCCTCCAAACGAGGTTTCTCAACATGCCCAAAGTCGGAATGGAACCACTGCGCAAGCGGGAGTTGATTGATGCGGCTATACGCACGATCGGCCAGCGCGGCTCGCTGGATGTAACTGTCGCGGAGATCGCCCATGAAGCGGGTGTTTCGCCGGCGCTGGCACATCACTATTTCGGCGGCAAGGAACAGCTGATCCTCGCCACCATGCGACACCTCCTGAAAGAGCTCGGGCGGGACCTTCTGACGGCTCTGGAAACGGCGCGTACACCAACCGCGCGCGTCGCCGCGATCATTGCCGTCAACTTTTCCGCCTCGCAATTTGCGCCGCAGACCGTAGCCGCGTGGCTCGCCTTCTATGTGCATGCACAGCAATCGGATGAAACGCGCCGCTTGTTGCGGGTCTATGCCCGCCGCATGCATTCCAACCTCGCCTATGCGCTCAGCCGTATGACTAGCCGCGCCATCGCCCTGCAGATCGCAGAGGGCGCTGCAGCCATGATCGACGGGCTCTATATCCGCCATGCGCTGCGCAATGGCGCGCCTGAGGCAGCCTCGGCAATCGCGCTTGTGGAAGATTACGTGACGACGAAATTAACCGCCGCCGGAGCATCCCTATGACCAGGCCAAACATTCTCATCCTGATGGTCGACCAGTTGAACGGAACGCTGTTTCCCGATGGCCCGGCAGAGTTTATTCATGCGCCGCATCTGCGCGCACTGGCCGATCGTTCTGCTCGCTTTGCCAACACCTATACGGCGTCGCCGCTCTGTGCCCCTGCCCGTGCATCCTTCATGTCCGGCCAATTGCCGTCACGCACCCGCGTTTACGACAATGCAGCGGAATTTGCCTCCGATATTCCGACCTATGCGCATCATCTGCGCCGTGCCGGTTATTACACCGGCTTGTCCGGCAAGATGCACTTCGTCGGGCCTGATCAGCTTCACGGTTTTGAGGAACGTCTGACCACGGATATCTATCCGGCGGATTTTGGCTGGACGCCGGACTATCGCAAACCGGGAGAACGCATTGACTGGTGGTATCATAACCTTGGTTCTGTCACCGGAGCTGGCATAGCCGAAACCAGCAACCAGATGGAATATGACGACGAGGTCGCGTTCCACGCAACGCAGAAACTGTATCAGCTGTCGCGGACATCAGACAACACAGCGAGCCGTCCGTGGTGCCTCACGGTCTCGTTCACCCACCCGCACGACCCCTACGTGGCGCGGCGCAAATATTGGGACCTTTATGAGAACTCCCCCGCTTTGGAACCGGCAGTCGGCGATATCCCGTTTGCCGAACAGGACCCGCATTCACAGCGCCTGATGCAAGCGTGTGACTATACAAACTTTGACATCACGCCGGACAATGTCCGCAGTGCCCGTCAGGGCTATCTCGCCAACATTTCCTATGTGGATGACAAGATCGGCGAAATTCTTGACGTGCTGCGCGCCACCCGCATGCTCGACAATACGATCATCGTCTTCACTTCAGACCATGGCGATATGCTGGGCGAGCGCGGCCTGTGGTTCAAGATGAACTTCTTCGAAGGCTCGGCGCGCGTCCCCCTGATGATTGCCGGCCAAGGCATCGCACCGCAACTGATCACCCAGCCGGTATCGACGCTTGATATCAACCCGACGCTGGCGGCCCTCGCAGGCATTGACATTGCGGCGGTCAAACCATGGACCGATGGCGAGGATCTGACCGGCGCGATCAAGGGCGGCAAGCGGCAGGGGCCGGTGCTGATGGAATATGCGGCCGAGGGTTCCAATGCCCCGCTCGTCTGCATTCGCGACGGCCGCTACAAGTTCGTGCACTGCGAGATCGATCCGCCGCAACTGTTTGATCTTGAATCGGATCCGCACGAGCGCGTGAACCTCGCAGCTGATCCTGCCCATGGCGAACTGCTGGCCCGGTTCACGGTCGCCGCCAGGGCTCGCTGGGATCTGGCAGCCTATGATGCGGCGGTGCGCGAAAGTCAGGCACGGCGCTGGGTTGTCTACGAAGCGCTGCGCAATGGCTCCTATTATCCCTGGGATTATCAGCCGCTGCAAAAGGCATCGGAACGCTACATGCGCAATCACATGGATCTGAATGTTCTGGAAGAGAACGCGCGTTTTCCGCGCGGCGAGTGAGGCAAAATGGAAGCAGATTTCGTTATCATCGGTTCGGGTTCTGCCGGATCTGCCATGGCCTACCGCCTGTCGGAGGACGGCAAATATTCTGTTATCGTCATCGAGTTCGGCGGCACCGATATTGGACCGTTTATCCAGATGCCAGCGGCTCTGTCCTTCCCGATGAACATGAGCACGTATGACTGGGGTTTCACCTCCGAGCCGGAGCCGCATCTCGCCGGGCGCACGCTGGTAACGCCGCGCGGCAAGGTCATCGGCGGATCGTCCTCGATCAATGGAATGGTCTATGTGCGCGGTCATGCCCATGATTTCGATCATTGGGCGGAGAGCGGCGCGGCAGGCTGGTCCTATGCGGATGTGCTGCCTTACTTCAAGCGCATGGAACATTCCCATGGCGGCGAAGCCGGATGGCGCGGCACCGATGGGCCTATGCATGTCCAGCGCGGACGCCGTGACAATCCGCTGTTCCATGCTTTTGTCGATGCGGGCAAACAGGCCGGGTTCGAAGTTACCGACGACTATAATGGCACCAAGCAGGAAGGCTTCGGTGCGATGGAACAGACCATCCACAATGGTCGCCGCTGGTCCACGGCCAATGCCTATCTGCGCCCAGCGTTAAAGCGCCGAAACGTCAATCTCGTCAATGGTTTTGCCCGGCGGGTGATTATCGAGAATCAGCGGGCAACCGGCGTGGAAATCACGCGGCGCGGCAAGGTGGAAACGATCCGTGCGCGGCGCGAAGTCATCATTGCCGCATCGTCGATCAATTCGCCAAAGCTGCTGATGCTGTCCGGTATCGGCCCTGCTAAGCATTTAAAGGAGCATGGCATCGCTGTCGTTGCGGACCGGGCCGGGGTCGGGCAGAATCTGCAGGATCATATGGAAGTCTATATCCAGCAGGAGAGCCTGAAGCCGATCACGCTCAACTCCAAGCTCGGGCTTTTCTCCAAGGCGATGATCGGCGCACAATGGCTGTTTTTCAAGACTGGCGATGGCGCGACCAACCATTTTGAATCCGCCGCCTTTGTGCGCTCCAAGCCCGGCATCGACTACCCCGATATTCAATACCATTTCCTGCCTGCCGCCATTCGCTATGATGGCAAAGCTGCCGCTGCTGGCCATGGTTTTCAGGCGCATGTGGGTCCGATGCGTTCAAAGTCACGCGGCAGCGTAACGCTGCGCTCGGCTGATCCATTCGAAAAACCCAAGATTCTGTTCAACTACATGTCGCACCCGGATGACTGGACCGACTTCCGCCATGCCGTACGCCTTACCCGCGAGATTTTCGGTCAGGCGGCGCTTGATCCCTATCGCGGACGGGAAATTTCACCGGGAGCTGGCGTACAGTCGGATGACGAGATCGATGACTTCCTGCGCGAACATGCGGAAAGCGCTTTCCATCCCTGCGGCACCTGCAAAATGGGCGCGGCCAGCGACCCCATGGCCGTGGTTGATCCGCACTGCCGGGTGATTGGTGTCGAGGGCCTGCGCGTTGCCGATTCCTCCATCTTCCCGCGTGTGACCAACGGCAATCTGAACGGACCGTCGATCATGACCGGCGAGAAGGCATCGGACCATATTCTTGGCCGTGATCCCTTGCCGAGGTCCAATCAGGAACCGTGGATCAATCCGCGCTGGCAAGTGAGTGACCGGTGATGATTATGTGTTCACCCCCTCTGGGCTGTCGCCCATCTCCCCCACAAGGGGGAGATCACATCGACATCAATTATATCGCTCAGTTTTCAGTATCTCAGAATTAGGCAAGATGGTCATGAGAGCTGATCTCCCCCCTTGTGGGGGAGATGTCCGACAGGACAGAGGGGGTGAAATAAAGTACAGATGAACAAACTTCAGGAGAACACCATGCGCGCGCAGCCCAAGGCATCGCATTTCATCAATGGCCGCTTCGTCGACGACAAGGCAGGCAAGCCGCTGGATGTGATCTATCCGGCGACCGGCGAGATCATTGCCAAGCTGTTTGGCGCCACACCTGCGCTCGTCGAGCAGGCCGTACAGGCCGCTGCAGCCGCTCAGCCCGCATGGGCCGCACTGAAGCCGGTGGAGCGCGGCCGTATCCTGCGCCGCGCCGCAGATATTTTACGCGAACGCAACGCGGAAATAGCCGAGCTTGAAACGCTCGATACCGGCAAAGCCATTCAGGAAACACTGGTAGCCGATCCGGCTTCCGCCGCCGATGCACTGGAATTCTATGGCGGCATCATTGCCGGGTTCAATGGCGAGATGATCGAGCTGGGTGGCTCCTATGCCTACACGCGCCGTGAAGCGCTGGGTGTGTGCGTTGGTATCGGCGCATGGAATTATCCGATTCAGGGTGCAGGCTGGAAGTCCGCTCCAGCGCTGGCTGCCGGCAATGCCATGATCTTCAAGCCATCGGAAAACACGCCGCTGTCTGCCCTCGTTCTTGCCGAGATTTACAAAGAAGCTGGCCTGCCCGACGGTCTCTTTAACGTGCTGCAGGGTTTTGGCGATGTCGGCTCGCAGTTGGTCGATCATCCCCTGGTCGCCAAAGTGTCACTGACCGGCTCGGTGCCCACCGGCAGAAAGGTGCTGGCGCAGGCCGGTTCACACATGAAGCATGCCACGATGGAACTTGGCGGCAAGTCGCCCCTGATCATATTTGATGACGCAGATGTGGAAAATGCCGTCGGCGGTGCGCTGCTCGGCAATTTTTATTCGACCGGCCAGGTCTGCTCGAACGGCACTCGTGTCTTTGTGCAGAAGGGCATAAAAGATCAGTTCCTTGACCGTCTGGTTACCCGCACCAAGGCCATCCGGCTTGGCGATCCGCTCGATCCCGAAATCCATTTGGGACCATTGATCAATGCTTCGCAGCGCGACAAGGTTGTGTCCTATATCGAGAAGGGCAAAGCTGAAGGGGCAACGCTTGCCTTTGGCGGCGGTGTGCCCAAGATGCAGGGTTTTGAAAGCGGCTGCTATGTCGAGCCAACCATTTTTACCGGCGTCACCGACACAATGACCATCGCGCAGGAAGAAATCTTTGGTCCCGTCATGGCGGTTCTTGATTTTACCGACGAAGAGGAAGTGGTTGCCCGCGCCAATGATACGGAATTCGGGCTTTCCGCCGGTGTCTTCACCAAGGACCTGTCCCGCGCCCACCGCGTCATCAGCCAGTTGAAGGCCGGCACCTGCTGGATCAACACCTATAATCTGGCACCGGTTGAGATGCCGTTTGGCGGTTTCAAACAGTCGGGCGTTGGCCGTGAAAACGGTCTGGCCGCACTTTATCACTATAGCCAGATCAAGTCTGTTTATGTTGAGACCGGCAAGGTCGAAAGCCCGTACTAAAATAGATCAAGGCGGGACATTTGCATGTCCCGCCTTTTCGATCACTTGCCGTAGATGGCGTCGCGCACGCCATCGGGAAACACACCCACCATGCCCGCAAGGGCTGTATTGGTCAGCGCCACGACGGTCAGCTTGCGCTTGGGATCGACAAACCATGACTGGCCATAGGCACCGCCCCATTTCCATGTTCCAGCTGATTGCGGCGAGCCTGCTGCCGCCGGGTCCTTCACGATGGAAAATCCGAGGCTGAAACCCGTGCCGGGCGGCGCGACATCCACGACAAGATCACCGATCTGGCTGTTTTCCAGCAGTTTGAGACTGCCAGCCGTGAGCAGCGGCGAACCACCCTCACGCAACGCTTCAAGGAAGCGGATATAGTCATCGGCAGTTCCCGCCATGCCCGCGCCGCCTGAAGCATAAGAAGCAGGATCAAATATCCGGTCTGGCGCAAAACTCACATCTCCATCGAAGAAAGGCACAATGTGGGTCTTGTCCATGCGCACCGGCGGTTCAGCGTCGCCGTAGGCCACAGCCAGTCTTGCCCGGTCACTGACAGTAAAGCCGGTGTCTTTCATGCCAAGTTTGCCGGTGACATTTTCCTTCACCAATTCGGGCAGAGATTTGCCCGTTGCCCTGGCCAGCACAGCGCCAAGCACATCGATGCCGACCGAGTATCCCCATGCGGTGCCGGGTTCAGACGACAGGGGTACGGTGGCGATACGGCGAAGGTTCTCTTCAACGGAAAGACCAGGCTGATCGAGGCCATCGGAAACATTGGCCTTGTGGTAAGGGCCATCGGCGGGTTGGAGAAAGCCATAGGTCAGGCCCGACGTATGGCTCATGAGCTGGCGGATTGTGATCACCGGTTCGCGGCCATCGGCAAGTTTCGGGTGGAAATCCGGCAGATATTTTGTGACCGGATCATCCAGTTTCAGCTTGCCCTCTTCCACCAGTCGCAGCGTCGTGACCGCTACAACCGGCTTGGTCATTGAGGCAAAGCGGAAAATCGCGTCTTCCCTGACCGGGGTTTTTGCCTCGCGATCAGCAAACCCTGCGGCGCGGCGATAGACAATCTTGCCATTCTCGGCCACCAGAATAACCGTACCTACTATGGTCTGGTCGGCAATAGCCTCGTTGATCACCTTGTCGAGGCGGCCTTTGAATTCAGCCTGTCCGCCAACCGCCGGTGCGGTCAAGGCAAGTGTTGTCAGCGTAGCGGCAACTGGTATGTTCATAGACCTGTTCCTTTTTCATAGTGGTCACTATATAAAAGAACTAACACGCGTTTCTTTCCTGTCAACTAATTTATTAGTGGTCACTATGAAAATAAATGAAGTCTCCGTCAATTCCACTGAAGAGCCCGCCCGCAAGCGCGGCCGTCCGCGCAGCTTTGACCGCGAGGCAGCGCGCGACAAGGCAATGATGCTGTTCTGGCAGCGCGGCTATGAGGGCACGTCGATCAATGACCTCACCGAGGCCATGGGCATAACGCCGCCAAGCCTCTACACCGCATTCGGCTCGAAGGAAGAGCTCTATATGGAGGTGCTATCGCTCTACAAACTCGGCCCCGGCAGCTATTTCACCGCAGCGCTTGAAGAGGAAAAGACGGCGAAAGGCACCATATCGCGCCTGCTCCACGGTGCCGCCTCCAGTTTCGCCCTTGGCCCCGGTGGCTGCATGATCTCCACAGCCGCACTTTCCTGTGCGCCTGAGGTAAAGGGCGTTGCGGATAAGGTCGCGGCCATGCGCAGCCGAACGTTGGGTGTTCTCACCACCCTCGTGGAGCAGGCCATATCAGATGGTGAAGTGCCCGCCTCTACCAACCCCAAACTGCTGGCGCGGTTTTACGGCGCCATCATTCAGGGCATGTCGGTGCAGGCGCATGACGGCGCGACGGTTGACGACCTAACGGCGATTGCTGAAACCGCCATGAGTGCTTGGCCAGGAAAGATTCCGGACTAAGCCTTGCCGATATAATCCACATATTGGGTCAGGGCGCAGACCAGATGATAGAAGATCGAGGCGGGAACATCTTCAGCCTTGGCTCTGCCCTTCTCGTCGATCAGGTCGATCCACAGGCCTTTTGGCGCCTGTTCGATGTGCCAGCGGAACAGCCGCCCGACCCGCGCTTCCACTTCCGGTTTCAAATCCGGCCCGCCATTGCCATCCAGCGCAATCGCCGCCTTCACCGCTTCGGTCTGCGGCCAGCTGCGTGAATTGGTATCGAGCGGCAGCCCATGCCGCGATACTGCGCCATAGGCGAGTTCAGTGGTGCGGTTCAGGCCATTGGCAATCGCCGAGGCATAGAGCTTGCGGGCGTGGCGGATAATGTCCTTCTGACCGGATGCCTTGGCAAAATTGGACAGGAGATAAGCCCATTCGAAATGATGGCCCGGCTCCGTCCACTCGCCCTGCTCGCCCGGCGCACGCTCCCAGTCATCGGTGAAATATTCGCCCAGCGTCCAGGTTTCCGCGTCGAACAGATGATGCCGGAAGAGATCAACAATGCGTGCGGCCCGCTGCAGATAATCCCGGTTGCCGGTCACGTCGTACCAGGCCAGAAACGATTCCAGCAGATGCATGTGGGGATTGGAGCGGCGCAGGCCTTTATCACCCGGCATTTCAAGGAAACCCCGAAGTCGGGAGTCGGCGAGATATTCATCGATAAAGGCAAAAGTTTCCGTGGCAAGACCAAGCGCCAGCGGATGACCGGCCCGGTGTGCATGCGCCAGCGCCAGCAGCACGAAGGACTGATCGTAAGCGTCTTCAGACCCGTCCAGAACCGTACCGTCAGGATTGAAGGTCTTGACCCAGCCGCCCCGCTCGGTCCGCCCATTGGCGGTAATGAAGCGTATGCCGTGATCAATCAGGTCATTGGCCGGTCCGTCCCAGCCCATTTCATGTGCGACCGCGAAGGCATAAATCTGCCGGGCCGTGGTGCGCATGCGTTTCGTGCGCATGATCGGGGTCGCATCGAAGGTCAGGGCCTCGTGAAAGCCGCCATAGCGCCGGTCGACACCGATGGTTGACCACAGGGGGAGCGTTTCCTCAAACAGCCAATGGCGCACGCGCTTTTCATAGGCGCCCACCTGCGGCAGCCGGTCCTGTGCCGGTGTGAACTTGGTTTCGAGACGTCCAGTCTTCTCCAACTGCTCGACGATCTTGCGCACATTCTGGCTTTCGGTTACCGGTGCCACAAAGGTGGCGTCGGACGTCGAGACGACCGCCAGATCACGCAGGCCGATGGCGGAAAGCAGGCGGCCATTGCTGCGCAGATAACTGTTTTCGCAATCGATGGCGACCACATCGCCGACAATCACATTGCCATTGCCATCGGTCGAGCTGACCTCCAGCAGGGATTGCCATGAACCCAGATCGTTCCAGCGGAAGCGTGCGGGGACCAGTGCAATATCAGTGGCGTGCTCCATGATCGCATAGTCAACCGATATGGATGGCACTTCGGCGTAAAGTTCGTAGGGAAGATAGGTGCCGGAGACGTTGCTGGTCGCCTGATCAAGGGCTGCAACAGCGCCGTCCCAGATCGTCGGCGCATGGGCTTTGAAGGCATCGCGCATGGCACTGGCGCGGAACAGGAAAATGCCGGAATTCCAGAGAAAATTCTTCGATTCGAGATACTGGATCGCGGTCGGTTCATCCGGCTTTTCAACAAACCGGATCACATCACGGATGCTGTCGTGTTGCGGCCCCACTTCGATATAACCGTAACCCGTCTCCGGACGATCTGGCTGAATGCCGAAGACGACGATCCGCCCGGCCAAAGCCGCATTGGTACCGGCTTCCACCGTGCTCCAGAAATCGCGATCGGTGGTGATTTCATGATCGGATGGCACGACGAGAACGAGATCATCGCCATGCTCGCGCAGCGTGATCTCTGTCGCCAGAACAACGGCCGCCGCGGTGTTGCGGCCCATCGGTTCAAGGATCGAACGGCCGCCGGCCAGATCAACCCCGGCAAGGTCCTGACTGATGCGATCCGCATGACGTTCCGAGGCCAAAAGATACACCGGCACGGCTGTCTCGCCGCCACGGGCACTCATGCGCTTGACAGTGCGCAACAGCATCGAGCCTTGACCGGAAAGATTATGAAACTGCTTGGGAAAGTCCTCGCGTGACAAAGGCCACAACCGCGAACCGACACCACCACTCATTACAAAGCTGATAATACGCGTCTTGCCCGATGTCATGTCATGCAACCTCAAGGTTCAGTCGGTATGGCGTCCGATATACAGTTCGCAACTTTCACCAGACTTTGCGATACATCGCATTGTCAGTCTTTCATCGATACAAGACTTTCGTTGATGATCACAAGGCCGGTTCAAGCATTTCCAGAACATGGTTTATGTTTGCACTGTTTAATTGATTATGCCTGAATGAAACGGCTTGCGAGCATAAAAACACGGCGGTATAAACCGCGCATCGCTGGTCACGGAGTGTAGCGCAGCCTGGTAGCGCACGTCGTTCGGGACGACGGGGTCGGAGGTTCGAGATCCTCTCACTCCGACCAGTGTTTCAACAACTGTGCAGATAACAAATAGTTTATTATGAAATTGAACTAACGTTCAATTGCGATCCATATCCTTACTTCATAACGTAGATTCCTCGAGCTAATTTCACGGGGAATGTGGTGCGCAAAAATAATTTTAATATACTCCGATTGTTAGCCGCTTTTCTTGTTTTATTTTCTCATAGCTTCCCATTGACGGGGACCACCGAACCCATTGGAGCTTTTCTCGGTTATACATCCGGGGGAGGCATAGCTGTTGACGTGTTTTTCGTCATAAGCGGATATCTTGTGACCATTTCGGGTACTCAGAATAATTTATTCTCTTTTTTATTGTCACGGCTACTACGCGTCATTCCCCCACTTGTCGTCGTTGTCTTATTCGACATATTTGTCGTTGGGTTGAATTTTACCAGACTGCCGCTGACAGAATATTTTGCGAATAATGGCACATTGAAACATCTGGGAAATCTCTCCCTTTTTGCGTTTTACCCCTGGCTTCCTGGAGTTTTTGACGGGCTTCCAAATGATAGTGTAAACGGCTCTTTGTGGACTTTACCTCTTGAAGCGACAATGTATGCAATCAGTGCATTTTTCGTGATCATTCGAGTTCGCAATTTTGGGATACTCGTATCAATAGCGGGAGCCTTTGGGATTGGTTATTACTTCTCGGTACATTTTTTTGGGCTCTCGTGGTTGAACAGAGGCCCCGATCTTCTCCCATCTGTTTCAACTTTCAATTTTCTTAATATGGGTTACTTCTTTTTTGCCGGGGCAGCGTTATCCAAGCTCCCAGCGGTACCAAGCCGATACATCCATGGAGCTGTTGCAGTTTTGGTTCTTCTTGGATCGTCGTACCTGCCAAACATGTATGGGTATGGTGTCTATTTTGTTGTGCTACCATATCTCGTGTACTTCTTTGCCTTTACCCCTATAAACCTTCACCACGAGGTATCGATAGATATTAGTTATGGGGCTTATCTGTACGCATTCCCTATCCAGCAGAGTATCGTAAAGGTGCTATCTCCAACAATTGGTCCTATTTATTTGACGTTGCTGGCAATCCCGATAACTTTTTTCTTTGCTTGCCTCTCGTGGAAATTGATCGAGAAGCCCTCACTTAAGTGGAAACAAAAAATTCGAAAATCCAAACAATTTGTCGAAAATGCACGCGTGACGCAGTGATTAGGCCCGCCCTCTGAACAGATCCGAAATATATTGTTTGATCACTGCGTATATTATCGCACAGACTTGTCGCATCAAGTTTAATGCAGCGTCTCTCCGCCTTCCGGGTCGATCAATGCGGCGAGGCCTTCCTCTTCCACGGCCTTGAGAAACTCATCATAGGCCGCTTGATCGGTCTCGAACGGGTCATCCCAGATGACCGAATCCTTGTCCGCAGTGACCACTTCCAGCGTCCATTCGCTTTGCTCGGCCAGACGGTAAATTTCGACGCTTACGGTGATGCCGTCGCGGGTGAATTCTTTCGATAAACGCGACACAACCAACTCTGGTTCTTCGTCCATCACGGCCTCTCGGAAATTCAGTTGCTGTTGTTTTCGATAATCTTACGACGAGGCCTGAAATAGCAAGTCAGAAAATCAAAATAGCCCCGGGGCCGCGATCTTCCCATCCGCCCCATATCCACGCACAATTCATCTAATTAAAGCCGCGCACAGAAACAGGGGGCGCGAAATGCAATTAAAACTTCGGTCTGCCGCATGGGCTGCAGCGCTCACAGCCACACTTGTTCCGGCAACGGCTCACGCGGGTAACACCAGTGTCTATACGCTGATCGGCATTGAACAATGCCGCGAACAAAGTCATGCAACTGATAATCCGCTGATCACCGGCGTGTGGCTTTGCGAGGGATTCGGCGACATGCAGGTGCAGCTCATTGAGGATGATCTGCGCTTCTATGTGGCTTATGCGAAAAAGCCGGCCAAGAAATTCTCATTCGGATCAATGATTCCGCGCTTCAACACCTTGGGCGCCGACAAGCTTGAATGGCGGCTGGGCCCGGATAAAAAACCGGTTGCCACCATCTTGCGCTACAAGACTGACGACGATTCGATCCTCGCAATAATGCGGGTGGGTGAAGCGAAGCAGACATGTTCCGTGGGCTACGTCTCGGTCAAGCAGACGGCCGCAAAAGCCAACGATATCGCCCGCAAGATAGCGGACAGGATAGCTCCGGGGTTCCGTTGCGGCAAACAGGAGGCTTCCTATTACATCGCCGCAGATTTTAATGATAAGCCCGATTGAGATGAATGCCCCTAGGCGGCCGTCTTTTTCTGCACATCCATGATCAGGCAAGTTTCTGAACCGTGGGCCACCAGTCGGCCGTTTCCATCGAATATCTTGCCTTCAGAACTTGCGGTCCTGCTGCCGGAATGCAGAAGAAGGCCCTCACAGCGCAATTTGCCGGTCGATTCAAACACGGGCCGGACAAAGGTCGTCTTCATTTCAATGGTCGTATAGGCCTGCCCTGCTTTCAGCGATGAATGCACGGCACATCCCATCACCGTATCAATCAACAGTGAAATCCAACCGCCGTGGACCGCGCCCATCGGATTGTAGAAGCGTTTTGACGGCATTGCCTCAAATACAATCTTTCCCGCTTCCACGGAAACTGGCCACAGACCCGTCGTTTCGGCAAAAGGCGGCGCAGGATAGGTCCCGGCAAGCAAACCTTGCATGAATTCAACACCGGAAAGCGTCGCGGCAACCTCGGGCGGCACAAGACCATAAGTTGGTTGAAAAGTATCAGACATCGGCTGCTCCCGCGACTGCATCATTCCCGTAAAATCGCCTTCATATTATGTCCATCATATGATATGTCAATTGACATATAAACAAACCGTCGCAGGCATTACCAATGCGCTATTCCAAGGGACACAAGGCAGAAACGCGGCAGCGGCTTATCGATGTTGCCTCAAAACGTTTTCGCAAAGACGGGATCGAAGCCACCGGCCTTGCCGGTGTGATGGCGGAGGCTGGGCTGACCCACGGTGGATTTTACGCACATTTTTCCTCGAAGGAAGACCTGGTTCAGGAGTCGCTTACAGCGGCCCTTGCCTCCACCAGCAGCTATCTCGCGTATAAGATCGGGGCTGCCCGTAAGCGCGGCGAAAACACGCTTGAAACCATCGTACGGACGTATCTGCAACCGGCACATCTCGGCCATCCCGAACTTGGTTGTGCCGTACCACCGCTGATTGCCGAGATCGGACGGCACTCCCTCGAAACGCGTGCGCGTTTAACGGAGATCATTGAAGGCATCACCGGATTGATCGCCGCCGAACTTCCCGGCAACCTGTCAGAAAATACTGCCCGAGACCGCGCCTATGCGATATTCGGGGGCATGATCGGCACCCTGCAATTGGCGCGCATGGTGCCGGATCAGGAAACATCCAATCGCATTCTTGAATCCGGCCGCCAGGCTGCACTCGCCCTGGCCAACCAGCCAGCGGTGTGAACACGTGGATCCGGCCGCCGGATAGACGTTCGTAAGCCTGCAACTTGGTGTTGCGAAGGTGCACCGATCCATTATCATCCGGCAATGATCACGAGCAGCACGAAATTCGCCGCTCAAGCAAAGCTACAGTCGGAGAAACCCATGTACAGACCGCCAGCATTTCGGGAAGACCGTCTCGACGTCATGCATGATCTGATCCGCAAGCACCCGCTCGCTATGCTGGTAACGAATGGTGAACAGGGTCTGATGGCGAACCTTATTCCGTTCGAGATCGATGCCGAAGCCTCCACTCATGGCACTTTGCGCGCGCATTTGGCCAAAGCCAATGAGCAGGTTGCCGCTTTGCAGGCCGGCGCCGAAGCTCTCATTATTTTTCAGGGTCCAAACACCTATGTGACGCCATCGTGGTACGCGACCAAACGCGAACACGGCAAGGTCGTGCCGACCTGGAATTATGTGGTCGTTCAGGCGTGGGGAGTACCGCAAATTCACGATGACCCGGAATGGTTGCGCCGCCAGATCGACAGCCTCACCCGCAAGCAGGAAAGCAACCGTGACCAGCCGTGGGCGGTGGAAGATGCGCCGGAGCCATTCATTGCCGGGCAGGTGAAGGGAATTATCGGCGTTGAAATCCCGATCACCCGCATTGAAGGCAAATGGAAGGTCAGTCAGAACAGGTCAGAAGCGGACAGATCGGGCGTTGCCGGAGGGCTTCGCAGCGAAGGTCCGGAAGCGGAAGCCATGGCGCAGATTGTCGATGAACGCGGAAACGCAGCGGGCCGGTGATCCGCCCCTCGCCTTATGCAGAAGCCTGACATCTCGCATAAGCCCAAACAGGAGATGACTATGCGCGCAACCTTACTGGTTCAATGCGTCTGCTTTTCTGCCCTGCTGATCCAGCCAACATGGGCGGAGAACAGCAAGGGCTATCAATTGACCATCGATGGAAAACAGGTTGGCATTGATGTTGGCGATACCTTGACCGTCACCACCAGCGACGGCAAGGACATCAAGGTAACACTCGATCGCTCGAAGTTTGTCACTGCATCCAGTGAGTTTGTGTCGTTCGATCACGCTGGCAATCTCAGCGTTGTCAAATCCGATCTTGGTGGAGGCATCAGCCAGTATTTGCTGAACACCGCGTTAGGCACCATGGTCATTGTGCAGGAATACAAGGGAATGGATCCAAGTTCCTTGTCGCATCTGATGATACAACAACTGACAAAAGAATCGAAACAGGCCGGAGCAAAAGTCGAGGAGATTCCAACCGAACGGCAGATCGATTCCGGCAAAAAGCTGAAAGGTTTGAAAGCCACCGTCAACAGCAAGTACGACACGATCAATATCGAGGCTGTTACCTATGGCAATCCGGATCAGGGTATCATCGTCGTGACCCAAATCGATCAGGAGAATGAAACGACCGACGGTCCGATGATCGATACATTCTGGAAAAGTTTAAACATCAATTTCTGACGCCGGTCTTCACGCGCGCCATCCCGACGCGTCGACGCCCGGGGTCAGAACTGCAACCGCGCTTAAGCCGCCATTGTCGCCAGTTCAATACGGTTCCGGCCAAGCCGCTTGGCGCGGTAAAGCGCAACATCCGCCTCCTCGATCAATTCTGTGATCGACTGATGGTGCGGACCGAAGGTAGCGACACCCGCGCTGACCGTTACGTGGGTTTGTCCCCGCCCCAGATCGAAGAACGTTTCATTGACACGCCGGCGGATTGCTTCAGCCATTGCCATGGCTTCGCCGGAGGGAGCCGCTGGCATCAGAATAGTGATCTCCTCACCGCCATAACGCGCCACCAGATCGGATTTCCGCACCAGCGAGCGGATAATTGTTGAAATCTCGATGAGCACGAGGTCGCCGTTCGAATGCCCCCAATGATCATTGATGCTCTTGAATGAATCGATATCGATCATGACAAGCGAAAACAGCTCGCCGCCCGTGGAGGCAGCCTTGCGAAATGTCCGGCGCGCAACGCGGTCAAACAGGCGGCGGTTGGCCAGATTGGTCAGCGGATCGGTATGGGCGTCCACCTCCAGCACTTTGACCTGATCAAACCGCATGAGTTCGCGCTGCAAAAACAGTGATATCAGCACAATACCCGTGACGCTCAAGGTCAGCATCGGCAGAGCAATGCGCTGGAAAATCGGCAAGGCCTGTTCGAATGGCAGGATGAAGATGCTGAGTCCGTAAAGGGGAACAGTCAGGCCAAGAATGAGAAAGTGTTTCCAAGTGTAGGTTTTGGGCTGGTAGGCAAACCGGAAAATGAAACTGATCAGGCAAATGATCATGATACCCGCTACACCGGCATAGACACCGTTACCGCCAATAATTATCCGCGCAATGATCGTTAAGGTTGTAGCCACCGCCAAAGCGATAAACCCGCCGAAGGGCGCGCTGAGGGCAAGCAGGATGGAACGCGCATCAATAATAATGCCTGCATCGACCAAAACCGGATCAAGCATCGAGAGAATTGTCGAGCAGCCAAACAGCAGCCCCACCATGCAACCACGCGTCAATGGTTGGCTGAAGCCGCGAATAATAGAGCCGTAGCCCATACTGATCAGTGCGACCAGCCCGAGGCGGTGGACGAGATCCGAGACGATGGGGAAATATTCAGCGTACAATTATCAACCTCAACTCCGGTCCGTATGACCCTAACCTGATCGGGCTAATTTCATACGAAGGACATTTCTAAAAATTGAATAAATGGCATGCGATTGCGCGGCTTCTACCACAGGTTGCATTGTCTGGCGACCTCCCAATCGTCTTTTTAAGAATTGAATTTCGCCTGAAGCCTATTCGGGACCTGTGCTGGAATAAACTACGGCAAGTTTGGTATGCCACTTCAAATCCGGTCACTTTTTAAAACGAACGTCCTGTCAGATGGATTGGACCGCGCCTGGCATGATTCCAATTCTGGAAAAGGATCAGGACATGCTGGCACATTCGGCAGATATCATTGACCTGCGCGCATACCGGAATACGAAGCGATGACGACCAACGGCAACGTTTCCTCCGTGCTCACAAACACCGCGTTCACGAAAGCAGAAATTGCCCATTTTTACGATATTTCAGCCACCCTCAGGTGGATACGTTCAGGCCCAGACCTTCAATTTAGGAACGGCTTCAATCAGAATTTTCGTGGCTTCCGCCTGCGGCGCGGCAAGAACGGTTTCGGTGAGCCCCCTTTCGACGATATGCCCCTCGTCCAGCACGATCATATGATCTGCGATGGCACGAACCACCGCCAGATCATGCGATATGAAGAGATAGGCAACGCCGGTTTCTTCCTGCAAATCCAGCAACAAGTTGAGGATTTGCGCCCGTATCGAAACATCCAGCGCCGAAACCGGCTCATCCAGGACGATCAGATCAGGCTTCGTAGCGATTGCGCGGGCAATGGCGACACGCTGACGCTGACCGCCGGAAAGTTCCAGCGGATATCGCTGCATCAGTTCAGCATTCAGGCCAACCCGTTC
This sequence comes from Phyllobacterium sp. 628, assembly GCF_014189505.1. GTDB lineage: Bacteria > Pseudomonadota > Alphaproteobacteria > Rhizobiales > Rhizobiaceae > Phyllobacterium. The sequence continues at coordinate 1,836,754 of NZ_CP050301.1, read as the reverse complement.
GAGCATGGCGGCGATAGCGGCATCATACTCTTCTTTCGGCACCAAGCCATGCAACCGCAGCGGGTCTTCCAGTATGCGCCTTACATTGGCACGCGGGTTGAACGCCGCCAGCGGATCCTGAAACACCATCTGGAATTTGGGCCGCAAGAGCCGCAACGCCTCGCCGCGCGACGCTGTCAGATCATGACCGGACAGCCGAATTGATCCGCGATCCGGCGTACTCAGCCGCATGACCAGCCGGGCCAATGTGGTTTTTCCTGATCCCGACGCGCCGACCAGCGCCAGCGTTTCACCGCGCGCCAACGTGAGATTGATATCCCGCAAACCACCGGTTGACCGGTCGCCAAAGCGTTTGGCAACATCCCTGATCTCAAGAACCGGTGGCATGACTGTTTCGCTCATGGCAGGTTCAAACTGTCGGGGTTGATTTCGGCAAGCCGTTTTCTGCGCGGCGTATCCAGCGACAGATGGGTTCCGATCAGCGCCTTGGTATAGGGATGCTGCGGCTTACCCAGAACCTCCGCCGCGGGGCCTGCCTCGACAAACTCGCCCCGGTAGAGAACAGCAATCTGGTCGGCGCGCTCGGATGCCAGCGCAATGTCATGGGTGACAAACAGAAGGCTCAGTCCATCTTCACGCACCAGTTCATCCAGCAGGTTGACGATATGCCTCTGCACCACCGTATCGAGCGCACTGGTCAGTTCATCGGCGATGATCAGTGATGGATTGCCGGCCAGCGCCAATGCCAGCGCGATGCGCTGACGCTGACCGCCGGAAAACTCGTGCGGATAGCTGTTGAGCCGCGACAGCGCTTTGGGAATGTGCACCCGGTCGAGCAGATTGGCCGCCCGTACGCGTGCTGCGATCCAGCTCGTATCCTCATGGGCACGGATGACTTCGGCAATCTGATCACCAATCTTCATGACCGGATCAAGGCTGCCACCCGGATCCTGAAACACCACGCCGATATCCTTGCCAAGTCGCAACCCCGACGGTGCCGACGGGAAGGCAATCGTTCCGCTCTGCCGCGCCTGCCGGGGTAACAGCCCGGCAATTGCCATAGCAAGCGTCGACTTGCCCGAGCCGCTTTCACCAATCAGTGCGAGCCGCTCGCCACGCACAAGCTCCAGTGAGACGTTTTTCAGCGCAAGTGTCCCACCATAGGAAACACTTAGACCATCGACACGCAAGAAGGGCTGGCTCATGGGCGCAACCTCCCGTTGCGGGAGAGTCCGCGCCCGACCAGATGCACGCTGAGCACCGTGATAACAAGCGCGAGTCCCGGTACAATGGACAGATAGGGCGCGGCGCGCAGGACCGTACGTCCCTCCGCAATCATGCTGCCCCAAGTCACCCGATTAGGGTCACCGAAGCCGAGAAACGACAGCGCCGCCTCGATGAGGATTGCCGCCGCCACCGAAATCGCTGCCAGCGACGCCGCCGGGCCAAAAGCATTGGGCAGGATTTCCCGGAAGGCAATTTCCAGCGGACGCATACCGAGTGTGCGTGCCGCAGCCACAAAATCGCGCTCACGCAGCGATAGCACCTCGGCGCGGGTTACGCGTGCCGCCTGTGTCCAGTTGCCAAGGCTGATGGCAAAGATCAGCGTGGGAACACTTGGACCCGTCACACTGATGGCAGCCAGAGCCAGCAGAAAACCGGGTACTGTCTGGAACGCTTCGGTGATCCGCATCAGCACCGCATCGGCAAAACCGCCCAGAAACCCCGCCAGCGTGCCAACGATACTGCCGACAACCAGCGCTGCTGCAGCCGAAAAGAATGCGACCAGCAGTGTGATGCGCGTCCCGTACAACAATTCCGACAGGACATCACGGCCAAGCCGATCCGTGCCAAGTATATGCAATTCAGTGGTGAAAGGCGGCGTCAGCGGTTCGCCAACGATTGCCAGCGGATCGCCCGGCACAATCCACGGCGCCAGCAACGCCATCAGGATAAGCACGGCCAGCAGCACAAGACCAATGCGCCCCTCCCAGCCAAGCTGGCGCCACGCCGTCATCGGATGGTCCTCACGCGCGGATCGAGCTTGCCATAGGCAAGATCAACCAGAAGATTGGCAATAATCACCGTGATGGCACTGCACAGGATGACGCCAAGCAATAGCGGCGTGTCACGGCGCGAGACAGCTTCTGCCGCCAGACGGCCAAATCCGGGAATGGCAAAGACGCTTTCGACCACGACGCTGCCGCCGAGCATGACAGCCGCTTGCAGCCCGAGCATGGTCACCACGGGTAGTACCGCATTGCGCGCCACATGCCGCCAAACAATACGGCCATGACTGAGGCCGCGCGCCTTCAGCCCCAACACGAAAGGATCGCGCCAGATTTCACTCATGCGATCGCGCATCAACCGCAGATAAAGCGCGAGATAGACCACGGCGAGCGAGGCCACAGGCAGGACGAGATGCGTGGCAATGTCTCCCAACCGTGCCAATCCGGTTTTGCCCGACGCAATGGTTTCAATGCCGCCCACCGGAAGCCAGCGCAGATTGACGGCGAAGACCACGATCAGCACCAGCCCCAGCCAGAAGCCCGGCACGGCATACAATGCCAGCGAACCGATCGACAGGAAGCGGTCGCGCAATGAACCGGGTCTGGCCCCGGCGATTACGCCAAGCAGAGAACCAAGAAAGAAAGCGAGCGCCGTGGCAATGCCCATCAACAGCAGGGTGACAGGCAGACGCTCCCAAATCACCGACAGAACCGGCCGCTGAAAGGCCGTGGACCAGCCGAAATCGCCATGCGCCAATGCGGATATATAGGCGACGAAGCGCTGAAGCGGCCCCTGATCCAGCCCCCAAGCCTGCCGCAACTGCGCAAGCTGGTCCGCATCCATCCCGCCCGTCCGCGCCACATAGGAATCGACCGCATCGCCGGACGCGGCTTCCAACAGCAAAAAGCTGCCAACCAGCACGACGCCAAGAACCGGAATCGCCCCCAGCAGGCGTTTCACGAAAAAAGATGCGAGAGGCGGCAAGAAAAGTGCTCCGAGAGGTCATGCAAATGAAAGGGGAGACTAGAGCGATTGGGCGGGGAAAACAAACGGGTTTGTTGTCATCGATGGGGAGACTGCAGAACCATTGTGCGTGGTTCGACGGGCTCACCATGAGGAAGTTGGTTTGGCAGCACCGCTAAATCGCAGCCTTTGCAGAATATGGTCCCCGCAATCCTCGCTCTCCCTCATGGTGAGCCCGTCGAACCACGCACACTGCCGCTGCACCTTTGCCTCGCACCTCTCTCTCCTTCATCCTCGGGCTGACCCGAGATAGAGGGCGGCGGTATGCGTGGCTCCCCACAAGGTGGAGGGTAAGCGGTGGTGCCACTTGCGATTTGCGAAATAAAACACCCCTACCCCTTCAGCCAGACATTGGCCCAGTTGGACACAGCCCAGCGCGGATTATCGGAAACATTCTGTACGGTATCGCGCGCCACCGTTATGAACGAGAACTCCGCCACGTTGATCAGCGGCAAATCCTCTGACGCGGTCTTCTGCAGCTGCTTATAGAGGCCCGCACGCTTGTCGCTATCAACGGTTGAAGCGGCCTCCTTGATCAGCTTGTCGACATCCGCATTGGCATAGCCATACTGGTTGGAGAACGGCACCCCAGCCGGCAGGCCGCTTTCAAACAGGATGGTCGTTGAAATCGCCGGATCGGAACGATAGACCGGTGTTGCCACGGTGATATCGAAATCATGTTCCGTATAGACGGCTTTCAGATGCGCCGGTGTGTCATTGCTGACGATCTGCGCATCGATCCCGACCTTGGCCAAAGCCTGGCGCAAATAGTCGCCAAACTGCTTGGTTTCATTGAAGAATGGCGCGGGCAAGAGTTTCAGCTTGAAGCGGTTGCCATCGGCACCGCGCTTGTAACCCGCTTCATCCAGCAGCGCCTCCGCCTTGGCCGGATCAAAAGCATAGGTGGTGACGTCGGGCTCATAAAACGTCTTGTCATAGGCAGGGACAGGCCCGGTCGATGGCTTGGCATAGCCGAGGAAAATCGTCTTGACGACAAAATCCCGATCGATGGCATGGGCTAGCGCCTGCCGCACTTTCACATCGGCAAGCTCCTTGCGCCGATGGTTGATCTCGACGATGAGCTGGTAGGTCAGGCCCTCATAACCATTGGCATAGACCTTAAGGCCCGACGATTTGGAGATGCGGGCAAGATCGGCCAGCGGCACCGCAGAAAAAGCGGCAAGCTGTATCTGCTCCGCTTCCAGCGCATTGCCCGCCGCTGCGCGGTCCGGCAATATCTGATAGACGATTTCGTCCAGCGTCGGCTGATCCTTTTCCCAATAGGCGTCATTGCGCTTCAACAGATAATATTCGCCCGGCTTGTGTTCGCCGAATTTGAAAGGCCCGGTGCCGACCAGTTTCTCATTGGCGGGATTTTTGGCGATATCCGTGCCTTCATAAAGATGTTTCGGCACCACCGATGTGACCACCGGCAACGCATTGAGGATCAACTGGAACGGCGTCGGCTGCGAGAATTTGAAAATCGCGGTGTGATCATCCGGCGTTTCGACGCTCTCCAAATTCTTGAAAACCACGCGCCCGAGATTTTGCAGCTTCTTCCACACTTCCAGCGCAGAAAACGCCACGTCCGCCGAGGTAAACGGTTTGCCGTCATGCCACGTCACGCCCTCGCGCAGCTTGAACGTCGCGGTCAGGCCGTCGGCCGAGCCTTCCCACGCGGTCGCAAGGCGCGGCGACAGCCCATCCTTGCCGTCATAGGACTGTTCGGCCAGCGGCTCGACGATTTTGCTGGCGACGAAGAACACGCCGTTCGAGGCGACAATGGCCGGGTTCAGATTGGCCGGTTCGCTGTCCCCGGCAACGGTCAGGCGTCCGCCTTTGACAGGTGTTGCACCCTGCGCCCAGCCCAAAACAGGCATGGCCGTCAGCGCAGCGGCGCTGGCGGTCAGGTTGAGAAAGGTGCGGCGATTCAACAGGATACGGGACATGTGGGGCGATCCTCTTAATTGTTGTTGGGGCCGAGCGGCCGGGACAGAATCTGACTTAAAGCTGTTATGGTGGCGCGAGCGAAGTCGGGATTTGCCGAAACGCCCATATGACCGACCCGCAGCAGCTTTCCCGCCGTATCGGCGCGGCCAAGTGACAGCAGAATACCATGCTCATTGCGCAGGCGGTCGCGCAGTTGCGTATCGCTGAAACCCTCGGGTATCTTGAACGCTGTGGCAGTCGGGGCACAATATTCGGGCTTTTTCGGCCAGAGCTTCAGACCAAGCTCAAGCAAACCGTTGCGCGCGATGGCTGCCGTTTGCGCATGGCGCGTCCAGACATGTTCCGGCCCCTCTGCGGCATACCGGTCCAAGGCTGCATCCAGCGCATAAATCTCGGCAATGGACGGCGTCACCGGAAACGGCGCGCCCGGTTCAGACGCACCCTTCCAGCCCAGCAGGCTGAGAAACGAGCCGCACGGTGCATCCGGATTGGCTTCGATTTTTACCCAAGCGCGCTCACTCACACTGATCAGGCTGAGACCCGGCGTACTGCCAAGGCATTTTGATGGAGAGGTGATGAAAATATCGACATGCGCATCCTGCGGATGAACATCCATACCGCCAAAGGACGAGACCGCGTCCACGATGAGATAGGCACCGTGCTCGGCTACAATCCTGCCGATCTCGTGCAAGGGATTAAGCGTGCCCGACGGTGTATCATGGTGGCACAGCGAAACGATTGTGATATCCGGGCGCTGACGTAGCGTATCGCGCACCGCCTGTGGATCAATGATGTCATTATAGGGCACGGCGAGTTCAATGACTTGCCTGCCGTAACGCGCCGCCCAGCCGGCAAAGCCTTTGCCATAGACGCCGGATACAAGATTGAGCACGACGTCATTCTTGCCGATCAGCGCCGCAGCCGCCGCCTCAATGCCCAGAATAGCCTCTCCCTGCATGATGACAGGCGCATTGTCCTGCCGTAGCGCCAGCCGGAGCTTTTCTATCACACCCGCATAGAAATTCTGGAACGCGGGTTCGTAGTCGTAGAGCACCGGTTTTCCCAGGGCTTCGAGCACTTCGGGATAGACGGGAACCGGGCCGGTCGTCAGCATCATCGGGGGAATGGGAAGCATGGATCGCACTTTGAAAATTCATCCCACTCACGGACGCAAATGGCTGACAAAACAGAGCATATTCTCGAGATCGGGAGAAACCAAGAAAAACTGTTTCAATAATCGTGCAAACATCGCCGCTTTATCTCCCCCCTTGTGGGGAGAAAGCGATTTCGGCATCTTAGCTCTTGCTAAGTGCCAGAAATCGCAAGAGAGGGGATAATTGGTTTTTGGCAAATCCCCTCTCTGGGATTTTCTAAGGATTTAGCAAAGAGGCTAAATCCAAGAAAATCCTTTCTCTCCCACAAGGGGAGAGATAACCGGCACCGAGGTGTCTACTTGATATTCCGCCCCTCACTCCAGCGGGATCACATCCACCAATTGCTTCGCCTTCTGGGAGCCGCTGGTCTTCAATACCCCGACAATGGGCGAGACATCGGCATAGTCCCGGCCGTAGCCCACGGTGATGTGGTCATTTCCAGCTATCATGGCATTGGTCGGGTCGAATTCCTGCCAGCCCGCCTCGCGGCCGCACCACGCCCGCACCCATGCATGCATGGCGTCCGCGCCCTCCAGTCGCTCCTTGCCGGGCGGAGGAATGGTGCGCAGGAAGCCGCTGACATAACCGGCGGGAATGCCGATGCCGCGCAAACCGGCGATCATGATGTGGCTGAAATCCTGACAGACACCGGCGCGCAGCTCAAAGGCTTCACGCGCCGTGGTGCGCACATTGGTGGCGTCGGCATCGTAAGCAAAATCGGCGTTGATCCGGTTGCAGAGTTCATTCACAGCCTCCATCACCGTGCGGGTACCGCCAAGGCTTTTTGCGGCATAAGCAGTGATGTCAGGATCGATGGAGGCATGGGCGCTCGAGGTCATGAAATGATGCGGCGTATCGGACGCAACAGACCAGACACTGCGGATTTCCTTGGTCAGTCCAGCCAGATCAGGCGAAACATCCAGCATATTTTGCGGTCGCGATACGTTGATGCGTGCCGTCATCGCCACATCTAGCGTTTCATGCGGATTGCGATAGACGATTGAGGTGACTGTATTGGCGAAAAAGTCCGTGAAATCAGACCGTTCGGCCGCTGTTGGGTCAAATGACAAGCTGGAAGCCACAACGCGCTGGATGCCTGGCAGGGTTTGCGGCATGACCCGGATATGATGGCGCCCACCCGCAGCGGAGCGCTCATAATCATAGTGGAGGTGCAGACGGATGTTATAGAGCATGTCCTATCCCCGCTCAGGCAAAATAGGTGTCGGAGATAATATCGGACAAGCCGCCGATTTCATTGGCGATTTCGTGCAGTTTATCCGGCGTCAATTCCTCCGCTTCCATAATGGCAAGCTGTGTGTGCAGGCGCAGCACATCTTTGGAAAAGGCTGGCATGTGGGCGCCCGCTTCCCGCAGCGGCAGCAGGTTGAACTCCGTTTTGAGCGCATCCAGCTGGAAAATGATCGAGCGCGGATTGAGAGGATCCAGCGCCAAAAGATCAAGCACGCTCAACCGGCCGGAATAGACGCTGTACTGACGCCGGTGCGTCATGACGCTGTCGCCGATTTCCAGCAACATTTCCAGTGCACCCTCGGCCGCCTCATGCCGCGACAGGGTGGCGAGAATGCGCGCCATCTGGATACCGCGCTCAACCCGGCGGCCAATTTCAAGGAAACGCCAGCCGGTGAAGCGATACATGTTTTCGTGCACCAGACCGGAAAAACCCGCCAGTTTGCGCAGGATGATCGTCATGGCGCGGGTGGCATCATCGCCCTGTGCCACCACATCCTGAAAACGATGAATGGTTTTTGAAAGATCGCGCAGCGCCAGCCAGCCATCCGGCGAAAACCGGTCACGGATACGGCCAGCGCTCAGCATCGCGCCATCGATGGACCGCTGCAACCCCTTGGGAATGGCAGTGTCGAGATCGATGCCAAGCGGCTTCAGGTAATCGCGCATCTCGGTCAGAAGCGGAAGTTCGGTATTCGCCGCTTCCGCATAACGCGCATGGCAGGCGCGCAGGATACGCGCTGTGGCTTCAGCCCGCTCGATATAACGCCCCATCCACATCAGATTTTCTGCCGAGCGGCTCGGCAACGTGCCGGGCACATTGCGCCTGAAGGCATCGTCTTCGCGCGGCAGCAGCGTATCCTTGCGCACCGGGCTTGAACTGGTAATCCACACATCCGCCGCCTGCCCGCCGCGCTGCATGGCAATAGCCGCCGTATCGAGCGTAAAACCGACGCGGGCAAAGCCGCCGGGCATAAAGCTCCAGCCGTCCTTGTGCCGTGCTGCAAAAACCCGCAACACGAAGGGGCGCGGCTCGAGCTTCCCTCCGACATAAACAGGCGTGGTGGAAAGCTTCACGGCTTCCTGCCCCACCAGGCCACGACCATCAGTCTGCAGCCGCTTCAGCAGCACCTGACGTGCCTCTTCATCCAATGCCGATCCAAGCACCGTCGTCTGGACATCCTCGAACGGCAGCCGCGTCGACAGCGCCGGGCCGACCATCATCTGGTCGAGCCGTTTGATAACCTGCTGCCGTTCCTTCTCCTGTCCGCACCACCATGTGGCAATGCTTGGCAGGGCGAGATCGCGGTTGTGCAGCGCCTTGGAAATCGCCGGCAGAAATGCCAGCAGCGCCCGGGTTTCGAGAATGCCGGAACCGAGCGCATTGACGAGGGACACCGAGCGCTGGCGCAAGGCGCTGACCATACCCGGCGTGCCGATCCATGAATCCGATTTGAGTTCCAGCGGGTCCATATAGGCCGCATCCATGCGCCGCCACAAAACGTCGATCGGCTTGAGACCGGAAACCGTGCGCACCATCAGCCTGCCCTTGCTGACGGTCAGATCATCACCTTCCAGCAGCATAATACCGAGATACCGGGCAATATAGGCGTGTTCGAAATAGGTTTCGTTGTTTGGCCCCGGCGTCAGGATAGCGGCGCGTCCAGCGGGATCATTGATCAGGCTTTGCAAGGAATCGCGGAAATCCTTGAAGAACCCGGCAAGGCGGTGAACATTCATTGCACCGGATATATCCGACAGGGCGCGGGTGGTGGCAACGCGGTTTTCCAGGGCAAAACCGGCACCCGATGGTGCCTGCGTGCGGTCGCCCAGCACCCACCATTGACCATTGGGAGCGCGGCCAAGTTCAAAAGCACAGAAATGCAGAAAATGCCCGCTGGCTGGTTTGATTCCGGTGACAGGGTGCAGAAATTCCGGATTGGAGGCGATCAGATCAGGCGGCAACAAGCCCTCGCGCACCAGCCTGTTATCACCATAGATGTCGGCGACAATATCTTCGAGAAGATCGGCGCGCTGGGTCAGACCGGCGGTGATCGCCCGCCAGTCGTCCTCATTGATCAGGATCGGAATATGAGCCAGCGGCCATTCCCGTTCCTGCGTGCCGGTGTCGTCATAGACGCGATAGAATACGCCCGCGTCGTGCAGATACTGGTTGGCGCGGGTAAAACGCGTGGCAAGCTTCTCCGGCCCGAGCGCATCGAGTGAATGCAACAGCTTTTCCCAGCCGGGGCGAACAGCGCCGGTGGGATCGATCATCTCATCCGCCACCCCTTGCAGCGGTTTATAGCTGGCAAGCAGACTGGAGAGCGGGTTCGATTTCACGCTCTGTGACATTGATTGCGATACCCCCCTCTGGGCTGTCGCCCATCTCCCCCACAAGGGGAGAGATCACATCGGCATCGAAAATTTTGCGCAACGCCCACCATCGCAAGGTGTGCAAAATGTCCATGAAGGCCGATCTCCCCCCTTGTGGGGGAGATGCCCGACAGGGCAGAGGGGGTGAAACCTCCAGTTCCATTAGTCCAACAATCTCAATGTCTTGGCCTTCTCAAATCCAGTGTCATCGGGAATTCACCTGATGGCTGCTCCTTGCGCAATTCATATCCCCCGGCCGTATGGCCGCGCGGCTCGAACCGTGTGAGCCGGCGCGCTTCCGCCTCGTTGGAATTGACCGGGAACGTATCATAGCTGCGCCCGCCGGGGTGTGCGACATGATAGACGCAACCGCCAATCGCGCGTCCTGACCACTGATCATAGATGTCGAACACCAGCGGCGTGTTGACCGGGATCATCGGATGCAGGCCGGAACGCGGCTGCCAGGCCTTGTAGCGCACGCCCGCAACGGCGGTGCCCTGCGTTTGCGTCATTCTCAGCGGCACCTCGCGGCCATTGCATGCCACACTGTAGCGGGCGGGATTGAAGCCCTCCACCTTGACCTGCAGCCGTTCAACCGAGGAATCGACGAACCGCACAGTGCCGCCAATGGCACCCTGCTCGCCCATGACATGCCAAGGTTCAAGTGCCTGGCGGATTTCCAGTTTGACGCCTTCGTTCTCGATCTCGCCGCAGAAGGGAAAGCGGAACTCCAGCTGTGCCTCGAACCATTCGGGGCGGAAATCAAAGCCGTTTTCGCGCAGGTCGGCCAGCACATCGAGGAAATCCTGCCAGACAAAGGCAGGCAGCATGAAGCGGTCATGCAGGGACGTGCCCCAGCGCACGAAACTGCCCTGTATCGGGTTGTTCCAGAAGCGTGCAATCAGCGCGCGGATCAGCAATTGCTGGGCAAGGCTCATGCGCGCATTCGGCGGCATCTCAAAGCCACGGAATTCGACGAGACCGAGCCGCCCTGTGGGACCATCGGGTGAAAACAGCTTGTCGATGCAGATTTCCGAACGATGGGTGTTGCCGGTGACATCCACCAGCAGGTTGCGGAACAGGCGGTCCACCAGCCACGGCAAAGGCGGTGTACCCTCACCCGGCCTCGGCACCTGCGCCAAGGCAATTTCCAGCTCGTACATGCTGTCATGTCGCGCCTCGTCGATGCGCGGCGCCTGACTGGTCGGGCCGATGAACAGGCCGGAGAACATATAGGATAGCGACGGATGGCGCTGCCAATGCAGCACCAAGCTCTTCAGCAGATCAGGACGCCGCAGGAATGGACTGTTGTTCGGCGTCTCGCCGCCAACCACCACGTGATTGCCACCACCAGTGCCGGTGTGGCGACCGTCGATCATGAACTTGTCAGCGCCGAGACGCGTCTGCCGCGCTTCCTCATAGATCGCCGTCGTTGTCTCCACGCATTCGCGCCAATTGGCGGCGGGATGAATATTCACCTCAATGACACCGGGATCGGGCGCAACGCGGATAACATTGATACGGTGATCCTGAGGCGGGCCGTATCCTTCAATATGGACCGGTAGACCAAGCTTATGCGCTGCGGCTTCCGCCGCCGCTACCAGTTCCAGATAGTCTTCCAGTGCTTCCACCGGCGGCATGAACACGCTGAGGCGGCCGTCACGCGGCTCTACGGAAATTGCGGTACGCACTGCGCCGCCAATTTCGCCGAGTTCCTGCTCCACCCGCTCCTGCTGGTTGCCTTCAGCAGCGGTGAAGGATGCCACGGCCAGGGTGTTTTCGTGCGGATGCGGTGCTGCACGCGGCGCCGGGTCTGGCAGGCTACCGCGATCCACCGATGGATCAACCGGAACGATATAGGGATATTCGGAAGGCGGAACATGCGGCAGTGCGCCGAGCGGCAGACGGTAACCGACCGGCGAATCGCCTGGCACGAGAAACAGCTTGCCGCGCCGCGTCTTCCATTTTTCGCTGCGCCAGCGCGGACCGGAGGCCTGGCTGTTCCAGCGTTGTACCGGCAGCACAAAACCGCTCGGCGCGTTCAGTCCGCGTTCGAAAACCCGGGCAATGCGACTGCGCTCTTCCGGGTCTTTCAGCTTGGAATTGGAAGGGTCGACATTGTCGGGCAGATTGCCTTCCTTGACGATCCACTCGGCCGGGTCCTCATAGGCCGGAGCGACCATATCCGCTTCAACGCCGAGTTCACCCGCCAAAGCAACGAGCAGTTTCCCGGCATCATCAGGTTTGATCTCGGCCTTGCTGTTTTCTGCTGCGATCAGATCGGGATTCACCCAGATCGGTTTGCCATCCTTGCGCCAGTAGAGCGAAAACGTCCATCGCGGCAGACTTTCGCCCGGATACCATTTGCCCTGCCCGTAATGCAGGAAACCGCCCGGTGCAAACCGGTCGCGCAGGCGACGAATGAGCTTGTCAGCCTTTTCGCGCTTCGTCGGGCCAACAGCGTCCGTATTCCATTCGCCGGATTCAAAATCATCGATCGACACGAAAGTTGGCTCGCCGCCCATGGTCAGCCGAACATCGCGCTCCTTTAGGATAGCATCGACCTGCTCGCCCAAAGCGTCCAGCGCAGTCCATGACTCGTCCGAGAATGGCTTGGTAATACGCGGATGCTCGGAAACGCGGGTTACCCGCATGTCGAAACCGAATTCGACATTGGCTGGCTCGGCCATGCCGGAAATCGGCGCGGCATTGCGGTAATGCGGCGTTGCCGCCAGCGGCACATGACTTTCGCCGGTCAGAAGGCCCGAGGTCGGATCAAGCCCGATCCAGCCTGCACCCGGCAGATAGACTTCGCACCACGCATGCAGATCGGTGAAATCATTATCCGTGCCCGCTGGTCCGTCGATGGCCACAAGGTCGGGTTTCAGCTGGATCAGGTAGCCGGAGACAAAGCGCGCAGCGAGGCCGAGATTGCGCAGCACCTGCACCAGCAGCCAGCTGGAATCGCGGCAGGAACCGGTACGCAAGTTCAGTGTGTCTTCGGCTTCCTGCACGCCGGTTTCCATGCGGATGACATAACCGATCTCGCGTTGGATACGCGCATTCAGATCAACAACGAAATTCACCGTGTTGGTAGGGCTGCGGTCGATAGTCGACAGGAAGTTCGATACCAGCGGCCCCATAGGCTCCGGCTTCATATAGATCGACAGGTCGTCGCGAATGTCTTCCGGATAATCGAAAGGCCAGGTTTCGCCGATGGGCTCAACGAAGAAGTCAAAGGGATTATAGACCGTCATGTCAGCGACGAGATCAACCTCGATCTTCAATTCCGTCACCGGTTCGGGGAAAACGAAACGGGCAAGGAAATTGCCGTAAGGATCCTGCTGCAGATTGACGAAATGGTTGGCTGGACTAACCTTCAGGGAATGGCTGAGAACTTTGGTTCTGGAATGGGGCGCTGGCTGGAGCCGGATGATTTGCGGCCCGAGCATGATGGGCCGGTCGTACTTATAATGCGTCAGGTGATAGACTGCTGCGTGAATTGCCATGTCGCCTCAAAAGTCTGATTTAAAAACCACGATTCCACAAATGCTCCCGACACTCTATCGAGTTGTCAGCCAATTGAAATGTTTCATTTGCCAAAAAATTTGGCAGCGTCAAAAAATGCCGCATAAACGTGCTTGCAACGGCACGCCTGCCCGCATAGCATCCGCGCCGATGGTTTCTCCGGCAAGACAACGCCGGAGATGAAAAGGGAACACGGTGAGGCGTACCCAAAAGGGACCGAGACCGTGGCTGCCCCCGCAACTGTAAGCGGTGAGCGATGCCTGACGAGCCACTGGTCGAAAGACCGGGAAGGCAAGGCAAAGCTGAGACCCGCGAGCCAGGAGACCTGCCATCGCAATTGAAATTCGAACCGGACGGGGTGCGCCGGGAGCGATGCGATGTTTTCCCGCGCATGGTTCGCGTTGATGCATTGTCTGCGTTCCCTGACCTTTGTCCGAGAAGCAATGGACAGGCATGATTGCGGCCCACCACCAGATTATTGTATGCACGCTTTGCAAAAGTGCCGACGGCCAGTCGCGCCCCGGCGAGGCGTTGGTCGAGCATCTGCGATCGGAATTGGACACCCACACCGGCCACCTTTCCTATGAGGTACGTGGCATCGGCTGCATGGCCGGATGCGGACATCCCTGCACGGTGGCATTTCGCGCTCCAGACAAGGCGCAATATCTTTTCGGCGATATCTGCCCTGATAAGAACTTCGCTGACCTCATCGACTTTGCCCTGATGTATCACCAGTTGGACGATGGCTGGTCAAAGGCTTCGCAGCGCCCGAATGGACTTTACAACAAGACCCTCGCGCGCATTCCGGCTCATCTATGACATATTCAGCATTGACTAATGTTATAACGTTACTATACGAAAACGCTGCGCCTTGCCCGGCGTTGTCCATCTCCTTGTTCCGGGAATTGTCACCATGTGCCTAGATTGCAGCCACGGAAATCTGTCGATGCATCACATGATCATGCATGCCGATGAGGTGAGTTATCGCACGTCCGGCCAGACACTTGTCGATGACGTGTCGCTTAGCATCGAGCGCGGCGCCCGTCTTGCCATTATCGGACCGAACGGTGCGGGAAAATCCACCCTGCTGCGCATGCTGGCCGGCTTGCTCCGCCCGTCCTCCGGCGACATTCATCTCAATGGCAGTAAACTTGGCGGCCTGACGCCGAGGGAACGCGCACGGCAATTTGCCTTTGTCGGCCAGACCGATACGCCTGACCAGCAATTGCTGGTGGAAGATTATGTTTCGCTTGGCCGTATTCCGCATCTCGGCAGCTTCACCCGGGCACGTGACCGCGAGATTGTCGCCGAAGCCCTGTTCCGCGCCCGCATCGCCCAGTTTGCCCGCCGCCCCATCGGCTCGCTTTCCGGCGGCGAAAGGCAGCGCGTGCAACTCGCCCGCGCGATTGCTCAACAACCGGAAGTTCTCTTTCTAGATGAACCCACCAATCATCTTGACCCCAAGGCGCGCAGCGAACTACTGGCCCTTGTCACCGGCCTCAACGTAACGACGATAGCCGTGCTGCATGACCTGCCGCTGGTTGCGCCTTTCGCCACCCATGTTGCCGTCATGCATGCAGCGCAACTGGTGGCCGCAGGCACGCCCGATGAAACGTTGACGCCGCGCATCGTCAGCGATGTCTTCGACCTTGATGTTCTGCGTTTGCGGCATCCCTCCCAGGACCGTGACCTCATGGTGTTCGAAGCACCGGAACCAATAAAAACAGCACACTCTGCCCAGCTACGGAGAATTTGATGAAAAGAACCCTGCTCGCGCTCGCATTGTCGGCGCTGTCCGCACCCGCATGGGCGTTTCCCGTCACTGTGGACAGTTGCGGCAAGCCCCTGACCTTTGATGCAGCGCCCAAGCGCGCGGTTGTGCAGGACATCAACATGAGCGAAATGGCCTTCGCCCTGCATCTTCAACCCTCCATGGTTGGCGTTTCCGGCATTACCGGCTGGTACAAGCTGGATGACGCCTTCAAGCAGCAGCAGGGATCCATTCCGGAACTTGCCCCCAAATATCCGACGCTCGAAAACCTCATCGCGGCTGAACCCGACTTCTTCTTTGCCGGATGGAACTACGGCATGAAGCCGGGCGGCGAAGTCACACCCGACACACTCGCGCCGCATGGCATCAAGACGCTGGAACTGACCGAGAGCTGCATTCATCTCGACAAGAACCGTCCTGCCGCCTCCATGGATCTGCTCTATGGCGACATGGAAAAGCTCGGCAAGATTTTCGGCAAGGAAGCAGAGGCAGACAAGCTCGTCAGCGGCTGGAAATCAGAGCTTGCCGACCTGAAGACAAAAATAGGCGACAAGAGCGGCACCCGCGTATTCCTCTACGATTCCGGTGAGGATAAGCCGTTTACCGCTGGCAAGTTCGCCATTCCGACGGCAATGATCACCGAAGCTGGCGGCACTAATATCATGGCTGACCTTGACACCAGCTGGGGCACTACATCGTGGGAAACCGTGGCGACGCGCAATCCGGAATTCCTCGTCCTGCTGGATTATCAGGATGATGCGGGCTACCAGAAATTGCTCGACTTCCTCAAATCCCATCCCGCGATGAAAGAGACCGATGCGGTCAAGAACAACCGCTTCGTCGCCCTGCGCTATGCGGAATTGACACCCGGCCCGGCCAATATCGAAGCGATTGAAAAAATGGCCAAGGCCATGCATCCGGAAGCGTTCTGAGTGCATCGGCATATCCGTCAGCATCTGACACTGATCACGGGGGTGACGGCCATTCTGGCCCTCGCCCTCGTATCCATTGCCTATGGTGCAACGGTTATTCCACTGGGCGACGTATTGCGCGCCCTCACCCATGCCGCCGGGCTTTCCGATACCCCCGTCAGTGGACCTGTCGGCAAGATCATTGTCGATCTGCGTCTGCCACGGGTCATCCTTGCCATCTGTGTTGGTGCAGGGCTCGGCATTATCGGCGCGCTGCTGCAGACCGTCACCCGCAACGATCTGGCTGATCCGTTCCTGTTCGGCCTTTCCAATGGCGCGGCGGCAGGCGCCGTTTCGGTCATCACCGTCATCGGCGATCGGTTCGGCATCTGGACTCTGCCGATTGCCGCGTTTTGCGGCGGTATGCTGGCGGCCATTGTGGTGCTGCTTCTCGTACGGCGCGTGCAGGGACAAGGGCCGGAACGGCTGATCCTCGCAGGCCTCGCCGTCTCCTTCCTGTTTGCGGCGCTGACCAATTATATGGTTTTCGCCGGCGACCAGCGCGCCGCTCATTCCGTGATGTTCTGGACGCTTGGCGGTCTTGGCCTTGCCCGCTGGGAAAACCTGCCTCTCGCCCTCGCCGGCCTCGCGGCAATCCTGATTTACGCGCTGTACAACCATCGCAAACTTGATGCGCTGCTGGCGGGCGAAAACACCGCCGAAAGCCTTGGCATCCGCGTCACGCGCATCCGCAACACGGTGTTTATCGTCTGCGCTTTTTCCACGGCGATTTTCGTCTCGGTCGCCGGGGTGATCGGCTTTGTCGGGTTGATGATCCCGCATATTGCCCGCCGTTTTTCCGGTCAGCTGCATGCGGGGCTGATCGTCACCTGCGCCCTGCTCGGAGCCATGCTGATCCTTTTGAGCGATCTGGCCGCAAGATTGCTCTTGGCACCGCAGGAACTGCCGATTGGCATTGTAACAAGCTCGGTGGGCGCATTTTTCGTGGTGACGATTTTGCTGCGAAAGCGCCCGGGGTAGGTGATAGTCAGATTGCATCAGCATCGTGCGTGGTTCGACTAGCTCACCATGAGGGAGATGGAGGACTGCAGGCAGCTATATTGGGAATACGATTGGCGGATAAACGCGTTCTGCGACACATCCGGTTAGCTTTGCAGCCAACCCTTTCCCTCATGGTGAGCTAGTCGAACCACGCACAATGGTATTGCCAGCAAATTACAATCGTCCACGCGCCACAAAATGGGGATTGGCGAAATCGGCATCGTCAGCTTGGTTGCGGCGGCCATAGGTGAGCGGCTTGCCATCCAACGTCAGCGTCATGCCTCCGGCAGCGCGCAAGACTGCATCGCCAGCAGCCGTATCCCATTCCATCGTCCGGCCAAAACGCGGATATATGTCTGCCTCGCCCCGCGCCAGCAGGCCGAATTTCAATGACGATCCGACAGACACGCAGTCGGCAATATTGAAATCTTCGAGATAGGCGTCGGTTTCGGGGGTACGGTGCGAGCGGCTGGCAACAGCAATGAGTTCATTCGGCGGCGTACGGCACGCTATTGCCTTGCGCGCGGTGACAGACCCGTCTTCGGCTATGCTGACTTCTTCCGCGCCACCGGGTCCGCCGATGAACAGCACACCGCGTACCGGCGCGTAGACCACGCCCAGAACCGGAATACCGTGCTCGATCAGCGCAATATTGACCGTGAAATCGCCGTTTCGGCTGACGAACTCGCGCGTTCCATCAAGCGGATCGACCAGATAAAACCGCGCACCAAGATCGCCGGGCACATGTCCACCGGAGATTTCCTCCTCGGCAACCACGGGAATATCAGGCGTTGTCCTGTGCAATGCAGCCAGAATGATTGCTTCGGCAGCGTGATCGGCTTCTGTCACCGGCGACTTGTCGTCTTTCAACTCAAAGTCGCAGCCCTCGGTATAGATACGCAGGATTTCCTGACCGGCAGCAATGGCCGTTATTTCGAATGTGTGAAGCAAGATTGCGTGATTGATGGGAGGGAGGGTAATTGAGGTGAGGGTCATACACCCCCCTCTGCCCTGTCGCTTTCCGGGGCGAGCCACGGGTCTCGCCCGTCCTTCGGACCCCCCACAAGGGGGAGATCACATTGACATCGGGATGATCGCTAACTTTGCAATTGTTCAGAACTGATCGAAACGGTTCTGACGGCTGATCTCCGCCATTGCGGGGGGTCCGAAGGACGGGCGAGACCCGTGGCTCGCCCCGGGAACCGACAGGACGGAGGGGGGTGAACGATACTCCCATCACCTAAATCGACCAGGAGCTTTGATCGTAGTTGAAAATGATGCCGTGATCAGTCAGCAGCTTTTCCACTTCCGATGCGAGCTCTTCGGTTGTCCGGCCGACCGTGCGCAGATGCAATTCCGGACTTTCCGGCGGCTCGTAGGGCGAATCGACGCCGGTGAAATTCTTGATCTCGCCGCGCAGAGCCTTCGCATAGAGGCCCTTCGGATCGCGCCGGGCGCATTCCTCAAATGGCGTATCGACAAACACTTCAAGAAACTCGCCATCGGCCAAGAGTTCGCGCACCATACGGCGCTCCGAACGGAAGGGCGAGATGAACGAGACAAGTACGATCAACCCGGCGTCGGCCATCAGCTTGGCGACCTCTCCCACTCGGCGGATATTCTCCACCCGGTCCTCTTCGGTAAAGCCAAGATCGCGGTTGAGGCCATGACGGACATTGTCGCCGTCGAGGATGTAAGTGTGCTTGCCGAGCGATGACAGTCGCTTTTCGACCAGATTGGCAATCGTCGATTTGCCCGAACCCGACAGGCCGGTGAACCACAGCACCGCCGGCTTCTGGTTCTTCTGATTGGCACGCGATTCCTTGCTTACATCCAGTGCCTGCCAGTGCACATTGGATGCGCGGCGCAGGCCGAAATCAATCATCCCGGCACCGACCGTGGCATTGGTAATGCGGTCGATAAGAATGAACGAGCCGGTCGAGCGGTTGGATTTATAGGGATCGAACGCAATCGGTTCCTGCGCCGAAATGTTGACCACGCCAACTTCATTCAGATCAAGCGATTTGGCCGCTTCCTGCCCGAAGGTGTTGATATCGATTCGATATTTCAGGTCCGTGATCGTGGCTGTCGCCTGATCGGTTTCCGTGCGCAGGATATAGGAGCGTCCAGGGATCAGGGCGTGTTCGGAAAACCAGACGAGATGCGCGGCGAACTGATCAGCGACTTCAGGGCGGGCACCGGGCGCAACCAGCATATTGCCGCGCGAGACCTCCACCTCGTCCTCCAGAACCAGCGTGACCGCCTGCCCCTCAACCGCACGGTCGAGATCGCCATCGAGCGTGACAACGCGTTTGACACGCGATGCCTTGCCGGACTTTGCAACAACCACTTCATCGCCGGGTGCCACAGTGCCGGAAGCGATGGTGCCGGAAAAACCGCGGAAGTCGAGATTGGGCCGGTTGACATATTGCACCGGAAACCGGAACGGACGATCCTGGTCCGCATCCGCCAGCGGTACGGTCTCAAGATGTTCCAGCAGTGCCGGTCCCTTATACCACGGCATATTGACGGATGCCGAAATCACATTGTCGCCGAAGCGCGCCGACAGCGGAATAGGCTGGATCGAGAGAAAGCCGAGTGAGCTGGCAAATTCCTGATAATCGGCAACGATCTTGTCAAAGATCGCCTGCGAATAATCGACAAGATCGATCTTGTTGACCGCCAGCACGATGTTGCGGATGCCAAGCAGCGAGGCAATAAAACTGTGGCGGCGTGTCTGCCGCAAAATACCCTGCCGCGCATCAACGAGCACGATGGCGAGATCAGCCGTGGAAGCGCCGGTCGCCATGTTGCGGGTATATTGCTCATGGCCCGGTGTATCAGCCACGATGAATTTACGCTTCGGTGTCGAGAAGAAACGGTAGGCAACATCGATGGTGATGCCCTGCTCGCGCTCGGCTTCGAGCCCGTCTACCAACAGTGCAAAGTCGATATCCTCGCCATTGGTACCGTGCTTGCGGCTGTCATTTTGGAGCGCGGCCAGCTGGTCTTCGAAGATCAGCTTGGTATCATAGAGCAAACGGCCAATCAGCGTGGATTTGCCATCGTCAACGGAGCCGCAGGTCAGAAAGCGCAGCAGCGACTTCTTTTCCTGTTCGGCCATATAGGCGCGGATTTCTTCGGCGGCGGAAGCCTCGATCGGGGCAATCGTATTCATCAGAAATAGCCCTCGCGCTTCTTCTTCTCCATCGACCCGGCCTCGTCCTTGTCGATCATGCGTCCCTGCCGTTCCGAGGTGCGGGCGATCAGCATTTCGCTGACGATTTCCGGCAGCGTTACTGCATCGGATTCAATTGCGCCGGTCAGCGGATAGCAGCCCAGCGTGCGAAACCGCACCAGCTTTTCCTCCAGCACTTCGCCCGGCAGCAATTGCATGCGCTCGTCATCGCGCATGATCAGCATGCCATCGCGTTCCACCACCGGCCGTTTTGCCGCATAATAGAGTGGCACAATCGGAATGTTCTCCTGCAGAATATACTGCCAGACATCAAGTTCGGTCCAATTGGAAATCGGGAACACGCGGATGGATTCGCCCTTGGCGACACGCGTATTGTAGATTTTCCACATTTCCGGGCGCTGGTTCTTCGGGTCCCAGGAATGCTGGGCGTTGCGGAAGGAGAAAATGCGCTCCTTGGCGCGTGATTTTTCCTCGTCGCGCCGTGCGCCGCCAAAGGCAGCGTCGAAGCCGTATTTGTCGAGCGCCTGCCGCAGGGCGACGGTCTTCATGATGTGGGTGTGGGTGTTGGAGCCATGCACGAACGGGCTGATGCCCTGATCGATGCCTTCCTGATTGCTGTGGAGCAGCAGATCGAAACCAAGGCGTTTAGCCTCTGAATCACGAAATGCGATCATCTCCTTGAATTTCCACGTGGTATCCACGTGCAGAAAAGGAAACGGTGGTTTGGCCGGATAGAACGCCTTCATCGCCAGATGCAGCATGACGGACGAATCCTTGCCGATGGAATACAGCATCACCGGCTTGGAAAATGTCGCGGCAACCTCGCGGAAAATATGGATTGCTTCGGCTTCAAGACGCTGCAGATGCGTCAGGCTCTTGGTCATGAAAATCACTATCCACTGCGTTGCTGAAAACTTGGCCAATTCCGGCAGGATGCCTTCCCGAATTATGCCTGTCTACCGCAACAAATATCGATCCAATTTTTCGGCTTCTTACGATGTGCCGATATGCGCCGCAACCATAGTGGAACGCCTTGCGGGAAGAAAAGGATGGTTTCACAAGGCAGACCAAAATCACGCCAATTTATTGCTGTGAACGCCAGATTATAAGAACATCATTCCAGCGAAGTGGAAAGCGGGAGTCTGACTTTTTTAAAAAACCCGAACCGTGGAAAATTGATCCAGCCGGAACGCCCGATTCAAACAGGATGCGGCCATGGCGCTCCATGAGGCCTACGACTTTAGTCTAATATTCTCATTGACCATGCGGGGGAACGCGCCTACATGCGTGCCCAATTCAAAGATTTCATTTCTCGGAAAGAATTTCATGGACATTTGTACCTTCTGGTACGGCCCCCGCTTGAGGGAGGTTGACCGCGTCTGCCTTGCGTCAATGGTCATGACCGGACAGCGCGTCAAACTCTATGCCTTCGAGGAAATTGAAAATCTGCCGAAATCCATCGAGTTGCATGATGCCTCGACCATCTTGGGCAAAGAGTATTTCCAGCGCATCGATCCTGATTTCCCCGATATCAAGGGCAAAGGCCGGGTCATTGGTCAGTTCAGCGACCTGTTCCGCGTGACTTTGATGAAAAAGCAGCAGGGCCTCTGGCTCGACACCGACATGTACATGATGAAGCAATTTCATCCGGCCACTGACAAGCCTTACCTTGCACGGGAAAACTATTTCCGCCTTGGCGTGTCGGCCATGTACCTGCCGCCGGACAATCCGGTGATCAAGGAATTCGACGATTACATGCAAGGGACAGAAATCGTTCCGCCATGGCTCGGCTTCCGTCGCCGGGTGCTACGCCCGGCGTGGTTCCGCATGACCGGCCAGAAAGTCACCCCTGCCACCATTGGCATCACAACCTTTGCCAATGACGGAATTTCGCGGCTGGCGAAGAAGTACAGCTTCTTCAACGACGGGGCGCCAAAAGAGAATTTTTACTACTGGACCGCACGCGATGCGCTACGGATTTTCGATCCTGCCTATGGATTGGAACCGTTGAACCATCCGGATTTCATCGGCTTCCACATCCACAAGAAAGCGCCGACAAACCTGCCGCCCGTCGAGGGCAGTTTTTATCACTGGGCGGTCAATCGCGTCGCAGATTATTTGTAAGGTTCTATTTCTTTGGTGCATGAGCGTCGCCCGTGGTTCGACAAGCTCACCATGAGGGAGATAGGTGGTCTGCATAATGACCGCACTTCATGCTCAAACGGCACACCGCTTTACCCTCCCCCAATGTGGGGAGGGTCGGACCGCAGGTCCGGGGTGGGGGGATAAAAAAATAAGCACAAGAACGCTTACGTTTGACACATTCAATTGCTCGATCATTACCCCCACCCCGCTGCTATGCAGCGACCCTCCCCACAAGTGGGAGGGTGGGAGTCACATTCTGCAAAGCTGCAGCTTGGCACCTTGCAATCAAACCCTCTCCCTCATGGTGAGCTTGTCGAACCACGCACGATGGTGATGCCAATTAAATCCGGCAGCACACCCACACGGCTTCTTCTGAATCGTAATGATCTCATCACTCTCTCCCAATATGAAACGTTTCATGTTGACAATCCCCTCATCTTGAGGCTCCTATTAGCCAGAGACGCGATTGTTGTGCCTGCACAATGAAACGTTTCATCGCCGTGTTGGAGGACGTGGCGAACCAAGAACGTCCTTTGTTATTCTGGGAGGAATACAATGAAATTCGCTAAACTGATTGCCGCCAGCATTCTGGCCGGCACACTTGCCTTGCCTGCAGCCAGCTTTGCCGCTGACAAGCCCGTTGTCGGCCTCGTGATGAAATCGCTCGCCAACGAATTCTTCAAGAACATGCTCGAAGGCGCCAAGGCGCACGAAGCCAAGCGCGGCGATTACACGCTCAAGGCCGTCGGCATGCAATCCGAGACCGATGTCGAGACGCAAATCAACGCTATCGACAGCTTTATCACGCAGAAGGTCAGCGCCATCGTTGTGGCTCCGTCGGATTCCCGTGCTCTCGTGCCGCCGATCAAACGCGCCATCGATGCCGGTATCACTGTCGTCAATTTCGACGTGGCGCTGGATGATAAGGCCAAGCAGGAAGCAGGTCTGAAGCTGGCCTTCGTTGGCCCTGATAACCGCGAAGGCGCCAAGATGGCCGGTGATGCGCTGGCCAAGAAGCTCGGCGCAGGCGCCAAGGTCGTGATCATCGAAGGCAATCCGGGTGCTGACAATGCTACGCAGCGCAAGCTTGGCTTCGACGATGCGGTTGCTGCGGGCAAGCTCAAGCTCCTCGACTCCCGCACCGCTCATTGGGAAACCGAAGAAGCCAACACCGTCTTCACCAACATGCTGACCGCTCATCCGGACATTCAGGGTGTAATGGCCGCCAATGATTCCATGGTGCTCGGCGTGGTCAAGGCCATCGAAGCGGCGGGGAAGACCGGCAAGATCGAAGTCGTCGGCTTCGACAATATCCCGGCAGTCCAGCCACTGCTCAAGGAAAAGAAGCTGCTCGCTACCGTTGACCAGTTCGGCCAGCAGATGGCAGCCGATGCCATCGACAAGGCGCTGGGCGTCGTCGCTGGCGGCAAGCCGCTTGAAGGCTGGGTCAAGACTGACATCAAGCTCGTTACGTCAGACGACGTGAAGTAAACCAGACAGCGGCTGTGCCATAGGGTGCAGCCGCCAACCGGGTTGATGATCATGGAAAACCTTGAAATATCAGGCTCTCCGGTGGCACCTATTATGGACAGTACTGCCGTGCTTGAACTCTCCGGCGTCAAGAAACGCTTTGGCGGCGTTGTCGCGCTGAATGGTGTCAGCTTCTCGCTGCGTCCCGGCGAAGTGCATGCACTTGTCGGTGAAAACGGCGCAGGCAAATCCACGCTGATCAAGATTCTCTGCGGCATTATCCAGCGCGATGCGGGGTCCATATCGCTTGGCGGCTCGCCCTATGATCCGCACGTCCCGGGCGATGCCAAAAAGGCCGGTATTCAGGTGGTACATCAGGAATTCAACCTCCTGCCCTATCTCTCCGTTGCCGAAAACATTTGTTTTGAAGACATGCCGCGCAAGGGCTTTGGTCTTGTTGACTACAGCACGCTTTATGACAAGGCACGCAAGGCGCTCGACGCCATTGGCCTCAGGGATGTCGATGTGCGCCGTCCTGTGGAATCCCTCGGTGTAGCGCACCGTCAGCTCGTGGAAATCGCCCGCGCCCTGATGGGTGAAAGCCGCATCCTCATTCTGGATGAACCCACTGCCACGCTCACCGCGCGCGAAACCGAGCGGCTGTTCGAGATCATTGCCGGGTTGAAAGCCAAGGGCGTTGCAGTTGTGTTCGTCTCGCATCACCTCAATGAAGTCTTTGCCATCTGCGACCGGGTGACGGTGTTACGCAATGGCGAATCGGTCATGTCAGCCGATATTGCCGCGACGACGCCCGATCAGCTGGTGACCAACATGGTGGGCCGCCAGCTTGCGGCCGCCATGGCTGCTTCGCGTGATGTGGACAAGGCAGGCCGCACCGCCCTTTCCCTGCGCAATTTGCGCCATCCCGCCTCTCCCCATGCGGAGGGCGTTTCGTTCGATCTGCACTATGGCGAAATCCTTGGGATTGCCGGTCTGGTCGGTTCCGGGCGCACCGAGCTGCTGCGCTCGATCTTTGCCGCTGATCTGCCTGTCTCCGGCACACTCGAACGCGACGGCCAGCCGCGCCGCTATCAAACCCCGAAACAGGCCATTCGCGACGGCATCGGGTTTGTCACCGAAGACCGCAAGGAAGAAGGCCTGATCCTCGACATGCCGATTGCAGCCAATGTCACGCTGGCGAGCCTGCGAAAAGTCTCGCGTTTCGGCCTGCTCAACAAGCGCGAGGAAATAAGGCTGGCGCGCGCGCTCGGCGGCGAGATCCGGCTCAAATACGGCAATACAGGCGATGCAGTTTCCACCCTGTCAGGCGGCAATCAGCAAAAGGTCGTGCTGGCAAAATGGCTGGCGAACAATCCGAAAATCCTGCTCCTTGACGAACCGACACGTGGTGTTGATGTCGGCGCCAAAGCAGAAATCTATGCGCTGCTGCGCGGCCTGTCGGAAAAGGGTCTGGCCTTGCTTATCGTTTCGTCGGAACTGCCCGAACTCATCACCCTTTGCGACCGGATTCTCGTCATGTCGAAACACCGCATCGCCGGTGAAGTGGCGCGCGAGGATTTCTCGGAAGAGCGCATTTTGAACTTTGCCTACAAGGATGAACGCAACCATGGACACCCCTGAATTGACTGCGGCGCCCGCAGGCAGCACCGCCTTTGCCACGACCACCAAAACCGTGCTGCGTGAAGCCGGTATCGGCATTGCGCTTATCGTGCT
Source organism: Phyllobacterium sp. 628 (assembly GCF_014189505.1). Lineage (GTDB taxonomy): Bacteria > Pseudomonadota > Alphaproteobacteria > Rhizobiales > Rhizobiaceae > Phyllobacterium. The sequence goes on along the minus strand of NZ_CP050301.1, from coordinate 1,811,173 downwards.
TATCGCCGCATTTTCCTTCACGCCCTACTTCCTGACAGCCAGCAACATCACCAATATCCTGACGCAGGTCACCATAAATCTGGTGCTCTCCATCGGCATGACCTTTGTCATCCTCATCGGCGGCATTGATCTATCCGTGGGTTCTGTTCTTGCGTTCTGTGCCGTGGTCGCGGGCACCGTGATGAACCTGCCGGGCCTTGATCCGGCTGCAGCCGTTGCCCTTGCTACCATCAGCGCCATTCTCGCCGGTATGCTGTTTGGCGTGCTCAACGGCCTGATCAGCGCTTGGTGGGCCATTCCCTCGTTCATCGTTACGCTCGGTACGCTCAACATTGCGCGCGGAGCTGCTCTGCAGGTCACCAATGCCTCGACCATCTATTCGTTTCCACCTGCCTTCAACGCATTCGGCTCGCAGACGATCTACGGTGTGCCGGTATTGTTTCTGATTGCCCTCGTGCTGGTTGCCATTGGTTGGTTTGTCCTCACCAAGACCGTCTTCGGACGGGTGCTTTACGGCATCGGCAACAATGAAGAAGCCGCCCGTCTCGCCGGACACAATGTCTTCTTCTACAAGGTCGCCGCCTTCACCATTTGCGGCGTGCTCGTCGGCATCGGCGCGATCATCTATATGGCGCGTCTCAACATTGCCAGCCCGATCATCGGCATCGGTTTCGAGCTTAACGCCATCGCCGCCGTCATCATCGGCGGCACCAGCCTCAGCGGCGGACGCGGCAGCGTTGTCGGCACTTTGCTTGGCGCCTGCATCATCGGTGTGCTGGCCAATGGCCTCATCCTGCTCGGCCTTAGCGATTTCATGCGCCAGATGATCACAGGTTTTGTGATTATTCTTGCGGTTATCCTTGACAAATATCGTGAAAGGCTGACGAAAGCGTAAGGGAAAACGGGGCGTGTACCGATGGTCAATATCAAGGACGTAGCTGCACGGGCCAATGTTTCCGTGGGTACCGTCTCGCGGGTGCTGGCCAAGAATGAGACCGTCGGCAAGGAATTGCGCGAACTGGTGGAAGCCACGATCCGCGAGCTGAATTTCCGGCCAAACGGCGTAGCGCGTGGCTTGCGCCGCAGCCGTACCGACATGATCGGGCTGGTCATCCCCGATATCACCAATCCGTTCTTTGCCGAGCTTGCCAAACATGTCGAGGCCATTGCCTCACGCTCCGGCCTGTCGGTGCTGTTATCGATCACCAATGACGACCCCAAAATCGAGCTGGCCCAGATCGAAAGCCTGCTGAAAAGTTATCCTACCGGCCTCATTGTCGTGCCCACGCAGTTCGGCGCATCGAAAGGCTGGACCAGTGAAGTGGCGACCGTTGCCGTTGACCGGCGCTTTACCGGCTTTCCGCTGATCTCGGTTGATCATTACAAGGGCGCGGGTCTTGCTGCACAGCATCTGCTGGAGCTTGGTCACACGCGCATCGCTTATATTGCCGGGTCGGCGGATGCGCCTGTCTCCCGCGAGCGGCGCAGCGGTTTTCTCGATGCACTGATATCAGCGGGTGTCGAGGCGGAGATCGTTGAGGGGCACTTCGATTATGTCTCGGGCGAAACGCTAGGGCGGCTTTTGCTTGATCGTCCCGCACATCAGCGCCCGACAGCCATTGCCACGGCCAGCGACCAGCAGGCCATTGGTCTTCTGCGCGCCGCAAGCGATCTTGATCTCAAGGTCCCGGACGATGTGTCGATTATCGGCTTCGATGATATTCCGCTGGCCAACCTGGTGACACCGCGCCTCACCACCATCCGTCAGCCCATGGAGCAGATCGCTGCACGGGCGGTTGCGGCTGTGATTGGCACCGGTAACACGCCTTTGCAGGATGAGTATCTTGAGGCAACGCTGGTGGTGCGTGGTTCGACAAGCTCACCCTAAAATAATAGTGCGTTCTTTTGCGTGGAGCGCCAGGATCAAAGGCTTACAAAACCACCGGCTATCCAAGCGAAATCACTGCGTGCGGTAGCCTTCGACAAACATTCCGAAATCATTGCCGGTACCGACCACCTCAATCTTTTGGCCCGGGCGCAACACTGCATAATCTTCCGCCGTAACGGCGCAGAAGCTTTGATTGAATTCCTGAATTGAAAAAGGAAAATCGCAGGTCATCTTGCCATGCCGCTCTTTATTGCTCACCGTTGCAGGGTAGGTATGAGGATGGCGATCCGCCAAGGTCAGCATGATCGGCAGCGTAAAAAGCATGAAGCCCATCAGCAATCCTCCCACTGCCAGTCCAGTTCCGAAAGCAGCGGCTTTTGGCTGGCCGATCGACAGGTTCCAGCGTCTGACCAGATACAGAAAAACCAGTATAGCCACAATGCCGGCAACAGCGCTTCCAACAATAGCTGGAACGAGGTATTTCCCCATCCAGATGGGAGAGGCAACAAAGATATCACCGGAATATTTCAGATAGAGAAGCGGCCCGCCACCGAGCATCGCGATAATAAAAATCGGAAGAAATTTCAGCTGCTGTTTTATTGGCATGGCCCCCACCGCTTTACCGTCAACATCCTTCACCATTTATCAGATATGGCCTTTAGAACAAGCTGGATGCGTATCTCAAGGCACGCCGATGGTGCGTGGTTCGCCGGTGCAACGCGGTCACTTATTGAGCTCAACCGAGTTCCTGCGCCAGTCCAATGAGAAGCCCTTCAGGTCCGCGGATGTAGCAGAGCTTGTACACGTCTTTGTACTGAACCACTTCACCGACGAGCTCCGCATTGTGCCTGCTGAGCCGTTCAAGCGTATTGTCGATATCATCCACGGTGAACATGGCGCGCAGATAGCCTAAAGCATTGACGGGGGCGTTGCGATGATCTGCGATGACAGTCGGCCTCAAGAAGCGGGAGAGTTCGAGCCGGTTGTGACCATCCGGCGTGCGCATCATGGCAATCTCAACGTGTTGATCGCCCAGTCCAGTGACACGTCCGGCCCATTCTCCTTCGATCGTCGCCTGGCCTTCAAGGTCAAGGCCGAGTTCGCGAAAGAAACCGATCGCCCCTTCGAGGTCTTCGACGACAATTCCGACGTTGTCCATCCGCTTGAGCGCCATGTTTCCGATCTCCGAGGTATCAACCCAGTCTACAGAAGCTAGCCCAGTCTAACAACAAATGCTTGAAATCGCGCGCAGTTTCAAACGGTCTCCTCGCTTGACATGGGCATTGTGCGTGGTTCGACAAGCTCACTATAGCAATCTAAAGTGCTGATTATCTCCCCCCTTGTGGGGGAGAAAGCGATTTCAGCATCTTAGCCCTTGCTAAGTGCTAGAAATCGCCAGAGAGGGGATTTGAGATCAAATAACTATTCCCCCTCACTTGGATTTTCTAAGGATTTAGCAAAGAGGCTAAATCCAAGAAAATCCTTTCTCTCCCGCAAGGGGAGAGATAAACGGCATCAGCTCAGCGATCTCGAATGCCGTCATTAGGCACATCAAGCATCCGGCGGTATTACACCCTTGGTCAAAATAAAGCACCCGTAGAAGCGGCGCTCGCCGGTGGCGATGACGCAATAGGCGTTCTTGGCGTGCTCATAGAAAGCCATGCGGTCGATGGAGACCATTGGCCAGTGCTTGCCCTCAGCCGCATCGATTTCCGCCTGCATTTCCTTCTGCACATCCGGAATTTCATCGGGGCTGCCGACGATTTCCATGCGCGCAGCCGCATCGACAATGAACGAATCCAGCGGCATAAGCGAAAGAATGGCGCGGGCGGCGCGGGGTGCTGTCACCGCATCAATGCGCAGCAGTCGGCCAAGACGGGTTTGCCGGGCAATCGAATCGCCCGGAAAATTCGTGTCGCAGATGACCAGACGGTCACCATGCCCCATGGCCTTCAACGCATAGAGTATATCGGCATTCAGCAGCGGATCGAGATTTTTGAGCACGGTCATTTCCTCGTTTTTGGAACGGTCTGTTACGCTTTCAGCGACGCGGTGAAGGCGGCAAATTCTTCAGATGTCGCATAGGACTTCTGTGTGCCTGGCCGGGTGATCGAATCCGCCGCATAAAGCGCGGCCTTCTTCAAGGAAGGTTCAAGCTCTTTGGTTTCGACATAGAAACGGGCGAAGCTGCCGATAAAGGCATCGCCCGCACCTGTCGTATCCTTCGGCCTGACCTTGAGCGGTTCAATCATGGTCGATGCATCAGCCGTAATCAGGCGAGCACCGCGCGAGCCAAGCGTTACAATAACGGTGCGAATGCCCTTGGCAATTAACGAATGCGCCGCCCTTTCGATCTGTTCATCCGTGCCGGTCGGCATGCCGGTCAAAAGCGCAAGTTCGGTCTCGTTGGGCACAACGAACGTGACTTTTTCCAGCTTGGTCGGATCAAGCTCCGGCGCAGCAGGCGCCGGGTTCAGGATCGTTTCGATGCCATGCTTGTCAGCGAAAGCGGCGGTGTAATAGACAGTCTCCAGCGGCACTTCGAGCTGCATGAGGATAAGGTCACATGTTTTCAGATCCTCCGCCGCCGCATCGATATCGGCAGGCTTCAGATCGTTGTTCGCACCCTTGATAATCAGGATCGAATTCTCGCCGCTCTCATCAACAAAGATTGGTGCAACACCGCTCGACTGCCCAACCACAGTGCCGACATGGCTGATATCGATGCCATTGCTTTTCAGATTGTCGATGGTGCTCTGACCGAACACGTCATCACCCACTTTGGTGACCATCATCACATCGGCGCCAAGCCGCGCGGCGGCGACGGCCTGATTGGCGCCCTTGCCGCCAAAACCCATGGCGAATGCGGGGGCTTCCAGTGTTTCGCCGGGCGCTGGCATGCGGATGATCGATGTGACGAGATCGGTCATGTTGCTGCCAACGACTGCAATGCGACGAGCCATATGTGTATTCCTTGTCTTCTTCGTACTGTTCAAAAATGCTCTATATCAATGATACGGCGAAAGAAACCTGCCGTTACCGGTCTGTGTTGCGGAAGGCATTGAGGGCAATGACCAAAAGCAGGAAACCACCCCAGATGAAATCAATCAGATGATTGGAAAAGCGCAGGATCTGGAAACCCGATGAAAGCAGCATCAGCGCGATCAGGGCAATGGAAACGCCGAGCACCCTGCCCTTGCCACCCGCCGGATTGGTCCCGCCCAGCACCGCAATCAGGATCGCCTGCAACAGGTAGGATGCGCCGTAGTCGGACTTTGCCGCGTTCGTACGACCGGACAGGATGATACCAGCAATAGCGGCCAGAAAGCCCGTCATCATGTAGGAGTAGAAGATCATCCGGTCCTTGCGCAAACCGGCGAAAACCGCTGCACGCGGATTGGTGCCGATCAGCATCAGATTGACGCCCAGTGTGGTGCGGGTGAGCAGGATGGCAACAGCACCGGCTACGACGACAAACAGAATGAAAGGTGTCGCCACGCCAAGGATCTTGCCATTACCGATGAAGTTCCAGGCATCGGGAAAGCCGACAATGGCCGGACCGCCGGTCAAAACCACGGCCAGCCCGGTGAAGATTTGCCCGGTACCGAGCGTAGCCAGAATGGGCGTGATCCGCAGCTTGGAGATGAGAAAGCCGTTGAGAACCCCGGCCAGAAGCCCGATGCCGAGCGCCATCAGAATACCAAGACCGGTATAAAGCAGCAGCATGCCGGTGGACTGGCTGGTGCCGACAATCACCGAATGGAAGAAGACACCGGCCAGAATACCGGCGAGATTGGCGATGCCGACCACGGAAAGATCGATACCGCCGGTCAGCATGGCGATCATCATCGCAATGGCGAGAATGCCAAGCTCCGGCATGATGTAGGTGATGGACTCGAAATTGTAGTAACGCAGGAACTTGTCCGGGTTCAGATACGACATCAGTGCAAAGACCAGCACGGTGATGACGAGGAGCTGCAGGATGTTACGATCCTGTCCGAGAATGCGTTTGGCGAATGAGCTGTTTTGCATGATGGCGATCCTTGCTCTCACACCAGTTTCTTGCGGTCGCGCCAGGCGGTAAGCGCTGTCGCAACGATGATAATGAGGCCGACGACAACGCGCTGCCACGTCGTATCGACCTTCATGATGATCAGGCTGTTCTTGACCATGACGAGCATGAACACGCCAAGCAGCGTGCCGATGACACTGCCGCGTCCGCCAAAAATCGAGGCACCGCCAAGAACCACAGCCGCAATGACATCAAGCTCCAGACCGGCAAAATCGCGCGGGTTGGCGAGCCAGATCATCGAGCCATGCAGCAGCCCGGCAAAGCCAGCCAGCGCACCGGCAAAGCAGTAGACAAAGATCAGCGTTTTGCGGGTATTGAAGCCGACGCGGCTGGCCGCTTCAGGCGCGCCGCCGAGAGCAAATATACTGCGGCCAATGATCGTATAGCGCAGGAAAAGATGGGTGACGAGCGCCAGCCCGATATAGATCAGGATCATCGCCGTCAGGCCGAAATTGGTCCCGGTTGCCGAGGTTGAACTGACCAGATCGGTCTTGGCAAAATTGATCAACTGCTGGGGCATCTTGTCGATATTGATAACGCTGGTGCCGACCAGACCGAGCAGCAGACCGCGCACCACGCTGCCGGTGCCAAGCGTGACAATCAGCGGGATCATGCGAAATGTGTGGATGAAAAACGCGTTGAACGCGCCGAGAACCAGCCCGATCAGCGTCGCTGCAATGAAGGGCAGTACGACGCCGTCATAGCCGTAATAGACCATGACCTTGATGGTCAGATACATGGCTGCCGCAGCAAAGGCGGTGAACGACACATCGATACCGCCCGAGATCATCACCACCAGAACGCCGAGCGCCATGATGCCGATGATGACATTGCTCCTCAGCAGTCCGAACAGATTGTCGAGCGACCAGAAGGCCGGGTTGATCAATCCAATGATGATCATGGCAGCAAAAAGGATGCACGCGATGATAAATTCTGATCGACGAAACAGAGTCATTTCAAGGCCTTCAGCCGGTCGTTTAGAGTGTCTTCATCCAAAACATCAGGCCCGATTTCATCAACGAAACGGCCGCGATGCATGACGATCACGCGGTTACAATTCTGCACAAGCTCCGGCACATCATCGGAAATCATCAGCACGGCGAGGCCGTTTTCCGTGGCAAGCTCGCGGATCTTGCGATGGATCTGCGCCTTGGAGCCGACATCAACGCCGACGGTCGGGCCGTTGAGAATAAGCACGCGCGCGCCCGTCAAAAGCCAGCGCGCCAGCACCACGCGCTGCTGGTTGCCGCCGGAGAGATGGTTGACCGGCGTCTGCGGTCCAGGTGCTGCAATCTGCATCGCACCGAACATCGACGTCGTTGCTGCAGCGGTCTTCTTGCGGTCAATGAACAGGCCGCGCACGAAATTGTCGAGCGACGTCGCCAGCATGTTGCGCTCGATCGACTGGGTCAGGAACAACCCTTCCGTCAGGCGGTCTTCGGGCACATAAGCCAGCCCGCAAGCGATCGCTTCCTGCACATTGCGGGGGTGTACATCCTTGCCCTCAACCTTGACCGTGCCGGTGAATTTCGGATGCATGCCAAACAATGCCAGCGCGAGTTCCGTGCGCCCCGAACCGATGAGGCCGGAAAGGCCAACAATCTCACATGCATGCAGAGTCAGGTTGATGTCTTCGAGAGCATTGGCAATGCTCAGGTTGCGCACATCGAGACGGGGCAATGTATCGCCCTCTCCCGGTTGCCAGCGATAGGCCTGATCGGTCAGATCATGACCGGTCATGGCGCGGGTAATAGCCGGTTCGTCGAAATCGCTGATCGGGCCTTCCGCAACCTTCTTGCCGTTGCGCAGCACTGTCAGACGTTCGCTGATCTCCAGCATCTCGCGCATTTTGTGGCTGACGAACAGCACCGCGATGCCCTGTGCCTGAATATCCCTGACAATGCGGAACAGTGCATCGACCTCGTGCCGCGTCAGCGCCGTGGTCGGCTCGTCCATGATGATCAGCCGGGCATCCGCCATCACAGCACGGGCAATCGCTACGATCTGCTTGCCGGATGTGGGCAACGTCTCGACATCGACATCTAGGTCCATGGTCACGCCAAGCCGCGCCAGCGCTTTTTCGGCGAGTTCACGCACCCGTCGCCAGCTGACCGTGCGTTTGCCTTCCAGAAGCAGTGTGTTCAGCGCCAGATTTTCCGCAACCGTCAGATTTCCGAACAGGGAAAAATCCTGATAGATGACCTGAATGCCATGCTGCACCGATTGCGCAGGCGTCATTCCGGCAACCTTATTGCCATCGATCAGGATTTCACCATCGGTCGGCTGGTAGACACCGGCCATGATCTTGATGATGGTCGATTTGCCAGAGCCGTTCTCGCCCGCCAGACAGTGGATTTCACCCGGCTTGATCGACAGCGAGACCGAATCCAGCGCCACGAGGCCGCCAAAGCGCTTGCCGATATTTTTCAGCTCTAAAAGGTTTTCACTCATGGTTTGCTCTCAAATGTCCACGCCAGTTATCTCTCCCCTTGTGGGAGAGAACGGATTTTCTTGGATTTAGCCTCTTTGCTAAATCCTTAGAAAATCCAAGAGAGGGGATTTGCCATAAACCAATTATCCCCTCTCTTGCGATTTCTAGCACTTAGCCAAGCGGCTAAGATGCTGAAATCGCTTTCTCCCCCACTAGGGGGAGATAGGCTTTGGCGCTATTCCTTAGAAATTATAATCGCCCATATTCGCGGCGGTCACACCAACCCAGCCTGCACCATAGAGCAGGTTTGGCTTGGATGCGTCGGGAACGAGCAGGCTGTTATAACCGGGCAGACCGAGGTCGAGACCGGCCTTGATCAGGTCGTTCTTCTTGTCCAGCGCCAGAACGGCAAGCTCGTTCATGGCATAGCCAGCAACGGCAGGATCCCAGAACTGGATATACTGGATGTCGCCATTCTTGAGATACTGGCCGGCCACCGAAACGAGACCGGTGCCTGCGAAGAAGACCTTGCCCTTCAGGCCGCCTTCAGCGATCAGACGGCCCGCACCGGCCGATGTCGGCATGGGCGCACCCAGAATGCCTTTGACATCCGGATAGGTGGTCATGGCTTCTTTGAGCTTGGTGTAGTCCTGATTGGCGTCGTCATAGGTTTCCAGACGTTCGGTCGCCAGTGACATTTCCGGGAAATTCTTCTTCTGGTATTCGATGGCGCCATCGATCCAGTCCATCTGCGACTTCGAGGTCAGGCTGCCGACAGTGGCGAGATACTTGCCCTTGCCGCCCATATCCTTGGCCAGCACTTCCATCAGCTTGGCGCCATAGGCCTTGTTGTCGAAGGCTTCGAGCTCGTAATCGACATTGACGATGTTGGATGCTTCATGGGCAATAACAACGATACCGCGTTCGCGCGCCTTCTTTAGGACAGGCTCGACCGCTTCCACCGAGAACGGCACGATGCAGATGGCATCGACACCCTGCGCGATCAAATTTTCGACGATCTGCACCTGTGCGGCCGCATCGGCCTGACTTGGACCAACCATCCAGGCATCCGCGCCGGTTTCCGACTTGAACTGTTCAACGCCGGTACGCATACGGTCGAACCAGGCGATACCATCAACCTTGACAACCGTGGCAATCGAATAGGTCTTGCCGCTGGCGGAGGTCACATATTCCTTTTTGACCTTGGATGTATCCACCGCACTGTCAGCCAGAGCCGGTACAACCATCGCCGCAGCGATAGCGAGTGATACGAGCAGTTTTTTCACAGGCTTATCCTCCCTTGGTTTTTGCCTTTTATTTCCCGGACTGCACACAAGCGTCAGCCCTGAAATACCTTATGCATCACGGGAAATAGTTTCGGCTGTACTCATGCATCAGGACTGGCCGGCATCCTTGGATGCCAGCCGCCGTGCCATAGGTTTGCTTGCCGAACAACTCGCACTTCGGGTCCTCCCGAACCTTCAGTAAATGCGCTTCTCCCTGCGATCCATGTCTTCATGAAACGTTTCATTTAACATCTCGAATGCAAGGAGACTTGTCAATACGCATGGCAGACAAATGAACAAATGTTCGCAAGAATATTGAATTGTCTTAGAAATTTATTGCGGCAAAGATCACGATGAAGCGCGATGACAGGGTGTAACCCGGAATCAATGACCCTTGGGCCAAGGGGCAGATCATGTAAGAAACTTAGCCCGCCGGTGAAAATCGGCGGGCCGTTTATGCCAGCTTAGCTGTTGTCCTCAACAGGCGCATCAGGACCATTTTTCTTGATGGAATCGATGGCGTTCTGCGCGCTGGTCTTGCTTGTGTAACCTTCAGTCGAAAACATTATTTCGCTGTTATATTTGAAGCGAACGCGGAACTCGCCAGCTTTGTCTTTATAAATTTCGAATTTATGGGCCATGTGTTTTCCCTCCGTTGTAAAAAATGAATCATACAACTTTAGCGTGCCAGTTGCATCGCGCGTTGACAAGCCGGAGATGACCCGACTTTAAAGCCTGCAAACAGAAAAAAAACACTGCAACCAAGCGGTTATACTGGCGCACGATGGAAGGGGATGAATTCTTTGGAGTATGTCCGTGACAGTTGGCTGGGGCGCCTGGATTCGAACCAGGGGATGGCGGTACCAAAAACCGCTGCCTTACCACTTGGCTACGCCCCAAAATATCAATGCTTTCGCATGACAGCGCGGCCTTATAACCTCTGCTTTTGGCATACGCAATCTCAATGATTGGGCAGTTTGTCGCTCTACACAATTGTTTCGGCATTATTTTCATGACAAGGGTTGATCGATTGCCATCCATCTCAAGTGAGGACGCGCTTCCTTGTCGCCCATCATCCTGATCATTGTTATCGCAGCCATATCAAGCGCCGTGCTACTGGCTATCCTGATCCGCATCCTGCCCGGCCATTTCCTCGCTGCAGGGATCAATGAGCGCTCCAATCACACGCAACCGGCACGACAGCTCGGCGGCCTTGCCATTGTCCCTGTGGTGATTGTCCTCTTGTGGATTTTTGGTGCACAGACTGGCCTCGACCAGCGGTTTCTTATCACCACATCCATCGGCGGGTTGATTCTGTGGGTCACCGGCATGCTGGATGACCGCCACCACCTGCCGGAAAGCATTCGGATCACCACGCAGATCGCCGCAGCGTGCCTTTGCATCTATGGTCTTGGACCGGATTTCCGTTTGCTTCCCTCAATCCTGCCCGAGCTTGTCGAAAAGGGTTTGCTGGTTCTGGCGCTGGTCTATTTCATCAACCTGACCAACTTCATGGACGGCCTCGACCTGATGGTGGTATCGGGCCTCGGCATCCCCTTGGCTTTTCTCGCAGGCTTTGCCATATTTGGTCTGGCGAGCCTCGCTACGGGCAGCATTGCAGCAGCGATTGCCGGTGGTCTCGCCGGGTTTGCCCTGTTCAACCGGCCCAAGGCCATAATCTTTCTTGGTGATTCCGGCAGTCTGCCGCTCGGCATGTTCAGCGGTATCGCCTTCTTCATGACAGCGCGCGACATGTCGATTGCTGCCGGGCTCATTCTGCCGCTGTTTTTTATTGCCGATGCCACCACAACCCTGATCAAGCGCCTGCGCGAAGGTGACAATATTTTCGCAGCTCACTCCAAACACGCCTATCAGGTGGCAAAGCGTTCCGGCTGGAGTGTCTGGCGGGTAGTCGCGAGCGTGGCTGTGTTGAATATTGTTCTTGGCGCCTGTGCTTTGGCTTCCAGCACGGCAAACACCCAGCTGCGTATTTCCGGCGTTGTCGTGGCCGTTGCGGCGGTGGCTTTCCTCCTGTTGCGGTTCCGTAAAAGCCTCGCGCGCTAAAGACGGCCAAACATCGCCGCGAGATAGAGTCCGACCTGCCCTAGTACTGTCTGCCGGTACACGCCGGACTGATGCAGGGCGAGGATGCGGCGGATGAAATTGTCGGACCGGACCTTCCAGTAAAGATCACAAATCTTGCGGGCGTCGCCGGTCAGCAATTCTGTGTTGCGCACCAGACCCTGAATGTTGCGGTCGGCCTGATCGGCAAAACGCGCAGGCAGCATGGCGCGTGCAGCGGCGAGTTGTCCCTGCCAGCCGTCACGCTGATTTGGCTGGCGCTCGCGGACCAGGGGTTGCGGATCGAAATGCACCACGCCGCCCGCTCCGGTCACAATCAGATAAAGCCACCAGTCATGGCTGGAAAACTCGACGTTGCGGCAGGATTCCGCCAGAAGCTGCTGGGCTGTGCGGTTGAACAACATGGTATTGCCGCTGGCGATGTTCTGTACCAGCGCATTACGGAACTCCGCGGGCCGTTGATATAGCGGTGATGACCCGGCAACAGCGCCGTTCTGCGCTATTTTCAGTTTGCGCGAGCAGAAAACCGAGGCGACGGCAAAAGCATTGTGCTCTATCCACTGGATGGACGTTGCCAGCTTTTCCGGCTCCCAGATGTCGTCCTGATTGGCAAAGGCAAAATATTCTGCCCGCAGTTCCGGATGCGATATCAGCGCGCGAAAATTTTCCGCCCTGCCCGCGCCCGGTCCCTGCAACAGTACCACGCGACCTTTGGTCCAGCGTTTTGCCCATTGCTGCAGAATTGCAATTGTTGCGTCGGTCGAACCGTCATCCGATACCCACAAATCGATATCGGGATAGGTTTGCCCCGCTATCGATGCCAATTGCTCCTCGAGGAAAGCAGCGCCATTGAGCGTTGCCATGAGCACAGCAAGCGTTCCAGATGATGGTGCCCGTTTCAACAGCCCGTATCCCGCCCTGTGTTTATCGTGCTGTGCTGTTTCTGCCGGTCAATATGGCCAAGAATAGGGTCAACGTATCGAAACCGGTCGCAACCCCTATGAACTGGCCTGATCAAACAACAAGGCGCGGACGGCGTCTGCATCCTGTCTGACGATGAGTTCGCGCAGTTCAGCCACCGCTGACGGCAAATGCTCGACCGACGCAGTGCGGCGTTTTGCCCGCAGGATTTTCGTATGGCTCGTCGCGGAAACACCGGTCGGATCGTAGAAAAGCTCCTCGTGCAGCTTTTCGCCATCGCGAATGCCAATCGTTACCACTTCGATGTCGCCATCGGGATTCTTGGCGTCCTTCACCGACAGTCCAGCCAGCAGGATCATGTTTTCAGCCAGATCGCGGATACGCACCGCCTCACCCATTTCCAGCAGCAGGATATCGCCGCCTTCAGACAACGCTCCCGCCTGAATGATCAATTCGGCTGCCTCACGCACGGACATGAAATAACGTGTCATCTCGTCATGGGTAACCGTCAGCGGACCGCCATGCGCGATCTGCTCGCGGAACAGCGGCACAACCGAGCCACTGGAACCAATGACATTGCCAAAGCGCACACAGGTAAAGATCTGGCCCGTGCCGCGCTTGTTGGCCTCGTCGCCATGATAGCGCACGATCAGTTCGGCCCAGCGTTTGGTCGCACCCATGATGTTGGACGGGCGGACAGCTTTGTCCGACGAAATCAGCACAAAATTGCGCACGCCCGCTTCACGCGCCACTGCCGCCAGCACATCGGTGCCAATGACATTGTTGCGCGCGCCTTCAACGACGTTTTCCTCGACCAGCGGCACGTGCTTGTAGGCAGCGCAGTGGTAGACGTTCTCGACCTTATGCTCCTCCATCACACGCCTCAGCAGGATCTCATCGCTGATTGAGCCCAGTACCGGCACGATCAGGCAATCTCCGATAGCAGCCAGTTCCCGATGCAGCTGATAGATGCTGTGTTCGTTCACGTCGAAGAGTACGAGCTTGGCCGGTGCGAGCTTCACGATGGTGCGGCAGAGTTCCGAGCCGATCGAGCCGCCAGCACCGGTGACCAGAACAACGCGGTTTTCCACTGTCTTGTCGAGAAGAATGGGGTCGGCAGGCACAGGCGAACGGCCAAGCAAATCGTCGATATCAATATCGCGCAGATTGCTGACGATATATTTGCCCGCTGTCAGGTCTGAAATCGCCGGAAGAATGCGCACCTTCACATTCAGCGATTTCAGCTGGCCGATCAGACGGCGCCGCTTGTCGCCGCTCAGCGACGAGATGGTGACGATCAGCTCATTGATACCAAAATTATCAATGAGGCTTTCAATCTGCGCGGTGGGATAGACGCGGATACCAAGAATATCCATGCCATGCAGGCTGTGGTCATCATCGACAAATCCGGCAACGAAAACCTCGTTCTGGCTGCGCAGTGCGTTGGCGAGCTGCCGTCCGGCATCGCCCGCTCCAAAAATCAGGCATTGGCGCGACAGCAGTTTTTCCCGCAAGGGGCTCCACAGCAGCCACTTGGCGGCAAACCGGCTGCCGCAGATCAGCGCGATGGCCAATACCCAATACAGGAACGGCACGGCGCGCGGCACACCGTCAGCGCCAGTCATTTGCGTCAGGAACGCCACAGCAACCCAGATCAGCACCGCGTAGGTCACAGCCTGGATCATCGTCCAGATGGCCTTGTCAGGCAGATAGCGGATGACGGCGCGGTAAAGGCCAAAGCGAATGAACAGCGGCGATGCGATCAACGGCGCGGCAATGATCAGCATTGCCTGCTCGGTGTTGGGCATAAACAGTGTATTGAATCTCAGCACATAGCTGAACCATGCCGCAAACGTCAGCACCACCATGTCGAATGTGACAAGGAGCATCTGTTTGTAACGACGCGGCATCATCGCGATGCGTTGCCGAAAATTTTCCAATTTCATTGATCCTCGGTGTTCATGAAAATGCCTTGGTCTGGCAATGTGTCTTGGCGTTCAATTTGCGGCATTTGTTTGATCGTCGTGCTCAGCCATTGTACCCCGAATGGCTTAAAGACCAGTAACATAGGGTTACATAAATGCAATGATCCTTCAGCGGTCAATTGACATCCTTCACTTATGTCAACTTATCCAACATAGACTGCGCGGGTTTATCCTTGGCTTGTTCAAGAGAAAGGATAGAACAACAATGGACCAGACACCGAACCTCAAACTCCCCTACATCGCGCCATCCCAGGCGCAAAAACACGTCACGCACAATGAGGCGATCCGCGTGCTCGACACAATCGTGCATCTTTTCGTCATCAGTCGGGAGGTGCCTGAACCGCCGCTGGAAGCGGATGAGGGAGAGCGGTACATCATCCCATCGAATGCTACCGGCGCATGGGCCAGCAATCCCAAATACATTGCCGAATGGCAGGATGGCGGCTGGACTTTCTTTCAACCGCAGCATGGCTGGCTGGCATGGATTGTCGAAGAAGCATGTTTTGCGGTTTTCGACGGTCTCTTCTGGATTGATATCAGCGTGGGAGCAAATCCGATCGCTCATGTCGGCATCAACACCCTTGCTGACGATACCAACCGGCTGAGCCTGAAAAGCCCGGCTTCGCTGTTTGACCATGAAGACGGCGGACATCAGTTGAAAATCAACAAGTTAGATGACCAGCATCTGGCCTCAATCCTGTTTCAGAGCGGCTATTCAGGCCGTGCCGAGATTGGCACTATCTGGAACAGCAACTTCTCGATCAAGACCAGCGTCGACGGCAATCAATGGCACGATGTGATGGTGGCCAACAATGGCGCTGGCACTGTCCAGTTCCCGGGCGGCGTTGTTCACACCAGAACCGGGCGAAAACTGTCCGGTTTGATGTTTTTGTCCGACATGGAGAACGCGATTCTCGCACCGGCCGCAGAAACGGCGAGGGTCGCTTCCGTCTCCGGCGACCTCCTCACTCTTGGCCCAGACATTGCTGCGAATATGTTTGCATCGGATATGCGGGGTGTTGCCATGGTGCGCATCTGGAACATTGGCAAATCCCCGGCTCAATCAGCCTGGGCCAAATGGGATACGGCCGCCAACCAGTTGCAGGTGAGCAATCCGGACGATATCCGGCAGTGGACAGCGGGTGACGCTATTCAAACTTTGGACCCCAAAAATCAGCGCATTTTCGTGGATATCTCACCACTCATGCAAAAATATTTCGGCAGCGCTTTCCCGCAGGACGGGGTGTTGTTGAAGGTGGATACCACCGGTGATTTGACATTCGCCTGCACCGAACCATCGCCGGCTTCATCAAGCAATCTCGTGGTGTTTGGCGCTGATGAAAAACGCCGTTTCCGCGTGGTGGGCGTTTACGGATAAGGCGCCAATTCATCAGTTGCGCAGCGTCTCATTCGGGCATGACGATCCGGATGGGGCGCGTCCCGACCGGAGCGCCGGTGCCCCGATCAATGGTGACGGCGTCGATTTCCGTTCCAGTCTCGGCATCAAAGAACTTGGTCACCTTACCACCATTGCGGTGTTTGCGGCCCCACGCACCGATTGCAAACAGCACCGGCAGAAAGTCGCGCCCGGCTTCCGTCAGCAGATATTCGTCCCGCGGCGGCCGGTCTGAATAACGGCGTTTCTCAAGCATTCCCTCATCGGTCAAGGCGGAAAGCCGGGCCGTCAGCATCGTTGGCGCGATGCCAAGACTCTTACGGAATTCATCAAAACGCGTGAGACCCGCATGGGCATCGCGCATGATCAGCATGCTCCATGCGTCCCCTACGAGGGCAAGGCTTCGGGCGATAAGACATGGCTGGTCTGAAAGATTCTTCATGTTGATATCTTTTTGATAGTGACTTACTACTAATTTGATAGTAACTTATTTTTCTCCGATATTCCATCATAAAATGAAAGCAGAACGCAATGAGCAAGACAGACATCCGCGTCGCCCTGGTTACGGGCGCTTCCTCCGGCATTGGGCTGGTAACGGCACAAGCGTTGCGGCGCGATGGCTACCGCGTGTTCGGAACCAGCCGAAAGCCTATGCCCAATACCCCCGACGGCATCACAATGCTGATCTGCGATGTAACCGACGACGTATCGGTGCAAGCGGCTGTTGATGAGGTTCTCAGCCGTACCGGACAGATTGATCTCCTCGTCAATAATGCCGGGATCGGGCTGCTCGGCGGTGCCGAAGAATCATCAGTTGCTCAAGCCAAGACAGTGTTCGACGTAAATGTGTTCGGTGTCCTGCGGATGACAAATGCTGTCTTGCCCATCATGAGACGCCAGCGCAGCGGCCGAATTGTCAACCTGAGTTCCATCCTCGGCCTCATTCCCAGCCCTTATAATGCCCTCTACGCATCCACCAAACACGCGATCGAGGGTTATTCGGAATCGCTTGACCACGAAGTTCGAACACAGGGTATCCGCGTGGTGCTGGTCGAACCCGGTGTGACCCATACGTCGTTCGAAGAGAACCTGACCCGGCCAGACCAGCCGCTTGCCGTCTATGATACTATTCGTGCGAACGCGGAAAAGCTGATGCGCGACCTCATCGAGAAGGGCGACGCACCTGAAATAGTCGCCGCAACGGTCGTAAGAGCCGCCAATGCTCCGTCACCTAAAAGACGCTATACTGCAGGCAAAGTAGCCGGACAGGTTCGTTTTATGCGGCGGTTTTTGCCGGAAGCCTTTGTAGACAAAAACCTGCGGAAGTTCAGCCAGCTTCCCAACTGAAGATTGACTCCCGCAGTACGTGAGTTCGCTCGTTGAGCACAGAAACGAAAGCTCGTCTTATGAAATCATTCCTGATCGATCGCTACGCGAAAGGTGGCACCCTGCGGTTCACGGAAATCCCCGAACCAGAACTGCGGGACAATGATGTGATGGTGGAGATTCACGCCGCCAGTGTGAATGTCCTGGATACGAAAATCAGGGATGGCGAATTCAAGCTTATCCTGCCCTACCGCCTACCCCTGGTTCTCGGTAATGATGTTGCAGGCATTGTGATCCGGGTTGGGGCCAATGTGCGGCAGTTCAAACCCGGCGATGCGGTCTATGCACGTCCAGCTCAGGACCGTATCGGGACATTTGCTGAATATATCGCCGTTGATGAGGCCGATGTCGCGATCAAGCCGAACAATCTGACCATGGCGGAGGCCGCGTCCATTCCGCTTGTCGCCCTGACCGCGTGGCAGGTGCTTGTCGAGCGGGCCAACGTCCAGAAAGGGAAGAAAGTTTTGATCCATGCCGGCTCGGGCGGCGTGGGCACGATCGCGATCCAGCTTGCCAAGCATCTCGGAGTACACGTGGCGACGACCACGAGCACAGCTAATATCGATCTTGTCAAAAGCCTCGGCGCGGACGTCGTGATCGACTATAAGAAGGACAATTTCGAAGAAGTCCTGCAGGATTATGACGTCGTGTTGAACAGTCTCGGACCGGATACGCTGGAGAAATCCCTTCGCGTGCTGAGGGCGGGCGGCAAGTTGATCTCGATTTCCGGGCCGCCCGACCGGGATTTCGCCAAGCAGAATGGTTCCGGCTGGCTGTTTCAACAGATCATGCGCCTGTTGAGTTTCAGCATCAGACGAAAATCGAAACGCCGAGGCGTCAGCTATTCCTTCCTGTTCATGACGGCCAATGGCGGGCAGCTTGGTAAGATTACGTCCCTGATTGAAGCTGGCACCATACGCCCGGTGGTGGATCGGCTCTTCCCGTTCGAAAAAACCAATGAGGCGCTCGCTTACGTCGAGACGGGCCGCGCGAAAGGAAAGGTAGTCATCACTGTGAAATGAAACTGGCCGCCAATCGACGCCAATGGCGTCCGCGGCCCGCAGCCATATTGACAGCTTTTCATTTCAAATAGCTAATGCGGGCAGGCCCTCTGAGATAGGTGACATCAATGGATATCGAAAACGCGATTGCACAAGTCTCCGCAGCAGGCATTGAGCTGACGGATCGCCGCCGCAATGATGGCGATGATGCCTGGGTTCTGCGTTTTGCCAACGGAACCATCCTTACCGTGTCTGATGGCGGCGACGTTACAACGCAGGGCAAGAATGTTGAAGCCGTAGCGCAGATTTTGGACCTGCCCGGTCAGTCCTGACAGGCGCAGAAAGTTATCGCTGCAGGCGGTAGCCATCAGTGAGCGTACCAAGGAACACAACGATATCATCGATCTCGGTACCATTCAGTGCCGGAGCATCACCCGCATGCCGGTCAAACGGCGGATCCACGTTGACATTGGCCTTGGCATATTGCGGCAGGTCATCATACTTATTGATACTGCCGTCCGGGTTGCGCGAGTACCAGCGATCCGGATTGGTATCGCGTTCAGCGTAAAACTCCACGGCCTGACGCAGCGACCGGAATACCCCGTTGTGAAAAAACACTTTTCGTAAAGCAACATTGCGCAGTGTCGGGGTACGAAACAGGCCGCAATAATCCTGACGCCCGGTAAAATCAGTGCGAAGCGGCCCGCACAACCCGAGATCGAAATAGCCGGCATCACGGTTGGCGGGAATGGCTGGATTGCGCGGCACACCAAGCGCGATCAAACCGAAATCGGTAAATTGCGGCGGCGTCCCGTCATTGCTGCGCTGGCTGATATGACATGAAGCGCAATTGCCTTTCTTGGCATCGTTGAAAAGCTCCAGTCCGCGCGCCTCCTGCGGTGTCAGCGTCACCTTGCCGGCGAGGTAGGCATCATACTTGCTCGAATAGGGATAGAAGGTTTTGTAATCCTGCTCGAATATCTCAAGCGCCTTGGTGGCAACAGCAACACTGGCTTCCGCATCTGGCGCCTCTGTTGCGCCGGATAGTGCAGCGATCCTCTTGCTGTACCCCGCCGCGACAAGGCGCTGCGCCACAGCCGCTTCGTCCGGATTGGCCATCTCGAACGGCGACAACAGCGGAATTTTCGCCTGATCCCTTCCCCGATCCGCACGCCCATCCCATGTCAGTCCGCCGGTCGGGCCATTGTCGATACTCTCGTCCGAATCGTCTTCCGAATCGAAAAAATGTTCGGTGAAGGCCGGGACTGCTTGCAGATATTTCAAGGTCGGGACGGCACGCAGCCCCGGCTGATGCAGATCATTGCCACCGGGCTGGACGGCCAGATCATTGGCGGGACCGAAACCATGGTCGGGATCGTGACAGGATGCACATGACATCTTGCCCGAACCAGACAATCGCTTGTCGAAGAAAAGAGCCCGTCCAAGGTCGCGCATTGCCTCGACCTGATGCCGGATATCCGCACGCGTCAGTTCACTTTTTTGCGAGATTTGCTTTGTCTCGGGCGGGTGGGAAGCAGAAACAGCAGCGCGCACAACGGACAGCATAGTCAGTGTGCACAGAACACACAAAACCATATACCAACAGGCTATTGCGCGACGGCCTTGTTCCATGGTTTCCTTTGGGGATCGAATGATCTGGCCATCGCAGGATAGCCGTGGTTTTGCCCAGAAAGCAATGCCGATACACCGGAGGTTACCAGAATGCGGTCTATCCTTTCCAGCATGATCACCACGACGGCAACACTGGCTTTAGCGGGCGGTTTTACGGCTCCGGTTTATGCAGCAGGGTTGAACGATACACCGTCCGATAATCTGAAGCAGATCCAAACCGTGGTGGTGATTTATGCGGAAAATCGCAGCTTCGACAATCTTTACGGTCACTTTCCCGGCGCCGATGGTCTGCAGGCGACTGCAACCGCAAGCCCGGTTCAGCTTGACCGTGACGGCAGTCCGCTGAAAGAACTGCCACCCGTCTGGAATGGCCTGACCGCCAAAGGCATTACCCCACCCGTTACCGAAGCCGAAACGGAACATTTGCCCAACCAGCCCTATTACGTTGATGATGCCAAGGGGTTTAACCTGCCGATCACCACAATCACCCGTGACCTGTGGCATCGCTATTACCAGAACCAAATGCAAATCGACGGGGGAAGAACGACAAGTTCGCCGCCTATGCCGATTCCGGCGCGATGGTGATGGGTATGTGGGATGGTTCCAAAATGGCCATGTGGAAGGTCGCCCAGCAATATACATTGGCTGACAACTTTTTCATGGGTGCCTTCGGCGGTTCGTTCTTCAATCATCAATGGCTGGTTTGCGCCTGTGCGCCGTTTTATCCCGATGCGGACAAGAACCCGGCCAAGCCAACGATAGCCGCCGTTGATCCGGATGGAACCAGCTTGACGAGGGCCGCCAATTCGCCGAAATCGGCAATCGACGGGCCGCCGAAATTTGTCAGCGACGGCAATCTCACCCCGGATTTCTACGCCGTCAACACCATGCAACCGCCCTATCAGCCCAGTGCCAACGCGCCTGCTGCCGGTGCCGATCCAATGAGCGCCGACCCGGCACAGCCCACCACGTTGCCGCCGCAGACCGAGCCGACAATCGGCGATCTGTTAAGTTTGAAACGGATCGATTGGGCCTGGTATGGCGGCGCCTGGCAGGATGTGCTTGACCATGGCAACAAAACGCCTGCTCCCAATTTTCAGTATCATCATCAGCCGCTGAACTATTATGCGAGCTTCGCACCCGGTACACCGGCCCGCGCCGAACATTTGCGCGATGGCGGATTGGCTGGCGCGGAATTCATCAAGGCCATCGACGCGGGAAAGCTACCGCAGGTTGCGTTCTACAAGCCTCAAGGCGATCTTAACGAGCATTCGGGTTATGCCGATATTCAATCGGGCGATAACCACATTGTCGATCTCATCCATCATCTTGAGAAAAGCCCGCAATGGCCGCACATGCTTGTTGTGGTCACCTATGATGAAAATGGCGGCATCTGGGATCACGTCGCACCACCGAAAGCCGACCGCTGGGGTCCGGGCAGCCGTATCCCCGCGATCATCGTGTCACCGTTTGCCCGTCCCGGTTTTGTCGATCACACGCCCATGGATACGACATCCATTCTCCGCTTCATCACGCGGCGGTTTGAACTGCCGACGCTGCACGGCATTACCGTGCGGGATCAGGCCGTCGCGTCCTATCATGAACAACCGCTGGGAGACCTTACCAGCGCGCTTGATCTGACATCACATCTTTAGATTGGGTGCTGGATGAAATACAGGCGGTACGCGCTGGCATGAACACTGTGCGTGGTTCGCCCTTCGACAAGCTCAGGAAGCTCACCATGAGGGAGAGTGAGGGTTGCAGATAACAATCCTCTGCACCGCCATTGGCTTTGCAATCGACAATCTCCCTCATGGTGAGCTTGTCGAACCACGCACAATATTATTGCAACAATTGATAGCGCCTAACTCCCCCGATACGTCGAGTAGGACCATGGCGTCACCAGCAGCGGCACATGATAATTCCCGTCCACATCCGCGATTCCAAACCGGATCGGCACGACGCCCAGAAATGCCGGTTCCACCAGTTCCACACCCTTTGCCCTGAAATATTCCTCGACAAAAAAGCTGATCTCGTAGCACGCGGCGACCATGGCATCGGGCGACAATAGCAGTTCGTCCGTTCGTCCATCAGCATTGGTCACCAGCGTTTTCAACAAATGCCGCGTCTCATCCGCATCGATCCGATGCAGCGTTAGCTTCATGCCGGAAGCCGGGCGGCCCGTGGCGGTATCAAGCACATGTGTGGAGAGTTTTCCCATGGGGTCGCTTTCAAACAATCAGATCATCAAGCCGGAAACGCGCAATCAAAGCGATCTGGCGCAGTGCTTCGCCCACCTCTTCCCCGGCATTGTTCTGCAGTCGGGTCCTGAATGCGGTAAGAATGGACTGTTTGTCATGACCGCGCACCGCGAGAATGAACGGAAAGCCGAAGCGCCCCTGATAGCCATCATTCAAACGGTGAAACTCGGTGAATTCGCTATCAGTCAAACGATCAAGCCCGGCGCCCTTCTGCTCACTGGTAGAATGCGCGGTCAGGCTGCCCTGCCGCGCCGCCTTGCCCGCAAGATCGGGATGAGCACGGATGAGGCCAAGCTGCGCCACCTGCCCGGCCTTTTCCACCGCACCCACCATGGCCGCATGCAGCAGTTCGACACTGGCAAAGGGGCGCAACGGCACGACGGCTTCCGGCACCCAGGGTGAATGTTCGAAAATACCGCCAAGCGCTTTGACAAAGGCTTCCGGGGTGGCTTCGTTCAGTTCATCGAGTGTCATCGAGACCTTTCTTCATGCGTTCTTTCACTGCATTGAGCGACCGCAGCACATTTTCCGGTGTTGCGGGCGCATCGAGTTGCGGCGCGAAGCTTCCGTTGCCAATGGAGGCAATCGCATCGCGAATGGCGAGCCAGACGGAAACGCCCAGCATCAGTGGCGGCTCGCCAATGGCCTTGGAGCGGAAAACCGTCTCCTCGCGGTTGGGCGCATTGTCGAGAATCCGCACATTGAATTCCGGCGGTACATCACGCGAACCGGGAATCTTGTAGGTGGAGGGGCCCACGGTGCGCAGCCGCCCCGCCTTGTCCCACCACAATTCCTCACAGGTCAGCCAGCCCATGCCCTGTACGAAAGCACCTTCGATCTGGCCGAGATCAATGGCTGGATTGAGCGGCGAACCGACATCCTGCAGGATATCGGCGCGCAGACAGCGTGTTTCGCCCGTCAGCGTATCGACGGCGACTTCCGCCACGGCAGCGCCGTAGGTGAAGTAGAAGAAGGGCCTGCCCTTCATCGCCTTACCGTCCCAATGAATTTTCGGCGTCGCATAATGCCCGGCTTCAGAGAGCTGCACCCGTTTCAGCCATGCCATCTTGGCGAGTTCGCCGAATGATATGGATTCGTTATCCGCGTGAACCCGGCCCTCGCGGTAGACGATATGCTCTTCCTCGACACTGAAATGTTCGGCCGCAACCGTGGTCATCCGAGCCTTGATCGCCGTCGCCGCCTTGAAAGCCGCCATGCCGTTCAGATCGGAACCGGTGGAGGCTGCCGTGGCGCTGGTGTTCGGCACTTTTCCGGTGGCCGTCGAGGATATACGAACCATGTCAAGCTCAACCTGGAACACTTCGGCCACGACCTGCGCCACTTTGACGAACAGGCCCTGCCCCATTTCCGTGCCGCCATGGTTGAGAAAAATCGAACCATCGAGATAGACATGCACCAGCGCACCGGCCTGATTGAGCGATGTCAGGTTGAAGGAAATGCCGAACTTCACCGGCATCATTGCCAAACCGCGGCGGATCACCGGATTGCCCGCATTGTACGCGTCGATTTCGGCTCGGCGCCGCTGCCAGTCGGCGGACGACAAGACCGCTTCAGTCACCTCGACAAGCCGGTTGTCGTCAACCGGCTGACCATAAGGCGTCACTTCGCCCGTATCCTCGCCATAATAATTGAGAGCCCGGACGCTATTTGGCTCCAGCTTCAATTCGCGCGCGATGGTATCAATGATGTTTTCAATGGTCAGGATGCCCTGCGGTCCGCCAAATCCGCGAAATGCCGTATTCGAAACCGTGTTGGTCTTGCAGGCATGGCCGGTAAAGCGTGCATGCGGAATGTGATAGGCATTGTCCGTGTGGGTCAGCGTGCGGGTGATCACCGGGCCGGTCAGGTCAGGCAGGTTGCCGGCCCGCGCCAGATATTCGACATCAAGCCCGAGAATGCGGCCGCGCCCGTCCACGCCGACCTTCCAGTGGGCGACATAGTCATGCCGTTTGCCGGTCCCAGCCATGTCATCACGGCGTTTCAGCCGCATCTTGCACGGCTTGCCGGTTTTGGCAGCCACCAGCGCCGCTGCTCCGGCAATGATCGTCGCCTGACTTTCCTTGCCGCCGAACCCGCCGCCCATGCGCCGCACCTGACATTCCACCGCATTGGCATGCAGCCCGAGGATCAGCGCCACATGGTGCTGCACCTCGGTCGGGTGCTGTGTCGAGGAATGCACCAGCATCTCACCGTTTTCGCCGGGAATAGCATAGGCGATCTGCGTTTCCAGATAAAAATGGTCCTGTCCGCCCATATGCAATGTGCCTGACAAGACATGCGGTGCACTGGCCAGTGCAGTTGCCGCATCGCCGTCGACCACTTCTTGCGGCGGCAGGACATAGTTCTTGCGCCGGTGCGCCTCCTCGATATCGAGAACTGGTTCGAGCGGCTCGATATCGAGCTTCACCTGTTTGGCGGCACGATAGGCCGTTTCGAAATCCCGCGCTGCCACGACCGCGATAACGCGCCCTTCATGGTCGACAATATCCTCGGCAAACAGGGTTTCACCGTTGAGAATGGGGCCGACTTCATTGTGTCCCGGCACATCCTTGGCCCACCACACCCCGGCAACGCCTGGCATCGCCAGCGCGGGCGCAGCGTCGATGGACTTCAGCCTGCCGTGCGCCACGGGCGACAGCACAAAAACCGCATGCAGCGTACCCGGCAATTCCGGCATATCGTCGATATAGTTGGCATCGCCAGCCACATGCCGCGCAGCGGAATCATGCGCAATGCCCTTGCCGACGATACTGCGTTGGACGATTTGTGGGGTATTGTTTGTCATTTACCCCCCTCTGCCCTATCGGGCATCTCCCCCCACAAGGGGGGAGATCACATCGACATCAGCATGACCGCTTATATTGCAATGCCTTAGAACTACTCGAAATAGTATTGAAGGCTGATCTCCCCCCTTGTGGGGGAGATGCCCGACAGGGCAGAGGGGGGTACGAAAATGGCGAAAACTATAAATCACAGCGCCATCACCTCCACCGTCTCACCGGCCACATCGCGCCAGAACCGTTCAACCAGATTGCCAGCCACCTGCAACCGGTAATCGGAAGTGCCGCGCCAGTCGCTGAGCGGCTTGAACGAAGCGGTGATGGCTGCAGCGCAGGCCTCAACCGCCTTGGCATCGAACTGGCTGCCGACAAGCGCATGCTCCGCTTCCACAGCCCGGCGCGGTATGGCCGCCATACCACCAAACGCGATGCGGGCGCTGCGCACCTGTCCGTCCTCACGGGTGATGGAGAATGCACCGCATACGGTAGAAATATCCTGATCATAACGCTTGGAAATCTTGTAAACGCGAAATTCCTGCTCCGGCTTCGGCTTGGGGATAGAGACTGAGGCAATCACCTCATCGGCGCGCAACTCCGTCTTCCGGTAGTCGAGGAAGAAGTCTTCCAGCGCCACGAACCGCCTGCCATTGAGCGAGGCAAGTTCAACGTCGGCACCCAGCGCAATCAGCGCAGGCGGACCGTCACCAATCGGGCTAGCCGTACCGATATTACCGCCGATGGTGCCCATGGAGCGAATTTGTGTCGAGCCGAACCGCCGGATCAGCGTGGCGAAAGACGGATAAAACTCTGCTACCCGCGCCAGCACCTCTTCCCATGTCACCGCAGCACCAAAGCTCAAGTGATTATCAGATTCGCCGATGGCCCGCAGTTCGGCCACATGGGCCAGCGAAATCACCTCATCCCAATCGGAGTGATAATCTGCCAGCGCAACGCCAAGGTCGGTGCCTCCGCCGAGAAGCAGCGCATCGGGCCTGTCCTTGCGCAATTGCACGAGCTCAGCCAGCGTTGACGGCTGATGATATATCGAACCACCTGACGAAAGCGTGGTTTGCGGCTTCATCTCGGCAAAGGCGGCGATGTGCGGTCCGGCAATTGCCGCTCCGCCCGCACCGACCACCTTGCGTGCCGCCTCGACAATCGGACGGTAGCCTGTACAGCGGCAGAGATTGCCGGCCAGCGCATCGTGAATGGCGTGGTCATCCGCTGCAGCATTGTTTGCGGCAAGGCCAGCCAGCGAAATCACAATGCCGGGTGTGCAGAAGCCGCATTGCGACGAGCCGTTTTCGGCCATCGCTACCTGCACCGGATGCAGGGTTTCGGTCTTCAGCCCCTCGACAGTGATGAGCGAACGCCCATCGATCTGGCCCATGGCGAGAATACAGCTGTTGGCAGCGTGATAATGCACCGAATCACCTGCAGGATCGCCAATGAGCACCGAACAGGCACC
The DNA here is from genome assembly GCF_014189505.1 of Phyllobacterium sp. 628. Taxonomy (GTDB): domain Bacteria; phylum Pseudomonadota; class Alphaproteobacteria; order Rhizobiales; family Rhizobiaceae; genus Phyllobacterium. Next base: position 1,784,563 of record NZ_CP050301.1, on the reverse strand, counting down.
GCAATCACCCTCGGCACAGCCTTCCTTGGTTCCGGTCAGGCGCGGCGCATTGCGCAGCCAATCAAGCACCGTCATATCCGGCCGGACAGATGCTTCGTGTTTTTGACCATTCAGAAAAAATTTGATCGCATGTGACATGGTTCACAGCTTCAACCGGCAGAGGTAAGGCGTCAAGTGGCATACAACAGGGTGGGGTGATTGCATTGATATATGCGTGGCTCTCTCTTCTAAAGGTCCTTCTGCTCACCCCCCTATGCACCTCTCTCCGTCATCCTCGGGCTTGACCCGAGGACCCAAGGCTAAGAGGCACTGAAGAGTGCGCTGGGTGCGGTGTATTCCAGCAGGCGATAGCCTTTAAAGAAGTGCGGCTCCATCAGCCCTACTAACTGGATTGCATCGAATTCGTGCAGCCATTTATGCTCCTTTGCCGTGGGTCCTCGGGTCAAGCCCGAGGATGACGGAGAGGGGAACGGTTTAAGGAGCTAAATTCTTCGAAGGCGAACCACGCACAACAGCCTCTGCAGTTCAAACCGCCTCGATCCTGTACACCACACAGTCAAAGAAAAACTCTTCCAGATTATCCCCCGCCCCGCCGCGATCCACTACAAGAAAGTCCGAGACGTCTTCGAGTGAAATCAGCGGGAGGTGCCAGACATTGCGGCCGTAATTGACGCCCTGATGTCCCCAAGCCAGAAATGCCACAGGCATTCCCGGCCGCCCGGCATCATCTTCCGCCACCACAACCAGAAATGGCCGGTTCTGCAGCGGCACAAAGGCCTGACTGCCGAGCGGATGCCGCTCCAGCATCACGATATCGACAGGCGGCGCAAAAGCCTGCCCGCGAAAAATATTGATCAGAACCCGCGCGTCCTCACCAGTCACATCCACATTGGCAAGGTCATGAAACCGCCGAGTGGTGCCATTGTTGATCAGACGTACTTCCGCGCCTTCGGTTTCAATCACATCGCCAAAAGGTCGGAACGCCGCTTTGGTCAGCGGCTGGACGACAAGCGGAATGATTGTCATGCCGCTGCGTCCGGGTGATGATGCTCATGCCAGTGGCGGGCAATGTCGATCCGCCGTGTTATCCATGCGCCGTCATGACCCTGCACATAATCGAGGAACCGCTCCAGTGCTGCCGCGCGGCCCGGGCGTCCCACCAGACGGCAATGCAGCCCGATGGACATCATCTTGGCGGCACCTTCCTCGCCCTCACGGTAAAGCACGTCGAACGTGTCTTTCAGATAGGTGAAGAACTGGTCGCCGGAATTGAATCCCTGCGGCGTGGCAAACCGCATATCATTGGCATCCAGCGTGTAGGGCACGATCAGATGCGGCGCTTTGGGCCCCTTGATCCAATAGGGCAGCTCGTCCGCATAGCTGTCGGAGGAATAGACGAAACCGCCCTCTTCCATCACGATCTTCAATGTGTTGTCCGATGGCTTGCCCTGATAAAGGCCGAGCGGGCGCGATCCTGTGATTTCCGTGTGCAGCCGCACCGCCTCGTGAATATGCTGGCGCTCAAGTTCTTCCGGGAAATCCTTGTATTCCAGCCAGCGCAGGCCATGGCTGGCGATTTCCCAATCTGCTTCCCGCATGGCCGCTACCGCTTCGGGATTGCGCGCCATGGCCAGCGTCACGCCATAGACCGTTACCGGCAGATTGCGCCGTGTGAACAGGCGCCACAGCCGCCAGAACCCGGCGCGCGAGCCATATTCGTAGATCGATTCCATGTTGAGATTGCGCTGGCCGGGCCATGCGGCCGCGCCCACAATCTCCGACAACAGATTTTCCGAGGCCGGATCATTGTCGAGAATGCAGCTCTCGCCGCCCTCCTCGTAATTGATCACGAACTGCACGGCGATCTTCGCACCGCCGGGCCATTGCGGATCGGGCGTGGTACGGCCAAAGCCGATCAAATCACGGGGATAATCTGCCAAGGAATGCCTCTTTGGTTTCGAATGGGCGTGTTACCGGAGCCTGCGAAGGCTGCACTGCAAAGTCAATGCGGCAAAAGAAAAAGCCGCGGACAGAGCCGCGGCTTTTATCGATCAATCCAATACCGTTTAGCGGCGCTTGAGCAGCGAACCCACGGCAGGAACAATGGCAGCAGCCAGAGCCAGCTTCAGGATATCGGCAACGATGAACGGGCCAACACCGAAGGCAAAGGCTTTTTCAATGCCGAGGAGATAGGCCAACCACAGGAAGCCGAGGCCAAGGATAATCGCTTCGCCCGCCAGCATGGCAAGACCAAGGCCAACCGGGTTGCGGGTAAAATCCTTGTCGGCAGCACGGCCAACCACCCAGGCGGCAGCGAGATAGGCGAATAGATAGCCGCCCGTTGTGCTGAGTATATAGGCAAGTCCAATGCCCTTTTCCGGCGTTCCGGTGAAAACGGGCATGCCGAGCGCACCTTCAAGCAGATAGAGCGCCATGGTGGCAACGGCGAGGCGCGAGCCATAGGCTGCGGAAATGGCAAAGACCGCAAAGGTCTGCATCGTCACATTGACGAACACCATGTCGACTTTGGTCTTGGCAGCAAGGGTCATCAGCGCCGTGCCGACGAGGGCAAGCGAGACAAACCATACGGCTTTGGCAAGCTGGCCTTCCGGCTGGAATGTTTCGGCAAGGGAGCGAGTTTGGGCAGCAATCATGTTCTATCCTCCGGATCAGCTTTCGCCACGCGTTGAAAACGGTATATTGGGGATGACACTTATCTGCAATACGTCGAAAGCCACACAAAGGTCTGCAAGCATCCATGTCCCTCGTTTTCGACAGTTCTTTTGCGCCACATTATGGCGAGGCCGTGCAGCTTGCGCATGATATCAAGCGAATCACGGTCAATAATCCGAGCCCCTTCACCTTCTACGGGACCAACAGCTATCTGATCGGCCGCGATACGTTGGCGCTGATTGATCCGGGCCCCGTCGACGAGGCGCATCGCGCCACCCTGCTCCATGCCATTGCCGGGCGTCCTGTCAGCCATATCTTTGTCAGCCATACGCACCGGGATCACTCGCCGCTTGCAACCTTGATGGCGCAGGAGCTCGGCGCAAAACTGGTTGCCGAAGGTCCGCACCGCCCTGCCCGGCCCCTGCATATCGGCGAGATCAACTTCCTCGATGCCAGTGGCGATTACGATTTCGTGCCTGATATCATCGCAGCGGACAATTCCGTGATCGAGGGGGATGGCTGGGCCATGCGCACCATCCACACACCAGGCCATACCGCAAACCATGTCGCTTTTGCGCTGGAGGGGACGGACGTGCTGTTTTCCGCCGATCACGTCATGGCCTGGGCCACCTCCATCGTTGCGCCGCCCGATGGCTCCATGTCCGACTACATGGCCTCGCTCGACAGGCTGCTGGAGCGGCACGACCGCGTCTATCTGCCCGGCCATGGCGGCGCGGTGACCAAGCCGAAAACCTTTGTGCGCGGGCTGAAAGCGCACCGGAAAATGCGAGAACGGGCGGTATTGGAGCGGGTCAAGCTTGGCGACCGTACCATTGCCGAGATGGTCAAGGTGATCTACCGCGAGACCGATCCGCGCCTGCATGGCGCTGCGGCGCTTTCCGTATTGGCACATCTGGAGGATCTGGTGGCACGTGGCCGTGTCTACACTGAGGGCAATCCCTCCATTGATGGCATTTACTGGGCAGGCTGAGTGGTATCTTCTTCCGGCTGGGCGCTCTGGATCTGACTATCGAGCGCTGCCATGAACTGGGTAATGCGGTCGGCATTGTCACCGAGATCATGCACGCCATAGCGCGACACCGAGCGCATATCGACATAAGTCGTATCGCCCTCATCGCTCAGACGGATCACCACATCGCTGGTAAAACCAAGCAGCCAGGTCCGTGCGACGACTTCCAGCAGAATTTCTTCATCGTCTCCCGGCAGGCCCTTCTGGTCGATGATCGTCCAGCCATTGTCGGCGATCACGCTGCTGATCCCATCCAGAATCCGGTCAGGTGAGCCTTCATAACGGCGACCCGTCACTTCCGGATAGGCCTTGGCCTGCAATGCGCGGCTGCGCGGATCATTGGCCAGCGGGTTCATCTGGTCGGTTCGCAACCCGCTTGTCGAAAACAGCGCCGGCGGATCAGTCAAATCCGTGGATATGTCATAGATCGCCGGCAGGGTCAGCGCCTGATAGACCGTGGTGACGAAAGGCCCAAGCACAATAAGTGCGATCACCGCGCCCCAAAATGCCGAAGGACCACCCCGATCGCCGCGCCGCCACAGGCTGGTGAAACCCTTGATGCTGAGGAGCAGTGCCAGCACGGCCAGACCGGCAACAATGGCCAGCAGCCAGAGAAATTCCGGTGTCTCGATGCGCTCGAAGCGGTGACCAAGGGCCGAGAGGACAAACAGGATTGCCGACAGAAAGGCGATGCGGACCGACCATTTGGCTGATATCGATTGGCGGCGTCGAATGTGCTGTCGCATGGAATCCTGGCGCTGGCTGCAAGAATGAGTACCAACAGCTAATCGCAAATGACACCGGAGACAAGCCATAGCTGCCCAAAGCGGGAAGCTTGGCTGACAGCTCTACCTTCCGCACCGTTCGCAGCGTGACTGCTCCTCATGTTAGGCTTGGAGCAGCCGCCTGAAACGCCGGAGCTGTGAAGCCTGCGCCGGCACGCGGGCTCACAATCTCCCAGCCGCTTACACTGTCCCGGCTTTGTAAATCCGCTTCACCTCGTCATAGATCATACCGATTGCCGGATCACTCTTGCTGATCGTGCCGGTTTCAAGACGCCCCGCATAGCGCCTGAGGTAACGGGATGTATTGACCGCATCGACAAAAGATACGTCGTACCACCCGTCAACGGTCATTGTGTCGGCAAATTTTGTCCCCCACGGAAGGATTTGTTCCTTTCCTGTATAAGCACTGATCATTTTCAACTTGCCGCTTCCTTCCGGCCATTGGCTGAAGTGGAAGTGCACCCCCTTCTCGTCATCGGTGAGCGATACATCGATGACATCGGCAAGGTACTGTTCGGTTGAATTCGAATTTCCGCGAAACTCGTTCAGATGACCATTCGGCCCATGAACGGCCAGATGATAGTCGAAAGGCGCTCTTCTCAATGTATCGTAGACACGGAGATCCCACAGGTCAGTCAGCAAATTAGGCTCGTCATCCGAGGATCCTTCCACGGTATAAAACCACGGACCATCGGTGCGATCATAGGAATAAACCGTAAAGGCAGCGGCCAGCGGACCGTAATTGGCAAAGGTCAGTGTGAGCTTTTCGGCTCCGCCGCTTACATAAATACGCGCCGCAGTGACGGTAAAGTCATAGGCGAGCGGCAGGATTTCGCAGCGCGCATTATCCTGCTTTCCACGAACCGGCATGTCCTTGTCCGGCAAGGTATCGCTGGCTTTCGGTGAAAAACCTTTTATTTGTCGAGCAGCTTCCCGTTTTGCGCTCGTAAAAATCGCAGCGGACTGACCGGGTTCGGCCAAAGACTCCGTACCTGGGTTTGCCGCGTGGTAGAAATCAAATGTGCTGGTTAAATCGCCGGCAACGGCATACCGCCATGAGGAAATATTGGGAAATGCGTCGGCATCTTCATCCTGTTTGCCGTGAGCAATCAACCATTCATCCAGAAAACGGATGAAAGATGTATGGTCAAAGACCTCCGAACAGACCCGCCCGCCCGTACTCCACGGGGAGATGACGAGCGTGGGTACGCGTGTTCCCATCCCGAGCGGCGTATTTTTTCCACGTGGCGATTCAGCATCGACATTGAATGTACTGGCGGGTTCAGGAACAACAATGCCGCTGGAAACCTTGCCGACATCCTTTTTGAGCGGCGGTACCGGCGGTGGTACATGATCGAAAAAGCCGCCATTTTCATCATATGTGATAAACAGCGCCGTTTTCTTCCATACCTCCTTGTTTGCGGCCAGTGCCCGCAAGATTTCGTGGACATAATATTCGCCAAATTCCGGCGGCCATTTTGGATGTTCGCTAAAAGCTTCCGGCGGCACGATCCATGAGACTGCAGGGAGCGTGTCATTGAGGATATCCGCCTCAAACTGCGATGGCTTGTCCGCATCGGTCCGCAGGACAGAATTTATCGACTGGTTTTTCTTATAAAGGACACTGCTCTTGCCCATGTATTTATCAAAATATTCGAGTGTATTATCACCGTAATTGCCGTCAAAAGGATTCTGCGCGTTCCATGTCAGGCCATCCTGATAGAAGTTCCAGCTGACACCCAGTTTCTCCAGCTTTTCCGGATAAGTGGCCCATGTTCGTATACCTTTTTGCGTGGCCGATCCGCTGAAACTCGAATTGTCACTGAATCCTGCCGATGTCGCAGTCCAGAAATAGCTGCGATTGGGATCTGTAGGCCCGTTCACCGAACAGAAATAAGCATCACAAAGCGTGAAGGCCTTTGCCAGCTTGAAATAAAGCGGGATGTTTTCCTCGACATAGTGGGCCAGGGAAACGACACCCTTTTGCATTCCCCATTGATCCATCCAGCCGTTGTTCCATGCGGCAATACCTGTCGTGTAGTCGTGCGCGGGATCCTCCAGAAACACTGCGCCCGCATGATGCGCATCCTGCAAGGCAAATTCCGGCTTCATCGGCAGATGGTAGGGTTGTATCGGGGACTGAGCCTTGCCGCTCGCATCTTTAGGCAATGCCTGCTGCCAGACTGGCTCATCATTCCTAAGCTTCAACGGTCGCGGATCGCCAAAACCTCGGACGCCGCGCAACGTCCCAAAATAATGGTCAAAGGAGCGGTTTTCCTGCATCAGGATGATGACGTGCTCGATATCCTCGAGCGATCCTTCGATACAAGGCACAGCAGCAGTGGTGAGTGCCTCTACTGTTTCAGGCCCTTTGGCCAGCGCCTCACGCATATAGGCGGAACAGGCTGTGTAAGCGGCTGCGCTCGTTCCTGCTAGGCCGAGCAAACGAATGAATTCGCGTCTGTCCATGTCTTCATCCTGAAAATATTCGTTCTGAAAAATTAAATCTCAAAAAGTGAGAACCGAGTGGAATTGAGCTAACCTTTTTGCTGGCAAACCTCGCCGTCATCGGTCTCTTTACCCTTACCGTCTTCCAAACGGGCTGCTAGAATCTCACGTTCCCGCTCCGAAACGGCGAGTTGATCCGCGAGAGCTTTCTTGTCCGCTTCAAGCGTCTGCTTTTCGCTGACCGCTGTAGCGAGATCAGCCTTGGCGGTTGTCAGTTCGCCCTCAAGCTTTGTCTTGTCATCTTCGGCGGTCTTTAGCTTAGCTTCCGCATCGGCTGCCTTCTTTTCTGCCGTCTCTTTCGCCGTGCCAGCTGTGGCCAAATCCGTCTTGGCGGTTGTCAGTTCACCTTCGAGCTTGGTCTTGTCGTCTTCGGCGGTCTTCAGCTTGGCCTCCGCGTCGGTGGCTTTCTTTTCAGCCGTCTCTTTCGCGGTGCCTGCTGTGGCAACATCCGTCTTGGCGGTTGCCAGTTCACCCTCGAGCTTGGTCTTGTCGTCTTCGGCCGTCTTCAGTTTGGCTTCGGCGTCGGCTGCCTTCTTTTCAGCCGTCTCTTTCGCCGTGCCAGCTGTAGCGAGATCCGCCTTGGCGGTTTTCAGTTCGCCCTCAAGCTTTGTCTTATCGTCTTCGGCGGTCTTCAGCTTGGCTTCGGCGTCGGCAGCTTTCTTTTCAGCCGTCTCTTTTGCCGTGCCAGCTGTGGCCAAATCCGTCTTGGCGGTTTTCAGTTCGCCCTCAAGCTTTGTCTTGTCATCTTCGGCCGTCTTCAACTTGGCTGCCGCATCAGCTGCTTTCTGCTCTGCTGTCTTTTTCTCCGTTGCGGCTGTGGCAATATCCGTCCTGGCGGTTTTCAGTTCGCCCTCAAGCTTTGTCTTGTCATCTTCGGCAGTCTTCAACTTGGCTGCCGCATCGGCTGCACTCTTTTCCGCCGCCTCTTTTGCCGTCCCGGCTGCGGCCAGATCCGTTTTGGCTTTCGCCAGTTCTTCCATAAGCTTCGTCCTGTCGCCTCCGGCAGTCTTCAACTGTTCGCTCAACGCATCAATTCTGTCCTGAAGCGCCGCTGCCCCGTCGCTGGCATCTTTCAACTCCCTGGTTTTCGCAGCCAAAGTATCGGCGGTCTCATGGCTGGACTTCTCCAGCGCATCAATGCGCTTTTCCAATCCGCTTTTTGCGTCCTGCAACCCGGTGATGATCAGTGTGCTGCCAGCGGCTGCCTTTTCGTTTTCCTGCTTCAGCCTTGCCGCATCGGCACGGGCAATGTCGAGTTGGCTTTGCGTTTGCTGAAGCTCCTCCTGCAACGCAAAAGTCGACGGCGATACATCGCCAGAAGCGTTGTTATCGTCACCATCGCAAGCAGTGAGGGAAAGCAGGAGAACGCTGGAAATAGCAATATTTTTCTACATGTTATCTACCAAAAATTATGAATATGACGACAAAAATGCAAGCAGTAAAATTTGGCATAATGGGCATGAAATTGCCCGCAATATCAACGGAATGACCGTTGTTCAATAATAGTACGATGACATCGCCCTGAACGCGCGTCAACCGCCAACTTGCGATCGTACATTTACGCCATTCACACTTTATGAATGGATCGGCTGTCACATAACTGACATCATCGCCCTGTGATTCCGTGCGGGACATGGAGAGCGGTCAAGCAAGCCGCTTTTACAATGCAAAATGACGAGGCCGGACAGAATGCCTGAGACTGGCAAAGCGGTTTCGCTTGAAGTTGTTGAAATTGAACTGGCGCTCGGCGCACAGGATATTGTTGCCGATGGTTTCGAAGGCGCCCTGCAGAAGGCGGCGGCGTTGGTCGGCGGCGAGGTCGTGTTCAACATGCGCGCGCCGGAAGATGGCGACCAGCAGCGCATTGCCGCTATTTCCGTGTCAGACGGCGCAGCCGATCAGATCGTCTTTGTCATGCTCGGCAATGACGGCACCAGCCTGACCGTTTCAGCAGAAGACGACGAAAACACCCTGCTCACGCGTCTTGGCAAGGACTATGCCGCCGTCATGAAGGGCATGCGCCCGGAATGATGCGCTGCAGCATCATTTTCCCGTCTGTTGCCGTTGCTCTTTCCTGAACTCCCGGTAGGGTTGCTCCATCCCTCACAGATGGAGTTATCACATGGCGAGCAGCCGCCCCCTTACGAATGTCCAGCAACGCGATATCGATTCGATCCTGCATCCCTATACGCCCCTCCACAAGCTGAAGGATCAAGGACCGCTGGTCATGGGTCATGCCAAGGGGGTCTATATCTATGACACGCAGGGCAAGGAATATATCGAGGGCATGGCCGGCCTGTGGTGTGCCGGGCTCGGCTTCGGCGACGAGGAAATGATCGAGGCCGCAACCGAACAGTTGCGCACCCTGCCCTACTACCATCTTTTCGGCGGCAAGGGCATGGAACCGGCCATCGAGCTGGCGGAAAAGCTCAAGGAAATCGCGCCTGTGCCGATTTCCAAGGTTTTCTACACATCGTCAGGCTCGGAAGCCAATGACACCCAGGTCAAGCTCGCCTGGTACTATAACAATGCGCTGGGACGACCGAAGAAGAAAAAGATCATCTCGCGGGTCAAGGCCTATCACGGTGTGACCATCATGGCGGCGTCGCTGACCGGCCTGCCCTACAATCACAAGGGCTGGGATTTGCCGGTCGAAGGCATCCTGCACACGGACTGCCCGCATTATTACCGTTTTGGTCAGGCGGGCGAGAGCGAGGCCGAGTTTGTGGCACGTCTTGCCGATTCCCTGCGCGATATGATCGAGCGCGAAGGCCCCGATACGATCGCTGCCTTCATCGCCGAGCCGGTCATGGGCGCGGGCGGCGTGCTGGTGCCGCCATCGGGCTATTTTGCCGCCATCGAGCCAATCCTGCGTGAGCACGATATCCTGATTATCGCCGATGAAGTCATCAATGGCTTTGGCCGTACCGGTCATTGGTGGGGCAGCCAGAGCGTCGGCATGACGCCAACGACAATTTCCGCCGCCAAACAGCTGACATCCGCCTATGCGCCGCTCGGCGCTGTGCTGGTTCCGGAAGATATCTATCAGGCCTATGTCGACCACAGCGCCCAGATCGGCACATTCGGTCATGGCTTCACCTATGGCGGCCATCCGCTTGGCTGTGCGCTCGGGGTGAAGGCCATCGAGATTTATCAGCGCCGCAACATTGTCGATTACGTCCGCAGCCTGACACCGACCTTCGAGGCACGCCTGAAGAAGGTCATTGATCACCCGCTGGTGGGCGAAGTGCGCAATTCCGGCCTGATGGGCGCGGTTGAACTGGTGGCGGACAAGGCGACCAAGCGCTCATTCGATCCAAAGCATGGTGTCGGCGCCCAGTTGGCGCGTTTCCTCGAAGGCCATGGCGCAATCCTGCGCGCTATCGGCGATTCCATCGCCTTCTGCCCGCCGATGATCATCACCGAAGCTGAACTCAACGAACTGTTCAACCGCTTCGAACTGGCCTTGGCAGATACAGAAGAGCTGGTATCGAAGAACAATCTGCGCGCCGTGAATTAAGCGAACAGACAATCCGGGGCGGTTTTCGCCGCCCCGGATTGAATATTAGCGCGCCTTCAGGAAATCGCCGACTTCAAGCAGCACGAATTCATTGTCATCGGCCTTATCAACGGCGCGGCCAGCGGAGAATGGCAGGTTGTTGTCGTTGCCAACGATGATATGGGTGGCATCAACCACGTCGACATTCTCGATGGTCACGAACGGCATATCGTAAAAACCCTCGCCGCCGCCCTGACGCTTCTTGTTGTCCGGATCGGTAATGTTCAGCAGATCGATATAGCCAATCTTGCGCACGGCAGCGCCAACGTTCTGGTCGGTCATCTCAATCTTGTAGATCCGCTTGACCTTGGAAGGCACATCAAAGCAATCGGGCTTCGGTGTCTTCGGATCGGCGCAGGCTTTTGCAGCCGTACCGGCACCATTGTCGCGCTCGATCACCAGCGCCGTAGTCGCGTCGATCATGTTGAAATCGCCGATGGCCTCGCCGCCTTGCGCCAGCGGATAAAGCCAGCTGCGGCCGGTCCAGCTCTTTGATGCGACATCGAATTCGATGATGCGCAGCACAGGCTGCCCGTCAACCTTCTCCACAACGCCATCCTCACCGAACAGCGGACCTTCAAGCAGACCATAGAGCTTGCTGCCATCTTTCGATTGCGCCAGGCCTTCGAAACCGCCGGAACGTTTCAGGTTGAAGGCCGGGTTCTTCAATGTCGGGTTGGCTGGCAGTGTGATCGCCGGATTGTCGGGCGAACGAACCGCACGCTCGCCAACTTTGGTGGCGATGACATCAGTGACCTTGCCGTCGCGTGTCACCTTGACAAGATAAGGTCCGAATTCCTCGCCGATCCAGAAACCATCGGCAACCGGCTGGATCGATTCCACATCGAGATCGCTGCCGGTGAGATAGCGCGTATCGCTGCCTTCCATGACAATCGGGAACGGTATTTTCTTGTCAGGGTCGCGCAGGAACACGGTTTCCTTGCGGTTAACCGTGCCCTTCTCCCAATCGAAAGCAATGTGATGCAGCATTAGCATGGCATCGGGTGAGTTCAGTTTCGTGCCGAAACCATTGTCGGACAGTGACCAGTACGTGCCATCGCCAACCGCCTTAATACCGGAAAAGCCCTGTACCGGCTGGCCATCGAAAGGCAGGCTCAGCCCTGTCAGCCGCACGCCATCCTTGCCGGGGACCGTCCCCAAACCTTCCGCGCGCTTGCGGTCGGCAGTGGTGAACTTGCCGGCTGTCTTCAGGTGTTCCGGCGCATTGTCGGGCGCCTTGATGATCGTGTTGGCAGGCAGAATGGCGTGGGAGACGAGTTTGGCCTTGAATTCCCGATCTGCAGCAAAAGCTGAAGCGGGAATGAGAAACGTAACGCAAAGAAGCGTGGCAAATATGGGTCGCATGGAGATCACCGGCGGTTTCGAGTTCGTGGATCGAGCCTGCAGGATTAGGTGCTGTGCATCTCTGCCGTTTGACTGTTCCATGAAGTTTTAGTGACGCCGCCGAATTGCTCAGCTTACAATTTCTGTGCGAAGACCCTGAAACGCATCCTGCAAAGCTATTGTGCGTGGTTCGACAGGCTCACCATGAGGGAGAGTGTGGATTGCACTGACAATCACGAACATTGCAGACCAGAGATCCCTGCAGTCAGCTCTCCCCCTCATGGTGAGCCTGTCGAACCACGCACAATAGGCATGCAATCCACAAACCCTTCACGGCAGCGGTAAAGCCGGACCAGTATAGCGGGCGCGCGACCCAATCAGACCTGCCCGCGATTATCGCCATGCTCGCCGATGATCCATTGGGCAATCAGCGCGAGATTGTCGCTGATCCGGTCGATGGACGTTATCTTTCCGCTTATGCAGCGATCGAAGCTGATCCGAACCAGTTGCTGATCGTGGCCGATGAAAACAACGGCGTTGTCGGCTGCGCCCAGATCACTTTCATACCCGGCCTCTCCCGCACCGGAATGTGGCGCGGACAGATCGAAAGCGTGCGCATTGCCGCAAGCCATCGTGGTTCCGGTCTTGGCCGCCATATGGTCGAATGGGCCATTGAGGCCTGCCGCGAGCGCGGTTGCGGACTGGTACAACTGACCACCGACAAGACCCGTCCCGATGCAACGCGCTTTTATGAAGCGCTGGGTTTCACCGCCAGCCATACCGGTATGAAGTTGCCGCTATAGGTGTTGAACCGGATGAAGATGATCCTGCACAGCTATTGTGCGTGGTTCGACAGGCTCACCATGAGGGAGAATGTGGATTGCACTGACAATCACGAAGATTGCAGACTAGAGATCCCTGCAGTCAGCTCTCTCCCTCATGGTGAGCCTGTCGAACCACGCACAATAGGTATGCAATCCACAAACCCTTTACGGCAGCGGTAAAGCCGGACCAGTATAGCGGGCGCGGGGACGGATCAGCTGTCCGTCAGACTGCTGCTCCAGAATATGGGCGATCCAGCCAATGCAACGGGCCAATGCAAACAGAATGAAGGGTGCTGACGGCGGCAGGCCGAATGCATCCGCCAATGCCGTCACGGCAAAATCGACATTGGGCTGCTCCCCGGTCAGCATTTCCACCGACTCGCGTATCTCCTGATAGACTTTGCCCGGCGTGAACTGGCTCAGCAGCGTGACTGCACGCAAATCGCCCGCAGGATAAAGCTGGTGGCCAAACGCCGGTATGCTGCGGCCCTGTGCCAGAAGTTCGCGCACGGCGAAGCCCGCGCTTGTCGCTTCAGCCGCCCGCACAAGGGACCACGCGCCAAGATAGGCACCGCCATGCAGCGGGCCGGTCAGCGTGGCCAGCCCGGCAAGAAGACTGGCCGCAAGTGGCGCTCCGGTTGAGGCGGCCACCCGCGCGGCGAAGGTTGAGGCATTGAGCTCATGATCAGCCAGCATGACCAGTGCCCGCCGGATGATGTCTTCGGCCTGCGGCGCATTCCACACCCGTGCCAGCCGTTCGTGCACCGCTGCGCCTTCGCGCGCGCCGGGGCCGAGCATCGCAGAGGTAACATCGTTGAAAAGACCAGCGGCTTCCCGCGCCAGGACCGCGCGGGAGCGGCCATATGCCGGTAAATCCACGCCCGCCCGCCGTGCCAGCAGCAGCAATACTGCCTCTAGCGGCTGTTCCGGCGCAAGGGCGGCTTCATCAGCGTTCCGCGCGTGATAGACCAGATCGATCTGCCCGGCGTCCCACAACAGTGCGGCAACCTGCTCGAGCGTGGCCGTGGCGGAAAGCGCCGCTGCATCCATGCCGCGATACCACAGACGCCCATCGGCAATAGTGGAAATGCTCGACGGCAGAACCGGATCACCCCAGCCGATAGCCTCTGCTGCCACACTGGCGACGGTGCGCCGTCCCGCCTTGCGCCCGGCCAGCCGTTTGACATCCTCGCTCTTGTACAGACTGCGGCGCGGATCTTTCGGATCGGGCTTTGCCTGAATCCGACCCCGGCTGACATTGGCATAGAGTGTTTGCGGCTGAACGCCGAGAGCCGCCAGTGCCTGTGATGCGGTGAGCCAGGTCATGCATTCCTTACATTGATCATTTACATCAAGATTGACGTCAATCATAGCGCACACCATTTTCCAATCAAAATAGAAAATGGAGAAAGCCATGAAAAACGGTCTTGATGATGTTGTCGCCACGGAAACCATGCTGTCGGATGTTGACGGGCTTGGAGGCATATTGATCATTCGCGGCCATTCGCTGGATGAACTGGCGGGCATTGTGACCTATGAGGAATTGCTGGCGCTGCTGCTCGCAGATGCCTTTGAAGACAAGCTCGACGCGGGCACACTGCGCCGCGAAATCAGCCTTGCCCGCCAGGATGTGTTTCGCGCCCTGCCCGATGCTGGTGCGCCGCTGTTGCGCCTGCCGGTTACCGACGCAGTGCGGGCGCTGACCGCGCAGTTTGAGGATGGCGATGACCTTGCCACTGCCCTGCGCCTGATTGCGGCTCCCGCTGTGTTCACTCCGGCGGTCATTCGGCTGAAGCAGGGCAAAGCCGCCGTCGCGCCTGACCCGGCGCTCGGACATGCCGCCGATATTCTGCACATGCTGCATGACCGCAGCATTTCCGCCGGAGAAGCGGCGGCGCTTGATACCTATCTCGTCACCGTCAGCGACCATGGCATGAATGCCTCTACTTTTGCCGCACGCGTCGTGGCCTCCACCCATGCCGGGCTGGTCTCCTCCGTGCTGGCGGCATTCGGGGCATTGAAGGGCCCGCTGCATGGCGGCGCACCGGGACCGGTGCTCGATATGCTCGATGCCATTGGCACACCGGAAAATGCCGAAAGCTGGCTGGAAAAGGCGCTGGATAATGGCGAGCGGCTGATGGGTTTTGGTCACCGCATCTACCGGGTGCGTGATCCGCGTGCCGACGCGCTGATGCAGGCGTTGCGACGGCTGGCAGGAAGCGGCGATCATGGCGCGGGCCGTTTCAAACTGGCGGAGAGCGTTGAAGCGGCGGCCTTGCGCATCCTCGCCCGGCGCAAACCGGACCGGCCACTCAAGACCAATGTCGAGTTCTATACCGCCCTGCTTCTGGAAACGCTCGGCTTTCCCCGCGAAAGCTTCACCAGCGTGTTTGCCATGGGACGTGTGGGCGGCTGGATCGCCCACGCGCGCGAACAGACCCAGCATGGCCGCCTGATCCGCCCGCAATCACGCTATACCGGACCGCGTCCGATCAAGGCAGCGTAAGCGTTCAAACAACCAACGGCGTCTGCAGTGATGGCAGACGCCGTTAGGCACCAATTGGCGGATTGTGGTTTTCGAACTGTAATTTTGAAATACCTCCCGGTCACCTCTTGTGTTAATCGTCTTCTTGGGAAGACTATTAAACGTGAGTGAAATAGATCAGGGGAGGAACTATTTGTGTCAGTGAAGCGACGGACTATTCTTGGCTTGGCGATCGGCTCGATGATCGCATCAATATTACCGGCAAAAGCAGCGGAAACATTTCCGGAGCGGACCATCACGCTGGTGGTGCCTTTCGCCGCTGGCGGTTCGACCGATCTCGTTGCCCGTCTGGTGGCAGCAAACATGGCAGCCAGTCTTGGCCATCAGGTTATCGTCGAGAATGTTGGCGGAGCGGGCGGCAATCTGGGTGCTGCGCAGGTCGCCCGGGCCGATCCGGATGGCTACACGATCCTCATGGGAACGGTTGCCACCCACGCGCTCAATCCGCTGATGCTGAAAACCAAGCCCTATGATCCGGTCAAGGATTTTGCGCCGGTTTCGCTTCTGGTTCTCGTCCCGAATGTGCTGGTGATCAACCCGCAATTGCCCGTCAACAATGTCAAGGAACTTGTGCAACTGCTCAAGGACAATCCTGAGAAATATTCCTATGCCTCGTCCGGCAACGGCACGCCGCTGCATCTGTCCGGCGAGCTGTTCAAAAGCATGGCAGGCGTCAAACTGGAACACATCCCGTATAAGGGTGCGGGTCCGGCTTTGAATGATCTGATCGGCAATCAGGTCTCGATCATGTTCGACAATCTGCCGTCCTCATCCGCGCATATCAAGGCCGGAACGCTGAAAGCGTTGGGCGTGACGACAAAGGATCGCGCGCCGTCCTTCCCGGATGTGCCGACGGTTGCCGAGACAGTGCCGGGTTATGAAACCTATACGTGGAATGCACTGTTCGCTCCAGCCGGAACACCGCCGGAAGTTGTGTCAAGCCTCAACAAGGCAGCCAATGCGGCGCTGGCCAATCCATCCGTCGTTGCGAAGATGAAAGACTTCAGCGCTACGATTGTTGCCTCAACCCCGGACGAGCTCGCTACACATGTGAAGGCCGAAATCGCGAAATGGGAGCCGATCGTGAAAAGCACGGGTGTGACGCTGGACTAAACAAAGCGCTCGAAATTCTGTGCAGCGTGATCGTTATTTGCGCTGCACAGTCAAACCTGTGTAAGCGAGGTCTTACCTATCAGCGTGGTTTTGCTGGTCTGCACTCTCGTCGAACCACTCGGTCAGAAATGTCAGGGAGATAATGCCTATGGGCTTGCTCTGGGCATCGCGCATGCTGATCGAAGCAATGCCGCGGCCCATCTCCGGTATCTCGTCGCGGGCAATATCGAGGAGAATACGCGAAGCGGCATCGACGGCTTGCTCGCGAGTATCGAACTCCAGCCCGTCCTCATCGACAAACCGCCCGTCGCCATTGTTCAAATCAAAATAATATCGACCCATTGGTTTCCTCGCCTTCTGGAACAGAAAGCCTGATCGCGGATTTAGTTCCTTGGAGACCGGATTTTCATCCGTTGACGAAACACCCCGGGAGATTTGTTTTGATCGAGTCATTGCTGTTAAATCTGGAGAGCCACGACGTTGTTTCGGAGGCCGAAAAAGCACTGCTCAGATCAATGGTGAAGCAGGAGAAGCGTTTCGCAGCGGGCGAGGATCTGGTTTCCGAAGGCAGCCGTCCGGGACACAGCACACTGCTGCTTGACGGGTTTGCCGCCCGTTACAAACTGGTGGATGATGGCCGCAGACAAATCACCTCGCTTCACATATCGGGCGACTTTGTCGATCTGCATGCATTTCCGCTGAAGCTCATGGATCACGGCATCGTTGCCTTGACACCCTGTCATGTTGCGCTGGTCAAATACAGCGACCTCAAACACATCACCGAGACCTCGCCCCATCTCACGCGGCTGTTCTGGCTCGATACGCTCATCGACGGGGCCATTCACCGCGAGTGGATCGTGGCGATGGGCCGAAAGAGCAAAAAGGCACATATCGCGCATCTGATATGCGAGCTTTACGTGCGTCTTCACGTGGTCCGGCGCACCAAGGGGCAGAGTTTTGATTTTCCTCTGACGCAAGCCGAACTCGCCGATGTTATCGGCATTTCACTGGTGCATGTGAACAAGACGATCCAGTCCTTGCGCAAGGAAAACCTTCTTACATGGACCAACCACACGATCACAATCCTCGACTGGGACCGCCTGATGGAATTTGCCGAATTTGACCTGATGTATCTCAATTTATCAGTCGAACCACGCTAAAGCATTTTTGAATTCTGTGCTGCCTTGGCGCTCGCAGTTTCATATATTTTGGGAACGATAGGAAAAGCTGCGTGTTGTTGAACCACTGAAAACAACAGGGAGCACTACCATGAAAACACTAGCAGAGCTTTTCGAACATACGCTCAAAGATGTCTATTACGCTGAAAACGCAATCGTAAAGGCGTTGCCGAAAGTATCCGGCGCAGTCAAAAATGCGGAATTCAAGAAGGCTTTGGATCATCACCTTGAAGAAACCAAGGGCCAGATCAAAATCCTCGACAAGGTTTTCAAGACAATCAACGTCAAGCCTGCCGGTGAAAAATGCGACGCCACGGAAGGGCTCCTCAAAGAGACCGATGGCATTGTGGCAGATGCGTCCGGCGTTGCGCTGGAAGCCGGCGCTCTGGCTGCCTGTCAGGCCGTCGAGCACTACGAAATCGCCCGGTATGGATCCCTGCGCGAATGGGCCAAGGTTCTCGGAAACGAGCAAGCTCACGTCCTGCTCAGTGAAATTCTCGATCAGGAAAAGGCAGCCAACAACAAGCTGACCAATTTGGCTGTGACATCGATCAATAAATAACCCCGACGGGTGTCGTGCTGGCGATTGGCGGCTCAATGCTGTCCATCGCCCCACTGCCCCACGATATCGCGGCTACAAGACATTCAATGCATTCATAATCAACGCCTAGCTAGCTCATCTATGCTATGTCGTATGCGGGCGTTTTAATCCAGACTAGGTTTTTCCATTGCTGCATTGTTGAAATGCGCTGCTGAAGGTCCGTCCATCATACCGGTACGGCGTGCAAGGGAGCCCCTGGATATGACGATGTCATATTTCCCCATTGTCGGATTTGCGCTGTTTTTCGCCACTGTTGTTCAGGCTGAGCCCCTCGGGCCGCCGAGTGTGACGACAACGGTGGAAATTTCACCTGGCAAGGAGAGTGATTTCTGGACACAGATTGTAGTAACGCCCGTGGGGCCACAGCCTAGTTTAAATCAATTGCTCAACCAGTTAAACCAGACCATTCGCCTCGATCCGACAAATCCAAATGCATATAAGAGCCGTGGCATTGTCCATTTTCAGATGAATGACCTTGATCATGCGCTTGCGGATTTTAGTGAAGCGATCCGGCTGAAGCCTAATTATCCGGACGCGCAAAACAATCGGGGAATGACCTATCTCCAGAAGGGCATGTTCGACCAGGCAATCACAGATTTCGATAGCGCAATCAAAAACAATCCGCGCTTTCTGGAGGCTTATAATGGCCGCGGGATAGCACTCTCCCGCACAGGTAAACTTGACCGGGCAATTGCTGATTTTGACGCAGCAAGCAAACTTGCTCCCAAAGATTCTTCGAGTTACGGCAACCGCGCTACCGCACGCTTCCTGTTGGGCGACTTGAAGGGTGCAATTGCAGATTATGACGAAGCCATCGGCCTTGAACCCGATTATGCGGATTCATATCATGGGCGCGGCAGAACGTATGCTCAGAAGGGAGAGTTCGACCTCGCAATTGCCGACTTCAATCGAACAATCCGTCTCAATCCGCAAGATGCCAAAAGCTATATAAGCCGTGGGACAGCTTACCTGCAGAAGAGACAACTGAACCGGGCGATCACAGATTTCAACAAGGGGATTGGTCTCAATCCCAAAAGCACGCAAGGGTACAATGGACGCGGAGCAACCTATTTAAAACTCGACAAGCCCGATTTAGCGATAAAGGATTTTAATGAGGCGCTGAAGCTGGATGCCAATAATATCGGGGCGCTTAACAATCGCGGCTACGCCTATCTCAGTAGAAAAGATTTCAAGGCTGCAATGACAGATTTCTCCGAAGCTGTTCGTATCGATCCCCAATATGCGCAGGCCTATAACAGCCGTGGAACCCTGAAGTCACAGACGGAACAATTTGATCAGGCAATTGCTGATCTGGACATGGCGATCAAACTTAAACCTGCCTTTGCAGAGGCCTATCAAAATCGCGGGATAATTTACCTTCGGAAAGCAGATTTCGAGAAGGCCTTCAATGATCTGGGAAGTTCGATACGATATAATCCCAACTATGCTCCGTATCTCGGAAAACGCAGCACCACCGGCAATTCCGACGACGCAGCCCCAATTGAACTTGCCGAGTTAGAAAGACTGATCAAGCGTGCGCCCAAAACTCCGGCTCTCTACTACACACGGGCGATGATCTACGGTCAGAAAGGTAATATCGCTCAAACGATCAAGGACCTTAACCGGGCGCTCGCCCTCGATCCTGGCTATGCGGACGCTAAGAGCGTTCTTATCGCCGTCAGCCATGCACCACGTTAATATTGGGCAGATAGTGGCTCACCGGTTGGCTTGAACGACTTGGCCCTCACATAGGCAAGTTGCATATCCGTAGTTTGGGTCGCATTCGGTTTCAAAACAGGCAATTCATGAACAGGAAGGCTGGCCGATCGGCTGGAATGTCCAGGCAATGGCTGGATTCATATAATGGACAACGTAAACGGCCTTGGATTTGGGAGGCACAGTAAAACTCTCCCACAGCTCTCTCGACTGCCGCCCCCCGACAGTTACCGTTTATAGCACGCTGCACGAATAGTTCCTGTCTTCATAATTGGTAGCATCGACCCAGAATCCAGACTCGTTGGAATTCCATGTAGCAAAGACATATGCACCCGCACCGGAAGGCGCAAGCACCAGCAACAATGCGAGAAGAGCGGCCGTTTTTCTCACGTCAACCTCCATTAGCCCCCATATTATTATATGGGAACTGGCGGTGATTGACGCGCCGTCTGGTGCACTAGTGAAAATCAGGATGCCCTAATTCTTCAGGCTTTTGCACTACTACTCAATGCAGCGGTTTTGTCCGGAATCCCGGAATTGCACCGTTCACCACGAACGCACCACGGCCGCTGGGATGAAACTGTTTGATGACGATCTGCACAGTCGAACCGTCTTTCAGTTCGAGCGCAACATCAGAACTGGTGAAGGCATCATAGAGGACATCATGGGTGGTTTCGATATGGCCGCTGGCGCTCAAGGTGCTGCCAATCTTGTCCACCTCGATACGATATCCAACATCGCCATGCGGATCGCCATCAATGATGATCTCCGCATGGCCGCGTCTTTCGCCAATCGTTGCCATGTTTTACCTCGAATGAATTTGGGTTGAGGCAGTGAACCGTGTCTGTAATCAGAAAGCAAGCGGAGCCTTGTCGCAGAGGGACTGAATTGCGGTGCCGGGCCATGGCATTCACCGCTGACCGCTATTCACCTGCCGGTGGCCGAACTGCACCTTGATACCTCGGCGTCTTGCTGCAATGATCCACCTCTATGCGCTGGGCAGCCGCTGCGGGGAGGCAGCGGGCGGCAATCCAAAAAGGGCCGTTCAGGAGTTGAGGCAGCGATAAATGGGGGGGATAGCATGAGCGACGGAAAACAGGCCGCCAATGCATGGAGAGTGCTTTGCCTGCTCTTTCTTGCCAATCTTTTCAACTTTTTCGACCGCGCCATTCCCGCCATTTTGAGTGAACCGATCCGGCACGAATGGGGTCTGACTGATTTTCAGCTTGGTCTTGTCGCAGCCGCCTTCACCGTTGTCTATGCGCTGGCCGGGCTGCCGCTCGGACGGCTTGCCGATACGGGATCGCGCCGGAAAATCATGGGTTGGGGCCTTGTGGTCTGGAGCATCTTTACCGGACTCAACGGCATGGCATGGAATTTTGCCTCCTACCTCGCCGTGCGTGTCGGCGTCGGCATCGGTGAAGCAGCTTACGCCCCCGCCGCCAGCGCCCTGATCGGTGATATGTTCCCCTCCAACCGGCGCTCCCGCGCGCTGGGACTGTTCATGCTCGGTCTGCCGCTCGGTTTGATCCTAGCCTTCTTTACGACAGGCGCCATGGTCCGGGCTTTTGACAGCTGGCGGGCACCCTTCTTCATCGCCATGGTGCCGGGGCTCGTCCTTGCCACCTTCATCTTCTTCATCAAGGAACCGGCACGCGGTGCGGCGGAAGAAAGCCGGGTCGAGCAGACGCCAGTCAGTCAGCCCGTGCGCAAGGTCCTCAGCATCCCCACCATGTGGTGGCTGATCGTTGCGGGCATTGCTGCCAATTTTGCCGCTTATTCCACCAACACGTTCATGGTACCAGTGCTGCAGCGCTATTTTGGCCTGCCACTGGAACAGGCTGCCATCACCACCGGCGTGATTGTCGGCGTTACTGGCCTCATCGGGCTGACGCTGGGCGGCTGGGTTGCCGACAAGATGCACCAGCGTTCGGAGCGCGGGCGCCTGCTGTTCGGTGCATTCGGTCTGGCCGTTGCCGCCCTTGCTACCGGCCACGCGCTGACACTTGGCGGCACTGAAATCGCGCTGTTTACGGCGGTGTTCAGCTTTGGCTGGCTCTTGCAGTACAACTATTACACGTGTGTCTACCCGGCCATTCAGGACGTTGTCGAACCGCGCCTGCGGGCAACGGCGGTCGCGTTGTTCTTTGCCGCCCTCTACCTGCTTGGCGGGGCGTTCGGTCCCATCGTGGTGGGATTGCTGTCAGACCATTTTTCCACCAGCGCCATGCTGGCAACAGGTGCCAGCGAAATGACGGAAGAGTTCAAGGCTGCTGGCTTGCACAGCGCCATGTTCCTCATCCCCGTCTCGCTGCTGATCACGGCCGTCGCCATGCTATTCGCCGCGCGCACCTTCAGTACGGATGCCAAAGCCATGCGTGACGGGATGGTGCTGCGGGCGGCGGAAGCGCGCTGACCGCCTGACCGGTACCATCAAATGTTCGTGTTGAGGGCTGCAAATGCCAGCAGAAAATGGCCATTGGTGGTACTCTATTTCACAGACTCAAGTGCACCGGTTTTGGTTCGTCAAAAGGAGCAACTGGGATTATGACACAGGTCTTCAATCGCGTTTCTCTCGCCCTCGCCATCAGCCTCTTCACCACACCTTACGCAATGGCCGGGCCTCTCAACACCATGGAAGATGTGGGCAAGGCGATTCAGTCATGCTGGAGCGCGCCGCAAGGCGTGCAGAAATCATCCGTCACCCTGCGGTTCAGCTTCAAGCGCGACGGATCGCTGCTCGGCCAACCAAGAGCAGCCGCGATCTCCATTCAGGGCAATGATCAGGCGCGCAAGTCATTTGTCGATGCCGCCATGGCCGCCGTCACGCACTGTACTCCGCTCAGCCTGTCACCGGCGCTGGCACAGGGCATAGGCGGCCAGATATTCACCATGCAGTTTGCTTCGCCCGAAACATGCGGCAGCAACTGCACCGCAAAAACTGCCCTGCAGCCGGATTGACCATCCCGGGAAATCCCCCGGCCTGTCCGAGAGAACTCGGAAAGGCCGGGAGAGATCGTGCGACCCTTGCTTAACCGCAGAGGGCAAAGGTTTTTGGATTTTGTTCGGTTGCCATGGCGTTCTCGTTGAATATGACTGGTATCTCGCCGCTGTAATCCAGATCGGACAATTTGCGGTCCAGCTTCCAGCCATCAACCCGGATTGCTGCTGTGTTCAGCGGCTTTCCTTCTTCGTGCGGAACTTCAATGCTGATCTGCGTTGAAGCTCCGGGCAAAAGATTAAGATAATTGTTGCTGAAGAAGGCAGGCAGGATGCGCTTCTTCGTTGTCCTGTCGAACAGCTGAAGATGAACCATCAGGGCGATGGACTTGCCGGTGTTTTCGATCCTGGCGCTGATCGTCGTCATCGTTTTGCCCTTCTCGGCAACTTTTGCCGACACGGCAATCGACGCTGCCTCCATCGTATCGAGTTTGGTATAGTCAGCATCCTTCCGGTTCTTCTGGAACCAGTAGAAATTTTCACACAGCATGCCGCCCTTGCTGTCAGAGACTTTCAGCGACACAAAACAGACCTCGGATACAGCTGCATCAACCTTCGAACCAATATTGACGAGGTTCTTGAATGAAGCGGGCGCAACATCGGAAAAATTCTGCGTGGTCCGGCTGCTCATTGTGCCGTTCAACTCGTAAATGCCGATATCGACGCTACCGCTGAGCTTGGTTGCCGTATGGTTTGCCAGAACAAGATCAAGGCTGCGCGCACTCATGACAATGTGGACCGGCTCACATGCATGCTTGACCGCAAAGAAGCTGGAATGCTGCTCCAGATCATGGCTGTACATCTGCCAGACAAAGCTCGGTTGTGCCGGGTTTGACATCCACATCACCACGCCGGTTGTCGGATCTGGCACCTCAGCGGAAACCGGTCCAATCATGGCCGCCACATAGGATTCATAGATGGCGCGGATGCATTCGTAATTCGCCAATTGCGATTTGCGAATGAAATCGGCGAGGTTGGCAATAGGCCCATACCGCCCGGCGGTCAGTTGGATATAGCCGCTTCCGCCGCCATTGCCGCCATTGGCATTGATATCCCTGTCCGCCCAATAGTCATCGGGGCACTCCCAGCTGCTTTCGGGAAGCATCGACTGGACAAATTCGAGTGTCGGGATTGAATATGATCCGATTTCATTGCGGAAAGGCACCGCAGACTGCCCTCGCCCGTCACTGAAATGATAGAGCGGTGTTCTCCAATGATATGGTCCACCGGAAGAATATCCCCTGTACATCGGGTCGCCGGCTGAGCTTTCAAGCATCACCCGGGCAGGGTCCAATTCCCGGACCAGCTTGGCAACGCCATCAACGAGTTCCTGCGGCGGTTTCTGCTCATTACCGCCGCACCAAAGCAATATGGAAGGATGATTGCGGTAATGGGTGATCGTATCGCGCACATTATCGAGATAGCGCGGCACGTTCTGCGGACTGCCGCCTTCGGACGAATAGAAGAAATCGTTCCAGACCAATATGCCATATTCATCGCACGCGGCGTAAAAGTCTTCGCCCGTGCTTTGACCCACCCAGTTGCGGATGAGATTGAGATTGGCATCCCGGTGCAGCCGAACCTGATCAAAGATGCGTTGGCGCGGGATGCGCTTCAGCGCCTCGTCCAGCCCCCAATTGCCGCCCATGATCAGTATCGGCAGGTTGTTGACCGTGATGGCCAATTCCTGAGCGCCATTTCTTGTGCGGGTATATTCGATGCGCCTTACGCCGATTTTCAGGGTCCGCATGTCGGAGACCACACCACCCGCATGAACAGTAAGCGACACATTGTAGAGATAGGGATCGCCGGACCCATTGGGCCACCACAATTTGGGCTGGAGCAGTTTCAGTTGCGGGATTTCATTGGAGGTGAACGTGACCACCTTGCTCTGTCCAGCCGGTATCTGAACCTGATGCTGAAATTCAATCGTATCGATCTGACCTGTAATCAGCCCTATCTGGTCGTCCGGCGACCGGTTGTCCAGCATAAGGTCAAATGTCAGCTCCGCAACACTCAAATCCTGCGACAGCACACTCTGAATGCGCAAGTCCTGGACGCGCAGCGCACCGGTCGTGAAAAATGCGACGGGCCGCCATATGCCCATATCGCGATCCGGGATGGTTGGCAGCCAATCCCAACCCGATGTGCAAACGAAGGTCGGGCCGTTATTGAGCGTAATGCCGGTTGGTCCGCCATTGCGATATCCACGTGTCACGCCGCTGTTATAATCGGGTTTCAGCACGCCTTCGACATAATCGAGCTTATCGATCCTGACGGCCAGATAGGCCTTGTTGCCGGTTGATTGCGCAACGATATCGGTAACGTCGAAATAGCCGTGCTTGAAAGCGCCCTCGATCTTGCCGACGGATTTGCCATTCAGCCATATTGTGCCGATATAATTTACCCCGTCAAACCGCAGCCAGAAGCGCTGGCCGGGCTTCAATACCGGCGTGTCCAGCTCGGTACGGTACCAGTAGGACGTATGGCAAAGCGTATCGGGGATCGTATCGGTGACAATATGTGCATAAAAGGGGTCCGGATAGGCGCCATTGTTGATCAGGCTGGTGAGCACGGTACCCGGCAC
Organism: Phyllobacterium sp. 628; assembly: GCF_014189505.1. GTDB lineage: Bacteria > Pseudomonadota > Alphaproteobacteria > Rhizobiales > Rhizobiaceae > Phyllobacterium. Next base: position 1,759,100 of record NZ_CP050301.1, on the reverse strand, counting down.
CGTCGCCTTTGACATCGTGGCGGGAGCGGATGCACTGGCCAGACTTTCTCCGGTGATCCCCGGAATTACCGCCACGTCCTGAAATGTCCACGTCCCGGTTAACTCGGTCATGCCATAGAGGCTTTTTTCCATAACTGGAACCTCTGGCAGCACAACCGGCAATGCTGGCTCTGTTCCGCCGGGAGTCTGCCCGGGTGTATCGAATGTGGATTTTGACGGCGGGGCTTTGTTGTCGTCTTTGCATGCTGTCAGCACGCCGCCCGCCATGACAGAAGCGCTTTGCAAAAGAAATCGTCGGCGATTGGTCAGTCCCATGAAATATCCCTCCCATTCATTGACTGGCCGGAGGATTTTGGATGCTATTTTCCGCTGATCGAACAGCTTCAGCCTTGAGCGCTGCGTCGCAGCAGGCAAATAATCCGTCCAAGGCATTGCGGCCAAAATATTCCGGACCGTGATTGAAATATTGCCGTACCGCCTCCTCGCGGCTTGGCCTCCTCAACGGTCGCTAAAATCGATTTAATTATGACGCGACGAAAATTTAATAGACCCGAAATACCCGTTCGAAAAATGAGTTTAAGTCATTGGAGTCATAGCCCGAGGGAATACGGTGCGATCCCCCTCACTCAGCGCCAACTAAATCATCGATAACCGGAACCATCCGGAATCCCAGGCGTTTGACTGCAGTGGCTGGGGTCCGGATCGAACCATGTTCCGGTGTGGTCTCTTTTTCTCTTCCTGAGAAATGCCACTTTGACAGGAGTTACCATGAACAGAATTATGTCTGCCGTCTATGCCGGTGTGCTCGGCGCAACACTTGGTCTCGGCGCCATTGTCCCGTCCTTCGCCATGCCGGTCGCCCAGACTGCCGTCAATGCCGGTTCAGCCGTTCAAACAGTGCAATATGAAGGCGAATACCGCCCGCGCTATAACCGGGACCGCCGCATAGACCGGGGTGACCGTTATGATCGCCGTGACCGGCGTGACCGCCGCGATCGTTTTGAAAGCCGCCGCGAGCGTGCGGGCAGTTGGAACGGCTATCGCGGCTACCGCGAGCACCGCCGGGGTTACCGCCGCCACAGTGACGGCTACTGGTATCCACTGGGTGCCTTTGGCGGCCGGATCATTCTGGGCAACTAGCTCGATTTGATATTTGCAATTGAAAAAGGCGGCCATTGGCCGCCTTTTCTCGTTCAATTTTGCAAAACTCACTGGCGCGTCAGTTCAACGCGGCGGTTCTTTGCCCGTCCGTCCTCACTATCGTTCGGAGCGACCGGTTCCTGCAAACCATGACCGCTTGGTTTCAGGCGTCCCGACGATATGGCATACGTCTTGACCAGATCATCAACAACTGCCGTCGCCCGGGCATCCGAGAGCTTCAGGTTGAAATCAGCGCCGCCGATATTATCGGTGTGCCCGACGACATTGAGTTTCTGCTCCGGCTGTTCCTTCAGGAATTTGGCGATCTCATCCAGCGATGGACGCGATTCCGGCTTGATTGTTGCCTTGTTGAAATCAAAATGGATGCCGTAAAGGTTGATTTTGCCTGAAGTATCGAGACCCTTGTTGATCTCGGACGCTGTCACGAGCACCATCTGGTCCTTCAACTGCCCGACCTGCAGGGAGTCGAGGCGAACATAGACCTGACCCTTGACCGGTTCCACCTGCGGTGCATAGCCGTCATTGTACTCGATGACGTAGAGCGCCAGATAAGTTTTGACACCGGCTTCTTCTTTGACAGCCGCCACGTAGCGTGCTTCGTCGGGACTATAGGCGAACAACTGACCTTGGCCGTTCGGACCCTTTTCCCCGAAAACGCTTTCAAGGTTATAGGCTTCCTCCTGCTTGGCCTGGAACAGCACGGTGTAACCCGCAGACTGCAGGTCGTTCATATAGTTGCGGAACACTTCGGCCGAAGAAGGTCCTGCCGGAACGGAATAGACATTCTGTGTCAGGCGGCCTTCCAGGGCTTCCTTACTGGCGAAGTCGGACTTGTCCGGCTCATCTTCGTTCTTGACCCACTTGCCCGTCGGCAATGTGTACTCGGCGAAGTTGCGCCCATCGCACAGTATGATGGAGGAACCCTCAAACCGCTTGATACCGGGAAAATCCTTGCAGCCCGCCTTGTCTGCCGCATGGGCAGAGGAAGTGGCGGATATGACCATAAGGACAATTGCTGCGAAGACTCCACTGAAGAGTTTCGATGTCATGCGTATCTCCAAAATGATGTGACGTTGAGACATTGCCAGCCTGAAATTCGCAGGCAGCCCATGCCAAGGATTGCTTTATAAAAAGCTAAAATGCATTCTGCAAGACACGAAACATATCCGGCTTTCACCGTATCATGATCAGATATCAAGCAACAAACCCCTCATTGATATGCCGATCCACAATTATTTCTGCCTACTGGCAGGAAAGCTGGCGTCCTGCAATACGTTGAAAAACACCAATAAAACGCAATAAAGAATTTTAGCCGGATGAACAGTTCGATACCGTTGCCTCCGGTTTGGTCTTTCTCAGAAAGCGGGCTCTAGCAAACGCTGGGGATCGCAGATACTGGCATATGACAGGTATGGCTAAATAAAACGGCCCGTTTCCGGGCCGCTTTTCATGAGATTTTTAGGGTCTGGATTGGCCCTCTAGGCTTTGGGTGCTGGCTTTTCCACGTGCCCGCCAAATTCGCTGCGCATGGCGGACAGCACCTTATTGGCGAAATCCGCATTGCCGCGCGAACTGAAGCGTTCCTGCAGGGCAGCGCTCAGCACCGGTGTCGGCACCGCTTCGTCGATGGCGGCAATCGCCGTCCAGCGGCCCTCACCCGAATCTGAGACGCGGCCCTGGAAATTCGATAGCGTCGGATCGTCGTGCAGCGCATCGGCAGTCAGATCGAGCAGCCATGAGCTGATGACGCTGCCACGCCGCCAGACTTCGGCAATCTGCGGCAGATCGAAACTGTATTGATAATGCTCCGGGTGCAGCAGCGGTGTGGTTTCCGCATCGACCTCGTGCGTGCGCAAGCCAATGTCCGCATTGCGCAGAATGTTCAGCCCTTCCGCATAGGCTGCCATCAGCCCGTATTCGATGCCATTATGCACCATCTTGACGAAATGCCCGGCACCATTGGCGCCGCAATGCAGATAACCCAGCTCCGACGTGCTCTTGCCTGCAACAGCAACAGGCTGCGCATTGACGTCATTGCCACCCGGCGCCAGCGAGGCAAAGATCGGCGACAGATGCTCGACGACAGGCTTCTCGCCGCCGATCATCAGGCAATAGCCGCGCTCCAGCCCGAACACGCCGCCACTGGTGCCGACATCGACATAATGCAGGCCCTTGGCCTTCAGTTCACCCGCCCGCCTTATGTCATCGTGATAATAGGAATTGCCGCCATCAATGATGATATCGCCTTCTTCCAGGAGAGGCACCAGCTGGGCAATAACCTTGTCGACAACAGCAGCAGGCAGCATCAGCCAGACGGCGCGCGGCTTGGCCAGCATCGATACAAATTCTTTCAGTACAACGGTTCCCGTCGCGCCCTGCTTCTGCAATTCCACCATGCTCTCGGCGCGGGTATCGTTCACCACCAGCGCGTGACCGCGCTTCATCAGGCGCTCCGCCATATTGGCGCCCATGCGCCCCAACCCAATCATGCCAAGCTGCATTTCATTCTCCTTGGAGTGTTTGCAATCGATATGGAATCCCTCAAGGGATTCTCCCGTGTGATCAATGGTCAACGGCAAGTTAGGCAGAGCGGCCCTCGTGCACAAGCGAGCGATGCGTCATAAGCGCGTGAATGAGCGGTTTTCGACCAAAACACACGCATAAAAAATCCGTGAAATCATTGATCCAGCATAGAAAATCGAAAAATTGCCGGGAATATGCTGTATAGCTGCCAGGAATGATTTTGGCACGTGATGACGCATAAAGGAGTACGAATGACAACCGGATGGATCAGGCTAGTTGTAGCATGGGCAACAGTGGGGGCATTCCTCGTGTTTGGATATGGCTGGATGGCCGATCTGGGCTCGGTGACGAAAGCCACACTTTTGTTTGTCTGGTTGTTCGGCGTCATCATCTGGGCCGCCTTCGGTGTGGTGCACGAGGCAGAGGAACTCGCGGAGATTCTCGGCGAACCACTCGGAACACTCATTCTCACCCTGTCCATTGTCATCATCGAAGTGGTGCTGATCAGCGCCGTCATGCTGAGTTCCGATGCACCGACGCTTGGCCGCGATACGATGTTCGCCGTGCTGATGATCGTGCTCAATGGTGTTGTCGGGCTTGGGCTGTTCATCGGCGGCATTCGCTACCGCCAGCAGGGCTATAATCTGCAAGGCGCAGCGGCTTATCTCATCGTCATCATTCCATTGACGGTCATCCCGCTTATTCTGCCGAATTTCACCACATCGACCACGAATGGTTCGCTGACCATGGTCCAGTCGATATTCTTCTCGGTGTTCACCATTGCGCTCTATGTCATATTCCTTGTGTTGCAGACCGGGCGGCACCGCAGCTTCTTCGTCTATCCCAAGGGCGACGAAACTCTGCCGGAAGTTGCACCCGAGGAGGAGCTGCCACGCAAAAAGCCGGCCAAGGGTGCCATTGGCCGCCACACATTGCTGCTGGTTTTGAATATCCTGCCGATCGTACTGCTGTCGAAAAGTCTGGCATCCCTGCTGGATCATGGCATTGCCAGCTTTGGCGCACCGACAGCGCTGGGTGGTCTGCTGATTGCAGCCATCGTCTTCACGCCGGAAGCCATCACCGCGCTGCGCGCTGTTTCCGGCAACGAGTTGCAGCGTGCGGTCAATCTTTGCCTTGGCGCGGCGACCTCGACCGTTGGCCTGACCGTACCCGCCGTGCTCGCCATCAGCCTGTTCACCGGACAGACAGCCATCCTTGGCCTGTCATCCACCGAAATGACGCTGCTGGCTGTAACCCTTATTCTCAGCACCCTAACCTTTTCCGGCCTGCGAACAACAGTGCTGGAAGGCGCGGTGCACCTGATGATCTTCTTCGTCTATATCGTGCTGATTTTCAGCCCTTGATTTGCAGCAGGTGTTGCTGGCGCTTGGCGCAGGGCGGCATGGCTTTCGGGCGGTTGTGACGCGTTGAGGAGTGCCAAAAGCCCCAGAAGGCACAACCACTTACCCTCCCCCTCCGTGGGGAGGGTGGGAGCGAATTCTTTAGCTCTCAAACCCCGGAATGCACCGGCTGGGCGGAAACCGTCACATCCTGCAGGCGGACAAAGCGAAAGCCCTTTTGCTGCAGAGCGAGAATGCCCTTGGCAACGCCTGCGCCAGCAGCACGGCTTGGCTGGTTGATGTGGGCGATAATCACGTCACCATCTTTTGCAGCAGAGATACGCTTCTCCACCTGTCCGGCCATCAGCGATGCGCCCATATCCGCGTTGAGCGAGTAACCGGCGACCCGATAGCCCATATCGTGGATAAGCCGGATGGCATTGTCGCTGTAGCGGGCAGTGGCATCGCGATACCAGACCGGCTTGGCAATGGACGCCGTCACCATGGCATCGACCCCGCCCTGAATCTCGGTGCGGATAGCTGCTTCCGTTCCCGCTGTCTTCAAACCAAACATGGTCGGCTGGTTGTCTATTGCAGGAACATGGTTGAGGCCGTGGTTTTCTAGCTCGAACAAATCCGGATGCGCTTTCATGATGGCCAGCGCTTCAGCATTTTTGCGCAGCCAGCGGGCTGTAACAAAAATGGTTGCGGGAATGCGATTCTGGACCAGCGTATCGAGAATGCGCAGGTCGGTCTGCCCCATGCAGGCATCGAGTGTCAGCGCCACTTGCGGCGCGGCCGGCCCACCCTTGGCAACGTACAATTTGGGTTCAACGAAAGGCGCATGCTCTCCGGCCGCCACCAGTTTTGCTGGCGCGACAAGAAGGAGAGCGGCAATAATGGCGGTAGCGGTACGCACGATGTTTTCTGTCCTGATTTTCGGCGCAGATACACGCTTACACCGAGTCAAAAATGAGGCACGCCGTTTGAATTGTGGCTAAAATGAGAAATCCACGTCCTTCATGACTCTCACTTTTGCTTTGCCGAAGCTTGAGCGGCCGCCAGACGGGCGATCGGCACCCGGAACGGCGAGCACGACACATAGTCAAGACCGGTCTCTTCACAGAAGTGTATCGATGCCGGATCGCCGCCATGTTCGCCGCAAATGCCAAGCTTGATACCGGGCCGGGTTGCCCTGCCCTTTTCCACCGCAATGCGCACCAATTCGCCCACACCGTCCACGTCAATCGAGACGAACGGGTCCTGCTCGATGATGCCTTTCATCTGATAGGTCATGAGGAAAGCCGATGCATCGTCACGGGAAATGCCGAAGGTCGTTTGCGTCAAGTCATTGGTACCAAAAGAGAAAAACTCAGCGACTTCGGCGATGGAATGCGCGCGCACTGCCGCACGCGGCAACTCGATCATCGTGCCGACGAGGTAGTTGACCTTGATATCCGCCTCCTTCATCACATCGGCCGCAACCGCATCGATGCGTGCTTTGACGAAATCAAGCTCAGCACGAAGGCCGACCAGAGGCACCATGATTTCCGGCTCGACCGGCGCTCCGGTGACCTTTGCGGCCTGCAGTGCAGCTTCGAAAATAGCCCGCGCCTGCATCTCGGCAATTTCGGGATAGGAAATGGCCAGTCTGCAACCGCGATGTCCCAGCATCGGGTTGAATTCGTGCAAACTATCCGTTCGTTCGCGCAACTTATCCGGGCTGATTTTCATGGCAGCCGCAACTTCCGCTATCTCTTCCTCGGTCTTCGGGAGGAACTCATGCAGCGGCGGATCGAGCAGGCGAATGGTCACGGGAAGACCATTCATGATTTCGAAAAGCTCTTTGAAATCCGCACGTTGCATGGGTAGCAGCTTATCTAGCGCGGCGCGGCGGCCCTTCTCGCTGTCAGCAAGAATCATCTCGCGCATGGCTATAATCCTCTCACCATCAAAGAACATGTGTTCAGTGCGGCAAAGGCCGATACCTTCTGCACCAAAGGAACGCGCCATGCGTGCATCGTTGGGGGTTTCTGCATTGGCGCGCACCTTCATGCGGCGCGTCTTGTCGGCCCACTCCATGATCTTGGCGAAGTCACCCGAAAACTCCGGCTGTAGCATGGGAACGGCACCTTTCAGCACCTGTCCGATACCACCATCAATGGTGATAATATCGCCTTTTTTCAATAGGATACCCGCCGCAAGCAGCGTTTCGTTGCGGTAGTCAACCCGCAGCGAACCCGCACCGGAAACGCAGGGCTTGCCCATGCCGCGCGCCACGACTGCAGCGTGACTGGTCATGCCGCCACGAGTGGTCAAAATGGCCTCCGCCGCGTGCATACCGTGAATGTCTTCAGGGCTTGTCTCAATCCGCACTAGAATGGCCTTGCGGCCCTCGGATTTCAGCTGTTCGGCATCTTCCGACGAGAATACGATCTCTCCGGTTGCCGCGCCTGGCGATGCCGGCAGACCGCTGCCGATCACGTTGCGCTTGGCTGATGGATCAATGGTTGGGTGCAAAAGCTGGTCCAAAGAAGCCGGATCGATGCGCAAAACCGCTTCCTGCTGCGAAATAAGCCCCTCATTGGCCATTTCGACAGCAATTTTCAGTGCGGCCTTGGCTGTCCGCTTACCGGAGCGCGTCTGCAGCATCCACAGCTTACCGTCCTCGATAGTGAATTCGAGATCCTGCATATCGGTATAGTGCTTTTCCAGCCGGTCCGAGACCGCACAGAACTCGGCAAACGCCGCCGGCATCAGCTTTTCCAGCGAGGGCTTGTCAGATCCGGCGGCAATCCGAGCGTCTTCGGTGATGTTTTGCGGCGTTCTGATGCCCGCAACCACGTCTTCACCCTGTGCATTGACCAGAAACTCGCCGTAGAGCTTCTTTTCGCCCGTCGACGGGTTACGCGTGAATGCAACGCCCGTCGCCGAACGCTCGCCCATATTGCCGAAAACCATGGCCTGAATATTGACGGCCGTGCCCCAGCTTTCCGGTATGCTGTGCAGACGGCGATAGGTTATCGCCCGCGCGTTCATCCAGCTCGAGAAAACAGCACCAATCGCGCCCCACAGCTGTTTTTCCGGCTCTTGCGGGAATGGTTCTTCCAGCTCTTCTTCAATCTTGGCCTTGTAGAGGGCGATAATGCCCTTCCAGTCGTCGGCACTCAGTGCTGTATCGATCTCGTGGCCCAAGTTCGCTTTGGTATCTTCAAGAATTTCTTCGAAGACTGAATGATCCAGCCCCATCACCACATCGGAATACATCTGGATGAAGCGGCGGTAGCTGTCATAGGCAAAGCGCGGATCGCCGGATTCGCGGGCAATCGCTTCGACCGTCTGATCATTGAGACCGAGATTGAGGACAGTGTCCATCATGCCCGGCATCGAGGCTCGCGAACCGGAACGCACCGAAACCAGCAGCGGCTTTTCCTGATCACCGAAATTGCGGCCGGTTACAGCAGCAATATGGCCCAGCGCCTTTTTGACATCCGCTTCGAGTGTATCAGGATAGCGGCGGCCATTTTCATAAAACCACGTGCAGACATCGGATGTAATGGTGAATCCGGGCGGGACTGGCAGGCCAAGCGCGCACATCTCGGCCAGATTGGCGCCTTTGCCACCCAGAAGATTACGGTCGCTGGCAGAACCTTCTGCCTTGCCATCACCGAATGTATAGACCCATTTCACCATTGCAGCCTCCCATGCCGCTAAACTTGCTAGAAGGTCTATTCGATAGCCGGATCAAGCACCATCAAAAAATGCTGCATCGCACCATTCAAATCGATTAGCAGAGTCAATCCGCGTTAATCGTTGAAATCCTTCGTCATTTCAAGCTTGAAGGAGTGTTGAGCGGGTTGACTGGTCCGTGGTTCGACAAGCTCACCATGAGGGAGAGCGGTGCTGCAAGGCTAATCGCAAACATTGTAGAACATAGCGGCCCGCAATCTTCATTCCCACACGTGAAGAGCTTCACTCTCTCTCATGGTGAGCTTGTCGAACCACGCAAAAGCAGATTACCAGATTTCATCAAGGAATTTGATCTTAGCTTGCTTCGCGCAGCTGTTCCGCAGTCTGAAGATCAACAGATACCAGCTGGCTGACACCCTGTTCGGCCATGGTGACGCCAAACAGGCGGTTCATGCGTGCCATGGTGATGGGATTATGCGTGATGACGACAAATCGTGTTTCGGTGGACGCTGCCATCTCGTCCATCAGATTACAGAAACGCTCAACATTATGGTCATCGAGCGGCGCGTCGACTTCGTCGAGCACGCAAATCGGTGCCGGATTGGTCAAAAACACTGCGAAAATCAACGCCATAGCCGTCAAGGCCTGCTCGCCGCCGGAAAGCAGTGTCATGGTCTGCGGCTTCTTGCCGGGCGGGCGGGCCAGAATTTCAAGGCCAGCTTCCAGCGGATCTTCCGACTCAATCAATTGCAGTTCTGCGGTACCACCGCCAAAGAGATGGGTGAACAGCCGCTGGAACTGGGTATTGACCACTTCAAACGCCGCCAGCAAGCGCTCGCGCCCTTCGCGGTTGAGGCTTTGGATCGCCTGACGCAGTTTTTTGACCGCTTCGATAATATCTTCACGCTCACTGACAATGGCTTCAAGCCGTGCAGACAGCTCTTCCTGCTCTTCTTCAGCGCGCAAATTCACCGCGCCCAAGCGCTCCCGCTCAATCTTGAGCCGTTCGAGGTTGCGTTCAGTCGCATCTACATCCGGCAACGGGTCATTAGGGCCAAGGCCGGTCAGCTTCATGGTTTCATGCGGTGCACAGTTCAGTGCCTCGGCGATACGCGTTTCCGCTTCCTTGCGCCGCTCCTGCGCCGCGGCAAGCCGTTCCTCTGAACGTGCCCGGCCCTCGCGCGCCGTGGCAAGAGCCTGAATGGCATCGGTGGCAGCCCGATCGAGTTCCTGTTGTCTGGTTTCCGCGACAACCAGCCGGTCACCGGCTTCCTTGCGCAGCGCCTCTGCCTGGGACAATTGTGACAGCAAGGCCCGGTTACGTTCGGCAATTTCGTCCGGCGCATCGACCAGATCGGCAAACTCTTCTTCGGCTTCCTGACGCCGCTCGGACAGGGATTGAATCTGGCGATCGGCATTCTGAGCCCGATCATTCCAGCTCTTGCGCTCGAAACCGATGGATTCAAGCCGGCGCATGCGGTTTTCCGCCTCGCGGCGCAGACCTTCATGCACAGCCCGCGCTTCGGCCAGAGCGGCACGATCGGTCATGACTTCGGCTGTCAGATGCGTCAGCCGGATCGTGACTTCCTCAAGATCAATAGCGTGTGCCAAGCGATCTTCCGCTTCAAGGAACTGCTCTTGCGTTTCTTCAAGCGTTTCGGCCAGCCTGGCCTTGCCTTCATCCAGAGCGGCGCGGCGGCTCGAAAGCTGTCCCGCAGCGCGTTCGGCGGCGGCAAGTGCTTCACGAGCGTCGCTGACCGCGCGCTGCATGTTCCGCCAATGCTCACGCGCCGTGCGCTCGTTTTCAACCGACTGGCGCACCGAGGCTTCCGCCGTAGCTACTGCTGCTTCGGCTTCACGCAGTTGCTTGGTCGCTTCGACCACTTCAATATCCAGTTCAGCCAAACGGTTCTTTTGCGCCAGACGCTGGGCTGCGGGTGTCGGCGCATCAGCGCTTGCCGTGTAACCATCCCAGCGCCACAGCGCACCAGACCGGCTCACCAAACGCTGTCCCGGCTTCAACGATGCCTGCAGGCGCGATCCATCCGCCTCATCAACGATTCCGATCTGGGCGAGGCGGCGGGCAAGCTGGTGCGGAGCTTTGACGACACTTGCCAGGGACTGGAGTCCGGAAGGGAGCGTTGGATCATCACTCGTCGAATCAACGTCACCCCAGAAAACCGGAGAACTGCGATCAACGGGCGCATCCAAATCCTCGCCCAAGGCCGCACCAAGGGCAATTTCAAAGCCTTTTTCAACCTTGACCGCTTCAACCACTGCCGGAAACAGGTCTGAACCGCCGACATTGATCATTTTGGCCAAGGTACGGGCTTCAGTTTCGATGCGATTGAGATCGCTGCGGGCATCCTGCAATGGCTGGCGCAATTCAGCTTCTTGCTTGCGGGCGCTTTCAACCGCAGCTTCCGCAGTCAGAACAGTTTCCTCCGCCTGTTCCAGTGTGGCTTCAGCCACCTCGACCAGCGACTGTTTTTCAATTGGATCAGCCAGCCCGGCAATTTGCGCAATAATTGCAGACAGATCGCGTTCGACATCAGCCATCTGGCGAACAAGCCGATCACGACGCTCGGCACTTTCACGCAAGTTGCGCTCGATCTGCGCCCGCTCGGCGGACGCCTCGGCGCGTTCAGCTGTTACCTTGGCAAGCGCCGCTTCACTTTCTTTCAGCTTGGCATCTGCACGCTCAAACTCCGCACGTGTCTCAAGCTCACGTTCACCCGCATTGGCGTTATCGCCATTGAGCGAACGTTCTTCTGTATCCAGACGAGCTAGAATATCGGCATTGTCGCGGACCATTTGCTCTTCACGGCCAATATCGGCGGCGAACTGCGCCAGGCGCTTTTCCAGTTCGGATTGCCGTGCACGAATGCGCTGTGCTTCTTCTTCAATCTGCGAGCGGGCAATTGTCAGGCGCTGCAATGCGGCGGCAGCCTTGGCTTCCGCTTCACGCAGATCAGGTAATTTGTGTGCACCAATCGCCTGTTCCTTGGCGGCATTCATCTGAACCTGGGCAAAATCACCAACACCTGAGGTGGCAACCGACAATGCTGATTGCGCTTCTGCTTCCTGAGCCTTCGCAACGGTCCATTTCAGATGCAGCAGAATAGCTTCGGAGCGGCGTATATCCGCTGATAGGCTTTTGAAGCGATTGGCTTGGCGTGATTGCCGCTTCAGGCTCTCGATTTGGGTTTCAAGCTCACCAACAACGTCTTCGAGGCGCTCAAGGTTTTGCTCTGCTGCCCTGAGGCGCAGTTCAGCCTCATGGCGGCGGGTGTGAAGTCCGGAAATTCCGGCCGCTTCTTCGAGAAGCGCCCGCCGGGCCTGCGGTTTGGCCTGTATCAGTTCGCCAATACGCCCCTGCCCGACCATCGAAGGCGACCGGGCGCCGGTCGACTGATCGGCAAACAATAATTGCACATCCTTGGCGCGGGCATCCTTGCCATTGATGCGGTAAACCGACCCTGCCTCGCGCTCAATACGGCGTGAAACCTGCAATTCATCAGCATCGTTGAACGTTGCCGGTGCACTGCGATCATGATTGTCGAGGAAAAGTGTGACTTCGGCGGTGTTGCGCGATGGGCGCGTACCAGAACCGGAGAAAATCACGTCATCCATGCCGGACGCGCGCATGTTCTTATAGGAGCTTTCGCCCATAACCCAGCGCAGCGCTTCGACAAGATTTGACTTGCCGCAGCCATTGGGGCCGACAACACCGGTCAGCCCGCTTTCAATCACGAATTCTGCTGGCTCAACGAAGGATTTGAAACCAAGAACGCGGAGTTTTGTAAAGCGCATCAGATGCCCTTCCTGCAAAACACCGGAATGGCGGGCGCACAAAAGCACCCGCCGTTATTCAACAGGCAGTTATTTGAGTAGACCGTCAATAATCGCTGACATTTCGTCAACCGATAGGGCTCCTGCATATTTCGTGCCGTTGATGAAGAATGTCGGTGTAGCATTCACTCCGAAATCCTTGGCTCCGCGGTCACGCGATGCATTCACATCATCCAGAAGTTTTTGGTTCGTCAAGCAAGCGTTGAACGACTCCTGTGTAAAACCGGCCAATTTAGAGATTTGCATCAAAGGTTCGACGGCATTTGCCGATGCAGCCCACTGTTCCTGCTGTTTGAACAGAACTTCAACTAGCGGATAATAGCGCTCTTCAGGTGCGCAACGCGCCAGCATGAAGGCTGCTGCTGCACGCGGATCGAACGGGAATTCGCGCAAGATGAGCTTGGCTTTGCCCGTGTCGATGTACTTTTCCTTAATCGTCGGAAGCGTCGCAACCGTGAAATGCGCGCAATGCGGGCAGGTCATCGAAGCATATTCGATGATCGTTACCGGCGCGTCGGCCTTGCCCATGACGATATCTTTCAGCGGGCCCGGCTCCAGGAGCTTGGCGGGATCAACCTTACCGGCTGAATCAGGGATCTTAACGTCGGCTGGCGTACCTGGAACGGGCGTTGCGGCATCAGCAGCGGGCTTTGCCGCATCTTCCGACCATGCCTGGCTGCCCGCAGACGCGGCAAGCGCTGCTGTCGAAACGGCAGCAAGGGTCAGAATATTTCGGCGTGTCAGCATGTCGGTCATAAGGATCACCTGTCTCCGGTGTTGATTATGCAGGAATTGACTCACTAGAGCCCTATGTCAGCCTCTTTAAGGCAGAGCGGGCCGTCTGTCTTTGAATTTTTCGTGATCTGAACCGGAATGAAATCAAGCAAATGCGCCATTCAGCGTTTTATTTTTTCGGCGTGAATGTTTTGGCCAAGACGCTCCAGTGCTTCGCGAAGACTGTCATCTTCAATCGCCTCGACCACGCGGCTGATCTTACCCCTGGTTTCCGCATCGACCGGCGGTAAAGCCCGCCGCTTTGGTGCGGGCATTGTTATGGCTTTCTGCTCGATCTTGATGCGGCCAACGGCGGCAAAACCCAGAAATGCATTGACGCGGCTGATAATCTCTCCGGTTTCATGCTGGATGCGCATTGCGGTAAATCCCTGACAGGCAATGACAAGCGTTGCCGGCTGAAACGGATCGTCCTCATGGGCTCGCCGCGGCCAAAGAAGCTTCAACGGCCGGGATTGATCACCCAGGGCAGGCCCAACAACCTCTTCCCATGCTTGCACAAGCTCAATCGTAATTCCTGCGCGTTTGCGCAAGACCGGGTCGAGAATACCTGATGCGGGGTCAGCCAAGGGCCGGAAACCCTTTTTCCTGCGATCATCACTCATGGTTTTCAATTGCCTGACGAGTCAGTGACTTGATTTTTAACGGCCATTGTAACCGCGAAACCACTCAACAAACAAAGGTATACCCTCTTCCAGCGAAGTCTTGGGGCAAAAATCCAGATCGCGCGTGGCGAGGCTGATGTCGGCATAGGTGCGCTCGACGTCAGCAGGAGGCATCGGCTCGAACTGCTTTATCGCCTCACGGCCAACAGCCTGCTCGATAATCTCGATAAAGCGCATAAGCGCGACGGGATTGTTATTACCAAGATTATAGACCGGAGCTGTTCCCGCCGGGTCAGCCAGAATTCGTTTTACAGCGCCAAGCACACCACTGACGATATCATCGATAAAGGTAAAATCGCGCGCCATTTTGCCGTGATTATAAACCTTGATTGGCTCACCCTTTGAAATGGCATCGGTAAACAGCCAAGGCGCCATGTCAGGGCGACCATAAGGCCCGTAAACGGTAAAGAACCGCAGGCCTGTCGATACGATCTTATGAACATGCGCGTAGGAGTAAGCCAGCAGTTCAGCCGACCGCTTTGTCGCAGCATAGACTGAAACCGGATTGTTGACCGGATCATCCTCGGAAAAAGGCACTTTGGTATTGGCGCCATAAACCGAAGATGAGCTTGCATAAACGATGGGCGGCAGCTTGGGCATGACACGCGCCTGTTCGAAAACAGTCACCTGACCATGAACATTGGCATCCACATAGGCAGCTGGATTTTCGACCGAGTAACGGACACCTGCCTGGGCTGCGAGGTGAACAATAACGTCCGCATCAAGATCATTGCCAATCGCGGCACGAAATTCATGAGGATTTACAACATTTGCGCGCACAAAGCGGATATTGGCTTGCCCTTCAAGGGCAGACAGCCGGGTCTCTTTAAGAGCCACCTGATAATAATCATTCAGATTGTCGATCGCGACGACTTCGAAGCCTTCCTTCGCCAACCGCTTGGTAACGTGAAAACCGATAAAGCCGGCCGCTCCGGTAACAATTGCCTTCATTTCAATATTTTATCCTAAACGCTTGTTCTCACGCAGCCAACGCGGCTTTGTCTTCTTCAGCTTGATCTGCCAGTTGGCGTATCGACAGGGATGGCATAGTGCCGGAAACTGAACAAATGAGAAGCGTCAGATAAATAAATACCGCATCGGTCGCATCATGACCAAACATGATGCCAAACATACCGGTAATCACGTAACTCGTAACGAGAAGCAGTGAGAGTGCCGTCATCAGGTCACGCCCTGGCCCGGCTTTTTTCAATCTTGCCGCAACAATGGGTGTCGAAAGCAATAGGAGCAGTGCGAGAATACCGAGCACACCGCCATCGACGGCGGCGTTCAGAAATCCGTTATGAACATGCGTGAAGGTCATATATTTTTCGACTGGCAGGCCCAAAGCCTCGTTGACTGACGTCATTCGATTTTGAGGCCCTTGCCCGATGATTGGAGAGGCAAGAAACGCCGTTTCAGCACCGCGCCAAAGCAACAGGCGAGCGCTCAGGGAACTCACACTGTCGGGCTGCTCGTCAAGTTGGACGATGTCAGATTGCAGCGCTTCATATCGTTCAACGACCTTGGGAGCAGCGGCCAAAATCACCACGAGAAGCAACAGAGCCATAAGGAACTTTACGGTCCGGTTGATCTTCGGCAGCGTTTGTCCACGCAGATACCAGAACAATATTGCGCAATGAAAGGGAATAACCAGCCACGCAGACCGCGTGCCTGACAGGAAGGCGCATATCAATCCGCACGTAAAACCAGCAATAGCAATCACGCGCTCGGTTCTGCTGTCGGAATGCGCATTGAGCAGGGAAATGCTGCCAAATAAAACTGTGAAGAGCCCGAAGACTGCCGCGTTACCGGCGCCGCCCGATGCACGCGCGGCAAAAAACGAGATTTGGATGATGCTGAATATCAGCGCGCCGATCATGCCGATACCCGCTCCAGTCACAAAAAACGGGAACAATCGACCGTCCAGACTTACCCTCAGGCGAGGGATAACAGCCCACACAGCCAGAAAGGGTATCATTTTCAAGAGATATTCCGCACCTTTGCCTAGATTCGGACTGACAACAGCCGTGAACGCTGTGATCAGCACATACGTCGTGAAAAACCATGCGATAATGCGGTCTTCACGTGTCAGGCGATAGGGATAGCGCCCTATCGTCAGCGAAATGATAGCCCAAAGGAACGCACAGACGAGGGTCACGGATGTACCGCTCACCAACAATCCTGGAAAGAGCGCAAACAGAAACGTGAAAATGCGGTTGTTACGATCGATTCCGATCAGACGCCGCGTTGTGGGAAGCAGCAGGGCATTCTTCAACTGTGCAGGAAACATTATGATTCCGAATGTTCTCGAATTTACTTTCGCAACCGTTCCGTGAGAAATGTCACACTACTTCCCTGTAAAGCAGTTTTGAATTCATGCAACCGATAACGACCGAACTGCTCCGATGGTATGATAATCACCACCGGATTTTACCGTGGCGAATAACGCCGCATGATCGCAAGTCCGGCATGGTGGCTGACCCTTATGGTATCTGGCTGTCTGAAATCATGCTTCAACAAACAACTGTCGAGGCCGTAAAACCGTATTTTCTGAAATTTACCCACAAATGGCCGAGTGTTAGAGCCTTGGCTGCTGCCAGCCAGGACGATGTGATGCGGGCATGGGCTGGACTTGGTTATTATTCCCGCGCCCGCAACCTGAAAAAATGCGCCGATATCGTGGTGGCAAATTTTGACGGGCATTTTCCGGACGATCTGGTGGAACTGAAATCCTTGCCGGGTGTTGGCGACTACACTGCAGCGGCGATTGCATCGATAGCATTTGATATTCCGGCTGCTGTTGTCGACGGCAATGTCGAGCGAGTCATCACGAGGCTATATGCTTTTGGCACGCCCCTGCCCGCAGCCAAGCCCGAGATTCGCAGATTGATGCAAGCTCTGACACCGAACGAGCGCCCGGGCGACTTTGCGCAAGCCATGATGGATCTCGGCGCGACCATCTGCACACCCAAACGTCCAGCCTGCGTCATTTGTCCGCTCAACGACAATTGCGAGGCTTTGAAGACCACAGATCCCGAACTCTTTCCGGTCAAAGCACCCAAGAAAGGGAAACCGGTCCGCTTCGGCGCTGCTTTTGTCGCGATTTCATCGGAAGACGAAGTTTATCTACGAGGGCGTGAGCAGACAGGATTGCTTGGCGGCATGACCGAAGTGCCTACGACAGCATGGACATCCCGTGTTGACGGCGAAACAAGTGTTGAAGCGGCTCCATTTCACGCAAACTGGACCCCTTGCGGCGCTATCGTCCATGTTTTTACGCATTTTGAGCTACGCCTTGCGATCTACAAAGCAGACAATGTGCGAAAGCAAAACAATCTGGATGGCTGGTGGATTCAAGTTGAAAAACTGGAAAATGAGGCATTGCCGACGGTCATGAAAAAAGCCATTGCTGCCGCGATACCTGATGCTTTTGAAAAAAGAAGGAAAGAGGAATGACACCCGTCAAACATATCGTTTTCGACATTGGACAGGTTCTTTTGCACTACGATCCTGATGTCGCATTTCAAAGTGTCATCCCCGATGCAGCAGAACGCAAATGGTTCTTCGACAATATCTGCACCCATGACTGGAACCTCGAGCAGGATCGTGGGCGTAAATGGGCAGATGCCGAAGCTCTGCTGATTGAAGACTTTCCTGACAGGGAACATCACATTCGTGCATTCCGGCAAAACTGGCATAAGATGATCACGGGTTCGATCGACGACAGCGTGGTGATTATGCGCAAACTCATTGCTGATGGGCACGATGTGACGATGTTGACCAACTTTGCTTCGGACACGTTGCGTGAAGCGTGGGAACGCTTTCCATTCCTGACCGAAAGCCGCGGCGTGACCATTTCCGGCGATATCGGTCTCGTCAAGCCGGACAGGGCGATTTACGATCATCATGTTGCAACATTTGGCGTCGAGCCTTCCGCAACACTTTTTATCGATGACAGCGCCAAAAATGTTGCTGGAGCGCAAGCGGCGGGCTGGCAGTCCGTCCAGTTCATCAATCCAGAAACATTGCGCGCTGATCTCAATCGCCTCGGTATCCGCGTATAAAGCTTCAGAACGACGAAACGCCCGAGGTTGTCCCCGGGCGTTTCGAGATCAGAGCGGTACTGGAGGTCTCGTCCGATCAGATCAGAATTAACCGCCGGCAGAAGCCATGCCGTCACGGACCTGTTTGCGCAGATCATCGATCGGCTTCAGCTTTCCTTCGTGCTCATAGTGCCAGAAGGTCCAGCCGTTGCAGGCATCGAATCCCTGCACCTTGGCGCCCATGCGATGGATTGATCCTGCATCACCATTGCTGGATACGGTCCCATCAGCTCGAACAATAGCCGCATGACGCTGGCGCACATCTCTAAGGACAACGCCGGGCATCAATAATCCGGATTCAACGATGCTGCCGAAAGCAACACGCGGCTCGGCCCGTTTGCTTGTCATGACCTTAAGTTCGGCACCGCCCAATTCCTCAACAGAAGCGATCCGGCTCATTGCCGCGTCGATATATTTCTGCTCACGTTCAACGCCGACAAAATGACGGCCAAGGCGTTTTGCGACTGCACCGGTTGTGCCTGATCCGAAGAACGGATCGAGAATGATATCACCGGGCTTGGATGAAGCCATGAGAATACGGGCCAACAGAGCCTCGGGCTTTTGCGTTGGGTGGATCTTGTCGCCATTCTCATCTTTCAGACGCTCCGTACCGGTGCAAATGGGAAACAGCCAGTCGGATCGCATCTGCAAATCATCGTTGGCAGCCTTCATTGCTTCATAGTTGAAGGTGTAACCCTTGCTCTTCTGGTCGCGCGACGCCCAGATCATGGTCTCATGCGCATTCTGGAAGCGGCGCCCACGGAAATTTGGCATCGGATTATTTTTCCGCCAGATGACGTCATTGAGCATCCAGAAACCGAGATCCTGCATTGAAGCGCCGACGCGGAAAATGTTGTGGTAGGAGCCGATAACCCAGATCGTGCCATTTGGTTTCAGCACGCGGCGGCAGGCAAGCAGCCATGCGCGGGTAAAGGCATCGTAAGCTTGAAAGCTGTCGAACTGGTCCCAATGGTCATCAACAGCATCGACCTTTGACTGATCGGGGCGATGCAGATCGCCATCAAGTTGCAGATTGTAGGGAGGATCGGCGAAGATGACGTCGATCGAATGATCGGGAAGCCGATTGAGAGCGGCAACACAGTCGCCTTTCAGAATCGTGTCGAGCCAGGAAGATTGCGGTGCAGCCTGGGGCAGGTCATTGACGAGACGAACAACGGACATGGGATACTCGATTACTGGAGACGCGTTACTGACCTTATGGTTACCGAGCAGGGTAAACATCGCGTTAAGGCATCACGAAATCCGTGATCGAAAACCAGGCGCTTTTCTTTGACGCCTAGCCAATAAGGGTGTAGTCGATGCCGGTAATCCCCCAAACTTGACCCAAAGCTGTGCATTGCAGCCATTTTTCACGAACAGGTATGACGTAATGGAACCCCAGCTGATTATTTTCGACTGCGATGGCGTGCTCGTTGATTCAGAGATACTGGCCGCCGAAGTCGAATCAAGATTGTTGACGGAGTCGGGCTATCCGATTGAGCCGGAAGCCATTGCCGAGCGTTTTGCCGGCCTCACCTGGACGGACATTCTGATTCAGGTGGAAAAGGAATCTGGTGTACCGATCTCGGCCTCTTTGATTGAAGAATCCGCGCGTCAGATGGATCAAAAGCTGCGCAATGAGCTGAACGTTATTGACGACATCGAGCAGGTCGCCGCAGCGCTGAAATACCCGAAGTGCATAGCTTCGAACTCGAACAGCGCGTCCTTGAAAATGATGCTGGAGCAGAGCACGCTCTACGATACTTTCGCTCCCAATATTTTCTCGGCACGTGAAGTAGGGACCAAAAAGGCAAAGCCTGCGCCTGACGTCTTCCTGTACGCCGCGAAACATTTCAATGTTGATCCGGCCTGCTGCATCGTGATCGAAGATTCGGCCCATGGCGTGCATGCGGCTTCAACGGCAGGGATGCGCGTTATCGGATTTACCGGCGGGGCGCATACTTATCCTGGCCATGCCGACAAACTGACGGATGCTGGTGCCGAAACCGTCATCAGCCGCCACCGCGATCTGCCTGCTGTAATTCAGGCAATGACCGTATGGTCAGAGGCGGTCTGATTTTCAAAGACGGCACAAAATAAAAGGGCACCGCTTATGGTGCCCTCCCCTTCAAAATAGAACCGCTCACGATTCGTCAGCTGGTTTATTTCTTCTTCTTTGGCTTTGCCTTGGCTGCGGTATCATCCGGGCCTTCATCAAAGCCGATAAATACCTGCACATTTTTGGTGGCTGGCGTTGGGAAGCTGACATTAGGATCATTAAAAATAAACTGGGAGGCCGCGCTGGTATCTGTCGCGGAAATCGGCTGCCTGCTCAGCTTGGAATAAACCACATCCGAGCCGTTCATGACCGCCACCCGAATTGGCATGGTTACTGTACCGGCACTGAATTTGGGGCCAGGAACAATTTTCCCGGAGATGGCAACATTCATGGTCATAGTTCCCTCGCCGCGTTGGCAGGAACGGGATTGATCCGCAATGGAAGCCTGATAGATCAGGTTTTGCGGAGCCTTTTCGGCTTTTCCATAATTGTTGAAAATGGCTGTGCCTTCACGGATCGTTACCGATGGGCAAAATGCAGTCAGTTCAGTGGCGGTGATACGCGCCTGCGCTGCTTGCGTGGCTGCGGTTTTTTCTGCTTCCTTGGCCCCACCGCTTGTGGAGCATCCTGCAAGGCCCACAGCGAAAATCATGGCGCAAAGTTGATAGAAGGGCAGAGGTTTATATGTTTCTGACTTCATGAACTGAACTTTCCTTGACGAACGAACCTGTTCTATACCAACGGTAAGGTAAGAATGCGACGGTACTTTCCAGCTTTCTGCCACAGGACTCGGCTGGCTCGCAAGCATGGCACAAAAGGCGAATGATATGAAATATGCAAGTACCCGCGGTGAAGCGCCTGTTTTGGGCTTTTCCGATGCTCTTCTGGCCGGTCTGGCGCGCGATGGGGGGCTCTATCTTCCGCAGGATTTTCCACAATTTTCCCTTGATGAGATTCGCGCATTGCGCGGCAAGAGCTATGCGGAAGTGGCGATTTACGTTCTCACCCCTTTTATAGCCGGTGATATTGATCAGGCCGATTTCGAACGCATGGTGCACGAAGCATACGCTACGTTCCGCCACGAGGCCGTATGTCCTCTGGTGCAAACTGGTCACAACGAATTCGTGCTCGAGCTTTTTCATGGTCCGACACTCGCCTTCAAAGACGTGGCCATGCAACTTCTGGCGCGGCTTATGGATTACATTCTTGCCAAACGCGACCAGCGGGCGACCATTGTCGGCGCCACGTCAGGTGACAC
The DNA here is from genome assembly GCF_014189505.1 of Phyllobacterium sp. 628. Taxonomy (GTDB): domain Bacteria; phylum Pseudomonadota; class Alphaproteobacteria; order Rhizobiales; family Rhizobiaceae; genus Phyllobacterium. The sequence goes on along the minus strand of NZ_CP050301.1, from coordinate 1,737,657 downwards.
CGGTGGCGCAGCGATCGAAGCCTTTGCCAACCGTGACCGGACTGACATCTTCATCCTGTTTCCTCACAACCGGGTTTCGCCTGTTCAGCAGCGTCAAATGACCACGTCCGCAGCTGCCAATGTGCATGCACTGGCCATTGAAGGAAATTTCGATGACTGCCAGTCGCTGGTTAAAGGCATGTTCAACGACCTGAATTTCCGCGACTCGCTTTCGCTTTCCGGCGTGAATTCGATCAACTGGGCGCGGATTATGCCGCAGATCGTTTATTATTTCACAGCCGCGCTTTCGCTGGGCGGCCCGGACCGCTCTGTTTCGTTCACCGTTCCGACCGGCAATTTCGGCGATATTTTTGCCGGATATGTAGCCAAACGCATGGGCCTTCCCATTGACCGGCTGGTGATTGCGACCAATGATAATGATATTTTGACCCGAACAATCGAAACCGGAAAATATGAAACGCGCGGCGTCCTTCATACGACATCGCCCTCGATGGATATTCAGGTTTCGTCAAACTTTGAGCGCCTGCTGTTCGAAGCGCACGACCGTGATGCGGGCGCAGTGCGCCGTCTCATGGACGGTTTGAAACAATCGGGCAGCTTCACAATCGCCAACGGCCCTCTCGATAAAATCCGGGCTGAATTTGACGCGGGACGGTCGACAAAAGCCGACACTGCAGTTGCGATCAAGGACGTTCTGGCGCAATCGGGGTATCTCCTCGATCCGCACTCAGCCATTGGTCTCAAAGTTGCGCGGGAAAAAGTCTCCTCTGGCACACCCAGCGTCGTTCTAGCGACCGCGCATCCAGCTAAATTTCCCGATGCTGTGGAAGCGGCCAGCGGTGTGCATCCGGACCTTCCGCTCTGGCTCGGGGACCTCATGGAACGAAAAGAACAGTATACGGTACTTCCCAATGACCTTAAAAATGTGGAAGAGTATGTCAGCCGACATTCAAGAGCGGCAAGTAAGGAGCTTTGAATGGGCGTTGAAATCAGTCGCCTCTCCAACGGTTTGACGATTGCGACAGAGACAATGCCGCATGTGGAGAGTGTAGCCCTTGGCATCTGGGTCAAGGCAGGATCACGTAACGAGGCGAGCAATCAGCATGGTATTGCCCATCTTCTCGAACATATGGCTTTCAAGGGAACGGAAAACCGTTCCGCCTGGAAAATTGCCGCTGACATTGAAGATGTAGGCGGCGAGATCAATGCTGCTACCAGCGTTGAAACAACCTCGTTTTATGCGCGTGTTCTGCGCGATGACATGCCGCTGGCTATCGATATCCTGGCTGATATCCTCAACAGTTCCAAATTCGATGCTGAGGAGCTTGAGCGCGAAAAAAACGTGATCATGCAGGAAATCGGTGCGGCGCACGATACGCCCGATGACGTTGTGTTCGACCGGTTCACTGAGACTGCTTTTCAAAACCAGACAATCGGCCGGACGATCCTTGGAACGCCTGAAACCGTTCAGTCATTCTCCTCTGCGGATTTACGCAAATATATGGATGACCAGTACAGCGCGGAGCGCATGGTCGTTGTCGCAGCTGGCGGTGTAAAACACGACGAGTTTGTGCGCGAAGTTGAAAACCGTCTAGGCTCTTTCCGTGCGAAGTCAACAGCGCCCGAAGCGGATGTTGCGCATTATGTTGGTGGTGATTTCCGCGAACAACGTGAACTGATGGACGCTCAGGTCGTTCTTGGCTTTGAGGGCCGCGCCTATCACGTCCGTGATTTCTATGCCTCGCAGCTTCTTGCCATGATTCTCGGCGGCGGCATGTCGTCGCGCCTGTTTCAGGAAGTTCGCGAAAAACGCGGTCTTTGCTATTCGGTCTATGCGTTTCATTGGGGCTTTTCCGACACCGGCGTGTTCGGTATTCACGCAGCCACCGGACGTAATCACCTGAAGAAGCTGGTCCCGGTTATCATCAATGAGTTGCACGAAGCAGCCCGCAACATCGGTCAGGACGAATTGAACCGTGCGCGGGCGCAATATCGCGCCAGCCTTTTGATGTCGCATGAAAGTGCAGCCAGTCGCGCTGGACAGATTGCCCGTCAGATGCTGCTCTATGGCCATGCGGTTTCCACTGAACAACTGGTGGAGCGCCTGTCCAAGATCACCACAGAACGTCTGACCGATCTTGCCGGGCGGCTTTTCATTGACACGACGCCAACCTTGGCTGCAGTCGGTCCGATTGCGCCACTGATGAAATTCCCTGATATCCGTCATGGATTGGCATCTGCAACGTCGAGCCCGCGAAAAATAGCGGTCTAACGGCGTAACGCCATGATCGCCCTGCCCTTTCTGAAAAGTGCTTCACCATCGCTGCAGGGCGAGCGGCTTTATTTGCGCGCACCGCAAATATACGATTATCGGGCCTGGGCAAATCTGCGTGCGCAAAGCAGGGATTTTCTGACGCCCTGGGAGCCTCTCTGGGCCGATGATGATCTGGAAAGAAGTTCCTTCCGCCATCGGATCCGTCACTACGACGAGGAAGCGGCGGCGGGGACAGCCCATCCCTTTTTTCTTTTCCACAACTCCGATTCCCGCCTGCTCGGTGGAATCACACTTGGAAATATCCGGCGCGGTGTCGGCCAGAACGGTATGATCGGGTACTGGACCGGGGCGCCCTATGCCGGGCAAGGCTTTATGCGGGAGGCACTTGGCCTGCTGATAACCCATGCATTTACCAAAGTACGGTTGCACCGGCTGGAAGCCGCCTGTATTCCATCCAATGAAAGATCGATCCGCCTTCTCGAAAAAGCCGGATTTCAGAGGGAAGGACTGCTACGCTCCTACCTTAAAATAAACGGTATGTGGCAAGACCATCTGCTCTTCTCGATGATAGAAGACGATGTACGACGCTAAATAAATAAAGGTTGTATCCGTGGCATCATTGATCGGGCATCTGCTGAAAGGCTTATCGAGGATTTTTGTCCTCATCTTTTTGATGATATCCATGCTGTCAGCAGCAAACGCCTTTGAAACCATCAAGATCACCAAGGAAAGCACCGCACTCGATCTGTCCAAAGCCGTCGAGATTTACCGGAATCAGGGTGAAACCTTTCAGATCTCCACGGCTCCCGGCACCGATGGCATTGTCCGCCGCATTGAAGTGCAGGCCAATGACAGCCGCTCCACTGGTGACTGGGCTGCATTTTCACTGGCAAATCCAACCGATGAGCAGATTGACCGCCTGATCGTCGCGCCGCATTTCCGCCTCGTCGGGTCCGGGTTTGTCTGGCCTGATCTGGGTTCAACGCGTATTACCTCCATTACACCGAGTGAAGGCTTCGCGCTCGACCGGCAAGCCAGCGAAGATGCCGATATTTTCCTCGTCACGCTCAACCCCGGATCAGTCATAACATTCGTTGCTGAACTGGCTTCACCGAACCTGCCGCAGGTCTATGTGTGGGAGCCCAATGCCTATAAAGATACGGTCAATTCCTACACGCTTTACCGCGGAATCCTGCTGGGCATTGCCGGCCTGTTGGCGCTGTTCCTGACAATCCTTTTCGTTGTCAAAGGGACTTCACTGTTCCCGGCTACCGCTGCCCTCGCTTGGGCCGTTCTTGCCTATATCTGTGTGGATTTTGGCTTCTGGAACAAACTGATAGAGATAACACCCGGCAACGAGCAAATGTGGCGGGCAGGCACCGAAGTGGCGCTTGCCGCAACGTTAGTGATCTTCCTTTTCACCTATCTCAATCTGAACCGATGGCACGATAATTTCAGCTACGGCGCGCTGACATGGATTCTCGGCCTCGGTATTCTTTCCGGCGTGGCGATTTTTGATCCGCCGATTGCTGCGGGTATTGCACGTTTCTCGTTTGGATTGACGATTATCTCCGGCATTGTCCTGATCGGCTTCTTCTCGTTCCGAAGTTACGATCGGGCAATCATGCTGATACCGACATGGCTTCTCTTGTTGGTCTGGTTGACCGGCAGCTGGTTGACGGTTTCGGGTATTCTTTCCAACGATATTGTCCAGCCTGCGCTCGGCGGCGGCCTCGTGCTTATCGTCCTTCTCATCGGTTTTACTGTCATGCAGCACGCCTTCTCTGGCGGCGCCCTGCAACAGGGTTTGTTTTCCGATGTGGAGCGGCAGGCGCTGGCGATCATCGGTTCCGGCGACATTGTCTGGGATTGGGATGTGCCACGCGACCGTGTTGTCACGACACCCGATCTGACAAATTTCCTTGGAGCATCCGCAAGTTCGCTGCATGGCGCCGTGCGGAACTGGCTGCCCACTCTGCATGCGGACGACCGTGATCGTTTCCGCACCACGCTCGATGTCATTCTTGAGAACCGCCGTGGACGGATTTCCCAAACATTCCGTCTGCGCGCCAATGACGGTCATTACTACTGGTACACGCTGAAAGCCCGTCCTGTCATCGGTTCTGATGGAGAAATCGTCCGCTGTGTGGGCACGCTTATCGACGTGACCGAGCAGAAGAAGGCTGAAGAACGCCTGCTGCATGATGCGGTGCACGACAATCTGACCGGTTTGCCCAATCGCGAACTGTTTCTCGACCGTCTCGGTTCCGTCATCACCATGGCGCAGACCGAAAGCAAGATTCGCCCGACTGTGTTCATCATCGATATCGACCGGTTCAAACAGGTCAATGACGGGCTCGGTATGTCAGCCGGTGATACGTTCCTGTTGACCGTCTCACGGCGTCTGCATCGCTTGCTGCGCCCGCAGGATACGCTCAGCCGCCTTTCCGCAGATCAATTTGGACTTATTCTGGTGTCCGAGGTCGAGCCTGCAAGGATTGCAGCATTCGCCGAAGCTGTGAAACAGGCGATCCGGGCGCCTATCGCCTTTGCCAAGCGCGAAATCGTACTGACCGCGTCACTCGGTTTGATTACCTGGACGAGCGGCAGTTCGGCCTCGCCAGAAGATTTGGTGAAAGACGCCGAGCTGGCCATGTTCCAGGCGAAACGCTTTGGCGGAGACCGCATCGAGCCGTTCCGACCTGCATTTCGTGCCGTTGGCAGTGACAAGCTGCAACTGGAGTCTGATCTTCGCCGTGCTCTGGAGCGTCGCGAAATCCATATCGCCTACCAGCCAATCGTCCGGCTGGAAGACAATACGATCGCCGGTTTCGAAGCGCTCATGCGCTGGGATCATCCGCGACGCGGTTCCATTCCGCCATCAGAATTCATTCCCATTGCCGAAAGTTCCGGCCTGATCGTGCAGCTCGGCCTGTTTGTCATGCAGCATGCTGCGCAAGATCTCGTGAACTGGCAGCGCACTCTTGGCGCGTCGCCGCTGTTTGTTTCGGTGAATATTTCCAGCAGCCAGCTGATCCGTCAGGATCTGATTGATGACGTGCGCTCTGTCCTGACGCAGACACAGATTGATCCTGCCAGCCTGAAGCTTGAGCTCACCGAGTCTCTTATGATGGAAAATCCGGAGCGCTCCGCGCATGTGCTTTCAGGCATCAAGGCCATGGGCGTGGGTGTTTCGCTGGATGATTTCGGCACCGGTTACTCATCCCTGTCCTATCTGACCTCCTTCCCCTTCGACATGATCAAGATTGACCGGTCGTTCCTCAAAGCCGAACAACCACAAAAGGTAACGTTGCTGCGCTCCATGATCAGCATGGCCCATGATCTCGGCTTGTCGGTTGTCACCGAAGGCATTGAAAACGAGAGCGATGCACTGCAATTGCGTCAGATGGGATGTGAATATGCCCAGAGTTTCATGTTCAGCCCGCCATTGACACTCGACGTCGCAACGAAGCTGCTGCGCGAGCAGTTCCAGCAGTCAAAAGCTTCATAGAATGAAATAGTCAGGCGTGCCCGGCCACTGTGGCCAGCCGCGACGGATCAACGCCCATATGGGCAAGAAGCCGGTCATATTTGCTTTCGAGGTCCGTATCGAAGAGCAAATCCTGCGGCGCCTGACACGTCAGCCAGCCATTGTTGGCAATCTCGTTTTCCAGTTGTCCCGACGCCCAGCCGGAATAACCAAGCGTCATCAACGCACGGCGCGGTCCGCGCCCGCCGGAAATGGCCCGCAGAATATCAACCGTTCCGGTGAGGCAAATTTCTTCCGATACTGGCATGGTCGAGTCAGTCAGATAATCGTCAGAATGCAGAACAAAGCCCCGCCGCATTTCTACAGGCCCGCCATTGCGCACAATGAAGTCACGGGTGCAGTCCGGCAGCATGATGGCCTGATGTTCATCAAGAACGCCAAGCTGCACGAGAATGTCTGAGAATTCCATCTCTTGCGAACGGTTGATCATCAGCCCCATCGCACCTTTTTCCGAGTGCGCGCAGATGTAAACGACGGAGCGTGCGAAGCGGCTGTCTTCCATTCCCGGCATCGCGAGAAGGAACTGACCATTCAGAAATCCGGTCTCTTTGTTCGCCGTTCTGAAAATCTCCATCGAATAAAGGTATCAAGGATTACGCAAATGACAACGCCTTTGCGTAAGGAATTACAAATTGGAGCCAAATTTGCGACTTTGGTATTATTCAATAACATCGCTCTCACACAGAAATGATGAGCAATTTCCTGTACATCCTTGATAAGGCCCAAAAGGCCTGCAATTGTCCGCCGATGAAAAAAACCGTGTCCGTCATTTTTGCAGTCACTGTCTCTGCCCTTGCGTTTGTTTCACCGTCCCTAGCGGGAAATTCCGAGTGGACGAAAACACCCGGCGGCAGTGTTCGGCTGATTGTCGATAACCCGGAAAAAGGTGCTACGGAAGTGCGCGGTGCAGTCCAGATCAATCTTGATCCAGGCTGGAAGACCTATTGGCGTGAACCCGGTGATGCGGGCGTGCCGCCGGAGCTCGCTTTGACGCAATACGGCAATATCAAGAGCTATTCCCTGGGTTTTCCGGCACCGCACCGGTTTGAAGACGGCGGATCCAAATGGGCCGGCTACAAGAAATCTGTTGCTTTACCCGTTATTCTTACGCTTACTGACCCTTCAAAGCCCGCTCAATTGAAAGGCCATGCCTTTCTGGGCATTTGTGAAGCGATCTGCATTCCGGTGACGGCTGAGTTCAATATTCCAATCGACAACAACCCATCCGATGCGTTGACCAAGACACTGGTCTCCGATGCATTTTCTGCCCTTCCGGAAAAGGCATCTGCTGCGTTTGGCATCAAAAGTGCGGTGCGCAAGGATGATCACGTCAAAGTCACGGTTCAACTTCCAGAAAATGAGCCGCAAGCTGATCTGTTTGTCGCCGGCGAAAGCGGCGTGACATTCGGCATGGCAAAAATGAAGACCCGTGAAGCAAACAGCGCCGTGTTCTCCATTCCGGTTCTGACGGGTAAAGACAAAAAATCGGTAACGTTGAATTATACACTGGTACAGGGCGAAAAGGCCGTTTCAGGCAAGCTCGATGCGCAGGAATAGCGGGACCGCTCTCGACTTTTCCCGCATCACGCCCTATTTGCCATAGGTCTCAATTCCTCATTTCATCAGGAGCCAATTCATGACAATCAAGGTAGGCGAGCGTTTGCCAGACGCCACGTTCAAGACGAAATCCGATGACGGTGTCAGCGAAGTACGTTCCGACGCTCTGTTCAAGGGCAAGAAGGTCGTCCTCTTTGCTGTTCCCGGCGCTTTTACCCCAACCTGCAGCATGAACCACCTGCCGGGCTATCTGGAAAACCGCGATGCGATTTTGGCAAAGGGCGTCGATACGATTGCCGTTGTTGCCGTGAATGATCCGCACGTGATGGGCGCATGGGCCAAAGCCACCAATGGTGAAGGCAAGATCGAGTATCTGTCCGACGGCAATGCGACCTTCACCAAGGCAGTCGGCCTTGATATCGATCTTGCAGCAGGCACGATGGGTGTGCGCTCCAAGCGCTATTCCATGCTGGTTGAAGACGGCGTGGTCAAGGAACTCAATATTGAGGATTCGCCCGGTCAGGCAGTGACCTCGAGCGCCGCCACTCTGCTTGGTCAACTCTAAGAAGTTTCAAGATACGCTATCTGGAAAGGCCGGTTTTACCGGCCTTTTTCAATTTCGGCTCAAGGTTTGCGCTTGAATGGCGCCATGCCCGCACGGGCCAATTCATCGGCCCGTTCATTTTCCGGATGACCCGCATGGCCTTTGACCCAATGCCATACAACCTTGTGGCGCTTACGGGCTTCATCAAGGGCCTGCCACAACTCGGCGTTCTTCACCGGCTTCTTGGCGGCGGTTTTCCAGCCATTGCGCTTCCAGCCTTCAATCCAGCCGGAAATGCCATCACGCACATAGACAGAGTCCGTGTAAAGATCGACCGAACACGGCTCTTTCAATGCATTGAGCGCTGCAATCGCCGCCATCAACTCCATGCGGTTGTTGGTCGTGTCGGCTTCACCGCCTGAAAGTTCTTTCTCGTTGTCGTTCCAGCGTAAAACAGCGCCCCACCCGCCGGGGCCGGGATTGCCGGAACATGCACCGTCGGTAAAAACCTGAATTGACTTCACGATGCTGCGCCCGCCGGAATGAGACCATACTCCTCCGCAGATTTGATCTGTCGATGGAAGCGCATGCGCCGGACATATTCCATCGGATCCTTCTTCACGACAAAGCTGCCTTCTGGAACATTCAGCCAGTCGTATAGCCGGGTCAGCATAAACCGAAGTGCGGAGCCCCGCGCGAGGATTGGCAGGCTTGCCGCTTCCTCCGCAGACAATGGACGCACGGAATTATAGCCATGCAACAGCGCAGTTCCCTTCGTCAGATTGAACGAATGGTCCTTTTCAAAGCACCAGGCATTGAGACACACCGCTACGTCATAAACGAGCAGATCGGTACAGGCGAAATAGAAATCGATCAGCCCGGAAAGGCCATTACCGAGGAAAAAGACGTTATCCGGGAAAAGATCTGCATGGATAACACCTGTCGGCAGATGCGTTGGCCAGTTCGTTTCAAAGAAAGCAAGATCGGCTTCGGTTTCTTTCGCCAGTCCGGGTTCAACCCGGTCAGCATTGTCTTTTGAATTGTTCCATAGCGGCCGCCAGCCATCGACAGAAAGCGAATTCTTGCGGCGCATCGGGAAATCCTCCCCCGCCACGTGCATGCGCGCCAGCGCCTCGCCAAGGGCGTGGCAATGCTGAACAGTTGGCCTGCGCATCCACATACCTTCAAGGAACGTGACGATTGCGGCAGGACGTCCGGCGAGTTCACCGATGCTTGAACCACTCTTCTGAACGACGGGAAGCGGACAACTGATGCCCTTGCCGGCCAAATGCTGCATCAAACCAAGAAAGAATGGCAGATCGTTGCTGTTCACCCGCTTCTCATAAAGCGTCAGGATGAATGAACCGGCACTCGTATGCAGCAGATAATTGGAATTCTCGACGCCCTCGGCGATGCCCTTGTAGGAGCGTAATTCACCAATGTTGTAGTCTTTGAGAAAATGCGCGAGATCGGTTTCGTTGATATCTGTATAAACGGCCATAATCAGTGGCTTCCGTTGACAAAAGCCATGTCGCCCGTGGTGAGTTCCACATCACGCAGATCACGCATGACGTGAAAATTCTCGGTCTCAATGGTTGTCTCGGCAAGTTCGATCGACACGGAATAGCGCTCCGAAAAGGACTGGATGATTTCATCAACGATAATTTCCGGCGCCGAGGCACCGGCGGAAAGGCCAACGGTGGAAATATCACCGATTTCACTCCAGTCGATATCCGCAGCGCGCTGGACCAGAAGCGATTGCACGGCGCCGGAACGCTCAGCAACCTCAACCAGCCGCTTCGAATTGGACGAATTGGGTGCACCGACCACAAGAAAAAGATCGCAACCCGGCGCCGCAGCTTTCACCGCATCCTGACGATTGGTCGTGGCATAGCAGATGGATTCCGCGGCTGGCGCTGTCAGATCAGGAAACCGCTGCTGCAGCACCGCAATAATGCCCGCCGTGTCGTCAACGGACAGCGTTGTCTGTGTGACAAAACCCAGATTTTTTGCATCTTCCGGCTGATAGCGCTCGGCGTCTTCAATGGTCTCGATCAAGGTAACAGCACCCTCCGGCAATTGCCCCATCGTCCCGATGACTTCAGGATGGCCGGAATGGCCGACCAGAATGACGTGCCGTCCTAGCCGCTGATGGCGCATGGCCTGCTTGTGCACCTTGGAGACAAGCGGACAGGTCGCGTCGAGATAGAAGAGTTTCTTGTGTTCCGCATCTTCAGGCACCGATTTCGGTACCCCGTGCGCAGAGAAGACCACGGGCTGGCTGCGATGCTCTGCCGGAATTTCGTCGAGTTCTTCGACGAAAACGGCACCCCGCGCCTGCAGCCCCTGAACCACATAGCGATTGTGAACAATTTCATGGCGGACATAGACCGGTGCGCCATACTTCTTCAGCGCCAGAACCACGATCTGAATAGCGCGATCCACCCCGGCGCAAAACCCGCGCGGTCCGCAGAGGCGGATTGTCAGTGGTTTCTTGTCAGCCATGGTCAAAGGTCTCGCGGAAGTCGAAGTATTGGGCATGCCCATGGAATTGGGCGGCAATCAGCCGGAAGTCAAGTCCGAAGGATCAGTTTGTGGCTTGTTGTCCCGCTTTCGCCGGGTCAGAACAATCACAACAATGGCCACCAATGTCACGGCCAAGCCGTACCAGGTCACCGCATATTGCAGATGGCTGTTCGGCAGATCGATGATCGTCACCCCGCCAATAGGAAAGCCACCGGGATTGGGGGTTTTGTCCGCATCAATGAAGAACGGCACCAGCTTGTCAGCAGTGATCCCGGCCTGCGCTGCCATCACCGGCAAATCTTTCCAGAAATAGATATTCTTGGCGAGATCATTATCAGGAAGGATCGACGATGGTTTTCCCGGAAGCGGGTTGCGTGCAAGACCAGTGATCGTTACCTGGCCAGCAACCTCGCCTTGCGGACGCTTTGCCGGATCCTTTTGATCATAGGGTACAAAACCGCGATTGATGAAAACGGCCCGCCCATCGTCTAGCTGCAAAGGCGTATAGATGAAATACCCGGAATAACCCTCGTAGGTCGCAAAGAAATGCCGCTCGCAATCATTGAGCAACGTTCCCGTAACGGTGACGGGGCGGTATTCAACATCACGCTCACCTGCCCATATTTTCTCCACTTGCGGCAACGGCAAGGGATCCGAATGGGTACGCTCATTAATCGTCGCCAGCAGTGCTTCTTTCCACTGCAGACGTTCAACCTGCCACGTACCGAGTGCAACAAGAATGACAAAAAGGATTGTACTGAGGATCAGGGTGATCCACGGAAAACGGTGACTCTTCGCTGGCATGGCTGTGTCACTCATGAGCAGGCGTATCAAGGCGACCTTCCGCAGCCTTATTCCTGTACTGGAGCGCGATCAGAACACCCTTCATCCAGCGCAATGCAATTAGGCATAAGACCAGCGCCAAGGGAATCCATAAAATAAAATGTATCCAGAGCGGAGGGTCAAAAGTGACTTCCATCCACAGGGCGAGGCCAACAACGATAAACCCGATCAGCAGCATAACCAGAACCGCAGGACCATCGCCCGAATCGATAAAGGAATAATCGAGACCACAGCTGGAGCATTGTTTGGCCGGTGTCAGAAAACCGTCAAACAGTTTCCCCTGCCCGCAACGGGGACAGCGCGCCTTGACGCCCGCCGCGAAAGGGTCGACTGGCGGGTAGAGGGCCTTGTCTTCATTCATGGGTTGATCTCGATCGGTGTTCCGTCCTGGACCAAAGTCCAGATTTCATCCATTTCGCGATTAGTGACGGCAATGCACCCGTCTGTCCAGTCGATAAGTTGAAGCAGCCAGCCCCACCAGCCATAGCCATTGGCCGCACCATGGATCATGATCATGCCGCCGGGCGGCACGCCCATTGACTTGGCCGAGGCCACATCGCGCGTATTGGGATAGGAAATGTGGATGGACTTGTAAGCCATGCTCTTGGGGTTACGCCAATCAAGGGTGTAACGGCCTTCGGGCGTCCGTTCGTCACCCTCCCAGCGTTTGTGTCCTTCCGGGCGGGCACCGAGTGCAATTGTATATTCCCTGACCACTGCATCACCGGAAAGCAGTTGCATCCGGCGTTCAGCCTTCTCCACCCTTACCAGATCGATCTTGCCATCGGCCGCCTGCGCCAGCGTTGCGACGAATGGCGAAAGGATAACGAGGCAAGCTGAACGAATGGCGTTACGTGTGATCATGCCAAATGCATCGCGCAGGATTGTGCCTAAAGCATGAGGGTGGCCATGTTTCCATGACCGCCCCCAAAAATTCAACTGTTGTTGACCTATTCGACTGCCATCGGTGCGCCCCATGAGGCCCAAACGTAGATCGAGAAGAACAGGAACAGCCAGACAACGTCCACGAAATGCCAGTACCAGGCAGCAGCTTCGAAGCCGAAATGCTTCTGCGGGGTGAAGTCACCGCGCATGGAGCGCAGCAGGCAAACCAGCAGGAAGATCGTGCCGATAATGACGTGGAACCCGTGAAAACCCGTGGCCATAAAGAAGGTCGCGCCATAGATCGAGTCTTTGAACGCGAACGGTGCATGCACGTACTCGTAGCCCTGTACGAAGGAAAAGAGCATGCCGAGCATCACAGTCAAAGTCAGACCGGTAATCAAGCCCTTACGGTCCTTGTGGATCAGCGCATGGTGCGCCCAGGTTACCGTCGTACCGGATAGTAGCAGGATGATCGTATTGTAGAGCGGCAGGTGCAACGGGTCGAGAACCTCAATGCCCTTGGGCGGCCAAATACCACCCGTGAAGGCGGTGCGGGCAACCTGCTCTACTTCTGCCGGGTAAAGACTGGCATCGAAGAACGCCCAGAACCATGCAACGAAGAACATGACTTCCGATGCGATGAACATGATCATGCCGTAGCGCAGATGCAAAGAAACCACGCGGGTATGGTGACCTTCCTTGCTCTCCTTGATCGTATCCGACCACCAGCCGAACATGGTGTAGAGCACGATGGCAAGACCGATCAGGAACAGCCACGGCTGTGCCAGATTATGCCCGAACAGCGGCAGTTCACCGCCATTGTGATAACGCATGTAAGCAATACCACCGATGGCCATGACAAACGCACCGACCGAGCCAAGGAACGGCCAAGGGCTTGGGTCGATAATATGGTAGTCGTGGTTCTTTTGGTGCGCTTCGGCCATTTTAACCCCCGCAAGTTCTGTTCATCTGTTTAGCCGCTGACGGATCGTCAGAGCAAGTTTAGAGCTGTCCTGATGCCTTGTCTTTCTTCACGTCCGCACTGGCAGCAACTGGTGCCGGCATCGCGATTGGAAAGAATGTATAGGACAGGGTGATGGTATTGACGCCCTTGAGTTCAGGCGAGTTGACGATATCCGGATCGACAAAGAAAACGACCGGCATCTGCATGTCTTCGCCCGGCTTCAAAACCGTATCGGTGAAGCAGAAGCATTCAACCTTGTTGAAATAGGCACCCGCAGCTTGCGGGGTCACGTTGAACGCAGCACGTCCAGCGGTTGGCTTGTCCAGAATGTTCTTTGCTTCGTAATGAATGAGCTTGGTTTCACCAATATTCATCGTCACGTCACGCTGCACCGGTTTGAACTGCCATGGCAATCCATCCGAGGTATTTGCGTCAAAGCGTACGGTGATCTTCTTGTCGAGGATCGTATCCGACATCTGCTCAACACGCTGCGTCGTACCGCCATATCCTGTGACCTGACAGAACATCGCGTAGAGGGGGACGGCGGCAAAAGCCATGCCGACCATACCAAAGAAAAACGCCAGGCACGAAATCGCAATCGTCGTATCGGAAACACGGCGTTTCACCGGTACCGGCTCCCCTGCATCTGGTGTCTGGTTTTCCATCGGATCACTCATCACATTTGCCGGTCGAGAATTCTTGCGCCGAGTTTGGCCCAGGTGCCGACATAGACAAGAATAACAAAAGCGGCCAATGCCAAAGCCAGCGCAATCGAGCGGCTGCGCTGCGCCCGCTTCTGCTTCGGTGTCAGTGTAACGCGATCATCGCTCATGTCAGGCACCTGCCAGTAAAAGTGCTTTGCGCACAAGAATCTCGCCGAGAAGCACGGCATAGAGGCTGAAAAGATAGAAGATCGAGAAGGCAAACATCTTCTTGGCCGGTTTGATCATCGGCGCGCCGACCGGCGCACGCCAAACAACCCATGCATAGAAAATGAACAGGGCACCGACGGCAATCGAAAATACGCCGTAGACACTACCGGCAAATCCCATGACCCAAGGCAGGACGGCAACCGGAGCAACCAGAAGCGTATAGAGGAATATCTGGAATTTTGTCGATGCCTCGCCCCAGACATTGGGCATCATCGGGATCTTGGCCTTTTCATAATCATCGGACATGAACAGCGACAGCGCCCAGAAATGCGGCGGCGTCCACAGGAAGATGATGAGGAAAAGGACAACGCTTTCGATGCTGACCGAGTTGGTCACCGCAGCCCAGCCGATCATCGGAGGAAATGCACCTGCAGCACCGCCAATGACAATGTTTTGCGGCGTCGAGCGCTTCAGCCACATTGTATAAATGACGGCATAAAAGAAAATCGTGAAGGCCAGCAGGAAAGCCGCCAGTTCATTGACGAAAAGGCCCATCGTGACAACGGAGAAAGCCGACAGCAGCAGACCGAAGGTCAGCACTTCTTCACGGCTAATCCGGCCAGCAGGAATAGGCCTGTTGGCAGTGCGCTTCATGACCGCATCGATATCGGAATCGTACCACATATTCAGCGCGCCGGATGCGCCTGCGCCAACAGCGATGCAAAGAATGGCGATAACGCCGAGAATTGGATTGATATGGCCCGGTGCGGCCATCAGGCCGACAAAGCCGGTAAACACCACCAGCGACATCACACGCGGCTTGAGCAACGCAATATAGTCCGATGCATTGGCTTCTGACAGCTCAATGACGGTATCTACAGTTGCATTTTTCTCAATCAGGGACATTCGCTCAGTCTTGTTTCTATCGTAGCATTTTGAAGAAGCCCGGACCGCTGAGTGCAGCGGTCCGGAGTTTTATGGTCTTACTTGATACGTGGAAGCTGTTCCCACTGATGGAAGGGCGGAGGTGAAGACAACTGCCATTCGAGAGTGGTCGCACCTGGACCCCAAGGATTGGCACCGGCTTCACGCTTCTTGGCAAAAGCTTCGAAGACGCCGAAGAGGAAGATCAGGACAGCAACACCGGAGATGTAGGAACCGATCGACGACACTTCGTTCCAGCCTGCAAATGCATCGGGATAGTCGATGTAGCGACGCGGCATGCCAGCAAGGCCAAGGAAATGCTGCGGGAAAAACACCAGATTAACGCCGATGAACATAACCCAGAAATGTGTGTGGGCGATGGTGTGGTTATACATGTAACCGGTCATCTTCGGGAACCAGTAGTACCAGCCCGCGAAAATACCGAACACAGCACCCAGCGACAGCACGTAATGGAAGTGTGCAATCACATAGTAAGTATCATGCATAGCGCGATCGAGACCGGCATTGGCGAGCTGCACGCCCGTCACACCACCAACGGTGAACAGGAAGATGAAGCCAATTGCCCAAACCATAGGCGGTTTGAATTCGATCGAACCGCCCCACATCGTGGCAATCCATGAGAAGATCTTCACGCCTGTTGGAACAGCGATAACCATCGTTGCGAAGACGAAATAGCGCTGCGTGTCGAGCGACAGACCCACGGTATACATATGATGCGCCCAGACGATGAAGCCGACAACACCAATCGCGACCATCGCGTAAGCCATTCCGAGGTAACCGAAAATCGGCTTGCGCGAGAATGTCGAAACGATGTGGCTGACGATGCCGAACGCCGGCAGGATCATGATGTACACTTCAGGGTGACCGAAGAACCAGAACAGATGCTGGAACAGGATCGGGTCGCCGCCGCCTTCAGGAGCGAAGAACGTCGTTCCGAAGTTACGGTCGGTCAGCAGCATGGTAATGCCACCTGCCAAAACAGGCAGAGCCAACAGCAGCAGGAATGCGGTGATCAATACCGACCAGGCAAACAACGGCATCTTATGCAGTGTCATGCCGGGTGCACGCATGTTGAAGATCGTGGTGATGAAGTTGATCGCACCCAGGATCGAAGAGGCACCGGCAATGTGCAGCGACAGGATAGCAAAATCCATCGCAGGACCGGGCTGACCCGATGTCGAATAGGGCGGATAGATCGTCCAGCCACCACCCGTACCGTAACCACCGGCAGGACCGGGGACGAACATCGACAAAAGCAGTAGAAGGAGCGCAGGCGGGAGCAGCCAGAACGAAATGTTGTTCATGCGCGGGAAAGCCATGTCAGGCGCACCGATCATGATCGGCACCATCCAGTTGGCAAAACCACCGATCAGCGCAGGCATGACCATGAAGAAGATCATGACCAGACCATGTGCTGTCGAGAACACATTGTACATCTGCTTGCCACCATCGATGGCGGCATCACCCTGGAAGCCGTAAACCATCGACGCAAGACCACTGAATATCTGGATGCCGGGCTGTTGCAGCTCGGCACGCATAGCGATCGAAAGGCTGCCACCGATGATACCGGCAATGATCGCGAAGATCAGATAGAGCGTGCCGATATCCTTGTGGTTGGTCGAATAAACCCAGCGCGTCCAGCCTGTCGGCTTGTGAGCGGCATGGTCATCGTGAGCTGCAGAACCTGCCATCAAAGTGCTCCCGTTCCTCAATAATTCGCGTTACCGGCTTAGTTGCCAGCTACGGATACATTCTTGTTTGTTTCGATTGCTGCAGTGAGCGCCTTGTAAGCACCCGGCAGGTCTTTTCCAGCTGAAGCGAACCAAGCATCATACTGGCTCTGCGAAACAACGTGGATCGCGATCGGCATGAATGCGTGATCCTTGCCGCAAATCTGCGAGCACTGACCGTAATACATGCCTTCCTTGTCTGCCTTGAACCAAGTCTCGTTGCTGCGACCTGTGACGGCATCCATTTTCACGCCGAATGCCGGCATCGAGAAGGAGTGGATCACGTCGGCGCCGGTAACGAGCAGACGAACAGTCGTGTTCACAGGAACAACCATCTCGTTGTCGACGGCCAGCAGCCGTGGATAAGCCTTGCGGTCTTCTTTGCCTGCAGCTGCACGGTCAGTGTCTTTGAGCATAACGGAGTCAAACGAAACAGGCGCATCAGCCTGGTACTCATATCCCCAGTACCACTGGTACCCCGTAGCCTTGATCGTCATCTTGGCTTCTTCCGGCGAGTACTGCGCCGTCAAAAGCTGAAAGGATGGAATTGCCAGGAACAGAAGAATAACCACGGGACCGACAGTCCAGACAACCTCTACGGCCGTGTTGTGGCTGGTCTTTGACGGAACAGGGTTGCGACTGGCGCGATAACGCACCATCACCCAGGCCAGAAGGGCCATCACGAACAGTGTAATCGGGACAATGAACCACAATGTGTAGCGCTCGAACCAGATGATCTGCTCCATGATGGCAGAACCAGCAGGCTGGAACGTCATCTGCCAAGGCTCGGGCTGCGCAGCATATGCAGTACCGGCACTCAACAGGCCACCCAGGACACCCATCAGCGTGACAATATTCTTCTTCACCTAGAAATCTCCCGAATGAAGCTTCAATTCCATACGTTAATACCGGGCGTTAGGATGGCCCGGTCATATGCCGCGTTCAAATCACACATTAGCCCACATCGCAAGGAAGGCGAACGTGATGTCGTGCGGCATTTTTGCGCGCAGCTTGCCGTCTGTGGATGACAGCATCTTGTAAACATGCATCTTTTTTAGCATTCGCAGCGGTTTTACTGCATACAGAACCGGATGGCTCACAATCCGGCCATTTTTGCGCTACAGGACAGATAGTAGAACCGCTGTATGCTGGGGAGTGTTTCAGCGGCATTCTTTTCATCCGGGCTGTGGCGGTTTAACGTCTGGATGATTCGTTTTGGAGCCTACATGTCCTCTTTCGCGCTACGTAGCATCGCCCTTGGTCTGCTCTCTCTCTCGTTTGCCGGTTTTTCCGGCGGTGCGATGGCAGCGCAGCAAAGCGGCACCGTCAAATCCACCCACGGCGCATGGTCCATCCTTTGCGATACACCAGCGGGCGCAAAATCAGAGCAATGTGCGCTGATTCAGAATGTCGTGGCGGCTGACCGCCCCGAGATGGGTCTTTCGGTTGTGGTTCTCAAAACCGCCGACAACAAAGCGAAAATCCTGCGCGTGCTGGCACCCCTCGGTGTCCTCTTGCCAAATGGCCTTGGGCTGAACGTGGACGGCAAGGATATCGGCCGCGCCTATTTCGTTCGCTGCTTTGAAGATGGCTGCTACGCTGAAGTCATTTTAGAAGATCAGCTGGTCCAGACCTTCAAAACCGGCAAAGCCGCGACCTTCATCGTTTTCCAGACACCGGAAGAAGGTATCGGCATTCCCGTCGAACTCAATGGTTTTGGCGAAGGTTTCGACGCTCTTCCCTGAGCTTTCAACAAATTATCAGTTGTCGCGGGCCGGGCGAGGCCCTACATCCGCTTCACAGATATCTGAACGGATGAACAACCATGAAAAGCCTGATCGACAGTTTTGACGCTCCACGCGAAAAAATCCTCGAAACCGTCAAGCAAAGCCTTGATGGCGCCGATGATGGCGAGCTTTTCATCGAATATCGAGAATCGGAAGGCCTGAGCTTCGACAATGGCCGCCTGAAGAATGGTACTTTCAATCAAGACCAGGGTTTTGGTTTGCGGGCTGTGGCCGGTGAAGCAGTCGGTTACGCCCATGCGGGCGAGCTTTCGCTTGGCGCGCTCAAGCGCGCTGCGGACGCAGCGTCAGCTGTGCGCACCGGATACACGGGTGCTTACACCGCTGCGCCTCCCGGAACGAACCGTAGCCTTTATGGCGATGAAAACCCCATCGGTTCACCCAGTTTTGAAGCCAAGGTGCATTTGCTGCAGGAAATCGATGCTTATCTGCGGGCCAAAGATCCCAAGGTGCGGCAGGTTTCGGTTTCGCTGGCCGGATCATGGCAGCAGGTGGAAATCCTGCGCGCCGACGGTCATTTTGTCCGTGATATCCGGCCAATGGTTCGTCTCAATGTTTCTGTGGTTGTCGGCGACGGCGACAGGCAAGAAAGCGGTTCGTACGGCGCTGGCGGACGTAAGGGCTTTGGTGAATTCATTACCACAGAGAAGTGGCAGCACGCGGCCGACGAGGCGTTGCGTCAGGCACTGGTCAATCTGGAAGCGATCCCTGCCCCGGCCGGAACATTTGATATCGTCCTGTCCAATGGCTGGCCGGGTGTGATGCTGCACGAGGCAGTCGGTCACGGTCTTGAAGGCGACTTTAACCGCAAGAAGACATCAGCATTTGCCGGGCTGCTGGGCCAAAAAGTTGCGTCCAAAGGTGTGACGGTTGTCGATGACGGCACGATTTCCGAACGTCGCGGCTCCCTGACAGTCGATGATGAGGGCATGCCGACCAACAAGACGGTCCTCATTGAGGACGGTATTCTCGTTGGCTACATGCAGGACCGGCAGAACGCCCGTCTGATGGGTATGCAGCCAACCGGCAATGGACGGCGCGAATCCTATGCCCATGCGCCGATGCCACGCATGACCAACACCTATATGCTCGATGGCGACAAAACACCGGAAGAAATCATCGCTTCGGTCAAAAACGGTATCTATGCCGTTTCATTCGGTGGCGGTCAGGTCGATATTACCTCCGGCAAATTCGTCTTTGGTTGCACCGAAGCCTACATGATCGAGAACGGCAAGATCGGCGCGCCGGTCAAAGGTGCAATGCTGATTGGCAATGGTCCCGATGCCATGCAACGCATCTCGATGATCGGCAACGATCTGCAGCTTGATACCGGGATGGGCAATTGCGGCAAGGGCGGGCAATGGGTGCCTGTCGGCGTTGGCCAGCCACATCTGCGTATGGACCAGATGACTGTGGGTGGAACGGCGGTCTAACCGCCCTTCCCTATTTCTTCGACAACAGGACTACCGTTTCAACGTGCGATGACCAGAGGAACTGGTCAATCGGCACCACGCGGTCAATCTTGTACCCACCTTTGACGAGAATGCTGAGGTCGCGACCCAAAGTAACCGGGTTGCAGGAAACAGCAGCAACTTTCGGTACCGATGATTTGGCGATCTCGATGGCCTGTGCTTCGGCACCGGCACGCGGCGGGTCAAAGACGAGACCGGTGAAGGGCGCCAGTTCGCGTGCCAGAAATGGCCTGCGAAACAGATCACGGCGCTCGACACTGACTGGTTTCAGTCCCTGCACATGGCGCGCACCACGATCCAGCGCATCGAGCGCCATCTGATCACTTTCCACCGCGTGGACTGAGGATTTTTCCGCAATTCTGAAGGCAAATGTGCCGGATCCACAGAACAGATCGATGGACTTCTTGGCTTTGCCGAGATGCGCCGCTACCAGCGCCGACATCGCTTCTTCAGCCTCTGCCGTTGCCTGCAAAAATCCACCGGGCGGAATAAAAACCGGCACCTTGCCGAAATGCACCATCGGCTTTCTTGGTTCGACGATGATTTCACCCTCGAAGCTCAACCGGGCGAAACCTTTTTTGAGCACGAGAGTCGTGAGAGCCTGCCGTTTGGCAGAATCCGGCGCCCCACATCCTGAAGCGGTGATGTCGAGCCCTGAAGTCGTTGCCGTAACAGTCAGTTTGAACGGCTTCATGCCACCGCCAAGAACTGCAACAAGATCGCGCAGATCATCCAGACGCGAGACAATCTCGGGGACAGTCACCGCACATTCTGTAATATCGATCAACTCATGGCTTTGATGCCTGTTAAAGCCAAGCACAGCGCCATGCTCGCTGGTGCGAACAGCAAAAACCGCGCGACGGCGGGTTTGCGGCGCACAGGCGAACAGCGGATCAAGTTTGAACTGCAAGCCGCGGCCACCAAGGGCTTCCTGAACCAGTAAGCGCTTCCAGTCCTGATAGGCACTCTCCTGCCAATGCTGCAAAGCACAACCACCGCACTCTTCGAAATGACGGCAGGCAGGTTCGATACGCTCCGGCGATGCTTCAAGCAAAGCCATCATCGTTGCGCGGCCATTTTCCAGCGCGACATTGGCAATTTCGCCCGGCAAAGAGAAAGGTACGTAGGCGCTGCCTGCCGCCGTTGCGGCAATGCCATCGCCACCGGCGCCCATCCGCTCAATTGTTACGCGCGTGCTCATCAGCTCTTCAATCTTTTCTCTTCAAACCGGCCAGAAGATATTCGCGATTGCCATCGCCGCCCTCTATGGGCGAAGGGCATAGCCCCAGAACTTTCCAGCCCGGCAATCCATCCAGCCAGTTCCTTAGAGCATTTGCAACGCGTTCGCCATCCATTGGATCGCGTAAAATGCCGCCCTTGCCAATCGCCTCACGCCCGGCCTCGAACTGCGGTTTGACCAGAAGAACACAGTGGCTGCCCGGCTCTGCCAATTCCAGTGCTGGTGGCAGGGCGAGTTTCAGTGAAATGAAACTGACATCAGACACCACCAAATTGATCGTTCGACCGCCGAGATGATCACGAGATAGCTCGCGCGCATTCAGCGCCTCCAGATTGGTAACCCGGGAATCAGTGCGCAAACTGGGGTGGAGCTGGTCATGGCCAACATCGACGGCCGTAACATGCACCGCTCCGCGCTCAAGCAATACTTGCGTAAATCCGCCGGTTGAGGCGCCAATGTCCAACGCCGAGACACCATTCGCATCAATGGAAAAATGATCGAGCCCGGCGATCAGCTTCAACGCCGCACGCGAAACATAGCCGCTTGCCGGATCATCAACGGTGATGACGGCAGCGTCACCAAAGGTAGCTCCGGGCTTGGTTATGATGGATCCTTCAACGGTCACTGTGCCGCGCACAATGGCATCGCGCGCCCGCGAACGGCTGGCAAACTGACCCTTTTCTACAAGTAACTGATCCAGACGCATCACAGACATGCCGGCTCAGGCGCGAGCCGGAGCGGCCAGATACTCGCGGCCAAGAGCACCAAAAACAGCCTGAATGATGCCTGCGCTATCAAGTCCGGAACGCGCATACATGGCTTCCGGCTTGGCATGATCGAGATAAACATCCGGTAGTGTGAGTGCGCGCACCCGCAAACCATGATCCAGAAGAGCATCGCGGCTGAGAAAATGCAGTACGTGCGAGGCAAAGCCGCCTATTGCGCCCTCTTCCACAGTCACAAGGACCTGATGCTCACGCGCCAGACGGCGAATCATGTCCTCGTCGAGCGGCTTGGCAAAACGGGCATCGGCAACAGTCGTCGAAAGTCCTGCGGCATCAAGCTCATCGGCAGCAGCCAAACATTCCTGCAAGCGCGTGCCAAAAGACAAAAGCGCAACTTTTGACCCTTCGCGGACAATCCTGCCCTTGCCAATCTGAAGTATTTGGCCCCGCTCCGGCATATCGACACCAACGCCATCACCCCGGGGATAACGGAAGGAAATTGGGCCTTCATCATACTCTGCGGCTGTGCGCACCATATGGCGCAATTCCGCTTCGTCCGACGCCGCCATAACGACAAAGCCCGGCAAAGCTGCAAGAAAACCCGTATCGAAAGAGCCTGCATGGGTGGCACCATCGGCACCCACAAGCCCTGCCCGGTCGATCGGAAACCGAACCGGCAGGTTCTGCAACGACACATCGTGCACGACCTGATCATAGCCGCGTTGCAGGAAGGTCGAATAGATTGCCGCAAAGGGCTTGAAGCCTTCCGTTGCCAATCCTGCGGCAAATGTCACTGCATGTTGTTCAGCAATACCGACATCAAAAACCCGGCTGGGAAAAGCTTCACCAAAGAGATCGAGCCCTGTACCGCCCGGCATGGCGGCAGTGACAGCAACGATTTTGTCGTCGTGCCGCGCTTCTTCAATCAGGCTTGTCGCGAAGACTTTGGTATAGCTCGGCGCATTGGCAGGCGGTTTGGCCTGCGCACCGGTGATCACATCGAACTTGTTGACACCATGATATTTGTCGGCAGCCGCTTCAGCCGGGGCGTAGCCTTTGCCCTTTTGCGTAACCACATGAATGAGCACCGGGCCATCCATCGTATCGCGGACGTTTTTCAGAACTGGCAGGAGATGGTCCAGATTGTGCCCGTCGATGGGCCCGACATAGTAGAAGCCCAGCTCTTCGAACATCGTGCCGCCGGTCCAGAAACCCCGGGCATATTCTTCCGAAAGGCGGGCTTTTTCCTGCAGGAATTTCGGCAGTTTCTTGGCAAGCTGTTTGGCTGTTTCGCGGAACGAACGGTAGGTCTTGCCTGAGACCAGGCGGGCCAGATAAGCGCTCATCGCACCCGTCGGCGGCGCAATCGACATGTCGTTGTCATTGAGAATAACGACAAGCCGCGCATCGAGCGCGCCGGCATTGTTCATCGCTTCGTAAGCCATGCCCGCTGACATGGCGCCATCGCCGATCACCGAAATCACATTGCGCTTGATGCCGGAAAGATCACTTGCCACCGCCATACCCAATCCGGCTGATATGGATGTGGACGAATGCGCCGCGCCGAAGGGATCATATTCACTTTCGCTGCGCTTGGTGAAACCGGAGAGACCACCCTCCTGCCGCAGGGTGCGGATACGGTCGCGCCGACCGGTCAGAATCTTGTGCGGATAGGCCTGATGGCCGACATCCCAGATAACCCTGTCATGCGGTGTATCAAAAACATGATGCAAGGCGACGGTTAGCTCGACGACACCCAGTCCGGCACCAAGATGGCCGCCCGTGGTGGAAACCGCATCAACCAGTTCCATGCGCAATTCCTGCGCCAGCTGTGGCAAGTCCGATTCCGGCAAATGGCGCAAATCCGAGGGGATTTTAACGCAATCAAGCAGCGGTGTTTCAAAATTCTTGGCCAAAGCACAGGTTCCAGTTCCAAGGTCAAATCTTGCCAGAGGGCTGGCGCCGTTTCCTAGAGGAATTCCAGTCAAGCAGCAAGAAAAACAGCTTTCTCCCCGCCCATGTCAATTTTCAGGCAGTGGTATAAATTCTTCTTCGTCGCCCGGCACGATATCGAAGCGGCCTGAGCGCCATTCTTCCTTCGCCTGTTCGATCCGCTCTTTCGATGATGAAACAAAGTTCCACCAGATATAACGCTTGGACGGCAACGTAGCGCCGCCAAACAGCATGAAATGCGCGCCTTGCGGTGCCGAAATGATAATCTCGTCGCCTGCCCGGAACGCCAGCAGGCGATCCGCCGGAAAGCTTTCGCCAGCAATTTCCACGGATCCGTCCAGTGTATAGATGGCGCGCTCCTCCGCAGCATCCGCCGGTATCTGGATATGGCCGCCGGGCTGCAGGCGGATATCAACATACAGCGTTTCGGCATGCTGTTTGACCGAAGAACCAACACCATGGAACGTGCCCATGACAACACGGCCTTCAAAACCGGCTTCGTGCAAAACCGGCAGGTCACCCGCTCCGGTATTGGCAAAGGTTGGATCAATTTCTTCAAGATGATCAGGCAGCGCCAGCCAGGTTTGCAAACCCGATATGGGCAAGGGCTTGGTGCGCAACTCTTCCGGCGAGCGCTCGGAATGGACGATGCCGCGGCCTGCCGTCATCAGATTAACGTCCCCGGGGCGAATGACCATTTCGGTGCCAAGGCTATCGCGGTGGCGGATATTGCCATCGAAGAGATAGGTTACCGTTGAAAGACCGATATGCGGATGCGGGCGCACGTCGAGCGCGTCGGTGGGACGCAAGATCGCGGGGCCCATACGGTCGAAGAAAATGAACGGGCCAACCAGGCGGCGCTTGGCTGTTGGCAAGGCGCGGCGAACCTGCAAGCCGCCAACATCGCTCGTGCGCGGAATGACCAGCGTTTCTATGGAATCAACCGCAGTTGCATCGCCGGGTTCCGGGTCTTTACCGGGAAAAAAGCTCATCAACACCGCTCCGTTTCAACAGAACCGTATGATAGCTTTTCGCAGCAGGTCTGAACAGCGCGCTCTATTCCGGATCGAGCGGCTCGGTACCCACTGGCTGGCCATCGCGGCCCAGACGGATTTTCTCCACCTTATCTTCGGCGGCGCGCAGCAGCGTATCGCAATGTTTCTTCAATGCTTCGCCGCGTTCATAAATACGGATTGACTGCTCAAGCGGCACATCGCCGCGCTCAAGATCATCAACGATCTTTTCCAGCTGATCGAGTGCCTGCTCGAAGCTCATGGCGGCGATATCGGAATTGGTCTGCACGTCAGCCATGGTTTCAACCTTTCATCAAACGTTGGATATGCGCGCCTGCGGAAAGCGACATTCCCTTGAGGTCGTAGCCCCCTTCCAGCAGGCTGACAAGCCGGTTCGATGCATACTTCCCAGCTCTTTCCAGCAAAACGCCGGTCGCCCAGTCAAAATCATCCTCATCCAGATTGATCTCAGCCAGCGGATCACGGTGATGCGCGTCGAAGCCAGCCGAAATGATGATCAGATCCGGCTTGAAACGATCAAGGGACGGCAAAATGCGCGAATTGAAGGCCTCGCGGAAATCATCGCTGCCGGTCTGGGGAGCAAGAGGCGCGTTGACGATATTCCCCGCGCCAATTTCGTCTTTCGCACCTGTTC
Source organism: Phyllobacterium sp. 628 (assembly GCF_014189505.1). Classification (GTDB taxonomy): domain Bacteria; phylum Pseudomonadota; class Alphaproteobacteria; order Rhizobiales; family Rhizobiaceae; genus Phyllobacterium. The sequence continues at coordinate 1,712,103 of NZ_CP050301.1, read as the reverse complement.
CGGGATAGAGCGGCATCTGGTGCGTTGAACAATAGAGCACCGAAGGGTCGTCCCAGAAGATATCCTGCGTGCCGTTGCCGTGATGCACGTCCCAATCAACGATAGCCACGCGCTCGGCGCCGTGGGCCTTTTGGGCATGGCGCGCCGCAATGGCCGCATTGTTGAACAGACAGAAGCCCATCGCCCGGTCCCGTTCCGCATGGTGCCCCGGGGGACGCGAGGCAACGAAGACATTGTCGGCCCTGCCCGCAAAAACATCATCCACCGCCGCATTGGCTGCACCGATGGCAGTCAGCGCCGCCTCCCAGCTTTTGGGACTGACTGACGTGTCCGCATCAACCCGCGTGATTCCCTCATCCGGAATGGCTTGCCGCACCCGCTCAAGGTAGTTTTCCGGATGGGCATAGAGGATTGTTGCTTCATCCCCGAGCGGCGCAAGAATGCGGTCCAAAGGATCAAATGCGTCGCTCTCCAGCACCTTGTTGAGGGCGCGCAAACGGTCCGGCCTTTCGGGATGACCGGTTGGCGTCAGATGTTCAAGATAGATCGGATGCGAATAAAGACGGGTGACCATATCGGCTTTCTGCAACGGGGTTGAATATCCGCACAGCCTCACGGCCGCGCCGATGGAATTTGCATCAAGCCTCAAGCTCAGCACAAGAGGCAAAAGCGCGAACGGGCTTTATTGCAGCAATCTCGATCCGGTATCGCCCCTCAGTCTTGATGTAAATCCGGCGGGATTTATCAAAACACCAACCAATGTCTAATTGACGATTACCTCCTCAATGTAGGAATATTATCCTTTTAAGGATAGTATTCATGACATTATCAGGTGACCCTTCTCCCAGAAATCTCCGCCTTCAATGGCACATTTCCGCCAACGACCTTCAGCTGAAGGCACTCAAAGCCGCTCCATTCAGTGAGGCCCGCCGTGAGCAATACCGGCAGCTTGAGCATGAACGCGCATTGCTACTGGCTGAGCTTAAGCTTGGGGCGGAAGTGGATCTGTTGCGGAAGTTTGATCCTGATCAGCCGCGCGTTCCTGCTGGTAATCCAGATGGGGGACAGTGGACGGGTGGTGGGGCTGGGAACGACGGCACTCTCTCTATCGACGATCCATATGGGGCTCAGTCTTACCCCGGCGTTGCAAAGCCATTTGTCAACGTTAAGCCGTTGATTAATATGGGACGTGCATTCTTTCGACGAACCACTCCAGCATTTCGCGCGTTGGACTCCCTTATCCAACTCCTTCCCGATCCTGAGCTTGCCCTTCCTCTTCACGAGGCACTTAATCAATACAACACTGCTGTTGCACAAAACGACAGCGACAGTGTCGCCGCAATTAGCTTTCGCGCTTGGGGATTTGAACAAACCAAAACGCCAGAAAAAGTTCTGGCAACCACAAAAGAGCTGGCACGAGATGACGTCGGAAGACTTTGTCCAAAATACTGGACTGTGCAGACGCAAACAGACCTTGCGGCCTTCTCGGCTGGATCTGTTGCAAATTATTATTCACCAGCCACCTACGGAACCGCTGTGCATAGCCGCCTTGAACATCAAATAAAATCGATGAACGATCCGATTTAAAAACAGAATTGTCCATGATGAAGTCTGTATTTGAAATACCCGATAAGATAAGGCGAGGTAAGAAAGGCAGCATTCGTATTGATGTTCTTGAAAAAGTTCACCAACAGATGGTCTGCGTTTACGATATAAAAACTGGTCGAAGCGGCCTTAGTCCAGCGCGTATTGGTGAAATTTCAAAATCGGTCGCAAAGCACTTCGGAGCGGCTAATTTTACGATCATTGAAATCAGACCAAACTCAAGTATCAACGGATCCTATTGAAGACAATGACAACTGTCGCGCAAGTCCGTCGAGCGGTTCAACCTCTCATACAGCGAAATCAAGATCTGGAATCTATCGGGAGGTTTATCTTCATTAAACCTGTCGAACACATCTGGCGCGGAGTCTACCTCGAAAGTAGCCGCGATCCCAACGAATTCGTACCCCATACGGCTGTAGGATTGCTCATTCCTGCCAGATCAACAGTCGATCTCGGGACCGGGCAGCAATTGTTCAAAAGCGTATATGGCCCAATAGACTTTGGAAAACCTCAATGGGATGTCAGTCGGCCGGAGACTGTCACACGCATGTTGGAGATGATTGAGGACGAAGCCCTGCCTCAACTACGACCGATACAAACATTCAGTGACTACATGGCATTTGTATACCGAAGCTACTCTTGGGTTGATGGGCCAAGAAGAATCCCATTTAATAAGATTCTTGTTTATGCGGCTGAAGGAGAGCTCGATTCTTGCTTACGAGAGATCGAGGAAAACGAAGATAGTTTTGCCTATATTTCCAAGATCGCACCTGAATTCCGCCAGTTCCTTATAAAAAGGGACTATATAGAGCTTGCGCGCATTCTTCACGAATGGGAGGCACAGTCAGTCAAAGTTTTTAAACTAGAGAAAATTTGGAAACCAGCGCCCTTCCCGTTTGAATGACCACAGTCGCGCAGGTCAAACAAGTTGTTCAACCCCTTCTCCAGCGCCATTCCGATTTGGCGTTGGTCGGACGATATCTCATCCTTAAACCAGTAACTCATTTCGTCCGCGGTGTATTTATTGACCGCAGTATCGATCCAAAATCTTTCATGCCGTCTGTCAGCGTCTGCTTGACATTTGACGGCAGCGATTCTGATGGCATCGGTTGGGGCAACCGGCTCAATTATTTTCACTTTGAGGCCCTGGACCCCAAGCTTATCGATATAAAAGAAAACGTCTATGGTTTTGCCAACTGGGGTGTCGATCGCCCCGAGACTGTTGAACTCATGCTGCTATTTATTGAAGCGGCGCTGCGGCAACTGCGGGACCTCATCACTTTTGAACAACTGGTCGCTTTTGCATCGAAGAATGAAAACAACTTTCATCCATTCAAGATCAAATATTACGCGCGACTTCTCATGGCAGTTGCGGCCGGTGATTTTGATGCCGCAGTGGAGATCATCAGCCAAAGTGCTGGACTTCGAAGGGCAATGGATGCCGAACACCCATCCTTCTGTCCCGCACTCTTTGCTCGGGACCGGCTGGAGCTCTCGAGGTTTTTGCAGACCATGGAGGCAACGACAATCAAGAATCTAAAACTCGAAAAATTCTGGGAGCCCACGCCGTTTCCGCTTGAGCTCCCCTAATATTTCGAACGGTTACGCCACTGCCAAAGCTTGCGTCAAATCGGCGATCAAATCGTCCGGGTGTTCGATGCCGATGGACAGCCGGATGGTCGAATCCAGCACGCCGATCCTCTGGCGCACATCCATCGGCACACCCGAATGGGTCATTGTCGCGGGATGACTGGCAAGAGATTCGGTTCCTCCGAGGCTGACGGCCAGTTTGAATATCTGCAGGGCATTCAGGAACTTGAAGGCTGGCGGTTGACCGCCGTGAATATCGAACGAAAAGGTCGAACCTGCGCCGGTACACTGTGCCGCAAAGGTGCGGCCAAGCGGTGAATTCGCATCATTATAGGGCAAATAGTGGATCTTCTCGACCTTTGAATGATCACGCAGGAAATCCGCCACCGCCAAGGCGTTGTTGTTGGCCTTTTCCATACGGATGCTGAGGGTTTCGAGTGAGCGGCCAAGCATCCAGCAGGAATGCGGATCAAGTTGCGTACCGATGGCACCGCGTAGAGCCTTGACCTGCTTCATGACGGCTTTTGAACCCAAGGCAGCCCCGGCAATCAGATCGGAATGGCCGCCGACATACTTTGTCAGCGAGTAGAGAGAGATATCAGCGCCATGTTCAATCGGGCGCTGAAATACCGGTCCGAGCAAAGTGTTGTCACAGGCGATCACAGGTGGATGCCCCTGCTTCTTGCCAATGGCATCGGCAATGCGGCGGATCATGGCTACATCGACCAAGCTGTTGGTCGGATTGGCAGGGGTCTCGATCAAAATCATCGAAACACGGCCCTTGGTCATCGCTTCATCGGCGGCGGCCTGCACGGACGCTTCATTCACGCCATCGGCAAAACCGACAGCAGCCACGCCCATGTTCAGGAATGTCCTGGCGAGCAGGGTTTCCGTGCCGCCATAGAGCGGCTGCGAATGCAGAACGCAATCGCCGGGGCGGACAAAAGCCAGCAAGGTCGTGGCGATGGCTGACATGCCGGATGAAAACAGTGCGCAGCTTTCCGTGCGTTCGTAGACAGCCAACCGGTCCTCGACGATCTCACTGTTGGGGTGGTTGAAGCGCGAATAGACGAGACCCGCGCCAACGCCCGCTGGTGGCTCCTTGCGGCCGGAAACGAAATCGAAGAAGTCACGGCCTTCCTCAGCCGATTTGAACACAAAGGTCGACGTGAGAAAAACCGGCGGCTTCACAGCACCTTCCGACAGCTCCGGATCGTAGCCGTAGTTCAGCATCAATGTTTCAGGATGCAGCTTGTGATTACCGATATGGGTTTTGGAAGGATGGGGAGCGACCATGCGAATCTCCTCGCGTCAATGTTAAGTCCGTTGCCAAGCAAATTATATCAAACTGTGCGATCAATCCTTGCTATTTGCGATCAAATTGAATTGAGTTCAGCAAACAATTGCCACGAATGAGAGATTATGACGCAGAAAATTGCTGACGACACCGATCGCCGGATTTTGAGAGAATTGCAGGCCGATGCCCGCATCACCAACAACGAATTGGCAGAGCGGATTGGGCTGTCGGCTTCGCCCTGTTTGCGTCGCTTGCGGCGGATGGAAGAGGCGGGAATTATCCGGGGTTATACGACACTCGTTGACCCCATCATTCAAGGCTGGACCATGGCTGCGATAGCAACCGTGCGCCTCAGCCGGCAGCATGAAGATGAAATTGTTATGTTTGAAGAAGCCATTCGCGGCTGGGACGAGGTGCTCGAATGCCACCTCGTCACCGGCTCACGCGATTATGTGCTGAAGGTGATGAGCGCCGGACTGGAACAGTACGAGCGCTTCATCAAGGAAAAGATCGCGCGGCTGAAATGCGTCGCCTCTATCGAGACGAGTTTCATCATGAATACGATCAAGGAACGGCGGATTTAAACTACCCACCGCCGGTTCAAATAATATCCGTCTTGGTGATCTGGATGCCAAAGCCTTCCAGACCGACATAGTGCCTTTCACGGGAAGACAGAAGCCGGATCGAGGTGATGCCAAGATCCTTCAGTATCTGTGCACCGAGGCCGATCTGCCGCCATTCTTCATCGCGCACTTTGGCTTCCGCATGGGCTTCGCGATCCTGCAGATTGGCGCGGTTGCGATCATCGTCACGGCCAACGCCAACAGAGCCTTCGCGCAGATAGACGATAACGCCGCGTTTCTCCTCGGCGATGCGTTTCATGATGCTGTCGAGCGTGTTCCTATTGCCAAACACATCGCTCAGAATATCTTCACGCTGCAGCCGCACAGGGACATCTTCGCCATCGCGGATATCACCGTAAACAATCGCTGCGTGGTGCATCGGTTCCCATGGCAGCGCGTAGGTGATTGCTTTGGCTGTTCCGGCACAGGTATCAATTTCATACTCGCCAATGCGCTCGATCAGCGTTTCCTTGCGCTGGCGATAGGCAATGAGGTCGGCAACTGTCACCTGATGCAGATTGTGCGTCTCGGCAAAGCTTGCCACCTGCGGGCCGCGCATGACCGAACCATCGTCGTTCACAAGCTCGCAGATTACCCCAACGGGCGGCAGGCCAGCCAGCTTGCACAAGTCGACGGCGGCTTCCGTATGGCCGGAACGCATCAGCACACCGCCTTCGCGCGCCACCAGCGGAAAAATATGACCGGGGCGGACGAAATCCACCGCGCCAGCATTGGGATTGGCGAGATTGCGGACAGTCAATGTGCGGTCATCAGCCGAAATACCCGTGGTTGTTCCGTGCTTGTAATCGACCGTCACTGTGAACGCAGTGGAATGCGGCGCATCATTGTCGGCGACCATCGGCGCGAGGTTGAGGCGTTTGGCATGTTCGCGCGGCATGGGTGTGCAGACGATCCCGGATGTGTACCGGACGATGAACGCCATTTTCTCCGGGGTACAATGAACAGCGGCAACGATCAGATCGCCTTCGTTCTCGCGTCCATCATCGTCCATGACGACGACGATTTCTCCGCGTTCGAACGCGCGCAGCGCATCGACGACCCGTTTTTGATTGTAAGCCATGTATGCGCCTCTTGATTAAATACGGCCGGTCTGGCCACGATGTCTGAGATAGTGATCGGCAATCGCACAGGCAACCATAGCCTCGCCGATTGGAACGGCACGAATGCCGACGCACGGATCGTGCCGGCCCTTGGTCATCACATCAACCTGCTTGCCATCCGCATCAATGCTCTGGCGCGGCGTCAGGATCGAGGAGGTCGGCTTGACCGCAAAGCGCGCCACTACCGGCGCACCGCTGGAAATACCGCCAAGGATACCGCCCGCGTGATTCGACAGGAAGAACGGCTTGCCATCATTGCCGGTACGCATCTGATCGGCGTTTTCCTCACCGCTCAGTTTAGCCGACTCGAAACCATCGCCGATCTCGACACCCTTCACGGCATTGATGGACATGAGATAGCTGGCAATATCCTGATCGAGCTTGCCATAAACCGGTGCACCCAGTCCGGCCGGGACATTCTCTGCAACAATCTCGACAACAGCCCCAATTGACGAACCAGCCTTGCGGATGCCGTCGAGATATTTGGCAAAAGTATCGACCGATCCCGGATCCGGTGTGAAGAACGGGTTGTTGTTCACTTCGTCCCAGTCCCAGCGGTCACGATCTATGGTGTGAATGCCCATGCCAACCAGCGCACCGCGCACGACCAGACCGGGTACGACCTTGCGGGCAATGGCGCCAGCGGCAACCCGCGCCGCCGTTTCGCGGGCAGACGAACGCCCACCGCCACGATAATCGCGGATGCCGTATTTCACATCGTAGGTGTAGTCGGCATGGCCCGGACGGTACTGGCGGGCAATATCGCCATAATCCTTGGACCGCTGGTCCGTATTCTCGATCATCATCGAGATCGGCGTGCCGGTGGAAATCATCGTCACGCCGTCTTCCTGCAGCATAAAGCCGGAGAGAACACGCACCTGATCCGGCTCACGCCGTTGCGTCGTATATTTCGACTGGCCGGGCTTGCGCTTGTCGAGATAGGCCTGAATTTCCGCTTCCGAAAAACTGATACCGGGCGGGCAACCATCAACCACGCAACCAAGCGCGATTCCGTGGCTTTCACCCCAAGTGGTGACACGAAAAAGATGACCAAAAGTGTTATGCGACATGAGGCTACCCGAGGTTATGTCAGGGGGTTTTATGGGCGTTTACGCCTGTGGTCAAACCCGCCGCTGAAATTCCTTCTTCCGTTACGAAAAAAGCAATTGTTTTGCCACAAATGAACGCTTTAACATGACCAACAAATCAGCCGGTCGATTTTGATCAAGAGGATATCAAAATGCGTTTCATCGTCGCAGCATTCATGTTTGTCGCTTCCCTGTTTCCGGTAGGCGCCCTGGCGGACGATGCTAAGGGTACAATCACCAAGATCGACGCGGACAATTCCACGATCACTCTCGATGATGGCAAGGTCTACAAACTGCCAGGTGAATTCGATTTCAGCGCCATCGAACAGGGCATGAAGGTCACGCTGATGTTCGATCTGGTCAATAAAGAACGCTTCATCACCGACATCGAAGAGACGGTCGAATAAGTATTCGGACAGGCGATTAAAGCCAGGTTAGACGACCTTCTTCAAAGTGTAGAATGTGGTCCTGCGTGATCGGGAGGTTAGCGGCGTCATGCCCGTCCAACCCCTCAACCATCTGGAAAATTGTTCTGAGGCATCCACCATGGGTAACGCACACTGTGGGGCCTTTAACCTCTGACAGCCAGTCCGCCACACGGGCGCCGAGCATTGCATAGCTTTCAGCGGTTTTTCCCGGCGGGACAAAATTCCACTTGTCTTTGGCCCGCGCCATCACAAGTTCAGGCGATTTGGCTTCGATGTCTTCCATCATATAACCCTGCCAGTCGCCGAAATTGACCTCCATAAGGCGGTCATCCGTGCGGTAAGCTTTGGGATCAACATCCATGCGGGTCCTGATCCGCTCCATCGTATCACGGGTGCGGCGCAAAGGGCTGGCGACAAAGTCAAAGCCCTCACCATTCCCAATCAAGGATTTCAGCAAATCACCATTGCGATCGGCCTGTTTCCGGCCGCGCGCGTTTATATCAACGTCTTCCTGCCCCTGAATTCGCTCGGACACATTCCAGTCCGTCTCGCCGTGACGCGAGAAATAAATAATCGTGTCAGGCAAATGCACTTTGGGGATTAATCCTTGACGACTGAGATATCAGGAGCGTCCACAGCTTTCATGCCCACGACATGATAGCCGCTATCGGCATGGTGAATTTCGCCTGTTACCGAGCGGGAAAGATCGGAAAGGAAATACAGACCGGCGTCGCCGACTTCTTCAATGGTCACGGTACGGCGCAGCGGCGCGTTGTACTCGTTCCATTTGAGAATATAGCGGAAATCGCCGATACCGGAGGCTGCAAGTGTCTTGATCGGACCGGCAGAGATTGCATTGACGCGGATATTGTCCGGGCCGAGATCCACCGCCAGATATTTGACGCTGGCTTCAAGCGCGGCCTTGGCAACACCCATGACGTTGTAGTTCGGCATGACTTTTTCAGCGCCGTAATAGGTCAGCGTCAGGATCGAACCGCCATCGGTCATCAGCTTTTCAGCGCGTTTGGCAACGGCTGTCAGCGAAAATACCGAAATCAGCATGGTTTTGGTGAAATTGGCTTCCGATGTATCGACATAGCGGCCTGTCAGCTCATCCTTGTCGGAAAAGCCGATGGCATGAACCAGAAAGTCGATCTTGCCCCACTTTTCTTCCAGTGTTGCAAAGCATGCATCGATGGTCGCAGCATCCGAAACATCGCAATGGCCACAAAGAAATGCGCCCAATTCCTCAGCCAGAGGCTCGACGCGTTTCTTCAAGGCATCGCCCTGATAGGTAAAAGCAAGTTCGGCACCGGCATCATGCGCCGCCTTGGCAATGCCCCAGGCGATCGACCGATTATTGGCAACGCCCATAATAAGTCCGCGTTTACCTTGCATCAAACCAGTTTTGGCGGTCATTTACCAACCCTTCACGAAAGACATATGATTGATTTGCGGTATCGCACAGCCCGCGCCGGGCTTCAAGCATCGTGTCAGTTTCGTCAAGGATTTTCGGGAACCGTTGATTTTCAGAGACTCGAATCGCGCAGAAATGCTTCCAATGCGGCATCACCATGCTCGGGCAACATGACGCGAACATGAACAAACAGATCGCCATGCCCATCTGTTTTTTTCGGCAATCCCTTGCCTTTCAGGCGTAAAACCCTGTCAGAACTGGTCCAAGGCGCTATTTTTACCGCTACACGGCCACTCAAAGTCTCGACTTCCTGCCGCGAGCCAAGCGCGGCATCCTTCAAGGACACCGGCAAATCGAGATGCAGGTCCTGACCTTCCACCCTGAATTTTGGATGTGGCTTAAAACGGATTGTTACCAATGCATCGCCCGGCGTGCCACCTGAAACCGCCTCGCCCTGTCCTTTCAGGCGAATCGTTTGACCGTTTTCGACCTGTGCAGGCAGTTTGATTGCCAGTCTTTTGCCATTCGGGAAGACTGCTTCGACCTTTTCAGCCCCGGCCGCCTGTTCGAGAGTGATATCAATGGTCGCCTGAATATCCGTGCCCTTGCGCGGAGCGCCGCGCCGGGCGCCACCGCCGCCGAAGGCACCTGCGCCTTCACCAAACAGGCTGCTTAGAATATCTTCGGCACCAAAGCCCGAACTGCCGCTGCGATAATCAAAACCACCCGGACGCGGCCCGCGGGCACCGCCGAAGCCAGCAAACGGGTCTCCGCCGCCGGAGAAACCCTCGAAGCCCTGTGGAGCCCTCTGTTTGCCCTCTGCGTCGATTTCGCCGCGATCAAACTGCCCCCGGCGATCCTTGTCGCCGATGATTTCATAGGCCTGATTGATTTCCGAGAAATTTGCCTGCGCCTTCGGATCATCCTGATTTTGATCGGGATGATATTTTTTGGCGAGCTTGCGAAACGCCGACTTTATTTCTTCAGGCTTCGCCGTCTTGGCGACGCCCAGCACGGTATATGGATCGCGCATGTGTGTGCCTTTCCTCGCATAGAACGGAAGTGCATTGGGAGTGTTCGCCCGTTATATGCTCACCAATAGGAAGAAATTCCAGACTTTCCGTCAAGAAATCTGCGAATATCTCGCGATTCGATCAGAATTATCACTCAATCGCAGATAATCACATCGGGGCGAAGGATTTCAATGCCCACTGACCGCCGTTCTGCATGCAGGTCTCACCCTTGTAGAGCATGACGCCATCAAAAGATTCGCGTGATGTCTGGAATTCGCGGCAAAGGCCCGCATCGGTCTTTTTCTCGGCAATGGCTGTGATAGTGCCCTGACTGCCGGTTTCCGGGTTTGACCACGGCACAGGCTTGTTGCCCCATTCCGTGAAGTTCAAGGCCGAGACAATGTTGCGGACTGTTGACTGGTCTGCCGCACCTTTGGCATCAGCCTGAGGCGCTGGAGCGACCGAACCGGTGACGGTCGCCTTGTCAGGAACCGCATTCTCAATGCTGAAACTTTTCATGGCACAGCCAGAAAGAAGAAAAAGCGCAAAAACAGCCGCGAACGGCGCTGTCCGCACCGTAATTTTCGCCCTGTTGTTCTTGATATCTGGTATTGCCAGTGCCAAACGCATATCTCTCTTTAACAAGCTCAATCAGGTATGACTATGGGTGAAATGAAGTTAACAACCGATGACTTTACCGAAAAAAGCGAACCTTTCGCCCTCTTCGATGAATGGCTGAAGGACGCGGTGAAGACCGAACCCAACGATCCCAATGCTGTAGCGCTCGCCACAGTGGACGCGGATGGATTACCAGATGTTCGCATGGTTCTTCTTAAAGGATTTGATGAACAAGGCTTTGTTTTCTATACAAATTTTGAAAGTCAAAAGGGTCAGGAAATTCTTGGTTCTATGAAAGCTGCCATGTGTTTTCACTGGAAAACACTGCGCCGTCAAGTGCGTATCCGGGGACCGGTGGAGATTGTCAGCGACGCGGAAGCCGACGCCTACTACAAGACACGCCCGCGCGGAAGCCGTATCGGTGCCTGGGCATCAAAGCAGTCACGCCCGCTCGAAAGCCGCTTTGCCCTGGAAAAGGCGGTGGCTGAATACACCGCCCGTTATGCCATTGGCGAAATACCGCGTCCGGAACATTGGTCCGGCTTTCGCATACGCCCGACTTCGTTCGAATTCTGGCACGACCGGCCATTTCGGCTGCACGACCGTGTTGTCTTCAGTCGCGAGGCGGCGGAAGGCGATTGGGGCAAAACCCGCCTTTACCCCTAAAACGCGCGCTTTAGCCTTTCTTGCGCGTCAGAAAAGCCATCAGGGCGTTACGGGCCTCCTCTGATTGAAGCCGCTCAGCAAAATGACCGGCTTCAAGCTTGATGCGTTCCACGGTTTCGGCGCGCGGCATGCGCAACAGATCGCGCGAAATCTGCATGGCTTCCGGCGGCTTGGCGGCAATTTCTGTCGCCACGGCCAGAACGGTGCTTTCGAGTTGATCAGCCTCGACGATCTTGTAGACGAGACCGGCTTCTTTGGCTTCCGCAGCGCTCAGACCGGTGCCGACGGCGAGAAAGGCAAACGCCTGCTGACGGCCCATCAATGCGGGGCCGAGCAGGCTGGAACCAGCCTCGGGCACAAGGCCAAGATCAACGAACGGCGTCTTGAACAGGGATTGCGGCGTGGCAAATGTCAGGTCGCAATGGAAGTTGAGCGTGGTGCCGATACCAATCGCCAAACCATCGACACCGGCAACAACCGGTTTCTTGCCATTCGCTAAAGCAATAAGAAAATCAAAGACTTCAGTTCCCATAGTCCCCGAAGTGGTAAAAGCCATGAAGTCCTGCAGATCATTGCCGGACGAGAAGGCACCGGGCACGCCGAAGAAGACATTGGCGCGGATTTCCGGGTTCGCATCGGCATCAACGAGCGCCTTGGTCATGGCCGCATACATGGCGCGGGTCAGGGCGTTCTTCTTGTCCGGCCGGTTCATGCGAATGACCTGCACGGCGCCATGACGCTCGATAACAATATGATCTGACATGGTTTTTCCTTTATTGGAGAGCCGCACGGGCACCGCGCAAGCTCGGCGCACCATGGAGGACGCGATCTTTCAGTGCCGACGTTTCATTGAGAAGATTTTCGGCAAAGAATCGCGCCAGAACTGTACGCCCGGCATTGTCTCCGCCCAGCGCACCCTTGGCGAGATAGGTCGCACCGGCGGCCAGACCAAACAGGCGCAGATAAGGCGTTGCACCAGCCAGCGCATCGCTGATCTTACCGTCAGCAAGGGTTTGCTGCAGCCAAAGCGTGGCGGCTTCGAGATCGTCGAGCCCGGCCTGCAGACGCTGGCCTGTTTCGCCGAAGTCAGCGCTGTTGCTGGCCGACACGGCTTCAGCGACGGCGCGCAGTTCGGCAATGTAATCCTTCACATGGCTTCCGCCGCTAAGTGGCAGTTTTCTTTGAACAAGATCAATGGCTTGAATGCCGTTTGTACCCTCATAGATCGGCGCTATCCGGGCATCGCGCAGGAACTGCGCTGCGCCCGTCTCTTCGATAAAACCCATACCGCCATGGATCTGGATACCGATTGAGGCAACATCAACGCCGATATCCGTCGAAAACGCCTTGGCAACCGGGGTCAGAAGATTGGCACGGTCGGCCCAGTGCCGGTTATCCTCGCCGGAAGCGGTCCTTGCCATGTCCAAAGCATGGGCGCAGGCATAGGAGATCGAACGCGCAGCGCCGGTTAAACCCTTCATTGTCAACAGGTTACGCTGCACATCGGGGTGTTCGATGATCGGGCTCATGCCCTCATCTGTCCAACCCGGCGCGCGCATCTGGCGGCGCTCCTGCGCATAAGACAGCGACTTCTGATACGCGGCTTCGGCGACTGCAACGCCCTGAATACCGACTGCAAGGCGGGCATTGTTCATCATGGTGAACATGCAGGCCAGCCCGCGATTTTCCTCGCCGATCAGCCAGCCGATAGCGCCGGGTGTACCGGATTTCGGGAAGTCGTCGCCATAGATCATGGTACAGGTTGGCGAGCCATGAATGCCCATCTTATGCTCGACACCGCTACAGAACACGTCGTTGCGGTTCCCAAGCGAGCCGTCAGCGTTCACAAAGAATTTGGGCACCAGAAACAGCGAGATTCCCTTGGTTCCGGCAGGGGCGTCCGGCAGACGCGCCAGCACCAAATGTATAATGTTATCAGTAAGATCGTGCTCACCATAGGTGATAAAAATCTTCTGTCCGAAGATGCGGTAGGTGCCATCATCCAGCCGCTCGGCACGGGTGCGCAGGGCGCCCACGTCGGAGCCTGCTTGCGGTTCGGTGAGGTTCATCGTGCCCATCCATTCGCCGGAAACCAGCTTCGGCAGATAGGTTTGTTTCAGTTCATCCGTAGCATGGGCTTCCAGCGCTTCAATCGCGCCGAGCGTCAGGGTCGGTCCGATACCGAAAGCCATGGAGCCGGAGTTCCACATCTCCAGCGCGGCAATGGCCAGCATCATCGGCAGGCCCTGCCCGCCAAATTCCTCTTTGCCCGTCAGAGCATTCCAGCCAGCGCCAACCCATTCATTATAAACGTCTTTCCAACCCGGAGGCATGGTGACTTCCGCATTCTTCAGCGGCGTTCCATGTTTGTCGCCGACTTCCAGCAACGGCGCAACGCGGGTCGAAGCGAACTTTCCGGCTTCCTCCAGAATGGCATCGACCAGATCATCGGAAAGGTCGCCAAAACGCCCCGCGGCGATGGCCTCATCCAGTCCGGCAATTTTCTTGAGAGTATGTGCGATTTCGTCGACGGGCGCCCGGTACATTGATCACATGTCTCCTCATCCAGTGATGGCGCGACATTGCAATTCCCAAACGGTCAAGGCAAGTGGATTTTTACGTAAACGTAAGAAAAACCGCCGTCCAAGTCTTTCACCGGTTATTTCCAAGTCACTCACGTCAGTGATTTCCACCTTTTCGCCACAATTGGGCGGGCCTTGCCGTGAAAAAGGTCCCTGTACCCGATGGTTTACTGCTTTTTAACCATAGTAAACGACGCTGTTCTTTCGGGCTTTTGCGACAACTCAACAACGAGGTGTGAGGGGAACCAACATTTGACGATCCGCACACAGGTTTTTGCCTTTGCTGCCATTGTCACTGCGCTCCTTTCCAGCGCCTCCTCCCGCGCGGACTCGCAATTCCAGACGCCCTGGTCCAATCAGGATCGCGCTATCGTTCTCGATGGCTATGAACACAATTCCTTCGATCTGCCAGAGATCGTAAAAGACCCGCGTGTCGCCGCCTTTATCCACAAAGGCTCGGACGGCATGCCGGCCAATTATCATTGCAGCCGCATTGCCGATGTCAAGGATCAGGAAATCTGCCGTCGCATCTGGCGCAACTATGCCGTGTCGCGTGAGCTTTATCACACGCGCCGCGCACTGGCGAAGGCACTGGGACTCAAATGGGGCTCCTACCACCTCGCCCGTCCCGGTAATCCGATCGAACAGGCCAACCATTTTATCGACTATGCCGAACCGGCCAGCGACGAACTGATGGCGATCGATATCGAAGACAATGACCCGGCGAAATTCATGTCGCTGCAGGACGGTCAGATATTTGTCGAGCAGATCAAGTTGCGCACCGGCCGCTATCCCGTTCTCTATACCAATGGCACGACGGCAAAATACATTGCCGATCACCGGCTGGAATATCCGGTGCTCTCACGCCTGCAACTTTGGTATGCACGTTATGAGACCGACATCGCCCCACATTTTCCGAAGGGCAACTGGCAGGACTATGCATTGTGGCAATTCACCTCGCAAAACAATTGCACGAAGACGCGCTGTCCCTATCGCCCGGCGGGCACCAACCGGGATATCGACGTGAACATTGCGGATATGAGCGTGGCGCAGCTGAAACAGGCGTGGCCGTTCGATAATCTGGTTCCTGCCATACTGCCGGATGACATGCCGATGCCGGGCGAGCGTCCAACAGCACCGGACGACATCCTGATGGCCTCAATGGAACCGCCGTTGCTTGATTATCGCGCTCTGTTGCAGATACCGCAGATGCTTGCCAGTGCAACGGCGCGCCTGTTTGCCGATGGTCAGGATTATTTTGATCATATGAGCGAAACCCCGGAGACCATCGATACAATGCTGACGGCGTCAGTCACGAACAGCCCACCCAGCCAGAAGCCACTCAAGCTGACTGTGGACACCGTCCGCGCGAGCTTGCAGAAACCGGTGGAGAAATCTGACCACCCTGACAGCAGGCTTGTCGCCAGCATGGTAGGTTTCTGTTTTGATGAAATCGGCAGCATCCATGTGGACTGGCCGGATTATATGCAGACTACTTTAGCTCGAAATTGAGCTGCATTCCCATTATGCGTGGTTCGTGGTTCGACAAGCTCACCATGAGGGAGAGTGATGATTGCAGGGAGTCATATTCTGCAATGCAGATGATGTGCGGGTTCTGTAATGTTGCCGATTAGTTTTGCAGCCCACCCATCTCCCTCATGGTGAGCTTGTCGAACCACTCGCAGCGCTAACTGAACATCACGTCGTCCGCAGACAGATCAGCCAGCGTCACCCCTTCGATAAGGATGCCATTGGTGTCGCCATCGAAGCTGACATAGACACCTGCGGCAGTATCGTGGGAGGCAGCCAGAAAGCTGTCGAAATCGTGGATGCCGGTGCTGCTCGAAGCAAATCCGCGCAGGCTGATCACATCGCCGCCCGCCGTATCAAAGTCGGTAATGTGGTCGATGCCGCCGTTCAGGCGGGCTGTGGCTTCATCCCAGACGAAAGTATCGGCACCACTGCCGCCATTCAGCGTATCGGCGCCGATCCCGCCATCGAGGATGTCCGACTCCAGACCACCATAAAGGGTGTCATTACCAGCGCCGCCTTCCAGCGTGTCGGTATAGATGCTGGGAATGCCCGAAACACCGTAGTCCCCGTCAAGGATATCATTGCCGTCGCCGCCAATCAAATGATCCGCACCGCTACCGCCGTAAAGCACATCATCGCCGCCACGGCCATCCATATAATCATTGCCGCTCGGTCCGCCCTTATAAGAGTCATAACTTGCGAACTGATCGTTGCCATCGCCGCCATATAGCGTGACACCGTTATAGCCGGTGGTCACCGTTACCTTGAACTCTTCGATCGTGGCGTAGGGTGCAGCGTCGAATACGAAGCCTTGATCCGGCGCGTGGAAATCAATGACAGCCTTGTCGTAGCCCTCACCGCCATCCAAAACGCCCACCATGCCCTCGGAATACACGTAAAATGTATCGTCTCCAGCGCCGCCATGCATGTCTGCACCGCCGCCCAGATACACTTCCTCACTGCCATCGACCAAAGAGTCGTTGCCGTTGCCCCCCCTCAAGCGTGGCCCAGCCGCCGCCACTTTCAAGATAATCGTTGCCTTCACCGCCTTCGAGATGATCCGTGCCGCCACCGCCATAAAGGCTATCGCTCCCGTCACCACCCATCAAATGGTCGTCTCCGGCGCCTCCATACAGGCTGTCGATACCGCCGCCGCCTTTGATAATATCATCACCATCGGCCCCTTCGAGCCGGTCATTGCCGTCACCGCCGTTGAGATTGTCGTTGCCGATGCCGCCGTCGATCTGATCATCACCGCGCCCGCCCGCTAGGCTGTCATTGCCCGCGTCGCCCCAAATCCGGTCATTGCCGTCACCGCCATCAATGTAATCATTACCGGCGTCGCCATGCAGTTCCTCATTGCCGCCGCCGCCGAACAGCATATCGCGGCCATTGCCGCCAAACACGACGTCATTGCCATTGCCGCCTTCGACACGGTCGTCGCCCGCGCCGGTATGAACATTGATTTCGCCGATTGTGGTGGCGATGATCCGGTCATTGCCACTGCCGGTGGTGAGTTCCAGCCGTTCGATATCCACAAAATAGAGATGATTGGCAGCAATTGCCGGATCGCCAAAACTGCCGTGGCCACTGGAACCGTTGAAGGTAAATCCGGCACTCTTGCCGGAAAGATCAACGGCCAGCGTGTCGAACCCGGCACCGCCACGTGCCGCGCCGCCAACGCCATTGAAAACAAGCCGGTCGTCACCATCTCCGCCCGTCAGCTGGTCGAAACCGCTTGAGGTGGTCAGCGTATCATTGCCTGCGCCGCCATCGACAATATCGTCACCCGCGCCGCCGTCCACGACATCATTGCCGCCGAGAGCCCAGATGCGATCGCTTTCATCCGTTCCGTTTAGAGTATCACTTGCTCCAGTACCGATAATCTTCGCCATAGCATCCGTCCTCCCAAATGCCTCGTGAAACGTTGCGCCCGCCCCAGGTTTGGGACGGGCGCAATCTCAAACTCAACTGAAGGTCACGTCGTCATGCGACAGGTCCGCCACCGTAACGTGGTCGATGAAGAAACCGTTCGTGTCACTGCCATCGAAGCTGACAAAGACGCCGCCTGCCGTGTCATGCGAGGCCGCAATGAAGCTGTCAAAATCGTGGATCTGACTAAAATTATGCAGATTGATCACATCGCCGCCATTCGTATCGAAATCAGTGATGTGATCGACGCCATTGCTGGAGCCCGAGGCAAATTCAAATACATCCGCGCCTGTTCCGCCGCTCAGGGTGTCATTGCCTTCACCGCCGCTCAGATGGTCGATGCCGCTGCCGCCCTTGATGGCGTCATCACCCGCGCCGCCAAGCAGGATGTCATTGCCATCACCGCCATTGATGGCATCGTTGCCGGTTCCGCTGTCGATCATGTCATCGCCGCGGCCGCCACCGAGATTGTCATTGCCTTCGCCGCCCCAGATGCTGTCGTTGCCGTTGCCGCCTTCAATCTTGTCGTTACCGCCTTCGCCGAACAGCGAGTCGTTGCCGCCGCCACCGAGCAACACATCCTTGCCATCGCCGCCCCAGATACTGTCATTGCCATTGCCGCCCTCAACATGGTCGGTACCGGCGCCGGTATGCACATTGATCTGGTCGAAGGTGGTTGCGATGATCGTGTTGTTGCCATCGCCGGTTGCAAGTTCCAGGCGCTCGACATCGACGAAATAGAAATGATGAGCGGCCACTGTCGGGTCGCCAAAGCTGGCATGGCCGCTGGTGCTGTTGAATGTGAATGCATCATTCTTGCCGGAAAGATCGATTACGAGCGAGTCAACGCCCGCGCCGCCACGGGCCGCACCGCCGACGCCATTGAACACCAGCTTGTCATCGCCGTCGCCGCCGTCAAGCTGGTCAAAACCGCTTGAACTGGTCAGAACGTCATTGCCGGCACCGCCATCGATGATGTCGTCACCGTCGCCGCCATCCACGTGATCATTCCCGGCGAGAGCCCAAATCCGGTCGCCCTCGCTGGTTCCGGCCAGCGTATCACCCGCACCTGTTCCTACGATCTTTGTCATTGCCTTCATCCTCGTTGTCGGCGTCACACGCCAGAGCCACAGTTTTTCATTTTACGCGTCCTGCACGAGCACTTTTCGCGCAGGAATCCTCACCCAGCACCGATCATCCGCTGCTTCACTCCACACAAATACCGGCAGCGGCAAAGGGGAGCTTATCCCCTTGACGGTGTTGTCAGTTGTTCAAAGGATGGGGCTGTTCTGAAGAGATGAAACCGTGCACGTCATGCCGTCGCTGCCACAGGGAACATCATCCCCGAGACCATCGTCGGGATGATGATTGCCGTCAAAACCGCTGGAATTACCGCTCTTGTCCGTCCCTTGCAGCGCGTTGCCAGCGCCAGTGTCCACCATCTCCGCCATTGCACCCACCCCCCGAAAACTGACGGAAAGGAAGCATAAGAAATGTGAATTCGCAAGTAACTATCAGCAACAGAACGCTCTATTAATTTAGTTGTACTTTAGTGATTAAATAATACTTCAAAAATAGAAATAATATGGTTTGATCTTTGAATTGTATTGAGCGACAGCTTGGTAAGTGTCTGCTTTCATATAAAAAATTCATACCCAATATTCTCATCTATTCCGCTGACAAAAGACTTTACCGGTTAAGGGCGAGAATACGCGCCGCCACCAGGACCTCGGTTCCGGCAAGGCCGGTGGAGCAGAACAGAGTGATGTCATTGGCGCTGCTACGGGCAGGCATTTTGCCAGAGACAATGTCCGCCAGATCCACCATGCGCGCATAGGCTGGCGACCCTGCGAGGAAGAAGGGCGGGTTATAAGCCGCATTCTGTTCCGGCGAGTCCGTTGCGATGGTATTGGCACGCTCGGCGACGTCGAGGCCCAATTCGTGCGCATGGACAAGCTTCGGACCGACCGTGTTGATGTGCGCACCCGGCTTCAACCATGCAGCCTCAACCACTGGCGTCGTGCTCTTGGTTGCACAGATGACGATATCGGCACCCTCCACTGCTTCGCGCGCCGTCGCAACCGTCTGAATCTTTATATTAAGAAGCTCACCCATCTCGGCAGCAAATGCATTGCGGTTTTCTTCGCTGCGGCTGAAGACTCGCACAGATTGCAATGTACGCACGCAAGCCGCCGCCTCCAGCTGGGTGCGGGCCTGAACTCCGCTACCGATAATGCCGACGCTCCCGGCATCCGGTGCGCTCATATGGCGGATGGCAACGCCGCCGATGGCGCCGGTACGGATATTGCCAAGTCGTGACCCAAGGATGATGCCTTGAAGCTCGGCATTATCCGCCGACCACACCGCCACAATCTGTGTCTGCTGCGGGCCCTTGAAGGTGTCGTAAACACGAAACCCGGCAAGCGGCGCATTGCCGACCGTGCCGCCGATGGTGAAGGTGAAGACGAGATTGCCGTGCGGAGCGAAAGATACATTGTGGCGAGGCGGCGCGACAATTTCACCACGCGCCTTGGCAGCGAACGCCGCTTCCACTGCCTCGATGGCCACTGGCATGATCGACGTTCCCGCCAGATCCTCGTCTCTCAATACACGTGTCATGTCCATCTCCGCTCATCGCCGGTCCCTTCTACCGCCTCAAGTGCGGTTGAGGAAAAGCACTTTTTCGTGGAGCGGCCATCTTTGAAAATGCCCATGTCTCGTCACTGGAGCCGTCCGGAAAATTCAACTAAGTCTGTGCTCGAGAATGGAGAGAGGCGATATGGGCAACAATACACAGATTGAAAATGCGCTGGCGGCGGCCAGACATGTGCTCGCTTTGCGTTATGAAGGCGCGGCCTGCGCCTTCGCTGCTGGGTCCATCATACGTGGCGAGGGCACGGCGTCCTCGGATATCGATCTCGTGGTGGTGTTCGACCGGGTGGACAGGGCTTGGCGCGAGTCCTTTGTGGACCATGGCTTTCCGGTGGAAGCCTTTGTGCATGATCCTGAAACACTTGCCTGGTTCATCAACAATGATGCGAAGAGCGGCCATCCCCTGATGCTCGATATGATTGCTTCCGGGACGTTGATGGGAACGGATGTCGTCCGCGCTGATACACTGCAGGCGGCGGCGAGAAGCCAGCTTGCCGCTGGGCCACGGCCGTTTGCGGGCGAACACTGCGATAGTATCCGCTATCAGATCACTGACCTGCTCGACGATTTGCGGGGCGAGCGCAGCCCTGCTGAAATCAGGGCTATCGCGGCACAACTCTATCAGCCCCTCGCCGATCTTGTGCTGCTTGGCCGTGGCACATGGTCCGGCAAGGGCAAATGGATACCAAAACTTCTCGGCAAGCTGGATCAGGAATTGGCGCAGGGTTTTGATGATGCGTTCCGGATGGCTGCAAACGGGGAGTGTGCGGCTATTGTTGGATTCGTCGAACGCGAACTCGCGCCACATGGCGGGCCTTACTTTGCCGGAGACAAGCGTATGGCACTGGCAGAAATGCGGCACAGGCCTGACTGAACACCCTCAACATCCGCTATACGCAACTTTGTTTTCAAAAAGTTATTCACGCTAAAATTCATAATTTACGACCTGTTAGGGTTAACTGGATATTTCCGGAATAATGAGAATTGGAGCGGTACAAAGGATGCTAAATTGGGCATATCCGCCACAATTCGCACATTTGCATCGAGACCATGATCAAAAGCAGACCACGCGCCCAGAACCGCATCCTCATAATCATGGCCTGTTTTATCGGGATTTTCAGCATTATCGGCGGACGGCTGGTCTTTTACGGCATGAAGGATGAAGCGGCCGATTATACCGGCCCAACAGGCTCGATAATGGCTGCCCGTCCGGATATTCTCGACCGCAACGGCGAAGTGCTGGCGACGGATATCAAGACCATGTCGCTCTATGCCGAGCCCCGTAAGATCATCGATCCCGACGAAGCCTTCGAGCTGCTCTCAACCGTACTGCCCGATCTCAATTTCGAACAGACCTATAGCCGTCTGAAGGGCGAGGCCGGGTTTGCCTGGCTGAGGCGCGGCCTGACACCCAAACTCAAAAGCCAGATCATGGCCCTCGGCATTCCCGGCATCGGGTTTCGCACGGAAACATCGCGCATTTATCCCGGCGGGCCGACTGCCGCGCATATTCTCGGCCTCGTCAATGTCGACAATCAGGGCATTGCCGGGATGGAGAAATATATTGACGGGCAAGGCCTGACCGATTTGCGCGCTGCCGGTCTTGCCCATGGCCGCTCGCTGGAACCGGTCAGGCTCTCCGTCGATCTGCGCGTGCAGCATGTGGTGCGTGATGTTCTGGTCAATGCCGTCGAACGTTATCGCGCCATTGCCGCAGGCGCCGTGGTGCTGGATGTCAGCACGGGCGAAGTGCTGGCAATGGCTTCCATACCGGATTTCAACCCGAACAATCCATTCAATGCGCTGGAAAAGGATCGTCTCAACCGCATGTCTGCCGGTGTTTACGAGATGGGATCGACGATCAAGAGCTTTACCACCGCGATGGCGCTGGATTCCGGCCTGGCGACGCTGAACAGTACATTTGATGCCACCCGCCCGATCACCATCGGCCGCCAGACCATCCATGACTTTCACGGCAAGCGGCGGGTGCTGACGCTGCCGGAGGTGTTCCTGTTTTCCTCGAATATCGGTTCGGCAAAGGAAGCGGATATGGTGGGCATCGAGGGTCACCGCGAATTCCTGCAACGGCTGGGTCTGCTTGATCCGATGAAAACAGAGCTGCCCGAGGTTGCAAAACCGTTTTCTCCCAAAGTATGGAAAAAGGTGCATTCGATCACAATTTCCTTCGGCCATGGCATGGCAACCACGCCCTTGCAGACGGCCGTTGGCGCAGCGGCGCTGATGAATGGCGGCTTGCTCCTACCGCCAACCTTCCTGCCGCGCAGCGCAGAAGAGGCAAAGAAGCTGGCAAAGCGGGTTGTGAGCCAACGGACGAGTGATGATTTGCGCTATCTCTATCGCCTCAATGCGCAGAAAGGCACCGGTGGATCGGCCAGCCGCACCCAGGTTCCGGGCTATCGCGTTGGCGGCAAGACGGGTACGGCAGAAAAAGTCATCAACGGGCGTTATTCGAAGGAAGTGCGCTTCAACACCTTCATCGCCGCCTACCCGATTGAAAATCCGCGCTATGTGGTCTTGACGATTATCGATGAGCCCAAGCCCGTCGACGGACAGGCGGCAGCGGGTGCTGGTCTCAACGCAGCGCCGATGGCCGCAGAAATCATCCGCCGTTCCGCCAATATACTGGGCGTCATGCCGTCGTTCGAGGAAGCGTGCCGGGATTCCTGTTAAAGTGTTTTGTACATGATGGTCGTCGCATCGAGATGGCCATGATGCGCGTCACGGCAGTAGCCGGGGATGATGCCAGCGGTCTGATAACCCAGATCCGTGTAAAGCGGCTCAGCCGTGTCGCCCGTGCGGGTGTCGAGTGTGATCAGGTCCCGGCCAAGTTCACGCGCCAGATGTTCAAGCTCGGCCATAAGCGCCTTGGCGATGCCGCGGCGGCGAAAATCCGGATGCACCATCAGTTTGCGTATCTCCGCCCGGTGCGGCTGATTGGGCGGCGTGTCATAATCCAGCTGACCAGCTCCGGCGATGCTTCCCCCTGCCCGCACGACCAGTAGAATGCGCTTGCCGCCACGCAGAGCTGGCAGCACGTTGTCGCGCCACAAGGCCTC
Organism: Phyllobacterium sp. 628; assembly: GCF_014189505.1. Classification (GTDB taxonomy): domain Bacteria; phylum Pseudomonadota; class Alphaproteobacteria; order Rhizobiales; family Rhizobiaceae; genus Phyllobacterium. Next base: position 1,688,861 of record NZ_CP050301.1, on the reverse strand, counting down.
GCTGTCCTCCACTGAAAACGGCAGGATGAAACCGATGCTGGCGCCGTCCTGCACGCAGGCACGCAGCAGCATGCCCAAATCCTTGATATGGTGAGAAAGGTTGTCAGCGGTAAAAATCTCGATGTCAGTGGTCATGGGGCCTCAAAGGATAAAAAGCATGTAGCGCGCCGATTGCCCCGATGTGGCAAAGGCACTGGGGCCAAAGAGCTGGTAGCGCAGGCAATCGCCCGGGTGCAGATCGTGCGTTTGGCCGTTGACTGTTACCTGCAGCCGCCCTTCAAGCATTACCAGATGGTGTTCCAGACCCGGCCGTGGCGGCTGTTCATAGGTGATGCGTGCGCCGGGATCGATCTCGCATTCCAGCGCCTCGCCTGCCAGCGTCTGGGCCGGCGGGGACACGGAACGGCGGCGGAAGCCGACGCTTTGATCGGTCCAGACCGGCTGCGCCGCATGGCGGATCAGCGGCACGAAATCGTCCTCCACCATATGCATCAGCCGCGACAGGGTGAGGCCGTAAGCAGCGCAAAGTTTGCCCAGCACATTGGCTGTGGGGCTCACCTCGGCATTTTCCAGCCGGGATAGTGTGGCACGGCTGACAGCGCTACGCTTGGCAAGCTCATCCAGCGACCATTCCCGTTCCGCCCGCAAACCCTTGAGGCGCCGGGCAATCAATTGGTCGATAGTGTCGGTATCTGCCGCTGCTGTTTCCATATATGGGAAATTATCTCTATAATGAGATATAGTCAATCTGCGAAAGCATTTTGACGAATAAAGGCTTCCCTCTTTATTCAACAGATGATGGCGCTTGGCGGTTGCCAATAAACCAATTGCGCCGGGCTCCAAAGGGAACCCGGCGCAATCGCTATTCTTCAAATTGGTCAGTATAAACTGCCGGCTCTTTGGTCAGGTCAAACCCCAAACCGTTCGAACCGAATGTTCAATATTTTCCTGTATTTAACAGCTTTATAAAAATGTACAGCCGGAGAAGAGCACAACAGGACGGCTGTGAATAATGACTTTAAATCATGGCATGAATGCCTCACGGGAATATCTAACGTTCCGCCATGCAGCAGTGTACACGGCCGCACTCAAATAAAACCGTTGCAACGCGCGGCTCCAACGATCACAGATATCACATCGACCCGGGGGAAATCAGCTGATGGCGCTGTTCGAAAACATGCTGGTTCTGATGCTGGTGGCAATCATTTTCCTCCAGCTCTCCCGAACGCTTGCAGTGCCCTACCCGACCATGCTGGCCGTGGCAGGTGTTATAGTCGCTTCGCTGCCATGGGCACCGGATATTTCCATCGACCCACAGCTTGCCATGGCGCTTTTCATCGCCCCGGCGCTGCTTGATGCGGCCTATGACCTGCCGCCACGCACCATCCGCCGCGACTGGGTACCGCTGGTGTCGCTGGCTGTGTGGGTGGTGATTCTCACGACCGCTGCAGTGGCATGGGTTGGCGTATCCATCGGCGGCCTGCCGCTCGCCGCCGCCATTGCACTGGGCGCTATCGTTGCGCCGCCCGATGCCGCAGCCGCAGCCGCCATGTTGGGACGGTTTGCCCTGCCACGGCGGGCGGTGGCGATTTTGCAGGGTGAAAGCCTGCTCAACGACGCCACATCGCTGCTGATTTTCAGTGCGGCCGTCGGAGTTGCCATGGGTGCAAGCACCCTTCTGCATCTCATTCCGCTGCTGATTATTGCCGTGCCGGGCGGTCTTCTTTTCGGATTTGTCTCCGCCAGAATAGCGATGCTGTTTTCCCGGCATCTGGCGGGAACGCTTGGGGGCACCCTGTTTGAATTCGTGGCGGTGTTCGGCACGTGGATCATTGCCGAGCACCTGCACCTTTCGGCGATTCTTGCTGTCGTGGCCTTTGCAATGACCACCGCTCATTATGTGCCTGCCCGGCAGGCGCCACGGGCCCGGCTGCATTCCTATTCCGTCTGGCAGGCCTCGGTGTTTCTGCTCAATGTGCTCGCTTTCCTGCTCATGGGATTGCAGGCGCGCGCCATCGTTCTGGACCTTGCTCGGGAAGAGCTGTCCTTCGCGCTGATGTTTGCGGGCATTGTGTTCGTCACAGTTGTGCTGGTGCGCATTGCCTGGGTGCTCACCTATAACCGGCTGGTGCACTACCTGCTCTCATCGGAAAGCCGGATTCCGCGCCCGCCCCTACGGATGAGCCTTGTAGTGTCATGGTGCGGCATGCGCGGGCTGGTGACATTGGCGACGGCGCTGGCGCTGCCCGCCGCCTTTCCATCGCGTGAACTGATTGTGCTGAGCGCGCTGGCCGTGGTGCTTGGCTCGCTCATCGTGCAGGGGCTGACGCTCGGGCCGCTGATCCGTCTGCTGGGTTTCAAGCCGGATACCTCGCTCGAGACCGACCTTGCCAAAGCCCGGGTCACGCTGCTCGACACAGCCATTCGGGTGCTGGACAAGCGCGATGACAATGTGGCGAACCGTCTGCGCGAAACCTATGAAGAGGCGCGGGCTCTGGCTGCGGACGGGCGCAATCCACGGGCAGTCAGCCAGACCGACCAATTGCAATTGACGATGATTGCAGCCAAGCGGGAAAAACTCGCAGCCATGCGTCACAGCGGCGCCATTGACGATGATGTTTTCCATGCGCTGGAGCAGGATCTCGACTTTGCCGAACTCGCTGCACTGCCACCGGAAAAACTGGAGATCATCGACGGCTGATCCATATCCCGTTTCTGCCCGCCATTTTTTGTTCAACACCGGAAGGCTCGTCCCATGCTTCATCACATTTCATTTGGCGTCAGCGACCTTGACCGCGCGGCGGTGTTTTATGATGCGGCCCTTGCGCCGCTCGGATATGTCAGGGTCTGGGAGGATATCCGCCTAGGCGAGCCGGATCAGGCCGTTGGGTATGGGCTTCCCGGCGGCGGTGACAAGCTGGCACTGAAACACCGGCCGGAGGGTCAGCGCCCGCCCGGCCCCGGCTTTCACCTCGCCTTTGCTGCGCCGAACCGGCAGGCTATCGATGCATTTCACGCTGCTGCGCTGGCACACGGCGGCAAGGACAATGGCGGGCCCGGCCTGCGGCCCGACTATGGCCCGCATTACTATGCTGCCTTTGTGATCGAGCCGGACGGGCATCATATCGAAGCGGTTTTTAATGCGTCCGCGTAATAGGCGCTTGCCATGAAATCCCACCGCTGCGCAAAATCAGCAGCAGAATGAGTTTGGAACACAGGAGCCGTTTTTGCTGATGACCCCAGACGAACTCAAGATCGTACGCCGCGCCTATGCCATGCAAATTTCCGCCGCTGCCCGTATCACCAACAAGCGCATTGAGGATGCTTTCGCTACGGTGCCGAGAGAGGCATTTCTTGGGCCGGGTCCGTGGCCCATTCTCCGCAGGCTCAAAGAATATGTCCGGACACCGTCAGCCGATCCGGTTTATCTCTATACGAATGACCTTGTCGGCATTCTGCCGGAGCGGCACATCAACAATGGTCAGCCTTCGTTGCACGCATATCTGCTTTGGCAAGCCGCGCCGCGCAACGGCGAGCACGTGGTGCATATCGGTGCCGGAGTCGGCTATTTCACGGCCATCATGGCAGAGCTTGCAGGCCCAACCGGCCGTGTGACGGCAATCGAGTTCAACCCGGAACTGGCTGCCCGTGCTGCGGTCAATTTGGCTCCGTATCCGAATGTATCAGTGATTCAGGGTGATGGCAGCAGCGTTGCCTTCGACGACGCTGATGTCATCTATGTCAATGCCGGAGCAACCCGTCCCACCGAAACATGGCTCGACAGGCTGAAGGATGGCGGGCGGCTGATCCTCCCGTTGACCACGAACGAAGGATTCAGCCGAAGTGATGCCAATATACGCCGGCACGGCGCGGTGTTTCTGATCACCCGTGCGGCGGAAAAATTCCTGGCGCAATGGATATCACCCGTGTCGATCTTTCCATGCGAAGGCATGCGCGATGCGGAATCGGAAAAAGCGCTCGCCACTGCATTCAAATCAGGGGATTACCGGCGCATGACGCGGCTTTACAGGACCGGTGATATCGCGGCAGAACAATGTTGGCTGCATGCATCTGATTGGTGTCTTGCATATGAGTGATACCCCGAAAGATATCGCGCACCTGTTGCAGTTGCTTGAAGAGCGACTCCTTGACCAGGCCGTACGCAAAACGCCCCTGATCGTAAACCACCTGCTGGCGGACGATTTTATCGAATTTGGCACCTCCGGAGGTGTGTACAACAAACAGGAAATCGTTGACGCACTTGCAAATGAACCCATGGAGAATGCACCAATCCTTTCAGCATCCGATTTTGCCGTTCGCACACTCGCAGAAGGCATTATTCAGGTGACCTATCGCAGTGTTCGCAGAGTTCGCGATACCGGACAGGAACGGCATTCATTGCGAAGTTCGATCTGGAAGTTTATCGGCGGCCGCTGGCAGATGATATTTCATCAGGGCACCTGGATACCTCAAGCCCGCGATAAGATATGAGCGCGCAACAAGTACGCCACTTGCCTCCCTTACCAAGGCATTGTTTATAGTCTGTATTGAATTTACCGGGATTGCAGGGGGAGCCACGACATGCCGTCTACCGAATTGCTTATCGCCTTTCTCGCCACCACGGCGATCTTTGCCTATATCCCCGGCCCGGCCATGCTTTATGCGGCGGCGCAGACCATTGCGCGGGGGCGCTGGTCAGGGTTGATGGCGGCATTGGGCATTCATCTGGGCGGCTATGTGCATGTGTTCGCTGCTGCAGCCGGATTGTCCGTGCTGTTTCACGCGGTGCCGCTGCTCTATCTCGTGGTCAAATTCTGCGGTGCGGCCTATCTGGTCTGGCTCGGCATTTCGCTGTTTCGCGCCAAGGCACATGGCGATGTTGCCGTGCCCGGTGTTGAACCCAAATCCGGACGCCGCGCCTTTTTCGAAAGCATCAGCGTCGAGATCCTCAATCCCAAGACAGCGATTTTCTTCATGGCGTTCCTGCCGCAATTCATCGATGCGTCCGCAGCGTTTCCCGTCTGGCTGCAGTTCGTTATCCTTGGAACCATCGTCAATCTGATGTTCTCCTCAGCGGATATCGTCTGCGTGTTTCTGGCCGGGGTGATGATTGCGCGGCTGCGGCGCTCCAGCCACGCGCAGCGTCTGATGCAACGCGCCGGCGGCACAGGTGCTGGTTGGGCTCGGTGTCCACCTTGCCCTGCAGAAGAGCTGATCAGCCGCGCCCATCGGGATAAACCGCAGGTCCCTTAAGCTCGATCTTGTTGTCGAACGGGTCGCGGAAATAGAATGAATGGCCCATGCCGCGTGCGCCGCCATGCATGGCCTCACGCTCGATTTCCACATGATGGGCGGCGAGATGAGCGCGCAACGCATCATGATCGAACGGGCTGGTGGCAATGCAGACATGATCGACATTACGCCCGCTCGCGACCGGCGGGACCGCACTTTCCGCGCCCGGATGGGTGATATCCCACAGCACGATCAAGGCCGACCCGCACCAGACCTGCTCCATGCCGAGAGCCGGATAGGTATAGCCAAGCTGGCAGCCGAGCACGCCTTGATAGAAGGCGAGCGCTTTCGCCATGTCGTCAACGAGAAAGACCACGTGGTCGATCCCGACGAGGGAAAACGGAATGCTCGCTGAAGTCATGGCAATCTCCGTGGATGGTCGCCGTGTCGAAATGCACGGTATCGCGTCCCATTCCTATCTATCCAGTATCGTCGGCAGTTCCTGCAAAAACGCATCGCGAGCGCGATAGCCGGCAGTCTGCGTATCTTTCTTGTCATCCTGAATGAGCCGTGCAAACACCACGACGTGCTTGCCCTTCACCGCCCATCCGACAAACCAGCCATAGGCGCGGGCTTCGTCAGGCGTTCCGTCCTTCTTTCGGGGAAACGCTGTTCCTGTCTTGCCATGTACATCCCAATCATTGGGGAGATGCCAGACCTCCACGATCTGGTTCGTCATGTCGTAAGCCTGCGGGGTCACGGGCAATTGCCGGTTGACGAACTTGCGCAGAAAAGCAACCTGCTCCAACGGCGAAATCTTCAACGAGGAACTTAACCAGGCCCGGTCAAGACCATTGTTCTTGCCGGGATCGCCCGAAACATCCGCATTGCCATATTCAAACTTCCTCGCATAGGCGTGCAGGCGCTTTTCGCCCAAAAACTGTGTCACCTGCCGCGAAAACCAAACAACGGAATATTTCATCCACCGCTCCGGATCTGTCGTCTGACGCCAGTTTTCACCGCCCCAATCGGCATATCCCTCGCGATACGGCAGTTCCGGCGTATGGGCATCTTTAAGGAAGCCGGAATCATACCCCATCAGGCTGAGCGCGATCTTGAACGTCGATGCCGGTGTGACAAGTTCACTGCAATAGCCCTGCCGGACGACAGTGTTCCCGGTTGCGGCATCGGCAATGACGGTGCAGATTGTCCGCGATTGGGATAAGGCTGGCCCAGCGCCCAGTCCAATCATCATTGCGGCTGTCAAAGACCAAAATTTCAGTCCGGCGGTGGTTTGCGGCATCAAAAAACAACTCCAGTTTCCACGCGCAATTTCCCGGCTCAATTTGTTCGCAAAATGACCGATCCGCCCAACAGAATATTACCCCCGGCAGATTGTAAATATCCCGCCCGAGACGAAAGCTACGGGGACCGCATATTTTACCCCTGCTGTGGAGAGGAAGACCCGGTCAACCCGGCCAGAACATCGCTCAAAATCTCCTGCGACAGGGTTTCATCGGCCACGGCGCGAGCGATGACAAGACCGCCAACCATCGAGGCGATTGTCTGGATAGCCTGCTGGCGGGCGGATTTATCCTCCGGCCAGGGAAATTGCATCGCCATCTGATCGATAAAAGCCGAGAGATGGCAGGTCAACGGTTCGCGCACGCCCGGCTCCCGGCTGATTTCGGGCGCCAATGCGGCAATCAGACAGCCATCGCCGGGGGTGTCGCGGTGCGAAGGGCTGAGGTAACTGTTGATGAAGCTGTTCTTCCCCTCCTCGCTCGGCTCGATGGTTTCAAGCTTGCTCAACGCCTTCTGCGACGTGTGCCGCATGCTTTCGGCCATCAGCTCTTCCTTGGAAGCGAAGTGATTGTAGAACGGGCCGTGGGTCAGACCCGTTGCCTTCATGATTTCACCGAGACTGACACCGGAAAAGCCGCGCTCGCGAAACAGCCGCGCGGCCTGCTCCAATATGCGTTCATGTTTTTCTGCGGTTTCTGCGGCGGGGTAGCGCATGGGTTTTCCAATTTTCTGACCGGGTATCTTGACACCAAGCATGATAGTCGTCATGTATAGAAAATTCAAGCATGATGATCATCATGTTTAGTGAACAATGTGCAACAGATCGACAGGACACCTCTCTTCCGGCCACCCGGAAGCGCGATTGCGGAGCTTTGACCGGCAATTTCGCTCCCAATGCCGGTTCCGAACGCCTGCCAGAACACTGGATTGGAATGACAATGACAAACACCACTGAAAAGACGTCGACACACAAAGCGGGCGGCAAAGAGGGTACAGCACTCGTGACGGGTGCTTCTGCCGGACTTGGCAAAATCTATGCGGACAGGCTAGCTGGACGTGGCTACGACCTCATCCTTGTTGCCCGCCGGGAAGACCGGCTGGAAGCTTTGGCTGAAGAATTGCGTGGCCGCTACGGCGTGAATATCGCTACGATTATGGCCGATCTGGCCAACTCCGGTGATCTCGACAAAGTTGCCAAGACATTATCCACCAGCGAAACCATCACCATGCTCGTCAACAATGCCGGTACGTCAACGCTCGGCAGCCTTGGCGATACGCCGCTTGCCAATGTGGATTCGATGACCGATGTAAATATTACGGCACTCGTCCGGCTCAGTCTTGCGGCACTCCCGGCTTTCAAGCGGCGCGGCCGTGGCACCATTATCAACCTTGGCTCCATTCTCAGTTTCCACACCCTGCCGCACAGCAGTGCCTATAGCGGCACCAAGGGTTACGTGATGAATTTCACCCGTGGATTGCAACAGGAAGTGGCTGAAACCAATGTGCGCGTGCAGCTCGTCCTGCCAGCCGCGACAGCGACGGATATATGGGAACTCTCCGGCGTGCCGCTGGACAGACTGGATCCGACCACGGTCATGGATCCGGAAGCCTGTGTCGATGCTGCACTTGCGGGTCTCGATCAGGGGGAATTGATCACCCTGCCATCGCTCGAAGATATAGAACTGTTCAATGAATATGATGCAGCGCGCTTGAAGCTGCTGTCCGCTACGCAGCGCAGCGCACCCGCCACACGCTATACCGTTGGTAAATAAGGCATGGGCTAAAACAAAATTCGGAGCGTCCTCTGGGCGCTCCGAATTGTATCTTGCAATACCTGCATGCGTGGTTCGACAAGCTCACCATGAGGGAGAGTGAGGGTTGCAGTGTGTTCACATTCTGCAATGCTGATGACCAGCCTGCAGCCAACCCATATCCCTCATGGTGAGCTTGTCGAACCACGCACTCTGGAAATACAGCTTTTAAGAATTACCGGCCGTCTGGGGTTTTGACACCGCCCCATTTGTCCTCGACGGCTTGATAATGCTCTTCCGGCTTGTATTCGGCGACCTGCAAACCCACGCCCTTGGCGGTCAGACGGCCCAAGGCTGAAACAACCTGATAGCTGTAGACAACGCTGTCGCGCTCGGCCTGCACCAATGCCAATTGAGCGGTGATAACCGTGCCCTGTGCTTCCAGCACGTTCAGCGTGGTGCGCTGGCCGACTTTGCGCTCTTCAATAACGCCTTGCAGCGCCAGTTGCGCCGCCGACACCACCGACCTCTGCGCGGCGATGGAAGCACGCGCCGCCTCAAGGCTTGCCCACGCCGATGCCAAGGTCTGACGGACGCTGTCTGACGACACGTCCACTTCGACACGCCGTTGCGCCAGACTTTCCTTGGACTGGCGAACAGTTGCAGCGGTCTTGCCGGCGCCATAGATCGGAATCGTTACATTAAGCGAAGCCGAGCCCAGTGTATTGTTCGGCGTCACCTTGGTCCTGCCCTGGAAAATATCGGTGCGGGTGACTGTGCCGGTCAGATCGGCGGATGGAAGCAGTGCGCCCTCATTGACCTTGACCTTGTATCCGGCGGAATCGGTGTTGAATTTTGCCGAGCCGATCGACGGATGGTTGGCCTGCGCAATCGAATAGGCTTGCGTGAGCGATTTTGGCAGCGACTTGGCTGGAGCGGCGGCCGACAGCGATCCCGGCGTGGAACCGGTCGTCTGGATATAGGTTGCCTCAGCGATTTTCACATTGGCGCGGGCGGTGTTGCGGTCGTTAACAGCGGTTGCCTGCGATGCTTCAGCCTGCGCGACGTCGGTGCGTGTTCCCTCGCCCACATCAAAACGCGCACGGTTTGACCGCACCTGTTCATTCAGGAAGGCCAGGTTCTTTTCGCGCAAGGCGACGATCTGGCGGTTGAGGTACACATCCATATAGGCCTGAACGGCAGTCAAAAGGATCGTCTGTTCGCTGCCGCGCAGATCCTCACGCGCCGCCAGCACACCGGTTTTGGCTGCGGCAACATTGTTCTTGGTCTGAAAACCATCGAACAGCATCTGGTTGACCTGCAGCGTATCCGTCGCCGTACCCCGCGTTCCGGCATCCTGGCCATCAACCTTCGAACGGGTCAACCCAGCCTTGACCTGCCCATTTACCGTGGGACGATAGCCGGATTTGGCAATGGCAACGTTCTCGTCCGTCACGCGCACGCCGGCACGGTTGGCGTTCAGAGTGGAATTGTTCTGATAGGCCTTCGACATGGCACCAAAGATCGTTTCGGCCATGGAGGGCGTCGCCGTCAGAACCGAAGTCATCAGCAGGATCGCAGTAAGGCTTCGCTTGGCTGTTATGGACACGGTCAATTTCTCCGACAGTTTGAACACGGACTCGCGCTGGCCGAACCGTTCGTTCCGATTTGAAAGAGACATTGCGCTCCGAACCGCCGATGTCAATGTTGAAAACCGGTTCAACGGTGTTTTTACAACGCTTCACCCTTTTCGCGTGCAATGGCGCGCCAGCCAATATCCCTGCGGTAAAAGCCCTCAGGCCAGTCTATTTTCGCAATTGCAGCATAGGCAGCGTTCTGTGCTTCCTCAACCGTTTTGCCGCTCGCCGTGACATTAAGGACACGCCCGCCATTGGCAATAAGGTCGCCATTCTTTTGCGCGGTGCCCGCATGGAAAATCTGCACGCCGTCCGGCTGCGCTGCATCGGCACCGCGAATAGTGCTGCCCTTTTCCGGTGCAGCGGGATAACCGCGGGCGGCCATGACGACGGTCAGAGCGGGATCGTCATACCAGCGCACCGACATCTGATCGAGCGCGCCATCGGCAGCAGCTTTCAGGAGCAGCAGCACATCGTCCTTCAGCCGCAGCATCAGCACCTGTGTTTCCGGATCGCCAAAGCGGGTATTGTATTCGATGAGCTTCGGACCGTCCTTGGTGATCATCAGACCGGCAAACAGCACGCCGCTGAACGGTGCGCCGATTTCCGCCATACCGCGCATGGTCGGTTCAATCAGTTCGCGCATCGTGCGGTCGATGATTGCCTGTGTCATGACGGGTGCGGGCGAATAGGCACCCATGCCGCCAGTATTGGCACCGGTATCGCCATCGCCAACGCGCTTGTGATCCTGCGCCGTGCCAAATGGCAGCGCGGTCTTGCCATCACAGAGGCAGAAGAAGCTGGCTTCCTCACCGTCGAGAAACTCTTCCACCACCACTTCCGCACCCGCTCCGCCAAAGGCACCGTCGAAACAGGCATCCACCGCGTCAAGCGCTTCCTGCACCGTCATGGCAACGACGACGCCTTTGCCTGCCGCCAGACCATCGGCCTTGACCACAATCGGCGCGCCCTGCTTTTCCACATAGGCGCGGGCGGCGGCAGCATCGGTGAAGCGGCCATAGGCACCGGTCGGGATATTGAAACGGGCGCAGAGATCTTTGGTGAAACCCTTGGAGCCTTCGAGTTGCGCAGCAGCTTTGGACGGGCCGAACACGGAAATACCCGCCGCGCGCAGATCATCGGCGATACCGGCGACCAGCGGCGCTTCCGGGCCTACAACGACGAAATCGATGGCCTTGTCCTTGCAGAAGGCAACAATGGCCGCGTGATCGGCTGGATCGAGCGCCACACACTCGGCTTCGCGCGCGATGCCTGGGTTGCCCGGCGCGCAGTAAAGCTTGGTCAACACGGGCGATGCCGCGATCTTCCAGGCGAGAGCGTGCTCGCGGCCACCGGAACCAATCAGCAGGACGTTCATCGTTTTATGCTCCGCGCATGAGGGAATTGCTGTTCGGTATGGCCTTGAGGCCAAGGGGTCAAGCATGCAATCGCACATTTGCCCGGAAAAGGTGTTTGATGCGTGGGTTGAGCAGCTCTGATTTGCACTGTCTTCACAAGCTATTCTCTCTCCGTCATCCTAGGGCTTGACCCGAGGACCCACGACAAAGGGGCAAGAACTTAATACCAGCCTCAATGGGATCCAGTTATTTGGGCCATGGTGTCATCTGCCAATAAGGATACACATCACTGGAATACACCGAGCAAACTTCCCTCTCGGCACTCCTCAGCCATGGGTCCTCGGGTCAAGCCCGAGGATGAAGGAGAGAGAGGAGCCATCAAAGTTAGAAAGCCAAATCCTGCAATATTTACTTGACTGGCGAAGCGCTCGCTGCAAGGTCACGGCATGACATCAGAAAAAGATATTATCCAGTCGACGCAGGCGCGGGGCCGCGTTTTCGATGCGCCCTCGGGGCATTGGGTTTACCGGGTTTTGCCCGCATGGATATGGCCCTACGCGCAGCTGGCGCGCTGGGACCGGCCCATCGGCTGGATATTGCTGCTCTGGCCCTGCTGGTGGTCGGTGGCATTGGCGTCAAGCGCCGGTGCCAAGGTCGGCGATCCCATCTGGTCTATCATTCCCTCGCCGTATCATCTGGTGCTGTTTCTGATCGGCGCGATTGCCATGCGCGGCGCGGGCTGCACCTATAATGATCTTGCCGACGAGGATATTGACAATCAGGTGGCCCGCACCCGTTCGCGGCCGCTGCCATCCGGACAGGTTACTCGCAAACAGGCCAAAATTTTCATAGCGCTTCAAGCGCTTGTGGGTTTGCTGGTGGTCATCCAGTTCAACCGTTTCACCATTCTGCTTTCCATTGCCTCGCTGGTGATCGTTGCGATCTATCCCTTCATGAAGCGTATCACCAACCTGCCGCAGCTGGTGCTGGGTCTTGCCTTTTCCTGGGGCGCGCTGGTGGGCTGGTCCGCGCATTTCGGCGCTCCGGCAACCTTGAAGGACTTTCTACCGCCGCTGCTGCTCTATGCGGGATCAATCCTGTGGGTTATCGGCTATGACACGATCTACGCCCATCAGGACAAGGAAGACGACGCTCTTGTGGGCGTTGGTTCAACTGCACGGCTGTTCGGCAGCCGCACCCGCGAAGCGCTGATGGTGCTGTATGGCGGCTCACTGGTGCTGTTCCTCTGGGCCTTTGCCGTGGCTGAGGTGCCCATGCCCGCTGTTGCGGGACTTCTGGCTGCGGGTGCGCATATGTACCGCCAGATCATGGTGCTCGATATTGACGATCCGGCACAGTGTCTGCGGCTGTTCCACTCGAACAAAACCGTTGGCTGGCTGATTTTCGCCGGGCTGGTGCTCGGCGCGCTGTGGACCGTGGTCAAGCCGTTTTTCTAGCTTGAACTGATCGCGTTCAAACCTTCCACCAGCTGGTCAAGCTCGGCCTCGGTGGTATAAAGCGCGGGGGAAACGCGCAGGCACTGGCCTTTGGCTATGCCGGCGCGGCGTACTGTCAACACCTTGTGCTGGTCGCGCAACGCCACCATCAAAGCGTTGTTGTCGTCCTTGCTGATTTTCCCCTTGACGCGGAACGAGGTGATACCGGCATGCATGGCAGCGTCATCCGGCGTCAGGATTTCAATCGTATCGATGGCGCGGGCTTTTTTGACCCAGTAATTGCGAAGATAGGTCAGCCGCGCCTGCTTGCGCTTCGAGCTGATCATCGCGTGCAGATCCAGCGCCGCCGGAACGGTGAGGGTCGCGGCGAAATTGGTCGTTCCGGTGTGAATGCGCGAGCGGATATCGTCCTTTGGCCAATCTTCATCGGCGAGGTCGCGGTCAATATCGGCGAGCCGGTCCTTGCGGATATAGAAGAAACCCATGCCGATTGGTGCACCGATCCACTTGTGCAGATTGAACCCAACGAAATCGGCGCCGAGATCAGCAACGTTAAAATCCATCTGCCCCCAGGAATGAGCCGCGTCCACCACCACGTCAACGCCCCGTGAACGGGCCATATCGGCGATTTCGCGGATCGGCATAACCAGACCGGTGCGATGGGAAAGATGCGTGAGCATCAGCAGCCTGGCCTTTGGCGTTGCTTCCAGCACGGCGCGGTAGGCCTCAAGCACGGCTTCCCTGGTTGCCGGCTCGGGAATGGCAAAGGTCTTGACCTCGACGCCGCGACGGGGTGCCAGCGCATTCATCGCATATTGCATCGAGTCATAGTCGAGATCGGAATAGATCACCGCATCGCCCGGCTGCAGCTTGTTATAGCCGGTAATGAGAACTTGCAGGGCTTCCGTTGCACCGCGTGTCAGCGCAATTTCCTCAGGCGCGGCACCGACTGCGGCGGCGACACGATTGCACACATCCTCGGCATCTTTGCCAAAGGCATTGCGGGCATAGACCGTATTCTGCCTGTTCACACGCTGGGTATTTTCCAGATAGGCCTGCAGCACCGGACGGGCCATGATGCCCCAATAGCCGTTTTCCAGATTGGCGATGGACCGGTCGACGTCATAGAGATCGCCGACAGCCGCCCAATAGGCTTTGTCAGTGGCAATCGCAGCGTCGTCTACTGAGGGAAGCGCAACTGTCTCAGCGGCCGACGCTTTTGCAACTGTCGCTGCGGCAATGGCCGTTACCGCGCTGCCAAGCAGGAAATGACGGCGTTCAATGCCCGACATCTGACAATCCCTTCATACGTTGTTTCATTGGAATCCTGATTAGGACCCTAATGTCACAACTGCATGAAGGGAATGACGATGAGCGGGATGGTTCAGCGGCGGCCAGAAGCGATGATTTCTTCACCGCCAACAACCAGACGCAGGCCGAGATCACCCATCTTGCGGCGCGCAAGGAAGCGCGGACGGCGGCGGCGCGGTTCACGGCCCTGACGCCGCTCCATGGGTTCGCCCACGGCAACCGGTCCGATACTCTGTTCAAGCTGCCGGGCTTCGCCGTCTTCTTCAACCATCATCATCGGCAGTTTGAACAGGGATGACCAGGCACGCCAGTCGGCGGCAATGTCATTGAGGTCATGTGCTACCAGCAATGGCACGGACAGGTGCGGATCGCTGTGCATGAGTTCGAGCGTCACGGTGATATCGCCAAGCTCATCTTCGGCGGCACGGGCCGTAACACCCAGAAAGGCGCAGGCCGGCAAAGCCAGCGATACCGGGAGGTGGCTGTTTGGCAGCACACGCTTGACCACGGCACCCCGCTCGTGCAGCGAGAAGGTGATGTCGCCCCGATCATCACGCGTGGCGTAGGTTACGGTCTGTGGCAGGTGGAATGGGTCAAGCCGGAATTCCCGACCTGCCCAAACCGGCTTTGCTCCGGCTTTTTTCATGTGACGCCTTCTGTCGATCCTGAGAGCCGGTTTTCCGGTCTTCTCTTTGGTATTTCCCTGTAGAAGCGGACCAATTTTTTCTGGTCTCGTATGGGGAAACAATAGGCGCCAATCCCCCCGCTTCCGCTTAATGAACGCGGTTAACCGTTTGTCATCGCGGGGAATGGTTATCGAAATTCGACCATCGGTAAGGTTTCAAAAAGAGAGATAAACAAAGACTTACGGGGAGGTTCGATTTGCATCGAAACGCCTCCCCGCCTCCAATAAACGCTGGTCCTTTGGTTTGTCAGATCACCTTGCCGGGATTCATGATACCGGCAGGGTCGAAGGATGTTTTGATACGGCGCATCAGATCCAGCGCCACCGGCGACTTGGTCTCGGACAGTTCCTTGCGCTTCAGCTGACCAATGCCATGCTCAGCGGAGAAAGAACCTTTATAGGCACGGACGATGGCGTGGACGCGGGCATTGACCTCGCTCCAGCGGACAAGGAAGGCTTCCTTGTCGGCACCGACAGGCTGGGTGATATTATAATGCAGGTTGCCATCACCCATATGGCCAAAGGAAACGATGCGGGCGCCGGGGATCATCTCGAGCACAGCCGCATCGGCTTCGGCGATGAATTCCGGAATGCGCGCAACCGGCACCGATATGTCGTGTTTGATCGAGCCGCCCTCGGGTTTCTGCGCCATCGACATGGCTTCACGCATGTGCCAGAAGGATTTTTCCTGGGCTGTGCTGTCAGCAATCGTTGCGTCTTCGACAAGCCCGGCTTCAAAAGCTTCCGTGAGAATAGCTTCGATGGTCTCGCGCGCATCTTCAGCGGAACGCGACGAAGAAATATCGATCAGCACATACCATTTGTGGACACCCTGCAACGGATCGCGCACGCCTTCAGTGTGGGCAACCGAGAACTCCACGCCGACGCGCGGCATCAATTCGAAGCCCGTCAGCGCCGGACCCGCATGGCTTTGCGCCAATGCCAGCAGTTTCAACGCATCGCCAGGACTGTTCAGCCCGGCATAGGCGACGCCCTTGCCCTTGGGCAATGGAAACAGCTTCATCACAGCAGCGGTGATGACGCCGAGTGTGCCTTCCGCACCGACGAACAGATCTTTCAGATCGTAGCCCGTGTTGTCTTTCTTGACGTAGCGCAGGTCATTGAGCACCTCGCCGGTGGGCAAAACCACTTCCACACCCAGGCAAAGCTCGCGCGTATTGCCATAGGCGAGCACCGCTGTACCGCCGGCATTGGAGGATAGATTGCCGCCAATCTGGCACGAGCCTTCCGAACCCAGCGACAGCGGAAACAGACGCCCGGCCTGTTCAGCGGCTTCCTGCAGCTTTTGCAGGACGACACCGGCCTCAACGATAATGAGGTTGCCCGCGGGCTCAACCGCGCGGATCTTGTTGAGACGCGACAGGGAGAGAATAACCTGCTGGCCCGATGCATCCGGCATCTGCCCACCGACAAGCCCGGTATTGCCGCCTTGGGGCACAATGCCCGTGCCGGTTTCCGTGGCGAGTTTGAGGATGGCCTGAACTTCTTCAACTTCGGAAGGACGCAGGACCAGTGTGGTCTTGCCACCAAACTTTTCGCGCGGTTCGATCAGATAAGGCTCGATGTCATGCGGATCGCGCAGGGCATTCTTTTCGCCGACAATGGCGATGAAGCGGGCGACAAGGTCTGGCGTCAGGGTCATTTGATCTGTTCCAACTCTGCAATGGGAGGGACACGCGGCGCCGCAGCGCGGACAAGACGGTCGTTGATAGCCTCGCCCAGTCCATTGAACGGGATCGGTTCGACGGCGATGACAGCACTGCCGAGACGATCGAGGCGTTTCATATAGTCAAAGAGATTGGCGGCCGCTTCACGCAGATTGCCGGTCTCGCTGAGGTTGAGATGTGCGGCGGCTGCCTGGGCGTTGATTGCGCGGGTCGGTCCGAAGGCAAGCAGTGCCTCGCCGTGACGAACCTCGTGCACATTGAGCCGCACACCTGCAGCAGGGGCATAGTGCGAGGCGAGCATACCAGGCGCTTCGATGGCCGCGCGCTGATCCATGCGCTGCAGCTTTTGGCCAATGACAGCCTCGACGTCTTCAGCGGCAAGCCCGCCCGGACGCAACAGCAGCACCGCATCGCCATCCACCTTGACGATGGTCGATTCCAGACCGACCTCGGAGGGGCCTGCATCAAGAATGAGAGCAATCTTTGCACCGAGATCATCGGCAACGGCCTGTGCGCTGGTGCCGCTGATCTTGCCTGATGTATTGGCACTGGGAGCGGCCAGCGGGTGGCCGAGTGCGGCGATGATCTTGCCGGCAATGCCGCGCGGCATGCGTAGCGCCACCGTCTCAAGTCCGGCTGCGACGAGCGGATGAATGTGCGTATCGGGGCGCAGCGGCAGGACCAAGGTCAGCGGTCCCGGCCAGAACGCATCCATCAACTTGCGCGACAGGGGATCAATCAATGCATAGCGCCCGGCCATGGCGATATCCGAGACATGGCAGATCAGCGGATTGAAATGCGGCCTGCCCTTCGCTTCGAAGATACCGGCAACCGCATCGCCATTGGTGGCATCGGCGGCAAGGCCATAGACGGTTTCAGTCGGGATAGCCACGAGTTTGCCTGCAGCCAGTGTCCTGGCGGCTTGCAGGATCGATCGTTCGTCTGATGTTATCATCTCGGCCAAGGGCGCGTCTCCGGTAGGCGGTATTGCCTACACGATGCGCGGGGCCTGCTGCAAGTAGAGGCTGATGAACTCACCGTATGAGGTGATGCGTAAAATTGAATCTGTCGATGGTAAAACTTGGCAAGGTTTGGCTGATATGGATGGGCGGTCAACAAGGATCACACCCGCATGTTCCGCCGTTTGCTTGCCACAACTGCCGCCGTTCTCGTCGCTTCCTTTGCCGTTGCGCAGGCGGGAGAATCGATCAAGCTTAAGGGACCGTTCGCCCGGCCGAACTCGGTTTCCTATGTCGGCTATGACAGTTTCGATGCCAACGGCAACCCCATCTGCACGCCATGCATCGAGCAGAAGGCCAAGGAAGCAGCCAAGCTGCAAGCCTATCTGGAACGGCGGGAACGCTCGCGCCAATATATGGCCCGCCTGCAGGGCAATGGTCCGAAGCCTGACTCTCTCGTTGCCACTGCCAATGCGGCCACCCTGCCTGCTGCAAATGCAACACCGGTTGCACAAGCCCCGGCGCTGGCAAAACCGGCTACCGGATTGCTCGCCGTCGGCGCCACTCCGTTGCGCGCCAGCATGGAATAGCTGAACCAACGCAATCTTCCACCATCTTGCCTGTGTTGCCGTCTGATCCTCCGGGGATTGGTTCGGCCATGAGCGATTTCGTATCATCGCGGTTTGCCACTCTTGACCGACCTCCTTTTCAGATGTATTTAACCAATAAGTTATTTAACTAATAGGTAATACAAAGGAGGACATGATGTTGCAGCACCAGACGGTTTCCCGCGATGAATGGCTTGAGGCACGCACCACCCTGCTTGCCAAGGAAAAAGCCTTTACCAAAAGGCGCGATCAATTGAGCGCCGACCAACGCTCCCTGCCCTGGGTCAGGATCGAAAAGGAATACACGTTCGACAGTCCGTCAGGGAAAGTGACATTGGCCGATCTGTTCAATGGGCGCAGCCAGTTGTTCATCAAGCACTTCATGATGGGTCCCGGCCAAACCCAGCATTGCGTCGGATGCTCGCTCGAAGTCGATCATCTCACGGGTATTCTCGTGCACCTGCAAAATCACGACGTGTCCTATGTCGCCATCGCGCGGGCGCCCATTCAGGAGATCGAAATTCTGCGCCGCCGCATGGGTTGGCAATTCCCGTGGGTCTCGTCCTTCAACAGTGACTTCAATTACGATTTCAACGTGTCGTTCACACCGGAAGATATCGCCAAGGGCAAGACCTATTATAATTTCCGTGAGGCCGATATCGGCATGGAGGAGCTTTCCGGCGACAGTATTTTCTACAAGGAAGAAGACGGTCAGATCTACCACACCTATTCGACCTTTGGCCGCGGCGGTGAACAATTCCTCGGTATCTACCGGTTTCTCGACGTGATGCCGAAAGGCCGCAATGAAAACGGCCCGCACCACGCGCTGGGTGATTGGGTGCGCCCGCACGACATGTATGGCAAGGGCGGTACTGTCGAGGCTACCGGCCGGTTCCATCCGGAAGGCTGTGGCTGTACAGTGCACAGCAATGAAGAAGCGCTGGCCTGATCCGGATCGACGGGAGGAACGGCAATGTGCTGTGCAATTGCAATGTTGGTTATCGCAATAGCAGCCGCATGGCGGCGCGGCCTAAAAGCCATAGTCGGCTGGCAGCCCTTGGCAAAGCGGGTGGCGATTGTTGCGGCATTGGCAACACTACTGATTTCGAGTGCAACGCTGGCAGCACATCACTACGAGCATTATGCCGCAAGGGCGCAGATACATGACCGCAGCGTGCTGGCGGAAATTCTCGCGCAGCCCATCTGCACCACGCGCTCGCCGGACGCGCATGCCAGCGGGCTTGCCTCAACTGCGCAGGCACCTACAATCAGGTGAGCGCAGAAGAAGACAGGCGCGAAGTTTTCACGCCTGTCTCTTGATTACCCAGCGATTTTCGAGAAATCCGCCACGGTATTGGTGGCGGTGCGGATGCGCGCGAGCAGGGCAAGCCGATTGGCCCGAATCTCGGGATTCTCGTCATTCACCAGCACTTCTTCAAAAAATGAATCAACCGGTTCACGCAAAACGCTAAGTGCGATCATCGCACCGGAAAAGTCTTGCTTTTGAATCGCTTGCGCCGCGTCGTTCTCAGCCTGATTCACGGCCGCATACAGCTTCTTTTCCGCATCAAGCTGGAACAGCCCGGCGTCAACCGTAGCGGCAACGGCAGTGCCCTTTTTCTCTTCAGCGGCAAGAATATTGGCTGCGCGCTTGGTTCCGGCCAGAAGGTTTTTGCCGTCTTCCGCATTGAGAAAAACCACCAGCGCTTCAACCCGGCGGGCAATGAGCAGCAGGTTATCGGCACCCTCCGTCAGCACAGCATCGATGAGATCGTGACGGGCGCCGAGGTCACGCAGATGCACTTTCAGGCGTTCATGGAAGAAGCCGAGAAGATCGCGCAGAACAGGTTGGGCGTGCTGCGAAACCTCGCCGCGCACCTTCTTCTCATAACCGGAAATGGCATTGGCGACGTCTTCTTCGCCGTCAACATCACCGGAATGTTGCGCTGCCTGATGCTCTTCAAAATGCTCGATATGCTTTTCGACCGCGTCCTCACGCAACTGCGCAAAGGCAGCCTGGAAAACCGGCATAAGCTCGATCTGCCAGTCGCTCGACAGCAGCAAACGAATGACGCCGAGCGCCGCGCGGCGCAGGGCATAGGGGTCTTTGGAGCCCGTCGGTTTTTCATCGATCGCCCAGAACCCGACCAGCGTGTCGATCTTGTCGGCGAGCGCGACGGCAACCGAAACGGGATCGCCCGGCACATTGTCCGACGGCCCCTGAGGCTTGTAATGTTCCTCAAGCGCCGCCGCCACGGATGGATGCTCGTTCTGCAGCAGGGCATATTTGCGGCCCATGCCGCCCTGCAGTTCAGGGAACTCACCGACAATCTCGGTGGTCAAATCCGCCTTGGCCAAAACCGCAGCGCGAGCGGCAAGCGCCGGATCGGCACCCACAAGAGGCGCGAGATCGCGTGCCAGCGCTTTGATACGGGTCACACGTTCGCCCTGTGTGCCGAGCTTGGCATGGAATGTAACATTGAGCGCATCGAGCCGCGCCATGCGCTGGTCGAGCGGCTTCTTCAAATCAAGATCAAAGCGAATGGCGGCTGCGGCCAGTTTTTCCATATCCGGCAAATCGTGCTGATCGGTGTTCCAGAAATAGAGCGCATCGGACAGGCGAGCGCGCACAACCTTGCCATTGCCATAGGCGATTTCCTGGCCGCCATCGCTTGCAACAATGTTGGAGACGAGGATGAATTTGTTGGAAAGTTTGTCTGTCTCACCGGACCTGCGGGTTACGAAGCATTTCTGATTGGTCTTGATGGTCAGGCGGACAACTTCAGGCGGGATGGCGAGGAATTTCTCCTCGAACTCGCCCATCAGCACCACTGGCCACTCGACGAGGCCCGACACTTCTTCGAGCAGACCTTCGTCTTCGACCAGTTCCAGGCCGGAGGCAAAGGCGATGTTCTGGGCATCGGCGAGGATGATCTCCTTGCGCCGGTCGGCATCCAGAACGACCTTGGCCTTTTCCAGCTTGGCGACATAATCATCAAAGCGGCGGACGGTGATCGGCTCCCCGTCACTGAGGAAGCGGTGACCATAGGTGACATTGCCGGAACGCACGCCGCTGACTTCGAAATCGACAATAACGGGCTCTTCGGTTTCCGGGCCGAATGTGCAGACAATGGACTGAAGCGGGCGCACCCAGCGCAAGCTGCCCGCCTTGGCCGAAGCTTTGCCCCAGCGCATGGATGTCGGCCACGGAAACTCACGAATGATCTTCGGTAGCAGTTCCGCAATGATCTCTTCCGCCGCACGCCCGCGTTTGGTCAGATGTGCGACGTAAAAATCGCCCTTTTTCGGATCGGTGTGAACGTGGGCTTCGGAAATGTCATTAAGGCCTGCCGAGCGCAGAAAGCCAGCAATCGCCTGCTCCGGAGCGTTGACGCTTGGGCCCTTGCGATCTTCGTGCACGTCTTTCGAACGCGCTGTCAGGCCGCGAATATCCAATGTCAGACGGCGCGGCGTCCAATACTCGCCAGCGGCCTCATAGGTCAGCCCGGCCTCAACGAGACCATCGGTAACAAGCTTCTTCAGATCACCCGCCGCCTTGCGCTGCATGCGGGCGGGTATTTCTTCGGAACGAAGTTCAAGTAAAAGATCAGGCATAGTGGCTCCTGCCCTCAATGGGGTTCCAAATTTCGGGGGAGAAGAATTTTTTAGGCAGCATATTGTCACCCCCCACCCGCACCTTCGGTGCGACCTCCCCCATCAAAGGGGGAGGTGGCGATGCCATTGCCACGGTCACCCTCCCCTCGATGGGGAGGGTCGGACCGCAGGTCCGGGGTGGGGTGAAGGATCATCTGTTCCTGAACAATCGCATAAATCGTATCAAGCACGCTATCGAGTTCAGTGCGCACTTCATGAGTCCAGAAGCGCAGCACACGATAACCGTTCCGTGCAAGCCAAGCCGTTCTTTTGGCATCATGGCGGCGTTGCGGTTCGCGTCCATGCTGAAATCCATCCACCTCGATCACCAGCTTAAGCCGATGCGAGAGGAAATCTGCACAATAGGGACCAATGGGAGCCTGCCGTCTAAAATGCGAACCGGCCAATGGAATACGCCAAAGATGACGCCAAAGTTTTCTCTCTTCGTCGGTCATAGCCACCCGCAACTTTCGGGCAGATGCAGTCTTGAAAAGTGAGATATCCGGCATTCCGATCGCTCACATATTATCCGGTTTGCCGTTACCGCTGCCCGCGTCAACCGGCTGATAATTCACGCCACCGGCTTCCGTCAAAAGGAAGGCCTCGCCGCATTGCTGGGCAAGATTGCGCACGCGCAGGATGTAGCTCTGCCGTTCGGTCACCGAGATCACGCCGCGCGCATCGAGCAGATTGAACGCATGCGAAGCCTTGATGCACTGGTCATAGGCGGGCAGCACCATCTTATGCATCGGACTGTTTTCGCCTTCCTTTGGCGCCCCGGCGCGTAAAAGCGCAGCGCATTCGGCTTCTGCATCTTCAAAATGCCGCAACAGGACCGCCGTGTTGGCGTGCTCGAAATTGTGCCGCGAATATTCCTGCTCGGCCTGCAGGAAGACATCGCCATAGGTGACCTTTTCGTCGCCCTCAAGACCGTTGAAATTCAGATCGTAGACATTGTCGACACCCTGCACATACATGGCAAGGCGCTCCAGACCATAGGTCAGTTCGCCCGAAACCGGTGAACATTCAATGCCGCAGACCTGCTGGAAATAGGTGAATTGCGAGACTTCCATGCCATCGCACCAGCATTCCCAGCCGAGACCCCATGCACCCAGCGTCGGGCTTGCCCAATCGTCTTCCACAAAGCGGATATCATGCAGCAGAAGATCAAGGCCAATGGCACGCAGCGAGCCAAGATAAAGCTCCTGCAGGTTGGCGGGCGATGGCTTCATAATCACCTGATACTGGTAATAATGCTGCAGGCGATTGGGGTTTTCACCATAACGGCCATCCTTGGGACGGCGCGACGGCTGCACATAGGCAGCCTTCCATGGCTTGGGACCAAGTGAGCGCAATGTCGTCGCCGGATGGAACGTACCCGCGCCGACTTCCATGTCATAGGGCTGCAGGATAACGCAACCGTGCTGTGCCCAATAATGATGGAGCGTCAGGATGAGACCCTGGAAAGAACGGGTCGGGTGCATATGATCGGGCAGTGGGACGGTCACAGGACAGGCCTTTTTGACGAACGGGAATGGAGTGCACGTCCTAAAACGTGGCGTGTAGCCGGTCAAGCGAAAGGAAGACGCAGCGGATGCTTTCGCAAACGCTGAAGGTAGGACCGGCGGGGAGCGGCGGATAGTCCACCACTCCCTCGGGAGAAACGATCAGCCCTTGTTGCCGGGTACTGGCGCTGGCGCTGGTTCAGGCGCAGGTGCGACGGGCGGCTTGGGATCTTCAGTGCCATTCTTGGCAACGCCCGGCTGTTTTTCGTCGGGAAGGCCGTTTTTCAGCTTGTCCTCGATCTTGACCAGATCTTCCGGTTCCGGCTTGGAATCGCGGGCGTGGCTCCACTGGAATGTTGCTTCCAGCTTGCGGCCCACACGCCAATAGGCATCGCCCAAATGATCGTTGATCGTCGGGTCCTGCGGCAGCAGCTTGATCGCCAGTTCGAGCTGTGTAACGGCATCGGCGTAGTTGCCCAGCCGGTAATAAGCCCAGCCGAGAGAGTCGACGATGTAGCCATCCTGCGGACGCGAAGCGACGGCCTTCTTGATCAGATCCAGACCCTGTTCCAGCTTCATGTTCATGTCGATCCACATATAGCCGAGATAGTTCTGCACCTGGGGCTGATCGGGATAAAGTTCGAGAGCCTTGGTGAAATTCGGCTCCGCCTTGTCCCATTGCTTCAGCCGCTCATAGGAGATGCCGCGCTGATAGAAGAGCATCCAGTCGTTCCGAACCGGCGTCTTGATTGAGGCAACGGCCTTGTCATAGGTCTCGGCTGCCTTGGCGAAATTCTTGTCCTGCGCATAAATGCTGCCGATGGCAAGGTACGTGCGCAAGTCATCCGGATTGGCTGCAAGCAGGCCATCCAGATGCGCGATTGCCTCGTCATGCTTCTTGAGAATAGCGAGATTGATGGCAATCTGCATCTCAGCATCGCGGCTATAGGCGGAATCGGCGGGAATGCGCTTGAAGTAGTCGACAGCCTTTTCCGGCTGTTCAAGCTTGGCGCTGATATCGCCGATCTGGAACAGGGTCGCGTCATGTTCGGGACGCAATGGCAAGGCCATCTGCAGGTAAAGCTTGGAAAAAGCTTCGGCGCCGCTACGGTTGATGGCTGTTGCGAGCGTATAAAGCACTTCGGCTGCGCCCTGCTGCGGGGTCTGTACCAGCGGCTTCACGCTTTTGGCTGCCGAGAGCTGCTTGCCGAATTCAGCCAGCACCATACGGCCCGAAAGCACTTCCGACGCGTCCTTGATCAATGTTTCTGCACCGGCCTTGTCGCCATTGCGCATTTTAAACGAGGCATAGGCTTCGACCAGACGTTCGTAAGTATCGGGCGCAGCGGCAAGGCTTGGGCGGTCCTCAAGCGCGCTCTGGTAGAACGCAGCCGCCTTGTCCTTCTGGCCAGCCATATCGGCGATAAGCGCTGAGTTGTAAATCTTGAACAGCGCGAAACCATCCGGTCCCTTCAGCTTGCTGATCATTGCAATGGCGTCATTGGGCTTGCCAGCGCCGGCCTTGGCCCAGGCGGAGATCAAACCGGTGATCATTTTGTCGAGATCAGACTGCAGCGATAGCATCATCAGGTTTTCAACCTTCTGATACTGCTTCTTGTTCATCGCATCGATGCCAAGAGCCAGACGCGAGAAACGCTCGATCTCGGGAACGGATTTCAATTCCTCGGCGATTGGAAGCGCTTCCTTGAACTGACCATCGGTCAAAAGTACGAGGAGAAGGCTCTGGCGCAGCTCCGCATTCTTAGGATCATAGGCCAGCGCCTGCCGGTAATAGGAAATGGCGCCGTCGAAATCGTTGCTGCGCTCGGCGGTGCGCGCGGACAGGAAGGCTCCGGACAGGGTTCCGGCATTGGGGACAGCTTCTTTCCCGGTGGCGGCGGAGACGGGAATGACGCCCACAGCCAAGGCAGCAGCAAGTGTTGCGCCCATAACGGAGCTGAGCAATTTACTGCGCTGCATATCCAAAATCCCTCTTCATTGTCGTCATACTGAAATGATCACCCGAATCCTCAGGAAAAGCATGGCCTCTTTTCGGTCCTCTCTCAAGTTTCATTGAAAGATTTCGCGATAAAGTCCAAGCGGACTGGATGCAGCGGTCAGAATTATCAATTCACCCGGCTGATGCAGAAATCGATAACCTCCAGAAGCGCGTCCTTCTGCGGCGACTGGTCAAGCGGTGCCAGCGCATCACGGGCAATGCCGCCGAAATGCCGGGCCCGCTGGATCGTATCGCTGAGCGCCCCGTAGCGCGTCATCAATCCCTTGGCCTTTTCCAGCCCCTTGTCGTCATTGGAGCCGTTTTCCAGCGCGTCTTTCCAGAACAGACGCTCTTCCGCCGTGCCCCGGCGATAGGTGAGAATAACAGGCAGTGTGATCTTGCCTTCGCGGAAATCATCACCGGTGTTCTTGCCGAGATCCTTGGCATTGCCGCCATAATCCAGCGCATCGTCAACCAGCTGGAAGGCAAGGCCGAGATTGAGGCCGTAGGAGCGCAGCGCCTGACGATCTGTCTTCGAGGAGGAGGCAATGATCGGGCCGACTTCGGCGGCAGCTGAAAACAGCGCCGCAGTCTTGGCCTTGATCACAGATAAATATTCATCTTCGGTCGTTTCGAGATTTTTGGCGGCGGCGAGTTGCATGACTTCGCCTTCGGCAATCACCGAGGCGGAGGTGGCGAGCACATCGAGCGCTTCAAGCGAGCCGACATCCACCATCATCTTGAAAGCCTGACCGAGCAGGAAATCGCCGACGAGAACGCTGGCCTGATTGCCCCAGATCATGCGAGCCGTGCTTTTGCCACGGCGCAGATCACTTTCATCCACCACATCATCATGCAGCAGCGTTGCCGTGTGCATAAACTCGACGCTGGTGGCGAGCTTGACGTGACCATCGCCCTCATAGCCGAACATGCGGGCCGCAGCGAGGGTGATCATCGGGCGCAGGCGCTTGCCGCCGGAAGAGATCAGATGGTTCGCCACTTCGGGAATCATTTCGACGTCCGAACCGGCTTTTGACAGGATAAGCTCGTTGACACGGGCCATGTCGGCCTTGGTAAGATCGATCAGCGGTTGTACTGATCCCGTGCTGTTCTTCTTATCGTCCAGACTGACAACAACGCCCAAAACGAAACTCCTAAACTTCTCGCAGAATGCGGCGACACCTTATTTTGTGAGGGTATAACCCGCAAGCGGCGAATTGGCGCGCAAAAATGTTCGGGTTACAAATTCGTGATAGGCCTCGCCCCTATTCCTGCAACTTCATGCCCCCAAACTGGTGTGCCGTAGATAGGGCACACAGAGTAATTTTGAAAGGACCTGTCCCATGAAACTGACAAGCCGCTGCGTGATCGTTCTGGCTCTGGCAATGAACTCCACCCCGGTCCTTGCCCAGTCACCCTCTTTCGAAAAACTTGCGGAAGTCGTCGCCGGGCGGTTGCAATTTGCTGACAAGGTTGCCCTGTCCAAATGGGATTCTGGCCGCCCCGTCGAAGACAAGGAACAGGAAGCGAAGGTCATATCCGGTGCCGCCGCCCTGCCCGGCGCCGACAAGCTCGATCCGGCGCTGCTCCAGCTTTTCTTCACCAGCCAGATTGAAGCAAACAAGCTCATCCAGTATTCACTGTTGGCCGGATGGCACCGCGACGGCGGCGCGCCGAATACTCCAAGACCGGATCTGGTGAAAGAAATCCGGCCCGCCCTCAGCCAGTTGAGCGAAAAGCTTGTGCACGAACTGGACGGGGTTTCCGGCATGCGGGATGCCAAGGATTGCCCGGCTGCTCTGGCAAAGGCAGCCGGCGAAGTGGTGAGGGCGGAGAAGCTTGATGCATTGCACGCCATAGCGCTTGACCGGGCGCTGGCCGGTCTCTGCATTGTGAAAAAATAGTGAGAACCTATATAAGAATTCGCAACCGCGAACCGAAGGGGGACTTCCATGATCGAAATCGTCCGCACGAATGACCTGGTTCTCATTTCCTTTGTCGAATCATTGCTGAAAGATGCCGGTATCAGTCATTTTGTCACCGATTCGAACATGAGCATTCTGGAAGGCTCTGTCGGCGCCATCGCGCGCCGAGTCCTCGTCGATTCTGACCGGGAAGCTGAAGCCCGGCAATTGCTGAAAGATGCCTGCCTCGAGCGTGAGTTGCGTACCTGATTTATGCCGTCATCCGATACTCCCCATACGCTGGATGCATTTCATCGCGGACGTTTTCATCTGCTGCAACCAGCGCTCAAAGGCCACCGGTCGGGCGTCGATGCAATGGTGCTCGCCAGTGTGGTGCCCAATGATTTTTCCGGCCGCGTGGCTGATCTTGGAGCCGGTGCCGGGGCGGCGGGATTTGCCGTGCTTTCCCGCTGCACCAAGGCCAGTGCGGTTCTGATCGAGCGCTCCGACCTGATGGCGGATTTTGCCCGCAAATCTCTGGCGCTTCCTGAAAACAAAAGTATCGCGGAGCGCGCGGAAGTGGTGGTGGCGGACGTCACGCTGACCGGCAAGGCACGCGGCGCGGCAGGGCTTGCCGATAACAGCTTTGATTATGTCATCATGAACCCGCCCTTCAATCTACCGACTGATCGGGCCACGCCGGACCCGGTCAAGGCGGAAGCCCATGTGATGACCGATGGCATGATGGAGCAATGGATCCGTACCGCCGCCGCCATTGTCAAACCGGGAGGATCGCTCGCCATCATCGCCCGCCCAACCTCCATGGCCGAATTGCTCGAAGCCCTGCAACGACGATTTGGCGGGCTGGTGATCGTGCCTGTACAGCCAAGGCCGCAGGATGCCGCGATACGCATCATCATCCGCGGCATTCGCGGCAGCCGTGCCGGATTGACGCTGGCCCCCGCGCTGATCATGCATGGCGAGACGGGCAATGGCTTTACCGAGCGCGCCACGGCCATAAACAACGGTTTGTCGGGGCTTTTTTAGCATTTCAGGCCCGTTGCCATTGTGATTTGCCATGTATCGCCTACATGCTCAACACTGCAACAGGTGCAAGGAGAAAGCATTGGCCCGATTGATCAGAAAATTACTGCCGCGCCGCTGGCGCCCCGATTTTGTGGAGATACCGGTGGTTCGCCTGCATGGCGCCATCATGTCTGGCGGCGGTCAATTCCGGCAGAATCTTTCTCTGGCATCGACTGCTTCTGTGCTGGAAAAAGCCTTTGAAGATAAAGATTCGCCAGCGGTAGCGATCTCGATCAATTCGCCCGGCGGCTCACCGGTGCAATCGCGGCTGATCTACCGGCGTATCCGCGATCTGGCCGCCGAAAAGAACAAGAAGGTCTATGTCTTCGTCGAGGATGTCGCCGCCTCCGGCGGTTACCTGATAGCTGTTGCCGGGGATGAGATCATCGCCGACCCCTCTTCTATCGTTGGCTCGATTGGCGTGGTTTCGGCTAGTTTTGGTTTTACCGAGCTGATCAAGAAAATTGGTGTGGAACGGCGTGTCCATACGGCAGGCAAGAACAAGGCGACGCTTGATCCGTTCAAGCCGGAAAACAAGGCGGATATCGACCATCTGAAGGCATTGCAGCTGGAAATCCACGAGACTTTCATCGATCTGGTGAAAGAGCGGCGCGGTGATAAACTCACCGACAGCATCGATCTTTTCACCGGTCAGTTCTGGACCGGCGTTCGCAGCGTCGAACTCGGGCTCATTGATGGTCTCGGCGACATGCGCTCGTATCTGCAGTCGCAATATGGCCCCAAAACCAAGCTAAAGCTGATTTCACAGCCGCGCGGTCTGTTTGGCCGGAGAATTCCATCCGCCAGCACAAGGATCGAAGGCTTGAGCGCCGGTCTTGCCAGCAATTTGGCCAATGGTCTGGTGGACGCCGCCGAAGAACGGGCGCTGTGGTCGCGTTTCGGGCTTTAAGGCGGACACCCATAAATCGGCTCAGGATTTTTTGGCAAGGCCAAAACTCCGTGCTATTGATGCGGGCGAGGAATATTACCGGTAGTTGAGGTTTACGCACGATGCCACAATTGATCTTTTTGCCATTGTCGGCGCCGCCGCCTATTACGGTTACCGTTCGTTCAAAAAGGAAGCGCAACGCGTGTCACAGCGCGTGCGCGAGGCCGAGAAAGAAAAGCAGAATAGCGCGCAGGGGACCTTGGTTCAGGATCCTGAAACCGGTGAATATCGCCTGCGCAAAGATTGAGCCCCGATGCTCGCCAGTCCTGATCACACCATCAGCCTGATCGCCCCGGCCAAGGTCAACCTTGCGCTGCATGTGACCGGCAGGCGCAGCGATGGATATCATCTGCTCGACAGTCTGGTGGTTTTTGCGCGGTTTGGCGACCGGGTAACCGTGACCAAAGCCGCCAGTGATGCGTTTTCCATATCCGGTCCCTATGGTGAGGGACTGCCCGACGACGCCACAAATCTCGTGCTTAAGGCGCGCGATGCCTTGCGCCAGCACTATCCGGCGCAGGCCGCCCCTGTTGCCATCCATCTGGAAAAACATCTGCCTGTGGCCTCCGGCATCGGCGGTGGCTCCAGCGACGCGGCCACGGCGATGCGCGCACTTGCTTCATTGTGGAATATCGGAGCCAGTCTCACCGAGCTGGCAGCCATTGGTCTGCCAATGGGCGCCGATATTCCGATGTGCCTCTATGGTGAGGCGCTGATTGCGCGCGGTATCGGCGAAGAAATCGAACGGCTGGCCAGTTTTCCCAGCCTGCCCATGGTTCTTGTCAACAATGGTGTGACGATCAGCACGCCGCAGGTTTTTGCCGCACTCGCCCGGCGCGACAATCCGCCTTTGCCGGCCCTGCCCGCATTGACCAGCGTTGATGATGTTTGCAGCTATCTGGACCAGACAGCCAACCATCTGTTTAGCGCGACCCAAATGCTAGCGCCCTCGATCAATGACAGTATGCAGGCCCTGCGCGATACCAATCCGCGCCTTGTGCGCATGTCCGGCTCCGGCGGCACTTGTTTTGCAATTTACCCCAGCGACAGCGCTGCAGAGGCAGCAGCGACAGAACTGCGCAAACGCCAGCCCGACTGGTTTGTTGTCGCAAGCACCAGCAGCATCGAAGGGAACTGAACTTGGCCCGCATTGACGAAACGCGCCCCTTCGTGCCGGTTGGCATCGCCGTCCTGACCGTTTCCGATACACGGACGCTCGAAGACGACAAATCCGGCACGACACTTGCCGACCGCATCACCGCAGCGGGCCATCGCCTTGCCGCGCGCGCCATTGTCACGGATGATCGCGACAAGATACGCGGTCAGGTGCTGGCATGGACCGAAAGCCCGGAGATTGACGTTGTTATCACCACGGGCGGCACTGGCTTTACCGGCCGGGATGTGACACCCGAAGCGCTGGAACCCATTTTCGAAAAGCGCATGGACGGCTTTTCCGAAGTGTTCCACCGCATTTCCTATGACAAGATCGGCACGTCGACGATCCAGTCCCGCGCCACGGGCGGGGTGGTCAATGCGACTTTTGTCTTTGTGCTGCCCGGCTCCCCCGGCGCCTGCAAGGATGCATGGGATAATATTCTGCAGTTTCAGCTGGATTACCGGTCGATGCCGTGCAATTTCGTCGAGATCATGCCACGGCTGGACGAGCATCTGAAGCGTGGCGGAAAGAGCTGATGCAGCTTACTTCAATGCCGCCGGAATGATTTCCGCGCGCAGGCGTTTCATGGCGAGGCCCCGCGCCAGATCGACGGCATTTTTCCCTGGGCTCGACAGGGCCATCGCCTGACGCTTTGAAATCAGCAGACCATCGGCCAGCGGATTGCCCGGCGAAAAGACACGGGCAAAAAGCGGCCGCCGATGCGCGTGCGAGCGGGTGAAGCAGGCCGGGCCCTGCATGCGCTCCACATGTACCGCCATTGCTTCGATCCAGCCATCCACCAGACGTGCGCCGGGCTCCAGAAACAGAGATCCAGTCACTGCGTGCACGGCGCAACCCGTCGATCAATGTCTGGTCCTGCAGGAAAATACAACCGGCCGCGTCGGCCACCCGATGGGTCTGGTCCATCGAGCCGCGATCGACAATGATCACATCGCTGAGCAACCCCTCGACAGCTCCGCCAACCAGTCCGCCGAGCGTTCTGGCCAAGGGTTCATCCGCATTGCGGGTTTCAATCAGAACCGAGATCATCAATTCCAGTTATAGTATTATGATTGAAATTTCCATCACCCTTTTTATGTAAATTGTTCTTGCTTTGTTCTCATAACTTGCTAGGAATACATTCATGTTGCGATAGCGACGAGCGACTCAGCTCCCCTCCCAAGGAGAATGCCGATGAACATCATGGTGCAAGCGGACAAGGCGGCTTTCGGGCAAGGCCGGACGGAGCATGCCAATGCTGTTGTCGAGGAAGCCGGCCTGCGGATTAATCACGAGCGCCGCCGCGGACGTGGCGCGGGCATGAACCCATCCGGCCGGTTTGAGCCCGAAACCCGACATGTTTTTGACGATGGCTGGGAGACGCTTGAAGATTTGCCGGCGTTCAAAACCGAAGTGCAGATCGAGAAGCCGCGCACGATCATCACGCGCAACGATTCCCCCGATGTCGGGTTTGACCGATCGATCAACCCCTATCGCGGCTGCGAACATGGCTGCATCTACTGCTTTGCCCGGCCCACACATAGCTATATGGGGTTTTCCGCTGGCCTCGACTTTGAGTCGAAACTGTTTGCCAAGCCGGATGCAGCCAAGATGCTCGACCGGGAATTGTCCAAGCCGGGTTATACGGCAAAATCCATCGCGATTGGCACCAATACAGACCCGTATCAGCCGATCGAGAAGAAATGGCGCATCATGCGCGAGATCCTGCAGGTGCTGGAGGAGCACCAGCATCCGGTTAGTATCGTGACCAAATCAGCGCTTATCCTGCGGGATCAGGATATTCTGGCGCGCATGGCGGAAAAGGGTCTCGTCAAGGTTTTCCTGTCAGTGACGTCGCTGGATGGCAAGCTGGCACGGACGATGGAGCCACGCGCCTCGACACCGACGCGCCGGTTGCAGGCCCTGCGCAGCCTTTCCGATGCCGGCATACCGACAGGGTCTTTGGTGGCCCCGATCATTCCCGGTCTCAATGATCATGAGATCGAGCGCATTCTCGACAGCGTCTATGCCATGGGCGCGCGCCAGGCTGGCTATGTGCTGCTTCGCCTGCCGCTGGAAGTAAGCCCTATTTTCAAGGAATGGCTGCTGCGCAACTATCCCGACCGCTACCGGCATGTGCTGTCACTGATACGCTCCATGCGCGGCGGCAAAGACTATGACGCGGAATGGGGCAAGCGCATGCGCGGCGAAGGTCCCTATGCCTGGCAGATCGAGCGGCGTTTCGAGATTGCCGCCAAACGCATCGGCCTCAATCTGGCCAGACAGCGACTGCGCACGGACCTGTTTGTGCCAACACCCAAGAGCGAGCAATTGTCGTTGTTTTAAGCGGCAACGGCTCGGTCATCCCCTTCCGTCAGGCGACCCCCATCCCCCTGACGGACGCTCTGATGCTCGCCCCATCGCATCAGGGCCTTGCAGAGAATCAGAACGAATGCGAGTCTGCCCCGCAACATGGCTCGATCGCGTTCTGATTCTCTGCTTCTTCCTCTCGACCCTGGCAAACCGGATTTTGCCACGGAGCGGCGGCTTTTGCGCGACGGCGTGCCGTTTGTCGTCGGGATTGATGAGGCAGGACGCGGGCCGCTGGCAGGACCTGTTGTGGCTGCAGCTGTTATTCTCGACCCGAAGAAAATCCCCGACGGGCTTGATGATTCCAAACGCCTGACCGCCAAACGGCGCGAGGAGCTGTTCGATATTATTCTGGCTACCGCGCTCGCATCCGGCATTGCCAGTGTGTCAGCGCCATCCATCGACGCCAGCGATATTCTGAAGGCCGCTCTCGAGGCCATGCGGCGTGCCACCTGCGGCCTTGCGGTTCTGCCGGGCCATGCACTCATTGACGGACGCGATGTGCCACGCGGCCTTCCCTGCCCCGGCACGGCCATGATCAAGGGCGACCAGCGATCGGTCTCGATTGCCGCTGCATCCATTCTTGCCAAAGTCAGCCGCGACCGCATGATGGCGCAGGCTGGCCGCTGTTACCCTCTCTATGGGCTGGAAACGCATGCGGGCTACGGAACCGAATTCCACCGCAACGCCATGGAAACCCACGGGCCGGTTGTTGGCCTGCACCGCTTCAGTTTTGCCCCTTTGAAGAATCGGGAAGTGGTGGGTTAAACAACACATCTGATCCCCGTTTGCTGGAACGATATTTTCTGCTGCAAAACCAGAGTGCGTGGTTCGCCCTTCGGTAAACTCAGGAATCTCACCATGAGGGGTGGATGTTGCTCCCTCTTCGTCATGATAAAACACCCCTTTCTGCGATCCTAGGGCACCTCTTTTTCCGTCATCCTCGGGCTTGACCCGAGGACCCAAGGCAAAGGAGCACAAACCTATCCACACACATGATGTGGTCCAGCAGAGAAATGAAGTAAATTTAGGCTTAGTTTAGCTCAGCAATCTGGAATACATTCAGCGAGCTGAAACTATGGTACTCCTTTGCCGTGGGTCCTCGGGTCAAGCCCGAGGATGACGGAAAAAGAAGTGCCCCGGGCTCCCTGTGCTTTATGATGCCAGAAAGGGATCAACCAGCACTTTCCCTCATGGTGAGCTTCCTGAGCTTGCCGAAGGGCGAACCACGCACGATCGTTCTGCAATCATTCTCCATTCCGAATGGGATTAGGAGAGCCACCATAGACCTAAAAGAAAAAGCCGCCTTGCGGCGGCTTCATCCAATTCAATTTTTGCCAAAATCAGTTCAGGCGCGATTTTACTTCGCTCAGCGACGACTTGAACAGGTCGGACGAAACCTTCGTGTCAACCTTATCCTTCAAAAGACGGCTTGCAGCGGCGACAGCGATATCCACAGCAGAAGCGCGGACTTCGTTGACAGCCTCGGTCTCGGCCTGGGCGATCTTCTGCTCGGCAAGCTTGTTGCGGCGGGCAACATATTCTTCGGTCTTCTGCTTGGTTTCCTCAAGGATGGCATGGGCTTCGCGCTGCGCGGCGGCAACGATCTCGCCAGCTTCCTTTTCGGCTTCCTTGCGCTTGCGCTGATATTCGGCCAGCAGGGACTGTGCTTCTTCACGCAGGCGGCGGGCTTCTTCCAGCTCATCCCGGATACGGTCGGCACGGCCGTCAAGCGACTTGCCAACAGTGCCCGGAACCTTCAGATATACCAACAGCGCCAGGAAAATAACCAGACCAACCAGGGCCCAAAATGTTGCGTCCATAATGGTTCTCCTTAGCCGCGAACAGCTTTGACCGCAGCGGAAACGCTTGCCTTGTCGACAGTTCCACCGATGATCTTCTTGACGATTTCAGTCGCGGTTTCCTCGGCAATAGCGCCGACACCAGCCATGGCTTTGTCCTTGATGGAGGCAATGCTCGCTTCGGCTTCAGCCAGCTTCTTTTCAGGGCTGCGGAGATCTCCGCAGTTTCAGCATCGGCCTTTGCCTTGGATTCGTCACGGGCGGTCTGAGCGATACTGCCGGCCTTTTGCTGGGCTTCGGCCAGTTCCTGCTCATAGGCGGCAAGCGCCTCATCCGATTCCTGCTTCATGCGGGCAGCCTGATCAAGATCGGTGGCGATACGATCGCGGCGCGTCTCGATGATGCCGCCGATACGCGGCAGAACCACGCGCGACAGGAACAGGTAGAAAAATGCGAATGTCAGCGCCAGCCAGAGCAGCTGTGAAGCAAAGTGGCTGGAATCAAAGGGCGGGAAAACACCTTTGTGCGCCACACCCGTTTCGGAGTGGGTCGCGGTAGCGTGAGCATCAGGCGCGGCACCCGGTGCAGCCGTTTCGGCATGCGCAGGCGTCTCGGTCTGAGCGGTTGTGGATGCGGCTTGAGCCGAAGACACAAACATATGTTGTCCCCTTGGTTCGGGCATTTCCCGATCTGCTGACTATAAATGTTATACTGGCCGCGCAAAGCGCAGCCAGTATGAAGTTGTCTGCTGATTAAACAGCGAACAGAAGCAGAAGAGCGATGAGCAGCGAGAAGATGCCCAGAGCTTCAGTAACGGCGAAGCCGAATACCAGACGGCCGAACTGGCCATCAGCTGCGGATGGATTGCGCAATGCACCGGAGAGGTAGCTGCCGAAAATGTTGCCAAGGCCGAGGGCCGTTCCGGCCATACCAAAACAAGCGAGACCTGCACCGATGTACTTTGCTGCTACGGGATCCATGTTAAACTCCTTTGGATAGAATAGGTTATTGGTAGATTACGTTTGGCGGAGGCCCCGCCGGCGAAGTTTTTTCTTAGTGACCACCAGGATGCACTGCATCATTCAGGTACATGCATGTCAGCACCGTGAAGACGTAGGCCTGCAGGAAAGCCACCAAAAATTCGAGACCGGTTATCGCGACAGTCATGATAAGCGGCAGGATTGCGCCACCGATGCCGATTGCACCCAGACTGCTCAGCGACACCACGAAACCAGCAAACACTTTCAGCGTAATGTGGCCAGCAAGCATGTTGGCGAACAAACGTACGGAAAGGCTGATCGGGCGGGACAGGAAAGAAATGATTTCAATCGGCACCACGAGAATAAGCAGCAGAGCCGGCACGCCCGAGGGCACAAACACCCCAAGGAACTTGAAGCCATGCTTGGCAAACCCATAGACGAGAACCGTACCGATCACGAGAACAGCCAAAGCGAACGTGACGATGATCTGGCTGGTGATGGTGTAGAAATAGGGGAACAGTCCGAGCATGTTGGCCGTCAATACGAATATGAACAGCGAGAAGACGAACGGGAAGAACTTCATCCCGGCAGATCCGGCCGAATCACGCAGCGTCGAAGCCACGAACTCATAGGCCATCTCGGAAACCGACTGCAGACGCGTCGGGATGAGGCCGCGATTGGAAGAAGTCAGATAGAGAAATGCCGACGCGACAGCCACCGTAGCAACCATGAAGGCTGACGAATTGGTGAAGGACAGATCAATTCCACCGACATCAATGGGAATCCATCGTGCAATCTGGAATTGATGGATCGGATCGTTGGCCACGCTAACCTCGTCTATATCGTTCCATGCCCGCAGGCTTATTCCGGTTTCTCGCGGTCCTTGCCCTTGTCAGGCTCAAAACCACGGTTTTCCGCCACATGTCCTGCAGAGCGCAGGATATTCAGCGTTCCGGCACAAAAACCAAGGAGGAGCAGAATGATCAGCCCCCATGGTGACGTGCCCAAAAATCGGTCAGTTAACCAGCCCAACCCCGCCCCCACCAGAACGCCTGCGATAAACTCGCTCGACAATTTCATGGCCTGCGCGACACCGGAGGCGGTCCCCGTCCCCTCGTCTTTCGAACTGATCTTCCGGCCAACACCCTTGGAAGCAAGTTTTGCTTCCAGATCGCGGCTGCGGTTTTCCAGTTCAACCGAAGTCAGCGGCTTTCCGGCATCCGGCGTGTTACCGACAGAACCTGACTGATCGGGGTCGTTTCCCGTGGCCAATGGCATGTCCTTTACACGCTGAATGCAGGGCTTCACCCCCGCTTCGAAGTCGCGCGCAACATATTGTTACGACCCGCGCTAGTCAAGGCGCAGAAGCAGAACTCTCCAAGGTAATTTTCGTGGTCAATTTCAATATGTTAGGTAAATATGACTTTATGTCTCACCTCTGGGGGCAAAAATCCCCGCCCGAATCCTGTGGATAGGAGAAGCGCCGGGCACGGATGTGAGAGGCAATCCGTCAGCGCAGCAAAGCGATTTCCAACTATATGCCTAGTCCAACTCAACCTTGCGTTTCTTGCGGACGCTTCCCAAGCCCACAATAAATAGCGATGCACGCAGACAACATAATAGCGATTTGAGGGCGAAGCAGAAAGCACCGAGCCAGCCGGTGCATCGGGACGATAGGCCTCCCGACCTTGGCAAGGGCCTTGCTCTCAAACTTGGAGGTGAACTATGTGGCGTCTGCCATTTAGCATCACCCTGATATTGAAAAGAACCCGGAGCAGCTGGTCACTGAGCTTCCGGGTTCATTTCACATAGCAGGAACGAGGGGTGGGCGAGAGCCTATCCCTCACTCCAAGAGCGATAATAGCAGTTTTTGCTCAGCTTCCAAGTGGCCTAAGGTCGAAGACCGGCGACGCTCAGATCCAGCCGCCGCCATAGGTGCGGTAGAAGACATGCATGCCGATTTTGTCGACGCGCTTCATCGTGTGGGCCCAGTTCGGCCGGACATAGGTAGCGTGGTAATGGGTGGCGGAGCCGACCTCGGGCAGGAAAATGCGACCGGCGGTGACAGCCATGGCGATTTCCTGCGCCATCTTCCAATATCTTGGCTCGGTGACAACCAGCTTGCGGCCCTCGCAGGCAAAGGAGAACTGGCAGCGGTTGATCCAGTCATCATTCTGGTAAACGACGCCGCAAATCGTCTTCGGATAGGCCGGGTTGCGGACGCGGTTGAGAATAACCTGCGCAACGGCGGCCTGCCCCTTCAAGCTTTCGCTTCTCGCCTCAAAATAAATGCCCGTCGCCAGGCATTTTTGTTCTTCCTTGGTGAAAACAACGGGAGGCAATGGTGATGCCAGCCAGGCGTGGTCGCCTGCGCCCAGTTGCGGAATGAACCGGCCGGGTTGTTTTGGTTCATTCAGGATGTTGTCGAAGGGCGAGGTCTTGGCATAGTCGGGCGCAGCGGGCGCATAACCCAGCGCCAGAACATCCGGCGTGTTGCTGGTGATGAGGCTTGCCAGCATCGGCGAAATCTGCGGATCAGCTTTGGCAGGCGCGCGGTTATGGAAAGCCAGCGCAATCTGGATTTCCTTGCCTGCGATTTTCGGCTTCGCAAAAGCCATCTCGACTTCGATGCCATGCGTTGGGCGGATCAGCATGCTTGAGCGCTGCAGAATCGATCCGGCGCTGAATGCCTTTGGTGGCGCTTTTTTGCTGATGGTAACGATACGGCCCTGCTTTTCAGCGCGGTTGATGCGCTCTTCGTCGGGTGTCGCATCGGGAGATTTTTGCGTGCCATTGACGACGATCGGGCCAATGCCCGGAGCATTGATGCCGCTTGCTGGAATGCCCGATGTGATTGCCTTGTCATCGACGAAGGACATGTTGGCTTTCTGGATGGAACCGGCAGGGGACTTTTCCAGATAGGCAGTCCAGCGGCCATTGCCCGATTCGGAGCCCGACAACATGCTGGCCATATCCTGATAGGCAACAACGGTCGGCGATAACAGATAGATCGCCGCTCCGATGATCATCGGACCCGTAAAGTTCCTGTTTGTCCGATTCTTTCGCCGGGGGCTGGATGCCCGAAAAAACGCAGAAAAACGCACGCCGATACCCCACTCACAACCGAACACTACTGGCCATAAAAATGAAGCATTAACCTTGATGGAGAGTTAACGGGCTTGGGAAAGAACGCGCGGAATAGCGCCTTCTATACCCAAAACGACAAACGCCCCCAAGCTGGACTTGAAGGCGCTGGCAAATATTGGCAGTCGGAAAACGTTCAGCGCTTCTTCTTTGCGCGTCCGGCAAAGGGATTGTCGGAGGTGCGAAGGACCAGCCGCAGCGGCACACCGGGCATATCAAACGTCTCGCGCAGACCATTGGAGAGGTAGCGCACATAGGACGTCGGGAACGCTTCCGGGCGCGAGCAGGAGATAACAAAGCCCGGCGGGCGGGTCTTCACCTGTGTGATGTACTTGATCTTGAGACGGCGGCCGGCCACGGCCGGCGGCGGGTGATGCGTGGTCACACCCTCGATCCAGCGGTTGAGGCGGCCGGTGGAAATACGGCGGTTCCAGATCTCGTCGGTGGAGGCAACGGCGGCCATCAGCTTGTCGATGCCCTGATTGCGTTCGCCGGAAATCGGCACGGCGCGAATGCCGCGAATCTGCGGCAGCAGGCGCTCGGTCTTTTCGCGCAGGTCAGCCAGAACCATTTGACGGTTCTCGACCAAATCCCACTTGTTGAAAGCGATGATCGGCGCACGGCCTTCCCGGATAATCAGATCGGCGATCTGCAAATCCTGCTTTTCGAAGGGGATCGTCGCATCAAGCACGATGATGACCACTTCGGCAAAGCGGATAGCGCGGAGCGCATCACCAACCGAGAGCTTTTCGAGTTTGCCCTGAACGCGCGACTTACGGCGCAGACCGGCGGTGTCGAAGAGCTTGATCTTGCGGCCCTTCCATTCCCAATCGACGGAAATCGAATCGCGGGTAATACCCGCTTCCGGTCCGGTCAGCAGGCGGTCTTCGCCGAGCATGGTGTTGACCAGCGTCGACTTGCCGGCATTCGGGCGGCCAACAATGGCAATGCGCAGAGGCTTGTTTGAATCGTATTCCGGGATGTCTTCGGCATCTGGATCGTCAATATCATCGCCGATCAGATCGTCTTTTGGTCCGGCAACGGCCGGAATAGTGACCGCAACAGCATCACTGT
Organism: Phyllobacterium sp. 628; assembly: GCF_014189505.1. GTDB lineage: Bacteria > Pseudomonadota > Alphaproteobacteria > Rhizobiales > Rhizobiaceae > Phyllobacterium. The sequence continues at coordinate 1,649,247 of NZ_CP050301.1, read as the reverse complement.
CGGCGTCTTTGGTCTCATACTCGTCCGGAAAGACGCGTTCTTCGCCCAAGGCTTCGACAATCGCGTCGCGCAAATCAGGGAAACCCTGGCCGTGCTCTGCAGAAATCGGGCACGGTTCACCAAGACCCAGCTGATAAGAATCGTACATGCCGGATTCGGCGCCGCGCGCTTCAGCCTTGTTGGCCACGAGGATCACTGTCTTGCCCGAACGGCGGACAAGATCGGCAAAGGTCACGTCAGCAGGCGTAATGCCGGCCTTGGCATCAACGATGAACAAAATGACATCCGCTTCGCCAATCGCCAGTTCCGTCTGGGCGCGCATGCGGCCTTCCAGCGAATCGCTAGGCACTTCTTCCAGACCAGCCGTGTCGATAACATCGAACTTCAGATCATAGAGTTTGGCGGCATGCACACGACGGTCGCGCGTAACGCCCGGAAGGTCATCCACCAGCGCAATCTTGCGGCCGACAAGCCGGTTGAACAGGGTGGACTTACCGACATTCGGACGGCCGATAATGGCGAGGGTGAAGCTCAAAGACTCAAATTCCTGTGTTAGCCGGCTGCCGCAGCAGGTGCTGCGCCGGTGCTGCGCAGCATGTCGAGCATCGTGTCGGCAAACTGGCGAATATTGGCGGGAGCGGCCTGATCATCGGAAATCTGTTTGAACAGTTTTTCCGCATCACCGCCGCGACCAGCTTTCCATGCCGCAAGACCCAGAGCCTCGCGAGCGGAGTGGCGCATCGGATTGCCATCATTTGACAGCGATTCAACGCGGCTGGCGACATCATCATAGGTGCCGGTATCAACGAGCAGCAGAGCTGCGCGCAGCTTGGCAAGATCGCGAATAGATTGAGGCACCGCCGTATCGGCAGAGACCTTGTCGAAGGCAGCAACGGCGGCAGCCGGGTCGCCCTTCTGCGCCTGAACGCCGGCGGCCCGCATACGCGCCAGCACCGGATAGGCGCCGTAGCCGTTCTTTTCCAGATCATCGAGGGTTTTCAGCGCCTCGTCATTCTTGCCGTCGCGGACAAGGTTGAGGGCAGCCAGAAATTCATCACCGGATTTGGATGCCTGCTTCTCGGTCCAGTATTCGTAAAAGGCAAAGATGCCCGTACCGACAACCAGAGCAACAGCAGCGCCAATGAACAGGCCGCCAAAACGCTTCCACGCCGCCCGCATTTTGTCGGAGCGCAGTTCCTCATTTACCTCACGGAAAAAGCCGTCGTCAGTCATAGTGCCTCATCGGTGCCCTTCAGGGGCCTGCCTTGAATGAAATATGGACACGCAAGGCAGCATTCGCCGCTCCGCGCGCACAGAGTTAAGGGGCTTTTAGTCGGAAAATCACCGGGATGTAAGGGCTAAGTGAAAAATACCCCGTGACGGCACATTTAAATCGGTGAAACGCCGATCAGCCAAGCATGCAGTTTCCACACGAAGAGGATGTAGAGAACCACACCGGCGATAATTGCCACGACGTCATTGGATACCGGTCCCGGTACGATAATCGTCTGGGTAATGCCTGCCCGCTCCTGCCGCTTGATGGCGATCCGGTCCGCGACGGCCCACGCGAGGAAAGACAGGAACAAAATCAGCGAGGCAAGATCGCCATTGGCCAACACATGCGCCAGCGCCCAGATTTTGACGGCAAGGAGCATGGGATGTTTGAGGATCGGCTTGAGTTTTCCGGGCTTGAAGTTGGAAATCATCAGCGAAATAAACGAAAACAGCATGAGCAGCAGGGTGATGTGTTTCATCCATACAGGCGGTTCATAGATGAACGGCGAATAGGGCCGCGCTAAAATCCAGCCCCAGATGATCAAACCCAGACCAAGCAGGGAAACAAGGGAATAAAGACCCTTCCACGCGTTTTCACCCCATGCAGCGATCTTGGCCAGACGCCAGCGCGGCGCAACAATGCGCACGGAATGAATACCGAGAAAAACGACAATACCCAGAATCAGTACCAGCATGACGCTCTCCACCGCTGTTGAACGCAGACTATAGCGCCTTTAGAACAGTTCCAAGGCACGCCCTTGCGGTGGATCGACGCGTCCGATGATCGCCACAATTGGCCTGTAGCGAGAAGCATCTCTCCCATTGATTGTGTTGTGCCTGCCTATGCGTCTGTTTTCCCGAGTCCTCGTTGCGTCCCTTGCCATTTCGGCATGTGCGCCCGCCTATGCGGGTGACGATAACGGCTTGCGGGGTTCCATCGGCAGCAAACCGCAATATGTGCTGATCTCGTTTGATAATTCCGGCAGCAATGCCCTGTGGGAGCGTAGCCGGGCATTGGCGGAACGCTCCAACGCAAAATTCACCTACTTTCTCTCCTGTGTCTTTCTGATCGACCGCAGCGACCGCAAGACCTATCAGGCGCCGGGCGAAACTTCCGGCCGTTCCAATATCGGCTATGCCGCCTCGAAGGACGATATCGCCAAGCGGCTCGACAATATCTGGCGGGCGCACAATGAGGGCAACGAGATTGCCAGCCATGCCTGCGGCCATTTCGATGGACGGACATGGACAAAGGCGGATTGGGTGCGCGAGTTCACCACTTACAAGCAGGTGCTGCGCAGCGCCTGGGCCAAATATGGCGGCGATCCCGAGCCTGAAGGCTGGAAGAGCTTTGTTGACAAGGATGTGCGCGGGTTTCGCGCTCCTTACCTCTCGGCAAGCCCCGCGCTTTTGTCCGCTTTGAAAGAAATGGGCTATGCCTTTGATGCCAGCAGCGTTTCCAAGGGCCCTGCCCTGCCGGTGCATGCGGGCGGGCTGTATCAGTTTGCCCTGCCGACCATCAGCGAAGGCCCGGAACACCGCCCTGTAGTCGCGATGGATTACAACATGTTTGTGCGCCATTCCGGCGGTTTCGAGCGGGCAGACCATCTGAATGAGTTTGAAAACCGCGCCTATGATGCGTTCAAGGGCGCTTTTGAACGCCAGTACAACGGCGCGCGCATTCCTTTCCAGATCGGCATTCATTTCACGCTAATGAATGGCGACGCCTATTGGCGGGCACTGGAACGCTTTACTGCCGAGGTCTGCATCAAGCCGGAGGTGCGTTGCACGACCTATAGCGATTACCTCAAGCAAACCGGCGCCGAAGCGCCGGTCACGGGGGCTGCACTCAACAGTCCAAAGGTTTCGGGCAGCGGGATTTAAGCGGCATCAAGAACGGAAATCAGTATTTTCTTGCCCAGCGCCGCCAATGCCGCCTCAAGCAACGGCAATTTGGTGGGATGATCGGGATCAAGAATGCGCCTCGCTTCTGTTTCACCTTTACCCAGCTGGCGGGCGAGCTCGGATTTCGAAAGCCCTGATGACTTGAATGCAGCTATAACCGCCAATTTCAGAGCGTCGGTGGCCTCCACCGGAATTTCTGCCATGCCCTTGCTCCGGCCAGCGCTTGGCATAGGCGGATCTTTGCCATAGGCCAGATAGCCGCGCAGCGCCAATCCCAGAGCCTCGGTGGCATTTTCGCGTGCCTCGCAGAGGTCTCCGCCATGGGTGAGAGCCTCCGGAACATCGGGAAATGTCACCAGAAAACCTCCGTCAGGGTCAGCTTCGATCTTGGCGCGATAGGAATATTGCATCATCTGTTCCCGGTCTTTGTTTCAACCAACGCCCAATTGCTTCCTGATGAGCCTGACATAGCCCGGTGTTAGTTCTCCGGATTTAACGGTGGTAAATCTGTCACCCAATCGAACACGATAATGGGAGCCTTTACCCCGGTTCTCCACCACTTCGAACGTCATCTCTAATCGTCTGGCTATATCGCGAAGTTCACGCAACAAGGCTTCTCTTTTCATGCCTATGTCTTTCATGCCAACTATCGCACATTTTTGTGTGATAAGCAAAGACTACAATGACATGGATGAAGGGCACCGATCTATGGAACGTTGGTATGAGAAAATAAGAGGCGGCGCTATTTAAGCGCCGCCAGCTTGTGGCAGTTAATGCTCAACACCGGTTTCAAGATAGTGCTGATCGATAGATGGAAGGGGTTCGTCATAGATGACAGCTTCGAAAGCCCTCAGACGTTTATAAATTGACAAAAGCTCAACGATTGTTGACCACGATGCGACGAGATATTGAAATGAACTTCTTACTTGTTCAAAAACGTTCATTATTTGCGTCATGAGACCAAGTGTTAGTTTTCCAGCGGCAATCGACGGAATAAGCACCAACAACGAAAACAGATTGTCGGTCCAAGTATAAAGAAAGCTAGCTGCATTGAAATATAGATAGTTGAAATACAAACGAAAGTAATTTTTACGAACGTTTGCAAATAGCTCTGCTACCGTTGGTGGCTGCGCTCTATTCTCATCATCCTCACCATAAACAAGTTCTTTTCTGTATGCAGCTTCAACACGCTGATTCTTAAATTCCAACCCCGGTAGCTTGTAACCAACGAGCGCTAGAAAAATAGTACCAAACACAGACCATCCTATTGCAGCAAAAACCAGCGCGTAGGGTATCTCACCAATTATTGGAAGCTCCGTTACATCTTTGGAGAGAACAAACAGAACGGGCAAAAAAGCGATCAGCGTCATTAGAGCCCTTACAAGACTAACGCCTAGCCCCTCAACGGTTCTCGAAAATCTCATCGTGTCGTCTTGAACACGTTGTGATGCACCTTCGATATGTCGGAGTTTTTGCCAATGCTCCATGTAAAAATCATTCATTGCTGTTCGCCAACGAAAAACATAATGGCTGACAAAAAACGCGTTAAGCGAACCAACTGCGATAGCAAGAAGCGCGATGCCGGTAATGTCTACGAGACCAAGATAAAACTGCTTTGCCGTCACAGGTGCTGTTTTAGCCAAAGCAGCCTGAATAAGATCATAATAGGGGCCGTACCAAGCATTGAACGCAACGCTCACTTGAACGGAAAAATACGTTACAAAGATAATGAGTGCCGATCCTAAAACGGACCATTGCTGCCATTTATGTGGACTATAAAATGCCCAAAACCCATAAAAGGCGAAAACAACGACGATGTAGTAAACATAAAACCAAAGGAACGGTGTCGATAGAAAAAGTGGAATGCCGCTAATCGCTGGCGCATCTGGTGCCGCAGGCGGCAGTCCAAAATGGGCACCAAAATTTCGCCCACCGAAGTACCATAATAATACCGCTGCAAGCGACCAGAGTACCGCAGATGTGAAAAACAGCTTTGGCTTGGGGAAAAATGAGACAAACACGGTGGCGGGTTCCTCGTATAAATGACGTCAAATCAGAGTTGATTTGGTCTGAGACTACCACCACGAATAGGGCAAAGCGTGTGCAGCAGCAATTAAATTGCTGTAATATTCAACGCCCGGCAAGAAACGCAAAAACAGCGCCAATGACGAGGCTTGCCGCTGCCGCAAGGGTCGCTGCGGTAAAATTCCCCGTGGTATTGGCGAGATAGCCGCCAACCAGCGGTCCGATGATCTGGCCGATACCGAAGGCGGCAGTCATGACCGCCATGACGCGGCGCGGTGATTGCGGCAGGATCGACCGGCCGGCCTGAAAGCCAAAGGCGGTAATCACGATGAAGGTGAGGCCCAGAAGCACGCCGCCGAGCAGTGGCCCGACAGGCACGGGCAACACCACGCTGGCCGCGACACCAGCCGCCTGTATCAGGCAGCCCAACGCCACCGCGACAAAGGGGCCGACGCGGCGCAGCACTGGTGTCCATAACCAGACAGATATGGCGGCAGTCGCACCGGTAAGCAGCCAGACCATTGCCTCCATAAATGTGCCGCCATGGCTGTTACGGATAATGGCGATCAGGAATGTGGCCGTGATGATGTATCCGAAACCAAAAATGCCATATGTGATATTGATCTTGATGAAATCCGCCGTCCAGCGCACCGGCGGTTCCTTTACCACCGTTCCGGTTCGCAAGGGGCCTTCCGGGATAAGCCAGAAAACCGCCAGCAAGCCGAGAAAGGAGAAGATCGCAGCGGCGATCCAGTCCATGCGCCAGCTTAATCCCATGATATCACTGGCGGCTACGAACACGGCTGACAGCGCGATACCAGCACCGACACCGGCAAAATGCAGAGCCTGCAAATCCTGCCGGTTGGCAGCGGCAAGATGGCTGAAGACGATGGTGGCGCCAAGGACCAGCATGAAAGCACTGACAATCCCTGCGAAAAAGCGCAGGACTGCGACCTCAAAAACGTTGTTGCTCAGCCCCACCACGAGGCAAAGCATCGCGCTTACCGCCAGCGAAATGAGGACAACCCGGCGTTCGATGCCCGATGCCCAGCCATAACCAGCGACAATGGCACCAAGGAGATAGCCGATATAATTGGCTGATGCGATGACCCCGGCTGCGGCCGGGGTGAAGTAAAGGTCTTGCATCATCGCAGGCAGAACCGGCGTAAAAATAAAGCGGCCAATGCCCATGGCAACGGCCATGGTGACGAAACCGCCAAGAGCAAAGCGAACGGGGGAATATGCCTGCGAACTCATGCGCCGGACATTATCGCTGCATTGCAACATGACAAGACAATAAATTTGATGGACCCGTCACCATTGGTGATCAATCGCTGCTCGATCCTATGAGCGCGGATATCAGATGCTGACAGGTGCCGTCACACCCCGGCGGCTGATTCTATATACCGCAGCGGGTGGAAGGTTGCGGAAAGCGCGGCCAATACAGACGGATTCCAAATCCAGCTGCTCAAGCACCGCCTTGGGCACAGGGCAGCGAAAACCATAGGTGAACTGGTAATAGGCGCCGTCAGGGCGAAGATTGCTGAAAGCACCACCGAGAATAGCGGCGACCTTATCCGAGGTCATGCTGAGAAGCGGCAGGCCGCTAACGACCGCACCCGCAGGTTGCATGTCAAAGAATTCGTGCAGATCGAGCTGGGCCGCATCCATTTGCAGGATGCGCATGCCGGGAAAGCGCGACTGCAGCAATCGGGCGAATTCAGCGCCATATTCGATAAGCGTCAAATCCTTGGGGCGAACACCCCGGGCCAGCAAAGCATCGGTAAACACACCCGTGCCCGGTCCAAGCTCCAGTACTGGGCCGGAAGTGGAGGAAATTTCACTGGTGATCAGTCTGGCGAGGGCTGCACCCGATGGCGCGATGGCGCTGACGCGAAACGGATCGCTGAGCAAAGCCCGCAGGAAAGTCAAAACGCTACCCGTCATAAAAATTCATGCTCCAACGTTTTTAACGCAGCCCGCTTATTACGCGCCAGAATTGTGGGAAGATTGCGGAAATTCTCAGCGACAAAGATATCCACAGCAGTTTCTTCAGGCAGCATGTAGAGATCACATCACGATATTACAGATGCGGATGCGAATTTGATAGTGAAACAGGCACCTCCACCCGGTGCCTGCGTCACAATAACCTTTCCCCCATGCAACTGCACGGCTTCCCGCACAAGATTGAGGCCACGACCCGCGCCGCGACCCCGCCCGCGCAGGCGGTAAAAGGGTTCGAAAATCAGGTTTCGTTGTCCCGGAGGAATGCCCCGCCCTTCGTCCTCAACGGAAATGCTGGCCGGATTGGCAACGCGGATGGTGATCGTGCCTTTGCGCCCGCCATGTTGGATGGCGTTCTGCACGAGATTGATCATGGCCCGTTCGAGTGCCCTCTCATCCCCGTTCACCCTCGCCCGGTTCGTATTGGGCTCAAGCGATAGGGCATAACCGGCCGAAACGGCCATCGGTGCAAGTTGAGATGCCACCCGTCGGCTTAAGGCAAGCAGATCAACCGCTGCAAATTGTGCACTGGCGTGGCTGAGACGCTGCAGGTCCAGCAATTGTTCAGCGAGGATGGCAAGATGCGCGACACCTTCGAGCAAACGGACGTCGGCTGCGCCGGGCGGTAACGATTCCAGCCGGGTTTGCAAAACAGCAATGGGCATGGTCAGCTCACGTGCTGCATCGAGCAGAAAGCGTTTGTGACTGTTATAGCCAATATCGAGCTGCGCGAGTGCCGTGTTGATGGCATTCACCAGCGGCGTGACCTCGCGTGGCACTCCATCCAGCCGCAGACGGGCGCCGCGTTCATTGATATCGATACGCGCCGCTTCGGCCGCCACGTTTGCCAGACCGATATGGGCGCGGCGCACCACAAAATGAGTGATCAGGAACATAGCAAAAGCGATCAGAAGCACATCAGGAAAAACCACGCGCGCCAACACCGCGCCGGGAGCATCCACAGCTCGCAAGAGCCCCGTGCACGCCAGGGTGCCGATGACCAATGTAATGCAAACGACCAGCATCACGCCCTGCATCAGAAGCAGGCGTTTCATCAGATGCCATGTCAGAGAATGCGGCCTGGCATCATCCATCAGACGAAGCACATGAATAGATGCGTAACGCCGGCGTGGATTTTATCATCGATGCTGCAGAGCGGATCTTCCACCAACAAAATTCGCAACACTTTGAACCAATCAATACAGGGTTTCAGACACGTCAGCAGAAATACCGGGCTTGCACTTGCGTGTCGCAAGGATCGGAAGTGGCCCGCATCCAGTTCCCAAAGCCCGGCATATCTGTTCGTGCCGTAAATTAAGCGATGCACATTGCACAAAGGTTGCGCCGTGACGGCCTGCGATTCCGTATGGTGTTTCTCTCGGGCACTCCCGGTGCATAAAATAACACTAAGGTATTGCCCTAAGTTTTAATCCGATTTATCGTGGCCTTGAAAAGCAGATGCAACACAATCGGAAAAGCCGCCACCATGACGCCGCGCACCGCCCTTCCAGATCCAGCTATCCCTCCGATTGATGCGGTATTTCGCGCGCTGGCTGATCCGACCCGGCGGCATGTGCTGGAGCGCCTGAACAGAAGTCCGGCTTCGGTGAGTGAACTCGCCTCGCCTTTCGATATGGCGCTGCCATCTTTCGTTGAACATTTGCGGGTTCTGGAAGGCTGCGGCCTCGTGCACTCGCGCAAAACAGGCCGCGTGCGGACTTATCAGATCGCCCCGGCCCGCCTGAAAATGGCCGAGGACTGGCTGAGCGAACAGCGGGCGCTGTGGGAGCGCCGTCTCGATCAGCTCGATGATTATCTGTTGACCCTCAAGGAGGAGGAAAAACCATGACACGATTGCCCAAACCCGATCCGAAACTTGATCTTGTGCTTGAACGCACGGTCGATGTGCCGCCCGAACTGGTCTGGAAGGCCTGGACCATGCCCGAGCACGTGGCACAATGGTTCACGCCAAAACCCTGGCACATCCCGGAATGCGAGATTGACCTGCGCCCCGGCGGCATTTTCCGTACCGTGATGCAGTCACCAGAAGGCGAGCAGGCCATCAATCTCTTCTGCTATCTCGATATCGTGCCGAATGAGCGGCTGGTATGGACCAATGCGCTGCTTCCCGGTTATCGCCCGTCCAGCCAGCCATTCATCACCGCAATCACCACCTTCGAACCGCATGGCAACGGTACGAAATACACCGCGATGGCGATGCATGTAGACGAAGCCACCCGGCAAAAGCATGAAGATATGGGCTTTTACGATGGCTGGGGCACGGTGCTTGATCAGGTCAGGGATTATGTGAAGACGATCTAAGCAAGCTATTGATGGCGGCAGTCCCGTAACCAGCGAAGCTGCGGGACTGCCAGCCTGACTTCAATGCAATGTCCAGCGGTCCAGTATTTCGTATTCGGACAATCCCCGTTTGCTATGGATAAGGAAAAACTCATTCACCTTGAAACGGATGGGCTCAATCTCCTGCTGTGTAACGAAGCGTTGGTCGTAGAGGAGCGTTAGATGCGGGCAGTAATCACCCATCCTCGTCCGCAAACCGTTAGCGATCATGGCTGATCCGAGCCGCTGATAAAGTTGTCGGACACCGTCACCTTCCCCGAGCAGCACAAACGGGCAGTGGTTTCTCTTACCACCTGGAAAGCTGCGGGCCCTATCGAAGGTGAGCTCGAACGGCGTCATGGCCACCGCATTGCCTGCCAGCCTGGCCGCAAGCACTTCCTGGGACCGCAGGCGCTCACGATCACTCACCCATAGCAACGAGACATGAAACCGATCCTCGCTGATATATCCCCGGGCATCCAAGTTTAAAGCGCTGACGAGCTGCGTCCTTCGTGTGCTCACGCGATCAGAAATTGAAGATCCAGTCATCAGACCGAAGAACATCCGGTCCGCATTTTCAGGTTGCCACGGCCTATTCGCCCAGCCATCGTTCAAATCAAACTCATGTTGCATGTGCGTACTCCTGCAACGGGCATGAGAAATGAAGGAAACAAATTAGAACAAAATATGAACATTGACAAGATGGAGGGTGCGCGTGCCGTCCACAACATCACAAAAATTGCGCTGCTTTAGACGGCACTCGGTCTTCAAACCGTCACGACAATCTTGCCGAATTGCTGGTTCGACTCGAGATAGCGGTGCGCCTCGACAATCTGTTCAAACGGAAAGATCCTGGCGATGACCGGCTTAAGCGAACCTGTCGCCAGACCGTTGAGAATGAATGTCTTGGCAGCGGCAAGCCGCCCTGCATCCTGTGTGATTTCGTAAACACGATAGCCGCGCAATATCAGGCTCTTTTTCAACACCGTGAACAGTGGAAAAGGAGTCGCTTCAGGGCTCAAGCCACCATATTCAAGCAGAATGCCGCCAACCGACATCGCCGCTGTCAGCGCTTCAAATATCGGTCCGCCAATGGGATCGAACACCACGCGCACTCCATCAGGGCCAGCAATCTCGTGCAGCCGCGTTTCGAGATTTTCTTCCGCCAAGGCAATGACATGCGCAGCACCGGCGTCGAGCAAGGCCTGCTTCTTTTCCGATGTCCGGGTCACCGCGATAGCTGTCGCACCAGCCATATTGGCAATCTGGATAGCAGCAAGCCCGACACTGCTGGAGGCAGCGGTGATAACGACAAAATCGTCGGGACAAATGTTTGCGATATCGACCAGCGCGCCGTAAGCGGTGAGATATTGCATCCAGACCGCCGCCGCCGTTTCCCAGCCAAGTGACGGCGGATGCTTGATGACAAGCGCCTCGGGATAGGTGGCAAGCTCGCCATAGGCTGGCCAGCGGAACATCTGGACCGGCGGCACAACACTGACCGCATCGCCCGCTGCAAAGTCCGTCACACCCTCGCCCACTGCCGCGACGATGCCTGCTGCTTCAAGGCCAAGACCGGAGGGCAAAGGCGGGTTCTCGATATAAGTGCCTGAACGCATCAGGCTCTCGGCCCGGTTCAGACCGATTGCCTTGACGCGGATTTGCACCTCGCCCGGACCGGGCAAAGGAATATCGATATCTTCGATGCGCAACACATCAGGGCCACCACGCTCATGAAAGCGAACAACACGGCTCATCGTCATAACTCCAAAATAATTGAACTGAATGAGCTATGACAGCGCGGGATAACGGGATAAATGGGTGTATAAGCACAACAGTCGAAACTGAGAGTTTTGAATATGGACCGTCTCGTCAGCATGTCCGTGTTTGTCAGAGCCGTCGATCTAGGCTCGTTCGCGGCAGCAGCCGATGCGCTCAGCCTGTCAGCACCGATGATCGGCAAACATGTCCGCTTTCTGGAAGAGCGCCTTGGCATGCGCCTGCTCAACCGCACTACGCGCCGCCAGAGCCTGACAGATTTTGGACGTGCCTATTACGACCGCTGCCGTATTGTGCTGGCTGAAGCGGACGCTGCGGATGCATTGGCAGCCGATCACCTGACCGAGCCACGCGGCAAACTGCGCGTCACCATGCCTGTTCACTTCGGACGGCGCTGTGTTGCCCCGGTTTTGATGGAGCTGGCACAGCGATATCCGGCGCTGGAACTCGATTTGTCATTGAGCGACCGCTTTTCCGATCTTGCCGAGGATGGTTATGATCTGGCGATCCGCACCGGCGAACTTGAAGACAAGGCCGGACTGATCGCGCGCCGTGTCGCCCGCCAGCGCATGATTGTTTGCGCCTCACCTTCTTATATCGAGAAGCATGGCAGTCCCGAACAAATAGAGGATCTAAGCAGACACAGGGCCGTTGTCTATCACCGGTCCGGCCGGCTTCGCCCGTGGGTGTTTCAACATGAGGACCAGCCTCCGATAGAGGTCATGCCGGTCTCCCGGCTGAGAATCGACGATCTGGATGCTGTGGCCGACGCCGCATCGATCGGCTTGGGGCTGGCGTGGCTGCCAAGCTGGCTGGTGCGCGAGCGGCTTCGGACAGGTACACTGGTCCAGCTTTTGCGGCATGAGCCGGAACTGCCCTATGACTGCCACGCCCTATGGCTGCAGACACCGCATCTGCCGCTGAAAGTGCGGTTTGCAGTCGATGCATTGGCAGCGGCTTTACCTAAGATGATGGATTGAAAACAGTTACGTACCCAAAGCCTGCCACATGGCGTGGATGATGCGAAACGAGCGCTCGTCGCCAATAAACGAAAAGCGCATTTTGTTCATGGCATAGGCAAAGGTCGTACGCGCATCCATGTCGATAAGAATGAAGGAACCGCCGCCGCCAGCCCAGAACAGACTGTTGGGATTGGGGGGCGCAAGGGTCAAAATCGGACTGGGAAGACCAAAACCCAAACCAAAGCGCACCTCCATGTTGCGCATGACCAGATCAGGGCCATCGATCTGCTGTTCCAGCGCTTTGCGGCAACCCGCTTCAGACAGGAGGCGCTTGCCTTTGGCCACGCCGCCATTGGCGAGCAGGGCATGAATTTCCGCGATGGAACGGGCATTGCCATGCCCGTTGACGGACGGGATTTCGGTACCCCGCCACGCACGGGTGCGGGTGGATGCAACCTCAGTCTGCGTGTCGATCCATGTGATTTTCTGCACATCGCTCATTTCAACACCCGCAGCGCTGGGCACAGAACCCGACGGCACGAGATCGGCGACGCGGTCATCCTCCGTTTCCGGCAAACCGATGGAAAAGTCGGCACCCAGCGGCTCGGCGATCTCCTCGCGGAAAACGGTTCCAAGGCTCTTACCGGTGATGCGGCGCACCACTTCGCCGATGAGAAATCCGAATGTATAGACGTGATAGCCCGATGCCGTTCCCGGCTCCCACAGGGGCGCTTGTGCAGCGAGCATCGACGTTACCTTTTCCCAGTCATAAAAATCCTGGCCGCTCACTGCCGGATGCCAGCCTGACAGGCCCGACGTGTGGCTCATCAGCTGGGCAACAGTGATCCCGCCCTTGCCGTTTGCTGCAAATTCCGGCCAGTATTTGGCCACAGGCAGAGAAAAATCGAGTTCACCCCGGTCTGCCAGAAGCAACGCGGTCAGCGCCGTCATGGTCTTGGTGGTGGAGTAGACATTGACAATGGTATCGCTCTTCCACGGCCTTGTTTTCGTCTCGTCGGCATACCCGCCCCAAAGGTCGATAACTGTCTCGCCTTCGACAGTTGCGCAGAATGAAGCACCGATTTCTTCGCCATTGGCGAAGTTGGCTTCGAAGGCTTCCCGTGCAGCGGAGAATTTCTCGTGAGCGAATCCGCCGATGCTGCCATATGTCATATCTGCCCCCAAACCTGCCCGCTCGAGAACATTTGCCCCGGCGCGAGGCGGAAACTACACCCGCATTCCGCGCCCTGACAATTCTTGAACGGAACTCATTTGTCCCCATCTAAGAAGGAGAGAGGCTTTCCCGACATCGCCGCGTTTCAGGCTGACGGCATTTTGTCGAATTTCGGCAGGGCCGGATCAAGATGATCCCACGCATAACCACGCATGGCGTAGGTCACCGCTTGCGGCTTGTAGCGGCTCGGATCATCAAGGCTTGCGGCATGGATCGTGAAGAAATCCGGCATCGCGGCGAAGGTCAGATAGACCGGTGAACCGCAGGTGGGGCAAAAGGCGTGTGTCTTGATGTTACCGCTGTCACCAGCAACGTCCCACTGTGTCGCCTTGCCTTCGAGTTTCACATTCCGCTTGTCCGGGAATGTCAGATACGAACCATGTCCCGTACCACTCCTGCCCTGACAGTCGAGACACTGGCAATCATTCATGAAGATGGGTTCCGCCGCTATTTCATAATGGATCGCGCCGCAGGTGCAGCCGCCGGTATAGGTCTTGCTCATGTCTGTTCTCCTCCTCTAAAAACGTGGGCTCTCAGCCTTGTGTGTATTCATCGTGGCGACGCCACCAGACGCCATTTTCGTTGCGTCCTTTTGGTGCGCGGTCGAACCATTGGTACATGCCCCACAGACCGTCCACGCCGCGCGAATAGGACGAATAGGTGTGGTAGACGACACCATCCTCCAGCACGAAGGTACTGATTCCAGGGCGCTCGCGCGCATAGGTTGCCGTGTCGGTTCCGGACATTGCTGCAAACGTTGCGGTTCCATCCGGCGTTGTGCGTGAGGCGATTTCGACGACCGGTTCCTCGCGCTCGTAATTGTATTCGACGGTACCGTTGCGCTGTGCTTCTTCGGTCAGCGAAACATTGAAATCGAAATTGAAATCGCTGCCGTAAGAAGAGGCCCATGGGAATGTCCAGCCCATGCGCTGTTTGTATCCTTGAAGCTTCTCCAGCGGCGCACGCGATATCGCCATCAGTGTCACGTCGTGGTTTGCCAGATGCACCACGAAACCATCGAAGCCATCGGCAATGGAAGAACAGGACGGGCAGCCAGCTTTGTAATCCGGACCGAACATGAAGTGATAGACGAGAAGCTGCGAGCGCCCTTGAAAGAGGTCCGGCAGCGATGCCTTTCCTGCCTCGGTCTCGAACTGGTAAGTCTTGTCGATCCGGACCCACGGCAATTCCTGCCGCCGCTGTGCCAGCGCATCGCTGCGCCGCGTCAAATCTTTCTCTGCTTTGAGCAGCTCAATTCGGGCAGCAAGCCACTCTTCACGCGAAACCACAGGGTTTTGCATGGTAACCTCCTCTTGTTAAGGCTGTCTCTTTTAACCGTTGGCTTCGGCACCAACGGCCAATGTCATCAGGTCTTTGACTGGGATTAGTGCAGTTTTTTCGACGAGACCTGTTCGTCGACGATAGCGCCAAGACGCGGGACGACCTTCTTCCAGCCATCACTCATACTGTTGAATGCCGTATTATTCCTTGGCAGCACGAAGCCGGAATGGACGAGGCGGACGCGCGTACCATTCTCGACTTTGGAAAGGGTCCACGTGACTATGGTTTCGAGGCGTGAACCATATCCGACATTGCCGTCGTGTCCGCCCTTCCAGGCGTAGACGAACCGTTCATTCAGTGCCACTCCCAACACTTCACAGCGAATGATGCCGTCCCATGCGCCAGACGGGGTGGTCTTGTAGGTGAAGTGATTACCCTTAACGGCTTCAAACCCTGTGGGTTCCATCAGCCAGCGGCCGATCAGTTCGCCAGATGTGAGCGCCTTCCAGATCGTTTCCGGAGCATGCGGAAAGACCTCGTCAACCACAATGTCCTGCGTGTGGGGTTTCAATACGGTCTCATTCATGGATCAATCTCCTTCAGGAGGCTTCGAAGATCGGCGAACCGGTCGCGCCAGAAGACGCCGTAGTGCCCCATCCAATCGACCAGCGGGGCAAGACCTTCCGGCTCGGCGCGATAATACACCTTGCGACCCTCCGGCCGCTCAATCACCAATCCGGCCTGTTTCAGCGATTTGAGATGCTGGGATATGGCACCCTGGGTTACGCCGCTCCCCTGCGTCAATTCAACGACGGTTATTTCGTCAGATTTCACAACACGCTCGAACAGGGCCCGGCGGGTGGGGTCAGCAAGGGTGCGTAAAACGGTGGTGATGGTGGCGGTTTCGATCATGCATTTCAATTAGCCTATGCTAATCAATTAGTCAATTCTAATTTGTCAGAGGCTCGACCTGCCCGTCTGCAAACACCATCAGAATCTTTTGAAAGCCGGACGAAATGCCGGACTGTAAATAGGCCTGCCTATATGTCTCGATATATGTCGGTCCTTCCGCACAGGCGAGAACGAGCCATCGCTCACTCGCCAACTCCTCAGACCGAGGGCTAGCGGTTGCCGTACCGACATGCAGGAGCAGGGATTGTGTGAGGTTCAGGAGAATATCTGCGTCCGAGTCGGGATTGTGCACGAAACCGATCACCTTCTCCGCTGGTGCCAAAACGCCTTTTACAAAGCGAATACGGACCTGATTCCCGTGGATTGTGTCCTTGATCTCCACCGGCAGAGACGGGCGCGTAAAACAGTCCCAGACAAGGCTTTCCAACATGGCGGTCGTCTTCGAGGCCAACCGAATGGGTGCGGTGACAGTTACAATCACGGCATTGCCGTCCGGGACGAACTTTGACAGCGAGATTTGCAAACGCGCAACAAGCCGCAGTGCGACTTTGTCGAACCGCAAACGCGGTTTTGCGGAATTTTCCGATTCAGCAAGTGTCTGAGATATGGCCGCAATGTCGACGGCGATGCGTTTATCAGCGATTGTCAGACAGGTATCAGCCTCACCACTGTCACCCTTTTGCCAAGGCACCGAAAAGCGCTTGGCGACTGCCTCGATAGCGGCCTGTTTCCGTCTCTCCAATGATGTCATGGGCGCATCCATTCAGACAGCTTGCATTGCCGCTTGATCATTTCAAGCGATCATATCGTGCTGATCCGGGAAAAGAGAGACGCCCGATGAAAAGCGAATGGCTCTGAACTGCTTCAGAGCCATTCGCTTCATGGAGAGTATGGAGCTTTAGTTTATGCCGCCAATGGCCTGTGTTGCTGCAAAACCGGTAAAGCCAAGGCGAGGCTCCTTTGCCAGGGCTTCATGCCGGATTACCGGCTTGGCATTCCTGTCATGAATACCGGTCTTGAATGCATAGGCCGTGTTGGTTTTATAGCTTGCAGTCTGCGTGCCAGGTCCGGTCGTTGAGCAGGCTGCGAGAGAAAGGACAATACCTGCGGTGAGAAGTAAGCGCGTCATGGGAACACCCCTCCTTGGGGTTGAATGTGTAGATTGGTAAAGACGGTTGCACTGCAATTGCATTACGACTATAATATCACATTACGATCATAATGCAATAGCGTTTGCGCTATGCAATCGGGAGGCCCGGATGCGTTACGAAAAAGGACATAAGGAAAATACCCGCCAGCAGATCACCGAGGTAGCTGCAGAGCAGTTCAGGGATCAGGGCGTCTCGGCGGTTGGGCTTGCTGCCATCATGGCCGATGCTGGCCTGACCAACGGGGCGTTTTACACCCACTTTTCGTCAAAGAATGATCTGGTCAGGGAATGCGTTGAACGCACACTGGATGCACAGTACGAGTCCATGGCACGAACCATCGGTCAAAACGACCTGGAAACAATTTTACGCCAGTATTTGAGCCCGAGCCACCGCGATGACCGCGGCCATGGCTGTCCGTCTGCCGCTCTCCTGCCGGAGATCAGCCGCCAGTCACCCGAGACGAGGCATGCTTATACGGTTCGTTTCAATGCAGTGGTGGATCTGATCGCTAGGCATTTAAAGGGGCGGGAGCCTGAGGATGCCAACCATACCGCTCGATCGATATTTGCCCTGGTTGTGGGATCGCTGCAGCTCGCACGCGCCGTGGATGATCCTGCACTTTCCGATGACATTCTCGAAGGCGCCATTGCGACGGTCCTGAAGCTGGCGCGAAATCCATCAGCTACGCAGTAACCAGCGTGTACAAAGCCTGCCTTTGAAGAATGGGGCCGCGACCGTCTCTTACTGCGCTCCGACCGGCCGGGACGGATAAACAGGCGGCACCTGCGCAGATTTGGGTGCGCTGGATATCGCGCCTGTCGCCATGCTCGAAATGCCGGAACGGGATTTTCCCGCAATCAGCAGGTCTTCGTGCACCCAGCCGATCATATCGGTGGCTGGCACCACAATACGGTGCCACTTGCCGGTTTTGCTGTAGGAACGCATTTCACGGCCCTTCTCGACAGTACCCACTGGATCGGATTTATCCCAAGCATTGCGCCGCAGGGTGAGCCTTTCCCTGGCGTAAACGACTGAGGGCGCCATATTGGGCATGTTGATGCCGCGTGGCAGATGAATACTGGTTTTTTCAGTAGTGCCCACCGCAACATGCGGGCGCTGCAGCAGCGGCACGGACTGCAGTGCAGCCTGCTGCACTGGCTTCGTTGCCACAGGATTTTGCGGTTGTACGCCGACCGAAACGGATGGACGCGGTATAGGAGCAGTGGAAGTGCTGACGCGGCTATTGTCCTGGCGAGGCTCGCTTTTTGCAGACTGTTTCACATCTACATCCGGCGCCGCTGGCGCTGGCTTGCTGATGCGCGTGGCGGGTTGATCGAACCATCGAGTGAAGTTTGTCAGCGTGCTTTTGTGCTGCGTCACGCCCCATACGCCCAGAATGCCGATTCCAACGATGGCTGCCAGAGCCACCAACGAGCCGTTTGAAGATTTGCGCGACGAAGACCGCGAAGACGATCGCTTCGGCGAACGCGATGATGAACGGGTGCTACGCTTTTTGCTGGCCATAAAGATCCTGCCCTCTTCAGCCCGGTGATGATGGGGCTTCGTCAAAGTCGGGTTTGATAACATTCGCGAGCGCCGAATCGCGACGCTATCAAATGTGACAGGGCTTTCTTGGTATTTCGTTACCGGCTGCAAACGCCGTGATATACCGGACCGGGTAGCAGGCTCCGGTGAAGCCGATAATGCGGGGTCATTTCGGTTTTGCAAGCAGACCGGTGGCCAAATGCCGGAAGGCCTCAACGGCTTTTGGTAAAACCTCTTTCGGATTTCCACTGGCCGCAATCCACAGCGCCGCGTTGAGTGCGGCGCCATTGATGAGCCGGGCTGCGGCCTCTGCGTCCACGGGCTTGAGAACTCCTTGCGCGATCAGCCGCTCAACAGTTTCTTTCGTCACCTGCAAGCAATTGTTCTGACTTGGCCATTGTGAGGGATCCCCCAGAACAGCCGGCCCATCAAGCAAGACAATCCGCTGGACTTCGGGATTGAGCGCCATCTCGATATAGGCTGCGCCCTCAGCCAGCAGGCCGTTCCAATCGTCTCCTACGCGAGCGCCAATCTCCTGCGCCTGCGAAGCCATCTCAACATCGATCTGTTGAACGACGGCTGCCAGAAGTCCACGCTTGTCCCCGAAATTGTGGTAAAGCGCGCCGCGGGTCAGACCGACGTCGGCCGTCAGCTCATCCATGGAAGCAGCAGAATATCCCTTTTCGGCAAAGGCCTTTCGTGCGGCACCGATCAGCTTTGCGCGGTTCGCTTCCATCGTTTCAACGCGTCGCTTCGCCATCTTTGCCCTCGTTCACATATTTCACATACGTGCCGTATATGGATTGACATACGACACGTATATTCCTATATCGCATACACAACGTATGTCAAACCGTGCGCGGCGAGAGCCTTGATATCCCCTTGCGCACCCAACAATGATGACAAGGAAATCATAGGATGACGCAACGCGAGGCGATTTTTCCAGCAAACCGGCATGCACTTTATGAGGCACATGGCTATTCAGCCGCGATACGCTCCGGCGACCTGCTCTTTGTTTCAGGACAAGTTGGCAGCCGTCCCGACGGGACGCCTGAACCGGATTTCGGACGTCAGGTCGAATTGGCCTTCGACAACCTGAGGGCAACGCTGGAAGCGGCCGGCTGCTCCTTCGCCGATCTCGTCGATGTGACCACGTTTCACACAGACCCGGAAAACCAGTTCGAGACGATCATGGCCGTCAAAAACCGGCTCTTCAGTGCCCCGCCCTATCCCAACTGGACGGCGATAGGCGTGAACTGGCTTGCCGGTTTCGATTTCGAGATCAAGGTGATCGCCCGGATTCCCGAAGCGGCATAACGCATTGATCATCCGCTAAAACGGCGGCTCCAGTCCGCTGGGCGTCAGTCGCGTGATATGGAGAGCCCCGAGAGAAGCGGAGCGTATGCGGCGAACCTGCGGGATACGAACTCCGTGAAGAGCCGCACGCGCTTCGTCTTGCGCGTCTCCCCCTGCGTGAGAAGCCAGAGCGTTCCGTACATGTGCAGGTCGGTGCCTGGCACCCGCACCAGCAGGGGGTCGGCATCTCCGACGAAGCACGGCAGTGTCGTGATCCCGAGCCCCTGCCGTACAGCAACGATCTGCGCCTCGGCATCCGTGACCCTGAATGGAGCACCCGTGGTGCGAACTTCACCCGCGCTGGCCCAATCCGGAATTCCATGCATGCTTATGACAATCCACCGGATGGGATCAGGCGCACTGGCACGCCATGCTGCTAGTCGATCCCGGGACATGTAAACGCCGCCGAACACCTCCGGTCCCTTCAGGCCGTGAAGATTGAGCGGCAAGGTTTTGCGGTCGTAGACAACGCGGATCGCCACGTCGGCCTCTCGGTTGGTCAGATTTGCCAGATCGCCGGACGACAGGATTTCCATCTCAATGTCCGGATGCAGCCGCGCGAAATCAGCGAAGTCCGGCATGAGCAGGTGGGTTGCAAGAGGCGGTGGCAATGTCACCCGCAGGAGCCCGCGCACGCTTTGGTCGCGCCCGAAGACGCGCGTCTCCAGCTGGTGCGACGACGCTTCCATCTGGTTCGCAAGCTCAAGGACCTCCTCGCCCGCAGTCGTCAGACGGTAGCCCGAAGGCAGTTTTTCGAACATGTGCGCCCCGAGGCGTTCCTCAAGCTGAGCGATGCGCCGCAGCACGGTCGAGTGATACACGCCCAAGCCCTCGGCGGCAGCCCGCACGGAGCCTCCGCGCGCTACGGCAAGAAAATAGCGAATGTCATCCCAGTCAGTCATGGTGCAATCCTGCACCGCGCGGTGCACCTTCCAAAGCCCATATCTAACGTATCGTACAACAGTACGGGTGATCATCATAGCTTGTGTCGACGAGTTTGGCCCAATTCCCAAGGGCGGGCAGCGATCATCGCAATAGGCGCCAATCGTCCAACCGGATCAAATTTGCACCACTGATGTGCGCCCTTCCCCACTCAACAAGTGATGCCACCGAACCCATTTCGAGGGTCTCGGGGACGACCCCGAACAACCAAAGGCAGAGCCTAGAAGGAGAAATCATGGGAAAGCTTGAAGGTAAGGTTGCCGTCATCACGGGTGGATCGAGCGGCATGGCGCTGGCGAGCGCCAGGCGATTCGTTGAAGAAGGCGCCTATGTTTTCATCACGGGCCGGAGACAGGAGGTGCTGGACGAGGCCGTCAAACTGATCGGCCGGAACGTGACTGGTGTGCGCGGCGACGCGGCCAATCTCGATGACCTCGACCGCCTGTTCGATACAGTCAAGCGGGTAAAGGGCAGGATCGACATCCTGTACGCGAGCGCCGGCATCGGCGAAGCCGTCCTTCTGGGCGAGATCACCGAGCAGCATTTCGATGCGACCTTCGGCCTGAATACGCGTGGCACACTGTTCACGGTGCAAAAGGCGTTGCCGCTGTTCAATGATGGCGGATCGATCTTCATGACCGGATCAGTTGCTTCGGTGAAAGGTTTTCCTGGTTACAGCGTGTATGCGGCGAGCAAGGCGGCGTTGCACGCATTCGCACGTGGATGGCTCAACGAGTTGAAGGGCAGGAATATCCGGGTGAACGTGCTGCACCCGGGGCCGATCGCCACACCGATGCAGGACGAAATTCTTACTGAGGAGGCGAAGCTGATGTTCGAATCCCTGATACCGCGAGGAAAGATGGGGCGTCCTGAGGAAATTGCGACGGCCGCGCTGTTTCTTGCTTCAGACGATTCGAGCTTCGTGAACGGGCTGGAGTTGTCCGTCGACGGAGGTTTCTCGGCCATCTGAAATCGCGCCCGAACGAGGGAAGCGGCTGACCGGCGGAACGCCTGCGCGAAGATCACCACACAGCAGAACGGATAACCCCGCGCCGTTGAAGACCGGGCAATCAAAGCAATATCAACACAAATCGGAGAAGTATTATGAGCTATGCAATTGTAGGATTCGGTTCGATAGGCCAAGCTCTCGCCCACGCCTTCGCCCGTAAAAACATCAAGGTGGCCGTTGCAAGCCGCCAGCCGCCTGAGGCCTTGGCGCCGCAGGCCCGGGCGATTGGACCCACGGTCATCGCCAAGTCGCTGCAAGATGCACTCGAGGCCGACACAATCATCCTGGCGGTGCCGTTCGGGGAGCATCGCGAGGTTGCGAAGGCCCTGCCGAGCTGGGAAGGCAAGACAATCATCGACGCGACGAACGGGTTTGGCGTTCTCCTTGAAGAGCTGGACGGCGTCCCGTCCTCCGCCTTCGTCGCGAAGGCTTTCACCGGCGCCAAGCTCGTGAAAGGTTTCAATCACCTGGTTGCGGCCACATTGGCTATCGATCCGGTCGTCGAGGGCGGACACCGGGTCGTCTTTCTGTCGAGCGACGACGAGGACGCGATCGCTCCCGTGGCGGCCTTGGCCAAACAACTCGGGTTCGCACCTGTCAATCTAGGAAAGCTCAACGAGGGTGGCGCGCTGGTGCACGCACGTGGCCGCATTTGGGGCCAGCTGATCTTCCAGGATTTGTTCAAGAAGGAACAGTAATCAATCTGCGACCTCGTGATCGATGCCAAGAACTGGTCGCGCGTTAACTGCTTCGAGCAGCGCGCGACCGGATATTTGAAAGCCACAAGTCGCGAAAATGGGAGACGCCCGACAAATCTGCGGTCGCCTGGAATCTATCGAGTGCTACGCTCCGACACTATTCCACGCTATTCCCATTCACTCCCACTCGATTGTTCAAACTGCATATAACCAATTGAAATCACTGCTAAATTTATTCTGCCAGCGACAAAATTCCGACACGGGGACCGTCAAAAAACTACGCTTTTGATTTTAAAGGGAAAATTGCCAAAAAAATATTTTCGGCGTTTCACCAACTATCGCGGTCAATCGGCGAATTCCTGCATTCTAAAGCGCCGCTCGCCGCGTCTACATTATCTCTAAAAGGGCCGTCAGAAGCAATATCCCCAATTGCACCAGCGGGCTCGAGATGCCCAAGATTGCTGACTGAGGTTTAATCCAATGCCGCCTGCACCAGCGCAATCGTAGCCCTCAATGTAGATGAGTCTAGCCCCCCGCGCTCATCATCGACGGAGGTAAAAAGGTTTCGGCCAAGCGCAAAACCGTTAGCCTCGTACCACCGTAGTTTCCACTCCCAACCCCTCCGGTAGTCCTCACGATGTAACATCCCTAGATGTTCCCAAACAATGAGATCGCCATCAGGCGTGACGAACGAGAAATCCGGTCGTAGCCGCCCAGCCTCCGCCTCCCCTTCAAGTACACGCTCGTAGTCATAGTCGATGCTCGATTGGAACAGCATATTCGCGATGACGAGTTCAGATTTGCTGCGAACGAGATGGCCCTTCTCGGTGCGATGGATGAGGTTCTCAGCGTAGGGCACTTCAGCCTCGACCCGACGAAGCACACCTTGAAAGAGGTTGGTATTACGACGAGCCGTTTCCGACCGTTCCGGTCGAGTGTAGTCGAATAGGATCGATGCATTATCTCCCTCGATCAGAAGCACAAGCTGGCGCCGTGACCGTGTGAGCGCGGTATAAAGAAGCTCCCGCGACAGAGGGCGGCAATTCTTCGGCAGAACTACAAAAACCTTTTGAAACTCACTTCCTTGCGACTTGTGAACCGTAATCGCGTAGGCAAGTTCGAGCGGACCCGACCCCCCTGGAAAATCGCGACCGCTATAACCGAATGTCAAGTTCGGCCTGCCTGCGAACAGGACATTTAGCCAAGGTGATTTGCCGCCGGCCACAAGCCCGACTTCGCCATTCGCCACATAATGTTTGTCCGATTCAGAACCGTCGTAAGCATCGCGCCACTGGTTCGAGACTTGTATCACCTTGTCCCTGATAACGACGCTCTCATCGCCCAGACTGACCACCCAAGGGTCGGCGGCCGCCTGAAGCTCCCGCGCCCGAAAGCGCCGCTGCGTCCACCTCTTTAGGTCGTGAACACCGTGAGGATGTAGCCTCACGGGTGACAGAATCTGCCAACGCTCTGATCCATCAGGCGCATCGAACGGAACCCAGCCACGATCGTCCAGTCCGAGCGAAGAATTGAAACCGGCCACGTCCAGCGGAGTGGAAAGACCGAGGTGTAACTGGAACGCTTCTCCCAGTCGCTTGCGTAAATCGTCCGGAGTCTGCCAGAAGAGCAAATCCAGATCGTTGAACGGCCGACCAAGTTCTAGGTCGCTGAGAACCCGATCCGCATCGACGGGTTGTGGTTCGCGCGTGAACCAGGATGCGAGCCGAAGCGTATCGGAGGGGTCGTCTGCGCCGGCGACGGCGCGAACCTCGACCGTCAACCGGGCAAGTGCGTCGCTCAGTGGGAACCCTGCTTCATCCTTGACAGATGTGGTTTCGAGGAAGGAAGCAAGATCGGCGAAGGGGCGGCCTACGCCGATCGGCGGCAGCTGGTTAGGATCGCCAACAAGAACGACGCGCTGGACATGTGCGAGATCGAGGGCCTCCAACACAGCAACCAGATCGTCCATGGTAAGCATGGAGCATTCGTCAATGACAACTGTTCGCTCCTTGCGATACTTCTCGTCACCCGTGAAACGAGGACGTTGACGCGCACCGTCGTATCGACCTAACTCGTTGAGAAACTGCGCGACCGTTTTGGCCTCGCCTTTCGCAGCCTTGCCAAGTCTTACCCGGGCCTTCCCAGTGGGCGCCAGAAGCAGAATTCCGCCTCGCGCTAGCTCGTCGTTCAGCAGAAGAGCTCCCATGACGGATGTTTTTCCGGTGCCTGCACGCCCAACCAGGGCCGTAAGCCGCCGTCCGGTAATACGGCCGAGCGCCGCCGCTTGTTCATCGATTGCGAGAGAGTGGCGCTTGTTCGCGGGGTCATAAGTTCCGCCTGCATTCGTGATCGCCTTGACGAGTAAGGCCTTCCAGTCCGCGAGAATCGTCGGTGCAGCGCGCGCTGCCCGCTTACTCAGCAGGGACCGGAGCCGGTCTTCGCGAGACTTTAGGTCGGATAGTTGGAGCGCGCTAATGGGTGTTCGGTTGGCCTCTCCACCAGACACCTCAACGATTTCGACTACACCAGCCAAACCTACCGCGTTGGCTGCCGGCCAGTCCGTGCCGATCAGACAAGGATGCGCGAGTTCAATGGTCGCAACCCTATCCAAGGCCTCGGTAGCGCTTAGGAGAGCGTCGCCGCTGTCCGCAGCACGCCTCAGGACGGCGACGATCGCAGCACGGAAGCGCCTCGGGTCATTGGCCGACGCTATGCGTGACGGCTCAGGTAGCGGATGCTTCGCGGCGATCGTCGCGTCGGGCAGCACGCCCCTATCGATCGTGCCCACTGAAACCGGGGCATCCTTGGCATCTCCGAGGTCGAGTTCGCTAATCCGATAGGGATTTGCGAGGATTCCCTCGTCGGTTACTGCGCTCGTCACCGCCGGTCGGCGCTTGGCGGGATCAAACCATCGCAATGCCTGAGCTGGTGTAAGTGAGAAGCGTGATAACAGTTTGAGAAGCGCTCTCCGCTCCTCGCCGAGATTGATCCAAGTGGCCTGAACGGCTTCGAGGTCTGCCACGTAGGCTTCCTGAGGTGGCGCCTCGATCCCGCGAAGAAGGGCGTCGGCCAGAGGCCATGGATCGGCGTCGCTAGCGATAGCACCGGTCGCCAAGAGTTCGAGACTCAGCGCTGTGCCAAGTCGCATCCCAAGGGCTTCGAGAGCGGACCCAAGCCCGGGAAACGCGCCGCGATCAGTCCAGGCGAGGCCGATCTGAGTATTTAACCATTCTTCCCGTCGCTCCCAGGGCCCCTTTGCGATCCCATGCTTGCGAATTTTCCGGACCGCATCCAAGCACCGGATCAGGGTCGACAGAGCGACATCGGTAGGAGCGAGCTCCGCCGCGAATGAGAACATACGCGTATGAGCGGGATCTGCAGACACCGCAATCTCGTTCAGGAGATCTGCACGGCGCGCATCTTCTTCTGCATCGCCGGTCGACTCTAGATATTCATGGTAGGGTAGCAGGAAGCCATCGGAGCCATCGGGCCGGATCGAATGGCGAAGCAGACGATCCCACATGGGATAAGTGGGCTTCCCGCTTGGTACGTCATACTGCTTAACGGGGGGAACCGTTTCTATTCGTCCGACGCCAACTATAAGCCGTGAGATCGTGTCCCCGAGCGGCTGCCCCTCCTTACAATAGAAGAACACAAGCGAACGCTCTGGCATTAGGCGTCCGAATACGAGATCAACAATGGCTGTCTGCCTGGCCCGACCGAAGACCCAAGGGCTCGCGAATGGCGACTTTTCGTCAGGTGGCAGGGGGGTCGGCAGTCTCGCATCGATTGCCGGCTGCTCACTTCTGAGCATCCATCCAAATGGCACGGCGAATGCCGCGTATTCGGGGACCCTGACGATGGTAGGTTTCAGTGCGCCGTGCGTCTCGGCCGCTTTCTTGATCGTTGAATAAGGGTGTTCGAATCGGCGAAGCCACGGCCGCTCGTTCATGAACGCGCCTGATTCGGCTTGACAGGGCGGAAGCTGCTCAGGCGCAAGCTCATCCCAGGCCATGCCGGCTATGGCATCTAACGCATCGTCATCTTTCTCTTCTCGAATTCGATCTAGCGCCACACAAAACGAATTGGACGAAGGCATCGGACACACGCGGCCATTCCATTTGGACTCGTGCCAAGCAACCCGCATAGTCAGATGAAACACTCTATACCCCCCTCAAGTGATCGCTGAACTCAGACAGAACTGATCTTAACCCCCAGCGCTAAGTACGTTCTCGATCCAAGGGTGATCTGGCGAACGCTGCCCCTGAAGCAGGAAGTGCATCTCGCCGCTGAAAGGAGCCTTCACCCTGATCATGCGATGTATCTCGACCGAAAGCTGCTTAAAGCGCCGCGTTGTTTTTAGATCGGTCTCATCAATTTCAAGGAATGCCTTTTTTGCCTCGCGCACTTTTTCAAGAAGCTGGCCCGCGGTCGTGTGACGCCGTTTGCACGTCGGCTCATAGTCGAGATGATACACCTCGATTGACTGCTCAACGCGGCGGATGGCGGAAGGGTCGGCGGTGGTAGCGCACGGCTTCCCGTTCTCGCGCTTACACCCGAGCAGAAGCCAGTCATCAGGATCACATGGATCGAGGATTGCTGGATTTTCAGCCTCTACTGTGGCAATCAAATCGTCGTAGTCAATTAGCCCTGGATCAACGGCGTACACCCGGGCCCCCTCGTCGACGAGGGGAAACCGATCCGCTTTGCCACCAGCAGTCCCATTGTCGACATCTACCCGCCGACTATTGCAGAAAGTACATGCAAAACGGAAATTACGAGATTCAAAGCTCAGCCACCGGTATCCGCTGTGCTCAAGCAGAGCGTCTGCTACCCTACCTTTGGGACGGAAGTGATCGACCGCATTGTCTGATCGATCGACAGGTGTCTCGCAAAACCAACATTTGTCGTGAAGCAATGCACCGAGGCGCTTCTTAGCGTCGCGCCATATATTGTCATGGTCGGCGATACTAGCGCCGTTCTCCACGACGTCTCGACAGGCCGCTTCCGCAAGCGCGGGCCAACCATCCTCTAAACGGAGATCACCGATGTCAACATATCTCACGCTTTATCTTCCTGATCTTCCTCAAGCGTGGATATGAGGCGACGAGCAAGATCCTCTCGCTCTTCCAAAGTCATATCGACAACTCTACGCGCCAGCACTTCCACATTCTTTGTCTTGAAAATCCGCTCCAGTTCTTGATTCCGGATTCTGAGATAGCGAGAGTATTCATCATCCGGAAAGAAAAAACGGAATCCCAATTGGTCCAGCCGCGCATTGACGGCATCCAGCTCCGTCGCCTCGTCCGCAGTTAATTTCTCACGAGACGCTAGGTGGCGTTGACGCTCAAGATCGAGCTGTGTCGTTTCATCGAGTTGTGACGCTATTCCGAACATACTGCTCGTCACAATTGAAGCGTATCCCATCCCTCGCGGATGTTCGTCTGGGAACGAAACCATCACCTTGCGCCGCCCGGACTCGATCTTTGTCTGAAGAATTTGAACTTGTTGCAGAGACAATTCAGCAATCGCGATTGGATTATGTGTCGTCATGATCACATGGCTTGTTTCTTGCTCGCTGGCTGTATTGCCGATGAATTGTCGAAGAAACTCTAGGTATTTCACACTCCATTTAGGATTAAGGTGGGTGTCGGGTTCATCGAGTAAGATTAGACTTTCTTCCTCCGCGGTGAAGCGAAGCAGGCCGAGCACCGTGAGAAGCTGCTGCTCGCCTTCGCTCAGCTCACGAAAGGTCACGGTCCCATCCCCGCTGTCGACCTTAATTTTTATCCGCACTTCCTCGACCAACTGAGAGACGTAGGTACTCTCAAGGTCGCGGAAAAAGTGCCCCGGGGGCTGATCACCCACCAGCTGGCGCAGTGCCGCGATATCCTTGATGTATAAATATTTGAACTCCAGCCGAGTCTTGTTCCAAAGTGACGTGTTCACGCGCCGCTGCACATTGATCGGCGCGAGCGCTACCTCCTGAAGCCTATCGAGGAAGCTGCTTACAACCCCGCGGGCGCCCCAAAACCGCGCATCCCCGTCTCGGTGAGGAGGCCAGGGCGGCTGCCGCAACACGAAGAGAACCGACTCGAAGCCGTGCTCCGGATCGATACCCAGATGATCGCGTAGTAGGCTTTCGGCCGCGGACGATCCTCCAATAAGAAAAGCAAGAAGGACGAATTGGCTATGGACGGGAAGAGCGTAAAACAGTCTCTTGAGCCCGGGATCTCGACCTTTCCGCAACTGCTCATCGTACCATTGAAGATAGGGAGCGAAGACCTCACCCATCCGAGGGCTCTCGCCTGAGTAGTAGCTAAAGACATAGCGTGGTAGGTTTGAGTCGTCTTTGAGGAAGGTTCCAATCCTCATGCGCTTCGGAGGCAGTGCCGGCGCATCTTCTGTAAGAGAGGCGAAGGTTACGACAATGTTGAATGGTTCTTTTTCGTCGGGATCATGTGATATGGTAACTGATCGATGGAGGTCACCACTGCCGATCCGATACTTGAGAACAAACGCAAACTCGATCTTTGGAGAACGCCTGGTATCGATTAACTCCCGGAATATCACTGCGAGAGCTTCAAGTACGTTCGACTTCCCGGTGCCATTCCAACCGATAACGATCGTCACCCAGTCATCCTGATCAAAGTCGATAGTGACGTCCTTCAGGTTTTTGAACCTGTGGGTGGGGCTATCCTTCGGGGATCCAATCGTGAGCTTATCTACACGCATCTCAGCCGGCAGCTTTCAGTTGGAGGCGGTCACCGAGTTTCGCGCCGTCAGCATCTTTGAAGGGCTCCGCTACCAGCCGTCCATCCTGGTCAAGCGCCCGAAGCTCGGCATAGAACGGCTCCACCTCCTCAGGCGCCGCCCCTTCTTTTATGCCATAGAGCTCCGCAACTTGCTGGGCTGAGACCGGCGCTTTGGCTTCCTGCAAGATCTCCAATACCGTGCGCTTCATAGTCTTCGCTCCGATCCGCCGTGTTAGTGCGCGGATTTTGGGTTTTTGCTTCATGGCGATTAGTCGATCGAGTTGCATGCTCGCTGGCTCGTCGCTGCTGTGATTGGTGCTAAGCCGACCCGTCAGGGCCTCGTCCAGCATGCGACCATTCAGTCGCTCTAGCATCTGAAAGGCCTGCGCCACAGCGGCCTCGCCGGTCGCAAGCCGTCGCATGCCAGATCGCACCAAATCCACGATGGCTTGCTGTTCCTCAAGACCGGGACACCGCAACTGAAATGCCGCCAGTTTCTTCGCGTTGATATTTGATTGGCCTGCACTGTCGCTTCTAACGGCGAAGCAGTGTTCGCGACCAGCGGGACTGTTTAAGCAGTAACCAAGATAATCTGGAAGAACGCGTTCGGCGCATCTAATCCGAATGAGGTAACCCGCATGGATCGCCGGCTTCTCCCCATGGTAGACCGCCGTCTTTCCGACCAGTTGTGGACTTCCGTTGGTACGGTTGAACAGAACATCACCCGGCTCTAGCAGGTAACGATCGATTTCCTTCTCGTCCGATGTAAAGACGAGATCAGTCCAGTCGAGTTCCCCGCGTTGAATATTACCCATTCGAAGAACAACAACCTTGCCTGTCGGAGCAGACTTCGCGCTTGAGCCGTAGGCGATGCTAAGGGCGATATCCCCGACCGAAACCAACGGCGCCTTATCAATGGAGCTATATGCTCTCCCGGAAGGAAGTAGAGTTAAATCGTAAGCTGCTGCCAGGAGCGCGGAGCGCCCCTTCTCCACAGCGACGGCCCCCTCATCAAGGCTAGAGCGGATCGCGGCTATCCGCTGCTCGTAGGCATTGAGCCGCTCCACGATGCGGTTCTGCTCGGCCAGAGGAGGAAGCACAATCGGCGTGGCCTCGAAAGCTGCTTTTGTGACATGTCGTAGCCCAGCCCCGCCATGAGCCTTAGCGATCTGCTGATCGAGGGTGTGGTTGATTGCGGCTCTAAAGAACTCGCGGTTGATCGCCTCTGGATCTACACGGACATTGAATATGTGCTGGTTGAGCACCGATTCCTGGCCGCGCCAGATGTGCGCGCCAAAGGACGTGCCCGGCGTACCCGACCACGCAAACAACAGATCACCATCGCGGACGAGATGCCTCTCATCGACGTCTCCCGGGAAGTGGTTGAAGGGTGTATTCTGACGATTGAGATTTTGGATACGTATGATCGGCAGACCCTTCGTTCCCCAGTCGGAGGGCTTAAAGGCCCGACCGTTTATAAGATCCGCGATTGCGCCAATGGAGGTTTGCACCCAGCCGGGAGGAAGCTTCTTCATCGCTCCACCTCGTCCGCCGGCAGATCTTCCATCAGCGATTCAATCTCTGCTATCGCGGACTGGAGATGAAAGAGAATGGTCGATGCCACGTCCTGCAACGTCGAACTGTCCGGTTCGTCAGCGTCACGCGGTGTCATCCATATCAAGTCGAGATTGTCTCCCGCTGCCGCAATGTCTTCGCGTTTGAATGACCGCCAACGGGCAATGTCGGTAGATTCGGGACGGCGCTCCCTACCAAAAGGGTCTGCTCCGTAGACATCCTCGAACTCTTCAAAGTGCTCAGGCCGCAAGGGACGTGTCTTGCCGAAACGTGGCATTTCCGTTCGTAAGTCGTAGACCCAGATACGGCTCGAGTTTTGCGGATTCCTTGTCCGACGCGTAAAGAAAAGGACGTTCGTGTTCACGCCTTGGCTATAAAATATCCCATTCGGCAGTCTGAGAATAGTATGGAGGTCGCATTCTGCCATGAGGTCGACGCGGATTGCCCGCCCCACTCCCCCTTCAAACAGGACGTTGTCCGGAACGACTACTGCAGCGCGGCCGCCTTCCTTCAGCGCAAGCCTAATGTGCTGAAGAAATGCCAACTGCTTATTGGTAGTCCGATGCGGCAAGTCCTCTCTTATTTTTCGCGCGCTGCCTGCTTTGTTGCCGAATGGGGGGTTAGCTAAAATCACGTCGGCGGGCGCGAGTGCCGCCGCGTCCGCGGTTAGGGCATCGCCAAGTATCAGTCCTGCATTTAGCCCATGCAAGAACGAGTTCATTTGGCAGATGCGGTAGGTCCCTTTCTCGATCTCGACACCCTCGAAACGAGGTGGGGTAGATCCAGGAGAAGCCGCTTTGGAGAACTGCTGAGCTGAGATCAAGAAGCCGCCACTTCCGCAGGACGGATCTTGCACGAGCTCACCAGCAGCAGGACGCATCAGGCGTACCATTGAGTCGACCAAGGGCCGGGGCGTAAAGTATTGCCCGGCTCCCGATCGCGCATCCTGAGAGTTGCGGGCGAGGAGCCCCTCATAGATATCCCCCATCCCGTCGGCATCAACGGAATGCCAGTCAAGCTTGGCGATTCCATCGATGACTGCACGCAAGTTCTCCGAATGCGAAAAAACTGTCGTCGGGAATGCATAAATCTCTTGGACCACGCGATTCTCTGCGTGACCACCTAAGTATGTCAGCATGTCGCGATAGAAAGTCAGCAGGTCAGGCCCGCGGTACTCTATAAGATCTCGCCAGCGGTAGCCCTCTGGTAAAGCTCTATCGGTATCAGTTTCCTCCGCGATCTTTAAAAACAGGAGATAGGTTAGCTCAGAAATGTACTCGTGATAACTAACCCCATCACCTCTCAGTATATGACAAAGACCCCAAATTCTCTTGACTAAGTCTCCGCTAGTTTTTATCTGCGCCGCCTTCATTCTATTTCTCCGATATTGGCTATTTCCTGATCTCGCATTCGATCAGGCGAACAGCCTTCAGGCATCTGCGGCAGAACAGCGGAATACATAGTCTCTTGTGGAATTAAAGCCGGAGGGAATGAACCCCGGGCGAAGATCAACTGCCGGAGGTGGGGATCAGCCATGAGCGGCCTTTCCCACGCTGCGCGCGAGCCAAGTCGGTAGCTGCGGCGCTACCGCAACAAGTTCGTTAAACGTGGACGGCGGAATCTTACGCTTCAGTGCCACGAGAGCAGCATCGGCCTTCTCAGGACCAAGCCAGGCAAGCGCTCGAACTACCGCGCCAGCAGGCCTATTCGCCAGAGCAAGCTGCCAGCGAGGCGCATGTCTCAGTTCGATTGTTTGCTTGCCGAAACACATGGTCCGACTACGGCCCGACGTCAGGTAGACCAACCGCACCGGCACCTGCGTCGTAAGACCAAGCGTATTGGCAGCCGCGGCACCGCTAGACACGATGACCTCGCCTCTCTGGCTTGCGAGCGCCTCGACGGCCTTTTGCACCGAGGGCGAGCGGATGCCGTGTCGACTCGAAACGGGACGTAGATAGAGGCCGCGCCCGGCGCGGATCAACTGACCTCGCTCGGCAAGGCGCGACAATGCCTGGTCCACTGCAGCGCGGTTGCCGAGGTGGAGCAAGCTTTTTGCCGCGATAGGACTTCCCTCGGGCAGCCCACCTGCATGATCAAGAATCTGTTCGGTCAACCGTTGCACGCCATTCTCCTGTCAGAAATCTATGACGTTTTCTGACAGCTATCAAGAAGAATGTCACCTTCATTGACCCAAGCTCCGGGTGGAGGTCACTCGAGGCATGAGGAAAGTGGCAATATCTTTAATGACAACGGCAAGTTCCCCCGGATCGTGGGCTACTACTCCCTCGACGAAAGCGCGCCATTGTCGCTTCTTCTGCGCGTCCTCGGCGAAGACCGACGTCAGCGCATCCGGCAGGTCTTGAGGTATTGCCGTTCCGCGCCGCGCGAAAGTGGCGGCGATCGCGCGGGGCAACCTGTCATCGTCGAAGGTGAAAGACCGGCTGAGAATCCAGATGTCGTAGAAGTCCTTCATCCGGGTATTAGCCCGTCCCAGCGCCACCATCGCCTGGAATTTCTCGGCAATGACGGTCTCGCGCGCATAACCCCGCAGCCGGGGCATGGGAAAGTCCAACATGGACGGATAGTCCAGTTCTTCGGCGCCGGGCTCCACCGCATCGCCAAAGCCGATATCGATCGTCAGACTGATCCGGGCGCCGCCGATCGATGCTGTTGTCCGCAGTCGCAGGCCGCCATATTCCCGTTCTTCGCGGATTCGATCGACACGAAGCGCATCGACGTCGAACTCCACACCGTCGGCCGCACCCTGCGCCAGGATATCCCGAAACGTCGCCAGCATCGGCTCCGCGCTCGGATCGCCGAAGCCCAGCAGATCAAGGTCGCGCGTGCCGCGGTGCGGGTCATCGAACCAACTCATCATCAGCATCGCGCCCTTCAGAACGAAGCGGTCGGCGTGGGGTGACTGGCTGAGCCGGAAGAGCAGCCGCTCCAGCGCGAAACGGGTCAGGACAAGATCGAAGGTCTGGCCGCTCGTCTTGGAGACCTGCAACAGGCGGGCGCGAACCGAGGCGCCGATATTCTTGATCTCCTTAGCCATTGGCGGTCAGCGCCTCGAGATAGGGCCGAACGATCGTGGCGACTGTTCCTCGCTCAGCCTGCCTGGCAATCTCGCCCGGCGTCGTCTTGCGCTGACGCAGCGCTTCCTGAAGGCCTTCGATCGCCACGGACAGGCCAATCTTGTTCCGATAGCGGAAGCAATCGGCGACCGTCTTCGCGACGCCGAAGACCTTCACGGCCACTCCCTCGACAGCGTGGGTTTCAACACCCTCCGTTAGGAGGCGATCCGTGAAACGTACCAGCCGAATGGGCGTGCCTTCGGCTTTCGGGGACCAGTCCTTCTGACCCACGGCGAGCCAAACCTGCCTCGGGAGCTGATCGGTCAGACCATGGAAAGCCAGGGCCGAAACGAGGCAAACCACGCCTTTGGGAATCCGTTTGGCGGCCTCTGCGAGACTGTGGTGAACGTCGAGGGGCGCATCGGAAAGTTGATAAAGTCCTCGCGCGAGCCGAAGCACCTCTCCGTCGCGTTCCATGCGACTCATGGTTGCGGCCGTTACGCCCGCCTCGCGCAGCTCCGCCAGGCGCGAAATTCCGCGCGCGGTCAGTACGGTATGGGCAATCTGGCGTTGGGACATGGATGGTGGCACGATACGAAAACTCGGAACATAGGAGTTGTTATCCGAGGATTTGTATCACTCTTCGTATGGCGAGGAAAGGTGCCAGATCAAAGAGGTTGTCGCTCTGGTTCGAGCTCAAGCCGTTGGAGGCAGGAAGCGATGACACCTTATGTCAGCTTCGTGCTACATTAAAGATGATAACGTCGCACGAAGATATCAGATGCCACACCGCATTACCCATCTGTCGGGGTCAGACGCGCTTTGCGCAAGCTTGGGGCCGACCTACGGGATGCCCGCCGGCGACGTCACTTGCCGATGGCGGTCGTCGCGGAGCGCGCATTCACATCCCGATCCACACTCCAACGCGTCGAAGCTGGCGATACCGGCGTGAGTATCGGCATCTATGCCGCAGTCATGCATGCTCTTGGCTTTCTTGCCCACCTGCAGGAAATCGCTGACATCAGCCGTGATCCTGTGGGGCAAGTTTTGGCCAGCGGAGATCTGCCGAAACGCGTTCGGATCAAACGGACACCTGGACCAAAGAGCGACGACTGATCTTTGCAGAACCTTCGACGTCCGCACCGGGAGGGGAACGCCTTCCCCTGCGTCCGAGCCCTGCGGTCTCGGCCGACCCCCTTCTGCGGGAGGCCCCGCAACGCCCCTTTGAGAGGAAGAGGACGGACCGGCTTTGCCGTGACGGGTTGAGGGCTGGAGAAGAGGTCTCCGGCGCCCGTCATGGAGATTGGTCCCATGAACATGCAAGTTCTCGATGCACGCTGCGACACGACCGGCGGTTACAAAGTCGATGTCAACCGCGGCGAGCGGGTCGGCCGCGTCTCGTCCGAATGGTTCTCGCGTCCGGCCGACGAGCGTTATCTGTCGCTGTCCGAGTTGGCGCGCTCGGTCCGCGACCGCGCCGATCGCAGCCGGACCTGCGTGGTGGAGAGCGCGCTGATCCATGTTGAGGCGAACCGCAATGACCCGGAGCGGCTGGCGTTGATTCTCCCGGGCACGGATGTGCCTATCGCGCCGACACACTGGTCCTTCGGACAGCTCGCCAGCCTGGTCGGCGCACCCGCCGCCTACCTGCGCCAGCTCCCGGCGGCGCTCGCCGCCATCAACCTGCAATACGGCCTCACCTCCAACCGGGCCGAGCAGATCAAGACGCTGGAAACCGACGATGGCCGCACGGAGCTGCGCGCCGTCACCGGCCCAGATTATGGGAGGATATTCGATGCAGAACTCGTGGAAGCCGTGCAACGCATTGCCGGCAACGGCACGGGCGACACCCGCTGGAAGGTGCCCGGCGTGCTCAACTGGTCGACCGGCGTCTACAATCCGCGGGTCGATATCACCAAGGACACGACGACGCTCTATGCCTCCGATCGCGACGTCTTCCTGTTCCTGGTCGACGACCTGAATCCGATCGAGGCCGGCCGATTGCCGGACGGATCGCCCGACCTCTATTTCCGGGGGCTTCTATTGCTGGAATTCCGAGGTCGGCGCCAAGACCCTCGGCATGGCGAGCTTCTATCTGCGCGCGGTTTGCCAGAATCGAAATCTCTGGGGCGTTGAGGATTTCGAGGAGATCACCATCCGCCATTCCAAATATGCCGCCAATCGGTTCGCCCATGAGGCGGCCCCGGCGCTCCTGAACTTCGCGAACTCGTCGCCGCAACCCTTCGTCAACGGCATCAAGGCGGCGCGCGAACGGATCGTGGCGAAGACCGACGAAGACCGCACCGACTTCCTGCGTCGTCGTGGTTTCTCCAAGGCCGAGACCGG
Organism: Phyllobacterium sp. 628; assembly: GCF_014189505.1. GTDB lineage: Bacteria > Pseudomonadota > Alphaproteobacteria > Rhizobiales > Rhizobiaceae > Phyllobacterium. Next base: position 1,613,079 of record NZ_CP050301.1, on the reverse strand, counting down.
CAAGATCATCGACACGGTGCTGGCCGAGGAAGGTCGCCCGCCCGAGAGCATCTTCGATTTCGTGCAGGGCATCACCGCCGTCGCGCGCGACAAGCCCCATCAGGACGCCCGCCTCGACATGGAGGCCAAGGCGAAGAAGCTGCTCGACCGAGCGGCCTGATTTCCGTGAAGCCGGGGATGCGGTTTTCCGTGTCTCCGGCTTTGCGCTTCCGTGTCTTTCCGGTTTGCCGGTCCGTGGCGCTGCCCCCTTTAGAGGAAGAGGGCGGCGCTGCGCTTCGTGACGGGTTGGAGGTCGAGAGAGAGGCTCTCGGCCGCCCGTCCTGGAGTATCCCGATATGGCAACCGCCGTTCAGAAGATCGCGTCCCTTGGCGAGCGTCGCGACATCCCCTTCAACAAGCTCATCCTGAGCCAGGCCAACGTCCGCAAGACCAAGGCCGGCGTCTCGATCCCCGAACTAGCCGAGGATATCGGCCACCGCGGTCTTCTTCAGAACCTCAACGTTCGCCCTGTGCTCGACGGCGAGGGCGTGGAAACCGGCATCTTCGAGGTCCCGGCCGGCGGTCGCCGGTTCCGGGCGCTCGAACTGCTGGTCAAGGCCAAGCGTCTCGCGAAGACCGCACCGATCCCCTGCAACGTCCGCGACGCGACCTCCGCGATCCCGGCCGAGGAAGACAGCCTCGCCGAGAACGTCCACCGCGAGGCGCTCCATCCGCTCGATCAGTTCAAGGCCTTCCAGGCGCTGATCGGGCGCGGCATGGGCGAGGAGGATATCGCCGCCCGCTTCTACGTGACCCCGGCCGTGGTCCGTCAGCGCCTGCGGCTCGCCTCGGTCGCTCCGGCGCTGCTTGACGTCTATGCCGAGGACGGCATCGCGCTTGACCAGCTCATGGCCTTCACGGTGTCGCATGACCATGCCCGGCAGATGGAGGTCTGGGAAACCATCCAGCGATCCTACAGCCGCCAGCCCTATGAGATCCGCCGCATGCTGACTGAGGGTGCTGTCCGCGCGTCCGATCGTCGTGCGCAGTTCGTGGGGGTCGAAGCCTATGAGGCGGCCGGCGGCGCGACCCTTCGCGACCTGTTCCAGGCCGACGACGGCGGGTGGCTGCAGGACCCGGCCTTGCTCGACAGCCTCGCCACCGCGAAGCTCGGCACAGCCGCTGAGGAGATCGCGGCCGAAGGCTGGCGCTGGATCGATGCCGCGCTGGACTTCCCCTACGGCCACACCACCGGCTTGCGCCGGATCGCGGGCGAGCGCCCCGAACTCACCGCCGACGAGCAGACCGCCTACGAGGCCCTGACCGAGGAGCTGGATCGGCTCTACGCCGAGCATGACGATGGCGAGGATTTGCCGGAGGCGGTCGATCTGCGGCTCGAGGAGATCGAGACCGCGATCGCCGCCTTCCAGAACTGGCCGACCCTCTACGATCCGGCCGAGATCGCGCGCGCCGGCGCCTTCGTCAGCATCGACAGCTCGGGCCGACTGACCATCGAGCGCGGCTATGTCCGTCCCGAGGACGAGGCGCCGATCGCGTCTCAGATCGACGGCGACGGCGAGACCGAAGGCGCGGCGCCGAACGCGCAGCCGATGCGGGCGGTCATCACCATCGGCGGTAAGCCCGAACCGGAGGATGAGGAGGACGATGTCATCAAGCCGCTGCCCGAACGCTTGGTCAGCGAACTGACGGCGCACCGCACCCTCGCTCTGCGGGATGCGCTCGCCGGCAACCCGCACGTCGCGATCACGGCGCTGCTGCATAAGCTCGTGCTCGACACCTTCCACCGGACCTCGTCTTCCGGCGGGTGCCTGGAGGTGTCGGTCCGCCACGTCTTCTTCTCCGCCCAGGCCGCCGACCTAAAGGACAGCACGTCCGCCAAGTCGGTGGCGGAACGGCAGGAAGGCTGGGAGGCCGACATCCCGCAGGACGAGGATGCCCTTTGGGACTGGCTTGTCGATCTCGACGACGTCAGCCGGACCGCCCTGCTGGCGCATTGCGTCTCCTACGGCGTCAATGCGCTCTCCGAGAAAGTCGACCGTTATGGCGGCTCCGGCATCTCACAGCACGGGCTGGAACGTCGGCTGAAGCAGGCCGACCGGATCGCGCGCGCCGTCGGTCTCGACATGGCGGAAGTGGGATGGCGCCCGACCATCGACAACTATCTCGGTCGGGTGACCAAGCCACGCATCCTCGAAGCGGTGCGGGAAGCCAAGGGCGAGGCGTCGGCGCAGCTCATCGATCATCTGAAGAAGGGTGACATGGCCAAGGAGGCTGAGCGGCTGTTGGCCGACACCGGCTGGCTGCCCGAGCCGCTTCGGCTCGCAGACCTCGCAGGCGATTCTGCATCGGACGCTGAGAGCGGCGGAGAAACTGAGGGGGCCGAGCTGCCGGAATTCCTCAGCACCGATGACGAAGAGGAAGCCCCGGCCGATTCCGAGGACGACGAAGGTCACCTCATCGCCGCCGAATGATGGGCTTGCGGGGCGGTTTCGGCCGCCCCGCACCTTCCTTCATGCCCAAGCCAGAGTGAGAGGACGGCCGGGACGGGTTCGAGCCGGTCCGGTCGAGAGAGAGCGCCGCCGGTTCGTCCCGATCCGCTCTCCGAGGTTCTTCCGATGACGACGATCCCTGTATCCGCGGCAGCTCCGCTCGCCGCGCTGCTTCCCCCTCGGCCATGTCCCCGATCCTTCTGCCGCGATTTTCCAGGCCGCGCAGCTACTGCTTCCCCATCTCGAACACGGCCAGCGGGTCGATGCCGCTGCCCTGCGCACCGCCATGAAAACCACCTTCGGCGCATCCGACACCTCCGGCGCCTGGGACTGGAAGACGGCCTATGAGGCCTGCGAAGTAGCGACGATCCTTTTCTTGCGCAAATACGGCAACGCGCTTTTACGCAAAGCCGGGTCTCCGGCTGCTGCCCTGCCGATGCTGGTGAAGATCGCCAGCCTTCTTCCCACCCACACGCGGAGATCGGAGGAAAGCCAGTCCTTCCAGCAGTTCTCGACGCCACTCCCGCTCGGCGTCGCCGCGCTAACCGCTGCGGCTATCACACCAGCCGATCGCGTGCTGGAGCCGTCCGCCGGCACGGGCCTTCTCGCTGTCCTAGCGGAGATCACCGGGAGCGCGCTCGTCCTGAACGAGCTGGCCGACACCCGGGCCGATCTCCTGTCCCACCTCTTTCCGGCCATTCCCGTCACCCGCTTCGACGCGGCCCAGATCGACGATCATCTCGACGCGGGCATCGTGCCGAGCGTCATCCTGATGAACCCGCCGTTCTCCGTGATGGCGAACGTCACGGGCCGGATGACTGAGGCCGCCTATCGACACGTCGCCTCGGCTCTCGCTCGCCTGGTCGACGGCGGGCGCCTCGTGACGATCACCGGAGCGAGCTTCGCACCCGATGCGCCGGCATGGCGGACCGCATTCACCCGCCTGCAGGAACAAGGCCGGGTCGTATTCACGGCCGCGATCGACGGCGCTGTCTATGCCAAGCACGGCACGACTATCGACACCCGCCTGACCGTCATCGACAAGGCGCCGGCCGATGATGCGGCGGCATTCCCGGCTTCGCCTGGCGTCGCGCCCGATGTCGCAACACTCATCACCTGGATCGGCGAACACGTCCCCGCGCGGCTGCCCATCGATCCGGCCGTGGCCGTCGCCGTGGCTTCGCCCGCGCAGGCTCCGCGGACCGTTCGCGGCTATGTCGCCCGCGCCGCCGCCACAGCAGCCCGCACCGTTACCGAGCTTGCGGGCGTCGAACTCGCCTATGAGACCGTGGACTGGACGCCCGCCGAAGACGGCCGCATCACCGACGCGATCTATGAAGAGTACGGATTGCAGGCGATCCGTATTCCCGACGCTCAAGCTCACCCGACCAAGCTCGTGCAGTCGGTGGCGATGGCCTCGGTCGCGCCGCCGAAGCCGAGCTATCGGCCCAGGCTGCCCACCAACATCGTCACCGACGGCCTTCTCTCCGACGCGCAACTCGAAACCGTCATCTACGCCGGCGAGGCGCATTCCGACTTCCTCGCAGGCTCGTGGACGCTCGACGACACCTTCGACATCGTCTCGGCCGCGCCGGACAATGCGCCCAACGCCGTGCGCTTCCGCCGGGGCTTCATGCTCGGCGATGGCACTGGCGCCGGCAAGGGTCGCCAGTCGGCCGGCATCGTCCTCGACAATTGGATGCAGGGCCGTCGCAAGGCGGTGTGGATCTCCAAATCCGACAAGCTGCTGGAGGACGCCCAGCGCGACTGGTCGGCGCTCGGCATGGAGCGCCTGCTGGTCACGCCGCTGTCGCGCTTCTCGCAGGGCAAGGACATCCGCCTCTCGGAAGGCGTCCTATTCACCACCTACGCCACGCTACGGTCCGACGACCGCGGGAGTAAGCTTTCCCGCGTCAAGCAGATCGTCGAATGGTTGGGCTCCGACTTCGATGGAGTGATCATTTTCGACGAGAGCCATGCCATGCAGAACGCCGCGGGCGGCAAAGGTGAACGCGGCGATGTCGCCGCCTCACAGCAGGGACGAGCGGGCTTGCGCCTTCAGCACGCCCTGCCGAACGCCCGTATTGTCTATGTCTCGGCGACCGGCGCAACCACCGTTCACAATCTCGCCTATGCCCAGCGCCTCGGTCTCTGGGGCGGCGAGGACTTCCCGTTCTCGACCCGCGCCGAATTCGTCGAGGCGATCGAGGACGGCGGCGTGGCGGCGATGGAGGTGCTGGCCCGCGACCTGCGCTCGCTCGGCCTCTACACGGCACGGTCGCTCTCTTACGACGGCGTCGAATACGAGCTGCTCGAGCACCAGCTTACGCCTGAGCAGACCGGCATCTACGACGCCTATGCCGGGGCCTTCGCGGTCATCCATAACAATCTCGACGCCGCGATGCAGGCGGCGAATATCACCGGCGACACCGGCACGCTGAACCGCCAGGCGAAATCCGCCGCCCGCTCGGCCTTCGAATCCGCCAAGCAGCGGTTCTTCGGTCATCTCCTGACCTCGATGAAGACGCCGACCCTGATCGGCTCGATCGAGCAGGACCTGGCCGACGGCCATGCCGCCGTGATCCAGATCGTGTCGACCGGCGAAGCCCTGATGGAGCGCCGCCTTGCGGAGATCCCGACCGAGGAATGGAACGACGTCCGGGTGGACATCACGCCCAGGGAATATGTCCTGGATTATCTCGCCCATTCCTTCCCGGTGCAGCTCTACGAGCCCTTCACCGACAGCGAGGGTAACCTGTCGTCGCGGCCGGTGTTTCGCGACGGCCAACCCGTCGAGAGCCGCGACGCCGTCGCCCGCCGTGACCGCCTGATCGAGACGCTGGCCTCGCTGCCGCCGGTCCCGGGGGCGCTCGACCAGATCGTCCAGCGCTTCGGCACCGACGTCGTGGCGGAGGTGACCGGACGCTCGCGCCGCATCGTCCGCAAGATCAGCCCCGGCGGTATCGATCGCCTCGCCGTCGAGAACCGTGCCGGGTCGGCCAACCTCGCCGAGACGCAAGGCTTCATGGACGATCAGAAGCGTATCCTGATCTTCTCCGACGCCGGCGGCACCGGGCGCAGCTACCACGCCGATTTGTCGGCGCGGAACCAGCGGCTGCGCGTCCACTATTTGCTGGAGCCAGGCTGGAAGGCCGACGCCGCCATTCAGGGCCTGGGCCGCACCAACCGGACCAATCAGGCGCAGCCGCCGCTGTTCCGGCCGATCTCGACGGACGTGAAGGCGGAAAAGCGGTTTCTGTCGACCATCGCCCGCCGGCTCGACACCCTGGGCGCGATCACGCGCGGCCAGCGCCAGACCGGCGGTCAGGGCCTGTTCCGGCCCGAGGACAATCTGGAATCGCACTATGCGCGCGACGCGCTGCGCCAGCTCTATCTGCTGCTGGTGCGCGGCAAGGTCGACGGCTGCTCGCTCCAGATGTTCGAGGACGCCACCGGCCTGTCGCTGACCGATTCCACCGGCATCAAGGACGAGTTGCCGCCGATCACCACCTTCCTCAACCGGCTGCTGGCGCTGACCATCGAACTCCAGGGTGTCCTGTTCACGGCGTTCGAGCGGCTGCTGAACGCCAAGATAGAAGGCGCTATCGCGTCGGGCAGCTATGACGTCGGGCTGGAGACCCTGCAGGCCGAGAGCTTCATCGTCACCGATCGCCGGACCATTCATGTCCATCCCGGCACCGGAGCCGAAGCCCGGCTGCTGACCATCACCCAGCGCCAGCGCAACCGGCCGGTGATGCTGGCCGAGGCGCTCGACCATCTCGACGATCCGCGCGCCAGGCTGCTGATCAACGAACGCTCGGGCCGCGCCGCCGTGCAGATCCCGACCACCAGCATCATGCTGGACGACGGCGAGATCGAACGGCGCGTCCGGCTGATCCGGCCGATGGAGGCGCACAACCTCCCCATCAGGATGATGGACGAGACCCATTGGATCGACGCGGACCGGACGGGCTTCACCGCGGCATGGGATGCCGAGGTGGCCGAAGTGCCGGAGTATGCCGACAGCACCATTCACGTCGTCAGCGGGTTGTTGCTGCCGATCTGGAAGCGGCTGCCGAACGAGTCGACGCGGGTCTATCGGCTCCAGACCGACGACGGCGAGCGCATCGTCGGCCGTCGGGTCTCTCCCGCATGGGTGGCCGGCGCGCTCGCCACCGGCACATCGACCCTGACGCCGGACGACGCCTTCATGGCGCTGATGGACGGCAAGACCATCCTCGACCTCGCCGAGCGGCTCCAGCTTCGTCGTGTCCGGGTCATGGGCGCCAACCGCATCGAGCTGTCCGGCTTCACCGACGCCATGCGCGATCGCCTGCGCGCCTATGGCCTGTTTCACGAGATCATCTCGTGGAAGCTGCGGATGTTCGTGCCGACCGATACGACCGGCCGCGCGATCCTGACCAAGGTGTTGGAGCGCTATCCCGTCGAGCGCGTCAGTGAGCGAGAGGTGGCGTGATGGCACGGCACGACGCTTCCGAGTTGGCGATCCGTCTCGGCCGACAGGCCGAGGCGGTGTGCCGCCATTACCTGACTTCCGGCCATCGCGAGGGCCGCTATTGGATGGTCGGCGACGTGCGCAACACCCCCGGCCGCTCGATGTTCGTGCGGCTGAAGGGCGGCGAAACCGGCAAGGGCGCAGCCGGAAAATGGACCGACGCCGCCACTGGCGAGCATGGCGACCTGCTGGACGTCATCCGTGAGAGCTGCGGCTTTGTCGACTTCAAGGACGTCGCCGATGAGGCGCGCACATTCCTGTCGATGCCGCATCCTGAACCGGACCGTCCGCATGGTGGCGAGCGTAAGTCACCGGCGCCATCAGGATCACCGGAAGCGGCACGACGGCTCTTTGCCATGGCGCAGCCGATTTCGGGCACACTCGTAAAGACGTATCTCCGCACACGCGGCATTACCGATTTGCACGAAACCGGAAGCCTTCGCTTCCATCCCCGCTGCTATTATCGGCCCGACGAGCATTCCCCGACTGAGACCTGGCCGGCGATGATTGCATCGGTCACCGATCTCGACGGGCGTCAGACCGGCGCGCATCGCACCTGGCTCGCCCCGGACGGGACGGACAAGGCCCCTGTCGACACGCCGAGGCGAGCGATGGGCGACCTCCTGGGGCATGCCGTTCGCTTCGGTGTGGCGGGTGAAGTGATGGCGGCAGGCGAAGGTATCGAGACGATGCTATCGCTCAGGATGGCGCTGCCCTCCATGCCAATGGCGGCGGCGCTCTCGGCGGCACATCTCTCGGCCATCCTGTTCCCCGACACGCTGCGCCGGCTCTACATCGCCCGCGACAATGATCCGGCCGGCGACGGTGCGATGGCAACGTTGATCGAACGGGCGAACGCGGCCGGGATCGAGGCGGTCGTGGTGTCTCCAGCCTTAAGCGACTTCAACGAGGATCTCCGCTTGGCGGGTCTGTGCAGCCTCCGGGCAGCGGCCCGGGTGCAGATCGCGCCACAGGACGTCGCGCGCTTCATGGCGCTTGCGGCATAGGCCGACAGGAGAATGCAGGCGGCGGGAGCGCCGTCGTCGGCATCGCTCGGATGATCCCCATGTCGGAGAGAACCGCGCCCCGGCCTTCGAGAGGGCGATCGGCCAGCAAACGGCCCGGACCCGCAATGTCTGCGGCGGACTATTTTCCGGCGCGGCCGACGGCCGCTTTCCATCGCGAAACAAAATAGCCCGCCTTCGTCATCCTCCGCTGTGCTCCGGCCCTCCGCTCCGCTGCGGATGCAGGTCCGGCCCGCCCGCCGGCTTTCGTCGCCATGAAGGCCGCGAGGGTCGCGGTCAAATCGACGGAGCATCCCGATGAGCGAGCACGACGACTACGAACCGCACCACGCCTCTTCCCCCACCGACCATGTCCTCAGCGAACTCCAGCTTTACGGCTACCGTCCCTTCACGGATGAGCCCGATCCCCGACCGCTTCCGGAGGGCGACCACGTCGCCGGCGCCATCGCCGACATCTTCGACGCCCTGATCGCCACCCTGGAAGACACCCGCCTCGAGCCCGATCTCGACGATCTCCTCTGGTCGACGGTCAACGTCTTCCACCGGGCCACCGACCGGATCGAGCGCGAGTTGGACGACAATGAACAGGCGCAGCGTCGCGGCCAGCGCGAACAGGACGGTAGCGAAGTGAAGGCCGTCGAGCTGGAACGCCTGACGGCCGAGGGCCAGACCATGATCGAACGCCGCAACGCCTTCGAGCTGATGCGCGACCAGGCCGCCGAACACTACGAACGCCACACGGGCTCGAACTGGCGACCGCGCAGCGGATCGATGGTCAACCACCGCAACCTGACCTCGGCGATGATCGACAGCCGCGACTTCCTCGCTGCCAAGAAGCGTGCCGACAATCAGGTGCTGCTCCCCGCCGGTCCGAAAATCGCCTTCACCGGCGGGCTCGACTTCAACGATCACCACCTTATCTGGGCCAAGCTCGATCAGGTCCACGCCAAGCATCCCGACATGGTGCTGCTGCACGGCAAGTCGCTGAAGGGCGCCGAGAAGATCGCGGCCAAATGGGCCGACGCCCGCAAGGTGCCCCAGGTCGGCTTCGCCCCCGATTGGACGAAACACGCCAAGGCCGCACCGTTCAAGCGCAACGATCAGATGCTCGACGTCCTGCCGATCGGGGTCATTGTCTTCCCCGGCACCGGCATCCAGGACAATCTCGCCGACAAGGCGAGGAAGCTCGGCATCCCGCTGTTCGATTTCCGTCCGAAGGGAGGCGGCGCGTAAGCGCCGTTCTCTCGCAGCATCTCGGGTCGGAACAGCGACCTGCGACTGATGATCTTGCCGGACACCATGAACACGCCATCGCCGGTGTAATGCAGCGTCTCGGGATGTTTTGGCGATGCGGCGACATGCGCCTTCACCACCTCGAAGATGAAGAAATTGTACTTCTCGACCAGCGCATCGTCGTGAAGGCGGCATTCGAAGCTGGCATGGCATTCGCCGATCAGCGGCGCATCAACCTCGCTCGCGTCTTGCGCCGTGAGATTGAACTTGGCGAACTTGTCGATCTCGACCCCCGATGTGTTGCCGATCCCGACCACCGTATCGGTCAGCGCCGTCGTCGGCAGGTTGATCACGCATTCCCGGCTTTCGCGGATCATGCGGTGGCTGTGATTACCGCCGGAGATCATCAGGCCGACAAGCGACGGCGAAAACTCCAGGATCGTGTGCCAGCCAAGCGTCATGATGTTGGTCGCGCCCTTCCAATTTGACGACACCAGCACGATCGGGCCTGGCTCCAGATAGCGCCGGACCTGGCTGACGGGGAAATCGGTCTTCTTGGGAAGCTTCGGCACTGGCGTTCTCTTCGGCTGTTGCGCTTTGCATGACCATACCGGCCCGTGTCGGCAGCATCACGACCGGCAGCACGGCGACGATGCTAGGGCGTGAAAGCATTGAACGGGCGTTTCCATCGTGGCCCTGGTCATGGCGGAAAACCATCTCCCGCTTCCATTGCGCTAATCCTTGGTCCAGCCGCTGGCCTGACGCCATCAACCCGTAAAGGGTCGGCTATGCGAGCATGCCGCCGCTCCAGCTTCGCCTACACGGTGATTGCGGCCCCCGGCCGGACACATCGGGCGCCTGTCGCGCGGGAGATGGTCTCCCGCCTCCAAGACAGGAGCCGGTCAGATGTCCCTCAAGCAAGCTCACGCCTTCGCCTTCAGCCTCGCCACCACCCTCATGGTCTCGATCGTCATCTTCCAGGCCGGCGATGGCACCATCGGCGTCATGCCCGCCGGCGAATATGATGGCGAAGCCGCCGCCATCGTTCACGAGGTCGATCCCTTCGCCCGCTGATCGCGGGCAAAGGCGTCACGGCAGCAAGCGGGGATCCGACTGGATTTCCGCTCCCGCCCCGCCTTCTCTTCGGCTATACTGTTGTCGCGCCGTGGTGGTGGTGGAGGCGCAACCGTCGGACCTTTTCTCACGGAGACCACCATCATGATCTTCATCGGCATCCTCTCCAGCATCGCGGCAATCGGCGCTCTGTGCTGGCTGTTGTTCACACTGGCTGTCTTCGCACTGCCGTTCTTTGCAGGCGTCAGCGCCGGGACATGGGCCTATCAGACCGGCGCCGGCTGGCTCGGCACGATCATCGTCGGCCTTGTCGCCGCCGCACTGACGCTGGGGCTCGGGCAGGTCCTGCTCGCCTTCATCCGTCCGCTCTGGATGCGCCTCGCGATCGCACTCGCCTTCGTCGCACCCGCAGCGCTCGCCGGCTACCACGCGACGCACGGCATCGTGAAACACACCATGCCCTCCGACACCTGGCAGATTATCTTCTCCGTCATCGGCGCAATCGCCGTTGGCGCCACGGCGCTGATCCGAGTGACAGCAATGGCCGCGCCCGGGCCAACCGGGCAGAACGTCGCGCGCGCCTGACATCGTTGCAGGCGGCGGCAGGACGGCGAGTTGATGTCTTACCTGTCGCGCTCGCCTCGTCAGGGTCGTTTGCAATCGCGTTGATCGGATCGACGGCTGACCCAACCGACGCGCTGTGCCCTCGGTGACGGTGCTGGAGGCAATGCTTTGACACGCTCCCGACGGTGCGAGTGCCGGGAGGGGGCGATCTCGCGGGCGGCGGCAAGGAGACGGCGGGACGTAGCGTCTGACGGAGCTGGTTGAACCGCGGTGTCGGGCGTCGTCACGGTCATATCGGTCCCGGGTGGTCGCCACGTTCTCCTGTGATGCATCTCTGTCAGGTCGACCGCTCCAAAACGGCCTCTTCAATGGGCTGATCTGGCCGAAGGTCGGCTGCGCCTCGATCGCCTATGCCGCAACAGCGGCGTCGAAACTTTCTTCCCCTGCCGGAACCCACCCCACGCAGCAAGCTGCGCGGGGACCCCGGATCGCCGTCATTCCTCGCGAGCCAAGAAAGCCCCTCCTTTGCTGTCAGGCCCCTGCGGGGTGCGCCGTCAATCGCCTCCGGCCTGTCGATCGCCATCGAGGCCGCAATAGTGCGGGCTCGGAACAGAGTTCAAGGAGAACGACCATGGCGACCATCGGCACTTTCAAGAAGACCGGCAACAACGACTTCACCGGCGAAATCGTCACCCTCAGCCTGCAGACCAAGAACGTCCGCATCGTCCCCGAGGCCCGCGCCACCGGCGAGAACGCCCCCAGCCACCGCGTCTTCGTCGGCCGCGCCGAGATCGGCGCCGCCTGGTCCAAGACCTCCAACGAGGGGCGCGCCTATCTGGGCCTGAAGCTCGACGATCCCAGCTTCAACGCCCCGATCTACGCCAACCTCTTCGACGACGAGGAAGGCGAAGGCTTCAGCCTCATCTGGTCCCGTCCGAACGGCCGCCGCAACGGCGAGTAAGGTCAGCGCGACGCCCCGCCCGGACAGTCCGGGCGGGGCCAAATGCCTAGGGGCGACCGAATCAGTTTCCGACAAAAGGCGTGGGTTCGGATTTCAGAAGGCAGTATCAGGTAGCGTCAGGCGGCTAGAACGACTATTATAGTCGTAGTTCTGGCGTGTGCGTTCGTGTCGGTGGGAGGTGATCAATGCATGATCACCGCCCAACAATCACGGGCCGCACGCGCGTTGCTCGGATGGAACCAGGAGACGCTCGCTGACAAGGCCCAGGTATCACTGACCGCGCTGAAACGCCTCGAATCCTTAAGCGGTCTCGAGGTGTATGAGACCACGCGCGACCAGGTCCGGCGGGCGCTTGAAAGCCACGGTATCCTCCTCCTGACCACCGACCAGGGCGAAGGAGTGATGGTGATCCGTGGAAAAACCAACAAGCGATAGAGCCCCTTTGACCATTGGCTCGCCCTGGCGTTGTCACTGGCGGCGCGGGTTGCGCTGCGGTGCAACCGAAGAACGGTTAACAAATCCCTCCGGAATGGATAAGAATGATTCCAGGGGACGGTTGTGACCAAGACAGACTTTTTAGATGAGCCGCCAGAGAGCGCGGTGCTCACGACATATGATCGTGAGCACATGAAGCTCTATCTGCGGCTGCTCGACGCCGCCACGGACGGTGCCGACTGGCGCGAAGCTGTCCATATTCTCTTCGGTCTCGATCCAGAATGCGACCCTGACCGGGCGCGGCGCGTCCACGACACCCATCTCGCCCGCGCCCGCTGGATGACCACCCACGGCTATCGCGAGCTCGTGCGTGAAGGCTACCGCCACTAAGGCGGTGATGCCGCTGCGGCAACACCCGTTGCCGGCTCAGGGACTTCCTCACCGTCGCTTAACTGGGAATCGTATCCAGCTCAAAACGCACGAATAATGCGAGCTAGGAGGATTTCGATGTCGCCCGACACATCCCGGTGGCGATCGTCATCAAGTTACGATTACGTCGACCAGCTCACCGCTCCAGACATTGGCTGGGAATGGCTGCGACGAAACGAGGACTATCAACGCGACTATGCCGAACTCAGCGGTGCGCCGAGAGAGTCACCATCGCTGATCGCGCGCGCCGGCAGCCAATGGGGGTTGCGATTTCCTTGTCGCCCCTGCTCTGAACTCCGCCGAGGCGCAAGTATTCTGGCTTCCGGAAGAGAATACCGGATCGGTGATACTGACGCCGGCGCCGGCCTCCATCGCTGCCGATAGCACGCCCTTCCTGCAGCCCGGCCGACCGCTGGATCACCCCACCGAACACAACCTTCACATCCTGCACGACCTGAGCAACGGGCAACGCCTGCACCTGGCGCTTCCCCGCGACGGATCGGCCGCGCAGCCACTCGTAGCGGTGATCCCACTCGGCATGGAGGGATTCGATCGCATGGAAGCCGTTGCTCGGCTGCTTGCCTCCCTTCACGGGCGCGCCGTTCCACCCGACACGCGCCTCACGCGTCAGCAACTGGCCCGCGCGCGGCGCATGCTGCAAGCAATCGATGGATTTCGGGCCGGAGCGACCCAGCAGGAGATCGCCGAGGTTATACTGCGCATCGGCAAACTCACCCGTGACGAATGGCAAGCCGCTTCCGCCCGCCACGTCGTCGCAGGCCTCCTCGGCGGTGCACGCGCGATGATCGCGGGCGGCTATCGCAAACTGCTTCGTCATCGCCGCCGATCCTAGCCGGATCGCACGCGGCTCATGGTGTGGGGATTTAGTACCCCCCAAAATCCCGCTGCAACTCGCCGGTTTCCCTTCGCCATCGTGGCCTTCGTCAGCCGCTGAACGCCAGCGGCCCCCACGGACACCACGGAGGCCCGATCATGACACCCAATCTCAGCGCATTGCCGCCGCGTTTTCTACGCACCCAGGAAGCAGCGCACTTCCTGGGCCTGTCCGCCCGCACGCTGGAGAAGCATCGCACCTACGGGACCGGCCCGTCCTATCGCAAGCTCGGCGGCCGCGTCGTCTACGCCGTCGATGACCTGCAGGCCTGGACCGAACGCGGCGCCGTCACCTCGACCTCCGATCCGCGCGGCACGCTGCTTCCCGCCAAGCGCCATGAGCCCGCGCCGCCTGCACACACCGGCCGCTACGCGCGCTGATCGTCTCGGGCTCCCTCTCAATGACGACGCGATATCGCCCACTCTCGGAGCGCGGACAGCTCGATCTGTTCCACGCACTTCCCGGCGACTTCGCGCCTCGCGATACGCAGGATCTCATGGCCTATCCGTTCTTCTCCCTCTCCAAATCCCATCGCACCGCGCCGATCGACTTCGTCGCCGGCGACGTGTCGATCCGCGTCGAGGCTGTACCCGATCATGGCATGGCCACCATCTGGGATGCCGACATCCTGATTTGGGCGGCAAGCCAGATCGTCGAGGCACGCGACGCCGGCTTACGCACCTCGCGCCTGATGGCGGCGACGCCCTATGAGATATTGAACTTCATCGGCCGCGGCGTCGGGCTGCGTGACTACCAGCGGCTGAAGGCCGCCCTCGACCGGCTCCAGTCGACCACCGTCGCCACCTCGATCCGCCAGCCGACGGAAGGTCGCCGGCATCGCTTTTCCTGGATCAACGAATGGCAGGAGCGCACCGACCGCCAGGGCAAGCCGGCCGGAATCGAGCTGATTGTCCCCGACTGGTTCTATCGCGCCGTCCTCGATGACGCGCTCGTGCTTACGATCGACCGGGCCTATTTCGATCTCACGGGTGGCCTCGACCGCTGGCTCTACCGTCTGGTGCGCAAACACGGCGGCAAGCAGCGCAACGGTTGGCGCTTCGATTTCCGGCATCTCTACCAGAAATCCGGCAGCCTCTCGCCGTTCAAGCGCTTCGCCTTCGAACTACGCGACATCATCCGCCGCCAGCCGCTGCCTGGCTACACGCTGTTCATCGAGGTCGAAATCGGCGGCCGCGTGCTGCTGGCATTTGAACCGTCAGTGCCCTGTGGACAAGCTGTGGATAGCCTCGTGCTATCGGGAACCCGAACTATCGTGCCATCGGGAACCGCTGGCACGTGCTATCGGGAACCCAAACAGGGCATAAGCCACGAAAAACAAAGCCGGAATCGCGCCCTTAACTTAGAGTCTAACCCAGAATCTAACTTTAGAAGACACGCGCGCGATGTGGAAAACATCGCCGACCGTCCCAAAAAGACATCCGGGACGCTATCGAAAGGCACGCGCACCGATACTTCTAGCACGCCGCGTCTCCCTCTCGATCGAGCATCGGGAGAGTCGGAATGATCGTCGCGCTCCTCAATCAAAAGGGCGGCGTCGGCAAGACGACGCTGGCCCTGCATCTCGCCGGCGAATGGGCCGCCAAGGGGAAGCGCGTCACCCTGATCGACGCGGATCCACAAGGCTCCGCGCTGGACTGGTCACAGCAGCGCGCTCGCGAAGCGCATCCAAGGCTCTTCGGCGTCGTCGGTTTGTCGCGCGACACGCTGCATCGCGAGGCCCCGGAGCTGGCGCGCGACGCCGATCACATCGTCATCGACGGTCCGCCGCGTGTCGCAGGGCTGATGCGCTCGGCGCTGCTCGCCGCCGATCTGGTGCTGATCCCGGTGCAGCCGTCGCCGTTCGACGGCTGGGCCTCGGCCGAGATGCTATCGCTGCTCAGCGAGGCGCGCATCTATCGCCCGCAACTCATCGCCCGCTTCGTGCTGAACCGCTGTGCTGCGCGCACCGTCATCGCCCGCGCGACGGCCGAGACCCTTGCCGATCACGACCCACCGGTGCTCGCCGCCACCGTTGGCCAGCGCGTTGCCTTCGCGGACGCCGCGCAATCTGGCCGCCTCGTTTCCGAAGTGGATGAGGACAGCCCCGCCGCCCGTGAAATCGCTGCGCTCTGCGCCGAGGTCGGAAGGATCGCGTCATGACCGAGCGAATTTCGAAGCGCAGTTTCGCCGCGCGTCCCGCCGACCCCGAAAGCTGGATCAAGGCGCCCGATACGCCCTCGGCGCGCGGATCGGCCGATGGCGGTTACAGCGCCCGACTGACCATCGACATCACGCCCGACCTGCGCGGGCGCATCAAGATCGCCGCCTTCCAGCGCGGCATCACCGTCACTGAGATGCTGCGCGAGCTGCTCGCGCGTGAATTCCCCACCATCGAGGGAGACCCGTCATGACCGGCATCGCGGCCCCTCGCGTGCGCAGCAGCGCTGCGCCGGCCAGCCCGCCACCGTCCACAACACTGGTCGAGCTGACCTGGATCGAGAAGACAATCGAAAACTGGATCCGCTTCGGCTACGACATCCACGAGCAGATCCTCGATCGCCGCCGCCGTGTCATAGGCTTTGCGCCAAACAGCACTTTCGCCTTCGTCCGCTGGGCGTCGAACGAGTTCGGCACGATCATCTCGCGCATCGACATCTTGCGCGCTGTCGGGACTGGCGAGCCGTTTCAGACGCTGCCCTTCGTGCGGCCCGGTGGCGACATCCTGCTGAAGATCGAAGGCTGGCCCAAGGTCGAGCGGGTGCTGCAGGCGATCGACGCGATCGAGTCGATCGGTGTCGATCCGGCAGATGTATCGTCTGATCACTGGCGCCACGTCCACAACCGCCTGACCGCTGGCGAAGAGCCGCGCGCCTACAGCGCCGAGCAGCATCGCGCCTTCCTGCTGCGCCGGAGGGCCGAGCCATGAGCCGCTTCGGCTACGTCATGGCGACGTATTTCGCGACGATGGGCATCGTCATGGCAGCCGTCCTGCCACTGCCGCTCAAGCTCATCTGGAACGCCTCTGCGAGCGTGCCGATCGGGCTCTACGCCATCGATTCCGATGATCTGCCCGAGGTCACCGACCTTGTCGCCGTCGATGCGCCCGAACCGCTCGCGACCTTCCTGTCCGATCGCGGTTACCTGCCGCGCGGTGTGCCGCTGATGAAGCGCGTCGCCGGCGTTGCCGGGCAGCGCGTCTGTCGCATAGGCCGCATGGTTTCGGTCGACGGCGTGGACATGGCCGAGGCGCTCGAGCGGGACCGATCGGGCCGCCCCTTGCCGAGTTGGCAAGGCTGCCGGCTGCTGGGAGTTGGCGACATCTTGCTGATGAACTGGCAGGTCCGCGACAGCCTCGACGGCCGCTACTTCGGCCCCGTCTCGACCGACACGATCATCGGCCGCGCGACGCCTCTCTACACCGATGAAGACGGCAACGGCCGCTTCGAATGGCGCGCGCCAACGCGGTGACGCGCACTCCCATCCCGTCCTCAACCGCACAGCAAAGGAACTTCCCATGCCCCAGATCGGAGAATTCACCCGCACGAAGTCCGGCTATTCCGGCCGCATCCGGACCTTCTCGCTCGACATCGAACTGACGGTCGTTCCGGCCGAACCGTCAGACGCCGAGAACGCGCCTGACTACCGCATCCACCTCCGCGATGAAGACGGGCCGGAGGTCGGCGCCGGCTGGAAACGCACTGGCGAACGTGCCGGCGACTACGTCTCATTGCAGCTCGACGATCCCGTCTTCGCACAGCCGATCCGCGCCAATCTGTTCCAGTCGGGCGACGACAAGAGGGCTTGGGGACTACACTGGAACCGCCCACCCAAGCGTGGCGATCGGGATTGAGCCGATGCGCTGGCCATCCCCATCAGGCCGCCGTGTCACCGCTGCCGGTCGTCATCGCGCCGCCCGGCAAGCGGGCCTCCTTTTCCTTTCCGGCCTGTTTCTTGTCGGCGCGCCGTCGGCCGTCACGCTGGCGCAGAGTGCGCCCGTGGAACGTCCCAGTCAGATCGATCCCTATGCCGTCCACATCGCGGAGGCCGTACAGCGCTTCGGCATTCCGGCGGCGTGGATCAGGGCGGTGATGCGGGTCGAAAGTGCGAATGACATGCGCGCCGTCTCGCCGAAGGGCGCGATGGGTCTGATGCAGATCATGCCCGAAACCTGGGCCGGTCTGCGCGTCCGTTATTCGCTCGGCAGGGATCCCTATAATCCGCGTGACAACATCTTGGCAGGCGCGGCGTATCTGCGCGAACTACACGATCGGTACGGCTCGCCCGGATTTCTCGCGGCCTACAATGCGGGACCCGGTCGATATGAGAACTATCTCGCCGGCCGTCCCTTGCCGGCGGAGACACGTGCCTATGTGGCCGCCCTCCTCCCTAGCCTCAGTGGCGGTGAACTGACCGCTCCGGCGACCGTCGTTGCCGCCGCTGGTCCGCACGCCTGGATGCGCGCGCCGCTGTTCATCGGGCCGTCCGAGCGCACAACGGCTGCCGATCCTGTGCAGCGCCGCGGTACTCAGGACGATGCGCCGACCGCAACGACCGTGCGCGATGTCTCCGCCATCGTCCCGCGGTCGCGCGGCCTGTTCGTCGCCCGCAATCGTCCGGGAGAGCCGCAATGAGGGCATTCGCACTATGGCGCGGCGTCGCGGGCTTCCGGTCAGGTTGGGCGGGAAGATGGAGATGGCAGGGAAACACGACCAACAGACGGCGAGATAAAAGCGCATGCCCGAAACGCTGTAAGCCTCTGAAGAGGCTTGCGTTTTGGCGTGCATGGCGGTCGGTCGCGGGCATGAAGCCCGGTTTTGTTGAGGAATTTCAAAGCCTCGGGATGCACGGCCCCGAAATGCTGCTCCTCGGAGCTGCGTCATGACCAAGGGCGACAGCGATTTTCGGGTCCGGCCTGGCCGCATCAAAACCACGCGTGCGCCGAAGGCGAAGAGCTTCCTCAACCAGGTGCTGCGGGCCGCGAAAAAGGCGGGCCATACCGGCGCCTCGGCGTCAGGCAGACGCGCGTCCGGGCATAGTCGCTCGACCTTTGGCCGGGGGCGCGGCAGTTTCAGCCGCAGCCGCCTGTTCAACTCGACCCGCCGCGTCGTCGTCAAGGCGCGCGTCGTGCGCCATCAGGGCCGATCCTTCCGCTCCGCGCCGCTGTCGGCGCATCTGTCTTACCTCAAGCGCGAAGGCGTCAGCCGGGACGGAGAAAAAGGCGTGATGTTCGACGCCGGCTCCGATCGCACTGAGGATCTCGCCTTTGCCGACCGGTGCAAGGACGACCGGCACCATTTCCGCTTCATCGTCTCGCCTGAGGACGCCGGCGAGATGACCGACCTCAAGGCCTTCACGCGTGATCTCGCGAGCCAAATGGAAGCCGATCTGGGCACACGGCTCGACTGGGTCGCAGTCGATCACTGGAACACCGACAATCCGCACGTCCATCTGCTCGTGCGCGGTGTGGACGAGCGAGGGGCCGATCTCGTGATCTCGCGCGACTATATCAGCCGCGGCCTTCGGTCACGCGCCGAGGATCTGGTGGCGATCGAGCTTGGCCCAAAACCTGAGCACGAAATTCGCAACGTCCTGGAGAAGGAGGTCACCGCGGAGCGGTGGACCCGTCTCGATGTCGAGATCCGGGGCCATGCCGACGATGTCGGCGCCATCGACTTACGTCCCGATCCCAGCGGTGCGGCCAACCCGGAGATCCGCCGCCTGATGATCGGCCGTCTTCAACATCTGGAGAAGATGGGGCTCGCCACCTCGGCTGGCTCCGGGGAGTGGATGGTCGGCATGGAAGCCGAACCCCATCTTCGCGACCTCGGCATGCGCGGCGACGTCATCAAGACCATGCACCGCGCCTTCACAGAGCGTGGCCAGGATCGTAGCGTCGCCGACTATGTGATCGACGGCGGGGCCGGCTCGCCGATCATCGGCCGGCTGGTCGACAAGGGTCTCCACGACGAACTGACCGGCGAAGCCTATGCCGTGATCGACGGCATCGACGGCCGCGCCCATCATGTCCGCTTTCGCGGCATCGAAGCCTTTGAGCATACGCCACCTGCCGGTGGCATTGTCGAGGTCCGGCGCTTTGGAGGGGCGGAGGACCAGCGGCCAACGCTGGTGCTCGCCATCCGGTCTGATCTCGATCTGCGCAGCCAGATCACCGCGCCGGGCGCCACGTGGCTCGACCACCGTCTGGTGGAGCGTGAGCAGATGCCGCTCTCCATGGGTGGATTCGGCCGCGAGGCGCGCGACGCAATGCAGGCCCGTGCCGAACATCTCGCTGACGAAGGGCTCGGTCGCCGCCAGGGCCAGCGCATCATGCTCCAGCGCGATCTCCTCAGCACGCTGCGCCGCCGCGAGTTGGACGCCGTGGGCGAGAAGCTGTCGACCGAGACTGGCCTGCCTCATGTGAAGGCTGCGGCCGGCGAGCATGTCTCGGGCACCTATCGCCGGCGGCTGACGCTCTCCTCGGGCCGCTTCGCCATGATCGACAACGGGCTTGGCTTTCAACTCGTGCCCTGGTCGCGCGAGATCGAACGCAAGCTCGACCAGCACATCGCCGGCGTCGCCCGCGATGGCGGCGGCATCGAGTGGAGCCTGGGGCGCAAGCGCGACCTCGGCCTCTAGCCACGAACAAGAGACAAGGAGGACGCCTATGTCCGCGACCAAAATCCTCTGGGGCCAGATCATCATTGTGTTCCTGATCGTCCTGATCACGACTTGGGGCGCCACGCAGTATGTCGCCTGGCAGCTCGGATTTCAGGCCCAGCTCGGAGCGCCCTGGTTCAGCTTCGCCGGCATGCCGGTGTATTTCCCGCCGGCCTTCTTCGCCTGGTGGTTCTCCTATGACGCCTATGCGCCGGAGATATTCACACACGGCGCCTTCATCGCCGCGTCGGGCGGCTTCATCTCGATCGCGGTCGCGATCGGGATGTCGGTCTGGCGGGCGCGGGAAGCCAAGAATGTCGAGACCTACGGCTCGGCGCGTTGGGCCGAGAAGGGAGAGGTGAAAGCGGCGGGTCTCCTTGGCCCGGATGGTGTCGTGCTCGGTAAGCTGGAGCGCGACTATCTGCGCCATGACGGTCCCGAGCACGTCCTGTGCTTCGCGCCGACACGCTCCGGCAAAGGCGTTGGCCTGGTCGTGCCGTCGCTGCTGACCTGGCCGGGTTCGGCCATCGTCCATGACATCAAGGGCGAGAACTGGCAGCTCACCGCCGGTTTCCGGGCGAAGCATGGCCGCGTGTTGCTGTTCGATCCGACCAACCCGAAGTCCGCCGCGTACAATCCGTTGCTCGAGGTCCGCCGCGGCGACTGGGAGGTCCGCGACGTCCAGAATGTCGCCGACGTGCTGGTCGACCCGGAAGGCTCGCTCGACAAGCGCAATCACTGGGAGAAGACCAGCCACTCGCTGCTGGTCGGCGCGATCCTGCATGTCCTCTACGCGGAAGCGGACAAGACACTTGCCGGCGTCGCTGGCTTCCTGTCCGATCCGAAGCGGCCCATTGAGGCGACGCTGAAGGCGATGATGACGACGCCGCATCTTGGGCCGAACGGGCCGCATCCCGTCGTCGCCTCCACGGCGCGCGAACTCTTGAACAAATCCGACAACGAACGCTCCGGTGTGCTCTCGACCGCCATGTCGTTTCTCGGCCTCTATCGCGATCCCGTCGTCGCCCAGGTGACGCGGCGCTGCGACTGGCGGATCGCCGACCTGATCACCGATCCGCGTCCGGCGACGCTCTACCTCGTGGTGCCGCCATCCGACATCTCACGGACCAAGCCGCTCATCCGCCTCGTGCTCAACCAGATCGGCCGCCGTCTGACCGAGGACCTGCACGCCAAGGAGCGAAAGCATCGCGTGCTGATGATGCTGGACGAGTTCCCGGCGCTCGGCCGTCTCGACTTTTTCGAGTCCGCGCTCGCCTTCATGGCCGGCTATGGCATCAAGAGCTTCCTGATCGCGCAGTCGCTGAACCAGATCGAGAAGGCGTACGGGGCGAACAACTCGATCCTCGACAACTGCCATGTCCGTGTCAGCTTCGCGACCAACGACGAGCGGACAGCGAAACGCGTCTCCGATGCACTCGGCACCGCGACCGAAATGAAGGCGATGAAGAACTATGCCGGGCACCGGCTTTCGCCTTGGCTCGGCCACCTCATGGTTTCGCGCTCCGAAACCGCTCGCCCGCTGATGACCCCAGGCGAGGTGATGCAGCTTCCGCCGACCGAAGAAATCGTCATGATCGCCGGCACCGCGCCGATCCGCGCGCAAAAGGCGCGCTATTATGAGGACTCCCGCTTCAAGGAGCGGGTGCTGTCGCCACCCGATCCGCAGACGTCCGGACGTACGTCCCGCGCGGACGGCTGGTCGGCGCGCTCCCCACAGAAACCCGACGCGCTGCTGCTCGCCGAAATGGAGAAGGCGGAAGGCGATCCGGCCAATAGCGGCCTGCGCCGCGAACCCGAGCTTCCCGATCATGTGGCCATCGTCAAGGAGACGACCGACCAGCAGCCGGCGGAGGAGTTCGCGGTTCTGCTCGACGAGGAGACCGAAGATGTCGCCCGCCAGCGACAGGCGCTACGCCGCCAGATGAGCGGCGTGGCCCGTCAGGTCACGCTCGATCCCAATGACGGCATGGACCTGTAGGAGGCGATGATGCGAGACCGCTTGAACCTGACCTTGCCCGTCGAGATGATCTCCCGCATCAACGAGCTGTCGGAGCGCAAGAAGATACCGCGATCGGCCATCGTCGAGGCGGCCGTGGCGTCGTTCCTGTCTCCCGACGCCGCCGATCGACGCGAGGCCGCCTTCACCCGCCGGATGGATCGGCTCTCGCGCCAGGCCCAGCGGATCGAGCGCGATCTCGGCGTTACAGCCGAGACGCTCGCGCTATTCGTCCGCTTCTGGCTGACGATCACGCCGCCGTTGCCGGGTGACGCGCAGGCCGCA
This sequence comes from Phyllobacterium sp. 628, assembly GCF_014189505.1. Classification (GTDB taxonomy): domain Bacteria; phylum Pseudomonadota; class Alphaproteobacteria; order Rhizobiales; family Rhizobiaceae; genus Phyllobacterium. The sequence goes on along the minus strand of NZ_CP050301.1, from coordinate 1,590,499 downwards.
GCCCAAATCAAAGGTCGGGAGCGCTTCGAAGGCTTTGTCGAGACGCTCGGCAAAAGGCTTCAGAAGGGGCAAAGTTTTCTCAGGGAAATCCCCGATGATATCGTTGCAGAGCTTCACGCTAAGGAAGCAACAGGGAAAATCTAACTATTAGTGCTCGCCGTAGCATGCCCACGCCAAATGGGGATAGTATCGCAACCTGTTATTATCCAGCAAATTGGGAGGGGCGTATGCCGACTATCGCCATCAATCTACGGAATAAGGCCATCGCCGAACGGTTGTTCGCATACCCCAATGAGGGGCATGAGAATGATACTCTCGAGGAGACAATCCACCACTATTTCAGTGATAGCCTTTCGCGTGAGGGATTGGCCAACTTCACCATCGCGCCTGGCGGCGATGACGCTGGCTATCTGGTTCAGATTACCCTCGCAGACGCCTCCGTCGCCGAGCAGATCTCGATCACATTATCAGGCTTTTTTTGACGTTGGTTTGATCGGTTCCCAGGATGCAGAAGTGTTCAAGGCGACCGGGCATTGGGCTACGACCTGGAAATTCCTGCTTCCGCTCGGGGTCCCCATCGCCTTCGCGCTTGCGGTTGAGATAATGGATTTCCCGCCGCTGACACTTATCAACAATCAAGACTATCTGAAATCCAAGACCACAAGCCGCTGGTGGGAATTACTCATCGCCAATGGGGTCAGCGAGGCGGAGAAAGCACGATATAGCTGCATCTGCGACATCGTCCCGGTCGCCGCTAAAGCAAGTGACGGTGCCGTGCTCGACAAGTCCGGTATCTATAACGGGCCGTTCGACTCTTACAGCCTTTCTCTACTGGAGCTGCTTGCCGCGTCTCAAGTTTCAGGAGCCCAGCGTCCCCTCATGGCGCTTGGCATGCCGATCAGGACGTGGATCCTGCGTCTCTGGAACCTCGCCATTAATGTCGGGGATGTTGGTATAATCAAGCTTGCCAATAGCGCGAGCTGCGCGGTGATGGCCTCAAACCATCCAAGTTTCTTCTATTATGCTGTCCACTCGAACACCGGGCCAGGTTCCGACGCAAAAAATCTGGCTGCGGGACTAGCTGTCCTGAAACAGGATATCGTCGCAGCGGCCTGGCAGGCGAAAATGGGCAGCAATCCGCAACGCGATCCCCACACAGCGCTGATCCAGTGCCAGCAAGATTGGGCCAATCGCGACGACGAACTGATCGAGATCGTGAAGCGCCAAGGCGGTATCACCGCCCCCCCACACGCTAGATTTCTCGCCGGCTGACATAGTCGAGTTTCTGCCGAGCGCGCCTGATCTGCGATTGCTTGAACGACAATTCTATCTTGAGGGTCGCAAGAATTTGCCCGAGCAATTCTGGTGAATGTTAGCCCGCTGGACCGCACTGTTGTTCGTTAAACCACCATATTGTCGATGTCCGCCTTCTGGAACTACGCGTTGGTGTCGTTCCTCTGGAACGGCTACTTTCGGGTCCCTTGTTTCCGCCTTGGGCTGCGACGGATTTCCAGCCTGACCGACCTTGGTCGTTGTTGTCGAGTTGCACGCATAAGAATCTTGTCAATGGCGGAGTGCCGATAGAGTCCGCCAGTCGTCGGTCAAGGCGGAACCAATGCCGCCGTTCTCCTGTATTTGCACGCTAGGCTACTACGACGATCTAATCTTGTTGAACCGGCCTGATTTCTGGCTCTTTTAATCACCCCGATCCAGGGCCGCGTGTTGTGCGCGCCCGCGATAGAACGGGGACGACGTGGCGACAACTCACCAGAAATCCGAAGCGATCGTGCGGGGTGCGCGTATGTTGCGCGCCGCCCTTGGCCCCGCCATCGCCCGGTTTCTGGAAGATCCCGCGATCGTTGAGGTGATGCTCAACCCCGACGGACGGCTCTGGATCGACCGACTTTCCGAGGGGCTTTCCGATACTGGTGAGCGGCTTTCGCCCGCTGACGGCGAACGGATCGTGCGCCTGGTCGCGCACCATGTCGGCGCCGAGGTCCATGCTGGTAGCCCGCGCGTTTAGGCCGAACTGCCTGAGACGGGGGAGCGGTTCGAAGGCCTGCTGCCTCCTGTCGTCTCATCGCCTGCATTCGCAATTCGCAAGCCCGCAGTCGCCGTCTTTACTCTCGATGATTACGTCGCCGCCGGCATCATGACGAAGGCGCAATCCGAGGCGCTACGAGACGCCGTGGCGTCCCGGAAAAACATCCTCGTCGCCGGCGGCACCTCGACCGGCAAGACGACACTCACCAACGCGCTCCTGGCCGAAGTCGCCAAGACGGACGATCGCGTCGTCCTGATCGAGGACACGCGCGAGCTGCAATGCGCAGCACCCAATCTCGTTGCGCTGCGCACCAAAGACGGCGTCGTCTCGCTCTCCGATCTGGTGCGCTCCAGCCTGCGGCTCCGACCAGACCGTATTCCGATCGGCGAGGTCCGCGGCGCTGAAGCCCTCGACCTTTTGAAAGCCTGGGGCACCGGCCATCCTGGCGGTATCGGCACCATCCACGCCGGCACCGCGATCGGCGCGGTGCGCCGCCTCGAGCAACTCATCCAGGAAGCCGTCGTTACCGTCCCGCGCGCGCTGATCGCCGAGACCATCGATCTCGTCGCCGTCCTTTCCGGCCGCGGCACCCAGCGACGCCTGACCGAACTCGCCCGTGTCGATGGGCTCGGCCCGACCGGCGACTATCGCGTAACCCTCGCAGCATCCGAACCCTCGGGAGATCCTCCATGATCCGTTATTCGCACCGCATACGCCGTCACATCGCAACTGCGGCGGCCGTCACCTTCCTGTCGATCGCCCTGACGCCCGCCGCCTATGCGTCGGGCTCGTCCATGCCGTGGGAACAGCCGCTCCAGCAGATCCTCCAGTCGATCGAAGGCCCGGTCGCCAAGATCATGGCGGTGATCATCATCATCGTCACCGGTCTGACGCTGGCCTTCGGTGATACGTCAGGCGGATTCCGCCGACTGATCCAGATCGTCTTCGGCCTGTCGATCGCGTTCGCCGCCAGCTCGTTCTTCCTGTCGTTCTTCTCGTTCGGCGGTGGGGCGCTCGTCTGATGGCCGTTCCGACCGAACATGCCGGCGAGGTGCCGGGCTTCTCCGTTCCGGTCCACCGGGCGCTGACCGAGCACATCCTGCTCGGCGGCGCCCCGCGCGCGATCGCCATCCTCAACGGCACGCTGGCGGCGGCGCTCGGTCTCGGGCTGCGTCTCTGGCTGGTCGGCCTCGGCCTTTGGGCCATCGGCCACTTCGCCGCCGTCTGGGCAGCCAAGCGCGATCCACAATTCGTCGATGTGGTGCGCCGCCATCTGCGCATCCCCGGCCACCTGGCGGTCTGAGGAGACGCATCGATGTTAAACCTTGCTGAATATCGCAATCGTAACACAAGGCTTGCCGACTTCCTGCCCTGGGTCGCCCTGGTCGGCGAAGGCGTCGTTCTCAACAAGGACGGATCGTTCCAGCGCACGGCCCGTTTCCGCGGCCCCGATATGGATAGCGCCGTGCCGGCCGAACTGGTCGCCGTCGCCGGCCGGCTCAACAACGCCTTCCGGCGTCTCGGCTCCGGCTGGTCGATCTTCGTCGAAGCGCAGCGCCATGCGGCCGGGACCTATCCCGCCAGCATGTTCCCGGATTCAGCGTCGGGTCTGTTGGATGCCGAGCGCAAAGCCGACTTCGAGGAGGCGGGCACGCATTTCGAGTCGGGCTACTTCCTGACCTTCCTCTATCTGCCGCCAGCCGAGGATGCCGCGCGCACCGAAGCCTGGCTCTACGAAGGCCGCGAACAATCGGGCGTCGATGCCCATGAGATCCTGCGCGGCTTCATCGACCGCACCGATCGCGTGCTGCAGCTCGTCGAAGGTTTCATGCCCGAATGCCTCTGGCTCGACGACGGCGAGACGCTGACCTACCTCCATTCCTGCGTCTCGACCAAACGCCACCGCGTGCGCGTTCCCGAGACGCCGATGTATCTCGATGCGCTGATCGCCGACCAGACGCTCACCGGCGGGCTGGAGCCTAGATTGGGAACGGCGCATCTGCGCATCCTCACCATCGTCGGCTTTCCGACGGCAACCACGCCTGGATTGCTCGACGATCTCAATCGGCTGGCCTTTTCCTATCGCTGGTCGACCCGGGCGATCCTGCTCGACAAGACCGATGCGACCAAGCTGCTGACGAAGATCCGGCGGCAATGGTTCGCCAAGCGCAAATCGATCGCCGCCATCCTGAAGGAGGTGATGACCAACGAGACGTCCGCTCTCGTCGACACCGATGCCGCCAACAAGGCAGCCGACGCCGATCTAGCGCTTCAGGAACTCGGCGCCGATTATGCCGGCCAGGCCTATGTGACGGCGACCGTCACGGTCTGGGACGAGGATCCGCGCATCGCCGCCGAGAAGCTGCGGCTGGTCGAGAAGATCGTCCAGGGTCGCGACTTCACGGCAATGCCCGAGACGATCAATGCCGTCGATGCCTGGCTCGGCTCGCTGCCCGGCCACGTCTACGCCAATGTCCGGCAACCGCCGATCTCCACGCTCAATCTCGCCCACATGATCCCGCTGTCGGCGGTGTGGGCGGGGCCGGAACGGGATGAGCACTTCGGGTCGCCCCCCTTGCTCTACGGCAAGACCGAGGGAAGCACCCCGTTCCGGTTTTCCCTTCACGTCGGCGATGTCGGTCACACGCTTGTCGTCGGCCCCACCGGCGCCGGCAAGTCGGTGCTGCTGGCGCTCATGGCGTTACAGTTCCGCCGCTATGTTGGCGCCCAAGTTTTCGCCTTCGACTTCGGCGGCTCGATCCGCGCGGCGGCGCTCGCCATGCGCGGCGACTGGCACGATCTCGGCGGCGGGCTGACCGAGGGATCGGACACCTCAGTCTCGCTTCAGCCGCTGGCCGGCATCGACGAGGTGCCGGAACGCGCCTGGGCATCCGACTGGATTATCGCGATCCTGATGCGCGAGGGCGTGCCGATCACGCCTGATGTGAAAGAACATCTGTGGTCGGCGCTGACCTCATTGGCCTCCGCCCCGATCAACGAGCGCACCATCACCGGCCTCGCCGTCCTCCTGCAATCGAACGACCTGAAACAGGCGCTGCGGCCCTATTGCGTCGGCGGCCCCTACGGTCGGCTCCTTGATGCCGAGGCCGAGTATCTGGGTGAAGCCTCAATGCAGGCCTTTGAGACCGAGGGCCTGATCGGCACCGGCGCCGCACCTGCCGTTCTCGCCTATCTCTTCCATCGCATCGAGGATCGGCTCGACGGCCGCCCCACATTGCTAATTGTCGATGAAGGCTGGCTCGCCCTCGACGACGAAGGCTTCGCCGGCCAGCTCCGCGAGTGGCTGAAAACGCTGCGCAAGAAGAACGCCAGCGTCATCTTCGCCACGCAGTCGCTGTCGGACATCGACAATTCCGCGATCGCGCCAGCAATCATCGAGAGCTGCCTGACCCGCCTGCTGCTGCCGAACGAGCGTGCGATCGAGCCGCAGATCACCGCGATCTATCGCCGCTTCGGCCTCAACGATCGCCAGATCGAGATTCTCGCTCGGGCCACGCCGAAGCGCGACTATTACTGCCAGTCACGGCGCGGCAACCGACTGTTCGAGCTGGGCCTGTCCGACGTCGCGCTGGCGCTCTGCGCCGCATCCTCGAAGCAGCACCAGGCTCTGATCGCCGAGGTGTTCGCCCGGTCCGGCCGTGACGGCTTCCTGCACGAGTGGCTCGCCGAATGCTCGCTCGGCTGGGCGTCGGATCTGATCGCCGATCTCACCAACGTCATTCCCCAGACCGCCATCCCCACCAGCCAGGAGGTATCGTCATGACCCGTTATCGCTCCCGCACGCGCGCCGCTCGGCTCGTCTTCTCCATGCTGGCGGCGCCGTTGGCGCTGGCGCCGCTGCTGACCATGCCGGCGCACGCCATCATCGTCTTCGACCCCACCAATTACGCGCAAAATGTCCTTCAGGCGGCCCGCGCGCTTGAGCAGATCAACAACCAGATCACCTCGTTGCAAAATCAAGCGACGATGCTGATCAACCAAGCCCGCAATCTCGCAAGTCTGCCCTTCTCATCGCTCCAGCAGCTTCAGCAATCCGTCCAGCGAACGCAGCAGCTCCTCACCCAAGCGCAGAACATCGCCTACAGCGTCCAGGATATCGACAAGGCATTCCAGACCAAATACGGCAACATCTCGCTATCGGCATCCGACCAACAGCTTGTCGCTGACGCGCGTTCGCGCTGGCAGAACACGGTCGGCGGCCTACAGGACTCCATGCGCGTCCAAGCTGGCGTCGTCGGCAACATCGACACCAACCGGACGCAGATGTCGGCGCTGGTCGGTCAAAGCCAGGGCGCGACCGGAGCCCTTCAGGCCACGCAGGCCGGCAACCAGCTCCTCGCGCTGCAGGCGCAGCAACTCGCCGACCTCACGGCCGTCGTCGCCGCCAATGGCCGGGCGCAGGCGCTCCAGTCCGCCGAGCAAGCCACGGCGGCCGAACAGGGACGCGAGCAGCGCCGTCGCTTCCTTACCCCCGGCTCCGGCTATCAGCCCGGCAATGCCCGGATGTTCCAGAGCGGCAACTGAGGGTGCGATCATGGATGGAAAGATGTTCGTCCGCATCGGTGCCATCGTCTTCATCGCCGTGGCCGTCACCGCCACGGCGGTCGAGATGACCAGACACGAGGACGCGCCGATCTATCGACGTGTCGATCGTTCCAGTGACGAGGCCGCCGACCCCTTGCGGGCCGAACTCACCCGCTGCGCAGGGATCGGCGAGGCCGGTCCGCGCGACCCGTCCTGCCTAAGCGCCTGGGCCGAGAACCGCCGCCGCTTCCTGGCTCCCGGATCTCGCCCCGCCGAGCGGTTGCCCGACCCGCCGCAGTCGCCGCACCCGACGGCGACCATCCCGGCGCCTGTCGTTCCGCTCCAACCCGAAGAAGTCAGGTAAAACCATGGGCGGCTCCGGCGTCATCGACCACTTCCTGGAGGTCTTCACCCGCTACATCGATAGCGGGTTCGGCCTGCTGAGCGGTGAAGTCGCGTTCATCGCCACGACCCTGATCGTCATCGACGTGACGCTCGCCGCCCTGTTCTGGAGCTGGGGTGCCGACGACGACATCATTGCGCGGCTGGTGAAGAAGACCCTGTTCGTCGGGGTGTTCGCCTACATCATCGGCAACTGGAACAATCTCGCCCGCATCGTTTTCGAGAGTTTCGCCGGGCTCGGCCTGAAGGCGAGCGGCACCGGCTTTACCACAGCGGATCTGCTGCGTCCCGGCAAGGTGGCGCAAACCGGGCTCGATGCCGGCCGGCCGCTCCTCGATTCTATCTCCGGCCTAATGGGCTATTGGAGCTTCTTCGAGAATTTCATCCAGATCGCGTGCATGTTCTTTGCTTGGGCACTGGTGCTACTCGCCTTCTTCATCCTCGCCATCCAGCTCTTCGTGACGCTCATAGAGTTCAAGCTGACGACGCTCGCCGGCTTTGTTCTCATTCCCTTTGGCCTCTTCGGCAAATCCGCCTTCATGGCGGAGCGGGTCCTCGGCAACGTCATATCGTCCGGCATCAAGGTGCTCGTGCTCGCCGTCATCATCGGTATCGGCTCCACCTTGTTCTCGGAATTCACCGCTGGCTTCGGTGGCGCGACACCGACGATCGACCAGGCCATGGCGATCGTGCTCGCAGCGCTCTCGCTGCTGGGCCTCGGCATCTTCGGTCCTGGCATCGCCAACGGCCTCGTCTCCGGCGGACCGCAGCTCGGCGCGGGCGCGGCGATCGGCACCGGGGTTGCCGCCGGGGGCATGGTCGCCGCCGCCGCGCGCGGTGGAGCCGCTCTCGCAGGTGGAGCGTCCAGCGCCTACAGCCTCGGCGCGGCTGGCCAGTCCGGTGCGGCGGGTGTCGCTTCCGGCCTCGGTGGCGTTGCCCGCGCCGGCGCGTCCGCTGCAGCCTCTCCGCTGAAACGCGCCGCGTCGCGTGCGGCGGACAGCATGAAGTCGAGCTTTTCCGCCGGAGCCAAGTCCGCCTTCGAGGCAACCGGCGGCTCTTCGACCGCAGGCACGATCGGCGGCGACACCGAGGCCGCCAACGACTCCTCTACTAGTCAGAACGCGTCTTCCCGTCAGGGGCCGCCCGACTGGGCCAAGCGCATGAAGCGCTCTCAGAACATCACGCACGGCGTCCAGGCCGCCGCGCATGCCGTCCGCTCCGGCGACAGCCATGGCGGCGGCTCTTCCATCAACCTTTCCGAAAGCGAACGCTGATGAGCCTCTTCAAACGACCGGCAACCCACTATGGCACATCACCTGAGCCCGAAACGCCCTACCAGCGCGCCGGCCAGGTCTGGGACGAACGCATCGGCTCGGCCCGTGTGCAGGCGAACAATTGGCGTTGGATGGCGTTCGGCTCGCTGATCCTCTCGGCCGGCTTTGCCGCAGCGCTTGTCTGGCAGTCGGCGCGTGGAACGATCGTGCCCTGGGTGGTGCAGGTCGATCGCCTCGGGCAGTCGCAGGCTGTCGCGCCCGCCACTGCCGACTATCAGCCGACCGATCCTCAAGTTGCTTGGCATCTCGCTCGCTTCATCGAGCAGGTTCGCTCGATCCCGGCCGACGCCATCATTGTGCGGCAGAACTGGCTGCGCGCCTATGAGTTCACGACCTCGGCCGGCGCCATGGCGCTCAACGACTATGCCCGCGCCAACGACCCCTTCACCAAGGTCGGCAAGCAGCAGATCTCGGTCGATGTCTCGTCGGTCATCCGTGCGTCGCCCACGAGTTTCCGCGTCGCCTGGGTCGAGCGCCGCTATCAGGACGGCGCGCTTGCCGAGACATCACGCTGGACCGCCATCCTCACCATCGTCGTGCAGCCGCCGCGCGACGCCGAAAAACTCCGGGCCAATCCGCTCGGAATCTACGTCAACGCCATCAATTGGTCACGGGAGCTGGGACAATGAAGTCGTCTTTCCGTAAAGCCGGAAACCCGGCTTCACATACATCCGCATCGTCGGTTTTGCGCAAAGCCGGGTTGCCGCTCATCCTCCTGGCGACGACCGCACTCGCCGGCTGCGCCACGACGCATAAGCCGCCCGAGATCAGCTATGACGACGCCGCGCCGGCCGTGCAGACGGTCGATCCGCCGGCGCCGGTCACCGTGGTCGAACTTCCCCGGCCACTGCCGCTACCTGGCCAGATGAAGCCGGTCGAGACGAAGCGGAGAGCGCCTGAGGCGTCCGATCCGACAGCGCGGGTCAACCAGGCCAACGCCGCTGCTCGCATTCAGCCGGTACGCAACGGCTTCATCAACTCGATGCAGATCTATCCGTTCACACAAGGCGCGCTGTATCAGGTCTACACCGCCGTCGGGCAGATCACCGACATCGCGCTCCAGCCCGGCGAGCAGCTCGTCGGCTCCGGTCCCGTCGCCGCGGGCGACACCGTGCGCTGGATCATCGGCGACACCGAAAGCGGAACGGGTGCGACGCGACAGATCCATATTTTGGTGAAACCGACCCGCGTCGAGCTGATGACCAACCTGGTCATCAACACCAACCTGCGCACCTACTACATGGAGCTGCGCTCGACCGAGCGGACATATATGGCGTCCGTTTCCTGGCAGTATCCGCAGGATCAGCTCATCGCGCTGCGCCGTCAAAATACCGAGGCCCAGGCAGTCCAGCCAGTCGCCACTGGCATCGACATTTCCCGCGTCAATTTCCGCTACGAGATCGACGGCGACCGCGCGCCGTGGCGGCCGCTTCGCGCCTTCGACGACGGCCGTCAGGTGTTCATCGAATTTCCGCGCGGCATTGGTCAGGGTGAGATGCCGCCACTCTTCGTCATCGGCCCTGAAGGCAACACCTCCGAGTTGGTGAACTACCGGGTTCGCGGCAACCACATGATCGTCGACCGCCTGTTCGCCGCCGCCGAGCTGCGCTTCGGCGCCGCCAAAAACCAGAAGCGCGTGCGCATCACCCGTACCGACGGGAGGCCGGCATCGTGAGCGACATCGGAACCAGACAAGAGGAAGGGCCCGAGCCGGAAAACGTCGAGCAGCCCCTGACCGGCGAACCGGTGCCGCCAATGCGGCTGCGCGCTGAGGCGCCGCGTGTCACGCGCTTGTCGAGGAAGGTGTTGACCGGTCTCGGTTTCGTCGCCAGCGTCGGGATCGGCGGCGCGCTGATCTACGCCCTCCAGACCCGCGACGGCGGTCGGCCGAATGAGGAGCTGTATTCGACTGACAATCGCGCCACCGCCGACGGCCTTGCCGGCCTGCCGCGGGACTATACGGGGCCGGTGCTGGGCCCTCCGCTGCCCGGCGACCTTGGCCGTCCCATCCTCGACGCTCAGAACCGGGGGCAGCAGGTCCCCGTTCCTGGCATGGCGACACCCAACCCCGGCCTCAGCGCCGAGGAACAGCGCCGGCTGCAGGAATTGGAGGCCGCGCGCACGGCGCGCCTGTTCGCCTCGACAGAAACCAGGACAAGCACGCCCGCGGCGGCATCACCTGGGGCGACACCGGCCGGCAATCCCCAACTGCCTCTGCCCGACCTGACCAGCCTCGGCCTTGCACCACAGCCGGCCACACCGACCGCACAGGATCGCCAGCTCGCCTTCCTCAACGCTGCCGCCGATCGACGGACCGTCTCCCCGGATCGGGTCGCTGCGCCGGCGTCGCCGAACATCCTGCAGGCCGGAGCGGTGATCTCGGCGGCGCTGATCACCGGCATCCGCTCCGATCTGCCCGGCCAGATCACTGCTCAGGTCACTGAGAACATCTATGACAGCCCGACCGGCCGCATCCTGCTTGTGCCCCAAGGCACCAGATTGATCGGCCAATACGATAACGGCGTCGGCTTCGGCCAGCGCCGCGTGCTGCTGGTCTGGAACCGGCTCATCATGCCGAACGGACGCTCGATCGTGCTCGAACGCCAACCAGGCACCGACTCCGAGGGATATGCCGGTCTGGAGGATGGCGTCGACTATCACTGGGGCGAACTGTTCAAGGCCGCCGCGCTCTCCACCATCCTTAGCGTCGGTGCAGAGGCAGGATCTTCAGGCCAGGACAGCGACATCGTGCGCGCGTTGCGCCAAGGGGCATCGGACAGCGTCAATCAGACCGGTCAGCAGATCGTTAGCCGACAGCTCAACATTGCGCCGACGCTTACCATTCGACCTGGATTCCCAGTCCGCGTGATCGTCATCCGCGATCTCGTCCTCGAACCATACAGGGGCTGAAATGACCAAGCTGAAACTCGGCCCGATTACCGAAGACAAGCCAGTCAAGATCACAATAGACTTGCCTGGTAGCCTGCATCGTGATCTCGCCGCCTATGCCGAGGCCCTGGCCAGGGAGAGCGGTCAGCCCGCTGCCGATCCAAAGCGGCTGATCGTGCCGATGCTGGAACGGTTTATTGCGACGGATCGGGGCTTTGCAAAGGTGCGGCGAGCGCTGGATCAGAACCATTCATCCCGCTTTCCGAAGGACCAGTCACGCCCGTCATGACAACGCTGGCCTCACCGCGTTTCGAAATGACTTTGGCCAAGCTGAGAAGCCGCCGGAAGGCCGGATTGTCATTGCGGGGCGACCATACCGCGCAGAAAGGCAGCACTTCTCCGGTAAGAGGGCGATAGACGACACCGGGAAACTGCGCAGCGATCGTCGCTTCGCTGGTGAGCGTCAGACTGCTTCCGCCGGCGACGATCTGCATCAGTGTGTCTCGATAGACCGCATGCTGTTGCACACTTGGACTATGGCCGAGTTCGGCAAGATGCTTCACCAAGTAGTCGTGAATCTCCTGCCCCGACTGCGCTTCGCTGACGATGAACTCCCGGTCTCGAAGATCGCTCCACGCGATACCCTCTTTTCCGGCCAGTTCATGTCTGCCCGACATCGCTACGAAAACCCGCTCGTTCCACAGATGCAAAACGTCGCAGTCTTCGGCCGCAGGCGTGCCAGTCAGGAAGGCGACATCCAGCCGGTGCTGCTGGATCGCCGGAACATGTTGAGAAGCTTCACCTTCGACATATTCGATCCGCACCTCGGCATGAGTGACACCATAGGCACCTAGAAGCGTGGCGATGAAACCGGAAGCAATCGAGGACATCAGGCCGATCCTGATGATGCCCGCTTGGCCTCGCCCTATAGCGTTGGCATCAAGGGTAGCATGGGTGAGTTGGTTCAGCGCTCTGCGTGCCCTTCGGATGAAGCGCTCACCTGCAACAGTGAGACTGACGCCACCATGAGCGCGAATGAACAGGGCAACGCCAATGTCGTCTTCCAGATCGCGGATGCGGCGACTGATCGTCGATGGCTCGACGGAAAGGCTGCGAGCAGCCCGCCGAAAGCTTCGCTGCTCCGCCGCGGCTAGGAAATAGCGCAGATGACGAAACTCGATAGAAGGATGCTCCTTTGCCACCGACGCACCTCATAATTTCTTGCCAATTTGCACCGTGAGCACGGCAAGAAAGAATTCTTCGGCAATCTCCGGCGGGCCGGAATTGTCGATCTGGACAACATCAGCACCTTCGACCGGATGCTGGTCGCCTCGGATCAAACGCTGCCTCACACTTTCCAGGTTTTCGCTTCCCCGTTCGACCAGGCGCTTCGCCAATACATCCATTGGCGCGGTGACATGGACCACGAGCAGTTGCGGGTAACGCCGCCGCGCTTCCGATAGAACGGCGCGCGAGCCATTGGCCACCACGACATCGCTGCGTTCCAGCCAGCCGTCGATCTCGGACGTAATGCCATAGGAGAGGCCATGCGCCTGCCAGTGAAGGGCGAAACGACCTTCGAGAACACGACGGTCGAACTCGTCCCGGTCCACGGGCTGGTGGTCCTCGCCGGCCCCTGCCGGCCGGCTGATGATCCGGCGCACGAAATGAAAGCGCGGATCGGCCCGAAGGCGGTCGCGCGCATAGTCGATCAGCCTGTCCTTTCCGGCACCGCTGGGACCGACATTAAGGACAACACGGCCATGCGACGCCATGGCCTTCAGACCGCCGTCTTGAGAGCCGCGCCGGTCTTCAGCGCGAACTGCGAACGGACGACGAAATCGGCATCGCGGCGTTGCTGCACAAACAGCGACAGGACATCGATACGATAGTCCTCTGACAGATACGGTTGGAAGACCGCATCCAGCCGATCCCGCATTCCAGCGCGCTGTTTTTCCGGTACGCGATCCGTCAAGGTCATGTGGAAGCGGAAGCGGTCGCGGACGTAAGGATAGCCCCAGGTGACGAGATGGGTCGTCTCGACGTCGTCGAGCTGATGGCTCATGCGTCGCTTGAGGTCGTCTCTATCCATCGGCGCCCGGAACCGATCGAATTCCTCAACGACGCGCGTCGCGAAACCCCGAAGCGTTGGCAATGGGTGGATCGGAACGAGCGCGAAGAGCCCGCCCAGGAGGTCGATCCGCAGGGGACCGATTGGGCAGGCTTGCGTCTTTGCCGCAAAGCCGCGAAGCGCCAGCTCGAGGGCTTCGCCGGAAGCTCCTTCCCTGAGCCGAAAGGGTGCCTTGATGGTCGCGTGAAACCCATATCGCCGGGGCTCGGAAATGAAAGCGGCCTCGCGGGTGTCGGCGGTGCCTGTCCCTGGCGCGAAAGCGTCGCGCCCAAGCCAGGCCCTTGCCGCGACCGTCAACGGATGTTCCGGTGCTGGTGTGTAGTAGATCGCAAAGCGGGGCTCAAGTGCCTTGGCTGGCAGGAAACCGGCCGTCTGCCCCGGCTTGGATCCCTTGACGCTTCTCACTTCACAGCTCCTCCTGTCAGTCCTTCGACGAACCATCGTTGTGCGGAGAGGAATGCGATGATGAGGGGAGCGACGACGAGGGTGGACGCAGCCATAAGGGGGCCGTAGTCGTTGCCAGCTTCCTCGTTCTTGAAAGCCATGATGCCGAGCGGCGGCGGCATGAGGTTCTGGTCCCGAACGGCAATCAGCGGCCAGAACAGGCTGTTCCAGTGGCCGACAACCGAAAAGATGCCAAAGGCGATGATGGCCGGCAGTGCCATCGGCACCATGATGCGCCAGACGATAGCAAGTTCGGAGAGACCGTCGAGACGCGCGGCATGGATGACGTCATCGGGGATGGTCTTGAAGAACTGCCGGAACAGGAAGATGCCGAAGGGCGAGACGACATACGGAAAGATCAGCGCCGCATAGGTGTTGAGAATGCCGAGTTGATAGCCGAGGACGAACAGCGGCAGGGACAGAACCTCGTGCGGCAGGATCAGCGCGATTAGCACCATGGCGAACAGCAGGTTCTTCCCCGAAAAATCGAGCTTGGCAAGCGCATAGGCGGCCGGCGCGCAGACGGCGATCTGGGCGATCAAGATCATGGCGCATACGATGACACCGTTAAACATGTACTGGGGCAGCGGTACCTCAGTTAACGCCCGTGTGTAGTTCTCGACGCCGTAGAACTGATGCGGCCAGAAGGAGAACGAGGCGCGGAAGATCTCTCCCGGCGGCTTGATCGACAGGGAGACCATCCACACGAAGGGGATGAGGATCAGTGCGCCGGTTACGAGCAGGATTGCATGGCGGGTGATGGCAGCCGGTACGGCAAGGCCTCGGAGCTGGGATATGCTCATTGATAGTGAACCCTTTTGTCCATGACGCGCACCTGGATGAGGGTGAGCGCCACGACGATGAAGAGGAAAACGACGGCAACCGAGGCGCCATAGCCGGTGCGTAGGTACTGGAAGCTCTCGCGGTAGAGGGTGAAGAGCAGCATTTCGGAGGAGTGGCCCGGTCCGCCCTGGGTGAGGATCTGCACTGTGTCGAAGGTCTCGAAGGCACGTAGCGCCACGACGATGAAGACGAACATGGTGACGGGTCCAAGCATCGGCAGCGTCACCGTCCTTAACCGGTCGAGCCACAGATCAGCGCCGTCGATGTCGGCAGCGTCGTAAAGGTCCTGCGGGATCGACTTCAAACCGGCGAGGAACAGCACCATGGCATAGCCGAGGTTCTGCCAGATGCCGATGATGGCGAGCGTTGGAAGCACGGTCTGTTCGTCGCGCAACCAGTTGGCGGTCGGCAGGCCGACGCTCATAAGCGCCTGGTTGACGAGGCCGATGGTTGGATGCAGCAACGCCTCCCAGGCGATCGCCATGGCTGTCAGCGTGGCCATGAAGGGCAGGAAGTGGATGGCGCGGTAGAAGGCTCGGCAAGACTTGCCGCTTTCGATCAGAAGCGCGATCACGAGGCCGAGGATGATCGTTCCGGGCACGACGATGATGACATAGAGGATGGTGTTGACAAGCGAAGCGCGGAAACCTTCGTCGGCGAAAACTTCCTCGAAGTTGCCGAGCCCGACGAAGGAGAGCGAGTTGGCGCCGAACTGCCAGTCGGTTAGCGCAATGCCAAAGACGGCAAAGACCGGCAGGAAGAACAGAGCGACAAGCAGGACGAGCGCCGGTCCGGCCAATGACCAGGCCACGAATATTTCGGCGAGCCTGTGATTGCGCAGCGCCTTACGGGTGCCGTGCCGGTCTGCCGCGGAGCCGGCAGGTTTGATTGCGGTGGAAGCGGCGCTGCTCATTGCACGTGCTCCTTGATCCGCAGCACGGTCGCGCCCGCATGGTCATGGGCGCGCAGGCGGCGTCCGTCGGCGGAAAAGAGCAACAGGCGCTCCGGCTTGACGCCGAGATGCAGGGTCTGGCCCGAGACGATCTGCGGTGCGCGTTCGGCCAGGAGCCGGGCAATGACCGGATGATCGGTTCCCGGGACGTTAAGATGGACGAAGAGGTCAGACCCCATGTGCTCGACCAGCCGCACCGCGCCAGTCAGGATATTCGGGCCACCGGCATCGACGAGATGGAACGCTTCGGGGCGGATACCCAGGGTCAGGGCTGTTCCCGGTCCGATATTGCCGGCGATAGAAAAGCTCGTGCCGGCCGTATCGGCCAGTCCGTCTTCGCGCAGCCTTGCGTCCAGCATGTTGATCTTAGGTGAGCCGATAAACTCGGCGATGCGCCGGTCGTCGGGATCGTCATAGATTTCCTGCGGCGGGGCGACCTGCAGCAACTCGCCGTCGAGCATGACCGCGACCCGGTCCGACATGGTCATCGCCTCGGACTGGTCATGGGTGACATAGACGAAGGTGACACCGAGTCGATTATGCAATTCCTTGATCTCGGCGCGCATCTGCACTCTGAGCTTGGCGTCGAGATTGGAGAGCGGCTCATCCATCAGGAAGACCGCCGGCTCGCGCACCATGGCACGGCCGACGGCGACGCGCTGGCGCTGGCCGCCCGACAGCTGGCCAGGCTTGCGGGCCAGCAGATGGCCGATGCCAAGCGACTTGGCCGTGCGGGTGACGTCCCGCTCGATCTCCGCGGTTGTGGCGGTCGTTCCCGGCATAAACCGACCCAGCAGCGGCAGCCGCTGCCAAGAAGAAAGCCGCCGCATGCGCAACGGCAGAGCCATATTCTGAGCAACCGTCATATGCGGGTAAAGCGCATAGGACTGGAACACCATCGCCACGTCGCGGCGCTTCGGGCGCACTCCATCGACTACCCGATCGCCAATCGAAATCGAACCGCCGGTCTGCACCTCGAGACCTGCGAGGATGCGTAATAGCGTCGACTTCCCGCAGCCCGACGGGCCAAGCAGCGTTAGGAATTCCCCGTCTGCTATCGACAGCGAAACTTCGCGCAAAACGGATATTGTACCAAACGACTTCACGATTTTTTCGATGGTGATCGATGCCATGGCGGCTTTACCCCTTCATGCCCATGGTGAGGAAACTTCTGCCGTAGTGGGGATTGTCAGTCACTCCACGGCACCGAAAGCATGAAAAGGTTATCTCCCATCTCGGTGCGGGCACGAGTACGTATCGCGTAAACGGTTCCGTTATCGGAGAATTTGGCAATCCAAGGATCGCGCCACGGCTCTTCGGGAAAATGGATTGCGCCTGCTTCCTGCCCGGAATGCACATCTTGCCCAACTTTCACGAAGGGCTCAAAAATGCCAGAAGCCATGGCATACACGTATTGCTTGTTCGGAAGTCGGCGCACGAAATCTGTCGGTGGGGCAGGCTCGTCTGTGATCGGGGTGCGGAGAACGCCTAGATCGAAGAGCAGGCGCGCCAATCCGGTTTCCGCTAGCCTCAACGCATCTAGCGTGATGCCGCCTCCGCCGCCCAATTCAGTTGCGAACCGGAGAACCCCCAGCCTGTCACACACGTTGATTGCTTTCTTGTCGTGATCTATCAAGCCTTGCAGAACGGTACTCTTCGGCATTCCGAAGACAGACATCATGTGAAGGAGCTGTTCGAACTTCTGCCGGTCATCCGTGTGGTAGATATGCGAGGTGGGCGTAATGAAACGGTCGTCTTCGCCGGAATGGAAATCCAGCAGGTACTCAACACGCGGCAACAACACATTGCTGATGAAGAAGGCTATTTCCTCAGTTGGGGAACCGTTGGGATTGCCTGGGAAGGCCCGATTGAGATTGACACCATCCAGTGGCGAGGTTCGTGTTCCGGCGAGCACCGCGGGCGTGTTGGTCGCTGATAGGATCAAGATCTGCCCGCGCACATTGGCTATGTCTAGCGTGCGCATAAGTTTCATGAGCATTACCTGGCCTTCGTACTCGTCGCCGTGCACGCCGGCGAGAAGCAGAATCCTGGCGCCGGGGCCGTTTTTGAAGGAAGCAACTGGGATTGGAACGAACGCGGCGCCGCGGCCATGCGTTGAAACGTTTAGTCGCAAATAGCCGAACTGCCGGCCTTCGGCGTCGAAGTTGATGTCTGTCCAGATACGCGATGGGCCCATCTGTTGAGTTTTCTCGGGAGCATGTTGTACTCCAGGTTCGGCGGCTTCCAATTTAAACTCCTTACAGTAATCGTAACGTGGTTTGATGCATATACATTTGTACTATGCTCCCGGTTCTGGCTGAGATTGATCCAATACTCGCGACAGATTTTCTCTAATACCGGCAATCTCCTGGATTAGTTCTGCAATAGCCCGCGCTGTTTTCCGCGCACCGAACTTTCCAATAAAGAATATATGGTTGCCTTGTACCGTCCGCGTCAGCAGTCTAGGCATGGCATCGAAGATTTTCTTAAGATGTGATACGCAAGTGTCGCTCACATTCTGGCTTTGACTTCGATGAATGCGCCAAAGAATTCCGTGATGATTTATGAACGTCCAGGTCGAGGCGTCGGAAAGCGCATGCCTAAGATCATTGCGAGAGTTTGGAATCACACAACCAACCAAAGAATAGCTGCCGAAGTCGAAAGAGCGCATATCTTCCGTAGCTTCAGCAATGTCTTTGACTAAGGTACCGGCCCTGTAGCGCATCACCTCGCCATTAAGGTTAGCTGGATGATTGCCGCAAAAGTCCCGCCGATAGTCCACCTCGCTTAAGATGGACCGACCATTGATCTGGGCGAGTTCATCGAGAGCGGGACCGATCCAGCCGAACCTGTGATGGTCTCGGTAATGAGCCGGCGGATTCAATGCTTCTCGCATGCCATTGGGAGCCAGCCAGAAGGTATCGTCGACGTCCGAATTAACGAAAAGGGGTGGCGTTGCCGCCAACGAGACGAAACCTTCTACCTGCAGGCCTTGCTTCGCGGATGCCAGGTTCAAAGTGGGCACCACCCTCCCGGCCATACTCCAGCCCGCGTAGGCCACCCGCCCGGTGAGTTTTTGCAGCTTGACTACGTCAGCGACCACGGCCGCGACCATCCTGCTCCAATCAGCGACTGCCATGTCAGGGTACAACGATTCGAAAACTGGGTGGTCGAGCGGATAAGAAATAGCAAGTACCGAAAACCCCAGCTCGCCAAGCCAATGAGCAACGAAGTCTTGCGACTGCCCTTCGGAGTGTCCGTAGAACACGCGTGCGAGATGATACCCGCCAGGCAGGAGTACAATGAGAGGTTTCTCAGACGAACCGCGCCGAAAATAGACCAGAGCAGGGTAGCCTTCTGCTTTGGTGAGGGATTCGCCCGTTAGTAATTGTTCCATATCGCTCGTCTTTTTTACAGGAAGGGAGTGGGAGGGAGTCGTGGCGAACGCCACGGCTCCCCGCCCGAAAGTCATTTTCCGATGACAGCATCGATCTGCTGGTTCAGCTCTTGTGCGCCATCTTCCGGCTTAAGCTGACCGACTACCACGCGCTGGAGCACGTCCACGAACATCTGGTTAACGCGAGCGGCGTTACCGTCGCCCGGAAACACGTAATAGGGAACTGATAAAGGCAGCGTATCCAGAGAGGCCTGAATACCGGGAACCGACTTATAGTAGTCGCCCAAGACGTCGCTACGCTGAATTGCTATCTTGTTGGCCGGGACATAGCCGGTCTGCCGACCAACCATGTTCTGCCCTTCCGGACCTGCAACGAATTTCATAAATTTCCAAGCCGCCTTTTGCCGCTCAGCGTCCTGAGTATGCATCACCGCTATAAGCCCGAATGCCGGCATTTTGGATTTCTCGATGAACGGGAAATGCGCTGTTGCCAGACGAAAGACGCCGGAACTCTTCTCGGTGTAACTTTGCAGCGAGCTTGCCGAATCCAACATGATAGCAAGCTTCCCAGCTAGGAACTGCTGCCGGGCCTGATTGTCGCTGAGGCCAAGCTTCCCCTGACCGGCTTTGCCGAAATCGGCGATCAACCGGATTGCCTCTAACGCGGGTTTTTCCGTGAGAGTTGCTGCCGTACCATCAGGCTTACCGATCGTTCCCCCCATGCTCATGATGAGACCTTGCGCAACGAGAGCGTTGTAGCGCGTATAGATCCCAAGCACATCCGGATGCGCAGCCTGGATCTTCTTTGCGAGCTCCAGCATCGCTGTCCAGTCAGCGGGTAGCGCGGACTTCCCGTTTTGCGCCTCCGCAACAAGATCGGCGTTGTAATAGATGATTGGCACTGTAAGGGCCACACCTAGTCCCATGGTCTTGTCGCCAACCTTGGCAATCTCGCTCACAGAGGGGGAGTAATTTTCATTGGTCCATTCAGAATCGTGGACGATGAAATCATCGAGCGGAACGACATACCCGCGATCCACTAGCGGCGTGGTGTAGTTGACCCCTTGGAAGCTGACATCCGCCAGATCATTCACAAGACCCTGACGCAAGGCTAATTGGATCGCATCGGTTTGATCGCCATTCGGCGTCTCGAGCTTGACTTTGACATCGGGGTTACGTTCCTGAAATGCCGCGGCAAGTTGTTTGAAGAGGCTTGCATAGATGAGAGGGGTGGATGAGACTCGGATAGTCACTTCTTTCGCTTCGACAGCACTCGCAAGCGCAGGCTGAACCAAAATCGAGATTGCTAGGAGAGTTGATGTAAAGAGCTTCGAGCGCATAAAGACGTCCCTTTCGTTTCGGCTGTTCATTCAGGGCATTCGTTCTGGCTCGCGGGACATCTAGTCGCCGCCGCGATCCCGATGAATGTTCTCACTTGTTTGGAAGCATTTGCCCGACTTTCTTCCGAAGCTCCTGGACAGCAGCTTCTGGATCAAGCTTCAGAGTAGAGACGCGCTCGACAATGTCTCCTATAGTCACGTCGATCTTCGCAGCGTTCGCACCAGGGAAAGCGTACCAAGAGGTTGCGTAAGGAGCACTTTCGAGAACCGGGCTGAGGAGCGGCTCCGCATCGATTTGTGCCTTGAGAGTCTTGGACTGCTCGACTACGACTTCGTTGGTCGGCATATAGGATGTTTCACGGGCCAAGATTTCTTGCCCGTTAACCCGAGCAAGATATTTCAGGAACTTCCACGCCGCCTTTTGGCGAACAGGATCTTTTGTACTCATGATGGCAGCAATCCCAGCAGCCGGGATTCTGCCGGAAGCGGCCGGAATGGGAAATCTCGCTACACCCAATTCGAAATTGCCGGCAATCTGCTTTTTAAAGCTCGCAATTTGCGAACTCATGTCCGACAGCATCCCGACGGTACCGCTTGTAAATGCTTGGCGAGCCTGTTCCCGCTGCATCGGCACTTTTGCTTGTCCGGCTTCACCTATTGATTTGATCAATGCGAACGCGGATTGCGCAGCGTCATTATCGGGCAAGATAACGGTCTCTTTGGAGTCCATGTAGCCCGTGCCCCTAGAATTGAGTTGGGCTTGAAAGAAGAGGGCGTCGGTCCGATAAAAGCCTCCGACAACGCGTTCGTTCGAACCTTCTATCTTCTTCGCAAGCTTGATGATCTCGTCCCAAGTTTTGGGGAACGGCGCGTCACCGCTAGCCTGTCGGACCAGATCAGCATTGTAGTAAAGGACCGGTACCGAAAATCCGACACCTATACCTTGGATCTGCCCATCGATTTTGGTGCTGCCCACGACAGAGGGGGAAAATGTTTCCGCTGTCCACTCGGGATCGCTTGCAATAAAGTCGTCCAGCGGAACGGGGATATCTCGCTCCACAATCGTGCGCAAAAAATTGTATCCCTGGAATGAAACGTCGGGCAAATCGTTGACCACCGCCTGACGCAACGTGGCTTGGACGATGTCTTCCTGGGATCGGAAGGACGCGTTGATGCGTACTTTTATGTCTGGATTATCTCGTTCAAAATCAGTGGCGAAAGCGTCGAACATCGATTTGAAGATCGAGGGCGTAGCGTCTACTCGCAAGGTTATTTCTTCGGCTGCGGCCGCTTGGACCGAGATTGCCAAGACCCACAGTGCGGAACTGATAAACTTTGTCAGCATGGGAATTCCTTCAGGAACTTGAGACTAGTCCAAGGGTTGAGGCAACCGTCCTGAGCCCACATTCGACTTCGGCTCGAGATGGTGGTGAACTGAGCGATAGACGCACGGCGTTTTCCGGCGGGTCGCCATCGACGGCGAAGAGATCAGAGGGGCGGACGAGAACACCCTGCCGTTCCAGACTTGCCACAAAATCGTGACGGTCACGAGAAGCGTCCAGGCGTAACCACACATGCAGTGCTTCGGAAGTTGCTGCCAGGTCAGCGCCATCTAAAATACGACGTGCGAGTTGGACACGCTCCCGGCTTTCGTCCCGGATGGCCGCACAGATGGCCTCAGCAGTACCCTGCTCTATCCAATAAGTGGCGATTGCAGCTGAAAGCGCTGCAGGCGCCCAGAACGACAATCGACGCGCTGGCCCGAAGACACTCTCCATTTCGGTAGCCGAAGGGGCAACGACATAGGCCATACGCAAGCCATGAGCCAAGCACTTCGTAAGTCCCATGATGTACCAAACGACATCTGGCGCCATGGCAGCCAAGGGTGGCGGCGCGTCTGAAACCAGACGGCCTAAAGTATCGTCCTCAATGATCAAAACACTATGGCGTCGGGCGATATCGATGAGCTCACGCCGCCTCGTCTCCGACATCACTGCCGTCGTTGGATTGTGGTCCGTGGGATTGCAGTAGAGGGCCTTAGGCCTCTCTTTGAGGCAGGCTGCCTCGAAGGCGTCGGGGATTATTCCTTCGCTATCTATCTCTAGTCCCCGAACACGAACATGAGCGCGCTGAGCCAGACTAGCCATGGGACCCCACGACAGTCGCTCCGCCAGCATCAGCCCCCCTGACCAACCAATTCCTCTAGCAGAATTAGAAAAGCGCTCTGGGTACCATTTGTGACCGTTATCCGCGTTTCGTCGGGCTCTAATATGAGCCTTGGTTTCAACCACTTCGCTGCCGCACGACGATCTGCTAGGCTGCCGCCGGATTGGGCGACATGCACAACAGCGCCTGGATCATCCCCTTGAGAGAGCGCAACAAGAGCCTTTCTCAGCTCATTACCGATATTGGGCAACATAGGCGGCACTGAACGCCTGAAGTCGATCGGCTTGTTGATCAAGCTGCCAAGTGGGTTCGCCTCATGGTTTCCGAACATCCGAGATAAAAACCTTTCATTCTAGACTACTATATGCTTTTTCATTCTAGACAGCTATTACTAATCGTATATGAAAGAAATATGACACTTGACCGCTTCGAGCGAGAAACGGAAGGCGGAGATCGATATGGATGATTCAGGGCTGGCTCTTTGGCGGCAGATCGGCAACGTGCTGAGCGACGAAATCGAACACGGTGATCTTTCACCTGATCAGCGCCTCCCTTCGAGCGAGGCTTTAGCGGCACGCTTCGGAGTTAACAGGCACACTGTCCTAAAGGCGATCAACCATTTGCAATCTCAAGGCAAAGTGCGAATTGAGCGCGGTCGCGGATCTTTCGCAGTGGTAAATAAGCTCGATTACAACATTGGCTCGCATCAGCTCTTTGAGCAGAACTTAGCAGCCAGTAACATGGCGCCATCGCGCACGGTTCTAGCTGTCGCCGAATGCCATGCACCTGGTCCAGTAGCGGAAGCTCTGAAGCTTGCGAAAGGCAGACAGGTGTTGCTGGTGACGACGCTTGGCGAGGCGGATGGCATCACCGTCAACTACGGCAACCACTATATCGCAAGTGATCGGCTGCCGGGCATCGTACCGCTTTTCAAAACCCTCGTTGGCAAAGAGCGGCAGGCGTTTTCGTTCCGTTCTCTCTTCGAGCAATGTAGTGTGCGCGACTATCACCGAAAGGACGTCACAGTCCGCTCGCGTCCGCCAACCAATGAAGAGACCCGGTATCTGAATATCCCCACAATAGAATACGTGCTGACGACGCTGGCGATTGGAGTGGGCACGGATGAAGTTCCGCTCACTTATGCGGAAATGGCGTTCGCGAGCAGCCGAGTGTCATTCAAGGTCAGCTTCTAAACGTTTTTGAACACAATAACCCAAACCGCGAGGTGAAATTTATGAGCAAAGCGAAGCAACTGCGTGAACGTCTCGCTAAGCAGGGCCTCACTCATGTCATGGCCGCCCACAGTCCTCTTTCTGCTGTGCTTGCGGAGGAAGCCGGCTTCGACGGCCTCTGGGCCTCGGGCTTTGAGCTTTCTGCCCTTTACGGCCTGCCAGACATGAGCCTTGTTTCAATGACGCAGCATCTTGATATGTTGCGGGCGATTGCTGGGCGTTCTTCGCTCCCAATTGTCGCAGATATTGATACCGGCTATGGTAACGCAATTAATGTCGTTCATACCATTGCAGAATATGAGCGGGCTGGAGCAGCGGCAGTCGTCATCGAGGATAAGACGTTTCCGAAAGTGACAAGCCTCGCCGCCGGTGGTCGGCAGGAACTGCTCCGGGTCGAAGAATTTCAGGGCAAGGTAGAAGCAGCTATCGGCGCCCGCACCGATCCTGACTTTTTGGTGATTGCTCGCACCGAAGCACTGATCGCAGGCCTCGGCGAGGAAGAAGCGCTCACGCGTGCTAAGGCCTATGAGGACGCGGGCGCCGATATGATCTTGATCCATTCTAAAAAGAAGGATCCCGCAGAGATCGAGAGCTTTGCGCGCGCTTGGAAAGGCAATGTGCCGCTCACAATCGTACCGAATGCATATCCCGAACTCGACGCTGCCCGAATCGAGGCACTCGGCAATATTCGCATGGTGATCTACGGCAATTACGGCATTCGAGCTGCGACGACAGCCATGCAAGAGGTGTTCCGGCGGATTATCTCCGATCGAGGTGTGCAGAACGTCCACAAGGACATAGTGCCCGTTGAGGAGGTATTCCGGCTTCAAGGAATGGAGAGGGTCAAAGCCGATGAAAAACTCTACTTGAGGTAGTCAGCACCAACAAGCAAGGTCGGCCCAATCGTCGATGGGAGCCCGCTCAGCCGCTATTCCGCCGCGTCATCGCCGACGGAGGTGTCCAGAACGTTCACCGGGATATACTTCCGGTCGAAGAAATCTTTCGCCTCCAAGGCATGGAGCGGATCAAATCCGACGAAGAGCGGTTTCTTCGATAGAGTGATCAAATCTGCTGCTGTTTTGACCGGCGGCACGGTCCGGCTAGCGCCGCCTCTGTCTGCACGAGAGCCCCCGTTACGGCGGCTTCAAGAATCACAGAATCTTGCTAAATGGTGCGTGCTAGCGCCGAAGCAAGCGCTCCTTGCGCAACCGTGATGTCGGCAAGGCGGCGCTCTGCCTCGTCTACTATCCGTTGCTGTTCGACGAGGGGCCGTAGAGGAAAAGGCATCTGAGCGAGCCGCGCCGAGATGCGGGATGCCTACGCCACGTGCCGCTTCGGCAAACGCGCCACTTTCCGCCATATGCCGGAAAACGAGAAGAGCGAACTCTGGAATAACAGCGTGCGGACGAACCCGAATAACTGTGTTTTGAAAGCAGCAGTCTGGTATCTCGCCTTGCCAGATCCGCTTCCAGATGCCTCTGCGAGCAAAATCTCGCCAACTTGAAGCTGGAATATCTCACGCTCTGTCGGTGAGAAATCCATTTCAAGTGCTTCTGCGCGGTCCCAGTCACGTTTTCGCATTTGGTGCGGCTGTGGCGGGTTCCGCCGTAGCGCAATAGCGAATTCGTATTTCTCGGCTTCATCGGCTCCGGCGAGCCGGGCGAGATCCGAACCCCGTGGGGCCGTCGGGTTCACTTGAGATAACTGGTGGTGCGGGTGGCCGGGGTCGAACCGGCACTCCTCTCGGAACTGGATTTTGAAGGGAGTCGCGTTTACAAAAAAGCGGCGCCGTTGCTGTAGTCCGGTGCTTCAACAGATCCCGATTTCCGTGATCCACGCACCTGTGCGGCACCTACCTCAACGACAACGTCACCGTCCTATGTGCGCGCCATAGCCCTCTATTTCCCGATTGATCAACGTGAGGGCTTCCACTGTTCGCGATCTATTGTTTTCTATCTCCTCACCCACCCATCGAGAGGAGTTGCAACATGAACGCGACGGCGAACACACACATCGGAAGAACGATTAGACGACGGCAGTTGCGTGAGATGGTGCCGTTAGCTGACAGCACGATCTACGAAATGGAACAGCGGGGGGAATTTCCGCGGCGCTTCGCTTTGACCCCACGGTGCGTGGTTTGGGATCTGGGCGAGGTTCAGGCATGGCTCGCGGCCCGTCGCTCAAAACCAATTCTCCGTGCGCCCGGCCCCGACGTGAAACAACGTCGAGCCCGCCCGGTCAAAGAGCAGGATCGGGCGCCAAGATCGGCATCGACGGCGGAATAAGCGTTGGCACGTACTTCTTGCCATCGACCCAGGCGTCCAAGATGTCCGACCACTCCTGCATCATGTGCCTTCGCTGCACCTCATACTCGGCTTTATTATAGACGCCGCGCGACGAGCGCCCGTCCTCATGCGCCAGGCACTTTTCGATCCAGTCGCTGTTGAAGCCCAGTTCGTTCAGCAGAGTTGAACCTGTCCGCCGCAGATCGTGCACTGTAAACGGTTCCAGGGGCAAACCGTCCGCCTTTGCCCGTTCGACAACTGCGTAGGTCACCCGGTTGAAGGTGGCACGCGACATCGGGGCATCTGCATCGTACCGCGACGGCAGAAGGTATCTTGAATTTCCCGCGCAGGTCTTCAGGGCAATCATGATGTCGAGCACTTGGCGCGACAGGTAAACGTTATGCGCCTTCGAGCGCTTCATCCGCTCCTTCGGGATCGTCCAAACCGCATTCTCGAAGTCAACTTCGTCCCAAACCGCGTCCTGCAGTTCGCTCTTCCGTACCATCGTGAGGAGATAGAGCCGCATTCCCAGACGGATCGTGGGAAGCGTGGCGACGTGTTCGAGCTGCTTCAGCATCACCCGAATTTCGGAGGGCGAAAGCGAGCGGTCCTTCGGCACAAAAGTGGCGATTGATGCCGGCCCCACTTCGTCGGCTGGGTTGGCGACCTTCTCACCATGCAGGATGGCGAAGCCGTAGATCTGCTTCAGGATGTCTCGCACATGGATAGCCGTCGCCGGGGCACCACGTTCAACGATACCGCCGCAATGGGCTCTTAGATCGTCTGGCGTGATCTCAGTCAGGAGACGATTTCGCCAGACAGGCAGAAGCTCTCGCTCGAAGATGGAACGCCGCATGGCACGCGTGCTGTCTGCCATCGGCGCGGCGGTGAGCCACTTCTCCCCGAACTCTCCGAAGCTCTTGGCCTCTTTCAAGCGGCGCTTATCGCGCTGCTTCTCTATCGCCGGCGATCGTCCTTCGCCAACAGCGCGCCTAGCGTCGATGCACTTCTCGCGCGCTCGGGCAAGCGAGATGCCGTCTCGCCCGTACCTGCCCAGATAGACGGTCTCCCGGCGGCCGTTGAGCCTGTAGTCCAGGCGAAATGAGATCGCACCACTGGGCATGACGCGCACATACATGCCGTCCCGGTCGGCGATTTTGTAAATCTTCTCTTTTGGTTTCAATGCCTTAAGGGCGGCGTCCGTCAGCATTCCTACTGCCTCCTGAAAAGTACCGTCAGTACAAATTCGGGGCTCAGCGACCGATATTTTCCATTGAATTCAATGATTTAATCCGCAAAAAGTACCGTCATGAGCCTCGTTGCCCCTGACGGTACTTTCAAAAATGCAGCTAAGCAATATGGCCGAGGTCCGTCAGGCGGACCGCCAGCGCCAAACTCTACCCACCGATAGCTGCCGATCGCTATCGACATGATTTATTTTTGTTTTCAGTGACTTACGTCGTATTATAGCGTAAATTCGGTGGGGTTCGGATAGGCCTGAATCATTCCCACTCGATGGTGCCCGGAGGCTTGGACGTGACGTCATAAACGACGCGATTGATGCCTTTGACCTCGTTGATGATCCGCGTTGCCGCCTGACCGAGGAAGCTCATGTCGTAGTGATAGAAATCTGCCGTCATGCCATCGACCGAAGTCACGGCGCGTAGAGCGCAGACGAATTCATACGTACGGCCATCCCCCCATGACGCCGACTGTCTGCACCGGCAGCAGCACGGCAAAGGCCTGCCAGATCACGTCGTACAGACCAGCCTTGCGGATTTCATCGAGATAGACCGCGTCAGCTTCCCGAAGGATTTCCAGCTTATCGCGGGTAATGCCACCCGGGCAGCGGATAGCCAGGCCCGGACCGGGGAACGGGTGACGGCCAATGAAGGAGTCCGGCAAGCCGAGTTCCTTGCCGAGAACACGCACTTCGTCCTTGAACAGTTCGCGCAATGGCTCGACCAGCTGCATGTTCATGCGTTCCGGCAGACCACCAACATTATGGTGCGACTTGATCGTGACCGATGGACCGCCGGTGAAGGAAACGCTTTCGATAACGTCGGGATAGAGCGTGCCCTGCGCCAGAAAATCAGCACCGCCGAGCTTCTTGGCTTCTTCCTCGAAAACTTCGATGAACAGCCGGCCGATTGTCTTGCGCTTCTTTTCGGGATCAGCCTCGCCTTCAAGCGCATCAATGAAACGGTCCTGCGCATTCACGAGGATGAGCGGCAGATTGTAGTGCTCGCGGAACATGGCAACCACATCGGCCGCCTCGTTCTTGCGCATCAGACCATGGTCAACGAGGATGCAGGTCAGCTGTTCGCCAACTGCTTCGTGGATAAGCAGCGCGGCAACTGAGGAATCAACACCGCCGGACAGTGCGCAGATAACTTTCTTGTCGCCAACCTGTTTGCGGATTGCAGCAACGGCCTGTTCGCGATAGGCGGACATGGTCCAATCGCCCTTGATGCCGGCAATGCGGTGCACGAAATTCTGCAGCAGCTTGGCGCCATCGGGCGTGTGCACGACTTCCGGATGGAATTGCACCGCATAGAATTTCTTGGCTTCATTGGCGATGGCGGCAAAAGGCGCGCCAGTCGATGTACCGACAACCTTGAAACCCTCGGGAATGGAGACAACGCGGTCGCCGTGGCTCATCCAGACCTGATGCCGGGTGCCTTTGGCCCATACTCCGTCGAACAAGGCGCATTCTTCCTGAATATCAAGGAAAGCACGGCCAAACTCACGGTGATGCCCACTTTCCACCTTGCCGCCAAGCTGGGCGCACATGGTCTGCTCGCCATAGCAAATGCCGAGAACCGGGACGCCGGCTTCAAACACGCCCTGCGGCGCACGCGGGCTGCCGATATCGACGGTGGAGTGCGGGCTGCCGGACAGGATCACGGCTTTCGGCTTGATACGGCGGAAAGCTTCGTCAGCGGATTGGAAAGGAACGATCTCGGAATAGGCACCAGCTTCGCGCACGCGGCGTGCAATCAGCTGCGTTACCTGGCTGCCGAAATCGACGATGAGGACTGTATCGGGATGAGTGGGTGTGTTCATGGCGGGCCTTTAAAGCAATTGCCGAGTCGATGCAATGGGTCACTCCACCACACTCAGATGCTCGTTTCATTTGTTCACAATTTGGGGATCTGGAATCAGTTGCATGAACTTTGTGCGTGGTTCGACACGCTCACCATGAGGGAGATGGATAATTGCAGGGAGCTAGATTCTGCGACGCTGCCGATTGGCTTGCAACCCATCCCTATTCCTCATGGTGAGCTTGTCGAACCACGCACAAAGTTCATGCAACCGCTTAACCCAGCGACCGTTCCAATGTTGTTACCACCCATTTGTTCAGGCTGACCCCTGCCCGCCGCGCAGCACTGGATATGGCCTTGTGCAGAAGAGGTTCCGTACGCACAACGAATTGACCGGAGAACGGTTTTTCCGGCTCCTCGCCCCGCTCGGTGCAGAAGGCCAGATAATCATCGACAGAGCCGGCAAGCGCCTCTTTCAACTGCGCCGCCGAGGACCCTTGAAAGGTGATCACATCGCGCAGATTGATAACCTCGCCGTGAAAAAGACCGGCGTCTTCATCAAACTCTATGACGGCTTCATAGCCCTTGTAGTGCATTGTGTTCATGGTCTTATCTCCGCTTCCAGCAGGAAACGCCTTACCGATTTTACTGCACCCTTGTCCGTTTCCTTTTGCGGATGAGGACGATGGAATACGGCCCGTGCACCATTGAGAGCAACGCGTACCCGTGAACCTTGTCCTTCCGTCACATCCGCGCCACACGCCACAAAAAGAGCTTCAATGTCCCGCCACACAATCCCGGCTTGGACTGGTTCAGCAAATATGGCGGCAAGCGTCGCCTGATGCTTCCTGCTGAGCTTCATATAGTAGTATCACTTTTCAGTATCAATAAAAATATAGAGCAACTAAAATTCAGCAGAAATTACAGCACGATCTCTCCGGCCTCAAGCGCGCTACCCATAGCCTCCACTGCCTTGGCGAGCTTTTCATCGATCACATGCAGGTATTCGGTCCAATCGCCCACATGGCGCAGTTCGGCTGCGCCGTCCGAAATGCCGCGCAGGCCGATAAGCGGCAGGCCAAAGCGCTGGCAGGCACGCAGAATGGCAAAGGTTTCCATCTCGACCATATCCGCATCGATCAGGTCGTAGGCGCTGCCCGAAACAATATTGCCGCCGGTTGAGAGGGAAGCTTCCTTCACACCGGGAATGCGCAGGGGCAAAGGCACCGTGACCGGCAGATCGAGAAAGGGCGTGGCACCCTTCACGAAGCCAAGTGGTGAGGCATCCATATCGCGATAGGAAACGCTGGTGACCTGATAGACTTCCGTCTGCTCCAGCGTACGCGACCCTGCCGAACCGAGCGAGACGACGAGATCTGGAACAATGTTGCTGCCTTCGATAGCGGCAAGATTGGCGGCAAGGCTCACCGCAGCTTCAACCGGACCAACGCCGGTGATCAGCGGTTTGAACAGGCGTTGCAAATGCGGACCATATTCGGCATCCACTGCCATGACAAACAGAAGCTGCTTGCCGCCAATGGCGGCCAATGCATAGGGTAAACTCATGTCAGACCACCGGGTTGAGCAGATATAGCGAGGCGTTGAGGACAGTGGCGAAGGCCACCCAAGCGAGATAGGGCAGGAACATGATCGCGGCAGGGCGCTCAGATGCCCATGTCACACGGATAAAGCCGACAATGGAGATCAGCAGCAAGGCAATGACAAGAAGCCCGAACCCCATCTGGTGAAGGCCAAAAAATGTGGGCGACCACAGGAAGTTCAGCACCAGCTGCGCCCACCAGAATTGCTGGGACGTTGTCAGGTCCCGGTCCCATACGCGCCAGCCGGCAATAGCGATCAGCACGTAAAGGATGGTCCAGGCCGGTGCAAAAATCCAGTTGGGCGGATTGAACGAGGGTTTAACCAGCCCCGCATACCATTCACCCGGCAGCGTTATGTAACCGATGGCCAGGCCGCCACCAATCGTCACCACGAGAAACAACAGAAACGCCATAGACCGGGACATGGGTGGAACCTTTCCTGCCGACAACTGGTATCGCGGAAAGTTGTACTGTTATTTTTCCCGTCTGAGAACAGAAATGAAGAAGCCATCTGTGGACGTGGATAACGGCGACAGGATGGTGCTTCCGTCCTTGAACAGCGGCGCCAGTTTCTCGTCGGCTACTACAGCCTCCTGCCAGAGGGGACGGGTATCAACTATGCTGTAATCCGTGTTGTTTTCGAGGAATGAAGCGACCTGACGGCCGTTTTCCGGCGCAAACAGCGAGCAGGTGATATAGACCAGCCGACCGCCCGGTTTGACATAGGCCTTGGCTGCATCCAGTACCTCACGCTGCTCGACTTCACGCCGTTCCATCTGCTGATCGCTGAGACGCCATTTGGCATCCGGGCGGCGGCGCCATGTCCCGGAACCTGTGCATGGCGCATCTACGAGAACGAGGTCCATCTGGCCTTCGAGCGGCACAAGTTCACTGAGATTGGCATGAGCTTGCGCATTGCGTACCCCTGCCCGCTTCAAGCGGTCGAAGATCGGCGCGAGGCGGGCACGCTCAGCGTCATAGGCGTGAATCTGGCCCTTGTTGCCCATCAAGGCCGCGAGCGCCAGCGTCTTGCCACCAGCACCGGCACAATAATCCAGCACCTGTTCACCCGGCTTGGCATTGCTGAGTCTGGCCGCAATCTGTGAGCCAAGATCCTGCACCTCAAACAGACCACGCTGGAATGCCGGCTCCGCCTGCACATTGGGGTGACGGCCCATGGCGCGCAATGGCGGTACGCGCACGGCAGTATCCAGCAGCGGCGCCGGGTTGGCCCCTGCCCGCACCAGTTCCTTCAGCACCTTTTCGCGGTCAGCTTTCAGCGTGTTAACGCGCAGATCGACCGGCGGGCGGGCACTGAGCGCCGCTGCCTGTTCCACCCAGGCATCACCGAAGATCGCCTGAAAATGTGGAATACACCATTCGGGCACATCGGCACGAACATGATCCGGCGCAGTGGCAAGATCACGCGCCTGCCAGATGGCCATACGTTCGGCCTCCAGCGGTTCGGGTGCGAACTTGTCGCCTTCCAGCGCGGCATTGATGTCGTCAATAACCAGTTCCGCATCGGAGAGAAGCACGCCGAACGCGATATGGCGTGCGGCATCGCTGTCCATACGCCAGCCGAGCGACAACTTGCGGCGCAGCGCGTCGTAGACGATGTTGCCTATAACCGCGCGATCGCCCGCACCGGCAAAGCGGTGTGACAGGCCCCAATCCTTGAGCGCATCGGAAGCCGGGCGTTTACGGGTCTCAATATCGTCCAGTACTTCGATTGCCGCCTGCAGGCGTCCGCCAAGTCGCATGGGAATTCCTTATTTTGATCTACCGGCATCGCATACATGGCAAAGCCGATAAAGAAAGCCGGAGCGTGATGCTCCGGCTTTCACATTGAACAACAAAGATGGCGCAGGCGGCGATTATTCGGCCGCTGTCTGCTTCTCTTCATTGGAAATCGCATTGGCTTCATAGCCATGCGCTTCCTTCAGGGCTGCGCGTACGCCAGCTTCGTATTCCGGGTGAACCTGCCGGAAATGCGCGAGCTGACGCTCGAGGATATAACCGGGAACGCCGCCCATCGCCGCAGCGATGTTGGAGAACAGACGCGAGCGCTGGCCCGCATCGAACAGGTTGAACAGAGCTGTCACCTGACCATAGTCATCGTTGCCGATGCGATGGTTATAACGGTCCGCACTGCCGGAGATTGCCAGAGGCGGCTCTTTGGCCGAAGGCTGTTCAACGGCCCCGGAGAAGCTGTTGGGCTCGTAATAAGCATCAACATTGCCGGTTTTCTGGCCAATGAAGTTCATCTGGCCATCCTTGTGATAATGATGGACCGGGCACTTCGGCTGGTTGACCGGCAGTGCTTCGTAGTGGGTGCCGAGGCGATAGCGATGGGCATCCGCATAGGAGAACACGCGAGCCTGCAGCATCTTGTCAGGCGAATGGCCGATGCCCGGAACGACGTTGGACGGCGAAAACGCTGCCTGTTCGATCTCGGCGAAATAGTTGTCGGCGTTGCGGTTGAGTTCCATAACGCCGATTTCGATTGGCGGGAATTCGCCGTGCGGCCAGACTTTTGTCAGGTCAAACGGGTTGTACGAGGTCTTTTCCGCGTCGCTTTCGCTCATAATCTGAACCTGAACGGTCCATTTCGGGAATTCGCCGCGCTCAATGCCGCCGAACAGTTCTTCCTGATAGGTTTCGCGCGACTTGCCGATCAGCGTTTCCGCTTCCGCATTGGTGTAATGCTTGTGGCCCTGCTGGGTCTTGAAGTGGAATTTGACCCAGAAACGCTCGCCATTGTCATTCCAGAAGGAATAGGTGTGTGAGCCGTAGCCGTTCATGTACATCGGGGCGACCGGCAGGCCGCGATCCGACATCAGGATGGTGACCTGATGCAGGCTCTCCGGCGACAGGGACCAGAAGTCCCACATGGCTGTGGCCGAACGCATATTGGTGCGCGGATGACGCTTCTGCGTGTGGATGAAATCAGGGAATTTCAGCGGATCGCGGACGAAAAATACCGGCGTGTTGTTGCCGACCAGATCCCAATTGCCTTCGCTTGTGTAGAATTTCAGCGCAAAGCCGCGCACGTCGCGCTCGGCATCGGCCGCACCGAGCTCACCGGCAACCGTGGAGAAACGCAGCAGCAGCGGCGTTTCAGTACCGGGCTGCAAGGCTTTTGCCTTGGTATAACGGGAGATATCGCCGGTGATTTTCAGCGTTCCGAATGCGCCCCAGCCCTTGGCGTGAACAACGCGCTCAGGGATACGTTCGCGATTCTGATGGGCAAGCTTTTCAAGCAGCTGATAATCGTCCAGCAGAACCGGGCCGCGCTCGCCGGCTGTCCTCGAATTCTGATTGTCTGATACCGGTGCACCGGCAGTGGTTGTCAACGTCGGACGGTCAGCCATTGGCTTCTCCCTTGAATTTCGTGTTGTGACACTATTTCAAAATCGCGCAGCACACGGCTTACAACGATCTCATCATCACAATAGAACTATTCCAATCATAGTTTCCAATTGAATTTAGAATTATTATTGATAGGATTTGGTTATCATGTTTTCTGTCCGGCAAATGCGCTATTTCGATATTCTCGCCACCACGTTGCATTTCCGCAAAGCGGCGGAATTGGCGCGGGTTTCTCAACCTGCCCTTTCGGCGCAAATCGCCGAGATGGAGCAGCGGCTCGGAACAACGCTGTTCGAGCGGACACGCCGCAGCGTGGTCCTGACCGATATGGGCAAACGGCTTCTGCCGCGTGTGCGCGGCATTTTGAATGGCATACGCTCGCTGGAAGAACTCGCCTCGCAAAAGCGCGGCATTCTGCAGGGGCGGCTGCGGCTGGGGATTATTCCGACCATTGCACCATACCTGTTGCCGATACTCATTCCGGCACTGCGCGAGGCCTATCCGGAGCTGACCATAGAGTTGCGCGAGGCGGTAACGTCGAAGCTCGTTGAAGATTTACGTATGGGCGATTTGGATGCTCTGATCGCAGCACTGCCAATCGATAGTGACGGGGTGGTGGCAAGGCCGCTGTTTCGCGACCGCTTTCTCATCGCTACGTCAAGCAATGATATCGATATTCTGACGTCCCCCATGACGCAGGAGAGCGTGGCGCTGGAACGCCTGCTGCTGCTGGAAGAAGGCCACTGCCTGCGCGATCAGGCGCTCGCTGTATGCACCAGCGTCAAACAGCGGCAGTTGGTCAACTACGGCGCAACCAGCATGGCGACGCTGTTGCAGATGGTCAGCCACGGTATGGGGCTTACATTGATCCCGGAAATTGCCGTGCGCACGGAAGCCAGCCGCAACAATGTCCGCATCATCGCCTTCGCCGATCCGGAACCATCGCGGGAAATCGGCCTGATCTGGCGTCGGCAAAGTGAACGGCGGGATGATTTCGAGGCACTGGCCACAACGATCGTCGATTGCAGTCGAGGTTTGCTGATTTCAGCGGAGGAACTGGGGGGATTGGCGGCTTAGCGTAGGGACTGAGCCGCTGCTGCAACCCACCCATCTCCCTCATCGTGAGCCTGTCGAACCACGCACCATGCTTATGCACCTTGCAAATGTCTACGCCGTTAACACCGCCATAGTGCGTGGTTCGACAGGCTCACCATGAGGGAGAGGGAGGATTGCAATACGTAAGCTGGCCACCCCCTAAGCAGTGGCCGGTATCGCCAGATGCAATGCCAGGATCACCCACAAAATGCCATTCAGAATAAACCCGATGGTAAAGATCGGCTGGCGCAGTCTGAGCCGGTTGGATGTCACATGCACCAAGGTATGGGCAACGCGCGCGGCCACGAACAGCCACGCAACCACCACCGCTAGAAATGACACACCGTTGACCACACAGAGCGAGATGCACACCGCGTAGAACAGTACCGGCAGTTCGTAGAGGTTGTTGAGGTTGCGGATAACCGTGACGCTGGCTTCCGGTTCATTAAGGGGCAGCCTGAAATCGCGGGCGGATGCCTGCCCCAACTTGATCGCATCCCGGCGGCGCAGGAAAATCAGGAGGTAGACGATGTAAACCAGCGCTGTCAGTGCGATCAGCGGCCAGAAAATTGCGGTTTGTGACATGGTTTCCTCCTGTTTCGCGCATCTTACGTCTGCGTGCATTTTTTGCGCAAGGCGTTAGGTCGTAAACTCATAAATCTGGCTGAAATGGCGCCTGAAACGGCAAGAAGATGCGAGGAGAGATGCGAAGGGCGGGGCCTTTTCCCCGGCTGAGCGGCTCGACACTGCAGCTTGCAGCCGTTTCGGCGTCCGGAGGATGTGGTCCATTTGCCCGGCTACAGCGTCGCAAAGGCTCGAGAATGGATAAACATTCCCATCGCCTTTGCTCCTTGTATCCGAACAAATGGCCTCATACCATTTCAGCCAGATTTATGAGTTTACGACCTAGTTCCGATCACGAATTCAAGCCGGGAATTCCTTTGATACGTGCGGCGAGATGATCGACGAAAGCGCGCACCTTGCGCGGCAGAAACTTTGCCGTGGGATAGACGACGTGCATATCCATCGGTGCATAGCGATAGGCCGGGAGCACACGGACCAGCGTACTTTCATCGAGAAATGACTGGACCAGTGGCACCTGTGCGCCGCCGATTCCCAGCCCCGCACACAAGGCCTGATTGAGGACAAAGGCGTTGTTGGCGAGAAAACCGGAGCGAACCGGCACTGTGACCGGCCCTTCAGAACCCACCAGCGGTATAACCTCTCCCTGCGGCGCCCAGACAAAGCGCACATGCCGGTGATCCGACAATTCGCCCGGTGTCTGCGGGTTGCCGTGCCTCGCGATATAATCCGGCGAAGCCACAAGAATACGCTCAAAACTGGCAAGTTTGCGCGCCACGAGCCCGGAAGATGCCAGCGCGCCGAAGCGAATGGCAACGTCAACGCCTTCAGCTACAAGATCGGCAAAGCGGTCATCCAGAATGAGTTCGATGGACACATCCGGGTGCTGTTTCTGAAAATCAATGACAATAGGGGCAAGGTGCATCTGACCGAAACCCACCGGCGCATGCACGCGCAGATTGCCTTGCACGCCGGTGGAGAGCCCAGCGGCTTCCTCCTCCGCTTCTTCCACCGTTTGCAGGATATGGCGCGCGCGCTGGTAATAGGTCTCGCCGCTTTCCGTCAATGCCAGCTGGCGGGTTGAGCGATGCAGCAGGCGCATGTTGAGATGCCGTTCCAGCGCCGCCACCTGCTGGCTAATTGCGGGCTGTGTGAGGCCGAGCTCCCGCGCGGCTGCCGACAGCGTGCCAAGCTCCGCCACCCGGACAAAAGTCCTCATCGCTGCAAACCGGTCCATCAATCACCTCAAAGAAAATCTTATGAATGTTATCAATTTATAACGTCTATGCAAACATTAACAAATGAATGAGGATCACCAGCACAAACCAAACGGAGCTGTTGCAATGACACAGGAAACGAAAAAGGCAGTGATTGTTGGTGCCAATGGTATCATTGGCGGCAATCTGATCCGGCATCTCGTCGAAATCGGCGGCTGGGAGATTATCGGC
This sequence comes from Phyllobacterium sp. 628, assembly GCF_014189505.1. Lineage (GTDB taxonomy): Bacteria > Pseudomonadota > Alphaproteobacteria > Rhizobiales > Rhizobiaceae > Phyllobacterium. The sequence continues at coordinate 1,553,353 of NZ_CP050301.1, read as the reverse complement.
CTGTCACGGCGGGGCGGAGCCTCGGAAGGCAAACTCCGTCATATCGCGGTTGATCTGCTCGACGCCGCCGATGCCAAGGCGAAACTCGCTCATCTCACCGATGTGACCCATATTTTCTACGCGGCCTATCAGGACCGGCCGACATGGGCGGAACTGGTGCCGCCGAATCTTGCCATGCTGGTGAATGTGGTCGAAGCGATTGAACCCATCGCGCCCAGGCTTGAGCACATCAGCCTGATGCAGGGTTACAAGGTTTATGGCGCCCATCTCGGGCCGTTCAAAACCCCGGCGCGCGAGAGCGACGCCAACCACATGCCGCCGGAATTCAACATCGACCAGCAGGATTTCCTTGAAGCCCTGCAGAAGGGCAAAAGCTGGACATGGTCGGCGCTGCGCCCATCCGTAGTGATTGGTTATGCCTTGGGCAATCCGATGAATCTTGCATCCGTCATTGCCGTCTATGCCTCCATGTCGAAAGAGCTTGGCATTCCCTTGCGTTTTCCGGGAAAGCCCGGTGCCTATCACAGTCTGCTGGAGATGACCGATGCGGGATTGCTGGCACGCGCCACGGTGTTCGTTGCCACCAATCCGTCATGCGGAAATCAGGCCTACAATATCAACAATGGCGATCTGTTCCGCTGGAGCGAGATGTGGCCGAAAATCGCCAGGTTCTTTGATCTGGAGGTCGCGCCACCTCTGCCGATGTCGCTCAATGTGGTGATGGCCGACAAAGAACCTTTGTGGAATGCGATGGTCAAAAAGCATCGCCTCGCCCCAACGCCTTATGCCGATGTTTCCGCATGGGGATTTGGCGATTTCGTTTTCGGCTGGGATTATGATTTCTTTGCCGATGGCACGAAACTGCGCCGTGCCGGATTTCACGACTATGTCGATACGCAAGAGATGTTCATGCGGGTTTTCGCCGATCTGAGGGCCCGCAAGATCATCCCCTGAATCGGCTTCCCTTATGCCGCATCTGCCGCTTTCGCCACGGCGGCGCGCTTGCGCCGCGCCGTTACGGTTTGTGCAATGGCAGTGGGCGCGTCCTCGCCTTTCTGCACATGCACAGTCGGGAAAGGCAGTTCGATATGGTTCTCCTTGAAGGCCTTTTGCACGGCGATGAAGAATTTGCGTTTCATCGCAAAGGCACCGCCGGGTTTGGTGGTCATCTTCATGCGCAACACAATACCGTACTCGCCAAACTCCTGAACACCCTGCATCTTGATCGGTTCGATCACCCAGGGTGCAAATTCCGGATCTTCGGCAAGCTGTGCGCCGACGCGTTTGACGAGCTTGCGTGCAACCTCGACGTCCGTATCAAAGCCGACCGTAATGTTGAACTTGTCGGTCGTCCAATCCCGGCTCTGATTTTGCACCGCGCCAAGTTCGCCAAAGGGTATGGTGAAGATCGGGCCGCGATGGTGGCGCAGCTTGATCGAGCGCAAGCTGAAGCTTTCCACCGTACCCATATACTTGCCGCTGCTGATATATTCGCCAATGCGGAACGCGTCGTCGAGCAGGTAAAAAACACCTGATATAACGTCTTTGACCACGGTCTGTGCACCAAAACCGATGGCCACGCCGACCACGCCCGCGCCCGCAATCAACGGTCCTATCTGAATACCGATCGATGACAGGATCATCAGGATTGCCATGATCACGATCGACGCGAAGAGAATGTTCTGGATGATCGGCAGCAGCGTGCGAAGCCGCGCCTGCTGGGGATCTATCTCTGCCTGTTCGTCTTCCGGATGGCGATGAATGCCAAGCTTCCGCTCGATCAACGCCTTGATGATGCTCCAGCCAAAATCGGCTGCGAGCGCAATGACAAGCGTGTTTAAAAGACCGCGCATGATCAGCGTTGTTGTCGGATTTTCCGGGTTTTGCATGCTCGACATGCTGACACCCCACATGCGCGCCGCAAAAAATACGGCAAGCACGATAAGGGCGACCCGGATACCGCGATCAATAACAGCGAGAGTCACTGCCGGGATCGTTGCTCCGCCTGCTTCGACCGATGCCGGCCGCAATATGAAGTGAACCGCCTTGTGAGCCACAATAACCATGAGAGGTATGGCGAAGGCGAGAAGAACAACCGAAAACGCTGTCCATGATCCCGTCAGTTGCAGCAACCACAGACCGATGAAGTAGACGGTCAAAAGCCAGGTCGCAGCTGTGTGACTGACAAGCTGGCGCTTTCCTTCAATGCGGGGAGCATGCGGCCGCAGCCAAATTGCAACGAGGACCAGGCAGAGCAGGACAAAATAGGTCGGGATCGTCAGAACGACTATGCCGTCAGAGTTCAACCCGAGCAGCGGAAGCAGGGAGAATGTCGCTTCAACGAAGAAGAACCAGCCAGCGATGATGACAAGCCAGCGGCTCCAGTGATCGGCTGTCTCGTTGGATATTGGCAATGCACGCACTTCTTCGGAATGCGCCACATGCATCTTGGATGTAATCAGCCCGGCTTTGCAGAACATGTTCACTGCCCATGTACCGGTTGCCGCAGTCAGGTAGGCCAGAACGACTTCACGCAGCAATGGCGGCCAATCGAAGATCATGAAGGCGCCGGTGCTGCCAAGACTGAATGCGAGGATCAAGAGGATCGAGTACAGGAAGCGAGCACTGATTTTCTTCGCACGGCCTTGAGGGGTGTCCTTTGACAAGCTGATGAGCCACCGGCGGAACCGGACAGTCAGGTGAAAAACCAGCCGTGTCATCGCGATTCCTGCCGCAATGAATACGGCCACAAGCAGAAAAACGCCCAGCAGCCCGCCCCGCGCGCTGAGATCCTGCATGACCGTTGAACGTGCCTGCATAAATTGCCGCGGCAGATCGGGAATGGTTTGGCCAACGCGTTCGACATGCCGTTTTACGGTTTCCAGCGACGAGGACACCATCGACTTTGCCATTGGGCTGGTTTCAGTTGACTGAGCATCCGCAGCCGCAGCCGGAGAGTCCGGTTTTGCCAGCTCTTTTTCCAGCCATGTTTTCACCTCGGGATCAGACAGAAGCTGGAGAAACTGATCCACCTTCGGCGTAGCATGCGGTTCTGCAGCGGGTGTCGTCTGTGCAAACACGGGTGACGCCAGCAAAAACAATGCCGCAAAAATGCCAATCAAGATTTTCAGCAATGAAGAATGAAAAAAGCTCATGGTCTGCCATCAACAAAAGAGTGATCATGCCTGCACGGACTGTTGCCACTCAGCCCCCGCAGATTATGATTTATCTATCACATTCCGGCATGCATTGTCTGTCAACAAAGAAGCCTCGTTGCCTGTCAGGCAAACGGTTCGCCCTTGCGGCGCGGCTTGTCATAATTGAGGAAAAATTCATCGAGTTGCGGCGGTGGAACCTTGGTTCCTGCCAGCATGGCATGTGCCTGACCACGATGGTGGATCTGATGCACGAACAGATGTGACAGGACGTGTCGGACCGGTTCCTGGGAAATGGTACCGTCATGCCATTCGATGGGAACAATGCGATCCATATCCGCAGCGTTCAGGCCATCGCAAAAGGCGATGAGATCGGCATCAAACGCTTCTTGCGCTTTCTTCAGATCAGCCAGTTTGGGATAAGGAATATCGCCGACAAGGCTGATATTCCTGCGGCCAAGACCGGTCATATCAGCCAGATAGATTTGATCGACGATGAGATTGTGGTTGAGCGTCATCTGGATCGATGGAAAGAAACTCGTGCGCTCCTGCGCAAATTCCGCATCGGTCAACCCGGCGCAGGCACTGAGCAAACGGTGGTTTGACCAGGCGCTGTTACGCGCCATGGCCGAGAAGTGATCGCGGAGGGTGTTGTCAGACATGACCTCCGCGCTCCGGTCAGTTACCGCCCGGATAGTTCGGGCTTTCGCGGGTGATCGTCACATCATGCGTATGGCTTTCGCGCAGGCCCGCATTGGTGATGCGCACGAATGTTGCCTTTTCACGGAACTCTTCAAGGTTCTTGGCACCGACATAGCCCATCGAGGCGCGAAGACCGCCTGCGAGCTGGTGCAGAACACCGGAAACCGGACCCTTGTATGCAACCTGACCTTCAATGCCTTCCGGCACCAGTTTCAGCTCGTCGCGTACTTCGGCCTGGAAGTAACGGTCTGCCGAACCGCGTGCCATGGCGCCAACGGACCCCATGCCGCGATAGGCTTTGAACGAGCGCCCCTGATAGAGATAGACCTCGCCGGGGCTTTCCTCGGTACCAGCCAATGCGGAACCGGCCATAGCGGCCGAAGCACCGGCGGCCAGCGCCTTGGCGAAATCGCCGGAATATTTGATGCCACCATCGGCGATGACGGGAATACCTGACTTGTGTGCGGCTTCAACCGCCGACATGATCGCGGACAACTGCGGCACGCCAACGCCGGCGACGATACGCGTGGTGCAGATAGAGCCAGGGCCGATACCAACCTTGACCGCGTCAGCACCCGCATCGATCAGGGCCTGGGTTCCGGCAGCAGTGGCGACATTACCGGCGATGATACGCACCGCATTCGACATCTTCTTGGCGCGGGTGACTGCATCGAGCACACGCTGCGAATGTCCATGTGCCGTGTCGATGACGAGAACGTCCACACCGGCAGCGATCAACCGCTCGGCACGCTCGAAGCCGTCTTCGCCAACGCTGGAAGCGGCAGCAACGCGCAGGCGTCCCTGGGCATCCTTGGCAGCATTGGGATTGAGCTGCGACTTTTCCATATCCTTGACGGTGATCAGGCCAACGCAGTGACCCTTGCCATCAACAACCAGCAGTTTCTCGATGCGGTGCTGGTGCAAAAGACGCTTGGCTTCTTCGTGCTGAACGTTGTTTTCGCGCACGGTGATGAGGTTTTCACGCGTCATCAGTTCGTAAATCTTCTGATTGGGATCAGAAGCAAACCGCACATCGCGGTTGGTCAGGATACCAACGAGACGGCCCGGCTTGCGGCTGCCTTCGCCTGCATTTTCAACAACGGGAATACCGGAAATGCCGTGCGCGCGCATCAGCGCCTGTGCATCGGCAAGCGTCGCGTCCGGGCCGATGGTGACGGGATTGACGACCATGCCGGATTCGAATTTCTTGACCTGACGGACCTCTTCGGCCTGCAGTTCCGGTGTCAGATTGCGGTGGATGACGCCCATGCCGCCCGCCTGTGCCATGGCGATGGCAAGACGCGACTCGGTGACTGTATCCATGGCTGCAGAGAGCAGCGGCAGGTTGAGTTCAATATCAGCGGCGATGCGGGTGCGAATGTCGGTCTGGCCGGGCATGACCTCGGAATGACCTGGCTGAAGCAGGACATCGTCAAAGGTCAGCGCCATTGCGCCTGTCGCGGATTCAACAATTTTTGCCATACCAATTCCTTAAAATGCGACAAGCGCACCACGATGGCGGTGCGCCGAGTCAGTAATGTTCAGGTGAATTGGCACGGGCTGGTAACATGGATATGTCGGTTTGGAAAGATGGAAACGTATTTATCCCTGAAACAGTCTTGCGAGCGCAACACGCTACCGGTGGTAGAAACCGTATTCACTGCGCATAATATTGTAGTTCTTTGATGCGGGCGCGCACGGCATCGACATTCATCGCCTCGATATCCATGCTGGCAATCGTACCGCGATCAGCCCGCCATGGACCATCATCGGCCTTGATCTGTGCCTCGCGCCACGCCACCCATTTGCGCTGGGCATCTTTGATCAGTTTGGCGGATTCAGGATCAACCGAGGCCAGAACCTTCTTGTACGTCTCGTTCAACTGCTTGTCGTAGGCGACAAAAGCCTTGTGCGAACAATCGACCATTCCCGACGTCGTCTGTCCTGCAGGGCTGTTCAGACATTCGGTTGCCGCCTTGTCGATCGGATCAACCTTTTCCTCCGGGGAAGCGGCAAAGGCAGGCGAAACGGCACTGAGGGCCAGTGAGAGCAGAACCAAACCATAGAATCGTTGCATGATGTCCTCCTTGGGCGGCAAAATGCCCTGTGCATCTTGGCAAGAAAAGGGCGAATTGTCGGGACTGCCGTGGCATTTTCCAGCATATTGAAACAATACCCGCCCATTCATTGCCGATCGTCAGGAATTGCCGTGCGTCCGATTTACCGAAAAGTTTCCTTCCTGCGCCGGTCCCGCGCCATGTGGGGCAATACCCGCGTCTGGCGGCCGCGCCTTGTATTCTGGGCGGGTGCAATCGCCATCGGCGTCATCAGTGTGCTCTTCGCCAAGCTGGCTGATCTTGCCCAACAGAGTTTTCATGGAGTGATCGGCACAACCGGCTGGACGACATTCCTGCCGCTGATCATCACCCCGCTTGGCTTCGTCTTATGCGCCTATATGGCCTACAGCTTTTTCCCGAATGCGCAGGGCAGCGGCATCCCGCAAGCCATTGCGGCGCGGCATCTGAACGACCATGACGACCGCGTAAAATTGCTGTCATTGCGGATGGTCTTCGGCAAAATCCTGTTAACGGTCGTCGGATTGTTTTCCGGTGCTTCTATAGGGCGCGAAGGCCCCACCGTGCAGGTCGGTGCATCGCTGATGTTGCAGGTGGCGCGCTGGGGCGGCATGGCGCAGGCGCGCGGTCTTATTCTGGCGGGTTCAGCGGCAGGCATTGCCGCCGCGTTCAACACGCCGCTCGCCGGTATCGTCTTTGCCATTGAGGAAATGGGCCGGTCCTATGAGGCACGCACCAACGGGCTGGTGCTGACGGCGGTCATTTTGTCGGGCCTCGCGGCCATTGGTCTTGTCGGCAACTATACTTATTTCGGTTCATCGGGAACCATCGCCACCAGTTTTTCCGATTGGCTGCTGGTGATCCTGTGCGGTGTGGGCGGCGGCGCCTTCGGCGCCTGTTTCAGCGCGGGCGCAGTGAAAGCCCTGCGCCGCATCAAACGCTGGACAACGCCGGATCCCTTCCGCCGGACATTGCTGCTGGCAGGCATTTGCGGGTTTGCTGTCGCGGCCATCGGCGTTGCGTCAGGTGGCACTACATTCGATACAGGTTACGAGCAGGCACGCGGCGCCGTCGAAGGGCATGCGCTGCCCTGGTACTTCTTTCTGGAAAAGCTGCTCGCAAGTTTCCTGTCGATGGTTTCAGGCATTCCCGGCGGCATCTTCGCGCCGTCTCTTTCCGTCGGCGCGAGCTTCGGCAGCTCTGTTGGCTTGCTGACCGGCAGCAATATCGGCCTTGCCGCTGTGCTCGGCATGGCCGGATATTTTGCCGGAGTGGTGCAGGCACCAATGACTGCCTTCGTCATCATTCTGGAAATGACCGGCAGCCATGACAGTGTTATCGCGCTGATGTGCACATCCATGCTTGGCTACGGCACGGCGCGGATCATCTCGCACGAACCCCTGTATCACGCGCTGTCACGCGTCTTCATTGCCGATGCGATCCGGCGCAAACGCGCCGAAGCCGCCGCAGCAGCAGCACAGGATCAGACGTCGAACTGATAGGTTACCGGGACAAAGCGGTAACCGCTGCCGAGCCGTTCGAGGTAACCGGCTGACGGGAACGGCATATGGTAGCCAATGAATGGCACCTTATCGGTGGCAATCATATCCAGCACGCGCTTGCGGGTTTCGATGCCTTTGGCGCGATCCGTGTCGAACGCCACTTCCCATTCCGGGCGCTGCAGGGATGCGACGTAATGATTGGCGGTATCGGCCGTCAGCACCACGCGCTTGCCCTCTGACTCCACATGAAAAATCATATGGCCGGGGGTGTGGCCATAGGCGGCTTCGCTGGTGATACCCGAAACGATTGAAGCACCTGCCTTGATGAAGGTGGTCTTTTCCGCCAGCGGCTTCACCTTCGCCGCAACACCCTTGGCACCAGCCTCAGCCGGAGTCCCTGCACGGGCAGGATCAGTCCAGAAATCATACTCAATCTGCCCTGCGACATAGCGCGCATTGGCAAAGCCCGGCGTGTCGCCATTCATCAAGCCGCCGATATGATCGCCGTGCATATGGGTAAGCACGACAATGCTGACCTGATCGGGCGTGTAACCCGCCGCTTTCATATTGGCTTCGAGCTGGCCAAAACCGTTTTCGCGACCAGCAGCACCGAAACCCGTATCAAACAGGATAAGTTCGGAGCCCGTATTGATCAGTACCGGCGCGAAACCATTGACGAATTTCGTCTCCGGGAGGAAGTTGGCGCGCATCAATTCGCCGACTTTTTCCTGGCTCTGATCGGCGCCGAAGGTGGGGAAAGGCCCGCCAGACGGGCGCAAACCATCGAGAAGCGTGGTGATTTCAAACGAGCCAAGCTTGAAACGCTTGAACCCCGGTGATTTCACATCCGATTGCGGAACCGGGGTTTCGGCAGCAACTGCCATGCCCTGCGACAGGGCCAACCCTCCAGCGATAGCGCTCGAAGCAAGAAACAGGTCACGGCGGGAAATTTCATAGGGAGTCATGGGAATATCTCCATCAAACGTCTTGGGATTGCGATTGGGATATCACTGCGTGCAACGCTGCCGCTGCTGAACTGTTCCTCTTTGCATAACCGAAAAAAGCCCCGCGCTGGATCACATCTGATTGATCGGTGCTTGAGCGGCTGGCGCGCCGGTGCTATCGCAACCCCCAGCAATACAGGGTTATTATTCTGAGTCCCACGACGGACCCATGTTTGTTTTCCGAACCCTTTCTTGAGAACTGGAATTCATTGTGAACCGCATTGTTCCGCTCGTGCTGGCGATTGCCCTGTTCATGGAACAGATGGACTCGACTGTCATCTCGACATCCCTGCCCGCTATTGCCGCCGATATCGGCACCAGCCCGATTGCGCTGAAGCTGGCCCTAACTGCCTATCTCGTGTCACTCGCGGTGTTCATTCCGGTCAGTGGCTGGATGGCCGACCGTTTCGGTGCCAAGAATGTCTTTCGCGCCGCCATTGTTGTGTTCGTTCTCGGCTCCATCGCCTGCGCCGTTTCCAACTCGCTGCTTGCCTTTGTCGTCTCGCGCTTTGTGCAGGGGGTCGGCGGCGCGATGATGACGCCGGTCGGACGGCTGGTTCTGGTGCGCTCCACCCCGCGCAGCGAACTTGTCGGTGCCATGGCTTGGCTCACTGTACCGGCACTGGTTGGTCCGCTGCTCGGGCCACCCATCGGCGGGTTCCTCACCACCTATTTTACCTGGCACTGGATTTTCCTGATCAACGTGCCAATCGGCCTTGCGGGTATCTGGTTTGCCACGCGCTATCTGCCGGATGTAGAAACGCTGATCCAGCGCAAGCTGGATGTAACAGGCTTTTTTCTTAGCGGGATTGCCGCTTCCGGCGTGGTTTTCGGGCTGTCCGTTGTCAGCCTGCCTGCCCTGCCCGCGTGGGTCGGGTTCTCAACGCTGGCCATCGGCATTGTCTCGACAGTTCTTTATCTGATCCACGCGAAACGCACACCGGAACCATTGCTGGCGCTTGATTTGTTCAAGAACCCGGTATTCCGGGCTTCGATTGTCGGCGGCAGTCTGTTCCGGATTGGCGTTGGCGCAACACCTTTCCTGCTGCCGCTGATGTTTCAGATCGGCTTCGGCATGACGCCCTTTCAGTCCGGTCTCATCACGTTTGTTTCAGCGGCAGGCGCCATCGGTATGAAGCTTGTGACCACATGGTTCTTCCGCAAGACCGGCTTTCGCAATGCGCTGATGTATGGTTCGCTGGTCGCCGCAAGCTTCATTGCCATGAATGGCTTTTTCACACCGGAGACACCAACGGCGATCATCATTGTGCTGCTGCTCGTCGCTGGCTTTTTCCGCTCGCTGTTCTTCACCGGCACCAATGCGCTTGGTTATGCGGAAGTGCCCAATGAGCAGACCAGCCTCGCCACACCTATCGCGTCAGTGGCGCAGCAAATATCGATTGCGCTGGGTGTTGCCGTTGCCGGTGGCATTCTTGAAGTCACCACCAGCATGCATGGCGGACCGCTGCAGCTGTCAGATTTCCACACGGCGTTCTTCCTGGTTGCAGCCGTGTCGTCGCTGGCATTCTTCTCATTCGTCCGCATGAAGCCGGACGCGGGAGCCGAAGTATCCGGCCACCGGGTGACGGCACAAGCAACACCTGTTGAAGAAACTGTCGCCTAGTCCTGGCTCTAGTCTTGAGATTTGCCCTTGAAGTCGCGGGCGAGCAGGTAAAGCTCGACCGACTCCGCACGGGATGCCGGCGGCTTGACGTGATGCACGGATTTGAAGTGCTTCTTCAACAGCGTCAGCACTTCGTTCTCCGTGCCGCCCTGAAACGTCTTGGTGAGGAAATGCCCGCCCGGACGCAGCACGGACACGGCAAAATCCGCAGCAACTTCGCACAGATGCGTCGTACGGATATGATCGGTGCGGCGGTGGCCAGTTGTCGGCGCAGCCATGTCGGACAGAACGATGTCAGGCAGGCCGCCGAGCGCTTCGATCAGTTTGTCCGGTGCCGCGTCATCCAGAAAATCCATCTCCAGCAATGTCACACCCGGCAGGGGATCGATATGCAGGTAGTCGATACCGACCACAGTCGGCACATCTTCCGGCGAGCCGACAATGCTGGCAGCAATCTGGCTCCAGCCACCGGGAGCCGCGCCCAGATCGATGATGCGCTGACCTTTTTTCAAAATCTTGTAGCGGTCATCGATCTCGATGAGCTTATAGGCGGCGCGTGACCGGTAGCCATCGGCCTTTGATCGCTGCACATAGGGATCGTTAATGTGACGCTCGAGCCAGCGGCGTGACGATTCCTTGATCGTGCCTGCCTTCTTCTTGATCTTGGTATGAAGGCCGCGCGTACCTGTACCGCCGCGCCCGCCCGTTGTTGTTTTAGCCATTGGGAAATTACGCCCCTCTTTTACGCGACATTGGCGCGAAACCAGCGATTGCGCCACGCGCCATCGCGCGACATGAGTTCAGTCAAAATACCTTCGCGCAGACCGCGATCCGCCACGCGCAGTTTCTGGCTGGGCCAGACATTGCGGATGGCATCGAGAATGGCGCAGCCGGCAAGCACAAGATCCGCCCGGTCGGCCCCGATGCAGGGATTGGCGACGCGCTCGTCAAAACTCCACGACAGCAGCCGACTTGTCATCTCCGTCACATCGTCATTCTGCATCCAGATACCATCGATGCGGCGCCTGTCATAGCGATCAAGGCCCAGATGAATGCCGGCAAGGGTCGTAACCGTGCCAGACGTGCCGAGCAGATGAAAGTTCTGGCTCTTTACGAGATCGCCGAGCTTGTGCCGTTCGGTGAAATCATTGATCAGTTCCGCCACGTGATTGACCATGACGGCGAAATTATCGACGGTGACGTCGCGCCCGCCAAACCGTTCGGCCAGCGTGACGACACCCACAGGCAGCGAGGTCCACGCAATGATATGCTCGGCGAGCCGCGGCGAGCGGCGTTCCGACAGATCGATCAGGGCAATCTCGGATGAACCACCGCCAATGTCGAACAGGACAACCGCATCGGTTTCACGCTCGACCAGCGTACCGCAACCGGACACTGCCAGACGCGCCTCGGTCTGGCGATTGATGATTTCGAGATCGAGACCGGTCTCGTGCTTGACCTGATCCAGGAATTCTTCGCCGTTTTCCGCCTGACGGCACGCTTCAGTAGCAATGAGACGCGCTTTGCGCACATCATGATTTTCGAGCTTGTCCCGGCATATTTTGAGCGCTTCGATGGCCCGGCTCATAGCGTTCTGGCTCAGGCGGCCGCTCGCGCCAAGGCCTTCGCCGAGCCGGACAATGCGCGAGAACGCATCGATGACGCGGAACTGGCCCGGCCGTGTGGGCGTTGCCACAAGCAGGCGGCAATTGTTGGTGCCAAGATCAAGCGCAGCATAAAGCGGCGCACCGGCATAGCGGGGCTCACGCCGGGTGCTATCCGCGTCGATGGGCTTGGTCGGTCCTTCGGGTGCAGCAACAGCTGATACGGCAATCGCCGCTTCCAGTTGCTTTGCTCCGGCCCGGCCGCGGCGTCTGTGGCGGTTGGGGCGGCGCTTTTTGCCGGTCTTGGCCTGCGCCGCCACACTTGGTTCACTGACTGCTTCCGGTGCAACAGTTGCGGCAACAGGACTTTCCGCCGAAACAACGCCGTGCTTCGACTTGCCGCGCCGACGGCGGCGTGCACGTTTCTTGGGGTTCTTGTCGAAGCGTCCTTCATTGGAATCGGGCTGGTTCGCCTGCGACTGGTGCGCAGGTCCCCCTTGAGGCCCGGGTCCGTTCTTGGCGGGATGCGTGATGCCATTTGACACCGGATCACCGCCAGACGCCCCTTCTTTCGACGCCTTGCGAGCGTCCGATTCGGGGTCTTTCAAAATCTTATCCTTCGGGCGCCGCGCGAACCTCAAAGAGGACGCAGGCAAGGCGCTTGTTCATTAACGTTGAAGCCAATGTAACATCATTTGCCGAATATAAAAGTGCTTTGGGCAAATTAGCCCTTGGCACCATACATATGGACGGTTTACGGAGCGCATCGACAATATGCCGCCAGCCGGAATTGGTCTGCCTGTGAAAAAGTCATGCGATTGACAAAAACCATGCGATGAGGGGTTTGCATATCAGGCGAATTGGACTATATGACCCCCGCACCGGCCAAATCGGCTGTCGCTTTTCAGGCGATTGTTGGGGAATAGGTTAACGGTAGACCCACGGACTCTGACTCCGTTAGTCCTGGTTCGAATCCAGGTTCCCCAGCCAAACTTTTTCACGATAAATCAACCGGTTACGCTCGCTGCGCTGACTAAAACGTCTTCTTCATCCAGATCGTCGCATGTCCGGGCGGATAATTGTCGATACGACCGAACTCCTCATATCCAAATCGCCTGTAGAAATCGGGTGCCTGGAATGTGAATGTTTCCAGATGTGCGCCAAGGCACCCTCGCTCACGGGCGACAGCCTCGGCCTTTTCGAGCAGTCGCGTCCCCAATCCGGTTTTACGGCTTGAAGGCCGAACCCAGAGCCAGTCGACAAACATCCACGCATAAGCAGTTTGGGCCTTCAGCCCTGCCTGAACGATTCCATTTGCGTCGCGCGGTAACCCACAATTCCTCGTGATTGTATGGCCCGCCTCTCGCGATATTGTATTCGTCCAATCCTTCGCCGATGAGGTCTTCAATGTCTGCGTCGACGATTGTGCTGACCGTCAGGGTTACCATGAATTCCAGCCTTACATTGAATGTTGTTGTGTTCGCAGCGTTTCGCAGGGCATTCAAACACGAACTTCCCCAGCCCTCTATAAGTCTTGTCATTGTTCAGATATATCAAGCGCGAATGAAACGAAGTCGCGAAGCAAAATATGGACGACGAACCAACATCAAAGAGGAAGAATGTACGATTCTCGCATGTCGAGCTTCTCGTGTGCCGCAAGCTCTATCCTCACTTTGAAACGATGAGACAGGCTCTCCCCCCATAGATCCATGGCTGCAATCAAAAGCCAGTGTCAGCTCATGGGTTTGACCAGACCGGACCATAAATGGACACATGAGGAGATTGAGCGGCTTCGCGCGCTTTATCCCTCCACGCCTCCGTCTGAAATCGCCAAAGAGTTTCCATTCGCAACTCTGGGTATGTTGAGAACTCAGGCCAACAAGCATGGGATTTACCGATTAACCAAACGCAGACAGTAAATGTGGGCTCTCTCATGTAGGATGGTGCGTTCAGGGGACGGTATTTTTTGATATCGTTCGCGTCTCGAAGAATGCTGCGGGATACACGATAAGCAAAAATCACTGGCAAATTTGAATAAAAACGCGATATTCGTCATGTTGCTGTATTTTATAATTATTATAACTTAATTTTACAAAAAGTTTATTTTGGCATCTCGTATATTATAGAAAAGTATACACGCAGAGCAATTATGTATTGCATATCCTGCTGAATACATATGCAACATTACCGGCGAGGGTGACGAATGTGAAAACAGTTACTTGGGAAAGCGACACTAGTGACACCTTGTGGCTAAGCCCTGGCGACTGCTTTATGAACGCCGTCCATTCCCGCACCGATGAAGCTGATGACGTCATTCATACGCATACCGAACTCAATCACCATGAAATCGCAATCGCAAATGGCTTGTTCATCCAGAATGCCCCTGCAGAATATCGCCTGCCCTGGAACGTGGGCGAAATGAGCGTCCAAGCGAAGGCAAGTCCCCGCCATGCGCAGCTGTCCAACGCCACTGATGCGGACATTCACCTTCTGGTTGATGGCATACGGATCGACCCGGAACTTGGCGATGGCGTGGCTGGCTTTCTCATTCCGGAGTGGGCCAGGGAGGTGCGGCTTATATCGGAAACTTTCATTCCTGCGGAATGGTCTGATAGCGGAGACAGTCGCCGGCTTGGCATCTCCATCCATGGGCTTCATATCAACGACGGCCGGCACTGCAACCGCGAGATCAGCATCAACGACTCCCGGCTTGGTGAGGGCTTTCATTATCTGGAAACGGAAAACGGCACGTCATGGCGCTGGACCAACGGTTCGCTGCGGCTGCCAAGGGAACTCTGGGCCGATTGCAGTTCCCACATCTTTCTGCGCGTGACCATGGATCCCGGCGGGCGACCCTATTGGGTAGCGCTATCGAATGACAAGGCGCAGCGCGCGGCATGAGCCGGGTACGGGTTCGCAGGCATAACTTTTGACTATCGCAATGCCCTCTCCTGCCGCTTTGCACGTTCGCGGCCATTCTGCACGCACGGATTAAATTTGAATGGCAAGCAAATCGATGTTCCGGTAAGGCGTAGCTTCATGTGCGATCAGACAATGACCAGGACCTTGAGACTTTGACCCAACAACAATCCAGCGGCGTGGTTTCGGTCCTGCTTGCAACATACAATGGCGCTGAGTTCCTTGACGAACAACTGGCTTCAATCGAAACACAAACCTATGCTCATATCGATATCTGGGTATCGGATGACGGCTCGTCGGATACGACACTACAACTGCTCGAGGCCTGGCGCCTGAAATGGGCGAAGGGCAAATTCACGGTTTTGCCGGGTCCGCGCAAGGGTTTTGCCGAAAACTTCCGCGCGCTCATCACCAATCCTGATATCATCTCCGACTACTATGCCTTTGCCGATCAGGACGACATATGGGAGCCGGAAAAGCTGGCGATATCAGTGCGATGGATCGCACAGCACGCCCCAGCGAAACCAGCCCTGTTCGGCTCACGCACATTGGCGATTACTCAGGATGGCGCAGTGCTTGGTCCCTCGCCGTTGTTTGCACGTCCGCCAAGTTTTGAGAATGCTCTTGTGCAAAGTCTCGCTGGCGGCAACACGATGCTGTATAACCGTACAGCACAACAAATATTGGCAAAGGCTTCAGGCCGGACCAAGTTTGTCAGCCATGATTGGTGGATTTATCTCATCGTCGCTGGCGCAGGCGGTACGGTGCATTATTCACCGGAAATGACGGTGCGCTATCGTCAGCACGTCAACAATCAGGTCGGTTCCAACATTGGGATGCAGGCCCGACTGCGACGCATACGCTTGCTGTTCAGCGGACGCTTTGTACAATGGACGGAACTCAATATTGAGGGACTTCTCGCCAATCAGGATTTGTTGACCGATCAGGCACGCCGCTCCTTCCAAGTATTTCGCAAGGTACGGGCGAACAATGTGTTCACCCGCGTTTATAACCTCGTGAAGTCGGGTGTCTATCGGCAGACAATCCTAGGTCAAATAGGACTGTATGTTGCCGCGCTGACGCGTCGGATATAACAATGAAAGGCGCCTCACGGGCGCCTTCTCTGCAATTGAGGTTCGGCTATGAAGGGCCGAAATAGGCATTCGCCACTGTTTCGGCATCTCCGTCCATACGGACCTTGCCGTGCTCCAGCCAGATGATGCGCGAGCAGTTTTTCAGGAGAAGTTCTTTGGAATGGCTTGCGACAATGAGGATCTTCGTCTTGTTGACGAGATCGTGCAACCGCTCGTTGGCCTTTTCCTTGAACCCCTCATCGCCCGTTGCCAGCCATTCATCCATGATGAGAATTTCGGGCTGAATAACGGTGGAAATCGAGAAGGCCAATCGAAGCTGCATACCCGTCGAATAGGTCCGTACCGGCATGTCAAGAAAATTACCGAGCTCGGAGAAATCCTCGATTTCCTGCTGGCGTTCAGCAATATCGCGTTTTCTGAGGCCCATGAGCGCACCACGGATTGCGATGTTCTGACGGCCGGTTGCTTCCGGATCAATGCCAAGGGAAATATTGATGAGCGACGTGCATTTTCCATTGATGACAATGTCACCCGCTGATGGATGATAAACGCCGCTCATAACGCGCAACAACGTGGTTTTACCGGATCCGTTATGGCCAATCAGGCCAAGACGATCGCCTTCCTGCAATGACATGCTCACGCCATCCAGCCCGCGGATAACCACGTGGCCATCGGAATTGGACCCGATCGTGCCACCAGTTGCCATGCTGAGGACCTGATTTTTCAACGATCTGCTTTTGGCATTGTAGATCGGAAAATCAACGGTAACGTTTTCAAGAAGCATAGAGGTCATAGGGGCCTGCGCAGAATCGTTTGAAGAATTGATCATCATAGCCAGTAGGTGATGCGCGAACGGTAGCGGTTGAGGAACAGCAGCGCGACGATCCAGCCAATAACTGCCATTGCTGTAACAACCAGCCAGTTCAGGCCTGTACCGGGATCACCGAGCAATGGATTTCTGATGACACTGATCAGGTGGTAAAATGGGTTGAGATCCATCATCAGTGCGGATGCCTTGCCGGGTAAATGGTTGGGCATCCACATGATCGGCGTTACATACATGCCGACCTGCATGATATTCTGCACAATTTGCGTGAGATCGCGGTACCGCGTGCACAAAATCGCGAGTACGACCGCCACCCACAACAAATTCAACGAAACAAGGATAAATCCTGGAATTGCCAAAAGTGCGTAAAAATTGACAAATTGCGCAAAGATGAGAAGTACGATCGGAAATATAACCAGATTATGTGCAAGAATGATTGTATTCCGCCACCAGGTCCTCAGGATAAACGTAAAAAAGGGAACAGGAAGCTGCAACATCGTATCGCTGCTGGCAATGAACGTTCCACAACCGTCATTGATAATTTGGGAGAAATAGCCCCAAAAAATCAAACCAAGGCATATGAATGGCAGAAATTCTGCCATTGGGGTGCCAAAGATCGTTCCGAAAACCAGACCGAGAGCACCGATAAGAACGCCCATATTGATTGTCAGCCAGAAGGCGCCAAGACTGGACCTGCGATAGCGTTGAGCCACATCCTGCCAGCCAAGCATGGCGGCGAGCTGGAAATTCGCAATCGAGCTGGATACATCCTCCCAGGCAGTGATCTTATGCGAGGTCGTTCTGGCCATAGACATGCAATCTTTCATTCAATGTATGTTTGAGGCAGCCGTTAGCACATTAGAATTGGACATAATAGTGGCTGTTGGTCGTAGTCATCCCCTGTGGATGAATCGCCCTCTCACCAGATCTCCTCTTAAGTGTGCTCGGCCTTGTATATTGCCCAACCAATGCGGATAGGCTAACGGTGCCCTCATATTTGGCGATTACAAGGATGTGCTGTCAATGAAAGGTATCATACTCGCAGGCGGGAGCGGCACGAGGCTCTACCCGCTGACTATAGCGGTATCGAAGCAAATACTTCCCATTTACGACAAGCCCATGATTTTTTATCCGCTCAGCGTGCTTATGCTGGCCGGGATCCAGGACATCCTTATTATCTCTACACCACGCGATTTGCCGGTGTTTCGCGACCTGCTGGGTGACGGGGCCGATTTCGGTTTGAATCTGTCCTATGCGGTTCAGCCCGAGCCCAAAGGCCTTGCCGAAGCTTTCATCATTGGTCGTGAATTCATCGGCAATGACCATGTCGCCATGGTTCTGGGCGATAATATTTATTACGGTGATGGTTTGTCGCGTCTGTGCAAGGAAGCGGCCGACCGTGAAAGCGGCGCGTCGGTCTTTGCCTACCATGTCGAAGATCCGGAGCGCTATGGCGTTGTCGAGTTCGATAAAGTGACCAAGCGAGCTATTTCCATTGAAGAAAAACCGTTGAAACCAAAATCCAACTGGGCGGTGACGGGCCTTTATTTCTATGACAATGACGTGGTCGATATTGCGGCGAATATCAAACCGTCTGCTCGCGGCGAACTTGAAATTACTGCTGTGAACAATGTGTATCTGGAGCGCGGCGATCTGCATGTCCAGAAACTTGGCCGGGGGTATGCATGGCTTGACACCGGCACCCATGACAGCCTGCACGAAGCTTCGTCGTTTGTGCGAACAATCGAACACCGCCAGGGCGTGATGATTGCCTGCCCCGAGGAAATCGGCTTCCAGCACAACTGGATTTCGGCCGAACAGGTTCTCGAACGTGCGTCGAAACTGGGTAAAACTGCTTATGCCGCGTATCTGCGGCGCCGTATCGCGGAGTTGGCTGCCGATGCTTGAGGTAAAAACACTTGCCCTTGATGGCGTTCTCGAAATTACACCAAAGAAATTTGGTGATGACAGAGGTTTCTTCTCGGAAACCTATAATGCGGCGCGCTTCACCGAAGCGGGCTTGAACCTCACATTTGTTCAGGACAATCATTCGCTCTCCGCAGCCAAAGGTGTTTTGCGCGGTCTGCATTATCAATTGTCGCCCAGAGCACAGGACAAACTGGTGCGGGTTGTCAGAGGATCGATCGTTGATGTCGCCGTGGACATTCGCAAGGGTTCGCCAACCTTTGGTCAATGGCTTGCGCTGGAGCTTTCCGCCCATAAATGGAACCAGATTCTGGTGCCCAAGGGCTTTGCCCATGGTTTCATGACGCTCGAGGAAAACACCGAAGTTGTCTATAAGGTAACAGACTATTATTCGCCCGAGCATGACCGGTCGATCCGCTTCGACGATCCGCAAATTGGCATTGAATGGCCCATTGCTGCCGATCAGATCCAACTGTCGGAGAAAGACCGCGCGGCGCCCTCTCTCGCTGATGCCGAGGTGTTCACTTTTAACGAAGGAACCTTTTAATGAAGATTCTCGTAACGGGTGGCGCGGGTTTCATTGGCTCGGCTGTGTGCCGCCAGCTGGCGGCAAATCCGCAGAACCAGGTGATCAACGTTGATAAGCTGACCTATGCCGGCAACCTGACCTCACTGCGCCAGATCGAAAACTATCCGAATTACCGCTTCGTACAGGCTGACATTTGCGACGACACTGCAATCCTCGATCTTCTGCGGGCGGAAAAGGTCGACGCGATCATGCATCTGGCGGCTGAAAGCCACGTGGACCGGTCAATCGATGGCCCGGCAGCTTTCATCGAAACCAATATTGTCGGAACATTCCGGTTGCTGAATGCCGCATTGGCCTATTGGCGGGAACTGACACCCGACGCCAAGAACACCTTTCGCTTTCATCACATTTCGACCGATGAAGTCTTTGGCGACCTGCCATTCGACAGCGGTATCTTTACCGAAGAAACGCCGTATGCACCGTCTTCGCCCTATTCCGCGTCGAAAGCCGCGTCGGATCACCTTGTCCGCGCCTGGCACGAGACGTATGGTCTGCCGGTTGTTCTGTCGAATTGCTCGAACAATTACGGGCCATTCCATTTCCCGGAAAAGCTGATCCCGCTGGTCATTCTCAATGCGTTGGATGGCAAGCAGCTTCCGGTCTATGGCGCAGGTGCGAATGTCCGCGATTGGCTTTATGTTGAAGACCATGCCCGCGCGCTCGAAGTTGTCGTGACCAAGGGCACGGTGGGTGAGAGCTACAATATTGGCGGGCATAACGAGAAAACCAACCTCAGCGTTGTCGAGACGATTTGCGATATTCTCGACCAGAAACGCCCGCGTGCGGGCGGTGCACGCTATCGTGACCTCATCACCTTTGTGTCGGATCGTCCCGGCCATGACCGGCGCTACGCCATCGATGCATCAAAGATCGAGCGTGATCTTGGCTGGAAGCCGGTCGAAACATTTGAAAGCGGCCTTGCCAAGACCATCGAGTGGTATCTCGCCAATGATTGGTGGTGGGAACCTATCCGCAGCGGAACCTATGCGGGTGAGCGTCTCGGTGCGGAAGTTAAGGCAAAAGCATGAAGGTCCTTGTCACGGGTAGAGAGGGTCAGGTTGTTACCAGTCTGATTGAACGGGCTGCATCCCATCCGGCAATCGAGTTGATTGCTCTTGGGCGCCCTGACCTTGACCTGTCTGACACATCGACCATTGCGGCGGCTATTTCGGTAGTCAAACCGGATGTGATTGTCTCTGCCGCCGCTTATACGGCCGTCGATCAGGCCGAGGACGAGCCTGCTCTGGCACATGCGATCAATGCGGACGGTGCTGGAGCTGTTGCCCGTGCAGCGGCAGAACTCGGTATTCCCGTGGTTCAAATTTCGACAGATTATGTGTTCGCCGGTGATGGTACCGAGCCCTATGTCGAGACCGACAAGACCGGCCCGCAGGGCGTTTACGGCCAGAGCAAACTTGATGGCGAGATCGCTGTTGCCACAGCCAATCCACGTCACATCATCCTGCGCACGGCTTGGGTTTACAGCCCGTTTGGCAAGAATTTCACCAAGACAATGCTCCGGCTTGCCGCCGACCGGCCAACGCTTTCCGTCGTCAGCGATCAATGGGGCAATCCCACGTCAGCACTCGATATTGCCGACGGGGTTTTGCACATCGTCCGGCATCTGCACGACAATCCGGATTTTGCCGATTACGGCATCTATCACCTTGCTGGAACAGGCAATACCAACTGGAGCGGCTTTGCCCGCGCAATTTTTGCGGCCAGTCAAAAGCGAGGCGGCCCCTCTGCCGAGGTAAAGGATATTCTGACGGCGGATTATCCAACCAAAGCCAAACGCCCGCTTAATTCACGCCTTTCCACGCAGAAACTGGCTGATGTCTTTGGCTGGAAGGCTCCGGACTGGCAACAATCCACCGATGCCGTTGTGGAACGTCTGCTCGCCAATTGACGGCAATGACCGGTTGACTTGAAATCGTTCAACCGGAAAACTGCTTTTGGAGAACCTAATAATCCATAGGCAGTGATTCCCCATGACAAGTCTGAAGTTTGGAACGAGTGGCCTGCGCGGGCTGGTAACCGAGCTGACCGATTCCATCTGTTTTGCTTATGTGACGGCCTTTCTCAAACATATGAAAGGCCACCACGGCACGCCGGAAAACAGCTTGGTTCTCATCGGCTATGATCTGCGCGCCAGCAGTCCGCGCATCACGGCAGCAGCCATTGCAGCCGTGCAGGCAAGTGGCATGCAGGCGGAAAACTGCGGCCCCTTGCCGACACCGGCATTGGCACTGAGGGCGCTTTCCTCAAAGGTTCCGGCCATCATGATCACCGGCAGTCACATTCCCGATGACCGCAATGGCTTGAAGTTCTACCGGCCGGACGGAGAAATCGACAAGGCCGACGAAGCCGGCATTATCGCGCAGCTCGATCTGGCAGGTGCCCAATTGCCGAAAAATATGCCGGATCTGCCAATAGCGCCTGACGCATCACAGGAATATATCAACCGTTGCACCCATCTGCTTGATACATTTGCACTGAAAGGCAAGCGCATTGGCATCTATCAGCACAGTTCCGTTGCGCGCGATGTGCTGGACAATGTTTTG
The DNA here is from genome assembly GCF_014189505.1 of Phyllobacterium sp. 628. Taxonomy (GTDB): domain Bacteria; phylum Pseudomonadota; class Alphaproteobacteria; order Rhizobiales; family Rhizobiaceae; genus Phyllobacterium. The sequence continues at coordinate 1,531,769 of NZ_CP050301.1, read as the reverse complement.
ACGGCAACCGGCGCGACAACGCTCCCATTGGGCCGGTCGGATATATTCATCCCTGTCGATACCGAGGCGCTGCGCCCGGAAGATGTCGTTCTTGCCGAACAAGCAGCACGCGAATTTTCGTTCGATGCGCTCGTTTCCACCGATGGGGACGCTGACCGTCCGTTGATTGCCGATGAAAATGGCACCTATATGCGTGGTGACAATGTCGGGTTACTGACGGCGCATTTTCTCGGTGCTGACGCGGTTGTCACGCCTGTAACGTCCAACACGGCCATCGAACTCAGCGGGTTTTTCAAAAAAGTTTACCGGACCCGCGTTGGCTCCCCCTTCGTCATTGCTGGCATGCAGCAGGCGATTAGCGACGGTTACACACGTGTTATCGGCTTCGAAGCCAATGGCGGTGTTCTGCTCGGCTCAACCATTGACATGGACGGGCGGACGATTGCCGCATTGCCCACGCGCGATGCGATGTTGCCGATCCTGAGCATTCTCGGTATGGCAGCCAAAAATGGGACCAAAGTTTCTGAATTGTTGAACGGCCTGCCATCGAGGTTCACACGCAGCGGCCGTCTTGAACATATTTCGTCTGATCTGAGCGGACCGTTTCTGCAAAGCCTCCTGAGTGCAGAAAAATGCCAGAGCTTTTTCGCACCTATTGGAACGGTGGAAGAAAGCGATTCCATCGATGGCACCCGGGTGGTTCTGGCAGGCGGTGATGTCATCCACTATCGCGCCTCCGGTAATGCGCCGGAACTGCGGTGTTATGCCGAAGCTTCAAGCGATGTCAGGGCGATGGAACTTCTCGACTGGGGCTTGAATCAGGCCCAAGAGGCGATGCAGAAGCAAACGTAACGAAAAGGGCCCACCGATTAGGCAGACCCTTGCTTGCATCATCGTTAGCCGAACTTGACGAAGTTATGGATGGCAAGCGGACCACCGGGAAATCCGGCCATCTGTCCGCCAACGGCAAGGCTGCCGAGATCCAGTGCGAAGAAGCCAAGCTGCTCGAACAGGGCGGCCACGTCGGCTTTGGCACTTGCATCATCACCCGAATAAAACAGAACGCGCTTGCCGCCTTCAGCTTTTGGATCGCTGGAGACAATCTGGGCTGGAAGATGGTTGAGTGCCTTAACCAGCCGGGAGCCGGGCACGAGATCACCAACCACCTCGCTTGAAGCGCGCCCCTTCAAATCGAATGGCTTGAATGCTGGAGCCTCGATGGCATTGTTAGCATCGATGACAATACGGCCTTCCCAGTTTGGCAGGCCTGCCAGAGCCTGCGGTAATTTCGTCCAGTTGACGGCGATCAGCACGATATCTGCGCTGGCGGCCTGCTGGACAGTGCCTGCGTTGATCGACGGTCCAATTTCCCTGACCAAATCCTGAAGCGATTCCGGTCCGCGGCTGTTGGCGATGGTCGCCTCGATGTTTTCCCGGGCAAGCGCCCGGGCAAAAGCCGAACCGATCGAGCCAGATCCAATAATACCAATGCTCATGATGCTGTTCCTGTCCAATGAAAGAGTGGGTTGCGTCGAGCAAAGATGGTGCACGGATTCATTGACGAAAAGCAGGTAATGACTTTAAGTAATTTCAAGCAATCGTTGAAAGATGAATGATGGAAACACTGGCAAATCTGGAATCATTCGCTCGCAGCGCGGAAAGCGGAAGCTTTTCAGCAGCGGCCCGCCGTTTATCGCTGACGCCAGCTGCTGTCAGCCGGAATGTCGCCATGCTCGAACGCAATCTGGGAGTACGGCTGTTTCACCGCAGCACACGCAATTTGACATTAACGGAGGAAGGCGAACGCTTCTTGCAGGCGATCGGGAGCAATCTGGATGAACTGCAAGCTTCAATCGCCAATATTTCAGCCCAGCGCGACGAACCTGCCGGTATATTGAAAGTCAGCATGAGCCCGACGCTCGGTATCGGCTTCGTCATGCCGTTGCTTCCGGATTTCCTGCAGCGCTATCCGCTGATCCGGCCGGAATGGCTTTTTGAAAACCGGCAGGTGGATCTGATTGCCGAAGGATTTGACGCGGCTATTGGCGGGGGTTTCGAGCTGTTGCCCGGCGTGATCTCCCGGTCACTGGCGACGTTGCATCTCGTGGCGGTTGCCTCGCCCGACTATATGGCGGGGCGAACTGCGCCAGACGATCCGGCAGCCCTTGCCGATATGGAGGGCATTGTCATGCGCCAGCAGCGCACTGGACGCATTCCCACCCGGATCATGCGCAACAGAACCGGGGTAGAAATACCGGTACCGATTCGGCAGCGGATTGTGGTCAACGATCCAGCCGCCATGCTTCAGGCAGCACTGCTTGGGCTGGGTGTGACTATAATCTCCGCACCTGTGGCCCTGCCCCATCTGGAAAACGGCAATCTCATCCGTCTGTTGCCGGATTGGTATGCAGATGCCGGGCCCGTCTCAATCTATTATGCCAGCCGCACATTGTTGCCGGCAAAGACGCGGGTGTTCGTGGATTTCATTGCCGAGGCCTTCCGGCAAGGCAAACTCGCACACAGTTTTGCTGGCGTTCTGGGTTAGAGTGGAACAGCTGTAAAACTGCTTCGCTCGCGTTTTCAGATCAGGCGATTGCTCTCAACCATATGCTTCTGGCGGCGGATTTTGCCATCGCTGTCGGTCGCCTCCCGCCGTACTTTGCTTTTAGCGGCTACCAGCAGTTTTACGGGCTTCGGAACGACAATAGCCAATTTTGCAATCGGTGATTGCAGACTCGGCATCTTCATCTCTTTCAGAAAGTTCATGGCGCGTTTTAACATCTGGATCTTCTCCTCCGTGCGCAAAGCCACAGGGCCGCAATGGACCGGTGGTCCAGCGGAAACATCTGCAGCATTTTGGCAAGTCATGCCACTCTAGCACCCTTCTGTGACAAGAGATATGGGGCCGCAATTAAACCGCAAAGGATGGTGATTGTTTTGATGCAGGCTTTTGGATATCCTTCGGTTCAGTTTCAGATTTGGCCCTTCGCCGCGTTAGAGGTTTCGACCAGCCAATCTCACTTCAAGCTGCCGATAGGCCAAGTTGCCGACGGGTTTTTAAACGTTCTATGACGACTGATCTCCGGCGTCCGCCGGGATGAGAACACAGCAGGCGGGATTCCGCTGCTTGCCACTTCCAAAGGAGGGTTGGCATGTTCACACGCACCACACACTCCATCGTCCATTTCGACGCGCCATTTGTGCTCAAGGGCGTGGATAAAACGCTGCCTGCAGGGGATTATGACGTTGATCAGGACGAAGAACTCATCGATGGTCTGTCGAGAGCAGCGTACCGCCGCGTTGCCACGTTCATTCATGTTCCGGCCCGCTCATCCAGGTTGAGTACCAGCCAGCTTTTTACAATCGATCATTTCGACCTTGAAGCGGCCCTTCTCGAAGATCAGTCCAAGGCCGAATAACCGTTTCCCGCCCGTTCCACCAATCCAACCTGAAGGAGAACCATCATGGCTAAAGGTCAACAACGCAGCAACAAAGAAACGCGCAAGCCGAAGAAGGAAAAGGTCGTGGCAAAGGCCGAAGTACCGTTCAGCAGCTCGATCAACAAGCAGGCAGACGGCAAGGGCAAGCCCAAATAAGGGTGGTGCCAAATTTGCGGAATGTCTCATTTTTTGACGCGGCGCGATGGTTCACATCGCGCCGCGTCATTAATTTATTTGGCAATCTCGAAGGTCATGTGTGTAACCGCAGCTGATTCCAGCACGCGGGTGGTTTTCAGCTCTATCGGCTGGTTGCCGATATAGTCAAACAACCGGCTGCCAGCACCGAGCAGCACCGGAACAATCTGCAGAACGATCTCGTCAGCCAACCCTGCTTTCAACATCTGCTGCGCCGTATTTGCACCCATGACGATAATGTCCTTGTCCCCAGCCGCAGCTCGTGCCTGTGCCAATGCGCTTTCAATACCATCGTCGACAAAGACAAAGCGCGCGCTTTTCATCGGTTGCGGATCGCGTTTTTCGTGGGTCACGACAAAGCTTGGAACCGGATAGGGCGTGTCACCCCACAGATCCACGCCTACATCGAATGTTCTCCTGCCAACAATGACTGCACCCACACGTTCCGCCGGTTCGCGCAACATCTGCGCATTGGCTGGCGATACGTTTTCAAACATCCATTGATGCAACCGCTCACCACCTTTCCCCAAAGGGTTCTTCACGTCGACCTGCGGACCGGCAATAAAGCCATCCAGTGACATGGAGAAAAAGAGCACTGATTTTCCCATGCGTATCCCCCAATTGACCCCTGCAACGAACACTATTGGATAAATGTGATTGCAGGATGCGCCATTGGCAGATTCCCCATGTAATGCGTTCATTTCAAACGAATATTTTTGAAGTGTCTCATGTTTTCAGCGCTGCGAAACATTGCCGTGTTCCTGGAAATGCCACCCGATAACAATCGTCAAGGGGTAAAATTAGAACAAAACAGGAACAAATTTCTTTTCAAGTGTTCCAGGTTGTGGCAATCTTGATGCCAAAGGAGATTTCTATGAACGCCATATTAAAACAACCGGAAGATGAAATTGATGAAGCTCTGGCCTATCATCAGGGCGATACGAGAGCGACGATTGCTGCCCTTCTGGCCGAACGGGAGTTCCTGCTGCGCGAGATTGAATATGCCTCTTTAGCCATGTCTTACGGCTTCGCACGCGGTTGGACGCCCGGACACAATCGGAATGCACGATAGACTTGTGGAGCTGCGCATGCGATGATTGTGGCTCAAAAATGCGAGACACGATGAAACATAGTCCAAAACAGATGCCTGAAGTTGGTGTCCGCCCAAAGCGGGTCCTGAGCCCTTCAGAACAGAAAAGCCTGGCAACAACCGCCGCTGCTTCCGCCATCATCAATGATGAGACAAACAAGTGGGAAAGCAAGACCGCACGCCTGAAAGCGCTGCGTCTGGCCAAGGAAGCGGCTGAAGAAGCAGAGAGCGCCTTGAACCCGCCGGCAAAGAAGCCTGCGAAAGCCAAGGCGAAGGTAACGCTCGCAACCAAAAAATAGACCAGAGAGCTGCAACAGAGCAGCAGTGACGCCGTTTTTGCGGCGGCACCAGAAGTAAATTTACCAGAACTGAGAAATGCTTGCGCCCCGATAAATGGCTTCTTGTATTGCTGTAATATTGTTCAGTAATAATATCAAATGTTCTAGTTGAACCACGCTAAGTTTTTATAATTAAATTATTTTTTCCACTCGAGCATTGACGGAATGACCTTCAGACCCTATGTATGCCCCATCGGTATTTGGTAGTTTGTAATTAGTTTTATTGCGCCACACGCGCTCTCAACGATCCTTCTTCAAAAATCGAGCTAAAACTGTCGTGCAATCGCATGGCAGGTGACCAAAATATATTCCTTGAAAGGGTTCATTATGAGCACTGGAACAGTAAAGTGGTTTAATTCCACAAAAGGCTTCGGCTTCATTCAGCCAGACGATGGTTCAGCAGATGTGTTCGTACACATCTCTGCAGTTGAGCGCGCTGGTATGCGCAGCCTCAACGACGGTCAGAAGATCAGCTTTGAGCTGGTTCGTGACAACAAGTCCGGCAAGATGACTGCTGACCAGCTTCAGGCTGGCTAAAAAATAATTCGTCTTAGCGTCTTTGACCACGGATGTACTGGCACTGAATGCAGAGATGAATTTGAGAAGGTCGGGTTTACCCGGCCTTTTATTTTGTCTAAATTTTGAATTTTCAGCTGAAAACGCGAGTTATTTCAGCGCAGCCGCCAAGAAAGCTCTGGAAAGAATTTTTCCGGCATTCCACAGTGCGATTCATTCCTATGCCCTGATCTGAAAAAGATATGGCATAGCCGCATTGTCTAAAGGAGCCTCCGGCTATGAAAGTTCTCGTCCTTGGAAGTGGCGTCGTTGGCGTCACGTCAGCTTGGTATCTGGCACAGGCAGGGCACGAAGTGGTTGTGGTTGATCGCCAGCCCGGTCCCGCTCTTGAAACCAGCTTTGCCAATGCTGGCGAGATTTCACCCGGCTATTCCTCCCCCTGGGCTGGCCCCGGTGTTCCTATCAAAGCTATCAAATGGATGCTGATGCACTTTGGCCCGCTCGTCGTGCGGCCGAAATTCGATCCCTATATGGCGCTGTGGCTGGTGCGGATGCTGCGCAATTGCACCTCTGCCCGCTATGCCCGCAACAAGATCCGTATGGTGCCGATTGCCGAATATAGCCGCGACTCGCTGCGCGATTTGCGGGCTGAAACCGGCATAGCCTATGACGAACGCAGCCAGGGTACGTTGCAATTGTTCCGCAAGCAGAGCCAGTATGACGGCACGGCGGGCGATATAGAAGTGCTCAAGCAATTCGGCGTTCCCTACGAGCTTCTTGATCCGGCTGGCTGTATCGCCGCCGAACCGGCGCTGGCAAATGTGCGCGAGAAATTTGTCGGCGGTCTGCGCCTGCCGGGAGATGAGACCGGCGATTGCAAGATATTCACGGAAAAACTGGCGGCGATGGCAGCGGAAAAGGGCGTGACCTTCCGCTTCAACACCACCATCACTTCGATCAATACCAGCGCCAACCGCATTGCCAGTGTGTCAACGGAAACTGAAGAGCTCACCGCCGATGCCTATGTCGTGGCCTTCGGCAGCTATTCGCCGTTCCTGCTGCGCCGTGCAGGCGTGCACGTCCCGGTCTATCCGATCAAGGGCTATTCCATCACCGTGCCGATTGCCGATGCTGATGCAGCGCCGGTTTCGACCGTCATGGATGAAACCTACAAGGTGGCAATCACCCGGCTTGGGGATCGCATCCGCGTGGGCGGTACGGCGGAAATTTCCGGTTATGATCTCACCTTGCGCGATGCCCGCAAAGCCACGCTGCAGCATTCGGTTGGCGATCTTTTCCCGGGCGGCGGCGATCTTGAGAAGGCGAGTTTCTGGACCGGCCTGCGCCCGATGACACCAGACGGCCCGCCCATTATCGGCGGCGGTACCAAGTACCAGAATCTCTACCTTAATACCGGTCACGGCACACTTGGCTGGACCATGGCTTGCGGTTCCGGACGAGTTCTGGCGGATATTGTTTCCGGCAAAACACCTGATGTGGATGCATCAGAGCTCGGCATCAGCCGCTACGCTTAAGGTAAGTTCATTGCGCATCATCTGCCCGGATAAGTTGTTTTTCGGGCAGACAAAGCAGGGAACATGTTGTAACACGCAAGAACGGTTGGCAGTACGGGCCTAAATTGTCTTAGGCGGACTTAGCTGTATTTCTGTTGTAAAACAGAGACTTAGGCTGCCTCTCGGAAAATGACGGCGGGCGGCAATGCGCAAGTTCACCTGGCACTGACAAGTGAACTTGCGTCGGCAGGCAAGGTAAAAACCCTGAAATATCAGGCACTTGCAATATTGTGGTGTCTACCAAAGATGGCAGTAACGGCGCGAGTGGACACCATAATAAAATCAATGACTTATGTGAGAATCGGCTTATTTGGCCACTGTTGTGGTGTCCCCTCGAAATGCGCCGGTTTGTGGCGTCGATTACCGCGCTTCTGCGGATTGCCTCGCCTGGCGAACCTTCCGGCGCGCGCGCTTGTGATAGGCCCTGACCGTATCGGGCGACAGACCGAAAAAGGCGGACAGATGCCCGTAAATCTCATCAAGCGGCATGGGACTGCATTGATCTTCTCGGCTTTGTGGCCCATAAATTCGGGCTGATCGTGGTCGAGGAGCGCTATCAATCCTTGATCAATTTTTACCTTGCCAAAGAGTCTGCGCAGCGCATCGAGCGGTTCAAACAGGTCAAAAAGGTCAAATGGGGGGCAACTTGATGGACATTGCTTCTCCCTCTTCCATGCAGGTCTGGTTTACCGCCAGCGAACTTGCGGCCGCCGCCGAGGGGCCGCTCAAGGGCCTGCCCGAATCGAAATCCGGCATGCACAAGCGCATCCAGAGCGAAGGCTGGGACCGTTCCCATTTTGCTCTGCGCGGCACCGGCGCCTACCGCTTCATCGGACGCTGCTCTACTGCCAACTGATCTTGCGCGCCGTGCCAACCGATTTTGCGCCCTACAACAAGTGCAGGCAGTTCCTCAGATCACCGGCAATCCTTTGGCCAACATTTTTCCACCTAACTCATTTAAAACATTACAAATTGTTTAGATTAGCGTTCAGTTCTCATTCATGTCCGGCCTCGTAAAACAGCATGGTGTTTCGATTAATCCATGCAACTGACGAGGAAACAAAATGAAAAAGATCGCATTGGCAGCTCTTGCCATTTCCCTGATTGCAACGCCTGCAGCCTTCGCGCAACAGCAGCCAAACGGCTATGGCCATCAACAGCAGGACCGCATGGTCAAGAAGCGGGTCATCCATGAGCGCACCGTCATCAAAAAGACGCGCTGGGTGCGTGGCCATCAACTGCCCAATAGCTATCGCCGCAATGTTGTGCGCGACTATCACCGCTATCATCTAAAGACACCGCCACGCGGCTATCACTGGGTGCGCGTCAACAATGACTACGTGATGATCAGCATCGCATCAGGCGTCATCGCATCGATGATCAACGGACGGTAAATCTGCCCGACAGATTGCAAAGGCGGCGCCTGTGGCGCCGCTTTTTGTTTGCTAATCCACGAACACCCGCACGCTTGCAGCGCGGCCGGCGGAATCGATCACCGTCAGGGTGGAATAGCCGCCGCCATCCGGCACCCATTCATTGACGCGGCGGCGCGAAGTGTCCGGCAGCGGTTTGCCATTGGCAAGCCAGCGGAATGGCGCCCGCCCGCCCTGCAGCTTCAAGGCAAGCGGCGAGAGAGCGCCGCCAGTCTTCACGCCGAGTTCAATACGCGCGCCTTCCGGTGGATAGATAATCTGCGGGGCGGGTTCGCGTGTCGATGCGGATAGCAGGCCGCTGGATGTTTTGGTGAAGCGTCTTTGGCTGATTGGCAGTTGTGCCTGAGCAATACGCACGGCACCACCAGGCGCTTTTGGCAATGGCGTGACGGGAATGCCGGATTTGACAAAACCTTCAAACAGAATCGGTGCGGCTGTTCCAAAACCGGTAATGCCCGGAACCGCGCCATTGTCCGGGCGGCCAACCCAGACACCAAGCGCGTAATTGCCGTCAAAACCAACCGACCAGGCATCGCGATAGCCATAGCTGGTGCCGGTCTTGTAGGCGATGCCGCGCTGGCTCGCACCCAGAGGCGGCATGACGCCCGAGAGAACATCAGCCACATTCCACGCCGCGACCGGTTCCAGCAGTGGTTCCGCCTCGATGGGTTGCGGCTTGCCCTGAATACCATCGCCAAGCAGCACCGGTCTGCCGCGATTGGCAAGCGCCGCGTAAAGCTGCACCAGATCTTTCAGTGTAATGCCGACGCCGCCAAGCCCAATTGCAAGGCCGGGTGTTTCATTGGACGGCAATACTGGCCGCACATCCGCGCGGCGGAAGCGTACCATGAGCCGCGTTGGTCCCACGGCATCCAGTAGGCGGACGGCGGGCACGTTCAGCGACAATTGCAGGGCCTGCCGGATGCTGACATCGCCCTGATAGCTCATATCGAAATTGCGCGGACGGTAGCCGAAGAAGTCGGCGGGCCGATCCTCGATGATGGTTTCCTGCGAGACCAGCCCGTCCTCGAAGGCCAAACCATAGATGAAAGGTTTCAGCGTCGACCCCGGGGAGCGCATGACCCGTGTCATGTCGATCCAGCCGGAGCGGCTGGCGTCGAAATAATCCGCCGACCCCACCTCGCCGACAATCTCGCCGGTGCGTATATCCGCCATAACCATCGCCATGGAGACTTTCGGTCCGAGCTTGCCTGCCGCGCTTTTGGCAACGGCTTCAAGCCCCTGTTGGATGGGACGGCGCAGGGTTGTCTGGTGACGCCGGACCTGCGGTTCCTTGCGCAGGGCGGCCTCCGCCAAATGCGCCGCATAAGCCGGAAGCTGCATCCGGCGCGCTGGGATGGGAACAAGTCCCGCGCGCTGCAACTCATCATCACCGACAATATTGGCAACCGCTATCCGTTGCAGGACCCGGGCGCGCGCTATGTTTGCCGCCGCCAGATTACGGTCCGGCCGGCGTTTTTCCGGCAATTGCGGCAGCGCTACCAGCAAAGCAGATTCGGCAACACTCAGACGGTGTGGTTCCTTGCCAAAATAGGCGAGGCTAGCAGCGCGGATGCCCTCAAGATTGCCGCCATAGGGCGCGTGGGTCAGATAGAGATCAAGGATTTCCGCCTTGCTCAAGCGCCGCTCGATCTGCATGGCACGAACCAGCTGGACGAATTTTGCCGTAAGCGAGCGCCCTTCCCGCGGTTCGATCAAACGGGCCAGCTGCATCGAAAGTGTAGAGGCGCCGGAGACGATACGCCCGTTGCTGACCAATTGCAGGGCTGCGCGTGCCAGCGCGCGCGGATCGACACCGCGATGCTGCCAGAAGCGCTGATCTTCATAGGCCACCAGCATGCGGACAAATTGCGGATCAACGTCGGCGGCAGTGGTCTGCAAGCGCCAGCGCCCTTCCGAGGTGGCGAAAGCGCGCAACAATTGGCCGTCGGCATCGACGACTTCGGCCGAGACTTCGCGCGCGTGCTGCAACGGTGGTGGAAACGTCTTGTCCGCCAGATCAAGACCAAATGCCAAAGCCGTTGCTATCACCAGATTGGCGGACAGGCCGATGCAGAATGTGCGCCACGTGATCATCAGAATAAAAGCCGTAACGTGAAGACTGGAGAGCCTGCCCCACCCTCCCCCTTGCGGGGAAGCTCGCTGCGTAGCGGCGGGGTGGGGGTGTCAGACATAAAACGACCCCCCACCCCGGACTTGCAGTCCGACCCTCCCCACAAGGGGGGGTGAAGGGGTGCGAAATCAGCATATTCTGCATCAACACTGGTCTCTTCCCGATTTACTGTGCCGCCACAACCTCCATCCGGCCCGTTGCTGTACGGGCCGAGAATTGCGGGCGGTACATGTCTTCAACGCTTGCAGCCGGATGATCATAGGTTCCAGGTGTCACCGCGCGGACCACATAAGCCAAGGTGATCTCCCGGTTGTCGCTGGTGTTCCGATCAAAGGCGGCAACAAAGCGGTCACTGCGGAACTCCGTATGGGCGGCTTCAACCTCACCGATCCATTCGAAGTTCGACAGCTTCGCGCTATCCACCAGACCCGGATTGTCGATCTCGAAACCGGCTGGCAGCAGGTCGGTGATCAGCACTCGCGATGGCCATTTGTTGTTCTCGGTCACCTTGAGGACAACCACATAGCGCTCGTTCTGCTTGGCTTCGCTGACATTGGCTTCCGCCCCATCGAGTGTGTAATAGGTGCGCTGGATATTGAAGCCGTCACCACCAGCTGGCAAAGGCTGGGCAGGCGCAGCAACCGTCGTTACCACCGCCGATACAGCCTCGCTTGTGTTGTTGGTAATGCTCACGGGCTGTTCGATCAGCTGCTCGCCAGTCATGCGCGCGGCATAGCCACCCGTATGCGCCACATCATTGATGCTGAGCTTCAGATCACTGTCGCCGCCTTGAATGGCGCGTGCAGCCAGAAGCATCCAAGTCTGTTCCTGCGTGCTTGTGTAAATCTTACGCTCCCATTCCTTGGCAACAATCTTCGACAATTGCGGAATGATCGCCGGTACCGGACGGCTTTCGGCCGCCAGCGCCAGAACCGCCGCATCATCACGCAAAGACGAACCGTAATCCGAGCGAACGAGACTGACATTGGTGGCTTTGGTCGACATTTGCAGCGAGTCGGTGAAGACGCTCTGCGACCGCTGTGCATCGCCATAAAGCGCCAGCGCCGCAGCCAGATGGGCGCGCGACAGCGGCGTCGGGAATTCCTGCAGCTTCGTATCGGCATAGTAGCGCAGATCGCTGACCGCGGCCTTGCGGTTGCGGGCGAGAACATAAAGCGCATAGGCAATCTGATTGCCCTGATCCTTGACGTTCACATCATAGCTCAATGAGTTCTGCAGATTTTCCAGTGCCTGCACGAGTGCCTTTTCAGGCACGTCATATTTCTGTTCGCGGGCGCGGGTCAGGAAGTCGGTAACATAGGCATCCAGCCATAGATCACCCGAGCCAGGGCTCCACAGGCCAAAGCTGCCGGTCGATGACTGATAGGACAGGACGCGGAAGATGGCTTCCTGTACTCGCTTCTGCACGTCACCATCATCGGCAAGACCGGATTGTTTGGTCATTTCGCTGAGATAAAGCAGCGGCATGGCCCGGCTGGTCGTCTGCTCGGCGCAACCATAGGGATAGCGATCAAGCGACATCAGCAAGGCTGGAATATCGAAGGCTGACGAGCGCGAGACGTTCAGGCTGACCGAAGCGCCCTGCAAAATGCTGCCCGCCAAGAGTTCCCGATCGATTTTCAAAGTGCTGTTAGGCGCAATCTTGATGGGATTGCGCACCGTGACAGGCAATGATGCAGGCCGCACCGGAATGTTCAGCGACTGTTCAAGCGAGATGCCAGCCGCATTGGATAGCTTGACCGAGACAACACCGTCGCCGGACTGACTTCCATTGAGTGGCAATGTAACGTCAAACTTTCCACCTGCCGTCAATTTGACGGTTTGCGACGCGGCTTTCTGATCCACTGCAACTGCCGGATTGCTGGTCACCTGCAACTGATAGTCACCAGCCGGAGCATCCGTATTGGCAATATCAAGCCGCAAATTGGCCTTGTCGCCGGGAGCCATGAATTTCGGCAAACTCGCAGTAACCACGACCGGATCACGGATGATCACATCCTTGCTCGCATGGCCAACACCCGCTTTTGACCAGGCCACAGCCATCACACGTGCCGTGCCGTTGAATTGCGGAATGTCGAAGCTGACATTGGCTTTCCCATCCTTGTCCAGTTTGACCGGTCCGGAGAAGAATGCGACGAGCTTTTCGGTGGGCGGACTGCCCTGCAACGGCATTTGCGCGCCATCGCCGCCGGTGCGCAACCGGCCGGTAACACCCTGTGAGCCATCGATCAGACGGCCATAGAGATCGCGGATTTCGAGCCCGAGCTGACGCTGACCGAAGTACCAGCTGTCGGGATTGGGGGCGTCATATCGAGTCAGATTGAGAATACCGACATCCACTGCGGCAACGGTAACAAACGCCGTATCGCCTACCCCCGCACCCGTCACCTGAACAGGTATGTTCAAAGGCTGGCGTGGCAAGGTTTTTTCCGGCGTGTCCAATTTCACCGCAAGGTTGCGGTCGGCAGGGTTCACCCCAAGCCATTTCACACCGATAGCGCGCATCGGCATATGGCTTTCCTGCGCATCGCCCGGACGGAAAAGCGTCGCGGTGACATAAGCGCCGGCACCCCAGTCGGCGGTCACAGGAATTTCCACCTCGCCGCCTTCCGCCGGTATGCTGGCATGTTTGGTTGTCAGCAGATTTTCCGCGCCGATGGTCAACAGCAATTCACCGGCAAAGCGCGGCGATACTTTCAGTTTTGCGGTATCACCAACCGCATACATGTCCTTGTCCAAAGCGATTTCGAGGCCATCCGGCGTTTCAGTGGATGTCGCGGCCACGTAGTAACCGGCATCGAACTCAACGCTGGACGTCGGGCCATCCGCCTCTGCTGTTTCCACCTCAAGCCGGAAGCGGCCCCAGGTGACAGGCACAGAAATTTCAGCGCCATCCGCTGACGCATCGACTTTGCCATTGGCGATCAGCTTGGTCGAAACAATGGGCTCATACTTCCACGAGCTGCCGTCACGGTACCATTGATAGTTGCGCTCGACGCCAACCAGTTTCCAGCTGAGGCCGCTCATGGCCTGCTTCTGGCCATTGCGGTCAACACCGATGATGTGGAACTTACCCACGGAGTTTTCGGCAAGATCACCGTCAAATTCCGGCTTGATGCCGATCATCGGGCCCTGCGACCTGACGGGTAGCGTCAGGGTTCGCTCAATGGCGCGGCCACCGGCTTCCTGCATACGCACCACAACGTTGGCATTGAGCAATTGTGTGGTGGATGGGACTTCGTTCAAAGTCACGTCAAACGTCGTCTTGCCGTTCTCATCGAGAGCCTGCAAATCCTCAAGCGGAATACGCGTGTCTTCATTGGCCTGCTCGTCGGCCAAACCGAAACGGTAGCCCTTGAAGTTGGCATCTTCATGCGTCGTTTTGAGGCTGACTTCGCCTTCAAGATTAAGGCCTGCCGCCGGAGCACCGTAGAGGAAACGGCCATCGACAGTGACTGGCGCCGGGGCACCCACCTCGATCGCTTTCGCCTCGCTGGTCATGTCGAATTCGATCCGGTCCGGCACAAAATCCTCAACCATGAACGATTTTTCGCCGATGGGCGCACCCTTGGGATCGGTATAAATCTGCATGTTCCACGTGCCGCGCATGGCATTGGCCTGCAGCACCAGATCAAGCGTATGACCGCCAAGCTGCGCACCATCGCTGACCATGCGGCGATCCTCGACGCCATCTGGCCGCCGGAACACGAAAGTCAGCGGCAGGTTTTCGATGGCATTGGCACTGATATCGCGCGCAAGTGCCGAAGCGTGCACAGTTTCACCGGCGCGGTATATGCCGCGTTCAGTCCAGGCGAGTACGTCGATAGCACCCGGCGCGGCGCGGCCTGTAACGCCACGATCAGACAGATCAAAGCCGGCACGCGTCATATCAAGGAAAACATAATCCGCATCGCCATTCTTGGCGGTGATGACAGCGGGCGTCATGGCGGCGGTGCCGCGCAGCAACCCGGCGGTAAACGTTGCCCGGCCATCCGTATCGGTAATGGCTGTGCCAAGAATTTCATTGTTTTTGGCCAGAAGCTGCAACTCAACGCCAATCAAAGGCTGGGCGCTGGCGAGCGAGCGGGCGAACACGTTCAGGCCGTCGGTCCCTGTATAGGTGGAAAGACCGATATCGGAGACGACAAACCACTGGGTTGCCTGTGAATCCCATTCACTGCCACGGGCATCGGGCGAGACAGCGGTCAGCACGTAGACACCGGGCTTGCGCTTGGGCAAAGCCTCGTCAACCGGGAAGCTCGTTACCACGTCCTTGTTGAGATCGGATTGGATGTCGATAGCACCCTGCCAGACGAGTTCACCCGATTCATCCTGCAGTTTCTGGGCATTGTAGCTGTCGATCTGGGTCAGGAATTGCGAGCTGGTCAACAACGAGGCGATACCGCGATCACCGATCCTGTACAGCTTCAGGTTGGCACTGGTTGTATTCACGGACACAATAGGGATGCCCCGGCGTGCGGTGCCTGGCAGGACGAAACTGTCACCGGTAAACCGCACCGTGGCTGAACGATCCTTGACGTAAATATCCAGATCGACCTGACCTTCCAGCGGCTCCCCTACCGAGGATGGCAGGCCTGCACGAAAAGCCATCTTGTAGCGCTGACCATGGGTGAGACCTTCAACACAAATCTCGTTGCCCTTGGCTTCCAGCGCCTTGGGCGCGGCACTGTCCAGCGTGACAAAAGGGGTGTAATCCGTACCCATCTTGACCAGCGGTTCGGAAAACTGCACGCAAGCCCGTGGCGTTGCACTGTCCGCATCAATTGTGTGATTGACGATACGGAATCCCTGACGCGCCTTCAGATCGAGATAGACCGCGTTGACGGTTTTGGCATCGACAAGCGCAAGGCTGGCCTTGTAGGCATTTAGCGCCGTCCGGTAATTCTGCGCATTCTGCAGAGACGTTGCCAGTACAGCCAGCGCATCGGCGCGGCTCTGCTTGGTTCGCGTCAATTGATAGCCATTCAGCGCAGCAAGCGCAGCCTGCCCGGCAATGTAGGTATTCTTGTCAGCCTTGTTGGCCGCACGGGCAGTCTCGATCCACAGATCGGCATCATCCGGTGATACAGCAAGCGCGTTCTTGAAGGCATTGAGCGCGTTTTCGATGTTCCCGCCTGCCAGCTGGTCGCGCGCGGCTCTTTTCAACGCGTCGACACCCTGTGCCTTCAGCTCATCGGTTACGCCAAGCCGCAGCTTCACCTGACGCGCATCCTGAACAATCTGGTCGGAAAGGAATGCCAATTTGGGCGGCGCGCCAATATCCGGCTCGCTGGTTGTCTCGACAACCTTGCCGGCGATGGCACCGGGAAAACTGTGCAATTGGTTGAAGTCCGACTTCATAAAGCACCACTTCACCTTGGGATTATAGGTGAAGGCTTTGCAGTCACTTTCAGCAAGGCAAACGGCTTCGCATTGTTCCAGCGTCACATCCTGTTCTGTACGCAGGTCGAAACCGAAATAGTCGCCATCTTTCGTCGTGACGATGTCGCGATTCGTTTCAGCAGCGCCAACAGGAATGGCGGCAGCCAAAGACGTGAAAAGAAAGGCTGAAAAGCCGATAACCGCGCGCATAGACATGAAGTCCTCCCAACGCTACCCATGGTGGTGAGCCGCACTCTTCAAACTTCAGTATAACTTGTCAACAGATCATGCGGTAGGCGCGCGGATGTCTTCGGCGATTTCGAAACGTATCCATCGTTGAAAATGCTGCATTTGTGGCGTCGGCTTACGATTTTTGGGAGAAACCAGCCAATAAGCGATATCGGAGGGCACGCGCAGCGGAAAAGGCGCAACCAGCCTCCCATCGGCCAGCGTGTCTTCAACGAAGAGTTCCCAGGCCAGCATGATGCCCTGCCCGCTGATTGTTGCTTCAATGGCAAGCCACGGATCGGAAAATGTCGGGCCGTCAAATGCCAGAGGACCATCAAGCCCTGCTGCTGCCTGCCACTCATCCCAGCTGAACATCGGGTTCTCGTAGCAAATGATCGGCTGACTGAAAATATCGGCCGGACCGCGCAGCTGTTCGGCAAAGGCACGCGTGCAGACCGGAAACATTTTTTGCGGCAGGAGGCATTCTGGCTCGCCATCCAGCCAGTCACCGCTGCCAAGCCGGATCGCCAGATCGATATCCGAATTCTTCAGATCGAGAATACCCGGCGACGGATCGATGCGGATTTTCATATCGGGATGAGCCGCCCGTAATCGTCCCAAGCGTGGCACCAGCCATTTCGATGCGAAGGTTGGGGCAACCGAAAGCAGCAAAGTTTGATCAACACCATCCGCCATGGCCACCGCCTTTGACAGATGCTGAAACGCTTCCTCCAGCCGGGCAATAAACGATTTTCCGAAGAATGTCGGCACCAGCCCTGCCCGCGTCCGGTCAAAGATTGCATGGCCAATCTGCCCCTCGGTGCGGATCAGATGCTGACTGACGGCACTGACGGACACGCCAAGCTCCGCCGCCGCGCTTGGCAGCGAGCCCAGCCTTCCAATGGCTTCGACAGCTTTCAACCCGTTGATGTGAACCCTATTCAAGTTCTTCATATCAGTACTCTTCATCAAGTTTTTCTAAATGACGATATCACCATTCTTGATTGATGATCACCATAAACAAGAACAAAATAACACATTCCTCGATTCATAGGAGCTGTTTGATGAAGATTTTCTGGCTAACAAACTTGTTCACGGAAACTCTGGCAGCGACCCGGAAACACCATGAGATTGTCAACGACGCCGCAGCCGACAATTGGCGGCGCGATCCACTCTCTCACCCGGCGCTGCAAGCCATGTGCCTTGACGAATTGTCGGACTTGCCGTTCGAACCCCGTGCGTTGCGCAGTTGCTGACACAATAAAACAGGCCCCGCGAGCGGAGCCTGTTTAAATGTTCGCGCCGTTGACGCAGATCAGAACTTCACGGTCAGATCGGCTTTGACGGCATTGTCATGAGCATTTTCTGAGAACTGGCCGTTATAGCTGATGCCAAGGTTGGTGGCTTTACCGATATTGACATCAAACCCGGCTTCGACCAGTGCGGTGTCCTGTGCAATCGGCAGTCCGTCGATGGAGAAAGCCGAACCACCCGCAAAGGCGAGATTGGCCGTGGGTGCCGTATCGCCAAAAGCATGCCGCCAGCCCGCCATGCCATGGGCGGTAAGGATGGTGGCATCGGAGATGGCAAAGCCGTGCGAAGCCCTGAGCCCGAGCGTTGTGGTGGTGAGGTCCGTGCTGTCGCCAGCGGATGAGAGCGCCGTCAAGCCGCCGGTCTCGGCAAAGCCATCGGTTTTCAGATGCACGTAAGCTGCCCCGGCAAAGGGTTCGAGTGCAGCATAGGGCGTATCGATGCGGTAGGAGGCTTCACCGAACACCTGCACGGACTTGGCCGTATAGGTGGCATCATCGCCTTCATCAATGGTTAGAAGATGCGCCCTGCGGCTGGTGTCGATTGCATGATGGGCAAGACTGGCACCAAGGCTTAAGGTTATGGCATCCAGCTTGGTGCCGCCATAGACACCGACCTGATAGCTGTCGGCGGAGCCATGACCGCGATCCGTATGGATGGATGTGTTGCCATAGCCGGCCAGAAGGCCAAGACGCCAATCGGAATGGAACAACCCGTCGGCAATGATGCCATCAAGCCCGGTGACGAAGCCGCCGACATTGCGGGAAAGCCCGGATGCATTGCTTGTCCCATCGCGCTGGCTCCATGAACCATAGCCTTCGGCCCAGATGGCAGTGGTTTTGGTATCGGCTGAAGCCAGTGCCCCTGCTTGCTCCGCACCATCCGGACCATAGGCCAGCACCGGTGCGGATGCCTTGGCACCTGTTCCGTCCCCGAAGGCTGCCCTGATGCGGCTTGATGCTGCATCGCGGACAAAGCGGCTGTCTTCGGCAAGCACACCCTGGACCGAGGCATGGATCTCGCCGGAGAGGCTGTCATAATTGAAGACGTCACCGACTTTCGAGAACAGCACCGCATCCAGCAGCGGATTGCCCAGATCGAGCATCTTGATGGCAGCGCCGACACTCTTTTGGTTTCTGGTATCGGCACCAACCAGCACTAGGTTTTTGACGCGCTCTTTCAAGGCGCTGATTCGTGCCTGCTCGTCAGCATCTGCCTTGGCTTTTTTGGCTCCGTCGGTCAGATCGAAATCGAGGCTAACTGCATTGTCGGTATAAAGGAGCGATGTGGTGATGTAATTGTACTGGGGCAGAACCTGTTCAAAAATTCCCTTGTCCTTGATACCGCCCGCTGCCGTGAGGATAGCGTAGTTCTGGTGAAACAGCCCGGCGATTTCGCCTTCACTGAGCGTTGTTTTGGAGCCTTCCAGAGAGACCGAAACCACGCCGCCCAGCAGAATGGCCTGACCGCCCACGGCCAGCTGATCGGCGCGGTTCATGTCCTGCGTAATCTCGACCGCAAAGGCACTGCCCTTTTCGAACGTCGCATCGCCGTTAACGCCAAGCTTGCCAACCGAATTGCCCGGCGCAACCGTCCCGCCCGCATGCACGGCCAACCCGCCGACAAAACCATTGCCGCCAAGCGTGCCGCCGCTGTTTACTGCCGCGTTGCCGCTGTGTCCGTCAATTGAAGCCATGCCACCATTCAGCGTCACATCACCGGTCACACCCGATGTGTTGACCTTCAGCCATCCACCCTCATTGATAGTGGCTGCCGCCGCCGTGCCATCGACACTCAGCAAGCCCGTTGCATTGACGAATGAGGCTGAAGTGATCGATCCGCCCGCACCAATGGCCAGTTCGCCGCCATTGACAATCGTATCGCCCGTATAGGTGTTTTTGCCTGTCAGGGTTAGCTGGCCGTCACCGGATTTCGTCAACCCACCGACATAGATGCGGGAGAGGTAAGCATTATCGCGGTCTGTGCCGATCTGGTAGGCGAGCTTGTCCGCATCGCTGGCCCCGGCGGGAAGACCGCTCTGCCAGCCTTTGGCAATTTTGGTCTGTTCCCATGTATCGTGCTCGGCCTTGTCTTCAACCTGCCGGGCGCGGATGGCAACATCGGATATGTTGTTCGACCATTCGTCTGCAAGGCCGGAACCCAGATTGGCATCAAACCGCCCCAAGAATTGACCGGGGCCATTCATGGCTTTTTGCAAATCCACAAGTCCCCAGCCAGTCAGAGCATTTGGAATACCATCTTCACTCGCTTTGAGAGGAGTGACTATGGTGTAGAGAGTATCGTTATCATGAGGAGATTTACTGGGATCAGCCACCATATTCTGAGCTGTGGTGAATAGCACAGACAGTGCCTGTTCATTGGTCATATAGGGAAAGCGCTGCATGATCAGCGCCAAAGCCGCAGACGCGTGTGGTGCCGCTGCCGATGTGCCGTTAAAGCCATTGCTCAGAACGCCATTGATACCGGTAGTTTGCACTCCGGTTGGTGCCATTACGCACCAGTATTTGGCAATACCGCACTTGTTGTAACCTTGCGCGCCCTCTTCAGCATAACCAGTTGTCGTCATCCAGTGCCCTTCGAGTTCCGGGCGGAAATAGGGTAATGAACCGCGCATACTGGCATTATCGTAACCGGAGTTGCCTGCGCTGAAATTGTTGATAACGCCTTCCTTGCCGTCCTTGCTGGTGGACACCCGAGCAGCGCCGTCGATCCAGGTATTCTTGCCATAGTGCTGCTGATAGGCCGCAACCAGATTGGCCAGTGTGGAGTAATTCTCAGTCGGCGGCTGACTGCCCCAACTGTTGCTGATGATTCGCACACCCTGTGCAGCCACTGCATCGTAAACAGAGGCCAGATAACTCGCTGTTGAATTCGAATAGGCTGGTTGGGGAGCCGGGCCAAACCACAGCGAATCTGTGCCTCTGGTATTGCCGACGTAAATATCGGCGTCGAATGCTACCCCGTGCATGCCCTTACTGTCTCTGGCAGCACTGATGACACCCGTAACTTTCGTTCCATGGCTATCGTTTGCACCCCTGATCCAATTGCCCGAAATGCCATCCGGATTATAAGGGTCAGCCGGTGCATTGGGATCTTTGGCGAAGACTGCATGAAATCTCGACGTCGGCGAAAACTCATAGTGCATATTATAAAACCCGGAATCGACGATGCCGATTTTGATGCGCTCGCCGGTGGCCAGATTTTTGCCTGTGAGTCCCCGCGCATAGGCATATTCGGCTTTCATTGCGCCCAAGCCCCACTCGGAATTGAATTCTAGGGTGCGCCAAGTCGCAGCCGCCGCCTCAAGATCATTGGTTCTTGAACCATCCGCATTGAAATATTTGCCTGGTGCGGCCTGCGCGATGGCCTGTGAGCCAGCTCCGGCGATAAGTGCGGCGGAAAGCACAACGCTGGCGTAAAGGCTTGCCTTCAAATTGCCACGGTTCGTGAGACGGCGTCGTGGTATGGCTGAAATATGCATAAAATGAAGTCCCCTCTGACTTACTGTTTTCAAATTTTCATTGAGTAATGCGGTGAAATGGCTCTCGAGCCGGAGCGCGCGCAACGGGACAAAGCCGCTGGTCAATTGCGCAGAAAATACTGTTCGTTCTGGTCAATAATCCGATCTCGCATTCGCCCTTGCCATATGGGCTGGCAACGGCGCCCCGAAATTAAATACGCATAACCGGAAGCCGGTGAAAAATGATATTAAGTTATCGGATCAATAGACCAGAGGAATATCTATGGCTGGTGTTTCCCCTCCGTGCGACATGCATGCCGCCCGGGACTCAAACGAAAACAGGCCCCGTCTCCGGAGCCTGTTTTGTTTCTTAAACCTCTGATCTTACTTGAACAGGATCATTGCCTGCTGCAGCGTCATCCACACACCCCACAGGATCGGAATGCCTACAGCCGCCCAGGCCAGCGCGGCCTTGGCATCCAGCCCGCCGTGACCGATACCAAAGGAACCGGATGCACCCGCATCCGCCGTTTTGGTCTTTGCCTGCAATGCCGCCACTTCCGCGTCCGACATGAACCATTTCGAGGCTAGTGGACGCACGAAGAAGTTGGCAATGAAACCCAGTGCCAGCATACCCGCCAGAATATACATGGTTCGATCATAAACCTGTGCACGCGGCACACCGGCCTTGATCTGGAATTCACGGATATAATTGACGAGGAAAGGGCCAACGATGCCCGCCGTTGCCCATGCCGTTAGCAGACGGCCATGGATAGCGCCGACAAACTGCGTACCGAAAATATCGGCGAGATAGGCTGGCACGGTAGCAAAACCACCACCATACATTGACAGGATGACGCAAAATATCGCCACGAACAGCGCCTGGCTGCCCAAATGCGCTGCTGTCGGCGCGAGCGCATAGAGCACAATGCCAAGAGCAAAGAACGTAAAGTAGGTTGCCTTGCGGCCCAGACGGTCAGACAGCGAAGCCCAGAAGAAGCGGCCGCCGATATTGAAGAGCGACAGCAGTCCGAGGAAACCTGCCGCAATGGTCGCAACCGCCGTTTTCTGACCAGTATCAAGCTGGGCAAAGCCAACATCCGGCAAGCCGAGCAGCTTGCCCGCGAAGATTTCCTGCAGCATGGGCGACGCCATTCCAAGAACACCAATACCAGCGGAAACATTCAGGCAGAGCACGGCCCAGATGAGCCAGAATTGCTTTGTCTTGTGCGCATCGCGCAGATGGACGTGACGGGTGGTGATCATCGCCTTGGCATCGGTTGGCGGTGTCCAGCCTTCCGGGCGCCAGCCTGCGGGCGGGATCCGATATCCAAAGGCACCACAGATCATGAAAACGAAATAACCGGCAGCCATGACCAGAAAGGTCTGCCAGACACCGACGGAGTCGGGGGTTTTGAAATGGTTCATCAGGAGATTGGCAAGCGGTGATCCGATCATCGCGCCGCCGCCAAATCCCATGATGGCCATACCCGTTGCCATACCACGGCGATCCGGAAACCATTTGATCAGGGTCGAGACTGGCGAGATATAACCAAGACCAAGGCCGATACCGCCGATGACGCCAGCGCCAAGCCACATCAGCCAGAGCTGGTGGATCATGACGCCGATTGCAGCCAGCACCATGCCGCCGCACCAGCAGAGAGCGGAAACAACACCGGCCTTGCGCGGTCCGGCGCGTTCGAGCCAGCCGCCCCAGATGGCAGCGGAACAACCAAGCAGCACGAAGAACAGAGTGTAAATCCAACCGAGATCGCTGACACGCCAGTCGCAACTGGTCGTGAACAGGGCGGAAACAAGGTTGAGATCAGCACAGGCAACCGGCTGTTGAATACCGATGGCCTGCGCCAGCGGCAACCAGAATACACTGAACCCGTAGGCCATACCGATACAAAGATGGATGGCAAGCGCTGCGGGTGGCACCAACCAGCGGTTGAAACCCGCCTTGGCGACAATGCGCTCGCGATCAAGAATGCCCGGGTTTGCGTAGACTCCCGGTTCTGCTCTGTCTGTTGCTGACATGTGAATCTTCTCCTCCAAGCCCCTGTGGCGGTAATTCAAGTTTTAATATTTCAGTTTGGATATGGTCCGGATCGTGTTCTTGTTTTTGATGCCTATGCGTTCGCTCCCCCGAACGGAAAGGCACATCATGATAAAGCCCTTGAAAAATAGGGCTTAAAAAAGCATCAAGCCGGGACAGATCCCGGCTTGCGAATATGGGCAGCTGCCTCAATCACAAGCGGATCAAGGCCGTTGTCTTCTTTTTCGAGTATGATGAAAAGCTGGGTGCGCATGCGCGATTCCCAGAAAAGATTGATATGGTTGGAGACACCTTCCACAGCCTCATCCTTAGGTTGCGTGTGGAAGAAGGTTGCGATCTGGTTGGCCATGTAGACGAGCTTGTCAGCTGTCGTCTTGTGATTATCATTATCCATATTGCACCAATCGAACGTTTGGACTCTGCACGAGGGTTGACGTAGCGGCATCGGCATTCGGGCTTGCGGGCGCGGTATCTGCCAGCGTCGGTTCAAGCGCGGCACCGATGCCGGAAATACGCTCGGGCCGGGTAAAGACATCAAATTCGTTGCCACGCACCAGCGCCACAAGGGTCATCCCTGCCGATTGGGCAGTGCGGATGGCAAGCGCTGTCGGCGCTGAGACTGCAATGAGCACCGATGCACCGGCTATAGCGGCCTTCTGCACCATTTCGATAGATATCCGGCTGGTGATCACAACCGCTCCGGTTTCACCCTTGATCCCGGAAAGACAGAGCGCGCCCGTCAATTTGTCGAGTGCATTGTGCCGACCAACGTCTTCGCGCGCCAGCACAACACCCGTACCCGGCACATAGAAGCCCGCAGCATGAACTGCACCGGTTTCGCTGTGCAGCGGCTGCATAGCCGACAACAGGCGAACAGCCTGTGAAATATCGTCAGGCGTCAGGCGCAGTGATGCTTTGTCGACGGAGGCAACCGGTTTCAGAGCCTGTTCAATGGATTCAATGCCACAGAGCCCGCAACCGACTGGTCCAGCCATGCGGCGGCGGCGGTCGGTAAGCTCCTGGCCTGCTGCATCGGCCAAGACCAGTTGGACATCGATGCCTTCGCCGTGATCTTCAATGGCAATCTCGCTGATCTCGGCGAGTTTGCTGATAATGCCTTCTGACAGACTGAAGCCAATGGCAAAATCCTCGATATCGGCAGGACTTGCCATCATCACCGCATGGGTCGTGCCATTATAACTGAAAGCGATGGGCGTTTCCTCGGGCACCATACGGCTGTCGGTCGCATAGACATCACCCTCGCCCTTGCGACGGCGGGTTATGCGCGGAACAGTCAGCCGTGTGGAGCGCCCGGCCATCGCTATTCTGCCGCGTCTAGAGTTTGAACAATGCGCCGGCTCTTGCGGGCTTGTTCATCATACTCAATCTGCCATTTGCTGGGCCCATTGGAGGCACCAACCTGAACTGCTGTGACCTTGTATTCAGGGCAGTTCGTCGCCCAGTCGGTAAAGTCCGTGGTGATCACATTCGCCTGCGTCGTCGGATGGTGGAAGGTCGTATAGACCACACCCGGCGAGACACGATCGGTGAGAAGTGCCCGCAAGGTGGTTTCGCCCGAGCGGCTTGATATTTTTACCCAGTCTCCATCATGGATACCGCGCTGTTCGGCGTCGTGCGTGTGGATTTCCAGCCGGTCTTCCTCATGCCAGATAACATTATCCGTACGGCGCGTTTGCGCACCGACATTATACTGCGACAGGATGCGGCCGGTGGTGAGAAGAAGCGGGAAGCGCGGTCCTGTGCGCTCGTCAGTCGCAACATATTCGGTACGGACAAACTTGCCCTTGCCGCGAGCAAAGCTGTCAATATGCATGATCGGTGTGCCCAAAGGCGCCTTCTCATTGCACGGCCACTGAACCGAGCCTTCTTTTTCCAGCAGCTCATAGGAAACACCGGCAAAGCTGGGCGTGGTCAGAGCCACTTCATCCATGATCTGCGATGGATGCGTATAATTCCAGTTCATACCCATGGCCTGCGCCAGATGCTGCGTGACTTCCCAATCGGCAAAACCATTCAGCGGCGACATCACCTTGCGCACGCGGTTGATGCGGCGCTCGGCATTGGTGAACGTGCCATCTTTTTCGAGGAAGGTCGAACCCGGCAGGAAGACGTGCGCATAATTGGCGGTCTCATTGAGGAAGAGATCGTGAACCACAACGCATTCCATCGCGGCGAGACCGGCAGCAACGTGCTTTGTATCCGGGTCGGACTGAAGAATATCTTCGCCCTGAATATAGATGCCCTTGAACGTACCATCGACGGCTGCATCCAGCATATTGGGGATGCGCAAACCCGGCTCGTCCTGCAGCTTCACGCCCCAGAGTTTGTCAAAGATATCGCGGGTGGCTTCACCCGAAACATGGCGATAGCCCGGAAGCTCGTGCGGAAACGAGCCCATATCGCAGGAGCCCTGCACGTTGTTCTGGCCGCGCAGCGGATTCACGCCCACGCCCTTGCGTCCGATATTGCCGGTCGCCATGGCAAGATTGGCAATGGCCATGACTGTTGTTGAACCCTGGCTGTGTTCAGTCACGCCAAGGCCATAGTAGATCGCGCCATTTCCGCCGGTAGCGAACAGGCGGGCTGCCTCACGCAGTGCCTGCGGCGGCACACCTGTCAGCTGTTCGATGGCTTCGGGGCTATGTTCAGGGGCCGAAACGAAGGCAGCCCAATCCTGGAATTCATCCCAGCCGCAACGTTCGCGAATGAATTTTTCGTTGAAGAGACCTTCGGTGACAATCACATGCGACAGCGATGTGAGGACAGCCACGTTGGTACCGGGACGCAGAGGCAGATGGTGCGCGGCGGCCACATGAGGCGAGCGCACCAGATCAATCCGACGCGGATCGATGACAATAAGCTTGGCACCCTTGCGCAGGCGTTTCTTCAGGCGCGAGGCAAAAACCGGGTGGCCATCTGTCGGATTGGCGCCGATGACGATGACCACATCTGTATGCTCGACACTGTCGAAATCCTGCGTGCCTGCGGATGTGCCGAAGGTCTTGTTCAGACCATAACCGGTCGGCGAATGGCAGACGCGGGCACAGGTATCCACATTGTTGTTGCCAAAACCGGCCCGAACCAGTTTCTGCACGAGGTAGGTTTCCTCGTTGGTGCAGCGGGACGATGTAATACCACCGATGGAATTGCGGCCATACTGATACTGGATGCGCCGGAATTCACTGGCGACATGTTTATAGGCCTCGTCCCACGTGACTTCGCGCCATGGATCGGAGATCTTTTCGCGAATCATCGGATTGAGGATGCGATCCTTGTGGGTGGAATAGCCATAGGCAAAGCGGCCCTTGACGCAGGAATGGCCGCGATTGGCCTTGCCATCCTTGTAAGGCACCATGCGGACAAGTTCTTCGCCGCGCATTTCCGCCTTGAACGAGCAGCCGACACCGCAATAAGCGCAGGTCGTCACTTTTGAATGTTCCGGCTGGCCGATCTGGATGACCGATTTTTCCGTCAGCGTTGCTGTCGGGCAGGCCTGCACACAGGCGCCGCAAGAGACGCATTCGCTATCGATGAAATTCTCATGCATGCCGGGCGAAACGCGGCTGGAGAAACCCCGGCCCTCAATGGTCAGCGCAAAGGTGCCCTGCACTTCCTCGCAGGCACGAACACAACGCGAGCAGACAATGCACTTGGCCGGATCATAGGTGAAATAAGGATTGGATTCGTCCTTGGGCATCCAGCGGTCATTGGAAATATCATCAGTCTTGGACTTGGCGAAGACGTGGTTGTCGCCCTCATAGCCATAGCGCACATCGCGCAAACCGACGGCACCTGCCATATCCTGCAATTCACAATCGCCATTGGCAGCGCAGGTCAGACAATCCAGCGGATGGTCCGAAATATAGAGCTCCATCACGCCTTTGCGGATATCCTTCAGGCGCTGGGTCTGTGTGTGGACGACAAGACCTTCCATTGCAGGCGTGGTGCAGGATGCCGGCGTGCCATTGCGGCCTTCGATCTCAATCAGACAAAGACGGCAGGAACCAAATGCATCAACCATATCGGTGGCGCAAAGCTTGGGAACCTGAATGCCGGCTTCCATCGCGGCGCGCATAAGAGAGGTACCCTCGGGAACCGTGACTTCATTGCCATCGATCGTCAGCGTGATGAGCTTTTCGGATTGGGAGGCCGGTGTACCGAAATCAATTTCGTGGATCAGGGACATCTTGATCTCCTATTCCGCCGCTTCTGCGACAGGCGCAGGGCGAAAATCTTCAGGAAAATGCGTCAGCGCACTCATGACAGGATAGGGCGTGAAACCACCCAGCGCGCAGAGCGAACCGAACTTCATCGTATTGCACAGGTCGGTGAGAACCTTGATTTGCTTTTCCGGTTCGATATTGGCGGCGAGCCGGTCCACGACCTCGACACCGCGTGTCGAACCAATGCGGCAGGGCGTACACTTGCCACAGGATTCGACGGCACAGAATTCCATGGCGAACCGTGCCTGCTTCAGCATATCGACACTGTCATCAAACACAACGAGCCCGGCATGGCCGATCAGCCCGTCTTTGGCGGCAAACGCTTCATAGTCGAAGGGTGTATCGAAGAGTTCACGCGGGAAATAAGCACCGAGCGGACCACCGATCTGCACGGCCTTAACCGGGCGGCCGGTTGCTGTGCCACCGCCGATATCATCGACGATTTCGCCAAGCGTGAGGCCGAAAGCGGTTTCGAATAGTCCGCCATACTTCACATTGCCCGCAATCTGCAGAGGAATGGTACCGCGCGAGCGGCCCATGCCGAAATTCTTGTAAAACGCAGCGCCCTTGTCGAGAATAATCGGCACAGAAGCCAGCGAGATCACGTTGTTGATGACGGTTGGCCTGCCGAACAAACCCTTATGTGCGGGCAAAGGCGGCTTGGCACGGACAATGCCGCGACGGCCTTCCAGACTTTCCAGCAGCGCGGTTTCCTCGCCGCAGACATAGGCACCGGCACCGACGCGCACTTCGATATCAAAAACATGCGCCGAACCCAGAACAGAAGTGCCGAGAACACCCGCCTTGCGGGCAACGGCCAGCGCTTCATTCATGACGGCAATGGCATGCGGATATTCCGAACGCGTATAGATGTAACCCTTGGTGGCACCGACCGCGATGCCGGCAATGGTCATGCCTTCGATCAGAACAAACGGATCGCCTTCCATGATCATGCGATCGGCAAATGTGCCGCTATCGCCTTCATCGGCGTTGCAGACGATGTACTTGCGCTCGCCCGCCGTATCGAGAACGGTCTTCCATTTGATGCCGGTGGGAAAGCCTGCGCCGCCGCGCCCGCGCAGGCCCGACTCTGTCACCTGCGTGACGATTTCGAGCGGCGTCAGAGCGAGGGCTCTTTCAAGACCCTTCAGGCCATCATGCGCCCGGTAATCATCAAGCGAGAGGGGATCTGTAATGCCACAACGGGCAAAGGTCAGGCGGGTTTGTTTTGCCAGAAACGGCAGTTGGTCCGTCAATCCAAGCCAGAGCGGGTGCACCCTGCCCTCTACCATACCGGTATCCAGCAGTGACGCCACATCAGACGGTTTGACCGGGCCGTACGCCACGCGGCCGGATGGCATTTCCACCTCTACCATCGGCTCCAGCCAATAGAGGCCGCGCGAACCATTGCGCACGATTTTAGCATCAAGATGACGCGCGGTTAGTTCAGCCTGCAGCTTTTGGGCGACTTTTTCAGCGCCAAGCGAAAGCGAACCAGAATCGCGCGGGACATAGATCGTAACGGTCATAGCCGCACCTCGGAGGCTAGGGTTTCAAGCTTTTCAGCGTCCAAACGGCCAATCACCTCGCCATCGAGCATAGCGGCGGGCGCGCAGGCGCAAAGCCCGAGACAATAAACCGGTTCAAGCGTCACCGCGCCATCAGCGGTTGTTCCGTGCCAGTCGATACCAAGAAGCTGGCGCACCCTGTCGGCCATGGCATCACCGCCCATCGACTGACACGCTTCCGCGCGGCAGAGCTTCAGCACATGCCGGCCAGCGGGATGATCACGGTAGTCATGATAGAAGGTGACAACGCCATGCACTTCGGCGCGGGAAATATTCAAAGCCTGGGCAATCAGCGGCAGAGTTTCCTGCGGCACATAGCCAAATTCGCCCTGCAACTCATGCAGAATCGGAAGAAGCGGCCCTTCTTCACTTTTCAACTGATTGATAATGCCTATCGCTCTTTTGGCGATATCGGTACTTGCGGTCTGCATTTTGTGCAGCGCCCTCCCTAAATTCCCCTCGTAGGTTAGAAGAGATCAAAAGCGCGCCGACAAATCAATATATCAGTCCCGTTAAACGATAGAAGATTTCTATCAAAACATATCAAGGTCAAGGGCCAATGCCCGGGCCTCGTGCAACAGCGCCGAGACGAGCGGCGTATGGGGCTCCCGGTCTGCGGCAACCAGCCCGACCAAATGGCGCGCATCGGGCTCAACAATGGGAATCGCACGGATCGGCTCCGAAAAGCCCAATGTTTCCGCAAGGTTAAGCGGCATGATGCTTGCCCATTTCCCGGTTCGGATATGCGAAAACAGCACAATCATGGAGTTCGATTCGAGCGTCGGGTGCACCTCGACACCGGCTTCCCGCAGATGTTTGTTGATGATGCGCCGATTCTGCATGTCCATTGTCAGCAGGCAAAGCGGCAATTGACCGACTTCGGCCCAGGTCACAAATTCGCGATCAGCATAGGTGCTGCCAGTCGATGTGATTAATTGATAGCGTTCCGAATAGAGCGGAACCGACGTAACCCGGCCCAATGGCTCATTGTCGAGGTAGCTGATTCCCGCATCGATCTCGAAATTGCTGAGCAAGGTGAGCACTTCGAGGGAGGTGCGCGACGTGATGGAAAAGGTTACATCGGGATGTTTTTCGCGAAAAGGCGTTGTCAGGCGGGAAACCATGGCAAGTGCCGTGGGAATAGCAGCGATTTTGACGTGGCCGGACAGGCCAAAGCGCGCGGCGCGGATTTCCTCGCGCATGGTGCGTGTGTCTCCAACGATGCGGCGCGCCCATTCCAGCACACGCTGGCCTTCCGGGGTTAGTCCCTTATAACGCGACGCGCGCTGGACCAGCACCACACCCAGCGTGTCTTCAAGCTGACGGATAGCTGCCGACAAGGTGGGCTGCGTCACTCCGCACTCTTCCGCCGCGCGGCCAAAATGCTGGTTGCGCGCCAAAGCGATAAAAAATTCCAGCTTGTCGATCATCGAAAATGGTCCTCTGAACGGACTCTATCGATGATTACCCGCAGGCGGCAAGTACCGGGTGGTTTTTCAGACAGTCAAAAACTTGCGGACTTCCGGTTTGTCCAAACTCGCAGCATCGCCGGAATGCACGATCTCACCGCGATCCATGATATAGACATGATCGGCCAGCTCACGGCAGAAATCGAGATATTGCTCGACCAGAAGGATCGCCAGACCGGTCTGGTCACGCAGAAACCGGATGGCGCGGCCGATATCCTTGATGATCGAGGGCTGGATGCCTTCAGTCGGTTCATCAAGAACCAGCAGTCTCGGCCGGGTGACCAGTGCGCGGCCGATGGCGAGCTGTTGCTGCTGGCCGCCGGACAAATCGCCGCCGCGGCGGCCGAGCATGGTCTTGAGAACGGGGAACAGCTCGAAAACCTCAGGCGGTACATTGCGGTTGCCGCGCTTGGCCGCTGCAAACCCTGTCGCAAGATTTTCGCGCACGGTAAGCAGCGGGAAAATCTCACGTCCCTGCGGCACGAACGCTATGCCCGCACGCGCCCGGTCATAGGGTGGCTTTTTGCCAAGCACCGTACCATCAAAACTGATCGAGCCGGATGAGAGCGGATGCTGACCGACAATGGCGCGGAGCATGCTGGTTTTGCCGACGCCATTGCGGCCAAGCACACAGGTGATGGATTTTGGCTTCACCTCGAGCGAGACGCCGCGCAGAGCCTGTGCAGCACCATAATGCAGAGAGGCGTTTTCAACCGTGAGCATGGGATCGTTCCTTTGTCATCATCATCGCCCGAGATAGACCTCGATTACCCGCTGATCATTGCTGACGTGATCAAGCGAGCCTTCGGCAAGCACCGAGCCCTCGTGCAAGCACGTGACCTTCACATCAAGTTCGCGAACGAAATGCATGTCATGTTCCACAACGATAACCGAGCGGGTGCGAGCGATGTCGCGTAAGAGTTTTGCTGTTTCTGCCGTTTCCGCATCAGTCATACCGGCGACTGGTTCATCCACCAGCAACAGTTTGGGGTCCTGCGCCAGCAGCATGCCAATCTCCAGCCATTGCTTCTGGCCGTGGGATAGATTGGCGGCCAGCCAGTGGCGTTTTTCAAACAGCCGTATGGTGTAAAGAATTTCCAGAATGTGGTCGGCTTCGGCTTGGCTCTGACGATGAAACAGAGCTGAAAAAGCCGAACGCGGACCGGCAAGGGCCAGCATAAGATTGTCTTCCACCGTGTGACTTTCGAACACGGTCGGTTTCTGGAACTTGCGGCCGATGCCGAGCATGGCGATTTCCGCTTCATCATGGCCGGTCAGATCGACAGTCCCGTTGAAATAAACGTCGCCTGTATCAGGCTTCGTCTTGCCGGTGATGATGTCCATCATCGTCGTTTTGCCCGCACCATTGGGACCGATGATGGCGCGCATCTCCCCCGATTGCAGCACAAGGGAGAGATTGTTGATGGCGCGAAATCCATCGAAGGAAACTGAAACGCCGTCGAGATAAAGCAATGTGTCCTTGGCCTTCATGGGGCTACTCCGCGGCCTGAGGTTCGGGGGCTGGCACGAGCCTGCTGCTTTGTTTTACCAAAGGCGGCTGTGCATCATCATCTTTCAACGCTGCACGCGTCGCGCGGCGGGCTTGCCAGGAACCGTAGAGGCCAAGAATACCTTTGGGTAAAAACAGCGTGACAAGAATGAACAGAGCACCCAGCGCGAACAACCATATTTCGGGGAATGCGGCGGTGAAATAAGTCTTGCCGAAATTAACCAGCACGGCGCCGAGGATCGGGCCAATGATCGTGCCGCGACCACCCACGGCCACCCAGATGACCGCTTCGATGGAATTGGCCGGTTCGAATTCGGACGGGTTAATGATGCCCACCTGGGGCACATAGAGCGCCCCGGCAATACCGGCGAGCATTGCAGAAATCGTCCAGACAAAAAGCTTGTAGCGCTCCACCCGGTAGCCAAGAAAACGCATGCGGCTTTCCGCATCGCGCACACCGACCAGTACCTTGCCGAGTTTGGAGCGGATGATGAAACTGGCAAGGAAAACCGCCAGCGCCAGAAACAGCGCCGTGGCGGCAAACAGCGCCGAACGCGTGGTTCCAGCCTGCACATTGAAGCCGAGAATATCCTTGAAATCGGTCAGACCATTATTGCCGCCAAAACCCATATCGTTGCGGAAAAACGCCAAAAGCAGCGCATATGTCAGGGCCTGTGTGATAATCGAGAGGTAAACGCCGGTAACGCGCGAGCGGAAGGCCAGCCAGCCGAAGCCAAAGGCCAAAATGCCGGGCACCAGCACCACCATCAGTGCAGCAAACCAGAAATTGTCAAAGCCGTACCAAAACCAAGGCAGTTCCTTCCAATTGAGGAACACCATGAAGTCGGGCAGAACGGGATTGGCATAGACGCCGCGCGGGCCGATCTGGCGCATCAGATACATGCCCATGGCATAACCGCCGAGGGCGAAGAACGCGCCATGACCGAGCGAGAGAATGCCGCAGAAGCCCCAGACCAGATCCAGCGCGACTGCGAGCAGCGCGTAGGTCAGGTATTTGCCGAGCAACGACACGAGATAAGTCGGTACGTGCAAGGCTGAGGTTTCCGGCACCAGCAGATTGAGAACGGGCACGAAAAACGCAATCGCCACCAATAGGGCAATGGCGAAAGCACCGCGCCGGTCAACATGGGTGAAAAGCCATTGGGTAATCATGCCTCGATCGCCCTTCCCTTAAGTGCGAAGAGACCGCGCGGACGCTTCTGGATAAACAGGATGATGAGAACGAGCACGAAGATTTTGCCGAGCACCGCACCGGCAAACGGCTCAAGGAACTTGTTGGCGATGCCAAGCGACATGGCGCCGACCAGCGTACCCCAGAGATTGCCCACGCCGCCAAAGACCACGACCATGAAACTGTCGATGATATAGCCCTGCCCGAGATTGGGACTGACATTGTCGATCTGGCTGAGAGCAACACCGGCGATGCCTGCAATGCCCGAACCCAACCCGAAAGTCAGCGCATCCACCCATGGCGTGCGAATACCCATGGATGAAGCCATACGCCGGTTCTGCGTGACAGCGCGCATACGCAGGCCGAGCATGGTTTTCTTCAGCACCAGCTGCAACGTAGCAAAGACAGCCAGTGCAAAAACGATGATCCACAGGCGCGACCAGGTCAGCGTCAGCATACCGACGTCGAAGGAACCAGACATCCATGATGGGCTGCCCACCTGCACATTGGACGCACCGAACCATGAACGCGTCGCCTGTTGCAGCACCAGTGAAATGCCCCATGTCGCCAGCAGGGTTTCCAGCGGTCTGCCATAGAGAAAACGGATAATGCCACGCTCGATAACCACACCGATCGCACCGGAGACAAGAAAGGCGGCTGGCAGTGCGATGAGCAGCGAATAGTCGAAAAGGCCCGGCGCAGAGACGCGAATGATCTGCTGCACCACGAATGTCGTGTAAGCACCGATCATGACCATTTCGCCATGGGCCATGTTGATGACACCCATGACACCGAAGGTAATGGCAAGGCCAATCGCCGCAAGCAGAAGAACCGACCCAAGCGACAGGCCGTAGATAATGTTCTGAATGCCGTTCCACAGTTCCAGTTCGGAATTGATACTGGCAATTGCCGTGCTCGCGGCTTCGCCCACGGGGCCCTGGACGGTGGCCAGCGGCGTCAGGGAAACCAAGCGCTTCGCGGCCATTGCCGGATTTGATTTCGGCAATGGCTGATATCTTGAGGTCATCTGGTGCGTCGGAATTCAGAACCGCAGCAGCCCTGGCCCGCTGCATCACCACTTTAATACCCGCATCTTTCTCGGCCGTGATGGCCTGATCGAGCAGCGGGATCGATTCCGGGTCGCGGGTTTTGAGGATGGCTTCTGCCGCGGAACGGCGCTCGGCCGCATCGGTGCTCATCAAAGTGAGCCCGCCGATAGCGGCCGCGATATCACGGCGCAACTTGTTGTTGACCTTGATCTTCTCCGCAGCACTGCGCGGAACAGGCGTCAGCTTTGTACCCGTCAGCGGATCTGTTGCAGCGTAATCCGATCCTTCACGGGCGCCAATGAAAACAGACTTGTCGGCCTTGGAAACATAAAGATCACCGCTACTCAGTGCATTGAGAATGACCGAGGCACGCGGTGCGCCACTCTTGGCAAGTTCGGAAATCGCCTTGCTCGTATCATCGAAATTGTCGCCAGCCAGTGCTTCCACCAACGGTTTGAGTTTGGCGTCATCCACGGATTGCGCACCGGCAGGAACTGCCAACAGGCAGAGACCCAACATCGCAATGGCGGACAGGAGGCGGCTCAATGTCATTCAACAATCCTGCGTTTGAAATTCTTTTGGGGGAGCTCCATCCCCGCCACAAGACGGGGATGGAGATGGCTTCGGAGTTGTCGCCCCCGACCCGAAGCCGAAGCTTGATTTAGCGCTTAGTTGGTCTTGGTCACACCGCCGCACTTGCCAGTGGCAACGTTGAAGTTGCCGCATGACATCGGCTTGCGCCAATCAGAGATGAGGTCCTTGGAGCCCGGAAGATAGTCAGACCATTCATCACCGACCACGAGGCCCGGTGTCTTGTAAACAATGTCGAACTGGCCATCCGCCTGCACTTCACCGATCAGCACCGGCTTGGTGATGTGATGGTTCGGCATCATGGTTGCCGAGTCACCGGAAAGATTGGGAACGGAAACACCAACGATGGAGTCGATCACTGCATCAGATTTGGTGGTGCCTGCTGCCTCAACCGCTTTCACCCACATATTGAAGCCAATAAAGGTTGCTTCCATCGGGTCGTTGGTTACGCGCTTATCGTTCTTCGTGTAGGCATGCCATTTCTTGATGAACTCGGCATTGGCGTCGGAATCAACCGATTCGAAGTAGTTCCAGGCGGCAAGATGGCCGACGAGCGGCTTGGTATCGAGACCGGCCAGTTCTTCTTCGCCCACGGAGAAAGCGACGACCGGGATGTCTTCAGCCTTGATGCCCTGGTTGGCCAGTTCCTTGTAGAACGGCACATTGGCATCGCCATTGATGGTGGAGACAACAGCTGTCTTCTTGCCGGCCGAGCCGAACTTCTTGATATCGGAGACAATTGTCTGCCAGTCGGAATGACCGAACGGCGTGTAGTTGATCATGATGTCCTCATCCTTGACGCCTTTGGCGTTGAGATAAGCTTTCAGGATCTTGTTGGTGGTCTGCGGATAGACATAGTCTGTACCGGCCAGAACCCAGCGCTGCACACCTTCTTCTTTGGCAAGATAATCCACAGCAGGGATTGCCTGCTGGTTCGGCGCTGCACCCGTATAGAAGACGTTGCGCGAGCTTTCCTCGCCTTCGTATTGCACCGGATAGAAGAGCAGCGAGTTCAACTCTTCAAAGACGGGCAGAACGGATTTACGCGATGAGGATGTCCAGCAGCCAAACACTGCGGCCACCTTGTCCTGCTCGATCAACTGACGCGCCTTTTCGGCAAAGAGCGGCCAATCGGATGCGGGATCAACCACAACGGCTTCGAGTTTCTTGCCGAGAACGCCGCCCTTTTTGTTCTGCTCATCAATGAGGAAGAGCATCGTATCCTTAAGCGTCGTTTCGGAAATCGCCATCGTCCCGGACAGCGAATGCAGAATACCGACCTTGATCGTATCTTCTGCCGCTTTTGCCGGCGCAAGGCTCAGCGTCGCACCCACTGCGGCAGCCGCCAATGTCCCAATAAATCTGGCTGTTAGACTGAACATTCAGGTAAACCCCTTTTTATGGTTGTTTGTACCGAAGTGATACAAAGCAATGACCGTGCCAACCCAGGGAGTTACGCTGCACTATCGAGAATTCTTTTAATCTATCAGTATATTACAACTTTTGCGGGACGATCAGCGCCGATCCTCAGCCTCAAACAAAACTTCTGGTTGATTATTATTTTATCAATATATCTTTTGTGCCTAATAATAGTGCAATTTGATCAAATGTCGGTCTAAATCAATATGCTTTGATATGGCATTGGCAGATGTTTGATGTATGGTGCTGGCACCAATCACATTTTCAAGGACATAAAATGGATATCCGTCAGATTGACGAAGGCTTTGCCGTGACCGGTCAGATTTCCCCCGATGATGTCAGGGATATCGCTGCGGCGGGCTATCAGACCCTGATCTGTAACCGCCCGGATGGTGAAGGTCCGGATCAGCCCGACTTTGCCGAGATCGCCAAGGTTGCTGAAAAAGCGGGCATTCCCATCTATTACGTGCCGGTTATCTCAGGCCAGTTGACGCAGGACGATGTGGACGCGATGGCCGCCGCCCTCGACAAATCGGAAGGCCCTGTGCTGGCCTATTGCCGGTCCGGTGCCCGTTCCACCAATATTTATGGCATCGTTCAGCAACAAAAAGGCTGACGATCAAAGATAAGGGCTGCTGAACAGTGGCCCGGCTTTACCCCGACTTTCCCTCAAGCCTGACACGATAGAGCTGACTTTCCCATGAGCCGAATTGCCGACCTGAACAGTGAAGACCTTGCCGACCTGCGCCAGCAGACATTGAACGAATACGAGGCCTTCCGTGCACGCGGACTGAAAATCGATATGACCCGCGGCAAACCCAGCCCCGAACAACTGGCGCTGGCCAATGGCATGCTGACCTTGCCGGGCAATGGCGATCATTTCAGCGAAGCCGGTGAAGATGCCCGCAATTATGGCGGCCTGCAGGGTCTGGCGGAAGTGCGCGCGCTGTTCTCGTCCATGCTCGGCGCATCGCCGGACCGCATTGTTGTCGGTGACAATTCCAGCTTGGCAGTGATGCATGACACCCTGCTCTGGGCTTGGGTAAAGGGCGTTCCCGGCGGCACGGAGCCATGGCAGAAGACAGAATCGCCAGCTTTTATCTGTCCGGTGCCCGGCTATGACCGGCATTTCTCCATTCTGGAGGAATATGGCATCCGCATGCTACCGGTTCCACTCGTCGGCGACGGTCCGGATATGGATATGGTCGAGGAGCTTGCCGCCGATCCAAGCGTGAAGGGCATGTGGTGCGTTCCGAAATATTCCAACCCGTCGGGCGAGACCTATTCCGACGCGACCATTGCGCGGCTTTCTGCCATGAAAACCGGCGCACCGGATTTCCGGCTGTTCTGGGATAATGCTTACACCGTGCATCATCTGACCGAGGAAGAGCGTGAGATCGCCGATATTCTCGATCTTTGCGAGAAGGCCGGAAATCCGGATCGTGCCTTTGTCTTCGCCTCGACGTCTAAGGTGACGCTGGCCGGTGCCGGTCTTGCATTCTTTGCCTCTTCACCCGCCAATGTGCGCTGGTATATGGCTAGTGCCACCAAGCGTACCATCGGCCCTGACAAGCTGAACCAGTTGCGGCATGTGCGATTCCTGAAAAACAATGATGGCATCCGCAAGCATATGGCGGCGCATCGCAACCTGATTGCACCGAAATTCGCCACGGTCATCCGGGCGCTCGAAAAGCGTCTGACGGGAACTGGCGTCGCCGAATGGACAAGTCCTCAGGGCGGCTATTTCATCTGTGTCGATGCGATGGAAGGCACAGCCAGGCAGGTTGTCGAGCTTGCCAAGCAGGCGGGCGTCGTCCTGACACCAGCCGGTGCGACATCGCCTTACGGCAAAGACCCGCATGACCGGACGCTGCGGCTGGCGCCGACCTTTCCGTCACTGAAGGAAGTCGAGCTTGCTTCGGAAGGTATTGCTTTGTGCATCTTTCTGGCTGCGGTCGAGAAACTCTACGCCGACAGCAAACAGGACGTCTGATTGCTTTTTAAAGCGGGATGGCCAGACCGTCACGGCTGACAGTCAATCGCCCATACCACTTGCCGTTCAATGCTTTGATCCAGTCGGCTTCGCCAAAATTGGGGTCGTCGGCTGGAATGAGGTGGTGCAGGACAAGGTGTTGAACACCAGCTGCACTGGCGATCCGCGCGGCATCTTCCACCATCGTGTGACTGGCAAGCAGGTGTTCTTTCAAACGCGCGCCATTGCCTGTGCGGGCAACCAGCCGGTCAACGCCCTCCGGCAGCATCGCTTCATGCACGAGAATATCACTACCTCTGGCAAATTCGGCCAATGGCGGGAAGTATGCCGTATCCGCTGAGAACACGATGGATCTGCCGTCCGCTTCGACTTTCAGGGCAAAACAGTCGATAACCGGCGGATGATCAACGCGTAGTGCGGTAACCGTCAGACCGGCATCCTGATGAACGGTGCCATCGGCATAGATTTTGAGATCAACGAGATCGCGCAGATCCGGCCGACCTTCATCATCAATGCGCAGATCAATATCGTAGCGCATGGATTGCAGAAAACCGCCCCAGTAATCCTCGATCCCGGCAGGACCATAGACCGTGACCTTGCGGGATAGCCCCGATGTCCATGCGGTATGCAGCAGCGGGCCGAATTCCAGGCCGTGATCGGAATGCAGATGGGTAATGAGGATCAGATCGAGATCCTTCAACGACATATCCGCATTGACCAGACCACGGGTGACACCAAGGCCGCAATCAATGACGATCCGCCGTCCGGCTATTTCCAGCAAAGACGAGGTCGGCGATGGGCCGCCGGGACGGATTGCCGGGCCACCCTTTGTTCCAAGCAGGACGAGCCTGTCAGCCATGTCTAGAAGAACGCCTGAATGCCGGTCTGGGCGCGGCCAAGGATGAGCGCATGCACATCATGCGTGCCCTCATATGTATTGACCGTTTCAAGGTTCTGGGCGTGGCGCATGACGTGATAGCCGATCTGGATACCATTGCCGCCATGCATATCACGGGCAACGCGGGCAATATCCAGTGCCTTGCCGCAATTGTTGCGCTTGACGAGACTGATCATTTCCGGCGCCATCTTGTCTTCATCCATCAGGCGGCCGACGCGCAGACTGGCCTGCAGGCCCAGCGTGATTTCGGTCTGCATGTCGGCAAACTTCTTCTGGAACAGCTGCGTCGCCGCCAATGGCCGGCCGAACTGCTTGCGGTCGAGCCCATATTGCACCGTGCGCTGCCAGCAATCTTCCGCTGCGCCAAGCACGCCCCAGGAAATGCCATAACGGGCACGATTGAGACAGCCAAACGGCCCCTTGAGGCCGGAGACATTGGGCAGAAGCTGTTCTTCGCCGACCACCACGCCATCCATCACCACTTCGCCGGTGATCGACGCACGCAGCGACAGCTTGCCGCCGATCTTCGGTGCCGAGAGGCCCTTCATGCCTTTTTCCAAAACGAAGCCGCGTATCTGACCGTCATGCGCATCGGACTTGGCCCAGATAACAAACACATCGGCAATGGGGGCGTTGGAAATCCATGTTTTTGAACCGGTGATGCGGTAGCCGTCAGCCACCTTCTCGGCGCGTGTCTTCATACCCGCTGGATCGGAACCAGCATCGGGCTCGGTCAGACCAAAACAGCCGATCCATGCGCCGGAAGCCAATTTCGGCAAATACTTCTTACGCTGATCTTCAGAGCCATAGGCATAGATCGGGTACATAACCAGCGAGGATTGCACGCTCATCATCGAGCGATAGCCACTATCAACACGCTCGACCTCGCGCGCCACAAGACCATAGGCAACATAGGATGCACCGGCAGTGCCATATTCCTCCGGCAGCGTCACGCCGAGCAGACCCGCCTCGCCCATCATGGCGAACAGGCCCGGATCAGTCTTTTCTTCCAGATAGGCTTCCTCGATACGCGGTGCCAGCTCTGCCTGCGCGAAAGCCCGCGCGCTGTCACGGATCATCCGTTCGTCTTCGGTCAGCTGCTCTTCCAGCAGAAACGGATCCGTCCAGACAAAGGAAGCTTTGGAATTGGCCATGTAATTTCCTCCATAATGCGTCGAACAGACCTAGCACCAAAATCGCGTCGATGACCAGATACTTTCGGCTTAAAATATATTCCGGTGCGGTTTGAAAGCTGACAATTTCCGTTGGCGGACGAATCCACTATATGTAACGCATGGCCATCAAACAGCTCACCGAAACCATCATCAACCAGATTGCAGCCGGCGAAGTCATTGAACGCCCGGCCAGCGTGGTGAAAGAGCTTGTCGAAAATGCGATTGATGCCGGGGCAACCCGCATCGAGGTGGTAACGGCAGGTGGCGGCAAGAACCTGATCCGCATCACCGATAATGGTTCAGGCATTCCATCGGACGAGTTGACGCTTGCCGTATCGCGGC
The DNA here is from genome assembly GCF_014189505.1 of Phyllobacterium sp. 628. GTDB lineage: Bacteria > Pseudomonadota > Alphaproteobacteria > Rhizobiales > Rhizobiaceae > Phyllobacterium. The sequence goes on along the minus strand of NZ_CP050301.1, from coordinate 1,491,117 downwards.
ATTGCACATCGAAATTGACCGACGACGTGCATGATATTCGCGCGCTGGGTTTTCGCGGTGAGGCCCTGCCCTCCATCGGCTCGGTTTCGCGGCTTTCGGTGAAATCCCGCACACCGCAAGCCGATTCCGGCTTTGAGATCAGCGTTCATGGCGGCCGCATGGAAGGCCCGCGCCCGACCGGCATGAATGCCGGGACAATCGCCGAAGTGCGCGACCTGTTCTTTGCCACACCGGCGCGGCTGAAATTCATGAAAACCGATCGGGCGGAAGCCTCGGCTATCAGTGATATTGTCAAACGGGTCGCGATTGCCTTTCCGCATATCCGTTTTTCGCTGGCAGGCAGCGACCGGACGCCGCTTGAACTGGCCGCAACGGGGGTTGGTTCTGCCGGAATGCTCGACCGTATCTCACAAGTTCTCGGCAAGGAATTTCCGGAAAATGCCATTGCCATCGATGCGGAACGTGACGGGGTGCGGCTGACCGGTTTTGCCGGTATCCCCGCATTCAACCGTGCCAACAGCCTGCATCAGTTCGCCTATGTCAACGGACGCCCGGTGCGCGACAAGCAGATATGGGGAGCGATCCGCGGTGCCTATGCGGATGTGATCTCGCGTGACCGGCACCCGGTCGTGGTGCTGTTTCTTAATCTGGATCCAGCTCTGGTGGACGTGAACGTTCACCCGGCCAAGGCCGATGTGCGTTTCCGCGATCCCGGGCTCGTGCGCGGTCTGATCGTGGGCGCGATCCGGCAAGCGTTGGGCCAATCCGGCATTCGTGCAGCCACCAGCGGCGCCGAGGCCATGCTGCAATCGTTCAGATTGGGCGGTGCACAACCATTGCGCCCTGCGCCGGCAGCTCAAGCATCGCGCTGGCAGGATTCAGCAGCGGTCAACCAGAATTACAACGTACAACAATCAGCATTCAGGCCCTTCGAGCAGGAACAGGCACCGTCCTATGCCGGCAATGGCCTTGCAGAAGCAGCACGCAGCTTCCTCTCCGAATCCGAAGTTCTGGCAACGGATACACGCGCCAGCACAGCCGAAGTACCGCAAGCTTTACTGGCTTCGCCGCTCGGCGCAGCAAGGGCACAGATCCACGCCAATTATATCGTCTCACAGACGGAAGACAGTTTGATTATCGTCGATCAGCATGCGGCGCATGAACGGCTTGTTTATGAGGCACTCAAGAACGCCTTGCATTCCAGACCCCTTCCCGCGCAGATGCTGCTGATCCCTGAAATCGTTGATCTGCCCGAAGAAGACGTGGAGCGGCTTGTGGCTCATGCGGAGACGCTGTCGCGGTTTGGCCTTGGTGTAGAGGCTTTCGGCCCCGGCGCTGTCGCCGTGCGCGAAACCCCATCCATGCTCGGCGAGATCGACACGCAGCAACTCATTCGTGATCTGGCGGATGAGATTGCCGAACATGACACATCTGACGGTCTGAAAGCCATTCTCGACCACGTCGCCGCGACCATGGCGTGCCATGGATCGGTGCGTTCCGGAAGGCGATTGAAGCCGGATGAGATGAATGCGCTGCTCCGGCAGATGGAAGACACGCCAGGCTCCGGCACATGCAATCATGGCCGTCCGACCTACATAGAATTGAAACTCTCTGACATTGAGCGGTTGTTTGGCAGACGGTGAAGTCTTGACCCGCAGGGTGTCAGCCGCCTAAATGAACGGAATATGCCAATTGCGAAAGCGACAGAATGAACAGGTTTGAAGGACCCGGCTCCCGGGAAGCCAAAGTGCGTTACCTCGATGGAGACTTTCAGGTGCTTTCGCCGGGGTCTTACGTGCTTTGCGCCGTGACGTCGGAAAAGATACCGCTGGACGAGCTGAAATACTGGAGCGTTGCCAGGCAGGAAGCCTATGCCGACGCGACAATTTCACTGGAGCGCGAACTTCAAATCAACCCGTCCCTGCGCCAGCGCAACAAAGCCTGATTGATGATCCAGCGCCGGGCTGCCTTTTTCGCGCTGGTTGCGACAGCTTTGCTGGCCAGCGGCTGCACCACGACAGGCGCAAAACACGAGCCTGCCTATAGCGGTCCGACAAAGACCATCAAAGGTTATCTGCGCGGTTCACCGCTTGCCCGGCTGTCGCCAAGTTCCGTTGTTTACATCACCGCCTATGATGCGACCAATGGCAATTCCAAGCCCATGCCCTTCATTGGCGAGACAAGTTTCACGCTGGGTCAAAGTGGCTATTTCCCCATTGCCTACGAAATCGAAATTCCGGCATCAAAATCCGCACCCAAAGTTGCCTTGTCGGTGCAACTTGGCCAACCCGGACGAATACTCTTTGCCAACGACCGCCTATACAGCCAGACAACCGGGCGGAAGATGGATATTCCCATGCGCGAGGCACCGCCACGGCTGCGAAATTTCCGTCACGGACTATGACTGGCGAATAAGCCTTGAACGGGCTCGCTCGCGGGTTTCACTGATGATACGCGCTGCAGTCTGCGGATGGGGAAAGACCAGCTCAACATCAAGTACCAGCGTCCGCGCCGCCAAAGCCCTTGCGGCTTCGCTGCCATCCAGCAAACGGACGTGATCCTTCGCCGTTGTGGTCAGTGTGAGCCCTTCAGCATCAGCGCTTCTGACGAGATCGGCAATTTCATCATCCGTATAGGGATGGTGATCGGGAAACGATCTGGTGTGACCGATGATGCCGCCAGACTCTTGAAGCGTTTTGAAGAATTTCGAGGGATCGCCGATCCCGGCAAAAGCCAGCAGCGATTTGCCCTCTATATCCTTGACACTTGTTGGTATCAGCAAGGCTTCATAGACCGGCTTTGCTGCCCGCGCCGCATTGCGCACGACCTGATCGGCGCCACTGGCTGAGCCGATCTTGAGCAAAGCGTCGGTGCGCACCAATTGATCGGTCAATGGTGCACGCAAAGGCCCGCCCGGAATAACATGACCGTTGCCAATACCACGGCCGGCATCGACCACCATCAACGCGTAATCAAAATACAGACGGGCGCTTTGAAAGCCATCATCCATGATGATGAAATCACATCCTTCGGCCTGCAGTGCCTTGGCACCGGCAAAGCGGTCAGCTGAGACCACGACCACCGCATGACGGGCCAGCAGCATGGGCTCGTCGCCCACATGCCGGGCACTGTCAAGATCCGGGTCTACCCGGTGTAAGCCGGAAAAGGCTCCCCCATAGCCACGCGAGACAATGCCGGGCTTGAGGCCCAAAGCAGCAACCGCCTGCGCGAAGGCAATGGATGTGGGTGTCTTACCCGCACCGCCGACAGTGAAATTGCCGATGCAAAGTACAGGCAAGGAAATCGTTGGCGGCTTGGCGCGGCGTATGCGCCGTCCCGCAACCATGCCGTAAATTTTAGACAAGGGACTAAGTGCCCGTGCGCGCCAATCCGGCTTTTCCCACCAGAATGGAGGCGCTTCGCTGGTCATTTCCAGCCACCTTCACGCGCACTCAGCCGCGACTGAAGCACAAGCGGCTGGATGAACGGCTCAAGCGCAGTCATGGTCCTGTCCAGCGAACCGCGCATATCTTCAACTGTCTTCGTGCCCGCATCGATCATCACCTGACGCTCGGCCGGATTATTGAAGAGATAATTGACAGCACCGGCCAGCATATCCTTGTCACGAACAAGCTTAGCAGCGCCGTTCTTGATCAGACGCTGATAGGAATCGCGGAAATTCTGCACGTTACGGCCGGACAGAATGGCTGTTTTCAGCATGGCCGGTTCCAGCGGGTTCTGCCCGCCCTGGGCGGTGAGCGAGCGGCCGACAAAAGCGATCTCTGTCAGTCGCAAATAAAGCCCATACTCGCCAATCGTATCGCCGAGATAAATATCCGTATCCGGTGTGATGGCATCCCCGCGACTGCGCAAAGCCACTTTCAAACCCAGTTTTTCGATTTCTGCGGCGATGGCAGGCGCACGGTCCGGGTGGCGCGGCGCAATGATGGTCAGGAGATCGCGATGCCGCACCTTCAGCATGTGATGCACCTGCGCAACGATATCTTCCTCACCCTGATGGGTGGAGATCGCGGCCCAAGTCTTGCGCTTGCCGATTTGCCGCTGCACGGCAAGAAGCTCTGACTGCACAACGGGCGGTATTGCCGTATCGACTTTCAAATTACCCGACACCGTAACGGGTCGGGCACCAAGCGTCCGGAAGCGTTCGCCATCCACATCAGACTGCGCCACCACATGAGCGAGGTTTTCGAACAAGGCCTCGGCAATGGATGGCCATTTCTGCCATGAAGCAAACGAACGGTCAGACATGCGCCCGTTGACAAGAACCTGTGGCACCCGCCGCAAGCCAAGCTCGAGGATCGTCATCGGCCAAATCTCGGATTCGCAGATCACCGCGAGATCCGGCTGCCAATGGCTGAGAAAGCGGTCAACGGCGGGCTTGAGATCAAGCGGTACATATTGATGGATAACGCGGTCGCCGAGGCGTTCCTGCACCATTTTGGCAGACGTCACAGTGCCGGTGGTCAGGACGACATTAATACCCATATCGACAATGGTTTCGACCAGCGGCGTGACCGCCATGGTTTCGCCCACACTTGCCGCATGCACCCAGACCAGCGGTCCCGCCGGGCGGGCGACACTGGCAACGCCATAACGTTCGCCGTGGCGGCCGCGCTCTTCCTTGCCCTTGCTTGAACGGAAGGCGACATAGGCACCGACAACAGGAAACACCATGGCACCCACCCAACGGTAGGTGCCCAATGCTATGCGGGCCCAGCGCTCGCTCACGCCTTGCCATCCACAAGCATATGTACCCGTGCCGTATTGGCGTTCAGACTGGCGGTCAATTCGACACGCTTGGTTTCAAGCATTGCATCATCAGCATCCTCGGGGACAAAGATCGGGTCGCCGACAATCAACCCTGACCTGCCGAATGGCAAGGGAATGGTTGTCTTATCCCAGCTCTTCTCCAGAATTTTTCTGCGCGAAGTCGTGTAGCAAATAGGAATAATCGGGCGGCCGGAAAGTTTGGCAAGAAGAATGACGCCCAGACCGGAGTCGCGGGGTGTTCCGTGGGGAATATCAGCAATCATCGCCGCAGTCTTACCGTCCTTCAAGGCCTTTTTCAGGGCAAGCAATGCCCGCACACCGCCCTTTTCAATACTTTTTGTCGGCTCCCGGCCACCGGAGCCGCGAATGATCTCAACCCCGAACCGCTCGGCTACGCGGGCGTTGAGTTCAGCGTCCTTGCTCTTGGAAAACATGGCAACAAAGCGCACGCCGCGCGGCATCAGAAACGGCGCCATCAGATGCTGGCCATGCCAGGCAACCGCAATGAACGGCTCGCCGCCGCGCTTCATGTCGTCGAGATCAGATGATCCGGGCAGGCGCGGATTGGTGGCGTTGACCAGCCGGAAAAACTGAGTAATCAGCCAGACCACGGCCGCACGGACAAAGCGCGATTTCGCCAAGGGTCCGCGGACCGACCGCCAAAATCGCTTCAGCACCCCACTCTTCTTGCGGGGGGCCTTCGCCGTTGCTGTGCTGTTATCACTCATGCCGCTATCAATGCTGACCGGAAACGGATCAGCTTGCCTTGCCCGTGGTGGGATCAAGCAGCTTGTGCATGTGGACAATAAAATAGCGCATATGGGCGTTATCGACAGTCTGCTGCGCTTTGGACTTCCAGGCGCGCTGTGCCGTTTCGAAATTCGGGTAAATACCGACAATGTCCAGATTGTCGAGATCGCGGAATTCAACGCCGCCCAGCTTTTTCAGTTCGCCGCCAAATACCAGGTGAAGCAGCTGTTTCGGCTCTGCCGTATTTTCGCTCATGGTTGCCCATCCGTTCAAGTGTTATCAGTCGTTAAAATTTTAGCCTGTTTAACCGAAGGCGGTTTCAGCGACAACGTCCAACATGTTGTCCATCAGCAATCCGCTGGCAGCAACAAGTGCGCCATGACGGTAATCGCCTGTTTCATTGTTGCGCAAACCATAGGTCAGCGGCTTGCCATCCGCCGTCAGCACATGCCCGCCTGCTTCCGCCAGAATCAGATCCGCCGCCGCCAGATCCCAGTCATGCGAGCTGGGGCGCACAAAGGTGCCCGCAATGTCGCCGCGCGCCACCATGGCTATCCGATAGGCCAATGACGCAATATAGGGCGCCGCAATCATGGATTGCTGGAAACGTTCCGGCAGTCTTTTCAGGAATGGTCCGGGTCCGGCAACCTTGAACGGTGCATCATTGGCGCTGACATGGATGGCACTGCCATTCTGTTCCGCGCCCTGCCCCGGAAGCGCTGATATGGTCTGCCCTCGTGCCGGGCATTCGAGCACGCCTGCAACCGGCCTGCCATCTTCAATCACCGCAACGCTGACGCACCAGACATCCGACCCCTCAATAAAGGCCCGCGTGCCGTCGATCGGGTCAACCACAAAAAACCGCTGGCGCGGCGTTGCCGCCCGATCATCCAGTGTTTCCTCCGATATCCAGCCATAATCAGGCCGGGCTGTCAGCAGCATGTCCTTCAGATATTTGTCCGCTGCCAGATCAGCTTCCGATACCGGCGAATTGCCTGTTTTCATCCAGACCTGCGGGTCTTGCCGGAAGTAGGACAAGGCAATCCGTCCGGCGCCTTCGGCGGCTTCCCGGATCAAAGCAAGATCAGCGCGGTTTTTTTCACTTGCCGGCAAGAGTCATGCCTTCGATTACGAGTGTCGGACTGGCGACACCAAAATTGCGGTCGATATCATTCGCTGCCACCATGTTCAGGAACATGTCCTTGAGGTTGGAGGCAAGCGTAACTTCACTCACTGGATAGGCAAGCTCGCCATTTTCGATCCAATAACCGGAAGCGCCCCGGCTGTACTGGCCGGTGATCATATCAACACCCTGTCCGAAAAGCTCGGTGACATAGAAGCCGGTCCCAAGCGCACGGATCAAATCTTCCGGTGTCTGTTCGCCTGGCTCAATGGCAAAGTTGGTGGATGACGGCACAACGCCCGAACCGGAGCGGACACCACGACCATTGGTGGTGAGGCCGAGTTCCTTGGCGGTCGACGTGGACAAGAACCAGTGCTTCAAAACACCGTTCTCGATCATGGTCAGCGCTTCACCTTCGATACCCTCGCCGTCGAATGGACGTGAGGAAGAACCACGAACGCGCAAAGGGTCATCCGTCACGCTGATGGCATCAGCGAGAATCTTTTCGCCCATGCGGTCTTTGAGAAAACTGGTCTTGCGGGCAACAGACGAACCGTTGATGGCGCCAGAGAGATGACCGGCAATGCCGCGCGCGACGCGTGGATCATACACAACATTCACGAGGCCAGTCTTGGCCTGCCGCGCGCCGATGCGCTTGACTGCGCGTGCCCCGGCGGAACGGCCAATGGCTGCCGGGTCCTGCAGCGCATCGAAATGCTGCCGCGACGAGAAATCATAATCACGTTCCATGCCTGTGCCGGTACCGGCAATGGCGCTGACTGAACGCGAAAACCGCGAGCCCATATAGTGGCCGACAAAACCGCCTGACGTGACCAGAACCATGCCGCCAAGACCAGCAGATGCTGACGCACCGCCCGAATTGGTGATCCCTTCAACCGCAAGCGCAGCTTCCTCGGCGGCCAAAGCATCCTGTGTCAAACGTGCAGCTTCAACAATTGTCGAATCGAAAAGATCAAGGTCGCGGATCGTACGCACAAGCCTTGCAGAATCGGCCAAGCCTTCGAACATGTCATCGGGCGAGACCTTGGCCATGGCGACGGCGCGCTCGGCAAGAATTTTCGGGTCGGAACCGGCAGTTGCCGATATGCTTGCCACTTTCCTGCCAACAAAAACGCGCAGGGAGAAATCGTCACTTTCCGAAGATTCGGTCGACTCGACTTTGCCAAGCCTGACGCTGACACCTGTTGAACGCGAACGCACGACAACAGCATCGGCGGCGTCTGCTCCGGCACGGCGAGCGGCCTCTACCAGCGCAGCAGCATTGTCAACGAATTCGCGGGAATTGGCGGGCTCGATCATATTCATCCCTAGAGTTGATTGCATGATAGGATGCAAGGACATATCTGACCAATGACCAGATGACGCACTGCCTCCTATATGGTGCAAATTGGGGTCTATCAAGGCAAACACCGGCAACATTCGCAACAGACTGGGTCAGGCACATGCTTTCACAAAGCGGCAATCTCTATTTTCAGGCTCTTGCACTGCTGGCTGGGGCGATTATTGCCGCGCCGTTATTCAAACGGCTCGGGCTTGGGACCGTACTTGGCTATCTCGCGGCGGGTCTTTTGATCGGGCCGCTGGCCAACCTGATTACCGATGGCGAACAAGTCCTGCATTTTTCCGAATTGGGCGTGGTTTTTCTGCTGTTTGTGATAGGTCTTGAATTGAAGCCCACGCGCCTGTGGAACATGCGCCACGCGATTTTCGGTCTGGGCGCGGCGCAGGTCATCGTCTCGGGAGCGGCACTGACCGGTTTGATCCTCGCATTTCAGCTGATGAGCTGGCAGGCGGCCGTGGTGATCGGTTTCGGGCTTGCACTGTCATCGACCGCTTTTGCCATGCAGATTCTGGAGGAGCGCGGCGAGACCAATATGCCGCATGGCCAGACGTCTTTCGCCATACTGCTGTTTCAGGATCTGGCTATCGTTCCCTTGCTGGCGATGATTCCCGTGCTTGCTCCCGGTTCCGCGCAGCACGAGGCCGATCCGCTCGGCAAGTTTCTCATCGCCATTATCTGCATCGGCGCGATTATCGCGGTGGGGCGTTATCTGCTCAATCCGCTGTTCCGGTTTATCGCCAATACGGGCGCTCGAGAGGTGATGATCGCGGCGGCATTGTTCGTGGTGCTCGGTGCGGCATTGCTGATGCAGTTTGCCGGGCTTTCCATGGCTATGGGTGCTTTCATCGCCGGTGTGCTCTTGGCAGAATCATCTTACCGGCATGAACTTGAAGCCGACATCGAACCGTTTCGGGGCATATTCCTCGGCCTGTTTTTCATGGCCGTCGGATTGTCGATTGATCTGAAAGTCATCCTTGCCGACTGGCCGATGATCCTTCTGGCCGTGCCGGTATTCATGGCAATCAAGGCGCTGGTGGTCTACGTGCTGGCGCGGCTGTTCCGCTGCAATCACAATGATGCGATCCGCATCGCCTTCTTCCTCCCGCAGGGTGGTGAGTTCGGGTTTGTGCTGTTCACGACGGCAGCTGCAGCAGGATTACTAAGCAGTTCCACAGCCTCGGAAATGATCGCCGTTGTCACGCTTTCCATGGCGGTCATGCCGCTGTCGGTTGCCCTTGGCAACCGCTTTCTGGTTGATCCCAATGCCAAGGAAGAGATCGACGAAGATTTTGACGGGGCGGCGGGTGCCGATGTTCTGATGATCGGGTTTTCGCGCTATGGCCAGATTGCCGCGCAAATTCTGCTGGCGGGTGGCACCAGTGTTACCCTGATCGACGCTTCGGCCGACCGTATCCGCGCTGCCTCGAAATTTGGCTTCCGCATCTATTTTGGCGATGGCACACGCAAGGAAGTGCTGGAAGCGGCCGGTATCCGGCAGGCCAAGATTGTCGCGGTTTGCACCCATGCGCGTGAAACAACCGACAAGATCGTTGACCTGGTGCAGTCGGAATATCCAGATATCAAGCTTTTCGTGCGGTCCTATGATCGCGGTCATACGTTGAAATTGCGGGCACGCGGTGTCCAGTATGAACTGCGGGAGACCTTTGAATCCGGGTTGCTTTTTGGCCGCCGGACGCTCGAGGAACTCGGCACCAGCGAAGATGTCGCCTATGAGATCATGGAAGACATTCGCAACCGCGATGAGGACCGGCTGCATATTCAGGCCTCGGAAGGTCTGATGGCTGGAAACGACTTGTTGCTGACCCGTCCGGTTACGCCAGAGCCACTGATCAAACCGACACGCGAATCCAAGCGTATCGATACGGTCGAAGACGAAGCAATGATCCCGGATCCGGAGCCTGCCGAGTAGGCCTATTCCTGTTCGACGTAAGTGATGGCGGCATCCACGGCACGCTTCAACTCGTCCTTGATACCAATCGATTCGTTCAGCACCTGCTCGACGCGCAAGAAATCCAGCACGCCGAAACGCGCCACTGCTGGCCGCAGAAAGATAGCCGGCGGGTCCGTCCGCAAGCGCGTCGCAATGATCGATTGCATCATGAGCTGGCTTGCGCCGAACATTGCATCAATCGATGACGGGAATTTGCGCCCGTCGCCTTCCGGTCCCCCAACCACGTCAATGCCGATGACGAATGTCGCCTTGCCCTTCAGATGGTCAAACGGCACCGGATTGTAAATTCCGCCATCGATCAGCACACGGTCGTCGCGGCGCACCGGGCGGAAAAGCGCAGGTATGGCCGCCGATGCCGCGATCGCGTTGAACAAGTCGCCTTCATCGATCGGGATTTCCCGCTGTCCGTAAAAGTCGGTTGCCGTCACGCTCAACGGAATCGCCAGTTCTTCAAACGTTTCGGGTATCTGCTCGGGCAAAAATGTCTTGAGGATTTTTTCGATGTTGAACTGGCTCAGACGAATGCCGCCGCCAAACATTTCGCCGAATGTTGCCGGGCGCAGACGCCACAGGCGGGCAGCTATTTCGGCACGCCGGGACAGGGTTGCAATGGAATATTCGCGGATATCACGGCCGGACATGCCCGCCGCCATACCTGCACCCATGATCGCGCCAATGGACGAGCCGGAAATCGCCACGGGTTTGATGCCGAGTTCATCCAATGCTTCGATCACATTGATATGGGCAAGCCCCCTCGCCCCGCCGCCGCCAAAGGCTATGGCAAAGCTCGGCGTGCTGCTGGCGAGGCTTGTGCCTGCAGTCCCGTATGCACCTTCAAGATCCCGTGCGCTCATGGCGTATCCTTTGCCGATCAGACCCCTTTACCGGTCAGGATTGGGGCGGACCAACGATCAAAATGGCCGGTTCAGTCTCCAGCAGCTTTTTGGCCGCTGCCTTCACCTGTTCCAGCGTCACCGCATTGATAAAATCGGCGCGCTTGTCGATGTAATCTCTGCCGAGGTGTTCATCCTGCAAGCCTATCAACGTACTGGCAACGGCCGACGATGAATCGAGATTGTTGATGGCGTAGGAGCCGACCAGATATTTCTTGGCTTCAACCAATTCGTCTTCGGTCGGTCCGTCCTTGGCCATGCGCGCCACTTCATCCTTGAGGATTTGCAAGGTTTCCCCGGCACGATCCGAACGGGTCGCTGTGGATATGGTCAGGGCCGCCATGTGATCGCGGCTGACCAGTGCCGAGCCTGCGGAATAAGCCAGACCGCGCTTCTCGCGCACTTCATTGTAGATACGCGATGAGAAACTGCCGCCACCCAGAATATGGTTCATGATGAAAGCCGGGAAGAAATCGGGATCCTGACGGCGCACGCCGGGATAAACCATGGAAATGGAGGTCTGCGGCAACGGATAATCGACGCGGGTCGTCTTGCCCAGGGCAAGTTTGGCATCCTGGATCGGATCAAGAGTGGCCTTGTCAGGCAGATCGCCAAACACCTTGTCCAGCAATGGTGCCAACTGTTCGGGGCTTATCGAACCGACAACACCGACAATCAGCTTGTCGCGGGCAAAAACACGTTTGTGATAGGCGGCAAGATCATCATGGGTGATCGCGGCAAGGCTTGCTTCCGTACCCTGCGACTGGCGGCCATAGGGATGATCACCGTAGAGAGTTTCCGCAAATTTGCGGCCGGCGATGGTGTTGGGATCGCGCTCGGACGATTTGATACCGGCAACAATCTGCTGACGGATACGGTCAATGGGCGCCTGATCGAAACGCGGCTTGTTGATCGCCAGCGCAAGCAAATCAACCGCCTCATCCCGCTTGTCGGAGAGCATGCGCATGGCACCGGCAATACGGTCGTCGTCAGCGCTGAACCCCATTTCAGCGCCGACATTGTCGAGCTTTTCCTGAAATGTATCCGAATCCATATCACCGGCACCTTCGTCGAAGAGACCAGTCATCAAATTGGCAAGACCTTCCTTGCCTTTCGGATCCTGTGCCGAACCACCCTCAAACGAAAAGCGCAGGGCAATCAACGGTACAAAATCATCCTGCACCAGCCAGGCACGAATGCCTTTGGGCGAAACAACTTCCTTGATCTCGACCGCGTAGCCAGGTGCCGCAGCAACGATAAGCAACAGGAACGCGGCAGCGATCCGAGCGAAAACGGGTGTCAACAATCTGGTCATTGCACGACTCCCTGTGTCTGCGGTTCAATCGGTTCTGCTGGCCCATTATTTGGCGTCTTTTCATCGGGCTTGCCGTCTTCCGGCATCAGATAGCTGGTGACGGAACGGGCATCGACGAGGTAGCGCTTGGCCACATCCTGAATATCCTGCACCTTGACCGCCTGAATACGGTCCGGCCATTCCTGAATATCCTTGATCTTCTGTCCGGTCGAAAGGGTCGAACCATAGATTCGGGCCATACCCGCCTGACTATCACGGGCGAAGATAACACTCTTCAGGAAGCGGTTGCGGGCCTTCTCCAGTTCGTCTTCAGTCACACCGTCTTTGATGATCCGGGCAATTTGCGCATCCACACCAGCCTCAACCTGCTGCAGCGAAGCGGAACCGCGTGGAGAGCCGTAAACGCCGAAACTGCCATCATCGAGCGATCCGCCGCTGTAATAAACACCGGCGCTGGCAGCCAGACCGTCCTTCACAACCAGAGCCTGATAGATACGGCTGCGGGAGGAGCCTCCAAGAATTTCGCTCAAGAGATCAAGCGCTTCCGCCTCACCCGGCTTGGCGCTGTTATAAGACGGCACCAGCCACATTTTCTGGAAACTCGGCTGCGAAACACGCGGGTCCGCCAGCGACACCGTGCGCTTGGTGTTCTGTTCAGGCTCCTGCGGCCGTTGCCGTTTACCCGGTTCGGAGCGGCGTGGCACCTTGCCATAGGTCTTTTCAGCCAAAGCTTTGACGGTATCCGCATCGACATCGCCTGAGACAACGAGTGTCGCATTGTTCGGTGTGTAGAACTTCTCGTAAAAGGCCAAGGCATCCTTAAGATTCAGCTGCTGCATTTCGTGCAGCCAGCCGATCACCGGGAAGCGGTAAGGGTGATTCTGATAGAGCGTCGCATTGACTTCTTCGGAGAGCAGCGCGGCGGGATTGGTGTCTGTGCGGGAACGGCGCTCTTCCAGAACAACATCGCGCTCTGTCTTCACCACATCCTCGTTGAGGATCAGGTTTTCCATGCGGTCCGCCTCGTAGGTCATGACCATTTCGAGCGCCTGCGGCGAAACCTGCTGAAAGAAGGCGGTATAATCGTAGGAGGTAAAGGCGTTTTCTTGACCGCCAATCTCGGCAACTTTCCGAGAAAACTCGCCAGCCGGATAGGTCTTGGTCGCCTTGAACATCAGATGTTCGAAGAAATGGGCAATGCCGGATTTACCGGGTTCTTCATCGGCCGAGCCAACGTGGTACCACAGCATATGCGTGACGACGGGCGCGCGATGATCGGGAATAATCACCACTTCCAGACCATTTTCCAGATGAAAGGACGAAACGCCTGAACTGTCGGCGGTTTTGACTTCAGCGGAAAGCTGGGTCGCGGTCTGGGCATTTGCAGGGAGGATAAAACCCGAGGCTGACAGGGTTCCGGCCAAAACGAACGCCGCAACGGTGCGGCCTAATATTTGCGACATCAAGCTTCCTTCGCAATCTTGCCCTGTAGCCGAGTGATTCTAGCCGCTCAACGTGACAAGTCTTATGATTGTTCCGCCATAGTGGCGTTCTTCCACAACCGAGAATCGCGGATCAAGGGCGATCACGGCTTCGGCCTCCTCTTCAAGCACGAGAAGTGTGTCGGGATTGAGCCAACCGCCTTCGAGAGCGGATTTGAATGCCTGCTCGCCGAGCCCCTTGCCATAGGGCGGGTCGGCAAAGACCAGATCAAAAGGCTCGATTGTGCCGGCCTCGCCGAGCTTTGCGGCATCACGGCGGAAAATCTTGGTGTTGCCAAGCAGACCGAAGCTTTCAACGTTGGTGCGGATCAATCCGCGCCCTTCCGTCGATTCCTCGATAAACACACCGTAGCGGCAGCCGCGGGACATGGCTTCCAGTCCCAGGGCGCCCGTCCCGGCAAAAAGATCAAGGACGCGGGTCGATTCAAACTTTTCCGGATAGCTATGCGCCAGAATGTTGAACAGGCTTTCCCGCGTCCGGTCGGTTGTCGGCCGGATAGCATTGGAGTTGGGCGTGGCAAGCGCCCTTCCGCGAAATTTGCCGCCGACAATCCGCATCAAGTCCACGCCTATGGTTTAGGCTTGCGCGGCGGACGGCCTGCACCGACACCGCCAGAACCACCACCACGCGGACCTTTCGGAGCGCCTGACGGTGCACCACGTGGCGCCGCGCCTTGGGGTCCACCATAGGGACGATCGCCGGAGCGCCCATCCTGGCGGGTTGGCCGGCCACTGGTTCCATACGGGCGCTCGGAGCGATTTGGACGTTCTGAAGCGCTGCCGCCGCTGGCTTCACGCTCCTTCAACTCGGCACGCTCACGCTTGCCAACCCGTGGAGGACGAGGCGGACGCGGGCCATCGCGTGATCCTTCGGACCGCTCGGCTCCAAATGCACGCTTTGGACGATCAGCACCATCCGCATCACTGCGTGGCGGACGCGGGGAATAATTGCCGCGCGGTTTGTCACCACCGGCATATCCGCCAGAAGACCGGCCACCAGTCGGGCGATCCCCTGAAGGACGATCGCCGGATGGACGATCATTGGATGGACGGGCAGAACCCTCTTCGAAACGCCTTGGACGGTCTGTCCGAGGTGCGTCGGAATGCTTGCGCTCACCGCGTGCTTCGCCGCCAGCTCTTGCTTTGGGCTTGCCCATCGGACGGGCACCGGGCGCCATCCAAACATTAGCTGAACGCGGGCGCGGCGGCGCTGCTTCTTCGGCTTTGGCGCCACGGGCACCCTTGGAGGGTGCAGCGTCACGCGGCGCACGGGGCTTGCGGTCATCATCGCGTGGCGGACGGGCGGGGCGCTCATCGCGGCCACCGCGTGGCGCGGATGGCCGTTCATTGCGATCCGTCGTCAGGCGCGACAGTGAATCTTCACGCTTTTCGTCCTTGGATTTGCGCGGGCCACGGCTTTTGGCGACGGGCGCGCTGGATATCCATTCAGATCCACCACGAACCGGACGCTCACGCGCTTCCGGCTGCTGAACGGCTTCGCCTTTTACGGCATCATTGGAGAACACATTGATGATCGGCGCATCGAAATCTGCACCTGATTCCTCGATTAGGCGTTCACCGAGCTGATCCCGCAAAGTACGGCCGTTCATTTCACGGACGGAACCCTCGGGCAAATCGCTCAGCTGGAATGGACCATAGGAAATGCGGATCAGGCGGTTGACCGAAAGTCCGAGTGCGCCAAGCACATTCTTGACTTCGCGGTTCTTGCCTTCGCGCAGCCCAACCATGATCCAGACGTTGGAGCCCTGCTCGCGTTCAAGCGTGGCTTCAATTGCGCCGTAGAACACGCCATCAACAGCAATGCCATCCTTGAGTGTATCGAGCTTTTCCTGCGTGATACTGCCATGGGCGCGAACGCGGTAGCGGCGCAGCCAGCCGGTGGATGGCAGTTCCAGTGCACGCGACAGGCCGCCATCATTGGTCAATAGCAACAGGCCTTCAGTGTTGATATCAAGCCGTCCAACCGAAAGAACGCGCGGCATATCCTTTGGCAGGGATTCGAAAACCGTCTGGCGCCCTTCGGGATCACGGTTGGTGGTCACCAAGCCAGCAGGCTTGTTGTAGAGCCAAAGCCGTGTGCGCTCCTTCTGCGGCAAAGGCTTGCCATCAACCTCAATACGATCATCGCGCTTGACGTTGATCGCCGGGCTGGCAAGCACCTTGCCATTGACCGAGATACGGCCTGCAGCAATCATCGTTTCGGCTTCGCGGCGTGAGGCTATGCCTGCGCGGGCCAGTCGTTTGGCAATACGTTCGCTGTCATCGACGGGCTCTGCGTCATGCGATGGTCTGCGCGAGTCTGAACTGCGCGTCGCGGGATCCCGCGTGCCGCCATCGAATTTGCGCGGAGCCGGACGGCCACCGCGACCGCCATCGGCGCCCTTCTTGTCGAAGCTGCGCTTTTCAAAGGGACGTTTACCGCCCTTTCCGTCATCATTAGAACTGGTCATGGAATGTTTGCCTTTCAGCGGGGCTAACTACCAGCTATGACGGCTGCTTGCGAGTAAATTCTGGACAATGAGTGCAGCGTGAACCAAAAAACTGATCCTGTAGGCCCGATGGACCTTGCATTGAGCGAAGCGAAAGCGGCGGCAGCGCGCGGTGAAGTGCCGGTTGGCGCCGTATTGGTCAAGGATGGCAGGGTGCTGGCGCAGGCTGGAAACCGCACGCGTGAACTCAACGATCCGACCGCTCACGCCGAGATTTTAGTGATCCGCGAAGGCTGTACAGTACTTAGCGATGAAAGACTGACAGGCTGCGATCTCTATGTGACGCTCGAGCCTTGCACCATGTGCGCAGCGGCGATTTCCTTCGCACGTATCCGGCGACTCTATTATGGCGCGCAGGATATGAAGGGCGGCGGGGTGGAAAACGGGGCGCGATTTTTCGCGCAGCCCACCTGTCACCATGCGCCCGAAGTTTATTCGGGCTTTCGCGAACAGGAAGCGGAGATCATTCTTAAAGAGTTTTTCCGCGAGCGGCGGCTCTAGCACGTAAACTCATAAATCTGGCTGAAATGACTTGCGGCCAGGTTTATGAGTTTACGTGCTAGTTATCCGCTCTGATTTTCTCGGAGAAATCGTCCGCCTTGTCCGCATCCAGTGCGCGCTGGTTGATTGAGGCGGCCTGAATGGTCTCGTCGAGCGAATTCTTGCGGTCGATTGCCCCGAGATCGTAGAGGTATCCCGGCAGGTAACCGGAGAGAATAATACGGTAATCAACTGGAAGGCCTGGAGTGATTGCACGGATCATATCGAAGATTACTGTTGTGCAGTTGGCGGTAATCGTATTGTAAAACTGCGCAGCCTTGGACAGCCGGTTGCCATTATCCAGATAGGACAGGAAGAGTGCCTGGCGCATTTCCGGTGAAAGATTGACGCGATACCGGTAAACGTCCTCCTTGCGGATATTGGTCCGCAGTCTGATGATGTCGCGCTCGTCCGCGGCAATCATCGCAAGTTCGAATTCTTTGAAAAATCCGCCAATCTCGGAAAATTGCTCGTGGCGCTTTTTGCGGATTTCGGCCGAGAATACAACGTGATCGCCATCGCTGAAGCCGAAACTTACCAGCGTGTGGGCAATCGCCGGGCTGGACCAATAGGACAAAAACACGTCCACCGAGTCCAGTTTTTCCAGATCATAGGATCTGACTTCCCAGCGCGGCGTATAATCAGTGTCGGTTCGCCATTCGAAATTGCGGACATTGGCCAGCGTCACATGATTGCCGGCGAGCGTACCCGTCACCGTCTGCGCCACGTCGTCAGCCCAAATCCGGTTCAGCGACGGCGTGATCGTGCCCCACCAGAACAGCAGGGCAAGCATGACAGGGATCAATACGAGCAGTGCCCGGCGCACGCGCCCCTTTAATTCGAGCCACAGAACAACGAGAGCAATGACAATCCAGACAATGAGCGCGCCAATGACACCTGCAGTGCCAAAAGGCAACTGATACCAGAACGCGAAACCACCCCAGATAAAGGCAAAAGCAGTCAGCAGGAAGAGGATGATCAATGCGGGAATACGAAAGAGACGCAAGATGGCCAACCCTCAACTGACGGAACGATGGAGAGCAGTTTTCTTGCAAGCCAAGGCAATAGCAAGGCGGAACATGCGATTCCAAAAAGAAAGGCTCCCTTGAGGAGCCATTCTTTTACAAAATGCGTTCTAAAGCTTTGAGATCAGTTCCAGGGAATAAGATTCTTGAAGCTGAAACCCTTGTCCTTACGGGCAGCGGCCTTGCGTTCACGTTCTTTTTTCGCCTCGTCTTCACCCAACTCATCGGTAGCAGCTGTGGCGGCTGGAGCACGATAGGCCAGCGGCGGCTCGCTCAGATAACGGCGCGTCGTCGGGGAGCCTGCTGTCGAAGCAAGCTTGCGGGCGCGATATTCAGCCGACTGGTCGATTCGTTTGCCGTTGGGGGGCGGATTTCTGTCGTTGAAGAAACCATGCTCACCAGTGTCCGCCGTTTTGGCAGCGGGCATATCGTTTTCGATCTGCGGCACGTAGTTCGGATTGTTCTGGTTGGCAGTGGCCTCATCACGCAGCCGTTTGCGGCGCGCCTCAGGTGATTCCGGCCAGTTTGAATTGCTGGCTACGGCATTTTCTTGCGGTGCAGGCAATTGACCCGGCGTACCAACAACCGGACGAACAAGTTCAGGCCGTGGGTTGTAACTGATCTTGTCTTTTTCTTGGGCCCGAACGAAGCGATATTCGAGACGTCATCCAGCAATTGGCTGCCGGACGTCTTGTCGGTGCCATAGGTTGGTGACGTGCAGCCGGCAAGCGTCAGGGATGCCAGCATTGCACCGATAACCGTAATACGTCCGTTCAAATTCATACTCGCCACTTTCACCTCAAGCTTCTATTGCCGACTCTGCCGATTCAATATGCTTGATCAATGCCCTGCCTGTTAAATCAGGCAACTCAATGGCAAGCCTTTTACATGAGGCGGGTCCCAATAAGCAAGCCGACGCAAGCCTTTGTTAAGCAAAATGCGGATCACCTGGGGATGATCCGCATTTTTATACACTTAAATGGCGAGTTTGCCGAGCTTTGCCAATTCATGCAGCGCTGCCGCATCGCGTGCAGAAACATCTGGATATGCCGGATCGGAACCAACATCATCGGTATAACGCCATGAACGGGCACATTTTACTCCGGAAGCACGTTGCGGGACAACAGCCACACCTTTGACATCGTCCGTTACGAACGCACCTGATGGAGCAGTGCCTTCCTTGATGGTGATAGCACTGGTGATGCAGATTTCAGCCATATCCAGACCGGCAACAGCAGCAAGCAGATCGGCATCGCTGATGAAAACCAGCGGAGCAGCTTCCAGCGACGAGCCGATACGCTTGTCTGCGCGTTCGAGTTCGAGCGCACCTGTAACGACACGGCGGACATCACGGATCTTACGCCACTTTTCTGCCAAGGCCTCGTTCTTCCATTCGGCAGGCACAGGGCGGAACTGCTCAAGATGCACCGACACCGCATCCGGATACTGATCGAGCCATGCTTCTTCCGTCGTGAATGGCAACATCGGCGCAAGCCATGTCACCAGACGATCGAAGAGGTGACGCACGACCTGCAGGGAGGCGCGGCGTTTTACGCTCGATGGCGCATCGCAATAAAGCGCATCCTTGCGGATATCGAAGTAGAATGCCGATAGTTCGACATTCATAAAATCGATCAAGGCGCGGGTGATGCGCTTGAATTCGAACGCATCATAGCTGGAGCGCACGAGATCATCGAGCTCCGCAAGGCGATGCAGCATCAGCTTTTCGAGTTCCGGCATATCCGCATAGGCGATCTCTTCGCCGGCATCATGGGCGAGTGTGCCCAGCATCCAGCGGATCGTGTTGCGCAGCTTGCGGTAAGAGTCGATATTCGTCTGGATGATGTTCTTGCCCAGACGCTGATCTTCCCAATAATCCGTGGTCATGACCCACAGACGCAGGATATCAGCGCCGGAATCCTTGATCACATCCTGCGGCGTCACTGTGTTGCCGAGGGACTTCGACATCTTGCGGCCTTCCTCGTCCATGGTGAAACCATGGGTCACGAGCGTGTTGTAAGGCGCACGGCCACGCGTGCCGCAGCTTTCCAAGAGCGACGAATGGAACCAGCCGCGATGCTGGTCCGAGCCTTCGAGATAGACGTCGGCAGGCCATTTCAGATCAGGACGATCTTCCAGCGTGAAAACGTGGGTGGAACCGGAGTCGAACCAGACATCGAGGATATCGCGGACCTGCGTCCACGGTTCATTGGCCTTTTCGCCAAGGAACCGCTCACGCGCACCTTCGGCAAACCATGCATCGGCGCCTTCAAGTTCAAAGGCTTCAAGGATACGGGCATTGACCGCGTCGTCCTTGAGAACATTGCCATTCTCATCGGCAAAGACGCAGATCGGCACGCCCCAGGCGCGCTGACGCGACAGGACCCAATCCGGGCGGTCTTCGATCATGGCGCGCAGGCGGTTCTGGCCGCCGGCCGGCACGAAACGTGTCTCGTCGATTGCAGCCAATGCACGCGAACGCAAGGTGGTCTGATCGCCAAGGTCCTTGTCCATATAGACGAACCATTGCGGTGTGTTGCGGAAGATTACAGGCTTTTTGGAGCGCCACGAATGCGGATATGAGTGCTTGATACGCCCGCGCGCGAACAGCATGTTGCGGGCGATCAGCTCATCAATCACGGCCTTGTTGGCATCACCCTTTTTGCCATTGTCGTCGATAACGCGTGCGGGGCCGCCATCGCGATCCGGACCAAAGCCCGGCGCATCCTTGGTGTAGAAGCCCGCATCATCAACCGTAAACGGGATCGCTGTGGAGATACCTTTTGCTTCAAGTTCGCGCGTGGCATTGGTCCATGCATCAAAATCCTCGCGGCCATGGCTTGGTGATGTGTGGACAAAACCTGTACCAGCATCATCGGTGACGTGATCACCGGCAAGCATGGGGACGACGAAGTCGTAGCCGCCTGCAAATCCTTTGAAGGGATGTGCCAATGCTATTTCGGCAAACTCATCACCCGTAACGGTTCTGATCCGCTTGAATGTTAATTTGGCTTTTGTTGCCGATTCCTCGGCAAGCGCATCGGCAAAGATAAGCTTTTCGCCAGAGCGTGGTCCAAAATCATTCTCGGCGGCAGTGACCTCATAAAGACCATAGGCAACGCGCGGCGAATAATTAACCGCGCGGTTGCCCGGGATCGTCCAAGGCGTCGTCGTCCAGATCACGACATGCGCGGAATGCAGATCAGCCGGGCCGGTAACGACAGGGAATTTCATCCAGATCGTGTCGCTCTCGACATCCGCGTACTCGACCTCGGCTTCCGCCAGCGCCGTACGCTCGACGACGGACCACATGACCGGCTTCGAGCCGCGATAAAGCTGCCCGGACATGGCGAATTTCAGCAATTCGCCAGCGATGCGGCTTTCCGCATGGAAGGCCATCGTCGTGTAGGGATTTTCGAAATCGCCCTCGATGCCGAGACGCTTGAACTCGGCGGACTGGATCTTGATCCAGTTCGCGGCGAACTCGCGGCATTCCTTGCGGAATTCGTTGATCGGCACTTCGTCCTTGTCCTTGCCCTTGGCGCGGTACTGCTCCTCGATCTTCCATTCGATCGGCAGACCATGGCAATCCCAGCCCGGCACATAGTTCGAGTTGAAGCCGCGCATCTGGAATGAGCGGGTGATGACGTCCTTGAGGATCTTGTTCAGCGCATGGCCGATATGGATATTGCCGTTGGCATAGGGAGGACCGTCATGCAGGACATAAAGCGGACGATCTTTGCCGTCCTCCCGCAATTTCTTGTAGAGGTCCATCTCCTGCCAGCGCTTGACGAATTCCGGTTCCTTGGCAGGCAAGCCTGCGCGCATCGGAAAGTCAGTCTGCGGCAAATACAGGGTTTTTGAATAGTCGAGTGGCTTGGGCGTGTCGGTCATTTTTCCAGCTTATGAACGGGCCCGCGCGTGATCGCTGCAGGCGATGATGGTAGGAAAATCAAAAAAGAGCGCGATGGCGCATCCGGAAACCCCGGACCTTCCGCACCCGCAAGCCTTAAGCTTCAGGCAAACCGGAAGGCCGGGCCAGTAATTCGCGGTGTCTGACGTGGTATGGACAGCGTGAGCGCCCAGGAAATAGTTTTCATGAGCGCGCTTTTAGCAATCACTGCTTCCAGAATAAAGGGGCTGACGCAATAAACTTCGCGTCAACCCTCGAACTTGCCTAAAGGGCGAAGTCGAAACGATAGGTTGCCTGCAGGCCAAAGGTTGCCTGATTGGCTGAACCCTTATCCTTGACGAGACTGGAATCGGACGCAGGTCCCATTAGGCGGCTATATTCGGCATAAGCGCTGGTTTCGATCTTGTCTGTGGCTTTCCAGGTAATCTGGCCGCCGATGCCAAGTGATTTGAGACCACCACCCGGTTTATATTGGGCCAGCCCCGTTGCAGCCGATTCCGTTGCGTTCACGCCGTAGTACTGGCGGAAATATTCCTTGGTGGCGACGGTCGCGCGGGGACCAGCGGAAACACGAACAGTCGGCGTCAGATCCTTGAATGCATCAATGGCAAAGTCGGCAACCACGCCTTCGTGCGCGCTGATGCCCCGGCGCACTTCAACGCGGCCGCGAATATTATCGGTCGGGTAGAATTCGGCAAAACCACCCAGTTCAACACCCCAATCCGCTTTGCGAAGTCCCTTGATGTGGGTATCGCCGCTGTCACGGCCAGGGATCAACTTGCCGGTCATACCCGCGCGGAAAACGCCGGTATCGACAAAGCCGATGGACGCATTGTCGTTGAGCGAACTAAAACGTGTCGTCGATCCAGCCCGTCCAATGGAAATCACCGGCGCTGCCCGCAGCAGGTAATCCTTGGCACCTTCATAGCGCGGCGCGACAAAGCCCTTGGCGCCCAGCGTCAAATACCAGTCGCCGGACCACCAATGTTCGCGCGGGGCAGTGGTGGTCTGATTCTGTGTCTCACCCTGATAATATTCATCGGCAAGACCAGGCGTAGCTGCGGCAATAACAAGTGCGCCCGAAAGAGCGGCGACAAAACGAATATGCATTAAATCACTCCAAATTTTTGCCTGGGAGGGCGGCAGATTTGAGGATGACGCTACCGAAGGATAGATAAAATTGGATTTATTCTTATGGTAAACGATTTACCGTTTCATGGAAAATTAATCGTGCCGTCAAGAGCGGAAAGTGGCTTTACGCCCTGAAGAAGCGCCCTTGCCTCCTCTTCGTCGCGTTTGATCTGTTGCATCATTGGCTCAAGTCCATCGAACTTTTCTTCGCCGCGCAGATAGGCAAAAAACGAGACTGAGCAGATTTCGCCGTAGAGCTCACCGGTAAAATCAAACACGTAGGTTTCCAGAAGCGGTTCGCCATTCGTATCAACGGTCGGCCTGCGGCCAAAACTGGCCACTGCATCATACAATGTACCGTCGGCACGGCGGAACCGAACCGCGTAAATGCCTTCCTTCAGATGGGTTTCGGGCGGCAGCACCATATTGGCCGTGGGAAATCCGATTGTCCGGCCGAGCTGCTTGCCATGGATGACTTCTGCACGCACCCGGTGACGATATCCCAGCAAACCCGCCGCCTCTGCCACGTCGCCCTCACCCATGAGCGCACGGATGCGGCTGGACGAGATTGCCTGACCGCCTTCGTCACGGAATGCATCGACGAGCGTTACCTGAAAGCCGCGCTTTTCGCCGGCATCCATCAGAAAAGCCGGACCACCCTGGCGTCCCTTGCCGAAATGAAAATCAAACCCCGCCACAATGCGGCTGGCACCCAGACCTTCAACGAGAATCTGGTCGACAAAAACGTCGGCGGTCAGTTGAGAAAAATCCCTGGTGAAATGGCATTCGACCACAGCGTCGAAACCGAGCGCTTCCAGGATGGATGCCTTTTCGGCAGCAGGCGTCAGCCGGTCAACCGGCTGATCCGGGACAAAAACACTGCGCGGATGCGGCTCGAACGTCAGGACAAGCGATGGTTTGCCTGCTGCATGGGCTGCATCAAGCGCCCGTTCCAAAACTGCCTGATGACCCCGATGCACGCCGTCAAAATTGCCGATCGCCACTACCGCACCCTTCAGATGCTGCGGCAGGTGAGAAGGGTCCGTCAGGCGTAAAATCGGCATGATACTATTACCTCAGGCAAGAGCCGGCATGGTCGCGACAGGATTGCTGCCATGCTTTTTGAGAAAGGCCAGCAGTTTTTCAAGATCAACACCACCGTCCATTGCATAATCACCAGCATGAATGCCGCCGGAAATATAGAGAACATCGATCCCGAAAAGATCGGCGCCCTTGACGTCCGTCAACATGCCGTCTCCAATAGCAAGCACGCGCGTCAGATCGACAGGCTTACCGCGCACGGCCTCGGCAGCAGCGATAGCCGCCTCGTAAATGGGACGATGCGGCTTTCCGGCAATCAGAGTGCGCCCGCCAAGCTGGCCGTAATCGCGTGCGAGTGCACCCGCACACCAGACCAGCCGGTCACCACGTTCCACCACAATATCGGGATTGGCGCAGATGAAGGGCAGATCACGCGAGCGAAAGCGCGTCAGCATGTCGGCGTAGTCTTCCGGACCTTCGGAATCATCATCAAAGAAACCGGTGCAGACAACAACATCCGCCTCACGCTCCTCCACGAGTTCGACATCAAGACCTTCATAAAGCGTTTCGTCCCGCTCCGGGCCCAGATGAAATAGACGGCGCGGCGCGTTGCGGATCAACTCACGGGTGACATCGCCCGAGGTGACGATACGGTCGTAAGCTGAATTCGGCACGCCCAGCATCTCAATCTGCTGGGCAACACCCGCGAAGGGACGTGGCGCATTGGTGATCAAAACAACCGTCTGGCCGGATTCACGCGCCCGCTGCAACGCCTTCGAAGCAGAGGCAAAGGAATCAACGCCATTGTGCAAAACACCCCAGACATCGCACAGGAGCACATCATAGTGATCTTTGAGTGCATCGAGACGCTGCAAATGTAGCATGTCGGTCATGCCGATCCTTTCAGATTGCCAAAGGCAGATTGTGTTGGCGATTTGAACCAAAGTTCCGATGGCATCGCTTAACCGATCACGGCAATCGTGTCACCTGTGATTGTGCCAACGTTGTGAGGATCAAGCGGCGACCATATAGCCACGCGCTGCAAGCCGGTCACCGCATTCGCCGAGCACATCAACCAGTGCTTTAAGCCGCCACCCCTCTTCCGTCAGGCTGTATTCAACCCGGACCGGAACTTCAGGGAAAACAGTGCGCGTGACATAACCGGCTTCTTCCAGCGCGCGCAGATCAAGCGTGAGCATACGCTGGGAGATTTTCGGCATGTCGCGCCGAAGGTCGCTGAAGCGCTTCGTTCCTTCCAACAGATAGTAGATCAGCAGCATGCGCCAGCGGCCGCCCAGAACCAGCATGGTATTTTCCAGAGGGCACTTTGAAACCCGATCTTTCATGGCCGGTATTCCCATCAAATGTTGGTATAAAATTTGTACCAACATGACATTTTTGTGCCTTCTTTACAATAGTAACCGACATAGCCATGTTCCATTTCACCGCGGTTTGACATTCAAAAAACAAGGAAATGAAAATGGAACCTGTATTGTTTTATGGCGTGCCGCATGGCTGTTCATTCGGCTCGATCGTCGCGCTGGAATGGCTCGGCCAGCCCTATCGGCTGAGCCGCATCGACATGCTGGCGAAATCGAAAAGCGATATCTACCGCCGCGTCAACTCCATGCATCAGACACCGACATTGCTTCTCGAAGACAGCACAAGCCTTCGCGAAAGTTTTGCCATTCTGCAGAACATAGCTGCCCGTGATCTGGACCGGAAACTTGGATTTGCGCAGGGCACCAAAGCCTATGACAGTCTCAACCAGATGCTGGCTTATCTGCACACCAGTTTCCACTCAGCCTTCGCACCGGCATGGGCTGCCTACAAACTTGGAGAAGGCGATCCTGCAATCGCAATACTGCGCGATCTGGCCAAGGAAAAAGCCGCAGCGGGCTATGCCACCCTGCAATTGCACCTGCAAGGCCGAGACTGGCTTGTCGGCGAGACCAAGACAATCGCCGATGCTTACCTCATCGGAATTGCCCGGTGGGGCGAAGATCTTGGCTTGTTTGACCTGAAGACGGACTATCCGGGCCTCCACCGCTATCTGCAGAAACTTGAAGCAGATAAAGCCGTCATTTTTGCCCATGCCATCGAAGACGCAACTCCGGCAATCACGGCCGGCAAATTTCTCGGCCACGTGACGCTGGACGATGTTGGAACACACCTCGCCGCCTGACATCCATTGACAATAATCCATCGGGCAAACGCCCGGTGGATTGACACAATCGCACGCAGCCATTCAGTTGACATGCAACATATGAATATGTATTTATATGTTTGACATTATCAACAGATCGAGCCCGCACCATGTCCCAATCGCACGAGGGTCACGACCACGCCCCCAGGATCACCAGTGATAATCAGCGCAAGGTGCTGATCGCCTTCGTCATCACGTTCAGCTACATGATTATCGAAGTTATTGGCGGCCTCATGTCTGGCTCATTGGCGCTGATTGCTGATGCCGGACACATGTTGACTGATGCAGGCGCGCTCGCATTGTCTTATGCCGCTTTTCGGTTTGGCCAACGAACCGCCGACGAAAGCCGTACCTATGGCTATCTGCGCTTTGAGGTAATCGCCGGCCTGATCAACGCAGTGGCGCTCTTTGCCATTGTCGTCTGGATTGCCATGGAGGCCTTCAACCGTTTTCGGGCGCCAGGCGAAGTTCTGGCCGGACCAATGTTCCTCGTTGCTGTCGTTGGGCTTCTCATCAACATGCTGGTTTTCTGGATCCTGACGCGCGGCGACAAGGAGCACGTCAACATCAAGGGTGCGGTACTGCATGTGATGGGTGATCTTCTGGGGTCGGTCGGCGCGATTACGGCCGCTATCGTGATCTATTTTACCGGCTGGACACCGATCGATCCGATCCTGTCCATTGTCGTATCCATACTGATCCTGCGCAGTGCCTGGGCGCTCTTGCGCAACTCGCTGCACATATTGCTGGAAGGCGCGCCGGAAGACGCCAAGCCCGAAGAAATCACACGCCATCTCATGACAACGATTACCGGATTGGCTGCCGTGCGCCATGTCCACGTCTGGCTCATTACATCAGGCAAGGCGCTGGCGACCCTGCATGTGGAACCAAAGGCCGACGTCGATCCGCGCACGCTTGTCCGGAACGTCGAAGTAGAGCTGGTGAAGCGCTTTGACATCCGGCACTCCACCATTGCCATCGACTGGCCAGATGCCCCGGATGAAGAATGTGTCATCGCTGAACCCACGGGCTCCAAGGCGCCCAATCATGACCACGCAGATCATGGCCATGGAGATCATGATGAAAGCGGCGGGGATCATGCCACTCATGATCATAGCCATGCGGGACACAAGCACTGATGATCCCGCATATGCCACCCGAAGCCGATACAACTGTGCTCGCAGAGACATTCAGACTGCTTGGCGATCCTACGCGGCTGCGCATCCTGTTTTATTGTCTGGAAGCACCGCGATCCGTCGGCGATATCGCGGAAAGTCTGCAGCTTTCGCAATCACTGGTCAGTCACCATTTGCGGTTGCTACGCGGGGCGCGGCTCGTACGCGGAAACCGGGTATCCAAGCAAATATTCTATGAACTGGCCGACAAGCATGTGAGCGATATGCTTGCAGACATGGCGCATCACGTCGGTGAAGACTACTGACAAAATAGGTAAGAACGTCATATTCGATGGAAATATTATGCGCTAACCTGCGGCGGTTGCCACTCCACCAGCGCGTTTTCATCTCATGCAATTCATCAAACTGCTTTCCCGCCGCTCCATCGGTCTGCTCTGGTCCGGCCTTGCCCTCTCGGCTATAGGCGACCAGCTTTACACAGTTGCGCTTAGCTGGATTGCCGTGGATATTTTTGGCCCCTCGGCCGGTTATATAACGGCGGTCAAGTCGGCCATTATCCTTGCTGTGCTGTTTTTTGGCGGCACAATGTCCGACCAGTGGGACCGCCGCCGCACCATGATCGGCGCGGATCTTTGCCGCTGCGCTGTTCTCGTGCTCGTGGTGGCGGTCTGGATGGTTGAAGGGCAACCGGACCCGTGGGTATTGGCCCTTGCCGTGGCGGTCCTTGCTGCTGGCGAAGCGCTGTTTCTGCCCGCACTGCAAACTATCCTGCCCCAGCTTGTCGCTAAGGAGCCTGAACTTCTTCCGGGTACCAATGCCCTGCTCGACGCAACGAACCGGCTGGCACGATTACTTGGACCCGGTCTGATCGCTCTTGCAGGGGCGATTATCGCACCTATTCATTTCTTCACAGCCAATGCTTTGAGCTTTCTGCTCTCGGCAGCAGCCATAGCAGCTTTGCCGCTGCAGAGCAGACTACCTGCCCAGCCCGCCAGCAGTGAACGAAAACACCCGTTCTTCAGTCTGTTGTATGGTTATCGTGCCATGCACAGACAGCCGATGCTCGGCTTTCTGCTCGACAGCAACGCCTTCATCAGCGGCGCGTGGTACGTGGCATTCTTCCTTGCCGTTCCCCTGATCATATCCAGCCAGTTCGATGCATCGCTGACAACAGGCTTCGGGCTTTATGGGCTGGTGATCGCGGCATTCGGTGTGAGCAATCTGATCGCCAACCTCATCGTCGGCAACCGCCCGATGCCTGAACAACCGGCGCGAATGATTTTCCTCGGTGTGTGCGCGACCGGGACAGGCATTCTTCTCATGGCGCTGGCCTGCATTGCCCCTATATCTGACCATTGGCGGCTTTCCGCCTTTATCCTGGCATCCGGATTGTCGGGGTTTGGCGGTCCGTTCAAAGACATTGCCTTTGCCACATTGCGCCAGACCTTGCTGCCTTCTGCTGATATTGCACCGGCAACGCGAGCCTATATCGTCACCACCCATATCGGTATGTTGTTCGGCATGCTGGCCGCTCCACTAGCCAGCCACGGCGGCAGCCCGACGAATCTTTTGCTGATCTGCGGCGGTGTCTACTTTGTGGTGGCTATTACCGGCGGCTTGCGTTTTGCGAAATAAGTCATGCGAAGAACTTGCGGGCAGAGCATACGCCCCGCCCGCTTAGCCATCAGAAGCCGGATAGAACGATCTTTCCACGAGCACGACCGCTTTCGATCAGCGCATGCGCTTTCTTCAGATTGGCTGCGGAGATTGTGCCGAGGTCTTCAGCAAGAGTGGTGCGGATCGTCCCGGCATCGACAAGTTCCGACACCCTGTTAAGCAGGTTGTGCTGCTCTTCGACATCAACCGTATGATAGTGCGAACGGGTGAACATCATTTCCCAGTGGATGGAGACGCTTTTCCATTTGAAGGGCAGGACATCATAAGTCTTAGGATCGTCGATCAGGCCGAACCTGCCCTGCGGGGCGATCAGCGCAGCGATTTCCGTGCGATGATCATCGGAGTTTGTCGTCGCAAAGACAAAGGCCGGGGCACCGATCCCAAGGGCTTCGACCTGTGCAGCAAGCGGCTTGGAGTGGTCGATGACATAATGGGCACCCAGTTCTTTTACCCAATTTTGCGTTTCAGGGCGTGAGGCCGTGGCGATGACAGTGAGATTGGTCAATTGCCGCGCGAGCTGAACAGCAATGGATCCGACACCGCCAGCGCCGCCGATGATGAGGATAGCATTGGCAGCACCGGCTACCGGCGTTTTAATCTGAAGCCTGTCAAACAGCATTTCCCATGCGGTCACTGACGTCAGCGGTAAGGCGGCGGCAGCGCTGAAATCGAGAGACTTTGGCTTCTTTCCGACAATGCGCTCATCAACAACGTGAAACTCCGAATTCGTTCCGGGGCGATCAATACTACCCGCATAGAAGACTTCATCACCCACTTTGAAATGTCTGGCATCCGGCCCTGCGGCGACAACGATCCCTGCGGCATCCCATCCGAGAATTCTGGGCTGCCCTGCTTCCGGCTTCATACCCGCGCGCACTTTCGTATCGACCGGATTGACGGAAATGGCTTTTACCTCGACCAGAAGATCGCGCCCCTTCACCCCGTCTGGCTTGGGCAGATCGATGTCGACAAGTGATGTTTCCGCAGTGATTGGCTGTGATTCGTAATAGGCAACGGCACGCATAGGCGTTCTCCAATTGAATTGACGCTGTTTAAATGCGGCCTATATTCAAAGAGTGCAAGAATGCACATAAATTGCATATAGTGTCATAAAGGATACCGTGATGCCGCGCGTACGCCATACAAGTTTTGATTGCGCTCCGAGTTGCCCTGTTGAAGGAACGCTTAATCTGATCGGCGGCAAATGGAAAGGCATGATCCTTTATCATCTCATGTCCGGCACGCTGCGTTTCAACGAAATCCGCCGCCACCTGAACACTGTGACTCAGCGCATGCTGACCAACCAGTTGCGCGAACTGGAGGCCGATGGCTTTATCAATCGCAAGGTCTATGCGGAGGTGCCGCCCAAGGTGGAATATTCCCTGACCGAGCACGGTCGCAGCCTTGAGCCAATCATTTCCGCGCTGAAAGCATGGGGCGACACGAACCTGATATCCCAATCGGCAAAGCCTGATACTGCGGATCAAAAAGCAGCTTAAGTGCCCGCGCATCCTGGATGTGCGTCATTTTTGGTTCACAATTTCATGAGATGAATTCCGCGTCTATTTGATCATCTGGCGGCTCTATTTTTATCCGTGCCCGCAAATATTCGACCAACGTCTCCCTTGACTCTTCAACCTCCTCCCACTATCTCCGAGCCCAGTTAGCACTCACCTATGAGGAGTGCTAATAACGCGGATGGCACAGCCGTTCGCGACAACGTTTTGACACCAACTTCAAGGGTTCTAACCATGGCCAAGACCAAGTTCCGCCCGCTTCACGACCGCGTCGTAGTACGCCGCGTCGAATCTGAAGCAAAGACTGCAGGCGGCATCATCATTCCGGATACTGCCAAGGAAAAGCCACAGGAAGGCGAAATCGTCTCCGTAGGCACTGGCGCTCGTGACGAAGCCGGCAAGCTCATTCCACTCGATGTCAAGGCAGGCGATCATATCCTGTTCGGCAAGTGGTCCGGCACGGAAGTCAAGATCGGCGGCGAAGATCTGCTGATCATGAAGGAATCCGACATTCTGGGCATCCTCGGCTAATCCAGCCGGTTTCCCGTTCATCAACGAATTTAAGATCAAACCGGGTTCAATCCCAGGAGAGATAAAATGGCTGCCAAAGAAGTAAAATTCGGCCGCGACGCGCGCGAGCGCATGCTGCGCGGTGTCAACATCCTTGCTGACGCTGTCAAGGTAACGCTCGGCCCGAAAGGCCGCAACGTTGTTATCGACAAGTCCTTCGGCGCTCCGCGCATCACCAAGGACGGCGTAACTGTTGCCAAGGAAATCGAACTTGAAGACAAGTTCGAAAACATGGGCGCACAGATGGTTCGTGAAGTCGCTTCGAAGACGAACGACATTGCCGGCGACGGCACCACGACCGCTACTGTTCTTGCCCAGGCTATCGTTCAGGAAGGCGGCAAGGCTGTTGCTGCTGGCATGAACCCGATGGATCTGAAGCGCGGCATCGATCTTGCTGTTGCTGAAGTTGTCAAGCAGCTCGGCAAGAGCGCCAAGAAGATCAAGACTTCGGAAGAAGTTGCGCAGGTTGGCACGATCTCTGCCAATGGCGAAACTGAAATCGGCGAAATGATTGCCAAGGCAATGCAGAAGGTCGGCAACGAGGGTGTTATCACCGTTGAAGAAGCCAAGACCGCTGACACCGAGCTCGAAGTCGTCGAAGGCATGCAGTTCGACCGCGGCTACCTCAGCCCATACTTCGTCACCAACCCTGAAAAGATGGTTGCTGACCTCGAAGACGCTTACATCCTTCTGCACGAAAAGAAGCTTTCGAACCTTCAGGCTCTTCTGCCGGTTCTCGAAGCTGTCGTTCAGACCTCCAAGCCACTCGTTATCATTTCTGAAGACGTAGAAGGCGAAGCTCTTGCAACACTCGTTGTCAACAAGCTGCGTGGCGGCCTGAAGATTGCTGCTGTCAAGGCTCCTGGCTTCGGCGATCGCCGCAAGGCAATGCTCGAAGACATCGCGATCCTCACCGGTGGTCAGGTTATTTCCGAAGATCTCGGCATCAAGCTCGAAAGCGTTACGCTCGACATGCTCGGCCGCGCCAAGAAGGTGTCGATCACCAAGGAAAACACCACGATCGTTGACGGTCATGGCAAGAAGGGCGAAATCAACGCCCGCGTCGGCCAGATCAAGCAGCAGATCGACGAAACCACTTCCGACTACGACCGTGAGAAGCTGCAGGAACGTCTTGCCAAGCTCGCTGGCGGTGTTGCCGTTATCCGCGTTGGCGGTGCTACGGAAGTTGAAGTGAAGGAAAAGAAGGACCGCGTCGACGACGCTCTCAACGCAACTCGCGCTGCTGTTGAAGAAGGTATCGTTCCTGGCGGTGGTGTTGCTCTTCTGCGCGCTTCGGCAAACCTGACACTCAAGGGTGCAAACGCTGATCAGGACGCTGGCATCAACATCGTTCGTCGCGCTCTGCAGGCTCCGGCCCGCCAGATCGCAACCAACGCAGGTGATGAAGCTTCCATCGTTATCGGCAAGATTCTTGAGAACAAGAAAGACACCTACGGCTACAATGCAGCCAATGGCGAGTACGGCGATCTGATCGCTCTCGGCATCGTCGATCCGGTCAAGGTTGTTCGTACTGCTCTGCAGGACGCAGCATCGGTTGCTGGTCTTCTCGTAACAACAGAAGCCATGATCGCCGAAGCTCCTAAGAAGGACAATGGCGGCGCTCCCCAGATGCCAGGCGGCGGAATGGGCGGCATGGGCGGTATGGACTTCTAAGAAGTCTTATCCAAGCACATACGGGAAAGGCGGGTTTCGACCCGCCTTTTTTGTTGTCTGGACTTTGCAGCGCTCTATCTCAGTGCGCATGTCGATGAAATTATCGCTCATACGATTTTATCAACCTGACAACAGCTCAACAGCCACACCACCTGTTTCAAATAACGACGGTGACAGCATTTACTCAGCCGCCTCGGCGAACGTTTCAGCAATCTGTGCAATGCCGTGGGCTGCGTCGAATTTGGCACGGGCATTGCCAACGCGCTGCTCGTTTGCAATCGCCCAATCAGCCAGACCGCGGACCGGAACGAGCAGTTCGCGTCCCAGATCAGTCAATTCATAATCCACCCGCGGCGGTATCGTCGGATAGACCGTCCGGGTCACGAATCCGTCACGCTCAAGCCCGCGCAAGGTACTGGTCAGCATCTTTTGTGAAATACCGTTGATGGTGCGCCTGAGTTCATTGAAACGCATTGAACCATTGCCGAGATAGTTGATAACCAGCACCGTCCACTTGTCACCAACGCGAGCCAGAATGTGGTTCACTGCCGTGCAGGCGGAGGTTACTTCAAAGTGCTTCGGTTTCAAAAAAGTGCCTCCTTGCGGGTATTTTATACAGTCACTTATATAGCGCCAGTAACCAATAGTTACCATAGCAAAAACCCTGAGGAATATTGAACATGACGAAACTGAAAGTCGGCATCATTGTTGGCAGCACGCGGATTGGCCGCTTTGCCGAATTTCCGGCCAAATGGGTCGCCGAAGTCGCTGGCAAACGCGACGATGTGGAAGTTGAGATCCTTGATCTTGCGGATTATCCCATGGCGTTTTTTGGCGAAGAGCGGGCTACAACGGCTCAAACCGAAACGGCAGAACGCTGGAAGAAGAAGCTGCGTGAACTCGACGCCTATGTCTTCACTGTGGCCGAATACAACCATGGCCCAACAGCTGTTCTGAAGAATGCCATCGATCTGGGTGAATTCATCCACAAGCCAGTTGGTTTTGTTGGTTACGGCGGCGTCGGCGGTGCCCGCGCCATTGAGCATCTCCGCGTGATTTTCGTCGAAATGAGCGCAGCTTCCGTCAAGACCGGCGTGCATATTTCCTTCCCGGAATATCTGACCGTCGTCAAAGGCGAAAAGTCACTCAGCGACTATACCCATCTGAATGAAGCAGCAAATGCACAGCTGGACCAGTTGGTCTGGTGGGGCAATGCGCTGAAAGCAGCGCGCACAGCCTGATGCAAAGGAGGGTGGTCGCTTCGGCAACCACCCTTTTTCGTTCAACACGAATTCTGGAGAACCCGTCCATGTCCAAGAAGCTTACGTTGATCAGTCACCTTCTCTGCCCCTATGTGCAGCGGGCTGCCATCGCCCTTGCTGAAAAGGGTATCCCGTTCGAGAAAATCTATATCGATCTTAATGCCAAGCCAGAGTGGTTTCTAAAGATTTCGCCGCTTGGCAAAGTGCCCTTGTTGAAGGTGCCGCAAGATGATGGCAGCGAAGCTGTTCTGTTCGAAAGCTCCGTCATCGCCAAATATATCGAAGAGACCCAAGGCGAACCACGCCTGCACCCGGACAATGCGCTCGATCGTGCCCGTCATCGCGGCTGGATGGAGTATGGATCAACCATCCTTGCTGATATCTGGGGCCTTGAGACCACCAAAGACGCTGCCGTCTTCGATGAAAAGCTCAAAGTGCTGACACAGAAATTTGGCCGCATAGAAGATGTTCTTGGCGAAGGACCATTCTTTGCCGGAGCAAAATTCAGCCTTGTTGACGCAGTGTTTGCACCGGTCTTCCGCTACTTCGACACTTTTGATGAAATCGCGGATCAGGGCGTATTCACCAGCTATCCGAAAGTGCGGGCCTGGCGTCAGGCACTGGCTGAGCGCCCGAGCGTCAAGGCGGCAGTGACACCCGAATATCCACAGCTTCTGCGCCAGTTCATGGAACGTTATGACGCGCATATGCTGAAACAGGCGGCGTAAGCGTCAGCGCTTATTTGTCTGACCAGACCGCCAGTTCATAACCTTCCGGGTCGGTGAAATGAAAACGACGCCCTCCCGGAAAATCGAAAATGGGGTTGACGATTGTCCCGCCCGCAGTTTCGACCCGGCTTTGCGTGTCGGCAAGATCATCGGCAAACAGGATAACCAGCGGCCCACCCGGCTTGATCTCGCCGCCCTTGGCGAATCCGCCATTCATATTGCCATCGGAGAATTCGCAATAATCAGGACCATAATCAGTGAAGGACCAGCCGAAAGCATCGCCATAGAACGCACGCATGCGGCCGATATCGCTCACATTCAATTCGATATAGTTGATGCGTTTATCCCTGCCTGAACCGGCCATGTCTTTTCCTCACAACTTTTCTGATTCTAAAACAGCGCGTAATGCATTGAGATCCCGCATAACCCATGCCGCATCTTCTGCAAACTTTGCTTCGTTCATATCCGGCATGCGGAACAGGGTGAAACTGATTTCACACCCCGCATCGTTGGCAACCACCCGCAACGGAACATAGACTTCTTCCCCGGTTTCGGTGATTACCCAATGATCAAGAACGCCGTAATCATTGCGGGGTGCGAACCGGATACGCAGCTTTCCAGCCGGGCCATCGGCAAGCCATTCATTGCCGGACTTTTGCAGACCCGAGGCCAGTCCCGATGCCCATTTCGGCACATTCTCCGGATTTGACGCATAATCATAGGCTGACCGCCATTCGCGGTTGACGGAGATTTGAAGTGTTCGTGATTCCCGGATCGTCACGGCCTGTCCTCCCGAGTGAATCATGCAGCATCTGTCATTTACCAGCATTCCGCGCCGTTTCGAGCGCATTGATCAATGATGGTGTCCAAATTTTCGTTTGGATGAAATACTCTATAATCGATTTTATCGTATTGCCGGGTGATTTCCAGAACAACATTTCCCTCGCTAACCTTGCCTCCCATCAAGGTTAGCAGTAGTGCTTCCGGCAACTCCCAACAGGAAGAGAACACAATGAGCAATACCCGCACCGAAACAGATACTTTTGGGCCAATCGAAGTCGCCGCGGACAAATATTGGGGCGCACAAACCGAACGCTCACTGCACAATTTCAAGATCGGTAACGAAAGAATGCCAATCCCGCTCGTTCGGGCACTTGGTATCGTCAAGCGTGCTGCGGCCGAAACCAATATGGCATTGGGCAAGCTCGACGAAGTAACAGGCCGTGCAATCACAGTTGCTGCCGAGGAAGTCATCGAAGGCAAGCTCGACGAGCACTTTCCGCTGGTTGTCTGGCAGACGGGCTCGGGCACACAGTCCAACATGAATGCGAATGAAGTCATCTCCAACCGGGCCATCGAAATGCTCGGCGGCGTCAAGGGATCGAAAAAGCCGGTTCATCCGAACGACCACGTCAATATGAGCCAGTCGTCGAACGATACGTTCCCGACAGCGATCCATATCGCAACAGCCGTTGAGGCCACCAAGCGGCTCTACCCTGCCCTTGATCATCTGACCGCCGCACTGGCGAAGAAGGAAAAGGCATTCGCTGACATTATCAAGATCGGCCGCACCCACACACAGGATGCAACGCCGGTCACGCTCGGTCAGGAATTCTCCGGTTATCGCGCCGCTCTTGAATACGCGCGCAAGCGGATCGAACAAAGCCTTGCCGATGTGTTTCTGCTTGCACAGGGCGGTACCGCCGTCGGTACCGGGCTCAATGCACCAATCGGTTTCGAAACGGGCTTTGCCGAGGCGGTATCCGATATTACAGGCCTTAGCTTCAAGACCGCTCCGAACAAGTTCGAAGCACTCGCCAGCCACGGCGCACTTGCCAATTTCCACGGCAGCCTGAATTCACTCGCCACAGATCTTTTCAAGATCGCCAATGACATCCGCTTCCTGGGTTCCGGTCCGCGTTCAGGTCTTGGTGAACTGAAGCTGCCGGAAAACGAGCCGGGCTCATCAATCATGCCTGGCAAAGTCAACCCAACCCAGGCGGAGGCACTGACCATGGTTGCCGCGCAGGTTTTCGGTAACCAGACGACAGTCACCGTTGCTGCGAGCCAAGGCCATTTCGAACTCAATGTGTTCAAGCCGGTGATTGCCCTTAACGTTCTGCAATCGATCCGCCTGCTTGCGGATTCGATGGTATCTTTCGCCGACAATTGCGTTGAAGGCATTGAAGCGGACGAGGTGCGCATCAAGGACCTGCTGGAGCGCTCGCTGATGCTGGTTACCGCCTTGGCACCTGCTATTGGCTATGACAATGCAGCCAAAATTGCCAAGACTGCACACAAGAACGGCACCACCTTGCGCGAAGAAGCATTGGCCAGCGGCCATGTTTCGGCCGAGGATTATGACCGCCTTGTGCGCCCGGAACGCATGATTGCACCGGAGTAAAAGAGAAAATCATTTCATTGTGAACAATGTGTCGAGAAAATAGTGACTTTGTTTGACAATCGATTTTAGTTATCGATTGTCACGACAAACTCGGAGAACCACCCATGTCAGACAACGCACTTGCCAACTCGACAACATCCAGCAATGCCATTGTAACTTTGGTCAGTCGCATTCTGCTGACGCTTCTGTTTATTCCTGCGGGATATGGCAAGCTGACGAACCTTGCCGGTACGGCAGAGTATTTTGCTGCCAAGAGCCTGCCTTTGCCGACAGTGACTGCGGTCATCGTTGGATTGGTTGAACTTGTTGGCGGCCTTGCTGTTCTATTCGGCTTCAAGACCCGCTATGCCGCAGTTCTTCTGGGTGTCTTCACCATCGGTGCGGCACTCGTTGCCCACATTGCTCCATGGGATCAGGCAAACCAGACCCAGTTCTTCAAGAACCTTGCTATTGCTGGCGGTTTCTTTGTGCTGGCTCTGCACGGCGCCGGTGCATACTCGATTGACGGCAAGCGCGGTTAATTACTGATTGCATGTCCAAAATGAAAAGGCCGCTTCTCAGCGGCCTTTTAGTTGTCCACGGCTACCGTTTAGTTGGAAGCCTTGACTTCACTCACCAGCACCGGTTTGGCGCGGTAATCCTGCGGAAAGTATTTGCTGAGGCCCTCGATCTTCGGCAGATCATTATAGGCGATATAGGGCTGGGTTGGATTCAGAGTTGCGTAGTCCTGATGGTAGCCTTCCGCAGGGTAGAATTTATCCAGCGTTGAAATCTTGGTAACGATCGGGTCCGAATAAACCTTGGCCTTGTCGAGCTGGTCCACATAGGCCTTGGCAATCTTCGCCTGATCATCCGTTGTGGTAAAAATAGCCGAGCGATATTGTGTGCCTGAATCAGGGCCCTGCCGGTTGAGTTCCGTAGGGTTATGAACCACGGAGAAATAGACCTGCAGGATCTTGCCGAGGCTCACCGTTTTGGGATCGAATGTCACTTCAACGGATTCCGCATGGCCGGTGGTTCCAGAGCTGACGGTCTCGTAACTGGCAGTTTCTTTCTTGCCGCCGGAATACCCGGAGACTGCATTGGTGACACCCTTCAGATGCTGGTAGACACCTTGTACGCCCCAGAAACAGCCACCTGCCAGAACAATGGTTTCGGTTTTGGCTGCAGCGGTCTGGTCCATCGCGGGCGGCGGCACCATGGTTATCTTTTCGGCGGATGCCGTCGCCGGGGCGAAGGCCAGACAAGAGGCAAGCAGTAAATGACGCAGTTTCATGTTGGTTTCCTATCGTAAAATCAGGCGGCAGCCGGGGTGAACTTCATTGCGACACCGTTCATGCAATAGCGAAGGCCCGTCGGCTTGGGTCCGTCATCGAACACATGACCGAGATGGCCGCCGCAACGATGGCAATTGACCGCAGTGCGTGACATGCCAAAGGACCTGTCTGTTACCTCGGTAACAGCGCCTTTGATCGGCGACCAGAAGCTCGGCCAGCCGGTGCCACTGTCAAATTTCGTATCGGATTCGAAGAGCGGCAGATCGCACCCGGCGCAGGCAAATGTGCCTTTGCGCTTTTCGTGGTTGAGCGGGCTGGTGAACGGGCGCTCGGTACCTTCCTGCCGCAGCACATCATACTGGTCGGCGGTCAGCAGCTTTTTCCACTCAGCATCCGTATGCTCAACTTCAAACGTGCCTGCTGCATAGGCCTTGGGCGTGTTGGAAAAGCGCGATGCGATCAGCGCTCCAAGTCCCAGAACAGCTCCGCCAAAAAGTGATCGGCGTGTCATCATGACAATGTCTCCCTGAACAGGATGACCGAAGCATATCAGTCATCTGACAGGGAATACGTATGGCAAGCCATAAAAGTTACAGAACGGGGGCAGAATCACGGATAGTTGATAGATCAACGTGAGCCGAGAGCATCCTTGATACGCTGCGCCAGAGCAGCAACGGCAGCCGGATCGGCATTTTTGCGTGAGGAAATCAGGCACGCCTCGGATTTGAGGATCACGCCGTCTTCCAGCACTTTCAGATGGTTGGCCTGCAGTGTGGAGCCGGTTGAGGTGATATCTACGATGATATCGGCAGAACCCGAAGCAGGCGCTCCTTCGGTGGCACCGAGGCTTTCCACGATGCGGTAAACCTGAATTCCGTGCATCGTCGAGAAAAACTGCTGGGTCAAACGCCAGTATTTGGTGGCAATGCGCAGGCGTCTGCCGTGACGCTGGCGGAATTCCGCAGCCACGTCATCGAGATCAGCCATTGTCGAAACGTCATGCCAGACTTCAGGTACGGCAACGACAACATCCGCGTGGCCAAAGCCAAGGCGCGCTTCGATCTGCACGCGCTCATCGGCGGCGGACAATGTTTCACGGATCAGGTCCTCGCCGGTGACGCCGAGATCAACGCTGCCATAGCCAAGCTCACGGGCAATCTCGGAGGCCGACAGAAACAGGATATCGATCTTGCTATCGCCGTCGACCTGCGCACGGTAATTGCGCTGGTCTTTTGGCAGGATGACGGTCAGCCCGGCCTTTTGCAGAACCTCGAGTGCCTGTTCTTTCAGGCGGCCTTTGGAGGGAAGCGCAAGCGTAATGGTCATTGCGCGCCTCCGGCAATTTTCTCCAGCCGGTCGAGCCAGATGGAAAATCCGACACCGGGAATGGAATCGACTGCACCGAGCATCGTCAGCAGACGGTCATAACGCCCGCCACCGACGATAGCGCCAAGATCAAGGTTGTTCAGAGCGCGCGTTTCGTAAACAAGGCCCGTGTAATAATCGAGCGGACGGCCAAACGCAGCGTCATAAACGATGTTTTCCTGCCCGATGCCTGCTTCCCTGATGGCGACAACACGCGCTTCAAACTGATCGAGCGCCGGGCCGAGATCAAATTCGTTGGCGCGCGCGAAGGTACGCAGATGCGTGGCAGCTGTCTGAACCGGCACGCGAATGGCCAGAAATGTTTCTAGCGCAGCAAAGGCCTGCGCCGGCAGTTTGACCGAAGCAAGATTGGCCTTCTCGATCAGGCGGCGCGCGATCTCATGGGGACTGCGGCCAGCGCCCGGCGAAATACCGGCAGCCTGCATGTCCTGTTCAAGTTCCGCAGCAAGTCCGGCCTCATCGCCTTTTGCAACCAAAACAGCTAGTCGTTCGGGCAACGAGCCATTGTTCTGGTTCGATGAGAGATCAGCGAGCAGGCTTTTCAACTGACCCGGATTGCCGAAAGCACGCGCCAGCTTCTTCTGCCAGCCGCGCGGTAGTCCAAGTGCGGCAAGCACGGCCTCGAAGATGGCCTGATCGCCAAGCAGCGTTTCCAGCTCGGCATTCGGTGCGACAAGACGGATGGACGCAATTGCATCGGCCACAGAACGGGCATCGGCACGGGCGCGGTTGGCATCGCCCAGATCTTCGATCCCGGCCTGAAAGAACTCATTGCCACCCTCGCGCCGCTGCCGGAACACTTCGCCGAGATAGGCATAGCGCTTGGGGGTCGCTGCATTCAGCTCAATGTGGTTGCGGCAGACTGGAATGGTGAATTCCGGACGCAGGCACAGGCTTTGGCCGTTTTCGTTTTCGGTCAGAAAAATGCGGCGCCGCAAGTCCTCGCCTGCCATATCAAGAAACTGGTCCGCAGGCTGGATCACCGGGATATCGACAAGCTCCGCATCCCGCGCTGAAATCAGCGCGGCAAGATCACTGGCAAAGACGGGAGCGCGGGAACCTGTCATATTGGATTAGCGCGCCTTGAGCACGGCACGATCCTCGGCCTGAGCATCGAGAATCTTGCGCACTTCCGTTACAAGATCGGTTTCCTTGGCAGTGATCTGAGCCTGACGGCCTTCACGCCAGGTCACATTGTCCTCGATTTCAGCGGATAGGCGCGCGCCTTCGATCAAATCCTTGATCTGCACTTCGCCATTGTCGCGCTCCTGCGAGCCCTGAATGATCACGCAGGGCGCTCCACGGCGATCCGCATATTTCATCTGCGGCTTCATGCCGGAACCGCCGAGATACATTTCGGCACGGATGCCTGCCTGACGCAGGTCGGAGACCATCTTCTGGTAGCGGCCAAGGCTTTCCGTGTCGCGGTCCATGACCAGAACAACCAC
The DNA here is from genome assembly GCF_014189505.1 of Phyllobacterium sp. 628. Taxonomy (GTDB): domain Bacteria; phylum Pseudomonadota; class Alphaproteobacteria; order Rhizobiales; family Rhizobiaceae; genus Phyllobacterium. The sequence continues at coordinate 1,449,963 of NZ_CP050301.1, read as the reverse complement.
GGGTCCAACATTGTCTGACGTGTCGAGCTTGCCGAGATTGGTCAGCGCCGTCATCAGACGCGAGACGCCGATCGAAAACCCGGTTGCCGGGGTTGGCTCGCCGCGGAAACGCGACACGAGGCCGTCATAACGGCCACCACCGCCGACAGATCCGAACACAACCTTTTCGCCCTTTTCGTTGGTAACGTCGAAGGTCAGTTCAGCCTCGAAAACCGGGCCGGTGTAATATTCAAGACCGCGTACAACCGAAGGATCAACGCGGATGCGCTCGCCGTAGCCGGCGGCAGCGGACAGTGCTTCGATTGTTGCGAGTTCCGCAACACCTTCCACACCCTTGTCATTACCAGCAACGACTTGTTCCAGATTGGTGATGGTCTGGCTGCCATTGGCACCGCCAGCCGAGGTGAAATCAAGCACCTTGGAAATGGCCTCCTCATCGAGACCGGCACCCTTGGTATAGTCGCCGCTTTCGTCCAGACGGCCTTTGCCGAGCAGCTGGCGTACACCTTCAGGACCGAACTTGTCGAGCTTGTCGATGGCCCGCAGAACAACCAGACGCTGGCCCATTTTGTCATCACCGCCAAGACCAATGGATTCCAGAACACCGTCGAGAACCTTGCGGTTGTTGACGCGGATCACGTAATCGCCGCGCTTGATACCGACGGCTTCCATGACGTCCGCCATCATCATACACATTTCCGCATCCGCCGCGACGGAGGGCGCGCCAACGGTGTCGGCGTCGAACTGCATAAACTGACGGTAGCGGCCGGGGCCAGGCTTTTCATTGCGGAACACCCAACCGGCGCGATAGCTGCGATAGGGCTTGGCAAGGCTCTCGAAATTTTCCGCAACGAAACGCGCCAGCGGCGCTGTCAGGTCGTAGCGCAGCGACAACCACTGCTCGTCATCGTCCTGAAAGGAAAACACGCCCTCATTCGGGCGGTCCTGATCCGGCAGAAACTTGCCGAGCGCATCGGTGTACTCAATCAGGGGGGTCTCCACAGGTTCGAACCCATAGAGTTCGTAGACCTTGCGGATCTCCGTCATCATCTTTTCGGCAGCGCGCAAATCGTCCGGCACACGGTCTACAAAACCGCGCGGCAGCCGCGCTTTCAATCTGTCTGCCTTCGTTGTCATGATTCTGATCCGATACCCTGAGATTTATTGATTGCCGAAGCGCGTTTGCCTTAGCTTATCAGGCCATCGAGGGCAAGGAAGGAAGCGCTAACGGCTCGCAATTGCCGCAGCAAAGCAAGTCCACAGGCGGTTTTCAACTTGGAGTCGAAAGATCAGACAGGCCGCTTGAAGTTCGCGCGAATCTTTTCGATCTCCTCCCGGCATTTACAGCCTTCGAAGTGATCGTTCACCAGTCCCATCGCCTGCATATGCGCATACATGGTGGTTGGGCCGACAAAGCTGAAGCCGCGCTTTTTCAAATCCTTGGAGAGGCGCACCGATGCGGCTGTCGAAGGATTGGCAATCACGGTAGCATAATCCACGCGCTTGGGCCGCTCTTCGACAGGTGGTTCAAAGCTCCAGAAATATGCTGCCAGAGAGCCTTTTTCCTCGATTAGTTCGATGGCGCGTTTGGCGTTGTTGATCGTCGAGGTGATCTTGCCGCGATGGCGAATGATCCCCGCATTGCCAAGCAGCCGTTCGATATCCTTGTCGCCATAGCGGGCTATGCGCTCGAAATCAAAGCCCTCAAAGGCCTCACGGAAATTTTCGCGCTTGCGCAGGATGGTTAGCCAGGACAGGCCCGACTGAAAGCCTTCAAGGCAGATTTTTTCGAACAGGCGGTAGTTGTCCGTAACCGGGCGTCCCCATTCATGATCATGATAGTGGATGTATTCGGGCAGCGCACCCGGCCACGAGCAGCGTGTGTGACCGTCCTCGCCGGTGATCAATCCGGTCTTTACAGGAGCTGGCTCTTGCATGGCGTCTGTCCCTTCGGTACATTTTCACTCTGGATTAACCAGTCATTGAAACCATCCGGTAACCACAACAAATAGTTTCCGAAAAGAATCGTTTTTTATTGATCCTGATTCACTTTTTTCTACCCAGCTACGGGCAAACTCAATCCGAAACCTGACAAATCATGTCAGGAGTGTCGATTGCCAAGAGAATTATCCCGATGAAGACTGCATTGCTGCTTCTGACCACCTCCTGCCTGACCGTGTTTTCATCCCATGCGGGGGCCAGTGACCGTTATGCGACGCGGCCACCCGTGGTCATGAGCCCGGACCTTTCCGCGCCGTGGGTCACACAATTGCGGCAGCGCCCGGTTGGCACGGCGGTCAATCCGCGTGGCTATGTGGTGTTCACCGCGCCGCCAGCGCGCCGCGCCATTGTCAATCGGCGGGCACGCGACCCATTTGCCGATGAAGCAAATCCAGCAAAACGTGAAGTTTCGTTCCGGCGCCCGGCAGAACCAGCAGCAGAAACGCCGCGCAAACAACGCACGATGGACCCCAAATTCCTGCCACAGACCATCGCCTATAGCGGCTCGGAAGCGCCCGGCACGATTGTTATCGATACATCCCAGCATTTCCTGTTTCTCGTTGAAGCCGATGGCAATGCCCGCCGTTATGGCGTCGGCGTCGGCAAGGAAGGCTTTGGCTGGAGCGGAACCAACAATATTTCGCGCAAGGCGGAATGGCCGGACTGGCGTCCACCCACCGAGATGATCAAACGTGAAAAAGAGAAGGGCCGCATTCTTCCCGTGCATATGGAAGGCGGACCAGCCAATCCGCTTGGCGCGCGTGCGCTCTATCTCGGCGATACGCTGTACCGCATTCATGGCACAAACGCGCCCTGGACCATCGGCCAGTCGGTTTCCAGCGGATGCATCCGCATGCGCAATGAAGATGTCACCGATCTCTATGAGCGGGTCAATGTCGGCACCAAAGTTGTGGTGATGTAAGAGTTTAAAAGTTAGTGGGGACGGCACCGGGGCGGTGCCGAAACTGGGCAGCGGTTCCTGATGGGCCGCTGCCCTTCTTTTGCCTATTCCGCGGCCTGCAGGGTGAGTGCGGCCACACCTTCCGGTCGTGGTCCGCCATAGACCCAATCCAGCAATTCCACCGTGTGAACAATCGGCATTTTCGCAGCGCTGGCAATCTGCGTGATGCAGCCGATATTGCCCGTAGCAATGATGCTGGCTCCTGTCGCCTCGATGTTCTTCACCTTGCGGTCGCGCAACGTCTTGGCGATCTCCGGCTGCATGATGTTGTAGGTTCCGGCTGAGCCGCAGCAAAGATGGCCCTCCGCCGGGTCCTTCACCGTGAAGCCAGCCGCTTTCAGCAGGTCTTTCGGCTGATGCGTCAGTTTCTGGCCATGCTGCATGGAACAGGCGGAATGATACGCGACGACAAGTCCTGAAGGCTGCTGCGGTGCAGGCAGATCAAGTGTCGTCAGATACTCGGTAATATCCTTGGCAAGACCGGAAACGACTGAAGCTTTTTCACTGTAAGCCGGATCAAGCCGCAGCATGTACCCGTAATCCTTGATTGTGGTTCCGCAGCCGGAAGCAGTGATCACAATCGCATCGAGACCGCCATTTTGCAGCTCGCGTGTCCAGACGTCGACATTGCGGCGCGCGTCGTCCAGCGCCGCGTCTTCCCGGCCCATATGATGGACAAGAGAGCCGCAGCAGCCCTCGCCTTTCGGCACCACCACTTCAATACCGAGACGGGTCAAGAGCCGGATTGTGGCTTCATTGATACCGGGCTTCAGCACCGGCTGGGCACAACCGGTCAGAATAGCCACCCTGCCGCGCCTGGTTTTCGTTGCCGGGTGCAGCCCGGGTTCAGCAAAATGCGACTTCGCCGGAACAGATTTGGGCGCCAAGGCGAGCATGGCGGCGATGGGTTTCAGCGCCGAAACAGAATTGAACAACGGCAGGAAAGGCCGACCCAGTTTTGCAGCATTCAGTGACAGACGCAGGCGCGAGGGATGCGGCAACACGAAAGCCAGCAGCGCACGGGACAGACGGTTCATGAGTGGACGTTTATAGGTCTTTTCAATGTGGGCGCGGGCATGGTCGACCAGATGCATATAATTCACGCCGGACGGACACGTGGTCATGCAGGCAAGGCAGGACAGACAGCGATCCACATGTTTGACGATCTGCTCATCAGCCGGACGGCCATTTTCCAACATGTCCTTGATCAGGTAAATGCGGCCGCGCGGACTGTCGAGCTCATTGCCAAGCGTCACGTAGGTCGGGCATGTTGCGGTACAAAATCCGCAATGCACACATTTGCGCAGGATTTTTTCCGACTCGGCAACATCAGGGTCGAGCAATTGTTGCGGCGTGAAATTGGTTTGCATCCTACACTCCTGCAACCATACGGCCCGGATTGAGGATAGCCTCCGGATCAAATTGCTGTTTCAGCCGCGTTGACAGGGCAGCCAGCGCTGCGGCCTGCGGTTCGAACACCGGAATGGCGGCACGTATCGCCACCGGCGCACGCACAAGCGTTGCGTGGCCGCCGCCGAACTTCTTGACGAGAACGCGCACAGCCTCGGCTTCCGGATCACCGTCGAGCCGCAACCATACCAATCCGCCCTGCCAGTCATAGTAGGCATCGACCGCCGCCCCCATGCGCATGGAGGCCACGAGTTTATAAGCTTCCATCGGTGCCATGGAGACACGCCAGACCGGACGTTCCGTACCATCGGCAAAAGGAATAACGTCGCGCACTTCCTGCCAGAGCTTGCGCGAGACATCGCCGGATATTTCCTGAATGGAGCCGGCAGAGCCGAGCAGGCCTTTCAACATGGTTACCCGGTCGGCAACGGAAGGCGCAAAGCCTTCGAGCCGCAGCAGCGTAGAAGCATCACCCTTCAACAGACCATCGATGACACGGGAACAGATATTGAGCGGCAGGTGCGCGGCGGACGCGACTTCACCGCTTGAACCCATGGCGATTGCCATGGCGCGTGTCGCCTCGTCATCGGTAAGACCACGAACGATGAGCGTTGTTTCCGTTTCCGGTGCCGGCAAAACCTTGAAGGTGATTTCCGTGGCAATCCCGAGCGTACCCCAGGAATTGGCCATGCCCTTGGACAGATCGTAACCGGTGACATTCTTGACGACACGGCCACCGGATTTAAACAGTTCACCCCGGCCCGAAACAACCCGCACACCCAGCACATGATCGCGTGCGGACCCAGCCTTCAACCGGCGCGGACCGCAGAGATTGGTGGCAAGCACACCGCCAAGACTGCCCTGCCCGGCAGCTTCGCCCAGCAGCGGACCATAATCCATGGGTTCGAACTGGAATGCTTGCCCCTTGGAGGCGAGCAGGGCTTCAAGTTCAGCTATCGGCGTTCCCGCCTTGGCGCTCAGAACGAGTTCATCCGGTTCGTAAAGTGTCACGCCGGAATAATCTGTCAGCGCAATCGTATGTTCTGTCTGCAAGGGACGGCCGAGCTTGCGCTTGGAACCATGGCCGCAAACCTCGACAGGCGCACCCTCAGCCAGTGCCCATTGCACCGCATCAACAATTTCGGCCTCGGTTGCGGGGGTAAATGTTGTCATTTCATTGCGCATCCAGAAAGCTTTTGCCGCGTGGCGACAGCCGGTAGCCAGTGCCGAGACTGATGGTCAAACCGACTTCCTTGAGCTTGCGGACATCGCGCTTGAATTTTGCTGTTTCCACATTGAACTGCCTGGCCAGATCAGCAGCCACTGTTCCGGGATGATCGGCAATCAGCTGCAATATCTGGCGGTGATATCCGGCTGATGATGCCGCGCTGTCCCAGCGTGCAAGACGCATCGCCAGTTCGGCGATGTCCGGTTCCAAGAGAGCTTCTTCGCGTAAAGTGGTTCGTTCGTCGGGCTCAACGCCGGTGATTGATATGCGGTAGAGTGTTCCGTCGATGGCGCGCAGTTCTCGGGTGAGTGCATCGACAGTGGCAAAACCGGCACGTCTGGCGTCTTCCGCTGTGAGTTTGTCTGAATCAATGGCTATGACGTCGCCGATGACAACAACACCGATGAGTGTGCGAAGGCGGGTGCCCGCCTTGACGGTCGGACGGGTCCAGCGCCGGAACGCCAGATCAACGTCGCCGCGTGCAATGGCCTCGAGTGTTTGCGCCTTGAAGAGCATCGCCTAAAATCTCGGAATATCTGGAAACGGCACCTGACCGCGATGCACATGCATACGGCCAAGTTCGGCGCAGCGGTGCAATTGCGGAAACACCTTGCCCGGATTGAGCAGGTGCTTGTCGTCAAAGGCGCATTTCACCCGGATTTGCTGGTTCAGGTCAATCTCGTTGAACATTTCCGGCATGAGGTCGCGCTTTTCCACACCCACGCCATGTTCTCCGGTGAGAACGCCGCCCACCTTGACGCACAGCCGCAGAATGTCTGCGCCAAAGTCTTCCGCCTTGCGCAATTCATCCGGGATATTCGCATCATAAAGGATAAGCGGATGCAGATTGCCATCGCCCGCATGAAACACGTTGGCAACGCGCAAACCGTATTTTTCCGAAAGCTCGCGCATTCCCGCCAGCACCTTCGGCAATTCCTTGCGGGGGATCGTGCCATCCATGCAGAGATAATCTGGAGAGATACGCCCGACAGCCGGAAAGGCCGCCTTGCGGCCCGCCCAGAATGACATGCGCTCTTCTTCGCTCTGCGAAATCACGCAGGACGAAGCATCGTTTCTGTTGGCAATGGTCTCGACCATATCAATCAGATGATCGACCTCGATTGCCGGTCCATCAAGTTCGATGATCAGCAGCGCTTCCACATCAAGCGGATAACCCGCATGAACGAAATCCTCAGCCGCATGGATTGCCGGGCGGTCCATCATCTCCATGCCGCCCGGGATGATACCGGCAGCGATGATATCGGCAACGCATTGCCCCGCTGCTTCGCTGGTGGGAAAGCCCACCATCAAGGCGCGCGCCGTGGCGGGCTTTTGCAGGATGCGGACCGTCACTTCAGTGACCACGCCGAGCAGGCCTTCCGAGCCGGTCATCAACCCGAGAAGGTCATAGCCCTCGGAATCCAGATGCTTGCCGCCAAGCCGGATGACCTCGCCTGAAATGAGCACAATTTCGAGGCCGAGGACATTGTTGGCGGTAAGTCCATATTTCAGGCAATGCACGCCGCCGGAATTTTCAGCAACATTGCCGCCGATGGAGCAGGCGATTTGCGAAGAAGGATCTGGAGCGTAGTAAAAGCCTTCGTGCTCCACGGCTTTCGTGATGCCAAGATTGGTCACACCCGGCTGCACAACGGCAACACGGTTGGGATAATCGATTTCGAGAATACGATTGAACCGCGACATGACCAGCAGCACCGCATCTTCCAGCGGCAGCGCACCGCCGGAGAGCGAAGTGCCGGAGCCGCGCGGCACGACTTTCACGTTGTTCTCATGGCAATATTTGAGGATTTTAGACACCTGAGCGACTGTCTGGGGCAGAACGACAACCAGCGGCAGCTGGTGATAGGCCGTCAGGGCATCGGATTCAAAAGCCCGCATTTCGTTGGTCACATCAACGACGCCTTCGCCGGGAACAATAGCACGCAGGGCGGCGACGATTTCGCTGCGGTGCGACATGGTCGCCGCATCGGCTTTCGGCATCACCAACCCGGACATGCACCCTCCCTCTCCAGTAGATAGCGGCCACTGGTAAAATATGTTTACCAGTCACCTCTCCAATTTGTAAACAGTCTAAACTTTTGCCACGCCGCCGTCATGCATTTGCTCACAGCCAAAGTGACGCGCAGTTATGAGAAGAGCAGCGCATTCAATCAATCATCATTGTGGGATTTGCGGATCGACTTCACCACGAACCACATGGCGATGATCGCAACGGGCACAAAGGCGGCAGTCAGCACCGAAGAATGCAAATCCGGATTGTAGCTTTCCGCCCCTTTGGCAAGGTAGAAAAACAGACCAACAACATAGTATGAAATTGCTGCGACCGACAGGCCTTCCACCGTATGCTGCAGACGCAATTGCAGCTGTGCACGCCGGTTCATGGAGCTTAAGAGATCACGGTTCTGCCGCTCCAACTCGACATCCACCGACGTGCGCAGCAAGGTTGCGGCGCGTGACAGTTTCTCGGAAAGGTTTTCTTGTCTGCCACTGACAGAACGGCAGGTGCGCATGGCAGGTGCCATACGGCGCTGGATGAATGCCGCCCAGGTTTCGTAGCCTGTTACCGGTTCTTCCTGCAATGCCGCCAAGCGCTCCAGTACAATACCGTTATAGGCGCGGCTGGCACCAAACCGGTAAAGGCTCGAAGCTGCGTCCGCTTCAAGTTCCGCCGCCAGCGATGTGAGCTCATCAAGCAATTTGTGATTGTCAGCATCCGGCGCGCGCATTTCCGTGGTCAGGCCCGCCAGACGATCCTCAATACGGCGGATGCGCGGTGACAGGGAATGCGCCAGCGGCAGCCCCAGCATTGCCAGCGTGCGGTAGGTCTCGATTTCGATCACACGCTGAGAGAGTGCCCCGGCGCGCGCCGGCGACAAGCCGTTATCGAGAATGAGAATGCGGGTCATACCGTCGCCATCCTGGCGGAAATCCGTAATGATCGAGGCAAGGCCATTCTCAACATCGCTGTAACAGAGGCTTGTCGGATCAAATTCCTCGATCAACGCCGCAGCATTGCTGTCCTTGCGGATGATCTCCAGCCGTACGCCATCAATGACCGTGCCGGGCGGATTGAAACCGTGCCCGAATGGATGTTGCGCCGTCTGGCCAGCGCGCGGCATCGGTCCTTCCCACAAATAAGTCGAGAACTCCGTATGACGCTCCCAGCGCAAGGTACCATTGCCCCATGGCATAATGTGATGTCTTGCATCGCGGGCGGGAGAAGCTATGCCGATACTGCGGGAAAGTTCCGCCAGAACCGCATGATCAACTGTCGATCCGCCTTCGGTCATGAAAGCCAACTGAATCAGCAGGCGCGGTGTATCCACGAGAGGATAGGGTCTGGCGTGGACTTCGCCCAACGCCACGGAACGCTCCGCGTGGGCCGGAAAGCCCATGACGCCACCCGAACTTGAGGCAGCGCTTGCCGCTGCAGTTCTTAGTCTTTTCCCCTTCATATCAACCGGTCTTTCCCCTTGATCGGCATTCACAGGATGGTGAACGCAATACCATGGTGTTTCAATGCGCCTTTGCGCCACGAGACTGCGGCTATGCGACGCTTATGCGAGCGACGATGCCAAGGCGCCAGGCAAAGTGGATCAAAGAATTGACCAGTTCGCCGATTTACCGATACGCTGCGGCAGAAAATCATTCGCACGGACCAGTTTGACTATGAGCCGCCTCGTCTTTGCCCGCATCCAATCTTCGCGCACGGCCGATGACATTGTCAGCCAAATCGAGATGCTGATCCTTGAAGGCGTGTTGCGGGTCGGGGATCAATTGCCGGGCGAACGGGACCTGGCTGTTCAGTTCGACGTGTCGCGGCCAATACTGCGCAGTGCTCTGAAGACATTGGAAGCCAAGGGCCTGCTTGTCGCCCGGCATGGCGGGGGTACTTTTGTTGCCGACGTCATCGGCGAAGTCTTTTCCAAACCGGTGATGGATCTGATTTCCAGTCACCGGAAGGCGGCGGCCGACTATCTTGAATACCGGCGGGAAATCGAAAGCATAGCGGCGGAATATGCCGCACGGCGGGCAACCGAAGACGACCGCTTACTGTTGCAGCATATCATGGACGCGATGCAGCACGCCTACGACACCGACGATTTCAAGAAAGAAGCGGAGCTTGATGTCGAGCTCCACAGCACCATCGGCGAATGTGCGCACAACATCATTCTTCTGCACACGCTACGCTCATGTTACCGGCTTCTGGCTGATGACGTGTTTTACAACCGCACGCTCATCTACGGCTTTCCAGGTGCACGGGAACAATTGCTGCACCAGCACAAGGCTATTTTCGATGCGATCATGGCGTCAGACCCGGTCAAGGCGCGGGCGGCGGTGCGGCAGCACATCGATTTCATTGAACAGGCACAACAGGAAGCAGCCCGCAACAGCGCGTGGGAAAACACGTCGCGTCTGCGCCGCAGTCAAAGAGAGTCGGACCGGACATGAAAACTGTCGACTTCAAACATGCCCGAGGTCCCGAGCGAATGCGCGTCTATGCCATCGGTGATGTGCACGGCCGGCTCGACCTGTTGCAGGAGATGCACCGGCGTATTCTCGCCGAGAATGAAAAAACTCCACCCTTTGACTGGGTTGTCGTCCATCTGGGTGATTATGTCGATCGCGGCCCGGATTCGCGCGGTGTGCTGGAGTATTTTGTCAATGCACAGAAGAAGACACATCGCATGCTAACGCTTGCCGGCAATCACGATGTCGGATTTCTGGATTTTCTCAACGGCAGCGATGTAAACGGTGTTTTCGCCCGTCATGGCGGCAAGCAGACTGCAAAATCCTATGGCGTTACCATTGATTTCTATGATCCGGCATCCGTTGCTGCCGGGCGCAGTGCGCTTCTGCGCGCTATACCCGCCGCACATGTGGAGTTTCTGCAAGGACTAAGGCGCTCAACCATTATGGGTGATTTTTTCTTTTGCCATGCTGGCATCCGGCCCGGTGTCGATCTGGAGCGGCAAAATCCCGAGGATTTGATCTGGATACGCTGGGATTTTCTTGACGATCCGCACCTGCATTCCAAGGTGATCATCCATGGCCATACACCGGCCAGCGATGTTGAAGTGCGGCAGAACCGGGTTAATCTTGATACCGGCGCTTATGCCAGTGGTCGCCTCAGCGCCATCAGGATTGACGCCGAAGCCAAGTCTTTTCTCGAAGCAACCGCTTAAATGTTAACGCGCTGAGGAGCTGATGCCGTAGCCGTCTGTGGAAACTGTGTGGCCACCGGCATCAACGGATACCAGTCCAGCGCCCATGAAAAGGATGGATGCAAGCATCACGGCAGTCAAAAGGGCAGCACTCTTGGTAGTCATTTGGGCGTTTCCATCATTGTCTTCGGTCTGGCTTGATGCCAGCTAACCGGCCCGGCAACTACAGCGCACAATTCTTTCCAGCAAGTGAATCAAAGACACGCTCCACATGAATACCGGCGATGCAATTTGATTCAAATGCTGGCTGTTGCAGAGTTGCAACTGAATCTGCGGTGAGGCTTAAATGAGCGCGACCCAGGCGCGGGCCAATGCCAACCCAGCCGCGTCCGCTGCTGCCCCGTTTTTGGCGACAAGAGCGGAATAATTCTCCAGCCAATCGGGATTGTTCGCTTTGATCTCAGGTTCGAAGACGTGCTTCCACTCTTCGACCAACGCGGTGTCGGCTTCAAAGTGGAACTGGATGGCATAGACGGCACGGCCAATCCGGAAAGCCTGATTCTTCGTGATCGTGCTCGACGCGAGATGCACCGCTCCCTCCGGCAATGAAAATGTATCGCGGTGCCAATGAAAAATCGGAAACTGCTGCGGCGTGGCGCCGAGAACCGGGTCTGAAGTGCCTTCGGCGGTTGACGTAATGTCATGCCAGCCGAATTCGGGTGGCCGGTTAAGCAGATTTTCGGCACCATAACCACGCGCAACAAGCTGACTGCCAAGGCAAATGCCAAGCACGGCTTTATCGGCATCGCCAAACCGTTTGGTCAGACGAGCAAGGTCAGGGAGATAAGGAAATTCATCATCGGCGAGCGCATTCTGATCGCCACCTAGCACGATGAGCGCGTCATAGTTGGAGTCATCTTGCGGCAATGCTTCACCAAGATGCGCTTGTACGATTTCAACCTCTGCATTCACCTCGTTCAAAGCGCGCCCGACCAGACCCAACCCGGTATTCTGATAATTCTGAACGACAAGAACCCGCATTATACCTGCCTGATGATCGCGTTGAAGATATTCTTGCGATAGCATGGTCCCCTCACAGCCGGAAGCCATCAAATGCCCCTGCAAAACCGTGTCACACCCTTTGGCGAGATCGTGTCCGTGCCACAACGCGGCACATTCATGGGAAATCGCGGCATTATTCACGACCCGGCAACCCGAACGCTGTTCAAACGGTGCTGGACACTCAAGGCCTGGATCATCTGTGTCTGCGAATACAAGAACGTCCGCCGTGCGGTGATGGCCCGGCAAAGCTGGACCGAACTGTTCTTTACAGATGAAGCCACCGCACTCAGTGCCGGTCACCGCCCCTGCTTCTATTGCCAGCGGCAACGAGCCAATGCCTTCAAGGCTGCGTGGGCCGAAGGAAATGAAGTGGAGAAACCTTCGGCACCACAGATGGATGCAGTGCTTCATGGCGAGCGTCTGGATGCGAGCGGCGGCAAGAAACGCCATCCGTTGCCAATGCCGGTGACCAGCCTGCCCGATGGCAGCATAGTCACATCAGGCGACAATGCTTATCTGATCCGCGATGGGCAGACCTATCGATGGTCTTGGGACGGCTATACGCTTTGCCCAGCACCAACGCAGGGTGTCAGCCTGCTCACGCCGCCATCAACGGTGCGGGCATTGGGCGCTGGATATATCCCGGTCATTTCAGGGATATACTGAATATGCGTTATTCTATTTGAAAAGACATTCCAGGGGGATGTCCTCCGGTTCGAGTGCAGACAATTCTGCATCGGGTGTCTCTGTGACGACACAACGCAGACGGCGGTAGAAATCCACTGTATTTTCTGACGGTATTGCCGAGACATAAAGCCCCTTGGCACCCATGTCTCTGGCAACATCCTTGCAATGTTCGAAGAGGCGGACGCCCAGGCGCTGACCGCGATAAGCATTGCTGACATGCAGGAAGGTCAATTGCAAAAGCTCCTGCTTTGGACCGCGCCAGATTGTATCAACCGCACCAACACCAGCCACTTTATCGCCATCGAAGAAGCCGAAGAACTGTCCGCCACGGTCAAAACTTGCCTGCAGCAGGGGCGTGTATTTTTCCGCCTCGCCATCTTCCCAGCCGGGAACATCAAAATAGTGTGGTTGCAGGACCAGTTTGCCATCCAGCAAGACATAAATGTTTTCAATGATCTCGCTGCGATCGATGGTCCAGACCTGTTCGATCTCGCTGCGTTTTAGTGCCCGGAGTTCCATGTGCTTGCTCTATATGTCAGATTGATATGCTCTTTAGTGAAATATAGAACAAAACTCATCTCGCAATCAAGCGATATCCAGATCAAACTTTGACACTTGCCGGTGCAGCCCTCCCGATCTTCCAACCAAGGCTTGTACCTGCCGCAGCGATCAGAATCGCCGCCGACCCGATAAACTGGCTGGGCTGCAATTGATGACCGAAGGCAAAGTAATCAACCAGAATGGCAGCAATCGGATAGATAAAGGAAAGAGATCCGGTCAGATGTGTCGGCAGTTTCTGGATGGCGCTGTAAAGCAGAATGTACATCAGCCCGGTATGGATGACACCGATGGTAACGATGCTGCTCCATTGACCCACGCCATTTGGCAACACACTGAAATCCGCAAGCGGGATCATCAGCACAATCCCGACACAGACTTGAATGAGCGCGATCAGATGTGGCGGCGTCCCCTTGAGGCGCTTGGCTACGATGGCGGCAATCGCATAGAGAAAAGCCGCGCCCAGTGACAGGCCAATGCCTGCAATATAATCGGTGCCCGTATAGCCACCGCCCGGTTTGGCCTGCACGATCAAGAGCATGCCGGCAAAGGCCAGAGCCAACCAGAACAGTTTGGTAAATGTCAGCTTTTCCTTGAAGATCAGAGCACCGAGCCCAACAAGCATGAAGGGCTGGACGTTATAAACGGTCGTGGCAATGGCGATGGATGCGCGGGGATAAGCGGCAAAGAGCAAAACCCAGTTGAAGACGATGGCCACACCGCCAAGCACGGCAAGACCAAACAATTTCAGTGAAATGACATTGGGCCGCAACAGCCCGAGCGCGGCACAGATACCAAGCAATGTCAGCGCCCCAATCAGGCAACGCCAAAAGACCACTGACAGGACGGGCTGGCCCGACATCAGCACAAACCAGCCGATGGTGCCTGAAATCATCATTGCAGCGGTCATCTCGACGCTGCCCCTTACAATATCCCGTTCCATGCCATTACCCCGTTGTCTGTTGATGCAAGACTATTCGTTGCAAACACGATTTGATATATTCAGGAGAAGGCAAAACATGTATATTTCCTGTATAATGCAGGCTCAAATCATAAAACACCTTACGAGGATAAAATGCTCGACGAAATGGACAAGACGATTCTCGGGATTCTCATTGAGGATGCGCGGATATCCCTGAAAGAACTCAGCCAGAAAGTCGGGCTGTCTTCCCCAAGCGTATCGGAGCGATTGCGGCGGCTGGAAGAGAAGAAAGTCATTCGCTCCTTCACCGTCGACATCGATCCGGTAGCTCTCGGTTACCATCTGACAGCCATTGTGCGGGTAAGACCCTTGCCCGGAATGCTGCACATCGTTGAAAAGCTCATTCAGGACACGCCTGAGATTACCGAATGCGACAAGGTGACGGGCGACGACTGCTTTATCGGCAAGATCCATTTCCGCACCATGGAACAGCTCGACAAGTTGCTGGACCGGCTGGCGGAAAAGGCAGAAACCAACACGTCCATTGTCAAGGCATCAACGATCAAAAGGCGTTTGCCGCCGCTGGGATGAAACATCCTGTACTTGACCTTTCCACCCGGTCTCTGGCATCGGTTTTCCATGCGCGCAAATTACAAGATGCAACGGCTTTATATTACGGCGGATCTGTCAGCGGGAAAGCGGGCTGAAGCGCCTGCTGAAGCGGTCAATTATCTCGCCAATGTCCTGCGGATGAAGGAAGGGGATGAAATTCTCGCCTTCAACGGTCGTGACGGCGAATGGCGGGCTGCGCTGCGCTTTGAAAGCAAGAAGAAGCTGGCACTTGAACCGCTGGAACAGACACGCGAACAGCCCATGTCGCCTGATCTGCTTTATTGCTTTGCTCCGCTGAAGCAGGGACGGCTCGATTATCTCGTACAGAAAGCTGTCGAAATGGGTGCAGGCGTCTTGCAGCCGGTCATCACCCAGCACACGCAGGTGTCACGCATCGGGATCGATCGAATCGAAGCCAATGCCATTGAAGCGGCGGAACAATGCGGGGTTCTGGCCATTCCCACGACGCGGGAGCCGGTCAAACTGGAAAAGTTACTGGAAGGCTGGGACTCAAACCGCCGCCTGATTTTCTGCGACGAAGGTCATGATACCCATAATCCCCTGCCGCTGTTACAAAGCCTGCCGCGCGGGCCGCTCGGCGTGCTCATTGGACCAGAAGGCGGCTTCTCGGACGCTGAGCGCGAAACCTTGCGCAAACTGCCATTTGTGACTGCTATTCCACTCGGCCAACGCATCCTGCGCGCCGATACCGCCGCCGTTGCCGCACTCGCTCTTGTTCAGGCGACGATCGGCGATTGGTGAGATACAAATTCTCTTGATGAGTGCATCAGCGAAATTTGCTTGCGCTCGTTTCCGAAAACAGCCAATCACGCCACAAGCACGATAATTCTAGTGGGGAAGCACCATCCATGGCGCGCGATACAACAGACGAGACGCCCCTTTCCGGCACCGAAGAACTGGCAACCTATCTTGACCAGGGCTCAAAGCCGCAATCCGCATGGCGCATCGGCACAGAGCACGAAAAATTCCCGTTCTATACCGAAGACCACAGCCCGGTACCCTATGATGGTCCCCGTGGCATCCGGGCCATTCTTGAAGGCATGCAGTCCAAGCTGGGCTGGGAGCCAATCATCGATGAAGGCAATATTATTGGTCTGGTTGAGCCAACCGGTCAGGGCGCGATCTCGCTTGAGCCGGGCGGACAGTTCGAACTATCAGGCGCGCCGCTCTCCACCATCCACCAGACCTGCCGAGAAACCAACGCGCATCTGGCGCAGGTGCGCGAAATAGCCGAGCCGCTTGGCATCCGCTTTCTCGGCCTCGGTGGCAGTCCGAAATGGACGCTGGCCGAAACGCCACGTATGCCGAAATCGCGCTATAACATCATGTCTAACTACATGCCGAAAGTTGGCAAGGATGGTCTGAACATGATGTATCGCACCTGTACCATTCAGGTGAATCTCGACTTTGCTTCGGAAACCGACATGCGCCGCAAGATGCAGGTCTCCGTGAAACTGCAGTCCATCGCCACCGCCCTGTTTGCCATGTCGCCATTTACCGAGGGCAAGCCCAATGGTCTGCTCTCCTGGCGCTCAGAAATCTGGCGCGATACGGACAATAATCGCTCCGGCGTTCTGCCCTTCATTTTCAATGAAAATTTCGGTTTTGCCGACTATGTCGAATGGGCACTCGATGTCCCAATGTATTTCGTGCTGCGCCATGGCCGCTACCATGACTGCACTCATGTGACCTTCCGCCAGTTCATGAACGGCGCGCTGAAAGATTCCATTCCAGAAGGCACGCCCAATATGGGCGACTGGACCAACCACCTTTCGACGCTTTTCCCGGAAGTCCGGTTGAAGCGCTTCCTTGAAATGCGCGGTGCCGATGGCGGTCCATGGCGGCGTATCTGCGCCCTGCCCGCATTCTGGGTTGGCATTCTCTACGATGCCGAAGCTTTGAACGCTGCCGAAGCATTGACCCGCGATTGGACCTACGAAGAAGTACAAGCTTTGCGCGACGACGTACCGGCAAAAGGCCTGCGCGCCACGTTGCGCAACCGCTCGGTGCATGACATTGCGCGCGATGTGCTGGCAATTTCGCGGCTTGGACTCAAGAACCGCGCTTTGCTCAACAGCGAAGGTTTCGACGAGACCCACTATCTGGCCTCACTTGAGGAAGTTATTGCCCGTGGCACAACCTCGGCCGAACAGATGCTGAGTCAGTATAACACCGTCTGGGGCGGTTCAGTGGAACCGGCCTTTCTGGAGTATGCCTACTAGAGGAAACACGTATGACCAAGACCATCCTGATCACCGGCGCAAGCCGTGGCATAGGCCGTGCCGCAGCCATTCTTGCGGGACAACGGGGCTGGTCAGTTGGCGTCAATTATGTGGGCAATAAGACAGCGGCTGATGAAGTGGTTGCGGCAATTATCGCTGCAGGCGGCAAAGCCAAGGCGATTCAGGGCGATGTGGCCAGCGAAGCCGACGTCATTTCCATGTTTAAACAGGCCGATGAGCTCGGCACGCTGGACGGGCTTGTCGTCAATGCCGGTATCGTCGCGCCCGCGTCCAAGCTCATGGATATGGACGCTGATCGCATGGGGCGCATGTTTGATGTCAATATTCTCGGCGCTTATCTCTGCGCCCGCGAAGGCGTTCGCCGCATGGCACGTTCTCGCGGCGGCAAGGGCGGATCAATTGTCATCCTGTCATCGGCAGCAGCGCGCCTCGGCGGGCCATCTGAATATGTCGACTATGCCGGATCGAAGGGTGCGATGGACACGCTCACAATTGGGCTCTCCAAGGAAGCCGGCCCCGAAGGCATCCGCGTCAATGCCGTGCGCCCCGGACTGATCGAGACCGACATCCATGCCAGTGGCGGCCAACCGGACCGGGCGCAACGTCTTGGCGTGACAGCGCCGCTGGGCCGTCCAGGAACGGCCGATGAAATCGGCGAATCCATCGTGTGGCTGCTCAGTGATGCAGCATCCTATGTCACCGGTGCTCATCTGGATGTAACCGGTGGCCGCTAGGTCGATTTTGACTCCCGTTTACTGACTTATGTGTTATGCGAAAGTTAGATTGTCTGACGCGGATTCTTCACACCATGCCCACTCACAAAGCACTGACCGAAGCTTTCATCCCCGAGCTGCCGAACTATTACCGTGGCAAGGTCCGGGAGAACTATGACCTGCCGGATAGTCGGCGCATCATTATTGCAACAGACCGTATCAGCGCGTTTGATCGCATATTGGCCTGCATTCCGCTGAAAGGTGAAGTGCTCACGCAGACGGCACGGTTCCAGTTCGAACAAACCAAAGATATTTGCCCGAATCATGTGCTCGAATATCCGGACCCGAACGTTGTTGTTGCCCGCAGGCTTGATATTCTTCCCGTGGAAATCATCGTTCGTGGCTATCTCGCAGGAACAACCGGTACGTCCATCCTGACACTTTACAAGACGGGTAAGCGCGCAATGTACGGCACGACGTTTCCCGATGGCCTCAAAGACAATGAAAAGCTCCCGGCACCGATCATCACACCGACCTCGAAGGCGTTCGATGGCGGCCATGACGAGCCTTTGACTGCAGATGAAATTCTCAGCCAGAAGCTGCTGACCAAAAAACAATGGGAGACTGTTTCCGGCTATGCGCTGAAACTCTTTGCGCGCGGCCAGGAAATTGCCGCGAGCCGCGGTCTCATTCTGGCTGATACCAAGTATGAATTCGGCACCGATGCCGATGGCAACATTGTTCTGGCCGATGAAATCCATACGCCAGATTCCAGCCGTTACTGGTTTGCCGACAGCTATGAAGCGGGCAAGCGCCCGGTCAGCTTCGACAAGGATTTCGTGCGCAACTGGGTGGTTGAACGCTGTGATCCGTACAAGGATGACATTCCGGAAATTCCTCAAGACGTGATCGACGCCACCACCAAAGTCTATATCCACGCCTATGAGACAATCACGGGTGAGACTTTCGTGCCGGGCGATGCATCGGTTGATCCGTTGCAGCGGATTCGGAAGAATCTGGCGAAGTATTTTTAGGATTGGCGATCGGGTCCACTGCAGTAATATCGTGCGTGGTTCGTGGTTCGACAAGCTCACCAGGAGGGAGAGTGGTGCTGTAAGGCTGACCAGAAATATTGCAGAATATAACTCCCTGCAATCCTCACTTTCCCTGATGGTGAGCTTGTCGAACCACGCACAATCGTTGTGCAGTCAATGCACTCTCACACTCTAAGCTGATAAAAAGATTGAACTTCATGCCTTTGCGGCGCTAGTCTTCCCTTGTGCATCAGCCCGAAGGAGGATCGGCGCCATGAATCTTGTAGACATGTTCCTGAAGGGACAAGGCGGGCAGGCTGTCGAAGCTCTGTCCCGGCAGTTTCAACTCTCGCAACAACAGACGATTGCCGCAATCGAAGCACTGATGCCTGCCTTTTCACAGGGCTTGCAGCGCAATACCGCTGATCCGATGGGCGTCGGCGCATTCATTCAAGCGCTGTCTTCCGGCCAACACGTCAACTATTTTGATAATCCGCAGGCCGCTTTCAATCCGGCCGGAATTGCCGACGGCAATGCCATTTTGAACAATCTCTTCGGTTCGAAAGAACTGTCGCGGGCGGTTGCCGACCATGCAGCACGGATGACCGGGATTGCAGTAAGCACGCTGCAACAGATGCTGCCGGTTCTGGCCTCGATGATGATGGGCGGGCTTTACAAGAAATCCACCGGCCAGTTTGCTGCAGCCGGTCTCGGGGGCGGCAATGTCATCGGTGATCTGATAGAACAGATGATGCGGCAAGGCGGCGGTATTGGCGGTCAGACTGCGCCGAACCAGCAGGCTGGCAATAACCCGTGGGGACAGATTCTGGAAGGCATGTTGGGCGGTGCCGGTGGCGGACAACAACAGCCACAAGGACAAGCCAACCCTTGGGGTAACAACCCCTTGGGCCAGATTTTGGAGCAAATGACACGGGGTGGTTTTCCCGGTGGAGCAGCACCACAAGGGCAGCAGACCGGAGGCAATGCCCAGGCACAGAACCCGTTTGGAGATAATCCATTCGGCAAGATCTTCGGAGAAATGCTCGGCGGCGGTGCACAGCAACAGTCCGCCCCTGAACCTCAAGCAAAGCCGCAGCGGCCCGAAGAACCGGCTGCCGCCCCTTCAACGCCTGACAATCCGTTCAAGGATGTCTTTGGCCAGATGTTCGAAACCGGACGCAAGACCAGCGAACAATATCAGAAGGGTGTTGAATCCATATTCGACCAATACCTGAAAGGGATGGACCGCAACAAATAGCCATTAGAAAGAAAAAGCCCGGCCGTAAGGCCGGGCAGTGGGCAGGCGGGGCGTCGGGAGGGGATTCCGACGTGAATGGGACGCCTGCTAACTCTTCAATCGATGCTTAGCTGATCGAGCGTGCTGCGCGGACACGGGCCCTTACGTCGGCCAATGCGCCCAGTCTTTCGCTTGGATCGTCAAGCAGCGAGGTGCCAAGGGCAGCATGCAGATCACCGCGCGTGACACCGATGTCATGCAGCATTTGATCGTTCCACTCGCCGAGGCTCAAAATCGATTTGCGATTGCGACGGGCGACGATCATTCGGGTGACAAAGCCAGCAGCCTGCACCAGCGCGGATGTGATCGCGGGTACAAATCCAGTTACTTCAGTCGTTCTCGTTGTCGTCGTCATCGCCCTACTCCTTTATGAATGGCGCTGATCAAGAAGGGTTGAATTTTGTAGAAACCATTTTCTACGCATCACGCTTGGGCTCGTTTAGAACCAGCGTTTCCTGAACATCTGTAGAATGATCCATAAAAATTGATTATTCAAACGAATGTTTTTCATATAAAGCTTCAATAATAGTGATGGATCGAATGATCCGGGAGCAAAGCCATGAATGCACCACTTGATCTCGACCAATTGCAGACATTTATCGCCATTGCCGACAGCGGCAGCTTCACCAGAGCCGCCGATGCGGTCAACAAGACGCAGTCAGCGGTTTCCATGCAGATGCGACGATTGGAAGAGCGGGTATCCAAGGCACTCTTCGAGCGCGACGGGCGCACCAACAAACTGACTGAAGATGGCGAGCGCCTCTTGGCCTATGCCCGCCGCATGATGCAGCTCAACGGTGAAACAATCGCCGCTTTTGATGACACGCAATTGCAGGGGCATATCCGTATCGGCACCCCTGATGATTATGCCGATCGTTTCCTGCCTGAGATCATGGCGCGCTTTTCCCGCTCCAATCCTCGCGTCGAGCTTTCTGTTGTCTGTGAACCCACTGTCAATCTGGATGAAATGATCCGCAAGGGTCAGCTTGATCTGGCGCTGGTGACGCAATGCGATGATATGCGCCGCTCGGAAGTGGTGCGTAGCGAACAGCTGCTTTGGGTGACGTCAGCCCATCACACGGTGCATGAGGAAAAGGTTCTGCCGCTCGCCGTTGGCCGCCCGACCTGCATCTGGCGTGCTGCAGCAATCGACGTGCTCGACACCATGCATCATGATTATCGCATTCTGTTTACCAGTTGGTCGGCCACTGTTCTTGCAGCTGCGGTGCTGGCAGGCCTTGCAGTGTCAATCCTGCCGGAATGCGCCCTACGCCCGGGTATGCGCGTTCTCACAGAAGCGGATGGGTTTGGCCGCTTGCCCGAGTTCGGCATCGGCATCATGCGTGGACATACCAAGCCGTCAGCCATTGTGGACGCATTGGCACAGCATATTGTCGAAAGCCTTGACAACCTGTCCATGCCCACTCCCGTCAGCATGATACAGTCACAGGTACCGGCGCTGGTAAATCAGCGCCTGCGGCAGGTGCGCTCCACAGAACTCGTGCCGGGCTGGTGAGCAGGCCTACAGCCCGCCCTGCCAGACCTTGATCGCGTCCAGCGGATAAAGCAGCATCACTATGTTGAGCGTGAGGTTGTCGCGGATGACGTATCCGGCAAGCAGTTCAAAGAAGATCGCGATAATGATCGTCAGCCATAATGGCGCGCGCGACGCGAAGAAAAAGCCGATGACCATAAACAGGATATCGCAGACTGAGTTCAGCACACTGTCGCCAGTGTAGCCCAGCGCAATCGTTGCCTCACGGTAGCGGTTGATCACCATGTCGGTATTTTCAAAGATTTCCCAGGCTGCCTCGATCAGAATGGCAAAGAGCAGGCGAAAGCCGACCGGCTTGCTACGGGCAATGACCCAAAGAATGCCATAGAACAGAAATCCGTGGATGATGTGCGAAAGCGAATACCAATCGGAAATATGCTGGGAATTATCCGAGGAGTTGGTTTCGCCCACCCACAATCTGATATTGCCGCAGGTGCAGATGGGGTTGCGCCCCATAAGCAGCAGAATAATTGCGGCAAGCGCGATCATGGCGGCGCCGATCAAGAGATAATGGCGCAGGCTCAGACGCCCTATGGTTGCGGACATGTGTATTTCCCCTTTTATCCCCCGGCCCATGTCCATAGTTCTGGAAGCAAGCCACCCGAGACTTGACGCCATTCACGACCCCGGTAGGAATAGCAAATGACCGAAAAGTCCGAATCAACATCCAATGTCGCTGAATATTCCGTATCTGAAATCTCGGGAGCGCTAAAGCGCACTGTTGAGGATACGTTCGGACACGTGCGCGTGCGGGGTGAAATTTCCGGTTATCGCGGTCCCCATTCCTCAGGGCATGCCTACTTCTCGTTGAAAGATGACAAGGCCCGCATCGAGGCTGTTGTCTGGCGCGGCAGTATGAGCCGCCTGAAATTTCAGCCTGAAGAGGGCATGGAAGTCATCGCTACGGGCAAGCTGACGACCTATCCGGGATCATCGAAATATCAGATCGTCATCGAGCAGATGGAGCCAGCGGGCGCAGGCGCGCTGATGGCACTCCTTGAAGAGCGCAAGCGCAAGCTCGGTGCCGAAGGCCTGTTCGATCCGGCCGCCAAAAAATTGCTGCCATTCATGCCGCGCATTATCGGTGTTGTTACGTCGCCGACTGGCGCAGTCATTCGCGATATTATCCACCGCATTACCGATCGCTTCCCGCTGCACGTGCTGGTCTGGCCTGTGCGCGTGCAGGGCGAGACGTCAGGCGCGGAAGTGGCGGCTGCGGTCAACGGGTTCAATGCATTGCAACCCGGTGGCTCGTTGCCCCGCCCCGATGTTCTGATCGTCGCGCGGGGTGGCGGCAGTCTGGAAGATCTCTGGGGCTTCAACGATGAAATCGTGGTGCGTGCGGTTGCGGCATCGGAAATCCCGGTTATCTCGGCAGTGGGTCACGAAACCGACTGGACGCTGATCGACCTTGCCGCTGACGTGCGGGCGCCCACACCGACTGGTGCCGCTGAAATGGCTGTGCCTGTGCGGGCAGACCTGCAGGCCAGCGTTGCAACCTATGGTGCACGGCTGGCTGCGGGCATGTCGCGTTATCTCGACAACCGTCGGCAAGCACAGCGGGCACTGTCGCGTGCCCTGCCCTCAGCCGATCAGTTGCTGGCCTTGCCGCGGCGGCATTTCGATGAAACAGCGGCCCGGCTTGGCCGCGCCTTGCAAGCCAACACGCAAAAGAAGCGCGCGCATTTTGATGGCCGCGCCAGGCAATTGTCGCCCCGCGTCCTGCAACAGCGTTTCCGCGAAAAGCAGCGTGAAGTCACGATGTTTGGGGATCGCCTGCCGCGCAGCCTGTCAGTCTTCCTGCGTGACCGCCGCGCCATCTTTGCCCGCCATATCCAACGCCTGTCACCGGAACCCATTTCCCGTCTGGCCGTGCGTGGCCGCCAATCACTTAACCAATTGATGCGCAGGCAGGATCAGGCCATCGGACTCACGCTTGACCGTGCCAAGCGGCGCGGTGTTGAGTTGGAGCGGCTGATGAAGACGCTTTCACACACGAGCGTGCTGGAACGTGGCTTTGCCATTGTCCTCGACCCGTCAGGTGCGCCGGTTAAACGAGCAGCGGCGATAGCAGCTGGCGATGATCTGACCCTGCGCTTTCAGGATGGTGATGTGCTGGCCCTCGCCAAGAGCGGTGACGCAGCGCCAGCGCAACCAAAGCCGGAGCGTCCTGCAACGGTTAAAAAATCTGTGGTTCCCGGCACCGATCAGGGTACGCTTTTCTAGTCCGCAGAGCGAATAATACCCCTTTTTCTGCCGGACGATCAGGCAGTGACGTATTCATCCATCCGTCAAACTCGACTGCTACGGGTAAACCGAAGCGCTGCCGCGTATTTGCGCTCATCCATGGACCGTCATCATGAAGACATTCTCTTTATCCGCCGCGATCCTGTTTTGGGCTGCGATCACCAACGCCTCGGCTCAGGATTTTGGCAAGCTTTCCCTCATGGGCGAGATCGTCCTCCCCACTGGCCTCAAAATCGCCGGTGTAGAGTTCGGCGGTATTTCCGGGCTCGACTATGATGCGGCACACGACATCTACTACGCCATCTCCGACGACCGCTCGGAGAAAGCGCTTGCGCGCTTTTACACGCTCAGGATTGCCATGGACGAGAAGGGCATCCATGGCCTTGATATTGTCGCGACCCATACAATGCTCGATGCCGAGGGTAAGCCTTTTGCTGCAAAGGATGTGGATCCGGAATCCATCCGCTTCAATCCAGCAACCGGCACACTCTATTGGACAAGCGAAGGCGATCTGAACGGCAAGCCTGCCGTGCGCGAGTCCCGTGCGGACGGCACATTTGTGCGGGAGTTCGTTTTGCCCGATGCCTATCTGCCCAATGGCGACAAGACGCGCGGCGTCCAGAATAATCTGGCCTTTGAAAGCGTGGCCATTTCGCCCGATGGCAAAACCCTGCTGGCGGGAACCGAGAATGCACTTGTGCAAGATGGCCCAAAGGCCACACTCGAAGCAGGCAGCCGTTCCCGCATCATTGCTTTCGACATCGGTTCGGGCACCGCAACCGCAGAATATGTCTACGACACCGGTCCGATTTTTGCTCAGGCAACGCAGGCACCCTACTGGAACGACAACGGCATGTCGGAGTTTGTGCCGTTCGGCGATGGTTTGCTGGCGGTCGAACGTGCTTTTGCGCTGGGCGTCGGCAATCAGATCAATTTCTACCGGACAAGCTTCACCGGTGCGACCAATATAAGCGGCGAACTATCACTGAAGGACAAGCCGCTCGTCCCCATGAAGAAGGAACTTGTGCTGAAGCTTGGTGAGGGTGATTTTGGCCTCGACGTCGACAATATCGAATCGGCAACCTGGGGTCCTGAGATTGGCGGCAACAAGACGCTTGTGATTGCATCCGACAACAATTTCAATCCGGCGCAAGCAACGCAGTTCGTGGTCTTCAGATTGTCTCATCCATAGGCTTCTATTCCCGGGTCCATTCCGGACTGTTGAGCTCGATCAGCGAGCGCGACCAATCCTCAATAAACCGCTGACGCTGTGCCCTGTCCTGCACGGCGAGCAAGGCCGGTCCGATACGGATGGGCTGTGCAATACCCGATTCCTTCAAGTTCTGCGGGCCATCGACATCCGGTGGCAATCCGCCAGTTTCGGAGAAATAAAACGCATTGCTGCGTGCAATTTCCTGCCCGCGCTCTGATAGGAGAAAATCGAGAAACTGCGCGCCAAGATCACCGCGCACGGCGGATTTGGGCACCAGCGCGCCACGGCTGAGTACCAGCGTATAATCACGCGGGACCACAATCCGCAGATCAGGATGTTTGCGCGCCGCGTCATAAGCGTAGGAGCCAAGCATGTTATAGCCGATATAAAGTCGCCCGCTTGCAACTTCCTCGAGGATTTCCCCGGTGCAACACCGCGCAACCGCCGAGGCGCGTGCCATACTTTCCAGCAAACGGCCAAACACCGTGTTTGTCTGCCGCGCATCGTAGAAGGCCAGGAGATAGCCGATACCGGACAAACGGATATCGTAGGTACCAACCCGGCCGCGATAATAATCCAGACGCTCGCGCAGCAGGTCAGCCAATTCCACATGAGTGCGCGGCACTTCGGCAGGCGGTACCTTGCGGGTATTATAGACAAATACCGCAGGTTCATAGGTGAAGCCAAAAACCTCATCGCGCCAGTTTGCCCAGTCCGCTACACCAGCGGTTTCCGGCGAGGTGTGCGACGCAGCGCAACCATCATTGGCAAGCTTCAGCAACTGATCAACCGACGATGAAAGCAGCAAATCGCCCAAAGGCTGATCCTTGCGGCACGCCTCGTTGGCAAGCGCGTGCAGTTCATTGGTCAGATACTCGATATAGTCGATGGCTATGCCTGGAGACGATTTCTGGAACTCATCAATCAGCGGCTTCATCGCCGCAAGATCCGTGGTCGAATATATGGTCAGCCTACCGGTTTCTAACTGCAGTGCTGGGAACTGTGTGCGATTATCCTCAACTGCCATTGCCTGTGAGGCAAATGACAGGAGAGCAAAGACGGTGATGCAAAGCCGAATCATTTCGCTAGGCCCTTATACAGCGGCAATGTCAAAATCACCGTAAATCCCCGTTCGTTGCGGGCGCGGAAACCCAGCGTGCCGCCGTGAGCATTCACCACTTCCTGCGCAATCGCGAAACCAAGTCCCGAACTTCCCTCGTGGGATTTAGACGTGGCAAAGCGCTGAGTGGCTTTCTCCCACCCTTCAGGTGGAATACCGGGCCCGTCATCCTCAACTTCGACGTAAGCGTCGATAGCATCGGAACGCACCCGCACTTCCAGTCGCTGATCCGTGCCATGGCGCAATGCGTTGTCGATAACATTGACGATCGCTTCCCGCAGGCTCACGGCATCCCCCAGCACAAAGGGCCTGTCATCGGGCGCCTCGAATGAAATGACAATATCAGGATCAACGGTGATCGGGATGGCAGCGCGATAAGCCCGCCGTGCCACATCCACAAGGCTGATCGGCTCAAGCTGGATCGAATCCGCGCGATGAATGACCATTGCATGACTGAGCAACTGGTTGGTCAGCCGGGCCAGCTCGCCGGTGCGCTGCTGCACACGCTCGAAATGCTGACGTCCAGCTTTATCAAGCTTGTCCTGCCCCAGAAGATCAATCTGAGCAGAAAGCGCCGTCAACGGGGTCCTGATCTGATGAGCAGCATCGGCGATGAACCGTTGCAGCAGATCCACCCGTTCATTGAGACGCCCCATAAAATGGTTGATGGAACCGACAAACGGATCAAGCTCACGCGGTACATCCACCGAGACCGGCGTCAGATCATGCGGATCGCGGCGGCGAACAGCCGCGCCAAGCCGTTCGACTGGTTGAAGCGCATAGCGGATGGCCAGCATGGCACCACCGAAGGCCAAGAGGCTCATGACAAGAACGAGAATGGTGGCACGAAGCGTAAGCTCGCGCGTGAGGGCGGAGCGCGCCTCGTTGGTCTGCGCAACAATCACATAGGCATGACCCGCCACTGATGGATCAGCCAGAACGCGCGTTGCCCGGGCAATGCGGACCTCCTCGCCTTTATACACGCCCTCGGTGATGCTCAGCGCATCGCGGTTGCCGGCTGTCAGTTCCGGGCTCTGCAAATCGTCATAACCGGTAACGGTTTTACCTTGGGTATCGATGACGCGATAGAAAATCCGGTCGCGTTCAGCCAGACCAAGCAGTTCGAAGGCAGAGGTTGGCAGACGCACACTGAGAGCACCATTTTCCACCGAAAGGCTCTCGGCCATCTGCAGCGCCGCGCCGACCAGCAGGCGGTCATAGGCCTTGTCCGCTGCAGTCTCCGCATAGTACCAGGCTGCACTGACAAGCAGTGCCGCGCCGATGCCCAGCACCAGTGAAATGCGCCGCGCCAAACGCGCAAAAAGCGAAGGTTCACGGCGTGTCATGGGACACCAGTTGATAGCCCAGTCCACGCACCGTCACGATGCGGGCTTTGGCACCTTCGAGTTTCTTGCGCAGGCGACCCACGTAAAGCTCGATGGCATTGGCATTGGCAGCCTCGTCAAAACCAAAAATCTGATCAAGCAATTCGTCCTTGCTGAAGACTCGCCCCGGGCGCGCTGCCATCACCTCGAGCAAGGTCAACTCACGGCGTTTCAGCTGAACTTCGCGCTTGCCGACATGCACGGAGCGCGCGCTGCGATCGATGGCGATATCACCGCATTTGATCAGGTTCGTCGCCTCACCGCCCGTGCGGCGGCGGATCAGAACCCGCGCGCGCGCCTCGAGCTCGCGGAAGTCAAATGGTTTGACCAGATAATCGTCGGCACCCAGATCGAGCGCTCCAACCCTGTCTTCAATCTCGGAACGTGCGGTCAGAACCAGTACAGGGACTGTATTACCGGATTTGCGCAAGCGTTTGAGTATCTCGAAACCATCCATCCCCGGCAGCATGACATCGAGAATGATCAGGGCATATTCGGTGAAATCGATGATCTCGGACGCATCCCGGCCATTGGTTTCCCAATCCACAGCATGGCCAATCGCCTCAAATCGCTTGGCGATGGCCTCCCCGACATCATGCGTATCCTCAACCAGCAATATGCGCATGCGGTTTCATTGGCATGAACGCTGCAAGGGATCAATTGGAGATCATCGTTTTGAAAATAACTTGTCGTGCCGCAAACCTGCCTTCGGCTTGGCAAAGACTGAATCGCGCGATATCGAGACGTTGCATTTGCTGCGCAATGCAAGCCCGAATTGTATGAAAAATACTGGAATGAAGACAATGATTATCCGGCCGAGAGAGAATGATGACATACCGGAACTGGTGGCGATCTGGGAAAGCGCCGTGCGTGCGACGCACCATTTCCTGTCCGAAGATGACATTCAGTTCTTTTTGCCATTGGTGCGTGAGGAAGCCCTGCCCGGTATGGAAGTATGGGTGGCCGAAACACCATCCGGCAAACGTCTTGGCTTCATGGGGCTGGACGAAGCAAAAGTCGAAATGCTGTTTGTTGATCCGGCCCGGCATGGTCAGGGAACGGGCAGGCGGCTGCTTGATCACGCGCGCACGCTCAAAGGCCCACTGAGCGTTGATGTCAACGAACAGAATCCCGATGCTCACGGCTTTTACCTGAAGTACGGCTTCGTCCAGACCGGCCATTCTGAACTGGATGGATCAGGCCGGCCATTTCCCCTGATTCACATGGAGCAGCCAGCTTAAGCCACTGCGATTCCGGCTGGGGCCAAGCGCGTGCAGAATACGCGAAAACAATCGCGCTGCTTTTGGGCAGTTGCGATGCTAGGCCTTCAAAACATTGGGGGTTTTTCAAGAATGGTACGGACGGGTGGATTCGAACCACCGACCTCAGGAGCCACAATCCTGCGCTCTAACCAACTGAGCTACGACCGCGTACCGTCTTCTTTTCGACAGGCGTCACATACGGAAGATTGACGCTTTTGGCAAGCGCTCGATGCAACAGAAAGCCAAAAACAAACAAAAAGAAAAGGCCGGGGGAGGATCCGGCCTTTTCCATTAATGCAAGACCTACGCGGGAGGAACTATGTGGTCTTGCGTCTCCAGCGACTGGGAGGAGGAATGCCGCTGGAGTATTTTCTGCATCACAGGTCTATAATTAGGCGACCTTGACGTCCTTGATTGCCTTCTCGACAGCCGACTTGACCGGAGCGGAGATTTCTTCAACAGCCTTGGTTGCAACTGTCTGGAAGTCCTTGGCCTGGTCTGTCAGAGCTTCAGCCTGCTTGCGAACGAATGCGCTCTGCAGTTCGATAACTTCGCCGAAAGACTTTACGCCGATCAAAGCTTCGATATGAGCAAAGCTGGCTTCGGTGTTGGTGCGCAGAGCAGCAAGAGCCTTGAGCGAAAGAGCAGCGGTGTTGGACTGCGCTGTTTCGAATGTGCTTTCGAGTGTCTTCTGTGCAGCTTCAGCCTGATCCTTGATCTTGGCATAAGCTTCTTTGGACTGGGCAACGCCCTTTTCAGTGAATTCGCGAACCTGATCGGTTACAGCGGTTGCATCAAAGGTAGGGATCGAGAACGCATCAGCAGTCTGTTTTGTAGTCTTGCTCATAATATGTTCCTTCCGGTGTTGCAGCAGTCTTTGCCGCTGCTTGTGAATTCATGAATTGTATATAGCTGCATTTATTGTGCATTGCAACATTTCTTTTGCATCGCACAATCAAGCACCTGATTTTCCATCAAAATATTTGTGTGGACGGCTTCCGGAGTTAACTAAACCAAGAGAAAGACGTGTGAGGAAAGGCAGTGTGAGTGGACGATTGATCGCCAAATCTTTATTAACAGAGTATTAAAGACAGCCCGCGCCGAAGCGGGTGTCTATTGCGGAGTGCACCAGTCAACTGATGACGTCTGGAACCTACCCATTCATTGACATTGCCGTCCTGGATGAAATCCGGGAGCATTTTGCCAATGGCGATGCGCTTGTGGTTATTTCGCCGGATCTCGAAAACGTCGTTTGGGCCAATGGCCAGGGCGCAGCCGCGCTTGGCTACGCGAGCATCGATGATATTCTGGATGGTGGCGCGGTGCTCAATGTTCAAGCCCGACGGCAGCTTATGGCGCTCGATGGCTTTCCGGCAATCGGCCATGGCCGTACGGTTTCGCTGCGCGTGGCTTTCGGACTTGCCAGCCGTATACTGACCTTTCAGGCCAGCGACCTGACATTGCCGCGCGGCGAGCCGGCCATTCTCTTGTCCATTGCCAATACCGCACGCATGATATCGGAGGACAACGTTGCAGCGCTGGCGATCAAAGGTTTTGGCGACAGCACGACCCACGCAGCAATGATCGACTCGACGGGCAAAGTATTGGCCGCTTCGGACCAGTTTCGCGCCATCGGTTTCAGCGACAAGATTTTGGGCGATCTGGTGCGGGAAGTGCGGCTGGAACGCAATCGTCTCGTCAAACGCCCTGTCCAGACCGCCAGGGGTGCCGTGCCAACCGGCATTGCCCGATTGACCGACAGCCCTGCCCTGCATTTGCTGTTTGCCATTGAGGACGTTGCCAGAGAAGCAGCTGAACCAGCGCCCGCAGCTTCAACAGAACAGAAGTCTGATCCTGCATTGGCTGCGGATATTACTCCCGCCGTCGATCAGATCGAACCTGCAGTTGAGCCTACGGAAGTACTGATAAGCGCACCAACAGCCCAGTCCGTCGAAGAACCGCCTTTGGAAACAGCGCCGGAAACTGTTGAACAAATGCCCTTGGTCTCCGGCTCTGCAAACACAGCTTTCCAATACAAGCCTTCCGACAATCCGGTCCGCTTTGTCTGGAAGGTTGATGCCGATGCCAATTTCGATGAAGTATCACCGGAGTTTGTTGCGGCGGTGGGGCCAAATTCTGCGGCTGTTATCGGCAAGTCGTTTCGCGATGTTGCCAAGGTCTATGGGCTCGACCACAGCGGTGAGATTGCCGAACTTTTGGAACGCCGCGATACATGGTCCGGACGGACCGTCCTGTGGCCGATAGAGTCGACAGATCTGCGCGTTCCGATTGAACTGGCTGCGCTACCGATCTATTCGCGCGATCGCGTTTTTATGGGGTTCCGCGGTTTTGGTGTTGCCCGGATGGGCGATGTTACTGTTGATCCCGAAGCGATAGGCAAAGCGCTCGCGCCCAAAGCATCTGAACCCGTTGATGCTTTCAATGGTGAAACGCCGGCGCTCGTCATTACGCCGACCGTGCCTGTTGCAACAAAACGCCCGGACGCTGCGACTGAAACAATCGACGGCAATGTCATCCCGCTGAAGACCAATCGTCCTGCACGTGACGATGGCCGCCTCAATGAGACAGAGCGCAATGCATTCCGCGAAATCGCCGAACGGCTGCGCCGCGAAGTGCTCGCGGATTACACCAGGGATGATGATATTCCTGCATCTGCAGTGGAAGTTGCTGCCGAGGCAAAAGCCAGCGCAATTACCAAGCTTGATCGTGATCCGCCGTCAGTGCCAGAGGCCGAAATTGTCGGACCAGGTTTTGCTGAACCATCGCCGGTCGGTGAAAGTGATGATAAACCAGAAGCTGGCGGTTTGGCCCACGGAGACTTTGCCGAGAATATCCGTACACAGGCACGTCAGGGCGTCGATACGGCGATCCTCGCCGCTCTGCCGCTTCCGGTTTTAATCCATCGCCATGGAATTCTCGTCTATGCCAATAAGGCGTTGCTTGAGACCACGCATTACGACTCGCATGATGCCATCAACGCTGCAGGCGGGTTGAATACGCTTTTCGCCGATGCACCTGTCGGAGATGAAGCTGATCACGCGGGTGGTGTCAATCTGCGCCGCAGCGATGGAACAACGAAACGCGTGCAAGCCCATCTTCAGGCGGTACGCTGGGACGAGGACG
Source organism: Phyllobacterium sp. 628 (assembly GCF_014189505.1). Lineage (GTDB taxonomy): Bacteria > Pseudomonadota > Alphaproteobacteria > Rhizobiales > Rhizobiaceae > Phyllobacterium. The sequence goes on along the minus strand of NZ_CP050301.1, from coordinate 1,418,102 downwards.
GCGAACGCGCGCTGCTTCTTGCACTTTCGCCCGAGGCCCCGGTTGCAATCGTACAATCGCAGGAACAGCGATTTGACGACAGCGAGCGGCAATTGCTGCAGACCCGTATCGACGAGCTCAACGCCATTCTGGATACCGCAACGGACGGCGTTATCCTGCTGGACTCTGCCGGAGCAATCCGCTCGATCAATCACTCGGCTGCGGCACTCTTCGGCTATAATCCGGAAGAGGTAGAGGGCAAGGCGTTTTCGCTGTTGTTTGCCATCGAGAGCCAGCGCGCGGCGATGGACTATGTCAGCAGCCTTTCCGACAATGGCGTTGCCAGCGTTCTGAATGACGGTCGCGAAGTTATTGGCCGCGAGAGCAAGGGCCGGTTCATTCCCCTGTTCATGACCATCGGCAAATTGGACGCCTCGAAGGGCTTTTGCGCGGTCTTGCGGGATATCACCCACTGGAAGCAGGCCGAAGAGGAGCTTGTCAGCGCCAAGCGCGAGGCCGAACGGACCTCCAGCCATAAGAGCGAATTCCTCGCACGCATCAGCCACGAAATCCGCACGCCGCTTAACGCCATCATCGGATTTTCCGAACTGATGGCGGACGAAAAATTCGGCCCAATCGGCAACGAACGCTATCGCGATTATCTGCATGATATCAGCCGCTCCGGCAATCATGTGCTCTCGCTCGTCAATGATCTTCTGGATATCTCCAAGATCGAAGCTGGTGCTGTCGAGTTTGATTTCCAGGCAGTATCGTTGAACGAAGCACTGACCGAAGCCGTTGCCATCATGCAGCCGCAGGCAAACCGTGAACGGGTGATTATTCGTTCCAGCCTCACATCAAAGCTGCCTGATATTGTCGCCGATCATCGCTCAATCACGCAGATTGCGCTGAACCTGTTGTCGAATGCCATCCGGTTTACCGGACCGGGTGGACAGGTGATCATTTCCACCAGCTACGAGCCAAGCGGCGACGTGTTGTTGCGGGTCCGGGATACGGGTATTGGCATGACCCGGCAGGAAGTTGAGCAGGCCCTGCGCCCATACAAGCAGATTACCACGCCAAAGCACGCAAGGACTGACGGCACCGGTCTTGGCTTACCTTTGACCAAAGCCATGGCCGAAGCCAACCGGGCCAGTTTCTCTATCGATTCGACACCGGGACGGGGCACTATGGTTGAAATCAGCTTCCCATCAACGCGGGTCCTCGCCGACTAAAGCTCATCACGCGGATAATGTGAGACACAACCATCCGCTGGCATGCGGCCTGTCTGCCGTGCAAGCAGATGCATGCACAAGCGTTGCACAATGCACTCACTTTGAGGCTGGACCCATTTGCCTCGAAACCCCTTGCCTCATTGAATCCGCATTACGCTGGCACATGCCGAAATAACAAATTGGCTGCAAAAGTGCATAGGCCTTGAATTGCAATCTGTCATCGCTAACCGTAAAGGGTGAAGCGTGGAATTCTTCCGGCATGCGCCGAAAGTATATCGAACATCGGAAATATTCATGTCCTGGTACCGGCCGAGGAACATTCTCGTAACGATCATTCTGCTGGCACTTGTTGCGGCGGGAATTCTTGCCGCAGCACCTTACCTCGTCAGCACGGATCTGATCCGGGTGCGTTTGATTCAGGAAATTCGCAATTGGACCGGCTATACCGTTGACTCCCGGCAGACGCCGCAAATTTCATTCTTCCCTGTCTTTTCCGCTTCACTTGGTGATGTGACCATTCGAAACCCCTGGCAGAATGAAGGCACGCCTTTCATGCGGGCTGAACGGATTGAAGTCGATCTTTCGCTTATCTCGGCGCTGATGGGCCGAACTGAATTCACCGAGACCAAGATCATTCGCCCGCGGTTCGTGGTTGATGAACCGATCAAGAGCCTGTCGCAGATCGGCGAATCTCTGGCCAACACCGACGGACGCATCGGCGATGTCATGCGTGAAGCGCGTTTGGCAATTGAAGCCAACCCCGCCAAACCGGATATGAGCAATGTCTCCTCGCAGCCCTTCGGGCGTATCCGGCTCGAACATGCTATGGTCACTTTCAAACGGCCGCTCAATGGCGCGGAAGAACAGATTTCGAGTATCAGCGGCGTTTTCGAATGGCCGCAGACGTCTGGCGTCGCGAGCTTCAAAGGAAATGCAATCTGGCACGGCGAAGAGACGGAAATCGACACTTCCGCCAGCAAGGCGCTATTGCTGTTAGCCGGCGGCACCAGTCCGCTTCAAATCAATCTTACCTCCACACCCCTGACGCTTGCCTTCAACGGGTCGGCCAATATTTCCAAAAATCAGTTCTTTGAAGGCACATTGTCCCTGACATCACCTTCCCTGCGCCGGACATTGGAGTGGTCCAAAACACCCACTATTCCGGGCGCACCGATTGGCAGCTTCGCGCTGGATGCATCGGTTTCCGGTTCGGCCAACCGTATGAAACTTGACCGGATGACGGCAACTCTCAACGACAATCCGGCCAAGGGCGGTATCGAGGTTGTGCTTAATGATGGCACGCCAAGTGTTACCGGCACCCTTGCCTTTGAAAACCTTGATCTTCACTCCGTGCTATCGGGTTTCATGCCGCTACCGGACGGTTCGGCCAATTCAAATGCGGTTGTTGACACGAAATTCCTGAAGCAGGCAAATGTCGACCTGCGTGTCTCCACTCAAAAAGCAACCGCAGGGTCGGTTAATCTGACGAACGTTGCCGCAACCGCGCAGGTGCGCAATGGACGCGCTATTTTTGACATCGGTGAAGCCTCGGCATTTGACGGTTCCATTGCAGCAAGTTTTCAACTCGCGGCAGAGGGCGATGGCGGTGCGACCGGTGAGCTGCGCCTCAACGGGACCGACGTCAACAGCACGCTGATCGCACCCTTGCTTGGGTTGGGCCAGCGCTTTGATCTCGGTAAAGGCACGATGTCGCTCGTGCTTAAGGGACCGATTACACGCTGGTCCTCGGCGCTGGAAAGCGCTAAGGGAACGCTGAGCATGCGCTTTGCTGCGGGGCAGATCAAAAGTCTCGATTTCAACAACCTGCTCAACAAGGCAAAAACGGACAGGTTCTTCAGTCTGAACGAAAAGACCAATGCATGGCTGGCGTTCGATCGCATGGAAATTAAAGCCAACATCATGGACGGCGTCGCGGCCCTTGACACTGCGCAAATTCAGATGAAATCCGGTGTGCTCAGCTTTGCCGGTATTGTGACGTTGATTGGCAAGAGCCTGGCGCTGACGGGTGACTATGCTGTGCCTGTCGCTGCTGCTGTGGTTCCAGCACCCGCGCCGGCGGCTACCACGCCTGTGCCAACGGACGGCACCACGCCGCCCGCCACAACGCCTGCACCAGCCGAGCAGAAGCCCGTGCAAACTTTCGATCACACACGGTTCTTTATTGGCGGTTCCTGGGACAATCCCTTCATTTCGCCGATTATCGCTCCGGCGAACTGAGCTGGCGCTTTTTAGTGACGAGCTGCGGCCTGCTCGTCACGGGCTTTCTGCACTTCCCGGCGCTTATTAGCGATGGATGCGATGACCACGCCAACGGCCACGATAGCAATCAGAATTGTACAGGCTGCGTTGATTTCCGGCGTCACACCAAGACGAACCTGCGAATAGATACGCATCGGCAGTGTTGTCGCGCCAGGCCCGGATGTGAAGCTCGAAATCACCAGATCATCGAGCGAAAGCGTGAATGCCAGCATCCAGCCCGAAACCACGGCGGGGAGAATAACGGGCAGCGTCACCTTGAAGAACGTTGTGACCGGTGTGGCACCAAGATCCATGGCCGCTTCTTCAAGCGAGCGATCAAACGAGACAAGGCGGGACTGGACCACCACGGCGACAAAGCACATGGTGAAGGTGATATGGGCGAGCGTGACAGTCCAGATACCCCTGTCAAAGCCGATGGCAACAAACAGCAGCAGCAGGGAAAGACCGGTAATCACCTCCGGCATAACCAGCGGTGCATAGATCATGGCCGAAAACAGCATCCGCCCACGGAAGCGCGTGTAGCGTGTCAACGCCAGAGCACCGAGGGTTCCCAGAACTGTAGCGCAGGTCGCCGAGATCAATCCGACGCGGATGGTGACCCATGCCGCATCAATGAAGCTCTTGTTGTTGAACAGGGAGACGTACCATTTGGTCGAGAATCCGGCCCAGACAGTGACCAGACGCGACTCGTTGAAAGAGAACACAACCAGCAGGACAATCGGCAGATAGAGAAACGCAAAACCGATAACCAGCGAGACGATATTAAAGCGGGACCAGGTCGTGTTCATATCACTTCTCACTTTCCTGGGCTTTGGCTTCCGACCGCTGGAACAGCACGATGGGCACGACCAGCAGAGCAAGAAGGACTACGGCAACAGCAGACGAAAGCGGCCAGTCACGGTTGGCTGAGAACTCGTTCCACAGAGTTTTACCGATCATCAGCGTCTCGGAACCGCCGAGCAGATCGGGGATAACGAACTCGCCGACGGCCGGAATGAAGACAAGGAAACATCCCGCAACAACGCCCGGCAGTGAAAGAGGAAAAGTGATTTTCCAGAAAGCGGTGATGGGCGGACAGCCAAGATCTTCCGCCGCTTCAACCAGCGAATAGTCCATCTTTTCCAGAGTCGAATAGATCGGGAGTACCAGGAATGGCAGATAGGAATAGACAATGCCGATCAAAACAGCAGTGTTGGTGTTGAGAATATTCAGCGGCGTATGAATGACATTGGCCCAGATCAGAAACTGATTGAGCAGGCCTTCCGGTTTCAAAATGCCAATCCAAGCATAGACCCGGATTAGAAAGCTCGTCCAGAACGGCAGGATCACCAGCATCAGCAGTGTTGAGCGCACTGTTGCCGGTGCACGTGCCATGCCATAGGCGATGGGATAACCGACAAGCAATGTCAGGAACGTGGAAATTCCGGCAATGATCACACTCGAAAGATAAGCCTTGTAGTAGAGCGGATCGCTGGCAAGGAAGGTATAATTGTCCCAGTTGAACTGCGACACGCTGTTGATCAGCCCCTGCCAGCCCGCCGCGATGTCAATCGTCGGCGTATAGGGTGGTATCGCCATCGTCACTTGCGACAGCGAAATTTTAAAGACAATGATGAACGGAATGAAGAAGAATATCAGCATCCACAGGTAGGGAACGCTGATAACCAGCCGGCTGGTGATGGAGGCGATCAGTTTTTGCATGACATCGCCCTCCTCACGCGGTCAAAAGGATACCGGCATCGGTATCGAAATTCACCCAGACCATATCGTCGTAACCAAGCGGGTCTTCGACTGTGCGCACCGCATTCAGGCTGGCTGCCTTGATAATACGACCACTTTCGAGCCGGACATGGAAAACGGTCATGTCGCCAAAATAGGCGATATCGTACAACTCGCCATGCGCTGAATTGATCGCGGAGTTTGCCGGTTCCTTGCGGCTTACGCGAATTTTTTCCGGCCGGATAGCAAACCCAACTTCTTGACCAGAGGAACAATCGCGCGTGGCATCCGTGCGGATGGTGATCTTGTCAGCAGCGATATCAATATCGACCTTGCCGTCCACCACGGTCGAGACCGGCCCCTCGAACATGTTCACGTTGCCGATAAAATCAGCAACGAACTTGGAATTTGGCGCTTCATAGACTTCCGCAGGAGTTGCGACCTGCATGACCTTGCCCTTGTCCATGACAGCAATACGGTCCGCCATGGTCATGGCCTCTTCCTGATCGTGCGTTACCACCACGAATGTCAGGCCGAGCTTCATCTGTAGATCCATCAACTCGAACTGCGTCTCTTCGCGCAGCTTCTTGTCGAGTGCACCCAGCGGCTCGTCGAGAAGCAGAACCTTTGGCCGTTTGGCGACACATCGCGCCAGCGCCACGCGCTGACGTTGACCACCGGACAGCTGATGCGGCTTGCGTTTGGCAAACTGCTCCAGCTTCACGAGTTTAAGCATCTCGGCAACACGTGCCGCAATCTCGTTCGCAGGCATGCCGTCCTGTTTAAGACCAAAGGCAATATTGCCTTCAACCGTCATGTGCGGAAACAAGGCGTAGGACTGGAACATCATGTTGACCGGGCGCTTGTAGGGCGGGATGCCGCGCATATCCTGACCATCCAGCAGGATACGGCCTGACGTCGGCTCCTCAAACCCTGCCAGCATGCGCAGCAGCGTGGACTTGCCGCACCCGGACGCACCAAGCAGGGCAAAAAACTCACGGTTATAGATCGTCAGGGACAAATCATCGACGGCGGTAAAATTACCAAACTTCTTGGTAACGTTCTCGATGGAAATATAGGGTTTTGCTTCAGGATCGTTCCAAGGTGCGAACTTACGGCGAAAACTGCCCAATGATTTCATGATTTGCCCCGGTATTTTTGCTCTAGACGTTAAAAACCCCGGCATTGGCTGCCGGGGTTTTCTCGAGATTTACTGGCCTGTTACCACTTTGGTCCAGAGCCGCGTTACCGTTCGCTGCGTTTTTGTATCGTATGGCGTCACGGTGAAGAGCTTGGCCAACATGGCTTCATCCGGGTAGACAGCCGGATTTTCCAGAATTGCCTTGTCAATGAACTGCTGCGAAGCCTTGTTGCCATTGGCATAGGACACAAAGTTCGAAGCCTTGGCGGCGACTTCCGGACGCATGATGTAGTTGATGAATTCATGCGCTTCTGCCACGTGCGGTGCATCGGCAGGAATGGCCATCACGTCAAACCACATCTGCGCGCCCTGCGACGGGATGGCATAATCGACCTTCACGCCGGCATTGGCCTTTTCTGCACGATCCTTGGCTTGCAGAATGTCGCCGGAATAACCAAGCGCCAGACAGATATCACCGCTTGCAAGTGCATTGATGTATTCAGATGAATGGAACTTGCGGATGGAAGGACGAACCGCCGTGAGCAGGTCCGCACCTTTGGCGAGTTCATCGGGGTTCTTGCTGTCCGGATTAAGACCGAGATAGGCCAGCGTGGAAGGCAAGACGTCCGATGCGGAATCCAGAACGTGGATACCGCAATCCTTGAACTTGGCTGCCATTTCAGGCTTGAACAGGATGTCCCAGCTCGGACGTTCATCCGTGCCGAGAATTTCCTTCATCTTGTCGACATTGTAGCCAAGACCCGTGGTTCCCCACATATAGTCAACGGCATACTGGTTGCCCGGATCGTACTTCTCAATGCGCTGATTGATTACATCCCACATGTTCGACAGATTCGGCAGCTTCGACTTGTCGAGTTTCTGGAAGACACCTGCAGCAATCTGGCGCTGGAGGAACGATGCCGTCGGGACTACGACGTCGTAACCTGTACCGCCCGCAAGCAGCTTGGTTTCAAGGATTTCATTGGAGTCAAAGGTGTCATAGACCACTTTGATGCCAGTTTCCTTGGTAAAATCCGCCAGAATACTGTCATCGATATAATCGGACCAGTTATAGACGTTGACAACGCGCTCCTGCGCGCCCGCCGCCGTTGCTAGTCCAAGCGCGAACGTAGCCGTTAAAAGGATGGATTTGATACCCATAAAATGCCTCCATGCTGCTGGCACCTGATCTTTCAGCCGTGCCACGGGTTCCCGTTTCCCCTACCTTTTTAGATTGCGATCACTTCGTCAACTGGCTTGGCGCAACTCCTTTGACGAAAGTTGGCAATCAACGAAATTTTGACTGCCGCATTTTGGCGCATGAAGTTCAAGGACGCTGCTTTAACGCGGTTGTCTTGCGCTGACGCACATATTCCCAGCCAAGGTGGAAAAGCAGCGCGCAGAGAATAATGGCGCCGCCAATGATTGTTCGCTCTGACGGCACTTCATTGTGCAGCAGCCAGACCCATACGGGCCCCAACACTGGCTCCAAAGTCCCGATCAGTGCGGCCAGGGCCGATGGGATCAAGCGGGCACCGCTGACGAACAGTGCAAGACCCAAACCAAGGTTGATCGCGCCCAGTGCAAAGAGAAACGCGAAATCATGGGTGCCGACGGAAAATGAACCGGCCATCAGGGATGCGGCGCAAGCGGCAATGACCACGCCGAGAAATACCGCCGGTGTCATGCGTAAATGCGCTTTGCGCCGCGTAATCACCGTTGCGGAAGCAAACGATATGGCAATCAGCAGTGCGAGAAGATCACCAATGGGCGAAACCTCGCCATCAAGCGAATCTGACACCATGATGGCAACACCTGCAATAACCACAACAATCGCAAACCAGGTGGCCAAACTTACCTTCTCCCGAAACAGCACCCATGAAATCAGCGCCGCGAGCAATGGCACACCCGCCTGCAAGAGCAGCACATTCGCAACAGTCGTATAAGACAAGGCGAGAATGAAGCAGGATGAGGCGATGGCAAAAAAGACAGCAACACCGACCCCTGCCAGACCCATATGCCTGAAAAGCTGCAAGGTCCCGCGCGGCCCATCACGGATCAGCATGAAGCACAGCAGAAACAAGGCAGCAAAAACCGAACGCCAGAACACGACGGTCCAGTTGTCGGTGGTTTCCAGAAACCGTGTCAGTGCGCCGCCGGTGCTCCACGCGATGGCCGAACCAGCAACGAGAAGGCAACCCACGGCGCCCTCGGTTGAACTTGGGGCTGGTGTGGGCCCGGCAACGGGCGGCATTGGAATGGCGGAAGCGCTCATGACGATACAATGCCAAGATTTGAAGTAATTTTGAGGTTGGGAAACGACCGGAGATTGTCGCTTTTTTTGCACACTTGGTACGAGCAATTCCAGTGCAATTTTATTGGAAATCAAAAGCACTCAGACCAGAGACCATTTCATCCAGACCGAGCGGCCGGGTCACGGGTGGTTCAGCACGGGACAGACATGCAGAACGCTCGCACAGCCGACAGGCGGGACCCACCGGCGTTGCGCCAAATCCCTTGCCAGCCAGCGCCGCCCCATAGACGGTTTCATCGGCAAAACCGATATCACAGCCGAGCAGAATTGCCGTGCGCCGAGGGCGCTCATTGAAGCCGCCCTGCGGCCCCTCCAGTGTGCGGGCAATGGTCATGAATTCTGCGCCACCGGGCATTTCGACTGATTCAACGAGAATTTGCCCCGGTTGCGCAAAGGCGGCATGGACTGGGAGTTTCGGGCATTCACCGCCAAAGCGTGATTGCGGATAGCCCTGAGCTCCCGCCCGGCGGAAGCGATTGCCAGCGTGGTCTACCTCGAGCATAAAGAATGGAATTCCTGCAGCGCCTTGTCTTTGCAACGTTGTCAGCCGGTTTGCCGCCTGCTCGAACGACACGTTAAAGCGCGAACGAAGCACATCCACATCGTACCGTGCGCGCAGCGCAGCGGTCTGGAACGCCTGATACGGCATCATCAATGCCTGAGCCGCATAGCGCGCCAATTCAAAACGGGCGATACGGCGCGCTTCATCACTGGCGAGCTTCAATTCCTGAATCTCCGCTGCAATCACCACCTGCATGCGAATGAGAACAGCTTCAATCGCCAATTCGCGCAACTGGTCAAACGGCGACAGCCGCTCGGAAATGAACAACCGCTGCGAATGGCGATCATAGCGACGCCGCCAGTTCGGCATGGTTGCAACCGGCAGGATACGCACTGTAATTCCATGTTCGCTCTTGAGCCACGCTCTCAAAGCCCCTGCAAGATCGTCGCCCGGTTTGATCAGGTGAAGAAAACTATCCACTTCCCCTTCAATCCGGGCGAAATGGTTGGCCTTGCGTTCCAACACGTCCCGAACTTCATTGAACGGCAGGCGCGTGGTGGACAGTGACGGCGTATGCCCTTCCTTGGCCAGAAGGCCAGAAAGATCAGACAGACGCTCCAGTGACTCGCGATAGGCGCGATAGAGTTTGATGACGCCAGCCGCCGCATTGGGTGCGGCGTCTCCGATTTCGATCAGTTCCTGATCACCGGGCAGCTCACCGTTCAACAGCGGATCGGAAAATACTTCCTTCAACGCGGCCATCGATGAACCCGTCTCGACCTGTAGTGTATCGAGTTCGATCTTGTAGGTGGACGAGAGTTTCAGCAGCAACTGCACAGTCAATGGCCGCTGATTACGCTCGATGAGGTTGAGATAGGACGGCGAGATGCCAAGCGCTTCAGCCATGGCTGTTTGTGTCAGCCCCTGCTCATTACGGATGCGCCTGATGCGCGGACCCGCAAAGATCTTTCCTTCAGCCATCAAAGCCTCGTATGTCAGCATTATTGACAAAATTTATAGTTTTTACCGCAGCAATGACTATTACAATATTTACAAATTTACAAATCAAAACTGTCAAAGTCACGACAGCATAACTCGATAAATCTCCCATATATCGAGATATTTATTGGATTTACTGCGGCGCAATGTAAATTCAGTCACAGAACGTAGCCATCAAAACTCCCATTGAACTGTCTGCGATCCCATGAAATCGAGCTTGGAGAAAGAAAATGACTGATTTTTACAACCTTGTACCAAATGCGCCCGGAGGTCGTTTTGATGGTATTGAACGTCCCTATACGCCTGATGATGTCAAAAGACTGCGCGGTTCAGTTCAGATCAAATATACTCTTGCGGAAAATGGCGCCAACCGCCTGTGGCAGCTCATCCACGAAGACGATTTCGTCAACGCCCTTGGCGCGCTCTCGGGCAATCAGGCGATGCAGATGGTGCGTGCGGGCCTTAAGGCGATTTATCTCTCCGGCTGGCAGGTTGCAGCTGACGCCAACACCGCTTCATCCATGTACCCAGACCAGTCCCTGTACCCTGCAAACGCTGCTCCGGAACTTGCCAAGCGCATAAACAAGACGTTGCAGCGCGCTGACCAGATCGAAACAGCGGAAGGCAAAGGCCTGTCGGTTGACACCTGGTTTGCACCGATCGTTGCCGATGCGGAAGCAGGCTTTGGCGGCCCGCTCAACGCTTTCGAGATCATGAAGGCCTTTATCGAGGCTGGTGCTGCCGGCGTGCATTATGAAGACCAGCTGGCATCGGAAAAGAAATGCGGCCATCTCGGCGGCAAGGTTCTGATCCCGACCGCAGCACATATCCGTAATCTGAACGCTGCACGGCTTGCCGCTGACGTGATGGGAACGCCGACACTGGTCATCGCCCGTACGGACGCAGAAGCGGCCAAGCTTTTGACCTCGGACATTGACGAGCGTGATCGTCCTTTCGTCGATTACGATGCAGGCCGGACCACGGAAGGTTTCTATCAGGTCAAGAACGGTCTGGAATCCTGTATCGCCCGCGCCATTGCCTACGCACCGCATGCGGACATGATCTGGTGCGAAACATCGAAGCCCGATCTGGAACAGGCCAAGCGGTTTGCCGAAGGCGTGCGCAAGGCACATCCGAACAAGCTGCTGGCCTACAACTGCTCGCCTTCGTTCAACTGGAAGAAGCATCTGGACGAAGCAACGATTGCCAAGTTCCAGCGCGAGCTGGGTGCGATGGGCTACAAGTTCCAGTTCATCACGCTGGCCGGTTTCCATCAGCTCAACTTCGGCATGTTCGAACTGGCACGCGGCTACAAGGAACGGCAGATGTCGGCCTATTCGGAACTGCAGGAAGCGGAATTTGCAGCCGAAGTGAACGGCTACACCGCTACCAAGCATCAACGCGAGGTTGGCACCGGATATTTCGATGCGGTTTCGCTGGCCATCACCGGTGGTCAGTCCTCGACAACGGCGATGGGAGAATCCACCGAGACGGCACAGTTCCGTCCGGCAGCCGAATAAGACATCCAAGATGGACAGGCGGCGAGGCCCTTACATGCCGCCGGTCCAAATGGGGACAATCATGGTGACTGTCCCGGGCGATCAAACCGATTGCCCACTGCAACGCCAGCAACAAGGAGCATGATCATGGCACCGCAGACACGCGTGAAGGAACGGGCCGAGGAGCAATCATCGGCCATGAATGCAGACCAGCAGGCTGTCATTCGCATGGTCGCGAATGATCTGCATCGCCTCAACCAATCCGTCATGAAGGCAGTGGATGCCGGTGTGTCCGTGGAGCTGGTCCGCTCTGCCCGCCATCATGGCGGTGACGGCAACTGGGGCGATCTTTTGATCCCGGTCGTTGTAACCAGACAATAGCTCACCGTGGCCTTCTCTGGTTTCGGTCTGGGACCAGCACGGCGCGCCGAACCGTCCGCAAGCAATTGCGGACGGTTTTGGTTTTTGGTCGAAACAGCTCCCCTCACAATTTTCTTTTGCCCGCCCTCCCATAGTGACCGGTTTTGCTCTATCATCCTCAAACTGCAATAAATTCTGGTGATTGATGCCTTCCGAAACTCCTGAGAAGAAAACCGCACGGACTGCAACGCGGCGGCGCACGCCCGCCTATGTCAAAGCCACGCGCGGCGTAAAAAACTGGCGTGAAGCTTCCGAGTGGCTGGCCTGGCGGGATATTGAAGACATCGAATGCATCACCCCCGATCAGGCTGGTGTCGCGCGCGGCAAGATGATGCCGTCGAAGAAATTCACCTCCAATACGTCGCTGGCATTGCCTTCCGCCGTGTTCATGGCGACAATTTCCGGCGACTATCCGGAAGACGGTCACGGCTTTTCCTATCCGGAAGATGACGGCGATCTGAAGCTGATGCCTGATCTGTCCACACTCTCGGTGGTACCGTGGGAGACAGACCCGACCGCGCAGGTCATCTGCGATCTCGTCAACAAGGACGGAGAAGCCGTCGAGTTCACGCCGCGCAATGTGCTGAAGCGTGTCGTCGCTGCCTATAACAAGAAGGGCCTGAAGCCCGTTGTAGCGCCGGAAATCGAATTCTATCTGGTCAAGAAAAACCCGGACCCTGATTATCCGCTCACACCGCCAGTTGGCCGGTCCGGCCGCGCCATTGGCGGTGGTCAGGGTTATTCCATCGCTGGCGTCAACGAATTCGACGAACTGATCGATGATATCTATCATTTCTCCGAGAGTCAGGGTCTTGAGATCGATACACTGATCCATGAAGAAGGCGCGGCGCAGCTTGAAATCAACTTGCGTCATGGCGATCCTGTCGAACTTGCCGATCAGGTTTTCCTGTTCAAGCGCACCATTCGCGAGGCGGCGCTGAAGCACGATATGTATGCGACGTTCATGGCCAAGCCCATTCAGGGACAGCCCGGATCGGCCATGCATATTCACCAGTCAATCGTTGACAAGAAGACCGGCCGGAATGTGTTTTCCAACCCGGATGGTACGGAGAGCGAGGCGTTCCGCCACTTCATCGGCGGCATGCAAAAGCATGTTCCGGCCTCGCTGGTCATGTTCGCGCCTTATGTGAACTCCTATCGCCGGTTGACACCTGCTGCGTCGGCGCCGGTCAACGTCAAATGGGGTTATGATAACCGCACGACAGCCTTCCGTGTCCCACGTTCCGATCCCGCTGCCCGGCGCGTGGAAAACCGCATCCCCTCATCCGATGCCAACCCCTATTTGGCCTTGGCCGCGTCACTTGCTTGCGGTCTGCTTGGCATGAACAACAAGATCGAGCCGGACGCTCCGGCATCGACCACGGTCAACGACAATCTGATCGAACTGCCGCGCGGATTGATCGAGGCAACATTGTTGTTCGAACAGGACAAGGACCTGACGGCCATGCTGGGGCAATCCTTCGCGATCACCTATGCAGCGATCAAACGGGCCGAGTTCGAGACTTTCATGGAAGTGATTAGTCCTTGGGAGCGTGAATTCCTGCTGTTGAACGTCTGATTTGAGTGAGGTTGCTTTGGTTGCAAGAGCACTGTGCGTGGTTCGACAAGCTCACCATGAGGGAGATGGGTTGGCCGCAAAGCCAATCGCTGAGATTTCACAATCAGACTCTTTGCAATCCTCAATCTCCCTCATGGTGAGCTTGTCGAACCACGCGCACCGGTCGCGCAGCAAACCAGCAAACAAGATTGCATCATAATATGCCCTACCAATCCCCTATCTCCCCCGGCATCTCGTGGTATGAATCAACCATCGCCGATCGTGCTGAATATCCGGCATTGGACGGCTCGCGAACGGCGGATGTGGTTATTGTCGGCGGTGGCTTTACCGGCTTGTCGGCGGCGGTTCATCTGGCTTCTGCAGGCGTCGATGTCGTGCTGCTGGAAGCCTACCGCTTTGGCGATGGTGCGTCCGGCCGCAATGGTGGCCAGCTTGGCACAGGCCAGCGGGCGTGGGCTGAAGAACTTGAAGGCCAGTATGGATTCACCCGCGCCAAGGCTTTGTTCGACCTTGCGGAAGAGGCCAAAGCGCAACTGCTCGAATTTGCCGATACACACAAGATTGATATCGAATTTGTGCCGGGACAGATGTCCGTCGTGCACAAGCCGCGCTACCTCAAGGATTATCAAGCCCATGCGGAGCTGATGACCACCCGGTTTGGCTACCCGCACATTCATTATATGGACGCCGGAGAAACAGCGGAACGGCTTGGCTCGACGCGCTATCTTGGTGGCCTTTACGACAGCGGCACAGGTCATATTCAGCCGATGAAATTGGTTGTCGGCACGGCCAAGGCTGCGGCGAAAGCTGGCGCACACCTTTTCGAGAACACCCCGGCCACCGGGATAACCTCTCAAAATGGCCGTGTCACCGTCACCACGGCAAAAGGCAGCGTCACAGCTGCGAAATGTCTCATCGCTGTGAACGCCTATGGCGGCAATCTTGAACCGGTCAGCGCATCACATGTCATGCCGATCCGCTCTTTCATCGGCGCGACTGTGCCGCTTGGCAATGACAGTCCGGTATTACCCGGCGGCGAAAGTGTCGACGACTCGCGCTTTGTCGTGCGCTATTTCCGCCGTTCGAAAGACGGACGGCTGCTGTTTGGTGGACGCGAAGCTTATACGGCCGACAACCCGCTTGATATCAGCACGCATATTCGCAGGCAGATCGCGGAGATTTATCCAGCCCTTGCCGATGTGGAGATCACGCAGGCCTGGGGCGGCTCAGTTGGCATCACCATGCCACGGCAACCTTTCGTGCGTGAAGTCATGCCCAATGTAATTTCGGCAGGGGGTTATTCCGGCCACGGCGTGATGCTGTCCAACTATGTGGGCAAGCTCTATGCCGAGACGGTGGCGGGCAATCGCGACCGGTTGAAACTGCTGGAAGATCTGAAGATTCCGGCGTTTCCCGGCGGGCGCACATTCCGGGCACCGTTGCTGTTCCTCGCACTCAGCTGGTATGCCTTGATGGACCGCATCTAACTGCTGGTGTACACTGGACGCGCCGTTCTCCGCGTTGAGAGCCCCATGTATCCCGTAAGGGCGCCACACGGTCCAGCTTCAATGATTCAAATAGCTTCCTGGGCTATAAAGCACTTGAACTCGGCTGGCGTTCATCAACTGTTTGGGTGAAAACCAAAAGTATCTCTTGCTGTCTGAATTGCCATCTATGGCAAAATGCAACTTGCGAAAAATAGCAAGCCAGACAAGTTTAGAACAATAGAACCCAGCGTCGTCATTCAAATCGAGATTAAAGAATTCATAGGGGCGGCCGACATACTTTTTCGCTTCAGCCGGTATTTCTGAACGCTGCTCCTTCGACAAATCCGTGACGCGGCCATGCCAGACCTCTTCGCCAGGACGTGACGAAAGCCAATCTTCATAGGAATGCCTAATCACCCCTTGGCCCGAAATGGCCTCAATCACAAATGGCTTACCATCCAGAATTTCGATGATAGCCACATGGCCAACGTAGACGATTGATCCAGATCCCAAGGATTCCTTATTCAGCGCTTGAGACCCGTGATATCGTTTTGCAAAGGCTTCAAAATCCAGTCGATTTAACTGATCTTCTTCCAACGCCGTAAAATCTGGATCGGCATGTGCCTGCTTCAAATAGGCGGTTTTCTCGAACTCAAACTTCTGCTTGTCGTAAAAGTCAGTCGGAACCTGCTGCATGTGAGGCGCGTAGCCTGCAGAATAGGGAACGATAACGCCCGGCTTCTTAGGCCAAATAAGATCGCCTGACTCAAATGTTGAGGGATCAGGGCGCGATACCAAGCTATATCTTTCTAACAATCACGCTGCCCACGGAATATCCCGCGCCAAAGGAGCAGATAACGCCCAGACTTCCCGGCGCCAGATCGCTGGAATATTTGGAGAAGGCGATGATCGAGCCCGCTGAGGACGTATTGGCATAATCCCGCAGGATGTTCGGCTGCTCGCCCGCTTCCGGCTCACGGCCCAGCACTTTCGAGCCAATCAGATCGTTCATCCCCTTGTTGGCTTGATGCAGCCACAGCCGGGACAGATGCGCCGGGGCAATGTTTTCATCGGCTAGGTGGGTCAGGATCAAATCGGACACGATCGGTACGACCTGCTTGAAAACCTTGCGGCCCTCCTGACGAAACAGCATGTCGCGGCGGTCCGTCATGTGCCCTTCGCGGGTACGGCGCAAAAAGCCGTTATTGTTGCGGATATTGTTGGAAAACTGGGTGAGGCAGCGGGTCGAGATAATTTCGAAACGATCCGGCGCTGTTGCCAGATCATCGCGCTCCAGAAGCACCGCCGTGCAAACATCACCGAAGATGAAATGACAGTCACGATCGCGCCACTCGAGATGTGCTGAACAAATCTCAGGATTGATCATCAGAATGGCGCGCGCCGAACCCGAGCGGATCATATCAGCGGCGGCCTGAATACCAAATGTTGCGGACGAGCACGCGACATTCATGTCAAAACCAAAGCCCTGTATTCCCAATGCTTCCTGCACTTCAATAGCGATGGCCGGATAAGCCCGTTCATGATTGGACGCTGCGCAGATCACCGCGTCCACGTCAGCAGCAGTCCGCCCGGCTTTAGCCAAAGCGTCCGTCGCAGCTTTGGCCGCCATCTCGGCCATGACAGATGGCTCGTCATCGCTGCGTTCGGGCAAAACCGGATGCATGATATCAGGATCGAGAATGCCCGACTTGTTGAGCACATAGCGCCGCTCAATACCTGAAGCACGGAAAATGAAATCTTCGGCGGACATGGTTAGCGGTGCACGCGTACCGGCCGCAATTTCATCGGCATGGATTTCGTTCTGCCGCGTGGCATAGGTATTGAATGCCTCGACCAATTCAGCGTTGCTGATGGAGAGTTCCGGGGTGAACACACCGGTACCGCTGATGACGACCTTATGCATGGCGTTTCCATAGTTTTTATCTGCCTCAGCGTTAGACGCTCAAGGAGGCGCGCGCAAGTAATCTCATATTGTCATCAAGAGTTCATGCGCCAGTCTTAGCCTTCTCCAGCGTTTGAATTAAATACTGGGGATTTTGTCATGACGGTAAGCAATGCAACTGACGCTGGTCTGTTGAAAGACGACCACCCGCTCGACAAGCCGAGCAATCTGGGCAATTGGCCAAATTATGCGGTGGTTGCCATCCTCATCGGCGGCCTTGCCTATGTTGGTTATTCACTCACGCAGGATTTGACCAGCTCGGTCGCTGTTCCGTGGATTCTCCTTGGCCTGGCGCTCGTTACGGCGCTTGGATTCGAATTCGTCAACGGCTTTCATGACACGGCAAACGCTGTAGCGACGGTGATTTACACCAATTCTCTGCCTGCAGAGATTGCGGTTATCTGGTCCGGGGTGTTCAATTTTCTCGGCGTCATGACCGCCAGCGGCGCTGTCGCTTTCGGTATCATTTCCCTGCTGCCGGTTGAACTGATCATGCAGGTCGGCTCGAGTGCCGGTCTCGCCATGGTGTTCTCGCTGCTGACGGCAGCCATTCTTTGGAACCTCGGCACCTGGTATCTCGGCCTGCCCTCTTCGAGTTCGCATACGCTGATCGGCTCGATTGTTGGTGTTGGCCTTGCCAACCAGTTCCTTGCTCCAGGCGGCACGGCTACGAGCGGCGTCGATTGGTCCAAGGCGACTGAAGTTGGCATGTCCCTGCTGATCTCGCCGCTCGTCGGTTTCGGTATGGCCGCTCTTTTGTTGCTGGTCATGAAGGTTTTGATCAAGAACAAGGCGCTTTATGAAGCACCGAAGGGCAGCACACCGCCCCCACTTTGGATCCGAGGCCTTCTGATTTTCACCTGCACCGGTGTCAGCTTTGCCCACGGCTCGAATGACGGGCAAAAAGGCATGGGTCTGATCATGCTTATCCTGATCGGTGTTGTGCCCACATCCTTTGCCCTCAACCGCACACCCGATGTCAATTATCTGGAAGCCTATAAGTCTGCCGCTACAGCTGCGGCCACCACATTGCGCACATACGAAAAGCCCGGCGTGACCGTGACGGATGCCAATGCCGTTGTCAGCAATGCCGTTCGCAGCAAGGCCTGGAGCGATGAAACCACTGTTGCATTGCGCCAGTTCATTGACCAGACGAATGCCAGTGTCTCACCTTACGGTTCCGCATCGACTGTACCGGTCGGCATGGTCAGCAATACGCGCAACAATATGTATCTGACCGGTGAAGCGCTCAAGCTGATCGACAAGAACAAGCTGCTGCCCATGCAGCCTGCAGATCTGGCAACCATCAAAACCTACCATCAGGCCATCGACAACGCGACGAAGTTCATCCCGACCTGGGTGAAGGTTGCCGTTGCTCTGGCATTGGGTCTTGGAACGATGGTTGGCTGGCGGCGCATTGTTGTCACTGTCGGTGAAAAGATCGGCAAGACCCACCTCACCTATGGCCAAGGTGCTTCGGCCGAACTCGTCGCGATGGGAACGATCTTCACCGCTGATACACTTGGCCTGCCGGTCAGTACCACGCATATCCTGTCTTCAGGTGTCGCCGGTTCGATGGTGGCGAATGGTTCCGGTCTGCAGATGTCCACCGTTCGTAACCTGCTGATGGCCTGGGTGCTGACACTGCCGGTGTCGATTGCCCTGTCCTTCACACTGTTCGTGATCCTGCGCCAGTTGATCTAGCAGCCGTACAATATGAAAAGGGCCGGCAATGCCGGCCATTTTCATTTGATCAAAAGCAATCAGGCTTTTGGTGCATCTGCACCTTCAGTTACATCTGCCCATGCATCGAAATCCCGCTGCAGTTCGGTGATCTTGTTGCGGGCACCAGCCAGTGCGGCTTTGCCAAGCAACAGACGCAGCGGTGGTTTTTCCGCTTCAACAGCTTGAACGATCGCTTTCACGGCCCGCACCGGGTCACCCGGCTGATTACCGCTGGAATCGCGGATCTGCTGTGCACGCTGATCCGACGTTTCGCGATAATCTTCGATGGTTTTGGGTGCTTCATTGGCAGAGCGGCCCGCCCAATCGGTGCGGAAGCCGCTTGGTTCGACGATCAGAACCTTAATGCCGAGGTGGGCGGCTTCTTTCGACAGGGCTTCCGAAAGCGCTTCGACGCTGAACTTGGTAGCGTTGTAAAAGCTCACGGCCGAATTGGCTACAAGACCGCCGATGGACGAGATGTTGACGACCGTACCTGAACGTTGTTTGCGCATGATCGGCAAGGTCGCCCGGGTCATGTTGACGAGGCCCCAGACATTGATCTCGAACATTTTGCGTACTTCATCCATATCGCTTTCTTCAATCGACCCGAAGTAACCGATACCGGCATTATTGACGAGGACGTCGATCCGGCCAAAGCGAGCCTCGGCGGCTTTGACGGCACTTGCGATCTCGTCGGGCTTGGTCACGTCAAGCTTGAGAACGAGAGCATTGTCTTCATGGCCCTTGGCCAGATCTTCGATTTGCGCTGTATTGCGCGCCGTGATGACGGTGGGATAACCGAGTTCAAGCGTATGACGCGCAAGTTCGCGGCCAAAACCGGTTGAACAGCCCGTGATGAACCAGACAGGTTTCGTTGTCATGATGATGTCCTTGAAAGATGAGTTGGCCCGCCAACCGGGATTCGATCAGCCAGACACAACCATTGGGGGAAATTGGACGGCACATTGGATGTAGGCCGATAGGGGCTTGTTTCAAGACAAAATCGTGTGATTTACATTTTGTCTGCAAGACGATTGTGCGTGGTTCGACAAGCTCACCATGAGGGAGAGTGGTGCTGTAAAGCTAACCGGAAATATTGCAAAATATAGCTCCCCGCAATCCTCACTCTCCCTCATGGTGAGCTTGTCGAACCACGCACCAGAGGAATGCAGCGTTCTAAATACAGCGCCCGCCATCCACTTCCAGCGCCACGCCCGTGATGAACCCGGCTTCATCGGACGCCAGCCACAATGCAGCATTGGCAATGTCGAGCGGCGTTGAAAGACGGCCCAGCGGAATCGACGCTTTGAACTGCGCGCGCTTTTCCGGGGTATCCTCGCCCATGAAAAGGCTGAGCATGCCGGTTTCACCCGCCACAGGGCACAGGCAATTGACCCGGATGTTCTTCGGCGCCAACTCGACCGCCATGGATTTGGTCGCCGTGATTGCCCAGCCCTTCGATGCATTGTACCAGGTGAGGCCCGGACGCGGGCGTAGTCCCGCTGTCGAGGCCGTCGTGATGATAGAGCCGCCGCCCTGCATTTCCATAATCGGGATAACCGCCAGCGCGGCGTAATAGATCGCCTTCATATTTACGGCAGTGATCAAATCGAATGTATTCTCGTCAACGTCCAACATCGAACCATTGCGGTGCGTAAATCCGGCATTGTTGATCATGATATCAACCCGGCCGAACGTATCCATCGCTGCGGCAACCATGGCATCCACGTCATGCTTGCGCGACACATCCACTTCTATCGCAATCGCCTTTTCACCGATGGCTGCAGCGACTGTCTCTGCACCTTTGTGATTGAGATCAGCCACGACAACATTCGCCCCCTCTTCGGCAAAACGCTTGGCCATCCCCTCGCCGAAACCAGATGCTGCGCCGGTGATGATCGCTGTCTTGCCTGCCAAACGGGTCATGTCTTTTCCTCATGCTTGCTGATTTTTGATTGGTAGATCTTGGAGAATGGCCGCAATCAATCGTGACGAAAGATAATCGTCTTGGTTGCGGACATATCGTAGAGCGCTTCAAAACCTTTTTCGCGTCCGTGCCCGGATTTCTTGAAACCGCCAAAGGGCAATTCCACACCGCCGCCAGCACCATAGGCATTGACGAAGACCTGACCGGCACGCACGCGCTTGGCCATACGGTGCTGGCGCGCACCATCGCGGGTCCAGATACCCGCCACAAGGCCATAATCAGTTCCATTGGCGAGCCGGATCGCATCGGCTTCATCGTCAAAGGCGAAGAGCGACAGGACCGGGCCAAACACCTCTTCCTGTGCCAGCACCGCCGCTGGGTCGACCGCTCCGAAAAGCACCGGCGCAACGTAGTAACCATCCACCGACGCATCCACGTGGATGGAGCCGCGGGCAACAACTTCAATGCCTGTTTCTGCCGCAGAGGTGATGAAATTCTCAACCTTGTGCTTTTGGGCCGGATTGACCATCGGGCCGAGGTCAAGGTCCATGTCGTGCGGCCCCGCGACCAGTTTGCTGAAGCGCTCACCGAGCGCTGCCGCAACATCATTGTAAATGGTACGCTCAATCAGGATGCGGCTGCCAGCCGAACAGGTCTGACCGCCGTTCTGGATGATCGCATTGACCAGAACCGGGAGGGCTTTCTCCACATCGGCATCGGCGAACAGGATTTGCGGCGACTTGCCGCCAAGCTCCATGGTGACACCGCGATTGTTGGTGGCAGCGGCCTGTTGGATGGCTGTGCCGGTTACTGTTGAGCCCGTGAACGTGACATAATCAATATCGGGATGCGCCGAGAGCGCCGCGCCGGCTTCGCGGCCATAGCCGGTAATGACATTCAGAACTCCGTCGGGAAAGCCTGCTTCAATAGCAAGTTCGCCGATACGAATGGTTGAAAGCGAGGCGTCTTCTGCGGGCTTGATCACCAGGGTGTTGCCCATGGCCAGCGCTGCACCGACCACACGCGCCATGATCTGCATTGGATAGTTCCACGGAATAATGCCAGCGACCACGCCGTGCGGCTCGCGCAGCGTCAGCGCGGTGAACCCTTCGAGAAATGGAATCGTATCGCCATGAATCTTGTCACCCGCGCCGCCATAGAACTCGTAATAACGCATGGTTGCCGCGACATCTGCCTTGCCCTGACGAACAGGTTTGCCCGTATCGCGTGATTCCAGCGCCGCAAGCTCATCGCCATGTTCTTCAACGAGTTGGCCAAGCCTTGTCAGCAGACGGCCACGTTCGAATGCCGGCATACGGCTCCAGGGCCCGTGCTCAAAGGCCTCGCGTGCGGCCTTCACTGCACGATCCACATCGTCAGTATTGCCCGCCGGAATGGTGGCGAACGGCAGACCATCGGACGGACACAAAACAGTGATCGTTTCCTGCGACAGTGCCGGAACGCGTCGGCCATTGACAATATTCAGGAAATTCTTGTCCTGGGCGACGATTCGGGAGAGATTCTGATCCATGATTGCTTCCTGCTTTGTGGCAATCGTATTGGAATTAGACCGTCTTGGGAATGCATTTTGACGCAGAAGCTTGATCAGGACTGGTCTTTTTAAATCGATTAGATTATATAATCCGACATCTGCGAACGCGTAATTTTGGCATAGCGAGACTCATCTTATGACAAGTCAGATCATCCCGGTTGAACCCTTTGACTGCATCGTATTTGGCGGCAGCGGCGATCTTGCCGAACGCAAGCTGATACCGGCGCTTTACCAGCGTCAGAGGGACGGCCAGCTTTCCGAACCAACCCGTATCATCGGCGCATCCCGTTCAGCCATGCCCGACGCCGATTATCGCAAGTTTGCAGAAGCTGCGATCAAGGAACACGTCAAGCCGGAAGAAATCGACAAAAAGCAGGTCGAGCAGTTTCTGAGCCGCTTGTCCTATATCGCCGTTGATGCGACATCGGAAAACGGCTGGGATGAACTCAAAGCGCAGGTTGGTGACGCGTCACAGAAAATCCGGGCCTTTTATCTGGCGGTCAGCCCTAGCCTCTTTGGCGATATTGCCAGCCGCCTGAAGAAATATGACCTGATCACCGATCAGACCCGCATCATCGTCGAGAAGCCGATTGGCCGCGATCTGAAATCAGCCATCGCGCTGAATGACACGATCGGCAGTGTGTTCAATGAACAGCAGATTTTCCGTATCGATCACTATCTCGGCAAGGAAACTGTACAGAACTTGATGGCACTGCGTTTCGCCAACGCGTTGTATGAGCCGCTGTGGAATTCGGCTCATATCGATCATGTGCAGATAACGGTTGCCGAAGCTGTCGGCCTCGAAGGCCGCGCCGGTTATTACGATACGGCAGGTGCACTGCGCGACATGGTACAGAATCATATGCTGCAACTCCTGTGCCTCGTCGCCATGGAGCCGCCAGCGTCCATGGATGCCGATGCCGTTCGCGACGAAAAACTGAAGGTGTTGCGTTCACTCGCCCGCATCGACGCCAAGAATGCGGAAGAGCTGACTGTTCGGGGCCAATATCGTGCCGGTGCATCGGCCGGTGGTCCGGTTAAGGGTTATCAGGAAGAACTCGGCGGCAAGAGCAACACCGAAACCTTTGTCGCCATCAAGGCGGAAATTGCCAATTGGCGCTGGGCGGGTGTGCCTTTCTATCTTCGCACCGGCAAACGCCTTGCAACGCGCGCTTCGGAAATTGTTGTTTCCTTCAAGCCCATTCCGCACTCGATCTTTGGTGAAACGGCGGGCCGGGTTGTCGCCAACCAGCTGGTTATCCGCCTGCAGCCGGATGAAGGTGTCAAGCAGTGGATGATGATCAAGGATCCGGGTCCGGGTGGCATGCGACTGCGCCATGTGCCGCTCGACATGAGCTTTGCCGAGTCGTTTCAGGTGCGCAGTCCTGACGCCTACGAGCGCCTCCTCATGGACGTGGTTCGCGGCAACCAGACGCTGTTCATGCGCCGCGACGAAGTGGTGGCTGCATGGCGCTGGGTTGATCCGATCCTCAAAGCCTGGACAGACAACGAACAACCTGCCGCAGGCTACACGGCCGGAACGTGGGGACCGTCGGCAGCCATCGCCCTGATCGAACGCGACGGACGCACCTGGCACGAAACATGATTGCACGGGAAATGGTCATGCAACAGACATTGAACAGTTTCGCCGATGGAAATGCTCTTGCTGAAGCTCTGGCAACGAGCGTTTCCGAGCACCTGCAAGCGGCGTGCGATGCCCGTGGCACGGCAGTGCTGGCTGTATCGGGCGGAACAACCCCTGCCCGCTTTTTTAAGGCACTGTCAGTCAAAAACCTGCCTTGGAGCAAGATCACCGTCACGCTGGTAGACGAGCGTTTGGTGCCCCCGGACAATGAGCGTTCCAATCAAAAGCTCGTCACAGACCTGTTGCTGCAGAACGCGGCTGCCGAGGCCAACTTTGTCGGCCTCTACAATGCGGCAGCAAATGCTGATGAGGCTGCGAAATCGGCGGCTGGTACCATCGCAAAGCTCAGCGAACCCTTTGACGTTGTTATTCTTGGCATGGGCGGCGACGGCCATACGGCATCGTTCTTCCCCGGCGGCGACCGCCTTGCTGATGCGATTTCGACCGATCAACCCGCCCTCGTGCTGCCGATGCAGGCAGAAGGCGCTGGCGAGCCACGCCTGACATTGACACTGCCTGTCATCGTCAAGTCCCGCTTTGTTGTGCTGCATATCGAAGGCGACAGTAAAAAGGCCGTGCTGGAGAAAGCGCTTGGCGATGGCGCTATCACCGACATGCCAATCCGCGCAGTTCTGCGCCATCAGCCAATCAATCTGGAAATTTTCTGGGCTCCATAAGGAGAGAACCAATGACCGTCCTGCAAAGGGTCAAAAGCATTACCAACCGTATTCGTGAGAGGTCGATACCGACCCGCGATGTCTATCTCGACCGCTTGCGTGAGGCCGCTTCCCATAAGCCAAAACGCTCGGCCCTCGCCTGTGCCAATCTTGCCCATGGGTTTGCCGCTTGCGGACCTTCCGACAAGGCAGCCTTGGCGGGCGATGTGCTGGCCAATATCGGTATCATCACGTCCTACAATGACATGCTTTCGGCGCATCAGCCGTTTGAAACCTACCCGCAACTGATCAAGGCTGCCATTAACGAAGCTGGCGGTGTTGCGCAGGTTGCCGGCGGTGTACCCGCCATGTGCGATGGCGTTACGCAAGGGCAGCCGGGTATGGATCTGTCGCTGTTCTCCCGCGACGTCATCGCCATGGCAACGGCTGTCGGCCTCTCGCATGATATGTTTGACGCAGCGATCTATCTCGGCGTCTGTGACAAAATCGTACCCGGCCTCGTCATCGGTGCCTTGACCTTCGGCCATCTCCCGGCGGTTTTCATACCGGCGGGGCCAATGACGACCGGGCTTCCAAACGACGAGAAAGCGAAAACACGCCAGCTCTATGCGGAAGGCAAAGTTGGCCGCGACAAGCTTCTGGAGTCGGAATCCAAATCCTATCATGGTCCCGGCACATGCACCTTTTATGGTACTGCCAATTCCAACCAGATGCTGATGGAAATCATGGGCCTGCACACACCAGGCTCTTCCTTCATCAATCCCGGCACGCCGTTGCGCGATGCACTGACACGCGAAGCAGCGAAGCGCGCGCTCGCTATCACAGCGCTTGGTAATGAATATACGCCCGTCGGCGAAATGATTGACGAAAAAACCATCGTCAACGGTGTCATCGGCCTGCACGCAACGGGTGGCTCGACCAACCATACAATGCACCTCGTAGCGATGGCTGCTGCCGCTGGCATCAAGCTGACATGGCAGGATATTTCCGATCTTTCCGATGTGGTTCCCCTGCTTGCCCGGGTTTATCCGAACGGCCTTGCCGACGTGAACCATTTTCATGCCGCTGGCGGCATGGGCTATATTATCCGTGAATTGCTCGATTCCGGCCTTTTGCATGAAGATGTCAAAACGGTCTGGGGTGAAGGCCTGCGTGCCTATACGATCGAGGTCAAGCTCGGCGAAAATGGCACCGTGCAGCGCGATCCCATCCCGTCAGAAAGTGCCGACAAGAAAGTGCTCTCAACGGTCAAGGAGCCTTTTCAGGCAACTGGCGGACTGAAGATGCTCAAGGGCAACCTTGGCACGGCCGTTATCAAAACTTCCGCTGTGAAGCCGGAGCGGCGCATCATCGAAGCGCCTGCCATTGTTTTCGACAGTCAGGCAGCGCTGCAGGATGCCTTCAAGGCCGGAAAACTCGATCGTGATTTTGTCGCTGTGGTCCGTTTCCAGGGGCCGAAGGCCAATGGTATGCCGGAACTGCACAAACTGACACCGCCGCTCGGCGTGTTGCAGGATCGCGGCCACATGGTTGCGCTGGTCACAGACGGGCGCATGTCCGGCGCTTCGGGCAAAGTACCTGCGGCGATCCATGTGACCCCGGAAGCATTGAGCGGCGGCATTATCGCCAAAATTCGCGATGGCGATATCATTCGGCTGGATGCGGAAATCGGCACGCTTGACGTGCTGGAAGACCCGGAGGTACTTGCTGCACGTCCTGACCCTGTCGTTGATCTCAGCCGTAACAGCTATGGCATGGGCCGAGAGTTGTTCGCAGCATTCCGCAACGTCGTCGGCCGTGCCGATGAAGGCGCATCGGTATTTAGCTGATCAATAGGTGGTACGGCGCTCATCGGAAGGTGAGCGTCCGAACTGTGCCCGGTAGCTCTGGGCGAAGTACGAATGAGACGTGAAGCCTGTCGCCAGTGCCACGTCCAGAATCGGCGAGTGGGTTTGCCGCAGCAATTCCCGCGCGCGTTCGAGCCGCAGGTTCATGTAATAGCGGCCCGGTGTCATGTTCAGATGGCGCAAAAACAGTCGCTCAACCTGCCGAACCGAAAGGCCTACTGCTTTTGCCAGTCGTACAGCCGATTTAGGCTGTTCGAGATTATCGGCCATCAACTCGACGATCTTGCGCAGCTTTTCCGATTTTCCGGTGAGGTCGCGTTCCGGGCCGATACGCTGACGGTCCGTTTGCGAGCGGATGCGCTCGTGGTGGAACTGGTTGGCAACCTCATTGGCAAGGCCGGGATCAAAATCCTGCCGGATGATTTCCAGCATCAGATCGATTGATGTCGTGCCGCCCGCGCAGGTGTAACGCTTGCGGTCAATCTCGAATACATTGCCGGTGCAATCGATTTGTGGAAACCGCTCCTGAAAGCCCGCCCGGTTTTCCCAATGGATCGTACAGCGATGCCCTTCCAGCTGGCCGGCCTCGGCGAGGATATAGCTGCCGACATTGAGACCACCCAGCGCAGCACCGCGTCGCCCCAGATTGCGCAGGGTCGCGATAACCTTTGGTTTTTCCGCGAACTCCGTTGTCAAACCGGCACAGATGAAGACAATATCGGAGGCGGGCAATTCAGCTAAAGAATATTGCACATTGATCTGTAAGCCATTCGAGGCGGTGACCGCCTCTCCAGTCGCTGACACGATGACCCACGAATAGAACTGCTCTTCGGCCATACGGTTGGCCGTGCGCATTGTGTCGATCGCAGCGGCAAGGCTGAACATCGGGAATTTGTCGACGAGCAGAAAAGTAAAGGTTCTGCCGACCTTAAGGGCTTCGGGCATGTGCTTTTCTACGACAATCCTTTTGCAAATCCGTAAATCAGAAACGCGGCGGGGTTTTTCCGACGCTGCGATGGGCAGCGACAAGTGTATTGGCCATCAACATGGCAATCGTCATCGGGCCGACGCCACCGGGGACGGGAGTCAAGGCACCGGCAACAGGCGCAACATCGCCAAAATCAACGTCGCCAACGAGGCGTGTCTTACCCTCCCCGCGCTCCGGCGCCGGAATGCGGTTGATGCCGACATCAATGACCGTTGCACCGGGCTTCACCCAATCTGCCTTGATCATCTGCGGACGGCCAACGGCCGCAACCAGAATATCCGCGTTGCGGCAAAGGCCGGGGAGATCCTTGGTCTTGCTGTGCGCGATGGTAACGGTGGCATTATGCGCAAGCAGCAGGTTGAACATCGGCTTGCCAACGATGTTTGAGCGTCCGACAACCACCGCGTTCAGTCCCGATAGATCACGGCCCCGAACCCGGTCGATCAGGAGCATGGAGCCTTCTGGCGTGCAGGGTACGAACGCGGTTTCCAGTTCACCCGTGCCGAGCTTGCCGACATTAATGAAATGAAAGCCGTCGACATCCTTGTCGGGCGAAATGGTCTGAATGATGCGGCCGGAATCAATGTGCTTCGGCAATGGCAATTGGACAAGAATGCCATGAATGCGCGGATCAGCATTCAGCGTCTCGACCAACGCAACGAGATCGTCTTCCGATGTCTGCTCGGGCAAAGTGTGCTGGACGGAATGAAAACCACATTCCTTGGCTTTGCGTCCCTTGGATGCGACATAGACCTGACTGGCCGGGTCTTCACCAACGATGACCACGGCAATACCCGGCGTGACACCACTGGTCTCAATCAGCTCGGCGGCGGACGCCTTGACCTTGGAAACCACGTCTTCGGCAATCTGCTTGCCATCAATCGTCACTGTCATGTGCTGCTCCTGGGCATCTCGCTTCGGGAATGGCGTCATTCTGAGGATTCTGAGGCAATACAATACCGCCAGAACGGCGTTCACTGACGCAATAACGAAAGCGGCAGAGAAGGGCAATGCGATGATGTGACCCAAGGATCGTTCTGGGGCTTGCGAATGCGCCAAATCCACGCATGATCACACTATTCCGCCTGCAAACTGGATTCGTCGATGCGCTATTCCGCTTTCTCCCTGCTCAAGAACGCCCTCAATGGCAACAAGGACTGGAAGCCTGCATGGCGCAAGCCCGATCCCAAGCCTGCCTATGACGTGGTGATCATCGGCGGCGGCCATGGATTGGCGACTGCTTATTACCTTGCCAAGGAACATGGCGTGCGCAACATCGCTGTTGTGGAGAAGGGCTGGCTCGGCTCCGGCAATATCGGGCGCAACACGACAGCCGTGCGCTCCAATTATCTCCTGACCGAGAACCAGCACTTCTATGAAGCATCGATGAAGCTGTGGGAGACCATGTCGCATGATCTCAACTACAATGTGATGTTCTCGCAGCGCGGTGTGGTTAACCTTGCACACAATCTGCCGCAGCTGGATGTCTATGTCAGGCGCGGTAATCAGATGCGACTGAACGGCATTGACTGCGAGTTGATGAATCCCAAACAGCTGGAAAAGCTGATCCCGGGCCTTGATATCAGTGGTTCGGCGCGGTTCCCGATTATTGGCGGGCTGATGCAGCGCAGCGCAGGCACCGCGCGCCACGATGCGGTGGTTTGGGCCTATGCCCGCGCGGCAGATCAGCTCGGCGTTGATATTATCGAGAATTGCGAAGTGACCGGGTTTATGAAGGATGGTGACAAGGTCACCGGCGTCATGACCACGCGCGGTCCGATCAAAGCCAAAAAGACAGCCTGCGCCGTTGCCGGACATACCAGCGAGTTGATGCGCCGGGCGGGTGTTGACCGCCTGCCGCTTGAATCCCACGTTCTGCAGGCTTTTGTTTCGGAAGCATTGAAGCCTGTGGTGGATACTGTTGCCACGTTCGGCGGGGGACATCTCTATTTCAGCCAGTCAGACAAGGGCGGCCTTGTGTTTGGCGGTGATATTGACGGTTATAATTCCTACGCACAGCGCGGTAACCTGCCTGTCGTGGAAGACGTCATGAGCGAATTTGTCGCCCTGATGCCTGCCTTGGCACGGGTCAAGCTGTTGCGCTCCTGGGGTGGCATCATGGACATGTCCATGGATGGCTCGCCCATTATCACGACCGGGCCGCTTCCAGGCATGTATCTGAACACAGGCTGGTGCTACGGTGGCTTCAAGGCGACACCGATTTCTGGCAAATGCTTTGCCTGGACTATCGCCAAGGACGAACCGCATCCGCTATCCGCGCCGTTTACACTGGACCGGTTCTACCGGGGCTATGTGATCGACGACAAGGGCATGGGGCCAACGCCGCGATTGCATTAATGTCCGGCGCGTTGCCGTAAGATTTCCCGGATATCAGCGATATCGCTCAGCATTTCTTCGATATTCGAATTGTCGTGATGCCGTTCGGCAAGATGAACATCGGCATATTCATACAGGAACTGAGCAACCGCGATCTCATCATCGATTGACGATTGCGCATCTTCGTCGCGCATATCATCAAATTCTGCGGCGAAACCGCGGGTTTGCGCCTGTTTGATCGCCGCACCCAATCGGCTTTCCGATCCCGCGGCGGGGATATTCTCATCAACGGGTTGAACGCGCTTTGTGCCAGCTGGTGAATTGGGGTCGACTGGATCGTCACCGTTGCCGCCTTGCAGACCGTTCCTCATTCTGCGCAGCGCGGCAATGCCAAGCCCGGCCAGCAACCCGGCCAGGAAGCCACCGGCAATGATAATGTTGCGCGGGCCGCCAGTGGCTTGCGTTGCAGGACTTGCCGGGGAAATAACGCGGATATTGCTGTTATGCACTTCTGGCAGGCCTGTTGCCTTGGCCTGTAGCAACAACGCCTCATACGCCGCCCGTCGGGCAGAAGCTTCCCGTTCGAGCTCGCGCAGCTTGATCACATTTTCATTCGGATCAGCTGTGCGGGACTTCAGCTGCGCCAATCGTGCCGCAATATCCTGCTCCTGCTGTACCGAGCGCTTCAACCCGATCTGCACCGATGAGGCAACGCGATCCAGTTCGCTGCGGATTTCTTTACGGACTCCATCCGCTTGAGACCGCGCCTGAATCAGCTGCGGATGCCGAGGCCCCAACTTGATGGCAAGCGTGTCAGCCTGCTGTTTCAGCTCGGCATATTGTGAACGCAACGCCACAAGGGCATCGGAGCGGAATTCTTCAGGCAGCGTGTTTAGAGAAATAGCGTCAACCGGACCGCCACGCAGGGATGCCGCTAGTGCATTCAACCTCGTGGTTCGGTCCCGAGCCGCCACCAGCTCATCACTGGTCCGCGCAATCTCGTCATCGCTGATGACACGCCCCTGCGCATCGACAAGGCCATTGTCTACCCGGTATTTTTGAAGAACGTTTTCAGCCTGTTCAGCGGCAATACGCAGCTCGGTTTGCCGCCCGGCCTGCAAATCTGTTGCCTGCCTGGCTACGCCAGACTGACCATTGCTTTGCTCCTCGAGAAACACATCAGACACAGTGTTGGCAATAAAGGCAGATTTTTCCGGATCACGCGATTTGACGGTGATATTGAAAACAAAATTCTTGGAGCTTCGGTCGACATCCACATGCTCTGCAAGATTGCGCAAAAGCAGCGTTTCCCGCGCTGTGGCATCGGGCGTGCTGTCCGTCGAGAAGAGTTCGCGCAGGCCGGCAAGCATGCCTTTGTCCTTCAGGCCGCCATTGAATTCCGGGTCTTTTGCCAGCCCTGCCCGGTCAATCACTTTGGACAGGACGTTGCTCGACTGGATGACACGCAACTGACTTTCCGCAATGGCAAGTGATGCATCCACCGGCAACTGGCCGGGTGCCACTTCCGTACCGGTCAGCTTGAGATCACGCGGATCAACCAGCAGTTCAACATTCGAAGAGTACAGCTTCGGCATAGTCATGGCGTAGCCAAAGCCGAGGAGTGTACCGATCAACGTCGTTGCGATGATCAGTTTTCGGGAACTGCCAATGCGGTTGACGGGAGCTGGCTGTTCGACAGGTTGTCTCCATTCATCATCGTCTTTTTCCGGCTGACCAAGCTGCTTTTGAAGAACAGGCTTTGACGCTTCAGGTTTCTTGCCCGGCAGAACAGGCTTTTCTTCAAAGGACAGTGGCAAGACCGGTGGATTGTCGTCAATGCGCCGGTTTAGTTCGGCCTTGATCGCAGCCATATCTGCGCGCATGCGGTTAACAGCGTCCTGTTCCGCTTCTTCTGCCGACAGCGCCATTTCTGGCTCGACGACGGGAGGCTGGGCCAGGTCATTGCCTGCCGCCAAGCGCAAAGCGCGCATGCGTTGATAGTGTTCAAGATCATCTTCGTGGTGCAGGGATGGGCGCGTTTCGGGGATTTCAACGCGAACAGGTTCGTCCGCCGCCGTTTCCGGCTGGCTGGCAAACGAGAGAAGCGAGCGCCGAGGCCGCTTTCCTGTCTCGTTGTCCCGATCACCCATTCCCATTCGCACTCCACAATCGAAACTCAGCACAATATAACCCGAGCCGATGGCTCACGGTTAATCCAACCTAAAGTTCTATGGAAAATAAATCGTTAATCTTCGGTGAAAGAGCCTCGGCATTCCTGTAGAGAAATTTCCGCTGACCGCGTGTAATCACGACCCATGTCTAAAATTTGCTGACACTGTTGACCCGACCCAACAGACCAGATCAAAGTGCGACCACTTGAAAAGGGAGAAGAAGAATGGTTGACGGCGTGGTTCTGGTTGGTTGCGGCAATATGGGTTTTGCCATGCTCAAGGGCTGGTTGGATGCCGGCATATTGAAGCCGGAACAGGTCCATGTTGTTGAACCAACCGATGTGCTGCGGGACCGCGCGGCAACGCTGGGCGTGAATGCGGTTTCCGATGCGGCGGCGCTTGCCACCGATCTTCAGCCGCGCGTGATCCTCGTTGCTGTCAAGCCGCAAGTGATGGGCGATGTACTGCCTGCCTATAAGCGTTTTGCGGACAAAGCGACCTTTGTCAGTGTTGCGGCAGGCATCACCGTCAGCTTTTTCGAAAAGCATCTGGGCAGTCAAACCGCCATCATCCGCACCATCCCCAATACACCTGCGGCCATCGGCAAGGGCATGATCGTTACGTTCCGCAATGCACATGTCAGTGATGATGACGCGGCGTTCGTTGATGCGCTTCTAAAAACCAGTGGTGCCGTGGCTTCCGTTGATGACGAAAGCCTGATCGATGCGGTAACAGCAGTTTCCGGGTCGGGACCAGCTTACGTGTTTCATTTTATTGAAGGCCTGACCGAAGCGGGCGTTGCTGCGGGACTCACCCGCGATATCTCCGCCTTGCTGGCCATGCAGACGGTTTACGGCGCCGGTGCGCTGGCAGCAGCGAGCGCCGATACGCCAACGACGTTGCGTGAACAGGTCACTAGCCCCAATGGTACAACGGCAGCAGCGCTGAAAGTTCTGATGGGCGACGATCGTTTGAAGAACCTTTTGACGGAAGCCGTGCATGCGGCACATCAGCGTGCGATCGAGCTTGGAAAAGTTTGAGCTTTCGCGCTTCATCGGGCTGCGCTAGCCTGCCGAAATGAATGTTCACTCATCCACAGATCTGATGCCACTGGCGAAGCCGCAACGTGCCTACGGGCATGCAAGGCTTGCTGTCAAACCAGTGAATGGACGCACACGCATTGCCACTCTCTATCAGGAAGGCTGCGCCAAAATTCGTCTGCCAGACAGGGATGATGCTTCGCTAGAAGCTGTCTTGATCAACACCTCGGGCGGGCTGACGGGCGGCGACGAGATGCGCTGGCAGATCGATGCCCTTAACAATTGTCATGCTCAAGTTACCACGCAGGCATGCGAGCGCATTTATAAGGCATCAGCCGGCGTGGCTGATGTAACAACCAATCTCTCCGTTGGCGAGAACGCCAGTCTCTCCTGGCTGCCACAGGAAACGATTCTCTTCGAACAATCGGCATTGAAACGGACACTGACGATAAACCTCGCAGCAACAAGCCGTGCGCTGATCGTCGAGCCCGTTGTGTTCGGACGTAAGGCAATGGGCGAAGACGTGCAGACTTGTCTCTTTCGTGATCGCTGGCGTGTTTACCGGCAGGAAAAGCTCGTTCATGCCGAAGACTTTGCCATTGGCCCGGATACGGCATCTATGCTGGTCCGCCCTGCTCTGCTTGGCGGAATGCGGACCATGGTGACAATTCTTCTCCTGGATAGTGACTCAGAACGCTATCTGGAGCGGGCCAGAAAAATAATTGGCGAAAAAGGTGGTGCTTCGGTCTGGTCTGGCAAGCTTCTTGCGAGGCTGGTTGACGACGATGCCTATTCCCTCCGGAAACGGCTGATACCACTGATCGACCTGCTGAATGAAAAGGCAGGCGTGCCTAAAGTCTGGTCAATCTAGACCCATACAACAAACAGGGATGGCCAAGGGAACACGATGAATCTGACGCCGCGTGAAAAAGACAAACTCCTCATCTCCATGGCGGCGATGGTCGCCCGCCGGCGCCTCGAACGCGGCATCAAGCTGAACCATCCGGAAGCCATTGCCCTGATTACCGATTTTGTCGTTGAGGGCGCGCGGGACGGCCGCGCCGTTGCTGACCTTATGGAAGCGGGTGCCCATGTCATTACCCGCGAGCAGGTGATGGAGGGCATCCCCGAAATGATCCACGATATTCAGGTGGAGGCGACATTTCCGGATGGAACCAAGCTTGTCACTGTCCATGAACCAATCAGGTAGGAGAGACAGATCATGATTCCCGGCGAAATCATTCCTGCCAAGGGCGATATTGAACTCAATACCGGCGCTACGAGCATCACACTCAAGGTCGCCAATACAGGTGACCGCCCTGTGCAGGTCGGCTCGCATTATCATTTCTTTGAAACCAACAACGCGCTGATCTTCGACCGCGCTCAAACGCGTGGCATGCGGCTGGATATTTCGGCGGGAACTGCAGTTCGTTTCGAGCCGGGACAAGAGCGCGACGTGACGCTCGTACCGCTTAGCGGCAACAGGGTCGTCTACGGCTTTCAGCAAAAGATCATGGGAAAGCTTTGATCAATCCGCTTTCCCATAATTTCTGCTTCAGCAGCGACCGGACTCTATCCGATCGTGATGACGTTATCGAAGCTGGACTGGCGGAAGAGCGTGAAGCGCCGCGATCAACTTGGCTTCTTGGTTACCAGAGTAAGAAGGCCCTTGGAGTCAAGACTGGCAACAACCACGGCAGCGGACGTCAGGCCCTTTTCCTTCAGAGCGGCAGAAACCTGCGGCGATGCGTCGATGGAGGTGCGCAACTGCTGCATGTCTTTATCAGTGCGCTTGGATACGGCGTCATTGACCTGGGTTTTGGTACCCGCGGGCAATTCATTGATGTCAACGATATTGATCGTCGTGATTGGAACCGTGCCGGACTGCGCCGGTTTAGCGCCCTTGGTGGCGGGTTGTTCGGCGGTTGGGGTCTGTGGCGCCGCAGTTTGGGCATAGGCAACAGATGTGGCGAGCGGGAAAGCAGCGCACATTGCCAAAATCATCATTTTTCGCATCGTTTTTCCTTTCGAATGATTGGCGAACGATCATCTTTTGATGACTGGCGCAGTTCACATGCCGAATTCGATCTGAAGCGGTCCATTGTTGGGTTATTTGGAGGCAATATGGCGACGAAACCGTGGCGTCTCATACCAGTTGCATACTTGATCCTGCTCATTGAAGGCCATTCAAAAGGGAAGTCCCATGCCCGCTAAAATTACCCGTTCCGCCTATGCCCGCATGTTTGGTCCGACTGTCGGCGATAGGGTGCGCCTTGCCGATACAGAACTGTTTATCGAGGTGGAGAAGGACTTCACGGTCTACGGCGAAGAGGTGAAATTCGGGGGCGGCAAGGTTATTCGCGATGGCATGGGGCAAAGCCAGATTGCGCGCGCCGACGGGGCTGTCGATACGGTGATCACCAATGCGCTGATCGTCGATCATTCCGGCATCTACAAAGCCGATGTGGGTTTGAAAAGCGGACTGATCGTTGCAATTGGCAAGGCAGGCAATCCTGACACCCAGCCGGGCGTTACGATTATCATTGGCCCCGGTACCGAAATCATTGCCGGTGAAGGCAAAATTCTGACAGCCGGCGGCGTAGATGCGCACATTCACTTTATCTGCCCGCAGCAGATCGAGGAAGCCTTGATGGCGGGTATAACCACCATGCTCGGCGGCGGCACCGGTCCAGCCCATGGCACACTTGCAACGACCTGCACGCCAGGGCCCTGGCATCTGGCTCGGATGATTCAGGCCTTCGATGGCATTCCGATGAATCTCGGTCTTTCCGGCAAGGGCAATGCCTCGCAGCCTAAAGCTCTGGAAGAGATGGTCCTCGGTGGTGCGTGCTCGCTGAAACTGCATGAAGACTGGGGGACTACGCCTGCCGCCATCGACAATTGTCTTAACGTTGCCGATCAGTTCGACATTCAGGTTATGATCCACACCGATACATTGAACGAGAGCGGTTTTGTCGAAGATACAGTTGCGGCTTTCAAGGGCCGCACCATCCATGCATTTCATACGGAAGGCGCAGGCGGGGGACATGCGCCTGATATTATCAAGATTTGCGGTCTGCCGAACGTCATTCCGTCATCGACAAACCCGACGCGGCCTTACACCAGAAACACTATCGCTGAACATCTCGACATGCTGATGGTCTGCCATCACCTGTCGTCGTCCATTCCAGAAGACGTCGCCTTTGCCGAGAGCCGCATTCGCAAGGAAACGATTGCTGCCGAAGACATACTGCATGATATCGGCGCGTTTTCGATTATCTCATCCGACAGTCAGGCCATGGGCCGCGTCGGTGAAGTGGCCATCCGAACCTGGCAGACCGCCGACAAGATGAAACGTCAGCGCGGCAGCCTGCCGCAAGAAACCGGCGACAACGACAATTTCCGCGTCAAACGTTACATCGCCAAATACACGATCAATCCGGCAATCGCGCAGGGCATGTCAAAGCATGTCGGTTCGATCGAAGTCGGAAAGCGGGCTGATCTTGTCCTATGGAACCCGGCATTCTTCGCGATTAAACCGGATATGGTGATCCTTGGCGGTTCTATCGTAGCCGCACCAATGGGTGATCCGAATGGATCAATCCCGACACCACAACCGGTACATTATCGTTATATGTTCGGTGGCTTCGGCAAGAACCTCACCAATTCTTCCGTGGTGTTTGTCAGCCAAGCCTCAATCGATGCGGGACTTCGTCAATCTCTCGGCACAGACAAACAATTGGTCGGTGTTGAGAACACGCGTGGTGGGATTTCCAAGGCATCGATGATCCACAATGATGCGACCCCACACGTTGAGGTCGATCCAGAAACCTATGAAGTGCGCGCCGACGGCGAACTTCTGACATGTGAACCGGCAACAGTGCTGCCAATGGCACAGCGCTATTTCCTGTTCTGAGGAGAATGAACCTATGAAACGCGTCACCGGGCACGACCATGCCGGTCACTATCACGGCACACCTTTTGATCAGATCGTTCTGGCGCACGACGAGCGGCATCTGCGCCGCAAAGTACTGACACTCATTAAGGGCGAACAAATTCTCGTTGACCTGCCAGACCCGATCGCCTTTGCCCATGGCGACGTTCTCATTCTGGAAGACGGCCGCATCGCCGAGATTGTTGCGGCCGAAGAAGCGCTTTACGAGGTGACGCCGCGCAACCGGCAGCATCTGACAGAACTTGCATGGCATTTGGGCAACCGGCACCTGCCAGCCCAACTGGAAGAGGCGCGTATCGTCATCCTGCGCGATCATGTCATTAAAGCAATGCTGGAGGGGCTCGGAGCAAAGGTCACCGAAATCAACGCTCCATTTCACCCTTTGCGCGGCGCCTATCACAGCGGCCACGGGCATTCCCATGATGATCATGACCATCACGATCACCACCATGATCACGGGCACCATCACCACGCCCATGACTGATATGGGCTCAAACCTTGCGCTGCTGCGCCTCATGACATGGCTATCGCCAGCCTTTCCCGTTGGCGCTTTTTCCTACAGCCATGGCATTGAGCGCGCTGTGCATGACGGTCTGATCCACGATAAAATCTCTCTACGCGATTGGCTGGTCGATCTTCTGCATCACGGCTCTGTCTGGAACGATGCTGTTCTGTTTGCTGCAAGTTGGCGCGCGACAAATGACGGCTATGCTTGCGAGGATATCATTACGCTTGGCGAGGCTATGGCCGGTTCGAAAGAGCGGCATATGGAAACCATGCTTCAGGGCAGCGCTTTTGTCCAAGCAGCCGAACATTGGCAGACTGATGACCTCAAGCTTGCAAATGAAATGCCCTACCCGGTAGCGGTCGCTGTCATTGCCGCACGCAACGGGATTGCTCTCGAAGCGGGGCTGGCTGCCTTCCTGCATGCCGTTCTCTCCAATCTCATTCAAGGTTCTGTGCGATTGATACCGCTTGGCCAAAGCCATGGCGTGGCGCTTATGGTCGAGATGGAACAGCATATTTTGACAATCACCGCTCGCGCGGCCGCATCAAGCCTTGATGATTTAGGATCTGCTGCGATCTTGTCCGAGATCATGGCCATGCAACATGAAACACAATATTCGAGGATTTTTCGCTCATGATCTCGCAAAATGGACCACTTCGCGTGGGAATTGGCGGGCCTGTCGGCTCGGGCAAAACCACGGTGACCGAGATGCTGTGCAAGGCATTGCGTGACCGGTATTCGATAGCTGTCGTAACCAACGACATCTATACCAAGGAAGATGCACTCATCCTCAATCGGCTACAGGCTCTGGCGGAAGACCGGATCATGGGTGTGGAAACCGGCGGCTGTCCGCACACCGCCATTCGTGAGGATGCGACGATCAATCTTCAAGCCATTGCCGAGATGAACAAACGCCACCCGGATCTCGATATCGTTTTCATCGAATCCGGCGGGGACAATCTTGCCGCGACATTCTCGCCTGATCTCGCCGATCTGACGATTTATGTAATTTCAGTTTGCCAGGGCGAGAAAATACCCCGTAAAGGCGGTCCCGGCATCACGCGCTCTGATCTCCT
The DNA here is from genome assembly GCF_014189505.1 of Phyllobacterium sp. 628. Lineage (GTDB taxonomy): Bacteria > Pseudomonadota > Alphaproteobacteria > Rhizobiales > Rhizobiaceae > Phyllobacterium. Next base: position 1,379,537 of record NZ_CP050301.1, on the reverse strand, counting down.
GATCATCAACAAAAAGGATTTGGCGCCCTATGTCGGCGCCAATCTCGATGTGATGGAATCGGATACCAAGGTTCAGCGTAAGGGAAAGCCTTACGTCTTCGCCGATATGCTGCGGCGCGATGGCCTCGACGAAGTGATTGCCTTCATCGAGGCGGCTGGTGGTCTGCGTCAGGCCGCCTAAGCGTTGGCGCGGACAGGCTCCGGCTGTTTCTGACCAAGCATGACGTCGGCCAGAATCTCGTAGGAGCGGATACGCGCCTTGTGATCGAAGATATGACCCGTCACCATGACCTCATCAGCGCCGGTGCGCTGGATGAACTCCTGGACGCCCGCCTTCACTGTTGAAGGCGATCCGGCAACCGTGCAGGACAATGACTGTTTCAGAATTGCCCTTGCATGCAGATCGAGCGTTTCCTCATAGCCTTCAAGCGGCGCAGGCAATGGTCCGGGATTGCCGGTACGCAGATTGACGAAAGCCTGTTGCTGCGAGCTTTTCAGCAGATGCGCTTCAGCGTCTGTTTCTGCAGCAAAGACGTTCAGCCCCAACATGACATAGGGCTTCGCTAATTGTTCCGATGGTTCAAAACGAGCCCGGTAAATGTCGACGGCCCGCTCCATTTCCGCTGGCGCGAAGTGCGAGGCGAAAGCGTAGGGTAAGCCAAGTGCCGCCGCGAGCTGTGCACCAAACAGGCTCGAACCCAATATCCAGATCGGCACATCAAGTCCTGCACCGGGTACGGCCTGCACCTTCTGCCCCGGTTCCGGCTCGCGGAAATAGCCCATCAACTCGACCACATCCTGCGGGAATCCGTTGATATCCTGCTCAAGATTACGGCGCAATGCATGCGCTGTGATCTGATCAGTTCCGGGCGCGCGGCCAACACCAAGATCGATACGTCCAGGGTGGAGGGAAGCCAGCGTTCCAAAAGCTTCGGCCACCATCAAAGGCGCATGATTGGGCAGCATGATGCCACCCGAGCCAAGGCGAATCGTCGAGGTTCCCGCCGCTACGTGAGCGATGACTACCGCTGTCGCAGCGCTGGCAATACCGCGCATATTGTGGTGCTCGGCCAGCCAGAGGCGATTATAGCCAAGGCGTTCGGCATGCTGCGCCAAATCGAGCGAATTGCGGAGAGATTGCGCGGCATTGCTGCCAACGGGAATCGGTGAAAGGTCGAGAACTGAAAGCGGGGTCATTGCCTAGATATAGGCTGCCGATCTTCGCGTACAATGCGCTAAAACCGATTCATGATTCACAAAAATTGAAGTTCTGTTCAATGGAGAAGAGGTCGTCCGCGATAAGCAGCACTTATTATCGGCAGCTAATTCTTGAGAACGCGCAATCCGGCAACTTCAGCATGCAATTCCATTCCAACAAGCGCACGTGTTTCCTGTGACAATTGCTCATCGGATTCGCGGATAGCAGTCTCAATGAAATAAGCGATCATTTCGAAACCTTCACCATCGGCAATAGCACATAGTTTTGAGAGTTCTGCTTTCAATATTCTTAGTGTCTGAACTCTTTTATTCATGCTGTTCTCTCCACAACCCACGAACTGCAATACTATTTTTCTTTTCACTGAAATCTTCACACTATTACAGACAAAAATCCATGCCACCTGCGGGAAGATCAACAAATTCCGCGATGCATCGGATGGATATTTGGCACGTTAGTTAATTGTTCTTACTGATTATGGTGAAAGTTTCTGCTGAACATTAGTCGTAAAATGTACAATTTGAAAAGCCCTAAACCGATCACAAGTTGTAGCTCTTCATCTTACTTTAAGTTAAATTTATTTAAAAATGTAATGACCTATCGACAACGCCATGAATGCATTCAAGTATTTTATTTACTATGAGAAAAGCCGATTAAAACCGCGACATTTGTACCTGTGGTTTTCCGCATATTTCTTTCGATCCGGACTTCATAGCCTTGTCGATAATGCCGGAAGCGAGGTCTGAAACTACTTCCACGGCAATATCTTCCGGCAAACCCGTCTCGGCCATTCCTGCTTTCATCGCCGACTCGCTCGCAGCACTATCCGTGCCGCAGAGATAAGCCTTGGCATCCAGCATGGCGGCTTGTTCAAATTTCCTGTTGTTGACGTCGCTATCTTCTGATTGAGCCAGAGTCTGGCCTTTCATACTGAAAGCACCAGCAGACGGGACAGCAAAAGCAGACGCAACCAGCGCCATAACAACGATTGGCATAGATGTTTTATGATTAAGCATCTCTCCAGCCTCGCGATTTCCAGAGCACAACGTGTTTTGTCATGGCTCTTTACGCATTATTAACGAGCAGAAGACGGCAGAAGTTCCCAAACGACGGTCAAGAAGGCGTGATGGTCGCTTGATCAGCACGTCATTTATGCTGCATTGCACCAGACGCATTGCTGCTATGCAATATTATCTGTATTAAATCATTCCAATGGAGTTATTCTGACATCAGGAATTTTCGACAGCGTCACCTCCTCCCGGCTCTGTCGAAACGGTCGGCCTCTTCTCCTCCCAGAAGGCCTTCCATAACCAACGAAGCCCAGCGCACCTCCTCCCGCGCTGGGTTTTGTTGTTTCTGGACCTCCCCAAAGATCATTTTAAAATCTCAGCCATCCATAGAAACAAAAACACCGCCCGAAGCAGTGTGCTTGAGGCGGTGTTCTAAAACCCGAATAACGTCTGTGTTTTGCTCAGGCCAAAACCTTATTGCACGGCGTTTTGGGCACCCGGCGTTTCCGGGACCTTCGAAGGCGTGGCCTTCTGAGTCAAAGACTTGGGCGGAGGCACAAAATGCGTGTCCTTCGCTGCGAAAGACGTCCCGGTTTCCGATTTTGATCCACTCGTGCAGGCCGCAAGGACCGTAAGAGACAAGACAGCCAATGGTAATGCAATGCGCATTCAACATTCCTTCGTTTGCGTGAGAACCGCCCAAGCGACACTTAAGACAATCGCGCTGGATTGACCACCCAATCATGGCGATTAGACGTCACATAGGAGTGCTGTCCGATTTATACAAACTCTTATGCGACGGCCGTGGCCATTCTCTAACGGATAAGAATCGCTCTCAGATCATTGACATTCGTCCCTGTCGGTCCCGGCACGAAGAGATCATCAATTGCATTGAAGGCGGACCAGGCATCGTTGCTATTGAGATAAGCCGAAGCATCAAGCCCTTTTGCCAGCAGCCGCGAAATAGTACCGCTATCAGCAAAGGCGCCCGCATTGTCTTCTGAACCATCGATACCGTCCGTATCGGCGGCAAAAGCAGTGATACCATCGGCTCCATCGATATCTATAGCGAGCGACAGCAGAAACTCACTGTTGCGCCCGCCCTTGCCCTTGCCCCGCACCGTAACGGTCGTTTCACCGCCGGAGAGGATAACAACAGGCTTCGTAAAAGGCTGGTTCTTTGTCAGCACCTGCTTGGCAAGCGCAGCGTGCACATGCGCCACTTCGCGCGCTTCGCCCTCAATCGCGTCAGAAAGGATTACAGCGTCAATACCAAGATCGCGAGCTACCCTTGCAGACGCCTCCAGCGATACTGCTGCCGAGGCGATGACATAATGCTCATGCGCCGCGAATTCTGGATCGGAGGGCTTGGGAGCATCGGCATTGGCCGATTGAAGATGTTTCAGGGCAGCAGGCGGCAGAGCGAGATTGTAACGTTCGACAATCCGCAATGCATCTTCCCGCGTGGTCTCATCGGTGACGGTCGGACCGGAAGCGACAAAAGCTGGATTATCGCCGGGAATGTCTGAAACGATCAGTGAAAATACGCGGGCGGGATGCGCCGCAGCCGCGAGACGCCCACCCTTGATGGTAGAGAGGTGCTTGCGCACCGCATTCATAGCGGAAATCGGCGCCCCTGATGCCAGCAGCGTTTTGTTGACGGCGATCTCGTCTTCGAGTGTCATGCATTCCGGCGGGGATGGCAGCAAGGCCGAGCCGCCACCGGAAATCAGCGCAATAACCAAATCATCTGCCGTCAGTCCGGCAACGGTTTCCAGCAGCCGTTTGGACGCGACAAGGCCTGCAGCATCCGGCACCGGATGTGAGGCTTCGATAATTTCAATGCGTTCGCAGGGCGCGCCAAACCCGTAGCGCGTGACGACAACGCCTTCAATTGGCCCGTCCCAGGCTTTTTCAAATGCCCGCGCCATCTGCGCTGAGCCCTTCCCCGCACCAATGACAATCGTCCGGCCCTTGGGCTTGGGTGGTAAATGTGCGGCGATGGTACGTTCCGGATCAGCAGCCTCAACAGCCGCTTCAAAAAGCTTTATAAAAAATTCCCTGTCCTGCATTCGCGTCACATATCCAGATCAAAAACAAACACACCGTCAACGCCACCCACGGCAGACGCGACAATGCGCGAGCCAAGAGCTTGATGTCTGTCGTCAACGAGATAGGCATCGCGGGCCCCGGCATCCGAAAAATCGATAATGAAGCCGTCAGAAAAACCTTTATCCATGCCAATTTCCGGGCTCACATTGGAACCGGCCCGAAAGGCCAGAACACCTGCAAGTTTTGTGCACAAAGCATCAAGGTCACTGTAAATTGCTTGCCGATCCGAGGCGCTGGCCTCTTCGCGAAAGCGAATGAAAACACAATGGCGGATCACTGGGACAGCTTTCGTATTTTGTGAGCCGGTTGCCTCGATACACAGTGGAACCAGCCTTGTTTGAACTCAATCGACGCGCATCCTGACGAGATTGCCGAAAATTGCGAGCGCTAATTCCGCTTCTACCAAAATAAACTCTTTATCAATTATGAGAGCAATCGCTCCACCGAGAGTGCCATCGCCAAAAGACGGCGATCGGCTCCATGGCGTGCCAACAGCATCAATCCTCCCGGCATCGCCAGATCAGGCATGGGTAGACTGATCGCTGTCAGGTCGAACTGGTTGGCAATTTGGGTATTGCGCAAAAGCAGCCCTTCCGTTTGCTTGTAGAATTCGTCGCTCTCAACCACCGAGGCAATCAGGGGCGCCGTAATGGGCGTCGCCGGCATGGCTAAAAAATCATAGGACGCAATGAACTGATCCATCTTGAGCACAAGAGCCCGCCGCTTTTGAATGACGTCAATATAGGCCGCCTCGGAAACCGCCAGACGCCGCAACAATGGCCGTTGAACACGTTGATCGACATTGAGATTGCTATCATTCAACCAATCCGCGTGGACGCGGCTGCCTTCGATCCCGGCAATAGAGCCGGCGGCAGTGGCATCGGCCATTTCATGGATCAAACCGTCAAGCGAACATTCGACCAGAACAGCGCCTGCCTTCTGGCACGCCTGCAGACTGCTTTCCAATGCCTTTGCTATGGCTGGTTCCAGCGCGTCGAGCACATGGCCCTGTGGAACGCCGATACGCAGCCCCGTCAGCGATAGAGGCTGGAGCGCCAACGGCTGCTCCCCGGCCATAATGGCATCGGCAGATGCACAATCTGCGACCGATCGAGCCAAGGGACCAATTGAATCAAGCGTCGGGGACAATGGAAACGCGCCCTGCAACGGTATTCGGCTTGCGGTTGGCTTGAACCCGACAACGCCGTTAAGCGCGGCAGGAATGCGGATGGAGCCACCCGTATCCGACCCAATGGAGATTTCGCTCGTGCCATCCGCCACGGAAATGCCCGCACCAATGGATGACCCGCCTGCCACATTTTTTGCATCAACCGCGTTTCCGGCAACCGGATAGTGTGGATTTAGCCCAACTGCGGTGAAGGCAAATTCAGTCATGATCGTTTTACCGGAGATAACAGCACCGGCATCACGTAAGCGCTGGACAATCACCGCGTCCGCTGTGGCGGGCGGCGCATTCCGGCGCATAACCGAGCCGGCCAATGTAGGCTCACCCGCCACATCGAATAAATCCTTGATGGAGACGATTTTGCCATCCAACAACCCAAGGCTTTTCCCCGTTCGTGCGCGTTCGTCCGCTGCATCAGCTTCTTTGCGTGCCGTCTCGGGATAGAGTCGGACAAATGCTCGACCGTCTTCTTGGGAAAGACGCTGCAGACTTTGCTCAAGCCGGTCGCGCGCAGAAACAGCTGATTGAGACAAACGCGTCCTCCCCTTTATATCGCAGATATTGTCTATCACTGCATATGCCAGGAAATCAAAAGAGTTTCCGGGAGCAAAAATGCTGCTATGCAACATAGTCAATGCTGCCATGCAACATTAGCAATTTCCAATCGTTTGAATAGGCATCACTATTTCCCTGGGAGGTTTATCAAAAATAAGGGGAATACCAGATGAAACTCCGCAATCGCATCCAGAAATGGCGCCAGTATCGTCAGAACCTGCACGAACTTCGGCTGTGCTCCGATCGCAATCTTGCTGATCTTGGTATTGCACGCTCCGACATCCACCGTGTCGCGTGGCAGGCTTGCAACTAATGCTTGAGCGTCTAGCATATGTTTGATTGTTATAGCAGGCCAAGGCTGGCCTGCTTCAGTGGCCAATACCGAATGAATAGTTCCAGGTAACGCCGACCGCCGTTTGATTCTTGGAACCAAGTCGCGGCACAATCGGGCTTTCCGCTGCATCGCCTGCGAGGCGATCATATCTGCCGAAAACTTGAACACTCCACGCATTCGAGAACGTATAGGTAGTAGCTGCCACAACGCCATACGACTTGATGCCCCCACCGGGGCTGTAGGCTTCAACACGATGGTTGGCCTGGGCTTCCGCCTCGCTCACGCCAAAGGCGTTCTTCATATAGGTTTGGTCAGCAATCGAGAGACGCGGACCCACCGAGAACAGAAAACTGTTATAGCGCTGGAAAACATCCGCTGACAGATCCGCGACCAATCCGCCTCTGTCCTTGAAGGCTTGTCTGATTTCGGCGCGCACACGCAAACGATCTTCTATCGGCCAGTATTGCGCAAACACACCACCGTCGACTGTAAACGAGACGCGATGGAGCCCGACAAAAGCCTTGTCATCAGAATGACTGCGACCAGAGCGCAATCCAACAACGGGCCCCAATTCCACCCCGCCAAGGGTAAAAAGCGTATAATCGATATTATCATCGGGCGCGCTCATGCCCTCCGGCTCATCGCCGCGACGAATGTCAAAGGAAGGCATGAAGCCAAATCCGTTGAAGCGTGCGCCTTCGAACTTGCTGCCATATTCGACACTGGCACCCAGCGTGACGATCCAACGAGCTGGATTGACCGGCTTACCGTCACTGGCAACTGGGTCCTTATCAGCCGCCAGAGCGCCGCTGAAACAGCCCGCAACAAGACCGGCGCATGCCAGTGCCGTAGCAAGTTGTCTTTTACCCAGATACGTCATGGTACGCCGGCTACCCCAAAATCGCAGCAATCGAACTGCCTGTGTAATTATAGACGGCTTCAGTAGCAAGTGCTTGTCATTTTAGATCGATTGATTGGCCGCCAATTCCACCTTCAAATGCCCCAGGTTCGATGGAATTTGCTTGGCTTTTCATTGAGCTATAGATGAATTCTTTGAAAACTGTTGCTCAGGAAACTATCAGATACGAAAAACCAAGTTAACTGATTTCCTCCTCTTCACGCTAAGCATAGCAATCGCAGAGGCGATGCAGCTTCTCGCGATCTTGATGGTCTGCAATAAATCGCTCTTTCCACGAGCAATTTAACTTTGATCTTTGTTTCGAAATCACCACTGACGATAGGGTAGGTAGAGGAGATTCATTTAAGCCCATCAACGCGCCTAACTTGGCCAAAGATTGTTTCGGATCAGAGATCACATCTTCGTAAACAAAACTAAGGGGCTGTATACCGGCCGCAGCGAAATACAGTTGCCATCTTGCATTCTCTTTGACAATTTCGAGCAGCAGCTCTTCTATAAGGTCCGAATCGTAATCCGGCTCGCCAAAAGCGTCCTGATTTGAACGAAACTTGCCCGTTTGAACTGCCAGTGCCCATGATATTGCTTGGCCAATGAGGTCGCGTCTTGTGAGGAACACGAACGAGAGATTAGGTAAATATGACCTCCAATGTATTTTACTGGAGATAATATCGTGCTGGTGAGCGAAAAGCTTTAAACCGTAGATTCCGTTTTGAGTTTGTCCATTTGAAAGCGCAATTCTCAGGCGACCTTCGACACTATCATCGTGAGCAGGATCATCCACCAGGCGACCCTCTGGCCAATTAAAATATTCATCAGGATTACCCAAAACATTTGTGCTGCTGATGAGTTCACACAGATAGTTACTACCAGTTCTAGGTGATGTGCATATAGCAAACCCCTTCAGGTCTTCCGGAATCATTTCCCTCTTTCCGGCGCTTTGCGCCTTAATTTATGTTCCCCATAACATTTAGATTCGCCGATGGTTCTTGTGCAACATTTTCGGCTCTGTTGACCTATCAAAATGCTGTGATTTTTTGCGTCGACTTGACGCTGGATTCGCCACGAACTTGCACGCGCCCGAGCGTGGCCCAGGGCGCTGCATTATCTATGAAAACTGTCCGCTGGCGGAATGCTCTGTGCGTACGGGCTATGAATTAGCCTACCAATGGAGGCTGTGTAACGGTAAGGCTCTCTTTGCCCTGTCCTAGTTGGATATTAAACGTGTGGCCTATCGAGCCCTTCTCGAAAACGGCCAAAGCATTGTACATGCTCATCGAGAGGGTAGTTTTCGAGAAATCAGATTCTTGAACGGATCCTCTGGAATACTGGGCATTTAATTCGTCCATAAGGTCTTTGCACAATTCAATGAATGTTCCCGGTCGCTTATGTCCACCGCCAAATTCATCCCAGTACGCCGTCTGAAGATCTTCGACAAAGTAAATCCCATCTCTCGTCACATGGGGATAGAGAAACTGAAATGACGCTACAACGTGCTTTGTGATGTGACTCCCATCATCCAAGACAATATCCGGAGGGCCAAACTCCCGGAGGACGGTTCCTAGAAAATCCGGGTTAGACTGATCGCCGATCCTGACCTGTATCTGATCTTCTTCGAAAGCTTTGCATTCGGGGCGAATATCTAGCCCGACGATAGTTGCCAGAGGCCCCAGATATTGCTTCCAGAGCTGAAGCGATCCGCCTTCGCCACAGCCAATCTCGAACATGACCACTGGTCTGTTTATGTATCGGGAGAAATGCTTTTCATATACTGGAAAATAATGCTTCCATTTATGAGCAATTCGACCTGGATGATTAAGAAAAAGCGACCATAACATCATCGATGATTCCGTATGAATAATGTTTCAAGCTAAAACATGGATCGCTTGTTTCCAATGCTGCTTTTGATTTCACCAAAATTATTTCGTATATTCCAGAAAAAGCACGTAATTCTCGGTTACACAGCGCTCTGCACTTAGCTCCGAGTTGTTCCATGTGCTTTTTCTTTCATACTACCCTCCGCAATCAGGGCGATCACCGGTCACACCACCAGTAAAACGAACCAATACACAAGGACAAGCCATCAGTAAGTTACTGAATAGGTTCGAGCGATTTCATGGAAGAAGGAGAACGGAGATATTTGTCCCAGCTTCTGATGAGCAGAAGGATGGCTGGCCGAATTTGCCAGATAGTGCATAGGGCGATAATAAAAGAAGAAAAGTGGTGCCCAGACGCGGATTCGAACCACGGACACGCGGATTTTCAATCCGCTGCTCTACCAACTGAGCTATCTGGGCACTTCAGGCATTTCCGTTATCCGGCAAGCCTTTCTGGCGGTGTTGACTTTCCGTCAGAAGCGGGTGGGTTATAACACTAAAAATCCCCCTGTCCAGCATCAACTCGCGAATTTTTTGCCCTTTTTCTGCCTCTTGCAAACAGCATGCATTGGTGCGTTTGTTGAAGCTGTTACGGGATAGGATTCGCATTCCATGAGTGAAACGGGGGACAAGGCCGCCAAGAGCAGTGTTTTTGGCTGGGGAATCGTCGGAAGCGGTGAAATCGCTCAGCGTTTCGCCGCTGATCTCGCACATGTGCCCGATGCAGCCCTTGTGGCCAACCACTCCCGGTCGCTTACCAATGCCGAACAATTTCGTGACGCGTTCGGTGGCCGGACCGCCTATAGCGATTATGATTCTTTTCTGGCCGATCCCGGTATCGACGCCGTTTATATCGCAACGCCCAATTCCGTCCATCTGGCGCAATCGCTGAAGGCTGTGCGTTCCGGCAAAGCAATTTTGACAGAAAAGCCCCTGGCCCCATCCCATATGGAAGCCGCAGTCATCCAGCGCGAAGCGGCACGAATCAAGGTCTTCGCAATGGAAGGGCTGTGGGTGCGGTTCCTGCCCGCTGTCATTGCTGCAAAAGCCAAGATCGACGCGGGCGGGATCGGTACGATCCGCCGGATCACTGCGGAACTTAGTTATGCCCATGACTTTGAAACCGAAAGCCGGCTGTTCAATCGTTCTCTGGGTGGCGGCGCGACGCTTGATCTGGGCATTTGCTGCGTGTCGCTTGCCATGCATTTCCTTGGTCAGCCGCAGAAAGTATCCGGCTTGTGGCATGCCGCGCCCAATGGCGTTGACATGAGTTCCGATATCACCCTGCATTATGACGAGGCTGAAGCTGTCCTTTCCTGCGGCTTTGACCGGGATGGAGCGAATCATTTTGTCATTGAAGGCGCACAGGGCGCACTCCGGCTCGACGGGGATTTTGTCAAAGCCCAGCGAATAACGCAGTACAGGCCGTTTCTGGCTGCAACGCCGTTTGGCCCTCTGAAGCGGCCTCAGGGCTTTCTGGGCAAGCTGCTCGACCGGTTGCCTGTACCCGGACGCCATAGCGAAGACTATCCGTTTGAGGGCAGCGGCATGCAATTTGAAGCCATGGCGGTGATGGACGCCATTCGAAATGGTGAAAAGACGTCGAAGATCATGCCATTGATCGATAGTATCAACGTGCTGCGAGCGATCAACATTGTGCTTGGGCAACCCGCCACAACAAAAATTATCAAACTTTAGAAGGCGGTTGCGGGCCGCAGATCTCAGGAACTCAGTCTTCGAGATCAGTCTCGCTGTCGTCGGCGCTTTCAACGGCAGGCAGCACATAAGCGCCACTCAGCCAGCGATTGAGGTCAACATTCCGGCACCGGCTCGAACAAAAAGGATAATGCTCGCGCTGGGATGGTCGTTTGCACTCGGGGCACGGCCGCGTCGACCGCAATGGCGTTACGTTCGCCGCGCTTTTGTTTTCGTCCGTCAATTGATCGTCCCGTTTAATGTCTTGACGATTGCCAGTTGGCATAGACCGGATAGCCTTCGCCATGCAGGAGGCTGGCAGTCTCATAGAGAGGCAAACCAACCACATTGCTGTATGAACCCACGAGCTTGACGACAAAGCCGCCCGCAAGCCCCTGAATGGCATAACCACCGGCTTTGCCGCGCCATTCGCCCGAAGCAAGATAGCTTTCCAGCTCTTCGCGGGAAAGACGCTTGAAGCGCACGCGCGTCTCAATCAAATCCTGCCGGATCTTGCCCTTGGGTGTCACCAGGCAAAGACCGGTATAAACACGATGCGAGCGGCCGGACAAAAGCCGCAGGCAGCTTGTCGCGTCATCAAGAATTTCAGCCTTTGGCAAGATGCGGCGGCCAACAGCCACCACCGTATCGGCAGCAATAATATAGGCATTGCCAAGCTCGGCGTCGCCTTTCAGCTCGCCTGCTACCTTTTCAGCTTTCGTACGGGACAGGCGGCGCGCCAGCGAACGCGGATGTTCCGCACGCAAAGGCGTTTCATCCACATCGGCAGGCAGCAGCCGATCCGGCTCCAGGCCGATCTGACCCAGCAGCGCCAGCCGGCGCGGTGAACCAGATGCCAGAACCAGTTTGTGTTGATCGCTCATGAACGCATTCCTGGAAATTCGTGTCCAGCGGACAAGCCGGGCCGAAGCCCCTAGGACTTATTTGAAGCGGTAGGTAATGCGACCCTTGGACAGATCGTATGGGGTCATTTCAACAAGAACCTTGTCACCTGCGAGAACGCGAATGCGGTTCTTGCGCATACGGCCGGCCGTGTGAGCAATAATTTCATGATCATTTTCGAGCTTTACCCGGAACATCGCGTTGGGCAACAGCTCCGTCACGAGACCGGGAAACTCTAGTACTTCTTCTTTCGCCATGCGTAGTTCTATCTCCAAAAAACAAATTTGCGGTCACACTCGACCGCAATTTTGCGCGGAACCTATAGTATTGCGCGCCATTTGTGAACAAGGGAGTTTGATGCAACTGTGCACGGCCTCACAAGGCCGCAAATTGCCTAGCCAAAACGCTCTTGAATATGATGTTTGAGGTTATCGCGCACGTCGCGATAGGCCTCCATGATCTGATCACGCCGCCCACGCACCAGCGTTGGATCGGGTGTCGGCCAGTATTCGACATTCACTGAGGTCGTCCGCGTCAATTCCAGCACCATGTGATGGGCCTTGGGGGACAACGTGATGATCAGGTCGAAATAGTCATCTTCGAGCTCCTTGAAAGTGCGGGGATGCGAAGAAATGCGTTTCAAGCCCAGTTCTTCCAGCACCGCATCGACAAAGGGATCCGGTTCACCCTTCTCTACACCGGCAGATGCGATATAGACGCGTGGCGGCAGAAGACTCCGCGCCAGGGTTTCAGCGATGGGCGAGCGGATGGAATTCATTCCGCAGATGAAGAGCACTGCGGTCGGCATCACCCGTTTGGCAGGATCCTGTTCGTCCGGGAGCTTTACCGGCTCGATGCCCATAGGATCGCTCATCCCCGCCAATGCAGCACACAAACCAGGGTAAAAAGGCGGCGAGCCGTATCGAAATCCACTTCGATCTTGCCGTTCAGCCGGTCCATCAGCGCTTGCGACCCCTCATTATGCAACCCCCGGCGGCCCATATCGATCGCTTCGATCTTGCTCGGGCTGGAGGAGCGGATAGCCTCGTAATAGCTCTCGCAGATCAGGAAATAATCCTTCACAACCTTGCGCAGTGGCGTCAATGACAGAATATGGGTCACGACATCATCGCCGGTTTCACGCGAAATGGCGAAAACCAGCCGCGACTCGATCAGGGAAATCTTGAGGCGATAGGGACCCGCCCCCTCATCGCTGACCGGGCGGAAACTGTTCTCTTCGATGAGATCGAAAATGGCAACGGCGCGCTCATGCTCGACATCCGGCGTAGAGCGGCCGATGGTCTCGTCCAGCTCCACATCAATCAGTCGCGCATCGGCATTGCCCGTTGCTGTCATTATCGTCCTATAGGTTCAATCGTATGGCGACGGAATTGCCATGTGCATCGAGACCTTCGGCGCGCGCGAGTTCTATCGCCGCTGGTCCCAGAGCACGCAGTTGTTCCACACCCAGCTTCAGGATGGACGTTCGCTTCACATAGTCAAGCACTGAAAGGCCAGACGAGAACCGCGCCGACCGTGCCGTCGGCAGAACATGGTTGGAGCCCCCGACATAATCGCCGATCACTTCAGGCGTATAGCGGCCAAGGAAAATAGCACCGGCATTACGCACACCGGCCAGCAATAATTCGGGATCAACCGTTGCAATCTCCAAATGCTCCGCAGCAATGCGGTTGACAAGCGGCAGAGCGGATTCGAAATCCTGAACGTAGATGACCGCGCCGTAATCGCGCCAGCTCGCGCTGGCAGTTTCGGTGCGCGGCAGTGTTTTCAACTGGCGTTCGACCGCCGCGATAACCGCCTCGCCAAAGGTCTCGTCATTGGTGATCAATATCGATTGCGATGCGGTGTCATGTTCGGCTTGGGCCAGAAGATCGGCGGCAATCCAGTCCGGATTGTTATCGCTATCGGCAAGAATCAATACTTCGGAAGGTCCGGCAATCATATCGATGCCAACCGTGCCGAAAACGCGGCGCTTGGCGGCGGCCACGTAGGCATTACCGGGACCAATGATCTTGGCAACCGGAGCGATCGTTTCCGTGCCATAGGCCAGGGCAGCAACGGCCTGTGCGCCGCCAACACGATAAATCTCGGATACACCGGCAAGACGGGCAGCAACCAGAACCAGCGGATTGAGCTTGCCATCGGGCGACGGCACCACCATCACGATGCGTTCCACACCGGCAACCTGAGCCGGTACGGCGTTCATCAGAACCGAACTCGGGTAGCTGGCCGTGCCCCCAGGCACGTAAAGGCCAACCGATTCCACCGCAGTCCAGCGCGAGCCCAGTTCCACGCCCAGCGCATCGGTGTAACGGTCATCCTGAGGCATCTGGCGTTGATGGTGGGAATGAATGCGGTTACGCGCCAGCTTGAGTGCTTCGACGGTTTCGAGTGGAGCAGCGGCAACAGCCGCGTCAATTTCGGCTTCAGTTATGGCGATACCATGCTGAACGAGGTCAATACGGTCGAAACGCTTTGAATAGTCGATGAGTGCCGCATCGCCCTCAGTACGAACCCGGTGGATAATATCAGCCACCACCCGGTCAACGTCCTCCGATATCTCGCGTTTCGTCAAAAGAAACGCGGCAAAACGGGATTCAAAATCGGGTTCGGATTGCCTTAACACCAATGCCAATGTGATCGCTCCTCTTGCCCGTCAGGCATCATGTTCCGGCTTGAATTCGGTATCCCAGGCAGGGCCGAGATCGGCAAATTGTGCTTCGATCGCCTCCACTTCCAGCCGCAACGCCTTGTTGGCTGCAAATGTCAGCTCGATCACCCCTGACGGGGCATCCCCAAGAATGAAGCGGATTGACAGAAGCGAAAGAACATCGTCCTTGAACTGACGGTCTATGCCGGTGGCTTTGAGGCTGTTCACGCGCGCGAAATGCAGCGCTGTGCGGCGGCGTTCAAAGCTGCGGTGACGCTTGCCGTTGGCGGCCTGCTCCCAGACAAAGCGGTTGACACCAAGCACTAGCCGCTTTTCAGCGGGCAAATAATCGATATCGCCAATCTTCAGCACGGAATCCTGCAGATGCGCAGAAAGGATTTGCAGATCTTCCTCATCAAGCGCGATGAGTTTGAGAGTGTCCATGTCTACCCTTTGCATGACTGTTCAGGCTCATGGCGCGCGCAACGCGCGCCACATTCCCTTTCCTGTTAGAGGAAAGTACAGGCAAATGGAATTCTACTGTTGGGATAAAGTGCAGCAGATCAGTCGCTGATGCGCTCAACCACTGCGCCGCAACGGGAGAGTTTCTCTTCCAGACGCTCAAATCCGCGATCGAGATGATAAACGCGGTTGACCGTCGTTTCGCCCTCAGCCGCCAGACCGGCGATAACGAGAGATACGGACGCACGCAGATCGGTCGCCATAACCGGCGCACCTTTCAGGCGTTCCACGCCTTCGATCTTTGCTGTCTGGCCCGACAGGGAAATCTTTGCGCCAAGACGCGCCAGTTCCTGCACGTGCATGAAGCGGTTTTCGAAAATGGTCTCGGTAATGTGCGATGTCCCCTTTGCCTTGGTCATCAGGCCCATGAACTGCGCCTGCAGATCGGTTGGAAAACCGGGGAAAGGCTGCGTTGTGACATCAACAGGCATGATGCCGTGGCCATTGCGCACGATGCGCAGGCCGGAATTGGTCTCGGAAATTTCCGCCCCAGCCTGACCAAGTGTCGTCAACGCTGCGGTCAAAAGGCTGGCATCGGCGCCTTCGAGAATGACATCACCACCCGTCATCGCAACGGCCATGGCATAAGTGCCCGTCTCGATACGGTCAGGGATAACGCGAACGCGTGCGCCCGAGAGACTGGTGACGCCTTCAATGGTGATTGTCGGCGTACCAGCACCACTCACACGCGCACCCATGGCATTCAGGCAATCGGCGAGATTGACGACTTCCGGTTCCTGCGCAGCGTTTTCGATAACGGTTTCACCCTTGGCAAGGGTCGCAGCCATCATCATGACGTGTGTGGCACCGACCGATACTTTCGGGAATGTGAAGCGGGTGCCGATCAGGCCGCCCTTGGCGCTGGCTTTGACATAGCCATTCTCGATCTCGATATTGGCACCAAGCGCACGAAGGCCATCAATGAACAGATCCACCGGACGCGTGCCAATGGCGCAACCACCCGGCAATGACACCGTGGCGACACCCATACGGGCCAAAAGTGGGCCAATGACCCAAAAGCTCGCACGCATCTTGGACACAAGTTCATAGGGAGCGACCGTATCTACGATATTGCGTGCTGTGAAATGAATGGTGCGGGAATAAGCGCCATCCTGACGTTCGCGGCGGCCGTTGACGGAGTAATCAACGCCATGATTGCCAAGAATGCGGATCAGCTGCTCGACATCCGCCAGATGCGGTACATTTTCGAGTGTCAGCGTGTCATCGGTCAAAAGCGACGCGATCATCAACGGCAATGCCGCATTTTTGGCACCGGAAATCGGAATGATGCCATTCAGCTTGTTACCGCCAACAATCTTGATGCGATCCATAGTGTGTCACTTTCGCGGGGATATACCCGTCCTGTCGTTGAGACCCTTTGCAGAGCCGGTGATCTAAACCATAGAAGAGAATGGTTCAAGAAAGGCTTTCAATCGATGCACAATCGATCATGATTCCGAAGATGCGGTATCTGAAGGCAACTTTTCGGCTGCAGTGATTCCCTCGTCGCGTTCATCTGCCTCCCCCGAACGGCGTGAGCGGGTTTGGTGCTTTCGCCGCGCCAGATTCGCCCGCAACTGCTCGGAACGCCGCTTTTCACGACTTGATTGTTCGGAATTCGGGTTTTTCGAAGACGGCGACGTCATATTCTGTCTTTCCAGTCCAGGCCCGGCAAATGGGACTTTTATCCACATGAATACAGGGCTTTTGGGCAATAGTGTTATTTTGCCAAAGAGATTACGAATGCTTGCTTGCGATTTGAGCAATGATATGGCAGAAGTCCGCCGCGTTCGCAAATCAGCTGCGGTAGCTCAGTGGTAGAGCACTCCATTGGTAATGGAGAGGTCGAGAGTTCAATCCTCTCTCGCAGCACCATCCCATCTATTTGAAATCGTTGAAGTCCTTGCACTCAAGGGGACTTTTGATCGTTCTAAGGTTGCGACGTTCGCCACGAATTCCAAATTTCCAGTAGTAGGCAAAGGCTCGCGTTTTTTAAATGCTGCCGGCAAATATTTTGCCCGAATCGTTATTCTCTGAGACTTACGTCCTTACCTCGAAAATAAAACTGCAAAGCCTCACAATGAAACGCATTGTCATTGCCTTTGCTCATCGTATCCAAACAAATGGCCGCATAGCATTTCAATCAGATTGACGAGTGCACGGTCTAGTCAAACCGGCTTATCCATTCCATGGTTTCTTCAAGGGCATCCAGCGGCTCCGGAACGGGAAAAAGGCCAATCTTGTAATCTTCGAAACGAATTGGCTTTACCGCACTCGCGACGCGCCGATAATCGTCGATGACCAAACCCCGGTTAACGTCACCGATTTGAGCCTGGTCGCCTGCCTGAATGATGATCCCCCCACTATATTCGTGAATGGGACACGTCTCTCCCATAGCCGCCGCCAATTTTTCCACCCCACCCACTCTGTGGGAAAAATCCGCCGACAGGACAGTCAGCCAGTTGGTCGTAAAAAGGTATTGACTGTTATGGGGCTGAATTTCGACGGTAAACATACTGCTGTCGCCGCAATGCAGACCGGGAAACCGCTTGAGATAAGGAAAAGCATGAAGTTTCGTGGCAGTGCTGCCATAGATGATATCAAACAGGATACTCAAACCGCAAAAGCCATGCAAGGGCTCCAGCTGCGAGCTCCAATCGCGCACCAATTCAAGCAAACGCGCGTGACCATGTTTTATTACCCAGCCTGCCGATATAAACGCCGAGATCGAGGATCTATCAACTGGCATGAGCTCGCCGGGCTTATCGGGAGCCACACAGCTGGCTGCGAAACCAAAATGGCCCACACCATCGTCTTCCCCGCCTTTTCCCGTCGGCCCGTGGGAGAAAACTGCAAAATCGACAGGTTCCTTTTCCGGAATTTTTTCGAGTTTTGACGCACTGCTCTCGAGGAAAGACAGGTCTTTAAGCCGGCGAACGCTATCAGAACCGGGGGCCTGATAATGGCTCAGATGATCTACGAACAGATGGCAATACTGCTTATAGATATTGAATGCAGCCATGCGCTTTGGAAGTGTGCCGCCCTGGTCAAAAAACAGGGTAACGCAATATCCGATGCGAGCCGCCACATTGCCCTGATTATCCCTTATTTCGAGGTGATCCAGCTCCGCGATAGCCGCTTGCTTCGCCTCACTGCGCCCATGGTCGGATGCGTTCACCAATCTCTCCTTTTCAACATCATGAACCAGCCGCGGCTGTGACCAAGGTACCGATACCTAAAAATGCCGCCGTCGCCGCTGCAGCAGTGGCCGCTCCACCGGCGACAATCGCTCCGCAAGGTTCCAGAACAATGCAGGCGATCGCACCGACCACCGCAAGGCCCCCTGCCCCTACAGCCACCTTCTCTCCCGTCGTCAGTCCGGCGCTGGCGGGTGCTTCTTTCTTCTCTTCTTCCGTTGCCGGGACCTTCACCGGCTCCGGTTTCGAATCGGTGCAAAGGCAATCCGTAGCAACGGTAATTTCGTTCAGTTGTTTGCCATTTTGTGCCGCGATCGCCTGATAGCGGGACCGTTGACTGCCTCTGAACCGGTCGCCGGGGAATTTCATTTCGACAAAGCTGACCGGCTGTCCGCCCGCAACGGCAATAACATCCAGCCGCGAGCCCGGAACACCCATGCGGGTCATCGGCGTGCCGTCGGGCATGGTGTACATCTTGCCTGAGGGATCGAACGTCACTTCGGAGAAAATGCCGTTTTGCGGCGTGTGCGGCATTGCCTTGACGGCCAGATCGACACAGGTTTGCTGGGCGGTACCGGCTACCTTGCACTCACATGCGATATTGCACAAAATATCAAGCAGAGGTTTGTCTGGTCCTGTCACTGGTCCAGTATAGTACCCGCCTGCGGAAATCGTATTGCCCTTGTTCATCAACATGCGGTCGGTAAGCCGGGTGACCGGCTTGCCTTCCATGAAAACATTCGGCGACCAGGACAAAAAGGTCGCACGGTGTTTGTTGACGCCTGATATCACACCGCCGCCAACTCCGGGCTCATCGCCATAGGATATCGAGAACTCCGAGCCCTTGATACCATTCATCGCTCCGCCGTGTGAAAGCACGGTCGTTGTGCCCTTGGCGAGATCCCGGGCAAACGCGATATTTGTATAGGGCACCGGTATTGTCGGGCTCTTGCAGACATCCGGCAATGTGGAACGAACCCAACCGGTGGAATTTTTGTGGCACAGGGTTATGCCGTTGATCGCGACTGTCTCGTTCACACCGGATTCTCCCCCACGTAACGCTCTGTGACGCCGACACAGCGCAACCCGCTGCGCTGGCTGATGGCAATATGCGTGATAACACTTTTGGAAGACAGGTCTTCCGACATGTCGGGCGGGGGAACGAGCGACAGCGCGGTCATGATCGCGTCCGTTACAACACCGCATTCCCCGCAATAAAGCGGCGGCGTTTCAAAATCCCCAGCCAGATGATCCGGCAGTGACGGCGACGCCGAGAGCGCAAAAGACAAGTCTTCCGAACGCCACCGCTCGCCATTGAGATTGACCATGAACCGGTCGGGCTGCCAATCACGCAGTGCGAGCGTCAATGGCTTGGCAAGCCCCCGGCCAAGGATACCTTGCGGTTGTCTGAAATTTTCCTCCTCAAACCCCCGATAGGCAGCAAGCACCGTACCCAGATTGCCATTTATCCCTTGCTCACCAGGCGTGACATAAGCAATGACTGCACCTTCGCCGGGGATAACGCCATGCGGGTTGTCCTTAGTCAGAAGGCGGTCCTGCAGCGCCAGAATGTCGATGAATTCAGCGTGCATCAAACTATCGAGGGCTCCGACAAAGCAGCTGTTGCAGTTTCCATCATTGACCGACTGGAGAGCGAGCGCCAGTTCCACCAGGAAGACGGTCTCCTTGCCGGAAAGAAAGGTTACTGTGGCAAACCAATTGCCAAACTGTTCAAGGATCCAGCTTTGCAGCGGCTCGCGCAAGGGATTTTCCATGAACCAGTCGGGAACCAGCAATCGCAGATCAGCCCGTTCGGCATTCTCGGGCAGTTGTGATTTCAAGTCGTCAACGGCCGCCTCGAACAGCCGTTGCAAACGCAGCTCAAAATTGCGCGGTTTACCAAAGGCGAAGACGCAGGCAATGCGGACAGGCAAACCGTCTGGCCCTATCACATCGGAGGATTTTACAAAATTGCGCTCACCCTGCCGATAGGATTCGGCCGTTTCCTTGAATGACATGCCCAGAGGGCAGCATACGCCGAGGGCGCGAATACCGGCGAGCGATCCGACCATCAGGTCACTCCCGCCATTTGCTTCAGGATGACACTGCAATTCCTTATTGCCGTATCGCGTCCATTACACGGAACTGTTGAGTTCCAGACCATATCGATCCGCTTGTCTTTCGTATTCAAGGTAACAGCGATCAGACGGAACCGCGTCTCAGATGCCGATTGTCCCATCCATGTGGTGGCGCGCAGCACGATTTGCGGCAGACGAAACGAGAAAATGCCGTCCGGGTGCAACCCTTCGGCTTCGATGGTTTCTCCACCTTTCATATCAAATATCTGGTCCTGGGGTGCAGACTGGTAAAAACGATCGGAAAAGTCATCCGGAAGCAGCGGGGCTTTCGTTGCGCGCCACTTTTCATCATAGGTCCCGGCGTGACTGCGCCTTGGCTCCCAGGCCGGTTGAAGCGGACCAAAACCATGCGGTTTTGGCAGCGGCCGGTCATAGCTTATCAGGTTCGCGGGATTCTCGATCAAAGGCAGCGCGATTTCCGACCCTGAGGCGAGCTTCCCCCAGGAAGCCGTCCAGCCGGTCCCAATCGGATTATGCGAAAGCGGTTCGGCACCTTCGCGCTGATCAAACGGATCGGCACCGCCAAGACTGTTCTTCCACGTCAGAGCGACACCGCCAAATTCCTCGGGGCTGGAAATAGCGGCGCCGTTCCGCGAAACATTCAGACGGCGCTGACCGAACGCCACTGCGTGTTTGTGAACATTGTTGACCGAGACGCGCACGGGCAGCTGTCTCACGGCGGCCATATCCGGGGCGCAGGCAAAGCCCTGAACTGTAAAATCGGTTTGGGGCCGAAACGGAGAAATGTCTGTTTCAGCTGTCAATTCCGCAGCATCTTCCTTCCTGTAGGTCGGTACCAGCCTCACGGGGCCCGGCGCATCTGACAGCTCCACCAGCCCGCTCTTGAGCACTGAGAATGATCCCCGAACCGCGATGACCCAATGCTCCGCGCCATGCCTGTCGCGCGCGAAATAGCCCTGTTCGGAAAAGGGTGTCCGGTTGGTGACGTCCCACATTGCGGATATACTCAGTTGAGATCGATAACGCCGGCATCAAGGACAATATTGCGAGCGGCCAATTGCCTGATCGTTTCGCCTTCAATGGTAATCATACCGTCTTGACGCAGCACGATGCGCGACTTGCCGTTCTGGATTGTCAACGTTCCCGTCGTCTCATTGACCGAGATCAACCTTGCCAGCGCCATCAGCGAAGACCATGCATCGTTCGCCGTGCCGTGCGAACTTGCGTTCAGTTTGTCAAACTTAGGCTTGTCGTTCACGTTGTTCTCCTATCAGCCCCGACGGTCAGAATAACTGCGAAACATCTCAAGTTTATAGTACCGAAATCCCACTCAATCACAGCCCGCAACCCGGGTCAAACGGTCAGACAGAGGTACAATCCGGTTATTGTATCCTGTCCGCAAATGCCGAAGGATTTCGCGACAAATCAATACAAGCGCACCTCATAAAAGTCGCGGCTATGGTTGCACCTGAGTAATTCATAGGTAGTTTTCAGGACTGTTCTGAGCGTAGCCGTGGTAAATCAGCGAGCGTCGGCGTCGCCGGAAACATTTTCCTGAATTTTGCATCGACAGCATCATAGAATTGGTCCGATGGTACAGGAGGAATCTCTGGCAACCGGCCTAGGGGACTGACCCAGAAAAGGTCGTGCGTCAGTTCGGGGTTTTTGATGCCTTCCCACTCTCGCAACCTTAGCACAGCCAAAAGCAGAACCGGGAATATCCAGTACTTGTCCTCTTCGATCTCGAAGTGTTTCAGGACATAATCCGGGTCATCGTCCCGGCCTTGTTCGACCATGTCATGGCTCTGCTCAACATGAAAATCTGCTGCTCTGTTGAGAATATCGTTGAACTTTTCCAGATTATGTTCGCGCCAATTTTGGAAAAGCTCCGACCATCCGCCCAGATCGGGGATTTCGTCCTGCCTGTATGTTGTCAAAGTGCTTATATTGGCCCCAAGCCAGTCCTTGGCTAGGTCCATCATGAAATACGGAAATGTCTGGTCAAACGTAACACCTATACCAAGCGCTCCGCCCGCATAATTGCCGCGTTTTATGCCGAAGCGCGCAAGTTGTTCTAAGCCATACCGTGCATAGAGTTCCGCCTGCTCCCGCCAGCCCACCGTGATCAGAAGCGCCAACGTGTTGCTATAGTTTTGAAATGAAATGCCACTGTTGGTATTCTTATCTTGTACAGCAACGCTATATATAAACCCGCGCATCGACAGCAATGCGATCAAGCCAAGTTCATTGGCATCTGAGCCTCCATTAAGCGCGGCAACGATATATTCCTTCAATTTATAATGCGAAATTTGATACTGATATCGTCCAATAGAATATCGGTGATCATCTCCGTCTTCCAGCCACTCTTTTAAATCATCTATATCCAATTGATGTGGAACATTTTTTGAACTCTCCAGCCACTTCGGAAATATCGAAGCAACGATGGAGCGAAGTTCGGACGGTGTAGTCATATAAATTAACTCCTAAATACCAGAACTCATTATTCTAAACCCCTAAAAGTATGTGCTGACTTATCGCTGAGTGCTGGGGTGTTATCGAGACGTTTTGGCCCAGGTTCTTGCAAGGATAGTTTTACCCTGACCTGCGGAAATTCACTTAAAACAAAGTGGTCAGGAGTGCGTTGCAACGCATAAAATGGCACAGCTCATTGATAACTTTATGCTTTCCCATATTCGCACAGCATCAGTATGCGATCGGCAAAGAAATAAACGTCGCCGCCAGCTTTCCACAGATCATAATATGGCTTGTGCTCAAGAGGGAAACCAACGACATCTTCGAGCAAATATCGCGTTACAGCTGGGTATTTCGTGAGCCCCAATATAGCCTCGTTCAAAGGAAACATGTATTTTCCGATTTTGTTCATCCAGACTATGAACTGGTATTCAACTTCGGCCAGTGCCTCAGAGTGAGGGAAAGGCTCATCGTGAATGGCTTGGTAGAATGCATCATTTGTGTATACGACCTGAATCTTGTCATTGCGAGCGTGTGATGCCAGTTCTGGATTGCTGATTTGATCAAGATAATTGGCCACGTTCGTACAACACGCGCGCAACATTGTGGTTATTTCGGTCTCTGGCCTATGGTTCTCTTTCTTCGGAATGACGTAGAGCCCAGAATTGTCGTTCTCGCTCAACAACCGCTTGATGCGCTCAATCAAGATTTGTCCATTAGGCAGCGTCGCAAATGCTTCCTGCATAAACTGCTCATTGCCATCGCGTGGAATTAAATCAGCAAACTCGCTCTTCTCCAAACCACTGTGGCCCGCAAGCTTTACTTTCCAATCTTCAAGTGTAGCCATTTTTGCTATCCATCACCTGTTTTAATCAGTTCCCTGAGTGCCGACGGAAAGCTGCCTGGCTTTGCAACAGCGGTTCAAATGCAAGTCTGCCACCAATGCGGTCAATCGGCTGACGATCTATCAAACCAACCTTATTTTGTGCAGAAAATGTTACTGCGGCGATTATGCAATAAGGTTTTCGCATATCTGTATATTATTCGGTTTGAGGAGCACCAATCTCACGCTTGTATTCATAGCCTTGGCTTGACATGCGGGTCAAAAAGAACGGTTTCATCTGCGCAGTCATGGCAGAATGTTCCAATGCCTGAAACCGTTTGACATTCTCGACCACGCGAAGCGGGCTTTCAAAGCCTAGCAGACCCAGGGAAGGGACAAAACCAAAACACTCTCCCTCTTGAAGGGGGCCATGTTGTTTTATGCATTGGGAAAACATAGGTTTTTGATGGAAATCCCAGCATTCACGGTCATCTTTTTCCCGCGGCAGAAGGCTATGAGCCGTTGAATCTGCGGTGATTTGCCTGATAGCCATCGACGGCAACGATGGCGCCTTAAATTCGGTTGCGAACAACTTATGGCACCAGATCTGATATTGAAGCAGGTCAATCGTGACGAGCCAATGCCGTTCAGACCAGACCTTTAGCTTTCCAAAAGCGGAGTATGAGATGACGTGGCAGTCGTTGTGATTGAAATCGGGATCCGCCTTAAAAATGAGCGCTAGAACGGCACGAAATCTTTGCGGATCAACAAATTGGACACCACGGTCGAAGTAATTGCCAAAACCGAATTGTTCCAGAAAATCGACAAAACTCGATGGTAGGTGGCCCCGCGCAAATGCTAGTTGTTCGGCAGTGGGATGCACACCATCTTCGGGAAGGCCAATTCGTGAAATGCGGTATTCAAAATCATCGTTAAGCATCCACTCTCCCGGATAGACGAGTTGCATTCACTTCTACTCAACTTCTGCTTACCAGATCGTAGGGGAAATAAGGTGTGTTCTTGAAAACATCTGGATCAAGCCCAAGCACCTTCACAGCAGCGGCAGCCTCAAAACACCAGTAGCCAAAATAAGTATCGTGCTTGGATTTGTGATTGTCGATCCATGCCACATTCATTTTGCGTAAAGTGGGGTACCAGTTTTTGAGAAATTGACTGATAGCGACTTCCTGTTGTCCGGAATTTTCCGTCTCAAGCGCCTGCAACAATGGTTCAAAGGCAGACTTGCCGCCAAGGCGATCTACTGACTGGCGGTCTATCAGCCCGGCCTTCGACAGCATGATATCGCCAGGCTTTTGCTGGCCAAAAAAGTCAAGATCTTCGACGAATTCTTTACGCCGTTCTAAATCGACATTGAACAGAATCGCCCAAGCCATAATGCGATAATACTTGTCGAGACTGTAAGCATAGTTTTCTTTAACGTAGCCTATATCCTTATGGGCGATGTCCACAAGGGCCCAGAAATCGTCAAGAAATTCGAGATAAACAATGTTAATATCCGCAATCACATCTCCGCGTGTGTACATGGCGACGATTTTTTCCTGATATTCCATATTCTTCGCGAATGCCCATCGCATCTTGTCTTCAATCGACGCATCGGGGGATTTGTCAAGAAGATCCGATAGTTTTTTGATTCCAGTATTATTCTCAGCAATGAGTTCGTCCAAAAACGCTTTTGATTTCAAATTGTCACGCACGGGCTAGTCCTGTTGCTCTTCTCTAGACCGACGACGCTGCTATGTTCTCTGGTTGCGTTTTCCATAACAAAGTAGACGAGCACTTCGGCAGACCCTACCCTTATCCGAGATTGGGCCGCATTGTTTCAATCATAGCGCGTGCATTGTCCGGTGTGATGAGCCATCGAGCGGGCACATCCATGGATTGATCAACGCGGATATAGCCGTTTTCGCGGTTGTATTGAAACAATACCTGGATCAATCCGTCGGGAAGGGGATTTTGGAAATCGTGCAAATAACCAAGCACTAATGGCCTGATTTCTTCGACGGAGAAGCTTATCGCCCACCAAGCATACTCCTCTCCATAGGCATAACCGCTATTGCCAAAACTGCGTCCGTCCCCAGAAAGAGAAAAGACAACCGCTAGTTCATTCCATCGGGGATCATCAAGTTCATCACTCGCAATCAAGGCTGCCGCTATCTTTGACAGATGCTTACGCTTAGCTTCAGAAACTTCAGCAGCGGTCGATGGATGATTGCTCATTTCAACCGCCGAGATTTGGACGTAATTCTTCTACGATGGTATCAATATTTTTTGGTGTCACCTGCCAGCGCGTGGGGTCTTCAAACTCGAACAGCGCGTTGACTTTGCGGCTCTTCCGGTTGAACTGGAAAAGCATTTTAATAAAGCCTTTGTCACCTTCCAAACGAAGCCATTCCCGATAGGCACTAACGGCTGGGCGGACATCACGAGGGCGAACTGAAATTGCCGTGGCTTTATTATCTATGTCATAGGCGTAGCCGTAGGTTCCATCGACTTTCCCATCGGGATTAACCTCAAACACCACGGAAACTTCATTCCAGTTTAGCTCTTTTAAACTGTCTGATGAAAAAGTAGCACGAGCAATATCTTCCAGCAGCTCTATATTTTCTGACATTTGTTACTCCATGTCTCTGAATCGAATACGGTCAAAAGTCTCGCCAGCTTTGTTTTCAAATTCTTTGCTTTTCTGGTATTTTATCTGGCCGGTTTTTGGGTCTTTCACGGCATATGACACATCAAAGGAGTCTGGCCTCACTGAGCCGGGGGGATAAACATCGATATTGTAGTCTACTTCGTAACCTTTATTAACCCAATCCGCCCATTCGTTTTCCATTGTCTTCCAAGCACCTTGATTCAGGTTTCCAGCTTGGGGCGCGATACCGTAATCTGGGGTATCACCCATAAATCGATGGCCTACAAGATGCCCGCCTTGATCGCCTGATTGTCCCAGCTTTCCAACAGCTGTCGCATTATCACCTCGCGGGCTCGATCCAAAATCCGTACGCAGTGTACCTTTTGCGTTAATTGGACGGCCAGTTTTGGGATCATAAGTAATTTCGTTCTCGTTAGTTTTCAGACCCTTTGAGCGTGTCATCTTGTGTTTGCCATTGGCCGCGGAGCCAGCGGCAACGGCCTTATTTTCGTCAGGGCTTAGAATTCCGGTGTGATTGTCTTCCGGCGCCCCGTATTTAGCTTCTAATTCGTGCTTCGTGAATGCTTTTTCGAAATGGCCACCATTTGGATTCTCGACGCGAATTCTGATATGGCCTTCAAGAGTCTTGCGGAAGAAAAAGCGCAAGCTTTTTATTACTTTCGAGGCAGCGCCAGCGATGCCTGCGCCAATAGCCAATTCTCCTAAAGTGAACGCACCATCTATAGCGACAGTTGAAAATGCATAGGCTACACCACATTCGCGATAGCGTTTTACAATCTCATTGTAGTACCCAAGCAAGGAGTCCTTCAGGGATTCAAGAAAGCCATCTCGGTGGCTTGTCCATTCTTCTAAAGTTCCTTTGGCTTTTTCACGTGCCTCTTCAGATTTAGCAGGGTCACCAAACCAGCGCTCTTTTAAAAATTCATAGGTCCAACCCAGCGTTTCCGATCGTTTTTTTTGCCACTGCCAGAAATCACTTCCTTCAATACTCTCAAACAGTTGCTTTCGAGCATTTTCGTCTGTAGCCAAGACGTGGAGCATCTCTATTACAGCTACATACGCGTAAAATTTTTCACCAACAAAAGCTCCGTATGAGCAATTGCCCAAATGTGAATTCGCAGTGTGATCAAGCCCAACTCCAGGGTTGCTACCCGATGGTGAAAGACCGGAAACATCACCCATGATCAGCGATCAGCCTCAAATTCCGACCATTCATAAGATGTTTTTTCATTTGTTATGAAGTACTTACGTAGGCTCTGTGGTGCCAAAAGCATCATATCCACCGCAAGATTCGCACCGTGAGAAAATGAACCGATTGCCAGATTAGCGGTCTGGGTGCCTGCAAGTAATGTGATATCTTTTAGATTCACATCATCTTCTTTGCCGGATGTTGTTTTTTGTATCAACGACTGTAGAAGATCACTACGCGAAGACGGAGTGATGTCTATATCAGATGTATTCTTTGCCGGTTTGATCCCACACTCTTGCCAAAACTGTGTTCGCAATGCATCCCGAAGGGTCTTGTTCTCCTGTTCGGCAGCTTGCCACTCTCCCGTAAGTAATTTCATCATGATAAGGACCTCAGTTCCAATTGATCTTGCCTGCTTTAACGTTCATTTCCTTTTCTTCCTTGATGAGTAGCTTCACACCTTCAAGTGTGATCGTCCCATTGCGCTCCATCAGAATCCGGGACTTGCCGCAAACAATCTCATATTTGTGGCCAACAACTGTAACCTTGGTTTGGCCAACCTCTTCCCAAGAACCAATGGCAACGCTTTCATTTTTGACGCCGCCAACGGTCACCTGATAGCCTCCGCCTACAGTCAACGCCTTGGCAGCTCCAACGATTTCCGTCGAACTGACCATCACTGTCTCAGCCTTGTTTTTGCCGACGCCGATGACCATGTTGCCTTCGCCCATGGTCAGATCGGAGAGGAAGCCCAGCTTATCGGTGAATGCGCCGAGATTGGATGACAGAAGATCGCGCGTTTTGGAGCGCAGGACCTGCATGGCCGCCGTTACGCCCTTTTGCAGAATGTTGGGACCGACCATCAGCGTCATGTTGCCGCCGATTACTTCGTGATGGTTGTTGCCGACTTCGATCGTCTTGTTGTGGCCGATGCTTTCGGCCTGATTGTTATCAACGCGCTTGGAGCGGCTGTTGCCGACATGCACGCGATTGTCGCGCTGCGCATGCATGTAGATTTCTTCCTGACCGTTCTCATCCTCGAAAGTCAGTTCGTTGAAACCCTCGCCCTTGTGCGTGTTGGTCCGGAACGTGCTCTTCGTCTTGTTGCCTGGTAGCGTGTACGGCACCTTCGTGCTCGGATTGGGCACAATGCCAGTCACGACGGGTCTGTCAGGATCGCCTTCGAGGTAAGTGATCATCACCTCCATGCCGATGCGGGGGATGACCTGCGCCCCGAAACCACCACCAGCCCAAGACTGCATGACGCGGATCCAGCAGGTGTCGGAGCCGTCCTTCTTGGCGCGTTTACGCTGCCACGGAAACCAGACCCTGATCCGTCCATATTCATCCGGGTCAATTTCTTCACCATCAGGACCGGCGACGATGGCCACCTGCGAGCCATCTATGCGTGGTTGGGGTGTTGCCCGGTGCGGTGTTGCCGGAAGCCTGCTTGGCAGCGCTATAAAGCTGTTGGAATAGTCCAGCGTGCCGTCTTGCACCGTTTCATAGGAATGGTCGACAATCCGGTGGACAATGGCGGTGACCACATATTCTTCAAACGCGTGGTCAGGATGAGCGACTTCATAGGGTTTGAACTTCCGTCCCGCTGCCAGCGTTCTGACCGTCGATGAGCCCTCGATCTTCTCATGATCAGCTTCTACCGCCTGCATGCGCAGTTTGGACGCCTGTTCATTGGACGACTGATCCAAGGCCTTCGAGGGATAGTGGAACAGTTCATATTCCGCATTCTTCGGCAGTGAAACCGTTGAAGGGGTTATGGCGCCCTGCGGTCCTTGCGGCTTTTCAAAGTTCCAGTCGCCGCCAGCACGTTTGCCCGGCGTGAACTGGTAATCTCTGGCAAATTCACTGATGTGGTTGCGGTCGGTTGAGCCTGCCGCAAAACGCACGTCTGTCTCGGGGCCTTCCGTATAACCAAAGGGATGGCTGGCCACATGCAAAGTGTGCTGACCGTCCTCATGCTCGAACCAGAAGAACAGCCCGTCATATTCCAGCCGGCGGGTGAGATAGGCCAGATCCGTTTCATTCCATTGAACTGAATAATGGATCGGGGCCGGAGGATTGATGACACCGCCCGTTACAGCCGCTTTGATATTATGTTCAGAAAGCAGGGTTTCCACGATCTGCAGCGTGGTCATATCCATCCAGATGCGGCAATCGGAGCGCTGCGACAGCAGCCATAATTGCGGACGAATGACCAATCGATAGGAGCGCAAACCGCGCGAGACGGGCGGCCCTTCCCGAAATCCGGTGATCAGTCCGTTCCACGGACGCCGCTGGCCATAGGCGATCTCAAGCGAAACATCGGCTATGGTGCCGACAAGCTCTTCCGGCTTGATGTCGGTGCGTTTGGATTTGACATCCACATGCATCTCGAAGAGGCCATTGACCTCTTCCCTGATATCAACCTTCTCCGCCAGAAGCACGTCGGTCCCGAGAGGCGTCGAGATACGAAGAATGCGGTCGGCCTGGATCAAACCTGCGTCGGTGAAATCAAATTCCATTTTGGTCCGATACTCTAAGATTGAGATAAATCGAATGGGCTAAAGTGGACGATCCCTTACTTAATAACAAGCAGAACGGATATCAGTCCACCCCCGCTTCCTCTTGTTGTTTTCACGTCACTCCGGTTGTGATTTTGGTCGAGACAAATTTGCTATTGGTCGGTGCAGATGCAAAGTCAGTCGATCTGCTAGTAAATCAGCATCGTCCCCCTTTGTGCGCCCTAGCGACAAATTGCCAGCAATACTGAAGTATCTTTTAAAAGGATAATGGAAGCAAGATACAATGCGGTGACGATTATATGTCAGTTATTTCCTGCACATATTGTACATATCGCCAAATCGTAGCGGTTGGCGAAATAGCCATAGTGTCCGGTACTCTTAACGATCAGTAAGGCACCGAAGTTAATCTGGAATTGGAGCGTGGCGGCTGCGAGAGCAGCCAGCATTACGATCCGCTAATTCGGTTGTAGTGCGAGGAGTCCCTGCCGAAAACAGCCAGAGCCAGTCCTGCCATGCTCCCAACGCACAGGATTGCCCGCACAAGCGTTTCGCCGCGGGTAAAAGGGATAGCCGCGACGTAGAAAAATAGGGATATCGTTCTACCGATAAACGAGCCCGGCAGACGAAGCAGGGTCATGATTCTCCGCTTCTTCAATTTGGCTTTCAAAGCCACGACAGTGTTGTCCCGGCTGCGTCTGTATTGATATTCCAAGCTAAGCCGGTCCAGCGGAACGGTTTCGTAAGCGACCGCATGCGGTGTCCAGCCGGTTTTGGCATCAAGTTTGCGGGCGTCTGCCCAAAGACGCCAGTCTTCTCCCCCTGCCAGCGCCAAGCCATTGTCAAAACGCAATCCAGTGCGGCGAAAGAATGCCAGGTTCCCCATCCAGCTGCCGGTTGCGATGCGTATGCGATCAACCTGGCCGAGACTGCGGCTATACAGAGCTTTGATTTCGCCGCGCCGGTTACGCCTATCCATTCCCGACCAGACCAGCTTTTCCCAATAGGATGCATCCAGTGCCGGAAGAGCAACGCGCACCGGCGATCCCACGATATCCAGATCGGCCGAGTCCCGTTCTGTTAAAAGTTCAATAAGCCAATCTGACGCCACGAATTCGTCGTCATCGGCAAAAGTGAGAAGATCATTGCCGGCATCCAAAGCACATTCGAGCACGCGGTTGCGTGCGAAAGCGATGCCAAGACGCGGCTCAACCTCATACTGGACTGTCCATTGCGGCACCCGCTGGCGAAATGCGGCAACAATATCTGTCAGCGTAGGCTCATCATTGTTTTCAACAATGACGAAGTGCAACCGCACGTCTTCGGGCACAAGCATTTCCGCATAGGATTGCAACAGCTCTTTCAGCATAAGCGGCCGATTGCGTGTAACGGTTCCGATACAGATGCGGCGCAGGCCGTGTGTTGTCCCATTCAAAAGCACAGTTTCAGACATGATCAATTGCTCCAACACTTACGAATGGTATTCAGCCAGCCATCCGTACGCCGTATGATTTTACGCGGCAGAAGCAACATATCGTCCTGATATTGGGCTTTTCCGCGGCGCGTTGTTGTGGCGCTCGTATACCCGGCATCTTCCACCATCTGTCTGACTTCAGGCGATAGATCACCATAGGGATAGCAGAACGCATCGACTGCCTCTCCCGTCATATCCTGCAGAGCTTGACGCACATCCGTGATCTGACGGCGCGCTTCACTCAACGAAACAGCTGGCAGATGAACATGATCAAGTGTATGCGCGCCGACCTCGTGGCCACGCGCTGCCCATTCACGCATTTCAGCTTTTGACATGCAGGCCGCGTATGGAACGCCAACGGGCGCATCCCATTCGTTAAAGCCGCCGATCTGGTTGCTGACGAAATAATTCGTGGCGGTAAAACCAGTTTCTTCAAGGACCGGCAAAACGTGGGTGTGCACGTTGCGGAATCCATCGTCAAAGGTAATGCCGACCACCTTCCCTGACTTTTCGCCAAGCAAATAAGGCATGAGATCGCGCATCGACAGGCCAGTGTAGCCCATTCGTTTGAGCCATTTCATCTGGCGGCGAAAATTATCAGGTGCCACCGTCAAGTAGCGAAAAGGGGTGCCACGTCCGGCGGGCTTGTCGATCTGATGATACATCAGGATGGGTATTGGCATCGTGTGCTGGCTCGAATGAATGAATGGGAAAATGAACGCGGATTATTCCGCAGAAAATGCGATGCCGCGCCAGTATGCTATGGCGCCTCTATTCTAAAATATTCAGCCTCTACCGCGGCAATTATCATTTTTACCAACCACATTGCTCATTTATGACGGCGAGCCTGAATCGCCCTTAGATTTTGGCATATCACACAAAATTCATGGTGAATTCATGACCGTTGTGTTGCGTATCGAAGGGGCACTCAGAAGCGATTGCCAATGCGCAGGAACAGAGGGCCCGGATGATGCTGGCGGCCTGTAAAGTGACTCGAGGGGATGGATTTTAATCCCCACTCCGGCGCATTTTTACGGAACTGTATGCGGCGGAAACCGCAGTCCCGTTACTTTAATTGCTTCTGTTCCGCGACATCAAGGCGGCGAAGCTGATCGAGAAGGCTCTCAGGCACGGATTCTTCGATCTTGTAAATACCGGCTGCGCGTATGGCAGTGCGGTAGGACGACTGGGATATCTGTCGTCGCAAAATACGTGATAGCTGTTTTTCGTTGGTCCGGGTGGCGCCGTCCATCGTATTACTCCAACTCTTCTTCATGGTTTTACAACACCTTCCCACCGAAGAAGGTTCCCCTTTTCTAGACTTAAGTCCATTAAGACAATGTGTCTCTCCGCCGCATGCACGAAATGCAGGTGGAAATCGGGAACCGATCCCGAACAATGGGCGTTGTGAAGCAACGTTCTTATATTCGGGGGTGTGCTTTGCTTGAAACTTTTCAGTACCTTAACTCTTTGCCTATCGTTCCTCACGCGTTTGCACTGGCTATTGCCTATATCCTGGCCTTCCCAATTGGCTGGGAGCGGGAAATTGAAGAACGCAGCGCTGGAATGCGAACCTTTCCTCTCGTTGCACTTGCAAGCTGTGGATTTATTCAAGGGGCTGAAGGTCCTATGGGCGATCATCCGGAAGCCATGGCACGGATCATCGAAGGATTGATTACCGGCGTGGGTTTCATTGGCGGCGGCGCTATTCTGCAGATGAAAGATTCAGTGCGGGGGACCGCTACGGCAGCCAGCATCTGGGCGACAGGCGCGATTGGGGTGGCCGTCGGGCTTGAAAGCTATGACGTTGCTTTCATTATTTCGCTCTTCACCTTTTTGACGCTGCGCCTGATGCTGCCACTCAAAAAGGAAACCAAGGGGAAATAGTGCTTTTACACAATCAGCGGGCGGTATTGCGGCTCTTCAAGGATTTCTCCCACTTCAGTGCCGATTCGACGATTGTATCGAGATTGTCCAGATCTGGAACCCAGCCCAAATCTTTTCGAGCCCTAGAACTGTCGGCGACAATCGAGGCAGCGTCACCGGGGCGGCGATCAGTCAGGCGCGCATCAATCGGCGCGCCATGGACGCGCTCAACGCTCTCGATAACTTCGCGAACGGAATAGCCGCGGCCATAGCCGCAATTGGCAACAAGATTGCTTGCTCCATTTCTGAGGCGTTCCAGCGCGAGGCGGTGGGCAACGACAAGATCACTCACATGAATATAATCACGCACGCAGGTGCCATCCGGCGTCGGAAAATCATGGCCGTAGATTTCCATATAGGGCCGTTTGCCCAGAGCTGTTTCGCAGGCAACCTTGATCAGATGCGTTGCGCCCCGCGTTGATTGCCCGGACCGGCCTTTGGGGTCCGCACCGGCAACGTTGAAGTAGCGCAAAGCCGTGTAGCGGAAATCATGTGCTGCAGCGGTATCGCGCAGCATCCATTCGGTCATGAGTTTGGAGACGCCATAGGGAGATTCAGGCTGGAGCCTTGTATCTTCCGTCACCGGCGCCATCCCGCCGTCGCCATAGACGGCGGCAGTTGATGAGAAAATGAAATTTTTCACATCAGACTTCACGACTGCTTCAATGAGCGAACGCGATTTGGATGTGTTGTTTTCATAATAAGTCAGCGGATCACGAACTGAATCCGGGACGACGACGGAACCGGCAAAATGGATCACGGCATCAACGTAGTTGCGTAAAATTGTTTCACGCACAAGCTGTTGATCAGCGATATCACCCACGATCAGCTTGGCTTCTGCTGGCACGGCCCATTCGAATCCCGTTGAAAGCCGGTCGATGACAACAACAGATTCACCGGAATCCAGCAATTCCCAGACCATATGGCTGCCGATATAGCCCGCACCGCCGGTCACGAGTACTGTCATGCACTTTCCCCCGAAACATCAAGTTCGCTGTTCACTGGCCATCTTGCCGCATTTTGGCAGGTGTGCAAAGCTCTGAACAGACATCATAAGTCCGACATACGCAGTGCAAATCAGGCTGCCGGTTCTAAAACATGAAGGCAAGGCAAAGGCAAGAATGGTTCCCCCAATTAACCTCCTCCCCGAATTCACAAAAGATCGCATCAATCTAGCCTCAGCGGGGCTGGGCGCACAGGCGGTTTTTGCCACGGATGAGTTTTTTGCACCTTTGGAACGATTACTCCATGATGCGCCAGCCATATTCTATCCGGACAAATATGACGACCATGGAAAATGGATGGATGGATGGGAGTCCCGGCGCCGGCGCGGCCCCGGCCATGATTTTGCGGTTGTAAAACTCGCCGCCCCCGGAATCATCCATGGCTTCGATGTTGATACAAGCCATTTCACCGGCAATTATCCGCCTGCTTGTGCCATTGAGGGTTGCCGCGTCGAGGGCAACCCAACGGAGACAACCCAGTGGATGGAGTTGTTACCACAAAGCCCGCTTGGAGCTTCCAGCAGCCATTTCTTTGCCCACACAAGCCACGAGGTCTGGACCCATGTGCGGCTGCATATTTATCCCGATGGCGGCGTTGCACGGCTGCGTGTTTATGGCGAACCATGGCGTGACTGGTCCGCGGTTGCCAAGGGCGAAGAGATCGATCTGGCATCAGCGCTGAATGGGGGGCGTGTACTCGCCTATTCCGATGCGCATTATGGTGCTTTGCACAGATTGCTGTCGCCCGGGCGCGGCATCAATATGGGCGATGGCTGGGAAACCCGGCGGCGGCGCGAACCCGGCAATGACTGGCTGATTGTTCAGCTTGGCCATACCGGCACTATAAGCCGCATCGTTGTCGATACTGCCCACTACAAAGGCAACTATCCTGATCGCTGCTCGGTACACGGTGCCAATCTTGGCCGGATAGCAGGCGGTCTTTCGCAGTCTGTTGTCACCTCTTCCATGTTTTGGCCGGAGATTTTACCGGAAAAGAAGCTCTCGATGGACGCCGTCCATGACTTTGCGATGGCTGACTTATTGCCAGCGGGACCGGTAAGCCATGTTCGCCTGAATATTTTTCCAGATGGCGGTGTCAGCCGGCTGCGAATTTTCGGAACTATTTGAAAACATGGGCGTCCTTGCACCTAGGGTGCCCTGTCATTTGCCAAGCGTGGCAAATTGCCCACCTACTCATCATGGATTTTAACCGGCAAAAACGCTAGTAAGTCCATGATACAGGAGCAGTTCATGGACTATCGTCGGTTTTTCGAAGACGCGATCGACCAATTGCACGCTGAAAAGCGTTATCGGGTCTTTGCTAATCTGGAACGGATCGTGGGGAAATTTCCCCGCGCGCTTTGGCGTACGGCGGATTCCACACGTGAAATCACCGTCTGGTGCTCAAATGATTATCTCGGCATGGGTCAGCATCCTGCTGTTATCGCGGCGATGCACGATGCGTCGAGCCGTATGGGTTCCGGCGCCGGTGGTACACGCAACATTTCAGGCAACAACCATCCGCTTGTCGAGCTGGAAAGCGAGCTTGCAGACCTGCACAACAAGGAAGCCGGTCTGGTTTTCACTTCCGGTTTCGTTTCAAATGAAGCTTCTATTTCGACCATTGGGCGCCTTCTGCCGAACTGCCTGATTCTTTCGGACGAGCTGAACCATGCTTCAATGATTGAAGGTGTGCGCCGCTCCGGGGCGGAGAAGAAAATCTTCCGGCATAATGACGTCGCTCATCTTGAGGAACTGCTCAAAGCAGCAGGAAAGGAACGTGCCAAGCTGATCGTGTTCGAATCCGTCTATTCGATGGATGGCGATATTGCACCGATCGCGGCGATTGCCGATCTGGCCGAAAAGTACAATGCGATGACCTATATTGATGAGGTCCACGCGGTTGGCATGTACGGGAATCGCGGCGGCGGCATCACCGACCAGGAAGGCCTCGCGGACCGGATTGATATCATTGAAGGAACATTGGCTAAGGCCTTTGGTACACTTGGCGGCTATATCACCGGTTCCAAGACCGTGATTGATGCTGTCAGGTCCTATGCTCCGGGTTTCATCTTCACGACCGCCCTTCCGCCTGTTATTGCCGCTGCAGCGACGGCGTCGATCCGGCATCTCAAAGTTTCGCAGGAAGAGCGCCGGTTGCATCAGCGCCAGTCGCAGCTTGCCAAGGATGTCTTGGCTTTAGCCAATCTGCCCGTTATGGAATCGCAGACACATATCGTGCCGGTTCACGTCGGCGATCCGGAACTGTGTAAGATGGCAAGTGACCGCCTTCTTGAAGTTCATGGCATCTATATCCAGCCGATCAATTACCCGACCGTTCCACGCGGCACCGAGCGCCTGCGCATAACACCAACGCCATTCCATTCCGATGAGCTCGTTGTTGAGCTGAAAGAAGCGTTGGTAGAAGTCTGGACGGCTCTTGGCATTCCATTCGCCAAAGACAATTTACCGGTTATCGAAACAAATACGCGGGTTGTCACACTTGCTGTATCGAAAGCTGGCGGCTGATTTAGCCACTTTATAAAAGCGTTTTCAGAACCGGCATTTCTCCGAAATGCCGGTTTTATTTTGATCCGTTGCCTGTGTTGAGCCAACGGGCCAGAAAAGGGACGGCAAGCGCGATCATCAGAAAACGCGCCACATGGTGCGAAGCAACATAAGACGGATCAACGCCCAGTGAAAACGCGATAACCGTCAAGGCTTCCAGCGCGCCGGGAGCAAAAGCCAGTGCGATCTGTGCGGGATGGATATTGAGCGTGTACCAGACCGCCAGAGCCGCAAGGAACGAAGCCGCTGTACCGATGAGGAACGCGCAAAGTGCAGCAGGCAGATAACGTACGAGCTTTGTTCGATGTTCAGCCCCCACACGTGATCCAATCAACACCCCAAGAATAATCAGACCGAGATCGGCGATGGAGCGCGGCACAGCCGCTGTCACAATCGACGCTCCGTGCAGGGCAGCGCTTGCCATCAAAGCACCAAGCATCATACCCCCCGGAACCCGCGTCAAATGACCCAGCACCGCGCCGAGAAGCCCGCAGACAGCCAGAACAACCGCTTCGGTGACTGTCCAGCTGTAATTCATCTCCACCACCACATGCGGGGCATTGCGGGCGATGATCGCGAGCAACGGCGCAAGAAATCCGATCAACAGAAGCAGCCGGATACACTGGACGACCGTGATCTTGACCATGTTCGCCGATGTTCCCATCGCAGCAACCAGAACAAATGAAAGCGCACCGGGCAGCGATGAAAACAGGGCAGTTGGACCGTCCCACCCGAAACCCTTGCGCAACATCAGGTAAGTCAGGCCCGTCACCAGAACGAGGGCAACAAACAGCATGAGAAAACTGAAAGGCCAGAGCACCATCTGATTGATTGTATCAGGCGAGACTCCCGAGCCGGCCTGGATGCCTAGCATGAAAAATACGAAAACACGCAACCAATCCGGCAGATGAATCCGTACGCCTGCAAGCGATGCAGCCGTCACGGCGAGAGTCGATCCCAGCAAAAACGGAATAGGCAGGCCAACAAAGCCGGCGCTAAAGGCACCTGCCGAAGCAATCAGAAGCGAGATGATCGTGGCTTGGGTATTATTCAGGTGTATGCGATTCAACGTTTCCGGATCCAGTCAGCAAGGCGGTCAGCTGCCTCCTCGATCTGATCGATACGCCTGGCGAAACACAGGCGCAGGAAGGCTTCGCCACCATCGCCAAAAGCCGTTCCCGGCGCAAGGCCAACCTTGGCTTCATCGACGATATCAAAGGCGGCACGATAGGAATCCGTGATCCCTTCAATACCAAACAGCACGTAAAATGCCCCGGCAGGCGGTGACAGCCGCACCTTGCCCGTAGCAGCAAGCTTGGCACAGAGGATATCCCGCGCTTTATGGGCACGCTCGACCTGCATACGGATAAACTCGTCACCCTGATTGAGCGCGGCGACAGCACCGCGCTGCATGAACTGCGCAACACCCGACGTGGAATATTGAATAAGGTTTTCGACGGTTTTCCCGAGCGAAGGATGCACGGTCATCCAACCAACGCGCCAGCCGGTCATGGCCCAGTTTTTCGAAAAACTGTTCACGAAAATGATGCGGTCATCCGGGTCCATAATATCGAAGAATGATGGTGCCCGGCGCGCGCCGTAATAGAAATGCGTATAGATCTCGTCTGCAACGATCCAAAGACCATGCTGGCGCGCAATGGCCAGAATTTCCTTCAGAGTCTCGATATCAGCGGTCCAGCCGGAAGGGTTCGAGGGCGTGTTGATAAACAGCACTTTGGTCTTCGACGTGATTGCATCGCGAATTTTCTGCGGATCAAGCGTCCAGCCATTACCGGTAAAATCCTGTATGACCGGCACGGGCGTCGCACCGGCGATGCCGGCTGCCGCGGCAAAATTCGGCCATGCCGGTGACAGGTAGACAACTTCATCTCCCGTTCCCGCCGTCGCTTGAATTGCAAGCTGGATCGATTGCATTCCAGACCCGGTTACATAAAAATGGTCAACCGGCAAATCTACATTGAAGTGGCGCTTGTGATAATCGGCAAGCGCTTGGCGCAACTCCGGAATACCCGCCTGCCAAGTATAAAACGTCTCACCGTTGGCGAGCCCGCCACTGGCAGCATCGCGAATGAAATCGGGGGTCGGCAGATCACCTTCACCAGCCCAGAGCGGAATCACTCCCTCCTGACGCCTGCCATGGTTCATCACGGCAACAATACCACTCTCCGGTGCCACCGCCGCTTCGTGACGCAAATGTTCGATCAAACCCATCCGATTTCTCCGCTTTTGTTAGGGCAGACCTAACGCAACAAAGCTCAATAATCACGTGTATATTTGTGATGTTCCCATCAGCGCAAATGATGGTCTCCTGACGCATTGCTGACAATTGTAAAAACAAAAACCCCGGCGCCAGGCCGGGGTTTCGAAACAGATAAGCGAACTCTCAGCGCTTGGCCAAAAGATCGCGAATATCGGTCAACAGCGCTTCTTCCTTGGTTGGAGCAGCTGGAGCTTCAGGAGCAGCAGCTTCCTTCTTCTTCAGTCTGTTCATAGCCTTTACAACCATGAAGAGGACCCATGCGATAATCAGGAAGTTGATGAGCAGGGTAATGAAGTTACCGTAAGCCAATGTAGCGCCGGCTGCACGTGCAGCTGCCAGCGTTGCGGCTGGCGCTCCCGCCAGCTGGATATACATGTTGGAAAAGTCGATGCCACCGGTAACCAAACCGATAATTGGCATGAGAAGATCAGCTACAATCGAGTCAACCAGTTTGCCAAAGGCAGCACCGATGATCACACCTATGGCGAGATCAACCATGTTGCCCTTCAAGGCAAATTCTTTGAATTCCTTCAGCATGATATACCACTCTCCAATATTCTGTGTTAATTCGAAATTGTCAGTCCCCGGTGGTGCACATTGCAACACTGATTGACAGTAACAGATGTTCCCAAATTATTAACAAAAAGTTTTATCGTCGAAGCAACCTGACCCTCGAACCCCAAACGGTTTTTCGTGATACCGGTTTGAAATCAGTATATTTTAAATGAACGCGCCTCGCGAATTGACAGAGGGGGAGGTCCATGACGGGCTTGGCAGGAACGCTCGTTACTTTTGTATACTTCCTGACACAATATATGCGGATCAGAACCGTTGATCGGCGAAACGAAACTCAAAACGCTGCTGACCGGCCCTTCGTCTATGCATTGAGTGTTGCATCAAGCGGCAGCAGTTGGCTGTTTTTTGGTGCTTTGGGTTATGCTGCGCAAAATGGTGTTGAGTTTGTGGGCTTGTTTATCGGCATTGTCCTCGCCTTTACAATTGGCTTCCCATTCCTGCAGAAAGTCGTCAATCTGGCGAAATCGGAAGGCATTACATCCATCGCCGATTTGATTGGCGCCCGTTACGGCAAAAGCTTTTCAGTCACAGCTCTGGTGACATTCATCGCGACAATAGGGCTTATTCCCTATTTGTCCCTCCAATTTATAGCTATC
This sequence comes from Phyllobacterium sp. 628, assembly GCF_014189505.1. GTDB lineage: Bacteria > Pseudomonadota > Alphaproteobacteria > Rhizobiales > Rhizobiaceae > Phyllobacterium. The sequence continues at coordinate 1,339,145 of NZ_CP050301.1, read as the reverse complement.
CATTATCTGTATGATGCCGTCTGGGGAACGTATGCCCCTCATACGCATGGAGAGGTCCACCAATCCGAGTGGTTGCTCCTGTCGCTGCTGTGCTTTCTGTCTTTCTTTGCTATTTTGAATACTGGAAAATCCATTCGGGCCGTCGACCGCTATGAAGGCGTTGTGCACGCGTTGGCATGGGCATCCGGATTTAAGTTCCTCGTTTTTCTCTTTATCGGAATCGCTGCCATAGCTTTTTTGTTCGGCACGCCCACCGAAATATTAGACCGGTTGATAATAAGTCAGGCACAGATTCCAGCCATTCACCTCACTCCTTCGATTGGCAATATAATCGCACTTATTCTCATCGGGGCAGCTTCTGTCTTGCTTCTGCCAAGCCAGTTTTACCTCACCGTCGTTGAAAACCGCAGCGAACGCGAGTTACGGATGGCCCGCTGGCTCATCCCCGTTTGCTTGTTCATCACCGGATTGTTTGTACTGCCTTTGGCGGCAATAGGATCTTTGGTGTTTCACGGCCTGGGCCAAGCATCCCCTGATCTCTATTTTCTTTCGCTGCCCCTTTTTGCCAATCAGAACTGGTTGAGCGCGATTGCGTTTACGGGAGGTATCTCCGCAGCATCGTCAATGCTGGTTTTGCCGGCAATTGTCCTGTCCATCATGATATCGAACGATCTGGTTTTACCGGTGCTGTTGAGATGGTCCGCGCGCAAAGGGCGGGATGCCGTTTCGGATTTTACACATATCATTCCGAAAGTGCGGCGACTTGTCATTATAGGCATCATGCTGACCGCCTATTTGTATCATTTCACGATTTTTGGCAAAGTCGACTTTTCAGAACTGGCACTCATTTCCGCTGTTGGCATGATGCAACTGGTTCCACCGTTTGTGGGCGGAATCATCTGGCGACATGCCACCGCCCGGGGCGCAGCCTGGGGCATGATTGCCGGATTTATTGTCTGGACTTATACAATGATCCTGCCCGCCTGGTTTGACCATGCAGCTTCATTTATTCAGAATGGCCCAATCGGAATAGCATTTTTACGGCCACACGCTCTGTTCGGGCTTGAAGCAAGTCAGTACGCGAACGGTCTGGCATGGAGCCTTTTCGCCAATCTTTTGTTCTTCCTGATCGGCTCATTCTCCAAAAATGCAACACCGCTGGAACGTATCCAAGCATCCGTATTCATGGCCGAGAACAGCACATCGCCTGTATCCATCAAGAACCTGCAATCAAGCGTTACTATCGGCCAGCTCAAGCAGACCATATCCAAATATATTGGTTCCGAGCAGGCCCATCTGGCGTTCAAGGCATTTCAGGAACAGGAAAGGAGTGTGCTGGATGAAGAAGACCCGGCAGACTTCAAAACCGTTCATTTTTCCGAACAGTTGCTGTCAGGCATTGTTGGTTCTCCCTCAGCACGGATGATCCTGTCACTTGCCATGGGGCCGACGAGCGTATCGCAGCGGCAAGCGCAAATTTTGCTTGACCATGCCACGGGTGCTTTGGCGCAAAACCGGTACCTGCTGCAAACGGCGCTGGACCAGATGGACCAAGGGATCGGCGTTTTTGATCAGCAATACCAGCTCATGTGCTGGAACAGACAATTCCAGCTCATTCTGCATCTTCCTGAACGATTGCAACGCATGGGCACGCCGTTCAGCAGCATCATTTCCTATCTGTTTGCGCGCGGCGACATGACCGATATGAACGAACAGCCTCTTCCCGATGAGTTGGGCAGGTTTGCTGCTCAATGGCGCATCAAACTTAAAAACACGGACCAGACGATCGAAATTCGTTCCAACGCCATGCCCGACGGCGGATTGGTTACAACTTTTACCGATATAACCAGTGCTGTTGAAACAGACACTGTCTTGCGCCAAACCAACGAATATCTGGAATTGCGGGTGCGCGAGCGTACTGCAGAACTGACGCTTGCAAACCAGCAGTTGGGGCAAGCACAACGCCGCGCTGAAGAAGCCAATATCAGCAAGACCCGTTTTTTGACCGACGCGGGCCACGATATTCTGCAGCCGTTGAACGCTGCACGGCTCTACTCATCAGCCTTGAACGAAAGGCTGCGGAAATCACGCGAGAAGGAGCTGGTGGGTAATCTCGATTCATCGCTTGAGGCGGTCGAGTCCATTTTCAACGCGCTTCTCGACATTTCAAGACTCGATGCCGGTGCGCTCAAACCCGTCATTTCAGTTTTCAAAATTGATACAATCCTGCAGCAGATCGTTCGGGACTTTCAACCTGCAGCGCAAGAGAAGGGTCTGGAACTCAAACTTGTTAAGAGTTCAGCCATTGTCGCGACGGATAGCAATCTTTTGCGTCGCCTGCTCCAAAACCTGGTCTCGAATGCCATCAAATATTGCAAGTCAGGCAAGATTCTTGTCGGTGCAAGGCGTCGCAATGGCCAGATCGAGCTTCAGGTCATTGATACGGGTATTGGCATTCCAAAATCAAAATTGAATATCATCTTTCGTGAATTCTCCCGACTCTCAGAAGGTATGAAAGAATCCGATGGCTTGGGGCTCGGTCTTTCCATCGTCGAGCGCATCGCCAAGGTTCTTGATCTGCCCATTCATGTTTCTTCCGTTATTGGAAAAGGCACCGTCTTCTCACTCAAAATGCCCATCTCGAAGACATCCACATTGACCGTCAATGAAGAGCATCCCGCCACGGAGCGCTATGGCCGTTTGGACGGGCTGGTCGTTCTTTGCGTCGATGATGACGAACGCTCACTGACCGGTATGAAAGAGTTACTGGAGACGTGGAAATGCGTGGCCCATGGCGTCAGCAGTGGTGCAGCTTTAAAAGAATATTGTACAAAACAGGCCGCGAGTCCGGGGGTTATTCTCGCTGACTACAACCTTAAGGATGAGAATGGTCTTGATCTCGTGCGCTTTGCACGTGGTCACTTTGACTGCCACATCCAAGCAGCACTCGTTACCGCAGAGCGTTCGGAGCAATTGCGAGACCGCGCTGCTGCCGAAGATGTTTCCATCATCAACAAACCAGTGCGGCCAGCTATTTTGAGAGCCCTTCTCTCACATTTCCAGCAAACGTCGAACAGCGATTAAACCAACCTACTGCAACTCAGCAACAGCAGTCGCTGGCTGACTTTCGCTCTGGAAACGCGACAAACGGATAACGGCCTGGGTTCGGCTTTCTACTCCCAGTTTGAATAGAACAGCCGACACATGCGCTTTGATCGTTGCTTCCGAAACATTCAGTTCGTGTGCAATTTGTTTGTTCAGCATGCCATCGGCCATCATACCCAGAACCCGGCCCTGCTGGGGTGTCAGTCTGCGCATGCGATTAATAAGTTCAATAAGTTCCTGGTCAAGTTCACCATCGTCCCTCCCATCGAGAGGTGACCATATTTCGCCTCTCAAAATGGAATTGATGGCGTGGCCGATCTGTTCGGGGCTGGAGGATTTCGGAATGAACCCCGAAGCACCAAGCGCCAAAGCGGTGCGAATGGTAATCGCGTCTTCGGTGGCAGAAACAATTGCAATCGGCACGGTTGGCTGCAACGCGCGCAATGTAATAAGACCCGTCAGACCGCTCACACCACTGAGTGCAAGATCAAGTAAAACAAGATCAATATCGGCATCGTCAAGAATCAGTTTTTTGGCGGTTTCCAAATCACCAATTTCAATAATTTCTGCATCACTCGTCTGTGAGGATAGCGCCAATTTAAGCGCTCCTCTAAAAAGCGGGTGATCATCTACAATAATGAATTTAAATCTCATCCGTTATAGTCCTTGTTGCTGAAATTGCAGCAGACGTAATCTAATCGTTTTAATAATAGCGACTAAATCCTATTTCTCTGATATATCAAGAGAAATCTAATGCCAAAAAAGGATTTAAACTCCTGCTGATCATTTGGTAATAGCCATTAGACTAATGAATTGCCTTGGCAAAACCGCATTCCAAACTGATCATACGCTCATTTCGGATAATCTTTGAAAGAAAGATGCATGATAATCAACACTCTTTATCCTGATATTCAGCCCTATTCCGAGCAAATGCTCCAAGTCTCTGATTTGCACAGCATTCATGTTGAAGAGTGCGGCAATCCGAACGGGAAGCCCGTCATTATGATCCACGGCGGACCGGGAGGCGGCATCAATCCGACCATGCGACGTTTGCACGATCCGGAACTGTACCGGATCATACTCTTCGACCAGCGCGGTTGCGGGAAATCGACACCTTATGCAGAGTTGCGTGAGAACACGACTTGGGATCTCGTCGCTGATATGGAGCGTATCCGCAATCATTTCGGCGTCGACAAATGGCAAGTTTTCGGTGGCTCCTGGGGTTCAACCCTGGCGCTGGCCTATGCCCAAACCCACCCTGCCCACGTGAGCGAGCTTATCCTGCGCGGTATCTTCATGATCCGGCGTTTTGAGATCGACTGGTTTTATTCAAATGGCGCAAGCATCATCTATCCTGACCGGTTCGAGGCTTATCAGGAGCATATTCCGGAAGCCGAACGCGGCGATATGATTGCTGCATACTACAAACGCCTTACGGATGAAGATCCAGCAGTGCGTCTGGCGGCAGCAAAATTATGGGCGCGCTGGGAAGGGTCTGCGCTTTCGCTTCTGCCTGATCCGGCACGCGAGGAAGCATTTTCCGGAGATCATTTCGCCATCGCGTTTGCGCGTATTGAATGTCATTATTTCCAGAACAAGGGCTTCTTCGATACGGATGATCACCTGCTCCGCAACGCCCATCTGATCCGGGACATCCCGGGTGTTCTCGTTCATGGCCGTTATGATATGTGCACACCGCTATTGAATGCCTGGCATCTGAAAAAGGTCTGGCCGGAAGCAGATTTGCGCATTGTGGAAGATGCAGGTCACTCGGTCACTGAGCCCGGTATTGTTCATGAACTGATCGCCGCGACCAAGAAATACTCTGTCTGATCTGAATATTCAGCAGCCAGTCTCTGCAAAGGGACTGGCTGAATTATTTCAAGCTGCCAGATGTTTACGCCGTGATTTGACCACCCAGAGATGGCCGAACGGATCAGTCAGCACGCCGACACGATCGCCGCTGTCGAGTTCTTCAATGGCATTGCGTACATACCCGCCTTCAGACACGGCATGATGCATCACGCGATCGACATCATCCACATGGATATCAAGCATGACCGGCGTTGCGCCGATAGCATGAATGGAACGCGGACCGCCCAAAGACGCATCGGCATCACGCTTCGGGTTCGCGCCAACGATCATGATCACCGACGCCCCCATGCGCATTTCCGCGGCAATCAACTCACCTTTGTGCAGGTAAGGACGCCCGACCACGCTTCCGCCAAACACGTTTTCATAAAAATCCATGGCTTTTTGCTGGTCGCCATGACGCACAAAAAGCCTGATGGAAATCTCACCGATCAATCGTGGCCCCTCGTTCATCCCGTCTCTCCAACGTCCAATAATTGAACGACCAAAGTCGTATAATTACGTGAACAAATCAAGAACAAAATGACTCTGGTCCATCACAATTTGCTGTTTACCGTGGATAAAGGGCGTTTGTTTGAAGGGGAAATTATCGCCCCGTCACGTCTTTTGCGGTGTTTGAGTATCAGACTTCGAGCCTTTGTTTTCATCGTCAAATTCCTTGGCGATGCCCATGAAACGCCGCATGAATTTCTCCATGTAGCTCAAGCCTTTTTCGAACTCTTCGTCGGATGGAAGCGCGTCACGAACCACCGGTGGAAGTTTGCCGATCCCAGCCACTGTATCCTCAAGCTTGGCGACCCGTGACTTCAGGTCTGCCACATCATCCTCATAGGCCTTACGTTCTTCCGTTGCCAGTTTGCAGATGAGCTGACCTGACTTCTCCTGACAGATAGACATTTCGCCGGTCTTGTTGTTCATGCGGACATAGCCATTCTCGGTCTTTTCAAGCGAGTAGCTCACCGTCTCTTCAGCAGCAGCGCCATGTGCAGCGATCATGGACAAGAACGGGATAGACGCAACCGCGATAAGCAGGGTTCGTGTTCGTGACATAACTGACCTCCGAAATACAGGACTTCAACCTTGGTGGAATAATACGCCGAAAATAGGAATGGCGGTCGAGATTTCTGTTACAGACGCCACTCTACTCTTTGCGCATGGCGGTTTTGCGTCTAGTAAAACCTCATGGCCCAGTTGATTTACAAGATTGCACCGCGCTCACTTTGGCAAACTGCCGAAGCCACCGGTATTTTTGATGGCGCACCGATTGATCACGCCGATGGATACATTCACTTTTCCACTGCAACGCAGGCGGTTGAGACTGCGGCAAAGCATTTTGCCGGTCAGGATGATCTGCTGTTGATTGCCGTTGAAACAGACAAGCTTGGTGAAGCGCTCAAATATGAAGTTTCACGCGGCGGTGATCTCTTTCCGCATCTTTATGCCTCACTGCCGGTAGGTGCCGTGCTTTGGGTCAAGTCTTTGCCGCTTGGCGCGGATGGCAAACATCAATTTCCAGAGATGGATGCATGAGCCAGCTGTTTCAGGCTCTGGGGCGCAAGGTCCTCTTTTCGTTCGATCCGGAAGATGCCCACGGCATATCCATCAAAGCTCTCAAAACCGGACTGGTGCCCGGATGTGCACCGCAGAATGATCCAGCCCTCCGGGTCAAAGTTGCCGGGTTGCAGTTTCCCAATCCATTGGGGATGGCCGCAGGCTATGACAAAAATGCCGAAGTTCCCGACGCTCTGTTGAAATTGGGCTTCGGCTTTGCCGAGATCGGCACACTGACGCCGCTCGCACAATCCGGCAATCCCAAGCCGCGCATTTTCCGGCTTTTGGAAGATAATGCCGTGATCAACCGGCTTGGCTTCAACAATGAAGGACATGAGGCGGCATTCCGGCGCCTTTCGTCCCGCAAGACACAGCCGGGTATCGTCGGCGTAAATATCGGTGCGAACAAGGATTCCACGGATCGCGTCGCAGATTATGTGGCGGGTATTCGCACATTCCATACGCTTGCCAGCTATTTCACAGTCAACATCTCCTCCCCCAACACGCCGGGCCTGCGTGATCTGCAGGCGCGTGACAGCCTGAAGGAATTGCTCGGCAAAGTGCTCGACGCGCGCGATGAAGTTGCCGCCCAGTCGGGCACAAGGCGACCGGTGTTCCTGAAAATCGCGCCCGATCTTCCAGAAGCCAGTCTTGATGATATTGCCACCGAAGTTGCGCTGCATTCGCTGGACGGTTTGATCATTTCTAACACCACTCTCTCCCGCACCGGCCTGCGAAGCTCCAAAAATGCCGCTGAAACAGGCGGTCTGTCTGGTGTTCCGCTGTTTGAGCGCTCAACGATTGTGCTGGCCAAGGTGCGTCAGCGGATTGGCTCGGATCTTCCTATCATTGGTGTTGGCGGCATCGATAGCGCCGCCACAGCAATTGCCAAAATCCGTGCAGGCGCCGATCTCGTTCAGCTCTACACCAGCATGATTTATCGTGGCCCAGGCCTTGCTGCTGAAATCCTTCGAGATATGTCAGCAATGTTGAAGCGTGAAAATATTGGCAGCGTTGCTGAATTGCGCGACCGCGATGTTTCAATCTGGGCAGCGAAAAATATTCCGGCCTGATTTCAGAGCGTAATTTTGACACCAAGAGATTTGATGTTCCTTCAGCCAGCGATGGTCACGGACATTCCTCACACAAATTCAAGCCAGTGGAAACGAATCGATGACAAGCAAAAGACGGATTGCAGTGCTGTTTGGCGGACGCTCTGCCGAGCATGATGTTTCGCTGCTATCTGCCAGTAACGTTGTCAAAGCCATCGACACGCAGAAATATGAAATTGTTCCGATTGGGATTACCCGTTCAGGGCAATGGCTGCTTGTTGAGTTGGAAGATGGAAATCTGCCCAAGGCTGTCCCCGACCAAGGATCGGAAGTCAGCCTGCTGCCGGGCGGCAAAGGACGGCTGCTTGTTCTTCCAGAACATGGCGCGGCGTATGAGTTGCCACCTGTCGATGTGGTTTTCCCCGTTCTTCATGGTCTTTTTGGTGAAGATGGATCGGTGCAGGGACTGGCCGAAGTCGCCAATGTTGCCTTTGTCGGCTGCGGTATTTTGGGGTCGGCGATAGCCATGGACAAGGAAGTCGCCAAGCGGCTCCTCAAAGAGGCCGGTTTGCCTGTGGCGCGCGGCATAACAATCCAGTTGGGCGAAACAGCAGCCTTCGACGATGTTGCACGCGAACTTGGCAGCCCGGTCTTCGTCAAACCGGTCCGGCAAGGCTCATCGGTCGGCGTTGGCAAGGCGGCGACAAAGGAAGCCTTTGATGCGGCCGTCAGCGAAGCTTTCAAGCATGACCGAAGAGTCATTGTCGAAGAATTCGTTCAGGCGCGGGAGATTGAATTCGCCGTGCTGGAGCACAATGACAGCGCGTTGACTGTCTCGGTTCCTGGAGAAATTGCACCTGCCGCAAGCCACGGATTTTACACATACGAAGCCAAATATATCGATGCCGACGGTGCAGCGCTCTCCATTCCGGCCAATCTTCCGGAAACGCTTGTGCAAGACCTCCAAATCATGGCGCGCAAAGCCTTCCGTGCCTTGGGGTGCGAAGGTATGGCACGCGTCGATTTCTTCTTGCGGCCGGATATGAGCGCCGTCATCAATGAGGTCAACACCATACCGGGCTTTACCAATATCAGCATGTATCCCAAAGCGTTGGGCGCCAGCGGCATATCCTACCCGGAGCTGGTGGATCGGTTGATAGATCACGCCCTTGCCCGTGCAGGCCATCAGACAGCCTGAATAGCATTGATCAGCTAGCGAACTGCAGCCGCGCCCGCCGCGGCAAGATTGCCAGCAGCGACAGGCCACGCAATCCGAGGAAGAGATGGAGCGCCAGCCAGAGGCCATGATTACCCATGAAATGCGGCAGGGTATAGTAAGCTATGAAATAGCCGGCCAGCGAAAGGATCATCATGTTGCGCATGTCCCGTGACCATGTGGCGCCAATGAAGACGCCGTCCATATGGAAGGCCAACAACCCGGCAACAGGTGCTAGAGCGGCCCATGGCATATAAAGTGCAGCCATGGCCTGAACGTCGGCGGACTTGATCAGTAGTGCAACGATGGCGTTGCCATAGGTCAGGAAGAACAATGCCATCAGCGATGCCAGCACCAACCCCCACAGGAACGACAGCTTGATGCCTCGATCAAAGGCCGGCCGATAGTGCGCACCAACAGCGCGTCCGGAAATCTGTTCGGCTGCCGTGGTCACGCCATCGATCAGATAGCCCGAGATCAGCAGGAAATTCATCAACACGGCATTGGTTGCCAGGGTAACCGCACCGGCTTCAGTGCCAGCGCGGGTGAAATATGCATAGGCGATCAGCAGGAAGAAGGACCGCAACATGATATCGCGGTTGACCGCAAACATGCGGCGAATGGCGTGCATATCCAGAATGCGGGCGCGTGATGGATTTGGCACGGCGCGAAACTGCCAATAGACCATGAACAGCCCGACAATCAGCGCAACACTTTCGCCAACGAGCGTTCCCCAGGCGATACCTGCCACCCCCCAACCCAGAACGAGGCCGAGCCAATAGGTCATGACAACGTTAACGCCGTTCAAAAGAAACTGGAGGTAAAGGCCCTGCATGGCTTTACCCTGCCCAAGCAACAGACCGAGCACCACGAAATTGCCCAAGGCCATGGGCGACGACAGAAGCCGGATCGACACATAGGTCGACGTCGCATCGGCAACTGCCTGATCCGGGTTCATGAAACGCACTGTTGCGGTCAAAATCAGCGGCGTCGCCGCGATGAAAACAAAGCCTGCAACCACCGCAATGCCAATGGCCCGCCAGAACACCGCCTGCTGCTCGACATTATCATGCCGCCCCATTGCCTGAGCCACCAGACCCGTAGTCCCGGCGCGCAGAAAATTCATGGTGGAGAACAGAAAATCAAACACCAGCGCACCGATGGCAAGACCGCCGAGCAGATGCGGATCACCGACCTGACCGATGACCGCCGTGTCGACAAGCCCGAGCAGCGGTGTTGTCAGGGAGGCGAGCATAACCGGAATCGTGATCGACAGCATCAGGCGGTTGGTCACCTCGAACGGGCGAACAACCTTGGATCCATCAGGACTGGAGACTTGCGTTGACATTGAAAGCACCGGAGAAGTGGCTTGTTGCCACCGATGCTCTATGCCACCCGCTGATGCGCTTTGCCAGTGGTTTCAGAAACTATGCTGACAGTGGTGCAAAGTCGCACCTAACTTGCCAGAACAAGAGCCCAATAGCGTTGGCTGCTGCCGCTGGCAGCTTCCGAATAAGCAAGGCCGAACCGCGTGAATCGCTGATCAAGCATATTGCGGCGATGCGGCGGCGATGCCATCCACATGGCAAACAGCTTATCCAGTCCCATACGGCCAACAGCGATATTTTCCGCAGCCGCTCCATGGATTTCATTGTCCTTGACCCGCGTGGCAAAGTCGCGGCCCCAGCCTGTCGTATGCGACATGCGACATGCGGCCAGCGCCTGCCATATATCCGGCCTGCTGTAAGGCAGCACTTTCAAGAAGCGGGTCGGACGTCAAACCACCAAGCCCGTTGGAAGAACGTATATTCTGCACGAGTGACGCAGCCGATGCAGACGCGCCCTCCCCCTTGCCGGGCGCACGTGTCACCGTCTGACACGCTGCAAGCGGGAGCAATGTGGTGACTGCGGCAAAGCCGATAAAGTGACGGCGGGATAACAAAAACTTCTGTTCGGACATTGGTTATTCCTGAATGAGACGCACTGCCGATATCCAGCAATTGTGGCTCATTCAGGCCAAAGATGGAGTTTTGTACTCAGCGCCGGTAACTCAGCAAGCGCAAAATGATGAAACAGGGAACAACGATCACGGCACCGAGCAGGAAATAACCGGCGAAGCGTTCGACCGCGCCGAAGCCGAGATACCAGATACGATGGAAAAAATTCTCGATGCCGTAGAGAATATCAAGGGGTGACCAGTTGAAGGCACTCATGACCACGCCGACGAACAGCGACACAAGGATAAGCTTGAGCAAAACACGACCTGGCGTGTCTCCCAGAAAGCGGTTCATCTTGTCAGACATGGATACTCCGATATTGGTGACGTCTGTTGACGGCTGTGCCCCTCACATATGGTGATATGCGATCCTGTTCAAGCAAATGGATGATTTCGGAACTTTCCGTTTGCCGCCAAAACGGAGCATCAGACACCGGCGGCATTGAAAAGATTGATGGAGCGGGTGAAGGGAATCGAACCCTCGTATGCAGCTTGGGAAGCTGCCGTTCTACCATTGAACTACACCCGCATAATCAAAAGACCGGCCTTGCCGGGTAATTGAAATCAAAAGCAGCCGAAGATGATAGTCAACCGGTTTTGTTCGATGCCCGAAAAACGGTCTGTATATCAGTCCCGGTGCAGGTGCCTCACGATCGAGACAACACCAACTGCAATCCAGCCAAGCACAGCAATCAACAACAAAGGAGCCGCTGGAATCATCAGCCAGCCCATAACGCCCATCGTATAGAGCAGATCGCCAATATCCAGACCGGCCATCAGACAAGGATGGACACTCCCCTCATCCACTGAACACCCCAACGCCGTGGCAAGCATATAAGTGGTTAGCACAGAGAAAAGCGGCAGGAGAGCGATGATCGTCAAGATAGCCAGGACGATCATTGCCACGCGCCGTTTTGATTGAAAGTCCTGAGACATTACGGGCATCCGCGTCTGTTGGTTTGCATTGAGGCCAAATCCTGGCGCATATCAATGTTGGCCAAGCCCGGGTCTGTCAATCTCCCATCATTTGCTAGCGGAAATGCTTGGAGAGCTTCAGTCCCTGCGCCTGATAATTTGAGCCGAGGTCAGTACCATAAAGCGCCTTTGGCCGCTCGAGCATATGCTCGTAGATCAGCCTGCCGACGATCTGGCCGTGTTCGAGAATGAAGGGTACTTCATGGCTGCGCACTTCAAGCACGGCACGGCTGCCTGTTCCGCCAGCTGCCGTATGCCCGAAACCGGGATCAAAGAATCCGGCATAGTGAACACGGAACTCTCCGACCAGCGGATCAAACGGTGTCATCTCAGCGGCGTAGAGCGGCGGTACGTGTACTGCCTCGCGCGAGACGAGAATGTAGAATTCGTCCGGATCCAGCACCAGTTCCCGAGCCCCGCGGTCGTGGATCGGTTCCCAGAAGTCGAACAGGTCATGGGCGCCACGCTTGTCGACATCCACAACGCCGGTGTGATGCTTGCCGCGATAGCCAACAAGGCCGTTTTTATCGCCGGTCAGATCAATGGACAGCGCAATGCCGCCACCAGAAATATTTGGCGTGTCTGAAGCAACAAGTGTTTCGCCCGCATGCAGTGCTGTGAGCTCAACCTCGTCCAGTTGTGCCCGGCCAGTGCGAAAGCGAATTTGCGACAGGCGTGAGCCCGTGCGTGCTACAATCGGGAATGTGCGGGGGCTGACCTCAAGATAGATCGGGCCATTATATCCGGCTGGAACCTTGTCGAATTCCTGCGCCCCATCAACAATGACCCGCGTGAAAATATCCAGCCGGCCTGTCGAGCTTTTCGGGTTTGCGGATGCCGAAACGCCGGCCGGCAGCGCCAGACTTTCCAGCAACGGCACGATGTAGACACAGCCAGTTTCCAGCACGGCACCCTGACTGAGATCGATCTCGTGCAGCTTTAACTTTTCCAGTTTATCGATGACAGGTGTTCCCGGACCGGGCATGAAGCTGGCGCGAACACGGTATGCTTTCGTGCCAAGCCGCAGGTCGAGACTGGCAGGCTGAATTTGGTCCACGTCAAAATCGCGTTCCGTTTTCAGCGCACCTGCCTGATGCAATGCCCTGATACCACTATCCGCCAGAATACCCGCTGCAAGTATGCTCATATCAACCGCCGAAACCTTACAAAATTTCACAAAAGCTTTAGCGTCTCACCCGATTGACGCAAGCCGCCAAGAGGATTAAAGCACTTTTATCCCGTGGTGATTTGGCCGGCCGGCTTGCAGCCACGTAAAATAATTTGCTAAAAGAGGCCCGGTCTCGTCCGGCCTTTTTGCGATTCCCGCAAGGCCGGTTTTTTATTGGCCAGATTTCTGGCAGATTGAGAAGACGATGACGACGACCCGTAAGCTGCGCCCCGCGACACAACTTGTACATGCCGGAACCATGCGCTCCGGTTTCGGTGAAACATCGGAAGCTTTGTTCCTAACGCAAGGCTTCGTTTATGACAGCGCTGAAGCCGCCGAAGCCCGTTTCAAAGGCGAGGAACCCGGCTTTATCTATTCGCGCTATGCCAACCCGACCACCGATATGTTCGAAAAACGCATGTGTGCCCTTGAAGGCGCAGAAGATGCCCGAGCAACGGCTTCCGGCATGGCAGCAGTCGCTGCCTCGATCCTGTGTCAGGTCAAAGCTGGAGACCACGTGCTGGCAGCGCGTGCGCTGTTCGGCTCCTGCCGCTACATCATTGAAACGCTTCTGCCGAAATATGGCGTTGATTTCACCCTGATCGACGGATCCAAGACTGAAAATTGGGAAAAGGCCATTCGGCCGAATACCAAGGCACTGTTTCTGGAAAGCCCGACCAACCCTACCCTTGAGATTGTCGATATCGCCGCTGTGGCCAAGATTGCCAATTCCGTTGGCGCCAAGTTGATCGTTGACAATGTCTTTGCGACGCCGCTGTTCCAGAAGCCGCTGGAGCTCGGTGCACATATCGTCGTCTATTCCGCAACAAAGCACATTGAAGGTCAGGGCCGCTGCCTCGGCGGCGTCATCCTTTCGGACAAGAAGTGGATCGATGAAAACCTCCACGAATATTTCCGGCATACGGGTCCGGGCCTCAGCCCCTTCAATTCGTGGATCATGCTGAAAGGCCTTGAAACTCTACCTGTGCGCGTCCGCCAGCAAACAGAAAGCTCGGCGAAAATTGCTGACTTCCTTGCTGATCACCCGGCGATCGCCAAAGTTATCTATCCCGGCCGTGCCGATCACCCGCAAGCCGACATCATCGCCAAACAAATGACGGGCGGCTCGACACTCGTTGCGTTTGAACTGAAGGGCGGTAAGAAGGCAGCCTTCGACTTTGAAAATGCGCTCGAAATCGTACGTATTTCCAACAATCTCGGCGATTCAAAGAGCCTGATCACGCACCCGGCAACAACAACGCATAAGAACCTTACGGATGAAGCCCGCGCCGAGCTTGGCATATCAGACGGATTGCTGCGCTTGTCCGTCGGACTTGAAGATGCAGAGGATTTGATTGAAGATTTTGACACCGCACTTAAGGCAGCTAAATAATGGTTTACCAGGATCGCGTTGAAACCAGTTTCAGCGCGATTCTGGTATATTTAAGTATAAATTTAGCAGTAATATTGAAACATCACATTAAATTTAATCATCATTATGTATTGTAATGGTTGACGAGGCAGCCGTGACCAGCAATATCAGTGATGAAACAAGGTTTATCATGTATCGCGCTGTTACCCAGGATATCGAAGTTATTGTAGAACCATTTTATCTGGAGGAGCAGTCTAATCCAGAAGAAAACCGATATGTCTGGGGCTATCGGATTACAATCGCCAATGAATCAGATGGCACGGTTCAGCTTCGTGCACGCTATTGGAAAATCACAGACGGGAATGGTCAGATCGAAGAAATTCGTGGACCGGGCGTCATTGGCGAGCAGCCGGTGCTCAACCCCGGTGATTCATTTCAGTATTCGTCCGGCTGTCCTTTGACCACAACATCGGGCGTGATGGTCGGGCGCTATTCCATGGAAACCGAAGCCGGCAAGCTTTTTGATATCGAAATTCCAGCTTTTTCGCTTGATTTGCCTGACCAATTGCGGACACTGAATTAATGTTTGATCAAACTCAAATGCCTTATGTGAAGGCACTCGCCTGCTCCCTTTTTGTGTGCGTGATCGCTGTAGGTGCGCTGTTTATGGGCTACACCCTGCCGAGCATTCAGGCCGGTAAGGCTGGTTTGCCCGAATTGCTGGCACTGGCGCTTGTTCCTGGTCTTGTCGTGGGCTTGTTTGCCAAACGTTCAGAAAAGCCATGGCCGTTATGGCTGATTATAGCTGCCTTCATCATTCTGCTGATTGGCGTCACGCTCGCCCACGAGGCCGTAGTATCCTGGAAAGCTGGCAACACGTTGTTGCCATAGGGATAGCGTCAGGCCTTCTTGACGAATTCAGTTTTCAACACCAGACCTTTGACCTGTTTGGTGTTGCACTCAATTTCACCTTCGCGGCCATTGAGACGGATATTCTTGACAAGCGTTCCACGCTTGATTGTCTCGGACGTTCCCTTGACCTTGAGATCCTTGATCAGAGTGACGGAATCGCCGTCCTGCAATTCGGTTCCGTTGCTGTCTCTTACGTCCACAATGGCGATCCTTGTTGCGCGAAAAATCAGTTTTTTGGCAGGAATTCCGCAGGATCAAATTCGTAGTGGGTCGAGCAGAACTCGCAGGTTACACTGATCTTGCCGTCTTCAATGCTGTCAGTGATCTCTTCGGCCGTAAAACCTGAGAGGACACCCGCAATTTTTTCCCGCGAGCACGAGCAATCATCATTCACCGTAACCGCATCAAACACGCGGACACCGCGTTCGTGAAACAGACGATAAAGCAGGCGTTCCGAGCCGACCTGAGGATCTGTCAGTTCGGAACTTTCGATGGTTGCAACCAACGCCTTTACTTCGGCCCAGTCATCATCTTCCTCAATCTCTTCATATTCCAGATCGCTGTCAGGAATATCACCAGCGGGAAGGTCCGGCTGGCGCATGCGCAGCGCGGATTCCGGCAAAAACTGCACGATCACGCCACCGGCGCGCCATTGTTCAACCGGCTTGCCATCCTCACCGCGTTCGATCAGCTTTGCAACAGAAAGGCGGATATCGGTCGGTATCTGTTCTGATTGGCGGAAATAGGTTTTTGCAATTTCCTCAAGGTTCGACCCATCCAACGCAACGATACCCTGGTAACGCTGGGTGTACTCGCCCTGATCGACAGTCAAAGCCAGCGTCCCGCCGCCCATCAACTGAACAGGCGAAAGCTTGTTCTCCGCCATTGCTTCCGCCAGACGTTCATCATCGTAGCGTGCATAGGCGCGCACTGAACTGGGCGTACGAAAATCAACCACAAGCATGTCGACAGGACCATCGGACTGCGACTGGAAGATGAATTTTCCGTCGAACTTCAGCGAAGTTCCCAAAAGAACGGTCAGCACAATGGCTTCGGCCAGAAGTTTGGCAACCGGATCGGGATAGTTATGCCGACTGAGAATATCGTCCAGTGTCGCGCCCAATTGCACCGCGCGGCCGCGCGCATCCAGCGCCTCGACCTGAAATGGAACAACAGCGTCATCCCCGGCGAAAACATATTCGTCGGGGCGATTTGCGACATCAGACATATTAGACACTCGGGCGACCTCCTTCGAGACACCAGGCTAGAATAGCCTTTTGTGCATGCAGACGGTTTTCGGCTTCATCAAAAACCACTGAATGCGGGCCGTCAATAATGGAATCCGTTACTTCCTCGCCGCGATGTGCCGGAAGACAGTGCATGAACAGCGCATCCGGATGAGCATGCTTCATCAACGAGTCATTGACCTGATAGGGCATGAACACATTGTGGCCGCGTGCACGGCCTTCCTGCCCCATCGACACCCATGTATCCGTGAGGATGCAATCGACGCCTTCGACCGCGGCAACCGGATCCGATGTTAAGCGAACTTTGCCGCCGGCATTCTTTGCCCAATCCAGATATTTGGCTTCGGGCTCGCTGCCTTCGGGCGTCGCAATGTTCAGATTGAAATCAAAGCGCGCGGCAGCCTCAACAAGCGAATGCAACACATTGTTGCCATCGCCCGTCCAGGCAAAGGTTTTGCCTTTGACCGAACCGCGATGTTCTTCGAACGTCATGATATCGGCCATGATCTGGCAGGGATGGGTATCATCTGTCAGCGCATTGATAACCGGCACGGTGGCGTTTTCGGCCATCTCCACCAGACGATCATGGGTCGTTGTGCGCATCATAATGATGTCGACATAGCGCGACAGCACCTTTGCCGTGTCGGCAATGGTCTCGCTGCGCCCAAGCTGCATTTCCGAGCCGGTAAGCATGATGGTCTCACCACCAAGCTGACGCATGCCGACATCGAATGAAACACGCGTACGGGTCGATGGCTTGTCGAAAATCATCGCCAGCACTTTGCCTGCGAACGGCTTTTCGATGTTGCCAGCCTTCAAACGGGTTTTACGGGCACGGGCATCATCGAGAATTGAGCGCAATACGCCTGACGAAAGCGCCGAGATATCCGTGAAGTGACGGAGGTCCTGCTTGAATGTCATGACAGTCCCCTACGCGATCTTCTGCCGGGCTGTAACCGACAAACGTTCGGCAGCCGCTTCGATCTTCGAAAGAGCCTCGCGTGCTTCTTCTTCGGTAACAACAAGAGGCGGCAGCAAGCGAATGACGTTGTCACCTGCGCCGACGGTCAACAGGTGTTCATCACGCAAAGCCTGCACGAAGGTCGTGTTGGGAACGACACTCTTGATGCCCATCAGCAGACCACGGCCGCGGATTTCCGCAACGACCTCGGGAAAACGGTCGATGATTGAAGCAAGCCCCTGTTTCATCACAAGAGCCATCTGCTGAACATGTTCAAAGAAGCCATCAGCCAGAATGACGTCAAGCACCGCATTGCCCACAGCCATAGCAAGGGGATTGCCACCATAGGTAGTGCCATGAACGCCTGCGGTCATGCCCTTGGCTGCTTCGGCTGTCGCGAGGCAAGCACCCAGCGGGAAGCCGCCGCCAATGCCTTTGGCAACAGCCATGATATCAGGTGTGATGCCCGACCATTCGTAAGCAAAAAACTTACCCGTGCGTCCAACGCCTGACTGCACTTCATCAAGGATGAGCAGCAGGTCATTCTCATCACAAATCTTGCGCAGACGGCGCAACTCTTCGTCCGGAACCGGGCGAACACCGCCCTCGCCCTGGATCGGTTCGATCAGGATCGCAGCAGTCTGCGGACCGATGGCGGCCTTCAGCGCTTTTTCATCGCCAAATGGCACCTGATCGAAACCTTCAACCTTGGGGCCAAAGCCTTCGAGATACTTGGCCTGACCGCCAGCGGCGATGGTCGCCAAGGTGCGGCCATGGAAAGCGCCTTCAAAGGTGATGATATGGAAACGTTCCGGATGTCCATTCACGTAGTGATAACGGCGCGCGGTCTTGATCGCACATTCCAGAGCTTCGGCACCGGAATTGGTGAAGAACACCTTGTCGGCAAAAGTATTGTCAACAAGACGCTGACCGAGCCGCGTCTGCCCTGGAATCTCATAGACATTGGACAGATGCCACAGTTTTTCAGCCTGCGCCTTCAGGGTCTCAACGAGATGCGGGTGCGAATAGCCAAGCGAATTGACGGCAATGCCGGCTGCGAAATCGAGATAGCGTTCACCATTCTCGGTTATCAACCACACGCCCTCTCCTCGCTCAAAGCGCAGATCCGCACGAGCAAAAGTGTCGTATAGCGGTTGCGCGTTTGCGTCCGTCATGTCGTTTCGGGCCTCCAATACCCTGTTTGAACCTGCTGTTTACTCAGAAGAAACCGGCAGCGATGAAATTAAAAAGCCGCCCACAAGGGCGGCCTGACCAGGGTAATATCGTCATTCGAATTGCAATTGTCAAATGAACACTTCGAAACCTTGCTTACATATTACCCCTTGAGAAAAAAGGGCTTTCTCCAAGATTTTCAGATCTCTAGGCGCTTTCTCATCCGGAAAACGACATATTCCTCTGGAAATGTCATTTAAGTCACGTTTCCGCGCGCAAGTTGGGGAAAACCCAAAAAAGCATAGCTGCTACCCATGCCTGACTCTTGTCACAGAGTCATCGCATATTGTAGCTTGAGAAACGGAATAACTAGATTTCGTGCGGCGGACCTCGTCACCTGGATAGATATAGTATCTGCAATCTGGAGCAATCCAGATGCGAGGAAGGATTCAGTTTAGAGTCCGCACAAGACGGAGCCAAGGAAGATGAACTGGACAGATGAGCGCGTAGAACAGCTTAAAAAGCTCTGGGCCGAAGGTCTGAGTGCAAGCCAGATCGCAGCACAACTGGGTGGCGTCAGCCGCAACGCGGTCATCGGTAAGGTGCACCGGTTGAAATTGTCGGGACGTGGCAAGACCACATCGACCCAGACGCGCAGCAAGAAAGTCAACACGACCGCTTCAAGCGGTCATCGCAGTGGCGTGAGCTCTTCCGTCCAGATGACCAGCCGCGTGGTAACCAAGAGTGTGGGTGCAACTGCTCTGCAGCAGGAATATTTTGCAGATACGGTAACACAGACGGTTATGAAGCCTTCGACCGACGTGGTGGTGCCGATTTCGCGCCGCCTCGAATTGGTACAATTGAGCGAACGCACCTGCAAATGGCCGATGGGCGATCCGCTGCAGCCGGATTTCCATTTCTGCGGCAATGATGTGAGTGAAGGTGGACCATACTGCTCTTATCACTCGCGTCTGGCCTATCAACCGGCGTCGGATCGCCGCCGCCCGCGGTAATTTGAACTCAGCTTTTCAATCAAGGCGCCGTCAGGCGCCTTTTTTGTTGGCTTAACCTTTGATCTTCTGTGGAGCAAACGCGACAGTGAAGGATGATCCCTCGCCCACACGCGAGCGGACAACCAATCGGGCACGGTGCCGCGTCAGAATATGTTTGACGATCGCCAATCCGAGCCCGGTACCTTTTTGGGCGCGGCTCGTCTCAATATTGACCCGGTAGAAACGCTCCGTCAGGCGCGGGATATGTTCTTCGGGGATACCGGGACCAAAGTCCTGCACGGTTGCCTTGATCCCTTCACCGTTGTTCTTGAGCTCAACGATCACTTTCTTGCCGGATTGACCATACTTACAGGCGTTTTCCAGCAGGTTCTGGAAAACTTGAGTAAGCTCATCGCGATCGCCAAGGACCATTACCGGACCGGAATCAATATTGCGCTCGATGGCGATATCAAGACCCGCAGCAAGCGGTTTCAATGAGTCAACGACGTGATTGAGAATAGTTGTCAGATCGACCTGATCTTTAACGGCGATGTGAGCTTTCATTTCAATGCGGGAAAGCGACAGGAGATCATCGATCAGCCTTGCCATGCGCTCGGCCTGCTTCTGCATGATTTCGAGGAAATTGTCGCGGGCAACGGCATCATTGCGGGCTGGTCCGCGCAAAGTTTCAATGAAGCCACTGAGCGAGGCAAGGGGTGTGCGTAACTCATGGCTTGCGTTGGCGATGAAGTCCGATCGCATGCGCTCCAGCCGGTGCGCTTCCGTCAGATCGCGAAATGACAGCAAATATTGCCGGTCCGGACCACCTGCCTGATCAAGCCGCAGAACCGTCGCCCGATACCAGCGCTCCATCGGCACACGTTCGGAATAGTCGATCGAACCAGCTTGTGCATCTGCCATCACCGACTGAACCAGAGTCTGCATTTCGGGTGCGCGAAAATGCAGGAGAAGCGTGCCGCCCCGTGCCAGAGGACCAAACGCCCCGTTTGCTGCGGGATTAACGTAAAGGATTGTCCCTTCATGGTCGAAGATGATGAGCGGATCCGGCAATTGTGCAGCAAGCTGTTGGCCCGACAGCCTAAAAATTGCGGGGTCATTCATCGGCTCAGTCGGGCTGGCGTCAATACGCGGAATGCTTGCCGATAAAGCAACCACACCCAGAAGCAGCAGCACAAGGATTAGAAAGCTCACCCAGCCGGAGGCGCCGGAGATGAGCACGAGTGCCGTGAGAAAAGCGGCGGCGGCGAGAATAAAGCGCGAGCGGATGATCCGCTGCAGCGCTCTTTGCCGTAAACCACGGCTTTCCTGACCCCAACCCCAAATGCTCATGCGCTCAACTCCCTGCCCTGCCATGCTTGTCATCGACACTGGACGCCATAACGCTGTCCCAATAACATGGCTTCATGTCAATTGAGGGAGACTGTCTTGGCCAAGAATTCAAAAAAGAAATCCGATCATTCAGAGAACGGTAAGACGACGCTTAAACTCAAGGTTGATGGGAAGAAGCGCAGTTTCAACATTGACGATCCTAAATTACCAGATTGGATCGATGATGGCGCCCTTGCATCCGGTGATTTCCCCTACACCGAAAAAATGGACAAGGATGAATATGCAGAAACGCTGGAACGCTTGCAGATCGAGCTGGTAAAAATGCAAAGCTGGCTGCAGGAAACCGGCGGCCGCGTCATATCGGTTTTCGAGGGCCGGGATGCTGCAGGCAAGGGAGGCACCATTTTCACATTGCGGCAATATATGAACCCCCGCAATGCGCGCAATGTTGCCCTGCCCAAACCCAGCGAGACAGAGCACGGCCAGTGGTATTACCAGCGCTATGTCTCCCACTTTCCGACCAGTGGCGAGTTCGTTACCTTCGATCGCTCCTGGTACAACCGGGGTGGGGTGGAGCCTGTTATGGGATTCTGCACGCCGGAACAGCATGAATCCTTTTTGGAAGAAACGCCGGGCTTCGAGCGCATGATCGTGGCCGATGGCATTTTCTTCTTCAAATTCTGGCTTAATATTGGTCAGACCATGCAGTTGAAGCGGTTTCATGATCGCCGTCACAGTCCGCTCAAAAATTGGAAGTTCTCGCCCATGGATATTGCGGGAGCGGAAAAATGGAGCGATTACACCAAGGCACGCGATGATATGATGGCACGCACCCATACGGCCCACGCACCATGGACCGTGGTAAGGTCCAATGACAAGCGGCGGGCCCGCATCGCTGTCATCCGCCGCGTGCTGTTGAGCCTGCCATACAAGGACCGTGACCTCAATGTCATCGGCAATGAAGATGCGTTAATTATCGGATCGGGCCCGGGTTTTATTGATTAGGTCGTACACTCCTAAATCTGATTGAAATGGTATGCGGCCATTTGTTCGGATACAAGGAGCAAAGGCGATGGGAATGTTTATCCATTCTCGAGCCTTTGCGACGCTGTAGCCGGGCAAATGGACCATATCCTCCGGACGCCGAAACGGCTGCAAGCTGCAGTGTCGAGCCGCTCAGCCGGGGGAAAGACCCCGCCCTTCGCGTCTCTCTTCGCGTCTTCTTGCCGTTTCAGGCGCCATTTCAGTTAGATTTGTGAGTTTACGACCTGGATTTTGAGGGCCGATGAGGCGTCTTTTCCCAAAGGAAAGGCGCCTTGTTTAACTGCCAGATTGCTCGCCATGCGGCAAAAGACATCAGGAGCCAATAGAACGGTATCCAGAGCAGCACGGCACCATGCATCGGCCTGCCGGCCAAGGCGCGACTGCCTAATATATGGTACGACCAATACCCGACAATGATGTTGATGAGATCGATAGCAATGATATTCGGGCGCAGTATCAGGACGTTGCTGCCAATCAGCCAATAAACTGCGGCCGTCACAAGGAAGGCCAGCGTAACAGGGTAGAGCAGAGCCGAAATGATCATTCCGGCCGCCAGAAGGTGGTAGACCAGAAACCGCCATATGCCGAATTGCCGAAGCAGGATTCCCGGTTGCCGCATCTGCACGAGCCAAGTTTGCATCCATCCCTTGAACCAGCGCGTGCGTTGGCGAAACCAGACATCAATTTCCGTGGGTGCGTCTTCGACCGTCGGCAGCGAGATCATGTCTGTCCGATACCCATGGCGTGCCAGTCTGGTTCCAAGCTCAGCATCTTCGGTGACGTTGTAAGGATCCCATCCACCAGCTTCTACCAGACACTCATAGCGAAAATGATTTGAGCTGCCGCCGAGGGGAAGCACCAGCCGATGCTGCGCAAGCCATGGCAGGAAGCCGTGGAAGTGTGCCGCATATTCAAAGGCAAACAGCCGAGAGATGACACTTTCGTGCGGGTTTGTGATCATCAAAGGCGCCTGCAGACAGCCTAGTTTCCCGTCGTTCGCACTGAAATAGTGAAAAGCTTCCAGCAACTGATCGGGGTGCGGCCGGTCTTCAGCATCATAAACAACGAGCAGATCGCCTCTTGCCAATTGCAGGCCGTAATTCAAGGCACGCGGTTTCGTGCGGGGGCCAGGTCCCGATATTGGTACAACGCTGAAACCGTACGGCAGCGGTTCGCATCTAAGCGCGTCCAATGTTGGGTGGTCATCGCTCTCGCAAAGCAACAGAACCTGCAGTTTTGATTGCGGCCAATTCAGGCGCGTCACCGCATCGATCAGTTGCGGAACGATCTCAGCTTCTCTGTAAAGCGCGATCATAACGGTGTAGACCGGCAATTCCCCAACGGAAATATTGGGCAATGGCCGGGTCAGGCGGCCGCGCGCACGTCTTCCCGCCAGGATACGCATGAAAACGCAGGCGAAAAAGAACACGGAAAAGAGGATGTGCAGGGACTCCCAGAGCAATTGCTGTTTACCAAATATCGTCAGCAGCAAACATACGAGCAATATGCCCACGAGCACGCCCTGCCTGCCCGTTAACACGACCTTTGCGGAATAGATCTGGTTGCTGTCTTCGACCATTCTCACAGCGCCATCTATCAACCTTTTTGCATGGCTTGACGCCAAAAGTTCAAAGAGCCTGGAGGGCGTGGTTATTCGCATGCGGGCGGCGATATCTGCTGCGGTGGGAAGACGGTCCTTAAGGGTAACGATATCGTCGATCGTCGGCACAACATAAATCAGTGCGTTCTCGTCACTCGCCAACACCCTGACGTGCCTTGTGTGCCGCAGAGCTGCAATGCTGAAATCACCAGATAAAACCACCTCCGCAGCATCTGGAATATCCGCAAAAACCAGCCCGACTTCGTCCGCAATGCAGCGGCCGATCATTGCTTCATCGTCGCATGCAGATGCGTAGAGCTCATCGATAAAGGAAGTTTTGTTGCTGATAGACTGCTTGAAGGCCCGCTGGATCAACGCCTTCGGCAAGCCGGCGTCATAAAAGCGCGCTGCCAGCCGAGCTTCGATTTCTCGATGTAGCACGCCGTTTAATATTTCATGGGTTTATTTGGCCGAGTTCCAATCACTGGAACGGCAAGTGATTGTACAAAACGCACAATTGTCATCGCGTGAATCCACAATTCAGAATTGAAAATGAATTAAAGTACAATCTACTAAAAACGCGCTTTGGCAGTATCCTTACCATTGGCGTCTGTATATTCAATTTCAAATCATAAAGCTGGTTATGCTTTTGAAACAATAGGCAAAAGGTCGTATTTATACTTTATTTTTGCCCCACATCATTCGTTCAACTGGACAACAGGGCCAAGGCCTATGAAACCTGTCATGTCTGCAACGCTCATGCTAAACTTCCGGCAAATCACCTGGCCTTATCGAGATCGAATGCATATCCGAACAATCGCTTTTTGCGCTGCAAGTCTGGTCCTGCCGGGCATATCCCCAACCAATGCCGCATCGGATTTCCCTCACTACTGGGACGGACGTGAACATGTGGCAAAACCTGATCTTCAAGCTGTTCAACGTATTCGTTTCGTTACAACAGTTGACTACCCGCCATTCAATTTCATCGATAGTACGGGGCGTATTTCGGGCTTCAATATCGATCTGGTGCGTGCCATTTGCAACGAGCTCAAGGCCACAGCGATTTGCCAGATCGAGGCGCGCCCGTGGAACGAGCTGCAACAGACCGTGGAAAACGGCGAGGCTGAGGCAATTATTGCCGGCTTGAAACCAACAGCGGCGCTGCGGGAAAAGTTTGCATTCACAGCGCCCTATATGCGCCTGCCTGCGCGTTTTGTTACGTTGAAAGAGACTGTGCTGGAAGAACCCCTTGCCGACAAGTTGGACAAGAAGGTGGTGGGCGTGGTGGCGGACTCCGTGCATCAGGCTATCTTCACAGATTATTTTCCCAACGATCGGTGGGTCGGCTATCCTACACGCGAACTGATGCTCAAAGATCTGCGGGACAAGAAGATCGACGCGGTGTTCGGCGATGGGTCCGACCTGTCTTTCTGGATTGGCAGTCCCGAGGCGCAGAATTGTTGCGCCTTTGCCGGTGGTCGTTACATCGCGCCACAATTTCTGGGCGATGGTTTAATGATCGCGACCACCACGAAAAATGCCGTCCTGATCGATGCTTTCAACTTCGCATTGAAATCCATGGAAGAAAAAGGCACGACTGCTGAACTCTATCTGCGCTACTTCCCCGTCAATTTTTACTGAAAACCCGCAGCCAGACACGGTCGAAAAACCTTGCAGCGATTGACGCGGCGAGGCTCCCGCCATAGTGTCCGCCCGCTCCACCACATGCCAGGAAAACAGGAAACCGAGAATGACTTCGCGCCCCGATACCCACATCGAACTGACCCCCGATCTGATCGCGGCGGCAGCGGAGGCCAAAGCATGGCCGTTCGAAGAGGCGCAGAAGATCATCAAACGTTATGAGAAGAGCGGATATCCGGAGACGATCCTGTTCGAGACAGGATATGGTCCTTCCGGTCTGCCACATATCGGTACGTTCGGCGAAGTTGCGCGCACCTCAATGGTCCGCCATGCTTTCCGTGTCCTGACCAAGGATGCGGTGAAGACCAAGGTTCTGTGCTTCTCCGACGACATGGACGGCCTGCGCAAGGTACCGGACAATGTACCGAACCGCGATATGATGGCCGCCCATCTGGGCAAGCCGCTGAGCCGAATTCCGGATCCATTCTCAAATGAATATCCGTCATTTGGTGCCGCCAACAATGCCCGGTTGCGCGCGTTTCTGGATCGCTTCGGTTTTGATTATGAGTTTGCGTCAGCGACCGAATATTATGCGTCTGGCCGGTTCGACGAAACTTTGCTCAAGATGCTGGCCGCCTATGACGATGTCATGAACATCATTCTCCCCACATTGGGAGAAGAGCGCCGCGGTACCTATTCGCCTTTCCTGCCGATCAGCCAGAACACCGGTGTCGTTCTGCAGGTTCCGATGATTGCACGTAACGTGCAAAAGGGCACCATCACCTACGAAGACCCCGATACCGGCGAACATATTGAAACGGAAGTGACCGGCGGCAAGGTCAAGTGCCAGTGGAAGGCCGATTGGGCTATGCGCTGGACGGCACTTGGCGTTGATTATGAAATGGCAGGCAAGGATCTCATCGACTCCGTTACCCTGTCGTCCAAGATTTGCCGCGCTATCGGCGGACGCGCACCGGAAGGCTTCAACTATGAGCTTTTCCTTGATGACAAAGGCCAGAAAATTTCGAAGTCGAAAGGCAATGGCCTGACGATTGATGACTTGCTGACTTATGCGCCAACGGAGAGCCTCGCGCTCTATATGTTCCAGAAGCCGAAGACCGCCAAGAAGCTGTATTTCGACGTCATTCCGAAGGCTGTGGACGAATATTTCACATTCCTTTCAGCCTATCAGCGGCAGGAATGGAAGGAACGGCTTGGCAATCCGGTCTGGCATCAGCATTACGGCAACCCGCCAGTGCTGGATATGCCGGTTCCCTTCGCCATGTTGCTCAACCTTGTCAGCGCGTCTAATGCTGAAAATGCCGACGTGTTGTGGGGCTTCATTTCGCGCTACGCACCGGGTGTGACAAAAGAAAACAATCCGAAGCTTCATGAACTCGTCACCTACGCGATCCGTTACTTCAATGATTTCGTCAAACCGACGAAGAAGTTCCGTCCAGCCGATGCGGTTGAACTTGAGGCATTGAAGGGTATTGACGCGCAGCTTGCATCCCTGCCTGCCGAGGCCGATGGCAATGTCATCCAAAACGCTATGCTCGATGTTGCGCGCGCCATAGAGCGGTATCAGGATCACACCAAGAAAAGTCCTGAGGGCGGGCCAGGTGTTTCGGTGTCATTCTTCCAGATGCTGTATGAAGTGCTGATCGGACAGGAACGCGGACCCCGCTTCGGTTCATTCGTGGCACTTTATGGCATCGCCGAAACACGCGCGCTCATTGCAAAAGCACTGGCTGGTCAGCTAGCATAAGTCAGGACAAGCATACAAAACCGGGGGAGCCATTCATGATCGACCATACAGGCGTTACCGTCAGCAATTTTGAGCAAAGCAAGAAATTCTACAAGGACGCGCTTGCGGCCATTGGCTATGAGTTGATCATGGAAATCCCTGCATCGGTGACTGGCAGTGCCGATGTCGCCGGTTTCGGTGAAGGCGGCAAAGCGGATTTCTGGATCGCCAGTGGAACACCGAACAATCCTCCCATCCACATCGCGTTTCGCGTCAATAGCCGGGCAGTCGTTGACGCTTTTCACAAAGCTGCTTTGGCGGCTGGGGGAAAAGACAATGGCCAGCCGGGTTTACGCCCGCATTACCATCCGGGCTATTACGGTGCCTTTGCTCATGATCCCGACAATCACAATATCGAGGCTGTCTGTCACGAAGGCTAGGTCTCGACCGCTATTGCGGTTTGGGCGGAAAACCGGTGTCCGGGACAGATGCCGGAGGTGCAGCAGGCTCTGAAAAGAGATCCGGCACATTATCGGAAGAATCCAGCGATGGCGTATCTCCAAGAGCGGGAAGCATGGCGGGCGGGCTGCCGAAAATGCCAAGTTTCGCCTCTTCGGCTTTTTTCATACTATCGGCCATGGGCGTGCCATCATGGGCGCGGGCCCAGCCATTTTCAACAAGCCATGCGGCCAGATCGATTGTGCCAAGCTTGCACTGTGTAGAAATGACACCTTCAGGCGGTTGATCAGGCACATTGCATTCAACGGCTCGCGTCCGGAGCCAATTGCGAAAAGCCGTGCGTGCAGCCATGCCGCATGGCCACGATGCACCATTCTCAACTGCGCATGTTTGCTCCGGCGGTATGATGTCAATCCCATCGAGAGAAACACGGTAGCCCGAAGCTTCGATGCTTCCTGCCGCAGTTGCCACCGGACGATAAAGCAGTTTGGGTCGCGCGGTGGTATCGACAGGCACTGGCGGGGGTGGCGGTGCGGGCGGCGATGCGTGCCCTATTTCGCTTAAGG
The DNA here is from genome assembly GCF_014189505.1 of Phyllobacterium sp. 628. Classification (GTDB taxonomy): domain Bacteria; phylum Pseudomonadota; class Alphaproteobacteria; order Rhizobiales; family Rhizobiaceae; genus Phyllobacterium. The sequence goes on along the minus strand of NZ_CP050301.1, from coordinate 1,311,146 downwards.
GCTGGCGTGGCTCGATGCGTTGCAATGGCGCCGCCGGCTGTTTGGAAAAGACGAAGCCATCCGGATCAACTTGCCGTGCCTGCGGTGAAGCTGGAGCAGGATTTGTTTTCTCGTCCGGGGCTGGAACCGCATCTGAATTCGTACCATCCGTATCATCCGGCACCTCAAAATTTTCAGGTGCAATCGTAACTTCCTGTCCCCCGACTACCGGCCCCGGCAACCCGCCTTTGAATGGGGCAATGAAGACATAGGCCAGACAGAGCCCGACCAGAATGGTCAGGATATAGAGCGGTATCTGACGCATGGGAAAGGCTCCCTGCTATTGGCTGGCCCACAGGATCCGGGCGATCCAGTCAATATGAACCGCATCAAATGTGCGGTTCGCATGTTCCGGGTTCATGGATTGCAATTCAATGGTACGCGGTGTTTGACGGGAAAGAATCTTGGCCATGACCTCACCATCTTTGGTGCGAACCACAACACGGTCGCCGCGACGCACTGCGGCGCCGGGAGCAACAATAATCGTATCGCCATCGCGGTAAAGCGGCAGCATGGAGTCGCCGGAGACTTCCAAGGCATAAACAGCATCACCGGAGCCTACCGGAAATTCCACCACGTCCCAGCCTTGCCCGACCGGGAAACCACCATCATCGAAAAAGCCGCCCGCACCCGCCTGGGCAAACCCGAGCAGTGGCACGGAGCGCATCATGCCGTCACCTGTTTTGCCGCTTTTGCCACCCACAACCAGTGTCATGAACTCGTCCAGAGAGGCGCCGGTCGCCTCCATTATCTTTGCCAATGACTCTGTCGAGGGCCAGCGGGCACGCCCGTCAACAGCATACCGTTTGGACTTGTTGAATGTGGTTGGATCGAGCCCGGCACGCTTCGCCAATCCAGACACAGAAAGCGAATGGCGGCTTGCGAGCGCATCAATGGCAGCCCAGATACGATCATGTGAGAACATGAGACTCTTCCGGATAAAAGGAAAAAATACCTTCACATTCGTTTTATGAGGGAATTGCGGAAAAGTCGAGATGAAGTGCGGAAAAGTTTCTTATATTGCAATGCGATTTGTACGTGGTTCGACAAACTCACCATGAGGAATTTGGATGCATTGCAGGAAGGTAGGTTCTGCAACGTTGACGGTTGGCTTTGCAGCCATCCATCCCTCATGGTGAGCTTGTCGAACCACGCACAATCAAATGAGGGGATCAGCAAGTGATCCCCTTATTGTTTCGTCAGGCGGCCTTTTTCTTCTTGGCTTCAACCGGATAGGGATTGAAGCGCTCGTAGAAGGTGTCGCCCTTTTCGGCCATATCGATGAGAAGCTTCGGCGCCTTGAACTGCGCACCGTATTTGCGTTGCAACGCCTTGGCGATTTCCACAAACTTCGCAGCGCCAATGCCATCGATGTAAGACAATGTCCCGCCCGTATAAGGCGCAAAACCGAAGGCCAGGATAGAGCCGACATCTGCTTCACGCGGATCGGTGACAATGCCTTCTTCCATAACGCGCGCTGCTTCCAGAGCGATGGTGAAGAGGAAGCGCTGCTTCAAGACTTCCACATCGATCTTGTCTGCATCCTGTTGCGGATAGAGCGTCTTCAGCTCTGGCCACAGGTGCTTCTTGGCTGGCTTGGCGGGGTAGTCATAGAAACCCTTGCCATTCTTGCGGCCACGGCGGTCATACTTGTCGACCAGCGTGTTGACCAGCTCCACATGGCGCGGGTCGACAGCCTTCGGGCCAAGATCGGCCAAAGTTGCCTTCAAGATTTTCTGCGACAGGTCAATTGCGGTCTCATCATTCAGAGCCAGCGGCCCAACCGGCATGCCCGCCATACGCGCAACATTCTCGATCATTGCAGGCGGAACGCCTTCAACGAGCATGTTGTAGGCTTCGGACATGTAACGCAGGACGCAACGGTTGACGTAGAAGCCGCGTGTATCATTGACGACGATAGGCGTCTTCTTGATCGCACGCACATAATCCAGCGCAACGGCCAATGCTTTTTCCGACGTCTTCTTGCCGAGAATAACTTCAACGAGCATCATCTTGTCGACAGGCGAGAAGAAGTGAATGCCGATAAAGTTCTTCGGGCGCACCGACACTTTCGCAAGACCGGTGATTGGCAGCGTCGATGTATTCGATGCAAACACAGCCGCAGGCTTCAAGACGGCTTCCGCCTGTTCCGTCGCCTTGCGCTTGACTTCGCGGTCTTCGAACACGGCTTCAATAACAAGGTCGGCACCATCCAGCTCAGCATATTCCGTCGAGGCAGTGATGAGGCTGAGCAGTTTTTCCTTGTCTTCCGCTGTCGCCTTGCCCCGCTGGATATCCTTGGTGATGAGGTCGGCGGTGTGTGCCTTGCCTTTATCGGCAGCTTCCTGACTCTGATCAAGCAGAACGACCGGGATGCCCGCCTTGGCTGTGACATAGGCAATACCTGCACCCATGAACCCGGCACCAATAACGCCAACCTTCTTGAACTTGGTCGGCTTGACGTCTGCCGGACGGCGCGCGCCTTTGTTCAATTCCTGCAAGGAGACGAACAGCGAGCGGATCATCATTCCGGCTTCTTTGCTCTGCAGGATATTGGTGAAATAACGCTGTTCGATCTTCAGACCCGTATCGAACGGCACGAGAAGACCTTCATAGACGGACTTCAGGATCGCTGCGGCACCTGGATAATTGCCATAAGTCTCACGGCGCAAGATCGCTGTCGCGGCTGGCCAGAGATTGGCACCGGCTGCTGAATAGATTGCACCACCGGGGAGCTTGAAGCCCTTTTCATCCCAAGGCTGCACTGGCTTCAAACCGGCCTTGATCATTTTCTTGGCGGTTTCGACCAATTTCTTTGCCGGAGCAATTTCATGCACCAGCCCCATGGCCTTGGCACGGGCAGCGGTCAGGCTAGAACCTGTCGTCATCATCTGCAGGGCGTCCTGCTGATTGGTCAGACGCGGAACACGCTGCGTGCCACCTGCACCCGGGAAAATACCGACCTTGACTTCAGGCAATGCCATTTTCACCGACGGATCATCGGAAACAACACGGCCATGGCACGCGAGTGACATTTCGAACGCGCCGCCCATGCAGGTGCCGTTAATGGCTGAAACCCAAGGCTTGCCGGAGGTTTCCAACTTGCGGAACAGGCCGCCCATCTTGCCGGTGTTCTCGAACAGGAGCTCGACAGCCTTTTTCGGGTCTTTGGCTTTCTCGTCCTGGAACAGCTGGAACATGCGCTTGAGCATGGTCAAGTCAGCGCCGCCGGAGAATGTGTCTTTGCCGGATGTGATCACGGCACCCTTGATAGCTTCATCCTTGGCAACACGATCAACAATGGCGTCGAGTTCTTTCATCACCTCTTCGGTGAAGACATTCATCGACTTGTCGGGCATGTCCCAGGTAACCAGCGCAATGCCGTCCGCGTCGACGTCGAATTTGAAGTTTGTATAGCTCATCTTCTGCTCTCCCTCAGACGCGTTCGATAATGGTTGCAGTGCCCATGCCTGCACCGATGCACAGTGTAACCAGCGCAACGTTGAGATCGCGGCGTTCCAGCTCATCAAGGACAGTGCCGAGAATCATGGCACCGGTTGCACCGAGCGGATGACCCATGGCAATCGCGCCGCCATTCACGTTGATCTTGTCGCGCGGAATGTTGAACGCCTGCATATAGCGCAGCACAACAGCGGCAAAAGCCTCGTTCAATTCGAACAGATCAATGTCAGAAATCTTCATCTTGGCGCGCTTGAGCAGCTTTTCAGTCACATCGACCGGACCGGTCAGCATCAATGCGGGATCAGAACCGATATTGGCGAAGGCGCGAATACGGGCGCGCGGCTTGGAACTGAGCGCTTTGCCCGCGCTTTTCGAGCCGAGCAGAACGCCTGCGGCACCGTCCACGATACCGGACGAGTTACCGGCATGATGCACGTGGTTGATGGTTTCGACTTCCGGATGCGCCTGAATGCCGACGGCATTGAAGCCGCCCATTTCGCCGGGCATCACAAAAGATGGATTGAGCGAAGCCAGCGCCTGCATGTCGGTTGTCGGGCGCATGTGCTCGTCATGATCAAGAATGGTCAGACCGTTCTGGTCCTTGATGCTGAGCACCGAGTTCCTGAAGTAGCCGTTCTTCCAGGCTTCACCGGCGCGCTTCTGGCTTTCGACGGCATAAGCGTCGACGTCATCACGGGTAAAACCATATTTCGTGGCGATCAGATCGGCTGACACGCCCTGCGGCATGAAATAGCCCGGCAGGCCAACAGAGGGGTCCATGTACCAGGCGCCACCCGACATGCCCATGCCGACACGCGACATCGATTCAACACCGCCGGCAATGACGATATCATCGGCGCCTTGCACGATCTTGGCAGCCGCAAAGTTGACCGCATCAAGACCTGAAGCGCAAAAACGCGAAATCTGCATACCGGGTGCCTTGAAGTCATAACCGGCTTCAAAAGCCGAGGAGCGCGGGATCACTGCACCGGCTTCACCGACGGGATCAACACAACCATAGATAATGTCATCAACCAGACCCGTATCGAGACCATTGCGGTCGCGCAGGGCTTCCAGCACCTTCGCACCAAGGCGAACGGCGGGAACCTCATGCAGGCTGCCGTCCTTCTTGCCTTTGCCGCGCGGGGTGCGGACGTGATCATAAATATATGCTTCGGCCATTTCATTCTCCCTTTTCGAACCGCGGCTCAGAGGCTGCGGGCGATCAAAAGCTTCATGATTTCATTGGTTCCGCCATAAATCCGCTGGACGCGGGCATCGCGGAACATGCGTGCGATGGGGTATTCATTCATATAGCCATAGCCGCCATGCAGCTGCAGGCATTCATCGACGATCTTGTTCTGCAGGTCGCTGAGCCAATATTTCGCCATGGATGCAGTCACCGGATCGAGCCCGCCATTGACATGACGTTCCACGCAATGGTTGTAAAAGACCCGGCCAATGGTTGCTTCCGTCTTCATTTCGGCCAGCTTGAACTGGGTGTTCTGGAAGTCGATAACTGCCTTGCCGAAAGCCTTGCGTTCCTTGACATATTCGGAGGTGATGGCAATGGCACGTTCAGCCATGGCAATCGCAGTTCCACCAATCTGCAGGCGTTCCTGCGGCAATTGCTGCATCAGCTGAACGAAACCTTGGCCTTCCTCCGTGCCAAGAAGATTGGCCGTCGGCACGCGGACATTGTTGAAGAACAATTCCGATGTATCGTTGGATTTCAGTCCAACTTTATCCAGATTGCGGCCGCGTTCAAAACCCTCTTGTCCATCCGTTTCGATAACGATCAGCGATGTACCCTTGGCACCGTGAGCAGGATCGGTCTTGGTGACCACAACCACCAGATTGGCAAGCTGGCCATTGGTGATGAAGGTCTTCGATCCATTGATAACGTATTGATTTCCATCCTTTTTGGCGCTCGTCTTTACGCCCTGAAGATCGGAACCGGCTCCCGGTTCGGTCATGGCAATCGCGCCGATAAGCTCGCCCGTGGCCATCTTCGGCAGCCACTTTTTCTTCTGCTCTTCCGATCCATAATGCAGGATATAGGGAGCCACGATCGAATTGTGCAGGGCTATGCCGAAACCATCGACACCCACATGGCTGATCGCTTCGAGGATGGCGCTTTCATGGGCGTAAGTACCGCCCGCGCCGCCATATTCTTCCGGCATCGAGGCACAAAGCAGGCCATTCTCGCCCGCCAGTTCCCAGACGGAGCGGTCAAAGATTTCCTGCTTCTCAAAACGGTCATAGTGCGGCAGAACCTCGGCTTCGAGAAACTTCGAAGCCATGTCCTGCAGCATCACCACATCGTCGGTTTTCCAGTCAGGCTTGGGTACACCCAACACGTCTTCCGGCCGAATTGACATCACTCACCTCCCTCGATTCCACATTTTAGCCACAAAGGAAGGCCCTCCGCCTTCTTTTGGCTGTAAAATCAGAACGCTTCCGCGCCCAAAGTCATCATGGTTTCCGCGCCGGTCTGGATGCGGGCAAGATGGGCTGATGTCTCAGGCATGACGCGTTCCATGAAGAACTTTCCGGTGACCAGCTTGGTCTCGTAGAAGTCTTTCTTGTCTCCGCCTTCGGCAAGCTTGGCATTGGCAGCTTTGGCAATCTGCGCCCACATATAGCCGAGCGAAACCAGACCGAAGAGATGCATGTAATCGGTCGAAGCTGCACCGGCATTGTCCGGGTTGGCCATGCCGTTCTGCATCAGCCACATGGAAGCAGCCTGCAGGTCGTTGAGACCCTTCTTCAGATGTTTGGTGTAGAAGCCGAGTTTTTCATCAGCCCGGTTTTCTTCGCAGAAATCACCGACTTCCTTGAAGAACGCCATGATGGCACGGCCGCCATTGGCACCGAGCTTGCGGCCAACAAGGTCCAGCGCCTGAACGCCATTGGCGCCTTCATAGATCATGGCGATACGGGCATCGCGCACATATTGGCTCATCCCATGTTCTTCGATGTAACCATGGCCGCCATAAACCTGCTGGGCCATGACAGCGTGTTCAAAGCCCTTGTCGGTCAGCACGCCCTTGAGAACGGGTGTCATCAAGCCAAGAATATCATCGGCAATCTGCTTGTCACCCTCAACTTCGGAACGATGCGCCACATCGGACTTCAGGGCTGACCACAGAATGAAAGCGCGGCCGGCTTCGTTGAACGACTTGATCGTCATCAGGATGCGGCGGATATCAGGATGCACAATCAGCGGATCGGCCTTTTTGTCCGGTGCCTTCGGCCCTGTCAGCGCCCGGCCCTGAATACGCTCACGGGCATATTCGACTGCATTCTGGTAAGCAACTTCGCCGATGGACAGGCCCTGCAAGGCAACGCCAAGACGCGCCTCGTTCATCATGGTGAACATGGCGCGCAAGCCCTTGTTCTCACCGCCGATGAGATAGCCGGTAGCCTCGTCATAATTCATGACGCAAGTCGAATTGGCATGGATGCCCATCTTCTCTTCAATCGAACCGCATGACACACCATTGCGCGTGCCGGCATTGCCGCTGTCGTCGAGATTGAACTTTGGCACGATGAAGAGCGAGATACCCTTCACACCTTCCGGCGCACCCTCGATACGGGCGAGCACCAGATGGATGATGTTCTCGGCCATGTCATGTTCGCCGGCCGAAATGAAAATCTTCTGGCCGGAAATCTTGTAGGAGCCGTCGGCATTCGGGACGGCCTTGGTGCGAAGCAAGCCAAGATCGGTGCCACAATGCGGCTCGGTCAGATTCATGGTGCCGGTCCAGGTACCATCGACCATCTTGGGCAGATAGGCCTGTTTCTGGTCATCGGTGCCGTGGGTCAAAATGGCGGCAATCGCACCCTGTGTCAGACCGGGATACATGACCAAAGCCATATTAGCCGAAGACATATATTCGCCAACGGCAACATGCAGCGCATAAGGCAGGCCCTGCCCGCCAAATTCCGCTGGTATGGACAGGCTCATCCAGCCGCCTTCGCGATACAGATCAAATGCGGCCTTGAAACCTTTGGGTGTTGTAACCGTGCCGTCCGCATGGCGCACGCAACCTTCGTGATCACCTGACTGATTGATCGGGAACAGCGTGTTCTCGGCAAGCTTGGCGCCTTCGCTCAGGATCGCTTCGACAATGTCCGGCGACGCATCAGCAAATCCAGGCAGGTTGTTGTAGCGTTCATAGCCCAGAACATCATTCAGAATAAAAAGCGTGTCTTCGACGGGCGCGCGATAACTCGGCATCAGTTTCCTCCAAAACATAAACGAGCAAAACGGCACGCGGACGCTGGTGCCGTCAGAATTTCTTCCTCTCTAACAAATTTTGACGTTTCCGTAAACGTCAAAATTTTGTGAAGTTTTGCTTCCGTCGATCAATCTTTCTGAATTGGATATTTCATTCAATGAGGATGTTACGAAAAGAGTGGAGCAGAAACAGCTTCTGATTAGTATAGCCTTCGGCACGCTACCACATTTTTTGGGTTTGTCGTGCCCGGCTTTGACGCATTAAATCAGTTGAAACGGTAGGCCCCTTCTGTTCGAATAGAAAGGGAAAAGGGACGCAACTTTACAGGAAACGTTGGCGGGGACATTGGATTTATATCACGCAGAACCGATTTCTGTACGGGACAGACTCACTATCGGACGGATCGCGCGGGTCAATCACGCAGGTGAATTTGGCGCGATACGGATTTATTCGGCACAAATTCTTGTGTCGAAGTGGTGCTGGCCTGATTGCGTTCCGGCATTGACCGAAATGCTTGAGGATGAGCGCAATCATTGTCGAATCTTTCGCGTCGCCATGCTCTCGCGGAAATCCCGCCCTTGCCGCGCTATGTATCTTTGGAGCTATGGCGGCTGGCTGCTTGGGTTTCTGACCGCACTTCTCGGCCGCCAAGGCATATGGGCATGTACAGCAGCGGTGGAAGCCGTCGTACATCGGCACCTTGATGACCAGATTCACTTTCTCAAATCGCGCGACCCTGAACTGTACGGGATCATCCAATCTATTCGCGACGAGGAACTTGCACATCTGCAACACGCGGAAGAACGGCTGATATCGCGTGGTATCATTCTTAAATCGTTGCGTGGGATTATATCGTTAGCCACCGGCTGCCTGATCTGGCTGTCGACATGGGGCGATTCAGCCCGAATGGCACGGGCTCTAAAGGCAAATAATTAACACTTCGAGCTGATCTCTTAACCAGTTGTTTACCACGTTTCGCCAATGTCACGGTGTCGGTGAACCGTGTCTATAAGTGATTTGTTTTTCACGGCTTGTCGGACCGCATGGGGTGAAAGTCCCGGCTTTCCGGATTGGCATTGTGCAGAACGCATTTTTTAGCTTCGGAAGACCGAGACCAGACGATGCCAAAGTGACAGGCGAGAATCGCCAGCGCTTCCGGCCCTGCCCCGTAGGACAGAATTAACCCGCCGGATATCTGGCGTAACCACGGCAAAGCAGGCGTCCATGACGAACCACAGGTCACTACTGGAACAGGTCAATGTGAACCGTTCACGCCGCGAGACCACGTCGCTCGACAATATAAACCGCACGCTTGAAGCGCTGGAAGCCCAGCTGCGCGATACGATGGAACCGCAATATGTCGAGACTGCCGAGGATAATGGCGATATTGCCGACCGCTTTGCCGCCCTTGCCTCGCGCGCCGGTGGTTCGCAGACCCCGCGCCATGTATCTTCCGACGACTTGCCATCCTTTGCCAGCAAGCCGCACAACGGTAAGCATGACCTTTCAGCCATAGCCGCCCGGATCAAACAATTGCGTGAAGAAATGCGCGATGAGGCCCCGGCGCGCGCGCATAACGAACCGCATGGCGATACATTGCATCGCCTGTATCAATCCGCTGCGCCGAGCCGCAGCATGAATCATTCCACTTCAAATCGCACCGATAACGGGCATCTTTCGATGCTGCGCGGCGATCTCGATGATCTGAAGCGTACCGTCACCACATTGGCGCGCGAAGAATCGGTCAAGAGCCTCAACAATCGCTGGGATGCGATGGATGAGCGTTTCGATTCGTTCCGGCAGGACCATCCTTTGGGCGGTCGTCTCGACCAGATCCGTCAGGCTGTCGATGTCCTGCCGCAGTCGCTGCCAATGAAAAAGGTTGAAGACAAACTCAAGACTCTGGCCAGCGCTGTCGAGCAGATGTCACGCAAGAATGCCGAACCGGTCAATGGCGACTTCATGCGTCAGATCGATGAGCGGCTTGATGAAATCAGCCGCGCCATTGTAGCGACCGCACGTCCGGCATCGACGAACTCTGTCGATACGGATGCGTTTGAGCGGCTTGAGGCCCGCATCGCCACATTAAGCAGCAAAATCGAAAACGTGGCCTATGACCGCGCATCTGACACATTGCTGCAGCGTATGGGCGAACTTGCCGAACGTGTTGACCGTCTTGCCGCCCGGCCTGCTGCTCCGGCCGCCAATCTCGATGTGCTGTCAGACCAGCTTGCGGCAATCGTGCATCATCTGGAAAACGTTCCTGCTTCCGTAAGCGCCACGGATTTCCGCAATCTGGAAGACCGGGTTCTCAACATCGTGCATCATCTGGAAACAGCGCCGCAGGCGCCTGTTGCCGATCCGGCTTTCATGCACCAGATCGACCAGCGTTTTGAAGAATTGACCCGGCGTCTCGACGATCATCACACGATAGCCGAACATAGCGGCATCCGCCTGACCGATAATCTGGAAGCACGCTTCGATGACATGGCGCGTTACATCGCGCAGAATGTTCCAGCAGGCGACGGCTCAAACGATGCTATCCGCAATCTCGAATTACAGATTGCCGGATTGGCCGAACATCTTTCGCATTCCAATGACCGCTACGCCGAATTCGCGGCCATTCCGCCACGTCTCGAAGCAATCGAGGAAACCTTGGCTGTTAATCGCGATTTTGTTGTGGAAGCAGCCCGGCAAGCCGCATCGGAAGCCATTCGCAATTCAGCCAGTTTTGGCAATACCCATGATGGCGCCATCGCCCGCGAACTCGCTGACGATCTGAAGACGCTTGAGGGGCTCGCCCGCAAATCGGAAGACCGTAACACCAAGACGTTTGAAGCCATTCACGACACACTGTTGAAGATTGTCGATCGACTAGGTTCTCTCGAGAGCGGCAACGTCGCAGCGCCCGTTAAAGCCGCAGTGCCGGCAATGGAAGCCGTGCCTGCCTATCATCCGCCCTATGCGGAAACAGAACCTGCCTTTGATACGCCAGTGTTTTCCAAGTTTGCGGATGCTTCGCCCGAAGTAACGCTGGCCGGTACCAGCGAGATGGAAGAGACTGCTCCTGCACGCAAGTCGTTGCTGGGTAGCCTAACGCGGAGCATAAAGTCCCGCGGCAAGCCTGATGTCGTGCACAAGGAACCCGAGATCGAGACGGTGGACAATTCTGACCGGATTGATGACAAATCCGAGATTGACTCCGAGCTTCTAAACCGTCCGCTTGAGCCCGGCTCCGGCATGCCTGACCTGAATTCCATTCTCAAGCGGGTGCGCGACGAACGCCGTGAAATGAACCTGGCAGGCGACATGGGTGCGGGTAAGGCTGATTTCATCGCCGCCGCACGCCGCGCCGCACAGGCCGCCGCAGCGGAGGTCGAAAGCCAGACACGCGGTCCCGTCCGCAATAAAGACGGCAAGAAGGGCAGCCTGTTAGCCCGTCAACGCAAACCCATTCTGCTCGCCATTGGCGCGATCATGATCGCCATTGCCGGACTGCAATTGAAGAATGCATTTATCAGCGGCCCGGCGGCCGTCACGAACGATACAAGTTCAACGGCTGAGCCGGTTGTGCCGACCGTTGCCCCCCAGGCACAGGTCGCCGCCTCAATGGCCCCGGCGGCTGCCCCACAGCAGACCCCACCGGCCGCAAGTGCTCCAGCAGAAGATCAGTCCACTGCCCCCGCACCAACGCAGGAAACCGTTGGCAGCCTGATTGCTGCAGCGCAGCCAACCGAAACGGCGGTCCAGCCGGCTCCAGCGAAGACGGCAACGGATGTTCTCGCCGTTGCTCCCAGGGCGGATGTGACCACCAGCACCATTCCGGCCATTCCTGCAGAAGCCGGTCCTGAGCTACTGCGCGAAGCGGCAGCCAATGGCAATCCGAAAGCTCTGTTTGAAATCGGCGACCGCTACATGGATGGGCGCGGCGTTACCAGCGATTACGCCAAGGCGGCTGAATGGTATACTCTGGCCGCTGAAAAAGGCTTTGCTCCGGCACAGTACCGCTTGGGCAATTTTGCTGAAAAGGGTCTCGGCGGCGCACGCGACCTCGCCAAGGCCAAGACCTATTACCAACTCGCAGCGGCACAGGGTAATGCCAGTGCCATGCACAACCTTGCCGTATTGTTTGCCGCTGGCGCCGATGGCACGCCGGACAATGAATCCGCAGCGCTCTGGTTTACCAAAGCGGCCGAACTCGGCGTGAAGGACAGCCAATTTAACCTCGCTATCCTGTCAGCCAAGGGCATGGGCATTCCGCAGAGCCTTGAAGAAAGCTACAAGTGGTTTGCGCTCGCCGCCAATGCCGGAGACAAGGATGCAGGCCAGAAGCGCGATGAAGTCGGCAAAGCCATGACGCCCGATCAATTGACCCGGGCACGCGAAGCCACAGAATTGTGGAAGGCGAAGCCGATGAACCCGGAAGCGAACGCCTTGAGCGTTCCGGAAGAGTGGCGGACGAGCCCTGCAACCACTGGTTCCGTCGATATGGAAAAGGCCACCCGCAACATCCAGCTGATCCTGAACAAGAACGGCTATGATGCTGGCGGTTCGGACGGCAAGATGGGTGCCAAGACCCGCGATGCGATCATGGCTTTCCAGAAGAGCAATGGTTTGAAGCCAACAGGCAATATCGACAAGGATCTGGTCAAGGCGCTCCTCCAAAAGAACATCTAAACCGGCCCTTATGACTGATGCGACATAGGGTTTCGTGTTTGGGGCAATATGTTAAGCGTTAAGCGGTCATTGTCGAACTTGGGGTCCAACTTCGGTTTGACTTGACGCCCGCCTAAAGGCAAGAAACTTCAAGGCGTTCTGTTCCAGTCTCGTGCGCAGAATGCATTAAAGAATTGCTGTCATCATGGTGTGCGAACAATCGCCATAACACCGTGACGGGTTCGGGGTCTGAATTGGGTATCTACCTGCCTATAGCCGAGATTTCGGTCAATATCTTCGTGCTGTTCGGCATGGGGGCAGCGGTTGGATTCCTGTCCGGCATGTTCGGCGTCGGCGGCGGCTTCCTGATCACGCCGCTATTGATCTTCTACAATATCCCGCCCGCCGTTGCCGTTGCCACCGGCGCTAACCAGGTTATCGCATCTTCCTTCACCGGGGCGCTGACGCATTTCAAACGCGGTTCGCTCGACGTGAAGCTGGGGACGCTGCTGGTCATAGGCGGTATTATCGGCGCGGCAGTCGGTATCTACGTCTTCGTGCTGCTGCGCCAGCTCGGCCAGCTCGATCTCATCGTATCGCTGCTCTACGTCATTTTCCTCAGCACCATCGGCGGCCTGATGCTGGTGGAAAGCATCAGGGCCATGCGCCGGACCAAGGCCGGACAGCTTGCCACGCTGAAAAAGCCGGGGCAGCATAACTGGGTGCATCGTCTGCCCTTCAAGATGCGCTTCCGCGCCTCGAAGATCTATGTGAGCATAATCCCGATCCTGACGCTCGGTGCGGCCATCGGCTTTCTCTCCTCGATCATGGGTGTCGGCGGCGGCTTCATCATGGTTCCGGCCATGATCTACCTGCTGAAAGTGCCGACCAACGTGGTTATCGGCACGTCGCTTTATCAGATCGTTTTCGTGACAGCGTTCACCACAGTCATGCAGGCAACGACCAACCAGTCGGTTGATATCGTGCTGGCGTTCCTGCTGATGAGCGGCGGCGTCATCGGCGCGCAATATGGCACGCGCATCGGCCAGAAACTGCGCGGTGAACAATTGCGCGCGCTACTGGCCACGCTGGTTCTGGCGGTAGGCCTGCGGCTTGCCATCGAGCTGTTTGTCACACCGGACGATCTCTATTCCATTGCTATTGCACTGGCCACGCCGGGGTCATCATGAGAACCCTCGCTGTCACTGTCTTCGTGCTGATTGCGGTGATACTTGCGGGCAACACACCTGCAATGGCACAGCAGGTCGAGGGCAACAAGGAGACGGTGGAAATCGGTCTCTCCACCGATACGATAGCCATTACATCTGGCTTTCGCGGCACCGATCTCACAGTGTTTGGTGCACTCGACAATGCCGATCCGCTGATCCAGCGGCAAGGGCGCTATGACATCGTGGTGATCCTTCAGGGCCCGGAGCGCAGTTTTGTCGTGCGGCGCAAGGACCGGTATTTTGGTATCTGGATCAATTCGGAATCCGTCAATTTCCAGAATATTCCCGCATCTTATTCATTGGCATCCACCCGCCCCCTGCAGGATATTGCGGTTCCCAAGACTTTTGCCCAGCTGGCACTTGGCGTGAACAATATTTTCTATGAACCCATGCCCGATGGTTTCAACTCCAGCGCGTCGCTGCGCGAGTTCACCAAGGAACTGCCACGGCTCAAGCTCAAGCAGAACCTTTACAGCCAGCGCCCGGGCGAGGTGCAGTTCCTGTCATCAACATTGTTCCGCGCCACGCTGTCGCTCCCCGCCAATGTGCCGGTGGGCAAGCATATCGCGCGGGCGTTCCTTTTCCGCAACGGCGAGTTCCTGCGGCAAAGCTCGACCAGCCTCAACATCGTCAAGGCCGGACTTGAGTACCGCATCTACAAGGCAGCGCATGAGAACAGCTTGCTCTATGGTCTGTTTGCGGTGTTTCTGGCTGTTGTCACCGGCTGGATGGGCCGGTTGATGTTCCGCAAGGACTAGGCGCGTTTTGCCACGACAATAAGCCCTTGCAGAGGTTCACCCCGGTCAAAGCGGATCGCCTCGCGCGCAATGGTGAGTGGTGTCAGGCCATGCTCAGCCAACAGGCGGCGGACATAGGTTTCGGAATGGGTATAGCGCAGCGAGGACTGCAGGATCAGCTCGCCCTCTTCGCTATGGTTCTCCACCGAGAACGCCAACAGGCCATCGGCGCTCAATGCGTTGGTGATGCAGGCAAACGCCTTTTCGAGATCACCGACATAGACAAACACATCCGCAGCGATGATCAGATCGGCTGAACCGGCGGGATAGTCGAGTGCATTGATGTCACCTTTAAACAGGCGGTCATAAATGTGCTTTTCCCCGGCCTTTTGCAGCATGGCTTCGGAGAGGTCCATACCAGCCATATGATCGGCGCCGGTGCGGAAATAATCACCCATCAATCCGGTGCCGCAGCCAATATCCAGCAGCGAGCGATAGTGCCGTGCAGGCGCTGCCGTCTTGATCGCTGCAGCCAGAAGTTCCGGCACGCGGTAATGCAGTTTTTGCAAAAGTGCCGTCTCGAAGGTCGGCGCATAGGCGTCGAACAGAGTTTCGACATAGGCGGCGGGCGGATTGTCCGGCACTATCGCATAACCGGAGGCCGCAAGTTTCAGCGTGGCGCCAAACCTGTCACCCGGATCAAGTTCGAGCAGACGCCGCCATGTCCCGGCAGCGGCATCCTCGTCCCCCGCAGCCTCTTCCATTTCGCCGAGGCGAAACAGACCGGCGGTCCAGTCCGGCACAATTTCCAAAGCCTGGCGCATCAGATCGGCGGCGGCCACGTGATCGCCGGACTCAAACAGCATATCGGCGTAGGACGCACGGCGGTCCGCGATCAGATCACCGGAGGACAGAAACGCCCGCGCCATTCGAGTTCAGTTCGAGACCAGAACGCGGATCGAAAAGATGTCGATCGCCTTGCCGGTGCGGGCTATGTCCGAATTGATCTTGATCAGACCGCCAGTGCTGGCCTTCTTGCCGTCGGGGAATTGCAGTTCAAACAGATATTCATTGCTCGCATCCGTGACGTCGTAGCGTTTGCGCCCACACTCGGCGAGCCCGCCAAAATCACAGCTGACAGCCATCTGCGTGCCTGTTCCATCCTCGGCCTTGGCAATAATATCAAAAATAGCGTGCTTGCCCACCAGCTGCTGAAGAACGCCTTGTCCCACCTGAAAGGTAATGTCATCGGTTTCGCCCGGTGATTTGATCTTCAGGGATTTTTGCAGATTGTCGCCTGTAACGGTGGCAGTCGCCCGGCCCGCCACGGAGACGCGTGTCATATCGGACGGATCGAAAATCGTAATCCAATTGCCTTCGGCCGAAAGTTGGCCTCCCTTCATGGGCTCGTGGCTGCCTACGGCAGGGCCACTGCTTGACGCTGGAGGCGTGCTGTTGCCGGCGGGTTTGGAATGGATCAGCCCCGACGCGACAAGCCACAACAGGCCAAGGGCAACCAAAAGGATGACGAAAATGATGACGAACTTGGTAAGGCCGCTGGCCTTTTTGCGCTCGCGCGTCTTTTTCTGCCGTGGCTGCATATGCGCAGGGCGGTAATTATCGGCCCGGCTGCGGTCCGGTGATTCCAATTCCGGCGCAGCGGCACCGCTCAGGCTGGGTTCCACCCGGCCGGACGCTGGTTCGCGCCGTTGCGCAGGTTCAACACGCTGTGCCGATTCAACGGATAGGGAGGGCTCGCGCCGTTCTGCAACCGGTTCGGGCGCAAGACGCGAGGGATCCCGGGATTCAGCCTCAATGCGGGTAATAGCCGATTTCAGGCGTTCACGCCGCTCTTCGCGCTCGACCTCGTCCAACGCGCCATTGGCGGTCAAAGAACGCTCGTGTGCGGTCCAGGCTGATTCGTAAATTTTCTGACGAACGGCAGGGTTGCTTACATCCGCTTTGGCGAAAGCATTCCGGATGGCTTGTTCAATCGCTTCCAACTCGACGATTTCCCCTTCAGAGCAGCTCGTATGACCGGTAGCCATAGACGATTTGACTGCTTATTCAAGAGTACCACGGCGCAATGATGGCGCTTTTCGTCTTAAGCTAAATTCAGTTTGAAACGGTTGCCAACGGTTTTAGCGGTTATCTGTGCCAAGGGGGACTTGCGGTGTATCGCGCGGATCATCTTTACTAGATTCAACTGAAAGCTGCATGGACCTGTCTGCAACGGTATATTTGCCGGATCAAACAGGGAAAATCGCCACCAACCTTTCGCTTGATCACGCCACACGGTCTGCTAAAAAGAGTTACGTTTACGGAAACGTCAATATTTATCCCATGGGAGGAAAAACATGGCATTGCCCGAAATCCTGACGAAGAAGCTGCGCATTCCTGTCGTTGGCGCGCCGCTGTTCATCATTTCGCACCCGGCGCTGGTGCTGGCGCAATGCAAGGCTGGCATTGTCGGCTCTTTCCCTGCTCTCAATGCCCGTCCGGAGGCCCAGCTTGACGAGTGGCTGGCCGAAATCACCGAGGGGCTGCGCGACTACGACGCGAAGAACCCGGATCGACCCGCCGCTCCCTTTGCCGTCAACCAGATCGTTCACCGCTCCAACAAGCGGCTTGAGCACGATCTGTCGATGTGCGTGAAGTACAAAGTGCCGATCGTCATTTCCTCCCTCGGCGCTGTGCCTGAAGTCAATGCGGCCATCCACTCCTATGGCGGTATCGTGCTGCATGACATTATCAACAACCGTCATGCTAATTCCGCCATCCGCAAAGGCGCGGATGGATTGATTGCGGTTGCTGCGGGTGCGGGCGGCCATGCCGGACCCTTGTCGCCTTTTGCGCTCATTCAGGAAATCCGCGAATGGTTTGACGGGCCGCTGCTGCTCTCCGGCGCGATTGCCACCGGCAAAGCGGTGCTGGCGGCGCAGGCCATGGGTGCCGATCTTGCCTATATCGGCTCGCCCTTCATCGCGACAAAGGAAGCCCGCGCCGTCGATGCCTACAAGCAGATGATCGTCGACTCGGCCTCGTCCGACATCGTCTATTCCAATTACTTCACCGGCATTCACGGCAACTATCTGAAGCCGTCCATTATCAATTCGGGGATGGACGCGGATCACCTGCCGGAAGCCGATCCTTCAAAGATGGATTTTGAAGCGGCGACCACCGGCGCCAAGGCCTGGAAAGATATCTGGGGCTGCGGTCAGGGTATCGGCGCGATCAAGGAAGTTCTGGGTGCTGGTGAATATGTCGAGCGCCTCGGGCGCGAATACCGCGAGGCCAAGGCCAGGCTCTGCGCGGCCTAACGCGCCGCGGCTTTGTCGAGTGTGATCTGCATGAAAGTCAGATCAAGCCATTTGCCGAATTTGGTCCCGACCTCCGGCAAATGGCCAACCGTCTGAAAACCCAATTTTTCATGCAAGCGGATAGAGGCTTCGTTGCCGGATTCTATCCCGGCAACCATCACATGCTTGCCAAGCTCGCGCGCCTTGTCGATCAGCGCCAGCATCAGTGTCTTGCCGATGCCGCCGCCACGCGCGTCCTTATGGACATAGACCGAATGTTCGACCGTGTGGCGATAGCCATCAAAGGCACGCCAATCGCCAAATGAGGCATAGCCGGTGATTTGCCCCGCGTCATCGACGCTGATAAGCACGGGAAAACCTTTTGACAGCCGGTCCTGCAGCCACGCCTTACGGTTGTCCAGATCGACCTGCGTTTCATTCCAGATCGCGGTCGTATTGAGCACCGCGTCATTGTAGATTTCCAGAATGACGGGAAGATCAGGCTCCACGGCCGCACGCACGATCACAACTTGCATCCTTTATATTCGTCTACTATAGTTTCAATATGTCTCATAAAATAGATAATGTCGATGAGAAAATTGGTGCCCGTATCCGTATCGAGCGGGAGGCGCGCAGTTGGTCCTTGACCGACCTTGCAGAAAAATCCGGTGTCTCCCGCGCCATGATCAACAAGGTGGAGCGCGGCCAGAGCAGCCCAACGGCGATGCTGATGGCGCGGTTTTCCGGCGCATTCGGACTCAGCATGTCAACGCTGATGGCGCGGGCTGAAATGCAGGAGGGACGGTTACTGCGCCACAAGGACCAGCCCGTCTGGATCGACCCGGACAGCGGCTATATCCGCCGCCATGTCTCACCTGCCTCGGACCTGCCGATGGATGTGGTGCATATCGACCTGCCCCCAAAGACGCGTGTCCCGCTGCCCGCTTCGGCCTACATTTTCCTGCGCCAGCTGATCTGGGTTTTGAGCGGCAGACTTACCTTCACTGAGGGCGATATTACCCACATCCTGGAACCGGGCGATTGCCTGGAACTCAGCACACCCAATGATTGCGTGTTCGCCAATGACGGCAATGAACCGTGCCGCTATGCGGTGATCGTGTTGAGTAAGAGGTAGCGTGAGTATTGTGGATTGAGTCTTAACTGCTGACAATACGCGGACGGATTGACCGCGCGAATATTGCTATCGCCGTAACAACGCCCACACATTGCAAACCACAGCCAAGCCATTCAGCTTGTGTCGGCCAGCGCTGCTCAAAAGTGAAGCCAAGCAAGAGACCAAATACCGTTTCAGCGACAACCAGTTGCGCCGACAGTGCAAGCGGCAAGCGACGGGATGCGAAAACCCAGCAGAAAGTGGCCAGCCAGGAAGCCGCTATGGCCATGATCAGCACCCACATTAGAAAACGCGAACCGTCGGCATCCCAGAACTGCGTAGCGGAAGTGAACGAGGTAAATGGCGCCAAGGCAAGGCCAACCAGACCCGCACCCAAGCCTTGGACACCGGTCCAGCGCAAGCCATCGGGAGCATCCGGCATTTTCATGATGGCGGCGTTTGCCATCCCGTAAATCACCCAGATCGCCAGCGCCATGGTTGCGAAAAAGATACCCAGCCAAAGGTTTGTGCGGTCTTCCACACCGATTGTGCCAACAGTGCTGAGATTGACGAGGAGAATTCCTGACGCCGTCAAACCAAGAGGCAAAAGGAGCGACCGCCATGGGATGGTTTTATCACGGGCATTTGCAATGACCGCGAGTACAACTGGCATGGTACCGATGATGAGCGGTGGAATGGCCGTACCCGCCAATCGAACCGCATAAGCCACGCAGATAAAATAACCAACATAGCCTAAGCCGCCCAGCGCGCAGCCAATAGCTATTCTTCTCCAGCCTAGACGTCGCGGCTGAAAACGCGGATGCAGCATGAGCAAAACACAGATGAGGCCGAAGAGACCATAGCGCGCGACCGTAATATCCCAAGCAGTAAACGGTGCAACGATACGCGGGGCGATGAATGACAGGCTCCAGAGGGCCCCGGTCGCAAGACCGGCAAGAATACCAAGAAACATGGGGGGACTCGCGATTTTAAAAATGATCGCCGATAATCAATGATTTGAACACGTAATTATATGGTGAGAAATTGAAATATGGAGCTAATATTGAACAATGTCGAAAATCAAAAAGCATAAAAATCTTCATTCTGAAGATTCAGCGTTTGACGTTACGGATGCTCGAATCCTCGTGCTTCTCAATTCCAACGCACGGCTGCCGATGAGTGAACTTGCACGGGAAATGGGCATGACTGCCCCCGGCGTGTCCGACCGTGTACGCCGGTTAGAAGATGCAGGGATTATTCGCGGTTTCGTACTTGATGTGGATCCAAAAGCGCTGGGCTACCAAATCCGCGCGATGGTCAGGATCAGACCGTTGCCGGGAAAGTTGCATATCGTCGAGAAGATTATTCAGGAAACGCCACAATTCATCGAATGCGACAAGATCACAGGCGACGATCCATTTTTGGGACGATTGGTTGTCCATTCCATTGAAGAAATGGATCGCGTGCTGGAAGCGCTTTCGGAACACGCTGTGACCAGCACGTCGGTGATCAAATCTTCAAGTGTGCTTCGCCGTTTGCCACCGCTTTGAACGGATATATCCTCACCCCGCAATCTCGGCCACTGCACGCTTGGCCATGACCTTCACCAAATTGGCGCGGTAATCGGCCGAGGCATGCATATCCGACATCAGGCCATCGGCTGAAACCGTCACGTCATCCAGCGCCGCAGCGTTAAAATTCTTTGTGAGCGCCGCTTCCAGTTCATCCGCCCGAAACACGCCGTTCTCGCCAGCGCCGGTCACAGCAACGCGCACGTCATTGCCGGACTTGGCCACGAATACGCCTGCGACCGCATAGAGCGAAGCGGGATTGGGGAACTTCTTGTAAGCCGCTTTGTCGGGTGCGGTGAACTCGATAGCAGTAACAATCTCGTCGGGTTCCAACGCCGTTTCGAACAGACCAACGAAAAACTCCGACGCGGGCAGCGAGCGCTGGCTGGTCACGACGGTTGCATCCAAGGCCAGCAGCGCGGTAGGGTAATCCGCCGCCGGATCATTGTTGGCAACCGAGCCGCCGATCGTTCCCATGTTGCGCACGTGCGGATCGCCGATATGCCCCGCCAGAAACGTGATCGCCGGGCAGAGTTTTGCCAGTTCGGCATGGGTCGAGACATCGGAATGCGTCGTCACCGCGCCGATGCGTACGGTCCGGCCCGTGATGGTGATGCCTTTCAGACCCGGAATATGGCGCAGGTCAATCAGATTGCTGGGCGACGCCAGCCGCTGTTTCATCGTCGGGATCAGCGTCATGCCGCCCGCGAGGAATTTTCCATCCTCCGCAGCGTTCATGTTTTTGGCGGCGTCCTCGACCGAAGTGGCCCGATGATAGTGTGTCTCATACATGGCGCTTCTCCCTTACTTTGCCGCCTGAATGGCCGCCCAGACCTTTTGCGGTGTCGCAGGCATGGTGAGGTTGTTGTTGTGGATCGCATCGGTGATGGCATTCATGACAGCAGGCGGCGACCCGATAGCTCCCGCCTCGCCGCAGCCCTTGATCCCGAGCGGATTGGACGGGCACGGCGTTTCCGTCGTCATCACCTTGAAAGACGGCAGGTCCAGCGCCCGGGGCATCGTGTAGTCCATATAGCTGGCGGTCAGAAGCTGGCCGGTTTCGTCATAATGCGTGCCTTCAAGCAGCGCCTGGCCGATGCCTTGCGCCAAACCGCCATGCACCTGCCCCTCGACAATCATCGGGTTGATGATCTTGCCGAAATCATCGGCGGCGACGAACTGGACAATCTGCGTGGCGCCGGTATCGGGATCAATCTCCACTTCGCAAATATAGCAGCCCGCCGGGAAGGTGAAATTGGTCGGATCGTAGAAAGCGGTTTCCTTCAGGCCCGGCTCCATGCCCGAGGGCAGATTGTGAGCGGTGTAGGCCGATAGCGCCACCTGAAACCATGGCAGCGATTTGTCAGTACCGGCGACGCGCACGTCACCATTCTTGATTTCGATATCGGCCTCATCGGCCTCGAGCAGATGTGCAGCAATTTTCTTGGCCTTGGCCTCGACCTTATCCATGGCCTTGACCACGGCGGACATGCCGACGGCACCCGAGCGGGAGCCATAGGTGCCCATGCCCATCTGCACCTTGTCCGTATCGCCATGGACAATGGAAATGCTGTCGAGAGGCACGCCGAAGCGCTCGGCGGCGAGCTGGGCAAACGTGGTTTCATGCCCCTGCCCGTGCGAATGCGAGCCGGTGAGGATCTCGACGGTGCCCACCGCGTTGACGCGCACCTCCGCGCTTTCCCACAGGCCCACCCCCGCACCGAGCGATCCGACCGCCGCCGATGGCGCAATGCCGCAAGCCTCGATATAGCAGCTCATGCCGATGCCGCGCAGCTTGCCGCGCCCGGCGGCTTCGGTGCGGCGTTGTTCAAACCCGGCATAATCAGCCGCCTTCATGCTGGCATCGAGCGTCGCGTCGAAATCACCCGCATCATAAGCCATGATGACAGGCGTCTGGTGCGGGAAGGAGCGGATGAAATTCCTGCGGCGCAATTCGGCCGGCGACAGTTTCAGTTCGCGCGCCGCCGTTTCCATGATGCGCTCGAGCACATAGGAGGCCTCCGGCCGCCCCGCACCGCGATAGGCATCCACCGGTGCCGTGTTGGTATAGACCGTCTTCACATTGGCGTGGATGGCCGGAATGTCATACTGGCCCGACAGCAGCGTCGCATAGAGATAAGTCGGCACCGAGCTCGAAAACAGCGACATATAGGCGCCGAGATTGGCGATCGTTTCAACCTTCAGACCGAGAATTCTATGGTCCTTGTCGAAGGCTATTTCCGCATGGGTGGCATGGTCGCGGCCATGGGCATCGCAGAGAAAACTCTCGCTGCGGTCCGCCACCCATTTCACCGGCACGCCGGTCTTCTTCGATGCCCAGAGGCAGACGATCTCCTCGGGATAAATGAAAATCTTCGAGCCGAAACCGCCGCCGACATCGGGCGCGATCACCCGCAGCTTGTTCTCCGGCGCAACATTGTAAAACGCGCTCATGACAAGGCGGGCCACATGCGGATTCTGCGAGGTCGTCCAGCAGGTGTAATGATCCTCGGCTTCGTCATAAAGGCCGAGCGCGGCGCGCGGCTCCATCGCATTGGGCACGAGACGGTTATTGTCAATATCGAGCCGGGTGACATGCGCCGCTTTGGCGAAAGCCTCCGCCGTGGCCTTTTCATCGCCGATATCCCAGTCGAAAATCAGATTGCCCGGCGCTTCCGGATGCAGCTGCGGCGCACCTTGCTGCAAGGCTGCGGTGGCATTGACCAAAACCGGCAATTCCTCATAGGCAATATCCACGGCCTCGGCAGCATCGCGCGCCTCGCCCTTGCTATCGGCAACGACAATCGCCACCGCATCGCCGACATAGCGCACGACGTCCGTCGCCAACGGCGACCAAGCGCCCATTTTCATCGGCGTGCCGTCCTTGGAATGCACCATCCAGCCGCAGATGAGATTGCCGATCCCGTCGGCCTTCAATTCCCTGCCGGTGAGAACGCCAATAACCCCCGGCATTTTCCTCGCCGCATCCGTATTGATCCCGGTGATTTTGGCATGGGCATGGGGACTGCGCACAAAGGCGGCGTGTTTCATGCCCGGCACCACCATATCATCCGTATAGCGGCCCTTGCCGGTCAAAAACCGTTTGTCTTCCTTACGAAGAACGCGCGCTCCAATTCCTTCGACACCCATGACATTTCCTCCCTGTCGCAGGCGCTTGGCCAAAATGTCTTAGGTGTCTTTGGCCGAAAGCGGTCTGCAAGACTGAAATCACATTGATCAGGCGGCCTTGACGGCGCCCTTGCCCATTTTGTCCGACGCGTCGAGCACGGCCTGGACGATGTTGTGGTAGCCGGTGCAGCGGCAGATATTGCCTTCCAGCTCGGCCCGCACAGTGGCCTCATCGAGCCCTTCCGGGTGACGGCGGATCATATCGACGGAAGACATGACCATTCCGGGGGTGCAGAACCCGCATTGCAGAC
The DNA here is from genome assembly GCF_014189505.1 of Phyllobacterium sp. 628. Classification (GTDB taxonomy): domain Bacteria; phylum Pseudomonadota; class Alphaproteobacteria; order Rhizobiales; family Rhizobiaceae; genus Phyllobacterium. The sequence continues at coordinate 1,287,355 of NZ_CP050301.1, read as the reverse complement.
CGTGATGTTCGCGGAAGGCGACCTGTACCGGATGCAACTCCCCGTTGAGAGCCAGCCCTTCAATGGTGGTTACCTCGGAGCCGTATGCCTGTGCGGCCAGCATGGTGCAGGATTTGACGGCCCTGCCATCCACATGGACGACGCAAGCGCCGCATTGCGAGGTGTCGCATCCCACATGGGTGCCGGTCAGTCCGAGATTTTCACGCAGGAAATGTACAAGCAGGGTGCGGTCTTCAGCTTCGCCTTTGACGGCGCGCCCATTGACCACCAGTTCGACTTTGGCCATCGGTTCCTCCCAGAACGCTTGGTCAGTGCCACTTCCCGGGCCGCATGACCACGCTGCAAAGATTAACCGCTCCAGCGCACATGTCTATCGGCAAAATAGAAAAATTCTAATTTGGCTTCGCCGCAGCCAACAAGTATTTGTGAAAGTAGAAATTTTGACGCGCCGGGCCTAAACCTCTCGTCTGCGGGGCTTGCAATCCGGCTGCAATGACGGTATCAGGCGCGTCATCCTCCGGCACATTTCTGATGGCCGGATCAAGGATCGGGAACTTGCTTCCCTGCCGCTTTAGCTCAGTTGGTAGAGCACATCATTCGTAATGATGGGGTCCTCGGTTCGATTCCGGGAAGCGGCACCATTTATGCATACAACTTTTCGCGAAGCCTTCTCGCCGAGTCAATTACAACAAGTAATAACCAGAATTTTGGCTTCTCAGAGATACCCATAATGGTTAATATTGACGCTGTTAAATCCAGCTGCCAAAGTAATTCCTGGCTGGAGCGCGATAACAATTGGGAAAAACATCAGAAAAATTTATAGATATAATTGCGGCAACTTTCCCCATCGCCTTTGTATATTTAACTGGGATAATTTATCTTTCTGCATATTTATCCAGTTTTTCGATATCAATCCACGAAGTCGACCTGCCGATTCCTGTCGTCCTTGCTTATTCGTTCAACGTCTTCTCCCATTGTCTCTTCCTCATGGGTTTTGGTTTGGCGATTCTGATCGCCGTAGGGCTCTTTGCAACTAAACGTGGGAGATTCGTTTGTTTGAAAGCCTCTCCCTATATTTCTAACTGGGTATTAAAGGCATCTCTAATAGCAACATTTTCAGTTCTAATGTTAGAATTTATTTATTTTGTTGCGAACCAATCAGCAACGGAGCAGAGCGACAAAATCTGGAAAGATAAGGCAGCTACCGTCTTTTTTCGCCAACCATTTAGTGCACATGATTTTGTCATGGGAGAACGCACGAGCCAAATGTTCAACGAATGCAAAAAACAACACTTATACAAGCATATTATGTCTACGCAGAAATTTACTTATGCCCTCTGCCCGGTCAAAGATGATGAAGGCATTCTCTTTGCGCAGTCTATTGATGGAAATAACTTCCTACCGTTGCGAGGGCTGAAGCGATGGAAAAGAGAACAATAATATTCCTAGTTTTACTGAATACAAATTCGCTGGCGCCCGCCCAGACCAGTTTAATCGAGGGCGGTCAGAACGAGATGGGGTTCTATAAAGGAATCGATATGTCGGTGGCCGCCTCAGGGGATAATATTAAGTATGCTGTCTTAATGAATGGGCAATTTGACCTCGGTTTTTACTACAGCTTTGGAAACTCAAAGATAGTAAAGTTTCGCATTTGCGGTTCCGAAACCACCCAAGATGTGCAAATGGATCAATTGCAAGAGACAACCGAAAACTGTCGAAGTCTGCCTGGAGAGCCGATAAAACCTTTAACAAACTCAGCACAGTGGCGATATGATGGGGAAAGAAACTCCTATTTCGTTGTCCTTGATGGAATAAAAGCTGGACAAGTCCCATGTGCTAAAACGCCAATTAGCGTCATCAAAGCTGCACAGCATGGCATCGCGGAAAAATCGGGCCTAGTCGCTACAAAGAATAGCAAACTAGCTAAATCGATCGCATCCGAATGGAGCATTAGCAATATTGACTACGTCGGGGATGGTTCAGTCCCGGAGGCGTCGGACTGTGCTGCCGCTCCAGAATTTTGGACAACACCCATATCTGGTTTGAGCGCGTCGCCCGGCTTTCTCGCTGTTACTGCAAAAGAGCCCGTTAAGTCAGGTCGATGATACTGATCTAACTTGAAGCTTAAAATACACTGCGGTCAGCCATTTGAATAGTTGCTATGCACGTCGGAGGTAGGGCGTAATTATGTTCGGCCTATGGAGGAGAAACAAGAATGTCTCGTGCTAATGATGCGTACGTTGCAGAGGCTGCAGGCCGGCTTTTTCGAGCCTATCAACGTCAATGCGTTAAGGCAGATGCAGATACGCTTTTCGGTGTATTAAATGCCACCCATAGTCTCAACGATAAGCTGAAAAACGCGACTGGCGCCGACTTTCACCAATTCCAGGAGTTTATGGCACTTAAGGCGCTCCGCAATTTGACCCATCACGTCGAGGAGGTCCGTGCAAATGTTCGAGTCGTACCCATGACTGGCATAAGCGACCTATCCGTGCTCTGTATTCTTCGTCGAGATCAAGTGGAGCGTGCAATTGAAGGTACTGTGGAAAAACGGCGAGAAAGTACTAGGGCTGCTTGTGCAACGAAATTTCACTGGTACGGACTCGCCGTTAACATCAATCCTTGCCTCTTTAACTTCATGGTTCACGCTTACGAAATGTTGGGCAAAGAAGGCGTAGACATCCCGGAAGATGCAGTACGAGATTTTGAGACTTCGTACATATTTGAGTCTGAGAACGGATATCCACATTTCATTGATGGCCGCATTTCATCTGGAGCGTCCAACATCAGCAAGATTCTAACCTCTATAGCTGCTGAAATGCCTGGCGTCTAAATACTCAACAGACACCACCCATTCCCCTAAAAGTTGTTTTCATAAGCAGTATTTAACAAACCATATGCAACCTAAGCGCGTTTCTACGGCTTGGGGTTAGTTGCATGTTGGACATTATTAAAACGATTATCGATCTCCAAGCTGAATGGTCATCCGACAATACACCCGCTATGCAGGAGCGAGGCGGATTAGTGCGAAACTCCTTGCCTATCGCACTTCGCCGTTTCACGCCTCAATTTTCAACGATACTAGACATTAGTGAGGCCGATATTGGTATCGTTGGCCGTGACGGCTCGGGTCGTAAGACCGCTATTCCATGGGTTAGGATATTCTCTCAAGAACGTTCTCCCAATCCTCAAACTGGGTGGTACATCGTCCTTCTGTTTCACTCAGAGGGAGAAAAGCTTTATTTGTGCATCAGTCACGGGTCAACCGACTGGATCGATGGTGAATTCAAACCAAAGCCGGCGTCAGAAATTGCCCCCTTGATGCATTGGGCAAGCACACTATTGGAGCCATTTTTCAAGTCTTACCCTGATCTCAAATCAAAGATAAGCCTAGGAGGCGTTGACAAAGTGGCGCATCCACAGGCGGATTGAGACGATGTGGACGAAGCCGAGATAACTGTCGGCGGTTTTGTCGTATCGGGTTGCAAGCCTTCGAGCGTTTTTCAACTTGTTGAAGCAACGTTCGACCATGTTGCGCAGGGCATAGATAGCGGTATCGATGGGAAGCTGGACGAGCCTGTTGCGTTTGGTCGGCACCAAGGCGATACCACCGCGCTTTTCCATGTCCTGACGAATAAAATCGGCATCGTAACCCTTGTCAGCCAGTAGCACCTTTGGCGCGGGTCCGTCGGCGTCCATAACGGGCATGTATCCCTTGAAGTCCGAGACTTCTCCGCTAGTCAGTGTGAAGGCTATGGGCAGGCCCATCGCATTGATACGGAGATGGATTTTGGTCGTAAAGCCACCTTTTGAGCGGCCAAGACCCTGACGCGGAGTCCCCCTTTAGCGCCGGCTGAACAATGATGTGCCCGGATGATTGTGCTGTCGATCATTTGCAGGCTGGGATTACCGTCACCACTTTCGTTAAAGGCCTCAAGCAGCACATCCCACAAGCCCGACAGTGTCCAGCGCCGGAACTGGCGGTAAACTGATGACCATTTGCCAAAGTGTTCATGCAAGTCGCGCCAAGCGACACCTGTCCGTGCGATCCAAAATACCCCATCCAGAACAAGCCGGTGATCTCTTGGTCGTCGCCCACTGCGAGCGCCTCGTTCAATCACAAATGGTTCCAGGCAGGCCCATTCCTCATCGCTCATCAAACCTCGGATCAAGATAACCTCCGTGAAAGCTACCTTGAATCAAAACCTACGTGATTTGAAAACCCTCTTTGTCAACACGTCCTAGGTCGCCGAGGAAAGTTGGGCGGTCCCTACGAAGCCTCCACTCCGGTTGCCAAGCTATATGATATCTCCGACTTGCCGGCAGAGACTGAGTTCGAGAGTGATCTCTTACTTTTTGCCGAGATGCTGCATAGCATTTAAGACCAGGACGACCTTGGTTGCTTACCGAATTCTGAGACTTCGGAATTCGAAAAAGCACAAGAAGAGTTTAAAGTTGTGGTCGAAGGAACCCGTTCCCGTGGCGGTCAAGGATTCGGTTTGACAACATTGGAGCGGCGCGCTGTTGAAGAGCACGCCATGAAACTCGCCGAAAATCATTTAACCAGTAAGGGCTACTTCTGCGAGATTACGAGTGCATACAAGCCATTCGACATACTCGCGAGTAATAGTACTGAAAAATTCATCGTTGAAGTCAAGGGCACAACATCGACCGGTGCTCATATCATTATGACCGCAAACGAGGTTAAAGTTCACCGGGAACAATCGCCAAACAACGCACTCTATGTTGTCCACAGCATCCAGCTTATAAGGGAATCAGCTGGTTTTTCGCCTGCTGCAAAGGGTGGAGTGCTGGTGATCTCTAAGCCTTGGAATATTGATCAACATGAGATGAAAGCATTGGCTTATCAAGTGAAGCTCTAATTTGGTGGAAGTTGAAAATTCGACTGCTTTCATTGACATCGCGCTTCCAGTCAATTGATAATCTCATTTCCTCTCCAACCCTTTCACCTCCTCCCATTTCCCACTATGATTCCCGCTAGGGCCGGTCGAAACGGATCGGGCTTGGGGCGGCGGAAACCCCTCCAAAAGCGGACGGTGGAAAACGCAAGGACATCCTCCCCTTTTGTAAGGCTGGGCAGATCTACCCAATCTTCCCAAGCAACTCTGCCACATTGGATTGAACAGCCTCTGCCACCTGTTCAGCTGTTTCCAGTGTGACGTTCATCTGGCCAGCTTCGATGCGGCTAATATAAGCTTGGTCGGCGCCAATGCGCATGGCCAATTCTTCCTGCGAGATGCCTAAGGCAATCCGCCTCTCCTTCACAGCCAGTCCAAATCGCTTCTTGATATCCATAAGAGGCACGAAGCCGCTTGACGGAACTTTCTTCCATGTATTTTAATACATATTTGTTGGATTATGAAGGCTCGTATTCGTGCGGAGCGTAACGGGATGAACGATTACAATTTCTGGTCAGACCTGCTCGATACGTTTCAATCCTCGCCGGACTGGATCAAGGCCCTATGGCTGCTGATCCCGCCCAGCTTTTTGCTCGGGCTCGTGGCGATGGCGATGCGCTTCAGCATGGCAAGCAAACGGATGGATCATGGCTCGAAAGGCGAGCTGATTTACTCGGTCCATCGGGACATCAGAAATCAGCTGCATGTCGTCAGTCATTTGCCGCTAATCGATGGCAGCCCGGCCTTGCTCCTGCTTGATCCACATGCCAGCGGCGAACCTGCATCGCAAGAACCAGACCGCCTTGCGCCGCCCGCATAGGAGCCGGCAGAGCGCAAAATGGGGAAGGACGGTATTGCCGGCCAACAGGTGTCACATGCCGCGAATACGCTCAGGGCACCTGTCCGTGGCATAGTAATGGTCGCACCGAATTGCTTTTCGGCTCGTGTCTGCGCTGACTATCTGGTCAGCTTGGCGATCTGGGTGGTGGCGATTGTGGTGAACAGTGCGGGATCACCGAAAGCCCGGGCGGAGAGCATGGCCCCATGGACCGATGCCATCAGCATGTGCGCCTCCTCCTCGGGCCTTTTGTTCAACCAGAACAGGCCCTGCTCGGCTCCGGCGCTCAGCACCGATGTCAGCCATGCCGCGAGACTATGGAAATGAGCGCGCACGCGCGATGCGACCTCATCCGGCAGCATCTGCATTTCGCCAGCCAGCATCGCGCAGACGCAAAACGGCTGCGAGGCATCGCGAATGCATGTGTCCCAGTAGTTCAGGTAGGATTGCAGCTGTTCGGCAGGGCTTGCGACCCGCGCCCGGAGATAATTCAGCCCCGCTTCGGCCTGCTGCCTGTAACGGTCCACCAGCGCCGAGACCAGTTCGGCCTTTGTCGGAAAGTGATGGTGGATGCTCGCCTTCCGGATGCCGATCGCGGCCGAGATATCGGCATAGCTGAAGCCATTATAGCCTCCCGCGACGATGAGCGACTGCGCGATATCTAGAATCTTTTCTGACGTCGAAGCCATTGATTTCATGGCGCTGCCTACCTTCTGGTAGGCTGGATGTCAAGACCGTGTATCGCTTCCCGCTTTTCACAATGAGGTGTTCAAACATCGGGTTGACTCACTCGCCCAACCTTCCTACTGGTAGGTAGATAACAATAGGAAATCTACCGATGCAAACTCAATCTTCCCTCCAATCCAGCTGGCTACGATCCTACTATTTCGCACGCGCCATCTTCTCCATCGCGTGGGTTGCCGCCGCGATTCTCTTCAGCGCGCAGCCCAATCTCGTCGTGCTCCTGCTCGTCATCTACCCCGCATGGGATGCCCTCGCCAATCTGGTTGATGCACGGGTGAATGGCGGCCTGAAAGCCAACCCCTCCCAGGCATTGAATGTCGCGGTCAGCACGATGACGACGCTCGCCGTCATCATCGCGGTCAGCAACAGCATGTATGCCGTTCTCGCCGTGTTTGGCGTTTGGGCGATCTTTTCGGGTCTGCTGCAACTGAACACGGGCATAAAGTGCTGGCGTCATTACGGCGCGCAATGGCCGATGATCCTGAGCGGCGGACAATCGGCCCTCGCTGGCGGCTTTATGATCAGCCGGTCGATCGGCAGTGCTGTGCCGACAATTCTGGACATCGCTCCCTATGCGGCGTTCGGTGCGTTCTATTTCCTGCTTGCCGCACTCTGGCTTGTGGTTACGGCCTATCGCAAAGCAGAGGCGTAGGTTTTGTGAGGCTCCATCGGAGGCGGCTGCCATGGGCCGTTGCAACTTTAAGCCAGTTCGACTTCCCGCTTTACAACCTGAGGAATGTAGACAGTCGTGCGCTGCCGAAGGACAATCCACCTTCAGCGAACCGGGTGCGAAAATGAAAACCGTATCCGGCATGGAGGGAAGATAGTTGGGGATTCAGGCAGCGCCGCCTCTTTATTGCCACGTTATGTCATAACCAATCGCGCGCAGGTGCAGCGTTTTTAACGGAACAGATGACGAGACCAGGCCTTGACCACACGGATGAGCTGATTGTGGATCGCCGGTTTGGCGTGATCGGCCAGAGCGCGCGGGTCATCCGGTTTTCGCTTGTCACCCATGCACGTCTGCTGGTTGCTATTGTGCTCGCCGCCGCCGGAGCCTTCGGCATGTTTGCCGGTGTGTTGCACGTTGTCGGAAAACGGCCGCCTGTTGCGCTTGCCTCGGCACAGCCGCCGCAGCGTTCACGGCAAAAGGCGGCTGCCAAGGGTGACAGACTGCCACCGCCGCTGGCTCAAGCGATGCCCATTGCCAAGATCATCGAAAGCCAGGCAGACGGGTCGACCGAGCAATATGCCTATCATCAGGTCAAGATTGGCGCGGAGAACACCACTGCAATAGTCCCCGGGCCTGCAAGCGGCGTTCCGGCGCGTTTCGACCAAGCAACGGCCAAATCTGGTCCCAATCCGTTCGAGGCCGTGCTGGCGCCGGGCATTGCGAAGCCGAAAATCACATCAACAGCCATGCCTGCCGCGCTGGCCAGCTTTGGTGAAGAGCGGATTCTGGTGCGCGGCACACCCGTCAATGTCAGCACTGCGAAGGTGCAGCCTGCGCCTGCCATTGAACAGGTGGTGGCTTTGCCGGGTCAGGATGGCGACGTTGCCAATCTTCTGGCGGCGGCAAACATGAGCGATGCGGACAGGGCCGCTCTGAAAACCGCTGTTACCAGCAGTGCAGCAGCATCGCCGGATCGTATTGAACTCCTTTTGGAAAAAGCCGCGCCGAAGGGTGAGCCTGAGCGCCTGCTGATGGCGCGGCTTTTCCATCATGACAGCCCACCATCGGACTTTGCCCGCGATGATAGTGGCATCCTGCAACAGGTGAACAATCCCCGCCAGTTCGAGCGGCTTGCCCATGATGTGCATGCGGCAGGGCCCGTTTCCGCCAATCCCGGCACGCAGGTGACGGACCAGCAGGCACTCGCCGCCGAAAAGGAATTCCCGGCCGCGATGCACCAGCTTGAGACGCTGAACGTCCCGACTGTCATGGCCGCGCGCATCCTCAAGCTGGCCAAGGAAAACGGCATCAAGCTGACCGATGACGCCCTTTTGGACAAATCCGTCGATCTGGTGTTCCGCACCAATGACAAGGGCGAGTCAGAGCCCGTCGCCGTTACATTCAACACGAATGGGAAAACCAAGCGGTTTTATCATTATCGGGCCGCACCCGGTAACAAGGCGGAATTTTTCGACGAAGAAGGCCAGTCGGCATCCAAGGTCCTGATGAAGAACCCGGTGCCCAATGGCCGTCTTGGTGATGGTTTCGCCTGGCGGATGCATCCGATCCTCAAGGTGAGAAAACATCATAATGGCGTGGATTACACCGCGCCATTCGGCTCGCCTATTCTGGCGGCCGGTGATGGTGAAGTCGTCGTCATCTCGTCGGAATCCGGTTACGGGAAATATGTCCGCATCAAGCATGATGGCGGGTTCTTCACCACCTATTCGCATATTTCCGGCACGCCGCCATCGCTCAAGGTTGGCCAGCGGGTTTCGCAAGGTCAGGTGATTGCCTATATCGGGTCGACCGGTCTTTCGACCGGACCGCATCTTTATTACGAATTGCGCGTTGGCGAAAAATATTATGACCCGACATCAACGCAATTGCCTGCCGGAACAGATCTGGAAGGCGAGAAGCTGAATGATTTCCGCAAGCAGGTCAGCCACGTGGAAAATATCGAACATTATATCGACGCCCGCGTTGCCAATGCATTCGGCCCAGAACCGATGCCGCTCAGAACGAGTTTTCACTGAGGGCAGACCGATAATCCCGGCAGGCGGGATTGTTGAGCAAACCAATGCACAACAGCCAATGCCATGTGCTTTTGACAAAGACCACCGATACCGATGGAGCCGTCCTTCAATCGGATTGATCGCCGGATGCGCTGATCTTGGTGATCACCACCAAGATCAGCGCATGTTCAGCGGCAATCAGTGCTGAGCGCCTGCTTCACTGTCGAGATGGGCCATTTGAACTGCCGCATAGCGGGTGCCAGCAGCGGCGCCCTTTGGTACAGCCCGTTCGATCCGGGCCAGATCATCAGCGGAGAGAGACACATTGAGAGAGCCCAGAGCTTCGGCCAGGCGGTCGCGGCGACGGGCGCCGATAACGGGAATGATGTCCTTGCCCTGCGCTGCCACCCAGGCAATCGCAATCTGTGCAACTGTGACGCCCTTGGCATCGGCAATGGCTTTCAAAGCCTCGACCAGACGCAGGTTGGCATCGATGTTTTCTGCCTGAAAACGCGGGCTATGCGTGCGGAAGTCTGTCGGATCGGCAGCACCCTTCTGCCAATGGCCGCTGATCAAGCCGCGCGAGAGCACACCATAGGCGGTGATGCCGATACCAAGCTCCCGGCAGACCGGAAGAATGCGATCCTCGACACTGCGCGAAATCAGGGAATACTCGATCTGCAGATCAACAATCGGATGCACTGCGGCGGCGCGGCGGATGGTCTCTGGGCCGACTTCCGACAGGCCGATATGTTTGACATAACCGGCCTTGACCATATCCGCGATGGCGCCGATGGTTTCTTCAATCGGAACATTGGGATCAAGGCGGGCGGGGCGGTAAATGTCGATATAATCAACACCCAGCCTTTGCAGAGAATAGGCGAGAGCGGTCTTCACCGCGACAGGCCGTGTATCGATGCCAATCCAGCCTGCGGATGGATCACGCAGTGCGCCAAATTTGACGCTGATGATGGCCTTGTCGCGGTCCTTGCCCTTCAACGCTTCGCCGATCAGCATTTCGTTGTGACCCATACCGTAGAAATCGCCGGTATCGAGCAGGGTAATCCCTGCCTCAAGCGCCGCGTGAATAGTTGCTATGCTCTCGGCGCGGTCGGACGGACCATACATGCCGGACATCCCCATGCAGCCAAGACCCAAAGTCGAAACCTGCGGGCCGGTCGCACCCAGTGGATGAATTTGCATTTGTCGAACTCCTTATTGCCACCGCGCTGACCGCGGCAGATGGCCTATCTTATAAATCAAGATTATTTGTGCGATAATCCTACCTACTATGGACAGGTTGTACGGAAAATCGAACAATGACCGAACCTAATCTCAGTGATCTTGATGCACTCGTTGCCGTCGCCGGAGCCCGCAGTTTTAGGGGTGCCGCGACTTTAAAGGGCGTGTCCGCCTCATCGCTCAGCGATGCGATCCGCCGGCTTGAACAGCGCGTCGGCGTGCGTCTGCTCAACCGGACCACACGCAGTGTGACGCCAACAGAAGCAGGTACCCGGCTTTTGGAACGGCTGACGCCAGCTCTGGGTGAAATTGCCGGAGCACTCGATGCGCTGAACAGCTTTCGCGACAGCCCAAGCGGCACATTAAAGCTCAATGTGCCATCTATTGTTGCGCAACGGGTGCTTCCGGTGATCGTCAATCGCTTTCTTGCGATCCACCCGGGCATTACGCTGGATATAACGACGAACGATACTTTTATCGATGTGCTGGCTGCGGGGTTCGATGCCGGTATCCGCTATGACGAGAGCCTTGAACTCGACATGATCGCCGTACCCATTGGCCCAAGGGTGCAGCGTTTTGTCTGCGTTGCCGCACCATCTTATCTTGAAAAACATGGTCAACCGCAGCACCCGAAGGACTTGCTGGAGCATGCCTGTATCCGGCACCGGTTTGCCAGTGGTGCGATTGCCGTATGGGAACTCGAACGGGATGGTGAACTGATCAAGGTCAATCCCTCCGGTCCGCTTATTGCTTCTTCAGGCGAACTTGAACTCAGTGCAGCCAAGGCCGGGCTTGGTATCGTCTGTTCGTTCGAGGAGTTCATGAAGGACAGCCTCGAAACCGGCGCTTTGCAACCGGTGCTACCTGAATGGTGGCAGAGTTTTTCCGGCCCGTTCCTGTATTATCCAAGCCGGACCCACATGCCTGCTCCATTGCGCGCCTTTGTGGATTTCATCAAAAGCGGCGCAGGCCAATGGCCCTGAAAACTTAGGTAGACGCCGATATGTGTCGGGCCCGCCTGTCCGGCTCAATGGTGATTTGATCAGGCAATTTCCCCAAGCACGGTCTGCGGGGTCAGACCTACCAGCTGCGTGTAACGTTGGGGATCGGTGGCGCCTTCTGTGTTTACGACAAAGACGCGCGCCTTCTCATCAAGCCCGATGGCTTGGCGTGATTGGCTGTTTTTGGCGATGGCTAAAAGACCGGCAAGGCCAGCGCCGCCGCTTTCACCGGCAACTATGGGCGTATCGCCATGCAGAGGCCGCGCCAGACGGTTCATCACCGCGACAGCATCGCTTTCATCCACCGTCATGAAAGCATCTGCGGTCCGCGACAGCACCCGCCATGCAACCTGCGATGGTTCATAACATTCCAGCATCGCCATGACTGTGGGCTCGCCATGACCGATCTTGACAGGCTCACCCGCCATAGAACTGGCAAAGATACAAGCAGCGCGGGCAGGCTCCACCACAATGAAGGTCGGACGCTGTTCACCCAGCAGCAAAGCAAGATATCCGGCCAAAGCCGCAGCGATCCCGCCAACACCCGCCTGTATCAGTATGTGCGTGGGCGCTTCCGGAAGGTCGCGCAGTGCTTCGCGAATAATGGCGGTGTAACCCTGCATCACCAATCCGGGAATACGCTCGTAACCCGGCCAGGATGTGTCGGAGACCACTGCCCATCCTCTCGCCTTGCAAACCCGCGCAGCTTCGAGGACAGAGTCGTCATAGGTGCCGCTGACGCGGATCATCTCGGCGCCATAGCGAGCTATGGCTTCGACACGTTCGCCGCTTACTCCGGCATGAACGAAGATTGCAGATTTCGCTCCGACAAGCTGCGCGCCCTCGGCAACCGAGCGCCCATGGTTGCCATCGGTGGCACAGCCGAAGGTCATGCGGCCGGCAACAGCGCGAACCTCGGGCGTTTGAAGTTCATCAATATCCACCGGGCGACCCAATTGTTCTCCAGCTTGTTCCAGCACAAGCCGGATAACCGCATAGGCCCCACCCAGCGCCTTGAAGCTGCCAAGGCCAAGCCGAAAACCTTCGTCCTTGATGTGGATTGCAGCGATCTTCAGCTCTGATGCCAGACCCGGCAATCCATGCAGGGGTGTTGGCCGGTGATTGTCACGGTAAGACAGAAAGCGTTCCACCTCTGCAGCAGCCGACACACCGAGCGTCTCCGCATCCTGGGGATCAAGCGGTCTGTTGTAGTCGGGATGCCGGTTGAGGATCAACATTGCTATTTCACTCCTGCCTAAGCTGCATTTATAGTGCGCGATGAACGATCATTGCGCTCTATCTAACGCTTCTTTATGCAATTTTGTTTCGTGAAAGAACCAAATGTCCACTGATCTTGACAGTTTTGATCTCGCAATCCTCAATATTCTGCAAAAGGACAATGCCACGTCACAGCGCACAATCGGCGAAGCGGTCAACCTGTCAGCCCCGGCGGTGCAGCGCCGTATCAAACGCATGGAAGAGAGCGGAATTATCCAAGCCAATGTCGCTGTTCTAGACCCGGCGAAAGTCGGGCAACCCATTACGATCTTTGTCGGGGTGGAATTGGAAAGCGAGCGCATCGATCTGATTGATGCTGCGAAGAAAAGTTTCGCAGCTGCACCTGAAGTGCAGCAATGTTATTACGTGACCGGCGAGATGGATTTCATTCTGGTGGTCACAATTGCCAGCATGACCGCCTATGAAGCGCTGACGCGGCGGCTGTTTTTCGGCAACCATAACGTCAAGCACTTTCGCACGGTGGTGGTGATGGACCGCGTCAAGACAGGGCTGACGATACCGCTGGCCCTGTCTTGAAGGCCTTGTTCACTTGTCGATGAAATCCCGCACAGCTTTGTTATAACCAGCCGGGTCTTGCAGCATGGCAAAGTGGCTGGCGTTTTCCAGAATGACGAGTTTGGCACCCGGAATGGCCTTGACCATATAATCCGTATGCTCACGGGTGATCGCTTCGTCATGATCACCCAGCACGACAGCGATCGGGGTTTTGATCTTTTTCAGATCGTCATCCGTCCAGTTGGGCTCGCTCGCCCACATACCGCTGATCTGCTCGACAAAGGCATCATATTCCGTCGGGGTCGGCGAAATCTTTTTATAAACTTCACCGGCTTTTTCGATGTACCCCGCGAAGGTTTTGTTCTGCATCACATCCGCCTTGACGCCGTCCACCTTGGTGTTGGCAGCCTGAGCAAATACTTTGGTCAAGCGTTCCGGGTGATGCATGGCGATGTCGATACCGATAATGCCGCCATCGCTCCACCCAACCAGCGCCGTCTTGTCCACCTTGAGGTAATCGAGCAGCGCGAGATAGTCGGATGACATCAGGTCATAGCTGAATGGATCGGCATTGCGGGTGGAACGTCCGTGACCACGGCTATCGGCGACGATGACCATATGGTCCTTGGCGAGATCCGCGACTTGGGCACCCCAGACGTCGCTATAGCCAAGGCCCCCGTGGATCAACAGGACCGGCGAGCCGGAGCCATAGACCGCATAATACATCTTGATACCGTTGACTGGCGCGGCACCACTTTTCACAGCTGTAGGCATAGGTGCCGGATCAGGCAACTGCTCCCAGCGTTCCGCGGCATTTGCCGCCGCAGCGCCAATGGCAAACAGAAAACCGAGCGATAGGACGATGGTTCTGAGGTTCATGGAAGCTCTCCATTCCAGCAAGGGAAGGCCAAGATCAGCACTTTTTACCTATGGCTGCAATGGGCAGGGAGGTCGATTGGTACAAGCAAAAGGTGCGGCGATGATCGCCGCACCTTTGAACTCCAGGAAGGTGATTAACGCGCAGCCCGAGCGGTGCGGATACCTTCAGGTACAATCAGCTTGCGATAGAGATGCCATGTGGCATGACCAAGCACCGGGATCACCACAGCAAGCCCGGCGAAGAAAGTGACAAAGCCAACAAGCAGCAGTGCCGCAACGATCAGGCCCCAGAGCGCCATGGTCACGGGGTTCGCCGCGACGGCCTTGATGGAGGTGTATATGGCAACCGCTGCACCCACATCGCGGTCAAGCATCAGCGGAAAGGCAATCACAGTCATGCAGAGCACGACAACGGCAAAGAGGAAGCCCACCGCATTGCCGATCAGGATCAATCTCCATCCTTCCGGCGTGTTGAAGACCTGACTGATAAAGGTGGATATCGAGACTGGTGCATCCGGGCCAAACAGCCCTTCATAGAGATTTTCCGCGGTCAGCAGCCAGGCGACGAAAAGGACAAACAGCAAAATGCCCACTGCGATAATGGACGGGATTGCCGGTGACCGCCGAACATCAAATGCATGTTGCCACGATGTATCGAGGTTGAGTTCACGTCTGCGGCTGATCTCATAAAGGCCAAGTGCTGCAAACGGCCCAATCAGGGCAAAACCCGACATGAGCGGATAAAGCAATGCCAGCGCATTCGAGCCTGATGTCCACCGCATCAGCACGATACCGGCGATAGGATAGATCAGGCAGAGAAAGACGTAGTGCGAAGGCTTCGCCCAGAAATCGTCAAACCCTTCACGAAGGGCCGCAAACAGGTCCGATACGCCGATGCGACGTATCTCGGGCACGACGGGCGTATCTGTTGCACCTGCGATGACATGGAATTGCGCCATAACCATTTCTCCCAATCTGGTTCGGGGAAGTAGCGGCTTGCCAACGGCACAATGCGAAGATGGAGCCCTTGGGACCGATACCTGCACGTGCAAAAGATACGCCCATCGGCTGCAAAATACCAGCGGCCGATGGGCGTCTGACGGTAAGTTGAACGAAGCGCAGAAACGGCCTATTCAGCCGCCTCGGCAACAGCCGGTTCAAGTTTCTTGGCCGCGCCGGCACCGGGTAATTGTACCGGCTTCAGGAGCATCGCCATCAGCAATCCGAACAAAGCGATACAGGTCGCCGTCAGAAACAGCGGGGTGAATGCTGCGGCATAGCTGTCAGCAAGCATCCGGCGTGCTTCTTCGGGAAGCGCCGCCATCATCTTAGGTGTCAATTCCCCGATATTGCTGACGCCCGGAATACTTCCGGCATTGTGCGGCAGGTTGGCCGCGATGATCGCCCCATAGGCGGAAATAGCAATCGAGGCTCCGGCCATGCGTGCCAGAGACACTGACCCGGTTGCGGCACCCACATCCCGGCTGCCCGCCGCATTCTGCACACCGATAATGGGAAGCTGCTGCCCAATACCGATACCGACACCGTGCATCAGCATCAACAGACCAATGATAATTACCGGTGTTCCCGCATGAACCTGCGTGAGCAATGCAAAGGCGATGGCGCTCAATGTAAGGCTGGTCACGGACAGGTATTTGTAGCGGCCGGTGATCGAGATCAGACGGCCGGTGAACAGCGAGCCGCCGACAATACCACCCGTCAGGAGGATGAACAGCAGGCCTGCAAGCGATGGGGAGAGGCCCGTTGTGGTCTGCAGGAAGAAGGCGAAATAATTGACCATGCCGATTGCTATAGAACCGCTGGCGATCGAAATGATCAGGAACAGGGTAAAAGTCGAGTTGCCGAACAGCGACAATGGAATGATCGGTTCGGGCGCGCGGCGCTCGACAAAAACCCAGGCCATTGCACACAGGGCAGCAAACACGACAAGCGAAACAGTCTGAGGTGCCAGCAGTGAACCGAACAGCTGCGCGCCATCGGCCGCCAGAACGAGGCTGGTCGTTGTCAGGGCAAGCAGGACAGCACCGGCATAATCGATCTTCGGCTTCCGTGCCGGTTTGCGGTAGGGAAGCATGAAGACCAGCCCGGCAATGACAATGAGCCCGATGGGCAGATTGATCAGGAAGATCGAACGCCAGCCGAACAGGTCGCTCATTGTGCCGCCGAGCACCGGTCCGATGGCGCCGGAGGCCATGAACACAAGGCTGATGTAACTCTGATAGCGTGCGCGCTCGCGCGGTTCGAACAGATCGGCCGTGACGGAGAAGATAGAGACCATGACGCCGCCGCCGCCAAATCCCTGCAGTACCCGCGCCGCAATCAACGTGTTCATGGAAATCGCAAGACCGCAGACTGCAGAGCCAAGGGTGAAAATGGTTATGGCGACGATCATTACATATTTGCGCCCGAACAGATCGCCCAGCTTGCCATAAACCGGCATCACCGCACTGACCGCGAGCAGATAGGCAGAGCCGATCCACGCGAAGCGCTCAAGCTCGCCGAATTCCCCAACAATGGTTGGCAAGGCTGTAGAGACAATCTGGTTGTCGAGTACGGCCATGAACATAGCCGCCATCAGAAAGAAGAAAAGCGTCAGCCGTTTGCGCGGGTCCGCAACGAGCGGCTCAAAAGTACTTGTAGCATCCATGGGATTGGGTATCCGGTTTGAATTGGCGCAATTTATGTGCTATCAGCATACATATGTCAATGGCACTTTTATGACTTTCACATATTTCAATGCGCGCTGGCATCTGCTATGGTGGAATCATGACAACAACCACGGCAACACAAACACTTGAAACCCCAGAAACCGGAACGAATGACGATCTTCTGCGCATTGGACAGGTGATGACCCGGATGCGGTTGATGACCGGCAGACGGGTCATTGGCCGACTTGCCATCCAGAAGATCGCGCCCGGTCTGGAACTTACTCATCTCGATGTTCTCGATGCCGTCCGGCGCGGTGAGCTCAATGGCGAAGTCACGGTCGGATTGATTGCCGACACGCTGCGGATCGATCCTTCACGCGCCAGCCGCATCGTGGCCGAAATGGTTGCCAAGAACGTGTTGCGCCGAAAGGCATCGCAGACAGATGCGCGGCGGATTGTCGTGGTCATCACAGCGCTCGGACAACGTCTGGTCACCGAACTTCACGCGCTGAAACAATCTATTGTCGAAAGCGTGGTGGCAGACTGGTCTGCCGAAGAAATCGAAATCTTTGCCAAACTTTTTGACAGGTATGTCACCGGGTTTGAACAGCTGTTTGCGCGCAACGTGACGGATGCGACAGAGCGGATGGATTAGCCTCGGGGCCTAAATCAGCTTGCGCGCGCTCAGTTCGTCTTTGAGGTAGGCGTAATAGATTGGCGCTGCAATAAGCCCGGCTATACCGAACCATGCCTCCATCACGACCATTGCCAGCAGCAATTCCCACGAGCGGGATTTAATCCGTGCGCCGATAATCCGGGCATTCAGGAAATATTCCAGCTTGTGGATGATGACGAGGAAAGCCAGCGAGCCGAATGCAGCCACAAAGGAAACGCTGAGTCCGACGATAACGATGATCGTATTGGAGATCAGATTACCGATGACGGGCAGAAGACCGGCGACGAAGGTGACGACGATCATCGTCTTGACCAATGGCAGATGGACCCCGAGAAGCGGCAGGATGACGACCAGATAGATCGCCGTGAAAAATGTGTTCAGTGCCGAAATCCGGATCTGCGAGAAAACGATGTTACGGAAAGCGCCGCTGAGAACATCGGCACGGTCGATAAGAGCCACGGCCAAAGGCCCGGGTTCACGCGATATATTGACCGAGCTCAGGGCGATCAGGCCGCCAATAACCATGCCCACGATGATACGGACGATCAGCACCCCGAAATCACGGCCGACAAGCTGCAACTGACCGGCATGTTCACGCAGCCATTTGGCAGCAATGGATTCCAGCTCGTCGAGGTTGGACGGGAAATACTCCTTCGCCCAGGCGGGCACATGCACCTGCGCCGTATCGATGATTTCCGCCATCTTCTTGAACAATGACACAACGCCCTCGGTACCATTGTTCAATTGGCTGAGACCGCTGATAACAGCCACCACGATCAACAGGATGAAAATCCCCGCCAGCAGAGCCAGAGCAAGGGTTTTCGTCAAACTGTTGGAGACGCCCAGCTTACCAAGCAGCGGTGCTGCAAGGTGCACGAGATTGTAGACCAGCAGGCCGGATAAAAGGGCCGAAAGCAGTCCAAGCTCAAGGACAGCAATGAGAGCGATAAGCGTCATTCCGAATGACACGACATAGAGCCTTGTGGCAGTCAGCAAAGGGCACCTGAGAAGGGCTATCTGTTACAAATCGTTCCTAGCCTTGATCCCCGTATATACGCAAGCAAAAGCCGCACAAATATGGACAAAATTTAATGGCAAGAGCAATTTCCATGGTGGGCCTTTAACCGCTAATGTGCTGTTTCTCTTATACCCTTTCGGGGAAAGACAAGAACAGGTGAGTTGATGGTATCGAAAACGCGCGTCCTGATGTCGATCGTGGTGGTTGCAGCCCTTGGCGCGGCCGCATACGTGACGCGCGACCGCTGGTTGAATATGCAGGGCGTTTCCGCGCAGAATGCGGGTGGAAACACTGGCAACCAGAATGGGCGCCGTGGCGGCTCGCGGCGCGGCGGCGGACAGAGCCTCGGCCCGGCAAATGTTCTTGTCGCGGAAGCCAAGTCCGCTGATGTTCCTGTCTATATCGATGGTGTCGGATCGGTCCGGCCGTTGAATACGGTTGTGGTCCGCTCGCAGGTCAGCGGCAAGCTTGCCACCATCGAATTTCAGGAAGGCCAGGATGTAAAAGCAGGCGATGTACTGGCCCGTATTGATGACGCAATTTACCGGGCCCAGCTTGACCAGGCGATCGCCAAGAAGGCACAGGACGAGGCACTTCTGGCCAATTCGAAGCTGGATCTGGAGCGCTATGTGCGCCTCGCCCAGACCAATGCCGGCACACAGCAGCAGGCAGATACGCAACGAGCCTTGGTTGCGCAGTATCAGGCACAGATTCAATCGGATCAGGCATCCATTGAAAGCGCACAGGCTACATTGGACTATACGGTTATTCGTGCGCCGATTGGCGGGCGAACCGGCATCCGCAATGTTGATGTCGGCAATATTGTCAGCACCGGCGACGCGACGGGTATTGTGACACTGTCGCAGATCAAACCAATTTCAGTGCAATTCGCAATCCCGCAACAAAAGCTTGCCAAGATCAACCGGGCAAGCGCCGCCAACACGTTGAGTGTGGAAGCCCTGTCGGGTGACGGAAAGACGGTCATCGACAACGGCACTCTGGCTGTTATCGACAATCAGATAGACCCGACCACGGGCACCGTGAAACTCAAGGCGAACTTTCCCAACGACAAGCTCGTGCTGTGGCCGGGCGCCTTCGTCAATGCCCGTCTTCTGGTCCAGACCTTGACTGGAGCAATTGTGGTTCCGACGGCTGCAGTGCAGCGCGGCCCTAACGGAACCTTTGTCTACATCCTTCAACCGGATGATACTGTTGCGATGCATCAGATCACTGTCGGCCAGCAGGACGATGTGCAAGCCGTAATCACCGATGGCGTGGCCGCAGGTGACCGGGTTGTCACGACAGGTTTTGCCCGTCTGCAGGACGGTGCCAAGGTTCTGATATCCGATGGCTCCGATCCAACGGCAGCTCCCGCTGGTCAGCCGGCTGCGGATACCAAACAACCTGATGCAACACCGAAAAGCGGAGAGCGGCAGCATAAGCGGCGCAATCAGCAAGGTGGTCAGCAGGGCGGCGCGACCAATGGCACAAATGGAGAAGCGGCAACCGGGAATGCGCCTGCAAGCTCGCCCGGCACCCCGCAATGAGTATCTCGACGCCCTTCATTCACCGGCCAATCGCCACCTCGCTTTTGGGGATTGCGGTACTGCTCGGCGGCATACTCGGTTATCTCGCACTGCCGGTAGCGCCGCTACCGCAGGTGGATTTTCCGACCATACAGGTGACGACACAGCTTCCAGGCGCCAACCCTGACACGATGGCCTCGCTGGTTACAGCGCCGCTGGAACGACAGCTGGGGCAGATACCCTCACTCGCATCGATGGTTTCATCCAGCGCTTTCGGCATCAGTCAGGTAACGCTGCAATTCGATCTTGACCGGGATATTGACGGGGCGTCGCAGGATGTGCAGGCCGCCATCAATGCTGCCGGTTCGTTGCTGCCGCGGACACTGCCCTACCCTCCGACCTATGCCAAGGTGAATCCGGCCGATACACCCATCATCACGCTTGCACTGCGTTCCACCAGTTATTCCATCCGCAATTTGAGTGATTTCGCCGATACGATGATGGCGCAGCGGCTGAGCGAAGTGACCGGCGTCGGCAATGTCAACATTCAGGGCGGCGTAAGACCGGCCGTGCGTATCCAGGCGGACCTGCCACGGCTTGCCTCCTACGGCATTGCGCTGGAAGACATCCGTACCGCGATCACCAATGCCAGTGTGGCCGGTGCCAAGGGTGCACTGGATGGCACGCACCAATCTTACACGATTTCGGCGAACGACCAGATCGTCGATCCCCAGACCTATAACTCCATCATCGTCACCTACAAGAACGGCTCGCCCGTCCTGTTGAAAGACGTAGCGACAGTGGTTGAAGGGCTGGAAAACGCCCGTGTCGGCGCGTGGTATCAGGGACAACCGGCGGTGGTCATTGATGTGATGCGCCAGCCGGGTGCCAATGTCATTGATACGGTCAGCCGCGTCCTGCAGCAGTTGCCGCGCCTCAAACAGGCACTGCCTGCGGGCGTAACGCTGGATGTGGTGAATGACCGGACGGACACGATCCGCGCCTCCATTCACGATGTGCAATTGACACTGGCGATCAGTATCGCGCTGGTCATTCTTGTCGTCTTCATCTTCCTGCGCACCATGCGTGCCACGATCATTGCCGGTGTGGCCCTGCCGCTGTCGCTCGTTGCGACCTTCGGGGTCATGTGGTTTGCCGGGTTCAGTCTCGATAATCTGTCGCTGATGGCGTTGACCATCGGCACAGGCTTTGTGGTTGATGATGCCATTGTCATGATCGAGAACATTGTCCGCCATATCGAAGATGGCGAAGGGCCACTTGAAGCGGCACTCAAGGGCGCGGGCGAAATCGGTTTTACCATCGTCTCGCTGACTGTCTCGCTGATTGCCGTCTTCATTCCCCTGCTGTTCATGACCGGCATTGTCGGCCGCATGTTCCGTGAGTTCGCTCTGACACTGACAATTGCTGTTGTGGTGTCGGCCATCGTTTCACTGACCCTGACGCCGATGATGTGCGCACGAATCCTGCATGGGCGGGATGAAGGTGAGCGTCGCGGCATACTGCACCGTATCGATCAGGGAATGGACAGGGTGATCGAGGGCTACAGACGCAGCCTGCTCTGGGCGCTCGACCGCAGTGCGCTCATGCTGCTTTTAACCGCCATAACGCTTGCGGCAACGATCGCACTTTACGTTGTCATCCCCAAAGGCTTTCTTCCGTCGCAGGATACGGGTCTGATTACAGCCATTATCGAGACCGAGCCGACCACTTCGTTCGAAGCCATCAAGCGGACACAGGCTGTCGTTACCGACCGGATACAGCATGACAAGGATATTGCGGGCGCCGTCTCGGTTGTCGGCACCAGCACGACAAACCTGACACCCAATACCGGCACGCTTAGTCTGGTCCTGAAGCCGCAGGACCAACGGTCGGATTCGGCAATACAGATCATCGAGCGGCTGCGCGGCGAGACCTCTGATATTCCGGGTGTGCAGGTTACGTTCCAGAGCGTGCAGGATATCCGTATCAGCACCCGCTCCAGCCGTGCACCGTATCAATATACGCTGACCGGTACCGACACTGCGACGGTTGTTGACTGGGCCCAGAAACTGGCCAAACAGCTGCAGCAGGATCCCGTCCTGATCAATGTCGCCTCGGAAATCGAGATGGGCGGCGGGCGGATTTTCGTCAATGTCGATCGCGAAACCGCGTCCCGGCTTGGCGTGTCCATGCAGGCAGTCAGTGACACACTCAACGACGCATTCGGTCAGCGCCAGATTGGCACCATCTACGGACAGGCCAACCAGTATCGCATCATTCTCGAAGCGGCACCGCAATATCAGAGTGACCCAAAATCATTGGACAAACTTTATGTCAGCGGTTCTGGCGGCACGCAGGTTCAGTTGAGTGCTTTCGCCACAGCCTCTTTCACAACCGCGCCACTTGTCATCGGTCACGACGAGCAATTTCCGGCCGTGACTATCAGCTTTGACCTTGCCGCAGGCTCGTCGCTCAGTCACGCCGTGACCGCGATCAAATCGGCGGAAAACGCCATTGCGATGCCTGCCTCGATCCGTGGGCAATATTCCGGTGATGCGGCCGAATTCTCCAGCTCGCTGGCTGGCGAGCCATGGCTGATCCTCGCGGCAATCATCACCATCTACATTGTGCTTGGTGTGCTCTATGAAAGCGCCATTCACCCCATCACCATTCTTTCAACCCTGCCGTCGGCGGGTGTCGGAGCCCTGCTTGCGCTGATGCTGTTCGGCCAGGACCTGTCGATCATCGCGCTGATCGGCATCGTACTGCTGATGGGTATCGTGAAAAAGAACGCGATCATGATGATCGATTTCGCTCTCGAAGCGGAACGAACCGAACGGCTTGACCCGCGTGAGGCAATTGTCAAAGCCTCGATCCTGCGTTTCCGTCCGATCATGATGACAACGCTGGCCGCGTTGTTCGGCGCATTGCCACTGGCGCTGGCACAGGGAACAGGTTCGGAACTGCGCACGCCGCTCGGCATCAGCATTATCGGCGGCCTGGTGCTCAGCCAGCTTCTGACACTTTACACGACGCCGGTTATCTATCTCGGATTTGAGCGGCTGCGCAGCCGGATTGTCGGCCGCCCCACAGGCACGCCCGCGCCGGAAACGGGCGACGAAATATGAACATTTCCGACCCGTTCATCCGCAGACCAGTAGGAACCACGCTGCTGGCTTTGGGATTGCTGATGCTCGGTATCGTCGCCTATGGCTTTCTGCCGGTTGCCAGCCTGCCTTCGGTTGACCTGCCGACAATCCGCGTCTCGGCCAGCCGGCCCGGAGCGGACCCGGCCACCATGGCGGCAAGCGTTGCCGCACCACTCGAACGGCGCTTGGGCTCCATTGCCGGCGTGACGGAACTGACATCTGTCAGTTCTCTGGGCTCAACAAACATCACCGTTCAGTTTGACCTGTCGCGCGATGTTGACGGCGCTGCGCAGGACGTACAGGCGGCACTCAATGCAGCGGCAACGGACCTGCCGTCTGATCTGCCAAGCCTGCCAAACTTCCGCAAGGTCAACCCGGCTGCAGCTCCGGTGCTTATTCTCGCGCTGACCTCCGATACCGTATCTCCGAGTGCTGTTTATGATGCGGCCGACACGGTCATCGTCCAGCGCATTTCTCAAGTCGACGGCGTCGGCGAAGTGACGGCCAGTGGTGCTGACCAGCCCGCCGTCCGTGTCCGTTTGAACCCTGACCGGCTTGCGGCTATGGGCCTGTCGCTCGATAGCGTGCGAACCGCGATCACCAACGCCAATGTAGCCGAACCGGTCGGCTCGATCGACGGCGCCGACTTTGCCTTTTCACTCGGCATCAATGCGCAATTGAAGACGCCGGAAGATTACGGCCGCATCATCATTCACACGGGTGATGGAACAGCGGTGCGCCTTTCCGATGTTGCCACCGTGGAACAGGGCGTGCGCAACAGCCGCTCCGACGCCTGGTATGACGGCAAATCGTCCGTCTTGCTTATGATCACCAAACAGGCGAACGCCAATGTGATCGCAACCGTGGATGCTGTGAAAGCGCTTCTGCCGGAGGTGAAGCGGCTTGTACCGGCCGGTATCGACATCGCTGTACTGTCCGATCGAACGACTACCATCCACGCCAGCGTCAATGACATGCAGTGGACGCTGCTGGCAACGATCTGCCTCGTCATGGCGGTGGTGATGGTTTTCCTGCGGCGCGCCACACCGACCATCGCAGCAGGCGTCACGGTACCGCTGTCGCTGGCGGGCACCTTTGCGGCGATGTGGGCCTGGGGACTTTCCATCGACAATCTCTCCCTGATGGCGCTGGCCGTATCTGTCGGTTTTGTGGTGGACGATGCCATCGTCATGATCGAGAATATCTATGCCAATCTCGAAGAGGGGATGAAGCCAATGCGCGCTGCACTGGAAGGTGCGCGCCAGATCGGTTTCACTGTTGTTTCCATCAGCCTGTCATTGTTGGCAGCATTTATTCCCCTCTTTTTCATGGGCGGTATTGTCGGCCGGTTCTTTCAGACATTCTCGCTGACACTGGCTTTCACCATCGCCGTTTCGACCGTTGTGTCATTGACCGTCACGCCGATGATCTGTGGCCACAGGCTGAAACCGCACGATCCCGAAGCCCGCCCCGGATTGTTCGGGCGTATTGTCGAAGGTTCGCTCGACGCGGTGATCAGCTTTTACGCCAGAACACTGAAAAGCGTGCTCTATCACCGGGTGCTTGCGGTGACCGTTATTCTCGCCTGCGTTGCCATCACAGCGTTTCTTTATGTGAAAATCCCCAAGGGGTTTTTCCCGCAGGACGATACGGGCTTCATTATGGGTGGCACACAGGCATCGACGGATATTTCCTACCCGGCAATGGTCATCCTGCAGCGGCAGGCGGCCGCCATTGCCAAGGCAGACCCGGCCGTTGCTGGTGTCGGGTCCTCCGTCGGAGGCGGATTTTCCAGTGGTGCCAATCGCGGACAGCTGCTGATTTCGCTGAAACCCGAGAAAGAACGTGACCCGACGGCCGTGGTCATCGACCGCATGCGCAAATCGCTCTCCGCCGTCGCGGGACTCACGACTTTCCTTTTCTCACCCGGCGATATCCGTGCCGGAGGACGCTCCACCCAATCGCAATACCAATTCACTCTGTGGGATGCGAACTTCGATGAGCTGGTGGCATGGGCACCGAAGGTGCTCGATCGCCTGAAGCTCGAACCCGGCCTGACCGACGTTGTCGCGGATCGCCAGCCAAGCGGCCTGCAGGCGACGGTATCAATCGACCGCACCGCGGCTGCCCGGCTGGGTGTTGCCATTGGTAGCATCGACAGCGCGCTCAACAATGCCTTCTCGCAGCGTCAGGTCTCGACCATCTATTCGGCGCGCAACCAATATCGCGTCGTGATCGAAGCCGACAATGGATATGCGCTTGACCCTGAGCAGATCACCAATCTGCATGTTGCGGGTGCGGGCGGCGTGCAGGTGCCACTCAGCAGCGTTGCCAGGATCGAACGCACTCTGGCTCCACTTACCGTGAACCATCAGGGCCAGTTTCCCTCGGTAACGATCTCCTACAATCTGGCGCTTGGGACCACGCTGGAGGATGCCAACAGTGCAGTACAGGCGGCGGTCCTTGGCATGCACCTGCCTGATGCGCTGCACGCGGAATTTGCCGGCGACGCGGCCACATTGACCCAATCGTCGGGCAGCCAGCCCCTGCTCATTCTTGCAGCGCTGCTGACCGTCTATATCGTGCTGGGCATTCTCTATGAAAGCCTCGCCCATCCGCTGACCATCATTTCCACCCTGCCATCGGCCGGGCTTGGCGCACTGCTGGCGCTGATGGTCACTGGCACAGAGCTGACCCTGATCGCCTTTGTCGGGATTATCCTGCTGATCGGCATTGTGAAGAAGAACGGTATCATGATGGTGGACTTCGCATTGCAGGGTGAACGCAGGTTCGGCCTGTCACCGGAAGATGCGATCTATCAAGCCTGCCTCAAGCGCTTCCGGCCAATCCTGATGACCACGCTTGCAGCGATCATGGGCGCGATTCCACTGATCATCGCCACGGGTCCCGGTACGGAGTTGCGGCGTCCATTGGGGATCACCATTGTCGGCGGGCTGATCGTTTCGCAGATACTGACGCTTTACACGACGCCGGTCATCTATCTGATGCTGGCGCGGCTGCATCAACGCTGGTCGACAAAGCCGGTGGAACCAGCGCGCACAATTGCCGGGGAAACGACCGTTTAGGCCAGTTCGAAGCGGATTGTCTGGGCACCTTCCCAAAGCGTCAGTTTGCCAAGCTTGGCAAGGTTCTCGATGCCCGACGTGATCGTGATGAAATGATTGCCCGCAAGCTGCCCGACCTTTGAGGCGAAATGCACGCCGCCATAGGCAAGCAGGATTTCCGTTTCACTGATGCCACCGGGATAAAGAATAATCTGACCGGGCGCGGGATAGCTGGTGTGGTTTTCGTAGCCAACGTTGAAATCATAATCGCCGAGCGGCATCCAGACCGCCTCGCCGCTCCAGCGGACATGCACGGCCTTGCTCTCGAACGGCAGCCGTCCGAGAAATGACGCGCACGTTTTCGGCGCCTCTGCGGTTTCGAGCCGGGCCTCGAACGTAAATGGTCCGGCGCTTATCTTCAGCTTCGTCATATCAGCCCCTGCTACCACTTCTGATGTACATGCGGCTTGATGGACTTTTCGTAAAGTGCGGTAATTTTTGCCAGTGTTTCAACCGGCAGGGCAGTAATATCACCGGCGCTGGCATTGCCGTTTGCCTGTGCCTCATTGCGCGCGCCGGGAATAACGACGGAAACCGCCTTCTGTTCCAGAATCCAGCGCAGTGCGAACTGCACCATGGAAACACCCTGAGGCACCAGCGGCTTCAACTCTTCGACAGCGGCAAGCGCTACGTCGAACGGCACACCGGCAAAGGTTTCGCCCACATCGAAGGCCTCGCCATTGCGGTTGAAATTGCGATGATCCTCCTTGGCGAACACGGTCTGCGCATTGAGCTTGCCGGTGAGCAGACCCGAGGCTAGCGGCACGCGTACGATGACGCCGACATTCTTCTTGGCGGCTTCCTGCAGGAAGAGATCATGCGGACGCTGGCGGAAGATATTGTAGATGATCTGGATGGTGGCAACGCCGGGATATTCGATTGCCTTCAACGCTTCCTCGACCTTTTCGACCGACACTCCGTAATGGCGGATCTTGCCCTTAGCCTTCAGGGCGTCGAGCGCTTCAAACACATCAGGACGATAATAAACTTCTGTCGGCGGACAATGCAGTTGCACGAGATCCAGTGTTTCGACTTCGAGGTTCTTCAGGCTGCGGTCAACAAACGCTTCCAGATTCTGTGCATTGTAGCCATCGGCCACATGCGGATTGAGCCTGCGGCCAGCTTTGGTCGCAACTGTCGGGCGCGTACCACCACGTGCTTTCAGCACATCGGCAATGATGCGTTCCGAACGGCCATCGCCATAGACATCAGCGGTGTCGATGAAGGTAACACCTGCATCCAGAGCGGCATTCAACGCCTTCTTGCCATCATCTTCGGAAACGTCACCCCAGGAGCCGCCGATCTGCCACGCACCGAAGCCAATTTCTGAAATCTCGTAGCCAGTGCGTCCCAAAATTCTGGTTTTCATAACAATGTTTCCCTGTCGCGGCGGCCGAACTGGCGGCATAGTGGAATCGGATATTATCTGTTCCTCTATGCGGCCTTGTGACAGAGATCAACGCGTACCGTCTCAGGCTGCACATTTCATAGAATTTTAATAAATTGAAACGCTGAATGAATGACCCGTTCTGTGCGTGTTCAGCTTGAAAAGCATAGCTTCGCGTCAGTTAAACGGGGTATCTGTCATGCTTGTACAGCGTCTTGGCATCATCTTTTGCATTTTCCTGGCCTTTGCCGTGTCCTTCGGCAGCTTTGTAAACTACACCGCAAAGTCGGGACGCTTTGCGCATCTGGCCTATCAGGGCAAGGTCGTGCCCGATATCAACAGGAACTAGGCTGTAAGACTGGAAATTTTACCGTTTGCACTTTTCCGCCTTGTCCAGACGCTGCAGCAAATCGACAAACTGCGAGGACATCTCCTTGTCGGCCGGAGAGGGCTCAGAAGACTGTACAGCTTTGCGAAACTCCTGCCGTGCAAGCTGTGCGCGAACAATTGTTGCCACGGGCGGACGTGATAGTCTTTGTTTTACAGTCATGAACGTCCCATCCATTTCTGGAGCAAGATCGTATTCACCCGCATCTGAGCCGGTGAATATTGAACCTTCAAACGGTATGCTTTCCTGCACCTGCCCTGCCGGCTTTCTCAAAACGTATCGTTGAGACATAACGGGCCGGGGCAACATTCGTTTCAAATTTTACGCTCCCATGGTCAACAAAACCTAAAGAGCCTTAGCAACGCGCCCTGAGACCAGAAAATCTGGGTTCAATCGATATTTTTCTGTTCCGACCGGAACCCGAACGGCGTCCCCGCGTTTTCCTGAAAACCCCAAAAGGATGCGCCATGCTGATCCGTGTCGGATATGAAATTGCTATCAAATGCAACGAACCAACCCCTATGACGACATACCTCAATCTGGAGTCGGACAGGCTGTCCGACATTGTTTGCGAGCGCGGTCCGACGGCATTACCTGCCGCCAAGCTTGAAAACTTCAAAGATCTTTTCGGGAATAATTGTCTGCGGCTGCTGGCCCCGGCCGGCAACCTGTCATTGAAATATGATGCTGTCGTCGAAGATGACGGCTTGCCTGATCCTGTGGATCAAAATGCGCAGGAACACACCGTGGATAAGCTGCCGACCGAGTGTCTGGCATTTCTTTCAGCCAGCCGTTATTGCGAAACCGATGAGCTCAGCAATCTCGCGTGGAGCCTGTTCGGGCATGTCAAACCCGGCTGGAGCCGCGTTCAGGCCATCTGCGATTATGTCAATCAAAGGCTGACCTTTAGCTATGGCTTTGCCCGCTCCACCCGCACTGCGGCGCAGGCGCACGAAGAACGTGTCGGCGTGTGCCGCGACTTTGCACATCTGGCAGTTGCCTTCTGCCGCTGCATGAATATCCCGGCGCGATACGTCAACGGCTACATGGGTGATATCGGCATTCCGGCTGACGCAGCACCAATGGATTTCAACGCCTGGTTCGAGGTCTATCTCGGTGGAAAATGGCATACATTCGACGCCCGTCACAACCAGCGCCGCATCGGCCGTATTGTGGTGGCGCGCGGCAGAGATGCTGCCGATATCCCGCTGATCCATACTTTTGGTCCGCATGAACTGACCAATTTCAAGGTCTGGACATTCGAGGAGACCGATCCATCCTTTTCAAGCCAACGCTTTGAAAAGATTTCACTTATGACCCCATGGTTCAGCCAGAGATGGTCGCGTCTCTCGCGAAACATACAAGCGCGCACGGATTCTGAATCCGCTCTGTAAATGATCGAATCGGCTGCCCCTCAATATTGGCAGCCGGCTCATGTTGCATGGGCGATATTGCCACATTCTCCCCGTTGGCGATGGTATGTGCACTGCGGTAAGCCATTTCAAAATAGGCGAAAATCATTTTGGTTTGCCAAGCCACAATTGACCGGTTAGCCTTTTTGACAGCGGGATTTTCATTCGATTCAGGGAAGGAATATTCCCCCATGCCTTTTACCAAGCCTCCCGAACCCATCTATTCAAATGACGATTGGGACCTCATGCAAGCGGCCTACGACAGGGCGGCGGCGACCCTTCTGGTGAAATCCAGCACGGATGAAGAGGCAAAAATCATTGCTGATACGGTGATGACTGCCTTCAATCGCGGCAATCGCAGTGTCAACTCTCTTGCAGCTCTCGCGGTGATCACGGCTTTGAATTCGCACCCGGCTGTGGCTGGCACAGATACCGAGCCGGGCGCCGAAAAACGCTACGCTTGAATTACCGGAGAAAGCTGTCCCGGAAAAGCCTGTTCAGGTCGTGGATCACACGCGCCGCCTCATGACTTCCCTGCAACCCGGCATTGATACGGTCCGAGCCTGATTGCTGAAAAGCCATATAGCCATCGTGGCGCGGGCGCACCCAAGCCGTCTCCAGTGTCTTGCGTGTTGCCATATAGAAATTTGATGTGGCTGCGTTAACGGCTATATCTTCCCATGCATCCGCATGGCCAGGCTGCCCGCCGGCTTGCGCATAGGAGCTGCGCTGCACATCGCCGCTGGCAATCCAGTAAGCAAAGTCGATGGCGGCTCTGCGGTTTGCGGAAAAGGCCGAAACGGCAATCCCCGTACCGCCAAGCGCAGAGCCAATCGGACCGCTGCTGCCGGCAACCGGTATATCGGCAAAAGCAATAATGTTTGGGCGGAAACCCTTGATGGCATAGTTGACATAACCGTAGATCAAAGGTGCACAGGCCACTTTTGATCCGGCTTCAGCCATTTTCTCAAGCACGGCAATCGGGTCCATATCAAAACAGCCGGGATCAACAAGGTGCGCAATTTCGCACATCATTTCAAAGGCCCGGATGCCATTTTCTCCGTCGATCAAATCGCCCGGTTCTGTTGCGCATGGCGAACCAAGATTGCCGCTCAAAGTGTAGAAAGTCATCAGCGTATGCGGTGGCCGCAACGGCAGAAGCACTCTTCCGTCGCGTGCCAGAGCCAGCATGTCGGCCCATGTCTCAGGCGCCTGTTCGAGCAGGTCAGGACGCCATGCACAGACCTGCGTTGCCGTATCGATGGGAAACGCCCATTGATGCCCCTGCCAGTCATAGCTTGGATAGGATCGGCCGACGCTGCCTTTGCGCAACGACTCCCGCTCAGCTTCCCGCCCGGCAATATCCAGCGGTGCGAGGCAGTTTTCAGCCGTGATCTGCCCGACATGCGGATGATCAATAACGATGAGATCGTAGGCCCGAGCCAATTCTTCAACGGAGAACGATTCAAAGTCCTGCAGCGAGCGTTTGTCCCATTCAATGGTGATGCCCGTCTTGCCGTGCCAGAGTTTCGAGCAGGCCACCATCGGGTCGTAGCCGCGGGGATGGCTCCACGTCATACCTTTCAGCGTGATGTTGCTCACAGACCAAACTCCTTGCGGATGGCAGCGCTGTGTTCGCCAATACGTGGCGCAGCACGGTCGAACCTAGCCCGCTTGCCGTTGACCCGGATGGGCGAGCGTGTCGTCAGAATGGACACATCGTCCTCCCGCTCGACGGTCTGCAGCATGTCGAGAACTTTGAAGCCCTCGCTCGCCATCAACTCTTCCCAGTTCAAAACCTTGGCGCACCAGATATCGGCAGGCTCAAGGATTGCCAGCCAGTCATCCGTGTCTTGCGTCGCAAGTTTATCCGCGATGATCCGCTTGATCTCGTCCCGCGCGGTGAACCAGCTTGCCGGCGTACCGCGGTAGGGTGCGAGTGCATCAAGGCCAAGAAGATCAGCCAATTTGGGCAGCGGCGTCATTGCGAGAGCAAGATAATTATCCTTGGTCGGATAGACGCCATAAGGCGCCGATAGATAGGCATGGGCGCTGCGGAAGTCCGAACGCTTGGGCAGCCGCCGGCCATCATTCAAATGTGTGGTCAGCACCTCGAACTGGAAATCGATGAGTGATTCCAGCAGGCTCGTCTCGATATGGCTGCCGGTACCGCTAATTCCCCGCCGCACCAGCGCCGCCAGAATGCCCTGCACCGTTGCTGCACCTGCCAGCATATCGGCAACCGCAAGGCCGAAGGGAACAGGCCCCTGACTTTCATCGCCGTTCAACCACATCAGACCGGAGCGTGATTGCGCCAGCAAATCCTGGCCGGGACGACCAACCCACGGCCCCTCTTCGCCGTAACCGCTGATACCGGCATAGACGAGGCGCGGGTTGATGACTTTGACTGCCTCATAATCGAGTCCGAGGCGCTTGATGACACCCGGACGAAAATTCTGGATCAGCACATCAGCCTTGCCAAGCAGCGTGCGCAGCGAAGCCAGATCATCAGGGCTTTTCAGATCAATGGCCAGACTTTCCTTGGCGCGATTGATTGCATGAAAAATTGTCGAGTCGCCGCCGATTTCCGTATCGCTGAGATAAAGCCGCCGGGAAAGATCGCCGCCATCCGGGCGCTCGATCTTGATAACACGCGCGCCGAGATCCATCAGGCGCAGCGACGCATAGGGGCCCGACAGAAACTGGCTCATATCAACAACAAGCAGGCCGGCAAGCGGCAGATCGGCATTCTCGGTGGTCATTATTTCTCGGTCTTTCCAATAAAATCGGCGGGGTTCTGGTATTTCACCGTCTGCAGGTGTTCGCAGTAGAGAACGAGCTCGCCCTCATTCTTGAACACCTCGTAGCTCGCACGGATCAGCCCCAATTCCTTGTAGCGCGGGCGCTTATCCAGATTGGTGCGGATGGTGTAGATCGTGTCGTTGAGAAAGACCGGCTTGATGAAACGCAACTTGTCATAGCCATAGGAAAACGCATTGACGCAGTTGGTAGCGACAAGGCCAAGACCGGCGGAAAATACAAAGGCGCCCGCCACCAGCCGCTTGCCGAAAATGCCCTCGCTTTCAGCGAACATCTGATCCTGCACATAGGGATGGATATCCGTCACCAGCATATTGAACATATGGCTGTCGCTTTCGGCGATCGTGCGCCGCAGCGAGCGGATTTTCTGGCCGACCGGCCAGTCCTCATAGAACCAGTTTTCAGAATTCCACACGGGCAGAGCGGCGTGACTGGCAGGCATGTTTTTCGGATGGGTCGATGACACACCGACGGTAGGCGCAACCTCGCTCATCGCTGCACCAGCGCGCCATCTTTATCCCTACGGCAACTGGCTGTTTGCCATGGAGCATGGCGCATAGGTTTCATTGCACTTTCTCCCGCATCTTCTTTTGTGAATAATATTTTCACATATGGGTATGGCTGACAAGCCATAAAACGCAGGAAAATGTACTGCAATGCAAAAAGCCCGGCGGTCTGTTCAACCGCCGGGCCCGTTCAACCAGTATGTGCAACATTGATTGTTCAACGCATAACGACGCCTTTGCCCGACAAACGCTCCCGGTCATGGGGACGGTCGAAATCAATCAACGGACCAGCGGGCACGATGCCTGTCGGATTGACCGAGGCGATGGAATAATAGCCCGCCTTGATCTGATCGATCCTTACCGTCTCGCGGACATTTTCAAACTGATAGAGTTCACGGAGATAGTTGGAGAGGTGGTGATAGTCTTCCAGTCTTCGGATGTTGCACTTGAACACGCCATTATAGGCGGCATCAAACCGCACCAGCGTGACGAACAGACGCCAGTCCGCCTCCGTTATGTATTGCCCAGCGATATAACGGTGATCGGCCAGATGCGCCTCAACCCCGTCAAGCGCCGCAAAGACATCACGCACAGCCGCATCGTAGCTCGCCTGTGTCTTGGCAAAACCGGCGCGATAGACGCCGTTGTTGATATTGTCATATACAAACGTATTCCAGCGATCGATCTCGGTATGCAGCCTTTCGGGGTAGAAGTCGCGGCGATCCCCTGTCAGTTCATCAAAGGCCGAATTCAGGATGCGGATAATATCGGCAGACTCATTGTTGACGATCTGCCCTTCTTGCTTATCCCACAGGACAGGCACGGAGACCTTGCCTGTATAGGTCGGCAGGCTCGCGGTATAAAGCTGGTGCAGATAATGGATCGGCGGCGCCTTGGGACCCGCATCAACCAGATTGGGGAATGTCCAGCCATTCTCGCCCAGCACCGGTTCCGACACGGCAATGCTGACGACATTTTCCAGCCCCTTGAGATTACGGAAGATGAGCGTGCGCGAGGCCCACGGGCAGAGATACGAAACGAAAAGCTGGTAACGTCCAGCCTCCGCCTTAAATGTCGGCGTGCCTTCCTTGTCGAGCACACCATCCGGAGTAATCCAGTTGCGAAACCGCGTTGGCTCGCGATGAAAGGCGCCATCTTTCATTTCACTGGCGGCGACATCGCCCTTGATCCATTGTCCGTTGACGAGTGCTGGCATCGTGCGTTTCCTGAGTTTTTCTTGAGCATCAGGATCGCATTTCATGGATCGTTTTCATACCATCCATGCTTTGACAGACTGTATTTGCACCCGCGACAATCGCTATCCGGTGACAGCACCTTCGCTGGCAGATTTGGCCAGTTTGGCGAATTTTGCCAGCACGCCGCGCGTGTAACGCGGAGCTGGCTGTTGCCATGCCTTGCGCCGTTCTTCGAGTTCCGCATCACTGACTTCGAGCTGCAGCAATTGCTTGTGAGCGTCGATCGTGATCGTGTCTCCCTCTTTCACCAGCGCGATGGTGCCGCCTTCGAAAGCTTCCGGGGTTACATGGCCAACAACCATGCCCCAAGTGCCGCCGGAGAACCGCCCATCAGTGATGAAACCGACGCTTTCACCAAGTCCGCGACCGATGATCGCCGATGTCGGTGCCAGCATTTCTGGCATGCCGGGTCCGCCTTTCGGTCCGAGATAGCGCAATACAAGTACATCGCCCGGCCTGATTTTATCGGAGAGAATAGCGTCCATAGCCGACTGCTCATCGTCGAACACCCGCGCGAGCCCTTGAATGACCGGATTTTTCAGGCCGGTGATCTTGGCGACAGCACCACCGCTTGCCAGATTGCCCTTGAGGATCGCCAGATGGCCTTCCTTGTAGAGTGCCTTGTCGATGGGGCGGATGATGTTCTGATCTGCAGGCGGCGCATCCGGCACATGGGCCAGTTCCTCGGCCAGCGTGCGACCGGTGATGGTCAGGCAGTCGCCATGCAGCAGCCCGGCATTCAACAGGATTTTCAGCACCTGCGGGATACCACCAACCTGATGCAGATCGACCGCCATGTATTGGCCGGACGGGCGAAGATTGCAGATAACAGGAACCTTGCGGCGCACGCGCTCGAAATCATCCAGCGTCCACTCGACTTCAGCCGCATGGGCAATGGCAAGAAAATGCAACACGCCATTGGTCGAGCCGCCCGTCGCCATGATCAGCGAGACGGCATTCTCAATAGATTTGCGGGTGATAATATCGCGGGGTCGAATGTTGTTACGCACAGCTTCCACGAGCACGCGGGCAGACTCTGCAGTGCTGTCGACTTTTTCAGTATCGGGATTGGCCATGGTCGAAGACGACATCAGCGACATACCGAGTGCCTCAAACGAGGAACTCATGGTGTTTGCGGTATACATGCCACCGCAGGATCCGGTGGAGGGACAGGCGTGACGCTCGATACCTTCGAAATCCTCCTTGCTCATCTTGCCCGCCATGAAGGAGCCGACAGCCTCAAAGGATGAGACAATGGAGAGGTCCTTGCCTTTCCACTTGCCCGGTTTGATCGTGCCGCCATAGACGTAGATCGCCGGAACGTTGGTGCGGGCAATCGCCATCATGCCGCCAGGCATGTTCTTGTCACAGCCGCCAAGCACCAGAACACCATCCATCCATTGGCCGTTGACGCAGGTCTCGATGCAATCGGCAATCACTTCGCGGGAGATGAGCGAATATTTCATGCCCTCGGTGCCCATGGCCATGCCATCGGAAATGGTCGGGGTGCCGAAGATCTGCGGATTGCCGCCTGCTGCCCTGACAGCGGCAACCGCCGCATCGGCCAATGGCTGCAAGCCGGCATTACAAGGCGTGATGGTGGAATGGCCATTGGCAATGCCGATCATCGGTTTGTCGAAATCCGCCTTCTCATAACCGAGAGCATAATACATCGCCCGGTTGGGGGAGCGTGCAACACCTTGGGTGATATGTTTCGACCGTTCATTGGCTGCCATGGCTGTTCCTCCACGATGACGTGTTTGATCCGGTTATTGGACCTTATTCTTAGGCTAGAACATTTCCAAACAACTAGGAAACATATAATTCATGCTTGATTAGGTGCTTTTTCATATTACAAATAAAGACATGGACCTGCGTCAGTTGCGCTACTTTATCACTGTTGCCGAGGAACTGCATTTCGGCCGTGCAGCGGAAAGGCTGGGTATGACCCAGCCGCCGTTGAGCCAAACCATTCAGGCGCTGGAAGAAGAAATTGGCGTCCAGCTGTTTGCCCGCACCAAACGCAGCGTTGCCTTGACGCCCGCCGGCGAACAATGGCGCGATCACGTGCAAAAATTGCTGGATGACGCGGCCACCCTGTCCGGTATCGCCCGCCGCCTGGCGCGCGGTGCCATCGGCACCTTGAAACTCGCATTTGTCAGCACCGCCGATTACAGCCTGCTGCCGGATTTGCTGGGCCGCTACAAGAACGACTATCCCGATGTGGAAATCACCCTGCAGGAGGCAACCAGCGATCTGCAGATCGAGACACTCTTAAGCGGTGATATTCATGCGGGGCTGATCATCCCGCCGCCACAGGCGACGCTGCACGCCTCGCTGACATATCTGCCCTTGCTGCGGGAAAAGCTGGTGGCAGCCGTTCCGGACGAATGGATAAGATCCGGCCGTCTTGCTGTTTCCGGCGATACATTCGATATCAAATCCGCTTTGACCGAGCCGCTTATCATATTTCCGCGCCGCAGCGCCCCGGCTTTCCATGACGTGATCACCGGATTTTATCTGCAGAATGGTGCCGTACCCGCCATCGGACAGGAAGCCATCCAGATGCAAACGATTATCAGCCTGATTTCCGCTGGTATGGGCATCGCGCTGGTGCCGGAATCCCTGCAAAAGCTTGGCCGCGCCGGTGTGCGCTATCTGAAATTGGCAGATGCGCCGCCTTGCATCGAAACGGGGCTTGTTTGGCGCCGCGATGATCTATCGCCGACGCTGGAGCATTTCATACAAGTTGCATCAGAATTCAGCGGATTGCCTTGACCAGATCCTCGTCCGGAAAACACGTGGCGGCCATACCCTGTTTGGCCTGCCAATCGCCAATGGAGCGTCGGGTCTTGAAGCCCGGAAAACCATCCGCGCCACCAGCGTCATAGCCCTTCTTCTCCAACGCTTTCTGCAAACCGGCAATGTCTGAGCGGTAGAGACCGCCGACGTCGCCCCAACCAACAGAAAAGCCCTTCGCACCGCTGCCTATGCGATCACCCACATGGCTGATGAACAGCGCGTAGAGATCGCTCATATTGTATTCCTTGATCACATAGAAGTTTTTGGTCACGACAAAAGCTGGGCCGTGCCGCCCCGCCGGCATCAGCAGAAAGCCTTCCCGGTTTGTCTCATCTGCCGGGAACGGCTTGCCGTTGACCCTGGCAATGCCCAACTTGGCCCATGCGGCAAACGGCTTGCCCCGATCAGGGCCTTCCAGCGAACAGCTGACGCTTTGCGGAACAGAAACTTCATAGCCCCAGTCACGGCCGCGCTGCCAGCCAAATTGCGCGAGGTAATGCCCGATCGAACCCAGCGTATCGGGAACAGAATTCCAGATGTCACGCTTGCCGTCGCCATCAAAATCCACTGCATGTTCAAGAAATGAGGTCGGCATGAACTGCGGCTGACCAAGTGCGCCTGCCCATGAGCTTTTCATGGTGCCAACGCCGATATAGCCCTTTTCGACAATCTCGAGCGCTGCAACAAGTTCCTTGCGAAACATTTCCTTGCGCGTTGCCATGAAGGCCTTGGTGCCAAGAACGGTAAAGGCATTGTTGGGAATCTTGACACTGCCATAGCCG
Organism: Phyllobacterium sp. 628; assembly: GCF_014189505.1. Taxonomy (GTDB): domain Bacteria; phylum Pseudomonadota; class Alphaproteobacteria; order Rhizobiales; family Rhizobiaceae; genus Phyllobacterium. The sequence continues at coordinate 1,249,734 of NZ_CP050301.1, read as the reverse complement.
CTCTCACGGCCCCAGATCGCCAGGACAATTGGACCCGGCACGCCATATTTCGCTTCGACCGCCTTGAGAATCTTGGCATATTGCCCTGCCCGCGCAGCACCGCCTGACGTCACCGCATTGATCGTTTTGTCGTTGAAATATTTACCGGGAGAACCGAACTCAGACTGCGTCTGCGCCTTCGGCGTCTGCGGTTTTTCACCAGGCATGACGAGATCCGGCAGATCAAAATTCAACGTGACGCCCGCAAAAGCCTGATCGAATGTCGCCTTGGATATACCTTTGGCCTTGGCTTCGGGCCACAGATCATTGGCGAGCCAGGTTTTGAACTGGGCGTCAACTTCCGGTTTCGAAGCGGCAAGGGCAGCATGTGCGGAGAGGAAGATCGAGACCAAAGCCCAGAGGGCCAGTTTCATGGAGCGTCCGGTCAAAGGCTTTCTCCTATAGGGATGTCCGTGCGCGCAGCGCTGCCGTCAGCGTGCCCTCGTCAAGATAATCCAGTTCGCCGCCAACCGGCACACCATGGGCAAGCCGGGTGATGCGAATATCGAAATCTGCAAGCTGGTCGGTGATGTAGTGGGCCGTCGTCTGCCCCTCAACCGTCGCATTGACGGCTAGGATGACTTCCTTGATTTCGCCTTCCGCCACACGGCTGACGAGCGTCGCAATATTAAGATCATCCGGCCCAACGCCATCAAGCGGAGACAGGCGGCCGCCAAGCACATGGTAACGGACATTCATCGATCCTGCCCGCTCCAGAGCCCAAAGGTCGGAGACATCCTCGACGACAATCAGCGTCGCACGTTCGCGCCGTGGATCTGTGCAGATCATGCAAGGGTCGGATGTATCCACATTTCCGCAGGTGGTGCAGATGCGCACCTTGTCCGCTGCTTCCTGCATGGCCGAACCCAGCGGGATAAGCAGTGCTTCCTTCTTCTTGATGAGGTGCAAGGCAGCGCGGCGGGCAGAGCGCGGTCCGAGTCCCGGCACTTTAGCCAGCAACTGGATCAGGCGTTCAATTTCAGGGCCAGCGATTCGTTTCGACATAATGCCGGTTTAGAGCAAATTTGCTTCGCAGGGAATCAGGGACATGCCGGGAACGCAACCTGAGAGGCGATAACTGCAAAAATACACAACCCTGCATTTGTTGCTGCCATTCACCAACCAAGCAATGATCCACCCTCGCCCGATTAGGGTTTGAGAGCAGAAGCAGCAACACCGTGCCAGCCGGTGGATTGGAAAAGATGGGCTTTTCCAACTGCGGCAACAGCCTTGCTCTCGAGCTTGGAGGTGAAACTATGCGGATCTTTCCGTTTAGCATCACGCTTATTTTGAGAAAAACCCGGACGAGCTGGTCATGGACCGTCCGGGTTCAATACCTCAAATAAGAAAAGAAGGCGGGTGATAGCTCGCCTTCCACTCCAAGACCAAATGTAAACTAAACCGGTCTCATTTCCAATAAGCTTATGGTTGTGCTCGTCATGGTCAAAAAGGCAGCTTGAAACCGGGTGGAATGGGCAGACCAGCGGTGAGTGCCTGAGTCTTTTCTGCCATGATTGCTTCGACCTTGGTCTTTGCCTCATTGTGCGCAGCTATGATCAGATCTTCGAGAATCTCGACATCGTCCTCCTTGAACAGCGACGGATCAATCTTCAGCGATGTCAGCGCACCCTTGCCGGAAAGCTTGACCGTTACAAGGCCACCGCCGGACTGACCTTCAGCCTCCAATGCCGCGATCTCTTCCTGCATGGCGGCCATCTTGCCCTGCATTTCCTTGGCCTGTTTCATCATGCCCATAATGTCACGCATGGGATAAACTCCTCTTGGTCAATCGTCGTCTTCTTCAACGGGCGCCAGCGTATCATCACCGGGAATTGCACCGTCCATGGTTTCCGGGTCGCCGGATTGTCCGGCAGGTGTTGCGATCTTCACATTGATGATCTTGGCGCCGGGGAACCGCGACAGGATCGCAGCAACATCCGGATCAGCGCGGGCATCGCTAAGCATGGAATCACGCCTCGACGTTTCGGATTCCTGAATGGTTTGGCCACCCTGCTCGCGCGAAAGCGAAACCATCCAGCGCATGCCGGTCCATTCGGAGAGCTTTTGCGACAATTCAGTCAAAAGTGTCTTTGGCGCATCGTCGGTCAGATTGATTTCAAGCCGTCCCGGCTTGATGCTGACCAGCCGCACGTAGTTCTTGACCATGATCTTGAACTGCATGTTGCGCTGTTTGTCGGCCAGCGCCACAATGTCCGCAACGCTGTTGAGCGGCACCGCAGGCGCCTGCTCTTCGACAATGGCCTGCACAGAAACCGCAGGTTCTGGCTGAGGCGATTGCTCGACCAGCCGCATGGTTGCACCACCGCCGGAGGTCACAGACGCACGGCCTGGCGCTACAGCATCTGCCGGCGCACTGCTGCGGCTCATGGTCGATCCGCCGCCATTGCCGGGGCGAGGCCCGCCATTTTGTGATGATTGAGCTGATGAAAGCGCGCCATTCTCCAACGATTTGAGCGCTTCATCCAGTGTCGGCAAATCCGCGGCGTGAGCGAGCCGGATCAACAGCATTTCTGCGGCCTGCACCGGGCGATTGGAAGCATCAACCTCGGCAATGCCTTTCAGAAGCATCTGCCATGTGCGCGACAGAACGCGGATGGATAGTTTGTCCGCGTAATCCTTGCCGCGCACCCGTTCGTCTTCCGACAATGAAATATCGTCGGCGACATCCGGCGTGAAACGAATGCGCGTCACCAGATGGTTGAAATCGGCCAAATCGGACAAAACCACGCTGGGATCGGCCCCAACATCATATTGCGCCCGAAACTCACGCAGCGCAGACGCTACATCACCGCGCATCAGCATTTCGAAGAGATCGATAATGCGGGCGCGATCGGCAAGGCCGAGCATGGAGCGCACGGTTTCAGCATCAACATTGCCAGCACCGTGGGCAATGGCCTGATCGAAGATCGACAGGGAATCGCGAGCTGAGCCTTCACCGGCACGGGCGATCATTGCCAGCGACGCTGCATCGACGTTGATGCTTTCCTTGTCGGCAATCTTTCGGAGCAGACCAGTCAGCATGTTCGCATCAATACGGCGCAGGTCAAAACGCTGGCAGCGCGACAGAACCGTGATCGGAACTTTGCGGATTTCCGTGGTGGCAAAGATAAATTTGACGTGGGGCGGCGGCTCTTCCAACGTCTTCAACAGGCCGTTGAAGGCCTGGTTGGAGAGCATGTGCACCTCATCGATGATATAGACCTTATAACGCGCCGATACGGGCCGGTAGCGCACCTGTTCGATAATTTCGCGGATATCGTCGATACCCGTATGTGAGGCAGCATCCATCTCGATCACATCGACATGGCGGCCTTCCATGATGGCCTGACAATGCTCACCGGGAATCGACAGGTCGATAGTGGGCTTGTCAATCTCGGCAGTCTTGTAATTGAGCGCACGCGCCAGAATACGGGCTGTGGTGGTCTTGCCGACACCGCGCACGCCGGTCAGCATCCAAGCCTGCGCAATGCGCCCGGTCTCGAACGCATTGGTCAGTGTACGAACCATCGGTTCCTGACCGACCAGATCGTCGAAGTTCTGCGGGCGATATTTGCGGGCGAGCACGCGATAGGCGCTATCTGCCGTTTTGGTGTCCATCCCGGTTGATTCCGCTCCTGCATTGCTCTTCATTGCACTGGACAAGTTTGTACCGCTGCACACCGCAGCGTCAATGCCGGATGACGGCTTTGAAGAGGATAAAGGTGGGAGGCTGGCACGGCGACCCGTGCCTGGCTCGTTGGGGCTGCTTCCTTCCGGACCTGACCCGGTTGGCGAGTGGCTCGTCCACCACCAACCTCCCGAGGCTCATATCGGCAATTTGCACGCAAAAAGCAAGCGTGCGGACAAAAAAACTGCTATTTATTGCAAATCATGACGTTCATACTCGATAGCAAACTTGCTGCAGATACGATTCCCATTGCGAGGCTGGGCCTTTGCGATCTGCGCCTGATGAATGACCGGCGCTGGCCATGGCTCATTTTAATACCGCAACGGGCTGATATCAGCGAGATCCACGACCTCACCCCACTTGACCAGACAATGCTGGTTTTTGAGTCTGGCATTGCCGCCCAAGCCCTGAAAACAGTCGCCAACTGTGAAAAGATCAATACCGGCGCGTTAGGCAACATCGTGCGGCAATTGCACCTGCATATTATTGCCCGCAACACCGGCGATCCTGCTTGGCCCGGGCCCGTCTGGGGCTTTGGCACTCGCGAACCCTATGGCGAAAAAGACGCCCGGGACTTTGCGAACGCGATTCTCAACGCTATCTAGGTCGTAAACTCATAAATCTGACTGAAATGGCGCCTGAAACGGCAAGAAGATGCGAGGAGAGACGTGAAGGGCGGGGCTTTTCCCCCGGCTGAGCGGCTCGACACTGCAGCTTGCAGCCGTTTTGGCGTCCAGAGGATATGGTCCATTTGCCCGGCTACATCGTCGCAAAAGCTCGAGAATGGATAAACATTCCCATCGCCATTGCTCCTTGTATCCGAACAAATGGCCGCATACCATTTCAGTCAGATTTATGAGTATACGACCTAATTAACATCATCACACAGTCCCATCCGGACCGGTCTTCTGGAGCTTTATCCATGTCGTTTCGCCTTTATGATGTTCCGGAAGCGGAAGCCAGTCACTTCGTCGGCTTTGCCGGCAACAAGATCAACCGTCATTCGGAAAAGCGCAGCGACGATGTGGTGACGATTGCGCTCGCCGACGCCAAGACCAATATGCTGCTGATAGCGCAGGGGCAGGTGCTGGTGGCGCAGGGGGAAAGACACGGGCAGCGCATTCTTCAGCCTGGAGGATGCAGCTGCTCTTCTGCCCCAGCCGAACAAGACGATTTATCTTGGCATGCAGGATGACATCCCAATCCTTGCCACCTCCAGCGGCATCGATCCGGTCGACCTGCCAGACACGATTTCAGCGATGGATTATCGTCCGGTTTATACGCAGGGATTGATACCAGCGGACCAGTTGGGTGCCATGGCGCAGGCGGTGTCAATCCTGACATGGCATGAGACGCACCGCTTCTGCGGGCGCTGCGGCACGGAAACCGTCATGCGCGATGGCGGTTATCGGCGCACGTGTCCAAGTTGCGAAGCACAGCTTTTCCCACGAACTGACCCGGTAGCCATCATGATGGTGGTGCGCGGCGACAAATGCCTTCTGGCACGCGGCGCGCATTTTGGCCCCGGCATGTATTCATGCCTCGCCGGCTTTATCGAGCCGGGTGAAACCATTGAAAACGCTGTACGGCGTGAGACACTGGAAGAGACCAATCTGCCCGTAGGCCGGGTTGTCTATCATGCTTCCCAACCGTGGCCGTTCCCCTATTCCCTGATGATTGGCTGCCATGCCGAAGCTCTGTCGGACGATTACACGCTCGACAAGGCTGAACTGGAAGCGGGGCGCTGGTTTACGCGCGACGAGGTGGTTCTGATGCTTGACCGTACCCATCCGGAAGGACTGATGACACCGCCGCCCGGTGCTATCGCCGCCCACCTGATCCGCAGCTGGGTGGAGAGCGGGGATTAGGGCTGCACTACCCCTGTGCGTGGTTCGACAAGCTCACCATGAGGGAAATTGTTGATTGCAAAGCTAATTGCGGTGCAGAAGATTGTTCTCTGCAACCCTCCCTCCCCCTCATGGTGAGCTTGTCGAACCACGCACAGAGGGGTAGTGCAGCGATCGTGTATCTCTAATCTTCCTCGCTCTGTGTGCTGCGGAAGGTCGTATCGGCAGGATAAACGCCGAGAACCCGCACTTCCTTGGAGAAGAATTCCAGTTCCTCCAATGCGCGAGCGACATTTTTGTCATCCGGATGACCTTCTATATCCGCATAAAACTGCGTCGCAGTGAACTTGCCGTCGATCTGATAGCTTTCCAGCTTGGTCATGTTGACGCCATTCGTGGCAAAGCCGCCCATGGCTTTGTAAAGTGCGGCTGGAACGTTGCGGACGCGGAAAACAAACGTCGTCATCATCAGTTGATCAGAGGTTCGCGGGGCCCACTTCTTGGTTTTATTGAGAACAACAAAACGCGTGACATTGTTTTCGGTGTCTTCAACATTCTCTTCCAGAATATCGAGACCATAAAGGCTTGAGGCAAGGCGCGGAGACAGCGCCGCCATCGTTTTGTCTTTAACTTCGGAAACAAGCCGCGCGGCCCCTGCCGTGTCACCGGCTATTACCGGCTTCCAGCCATTCTTGCGGATATATTTGCGGCACTGGCCCAGCGCATGAATATGGCTGTGAACAGTTGTGATCTCACTGCGCTTGGTGCCCGGCAAAACCATCAATTGGAAATGGATCGGCAGAAAATATTCGCCAACGATGTGCAGGCGCGATTCCGGCAGGAGGTGATGAATGTCAGCCACGCGCCCGGCAATCGTGTTCTCGATCGGGATCATGGCAAGATCGGCCGCGCCACTCTCAACCGCATTGAATGCATCTTCAAAAGTCGGGCATGGCAACGGTTCCATTTGCGGAAACATGTCGCGGCACGCCGTATCGGAGTTCGCGCCGGGTTCGCCCTGAAAAGAGATGCGGTTGGTCTTGACCATAGTTCAATTACCCTTTGTGGTAGTAAGAATGTCACGTGCCCGTTCGAGATCGTCGGGCGTATCAACACCCAGCGGCACAGAATCAACGATCTCGACGTCAATGCGCATGCCGGCTTCCAGCGCGCGCAATTGTTCCAGTTTTTCGCGCTGCTCCAGCGGTGACGGGCCAAGCCCGACGAAACGCTCGAGTGCGGCGCGGCGATACGTGTAAAGCCCGATATGATGATAAAGCGGACCATTGCCATAGGGGGCAGTGGCGCGGGTGAAATAAAGCGCGCGCATTTGTCCGGCGCCAATGCTTGACCCGATAACCTTCACCACATTGGGATTGGTCTTTTCATCGTTCCGAACGATTTCTACACAAAGCGTGGCGATATCCGCTGGTCCGTTCTGCAAGGGGCGTAAAGCACGCTTTATAAGCTCCGGATCGATGGTTGGAAGATCACCCTGCACATTGACAATGGCATCGATCTCGCCGTTTGGGTCGAGTGCCAGCAATGCCTCATAGATGCGGTCGGAACCGGATTCATGGTCGCTGCGGGTCATCACGGCTTCAAGCCCGTGTGCCTCTACGGCAGCTTTCACCTCTGCACTGTCTGTGGCAACCACCGCACGCCCCAATCCGGCGGCCAGCGCCCTTTCGGCCACGTGGACAATCATCGGCTTGCCGGCAATATCGGCCAGCGGCTTGCCGGGAAGGCGTGTTGAGGCCATCCGGGCCGGAATCAGGGTCAATGTTTTCATCGTCATAACAGCCTACGGTGTCAAAAAGTCTCAGGCAGAATAGCCCTTATATGTGTTGCAACTCTTCAGCAAAAGACCTAGTTTCCGCGCGATCACGAGGGGACTCTCGTCAAATAATGCAGCGGTTTGCATTGACCAGATAATGAGAACCTCCGCAAGAGGAGCAATGAGCGACAATGGATTCGAGCGCATTCAACAAATACGCCATGGCGTTTCTGGCAACGGTTTTCGTTGTCATGACGGCAGGCATCCTTTCGGATTTCATATTTGACTCGCATGCGCCCGAAAAACCCGGCTTTATCATCCAGGCTGCCGAAGCTGGTGGTGAAGGTGAAGCAGGTGCGCCGGCAGCTGCCGCTGCTGTGCCGATTGCAACGCTGCTGGCTTCTGCTGACGCGACACGCGGTGAAGCGATTTTCAAGCGCTGTCAGGCTTGCCACACGGGTGAAAAGGGCGGCGCCAACAAGGTTGGTCCAAACCTTTGGGACATTGTTGACCGTCCAATGGCGACACATGAAGGCTTCAGCTATTCCGGCGCCATCAAGGACTTCTCCAAGGGCGGCAAGGAACTGTGGACATTTGACCATCTCAATCACTTCCTGACCTCGCCAAAGGCCTACATCAAGGGCACTGCCATGGGCTTTGCCGGCGACAAGAAGGACAATGAGCGCGCTGACCTGATTGCTTATCTGCGTACACTTTCCGATAGTCCAAAGCCGTTGCCTGCAGCCGATGCGGCGCCAGCCGGTGGTGACAAGCCAGCCGATCCGGCCAAACCGGCTGAAGGTGCAGCACCTGCACCGACCAAGTAAACCCAACATCCGTTCCAGAAAAAGCCGGGCCCAGTGCCCGGCTTTTTTGTATCGACATCAAGACTGCGTGTTTTTTTGCCGAAGGCCTGTTCTCTGCCGCATTTTCTCTTAGACTAAAGGCCAGAGAACTATGGAGACCTGATTTGCAATTCCGATCCTTCGTTGCCAGCCTCGCTTTCCTTGCCGTCACGACGATGGCTCCCCTGTCAAATGCGAGGGCTGCAGAACCCGAATGGCGGACTGCCGTGAGTGTCTTGGGAGAGCCGAAATATCCAGCGGATTTCAAACATTTTGATTATGTGAATCCAGACGCCCCTAAGGGCGGCACGCTTAATCAAACAGCCGATGGATCATTTGACAGCCTTAATCCATTTGTTATTCAGGGTAACGCAGCGGCGGGATTGCCTCCATCCGACAATCCGATCGGCGGAGGGCTGCTTTACGATACACTTCTCAGCCAGGCACCAGACCAGCCAGCGACGAATTATGGCCTGATTGCTGAAGCGCTGGCCTATCCCGATGATTTTTCGTGGGTCAAGTTTCGCCTGAACCCCGCAGCCAAATGGCATGATGGCCAGCCAATTACGGTTGAGGATGTCATATGGTCCTTCAACACGCTCAAAACCCAGACACCTCTATACAATAAGTATTATCACGATGTGACAAAGGTCGAAGCAACCGGTGACCGCGAGGTTACATTCACCTTCGCAAGTGGCGGTAACCGCGAATTGCCAAGCATCATGGGTGATTTCCCGATATTGCCGAAACATTGGTGGGAAGGAACCGATGCCAATGGCAAGAAGCGTGATATCTCGAAGCCAACAACAGAGATTCCATTGGGCTCGTCCGCCTACAGGATAGAAAGCTTTGATATTGGCAAAACAATCGTCTGGACGCGCGTGCCCGATTACTGGGGCAAAGACCTTCCGATCAACGTCGGACGTCAGAATTTCGAACATGTCCGATATGAATATTTCCGCGACTCCACCGCCGAATGGGAAGCTTTTAAAAAGGGTGGCATCCAAGACTTCCGGCCAGAACCCAGCATCGGCAAATGGATGCGTGGCTATGATTTTCCGGCTTTTACCCGTGGGGATGTGGTCAAAGCCATGTTCCCACGTCACTCCTATGGTCTAATGCAGGGCTTTTTGCTGAACACACGGCGCGACAAATTCAAAGATCCGAAAGTTCGTGAGGCTTTGAACTTCGTCTATGATTTTGAAACGATGAGCAAGAATATGTTCTTCGGCCAGTACAAGCGCGTCTACAGCTATTTCACCGGATCGGAGCTGGCAGCAACCGGGTTGCCAAGTAGCAAAGAGCTGGAAATTCTCGAGACGGTGCGCGGCGAAGTTCCGCCTGAAGTTTTCACGAAGGAATTCAAACTTCCAGTGTTCGACTCCCCTCAAGCGCTGAGGGATAACCTGCGAACTGCGATACAATTGATGAAAGAGGCTGGTTACGAACAGACGGGCGGCAAACTGGTAGACAGCAAGACAGGCAATCCCTTTGCCATCGAGTTTCTCGCCGGAGATACTACTGATGAACGGTTCATCGGACCATTCATGGAAAATTTGCGAAAGATTGGAATCGATGCCCGCATACGGGTTGTGGATAGTACCCAATTTTCCTCGCGGCTAACTGATTTCGATTTTGATATCACGACACCGCGTTCTGTGATGGTTCAGAGCCTTTCACCAGGCAATGAACAGCGCGATTTTTGGGGATCGGCAGCGGCTGACAGCAAGGGCAGTCGCAATTATATGGGCATCAAGAATCCTGCAATCGACAAGCTGATCGACAAGGTTATCTTCGCCAAAGATCGCGATGAACTCGTTGCGGCCACACGGGCGCTCGACCGGGTTCTCCTGTGGAATTATTACGTGGTGCCACAATGGTACGACGACCGGATCAAAATCGCCTACTGGAACAAGTTTGGGATGCCTGAGAAGCAACCGGATTATATTGGTATTGATCCATTCTCATGGTGGATCGACACCGCCAAAGAACAAGCGCTGAAGGCCAAGGCACAATGATGGGCGGCCATCTCAATCGCCGGGATCTGCTGAAATATTCGGGAAGCGCGGCGCTGGCCGCGCTTGCACCGCGTCTGGCACTGGCGGATGTGAAAACCGGGGTGCCGCTGCATGGCTTGTCGGCCTTTGGCGAACTTAAATATCCCAAAGACTTCACCCACTTTGACTATACCAATCCCGATGCGCCGAAGGGCGGCACGTTCTGCTTCTCGCCGCCGACATGGTATTTCAACCAATCAACGCAGACGTTCAATACTTTGAACGGTTTCAGCGGGCGTGGCGATGCACCGCCGCGTATGGAGCTGTGCTTCGATTCCTTGATGACATCCGCGCAGGACGAACCGGACGCGATTTATGGCCTGGTCGCCGAAAGTGTCACGGTCTCTGATGACAAGCGCACTTTCACTTTCAAACTTCGCCCCGAAGCACGTTTTCACGACGGTTCGCCGTTAACGGCCCATGACGCTGCTTTCAGCTATGAAACATTGAAGGCCAAGGGCCATCCCGATCTTTCTTTGATCTTGACGGAATTGCAGGAGATCGTTGCCGAAGACGATCATACGCTGCGCCTTACCTTTTCCGGCAAACATTCGGATCGCGCGATTCTCGACATCGCCGCGGCCATTCCGATCCTCTCCAAAGCCTGGTACGCAACCCGCGATTTCGACGCCTCCACGCTCGAAGCCCCGCTTGGGTCTGGCGCATACCGTGTCGGCATCGTTCGCGTCGGACAGACGATAGAACTCGAGCGTGTCACCGATTATTGGGCGAAGGATTTACCCGTTATGCGGGGTTCCAACAATTTCGACCGCATTCGCATCGAATTCTTCCGCGACCGGCAGCCGGATTTCGAGGCCTTCAAGAAGGGCGATATTTACTGGCGGTCCGAATCCGTCGCCAAGACGTGGGCGACGGAATACAATTTCCCCGCCATTGCGCAAAAACGGGTGGTCAAGCGTGAGTTCTCAAGCGAAAAACGCCCTACCATGCAGGGCTGGGCGTTCAACGAGCGGCGCGCGCAATTTCGCGATCAACGCGTCCGGGAAGCTGTCGCATTATGCTTCGATTTTGAATGGACGCAGAAGAACCTTTTCTATGGTGTCTACGAGCGCTCGCAATCTCTGTTTGAAAAGTCCGAATTTCGAGCGGAAGGCAAACCGTCAGCAGAAGAGCTGGCGATTATGGAGCCACTGCGCGACAAGCTGCCGCCAGAGATTTTCGGTGACGTGGTCATGCAGCCGACATCGGACGGTTCCGGGCGCGACAGGAACAATCTGCGCCGCGCCATCGAACTGATCACTGCCGCAGGCTATACAAGGACGAATGGCAAGTTTGTCGATACGAACGGTCAGACACTTAATCTTGAGCTGTTGATCCAGGCTGAAGTCTTTACGCGATCGTCAACCCCTTTCATCAACAATCTCAATGCCATCGGCATCAACGCCACCTTGCGGCTTGTCGATCCGGCGCAATACCAGATCCGCTTGCAGGATTTTGATTTCGACATGACGGGTTTCGGCATCTCCCTTAGTCCAACATCGACTCAGGAGAGTTTGGACACGCTGTTCGGCTCAAAATCCGCGGCTGTATCCGGCTCGCGCAATTTTGCCGGGATCGCCGATCCGACGGTCGATGCATTGATCCAGAAGATCAGTGGCGCAACGACGCGCGCCGAATTGGTCACGATTATGCGTGTTCTGGATCGGCTCTTGCGTATAAGACGCGACTGGATTCCAAATTGGTACAGTGCGAATCACCTGATCGCCTATTGGGATATGTTCGGCTTCAAGGAGCCGAAGCCCGATTATGGTTTTCCGGTAGAGACGCTGTGGTGGTTTGACGAAGCGAAGGCAAGGGCAATTGGCAAGATTTGAATACGCAGTGACCTCCAGAGGAACCCCCTGATGGGAGCTTATATTCTCCGGCGTTTGCTTCTGATGATACCGACCCTGTTCGGGGTCCTGCTTGTCTGTTTCGTGATTGTCCAATTCGTTCCCGGCGGCCCGGTCCAGCGCATCATCGGTCAGTTGACCGGTCAGGGCGGCAACGCTCTCGACCGTATCGGCGGCGGTGGCGCGGATTTCGGCCAAAGCAACGATACTCTCGGCACAGGTGCCGGCAATTCGAAATATCGCGGTGCGCAGGGGCTGGACCCGGCCTTCATTGCCAGCCTTGAAAAGCAGTTTGGCTTGGACAAACCGCCGTTGGAGCGCTTTCGTATTCTCGTCTGGAACTATGTGCGTTTTGACTTCGGCAACAGCTATTTCCGCGATATCAGCGTGATCCAGCTCATCAAGGAGAAGCTGCCGGTTTCCATATCGCTCGGCCTATGGATGACGCTTCTTTCCTATATGATTTCGATACCCCTAGGGATACGCAAGGCGATCAAGGATGGATCGACATTCGACGTCTGGACCAGCGCCATCATCATTGTTGGCTATGCCATTCCCGGCTTTCTCTTCGGTATTATGCTGATCGTTTTCTTTGCCGGCGGCTCGTTCTTCGACTGGTTCCCGTTGCGCGGTTTGACCTCGAACAATTTTGCCGACCTCTCCTTTTTCGGCAAGATCGTCGATTATGCATGGCACATCGCCCTGCCGCTGACTGCCATGCTGCTGTCGGCCTTTGCCACCACAACGCTTTTGACCAAGAACTCGTTTCTCGATGAGATTCGCAAGCAATATGTGACGACAGCCCGCGCCAAGGGCCTGAGCGAACGCAAAATCCTTTATGGCCATGTGTTCCGCAACGCGATGCTGATTGTCATATCGGGGTTCCCCAGCGCCTTCATCTCGATCTTCTTCACCGGCCAGCTGTTGATTGAAGCCATCTTCTCGCTCGATGGTCTTGGGCTGCTCGGCTACGAATCGATCATCAACCGCGATTATCCCGTGGTTATCGCCACGGTTTATATCTTCGCGCTTGTCGGTGTGGTGATCAGCCTGCTCTCCGATCTTCTCTATACGTGGATCGATCCACGCATTGATTTTGAGCGGAGGGACGTGTGATGAGCGACATGGCACTCGACACACAAGCCTCTGCCGCCAAGGTGCGCCGCCCGCGCCTGTCGCCGCTCAACGCGCGGCGCTGGCAGAACTTCAAGGCCAACCGGCGCGGCTGGTGGGCTCTATGGCTATTTCTGTTCCTGTTTATCGGATCACTGTTTGGGGAATTCATCGCCAACGACAAGCCGATCGTCATTTCCTACAAGGGCGAAATCCTGTTTCCGGTTCTGGTCGACTATCCCGAGGAGAAGTTCAACGGTTTCTATGCGGTGACAGATTATCGCGATCCGGTGATTCAGGACGAGATCAACAGCAATGGCTGGGCGGTCTGGCCGCCGGTGCGCTATTCCTACCGCACGGTGAACAACGAACTGCCGGATACCGCACCATCCAAACCGTTCTGGCTCTACACGCCGGAACAGCGTTGCGCCCGCTATCCGCAGGGCGTCAATGATGCCAATTGCACATTCGGCAATATGAATATTCTGGGCACGGACGATCAGGCACGCGATGTCTTTGCCCGCGCGCTTTACGGGTTCCGCATCTCCGTTCTGTTCGGTCTGATCCTCACGGCGGCTTCGGCGGTGATCGGCGTGACAGCCGGTGCATTGCAAGGCTATTTCGGTGGCTGGCTGGATCTGCTGGCCCAGCGTTTCATCGAAATCTGGTCCTCTGTACCGACACTCTATCTGCTTCTAATCATGGCATCGATCCTGCCGCCTGGCTTCTGGATCCTGCTGTGCATTATGCTGCTGTTTTCCTGGGTGCATTTCGTCGGCATTGTCCGCGCGGAGTTCCTGCGCGCCCGCAACTTTGAATATGTGAATGCGGCACGGGCGCTTGGTGTGCGCGACCGGACCATAATGTTCCGGCATCTTCTGCCCAACGCGATGGTGACGACACTGACCTTTCTGCCTTTTATTCTCAACGGATCGATCACCACACTCACCTCGCTCGATTTCCTTGGCTTTGGCCTGCCGCCTGGCTCACCGTCGCTGGGTGAATTGCTGGCGCAGGGCAAGAACAATCTGCAGGCGCCTTGGCTGGGTCTGACCGGCTTTGTCGTGATCTCGCTGATGCTGTCGCTGCTGATTTTTGTCGGCGAAGCCACGCGCGACGCTTTCGATCCACGCAAGGCTTTCAAATGAGCGCGGCCCCTCTCCTTTCCGTCCGCGACCTGTCGGTTGCATTCACCCAGAATGGCCGGGAGTCGATTGCTGTCGATCATGTGTCGTTCGACATTGCTCAAGGTGAAACCGTGGCGCTGGTGGGCGAATCCGGCTCGGGCAAATCGGTATCGGCGCTGTCTATCCTGAAACTGCTGCCCTATCCGCCTGCTTCGCATCCATCGGGCCAAATCCTGTTTAACGGTCAGGATCTTCTTGATAGCAATGAGAATGATCTGCGCCGCGTTCGCGGCAATGACATCACCATGATTTTTCAGGAGCCGATGACATCGCTCAATCCGCTGCATTCCATCGAGAAGCAGATTGTCGAGGTACTAAAGCTGCATCAGGGCATGCGCGATGCGGCAGCAAAGGAACGCACGCTCGCGCTTCTGCATGAAGTGGGGATTCGTGAACCGGAAAAGCGGCTGGATGCCTATCCGCACCAGCTTTCCGGCGGGCAGCGCCAGCGTGTCATGATCGCCATGGCGCTTGCCAACAAGCCGAAACTGCTGATTGCGGACGAGCCGACGACCGCCCTCGACGTGACGGTGCAGGCGCAAATCCTGCAATTGCTGGCCGACCTTAAAAAAGCGCAGGGCATGTCGATGCTGTTCATCACGCATGATCTCGGCATCGTGCGCAAGATCGCCGACCGCGTCTGTGTTATGACCGGCGGCAAGATCGTCGAGACCGGCCCGACCAGGCAAATTTTCGACAATCCGCAGCACGAATATACGCGTCATCTGCTGGCTGCCGAACCCAAGGGCAATCCGCCTTCCGCCGATCTGTCGGCAGCGCCTGTCATGCGCGGCGAACAGGTGAAAGTGTGGTTCCCGATCAAGCAGGGTTTTCTGCGCCGCACAGTCGATCATGTGAAGGCCGTGGATGGCATCGATGTCACCATTCGCGCCGGGCAGACACTCGGCGTGGTTGGCGAATCCGGTTCCGGTAAGACCACGCTGGGACTTGCCCTGTCACGGATGATCTCGTCGCAAGGTGTCATTCGCTTTGGCGAAAAGGATATCAACCAGTTCTCGTTCAAGCAGATGCGCCCGTTGCGGCGCGAGTTGCAGATCGTGTTTCAGGATCCCTTTGGATCGCTGTCGCCGCGCATGTCGATTGCCGATATTGTGGCCGAAGGCCTTGCGGTGCACGAGCCGAAACTGTCAGCCGACGAGCGCGATGCGCGGGTCGTCGCGGCGCTCAAAGAAGTCAATCTCGATCCTGAGAATCGCTTCCGCTATCCGCATGAATTTTCCGGCGGTCAGCGTCAGCGCATCGCCATAGCGCGCGCTATGGTGCTTAATCCGCGCTTTGTCATGCTGGATGAACCAACCTCGGCGCTTGATATGAGTGTACAGGCGCAGGTGGTCGATCTGTTGCGCGGATTGCAGCAGAAGCACAATCTGGCCTATCTTTTCATCAGCCATGACCTCAAAGTGGTCAAGGCACTGGCCAATGATGTGCTGGTGATGCGTAATGGCAAAGCAGTGGAATATGGTCCATCGGAGGAAATTTTTGCCAATCCGAAGAGCGACTACACAAAAGCACTGATGGCGGCAGCCTTCAGGATAGAAACGGCCGAAAAGGGAGCAGTAAGCGAATGACCGGGACAAGCGATACGATTTTTCTGGCTGTCACAGGCTGGGATCCGGACGTCTGGCTATCGGAGTTTGCCAAGAATGCACCGGGCCGCAAACTCGTGTTGAACACTGATACGGACAAAGAAAAAGTTCGTTACGCACTGGTGTGGAAACAGCGGCCGGGTTCGCTCGCCGATTTGCCAAATCTTGAAGTCATTTTTTCGCTGGGCGCCGGTGTGGATCATGTTTTCCACGACGATCAGATTCCCGATGTGCCTATTGTTCGTATTGTTTCGCCTGACCTGACCATGCGCATGACCGAATATGTGGTCTGGCAGGTGCTTGATCATCATCGTCTTGGTCTGCGCTACCGCCAGCAGCAGGCCGGCAAAGTCTGGCATGAGGACCGCCGCCAGCCCGCAGCCCACGAAGTCACCGTCGGCATTCTCGGCATGGGTGTGCTTGGACGCGATGCGGCGTTGAAACTGCGCGCGCTGGGCTTCAAGGTCAGCGGCTGGAGCCGCCGTTTGCAGGTGCTGGACGGTATCACCAGCCATCATGGCAAAGACGGGCTCAAGGATTTCCTGAAGGACGCGGACATTATGGTCTCGCTGTTGCCGTTGACACCCGAGACAAAAGGCATTCTTTCCATGAGCCTGTTTGCCCAGATGAAGACCGATGGTCCGCTCGGCGCACCGGTGCTGATCAATGCAGGCCGTGGCGGCCTGCAGAATGAGGCAGATATCCTGGCGGCACTCGAACGCGGCATGCTGTCGGCCGTGACGCTTGATGTGTTTAACAAGGAACCTTTGCCCAAGGACAGTGCGCTATGGAATCATCCGCAGGTGGTCATCACACCGCATGCGGCAGCAAGCTCCAGCCCTTCGGCACTCGTTCCTGAAATCATCGCCCAGATCGAATCCTATGAACGCGGCGAGCCATTGAAAAATATCGTCGACCGGGAAGCGCAATATTGATTCCCGGTTAGATGGCGCCGCTCCTGTGCGTGGTTCGACAAGCTCACCATGAGGGAGAGGGATGGGTTGCAGGGAGAAGGTCTGCAATGTTCCGACGAGCCTTGCAGCACCAATCTCCCTCATGGTGAGCTTGTCGAACCACGCACGGTGATCATGCCGCACTTGACCGGCAAGGCCAAACAACTATCTTAACTCTCGCAAGTGTTCTCAGGGCGGGGCGCAATTCCCCACCGGCGGTAATCACTGGGTGTCGAAAGATGTCAGGTACGAGCCCGCGAGCGCTTTCCGGTTCGCTGGAAAGGTCAGCAGATTTCGGTGCAATTCCGAAGCCGACGGTATAGTCCGGATGAAAGAGAACAACTGAAAGCAAGGGATGCCTTACGGCAGTCCCGAACCGTTTTTGGTTGTGCCCTGATTCACGTCAACTCTTGAGGAGACCGACATGGATCAGTTCCAGAATAACAATACCCCGCAAGCCACTCAAACCCTGCATTCCCCTCCCCGCATTGCCTATATTCAGGCGCGCTGGCATTCGGAAATTGTCGATCAATGCCGTATTGGCTTTGAAGGTGAGCTCAAAACGCAAGGCGTCAATGTTGGGCGTTTCGACGTCTATGACGTGCCGGGTTCATTCGACATTCCGCTGCTTGCCAAAAAGCTGGCCGAAGCCGGGCGCTACGACGCCATTGTCGCGGCTGGCCTTGTCGTCGATGGCGGGATTTACCGGCATGATTTTGTTGCCGGAACAGTGGTCAACGCACTTCTGACCGCTCAGATGGAAACGGGTGTTCCGATGCTGTCGGCCGTGCTGACACCGCATCATTTTCAGGAAACCGCGCAGCACATCGACTTCTTCACCAAGCATTTTCTGATCAAGGGTCAGGAAGCAGCCCGCGCCTGTCTGCAGATCATCCGCACATTCCAGCGGGTGGCTGACTTGTCAGCGGCGTAGGCGTCACGGGAAAAGATGAGATTTGCCCCCTCTGCCCGACAGGGCGGAGGGGGTAAGATTTACAGCCGCCGTACGGCTGTCGGCTTGCCATAGAGATAGGCGATGCGCTCGATCGCATCGTGCAGCGGTTCCAGCGTGACACTCATCGTGTGACCGCTGGCATGCAACAGCATGGAGGAATTGGCCATCATTGCCGCATGCCCTTTCCAGAAAACGAAATCACCGCGCTTCAGATTGCTATAGGTGTCATCCGGTTCGACCGCGTCGCCGATGGAACTGGCCTGCATATCGGAATCACGTAGCGCGGACTGGCCGGTCATCAGCAGCGCCAGTTGCACAAGGCCAGAACAGTCGATGCCAAAACCAGAGACACCGCCCCAGAGATAGGGCGTGTGCATCATGGTTTCCGCGACCGCCACATGATCGTCCGTCACCTCGTCAATCGGCACAAGATGTTTGGCGATGACTGCCTCACCACTTGGCAAGATGCCATAGAGCGTGCCGCGCCGCTCCTCGCCGCCCTTGATGGTAACCAGCGAGCCCATGGACAGGGCTTTAGTATGCGGGAATTTCAGGTCAGAACCCGGATAGACAAAGGTGCGCGGCGCAATAACGATATGGGTCGGCTCGTCGCGGCGCTGATCGATTGCCGTATCGACGACATAGCCGACATAGCCATCACGTTCGTTCTGAACCCAGCACCAGCCATTGGTGTCTTCGAATACCAGAATATCATCGCCGAAGAGGAACTGAGTAGTCACACCCGCATCGCCGCGCGGCGCACCGCGCACGTCAACCACGGGTTCAGAAATGCGCATGGGCTTGCCTTCGACAAAGCGATCCGCCTCAATCTGTCCGCGCAAGCTTTCATCCGCCAGATCGGAGCGGAACGCATTCAGCCGTTTATCCAATGTCACAGGGGCAATCCTCTTGCTTTGGCGATGACGAGGTCGCCGAGCTTTTCAACATAGAGCGCACCTTTTACCGTTCTCTTGACGAGAACATTGCGCTTGTCCTTTTCATCGCGGTGCCGGTCGACCAGACCATAGGCACCCATTGTGTCGAGTGCGCGGGTGATCACCGGCTTGGTCACTTTCAGCTTGGCAGCCATACCACGGATCGTGTGCGGCGGCGGCTCCAGATATACCGTCAGCAGCACGGCCAATTGCCGCATCGTCAGGTCATGCGCGTCATCGCGCACTTCCGAGATGGCAATTTCCTTCCACAAAGTGAGCGCCTGAAACGGCTTCAATTCAATCTGCATAGACGGCTTCCGAGTCATTTCGGTTCCGTATCATTTTATCCTGTACCGGTCCAAGCACAAGTGCTTCATTTTATTGGGCAAGATGGGTTAAAATGAGATGCCACAAAGGGAGATGGGAATGGAAACGGGCCAGATCATTATCCTCAATGGTGCGCCACGCTCGGGTAAATCCTGCATCGCTGCGGCCATTCAGGAAAGCTTCGAAGGTCCGTGGATGAACCTCGGTGTCGATACATATGTGCGGCACGCAACTCCGCTGCGCTATCAGCCCGGCATAGGTTTGCGGCCCGGCGGAGAGCGTCCGGACCTTGAACCACTCATCCCGGTTTTCTATGCGGCTTTGTACGACTGCATCGCAGCCCATAGCCGTCTTGGTCTGAATGTTGTTGCCGATATCGGCCACCACGACAGCTATTCAAAACCGCTGAATATTCTTGGCGATTGCGCTAAACGGCTGAACGGACTGCCTGTCCTCTTTGTCGGTGTCCGATGTCCGCTCGATATTATCATGCAGCGCCGCAATACGGGTCAGGCAGGGCGGGAGGGCGCTTACGCAGTGGGGTCAGCAGATGAGCCCATTCCGGCCCCTGTGCTGCGCTGGCAGGAAGCGGTGCACATTCCCGGCCTCTATGATCTGGAGGTCGATACCTCGACTTCAAGTTCTGCGGCATGCGCCGCCACGATCAAAGAAACGCTGCAGCGAAGCCTGCACCATCCGACAGCTTTTGAGCGCCTCGCGGCCAAAACCTGACCGCGTTTCGTTCTGGCGATTACTCGGCGGGGAACCGGGCTTTCAACAGATGATACAGCGCGCGGATCGCCTGTGCCTCGCCGCCAATTGGCGCATGCGCCTTTTCCACCGGGTTCCAGCCGTAGATATCAAAATGGCCCCAAACTTTGGCCTTTTCGACAAAGCGCTTGAGAAACAGGGCCGCTGTGACTGATCCGGCAAAACCATCTGATGTGACATTGTTGATATCGGCAACGCGCGATGAAAGTCTGGCTTCATAGGGCGCCCACAGAGGCATGCGCCACACTGGATCGGAAACAGCTTCCGACGATTTGGCAACCTCCGCCGCAAATGTATCGTCATTGGAATAGAATGGCGGCACATCCGGGCCGAGCGCAACGCGGGCAGCGCCGGTCAGGGTTGCCATATCGATGAGGATTTCCGGCTCTTCCTCGTCGGCCAACGCCAGCGCGTCCGCCAGAACCAGACGGCCCTCTGCATCCGTATTGCCAATTTCAACCGTAATGCCCTTGCGGCTGGTCAGAATGTCACTCGGGCGGAATGCATTGGCGGAAATCGAATTCTCAACCGCAGGAATGAGCACGCGCAGCCGTACCGGCAATTTTGCATCCATGATAATGCTGGCCAGCGCCAGTACATTGGCGGCGCCACCCATATCCTTCTTCATCAGCAGCATGCTGCTGGCCGGCTTGATATCGAGACCGCCGGTATCAAAGCAGACCCCCTTGCCGACAAGCGTTACCTTCGGCGCATCCTTCTTGCCCCATTCAAGATCGATCAGCCGCGGCTCTTCACTTCCGGCGCGGCCGACCGCATGGATCACCGGGAAATTCTTCTTGAGCAGCGCATCGCCCTTGATGACGCTGACCGATGCTTTGTGCTCATCGCCCACCTTGCGCACGGCGGCTTCCAATGCATCCGGGCCCATATCATTGGTTGGGGTGTTGATGAGATCGCGCGCCAGCGTCACCGCCTTGACCTGCCGCTTCACATCGGCCTTGTGCGCACCTTCCGGCAGCGCCAGCGACACGGCAACATCGTCCTTTTTCACATAGCGCATGAACTTGTAGCCGCCGAGCAGAAACCCCAGAGCTGCCAGATCAGGATCGCTTACAGCACCTGCCAGATGCCAGGCGCCCCCGGGCAAAGCTTGCGCCAGTTTGCCCGAGGCAAGGCGGTTGTCATCCTTGCCTGTGCCAAGCAATGCGCCGGCAATCTCACCCTTTTCGCCGGGGAGAATCAACACACGTCCCACCTGCCCGTCAAAGCCATTAACGCTTGCCCAAGCCAGCATAGCTGCGTCCAGTCCGAGTTTTTCCAGCCCGCCCTTTGGTACGAACCAGACCGGCTTGCTGTCGGGGGGATTTCTGTTTCGTGATTTCAGCGGGCATTGCGGGTTTCTCCTTAGGCAATTTTCTGCATTTACGACCGCAAATATGGCGGCATTAACGGTCCGTTAGGGTTAACAGAATATTTCTTTCGCATGGAATTGGTTAACGCACAGGCGGTTTGTGCTGCGGGATCTGACGGGGCAAATTATGACAAGCGCAGGGATTATTCAACGCAATCGCCGGTTCATTTTTGCCGCTGCGATGATTGTTCTTACTGCCTCCGTTTCGGGTTGCGCAACAACTGATAAAACAACGACTGGATCAATCTCGCCTGCCGCCACTTCGACAAGCCCAGCGCCATCGGGCGGTTATGACCAGATGAATGCCCAGCAGCTTGCACAAACTTCGGCAAGTCTTGGTGCGCGTTACCAGAGCAATCCGAAAGACAAGGTCACGGCCATGAACTTTGCTGCCGTTTTGCGCATGACAGGGCGCAATGATCAGGCGCTGGCGGTGATGCGCAGTCTTGCCATCGCCTATCCCAAGGATCGCGATGTTCTGGCTGCCTACGGCAAGGCTCTCGCTAGCAGCGGTGAATTTGAGGCGGCGCTTGATGCTGTCCGCCGTGCCCAGACACCGGAATACCCGGACTGGAAACTGCTATCGGCTGAAGGGGCTATCCTTGACCAGCTTGGCAAAACCGGCGAGGCACGGGATATTTATAAACAAGCCATGGATATCAACCCGAACGAGGCATCGCTGATTTCCAACCTCGGTATGTCCTATGTGCTTTCCGGCGAGTTGAATACGGCCGAAACCTACATGCGCAAGGCTGTCACCGCGCAAGGTGCAGACAGCCGCGTCCGGCAGAATCTGGCGCTTGTTGTCGGGTTGCAGGGCCGCTTCGCTGAGGCTGAAACCATTGCCAAACAGGAACTCTCGCCGCAACAGGCCGAGGCCAATGTCAAATATCTGCGCTCCATGCTGGCACAGCAAAATTCCTGGAACATGCTGAAAGACAAGAACAAGCCAAAGGCTTAAAGGGGCGGACCCCGATCTTTAAGAACAAAAGCCGCCCGAAAGAGGCGGCTTTTTTGTTGCAGTGGTTGTTTTTATTTCACTGTGCCGAATATTCCGCCCTGAGCGGATACCTGAATAGCAGCTGGCCCCAGAATGACGGCGAATAGCACCGGCAACAGAAACAGGATCATTGGCACGGTGAGTTTCGGCGGCAATGCCGCAGCTTTTTTCTCAGCTGCATTCAAGCGCATTTCACGGCTTTCATCTGACAGGGTGCGCAATGCCGCGCCAATCGACGTGCCATAGCGCTCGGACTGGGTCAGCGCCTGGACCACTGATTTTACCGTTTCAAGTCCGGTACGTGTCGCAAGGTTTTCGTAGGCCTGCCGCCGCTCTGGCAGAAACGACAATTCCGCGTTGGTGAGAACAAACTCTTCCGCCAGCGCGGTTGATTGCAAGCCGATTTCCTCCGAAACCTTCTTGAAAGCCGCTTCGATCGACATACCGGATTCCACGCAGATCAGCATCAAATCGAGCGAATCCGGCCACGCCAACTGGATGGATTGCTTGCGCTTGCTACCGACATTGCTGACATACAGATTGGGCGCATAAAAGCCGATATAGCCGCCGACGAGACAAATGAGGATGCGCACCATGGTGGATTGCTGCGCCAGCCCATCGAGACCAAATATCCAAAAAGCTGTCAGACTCAATGTGATGAAGGGCAGACCAAAGCGCGCGGCAAGAAACAGGTTCAAAGCATTCTGTCCGCGAAATCCGGCAGTACGCAGGGAAGCCAGCGTCTTGTCATCAGCAAGTGCCCTCTGCAGGTCCAGTTTTTCGACAAACTGCCGGACACCCTGCCTTTGTGCCATGCGCAACGTACCTTGCGACGCGGCTTTGTGACGGCTCATGCTCTCGGTGGCAATCCTGGTGCGGTCCTTGGCCCGCAATTGGTCGCGCTCGATCGCTACTGATTTCATCCGGGTTTTCAAAACGGAGGATCGCAGCTTCGGCAGAAATATGGTGACGACTGTTGCAAAAGCCGAGATTGCAACAAGCACGGCTTTCACGGTGTCCGGGTTATCTTGAACAGACTTAAGAAGGGATGAGAACACCGCGCGGCTCCGTCTAGAACTTGAAGTTGACCATTTTACGCATCACCGCGATGCCAATCGACATCCAGATCCCGGCACAGATCATGATCAGCTTTCCCGTATCGGTGGTAAAAAGGATCATGATGTAACCGGGGCTCGAGAGATATACGAGGGTTGCCACAACAAAGGGCAGCGCTCCGATGATATAGGCAGATGCCTTGGCTTCCATGGAAAGCGCCTGGACTTTCGCCTTCATCTTTTTGCGGTCTCGCAGCACACGGGAAAGGTTCCCGAGCGCTTCCGACAGATTGCCGCCCGCCTGTGCCTGAATCTGGATGACAATGCCAAAGAAACTGGCTTCGGGACAAGGCATGAACTCCGACATGCGCATGGATGCTTCGGGAATGCTCACGCCGACCTGCTGCATATCGACAATACGGCGAAACTCGGTTTTGACCGGTTCGCGCGCATCCTGCGCGATCAGGCGAATACCATCATTCAGCGGCAGACCAGAACGAATGGACCGGACAATGACGTCGATAGCATTGGGAAATTCATGCAGAAAAGCAGCAACCCGCCGGCGGCGCTTGAAATAAACAAAGGCGCGCGGCAGGCCAAGAGCACCAATCAAGAAAAAGCCTGGCGCAAGATACATTGGCGCACCAAAGAACGTTCGAACGAAGACCAGCAGCAAACCGACCAAGCCGGAATAGATATAAAACCGCTTAACAGTAAGCTTCATACCCGCCTGCTGCAGCAGCATCTTGAGGGGTGGTGATTTGATATTCTTGTCGCGCAGTTTTTGCCGCTTATCGATGTCGTTCAACGTATCCTGAACAGACTTTCGGCGTTTGACGGCTTCTGCCTGCTTGTCGCGCGCAACCAATTTGCTCGTGCTATCGGTTGCCGCAAGCTTTACGGTTTTCAGGCGGTCATCGGTCTTCTTCTGCTGTTCGATATTGTCAAAGACAAAGAAGTAAGCGAGCGCCCCAACGGAAATCGTCGCCAACAAAACAAAAGTGAGCTGGGAAAGATCAAGTCCGAACACGAGGGAACTCCCGCATCATACGCGTCATGATTGAATTTCCATCGCGTCAATGGCTTGGGCGAGGCGCTGCTCCTCGTTGTAATACCGGGCACGATCCCAGAATTTGGGACGGCTGATGCCTGTCGATACATGCCTGCCCGTCAGGCGGCCATTCGCGTCTTCACCATCGATGTCATAAACCATGAGGTCCTGCGTGATAATCACGTCGCCTTCCATGCCGACCACTTCAGTCACATGGGTTATGCGGCGAGAGCCGTCACGCAACCGGGCCGCCTGGATAATAATATCGACAGAGCCGACGATGATCTCACGTACGGTTCGCTGGGGGAGTGAAAAACCACCCATGGCGATCATCGACTCCATACGGTTGAGGCATTCGCGCGGGCTATTGGCGTGAAGTGTGCCCATGGACCCATCGTGACCCGTATTCATGGCCGACAGAAGATCAAACACTTCTGGCCCGCGCACTTCGCCGACGATAATGCGTTCCGGGCGCATACGCAGGCAATTCTTGACGAGATCACGCATCGTGATCTCACCTTCGCCTTCAAGGTTGGCCGGGCGGGTTTCGAGCCGCACGACGTGCGGCTGCTGCAGCTGAAGTTCCGCCGAGTCTTCGCAGGTAATAATCCGCTCGTCGCGATCGATGTAGTTCGTCAGGCAATTCAGCAATGTCGTCTTGCCGGAGCCGGTGCCGCCTGAAATGACAATGTTGCAACGAACACGACCAATAATCTGCAACAACTCGGCACCGGGTGGCGAGATCGCGCCAAACCGCACCAGTTGATCGAGAGTGAGCTTATCTTTCTTGAACTTGCGGATGGTGAGTACCGGTCCATCCAGCGCAAGCGGCGGCGCAATAACGTTGACACGCGAACCGTCAGGCAGACGCGCATCGCAGATGGGGCTGGATTCATCAACCCGCCTACCGACCTGACTGACGATCCGCTGGCAGATGTTGAGTAGTTGCTGATTGTCGCGGAAGCGGACACTGGATTCCTGCACCTTGCCCAGGACTTCGATGTAAGTCTTGCGCGCGCCATTGACCATAATATCGGCAATATCGTCGCGCGCCAGCAGGGGTTCCAGCGGTCCATAACCCAAAACATCGTTGCAAATATCATCAAGCAGCTCCTCCTGCTCGGCGATAGACATGGCAAAATTCTTGATGGCGATAATATCATTGACGATATCGCGAATTTCCTCACGCGCGACATCCGGATCGAGTTTCGAAAGCTGCGAAAGGTCGATTGTATCAATCAGCGCAGAGAAAACCTGCGACTTGGTATCGTAGTAGCTTTCGTTTTTCTCGCGCACCGGAGCTGCCGCTTTTGGCGCCTGTTCGATGATGGCAGAGCGTTTAACGTCTGGGATATCCTTCGAAAATCGTGCAGGTTCCAAGATCGCGGTGGCTTGCACAGGCAATGCCGTTTCGAGCGCCATAGCCCGAAACTCCTGAACCGGACGAATTTCTCCGGTATTTCCGCGTTTGCCGAACATGCCTGGTTATTCCTTCACGATCATTTCTTACGCTTCAGCTTGGACAGTACAGAGGCCAGTCCGGGCTTCTTCTTCGTCTTCAATTCAAGACGCCCGGTCAGAATGTGGGCAATTTCGTTGATGTTCTGGACGATGGCATTGCCTGAATCGGTCTCGGCAAGCATTCGGCCATTGTTGGCTGCGTTGCCAAACAAAGCGGGCTCGAATGGAATGACACCCAGCGGCGCGATGCCGAGGGGGCTGCAGAAGTCAGCGGGTGCAATCTCCGGCCGCTTGGGAATTCCCACCTGATTGAGGACAAGCCTCGGCGGTCGGTCATTCGGACGCAAATGCTTCAGCGTATCCAGCAAGTTTTTGGTGTTGCGCAGATTGGCGAGCTCGGGCGATGCCACGATGACGATCTCGTCAGCTCTGGCGAGCGTCGTGCGGGTCCAGCCATTCCAGCTGTGCGGTATATCCAGAATAACATGGGGCACGGACCTCTGCGCCACATCAATCAGATGAGCAAAGGAATCATCGCGGAAATCGAACACGCGATCCAGTGTCGATGGCGCAGCGAGCAGCGACAGGTTCTCAGCACATTGTGCAAGGAGCCGGTCAAGATAGACATCGTCTATACGCTCTGGTGAAAACACCGCTTCCGCTATCCCCTGCGGTGGATCCTGATCGAAATTGATATTCGCGGTGCCGTAGGGCAGATCCATGTCGGCAATGACAACTTCGCTCTTGAACAGCGAGGAAATCGACCAGGCAATGTTATGCGCTATCGTCGAAGAACCCACACCACCCTTTGCACCAATGAAGGCGATGGAACTACCCAGCGGTTTGGCATCGGGATCAACGAATAGGCCACCGATCACCCCGATGATATCAGCGAGATCGACCGGAGCGACCATATATTCGGAAATGCCGTTGCGCAGCAGTTCCCGGTAAAGCCAGACATCGTTGTAATGTCCTATGATGACGACTTTGGTGCTTGGGTCACAAACATCCGACAGCGCCGCAAGCTGATTGAGCATATCGCGCGGAGCGGCGGATGATTCAAGCAGGATAAGATTGGGCGTTGGCACCGTCCGGAACAACGCGACAGCACTGTCTATACCGCCTGCGTGAAGCTGCGTGTGCGTCTTCGCCATGCGGCGGTCTTCACTCGTTCGCGATATCTGCTTGGCGATTGCATCACTTTCGAAGAACGCCTGTATCGATATGCGGGGAATGGGCCGGTAAGCATGCAAGCCCGCCCCGGCAGGCCGCTCGCCGCCGTCCTCGAACTGATTTTCTGTTTCAAAGGCCAACTGGCTCATAACGTGTTCCGATGATCAAAGGAGGACGGCTCATTATCTGCTTGGTACCGGGGCTGCTTAATAATTGACTTCCGTTCGTACACCGAGCACTGGCGGCACCGCAGTGCGATAGGTATCGATGATCTTGCCCCGACGCTCGGCATCAATTGTTGTCGTTGCCCGCGGTCCGAGCAGATCCGCAGGATTGGCGATCTGAGCGGCAAGATTGTTTTGGCTGGCACAGCCAAAATTGGCGTAGTGTTTATTGTCCGCAGTATCGAGAATATCTTTCGGCCATTGACCGCATGGCCCGGTCGATGCAGTCATCGCGGAATAGGACAAACGGATTGGAGCGGACTCATCCGGGTTAGCCCGGTAACGTTCACTGGAAATGTTGAACGGTTTTACCCCGCCCTTGCGCAATGTTGTCGTGATATCGTTACGCAATCGGCTGGCAGCCTGTTCGTTGGGCGTGCCCGACGGCAACAGAATGTGAATCACGCCGGAGCCGTTGGAGCGATAATTCGCCAGCGCATTTTCGACAATGCTGCGCTGGGTGATCGACAGGCGGCTGTCCGCATGGCCAACGGGAATATCGGCAACCTGTTCCTTCTCCGAGATAGTGATTGGATGGTTGGTCCGGTAATCGTCGGGAATGCTGCCGACGCTCTCGTTTCGCGATGCGCAGCCGGCAAGAAGCGCCACAACCAACAGAGCGAGGACCGGCTTCACGCAAATAGATGCAGTAACGTCTGACATGACAGGATCCTTGCTCATTTGTAGATGTATCCAACAACGCCTTCGTAGCGTCCGGCGGGTGCGCTGGCTGCTTTCGTTCCATAGACACGGTTGACCTTGCCGAGGAACATTGAGGCCGCGTCGGTTTCCGGATTGAGATTGTCATCCGGCCGAGCCAACGCATTGCGAGCGACAGGGCGCACGAGGTAAGGCGTAATGATCACGACGAGCTCGCTTTCGTTGCGCACAAAATCACGGCTACGGAACAAGGTCCCCAAGATCGGTATTTTCGACAGACCGGGGAAACCGGACATCGTCTGACGGACATCATCACGCATAAGGCCGGCGATCATCATCGAACCGCCGGATGGCAGTTCAACCGTCGTATCGGCAAGACGTTTGCGGATGGAAATGATGTTGGTTGACGGACCAGTCGAAGCGCCCACTGCAACGGAGCCTTCCATTGTCGGCTCTGAAACCGAGGTTCTGACTTTCAGACTGATGCGGCCGGGGGAAAGCACAACCGGAACAAACTCCAGACCGATACCATATTCCACGGTGCTATGTTCACGCGTTACTTTGCCCTTGTCGTCCTCGTCCTGTCCGGTGATGATGTTGTACTCACCACCCACACGGAAAGTTGCCTTTTCGCCGGAAATTGCCGTAAGCGTTGGCTCGGCCAAGGTTTTCATAACGCCGGCCAATTCCATTGCGTTCAAATAGGCTGCGATACTCGTGCTGCCGATCTTGCCGCCAACACTTGCTCCTCCGGCGCTCAACGGCGCACCCAGGCCGCTGATATTCTGTGTCATACCGGAAAAACTGATGCCACTACCGGTGCCAGATGCCACCAGATTGACCCCCAGCTGTTTCATAACGGTGCGGCTGACTTCGGCAACGGTTACTTTCAACGTAACCTGATCTTCACCGGCAATCTGAATGAGATTGACGATCTTACTTTTCTGGCGCGCTTCATCCTGATCGCCGATAATGACGCTGGTGCTGCCATTGCCACCGCCTACGCCGTTCTGCTGATATTGTCCCGTTGTGGCTTCACCGCCGGTAACCAGCAATGTCGCCAGATCGCTGGCGCGTTTGGCATCGAGCGGGGTTTGCACGGTTCCGGTGAGGATGACGTTATCATTCAGAAGTTCGACCTTGATGTCGGAATCTGGAATATACTTCTTGAGACTGCCCTCAAGACCGGCCACGTCGCGCTCGATCACCAGATCGAAACTGGCGAGCTGCTCGCCATTCGGCCCGAAGACAAACACATTGGTCTGCCCGACCTGCTTGCCGAAAAGATAAATACGGCGCGCCGTACGCGTAACGGCGTCGGCGACAGTCGGGTTGGCCACGAGGATGTCATAGGCATCGGCCGGAAGATCAACAACCAGCGATTTGTTCAAGGCGAGATTGATGCGCTTCGAAATCCCCTGCCCCTGGTTCAACTTGACAACATTGCTTTCAGCCACAGCAACCGTACCTGTTGTCAGCAAAGCAAAGCTGCAGCCAGCCGCGACGATTGCAGCTGTCCAGATGCGGGATAATTGACGATTGCGCCTGCCCGGCATGATTGACCCGAACCCCATTATTTACGCCCCAATATTTCGGTGACCGTTCCGGACTTGATCAGTTTGACGTTTCCGGCCCGTCCGGGAGAATTGACCAGATATTCAGCACCTGGCCCCGTTGGCTCCTGTGCATCCTGCAGGGAGCGCAATACAAGTGTCATGCGGCTGGCCATCTGCTGGGCGACTGACAGTATTTCCGCCTGTTGCGGCGTCAGTTCGAGTGTTGCCGTGGAACCAACCTTGGTCTTTTGCCCGGTTTCGTCTTCTTGAATGGTCTGGTCGATGGCAAGGACGCGCACATTGCTCAAGATGGTTTCTGTCGCGTACTGCTTCTGATCACCGTCGACCTGACGGATCATGATGACGTCAACATAATCGTTGGGGAGTATGAAGCCGCCCGCTGATGTGTCTGCAGCAATCTGCGTTGCAACAGCGCGCATTCCGGCGGGCAATTGCGCCGACATAAAACTCTGGCCCTTGCCGATCAATTTTGCTTCGCGGATGGGCTCCCCGGGAAAGAGTTGCAGACGAACAGTGGAGCCGCGCAGTTCTTCTTCCGCATTCGGGCGTTCGGATCGCTTGATATATCCGTCGGCCAAAGCAGAAACCGGCCAAGCCTGCCAACGCATCTGGCTGGTCATCTCGGCACCAACGCCAAGGCCTTCAGTTGCAACCAGAACATTCTGAAGTTCAATCTGCGGCGGGGCGATCTTTTCAACGACGACAGGCGCGTCCGGCTTCATGTTCGTGGCAATATAGCCAGCAGCACCCGCAGCCGCGACCGCCACGATGAGAATAACAACGCGTGCCTTTTGCATCGATCACCCCGATAGACTTTTGTCTATGATTACCCAGGGTTGCACCTTGGCGCGGCAATCGTGTAATTATGGTTAACACTTTACTTAAAAGGACAAAAAACGACGCTGGGCGCCGATTCATTTGAACTATTGTTGCCGCACAAGGCACTCGCGAGTGATTATTTGGAAAGCCGGCGATTAAAGGCCGTCAAATATGCGCCAGACGGTCCACGACCCAGATAGCCAGGGGTGATGACGGAAACATGATGAGACCCGCTGCGCCAAGCGCAATTCCATAGGGCACACCTTCATTTTTCTGGGCCAGCCGATGCATGAAATCAAGTCTTCCGGCATAGGCCATGGCCATATGTGAATTGCGGTAACGGAGGATGGCGAGGGTCAGTGCGCCCCCAAGCAGTGACAATGTCAGGATATAGACGAGAAGATCGACGTTCCAGCCAATCCAGACCGCCGTTGCGGTCATGAGTTTGGCATCCCCGCCCCCCATGGTTCCTGTCGCAAAGAGTATGAATGTGACCGCCAGCACTGCTGCGCCCCCGGCAAAATGCAAACCGTAGACATCCCAAGGCATCCCAGTCAGCGGTGCAAGCACGGCAAAAGAGATGAGCAGGATGAAAGAGACGCGATTCTGGATCGTCATCGATAACAGGTCTGATATGGCTGCAAATGCCATGGCAAACGGAAAGACGATCAATATGGCAGCTTCAATCATTACCCTGTTCCATTGAATGACTCATCCAGCCCGTCATGCGGCCAACGCATTTACTTCGTTGCGTTCGTAACCTTGGTCGCAACACCGTTAAACGCACCACCCACGGCATTCCCGAGCGTTCCTGCGCCCGCCACGATACCAATGGAGATAATTCCGGCGATCAACGCATACTCAATCGCTGTCGCGCCTGACCGGTTCTTGGGAAATCCGGCGAAGACATTGCGATCGGTTTCCGCAAGGTGCTTTGTATCGAACATCATGATCTCCCTGCGTGTGTTCTTGTCTTTCGTTCCGGCATTGACGGACAACCGCCTTTAGCCTGACTGAAGACAAGCCTATCCGCAGCGCATTGCATTCCTCTTAAAAAAGACCGTTACGAAAGGATGAAATCAAAGACTAAAATTGCCCGCAGGTGCCCTGTCATATATTCCCGGGCAGTTTGGCGCTTTGAAGAAATTTATACTTAACGATCCGTTCACAGACTTAAGTCTTCTTTCACAAATAGCAGTCATGGTTGGCCCATCGTTTTCCAAAGGGCGCCACCATGTTTCACACCCAGAATCGCACCAATCATCTCTACGGGATACTGTTCGTGCTTGGGTTGGCAGCAACCGCCATCGGAATGAAGCAGGCCCATGCCGATACTGGCATTCACGTGGTTATGAACCAAGCCACTGTTCTGAAACTGGCGCGGCCCGCTGACACGGTGGTTGTGGGCGATCCGGAGATTGCAGATGCCGTTGTCAAGGATGCACGGACTGTCGTGCTGACCGGCAAGGGCTTCGGCATGACCAATATCGTCATCATGGATGCCGACGGCAGCGCCATTGTCGACGATCAGGTTCTGGTCAGCCGCAGCGTTGCTAATACGGTGCGTGTCTACCGGCGTGCTATGGTCCAGACGCTTTCCTGTTCGCCATTCTGCGAGATATCGCAGAAAACCGATGCCGAGAAAAAATCCGACACGCAAATTGGCGGCAATTGATCCGGTTCAGCTTAAACACGGTTGAAAAAGAATGAATCTGTTTGTCGCAATTTGTCCATGGCTTCACACGGGATTCTAACATCTGAATGATAGTGCTCTGTCCGGACCTTCAGAAAAGTGCGGAAAGAGACAATTCATGTCCGGGGACACACATACAAACAGTCTAGGCGAAAATGCTGCCATGCCAGCGTCCGTCCGCCCCCGTGCCGGCAGAACATCCATCTTCGGGCGATTTTGCAAAAACAACCGTGGCTCCGTAGCCATAGAATTTGCCCTGATTGCCCTGCCCTTCTTTCTTTTGATTTTTGCCATTATTGAAGTGAGCTTGAGCTTCACTGCGCAGCAAGCCATGTCAAATGCCGTGGATGATCTCGCGCGGCAGCTGCGGACCGGGCAGAAAAAAGTCGTTGACGTAGATAACGCGGTCAAACTGAAGAAATTGCTTTGCGGGCAATTGTTCATGGCGGCGGCTCCTTGCCCCGATCTTGAAGTCGATCTGCAGACCTATGCGACCTTCAAGGCAGTCCCCAAAACTTTTCCCGTCAATGCTAACAATGACGTTGATGTTGCCCAGTTGCAGGTCAAGCCAGGCGCCGCAGGCACCATCAACCAGATGCGTATCTTTTACCGCTGGCCTATTCTGACTGATCCCATGAAATCCCGAATTGCAACGATCAAAGATCAAGGCAAGACATTGCTGTTCTCCACAGTAACCTGGCGCAATGAGCCATATCTGTGATGCCGGCCTGTCCAAAATCCGCTTCGACGAAAGCATCCGCCATGTACCCATTTGGAACATTGATGACAGCAACGCATAGGGCAGGCACATATCTTGCCAATTTTTTGGCTGACCGTCGCGGTGTGGCGGCCATGGAGTTTGCCCTGATCGCACCCGTCATGATCATGCTTCTGCTCGGCAGCGTCGAGATTACAACCGGACTTGATGTCAATAAGAAGCTTGGCCGAGCGACGATTATCGTCAACGATCTGGTCACGCAGCAGCAAGCAATCGTCAAGAACGATCTGGATGATATCATGGCGATCGGCGCAACAACATTATTGCCCTATCAGCGTGACTTGCCGCAGATCACAGTCACTGCCATCAATATTCCGCTGACCGGCAGTCCGACTGTCGCCTGGTCACGCCGCATGGTAAATCAGACGGTCAGCACGCCCTATACAAAGGGGAGCAATATTACCGTTGACGCCAATCTGAACAATCCCGGCACATCCATTGTCCGCGTCGAGACGCAGATTGCCTACATTCCGCTCATTGCCTGGACCATCAAAAACACCGTCAACACATCTGTTGGCACCAGTGGCCCCGGCCTTGCAATGAGCAAGACCTATTACGGCCGCGTGCGCCAGGGACCATCCGTTGCCTGCAGCGACTGCTGAACCGTCCCACTTCCTGCGCTTGGGAACATCCTGTTTGTCATCAGCCGAAGTTTGACCTATCTGTGGGGCACAGGTTTGATGGAGTGATGCATGTCCCGCGCTTTTCTTTTTGTGCTCGATTCTTTTGGCATTGGCGGCGCGCCGGATGCAGCGGCCTTCGGCGATGAAGGCTCGACGACGCTCGGTCACATTATGGAAGCCTGCGCTGCCGGGCGCGGCGACAAGCAGGGATTGCGCTCCGGTCCGCTCGTTCTTCCCAATTTGACGTCGCTAGGCCTCTTCCATGCGGCCAACATTGCTTCCAGTTTGCAAATTCCCGCAGAAACGGCCGCTCCGGTCGGGTTATGGGGGGCGGCAGAAGAGGTCTCCAACGGCAAAGATACGCCATCGGGTCATTGGGAAATTGCCGGAGTGCCGGTTACCTTCAATTGGGGTTATTTCCCGCAGACCATTCCCACCTTTCCCGACAGCCTCGTCGCCGAAGCCATAACCCGCGCCAACCTGCCCGGTATTCTCGGTAACAAGCACGCCTCGGGCACCGAAATTATCGAGGAATATGGCGAGGAACATATCCGCTCGGGCAAGCCAATTTTCTATACATCCACAGATTCTGTCATCCAGATCGCAGCCCATGAGCAGCATTTTGGGCTGGACCGGCTGTACAAGCTTTGTGAAATCCTGCGCGAACTGGTCGATCCCCTGAATATCGGGCGCGTGATTGCGCGGCCATTTGTTGGTGAAGACAAGGCAAGCTTTGAGCGGACGGGCAATCGCCGCGACTATTCCGTGCCCCCACCGGAACCGACATTGCTCGACCGTCTCACTGATGCCGGGCGCATTGTCATTGCCATCGGCAAGATCGGCGATATCTATGCGCACAAGGGCGTATCGCAGGTGCGCAAGGCCAATGGCAACATGGCGCTGTTCGATGAAACGCTGATTGCCATGGATGACGCGCAGGATGGTGATCTGGTTTTCACCAATTTTGTCGATTTCGACATGCTCTATGGCCACCGCCGCGACGTGCCGGGCTATGCGGCAGCGCTCGAAGCGTTCGACAAGCGGCTACCTGAAGCTTTGGCCAAGTTGCGTGAAGGTGACCTTATGATCCTCACCGCCGATCATGGTTGCGATCCGACCTTCAGGGGTACAGACCACACACGCGAACGCGTTCCGGTGCTTTGCTTCGGACCCGGTCTGCCGCATGGCACTCTGGGAATACGTCCCACCTTCGCCGATATTGGCGAAACCATCGCTGCGCATCTTGGGATTGCCGCCGGTGCGCACGGTAAGAGTTTCCTGCGAGGCACCGCATCCCATGCCTGAACTACCCGAAGTTGAAACAGTCCGCCGTGGATTGCAGCCTTTTATGGAGGGCGCAACCATTGCGCGTGTCGAACAGAGGCGCCCGGACCTGCGGTTTCCCTTTCCCCAGGACTTTGCGGAAAGACTGACGGGCCGCAGGATCGACTCACTCGAGCGGCGGGCAAAATATCTGATCATCCATTTGGATAACGGACTCGGTCTCATCAGCCATCTCGGCATGTCGGGTTCTTACCGGATTGAGCAGGATGCAGACGACATGGTTCCCGGCGCATTCCACCATGACCGTTCGAAAGCCGCCACGCACGACCACGTGGTCATCCATCTTGAATCTGCGGCACAGGTCAAAACCCGCATCATCTATAATGATCCGCGCCGTTTTGGTTTCATGCTGTTTGCTGAACCCGGTGGGCTTAATACCCACAAACTGATCAAGGATCTTGGTATCGAGCCAACCGGCAACCGGCTTGATGGCACTCTGCTCGCCAAGCTGTTTGACAACAAGAATGCACCGCTTAAAGCCGCCCTGCTGGATCAAAGGTTGATTGCGGGGCTTGGCAATATTTATGTCTGCGAGGCTCTGTGGCGCGCTGAGCTCTCACCTCTACGTGTGGCAGGCACCATTGCCGGTAAAAAGGGTGAGCCCATGGCAGAACGGCTGGCGACCGCCATTCGCTCGGTCATAGCAGATGCGATAGCAGCGGGTGGCTCCAGTCTCAAAGACTACAGGCAAGCCGACGGCGAGCTTGGCTATTTCCAGCACTCATTTTCTGTCTACGACCGCGAAGGCGACCCTTGCCCCCGGCCCACTTGCGATGGCACGGTGACACGCATCGTTCAAAGCGGACGCTCGACGTTTTTTTGCCCGATCTGCCAGCACTAGGAGGACTATTCAGATGGCCTATGAAAATATCATCGTGGAGACACGCGAGAAGGTTGGCTTCATTCAGCTTAACCGGCCACAGGCCCTGAACGCCCTGAACTCCGCCTTGCTCGCCGAACTCAGCACCGCACTGGAAGACTTCGAGAAAGATAATCGAATCGGTGCCGTCGTCATTACCGGTTCGGAAAAAGCCTTTGCGGCCGGGGCCGACATCAAGGAAATGCAGACATTGCAGTTTGCCGATGCTTACCTCGGCGATTATTTCAGCGAGTGGGAGCGGGTGACCCGGCTGCGCAAGCCATTGATTGCGGCGGTCGCCGGTTATGCGCTTGGCGGCGGCTGTGAGCTGGCCATGATGTGCGATTTCATCATTGCGGCAGATACCGCCAAATTCGGCCAGCCGGAAATCACGCTGGGTGTCATGCCCGGCATGGGCGGGTCGCAGCGGCTGACGCGCTTTATCGGCAAGTCCAAGGCTATGGATCTGTGCCTGACCGGGCGCATGATGGATGCGGCTGAAGCTGAGCGCAGCGGCCTTGTTTCACGGGTTGTCCCGGCGGGTGAGCTGATCGAAGAGGCGCTGAAGGCGGCCGGGAAAATCGCGTCTTTCTCCCTGCCTGTTGCCATGATGACCAAGGAAACCGTCAACCGGGCCTATGAAACCACGCTAGCGGAAGGCTTGCGGTTCGAACGGCGCGTCTTCCATTCCATGTTTGCGCTGGAAGACCAGAAAGAAGGAATGGCGGCCTTTGCCGAAAAACGCACTCCGAATTTCAAAAACCGGTAGGGTAGAAATATCCACCGGCAAGGCAACGATTCCAAGTTGACGCAACGGGAAACGTGATCTATAAGCCCGACAACGTTTGGTGGCCCCTCGGCCACCCTATTATTTTGTGACGGCCGCTTTGAAGCTGCCGAGTAGCTGACAGAAAAGAGAGGCATCATGGCCAACACTCCTTCGGCCAAGAAAGCGGCGCGCAAGATCGAAGCCCGCACCGAAGTTAATAAATCCCGCCGTTCACGCGTGCGCACCTTCCTTCGCAAGTTCGAAGATGCGGTGACAAGCGGTGATCAGGCAGCCGCTTCCGTAGCCTTCAAGGCTGTTGAACCGGAAATGATGCGCGCAGCAACCAAGGGTGTCGTTCACAAGAACACAGCATCCCGCAAGGTTTCGCGTCTTGCAGCACGCCTCAAGGGCATGACTGCTTAATCATACCAATTTAGTCTATTTTAAACCCGGCTGGTCCTTAGCCGGGTTT
This sequence comes from Phyllobacterium sp. 628, assembly GCF_014189505.1. Classification (GTDB taxonomy): domain Bacteria; phylum Pseudomonadota; class Alphaproteobacteria; order Rhizobiales; family Rhizobiaceae; genus Phyllobacterium. The sequence goes on along the minus strand of NZ_CP050301.1, from coordinate 1,212,850 downwards.
TTTATTTGCCAAAATTTTGAGCACAAATTCGTTTCCAGTGAAAAAGATTGTGGCATATCAAAACCCTGACATATGCCGGTCACAAATAGTTTCGGACAAAAAGCGACAACCATCATTTCTTGTTTAATTTCAATGATTTACAGAAGGTAGTCATTGCGCAGCAAACCCAGTGCCGAGAATCTGCCACCCCAGCTACTGTCAAGCGATAATTTAATATTTTTTTTGATCGCGTGACTCCGCAGTGCAGCAAAATCGGCATTCCAAAAAAGGCTTTGAATCCGAAGGCTTTTTCCCGACCGTACCGGGGATCGTTAAAAAAAACATAAAAGCGTTAACCTTTAATTCACTAAAAAAGCGGCGTGCCTGCCCTTGCCCTCACCGCAAAGGTTTTTGTAAGGTCCAGACATCGAAGGGGTGGGCAAAAACCCATTTAACAGGCTTATAAAATTAGTGGGTTCGGACGCAGATTATTTGTTTGCGTAGCGGGTAGATTTTGTCGGTATTCAGGTTATGCAAACCTGGATCGTTTCAGAAAAGAAGCAAGTTGGCAGCGCTGGCATCAGCCGGGCGTGAGTCTTTTTGCGCCAAAGTTGAGAAGGATATGGACGTGACGGTTTTTAAAATTTCAGCGGAAGATTGTTCAGATCTGTACAGCACGTTACTGTCCCTAATAATCCACTAGCTCCCAGAGATTGAAAGCCGCTCATAGGGGTGATCGGCTCTACAACTCTGCACACCGGTCTTCGACCGGTCCACATGAAAACACGGACATCAATAAAGTCCGAACAGATAAATATCAGGATGAGGCAATGACAATGACCAGCGGAATAATGGAAAACGGCACGAATGCAGCCATGGTCCCGCTCCATATGGACGAAGGGAAGAGTATGGTATCGGCCATCAGCCAGAGCGAAATGATTTTCGAGAGAGTCCAGATCAAACTCAAGGCCAAACTCGGAAATGAAGTTTACTCAAGCTGGTTCGGCCGTCTCAAGCTGGACGAAACATCCAAGAGCATTGTTCGCTTGTCCGTGCCAACCGCATTCCTGCGTTCCTGGATCAACAATCACTACTCCGACATGATCAACGCGCTGTGGCGTGAAGAGGACGAGCAGGTTCTGAAGGTTGAGATTGTCTTCCGCAGCGCCAGCCGCGCCTGCCGCCCTTCTCTGGAAGCAGAAACCACATTGCGCACCGATCCGCGCGCCATTACCCGTGACAAGCCGGTTTTCCCGGTTGGCAACACATCCCAGGACAAAAAGGCGCCGGCACATTTTACAGACCGTGCGACTGACCGCCCAGGACAGAACTCTGTTTTCGGATCGCCGCTGGATCCGCGCTATACGTTCGATACGTTTGTTGACGGCTCGCCCAACCGCGTCGCCCTTGCTGCAGCGCGTACCATCGCCGATGCCGGTGCCAGTGCCGTACGCTTCAACCCGCTGTTCATCCACGCCTCGGTTGGCCTTGGTAAGACACATCTTCTGCAGGCAATTGCCGCAGATGCGTTGAAGCGTTCCGAGCGCACCCGTGTGGTTTACCTGACCGCTGAATATTTCATGTGGCGTTTCGCAACGGCTATTCGCGATAACAATGCGCTCTCTTTCAAGGAGCAGTTGCGCGATATCGACCTACTGATCATCGATGACATGCAGTTCCTGCAGGGCAAGTCGATCCAGCATGAATTCTGCCATCTGATCAATACGTTGCTCGACAGCGCCAAGCAGGTTGTTGTGGCTGCGGACCGTCCGCCTTCAGAACTGGAATCACTGGATGCACGCGTGCGTTCGCGCCTTCAGGGCGGTGTCGCACTGGAAATGGTCTCGCCCGACTATGTGATGCGCCTCGAAATTCTCAAGCGCCGCCTCGTTGCTGCCCAGCAGGAAGACCAGTCGCTCGATATTTCACCTGAGATTCTCGACCATGTCGCTCAGTCTGTCACCGGCAGCGGCCGGGAGCTGGAAGGCGCGTTCAACCAGTTGCTGTTCCGCCAGACATTCGAGCCGAACCTTTCCGTGGATCGTGTTGACGAACTGCTCAGCCATCTGATGCGCGGCGGCGAAGCCAAGCGTATCCGCATCGAAGAAATCCAGCGCATTGTTTCGCGGCACTACAACGTTTCCAAGCAGGACCTTTTGTCGAACCGGCGCACACGCACCATCGTCAAGCCTCGTCAAATCGCTATGTATCTCGCCAAGATGCTGACACCACGTTCTCTGCCGGAAATCGGCCGGCGCTTTGGCGGCCGCGATCACACGACGGTTCTGCATGCTGTGCGCAAGATCGAGGATGTTGCCGGCAAGGACCAGAAACTGTCACAGGAAATTGAGCTTCTGAAGCGTCTGATCAACGATCAGGCCCAATAAGGGCATCACGCCACTTATCAACAGAAAGCCTGTGGTATGGTACGTTGATACCAGCCGCAGGCTTGCTTTTTACGGTGACTTTCTGCCAATTTGCTTGACCTTGGGGGAACTTCACCCTCTCGCCAGAAAAAGCGCCGCAAGCCTCTGTTGGCTTTGGGTCGATAAAGACAGTGAGACCGGTTTATCATGCGTGTAACTCTTGAACGTTCCAATCTTCTGAAGTCGCTCAACCACGTCCATCGTGTGGTGGAACGGCGCAACACCATTCCGATCCTTTCGAACGTTCTGCTGCAAGCGGATGGCGCAAGCCTTGCTCTCAAAGCCACCGATCTTGATCTCGAAGTGACGGAAGCCACAGCCGCGCAGATCGAACAGGCTGGCGCGACAACTGTACCGGCCCATCTGCTCTATGATATCGTTCGCAAACTGCCAGACGGCGCTGAAGTGATGCTGGCAACCAATGCCGACGGCAATTCCATGACCGTTACATCAGGCCGCTCGAATTTCCGCCTGCAGTGCCTGCCGCAATCGGATTTTCCGGAGCTGACTGCGGGTTCGTTCACCCACACATTCCGCATTTCCTCAAGTGCGCTGAAGAGCCTGATCGAGCGCACGCAGTTCGCCATTTCCACCGAAGAGACCCGCTATTATCTCAATGGCATCTATTTCCACGCGATCGAGAGCGAAGGTTCGCTGAAGCTGCGTGCTGTTGCCACCGACGGTCATCGTCTGGCGCGTGCCGAGCTGGAAGCGCCGTCGGGCGCCGAGGGCATGCCCGGCATCATTATTCCGCGCAAGACTGTCGCCGAATTGCAGAAACTGGTCGATGATCCAGATGTCGCAGTTACAATCGAGCTATCGGACACGAAAATCCGCTTTACCATCGGTTCGGTGGTTCTCACTTCCAAGCTGATCGACGGCACGTTCCCGGATTATCAACGCGTTATTCCATCCGGTAATGACAAGAAGCTGACCATTGACCGCCAGAGCTTTGCCTCGGCCGTTGACCGAGTGTCGACCATTTCCAGCGAGCGCGGCCGTGCCGTTAAGCTGACAATCGCCGATGGCCAGTTGACGCTGACCGTCAACAATCCGGATTCTGGCAGTGCGACCGATGAGCTTGCAGCCGATTATGATTCCGATCCGATCGAAATCGGTTTCAACGCCAAATATCTTCTTGATATTACGGCTCAGTTGTCCGGTTCCGAAGCCATCTTTATGCTGGCCGATGCGGGCTCGCCAACATTGGTGCGGGATACAGGCGACGCAAATGCGCTCTATGTCCTCATGCCGATGCGGGTATAGTTTCGCTGTTTTAGTGATGGGTGATGTTTACATCACCCCCTCTGTCCTGTCGGACTTCCAATGAATAGCGATTCTAAGCCAGCCCGCGTTTCGATCAGCCGGTTGAAGCTTGCCAATTTTCGCAATTATGAAAGTCTGTCGCTGCGGCTTGGCCCTTCGCATGTGGTGCTGACCGGCGAAAACGGTTCGGGCAAGACGAACCTCCTTGAAGCGGTATCATTTCTGTCGCCCGGACGCGGCTTGCGACGCGCTACCTATACGGATGTAACCCGCAACGATGCACCCGACGGCTTTGCCATTCACGCCGCTATCGAAACCGAAGAAGGTTCTGTCGATGTCGGCACGGGCCTTGCCGGCAATGCACCCGGCGATACTGCCCGGCGCGTGCGCATTAATGGTGTGACGGCCTCCAGTGCCGATGATCTCCTGGAATATTCGCGCATTCTTTGGCTGGTCCCGTCCATGGACGGATTGTTCACTGGCCCGGCTGGCGACCGCAGGCGTTTTCTTGACCGCATGGTGTTGGCCATCGATCCGGCCCATGGCAAACGCGTTCTCAACTATGAGAAGGCAATGCGTAGCCGTAACCGTTTGCTTACGGAAGAGCGCAGCAACAGCGCTTGGCTCGATGCCATTGAAACGCCCATGGCGGAGCTCGGCATTGCCATCGCCGCGGCGCGTGCCGAACTCATGCGTCTGATCAACGGCATGATCGAGCGGCTGCCGGATGATACACCCTTCCCCAAGGCCGACTGTATCCTTGATGGCGAGCTTGAAGCGCGCGTCGGTATCGAAGCGGCAACCGACGTCGAGGAAACCTTCCGCCGCGCCCTGCATGACGGACGAAACCGCGACCGCGCTGCCGGGCGCACGCTCGACGGTCCGCATCGCTCCGACCTGCTTGTGCGCCATCGTCCGAAAGCCATGCCCGCCGCGCTCTGCTCCACTGGCGAGCAAAAGGCGCTGTTGATCGGGCTTATCCTGTCACATGCCCGCCTTACGGGCGAACTTGCCGGGATGGCGCCGATCTTGCTGCTGGACGAAATCGCTGCGCATCTGGATGAGGGCCGGCGTGCGGCGCTGTTCGACATTATCGAAGAACTCGGCGGGCAGGCTTTCATGACCGGTACGGATCGTGCGCTGTTTTCCAGCCTGGATGGACGTGCGCAATTTTTTGATGTTGCACACGGTGAAGTGCGCCCGCGCTGACATTCGGTGATGGAAAACGCGCCCGTGGCTATGCTAGCTTCGTGAGGACTGCCCGCCCAACATCCGCATGATGATGCGAACCCAAAAGGTTGCGGACCATCATTGCCGAAAATTGATCCAACGAAGGAATTCTCATGTCTGACCTTTCAGCCTTCCCGATCACTGCCCGCTGGCCAGCCCAGCATCCAGACCGTCTGCAGCTTTATTCCCTGCCGACACCCAATGGCGTCAAGGTTTCGATCATGCTCGAAGAACTGGGTCTGCCGTATGAGGTCCATCTTGTCGATATTGGCAAGAACGAGAGCTGGACACCCGAGTTCCTGTCGCTCAACCCCAATGGCAAGATCCCGGCGATCATCGATCCAGACGGTCCCGGCGGCAAACCGCTGCCGCTGTTCGAATCGGGCGCCATTCTGCTCTATCTCGCCGAAAAGACCGGCAAGTTCCTGCCCGCCGATCCGGCACTGCGCTATCAGACGATCCAGTGGGTGTTCTTCCAGATGGCTGCAATCGGCCCGATGTTCGGCCAGGTCGGTTTCTTCCATAAGTTTGCCGGTCGCGAATATGAAGACAAGCGCCCGCTTCAGCGCTATGCGAATGAGTCAAAGCGCCTGCTCGGAGTGCTGGAAACACAGCTTGAAGGCCGCCAATGGATCATGGGCGATGAATATACCATTGCTGATATCGCTACGCTTGGCTGGGTCCGCAATCTGGTCGGTTTCTACGGTGCTGGCGATCTCGTCGACTATGCCAGCCTGAAGAACGTTCCTGTCTGGCTCGAACGCTGTCTTGCCCGTCCGGCCGTGCAGCGCGGTTTGGATATTCCAAAACGGCCATAGGGCTGCATTGCCTGTTGAAAAACCCGCAAACGCCGCCATTTCGGCGGCGTTCTGATTTTACGCAGTTGCATTCTCTTTTGAACCTGCAACAAATACCTCCATCTGACACATATACTAGAGTACCGAACGATTGTTCGAGGTATTCGGATAGTCAACGGTGCTCCATGATGAGGGGCATTCATGATGTGGAATCAGGTCTACAATCCTTTCGGCAATTCCGTTCTTTCGACGCTAGCGGCAGCAATACCCGTTGTGGTGCTGCTGGCCATGATCGCATCCAATAAGGTCAAGGTGCATATAGCCGCGATCATCGCGCTGGTGGTGGCAAACCTGATGGCAATATTCGTTTTCACCATGCCAGCGGACCTGTCCATCCGCGCGTCCATTCTAGGCATCGTCACGGGCTTCTTCCCTATTGGCTGGATCGTTCTCAATGTCATCTTCCTCTACCGGTTGACGGTGGAGAAAGGCGTGTTCGAAACGCTGCAGAACACTATTGGCGGCGTGACACGCGACCGGCGTTTGCAAATATTGCTCATCGCCTTTTCATTCGGTGCTTTCTTTGAAGGTGCCTCCGGTTTCGGAACGCCCGTTGCGGTGACAGCCGCCATCCTGATCGGCCTTGGCTTTTCACCCCTGGCGGCTTCCGGTCTTTCGCTGATCGCCAACACCGCCCCTGTCGCCTATGGCGCGCTGGGAACGCCGATCGCCGGGCTGTCCAGCGTCACCGGCATTGATCCCTTTTTGCTTGGCGCGATGGTCGGACGGCAATTGCCGTTCTTCTCACTCATCATACCATTCTGGGTTGTTTGGGCTTTTGCCGGATACAAGGGCATGAAGGAAGTCTGGCCAGCGATTCTGGTCACAGGCGTGTCCTTTGCAGTGCCGCAATATCTGATTTCCAATTTCATCAATCCCTGGATCGTTGATATCGGAGCATCGCTGATTTCCATGGCTTGCCTGATCGGTTTCCTGCGCATCTGGCAGCCAAAAGTCATATGGACCTCCGCAGCACTGCGCACGCGCGATGATTCCGCATCACAGGTTCCGCCGGTACAGGTATCCAAGGCCAAGCCGACGCGGGCAGAAGTCTGGGCGTCGATGACGCCTTGGATCATTGTCTGTGCCGTTCTCCTGCTCTGGGGTACAGACTGGTTCAAAAACGCCGTCAATCCATGGGCGACACTGAGCTATGCTGTTCCCGGCCTCAACAATCTGATTATGAAAGTTGCGCCCATCGCAGCCCAGCCGACACCGGAAAAGGCGGTGTTTGCCTTTACATGGCTGTCTTATACCGGTTCCGGCATGCTGATTGCCGCCGTCATTTCCGGCCTTGTCATGGGCTACAAGCCCGGCGAAATGCTCAAAGTCTATGGCAAGACGATCAAGCTCTGTTCCTACTCGCTGATCACCATTTCTGCCATGCTGGCCATCGGCACGCTGACGCGGCTTTCTGGCATCGACGCCACGCTCGGCCTCGCCTTTGCGGCAACGGGCGTGCTCTATCCGTTCTTCGGTACGCTGCTCGGCTGGCTCGGTGTGGCGCTGACCGGCTCCGATACGGCTTCCAATGTGCTCTTCGGCAACCTGCAGAAGATCACCTCGGAACAGCTCGGCCTCTCGCCGATCCTGATGGGCGCAGCCAACTCGTCCGGCGGCGTCATGGGCAAGATGATTGACGCCCAGTCCATCGTCGTCGCCTCCACCGCGACCAACTGGTACGGGCACGAAGGCACGATCCTGCGCTTTGTCTTCAAGCACTCGATCGTACTTGCCTGCCTTGTCGGCATTCTGGTGATGCTGCAGGCCTATGTCTTCACATGGATGATTGTCACGCCGCCTTGAAAAAGCTGGCCATTGTAAGATTGTTCATTACCTACAAAACAAAGGGTCGGGATAATCCCGACCAACAACCCTTCGAAATAACCTGAGCTATTTGCTTACTTTTATACGCACTGTCGTGTACGTGAACATTTGATCGCTGCGCCAGTCTGCATATAGGCTCACTTTATCTGTACCGCTAAATCCCGGTTCTGAGGTATAATACGCAACTGCCGCTTTGTATTTTCTGGAATTGCATTTGTATCGAACGTTGTCGGCCGGAATTTCTGGGGATACTGTTTCCTCAACAATTTCAATCTTTCCGTGGACGGGTGCTGACGTGACCTTCAGCGTAGGGATAATACCAGAGGAACAATCTTCCTTAACTTGGTAATTGCTCCAAATTCTGCTCCTCTTGCCAGTCGTCGCTGACTTTTCCGAAGAGACGTTGGCAGAATTTGTTGCTTCATTCCCCCGATGATTAACGCATCCCGATACCAGTGCTGCTGAACCGATCAACGCAAAAACAGTAATTCCCTGTACTGAATTCATAATATTCCCCATTTCAATGAATCACATGACCAGCCAATCTAAGCATGCGATTTAGAGGAATTAAAGTGAAACGAACTATGACGTACTGTTGGAACGAACAACTCCATGGCCAAGTCTTGTTTAATTTTCGAATTGATTGTCGAAATAGTACTCCCTCATTCGTCTTGTTAGCAAAGGTCAGCTTTAACAGGCAATGGAAGGAGTAAGCAAAATGGCACAGTCTCTCAAAGTTAGAGTCGAGAACGTCAATCATCCGGGGAGCAAGCAGCGGCTTGATCAGGTCAAATACGACGCCATGAAGGAAGCCTATCTCAAAGTCTTGCCAGTAACCGCACCCGGTCTGACCGTGGTGGAAATCCGCGAACAGCTGACGGATGTCTTGTCACAGGAGGTTTTTCCGGGCGGTGCCAAAGCCGGTTGGTGGGCAAAAGCTGTCCAGCTCGATCTGGAAGCCAAAGGCGTGGTGAAACGGGAGAAGACCAGCCCGATACGATTGTACAAGGCATGAAACAGGGAATAGCGGCCGTTCACAATCCTTGATGTTAAACACCAAAATTACTCAGCGCTTAAATGCTTGCCCATGCATTTCTGCCAGCCTAAATAGAGCCTTGGAGGACGGCCTCCACGCAGCATAACCCATGCGGCGTATGACACACAGCCGGGACGGCCCGCATAATCAAAAGGATGGTCGTCATGGCCTGGATTTATCTTGTTATTGCAGGGCTCTTTGAAATCGGCTGGGCTATCGGGCTCAAATATACCGATGGGTTTACCCGTCTGACACCGTCGGTGCTGACCGGGGCCAGCATGGTGATCAGTGTTGTGGTTCTGGGGCTTGCCCTGCGCGAACTGCCCGTCGGCAGTGCCTATGCCGTATGGACCGGTATCGGTACCGTTGGCACAGCACTGCTCGGCATGTATCTCTTTGGCGAACCCGCCACGGTGATCCGTCTTGTCTGTATTGGCCTGATCGTCTCCGGCATTGCCGGTTTGAAATTTCTCGCCTGAGACAAATGGGATGCTGCATTCCGGCTCGATCTTGCTCTAATATGACGCCATGACCGATCCGGAAAGCCCGCCCTTTACCTCCACCGAACTTGAGCGCTATGCCCGCCATATCATCCTTGCGGAGATTGGCGGGCCTGGCCAGCAGAAGCTGAAACGTGCTCGGGTGCTCGTGGTCGGCGCGGGCGGGCTTGGAGCGCCGGTGCTGCAATATCTGGCTGCAGCGGGCGTCGGCACGCTTGGCATTATCGACGACGATCGCGTTTCGCTTTCCAACCTGCAGCGGCAGGTGATCCACGACACCGATCTTGTCGGCTCGCCCAAGGTGGAAAGTGCCGCGCGCGCCATCGCAGCGATCAATCCACATGTGACGGTCGAGGCGCATGAAACCCGTATCGCTCCTGACAATGTCGCCGATCTCATCAGCCGCTATCACATCGTCGTGGACGGCTCGGATAATTTCGATACGCGCTATTTGCTGGCGGATGCCTGCGCGGCGGGAAAACGCCCGCTGGTCTCGGCCGCCCTTGGCCGCTTCGATGGCTCGCTGACCACGCTCCTGCCTTATGCCCGCAATGCCAAGGGTGAACAGAACCCGTCCTATCGCGATCTCTTCCCGTCTGCGCCGCCACCCGGCCTTGTTCCAGCCTGTGCGGAAGCCGGGGTGCTTGGTGTTTTGCCCGGCGTCATTGGCAGCTTGCAGGCGACAGAAGTCATTAAGCTCATCACCGGCATTGGTGAGCCGCTCATCGGCAGGCTGCTGCTCTACGATGCATTGAGCTCGCGGTTCGAAACAATCAAATACAAAGCGAGTGAGAGAGGCGCGGCATGAGCGCTGCGCTTGATCTGACGCCGGAGCAACGGGCCATTGCCAATGGTGCGCGCGGCGAAGGCGCAGGAATGGCCATGCGCATTGTTGCCGCCACGGCCCGCCTGATGGGAGCTCCATCATTAATTCCCATTGTATCAGCCCATATTGATGGTGCGCTGTATCATGGCGATTCAGGCACGCTGTTTGCCGAAAAGCTGGTCGAAGGCAGCGCAAAAGTCGCGGTGCGTGCCACACTTAATGTCGGCTCGCTGGATTTGACCGGCTGCTCGAAAAACCGGCTCGAACCGCATGAACGCGGCATGGCCCGGCGCATGATGGATGCCTATCGCACACTTGGCTGTGAGCCGACATGGACCTGTGCGCCCTATCAGGCGGGTCACCGCCCGGCCCTTGGCAGTGATGTCGCCTGGGGCGAATCGAATGCGGTTGTCTTCTGCAATTCCGTGCTTGGTGCCCGGACCAACCGCTATGGTGACTTTCTCGATATTGCCTGCGCCATTGCCGGTTATGCGCCCTATTACGGCTTCCACCGGCCGGAGAACCGGCGCGCGCGGGTTGTCTTCGATGTGTCGGGCCTCGATTCCGCATTTCTTGCCTCCGAGGTGGCATGGCCAATTCTTGGCAGCCTGTTCGGCCGGGAACTTGGCGATGCGGTCGGTGTGGTCGCGGGCATTGCTGAACATCCGGGTGAAGATGCACTGAAGGCTTTCGGTGCAGCGGCGGCTTCTGCCGGAGCTGTCGGACTGTTCCACGTGGCTGGTGTAACGCCGGAAGCGCCGGATCTCGCCACGGCGTTGCACAACCAGAAGCCGGAATCGATCATCACCGTCACTTCAGACATGATCAAGGATTCACGCCGCAGGCTATCGACAGCGGCTGGTACCGAAAAGATCGATGCGGTGGCCATCGGCAGTCCGCATCTTTCCGGTGCAGAGTTCGACCGGCTGGAAGCGTTGATTGCTGGCCGCCATCTCAACGTGCCGCTCTACGCCTGCACCGGCCGTCATGCTCTGACGGCGCTTGAAAGCAGTGGCAGGCGACAGTCACTGGAAAAGACTGGCGTTGTCATCGTTGCCGACACATGTGTTGTCGTCACACCTATCCTGCCTGACGTCAGCAATGCGGTTCTGATGACCAATTCGGGGAAATTCGCCCATTATGCCCCGGGGAATACCGGCTACGGCGTCATCTACGGCTCGATGGCCGAATGCGTGGAAAGCGCTGTGCTTGGCCGTCCGGTCTTCGAGGCCGCATGATGCGCTTGCAGGCGGAAATTCTCGTTGAAGGTCAACAGGCGGAGGCCGAGGCGTTGGTGCTTACCGCGCCGATCAGTTTCTGGGGTGGGGTAAATCCCAAGACCGGCCTGATTGCCGATGTGCGCCATCCCCAACATGGCGTCGCCATTACCGGCAAAGTGCTTTGTCTACCCGGCACGATTGGCTCGTCATCCGCCGCAGCCGTGCTTTTGGAACTGGTATCAGCAGGTCTGGCCCCCGCAGCCATCATCCTGCATGAACCCGACGCGATTCTTCTGCTCGGATTGATCGTGGCCCAGGAAATGGGTCATCAGACACCGATGGCCCTGAAATTGGATCGCAGTGCGTTTGCCAACCTGATTGATCACACGCTTGCAATTGATGATGCCGGGATCGTTAGCGTTCGGTAATTCATGCCGTTGCATTTCCACCGTGCGTGGTTCGACAAGCTCACCATGAGGGACGGCGTGCATTGCAAGGAACGATAATCTGCGATTTCGCCAATTAGTCCCGCAGGCAACAATCTCCCTCATGGTGAGCTTGTCGAACCACGCACGGTGGAAACGCAACCTCTAAACCCGGTTTGGCAAAACCCGGTCCGGCGGACGATGTCCATCGATAAACGTGCGAATGTTGATGATCACCTTCTCGCCCATGTCGATACGGCCTTCGAGCGTTGCCGAACCCATATGCGGCAGGATCACAACTTTGCCCGCCTTGGCGAGTTTGCGCAGTTTGGAATTCACCGCTGGCTCATGTTCGAACACATCAAGTGCTGCCCCGGAGAGTTTTCCGGTTTCCAGCTGGGCAATTAGCGCCTGTTCATCGATGATCTGGCCACGGGCAGTGTTGACGATAAAGGCGGTCGGTTGCATCAATGCCAGCCGCCGAGCCGACAGCAGATGAAAAGTCGCAGGAGTCGAGGGGCAATTGACCGAGATGATATCCATGCGGGCCAGCATCTGATCGAGACTGTCCCAATAGGTTGCTTCAAGTTCCGTTTCCGTCTTTGGGTTGACCGGTTTGCGATTGTGGTAATGGATCGACAAGCCAAAAGCCTTGGCGCGGCGGGCAACGGCGGTGCCGATACGGCCCATGCCGACAATGCCGAGGCGTTTGCCCCAGATGCGGCGGCCGAGCATCCATGTCGGACCCCAGCCCTCCCACTTGCCATCGTCAAGAAGAATGGATGCACCTTCGACCAGACGGCGCGGCACAGCCAGCATCAGCGCCATGGTCATATCAGCGGTGTCTTCCGTCAGCACATTCGGGGTATTGGTGACTGTGATACCGCGTGCTGCAGCTGCGACAACATCGATATTGTCTGTGCCATTGCCAAAATTGGCGATCAGTTTGAGATTGGGGCCAGCCGCTTTGATGATTTCCTCATCGATACGGTCGGTAACACTGGGTACGAGAACATTGGCTTGCTGGACGGCTTCAATGAGCTCCGCCTTGGATAGCCGCCGGTCATCGACATTCAACCGCGCTTCGAAGAGTTCGCGCATGCGCGTTTCTACGGAATCCGGCAGCTTGCGGGTAATAACGACCAGAGGCTTTTTGCTAACCAATATTCCCCTCCCTTTCTGCGCTGTTATTGAGACCTCTTTAACCAAGTCATTGCAAACTGCAATTGCTCTTGAGCTCGTGTACTTGTCTATCAAGGCGGCGCATCAAAGACAAAGAAAAATAGGGATCGTTCCTCGTTCAACCGCACAATCGCCGGAAAAGAGCCAGGAATGATGAAGGACTGATTTTGTTGGGTATTGGTTTTATTCGTTCTTTCGCGCTGAGCGCCGGCATTGCATCGGCCCTTTTGCTTGGCATCCCAAGCGTTGTGCCGGGTTTTGGCGTGGCACAGGCTGCGCAACAGGTGGGGCCAAGCGGTCTTCCCTTGCCACGCTTTGTCAGCCTGAAGTCGAGCCGCGTCAATTTGCGCGTCGGTCCCGGAAGCAATTATGCGGTGACCTGGTTGTTCCTGAAATCTGGCCTGCCGGTCGAAATCGTGCAGGAATTTGATAATTGGCGGCGCATTCGCGATTCTGAGGGAACCGAAGGCTGGGTCAATCAATCCCTGCTGTCCGGCAAGCGCACGGCAATGACAGCCCCGTGGCAGCGCGACAAGGACAATGCGATGATCAACGTCTATCGCAGTGCTGATGACAAGGCGAATATCGTGGCGCAGGTACAACCGGGTGTTCTGGCAACCGTGAAAACCTGCAATGGCGATTGGTGTCGGCTGGTGTTCAGCGGTGCCAGCGGCTGGATACGCCAGTCGGAAATCTGGGGTGCCTATCCCGGCGAGAAGTTTGATAATTAGCAACGCCCTACCTCTAGGCACATTGATGTTGCAATTTGATGAGCGTTAAACCAAGTAGACTAAACCAAGTTTACCGAGGTCATCATGCAAACGATCAACATTCGCGAAGCGAAAGCCCAACTTTCTCGTCTCGTAAAGCAAGCCGCCAATGGTGACTCATTTATGATTGCCAAGGCTGGAAAACCCATGGTCAAGGTAACAGCGCTTGATGCTCCAACTGAAACCGAAGCGCGTCGTCTCGGCTTCATGACCGGGCAAATGATCGTTCCGGATGATTTTGACCAGATAGGCAGCGAAGAAATCGAACAATTGTTCGGTTGCGATCAATAAAGCTGCTGCTTGATACCCCGGCCCTGTACGGATCGTCTAATTCAAAATCACCCGCGCTTTTTGCGCAGACGGATGATGATATCAACATTGACGATTTCCATGCCTTCCGGCACGGGCGGCAGGCTGCCGACCATGGTCGAGCCATCCGGAATATCGATCACTTCGTTTTCGCCTTCGACGAAAAAGTGATGATGATCGGAAACATTCGTATCGAAATAGGTCTTCGCCCCTTCGACAGCGAGAATGCGCAACATTCCAGCCTGAGTGAACTGGTGCAACGTATTGTAGACCGTGGCGAGCGAGACCGGAACGTTGGCGCCCAGCGCCTCTTCGTGCAGCTCTTCGGCCGAAAGGTGGCGATCACCCTTGGAAAAGATCAGGCTGGCAAGCGCAATGCGCTGACGGGTCGGACGCAATCCCGCGAAGCGAAGGCGCTCCTGCAAGGGTACATCGGCATCAATCTCATAAGAAATATGCATGGCCCGTATGCCACTCCATTAAATGATATCAAAAGTCTCACCATAGACTGTTGTCTATCGTGTTACATCATTGATATATGCCGTCTTGCGAAATCGATCAATAGGCCGCAATTCAGCCATTCCGTTAGGGATAAGCCAACAGACCGTTTTCAGCGAGAAACACTCTGTGATAGGGTCCGCCCGCGCAAAAGCGCCAGCACTGAAGCAATTGATGGGAGACAGAATGCCAGAACAGAAATCAAGCTACGGGTACGAAGAGCTCCTTACGTGTGCCCGCGGAGAGATGTTCGGTCAGGGCAATGCCCAGTTGCCAGCTCCACCCATGCTGATGTTTGATCGCATTACCGAGATTTCCGAGACCGGCGGCGAAAACGGCAAGGGCTATATTCGCGCCGAGTTCGATATTAAACCGGATCTGTGGTTCTTCCCCTGCCATTTCATCGGCGATCCTGTTATGCCGGGCTGCCTCGGCCTTGATGCCATGTGGCAGCTGACCGGTTTCTATCTCGGCTGGCTGGGTGAACCCGGCAAGGGCCGTGCCCTGTCCACGGGCGAGGTGAAATTCACCGGCATGGTCACGCCCAAGACCAAGCTTGTCGAATATGGTATCGACTTCAAGCGTGTCATGCGCGGCCGTCTGGTGCTAGGCATTGCGGACGGCTGGTTAAAGGCCGATGGCGAAACTATCTATAAGGCAACCGACCTGCGGGTCGGCCTGTTCAAGGAAAGCGCTGCCTGATAGGGCAACGCAATACCTTCAAGGAGATCGCAATGCGGCGAGTGGTTGTGACGGGCATGGGTATCGTGTCCTCTATCGGAAATAATGTGCAGGAGGTGCTTGAATCCCTGCGTGCAGCGAAATCGGGTATTGTCTTCGCCGAAGATTATGCAAAACACGGTTTCCGCAGTCAGGTGCACGGCGCCCCCACGCTTGATCCGACAACGCTGGTCGACCGCCGCGCCATGCGGTTTCACGGCGGCGGCACGGCCTGGAACCATGTTGCCATGGATCAGGCCATTGCCGATGCCGGGCTCGACGAGAGCCAGATTTCCAATGAACGCACCGGCATCATCATGGGGTCGGGCGGCTCATCCACCCGTACTATCGTTGAAGCCGCCGACAAAACCCGCGAATCGGGCTCGTCGAAAAAAGTCGGCCCCTTCGCTGTGCCGAAAGCCATGTCTTCAACCGCATCGGCTACACTGGCCACATGGTTCAAGATCAAGGGCGTCAATTATTCCATTTCATCTGCCTGCGCGACGTCCAATCACTGCGTCGGCAATGCCTTCGAGATGATCCAGTATGGCAAGCAGGACATGATGTTTGCTGGCGGCTGCGAGGATCTCGACTGGACGCTTTCCGTGCTGTTTGACGGCATGGGCGCAATGTCCTCCAAATTCAACGACACGCCTTCTGTCGCCTCGCGCGCCTATGACAAGAACCGCGACGGTTTTGTCATCTCCGGCGGCGCTGGCGTTCTGGTTCTGGAAGAACTTGAACATGCCAAGGCACGCGGCGCCAAGATTTATGGCGAAGTCGTCGGTTATGGCGTTACATCAGACGGTGCCGATATGGTTGCACCAAGCGGCGAAGGCGCCGCCCGCTGCATGCGCATGGCTATCGAGAACGTGAAGGGCAAGGTGGATTACATCAATCCGCACGCCACATCGACGCCGGTAGGCGATCTGAAAGAGATCGAAGCCATCCGCGAAGTATTTGGCACGGCGGAAGCCGGCTGCCCGCCAATATCGGCAACAAAATCGCTGACCGGGCATTCGCAAGGTGCCACCGGCGTACACGAATCGATCTACTCGCTGTTGATGATGAACCACAATTTCATTGCCGAAAGCGCGAATATTGAAGAACTCGATCCGGCATTTGAGGACATGCCTATTGTGCGCAAGCGGATCGACAATGCCAAACTGGATACGGTGCTGACCAATTCTTTCGGATTTGGCGGAACCAATGCATCGCTGGTTTTTCAGCGCTTCCAGGGTTGAGAGGGAAGAATATGGGTGAACTGATGAAAGGCAAACGCGGTCTCATTATGGGGGTCGCGAACAGCCATTCCATTGCCTGGGGAATTGCAAAGGAACTCTCCGAAAACGGTGCCGAGCTCGCTTTCACCTATCAGGGTGACGCATTCGGCAAGCGCGTTGCGCCTCTGGCCGAACAGCTTGGCTCGAAGCTGCTGCTGCCGTGCGATGTCGAAGACATTGCCACCGTCGATGCAGTGTTCGAAACGCTGGAAAAGGAATGGGGCACGATTGATTTTGTCGTGCATGCCATCGGCTTTTCCGACAAATCGCAGCTCAAAGGCCGCTATGCCGATGTGACCACGCGTGACAATTTCAGCCGTACGATGGTGATTTCAGCCTATTCTTTCACGGAAGTGGCGCAGCGCGCCTCCAAGCTGATGAAAAATGGCGGCTCTATCCTGACGCTGACCTATGGCGGCTCAACCCGCGTTATGCCGAACTATAACGTCATGGGCGTGGCAAAGGCGGCACTGGAAGCCATGGTGCGTTATCTCGCGGCTGATTACGGTCCGGAGAGCATCCGCGTCAATGCGATCTCGGCTGGCCCGGTGCGCACGCTGGCTGGTGCCGGTATCGGCGATGCCCGCGCCATGTTCTCCTACCAGAAGCGCAACGCGCCTCTGCGCCGCACGGTCGATATTGAAGATGTTGGCCGTTCCGCCCTCTATCTGCTTTCCGACTTGTCGAGCGGCGTGACCGGTGAAATCCATTATGTGGATTCCGGTTACAACATCGTATCGATGCCGACCTTGGAAGAGTTGAAGAAATCTGACGACGACAAGGAATAATCATTCCTGCCAGAATTGACAGCAATCCCGTGAAGCCAGACTTGGTTTTGCGGGATTTTTGTTGAAGGTGAGCCTCCCTTTTCGTCAGTATTGTCAGGAGACCCACAATGCGCCTCGTTGAAACGCTTATCTACAGCCTGCGTCCGGGTACAGGTGCCGAGTTCCACAAACTGGTTTGCGAGGAAAGCCTGCCGATCCATGAAGCCGTTGACATGGATGTGGTTGATTTCGGTCAGTCAGCACATCATCCCGACGCTTATTTTCTCGTGCGTGCCTATGACGACCTTGATCATCTGAACAGCTCGCAGCAGGCACTCTATTCAAGCGATATCTGGCGCAAGGGACCGCGCCCCGCCATTCTCGAACGCATAGTCGTCAGCCTGAAGTCCATGGCGTGGATGAGCGAAGCCGCCATTGAAGAAACACGCTTCTGCGGTAACCGGCGGCGCGCGGTAAGCTGATTACTTCTTCGCTTCAATGACCTTGTAACCCGCCACGTCCTCAATCGGCAGAACCGAGCGGAACAGCGATTTCAGGCCCGCTTCGTAGGGCATCTGACGATTGGCAACCAGCAGCAACCTGCCGCCCGGCTTCATGCGCTTGGCGGCGGCGGCGATAAAGCCTTGCCCCATGGTTGGATCGGCGCTGCGCCCGGCATGAAATGGCGGGTTCATGACGATGGTGTCATAGATCTCGGTGATGGCTTCGCCATTCACATCATGCCAGTGGAATGACAGCGGCAATTCCGTTGCTCCGCCCAGATTCTGCTTTGCTGCTTCCAGTGCTTCGAAATCAGCTTCATAAAGCGCCAACGATTTAAGCTTCTCAGGATGCTTCAAGACTTCGCTGGCGAGGTAACCCCAGCCTGCGCCAAAATCGGCCACATGACCGCTTATACGACCGGCAAAGTGCTTCACCAGCAGGGTCGAGCCTTTGTCGATGGCTGAATGCGAGAACATGCCCGGCGCGGTGGTAAAACGATCTTCCACGAGCGTGGGTTCGGCAACAAGAGCCTGCACCTGCGTGTCGTTAATCGTCTCGGGGCGATTGAACCAGAAAGCCACCGCATGGTTCTTGGACAGACGGTCGGCAACCGGCGCAAATTTTTCCACCGTCTTGCGGAAACTATCGACACCGAGTTTCTTGTCGCCGCCCACGACGATCTGGCCACCTGCATTCACATGGCGCAAAGCCTGCGCCAGCCATGCTTCATTGCGCCCGCGATGCTTGCCAAGCAGGATCAGCGCGCCGTCAAAGCGTTCATGACCCTCCAGCCGCGCAACAGCCTTAAAACCGGCCTTCTGCAGGGCGAGGTAATCCGGCTTGAATGGCTGCAGGCCGGTCAGAATATCTTTCCAAGCGGTATCGATGTCACGTTCGACCTCGGCGCCCAGAAACAGCCATTGGCTGTCCTCGGCCGGTACGGGCAAAATCTCATCTTCAAAGGGCAGAAAGAGTGTCTTGAGTGCGCCGTTGGCCATGGTGATTATCCATCCATCAATATGTCTGTCTAGAGCGGAATCCACTTTCTGGGAAACGCTGTCATAACGTGCCGCCAGCAGATGCCGATTATCTCTCCCCTTGTGGGAGAGAAAGGATTTTCTTGGATTTAGCCTTTTCGCTAAATCCTTAGAAAATCCCAGTGAGGGGATTTGCCTTAAACCAATTATCCCCTCTCTTGCGATTTCTAGCACTTAGCAAGAGCTAAGATGCTGAAATCGCTTTCTCCCCCACAAAGGGGGAGATAGAGACGAAGCTATTCGGTCACGAACAACCCCTCACCAAGAAAAAAGCGCGCCACAGGGGCGCGCTTTCATCACGTCAAAGCAAGAGGCTTATTCAGCGTCTTCTTCAGCCTGTTTCTTTTCCTGAACGATTTCCTTGCCGGTTTCCTGATCGACAACCTTCATCGACAGGCGAACCTTGCCACGTTCGTCAAAGCCCATGAGCTTGACCCAGACCTTCTGGCCTTCCTTGACCACATCGGAGGTCTTGGCAACGCGCTCGGAAGCGAGCTGGGAAATATGGACCAGACCATCGCGCGGACCAAAGAAGTTGACGAATGCGCCGAAGTCAGCGGTCTTGACGACTGTGCCTTCGTAGATTTCGCCGACTTCAGGTTCAGCAACGATCGAATGGATCCACTTGCGGGCTGCTTCGATTTCCTTGGCAGAGGAGGACGCGATCTTGACCGTGCCATCGTCTTCAATGTTGATCTTCGCGCCGGTCTTTTCAACGATTTCGCGAATGACCTTACCGCCAGAACCGATAACGTCACGGATCTTGTCGGTTGGAATGTTCATGACTTCGATGCGTGGAGCAAATTCGCCAAGTTCCGAACGGCCTTCAGTGATGGCTTTCGCCATTTCGCCGAGGATGTGCAGACGTCCGTCCTTGGCCTGAGCCAAAGCAACCTTCATGATCTCTTCGGTGATGCCGTCGATCTTGATATCCATCTGCAGGGCAGTGATACCATTTTCCGAACCGGCTACCTTGAAGTCCATGTCGCCGAGATGATCTTCATCGCCCAGAATGTCGGAGAGAACAGCGAACTTTTCGCCTTCGAGGATAAGGCCCATGGCAATACCGGCAACTGGACGAAGCAGCGGAACACCCGCATCCATCAGAGCAAGCGATGTGCCGCAAACGGTAGCCATCGAGGACGAACCGTTGGATTCGGTGATCTCGGAGACTGTGCGCAACGTGTAAGGGAACTGTTCCTTGGCAGGCAGAACCGGATGGATAGCGCGCCATGCGAGCTTGCCATGGCCGATTTCACGACGGCCGGGCGAACCCATGCGACCTGTTTCACCGACCGAATAGGGCGGGAAATTGTAGTGAAGCAGGAAAGTTTCTTTGTACATGCCGGTCAGTGAGTCGACATACTGTTCGTCTTCGCCGGTGCCGAGCGTTGCAACAACGATCGCCTGTGTTTCACCGCGGGTGAACAGAGCCGAACCGTGGGTGCGTGGCAGAAGGCCAACTTCCGATACAATCGGACGAACGGTCGAAAGATCACGGCCGTCAATACGGTTGCCGGTATCAAGAATGTTCCAGCGAACGATCTTCGCCTGAACCGACTTGAACACAGTTGCGATTTCTTCAGCGGAGAATTCTGGCTCTTCAACGCCTTCCGGGAAGAAATGCGCCTTTACCTTGGCCTTGGCAGCATCGATCGCGTTGTAGCGGTCCTGCTTGTCGGTGATCTTGTAGGCAGCGCGGAGATCCGCTTCAGCAACCTTGAGAACTGCAGTTTCCGCAGCGGACAGATCGTCAGCCTGGAAATCGCGTGGCTCTTTGGCAGCAACTTCGGCAAGCTTGATGATTGCATCGATAACCGGCTGGAAGCTGCGGTGACCGAACATGACCGCGCCGAGCATGACGTCTTCGGCCAATTCCTTGGCTTCCGATTCAACCATCAGAACGGCCTCGCCTGTACCGGCAACAACCAGATCGAGGCTCGATTCGGGCATTTCGTCGACAGTTGGGTTCAGACGATATTCACCGTTGATGTAGCCAACGCGTGCGCCGCCAATCGGGCCCATGAAAGGAACGCCGGAAAGCGTCAGAGCAGCCGAAGCGCCGATCAGCGAAACGATATCTGGATTGTTTTCGAGGTCGTGCTGGATAACGGTCAGAACAACCTGAGTGTCGTTCTTGTAGCCATCAGCGAAAAGCGGGCGGATCGGACGGTCGATGAGGCGCGAAACCAGTGTTTCGTTCTCGCTCGGACGGCCTTCGCGCTTGAAATAGCCACCGGGAATCTTGCCGGCTGCATAAGTCTTTTCCTGGTAGTTGACGGTCAGCGGGAAAAAGTCCTGACCAGCCTTTGGTGCCTTGGCGGAAACAACCGTGGCAAGAACGACTGTCTCACCATACGTTGCGAGAACCGCGCCATCAGCCTGACGGGCAATCTTGCCCGTTTCCAGAATGAGCGGACGACCGCCCCATTCGATTTCAACTTTGTGTTGATTAAACATATTGTGTCCTTGAATGGAGAAAAACGCGCATCCCTTTGGATAGCAGCATCCTTCTTCCGTTTCGTTTAGACCAATCACGGGCAAGACAATTTGCAACTCATTATCCGAGTTGCCAGCAATCCTGCCCCATGACCTGTCTCATGAGTAGAGTTCATCCCTAGCCGGGATGAACGAAACCGGCGGGGCATGAAATACCACCGCCGGTTCAATCCATTTATTAACGGCGCAGGCCGAGCTTTTCGATCAGCGTCTGGTAACGGCCCTGATCAATCTTCTTGAGGTAGTCAAGAAGGCTGCGGCGCGTCGATACGAGCTTGAGCAGACCACGGCGGGAATGGTTATCCTTCTTGTGGTCTTTGAAATGTTCGGTCAGGTTAACAATGCGCTCTGTGAGGACAGCAACCTGGACTTCCGGAGAACCGGTGTCGCCTGTCTTTGTACCATATTCAGAGATCAGTGCCTGCTTACGTTCAGCGGTAATCGACATCGTATATCCTTTCTTTTGAAGGGAAAACGGGATGCCCACGGCCGGGATGTCGTCCAGCGGGGGCCGGTTAAAGCGATAGCAAAGGCCACCGCTGCGGGCCGTATAGTCGAAAATGTGACAAATTACCAGCCGCAAATGATTCGAGCGCTTTTCAGCGGCGAACAGCGTGAAAGAACGGTTTGTTTCCATCTCAATCTTCTTAACCTACAAACAAATTCCGGCGGGAGCATGGCAGCGCCTGGATTATGACAAACCGCCTTTCCATAGTGGCTGCGCTTATCATCAAGCGGGAGTTTATCATGAACACCATCCATCAGGCGGCAGCGGTGGGGTTTGCTGCAAAAGCTGACAGCTATGTGCGTGGCCGTCCCGATTATCCGCCAGAGCTTGATGTCTGGTTGCGCGAGGAACTCCATTTGGCCCCGGGCAAGACCGTCGTCGATCTCGGTGCGGGCACCGGCAAATTCACGCTGCGCCTCATGACGACGTGTGCCAAGGTCATCGCCGTCGAACCGGTTGCGCAAATGCTGCAAAAGCTTGCGGAAAAACATCCTGATGTCACCACGAAGGACGGAACTGCAGAATCGATTCCACTGGCTGATAATTCGGTTGATGCGGTGGTCTGTGCGCAGGCCTTTCACTGGTTTGCCACCAAGGCAGCGCTGACGGAAATTCACCGTGTCCTCAAGCCGGGTGGCCATCTCGGGCTGATCTGGAACACACGCGATGAGAGCATTCCTTGGGTGGCAAAACTCGGGCGTATTTTCGCACCCTACGAAGGCGGAACACCGCGCCACTCCTCGGGTGAATGGAAAAAGCCATTTCCCTTCAATGGCTTCAGCGCGCTCAAGCAGCAGCGCTTTGCCAATAGCCATGTCGGCGCACCGGAAAATGTCATTGTCAATCGCGTGCTTTCTACCAGTTTTATCGCCGCCCTGCCCGCAGACGAGCAAGAGAAAGTTGCCGCCAGAGTGCGCACGCTCATTGCCAGCGAGCCCTCAACTGCCGGAAAAAGTGAAGTCACGTTACCCTATGAAACGGCCGCTTACAGTTGCATCAAGACCTGATATTGGCGAAGAAGGATCATCCCGCTGCATAGAGGAACTGAGCCCATCATGAATGACACGCCCGATATCCACCTTTTCTCCTATGGCACCTTGCAGCAAGAAGATGTGCAATTGTCGTCCTTCGGCCGCCGCCTTAGCGGTTCAAAGGATGCGATGCCGGGCTTCAAAAAATCAATGATCGAGATCACCGATCCTGATGTCATCAAGGCCAGCGGCAGCAATTTCCACCCCATTGTCGTGCCGAGCGAACATCAGGCCGATGAAGTGGATGGGACAGTGTTTGAAATTACAGCAAAGGAACTTGCCGCCGCCGATGCTTATGAGGTGTCAGACTACAAGCGCATTGAAGTGCAGTTGAAATCAGGGATTACGGCCTGGGTTTATGTGAAGGCCTGATGTCTATGAGATAGGTTGCAATACTATTGTGCGTGGTTCGACAAGCTCACCATGAGGGAGAGGAGTTGGCTGCAAAGCTAATCGGAATCATTGCAGAACCTGGCTCCCTGCAATCCTCACTCCCCCTCATCGTGAGCTTGTCGAACCACGTACACCGGGAATGCAACTGGCATAAAATCTTAGATCGTAAACACGCGCTTTGGATTGAACTGGCCGTGTTCGATAAAGCCGATAGCCAGAAGCTTGCCCTTGCTGGTTACGCAGGCTTTATCCGCTTCCACAGGCGCGTCGCGGCCACGCAGAATGACCGGATTGCCCATGCGGATGCGGTGGGCCTGATCATCGGACAGTGCCACCTGCGGCAAACTCTCGAGTGCCGCACCTGTATCAATCAGAAATGCATCCATCACGGAAAAGCGTGCGACGATAGCGTCATAGGAATGATCGCCGCCTTCCTCGTCCTCGGCAGGCGCGGGCGGATGTGCGGCTTCCAGCTCTTCGAGCGTGACAAAATCCTGCTCGTTGAACGGAGCGACCTCGATACGGCGCAGATCGGAAATATGGCCATAGCAGCCAAGCTCGCGGCCCATATCACGGGCGAGCGAACGCACATACGTGCCCTTCCCGCACTCGACTTCAAATATTGCCGTCGACGCGTCCGGTTGTTCGATCAAATCCAAGCGATCGATTTCGACTTCACGCGCAGGAATTTCGACCTCTTCGCCGCCACGCGCCAGATCATAAGCACGCTCGCCGGCGATCTTGATGGCGGAAAACTTTGGCGGGATCTGCTGGATCACACCCGTATAGGCAGGTAAAATAGCCTGGATTGCCGCCGCATCCGGACGATTGTCCGAGGTTACGGTGATCTCGCCTTCCATGTCATCGGTAGTGCGCTCGGCACCCCACGTGACAGTAAAACGGTAGATTTTAGTGCCATCCATGACGTAGGGAACCGTTTTGGTCGCTTCGCCCAACGCAATCGGCAACATGCCCGACGCGAGGGGATCCAGCGTTCCCGCATGCCCGGCCTTTTCGGCTTTGAACAGCCATTTGATCTTCGAAACAGCTTCGGTTGATCCCATGCCTTTCGGCTTGTCAAAGATCAGCCAGCCGGATACGGGCCGGCCTTTTTTCTTGCGCTGTCTCGACATTTAGTTGTTTCCGTTGCCGTCTGGGCCATGGCCCGGCACATCACCGGGATTGGGATCAATTTCGCCGTCATCATCGTGATGATCATGATGATCATCGAGGTCACGGGTCACCTCGGGCTTGCGCAGCAGCGCATCAATCTTGGCATAGTTGTCAAAGCTGGTGTCGATGCGGAAGCGAAATTCCGGCATGTATTTCATCTGGCGCAGATAGGAAGCAGCCTTGCCGCGAATGAATTTTGCGTGCTGGTTCAATGCTGCAATAACCGCATCACTGTCCTTCGCGCCAATAGGCGAGACGAAACAGGTGGCAATCTTCAGATCCGGCGACATGCGTACTTCGGAAATGGCAACAACGGCATTTTCCAACGTATCATCACGCACATCACCGCGCTGGAGCACCTGAGAAACCGCGTGGCGCACCTGCTCACTGACGCGCAACTGGCGTTGAGACGGTCCGGATGATGAAGCAAAACGAGACATATTCAATCGTATCCCAAGATACAGGAGATCGCCGGTTTTGGTCCGGCGATCCTGTTATCGATGATCTAAACGCTGCCCTTGCAAGGGCTTGGCATTAAAGCGAGCGGGTAATGTGTTCGACGCGGAACGCTTCGATCGTGTCGCCAGCGCGCATATCGTCGTAATTCTCGAACGCCATACCGCATTCCTGACCCGCAGGCACTTCGGAAACTTCGTCCTTGAAGCGCTTGAGCGTCTTGAGCTTGCCTTCGTGAATGACAACGTTGTCGCGGATAAGGCGCACGCCTGCACCACGTTCGACTTTGCCTTCCGTAACACGGCAACCGGCCACCTTGCCAACCTTGGTAATGTTGAAGACCTCGAGGATCTCCGCATTGCCGATGAAGGTTTCGCGGCGTTCCGGCGAAAGAAGACCGGACATGGCTGCTTTCACATCGTCCACGAGATCGTAGATGATGTTGTAGTAACGGATCTCGATGCCTTCACGCTCGGCCAGATCACGGGCCTGCTTGTTGGCACGGACGTTGAAGCCGATGATGGCGGCATTGGAGGCTTCCGCCAGCGCAATATCGCTTTCGGTGATACCGCCAGCACCCGAATGGATGATACGGGCCCGAACTTCCTCGGTTCCGAGCTTGTCCAGCGCACCGGCAATGGCTTCGATGGAACCCTGCACGTCGCCCTTGATGAGCAGCGGGAATTCCTTGAGGCCTGTCACCTGCAACTGGCTCATCATCTGTTCGAGCGAACCGCGCGATCCAGCCTGACGTGCGACAACCTTTTCACGGGCAAGACGTGTGCGATATTCGGAAATCTCGCGTGCCTTGGCTTCGCTCTCAACGACAGCGAAACGGTCACCGGCCTGCGGCGGGCCACCAAGACCGAGAACCTCAACCGGCATTGCCGGTCCGGCATCCTTCAGATTTTCGCCGCGATCATTGACGAGTGCGCGGACACGGCCCCATTCGCTGCCGGCAACAATGATGTCGCCTGGCTTGAGCGTGCCCTTCTGGACCAGAACGGTTGCAACCGAACCACGGCCGCGATCGAGCTTGGCTTCGATGACGACGCCTTCCGCTGTACGGGTCGGGTCAGCCTTGAGATCGAGAACTTCGGCCTGAAGCAGGATAGCTTCCAGCAGCTTGTCGAGACCAAGGCCTGTTTTGGCAGACACTTCCACGTCGAGCGTTTCACCGCCCATGGTTTCAACGAAGACTTCGTGCTGAAGCAAGCTGGTGCGAACCTTCTGCGGATCAGCCGACGGCTTGTCGATCTTGTTGATCGCCACGATGATCGGAACACCCGCTGCCTTGGCATGGTTGATCGATTCAATCGTCTGCGGCATCACGCTGTCATCGGCTGCAACAACAAGGATAGCAATATCCGTTGCCTGTGCACCACGGGCGCGCATCGCCGTAAAGGCCGCGTGACCAGGCGTATCGATGAACGTGATCTTGTGACCGTTCTGCTCGACCTGATAGGCGCCGATGTGCTGGGTGATGCCACCCGCTTCACCGGAAACCACATTGGCCTTGCGGATCGCATCGAGCAGCGATGTCTTGCCGTGATCGACGTGCCCCATGATGGTGACCACGGGCGGACGCGATATGAAGGAAGCCTGATCATCCTGCACATTGAAGATACCCTCTTCAACGTCGGATTCAGCAACACGGCGAACCGTATGGCCGAATTCTTCGGCAATCAGCTGCGCCATATCCGCATCGATCAGGTCGCCAGCTTTCATCATCTGGCCTTCCTTCATCAAGTACTTGATGACATCGACCGAACGCTCAGCCATACGCTGGGCGAGTTCCTGAATGGTGATGGTTTCTGGCAGAATAACTTCACGTGCGATTTTCTCACGCGTTTCCTGCTGCATGCCGCGCTTGAACTTTTCCTGGCGGCGACGCATGGCGGACAGCGAACGGCTGCGGCCTTCATCATTCAGCGCCGAGCCCAGTGTCAGCTTGCCACGACGGCGCTCGTCTTCACCCTTGACGACCTTGGGTGTGCGCACTTCCGGCTTGGCTGGAGCTGCACTGCTGTTGCCACGACGGGCGCCTGCAGGGCTTCCGCCGCGACGTTCTTCTTCTTCCTCAGCAACAGGCTTGCGCGGCACTGCTCCCTTGGGAGCAGCTTCTTCAGCGGCTTTGGCTGTTTCCGGCTGGCGCTTGCGGGCTTCTTCTTCCGAGCGATGCTTGGCTTCGGCTTCCTTGCGCAGACGCTCTTCTTCTTCGGCCTGACGGCGAGCAGAGGCTTCACGCTCCTGAGCGCGCAATGCATCTTCTTCTGCACGGCGGGCAGCTTCAACGGCAGCACGGGCGCGGTCTTCCGCATCGCGAACCTTTGAACCTTCCAATGCCTTGCGGCGGGCTTCAAGCTCGGCAGTCGACAGTGTGTTCAGAACCATGCCGGAACGGTCGTTCGGACGCGGACTGGCTGAACGGTATGGCTGCTGCTGTCCTGAACGCTGCGACTGGGCTGGAGCAGCGGGACGCGCGCTCACAGGTGCAGACGCTGCCGGTGCACTTGGTGCAGGGGCTGCCGGACGCGGCGCAGGGGCCGGTGCAGTGGTTGCCTGAACAGGCGCAGGCTGGGGAGCCGCTGGCCGTGCTGCTGCTGGCGGCGTCGAAGGCGCTGGCGCTGCTACAGGTGCCGGGGCTGGCGCCGCCGATACTGCGGGCGCTGGAGCTGGTGCCGGGGCAGCAGGGGGCGTTGCCTCCGGCTTCTGATCCGGCAGGCTAAACTTGCGCTTCTTTGTTTCAACGACAACAGACTTCGTGCGACCATGACTGAAATTCTGGCGCACTGTACTCTGTTCAACGCCAGGCCGCTTTATGGTCAGGGTCTTTTTATTGACGCCAAGCGTCTTGTCGTCTGTCGATTTTGTATCGCTCATTCCGTTTCCGTTTCCTTCGCGGCAGTTGCCGCTTTAGCGTCGGCCAGATCGGTGAGGCCATCGCGAAAATGCTGTAGCAGCCAAGCTCGTTTAACGAACCCGGCAGCTGCCTTCCCCTTGAGTACGGCAGCATGTATCACATTTACCCCGCCTAATGCCAAATCCATTTCACTGCTTTCGAACAATGAAAGGGCGGGAATATCTGGTCCGCCGGCATAAACTACCGAACGGCGGGCCTGGTCAAGCTTGCGAACGCCATCTTCCGCCGCTTCAAAGGCATGAAGAACCACCATCGCAGTACCGTTGCGGATGGCAGAATCCACTTTTGCGGCTCCTGTTACCACAACACCGGCCTTGCGCGCCAATCCAAAACTGCCCAGCGCAAACTTTACCAGCATCTGATCAACAACCAGCCCGAAATCCTCCGGGACAGTCACATTGGCCTTCAAAGCACGCGGAAAGAGTTTCCGCTTGACCGCTTCGTCTATATAGCGCCGCTCGGCTTTCACCCAGCAGCCCCGACCCGGAAGGGTGCGCTTCAAATCAGCGACAACCGTTCCATCCGGGCTGGCAACGAACCGGATCATGTCATCGACAGAACCGCCCTCACGCGTGACAATGCATGTCCTGTCGTTCATTTCCGGTTCCACGTACAAAGGTCTCTCGCTATCAGCCAGCGACCTCTTCATCCGGCACTTCGTCGGTTTCAACAGCAACCAGATCGTCTTCCGTGATCCAGCCTGCCTTGAGGCGCGCCGTCAGAATCATCTGCTCAGCTTCGGTACGGCTCACTTCAAAGGCCGACAGAATGCCCGAATGGCTGATCGTCTCGCCATCCTTGCGCTCGCGCCAGCCGGTCAATTCGTCCACCGCATAGCCGGCAAAATCGTCAACCGTCTTCACACCGTCTTCGCCGACAGCAACCAGAATGGCATTGGTCATGCCAGGCAGGTCACGCAGTTCGTCCGTAACACCGAGTTCCTTGCGACGCGCATCACGTTCCGCTTCGATGCGGCCGAGATATTCCTGTGCACGCTGCTGGATTTCGCTGGCGGTTTCCTCATCGAAACCATCGATGGAGGAAATTTCGTCGCCATCTACATAGGCGATTTCTTCGACGCTGGCAAAACCTTCCGAAGCAAGAACCTGACCAACCATCTCGTCGACATCAAGTGCTTCCATGAACAGGTTGGACCGTTCAACGAATTCCTTCTGGCGGCGTTCGGATTCTTCCTGCTCGGTGAGGATATCAATATCCCAGCCGGTAAGCTGGGAAGCAAGACGGACATTCTGGCCGCGACGGCCAATTGCCAGGGATAGTTGGTCATCCGGAACGACAACTTCAATACGTTCCGCATCTTCATCCAGAACAACCTTGGAAACTTCTGCCGGCTGCAAGGCATTGACGATGAACGAAGCCGGCTCAGGCGACCATGGAATGATGTCGATCTTCTCGCCCTGCAATTCGCCGACAACCGCCTGAACGCGCGAACCGCGCATACCGACGCAGGCACCGACAGGATCAATCGAGGAATCGCGGGAAATCACGGCGATCTTCGCACGGGAACCCGGGTCACGGGCAACCGACTTGATCTCGATGATGCCGTCATAAATTTCCGGCACTTCCATGGTGAAAAGTTTTGCCATGAACTGCGGATGGGTGCGGCTCAGGAAAATCTGCGGTCCGCGCTGTTCGCGGCGCACATCATAGACATAGGCACGAACGCGGTCGCCATAGCGGAATGTTTCGCGGGGGATCAGTTCGTCGCGGCGCACAATGGCTTCACCGCGGCCCAGATCAACGATCACATTGCCATATTCAACGCGCTTGACGCTGCCGTTGATGATTTCACCGACGCGATCCTTGTATTCGTCATACTGGCGGTCACGCTCGGCTTCGCGCACTTTCTGCACGATAACCTGCTTGGCGGACTGGGCAGCGATACGGCCGAAATCCATTGGCGGCAGCTGGTCAGCGAGGAAATCGCCAGGCTGGGCATCAGGGTTGCGGTCGCGCGCAGCATCCATGCCGATCTGCGTAACTGGGTCTTCGACATTATCGACGACTTCAAGGAGACGCTGCAGCTTAATCTCGCCTGTTTTGGCGTTGATATCGGCGCGGATATTGGTTTCCTGACCGTAACGCGAGCGGGCGGCTTTCTGAATGGCGTCGGCCATTGCCGCAATAACGATCTCGCGGTCAATTGACTTCTCGCGGGCCACCGCATCGGCGATCTGCAGAAGTTCCAGCCTGTTTGCACTCACTGCCATGTTCTTCTCCTTGAAGTTCCCCTTGGGGTTCACCGCACCGCTTCTCCCGCGGGCGTATGAAAGATCAATCCTGTTTGGTCTGTTCCGCGTCAGCGGATTCGGTCTCGTCTGTTCCGTCAGCGCCGTCCGCCGGAATACGGCCTTCGCGCAAATCCTTATCGCGGCGCAGAGCATCACGGATAAGATCGTCGGTCAGCATCAGGCGTGCGTCCGAGATCAGCTCGAACGGCACTTCAACCACCGGCTCATCACCATAACTCGCCTGATCGCTCTCTATCGTGACAGCATCTGCTGTAACCGCTGCAATACGGCCGCGGAATTTCTTGCGTCCGCCGAGCACAGTCGACGTATCAACTTTTGCGATGTGACCGGTCCATGTAACGAAGTCCGACTTGCGTACCAGCGGGCGATCAATGCCGGGCGATGAAACTTCCAGATGGTAATGACGGTCGATCGGATCTTCCACATCGAGCACAGGCGACATTGTCCGGCTGACCAGTTCGCAATCTTCAACGGTCATTGTGCCGTCGAAGCGCTCGGTCATGATCTGCAATGTCAGGCCATTCAGCCCGGAAAGCTTGACCCGGACGAGGCGGAAACCGATGGATTCGAGCACGGGCTCGATAATACCGGCAACACGGGCGTCAACGCCTGTCTCGGTTATAATACGTTCTTCATGCACAGCTGTTTCAGCCGTTTCATGATCTGTTTTGGTGCCGTCTGTCACGCAAGAATTTTCCCTGTTTCGGCCCCAAGAAACAAAAAAGAGCGGGACCTGTGTGGACCCACCCCTGTTCTATCGACCAAGAATATAAGTTCTATATACCGAATTGGCATGAGAGTTTCAAGGTCGAAGACGAACTTTGTCCCAAGGTGCTGAGCGCATGCAGTTGGGGTCGATCAAAGCTCCACCGCCGGCTGCTTGTCCTCAGCCCATCGAACTGGCGGAAGCTTTGCCCGCATCGCGTCCGGCAACGGAGCCAGAACTGCCCGGCGAAAGAACGGCCAGCCAACACCAATCACGAGAACGACCAGCCCGACTATGAAGAGAATCACGAAGACATATCCACCAGGATTTGCTCCCGACTCCTTGAAAAGCCGGGCCAGAGCGACACCAAGCGAAACGAGGCCCGCTGTGACAAACGCCCTGCGATCGATCACCAATCCAACAAGCATCAGCACCAAGACGACAGCGATGACAATAAACGCATCGGATGTGTGTGTGCTGGCCAGGGTGAATGTAGCTGACCCGCTCTGCATCGTGAAAATAACGGATACGATGGCGTAGAGCAAAGCCGGTGCAGTGCTGAGATGCAGCCAGAATGCCACGTCGGAATTGCGCGTTTCGCGCAGCGGATCTTTGAGATCAAATCGCATGGCCACGGCAAACAGACTTAAGGCCGCAATCAAGAACAGCAGCGAAGATATCAGGCTGTGCTCAAGGATGAAATTCGACGATCCCGTGAGCTTCGAAAGAAGAGACAGGATGAGAACAGTACAAACAGCAAGCGCCGAGCCAAGAGTTGCGGCCAGAGACAGGGGAATGCGATAACGCCAATAGAAAACCGCCAACAAAACCGGAAACGGCACCATAACGACCAAAATCTGCATCATATCACTCAGATTTTTAAGTCCGTCGGGATAATACGATACCTCTGCCGCCGCTATTGCCACTGTCCACGCAGCCGTCAAAGCAACCGCTGGCAGCGCCAACCGTTCGCGGCGCACAAGAATTTCGGCAAGAATGATAATCGCGACGAAAACGGGGATGATCGACGCAATACCCCATATGCCAACGAGTGCAACAATGACACCGATTGTTATGAGGATATCATGGAAGCCCCGCACGAACCGCGGTGTTTCAGTGTCAACCACCTCACCCAATACGTCCTCATGGTGGGCGGAACGCACATCATCGGCTCGAACACCTCTTTCCGTGAGATACGGAGCAAGCTTTTCTGCCTGATCTATTGAAATAATTCCGTCGCCAGCAGCTTCACTAAGAACAGATTTCAGATCGTGCATGGTGTCTATCGCCCCGAGGCTCATTGAATGGCAGGTAAGCGCACCACTGCTAGCACTAACGCAACTGCGGCTCAATATCGCCATTTGACGGACAAAAGCCCCGAAAATCAGTAGAGCAAGTTTTGTTTATTTGGAGCCGTTCTGCCGGAGGGAATTTGTGGGCAAGGTCAAGGGGTTTGACAAGACCGATGTTTACCCATCGGGCGAAGTCAAAGCCCGCAGAAATTGACCCAAATTCACCCGGCCCTTCGGGGTTTCCGGCTGGCGGACACCCACTTTGTCAGGCAGCTTCGTCCGATGGGTAACATCGGCCTTGCTACCTTCCGCGTTGATTGCCTCGCCATCCGAGAAACAGAACTGGCTTCGAATAAACAAAATTTGCTCTAACCCTCCGATTTTGCATGGCTGCCCTGCACAATCAGGCCTAACGAATTTGGTCAGTCTCACCTATTTATGTTGCATCGCAATATAGATGCGAAAGGAATGAGCCATGACCAAGAGACATATGCCCAACAAGATCACCCGCTTCCTCAATGTATTCGGCAGTGCCGTTGCTGTTGCTTCTGCAACGCGTATCGGTCACCAGCCGGTTGCCTCGGATTTGCGTAATCTTGGCATTGACCCTGTTCAGTTCAGCGCTATCCACCGGAACTAATATAAGTACCGGTGGACTGGGCTGATCGCTGATCAGTCTTCGTTTGCCGCAAGCTGCGAAAGCACCTTGCCCTTGCCGCGCGCGCGCATAATCAGCGGCACGGCCACAGCACAAACAGCCAGCACAAGCAGAATGATCGCAATGGGCGAACCCACCAGAACGGTGACGTCGCCCTGACTGATCGCAAGTGCGCGGCGCAATTGCTGTTCGGCCATCGGTCCCAAAATCAGACCGACAACCACTGGCGCAATCGGATAACCGAAGCGGCGCAGGATATATCCCAGAATACCGAAGACAAGCAGCATGCCGAGTTCAAACGTCGACGGGTTGGCGCCAATGGTGCCCAGCGTCGCAAACACGAGAATGCCCGCATAGAGCCAATGCCGGGGGATCGACAGCAGTCGCACCCAGAGGCCAATCAGCGGCAGGTTCAATACCAGCAGCATGAAATTTGCAACCAGCAGGCTGGCAATCAATCCCCAGACGATCTGCGGATTCGTGGCAAACAACAGTGGTCCCGGCTGCAAGCCGAACTGCTGGAAGCCTGCAAGCATGATGGCCGCCGTCGCCGTTGTCGGCAAACCCAGCGTCAGCAACGGAACCAGTGTACCAGCTGCCGAAGCATTGTTGGCCGCTTCCGGACCAGCAACGCCTTCAATCGCACCATGGCCGAACTCTTCCGGCTTCTTTGCCAATTGCTTTTCCACCGAATAGGACAGAAACGTGCCAATCTCGGCACCACCTGCGGGCATCGCACCAATCGGAAAGCCGATAAGCGTGCCACGCAACCATGGCTTCCACGAACGTGACCAGTCTTCCCTGTTCATCCAGACAGAACCTTTGACCGGCTCGATCTTTTCATCACCGCCATAACGCGCTGCGGCAACGCTGAGTGTTTCACCGATAGCGAACAGCGCAACGGCAAGAGTTGTCACCTCCACACCATCCAGCAAATCCGGAATTCCAAAAGCCAGACGCGCCTGCCCGGTCTGCAGATCAATACCGATCAGGCCAAGTGCAAGGCCAAGAAACAAGGCGGTCAGACCGCGCAGGGTTGAATCGCCAAATGCCGCTGAAACGGTCATGAAGGCGAGAATCATCAGAGCGAAATATTCCGCTGGCCCAAAGGACAGCGCGAACTTGACAATAGTCGGTGCAATCAGCGCCAGGCCGAGCGTCGCAATCAAGCCGGCAACAAACGAGCCGATGGCTGCGGTGGCCAATGCTGGCCCGCCTCGCCCGGCGCGGGCCATCTTGTTGCCCTCCAGCGCGGTAACGATGGAAGCGCTTTCACCCGGTGTGTTCAACAGGATCGAGGTAGTCGATCCGCCATACATGCCGCCGTAGTAAATGCCCGCGAACATAATGAGTGATCCGGCAGGGTCGAGCTTGTAAGTAACCGGAAGCAACAGAGCGACGGTCAGTGCCGGTCCAATGCCGGGCAGAACCCCAACAGCCGTGCCGAGCGTGACGCCGACCAGAGCGTAGAAGAGGTTCATCGGCTCCAGTGCAACAAGGAAGCCGTGGGCCAAAAGAGTAAATGTATCCATGGCAGTTGTGCCTTTTAAATGAGGTGCTCAAGCGGCCCGGCTGGAAGTGATAATTGCAGGCCCTTGGCAAAAATAATCCAGACGACAAAGGAAAGGACAATGCCGATCGGTATGGTCATCCAAAGCGGCCCTTTACCGAAGCCACGCGCCGTCGCTGCAAACAGCAGACCGGTAGCAATGGAAAATCCAACCGTGTTCAACAGCAGCATCTGGGCTGCAAGTCCGCCGACAATCCAGAAAACAGGGCCGTATTCCTGCTCTTCACGCGCGGGGAAATCACCACGCCACGCTTCAACAGCAGTCCAGATGGCAAGCACAAACAAACATCCTGAGATGGCATAAGGGAACGCGCCCGGCCCAATGCGGGTACTACTGCCGCCATGGGCAGTCGCAGTGCTGTAAACGATCACCGCCGCAATAATGGCAAGAACGGCGGCAATGGCCAGCGCCGCCCGATCAGGGCGGCGCGTTTCGGAAGCAGGTGACTCGTGTGTCATTTTACCAGACCGATATCTTTCAAGATGGCAGATGTTGCGTCGGTGTCCTTGGCCAGCTGCGTCTTGAATGCATCGCCAGCAAGATAGGTGTCAGCCCAGCCCTTGGCGGTCAGCTGATCCTGCCATGTCTTGGATTTTACCATCTTTTCCACATCAGCACCGATTGCCGCTTCCTGTTCCTTGGAGATGCCGGGAGCTGCAGCAACCATGCGCCAATTCTGGATGCTGACGTCAACGCCACCTTCCTTGAAAGTTGGCGCATCGACACCAGCAACCTTGGCATCGCTGGAGATGCCGATGATACGCAATGTGCCAGCCTTGATCTGTGACTCGAACTCGCCATAGCCGGAAATACCGACGGTGACCTGATTGCCAAGAATAGCAGCCAGCGCTTCACCGCCACCGGAGAAGGCGATGTAATTGACCTTGGTCGGGTCAACACCTGCCGCTTTGGCGATCAGTCCAGCCGTGATGTGGTCTGTACCACCGGCTGAGCCACCACCCCAGGACACTGCGCCCGGATCAGCCTTCAGCTTTTCAACGAGGTCCGCCATGGTCTTGATCGGTGAGGCGGCAGGAACAACCAGCGCTTCAAATTCACCGGTCAGGCGCGCAATCGGCGTGACTTGTGACAGATTGACGGGCGATGCATTGGTGAGAATAGCGCCAACCATGACATAGCCGCCGACGATCAGCTGTGCCGGATCACCCTTTGCCGAGTTGGCAAACTGGGCAAGGCCGATAGTACCACCGGCACCTGGAACATTGACAACCTGAACGCTGCCGGAAATCTTTTCGTCCTGCAACACGGTCTGGATCGTGCGGGCGGTCTGATCCCAGCCACCACCCGGCGCAGCGGGTGCCATGATCTTGTAGTCTGCAGCGAATGCATGACCGGACAGAACCATTGCTCCTGAAGCAACGAAAGCAAGCAACATTTTACGCATGTGTAGAAATCCTCCCGTGACGGCATTTTGCCGTCTGTTTTGCTCGATCTTTGAAGAAGCCGGGAGGCGGCGACAATCAAAGCTTGAATTGGCGGCAAGCGGCCAGTTCAACGTACAGCACTATTTCTAGGACAGCCTCCCAGCGGTCTCCTCATGCTCAAATTGATATGAGAAAACTGTCTGGAAGCTGTCATGTCGAATGAAAGACGCACCAATATCGCCGTATTGGCGCAATGCGGCGCTCTCAGCGGCGCAAAAAGGTCAGATATGCTCCAATACGGCTCTCGCGGTGGGCCTTCTGCTCATAACGCGTACCGGGCCACGCCTCATAGGGCGTGTGCCAGTCGGCGGAGGTTTCCGCCTGCCAGTCAAACTCGCTGTGTTCGCGGCAGTGCTGCAACGTCCAATTGACATAGGTATCGATGTCGGACGCAAAGCGGAAAGGGCTGCCCGGCCGCAGAACGCGGGCAAAACGGTCCAGATTTTTCTGGCTGACAAAACGCCGTTTCCAGTGCTTCTTCTTGGGCCATGGATCGGGATAGAACAGATCGATGCCGTCGAGCGATGCTTCCGGCAGCCAGTCCAGCACCTGCGTTGCATCGTCATCGTAAAGGCGAATATTCTCGAGCGGATTTTCGTGCAGGTCGACAACCAGCTTCGCCATGCTGTTGACGAAGGGTTCGACGCCAATAAAGCCGGATTTGGGGAAACGGGCAGCCTCGTGCAGCAGATGCTCGCCGCCACCGAAACCGATTTCCAATCGGACCTTATCGACCTCCGCAGTAAAGAGGCTGCGGAGGTCAGAGGGTGCTGATGATGACAGATCGAGCTTGAGCAGCGGCAACAGTTCATCGCGAATGGACCGTTGCAACGGCCGTAGTGTCTTGCCATTGCGTCTGCCGAAAAAGGCTTCCGTTGAACGCTCGCGCCTTGGCTCTTCTTCGTCTGTCATCATAACTTTCGTACTGGCAGCTTAGGCAGCCAGAGCGGATTTCAACTGCTTGGCGAGATCGGTCTTCTCCCAGGAGAAGGAACCATCACGGCCCGGCTTGCGGCCGAAATGGCCGTAGGCGGATGTTTTGGCATAGATCGGCTTGTTGAGATCCAGATGTTTGCGGATGCCGGTTGGGGAAAGATCCATGACCTTACGCAGTGCACCTTCAACTGCGTCCTCGCTTACGGAACCGGTTCCGTGCAGATCGACATAGACCGACAGAGGCTGAGCAACACCGATGGCATAGGACAGCTGGATCGTGCAACGGTCGGCAAAACCGGCAGCCACAACATTCTTGGCAAGATAACGCGCAGCATAGGCAGCCGACCGGTCAACCTTGGTCGTGTCCTTGCCGGAGAAAGCACCGCCGCCATGTGGGGCCGCACCGCCGTAAGTATCCACGATGATCTTGCGGCCTGTCAGGCCCGCATCCCCATCCGGTCCGCCGATAACGAACTTACCGGTCGGGTTGATGTACCAAACGCAGCTATCGGCAATCTTGAGTTCACCCAGCGCTTCGCGGATATAGGGCTCGACAACCTGACGAACCTTCTTGGAATCCCAGCTGGCATCAAGATGCTGTGTCGACAGAACGATCTGCGTGGCTTCGGCAGCGACACCGTCCACATAGCGCACGGTGACCTGGCTCTTGGCATCCGGACCAAGCCGACCGGCTTCGCCTTCACCCTTGTGACGGGCAGCAGCCAGAAGCTCAAGAATCTTGTGGGAATAGTAGATTGGTGCCGGCATCAGAT
This sequence comes from Phyllobacterium sp. 628, assembly GCF_014189505.1. Lineage (GTDB taxonomy): Bacteria > Pseudomonadota > Alphaproteobacteria > Rhizobiales > Rhizobiaceae > Phyllobacterium. The sequence goes on along the minus strand of NZ_CP050301.1, from coordinate 1,175,551 downwards.
CCGGGGTTTCGCGGCAGGCGTAACCAAACATGATACCCTGATCGCCCGCGCCTTCTTCGCCTTGACGGTCGGCAGCATTGTCTACGCCCTGTGCAATGTCAGCAGACTGCGGATGCAGGAGCACATCAATCTTGGCTGTCTTCCAGCTGAAACCTTCCTGCTCGTAACCGATGTCACGGATCGCACGGCGGGCAGCGGCGCGGAACCGTGACGGATTGATAACCGGATGGCCCTTGGCGTCATGCACCACGGCACCATTCTTGTCCTTCTTAAGGAGCGTATCAGGTACGCGCACTTCGCCGGCAATAACGACGCGGTTGGTTGTGGCCAATGTTTCGCAAGCAATACGCACCGTCCACGGATCAACGCCCGTCTTCTTTGCTTCCTTGTAGATCATGTCGACGATTTCATCGGAGATGCGGTCGCAAACTTTATCTGGATGACCCTCCGATACAGATTCACTGGTAAAAAGGTAAGAACTGCGTGTCACGGGAAACCCCTCTTGAAAACAATCGTATGCCTGCTCTGCTCAGATCAAGCCTGCGTAGTGTTTGCCAAGGTCAAGAGTTCCAGTCAATTGCTTTCGTTTTCAAACAAACAGCAATGTAGGAATTTTTTCTCGAATCCGAAAGAAAGATCAAACTGCAAACGAGCTTTAACGCCACAAGGACGAAAACCGACAAATATGGACAAAAACTGTGATTGCAGGCTTACTCTTCTTCGTGACTCAACGTACGCACAAGATCGAGGATCTTGCGGCGAATCTTGGGATCACCAATTTTGGCAAAAGCGCGCGCGAGCTGAATGCCTTCGGAACTGTTGAGAAAACCGACCACATAGGTTGTGTCCGATTCCTCCTCAAAACCTTTGGGCTTGTCCGGCTGGTCAGGCATATCGTCAAAAAAGAACGTGACAGGTACATTGAGCACGTTGCCAATGGCTTGCAGACGGCTGGCGCCAACACGGTTGACACCCTTCTCGTACTTCTGAATTTGCTGAAAAGTAATACCCAGGCTCTCGCCTAGTTTTTCCTGACTAAGACCGACCATGTTCCGGCGCAAACGAATACGGGCGCCGACATGGACGTCAACAGGGTTGGGTCGCTTTTTATTATCGGGCATGAAAATCTCATTTGTATGAAATGGGGCTGAAAACTAATTTTATCATCAATGTATCAACAGACCAAATATATAGGTCATACGATAGCGCAAAGGCACAAAAGTCAACCAATACGCCTTCTATCGCGGGAAAAATACGCTATTACGGCCACAAAAAGCGCGCCGAGTACAATCAGAAATTGCAATCTCCGTAAGTGTTCACTTAATGGTAGTTGTACCTTACCCGGAAGCGTTGCATCAATCACACCGACTGCATCGAGCGCAAGGGCATCAATGATTCGACCGTAAGGGTCAACAACTGCCGAAAGTCCATTATTGGCAGCACGTACAAGTGGCAATCCCTGCTCGACGGCGCGCAATTGCGCCTGCCGGAAATGCTGATAAGGCCCCGGCGTATCGCCATACCAGGCATCATTGGTGACATTTATGATGGCATCCGCAGAAGCGCCCTGATAGCCCAATTCAGCAGGGAAAATCGCCTCGTAACAGATCAGCGGCAAGGCAGTGAAATTGCTCGTCACTTGCATGGATCGACGCGTGACGGCCGGGGTGAAACCACCCGGCATTTCTACAACCTCACTCAATCCCAAGCTGCGTAGTATATTTTCGAGCGGCAGGTACTCGCCGAAGGGTACCAAATGCAACTTATCTGCCGCAGCGGTGATCTCACCGGCATCATTTATCGCATAGATTGTGTTGTAGTAGAGCGGCATTTGCCCAATGCCCGGCTCTTCCATGCGGATCGCACCCGCGAGCAGGACCTGCCCGTCTGTCAACGTATCGCCAATCGCCTGCAGGGCATCGGGCGTCTTGGTCAGAATGTAAGGAACGGCTGTCTCCGGCCATACGATAATCTGCGGCTTCGGAGCACCACTTCTGGGGGCCTCTGCGCTAAGGGCCAGATATTTGTCGAGAATGTCCCGGCGGGCCTCCGCATCGAATTTGAGGTCCTGCGCGATCGACGGCTGGACAATGCGGACATTCGGGCCCTTTGCCACCAGATTGGCCGTGTGCAGTCGGTAAAAACCGTATCCGACATGGGCGCAGACCAGAACAAGTGCAACGACAAACCCCGTCTTGAGATCACGCTTGCCTGCCAGCAGAGACGGTAAGGAAAACACGAGAACTGCGAGCGCATTCATCCCCAGCAGACCAACAATAACGGAAGACTGCATCAGCACCGGTACCGGCATGGCGGCATAGCCGATGGCATTCCACGGAAAACCGGTGAGAACAAAGGAGCGCAGCCATTCCGTCACACCGAAGGCAAAGGACAGCGACAGAATACGGCCAAGTCCCTCGCTCCAGAACAGCCGCGCCAGCGCCGCAGCAAAAGCGTAGAAAATAGCAAGAACGGCGGGAAGTCCAAGGACGGCCAAGGGAATTGCCCAGGCAAAATTGACGGCGTCCACCATCAGAGCATTGCCAAGCCACCACAGACCAAAGACAAAATATCCGAAGCCGAACCACCAGCCGATCATGGCGGCGGGCAAAAGCCTGCGGATTGGCCCGGCGCCTGCATTGTCCACGGCGCCATCAATCAACCAGACGAGGACGGGGAACGAAATGAAACAGACGGCGAAAAAATCATAGGGCGGCAAGGCAAAGCTTGCCAAGGCCCCCATGAGGAACGCCAGCGCGATGCGCTTCCATCCCCATAGCAAGATGATTTTTCCGGCCAGACGCTGGATCATCCCGAGCCTCACCCTTTCTGATTTTTCCTCAGTCCTAGCGGGTGAGACTTGCGCCAATCATTCGTCCATTTCGGCCGGTTCGTTGGCAGTCCCTTGCCGCGGGGTGCGCGGGCGGCGTTCCGCATGGCGCAATGGCACAATGCGCACCTTGCGAATGCGGCGTGGATCAGCTTCGAGCACGTGGAATTCGTAGCCCGGCACTGCCTGCACCATTTCGCCGCGTACCGGGATGCGTCCCAGAATCGAGAAGATCAGGCCGCCAACCGTATCAACGTCTTCCCCATGTTCACCAACAATGAAACCGGCACCAATTTTGCTGGAAACCTCATCAAGATCGGCGCGCGCATCGGCAACAAAGACGCCTTCCGGCTCTTCGATCAGCATGACTTCATCATCGTCATGCTCATCTTCAATGTTGCCGACGACCATTTCAACAATGTCTTCCAGCGAAACCAGACCGTCCGTCCCGCCATATTCATCGATAACAAGCGCAATCTGGATACGCTGCGCCTGCATCCGGCCCATCAGATCATTAGCCAGCATCGAAGGCGGCACAAACAGAATCGGCCGCATGAGGCTGAGTTCGGCAATTGTCTTGGTCAGATCCACATTGGCCAGATTGAACTTGGCTGCAACTGGGGCTTTGGGCGCCTTGGCGGACGCCCGACGCTGAACCTTCACCCGGGAAATCTTGGTGATGTGGTTGACCACGTCGCGAATGTGCACCATGCCCCGCGGATCATCCAGCGTTTCGGCAAACACCGGCATGCGCGAGTGGCCTGACTTTTCAAAGACCTCCAGCAGATCGCCCAGCGTTGTGGTGATATCCACAGCTTCGATATCGGAGCGCGGAATCATGACATCCTCAACCCGCAATTCGCGCAGGCGCAGAATGTTGTGGAGCATGGCGCGCTCTTCCGGCGAGAACGCCGTGTCGCCATGGTCAGTTCCCGCCAGCGCCGCGTCGATATCCTCTCGCAAGGATGTACCCGGCCGGGCACGCAGGAATGGAAATATTGCGGTGAGAAGCGAGCGCTTTTCAGTGGCGGGCGCTCTGGTGCTACTTTGCCCCTCGGCGTCACTCTCCTGCCCGGTTAAGCCTTTGGAAGGCGCGGCAGGATCGTTCTGGTGCGACGTGTCAGACATGGTCCTCAATCGGATTGATCGTCAGAGACCGATAGCGCATAAGGGTCGGGAATGGCAAGATGCGCCAGAATTTTACGTTCAAGTGCTTCCATTTCTTCGGCTTCGGTCTCGACAATGTGATCATAGCCAAGCAGATGCAGGAAGCCGTGCACGATCAGATGCGTCAGATGGTGCTCAAATGGCTTCTGCTCATCCAGTGCTTCGCGCTCTACCGTTTCGCGGGCGATAACGATATCGCCGAGCATAGGTCCCGGCTTTTGTCCCGGTTTTATGGGGAAAGCCGGGAATGACAGGACATTGGTCGGCTTGTCCTTGTCCCGCCAGTCATTGTTGAGCTCCCGGATTGCTGCATCATCGGTGAAAACCAGACTGAGTTCGCTATCGGGCTGCTCGCCGCCGTCCAGTGTCTGCCACGCAGCAGCAATTGCCTTTTCAGCAAGCGCCTGCAACGTGGGTTCATCAACCCACCCGTCTGTTTCAACCAGAATATCAATATCAATCAAAACGAGTTCCTCATCGGCGAATGACCAGCATCACCTGCGTGAAATTCTGCCGTCACCTCAATCTCGCCGACAATAGCCTCGTTAAAACGCGGCAAATCTTCCGCTGGTATCCAATATTCAAGATGCGCTTTACCGCCAGCCTCTTGAACAGCATACTGCTCGAGATAGTCCTTCCTGACTTGGAAACGCGTTACAAAACCCGCTCCGCTTGCGGGAACGTTCCAATCGCGCGCAATCTTCACCGCGTAGTCTTCGGACAATACCGGATAAAAAATCGGCTGATCCGGCAACCTTGGTGGAAAAGAGCGCATTCCTGCCTGCTTAATCAGCTCAAGCTCTAGTGGCCCCACTGGGCGCCATAAAATCAAAGTATCGATGGCGCCGCTCATTAGGGCTTGGCGCCTTCCTTGTCATATGCCCGAACAATCGCGGCAACGAGCGGGTGACGCACAACATCGACATCAGAGAAACGCACGGTCACGATGCCGCTGACGCCATCGAGAATCCGCAGCGCCTCGACAAGGCCGGATTTCTGGCCGGGCGGAAGATCGACCTGGCTTGGATCGCCGGTGATGATCATGCGGCCGTTTTCACCCAGACGTGTCAGAAACATCTTCATCTGCATGGCCGTGGTGTTCTGCGCCTCATCGAGGATGATGGCCGAGTGCCCGAGCGTGCGTCCCCGCATGAAAGCCAGCGGCGCGATTTCGATGACACCGGCGGCAATCGCCCGCTCCACCTTGTCTGCTGGCATCATATCATACAGTGCATCGTACAGCGGACGCAGATAAGGATCGACCTTCTCCTTCATATCGCCGGGCAGGAAGCCGAGGCGCTCGCCCGCTTCCACCGCAGGACGGGAAAGAATGATTCGGTCCACCAGACCGCGCTCCAACAGCATAGCCGCATGAGCCACCGCCAGATAGGTCTTGCCGGTACCGGCAGGTCCGACGCCAAACACCATTTCCGAACGATCCAAAGCGCGCATATAAGCGTCCTGCGTCGGAGTGCGGGCAAAGATTGTCTTCTTGCGGGTCGATATCTGGGCTGCAGCCATCTTGCTTTTGTTTTCCATGGTGGGAAGCGTCAACTGATCATCCGCGGCAATAGCCATGCGCAAGGCGCCATCCACGTCGGAGGCGGAGATGTCGTGGCCTTTCTGCAGATGTTCATAGAGTTGGTCGAGAGCCCTGCGCGCCTGCTCTGTGGCGCCGGGCTCACCGCGAATGGCGAGCTGGTTGCCTTTTGAGCGGACATCAACGCCGAGTTTCTGTTCAATACGGGCAAGGTTTTCGTCAAACTGCCCGAACAGCGCACTCGCCAGCCGGTTATTGTCAAATGTCAGTACGATATGCGCCAGGTCCGAGGCTCCTGATGGAGCGGGTTTCAGCTTTTCGGTGGCGGTCAATCGGCTCTCCTTACCAAAGGTGTTCAGTCCCTCATATAGTCACATCGTTCGAACTTTTCATGTCACGAACACCAATAAGACTGTTGGTTCCCGTGTCGATGATTCGTACGTTGATTATGTCGCCGATTTTGCCGCCATGTACATCGATAATTACGGGTTGTAACCAGGGAGATCGTCCAACCATCTGTCCGGGCACCCGTCCGGCCTTTTCGATCAGCACATCCATCGGCTTGCCGACGAGGCTGCGCTGGAAGGCATATTGCTGCTCGGACAGCAAAGCCTGCAGGCGCTGCAGTCTTTCATCCTTCACCGCTTCCGCAACATGATCATCCATATCGGCACCGGGCGTGCCGGGACGCGGCGAATATTTGAACGAATAGGCGGCAGCGTAGGTGACATCACGCACGATCTGCAGCGTTGCTTCAAAGTCCGCTTCCGTTTCACCGGGAAAACCGACGATGAAATCGCCGGACAGAGCAATATCGGACCGGGCATCACGAATGCGGTCGATCAGGCGAACATAATCTGCCGCCGTATGTCTGCGGTTCATGGCCTTCAAAATACGGTCAGACCCCGCCTGCACGGGTAGATGCAGGTATGGCATCAGCATGGGCAGGTCACGGTGTGCATTGATCAGCGTATCGTCCATGTCACGCGGATGGCTGGTGATATAGCGCAGGCGGACAATGCCGGGAATTTCAGCGAGGCGATAAAGCAACTCGCCCAAACCCCATTCGCGCCCGTCAGGCCCTTCACCATGCCAGGCATTGACGTTCTGGCCAAGCAGCGTCAATTCACGCACACCGGCATCTGCCAGCTTTTCTGCTTCTTTGAGAATTTGCGCCACCGGGCGCGAAACTTCAGAACCGCGCGTATAGGGCACGACACAGAAGGTGCAGAACTTGTCGCAGCCTTCCTGCACCGTCAGAAAGGCTGTAACTCCACGGCTTCTGGTCTGTTCCTTCTGAGGCGCAGGCAGATGCTCGAACTTGTCCTCAATGGCATATTCGGTTTCAACCACACGTTCGCCCTGACGCACGCGGGCAAGCGCCTGCGGCAGACGGTGATAGGTCTGGGGGCCGACCACCAGATCGACGACCGGCGCGCGGCGGGTGATTTCGTCACCTTCGGCCTGTGCCACACAACCGGCAACACCGACGGTCAACTCGCGGCCTTCTTTGGCGCGGGCGTCCTTCATCTTACGCAGACGGCCAAGCGCCGAATAAAGCTTCTCCGAGGCCTTTTCGCGGATATGGCACGTGTTGATCAGCACCAGATCGGCATCATCCGCCGTATCGGTTGCCGTGTAACCCTCCGCCGCCAGACTGTCGGTCATGCGCTGGCTGTCATAGACATTCATCTGGCAGCCATAGGTCTTCACATAGACCTTGCGCGTGTTGGCCAGCGCAGGCGAAAGCGGTGCGGTTCCGGATGCCTCATCCGGTTTGTGCGTGATATTGATATCGTCCATGCGAGGCTTCTAAAGCTTTTTGACGTCTTTGAGAATAGCGGAGTCAGGCAGAATAGCCGCATCAACGCTTTCAGCCCGAGGTGTAACGAGGTCACGCCCGAGCAGCGACGACATCATCATCTCCCGCACACGTTCTTCCATCAGCCGAGCCAGCGCCTTCCGATCGCTCTTGCCGTCGATGGTCACAGGTTCGCCGAACCAGACATCAACATCAAGGGCGCCATCCTTCAACAGGCCAATCAGGCTCGGCCCCAAGGTCACATCACCCGGCCATGAAATAAGCGGACGATGAAACCGCCCCATAGGCACGCCGTGCACCCGCGTATAGGCGATGGCGACCGGTTGCACCGTGACTTCCTGCACGCTGGTTTCGCGGATGGCCACCTGCGCCGCACCAAACAGCGACGTCTTGAAGGGCAGCACCCTGTTACCATCGGACGTCGTGCCTTCGGCAAACAATACCATCACATCGCCGGATGCCAGCCGTGTGGCAATTTCGCTGGCCTGATGATGGGTCTTGCCGCGCTTTTCCCGCTCGACAAAAACCGAGCGTTGCAGTTTGGCGAACATGCCGAAGAGCGGCCAGTTGGCAACTTCGGCCTTGGCAATGAAGGATATTTCCTTCAGCGACCCCAGCACCACGATATCGCTCCACGAAGCGTGGTTGGCGGCTAACAGCAGCGGGCGCTGCGTCGCCATTTCACCATGCACGTGCACCTTCAACCCCAGAAGCTTGCAGCCAAGCCGGTGGAACAGCAGCGGAAACTTCTTCTGCAGGCCCACACCGGTCTTTACGAACAGATATTGCAGCGGCAACGAAACCAGGGTGACGAGGGCGAAAATTGTCGCTGTGACGATGAAGCGAAGCCAGGCCATCATTTCAGCGTACCTGCTTCAAATCGCGGCGCATCGTGAGCGCGGCAGAGCGCCCGTCAGCGGTTTGATAATAACCTGGGCGCTTGCCTACCTGCTTGAACCCGAGCCGGCGATACAGCGCCAGCGCTGGCGTATTGATCTCGTCAACTTCCAGAAACAGCATTTCGGCGCGGGCATTGTGCAAATGGCGCAGTGTCGCATCCATCAGGGCATGACCGAGGCCACGACGCTGCGACACCGGCGCGACAGCCACGGTCAGAATTTCTGCCTCATCCACCACCAGCCGCGCCAGTACAAAGCCCCCGGGCGGCGCTGCGCGGTTGCCTTCCTCGCGGGCAATAAAGCCAAAAACGGTATCCTGCCCGATCAGCGCCTGGAACTCGTCTTCATTCCATGGCTGGCCGAAGGTCAGGGCATGCAGCTTCGCCAGATGGATTGCATCGGCATTCACCAATGGCTCGATGACAAAGGCACGGGATCGCATATTGCCCATGGGAAAGCCCATCATTCCGCGACCTTCCTCTTCAGAACGAACCCCTGCTGCGGCTTGACATCCAGCCCGCGCAGATAAAGCGGCTTTGGCGCTTCGCCATAAGTCTCGCGCGTTGCGCCAAGGCGGGCAAAAGCTTCGATACTGCCTGTCGAATCGGTGACGGCTACATCCAGATAGTGCTCCAGACCAGCATTGACGAGAGCCGCGCCTGAACCGGACAGAACCATATTCCCATCGCGTTCAGCCAGTGCGGCAAAGACTTCAGGCAGCGTTGTCACGCCGGGAATCGAGTCGGGCGAGCCATCGGCAGCAAAGAACTGGGCATAGATCTCGTCGCGCCGTGCATCGATGATTGACAGGACAGGACGCCCCGGAAATGCTTGCCGCGCGTCAAAGGCCAGCGCCTCCAGCGTGCTCACGCCCGCGACCGGACATTTCAGCGCCAACGCAAAACCCCGCGCTGTGGAAACACCGACACGCACGCCGGTGAATGAGCCGGGACCTATACTGACAGCAATCTTGGTAACAACATCGATTGCAACGCCCGCCTCGGCTAATGCCTGTTCGACAAGTCCCATGAGGCGTTCAGCATGGCCTTTGCCGATATCCTCACTGATCGCTGCGAGCATGGTCCCGGTTTGAATATCGAGAACAGCGACGGAGCAGAGATTGGAAGCCGTATCAAGCGCAAGCAGTTTCATGGCCAATCGCGTAAACAAGAATCAGCCAGCAAACAAGTAGCGTTAACGCCAGCACACGGATTCTATAGCTTTAGATCAATCCGGAATGCAGTTGTAGCCGGATCGCAGCTGCCTTCAGCCTCTTGTCACGTGTCCACAAACGAGTGCCGGGTTTCAGCCGCGTTGCCGCCAAGCAGCGCAAGACGGCGCGCACTTTCACGCTCAATCAACGCTTTGAGAGCCTCGTGAATAAGCGCAGACTTCTCCTGAACACCTGTGAAAGCTTGCGCCTTGGCAATCAAATCGTCATCGAGAGCGAGTGTAGCACGCATCTTTTGTCCTTTTCAGGCGCAAATACAGCATCAAATGATGCTCCGAACAATGCCGCCAAAGTCTAAGTGCCGCTAACGCGGCTGACCATTGCCGGAAAGAGATCTGCAGCGCACCACGCAGGCCATTGCGGAATGCATCGTCGAAACTGACACCCCGGATTTGCCAGTGAAAGGTCCTGCCCTTGGCACCAAGCCGCCAATCTGCGATCCAGCCTGGAGCCTCGTCACTCCAGACCATTGAACCGGAGAGTGCGAGATCACCAATGCCGGTCTTCGCAGCCGCATCAAGGCTTGCAAGGTCAGCGGTAGCCAGCGATTTGGCATCCCACTGCATCAGTTGAGCCTGTGCGGGCAAGGACATCGGCAGACCAACGCGGTCTGCTGCCGATGTCAGTGAAGCTCGCATATCCGGGTCATGCTCACTGTCGCTGGCGAGCACAAATGCATCCTTCCGTCCTTGCACTGCGAGAAAGACGGCTATCCTTGGCTTCGGGCCCAGCCAAGCCGTGCGCCCAAGCGTCTGCAAGGCGATGTTGAGTGCCTTCGGATCAAAATCTACGAGGAGATCATGCGGACGGTCATTGGTGCCCTGCTCGTCATGAACGGGCTTTCCCGCAAGGCGATCGTGATAAGAGAAGCCTGTCACAAGCCCGGGGGTGTTAGCGCCCAGAGCAATAGCAGCAGTGTCGCCGATCAGACGAGGATCGCCCGACACCTTGACCAGAACATCTTCCAGACACTGAGCCAGCCCGAGCCGCCGATTAACTTCCCCTTGCCCGGTGACGACCGCCTGAGCACGGTAAAGACTGGTATCGGGTGCAAGCGCCATGGCACTGCCCGGCAACACCAGAAGCAGCAAACACGCGGTCAGAGACTTCCAAATGATGCGCATCGGTTTCATGCCCCTCGGAATTCACCAGATCATAAAGCCGTATAGATCAATTATCCATAACCAGCGCCAGCGGCGCCTTGAACCGGGCGACAAGCCCTTCCTTCTCATATTGCAGGTCGGCATCACCTGTTCCGGACAGGCCAAAACGAATAAGGCGCGAGCCGAAGCCTTTCTTCGAAGGCTCGACCGGGATAGGACCACCACGCTCACGCCATGTCAGCACGAATTCCAGCTGCGAGGGCGCGCGCTGGATTTCCCAGCTGATACCAACATTGCCATGCGCGTCGGACAGCGAACCATATTTCAGCGCGTTCGTGGCAAGCTCATGCAGCAGCAGGGATAGCGACAGAACCGCTTTCGGCCCCAGATTAAGATTGGGTCCAAAAAGAGTGAACTGCGAGGCCTCGCCATGCAGCGCAAGAACGCTCTCCAGCACCGAGCGTATGCGTGCGGCTGACCAATTCTGGTGCAACAAAACATTATGCGCTGAACTAAGCGCCATTATGCGCTGTTTGAAAGCCTCAACCGCGTCCTGTGGCGCATCCCGCAGGGTTTGCGTGGCAATCGCCTGCACCATGGTGAGCGTATTCTTCAGACGGTGGCTGAGTTCCTGATTGAGAATACCCTGTTCATGTTCGGCCTGCAGCTTGGCGATGGCCGCATAAGTCCGGTCGGCAATACTGACGACGAACTGGATATCGTCAGTTTGCCAATCCCGCGGGTTTTTATCATGCACGAACATTAGACCCACCAGTTCGCCATTGTGCATCAGGGGAACGTTGATGAAGGAGCGCGCCTCAATGGCACTGTAACCATCATAATCAAGCGCCAGCCATTCCGTATTGGGGATATCGGCAACAGCAATCGGAATGCCGATCTGTGAATTCTTGATCGTGGCGGTGAAATTGACGAGCGAATGACGGCCCGCCATGGACTTCAGGCCAGCAGTAACCCAGTCGCGCTCGACATTGAACAGATCGGATGTGAGATCAATAATGGCAAACCCAGCCCGTCCGGCGCCCAGATTGTCACAGAGGATACGCGAAGCAATCTCGGCGGCTTCGCCCGTGGTACTCGCGTCACGAATGTTGTCGCCGAGTTCCAGGAGCGCAGCCTGACGGATTTCCGCAGTTTTGCGCTTGGTAATATCCTGCACCGTTCCGCGGAAAAAGGCCGGCCGACCATTGTCGTCATACGACAGTTCGCCCCGGCGGCTTAGCCAACGCAATGCACCGTCGTCAGCCCGCTTTATCCGATATTCGATATCAAGAATAACGTTGCCTTCGCTACGCGAAGACTGGTCGGATACAAGGTGCCGGTCTTCCTCATAGGTCTGCACTTCGAACGTTGGAGCCGGATATTGTTCGCTCTCTTCCAATCCATACAAACGGCACATCTCGGGCGTCACGCGCGACATATTGGTTTGCATATCGAGTTCGAAAGCCCCGATACCACCCGCCTGTTGCGCGGACCCCAGCCAGCCGTCAATCCTGTATTGTTTGTTGCGCGCCGCTTCGCTCGTCAATGCCCGTTTGAGGCTGGAGCGAACCGTCCGGCGCTGCTGGATCACCACATCGTTGCGGTCTTCCAGAACCCGGCGCAGCTCGAGAATGGTGATAACCTGTTCTGCAAGATCCTGCAGCGCCTCGGTCTGCGCTTCAGTCAACCCGCCGGGACGCGGTTTGTTGTCGATGACACACAGGGTGCCGATAGCTTCGCCGCTTGGTGTGTTCAGCACGGCTCCGGCATAAAATCGAATGAATGGCTCTTCCGTCACCAGCGTGTTGTTTTTTGTGCGTTCATCCAATGTCAGATCAGGAATAATGAGAACGGAGCCAGTCGGCAAAGCATGGGCGCAAACCGACTGCTCCAACGGCGTCTCGCAGGGTTCGAAGCCGGAACGGGCCTTGAACCATTGCCTGTTATCGGTGACCAGACTGATCAGCGCCACCGGCGTTTCGCAAATCTGTTTGGCAAGGGAAACGATATTATCGAAAGCCGGCTCAGCCGGAGTATCCAGAATATCGTACTTATCGAGAGCGGCCAGCCTATGGGCGTCGTTGAGTACTGAAAGGGGCAAATCGCTCATGGATAAACCCATCACCAATTTCGTCTGAAGAGACACAGGAACTAATCGGCACTATCCAATAATCAAATTTTGCGCCGTGACAATTGCTATTTGCAGGCACGAGTGGTCCTAGAAGTCGCATAGGGCTGAAACCGGAGCTCCAAAATGCGCAGAGACGAAAACTTCGTCCGCACCGCATGCCTGATCTGCGCGATGAAGACAGAGAGAAGACCGTGTGGTTTCTGGGTGATGCAATCCAGAATTGTCTGACAGGGCCGTTGCCTGACAAGCACTAGAGCAAATTTCCCATTCAGGAGATTGGACAGGTTCCAGCTGTCACATTGAAGGTTTTGGTGGCAAGTTCACGGCCGTTCGTATCGCGAAGCGAGAATCTCCAGACACCTGAGACAAGCTCATAGCTTTTCTCGAAAACCCAACCCGCGTAGCGCTGACGCCGAATGGCACTGTCCGGCCAGCTACTCTTTTCCATGATGCGGCCATCCGGCGGACGGATAGCAGGGTGTTGAACGACAACGAGTATGGGAACGGACTGAAAATCCGGGATGTTGAAAGCGGCGTACATGACGCCGAAACTCGTTCCAAGACAGGCGCTGATTGTCTCGGTTCGAGTGACATCCACTGGACCATCGACAAGCCGGTTATAACCCGTCGGCGTATCCGGTGAGGTTTCGGTGCCGATATCCTTGGCGTGCGTCAGCCCCCAGTTGAGAATTTCGACGGCTGGTGGAGCACTTTCTGCCTCCGCCAGCCCTGCGCCCGCCAACAATGCGGAGAACAACAGAGCCGGGAGGCAGAGGTTTTTCATCGGATCAGGCTGCTGCTTGCTTGGCCTTCAGTTCCAGCCTGCGGCGATGCAGGACCGGTTCTGTATAACCATTCGGCTGCTCGCGGCCTTTGAACACCAAGTCGCAAGCCGCCTGAAATGCCACAGAACCCTCAAAGTCGGCTGCCATTGGCTGATAGAGCGGGTCACCGGCATTCTGCTTGTCAACGATGGCGGCCATGCGCTTGAGCGTTTCGAGAACCTGGGCCTGGCTGGCAACGCCATGATGCAGCCAGTTGGCAATATGCTGGGCGGAAATACGCAGTGTGGCGCGGTCTTCCATGAGGCCGACATTGTTGATGTCAGGCACCTTGGAACAACCGACACCCTGATCGACCCAGCGAACAACATAGCCGAGAATGCCTTGGGCATTGTTGTCGAGCTCATGCTGAATGTCTTCCGGTGTCCAGTTCGGGCGGGAGGCAACGGGAACCGACAGGATATCACTGAGCTTGGCACGGCCGCGCGACTTCAGCTTGGCCTGAACCTCCGCTACATTGACTTTGTGGTAATGCGTGGCATGCAGTGTGGCCGCCGTTGGCGACGGTACCCATGCGGTGTTGGCACCGGCCTTGGGATGGGCGATCTTCTGCTCAAGCATTGCTGCCATCAGGTCGGGCATGGCCCACATGCCTTTGCCGATCTGCGCATGACCGGACAAACCGCATTCAAGCCCGACATCGACATTCCAGTTTTCATAGGCGCCAATCCACGATGCCTGCTTCATGTCGCCCTTGCGGATCATCGGGCCTGCTTCCATGGATGTGTGGATTTCATCACCGGTGCGATCAAGGAAGCCCGTATTGATAAATACGACCCGTTCCTTGGCAGCGCGGATCGCTTCCTTGAGATTAATGGTGGTGCGGCGCTCTTCGTCCATGATGCCCATCTTGATCGTGTTGGGCTGCATGCCAAGAACCGCCTCGACCCGTCCGAACAGTTCGGAGGCAAAGGCCACTTCCTCGGGGCCGTGCATTTTCGGTTTCACCACATACATGGAACCGGCGCGCGAATTCATGCGTCGGCCATTGGTGCCAACGTCATGCAGCGCGATCAAACCGGTGATCGCCGCATCCATGATGCCTTCCGGCACTTCATTGCCATCCTTGTCGAGAATGGCCGGATTGGTCATGAGATGCCCGACATTGCGCACCAGCATCAGCGAGCGGCCGGGCAGCGTAACCGGCTTGCCGTCCTTGCCGGTATATTCGCGGTCCGGATTGAGCTTGCGCGTGACGGGTTTGCCGCCCTTTTCAAACGTGTCCTGCAAATCGCCATTCATGAGACCAAGCCAGTTGCGATAGACAACAACCTTGTCCTCCGCATCGACGGCCGCAACCGAGTCTTCGCAATCCTGAATGGTGGTCAGTGCCGATTCCAGAATGACATCAGCGATATTGGCCGGATCGGTTTTGCCAATGGGGTGATCCGCATTGACGACGATTTCCACATGCATGCCATTTTTGACCAGAAGAACGGACGACGGCTTGGCGGCATCTCCACGGTATCCAACAAACTGTGTTTGATCCTTCAGGGACAGGGATGTGCCGTTTGAACCCTTTGGATTAAGCGTGCCGTTTTCAACGGAGAGACCGGTAACATCAGCCCAGCTTCCGCCATTCAGCGGAGCGCTATCGTCAAGAAATGCCTTGGCCCAAGCAATGACCTTGGCGCCACGTGCCGGATTGAAAGCATTGCCCTTCTCGGCACCGTCAGTTTCCGGGATTGCGTCCGTGCCATAAAGCGCATCATAGAGCGAACCCCAGCGCGCATTGGCGGCATTGAGCGCGTAGCGCGCATTCATGACCGGTACAACCAGCTGTGGTCCTGCGGTGACGGCAATCTCGGGATCAACATTGTCAGTGGAGACGGAAAACGTACCACCTTCCGGCAGCAGATAGCCAATTTCCTTCAGGACGGCCTCGTACTCGTCTTGCGAATAGCCGGTCGCGCGTTTCTCACGATAAAAGGCGTCGAGCTTTTCCTGAAAAGCATCACGCTTGGCCAGCAGCGTGCGGTTTTTTGGTGACAGGTCCTCGACAATAGCGGCCAAACCGAGAAAAAAGGCATCGGCGCTGACCCCCGTTCCGGCAATAGCTTCGTTCACCACAAAGTCGTGGAGCTCTTTTGCCACTTTCAGACCGTTGATCTCAATACGCTCGCTCATGCCATGCTCCTTAAGATGTGTTCTGCGGTATCCTTGAACACATCAAGGCATTGGCAGTCAATTCCACAAACGAAAACTCGGTTTTTCATAATGAAAACAAAGGTCAGTGCGCGATGCGCGGCCTGCCTGTTGCAGTGGCGATCAGCACACCTTCGATAAATTTGCGCTGGTCCTCGACCGTTGCTGCACTGATATCGCGGGCAATCGTCACTTGCGCTTCATCGGTTCCAGCCTCCAGCGCCAGCCCGTTGACCTGCCCCCGCAAGCTCTCCTCAGCAAAGGCGATGGCAAGCTCTTCCTCTTGAAAATCCTTGACAATTTCGCCTGAAGAGACACGAAATATTCCTTCGACCGGCTGGCTGATATGGGCTTCGACCGATACCCTGACCTGCCCGACGACGGCACCCAAAGCATTGGCAACGTCCGTATCGACGGGAACAATGTTTGCAACGCCAAGCATTGCCCCAACGGCCGGATAGTAAACGGGGGCTGACGCTCCGAGCCCGATCAATGGCCGGTCAATATCCAGTTTGATTCCCGCAATACCGCCCTCGCCCGACAATGCGCGCTGCACCAGCGGGCTTGCCACGATCTCCGTACCATCCAGACCGTCTTCAGCAAATACAGTTTCCAGCACGACTTCCGATGAGCGCCGAATGAGCGCGTCATAGGTACGGCGCGAGATTTCCTCAGGCGTGTCGCAGAGCGGACGCCCTGCTCCGTCCTTGCGCCGCGCATAAAGGATAGCGCCATACCGTGCGGCTTCAGCATTCCAATTGCTTTGCAAATCAAGCACATGGCAGGCGTCGGAGGGTGTAAAGCCGGACAGGTGCACCAGCCCGCGCGCCACAAGCCGGTTGATGGTTGCCGCTTGGGAGACGGAATTCAACAGCCGGTCGAGGGGCTGCGGCTCCCGGGTGACCTTGATGTAAAGTTCTGCCTCGCCCTTGCTCAACCCCGATGCCATTTGCTCGGGAACACCGGTCAAAAGCGCAAAGCGTCCGTCCAGACGGCCGGGACTGGCTGCTTTCACCTGCCGCGCCAGATGATCAATAACCACTGCGCCATGATTGGCCGCAAGCAGCGATAGTGGCACCAAGCGGCGCGGTCCAAGCTTGATGCGTGGCGCCATGGCATTGTCATCAAGCGAAACCTCTGAATCGCCACCGAGGCCGAACGTGCGCATGGCAACCGCTTCGACCATGGTGCGGAAACCACCGACTGTTGCACCATTCGGATCAAGCCGTGGGCGTCCCTTGTCGAGAACAGCAACGTCAGTCGTCGTTCCGCCAATGTCCGAAACGATGGCATTGTCGAGCCCGGTCATGTGCCGCGCCCCAACGAGGCTGGCGGCTGGACCCGACAGGATGGTTTCAATTGGCCGGTGCCGCGCGAAAGCCGCCGATACCAGCGCGCCATCGCCGCGTACGACCATCAGAGGTGCATGGATGCCGCGCCGGTCCAGAAAGCTTTCCGTAGCTGCGACCAGTCGGTCAATCATGGCAATCAACCGCGCGTTGAGAACCGTGGTCAGGGCACGGCGTGGACCATTCAGCTTGGCCGACAATTCATGGCTGCATGTCACCGGCAGTCCGGTCTCCCTGCGTACCAGATCGCGGATTGCGATTTCATGTTCCGGATTGCGCACGGCAAAATAGGCGCAAACGGCAAAACCGGTCACTTCATCTTTCAGCCGGGGTAAGGCTTCCCCCAACGCCGACGTATCAAAGGGTTGTGGCCGCCCATAGACGTCATGGCCGCCGGGAAGGAATAGCACCGGATCAGATCCAAGCGCCGCGCCGAGATCAGCTTTTTCCAGATCAACCTGCGAAAAGCCTACCATCACCAGCGCAATGCGTCCGCCCTGCCCTTCAACCAGCGCATTCGTTGCAAGCGTTGTCGACATCGACACAAGGCGGATATGGCCGGGATCAACCGACGCTTCCTCGACAATCCGCTCGACTGCGCCGGATATGCCGACACTCAGATCATGCCGCGTTGTCAGCGCCTTCGCCTTGGCGATGACGCCCCGCGCTTCAGACCAGAGAACGGCGTCCGTATAGGTGCCTCCCGTATCAATTCCGAGGAATATCGCGTTCTCAACCTGTGAATCAACCATGATGCCCTGCGCCGTTTCAGGCAGGGTTACCGCATGATGGTGCAGACGACTAGCGTCATTCCGACCATTTGCCGCCGCAAGAGCACAAGAGTGCCGGAACCATTCAAAGAGTGTTACGTTGTGCCGTGGGACAAAGGGGACTTCAATGGCATCACAATCAGGCACCCATGGTGGATCGAAGAAGGTCATTTATGCCGCCATTCTGGGCAACCTTCTGATCGCAGCGACAAAATTCATCGCGGCCTTTTTCACCGGCAGTTCGGCCATGCTTTCCGAAGGCGTGCACTCACTGGTCGATACCGGCAATGGCGGTTTGTTGCTTTATGGCCTGCGCCGCGCTGCCAAACCTGCGGATAAATCTCACCCGCTCGGTCATGGGCGCGAGCTGTATTTCTGGAGTTTCATCGTTGCATTGCTTGTGTTTGCCGTGGGTGCCGGCGTGTCATTCTACGAAGGGCTTATCCACATCCTCGAACCGGAACCGGTGGCGAACCCCATCGTCAACTATGTCGTTCTGGGTTTCGCTCTGTTGTTCGAAGGCATCTCGTGGTCCGTCGCCCTGAAAGAATTCAAAACCATGAAGGGCAAGCTTGGTTATCTCGAAGCTGTGCAGCAAAGCAAAGACCCAAGCGTTTTCACTGTCCTGTTTGAAGACACGGCTGCCCTGCTCGGTTTGATCGTCGCCTTTGCCGGCATTTCGGCAGCGCAATATTTCAACATGCCGGAGCTGGATGGCGTCGCATCAATCGGTATCGCGATCATCCTTGGGGCAACCGCTATTTTCCTCGCCAGAGAAAGCAAGGGACTGTTGATTGGCGAGTCGGCCGTGCCGGAAGCAGAACAGCAAATCCTCGATATTGCGGATCAAGACCCGGCCATCCAAAAAGCCAATGGTGTTCTTACCGTGCATATGGGGCCAAAACAGATCGTTGCCGGTCTGAGTATTGAGTTCGAAGACCATATGACCGCACCAGAGATCGAGACCTGCGTGGAGCGCATTGAAACGGCGATCAAAAAGGCCAACCCGGACATCGTGTCTGTGTTTGTCAAACCGCAGACTGCAGGAACCTGGAAAGTGCGGAGACAGAAAATCCTCGACGGTTAGTCCTCGTCTACGACACGCAAACGCAATTGACCGGTCGTAGAGGCCGCCGAACGATTGGCGTCAGGCGACTTTGCGGCTTCGCCAGCCGCTGGCTCGACGAATTCGAGCGCTTCGATCTTTTGCCCGCGTTTTGTCACCTTGCTGGATGAGACCAGAATATCGTCGATGTCTTTGTTAGCCTGACCAAAATGCGTCTGCAAGCGCCGGACGCGGTCATCCAGACGCACGACATCTTCCATCAAGCGGATAACCTCACCTTGGATGAGATGCGCCTGTTCGCGCATACGCACATCTTTCAGAACAGCCTGAATGACCTGAATCGACAGCATCAGCAACGAGGGCGACACGATGACAATGCGCGAGCGATGGGCTTTTTGAATTACGCCTTCAAAATTCTCGTGAATCTCGGCAAAGATCGATTCTGATGGCACAAACAGGAAAGCCGTATCCTGAGTCTCGCCATTGATCAGATATTTTTCCGAGACATCACGAATATGGATTTCGATATCACGGCGGAATTGGGCAAGGGCGATTTTTTTGGTTTCCGGATTCTCCGATTCCCGGATCGCATTCCATGCCTCCAGCGGAAATTTGGCGTCGATCACAAGGTTTGGGGCATTGTTCGGCATGCGGACAATACAA
Source organism: Phyllobacterium sp. 628 (assembly GCF_014189505.1). Lineage (GTDB taxonomy): Bacteria > Pseudomonadota > Alphaproteobacteria > Rhizobiales > Rhizobiaceae > Phyllobacterium. The sequence goes on along the minus strand of NZ_CP050301.1, from coordinate 1,155,993 downwards.
TCGGGACGGCTGCCATTGGAAAGCGTCGCCTGAAATTCATACGCGCCCTGCGGCAGACCATCGGCGATGATGGCTTCCATCCGAGCCTGACCAAAGGCACCACGTGTCTGCTTATTGGCAAGAATAGCCTGCAATTGGACAACCTGACCGGCCAGCGCCTGAATATTGTTCTGCGCCGTATCGATAACCGCCAGCCGCTCCTGCAGCTTGGCGAGATTTTCATGCGTCGATTGCGTCTGCTCGGTCATGGTCTGGCCAATGCGGCTGGTCATTCCATCGAGCCGCTCGCGGATCGATTGATTGAGTTCCGCCTGCCGCGAGCCGAAAAGCTCGGCCATGGTCTGCATGCGCCCTTGCATCTCGGACTGGCTCTTCAAAATTTCCGCCATGCGCATTTCAGCGTCACGCGCGCGGTCTTCGGCCTGCACTTCGGCAATCAGTCTGACACGGGCCGAACGCCACAGAGCAATAACGCAAACGATGACCGCGAGCGCGACAATTGCAGCAGCAGTCAGCAACGCTGTGCCAACCGATACAGAACTGGCGCCGAGCTGAAAGAGTGGCTGGTTAAACGAAAGTGATGTTTCCATGGCGAGCAGAGTAACCGATTCGGATGGCAAATGTGAGATCAAAACAAGAACATTTTCACAAATGCCTTGTGTATCGGATTGACGGTTGAAAGCCGAGATATTAGGTGATGCTCATGTCTATCAAACCGCTTGTCATTCTTCCCGATCCGTTGCTGCGCCAGGTTTCCAAACCTGTGGAGCGCTTTGACGCCGATTTGCGCAAATTCTCCAAAGATATGCTCGACACGATGTATGATGCGCCAGGCATTGGTCTTGCCGCGATTCAAGTCGCCGAGCCAGTGCGCATGCTGGTGATTGATCTTGCCAAGGAAGACGAACCAAAGGCGCCGCAGATTTTTATTAATCCAAAGGTGTTGTCGTCCAGTGACGAGCGCAACGTCTATGAGGAAGGCTGCCTGTCGATTCCGGATTATTATGCAGAAGTTGAGCGCCCGGCCAAAGTGCGCGTTGCCTATTTCGATATTGACGGCAAACAGCACGAGATCGAAGCTGACGGATTGCTGGCCACCTGCCTGCAGCACGAAATCGACCATCTCAACGGCGTCCTCTTCATCGATTACATCTCGCGGCTGAAGCGCGAAATGGTGGTCAAGAAGTTCAAAAAGCTCGCCAAGGATCGTGTTCCGAGCCGGCTGGCGGTGTAAGCCATGAGCCTGCGCATCGTTTTCATGGGCACACCGGAATTTTCCGTTCCGGTTCTCAACGCATTGATTGGCCAGGGCCATGAGATCGTTGCTGTCTACAGCCAGCCACCCCGTCCCGCAGGGCGGCGCGGATTGGAATTGACGCCTTCACCGGTGCATCGCAATGCCGAAGAATTCGGTATCGAAGTGCGCACGCCGAAAAGCTTGAAGAGCCCTGAAGAGCAGCAGGCATTTCGTGATCTCAATGCGGATGTCGCCATCGTTGTTGCCTATGGGCTTATCCTGCCGACCGCTATTCTGGAAGGCACGCGGCTTGGCTGCTACAATGGCCATGCCTCGCTGCTGCCGCGCTGGCGCGGTGCCGCACCGATCCAGCGCGCGATCATGGCTGGCGATACCGAAACCGGCATGATGATCATGAAAATGGATGAAGGGCTGGATACCGGCCCTGTTGCCATGGCGGAAAAGCTCAAGATCACGCCAGATATGACCGCAGGCGAGTTGCATGACCAGCTCAGCATGATCGGTGCCGATTTGATGGTGCGCGCCGTGGCAGCGTTGGCGCGTGATAGTCTGACATTGACGCCGCAGTCGGAAGACGGCGTGACTTACGCCTCGAAGATCACGAAGGTCGAAACCCGTATTGACTGGACGATGCCGGCAATCGACATCCACAACCGCATTCGCGGTCTCGCGCCTTTCCCCGGCGCATGGTGTGAAATGGAGATCGGCGACAGCCTCGAGCGTGTAAAACTTCTACGGTCACTTCTTGCCACTGGAGCAGGCAATCCAGGAACCGTGCTCGACGATGATTTGCGTATTGCCTGTGGCGAAGGCGCTGTGCGTTTGCGCTCGCTGCAACGGGCTGGCGGCAAGGTCATGGACGGGCAGGAATTCCAACGTGGCGCCAAAATTGTGCAAGGGGCCCAGCTGCCATGAGCAGCATTTCTATACGCACGCCGCACCTTGCCGACCGGCCACTCATTGCCAAAGTGCTTGAAGATGCCTTTGAAGCACCGGATGAAGCCCAACTGGTGCAGAGTCTGATTGATGGCAACAATGTTGTTCTCGAACTGATTGCGTTGCTGGACGGCGTCATTGCCGGGCACATCCTGTTTTCCAGGTTGCGCGTGGAAGGAAACACGGTTTTTGAAGCAGTTGCGCTTGCTCCGCTTTCCGTAGCGCCGGAACATCAGGGTAAAGGCATTGGATCAGCATTAATCAAGGCCGCCCATGAGCAGCTTATTGCTGCAGGCGAAACGCTAGCAGTCGTTCTCGGCGATCCGGGCTATTATGGCCGGTTCGGTTATACCCGTGAACAGGCGTTGGGGTTTACCAGCCCTTATCAGGGTGAATACCTGCAAGCGCAGGCCTTTGGCGATGCACCAACCTCCGGCACGCTCATCTATGCGCCAGCATTCGGAGCACTCTGATGCCCCGTTACAAATTGACGATTGAATATGACGGCACGCCCTATTCGGGCTGGCAACGGCAGGAAAATGGCCACACGGTTCAGGCTGCCATTGAGCTTGCCATTTTCAAATTCTGCGGCGAAACCATATCCCTCGGCGCGGCGGGGCGTACGGATTCCGGTGTGCATGCTTTGGCGCAAGTTGCCCATGTGGACCTAACAAAGGACTGGAGCAGCGCCAAGGTGCGCGAGGCGCTCAATGCGCATCTGGTTATAGCAGGCGAGACGGTCGGTATCATCAACGTTGAACGCGTCAGTGAACATTTCGACGCGCGTTTTTCTGCCATTGGCCGTCACTATCTCTACCGCATTATCAATCGCAGACCGCCCGCGCCGCTCGAAGCTTACCGGGCCTGGTGGGTGAAAAAGCCACTCGATGCGGAAGCCATGCATGAAGCCGCACAGCGACTGATCGGTACCCATGACTTTACGACCTTCCGGGCAACGCAATGTCAGTCCAAGAGCCCGGTCAAGTCGCTCGATTCTCTCGGTGTCGTGCGCAAGGGCGAGATCATTGAAATCAGGGCGTCGGCGCGATCGTTCCTGCACAACCAAATACGGTCATTTGCCGGAACGTTGAATGAAGTGGGCTGCGGACGCTGGAACGCCGATGATGTCAGCGCGGCGTTGGCGGCACGGGATCGCAAAGCCTGCGGGCCGGTAGCCCCGCCCTACGGTCTCTATCTGACGCAAGTCGATTATCCGATAGTGACCGGCTCCGGCAGGGAAATGCCGAGCATGCCCTGAAGGGCGAACATGAGCAAAACCGATCCCGCGACCAAAACAGCAAAGAAGACCGCCGTATAGGCATGGGTCTTTTTTAATGCCACATAAGTCAGCCGGTAGGTCAGAACCAGCATAATGACATAAAGAGCAAGCCCCAACACTGTCGAAAATTCCGGCCAGTTCGGCATCAGAACCCGTGCCAGCGTTGCCGGCACAGCCAGCCAGGATGTAACGGCAGAGCCCCAATTGCTGGTGATCACATAGGTGCTGAACCGATTGCTCAGACCAAGCTGCCGGGCAGTCAGGAACAGCACGACCAATGGCAAAACCCAGCACGTAAGATCAACGAAGGCAACGCGCCCCACAAGGGAAAGCCGGGTGCCAATGCCCGGCTGTGCGGCAACCATATCATTGGCGAAAATAATCCAGCCAAGGATAAGCGGCGGCAGGGAAACTGTAATGGCTTGAAAGGATTGCCAGAAGCCATCAGCCGAGAGGTCAAACAATTCCACGCCATCGGGATGGCCGGTCATCATCCGCCATGAGCCCCAAAAATATCGCTGAATGTCTTCAAAACTCAGCATGGCCACTCAAGCAAAAAAGTCGGTGATGAACCGCTCATAAATTTGCGTCAGCGTTTCAAGATCGGCAATCGCCACCCGCTCATCCACCATATGCATGGTTTGGCCCACAAGACCGAACTCGACCACCGGGCAATAGTCCTTGATATAACGGGCATCCGAGGTCCCGCCCGATGTGGAAAGCTGCGGGCGCTTACCGGTGACCGCCTCGACCGAGGCCGTCATCGTGCCAATCAGCTTTTCATCATGCGTGAGAAAAACATGGCTCGGGCGGTCGCGCCAGATCAACTCGTAATTGACGGGTGTTTTCTTGCCCGGGCGAAGCTTGCGGCGGCCCGAAGCCTTGTCGAGCCGGTTGTGAATTTCCGCCATCAGCGTTTCATCGGTCCAAGTATCATTGAAACGGATATTGAAGGTTGCGGCAGCCTTGGCCGGAATGACGTTTACCGCAGGATTGCCAACGTCGATGGTGGTGATTTCCAGATTGGTCGCCTGAAAATTCTTCGTGCCTTTGTCAAAGGCGGGGTAAAGCAAACTATCCACGAGCGTTACCAAGCCGCGCCCGGGATTATCCGCCAGATGCGGATAGGCTGCGTGACCCTGAACACCGTTTACGACAACCGAACCCGACAGCGAACCGCGACGGCCGATCTTGATCATATCGCCGAGTTTATCAGGGTTGGTTGGCTCGCCGACAACGGCTGCGTCCCATGTCTCACCCTTGGCCTTGGCCCATTCCAGCAGCTTGCCGGTGCCATTGATGGACGGGCCTTCCTCGTCGCCTGTGATCAGGAATGAAACAGATCCTTTGATGGGACCATGCTTTTCCATAGTGCGCGCAACCGCCGCTGCGAAACAGGCAATGCCGCCCTTCATATCCACAGCACCGCGGCCATACATTTCGCCATTGTGGATTGCCGCGGAAAAAGGCGGATAGGTCCACGCAGCCTCGTCGCCAACCGGCACAACATCCGTATGACCGGCGAACATCAGATGCGGGCCATTGCCGGAGCGGCGGGCATAAAGGTTTTCGACGTCGGGCGTGCCGTCTTCGCTGAAAACCGGCCTTTCGACGTTAAAGCCGAGAGGCGCCAGCATGGCTTCAAGGGCAGTCAGCGCGCCGCCTTCCGCTGGTGTAACCGACGGGCAAGTAATGAGTTGGGCAAGGTTTTTTACGGGATCTGTCGTGGATGTCATATGCAAAGCGATAATCCAAAAGCACCATCCTGTCACGCACTGGATCGCAATCGCGGCATCTGTTTTAATGCCGCAGATTCACGTCAAACCGGGACCGGATCATGATACCCAAGGATAGTCGCATAGTGGTTGCCGGTACGGGTTCAATTGGCTGCTATACGGGTGGGCTTCTTGCGGCGGCAGGTAAGCACGTTACCTTCCTCGCACGTCCGCGTGTCGAAGCGGAAATGCGACAATCCGGGCTCAAGGTGGTTGATCTCGACGGTACGGAAAGAACGGTTCCTGCGGATCAACTCTCCGTGACAAGCGACCCGGCAACCGCATTCGACCATGCCCGCACCATTCTTGTTGCCGTGAAGAGCGGGGCAACGGAAGAAATGGCAGGCCTGATCACCCAGCATGCCCCCGCTGATTGCATTGTTGTCAGCCTGCAAAACGGCGTTGGCAATGCGGATATCCTGCGCAAAAGCCTGCCCGCGACCATGACTATTGTCGCAGGCATGGTGCCGTTCAACGTTGTGCAGTCGGAAGCTGGACAACTCCCGCTAACGGTTCGCCGCACCACACAGGGAACGGTTCTTGTCGACAATAATGTGGCAGGTCTGGCTGATTTCCTGACTGCGCCGGGGCTTGCTGTCAGCGAAAACGACGATATGCAAGGCATTCTCTGGGGCAAGCTGCAGATGAACCTCAACAATGCACTGAATGCGCTGTCCAACCTGCCGCTTGCCACACAACTGGCTGAGCGCGACTGGCGGGTATTGCTTGCCGACCAGATGGGTGAGGCGCTGAAGGTGATGAAAGCGCATGGCATCAAGGCGGCGCCGGTTCAGGGTGTGTCACCGGCAGTGCTGCCATGGGTGCTGCGTTTGCCGGATTTTCTTTTTCGTATAGTGGCGCGAAAAATGCTGGCAATCGATCCGCGCGCGCGCTCGTCAATGTGGGAGGATTTCTCGCGTGGACGGGCAACTGAAATTGATTACCTGCAAGGCGTTATTGTCCGCTTGGGCGACGAGAAGAATGTCAAAACGCCGATAGCCCGCAAAGTCATCGCCTGCGTGAAACAGGCTGAGGGGCAACCGATCCGCTGCCACCCCGTTGCTGAAATCAGGCAGAAAACAGTTTTGTAAAGTCTGCCTAGTCGATCGGCTCGCCTGTCTTGTCCTTCATGGTGAGAAGCGTCAGCGCACTGACCAAAGCTGCCGCCATAACGTAAAAACTTGGAGCCAGCTTGGTTCCCGTCGCTTCGATCAGCAGCGTCACGATGACAGCTGCAAAACCGCCAAAGATGGTGACGGCAAAGTTATAAGCCAGTGACAAGCCGGTAGAACGCAAGCCCGCTGGAAACTGTTCAGCCAGCAAGGCCGGAGCCGGTCCGGTGAAGGCGGCCAGCAAAAGGCCCAGAATGGCCTGAACGATTGCCAGCGTCGCTAGTGTTGGCGATGCATTCACCCAGGCAAAGAGCGGATAAATCAGGACACCGATGGCGATGGCCGCAGTCAGCAACAGCCGTTTGCGCCCTACCCGGTCGGATATCGCACCGGCAATCGGGCAACCCAGCATCAGCACAAGCCCGCCAATCGTTGTCGCGACGAACGCGTCGCCCAGCGGGATGTTGAGCTGTTTGACAGCATATGTTGTCATGTAGAACAACAGAACATAGGTGCAAACCGTCCAGAGGATCGTTACGCCAAAACCTGAAGCAATGCCGCGAGGATGTTCGCGCAAGGCATCGCGCAGTGGCGACTGGCTCTTTTGGGTGTGGCTGTCGGTGAACACGGGCGTTTCATCAACGCGGGCGCGGATGTAGAAACCGACCGGCCCGATCAGCAGGCCCAACAGAAACGGCACACGCCAGCCCCAGCTGTCAATTGCTGCGGGATCAAGCGCATGGGTGACAATCGTGCCGCAAATACCGCCGAGTACGACAGCCAGCGCCTGACTGGTTTGCTGCCAGCTGGCATAAAAGCCGCGTTTTTCCGGCGGGGCATATTCGATGAGGAAGGCGGTGGCACCACCGATTTCGCCGCCGGCAGAAAATCCCTGTATCAGGCGTGCCAGCACAATAACCAGCGGGCCAACGATACCGGCCTGTGCATAGGTTGGAGCAAGGCCAAGCAGTGCTGTACCAACTGCCATCATCAGGATGGTAAAGGTCAACGCGGCTTTGCGCCCGTGCTTGTCTGCATAGACGCCAAGCACGACAGCACCAACCGGGCGCATGAAAAAGCCGACACCATAGGTGCCGACTGTAAGCAGGATCGAGGTCAGATCGTCGGTGGCCGGAAAGAACAACCGCGCGATAATCGGCGTAAAGAAGCCGTAAACCGTGAAGTCAAACCATTCAAGACCATTGCCAATGGTGGCAGCGGCAATAGCGTGCCGCCGCTTTCCGGCGTTAACATCGGTGGATATCGACGAAGCCTGTGCGGTCATACTGGTACCTCAGCTGAGTGGGAATCGGCTTTGGTACCAGCTTCTGTCGGGAAACCGCGTCTGTCCAGTTATAAATCGCCTAATCAGTCGCGCAGCAGTTCATTGATCGAGGTCTTGGAACGCGTCTTTTCATCCACGCGCTTGACGATGACCGCACAATACAGACTTGGGCCCGGCTCATTGTTCGGGAAATTTTTGCCCGGCAGCGTACCGGCGACAACAACCGAATAAGCGGGGACTTCACCATAGAAAATTTCGCCGGTTGCGCGATCAACGATCTTGGTGGATTTGCCGATGAACACGCCCATGCCAAGCACGGCGCCTTCCCGGACGATACAGCCTTCCACGACTTCCGAACGGGCACCGATGAAACAATTGTCTTCGATAATCGTCGGACCAGCCTGCATGGGCTCTAGAACACCGCCGATACCGACGCCGCCGGACAGGTGCACGTGTTTGCCGATCTGGGCGCAAGAGCCAACTGTTGCCCATGTGTCGACCATCGTACCTTCGCCGACATAGGCGCCGAGATTAACGAAGGATGGCATGAGGATCGCGCCCGGTGCGATATAGGCAGAGCGGCGAACGATAGCATTTGGCACAGTTCGGAAACCAGCCTTGCTGAATTCTGTCGCGCCCCAGCCCTCAAACTTGGATGGAACCTTATCCCACCATGTCGAGCCGCCCGGACCACCTTCCACAATGCCCATATGGTTGAGCCGGAAGGACAGCAGAACCGCCTTTTTCAGCCACTGATTGACCTGCCAATTGCCGTCGGCCTGTTTCTCTGCAACACGGGCTTCACCACTGTCGAGCAGCAGCAATGACGTCTCAACCGCATCACGGATTTCGCCGCGTGTTTCAGTATTGACGGCTTCGCGTTCGTCGAAGGCCTTGTTGACGATGGTTTCGAGACTGGCCAGGTCGGGCTTGGACATTTTCAGATCACTCCATTGCACGGGCGGTTAAGGCTGATGTAAGGCCTAGTAAGTTAACTCTGTGAGAGGGTCAATCGCAGCGTCACAATGTTGGACGACGAATAGGATTTAATGTCTGTAAGCGTCATGCGCGTCCGCAGAAGGAGAAATACAATTGAATACCGATGAAAAAAACGGCTGGACACCCTTTTCCCATTCCACCGAAGCCGTCCGCCGTGTCGAGACCGCACCAGAAACGCCGCAGACACAGTCCGACACCTATCGTCTCGCCTTTGCTGACCCTGAGTTCATGACCCGCCGCGACTTGCGCGCGGTACGCCTTCAGCTTGAATTGCTGAAACCGGAAATGGCCCTGACCGAACGGGGTATCCGCTCGACGGTTGTCCTGTTTGGCGGCGCGCGCATCCCCGAGCCGGGCGGCGAAGCTTGGGCCGCAAAGAACGAAGTGCAGAAGAAGAATTTGGAGGCTAATTCGCGTTACTATGCAGAAGCCCGCAAATTCGCGCAGCTGTGCTCGCGCTATTCTTCAACGACCTATAACCGTGAATTCGTTGTCGTCACCGGCGGCGGACCCGGCGTGATGGAAGCGGGCAATCGCGGTGCAGCCGACGTCGGTGCGCCGACCATCGGTCTCAATATTGTGCTGCCGCATGAGCAAGCGCCCAACGAATATGTAACGCCAGAGCTGTGCTTCAATTTTCACTACTTTGCTATCCGCAAGATGCACTTCCTGATGCGGGCAAAGGCGCTGGCCATTTTCCCTGGCGGCTTCGGCACCATGGATGAGACGTTCGAGACACTGACCCTGATCCAGACCGGACGTATGGAGCGGATTCCCGTTCTTCTGTTCGGCAGGTCTTTCTGGGAAAAGGCGATCAATTTTGAATTTCTGGCCGAACAAGGCGTTATTTCGCCATCGGACAGAGAGCTGATCACCTTTGTGGACGATGCCGACGAGGCATGGGGCGTCATCAAAAAATTCTACGAACTGGCTTGATCATCCGATTCATTGATGCTGCGCGGCGGATGAACCCATGTCACCAGCACAACGGAAATAATCATCAGAAGATACCACGAGCCGAACTTGGCGAAAGAAACCATTGCCCAGCCATCGGCCTGCGAAGGATAAATCCACGCTCTCGACCACGTGCCAATGTTTTCTGCAGCCCATATGAACAGCGAAACCAGAAGAAATGCCACGAGCAGTGGCATTTTGTGGCGAAAGCGGAAGACGCGGTAATACATGGTGGTGCGCCAGAACAGGAGCGCCGTTGCCGCGAAGAGCACGATCCTGATATCCGGCATAAAATGATGCGCAAAGAAGTTTGCGTAGATGAAGATGGCGAGCAAAAGCGTCAGCCGAAATGGCGGGTAACGTTCGAGACGGATATCAAAAATTCGATTGATACGCGCCATGTAGGACCCGACAGCCGCGTACATGAAACCTGAAAACAACGGAACGCCGCCGATGCGGAAGAAGCTGAATTCGGGATAAATCCAGGAACCGGCATGGGTCTTGAAGATTTCCATGATTGTTCCCACGATATGGAATATCAGGATGACCTTGGCTTCGCCCCATGTTTCCAGTTTGAATGCGAGCATGCACAACTGAATTCCCACAGCGACAAGAAACAGAAAATCATAGCGGGTGATGACGCTGCCCTCGGGCCAATAGAGCCGTGTGAGCATGATAGCCGCAAGCATTGCGCCGCCAAACAAACACGCCCAGGCCTGTTTGATGCCAAACACCAGAAATTCAACGGCAGCGCCGGCAAAGCCAGTTTGCGGCAACCGGGCTAAAACCCGGTGCGCCGCCGCATCGATGATTGTTTCAACCGATGTAAATCGCTTCAAGCAGGGACACCCACGCTGCTTTTACCCGGCTGAATGGCGTTCAGGAATGATGCGAGATCATCAGTCACATAATCGACGTGATCGGTATAGTCAGGGTCGCGTTCCCAAATTTCCGAAAACGTCGGTTCGAAATTGTGCGGAACGATCAACACCGTCTTCATGCCCAGAGCCTTGGGCTCAATAAGATTGCGGGCGAGGTCTTCGAACATGGCGCTACTTTTGGCATCGATCCCATGCAGATCGAGAAAGCGGTCATAGGTCTGGCGTGCCGGCTTCGGCATCAATTCTGCTGCAACAATATCAAAGATATCGTCAAACTGATCGAGAACCCCAAGCTGCCGTGCCGCACGTTCCGCATGACCGCGATCACCATTAGTGAAAATGAATTTTCGTCCCGGCAGATGTTTGATCGCCATTGCCAGAGCGGGATCGGGAACCAGCCATGAATAGTCGATGTCATGGACCTTCTGCAGAAAATCGTCGGGATCAATGTCGTAGCGATCCATCAGGCCCTTAAGCGTTGTACCGTAATCCTTGTAGAACTGTTTCTGAATCTGCCGGGCATCTGCATGGGAAAGTTGCAGGAGGTTGGCGACATAACCGGTCATTTTGACATCAATCTGTGAAAACAGATTGGAATGATGCGGATAGAGCGTGTTGTCCAGATCAAAGACCCAGTCAGTTACATGAGCGAAGTTCACGGGATCCGGGTTTTTTGTCATAGGCTACTCAAGGTTTTCCATTTGAGAAACAGTCGAAACAACAGGCTGGTACAATCGACTCAATAGACGAAAAAAGTCCGAACTACGACCGTTTTTAAATTTTCCGCTAACAGCAACTTCATGAATGCAGCATAGTACTTTGATAGCAGCGTTAGGGGTGAAATGTTCAGAATTCTGTACAAGTGTGCGTTGGTCACAATTATATCGATTGCTTGTTCCCTGCTGATAACCGGAAGCATCATGCGTGCTTTCGAGATGCACAACTCAATGGGATACGTGATTGCCACGATCTGCCCGCTGACCATCACCCCACCCATCTCGCTGATGGTTTTCAGACAATCCGAACGATTGCGCGTCACGCTTCTCAAGCTGAACCGGGTGATGCAGCAGCTCGAAGATACCAATGCTCAATTACTGGAGAAAGCCTCCAGGGATAGTATGACGGGACTTCTTAACCGAGAGGCCTTTTTCACCCATGTTGACATGATGCGCGAGACAACACCCGGTTCGCTCCTCATTATCGATGCCGATCATTTCAAGAAGATCAATGATGTCCACGGACATTATAATGGCGATGGCGCATTAACCGCGATTGCCCACTGTATCTCCAGGTGCATTAGCGACATTGACAGCATTGGCCGGATCGGCGGCGAAGAATTCGCTATTTTTCTGGCGTCCGATCAGGAAAACGAAGTCCGCGCAATTGCGGAGGCAATTCGCGAAGAGGTGACGTGTATTGAATTCCGTACCCCGGAAAATGAACTCGTGCCCCTGAGCGTCAGTATTGGCGGTATCATCGATATATCCGAAAGTACGATCGCCGATCATTTCCAGACCGCCGACCGCAGACTTTACGAGGCCAAACGCAATGGCCGCAACTGTGTGGTTATCCAACCGGCACTCAGGAATGCTGCCTGATCAGATCTCCGACGGGTCCATAGGCGCACTGTCTTTCCATTGCGCCACAAGCGATGCCATGTCTGCTTTTTCAAAGGCATCGCGCAGCGCGGCAAAGCTTGGGAGAACGAAATAAGCGCGCTGAAACTTGTCGATCTCATAGCCGGTACGCATGACGGTTGTCAGATCGAACGGCACATGATGGGCATCGGGGCTCTCGACAGCATATTGCAACTCGCTGAAGGACGACATCAACCCGGCGCCAAAAGCTTTGACCGGCGCGCCCTCTTCCTGCATCAAGCCGAATTCAGCCGTGTACCAATAGAGCCTTGCCACCATCTGTTCGCCGCCAATACGAACGGCCGCACCACCCTTTTCACCGTAGAGTTGCATGAAATCCGCAAAAACCGGCTGACTAAGGATCGGAACATGACCAAAGAAGTCGTGGAACATGTCGGGCTCAACGATGTAATCGAGCTCCTTCTTGCTGCGCAGCCAATTGGTCACCGGAAAACGGCGATTGGCAAGGTGATCGAAGAATGGCTCATTGGGGATAAGTCCCGGCACAGCAACAATCTCCCAGCCAGTGAGTTTGCGCAATCTGTCGGTTACTTCATGAAAATCCGGGATACGATCGAGCAGACCGAGGGCATCGACACCGTCGAGATAACTGCGATGCGCAAGACGTGACGTCAGCTTGGTCTGACGGTCGCACAGGGTGCGCCAAACCTCCTGATCCTCAGCGGAATAGTCATATTGCTGCTCAACAGTAAAATCGGCCTGACAGGCCTGATAATTACCACGCAAGCCCTGCGCCTCACATTCACGGGCATAGGCTTCAACGCTGATGGTCATGAATTCCTCCTCGATTCCTCACTCCGAAGACAGGATATGATGGAGAAGCGAGAGAATTTGACCTTATTGGCTCGCTGTAGCAGATTATCGAGAGAATATTCACGTGCTTTGGAGGAAAATGAGTGCCATCTCCTCAATTTGACGAATTCGAAGTTAAAATGCTGCAGGTATTGCGCGACAATGGCCGCATGCCGGTTACGGATCTGGCGCAAACCATCGGCCTCTCGGCCACCCCGTGCGGGCGGCGTTTTGATTCCTTGCAGGAAACCGGGGTCATCAAGGGGTTTGCCGCCGTCATCGACCGGCGATCAATCGGCCTCATGGTCGAAGTCTTTGTTCAGGTGCGGCTTAACACACATAGCGACGATTCACCGGAACGCTTCATTGCCGAGATACAGCGTATGGACGAAGTATCGTCCTGCTGGACGATGACGGGTGAACACGATTTTCTACTGCACGTCATGGTACCCAACGTCGATGATCTCAACGATTTCATCATGCAGCGGTTGATGCGGCTAAAGGGAGTGCGCGACGTGCACTCCCAGCTTGTTCTGCAAAACATCAAGGGACCGGGCAAAATTCCGCTCGATCACCTGAAACGCTGATCAGGGAACGATCAGCGTTCCTGCACCGTGTTCGGTGAAGAGTTCCAGCAAGACCGAATGCGGGGTCTTGCCGTTGAGGATGACCACACCTTCAACACCACGGTTTAGTGCATCAATGCAGGTTTCAACTTTGGGGATCATGCCACCGGAGATTGTGCCATCCTTGATCAGGGCGCGAGCCTGACTGACCGAAAGCTCCTTAATGAGCTTCTTGTCCTTATCGAGTACGCCGGGCACGTCGGTGAGGAACAGAAGGCGCGAGGCGGACAGAGCCCCAGCAATGGCGCCGGCAAACGTATCGGCATTGATATTGTAGGTGTGACCGTCACGGCCGGGCGCAACGGGAGCAATAACCGGGATCATTTCGGAGCGGGCCAACAGATCAAGTAGAGTACGGTCGACTTCGACCGGTTCACCGACGAAACCGAGATCGACAATCTTCTCGATATTGGAATCAGGATCGACAATGGTCTTCTTGGCCTTTTCAGCAAAGACCATATTGCCATCCTTGCCGCACAGGCCAATGGCCCATTCGCCTTCGGCATTGATCAGAGCTACGATTTCCTTGTTGATTGATCCGGCAAGCACCATCTCGACGATCTCGAGCGTTTTCGCGTCGGTGACGCGCAAGCCACCTTCGAATTTCGACTCGATACCCATGCGAGCCAGCATGGATGCAATCTGCGGTCCGCCTCCATGGACAACAATCGGATTGATACCCGACTGTTTCAACAAGGCGATGTCACGGGCAAACGCTTTTCCGAGCTCGACATTGCCCATGGCATGGCCGCCATATTTCACGACAACAGTCTTGTTTTCGTAGCGCTGCATATAGGGAAGAGCGGCGGATAGAAGGCTTGCCTGAATTGCTGCGGTGTGCTCAGTCTCGGACATATGGGAAGCAAGCTCCAGCTTGAAAAGGACGGGGTCTCTTAACCCTAAAGACGGTCATGGGCAAACATGATTTAGGGTCGTTGGGAACGTTTTTACAGGGCAAGCATTGACAGAACGTCCCGTAGGCAGATTTAAGTTACGCAATCAACGAGTTGGAAACGCCCGTCGTATGACACCCGAAGGCATATCAGAATTGATTTCACGGGTCACCCTGCGTGACCGTGCAGCATTCGATATCCTTTATACCTCCACAAGCGCGAAACTATTCGGCGTATGCCTGCGTATCTTGGGCAATCGATCGGAAGCTGAGGATGCGCTACAGGATATCTACGTCAAGATCTGGAACAAGGCCGACCGGTTTGCGGTCGCAGATACCAGCCCCATTTCATGGCTGGTGGCTATCGCACGCAATCATTCCATTGATGTGCTGCGTGCCCGCAAACCTGCTGCAGCCGAACTGGAAAAAGCCGTGGGTATTGCCGAACCGTCGCCCAATCCCGAACAGTCCGCAATTGCATCAGGAGAAACACGCCGTATCAATGACTGCCTCAATCAGTTGGACACTGAGAGGGCGTCAGCCGTTCGGGGTGCCTATCTGAACGGTGAGAGTTATGAATTGCTGGCCATACGCCACCGCGTACCTTTGAATACAATGCGAACCTGGCTGCGCCGCAGCCTGATGAAACTGAAGGAATGTCTGGAAGGATGAGCACGATACCCCACGATGACACAATGCCGGAAGGCGACGATTTTGTCGCTGCCGAGTATGTGCTGGGCGTGCTCCCCGATCCGGAGCGGCGCGAGGTTGCGCGGCGTATCGAAAGCGACGCGGCTTTTGCCCGCCTTGTTTCCAATTGGCAGCGGCATCTCGATCCGCTTGATGATGAATTCCAGCCGGTAACGGCTCCACAATATCTCAAGAGCGAAGTTGATCAGCGCCTGTTCGGCATTGATTCCGGCCGCGCGGGAACTGGCGTATCGTTCTGGAACAGTCTTGCTTTCTGGCGGATCGTAGCTTTCGCGGCGCTTGCATTGGTCGTTGTCAATTTCGGCCGTGAATTCATCCAGCGCCAAGCCGGACAAGCGCCCTCTCAATTGGTCGCGTCGATGGCGAGTGATACCGGGCCGGTGCGCAGTGTCGCCATCTTCGACGACAAGTCGAGAAAGCTGAAGATCACGCTCGTCGCGGGTGAACTGCCGCAAGACAAGTCGCTGGAACTTTGGCTGATCGCCGGCAAAGATGCGCCGGTTTCGCTTGGCGTGCTTAAATCGCCAAAGGTCACGGAATTCAATGTGCCCGCCGCAACAGCTGCAAAGCTGCGCGACGGCACGACTTTGGCAATTTCAGTAGAACCAGTCGGCGGCTCGCCAAGCGGCGCCCCAACAGGTGCCGTCGTCGCGGCAGGGTCTGTCAGCAGTATCTGACCGAACGAAGCTATTCTTCGAGAAGCAGGGCTATCGCTGCGCGCAGATCATCAAGGCCCGCGCCTTTTTCCGACGATGTCGCCAAAATATGAGGATAGGCAGCGGCACGCTTTTTGATGGCGAGCGCCGTTTCTTCCATCAAACGCGGTACACCGGCTGGCTTGATCTTGTCGATCTTGGTCAACACGATCTGATAGGAGACGGCAGCCCGGTCAAGCAGGTCAAGCACTTCCGCATCGTTCTTTTTGACGCCATGGCGCGCATCGATCAGCAGATACACACGCTTGAGCGTGGTACGGCCGCGCAGATAATCAAAAACAAGCCGCGTCCAGGCATCGACTTGCTCCTTCGGCGCTTCAGCAAAACCATAACCCGGCATATCGACAACGGCGAGCGGCGGCAGATCGCCATCTGTACCCGTATGGCCGTCGGGAACGAAATAATTGAGTTCCTGTGTCCGCCCCGGCGTGTTGGATGTGCGGGCCAAGCCCTTCTGGCCAATGATTGCATTGATCAGCGACGACTTGCCGACATTGGAACGGCCGGCAAAGGCTATTTCCAGCGGGCCTTCCGGCGGCAGGAATTTCATCGCCGGAACACCCCGGATGAAGACCCAGCCCTGTGCAAAGAGCATTCTGCCCTTTTCGATCAGTCTGGCGGCTTTTTCGCTGGCTTCACTCACGTTCTTTTCCGTCCATTGTCTTGGCAGTTGTTTATCACCTGCCATTGCATTCAATGTTATCCGAGCCTTGTCAACTGACCGGCCCATTCAGCACAAATGAAAAGCCCCCGTTTGTCGCGGGGGCTTTGGGTATTCGATCCTGACCCGCTCTATTCGGCGGGCTTTGGTTTCTTCTTGAAGAGACCCGCGAGATTATCCCACAGTTCGATCTTCGCACCCTGCCGCTTCATGATGATGCCCTGCTGGGTGATTGAGAGGAAGTTGTTCCATGCCCAATAGATGACCAGACCGGCCGGGAAGCTCGACAGCATGAAAGTGAAGATCAACGGCATCCAGTTGAAGATCATCGCCTGCGTGGGATCTGGAGGCGTCGGGTTCATGCGCATCTGCAGGAACATGGTGACACCCATGATCAGAGGCCAGACGCCGATCATCAGGAATGCCGGAACGGTCCAGGGAATAAGACCAAAGAGGTTGAAGAGTGACGTTGGATCCGGCGCAGCCAAATCCTGAATCCAGCCAAAGAACGGCGCATGGCGCATTTCGATGGTGACATACAGAACCTTATACAGCGCAAAGAAGACCGGAATCTGGATGACGATTGGCCAGCAACCGGCAATCGGATTGATCTTCTCGGTCTTGTACAACTCCATCATGGCCTGCTGCTGCTTGACCTTGTCATCCGCATATTTTTCGCGGATTTCGGCCATTTTCGGCTGAACCATCTTCATGCGGGCCATCGAAGCATACGACTTGTTGGCCAGCGGGAAGAACAGCGCCTTGAGCAGAACGGTCACGATGAGGATAGCCACACCGAAGTTGCCGATTGCCTTGTAGAGCCAATCGATGAGGTAGAACATCGGCTTGGTGATGAAGTAGAAATAGCCCCAGTCGATCAGCAGTTCGAACTGACGGACATTGCGGTTCTTTTCATAGGCATTGATCTTGCCGACTTCCTTGGCGCCAGCGAAAACAAGGTTCTCGATGGTCGTGGACTGGCCCGGCTCAATGGTCGTTGGATCAGACAGATAATCGCTCTGATAACGCGGACGTCCGTCTTCAAAATAGGACATGCGCGCCTGGAAAGGCTTTGCAGTCGATGGGATCAGTGTTGCAGCCCAATACTTGTCGGTAATGCCAACCCAGCCGCCAGTGGATGACTTTGGCGGGGAAACTTCCTTCGCCTTCTCGATGGCGGCAAACTTGTATTCAACCAGACCTTCGTCGCCGATCACGCCGATCGGGCCTTCATGCAGAACGTAGGTGCTGGGATGAAGCGGCTTGGAGAAGCGGGTCACACGACCGTAAGAGGCAAGCGAGATAGCAGCCGAGGTACCGTTGGTGACAGTGTCCTTGACGGTAAACATGTAGTTGTCGTCAACGCTGATTGCGCGCTTGAAAACAAGGCCCTTCTCGTTGGTGAAAG
The DNA here is from genome assembly GCF_014189505.1 of Phyllobacterium sp. 628. GTDB lineage: Bacteria > Pseudomonadota > Alphaproteobacteria > Rhizobiales > Rhizobiaceae > Phyllobacterium. Next base: position 1,138,050 of record NZ_CP050301.1, on the reverse strand, counting down.
TAAGAGTAACCGGCGCAGAGGGTGTCAACGTATCATTGCCCTCAACGCTCCATACGGTGGTCGAGCTTGGCACGGTGCCGGTGGCGTCGTTGCCGGTAAAGCCGATTTCAGCAAAATTGCCGTCAGTCATCTGAGCCGGGCTCAAAAGCTGAATGATCGGCGAATTCTTGTCGACCGTCTCGTGGTAATCCTTCAGTGAAATATCATCGAGGCGGGCACCGGTCAGATTGATGGAGCCACTGAGGCTCGGCGTATCGATCTTGACGCGGCTTGTGGCAGCCAAAGCGGCGGCGCGCGTCAGCGTGCCGGCCTGAGCGGCATCCTGCGTCTGGCCGGGGATGTTGGCACCTGGCGTTGCCGGTGTTGTTCCCGGCACATTATTGGCCGGTGTTCCCGCAGGCGTCGTTGGCTGACCGTCAACCTTCGTCTGCCCTTGGCGGGAAGCTTCAACTTGGGCCTGCTGGCGCTGGGCATCGATCTTCGGGCCCATGTAGAACACCTGCCAAAGCCCCAAAATCACGACGGACAAAGCAATGGTGATAAAGAAATTACGGTTGGTTTCCATTGTCGGGTCCTGTTGGGCCGGTCATGTCTTGGGTGAACGCCGGTTTGGTGTTTTTTTGGAAACCCGTTTTGAGAGTTCCCGGGATAAATCCGCAAAAGACGCATCAAGCGCATCGCGGCGAGCAACGATCACATAGTCGGTTCCGGCAGCCATGTCACCTGCAACATTGACGCGTACGGCTTCTTTCAGCCGGCGCTTGATGCGATTGCGGATAACAGCGTTTCCGTTCTTTTTTGTGACTGTAAAGCCAACACGCGGCGGACCATTCTGATCTTCGCGCTCTTTGACTTCGAGCAGAAAAAAGCCGCCTCGGCGTTTTTCTCCGGCCCGAACAGCCAAAAACTCCGCTCTCTTGCGAAGGCGGAGTGTTTTTTGATCATTCATTCCTGTAGTGCCAACGATGGGCAACCGCGCAACCTGCGCGGAATGCCTTATGCCGACAACCGCTTGCGACCGCGAGCACGACGTGCTGCGATAACCTTGCGGCCGCCTGCAGTAGCCATACGGGCGCGAAACCCGTGACGACGTGCGCGGACAAGTTTGGATGGCTGATAAGTACGCTTCATTTTTTAAATACCGCGGTGTGCGGCCCTTCTTGTGGTCTGTTCTTTGACAGGAGCATATCAGGACCGCCATTAGCGCATAAAAATACGCCGCCGGGGCGGTCAACCCGGACGTGCGCGGCTTATAGAGGCATGATGGCGATAAGTCAATTGATGCTGGACGATTCAAAAATAGGCAAAAATCCGGAAGTGATTTATTGTGCCTGCGCAACGTTTGACCTACATCGGGCGTTGATGGAGCAAATATGAGTGCAATGCAACAGGAACCAGTGACCACGGGCATGCGCACCCGTGCCGGGAGCCGTTTGCCTGTGCTCAACCGCCTCTCCGGCAAGCTGTTGCGGCTCACGCTGCTGTTTGGGCTTCTCGCGGAGGTGATGATCTTCATCCCGACAATGGCTGACATGCGTATGCGATGGCTGTCAGACCGACTTAATACCGTTGCTGCGGCCAGTGTGGTGCTGGCTGCCAGCGATGCCAAGGACATACCCCAAAGTGTTCAGAACGATGTGCTTCTGGCGACCGGCACCAAGGCAATAGCGCTGCGTGAAATGGGTGCCTCGCGTCTTCTGGCCGTAACCGATATGCCTTCAAAAGTGGACCGGCACATCGACATGACCGTTACAGACCCGGTCACGGTTATTCGTGATGCTTTTGATACCATCATCAATGGCGGCAACCGCATTATCCGGGTTTATGGACCGATTGGTGATACGGGCAAGGTCATTGAACTGATCACATCAGATGCACCCTTGCGCAACGCCATGTTCAAATATGCGCGCGGCTTTGCCTTCGTTTCGGCATTCATTTCGATCATCACGGCGGGGCTTGTCTTTCTTGCCATCAGCCACCTTCTCGTCCGGCCCATTCAACGCATGAGCGCAAACATGCTTGCGTTTGCGCGCAACCCGGACGATCCGCAGCGGGTTATCCAACCGGAAGACCGCGAGGATGAACTTGGAATTGCCCAGCGCGAGTTGGCCGATATGCAGCAGCAATTGCAGCGAACCCTCTCCGAGCAAAAACATCTGGCGGACCTTGGCCTTGCCGTTTCCAAGATCAACCATGACATGCGCAATATTCTGGCTTCGGCGCAGTTGATGTCGGATCACCTTGCCAATGCTAGCGATCCGGCTATCCAGCGCATGGTGCCCAAGCTGGTGCGGACCATCGACCGCGCCATCAATTATTCGCAGACGGTTCTCGCCTATGGCGGCACACAGGAGCCGCCGCCACAACGCCGCCGTGTAAAACTGCACACATTGGTCAGCGATGTGGAAGAGATGATTGATCCCGATGCAAAATGCGGAATCGAATTCAAGAACCTCGTTCCTGAAAATTTTGAGATCGACGCCGATCCAGACCAGTTTTTCCGGGTTATTTCCAACCTTTGCCGCAACTCCGTGCAGGCCATGGCTGGCGACACCCGCAACGAGACATCAATTATCAAGCGGTTGACAATCACCTCCGGACAGATCGGCGCAACATCGATCATCGGCATTGACGACACAGGCCCCGGCCTGCCGCCCAAGGCGCGCGAAAACCTGTTCACCGCATTCAAAGGTTCGGCCCGATCCGGCGGAACCGGGCTTGGTCTTGCCATTGTGCATGAATTGGTGCGGGCACATGGAGGAACGATCGAATTGCGGGGCGGCGAAGGTGCGGGCACAAGTTTTGAAATCCGTCTTCCGGATCAGCCGGTGTCTCTGGCTGAATGGCGCTCGCGCCGGGATTCAATATCGTGATATGACACTCACAAATGAGTGATTATCTCCCCGCCTACTGGCCACAGATCTTCTTTGTTCTTTCCATCGTCCTTGGCGTCCCCGCTGCGGTGCATGCGACCATGACGAAGGAAGAAGTGCGCGCGGCCATCGGCTGGGTTGGCGTGATCATCCTGTCGCCGGTGATCGGGGCATTGATCTATGCGGTGGCCGGTATCAACCGGATCAGACGCTCGTCCATCAGCTCGCAGCGCGCTTTTCTCCATGAAATCGGCCAGGACCACCTCATGCGCTTTGATGCGAATGAGGCCAATATTCTCGCGCATTTCGAGAAGCGTTTCGCCGCGATGAAAACCCTTGGGGACCGGGTAAGCCGATGCCGCCTGACGACAGGCAACAATATCACCATGCTGCAGAGCGGCGACGATGCCTATCGTTGCATGCTTGAGCAGATTGAGGCCGCGAAGCGCAGTATCCTCGTCGAAACGTACATCTTCGATCGGGATAAAATTGGCCTCCGCCTGGCAGACGCTCTGATCGCCGCCGTCAAACGCGGGGTTCAAGTCCGGGTGTTGATTGATGCGGTTGGCGCCCGTTATTCGATACCAAGCATTGTTGGCTACCTGAAGAAGGGCGGCGTTCCCACCGATGTCTTCAATGGTAATATTATTATCGGCCTGCGCCTTCCCTATGCGAACCTGCGGACGCACCGAAAGATCATCATCATTGACGGCACCACGGCTTTCACCGGTGGCATGAATATCCGAGCAGGTTTCTCGGCAGAAACAGTCGGCGAGGACAACGCGCGCGACACGCACTTTCAACTAACCGGCCCGATTGTCACCGATCTTTTCCATATTGCATCAGAGGACTGGCGTTTCACCGCGGGCGAACAATTGGCTGGCGAACCGTGGCTGATAGCTTCACCGGAGACGCATGCAGGTGATCCAATTTTCATCCGCGCCGTTCCATCCGGTCCGGACAAAAGCGTGGAAGCCAATCACCGCGTGCTGATGGGTGCATTCTCCATTGCCCAGAACAATATCCGCATCATGTCGCCCTATTTTCTGCCGGATCGAGAATTGATCAGTGCGCTGGTTACAGCCGCGAGGCGCGGCGTCGAGGTGGATATCGTCGTTCCCTCGCTCAACAATCTGAAACTCGTGGACCGCGCGATGACGGCGCAGTTCGACCAGATTTTGAAGAGCCATTGCCGGATCTGGCGAGCGAGCGGCAATTTCAATCATTCCAAACTCTTGGCCGTCGACGGCGCATGGGCCTATGTCGGCTCATCCAACCTTGATCCGCGTTCACTAAGGCTGAATTTCGAGGTGGATCTTGAGATTATGAACGCAGAATTTGCCACGAAGATTGAAGCAATGATCGATACAGCGATTGAATCGGCAAAGCCGGTCATGTTGCAAAGCTTGCGCGCGCGCTCATTCTGGGTGCGACTGCTCGATCGGATTATCTGGCTAGGCTCACCTTATCTCTAAGGCCTGCGGTTTCTGCCAGCGCGCCTTTCAGATCAACATAGGCCTTGATCGGCAAATGATCCGAGGCAACGCGCGCCAATGGCGTGTCGTGCACTTCGATGCCCGTCACCAAACTATGCGGATGGCCGAGCACCCGATCGAGAGCCAGAACCGGAAAACGCGATGGGAAGCTCGGCACGGCGTTTTTTGCCGGATCAAAGACGGGATGCAGGAAATGCAGCGATGAGCCCTTGCCCACGCGCCATTCATTCAAATCGCCAAGCAATAGCGTTGGCCTCGATGGATCAGCATGGACAGCATTGAGGATCGCTTCGGACTGTTGCATGCGTGAATGCCGGAGAAGGCCAAGATGCGCCGCGATAATTCTCAAGGGCCCGGCTTCAAGATCAAGATCGACGACGAGCGCGCCCCGTGGTTCCAAGCCTGGCAGCGACAGTTGTTGTACCCGGCGCACCACGCCATCGCGAAACAGCAGCAGATTACCGTGCCAGCCATGACCCTTGGGATAGAGCGACGCCACGCGAACCGGCACGAGATTGTTCTCGCGCTCCAGCCGGGCAAGATCCAGCAGGCCTGTCCGTTCGCCGAAGCGTTTATCCGCTTCCTGAACCGCCACCACATCCGCACCGAGCTCGCCGATGACATGTGCAATACGGTCCGGATCAAACTTCTTGTCGATGCCAACGCATTTGTGAACATTATAGGACGCAATGACCGTATCGTTCCGCACGACTTTCGTCACGCCGGTCGGTCTTTTGTTGCGATTCTTGACCGCAGCGAAAATGCTGGCTGAGACACTCGGTCTGGTGTGCCGCATCGGCTTCTTACTGTCCATACCTAAGAGATATGACGGGATTTGGTGAATGGCAAGTAAATGAAGCAAATCCACTGCCGAGATATCAACGTGCCTGAGCTGGGGACCTGCTACGAAGTGCTAATTCTGCTTCTGCTGACGGCTTGCTATACAGTTTAAAATCACAAATGAAGAAGAGACACATGTGAATAAGCGTCTTGAAAGGATGCGCCGGAACCCAAAAGCGGATTGGCGTATTGAGGACATCGCGGCAGTCTGCAAGGATTTTAATGTTCGTTGCGAAAAGCCACGCTCTGGTAGTTCGCACTATAAAATCTCACATCCGTCTCAGCTGATCATTTTGACCGTGCCTTTTAATAGGCCCATCAAAGCTGTATACATTAAGAAGCTCATAGAATTTATTGAAGCCGTAGGGGATGCAACATGATCTATTACGATTATGCAGTCGTTGTCTCTCCACTGTCCCAAGACGACGGTGGCGGCTTTGTTGCATATGTGCCTGACCTGCCGGGCTGCATGAGTGATGGTAAAACACCTGAAGAGGCAGTTCACAATGCTCATGACGCTATAAGTGCATGGTTGGAAGCTGCCGCCGATCAGGGTCGCGAAATCCCAACCCCGTCGCATAAGACAGCAATTGCGAGATAGTATCTGAACGCCTTTAGCCGCGATGTTCAGATTCTATTGCCGACCAGGTGCGCCAGTTGTGCGCCGACCTCGTAATAGCCTTCCCGCAAGGTCCGCATACCTTCATCTTTCGGCGTCGTGACCGGCAAGGGCAGATCGGTATCGGATGTCTTGCCGACAATATGTTCGGCAAGCACGCGGCCGAATACGGTGCCTGGCGCAATACCACGGCCATTGTAGCCGCTGAAACTGATGATTTTGGGGGCCAGCGTGTGGAAACGCGGCAGGTTGTCGTTGGTCATGCCAATCTGGCCGTACCAGCCAGCTTCAAAGGTGACGTCCTTGATTTGCGGAAACAGTTTGCGAATGGAGCGGGCCGCCCATGCCTTGTGCACAGCCATACCAGTGCCGCGCAGTGCACCAACACTGCCAAATACAAGGCGACCGCTCTGGTCCATGCGAAAGGAACTCAGGATTTCTTTCGTATCCCAACCGCCTTGCCGTTCGGGCAGAACAGTCTTGCGGATATCCTCCGGAAGCGGTGTGGTAGCAAAATTGAAATAGGGCAGATGCAAAAGCTCTGCACGCAATTCGGGCCATGGGGATGTGGTATAGGCGTTGGTGGCGACAATTATCCACTCAGCTGACACTGTTCCCGTTGGCGTATTGACGATCCAGCGATCGCCCGAACGCGTGGTCGATGTCACCGGCGTTCCGGTATAAACGGCCACACCAGCGCCAATGGCAGCCGTTGCCAGTCCGCGCACATAGGCGAGCGGCTGAATAGTTCCGGCCCGGTTATCCAGCAGTGATGCGGCATAGGCGGTCGATCCAACCTTCTCCGCTGTTTCCTTGGCGTCCAGCATCCGAACAGCAGCACCCCGCGCCAGCCATTGCTCAGCCCGCTGTTGCAATTGCTTCACACCATCCTTGCCAACGGCACAGTGCAAAGTTCCCTTACGTTCAAGTTCGCAGGCGATCTGATGCTTATCGACAAGATGGAACACGGACTGCGGCGCGTTGCCGAGCAATTCCAACAAACGTTCGCCATGAACTTGGCCCAACACTTGCGGCAGATCATTGGGCATGACCCACATGCCAGCGTTTACCAATCCCACATTCCGGCCGGATCCGCCGAAGCCAATCTCAACCGCATCAACAACTGCGACACGAGTCCCGGCTTCGGCCAGATGGAGCGCTGCCGACAGGCCGGTAAATCCGGCGCCGATAACAGCGACATCAACGGAAATATTCCCCTGCAGCTTTTGCGTTGCGGGCGCTGGCGGCGCTGTCTTTTCCCATAGACCGTGGGAGCGTTCATCATTCAGCATGGGGACCACCGGCAACATTAAACAGATTCATCGTCATTCTGGTTATAAGCCACGATTTTGCCAACGGAAGTGAAATTCCCGGAACACATGATGCGCCGGTTGAATGATCTCATTTATTGCCGATCACTCACCTGATCCGCTATCCAGGCGAAGAAGCTCTGCGCCAGCGGATTTTCCTTCTTGTGGTCGGGTATCACGAGGTAATAGCTGTTTTCTGTTTTAAGCGGCTGGTCAAACAGCACCAGCAAGCGACCGGATGAAAGCTCGTGCTCGATGAGATAGCGCGGCACCAGAGCAAAGCCGAGCCCCGTTAAGGCTGCCTCGATCACCATGGAAAAATGTTCGAAACGATGGCCCTTGTAAGGGCTGACCACATCCGCCCGCACTGTTTCAAACCAGTCGGCCCAAGCCTTTGGCCGGGTCGAGAGATGCAGGAGTGGCGCTGAACCCGCGAGTTCAGCCGGGGTTGCAACCGGATTGGCAGCGCAAAGCTCAGGACTGCCCACCGGCACAATCATTTCGCTGCACAGATACGTGCAGGTCGCATGGGCCCAGACCGGTTGACCGTAATGGATTGCCAGATCAAATGGCTCTTCCTCGAAATCGAAAGGTTGCGAACGCGATGCAACGCTAAGCGCCATTTCCGGATATTGCCGCAGAAAATCCGGAAGGCGTGGCATCAGCCAGCGGCTGCCGAATGTGGGCAGCGTGGCAATGCTCAGTGATGACGCGGATTGCGAGGCAGCCATGGCCCGCAGCATGGTCTCTTCGGTGAGACCAAGAAGGCGGCGCACTTCGGGGAGAAATTTCTGACCGGCATCGGACAGAACCACACGCTGCCGGATGCGCTCGAACAGCAGTACGCCGATTTGACTTTCCAGCTCGCCCATCTGACGGCTGACTGCGCTTTGCGTCAGGTTCAGCTCCTTAGCCGCCTGCGTGAAGCTGCCATGCCGCGCGGCGCATTCAAATGTCTGCAGCGTATCGATGTCGGGGATCAGGCGGCGGCTCAACTTCATTCTTATCTCGCATCAACCTAGTTTGAATCATCGCAATCCTTGGCGATATCCCCACTCTATAATCCAGTTTGAGCATGACAGCGATAAAATATGCTGTCGCAGTACCAACACGGAATTGAACACGATGAAATCAGGCACGTTTACGTCAAGCGACGTGATCAGGGCAGCTTTTTCGGCGGCCATGTCATCCATGTACCGGACAGAGGTTCCCGCCTATGGAACGCTCATGGCGCTGGTTGCCGAGGTGAATACAAAAACCCTCGCCGCATCGCCAGCGTTGAGGGACCAGTTGCAGGAAACGGATACGCTGGACCGCATTTCGGAAGAGCGTCATGGCGCTATTCGTGTCGGCACACCAGAAGAGCTTTCGATGCTGCGCCGTGTCTTTGCCGTGATGGGTATGTATCCCGTCGGTTATTACGATCTGAGTGAGGCTGGCGTGCCTGTTCACTCAACGGCTTTCCGTCCAGTCAGCGATGACGCGTTGAAAGTCAATCCATTCCGGGTGTTCACATCCCTGCTGCGGCTTGATCTCATCGGCGATACCACATTGCGCAGGAAAGCTCGCGCCGTCCTCAATGCCCGGCAAATCTTCACTACAAAAGCCATTGCGCTGGTCGAGAAAGCCGAAGCCGAGGGCGGACTGAATTCTGATGACGCTTCCACATTTGTCAGTGAAATTCTCGAGACTTTCCGCTGGCATGATCAGGCAAGCGTCAGCGGCGCGCTTTATAAGCGCCTGCATGATGCACACCGGCTCATCGCTGATGTCGTGTCTTTCAAGGGGCCACACATCAACCATTTGACACCGAGGACACTCGATATCGATGCGGTGCAGGATCTGATGCCAGAACACGGCATTTCACCCAAAGCCGTCATCGAAGGACCGCCCACCCGCGCCTGCCCTATCCTCCTGCGTCAGACATCGTTCAAGGCGCTGGAAGAAAATGTCTCGTTTCAAAATGCCAATGGCGAATGGGAAACCGGTACCCATACGGCCCGTTTTGGTGAAATCGAGCAGCGCGGAGTTGCCCTGACACCAAAGGGACGGGCACTTTATGATCGTCTTCTCAACGATACTCGCAAGATCATTCGTCCGGCGGCTGATGGCTCCAACGCAAAAGCCTATATCGCGGCCTTGTCGGATACGTTCAAAGCATTTCCAGACAACTGGGCGGATATCCGGCGAGAAAGCCTTGGTTATTTCCGCTATTCTGTAGTGGAGAGTACCGGAAACAGTCGCCTTACGAGCCGCGACGCTTCGGACATCGACACACTGATTGCTATGGGTGCCGTGCGCTTCGACCCTATCGTCTACGAAGATTTTCTCCCGGTCAGCGCTGCCGGTATTTTCCAGTCCAATCTTGGCGACGAAGCCAGCCAGAAATTTGTTGCCAGTCCGAGCCAGCGCGAATTCGAGAAGGATCTCGGCACACCGGTTCTGGATGAGTTCGCGCATTATGCTGGACTTGAACAGGCTTCCATCGATCAGTGCCTGCAGACATTGCGTCCTGCGGCACTTGCAAGTTGAACTCTCATTTGACCTTATTGCGGCCTTGACGGCAAAGCCGGGTTCGCGCCGCGCGATCAGACAAAATAGATGTAAAGGGACGGCAAAATGACGATTGCTCAAGACGTAAAAACGCTTCTCTCCAAGCTTGGCGTGGCCGAGGCAGCCTATACAGGCGGCACAATGGCTTCTTTCAGCCCGGTCACCGGCGAAAAGATTGCCGACATTGCCATTCATTCCGCGGCAGACACCGCCAAGGCCATCGAACAGGCAGACGCTGCATTTCGCGAATGGCGGCTTGTACCGGCGCCAAAGCGCGGCGAACTCGTTCGCCTCTTTGGTGAAGAACTGCGTGCATTGAAGAGCGAGCTCGGACGCCTTGTTTCCATCGAAGCCGGCAAGATACCATCTGAAGGACTTGGTGAAGTTCAGGAAATGATCGACATCTGCGATTTTGCTGTCGGTCTGTCCCGCCAGCTTTATGGCCTGACCATCGCCACCGAGCGTCCCGGCCACCGCATGATGGAAACCTGGCACCCGCTTGGTGTTGTCGGCATTATTTCCGCTTTCAACTTCCCGGTTGCCGTCTGGTCGTGGAACACAGCGCTTGCCATCGTTTGCGGCAACGCCGTGGTTTGGAAGCCATCGGAAAAGACGCCGCTCACCGGCCTTGCCTGTCAGGCAATCTTTGATCGTGCCGTTGCCCGCTTCGGTGATGTGCCTGCCGGTCTCACCAAGACGTTGATGGGCGACCGGACAATCGGCGAAGCACTGGTCGATCACCCGAAGGTTGCCTTGGTTTCAGCAACCGGCTCGACCCGCATGGGCCGCGAAGTCGGTCCACGCCTTGCCAAGCGCTTTGCCCGCTCGATCCTTGAGCTTGGCGGTAACAATGCCGGTATCGTTTGCCCATCCGCCGATCTCGACATGGCCCTGCGCGCCATTGCCTTTGGCGCCATGGGAACTGCCGGACAGCGTTGCACCACCCTGCGCCGCCTGTTCGTGCACGAAAGCGTCTACGACACGCTCGTTCCCCGTCTGAAGAAGGCCTATGAGAGCGTTTCTGTCGGCAGCCCGCTCGAAACCTCCGCATTGGTAGGCCCGCTCATCGACAAGGCAGCCTTCGACAATATGCAGAAATCCGTTAGGGAAGCCGAAGCACACGGCGGCAAGGTCACAGGCGGTGCGCGCGTCGAAACCGCTCATCCGAATGCCTATTATGTTCGCCCTGCCTTGGTCGAGATGCCTGAACAGGCTGGGCCTGTCACGGAAGAGACCTTTGCCCCCATCCTGTACGTGATGAAATATTCCGATTTCGACAAGGCAATTGCCGACCACAACGCAGTTGGTGCTGGCCTGTCATCGTCCATCTTCACGTTGGATCTGCAGGAAGCCGAACGCTTCCTCAGCGCCGACGGTTCGGATTGCGGCATTGCCAATGTCAATATCGGCACATCAGGCGCGGAAATCGGCGGCGCCTTTGGCGGCGAAAAGGAAACCGGCGGCGGACGTGAATCCGGCTCCGATGCCTGGAAGGCCTATATGCGCCGCGCCACCAACACGGTCAATTATTCCAAGGCACTGCCGCTCGCACAGGGTGTTTCCTTCGATATCGACTGATAGCAAAGCACTCAAAAACAACAGCCTCTGAGCTTTTAAGCTTGGGGGCTTTTTGTTATACGCATGCCGCCTGCGAATGACGAATTTACCAGCAAAATTTATTGATTAGAATTTTATACTTAAAAAAGCAGATATCGTTAGATTGAATAAAGCCTTCTGTTGAGTGTTTCATATTCGTTTACTTCGTTCTCACTCCAAGCATTCCAAAGCTCTCTTAATCGGCAAATAACGCTGTCCTTAAGCCTGACTTAAGACAACGAAAAATAGAGTTGTTGAAGAAGAAAATGCAGAACAGGGAACAAGAACATGCTGACAGTATACAATTGTATCGTCAATGAACACGATGTTCGACTTGTTTTCCTTGCAGCCGCCATCTGTATCTTTTCATGCCTGACAGCGGTTGATCTGCTTCGCCATGCTCGCAACTCAATCCATCGGCCAGTGTGGCTGTTCGTTTCAGCGGCTTCCTGCGGATTTGGCATCTGGGCGACACATTTCATTGCCATGATGGCCTTCGCGCCCGGATTGCCGAGCGGCTATAACGGCACTTTGACCGTGCTGTCGCTGCTGATCGCGATCGCGCTCACCGGTATTGGCGCACGTCTGGCCATTTCAGCCAAATGGCCCAACGCCGATTTGGCCGGAGGTGCGCTGATTGGGACTGGCATCGCCGCGATGCATTTCACCGGCATGGCAGCATTCGAAGTCGAGGGCAGGATATCATGGGATCCGGCCTTCCTCGCAGCTGCCATCGGTATTGGTGTTATTCTTGCAGCTTTTGCTACGCGTTTGGCATTATCCAAAGCCGAAGACAAAACAAGACACGCAGCTGCAGGTCTATTGGTACTGGCGATCTGCGGTCATCACTTTGTTGCCATGAGCGCTGTTTCCATCATGCCGGATGCCTCCGTCGCTGTATCGGCAAGTGCCATTCCTGCTAATTTCCTTGCCGTCATTGTGGCGCTGGTCAGTACGCTCATCCTGGTCGCCAGTTCCATCGCGCTGACAATCGATAGCCGCAATCAGCGAAACAAGTTCGAACTGCAACGGATGTACAAATTGGTCAACGCCGCTGTGGAAGGGCTGGTCATCTGCGATGGCGAAACGATTGTCACCGCCAACGAAAGTTTCTGCACCCTCACAAGCGCCGAAGATTCGAACCTCGCCGGTCTGTCGATTGCAACATTTCTGCTCGATGCGCGCCTCCGTTCAAAGCTGCTAAGCGATCAGAATGAATTGGTTGAAACAGAGATCACGGATCGTAACGGTGAAATCATCCCCGTGGAACTGATTGCACATACCATTGATTTCAATGGAAAATGGCACCGGGCCTTGGCGGTGCGCGATCTGCGCTCACGCAAGGAGGCTGAAGCACACATCAATTACCTCGCTCATCACGATGCGCTGACGGGCCTGCCCAACCGGCGTAATTTCAATGCAAGACTCGACCAGCTGATTGCCGCGACCGACAGCAATGGCGAGACCTATCTTGCCCTGTTCTGCCTTGATCTTGATCGTTTCAAGGAGGTCAATGATCTCTTCGGGCATGCTGCGGGCGACGACATCCTGCGGCGCGTGTCCGGTGCGATCAGCCGACTTCTCGGCATGGATGATATGCTGGCGCGGCTCGGCGGCGACGAATTTGCCGTTATCGTACCGGGGCTCGTTACACCAACAGCGGCAAGCCGCCTGGCCGATAAAATTCTCGAAGCCCTGCAATCGGAGAACCTCAATTCACCCATTGGCTTCCTGATCTCGACCAGTATTGGTATCGCGATCTTCCCCGTTGATGCCAATGACCGGGAAACCTTGCTCAATCAGGCCGATACTGCCTTGTATCAAGCCAAGGCCGAGGGCCGTAACACCTACCGCTTCTTCGAGGCGAAGATGGGTGCCGAAGCCAGAGAACGCCGCATGATCGAGCATGATTTGCGTAACGCGCTACCGCGCAACGAATTGCGCCTCGTTTATCAGCCGCAAATGCGGATGGATACGGGTGCTGTCACCGGCTTCGAAGCACTGATGCGTTGGCACAATCCACGCCAGGGCGATATCTCACCGACCATTTTCATTCCGATAGCAGAAGAAAGCGGCGTGATCCTCCAGCTCGGGGAATGGGCACTGAACGAGGCCTGCAGGGAAGCGGCAAGCTGGGACAAGCCTTTGTCGGTTGCGGTAAATGTCTCCGCTGTGCAGCTCTACAGCCATGACTTTCCGCAGCGTGTTCACAGCGCCCTGCTGAAGACGGGACTGCCATCCAACCGGCTCGAACTGGAAATCACCGAGACATCCCTGATCAAAGATACGAACCGCGCATTGACCACTTTGCGCCAGTTGAAGGCGTTGGGGGTTCGCATCGCCATGGACGATTTCGGCACCGGCTATTCATCCCTGTCCAATGTTCGGGCTTTTCCGTTTGATATGATCAAAATCGACCGGTCCTTCATCAAGTCAGTCGATAAAAACGAACAGGCCGCCGCTATCGTCAAAGCCGTACTCGGGCTTGGCCGCGGGTTGGGAATGCCGGTTCTGGCCGAAGGGATTGAAACACCGGATGAACTGGAATTTCTGATGGGTGAATCCTGTGCCGCCGGGCAAGGCTTTTATCTTGGTATGCCCGGCCCGATTGAAGACTTCCGCCATCTGATCAGCGACGGGGCTCCTGTCGAAGACAAAAAACTGATCGCGCTATAAGGCACTTGGAGCGGCCTCCCGGAAGAAGCCGCTCGGCCGCCCAATATTCATCGTCATACTTTAGAAACATGCCAGAAACAAAACGCCACGAACCGGAAATGTTGTTGCAACAATGCGGCGCGATAAAGAGCAAGTAAAATAGTTTCGTATTCCTGGTTCTCAAAGGAATACATGTCTCTTTTCTTGCAGGTTCAGGTGATAAACATTTTGAACATAACAACAATACTTCTTGCCGGAGTCATATTGTCTACCGGCGTGAATGAAGTATCGGCTGCAGAAAAGCCGCCGACACGCAAGGAATTGTGCGTCAGCTTCCAGACACAGGTCCATCAAGCAATCATTGAGCACGCTGAAGGTCCCCGGGCGGCCAAAGCGAAATCACTGCAAAAGAAGGCGATCCGGTTTTGTGCCAGCAACAGGCAGGCACAGGGCATCAGGACCTTCGCAAAAGCATTGAAAGTGCTCGGTGTGCAGCCCGCCAATAATTGACGGCTGCATATTAACTGCCCCATCTGAGAGGAAACGACATTATGAAGAAGTCACTCTATACAGCACTCGGCCTGGCAATTGCCTTGGCATTTTCTGCGCCAGTTCTGGCCACAAGCAGCACAACTGCATCTGCAGCACCCATGCACAAGCATCATGCGAAGCACCATATGAAGCACCACCGCCATCATGTGAAGCATCATCGTCATCATGCAAAGAAGATGTAATTCGCTGTAATAACCGGTACTTCACCTGAAATGATGCTGATCAGCGGAATTCGTTGATCGGCATCATTTTTGTTTTGACGCTTTCTCAGGCGTTCGCTTCCGAGGCCGACTTACGAACCACCCACCCGTTCAAGAGCCTCGATCATATAGTCGGCGACATCATCATCAATCGCCTCTTTGATCTCCGCTTCACCGAAACCTGCCGCCTTTGCATCGGCAAGAAGCGCCTGTGCAAGCGCCTCTCCCTTCTCTTCCACATCGTTAACCGCATCGGGGTGGATGTTTTGGGCAACCCAAGTTTTTACAAACGCCAGTGCCGGTCCAAGTGTGTTCATGAGATCCTCTTTACGATTGAATTGGGTCTATCCCTTCTACACCCCCTGTGACGCCAGCGCCATTTCTCCGTTCCTGCCTTGGCCGACAGCAGCGGCTATCAAAGCTGCATCAGCAATATCTCTGTCAGAGTTTCCGGGAGGAACCTGTTACCTCTGCCTTCATATAACCGCGCCAAATCCGAAATTCGCCATTGAAGCCTTGCGCCGCATCGGTTAGAACCGCTTCGCGCATGCAGGCTTTCCATGAAGCACCATGCACCCGTAGCTCAGCTGGATAGAGCGCTGCCCTCCGAATCCGCCCAAGCCATTGAAAATGAACGATTTTTAGCCTTGATCCCAAAGGTTTTTTCGTCATTAAGGCATGTATCTGGCATGGGCGCGGCACGTATTCGCCACTCTCACAAGCCGATTAGTGACCCGGGCTTCGACAACCGCTACAATGTGAGCGACGATGTTGCATAAGCCCCATTATGGAACAGGCCGTTACGGCGCCTGAAGCGTGGATAAAGACAGCGGTAAAAAGTAGTGGCTCCGCCACAAAAAAACAGACAACGAATCTTATCGAAACTGAGCGCGAAACTATTTCAATACTGATAAGCGCGGACGGCCATCCGGCTTTGTCTGACGCCCGAAATACCTATCTAGATGAGACTGCCAAACGTGAAGCAAGTTTGCCAGCTCCTCATCCGAATAGTTGAGGCCCGTGGAGTGCATATCAAAAATACGGTTGAGAACTGTCGGCATTTCGCGCGGAAAATCTAACTCCGGTGGTTCGCGCAGGCGAAGTTTTCGCGCGCTGATCTGCTTCCATAGGTATTGGGATTGGTTGGGCGAAAGCTCCTTCAAACTTGATGCTCGCATCAATATTGCCTGCATCGCTACCTTCCACTCAGGTTTAAGTGAAGCCAAAAGTGCAAGGTCTATTTTGCGTCCACGGAAGTAGGGCCTAATATCGCGCTCGGGCATAAGAAACGCTGAAGCAAACTGGTTCGCCTCATTCTCCATGTCTGGGGAAGGGAAACGATGCATTACTAAATGTCCCAGTTCATGCGCGAGAGTAAAACGCATTCTGTCAGCCGGCTGATCCTGGTTGAGAACAATGAGTGGTGGCAGACCCGGAGGTGCAAACGTTACACCGCTTATTGATGCTCCTCCTAGCGTGGAATGGGCCACCAGTATGCCTGAACTTTCAACCAAGTCCGTAAGATTCGCGACTGGTCCGCTTGGCATTTTCCAGTGCGCTCGCAACAGACTAGCTATGCGATCCGGGTCGCCATAATCGTCAACGTCCATCCGCGGAAGTTCGCTGGTATGGGCGAACTCTACTGCCTCAAGAAGGCGACGGACGTGCATCGCACGGATGTTAAGCTCCGCAACCACTGCGTCAAGTTCCCGGGCCGATACATCTGCTTTTTTTCGCCACATCGGATGCACACTGACAGGTGCACCATAAATCGTATCCGTTAAATAAAAGAACGACCGAGGCACTTCATAAACCTGTGCAGCTCTTGCAAGAAAATCTTCGCGAGCTTCAACCATTCCGTTTTCGATTCTGGACAAAAGCGATTGATCGATGTCGAGTCTTCTACCCGCATCAATCTGTAAGAATCCCTTATTCTGCCGCGCTATACGCAGCATGGCTCCGTTTGCCTGCATATTTTTTATTCTTCTTTATCTGCCTCAGAAGCTGCTGGCTTCGCGCGTGGTCGAATCTCGACACCCGATGACGGCGACGTAGCGGGCTTTAGCTCGAATGACAAGACGTCGCTGTTGGCTGGACGAGCTACCTCGTAAGCCCAGATCCGCCGCTTCCGGTCCCGCGCTCCAACCGTCAGTATTTCCATCTTTGTGGCAAGGGCGTCGAGATGATAGCAGACCTCAACTCGAAGAATTTCCGGCAAAAGATCGGGGATCATAAGCTGCGGATCCACAAAGCGGAGAACAGCGGTAGTCTCTATATTCGAACCCAGGCCGGACGCATTTGCCTTTTTGAACCGGATTAGGACCTCATCCTTAAGTAAGAACTGGATCGTCTGGCCGCGAGGAAGTGCCGTAATGAGGGGGTCGCCATCAAATTCCGTAATAGCTCGATGCTTGATGAAATCAAAAACAATCGACGCGCGCGTGCGAGCTGATTTGATGCTCTTGTTTGGCTCTAAAAGCCAATCTTCCCACGCTCCCTCGAGAATTTCACGAATGCGAAGCTCAAAACTACCTATGATCGATTTGACGGCATGCTCTGTCGGTATAGACATTTTATACTCCGAATCTGATGGAAGGAGGATGGCAGACTTTTTACCAAAATCAAGGTAAATTATGCAAGTTCTATGATTCCTGCCCTTCTCTTGTGATGCCTGATAGAGCGCTGCCGTATTAAGCCAGCGCTCTCTTGTGCGGAGCCAATTGAAAGGATAGGGAGACCTGCCCTCAGAATCCGGATAAGCCTTTGAAATAACTTATATTTTTCCATTTGCTTTCATTGTATTGTGATCGCGGAGAGCGAGTGAACCTACGGAAAGGCACGTTTGCGCCACTGCCTGACCCCAAACAGTCGATATGCCGCCAGTTTCCAACGCTTACTGAACGGGGCGACTGCCTGTTTTCCTTGATGCCGAACTGTAACCTCGACGCGCCATTATCAGTTATCGACTTCCTCTGCCGCTCTATGCAGGGAAATAGGTCAATGGGAACCTTAATGCGTGGCTATTGTTGTTGATCCACCGGGTTCTTACCGGAACCACAGAGAGGCACGACAATGAAAAAGTTATTTGCAATGGCCGCAACGTTGATGATCACAAGCTCGAGCGTCGCATTTGCGCAGGACGCAGTGATCGTGGAAGTCCCGCAGCAAACCCGCGATTATGTAATCGCCAATCCCTCCGATCCTGTCGTTATCGACGGCGACCTGACCCAAGGCTATGTCATTCCGCAAGATGTCGAACTTAGGCCAATTCCTGATAGCCCTCAATATGGCTACGTCTATGTAAATGGCCAACCAGTCATTGTCTCTTTGGAGAATAGGAAAGTCATTTACCTGTCAAAGTGAAGACATCCCATAAAACGGCGTGGAGCATAAAGCTCAGTAGCTTGGGTAAACGTGGAAATTAATTGTCCAAAATTTGGATGGGTCAGGGCGAACCGACGTGCTGATCCATCTTTAAAACACAGAATAGTTCGCAAAAAGATCCATGTTCGACGGCTTCAAACTTGAAACAATAGAATTGAGCAACGCAACATTGCGGGTTCGGCACGCGGGCTTTGGCCCAGCGGTAATGCTCTTACACGGGCATCCACGAACTCATGCAACATGGCACAAGGTTGCGCCATTGCTTTCATCCTCTTTTACTGTGGTTTGTCCGGATTTACGGGGTTTTGGTATGTCCTCAAAGCCCGCAGATACCCCTGATCACTCTGGTTCGTCAAAACGCGCCAAAGCGCTAGACTGTATCGAATTAATGCGACATCTCGGTCACGAGACGTTTGCTATCGCTGGTCATGACCGGGGCGCTTACACAGCATTCAGAGCTGCAATGGACCATCCCAATGTTATCACGAAACTTGCTGTCCTAGATACGGTCCCGATTCTGGAAGCACTGGAGCGCTGCAATGAAAAGTTCGCCCGTTCTTGGTGGCATTGGTTTTTCTTTGGCGAGCTTGAAAAGCCTGAGCGGGCAATCTTGGGCGATCCGGATGCCTGGTATCGCAATACTCCTGCCAAGAAGGAAATGATGGGGCTGGAGGCATACGAGGACTATCACCGCGCAGTCCATGATCCGGCAACAGTTCACGGAATGATTGAGGATTACCGGGCAGGTTTGGGGATAGACCGGGAACACGATGCCGAGGACCGGCAGAGTGGAAAGAAGATAACCTGTCCCACTCTTGTCCTTTGGTCGTTGAGGGATGATCTTGAAGACCTATACGGTGATGTTCTGAAGGTTTGGAGACCGTGGACAACCGACTTACGTGGGTATGGAATAAATTCGGGACACCATATGGCTGAAGAAGCACCCGAGGAACTTGCCCAGGCACTCAAACAATTCTTGAGCAATTGAACGCTTAAAATGAAGCCCAACGTGCTTACGGAACAATAAGCCCATGCGCGACGTTGTTTCTATTGAAGTGTTTCCGTCGTTGGATAATCAGCGAGAAGCATGAATAGCTCTAGGAGAGCAACATGGATATCACCACACTTCTTGTTATTGTTTTAATCGTTCTTTTCTTGGGCGGCGGTGGTTGGTATGGCCGCGGTCGTTGGTATTGATCAGTCGCCTTAATCTAAGTTTCAGGTTGTAATTTTTGGGCTGGTCCATGTGTATGGATTGGCCCAAATACTTTTTGCATAAGGCCTAATTTGTCGTTTTGTTAGAACACGCGCGAGTCAAGAGTCAGATTTCTAGAGCAGCCTCGATCCTGCACTATCAACTTGTGACGTAATAACAGGGGGTTACAAGTTCGATTGCTACTGCTGGTAGGAAGCCTACAATAACCCTGTCGCCGGGCTGAAACTTTTTAGGCTCCTGGCGCTTGGAAGACGCCATAGTGCTTTCGCCCGATCAAGGGATAAAAGCATGAAAACTCGATACCACGAATTCGTTCAATACACCGATGATGATTGGCGCGTAATGCAGGCTGCACACGACCTTGCATCGAGTATTCTTGGACGCTCATCTAAAACCGATGCCCATGCAGACCGTCTTGGCAGAAAGGTCATTGAACTATTCAACCTAAAGATGCTCAGCATCGATCAGATAGCTGAGCGGGCTGTTCGCAGCGAAAGAAATTTCGAAACTACCGCCTCTCGATTGAGCACCACGACGCTCACCCGTCAAACGGGTTGAGGCAACGTGCCGAAGATTGCTAAGAAAAGCGCAGAGCAAAAAGACGCCGAAGCCGAAGTCGAGAGTTTCAGTGAGGATCTCGGACCGTTCGTAGTTGCCGCCGAGACAACGCGAATGGCAATGGTGTTTACAGATGCCAAGGAGCCCGATCATCCTATTGTCTTTGCCAATGACAGTTTTTTAGATCTGACAGGATATGGACGGGAAGAAGTGCTCGGTCAGAATTTCAATTTCCTGCTGGCGCATGTCTCGGACGCTGCTGCTATGGCCGATATAAGAGCCAACTTTGCAAAACATTCCGATCATGACTCTGAAATTCTCTATCGTCGCAAAGACGGAAGTGAATTTTGGGCCGCAATATTTATCAGTCCCGTCACGGATGAGGCAGGCAAGATTGTCCAGCATTTTGCGTCGTTCGTCGATCTTACGAAACACAAGGAAGAACTGGCCAATTCCAAAAAGCTCATCGAGGAGCTTAATCACCGTGTCAAGAACACGCTTTCGACCGTTCAGTCGATTGTTTGGCAAGCGCTGCGAATGGATTCTGATTCCAAAACCATCCAGGAAGCAATCGAGTCACGGCTGCAGGCCTTGTCTCGCTCGCACAACCTTTTGACGCGACAGAACTGGAAGGACACAGGCCTATTTGATGTGATCACGGATGCCTTGGAACCGTTCGGAATAACGGGAGGTCGGGCAGAGCGAATTATAATAAAAGGTGGTAACGTTCTGTTCTCACCGAAAATCGCTTTGGCACTCAGCATTGCAGTCCATGAACTGGCAACAAATGCCGTGAAGTATGGCGCATTTTCCAACGAAACAGGCTCGGTATCGATTGGCTGGGAGATCAAAGAGGCATTGGACGGTCGCCGACTGCATTTGAAGTGGCAGG
Source organism: Phyllobacterium sp. 628 (assembly GCF_014189505.1). GTDB lineage: Bacteria > Pseudomonadota > Alphaproteobacteria > Rhizobiales > Rhizobiaceae > Phyllobacterium. The sequence continues at coordinate 1,117,306 of NZ_CP050301.1, read as the reverse complement.
AGAAGAACGGACCTGTCGTCGCCCAGCCATTACGCCGTGGATTTGGCTCGCGCATGATCGAAACAGGGTTGGCCCATGAGGTAGGAGGCACGGTTCGCCTTGAGTATCCCACAGAGGGCCTGCTCTGCACCATGAACTTTCCTGCACCAAGCGTCGATCCAAATGGATAGATTGCTTTCTGATCGCCGGCTTCTGGTCGTTGAGGATGAAATGCTCATCCTCATGATGATTGAAGACATGCTTTCTGAGCTTGGATGCAAGTCTGTAACCACGGCTGCTACGAACGAACAGGCCATGAAATTGATTGACGGCCAAAACTTTGACGCCGCCATGCTGGACATGAATTTGAACGGCCAAAAAAGTCAGCACGTGGCGGATGCTCTTGTCATTCGCGGAGTGCCTTTTGTCTTCTCAACGGGAAACAGTTCCAGCGATATTTGGGACGGTTATGCGCACCACGCCGTCATCAGAAAGCCCTTTCTGTTCAACGAACTGACAACTGCGTTGACGCAGCTGCTGCGGGCCTGACACCGGCCTCGTGAGGGCGAAGTATCGGTGGAGCTCTTAGTGTTGAACCTACAACGGAACTAACCGCGTGGATGGCGGTTGTTCTCGTAGCCATCCAAAGCCATGGATGTCTGGGAGACCGATATGTTCGAACATGCCCTCAATCGTCGGACGGTGCTCGGATCAGCGGCGGCTATAGCCGCGCTGACGTTTGTGCCTGTGGGTGCTGCCCTTGGGCAGATGCCTCCGGTAATCGACCGGTTTTCGTATCGCGCACCACAGGGGGATCTCGATGATCTTCGAGATAGACTGAACCGGACTCGCTTGCCGGAGCGCGAGACTGTCACTGACTGGTCGCAAGGCGTGCCGCTGGAAAAGCTTCTTTCGCTCCTCGAATACTGGCGAACAGGCTATGATTGGCGCCGATGCGAGGCAACGTTGAACCGTTTGGACCAATATCGAACGGAGATCGACGGCTTACAAATTCACTTTCTTCACATCCGCTCGCCTCACGAAAATGCCATGCCGATCATCATCACGCATGGATGGCCGGGCTCGGTTCTCGAGTTCCTGAAGCTTGCTGAACGATTGACCAGGCCGACAGATTTCGGTGGCAAGGTCGACGATGCGTTCCACGTTATCTTGCCATCGCTTCCAGGTTTCGGATTCTCGGCGAAGCCGAGGGAGCGTGGTTGGAATGCGCCACGCACCGCAAGAGCCTGGGCGGAACTCATGCGACGGCTAGACTATCACCGTTACGTTGCGCAAGGCGGCGACTGGGGCGCGTTTGTTACCACGGCGATGGCTCAGCAGCATGCTGCCGGGCTTCTCGCGATCCACCTCAACATGCCCCAAGTTGTCCCAAGTCCGATGCCGACAACATTGTCGCCGGTCGAACAGCGCGCGGTCGAGGCACTGAAACACTTTCAGGAGGAAGAGACAGGCTTCTTCAACGAGCAGTCCACGCGACCACAGACTATCGGCTACGCGCTTGCAGACTCTCGCGCCGGACTGGCGGCTTGGATGTATGAAATCTTTCAGGCTCACACCGACAATCGAGGCGACCCCGAAGACGCACTTACACGCGACGAAATGCTGGATGACATAACCCTTTATTGGCTCACGAATTCCGGCGCGTCTTCGGCGCGATTGTATTTCGAGCAGCGTGCGCTCGGAATGAAAGGCAATCTGGGCATTGTCGATCTACCAGTCGGGTGCAGCATTTTTCCGCATGAAATAGTTCAGCCTCCCCGGGTTTGAGCAGAGCGGCTCTATCCTAACCTCATTTACTGGAACGAACCCGAGCGGGGTGGCCATTTCGCGGCTTTTGAGCAGCCCGACCTGTTTGCAACCGAGCTTCGAAACTGCTTTCGAACTCTGCGCTAATCAACTCGACAGGCCGGTGGGAAACTTAATAAACATGGAGGGTATAATGCAAGACATGGAAAACATCGTCCGCGCTTATTTCAAGACCTGGGCGGACAAGGACCGAAAAACAATCGAGAAGCTGATCAGTTCGGATTTTCGATTCACCAGCCCAGTGGATGATAGCATCGATCGGCAGACGTTCTTCGAGAAGTGCTGGCCGAACAGCGAGAATTTCGTCTCTCACGACCTGACGAGCGTATTCATTAGAGGCGGTGACGCATTTGTCACGTATGAAGCCAGCACAAAAGATGGAAGACGTTTCCGCAACACTGAGTTTCTTGTCGTGAAGGATGGGCAAGTCACGAAAATTGACGTGTATTGGGGCTGGAATATTCCACGTGAAAGCCCTGGCGGACAGTTTTAGCACTCGAGTGGTGTCCCAAGAGCTCTGTATTTTGCATTTCGCATCCACGTCGGCCGATCACAAAAGCATTTTGAGATTGAGCCAGGCCGCAAGAAATCGAAGGGAGGCATCATAAAATGCCGCTATTGATCCTCTGGCGCTATAGCCATGGTTTTTCTCTCTGAATGTCCGAGTCGCGCCATGATTTACTGGTTGTTAATATCGCAAAAGTCAGCGACGCACGCAACAGCGTCAAAGGCTGATTGATTGGAAGTCCAGAACACAAAGACTCTAATGCAATGTGGCTTCCTTCCCAGAGCGGCACGACGACCGCTGCTGGCGCATGGCATGCGGAGCGTGGTGAGATATCCCCCACCCTTCCCTTTCAACCCTTTGAACTATATCGATCTTGCAGAAAATTGTCCCAAGTTATCCACCTGCTCCAAACCTGAGCGATAATACCTCCAACAGAAATTGGAGGTTCAAATGGTTCCCTTACACATCGTCTTTCTGGCCACCGTTGTCCTAACAGCAGCTAGTGGCTTGGCGGCAACGTGCATTGTCGTTTTCGGAGATACACGACGGAACGAAGGTCAGCGGGCTGTCGCCGAAAAATTTGCACAGATCGCCGTGATCGGTGCAGCGGCTGTGACGTCTTTGCTTGCTGTTTCCATATGAACGGCACAATCACCACACAGAGCTGCCTTTCTAAGCCAGCACTCTCTCAGAGTGTCGTGCAGCGTAATCCTTTGATTTCATTGAGAAGTGAAACGGTCACATTGCCCGCAAATCGTCATTTGGGCAGTTACGGCACAAATCCGTCACACTGGATCGAGTTCGACGTTTCGCACCGGCAAACACTGCCTTATGACGACATGAAAGCATAATGGCGTCTATCCCAAATATTTTCACAGGCACCCTTGGCGGGGTGCGGGGGGCGTCCTACGCGATAGAGGCACGATTTCAGGAGTTCCTCTATGGCAACAATCCGCAAACTCAGAGGGCGCTGGCAAGGTCAGGTCAGACGTAAAGGCATGCAGCCGCGCGCCAAAAGCTTTGACAGCAAAGGTGAGGCCGAGAAGTGGGCTCGTAGTCTGGAAGCAGAATTGGACCGTTGCGGGTCCATGCCGGACACGCGGCTCGCAGAGCAGATGACAGTCCATGCCCTCCTCTCGCGCTATCGGGTGGAGATCACTTCCGCAAAGCGGAGCGCTCAAACAGAGTCAATCCGCATTGGTGCAATGTTGAGGCGGACGATTTGCTTTCGGACGCTCGCGATCCTCAGCCCCACAGATATTGCGGTCTATCGAGATGAGCGATTGAAAGTGGTTTCGGGCTCAACGGTGCTGAAGGAACTCAATGTCCTCGGACATGCGATTGATATTGCCCGTAAAGAGTGGGGCGTGCATTTGCCACAAAACCCTTGCCGGATGATTAGGCGACCAGCACCTTCACGTCCTCGGGATCGCCGCCTGGAAGTCGGTGAAGAGCAAAAGCTGCTGGATGCTGCTGACGCAGGTCGTAACCCCTATATGCGCTCACTGATAATCCTCGCGCTCGAAACAGCTATGCGCCAGGGCGAGTTGTTGTCACTGTCGTGGACCGACATCGATCTGGAACGCCGTATCGCACATCTCGACATGACGAAGAATGGCGAGAGCCGCGATGTTCCCCTTTCCACACGTGCGATAGAAACGCTTCAAAGCCTCGCCGATGAGCGCACGGGTGATCTGGTGCTCCCAATTTCAAAGAGCTCAGCAGGGCAAGCGTGGGGGCATCTTAGAGGACGCGCTGGATCCCACAACCTTCACTTTCACGATCTCCGTCATGAAGCTGTGACGCGGCTCCTTGAGCGTGGTTTCAACGTCATCGAAACGGCAACGATCTCCGGTCATAAAGAGCTTCGCATGCTGCAACGCTACTCTCATCTGCGTGCTGTCGATCTGGTCGATCGATTGGGATAATTGCCGATAGTTGCCGACACCGCTTGGGCTCCATCCTATGCAGTAGTGAATGAACTGCATTGGAGAATTCACATGCCTAAGATTATGCACCGTCCGAAGCGCCTGCTGCTGAAACACATGTTCGCCGCTGGTAGTCTATATGCAGCGGTCGCATTGATATCGGGAACGGCGTGGCCTGCCCCCATGAGGCGATCCGGGTTTAATGTTAGTGCAGACTTGGTCTGATTGCCATCACTGGCGTTGAGGCTGGCCCATTTTGAGACGGCCAGACAATAGCCACGGGAGCAGGTGATCTGTAACCCAAGGATGAGTGGGGTCGGATAGTATTGTAATGCCGTCGCCAATTCTCGATGACGATTTGTGCCTCCTTAAGTGTGTAGAAGATTTCTCCGTTGAGCAGTTCATCCCGAAGCTTTGAATTGAAACTCTCACAATAGCCGTTCTCCCATGGACTACCCGGCATGATGTAGGCGGTTTTGGCACCGACGGCAGCAATCCACTCTCTCAAGGCCTTGGCGATGAATTCAGGGCCATTGTCGGACCGGATGTGACCAGGAATGCCGCGCAGGATAAACAGATCAGACAGAACGTCGATGACATCCGTCGCCTTCAACTTTCTGTCCACCCTGATGGCAATACATTCCCGTGTGAATTCGTCGATCACATTGAGCATACGGATTTTCCTTCCATTGTGCGTGCGAGCCTCAACAAAGTCATAGGACCAGACATGGTTGGGGTATTCCGGTCGAAGCCGGATGCACGAACTCTCATTCAGCCATAAACGTGTGCGCTTGGGTTGTCTGTGTGGAACTTTGAGCCCCTCACGCCGCCATATCCGCTCAACCCGTTTCACATTCACCACCCAACCCGCACGATGCAGCATCGCTGTGATGCGGCGATATCCGTAGCGGCCATATTGGAGAGCAAGTGCAATGATGTCGGCGGTCAGTGCCGCTTCATCGTCCGGTGTTTTCAAGAGCTTGCGCTGTGTGGATCGATGCTGGCCAAGAACCCGGCATGCCCGTCGTTCGGACACGTCAAATTCCTCAACCACATGCTCCACACAGGCACGGCGGCGTGCGGGGCTTAAAAGTTTCCCTTTGCGGCCTCAGCAAGGATCATCTTGTCCAGCGTCAGATCCGAAACAGCCCGCCGAAGACGCGCATTCTCCGCTTCCAGTTCTTTCAGCCGCTTGACCTGATCACCCTTCAAGCCGCCGTATTCGGCCCGCCACCGGTAATATGTTACTTCCGTCACACCTATCGATCGAATGGCTTCTGCCATCGACTTCCCCCTGCGAACTTAGAACATCTACCTGACGCAGTTTCATGACAATCTCTTCGGGCTTGTGTCGTTTGCTTGGCATTCTCAATATCCTTTATCGGCTCAAAAGCCATACTTCATAAAGGACCACTTTCAAGGGGGCAGGCCAGGCGTGTGCGCAAACGCCCAATCTTCTCGACATTCAAATCGCAATCAATGAGGCTGCTTCTCGATCAGCGATACTAGACTATAAAAACAAACGCTTTAACCTTGAGCATGTGAAAATGCCTAATGGGAACCAACCGGGCGTCATCTGCGGCAGCATCGACTCTATAGGCGCGTCCCTATTTAAGACCGATGTCACTTCGTATCGAGCATCGATCTATTTCCGGGACGGCCGCCTTTTTGCGAGTGCTCTTGCTGGTATGTATATGCCGATTAACGAACTGCTCTTGAACGCTACCTGTAAATAGTCAGCTGGGTAAAGTGATGTCCTAGGTATCCCCGTCTGAAAGTGATGGGGATGGGTCCTGTTGCCTGATATAATTCATTTTCGGAGCACCCATACCGATAAAATGCAGAGGTCGATGTCAACTTATGGGCTGTGGGATGTAAACTTAGCGTAACGATATGACGACATGTGGGGCAAGATCGGGCCCTAAATGGCTCGAGATGTAAACATTCTTGTAAAGTCACCATGTTCAAATAGGAACAATGTTTACCTGTGGTTGTCGTAATGTTTACATCAAATCGTAAAAACGCGCTTTTTCCCTATTCTGGTTTACATTGACACAGGGGGTTCGTGGAACGCAGAAGGAAACAATAATTATGCCTACCCGGCATAGAGCGGTGTTATTTAAAGAGTTCTAGTCAGACAGATCCTCAATTCAGCGGGTTTAATTACGCGGTCGCAAAATCCCTTACCAGGTAAGGCCGAATAGGTATTTCTGATCTCGGGCCAAACTGTCTACTTCCTCTATTTTCAACGCGCCTGAACCTTACAAGAAGCTGGCTTACCAACGAAAATGCGCGCTCGTGCCACGTGTCATCGCGAGCTTACACAGCAAACTTAATGCATCACCACTTAAAGCTGCCTGCTAGACAATGGCGAAAATCGCCACTTTCCTTAGACGCCATTTTACGTAGACACCTCTACGCTTAGGGTGCCGTGCATTGATATCGGAAGTCGAACTTTCTTCTACTCGTCAACGATTTCTTACGGAGATTGAGTTCCTGACCCATTCGAACAACAGCCGCTTAGTCCTGGCATTCATAATTTAGGATCACCAAAAACAATAAATCCCCGGATGACTGTGTATTCTGTGCGGAAGCGGCCCTCCTGGACGCATTGTCCAACAGGTATTTTTTAACACTGACCGAGAATCCGGCGATTTCTCAATATAATGCCACAAGGGCTCACTGCCTTCATTCCCATCGTCGTCAATTTAACTGGCCAAAAGGCCAGAAGGAGAACCTATGTCTATTGATAAGCTGAAAGTAGAGAAGCGACTCACTTCGCTGATGGATCCTGCAGCGCGCTTAAATAAGAAGATTCTTAGCCGCGAACTCGACCTCATGATAACCAAATGGTCCGACTATCAGTTTCTATCTCCGTATGAGGCTACTAAAGTCTTCATCATTGCATACCGGCATGCATTCAAGTCAGCGGTGAAAACTCACCGTGATATCAATGAAGCTGCTAAGGCCCGCGGAATCGACTCAGTGGCTATGCGAGAGCGATCAAGCGAATTTACGCAAATGTGGGTAGCGCGACAAAACGCAGATACTGTCGGTCTTCCATATGACATATATCTACAGTTCTGTTTTGATTTCGCCATGCGGAAAAAACGCCGCCGCCTTCCTAGACCCAACCAATTGTTTTGGAACAAGAAGACGGAAATAGCCTGGAAGGCAACACTAGCAGAGTTCATGACAGGCGCCCTGAGTGGTGGCTCGCTTCGTCCTAATGCACTTCCGCAATATCGGATCGAGGCCTATCGCGGCTTGGTGGCCCAGGATCTGTTTCGATCCAAGATTATTGAACTTACTAAAAAATCTGTTCGCCCGCTGCGCAACGTCATCGAAGATCGATCTCTCATCAAACGTCAGATGCCAATCGAACTGTTCTCAGAAGTGTATGGCGCATACGCTTTCGAAAATGCCGTCCGTAGTCTGCATGCAGAAAACAAGCACCGACCTATACTGGCAGACCCTTACGTCGCTCCCGACCAAGTCGATCTCTGGCAGAGTTGTTTTGCCGCACCGTGGGTGCGCGATATGCAAAGTGTTATCTGCTCGTCATGCCCGGCTGCGGAAAGTTGCAAGAGGTTGGGAGGTTATGTGCTGAGTCAGATTAAAGAGAAATACGGCACTGACGATCCTGTCGGCGAGATAGAAAGATCTCTTGCAAGAAAGCGTCAGTCCAACAAACGGGCGCTTGCAAAGGTTACCGGAATAAAACCGTCCGGAACATTCAATCTACATGCCGGAGGAGCGACCCTTTAGCCGGAAGTGTTTGCCTGTTGAGAAAGTCTGTCACGCTCTCCTATATATCTCATAATTCTGCATTTAAGTATTTATAGAATAAGTAAGAGAATTGGGGAGCGTGACATTTCACCAATATGAAGACCCTCCGGCCGATCTCAGGGGCTCCGCCCCTTCGTCGCACGTCAGGGGAACACGATGCGCTGCGGCACAAAAATCTGGGTTCTAGACGAAGGGTAAATTGGGCTCCCTATCCCGGCCCAGATGGAGTTCGAAATCCGGCTCATAAAACGCCTCTCTGCCGCCGAAAACACAAAACGTCATAGCGAGTCACTGGCGAGCAATTCAATCTGCCCGCATAGAAACACAATCTAGACAAAGGATCGCCTCAGCGACTATCCTCGAGTCAATTCCGCACTATCCTATAGCAACTTCGCTCAGCCCCTCCACCAACTACCCAGACAGCTGATGCACACGGGTCCAAAATCCATGTTTTTTGCCATGTGCGCGTCGAAGTTGTGCAGCGTAATCTTCATGGGATGGCAGTTCACCGAAGCTATCAATTTGCGTTGAAAGCGAACCGCATTCAACCAAATGCCGAGCGGCGTGTTTGTATCTGCCTGAACGTGCAGAGCCAAGCGTGAAGTCGATCATTGAGCGAAGGATTAGAGTTGCAGCTAATGGATGCATACCTTGCAGTTCGTCAGCTACAGGCGACAACAGCTGATAGTAGTCGCCATCAAACTCTTTACGACGTTTCACGACGAGCTTGGCAGCCTCTCCCAGAGCTGGCCACCGCACAAAAAAGGCTAATGCGTTGTGAACGTCCGGAAATGTATGTGCAAAGGCAAAAGCTTTTTCCTCGGCCTCAATGTCATCAAAATCCGGAAGTCGTTTAATGAAGGAACGCAGAAACGCTTCATTTAATGTCTGCTCGAAACATTGCCAACGATAGTTTTGAGCTTCCTCTGCTCGTCCTAGCGCTTCAAGGGCGTCAACCCGCACTTGCTGCCATTCAAAGGGAACTTCAAGCCGCCCTTTGATTTCGACTTGATCGAGAGTGGTAAGTGCTTCATCCGCACGATCAGCGCTGAGCAACCGCGCAGCAATTTCCGCAGCGACCCTCGGAGATTGTCGTGCGTTTTCTGGCTGCTGAGCTATATAGGCATCGACGTCATCCTGTGCATCAGCAATGTCCCGAAGCGCTACACGTGCAGTAATGTCTCGGCGATCTGCATAGATCTCGTCTTCATAAACCGCACCATTGGTGCTCCAGCCCATCACGGCACGATCTCTATCAGCAGGTTTATGCTCAGGCTCCTGCATCCAATTTTTGAACAGTTCAGCAAGATGCTTGAGTCCAGTTTCACCTAGAGCCGGAGACGTTTCTTTTATTAGATGATCATATTGGCCATATCCGTTGTTCTTGAGGGCACCAAAAACCTTCCCGGCAAGATCAGGGCCGTTTGCAGATGCGGACTTGGCTATTCTTCCGACATCGGCGCAGGCCTTATGGAAACTTTCAATGAGGGTGCCGCTGCCGTCATCCGAACGCTCAAATATCGAATCGGCAAGTCCGAGAAATTGCCAAATCAGTTCCATGGCCTCAGTCGGGTTCCCCAGTGTAATAGTATTTGCAATTAAAGAACGTTGGGTTTCCAGATCAACCTTAATTGCCTTCACCTTGCGCCAGTTTATGAAAGTGCGCGCACGTTGAATGGAGGAAAGCCGCTTGCGCACTTCACGAGCAAGATCTGTAGTGCTCTGGGATCCTGCAAGTTCTTGACGCAACCTCCGCTTGTGGGCAGCGCTGCCGGCGCTTATTTCAATCAAAAGCTCCGCGAGACGTTCGGCTCCGAGAGCTTCCAAGTTCTTTGCGTTCAGTGTCGTCTTCGATGCCATGCGAATTTCCCGGCCTAATGGAATTACGAATGTGTAATTCCAACAGTGTCACAGCGGCAAAGCTGGTCACTGGAAAGCATCCTGATTTCCTAGCACAGGCATGACGGAGCCCGCCAGCGGCCATCCTCGAGTCAATAACGCACTATCCCATTGCGTTTTCATTCAGACTCTTGATTACTCTGGCCGACGAATTGGTTTCGGCAACGTCCAACACCTGGTTTGGACCACTATGTTGGCAACGTAGCGCTGCTCTAAATCGGTGGACATTACTGAACCGCTCCGGGTTTGCCGGAGGCTCCAACGCCCTCGCAGAAACGATCAACGGTCTTTACAAGGCCGAGGTCATTCACCGGCGCGGACCATCGAGGAGCTTCGAGACGGTAGAATTCGCTACCCTGGAATGGGTCGACTGGTTCAACCACCGACGACTTCTGGAGCCAATCGGGAATATACCGCCAGCCGAAGCTGAAGAGCGATATTATGCCATGCTGGACGAAGCAGCCATGGCCGCATAACTTAAACGAAATAGCCTCCGGCAAACCCGGAGCGGTTCATTACTCCATGCGCATCGGGATCTTGGAGATCCGAATCTTGTCGTCAGCATTCTCTATACCTGCAAGTTTCATCGCCATACTTAGTGCATCCGCAACGATGTAGGGATAATTCGTTGGTCCAACGATCACCCGTTCGACAAGGTTGGGAATTGTAACACCTTGCGATTGAAATGGGCCGTGCCTGTCAATCGGTAGCTTTGTGGCGATCTGAGGGACTCCTCTAACGCTTCCTACCTCTTTTCTAAGTCCGATGCCTGGGTCTACGCCAGTTGTAGCTGTCCATCCGACCTTAGAATAAAGACCGACTGCTTCGGCGGTGTATAGGGACATCCAATATCCGTCTCTATTAAAAGCACAGAAAGCGTGCCAATTTGATTTAAGGTCACCAGTGCGATTCTGTGAGCGGCGTGCGGTGCCGACTTTTGCCGCGAATAAAGCCGATAGGAATTACAATGATTGATGAAGAACGATTAGAGAGTGAAATCAGCACGGACGCCGTGGATTTCTCGTTCGGAGAATTGTTGAACCTTCATCGGGACAAAGAGATCGTCATTAGACCTGAATACCAACGATTGTTCCGATGGTCGAATGAGCAACGATCCCGCTTAATTGAATCAGTTCTACTCCGATTGCCAATACCGCCAATATTCTTGGTGGAGAATGAGGATGGCGTTCTGGAGCTCATAGACGGACTTCAACGGACCAGTTCGGTGTTGCAATTCTTGGATCACACAGCGATCGGCGAGCCTGAACTTGTTCTCACAGGATGCGATATAATAGCTTCATTGAACGGTCAGCGGTTCGATGATTTTTCGACCACGTTGAAGCTCAAGGTTAAAAGAACACCTATCCGCGCGATCATAATCAAAAAATCTGGAAACCAGTTCGTTAAATACGAGATGTTCAAGCGTCTCAATACCGGCGGATCGTTGCTCTCTGCCCAGGAAATCCGAAACTGTTCCTCAAGAATGATCGAAGGTGGAGAGAACTTTTACTCCGCATTGCAACGGATGGCTGAGCATGAGAGCTTTGTAAGTGCGACATCGCGTTTGCCTAGTGCCGATAAGGAAAAACGAGCTAACGAAGAATTGGTTTTGAGATTCTTTGCAGTGAAAAACTACAAGGAGGGCTTTAAAGGCAATATTGAAGAATGGCTCGACAACTACATGGAGAGCATTCTTTTGAGCAATGGACCGTTTGAAATCGAAAGCGAAGAAGCTCTTTTCAATGAATCATTCGATTTTATAGACAGTGTGTTTTCTGACGCTGCTTTCGTTCGTTACAACGACCACGGCGAACCGACAGGTCGATTAGCACCAGCTTACTTTGAAGCAGTGATAGGAACAGTCAACGATGAACTTGCCGCCCTTAAAGCCATAGAACCGGAACAACTTGTCGAGCGATTAAAAACCGCGTTTGGATCAGAAGAATTTAAAGCATCGACGGGACCGGGCGCAAATACCAATCCAAAATTTCACTCTCGCATTGAAATCGTAAAACAGCACCTGTTGGGCAATGGAAACAATTGAGGAAATTACAATCGACCTGAGTTGGAGGGAAACTGAGCTCGGATTGTTGAAGATATTGCTCCAGCGCAGCGATACCAAAAAACAGCAGGAAGTATTATCAAGGGCTGCTTGGGCCCTGCTCTATGCCCACTACGAAGGATTTTGCAAATTCTGTTTAACTGTGTTCTTCGATCGGGCTACTAAAGCTTTGGCCAGCTGTCACGGTTTACCCCTCAAGACACGGTCGTTTGCACTTGATAAAGACATCAAGAGGCTCAAGAACCTTCCAGCTGATGAATTCTTGGAGTCACTTGAGAATTTTGCGAACCTTACGTTGGGGAAAAAACCTCAGTTTCCAGAAGTGGATACCAAATCGAATTTATGGCCCAACGTGTTGGAAGAGCTATTGAAATTGGCAGACATCAATTGTCCGGCGGTCGATACACACCGTCAAAAAATTAAAACCCTGGTAACGCGCCGGAATAATATAGCCCACGGTAAAGCTGACGATATAGGCGGATATAACTATTACGTGTCATTCGAAGATTCAGTTTACGAGATTATGTATGAGTTAGCATTTGAAGTTGATCAACGATTACGCGTGGCTCCTTACGTTTAAAAATATGAGCGACAATCCGTTTTCACCTAAAATAGGACCGAGTCTACTTCCACGCAACTTAGTCAAAGGCCGTTGCAATGAGTGCTCTTACATATGCTCTGCTCACCGTCGGCAACACTGGATCAATCGATGAGCGGTAAGGAAGAGCATAACAAATTAGACAGCGACTGCACCTTCCCGCCAGACCATCCGCTTCCGGCTGATCAACTAGGTCGTTACAGCGCCGAGCGCGACTTTCATGCTGAGAGAGACATTGCTGACTACGTAGAGGGACAAGCGCGTGGCGAAGAGACGGTGCTGAACGTGGAGCGTGTCAAGACCGAATATGTGATGGGCGCGCCTTACGATATCTGGGACGTTCACACGGACAAAGACCGTTGGTGGGTGATCAACAATCCGACGAACCTATATTCTCAGAAGCATTTCCCAAGCTTGGACTATACGCTCTCTTTTCATATCGGGCTAATGATGCGGGTAATGAGCCGGTCTGAGAGGGAGACCAAAGACGAATCGTCACCTTTCAGTGAAGTGATCAGACGCCAGGCACAGGCTGCCGAGCGGCTTGAGAGAGCTATAGAAGCCGTCGATTTCCAAGCCGTTGGTATGCAGCTTCGCGAATGCTTAATTTCACTCGTCAGCGCTGCAAGAAGAAGAGTTGAACTTGCCGACGATACTGAGCGGCCAAAAGATGCCGACGTTGTTGGATGGAACCGGGTGATTGTGAGCAAATTATGCCCTGGTGAAAAGAACAACGAACTCCGTGGTTATATGAAAGCGATAGTCGAAAAAGCTTGGCCACTGGTCAACTGGCTTACCCACCATCGCAATGCAAACAAAACTGCGTCACTGATCGCCCTCGATGCTGTAGACGCCATCATGAATCACTATTTGCGTCTGCTGAGCAGGGAACGTGAAGATAGATCAGATCAATGCCCACGATGTGCTTCACGTAATTTGCGAACGTTCTTTGATATCGCGATCACGCCAGATGGTGCTTACTACGAATCTTGTGGCGTATGTGGATGGGATAGTCATCCCGGCGATTCTGACGAGGAAGATGAAGCAGAGGCGGCTGAAGAATCTCACGATTAGCCTATTGCATCTACAATTCAACCACGATCATCTGGACCACCATGCGGCTACAGTAGCTTGATTGGACTCCTTGATTAGCATCTTTTTTATCTCGTTATTATCTTCGGCTGGACAAGTTCGGTTATGGCTGATCATTTCAACGTTATGGGCACCCCTCTAATTCTGGTCACCGACAATAGCGCGCGACTCAACTCTAAGCTTGAGCTTGATGAGCGCGGAGTGATCCTCCATAGCCGTAGCGGCAAACAAAGAAATCGCGATTATCGACTGGCGCTTGAATTGCTGCTGGCCCGTCTCGATGGTGCTGGAATTCGATACAGCATTTATTTGGACAGCAAGCCCGTCCAAGATATTCCTCTTGATGAGCGCCTTCTTCACTTCGATCAACAGGCATCGATTTCAGCTCGTTTCGATGAACTGGTGCGGGCAATGAACAAGGGAAGCGCCAGCCATGGTGCCTGGCGGCGGCTTTTGATCCAGATCCCAAAGATGGATAGAGACATCTTGCTTTTGGCTATAGGTGCAATCGACGATACTGCTGACGATGACCGGCTCCCCGCCGCGTTGCTGCGTAGAGTTACGGTTGCCCATATTCACTACGCCGTTGCGAAATTACTTGACGGAAAAGATGCTTCAAACTTCGCGTTGTCACGTGAATACGACGCCTTAACGGATGATGGGGTTGCGTTAGCGCCCAAGAAGATTTTGGCGTCGCCTTGGAAGAGGCACTCGGCATCGAAGCTCATCCCAAGCACTTCAGCGCGGGATGGGGAACGCCCTGCTTTGAGTTGCTCGATAAGGCCGGGCTTTGGATTGTTCCAAAAGGCAATACCGCCGCCCGTCCCAAATCTGATCCTTCGGAAATCAATCGAAGAGTCGCCGGTCTGTCACCGACAGAGGAAGAACAAGCCTGGATTGAGGGAAATCCAAAGATCATCGAACATCTAAAACGCGAGCGGAATTCTGGTCTCGCGAAACGGAAGCGCGCGGAGTTCATAGAGCAACATGGGCGGCTCTTTTGCGAACAATGCGGACTTGATCCTATCGCAGCCTATGGAGAAGAGGCTGCGACAGCCTGCATTGAAGTTCACCATCATCGAGTTCATGTAGCGAATATGCAGCCCGGCCATCGTTCCAAAACGGAGGATCTGAAGTGCCTTTGCGCCAATTGCCATCGTATCTTACATCGGAAGCTCGCTCTTGGACGAACAGCGGCCACCTAGTAATGGTATGGATCTCGTTGCTGCCCACGTTCTCGAAGTTCAAGCGCAGAGACCATGACACGAAACTGCGCTAGTCGAGGCACATACTCGCCACAATGCTGAGCTGCTTCCCAAGTTTGCCAACGGCTGCTCCCAGCCGGCTAAACTATCGCTATTTAGCTCCGCACAGCACTCGAAATGCGGGTTTGGCCGATCCGGCACAGCTGTGGCACATCACGTAATGCACTCATCCTTACGGCCAATCTCACAGCTTCTTTGTCTTCTGCAAAATTCGCCATTGAAGCCTTGCGCCGCATCGGTTAGAACCGCTTCGCGCATGCAGGCTTTCCATGAAGCACCATGCACCCGTAGCTCAGCTGGATAGAGCGCTGCCCTCCGAAGGCAGAGGTCACAGGTTCGAATCCTGTCGGGTGCGCCACTGCCTACTTTGCCATTGCCGCATCTATCAATCCTTGAATGAGCTTTGAGTTGACACCATCAGGATTGTGCAAACCGTGATAATCATACCAGTCTTGGGGCGCTTCAGTGTGTGGTCCGATCAAGGTCGCGCTGCCTTTGCCGAATGCGTAACGTGCGGCAGCCAAGTCCCCATTTTGATAATGGGCCAGTTCCTGAAAACCCGCATTCCTGTGATTCTTTGGAAGATACGGACCATCCTGGTAATAGGTCCATGAGGATGAGCCTTTCCATTTTATCTGGACCACATAATCACCAATATCGGAAACCGGGAATCCCGGCCTGCCTACCTCCGAATCTGTTTCTCCTTCCACGATATCAAAACCCAGATCCGTGGCGAGATATGCTCCCATACAAATTCCAAGATATCGGCCACCCCTGGACACAAAATCTCTGACAGTCTGGATGCCGGATTTTCCCAGACTTTTCCTCGCCCCCGCAATGTCCTGACCGCCGCCGGGTTGAACATACAATGAAGCCCCGATGAAGCTGGATGGTACCAGTTTCAGCTTTTCATTCGGGCCGATAAACTTCACATCAAAGTGGAATGTGCTGGTTCTCAAAGCTTCGGCAATTGCAGACGAACAGTCATCGCACCCGGCGGGGCCGCGATATACGAGCGCTATAGCCGGTTGCGCTGCATTTGCAGAAGAATTCAGCAGGAGAAAACATATCAGAAGTGCGTATTTAACGGCGCTGAACACGGGAGGACACCTATCAGATCATGCGATGCGATCCACACTAAATCGAATTGCGGTTTAAGTTTGAGAACGAACCAACTGCTGGAAGTGCGAAAAGTCGGCGAAGCCTGCCTGCATATGCTGCATCGTGTGGCGGCGGCACAGTAAGATGCTTTGCTACCTGCCATCCGTTCACAAAAGTTTTCATTTTGATACAAAAGTCGAGATTGTATCTTGTGCGCGATATGGCGGCAGGCCTATAATGGACTATGAAAAACACTGCTCTCAACTCCGACGGTTCGGGTGAACGTGCCTGGCCGAAGATTCTTTTGAACTATCGCAAGCCGCATCGCGGCCGTAGCGCCTTCGAACTGGCCGTAACTGTTGTTCCTTTTGCGACGCTGTGGGCACTGTCCTGGGCGGCGGTGCATTACGGTTTCTGGTGGGGACTTTTATTGATCATCCCGGCTGCGGGTTTTCTGCTGCGGCTGTTCATGATCCAGCACGATTGCGGCCATGGCGCGTTCTTCGCCCATCGCAACACCGATGACTGGACCGGCCGCGCCATTGGCGTTCTGACGCTCACCCCTTATGATTACTGGCGACGGGCCCATGCGCTGCACCATGCCTCTGCCGGCAATCTCGACGAGCGCGGCGTTGGCGATATCACCACACTGACTGTCACGGAATATCATGCCCTGTCGCGCTGGGGCCGCCTCGGCTATCGGCTCTACCGGCACCCGGCCGTGATGTTCGGCATCGGGCCCGCATGGCTCTTTCTGTTTAAACAGCGCCTGCCCTTCGGCATGATGCGCTCTGGCGCGCAGCCATGGATTTCCACCATGGCGACCAATCTCGCGATCGCGCTTGCGGCATCCGTGCTGATCTATCTTGTCGGGATCATTCCCTTCCTGATGGTGCATCTGCCTATCGTCGTGCTGGCAGGCGCCGCTGGAATCTGGCTGTTCTATGTGCAGCATCAGTTTGAAGAAACCCATTGGTCACAAGGGGTTGACTGGAAATTCCAGGAAGCGGCCCTGCATGGTTCATCCCACTATGTCCTGCCATTGCCGCTGCGCTGGCTGACCGGGAATATCGGCATTCACCATGTGCACCACCTCTCCAGCCGTGTTCCCTATTACCGGCTACCGGAAGTTTTGCGCGACTATCCGGAGCTTGGCAATGTCGGGCGCATCACCATCATGGAAAGCCTGCGCTGCGTAAAACTAGTCCTGTGGGACGAAGGACGCCGCAAGCTGATCTCGTTTCGCGAGGCGCGGGCATTGGCCGGATTGCCCGCCACGGAATCTGCATTTCCTATGTCATAGTTAAATGCGCTGACGCCCTTTGCCTCGTAAGATCATCAAGTCACCGGCACTCCAGAAGGCAGCCGGTGCTTGAGAGATAACAAGCGCTCCCGCCCGCCATTCCGGAAGGGAAGCATATCATGAAACCAGAAATCGTCAGCGCTGCCTATACGCAGGATGCTTGGGCAATCATGCAGCGGGCTTACTATCAAGCCATCGAAATGCTTGGTCTTCTTATCCGTACTAACGACGATGCCGAACGACTGGCCCGCGAAGTCATGCGGCTGTTCGACCGGGGTTACAATGATATCGGGCAACTGGCCACAATGGCCTGCAATGTCGAACGCCGTATGCGTGAAACCAGCCATCCTGTGGTGACGGCAACCATGATCGCCGCTACCGCCTGATTATCCCCGTACATCGCCTGCGGTGAGCACATAAAGGTTTTTGCGCCCATGGGCGTAGGCCTTATGTGCCGCGTCCTGAATAGCGCTGCGCGCCGCATCGAAAGCCGCGAGATAGTCGTCCTCATCGGGATCCGCCTTGGATGCACCTTTCCAGAATGCGGCGATCTCGACAAGAAACGGCACCTGAAACAACCCGTCGTAACCGATAAAGCGCACTTGCTGTGCCGCCGCATCATAGCTGCGGCTGCGATTTGGAAAATTCAGGGCCAAAATAAATTCCTTCCGGTATTCTCTATTCTCGACAAAAAATACTTCGCTAAGGTGTCATTTTGAAGAAAAAATGAAATATTACTTACAAATACGTTTGAAAAATATCCCAATCATATTTGACAGAGTGATAGCATATATCGGGAATTTAAGGTATGATATTTGTAATATTTATAATTTTGACATGGCAAATTCCGATATATTTGCATCACAATTGTAAATCCAACCAATAAATCGGTTCTGACCGGGCCCTGCCGTGGGTCATGTGCAAAGTGACAATTTCCCGATTGCAATATGGATGGCCGCACACGAAAAGCGGCGCGGAGACTTCTGAATGAACATGCAAAAACGCTTTAGACGGCCGGAACCGCCCGCTCATCGTTTTACCGTGGGCCAGAAAGTGCGCATGAAAAACTGGGCCGGCAGCACGATGAAATCAGTGGCCATTTTTGAGGTTCTGGCAACCTTGCCTGCCAGCGGCGGCTCGCTGCAATATCGCATCCGTGACAATGACGAAAAGCACGAACGCATTGCAACGGAAGACAATCTTGAAGCGGCGGATATGTGGAGCAGCAAGGATCGCAGCAGCTTCAATTTGTAGGTTTGCCTGAGTGAAGTGTTCTATACGCGTCATAGCCCTCTCCGGCGATTACCGGTTCAAACTCTCAATTCCAGAGTCATGAGAGCAGTCGTTTCCACCTTTTCGCCACAATTGAAGGCATCCAACCGCTCTTCAAACGCGCGGTAAGCGTGTTCTTGGGGGCAGCATTGCAAAGCTATCGTGCGTGGTTCGACAAGCTCACCATGAGGGGAATGGATGGGTTGCAGTTGCATAGAACCTATTCTGAGACTTATGCGATTATCTTTGCAGTCACCCATTCCCCTCATGGTGAGCTTGTCGAACCATGTACGATAGCTGTGCCACGTTCCCCGCACCCTGCTGGCGCGCGCTAACCTCCCAAGAAACCCTGCTGGCGCGCACCAACCTCCCCCCATAATTGCAGAGACCCCGCGCGCATACTTTCCAACGCGACTTTCGTTCCATTCGCCGCCTAAAATAAATCCGGCCACCACGCCGGAACCAACTTTGTTCAGAGGTGTTTTTGCCCTGACCTCGCCGAGGCCGATTGCGCCTCGTCAGGGATTTTTATCGTAAGAACAAAATGATTGGAGACGTACCATGGTTTCGTATGAACGGGGCACAGTGGATACAATTGTAACCGACCGGCAGAATCTTGCCTGGGGCGGTATTTTTGGCGGCACACTTCTTGCAATTGCCGTTCAGGTCCTTTTGGGCGCGCTAGGTCTCGGCATCGGTCTGAGCACGATCAGCGCCACCGGCGACGGCGCTTCGGCGCAGGGGCTTGGCATTGGCGGCGGCATCTGGAGCGCGATTGCGATGATCATCGCCCTCGCCATCGGCGGCTATGTCGCGGCATATTTTTCCGGCCAGTATGCACGCTGGAGTGGTGTGTTGCACGGTCTGGTTGTTTGGGCAGCGGGTCTGGCCATTGGCCTCTATCTGCTTGGCACAGCGGTCGGCGGCGCCTTCGGCGTTCTCGGCAGTGTAGCTTCAACCGCCGGTTCGGCTGTCGGTCAGGTTGCATCGGGTGCAGCATCCACTGTCAAGGACATGGTCCCGCAAGCGGCGGAGGCCAGCGGCATCACCAAGGAGCAAGCCGGTCAGGAAGTTGACCGTCTGGTCGATGGTGTGCTGAACCGCGACCCTGCTGGGACAACGTCCCTTTCGCCGGAACAGGCGCGCAAGGAAGTCGTCTCCGCTTTGACGGCCCATGCTTTGGGCGAAGAGACTACGGCGGAAACCAAACAGCGCGTCACCGGCATTATTGCAGCCCAGCTCGGTATCTCGCCTGATGAAGCCAACAAGCGTTATGATGCTGCTGTCGCCAAGATCGACGACGCGAAAGCGAAAGCCGCTGCGAAGGTTGAAGAGCTCAAAGTTCAAGCCAAGCAGGCCGCAGACAAAACGGCAAAGCTGGCTGCCAGCGGTAGTTTCGCAGCCTTCATCGCCATGCTGATCGGCGCGATTGCTGCCGCTATTGGCGGCGCAGCCGGTATTCGCCGCAACCGATAAACCGGATTGTCATGAACGAAATCCCGCGGCGCAAACCGCGGGATTTTGTGTTCATGCAAAGACCTGTTTACCTGATTGTTGTTCTCTTGAGTTGCAAGGATGTGTAGAAGCCTGCCTTATCAGGTGGCCAGCAGAGGCAATCAAATTTGGAGAGGACGCAGCGTGTCGCGATTGATTTCAAAAGCAGTTTTATTCGGACTGGTGTTGGGCGTGGCCGGCACAGCCCTGCCGGTTGCAGGCGCGATCGCAGCCCCCACGGCAGCACAGTGCAAGAAGCTTGACCCGAACGGACGCGATTCCGGCGGTGATCCGCATTTTGCCATTGCCATCCGCGACAAGAAGGCTGATCTGGTTGCCAAAATGCTGGCCTGCGGTGCCGATGTGAATTTGAAGTCACAGGAAGGCTGGGCGCCACTGCATACGGCTGCTTATTACGGGCCAGCCAGCGTGATTGACCTGCTGATCGCCAAGGGAGCTGATGTCAATATGGCTGGCGATTATGACAAGATGACACCGCTGCACATGGCGGCGAGCTATGGCGATGATCCGGCAGTGGTCAAAGCTTTGCTGAAACATGGTGCTGACAAAACCGCCAAGACCGGGAGTGGCAAGACGGCCCTCGACTTGGCCGCGGACAAGCCGGAGATAGCCAAGCTGCTGAAGTAGTGGGCTTAGGATAGATTAATATCTGCTTTGGGTTGCATGGCTATCGTGCGTGGTTCGACAAGCTCACCATGAGGGAGTTGGGTAGGCTGCAGGGAACTTATCCTGCAAAGTTTCAGACTGTCTTTGCAATCAACCCAACTCCCTCATGGTGAGCTTTTCGAACCACGCACGATAGCGATGCAATCCAAAGTCTCTTGCACCTTACTGTGAGACATCATTTCAGTCACATTTGCGAATAATCCACCCCAAAATGACCAGCCTTTCCGCACCCATCGAATTTCCCGCTTGTTGGGCGCGGTTGCAGCTCCTAGGTAGGGTTATGAAGTCAACGAGCCATTGAGCAATGCTACAGTTCGCCAGAAAACCGCGGGCCCAACTCGGATGGGGCGTCCTGGCGTCTGTCCTTGTGCATCTGGCTGTGGCCCTGCTGCTGTTGTTCAAATTGCCGGACTGGCCGGTGAAAGCACCTGAGCCGGAGGCTGTGAAAGTGGAAGTGGTTCCACCGCCAAAGCTGGAGCCACCCAAACCCGAGCCTGAAAAGAAAGAAGAGAAGAAGGCGGATGAGCCAAAGCCTCAGCCTGCACCGGCTGCTGCGGCTTCGCCGCAAGCGCTTACACTTCCAAGACCCGCGGCGGATCCGCAGAAAGAACTAACGTCGGATGAAGTAGTGCCGGCTGGTAAGGACGAGACCCAGGATGTTGTCTCGAAGCAACAAGAATCGTTGGCCGAGCAGCGTCAAACCGAAGCGGCACCTGGAGCTTCGCCTATCGAAGCAGTGCCATCCAACACAGCAGCAGAGTTGCAATCGGACACCAAACCCAGTGATACTGCTGGACAGGCGAAACAACAATCGCCAGCACCTGTTCCAGCGGCCCGCGATGCGGCAATGCCACAACAAAAAGCCGCTCCTCAGACCTCAAAATCCTATCAGGTGATTAAGCCCGCCGGGCCGAAAGTCGCGGCTCGAGCGAACCCCTTTGCCAACATGGATCAAATGTTTTCATCACACTCCTTTTCCGATCCAAGAGACAATCCGGAGTTTTCAAAGCTGCCACCGACTGAACGCATCAGACGGCTCTGCTCTTACGAGGGCGCGGCGAAGGCCAGCATGAGGCTGGGCAATGCGCGAATAGATGCGTTTCTACCCACGGGCCGGGCAGGTTTCATAATGTCAAAAACCTCTCTCACAGCCAAAGGGGGCGCTTTTCGCAACAGTCCAAACTGGATTTATATTGACTACAGCTGCTCTGTCGATGCCGCGCTTACGCACGTTGTGTCATTCAATTTCACTATTCGTGGCATCGTTCCACGAGAAGAGTGGAGAGTGCTTGGTCTGAGTTTGAATTAGTTTGTCGCGACAAGCTGCGGGAATTTAACCACCCTACACTCCGGATCATCTTGCCACCTTAGCTGCATTGCTGTCACGTTGCGTAATCTCACCGGGGGCAGACATGCAAGACAATATCGGGATGAACCAGCCGGACGTTTCCATGCAAAAGAGTGGGGTGCCAGCAAACTATGCGGTCTTACTCTTTGGTATGTTCACATTCCCTCTCCCAATCTACACGCTGTTTGTTGCGAAAAGGCAGCGGAAGACAGGAGAAGAATGGGAGAAAACGCACTATGAAGCCCAATATCGAAGTGCTGTGGTTTTGACGATCGGTGTTCTTGTTACGGGTGTTTTGGCGTTTACGGTTTTCTGGCGGTCTTCCGATAACAGCCAACTTCAACAGTTTTATACCCAGATATGGCTCAGCCAGATCGGAAAAATCTATTTGCTGCTAACCGCATGGACAGCCGTGCGTAGTGTTCGTGGCTTGTATTTTGCCGGAGGCAAACGCGCCCTTGCCAACCCGAAAAGTTATTGGGTCTGGCCGAAAGCGATTTGACCAATAAACAAACAGGAGAATGGGTAACGACCCACACCATTATTTTCCAGCGCGCGCCGCTATTTCTCTTAGTCCGTTTCATCCGGACTTCCGGGTGAAACGCTTTTTGCGCGCTGTGCCGGCATCTGTGTTTACAGGTCAAAACGCCTCCCCAAGCAGGATCACTGCCCGTCGGCAGCTTTTTCCAGCTCGGCAACGTCAATTTTTATCATTTTCAGCAGCGCATCCATGGCGCGCTTGGCCCGGCCTGCATCCGGATCCTGCAGCAGTTCCAGCGCCCGGGAAGGCACAACCTGCCAATAGAGGCCGTATTTGTCGATGAGCCAGCCGCAATGACTTTCCTCGCCGCCTTGCAACAGACTGGTCCAGAAATAATCGACCTCCTCCTGTGATGAGCAATCGATCATCAGCGAAACCGCCGCATTGAACTTGAAGTCAGGCCCGCCATTCAGTGCGAGATATTCCACGCCATCGAGAACGAAGGTAACCGTAAGAACCCGGCCGTCTTTGGTTGGGCGGAAGACATCGAGGACTTTGGAATTCTTGAAGATCGATACGTAAAAGTTCGCGGCTTCTTCTGCCTGATTGTCAAACCACAGGCAGTTTCTGATTTTCTGCTTTGTCATAGGACTCATCCTTTACGGGTTGTGATGAAAACAGCAGTTCAAGATAGGTATGCAGATGCGACAGGCACTCGATGGCAACATCAGGATTCTGGCGTGCCTTGGCCAAAATGAAGGCGCCCTGCACCACGGCCTGTGTGAACAGACCAAGGCTATCGGCGCTGAAAGGGGCATCCGGGGCATAGGCAGCCTTTGCTGCTGCCACGTCAGCGGTCACCGCGTGGGCATGAGAACTGATATGCGCCTCGCAGGCATCGCGGATCGCCGGATGGGTTTCGTAGGTTTCCTGCACCATTGTACCGAGCAGACAGGTAAAATCGGGAAAAGGGCCTTTGACCATGGCCTGGCGAAAATCCACATAGCCAAGCAGGCGATCAAGCGGGTCCGCAATTGACTGATAGGGCGCCTGCGCAAACCCCGCATCGGCCATGGCAGAAAAATGTTGTGCCGTGGCGATGGCCAGATCTTCCTTGCTTTTGAAATGGTGAAAGAAGCTGCCCTTGGTCAGCCCGGCGGCCTCGCACACATCTTCGATGCGCGTCGCCGCATAACCTTTGGTGCGGATGACAAGCATCGCCGCATCGAGCAGCTTGATCTTGGATTCATGAATGTGTTCGGACATATCTTGCATACCCACTGGTTGGTATGCAAACTCATACCAACCAGTGTGTATGCTGTCAAGTGGTGAGTGGTGAGTGGTGAGTGGTGAGTGGTGAGTGGTGAGTGGTGAGTGGTGAGTGGTGAGTGGTGAGTGGTGAGTGGTGAGTGGTGAGTGGTGAGTGGTGAGTGGTGAGTGGTGCTGTTACAGCACAAGGAGCCAGTCAAGCATGTTCACCCTATTTAAAGGCAATTTGCAAAGCGTGGAGACTTAGGCGCGCAAAGCGCGAGGCGAACGTGCAAACGGCACCGCCATACCCTCCCCCCACTATGCGAAGGGTTGGACCGAAAGTCCGGGATGAGGGATTGGATATCCCTCCATTTAAAGCTCTAAAATGATAGATGCGTACTTCACCCCATGGCTTACCTCGCCCTCCCACGCGTGGGAAGGCCGGAGTTTCACCTGCTGTTTCAGCGATATTCAGTCGTAGAGAAACCTAGACTGACGAACGTCCGCTGATCGCGTGGTAAACCCACAGCACCACGACAGAGCCGATGACCGCAACAATCAGACTGTAGATGTTGAAGCCGGTAACGCCCGTTGCGCCGAAAAGACTGAAGATAAATCCGCCAGCGACAGCACCGACAATGCCCAGAACAATATCAAGGATAAAACCCTGACCGCTCTTGTTGACGATTTTACTGCCGATAAATCCCGCGATGAGCCCGAGGATGATCCAACCGATAACAGACATGCAAGCATTCCTTCTCTATCTATTGGCGTAATGTCGTCATGTTTTCGCATAGAGTGGATAAAATCAAGATGTGATATGTTTTCCCGCCCGGAAAATTCAGACATCTGACCGGGGCGGAAAGCAAAGCTTGATTGATATCTTGTCATTACCAAAGGGAGATCGAGATGGGAATTTTTGACAATGCCGTACCAGGCGGAAACATTTCAAAACCGCTGATCATCGCGCTGGGGGCACTTCTGGTCGGAAAGATGTTCAGTGGCGGCTCGAGCCAGCCAGCACCAGCTCCCGATAACCCTCAAACAGCGGACAATGGCAATGTCGCAGCAGGTGGGGGTCTTCTTGGCGGCCTCGGCGGCCTTCTGGAAAGTCTGACAAATGCCGGCCACGGTGAAGCAGCGGATTCCTGGGTCAAGCCGGGTGAGAACAAGCCGATTGCCCCCGCTGACCTCGGCGTCGCACTGGGCAAGAAGGCCCTCACCGAGATCGCCCAGCAAACCGGCATGAGCGAGGAAGACCTTTTGGCGCAGCTGTCGAAGGTGCTTCCCGGCGTTGTCGACAAGCTCACACCCAACGGTCAGGTGCCGACAACCCAGCAGATCGCATCACTGTTGAAAACATCGTCCTGATACGACGAATAACGGCCGGAGCGAGGCTCGTTCCGGCCGGTAATTTCTTCAAAGAAGCTCCCGACCATCTCAGGCGACCGAAAGCTCGCGCTTGTTGGCGTTGACGCTTGCAAGGCGCATGACGACGAGGCCGAGCAGCGGAAATGCACCGCCGATCCAGCCGAGATATTCAAGCCCGACATTGGCGATGATCAGCCCGCCGATCAGTGACCCCGAGGCAATGCCGAGATAAAGTGCCGAACCGTTAAGCGACAAAGCGAGCGGCGCACTCTCCGGGGCGATGGACAGAACCCGGCTTGCCTGTGCGGGAGGAAACATCCAGGCCGAAACACCCCAGATGACCATGATAATCATCAAGGCTGCTCCGGCTAGATCACTCCGCCACTGCATGATCGCGCTGATTGCCATCAGGCACGCGGCATTGAGGAATGAAGCCGTGATCAACGTGCGGATGGCGCCAAACCGATCGGACATTTGCCCGCCGATGAAATTGCCCAGCGCAGCGCCAACGCCGAACGCCAGCAGGACGAGCGGCACCATCTGACGCGAGAGGCCTGTGCCGTCAACGGCAATAGCAGCGATATAGGTGAAGACGATGAAACCGCCAGCCATATAGAGCAGCATGGTAACGAGCGCCGGGAACAGACCCGGATGTTTGATAACGCCAAGTCGCTGGGCAAGGGTCAACCGGTCGGCACGCAGGCCGCGCGGCAGCAGGAACCAGACAAATGTTGTCGCCGCAGCGCCAATCAGTGCCACGAAAACATAGGTACCGCGCCAGCCGGCAAAAGAGGCGATCAAAGCGCCAAGCGGCGCACCGAAGGCCACGGCCAGCGTTGTGCCGCCAACAATGACGGATATGGCGCGGGCGCGGTGATTCGACTCGGAAATGGCAACGGCAGTGGCTTGTGCTGTTGCAGCGTAAAGCCCCGCCGACATGCCGATGATCAGCCGTGCGGCGGTCAGAAATCCGTAAGACGGCGCGATTGCTGCAAGGATGGCGCCGATCACGAACGTGGTGGCACTGCCTGCCAGAATGAGGCGCCGGTCAGCCGAGCCTGTGATGGCGGCGAGAACCGGAGCGCCCAAAGCGTAGGCAAGGGCGAACATAACGACGAGATAACCGGCCTGCACCAGCGTAACCCCGGTATCTCCGGCGATCTGCGGCAGCAGGCTGGCGACAACGAAGCCTTCGATGCCAATGGCAAATGTACCCAACGCCAGACCAACGAGGCGAATGTCCATGGGAGTTATCCTTTGTTCAATGATCCTTGAACTATTGAACTCACCGGGATGTGAAGTCAAGAACAAAGTTCAACGATTATTGAACATTGAACTTTTCCCGCGTAGTTGCTAGGTAGGAGGGCATGACCCATCCCCTGTTTCATCCGGATGCCGAAGAGATTTCGCTTCCAGCTGTTCTGACCGCACTCGGCGACGAGACGCGATTGAATATCATCGCCATTCTCGCCCGCAACGGTGAACGGGCGATGACATGCGGCCAGTTTCTTGAACTGGGTTCAAAGACCGCACTCAGCTATCACGTGGCCAAGCTGCGGGAAGCGGGTGTGATCAATGTACGTCCGGACGGTACGAAGCGTTTGCTCACGCTGCGGCGCATCGACCTCGAAAGCCGCTTTCCCGGCTTTCTCGATTCCATCGTCACCTCGGCCGGCACCCTGCCGTTGCCGAAGCATCAGGAAATGGCCGATGCGGCCGAAACATCGGGAGAAACCGAATGGACGTAAAGACTTGCGGCTCCATACCATCACGCCGCGCACCGGAGGAATGGTTCACCGGCACGGTGTGGCAGGACCCGATTATCCAGGCACCGGAACCGGCCCGGCTGATCGCCACCACCGTGCATTTCGAACCCGGCGCGCGCACCGCCTGGCATACGCACCCGCTCGGCCAGACCCTCTATATAGTATCGGGCTCCGGGCTGGCGCAGGTCTGGGGCGAAAAAGTGCGAACAATCAAAGCTGGCGATGTGGTCTGGATTCCGCCGGGGGAAAAGCACTGGCATGGCGCCGCACCGGCCAACCGCATGTCACACATTGCCATGCAGGAGGCCGTTGACGGCAATGCTGTCGACTGGATGGAAAAGGTTTCCGATCAGCAATATTCCGGGCAGGACTGACTGCCGATCGGTGTCAGCGCCGGGCCACCATGCCAAAGTGGTAGGGACAACCGGGCGACAAATCCACCGCGATTATACTGTCAAAGCCCGCTTCACCGATCCAGCCGGCACACTGTTGCGGCAGTGGCCGGATAGTCAGCGGCGGACCACGCGGTGTCGGTATATCGCTGCGCCAATGCATCACTGACAACACGCCACCGGGCCGGATGATCCGGTGCGCTTCCCGCAGCAATGCAACGGGATGCTCAAGGTGAAGCAGGTTGAAAATCATGGCATGTGCCTGCGAATTGGCATCAAGTCCGGTTCCGCCGGCAACAAAGTCTCTGACGCTGGCGGCAATATTCGGCAAGGATTGAGCCGCAGCCTTCATCTTGACGCTCGCGATCATATCGGGTTCGATGTCGAGTGCCGTTACGATGCCGTTTGTGCGTCTGGCGGCAGGCAGGGTGAAGGTTCCGTAACCACAGCCGAATTCCACGACATTCCCGTCAACGGGTTGCGGGCCAAGCAGCGCAAGCACAGCCGCCTCCGCATCAAAGAAAGCAGACCAGCTGGCCTCTTCCGGCATTCCGCTTTCACGGCCTTTCATGGATAATCTCACTTTCAATATATGCAACAAATACAGATATCGCTTAAAAACCGACTTAATCGAACAGTACCGTGAGCAGAAGTCAATTGCGCTTATATGCCTGCTATCCATCTGATAGTATGGTGAGACGTTGTTCCAGGATGGAGAAAAAACATGGCGTTCGAAGACATCAAGGCACAGATCGCACTTTTGCTTGAAGAAATGGTGCAGCGGCCGGCGGACGCCCATGAAATTCACGAAACGCTGCGCGAGCACCTCAACGAGCTGAAAGCCATGGGAATGCCGCTGCCCGAGGACCTCGTGGCCCTCGAAAAGCAGCTTGAAGTGGATTTCGATTCCTGACCACCCAATATTTCAACGACCGCCTTTACCCGTGCCGGGAGCCAAATGTTATTGCGCCTGGCAAAGGGGTATCGGCTGGGGTGGCGGTGCCGGATGATCGTTTTTATACTGAGCTATGACCGGCTCCAGCGTCTCTTTGGGCCAAAATTTCGGAGCGCGAATTTCTTTCAGGCAGGATTCATTCCAATATAATCCCGCCTTGGACGGCGAGCGGCCGCTCGCCACGGCCTTGGCTACGGCATTTATATCGGCTGATTCCGGATAGATGTAGAGCGTCGTCCGATTATCCTTCACCATGGAGATAATTTGATTAGCGTCCGATGCGGTCCAGCTGGTGCAGCCGTCACTGCGCCCGCCAGGATATTCCACCAGTTTTCCGAGCGGAACGTATCCGTCCCGATTTGCGTATCGGCTTGCCGAATCTTTCTTCAGACAGACGCCTCTGACCACCACGGCTGCATGCCCGCCAATAGCGCGCGGCCGCGCATTTGCCGTCTCGCCCTCACCTTCAAATTGGATAAACGAGCGAAGGTAGGCCGCATCCTTTGCCCCTGGGACGCGGTAATAGCCCTTGAAGGACGTCTTTGTCTCGTCGGTCATGTAAACACCGCCGGCCGTGAGGTTCGAATCCAGCGCATTGCCGAAGTTTCTGGCACACTGTCTTCCATTGGAAAAATCAACGACGCCTTTCAGATTCTTGCCGCTGCCATGCCCTGACGAAATGACATGAACCGTCTGAGCGGATTCGCAGATGGTATAAAACCGGCCTCCCGACTTACCGTCGCCCGGGTCGTTTGGGCGCGTCGCATCCATGGCAAAATAGCAGGGGTTTTTTACAGCGCCTTGGCTGACCTTGCGCAGATAAAGCGCGCGGGCTCTCTGCAGGACAGGTTGCGCGATCTGGCCGTCGCCTTCGCCGATATAGGCCTGCAGCCATGGCGGAATGTCCGTTGGCCTTTGCGCAGCGGATGCTTCCAGAGGGCTCAGGAAGAGGATGGCGCAGAGGCTGAACAGACTGACGATACCTAGGAAAGCATATCTCGCGTGCACCGGGGTCATATCTCCTGTTGAACCATTCTGCGATTCCCTATCCTGCTCCAGACTGCGGCCAACGTGAACAATAATTCCGCGCGAATAAGCAAAGATATTTTCGAATCAAAATGTGTCCGTTTGTGGAGGCCTTCGCTGCATAATTCAACAGGTTTGCGGCACCTTTCCGCCTGCCCTGCCGCGCGGGACAGGGAGCTATACTGGGCTCTTGAAAATATCCTTGTGCAAGCTGGCGTGAGCTGCCGGTTCCTCGCCGCGAATGGGACGCCCATCGATAAAACCGATGTCGCGCATCATATGGTCGGAAAAACCATCCGCATGGATCACGGCTGATGCTGGCGTTCGCGTGAACAGCCTGCCGACAGTGCCGAGCCAGCTCCAGCGGGAGCTCGGATTCTCGACGGATGTGCAATGTGCTGGTGAAGGGTTCATGACCTCATCTCCGGTTTGCGCTCGAAGCGCGGCGTCTTGGGTGGTGTACAGATGCGCCTGATCGCGCTTGTTTTCCAACAAAACGGCGAGTAGTATCCATAAGGCGTCCTTATGAGTAGAGATGATGAAATTACCGCCCCTCGCCGCTATCCGGGTGTTCGAAGCTGCCGCGCGTCATGGCAGTTTTACCAAGGCGGCCGAAGAATTGGGGATGACACAGGCGGCTGTCAGCTATCAGATCAAAGTGCTGGAGGAACGCGTGGCTACGCCCTTGTTTCTGCGTATGCCGCGTCAGGTGGTTTTGACGGAGGTGGGTGCACGACTGGCCCCGGCAACAACAGAAGCCTTTGAAATCCTGCAGGCAGCTTTTGCCGCGACGCGTGAGAGTGCCGACGGCGTTCTGACCATCAGCACAATCCCGACTTTCGCCGCCACATGGCTGGTTCCACGGCTGGGCCACTTTCAGATGGAGCATCCGTCACTGGCCGTCCGGCTGCAATCTACGCGCGATATGGTGGATTTTGCTCAACAGGAAGCTGATGTTGGCATCCGCACAAGCAAGACACCATGGCCGGGTCTTGTCTGCCACAAGCTGTTCAATTCGCACTTCTCCCCCATGCTCAGTCCGGCGCTAGCAGCGTCGGTCGGCGGGATCAAGACACCGGAGGACCTGCTCCAACTGCCTGTGCTGGATACGGGTGACCCATGGTGGACGATCTGGTTCAAGCTGGTTGGTATTGAGAACCCACAACTGATCGGTGACCGCCGCAACCGGCTGGGAGATCAGCATCTGGAGGGCCGCGCCGTCCTGGCCGGACAGGGTGTCGGCATCCTGACACCGTTCTTTTTCAAACCGGAACTGGAACAAGGCCAGCTTATCCAACCGTTCGATGTTGTGGGTACAGATGTCCATGCCTATTGGCTGGTCTATCCGGAATCACGCCGCAACGTTCCAAAAATCCGCGCGTTCCGCGACTGGCTGCTGGGCCTGATCGGGGAAGTAAATATATGAAGATGGCGGGACTTTCGATCCCGCCAAAATCTCCAGCCATACGCCGGTTCAAATCGTATGAGGCTGCCGGTGTTTAGAAGACTGCGATGTATTTCAGCAGCGAAATAATACCGATCACGACGACAATCACCTGAACGATCTGTTTGGCGCGGCCATCCAGCGGCAGCATCTGTACGAGATAGAGTACGAGAAAAATCACCAAAACGGTGATCAAAAGACTGATAAGTATGGACATCACAAACTTCCTGTTTTCGGGACCTGAACAATCGTAGCTTGTCAAAACTCTTTGCTGGCTATTTTGTTCCATGAAACCAGCAATTTATCCGATTGGCATCTGCCGCTGCTTACCCCACTTTCGAACAACCCAGCATTGCGTTGCGCGTAAACTTGCTGATAGATTCCGGTCTACCTTCCCTTTCAGGATCAATCCCCATGCCCTCGTTGTTTCACCTTGCCTATTACGTCACCGATCTTGATGAAGCGCGCGGTTTTTACGGCGGCATTCTGGGATGTGAAGAGGGCCGCAGCACTGACACATGGGTTGATTTCGATTTCTTCGGACATCAGATATCGCTGCATCTGGGCAAGCCGTTCGAAACCACCAATACCGGCAAGGTCGGCGATCACATGGTGCCGATGCCGCATATGGGCGTGATCCTGCCGCTTGAGGATTGGAACGCGCTTGCGGACAGGCTGAAGCATGCAAAGGTCGATTTCGTCATGCCACCCGTGGTGCGCTTCAAGGGTGAGCCGGGCGAACAGTGGACCATGTTCTTCCGCGATCCATCCGGCAATCCAATCGAAGTCAAGGGTTTCGCCGATTTTGCCAGCGTGTACGCCAAGTAGCCAATGCCATGGAATTCAAGCCGTCGAACCTGAAGGCCGCGTTCTGGATGACCGGATCGCTGACTGCCATCCTGCTGATGGCGATTTCAGGCCGTGAAGCCTCGAAAGAACTGAACGTCTTCCAGATCATGGAGATGCGCTCGCTGATCGGGCTGGCCATGCTCTATCCGCTGATCCGCTCGTCGGGCGGATTGCGGGCGATGAGGACGAAGCGCATCTGGGAACATCTCGGGCGCAATACAGCCCATTATGCTGGTCAGTTCGCCTGGCTGATGGCACTGTCGCTGATCCCGCTTGCACAGGTTATCGCCATCGAATTCACCACACCGGCATGGACCGCCATTATGGCTGTGGCGTTCCTCGGCGAGCGGATGAACCTGTTACGGACACTGACCATCCTTCTGGGCATTGTCGGCGTGGTAATTATCGTACGGCCCGGCGTCGGTACGGTGGAGATTGGCCAGCTCATTGTGCTGGGGGCTGCATTCACCTTCGGTATTTCCTTCACCATGGTCAAATCGCTGACACGCACCGAGAGTGTGGTGAAGATCATCTTCTGGATGCTGATCATCCAGTCCGGTATCGGCCTTCTGCCGGCACTGCATGTCTGGCAATGGCCGACCATGCATGCGTGGCCGTGGGTGATCATCATTGCCTTCACCGGCACATTTTCGCATTTCTGCATGGCCAAGGCTCTGCTTTATGCGGATGCGACGGTGGTCATCCCGATGGACTTCCTGCGCGTTCCGCTGACCGCCGTTCTGGGCTGGCTGATCTATGCGGAACGCCTCGACATCTACACGGCGCTTGGTGCGGTGCTGATCCTTTCGGGCAATCTTCTCAACCTGAAAAACAGAGGCACACCCAAGGCAATAGCCGTGGAATAGCACTGGCAGTGGACCGGTTGCTTGCCGATCCACCACCTGCAGCTTGAAAACGGGAAGCGTTTATTCCACTGGCCCGCTTATGGCCCAGATCACGCCAAACGGATCCTTCAGCTGGCCATAACGGCCGCCCCAGAACATTTTTTCGACGGGCATGATGACTTCGGCACCCGCATCGACCGCGCGCTTCCACCAGGTATCGATGTCATCAACAACCAGTTGCAGGGAATAGCCCTGCGGTGTTTTCAGCGGTTGGCCATATTCCGGATAGGGATCGCTGAGCATGAGCGAACTGCCATTGACGTGCAGATGGATATGCATGGTGCGGCCAGACTCATCAGCGGGCACGCGATGTTCTTCTGCGGCAGCGAAGGCGCGGGTATAGAATTCCGCCGCCTTCACCGCGCCATCCACCATGATGTAGGGCAGAAGACCGTTGAGAACTTTCGGTGTTCTGGTGTTTTGCTGGGCTGCTGTATTCATGTTGTTCTCCCTTTTCTTGAGGCTCTGATGCCTGCCCTTATGGCAGGTTAACCCAAGGACGAACGGCCAGACAGAAATCCGACAAACCTGTGCAAAATAATTTCGGGAGCGGAAACTAGTGGCCAAACAGGACAGGCGGATCACCAGCCTGCCATTTTGGATATTTTCCCATTGCCGCCTCAAACCGGCCTGACGACAGGAACGCGCCGAGCCAACCTTTCACATGCGGACGATCAAGTTCGCTCCACCACTGCGGATCGACACTGGCAAATTGCCGGACAAACGGCAGGATCGCCATATCCGCCAGCGACGGCGAGGCGCCAAAGAGATAACGCGACCAAGCCAGCCGCTGTTCATAATCATCCAGGATCGCCAGTCCCTTGCTGCGCTCGGCATGGGCATCGGCACCGGCAAACCGCGAAGGGTATTTGTAGCGGTCAAGGCTGCGTTTGAAGGGCCCGTCATTGCGGGCGATGAAGCCGCCATCGTCCACACTGAGCCAATGTTCCGGATCGTGCTGCGCCAGCACCCAGCGCATGATATCGAGGCTCTCATCAATCACCGTGCCATCGGCCAGCAACAACATCGGCACGGTGCCCGAAGGCGAAACGGCAAGGAATTCCGGCGCCTTGTTCTTCAGCTCAATTTCCCTGAGTTCGCAGGTGACATGCGATGCCAGAACAGCCAGCCGCGCCCGCATGGCATAGGGGCAACGGCGAAAGGAATAAAGAACAGGCAAATCAGGCATCACATCAGGTCCCGGTTGCTGCCAGTCTTGTTGAAATGGCCTGATATGACAAGGCTTGCGGGGCGATTGCCTTCATTTATGAATTCAATTCATGGGTCTCACGCAATATCTCCCGATTATCAATGGAATGTGCTTTGCCCATATTGAGGTCAACCGGATCGCAATCCGCACACACCCATTTCAGGCCGGAGCGACATCTGACCTGCCATTCAAAGGATTAAGACAATGCCTCTCGCCCTTCTGGCGTTGACAATCAGCGCCTACGCCATCGGCACAACAGAGTTCGTCATCGTTGGTCTTCTGCCCACTGTCGCCGGTGATCTCAATATTACCCTGCCGCTGGCCGGTCTCATCGTCAGCGTCTATGCGCTGGGCGTTACTTTCGGTGCTCCGGTGCTGACCGCCCTTACCGGCAAGATCGAACGCAAGCCTCTGCTGCTTGGCCTGATGGCTCTGTTCATCATCGGCAATACGGCGGCAGCTTTATCCCCGACCTATGAGCTGCTGCTCGTGGCCCGCGTGCTCAGCGCCTTTGCGCATGGTGTGTTCTTTTCTGTCGGCGCGACGATTGCCGCTGATCTGGTAGCACCCAACAAACGCGCTTCGGCCATCGCCATGATGTTCCTCGGCCTGACCGTCGCCATTATCACCGGCGTGCCGCTTGGTACCTTTATCGGTCAGCAACTCGGCTGGCGTGCAACATTCTGGGCTGTGTCCGCCCTCGGTGTCATCGCATTCATCGCCATTGCCATGCTTCTGCCTGCGAAGATCGCCAAGGCTGCCCCTGCCCGCCTGATTGATCAGGTGCGTGTTCTTGGCAGCGGCCGCCTGCTCCTTGCCTTCGCCATGACAGCACTTGGCTATGGCGGCACGTTCGTGATGTTCACATATCTCGCGCCGGTGCTGCAGGAGATCACCGGCTATGCGGGTTCAACCGTATCGCTGATCCTGGTGCTCTATGGCTTGGTCGATTGCCGTGGGCAATATGGTGGGCGGCCGCGTGGCCGATGGCAATCCGGTCGGCGCACTGGTTGTGATGTTCGCCTTGCAGGCCATCGTGCTCGCCGTGTTCACCTTCACTGCGGTTTCGCCGGTCTGGGCACTGGTAACGCTTGCCGCGCTCGGCGCGCTTTCCTTCTCCAATGTACCCGGCCTGCAGCTCTATGTGGTTCAGCTTGCCAAAATCCATACGCCGGAAACGGTCGACGTGGCCTCGGCCCTGAATATCGCCGCCTTCAACCTCGGCATTGCCGGCGGTGCGTTCCTGGGCGGACTGATTGTTGCCTCGCCGCTTGGCCTTGGTGCAACACCGTGGGTGGGTTCCATCCTTGTCGTCGGCGCCCTTGGCCTGACCCTGTGGAGCCAGGCACTCGACCGCCGGGCAGGAACGGAAGTTCTCGCTGCCTGCTAAGTAAAGCAATCGCGGAAAAATCTGACTGCGCCGGCTTTCCGGCGCAGTTTTGTTGCTGTAAATCACGCCAGCGAACGTGCGGCATCATCGATCAAGGCAACAATCTCATCCGGGTGTGAGGTCATCGAGGCATGGCTGGCGGCAAGGGAGATCGACTTCTGCGGCCGCATGCGCTGGACAAACCAGCGCTGGGTTTCCGGCGGGATCGTCCGGTCATTCTCCGACACCTGATACCAGGACGGTTTGGTGATCCAGGCCGGTTTACCCGCCTTGTCTTCGAAGCAACGTGTCGCTATCGATTTCTGCGCCAGCGCCATGACAAGCGCATCTGTTTCGTTCACATCCTGACAGAAATTCTCCCGGAACTTTTCCGGATCAAACCAGAGAAAGCCGTGGGGGTCAGGGTGGAGATGGGCCGCTGCTGGCGGCAGATCGCGCATGCTGAAAATCCGGTTCAGCGATTCTCCTTTGTCCGGAGCAAAGGCTGCAATGTAGACAAGACCGATGACATTGGGCGTGTGCCCCGCCCCGGATATGACTGCGCCACCATAGGAATGGCCGACGAGCAGGGTTGAGCCCTCCATTGCCGCCGCCAGCTTGGCTGTGCGGTCAATATCATCGGCAAGCGATGTCAGCGGATTCTGGACGGCGCGCACCGTGTAGCCCTTGGCATGCAACGATGGAATGACGCGGCTCCAATGCGAGCCGTCACCCCACGCGCCATGCACAAGAATTATACTAGGCTTTCGAGACATATCCCATTCCCCTGACCCTCAATATGTTGCATCGCAGGAACGGCAAAAAGCCAGACCTGGCGGCCGCGACTATAGGCATACATATATGGCGATCCAAGCACGCCATGGGTGTATTTACTCTACCTATGATACTGTTTCAGTTGAGTTTTTTCGTTGAAGTCATTGTGGAAACGAGGCAGAAATCCGCCTTTTAAAACCTGCAACCTCAAACGCCTTGGAGCGATTCAAGGCCGGGATTTTTGGCCTTTTCTTCGCTTCTTCCTGAAAGCTGCATTGGTTGCAAGAGGTGGAAACGGCCTCTGGGATCGGTCTCGTCCGGCGCACTATATGCACCGGAATCAGGGTGATCCAAGCGCGTCAAACCGTGACTTTGAATCTATAAGTTCGGCAATTCTCGCGGTCACAAAATGCAACTTCGGGTTTCACCCTATAACGCCCGGCCGCACTGACCGGCACCCCAATCGTGACAGAGCCGCAGATTTTGCTAAGGTCGGCGGCAGATTCGCGGGAGTTTGACATGCTGGCTGAAGTGGCATTACCCATCAGGCTTACTTTCCGGTTGTGGTTGCGGTTCTGGCCGCAATTGATCGCCGTGGTGCTGCTCGGACTGATAGTTTCCAGCCTGCTGATGCAGCTCGCTGTCACAACCGCCTATGTCAACCACTATGGCGGTCTGGCTGTTCTGACACTGGTGGCACTCACGCAACTGGTGACAACTGTTTCGATGATTCAGATCGTCCGGCCCGGACTTCCGGCGTTGAATGCCGCACAAGGTGGCGGACTAGCCGATCCAGGCAAGGATGATATGCGGAGCGGATTTTCGCGGCTGGCCGGGATGATCACCGTCGCGCTGATTCCGTTTTTCGCCTATTACGCCGCCTGGGGTTTTCTTGGCGACACTGTGCGGCAATATTCGCGCATGGCGCTGGATCAGATGCCGTTCGGCGGAAGCGGCGGCAATGTGCTCGACGTGCTGGATTCCAAATGGATCCTGCTCTCCGTCGCCATTTCGTGGGTGGTGCGCAAGTTCGCCAAGATCATGAAAGAGAAGACCGGACGCAGCGTCTGGCAGCTCATCATGGTCGTATGCGAGACCAACTGGATTTTCATCGGTCTTTATATCATCAGCCGCTGGAAAGACACGTGGATGCGGGCGCTGACAGAAGGTACGTTGTGGACCACTATCAAGACGCTGGTCTCAAGTCTGGCGGAGCCGGTTTCAACCGCTTACGCCGCCGCGCTGGTGCCGATCGAGCAGGTGCCGCAACCCTTCAGCACCGCCGCGATTACGCTGTTCTTCCATGCATTGCTGCCGGTGATCTGGCTGGTGATGGTGGCGCTGGTCTACGGTTATGACGTGCGGGATGACAAGGAGCTGTTGCGGCTGCACCACCGGGTCGAGCGGTTTGGCGAACGTTACAAACCCATTCCTAAATTCCTGCGCGATTTCGTCGAACATTTCATCGGCGGTTATCGCTCACGCTATTTGCCCATTGCTAACAGCGTCAAGCTGACACTCAATTCCGGGTTGCTGCTGATCCTGACGCTGATCCTCGGCTACCGTTTCATCGAATGGGCCGCGGCGTGGCTGTGGCTGGGCACTGCACGGCTGATCGGCCCGTATCCGCTGGATGTCTGGCAGGTCCTGAGCAACGGCGTCAGCTTTCTGTTCGGCAGTCCGCTGCAGGATTCCTCCACCGGAATTCTGGTTGAGCCGCTGCGGATTTGTTTTCTGGCTGCGGTGCTGGAGACGGCGTTTTCCATGACGCGGAAGCGTGTGCTGCCAGCGGGAGGCGATACGGAACCTGCTGCAATAGTTTCCTGATTGCAAAACCGTTGTGGGTGGTTCGACAAGCTCACCATGAGGGAGAGGGAGGATTGCAGGAATGCTCAGAAGGCACCTCCCACCCTCCCCCAACGTGGGGGAGGGTCGGACCAGCGGGTCCGGGGTGGGGGGGCCAAGTGGGATGTAGGAGATCAATCCTTTGATAAAAGCGGGCTGCTAGGAAAATACCCCTCCCCGCTGCTGCGCAGCGACCCTCCCCACAGGTGGGAGGGTGGGAGTCACATTCTGCAAATAGATCAGACCTACCTCACTCCAAGCGGGCAAAGCGCAGATAGCGGGGGCGCTCGCTGTGCATGCCGAGTTCAACATGCACCGTAGCAGCCACATTGGCCGGGACCAGATAGGTTTCCTCAACCACGCGGCGCATACCCCTGCTGACTTCGGAAAACGCCGTGGATTGGCATGTCTCGATGCCTGCGGCCGGGCGCGGCATGCCTGGCACCGAGGTTGGCGACCAAGAGCGCCCGGAGGGATCGACCAGCCGGATACCGCACATGAGCCAGAGGTTCTTCAAATCCGTATCGCCGATCTCAACGATAAACCGCGCCACCACGGGGACCGTATTCTCAGGCAGGGACTTGGGTTTTATCCCCTCTGTAACCGTGCGCAGTTCGGCGAACTGCCAGTCGCTGCCGCCATAATGCACGCTCTGACCGGCGGCAACGTCAATGGGCAGGAGATTGTTGTATTTGGACATCTCCTTGATATCGTCATAACTCCTGACGGCCAGCGCCGCAGGGACAATAAGCAGCAGGGCCCACAGGCTGCGGCGGCGCCAACGGCGCTCGGGAAGGTCTGCAGTGTCTTCAGGCACAAGTGTCATCGGCATCAATTTCCTGAAACCAGAACCGGTTTGGTCAAATCGTAGCTGTCTGATGTAAGTGGCTGGCCGTCATTGAATTTCTTGTAATCATCAATGGCAATACGGGCTTCGGAGTCGAGACGGGGGCTACTTTGCTTCGAGAGAAGGAGCGTCGCACCATTGACCTGATCCGACGGAATTTCGAAGACAAGACGCACCTGCGCCGGTATCCCCGGCCCCAGCACCGGAGGCTGCTGGCTGGCCACCATACCAACGCGGTCACTTCTCCTGAACTGCAATCCGGATGGGCCGCGCCATGTGGCGGCAAGAACCGTGGTCGTGTCTGTCGTTGCCGCCAGTTCGGCCGTGACAACAGCCCAGAGACCCGACGTGGTGAGCGTTTTGTTCTGGCCGTACTGGGTGAATGTGAGCACCGGCGTGAAATCCACCCGCTGCACAGTTACATCAAACTGGCGCGTGTGGACCCTGTCATGCATTTTGCCATAGACCGCGATAGGCCCGGTCAAATCCTCATAATGCGGCTTGGTCTGCTGCATGGCGTATAGCAAGGCAACAGACACAATCACCGCCAGTATATTGACGACCCTGCGCATCATCCCTGCCCCGGCTGCAACGGCAAGTTGACAGTACCGGCGGTGTATTTGCCCCACCATCCGGGTTCTCCGGTCAGATTGTTGCGCAGTTTGAACGTCTCGGCTTCAATGCTGAAATCAAGGGAGTCTTTGGGAACGATATCGGCGGGCACGATCCAGACATAGACCATTCTTTCGGGCATTCCGGGCTGAAGCGAAGGCATCACCGATTCATCGCGCGCCAGAAAGAACATCGGCTTTTCCGCCTTCGCCATGATATCCGGGGGCAGCTGAAAAACCTCATAATAATCTTTGTCAGACTGGGCGGTGCGGTTCATCAGTTCGGCCTCAAGCACAAGCGCCTTTTGACCAGCCTTCGGCGTCAGCATAAAAATCTTCTGGTCTGTGAACCAAGCTTTCAACGGCTTGATCAGCCACTTGCCCGCATCAAGCGATTGGCCGGGCGCGATTGCGGGAATTTCGACTTTAGCCTGACCTTCAAAAACACCCAGACCAATGGCAACCGCCACTGCGGCAAAACCACCAATACCGGCGCTTATCCAGGCGAAAGCCTTGCTGCGAAGATTGCGCACATAGGACCACATCGGGCGATCATCCTCCCATCAGATGACTGCAACTCAGCTAAACTCTGAGTCGCATTCAGGCGAACCATGCAACGTATGCGCGGCGGAAGGCAAGACCTTGGAGACGGGAGGTTCTGTTAGCGGGAGGCAGCCATGGGCAGGTAGCTGTGCACGAGATCGACCACCTGCTGATCGCGGACCTTGGCGGTTTCGCCGCCCATGACCACAGCAACGAGTTGGCGGCCATTGTCATTGACCGAGGTAACGATGTTGAAACCGGAGGCGCGGACATAACCGGTCTTGATGCCATCAGCACCGTTGAGCTTGGCCAGAACCCGGTTGTGACCTTCGACGAGCTTGCCATTGAAGGTGAATTCATGCAGGGCGAAATAATAATACTGGTTGGGGAAGTGGCGGCGCAGCGACATGCCGAGCAGCGCCATATCGCGGGCTGTGGTCATCTGCATCGGATCAGGCAGACCGGAAGCATTGTTGAAATTGGTGCCCTTCATGCCGAGCTGGCGCGCCTTGGCATTCATCAGTGCAGCAAATTGCGGCTCGCTGCCGCCAATGGCTTCAGCCAGCGCAACGGCAACGTCATTGGCGGATTTCACCACGATGGCCTTGATGGCGGTGTCAACATCAATGGACTGGCCGGGCTTGAAACCAAGTTTGCTTGGCGCCTGCGAAGCCGCATGGGCGGAAACCGGGATCATGCTGTTCTTGGTCAGGCGGCCGGATTCCAGCGCCTCGAAGGTCAGATACAGCGTCATCATCTTGGTCAGCGATGCCGGAATACGCGGCAGATCGGCGCTCGCCTGATACAGGACCGCACCCGTGCTACCATCAACCACGATCGACGCGGACTTTTCCGTGATCACCGGTATTGGCGCCGTCGATGCAACCGGCTGCAAGGCGGAGGTTGTGGTACAGCCGCTTGCCATGCCAACGACCAGAACAAACAATGCCATGCATTTTGACATGAAGGACAGTGGATAAAAAATTCGTGGCACGTTCATTTTCCGGATCGTCAGGTTTCAGCTGTAAAATCAGACATATATATAGCAAGGCATCGTTAATAATCCGCTGCTTTGCCGTTGTGTTAGCTGATTTCCCCGCCAAGTCCAAGCGGCAGATGTATCAACATGTTGTTGGTGGTTGAAGGTGGTGCAGAGATTAGATGTGACTGCATGACTAGCGTGCGTGGTTCGACAAGCTCACCATGAGGGAGATGGATGGGCTGCAAGGCGAGGCGCTGATTATCTCTCCCTTTGAGGGAGAGAAAGGATTTTCTTGGATTTAGCCTCTTCGCTAAATCCTTAGAAAATCCAAGTGAGGGGGCAAACCGGTTTAACAAATTCCCCTTTCTTGCGATTTCTAGCACTTAGCCAAGAGGCTAAGATGCTGAAATCGCTTTCTCCCCCGCAAGGTGGAGATAAACGATGTACCTGCAACACACCCATCTCCCTCATGATGAGCCTGTCGAACCACGCGCCCTACCCATGCAGCCTTTATCTAAGCCGTCAGCATCACCTTCACACTGCGCGAGCGGTCCAGCGCCACGGCAAAGGCTTGCGGGGCATCGGCAAGCGGGTATTCACCGGTCACCAGCCGCAGCACGTCGATTTGGCCGGAGACGATCAATTCCACCGCTTCGTAAAATTCTTCGCCGAAGCGGAAGGTGCCTTTAAGGTCCAGTTCTTTGGCCATGACCGCATTGGCAGGTACAGGAATGGCACCGCCCGGCAGGTTGCCGACCTGAACAATCGTACCGCCACGCCGC
Source organism: Phyllobacterium sp. 628 (assembly GCF_014189505.1). Classification (GTDB taxonomy): domain Bacteria; phylum Pseudomonadota; class Alphaproteobacteria; order Rhizobiales; family Rhizobiaceae; genus Phyllobacterium. Next base: position 1,075,751 of record NZ_CP050301.1, on the reverse strand, counting down.
ACGGTGCGGATAGCCGAGGCCAGACCGGCGGCAGTACCGGAGATTTCAAAGCCGATATCGAACGGCGTGGCAATTGCCAGCTTGGCCAGTTTTTCCTCGCCATCCGACAGATCGAAGGTTTGGTCTGCACCAAGCTCCTTGGCGAATTTGAGCGGGGCCGCAGCAAGGTCCACCATGGCGACGGACTCAGCCCCGGCGTGTTTGAGCGCAAGCAGGGTCAAAAGGCCAATGGGGCCAGCACCAAAAATGATGGCCGAGTGACCTTTGACATGACCGGCGCGGCGCACCGCATGCAGACAGACCGCCAAAGGTTCGGCAAGTGCAGCCGCCTGAAACGGGAAATCTGCGGGCACCTTGACGCATTGCGCCGGGGTTGCATCGAAGGAACTGGCAAAGCCGCCCTGCATATGCGGGGTCTTCGAGGCGGAGCCCATGAAATAGATATTCTCGCACAGATTGGCACGGCCCTCGTGGCAATAGGCACACGTGCCGCACCACCGCGAGGGGTTAACCGCCACGCGATCTCCGGCGGAAAGGCCGATCACATCGATACCCACTTCCTCCACCTCCCCGGCCACTTCATGGCCGAGGATGAGCGGTGAGGTCATGACGAAATCTCCAGTCCGCGCATGGCGGAAATAATGCATATCCGAGCCGCAGATGCCCCCCGCCCCAAAACGGATACGCACCATGTTGGGTTTGAGGGCGGACAGCGCGGTATCGACGACGCGCAGGTCTTCGACACCGAACAGGGTTGCGGCGATGGTATGCTTGGTCATTTTATCAATCCCAGTTGTGTTGGCAGCCACAGCGTAATGGCCGGTATGAACGTAATGGCAATCAAGGCGATGAACAGCGGAACGAGCCATGGCAGGATCGCCATGGTGGTGCGCTCCACCGAGAGTTTGGCGACACGCGAAAGCACAAACAGCACCATGCCAAGCGGCGGATGCAACAGGCCGATCATCAGGTTCAGCGTCATGATCAGACCGAAATGCACCGGATCGATGTCGAATTTCAGCACCAGCGGCAGAAGGATCGGCACCAGAATGGTGATCGCGGCAATCGTGTCGAGGAAACAGCCGACAAACAGCATCAGGATGTTGACGAGGATCAGGAACACCCATTTGTTGTCGGTGATGGACAGAATGGTTCCCGACAGCAATTGCGCCGCCTGACTGACGGTGAGCAGCCATGCGAAGACTGATGCAGCGGTAACAATGAACAGCACCGATGCGGTGGTTTCAATCGTGTCGAAACTGGCTTTGGCAAGAGTTTTCAACGTCATGGTGCGGTAACGCACAAGACCCAGAAACAGCGACCAGAGCACCGCGGCAACGGCAGCCTCTGTTGGGGTGAACCAGCCCATGGTCATGCCGCCGATGAGAATGACCGGCGTCATCAGCGCCATGACGGCGGAAAAGTCAAAGTACCAGTCGACGGCGAGCAACAGCAGCAGCGCGATGCCGACAGAGGCGTTGATGGAAAGGCCTGTTAGCGTCAACAGATAGATGACCACCGGCACGGCAAACACCACGACGATTTCCAGACCTGCCTCAAACAACTGCTTCATCTCAAACGGTGCATCGGAACCCCATTTGTAGACATAGGCGAAGATGGCAACAGTGATCATCATCAGGACGGTCATGACAACGCCCGGCATGATACCGGCCATGAACAGCGCGCCGATCGAGACATTGGCCATCATGCCGTAAATGACGAAGGGCAGTGACGGCGGAAAGATCGGCCCCAGCGTCGCCGACGCGGCGGTAACGCCAACGGCGGCTTCCACCGGATAGCCGTGATCTTTCATCGCCTTGATCTCAATGGTGCCGATACCGGCGGCATCGGCGAGCGCCGTGCCGGACATGCCGGAGAAAATCACCGACCCGATGATATTGACCTGCGCCAGACCGCCCTTCATCCAGCCGACAAGCGCGACGGCGAAGGCATAGATGCGGCCAGTAACGCCGGCGGAATTCATCAGATTTCCGGCGAGAATGAAAAACGGAACGGCGAGGAGCGGAAAGCTTTCCACACCGGCGATCATGCGCTGCGCGACAATGATATCAGGAGCAACACCATAGAGAACCAGATAAAGCACCGATGCCACGGCCATGGAAATGGCGACGGGCACACCGACGACCATGAGAACAAGAAAAGAGCCTACGAGAAGCAGCATGGATTAATCCTCCGCCTTCTGAAATTCTTCGGGACGTTCCAGAACGGAATAGCCACGGCGCATATTGCTGATGAAAACCTGAACGGCGCGAATGAGCATCAGGACGAAGGCGAGCAGGACCGAATAGAAAACGATGTTGCGCGGCAGATCGACAGTGACCATCTGCTCGTCGGCGACGATTTCCACGTAGCGCCAGAACAACCAGCAGGCGTAGACAAGAAAGCCTATGCGCACCAGATCGACGAAGATGGCGAGCGCCCGGGCAAAACGCGCCGGGATATAGTGATAGAGCACATCCACCTGAATGTGGCGCGAGACCCGCACGCACATGACAGACCCAAGGAAGACCACGCCGATGAGGCAATTAATGGCGATTTCCTCGGTCCAGGCATAACTGTTGTTGAGCACATAGCGGGTGAAAAACTGCAGAAACACGCAACCTGTCATCAGCCAGAAGACAATGAGCGTCAGCCAGTCTTCAACTGCGTAATCGGAAATATCGGCGACCGGCGCCGCATCCTCGAAGGAATGCGCAAGTTCCTCAGCGGTGACCGGGGTATGAATGTCTTTTGTCATGAAATCTCTCCGTTTTGAAAAGCGGAGATGGCCGGCTTGCACTGCGGCAGTCCGGCCACCGGTCAGGTTATTGGATGGCGCGAATGGCTTCCCAGTCGGACTTTTCGTAACCGAAGTCCTCGAACTTCACCTTTTCCATGACATTCTTCTCAAAGTCGGCCTTGTCGATTTCCGCAACATTGATGCCACGCTCCTTGAAGCTGGCAACAAGCTGCTTTTCCTTGTCTTCGATGATCTTGGTTGTCCGCTTGGCAGCCTCCTGCATCACGTCGCCAAAAATCTTTTTGTCTTCATCGGACAGGCTGGCCCAGCGGGACTTGGAGATAACCGTGTTGAGGTGATCAACGATATGGCCGGTGAGAATGATGTTCTTCTGCACTTCGAAGAACTTCTTGGCTTCAATGGTGGTCAGCGGATTTTCCTGCGCCTCTACGGTGCCGTTCTGCAGGGCAAGATAGACCTCGGCAAACGCAATCGGCGTGGTGTTGGCACCGCAAGCACGCGGCATGGCAAGATAGGCCGGAACATCCGGCACGCGGATTTTCAGACCCTGCATATCCGAGCACTTGGCAATCGGCTTGTTGGATGTGGTGTGGCGGGTGCCGTAATAGCTGACGGCTGCAATATGATTGCCCGTCTTGTCTTCATAGCCCTTGGCCAGGCGCTTGAAGATATCGCTCTTTGTATAGGCGATCAGGTGTTCCGGATTGCGGAAAATGTAGGGGAAATAAGTCACGCCAATCGGCTTGTAGTCACGGGCGGCAAAGCTCGATCCGGAAATGATGATATCGACCGTACCGAGCTTGAGACCCTGATTGATGTCGGCTTCCTTGCCCAGCTGCGAGGCCGGGAAAACGTCGACCTTGTAACGCCCGCTGGTGCGTTTGCCGATTTCCTCGGCAGCCCAAACAGACTCCGTGTGGAATGGTTCGGATGTTTCGTATACATGCGCCCATTTGAGGACGGTCTGCGCCTGCGCTGCAGCGGCAGACAGCGCGAGCGCCGCCACGGCACCCAGAATGGCTGTCAATTTGATCTTCATGTCTTTCTCCTCCCAGATTGAAATCAGATCCTGTTGCTTTTTGGCCCACCCCTCTTGGGATGACCTTTCTCCGCGTCCGGCTCCTCACCGAAACTTTCGGAAAATCGTGCCTGTGACTGCAGCAGGTGAAACTGCATCGCGGCCTTGGCCCTCACCGGATCACCGGCAACGATGGCATCGCGAATCGCACAATGTTCTTCAAATGCTTCGCGCCATGAGGCCGGTCCTTCGAAATAACTCGCAAGCTTTTCGAAATAGGGCGTCATGCGCTGATCAAAAATTTCGCCGACAAAACGGTTGAGCGCCGAATTTTCGATGATCCCGGCCACCGTCGTGTGGAAATCCCGGTCCAGCCCTATGGAAACCTGCGGGGTGTGAAATGTTCCGGCCATTTTGGTCAGCACCGCGTCGAGCGCCGCCGTATGGGCCGGCGTGATCATTTTTGCCGCCTCTTCGGCGATGGCGCATTCAATCAGTGAACGGGCACGCAGCAGTTCGAACGGGCCTTCGAGATCTTCCGGATGAAATGCATCGCGGCGCGGCCGCTGCTGGGTGACATAGATGCCGGAACCCATGCGAATATGGACTAACCCTTCCACCTCAAGTGCAATGAGCGCCTCACGGATGGTCGGACGGGAAACCGCAAGCTGTTCGGCCAGTTCACGCTCGCCGGGCAAGCGTTCGCCCACGGCAAACTCACCTTTTTCGATAAGCTTGCGTATCTGATCGGCGACCTGCCGGTAGAGCCGGCGCGGCTGGATGGCTGCGAACATGGAACCTCCCCCTTACGCACTAATCCCCTTTGAATAGGGCGCGACTGGTAAATTGGCCTTACCAATCTCCAACTAATACATTGGTATATATCTTGCCGTCAACCCGGGTTTTTCTCGTCGAAAATGCGGCCCCTGCATGGCAAAAGGGCCAAATGTTACAAATTGTATCGGAAAGTGATTGCCGCCAAGCCCTGCGAACAGGTTAAGAGAGTGTTGATAACAGGCCGAGAACGGTCGCTTTGCACTGGTGGACAATGGTTTCTGACATTCGATTGCTGCGCCCTCTGGCCTGTCTTGGTCTGGTTTTGACCCTGGCTGCCTGCACAACGGCTAACCCGCATTTGCCAACCGCCACAGCATCGATTCCTGTTCCAGCTTCTTCGCCCCGCATGGGACCCGTACAATCCACAAAACTGACATCTGCGCCCGTGCAGATGGCTTTTGCCGGTCCTGCTGCCAACCCGGCGGCTGCCGCCACGGCAGCGCAGGTGCAGTCTGCTTCGGTCGTCGTGCCGAACGTTGCCACACCGGCAAAGACAGAGTCTTACGGGCCACGGGTCGATAACCTGATTTCACAATATTCCGCTGCCTATGCGGTGCCTGAAGCGCTGGTGCGCCGCGTTGTCCACCGCGAAAGCCGTGGCCGCCCGGAGGCACGCAACGGCAAATATTGGGGCCTGATGCAGATTCTGCCATCCACCGCCCGTTCCATGGGCCATAGTGGTACGCCAAAAGACCTGCTCGACGCGGAAACCAACCTCAAATATGGCGTGAAATATCTTGCGGGCGCCTACAAGGTTGCCGATCAGAATTTTGACCGCGCCGTTCGCCTCTATGCCAGCGGCTACTATTATCAGGCCAAGCGCAAGGGCATGCTCGATGAAACCGGTCTGAAGGGCGGCACCACGCCAGTCCAGTCCACACAAATCGCTTCGCTGCCCATGGCACCTGTGCCTGCTGTGATCCAGCCAGCCGCTACGGTGCAAACAGTGGCCTATCTGCCGGACCCTGCGCCCGTGCGTGCCGGCTTCGTAGCCATTCCGGCGGATCGCCCTTACGGGCTATAAACGCACTAGTTGAATATTTAGCCAAATCATGGCGTTGTGTGCGCAATCTGGAGCGCACATATGGTTCTTTCTATCATTCTTTCAATCGTAGCCCTTGTGGTGGCGGCAACAGCGCGGCAACAGGTCAGCGCATTGCGCCGGCAGCTTGAGCAATTGCAACGACAATTTGCAGAAGCAAAACTCCCAGCCCCACTTGCCCGCGAAAGTGGCGAACCCACTCGCCGGTTGAAAGAAAACCAATCCAAAGGCGTGGCTCCGGCAGCTATAATACCCCCGGCGGAACCCGTCGGCGGTCCTTTGCCCGTCGCAGCCTCCTCCAGACTTGATCCGAAAAAAGTTGCCGAGATCATGTCCGGCAAACCACAGGCAACGTCACCAGCCGGAGTTACAACACAGGACAAGCCGAAGAAATCCTATGGCGATTTCGAACGTTCGCTTGGCCGCAACTGGCCGGTATGGATCGGCGGCGTGGCACTGTTCCTCGGCGGCATCTTTGTCGTGCAGTATTCCATCGAAAACGAGCTGCTTGGCCCCGGAATCCGGCTGTGTCTTGGCGCGATTTTCGGCCTGCTGCTGCTCGGTGCCGGTGAATTCCTGCGGCGCAAGGAAAAGCCGTTCGGTCTTTCCGCCGATGGTCCGGACTATATTCCGGGCGTGCTTACCGCTGCAGGCTCGGCAGCCCTGTTTGCCGTCGTCTACGCGGCCCATGGCGTTTACGGCTTTATCGGCAGTTCCACCGCCTTTGTCGCACTGGGCGCAGTGGGCCTGGCAACTCTGGCCGTTGCCGTCAAGCACGGTCCGTGGATCGCTGGACTGGGCTTGATCGGCTCCTACCTCACCCCGGCACTGGTGGATAGCCAAGCGCCCGCGCCCTATAGTTTCATGACCTATTTGAGCATTGTCACACTCGTCGCCGTCGCCTTGGCGCGCATGAACAACTGGCAATGGATCGGCGGCGGAGCCGTGCTATTGGCGGCGCTATGGGGCGCGGCGTATACCGGGTTCGATCCGATGCCGGATGGCGGCGCATTGGGTCTTTTGACCGTCAGTCTTCTGGCGCTTTCGGTGTTCAGCCATATCAAACCCGGCAAATACACCCTGTTTGACCGTATCGATGAACCCACTACCGATGCAGTGACAGCAGCAGGCGCTATTGGCCTGACCATTCTGGGTCTGAGCTACGTCACGCATGATCTGTTCGGGCTGGCATCGTCACGTTATCTCACGCTGACAACCATCATCATCGTGGTTGCAGCCCTCGCACCGCTGTTCGTGCGCCGGGCTTTGCCCTTCCTCGTCCCGGCAGCTTTGCTGTGCCTTGCACCGCTCGCACTTATTGATGTCCCGCATCTTTGGGATTCAAGCTATTATGTACCAGGGCTTGGATTGTACGATCCGGCAAAATATCGTGGCTTTGCTATAACAGGCGCACTCGGCCTGACGGCGATTGGCGTTATCGCTACATTCCTGCTGGCGCGGCTGCCCGACGTCTTGCGCGGCATCGGTTATGCGGTGCTCGGTACAACCACACCATTGATCATGATTACCATGATGATCTTTGTTTTCGGCAATACCCCGGCCGCGACAGAAGAGATTTTGACCGTCGCCTTGGCACTCATCGGCTTTGGTGCCGCCACGTGGCTGACGGCCCGATGGAAAGACAACACTCTGCCCGTTTCGCCGCCATGGCTGTTTGACGCGGCATCCATCGGTTTTGCCGTGCTGGCACTGTTCGTGGTGTTCGAACCGCAATGGCGCGTGCTGGCGGCCTGTGTGCTGGCAATTGTCTATGCCCTTGCGACCAGAACCCGCCCCGCGCCTGTCCTGCGCTTTGCCCCGGCTGTCTTTGCGGTCATCATCATTGGCCATATCTTCTTTGATCCGACCATTGTCGGCAGTGACCGGCTGTCAACAACGCCGTTCTTCAACCAGTTGCTGCTCAATTATGGCGGTTTCCTTGCGGCTATGGTCATTGCGCAGGTTGTGCTGGCCCGCGAAGCCAAGGACACCGCCTACCGCCTCGTTCAGGCACTGGGCGTGCTGGCTGGCTTCATTCTTGTCAACATTCTGGTACGCCACTGGATGAATGGCGGCAGGCTGGACAGCGGCGGCGACGTTTCGCTGAACGAACAGTCGCTCTATACACTCATCGCACTGGGCGGCTCGCTGTCGCTGATGATGCTGAGCCAGGGTGGCAAGGACAAGCTCTACCGCACGGCCGCGCTGATCATCGGCTATTTCGGCATTGCCATTGCGGTGATCCAGCATTTCCTTTTCCTCAACCCGCTATTTGACGGATGGGTTGGCAATGGGCTGATCTTCAACAGCCTGTTCATGGGCTATCTTCTGCCGGGCCTGCTGGCGGGACTTGTGGCACTCAATGCCTTTGGCGAGCCGCAGATCAGGCTGTTCGGCTTTCCTCTGGTGATGGCACAGACCAACCGGCCAAGGCATTATGCCATGGCGTTGGCAATCCTGTCCGGTCTGATGCTGTTCACATGGATCACGCTGACCATCCGTGTGTCCTATTGGGGCAACGATATCAATCTGTCGCAAGGCATCGACTCGGCGGAAATGTTCACCTACTCGGCCGTGTGGCTGCTGTTTGGCCTCGGACTGTTCGGGCTTGGCGCGTGGCGGCAGAACCGGCCGCTGCGTCTCATCTCGGCGCCGATTGTTTTCCTTGTCATCGCCAAGGTGTTCCTGCTCGATATGTCGAACCTTGAAGGCATTCTGCGGGCGCTGTCCTTCATTGGCCTCGGCCTGTCACTGGTTGGTGTCGGGCTGTTCTACCAGCGTATTCTGAATGCTGACGCAGCAAAAAGGGCGGCTGTTACGCCGCCCTCGTGATGCAGTGTACCGTCAGACCTTTTTGAGTATCCAGCTCTGGTCATCGGTCGCGGCATCTTTCCAGATCGTTGGATGGGCGGCTCCATTTTTCATGGTAAGGGCTAAGCCGCTTTCCACACCAATGATTGCATAGCTTTTGCCATCCGGGCGGAGGATAAAGTTGAACTGCTGGTTCGATCCGCCAGTAACCTCCCAAAGCACCACAGGACTGTCATCGACCATCCCACGGTGGATAACATCGAGACTTTTTTGAGTGTTTATGCTGACGATCGAACAGCTTCCATTGCTCTCATTGACACTTACCTGCCACTTTTGCGCATCGACATCCGCAGCAGCGAGTTGAACAATATTGCTGTCACTGGCGGCGAGGCGTTGGCCCGTTGCCTTGCTGACGATGTAATAGGTGCCACCAATCGCCGGTAAGAAACGCCAGTATTGCCCGAATGGCCATTGCGCCTCTGCGTTCACTTTGGGCTTGAGCGCCAGAACAAATCCACCGGCACCTGCTGGTGCAGCAGGTGCCGCCTCCAGCAATAAATTCTCAGGAATGCTGGTCAACGTATAGCAATTCGACATGAGCCACGTGGCTTGCCACTTTTTTGCGGCAGAGCCGTCGAGCGCCAATATCGACTGATCGGCTCTGTTGATTATTTTAACATTGCCCGCGTCAACTATAATATTCCATGTCTGAGTTTGTGCGGCTGCGTCTGCAGCAGCAAGTACCGGTGTTCCATTGTTACTCTGGAGCAGAAGGTTGGATCGCACATTCTGGATGTGATATCCATCGGGACAAGCAAACACTGCGGGGCCTGACGCCGGAGCCTTATCCGAATATTTCATGCCGCTTTTACCGTAGAAGCTGAGATCGCCCGCACTGCCTTTCGTGAACTCGAAAATCACAACGTCGTTTTGACCTTTTACCAGCCAGACTCCGGGACAATAGAGTCGCTTCTGAGGCCCTGCAGCTGTCCAATACCGCCCGAGATTATGACCGTTGACGAAGACATAGCCGGTCTCCCAGTCGGTCATGTCGATATACATATCTTTTGGAGCATCGATATTGAACGTTGCTTTGGCATGGAAGGGTGAACCGGCAACGGCCTCGGCTGAGTCAAAGCTGAGGTTGGTGATATCCTTTGCAGTCATGGGTGACAGGCTCATACTCCAACCAGATAAAACCACCCCATTTGCGAAGACTTCGCCCGAAAGACCACGGCCATCCGTCAACATCCCCGCATCAGAATTAGTTCTGCCGAAAGGCATCGATACAATTTTCAGAATAGAGTTTGCCGGCGCTCCCGTAATGGTCAGTGTGGTTTTCTTTGGCAAGCCGGCAACCGTCGTCAATGGACCACCAGCAACAAGAACGTCATTGACGTAGGCGATTGCATAGTCCGGCGACCGCTCAAATGTGATCGTCAAATCGCCACCAGCCGCAGGCAAAAGTACCTGGTAAATTGCAATACCGGATGGGTATATGCCGTAAGTAGTGAATTTATTCGCATTCATATGGAGCGCTAACGTCTCCACAGTCTGGGGCATGTCCATCTTGATTGGAAGATCGGCATGTTTCAGAAAATTTCGAAAGCTGAACTTGCCCTTGCTGATTGCTGCAACTTCGTTGTCGGCAATAGCAGGCTGAAGGCTCGGCTTTCCAGCAAACGGTACCTGATAGGAAGCGTTGGATACATAGGCAGCCTGGACCAGATAGAAATTGTCATTCTCCGTGCCGGCTTCCGATATGGGTGCACCATAATCATAGGACGTCACATCCGGCTGAGTATCAGCCAGATAACCGTTGCTGCCTGCTGTAAACCCGAAATTTGTCCCGCCATGCGCAACATAAAACACAAAGGAGCGTTTTGCCTTTGCAAGTGCTGCCACGGTCCCGGCCAAGCTGTCGATCTTGATAGTCTGATGTTGATCGCCCCAGTGGTTAATCCATCCCGGATAACATTCAGCACCAAAAGTAGCAGTTTTATTTATTTGGATCGCACTGTCATAGTTGGCAGGGTTGTTTCCATCGGCAGTCATCCCATAGGCCGTATTGGGCGGAAGTGTCAGATGATTACTGTTGAACCCATTGGCCGAACCATCACAGATGCAGAATTTTTCCGAGTAACCAAGTTTTATCCATTGCTTTGCCAATTCGAAGATATGGGCAGGATCCTTGTAGCCTGGCCAATTCGTATACTCGTTTTCCAGTCCAACAAGCATGATGGGTCCACCGGCTGAAAGCGTACGTCCTTTCACGACGTTTTCATAAAGTGCCCGGTTGAACATCTCGGCCGCAGCCATGTAGCTGGGTGCGTTTTGTCTTATCTGCAGGTTTCCGAATGCATCTCGAAAGAGAGGATCGGCCAACATGCGGGGCGGCAAGCCACCAAAATCCCATTCTCCACAGATATAGGGACCTGGGCGCATCAGAACCCACATGCCATTACGTGCACAAAGATCGATGAACTTGCCAATGTCCTTGCCTCGAGAGCAGAAGTCGAAACTTCCATCGGGGCGTTCATGAAAATTCCACATGATATAAAGCGAAATCGTGTTGCAGCCGAGCGCCTTGACCATCTGGATACGGTGTTCCCAGTATTGCTCCGGAATGCGCGACGGATGAATTTCTCCACCAAAAAACTGAAATTCCGTGTTGTCCATCTGCCAGTTGCCTGCGGTGTCCCAAGACAGAACTCTTTTCATGCCCTTGGTAAAAACCGGATTCTGCAACGTGCCGCCCGCTGGCGCCGCACCCGGTAAGGTGACGCTCTGCGCAACGGCTGACTGTTCGCTAAAATGTGTGAAAACGTAGGGCACAACTGTAGCGCAAGCTAAAAAAGCTCTTCTATCCATAATTTCCTCCCAGGAAATTCATTTCCAATAATAAATTAAAGTATGCGGATATTTGTCCTGATGATGCCGGGCGTGTCCTCCGTCGGCATGCACGTATCAACATTCACCGGCGGCACCGGAACAATGCTTTTTTCATCTGCTGTTGCTGTGTCCGGCGTCATTCCCGACACATCCGCTGTCGATGATTCATCATGCACGGGGGCGTCAAATGTTCCTGCACTGCTGGCTTGTGGATGGTCATTGTTGCAGGCAGCAAGAACCAGACTCAGAAACAGCGAGGAAAAGATCGCAAGAGTTGTGCGTGAACAGCAATGAGAAGGGGCAAGTATATGAGATCCGGCAGATCGCCGATGCCTGTTGGAATGCTTTTCTTTCAATTTCCACATTACGTATCTCCCTAAAATATTTTTCTGTAAAAATGGATTTCATTAAAATGGCTGGCGTTTATTCCTCCTTTTCAAAGGTAACTGACGACGGAATTCGTGGAATTTCCACCAATTCCGATTAGTATGATAATATGATCGTACACTTAAAAAGATATTCTACTTTAGTACCGCAACCCTGAGATGTTTTGGGAGTAGCGCATTCCACTCAAAGACAAGAGAAGACAGCAGAACGGCACACAGGGACACGCCTGTTGCGCCGTTTTAGGCTCTTTATATGCTGAAGTTTTTAACTGGCCTACGCCGCCCACCACTCATGGAAATGATGCACAGGGCCACGCCCCCGACCCACTTTGAGCGTATCGGCGGCGGCCATCGCCGCCGTCAGATAGGCCTTCGCTGTGCCAATCGAATGGGCTAGGTCTTGCCCCTTGGCAAGCCCGGCGGCAATCGCCGCCGCCAGAGTGCAGCCGGTGCCATGATCATGGGTTGTTGACAGGCGGGGTCCGTCGAACCGTTGCATATTTATGCCGTCAAACAACAGGTCTGTGCTGAGGCTGGAACGGCCATGCCCACCCTTGATCAGCACCGCCGCGGGCCCGAGTTTCAGCAGAAGTTCAGCCTGTTTTGCCATTTGTGCTTCGTCTTCCGCGATACCGGTACCAGTCAGCAATGCGGCTTCCGGCAGGTTGGGTGTGAGCACCAGTGCCAGCGGGACGAGATTTTGCTGGAGAGCCTCAATAGCATCCGGCTGCAGCAGCGGATCGCCCGAGGTGGCGACCATGACCGGGTCCAGCACCACCTTGCGCTCCCAGCGATTCAAGGTTTCGGCAATGGCTCCGATGGTGTCTACTGTGGAGACCATGCCGATCTTGATGGCGCCAACGGCGATATCGGAGAGCACCGCATCGATCTGCGCGCGGATGATGCCGGGGCTCAAGTTCTCGATGGCCGTGACACCGCGCGTGTTCTGGGCGGTAATCGCGGTGAGAACACTGGTGCCATAGACCCCCAGCGCCGAGAAGGTTTTGAGATCCGCCTGAATGCCTGCGCCGCCACCGCTGTCGGACCCGGCAATGGTGAGAGCAATGGCGGTCATGCCATGGCCTTCAGCGACTGATCGACCGCCTCGCGCAGGATACGCGCGGCGTTGCGCGGATCGGGCTGGCGGAAGATTGCTGAAATGATTGCAACGCCATCTGCCCCTGCCGCAATGGCGGGCGGGATACGGGCGAGGTCAAGACCGGCGATGGCACCGACCGGCAAATCCGGCTTGGCGACACGAATAATGGCTGCCAGACGGGCAAAACCGTCAAAGCCGATGGGACCATCCGGATTGTGCTTGGCCGGTGTTTCGAACAGGCCGCCAATGCAGGCATAATCAATATCGGCTTCAATGGCTGCCTGCGCATCCGCCTCGTTCTTCACCGTGAGGCCGATAATGGCATCAGGCCCAAGGAGCTTTCTGATATCAGCGACCAGCATGTCCTCGCGCCCGACATGCACGCCTTCGACACAGGCAACCAGCGCCACGTCGATCCGGTCATTGACCAGCAGCGGAATGCCGGTCCCTTTGAGAGCGGCATGGATGGCCCTGGCGCGCTCAACCATTTTACGGGTCGGCGAATTCTTGTCGCGGTACTGGATGATGGTGGCGCCGCCGCGCGCGGCTTCCAGCGCCAGATAGCCCAGATCCTTGTCACCACCGATCGCGTCCACATCGACAATGGCATTCAGACGGAAATCTACTTTTGGCATGATGTTTCTCTCTTCAAAAATTCGGTTCAACGCAGTTCGACCGCGAGGTCATCAACGTTGGGGGCAGATTTGATCAGTCCGGCATCCCGCATGAACGTGCCAAGCCGCTCATAACGCCCACGGTCCAGCGCAGCCGGACGCTTGGCAAAGCGCGGCAGCGTATCGACCCACGCCTGTTTGTTCAGCGGATTGTCGAGATCGGGATAGGCTTTGATGAACAGCGCCCAGGATTCATCCGGGTGGTTGGTCAGGTAGATCGCGCCCTTTTCCTCGGCATCGAGAAAGCGTTTGAGGCGGCTGTCTTTGACAAGGTCCGGATGGGTGACGAAGATCAACTCGTCATAGACAGGAACGCCATGTTCTTCAGGGAAGAAAGCGAGGCCCTTATGGCCTTCTTGCGCCATCTGGGTCAGTTCAAAATTGCGATAGCCGCCAACGGTAGCGTCGACCTGCCCGGCAATGAGCGAGGGCGACAGAGCAAAATTGACATTGATCAGTTCGATATCAGCAGCGGACAACCCTTCAGACTTCAGCATGGCGCCGAGCATAGCATCTTCAAAACCGGCAACGGAAAAGCCGACCTTCCTGCCCTTCAAATCCTTCAGGCTTTTGATCGGACCATCGGCAAGCACAGTCACCGTATTGAGCGGCGTTTCAATCAGCGTGCCAAAGCGCACGAGCGGCACGCCGGCATCATGGTCGAGATAGAGATTGGGCTGATAGTGGATGGCGATATCAGCCTGTTTGGCGGCCACAAGGCGCGGCGGGGCGGATGGATCGGCGGGCGGGATGAAATCCACATCAAGACCAGCCTCCGCAAAGAAGCCCTTCTCCCGCGCGACGAAGAGCGGAGCATGGTCAGGATTGACGAACCATTCGAGCAGCACGGTGAGCTTGTCGGCTGCCAGTACCGGCGATGACAGGAAGGGCGCAGCGGCAACGAGGCCGAAAGCAAGCGCAAATGCGCGGAGGCGGGACATGGATATTCCTTTGTGCGTGAAGTGGGGGCGGGTCATGACGCCTGCACCCAGGGTGTGAGGCGTGCGGCAAAAGCATCGACGAGAAAGCGCAGAATGATCGTCAGCGCCGCAAGGATGATCAGGGCGGCAAAGAGGGTATTGGTCTGCATACGGGCATTGGCCTGCAGCATGACGAAGCCGAGCCCCCGTGACGCGCCGACCCATTCGCCGATGACTGCGCCGATGGGCGCAAAGACGGCGGCAACCCGCAGACCGGACCCAAGTCCGGGCAAGGCGCTGGGCACCCGCACCAGCAGCAAGGTTGCCAGCGGCGTCGCCTGTGTTAGCGCTGCGGCGTCCAGCAATTCCTGACTGGTGCGGCGCAGCGCATCGGCAAAGGCGGAAGCAACGGGAAAGAAAATGATAAGACTGGCCATGACAACTTTGGAGGCGAGACCAAAGCCAAACCAGAGCACCAGAAGCGGGGCGATGGCGAACACCGGCAGCGCCTGCAACACTAGCAGGACGGGCCAGACGATCTGACCGAAACCGGGCAAGGCAGCCACCAGCAATGCAGTCAAAATACCGGCAATGACGCCGAAGAACAGACCAAGCAGGATTTCCAGAACGGTGATGGCGGCGTTGGCGAAGAGATAATTGCGCTGCTCGATCAATGCGGACAGAACCGAACCCGGCGCTGGCAGGATGAAACGCGGTGGTTGCAGCAGCCAGACCGCCATCTGCCAGCACAGAAGCACGGCAAGCAGAGCAGCTGTTATGCGGACAATCATGCCCATGACAGATGTCACGGATTAAGGATGATACGGGGTGAATGGCAGGGCATATGTCATCGGCAGGACTCCATCAAACAGCGTGGAGATCCGGATATGTGCGAAGACAAGGCAGAGAGTACAGAGAAGGCTCAATTCCCGTTCCTACGCCGGCATAACCCGGATCAGGTTCAAGGGTCCAGCTCGACGCTATCTCAGCACTGTACAGTGCCCCCCTCGGAATGAAGTCATGATGGAGCGGCGCAAGACCAAAGTCAATCGCGCCGCTTGGGTTTGAGGGTCAGTTGGTCAGGCGGACTTTTGAATAATCGAGGCCGCAACCGGTCTTCAAAGTATATTCGAAATCCGGTGTACCACCGCCGCCATCTTCCCAGCCATGTTTTTGCGTGAGCCCTTTACAGTTCATCAACTGATTCATCAGAATTGGCTCTTTAGCACCTGCGGTTGTCGATTGACCGCCGTCAGCCACGAACCGCCAAGCGTCATTTGCCCTGTCGCTTCTGACAAGGAAAGCGTTGGTTTTTGGATCGTTTTTGATACTTTGATCATCGGGAAACGAAAGATTATCTGGGGTTGGTGTAATCTGATAATACGGATCATCCTTGGAATTTATCTTGGGGGCAGGCACACATGTCTCCGCTCCCCGCGCTGGTTTTTCTGGCTTCTGTCCAATTGGGCAGCCGTCTTTCTTGACGATCATTGTAAAATAAAACGAACTGAATGATCCCAAATCAATAGTGAGGGGCTTTCCTCCCACAGGCGGGGTGGATGTCCCGGTGCTGTTCACGTATGTGTATTCAATCGAGCCAGCCTGTGTTTCCGCGCCATCAATCCCGACAACCATGATGGTTATTTTCTTGTAATAAATTCCTTTTACATTCGTGACTTGGATCGTTGCTGTCTTTGGCATCAATGCACCTGACGCTTCGGACTGAACCCCAATATCCACCTTCTTACTGTTCAGCACTTGCATGAACAATGTATTCGTTGGCCGGGCGAGCGTTACACTGATACGGGCGGGTACATCGGCAGTAACCTGAACATCGTACGTCGCGCCGCTGCTGTCGAAATTCGTCAAGTTTGCCCGCAAGCTTTGCAGAACACGCGTTTTCACCATAGGCAGATTGGTGCCATCATATGTTGACGCACCCCACAGCACCGCCGCATCGGCCGCATTCTGTAAATCTGCACGATCACTGCTTGCACGCGTATAATCGACGGCAAGTCCGGTCATGCCGAGAAGCGGCACGAGCAACAAACCAAACGTCAGGGCGGTGGCGCCGCTCTTGTCTTTCAGGAAATCTTTGAATTTTTTCATAGCCCGCTCCGGTGATTGGACGGACCATGACTGAAGCGGTGTAAATGCGGCTTTACGAAAATCGTTCAGATTGTCTCGATCTCGGCGAAGTTGTGCGGGATGGTAAAAATCCGGTGAAACAAGGCCTATGCTGCCGGTACATCCGGCCGCACAAACCCTTCGCTGGCGACAAGCAGATTGCGTGTGTAATCCTGCGTGACCTTGTGCCGGGCAAGATCGGCCGCTGAAAGCCGCTCGACTTCCGCGCCATTCTGCATGACCATCAGGCGGTCACACATATGAGTGACAACCGCGAGATCATGACTGACCATCAGAAAGGTCAATTTGCGGTCACGGCGGATTTGTTCGAGCAGGTTGAGAACCTCCGCCTGCACGGATGCATCGAGCGCCGACGTCGGCTCGTCCAAAAGCAGGATGGAAGGTTCAAGGATCAGCGCCCGGGCAATCGCTACGCGCTGGCGCTGGCCACCGGAAAGCTGGTGCGAATAGCGGAAACGGAAGCTCGATCCCAGCCCGACTTCATCCAGCGCGCGCAGGATGCGCTTTTCGATATCAGGAAAACCATGCACGGCAAGCGGTTCGAGCAGGAGCCGGTCCACCGTCTGGCGCGGATGCAGCGAACCGTAGGGATCCTGAAACACCATCTGCACTTCGCGGTAAAATGCCTTGGTGCGGTTTCGGCCCAAAAGCTTGCCATTGACGGTGATCGACCCGCCCGTCGTGGGGGCCAGACCGGCAATAGCCCGCAGCAGAGTGGATTTGCCGGAACCGGACTCACCAACCAGACCGAAAGACTCGCCGGGCATGACGTCAAGGCTGACGCCGCGCAGCGCGCGGAAACGGTCAAAGGTTACTTCGAGCTTGTCAACGACAAGTGCCTTGGGTTCGGATGTTTTCATGCGGCCCACTCCGGCTTGCGATCAAGGACAGGCAGCGGATGTTTGTTCGCACCGATCTTCGGCATGCAGTTCAAAAGCCCCTGCGTATAGGGGTGCTTGGCATTGTGCAGGTCTTTGGCTGCGATCTCTTCCACAATGTGCCCTGCATACATGACGATGACACGGTCGCAGAAGGACGAGACCAGACGCAGATCGTGCGAGATGAAAATCAGACCCATGCCCCGGTCGCGGACCAGATTGTCGAGGATGCGCAGAACATCGAGCTGCACGGTCACATCCAGTGCCGAGGTCGGCTCGTCGGCGATCAGCAGTTCCGGCCCGGTAATCAGCATCATGGCAATCATCGCGCGCTGGCCCATACCGCCGGACACTTCGTGCGGGTGCAGGTCGTAGACCCGTTCCGGATCACGGATCTGCACGGCGGCAAGCATATCAATTGCCCGCTTGCGCGCTTCAGCCTTGCTGACCTTCTCATGGGTGCGCAGCGTTTCGACGATCTGACGCCCAATGCTCATGACAGGATTGAGCGAATACTTCGGATCCTGCAGGATCATCGCAATACGATTGCCGCGCAGGGAACGCCGTTCTGCAGCCGAAATTTGCAATAAATCCTTGCCATCGAAGTTCAAAGTTTCAGCTGTGATTTTCGCGTGGGGCGGTGTCAG
This sequence comes from Phyllobacterium sp. 628, assembly GCF_014189505.1. Lineage (GTDB taxonomy): Bacteria > Pseudomonadota > Alphaproteobacteria > Rhizobiales > Rhizobiaceae > Phyllobacterium. Next base: position 1,057,638 of record NZ_CP050301.1, on the reverse strand, counting down.
GCCCATGATAGCGCGGCCGGTCTGGGACTTGCCGGAACCGGATTCGCCGACAATGCCGAGACGCTCGCGCCCCAACGTGAAGGACACGCCCCGCACTGCGTCGACAACCCCGGTTCGGGTGGGAAACTGGACGCGCAGGTCCTTGACCGTCAACAGGGTGCTCATTGGTTGTTCCCCCGTGGATCAAGCGCGTCACGCAGGCCATCGCCGAGCAGGTTAAAGCCAAGGCTGACGATGACGATAGCAAAGCCAGGCACCGCGGCGACCCACCACTGATCCATGATGAAGCGGCGGCCCGAGGCAATCATTGCGCCCCATTCCGGCAATGGCGGCTGCGCGCCAAGGCCGAGGAAGCCAAGTCCGGCGGCAATCAGGATGATACCAGCCATATCCAGCGTCACACGTACGATCAGCGAGGACAGGCATAGCGGCATGATGTGACGCAGGACAATACGGCCGGGCGATGCGCCCATCAGGCGCACAGCAGCAATGTAATCGGAATTGCGCACGGTGAGGGTTTCCGCACGGGCGATACGGGCATAGGGCGGCCACGAGGTGACGGCGATGGCAAGAACAGCGTTTTCAATGCCGGGTCCAAGCGCTGCAACCAGCGCGAGCGCCAGAATGAGTTTCGGGAAGGCAAGGAAAATATCGGTGAGCCGCATCAGGATGGAATCAACCCAGCCCCCGGCATAACCCGCGACAGTTCCGACAATGAGCCCGATGGGGGCTGCAATGATGGCAACAAGAATGACCACATACAGAGTCAGGCGCGAACCATAGATCAGACGCGAGAGAATATCGCGGCCCTGATCATCGGTGCCAAGCCAGTAATCGCCGCCGGGCGGCAGCAAGCGGGCATTGCGCAAGTCGCCAATAACCGGCGAATGCGGCGCCAAAACATTGGCAAAGGCTGCAACCAGCAGCAGAGCAACGATGATGGCAAGTCCGGCCAGTGCCAACCGGTTGCTGGCAAAACGGCCCCATATCAGATACGCACGGCCAAGTCTCGCCTGCAGACGTGATTGCGGGCGGTCGCTCATCAGCCATTGGCGGCGCGTCATGGGCGGTGGCGGTGTTTTGATGGTCTGGCTCATCGTGCGCGCGTCCGTGGGTCAAGCGCCCGATACAGAAGATCGGACAGGAGATTGATGCCGATGAACACCGTACCAATGATGATGGTGCCGCCAAGCACCGCATTCATGTCGGCGTTTTGCAGGGAATTGGTGATGTACATACCAAGGCCAGGCCATGAGAAGACAGTTTCGGTGAGCACGGAACCTTCAAGCAGATTGGCATAGGACAGGGCAATCACCGTCACTAGCGGCACGGCGGCATTGCGCAGGGCGTGGGCCCAGATGATGCGCGTTTCCGACAGGCCCTTGGCGCGGGCGGCCACGATATATTCCTGCTCCAGCTCATTCAGCATGAAACTGCGGGTCATGCGGCTGATATAGGCCAGCGAGAAGTAACCAAGCAGCGAGGCGGGCAGGATGATGAAGGAGAAAATGTTCCAGAAGGCATCCCAATTGCCCTGCAACACCGCGTCGAGAAGATAAAAGCCTGTTATGGGCGTGAACGTATACTCGTACATGACGTCGATACGGCCGGGACCGGACGTCCAGCCAAGCTTGGCATAGAAGACGAGCAGCGCCAGCAGCCCCAGCCAGAAGATCGGCATGGAATAGCCGATGAGGCCGATCAGACGCACGATCTGATCAATCAGGCTGCCGCGTTTGACAGCGGCCAACACGCCGAGCGGCACACCAAAAAGCGTACCGAGAAGCGTGCCGAAAGTGGCGAGTTCCATCGTCGCCGGAAATACGCGCCTTATATCGGTCATGACAGGATTTGATGTCAGAACCGAATTACCGAAGTCGCCCTGCAATGCACCTTTCACATACATGACAAACTGCTGGTAAAGCGGCAGGTTCAGCCCATATTCCTCGCGTATGCGTTCAACCACATGGGCCGGCGCACGGTCACCGACGATGGCCAGAGCCGGATCGATCGGAATGACCCGTCCAATGAAGAAGGTGACGGCCAGAAGGCCAAGGAAGGTGATTGCCCCGATCAGCACGAAGCGGCCTGTCGCAAGGGCAAGGCTGGAGGCCCAGGCGCCTGAGCGTCTGGCCTCCAGTTGTGTGTCGGTCGTCGTCATACTATCAGCCTTGGGCGCTTGCCCTGATCATTTCGATACGTTGAAGACGTAGTTGGTATCGAATGACGGTCCGAGCTTGAAGCCCTTGAGAGTCGAGCGCATACCCGCAACTTCCGTCTGCTGGAACAGAAGCACGAACGGGCTGGTTTCCAGAACCTTCTTCTGCAGATCCTGATAGGTCTGAGCGCGCTTGGCGCCATCGCGTTCCAGCAGGGCTGACTTGGTTTCCTTGGTCAGGTCAGGCACATCCCACGCATTGCGCCATGCCAGCGTCTTGTTGGTGCCGGTATCGGCATTGTCAGGATTGCTGGTGAAGGTTTCCGCATTGGAATTCGGATCCCAGTAATCGACGCCCCACTGACCGATATAGATATCATGGGTGCGGGCACGGTATTTCGTCAGTGTCTGCTTACCATCACCGGGAATGATTTCCAGCTTCACACCGGCCTGGGCAAATGTCTGCTGTACGGATTCGGCAATGCCGGTGACCGGCTGGTTGTTGCGCACGTCCATAGTCACCGAGAAACCGTCTTTCAGCCCTGCTTTGGCCAGCAATTCCTTGGCCTTGGCAACATTGAGCGTAAAGGGATTCTCGTTGAGTTCACCCAGAATGCCCTTGGGCAGGAAGGTCTGGTGAATCTCGCCAATACCTTTGATCAGCTTTTCGCCGATGGCATCATAATCAACCAGATATTTCAGTGCTTCACGCACTTCCGGCTTGGCCAGATTCGGGTTTTTCTGGTTGAGGCTGAAATAGTAGATTGTGCCCTTGGCCGCGCTGGTTGTCTTGATGTCGCTGTTCTTGACAACCTGTTCAAGATCATTCGGTTCCAGATTGCGGGCAACATCGATATCACCCTTTTCCAGAAGCAGGCGCTGCGTGGCGCTTTCCTTCACATGGCGGTAGATGACCCGATTGAGCACCGCCTTGGTGCCGTAATAATTGTCGTTGCGTTCCAGGACGAGGATTTCATTGGCACGCCAGTCGCGAATTTTCATCGGACCCGAACCGGCATAATTGGTCTTCATCCAGGCATTGCCGTAATCATTGTCGACCACATGCGCGGAGACGAGCTTCTTGTCGACGACCGAAGCAACGGTCGAGGTCAGGCAGTTCAGCACGAAGCTCGGCGCATAGGGCTGATCGACGGTGAAAACGAATGTGTTCGGATCGGTTGCTTTGGCCTTCTCGGTGACATTATCAGCCTTCAGACCAAACTGGGTGAGAATGAAAGCCGGGCTCTTGTCGATCTTGATGGCGCGCTCGAAGGAATAGGCCACATCTTCAGCGGTGAGCGGATTGCCGGAGGCGAATTTGAGCCCCTGCTTCAGTTTGAACGTATAGGTCAGACCATCATCGGACACCGTCCAGCTGTCGGCAACATCCGGAATGATTTTCGATGGATCATTAATGTCGAGGCGCACCAGCTTGTCATAGGTGTTGCCGTTGACTTCGCCCATGGTAAGCTCAAATGCTTCACCCGGATCAAGCGTGATCACATCATCGATGGCGAAGGCTTCAACAAGCGTATCAGCCGGTGTAGCGGCCCATGCGGGAACACCTGAAATGACCAGCGCGGAGAGCGCGGCACTGCCGACGAGAAGCCGGAATTTTGCATTCATCTGAGTTATCAACATTATCGTCACCCCTGTTTTTCTATTGTTTCAGTTTGTTTCGTGCCAAGCTGACCGCAGCACCCGCAGCCAGTTTTCGCGGCATATCTTTGCCAGATCATCTTCAGAATAGCCCGCATCCCGCAAGGCATTTACCAGCGCCTGATTGCCCGCCGCATCGGCAATTTCGCCGGGGATTTTAGCACCATCAAAATCTGAGCCAAGTGCCACGCAATCAACGCCCATTCGATTGACCATATAATCAATGTGGCGAACCATATCGCTGAGCGGCGTATCGGCATTTTCGCGTGCATCGGGGCGCAGCATGGCAACGGCGTAATTCAACCCGACCAGCCCCTTGCTTTCGCGGATGGCATCGAACTGTTTGTCGATAAGATTGCGAGCGACGGGGGTCAATGCATGCACGTTGGAATGGCTGGCGACCAGCGGCTGATCGCTGATGCGGGCGACATCCCAGAAGCCTTTTTCGGTGATATGGGCAAGATCGATGAGAATGCCGAGGCGATTGCAGGCCCTGACCAGTTCTTCACCAACTGCGGTCAGGCCCGGTCCGGTGTCCGGGTCCATCGGATAGGCGAAAGGAACGCCATGGCCAAAAATATTGTTGCGGCTCCAGACCGGGCCAAGCGAGCGCAATCCGGCAGCATAGAATATGTCGAGCGCGGCCAGATCAGCGCCAATGCCTTCACAGCCTTCCATATGCAGCACAGCGGCGAACATATCCTCAGCCATGGCTGTTTCAATATCGGTGGTGCTGCGGCAGAGTTTCCAGCCACCTGCCCGATCGAGGCGCAAGGCAATGGCCGCCATTTCGAGCGATATATCGAGGGATGGCGCGCGCTCCAAGGGCGCAGCGAGCGGCGTTACATAGTGACCATTGGCATCGGGCGCCTTGAAGGCGAGATCGCCGGATGGCACGTAAATGGCGCAAAGACCGCCGATCAATCCACCCTTGAGCGCCCGCTTCTTATCGATGTGGCCCGAGGTGGTCCCATCGATGAATTCGCTAACCGGATCGGTGCCGTCTTTTGAATGTTTCCACAACCGGTAAAGCACATCGTTGTGACCATCAAAGACAGGCTGCATTTCTATTCCCATTCCGGTTGACTTGATCGAGAACATTTGACGGGAAATCGTTTCATCGGCTCCGCATCAAGTGCTCTGTCTTCGACAAAAGATCATGTCGCCGCCGATCAGGCAAGATAGTAATTGTACAAAAGTATAATAGAGGCCCCAATTGTGCTGCAGCCCAACGCCATTGAGTTTCAACCTGTGGATCGTGGTGATGCGATGGCTGAGTTGATATCCCTAAAAGCTCGTAAAGATCGAAGCCAAATGATGGAGCGTTGGCATGATTGACAACAATCGTGACTGTTGGCATGATTGACAACATCAACGCTGATCTTGTGTATCGGCAAAAGAGCGTATTTCCAGACGGCTCCATTATGGAGATGATAATCTGGAGAGTTCCAGCACACGTTAAAGGCAGCAAACACCCTTATAAATACCGGCTTTATTGGGGGCGGGATAATGTGCGGATCGTCGGTTATGACAATGAACGCGGGAAAGGTGATCATTGCCATCTGGAAGGCGAAGAACATCCCTATATCTTCGTATCTGTAGAAGCGTTGATTGAGGATTTTTATAGGGAAATTGACAGGAGAATGCCGAAGTGAAACGGGCAACGATTCAGATACGCAGCAATGCGAAAAGTTTCATGGACGACGCTGCGAAAGAATTTGCCAAGGCTTGGAGCAAAGGCCATTCCGACCCTGTTGCAACGTTCACTTTCAGCTCACCGGCGCAGCTGTTTTCTGTTATCACCCCAAAACGCTGGCAGCTCATCGAGCACCTGCAGAAAATAGGACCATCCAGTATCCGTGGCCTCGCCCGTTCGCTCGAACGTGACGTAAAACGCGTCCACGATGATGTATCAGCTTTGATTGATTGGGGTTTAATCGAACGTACGGACGATGCAAAAGTGTGCGTCCCCTTCGACATCATTCATGCGGACTTCGACCTGCGGGCAGTTGCCTGATGACATCTGCCCGCATAGGTTTGGTTTGAACTTTAAACGTCCAGATTGGCGACGCTGAGTGCATTGTCCTGAATGAACTCGCGGCGCGGTTCCACGTCGTCTCCCATCAGCCTGGAGAACAGGCTGTCGGCATCGGTGGCGTCGTTGACCTTGACCTGCAACAGCGAGCGCGCATTAGGATCAAGCGTGGTTTCCCACAGCTGATCGGCGTTCATTTCGCCCAGACCCTTGTAGCGCTGCAGCGACAGGCCCTTGCGGCCGGTGGCAAACACCGCCTCAAGCAGAGAAATCGGTCCAGCGACCGGTTCGACCTTTTCCTTACGGCGCAAGACCGGTGGTTTGGCGTAGATTTCGTTCAGCCGGGCGGAGTAACGATCGAGCTGGCGCGCATCGGCAGAACCGATGAGCGCCATATCAAGTGTCACTGTTTCCTTGACGCCGCGCAGCGAACGTTCCAGCACATAGCCATCAACGCCGTCATCCGGCGTTGCCAGACGGCCGGTCCAGCCCTTTTCGGTTTCTTCGGCGATCAGATCAAGGCGGGCGGCAACTTCCGTCACCAGCGCCTGCGCCCGCGGCGTATCGGAAATAGCTTCCGGATTCAGCGCACCGGCAATGGTTGCCTGCTCAACCACAGCGCGGTCATAACGGGTGTTCAGCCCAGTCAGCAAATGGCGTACTGCCAGCGCATCATTGATGACCGCCCGCAAATCGATACCGGCGCGGACTTCGCCGGTTGTGAGTTCGAGCGAGGCTTCTTCAAGGCCGGAATCAATCAGGAATTCTTCAAAAGCCGATTCATTCTTGATGTATTGCGAGGACTTGCCACGCGAAACCTTATACAGCGGCGGCTGGGCAATATAGATATGACCGCGCTCGATCAGTTCCGGCATCTGGCGGAAGAAGAACGTCAGCAGCAGCGTGCGAATGTGGGCGCCATCAACGTCGGCGTCTGTCATGATGATGATCTTGTGATAACGCAGCTTATCCGGATTGAACTCGTCCTTGCCGATGCTCGTACCTAGCGCCAGAATCAGCGTGCCGATCTGGTCGGATGACAGCATGCGGTCGAGCTTGACGCGTTCCACATTGAGGATTTTACCACGCAGCGGCAGGATGGCTTGGTTCTGGCGCGAACGCCCGCCCTTGGCCGAACCGCCGGCGCTATCGCCCTCGACGATGAAGATTTCCGACTTGGCCGGATCTTTTTCCTGACAATCTGCGAGCTTGCCCGGCAGCGAACTGATGCTGAGCGAATTCTTGCGGGTGATGTCACGCGCCTTGCGGGCAGCTTCACGGGCGGAGGCAGCCTGAATGACCTTCTCCACCAGCACCTTGCCCTCGGTGGGGTGTTCTTCCAGCCAGCTCGAAAGCGCCTCATTGACGAGACTTTCTACAACCGCACGCACTTCAGACGAGACGAGCTTGTCCTTGGTCTGCGATGAGAATTTCGGATCAGGAACTTTAACCGACAACACGGCCGTCAGACCTTCGCGGCAATCGTCCCCCGTCAACGTGACCTTGGCCTTCTTGGCCTGACCGGTGTTTTCCGCGTAGCCGGTCATCTGACGCGTCAGTGCACCACGGAAACCGGCAAGGTGAGTACCGCCATCGCGCTGCGGAATGTTGTTGGTGAAGCACAGAACATTCTCGTGGTAGCTGTCATTCCACCACATGGCGACTTCCACCGTGGTGTCATCGCGCTCGCCTCTGATATAAATCGGCTCGTTGACCAGTTCCTTCTTGGTGCGGTCGAGATATTTGACATAGGCGGTCAGACCACCCTCGTAAAACAGCTCAAGATCAACCGGATCGGCATGGCGGCGGTCAGCCAGAAGAATACGGACACCGGAATTCAGGAAAGCCAGTTCGCGCAGGCGATGCTCGAGCGTCTTGAAATCGAACTCAACCATGGTGAATGTATCGGTCGATGGCAGGAAGGAGACTTCCGTGCCGGTCTCACCGTTGGAATCGCCTGTTACCGCAAGCGGTGCGTCGGCAACGCCGTGGGTGAAGCTCATCTCGTGAATTTTACCCTGACGGCGAACCTTGAGCCGCAGCCAGACCGAGAGCGCATTGACCACGGAAACACCGACGCCGTGCAGACCGCCGGAAACCTTGTAAGAATTCTGGTCGAATTTACCGCCGGCATGCAACTGGGTCATGATAACTTCGGCAGCCGAGACGCCTTCGTCGTGCATATCTGTCGGAATCCCGCGTCCATTATCGGTGACGGTGCAGGAACCATCAGGATTCAGCGTCACGGTAACGCGGGTCGCATGACCGGCCAGTGCCTCGTCAATAGCGTTGTCCACGACTTCGTAGACCATGTGATGCAAACCGGAGCCATCGTCCGTGTCACCGATATACATACCCGGGCGTTTGCGAACAGCATCCAACCCTTTGAGAACCTTGATGGAATCTGCACCATATTCCGGCGAGGCTCCGGTTGTCAGCTCAGGCGTATCACTCATGTATATTCAATCTTTTCTTGGCGCCGGGAACAGGCGTGAAGGACCCCGGGCGAATCATGCCCGGTTACAAACCTAGATATAGTGGTTAATGTACGGTTTTCCAATTCTTAGCCTATAGGCTATCCACCGATGATGGCCAAATAACGCCGAATCAACGCGGAAATCTGTGCCGAAACCTTGCGGCCAGACACAGATTTGATTGAAGCGCGGGCATTGTTTCCGCGCAAGGCTCTTTACCCGCCATTCCATCGGATGGAATGGCGTATTGCTGGACTTACTTGATGATCTGGATACCCGTCGAAGCAGGCCTTGCAATGGGCGACTGGGCGTCGAAAAATGCCTTCACCTTGGTAAAGTCGAGGCTGCCCGCATGATCCCGATCGATTTCCTTGAAATGGTCGACAAAGTAGCCCACGCCTGCTCTTTCTGCCGATGCAATCGTGACAAGATGGGTATCCGGATCAGCAGCCCGGTCAAACAATGCGCGGATACGCTGATCAACGGCCGCAGCCACACTTTCCGGCGTGATCGGCACAGAATTTTCCTGTTTGGGCCAATTCTGCGGACTAAAGGGCCCCGGTTGTCGCGCATGAACATCCGGGGCTGGCTCTGTCAAAATAATGAAATCTTCGGCGTGAGATACCGGACTTTGCCCAAGGGTGAGCAAGGTCATCGCGGTAAAAACGGCAAACTTGCTCATGGCGATTTCCCTTCCAGAACCGGAGAATTCAAAGCCGCAGTCATCTTTATCGAAGATTGATCGTAAAACGCACCCAGATCCTTCATGACCTGTTGATAGGCTATGGTTGTATCGGGTAAAATTCCGTGGCCGGTTTCATAGACTTTGACAGGGATTTGTGCCGCCAGGCCGGCATTCTTTATATTCAGTTCAGACTGATAGAATGGGGTATTGAGATCATAATATCCGTGCTGGATCAAAACCTTGAGACTTGAATCCAGCGCCAGGGCGGTAGCCAGATCGGGTGTGATGCCAGCCAGACTTGCATCCCGCTGAAAATTCCAATTGCCGATGATCGTTCCGTTCAAATCGAGATAATAAGCATAAGCCTGATAGCCGATGAACTCATACTGGTAGAGCCATGTGAACTTGGAATAGATACTGGACTGATCCAGAGCGGGATCAGTTTGTTCCCGGGAAAGAAATACCCGCCCATCTGCAAGCATAAGCTTACCTTTGGCCGGGTCGAACTTCTCAGTAAACTGAACCGGATTCATATTGGGATATTCGATCCACGGATTGTCTTTCGCGCTATCGCTCCCGTCGCCCCGAAATGGCTTGCCTACACCGGTATACTGATAGAGTGTGTTGATTATTCCTTTGTTTTCAAGGCTTTTCAGGAATGTTTCCTGTTTCTGCGTATCAGGCGTTTTATTGGAAACGTTGCCAAACACATCCGCATAAAGGCCGTTAAAAGTATCGGCAAATGAACGGGCCTTATTTACATAATCCGAAAGAGTCTGCCCTGCTGTCAGAAGCGACTTCTCGTGAACGGCTCCAACCATTGCATAGGTCGGCGCTGCACCACCGCACGACACAGGAACATTATAGGGAAAGTAACAATCCGTTTTGTAATCCAGTATGGGCGAATTAAGCACCAGACCAGTCAGTACCTTTGCAACCTTGTTGCTTGGATCGGCGACATAATCGCGGGTGCTGCTCTGAAGCAGCAGCAGCCCGATAATCGGTGCGCGCATCCCGCCATAGGAAACACCATAGACATATTTTGGCGAGCTTTGGCGATTGTTGACGTTGATATAACGCGTGATGAAATCGCTCAACACCTTGGCATCGCTGTTCACGCCCCAAAAATCCACATTCTTATGCGGCAGAATAGCCTCGGAATAGCCGGTTCCAACCGGATCGACAAACACAAGATCGGTCTTATCAAGAAGCGTATTGGGATTATCATTCAGTATGAAGCTGTTTGCGGCCTTTGACGCATCAACATCAAAGACTTTCGGACCGAGAAAGCCGACGTCCAGAACCGCTGAGCCACCACCCGGACCGCCATTGAAGACGAACGTGACGGGACGTGTGTCGCGAGGCAGGTCATCGCGCGTATAGGCCGTGTAGGAAATGGCGGCTTGCGCATCAATTTTCGTCAGATCGGCTGTTTTGGCTGGAGACTTTGCCCAATCATAAGCGATCAAATGCCCCGCCGTTGCGGTGAACGGGATGGTGTTATCCTGCAGATTGATCGTATGCCCCTTGCTGACAGGTTGCTCAGTCACATCGGTGCGATCCACCCCGTCGTTAGCGCTGTAGCGAAAGTGGGTTCTTCCGGGCGCTGGAGCCGGTTTTAGGGGTACAATGGGATCTGGGACATCGGGCGAAGAAAACGCTGATGGAGGATTGAATGTCCCACTCGATGTGGATTTTTCTGAATCCGATCCGCCACTGCATGCTGCCAGAAAAATCGCCAGCAAAAGCCAGCACCGGCGAAAGACCACCATGAAAAACCTCACCAATATAAGCTTCAGTTCTATAAGTCTTTGATATAATTACTATAATTTTTAAAATCGCGTAGATTCTGAAACTTTCGCTTTCAAGCAGAAACCGACAGAGCCGAACTATTTTGTGACGAGTAGACATCGCCCCAGCACAAAGCGTCAATTAGCCATTAGTTGATGAACCAGGGACATTCGGGTCGTGCGAAATGATATCCTGTGACGATTAAATGATTGGACATCGGGATCGACTATCCCCACATCGTGGGTCTGGAGGCTGCCAATGGACACTGTCAGAACCGCATTCATTCCCCCCGCACCGGTGCCGCGCACCGGCCCAGTCGGTACGATCGAGCTGATCCGCACCATTTACCGCAATCCGCTCGAGCTGTGGGGCGAGCCGTCCTACAATGAGCCATGGGTTTCGATTGACTGGGCATTCCAGCATACGATCATTGCCAATGATCCCGGCTTGATCCGGCATGTGCTCGTCGATAATGCCAAGAACTACAAGATGGCCGCAGTGCGCCAGCGCATCCTGCGGCCAATCCTGCGCGATGGGTTGCTGACGGCTGAGGGCGATATCTGGAAGCGCTCGCGCAAGGCCATGGCGCCGGTTTTCACCCCGCGCCACATCAACGGCTTTGCCGAGGCGATGAAGCGGACGACAGAAAGTTTTGCCGAGCGCTATGCCAGCCTCGCCGGAACCGTTGATGTTTCCCGCGACATGACAATCCTGACCTATGACATTCTGGCGGAAACGCTTTTTTCCGGCGAGATCGCTGGTGAGGCGGATACGTTTGCACATGAAGTAGACCGGTTGTTCGAAACCATGGGCCGGGTCGATCCACTTGACCTGCTTGGAGCGCCGAGCTGGCTGCCGCGTTTCACTCAGATTCGCGGGCGGCGGGCTCTGGCTTTCTTCCGCAAGATCGTGGCCGAGACGATTGTCATGCGAAAGGCACGCATGGACCACGACGGCGACAATGTTCCCAATGATTTCCTGACGCTGCTGTTGCGGGCAGAGGGCCCGGATGGACTGTCGCGGGCCGAGATCGAAGACAATATCATTACCTTTATCGGTGCCGGGCACGAGACCACGGCGCGCGCCTTGGGATGGACGCTCTACCTTTTGGCGCAGGCGCCATGGGAACGCGATCTGATCGAGCAGGAGATCGATGCCTTCATGCAGCAGGACCCATTACCGCCGCCGCATGACTGGCTGAACGCCCTGCCCTTCACCCGTGCTGCTTTTGAGGAGGCGATGCGGCTTTATCCGCCGGCGCCCTCCATCAACCGTGAACCGATTGAAGACGATCAGTACAAGGATTTGCATATCCCCAAGGGGTCCGCCATTCTGGTGATGCCGTGGACGGTGCATCGCCACCGGCTCTATTGGGACAACCCGGAGGCCTTCGTGCCAGCGCGTTTCCATCCGGACAATCGCGACAAGATTGACCGCTTCCAGTATCTGCCATTCGGCGCAGGACCGCGCGTGTGCATCGGTGCGAGCTTTGCCCTGCAGGAAGCGATCATCGCACTGGCAACATTGCTGCACCGTTACCGGTTCGATACGGTGGGGACGGCAAAGCCGTGGCCGGTGCAGAAACTGACAACGCAGCCCGATGGCGGTTTACCGATGAAGGTGGCGGCGCGGCGATAGAGGGGTGAGTGAAGTTGCCGTTTCCAGAAATCAAACGCAATCGCTCACCCCACCTCTATCGCCCGAGCCTCACCTTCCTTCATAGTGAGCTCGCGAGGGAGTTGAGTAGGTTGCTACAGTCATATTGCATCCACGTTAGACAATCGATAAGCCTTCCCATTGATTTCCCATGAAATTTAATCTATATTCCTTTCAGATGAAAGGATTTGACATGTCGACTACAACACAACGCGTGGCGGAGCCTACCGGCAAGACCGCCGTCGTCTCCAAGGCATTGCTGCGCGCGGCCGAATTGCTCGGGCTGACTGCCAAGGAATTGTCGACCGTGGTGGGCCTGTCGGAACCCAGCATATCCCGGCTGAAGCGCAGCCAGGATGGTACACCGCTGACCGGCAAGAGTTACGAACTGGCCCTCCTGTTCATCCGCCTCTACCGTTCGCTTGACGCCATTGTCGGCGGTGACGACACCGTCGCCCGGCAGTGGATCCGCACTGACAACACCATGCTGGGCGGCAAGCCGCTCAACCGCATCAAAACCATTGACGGTCTCGCCCATGTCCTCGCCTATCTGGACGCCCGACGCGCTCCGATCTGAGGCCCGCGACAGGCACGGTGCCTGCTGGCGTCTCGTTGAAGCGCAACACCGCGTTTCCACGATGAAACTTGTCGATACGCTCGACGAGCAGGCTCTGCTTGAGGACGAGATCGAAGACACCAAACCGCCGCTGCCGCCGGAATGCGCGCGGCTCGACTATCTCCTTGCAACCCCCTTCCGCTATGGCCGCTACCCCGGCAATTCCCGCTTCCGCCGCGAGGGCTATTCGCCCGGTGTATTTTATGCCAGCGAAGCGGTTGAAACGGCCGTTGCCGAAACCGCGTTTTACCGGCTGCTGTTTTTCAGCGAAAGCCCCGGTACGCTTTGGCCGCGCAATGCGCTGGAATTTACCGCGTTTGAAGCGCGCTATGCCACGAAACACGGTATCGACCTGATGGCGGCGCCTTTCGCGCAACAGGCAGCCGATTGGACACGCCTGAGCGAGTATTCCGCCTGCCTCGCACTGGCCGATGCGGCGCATGCCGCCGGGATTGAAATCATCCGGTATCAGTCGGTCCGCGATCCGCAGGGCGGTGCCAATTTGGCGCTCCTGTCCTGCGCCGCCTTTGCCATGCCGCGCCCGACGCACACCACCACGTGGCGGCTGGTTTTCTCCGATTATGGCGTCAATGCCCTGTGCGACCAGCCCAATATCCGGCTGGGTTTCAGCCGCGCCATGTTTGCCGCCGATCCCCGCATGGCAGCGGCACAGCGCTGATAAACCTGGCGTGACCAGCTGGCACGCTTTGCGAAACGTGGCCTGCCCCCATGAGGCGATCCGGGTTTAATGTTAGTGCAGACTTGGTCTGATTGCCATCACTGGCGTTGAGGCTGGCCCATTTTGAGACGGCCAGACAATAGCCACGGGAGCAGGTGATCTGTAACCCAACGATGAGTGTGGTCGGATAGTATTGTAATGCCGTCGCCAATTCTCGATGACGATTTGTGCCTCCTTAAGTGTGTAGAAGATTTCTCCGTTGAGCAGTTCATCCCGAAGCTTTGAATTGAAACTCTCACAATAGCCGTTCTCCCATGGACTACCCGGCATGATGTAGGCGGTTTTGGCACCGACGGCAGCAATCCACTCTCTCAAGGCCTTGGCGATGAATTCAGGGCCATTGTCGGACCGGATGTGACCAGGAATGCCGCGCAGGATAAACAGATCAGACAGAACGTCGATGACATCCGTCGCCTTCAACTTTCTGTCCACCCTGATGGCAATACATTCCCGTGTGAATTCGTCGATCACATTGAGCATACGGATTTTCCTTCCATTGTGCGTGCGAGCCTCAACAAAGTCATAGGACCAGACATGGTTGGGGTATTCCGGTCGAAGCCGGATGCACGAACTCTCATTCAGCCATAAACGTGTGCGCTTGGGTTGTCTGTGTGGAACTTTGAGCCCCTCACGCCGCCATATCCGCTCAACCCGTTTCACATTCACCCCCAACCCGCACGATGCAGCATCGCTGTGATGCGGCGATATCCGTAGCGGCCATATTGGAGAGCAAGTGCAATGATGTCGGCGGTCAGTGCCGCTTCATCGTCCGGTGTTTTCAAGAGCTTGCGCTGTGTGGATCGATGCTGGCCAAGAACCCGGCATGCCCGTCGTTCGGACACGTCAAATTCCTCAACCACATGCTCCACACAGGCACGGCGGCGTGCGGGGCTTAAAAGTTTCCCTTTGCGGCCTCAGCAAGGATCATCTTGTCCAGCGTCAGATCCGAAACAGCCCGCCGAAGACGCGCATTCTCCGCTTCCAGTTCTTTCAGCCGCTTGACCTGATCACCCTTCAAGCCGCCGTATTCGGCCCGCCACCGGTAATATGTTACTTCCGTCACACCTATCGATCGAATGGCTTCTGCCATCGACTTCCCCTGCGAACTTAGAACATCTACCTGACGCAGTTTCATGACAATCTCTTCGGGCTTGTGTCGTTTGCTTGGCATTCTCAATATCCTTTATCGGCTCAAAAGCCATACTTCATAAAGGACCACTTTCAAGGGGGCAGGCCAATCTTTGCGGCCCTCGTTTTTCAGCCCGTGGCAATTGGTGGCGTCATTCCCGCAGGCATGGCGTGCCCTTGGGAAGCAGTATCACTCGATAATCTGGACCGCATGGCCCTTTGCGGCGGGCGCAGGTTTGGCTAGAGGCGAGCGGGCCTGCATGAAGGCCCGGACTTCTTCAAACCGCACATAGCCCTGGCGATGAACATCAATCTCGGCAAAATGGTCGGAGATAAATCCCCAACCAAAATCCCTTGCCCGCTGTTCGGTCAGCTGGTGGGTGGCCGGATCAGCCGCCGCATCGAAGCGAGTCGCCATATCCCGATCCAAGAACTCCTGCGCCACAGTTGCGGTCATAGGCGGGGTGATTTTCCCCGACGGATTGCGCGGTGGGGCACCCAGCTTCTCTGCCGCGAGAATGAGTGGTACCCCGCCAATGCCAGCAGCCAAAGACCGCGTGGATTGAAGCGTTGCACCGCAGGCAATGCCGGAAGCGCCGCTACCAATGGCAAGCACCACGACAAATGTGGAGAAACGAAATTTGATCATGGGTTTTCTCCTAGTTGATCGCTGCGCTGGCGGAAACGGACGAAACTGGCGGATAGGAAGGCGAGCGGTAAAACTCTTCAAGATCCCGCCGCATCGGAGCCCGTGATGCTTCGGTGTTGTAGGTCATGTGGCCGCCATCATAAACTTTGACCGGCACGCGCTCGGCAAGACCCATTCCAGCCAGATCCAGTTCCGTCTGGTGAAAGGGTGTTGCGAGATCGTGATAGCCGTGAAGAACAAGCAGTTTTATTCCAGGATTGGCAATAATGACATTGACCAAATCTGTAAGACTGCTTGGGTCATCGCGGCCAAGATGCTGCCATTTCCAATCCATGATCGGGTCGTCATCCAGCCCGTATTCTCCAGCAGTGTAGTCATCATCCGTACTGTTTGTATCATAAGCAAAAGCAGAACTGTAATTCACCTGCTCCTGCAACAACGCTTTAAACTGCGATATGAAGGGCTTGTTGATATAATCATCCGGATCAAAATTTCCGTCAGACCATGTCGGACGGGCTTTCATACGGCCATCATAGCGACCCAACATGAGATTGGAGCTCTCAAGCAAATCGTAGTAAACCTCATAAGCTGCTAGGTTTGGATTGTCCTTCACATAGTTGAGCGAAAAACCAACTATGGATGCCAATTTCTCGAAATAGGCATTGGCCTTTTCTGTTTTGACAAAATTGTCCCATTTCTTTTTATACTCATCAGTCTTGTATTCCACATCTGCATATAGCCGGGTGTAAGGTCCTGCTTCCTCACGCACAAACCGCCGCAAATCATCGGCATATTCTGCTACTGACCTGGTCCCGCGAACCTCAGATTTCTTGTGAAAGTCAGCAACCATGGCATAGGTCGGATAGTACCCTGCGCAGGAGACTGATGCCCGATCGCAATCAGAATTGAAGTCCAATATCGGTGATTGAAGCGTGACGCCGGTCAGGACAACCGGTGGCTTTCCTGAATTGTCCGGATCGTAATTGCTGGTCCCCGCCTGCAGGAGCAGATTGGCGACGATCGGGGTGCGAATGCCGCCATAGGACTCGCCATAAAGATATTTGGGCGAGCTTTGCCGGTTATTGGCATTGATGTAACGAGTGATGAAATCACGAATCACCTTGGCGTCCGGATCAACGCTCCAAAACTCCTGATTTGTATGCGGCTCAATTGCGGCGGAATAGCCGGTGCCGGGCGGATCGATAAACACCAGATCGCTCTGATCGAGCAGAGTTTCCATATCGTCCACGAGAGGAAAGCTTTCCGGCGCTGGGGTAGCGCCATTTCCGGGAATGTTGGGCGCATCCGACACAAGCCGCCATGGTGCCCATGAACCCATATGCAGCCAGATCGCTGGCGAACCCGGCCCGCCATTCCAGAAGAATGTAACAGGGCGCTTGTCCTTCGGCAGATCATCGCGGGTATAGGCGGTGTAAAAGATGCCCGCTTCCGCATCCTTCTTCTCGGGATTTTTTGGGTCCTTTGGCGCATAGGCAATGAGATGACCGGCCTGGGCGGTGAAGCGCATTTGCTTGCCGTTGAGCATCATCTCATGCCGTTTGGCTGACGGCTTTTCATTGACATCGGCCAGAGCAACCGAAGCGCCCATCTGTGTGTTGTAGTTCACCTCGTCCTGCAGGACAAAATCAGCCGGAGCAGAAGCTTCAAATATCGCTTTGGCGCGTGCATCCTCCTCTTCCGCTGTCAGCACGGTCGTTACCGGTTCTGAAGGGAGTGCTTCCGGCGTTGCCGGTTCGCCAAACGTACCACTACTCTCGGTAACGGCGATGGGGGTGTCAGGTGGGGGAGGAATCGCTGCCGTCACAGGCAGCAAGGCAAAGCATTGCCATTAGCAAAGTCAGTCTGAAATTCATTTTGTTTTATGTTCCCGTTGTAAACGGGACATCATTTTCAACCGGGATACACGCGTCAATTAGCCTATAGTTTAATCAGTGCATAAAAATGCCTATTTCGTAATCGGCTTCATTATAAAACTTACGCCCAACCTCTCCGCGTGCCAGGCGATGTGATCGGCCGTAAAGGTGGCGATGAAAAAATAGGAATGATCGTAGCCGTCGCGCATGTTGAGCGTCAGCGGGATGATGCGCAGGATGTTCCTCGAATTTCCCAATGCCGCGATGCCAAGTAAGGCTGCTACCGGGGACGCGTTAGATATCTCCGCCGATACCCAATTCATGTTGGCTCACGCAGAAACACGAGCCAAGGAGATGGGAGGTTGTAACTGCGGATTACTCGACAATCTGGACAGGGGCCGTGACATTCTTTTTCTTAGCGGAGAGCGCGCGGCCATGTAGGCGGCGACTTCGTCAAAACTGACATAGCCATCACGGTTGCGATCGATTTCATCGAAATGATCCGCAAGGAAACCCCAATTTGCATCCCGCGCCTGTTGTGCAGTCAGCATATTGTTTGAATGTGCAGCAGCGGAATCAAAACGAGCTTTTAAATCGGCGTCCATTGTCTTCTGCACCAGTTCTTCCGTCATTTTTGGACGAGGGGCAATCGAAGGATCCCGCGGCAAGTTCAGCACTTTTTCGTCCACTCGCATGAACTTTTCCTGATGGGGCTCCCCGACAGCAACAGGCGAAAAACTACCGGTGAAGGCGCCGGCGGACGTCATTGGTGTAGCGGTGGCGCTCATGATGATCAGACATACGATCGATTGAGGATAATATCTCATAATGTTCCCGGTTTAATTCGAAGCGGTGACGACAGAGGGGACGTAATATTCATCAATCAACTTTTTCAGAGGAGCCCGTGCCGCCTCGGAATAATAGATCATATGCCCGCCCTCAAACATATGAACCGGAATGTTCAGACCCGCGCCACTCAAGTCCAATTCAGTCTGATAAAAGGGCGTGGCCATATCATAATATCCATGGACGATGAGCACTTTCATATCGGGATCGTTCGTTAAGGCTTGGGTCAAGTCCGGTAGACTGCTGGCGTGACCATCTGTCGTCCAACTGCGCCCCTTAAGGGCATACTTTGTCTCATTGGTGTAATTCAGAAATTCGGGCAACAGCTTTTGAATTTCGTTCGCAAACGCCGTCTTTTCATAATTATCGGGACTATATTTGTGGTCCTTTATCTTCAAACGTCCATCGTAATAACCGAGTGCAAAATCTGGCATCAGATTATCTCTGAATGGCGTTGGCCACATATTGAGATCAGCCTGCCACGCGGACGCTACAACACCCGTCAACGCCGCTAGTCCATTCAGCACTGTTGTGTCTTCAGCTGTAGGATTATCGATTTTCCACTTATCGTAAGGCGCATTTTCGTTGCGATACTTTTTGAGCAGCGGCGCAAATTTGTTGAAGGAAAACCTTCGCGCCTGGTCTGCATAGGACGCAAGGGTAGACGTGCCGCGCAGGTGCTTATGATAATCCGCGATCATTGCATAGGTTGGTAAAGCCCCCGCATTGGTGCTGAATTTCCCATCGGAATCGACGTTTGACTCGTAGTCCAAGATGGGGGAATTCAGAATGATTCCCGATAATATGTTCGCAGGCTTGCCCGACTTGTCCGCATCAAAGTTGGTAGTCCCAGCATCTTGCAGCAATTTGGCAACAATCGGGACACGGATGCAGGAATAAGATTCGCCATAAATATATTTGGGAGAACTCTGGCGATTGTTCTTGTTGTTGTAACTCGTGATAAAATCGCGGATCAGCTTCGCATCGGTATCGACACCTTGAAAATCACTATCCGTATGCGGTTTGATCGCTTTGGAGTAACCGGTCGAAATCGCGTCAACGAAAACAAGATCCGTCTGATCCAGCAGTGTCAGATCATTATCGACCAGAGGAAGCGCTTCAGGGGGCGCATTTTGCGCGCTTTCAGGAATATTTGGAGAATCGACCTTAAGCCGTTTTGGGCCCCAAGCGCCCAGGTGCAGCCAGATCGAAGCGGACCCCGGACCTCCGTTGAAGAGGAATGTTACAGAGCGGTTTTCCTTTGGTAGATCGTCGCGCGTATAAGCCTCATAGAAAATAGATGCCTGCGGATCTTTCTTGCCGGAATTCTGTGCATCCTTCTGGCCATAGGCGATAAGATGACCTGCCGTTGCCGTAAACCAGACAGTTTTGCCATGAAGAGTCATTTTATGGCGCTTAGTACCCGGCGTTTCATCAACAGCCGAGAGCTCCAGCGGTCCGTTATCATATTTGTTCGGATCGTTGACAACATTGTCTTTAGGGGCAATTGCGTCATAAAGACCGGCGACACGGGCCTCCTCATCTACCGGAATGACGACAGCTGGGGTTGACCCGTTATTGTCTGGTGTGCTCGCTGTTGGCTCAGTGACAGAGGCCGGTGCCTTAACCTGTTCCAGCAATGACCCAAAAGTACCTTCTGAAATTGTATTGTCTGACGACGAGCGTGAATCGCTGTCGCATGCTGCCAAGCAAACCAAACCGGCAAGCAGCACAAATTTCGCCTTCATTTAATGAGTCCCCTGATTATATATGGTCCAAAAGCAATCAATGGCCGCTAAAAATAATCAGGAGATATAGCCACACAGAGAAGCACCGGGGAAATGAATTTAAGTTATTGGAATGATAACTTAAATTCATTTGCCCACCGGCGTATCACCCCAACCTCTCCGCGTGCCAGGCAATATGATCGGCCATAAAAGTGGAGATGAAGAAGTAGGAGTGATCATAGCCGTCGCGCATATTGAGCGTCAGCGGGATACCGGCCTTGGCACAGGCATCTTCGAGCAGCCATGGCCGCAGCCCGTCATCGAGAAAACCATCGGCCTTGCCCTGATCCACCAGCAATTCCGGCAGGCGATGCCCGTCCTCGATCAGCAGCACACTGTCATAGGCTCGCCATGCGGCCTCGTCTGCGCCCAGATATTTCTCCAATGCAGGGCGTGACCAGCCAGCCACTGCCGGTCGGGTGATCGGCGCAAAGGCGGAAACCGAGCGGAAATGACCGGGGTTTTTCAGGGCGAGCGTGATAGCACCATGGCCGCCCATGGAATGGCCAGTGATGCTCTGACGCTGCATATCAACCGGAAAGTTAGCGGCAACCAGAGCTGGCAACTCGTCCATGATGTAGCGCGCCATGCGGTAGTTTGCGGCATAGGGCTCCTGCGCCGCGTCGAGATAAAACCCCGCCCCCTGACCAAACTGCCAATTGTCCTTTTCATCCGGCACATGCTTACCGCGCGGGCTGGTATCCGGACAGATAATCGCAATGCCATGCTCGGCGGCGGCGCGGCGGTACTCACCCTTGTCCATGACATTCTGATGGGTGCAAGTGAGGCCTGAGAGATACCACAATACCGGCACCGGGCCATCCTTGGCCTGGGGTGGCAGGAACATTGCGAAGGTCATGTCACATTGGCACGCATCGCTGTAGTGGCGATAGACGCCTTGCGTACCGTCAAAGCTTTTGGCGATCGAGAGCGTTTCCATGACTATTCCCGTGAGATTTGGAGATTATTGGCCGAGCGAAACGGCGACATTGACCGCCGCCGCCACAAGCACCGTGTTGAAGAAGAATGAAACGATGGCGTGCAGCAGATTGACCTTGCGCATTTCCGTGCTGGTAACGGCCGTATCGGACGTCTGCGCGGTCATGCCGATAACGAAGGAAAAATAGAGAAATTCGATGCCGCCGGGTTCCTTGCCGCCGGGGAAATCCAGCCCGCCGACATGTTTGCGCGGTTTGTCCTTGGTGCCCTGCGCGGTCTCGTCCGGCTGCCAGTAGAGATGCGCATAATGAATGGCGGTCATGGCGTGAATGGTGGCCCAGCCAAGCGGCACAGCGGCAAGCGCCAGCGAAAGATCCAATATATGCGGATTTTTTTCGCTATTGATCAGGACGAAAAGTGAGCCGACGGCAACAAGAACCGCGCCAAAAGTTACCGCAAAGATGATCCAGACCGGCTCGTCCGAACGGGCGGCATTCTGCTTGAGAAAGCTCGATGTTAGCCGGCGAATCTTGAACCCCGTGAGAATGAGGTAGGCGACGAAAAACACATTCGCAGCAATGACATAAGCAAGGTGCGGATAGAATGCCAAAGCTAGCGCCAAAGCAGCGATACCGGCAATCGCAGCCACATAGAATGGATTGTGCCGGTGCAATATCACCATTTTATCCTGCCTTTGCTGGCCGCTGCATATCGACATGCGGAATTTCGTCTTCCAGATATTCCGCTGAAACCGGCAAAAAGCCAAATGTTTCATAAAAGCGCTGCAGATGGCTTTGCGCTGACAGGGCAATCGGACTGCCCGGAAAACGCCGCTCGCACTCGGCAATCGCCTCCGCCATCAACCGGTCGCCAAGTCGTTTGCCGCGATGGGCAGGCGAAACCACGACCCGGCCGATGCGCGCTGTATCGTCAATGCCATGCGCATGGCGAATGCGCGCACTCGCCACCAGTTCCTCGCCGAGGAGAAGCCGCA
This sequence comes from Phyllobacterium sp. 628, assembly GCF_014189505.1. Lineage (GTDB taxonomy): Bacteria > Pseudomonadota > Alphaproteobacteria > Rhizobiales > Rhizobiaceae > Phyllobacterium. The sequence continues at coordinate 1,035,608 of NZ_CP050301.1, read as the reverse complement.
GGTGCAACGCCTCGATGTCTTTGCCGTCGAGCTCCGGATAGGGGCATTTCTGCTCGACAACGAAGACGTCGACCCGCATGCGCAGCATGGCATAGAGATCGCGCGGGCTGAATTCATCAATCCCGCGCACATCGACGGTATAAACGTCGCTACCCATCAAAAAGTCACGACAGAACGGATCGATTTGCCCTCGTGCATGAGGTCGAAGGCGGTGTTGATCTCATCAAGCGGCATGGTGTGGGTGATGAGGCTGTCGATATCGATCTTGCCTTCCATGTACCAGTCGACGATCTTCGGCACATCGGTGCGGCCACGCGCGCCGCCAAAGGCTGTGCCCTTCCAGACACGGCCGGTAACCAGCTGGAACGGCCGGGTGGCGATTTCCTTGCCAGCTTCGGCGACACCGATGACGATGCTGGTACCCCAGCCGCGATGGCAGCATTCCAGCGCCTGCCGCATGACATTGGTGTTTCCCGTTGCATCGAAGGAGAAATCCGCGCCGCCATCCGTCAAATCCTGAATTGCCTGAACAACCTTGTCATTGCCGACTTCGTTCGGATTGATGAAGTGCGTCATGCCGAATTTCTTCGCCATCGCCACTTTGCCGGGATTCAGATCAACACCGATGATCTTATCGGCGCCGACCATACGGGCACCCTGGATGACATTGAGACCGATACCGCCAAGTCCGAAAACGACAACGTTCGCACCGGGCCAGACCTTGCCTGTATAGATGACCGCGCCGATACCAGTGGTGACGCCGCAGCCAATATAGCAAATCTTGTCGAATGGTGCGTCTTCACGCACCTTGGCCAGCGCGATTTCCGGCAGGATGGTGAAGTTGGAGAAGGTCGAGCAGCCCATATAATGGAACACTTCACCGCCATCGCAGGAAAAGCGGCTTGTGCCATCGGGCATGACGCCCTGGCCTTGCGTGGAGCGGATGGAGGTGCACAGGTTCGAGCGCTGCGACAGGCAGGTTTTGCACTGGCGGCATTCCGGCGTGTAGAGCGGAATGACATGATCGCCGACTTTCAACGATGTGACGCCAGCGCCGAGCTCCCGCACGATGCCTGCGCCCTCATGACCGAGAATGGCCGGGAATTTGCCTTCGGAATCAAGGCCTGAAAGCGTGTAAGCGTCCGTGTGGCAGACACCGGTTGCCATCACTTCCACCAGAACTTCGCCGGGCTTCGGGCCGCCAATTTCGATTGTTTCAATGGTGAGCGGTTTTTTGGCTTCCCAGGCAACGGCGGCGCGCGATTTCATGAATAACTCCCTATGCGTCTTTGTCAGTGCAGCTTTTGATTTGCAGTTGTGCACTATCAGGATCGCAAGGGGGATCGTCAATCAAATCGGCGACATTTCCAAGCTGGAAATGTCGCCGATGATTTATTGATGGAATATGGAGATACCCGCCGAAAGAACTCACTGAATGATTTGAACGGCCTTGCCATCCGGGCTTTCTGTGGAAGAGCGCACTTTGAGAGGTGACCGCGCTTTCAGATATGACAGGACTTCTGCGAGGCTGACAAAGCCCTTATTGTCACGGTCAATCTCTGTGAAATGATCCGCAATAATGCCCCAGCCGGCCGCTCTCGCCCCATCAGGCGTGAGATATCCGTCTTTACCCGCGGCTTTTTCAAAACGTCTCTTCAGTTGTTGATTCACAACATCTCTTATGCCGCTCTCATCGAGTTTTTGCGGCGCTGTAGGGGCGGTGTCGGGAGAGTTAACCCCCGCTTTCATTGCGTTTAAATCCGCCTCATGTGCAACAGTGGCTTTTTCAACGGCACCGGCTTTCACAGGCACCCCTGTGATCAAGCCCATCGTCACAAGAACGGCGATTGATTGATAATACTTCATAAACGTTCTCAATTTTTGGGTTAACATGAATACTGAAAATTGTGTCTTACTGCGTGAGCACAGGGCCTGCCGCATAGAATGCATCCAATTCCTGTTTCATCGGGACACGCGCCTCCTCTGATTCATAAATCATATGACCGCCCGCAAAGTTTTTGACCGGGATACGTTTAGTCAGTCCGACATTCATGAGATCCAGCTCGGTCTGGAAAAATGGGCAAACCAGATCGTAATAACCGTGCACAATCAGCATCTTTACGGACGGATCGTAGCCCAATGTTTCAACCAGATCGGGAATACTGCTTTTCGCATAGGCGAGTGCCGCATCACGATTCCAATTCCATAGTGATATTACCGAAGAATTCGATGACTGGTATGTTGCAGCAGAGCGAAAATTGAACGTATCAGGCAGGGCGGCTTTTATCCCGGCCTTAAATGCTTCATCGTCATAGAATGTGAAATCGTATGCGCCTTTTGGAATATTCAGACGGGCGTCGTAAGAATTCAAAGTTAAATCTGGCATGAGACTGGTCTTGAACTTATAATATGACAGCTCGAATTCAGTCAGCCAGTCAATATCCAACCCGGTTATACCAGTCATATCCTTGAAGAAGCCCATTCCTGTGGGGGTTGTTGCGTATTTCAGCCAATCCGGGCTCAAATCTTTTTCGCAGCGCCAGCCGTCGCATCTGTATAATCCTTAAGGGTCATATAGGGATCAATCAGGAATTTGCTGAGGAAATCAGAATGCTCGGTTGAGGCTTTGGAGAAAAAAATATCCGCTAAACTGGTGCCATAACTGAGTGCGTTCTCTTTGTTGCCAATAGCCCACTGTTTGGCTTTTTCGGAATCGGCCAACATAGGGTAATCAATAAGATGATCAAATTGAGTTTTAGCGCCGATGTACAAACCCTTTGCCTTGGCCAGTTCAGGTGAATACCAAATCTTGTGGGCGGCATTGTGCTTTTCCTTAACAAATTTCCTTAGGACTTCGGCATATTCAGCGATGGATGCTTTTCCACGCGTAGCGCCCTTTTTGTAATAGTCGGCTACCAATCCAAAGGTCGGCAGACTGCCGGCGCATGAAGCACTTGTATCCTGAACACAGTTGCTGTTGAAATCGAGGATCGGAGAGTTCAGCACAATCCCCGACAGAACAATCGGTTTTTGAACAGAAGCATCTTGCTCGTATTCGGTGATCCCCGCCTGCTCCAGCAGATTGGCTACAATAGGCGTGCGAATACCGCTGTAGGATTCACCGTAAAGATATTTCGGCGAATTTTGCCGCTTGTTGCGATTGATGTAACTGGTAATGAAATCGCGAATAACAGCTGCATCTGCGTCCATTCCCCAAAAATCTTTATTCTTGTGCGGTTTTATCGCCTCTGAATATCCCGTGCCTACAGGGTCGACAAACACCAGGTCGGAACGGTCCAGCAAGGTCTCTTCGTTGTCGATCAACGGGAAACTTTTCGGTTTTTCTTGCTTGGCGCTTTCCGGCATGACCGGTGCGCCGGTCTTGAGACGCTGCGGCGCCCACGACCCCATGTGAAGCGTTGATGACGATGATCCCGGCCCTCCATTCCAGAAAAATGTCACCGGGCGATTCTCGCGTGGCAGATCGTCCCGCGTGTAAGCCATATAGAAGATGGATGCCTGTGCATCTTTCTTGCCCGGATTGGCGGGGTCTTTCGGCGCATAGGCGATGAGATGTCCGGCGCTGGCCGTATAGCCAACAGTTTCACCATTGATCGTCATACTGTGATGTTTGACGGCGGGCGTTTCATTTACTGCCGACAGCTCAAATGCCCCGCCCCCTGAAAAATCAAACTCCATTGTGTCTTCAATGATATTGTCTGTGGGCCAATTGAATTGATCCGCTACTTGCGTGATTGGCGGAGAACCGAATGTTCCCTCCGACGTATTCGTTGTTGGAGAATTTGATCCATCGCAAGCAGCCAGAAAAACCAGAATTGATAATGAGAAACCCCTAAATTTCATATGTAAAATATCCCCTCTTAAAAAAACAACCTTCTTCAATTGGGGGTGGACCAGTCAATTATCCTAAAGTTCAATCAGAGAGACATATTGCCTATTTTATGAACAACTTCTTTTGCTGATGAAATAACTTCAATAGGTTAGGTTGCGACAGTTTGCGCTGGATTAGACTAAGGTATTAAGACAAACGCCTCTGACGCCCATTTCCCAACATATATTCGCGATCACGCGGGCGACTTTTGCCGGAATGAGATGGACTTGCCCGATGCAATCCTGTCAAAACGCCAACATCTCAACTTTGGAAATGCATATTGCCTTATCTGCCGGCCCTTCCCGTTACCGAAATCTTCCCGGCGCTTGATGCAGCCCTCGGGCTGGGCAATGCGGCTGTGCTGGTGGCGCCGCCGGGTGCGGGCAAGACGACTCTCATTCCGCTGCATCTGCTGGGCGCGCCATGGCGCGAGGACCGGATGATCGTACTGCTCGAACCCCGGCGGCTCGCCGCACGGGCTGCGGCCAGCCGCATGGCAAGTCTTCTCGGCGAGGAAGCGGGTGCAACGGTTGGCTATCGCATGCGGTTGGAAAACAAGGTCTCGGGAAAAACACGCATTCTCGTGGTCACCGAGGGCGTGTTTGCCCGGATGATTCTGGACGATCCGGAGCTGAAGAATGTCGGTATCGTACTGTTCGATGAATTCCACGAGCGCAGTCTCGATGCGGATTTCGGGCTGGCACTGGCGCTTGATGTGCAGGCGGCATTGCGGCCGGATCTGAAAATTCTGGTCATGTCAGCGACGCTGGACGGCGCGCGGGTGGCAAGCCTTCTGGGCGATGCCCCGGTGCTGGAAAGCAAGGGGCGTTCCCACCCCATCGAGACACGGTACCGCGAGCGCAAGCCGGACGAGCGGATCGAGGATGCCATGGCCAAGGCGATCCGCGAGACACTGGCAACGGAGACCGGCAGTATTCTGGCATTTCTGCCGGGCCAGCGCGAAATCGAACGCACAGCTGAAGCGCTGGAGGGACGAATACCTGCGGATACGATGATCGTGCCGCTCTATGGAGCGCTCGAAGGCCGCGATCAGGATGCAGCGATCCGGCCTGCGCCAGCGGGCAAGCGCAAGGTGGTGCTGGCCACTTCCATCGCCGAGACATCCATCACCATTGATGGCGTGCGCGTGGTCATCGACAGCGGTCTGGCACGGCTGCCGAAATTCGAGCCTGCCACAGGGTTGACCCGGCTGGAAACCGTGCGGGCAGCACGGGCGGCGGTGGACCAGCGTGCGGGACGTGCAGGGCGTACAGAGCCCGGCATCGCATTGCGGTTGTGGCGGGCCGAACAGACGGCAGCTTTGGAAGCCTTTGCGCCGCCGGAAATTCTCGAAGCAGATTTGACCGGGCTGGTGCTGGATTGTGCCGCCTGGGGCGTTGCGGATCCGCGCAGTCTGGCTTTTCTCGATCTGCCGCCAGCGCCAGCAGTCAAAGAAGCCAAGGCGCTTCTGGACAATCTCGGTGCATTGGAAAATGACCGTATTACTCCAATGGGTGAGGCCATGCGGGCACTGGCGCTGCCAGCCCGGCTCGCACACATGGTGCTCATGGCGCGCGAACGCGGGCAGGCATTGCGGGCGGCGGAACTTGCCGTGCTTTTGACCGAGCGCGGGCTTGGCGGCAATGATATCGACCTTGATGTGCGCCTCTCCCGCTTTCAGCGTGACAGGGGCGATCGCGCCAGCCGTGCCCGGTCGCTGGCAAAAAAGCTGGCGGGACAGGGGCAGACCTCTTCAGATGAACCGGACAGTGTTGGGCGCCTGCTTATCGGTGCTTATCCCGACCGGATCGCCAAATCGCGTGGCAATGGCCAGTTCACCCTTGCCAATGGCCGCGGCGGCGAGATCGATCCGGCAACATCGCTGGCGCGTTCGCCGTTTCTTGTGGTGGCTGATCTGGCAGGCCGGGCGGGCAAGGCACGCATTCTGGCGGCGGCCGAACTGACGGAAGCCGAAATCCGCGAGGCACTGGGCGGGCGCATCGTCAGCGGGCGGCAGGTGACATATGATGCCGGCCGCAACACTTTGCAGGCGCGCGATGCCACCCGCATCGGCGCTATCGCCCTTGCAGAAAAGAACCTTCCGGCGCCATCGGGCGAAGCAGCCAATCAGGGCGTGATCGAGGCGGTGCGCAGCCATGGCCTCGATATTCTGCCGTGGCCGAAGGAAGCGACGATCCTGCGGCGGCGGCTGGCCTGGCTGCACAAGGGGCTGGGCGAACCGTGGCCCTCCATGGCCGATGCGGACCTGATCGCGACGCTCGATGACTGGCTTTTGCCTTTCCTCACCGGCATTGCCAATCTCAACCAGATCCCGGCGCACGTGCTGCATGACGGTTTGCGCTCGCTGGTGCCGCATGAATTACAGCGCAAGATCGACACGTTGGCGCCGACGCATTTTACCGTGCCCACCGGCTCGAATATTCCGGTCCGTTATGATGCGGAGGATGCGGTGCTAGCGGTGCGGGTACAGGAATTGTTCGGGCTGGGGACGCACCCTTCCATTGCAAATGGCACGATTCCGCTGTTGCTGGAATTGCTGTCGCCTGCGCACCGGCCAATCCAGATCACCCGCGATTTGCCGGGTTTCTGGAAAGGATCATGGGCAGACGTGCGCAGCGATATGCGTGGCCGCTATCCCCGCCATGTCTGGCCGGATGATCCATCAAATGCAGCGCCAACCAGCCGGGCCAAGCCACGGGGCACGTGAGTTTTCTTCAAGGCTGCAGCGGTAGTGTGCGTGGTTCGACAGGCTCACCATGAGGGAGAGGGTTTGGCTGCAAGGTCAGTTCTGAAATTGCCAAGATCCATAAAGATCTCGCAGAATTTGTCTCCCTGCAACCCATCCATCTCCCTCATGGTGAGCCTGTCGAACCACGCACAATGGTGGTGCAGCCTTGAAGAGCTTAACTATCAAAGAACCTGAGTATCACTCTCAGAAAATCCAGAATTCCATTTGCACGCGGTTTGTTCTAAAGCTCGGGCATGGCTCACGAATTCGGCATACGTTCCTCCTATCTGTCGCGGCGATTGCGGCTGACGACCCTGATCCGCCTGCGCTGGCTGGCGGTGGCAGGCCAGAGCATCGCGGTGCTCTTCGTCGCGCTCTATATGAAATTTCCTTTCCCGGTCAGCATCTGCTTTGCGCTGATTGCCTGTTCCGCCTGGCTGAACCTGCTGTTGTCATTCCGTTATCCGATCAACCACCGGCTTGAGCCGCGTGCGGCGATCACCGTGCTTGCCTTCGACATATTGCAGGTGGCAGGTCTGCTTTATATGACGGGCGGATTGCAGAATCCGTTCGCGGTGCTGATGATTGTTCCTGTCATTATTTCGGCCACATCCCTGCCGGCGTCCTCCACTGTGACACTGGGCATTCTGGTCACCATTTGCGCCACTGCGCTGGCCTACTTTCACCTGCCCCTGCCCTGGTACCCGGAAGAGACCCTGCAATTGCCGTTTGTGCTGGTGGCCGGTGTCTGGTGCTCGGTTGTCTCGGCGCTGGTCTTTACAGCCGTCTATGCCTACCGCGTCGCTGAAGAAGCGCGACTACTGGCCGACGCGCTGACCGCGACAGAACTGATCCTGCAGCGCGAGCAGCACCTGTCGGCGCTGGATGGCCTGGCCGCCGCCGCCGCACATGAACTCGGCACGCCGCTCGCCACCATTGCGCTTGTCGCCAAGGAAATGCAGCGGGCGCTGGCCGAGGACGACCGCTTTGCCGACGATGTCGAACTCTTGCGCTCTCAGGCGGATCGCTGCCGCGAAATTCTGAAGCGGCTAACCAGTCTTTCCTCGGAAAGCGAAGAGCATATGTCGCGCCTCAAGATTTCCTCGCTGATCGAGGAAGTCATCGAGCCCAACCGTAATTTCGGTATCAGCATCGAGGTGACGAAACTGCGTGGCGATGGACATGAGCCGGTTATCCGCCGCAATCCCGGCATTATTTACGGCCTAGGCAATCTGGTCGAAAATGCGGTGGATTTTGCCCGCGAGACAATTCAGGTCAGCTGGGGCTGGACTGACAAGACCGTGCAGATCGTCGTTGCTGACGATGGCAAAGGTTTTCAGGCGGATATTCTCGACCGAATTGGCGAGCCCTACACAACCGGACGGGACCGCGAGACCAACGAACATGGCGGCGGACTCGGCCTCGGGCTGTTCATTGCCAAAACCCTGCTGGAGCGTTCCGGCGCGGCCATCACCTTTCGCAATCGCAACGATCCGGGTCAAGGCGCCGAAGTTGTCGTGACGTGGCCGCGCAATCAACTTGATGAACAAAACGGATAACCTTTGACTTTTTGTTCATTGCAAACCATTAACGGAATATATTTATAAGAAATGAGCAGGAAACCCTGATGGAACACACGGATCAGGACGATATTGCGGCCATAGGCGGCGATCGGACGTTGTTACTGGTTGACGACGACAAGCCGTTTTTGCAGCGCCTGGCGCGCGCGATGGAATCCCGGGGATTTACGGTTGCAATTGCGGAGTCCGTTGAAGCAGGGCTTGCCAGCGTCAAAGTCCACGCACCAGCATACGCGGTTGTCGATATGCGTCTGGGCGATGGCAATGGTCTCGATATTATCGAAGCGATCCGCGCCCGGCGCGAAGACACCCGTGCAATTGTCCTGACCGGCTATGGCAATATCGCCACGGCGGTCAATGCCGTGAAGCTCGGCGCCATTGATTACCTGTCGAAGCCTGCCGATGCCGACGAGGTGTTTGCCGCCCTGACCCGCCGTGCCGGCGACAAGGTTGCACCGCCGGAAAACCCGATGTCAGCGGACCGGGTTCGCTGGGAACATATCCAGCGCGTCTATGAAATGTGCGACCGCAATGTTTCGGAAACGGCACGCCGGCTCAATATGCACCGGCGTACCTTGCAGCGTATTCTGGCCAAGCGCGCGCCGCGCTAAATCTCCAGCGTGATTCAGTCTTGTGGTGCGAGTTCGCCCTACTCGATATCCGTCTCGGGCAGATGAATTCCTGACAGCTCGGCAAGCGTCATCCGTGCGGCACTGACGCGGGCAAAGCGCAGGGTCATGGCCTTGCGCGTTGCACCCGGCAATTTGTGTTCCGGGGCATCGCGCAGGATTTCCGCCCCGTAGCCATCGGACAGGATAAACCCGCAATCTTCCGGAAAAATCTCTGAGGGAACGCCCGGATGCGTGGCAAAGAACAGGCGGTCGCAATGGGCGCGGTATTCCGGCCATTTGCGGTCAACCTTCCAATCCTCGATCGATGACTTGATTTCGACAATCCAGATTTCGCCGCTGCGTGTCAGCGCTACCAGATCGGCACGTCTGCCCGACGCCAGAGGCAATTCCGGCATGACCGCCAAACCAAGCTCCAGAAACAGCCGTTGCACGCCGCGGCGCACCATCATGGCGTTTTCTGACTGGCGTCCATCAATGAGCGGACTGGTTTGACCGGGAATCACAAGGGGCATGGTGTAAGTATCGCTGAAATCTCTACAACCGAATACGACAAAAATGCACCAGTTGGTTGAAGAAAACGTGGTTAACAGAAAACTTCACTTTACGGTTAATCAAGCATTAACAATAATGGCGATAATTGGGGCAGACAACTGAATCGTTTCAGATTCGCTTAATACTTGATGGGGTAACTATGCAGCTCAAGACAATCGTCCTTGCAGTTGGACTGATGGGTGCAACTGCTCTGACCGGCTGTTCCACAATCGGTTTCAACTATTCCACCGCTTCCTATTCTTCCGTCACCGACGCTGGTTATGTGCTTCCAGCTATTCCAAAAGCAAAAATTCCGCCACAATTCCTGCGTCAGGAAGTACGCTATGACGGCGGCGAAGTTCCCGGAACAATCATTGTCGATACGGGCGCAAAATTCCTCTATCTGGTTCTCGGCGATGGCCGCGCCATGCGTTACGGCATCGGTGTTGGCAAGCAGGGCTTCGAATGGTCCGGCTCGGCTCGTATTGCCTTGAAGCGCGAATGGCCAACCTGGACACCACCCAAGGAAATGATCAAGCGCCGTCCCGAACTGGCTGAATTCCGTGATGGTATGGATCCGGGCTTGCAGAACCCGCTAGGAGCCCGTGCGCTTTACCTGTTCAACAAGAGTGGCGATACGGGCTACCGCCTGCACGGCACGCCGGAATGGTGGTCAATCGGCAAAGCCATGTCATCCGGCTGCATCCGCCTGATGAACCAGGACATTCTTGATCTGTACAACCGTGCCGAAGTCGGCGCCAAGGTTGTTGTAATGTAAGTGCTGGCTGACAAGCCGCAGGAACAGGCCGCCTCCGGGCGGCCTTTTCATGTGTTCCATGGATTGATAATCTGGACGCCGGTTGCTGCAAAATCGGCGGCATTGCGGGTGACGACAGTCATGCCGTGGACCAACGCGGTCGCTGCGATCAGCGCATCGCGCTCGGACTGGGGATCAGGTACGTGCAAGTGCGCACAACGCTGGGCAACCGCAGTATCAATCGCCAGAATTCTATCTTCAAATCGCGGCAAGACCCAATGGTCGCGCCAGTCTCGCAATATTGCTCCCTGCTGCGCGTCTCTTCGTTCCACCAGCAGCAGTCCCTGATCAATTTCCAGAATCGTGATCACCGAGAGAAAGAACCGCGCGAACGGTATAGTTGCCGCCCATGCCATTACTTTCGCATCTGCTCTATCAGGCCGGCGCATTTCCGAGATGAAATTGGTATCCAGAATGAACATCAGGAAAAATCAGCTGGGCGGATGGTGACCTTGAGGCGCGGTATATCGAAGTCAAAATCCGTCTGTCTCTGCTCGGTCAGCACGTCGGCCAGGCTCTCCTGCCCGCCTGTCAGTTTCAGATATTCCTCAATGCTCAAGAGAACATGAGCCGGGCGTCCCCGATCTGTGATGAACACAGGACCGTCGTTTGCCGCCTTTTTGACGTCACTGGCATGCTGATTGAATTCCCGGCTTGAAACGGTTGTAATGCCCATGACATACCCTTCTTGATTGTAGCTATGTTACTACATTTTTACATGAACGCAAAACTCTTGAACTGGTGCTTGCCTGTTTTATTTACCGAACGGATTTTTGCCTTGTTGACCTGATCGATATGGGGCCCATAGATTGTCTCAAAGCCTTTCGCGTCCATCGGGACGATAGGGGTTCGAGATGCGCATAACCGGGAAGGTCCACATGTTCAAAACCATCGCCACCACGCCGTTTGATGACCAGAAGCCCGGCACATCGGGCTTGCGTAAAAAGGTCCCGGAATTCCAGCAGCCCAATTATGTCGAGAATTTCATCCAGTCGGTGTTTGACTCGCTGGAAGGTTTCAAAGGCAAGACGCTGGTGATTGGCGGTGATGGGCGATATTTCAATCGCGACGTGGTGCAGATTGCCATCCGGATGGCTGTTGCCAATGGTTTTGGCCGCATTCTCGTCGGCCAGGGTGGTATTCTATCAACGCCGGCTGTTTCCAATGTCATCCGCAAGTACAAGGCCTTCGGCGGTTTCATCCTTTCCGCCAGCCACAATCCGGGCGGACCGAAAGAAGATTTCGGCATCAAGTACAATATCGGCAATGGCGGCCCTGCCCCCGAGAAAATTACCGAGGCGGTCTTCGCCCGTTCCAAGGTCATCGATCGCTATCTGATTGCCGATACGGCAGATATCGATATCGACACCGTCGGCAAGCAGCAGGTCGCAGGCGTGGACGTCGAGATCATCGATTCCGTCACCGATTATGCCGAACTGATGGAAACGCTGTTCGACTTCGATGCAATTCGGGCGCTGATCAAATCCGGCTTCACCTTGCGGTTCGATTCCATGCACGCCGTGACCGGGCCGTATGGCAAGGAAATTCTTGAACACCGTCTGGGCGCGCCGGATGGTACCTGCGTCAATTTCGTGCCGCTGGAAGATTTCGGCGGACATCACCCCGATCCCAATCTCGTCTATGCCAAGGACCTCTATGACCTGATGATGTCGCCGAACGGCCCGGATTTTGGCGCCGCATCGGATGGCGATGGCGACCGCAACCTGATTATCGGCAAGGGCATGTATGTCACCCCGTCGGATTCGCTCGCCATGCTGGCAGCCAATGCGCATCTGGCGCCGGGTTACAAAGCTGGATTGAAAGGCATTGCCCGCTCCATGCCCACCAGCGGCGCGGCAGACCGGGTGGCAGAGAAACTCAAGATCGGTATGTACGAGACGCCGACCGGCTGGAAGTTCTTCGGCAATCTGCTCGATGCCGATATGGCAACCATCTGCGGCGAGGAAAGCTCGGGCACGGGCTCCAATCATGTGCGTGAAAAGGACGGGCTTTGGGCTGTGCTGCTCTGGCTTAACATCCTTGCGGTGCGCAAGGAGAGTGTGCAGCAGATATCGCGGGAACATTGGGCCGCATACGGGCGCAACTACTATACGCGTCACGACTATGAGGAAGTGGATTCAGCGGCCGCCAACAGCTTGGTCAGCGATCTGCGTGCCAAGCTGCCAAGCCTCGCCGGAACGACGGTGCAGGGACTGACCATCACCAAGGCCGATGACTTTGCCTATCATGATCCGATCGACAAATCGGTGAGCGAACATCAGGGCATTCGCATTCTGTTCGATGGCGGTTCGCGGATTGTCCTGCGCCTGTCCGGCACCGGCACATCTGGCGCAACCTTGCGGCTCTATATAGAGCGCTATGAGGCCGATCCGAAACGCCATGGCCTTGAAACACAGAGTGCCTTGGCTGACCTCATCCGCGCTGCGGATGAACTGACCGAAATCAAGACCCGCACCGGCCGCGACAAGCCAAGCGTGATTACATAATCACTACGAAGGTCGTAGATTTGGCTTAGGCCTCATTTGGCGTCCATTATCGTGTAGTTATAATACTTTAGTCGAATTGACTTCGCTTTCCTCTAACCCAAAGGTTGCATTTTACAAATGCTGCAACTTTTGAGTTAGGGGATTTTGTTCCATGAATTTAAGATATTCGTCCCTCGCCCTTTTGCTTACCCTCGTTGCCTGTGACGGTTCGGAGAGTTCTTCTCCACCAGTGCCAGCTTCGAACAATCCTTCTCCTCCAACCACTGTATCGGGCGGAACGTTCGGCGAACCCAGCACCACTGCTCCCGCGGAAAAACTCACGCCAGACACAGCGCGGGCCGTTGCGGCCACACTGAAGGCATCAGGCCAATTCAAGCAGGCTGCAGATATCCTGCTGTCTGTCGGACTATCGCAGGAAGCCGGAACGATGCTCGCGGATGGCGGCTTTGAAGATGAAGCGTTCAATCTGCTGGCACCGAAACACAATCCCGTCAACGACAAGAATGACTATGATACATCCGCAGGCGGCTCGATCAAAGCTGCGTTGATTGATGAGACAAAATCCGTCAAGCGCCAGCAGATGACGATCAATGGCAAGGTGATCAATTATACGGCTCAATCCGGTCATTTGATCGCCTACGCGCCCAAGGATGCACAAACCGGCAAGGAAGATGCAGAAGCCGCTATTTTCTATACTGCCTATACGCGTGATGGTCTGCCGAAGGAAAAACGCCCGGTGACCTTTCTGTGGAATGGCGGGCCAGGCTCTGCCTCGATCTGGCTGCATATGGGTTCGTGGGCCCCAATGCGGTTGAAATCCGATGCCCCCACCATTCCGATGGAATATGATTACGAGCAGCCAACGAGCCTTCCATCGGAAGAAAATGCGATAACGCTGCTGGATAAATCAGATCTGGTATTTGTTGATCCTGCAGGAACAGGCTACTCAACAGCTGTTTCTCCTCATACCAACCAGGACTTCTGGGGAACAGATCCCGACGCGGCCCTGATCCGCGATTTCATCACCCGATACAACAATGTGAACAACCGGCAAACATCGCCAAAATATCTTTACGGCGAGTCCTATGGCGGCATCCGCATCCCTATTGTCGCGGACCTTCTGCTCAATGACGGCACAGCCCGCTTTGCACCGGACAGTTCAGGCAATCCGCAAATCGCGCTTTCCGGGTTCATTCTGAACTCCCCTCTGCTCGACTATCTATCGAATTGCAACATGCCTTCCGGTGCTGTGGAGACGAACTATTCCTGTGCCGGATATCTGCCGTCATACGCTTTTGCCGGCGATTTTCATAAACTTGCAACGGCCCGGGGAACAGCGTCCGCCGAAGCGTTCCTTCAAACGATGCGTGATTTCGTCAACAAAGAATATATACCGACCCTGGCCAAATACTCGACCACAAAGCCCGCGACCGGCAACTCTCCATGGCAGGATTTTGTGGATACGCAACCAGGCAAGAATTTTCTGGCGAAACTCGTGGCAAACACCGGCATGCCGGAATCGGAGTGGAAAAGCACACCCAATATTTACCCCGATTGGGTTCAAGACCACTGGATCGATGGTTTCAAGCTCGGCCGCTATGATGCACGCATGAAACTCCCGTCGAACGCACCCTATGCTCCAGACAATTATATCGACGTGGCATTCGTCAACGAGTTCAAAAAGTATATGCAAGCCTCCGTCAATTATCAGAACGGATCGAGATATAGTGAATGTTGCGACGCAATTTATTCGTGGAAATGGCCGCACAGAGGATCTACCGGTGAATACAGCCCTTCCAGCATTCCCGACTTCAGGGAAGCGCTTAGTCTGAATCCAAGTTTGAAAGTCCTGGTTCTGCACGGCTATGAGGATATTGCTACGCCGGGCTTTCAAACCGAGATGGATCTGTCCAATGCGGCGATGACCGACCGTGTGCCGGTCAAATGGTTCGAAGGCGGCCATATGATCTATAATACGGAAGCCTCTCGCGCACCTTTGAAAACAGAGATCGATAAATATTATGACGACCCGCGCTACAGCTTGCCGCCAGCCGTGGCCCTCTCGAATTAGGAGCATATGTTATGCGATATGAAGTTTTTTCACCTGTCCTTCTTCTGGCGATCGGCATTATGCTCGCCTCACCCGCCTACGCCTATGATGATCTTCCTGTTCCCCCGCCAGCACCGGCCGGAACAGTGCTCAAGCCGCTGACAAATGAATCCATCCAAACTGAGCTTGACCAGCGATTGGCTGATCGTTTCAGAACTGCAGCGGGGTCTTCTTCCCAACTGACTGCACAGCAGGCAAAGGATTCAGGCTGGGGCTTTATTTCCGACCACTTTGCGCAGATCGACAAGGGACATCAGGGCTATGTCACCTTCAAACAGATCCAGGCCTTCATCGATGCCCGTTCCCTTGGCAATCCGGTTGAAACCAGAGCACGGGCAAGAGCAGCGGCGGCCATCCAAAGAATCGAATGAGAGCAAAAGCGGAGCCCGTTGTTCCTTTCAAGGGGGATAGCACAGGAGACCGGCCTTTCAACAAGGCCGGTCTTTTTGCATGTCTTCTATTGCGGCAAGGTGCAGGCCATAGCTGACGTCAGAGGTGGCGTCTGCTTGCCATCGGGCGCAAAGGATGGTGGCGCCGTTTCCGCTGACGGTTTGCTGGCCCAGCAACTCGGTTTGTCGCCAAGGGTGAATTCCAGCGTACCGCCATCTTTCACCGTATCGAGGGGAAGCCAGGTGCTGTCATGCGCCTTGCCGTTGACCATAAGGCTCTGGATATAGTTCGAAGCTGTATTGCTGGTCTTCAGCGTCACCAGTTTACCATTACCAAGTTTTATAACCGCTTGCGGAAAAAGCGGGCTGGCAAGGCTCAAGCCCGGTACAGCTGGAATCTCCGGATAGAGGCCCAGTGCGCCCCAGATAAACCATCCCGATGTAGCACCTTCATCGTCATTTCCGGGAAGTCCCGTTGAGGCCGTCGAGTACTGCTGAGTGAGGATACGGCGGACAAGCGCCTGCGTCTTGTAGGGCTGGCTCGTCCAATTATAGAGGAACGGCGCCGCGAAAGTTGGCTCATTGCCGATCCATAGATAAGGGTTCTGCTCTCCGGCATTGAGGTTTGGTGAAAGCATCCAGCCGGTCGAGCGCATCCTTCTCCGAGCCTGCTGATGCGTTCTTGTCTTTCACCAGCATGCGAAACAGACCGCGAATGTCGTGCGGCACCAGATAGGTATATTGTTCCGCGTTCCCCTCTCTGAAATACGTGTCCTGATCCTTCCGGAAAACATAGGATTGCCATGTACCGTCGGCATTGCGTGGCTGCGGCTGCGGTGCGGGCTGAACCGCCATGTTTTTCCAATCCGGATTAAACAGATTTGCCCAATTGCCGGACCGTTTCAGCAGTCCGGTTGCCGCCTCGGGTTCGCTCCCGACAACGAGCTGGCTGTCTTTGCTGGCAAGGGCAGCGATAAAACGCGAAATGGCGAAATCGGTGCTGGCATATTCCATATTGGTCGAAGCCGATGTGGCCGTGCTTTTTCCCCAGCCCTGAACGAGATAACCCTTGCTTACGTATTCAGCCAAACCAGGCAGCGTGGTCGTATTCCGGCACGTGGTGGTGGTGCCGGAGGACGAGTCCAGCATAATCTGCCGGGCCGCAGCGGTATCAAAAGCCGTCGCACCGAAAGCATAACTTTGGGCAACAATGATCGAAGCACCGTCTCCCGGCATGATATCGCTGTTGGTGTTGCCCTCGACCCACATGGGGAAGGTGCCGGTCTTGCCATTTGGCCCGCATTGCTTGGCATCATTGACCAGCGACTGCATCATGTCGCTGACTTCCTGCGGATAGAGCAATGCCTGCAGCGGGATCAATGAGCGGTACGTATCCCAGCTGGAGAAGGTCGTGTATTGGGTGCGGCCTTTCTCCGTCGTCATTTTTTTCGAATTGCTGCTGAAACTCATATAATCGCCGTTGGCATCACTATAGACCGACGGCGCTATCAGCGAATGGTAAAGTGCCGTGTAGAATTTCTTCAAATCGTCAGCGCTGCCACCCGTGACCTGAATTGAATTGAGGCGCGTGTTCCAGGCTGCGTCGGCCTGTTTGCGTGCCTGCTCAAACGTCAGCCCGCTGCTTTCCTTCTGCAGATTGTCTTTGGCATTGTCGATGCTGACATAGGAAACACCCACTTTCACCCCGACCACAGTGGGCGAACCAGCCGTGGCAGCAGGGGCGAAGGTCAGAGTTGTCGATGCGCCCGACGCCGTGCCGGTGAATGGCTGATCGAACTGGGCAAAGAAATAAACCGGGTAAGTCTGTCCGTTGCTGCAGAAGCCGCCGCCGGTGGCAGAGCCGGAAACTGTTTGTGTCGCCGTGTCGATTTGCAGGTTGCCGCCATATCCAATGGAATTTGTTTTGGCAGTGATCTTCAGCAGCGCATTGCTCCCGGCGGGATACGCAAACTTTGCCAGACCCGTTCGCGTCGTCGCGGTTAAGTCAGTCTCGACATTGGTATCGGTAAATTTGACGTGGTAATAACCGGGCTTCGCAATCTCATCCTTTCCATGATCGAATACCGCGCTCGTTTGCGACGCATCGGTTGCGGGCAAGAAGGGAACGGTACCGCCTGAATAGCAGCCCACGCCGCTGAGGCGGATCAGATTGAAACCCGTTATACTCTTGCTTGGATAATGATAACCGGATGGGCTCCATGGTGTACTGAGAGATGGCGTGTCGGGGCCAAACGCAACCATACCAAAGGGCACACTGGCGGTGGGTGCGGTGAAGCCACCCAGCAGATATTCGGTGGAGCCTGGAACATCCGACGGGGGCACCTCATCCGACCCGATCAGCGGGTCCACATAGCCAGTAAGATCAAGCTTCTTCCATTCCGGTATCGGCGGCTTGGTATCGGTTGGGGTAACCGGTGGCGGAGCAGCTTCATCAGGCTTGTTCGCCGGTGGATTTTGCTGGGCAACGTCAAACGTTGCCTCCGATGCGGGCTTGTTGCTGGCGGTTTTATTATCGTCGCGACAGCCCGCAAGAACTGCAAGCGACAGGACAGCCGGAATCAATACGTGTTTCACAACAGTTTCCTCCCTATCAATGGTTGAAAAATTACCGGCACTTCAGGGCCGGTGGTCCGTCCGAATACGCAACGGAAAGTAATAAAGGGCCGTCATGGACGGCCCTATCTTTGCTATTGGATCATTTGCACGCCCGGCAACGGCTTGGCGGTGGCCTTGGTATAATCGGCGTCCGGTCCGGATGGCGGAGTAAGATCGTCACCCGAGCCCCAATCGGTCGGCTTGTCCGAAAGCGTGAACCTTATCTCACCACCCTTGGCGATCTTGTCGAGAGGCAGCCACGTTCCCTGATAGACTGTGCCGCCCAGCTTCATCTCCTTGATATAGGGTGCTTTGGCCAGCATCGCCTCTTTGTCAGTGGTAATGTGGAGCTTGTTGCCATCGGCAAACCAGAGGGTGATATCGGAGAATTGCGGCGTGGCGACTGCAAGACCGGGTGTTGATGGTATCACAGGAAACAGCCCAAGCGCCGACCAGACATACCAGCTCGATGTTGCACCCATATCGTCATTGCCGGGCAAACCACCGGGCGTTGTCAGGAACGTGTTGTTCATGATGATCGGCAGGATGTATTGGGTATATTTTGCACCCCCGGCCCAATTGTAAGCCCAGGGCGCCTGAAAGGCTGGTTCGTTGCCGATATATAGTTTGTGCGAGTTCTCTGGATAGCCGCCCTCCGCTTGACCATCAAGCTGGGCGCCGGTCGGCTCTTTGCCTTCGAACGGTTTGCCGGTGTCGAAAGAAACCAGATTGTTCAGCCGATCAATGGCTTTGGCTTTACCGCCAAGCTTGCTGATCAGCGACGTCCAGTCATAGGCGAAGGTCCAAATGTAATTCTCTTCGGTGGATTCATGAAAACTGCCGCCAACCATGGCACCGGACGCGTCCTTTGCCCGCAAAGTTTTGGTCGTGTCGTCAAATATATTCGTCCAGTTTTTCGCACCGGCGACAAGGGTTTCAATATCTGCCTTATCAGCGCCGGCTGTTGATGGCAACGCAGCAAGGAATGCTGCAACAGACCGGTCTGTCATCATCCGTTCAATTGTGCCGGATGAAGAGTGGCCGGATCCACTGCTCGGCACGTATCCCTTTTTACGGTAAACTGCCAATGCACCGCCGGAACTCGATTTGTCATTACAGGCGCTGTTCGGGTCAAAGACTGATTGCTTCATAAATTTGCGAGCGTTCTCAAGGTCGAATTTCTTCGCACCAAACACATAGGAACCGGCGACAACATTTGGGGCATGATCGCCTTCCATTGGTGTCGTATCTTCGCTGCCATCCACCCAATGGGGGAATGCACCGCATTGCTGGGCATCGGCAACAAGCGACTGCATCATGTCACTGGCTTCCTCGGGTGCGATCAGCGCCACCATCTGGGCCTGCGAGCGATACGTATCCCACATGGAATAACCGGAATAATGCGTCTTGTAGGTGGCGTCCTTGCCATCGACCTTGAACGGATAATTGGCAACATTTTCCGTGGCGCGCTCGGGCACGATATCCCCGGGCTGCTTCAGATCGGTTTGTTTCATGCTGCGATAATCGCCATTCACATCGCTATAGACGGTGGGGCCGCTGAACACACGATAGAAGGCACTGTAGAACTTTCTCAGATTGGTGTCGGCTGCTGCCGCCTGATCGGCTGTCAGTTTCGCTGCGGCCATTTTGACGGGGTCAGCCAGACCGATCTGGATCGTGTTCAAACGGCTGTTCCAATTCTTGGCAGAATTGGCCTTGACCGTATCGAAGGCCCAGTCCTTGTTCTCAGTATCGAGATTCTGCTTGGCATTGGCGACACTGACCGAGGAGATACCAACCTTGATCTGAACAACCTTGTCCGCATCGGTCAGATCAAAGTGAAGAATGGCTACGCCGTTGGTCACCGGCGACGTCTCGCGTTTGATCTTCTTGTCGAACTGCGCATGAAAATAGACCGGTTGATACCACTGCGCACCGCAGAAAGGGCCAACGACAGTATGACCGGAGATTGACTGGCCATCAGCGCCCAGCACGATCTCGACGAGATTGGGGGACATCCCGCTTTTTTGAGTATTGTTGCGGGTTGGATCGATGACGAGAATAGCTTTGGCACTGTCACTATAGGTGAAGCGCGCCATGCCGGAACGCGTTGTTGCCGTCATCTCGCTGAGAATGCCGCTATTAAATTTGACCTTGTAATAGCCTGGTTCAGCTGCCTCATTCTTGTGATCAAAACTGTTGCCGCTGGACATAATGATGTTCTTGCCACTGTTGGCGGCAGAAATTTGCTCGACATTGTCCGTCGGCAGCATCGCAACGGCGCCCTGACTGCGGCAGCCGGGACCATTCAGGTGCGTCATGCTGAAAAACTGGATGGCCGTGTCATCGTAGTGATAGCCCCCCGAGCCAAAGCCGTATCCGCCACCGCTTCCCCTCGTGTCCGGACCAAAGCTCACCATGCCGAAGGGAGTCTGGGCACCCGGATTGTTGTCACCGGAGAACGTCCCGCCGACATCGCTGAAGGTGGTGCCAATGAATGGATTGACATATTGCGTCAGCGCCAGATCGACACGTGGCGCAGGTTTGGGTTTGGTATCCGGTATGTTGACGACAGGCCCCTTGTCATCGGGCGTCACAACTGGCGTTGTGCCACCAGCGACATCTTCCGGCGTCTGAAACGTACCGGTGGTATCTCCGGACGGTTTGTTTTTACCGGCGGTATTGTCGCGGTCGCACGCGGTCAACGCCGAAGCCAAAGCGAAAACTGAAACAAGCAGCAAAGAACGTTTTAACAATGTATCCTCCCAAAACTACCTTTTAAATCGATTGAATTTTGGCTGATGCGAAACACCACGCAAACATGAGAAATCACTTACTCTCGTGCGCCGAACAAATCTCAATTTAAAATATTCCGGTGAAAGCCAAACGCCCCTCCCAGGACAGTTCGGCCAATCTAAAATGCAGTTGTCTGCAAAGGGCCCTCTCAACTCAGAGGTGTATTAGCCCACATAAAACCCGTCAATTATACTTAAGTCTATGAGACTTAAGTATAATTATCCTCGCGGCATGATTGCAAAATGGTTGACCAGACGCGTAGAAACGGGAGAACGGCGGCAAGAAATCCGGGCTATGAGCCTTTGAAATCTGTGCGCCAAAAATACAAAACGCCGCTGCTTTGTTCCGGCAGCGGCGTTGTTGGAAACACGGGAACCAGCGATCAGTCAAACACGATCGCCGGGGCAGCGCGCCCCGGATTGGCCTTGGCCGCCTGCAGCTGATCCCAGACCTTGGCGGCAATATCGCGATAGACTTTCGCCTGCGGACCATCGGGATTGCTGATGACAACAGGCGTACCCGCGTCGGACATTTCGCGGATTTCCATCACCAGCGGTACTTCGCCGAGGAAGGGAACACCCAATCTTTCGGCTTCGGCACGCGCGCCACCATGACCGAAAATATCGTAGCGGTTGCCTGTATCCGGCGCGATGAAATAGCTCATGTTCTCGACAATGCCGAGCAAGGGTACATCAACCTTCTTGAACATGTTGAGACCCTTGCGCGCATCGATGAGCGCCAGATCCTGCGGCGTCGAGACGATGACAGCACCGGCAAGCGGCACCTGCTGCGCCATGGTCAGCTGAGCGTCGCCGGTGCCGGGCGGCATGTCGACCACGAGCACATCCAGATCGCCCCACTGCACCTCGCGCAACATCTGCGTCAGTGCCGACATGACCATCGGGCCACGCCAGATCATCGGGGTTTCCTCATCAACCAGAAAACCGATCGACATGACTTTCAGGCCGTAGCCTTCCATCGGCTTGAGCACGCGGCCCGACACCACTTCCGGACGGCCGGAGAGATGCAACAACCGCGGCATCGAAGGTCCGTAAATATCCGCATCGAGAATACCAACGCGGTGGCCGTTCGCCTGCAGGCCGAGCGCCAGATTGACCGCTGTGGTTGACTTTCCGACACCGCCCTTGCCCGAGGCAACGGCAATGATGGCTCCAACGCCGGGAACACCGGATTTTACCGGTGCGGCGGCATGGCCATGCTGATGGGGGGGCTGCTGGTTGCGCTGCTACACGCGGTGGCGGCACTGCACCAGCCGGCGCCGGACGCTGGGCTGGCCTGACAGGAGCTGTCGGGGCCGGACGCGGCACCGCATCATCACTTGTTGGTCCGCCCTTTTTCTCGGCAGTCAACGCAACGATCGCACCGGCGACACCCGGCATGTTCTTGACAACACGTTCAGCTGCGGCACGCAGCGGATCAAGCTCCTGTGCCCGCGCCGCCGGAACGGTGATGGAAAAGAACACCTTGTTGTCAGCAATGAAAATATCCGAGACAAGACCCAGATCGACAATGTTGCTGTTGAAATCAGGACCAGTCACTGTTTTCAGCTGATCGAGAACCTGTTCCTTGGTCACGCCTGCCATTGCATATTATTCCTTTTATTCCCTGCAGCTTCACTTAGTGCAGTTGAACAAAAACGCCAATGGGGCAAAGCGTAACTTCCGCTGCAAAACGCCCCGTTGAACGAGGCGGTTTGCAGAGTTTTCCTTGGATAAGGATCAGACTTTCCACACGCCGGGAACCTGCCGGGTGGCGATGTTGAGGCGGTTCCAGATGTTGACGTTGGCGATGGCCAGAACCAGATCTCCCAGCTGCTTCTCGTCAAAATGCTTGGTGGCTTCGTTCCAGACATCGTCCGGCACCGGGTCAGCACGATCAGCCACGCGGGTGACGGCTTCAGTCAGCGCCAGTACGGAACGTTCGGCATCGCTGAAATAAGGCGTATCGCGCCATACCGATACGGCAAAAAGCCGTTCATCCGTTTCACCTGCCTTGCGGGCAAGACGCGGGTGCATATCAACGCAGACACTGCAGCCGTTGATCTGACTGGCGCGCAGATGCACGAGGTCAAGCAAGCCTTTCGGAAACTCGGTATTGCCGGTGGATGCGGCCAGCGCCTGCAAGGCTTTCATGGCTTCGGGGTTGATCATTGCCGGGTTGCTCATACGTGCTTGCATAATCTTTATCCTTCCAATTCTTTAATGATCCGGATCATAGATTGTCCGGGGTTTCGACCTTGACGGTTCGCCGGTCCGGATTGTTTGTCACATCGGCCGGAATTGCTTCGTCAGTGTGTTGACGAAACAGCATGGGAAAACGTGACAGATGGATGCGAAAAAAATTCTGACCGGGCAATTCGAGACCAACCGCAACCATTTGCGGCGGGTGGCTTACCGGATGCTGGGCTCAATGACCGAGGCTGAAGATGCGGTGCAGGAAGTGTGGCTGCGTTTGAACCGTACGGATATTGGCGATGTCGGCAATTTGAGCGGCTGGCTGACCACCGTGGTGTCGCGTGTGTGCCTCGACATGCTGCGCGCCCGTAAATCACGGCGCGAAGACCAGCTCGGCCCCGATACGCCGGAACCCGCGGTGACCCCCGAAACCGGCGGTGATCCCGAACAGGACATTCTGATGACCGACTCAGTCGGTGTTGCCTTGCTGGTGGTGCTTGAGCGGCTGGCACCGGCGGAGCGGCTGGCTTTCGTGCTGCATGACATGTTCGGTATTTCTTTTGACGAGATCGCGCCCATTGTCGACCGCACACCGGAAGCGGCAAGGCAGCTGGCCAGCCGGGCACGGCGGCGAGTGCAAGGCACCGATACCATTCCAGCTCGCAGTCTTGCCCGTCAGCGCGAGATCGTGAATGCATTTCTGGCCGCATCGCGCGGCGGCGACTTCAACGCGCTTTTGGCCGTGCTTGACCCGGATGTGGTGTTCCGCGCGGACAATGCAGCGGTACAGCTTGGATCGCTGGCAGAAATTCGCGGCGCGGAAGCCGTGGCCAATACGTTCAAGGGGCGGGCGCAGGGTGCAGTGCCGGCGCTTATCGATGGCGCGCTTGGCCTCGCCGTCAAGGTTCAGGGCAGGTTGCATGTGGTCCTGAACCTGACGATTGCAGGGGACAGAATTACGGGTATTGAAGCTGTTGCCGACACTTCCCGTCTCAACGCGCTTGATCTGGTGATACTCAAGAAAGGATCCGGCAGAAAGGAATGAGACCAGCGAGCGGTCTCATTCTGCTTTGGAGGAAAATCCTCAGGAGCCGATGAGAAGCCGCAGCTTCTTCAGGGCCACATCGGTGGTTTCCTTGTAGTCTATAGTGCTTTTGAGACTGGCATTCCGATCAAGCAGCATCACCGATGCGGTATGATCCATGGTGTAGTCACCATTATCGGTCGGCACCTTGCGGGCATAGATTTTCCAGGCCTTGATCAGCTTCTCGATTTCCCTGGGATCGCCGGTGATGCCGGTGATCCGATCGGTGAAGGCAGCGGTATAGCCTTTCATCACTTCAGGCGTATCCCGTTCCGGATCGACCGAAATGAAGAAAACTTTCAGATCCTTGCCTTCATCGCCCAGCGCCTTCAGCCAGCCCGCCATTTCGAACAATGTTGTCGGGCAAACCTCCGGACAATGGGTGAAGCCGAAGAACAGCGCGGTGGGATGACCCTTGAACGCTGCCTCGGTGATCGGCGCACCATTCTGGTCGATCAGCTGAAAAGGCGCACCCAGCGAGACAGGTGCTATCTCGTTGCCCTTGCGGGCACTGTAATAGGTGAAGGCCAGAAAGATCATCAGAACGGCGATGACCGACCACAGTGCGATACGGACGCGGCGAACGTTCATTATTTACCGTGCTCCATTGATGCATTGGCGGCTTCAACTGCGAGGTTGATATTCACCTTGCCTGCCTTCTGGAATTCCAGCGTCACCGGTATGGTCTCACCTTCCTTCAAGGGTGCCTTGATATCAATCAGCATCAGATGCAGGCCGCCAGGCGCAAGCCGAACGATGCCGCCTGCAGGAATTTCAACACCGTCGGCGAGTTTGCGCATTTTCATGACCTCACCTTCCATCTTCATCTCATGCACTTCGACACGGCCGGCAGCCGGGCTTGAGCCGCCGAGCAGACGGTCCGCTTCCCTGGCCCCATTGGTAATCGAGACATAGCCGCCACCCACCTTGGCACCCGGCAAAGTTGCACGGGCATAGGCACCAGCCAGAACGAGATCGCCAGCTTTCACCTGGCTCTTGGCTTCACGGGCTTCCATTGCAGTCGCATCTTCCTTGCTCATGGCGGAATGATCATGGGCCTGGGCAGAGAATGCGAAGGATGCAGCGAACAGGGCAAGAGCAGCTGTTTTGAGGACGTAGTTCATGGTTTTCTCCAATTCTTTTTACGAGAATACGCGTTTGAGAGGGGATGGAACAAGCTGGATCAATTGATCGAGAACCAGCATCGCCAGAATGGCAAACCCGGTGAGCGGGAAGAGAACACCGAAGCCGAGAATGATCAGGGTCAAAGCCGCAAAGACGCTTTTTTGCGATGGCATCGGCGGAACACCGAGACGGCCGGACGGGCGCCGCTTCCACCACATGATCACGGCAGAAACGGACGCCAGGATGATGGCAAGGCAGGTGAGCAGCATGATGGCCTTGTTCAAGGCACCCCAATATTGTCCCATATGAACGCCAATGCCGAACTCGATGACCTTGGCAGCGGGGCCATAATCAGCAAACTTGATATCGGCCAGCGGCTGGCCGCTATACCGGTCGTAATGAATAGTGCGCTGTTTACCGATGTCATCAGGAAAGACAGCGGCCGTGTAGACACTTTCGGGACCAGACGGCAGTGCCACTTCGAAGCCCCGCACCATGCCAGCTGCCTGCGAAGCGGCGACAACATCGTTGAGTGTTGCAACTTTGATACCTTCCTCTTTAACCGAAGACAGAGGTGCGGAAGACTGCTCCACCGTCCAGCCTGCATCCGTCAGCGCTTCGCTGAGAGGTATCTGCGATACCGGCTTTGCATTCCAGACCTGAGCGGGGAAGCCAAGGCCGGAATCATCCAGCATCGTATGCAGTTTGTCGCCCCAATAGGATGACCATGGCATGCCGGTGATGGCGAGGAAGAAAATCAGCACCCCGGCAATGGAACCGGTAACCGCATGCACATCGCGCCAGAAGATGCGTTTATCGGGTGTGCCACGCACACTCATAACACCGCCAGACTGTTTGCGCGGCCACCAGAGATAAAACCCGGTAATGACAAGAATGAGCGCCAGACCGCCCACCGCCTCAACGATCCAGTCGAGCGAGAGATTGAAGTAAACGAGGCTGTGTATCTTGCGCACGACCCAGTTGAACTCCTCCTTTTCAGCAACTTTGCCAAGCACCGCGCCCGAATAGGGATCAACAAAAACCAGCACTTTGCCTGTAGTGGTTTCTACGGTCACCCGGGCGGACCGGTCCGCTGCGGGCGGGTCGCGGTAGCGCAACACGGTTGAACCGGGCACCGCAGCCTTGGCGCTGTCGGCAAGGAGCGCAGGTGCGAGTGTTTCCGAATGGGGTGTAACCACATTGCGATAGGCAAAGAAAGTCGTATCGATCTGATTTTTAAACAGGTACAGCCCGCCGGTGACGGCGAGATTGATCATAAAGGGGATGACCAGAAGGCCGGCGAAAAAATGCCAGCGCCAGATGGCCCGGTAAAGAGATTGACTGATGTCCTTAGGCTTCTCCGAAGCCATGGTTGAGACGGTCATGCGTGTTCCAATCGTCTGACAGCAACAGAAATTGGCCTGTGAAAGCCAATGGCGCGCGCCGCACATGGCGCAGTCCTTCCGGCCGGTGAAAGACCAGCATTCGAAAGGATGTGCTTTAGACGAGAGGGGGTGCCTGAGGCGGGGCTGCCGGAGGGTAAAGGCTGCGGGCAATCAGAACAGCTTCACGCTTGATGGCAAGCGATGTTGCCGGTTCAACCTTTTGGCCAGCCGTCTGCGGCGGGACAGGCAGGATAAACGACGCGGAAATACGGCAGGCTTCGCAGCCGGTGCCATGCCATGCGCTCTTGTGCGGGTCCTGATCGCCGCTACCGGGAAGGCAGAGCACAGGAACGGTACCATCAGGAAGCGTATAGGCGGCAAGATCGATCCGATCGTTCGCGGAAGCCGCGACTGGCTGATGCGCGAAAGCGACGAAGACAAGCGCCAGCGCGCACAGCGTGCGCACAGCCAGTTGCCAATCGTACCCAAATTTACGCATCACATCCCCGTTTTGCGGTTCCGGCTAACCAGATAGCGCAGCTTGCGGGCGAAATCTATGCGGCAAAGCGACAAATCCGGCGGACGGGCCTATTCGGCCAGTGATGTGATCTCGACCAGCCACGCATCAGACGGAATACGCGTGAAGGCAACAGTTTCTGATTTCTGGATATGCAGCACATCGCCCAGCCCGAGCGTTTCGCCGGAAACGAGCTCCGCATCGCTGCGCAGAAGCACAAATGTTTCGTCGGCTTTCCCGAATATTTCTGCATTGACCAGTCTGGTCGACTGGGCTGAAAATTTCCCCCGGCGCACCATGACGTTGAGGTCCATCACTTCATGCAAGACAACGGCGCTTGTGGCGGCATCACCGGGAAAGGCCATTGCAGCGGAGGATGCATCCATCGTTGCAGGCGGCTTGCCCTCAACGGTCAGAACCATCTCACCTTCCAGCACGGCCAGCACCCGGTCAACACCGGCAAAGGCCGAGAACGGTCCTGATGCCGGAACCTTGGCCATACTGATGCGCCAGTCGAAATTATCGACAGACGCATCACCGGGAAAAATGGCAATCTCGGTGGTGACACCCTTGCCATTCTTCCACGGCATCTGGCGATGATCAGTGGCACGCAGGATGCGCATCAGCCGAGAATGCCCGGCAGGTTGAGACCCTTCTCCCTGGCGCAATCGATGGCGATTTCATAACCCGCATCCGCATGGCGCATAACGCCGGTAGCCGGATCATTCCACAGCACGCGCTCGATGCGGCGCTTGGCATCGTCCGTGCCGTCAGCGCAGATGACCATGCCCGCATGCTGCGAGAAGCCCATGCCGACACCGCCGCCATGATGCAGTGAAACCCATGTGGCTCCCGACGCCGTGTTGAGCAGAGCATTCAGCAGCGGCCAGTCGGAAACGGCATCCGAACCGTCTTTCATAGATTCTGTCTCACGGTTTGGCGAAGCAACGGAGCCCGAATCCAGATGATCGCGGCCGATCACAACGGGTGCCTTGAGTTCGCCATTGCGGACCATTTCGTTGAAGGCAAGACCGAGACGGTGGCGATCACCCAGTCCCACCCAGCAGATGCGCGCTGGCAGACCCTGAAACGCAATACGATCGCGCGCCATGTCGAGCCAATGATGCAGATGGGTATTACCGGGGGTGAGTTCCTTTACCTTGGCATCGGTCTTGTAGATGTCCTCCGGATCGCCAGACAAAGCCGCCCAGCGGAACGGGCCAATGCCACGACAAAAGAGCGGGCGGATATAGGCAGGCACGAAACCGGGGAACGCAAAGGCGTTTTCCAGCCCTTCATCCTTGGCGACCTGACGGATATTATTGCCATAGTCGAGAGTCGGAATGCCGGCTTCCCAGAAAGCAATCATCGCTTCGACGTGCTCGCGCATGGAAGCGCGGGCCGCTTTCTCGACGGCTTTGGGATCGCTCTCGCGCTTGGCCTTCCATTCGGCCATGGTCCAGCCCTTGGGCAGATAGCCATTGATCGGATCGTGGGCCGATGTCTGATCGGTAACGATATCAGGGCGAATGCCGCGACGGACCATTTCGGGCAGAATTTCTGCCGCATTGCCAAGCAGGCCAACAGATTTGGCTTCACCGGCCTTGGTCCAGCGGTCAATCATTTCGAGCGCTTCGTCGAGTGTTTCGGCCTTGGCATCGACATAGCGGGTGCGCAGGCGGAAATCGATCGAGTCCGGATTGCATTCAATCGCGAGGCAGCAGGCGCCTGCCATGACAGCGGCCAGCGGCTGTGCGCCGCCCATACCGCCGAGGCCACCGGTGAGAATCCATTTGCCTTTGAGATTGCCGCCATAGTGCTGACGGCCCGCCTCAACAAAGGTTTCGTAGGTGCCCTGCACGATGCCCTGCGTGCCGATATAGATCCACGAACCGGCGGTCATCTGGCCATACATGGCCAGACCCTTCTTATCCAGTTCGTTGAAATGGTCCCATGTGGCCCAATGCGGAACGAGATTGGAATTGGCGATAAGCACACGCGGTGCGTCTGCATGGGTGCGGAACACACCTACCGGCTTGCCGGACTGAACCAGCAGCGTTTCGTCTTCGTTCAGCGTTTTCAGCGTCGCAACGATTTTGTCGAAATCATCCCATGTGCGGGTGGCACGGCCAATACCGCCATAGACCACGAGCTCATTCGGGTTTTCGGCCACATCCGGATCGAGATTGTTCATTAGCATGCGCAGCGGCGCTTCAGTCATCCAGGATTTGGTGTTGAGCTCCGGGCCGCGGGGGCTGCGGATTTCACGGATATTGTGGCGTGGATTGTTCATCATAAGCTCCCCAGCTTGAAAGCGGTTTGTTCGAGATTTTCGAGAATGTCCTTGAGATGCTTGCGCAGGCGTTCAGCCTTTTCCTCGTCATAGGCAAAGGGCGGCGCTTCGGTCTGCAAATGGGTGGATTGCGCCAGTTCCATCTGGATCGCATGAACACCCTTTTCCGGCTTGCCATAGTGACGTGTGGTCCAGCCGCCCTTAAAGCGGCCATTCATCACACCGTCATAGCCGGTAGCGGCAAAGGCAAACCGGCCAGTGGCAGCGGCGATTTCCGGTGCACAGCTGGTGCCCTGATTGGTGCCGATGTTGAAATCCGGCAACTTGCCCTGAAACAGGAAGGGAATGTGCGAGCGGATAGAATGGCAGTCATAGAGAATGGCGAGGCCGTGAATGTCCTGAACGCGCTTGATCTCGGCGGCCAGTGCTTCGTGATAGGGCGTGTGAAACTGCTCCAACCGCATCTGGATATCAGCAGCAGCCGGCTTTTCGCCATTGCGCCAGATCGTATGACCGTCGAAATCCGTTTCGGGGATCAGGCCCGTGGTGTTCTGGCCGGGATAAAGGCTGACACCCGCCGGATCGCGGTTGGCGTCGATGACATAGCGATGAAAGGTGGCGCGAACCGTCGTCGCGCCTTCAAGCAGACCGTCGTACAGTGTGTGAATGTGCCAGTCCGTATCGGCCAGCAGCTGACCGTTTTCATTGAGCCGGTCCCAGATATCCTTGGGAACTTCGGTGCCCGTGTGCGGCAGACCGAGAATGATCGGGGAAGATCCCTGTTTGACATCGACAACATTCATAGGCCGGTATCCAGTGCTGGCAATATGCCTGCGGAAATGGCGGCATTGAGAGCGCCAGAGCCGACAAGGTCGGAGACCGCCTTGAGGTCCGGTGCCATATAGCGGTCTTCATCAAGTGTCGGCACAACGGAACGGATTGCCGCGTGGGCGCGGGTCAGTTCCGGGCTTGTCTGCAGCGGGCTGCGCAGGTCGATGCCTTGCGCGGCCGTCAAAGCCTCGATGCCGATGATGGAGAACAGATTGTCCGTCATCTGCAAGAGGCGGCGTGCACCATGGCAGGCCATGGAAACGTGATCTTCCTGATTGGCCGATGTGGGCGTGGAATCGACTGACGCCGGATGCGACATCTGCTTGTTTTCCGACATCAGCGCTGCTGACGTGACTTCGGCAATCATCAGACCGGAATTGAGGCCGGGCTTGCGGGCGAGAAACGCCGGCAGGCCATAGCTCAGGGCTGGATCAACCAGCAGCGCGATACGGCGCTGAGCGATTGAGCCTATCTCGCAGATGGCAAGCGCGATCTGGTCGGCGGCGAATGCCACAGGTTCTGCGTGGAAATTGCCGCCTGATACGACCGACCCATCACTGAGAACCAGCGGATTGTCGGTAACTGCATTGGCCTCGATTTCCAGCGTGCGGGCTGCCATGCGCAGAAGATCAAGACAGGCACCATCGACCTGCGGCTGGCAGCGGATACAATAAGGGTCCTGAACGCGCTCATCCCCTTCGATGTGGCTTGCGCGGATCGGCGAGTTTTCCAGAAGCGCGCGCAAGGCCGCGCCGGTATCGATCTGACCACGATGACCGCGCAGGGTATGAATATCCGGATGGAACGGTGCGGAGGACCCCATCGCCGCATCGGTGGAAAGAGCGCCGGTGATCAACGCCGATTGCGCCGAGCGGTGTGCACGGAACAAGCCGGCGAGCGCGAGTGCCGTTGACACCTGCGTGCCGTTGATCAGGGCAAGGCCTTCCTTGGCGGCGAGCACAACAGGCTTGAGACCAGCCTTGGCAAGGCCTTCGCTGGCATGCATCTGCTGGCCGTCGAAGCTCACATCGCCCTCGCCGATCATCGCTGCAGCCATGTGGGCCAGCGGTGCTAGATCGCCGGATGCTCCGACCGAACCTTTTTCCGGAATGACCGGGATAACGTCCTTGGCCAGCATGGCTTCGATGAGACTGATCAGTTCCGGGCGCACGCCCGATGCGCCCCGGCCGAGCGAAATCAGCTTCAAGGCCATGATCAGACGAACAATATTTTCCGGCAGCGCGTTACCTACACCGCAGCAATGCGACAGGATCAGATTGCGCTGGAGGGTGCCGACATCCGCCGCATCGATGCGGATTGAGGCCAATTTACCGAAACCGGTATTGATGCCATAGACCGGTGCATTACCCGCGGCGATTTCAGCAATGCGCTTTGCTGCCGCCTTGATGCCCTTATGGAACGAGGGATCAAGCCGCACCGGCGTTCCCTGCCAGTAGATTTTTTCGAGTTCCGCCAGAGGAACGGAACCGGGGTGGAGGACGACAGTCATGGTCAAGCCTTCAAGATAAGCTGATGGAGGGGATTGAAGCCGATGCGGTAGCAGAGCTCTGCGGGCTGCGCGGCATTCCAAATGGCAATTTCGGCACGTTTGCCGGGGGCGATGGTGCCAATGTCTTTTTGCAGGCCGAGTGCATGCGCTGCTTCGCGCGTGGCACCCGCCAGCGCCTCTTCGGCAGTCAGGCGAAACAGCGTGCAGGCCATGTTCATGGTCAGCAGCAGCGAGGTCAACGGCGAAGTGCCGGGATTGCAATCGGTGGCGATGGCGATGCGGACACCAGCTTCGCGCAGCGCTTTCACCGGCGGCGCCTGTTCTTCACGCAGGGCATAGAAAGCACCCGGCAAAAGCACTGCAACCGTGCCTGCCGCAGCCATGGCCTTGGCACCGTCCTCATCGAGATATTCCAGGTGATCAGCAGAGAGAGCGCCGTAGGAAGCGGCGAGCTTGGCACCACCGAGATTGGACAGTTGTTCCGCATGCAGCTTGACCGGGATGCCAAGCGCTTTCGCCTTGTCGAACACGCGGGCTATCTGGGCTGGCGAGAATGCAATACCTTCGCAGAAGCCATCGACCGCATCGACAAGACCTTCCGCATGGGCGGCTTCAAGGCCGGGCAGCACAATTTCTGCAATATAGTCGTCGGCGCGGCCGCGATATTCCGGCGGCACTGCATGGGCAGCGAGATAGCTGGTGCGGATACGCACGGGCCGCAGCGTGCCGAGACGGCGTGCTACGCGTAGCATGTTCAGTTCGGCTTCAATGTTGAGGCCATAACCGGATTTGATCTCCACCGTGGAAATGCCTTCTGCCAAAAGGGTGTCGAGCCGCGGCAGGCTTTGTACGACCAGTTCATCTTCAGAGAGGCCGTTGGTGGCCTTCACCGACGAGACGATACCGCCGCCCGCACGGGCGATTTCCTCATAGCTGGCGCCTTCGAGGCGCATTTCGAACTCGCGCGCGCGATTGCCGCCGAACACGAGATGGGTGTGGCAATCGATCAGCGCAGGCGTCGCCAGACGGCCACCAAAATCCTGCGTTTCAACATCATTCCAGTCCTCTGGAATGGTCTCGCCAACCCAGGCGATACGATCCCCTTCAATGCCAATCGCACCCGCATCAATGAGGCCGTAGGCAGCGCCGGTATCCTCCAGCGTGGCAATCCTCAGTCCGGATAAAATTTTCCTCATTGGCCCCGATACCATCCCCATTAGGTCTTGCTCACGACGTTATTATGTATATACATATTATGTCAAGAAGTGGATATATAGGTTTGCTGCACCAACTTCATACGTGGTTCGACAAGCTCACCATGAGGGAAAGCGTGGGCTGCAAAGCCGATCAGGAACATTGCAGAATACGGCTCCCTGCAATTCTCCATCATCCCTCATGGTGAGCTTGTCGAACCACGCACAATGGCCCGTGCAGAGCAACAACAGAATGACGATTTCAAGCAGGGGATGACACGTGAACTCAGTTGCCCAATCAGTTTTTGCCCTGACAGCCCTCACGGAAAAAGGCTGGGAGCGCGATGTTCTGGTGCAGATCGATGCAACAGGACAAATCATCTCAGTAGAAGCAGGAAGCCGTGCGCTTGGTGACAGCCACCGTACCGCTATTCTCCTGCCCGCACAGGCCAATCTGCATAGCCACACGTTTCAACGCGCCATGGCGGGACTGTCCGAAGCGCGCAGCCCGGCGGGCCGCGACAGTTTCTGGACGTGGCGGGAAATCATGTATCGCTTTCTCGACATTCTCGATCCTGACGATATCGAGGCCATCGCTGCCTTTGCCTTCGTCGAAATGCTTGAATCCGGCTATTCCAGCGTCGCGGAATTTCACTATGTCCACCATCAGCCGGGCGGCACGCCCTATACCAGTCTGGCGGAATTGTCGGAACGCATCGGGGCGGCTGCCAAAGCCACCGGCATTGGCCTGACACTGCTTCCGGTCGCCTATGCACAGGGCGGTGTTGACGGCCGCGCGCTGGCGGGCGGACAGTTGCGCTTTGGCAACGATGTGGAGCGTTTTAGCAGACTGGCGGAGGGCGCAGAAAAAGCCGCGCGTGCGACCGGGCCAGACGCGGGATTTGGCGTTGCGCCGCACTCGATCCGCGCCGTCAACGAGCGAGATCTGCTGGAACTCGAGCGGCGTTTCCCCACCATGCCCTTCCATATCCACATTGCCGAGCAATTGCCGGAACTGGAAGAGGTGCAGGCCGCTTACGGCCAGCGCTCGATGAGCTGGCTGCTGGATCATCTTCCCGTCAATGAACGCTGGGTCCTGATCCATTCCACTCATATGACACCAGAAGAAACATTGCGTGTTGCGGCGAGCCGCGCCGTCGTGGGGCTTTGCCCGCTGACCGAAGCCAGCCTTGGCGACGGTATTTTTGACGGCGTGCGCTATCTCGGCGCGGGCGGCCGGTTTGGTACCGGATCCGATTCCAATATCCGCATTTCACCCTCGGAAGAACTGCGCCAGCTTGAATACAGTCAGCGGCTGCGTGATGTTTCGCGCGTCACGCTTTCCGTCGATAGCAAATCCAACGGGCGAACACTCTATGACACGGCGCTTGCGGGCGGAATGCAGGCACTTGGCCGCAATGCAGGCAGTCTCGTCACCGGAAAATGGGCTGATATGGTGGCGCTCGACGCGGACGACGCATCCATCCTCGGGCTTGCGGGTGACCGGTTGCTTGACGGCTGGATTTTTGCAGGCGACAGACATGCAGTGACTGACGTGTGGTCAGCTGGCCGGCATGTGGTGCATAGCGGGCGGCATCATGCACGGGACGCCATTTTTGCAACCTACAAGGCGCGGCTTGCGTCAATTCTGGAGCGGGTGTGACGGCAACAGCGCGAAAATCCTTCCATGCCATCAAGGCTGAAATGGCCCGGCGCATCGCCGAGCGGGTCTGGGCGCCCGGCGCGTTGATCCCCGGCGAGGAAGTATTGTCCATCGAGTTCGGCTGCGCCCGCGCTACTGTCAATCGCGCCCTGCAGGAATTGGCGCGCGGCGGCGTTCTGGTGCGCAAGCGCAAGGCCGGAACACGGGTTGCACTGCACCCTATGCGCGAGGCGCGTTTTGTCATTCCCATCGTCCGGCAGGAAATTGAGACCAAAGGCGGTGCTTACCAGTTCCGCCTGCTGTCTAACCGCGTGGAAAAAGCGCCCACCTCGGTTGCACAACGCATGGGCCTCAGCAAGGGCAAGGAAATGCTGCATGTGCAATGCGTGCATCTCTCCAATGGCAAGCCCTATCAATACGAAGATCGCTGGATCAATCTGGATGCGGTCCCCTCCATCCGCAATGAGACTTTCGAGACGATCAGCCCCAATGAATGGCTGGTGACGCACTCGCCTTTCTCGCAGGCGGAGATTGTCTTTCACGCCGGTGTAGCGGGCACTCATGAAGCGGAGATTCTTGGCGTTGCCGAAAAGGACGCAGTGTTCATTATCGAGCGCGTGACATTCGTGCCACAAAAACCCATCACCTTCGTGCGGATGATCCATCCTTCATCGCACCGCATGGTCACACAGCTCTAGAATCGTCTTCGAATTTGCCACAGGCAGCCCGCTCAAACGGCTTCACGCGCTGCTCGGGTGCGATAATTTGTCAGCTTGCCAGAACATTTGTATACTAAAAAACTCATGATTTCTTAGAATTATTCTAACATATTGATATTTTTCAATGTTTTCGAAAATTACCATTTGACTTTGAATTGAACCATTGCCTTTATGCACGAGCACAAGAGTGCATACCTTTGATGTCTGGGCCTTGAACCCGTTCGATTGGAGGACCCTATGATAGGTCTTTTTCTGCCACGCCTGCGCGTGGTCTCCATGCTGCATCCGCAGCTTCCATATTCCGCTGATGGCCTCAACAGGCTGACACGGCCCGTTGTCCGCACATGCCGCAACGGATTTTCCGCCCTGATCCGCAATACCGAGCAGGACGGGAGTGGGCATGTATCCGCGCACATCTGAAACCGGTCATGGCGCCGGCTGTTATTTCGACCGCACGCCGGAAAAGCTGGTGCTCGAAGGCTATCGCCGCTGGACGGCGGGCTTCGAAACCGGCTCGGTGATTGCCTGGGAAATGGCATTTGGGCTTTACAGCGAAATTCTCGGCTCCCGTGAAGGCAACCGGGCACTCTCCGAGCTCTCGTTCTTCATCCGCACGCTGCGTCATTGCGCCCTCTGCCCCCTGAAGACATTTCCGTTCGGTTCACACCATGTATGCCGGGAAGAATGCCTGACTTTAGGCCTGATTGCCGGGCTTCAAAATTGCGACATGCTTGCAGCACGAACCTGCCTCAATGCCATGGCATGTCCATCGCGACAGGAGGAAGTCGAGAACGCAGCCATCGGTTTTGCCGAAACGCTGGTGGAGCTGGATCAGGTGCTTTTGCCGATCCCTAAATTTGCAATCGACGACATTATTTCTCGCCCGTTGCGGGCGAAATACCATTAGGACGAAGGGGAAAACCAATGATCATCAATTCACGCATGGAACGCCGCCTTTCAATCGCCGCCACCGCAGCGCTGACACTGGCGATTTTTGTCGCGCCGATCACAGTGCGCGCTTCGATGGAAGCAAAGACAAATGCCAGTTCGTACACCGAAGTTGCCGAGATTACACCGGTTGATCCGCTGATCCGCAAATAAGGGCCTCCAGCCCGGTACCGGCCAACCGCCGGTACCATTTCTATCGCTACCTGGTACAACCATCAGGCGAAAGATTATTTCATGCACGCCCTTGTTTGACCGTCAGACCCATGGCCGCCAAACCGCCAGATCCCAAGCGTAGCTTAGAGCACCGCGAAAGAATCCTGTTGCGAGCAAATTTCGCCACCGGCCCCCAATAGACTACCATTTCTATAGCCTATGGTATTTAGGTAGAATTTTCTAATTTATCGATATAAAAGGAATTCTTTCCAACGCCCGCTGTGCGGGGCGCTCTGCTACGCTTTAGGTCACACTACACGGAGGCAGGCATGAAACATTCCCGATTATCACTATCGCTGGCGGCCGCACTGTTTGCGGCGACGGTGTCCTTGCAATCGCTGTCTGCCGCCCAAGCGGATACGACACTTCTGAACGTGTCCTATGATCCGACACGCGAACTCTACAAGGACTTCAACGCGGCTTTTGCGGCCAAGTGGAAAGCCGATACCGGTGAGACGCTGACCATTCAGACGTCGCATGGCGGATCCGGTGCGCAAGCACGTTCGGTCATTGATGGTCTCGACGCCGATGTGGTGACGCTGGCCCTCGAAAGCGATATCAACGCCATCGTCAAAGCCACCAAGAAGATCAATCCGGATTGGCGCACAAAATATCCGCACAATTCCGCGCCCTATACCTCGACAATTGTTTTTCTGGTGCGCAAGGGCAATCCCAAGGGGATCAAGGACTGGGGCGATCTGG
Source organism: Phyllobacterium sp. 628 (assembly GCF_014189505.1). Lineage (GTDB taxonomy): Bacteria > Pseudomonadota > Alphaproteobacteria > Rhizobiales > Rhizobiaceae > Phyllobacterium. Next base: position 998,611 of record NZ_CP050301.1, on the reverse strand, counting down.
TGAAGGACGGCGTTGAGGTCATCACGCCAAATCCAAAGACGTCGGGCGGTGCTCGCTGGAACTATCTGGCTGCCTGGGCCTGGGCCTCTGGCCAGTACGGCGGCGATGAAGCCAAGATCAAGGACTACATCGCCAATCTGTTCCAGCACGTTCCAGTGCTTGATTCCGGTGCACGCGGCTCGACAACCACCTTTGCCCAGCGTGAACTCGGCGATGTGCTGCTTGCTTGGGAAAACGAAGCGTATCTCGCCTCGACCGAATTCGGTGACGACAAGTTCGATATCGTCGTACCGCCACAATCCATTCTGGCTGAACCGCCGGTGGCTGTTGTCGACGGCAATGTCGATGCCAAGGGCACACGCAAGGTGGCGGAAGCCTATCTGCAATATCTATATTCCGCTGAGGGCCAGACCCTGGCAGCCAAGCACTTCTACCGCCCTGCCGACCCAAAACTGGTACCGGCTGATCTGATCAAAAAATTGCCGGAGTTGAAACTGGTGACGATCGATGATCCAATCTTCGGTGGATGGGCTAAAGCACAGCCCTATCACTTCGGAGATGGCGGAACGTTTGACCAGATTTACAAGCCGAAAAAGTAACAGCATGATTTCCAACCTCACAGCAGGTTGGCGGTTTAAGAGGCCGAGTGTTATTCCAGGGTTCGGAATGACACTCGGCTTCACTCTTGCCTATCTGACCCTCATTGTCCTTATTCCGCTGGCTGGACTGGTCTGGCGTTCCGCATCGCTCGGCTGGGGCGGGATGTGGCACGTCGCTACGGACCAGCGCACTTTGAATGCCCTGAAGATCAGCTTCGGCACGTCATTCGTGGCTGCCCTGATCAACGTGGTATTCGGTGTCATTGTCGCCTGGGTTCTGGTGCGCTACCGCTTTCCCGGCCGCCGCATCATCGACGCTATTGTCGATCTGCCGTTTGCCCTGCCAACCGCTGTTGCCGGTATTGCGCTGACCGCACTCTATTCAAAAAACGGCTGGATCGGCCGCTGGCTCGACCCGCTTGGGATCAAAGTCGCCTTCACGCCCATCGGCATCACCATCGCGCTGATTTTTATCGGCCTGCCTTTCGTGGTGCGGACCGTACAGCCGGTGATGGAAGAAATCCGCAAGGAGGTGGAAGAGGCCGCAGCCACGCTTGGCGCCACGCGTTTCCAGACCATCACGCGCGTCCTGCTGCCTGGCCTGACACCGGCGATCCTCACCGGCTTTGCTCTCGCCTTTGCCCGCGCCGTCGGTGAATATGGCTCAGTCATTTTTATTGCCGGTAATTTGCCCTATATTTCAGAGATTGCACCATTGCTGATTGTTATTCGTCTCGAAGAATTCGACTATACGGGCGCGACGGCCATTGCCGCCATCATGCTCATCATTTCCTTCACCATGCTATTCATCATCAATCTTATTCAGGCCTGGAGCCGCAGGAGGTATGGCTATGCGACATGAACTGCCACAACCGCCTGAACCCGCCTCGAAAACATGGCACCCGGCAACCACGGAAAGCCGCACGGCCCGTTATGTGCTGATCGGGATTGCGCTGGTCTTTCTTGCGCTGTTCCTGCTGCTGCCATTGATCTCGGTGTTTTACGAAGCATTCCGAAAAGGTCCCGCCGCATATCTCGCAGCTTTTGCCGATCACGATGCGCTTGCCGCCATTCGTCTGACCCTGCTGGTGGCGGTCATCGCCGTTCCGCTCAATCTGGTCTTCGGCGTGGTGGCTGCCTGGACGATTGCCAAGTTCGAATTCAAGGGCAAGGCGTTTCTGACGACGCTGATCGACCTGCCCTTTTCGGTTTCTCCTGTCATTTCAGGTCTCGTCTATGTGCTGTTGTTCAGCTCGCACAGTGCACTTGGGCCGTGGCTCAAATCACAGGGTATCGAGATCCTGTTCGCGGTGCCGGGTATTGTGCTGGCGACCGTATTCGTGACCTTTCCCTTTGTGGCACGTGAACTCATTCCACTGATGCAGGAACAGGGCACGACGGATGAGGAAGCGGCACTGTCGCTGGGTGCAAACGGCTGGCAGACCTTCTGGCGCGTTACCCTTCCCAATATCAAATGGGGCTTGCTCTACGGCGTGCTTTTGTGCAACGCCCGGGCCATGGGAGAATTTGGTGCAGTGTCCGTCGTTTCAGGCCATATCCGCGGCCTGACCAACACGATGCCGCTGCAGGTCGAAATTCTTTACAACGAATTCAATTCAGTCGCTGCTTTTGCGGTGGCTTCGCTTCTGGCGCTGCTGGCGCTGGTGACGCTCGTTCTCAAGACCCTTCTGGAGTTGAGATATGGTGCGGAACTGGCAGCCAACGGCGGACACTGAGAGGATATACAATGGACGTTCGCGTAAGTGGTGTACGCAAGGAATTCGATCGCTTCCCGGCGTTGCACGACGTGTCGCTCGACATCAATTCGGGTGAATTGATTGCCCTGCTCGGCCCTTCCGGGTCTGGCAAGACAACGCTGCTTCGGCTGATTGCCGGCCTGGAAACACCGACCGAAGGCAAAGTGTTTTTCGGCGACGAAGATGCATCGCTGAAATCGGTGCAGGAGCGCAATGTTGGTTTCGTGTTTCAGCACTATGCGCTGTTCCGCCATATGACCGTTATCGACAATGTCGGGTTCGGTTTGAAAGTGCGGCCTGCCGCCAATCGCCCGGCCAAGGAGGAAATCCGCCGCCGGTCTTCTGAACTGCTCGATTTCGTCCAGCTCGGCGGGCTGGAAAAGCGCTATCCGGCCCAGCTTTCCGGCGGTCAGCGCCAGCGTGTGGCACTCGCCCGCGCCATGGCAATCGAACCGCGTGTTCTGCTGCTCGACGAACCGTTTGGCGCGCTTGATGCCAAGGTGCGCAAGGAGTTGCGGCGCTGGCTGCGTGAAATCCACGACAAGACCAGGCACACGACAGTCTTTGTGACCCACGACCAGGATGAAGCGCTGGAACTTGCAGACCGCGTTGTCGTCATGAGCCAGGGCAAGATCGAGCAGATTGGCACGCCGGATCAGGTTTATGACACGCCAAATTCACCTTTCGTCTATGGCTTCATTGGCGAATCAAGTTCGCTTGAGGTTCGTGTTGAAAATGGTGAAATATGGTTGGCTGATCGCACACTTGGCCTGAAAAGCGACGGACCGAACGGCAACGGAGCGCTTTATTTCCGCCCGCATGACGTTGAACTGGTCGAGGGTTGCGGCGGCTGTATTGCCGGAACCGTTATTGCCAGCCGCCGCGTCGGTGCAACACGCCGGGTCGAGCTTGAAATTGGCGGTGCGGCAGAACGTATCGAAATCGAGATCCCGGCCGATCATCCAGCAACGGAAAAGAGCCGTATCGCTTTCAGACCCAAGCACTGGCGGGTTTTCCTGAAGGATTGATGCCCATATCATCACAAATAAAGCCGGAATTCAGCGAATTCCGGCTTTTTGCATTTTTGCGCTGTCATGACCCTGTTTACTGAATCGTAAACAGTCTGTTCACAAAGCATGTCAGGTTCGGAGTATCGGGCAACAATAGAGTTTGCTGTATGAGCCCCTGTGCAGGCTGCTACGAATTGCTTAAGATAAACAAATGGAAATTTGACTCATTTTCATCAAAACTGATTGGCAAGACAAAAGTGAAGGTAGCTTAGTTGATCCTGCCCGATTAGATCGTAAACTTCTCCACGGGTCGATCGACCCGTTATTATCGTCCTGTGTTGCAGCCCTGAAGATTTTTTCTTCACAACCGAAACGAAGGCAAATGGCCCTACTGTCTTTTTTAAAATCTTTCACACCACAGAAGAACGCCGTTGGTCAGATTTTTTCGGTCCAACCCAATCCTATCAGAGCTCACTACAAATCCACCGATGACCTGCGCGAGCTGGGTGCACGTGTTGCGCGCGGCGAGGATGTCCGCCTGCCCGACTACGAGCCCATGGTGTTCGAACAGCGGACGGTCGAGAACGCCAAGCTGATCCTGCATTCCTATCGTTCATCTGACGCGGCTGCACGCAAGGGTGAAACGATAACACCAGCGGCCCAATGGCTGCTGGACAACTATTACCTCGTTGATCAGAACATCCAGCAGGTCGAGCGTGATCTGCCGAAGAAGTTCTTCCGCCAATTGCCGCCGCTCACCAACCGGCCGGAAATCCCGCGCGTCATGGCTTTGGCATGGCTCTATGCCGCCCATACGGATAGCCAGTTCTCCCTGAGCAGCCTGACGGCCATGGTCGAGGGCTTCCAGACCGTCGCGCCTCTGCATATCGGTGAGTTGTGGGCCCTGCCCTCCGCAGTCCGCTTCATCCTGATCGAAAATGCCCGCCGCCTGTCGTTGCGGGTTGAGCGTGCCCGCCGCATGCGGGCCTATGCCAACAGCGTGGCTGACGAAATCACACTGAATGCCGACAAAGAAACGCTGCCGCAGCTTCTGGCGCAGTATACGACGGCAGCCCGTGACAGCACCTTTGCTACACACCTGCTCTATCGCCTGCGTGGCGGCGCAATGCATTCCGGTGCTGCAGTTGCCTGGCTTGAGGAAGAGCTGGAAAAGAATGGCAGCGATGCCGAAGATGCGATCATCCAGGAACATACGCGCCAGTCCACCGGCGGCGTGACCATGGGCAACTTGATCCGCAGCCTGAAGGCTATTGACGACGTCGACTGGATTACCTGGTTCGAGACAGTCAGCGGTGTCGATGCGGTGCTGCGCGAACATTCAAACTTCGATGCGCTCGATTTCCATTCCCGCAATGCCTACCGCGTGGCGATTGAAAAGATCGCCCGTCGCTCGGGCAAGAGCGAGCAGGATATTACGCAGGCTGCATTGGATCTTGCACACCACAGTGCCGAGACCAAAGGTGACGAGAAGAGCGTAACCGTACAGCGCAAACGCGATGTCGGTTATTATCTTGCCGGCGATGGCCGTGAAGAACTCGAGAATACATGTGGGTCGACACCCACTGTTCTGCAGCGCTGGGTGCGGTTCTACAAAATGCTCGGCCTTGCCGGTCTGTGGATTCCCGCATCCGTCATATCAATCGGTATCCTGTTCCTGATTCACTACTGGCTGCGCCGTTATGGCCTGCCGAGTGACACAGTGCTGCTGCTGACGGTTCTCGCCGTTTTCCCGACGATGGAAACCGCCAATGGTTTCGTCAATTGGATCATTCCGATGTTCATGCCGCCAACACGGCTGATCGGCTTTGAATATAAGAACGGCCTGCCGGTTGAGGCAAAGACTCTTGTCGCCGTGCCGACGCTGATCACCTCGCACGACTCCGTTGACGAGCATATCCGCAATCTTGAAGTGCATTACCTGACCAATCCGCGCGGCGAAATTTACTTCGCGCTGCTCACTGACTGGGCTGACAGCAAGGTCGAGCAGACCGATAATGATCTGGATATCCTCGACTATGCCCGCGAGAAGGTGACAGCCCTCAACCAGCATTATACGCAAGGTGGTAATCCACGCTTCTTCCTCCTGCACCGCAAGCGCCTGTACAACGCACAGGAAGGCCGCTGGATGGGCTGGGAACGCAAGCGCGGCAAGCTGCATGAGCTCAACATGCTGCTGCGCGGCGATAAAGATACGACCTATTTCCCCAGCAATGAGGAAGTGCCGGCCGATATCAAGTTCGTCATGACGCTCGATTCCGATACGCGCCTGACGCCGGATTCGGTCAACCGTCTGGCTGGCAAGCTCAGCCATCCGCTCAACCGGCCGATCTACACGGAAAAGTCGGGCCGCGTGACCAGTGGTTACGCCATCCTGCAGCCGCGTGTGACCCCATCGCTGACAACCGGTGATGATGCCTCGTTCCTGCAGCGCGTCTTCTCGGTCAACCGCGGTATCGATCCCTATGTCTTCGCCGTTTCCGACGTCTATCAGGACGTACTGGGTGAAGGTACATTCACGGGCAAGGGCCTTTACGATATCGATTTCTTCGAAGCGGCGCTTGATGGCAAAATCGCCGAGAACACCGTTCTCAGCCATGATCTGCTTGAAGGCGGTTACGCCCGCAGCGCACTGGTCAGCGACGTTGAAGTGGTCGAAGATTATCCGACAGGCTACAATGTCGATATTTCCCGCCATCATCGCTGGACACGCGGCGACTGGCAGTTGCTGCCTTATCTTTTCAGCACCAAGCCGGGTGTGACAGCGGTTACGCGCTGGAAGATGACGGACAATCTGCGCCGTTCGCTGACACCGGTCTTCTGGATCATTGCATCAATTGCCGGCTGGACATTGCTGCCGCCGGGTGTGGCTGCACTCTGGCAGTTCTTCATGATTTTCAGCATGTTCATCGTGCCGACGATGATCCTGTTCACCAATCTTGTGCCGACAGATATGAACCTGTCGCTCAAGGGGCATTTCCAGGCGATCCTCACCGATATTTTCTCCGGTGCTGCCGATATTGCCCTGCGTATTACCTTCATCGCCAACATGGCCTGCCTGATGGCCGATGCCATTGCCCGCACGCTTTACCGTGTCTTCATCTCGCGCAAGAACCTTCTGGAATGGCGCGCTGCGGCACAGGCCAAGACCAGTTCGCCGGATACGCTGCAATATTACACCCGCCTGATGTGGCCAGCGATCCTTGTGGCAGCCGTGGCTATCGGCTTGCCGCTGCTCACGCACAGCCGCGCGTGGTTCCTCGCTGTGCCTTTTGCGCTGATCTGGTTCTTCTCGCCGGTCATTGCGTGGCTGGTCAGCCGTTCAGCCAAACCGCTGGATGATCTGAATGTCCGTTCTTCCGACAAGAGCGAACTGCGCCGGTTCGCCCGCCGCACCTGGCACTACTACGATACATTTGTCACCAAGGAACAAAACTTCATTCCGCCTGACAATTTTCAGGAAGATCCGCATCCTGTTATCGCGACCCGCACATCGCCGACCAATATCGGCATGTATCTGCTGTCGGCCGTCGCTGCGCGCGATTTCGGCTGGATCGGTTTCAAGGAGACGCTGACACGTATCGACGATACGCTGACCACGCTGGAAAAGATGGAGAAGTATCGCGGCCATCTCTACAACTGGTACGAGACAACCACGCTGCGGCCCCTGCTGCCGCTTTACGTCTCGTCGGTGGATAGCGGCAATCTCGCCGGTCACCTTGTTGCGCTTTCTTCTGCGTTGGAAAAATGGGCGGAAGCACCATCCGTCTATCTCCAAAGCGATCTCGATGGCATTCTCGATGTCAGCGATATTCTCGAAGAGGCAATCAACGATATTCCGGATGAACGCCGCGTGCTGCGGCCACTGCGGCGCCGTCTTGACGAGCGTGTGGCAAACTTCCGCCGCGCTATCACGACGATCAAGGAAGAGCCGGAAACCGCATCACTGCGCACCATCAATCTTTCGCTGTTTGCCAGCGACATCCAGCGCCTTACCGAGGAACTGCATGGCGAGATTGAAACGCCGCTCAGCACCAGTGCCAATGAATGGGCGCTGCTTCTGGTCAAGACCTGTCAGGCCCACACGGACGATGCCATTGGCTCGCACGATGGTACCGACAGTTTGCGCGAACGGCTGGTTTCGCTGGCAACCCGCGCGCGGCAGCTGGCCTTCGATACGGACTTCACCTTCCTTGAACGCAAGGAACGCCGTCTGCTGTCGATCGGTTTCCGCGTTGATACCAATGAGCTTGACGCCAGCTGCTATGATCTTCTGGCTTCCGAAGCCCGCCTTGCCAGTCTGTTTGCCATCGCCAAGGGCGACATTCCGGTTGATCACTGGTTCCGTCTTGGCCGCCTTCTGGTGCCGGTTGGCTGGCGCGGTGCGCTGATCTCCTGGTCCGGTTCGATGTTCGAATATCTCATGCCGCCACTGGTCATGATCGAACCATTGGGCTCCATGCTCGACCAGACCAACAAGCTGATTGTTCAGCGCCAAATCGAATATGGCGAATCCAAAGGTCTGCCATGGGGCATTTCGGAAGCAGCGTACAATGCCCGCGATCCTGAGATGAACTACCAGTACACCAACTTTGGTGTACCGACCCTGGGCCTGAAACGCGGCCTGTCGAAGAACTACGTGGTTGCGCCCTATGCCAGCATCATGGCCAGCCAGTATCGCCCGGCGGAAGCCGTGGCGAACCTGCGCCGCCTGCGCGAAATGGGTGCGCTCGGTCAGTACGGTTTCTATGATGCTGTCGATTTCACCCGCTCGCGTGTTCGCGAGGACGAGGAATATGCCATCGTGCGCAACTACATGGCGCACCATCACGGCATGTCGATTGTGGCGGTGAACAATGTGGTATTCGAAGGCCGCATGCGTGACCGCTTCCACTCCGATCCGGTGATCGAAGCGGCAGAACTGCTGCTGCAGGAAAAGGCGCCGCGCGAAATTCCTGTCTTGCAGGCCAAGGCCGACAATCCGATGCGCAAGGCAGTGGAAAGCGGCGAAGAAACCGCATCCATCCGTTTCATCAAGAATCCGCTGAGCGCGCCGCGCGCCACGCAGATCATGTCGAATGGCCATTACTCGGTCATGGTCACCGCCAATGGCGGCGGCTACAGCCGCTGGAACGGCCTTGCCATCACGCGCTTCCAGCCCGATCCGCTGGAAAGCGGTTATGGTACATTCCTGTTCCTGCGCGATCTCGACAGCGGCGAATGGTGGTCGGCAACCGGCGATCCCGTCCGCGTAGCAGGCGAGAAGAGCACCACGATTTTTGCCGACTACAAGGCCGAGTTCGTCAAGGAAAACGGCACGATCCAGACAACGGTGGAGACCATCGTGGCATCGGATTCCGACGGTGAAGGCCGCCGGATCATCATCACCAATACCGGCACCAAGGACCGCATCATAGAGGTGACGTCCTATGCGGAACTGGTGCTGACGGCTGATGACACGGATACTGCACATCCGGCATTTGCCAAGATGTTCGTTGAAACCGAGATCGATTCTCGCGGCGATGCCATTTACGCCACACGCCGCAAACGTGCCAGCGGCGAGCCTGACATTCACGTTGCCCATGTGGTGACGGACGGTTCCGGCGCAATGCGTGAAATCCAGGCGGAAACCGACCGGCGGGCCTTTATCGGCCGCGGCCGGAGCCTGCGCAATCCGGTCGCGTTCGATGAGGGTGTGACGCTCAGCGGCAGCCACGGATTTGTGCTCGACCCCATCGCATCGCTGCGGTGCCGTGTGCGCGTGCCTGCCCACAAGCGGGTAACGCTGGTGTTCTGGACGCTTGTTGGTCCGGACCGGCATGAGTTGCAGGAGGTGGTTGGACGTTTCCGTCATCCGGATTGTTTCGCCCGCGAATTCTCGCTGTCATGGACAAGCTCGCAGGTGCGTCTGCACCATATCGAGATCAATCCGGATGAAGCTGCGGAATTCCAGCGCGTGGCAACCAGCCTGATTTATCCTGATAAAGCCTTGCGCATGCCAGCTGACAGCATTGCATCCGGCCTTGGCAGCCAGTCCGATCTTTGGCCGATGTCCATCTCCGGCGACTTCCCCATCCTCGCCCTGCGCATCGATGATGAAGCTGACATGGAGACGCTGAAGAACGTCTTGAAAGCACAGGAATACTGGCGGGCGAAGGGGCTGGTGGTTGACGTTGTTGTCATCAACGAGCGTTCCTTCTCCTACGCGCAGGATTTCCAGCGCGGCCTTGAAGCGATCTGTGAAAACAGCCGCAACCGTGGCGGTCAGTATGGACCGCGTGTCCATATCTTCACCGTGCGCAAAGACCAGATGAGCGATGCGAGCTACAATACCCTGCTCGCTTCCGCCCGTATCGTCATGCATGCGCAGAACGGTACTTTGGCCGAACAGCTAAAGCGCATGGAAGACTTAAGCGCCGATCTGGCACCCGTTGCTGTTGCAAGCTCGGGCAAAGCACTCGCCGCGGGCGATAGCGGCATGGAAGACACCCGTATCGCCGCACCGGCGCCAAGCCAGCTGGTGAGCAAGCGCCGCCAGAAAATCAGCGGCGACGATCTTGCCTTCTGGAACGGTTATGGCGGTTTCGATCTGAAATCAGGCGAATATGTCATCCGGCTCGCCGACCGTACGACCACACCGCAGCCATGGATCAACGTGATCTCCAATTCCGGCTTCGGTTTCCACGTGTCAGCGGAAGGTGCAGGCTTTACCTGGTCGAGCAACAGCCGCGACTATCAGCTGACACAATGGTCGAATGACCCTGTGATCAACCGTTCCGGCGAAGCGATCTATGTGGTCGATCTCGACAAGGGAACGGCCTTCTCGCCCACGGCATCGGTGTTGCGCGATCCATCCGTGCAGTACGAAACGCACCATGGGCAGGGATATTCGACATTCCTGTCGCGTCACGGCAATGTTGGTCTTGAGCTCACGCACACAATCGACGCTGAACTGCCGGTGCGTGTTTCCAGCCTGAAGATCACCAACAATGGCGGGACCGCGAAAAAGTTGCGCGTCTACGGCTTCGTCGAGTGGCTGCTTGGCAATGCGCGCGCCAAGACAGCACCGTTCATTGTGCCATCGCACGATACGGAAAGCGGCGCGCTGTTTGCCCGCAATCCCTATGGTACGGACCGGCGCGATCACGTGGCATTCTTTGCATCCAGCATCAAGCCGCAATCCGTAACATCAGACCGGGCCGAGTTCTTCGGTTCGCTTGGTTCGGTTGATCAACCGGCTGCAGTGCTGCAGGCCAAGACCCTGTCGAACGTTGTGGAAGCGGGTGGCGATCCCTGTGCGGCACTGGCTGTCGATGTGGAAATTGCAGCGGGCGAAACCAAGGAAATCCTGTTCTACATCGGCGACACTGTGGGTGCTCCCGAAGCGCGCCGTGTGCTTGCCGAACAGGCAAAAGTGCCTTTCGAGACCACGCTTGCAGCGTCCAAGGCGATCTGGACAGGTTTCCTCGACGGCCTGCAGGTCAATACGCCGGATGATGCATTCGATGTCATGGTCAATCGCTGGCTGCCCTATCAAAGCCTTGCCTGCCGTATCTGGGCACGCACGGCCTTCTATCAGGCCAGCGGCGCTTTCGGTTTCCGCGACCAGTTGCAGGACACGCTGTCCATGCTGCTGCTCGATCCGACATTGGCCCGTCACCAGATCCTCAATGTCTCCGCCCGCCAGTTCAAGGAAGGCGATGTTCAGCATTGGTGGCTGCCAACATCAGGCGCCGGTGTGCGCACCATGATCTCCGATGATGTGGTCTGGCTTGGCTATGCCATTGCCCACTACACGTCCGTGACCGGTGACATGAGCGTTCTTGATGAGGAAATCGCCTTCATCGAAGGCAAGGCTCTGGAGAATGGCGAGCATGATGCCTTCTACCAGCCGACGATTTCCACCGAGATCGTCAGCGTCTATGAGCACGCTGCCCGGGCGCTTGATCTGGCAATTGTCCGTACCGGCGCCAATGGTCTGCCCCTCATCCTGACGGGTGACTGGAACGACGGTATGAACCGTGTCGGCGAAGACGGCAAAGGCGAAAGCGTCTGGCTGGGCTGGTTCCTGATCAGCACGCTGCGCGATATCCTGCCGATTGCCCGTCAGCGCAAGGATACGGACCGTATCAAGCGCTGGGAGGCGCATATCGAAAGCGTCAAGGCGGCGCTGGAAACCAATGGCTGGGACGGCGAATGGTATCGTCGCGGCTATTACGATGACGGTTCGCCGCTTGGTTCAAAGACCAGCGACGAGTGCCGGATCGACTCCATTGCCCAGTCGTGGAGCGTTCTTTCCGGTTATGGTGATCCTGACCGCGCCAAGCAGGCGATGAAGTCGGTTGCAACGCATCTTGTCGATGACGAAGTTGATGTCATCAAGCTGTTCACACCGCCGTTCAATAAGACACGGCATGAGCCCGGTTATATCAAGGGCTATCCACCGGGTGTGCGCGAGAATGGCGGTCAGTATACGCACGCGGCGACGTGGGCCGTGCTTGCAATGACCAAGCTGGGTGATGCGGACGAGGCCTATCGCTGGTTCAGCAAGCTCAATCCGGTGAACCATTCGCTGGATGCGGACAGTGCAGAAGCCTACCGTGTCGAACCCTATGTCGTGGCGGCGGACGTTTATTCCGTCGATCCGATGCGCGGACGCGGCGGCTGGACCTGGTATACAGGCTCGGCAGGCTGGCTCTACCGGGTAGCGACGGAAGGCATTCTTGGTATCAGCCGTCAGGGTGACAAGCTGTTTGTCGATCCGGCATTACCGACAGCGTGGAAGGATGGCTTCAGTTTCGTCCTGCGCAACGGCAAAGCGCTCTATACGGTCGAGGTCAAGCCGGCGACGGCCAAGGGCGGCAAGAAGATCACCGTCAATGGTAAGAAGCTGGCCAAACCCGAAGCGGGCATACCGCTGGAAACCAAGGGCGAGCACGCCGTTCTCGTGGAAGTCATTCCGGGGAAATAGCCAGCGGCCTGTTCGCCGCTGACTGAATTGCAGAATTTATTCCGCCGCCTGTGCCTCCGCGCTGGCGGCGGTTTGCTTTCTGGAGAAGAGAAACGCCACAATGAAGCTCGCCGTCAGCAGGAGCACAATGGTTGGCGCAGGCGCGCTGTCGAGGAAGAAGCTGAGGTAAATTCCCGCAAGTGATGTGCCAACCGCAACGGCTGCCGAGACAAGCAGCATGCGCTCAAACCGGTTGGTGAGCAGGAAGGCGATGGATCCCGGCGCAATCAGCATGGCAACGGCAAGAATAATCCCGACTGCCTTCAATGCTCCCACAATGGTCAGTGACAGGATACAGAGCAGGCCGTAGTGCAGAAACTTCACCGGCAAGCCGATCGCCTGAGCGTGCTGGGGATCGAAAGCATGCAGGAGCAAATCCCTGCGCCAGATACCGAGCGCCAAGAGGGTAACGGCGGCAATCGCGCCGGTTTCGGCAATATCGCTCCATGCAACGCCAAGCATGTCGCCAAACAGGATATGGTCAAGATGCACATCGGATTGGATCTTGGTGTAAAGCACGATGCCAAGGCCAAACATGCCGGAGAATACGACGCCCATCACCGTGTCTTCTTTGACGCGGCTGTTCTCTTTGAGGAAACCCGTAGCCAGCGCGCAGACCATGCCGGCGGCAAAGGCGCCAATGGCAAGCGGAATGCCCGCGACATAGGCCAGCACCACGCCGGGCAACACCGCGTGGGAAATAGCATCGCCCATCAAAGACCAGCCTTTCAGAACCAAAAAGGGCGAAAGCAGACCCATGGGGATGGCCACGAGTAGCGTGATGACAAAAGCCTGCTGCATGAAGCCGAAATTGAAAGGTTGCAACAGCAGTTGGATGAGATCGCTCATAGCCCATCCTCCAATGCCAATCTGGCCCGGCGGCGCGCGGCCAGCGTGCCGTGCTTGGGTGCAAAGACAAAGGCGGTCAGGAATACCAGCGTTTGCAATACAACAATGATGCCGCCGGTGGCCCCATCAAGAAAATAGCTCGCATAAGCACCGATGAAGCTGGTGAACGCACCAATTGCCACACTGGTCATGATCAGACGCGGAAAACGATCATGCAGGAGATAGGCGGTTGCACCGGGAGTTACCACCATCGCCACGACAAGAAAGGCGCCGACCGTTTGCAGGGCGGCTACGGTCGAGGCACTCAACAGTGTGAAGAACAGGATCTTGAGAAGCGGTGGATTGAGCCCGATGGAACGCGCGTGGTTTTCATCAAAGAACGTGACCATCAGATCCTTCCATTTGACGAGAAGAATTGCCAGCGAGACGCCGCAGATGATCATCAGTTGCAAAGTATCCTCCGGCGTAATCGCCAGAATATTGCCAAGAACAATTTTCTGGATATTCACCGAGGTTGGCGACAGCGACACCATGAACAGGCCAAGGCCGAAGAACGAGGTGAAGATCAGGCCAATGATAGCATCTTCTTTAAGCTTGGTGCGCTGGTTGAGAAACAGCATGGCCACGGCAGCAAGCCCGCCGGAGAAGAAAGCACCGATTGAAAACGGCAGGCCGAGCATATAGGCACCGGCCACACCGGGCACGATGGAGTGGGAAAGCGCATCCCCAATCAGCGACCAGCCCTTGAGCATCAGATAGGCCGAGAGAAACGCACAAACGCCGCCGACCAATGCGCTGACCCACATGGCATTGACCATGTAGTCGTAGGAAAATGGCTCGAGAAGCATCTGCATCATGATTGCTGCTGGCCCTTCTTCGATTCGGGCTCGCCATAGATGACAAAGGGACGCTCGTCATCGCTGAGCACAGTGACACTGCGCGGGTCCGCATCCGCATGCAGATCGACACCACCAAGAATGAAATGCCGCAAGACGCCACCAAAGGTCTTTTCCAGATTGGCCTGCGTGAACACCTCTGTAGTTGGACCGGAGGCGAGCACCGTGCGATTGACGAGGACTGCCCGGTCGCAGAATTCCGGCACGCTGCCGAGATTGTGGGTCGAAACCAGCATGACCTTGCCGTCGTCGCGCAGCGACCGGAGCAAACCGATGATTGCCTCTTCGGTGCGCACATCCACGCCGGTAAAGGGTTCGTCGAGAAGAATGATATCACCTTCCTGCGCCAGAGCGCGGGCAAGAAATACGCGTTTCTTCTGACCCCCGGAGAGTTCGCCGATCTGCCGTTTGCGGAAATCGCTCATGCCCACCCGCTCCAGCGCGGCGGTAACCATGTGCTTGTCGCGCTTTTTTGGCATGCGCAGGAAATTCATATGGCCGTAGCGGCCCATCATCACCACGTCTTCAACCAGAACCGGGAAATTCCAATCGACATCCTCGCTCTGCGGTACATAGGCAACGACATTGCGTTTGAGCGCCTGTCCGGCCTTCTCCCCGAGAATGGATACTGAACCCTTGGCCAGCGGGACAAAACCCATAATGGCCTTGAACAGGGTGGACTTGCCGCTGCCATTGACGCCCACAAGCGCGGCGATTGATCCACGCGGAATGTCAAAACTGGCATTGCACAAGGCGGTGTGACCGTTGCGATAGGTAACGGTGACGTCGCTTACGGAAAGACCAGCCCCTCGCGTGGAGGGGCTGGCAGATGATCGGGCCGTGATGTTCACTGGGCAAATCCCTTGGCTACGGTTTCAGCCGTGACACGCAGCAGATCAAGATAGGTCGGGACTGGACCATCGGGATCACTGAGCGAGTCGACATAGAGAACACCGCCATATTTCGCGCCGGTTTCGCGGGCCACCTGCTGGGCCGGGGAAGCCGAGACCGTGCTTTCGCTGAAGACAACCGGGATCTTTTCGGCACGGACTTTGTCGACGACCTTGCGAACCTGCTGCGGTGTTCCTTCCTGATCGGCATTAATCGGCCAGAGATAGAGTTCCTTCATCTCGAAATCGCGGGCGAGATAGCTGAAGGCGCCTTCGCTGGTGACAAGCCAGCGGCGCTCTACCGGCACGGCAGCCAGACTGGCGCGGATCGGCGCGACGGTTGCCTTGATCTTTTCCAAATAGGCAGCGGCGTTGCGGTCATAAATCGCGGCATTGGCCGGATCGTATTTGCCCAACGCCTTGCGGATATTTTCCACATAGATCAGCCCGGCACTCGGCGACATCCAGGCATGCGGGTTGGATTTGCCCTCATAGGGCCCTTCGGAAATGCCCAGCGGCACCACGCCTTCACTGACGACCGCACTTGGAACATCCTTGACGTTGCCGAAGAATTTTTCAAACCACCGCTCAAGACCAAGTCCGTTCCACAGTACGAGATCGGCATCCTGCGCTTTGAGAATATCGCCGGGTGTCGGCTGGTAGTCATGAATTTCGGCATTGGGCTTGGTGATCGAATCCACATCCGCCGCATCACCGGCAACGTTGCGGGCCATATCGGCGATAATGGTGAAGGTTGTCACCACCTTGAATTTCTTGCCATCGGCGGCGGATGCCGGGCCGAGAATGGTGAGAAGAGTAAAAACAGCAACGAACAATCGGGACAATCTCATAACGCCTCCGGCAAACTCGGGAAATGGCGCGGTTTTTCCGTCGCCACTGTTACTCCATAACGTTTGGATTTTGGTTCGTCAATGCAAATGCAAATCGTTTGCAAAAAGAAAATTTACAAAAGAGAGCAGTTTGATTTGGATCAGGTGGGATGGAGCGTGGCTGGACATGCGAAGACGGCATACGCGCCGGATAGTTGTGCATCGAACCGGGACATTTAGCACTCAGTTGAGAATCTTTGCAACTGAGGCGTTTCTGGCGCATAATCGCTTCCATGAAACATGCCATGAATCAGAAGCCGGATTACGAGAAAGAACTGCGCAAGGCAGGTGTGCGGATCACCCGTCCCCGCCGAATCATTCTCGATATTCTGACCTCGACCGAAGATCATCCGGACGCAATGAAAATCTTCCACCGCGCCATTGAGATCGATGACAGCATTTCGCTGTCGACTGTCTATCGCACCATGAATCTGCTGGAAGAAATGGGCGCCATCCACCGCCACGCGTTCAACGGCGGCCCATCCCGCTTTGAACAGGCGCATGGGGAACACCACGATCACCTGATCGATATCGAGACAGGCGATGTGATTGAATTCCAGTCGGACAAGATCGAGAAGTTGCAGGAAGAGATCGCCCGTTCACTGGGCTATGAGATCACGCATCACCGGCTTGAACTCTATTGCCGGAAAATCACTCCGGGCGAGTAATTCGTGACAGCGGTGCAGGTGCTTGGACACCGACCGCACAAACGTCCAAGACATTCTGCGATTGGCAAGCCACTTTCGTTCCTCAAGTCATTCGAGGAGACGCATGTGAACAAGACCGTATCAATGAAGACGTACAAAGCTATCAATTTTGCCGAAAAACTAAACCTGTTCTCCGAACAGTGGTCGCCAAAAGTCATTGCAGAACTTAATGATTATCAGTTCAAGATCGTCCGCATCGAAGGAGATTTTATCTGGCACGATCACCCGGATACGGACGAGGCATTCATTGTTCTGGACGGTGAGCTGCGTATCGATTTCCGCGACGGCTCGATCACGGTCAAACCGGGCGAAATGTACGTCGTTCCCAAAGGGGTCGAGCATAAGCCCTATGCGGCGAAAGAAGTACGGATGATGCTGATCGAGCCCCGCGGCGTACTCAATACCGGCAATGAAGGCGGCGAACGCACCGCACAGAACGACGTGTGGATCTGAACAGAGTCAGGCTATTTGAGCCAGTTCCCGGCGCAGAAAATCATCCAGCCGGTCAATAGCCGGGCTGGATACGCCCGGACTGCGCATAATGCCGATCTCGAGATCACGCAGCGGTGGCAGGCCTTCATTTTCGCCGATGACCCTTAGTGTCGACGGAACGCTGCAGGCGGCTAGCGCGGCCACGGCAAGCCCCGCCTGCACCACCGCGATCAGCCCAAGCAGGCTGGCACTCGAATAGGTGCAGCGATAGCTGCGATCCGCATCCCCAAGCGCATCGAGAACATTCATGCGGGCGGCACAGCCGGGCTCAAACAAGGCGATGGGCAACGGATCATTTTCCCAAGCAACGTGGGTTGGCGATGCGACCCAGATCAACCGTTCGCGGCGGATGACCTCCAACGGCTGGGTGGCCCCGCGCGTGACAATCGCCAGATTGACCCGGTCTTCATCCACCGCCTTCACCAGCGAGGTCGATTGTTCACAAACCAGTTCGACCGTGACCAACGGGTGCTCCGCCGCAAACCGTGACAAGACGGGCGGCAGCAGGAATGCTGCGTAGTCATCCGGCACACCAAGCCGCACGCTCCCGGTTTCTTCCGGGCGGGTGACATTAGCCCACGCCTCATCCGACAGGCGCAACAGCCGCCGGGCATAGTTGAGAAAGCTTTCGCCTGCCAGATTGGGTTCAACCGAGCGGGGATTGCGAATAAGCAGCTGCTTGCCCACGGCTTGTTCCAGCCGCTGCATCTGCATGCTGACTGCCGACTGGCTGCGGCCAATGCGCGGCGCAGCAGCCGACAGGCTGCCGGTTTCAACAACAGTGACGAAGGTTCGCAGAAGATCAAGGTCAAGTGGAGCAGCCATGGTGCCATCAATATAGCGAATAGTTTCTTACAAATCTATTCGTTTGTTTGAATGCAGGCGTCGGCGCTAACTGACAATCTGATTGCTCAAAGGGATGCCCGCCATGGCTGAATCACTGTCCAACCGCTTTCCAGCCGCGCGCCTTGCCATTGCCATGGCCATTATCGGCACAGTCGGTGCCTTTGCCATGGAATCCGGGCTCGATCCCATCACCATTGTTTTCTGGCGCTGCGTTTTCGCGACCGTGTTTCTGGCGGCATGGTGTGTTATGCGGGGTTATCTTCCTGATCGCTCGCTGTTATGGCCACGGCTGGCACGGGCAGCCCTTGGCGGCATCTGCATGGTGCTGAGCTGGGTCGCCTTCTTCGCCGGTTTCCGCATGACTTCGATCGCCACGACCACTATCGTCTACCATATCCAACCATTTTTCGTTGTCCTGATCGGTGCAACCCTGTTGAAGGAGCGCATTACGCCGGATCAAATCATCTGGATGCTGGGCGCCTTTCTCGGTGTTGTGCTGGCAAGTGGACTTGTCGGCGTTGCCGCGCCGGTCAGCACAATCTGGATCGCGGGAATTCTCATGTCGCTGGGTGCAGCCATGCTCTATGCGGTGGCAACAATCCTCGCCAAAGGTCTGGGCGAGCAGCGGCCGGAGATCACCATTCTTTGTCAGGCGGTTGTTGGCATATTCATGCTCGCGCCCTTTGCCAATTTTTCAGAGCACATCCCTTTGGCGTCATGGGGCTGGCTTGCCAGCATCGGTATCCTGCATACGGGGATTGCCTATGTATTGATCTATTCAGCTTATCCCAAACTCTCGATCCCGGTGATCGGGGTGCTGACATTCATCTATCCGATCGTCGCGATCATTGTGGACTGGGCCATTTATGCCCACCCCCTGGGCATGCCGCAAGCAGCAGGGATGCTGCTCATCGCAGTTGGGACGCTCGGCGTGCGGCTTGGTTGGCAGTTTCCATGGCGGAGGATTTTGGCAGCCTGATAAAGGGCTTGGCATCACCGTTGTGGGTGGTTCGACAAGCTCACCATGAGGGACAGTGAGGATTGCAAAACTAAGAGGAGACATCGCAGATTTTGGCTCCCTTGCAGCCCATCCCATCCCTCATGGTGAGCTTGTCGAACCACGCACAATCGCGATCGTCGTGGACTGGGCCATTTATGCCCACCCCCTTGGTATGCCGCAAGCGGCAGGGATGCTGCTCATCGCAGTTGGGACACTTGGCGTGCGGCTTGGCTGGCAGTTTCCATGGCGGAGGATTTTGGCAGCGTGAGAAGGTGCCTGGCACTACCGTTGTGCGTGGTTCGACAAGCTCACCATGAGGGAGATGGAGGGCTGCAAGGGAGCCAAAATCTGCGATGTCTCCTCTTAGTTTTGCAATCCATACTCTCCCTCATGGTGAGCTCGTCGAACCACGCAAAATGGGATTGCAGCCTTAGGAATACCCACCAACAAAAAAGCCGCCCGAAGGCGGCTTTATCTAAAA
Organism: Phyllobacterium sp. 628; assembly: GCF_014189505.1. Classification (GTDB taxonomy): domain Bacteria; phylum Pseudomonadota; class Alphaproteobacteria; order Rhizobiales; family Rhizobiaceae; genus Phyllobacterium. The sequence goes on along the minus strand of NZ_CP050301.1, from coordinate 979,166 downwards.
ACTTTAAAAAGAATCAGGCGGCATTGGATGCAGGCTGCGCCGTCAGCAATTCATAGATCAAGCTGGCATCATGGGCCGTGCGCAGCTTGGCAATGCGCTCGGGATCACGCAGCATGCGCGCAATACGCGACAACGCCTTCAAATGATCCGCGCCTGCATTCTCAGGCGCCAGCAAAAGGAAGACGATATCGACGGGCTGGTCGTCCAGCGCCTCGAAATCCACAGGCGTATCAAGCTGCGCGAAGACGCCGGTGATGCGCTTCACACTGTTAATCTTGCCATGCGGAATGGCAATGCCATTGCCAACTCCGGTTGAACCAAGCCGCTCGCGCTGCAGGACAGTGTCAAACACTTCCCGCTCGGTCAAACCGGTCAAGGCGGCGGCCTTTTCCGACATGATTTGCAAAAGCTGCTTTTTGGAATTGACTTTCAATGCGGGCAGGACAGCGTCGGGCTGAATGAGATCACCCAGATCCATTATTCTCTTCCTTCCTGTTACCGCCCGCGCCTTTGCAGCGCGGACGGTAGTTTAAATTTCGCCTAAGACCCGGCACCGTTCTGACTGGCTACGGCCGATGGATCGATCCAGCCGATATTGCCGTCAGCGCGGCGGTATACGATATTCACCTGTGTACTGCCAGCGTTGCGGAAGACAACCACAGGACTATCTTTCAGATCGAGTTCAACCACAGCCGAAGCAACGCTCATGCTTCTGAGCGCCATTGATGTTTCGGCCACGATTGTTGGCGCGTAATCTTCCGGAATATCCTCATCTTCATCCGGAACGGGCGCCATGACCCGGTAGGAAATATCGTCGAAAACACCGTTTGAACCGGGTGCCTGGTGCGATTTGAGACGACGCTTGTACCGGCGCAGGCGCTTATCGACGCGCTCTCCGGCTGCATCAAAAGCCAGCTGAGGATCTTGTGCCTCACCTGCTGCCTGCAGCACTGTGCCGGTATCGAGACGGATCAGACAGTCTGCGATAAAACGCGACCCCTGTTTCTCCACTGTGACGTGGCCTGTATACCCGCCATCGAAATACTTGGTCACCATCTCTCCGATACGCTCGTCGATGCGAATGCGGAAAGCGTCACCAATGTCCATATGTTTCCCAGATACACGCAGACTCATGATACCTCACCTTCGTTGTGACTTTTCATTGCCCGATCCAATCTACACCGTTGTTGAGAGACGAGCAAAGACATCCCGCACCTTGTGTGCGAGTGGTTCATCACATTTCACTTTCTGATTTCTTCATCTCCAAAGGCGCGCTTTCGCTTCAATCGATGCAAATTACCGGCGCTTCACTCTCCATTTGACCGGACTTCTGTGGTCCGGTTCATCTACCCACTCGTCGCGATTCTACACCTGTGTGGCGTATGAATCCAGAGTTTCCGTCACCCTTGCGCACAGAAGCCTGTGCTTTTTTCTCGCGCCGCCTTTGGACAGAGGAAGCAATGTTCATCGCCTCGCGGTATTTCGCGACCGTGCGGCGTGCAATATCAACGCCTTGATCCTTCAAAAGATCCACAATTGTATCATCGGAAAGAATATCTTCGGGTTTTTCATTGTCGATCAGCAGCTTGATCTGGTGCCGAACAGACTGTGAAGAATGCTGTTCGCCGCCATCCATCGCCGAAATTGCGGCATTGAAAAAGTAGCGCAACTCGAAAACACCGCGCTTGGTCAGCATATATTTGTTGGCGGTAACGCGGCTGACCGTCGATTCGTGCATGCCGATGGCATCGGCAACATTTCGCAGGTTGAGCGGCTTCAGATGCGCCACGCCAAACTGTAGAAACTCCGATTGCTGGCGCACGATTTCTGTCGCCACTTTCAGGATTGTCTGGGCTCGCTGGTCAAGACTGCGCGTCAGCCAGTTGGCATTTTGCAGGCATTCACTGAGAAAACCTTTCTCGGCGGGCGATGCCGTCACCTTGGCGATGCTGGCATAATAGGTGTTATTGACCAGTACGCGCGGCAAAGCATCCGGATTGAGCTCAATGCTCCATGTGCCGTCCGGTGCCATATCCACCTCGACATCGGGAATGATGCTGTCCGCCACCCCCGAGGAAAATGCCGTTCCCGGCTTTGGATCCAGAAGACGAATCTCCTGGAGCATGTCGAGAAGATCGCCGTCAGCAACACGGCACAGCTTTTTCAAGGTTTGGAAATCCCGCTTTGCCAGAAGTTCCAGATTCTGCAGAAGCGCGGCCATGGCGGGATCAAGCCGGTTTTTTGCCCGCAATTGAATTGCAAGGCACTCCGCAAGGTCGCGCGCAAACAGGCCAGCTGGTTCAAAGGTTTGCAGGATGGCGATCAATTTTTCGACATCAGCCGCTTCAACCCCAAGCCTTTCGGCGATTTCAGCCACATCAGCGCGCAGATATCCCATTTCATCAAGATGATCCGCAAGCTCGGCTGCGACCAGCCGGTCGGCCGCCTTCTCGAAGGCAAAAATGATCTGTTCACCAACATGGTCGCGCAAGGTCAATGGCGCGGCAGTCACCTGCTCCAGATTGAAGCCTTCACCACCAGACGAGACATAGCCGTCGCCGGATGACGACTTCCACTGGGACGCCAGGTCGCCGGCAATGAAATCGTGCGTGCCGGGATCATCGGGGAAAATATTCTCGAGCGAGCTGTCAAATGTATCGGACATCGAGCCCGAACTGGTCGATTCTCCACTGACAAGCCAATGCTCGCCCTGATCGCTCGAACCGGAGCCGTCAGCATTTCCCTCGGAATCACCGGATAGAACATTGCGATTGTAGTCACCGGCCTCACCCGGACCGCGATCATCGGAAAAATCCCGGCTTTCAAAAGAAATATGATCGGGGGCCGTGTCGTCGCGTTCCAGCAGAGGGTTCTTTTCAATCTCCAGCTCAATGAATTGTTCAAGCTCGACATGCGTCAGTTGCAACAGCCGAATCGACTGCATGAGCAACGGCGTCATCACCAGCGACTGTGTTTGCCTGAGATCGAGTTTTGGCGACAGGGCCATGGTGGGCGCGGTTACTCCTGTACGAAATTCTTTTCAACGTACAGAACTGGCCCAATCCTTGCTTGTCAATTCCAACAAAGCAAAAAACGACTCTTTCAGGGAAGATTTAACTCAATTGCATGCTCTGGACGCCTATTCCGGCAGGAAACTGCCGGAAATTGATAAAATTAGAGCTTGAACTGATCACCGAGGTACAGGCGACGCACATCTGGATTGGCAATAATTTCATCCGGGCGGCCATGGGTCAGAACCTGACCGGCATGGATGATATAGGCGCGGTCAATCAGCTTCAGCGTCTCGCGCACATTGTGATCGGTGATAAGAACACCGATGCCGCGGCTGGTCAGATGCCGCACCAGCTGCTGGATATCGGCAACGGCAATCGGGTCCACACCGGCAAAGGGCTCATCGAGCAGCATGAAGTTCGGACGCGACGCCAAGGCACGGGCGATTTCAAGACGCCGGCGTTCACCACCGGACAGCGACAGGGCCGGAGCCTTGCGCAGATGGGCGATGTGAAATTCTTCGAGAAGCGAATCGAGTTCCTGCGCCCGGGCACTGCGATCCTTTTCGACGACTTCAAGCACCGCCTTAATGTTGTTCTCGACGGAAAGCCCACGGAAAATCGACGCTTCCTGCGGCAGATAGCCGATACCGAGACGCGAACGGCGATACATCGGCATCGTCGTCACATCAAAACCATCGATCTCGATATTGCCTTTGTCGACCGGAACCAGTCCGGTGACCATATAGAAACAGGTGGTCTTACCGGCGCCATTGGGCCCCAGAATGCCAACCGCTTCGCCGGCACGCACGCCGAACGAGACGCCATTGACCACCTGACGGCCATTATAGCTCTTGCTGATGCCGCGCGCGACCAGCGTGCCTTTCATGCGATCGGTAGCCGACGGATCGGCAGCCCGCATTTCCTGGGAAATACGGGCATCCGGCCGTGCGGGAATCTTGCTGGGAGAGCGACGCGAAAACAGGGACACTTATACCGCCGGTTTAATTTTTCGGAGCACTTTTGGGAGCGACGACGATAGAGACGCGGCCCGTCGAGCCGTTTTTACAACTTTCCAGCTGAGCCTGACCGCTCTTCATCTGGACCGTCAGCTTGCAACCAACACCAACATTGTCGCCTTGCGAAAGAACGACCTTGCTGCCGGTCAGAACAAGAACCTGCGTCTTCATATCGAATGTACCATGATCGCCCGTGGCAACCTGATCTTCGGATTTGACGTAAACCTTGTCATTGACCTCGATATGATCAATGTCCTGCGCACCGGCGGCACTTGGCGCTGCCTTGTCATCAGGCTTCTTGGCAGCCTTGTCAGCGGCTTTTTCAGCTTCGGTCTTTTCAGGCTTCTTGACATAATAAACGATCATCGAGCCCGCCTTCATCAGCGTGGTGCCCTGAGCGACCGTAACATTACCCGTAAAAGTTGCCGTTCCAACATCGTTGTGAACATCCAGGCGATCAGAATCGATCTGGATAGGCTGATCACTCGAAAGTTTCATGCCGCTGTTCAAAGCGCCAGCCTTGCCGGCCTCCTGAGCTGCAACAGGACCGATCATGGATGATGCCAGAATGCCCAATGCAATAGACGAAATGCTGATCAGTCTTGTCCCGCGCGACATTATCTCAATCTCCTAAATCCGGGATATCCCCATGAAACCAGCAATCACTGCTGTGATTTGGCTTCCTTGCGACCTTCTTGCAGCTTTGCGGGCTGAATGACAAGCCTGACACCCTTTTCAAAGACCATTACTTTGCCACTCTCGGTGATTTTCATGCTGTCTGCAACGATACTGGCGCTGCTATTTTCAATCCGCACCGGCTGATCGGTCGACATACTGTTGGATTGTATATTGATGTCAGCCGACTTCAGCTGCGCTGTCATACCGTCTGACGTTGTCAGCGTTATGTCATTGTCGAGCTTCAACTGACGGTTGGCATTATCATAAAGACCCGACTTGGCCTGAACTTGCGCACGCAAATCTGAACCAACGGGAATCTCCGCATTGATGTTTTCCAGCGTGATCAGGGAACTGTTGCCGACATCCTGCAGGGCGCGTTCAGCGCTCATCTTGTAGGGCAGCTTGTCCTTGGTGAAACCATCCAGTTTGGGATTGGTCATGACCAGCTTGCCATCCTGAATGCCGGCGCTGTCCAGCGTGATGTTGCTCGGGATGTTGGCCGTGGAGAAGAATGTGAACCAGGAAAAGACCGCCGCACCAATCAAAGCGATGGTGGGCAAAGCAAATTTCAGGAAGCGCACGCGACGCGAATGGCGCTCAGCGGCATGGAAAACATGCGAATCTTTCTCGGTCGCCGCAAATTGCCGCGCAACTTCTGCATGCTGCGCAGCAGCAGTTGTTGCATCGCTGTCCGGATGCGTATGTTTAAGCTCAATGGACATATGTTTGGCTATGCTACCGATTTACGATGTATTGGCGCTGCGGTTCATTGAACGCCAATGTGGTTATTTTTCGATGAAATGAAACAGACCTATAGCACAAGTTGCATTTGATCGAACAAATAGGCCCTCATTCGTCTATATACAAGGTATCGGACAAATTGCCCACTAGTGCAAACCAAGGGGCAGGGTTGCAAAATCATGATATGTAAATCCGGATTCTGAACCTAGACATCGGGAAAATGTTGCCGCAGAAGAATGTTGGCTGAGAACCGGACAGGAATGGACAAGACCATGGCAAACACTGCGGATGCAATCATCGACAGGCGCCGGCTCCGGCGCAAACTGACATTCTGGCGTGTTATTGCTCTCCTGATTGCAGCAATCGCATTGATCGGTCTCTATGGTTTTTTCTCCGGCTCCGACGGACTTTCCGGCAAGACAGTGCCGCATATTGCCAAGGTAAGGATTGAGGGAACTATTTTTGAGAATGACGAACTCATCAAACGTTTGGAAGGCGTTGCGGATTCCGACGCGGTGAAAGGTGTCATTCTGTCGGTGGATTCGCCGGGCGGGACAACCGCTGGTGGTGAAGCCATCTATGAAGCCGTGCGCAAGGTCGCCGTCAAGAAGCCGGTTGTAACGCAGGTGGGAACACTCGCGGCATCGGCCGGATATATGATCGCCAGCGCTTCCGATCACATCGTCGCCCGGCAGTCATCGATTGTGGGCTCGATCGGCGTCCTCTTCCAGTATCCCGATATTTCGGAACTGTTGACGAAAATCGGCGTCAAGGTTGAAACCATCAAATCCAGCCCGCTCAAGGCGGAGCCGAATTTCTTCAACCCTGCCAGCGACGAAGCCAAAGCAATGATCCATCGCATGATCATGGATTCCTACGACTGGTTTGTCGGTCTGGTGCAGGAACGGCGGCATTTTACCCGCGAACAGACGCTGGCACTGGCTGACGGTTCGGTTTTCACCGGGCGGCAGGCCCTTGCTAACAAACTTATCGATGAACTTGGCGGCGAAGACAAAGCCATCGCCTGGTTGAAAACCAAGGGCGTGGATGACAAATTGAAGGTGGTTGAGTGGAAACCGGTACAAAAATCAACGTTTAACTCGCTTCTTTCGCAGTCCGCGTTGAAAATGCTGGCTGAATATCTCGGTATTCCGCAGGAAGGCGCGGGATTGCTGCGTGATTTGACCGGCGAGCGTATCTTCCTTGACGGGCTCGTTTCTGTTTGGCACGTTGACGGCAGGCCTGTCGGTGCGCAATAAGGTATTTAAGCTTACAGGATCAGTGACATAGTCTTACAGACCGTGTGGAATTGAACCTGAACCAGAAGGGATTTCGCCATGATCAAATCAGAACTCGTGCAGATCATCGCCAACCGCAATCCGCACCTGTTTCAGCGCGATGTCGAAAACATCGTCGGCGCCATTTTTGACGAGATTACCGATGCTCTGGCAGAGGGAAACCGGGTTGAACTTCGCGGGTTTGGTGCATTCTCGGTGAAAAACCGTCCTGCACGCAGCGGCCGCAACCCGCGCACAGGCGACAGCGTTGATGTCGAAGAAAAGTGGGTACCATTTTTCAAGACCGGCAAGGAATTGCGTGACAGGCTGAACGCTGACTAAAGCTTCACAACAGGCTGGGGTTCTATCGTCGTCTCAGTATTCGTGAACTGTTGCCGCTCAGGGAGAGAAATATGGTCAATCGCGTTATTGTCGTCCTTATTCTCGTACCGCTTGCCGTCATCTTGATTGCATTATCAGTGGCAAACCGTGGGCTGGTGACTTTCACGATTGACCCGTTCAATCCCGGCAATCCCGGGCTTTCCTATGGGGCTCCGCTGTTCGTCTGGCTTTTTGCAGCCATGATTATCGGCCTGATCCTTGGCAGTTTCGCCACATGGTTCAATCAGGGCAAGCACCGCAAGCTGGCACGCCAGCGCAAGCAGGAAGCCGAACTCCTGCGCATCGAAGCCCGCAAATCAACTGCGGCCACGCCTACCCCCAATCTCCCATCACTGCATTAAGCAGCGCACTTTCAAGGATTTACGATGAAACTGGTCTCTCCGGCTGAGGTCGATGGGCTATTGAACTGGCCGGATATGATCAATGCGATCGAAACAGCCTTCCGGCAGGGTGTTATCCAACCGGTACGGCACCACCACACGGTTGACCGGCCCGATGGTGCAGCATCCACCCTGCTTTTGATGCCCGCATGGTCGGATTTCGATGCGCTTGGCGATTCGTCCAAAGGTTATATGGGCGTGAAGATCGTCACCGTTTCGCCCGACAATGGCGCGATTGCAAAACCCGCCGTGATGGGTGTCTATCTGTTGCTCGATGGTAAGACCGGCGAGCCCAAGGCCCTGATTGATGGCCAGCGCCTGACGACATGGCGCACGGCTGGCGCGTCCGCGCTTGCGGCCCGTTATCTCGCCCGTGAAGACGCTTCCAAGCTGGTTATTCTCGGCGCGGGCGCACTTTCGGGATTTCTGGCCCGTGCCCATAGTTCGATCCGGCCGATCCGGGAAATTTCCATATGGAATCGCAATTTTGACAATGCGGAAAAGGTGGCAGCTGAGCTTGCCGCCGATGGTTTCAATGCCAGGGCAGTAACGGACAAGGATGCAGCAATCGCCGAAGCCGATATTATTGCCGCCGGAACATTATCGACCGAGCCCCTTATCTTCGGCAAGCACCTGAAAAAGGGTGCGCATGTCGATTTGATTGGTGCTTTCACCCCGACCATGCGTGAAAGCGACGATGAATGCGTCAAGCGGGCCCGGGTGTTTGTTGACGCCAAAGATGGCGCGCTGAAGGAAGGCGGCGACATTGTCCAGCCCATCAAGGCGGGTATTATCAGCGCGAGCCATGTGGTTGGTGATCTGTTTGACCTGACGCGCGGCAACGTCAAGGGGCGCCAGTCGGCGGATGAAATAACCTTGTTCAAATCGGTTGGCGCAGCGCTGGAAGACCTTGCGGCGGGCATTCTGGTCTATGAAAAGGCGATTGCAGCCACTGTTTGAGTGTTTTTGCTTTCGCCTTTCCTCGTCTTGGCATAGGAAACCACCATTGGATCAAGGGCCAAGGGATCACGAGGACATAGCGGTTTGAAATCGTCTGGCGGAAAAATCAGAAAAGCCAAGGGGGCTGGCCCGAAGGGCACAGCACCAAATGCTGCGCCGTACCGGCAGGCGGCCACCAAGCCGCGTCCGCAGTTTGCCAAGCCTGCGCAGGCTCTGGACAATGATAGCCGCGTGAAAGCACCGCCGCGTTCCGAGCCGTTGCCCACGCGCGTTCTCACCCGCCGCACGGGCGCACGCCCAACTGAGAAAACCGGACTTATTCTTGAAACGCTTCCATCCGATGATTATGCGCTGCTCGACAGCGGCAACGGCCTGAAGCTTGAACAGTATGGCCCTTACCGGATTGTCCGTCCCGAGGGACAGGCGATCTGGCTTCCCGCCTGGAGCAAGGCGGAATGGGACAAGGCAGACGCGATCTTTACCGGCAATACGGATGAAGAAGGTGTCGGACGCTGGCATTTTCCGAAAGTGCCCCTCGGCGAGACGTGGCCACTGGCCTATGAAGGCATTCCGTTCTTTGGCCGCTTCACCTCCTTTCGTCATGTCGGCGTGTTTCCCGAACAGGGGACGCACTGGTCACACATGGATCAGCTGATCCGCAGCGCCAAGCGTCCGGTGAAAGTGCTCAATCTCTTTGGCTATACCGGTGTCGCGTCGCTTGTGGCGGCGCGTGCCGGTGCGGAAGTCACCCATGTCGATGCGTCTAAGAAGGCGATTGTCTGGGCGCGGGAAAATCAGGAAATGGCCGGGCTTTCGAACAAGCCCATCCGCTGGATTTGCGAAGATGCGATGAAGTTCGTCGCCCGTGAAGAGCGGCGTGGCAGCGGCTACGACATTATCCTGCTCGATCCGCCAGCCTATGGCCGCGGCCCCAATGGCGAAGTCTGGCAGCTATTCGACAATCTGCCGGATATGGTTGATCTTTGCCGATCCATCCTGACACCCAACGCACTCGGCGTCGTTCTCACAGCCTATTCGATCCGCGCGTCGTTCTTTGCGATCCACGAATTGATGCGCGATGCATTCACCGGTCTTGGCGGCGAAGTCCAATCGGGCGAACTCATCCTGCGCGAACGCTCCTCGGGGCGTGCCCTTTCCACTTCCCTGTTCAGCCGCTGGGGTGCCAAATGACGAAACAAGATGACCGCCAGCACGGCAGTTTCATTTCCAAGCCCGGCAAGGTCAAGGAAGTCACCAGTCTGACCAATCCTATCGTCAAGGATTTGCGGTCGCTGGCGCTGAAGAAGTTCCGGGATCAGCAGGGTGTATTCCTTGCGGAAGGCCTGAAACTCGTCATCGATGCGCTTGATCTCGGCTGGACCATTAAAACTCTGGTCTATTCCAAAGCCGGCAAGGGCAACTCACTGGTTGAACAGGTTGCCGCACGCACCATTGCCAGGGGTGCCGACGTGCTTGAAGTCAACGAGAAGGTGATTTCGGCCATTACCCGGCGGGACAATCCGCAAATGGTTGTCGGCGTCTTTGAACAGAAGCTGGAATCGCTCTCCTCGATCAGGCCGCATGGCAATGAGGTTTATGTGGCTCTCGACCGGGTGCGCGACCCCGGCAATCTCGGCACGATCATCCGCACAGCGGATGCGGCGGGCGCCAAGGGTATCATTCTGATCGGTGATACTACCGATCCGTTTTCGCTTGAAACCGTGCGCGCCACCATGGGCTCGCTGTTTGCCATGCCGCTGGTGCGCACAACCGAGGCTGACTTTCTTGCATGGCGCAAAGGTTTTTCCGGCCTCATCGTCGGCACGCACCTCAAAGGCGCCGTGGATTACCGAACGATCCCATACAAGGGCAAGCCGGTGGTTCTGCTGATGGGAAATGAGCAGCAGGGTCTGCCAGAGACACTGGCGGCCACTTGCGACAAGCTTGCGCGCATCCCGCAGGAAGGCCGTGCCGATTCGCTCAATCTTGCCATTGCAACCGGTGTGATGCTGTTCGAGATCCGCCGCGACGCGTTGACGCTCGATGGCAGCAAACAGGACAACTCATGAAGAACAAATCCTTTTTCGGCCTGCTCGTCATTGTCATCCTCGCGGTGGCGAGTGACCAGATTATCAAATATCTGGTTGAGACCCGCATGGACTACCAGCAGCAGATTGATGTGCTGCCATTTCTGGCGCTGTTCCGCGTTCACAATAATGGCATTGCCTTTTCGATGCTGAGCGGTCTGCATGACCTTGCCCTGATCGGACTGACCGCGGTGGTTATCGCCTTTGTCAGCTATCTCTGGTGGAGCACGGCAGCTGCGCGCTGGATCTCGCGGGTGGGATTTGCCTTGATCATTGGCGGTGCCATCGGTAACCTCATCGACCGTAGCCTATTGGGTTATGTCGTTGATTATATTCTTTTCCATCTGCCATCATGGTCGTTTGCCGTCTTCAATCTGGCTGACACTTATATTTCCATCGGTGCAGCATTCGTCGTGCTTGAAGAAATTTTTGTCTGGTTGCGCGATCGCAAAGCGCAGAAGGGCCAGACCGGGGGAAGCTAAGCAGAAGGTCATATTGACAGGCTTTTGCTCGTCATGTGCTCGTCATCCAATTGTTGTATTCAGGCATCTAGTGATTGCCGATCAACCATGATGAGAGCGAATCGTTATGAGCTTCGCCTTGCTTGAACCTGCGTCTATCTTTAAAGATCAGCACACGATGTCGCAGGTTGATTCAACACCCTCGCCGTTTACGGCGCCACACCTTGTCTCGGTGCTCGGACGCATTGGGACGATGGAAGTATGTCTCGCGCAAACCGAGGCCGAAATCGTTTCTGCGCAACAGCTCCGTTTCAAGGTATTTTTCGATGAACTGGGCGCGAAAGGCTCTGCTTCTCTGGAGCAGCGCGATGCGGACCGTTTTGATCCGGTATGCGACCATCTGCTCGTTTACGACACCTCGATCATTGGGCCAAAGCACAAGCAAATTGTCGGTACGTACCGGCTGATGCGCTCGGAAGTTGCCCACAAGACCGGCGGTTTTTACTCGGCTAGCGAATATACGATCGATAATCTCGTCGCCGCCAAACCGCAGATGCACTTTCTTGAGCTTGGACGTTCCTGTGTTTTGCCGGAATACCGTTCGAAGCGCACGGTTGAACTGCTATGGCAGGGCATCTGGAGCTATTGCCGCTACCACGCCATCGACGTGATGTTCGGCTGTGCCTCGTTCCAGGGCACTGTTCCAGCTGCGCACGCCTTGCCGCTGTCGTTCCTGCATCACAATTGCCGCGCTACGGCAGATTGGGACGTTAAAGCTCTGCCGTCGCTGTATCAGCCAATGGATCTGGTACCGAGCGAAGCGGTCAACCCGAAGGTTGCCCTGTTTGCCATGCCGCCATTGATCAAGGGTTACCTGCGTCTTGGTGCCATGATCGGCGACGGTGCCGTGGTTGATCATGACTTCGGTACGACCGATGTGTTGATCATTCTGCCTGTCAGCCGCATTTCCAGCCGGTATGTCAGCCATTACATCTCGAACGCCAAGCGTTTCGACTGAAATTCGGCCTTTGCTTCAAGTCTGAGCAACATCATCTGTGGAGAAAACCACCGATGATGTTCGGGTAAGGTGTGTAAAGTTTTCGATAGCGCTTAGATTGGTCTTCTGATCGGAATCGGTCAAAATCAGGAGAACGTCTTGGCCGACATGCCATTCACCGCGGAAACACCATCCTATGAGGCTGACCTCTCGGCGCGACCAACGCCGATGATGGAGCAGTATATCGAAATCAAGGCGACGAATCCTGATAGTCTGCTGTTCTACCGGATGGGCGATTTCTACGAGCTGTTTTTCGATGACGCAGTACAGGCTTCCCGTGCCCTCGGCATTACGCTGACCAAACGCGGCAAGCATCTTGGCGATGACATTCCCATGTGCGGCGTGCCGGTGCATGCAGCGGATGATTATTTGCACAAGCTGATCATGCGCGGCTTCCGCGTGGCGGTGTGCGAGCAGATCGAGGACCCGGCGGAGGCGCGAAAGCGCGGATCGAAATCCGTGGTCAAGCGCGATGTCGTGCGACTTGTCACCCCCGGTACGATTACCGAGGAGAAGCTCCTCGATCCATCGGAAGCCAATTATCTGATGACGCTCGGCCGCGTCAAAGGTGCGGCACAGGGCCAGTTCGCACTGGCATGGATCGACATTTCCACCGGTACATTTCGGGTCAGCGAGACTGATCCGTCACGGCTGTTAGCCGATATCCTGCGCGTCGATCCGCGCGAGCTGATTGTCGCCGATCCGGTTTTTCATGATCCGGAGCTTCGTCCAACCTTTGACGTCATTGGCCGTTCCGTCAGCCCGCAGCCACCGAGCCTGTTTGACAGCGCGACAGCGGAAAATCGCATCCAGCGTTATTTCGATGTGGCTACACTTGACGGCTTCGGCAATTTCTCCCGCGCCGAACTATCCGCTATCTCAGGGGCCATTGCCTATGTGGAAAAAACCCAGATTGCCGAGCGCCCTCCCCTGATGCGGCCCGAGCGGGAATCGGAAGGATCGACGCTCTTCATCGATCCAGCCACCCGCGCCAATCTTGAAATGCTGCGCACCTTGTCCGGTAATCGCGATGGCAGCCTGCTGAAATCCATCGACCGCACCGTCACCGGCGGTGGGGCGCGGCTTCTGGCGGAACGGCTGACATCCCCCCTGACCAATCCGGATGCCATTTCCGAGCGGCTTGATTCCGTTTCCTGCTTCTTGGCGGGTCAATCATTGGCCGATTTGACACGTGAAGCGCTGAAAGGCGTGCCGGATATGCCCCGAGCGCTGTCACGTCTGGCGGTTGGACGCGGCGGGCCGCGCGATCTCGGTGCACTGGCACGCGGGTTGGAAGCAGCCGGTGAAATCGCAGCGTTCCTGAGCAAAGAAATTTTGCCCATGGAACTAGCGGCTGTCCGCGCCTGTCTGGGTGCTTTGCCCGTTGATTTTGCCACGCACCTTGACCAGGCGCTTGATGATGAGTTGCCACTGCTTAAGCGCGACGGCGGCTTTGTGCGCCCCGGATATAATGCCGAGCTTGATGAAATGCGCGCACTGCGCGACCATTCGCGCCGCATCATCGCCGGACTGCAGGCCGACTATATGGACCTGACAGGCATCCGTTCGTTGAAAATCAAACACAACAACGTGCTGGGTTATTTTATCGAAGTGACCGCCAACAATGCGTCCGTGATGACCGATACGGACGAGGCCAAGGGCAAATTCATCCATCGCCAGACCATCGCCAATGCGATGCGCTTTACCACAACGGAACTGGCAGAACTTGAAACCAAGATTGCCAATGCCGCTGAACGGGCACTGGCGATCGAGCTTGGCGTTTTCGACACCCTGGTAGACGAAACTGTCGCCAATGCCGACGCCATCCGTGCCGGGGCTGCTGCGCTGGCAGCGCTCGATGTTTCCGCATCTTTGGCTGCTTTGGCGGAAGAGCAAGGCTATTGCCGGCCACTGGTGGATGACAGCCTTGCATTTGAAATCGTTGCCGGCCGCCATCCCGTCGTCGAACAGTCATTACGGCGGCAAGCCGCCAATCCGTTTGTTGCCAATGATTGCAATCTCTCGCCCGAGGGAACAGCCAAGGGCGCGATCTGGCTGCTGACCGGTCCGAACATGGGCGGTAAATCAACCTTCCTGCGCCAGAATGCGCTGATTGCCATTCTCGCACAGATGGGTTCGTTCGTTCCGGCGGGCTCGGCCCATATTGGTATTGTCGACCGGCTGTTCTCACGCGTTGGCGCATCGGATGATCTGGCGCGGGGCCGTTCCACCTTCATGGTGGAAATGGTCGAAACGGCTGCCATCCTCAATCGGGCCAGTGACCATTCGCTGGTTATTCTCGACGAGATCGGCCGTGGCACGGCCACCTTCGACGGATTATCCATTGCCTGGGCCGCCGTGGAATATCTGCACGAGAAGAACCAGTGCCGGGCGATTTTCGCCACACATTTTCACGAAATGACCTCGCTGTCGGAAAAACTGACACGCCTCAGCAATGTGACCATGCGGGTGAAGGAATGGGGCGGGGACGTCGTGTTTCTGCACGAGGTGGCGAAGGGCGCAGCTGACCGGTCTTACGGCGTGCAGGTGGCGCGGTTGGCCGGTTTGCCGGAAGCCGTGGTCAATCGTGCTCGCGATGTTCTTCACCAGCTGGAAGCCGGCGAGACATCGGGGAAGGCCGACAAGCTGATCGACGACTTGCCGCTCTTCTCGGTGGAAGTGAAACGTGAGGTGAAAGCGCCCGTCAAAGGCAAGGACAGCGCGCTGCTGGCTGCGCTTTCGACGGTCAACCCTGACGAGATGACACCCCGCGAGGCACTTGATGCGCTCTACCGGTTGAAAGGCCTCGCCACAAACCCGACATCCTGAAGACTTAGGGGCGCTTGCGTCCCTAGCGGACACACTGTCTTCAAAGGTAAGCATTTCGTTTATAGCAAATACACGCTATAGCGTGCGGCCATCATTCAAAAAGTCGTGTTCATGAGCGCAGACCTTAAACTGGAACAGATCGTCAGTCCGGCCAAACTTCACAGTCAATTTGAAGATTTGGTCAAGGCGGCAAAGCAACAAGGCGCCGCTTCCGTCAATCGCAATGACGTGCTGCTGCTCCTCAAAGAGACACTCAGTTCGGGTCGCAAGACTGCCGAAGAGATGTTGAAAAAGGACGGACGCGGCACACGCTGCTCCGTGCGCCTGTCCTATCTTATGGACCAGATCATTTCAGCGCTCTACGACTTTGCCATCACGCACATCTATCACTCAGTCAATCCGTCCTCAGCGGAACGTATGACCGTTGTGGCTGTCGGCGGCTACGGACGCGGCGGGCTTGCTCCCGGTTCCGATATCGATCTCTTGTTCCTGCTGCCCTACAAGCAGACGCCCTGGGGCGAACAGGTGGTCGAGTATATTCTCTATATGCTGTGGGATATGGGCCTCAAGGTTGGCCACGCCACACGCAATCTCGATGAATCCATTCGCCAGTCGCTCGCCGACATGACGATCCGCACCAGTATTCTGGAAGCGCGCTATGTCTGCGGCAATGACGAGCTTTTCACCACACTGATCCGCCGCTTTGAAGCGGAAGTCGTCAAGGGGACCGGACCGGCCTTCATCGAGGCCAAGCTGACCGAACGCAACGAGCGCCATCGCAAAGCCGGTGCAACCCGCTATCTGGTCGAACCGAATGTGAAGGAAGGCAAAGGCGGCCAGCGCGATCTGCACACGCTGTTCTGGATCGCCAAATACTATTACCACGTCAAAACCAGTGACGAACTGGTCAAGCTTGGCGTGTTGTCGCGATCCGAGCACAATATTTTCCGCAAAGCCGAGGATCTTCTATGGGCCGTGCGCTGCCATATGCATTTCTACACCGGCAAGGCAGAAGAGCGGTTGTCCTTCGACATTCAGAGCGAGATTGCCCAGCGGCTCGGCTATACCGCCCATCCCGGCCAGCGCGATGTCGAGCGCTTCATGAAGCACTACTTCCTTGTTGCAAAAGAGGTGGGTGACCTGACCCGCATCATCTGTGCTGCACTGGAAGAAGAGCAGGCAAAGCACGTTCCCGGCTTCAATCGGATTTTTCTCACGTTCTCCCGGCGCAAGCGCAAGTTGCCCGGCACAAATGATTTCGTTGTCGACAACCATCGCATCACCATCGCCAATGAGGGCGTTTTCCATAAAGACCCGGTCAATCTCATCCGTTTGTTTCATCTGGCGGATGTACACGGCCTCGAGTTGCATCCTGACGCCATGCAACTGGTCACCCGCTCGCTGTCGCTGATTAAAGCGGACCTGCGCGATAACCCGGAAGCCAACAGCCTCTTTCTCGAAATTCTGACCTCTCCGCGCAATCCGGAGCTCATTCTGCGCCGCATGAATGAATCCGGCGTGCTGGGTAAATTCATCCCGGATTTTGGTAAGGTCGTCGCGATGATGCAGTTCAACATGTATCATCACTACACGGTCGACGAGCATTTGCTGCGCTGCATCGCTGTATTGTCGGAAATTGACCATGGCGATCTCAGCAATGAGCATCCGCTGGCCAACCAGATCATGCCGAGCCTGAAAAAAGACCGCAAGCTGCTCTATGTGGCGCTGCTATTGCACGATATCGCCAAGGGACGCCCGGAAGATCACTCGCTTGCCGGAGCGCGCATCGCCAAACGCATCTGTCCACGGCTCGGGCTATCGAAAGCCGATACGGAAACGGTGTCCTGGCTGGTGCAGGAACATCTGACCATGAGCATGGTGGCACAGTCGCGCGATCTGAACGACCGCAAGACCATCGAGGATTTTGCCGAGATCGTGCAGACGCTCGACCGGATGAAGCTTCTGCTGATCCTCACCGTCTGCGACATCAAAGCGGTGGGACCGGGTGTGTGGAACGGCTGGAAAGGCCAGCTGTTGCGCACATTGTTTTACGAAACAGAGCTGATGCTGACCGGCGGTTTCTCGGAAGTCTCGCGCAAGGAACGCACCGACCATGCCCGCGCCCAGCTTGAACATGCGCTGTCTTCGTGGCCGCAAGTGGAACGTCAGGCCTACCTTGCCCAGCACTATCAGAACTATCTTCTGACGGTCAGTCTGGACGACCAGATTCGCCACGCCAATTTCGTGCGCGAGTCCGATAGTTCCGAAAAGACATTGGCGACCATGGTCAAAACCCATGACTTTGAGGGTGTGACCGAGATCACCGTGCTTTCGCCGGATCATCCGCGTTTGCTGTCGATCATTGCCGGCGCCTGCGCGGCTGCCGGTGCCAACATCGTTGATGCGCAAATCTTCACCACCAGCGACGGCCGGGCATTGGACACGATCCTGATTAGCCGCGAATTTCCGACCGACGACGACGAGCGCCGCCGCGCCACACGGGTTGGCCGCCTGATCGAGGATGTCCTTTCGGGCAAATCCTACCTGCCGGAAATGCTGGCATCGCGGACCAAACCAAAACGCGCGGTCAAAGCCTTCCGCATCACGCCGCGCGTCGAGATCAACAACACGTTGTCAAACAAGTTCACGGTCATCGAGGTGGAAGGTCTCGATCGTCCGGGGCTGCTTTCCGAGATCACCGGCGTTATTTCCGATCTGTCGCTTGATATTGCCTCGGCTCATGTGACGACATTCGGTGAAAAGGTCATCGACGTGTTTTATGTCACCGATCTCGTTGGCCATCAGATCACCAATGGTGCCCGGCAAACCCGCATCCGCAAGAAAATGCTCGCCCTGTTCGGCGAAGGCGACATCACCACGGCACAACCGCAGCGGCAAAACTTCCTTTTGTCGGCAGAATAGGTTCAGTACCCATGAATTTCCGGGATTTGAAACAGATATGAGTCTGGTCAAAAAGTTCGCGACGGTCGCTTCCGGCACCTTGATGAGCCGCGTATTCGGCCTGACACGCGAAATGCTGATGGCTGCGGCTCTGGGTACCGGACCTGTCGCCGATGCGTTCAACGCGGCTTTCCGCTTTCCCAATACATTCCGGCGGCTGTTTGCCGAAGGCGCATTCAATGCCGCCTTCGTGCCGCTGTTTGCCAAGGAAATCGAAGCCAATGGCATGGAGGGCGCGAAACGCTTCTCAGAAGAAGTATTTGGCGTCCTCTTCACTGTCCTGATGGCGCTGACCATCCTGATGGAACTATCAATGCCGCTGATCGTTCGCACGGTGATCGCGCCAGGCTTCATGGATGACCCGGTGAAGTTCGGCAATACGGTGTCGATGGCCATCATCATGTTCCCCTATCTCGCCTGCATGTCGCTGGCGGCGATGATGAGCGGCATGCTGAATTCGCTGCATCGCTATTTCGCGGCAGCGGTCGCACCGGTTTTTCTCAACGTCATCCTGATCGGTGTGCTCGCCTATGCCTGGTACAAGGGGCATGATGGCATCAAGATCGGCTATGGCCTGTCGTGGGGCGTGATGGCTGCCGGTCTGGTGCAATTGGCGATCGTCTGGTTCGCCGTGCGCAATGCGGGCATTTCCATCGGCTTCCGGTTGCCGCATTTCACGCCGAATGTCCGGCGTCTGCTTGTGCTTGCTCTCCCCGCCGCGATTACGGGCGGCATCACCCAGATCAATCTTCTGATCAATACAAACATTGCTTCCGGCCGCGAAGGCGCCGTGACTTCTCTTGCCAATGCGGACCGCGTCTACCAATTGCCGCTCGGCGTCGTCGGTATTGCGGTTGCCACAGTGCTGTTGCCGGAACTGGCCCGGGCGCTGCGTTCGGGCAATATGAAGGAAGCTGGAAGCCTGCAGAACCGCTCGGTCGAATTCATCCTGTTCCTGACATTGCCCGCCGCCGCCGCGCTTCTGGTGATGTCCGAACCGATCATCCGGCTTCTGCTTGAACGCGGCGAATTCACAGCAGATTCAACCCGGCGCGTTTCGAATATTCTGGCAGTTTACGGGCTGGGCCTGCCCGCCTTCGTCCTGATCAAGGCTTTCATCCCCGGTTTCTTTGCCCGGGAAGACACCAAGACCCCAATGATCTACGCGGCTGTCTCTGTTGTCATCAATGTCAGTATGGCGTTGATGTTGTTTCCGTTGATGGCAGAAACCGGTATTGCAACGGCGGAAGTGACTGCGGGCTGGGTCAATGCGATTCTTCTGTTTGCAACCCTTCTGTGGCGCGGCCATTGGGGGCGTGACATTCCACTGCTGACGCGTATTCCGCGCCTGATTTTCTCCGCGGCTGCCATGGGTTTTGCCTTGTACTACGCCATCCAATGGGCAGCACCCTATCTCGCCTCGCACACACCGGCGCATGTTCAGGCTCCCGTCGTCTTTGGCTTGATTATCCTGTCCATGATTGTTTATTTTGCCCTGGCATTTGCAACTGGTGGTGCGAGCTTCGGCATGATCCGCCGCAACGTTAAACGCGGGGCGAAAACGCCCGCACCGCCACCGGAGGACCCAGCAGCATGAGCCGTCATATCGGTATGATCACACTCGTCGTGCGCGACTACGACGAGGCAATCGCGTGGTATACAAAGACAATGGGTTTTTCGCTTTTGCCAAGGACCATGCCACCATGCAGAATGCCGGCGTGCATTTTCTCGAAGAGCCGCGGCATGAGGCCTATGGCACCGTGGCGATCTTTGAAGATCTCTACGGCAATGTCTGGGACCTGCTGCAGCTCAAATAGACCTGCAAAGGGTCAATAGGGCTTGAATAGCGCGGCCTCGTCTGCCAAAACCTCCTCTCCATTGCCATCGGGCCTCAGCGGCCCGATCCCCGAATGATCAAGGACTGTTCATGAGCACGTTTGAGCCGCTCGTCTTTTCCGGTGTCCAGCCAACCGGTAATCTGCATCTCGGCAATTATCTGGGAGCGGTGCGGCGTTGGGTTGCCTTGCAGGAAAACAACAATTGCATTTATTGCGTGGTTGACCAGCACGCCATCACGCAGGCTGTTTCAGTCTGGGGCGGCCCGGCGGAACTGCAGCGCAACACGCGCGAAGTCACTGCCGCGTTCCTTGCTGCCGGTATCGATGCCAAGAAACATATTGTCTTCAACCAGAGCCGCGTGCGCCAGCATGCCGAGCTTGCCTGGGTTTTCAACTGCATTGCCCGCATGGGCTGGCTGAACCGCATGACCCAGTTCAAGGACAAGGCAGGCAAAGACCGTGAGAACGCGTCCGTTGGCCTCTTCGCCTATCCTAACCTGATGGCTGCCGATATTCTTGTCTACCGCGCCACGCATGTGCCGGTCGGTGAAGATCAAAAGCAGCATCTGGAGCTGACACGCGATATCGCACAGAAGTTCAACACTGATTTTTCCGATCGCATTGCGGAACTGGGCCTTGGTGTCGAGACACAGTCCGGTGACGAAACGATCCAGAGCTTCTTCCCGCTGACCGAACCTGTTATCGGTGGACCGGCCGCGCGCGTCATGAGCCTGCGCGATGGCACCAAGAAGATGTCGAAATCCGATCCGTCCGATCTTTCACGCATCAACTTGACCGATGATGAAGACACGATCTCCAAGAAAATCCGCAAGGCAAAGACCGACTCCGAACCTTTGCCATCCGATATCGAAGGCTTGAGCGAACGCCCGGAAGCAGACAACCTCGTCGGCATCTATGCGGCGCTCACCGATACGGACAAGGAAAGTGTTGTCCGCGATTTCGGCGGCCAGCAGTTTTCCGTGTTCAAGCCCGCGCTTGCCGACCTTGCCGTGGCCAAGCTTGCACCGATTGCCAGTGAGATGCGCCGTCTTTCGGCTGACACAACCTATATCGATGCTGTCCTTCGGGATGGCGGCGAGCGCGCCGGTGTATTGGCAGAGAAGACGATGCGCAATGTGCGTGATATTGTCGGTTTTTTGCAGGACTAGGATCAACAGTCAGGACAGGTTGAACTGATGGTATCAAGACGTCTCAGCCGCGAAGCTGGCCACCGCCGGAAATTTCTGGCGGTTATCGATGAAACGCCGGAATGCGAGCGGGCGGTTGCCTATGCCTCCCGCCGTGCCAAGACGACCAATGGCGTGCTGGTGCTGCTTTTTGTCATCGATTCCGCTGATTTCCAGCAATTTCTCGGTGTCGAGCAGATCATGCGTGCCGAGGCGGAAGAGCGGGCGCATTCGACATTGAATAAATCTGCCGCCTCGGTGCGGGAGACTATCAATATCGAATCCGAACTGGTCGTGCGCGAAGGCATCACCTCCGAGCAGATTCAGAAGCTGATCGAGGAAGATCAGGACATTGCCATTCTGGTTCTGGCGGCGGGCTCCGGCAAAGATGGCCCTGGCCCACTGGTACAAGCACTGGCCGGGCGCGAATCCTTCTCCATTCCCGTCACTGTCGTGCCTTACAATCTTTCGAACGAGGATATTGACGCGATCACGTGATTGCATCTTGAAACCGTGATACAGTCTTGCCTTGAAGAGAATGGCCGAAAGGCCTATATGCCTTTGAACAATTCTAAACTAGACACGCGAGATCCGCCATGTTCATTCAGACCGAAGCGACGCCCAACCCGGCGACCTTGAAATTCCTGCCCGGCAAGGTTGTGCTTGAGGAAGGCACCGCTGATTTCCGTGATGCGGCAACTGCTTCGGAAGCTTCTCTGCTTGCGGCCAAAATCTTCGTCGTGCCCGGAGTAACCGGCGTGTTCTTCGGTTACGATTTTGTCACCGTCACCAAGGCGGAAGGCCCCGAATGGCAGCATTTGAAGCCAGCCATTCTCGGCGCGATCATGGAACACTTCATGTCCGGCGCACCGGTGATGGCCAGTGCGACATCCATTGCCGCGACGGCCCAGCTGGAAGGTGACGGCGAATTCTTTGACACAGCCGATACCGAAATCGTTGATACGATCAAGGAACTGCTGGAGACGCGCGTGCGCCCTGCTGTGGCGCAGGACGGCGGAGACATCACCTTCCGTGGCTTTGAAAACGGCACTGTTTATCTGCACATGAAAGGCGCCTGCTCCGGCTGCCCGTCGTCAACGGCAACGTTGAAGCACGGTATCCAGAACCTTCTGAAGCATTTTGTGCCGGAAGTTCAGCAGGTCGAAGCGATCTGAACCGCTGTCAAATATTGATATGAAAAAGGCCGCTCGATGCGGCCTTTTTGTTTGTGGGATGGAACTATTCCGGCAAGGCTCACGACCACGGGTTGACAATATCCAGTCCGCAATCAGCAAAATCCTTTACATTTCGCGTTGCCAGCTTTGCACCCCTGGATTTCACAATTGCAGCGATCTGTGCATCGAACTGGCTGATAGATTTACCTGCCCGGCGTCTCTCTAAAAAGATTACGGGATAGACTGCTGCGGCCGAACCATCGAATGGCAGAATGCGGTCAGCGAAATCATCACTGAACATAAGGCGGGCCATGTCTGCCAAAGCGTCTTTACGTTTTCCTTCCGAAAGCAGCGACAGGCCGTATAAAATTTCCGCCTGTGTGATTGTAGTGGTGAACAGTGACACCACGGGTTGTTCGGCAAGCCATTGCGCAACCCGCATGTCGGGTTCAGGCTTCATCATTTCCGAAATGACATTTGTATCGAGGATAATCATTCGCTGAAATCAACGGGATTACGGGCAGCTTCGCGCGGTGCCACGGGCAGGATAACCCCCCTAAGGGTTTGAAGCGATTATGAATTGCATCGGCAAGATTGGCAGGTACAGCCGGTTCTCTTGAGAGAGCTGCCCGCAAGATATCGCGTGCCTCATCTTCCATGGATTTGCCATGCTGCGCCGCCTGAACACGCAACCTTGTCTTCAATTGTTCGTCCAGATTTCGGATTGTCATGCTAGCCATCGACAACTCCATTTATCAATGAGTGCATATTAATCAATGATTGCATTGCATTCAATGATACTTTCGTTCACTCGCTCATAAAACGCAAACAGCCCCGCAAGGGGCTGCTCAATCTCTCAGCGAACTGATTTTTAGTTCACCGCACCCGGCCCCGGAATAGCGCCGGGTGGGCATTTTCCAAGAATGATCATGCCGAGCACTTCATCTTCGGTGACGTCGCCGACCTTAGCGGTACCAACAACCTGACCGTTCTTCATCACGGCCACACGGTCTGCCAGATGGAAGACATCGTGAATGTCGTGGCTGATGAGGAAGATACCGATGCCTTCACTTTTCAGCTGTTTGATCAACTCGCCAACCTGTGCCGTTTCCTGCGGACCCAGTGCGGCCGTCGGCTCATCCATGATCAGGATGCGGGCGTTGAACAGGATCGCCCGGGCAATTGCGACAGACTGGCGCTGCCCACCGGAGAGCGCCTTGACCGGGTCCTTAAAGCGCTGGAAGCGCGGGTTAAGGCGCCCCATTACTTCGCGGGCGCTGTGCTCCATGGCAACGTCGTCAAGCGTGCCCCATGGCGTCATCAACTCGCGGCCGAGATAGAGATTGGCAGCCGTATCGACATTGTCTGCCAAAGCCAGCGTCTGGTAGATCGTCTCGATGCCGTAAGCTTTGGCATCGCGCGGGTTGCTGATGGAAGCTTCTTCTCCATTGACCTTGATCGTGCCGCCATCGCGTTTGTAGGCGCCGGAGAGGATCTTGATCAGCGTGGATTTTCCCGCACCGTTGTGGCCAAGCAAGGCCACGACTTCGCCGGGGAAAAGATTGATCGAAGCACCATCGACCGCGCGGATACCGCCGAATGCGATCGAGATATTGTCCATGTCGATGAGAGGCGTCTGTGTGTTGGTCATGATCGTTCCTCCCTCAAGCTGCACGGCGGCGATAGACCGTGTCGAGCCAGACAGCGATCACAAGTACAATACCGACAACGATGTTTTGCAGCGGCGTATCAAGGCCAAGCAGCACCATGCCGGAGCTCAAAGACTGCATGAGCAGCGCACCGATCATGGCACCGGCAATGGTGCCGACGCCGCCAGCCAGCGATGTTCCGCCAATAACAGCAGCAGCAATGGTGAGAAGCTCGTCGAGCGTACCCAGCGCATTGGTTGCGGAGTTAAGGCGCGCTGTCGAGATCGCGCCGGCAATGGCGCAGAGAATGCCCATGATGATGAAAATCTTCATGGTGACCCAGCGCGTATTGATACCGGCAAGATCGGCAGCTTCCGGATTGCCGCCCATGGCGAAGACATAGCGGCCAAAACGGGTGCGTGTCGTCACGAATGTCATGATGATGCCGGTTGCCACTGCAATCAGCACCGGAATGGCGATACCATAGGAGATAAACAGGCCGCTATCCGGGATGGTGATGTTGTTGGTTTCGGCATATTTGCGCACGATACCGATCGGCCAGTAATAGGCGTCGGCCAGCGCTACGGCGCCGAGCACCAGGCCACAGCTGATGGCAGCCATGAACACTTCGGCCCAGACAGGACGGCGCGGGAAGTTGAAGCGCTTACGCTGGCGGCGGCTGTTGACCACCATGATGATGATGGCAATGCAGGCTATGATGGCGACAACCCAACTCCACATGGCTCCAATCGAGCCTTCGGGGCCGCCACCCATGAGGCGGAAGGTGGAGTCCATCGGCGCAACTGTGCGGCCTGACGTGACCATCCAGGCAGCACCGCGCCAAACGAGAAGACCGCCGAGAGTGACGATGAAGGCAGGCACGCCAAGAAAAGCGATAACAAAGCCCTGGAAGCCGCCGATAACAGCACCGATGATAATACCGGCAATCAACGATACGATCCAGGTCGTGGGATGCTCGAAGCCGATGAGCTGAGGCAGGATTTCAGCCTGCAGAACGCCCATGATCATACCGACAAAGCCCAGAATAGAGCCGACCGACAGATCGATGTTGCGGGTAACGATGATCAGCACCATGCCTGTCGCCATGACGGCAATGGATGATGTCTGCACCGAGAGATTCCACAGATTGCGCGGCGTAAGGAACTGGCCCCCGGAGAAAATCTGGAATGCGACCCAGATGATAACCAGCGCGCCGACCATGCCGAGAAGGCGGGTATCGAGTTCCGTGGCTTTGAAGAAGCGGGCGACAAAACCAAGCTCGGAGGCGCGGGCCCGGTCAATGCTGACTGCCGGATCACTCATTTTTTTCTCCCCAGTTTCAGGTTCTTTTTAAAACGCCGCTGATCCAGTGGACCAGCGGCGCTCAACATCAGCAGATTATCGCGAGCTTACTTGCAGGCGGCGACTGAGCCAGCCTTGACGCCCTGGCAAACAACGTCCTTCTTCACCCAACCGGCGTCGATAATGACGTTGAGGTTGTCCTTGGTGATGGGAACCGGCGTCAGGAATACGGCATTGACTTCAACCTTTTTCGCGCCGCCATTAAACTTCTGGACATGCGGAATTTCGGTCATCTTCTTGCCATCGGCGAGCGCAGCAGCAATGCCGGCTGCTTCCTTGCCGAGTTCACGCGAGTCTTTCCAGATCGAACCGGTCTGGGTTCCCAGTGCGATGCGGTTCAAGGCGGCAAAGTCGGCATCCTGACCGGAAACAGGAACTGTACCGGCAAGACCCTGTGCCTGCAGGGCAGCAATCGCACCGCCGGCTGTGCCATCATTGGCCGCAACGACAGCATCGATCTTGTTGTCGTTTTTGGTCAGGAACTGTTCCATGTTCTTCTGCGCATTGGCTGGCAGCCAGCCATCGGTGTAGGCTTCGCCGACATTCTTGATCTTGCCGGATGCGATGGCATCTTTCAGAACTTCCTGAGCACCGGAGAAAAGGAAATCAGCATTCGGATCAGCCGAGCTGCCCTTGATGAAAGCGTAATTGCCTTCCGGCTTCACAGCCAGAACGCCGCGCGCCTGCATACGGCCCACTTCCTTGTTGTCGAAGGTAATGTAGAACGCATCCTTATTTTCGATCAGGCGGTCATAACCGACGACCGGAATGCCTTCAGCCACGGCCTTTTCAACAGCCGGTCCAATCGCGCTGGAATCCTGCGCGAGAATGATCAGCGCATTCGCGCCCTGTGAGATCAGGCTTTCAACGTCGGTCAGCTGCTTGGAAGCGGAAGACTGCGCATCAGCGGAAATATACTTGTCGCCATTGGCTTCGAGCGCCTTCTTGATCGCGGCTTCGTCGGTCTTCCAGCGTTCTTCCTGAAAATTCGACCACGACACGCCAATGATTTTGTCTTTCGCCAGCGCAGGGCCCGCCAAAGAGACAGCAAGAACAGCGCCCGCCAAAGCGGTTGCAACTTTTTTCATGGTATTCCTCCCAGTGCACATGGCACGTTAATCCCGTTAGATGTTTGACCTTTCACCTCCGGTCCAACACCCAAAGCCTTTTATTTCGAGGCTCGAAAAAAATAGTGACTTAAATTGATTTCCATGTCAACATGGAATCTGATCTGTTAAGTTATTGCATTGCAACAATATTTTTGCATCGCATCAAAAAAGATTTCGGGAGGAGATCCTTTGTTGATAGATGAGATTGCCCGGCCGGACGATGTCCGGCGACAGAATCGCAGGCTTGTACTCGGCGCCTTGCGCCGTCACGAACTGCTCTCACGAACTGATATTGTTGCGCAGACGGGGCTCAGCGCTTCGACGGTTTCCGCCATCACAACGGCGCTGATCGCCGAGGGAATTATCAGCGAAAGCCGCGATGGCGACGTGGCCGCAAAAAGCCGGGGGCGCCCGCAGGTTGCGCTGACACTGAACCCCGAGATCGCAACCATTGCCACGGTCGAACTGGCACTCAATCTCGTCCACACAGTGTTGTTCAACTACAAAGGCCAAGTGATTTGCGAGGAGATCCGCCGGGTTCCGACGTTGGATGCGACCACGGATGATCTACTACGTGCTGTCAGCGAAATGCTCGACGCCGTGCTGGCGAATATGCCGTCCAACGCGGGTAAACTCATGCATATTTCCATGGGCGTGCAGGGCGTGACCGATGCCGCCAGCGCCACCATGCTGTGGTCGCCGATTACTCCTGACAGCAATGTGGCATTCGGCGAAACGCTGTCGAACAGATATGGCGTCAGTGTCTCGGTGGCCAATGATTGCAGCATGATTGCCGAAGCACTGCGCTGGATCGACCCTGACCATTACGCGGACGATTTTGCTGCGATCCTGCTGTCGCATGGTATCGGCATGGGGCTCTATCTCAAAGGCAAGCCGTTCCTCGGCGTCCAGTCATCGGGTGCCGAGTTCGGGCATATGCTGCATGAGCCGAATGGTGCGCTGTGCCGCTGCGGACGCCATGGGTGCATCGAGGCCTATGCCAGCGACTATGCCATTTTGCGCCGGACATCCGGCGAGGATGAAACCGCGCCGCCGCTGCAGGATGTCGATGCTGCAACGTTTAACGATGTGGCTAATCGCGCGCGGGCCGGCGAAGGCGCAGAACGTGAGGCTTTCCGCAAGGCTGGACAAGCCATTGGTTCCGGCCTGCGCAGTCTGTTCTCGCTGATCGATCCCGTTCCGATTGCATTTGTTGGTCCGGGAGCCGGTGTGTTCGATCTCATTGAAACCGACCTGCGGGAAATCGTCTCCGGCACTACCGGCTGGGGCGGCGTTCCCGATCTCAACATTCGCTGTTATCCGGACGAGCATCCTCTCATCCTGCAGGGCTGCATGATGACATCGCTTCTCCATCTCGACACACAGCTTTTCGCCCCCGGCGATCTCCGTGATGCGCCGCTGCGGCGCGCGATCTAGCCAAGCACTTCAGAAGGGTTTTCCATGTATCTCGGTCTCGATTTAGGCACATCCGGCGTCAAGGCGCTGTTGATTGACGAGGATCAAAACGTCATTGGTTCCGGCACCGGAACGCTGGACGTCACACGCCCCCATTCAGGCTGGTCCGAGCAGGACCCGGCACATTGGATACGCGCCACGGAAGATGCAGTTGCTGCACTCAAAGCCAGTCACCCCAAAAAGCTGGCGGCCGTGAAGGGCATTGGCCTTTCCGGTCAGATGCATGGTGCAACGCTTCTTGATGGCGACGACAAGGTGCTTCGGCCCTGCATGCTGTGGAACGACACACGCAGCCACGTCGAAGCCGCCGAACTCGACAGCAACCCGATTTTCCGCGCACTGAGCGGCAATATCGTCTTTCCGGGATTCACCGCGCCGAAAGTGGTCTGGGTCAAGAATAACGAACCCGAGATTTTCGCCAAACTGCGCAAAGTGCTGCTGCCGAAAGACTATCTGCGGCTATGGCTGACAGGCGAGCACGTTTCCGAAATGTCAGACGCCGCAGGTACATCCTGGCTCGACGTGGGCAAACGCGACTGGTCGGACGACCTGCTCAACGCATCGGGACTTGATGCAAGCTATATGCCATCCCTCGTCGAGGGCACCGATGTATCAGGCAGCCTCAAAGCCGGTCTCGCATCGCGCTGGGGCATGGGCAGTCAGGTCGTTGTGGCCGGTGGCGCCGGGGACAATGCGGCTTCCGCCTGTGGTATGGGCACGGTTGCGGAGGGCCACGCCTTTGTTTCGCTCGGCACTTCGGGCGTGCTTTTCGCCGCCAACAATGCCTATCTGCCAAACCCCGCAAGCGCGGTTCACACCTTCTGCCACGCCCTGCCCGGCACATGGCACCAGATGGGCGTGATCCTGTCGGCAACCGATGCGCTCAACTGGTATGCGGGTATTACAGCACGCAAACCCGCAGAACTAACCGATGAGCTTGGCGACAGTTTGCGTGCACCGTCCGGTGTGACCTTCCTGCCCTATCTCTCAGGCGAGCGCACGCCGCTCAACGATTCGGCAATTCGCGGCTCCTTCTACGGACTGGAGCACTCGAGTGACCGGGCGAGCCTGACACAGGCTGTGCTCGAGGGCGTTGCCTTTGCGTTTCGGGACTGCCTGCATGCCCTTGCCACCGCTGGCACCAGACTTGACCGCGTCACGGCCGTTGGTGGCGGGTCACGTTCCATCTATTGGCTTAAAACCATTGCGACCGCGCTCAATATCCCCGTCGATGTTCCCGCAGACGGCGACTTTGGCGCAGCGTTCGGTGCGGCACGGCTTGGACTCATTGCAGCGGAAAAAGCTGATCCCCGCGCCATCTGCGCGGCACCCGCAACCGAAAAGACTGTTGAACCAGACACACGGCTTACGGCCGATTTCGACGCCGCCTACCGGCGCTACCACAACCTCTATCCAGCATTAAAAGGAGTTCAATCATGAGCAGCGGATTTTTTGGTGATATCAAACCGATCAAATATGAAGGGCCGGACAGCACCAATCCGCTTGCCTATCGCTTCTACAATCCGGAGGAATTAATCAACGGCAAGCGCATGGAAGACCATCTGCGCTTTGCCGTCGCTTACTGGCATTCATTCACCTGGCCGGGCGGTGATCCCTTCGGTGGCCAGACCTTCGAGCGCCCATGGTTTAACGAGACAATGGCTGGCGCAAAACTCAAGGCCGATGTGGCTTTCGAGATGTTCTCGCTGCTGGGTGCACCATATTTCTGCTTCCACGATGCCGATGTGCGCCCGGAAGGTGAAACACTGGCCGAGAGCAATAAGCGCCTTTACGAAATTGCCGACTATTTTGCCGGTAAGATGGAAACGACTGGTACCAAGCTTCTTTGGGGCACAGCCAATCTCTTTTCCAATCGCCGCTTCATGTCTGGCGCTGCAACCAATCCTGATCCCGATGTCTTTGCCTATGCGGCAGCGACAGTCAAAACCTGTATTGATGTGACGCAGAAGCTCAAGGGCGAGAATTATGTGCTGTGGGGCGGCCGCGAAGGCTATGAAACTCTGCTTAACACCGACATGAAACGCGAACTCGACCAGATGGGCCGGTTCCTCAGCCTCGTTGTTGAATACAAGCACAAGATCGGCTTCAAGGGTGCGATCCTGATTGAACCGAAGCCGCAGGAACCGACCAAGCATCAGTATGATTATGATGCGGCGACGGTTTATGGCTTCCTCAAGCGTTTTGGCCTTGAAAACGAGGTGAAGGTCAATCTGGAACAGGGCCACGCCATTCTTGCCGGCCATTCGTTCGAGCATGAACTGGCAACCGCTGCGGCGCTGGGTATTTTCGGCTCCATCGACATGAACCGCAATGATTACCAGTCCGGCTGGGACACGGATCAGTTCCCCAACAATGTGCCTGAAGTGGCTCTGGCTTATTACGAAATTCTCAAGGCGGGCGGCTTCACGACGGGCGGCACGAATTTCGACTCCAAGCTGCGTCGCCAGTCACTTGATCCGCAGGATCTGCTGATTGCTCATGTTGGCGGCATGGATACGTGCGCACGGGGCCTGAAAGCCGCTGCCAAGATGCTTGATGACAAGGTCATTACCGGCTTCGTCGATGAGCGCTATGCGGGCTGGGCAAAGCCCGAAGCACAGGCCATGCTCTCCGGCAAACTATCGCTGGAAGACATTGCCAAGCATGTGGAAGACAAGAAGATCCAGCCGCAGCCGCGTTCCGGCCGGCAGGAATATCTGGAGAATGTCGTTAACCGGTATGTTTGAATGAGAGGGGGTGCTTCACCCCCCTCTGCCCTATCGGGCATCTCCCCCGCAAGGGGGAGATCACATTGACAGGAACGCTTTCGCACAATCGGAAATATTTGAAGTTTCGCGAAGACAGCTATGCAGGCTGATCTCCCCCTTGCGGGGGAGATGGCGACAGCCCAGAGGGGGGTTAAAGAACTAACCCCTTTCAATATCAGACGTGCTGACCGCCATTAATGTGGATTTCCGAGCCAGTCACATAGGATGATGCTTCGGAACACAGGAAATAGATCGTCTCGGCAACCTCTGCGGTTTTGCCGAGACGGCGCAGCGGCAGATGCTCCACAAGCTTGTCGGTGCCCGGTGAGAGGATCGCCGTGTCGATCTCGCCCGGGGCAATTGCGTTGACGCGAATGCCGTGCGGACCGAAATCCGACGCCATTTCCCGGGTCAGTGAGGCAAGCGCTGCCTTTGACGTGGCATAGGCTGTCCCTGCGAAGGGATGCACGCGGCTTCCGGCAATGGATGTCACATTGACGATCGAGCCTTTCCCGGCGGCCAGTTCGTTGAACAGGCCGCGCGCCAGCATGATCGGCGCAAAAAAATTCACCTGAAACACTGTCGCCCATGTATGCATCGGCGTCTCGATCGAATCGAGACGGTCTCCGCCGGTGTTCTTGGGCGAGATACCGGCATTGTTGATCAAGGCGTGCAGCTTGCCGCCTTCGACTTCCAGCCGCTGGCGGATTTCAGAGACCGCGTGATCGACATCAGCCTGATCAGCCAGATCGACCTTGATGTGATCATCAGGACCGGCTGGCCATGGGCAATCATCGGAAAAATCCTGCCGCGAGCAGGTGATGACACGCCACCCGGCGCGGGAAAACCGTTTGACCGTCGCATGACCGATACCGCGGCTTGCGCCAGTCAGAACAAGGACTTTGCGTGCTTCATCGCTACTCATGGGAATTCTCCGTTTGAAGAGCCATAGAACAACCGCCACAGAAAGGGAACTGATTGTGTTTTCATTTGATCCGCCGGAGCGAAGCAAATATCGTGGCCGCAATTTGAGGGGGAAGCATGAACGGATATATTCTCGCGATCGATCAGGGTACCACGTCGAGCCGCGCTATCATCTTTGACAAGAACCGCAAGGTCGTCGGGAAAAGCCAACAGGAATTCACGCAGATTTACCCGCAATCCGGCTGGGTGGAACATGACCCGGAGGAAATCTGGCAATCCGTTCTGAGCACCTGCCAGATTGCTGTTGAAAATGCCAAGATACAGGCGGGCGATGTGGCTGCCATCGGCATCACCAACCAGCGGGAAACGGTAGTGGTGTGGGATAAGGCAACCGGCAAGCCCATCCACAACGCCATTGTCTGGCAGGACCGGCGCACCGCTTCAGTTTGCCAGAAACTGAAGAAACAGGGCCTAGAAAAGAAATTCACCAAAAAGACCGGCTTACTGCTCGACCCCTATTTTTCCGGGACCAAGCTCGCGTGGATTCTCGACAAGGTGCCCGGCGCGCGCAAACGTGCCGTCAATGGGGAATTGCTGTTCGGCACAATCGACAGTTTCCTGATCTGGCGTCTGACCGGCGGCAAAGTGCATGCCACCGATGCGACCAATGCGTCCCGCACACTGCTCTTCAATATTGCGACGAACGAATGGGATGACGAACTGCTCGACATCCTGCGGGTTCCGCGCGCCATGCTGCCCGACGTCAAGGATTGCGCTGCCAACTACGGTTCGGCCGAGGCCTCGTTGCTTGGCGCTGACATCCCCATTCTCGGGGTTGCCGGTGACCAGCATGCGGCAACCATCGGGCAGGCCTGTTTTGAGCCTGGCATGTTCAAATCCACCTATGGCACGGGGTGCTTTGCCATTCTCAACACCGGCAGCGATATGGTGCTATCGAAGAACCGGCTCCTGACAACCATCGCCTACAGGCTCAACGGCAAGACAACCTATGCGCTGGAAGGCTCTATTTTCATCGCCGGTGCGGCGGTGCAGTGGCTGCGCGACGGATTGAAGATTATCGGATCGGCGCCAGAAACCGGTAAGCTCGCCGATCAAGCCGATCCGAGCCAGAATGTCTATCTGGTGCCTGCCTTTGTCGGTCTTGGTGCGCCACATTGGGACGCCGAAGCGCGCGGCGCAATCTATGGCCTGACGCGCAATTCCGGCCCGGCAGAATTTGCCCGTGCAGCGCTGGAAGCCGTGGCCTATCAGACGCGCGATCTGCTGGACGCCATGCGCAAGGACTGGAAAGCATCCGATACCAAAACGGTTTTGCGCGTCGATGGTGGCATGGTGGCTTCCGACTGGACGATGCAGCGGCTGGCCGACATTCTCGATGCGCCGGTGGATCGTCCGACCATCCTTGAGACGACGGCGCTTGGCGCTGCATGGCTGGCCGGGTCGAAGGCGGGTATCTGGCCCAACCGGCGTGAATTTTCCAAGACATGGGAACGCGACATGCGGTTTACACCCGTGATGGACGAGAAAACGCGCAAAGCCAAAATCGCCGGATGGAAGATTGCCGTGAAGCGGACGCTGACGAATTAGCAACGCACATGGAGCAGAATCCGGTTTTCAGGCGAAGCTCGATGTTTTCAAAAACTCGGCCAGACGCTCGCTCTTGGGTTTGTGGAACATATCGCGCGGATTTCCTTCTTCGCCGATAAGTCCCTGATTCATGAAGATCACTCGATTGGACACTTCGTATGCAAATCGCATCTCGTGGGTGACAAGCAGCATGCTCATCCCATCCTGTGCCAGAGTCTTGATCACCTGCAACACCTCGTTCACAAGCTCCGGATCGAGCGCCGAGGTGACTTCATCGAAGAGCATCAGCCGTGGATTCATGGCAATGGCACGGGCGATGGCAACACGCTGCTGCTGACCGCCGGACAATTGCCCCGGAAAATGATCTGCACGGGAAAGCAGTCCCACACGGTCCAGCCATCTTTCTGAAATGGCGCGTGCCTCGTCCCTGCTTAGCTTCTTCACCTTGATCAGGCCGAGCATCACATTGTGAACGGCGCTCATATGCGGGAAGAGATTGAACTGCTGGAAGGCCATGCCCGTCAGGGCGCGCTGGCGTGCGATCTCTTTTTCTTTCTTGCGCCTGCGCTGCGTGCCGGCCATTTCATAGCCGATTTCTTCACCATCGATGCTGATCGAGCCGGTCTGAAACTCTTCCAGCATGTTGATACAGCGCAGCATGGTGGTTTTGCCAGATCCGCTTGAACCGATAATGCTGACCACGTCACCCTGCTCCATGGTGCAATCGACGCCTTTCAGGACTTCGACATCGCCGTAGCTTTTATGCAGGCCCCGGATTTCGAGAAGATTGTTTGACATCCCGGAATCCCCTTAGGACGGAACCGCGATCTTGCGTTCGACGTAGCGGCCGAAACGCTCAATGGCGTAGTTGACGGTGAAATAGAGAAAACCCGCGAAGAAATAGAATTCGAGGCTCATGAAAGTTCTGGAAATGAGTTCCTGCGTGCGAAGCAGCAATTCAGCAACGCCGATAATGGAGAGCAATGTCGACGCCTTGACCATTTCAGCCGCCGTATTGACCCAGGCAGGCAAAACCTGACGAAGCGCTTGGGGACCGAGCACATAGGCGAACGTCTGGGAAAATGTGAGACCGATGGCCTTGGCCGCTTCCGTTTGCCCCTTGGGTATGGATTGCAGGGCACCCCGTACAATTTCACCCACATGCGAGCTGCAGAAAACAGCGAGGGCAAGTATGCCGGCCTGAAACGGCCCGAGATCGAGGCCGATGGTACCCAGCACATAATAACTTGCAAGAACCAGCACCAGCACCGGCGTTCCCCGGACGAAATCCGTGTAGCCGCGTACAATCCAGCGCACCGGCGCCTTGGCATAGGTCAAGGCCAGACCAACGGCTATCCCGATTAGCGTGCCGCAACAGATCGCCAAAAAAGAAATGGAAAGCGTAACGCCGATCCCTTTGAGGATAGGCCAACGTGCAAGCCAGAGAACATCCAGAAAATGCAAAATATCCATCACATCACCTCGGCAAAGCCAGATGGCGTTCCAGCGTGCGCATCAACGCAGCGAGGATCGAACAGGTAAAGACATAAAGGCAGCTTGCAACCATCCAGGTTTCGATCACCCGGAACGTTTCGACATTGATCTTGCGGGTTTCGAACGTCAGTTCCGGCACGGCAATGGCCGCTGCCAGCGACGTGTCCTTGAAGAGCGAGATAATCGTGCTGCTCAGGGAAGGCAGGATATTGCGGAACATCAGTGGTGCGATGATCGATGTGCGTATCTGCATTTCCGTCAGACCAATGGCGAGACCGGCTTCGCGCAATCCTGATGGAATCGACAACAGGCCCGATCGAAACACCTCCGCCAGGTAGGCACCCGAATAGACAGCCAGCGTGAAGACGAAACTTTCGATCTTGCCAAGACGCAAACCCCATTGCGGAAGCGCGAAATAGGTAAACAGCACGAGAACAAGGATTGGCGTGTTGCGGATGATGGAGACATAGATTCCGGCCGGACGCCTTATAAGTCCATTTTTGGAGGTCAGGGCAAAGGCTGTACACAGTCCAATGACCGCACCAATGAGAATGGCACCAAACGCAAGGGCAAGACTAAGCGCCAGCCCCAGCAGCAAATCGTCGAAGCTGCGCCAGACGGCAGCGAAGTTCAGCGTGTAACCCATGGAATGCCTGCCATCGAAAACCGGGAAAGGCGGCCCCGGACTGTTCCGGAGCCGCAGGGGTGATCACTTGTATTCGACGGGGAAGCCGATCTGGGGAGGCGTCAGGTCCTTGCCAAACCATGTCTTGAATGATTTCGCGTAAGTATCGAACTCGACGCCAGTCATGGCTTCATGCAGGGATGTATTGACGAAATTTAGCCAGTCCTGGTCGCCGCGTTTCACGCCGCAGGCATAGGTTTGCGGGTTCCAGCCGTAGCCAGCATCCTTGTAGCGGCCCTGGTTCTGGGTCATGTACCAGGCCAGTGATGACTGGTCCGTGGCAACCGCATCGGCCCGCCCGGATTCAAGTGCCTGATAGATCAGATCGACAGAGTCATACTGATCGACCTTGGCGTCCGGCAGGGCTGCATGGACCATGGACTCGGCATAGACATTCTGCAGCACCGAGATTGTCACCGAAGAACCGGCCGCTTTAAGAGCGGCATAATCGGCATATTTGCCGTCGGCCTTCAGCATGAGCCCGACGCCTTCCCGGTAATAAGGTATGGTGAAGGCAATCTGCTGTGCTCTTTCACCTGTCACTGTCATGAACTGGCAGGTGATATCCACCTTGTTCGTCGTGATGTTTGGAATTCGTGCATCGGAGGACTGATTGACGAACTCTACCTTGCTGGGATCGTTGAACAGCGCCTTCGCGATAATGCGGCCCATATCGATATCAAAGCCCTGCAACGTGTCGTCGGCACCCTTGAAATGCCACGGCGCATTGGTGCTTCCCGTGCCGAGAACCAGATGGCCTCGCGCCAAAACTTCATCAAGCTTGCTCTTGTTTTCCTGCGCGAGCGCCTGGCTCGATAGCTGTGCGACAAGCACGGCCACAGCGACCGTTACATAAAATTGTCTGGACATTCTGGTTCCCCTATTCGTCAAGCGAATATTGTACATTGATCCATTATTATAGAATATAATATCTAATAATGGATTTCAGAATAGGATAACAACCTCCACAACTTGTCAAGCGGCATTTGAATTGCCGCAAATATGCCCGGCGCTCACGCTTGAACAGCGGACAGCTATCCTGCTTTAAGGCTTGTGTTTTCTTATGATTGGCAAACATGGGCGTGCGACGGTTTGGGCGGCCCGATCAGCGCGCAATTTGCGCACAAGTGGCTATGGGCCGAAAAACGAGAGACCGTTTCGCGCGATCAGTTGCCCATGATCAGATCAAACAGCGTGGTCTTCCGGCTCTTCTGGCCGTTGCCGCCAACACCAGCAGGCGGCGTCGGGTGTGTCGATCCGGTCTGATCAGCGACATCAACCGGCGGCACAGGTGCGCCTTGATTGAGCTGAGCGGACGGCACACCCTCGGCCGCAGGTACGGTCGGATCCACGCCGGAATCAGGCAAAGCATCATTGCCATCGATGACAGGCTGGCTGACGTGATAATTACCCGGTAGTTCGGCAACCGGCACGCCCTTGTGCGCGGCGACCATAAATTCCTTCCAGGCAAGCGCGGGCAAACCGCCGCCTGTGATTTTCTTGGTCGGCTTGCCATCATCATTGCCAAACCAAACACCGGTCGTCAGGTTTGAGGTGTAACCGATGAACCAGGCGTCCCGGAAATTCTGGCTGGTGCCGGTCTTGCCCGCTGCAGGCCAGCCAAACTTTGCTTTGGTTGCAGTGCCGCTCTCGACTGTCTGACGCAGCATTGCATTCATCATGCCAACATTGCGGTCGCTGATAACCCGGTCTTGATTGGGGCTCTTATATTCGTAGAGCACTTTGCCATCGTGATCGGTAATGCGCCGGATGATATGCACCGGTGCTTTGTAGCCGCCATTGGCAAAGGGCACGAACGAATCTGTCAGTTCCAGCAGGGTTACCTCAGAGGTTCCGAGCGCGAGCGATGCATTGGCATTCAGATTGGAGACGATACCGAGACGATGGGCAGTTTCAACCACCGTACCGGGACCCACTTCCATAACCAGCTGGGCGGAAACGGAATTCAGCGAACGTGCCAGAGCTTCCGCCAATGTCACTTTGCCAAAATACTTGCCATTATAATTGCCTGGGGTCCAATTGCCGATGCGGATCGGCGCATCGGTGCGTACGGATTCCGGTGTGCGTCCCTGCTCAAGCGCCGAGAGATAAACAAACGGCTTGAAGGTTGAACCCGGTTGGCGCTTGGCTTCGGTTGCCCGGTCAAACTGACTGTTGGCATAATCATAGCCGCCGACCAATGCCCGCACGGCGCCCGTACCATCGACAGATACAAGCGCGCCCTGCGATACACTCATTTTCTGGCCGTTCTTCTGGATCAGATCGCGGATTGAGGCTTCACCCAACTTCTGCAGGCCAAGATCAACCGTTGTATCGATGACGACATCGGAACGGACGTCGCCGATCAAATCCGGCAATTCTTCCATCACGCGGTCGGCAACATAATGTTCCGAACCACTCCAATAGGCAGCCGCGCGGGTGGCGGGCTGCTTAATGGCAAAGGCAAGTTCCTTGTCGCCGATCATCCCCTGATCGCGCATCGCCGCGAGAACCAGCTGCGAACGTTCGGCGGCGGCTTTCGGATCGCGCGCCGGGGACAGGCGCGATGGTGCCTTAAGCAGCCCGGCAATAACAGCGGCCTCGGTCAGCGACACATCATGGGCGGATTTGTTGAAGTAACGGCGCGAGGCCGCTGCAACACCATAGGAACCAGAGCCAAGATAGACCCGGTTCAGATACATCTGCAGAATCTGGTCTTTCGAATATTTGTGCTCCAGCCACAAAGCGAGCAGAACTTCCTGCACCTTGCGTTCAAGCGTGCGATCCGGCGTCAGAAACAGGTTTTTTGCCAGCTGCTGCGTGATGGTTGAGCCACCCTGCACCAACCGGCCCGAGACAACGTTTGTCACCATAGCGCGGGCAAAGCCCACCGGATCAACGCCGAAATGCGAATAGAAGCGCCTGTCCTCAATAGCGACAACAGCTTGTGGCAGGTAAGGCGACATCTGGTGCAAACCGATAGCCTCACCGCCCGTGGCGCCCCGATTGGCAATCAGATCGCCTTCCACGGATACAATCTTTACATTGGGCGGCCGGTCAGGGATCGTCCATGTCGTGGTCTGAGGCATCTTGGCGGCGAAATAAATCACCATGCCTGCTACGGCGATACCACCCCAGATGCAGAGGACGAAAGACCAGTAGACCATACGGCGCAAGGCGCCAAAAAAACCGCTGCGCTGTCCGCGACCAGAACGGCTGCGCTTGGATTTCACTGATTTGCGCGCCGATGACTTGCGCTTCCGGCTTGGCACTGGCCTGTCCTCCGGGTCGGCACGCATGTCATCATCGCTCGAACGGCTGTTCGAACTGAACCCCGGCTCGATGCGCTGCCTGCCCTTGTCGCGTGATGCCATTAACTGAAATACCCGCCCCAAATGGTGCCACGAAATCCTTCGCGACCCGTTGCAGGGTAAATGCGGCGATTTAAGGTGCGGTTAAAAACGCCTAAGTTAATTATCGTTAAGGTTCAACGTGTTGGAACGGACGCGTTACCGCCCGTTACCGTTGTCGTTACCGCTATGTTCTGCGGCCTTTTAGACGAGCATCTGCGAAGCGTTCTGCAGCTTCTTCAGTTGCTCGATCATATACGGATGATGTGGTGCGCGTGCCGCTGTGTCCGGCGACTTTTGCGGCATCATCCGTTGTAGCGCCAGATGCACGACCTTCCGTGATTCCAGAAGCACGAAGGTCGCGAGCCCAGACTTTTGAGTCAATATTCGCGGCTTTGCGGTCCTCTGCCCAACGTTCGGTTATAGCGCGTGAGGCGTAAGGCAAACCTGTTGTCTCTGAGACGATGATTGGACCGATGCGTTTCTCCTCTGGCCAATGCGCAAGCTCTTCCATGACCATAGGAGCTTTCGACAAAGGGTATGCAACCGACTTTCCAGACGTGTTTGCAGTCTTTGAAGGTGTGAACTTCAACTGAAGATTATCATCGATGTTTTCCCACCGAAGGCCAAACCATTTCAATTTGGATTCTGTATCGACTACCTCGGACACTCCGCCTTTATCAATGGGCCACCACTGGCCGGCAACGTCCCAAAGACGCAAGGTGGTTTCATACACAAATGCATACAGAAGGGCAGAGGAAGGCCTGCCAGCGGCATGTGCTGCCTGTCGGGCGGCTATGGCTTGTTCTGCTGTTAGAACCGCCTCACGGCGCCTAGGTTGAGGTAAGCCTGCACGCGCCGTCTGAAGGATTTCTCGGAGCTCTATGCATCCGGCAAATCGGCGCAAGATGCCATGCCTAACTGCTGCCTCAAGAACGGCTCGGCAAGTTGCCGCAGCAGCTAACTTCTTATCGCCAGCACTCCATATTTTGTGCCAACGGATGACGTCGATACCCATAATGGAATCCACGCGCCGCGGCCCGATGTGCTCTTCTAGTTTGGAAAGGTAGTGTTTATACGGAATGAGGGATCCCGGCTTGAGTTTGTGGAATGCGCTTTCTTCATCCCGCTGATAGACTGAGAAGAGCGAACGAAGGGTGCCATCGAATGCCAGAGGATCGTGGCGATAGCCCGTTCGCCATAAAAGCATGTCAGCCTGCAGTGCATTACATTTCGCGACCAGCATGTCTGGATTATCGACAAGGAATGAAAGGTTTACTGTCTTCGGGCTGTATCCGCGCTTTACGTCTTCCTCATTGGCCACCCAAATAGGAGTGTGGCCATGAGCTCGCTTCATCCATTTTAGCCCTAATGCTTTCGGCCTTTCCATACACCCTCCCCACCATCAGGTAAGCCTGAGGTTCCAGTGGTTATGCCAAGATAAGTTTCATAGAAAACACGAACCAACGGAACAGGTCGACCCCCGTGAAAATCGTCAACTTTAGGAAAACCTGGCTTCCCTGATATTGTCGGAAGTCGCTCCTTGAGCCATCGCTGGGCTGCCTTTTTACCAACAATTGCTTCGGCAATTTCCGCGTCGCTAGCGAACAGCGGCAGTCCTGAAAATGGGTCGTTGTCATTGGCTGCACGCATTGTGCCTCCTTTTCGAAACATCTTTTCCAGTAACTAAAGAAAAGGCATCCGGTGGTTCGGATGCCCTCTTTGGTGAACACGGATGGAATCGAACCATCGGCCTAGGGATTAGAAGTCCCTCGCTCTATCCAGCTGAGCTACGCGTTCTGGATTTGGGTGGCCACCCTGTTACGATCTTCTTTTGGTCAGTCTTCTCATTCTGCTTCTCCTCAGGTTGGCCGTTCGGTCTTGGGAGGACTTTGCCGGCAATTGTGGTTCTCCTCGCGGATAAGGGCCGCTGTGGTGGTTCGGGTAGTTTAGTGTGGCCACCGGCTTTCGCTGTGTGCGAGCCAGCGGCGCCAGCGGCGGACAGTTGAAGGATGCACGCCAGTAACAGCTGCAATTGTACAAACGTCGTATCCCACCCGGAGCATGGAGACGATAACGTCACGGAATTTGCTTTGGGTGCGAGCAAGTAAGGAAACGCGGGCCTTGTGGTGCCGCATGATCTTATTCAAATCACCAGCCAACGGATTTCCCATGCGATTGCCGACAGCTCTATAGAGCATCTCGGCAAGTTTCAGCTCTTGCCGATCCTTGGCCGTACGGAAAACGTCGTGTGTCAGTTGGTAAAAGTCCTGCCAGCACATCATCGTGTCGCCCGGAATAAACGAATCCAGAGGCGTGCCTTTGGCATAGTCTTTTCCTTCAACTAGAACTCGACCAGTGATCTTGGGTCTGTCGGAAAGTCCTTCGACGTACATTGCGATGTCTCCTCGTTGCGCTCAGCAATAAACTTCTATATCAGTAAAAAACACCAACCTTGGTGCAAAGTCAACATTAATTATTGATGTTGGTGTTTTTTATTGAGGATAGCGCAATGAACCCCGCTCAATGTCGAGCCGCACGAGCAATGTTGGAATGGACGCAACCTGAATTAGCGAAGGAAGCTGGCGTCTCAGCATCCACTATTCGAGATTTTGAATCTTCACGGCGCATGCCTATTGCGAATAATCTCGCGGCGATCGAACGCGCCCTCACCGACGCCGGCGTGCTATTCATTGACCCGAATGGAAATGGACCAGGCGTGAGGCTAAGGGATCGCTAGGCACCGTGATCGCAATTGTGGATAAATTCTGCGCTAGTTTGAGTTGACGTTCACCGAGCTATAACGGTGACGCATGACAACCAAACGATCAGCCGTAATTCCACGAAAAATTTCCAGTTTTTGCCAAGTCCGCATTGCTCACTGTCTGCAACCAACGGAAGTAGAGGCATTACGTCTCTACCTGCTTCGAATATATAGCGAAGAAGAACTGCCTCCCCGTATTGGCGCAGGTATCAATTGGTACATCGTAGGCAAACTTTGCAACATCGCACCCGAGTACTTAATCCACTATTCGAAAGATATCCGTCCTATTTTCGACCTGTTAATTCGAGAATTGAAGCGACGGCCGAAATCCAGCAAAGAAACTTCCAGGACAGGTGAATTAGCTGCCAATCCTCCGGTTAATAAACCGAGGCGCCCACTTAAATCGGCAGTGTCGCCTATAATCGTAGAGACGTGGGATTACGAATTTAGTCCACGCAACAAACCGGGGAAAAAGGCTCAGCCAATCATTGAGTTTCCAGAAGCACTTTGGACGGACTGGCAGGATCAAGATACCTTACACGACGCACTTCGATTACACATGGACAGGCATGGCGACACCGTTTGGCAACTATCGCGGGCTGTAGTGAAATCAAAAGAGACCTTCAGCCTTACGACTTTGAAAAGCTGGCTGTCAGCAAAAAAGGCCCCAAGAAGTCTCGACAGCATGAGAATTTTGGAGCGTATCGAACGACGATACCGACTGCCATCGGGCTATTTCAAAGCGAAAATCCCACATCCATCGAGAGGTGCATATGGGCATCAAGTAGTCGACATCCTCCCCTCAGAAAGGAGGAGGCTCGCTTGGCACTTACCAGACGACTTC
Organism: Phyllobacterium sp. 628; assembly: GCF_014189505.1. Classification (GTDB taxonomy): domain Bacteria; phylum Pseudomonadota; class Alphaproteobacteria; order Rhizobiales; family Rhizobiaceae; genus Phyllobacterium. The sequence goes on along the minus strand of NZ_CP050301.1, from coordinate 937,070 downwards.
GAATCTAGATCAGCTCACGAACAGGAAGAAATTCTTTCTTGGGTGAGAAAGGTCATTGTGACGGGTTCGACGGACTATCGCCGATATCAAGCCGTTGCTAGTAAACAACATTATGCAATCCGCTTTTCAAACATCCACGATCGCCGACCTACGTTAGGTGCGATAAACGACGGCTTGATAAGTGAGATAGGTGACCCAGATCTGGCTAGTTCTGTTCGAGTAGCACCTATTCACCTACAGGCAGAGATGAAGGAGTTGCTGCGATTTAAGACATCTACCCTTGCCACCTTCGGTTATCAGCGAAATGGATTGTGGGGAAATGAAACAGCGGACCAGAAAATTGAGCATCTCGGTCTAATGTTTGGAGCGCTCGCCGCTTCTCCTCAGTGCGCCGTCCGCGGCCTTGGTGTTCCGGTAAAAAGCTTAACATTTGCCTTGCTCGTCTTTCCGTCAGTTTGGGACTGGTATCTACAGTGGCGTGAACAGAGACGAGGTTTCTATACTGCATGGGAAGTTGATATGCTGCGTGTTGCATTGGCTTTTACACGACACGACACGGGTTGGATTAGACAAACTCCTTCCTTGTCAAAAGCGTTGCGGCCAATTGAGGGCGTTGTTTCAATTGATGAGATACAAACCGTCAGAGCTAATTGGGATGCCGCCTGCGATATTTGTCATAAACACTGCACTGGACGCGTAAAAGAGATCAATAAAGTTGCACGAGTTCACCGAGACCCCTTTGAACCTATATTGCCTATCTTGGAAGCACCAAGCCCCGTAGGTGAGTACCGTAAGATTACGGACGAGATCATACGCCTCCTGCCGGATGAAAAGCGTTATCCACGTTCTGCGGCAGAATCTATTCGGTCGTTCCTAATGATTAGACTAGGACGTGTTGACAAAGAGGGTTTTCAAATCACGTAGGTTTTGATTCAAGGTAGCTTTCACGGAGGTTATCTTGATCCGAGGTTTGATGAGCGATGAGGAATGGGCCTGCCTGGAACCATTTGTGATTGAACGAGGCGCTCGCAGTGGGCGACGACCAAGAGATCACCGGCTTGTTCTGGATGGGGTATTTTGGATCGCACGGACAGGTGTCGCTTGGCGCGACTTGCATGAACACTTTGGCAAATGGTCATCAGTTTACCGCCAGTTCCGGCGCTGGACACTGTCGGGCTTGTGGGATGTGCTGCTTGAGGCCTTTAACGAAAGTGGTGACGGTAATCCCAGCCTGCAAATGATCGACAGCACAATCATCCGGGCACATCATTGTTCAGCCGGCGCTAAAGGGGGACTCCGCGTCAGGGTCTTGGCCGCTCAAAAGGTGGCTTTACGACCAAAATCCATCTCCGTATCAATGCGATGGGCCTGCCCATAGCCTTCACACTGACTAGCGGAGAAGTCTCGGACTTCAAGGGATACATGCCCGTTATGGACGCCGACGGACCCGCGCCAAAGGTGCTACTGGCTGACAAGGGTTACGATGCCGATTTTATTCGTCAGGACATGGAAAAGCGCGGTGGTATCGCCTTGGTGCCGACCAAACGCAACAGGCTCGTCCAGCTTCCCATCGATACCGCTATCTATGCCCTGCGCAACATGGTCGAACGTTGCTTCAACAAGTTGAAAAACGCTCGAAGGCTTGCAACCCGATACGACAAAACCGCCGACAGTTATCTCGGCTTCGTCCACATCGTCTCAATCCGCCTGTGGATGCGCCACTTTGTCAACGCCTCCTAGGCCTTCATCTTGGCGTCCGACAAAAGAACTTGCGCCAACTTTTGTTTTGCCCCAGAGGCGCCTTGCCTAGGTCGGAACGCCAACTTGCAGATCTCAAGCGCGGTGAACTGAGGTGGAGCGATCGTGATAATGGCTGGGAGGTATTGATACCCTCAGTCGCATTTAAGAATTCAGACTCTTCCTATTTTAGCAATAAGCCGTATCGTCTTATCCTGCCTGATCTAGCCGATCTTTATCGATACATAGACGATTACATAATGAAGCATCGCGCACGGCTCTTGGGGCCCGCAGCCGACCCTGGAACCTTCTTTGTAAAAACGGTAAAGGTATCCAGCAAGGATGCTTCGTACGACAGCATGAAGTTCTATGAAGCTTGGCGTTTGACGATTCAGAGATTTGGCATCTTTAATCCCTACACGGGGCGCGGAGTAATCAAAGGTTTGCTACCGCACGGGCCACACAATGTACGAGATGTATTAGCTACCCATATTCTCAAGAAGACTGGTTCTTATGAGCAAGCCAGTTATGCCATCCAAGACACTCCCGATATGGTTGCCAAACACTATGGGCGCTTTCTGCCGTTTGATAAGGCAGCTTTGGCCGCCAAAGTGCTAAACGAGGTTTGGCAAGAAGCAAGCTAGTCATTGCCAACCCCACGAGCTATCCTTCACCAATGATCACCATCCACAACCATCGTCAACAAACGTTCGGGCGCCATAGGGGCGCACCGCTTGTTTGTGGAGATGGAAATGAACTTCAAACGAAAGCGCCCGCGTATAGCGGCATGTGGTCTTTGCAAGCCCCATAAAACCAACGGTGCCTGTCCACGTCATAAGGATATGCGCCACGGCAATCGGAAACGATATCTGTCCGGCAGTGACCAGCTGCGGTGCGAGGCGATTAAAGGCGCGTGATTGAAATAAACATTCATTTGGTTTTGAAGGTAAAGCCTTCAAAGTGCACATTCTCAATCTCGGTTCCAGAAATGTAGATATAGCTTTGACTGTAATCGTGCGTTGAAATTGGGCGTGCTTGCAGAAACGATGACGTTGGTTTCTGAACATTGAGCTTCAGATAGAATTTTTCAGGGTTCTCTATGATGATGTGATCAATGTTGTTGCCCTCCCGGAGTGATATCTCCGTGGGGTAACCAGCATAGATAAGTCTCCTGTTCTCGTGTGTGACTTTCGTAAGAACAAAGCAAGTAAGCAATGTAGCCTCTCCTTGTGCAAGAAGGGGTGCAAGAGGGCCATACATTAATCTACCGATTAAACTTATTTTTAGTGAGAGGAACTGAACAGATATAGCCAACAAGTAGGACATTAAACAAATAACAATTACAGAAACGATGGTGATAATAGGAAAATTGACCGCAAAATTAATGATTTCATATCTGCGCTTGTCTTGAAAAATGTAAAGCTGACTATTGAATTCAACAATCGTAAAGTGATTGATGGAGCCAAAGAGCCACCACGACAATGCTAGCAGTGTTTTGAATAAAACGATGTAAAATATGAATATTATCATCGAATACAAAATAATTGTTATTGATGAGTATATTGTATTTGATGATAGAAATGGCCTCTTTATTTGAGACCCATGATAAACAGAGTATCTAAATATTAATCCCGGAACCAATAGCAAAAATAGCGCTAACGTCGACGCGCTGAGTGCCATAAATTAACCCGCACGCCGACGTATGTCTTTCTCGCCAGCCATAATGGCGCGAATTCTTGCCTTCACCTCATCAGTATTGAGTTCTGAGGTTTTCTTCTCTCTAGAGAGTTCTGTCATCGCACGGTAAACTGCTGAGAATGAACCGCCCGACTCGCGCTGCAAATCCTCAAGGATTTTATCTCTGCGTGCATATGCGTTCATGTTGGTCTCCACAAGAATCCCTATTTATTCAACGAGTCTCGTACGCTCATTGTTCCCGAATCGAATTACAGACCGGTTAATTTTGGGTTTCTGACTAATCCTATGTTCCTATTACGTAGTCGTCAACGAATATAGTGATTGTCTGTATATGTATCAAACTCCACCATGAAACATGCTGACATAGAGAGCCACCTTAACCACCCCTTTACCATCCAATCCTACGCTGGACAGCCTGGTCCCTATCGCCAGAAAAGCCCGATCAGCCATTGTAACGAGTATCGGCTGATCGGGTTTCTAGCCCTGATCAAACCCCTATCGCAATCCAGTCAACACGAGCATCGCCAGTATAGTTGGCCCCTGCTGTAGTCTTGGCGTTAACCGCAAACGCGGTCGCGGATGGAAACCCGAATTGCCGAACCTGCTGGAACGACACATTGTAAAGGTTGTGTCCATTCCAAGCGACGAGGTTGTAAGACGCTGCGCTGTTGAAGGTCGTGGGAAAGGTCACACTTCCGATTCCATTTGCGTCAAAAGTGACCGCATTGCTTCCATACTGAAAGATCAAGCCGCTCGGTAGCTTGTGCCAGTACGCACCGATCGTCCCGCCGTTTGAACCACCCATCGTGGCAAACATGGCCGATCCGGTTGCGTCGTCGAGAACGGTTCTCGCAAATGGCGTTAAATCGTACGTGGCTGCGGTACTGGCATCAGTGAAATAAACGCTTTTATTGGCCGCAACAGTAAGCCCAAGCAACGAGCGTCCCCACGCTTTGAAGGCCGTTAACGCCGCGGTTCCAGCGCCAGAGAAATACGCAATCTGGTCAGTGGCTGGTGTCAAACTAAAGAGGGATCGTGCCCAAGCTTTAAAATCAGCAAGAGCCGCAGTGCCAGTACCTGTAAAATATGCGATCTGATCCGCAGCGGGAGCGAGGCTGAATAGTGACCGCGCCCACACCTTGAAATCAGCGAGTGCCATTATTCCTGCATCTGTGAAATAGGGTATTTTATCTGCAGCGCCTGTTAATGACTGGAGAGCAGCAACGCTGCCGTTTGAAAAAGCAGTTATTAAATCACGCGCTGCTGCTGTGTATCGGGATCCATCCGGCTGGTACCGTAAACGATAAGGTACGGCCGAAAGGGTAGTGCCGGTCCAAGGAGTGGATAGCGTCGCGTGTGTGGCATCTGTTATCCCGGCGACAACGCCAACAAGGTTTTGAGCGTGAAACGTGTCACCTGGCTCAATGGCAGCCGCAGTAAGATTAGCTCCACCGGCAAACGTAATTGTTGTCGCACCATTCGCAAGTGATGCTGTTCCCACTTCATAATCTTGCTTAATCGCCATTATTTGGTGTGCCTTTCAAATATTCTGCCGCCAGCATTTCTGCCTCTTCGAAACCTGCGCGGCTGGCTTTCTCGAATTCCGCCTTTCGCTGTAAATAGTTGGCTGTTGGGCATGGCTTCGCCGTCGCCGCTTTCACGTCGTTTTCCATATTGGATTCCTTGGAGTTAGGTTATTTCCACTGTCTGGTGGATTTTGCCTTGGTCATTGTACTGAGGATGGTTGCAGGCAGTTCTGCTTTCATGCGATCCAAGGCCTGCTGAGTTTTTGCGACCGCCTCAACAGAAGCGCCACGGTTATCAATCACTGGCGAGAAATTGACGACAAGAGGTTGATTGCTGTTGGCAGCCGCCTGCAATCTGGGCACGCGAGGAGCTGAAAGTGACATCGATGGAGCGCCAACCAAACCGCCCTGCGCGTAACCTTGCATTCGCTTGAGGTTACTTACGCCAATTCGCTTGGTGGTCTCAGCATCAAAGACATACTCGCCTTTGTGAACGATACCTGCAGGATCGTACTTGCCGCCTGCGCCAGTATAACCGCCCTTGTCGAAGCCAAGGATTTTGCCAATGCCTTCGAAAATACCTCCACCAATGCCACCGCCTATACCACCGCTTGACGGCTTGAACAGAGCATCGAAAGCAGAATTGAGCAGCATTTCTGCGAGCTTTTTGAGCACGCCTGACAGCGCATCCTTAAGACTTTCTGCGCCGGTAATCGCACCAATAACGCCACTCTTGAAGGTGTCGTAGAACTCGGAAGCGGCAGATTCTGCGCGCTCCTGAGTTTCTTGGACTTTGCGCAACTCTGCAGCTTGACGCCCATAGGCATCAGCCACTTCGTTGATGCGCGTCACCTGCTCTGATGAAAGCTTGATGCTATCAAGATCAGTAACGCCTTTCTTGCGGGCCTCCTCTCGCAAATCAGCCAAAGCCGACTGCTCAAGATCGAGAGCCATCTTACGGGCTTCTTGCGCCTGATGGGACTTGCCCACCATTTCGGCTTCGAGGCGAAGTGCTTCTGTGCGGTCCTTTACCTGCTGGATGTCCGCCGTAATGCGGTCATCGGCAGTTTTCTTGACAGCTGGGGTGGCTGAGCTTTTGGGTTTGCTTGTGGCAGGTGGCTTGTATTGAGGATCGGCGAGCGAAATCGGATTGGGCGCGACAAAGTCGTCCTTTTTACGATCGGGGTTGCCGGGACGCATAACGATGGGCAACGCATCACCGTTGCTTGGATTCGGCAAGGTTGGGGAAATATTGCCAAGACCACCGCGAACCTCGGCCAGCCGTTTCTGAACTTCTGAAAGGCGAGCCAGCGCTTCAGTATTGTCAAAGCCAAGTGATGTATTCTTCTCTATCGTCTTCTGGAGCAGTTCCACCTGCCGAGACAAAGACGCGGTCTCATCTTTGGCCGCCGTCAGATCCGGGTTGATGACTCGGCCGCTTTCGTCCATCAGGCCGAGAGATTGATTCAGCCGAGTGAAAACATCCGAATTGCCGGCTTGATTCAGGAACTGCTCGAGTGCCCCGCCTGCTTCACGGATTTTCGAGATAAACCCAGAAACGTCGAAGTCGGACACCACTTTCGCAATATTATTAATTCCGCCAGCAAACTTTTCACTAGCGCCGGTCGTGGTGTTGAATTCGCGCGCCGTGTCTATCAGAGCTGTTTGAAAGTTTTCCATAGACTGGCCAAACGTGATTTGGACATCCTGGACTTTCTCTTGCAGCGATCCTGAACCGGCAATGAAACCCTCAAACAGAGCTTTTGATGATAGACCACCGGCGAGCATGATCGTCCGAAGCTTGGCAACGCTTCCTTCGGCTTCTTTTATGCCTTTGGCAGCCGCCTGTAGGATGGTCGGCGCCCCCTCTACAACGGAGTTGAACTCTTCGGCCCGAACAACTCCGGATCCCAAAGCCTGTGACAACTGTAAAAGAGCGCCGCTGGATTCCTGAGCGGACTTACCGGAGACGCGAAGCGCCAAAGCCACGTTGTCAGTAAAGGCAATGAGCCGGTCACTGGAGACACCAAGCTCGTTTTGTATCAACGACGCACGGCTATAGAGCTCGACAAGACTTTCGAGCGGAGCAGCATTTTTGACTGCACTATCGCGCAGCTTGCCGTACACTTCGTTCAATTTCTCGCCGGAGAGGCCTGCAACCTTGAGTGAATTATCAATGCGGGTGGCCGCTTCAGAGAATTTTACAGCGCCGCTGATAAATGCTCCGCCAATAAAGCCACCGGCAAGAATACCCCCAAGACCCCTTGCCCCAGACAGAATGCCGCCTAAGCCTTTTGATCCAGAGAATGCAGCGTTCATTTTGGTCGCTGCGCTCTTCGCCTGGGCTTCCATTCCCTTAAATTCCCGGCCAGTAATTTTACTGGCATTCTTCATCTGACGTTCTAAGAGCGCCGTTCGCGCCTCAAGTGTCAGGAGCAATCTTTCTTCATCCGTTGCCATTCCAGACCTTTCTGACTGCCTTGCTGACAGCAGTGTTCACACGCCGGGTGAAGCGCTTTTTGTTCGCGCGATATGAGACGTAGAAATAAGGAGAGGCAGCGGCGTTCTTCGTGCCGAACTCGACCCATTTGGCATAAAATGCCTTGTCATCACCGGCATAAATGGTGATTGCAGCGTTGCCTTTGGTAGCGTTCAAAGTGCCCATGGAAATAGAGCCCTTGGGCGCCTTTCCCCAAGTCCAACCGATCGATAGCTTGAGATCACCCTTGTCGACAGGAACAAGCGATTTCATCATGGCCACGATCTCGTTGGCACCAGTTTCCATGGCTTGCCTCATGGCAGTCTCACCCGCCTTTGCCATGGCCAACATCTTGCGTTGGACGCGTGCCAGCCCGCCGTCGTCAGCCATTGGCAGTTTCCGCTTCGGGTGTGTCTGTGCCGAAGAATGCGGCTTCCAGGATCATCAAGGCCAGCGACATGTTCTCGGACAGAGGCCGCTTCTCAACATACCGCTCGACAAGCTTGAGAGCGTCGACAGGCTTTGTTCCGCCGCCGATGAGGGCAAGCCGGATGATCTCTTTGATATCAGCGATCAGGTAGAGGCCGTTCCTGTGCATGGCGTTGAACGCGTTAAACAAGCTGCGGCCAGTCTTTTCTTCCCATTCCAGGGCTTCCGGCCAACCGAACTGAAAGTCATAGTGGCCGTCACCAAATGGTTGGTTGATTTTTGCATAGTGGTCTTCGTTAGACATGGATTCTCCAATAGAAAAAGCCCGCGTGGAGCGGGCATGAATTAGATAGCAAAAGCTGTTTCTAGTGATATTCTCCGCTAGGGAGACAAGGGGGCCAACGACATGTCCATTGAACTGCACAACCGCTTGGGCGGCGACAGAATATCGAGCAGACAGATAGATGAGCTTATCGGAATAGCGAGAGGGTTAGTTGCTGATGAGAAGCTCAACCAAGCAGAGGTCGAATTCCTCCACAAGTGGCTTGCCGCGAATGCAGGTGTTAGCGATCAACCGCTCATCCGCGTTCTGTACCGTCGAATTGATGAAATCCTTGCAGATGGTGTCGTTGATGCCGATGAGACCGCCGAACTGCTGGATACGCTGAACAGATTCTCAAATCGGGATTTCGAGTTGGGAGAAACCCTTAAGGCGACCAGAATTCCCATTTGCCAACCTGCTCCTGATCTTATGTTCGAGGGACAGCGATACTGCTTCACCGGAACGTTTAATTACGGTCAGAGAAAGCATTGTGAACAAGCCGTCACCGAAAGAGGTGCCATTGCAGGAAGTCTTACTCAAAAAACCAACGTTCTTGTGATTGGTGTCTATGCTACGGACTCTTGGAAGCACTCTTCCTTTGGCAATAAGATTCTGCAGGCCGCAGAGTGGCGCGATGGAGGCCAGCCCATCTCAATCGTAGCGGAAGAACATTGGGTGAAGTATTTATCTTAACGCTCAAACAGGTCATCATCCGGATCGTCTATTTGAGGCGTCCAGTTGATCTTGGACGCACTGACCGGCGTAGCGCCAAGCGATCCTAGTACCTGCCGCAGCAATTGCATGCCTGGCACACCAAGCGTGCCGTCACGAACTTTCGCCTGCAGGTAAGACGCAAGCCCAACAATGCACCTGTGAGACCTGTCGAGCCAAGGCAATAGCTCGTCAAGTTCGCGCCACGCCTCCTTGGCTTCTGGTTTCAGCCATGCTGGTGGTGGCCCAAGAGGCTCTCCCACTCTGACTTCAGTGCGATTGCGATATCTCTGAGGATTCTTGGCGACAGCACCGGATAGATGAGCCAACGCCAATGGTTTTCGTGGTGGTGCCATACGGTTTTCCCCCATGTTTTGATATGTGGAAATGCGCAGAATGCAGCCCGACAGGTCCTAGGAAAATGAGCGCTCAGACTTTTTTGGAACCCGTCTCTCGCGCGCTTGCGCGCACGCGAGGGGAAAATCTGTATTAGCGTTGAAAGAAACGGCACACACCGGTCTGTGACCGCGCGCCCTTCCACTTTGAAGGCACCCGTTAGTATAGTTGGCACCGCACGCAAGGCCGAAGCCAAGGGGTCTCGTGCGGTGCCGTGCTCATAGCGTGTGAAGGAAAGGACAATGGCGGGTCTTCATACACCTGCGACTGAGCATGCCGTTCCACTCCCGCCGTATCGGTTATGCGATTACTAGAGAGCCTTTGACGAAGGCCTCTGGACGATACACGGCGAGCGCCAGGCGCTCCTCGATACGGGCCGTAATCATGTTCTTCTCGAAGTCATCGCTGTTCTCTGACGAGATCAAGAATTCGATTTCGAGTCGATCGAAGATTTCTGCACCAGTCTCAAAGCCACCGAGCAGGAAGTTACCAACTGGCATCGCCATGGATGGAATGACAGGTAGATCCCAGATACGTGGTGCCGTGGTGCCAAACGGCCCATCTGACAGGTAGTTGCCACCTAGATCCTTGATGCCAAGGATGCGGCGCCAATCGCGTACTGACAGGATGATACCCGATGCGGGCAGTTCAGCTTCTTCCGCCTGGCTGATCGCGTGCAATAGGATGTCGAGCTCCGTGTCACCAGTGCCTGTGCGGGACGTCTCGTACGCACTGGCCTGAGGGATAATGCCGTTGAGGTTCTGACCTGTGTTATTGCCATTCAATAGCTGGGTTTCTTCAACCAGCTTGAGCCCGTACTGGCCTCTCGTATTGATGTATCCCGCAAGCGCAGGTGAGTCATCCATGATCTGACGGCTGGCCTTGAACAGGTGTGCGAGCGTACGGACAGGAGAAGTGACCAAATCGAACGTGATGTCACTGTATGGCTTCTGCGCGCCCTCAGCGACCGGAGCAGCGTTATTGGTGAAGCCAGTTTCTTTTGGATATTCGATTGAGTTCGAAGTGGTCGGCGTGCTTGGAATCAAATCCCGAATAGTAAAGCGACGTTCTGGCGGCGTTACGATACCTGGTCGCCGGTCAGCCTGGACAAGAGAGGTGCTCTGAGAGCGGCCAGCACCAACAGTGGTGTTTGCAGAAGTCAGCGCAGCACGCTCAAGTTGAATGAGAGACTTGCCGCGGAAGCTCGATGTCATCTGTTTGATGGAGTCGTGATTTGCAACGAGTTCGCCAAGAGATGTACCAACATCCTCGCCGGACATATCCTTCTCGCGTGCGGCGCGCTGTTCAAGGCTAAAGAGACGACTGCCATATTCGGATTTGAAAGTTTCGATAGCGGTGGCGATTTCGCCGATTTGGGTAGCAATTTGAGTCATAGGTGTACCTTTCGGCCCTATAGGCCGGTTTTGTAGATTTGGTTGTGTTGAGGTGGTTTAAGGCCGATAGCCTGCTTCGATTGCAGCCCTGCAGGCACGGCGAGCGTTCCAACGCGCATCGATGCGTGCGGCCTCTCGTTCGGCTGGATGCTTAGTGGTGTTGCCGCTAGACTTGGATGTGCCGAGTAGGGACGCCAGTTTATCTAGCGCCGCACTATCATTGTCGCCGGCATCCTGTTGCGCGATGAATTCGTTGATCATGAAGAACGCCCGTTCTCGTTGCTGGCTGTCAGTGAGTTTCGTGTCCTCCGAGAAGAATATCGAAACGTCTTGGCCTGTCGGGATCGGGTACAGGCCTTTTGGTAGATTTGTCATTTGTTTCCTTATTGAAAGGCTCGGCGCAAACGAGCCAACTCGATCATCGAGTCAGCCTGTGATGGCCCGTGGCCCTGCAGTTCAGCTGCAATTGCGGTGAGTGCGTAACCAGGCACTATTGAAGCTTTGGCCGCTGTCTTTACAGGTGCCTCTGCGCCAAAGACGGTGTGCTGTCCGTTGAGTGTCAACGAGACACCGACCGGATCGTGCCGAAGAATGACATGACCGACATCAGACGGAGGACCGAACAGGATTTCGTTGAGCAAGTGCCCGAAGCGTCGGCCGTGCTCGTTAGATAGTTGCCAGTATTGCTCGACAGACTCTTTGACGTTTCCAAGCCCACGATCGGCAATTACGGCCAAGACCATTTTCAGTATGTCAGCCTCGTCGACTTCAGGCGGATATCGTCTTGCACCCTCGGCCTTTGGTATCATGCCGGCATCGGAAAGACGCATAATCAGCCCGTCGACGCGGCCCGCTGGAATGTTGAGGCGACGCGACAGGACTTCAGCGACTTGCGACTTGCGCATCGTCACCTCCTATTTTGTAAGATTTGGAATGAGCGCTTAAAAAACGCGGTTGGGCCAAGCGAGCGCAGGAGTGCCTGCCACCCACTGCTCTCAAGCAGCATCGACAGGTCTGCGCCATGCAGATTTTATCGGTTGCCAGTACATCCGTGGTCAACCAAACGATTGGGAACTATGTCCCTATATTATACGCGCCCAGCTGGCGCAGAATGTAACATTCACGCTGCATTTTCTTTTAACCGGCCATTATTGTTGGCGGCCACGAGTGTATCGATAGCGTTTAAGAAGGCCCGCTTGCCTGCTTTGTCTGCGTATCTGCCTTTGTAACCCAGGCGCGCACCTAGATCAGAGAACGTTTCCCCAGATAACGCATACTCAAGTGTTTCCGTGATGTCGTTTGGCAGTTCAGGCTTATCGATTTTATGTGACTCGGGGATAGCCGCCTTACTCGCAGTCTGCTTCGTTCCAACCACTCCGCCGATCCACTTGGCGTTTTTAGCAATCCCGGTGGGGCATCGTGTCACTGGAAATGATGCAACCTGATCTTTCCATTTAGAAAGCTCTACAACGGCAGCCGCGCAATCTTCTGTACGGTCCAGCATATCCGGCAGAACGGGCCGTTCATTAACATGTCTAGGGTTCAGGGCGGTGCCGCGCAGGTCTAGGTAACCTGCCTTTCTTGCGGTATGATCGGCATTAGGCACATTCACGATCCGCTTAGCCCGTTTTCCACCCCGAGGCTTGTGACACTCGACTTTCGGGGCAACCGGATCGCCCCTTTTGTTGCGCTCATATTCTGTCATCAAACCTTCACCGGTTCGAAGAGGATTGCTGTTGAACAACATATTGCCAATGCGAGTAATGTAGCCGTTCACGTGCGGTTGCTCACGATATTGCAAGGCGCGCCAAGTGAACGGCTTTGAGTTTTTGAGCTCGCGTTTGCGTTGAACGGTATTCGTCGCCCATGTGCGATATGCTTCAGAGACCATGCTGTCCGTGGAAGGTTTGATTTCATGGAGGTACTCAGCATGCAATTCCTGCCGCCCTGAACCAGTAGGCTCAACGTCGTCACGCTCCTGTCCATCAATCCAAGACATCGGGGATGGTTCATTGTCGTTTGCGGCAGCTGCTGGTGAGATCTTGCCATATGCGTGTAGGGCAAGGCCAGCCTCGGCGTCGCGCTTAATGAGCCATTTCAGTAAGCGCGTACCGCCTCGGTAGCGCGGAACTGTTGAATTTTGGGAGTGATTAAATTGGAACGGCATGTGAATACCTCGCGATTATGAGAGCCGTTATGCACGGCTGCAGCTATCAGGAATCGGATTGGGAAATATTCACAAGGCTCTATGGCCGATGTTGATAATAAAAAGGAACTCGTAACAGAGTGTCAAGCGAAGGAAAGAATTCTGCAAATTTTCCCAAGCGCAAAACCACATGCGCATGTCGTTATATCTATCCCATCCCAAAACCCACACTTAAACGCCCCAGGATGACTGTGGAGCGGCTTAACTGAGCGTTTAGGTGAAAGTTGCCATCCGGAGCTGTAAAGCCCTCCAGTGCACTTTAATGGGGGATTGTGTGGGCGCCTGCCAGTCAAACTATTGCAACGGGGGCAAATTGGGCTTAAAAACAACAAGTTGGGATTCGCTCAAGCGTTGCCACCCTTCTGAGCTCTCCGCCCATAGACAGGGAGGACCAGAGCTTCGGCGGGTATGCTGTCGAAGGGGCGGCAAGTCCATCTTGCTTTCCATATTGGAAAGGAGATCGGCCATGCGAATAGCTTGCCCACTCTACCGTCCGGTGTCTGTTATAGACTACTGGCGGTTCCGACTGGGGCAGTGGGAACATGTAGTATCCCACTGCAGACGATGGCCGCGTGACAGCGCAATCATCGCATAATCCAGTTGGTCGGACCCAAATTGACCCCGCTTCGGCGGGGTTTCTTTTTGTTCATAAATTCCATGAACACGGATTTGATACGCTCAAGTTCACCCGAGTGCAAGTATTTTCACTGTTTTTTGCTTGACAGTTATCTCAAAACGAGAATCGACACACACAATCTCCCCTTTACAATCAATTACTTACGGGAGGTAAGTTTCTCGCTCAACTGTAAAACGATGCGTCAAGGTAAACAAAACGGAAATTTAGTTGATAACCACGCGACTTATCCACAAGCGTTTTCAGGGTAATATGCTTGACGGTCGAATCATCCAACGATCAACATTATCGCGTTAACAAGCTGTTGTTGATCAATTCGCCGGATGCGGTGGATTTTTGGTGGGCGTTACTCAGGCCGCCACACCCCTTGGCTCTGCGTAAAAAATAAGCCCGCGATCAATGGTTACCGTGAGCGGCTTAAAATGGAGCTCTTCTGTGTCCTTTAAAGGCCTGTCCGCGCCCGTTAGCTTGGCGAGGGTGTCTAAGAACCGCCGTCCGCGGAACTGTCTTGTCTTATCTTGGCACTGAGTGAGCATCGTGTGTTCAACGGTTTTATATGGGTCACCGTCTAGCGCAATAGTCAGAACGACTTCCTCAGTCTGAGCATCTGGGTTTTTGACCGTACTCGCCACAATCTCAGCACCAAACGTGCCAAACGGAGAGAATGGTCCAACGTCCCACTCATGTTGGGGAACGGACGGCAACTCACCATCATCGTTTGCAGCAACCCTGCTGGTTCCCCGGGCCGGATTCGAACCGCGTTCCTTTGCTTTGGCAATCGCAGCTTCCTTAGGATCGATATAGATATCGGGTAAGTCTTCATCCCATCGCTCGCCGGCAAGCCAGTTCGCGGGTGCAGGAATCCACCTCTTGTCGGTGTCCTGGGTGGAGTAGTGTTCTGCCCAAAGGCCTGCCTTTTCTACAATACGGGCAGCTAGGACAGTATCTGGATTGATCTTGTCCCAAGCAGCCCGTGCTTTAAGCTTCTGAAACTTACGCGAGTAAGCCTGCCAGAATTGATTGAAAGCATCTTTCTTTTCTTCCGGGGCCCGTGTGCCCGCCATGGCGCCCGCAAGGGCAGCCGTGGGCGGGGCATCATGGGTATCTATGTTCCTACCTACCTGTACACAGGCTTTGTAAGCCGTGTCCGGTAAGTAGGATTTCGTTCGACTCGGGTGGAACGCTAAACGCCGTAGTGTTCGACTCCAGTGGAACACTTGCGTTCGACTCCAGTGGAACACTAGATAAAATGTCCTTAGCGTTCGAGGCGGGTGAAACGCTAGACCAATTCGGGCTGAATTCGGTGGGGCGTGTGCCGATGCCAATTCGCTGAGTCATGTAGCCCCATTCAACAAGCTCGCGGCAAGCTTTGATGATGATTCCCTTGGAGAGGCCGGTGGCTTGTTCGATGAAACGAACGCTTGCTCTGCTATTGCCTTTGGCCTGCATATGCCGATCAATTATGACCCAGGCTACTTTAATGTGGCGGCCAGAACCATTGGTGCGGCGATCGAGGATAATGTCGCCGAGCGTCCACCACTGGGAAAGCAAGCTTCCCTGCGGGGCTGTTCTAGGTGCACGTTCTTCGCTTTGTCTCTTATCTTCCGCTGTCATTGGCTGTCGCCTCCCGCAGGGCGGCTATTGCCGCATCTGTAATTTCCTTGGCTATAACGGGGTGGAACGTCGCGACGTGCTTGCCGCACGAATGCGGTGCATGAATTCTGATTTTGCCATCCTGGTTCTTCTTCAGCAACAAGCTGTAGAGTCTGACGTGCTCCGAGAGTTCAACGTCAACGCGCGCTAAAGCGCCCGGCCCATCTAAGAGCCGGATTGAAAGGATTCTCATCAAATCTCCTAGTTATGAAACTTAGGAGTGGTAACCGCCCGCAATCAAATCAATGGCTTGATGGTAAGGTGCGGTTAAAGTTTGGAAATTCGGACTTTATAGACGTTTTGCAAGGGCAAACCCGATCCATAAGTTCCAATCAGTCAAAACGACAATTTCTGGTTGTGGATCATTGGTTTAGACAGGTTGTATTTACCCATTCGGACAGCTACTTCCTTGGCGCAATAAAAAGGAAAGCAAATCTTATGGGAATGATGTCTCTTCCAGCCATACTGGGTATTTCTTTTGGTTCAGCGATCGTTATCGCGCTTTCAAAAACGAACCGCGAGAAAGGAGCTCTTAAAAAGTTGTTGATCTTTCTTGGCTGTTTCGCATTGACCCTCGTGGTGTTGCTCGCCATCAACTTCGGCATTTACTATGTGAACCATCGCTAAGCTTTGCCTCGCAACGGTTACATTCAAGGCTCGAACCTGTTCATCCCCCTTGCTCAGACTGGCTGAGCAAGGAAATCGATATGGTCACCTTCAAAGGTGTTAACGTCGTTCATGATCGCCGGGATATCTGTACCGCGATCCAAAAGGGTACCCCCAGGCGTGATGATCGAAATTCTGTATCCGAGCGAAAACAGAAACGCCAAATAGTCTTCGCCCGGCACGCTGGATATCCAGGCGATCAGGTTCGGATTGAACTCACTGATGATCAAAGGGCGGAAACGCCGCAGCGTCTTGATCATGCCATTCAACGCCTTGTATTCAGCGCCTTCAATATCGATCTTGACGAAATCCACACGGTTCCATTCGTGAAGGACATCATCGAGCCGCACACAGGGAACGAGCCGCTTTATTTCAAGTGATTGACCGGAAAAGACAGTCGCTGTCGTGCCATTGGATGCGGAGCCACTGAGCGAGAGAACATCCGTCCGGTCGCTCACGGCAGTCAGAAGAATTTCGATCTGGGTAAAAGCATTCGCATCACGGCTTGCGGCAAGCAGCCGGCCATTCTCGACATTGGGCTCAACCGAAAGTACGCGTCCGGCATGACCCACAAGTGAAGCTGACAGCATTGAAAAATAACCGACATTGGCACCGATATCGATCACCCGCATGCCGGGTTTGACGAACTCCTTGAAGACGCGGGTGACGTTTGGCTCATAGGCTCCCGAAACAATATGTTCGCCCACGTCCCCATCATTACGATCAGCAAAGACCCATGTATTGTTGATAGAAACTTTCTCAAGACCTGCCTGCTGAGGCGGGTCCAGCATCCGCCGTCCCTGAAACTCAAGTGAGTTGACGTACTTGCGCACGACCGTTTCCAGCGGCAATCCGACAAATGTATAGTGATCTTTTTCCACTTCATTCATCGCACGGCCGAGTATCAACCGGAAACAATAGTCTATATCGGCTTCAGTTGTTTCCATAAGGCGGGAATTCCTCATTACACGCTGCATTTATTTATAATTTGCAAAACAAAATCCTGAATTGCAGAATGTTATTATCACCAGATTTTTGTGACAGATGAAATATCCATTCGGCAATTACTTTGTTCTGGTTAACTATGTACCCGTTTCAACTTGATAATCCTGCATCAATCTGAAGGTGACTTACCATCAATGCTCTGATCGCGTTTCAGGATCAAAGCGCGGCATCATGAAATAAAAAGTGCGTTTTACATTATAAAAAAGCAATTGCAGTGCGTCAGAATTTTGGTAGAACAGCCCAATCGAAGCAGGAGAGATTTGCAATGGCACTCTACAAAAGCAGCATGAGTATGGTTCTGGCACTGGGCGTGGTGCTTTCTGGAGCACGATTGGCCGCAGCGGATGCCACCATCCCGCAGAGCGATATTAAAGGCGCAAGCGACAATGCGCTGATCAAGCGCTATGAGGGTTCGCTCATTGTCAGCTATGAGAAGTTTTCCTTTACGGACTTTACGGTTCCGCTTGCGCCGTTAAAAGCGAGTGAAAATCCGGACGCACGTGACGTGAATAACAATAGTGTTTTCGCACCGGGTAAGAAACTTGATGTCGAGGGAGCACTGACCCGCATTACCTACGTGACACCAGCGGAACGGTCACCGCTTGAAGTCCTGCGCAACTATGAAGACGACATTACAGCGGCAAAGGGCGAAATTCTGTTCGAGTGCAAGACCGAAGAATGCGGCGGCGATGCAACACGCTCCAGCAGTGGCGGCGGCGGTGATATGAGCCTGATGATGCAGTTCTTCCACGAAGCCGACCTGAAGGACGCCCCCTTTTCCAACGGCGCATGTGCCCTCACCTCGCACATCAAGGATCAACGGTTTTTCGCGGCCAAGCTGCCTGCAGCGGATGGCGACACGTATGTCACGGTACAAACCTATACGCTGCTCGATGACGGCTATTGCAAGGAACTGAATGGCCGGACCATTGCGCTGGTTCATGTGCTTGAGCCGAAATCGCGCGACAAAAAGATGATTGTCGTCGGCGCCAAGGAAATGGCCAGTTCACTTGGTTCCCAAGGGAGCATTTCGCTTTACGGCATCTATTTCGACACGGATAAGGCCGATCTAAAGCCAGAATCCGAACCTATGCTCAAGGAAATCGCCAATCTGTTGGAAGCAGATCCAAAGCTATCGGTGATCATTGTCGGTCACACGGACAATCAGGGCAAGTTTACCTACAATGTTGACTTGTCGGCAAAACGGGCTGCAGCGGTGAAGAAAGAGCTTGTCGGGACCTACAAGATCAAGGCGGATCGCCTGACCCCTGCCGGAGCCGGAATGATGGCACCGGTTGCCAGCAACGACAATGAAGAGGGCCGCGCCAAAAACCGCCGCGTTGTCCTCGTCAAGCTCAACTGATGTTCAATTTTAGCGAGCCAAGGTCGAAAACCCATGGCTCGCGGTTGAGATATCCGAGGCAGACCGCTAGGTTCGTGCCATCGAACAGATGGAGTTGATGAATGCGGTTTGTTGTTCTTGCCTCGGCGGCGATCCTGTTGAGCGGTTGTGGTGGCGGCGCGATTGCCCGCCTGAACCCGTCTCCAGACTCCGAGGCCCCGTATCGCCTCGGTGGATGCCAGTTGCGCGGGCACGGAACCTGCAAGGAACAGCTTGATCCCGCGGCAACACCCGGCCAAACCGGCGCCGTTGCCAACTGATATCGCGCGAAACCAACGTGTTGGCCTCGCGTCGCTTTCCGTCAATTCTTGGCGCGCGAAAAGATTATTATTTTTGCACTCTTGAAAATTGAACGAGGCAGTTATATTTTAGTGTTGCGTAACGAGCGGTTCTCCTCCCATTTTTTCGCTCGTTACGTGTTCCCCTCTGGACGCATTAGCGTTCACAATTCGCCGGGCTCTTGCCCGGCTCTTTTGTATCTGGACCTGACAACACCGGATTTTGCCAAAAACTGCCTATTTTCGGCCGTTTCGGCAAATTCATCACCCGAATTTTACTTCCCATTTTGAATTATCGCGTATCAAACAAGTCCAAAAGCTTGGGGGAAGCGACGGATTATGAACACTGGCGAAAAAATACGCGTCGATTGGGTCGATATCGCCAAGGGTATCTGCATCATCTTTGTTGTCATGATGCACTCTGTGCTCGGTGTTGAAGCCGATGCTGGCGCGCGGGGCTGGATGCATCCGGTCGTGTCTTTTGCCCAGCCCTTCCGCATGCCAGACTTTTTCCTGATCTCCGGCCTGTTTCTCGGTCTGGTCATCGACCGGCCGTGGCTGCGCTATGCCGATCGCAAGATTGTGCACTTTGTCTATTTCTATCTGCTGTGGCTGACGATCCAGTTCCTGTTCAAGACTCCGGGTATCGTCGCCGAAAGCGGTACCAGCGGCGCGGTCGGTGCCTACCTTTGGGCGCTCGTGCAGCCATTCGGCACGCTATGGTTTATCTATCTCCTGCCAATCTTCTTTGTCGTCACGCGGCTGGTCAAATCCGTCAATGTCTGGGTCATCCTTGCCATCGCCACAGTGCTCGAAACCTGGCCGATCCATACGGGATGGCTGGTGCTTGATGAGTTTTGCAGCCGATATGTGTTTTTCTTCGCGGGCTATGCTTTTGCACCTGTGATTTTCAGGCTCGCGCAATGGTTGCGACAACGCCCGTTGATCGCAGTGATCATTCTTGGCACATGGGCTCTCATCAATGGCTGGCTCGTCTTCCATCCGGCGTCTCCAGCCTTCGCGGCATGGATTCCCGAAGACGCCTATGCGTCAGGCGGGCTGGGCGGCTGGAGCAATGTGCCGGTCATCTCCTTGCTAGCCGGCTTTGCCGGGGCACTCGCCATCGTTTCAGTGTCAGCGCTACTCGCCCGATTGGAAGCACAGCCGGCGGCCCGACGGTTTGTACACCCGCTGCGCTGGCTTGGTGCGCATTCGATTGTCGTCTATCTCGCGTTCTTCCTGCCCATGGCCCTCTCACGCACCATCCTGCTGAAAAGCGGTGTCATCACCGATATCGGCACGATCTCTCTGTTGACGGTGATGTGCGGTGTTGCCGGGCCGGTCATTCTCTACGGCCTTGTCCAATGGACCGGCTATGGCCGTTTCCTGTTCAAGCGGCCGCAATGGGCCCATATTGACGGCGCGCCCACACCGCAACAGGGCAAGGGCGCGCTCGCTTCAGCCGAGTAATCAGCTATGCGCGAAGATGTCCTGTTCGTCCCAACCCATGAGATCAAGCTTGGAACGGGTAGGCAGAAATTCGAAACACGCGGCGGCTTCTTCGGCGCGGCCATCACGCTTCAATCGTTCAATGAGAATGGCACTGAGGCGATGCAAATAAAGGACGTCCGAGGCGGCATATTCAAGCTGGGCTTGCGACAGCTCAGGCGCAGCCCAATCCGATGATTGCTGCTGCTTCGACAAATTCACATCCAGCAATTCGCTGCAGATTTCCTTGAGGCCGTGCCGGTCCGTGTAGGTACGGGTCAGACGCGAGGCAATCTTGGTGCAGAATACCGGCTTCGGCATGACACCGAATGCATGGTAAAGCACAGCAAGATCAAAACGACCGAAATGGAAAATCTTGGTGATAGCATTGTCACCAAGCAACTTCACCAGATTGGGGGCAGATGTCTGTCCTTTGTCGATCTGGATGACATCCGCCGAGCCGTCCCCGGGCGAGATCTGTACGACACAGAGCCGGTCACGATGCGGGTTGAGTCCCAGCGTTTCGGTATCAATGGCGACAGCATTGACCTGGTAATTTGCAAGGTCGGGCAGATCATTGCGGTGAAAGCGAATGGTCATCAAATCTCTCCGGTTTTATTTGGCAAGGACATCAAGAATACGTGCCCAGGACCGCTGACCCTTGTGGAAGGAATTCAGCTCATATTTTTCATTGGGGGAATGGATGCGATCATCTTCAAGACCGAAGCCAACAAGCAGCGATTCCATGCCGAGCATGTTCTGAAAGTCGCCAACAACGGGTATCGAACCGCCCATGGCAATCAGCACAGCCGGATTTGGCCATTCGTCACTCAGGGCTGTCTTGGCCTTGGCCAGCAGCGGCGAGTCGTAGGAAAGCTGAATGGCCGGCGAGCCGCCATGTTCATGGAACTCGACCGAGCAGTCGGCAGGAATACGTTCCCGGACGAAGGCGCGGAAAGCGTCGCGGATTTTGTCAGGGTTCTGCTTGTGCACGAGGCGGAAGGAGATTTTTGCAGAGGCCTGTGCCGCGATAACCGTCTTGAAACCATCGCCTGTATAGCCGCCAATGACGCCATTAACTTCGGCGGTCGGACGCGCCCAGACGAGTTCGAGAAGCGAGCGGCCCTTTTCCCCTGAAGGAATGGAAAGACCGATAGGTCCAAGGAAGTTTTCCGGCGTGCAGTCGAGGCCATTCCATGTCTGCAGAATCTGCGTTGGGGTTTCCTCAACACCTTCATAGAAGCCGGGAATGGTTACAGCGCCCGTCTCGTCATGCAGGTCGGCGAGAATCTTCGTCAGGATGTGGATCGGATTGGCAGCCGCACCGCCGAAAGAACCGGAATGCAGATCGCGATCAGCCGCCTTCACCACGATACCCTCGCCCACCATGCCACGCAGGCCAACGGAAATCGCCGGGGTTTCCATATCCCACATGCCGGTATCGCAAACGAGTGCGAAATCCGCTGTCAGTTCATCCCTGTTCGCATCAAGGAATGGCTTAAGCGAACGCGAACCTGCCTCCTCTTCACCCTCAAACAGGATCGAGACTTTGACCGGAAGCTGGCCATGCACTTCCTTATAGGCGCGGCAGGCTTCGACGAAGGTCATCAACTGACCCTTATCGTCGGCAGAGCCGCGACCAGTCAGGATTTTGCGGCCATTGCCCATATCCTTGATCTCAGGTACGAACGGATCATTTTCCCACAATTCCAGCGGGTCGACAGGCTGCACATCGTAATGACCATAGAAGAGAACATGGGGCGCATCGGCGCTTGGTCCCTCATGGTGACCAACAACCATCGGATGGCCCGGTGTATCACGCACGCTGGCATCAAAGCCGATGGTCTTCAGATCGGCAGCCAGCCATTCCGCAGCTTTGCGGCATTCATCCTTGAATGCAGGCTCGGTGGAAATGGATTTGATCTTCAGCAGTTCGAACAGCCGCTCCAGACTTTTATCGAGATTAGCATCAAGGGCGTTCAAGACAGGTTCAAGCGCTGACATGGTGTTTCCTGAATTTGTTGGACCGGGATTCGTGAAGGGAATTCTTCTTAGCCCATTTTGACGAGAGCGGCAGAAAAAAGTGGCCCCGGAAAAGAAATGGCCGCCGTGGCGGGGGGACCACAGGCGACCAGATCACTACACTCAGATGCGGCAACCCGGAGAGGGGGGATGAGGTTACCGCAAGTCCGGGGCAGGCGGGGGACGAGCCTAAAATCCCGGACATCGATCTATTGTCGACAAGTTGGATTTGGGTCTCAAACCATGGCAATTCAAGGGCACGAAACATTACATCTTTGTAACAAACGCGTGATCACTGAATGATATGTTCATCCGCCGACCTGTTCGTCATAAAGCGGCAATCATTGCTGTGAGCCGACGCGCTGTTAAGCATCCGCCAGATTTTTGTCAGGAGGAGTCGGCTATCCCGCGATCTTTCGGTGCATGGGGAAGACAGATCATTTCCTTTTTCTGGATGATCATTTAATCGTAGGCACCATGAAAAAAGGTGATCATCTCTTTCTCGTCGACGGTTCAGGCTACATCTTCCGGGCCTATCATGCGCTGCCACCCCTCACCCGCAAATCGGACGGCCTGCCGGTGGGCGCCGTGTCCGGTTTCTGCAACATGTTGTGGAAGCTGCTGCGCGAGGCCCGTGACACATCGGTGGGGGGTGACGCCAACACATTTTGCCGTCATTTTCGACTACTCGTCGAACACGTTCCGCAAAGAGATTTATCCGGAATACAAGGCGAACCGCTCTGCCCCGCCTGAGGATTTGATCCCGCAATTCGGACTGATCCGTCAGGCGACCAAGGCCTTCAATCTGCCCTGTATTGAAAAGGAAGGTTATGAGGCCGATGACCTGATCGCCACCTACGCACGCATGGCCGAAGCTGTCGGCGCTGAGGTAACGATCATCTCCTCAGACAAGGACTTGATGCAGATCGTTACGCCACTGGTGTCGATGTATGACAGCATGAAGGACAAGCAGATCGGCATTCCTGACGTTATCGAAAAATGGGGTGTCCCACCGGAAAAGATGATTGATCTGCAGGCGCTGACCGGCGATTCGACCGACAATGTTCCGGGCGTTCCCGGCATCGGTCCGAAGACTGCCGCACAACTCCTCGAAGAGTTCGGCGACCTTGACACATTGCTTGCCCGCGCGGGCGAAATCAAACAGCAGAAGCGCCGCGAGAACATTATCGAATTTGCCGAGCAAGCCCGTATCTCACGCCAGCTCGTGACGTTGAAAACCGACACGCCAATCGATGTGGGACTTGAAGACTTTGTGCTTGAGCCGCAGGACGGCCCAAAGCTCGTCGCGTTCCTCAAGGCAATGGAATTCACTTCGCTCACGCGGCGTGCGGCTGAAGCCACCGGCATCGACGCATCCGCAATTGAGGCGATGCAGGTCGGCGTTGAAACCGTCGCCGAAGCGCACGGTCCTGACGTTGAAATTCCAGCGGGCGGCAGTGCAGCCCAGCCAGCGGCCGAGAAGCCGCAGGACAAGGCCGATACAGGCTTGATGATGCCCGCCGATCTGGTCAAGGCACGCAATGATGAGGCGCTTGCCTCGAAGATAGATACAACGGGCTATACCTGCATCCGCGACCTTGCCACCCTGCAGGTCTGGATTGATAAGGCGACCGAAGCCGGACTTGTTGCTTTCGATACCGAGACTACATCGCTCGACCCGATGCAAACGGAGCTGGTGGGGTTCTCCCTCGCCATTACACCCGGTCACGCCGCCTATGTTCCGCTGAACCATAAATCCGGCACGGGCGATCTCCTCGGCGGAGGCACTGTCGAAGGACAGATCCCGCTCGATGATGCCCTGCGCGCTTTGAAGCCGCTGCTTGAAGACCGGTCGGTGCTGAAAATAGCGCATAATATGAAATATGACTGGCTGGTCATGCACCGCTACGGCATTGATCCGTACCCGTTCGACGACACGATGCTGATCTCCTATGTATTGGATGCAGGTGAAGGCACCCACGGCATGGATGCCCTGTCCGAGCGTTGGCTTGGCCATACGCCCATCGCCTACAAGGATGTGGCGGGTAGCGGCAAATCATCCATGACCTTCGATATGGTCGATATCGACCGCGCGACCGCCTACGCGGCTGAAGATGCAGATGTAACCTTGCGCCTGTGGCGTTTGCTCAAGCCACGTTTGGTCGAAGACGGTCTTGTCTCGGTCTATGAACGGTTGGAGCGGCCGCTTGTCGCCGTGCTTGCCCGCATGGAAGAGCGCGGTATTTCTGTTGACCGGCAAATCCTGTCACGCCTTTCCGGCGATCTGGCACAGGCCGCAGCCTCTATCGAACACGAGATTTACCAGCTTGCCGGGGAGAAGCTGAACATTGGCTCACCCAAGCAGCTTGGCGATATCCTGTTTGGCAAAATGAGCCTGCCCGGCGGGTCCAAGACCAAGACCGGCCAGTGGTCCACGTCAGCACAAGTGTTGGAAGATCTTGCGGCGGAAGGTCATGAACTGCCGCGCAAGATCGTTGACTGGCGTCAGCTGACCAAGCTCAAATCCACCTATACGGACGCCCTGCCCGGCTATATCCACCCGGATACCAAACGCGTTCACACCTCCTACGCCATGGCGGCGACATCGACAGGACGGCTTTCCTCGTCAGAGCCCAATCTGCAGAACATTCCCGTGCGCACCAGCGAAGGCCGCAAGATCCGCACCGCCTTCATTGCAGAGCCTGGCAACAAGCTTATTTCCGCCGATTACAGTCAGATCGAATTGCGCGTGCTCGCACATGTTGCCGAAATTCCGCAGCTGACGCAGGCCTTTGCCGACGGCATCGATATTCATGCGATGACTGCTTCAGAAATGTTCGGCGTGCCGGTGAAGGACATGCCATCGGAAGTGCGCCGCCGCGCCAAGGCGATCAATTTCGGTATCATCTACGGTATCTCCGCTTTCGGCCTTGCCAATCAGCTGTCGATTCCGCGCGAGGAAGCCGGGCAATATATCCGCACCTATTTCGAGCGGTTCCCCGGTATTAAGGACTATATGGAGGCGACCAAGGCATTTGCCCGTCAGAACGGCTATGTCGAAACCATTTTTGGCCGCCGCGCCCATTATCCGGAAATCCGCTCCTCCAATCCGCAGGTGCGCGCCTTCAATGAACGTGCCTCGATCAATGCTCCCATTCAGGGTTCAGCTGCCGATATTATCCGCCGCGCCATGGTGCGGATGGAACCAGCGCTGACAGCGGCAAATCTCTCTGCCCGCATGCTGTTGCAGGTGCACGACGAACTGATTTTTGAGACCAGTGAAACGGAAGTTGACGCGACAATTCCTATCGTTCGCGACATTATGGAAAATGCCGCCATGCCGGCGATCTCCCTGTCTGTGCCATTGCGGGTCGACGCCCGCGCCGCCCACAACTGGGATGAGGCGCACTAGGCTCTGCTGTCTTATCTCCCCCCTTGCGGGGGAGAAAGCGATTTCAGCATCTTAGTGAGCGTAGCGAAGCTCAAGTGCTAGAAATCGCAAGAGAGGGGACAACCTGAGGGTTTGAATAAATCCCCTCTCTTGGATTTTCTAAGGATTTAGCAAAAAGGCTAAATCCAAGAAAATCCGTTCTCTCCCACATGGGGAGAGATAAAGCGGCACCATTTGCTCCAATACTTATTACATCGAATCCAGCGCTTTGCGCTGGGCATGCATTTCGAGGAAAATGCGGTAATCCCGATCAAAGCGCTTGCGTGCCTTCGGATCGGGTTGGCGTGGCCTGCCGCCCTGCTTCATGGCCATACAGGCCGCAGGCAAATCCGGATACAGTCCGGCCGCCGTCGCGGCAACCATAGCCGTCCCAAGCAGCACTGCATCTTCCGCTGCCGAGGTAATGACCGTACAGCCGGTGGCGTCAGCATAGAGCTCCATAAGCAGTGGATTCTTGGTGTGGCCACCGGTGACATGCATCGTGTCGATCGCATAACCGCGCTCGTTCAGCGCATCAAGCACATGACGGACGCCAAGCACGATGCCGACGGATGTGCGCCAGTAGAGACGGCAAAGGCTATCAAAGGAAACGTCGAGGGTCAGACCACTGATGACGCCGACCGCATGCGGGTCCGCGAGGGGTGAGCGGTTACCATGAAAATCTGGCAGGACATGCAGGCGGCCCGCAAGATCGAGCCCTTCTTTTTCGCGCAGCTCCATGATCCGGTCGGTGATCTTCTTGTGCAGGGCGGCATTGGGTTCGCCGACAGAACCATGCAAGCGGATGATGTGATCGAGCAGAGCGCCAGATACGGATTGGCCGCCTTCACTCAGCCAGCAATCCGGCAATGCCGCACCGAAATAAGGTCCCCAGACACCGTTGAACGAAATCGGTTCCTGCGACAGGGCCATCAGGCAACTGGAGGTGCCGGCAATCAGGGCCAGATGCCGGTCGATTTCCGTCAGGTTCCCGGCGAAGCCGCCGAGCACACCCAATGCTCCGGCATAGGCGTCGATCAACCCTGCCCCAACGTGGCAGCGTGTCGTCAGTCCCAGAGCCTTTGCAGCGTCCGGCGTTAATGTACCGACATCGCTGCCTACGGGGCTCGCCTTGTCAGGCAGATTACCGCGTTCGACCATGTCGCCGATGCCGACAGCTTTGAGGTAGTCCGTCTGCCAACCCTGTGTTTCGTGCGCCAGATATGTCCATTTGCAGGTGATCGTGCATTGCGACCGGGCAAGAGAACCTGAGGCTTTCCAACTTAGGAAATCGGCGAGATCGAAAAAATAGCCGGCTTTGGTCCACGTATCAGGTAGATGCCGCTGGAGCCACATCAGCTTCGGCGTCTGCATTTCCGGCGACATGACACCGCCGAGATATTTGAGGACATCGTGCCCCGTGGCCGTGCATTCATCGGCTTCATCAAGTGCACGATGATCGAGCCAGACAATCGTATCCCAGCGATTATCGCCGCCGGTTGAGACCGTCAGGGGCTTGCCGTCCCTATCGCGCACCACCAGCGAACAGGTCGCGTCAAAACTGATACCGACAATCTCAGACGGGTTAACTTTGGAAGCGGCGATGGCTCCCTGAACTGCAATACAGACCGATTTCCAGATATCTTCCGAATCATGTTCAGCGTGGTCAGGCAGCGGGCGATTCATCAGGATGGGGTGTTCGACACGGCCCAGAAGATTGCCTTTAGTGTCAAGAATACCCGCGCGAGCACTTCCCGTTCCTACATCCACAGCACATACAAAATCTGGCATTCGAACCTTCCGGCTTGTCGTGAACCGGAACGCTTTAAACGTTTGGTCGGGCTTGTAATGTCGACAACAAGCCCGGCAATTCCAGCATGTCGCCGAATATAAGGTCTGGCCCGAGAGACGCAAGTGCGGCTTCAAGCCGTCCACCCCGCGCATGGGTTCCGCCGGTGAAAGCGAAGACCCGCATACCGGCGCTCTTGGCAGCTTCAATGCCCGCGGGACTGTCCTCAATGACCACGCAATTGGCAGGAGCCGTGTTCATGACTTTGGCCGCATGCAGGAACAGGTCCGGCGCGGGCTTGCCATGCTTGACCATGGTCGCGCTGAAAATATTGGGCTCCAGCATATCAAGAAGCCCGGTGAGCTTAAGCGACAGCCGGATACGCTCCGGCTGACTGGATGAAGCGACGCAATGCGGCAGATCCATACGTTTCAGCGTTTCGCCGATCCCGGGGATTGGCTTCAAATCTTCACGGAACCGCGCATAGAGA
Source organism: Phyllobacterium sp. 628 (assembly GCF_014189505.1). Taxonomy (GTDB): domain Bacteria; phylum Pseudomonadota; class Alphaproteobacteria; order Rhizobiales; family Rhizobiaceae; genus Phyllobacterium. The sequence goes on along the minus strand of NZ_CP050301.1, from coordinate 909,315 downwards.
TTGGCACGCATATCTTCCAGATCCGCATCACTGGCGGCAAAGCCATAGTCCTCATGCAGGATCTTGCTGATCGTCGTCATGCTGCGCCCGAGAAACATCTCGTACGCTTCTTCCTCGGACAGGGTTGTGCCGCTCTTGGCAATCATGTCGAGCAGGACGGCAATGGAAATCGGTTCGCTATCAACGAGAACACCATCACAATCGAAGATGACAAGCGCGGGTTTGATCATGGAGTGTGTCCAGCCACGGGTGAAAGATGTTTCTGCGGCAGATACCCCCCTCTGCCCTGTCGGGCATCTCCCCCACAAGGGGTGAGATCACCTTGACATAAAGGCTTTCGCCTAAGCTCTAACGCCAAAAGTTGGTGGGAATATTGACGAAGGCTGATCTCCCCCCCTTGTGGGGGAGATGGGCGACAGCCCAGAGGGGGGTAAAATGAACATGGCTCGCACCCTCACAGCTTGTCTTCGAGATAGAGTTTCAATGTCGCGCGTGTACCTTTTTCCCAAAGGGTTCTCAAGATACGGGAGAATGACTCGACAAAAACGGGCGATGTGCCGACATCGCCGAAAATATCGCTCATGGCCAAGAATGCCTTGGGATCACTTTTGGCTTTGATGGCCTCGACCTTCAGCCGCTCGGCATTGGCATCGAGATAGTTTGTCGGCTTGCCGCTGTCTGTGGTTCCTTCGCAGAAACGGCACCACAAAGCAGAAACCAGTGAGAGACCCGTAATGCTCTGGCCTGCCTTGAGCCTATCTGCCGTTGTCGGCAGGATAAATTTCGGCTGGCGATTGGAGCCATCCTGACACAGGCGCTGGATCGTATCGCCGATCTTCGGGTTGGAGAAACGCCGGTCGATCAGATCGTAATATTCTTCAAAGGTGATGCCCGGAACCGGTGGCAGAACAGGGATAATTTCTTCGCGCTCCAGCTTGCCGAGAAACCCACGGATCAATGGCTCCTCCATCGCTTCATGCACAAAATGGATATCCATCAATGAGGCTGGATAAGCGATCGTCGCATGACCGCCATTAAGAATGCGGATCTTCATCAACTCATACGGTGCAACATCCTGCACGAAGGTCACACCGACCTTTTCCAGAGCCGGTCGGCCGGTCGGGAAATGATCCTCAAGTACCCATTGCTTGAACGGCTCGCAGAAAACCGGCCAATTGTCTTCAACGCCGAAATCGGTCGCGAGCATTCCGCGTTCGCGGTCGGAGGTTGCCGGCGTGATGCGGTCCACCATGCTGTTGGGGAAAGCAACATTGTCCTTTACCCATGTGCCAAGGTCCGCATCGACAAGCGCAGCAAGCCCGCTGATCGCATCACTGGTGACATGGCCATTGCCGGGAATATTATCGCAGGACATGACGGTGAAAGGAGCCGTACCCTCTTTGCGGCGGCGGATGAGCCCAGCCAGAATGAGGCCGAAGACAGTTTTCGGATCACCGATATTGGCGGCATCGGCAATGATTGCCGGATGCTGCGGATTGAACACGCCCGACGCCGGATCGATGAAATAACCGCCTTCCGTGATCGTGAGTGACACGATACGGATTTTGGGATCGGCCAGCCGCGCAATGGTGTTTTCAGTTTCACCCGGCTTCAGGTAGTCGATCATCGAAGCAGTTATGCGTGCAGTGCGGTGCCCGCTATCCTGCTCAACGACCGTCGTCAGCCAGTCCTGCTCTTTCAGCTTCTGCCGCATGGTTTCGTCAGAGGCAAGAACACCGGCGCCGACAATCGCCCATTCGTGATCACTGCCCGCATTAAAGAGGTCATCGATATAGACGGCCTGATGCGCGCGATGGAAATTGCCGATACCGAAATGGACAATACCTGCCGTGAGGCCGGACTGATCGTAAGCCGGGACAGCAACATTGGCGGGAAGCTGCTTCAAAGCGCTTTTGGAGAGTTTAACAGTCATCGGGCCTAACCCTTCTTTTCAAATGAAGTCGCGCCTATGCCCTGATTAAAGAGCACAGAAACAGCCGAGCTTTCGCTCAGTTCATCCAGTTGCCGCCATCAACATTGTATGTCTGCGCAACCACGTAATCGCTGTCGCTGCTGGCAAGGAAAACCGCCATGCCGGTCAAATCTTCTGCCGTGCCCATACGGCCATACGGCACTGCTTCCCCGACCAAACGCTTTTTCTCGCCAAGCGGCCGGTTTTCGTATTTGGCAAAGAGTGCATCAACCCCGGCCCAATGCTCGCCATCGACAACGCCAGGCGCAATCGCATTGACGTTGATCTTGTGCTTGATCAGATCCTGCCCGGTGGACTGGGTGAGGCTGATAACCGCAGCCTTGGTGGCGCAATAGATCGCAACCAGCGCTTCGCCGCGACGGCCGGCCTGACTTGCCATATTGATGATCTTGCCGCCTTTGCCGCGCGCAATCATCGCCTTGGCAACCGCCTGGAGGGTGAACAGAGTGCCCGAAAAGTTTACAGCGAAGAGTTTGTCATAGCTGGCGCGCGTGATCTCGACTGTCGGTGACATATCGAACAAGGCGGCATTGTTGATCAGGATATCGATACCGCCGAACTTGTCGACGGTTTCGTTGACAGCAGTATCAATGGAAGCTTGATCCGTCACATCAAGGCTTACAGCATAAGCCCGCTCACCCAGCGCCGTTGCTGTTTCCTGCGCCCGCGTCAGATCGATATCGGCAATCACCACATGGGCGGCGCCCTCTTTGAGATAGGCTTCCGCGAAGGCGCGGCCAATGCCGCGCGCCGATCCCGTGATGAACGCCGTTTTGCCTGCCAGTCTGCTCATTTCAAATCACCTGCCCGTCCGCGCCAAACCGATGAAGCCGTGCCGCATCCGGCGTGAGGAAAATCGGCTGGCCGTGTTTTGTGTCAAAATCTCCGTCGGTACGCACCGTTACCTGGCCGATACCGTCGATCTGTGTGTGAATGAAAGTGTCGGAACCGAGATGTTCGGTAACACCGACCTTGCCGGACCATGCACCTTCTGTCGTGGAAATGCGGATATGTTCGGGGCGAACACCCAGTGTCGTTGCCTTGTGCTTGGCTGCTTCTGCCCCTTCGATCAGATTCATGCGCGGTGAGCCGATGAAACCGGCAACAAACACATTCTTCGGGCTGCGGTAGAGCTCCATGGGCGAGCCCACCTGCTCGATGCGACCGGCATTCAGCACGACGATCTTGTCAGCCATTGTCATGGCCTCCACCTGATCGTGCGTGACATAGATCATGGTCGTCTTCAGTTGATGATGCAGATCGCTGATCTCGAGACGCATGTTGCCGCGCAGCGCCGCATCGAGATTGGACAAAGGTTCGTCAAACAGAAACGCCTTGGGCTGGCGGACAATCGCCCGGCCGATGGCAACACGCTGGCGCTGACCACCGGAAAGCTGGCCCGGACGGCGTTCAAGATAGTTGGTGAGGTTCAGGATATGTGCAGCGTCCTTGACCTTCTTGTCGATGACCGACTTTTCCTGACCGTCCATTTTCAAGGGAAAGGCGATGTTGCCGTAAACCGTCATATGCGGATAGAGCGCATAGGACTGGAACACCATGGAAAGACCGCGCTTCGCTGGAGCCTCTTTGGACATGTCCTTGCCATCAATGATGATGCGCCCGCCGCTCAGGTCTTCAAGACCGGCGATCATGCGCAAAAGCGTGGACTTGCCGCAACCGGACGGGCCAACGAAGACGACGAACTCGCCATCATGAATTTCGAGGTCGATTTCAGGAATGACCGAAGTGGTTCCAAAAGACTTCGATACTTTTTCGAGTGTAATGCTTCCCATAATATTTTTCCCATCTCTTTTTGGCTTCGCCAAGGGTTGGAAACCTATTTCACTGCGCCGAAGGTCAGACCGCGTACCAATTGCTTTTGCGAGAACCAGCCCATGATCAGGATGGGGGCAATTGCCATGGTGGACGCGGCCGACAGCTTGGCCCAGAACAAGCCTTCCGGACTCGAATAGGAGGCTATGAACTGTGTCAGTGGTGCAGCATTGGCGGCCGTGAGGTTCAGTGTCCAGAACGCCTCGTTCCATGCCAGAATGATGTTGAGCAACATGGTCGAGGCAATGCCGGGAACAGCCATGGGCGTGAGCACATAGACGATTTCCTTCATCAGCGATGCGCCATCCATGCGCGCCGCTTCAAGAATTTCACCAGGAATTTCCTTGAAGTAGGTGTAGAGCATCCAGACGATGATCGGCAGATTGATCATTGTAAGCACAGCGACGAGACCGATGCGCGTGTCGAGCAATCCCCAATCGCGGAAGATCAGATAAAGCGGAACCAGAACACCCACCGAAGGCATCATCTTGGTGGAAAGCATCCACATCAGAATGTCCTTGGTGCGCTTGGTGGGCGAGAAGGCCATAGCCCAGGCCGCCGGAATGGCCAGAGCCAGACCAATCAACGTCGATCCGACTGAGATCACCACGGAATTGGTGAAATGTTTGAAATAGTCGGAACGGCTCTGCACTTCGCGGTAGTTTTCCAGCGTCCAGTCAAAGAACAGAAACTGCGGCGGTGTTGCGATTGCCGTGCCTTCCGTTTTGAAGCTGGTGAGGAACGTCCACAGGATCGGAAAGAAGATCAGAAAGCCGATGGTCCAACCAATGACGGTAAAGACGATCTTGCTGCGGGTTGTGGTAGCGCGGGCCATGGCTCTTACCTCTCCAGGTTCTTGCCGATGAGGCGAATGAGGAAGAAGGCGACAATGTTGGCGAGAACCACCGCGACGATGCCGCCAGCGGAAGCGCCACCCACATCGAATTGCAGAAGCGCCTGCATATAAATGAGGTAGGTAATGTTGGTTGTCTGGATGCCCGGGCCGCCATTGGTCGTTACCAGAATTTCGGCGAAGACACTGAGCAGGAAGATCGTCTGGATCAGGATGACCACGGTGATCGCCCGCGACAGGTGCGGCAGCACGAGATATATGAAACGGGAGATTGCCCCGGCCCCATCCATCTCCGCTGCTTCCTTCTGCTCGCCGTCCAGCGATTGCAGGGCGGTGAGCAGAATGAGCGTGGCGAATGGCAGCCATTGCCAGGCAACAATGAGAATGATCGAGAACAGCGGTACTTGCGCGAACCAGTCAACCGGCTGAAGCCCGAATGAACGGGCAATCCATGCGAACAAGCCGTTCACCGGATGCATCAGCATGTTCTTCCAGACCAGCGCCGACACTGTCGGCATGACGAAGAAAGGTGCGATCACCAGGAGCCGGACAATACCTTGTCCGAAGAAGGGTTGATCCAGCACCAGCGCGAGCAGAATGCCACCGATGACAGTAATGAGCAGCGTGCCGCCCACCAGAATGAGCGTGTTGGCGAGAGCCGTAAAGAAAGCCGGATCCGTCAGAAAGTACTGATAGTTGAGAAAGCCGATATTTTCCTCGGTTCCCGGCATCAGCAGATTGTAACGCAGGAACGAGAAATACAGTGTCATGACAAGCGGCACGATCATCCAGAGAAAGAGCAGGATGACGGCGGGCGACATCATGATACGGGCAGTTGCACGTGTCTGAAGCGTAGCCATGGTCAGGTTCCGATACAGTGATTATGAAAAACAATAATGTAAAAGGAGGCCCGGGCGGCTCCTGACATTCGCGTCAGAAGCCGTCCGGAGCCAGGAGGATTCTACTTGATATAGCCGCCCTTTGTCATCTCACGGGTCGTGAGCGCCTGGGCACCCTGCAAAGCCTGATCCACAGTCATGGAACCGGCGAGCGCCGCAGAAAACTGCTGGCCGACGGCCGTACCCAGACCCTGGAATTCAGGGATGGCGACAAACTGACCACCTGTATAAGGCACCGGCTTGATGGTCGGCTTGCTGGTGTTGGCGGCTGTCATCGCATCAAGGGTAATTTTGGCGAAAGGTGCTGCTTTCTGGTACTCGGCATTGGCATAGAGCGAGGTGCGTGTGCCCGGAGGAACGTTTGCCCAGCCTTCCTTGCTCGCGACGAGCTCGGTATACGCCTTGTCGGTCGCCCAGGAGACGAACTTCTGTGCGGCTTCCGCCTTCTTGGTGCCAGCGGGAACGCCGAGGTTCCAGGCCCACAGCCAATTGCCGTGGTTTTCAACACCGCCGGTTGGGAACAGTGCATAGCCTACCTTGTCGGCAACCTTGGATTCCTTGGGGTTGGTCACGAACGACGCAGCAACCGTCGCATCAATCCAGATACCGCACTTGCCGGTCTGGAACAGTGCAAGGTTTTCATTGAAGCCGTTGGAGGATGCTCCGGGAGGTCCGGCTTCCTTCATCAGATCAACATAGAACTTCAGCGCATGCTTCCATTCCGGCTGATCGAACTGCGGATGCCACTTTTCATCAAACCAGCGGGCGCCGAACGAATTGGCGGTGGCGGTCAGGAGCGCCATATTCTCGCCCCAGCCAGCCTTGCCGCGCAGGCAGATGCCATAGGTTTCGGTGGACTTGTCCGTCATCTTCCGGGCAGCATCGGCGATCTGGTCCCAGGTCGGCTTTTCCGGAATGGTCACGCCAGCCTTCTCGGCCAGATCCTTACGGTACATGACCATGGCGCTTTCGCCATAGAACGGCGAGGCGTAGAGCTTGCCGTCAACCGACACCGCGTCGCGAATGGCGGGCAGAAGATCGTCCTTGTTGTAATCCTTGGCGAGGCCATCGAGCGGCAGCAGCCAGCCCTGCTTGGCCCAGATCGGCACTTCGTAGGTTCCGATGGTCATGATGTCGTACTGACCGCCTTTGGTGGCGATGTCAGTGGTGACGCGCTGGCGCAGGACGTTTTCTTCGAGCGTTACCCATTCCAGCTTGATGTCAGGATTTTTCTTGGTGAAATCGTCGGTCAATTTCTGCATGCGAACCATGTCGCCATTGTTGACCGTGGCAATGGTCAATGTCTCGGCATTGGCGAAACTCACCATAGCCAGAGCCGACGCAGCGCCGAGCAGAAGCGTTCTCGTTAACATCTCATTCCTCCCGTGAATGTTATGAGCAATTGCTTGTCTTATGGGCAAATACTCACACAACCACAAAACAAGTCAAGAGACATTCGTTGCTGCGCCGCAGCAAATGCCTCCCGGTCATATCTGGAAAAGTGGGGGTTTATCTCAGCGAAGCAATGCTTCCGCCGTCTGTTCGTCAGTAATCAAACCGTTGATAAGATTGCCTTTTATCGCCGCAGCGATACCGGGCATCTTTTTCGCCCCCTTGGCGATTGCGATCACCGTAGCCGTATCGCGTGAAGGAATGCGCGCGCTGGCGACGCGATCATTGGTGAGACCTTCGATCGGAATTCCCTCGCGGTTGAACGCGCGGCCGACGATTTCGCACACGGCCCCGGCCCGGCGAAGCGCCAATAATTCGTCGCGCGAAATGAACCCGTCGACAAAAAGCGGTGCATCGTCCTCAAGATCGCCGATGCCGAGAAACGCCACATTGGCCTGCGCCGACAGTTCCAGCACCGGGCGAATCATGGCCTGGGCATGCAGCAATTCGCGCTCTTCCGGCGAAGAAGCGATGACCGGCAACGGCATCGGGAAGGAGCGGGCCTTGATTTTATCGGCAATATTGAAAATGACATTGTAAAAAGCGGCGGAACTATCGGGGGCGATGTTGCCGGTGAGCGATACGACCTTGTGCTGCGGACATTCGATGGGCGAGAGCAGCTCGATTGCAGCTTTCAGCGTACGGCCGGTGCCGATGCCCATGATGATCGGCGTCTCGGATTTCAGCCAGCGGGTCATCTCATCAGCCGCCGCATCGGCCACGCCAAGCGTCGTCGAAGATGAGCCCGGATCGGTCGGAACGACCTCGACCATATTGAGATGGAAGCGTTTTTTCAGCCGGTCCGCCAGATCAAGACAATGGGCGATCGGGTGATCCAGCCGAACCTTGACCAGCCCTTCCGACACGGCGAGCGACACCATGCGCTGGGCCGACTGGCGCGAAATGCCGAGCTTGGCGGCGATTTCATCCTGCGTGTTACCAGCGACATAATAGAGCCAGCCGGCGCGCGCCGCATCATCCAGCCTCGATGTGGTGACCTCGGGCTTGCTCAATTACTGTCCCCGCTTTGAAGAGCTTGGACTATCGTCCGCGCGTGGTTCGACAGGCTCACCATGCGGCAGAGCGGTATTTGGCATCCCCTTTTCCGGAGCCTCGCTTTCCGTCATCCTGAGCTTGTCGAAGGACGCAGCTTCAGTCTTTGGCCCCTCGGAGTGACCAAGATCGCGCTCCGGCCAGACGATATCGCGCACTTTCTGCTTGAGGATTTTCGCCTCGGGGAAACCACCATCGCGTTTGCGCTCCCAGATGAGATCGCCATCAACACGAATTTCGAACACACCGCCGGTACCGGGGATCAGCGCCACCTCGCCAAGATCGGGACCAAAGGTGGAGAGCAGCTCCTGCGCCATCCAGGCGGAACGGAGAAGCCAGCTGCATTGGGTGCAGTAAAGAATGGTGATGCGCGGTTTGGTCGTCATGTCTGGCTTCTTAGCATTTCCGCATCGCGATGTAAGCTGTTGTGTGGTGAAGCCTCGCCATCATTCCAAAGCGAATTTCCCTGAGGTGCATTGTCCGCAACCTCTCTCTATGTTTCTCTCAACCCGAAACATTGCCGGAGGAGCACAGCGATGAACACAAGCGAAACGGCCAAGACGGCATCCGAGCTGATCGACACGAAAATTGCGGAATTGGGCGACTGGCGCGGCAAGACGCTCGCCCATATCCGCGCGCTGATGAGACAGGCGGACCCCGACGTGGTCGAAGAGGTGAAATGGCGCGGTGTTCCGGTCTGGTCGCATGCCGGGATCATCTGCACCGGCGAGACCTACAAGAGCGCCGTGAAACTGACCTTTGCCAAAGGCGCGGCTTTGGCCGACCCGACGGGCCTGTTCAATTCCAGCCTTGAAGGCAACACCCGCCGCGCCATCGATATTCACAAGGGCGAGGACATCAATGCCGAAGCCTTCAAGACACTCATCCGGGCCGCGATCACCCTGAACACCGCGCCGCGCCCCAAGCCTTAAGGCGTTGAAATAATGAAAGTCCGAAAGGCTGCCGTCTCCTGACAGAAGGTTGTCAGGAGCGCTGCGCTATATCCCTCCCCGCGCCAGCAACCATGGCGGGCGGCGGGAGGACAGACGATGGCACCACAGACGAGAGGCAGTGCAGCGGATTTCGATTTTCTGACCGGCGATTGGACCATCCGCAATTTGCGTCTAAAGCAGCGGTTTGCCGGATGCACCGACTGGGATGAATTCCCCGCCACATCAAGCGTGCGCAAGCTGCTGCAAGACACGGCCAATCTGGAAGAGATGGATATCCCGACCAAGGGCTTTGCCGGAATCACGCTGCGCCTGTTCAACCCGCGCGATGGATCATGGTCGCTGCATTGGGCCGACACCCACAGCAATGTGCTGTTTCCACCGGTTATCGGCCACTTTGAGGGTGGCAAGGGTGTGTTTTACGGCGACGACCTGGATGATGGCGTCCCCGTGCGCGTGCAATTTCTCTGGATCCCCTCGCCGGAAACCCCGCGCTGGGAACAGGCGTTTTCCCGCGATGGCGGCGAGACGTGGGAAACCAACTGGGTGATGAAATTCACCCGAGCGTGAGGTAGAGATCGTCCCAGCCGGGATTGATGCTTTCGATCAGCGCGATCTTCCACTGGCGATACCAGCGTTTCAGCGATTTCTCCCGCTGGATAGCATCGGCAACCAACGCATGTTCCTCATACCAGACCAGCCGCGTGCAGCCATATTTCCACGCAAAACCCGGTGTGTGCCCCTCCCGGTGATCATATATGCGCCCCGCAAGATCGGAGGTCACGCCGATATACAGCGTCCCGTGCTTGTGATTGGTCAGGATATAAACATACCCACGCACAACAGCCTCAAAATGCTGATTTTGCATGCAGATGTGGGGCGGGTAAATTCGACGAAAGGTGGAAGCAAGTAATGCAAATAATTACTTACCAAGCATTTGCTTTGTGAAGATGCACCGCAGCCATCTCACTCTTGGATAATCGTCGCTTCCCTCTCTCCGTCATCCTCGGGCTTGACCCGAGGACCCACGGCTAAGCAGTGGCAAACTTCCCACCAATTTCCATGGGATCCAGTGAAGCAAAGCATTTGCGTAGGGTTTCATTGAAGACAGCGTTATCTGGAACGCATAATACGAGCGTCACTCTCGGTGCTTCCTAGCCGTGGGCCTCGGGTCAAGCCCGAGGATGACGGAGGGGGAGGTGCTTTACGATTAAAGAGGAAGGACGCACTTACTTGGTAATCGGATTCCGCCACAAATTGAGAACCCCGTGCCCTAGCGGAAAGCCACCCTCTGCAATCCATTTAGGAACAACAACCAGCACCAACCGCCGAGACGCACTTACTATCTCAACCCACCTCAGCGGCGGCTCATCTCGCGGGCAATGCGAGTGAAGTCCGCCTGCTTGATGCCGATATCGGCCCGATCCGCCGGGCTCATGGCATTCAGCAAAGCCATGGCATTGCGGAAATCCTGATCCTTGCGGCGACGCCCGCGCGTGGTGAAATCAAAAATGAAGCTCATTGGTCCGTAGCCTGTGTCTATGTGATCTTAGACATAAGGATAAGGGCACAGGCTCAGATTGTGCAGTGCAATATTGGAATAGGAGGTATGTGACGTCGAAACGAATGCTATCCCCGGGAACAGGCCCGAGGATAGCCAAGAGATTTATTTCTCCTTGCGTACACCTTTGAACGGTGTTCCGTCCTTTTTACCATCCATGAACCGACCCGTATCAGGATCGCGCTTTGTCCATGTTTCGGTCTTAGGATTAAAGGTCTGTGAACGGTCACGAACCGCGCCGTTACGATGACCGTCACCCTTGGGAGGATTTGTAGCCATTAATATCTCCATTAAGATGATGGGATGCCAATGCCTTCAGGCACTGGCACGTTTCCGCTATGCAGCACGCTTTTTGAGCGCTTCTTCTTTGCTACCCTGATGCGCCCGTCCTTTTAGAACTTCATTCACGCGACCAGGGTTCACATCAAAGCTAGCTGCAATGCGATTTTGAAACTCACCATCCCAGTGACGAAGCCAAACCAGGATCGCATCTTCGAAGGTAAGTTTATAACTCGGTTTGCCGTTGTCATTCATGGCAAATCCTTTCACTCAAATTACCCTCTTGAAACGGAGGCCGAGAAGTGCGATTCTCTGGATGCAAACGGTTCAGATAAATCGGCAATCTCAGTATATCCGCCCAGCGGAGTAGGGCTTGTCCACTGACACCACGGGTCACATTACAGTCGAGTACCAGTCGACTTGTTTTGTGGCCCTTTTGATAACTGCAGTTTGTGGCGGCGTTCTGAACAAAAACTGCTTCTTATCTCATCATCACACCACCGAATCCTTTCAATTTGACTATATTATCAAGATGCGAGAGAACTATGTCAAGCATTTAATTGACATAAAGCCCATAGTCAGACATACTTAGTCAGACTTAGAGAGGTAAATAGCTTCAGTCAATATATTGGAGCGGCAACCTAAGCGAATTCTGAAGGTGATAGAATGACACAAGACGACGATATGAAAAGGAAACAGCAGGGCAGGAGTCCGCCATTTCCATTTATTTCTCTTGATCGGGCAATTCAACGCACCCAGGAACTCCATGATTACAGTAAGGGCCACGCCATCCGCGTCCAAACTGCAATGACCGCTTGGAAGTATAATCCCAAAAGTAGTGGAGGACTTCAAACCGTCGGTGCATTAAAGGGATATGGGCTCATTGTTGACATCGGGATTGGTGATGAAAAAAAGATTCAAATTAGCGATTTAGCTAAACGTTTATTTATGAGTCCTCCCGAAGAAATCCGGCTACGGCTTCTGGCGGAAGCGGCCCTAAAGCCAAAACTCATCAATGAATACTGGCACCTTTGGGGGGCACATCGCCCACCAGATAGCGAGTGCCGTTGGCAATTGATTGATAAACGAGGCTTTACAGAGGATGCCGCCGCAAAATTTCTATCTGTCTATGATGCAACCGTATCGTTCTCCGGCTTGCGTGACGAAGACGATGCCATATCAGACGAAGAAACAGATTTCTCGGAAATATTCCAGACTGAAGGAGATGAGCAAACTCCGGCGCCAAGTCCAAGAGGCCCAAATCAAATAGTGAAGGGTAACGAAGCTCAAAAATTTGCCGATTTCAATACCTCCAATCTGCGCCAAGCAGTCTTCCCACTTAGTGAAGGAGATGTAACTTTGGTATTCCCGGGGAACTTGAGCGCAGAAGGTTATGAAGAATTGGGCGAATATCTTCAGATATTTCTGCGAAAGGCAAAACGTGAAGTTAAAGCAGATACTTCAAAGCTCAATCCCTTTGATTAAGCACGGTTAGACTCTATCTACCTGCTCGGCCTGTTCCACCGTCAGCGGTTTGATATCCGGCGACAATGGCTCCGGCCTGTCTTCCTGCATGACAGGTGTTGCCGGACGCGGGGCGGGTTGGTGCGTTGTGGTGCAGGCGGTGGCAGTCAGGGCGATGCAGCACGCAAGAACCCAGCCGGATGCTCTGGGAGAGGCCAGCGTGAATGAGATAGAAACCGGCGAAGGGCAAGTCTGCTGAATGCGGAGCAGTAGCACACCGACGGTTGTTGCGCAGGCGACGATTGCGCTGCGCCAAACGATCCAAGTCCCATGACGCGGTAGAAGATGGCACAATAGAACAAGGGGACAGCGGCAGGCCGCTATCCCCTTGTGTATCCAAAATCAGTTTCACGGAAGCCACTTCCGCAAAGTCTGTTCCCTTGACAATTCCGCAAGAAGAATTGGTTCTCACTTTGCGGAACTGCTTAATTGTCGCTCATCTTCAGGGCCTGAATAAAGGCTTCCTGCGGAATTTCGACCTTGCCGAACTGCCGCATGCGCTTCTTGCCTTCCTTCTGCTTTTCCAGAAGCTTGCGCTTGCGCGAGACGTCGCCGCCATAGCACTTGGCCGTCACGTCCTTGCGCAGGGCCGAGATGGTTTCGCGCGCGATCACCGTGCCGCCGATGGCCGCCTGAATCGGGATCTTGAACATGTGCTTGGGGATGAGATCCTTGAGCTTTTCGCAAAGGTCACGGCCACGCTTTTCAGCGGCAGCGCGGTGGACCATCATTGACAGCGCGTCGACAGGTTCGCCATTCACCAGCACTGACATCTTGACCAGATTGCCCTCGCGGTAATCGGACAGGTGATAGTCAAACGAGGCATAGCCCTGGCTGATCGACTTCAGGCGGTCGTAGAAATCAAACACCACTTCGTTGAGCGGCAGGTCGTAGGTGACCATGGCGCGCTTGCCAACGTAATTCAGATCGATCTGAATGCCGCGGCGGTCCTGACAGAGTTTCAGGATGGAGCCGAGATAATCATCCGGGGTGAGGATCGTGGCGCGAATCCATGGTTCCTCGATGGTGGCGATCTTCATCACCTCGGGCATATCGGCCGGGTTGTGCAATTCGCGGTGGCTGCCGTCGGTCATGTTGAGCTTGTAGACAACGCTTGGCGCGGTCGCGATGAGATCAAGATTGAACTCGCGTTCCAGCCGTTCCTGAATGATTTCGAGGTGCAGGAGCCCGAGGAAACCGCAGCGGAAACCGAAGCCCAGCGCGGCAGAGCTTTCCATTTCGAAGGAAAACGAAGCATCGTTGAGGCGCAGGCGGCCCATGGCGGCGCGCAAATCTTCGAAATCCGCCGCATCGACCGGGAACAGCCCGCAGAACACCACAGGCTGCGCCGGCTTGAAACCGGGCAGGATCGTGTCGGTCGGGCGCTTGTCTTCGGTGATGGTATCGCCGACGCGGGTATCAGCCACTTCCTTGATCGAAGCGGTGATGAAGCCGAATTCGCCCGGTCCAAGCTCGTCCACGGCCAGCATCTTCGGCGTGAACACGCCGGTGCGCTCCACCGGATATTTAGCGCCGGTGCCCATCATGCGGATGGTCTGGCCCTTCTTCAGCACGCCATCGATGATGCGCACGAGAACGATAACGCCGAGATAGGCATCGTACCAGCTGTCGACCAGCATGGCCTTCAGCGGCTTGGTGCGGTCGCCTTCGCGCGGCGGCGGCAGCTGGTTGACGATGGCTTCCAGCACGTCGGGAATGCCAAGGCCGGTCTTCGCCGAAATCAGCACCGCCTGGCTGGCATCGATGCCAATGACTTCTTCAACCTGTTCGCGGATACGCTCCGGCTCGGCGGCGGGCAAATCGACCTTGTTCAGCACCACAACGATTTCGTGGTTGTTGTCGATGGCCTGATAGACGTTGGCGAGGGTCTGGGCTTCCACACCCTGCGAGGCGTCAACGACCAGCAGCGAGCCTTCGCAGGCGGACAGCGAACGCGACACTTCATAGGCAAAGTCGACATGGCCGGGCGTGTCGATGAGATTGAGAATATAGGTCTCGCCGTTGTTGGCCTTGTAGTTCAGCCGGACGGTCTGCGCCTTGATGGTGATGCCGCGCTCGCGCTCGATATCCATCGAGTCGAGCACCTGCTCCTTCATGTCGCGCAGTTCCAGCCCGCCGGTCGATTGGATCAGGCGGTCGGCAAGGGTGGATTTGCCATGGTCGATATGGGCGACGATGGAGAAATTACGAATGTGATCGAGAGATGTGCTCATGCGCGCGATTTAGCAGCGAACAGCCAAAACGCAAAGCGGGAAATGCACGGGCGGGGCGCCTTACCGTCACATCTGTGTATCGTCTGTGCTATAATTTGCCCCAGCGTCATGCTCGGGGGAAGTGATGATGGATGATTTTTTCAATTTCAAAGAGGTGGATGGCTTCAGGCTGAAGCTGTGGCGCGGCGAATATATGTGCCTGCTGGGCTTCGATGTGGATGCGCCGGAGGACGATTTCGTCGGTTTCGCGGTGGAATATAAAGAGCCGAAGGGCGCAAAGTTTCTCAACCTGCGCAACCGCATTGCGTTTGAGTACGGCGAGTCCGTCAAGAAGGCGGTGACGGGCGGGGTGAAATATCCGACGAGTGAAGCGCCGCTGCAGATGTTCCGCTGGGTGCATTTTCCCTATGAGCCGCAGGACGGCATCTACACTTACCGCGTCACCAAGATGCATATGCCCGAGGATGGCAAACTGGTGCGCGGAACCATGATCGAGCTGCCGATCCGCTATGACAGTGTCACGCATGACGGGTTCCTCGACATCGGGTTCACCCGCAATTTTGCCTCGTCGCAGGCCTTCGAGGACAAGAAGAAGCGGCTGCACCTGACCAATGACATCATCCCGGCAACGGCGGATGAGGGCTTGGCTTTCGCGGCCAAGAAGGCGGAGATCGCCAAGACAGGCATTTACGACTGGCTGGGTTTCGAGGCGCACAGGCTGCTGTTCGAATTCCTGGACTGGGCGGTGAAAGACCCGACCATCACCATCGACGCGCTCGCCTATGACCTGTGTGAGCCGGATTTTCTGGCGCAACTGGAAAAGCTCGGGCAGCGCCTGCGGGTGATCATTGACGATTCTGGTGTGGCAGACAAGAAAACCGGTGCAATCAAGAGCGGCCATGGCGCGCCGCACAGTGCGGAAACGCAGGCGGCGGCACGGCTGGTGACCAGCGCCGGGGCGGACAATGTCAAGCGTGGGCATTTTCGCGGGCTGCAGCACAACAAGGTGCTGATCGCGAAGCGCAATGGCGTGCCGGTGCGGGTGCTGGGCGGCTCGATGAATTTCTCGTTTCGCGGGTTTTACATTCAGGCCAACAACCTGTTCATTTTCGATGACGAGGCCGTGGCGGCGCTGTTCGAGCAGATGTTCGTGCTGGCTTTCACCGACATGGCGAATTTCCACAAGAACCCGTTCTCCAAGGTGTGGCATTCGGTGAAACGCGAGGGGCGCCCGGCGGTGCATATCTGCTTTTCGCCGCACAAAGCCTCCGACCTGTCGCTGCAGCCGGTGGGCGGCGCCATTGATCAGGCGGCATCGTCGGTGTTCTATTCCTTCGCCTTCATGAACCAGACCAAGTCCGGCCCGGTGCGCGAGGCGCTGGACCGGCTGATCAAGAAACCGCTGTTCAGCTATGGCGTGGTCGACAAGAAGAGCGGCATGGAAATCCAGAAGCCGAGCGGCGAAAGCGGTCTGGTTGATTTTGCGTATCTCGCAAAGAACGCGCCCGAGCCATTCAAAAGCGAATGGTCGGGTGGCAGTGGTATCAACATCCACCACAAGTTTGCAGTGGTGGATTTCGACAGGCCGACAGCCAAGGTATTTACCGGCTCAAGCAATTTTTCGCCTTCGGGCGAGATGGGCAATGGCGATCATCTGGTTATCATCGAGGACCAGCGCGTAGCGACGGCCTTTGCCATCGAGGCGCTGCGCATGTTTGACCATCTGAACTTCCGCAACCGGATGCAGGTGGAAATCGCTGCGCAGCCGAAGCAGATCACGCTGAAGAAGCCCAAGGCGATCTCGGGCGAAAGCATGTCATGGTTCGACAAGTTCTACGTGGCGGGCAGTCAGCGCGAGCGCGACCGGCTGACCTTCTCGCGCAAGTAGATGTGGAGAAGGTTGCCATGCCCGGTCGCTTTATCCGGGTATATTGACGTGCAAATTTTATCCGGATAAAAATCACTCGCAAATGATGTGAGTGAGAACAATGGACAAGCAACAGCAGACGTGCACCGCCTTTGCCGGTGAAAGGCGCATTGCGTCCGGAATGCTGGACACCGTGGCGCTCGCTGTGAAACGCGCAAGCGATGCCAATCCTGATCATACGATCCTGATCTTCGACGACCGAACCGGCAAGCAGGTGGAGTTTGACCTGCGCGGCAGTGACGCGGACATTCTGGCACGGCTGGATGATCCTATACTCGAAGAAGCGCGGCGTCCCGGCAGGCCGAAACTCGGGGTGACGGCGCGGGAAATCACCCTGCTGCCGCGTCATTGGGAGTGGCTGCAACAACAGCCAGGCGGTGCATCCGTGACCTTGCGCAAACTGGTCGATGCGGCACGCGTCAATGATGGCGGACGAGAGATTAGACGGCAGGCGCAGGAAGCGGCGGACCGGGTGATGATGGTGCTCGCCGGAAACCAGCCGCACTATGAAGACACGGCGCGCGCACTTTATGCCGGCAATTATCAGCGCTTTATCGAACTGACCGAGGGCTGGCCGCAGGATGTGCGCGACCACATACGGCAACTGGCAGAACCGGTATTTGACTGGCCGGACCAAGTCTAGGCTGCAAGCAGGCTGCTGGCACCAACCCACGCCTTCGATAATACCTTAGTTTAATACCCACAATTCTGGCACAGACGTTGCTGGACTGTCCCCGTTAGCTTGCGGCCGCGCCTGTCTCCTAGCAGGTTCATCTGGCAAGAAACATTCATATTTATGTGTGTTTTCAAGGCGCGTCTTCTCCTGGAAGAACGATCGCCAAACGAGGGGTATTTCAGGATGATGCAATGGATCAAACCGGGCACACGCCGCGCGTGCCTATTTGGTGCGCTGCTTGCCGTTTTGGCGGGCTGCGATGGTGACGGAAATACGGGACAACAATCCGGGACTTTCGAAACGGACGCTTCGCAAGTAGCCGCAACCGATCAATCACAAGTGGAACAGAAGCCGGTTGTCGGCACCGTAACGCCAGTCCCCGGTACGGATTCGCTGCCGGTGACCAGCGGTGGTGAAGCAATTTCCTTGGTCGATCCAAACAAGGACAGCCAGATCATTGTGCCTCCACCCGCTCTTGTGAAAGCGACCCGCTTTACGGAAATTGCACCAGATACGACCGGCGGGGCAACATACCACTCGTCACCAGCACTTGAATATGATCTTGGCAATCTGGTGGCGCAGTGGAGCGACGATGCGGCTGCATTTACCTCACCAAGTACTTTTATTACGCCGGTCCGGGGTTGGATACGTTATCCCGAAAAGCCGCTTGGCACCTCAAGTTCCCCTGACAAATATCCGGTGATCATATTCCTGCACGGACAGCACGATAAAACTGATCCGAGCTATGAGGGTTATGACTATCTGGCGAAGGATCTGGCAGAACACGGCTATGTGGTTCTATCTATAGATGCCAACGCGATCAACACCGTAGGAGATGACTCTAGTCAATCGCGCGCGCAACTGATCCTCGGCACGCTGGATCGCATGCGCGAGATCGACGGCTTTGGCCAGATCGATCTCGGGGCTAATCTTGGAAAACTTGATCCCCTGAAGGGCAAGCTCGATTTCACCCGCGTCGGAATCATTGGACATTCACGAGGCGGCCAGGGTGTCGCGAACACAATTCTTTTCAACGAGATCCGGAGTGGCGTCAGGGAAGAGGAGTTGAAAGCAACCTTGCTTGCCAAACCCAGCAACTTCCAAACAGCTTATCCGGAACTCGCCGCCGCAGTCACGCCGGCCGTCAAAGCCATCCCGGCTACGGAGGCCACAGCTACGGTTCCGGCAACACCAGCCAGTCTCGATCCCCAAAAATTCCGCGACGCAATTATCAAATACAATATTTTTTATGCGTCAGGTACCAATAATGCCAATGGCAACGCGGCCCCCTTCTATATGTTCAAAGGCGCCTTTCTAGTGGGGCCAACGGATTCTGGCGGCAATCAGGGCCTGAGCAATGTTCCGCTTGCCGCTCTACTCCCCTCATGCGATGGGGATGTGTTCAATCTTCACGGCGCTTCGACCTACGATCGTAACCGCTTCGGGCGCGCTGGTGATACAGCACCACGCTACCAGATTATGGTAAACGGAGCGAACCACAACGACTATAATACGATTTGGACAAAAGATGATTTCGCGGACGCCTGGTGGGGGAAGGCCGCCGGACCCGCTTACTGTTATAGAAGACCTGACCAAAAGGACAGTATCCGACTAACCGCGGAAGACCAACGTCGTACCGGCCTTTTCATTATTAATTCCTTCATGCGTTATCACGTCGGTGGTGAACAGAAATTCGCACCTTGGTGGAATGGTCACGCGCAATTGCCTGAGGCAGTCTGCCCTGGCGGGAAAGGGACCTGTGACGAGCGGGTGGAGTTGACCGTGCAGAAAGCGGATAGTCTCCAAAAGACAATTCAACGTTTCGAATGGGTCGACAGCCTTAAACGCAACGTACTCGGTGGGGCGATCACTTTAGTCGGGTTCGATTACATTGCGCGTTGCGACACACCATCTGTCGCAAATGTGGGCGGAAATTGCCTGCCTAAGCGGCTGCCGGACTTTAAATACCACGATTGGGAGGGATATGGTCTGTTTTCAATTGCTGATCACGCCGAACTCGTTTGGTCGAAACCAAATGCGACAATCACTACGGATCTCGTAAGCATATCTGCGGCGAGCTACGATTCTCTGACCTTTCGCATCGCGGTGGTACGGCCGATGGGGCAGGAAGTGATGGTAACTCTCACTGATAGTACAGGCAAGACCGCGACCGTCGCAGCCAGTGATTTCAGCAACGCGCTGTACAACGGCCCAAGGGTGAAGAAAGGCGGCGATACGCCGAAAGACCAGGATTTACCAATGGTCGATGACCCCGCCGACGCACCTTATGCCAGTGGTCAGGTGAAAATACTCATGAACATGGTCGCCATCCCGCTTAAAGCATTCGAGGGCGTCGACATGACCAAACTCAAAGAGCTCAAACTTTCCTTTCCCAAGGAGAGCGGCAAGGTGGCGATTACCGATATTGAGCTGCAAAATCTCGGCCGGGATAAGCCGATGCAGACGGCAGCACAATGATGTTTGATGCATGTCACACAGGGTCCCCGCGCTGATCAACGCGGGACTTCGGCAATTCAGCCGCCCTCAATCGAGCCAATAGTGTCGGCAACGGGCGGCAATCCGCCAGAATGATTAATCCACCCCGCATGGAAGCCTCCGTGCGGGGTAGGTAAGTGTTCACTCGTCAATCGAGTTCCTTAAACTTCAAGGCGCGCAACTCACCTTCATTCATCATCGGCACATAGATCGTGTCTTCATCCGAACCGATATCGGCACTGCCGGGTTTGAACTGCGCAACCGCTTTAGGCGCTTGGCCCTCAGGGATGCGATAGAGTGTACCTTTCAAATAGTCTGTGACGTAGATAGAACCCGAAAAGGAAACGATCCCGTCCACATTGGCAAAGCCAGTTGCTTTGGGGAAAGGCGTGACGACCTTGGTGGTTGTGTCGACAGAAACCAGACCACCCGGATGATCCGTACTGAAATCTGGATGCAGCCCCTCGCCCCATGAGCCGACAACTAGCTTGCCCGCCTCGGCCAAGATACCGTTGGGCGTCTTCAAATCAGAACTTTCCAGCCAAAGCTCAATCTTGCCATCCGCATAGCGATAGATACGGTTCGCCAGCATATCCGTAACAAACACCTCGCCGCTTTCCGAAGCGGTAACATCGTTGAGAAAGAAAGCCTTTTCCGGTGCCAGTGTTTCGACGATCTTGCCGGTGTCCAAATCAACGATCCTCAACTTGGTTATATCCGAAACGAACAGCCGGTTGCCGACAATTGCCATACCCTTGGGTGCGTCGAACCCATTGGACCAGTCCATCTGGATGATCTGTCCATCATGGGAAATCAGCGAGAGATAACCATTGCCGTCGGCAACATCCGGCGCGCCATTGATGTTGCTCACAATCAGACGCTGATGCGCTTTGTCGTAAAGAACGGATTCGGGATTTTTGAAACCTGACACTTTCCAGACTTCTTTCGCAGGACCTGCTGCCACAGGGGTAACTAACGTTGCTGTCAAAACGGCAAAGGCCGATATGATCCTGTATCCTAAGTGCATGATAATTCTCCTTGTCAAACTGGAGAAAGCATTAGATTATTAGACCAAAAGAGAAATATGGCTCATGTTGAGTATTGATTTACGATACCTTTTGGCCATTTCCAGGATCAATTTTGATGAACAAGCTGCTGTTTGAAACCCTGAAGCGCGGTTTGAAGGCCAAGAATGTCACCTATGGCGATCTGGCTCGGCGCATGAAATTGTCCGAGCCGACGATCAAACGCATCTTTCAGGAGAAAGACTGCAAATTTGGCCGTCTGGTCGATATCTGCAATGCGGCCGGGATTGAGATCGAACATCTCATTGGATCGATGAACCGCGCGCCCGAGCAAGGCAGCAAGGTGACGCTGGATGTGCAGCGGAAACTGGCGCAGAATCAATCGCTGTTTTTTGTGCTGATCCTGGTGCTGGAAAAATTCTCGCCGGAAAGCATCATGCGCATTCATGGATTGAGCGAAGCCAGCATGTTTCTTTACCTGCGCGATTTGGAAAAGCTCGGGCTTATCGAACTTGGCCGTGGTCTGAATTTTCGCCTGATTGTCGAGCAGCCGGTACAATGGAATTTTGATGGTCCGCTGCATGCGACATTCATCATGATGAACCGCAATTTCATCAGCTGGTGTATTGGGCATCGCCGGGATGACGGTAACTTCATCAGTTTTTCCCGTCCCATGCGCCGGCAGACTGCAGACCTGTTACGGCAGGAAGCGGAAGAACTCGCCGAACGGGCAAAGCTGCTTTCGCATTATGACCAGCAAACCACACCGGAAGATGATCTCGTGGGCTATAAATGGGCTTGGGGTTTCGGCGCCTCACCCTTTGGCGAAATGATGCATGTGGATCCGCATCCCCGGGAGAAGCCGGTTATTGCGTAAGTATTTACTTACTTATATCCTCATCTGGTACTATCAGGTTCAATGATTTGAAGTAGGTGCGATAGCGCGCAGCGTCCCTTGTCAAAAGTGGCATGTTTTCGACAAGCGCATGGGCGCCTATAAAGAAATCCGGCAGAACATTGGTACGCGAACCGCCACTTTGGCGGTACTGGCTGAACGCTTTGCCAGCCAGGAAAAGCGCCGAACGTGACATGGGTACTAACGCGATTTGCGCCTGCTCAATAAACTGATCCAGATCCTCTATACGCTCATATCTCACTGAAAGCTCGGCATAGACGATATCATTGATCAGAAGCGGTCCATCCAGAAAGGCCTCTTCCAGACGCGCAATGGACCAATCAGCCCAACGTGAATCGTTGGCGACAATATCAAGCAGAATATTGGTATCGACCAGCGTCACGTCAGATTTTGCCGCGCGTCAGCGCCATAATCTCGTCTGTGCTCAAACCCTTCCCAGCATGCCCGCGCAGCTTCTCGAACATGCTTGCCGCCGACTTTTTCTTGACCGGTACGAGAACAACATTTCCGTCGGCATCACGACGGAAATCTACCCTGCTCCCCGGCACAATTCCAAGGAGATCACGAACCGGTTTGGGAATTGTAACCTGCCCCTTTGTGGTGACTGTCGTCATTGCAACCTCGGTAATACTTAATTTTTTGAAGGTATTACCTTTGATCACATTTTTCAAGATGCATACGATTCAGCTTTGGTAGTAGCAAAAACGAAATCCCCCCCTCGCAACAGGACGTTGCAAGGGGGGATTTTCATTGAAAATATCAAACAGCGATCTTGCCGCCACCCTTTTTGGTGATGGCGACCACGGACGGGCGCACCGGCATATCATCCTTGAAGTCCGGCCAGCGGGTGGACAGATCCTCGTAGTAGGATGGACGGCCGAACGGCTTCCAGTCTTCACCGCCATCGCCCGGATGCTGTACGGCAACCATCATGGTCTGCATATCAGGCAGGACAAGCGGGCCGCACATTTCAGCGCCAACCGGGACACGGAAGAACAGTTTCGACGTGGCGCGTGCGCCGCCTTCCGTATCAATGGCCCAGATACCATCGGTGCGGCCGGTGTCCTTCGGCGAATTACCATCCGTGGCAACCCAAAGGCGGCCGGTGGCATCAACCGCGCAATTGTCCGGCATGCCGAACCAGCCGTTCTTGGTCGTCTCTGTCGAGAAGGAAGCGCCGACGTCGGCCACCGTAGGATCACCGCATTTCAACAGGATTTCCCACTTGCCCTTAGTGGCAGCAAAATTGCCGTCTTCCTCGGCGATCTCGACGATGTGACCAAAGGCGTTCTTGGCGCGCGGATTGACCGCATCGACCTGATCGTCCTTGCGCTTGGTGTTGTTGGTCAGCATGACATAGACCTTGCCGTTGACAGCATTCGGGCCAATGTCTTCCGGACGGTCCATCTTGGTCGCACCCAGCAGATCGCCAGCACGGCGGGTTTCGATCAGAACGTCGGCCTGCGAATGGAAGCCATTGGCTTCGGTCAGCGGGCCCTGACCAAACACAACCGGCAGCCAGTTTAGAGAGCCGTCAACATCGAACTTGGCGACATACAGCGTGCCCTCGTCGAGAAGATCGAGATTGGCAGCGCGGTTATCCGGGTTGAACTTGCCTGCGGTAACGAATTTGTAGACGTAATCGAAACGTTCGTCATCGCCGAGATAGAAAACAACGCGGCCATCCTTGGCGACGATGGAGTCGGCACCTTCATGCTTGAAACGGCCAAGCGCAGTGCGCTTCTTCGGTATGGAATTGGGATCATTCACATCGATCTCGACCACCCAGCCAAAGCGGTTGGCTTCATTGGGTTCCTTCGACACGTCAAAACGATCGTGGAACTTGCCCCATTCATAAACGCCTTCGGGAATGCCCATGCGTTTGTAATTGGCCGCTTCCTTGCTGTCCTCGGGCAGTTTGCCAAGGAAATAGCCGTGAACGTTTTCTTCGCCCGACACGTAAGTGCCCCACGGCGTGACGCCGCCCGAACAATTGTTGATGGTGCCGAAGACTTTCTTGCCTGACGCGTCGGCATTGGTCTTGACGCGGTCATGTCCGGCAACGGGACCGGAGAGCTGCATTTCCGTGTTGGCGGTGATGCGGCGGTTGAGCTTGCCGTCCTTGATGACCGCCCATTTGCCATCGGTCTTCTTAATTTCGACAACGGTGCCGCCATGGGCTGCCATTTCAATATCGACGCGCTGCTTGTCAGCAGGCGAAACACTGATCTTGCCGTCGGCAACCTTGACGATGCCGGGGAACATCAAATGTTCATTGGTGTATTCGTGATTGACCACAAGCAGGCCATGTTCGGACGAGCCGTCAAGCGGGATGTAGCCGACATAGTCATTGTTATAGCCGAATTGCTTGGCCTGGGATTCCGGCGTCTGGTTCTTCGGATCGAAAGCAGGAGAATCCGGGAACAGGGCATCGCCCCAGCGCAACAGCACATCGGCATCGTAGCCGGCGGCGACATGGTGCTTTTCATCGATACCCACTTCGACTTCCTCGAAGACAAAAGCAGATTTGCTTTCGGCGCGGGCATCATCGGCCAGCATCAGCGCCATAGGGCTGACAGTTGCGGCAATGGCGGATATGGCGAGCGAGCCTTTCAGGAAACCACGGCGCGAAAACCGCGCGGCGATGATCTCGCCCATGGTGGCATTATCGGACAGGTTATGACCCGGGCCGTCATTTTCTTCGAGCAGGCTGGTACGGAATGGCTGTTCGGGAGCGTGTTCGTTCATGGGGCTGACCTCTGGCTATCTGGCTGGGGGAGCGGCTTCGAACCGTATCCGATCGCTAAAAGGTCAGCGTAACAGTTTGATGACATGAGGGCGCATATCTGCGGTGATTGGTCGAAGGTTTAAGATTGCTTGTGCAGACTTTGTGCGTGGTTCGCCCTTCGACAAGCTCAGGAAGCTTAAAATGAGGAAGAGTGTTTGATCGCATGGATCCTAATCTTCAACACTGCAAGTTAGCCTGGCAACCACCTCATTCACTCACAGTACGGCAACGTTAGAGCTGGCGCAGAATTTGGCTCCCACCCTCCCCCGATGTGGGGAGGGTCGGACCTTTAGGTCCGGGGTGGGGGATACCTCATAAGATTGGTGTAGAAGTATCCCGGCTTTTTGAGCTCAAAAACCCAGTCGCTCAGATGCCCCACCCCGCTGCGATGCAGCGACCCTCCCCACGAGGGGGAGGGTGGGAGCCATATTCTGCAATACAGGTCCATCTCATAAGGAACCCGACACGTGAGCGATTGCTTTTAAGCATCAATTAAGCAGCCGCAATCAGCCCGCTATAGATAGCAAGATCGACATTACCGCCCGAAAGCACCACAGCCACGGTTTTCCCAGCAAGGTCAGTCTGGCGATTGGCAATCGCCGCCAGCGCAACACAGCCACCGGGCTCGACAACAACCTTCAGAAATGTTGCGGCATCACGCATGGCCGCAGCCACGGCCTTGTCGGAAACCGCAATACCACCGGCGAGATTCTGCCGGTTGATCGGGAATGTCAGATCGCCCGGTTGCGGCGTCAGGATCGCATCACAGATCGAGTGGTGGCCCGGTTCATTGGCAATCTGGGTGCCAGCAATCAGCGAGCGGCGCAGATCATCGAAATTTTCCGGCTCCGCACCCCAGATACGCGTCTTGGGCGAACGCGCCTTGACCGCAACAGAAATGCCGCTGATCAAACCGCCACCGCCACTCGGCACATAAACATCGTCAAATTCGATACCGCGTTCCTCCGCCTCGTCCACCAGTTCCAGCCCGATGGTACCCTGCCCGGCAATGATCGCCGGATCGTCATAGGGCGGGACCAGAATCATGCCGCGATCATTGATATAGACAGAGGCGATCGCTTCGCGGCTCTCCTTATAGCGGTCATAGAGCACCACCTCGGCACCATAGGATTTCGTATTGGCGATTTTCAACTGCGGCGCATCGAACGGCATGATGATGACGGCCTTGATGCCGAAGAGCTGGGCGGAACTTGCTACACCCTGCGCATGATTGCCGGAGGAAAAGGCGACGATGCCACGCTTGCGCTCATCCGCCGTCATCTGGCTGATGCGGTTATAGGCGCCACGAAACTTGAACGATCCTGTACGCTGCAGACATTCCGGCTTAAACAGGACTCGCCCGCCATATTTGTCATTAAGCGCCGGGGATTCGATGAGACGGGTGGAAAAAAGCTCGCCGTTAAGGCGTTTGGCAGCAGCGACAATGTCGGAATTTTCAACGGCGAGAAGGGTCATCGGATCCTCGGCTATATCTGTGGGCGTGGAATAATTCATACCACCGGCGCGCAGTTTCGCCATCCAAATCATTGTCATCATTGTCCCCGGAGCGCCTCTTGCAAAGCCTGCCTTAAAGTTATAGTTTAGAATTATTCTAAATTAGGATATGACCATGCTCAGCCGCTTCTTCGGCCCTCGCCGCTACGACCTCAACACTTTATCGGAACAGCAGATTCTAGCGCTTGCCATCTCATCGGAAGAGGATGACGCGCGCATTTATCTCGCCTATGCGGACGGACTTCGTGATGATTTTCCGCAAAGCGCCAAGGTGTTCGAGGATATGGCTGAGGAAGAGAACCAGCATCGGCAAGTGCTCATCGATCTGCACCGCGAGCGCTTTGGCGACCGCATTCCACTGATCCGGCGCGAGCATGTGCGGGGTTATCTCGAGCGCAAGCCCGACTGGCTGGTGCGGCCCCTTGGCATCGACAAGGTACGGGCGATGGCGGAGAAGATGGAGGAGCAGGCTTACCGTTTCTATACGGAAGCGGTGAAGCTGGTCAGCGATGCCTCGACCCGCAAATTGCTGGGCGATCTTGCCATTGCCGAAAAGACGCATGAATCACTGGCGCACCGGCTGGGCGAACAGCATACGCCGGACGCGGTGCAGCAGGACGAGAAACAGACGGAGAAGCGCCAGTTTCTCCTGACCTATGTGCAGCCGGGGCTGGCCGGGTTGATGGACGGTTCCGTTTCAACGCTTGCTCCGATCTTTGCCGCCGCCTTTGCCACACAGGATACATGGCAGACATTTCTCGTCGGCCTTTCCGCATCGCTCGGTGCTGGTATTTCCATGGGATTCACTGAAGCCGCACACGACGATGGCAGGCTATCGGGGCGTGGTTCACCGCTGAAGCGTGGTCTCGCCAATGGTATCATGACGGCGCTCGGCGGCCTTGGTCATGCCCTGCCCTATCTAATCCCGGATTTCTGGACGGCCACGACTATCGCCGCACTGGTGGTTTTCGTCGAGCTCTGGGCGATTGCCTATATCCAGCACAAATATATGGAAACACCGTTCTTCCGCGCCGCCATACAGGTGGTGCTCGGCGGCGGGCTGGTGCTGGCAACCGGTATTCTGATTGGCAATGCCTGACGCCGGGATCAGTCCAGCGGCAACGCATAGGTCTGCTTGACAATCTGGCTCGGAACGTCGGTCTTGACGTTCTGTATGCCGTTCTTGCGCGTCAGGTGCGCAGCCTGAAAGCGCCGGTAGCCATCGAGATCGGCGACCACGACCCGCAACAGCGCATCGCTCTCACCCAGCATGATGTAACATTCGACGACCTGGGGCAGCCGTGTCATCGCTTCAATAAAGTGATCAATGGTTTCGGCATCCTGCGCGATCAGCCATACGCGCGCGAACATGGAGAGCGACAGGTCGACCTTCGCCGGGTTCAGCACGGCGACATAGCGGTCGATAATCCCGGCCTCCTCCAACAGCCGCACCCGGCGCAGGCAAGGCGACGGCGATAACCCTGCTTCCCGGGCAAGCTCTATATTCTGAATGCGCCCGTCCTTCTGGAGCGCGCGAAGAATACGCTTGTCTATCTCATCCAATATCATTGGTATTGCCTGCTAAGATTAGTAGTTAAGTATTATTTAGATGCTAATAATCACATGAAAACTGGTATGTTTGCAACCCGATGGCGGCCGCTGTGCCTTACAATGCCAGTTATGGAAACACACACGCTGCTGCTTTTTACCGCCACTGTCCTGCCGCTGATCTGCACGCCGGGTCCAGACATGCTGTTTGTGACATCGCAAGCCATATCAGGCGGAACGGCCGCCGGTTTACGTGCCACGACTGGCGTCTGTCTTGGCTATGTTGTCCACTCGGCACTTGTGGCGCTGGGCATTGCTGTCCTCGTGGCTGCCTCACCGGTGTTGTTTGAAGCGCTGCGGTGGACCGGTATCGTCTATCTGGTTTATCTCGCCTGCAAATTGATTGGTTCGGCACTGAGCGCGAACAAGCTGAACCTTGCCAGCACTGCAATAACGGCACAGGTGCGCCGCGGTTTCCTGACAGCTGTCCTTAATCCCAAGGGCATGATGATCTATTTTGCCATTCTGCCGCAATTCATCCATCCGGGCGGCAGTGTGCCTTTACAGGCGGCCATTCTGTCTGCGGCCTTCATCTTCTGGTGCGGCACTGTCTATACGGTTTTGAGCCTCGCCATCGGCCGCATCGGCAGCCGCAGCACGCTCAGTGACAGGCGCCGCAGAATGATTGAAGGCGGCGCGGGCGGAATGCTGATCGCGGCAGCCGTTTTCATGGCCGGGCGATGAGCACCCTCTCTACAGCTTGGATGTTATCCCTGCACCCGACAAACTGGCGCGCGCGGGACAGGGTCATGCAAACACTGATCCGGGCCGCACATCTTGCACGCATTCAACCAAAGAAAATTCGGTCTGGCAGAGCCTAGCGCTTTTCGCGATCCTTCTTGATGCCGTGCTTCGGGCCATACACGCGGCGACCCCGTTCACCGAATCAAAATGCGGGAAAACCGGTGGTTAACGCCGGGTTTCATTTTTTCTTTTCAACAGGAAAAACAGCGCTTGCCCAATAGGTTAAGGCTAATTTTCCATGAATTTATCTTGTTTTTACCATTCGTATTCAGCAAGCGTTCATCTTTAGAGGTTAAATTTTAGTCAAATGATCGCTAACCGATTTTTCGGGCGATTGCAGATTCAGGATCGAAGATATGACCATACTCGTTCAACTGCGCGACACGCTTCGCGTCGTCCGCGAATTCATTGTACCGACCTACCGGCCGGAACGCCATTACATGCGCGGCCCCGGCCCTGCCTGTGCACAGCGCAACCACGGTCAGGCATGATGGTAACTTCTCGCATCAAGCGGAGCCTCATCACGGGCTCGCAGGCCATAGTCACGCATAACAGCCGCAATCCGCAGCCGGTAATCGGCAAAGACCCCGGCGCGGCCTGCGCTTTGGGCAGCGCGATGTTCCTCGGTCTGGCGCCAAGCCGCAACTGACGCTTCATCACGCCAGAATGACAGGGAAAGATAGCGGTTCTCGTTGGCAAGACTGCGGAACCGTTCGACGGAAATGAACCCGTCCATCTTTTCCAGCAGCGGGCGCAAATTGGCCGCTCGCTCGAAATATTCGTGATCATGGCCGCTGGCCGGCTCAACCTCGAAGATCACCGCAATCATTTGATCAGTCCTCCCCCATTGTTACCCGTGACGCGGCGCAGGAATGTCCGATCCTCACGGCGGATAAACTTGCGTTCCCTGGAAAACTCATAATTGGCCCGGCCCAGCGGATCGGCGCTGAGTCTCGCGCGGTAAGCCTCATAGGCAGCCAGATCGTCAATGTTGTAAATACCATAGGCCAGCGTTGCCGAGCCCTCATGTGGCGCGTAGTAGCCGATCAGATCAGCCCCACAGCGCGGAATTGCCTCGTTCCAGTTGCGCGCATAGTCTTCGAACGCATCTTTCTGATACGGATCGATCTCATATTTGATAATGCAGGTGATAGTCATATCGGCCATTCCTTGTGTGGACTGACCCGGATATTAGAAGCATGCCAACGGCGATGCTTCGATGACGGCCGAAGTATCAATTGAATATTCGGGCTTGAAAACAAACAGCCCCATCCGGCGCTTGGCGCGAGACGGGGCTGATTTTCCGAGACGTTAACGATCAGGCGTCGAGGCCGTCAAACAAGGCTGTTGACAGGTAGCGCTCGGCGAAAGACGGGATGATCACGACAATATTCTTGCCCTTGTTCTCCGGGCGCTTGCCGAGTTCGATGGCGGCGGTAAGTGCGGCGCCGGAGGAGATGCCAACCGGCACGCCTTCGAGCTTGGCCACCAGACGGGCATTGGTGAACGCATCGTCATTGGAGACCTGAATCACCTCGTCATAAATGTGCGTGTCCAACACCTGCGGGGCAAAACCGGCGCCGATGCCCTGAATCTTGTGCGGGCCGGGATTGCCGCCGGAAAGTACAGGCGAGTCCTTGGGCTCAACCGCGACGATCCGCACATCCGGTTTGCGCTGCTTGAGCACCTGACCGACACCGGTAATGGTGCCGCCGGTGCCGATGCCGGAGACGAAAATATCGACTTTGCCGTCCGTATCGTTCCAGATTTCTTCGGCCGTAGTCTTCCGGTGAATTTCCGGATTGGCCGGATTGTCGAACTGGCCAGGGATGACTGCATCCGGTGTTGTTTCGACGAGTTCATTGGCCTTGGCAATAGCGCCCTTCATGCCCTTGGCGCCTTCGGTCAGAACCAGTTCTGCACCGAGCAGCTTGAGCATCTTGCGGCGCTCCACCGACATTGTTTCCGGCATGGTGAGGATGAGGCGATAGCCCTTGGATGCCGCAGCAAATGCGAGCGCAATGCCTGTATTGCCCGAGGTTGGTTCGACCAGCGTGGTCTTGCCGGGCGTGGCTTTGCCCTGCGCTTCCAAAGCCTCGATCAGCGCAACACCAATGCGGTCCTTCACGCTGGCAATCGGATTGAAGAATTCGAGCTTGGCCAGCAGATTGGCGCCGACGCCCTGATCCTTTGCCAGCTTATCAAGGCGAACAATGGGCGTATCGCCGATTGTATCGACAATGGAATTGTAGATACGGCCGCGACCGAGTTTGCGCGCGTCACTCGTGCTCATGGAAGTGCTCCCTCAATTGAACTAACAAACATCTTATGGCGCAGGCTTGAAAATTCATAGTCGAACTCATGCGCAAATGGCACATTCTTGGGAAAAATGTACCAATATGGGTATAGTGTTAGAATAAATTTCTATGGTCAGGAGGTCCGGCCTGCAATGGCCAATGCCGCACCGGCCATGAAAGCAGCGGCCGTACGGTTCAATCTTTTCAATGCCCGTGGTGATTGCAGAAACCAGCGCGCCTTGGCGGCCAGCATAAGATAGGGCACCAGCACAACCAGAAGAGTTAACACCGTGACCGCTGCCAGCACCGCATAATCGCCAAGCGTGATGGTATGCAGATCGATCAATGTCGGCGTCAGCGCGATATAGAAAATCATGGTTTTGGGATTGCCCAGCGTTACGGCAAGACCGGAGAGAATGCCGGAAAAAACACCGCCGCCGCCACTGCGCGCCTCGATCTTTTCAGCCGTGATACCGGCATTCCAGAAACGCCATGCGAGATAGGCAAGATAAGCTACACCCGCCCATTTGATCAGGAGAAACACCGTGCCGAAAGTTTGAGCGAGCATCGACAGGCCAAGTACAACAGCGGTGAGGTATGTCAGATCGCCGATAACGAGGCCGAGCGACATGAACACTGCCGAGCGAAAACCCGAACCCAAAGCGCGCGCGATCAAAGCTGTGATACCCGGCCCCGGAATGGCGGCGGCAATGGCAAGAGCGCCCGAATAGGCAACAAAACCGGCAAGTGTCATGATCGATCTCTATGTGGAGTCAGCGCGGCGGAGAATACTCCGATTTCGGGCGCTGGCAATCCGGATTGGACGCGGTTCAATTTCACGGAGCGTTTCAGTTGTCCGGGCTCACGAAGTTCATATTGATTTCTTTCAAATCCTCATAAAGATCGGGGTTCTCAGCGACAACCTTGTAAGGTGCGCAGCGAACGAGCGCCTGGACGGTACTTTTTGCCAACAGATCGTAGGCATTGCTTTTTTTGGGCGTCGTCACTTGTGGCTGACCGATGATGGAGCCATCCTTTGCAAGCTGAAGTTTCACCGCAACCCTTAATGGTGGGCTTTTGGGCGCTGCTGGCGGTAGCCAGCATCTTGACACGGCCATCCTCAGTTCGTCGGCAATCTTCATGATCCTCGGATCAACCGGTTTCTTGTCCTCCGCATGTACCGGCGCGGTTGCCATTAAAAGCGAAAAACCCAAAGCACCCGCAATTCGTCCGAGCATGCTCAACCTCCCCCTAGAGAACCAGAAATCCCTGTCCCAGCGGATCATCATCCTCAACGAGGAATTCCGCTTTGCCGCTATAATAGGCATGGCCGGAGACCCGCGCCGTAATGGCATCGAACGTTCCGGCCTTGGTCACGGAAGCGACCGCCCCGGCAAAGCGCGAGCCGACAATGCTTTCAAAAATCCGGGCTTCGGTCGCATGGATCTGGCCCTTGGCATGCATAGCAGCAAGCCGCGCTGTCACGCCTGAACCTGTGGGCGAACGATCAAGCTGCGCATCGGCAAAAATACAGACATTTTTCGTCGGCGCTTCCGACCAACTATCCAGTCCATCCGTCAGGATGGAACCGTAGAGAAAGGCAAGATCCTCATGATCGGGATGTTCGAGCGGCACGGCTTCTTTCACCGCTTCGGTAAGCAGTGTTGCCGCCTCTTTGAATTTGGCTGCGGGATCGCGGCCGAACTCAAGGCCGAACTGGCTGCAATGGGCCAGCGCATAATAAGCACCGCCATAGGCCACATCGAACGTTACATCGCCATAGGGCGGCAGGTTGACGGTCCGGTCTTTAGCGAACAAAAAGGCGGGGACGCTTTCAAACGAGACACTGGCGGATTTGCCATCTTTGACCTCGACCGAGGCCACGACCATGCCGCAGGGACATTCGATATGAACCGTTGTAACCGGCTCTACTTTCTCAACCAGACCGTAATCGATGGCGTAGCGGCCGAGCGCGATGATTGCGTGGCCGCACATGGTCGAATAGCCCTCATTGTGCATGAACAGCACAGCGAGATCAGCTCCGGGCAAATTCGGCTGCACCAGCAGCGCGCCATACATGTCGAAATGGCCGCGCGGTTCGAACATCAATATCTTGCGCAAGTGATCAAGATGATCACGGACATAGGCGCGTTTTTCCAGGATCGTGCCTTTTGGCAGATCGGGATAACCGCCGGTGATGATGCGCAGCGGCTCGCCTCCCGTGTGCATATCGATGACAGTGAGCGGCAGGGCCATCAGGCGATGCCCAGAAGCGCTGGCAGCTTGCGCATATCATCAAACAGGATACCGCCAGCTGCCGTCAGGCCTGCATGATCAGCATGTTCATCGCCGCAATAGGAAAACACCCGCATGCCTGCCGCTGTGCCCGCCGTGGTTCCGGCAACGCTGTCCTCGATCACCACAGCGCGGGAGGGCTCAAAACCCATCTCTTTGGCCGCATGCAGGAAGAGATCAGGAAAAGGTTTGCCGCGCGGCACCATGGAGGCGCTGTAGAGCACATCCTTGAAATGGCTGATCAAGCCGGTCTTGCCCAATGTCAGGTGCATCTTTTCCACATGGGCAGAAGACGCCACGCAATAGGACAGTCCGGATTGCTTCACTGCACCGATGACGTCTTCAATATGCGGGATGGCCTCGACGCCGTTCTCGAAAATGATCGGAATTGCCTGATACCAGCGCTCAACGAAATCCTCGCCAAGGGAATAGCCTTCCGCCTCGACCTTTTCCTTCACGGCGCGCATCGGCATGCCGCAGAGGTTCTTGCGCGCCTCATCGAACGTGATGGGATAGCCGGAAGCATTGAGCATCTTGATGAGATGCTGATTGGCAAGGGTTTCGGTGTCGACCAGGACCCCGTCACAGTCGAAAATCACCAGCTCGGGGCGGGTCATGCTTAGTTTTCCTTGTCTGCTTCCTGCGAAAAGAGCTTTTGCAGGTCGCCGAATGGCACGCCTGTCCTGGTAAAATTGAATGTTCCCTTGTCCAGCACCTCGCGGGCCGCATCGTGGATCGCGGTGAATGCTGCTGTGGTGAGGCGCGGTCCGAGCGAGACACGCCGCACGCCCACCGAGGCCAGCTCGCTGACGCTGAGACCCGATGGTGCAAGCACGCTTACGGGCTTCGACACCGAGGCGCAGATGGTGCGGATACGGTCCAGATCGGAAATTCCGGGAGCGAACAGCACATCGGCACCGGCCTTCTCAAAGGCCTGCAGACGCTTGATGGTGTCATCGAAATCGGTCACGCCATGCAGGAAGTTCTCCGTGCGGGCGGTCAGAACAAAATCATTCTTCAGCGCCCGTGCAGCCTCGGCGGCAGCGGCAACGCGTTCGACCGCATGGGAGAAATCATAGATCGGCTTGTCAGGATCGCCGGAAAAATCCTCGATGGAGCATCCGGCAAGTCCGGCGGCTTCGGCAGCAAAGATAGTTTCACCGGCGCTGTCGGCGCTGTCGCCCTTGCCTTTTTCCAAATCGCCCGAAATGGGCAAGTCCGATGCTGCCACCAGATCGCGGCAATGCTGCATCATCACATCGAAAGTAATGCCGCCATCGGGCAGGCCGCGTGAAAAAGCAAATCCGGCGCTGCTCGTCGCCATGGCCTTGAAGCCAAACGAGGCAAGGAACTTTGTCGTACCGGGATCCCATGGATTGGGCATCAGCAGAATTTCCGGTCCCTGATGCAGCTGACGGAAAACCTTGCCCTTGTCCATGCTGTCCTCCTGCGATTACGACGTGCCCGTTGACCCGAACCCTCCGGCACCGCGTGCCGTTTCGCTGGCATGCTGCCGTTCTTCAATCTCAAGCTGGACGACCGGCGCCAGCACAACCTGCGCAATGCGCATGCCACGCTCGACGTAAAAGTCATCATCTCCAAGATTGATCAGGATCACTTTTACCTCACCCCGGTAGTCGGAATCAATGGTTCCCGGCGTGTTAAGGCAGGTAATCCCGTTCTTGAGCGCAAGGCCGGAACGGGGCCTGACCTGCGCTTCGTATCCTTGCGGAATTTCGAAGACCAGACCGGTGGGAACCAGTGCCCGGCGGCCGGGCAAAAGCAGCAGCGGACGATCTTCCGGCACAGCGGCGCGGAGGTCCATTCCGGCTGAACCGGTTGTTTCATAGGCGGGCAAATCAAGGTCCTGCCCATGCGGCAAACGGACAAGACCGAGAGCGGGATGCACGTGACGTGCGGAATCGGATGATTGAGACATGAGATCACCTTTTTCACCAGTCGGCCGGATTGGTCAACTCACAAGATTTTTCAACACCATTGTTTACACACAATCTGTTTCTACGGGTGAATTCCGCCTGACGATTCCCAAGCGCCGCATGACGCGCTATTGTCAGCACTACGAAGAGTGAATCGGGTGAATCATGTGTCGTTGGGCAGCCTATCTCGGACCTCAGCTTTATCTTGAAGATGTGATTGCCTCGCCGTGCCATTCGCTGATTGCCCAGAGCCACGACGCGCATGAGGCCAAGACCCGCACAAATGGCGACGGTTTCGGCGTTGCCTGGTATGGCGAGCGGCCCGAACCTGGCCTTTACCGCGACATCCTGCCCGCATGGTCCGACCAGAATCTGAAAAGCCTGTCCCGACAGATTCGCTCGCATCTGTTTCTGGCACATGTGCGCGCCTCGACCGGCGGTTCAACCAGCCGGACCAATTGCCACCCATTTGTTTCAGGCAAATGGAGCTTCATGCACAATGGTCAGATCGGTCATTTCGACCGGCTGCGGCGCGGTCTGGAAGCGCGGCTTGACGATACGCTTTATACGCAAAAGCTGGGCTCGACGGATTCCGAACTGATCTTCCTCCTGATGCTGCAGCATGGGCTCGACACAGACCCGGCGCAGTCGCTGGTGGAGACCGTCAACGTTATCACGGCAGAAGCTGAACGCGCCAATGTGCCCGCCTTTATCCGCCTGACGGCGGCTTTCTCCGACGGCACACAGCTTTACGCCGTGCGCTATGCCACGGACCGCTTCGCCCCGACGCTCTACACGGCCACGCTTTCACCCAGCTCCGGCCTTTGCGTTGTCTCCGAACCGCTGGACGGTGAAGCGGAAAACTGGATGCCAGTGCCACCCAACAGTTTCGTCACGGTGAAAAACAGCAAACGCATCGCCATCGAGCCATTCATGGCTCAGGAAAAATCCGGGCCTGTGCTGGAGAGGGTTTAGTTCAGGGTCTTCAACTAAAGCTCAATTGTGCCCTACCGCATCGTTTCGGCATACTCTTTCCAAATTCCCACGCGGGTGGAGAGGGTAAATTCGTTCATACTCGAACGCGCCTGCGCCGGCGGAACATCGAATTGGCACGAACTTTTATGCTGGAACAAGAATTACCGGAAATCGACATCATACGACATACTTTGCCGGCTCATACACGGCGTGGAACGATGCATGTTTTGCCTCAGGATGACCCTATTAGCAGGTCAATCGTACAGTATGGAGAATGGGCAGAAGCCGAGATTGAATTCCTGCTTAATTTTATTATGGATGGGGATATCGTTATCGATGTGGGCGCCAATGTCGGCTCGCATGCAATAGCATTTTCCCAAAAGACAGGCCCCAACGGAGAAGTGATTGCTTTCGAACCGCAAAGTAGCATTGCGGCAATCCTCGATCACAATATTCAACTGCTGGGATGTCACAACGTCACCATCCGTCACGCCGGTGCGGGCGAAGCGGCCGGTGAAATGTTCGCTCCCTGCCTTGACTATAAAGAACACGCTAATTTTGGCTCTGTTTCCTTGCAGGAGCGGAAAGATCAAAATAACGAGCGGGTACCAATTGTCGCGATTGATGATTTGGCTCTGTCCCGGCTGCATTTTATAAAAATCGACGCGGAGGGCATGGATGCGGCTGTGCTGACTGGCATGAAGCTTACGCTTGGGCGAACCAGACCCGTCATTTATCTGGAATGCAATTCGATCGACGAAGGTGCCGAAATTATGCGCGCGCTCGATTGGAGCCGCTATAAAATTTTCCTTGTAAGGACAGCCGCTTACAATCCCGAAAACTTTACAAAGAGCACAGATAATATTTTTGGCGTTGCCAAAGAAACTGGTCTTTTGATCGTTCCGGAAGAGAAGCTTCGTCTGGTCGCAGCGTCTACAGATACGGTCGAAGTCATTCCGGTCAATAGCCTGCAAACGCTTGCAGAGGCTCTTTTGGCCACGCCGCGTTACGGCGATCTTACCGATTATGATCGAAATTGGGAGAAACTTTTAGGTGAGTTGCGAGATCTGCAGGAACAGATGCGCATCAGGACGTGGGATATCAAGCGGCTGGAGTTTCGCGAAGCCAGTCTGACTGCGCAGCTTAACAGCGCGAAATGGCAGCGGATCAGGCAGAGCATTGATGGCTGCCCGAACGAAATAAATGCGCTGAAGGAACAAATTCGCATCAAAGAGGCTGCAATATCGGCGATCTACGCATCCAGTTCCTGGCGGCTATCCCGCCCATTGCGGCTACTAAAAAAGCTTGTAAGCAAACCATCAAATTTACGCCCGGTGTGATGTGATCGAAATATCTGTAACAACTCCGAGTCCGAATGAGGACTTCTCGGAGCACGATCTGGTTGCTTCCAGTGGTCTCTTCGATGAAGTCTTTTATACCCGCCAATGGCCGGATGATGAACGTCTCATAGAAGATCCCATCGGACATTTTCTGCACGTGGGCTGGCATCACAATGTAGATCCATGTCCCCAATTTTGCATCCAACACTACCTGTCCACCTATGATGATGTGAAAGCGTCAGCGATGAATCCTCTGCTCCATTATATAAAATATGGAAAGGCGGAGGGTCGCCTGCCTTTTCAATCCCGGGCTACTTCGAAAGAAGTATCGGCTCCAGCATCTGCTCCGATCGACGACGAGTGGAAAGAGCTGCTCGCCTCGTTCACGGCGGATGCAGAACCCGTCGTAGATGTCATCGTTCCGGTTTATCGGGGATACGACGAAACTGCCCGTTGCCTCTACAGTGTATTGTCAGCGAGACAGGAGACGCAGTACCGCCTCATCGTTATCGACGATTATAGTCCGGAGCGTCAGATCTCTGAACTTCTTCAAAAGCTTTCGGACAAAGGTGTTCTTGAGTTGCACGCGAATGCCAGAAACAGAGGGTTCGTGAAGAGTTGCAACTACGCAATGGAACTCCATCAGGACAGAGATATTGTACTGTTGAATTCCGATACCGAAGTTTTTGGCAATTGGCTTGATCGTCTGAAAGCCGCCGCTTTGGCTGACCCGACAAATGGCACCGTAACACCGTTCTCCAACAATGCGGAGATTTGCAGCTACCCAAAATTCATCCACGACAATTGGAACAAACTCGAAATAAGCGACGCCCAACTTGATCAGCTTGCCGCGCAAGCCAATGCAGGTAAACAGGTAGAAATTCCGACAGGGGTGGGTTTCTGCATGTTTATCCGCCGGGTTTGCCTCGACACAGCAGGCCTGTTTGATGAAAAACAGTTCGGCAAAGGCTATGGCGAAGAAAATGACCTATGCCGCCGAATAGCGGCCGCGGGTTGGCGCAACATCATGACATCCGATGTTTTTGTCCGCCATTACGGCGCTGCATCATTCGGCGCCAGCAAAGCTGCGCGGGTTAACGCCGCTGTTCAACTGGTAGAGGAGTTGCACCCCGGCTATTTGCAAATGGTTGCCGATTTCATTGCTGCTGACCCTATCCGCCCATACCGTGAGGCATTGGATATTGCCCGCTTGAACTATCGTTCCAAACGCGGGCCAATTCTGTTTGTAACTCATCGCCGGGGAGGCGGAACAGAGCGTCATGCTCGTGAATTGGCAGCAAAACTGGAAGCAGATGGCGTAAAGGTCGTCTTTTGTCGAACTCATGCATCCGACCCGAACAAAATCTGTCTTGAAGATTGCACCGCCGAGCTGATTCCTAATTTACCGCAGTTTAACGTGCTTTCTGACATGAGCAGCTTTATCAGCTATCTGAAGAAAATCCGCATAGACCATGTGCATATTCACCATCTCGCCGATTTTCCGCAGTGTTCGCCTGACTTTTTTCGAATGGCTTGCCAGGGTGCGGGACTGAATTACGACTTTACAGTGCATGATTATATGTCCGTCTGTCCGCGGATAAACCTGATCGATGATAGCGGCATCTATTGTGCAGAGCCTGACATTGCGACCTGTGAAACCTGTATACTTCATAATGGATCGCCGTTTGGACATCCTGCGGTTTGGGATTGGAGGGAGCGATATTCGCGGCTGCTGCATGGCGCGCGACGCATATTTGTGCCGGATATGGATGTTGCTCAACGCATGCGACGTTTTCATGCTTCTCTTGAATTTACGCTTAAACCACATGAAATAACGCAAAAAGCGGCAGGACATAGAAGCGGTCCGAAGAAACGGTCCACATATAGAATTGCTGTTTTGGGAGCGATTGGACCCCATAAAGGATCAATTCTGTTGGCGGACGTTGCTACAGCCAGTCAGAACCTTGATCTTCCCCTGGAATTTGTCGTTGTGGGTTATACGGACCGGGATAACCAGCTTAACGCAATTGGTAATGTGATCTGCACAGGTCCTTACGAAGAACACGATGCGGAAACAAAGCTGCTGGATGCCGACGCCGATATCGCCTGGTTCCCCGCGGTTTGGCCGGAAACATATTCCTATACGCTGTCCACCGCCCTTATTGCCGGTATTTATCCGGTTGGTTTCGATTTTGGAGCCATAGGCAGCAGAATCCAAGCCGCAGGATGGGGCAAAACAATTCCCATCGATTTAATGATGGCGCCAAATGAACTTGCCCAAATTCTGCTTAATGAAGCAAAAACAGCCAAATTGCAGCCGTCCCGCCAAGCTGTCCCCGTGACGTATAACAATGTCCTAACAAGTTATTATGCGTTAACCGATGACGCCAATAGTCACGGATGAGATATGGATGAAGATAAGCCTAATATTCGTAGGTTGTTCATTTCTCCCAGCACGCGGCAAAGGTGCTATTCAGAATTGACAGTCGACGGCAAAGGCTTCGGCTGATAGAAGGCGCGCAACCCTACGATTATTGAGTTCGAGCTGCTTCATGTCTTCTGCCGACCATCCCGTTTCCAAACGCCGTACCTTTGCGATCATCGCGCACCCGGACGCCGGTAAAACCACGCTGACCGAAAAGCTGCTGCTTTTCGGCGGAGCCATCCAGTTGGCGGGTGAGGTAAAGGCGAAGAAGGACCGTATCCAGACTCGGTCGGACTGGATGAATATTGAGCGTGATCGCGGCATTTCGGTTGTCACCTCGGTGATGACTTTCGAATACAAGGATTGCATCTTCAACCTGCTGGATACGCCGGGCCACGAAGATTTTGCCGATGACACCTATCGTACCCTCACCGCCGTTGACAGTGCTGTCATGGTTATCGACGCGGCCAAGGGTATCGAAGCGCGGACGCTGAAGCTGTTCGAAGTGTGCCGTATGCGCGATATCCCGATTGTTACCTTCGTCAACAAGATGGACCGCGAAAGCCGCGATCCTTACGAGATTCTCGACGAGATTGAGCAGAAGCTGGCGCTGGATACTGCACCGATCACCTGGCCAATCGGCAGGGGCAAGAGCTTTGCCGGCACCTACAATCTACAGGACAACACGGTGCGCCGCCGCGACGAGGAAGAAGTGCCCGTTGCCGTTAATGGCCCGGAGGCCTCCGGCGCGTCGGGACTGCTGCCCGAAAATGAACGTCAGGCATGGATCGACGAGGTGACGCTGGCGCGCGATGCCTGCAATCCCTTCGACCTGCAGGCGTTCCGCGAAGGCCATCTGACGCCGGTCTATTTCGGTTCGGCGCTGCGCAATTACGGCGTGCGCGACCTGATCGAAGCTTTCTGCGATTTCGGCCCGAGCCCGCGCGCGCAGGACGCCGATACGCGCCGCGTCGAGGCGACCGAAGACAAGATGACCGGTTTCGTTTTCAAGATTCAAGCCAATATGGACCCGAACCACCGCGACCGCATCGCCTTCCTGCGCGTCTGCTCCGGCAAGCTGTCCCGCGGCATGAAAGCCAAGCTGGTGCGTACCGGCAAGCCAATGAGCCTGTCAGCGCCGCAGTTCTTCTTTGCCCGCAGCCGTCAGATTGCCGATGAGGCCTGGGCTGGCGACGTGGTCGGCATTCCCAACCACGGCACTTTGCGCATTGGCGATACGCTGACCGAGGGCGAGGACATTCTGTTCCGCGGCGTTCCCAACTTTGCTCCGGAAATCCTGCGCCGGGTGCGGCTTGACGATGCAATGAAAGCCAAGAAGCTGCGTGAAGCTCTACAGCAGATGGCGGAAGAAGGCGTTGTTCAGCTGTTCCTGCCGGATGATGGATCGCCTGCAATTGTTGGCGTGGTTGGCGCGCTGCAGATCGATGTTCTGACCGAGCGGCTGAAGGTCGAATATACGTTGCCTGTCGGCTTCGAACCGGCGCGCTTTACCATTGCCCGCTGGATTTCTGCCGACAATCCGCTGGAATTGCAGCGTTTCGTTGACGCGCACCGCGCCGATATTGCCCATGATCTCGACAATGACCCGGTGTTTCTGGCGCAGAATTCGTTCTCGCTGTCCTATGAAGCTGAACGCTGGAAAGACATCCGCTTTGCGGCGATCAAGGATTACCAGGTCCGCGAAAAAGCCGCCTGATCCCAGCTTTATCGTGAAATTCGAGTGCTATCCCGTGACCTGTAACCAATCAGGGCACGGGTTCGATATAGCCAAGCCAAATTGAAAAGCAAAAACATTAAACCAATCAGTTGACAATGAAATTTGCGTGCGTATATTAAACCTTATGGTTGAACATTACGCCCCTCATCTCGACGCCGTCTTTCACGCTCTCTCCGATCCGACGCGGAGGGCCATGCTGCACCGGCTTTCGACAAGCGAACGCACCGTCAGCGAACTGGCGACACCGTTCAATATGTCGCTGGCCGGAGCCTCCAAGCATATCAAGGTGCTCGAGGCAGCAGGATTGGTTCAACGCCACGTTCAGGGCCGGACACATATCTGCACGTTGCAGGCGGCGCGAATGGCCGAAGCGCAGGAATGGCTGCGTTATTACGAACAGTTCTGGGAGGAGCGCCTGGACGATCTGGAAGACATGCTGCGTGCCGAAGACCGCGCGCAGGCCGCAAAGGCAAAACGGAAGCCGGCGAAGGCTTCCAAAACCAAACCAGGTACAAAGGAGTAGGATCATGAGTCTGCATCAGGGAAATGACCAGCTTGGCGTTGCCACAGCACAGCGTACAGTCCGCATCGAACGGCTTCTGCCGGGACCGGTGGAGCGCGTATGGGACTATATCACAGACTCGGAAAAGCGCGGCAAATGGCTTGCCAAAGGCCCGATGGCCGACCACGCAGGTGGCCCTGTCGAGCTGACGTTCCAGCATTCGCAGCTGTCGAGCGAGCCGACCCCGGAGAAATACCGCAAATATGAAGGCACCAAGAACACTGGCACGGTGTTGCGCTGCGAGCCGCCGACATTCCTGTCCTTTACATGGTCCGGCGAAAGCGAGCCATCCGAGGTCAGTTTCGAATTGCAGGCCGTCGGACCGGATACATTGCTGACAGTTACCCATAGCCGCCTTTCCAGCCGTGGCGGCATGGTCAGCGTTGCCAGCGGATGGCACACCCACCTCAGCGTGCTCATCGCCCAGCTCAATGGCACAAAGCCCGCCATTTTCTGGTCGAAAATGGAACAGCTTGAGGGCGAGTACGACCGGGCCCTACCCCAGTGAACGCCAAGGGAAAACCGATGAAACCTGCTTATGAAGGCAGCCGCAACATTGCCATGAAAGTTCCGCCGCACCAGTATGAGGCAACAGTCGCCTTCTACCGCGATGTGATCGGCCTGAAGCTGCTGGAAAACCATTTGCCTTCTATCGGCTTTCACTTCGGCTCAAACCAGTTGTGGATCGACAAGGCGCCGGGGATGAGCCAGACGGAACTGTGGCTCGAAATCGCAGCTGATGATCTTAGGATCGCCGCTGTGCATCTCAAAGACGCGGGCATTATTCGCTGCGACGAGATCGAGAAACTGCCCGAAGGACATCAGGATTTCTGGATCAGCAGCCCGAATCAGATCATCCATCATGTTTCACAGAAGGATGACAATTGGTAAGTATTTACTTACGTAATTTCAAACGAAAGGCCGGTTGTTTATACCGGCCTTTCGTATATCGGATTATCGCCTGAACTTTCGTTCCAGCAGCAACACCGTTTCACCCGTATACTGAATTTCACCAATCTGCGTGAAGCCGGCTTTTTCAGCAACCCGAATGGAAGCAGCATTCTCAGGCGAGATAATGCAGACCGCGCGGTCCTGCTTGAAGAAGCCATCACCCCACGCTGCCGCCGCAGCCACGGCCTCGCTGGCATAGCCCTTGCCGTGAATTTCCGGATCGAGAACCCAGCCCATCTCCGGCGTATCACCGAAAGGCGGTTCGATATCCCGGAGGAAATTGGCAAAACCGAGATCCCCGATATAACGGCCGGTGGCCTTGTCTTCCACCGCCCAGAAGCCGTAGCCGTTCAGAGCCCACAGTCCCGCATATTTCAACAGGCGGCTCCAGGAAAGCTCGCGCGTCGAGGGCTTGCCGGAGATGAACTCGTAGACGGGAGGCAGTGTCCACACGGCATGGAGTGCTTCAAAATCCTCAAGGCGATGCTCGCGCAGGATAAGGCGCTCGGTTTCAACGACAGGAACAGTGGCGGTCATGGTATGTCCGTAAGCAATGAATGTGTCGGCATTTCTGACCGCTGTGCCGCGCCAAGTCAAACGACCTCTTGAGTGGCAGAGAAACTAAAGCTTTTTGACGAGAACAGCATTGGCATGGCGCTCATCTTCCAGCACGAAATCAACCGTACCGATTCTGTCGAACGCCTTGCTTTCGTAAAATTGCCTTGCGCGGCTATTCTCAAGATTTACCAACAGAAACACGTCGCTCCAGCCACGTTCGCGGCAATGATCCATTGCTGCCCGCAACAGTGCACTGCCGATGCCGTGCCCGGCAAAATGCGCCTGCACATAGAGCGTTTCGATTTCAGGCGTATTGATCTGCCGAATAGGACAATGGGCAGGAAGGCCGATTTTGACAAACCCGACGAGGCATTCATCTACCTCGCATAGAATTAGATGTTTTGTTGCATCGGCAATTTCTGCCGCAAGTTTTTCTTGCGTGAACGCGTCGAAAACATAGCGGGAAAGGTGCCCACGTATACCCGACTTGGCATAGGTGTGCAGCCAGACTTGAATCGACAAGGCTGCAAGATCAAGCGCGTCGG
Source organism: Phyllobacterium sp. 628 (assembly GCF_014189505.1). Taxonomy (GTDB): domain Bacteria; phylum Pseudomonadota; class Alphaproteobacteria; order Rhizobiales; family Rhizobiaceae; genus Phyllobacterium. Next base: position 865,366 of record NZ_CP050301.1, on the reverse strand, counting down.
CGGGCTGCGCCGATCTAAGCGTGAACGTCATACTTCGATCGTCTGCAAAGCGGCGGCGATCCGTTCCGCCAGCCGTTCGGCGACCTCTTCCTTGCTCATGTCAGGCCACTCCTCGACACCAGAGCGGGTGACGATCCGCACCGCGTTGCGATCCCCGCCCATGACTCCTGTCGTGTGGCTGACATCATTGGCGACAATCCAGTCCGCGCCCTTCTTGTCGAGTTTTTTACGGGCGTTCGTAAGCAGGTCCTGCGTCTCCGCCGCAAAGCCGACAACGAGGCGCGGGCGCTGCCTGTTATGGCCAATACCGGCCAAAATATCCGGGTTTTCTACCATTTGCAGCGCAGGCGCGGCCTCGCCCGGCTGTTTCTTGATCTTTTCGCCGGCTTCATTGGCGGTCCGCCAGTCGGCAACGGCGGCGACCATGACAGCGGCATCGGCAGGAAGGAACTGCTCAACCGCATCGCGCATTTCCCGCGCTGATTCCACGTGGACCACCGATACGCCTTCGGGATCGGCGATGGTGACCGGGCCGGAAACCAGCCGCACTGTAGCGCCAAGCCGGGCCAGAGCAGCGGCAATGGCATGACCCTGTTTGCCCGAGGAGCGGTTTGCGATGTAACGGACCGGATCAATCGGTTCATAGGTCGGGCCGGAAGTCATCACGATGGTTTTGCCAGCCAAGGGCTTGGGTCCGCGATCCAGAAGCTTTTCGATGGCAGCCACGATTTCCAGTGGTTCGGCCATGCGGCCAGCACCGCTTTCGCCGCTTTCAGCCATCTCGCCGCTATTGGGACCGACAAAGCGAATGCCGTCCTTTTCCAGCGTTGTGCGATTGCGCTTCGTCGCCGGATGATTCCACATGCGCGGATTCATGGCCGGAGCGATCAGGACCGGCTTGTCCGTTGCCATCAGCACAGCGGAGGCGAGATCGTTAGCGTGGCCATTGGCCATCTTGGCCATCAGATCCGCTGTCGCCGGACCCACAACGATGAGGTCAGCTTCACGCGACAGACGGATATGGCCGACATCGTGTTCGTCCTCCCGTGAAAACAGCTCGGTGAAGACCTTGTCAGCGGCCAGTGCGCCAACGGAAAGCGGCGTGACAAATTCCTCGGCCGCTTTGGTCAGGACGGGCCGGACATGCGCGCCGCGTTCGCGCAGACGCCGGATCAGATCGAGACATTTATAGGCTGCAATACCGCCGCCAATGATGAGCAGGATGCGCCGGTTGGTGAGCGATTGAGCGAGAACGTACTTACCTTCCCCCTTGTGGGGAGAGTCGCTGCGAAGCGGCGGGGCGGGGGGAAATCCGGACTGTTGAACCCCCACCCCGGACCTTTGGTCCGACCCTCCCCACAAGGGGGAGGGTGAAACACCATCATGGGTGATTTCACCAAGCAGCAGGCGCACTTCCTCTTCCATGGAACGGCCATGGGCTGCGGCGCGTAAACGCAGCCTTTCCTTGGTGGCGTCATCCAGATTACGGATGGTGATGCTGGCCATATGATTGCACTCCTGCGCAATTGATTGCCGGAAGTGCAATCATTGCAATCACTTTAGCCGTAAATTCAAGCAAAAAGAAGAGCGTATGTAATAATAACAAGGCAAGTTGCAATCACCCAAAGCGCAACACGGCCGGAACGCGTATGCCGCGCCTCTGCCTTCCCTATGGCTTTTGCGGTCTCGTCATCAAAGCGGAAACCTTGCTCCGCCATGCGGTCGAGCTCTTTGGAGAGGCGGTCGGCCCGTGCCACGAGATCCGGCGCCTGACGCGCCATATGCAACAATGCGCCCACGCCTTCGCGTGCATCGGCGAGAATACCCAGCGGCCCGAGATTGCGGCGAATCCAATCGCCAACGACAGGCTCGGAGGCCTTCCACATGTTGAAATGCGGATCGAGCGTACGCGATACGCCTTCGACCACCACCATGGTTTTCTGCAGCATGACCAGTTCAGGCCGGGTTTCCATGTCGAAGAGTTCGGTGACCTCGAACAACAGCGTCAGCAGCTTGGCCATGGAAATGGTTTCGGCAGGCTGGCCATGGATGGGCTCGCCAATGGCGCGGATCGCCTGGGCAAAACTCGCGACGTCATGGTGGTGCGGCACGTAACCGGCTTCGAAATGTACTTCGGCAACCCGGACATAATCGCGGGTGATGAAGCCAAAGAGGATTTCGGCAAGAAACCGCCGTTCTTTCTTGCCGAGGCGGCCGGTGATGCCAAAGTCTACTGCAACAATATGGCCCTGATCATCAACGAACAGGTTGCCCGGATGCATGTCGGCATGGAAAAATCCGTCCCGCAGCGTATGGCGCAGGAAGGACTGGATCAGCGTTTCGGCCAGACCGACCAGGTTGTGACCGGCGGCACGCAGCCCTTCCGTATCCGACATCTTGATGCCGTCGATCCACTCCAGCGTCAGGACATCGCGCCCGGTACGCTCCCAATCGACCGTCGGCACGCGGAAACCCGGATCGTCTTTGGTGTTCTCGCCGATTTCCGACAGAGCCGCCGCTTCAAGCCGCAGATCCATCTCAATACGCGTGGTCTGCGCCAGAGTGCGGGTGACTTCGATCGGCCGGAGACGGCGGGTGGCGGGCACATAACGTTCCTGCCATTTTGCCACCAGAAAGAAGCTTTCCAGATCATTATTAAAGCGCTGACGCACGCCGGGCCGCACAACTTTGACGGCGACCTTGCGATCTTCGCCATTGGTTTTGACATAAGCGGGATGCACCTGCGCAATCGACGCTGCAGCTATCGGTTCGCCAAGACTGACATAGAGGTCGCTGACTGTGCGGCCAAGCGAACCCTCGATGGCTTTGACCGCAGCCTCCATCGGGAAGAAATCCAGCTGGTCCTGCAAAAGCGCCAGATCATCGGCTACTTCGGTTCCGACGACATCCGGCCGCGTAGCCAGAAACTGGCCGAGCTTTACATAGGATGGTCCGAGCTTGTTGATAGCGCGCGACATACGCTCTGAACGGCGTGCCGTGCGGGCACGCCGGCGGGCCAAAAGCCCGGCGACGCGATGACCAAACGCCGGAAGACCGCTCAGCCCCTCGGCAGGCAGTGCGGAAATAACGCCTTCGCGCGTCATGATCCATCCGGCCCGGATCAGGCGAAATGTTGCTGCAAGCTTACTCATTCAGAACGTCACAACTTCCAGCCGGAATGCAGGGCGGCGATACCGCCGGTAAAATTACGCCAGCTGACACGCTCGAAGCCTGCCGTGCGGATCATCTCGGCGAAATCGGACTGGCGCGGGAACTTGCGAATGGATTCAACCAGGTATTGATAGGAATCCGCATCGCCGGTAACCGCCTTGCCGATCTTCGGAATGGCGTTGAACGACCACGCATCATAAATCTTGTCGAGAACCGGCAGCTCCACTTCGGAAAACTCGAGGCACATGAAACGCCCGCCCGGCTTCAGCACCCGGTAGGCCTCTGCCAGCGCGTGATCGATGCGCGGTACATTGCGGATACCGAAGGCAATCGTATAGGCGTCAAAGCTGGCGTCTTCGAACGGCAGCTCCTCTGCATTGGCTTCGACAAATTCGGTGTTACCGGCAAGCCCCTGCTTTTCAGCGCGGTCACGACCGACGCCGAGCATGGAGCCGTTGATATCCAGCACCGTGGCGTGAGCATTGCGATTCGAAGCTTCGACAATGCGGAAGGCAATATCGCCGGTGCCGCCAGCCACATCCAGTACTTTCCAGTTGGCGGTCTTGGACGGTGCCAGCCAAGCGATCATCGAATCCTTCCAGACGCGATGCAGCCCGCCGGACATCAGATCGTTCATCACATCGTAGCGCTTGGCGACTTTATGAAAGACGTCATTGACGCGTGTCTGCTTTTCCCCATCGCCGACATCCTGAAAGCCGAAGGATGTTTCCATGCCGCCATGGGCACCGGTGCGTTGCTGGCTCATTGTGCTACCTGCTGATTTCGTTGGCTGGACAATAGAAGATTGAAACGCAGAAGGCTATTGTCTGTTGCGCGATGAAGCGACGCGCTGCGAATTTTATCGAATGGAGAACCCGCATGGTCCTGAAGGCTGAACTGCATTGTCACGTTGAAGGGGCTGCTTCGCCGGGTCTGGTCGAGCGAAAAGCTGCCAAATACGGCGCCGATGTTTCGGCTTTTATCGTCGGCGGCAAGTTCGTCTGGCATGACTTCACCTCGTTTCTCCATGCCTACGATCAGGCATCGGCGCTGTTCCGCACCGAGGAGGACTATGCTGATCTGACCGAGGACTATCTGCTTTCCCTTGCCAAACAGGATGCGATCTATTCGGAAGTTTTCATTTCAACCGACCATGCGATCAGTGCCGGGCTGTCACCCCGCGCCTATATCGAAGGACTGGCGGAGGGTATGCGCCGGGCCAAGGCGGCAACCGGCATCGAATCGCGCATGATTGCTACCGGCCTGCGTCACAAGGGACCGGAAGCAGTAATGCAGGCAGCGAAATACATTGCCGAGAACCCGCACCCGCTGGTGACAGGCTTTGGCATGGCGGGCGATGAGCGCATGCATCACCCCCGTGATTTTGCCCAGGCGTTCGATGTGGCGCGGGATGCAGGCTTGGGTATCACCGTCCATGCGGGCGAGCTCTCCGGCTGGGAGAGCGTTGCCAACGCGCTGGATGCGCTCAAGCCATCACGCATCGGCCATGGGGTGCGGGCCATTGAAAATCCTGACCTTGTGCGGCGGCTGGCGGAAGAGCAAATCCTGCTGGAATGCTGTCCCGGATCGAACATTTCGCTGCAGGTCTACCCCGATTTTCCCGCGCATCCGCTGCCCGCGCTGGCCAAAGCGGGTGTGCCGGTGACACTCAATTCCGACGATCCGCCTTATTTTCATACGGACCTGACGTGTGAATATGACATCGCGGCAGAATTCTTCGGCTATGACGAGACTATGCTGACGGAGGTCACGCGGACTGCGCTGAAAGCCGCCTATGTGGATGAAGAGACACGAAACCAGCTGATTGCGCGGCTCGACAGCGACAAAACTGTGCGTGCCGGGGATGCAGACTTTGCGGGATCGGCTGCGAACAGCTAAGGTTTCCCAAATTTTGAGTAAAGGGGTTTTCCATGGGCGTTACGATCGTTTCCCATCCGCTTGTCCAGCACAAGCTTACCATTATGCGCGACAAGGACACGTCCACAGCGGGGTTCCGGCGGTTGCTCAAGGAGATTTCGCTCCTGCTCTGCTATGAGGTCACGCGCGATCTGGAACTGACGACTATCAAAATCCAGACCCCGATGATGGAAATGGATGCGCCGGTGCTTGAGGGGAAGAAGCTGGTTTTCGCGTCAATTCTGCGCGCGGGCAACGGCCTTCTGGAAGGCATGCTCGATCTGGTGCCGGCAGCCCGCGTCGCCCATATCGGGCTTTATCGCGATCATGACACGTTGCAACCGGTGGAATATTATTTCAAGGCACCGGAAGACATCGTCAACCGGCTGATCATTGTTGTTGACCCGATGCTCGCAACTGCCAATTCGGCCATCGCCGCCATCCAGAAGCTGAAGGATCGCGGTGCGACCAATATCCGCTTCCTGTGCCTGCTGGCAGCGCCGGAAGGCATCGAACGGTTTACAAAAGCGCACCCGGACGTGCCGGTATTCACCGCCGCCATCGACAGCCATTTGAACGAAAAGGGCTATATCATGCCGGGTCTGGGCGATGCGGGTGATAGGATGTACGGGACGAAGTAGGCCGATGTGATTATTCCGTCTACCAGTCCCATTACCAACTTGGCATACTCTCTTCATCATTGGGGTACCCCCTTCTCCGTCATCCTCGGGCTTGACCCGAGGACCCACGGCAAGAGTTTTTTATGTACTCCCACACTTGATGTGGTCCCACGAAGGGCTTGCGCAAAACTCATCGTCATTGAGAATTGCGGAATCTGGAATGTATCGAACGCGGTGAAATAACTGTGCTTCCTAGCCGTGGGTCCTCGGGTCAAGCCCGAGGATGACGGAGAGGGGGTATTTGTCCTGTTTACGCGCCAATACGCCGAAGCACCGGATTGATCGCGCGCGGTTTGCGTTCGGAGAAACCGAAGGCGCCAAGAACTGCCCGAACGGCTGCCTCGCCATCACTCACACTGCGGGCATGGACGAGCGCCAATGGGTCGCCGATTTCCATGCGGGCGCCGATGGGTTGCAGGGCGGTGATTCCGACCGCATGATCGACCGGGTCCTGCGGGCGGATACGGCCGCCGCCAAGCGTGACAACCGCAACACCGATGGCACGGGTTTCAACCGATGAGACATAGCCCGCATGCGGTGCCTTTACTTCCAGCGTGACCGGGGCGACCGGCAGATAATGTTTGGCCCGTGCAACGAAATCCGCCGGACCGCCCAATCCGGTGACCATACGGCCGAAAATCTCTGCGGCCTTGCCGGAACTCAGAGCATCTTTTGCCCTGTCCATGGCCATCTTGGGACTATCCGCCAGTTTCGCCGAAACCAGCATTTCGGCGACAAGCGCCAGCGTGACGGCCTCAAGGCGGGTATCCCTACGATCACCGGTGAGGAAATCCACCGCATTCTGCACTTCGACAGCGTTACCCGCTGCAAGCGCCAGCGGCTCGTTCATATCGGTCAAAAGCGCGGTTGTGGTGAGGCCTGCGCCCGTGGCAACCGCTACGATGCTTTCCGCCAATGCCACCGCATCCCGGCTGCGGGCCATGAACGCGCCATTGCCGGATTTGACATCGAGCACCAGCGCGTTGAGGCCTGCCGAAAGTTTCTTCGACAGGATTGATGCGGTGATGAGCGGAATGGATTCCACCGTCGCCGTGACATCGCGAATGGAATAAAACCGCTTGTCGGCAGGCGCGAGATTGGCTGTCTGGCCGATAATGGCACAGCCGACCTCGTGCACGACCTTGCGAAACAGAGCATTGTCCGGCTGACTGCGATAACCGGGGATCGAATCCATCTTGTCGAGCGTACCGCCCGTATGGCCAAGACCGCGTCCGGAAATCATCGGCACATAGGCACCGCAGGCTGCCGCTATCGGCGCGAGCATCAGCGAGACATTGTCGCCAACGCCGCCGGTGGAATGCTTGTCGACAGCCGGTCCCGGCAGATCAGACCAATCGAGAATGTCGCCGGAATCGCGCATGGCACGCGTCAGCGCCACGGCCTCGTCGCGCTTCATGCCGTTGAAGAATACGGCCATGGCGAAAGCCGCTACCTGCCCTTCGGTGATCGCGCCCGAACTCATGGCATTGACGAAGGCGGTGATATCCGCAGCATCAAGCGCGTGACCGTCGCGTTTACGGCGAATGATTTCCTGTGGCAGCAACATGATTCAGCCGATCTCCCGAACCAGCGCACGAATGATTTTCTGCAGGCGTGCACCACCCTTCGGCGCAACATCCTTGGTTTCCTCATGCGAGAGCTCCGCTCCCGTCATGCCTGCCCCGTAATTGGTAATCACCGAACAGGCGGCAACGCGCAGACCAAAGAACCGCGCCAGAATAACCTCCGGCACCGTGGACATGCCCACCGCATCGGCGCCCAAGGTTCGCGCCATGCGAATTTCCGCCGGTGTCTCAAAAGACGGACCGGAAAACCACATATAGACACCCATAGGCAGTTTTTCGCCGACCTCGCTGGCTGCAATGATGAAAGCATCCTTGAGCTTTTTGTCGTAGGCCGCAGTCATACCGACAAAGCGCTGGTCTGAGGGCTCGCCAATCAGCGGATTGAGGCCGGAATAGTTGATATGGTCATCAATCAGCATGACGCTGCCGGGTGCCAGATCGTGGCGCACGGAACCCGCCGCATTGGTGAGGATCAGCTTTTCAACGCCGAGATCGGCGAGCGCCGCCATAACAGGGCGCATGACCGAAGCATCGCCCTTCTCGTAATAGTGCGCACGGCCCGCCAGCATCAGCACCGGCTTGCCGGAGAGATACCCTGCCACCACTTCGCCCGCATGGCCGGAAACGCCGCTATGGGGAAAACCAGGCAGATCGGCATAGGGAATGCGGATGGCATCTTCCACCGCATCGACCAGCGAGCCGAGGCCAGACCCCAGCACCAGCGCCACGCGCGGCGCCAGACCTTGCAATTTATGGATAAGAGCTCCGGTGGCGGGCGCGATCATGCAGCACCCTTTCCCAAAACCTCTGCTTCAAAGCCGTAGGGGAATATTTCTTTCATCGTCAGCGTCTGGACGATGCCGTCATTGTCACAGAGATGCAGCAGCGTGTCCGGTCCGGCAAATTCGGCCAGACGCTGGCGGCAGCCGCCGCAGGGCGTGCACTTGGCTTTCTTTTCCGCAACGACGGCAATTTCGGTGATCGTGCCACCCCCGCCCATGACGAAGTGTGACAGGGTGGTGGTTTCGGCGCACCAGCCTTCCGGATAGGACACGACTTCGATGTTGCAGCCGGAATAGATCCGGCCATCACGGGTACGCACGGCAGCGCCCACCGGGAACTGCGAATAGGGCGAATGCGATTTCTGCATGGCTGCAAACGCCGCGTCGAACAGGTCTTTACTCATTCTCTTTAACGTTCTTTCACATAGGCCACGCCACCCGCCTTGGGTGGGATTGCCTTGCCGATGAAACCGGCCAGCAGCACGATGGTGAGGATGTAGGGCAAGGCCTGCATCAACTGGACCGGCACTTCGCCAATCAGCGGCAAAGGATGTCCCTGATTGCGGATGGCAAAAGCATCGAGGAAGCCGAACAGCAGGCAGGCGAACATGGCCTGAACCGGACGCCATTTGGCGAAGATCAGTGCAGCCAGAGCGATATAACCCTTGCCGGCGGTCATGTCCTTGACAAAGCCTGCGCCTTGCGCCGTGGCAAGGTAGGCACCGGCAACGCCGCACAGCACACCGCAGCAGATGACGGCGCGATAACGCAGCCACGGTACCGAAATGCCTGCCGTATCGACAGCAGCCGGATTTTCACCGACCGCGCGCAGACGCAGGCCAAAGCGCGTGCGGTAAAGCACCCACCATGTGAACGGCACCAGCAGAAACGCGAGATAGACCAGAATGGAGTGGCCCGAAATCAGTTCAGAGTAGATCGGACCGATAATGGGAACACCGCTCAGGGTCTCTACGCCAGGCAGATTGATCGGATTGAAGCGGGCGTCGTTGGGCAGAGACGGCGTACGTCCGCCCTGCTGGAACCATGCTTGACCGAGGATAACCGTTGTACCGGCGGCGATGAAATTGATTGCAACGCCCGAGACGATCTGGTTGCCGCGATGGGTGATCGAGGCAAACCCATGCACCAATCCGAGCGCCACGGAAATCACGACAGCCGCGAGCAAGCCAATATAGGCCGAACCGGAATAGGCGGCGGCCGCACCGGCAGCAAAGGCGCCCGCCAGCATTTTACCCTCCAGACCGATATCGAAAATACCTGCACGTTCGGAATAAAGTCCGGCGAGACAGGCCAGCAAGAGGGGAACCGAAAGGCGGATGGTGGAATCCAGCACCTGCAGGATGGCTGTGGCAGTATCCATTATTGACCTCCCTCGGTAGCAACGGCGGGTGTAGGCTGGTGTTTTACCCGGGCAAGCCGCTGCAGAATGCGCAGCAGGGTCGGCCGGAACATATGCTCCAGCGCTCCGGCAAACAGGATCACCAGACCCTGAATGATGACGATCATGTCTCGCGAAATATTCGGCATGTCGAAGGCGATTTCTGCGCCGCCCTGATAGAGCATGCCGAAAAGGATCGCAGCCAGAACAATGCCTGCAGGATGCGAGCGGCCCATCAGCGCCACGGCAATGCCGACAAAGCCAGCACCCGCAACGAAATCGAGCTGGACGCGGTGCTGCGCACCCATGATCGGGTTGAGCGCCATCATACCGGCGAGCGCACCTGAAATCATCATGGTGATGACGATGATCCGCACTTCCTTGATACCGGCATAGCGTGCTGCCTTGGGGCTGTAGCCCATGGTGCGGATTTCATAACCGAGCTTGGTGCGCCAGATCAGCACCCAGACGAGAAAAGCCGAAACCAGAGCCAGCAGGAAACTGACATTGAGCGGAGCGGAGCGCATGTTGAGCCCCACAAGTCCCAGCAGCCAGCCAAGGCCGGGCAATTGCCCGCCTTCGCCGAAGACGCGGGTTTCCGGCGCTTGAGTGCCTCCAGCTTTCAGATAGCCGACCAGCAGATAGACCATAATGCTGGCGGCAATGAAATTGAACATGATGGTGGTGATAACTACGTGCGAGCCACGCTTGGCCTGCAGCCATGCCGGGATCAGGGCCCAAAGACCACCGACGACAGCCGAAGCAATGATGGCCAAGGGAAAGTTGATCCACCAGGGCAGGACGCCGCCCAAACCGAGCCCGACCAGTGCGACGCCGAGACCGCCGATATAGGCCTGCCCCTCACCGCCGATATTGAACAGGCCGCAATGAAAAGCCACCGCGACGCAAAGGCCGGTGAAAATGAAATTCGTCGCATAATACAGCGTATAGCCGACACCATCGCCGGAGCCGAAGGCACCCTTGACCATCAGAACGGCCGCATCGAGCGGGCTTTCACCCACCAGCAGGACAACGAGGCCGGCAACGAAAAATGCAACGATAAGATTGATCAGCGGCAACAGGCCATAGTCAGCCCATGCGGGCAGTTTGGCAAAGGGCTGGCTCATGGCAGGGCCTCGATAATAGCGTCAGACGTGGAAATTTTGGCGTATTCGCCATCAAGAACGGACAGGGCCAGCGCATGAACGTCTTCGGCGGTCCATTGCTTGCCGCGATGATCCTTGCGGTCGATGCTGGCGACAGCATCTTCGGGAACAATGACTTCAAAACCGAGATTGGCCGCCATGCGCACGGTGGCATCCACCGAATTTTCCAGAAGAACGCCTGTTACAACAAGGCTATGCACCTGCAACTCATCCAGAACATCCATCAGATCCGTGCCGATGAAGGCATTATTGGTGCGCTTGTCGACGACGGGTTCACCAACCTGCGGTGCAACTTCAGGCTTGAACTCGTTGCCTTTGGTGCCCGGCCGGTACGGCGATTGCGGATCGGTGGAATCATGTTTGATATGGATGACCGGCAACCGGCGCTCACGCCACGCGCCGAGCAGGCGGGCAATATGCGTTTCGGTTTCCGGCTGGCCCCGGCGGCCCCATTTGGGATCATCAATGGCGTTCTGCACATCGATGACTAGAAGTGCCTGGGTGGTCATTCAGCCGCCTCCTGATTTTCAACACCGGCCATCAGGAGACCCAGTTCGCCTTCACTAGCCTCAGCATCCCGCTCGCCAACGATACGCCCGGCAAACATCACCAGAATACGGTCAGACAGAGAGCGGATTTCATCGAGCTCGACGGAAACAAGCAGGACAGCCTTGCCCGCATCACGCATCTCGATGATGCGCTTGTGGATAAATTCGATTGCGCCGACGTCAACACCGCGGGTTGGCTGACCGATGATCAGCACGCCGGGGTCGCGCTCGATTTCACGTGCCAGCACGATCTTCTGCTGATTGCCGCCGGAGAAATTGGCGGTCTTCAGGCGCGGGTCACTTGGGCGAATATCGTATTTCTCGATCTTCTTGCGGGCATCCGCCTTGATGGCGTCGATATCCAGAAACGGTCCGTTGAGATAAAGCGGATCGTCGTGATAACCGAGGATGGAATTCTCATATTCCTCGAAGGCCAGAACCAGCCCCATATGATGCCGGTCTTCCGGCACATGGGCGAGACCGCGATCACGCAATTCACCCGGATCGGCGGCGCCGGTGATGTCGATGACCTGCCCGTCCAGAAGCACACGGCCCGACACTGCCGTGCGGATACCAGCCACTGTCTCGATGAGCTGCGACTGGCCGTTGCCCGCAACTCCGGCAATGCCGACGATCTCGCCAGCCCGCACGGTGAACGATGCATTGTCGACCATCACGACACCGCGGCTGTCGCGCACGGTGAGATTTTCCACCGACAGCTTGACCTCGCCCGGATTGGCTTCACCCTTCTGCACGCGCAGAAGCACCCGGCGACCAACCATCAACTCGGCCAGTTCTTCGACTGTTGTCTCACTGGTCTTGCGCGTCGCCACCATCGAACCCTGCCGCATCACCGAAACATTGTCAGTGACGGCCATGATTTCGCGCAGTTTATGGGTGATGAGGACGATGGTTTTGCCCTGCGCCTTCAACTGCTCCAGAATACGAAAAAGGTGGTCGGCTTCGGGCGGTGTCAGCACGCCGGTGGGTTCGTCCAGCACAAGAATTTCCGCGCCACGGTACAGTGCCTTCAGGATTTCCACACGCTGTTGCAAACCGACCGGCAGTTCCTCGATCAGCGCATCTGGATCGACATCGAGCTCATATTCCTGCTCCAGCCGCTTCAGCTCAGCGCGCGCCTTGGCAATGCCCCGCTTCAGGAGCGGTGCACCCTCGACGCCAAGCATGACATTTTCGAGCACGGTGAAATTTTCGACCAGCATGAAATGCTGATGCACCATGCCAATGCCAAGCGCGATGGCGGCATTGGGATCAGTGATCTTTGCTTGCGAACCATTGATATGGATTTCGCCGTTATCGGCCTGGTAAAAACCGTAGAGAATAGACATGAGCGTGGATTTGCCCGCGCCATTTTCCCCGATAATGCCGTGAATGGTGCCCTTTTCGACACGTAAATGGATATCGCGATTGGCATGAACAGCACCAAAACGCTTATCAATCCCAACAAGTTCAATCGCCGGTTCTGCCATGTCCCCATCCGCTGTTGATCAGCTTTTTATCGTTCCGAACTTTTGACCCTAGAGCAAAGAAAAATCAAATGGAACCAGTTCTGTTAGGCTCTCCATCGCTCTTTCACCGAATTTTTTACTTTTTAGTCAAGAAATTACACCTTTCGCGAGCAATTGCTGCCCTCGACAAACCAGCCCGTGCTCTGGCAATCTCTTGGACATGTCAGAACTGATTGCTCCCTTTGCCTTTCACACCACACCGCGCATCGTTTTTGCAGCGGGCGCCAGCGCTGACCTTGCCATGCATCTGCGCATTCAGGCCAAGGACCGGGTGCTTGTGGTCACCGACGCCACCATTCTAGCGCTCGGTCTGGCCAAGCCTGCCCTTGCCAGCCTGCAAGGCGCGGGGGCGGATATCACGCTGTTCAGCGGCGTGGAAGCCGATCCGTCCCTGAAAACGTTGATGCACGCCGTTGAGGTGGCAAAAGACAGCAGCGTCAACCATGTCATCGGCTTTGGCGGCGGCTCGTCGCTGGATGTAGCCAAGCTGGTGGCGCTGCTTGCTGGCTCGCATGAAAATCTTGAAGAGGCCTGGGGCGTCGGCAATGCCAAGGGACCACGGCTGAAACTGGCACTGATACCGACGACAGCCGGCACGGGTTCGGAGGTTACGCCGGTTTCAATCATCACGGTCGCGGGAAGCGAAAAGCGCGGCGTATCCTCGCCGCTGATCCTGCCGGATGTGGCGCTGCTCGACCCGGATCTGACGCTTGGACTGCCGCCGCATGTGACGGCGGCCACCGGCATTGACGCTATGGTGCACGCCATCGAAGCCTATGCATCGAAGAATGCCAACAACAATCCCCTGTCCCGGACGCTGGCGGTGGAAGCGCTGCGTCTCATCGGCGCCAATATCGAGACGGCGGTTTTCAATGGTACGGACCGGGCGGCGCGTTCAGCCATGCTGCTCGGTTCGATGCTGGCCGGGCAGGCCTTTGCCAATTCACCCGTCGCTGCCGTACATGCCCTCGCCTATCCGATTGGCGGTACATTCCATGTGCCGCATGGTCTTTCCAATGCTTTGGTACTGCCGCATGTGCTGCGTTTCAACGCCGCTGACCCGGCCAATGGAGCTGCGATACACTATGCGGCGCTGGCACCGCACGCCTTCGCAAATATGGATGTGACGGGCGGTTCTCAGGCGATCTGCCATGAATTTATTAACCGCTTGGCCAACCTCTCGACACAATTGGGCTTAAAGACGCGGTTGCGCGATGTCGGCATTGGCGAGAGTGATCTCGGTGCGATGGCGGCGGATGCGATGAAGCAGGGACGGCTTCTGGTGAACAATCCACGCGACGTAACCGAGGCCGATGCCTTGGCGATCTACAGAACGGCGTGGTGACGGAGTGGGACAATGACAGCAGAGACGGACCGGGTTACCAGCCTCGAAATTCTTGTAACCGAACAGGAAAAAACCATCGAGGAACTCTCCGCCCAGATTGCCGAGCAATGGAAAATCATTGAAGGCATGCGCCGCAAACTCGACGCCCTGACCGACCGTTTCCTTGTCCTGGAAGAGCACACAACTCCGGATATTCCGGTCACCAAACCACCGCATTGGTAGAATGGCAGGTTGATGATCACTGTTGAACCGCTGGAAAAACGCCCCGAACTGGTCCCGGTCTGTGCCCGCTGGAATTTTCACGAATGGGGACAGGAAGCCGGGCGGACAATGCAGCAAACGGTCGATGACTTCATGGCGTTTCTCGACCCGGAGAGCCAGCAAAAGGCTTTCGTGGCCCTGCATGCGGGCATTCCATCAGGGCTTGTGCTTCTGATCGACAACGATCTCGAAAGCCACACCCATCTGGCTCCGTGGCTCGCAAGTCTTTATGTCGCCCCGCCCTTCCGCAGCAAGGGCATTGGCAGGCAGCTGATCGCAGCGGCTGAAGAAGCCGCCCGCGATCAAGGGCACAAGGCACTTTATCTCTACACGGACAAACCCAGCTATTATCACGAAGCAGGCTGGCTGGATCGCGAAGAACTCTCCGGGGAAAATGCCGGAATGACGATCCTCAACCGTACTCTTTGATCAGATCCTGTGAGACTTGACGGCTTCGAACATCAATTTCGCACCCAGCGCGCCCATGACAGCCCCCGCACCGCGATCAATCCACGCCTTGAACCCCGCATAGGTTGCGCGGGCACGCGGTGTTGAAAACATGGTGGCGACGAAGGAATACCAGCCCGCCTCGATGATAAACACCATCGGCGGTAAGGCGAGAAGCAGCCAGAGCGGCGGATTGGCTGGCAACAAAGCAGCGAACAGACTGCCATAGACAATGGCCGTTTTCGGATTGCTAAGCTGCGTTACCAGGGCGAAGGAGAATGAGCGCGTCAGCGACATATGCGCGCCTGTTTTGGCAAGCGTCAGCGGTTCGGCCGCACCGCGCCAGATGCTGATGCCGACATAGATGAGATAGGCGCCGCCTGCCAGTTTCAGCAGAAGATACAGCCACTCAACCTGCATCAGCAGAGCTGTCAGGCCGAGCACTGCAAGACAGGCGAAAATCGTGCCGCCAATGCCCATGCCAAGGGCGGCCGCCAGCCCATGCAGACGCGGCGAGGTGATGGCAATGCGGGAGACGAGAACAAAGCTCGGGCCGGGGCTCATCGCACCCAGCAAAAGGACACCGAGAATTGTGAAGAACACAGCGACCGCTGACATGAGATACCTCCTCTGCAAACTCCATCGTTGCAGGTGCGGCATACTCTCATTTTCCAGCGGGAATACAAGTTGACCAAAAGTCTAAAACAAAGCCGCCGGTCTTGTAACCGGCGGCTTGCAGAACGGATGCTAAATCAGCCCTTGTAGGGGCAGGCATTGTCCGTGTTGTAGTTGTGAACCTTGATCTTGCCGGAAATGATATCCGCCTTGGCAGCTTCAACAGCCTTCTTGACATCATCGGTCAGCAGCTTGGCGTTGTTTTCGTCAGCAGCATAATCCACGCCGCCTTCCTTAACGCCGAGAACATTGACGCCAGCGGTGAACTTGCCATCCGCCGCGTCCTTGAACGCATTGTAGGTGGCAACATCGACGCGCTTGAGCATCGAGGTCAGTACCTTGCCCGGATGCAGCCCGTTCTGATTGGAGTCAACACCAATGCTGAGCTTGCCCGCATCGGCCGCAGCCTGCAGAACACCGATACCGGTGCCGCCCGCAGCAGCGAAGATAACGTCCGAACCCTGATCGATCTGTGACTTGGCAATTTCGCCACCCTTGGCCGGATCGTTCCAGGCAGCAGGCGTATCACCAGTCATGTTCTGGATAACCTTGGCATCGGCATTGGTGGCCTTGACGCCGCCGACATAACCGCAGGCAAAGTTGCGGATCAGCGGAACGTCCATGCCGCCGACGAAGCTGACCGTACCTGTCTTCGACGACTTGGCTGCAATCACGCCAACGAGGTAGGAACCTTCATTGTCGTTGAAGACGACCGAACGCACATTCGGCTTGTCGACAACGGCATCGATGATGACGAACTTGGTGTCGGGGAATTCCGTCGACACTTTTTCAATCGCGGCAGCAGCGGAGAAACCGGCGATGACGATAGGTGAATTGCCATCGGTCGCAAACTTGCGCAGGGCCTGTTCACGCTGGGCTTCGTTCTGGATTTCGAATTCACGGAACTTTACGCCGGAATCTGTTGTGTATTTCTGTGCGCCGTGGAACGCTGCTTCATTGAAAGATTTGTCGAATTTGCCGCCGAGATCGAAGATCAAGGCAGGTTTATTGTCCGCGGCAAAGGCCGATACGGACATGGCTGTAGCAGCCAGCAGACCAAGAACAATACGCTTCATGTGACACCAACCCTCTGGATTTTGTTAAGCAGGACCAGCCTTCTGCTGGTTCCCCATTTCGTTGCGGCCCCCAATAATCCGGCCGCCCCGAAAACAATCTTGCACGGCTCCGGGCAAAATTCACGCGGAATTTTGCCTCCCGGTCAAATATCACAGAAAACACCTGTCTAATCAGCGTGTTATATAAGTCTCGTCTGCGGAATGGGGCAAGACACACCCGTACCGCGCATGCTGCAATAGCCGCCCGGATTCTTGGCCAGATATTGCTGATGGTAATCCTCGGCGTAGAAGAACTCCGGCGCTTCAAGGATCTCCGTGGTGATCCTGCCGCGCCCGCCCGCAGCCAGCGCCTGCTGGTAGGCATCGCGGCTGGCTTCGGCAGCGGCCTGTTGCTCGGGTGAAAATGTATAGATACCGGAACGGTACGTCGTGCCGATATCGTTGCCCTGGCGCATGCCTTGCGTGGGATCATGCTCCTCCCAGAACAGCATCAGCAATTCGCCGTAAGAGAGAATTGCCGGATCAAAGGCAATCAGCACCACTTCGTTGTGGCCGGTCAGGCCGGTGCACGTTTCCTGATAGGTGGGGTTGGGCGTGATGCCGCCGGCATATCCAACGGTTGTCACGTAAACCCCGGGCACGTTCCAGAACAGCCGCTCGACACCCCAGAAACAGCCCATGCCAAACATGGCCAGCTCCAGATTGTCCGGCCACGGACCTTTCAGCGGACGTCCACTGACGAAGTGGGTTTCAGCCGTGGCAAGCGGCTCAGCGCGTCCCGGCAACGCATCGGCGGCGGCAGGCAACTTTGTCTTCTTGTTGAACATATCGATGATGAACACGGGCCACCTCCAGTGAAAGAGCCGGAACCTGCACTTCAGCGGGCTGCAAAACGTCCCGCCCGGTTCTCGCGCCGGAACCCCAATGCATAAAGCAGGAAGGCCAGAACGGCAAAAACAGCAAATGTGGGCGCTGCAAGAATCCAGAGCATCAGCGGGTCCCATAGGATGGGATAGATATGGGCTTTGAAGTAGGCCTCGACAAGTGCAAGCGACGGGGCGGAAAGGGATTGCCAGCTCTCCTGCAGGGATGTGGTGATGATGTGGGATGCACCGACCGAGCGGGCGGCATCAAGCACGGCAGCAATGATGGCCATCGCAAGGGCAATATAGGCAAGAAGCCGCAAAACAGCTCGGATCACGTTACTCTCCAAAGTCGCGGGGCGGCACAAAGCTTGCGGCCCTTTCATTGCATTCTAGCGCGGAACACGCAGTGATTGAATGCAGAATTGCCGGTATTTTACGGCGGGAAGGTGAAGTTTCCCTGAAAATTCCCAGCAATTTCAGTGAGAAAGCAATGAAATTGCAGCAAAGCGCGATTATGTTGAAATAGGTATTGATCAAGTGCCTGTTCTGACTATAGTGCGCGCCGCCGGGGTAGCTGTTGGCTAACCATCTTCAAGTGACTCGGCACAACTCCTAAAGATTGAGTGACCGATGGTTGACGGTGCTCCTGAGCCGGGTTTTCCGGCTAAGAATGATCAACCCGACCGGCCCCATGCCGGACGTTATGCGGAGAGGTGGCCGAGTGGTTGAAGGCGCACGCCTGGAAAGTGTGTTTACGTCAAAAGCGTAACGCGGGTTCGAATCCCGCTCTCTCCGCCATTCATTTTTAACGGAACTTATCATTTGAAATCAAATATCTTGTAGATTTGACATATTTCTCTTGTGTCCCAAAATAATTCCAACACACCCAGCCCGTTAGCAGCGCTGCACTGACGGGGACAAAGATTATCAGGCAGAAACCCGACCAAACGACTAGAGCATATTCATTGAATTCCGAGTCAGTTTTGGGATCCCGCTGATGCGGTTTTTCTGATTCATTTTCCGTATGTGATTTGCAGGGAGATGAGGATGACGTGCAGTTTGAGTCCAGATATTCGCGGCCCGGTGATTGCAGCGATTACAGAAGGTCTGTCTACACGACACGCAGCGCGTCAGTTTCGTATCGGAATTTCAACGGCAGGAAACTGGTATCGGCGTTTTCTTCAAACTGGTGAGACCGCAGCCCGCAAGCGGGGTCAGCCATCGCGCTCAAGACTGGATCCGCATGAAAGCTTTATCCTGGGCCTGATCGACGAGACGCCAGATATCACGTTGACTGAGATTGCCGAGCGGATGACAAGGGAGCACAGGGTCCGGATCGCGCCCTCAACGGTCTGGGTGTTTCTCGCCAAACGTGACGTCACATTCAAAAAAAGACAGCGCATGCGAGCGAGCAGCAACGCCCTGATGTTAAGGCCCGTCGCCGTGCTTGGTTTGACGGCCAACTTGATCTCGACCCGGCAAAGCTGATCTTTATCGATGAAACCGCGGCATCAACCAAGATGGCGCGGCTACGTGGACGGGCCAAACGCGGTGAACGTTGCCGCGCATCAGTACCTCACGGACATTGGAAGACGACGACCTTCACCGCTGGGCTTCGATTGAATGGGTGGACTGCCCATGCTGCTCGACGGGCCGATGAATGTAGTGGTTTTTCTCGCCTATGCCGAACAGGTTCTCGCGCCGATGCTCGCACCCGGTGACATTATCATCGTGGATATTGAAAGCGGATAAACAAACACGGATAGGACCCATGTTTGTCCGCTGAAAACCAGCCCACAAGATCACAGGCGGCCGCGAGGCCATCGAGAAGGCAGGTGCGATCCTGCTTTTCCTCCCACCATATTCACCCGATTTCAACCCGATCGAGATGGCATTCTCAAGCTGAAGGCCCCCTCAGAAAAGCGGCTGGCCTGCCCCCATGAGGCGATCCGGGTTTAATGTTAGTGCAGACTTGGTCTGATTGCCATCACTGGCGTTGAGGCTGGCCCATTTTGAGACGGCCAGACAATAGCCACGGGAGCAGGTGATCTGTAACCCAACGATGAGTGTGGTCGGATAGTATTGTAATGCCGTCGCCAATTCTCGATGACGATTTGTGCCTCCTTAAGTGTGTAGAAGATTTCTCCGTTGAGCAGTTCATCCCGAAGCTTTGAATTGAAACTCTCACAATAGCCGTTCTCCCATGGACTACCCGGCATGATGTAGGCGGTTTTGGCACCGACGGCAGCAATCCACTCTCTCAAGGCCTTGGCGATGAATTCAGGGCCATTGTCGGACCGGATGTGACCAGGAATGCCGCGCAGGATAAACAGATCAGACAGAACGTCGATGACATCCGTCGCCTTCAACTTTCTGTCCACCCTGATGGCAATACATTCCCGTGTGAATTCGTCGATCACATTGAGCATACGGATTTTCCTTCCATTGTGCGTGCGAGCCTCAACAAAGTCATAGGACCAGACATGGTTGGGGTATTCCGGTCGAAGCCGGATGCACGAACTCTCATTCAGCCATAAACGTGTGCGCTTGGGTTGTCTGTGTGGAACTTTGAGCCCCTCACGCCGCCATATCCGCTCAACCCGTTTCACATTCACCACCCAACCCGCACGATGCAGCATCGCTGTGATGCGGCGATATCCGTAGCGGCCATATTGGAGAGCAAGTGCAATGATGTCGGCGGTCAGTGCCGCTTCATCGTCCGGTGTTTTCAAGAGCTTGCGCTGTGTGGATCGATGCTGGCCAAGAACCCGGCATGCCCGTCGTTCGGACACGTCAAATTCCTCAACCACATGCTCCACACAGGCACGGCGGCGTGCGGGGCTTAAAAGTTTCCCTTTGCGGCCTCAGCAAGGATCATCTTGTCCAGCGTCAGATCCGAAACAGCCCGCCGAAGACGCGCATTCTCCGCTTCCAGTTCTTTCAGCCGCTTGACCTGATCACCCTTCAAGCCGCCGTATTCGGCCCGCCACCGGTAATATGTTACTTCCGTCACACCTATCGATCGAATGGCTTCTGCCATCGACTTCCCCCTGCGAACTTAGAACATCTACCTGACGCAGTTTCATGACAATCTCTTCGGGCTTGTGTCGTTTGCTTGGCATTCTCAATATCCTTTATCGGCTCAAAAGCCATACTTCATAAAGGACCACTTTCAAGGGGGCAGGCCAGTGTGCGTAGGAGATGGTGAAGCCGCCATTTTGAGCCTGCTATCCGAGCAAGAGGGGCAGCCTCGTCGCGGAAGCTCGATTCTTTGGCGCGACGACGATCGAAACCAAAAACCCGCAGCAAAGGGACCGACAAAAGCCAATGTTGCACCACTCGACGATCTTGCCTGGCCAGATCGCAAATACTTACACTTTGCTCAGGAATTTGGTTACAAAGCGGTAGGCATATCGAGTTCGCGGGGATGTCCGTTCCGCTGTTCATTTTGCGTGCCTCACGTTTATTCGCAAGACTCAATCGAACGCCCGTGGAACTATAGGTCCGCCCATAGCATAGTCGAAGAAATCCATCATCACTATGACAACGGAGAACGTTTATTCACGTTCTCCGACGAACATTTCCTTCCCAACAAAATGGCAAGGAGGCGTGCATCCGAACTGGCTGCAATGATCAAAGATCGAAACATGCGCGACCTCAGATTCATGTTCGATTGCCGGGCTGACGCGGTTGACGAAGAGCTTTTCTCAATTCTGAAAGAGGTCGGCCTATATCGCGTGTACATTGGCTTTGAAGCAGCAGCGAACGGGATGCTGATGGATTATCGGAAAGATGTGAAGATGGAGATTTACGGGGACACCCTAAGCGTGCTGTCGCGACTGGACATTGAGGCGATCCCCGGAATGATCATATTCTCACCGACAACAACTGTGGGCGAAGTGCAAAAGAATATTGAATTCTTCGCAGGTAATTTTGCAACCTATGCCGAGGAGGATTTCCTATCGAGGCTTCAGGTTTTACCAGGAACGCCCATTGCCTCTAGCTTGAACACGCAAGGTCTCCTAGGCGAGATGATAGAGGGCGAGTACTCGTGGAGATTCAAGGATCCTGCCGTTGAATCCCTGTGGAACGATTTCAATGAAATTGTTAAAGGCAGATCCAACGATTTTCTGAGTTTGCAGGCCCACGATAGAGACGCACTGTCGACGCTCAAGAAGGAAATTGAACACGATCTACTGCGTGCAGTGTCAGGTAGAATGCAATGATACGGCCGGTCGATCAGTGACCAATTTTGTGGCTACGCCTATTCGGCAACCGGCACTGATTTTCATATTCGTAACGGTCCTTCTGGACGTTATCTCCATGGGAATCATCGTTCCAGTCCTGCCGCAACTCATTCTAGGGTTTCTCGGCGACAACTTCACCTCCGCAGCAGACGTGCTGGGGATCCTTATTTCTGTTTGGGCCTTGATGCAATTTGTCGCCTCGCCGGTGATTGGTGCGTTGTCGGATCACTTCGGTAGAAGGCCGGTTGTTCTCGCGTCCAATCTGGCTCTCGCGATGGACCATTTGATTATGGCTTTCGCTCCTGCCTTATGGGTACTTTTTATCGGAAGAGTTTTGTCGGGCGTATGTTCTGCGACTGTATCGACAGCTTATGCTTACATTGCAGACACTACGCCTCAAGATCGTCGCGCTAGTGCATATGCCGTGCTGAGTACGGCGTTTGGTCTCGGCTTTGTTTTAGGACCAGTCCTTGGTGGTTTTCTAGGGCACATTGATCTGCGCCTTCCCTTCTTGGTGGCTGCGGCGCTGGGTCTCGCAAATTTCTTCTACGGTTTTTTTGTCCTGCCTGAATCCCTTCCTTCCCACCTGCGGGTCCCGTTTTCACTACGCTCGGCGAACCCTCTCGTTTCGCTGAAATTGCTCCGCCGCAGCAGTCAATTATCGCGTCTCGGAGTCTTGAGTTTCATATTGCAAACGGCACAGCAGGTCTTGCCGGCTTGTGCCGTACTCTACATGACCTACCGCTATAACTGGGAAGGACCGCAAATCGGCTTGGCCCTCGCCGGTGTCGGCATTGTATACATCCTCATTCAAGGTGGAGTGATGCGCCCTTTGTCCAAGAAGGTTTCGGAAAAGACTCTGGCAATGATTGGTTTCTTGATGGGCGTGGCAGGATTCTGGATTTATGGTTCTGCCAGTGTGGGTATCATGTTCCTTATCGGAATTCCCGTGATGGAAATGTGGAGCCTGGCACAACCGTCGATTTACGCTTTGATGACAAAAGAGGTGGAGGTTGACGAGCAGGGCCGCCTTCAAGGTGCGAATTCCTGTCTCTTGGGTCTGGCCGGTTTCTTGGGGCCGTGGAGTTTCGCCAAGCTTTTTGCAATTGGGGTTGATCCGCAAATTGGTCTGAATGCTCCGGGACTACCGTTTTTCATCGCATCGGTGCTGATGATCTTTGGCTTCGTTGTCGTGATAGGCCTTAGGGCGTGATCGAGCGACTAACGAGTGATCCACGTTACTACGTTGACTGCTATCTTTTGGGTATACACTGGAGACATTTCGCCCTGAGACGGTTTTAGCGTAAACATCCGGTGAAGTCCGCAGCTCATGCCGCCTGAGCATTCAGCGATTTTGGTATCCAGTTCCAAGGAAGCAGTTGCTCCAACCTGCTGATCCTCGTATCCGCAATGTTGGCGAGGACGGCGGCCAGCCAGGGCTACGGTCGATATCATTGAGCTTGGCGCTCATCATCAGCGTTACGCACACAGACTGGGCCTAGAATGCATTAGTCGCATGCAATGTCATTTTCGTGTCGGTCTTATCTAGGTAAAAATATGATAAAATTAGTCTTGTTATTTCACCTCGAGGGCGGCTATATCGGCTCCACATTTCCCCAAGGCCTTCAGAACGATCAGGACATCTCCCTTGACCATGTTGAAATCATTTCTTGCTGTCTGCAGCTTTTCAGCTGTGCTTGGCTTTGCTGCAAACGCTGCATCGGCTGCTTCGACGGTATACCCGCTGACGATCGAGAATTGCGGAGCGCAGATAACCTTTCAAAAAGCACCAGAAAGGGCGATCGGGCTCGGCCAGAACAGCGCGGAAATCCTGCTGCTGCTCGGCCTTGAGAACAAGATGGCTGGAACCGCTTTTTGGCCGAGCAAGGTATTGCCTCAGCTCGCCGAGGCCAACGCCAAGGTCAAACTGTTGACCGTCGAATTCCCAACATTCGAAGCGATCCTCGGCCAAAACCCCGACTTCGTTGCCGCCGCCCTCCCGAGTCTCATGGGACCATCCAGCAAGGTTGCCAAGCGCGTGGATTTCGAGAAGGTTGGCATCCCATCCTATCTTTCACCCAGCACCTGCCTCAGCACTGACAAGGTCAAGGACCAATACGGCAGCAGGGATCAGCTATGGAACATGAATCTCCTTTACAAGGAAATTGACGAACTCTCGCAGATTTTCGACGTTGCCGATCGTGGCCAGGCGCTGATCGCCGATCTCAAGGCACGCGAATCCGCACTCCGCTCCGGTGTTTCAAAGGATGGCAAGAAACTTTCTTATGTCTTCTGGTTTTCTAGCCCAAGCCCGTCTGCTGACGCCTATCTGGGCGGAGGGAAGGGCGCTTCCAGCTTTATTGCCGATGTGCTCGGCGGTCAGAACGCCATCAAGTCCGACGCCGAATGGCCGACACTGGGATGGGAAGGCATTATTGCTGCCAACCCGGACGTTATCGTCGTTGCCAGTCTCGACCGCAACCGCTGGGACCTTGACAAGCCAGAGGCCAAGGTCAAGTTCCTGACCACCGATCCGGCCGTCAGTCAGATCCCGGCAGTCAAGAACAAGGCAATCGCGGTAATGGACGGTCAGGCGATGAACCCAACCGTCCGGACGATCTATGGTGCGGAACAGGTGGCTGCACAGCTAAAGGCCCTTGGTCTGATCAAGTGACCGCGACGAAACGTACAATCCAGCAGGCTGCCGCTTTCGCGGCCCTGCTGCTGACTTCTTTTGCGGCGATCGCCCTCGTCGTCGCTGTCAGCGTCGGGATCGGCGACCTGCCCATCTCTCTCGCAACAACTTTCGCCGCCGTCACCAACAAGCTGGGATGGACAGCCGTCGAAATCAACCGCATCCACGAGACCGTAATCTGGGACTATCGTCTCAGCCGCGCGCTTGTGGCTGCATTTTGCGGCGCGGGACTCGCTCTCTCGGGCGCCATCATGCAATCGCTGCTGCGCAACCCGCTGGCCGAGCCCTATGTCCTCGGAATCTCCGCCGGTGCATCCACCGGGGCGGTCACCATTGTCATCCTTGGTATTGGCGCAGGTGCCGTCTCGTTGTCGGCAGGGGCTTTTGCGGGCGCATTTGCAGCCTTCTTCTTCGTGGCGCTGCTGTCCAACGGCACCCGCGGCGGTGCCGACCGCACCATTCTTGCCGGTGTTGCAGCATCACAACTATTCAATGCCACCACCTCCTACATCGTAACAACATCAGGCAATGCGCAGCAGGCGCGTGATGTGATGTTCTGGCTGCTCGGCAGCTTCGGTGGTGTGCGTTGGCCGGAATTCATACTGGTTTCAGTGATCGTCGGCTTAGGGCTTGTCGTCTGCCTGCTTCATGCCAGGGTATTGGATGCTTTCGCCTTCGGCGACGAGGCAGCGTCATCTCTGGGCGTCAATGTCGGCCAAGTCCGCATCGTGCTTTTTGCTTTAACAGCAATAATGACGGCAACCATCGTCAGCATGGTCGGCTCGATCGGTTTCGTTGGTCTCGTGGTACCGCATGCAGCGCGATTCATTGTCGGACCGCTCCATATCCGGCTACTTCCAGCCTGCGCCGTTATTGGAGCGATCTTCATGGTTCTCGCCGATATTGCATCGCGCGCGCTGATCCCACAGCAGGTCCTGCCAATCGGCGTCGTCACGGCTCTCGTCGGCGTACCATTCTTCTCCATCATTCTCTACCGGTTTCAGCGTGCATCATGAGCATCAAAGCCGATAACCTCGCCTGGAAGATTGGCAGGAAGACTATCCTGAACGGGGTCTCTTTCGAAGCGCAGCCGGGTGAAATGCTTGGCCTGCTAGGCCCGAACGGCTCGGGGAAAACGTCCCTGCTGCGGCTTCTGGCTGGGCTGAAGCGGCCGCATGCCGGTCAGATCACCCTCGACAACAAAGACATCAGAACCATCGGACGCCGCGCGCTCGCGCAGCGCGTCGCCTTTGTCGAACAACATGCAACGACCAACGCGAACCTCAAGGTCGTTGACATTGTCAAGCTTGGCCGCTTCCCGCATAGATCAATGTTTTCCGGCTGGACACCGGCCGATGATCAGGCCGTTGACGAAGCACTCGAGCGGGCCGGCATGACCGGCAAGCGCAACGAAGGCTGGCAATCGCTTTCGGGCGGCGAGAAACAGCGCACCCACATCGCCCGTGCACTGGCGCAGTCGCCGAGCGAACTGATCCTGGACGAACCCACCAACCACCTGGATATCCAGCACCAGATCAGCTTGATGCGATTGGTTTCCGGCCTGCCAGTGACCAGCATCATCGCACTGCATGACCTCAACCATGCCGCGATGTTCTGCGACCGGTTGATCGTCATGCATCACGGCACGATCGTCGCCTCCGGCGTGCCGGAAGACGTACTCACTCAAGATCTTCTTCGGACGGTATTTTCGGTGGAGGCGCGTGTGGAAGTGTCGTCACATCACACTCGTCCCCATATCCACTATCTACGCTGACAGCCAATTTTGCAGCACGCCGCAGGTTACGAATTCGAAGCAGCCACGGCTCAGGAGGCACACGTACTTTCCACGCGGCTGCCGTTAAAAAGTGACACTACAGATTTGAATCCTCATCCCTCTATTCCGCTGGTCTTGATGTAAGTCGCAGCGACTTTTCATCCATGGTAATATCAAAGTTCGACAGAAAATTCATACCGATGACGCCATCAATGAGTTCGTCAAAACCATCATCACCATTCCCCTGAATGGCAACCTGAATATTTTGACCTTTCAGCGATCGCAGGCGCACTTCATCCACCTGAACCAGATAAGCATCGATGACGCCATTCGCCGTTGTC
Organism: Phyllobacterium sp. 628; assembly: GCF_014189505.1. Lineage (GTDB taxonomy): Bacteria > Pseudomonadota > Alphaproteobacteria > Rhizobiales > Rhizobiaceae > Phyllobacterium. The sequence continues at coordinate 838,861 of NZ_CP050301.1, read as the reverse complement.
AGTGTGATCGGCAGACCGTCGATAATCTTCAGCTGCGCGCGATCGGCAAAGGATTGTTTGACGGAAATATAGCTCGCACCGGTATCGATGATGAACGTGCCTTCCACGCCATTGATCGACGCCTGAACCTCGATCACATCTGTCCCGTCGCGGGCAAAGACCTCTTCCGCGCGGGCTGCCACAGGTGGAACGCTCGGCACGTTCTTGTTCTCATCGGCTTTCGGCATTTCATGTGTACTTGCGGGCGAACCGGGTATTTTGCCAATGGACGGCCGTGCCAGCGCGCCATAACTGGTCCAGCACAACACAAGACTCGCGATCACCGCCCAGCGGATGTGTTTTACGATCTGCACTCCAGCTCCCATTTGCCCGACTTCACAGCTTCGTTCTTATGAATTTTGCACGATGTTGAAACGTTCATGTTGAACCATATCCGGAAAGCGCGGCCCGAATGCAAAATGAATTGCCTGCCAATCGATTTGTTTCGCGACGAATTTTAATCGTTTGTGATTGAACTTTAGTCCTGCCCTGAACGTATCTGTCTGAGCATAGGGGAACTTAGAGAAATGACCGGTACATTCTTCAGGCTGGATCCCTCCGAGGATTTTGCAGAACATTCGATATGGCAGAGATCTAAAGTGCGAGAAACCTGCTGGGTGCGGGCCAGCACCGCAAATGATGCGCGGCTTATTGCATCGATCAAACTCAACAGTGCAGGACCAGCGGGCCACTCGCCGTCCGAAAGCCCATGGCTGAACGGCTTGCTGGTGACATGCAATCAGGATGTTCCGCCGCTGGATTTTGGCAATCGCAGCCTCATGACCGTCAGCGGCGAAACCTATCTTTGATCAGTGATATCCAAGCGATGTCAGCAGCTCACGGGCATTTGGCGGAACATCATCATCGGAAAACAGCGAGCCGTAAGAGCGCGTATGGGCAAACCGGTTTTCAGATACGTAATCATCACTCGACACTTCATCGGACCCCAAGAGAACGTAGCGGGCATGCTTGGCACTTTCCAGCCGGATACCGCAATAACGCGCAACAAAAGCGGCCACTTCCGCAGGGTACTGCAACAGGTCTTCCTGCTTGATGGCGAGATGCTCGACATCCTTTTCCCAGGATTTCCACGCCTCAATGGCATTGACCCATTGCTCAAAGCCGTGACCCAGATTGTCCGCCATGCCCTTGCGCAACATGCTCGCAACCACATCCCGCCCATCGCGATAGATGTAGATGATCTTGGCGTTGGGAAAATGCTCCTTGATCTCTTTCACGTGGTACACATAGTCCGGCCACTTATCGCCCCATGTCCAGCGTGGCTTATTGCCATAAATGGAATGCAGCGCTTCCGGATAGCCGCGTTCAGCCTGGCCACCAGACAATTCAATCCGGTGGTTCCAGTGCTGAAGCCATGAATTGGTTGCAACTTCCACATGCTTGTTATGCAGCCAGTCCGCCAATGAATATTCGTGCTTCCATGCACTCCAGGCAAACAAAGCCCATTCATTAGAAATAGTAATACCATTTTCATTCAGTATTCGAACAAGCGCAGTCGTACCGCTTCTTTTACAACCACAGATTATAATTGGACTAAATTTCGAATCGTCCCCCATTTTTCCCCACTATATTCCCCAATCTTCAAAGATATTCGAAGATTTTACTGTTTATTGTCAAGACAGTTCACGCCAGACTCAGTAAAAATATAGCAGAGGGAGTGACTTAATGGCCATCAATGGATGATGTTGGAGGAACAACCGGCTTGGACGGGGTGACAGGCTTTGCCTTTGTTTCCAGAAGAGGAGCAACGGGCGTCCCGCCTTTGGTGAAATTAATCAGGATAGAGACTATCTTCCAACGTTGCTGTTCAGGTGCATAGAACAGGTCAAAATTGACCTGCGTGGCACGGACGGGAAAAAGCCCTTCAAATGCAGCAATCCATTTTTGTCTGTCTGCGGCATGATCGTCGGCTGCGGCTCGAGAACCAGGGTGCCGCCCAGATCAATTTCATCCGAACGTTGCTTGGCAAAGATTTCTGCAAGTTTGGACGCGTCGTTAACCCGGAAATCCGACGCGGCGAGATCACGGAAAACCGTATAATTGCCGGTTTTGTTCGCCTGATCCAAAGCTATCAACGTGCTGCGGATGAGGATCAGAATTCCGCTGCGATCAATGTCCGCCGGCCGTGTTTCTTCGATCTGCGGTTTTTCTTTCGGCGCGCGATTGGCTGTCTGAGCCTGAGCCCAGGTGACGGCACCATATGAGAGAACGGCAACCGCAAAAATAATGGCGCTGACACGTACCGGAGATAGTAAATAGGTGCGCAGCATATGAAAGACAGTATACAAAACAAACACTCTTATTTGGGATCAATTGGTGGACCGCCGGGGGCCGAAGCCCCCAACGTTAACTGCGTTACCACTGGTAGCTGATGCCTGTTCCAATCGCTGTGCTGCCACCCGACAGGGACGTGCCAAAGTTTAGGCTACCGGTGAAGTTGTCAGTAAACCGTATGGCTGCACCACCGGCGAGTGCCTGCTGCGAACCATAGGAGCCAAACCCGAGCGAGAGAGCAAACTTCTTGCCATGTTCGAGGACGGGATTGGCATTCAACATCGCAACAGCCGTTGCTGTACCCCGATGTGCTTCACGCTTGGCTTCCCATACACCCTGCTCGAACTGGCGCATATTCACCGCATCATTCGGCAGTACACCCGGCGCAATATTGCTCAGGCGGCGTTCATTGCCCGGACTACCGAACGAAACAGTGTCCGGCTCGGTGGCTACCGAATTGGCACCCAAGGCAACGGAATTTGCCGCAGTTGCACGGGCATTTGCGCCAATTGCGGTGGCATTGGTGCCCCTGGCTACGGAGTTGGCGCCCGAAGCCATTGCCGCGTTACCCGATGCTGATGCCTGCGGTCCCATGGCTGTTGCATGCGAGCCGACCGCGTTGGCATAGGGTCCGGCGGCATAGGTCATCGAACCGTCTGCAATAGCTTCCGTTCCACGAGCACTGGAATCCTCACCCTTGGCATGAGCATTGGTACCATCAGCTATGGCACGCAGACCATCCGCTTGAGCGGACGTGCCACGGGCACTCGCATCGATGCCTTTTGCGTGAGCTTTAGTGCCATCGGCAATCGAGCGCTGATCATCGGCTTGAGCTCCAGTTCCACGAGCGCTGGAATCCTCACCCTTGGCATGGGCATTGGTGCCATCCGCATTGGCTCGCAAACCATCCGCTTGAGCGGACGTGCCACGGGCACTCGCATCGATGCCCTTTGCATGAGCACCAGTACCGTCAGCAATTGAGCGCTGGTCATCAGCCTGAGCTCCGGTTCCGCGAGCACTGGAATCCTCGCCCTTGCATGCGCATTGGTGCCATCGGCTATAGCACGCAGACCATCAGCCTGCGCTGAGGTGCCACGGGCACTCGCATCGATGCCTTTTGCATAAGCTTTGGTGCCATCGGCAATTGCTCGCTGACCATCCGCCTGCGCTCCAGTTCCACGAGCGCTGGAATCTTCGCCCTTGACACGCGCATTGGTGCCATCGGCTATGGCACGCAGACCATCAGCCTGCGCTGAGGTGCCACGGGCGCTCGCATCGATGCCCTTTGCATGAGCACCAGTACCGTCAGCAATCGAGCGCTGATCATCGGCTTGAGTTCCAGTTCCACGAGCACTGGAATCCTCACCCTTGGCATGGGCATTGGTGCCATCGGCTATGGCACGCAGACCATCAGCCTGCGCTGAGGTGCCACGGGCACTCGCATCGATGCCCTTTGCATGAGCTTTGGTGCCATCGGCAATTGCTCGCTGACCATCCGCCTGAGCTCCCGTTCCGCGAGCACTGGAATCCTCCCCCGTTGCATCGGCATCTGTACCCAAGGCCATGGAATTCTCGTCATGCGCTTTGGCTCTTAGTCCGAGAGCTGTTGCGCCTGCTGCGTCGGTCCAATCGCCATCCTCGTCCACCGTGCCCGTTTCGGCATTTTCACCGATAGCATTCGAGCCAGCACCGTGCGCATGTGCCTTCGATCCCTGTGCCATTGCTCCATCACCCGACGCATCGGCGTCGGTGCCATTGGCGTTGGCATTCTTGCCACTGGCACTCGCTTTCCATCCACTCGCTATAGCCCCCTCGCCCGTCGCATCGGCTTCCGGACCTACAGCCGTAGAGTGATCGCTATGCGCTTTGGCATCGGGTCCAATTGCCACGGCATTGTTGGCAGCTGTCCACTCCTTCTTGGTTTCGTCATATGTACCGACCTGGGCACCTGAACCGGCACCAAAGGAATTTTGACCAACCACCTTTACATCGGGCCCAACACCCGCTGCCTTGTCACCGGTTACATCAGCATTCGGACCAACCGCCAAGGCATGCTCACCTTTCGCCTTGGCACCAGCGCCGTCTGCATTTGCTCCCGTACCGTCCGCCTGCGCCGATGTTCCACGGGCGCTCGCATCGATGCCTTTTGCATGGGCGCCAGTCCCATCGGCAATAGAGCGCTGGTCATCGGCCTGGGCTCCGGTTCCGCGAGCACTGGAATCCTCGCCCTTCGCATGCGCATTGGTGCCGTCGGCAATGGCGCGCAAACCATCCGCCTGAGCTCCTGTCCCACGGGCACTCGAATCCTCACCTTTTGCGTGGGCGTTGGCGCCGTCTGCATTGGAATGCTTACCGTCTGCTTGCGCTAATGTCCCGCTGGCCTTTGCGCCCTCGCCAATTGCCTTGGCATCTGTGCCCATGGCCATGGAATTCTCGTCGTACGCTTTGGCTCTCCGTCCGAGTGCTATCGCGCCGGCTGCGTCTTTCCACATACCATCCTTGTCCGGCGTGCCTGTTTCAGCATTTTCACCAATGGCGTTCGAACCGGCACCGTGCGCATGGGCCTGCCATCCACTGGCCATAGCCCCCTCGCCCGTCGCCTCGGCTTTCGGACCGACGGCTGCAGAGTGATCACCATTCGCCTTGGCACCCGGACCATCCGCCATTGACCATGCGCCTTTCGCTTCCGCATCCGGGCCAATGGCTGTGGAATGGTCGCTATACGCTTTGGCATCAGATCCGATTGCTACCCCTTTCGGTGCATCGACCCACTTTTGCTGCTTTTCGTCATATGTTCCCACCTGGGCCTTGTCACCGATGCCGACGCCGTCAGCGCCATGTACATCGACACCAGATCCAAATGCCGAAGCTCCTTTGCCAGCGGCGACAGCATTTGCACCCACCGCAGTGGTATCGTTGTCTTGCGCCTTGGCATTGGATCCGACTGCGACGGCGTTATCGGCATTTGTCCACGCCTTGGTCGCCGGGTCCTGTTTACCCACTTGAGCGCCACTGCCAATGCCCACATCTTTGGCTCCATGCACGTCTACATCAGCCCCAATGCCCACACTCCCGGCGCCGTCGACGTTCGCCTTATCGCCCTTGGCGATCGCGCCAGCACCATCCGCCTTGGAATCCTTGCCTTGGGCGTCGCCACCATTTGTTGACGTGCCCTTTTGACACGCTCCGGGAGACAGGAGTCCCCCTACACCGCATAATGTACCGGTAATGGCTTGCGCGGGCAGATCGCCCACACCTTTGAAGAATTCAAAGTAATTGCCGGTAAAAAGATTCTGCATGGTTTTACCGACATCGCCAACGACTTTGCCTTCTTCAACAACCGGCGCTTTAACGTGATCGAAAAAATCTGACCAAGCACCAGCATTCGTGCTCGGCTTACCATCGCTGGCTGTTTTGACATTTCCACTGCCAGAATTCGTTATTGCAGGGCTCCCAACCTTATCCCCCTCTTTCGACGGCTCAGCAAAGGCCGTGGAGGAGAATACGAGTGAAGAAACCGTTGTGAACAAAATTGCTTTGCGTAAATAATTTTTGGACCCGGATGACATAAAGCGGAACCTTTGAAGTTGTGAGCAACGCTAGTGAAGAACGATGCAGGTTGCGGATATCGAATCGGGCGCAAATGCCCACTCACCGATTGATTAATATTGTGTTGCATGCGGGCACTACTGCCATGTGGCAGGAAGGGGCTCACTTCTGCTGTCCAGTCAGCCCGACGAAGGATCTTTTCATCGCCGCGACATTCCCAAACAGCGGTGGCGGCCAATTGAGATTTCGGCAGTGGTGTGGGAAAGTGCAGCCGGGAGCAGAATGCGGATGACGCCGATTCGGTCGATTTTATTGGCCGGACAGGATCATCTGCTTATTGGGGAGGCGTTGCGTGCTTGGTTTGCCAGTGCTGATCGGCATGATTGTTATCGGTATTTCGGTCGGGGTTTTCGCCGTGCATCTGGCGGGTGGCAGCAACCGCCCGCAACTCCAGGACGACGCACAAACCATATCGCGGTTCCTGCAGGATTATCCGGAAAGCCGGATCGGAAACATCGTCTATTCACAGGATCGGCGGACGGCATTCTTTGCGCTTCCCGGCAACCATGTCGGGCTCGTTCATGGCGTGGGCAACAAGTTCCTGACACGGTCAGTAACGCACAGCGATGTAATGTCCGTGGAGGCAGCCGGGCCTGCAATGCTCAAATTGCGTCTGCACGATATTACCTGGCCGCGTCCGGTATTTTCCTTTGCCAGCGAAACAGACAGAAATACTGTCATCAAATGGCTCACACCCGCAACGGTTTCAGCAGGAGGGATCAGCAATGAACGAACCCATGTTCTTTGACGTCACCAAACTGGCGGTGCCGTTTTACATCATCGCCATCCTGATCGAACTGGTGGCCATCCGCTACTGGCAGCGCAAAGGTGACTTTGAAACCCGCGATACGCTGACGAGCCTGCTGATGGGAACTGGCAATGTTGCTGCCGGATTGCTGCTCGGCTTCGTCTCGATCACGGCGTTGATGTGGGTATGGCAATTCCGGTTGTTTGATCTTGGGCTGCACTGGTGGGTCTTCGTCATCGCCTTCATTTTCGATGATCTGCGTTACTATTGCTATCATCGGATTGCCCACCGGGTGCGCTGGGTCTGGGCCGAGCATGTCAACCACCACTCCAGCCAGCACTACAATCTCTCGACTGCGCTGCGCCAGTCATGGACTGGACAGATCACCGGCATGTTCATCCTGCAGATGCCGATGGTGCTGCTGGGTTTTCATCCGGCGGTCATCGCTTTTGTTTACGGATTTAACCTTGTCTACCAGTTCTGGATCCACACCGAAGCCATCGGCAAGATGTGGCGGCCGTTCGAACTCATCTTCAACACCCCGTCCCATCACCGGGTGCACCACGCCACTAATCCCCGCTATCTCGATGCCAATTATGCGGGGACGCTGATCATTTGGGATCGCATGTTCGGCACGTTTGTCGAGGAACTGGACGAGGATATGCCGCGCTATGGCATCGTCAGAAATATCGGTACGTTCGATCCATTGCGTGTCGCATTCCATGAATGGATCAACATGCTGAAAGATGCAATGTCGCCCAAGCTGACGCTGCGGCAACGTCTGCTTTATCTGGTGGCGCCGCCCGGCTGGAGCCATGATGGCAGCCGGAAAACATCCGCAGATCTCAAAGCCGATTTTGTCCGCCTGCATCCGGAAGAGGCTGGCAAGGCCGGACTGCCAAAGGCAGTCAAATGACAGGAACAGTCATGGCAACCCGAACCGCACAGCCCGTCCCGGTTAAACTCACCATCATCTTTGCGATTGCTGCAATTGCAGCCATAGCAAGCGCGTTGCTGGGCGATGGCTGGCGCTGGCTACACTATATCAGCAAGCCCCTGGCAACGGCGCTGCTGTTGCTGATGGTGGTCCGGACAGTGCCGGCGGTTTCCGCCCGGTACAAATGGGCGATCGCCACCGGTCTGGTCTTTTCCCTCTGCGGCGACATTTTCCTTATGCTGCCGCAAGATATGTTCGTGGCCGGGCTCCTGTGTTTTCTCATCACCCATTGCGCCTATATCGTTGCGTTGACCGGCAATATGCGGCTGGGCGCCATGCCGGTGACGTTTGCCGCCTGTGCCGTGCTTGCACTCGGGATCGTCTGGGGCATCTGGCCAAGCCTACCACCGGAACTCAGGCTGCCGGTGACAGCCTATGCACTCGTGCTTGGCCTGATGGGCGCACAAGCGATCAGCCGGGCGCAACTGCTGCAAACACGTTCCTCCTGGCTGGCAGCCATCGGCGGCATGCTCTTCCTGATGAGTGATACGTTGCTGGCCTATGGCAAATTCCGCTTTGTCATTCCGCTTGGACCCCTGTGGGTGCTCGGCACCTATTATGCAGCGCAGTGGTTTATCACCCGCTCGACCGCTGCGTCAGACTGATGCCATACCAATGTGTGTTGCCGGTGCGACGAATAGACATTTGCCCCATGCGCAATTCCGGCTAAATTTTCGGACACTGCAACCGGAAATCTGATTGTCATGCACCGCGCTATTTTTGCTCTCGCGCTCTTCGCTACGTTGCCGGTGACGGCAGCTTTGGCGCAGGAAGTCGCGCCGATGGATCTGGACTCCATCGATCCTGATCTGCTGGAGAGCTTCTATGGCCCCTGGCAGATTCGCAACGAAAATGGCGACAAACTGTGCAAGGTGGTTCTCAAGAAAGAAACGACCATTGGCGGCACTCAGATCGAGATCGACCCGGCCTGCGCCAAGACCTTTCCCATTATGGGCGAAATCACCGCGTGGCGGCTAAAGGAAAACTGGACAATCGAACTGGTGGACGCGCTGCGCAAGACACGCATCACCTTTGAAACGCCCGACGATAATTACATCGCCGAACCGGAAACCGATGGAATCTTCACCATCGAACAGCTTGCCGGCGATTGAAAACTCAGATTTCCGGACCGGGGGCTGCCTGCATCATCCGCACCGCGTTGATCTTCCAGCTACCGTCGGGCTGTTTGGTCAACTGATACAGAGCTGTCCAGTCTTTGCCATCGGGGCCGGCTATCACCACTTCCTGCACGATTTCACTGTCCGACACCTTGTTGCGGCCAAAGGCGAAATTGCCTGGCCGGTACACCGGCTGATAGGCGCGTTTGACCATTTCGAAGAATATATCCTGATTGACAAATTTGCCCTGAATGGCAGGTGACGCAAAGGAAAAGGCCATCGCTGCATCATCACTGAGAAAAGCTGTGATCTGCTTTTTGATGATGGATTGCCCGGTATCGAGCGGTTCATCGGCAAAGCCGGGAACCGGCGCAGCCAGCAGCAGGAACACACTGACAATCACTGTAAACGGAAATGCTTTCATCATGCCGTTCTCCTTGCGCATGCCGGGACAGCTGGCCGATGAGGATATGCCTGTTTTGTCTGGAGTCCATCGCCCGGTCTTGCTGCCATCAAATACGTTTCAGCCGGGCAGATGGATCACTCAATGGTCGCGCGCGCAGATTGCGACCTGTTGCCGCCTCGGGTGGGCTGCACGATTGCTATTGGCAGTCAGGAATGAAACAGTGGAAGCCTGTTCGAACCTCGCAGGTGTGAGAGGCGCTGCGGGTTCTCCGCTGCGGAAATCCGGGTTTCATGAATACATCCAACACAGACGATGGCGCGGGCAATAAAACCGCGGCGAATGTGCCTTCACCGGCAGCTGAACCGGAAACGGAATCGCGCTACTGGCGGCAGAACCTCGTTGTTTGCCTCATCGGCTCCTTCACCACCATTGTCGCCATGACCCTGCTCCTCCCCTTCCTGCCGCTCTATGTCGAGCAGTTGGGAGTCAAGGACCACGCGGCCATTGTCCAATGGTCCGGCGCCGCCTATGGCGCGACTTTTTTACTGCCGCACTGGTTGCGCCCCTCTGGGGCAAGCTTGCCGATCTCTACGGCCGCAAGCTGATGCTGATCCGCGCCAGCCTTGGCATGGCCGTGGCGATGTCTTTGATCGGCATGGCGACGGATGTCTGGCAGCTGGTGGCCTTAAGGCTCGTTGCCGGGCTGCTGGGCGGCTATGCTTCCGGCTCCACTGTTCTCGTGGCAACGCAGACACCGAAAGCCCGCACCGGCTGGGCGCTGGGCACCCTTTCATCGGGCATCATGGCGGGCAATCTCGTTGGGCCGCTGATCGGCGGCGGGCTGCCGCCGCTGATCGGCATTCGCGCGACCTTCTGGCTGGCAGGCGGGGTCATTTTTTTCACCTTCATCGCTACAAGCCTGTTCATCAAGGAGGAGCGGCGGCCAGCAAAGGTCAAAGGTGCCAAAGTTAGCGGGGGCTGGTCGGCCATCCCGGACAAACGCCCGGTTATCGCCATGTTGGCGACGGGTATGTTGCTGATGCTCGCCAATATGTCGATCGAACCGATCATCACCGTCTATGTGGCGCAACTGGTCAGCGATGTCAGCAAGGTCACCATCGTTTCCGGCATCGTCATGTCGGCGGCGGCGCTGGGCAGCATCCTGTCGGCATCGCGCCTGGGTAAACTCGCCGACCGTATCGGCCACTGGAATGTCATCATCGGGGCTTTGGCGATATCAGCGTTGCTCTTGATACCACAGGCGTTTGTCACGCAAGGCTGGCAGCTGATTCTGCTGCGCTTCCTGATGGGATTGGCGCTCGGCGGTCTCTTGCCCTGCATCACCAGTGTCATCCGCCACAATGTGCCTGACCGTGTCGCGGGGGGTATCCTCGGTTACGCCACCTCGTCGCAATATGCGGGACAGGTCGTCGGGCCGCTGGCGGGCGGGTTTATCGGCGGACATTTTGGCATGCGCGCTGTGTTTCTAGGGACGTGCGTGCTCATGGCTTTGGGCGCAATCTACACATGGCTGGTGCGGCCGAAAAACGGATAGATCAGGCCTTTTCGCGGCCATCGCCAGCAGCGGTGGCAGCCAGTGCATCGCCATCCAGCCGATAAAACAGCTTTTCCGATTTGGGCGTAGCGCCAAAACCATCGTAATAGGCCAGCAATTGCGGATTGTTGCGATCCGCAGTCCAGTCAACGCGCTTGTAGCCGCGCTCCAGCGCCAGCCGGGCAAGTGCCTGCATCAGATAGGTTCCCGCACCACTGCTGCGGTACTGCTTTGAGACAAACAATTCCTTGAGAAACAAACCAGATTGCAAGCCGGGTCCAGGATAGACAGAGGAAAACGCGGCAAACCCGACGATTTCGGTCGTGCCAGCCACGAGAATTTCCGTGCCATCCGGCATATCGCGCAACCCTTGCAGGATTTCTTCACGCGGCGGACAGGATACTTCGTAATGCGCCTGCATCTCTTCAAAAAGCGCAGCAAGCTGCACGTGATCCGACGGATTGGACAAACTGACCTTGATCAATCCTGCATTCCTTTTCATGGAAAGACGGTCCTGGTGCACCAGAACCGCCCTCATTCGTTAAGTCGACCTTACGCTTATTCGCCCGCGTTGAAAGTGATAGGCGCCAGCTTGTTGGCCTTCAGACCATACTTTTCCAAAAGTGCATCATAGGTACCATTGGCTTGAAGTTTTTCAAGCGCGACTTTCACGGAATCGCGCAATTGCGTTTCACTTTTCAAGACAGGAATACCGGCCAGTGACTGGCTGAAAGCTTCGCCGAGGGTTACGTAAGTGTCAGGTTCCAGTTTCTGGTTATAAGGCAGCGTTTCATTGCCCTGTGCCGCTGCCTGCAGGCGGCCGCTCTTGATCTGCGTGCGTGCATCGGCGGAACCTTCCGTACCCATGACTGTGACGGCCGGCTTACCCTTGGCAACACAGTTTGCCTCGCTCCATGCGGTGATCTGTGCCGGCCAGTCGGTCGAACGGCTGGCGCCGACAGATTTGCCGCAGAGATCATCAACCAACTTGATTTCAGCCGCCAAGGCCTTGGAGGTGTAGAACTGTGCACCTGACTTCATGTAATCAACAAAGTCGGCGGTTTCCTGCCGGGCCTTCTTGTCGCTCATGCCAGCCATGGCAAGATCGACGCGGCCGGTCTGCAACGATGGCAGCATCTGCGCGAAAGCGATTTCCTGCCACTCGACCTTGAGGCCAAGTTCCTTGCCGATGGCTTCACCAAGCTCAATATCAAAACCTTGAAGCTCATTGGTTGCCGGGTCCTTGTAGGTGATCGGCGGATAGTTCGGCATGGTCGCAATGACCAGTTTGCCGGCATCCTTGATGCGGGCAGGAAGTTCCTGCGCCATGGCGGAAAAGCTGAAGGCCAGTGCGCCGCCGAGAACGGCAAGCCGGGTGATGTTTTTCATTGCTGGTTCCTCTCTGACCGGTTTCCCGGCCTGTTCATTCAATTGGGATCAGGACAAGACTGCTGCGATGAAGTCTTGCGTACGTTTTTCTTTCGGGCTGGTCAGGATATCGTGCGGCGTTCCCGTCTCGACGATCTTGCCACGATCCATGAATACGACGCGGTGCGCGACCTCACGGGCAAAGCCAAGTTCGTGGGTGACAACAATCATCGTCATGCCGCTGGTGGCGAGATCGCGCATGACGCTCAGCACCTCGCTGACGAGCTCTGGGTCCAGCGCCGACGTGGGTTCATCGAACAGCATCAGTTTGGGTTTCATGGCGAGCGCCCGTGCAATGGCGATACGCTGCTGCTGGCCGCCGGAAAGCTCACTTGGATAGGCATCCTTCTTGTCGGCAAGTCCAACCCGTTCAAGCAGAGCCATGGCTTCCGGGATAACTGCACTTTTCGCCCGCTTCTGGACGATGACCGGACCTTCGATGATGTTTTCCAGAACGGTCATATGGGCAAACAGGTTGAAGCGCTGGAAAACCATGCCGCTCGATAGACGCTGGCGCGAAATCTCCGCATCGGTCAGCTCGTACAGCTTGTTGTCGTCCTGCCGGAAACCCACCAGCTCATCATCGATCCAGATGGCACCGGAATCGATACGCTCCAGCTGGTTGATGCAACGCAGCAGCGTGCTTTTGCCTGAGCCAGACGGTCCGATGATGCACAGCACCTCACCATGACTGATCTCGAGCGAGATATTCTCCAGCGCGTGGAAAGGGCCGAAATACTTGTTCACGTCAACGGCGGCAACCATGGCTGACATGTTCATGCTCCTTCCACTGCGGCAGGTGCTATGCGCTTGCCGGTCCGGCGGCCCTGACTCTTGGAATAATGTTTTTCGAGCAGGTGCTGGCCAAGAGACAACACTGTTACAACGGCGAGATACCAGATGGCTGAGACAATCAGCAGTTCCATGACACGGTTATTGGCATAGTAGACCGTCTGGGCATTGCGAATAATTTCCGCATACTGGATGACGCTGGCGACAGAGGTCAGTTTGACCATGCTGATCACTTCGTTGCCAACCGGCGGGATGATCACGCGCATAGCTTGAGGCAAAATGATACGGCGCAGCATTGTCAGCCGCGTCATGCCGATGACCTTTGCCGCTTCGATCTGGCCATTATCAACGGAGAGAATGCCGCCACGCACCACTTCGGCCGTATATGCACCCTGATTGATGCCAAGCCCGAGCAGCGTTGCCATGAACGGCGTCATGAAATCGACGGTGCGCATTTCGAACAGGCCGGGAATACCCAGCTTTGGAAAGATCAGCGCGAGATTGAACCAGAGCAGCAGTTGCAACAACAACGGCGTGCCGCGGAAGAACCAGATGTAGAACACCGCCACATATTTCAGCACCGGATTGGGCGACATGATCATGATGGCGAAGACCACACCAAGAGCAAGCCCCAGCGCCATGGCACAGATGGTCATCAGGATGGTGTTCCACAGCCCGGACAGAATGGCAGGCGCCGTAAAGAACTGACCGACAACCGGCCAGGCAATCTGCCCCTGCGCAAAGGCTTTGATGATCAGCGCCAGTGCCAGAATGATCAGGGTTGCAGCAAGCCAGCGCCCATAGTGGCGGCGCGGCTGATGCTTCAGATGCGCGATGGAATATTTTGCCGGCGGGATGGAAACCGCGCTATCGATGTTTGCCATGGTGCTCACCTCTCAAGTGCCGTTGTGGGGCTGGTGTAGGAGGATAGCCATTTCGCCTGCGAATCCAAAACAGCTTTGAGCCGCGTGATCTGTTCGTTGACACGGTCCGGTGCCGTTCCGCCGTAACCCTTACGGGCGTCGACCGCGGCTTGCGCTGTCAGGCTGGCCTTGATCGAGGGCAACAGACGGGCATCCACGGCGGCGAGATCAGCATCGCTGACATCCTCCAGGCCAATGTTCTTGTCCTCGCAATACCGCACCAGCGAACCGGTGATTTCATGCGCCTCGGAGAAAGGCACGCCTGTTTTGGCCAGCCAGTCAGCAACTTCTGTTGCCAGCGTAAAACCATCCACCGATTGCTTGCGCATGACGTCAACATTGACATGCATGGTGCGAACCAGCCCGGCCATGGCCGGAACCACCAGCGTCAGTGCATCGATGGTGTCGAAAGCAGCGTGCTTGTCTTCGGCCAAATCGCGATTATAGGCGAATGGCAGGCCCTTGAGCGCCACCAGCATGGTTGTGAGGCTGCCGATCAGCCGTGAAGCACGGCCACGCGTCAGCTCGGCAATGTCGCAGTTTTTCTTCTGCGGCATGATCGACGAGCCAGTAGCGTAACCGTCATTCATCTCGATCCAGCGGAATTGACGCGAAGACCACAGAAACAGTTCTTCGGCAAGGCGTGACATGTGTACGCCGAACATGGCAGTGACGAAGAGAAACTCCGCCACGTGATCGCGGCTGCCGACCGCATCAATGGAATTTTCGCACGGTGCGTCGTAGCCGAGTTCATGCGCCGACAGTTCCGGCTGCACGGCGATGCTCGATCCGGCCATGGCAGCGGCACCCAGCGGCGACCGCGCAGCACGCTTATCCCAGTCACGCAGCCGTTCAAGATCGCGGGCAAAGGTCTGGGCATGCGCGAGAAGCTGGTGGGCAAAGCTGATTGGCTGTGCTGGCTGCAAATGGGTAAAGCCTGAAGTGAGCGTCATCACATGTGCTTCAGCCTGACCAACCAGCGCCTGTTGCAGCAGGAGAATGTCCGCACCGATGCCCCGCGCCACATCGCGCAAATAGAGCTTGAGGTCATTGGCGGCCTGATCATTGCGCGAGCGGCCTGCCCGCAGTTTGCCGCCAAGTATTCCGATCCGCTCGCCAAGAATGCGTTCCAGAAAGGTGTGAATGTCCTCATCGGCAGGCGAAGGTTCGATACTGCCCGCCCTATAATCGGCGGCAATCTGTTTGATCGCCACAATAACAGTTTCCGTTTCGGGTTCGGTCAGAATGCCTGCGCGCACCAGCTCCCGCGCATGGGAGATGGAGGATGTCAGATCATACGGCACAAGGCGAAAATAGCTGCTTTCCGAGCGGGAAAGCGCAACCAGCTCTGGCGATGGACTCGTTCTGAAACGAGCCCCCCACAAACGGACGGACTGCTCGGTCATGGCATTCATTCCCCTTTTTCTCGTTATCCGAAGCTTATGGTTGTGTTTTGGGGACGACAAACGAAATGAATTCGCATATCCATTCCAAAATGGACTACCCTGTGGGGTAAAATCGGCGAGGGCGAAAACGATGGTATCCGCCCGGATATATCCATCAACCCGGGGATTGCAGGTCATCGCGGCTATTGCTGAGCATGGCAGCACGACCGCTTGCGCCAAAGCGCTGAACATGACGCAAAGCGCGGTGAGCAAGCAATTGATTGCAGTCGAAAAGCTGGCGGGTGTTCCACTGTTTGTGCGCACGCCCTATGGGTTGTCCACCACAGAAGCCGGCAGGATTTATGTGGTCGAGGCCCGCATTGCACTTGGTGCCATGGAAAATGCCGCCATACGCGTGGCTGCGCTCGGCTCATCACCCAATGCCATCAAACTGCACATCCTGCCGATCATGGGGGACCGCTGGCTGATCCCGCGTTTTGCCAGTTTTGCCGAGGCGCATCCGGATATCGATGTGGAATTATCAACCTTTGCCAATAATGAGCTGATCAATCAGGCGGATGCGGCCTTCCGCTTCGGTGAAGGCGACTGGCCGGGGCAGGACAACCATTATCTCTTTGGCCGCGAGGTAGCGCTTGTCGGTGCGCCGCATTTTATTGCCCGGCTAGGCGGCGTGGAAAAACCCGGAGATATCGGCAGGTTTCCACTGCTCGACCACAAGCACACGCCGTTGCGCTGGGATGAATTTGCGCTGGCGCATCAGATTGTTGATTTTGCGCCGGAGCGTATCACCCATTTCGGCTTTTACGCGCTTGTCATTCGTGCTGCCATTGCTGGTCAAGGTTTGGCACTGGTGCCACGCGGGCTGATTGCCGAGGAGCTTTCGAGTGGCAAACTGATCAACCCGCAAGGCTTCGGCTTTGTCAGCCACCACGCCTATTGGCTGACCTGTCCGCAGGACCGCCCGCAACGTCCTGCCATGCAGGTGTTTCTCGACTGGCTGCTGCGGGAAGTCGGGTCGATGTCTGCCGACCTGCGATAAGCTTCCGCACCTCATCAAAATCCCGTGTTTTCACAGGCCATTGCGTTCAAAAATATTTCGTCAATTTGTCATGGAACCAGACTCATCCCGGACTCATTACCGGTGTTAGACTGGCGGCGCCAACTGGCATGTTCAGTTCATCAAATACTCATGGAGGAAGTGATGCACGACAAGCGTTTTCCCATCCCGGTTATGATCCGACTGGGAGCTGCAGGCCAAAGGGCCATTTCCAGCGTCTGGGAAGCGATCGAATGCCTGCAGAACAATTGGCCGTTGAAAACCGGGGCTAATTACCGCCGGGCCTTGCAGGCCTGCCTTGATGCCTTGGACGGGTGGAAACCTGCACATAAGGCGCGCCACGCTTTTATCAGCGCCGCGCGCGATGCGGGCGTGTTTCTCGACACAAGGCTACACCCATAGGCATTGAAAGAGCGGGGGTTTGCCCCGCTCTTTTTATGATCACCGAATATCCGCCCGCGCACGCGGGCGTTTTTCATTCCTCTCATGGCTGAAAACTGTCGGCGGCAAGGGTGCGAGCTTGCGGATGATATCGGCGCCCTTCTCACCCATCATGATTGTCGGCGCATTGGTGTTGCAGGAGGGAACACGCGGCATAACCGAGCTGTCGCAAACGCGCAGCCCTTCCAGCCCATGCACCTTCAATTCCAGATCGACAACCGCCATGGAATCCGTGCCCATCTTGCAGGTACCCACCGGGTGATGATCGGTCTTGGCATTGGCACAGCCATAATCAAACAGCTCCTCATCGGAATTGTATTTTGGCCCAGGCAGGCGCTCGGCCATGACAAAGGGTTTCAACGCGGCCTGATTCATGATCTCACGGGCGAGCTTCAGACCTTCGATCGACATTTTGCGGTCATGCGGATCGCTCCAGTAATTCGGATCGATCAGCGGTGCTGCTGCAGGGTCGGATGATTGTAGGCGCACAGTGCCACGCGAACGCGGATGCAGATAAGCGGAATTCAAGGTCACCCCCGCATTTCTCAGACGTTCGACACCCGCCTCGATGCCGGAGCCCAAACCGAGATGGAACTGAATATCAGGGGATCGCGCCTGCGGATCGGCATACCAGAAGCCGCCGGTTTCAAAGAGGCTCGATGCCACCGGGCCGGAGCGGAACAGCACATATTGCAAGCCAGCCCACAAAGTACGATGCAGCTTGGCAACGCCATCATAGGTGTGATCGCCGGTGCACTCGGAAATAACGAACAGATCGAGATGATCCTGCATGTTTTCGCCGACACCGGGCAGGTGGTGTGCGACGGGAACACCAACACTGCGCAAATGCTCCGCCGGGCCAATGCCCGACTGCAACAACAGTTTCGGTGAACCGATTGCGCCGGAGCTGATCAGCACTTCCCGGTCAGCACGGATGATTTCGCGGCCATTGCCCTTGATCACTTCCACACCAACGGCACGGCTGCCCTCAACGACGATCCTGGTTACGTGCGCGCCCATGCGGATGGTCAGGTTCTTGCGGTCCTTGACCGGCGCAAGATAGGCCATGGATGCGGATGAGCGGCGGCGGTTGCGCTGGGTCAGTTGATAAAAGCCGACACCCGCCTGCTGCTTGCCGTTGAAATCGTGGTTGTAAGGAATGCCGAGTTCCTGACCGGCACGGATATAGGCATCGCAGATCGGCAATGTGGCAACGGGCATGGAAACACCCAGCGGGCCGCCATAGGAATGGTAGTCATCGGCAAAACGCTGATTGTCTTCCGCCCGCTTGAAATAGGGCAGCACATCGCGATAGCTCCAGCCGGTGCAACCGTCCTCTGACGACCAGAGGTCGTAGTCGGTTGCATTGCCGCGCGTATAAAGCTGGGCATTGATGCTGGACCCGCCGCCGATAACCTTCGCCTGTGTGTAACGCAGAACGCGGTTCTTCATGTGCTTTTGCGGCACCGTCGACCAGCCCCAGCTGGCAACACCCTTTGTCATCTTGGCGAAACCGGCAGGCATATGAAACAGCGGATTCCAGTCACCTCCGCCCGCCTCGAGCAGCAGGACTTTAACATCAGGATCTTCGCTCAACCGATTGGCCAGAACACAACCGGCTGGACCAGCGCCGGTGATGATGTAATCGTAGGACGATGATTGTTTGGATGGGTTTTGCATGTTTCAGACACCCCCATTTTGGGGGAGATGTCTGACAGGACAGAGGGGGGTAAAATTCATGTCTCGCAACCCGCTAAAGTCTATTGATTGAAAGGGCGCCATCCACGTTGATGACCGAGCCCGTGGCAAAGTTGAAATCCCCGCTGGCGAGCGCTGCAACGATGCGGCCAAGATCATCCGGCTCGCCCCAGCGTTTCATGGGGACAAGACCTTCAGCAATCAGCGTATCGTATTTGGCCGCAGCAACAGCCGTCATGTCGGAGCGGATGATGCCGGGCCGCACGTCGAAAACGCTGATGCACTCGCCCGCAAGCCGCACGGCCAACCCTTGCGTGAAGGAAGCCAGTGCTGCCTTGGTCATGCAATAATCCAGCCGATCAGGCGACGTCATTTCTGCTGATACCGATGTGATGTTGATGATGGCACGCAGCGATGTATTGGCCGCTTGTTCCCGCATTGCCTGCAGAACAGCTTGGGTGAAAAACACGGTGCCACGCACATTGATCGCAAAAATCGCATCATAGTTCGCGGGCTGAAGTTCCAGAAAATCACCACGCACTTTCGAACCAATTCCGGCATTGTTGACGAGGCAATCAATGCGGCCAAAGGCCGCGGTGATTGCGCTGACTGTGTGTGCATGACCCGCAAGGTCAGCCAGATCGGCTTCGACAAAAAGAACCTTTGCGCCGAGTGCTTCCAGTGCCGCAATGGCTGTTTCCGCAGCTTCGTCGCGCACGAGATCGGTAATGCCGAGGTCAAAGCCTTTGGCTGCGAGCGCCTTGGCAATGCCAAGCCCGATGCCACGGCGCGCACCCGTGATGACAGCAACGGGTTTTGTTTGGGCGTTCATCATCGCGCAAGGTCCTTGGCAATGATGTGATCGGCGACACGCAAAGCCTGTGCTGCAATGGTCAGCGCCGGATTGACGGCTGCCGATGTCGGGAGGAAAGCCGCATCAACCACAAACAGATTGGGATGGTCGAAGGCGCGGCAATAGATATCGAGCGGCGCCAGTGCCGGGTCAGTGCCCATGCGGACTGTGCCGCATTGATGCGACGGTGTCTTGCGGTCGAAGGCTTTGGACAGCACGATGGGGAATCCGGCAGCACGCAAGACTGACTTGATCTGCGCTACCAGTTTCTGATGCGCAGGCCAGTTGCTGCGCACCCATTCCAAAATGATCTTGTCGCCGTCGATGCGCACCCGGCTTTCGGGCTTCGGCACATCCTCGCTCATGGCAAGGAAATCCACCGTATGGGCGCAGAACCGGTTGAGCACCCATTCCGGCACCAGCTTGAGATCGGATTTCAGCACGGGTCCGCTGATACGGCCAAGCAGTTGCACATTGCCGAGCGGCGCACCACCGTGCCCGTCCGAGAGGTAATAATCGTTGAAACCAAACGTCTTCTGGTAGATGGAATCATTACGGAAGCGCGGATCAAAACCGATTACTGCCGACAGATTGTGGTTCATGAAATTACGGCCGACCTGATCGGAGCGATTGGCAAGGCCAGCAGGGTTGTTGCTGTTGGCAGAGCGCAGCAGTAGAACGGCGGACTGCACCGCTCCGGCAGACAGGATCACCAGCTTTGGCCTGACCACCGAGGCCGTTCCGTCTTTCACATAGTGCACGGCCGTGATGGCTTTGCCGTCGGCAGCCGTTTCCAACCGCGTGACACGCGAATTGGTCTGCAAGCGGATATTGCGATGTTTCAACGCCGGGGCAAGCGCTGCGGTTTCCGCATCCATCTTGCCATTAAAGCTGTTGGGATGCGCATCCCACGGCGTTTTGCCATGGGACATCCAAGTATCGATATCGACACCGAGCGGCAGCGAAAACGGATGCACACCGGCCACCTGCAAACGGCGGCGCAAGATACCCATCGATTCCTCATCCGGAACGGGTGGAAAGTTGTACTCCTCGGAATGAAAAGGCTCCGTTGGGTCTTCGCCAGATGTGCCGCGCACCTGATACAGCGCTTCGGCCTTGCCGTACCAGGGTTCAAGTTCATCATAGGCGAAGGGCCACGCGGGCGAGACACCCTCAAGATGCTGCATCTCGGCAAAATCCTCGGCACGGTAACGCGTCAGCACCGCGCCATAGAATTTCGAGTTGCCGCCAACATTATAGTAATTGCCTGGATTGAACGCCTTGCCTTGCGCATCGTACCAATTCTCTTTCGGGCGGAAAAAACCCTTCTGGAAAATGGCACGCGGATCACGGTTTTCGGGCCGGTCAGGCAGATGATCGCCTGCCTCGAGGATCAGGATATCAGCACCTGATCCGGCGAGACCGGCGGCAATGGTTGCCCCGCCAATCCCCGAACCGATGATGACGATATCGGGAGACTGGCCCTGTTGCGATGCGGCGTTCATGGCAAACTGTTCGTTCAGGCGCCGATACGCAGTTGCGATTGAGGATCGAAGAACACGGCCTTGTCGAGATTGAACGCCAGCTGTGTCTTCTGTCCCGGCAGGATATGCGCATCGGCACGCAGACGCGCCACCACTTCCTTGCTGCCAAGCTTGGTCACCGCGAATGTATCGGAACCGGCCGGCTCAACCACATCGATCAGGCATTCGCCTTCAACCAGCGAACTGGCATTGCGATCTGCGCCGTCCGGGTCGGTCAGAGCTTCCGGGCGGATACCGAAAATCACATCCTTGCCGGAATGACTGACCAGCGAACTGTTGTTCTTCTTGAGCGGCAGGCGCAGCGGGGTCGAGTCTGGACGGTCGAGCACGACGCTCAGGTCCGACGCGCCACCTTCAATCTTGGCCTTGAGCAGATTCATCGCGGGCGAGCCCATGAAGTCAGCCACGAACAGATTGGTCGGATTGTTATAGATTTCCGCCGGGGTGCCGAATTGCTGAAGAACGCCATCCTTGAGCACGGCAATCTTGGTGGCCAGGGTCATCGCCTCGATCTGATCGTGGGTCACATAGACGATGGTTGTTTTCATGCGTTGATGCAGCCGCTTGATTTCCGTGCGCATATCGACACGCAGCTTGGCATCCAGATTGGACAGCGGCTCGTCGAACAGGAACACCTGCGGATTGCGCACGAGCGCGCGGCCCATGGCAACGCGCTGGCGCTGACCACCGGAAAGCTGGCTTGGCTTACGGTCGAGCAGATGCCCGATCTGCAGCATGTCTGCGACCTGCTTGATGGCCTTTTCCCGCTCGTCTTTCGGCACACCGCGAATTTCCATACCGAAGGCGATGTTACCGCCAACGGTCATGTTCGGGTAAAGCGCATAGGACTGAAACACCATGGCAATATCGCGCTTGGATGGATGCAGGCCGCTGATCGATTTGCCCTTGATGGAGATATCGCCGGAACTGATCGGCTCAAGCCCGGCAATGGTGTTGAGAAGCGTAGACTTGCCGCAACCGGAGGGCCCAACGAGGACGAGAAAACCGCCTTCATCGATCTCGATATTGATATCCTTCAAAATCGGAACATTGCCATATGACTTGTGCAGATTCTTGATCTGGAGAAATGACATTTGATTATCCCTTCACGGCGCCGGACATGAGCCCACGGACGAAATAACGCCCGGAAACGATGTAGACGATAAGAGTTGGTAGTGCGGCGAGGATCGCGCCAGCGAAATGCACGTTGTATTCCTTCACGCCCGTTGATGAGTTCACAAGGTTGTTGAGCGCGACCGTCATGGGCGTGCTGCTGAAACCCGAGAAAGAGGCACCGAACAGGAAGTCGTTCCAGATATTGGTGAACTGCCAGATGACGGACACGACGATGATCGGGCCTGATGATGGCAGAAGGATGCGCCGGAAAATCTGGAAGAAACTGGCACCGTCAATCTGCGCGGCACGGACGAGTTCGGTCGGAAACGCTTCGTAATAATTGCGGAAATACAGCGTTGTGAAACCTAGACCATAGATCACATGGACGAAGATCAGGCCCTGGAGTGTCCCAGCCATACCGAGAATGCCCAGCATACGTGCCATGGGTATGAGGACGATCTGGAACGGAATGAAGCAGCCGAGCAGCAGCATACCGAACATCACGTTCGAACCGCGGAATTTCCACTTGGTCAGGACATAACCATTCAAAGCACCCATCACAGTCGAGATGGCAACAGCTGGAATGACCATGAGGATGGAATTGATGAAGTAAGGTTTCAGCCCTGTCGGCTGCACGCCAATCTGTGCCGAAGACCAGGCTGCCAGCCAAGGCTGGATGGTCCATTCGCGCGGCGGCGACAGCATGCCCCCCTGACGGATTTCATCCAGAGTTTTCAGCGAGTTCACCACCATGACGTAGAGTGGCAGAAGGAAATAAAAGGCAAATACCAAGAGCGCGATATAGATGATGACGCGGGTCAGCTTACCGCTGGAGATTGCATTGTCCGGGCTTGAGGCGCTCATTTGTTGCCTCCCCTTACTTCAGAATAGAGATAGGGAATGATGATCGCAAAAATCGTAATCAGCATGATAATGGCCGAAGACGCACCAATGCCCATGGAATTGCGGGTGAATGTGTAGGAATACATGAAGGTCGCGGGCAGTTCTGTTGCCTGTCCTGGGCCCCCATCTGTCATCGCTTTCACAAGATCAAAAGCCTTGATGGCGAGGTGGGCGAGCACGACAAAGGCCGACAGGAATACGGGGCGCATCAGTGGAATGATGATGCGGCGGTAAATCATGGCAGTGGATGCACCGTCAATTTGAGCAGCCTTAATGATTTCATTGTCCACACCACGCAAACCAGCGAGGAACATGGCCATGACAAAACCAGACGCTTGCCAGACGGCGGCGATGACCACCGTATAAATCGCCATCTTGGAATCCTTGATCCAGTTGAAGGCGAAGCTGGTCCAGCCCCATTGATGCATGGTGTTTTCAAGGCCGATGCCGGGATCGAGAAACCATTTCCAAGCAACGCCCGTGACGATGAAGGACAGTGCCATGGGATAGAGGTAGATCGGCCGCAGGAAGCCTTCGATGCGGATCTTCTGATCCAGCAGAATGGCAAGCCCCAGACCGATGACGGTGCAAATGATAATATAGAGGGACGCGAAAATACCCAGATTGGTAATCGCCACCCACCAATGCGGCAGGGCCCAGAGTTTGCGGTAATTCTCAAAGCCAACAAAGCCAAACGATGGCAGCATCTTGCTGTCAGTAAACGACAGGACGCCGGTATAGATGATAAATCCATAAACGAAAATCAGGACAATCAGAAAGCTCGGTCCCAACACAAGTTTGGGTATCAAGTCCTGTATGCGGCTGCGGGTATCCATAGCCTCACCCCTTCAAATTTTTCAAATTCTTGTCATTGCCGTGTGCAATCACGGAAAACCTGTCCGGGGCAAAAAGCCCCGGACAGAACGAGCAGGATTACTTGGCTGCATCCACGGCAGCAACAAGTTCCTTGACCGCTGCGTCTGATGTCAGGTCGCCGTTGAATTCACGGGTAACTACGTCATAGATCGCATTCTTGATGGCAGCTGGAACCGCATAACCATGGGCCATGGAGCCATAGAGCGTGCCGGCCTTGTTGGCTTCAGCAAGATCCTTGATGGCCTTCTTGCCGCAAGCATCGAACGCTGCATCGGAAACATCCGTACGTGCCGGTGCAGAACCCTTCACAACGTTGAAAGCAGACTGGAATGTCGGGCTTTCAATGGAAGATGCCATGACGAGCTGTGACTTGTGCTCTGCTTCGCTCTTCTTGAAGAACAGGAACTGATCAGAGTTGAAGGTCACAGAACCCTGAGTGCCCGGGAAGCGCATGCAAACGAAATCCTTGCCTGGCTCCTTCTTGGCCTTGACGAATTCGCCCTTGGCCCAGTCACCCATGAACTGCACGCCAGCCTTGCCTTCGATAACCATGGTGGAGGCAAGGTTCCAGTCGCGACCTGAGAAGTTGTCATCCACATAGCTGCGCAGCTTGGTCATACGGTCAAACGCTTCCTTCATCGTCTCGCCGCCCAAAGCCTTGGGATCGAGATCGATGAAAGCTGCCTTGTAGAAGTCATTGCCGAGCGACAGAACAACCGCATCGAAAATCGTTGCGTCCTGCCATGGCTGACCACCATGAGCGATTGGCGTGATACCCTGCTTCTTGAAATTGTCGAGAAGAGCGATCAGCTCGTCCCAGTTCTTGGGTTCCTTGCCGCCAGCCTTGTCGAGCGCGGCCTTGTTGATCCACATCCAGTTGGTGGAGTGGACATTGACCGGTGCAGCGATCCAGTGACCGTCATACTTGGAGAAGTTCTGCAGCGCGCCGGGAATAACGTCGGCCCACTTTTCCTTCGATGCAACATCATCAAGGTTGGCGAGAACGCCCTGCTTGGCCCAATCGGTGATGTCAAAACCCAACGCCTGTACGGCTGTCGGAGGATTGCCACCAGTGACGCGGGCGCGCAGCACGGTCATGGCTTCAGTACCGCCACCACCGGCGACAGGCATGTCGGACCAGGTGATGCCCTTCTTTTCGAGGTCCTTTTTCAGGACTTCAAGCGCTGTTGCTTCACCGCCGGATGTCCACCAATGCAGAACTTCGACGTTTTCAGCGGCACGCGCCATGGTTGCGGTTCCGAGCAACATGGCTGTTGCGGCAACCGTATTCATCAACTTATTCATTCAATCCTCCCAAGGAAAAAAAGATAAAAAATCCCACGACCCTAGACTTCAGTCATCCTTCAGCCTGACCCATTCATACAATAAGCAGAATGGGGAATACAATCGATTTAATTCTACAACCAAAGTCCTATACGCCGCCCCATATGCATGTTCAGAGTCTTGGTTTCGGTATAGTCTTCAACTGCATGCCGACCGAGTTCACGGCCAAGGCCGGACTGGCGATAACCACCAAATGGCAGCTCGGAAGCTCCATCCATGAAGGTGTTCATCCAGATCGTCCCGGCCCGCACCCGCCGGCCAATCGTCAGGCATGTATCGAAATCCCGGCTCCACACACCAGCAGACAGGCCGTAATCGATGGAATTTGCGATACGGATCGCTTCCTCCATCGTTTCGAACGTTAGCACAGAAAGTACGGGACCGAACACTTCTTCGCGTGCCACGGCCATCTCCGGTTGTACGGATGACAGGATCGTGGGGCTCATATATTGCCCGAGACCGAGATCGAGCGATGCGCCGCCATGCGACAGGGCTGCGCCTGCCGTTTCGGCATTGCGCACGTATGTATTGATCTTGGCCAGATGTTCCGGCGTGATGATCGCGCCCACCTTGGTTTCCGGATTGAGCGGATCGCCCACTTTCACCTTGGCGGAGAGTTCGGCGACGCGGCGTGTGACTTCATCGGCAATATCGCGATGCACGATCAGGCGCGAACCGGCGTTGCAGCATTCGCCTGCGTTGAAGTAAGCGCCAAACACAGCCGCATCGATGAAGTCATCAAGATTGGCATCCGGAAATACGATCTGCGGGTTCTTGCCCCCGAGTTCCAGCGACACTTTTTTCAAGGTCTGCGCGGCATTGGCCATGGTCAGCTTGCCCACCAGCGTCGAACCGGTGAAGGAAACCATATCGACATCCGGATGTGTGGTCATCGGCGCACCGACTTCCGCACCCGTACCGGCGACAATGTTGACAACACCGGCGGGAACGCCCGCTTCCATCAGGATTTCACCCAGGAGAAGTGTCGAGCCCGAGGTGAGTTCGGATGGCTTGACCACAGCCGTGCAGCCCGCAGCAAGTGCAAAGGGCAGCTTCTGGCTGACGATCAGGAACGGGAAATTCCATGGGGTAATGATGGCAATAACGCCGATGGCTTCACGCAGGACCACACCCAGCGTGCCGTCGCCCAGCGTATTGTAACTTTCGCCGTGCAGATCGCGGCCCAGCGCCGCAGCATAACGCCAGATATCGACTGCGCCGCCGAGTTCGCCCTTGGCCTGCGAGATCGGCTTGCCTGACTCGATGCAATCGAGATAGGCGAGTTCATCAGAACGGGCTGCAATCAGGTCAGCGGCTTTCAGGAGAATGTTCGAGCGCTCGGCACCGGTCATACGGGACCACGGGCCATTATCAAAAGCATTGCGGGCAGCCCGAATGGCGCGTTCGGCATCGGCCTTGGTGCCAGCCTGATAGCGCGAGACAACCACGCCGTGGCCGGGGCTCTTGCGCTCAATCACACCGCCTTCTGCGCCATTGGTCCATTTGCCGTCGATCAGCATCTGAAATTCGCGGACCTTGAAATTGTCGAGTGCTTGAGGCCGCATCAAAACCGTCATTACCATTCTCCCTTGAACACGGGCTCACGCTTTTCGGCAAAGGCCGAAACACCTTCTTTCAGGTCCGCTGTTTTTGCGACGAGGATCGAGCCGAGTGCTTCGACCGCCGTGCCATTGTCTTCGCCGTTTGCCGACGCAATCATCAGTTTTGCCACTTCCACCGCTGCAGGTCCGCGCTTGGCGATCCGTTCCGCATAAGCCTGTGCCGTGGTCATCGCCGCACCGGTTTCCACCACGTGATCGACGATGCCGAGTACAGCCGCTTCCGTTGCGCTGAAAATCTCTCCGCCGAGCGCCATACGGCGCACGGCCTGCGCGCCAAACCGGCGAACCAGACGCTGGGTCCCGGACCAGCCCGGCACCATGCCAAGGCCGGTTTCCGGCAGGCCGATCCGAATGTGCGTTTCGGTAATGCGGATATCCGCTGCAGCTGCAAGTTCGAGCCCGCCACCAAGTGCATGACCGTTGAGTGCTGCGATCAAAGGCACCCGCAGAGTTGCCAGCCGCTCAAAAACCCGGTGACCAAAGCGCACCCATGCATGGCCAAATTCATTCGGGGTCATCGCCGCCCATGCCTTGATATCGCCGCCCGCCGAGAAGGCTTTGCCCGCGCCGGTAAGGATGGCGACGCGAACAGACGCATTGGCCTCCACCGCGTCGCATGCGGCGGACAGTTCCTTCAACATATCGATGTCGAAGGCATTCAACTTTTCCGGACGTGATACGGTGATCGTGGCGACGGATCCGGCGAAACTGACATCAATGCGGGAATCAGCCATGGGGCGTCCTTTCCGGCTTTTGCGGCAGCTTTAGGCCAAAGGGACCCTCGGCGAACAGTTCGGCAGCCATGAGTTTCAGATCGCGGGCGACAACCAGCGGGAATTCCGACTGATCGAGAATCTGCGTCTGCAGATCGACGCCCGGTGCAATCTCGGTGAGCACAATACCTTCCGGGCGCAGCACCATGACACAGCGCTCGGTGATATAGGTGATGTCCTGTCCCTGCTGGATAGCGCGGCGGCCGGAGAAGGTGACGTGTTCGACTTCATTGACAAGCTTCTTCAGCTTGCCTTCCTTTTCGATGACCAATTTTCCATCCGCGACATGCACTTTGGCACCGGCATTGAACATGCCGGAGAAGACGATCTTGCGGGCGCGGGCTGTGATATCAACAAACCCGCCTGCACCGGCAGTCACATGCGGACGGAAGCTCAGCTTGGAAACATTGACCGAACCTGATTTGTCGATTTCGAGGAAAGACAGAAGCGAGGCATCAAAACCTGCACCCTGGAAATAGGTGAACTGGTGCGGCGACGGCACGAAAGCTTCGGCATTCGACGCGCAACCAAAGGCAAAATCCAACAGCGGGATGCCACCGACCGGGCCCTGTTCAATGACCCACGTAACGGCGCCGTGCAGTCCTTCTTCAAGCAGGATACGCGGTACATTGGCGGAAATGCCAAAGCCGAGATTGACGGCGCTGCCTGCTTCAAGTTCCATCGCGACACGGCGGGCGATAACCTTCTGGATGCTGAAATCCGGCAGAGCGAAATCATCGAGCGGATGGAAAATTTCCCCCGATATAGCAGGATCATAAACCGTCTGCGTCGTCTGCTTCTGATCGGGATCAACCACGACATAATCCACCAGAATGCCGGGAACGCGCACATCATGCGGTTTGAGCGAACCGCTCTTGGTGATGCGCTTGACCTGCGCAATGACGATGCCGCCATTGTTGCGCGCAGCCAAAGCCTGATCAAAGCCACCGAGATAGGCACCTTCATGCTCATAGGTCAGGTTGCCGCGTTCATCAGCCGTCGTGGCACGGATGATGGCAACCTGCGGAATGACCGGCTTGAAGAACAGCCATTCTTCACCTTCAAATTCAATCTTGCGAACAACCGGTTCCTTGGCGGCCGAGGCATTCATGGCGCAGCCCTGCCGATCCGGATCCACGAATGTATCAAGCCCAACCTTGGTTAGAACGCCCGGCCGCTTGGCTGCTGCCTCGCGATGCATATCGAAGAGAATACCCGATGGAATATTGTAGGCAGCAACCTCGTCATTTCCGATCATCTGCCAGATCAGCGGCGGTTCGGCCGTGGACGGTCCAGAGGGATAGGAGCCGCCGAGGATACGCTTGAGCAAGCCCTTTTTGGCAATGTGGTCAATACCTTTGATACCGCTCATGTCCCCCGCAGCAATGGGATGCAGCGTCGTCAGGTCGCGCGGATGTCCCGTTGCGTCAAAGCGTGCACCGATGGCTTTCAACATCAGATCGGGGCAGCCAAGGCCGCTCGATGACGAGACGGAAACGACCGCCGCGTCAGGGATGAGGTTTGCTGCCTCTTCGGGAGTAATGTGTTTGCTCATTCCTGGGTGTCGATCTCTTAACTCAAAGGCCTGGGTTGATTTTCTGTGCGGTGCCGGTGCTTGCGGCCTCCGTCACCGCGAGACCGGCAGCAAGAGACCACACACCGTCTTCGCCAGTTGCGGGCGGATGGCCCTGTCCAAGAATGGCCGCGTGGAATTTTGCAATGCCTGTTTCATAAAGGTTCTTGTGATCAAGCTTCAGCTCGGTTTCACCCTCGGCATTGCGCAGGGTAACCGTACCAATGGGCTTTTGCGTCATGACATTGCGGCCGACCAGCGAGCCTTCCGAACCGTGGACTTCAAAACCGGTTTCGGCATATTTGGTCGTGAACCCATCATGGAATTGAGCAATCAGGCCAGACTTGAAACGCAGCACGCCCATGACGCCATCGGCAAGACCAGCCTTGCCAAGGCCGCCGATCTGGCTTGCGGCAACGGCTTCAAGCGGATCATCGCCAAGTACATAACGAAGCGTATCGGTGTCATGAACCGTGATGTCGAGAATGACGCCGCCACCAGCTTCCGGCTTGTCCAGACGCCAGCCCTGCAGATGCGGGGGAAGGTAGACAGCGTGGAAAACCCGGGCAGCCAAAGGCTTGCCGATCTTGCCGGCAGCGATGGCATCGCGCTTGGCGGTATGGCTTGCGGCATTGCGCAGATGGTGATTGGTGCCAAGCACCACACCGGCGGCGCGGCAGGCTTCAACCATGGCTCTGGCATCGGCAAGGCTCATCGCCAGCGGCTTTTCGCACAGGACATGCTTTCCCGCGGCAGCAGCTGCAAGTACCTGATCTTTATGCAATTCATTGGTCGTCGAGATGTAGACCGCATCGACATCCTGATCATCCACCAGCGCAGCAACCGAAGTAACAGAGTGGGGAATGCCATGATCAGCGGCATATTTCTGGCCGCGTTCGGCACTGGTGCTCATGACCGAAACAATCTCGCCACCCTCAGCCCGGATGGCATCGATCACCCATTCATGAGCAATCGTGCTTGCTCCAATCAATCCCCAACGCGTCATGCCAATTCCTCCAGATGATTGTTTTTGACCGGCGCACCGCAGCTTTGCCTGACGACAAGCCGCACCGAGGTGACCAGCGATTCCTGTTCATTGCCACCGGCATTGATCTGCTTGAGCAGGAGCTGGGCGGCGCGCTGACCCATGCCTTGCGGATCGACCGAGACAGTCGTCAAAGCCGGAACGGCAGTCTTGGCCTCGATCACATCGTCAAAACCAACGACGCCGAAACCCTTGCCGGGCTCGATACCGGCAGAACGCAAACCATCGCAGACACCAAAGGCCACCGCATCGTTGAGACACAGCGCAGCAGTTGGCTGATCCGTCAAAAGCACCATACGCTCAACCGCAGCAACACCGCCTGCACGCGACGGCGCGGAGTGTATGACCAGCCGGTCATCAACAGTAATACCCGCCTCCAACAAGGCATCGCGATAACCACGCAGCCGCTCGGCAAAGACAGCCGTATCGAGGAAACCACCCATGAAACCGATGCGACTATGACCCAGCGAAACGAGGTGGCGGACAGCCGCCCTGGCGCCGGTATAATTGTCAGACAACAGCGTCGAAACCCTGGCACCGGGCAGATTGCGCACGACGACGACGACCGGAATACCACTATCAATCAAAGGCTTGAGATCGACCGCCTCTGTGCCGCGCGCGGGCGACAGGATCAACCCGGCAATCCCGTTTTCGCGCATGGAGGCTATAACTTCACGCTGCCGGTCGACGCTTTCGCCGCTATGGGCGAGGAACTGCACGTAGCCCGCCGACTGGACAACCAGGTCCATGCCGACAGCCAGTTCGGCGAAGAAACTATTGGTCAAATCATTGACGACAATGCCGACGATTTTCGAGCGCGACTGGCGCAGATTGGCGGCCCCGCGATTGTAGACATAGCCCAGCTCGGCGATGACACTGTTGACTTTTTCGCGGGTCTTTTCATTGACCAGAGGACTGCCCTGCAGAACCAGCGACACGGTGGATTTAGACACGCCAGCGGCGTGGGCAATATCCACAACGGTTGTCCGGGCACGGGTCAAAGGCTTCCTCCAAAGTCAGGAAACGGACATAATTGGAACGTTCCAAATTTGTCAAGCAGGAAGATGTAAGTCCGCCGAAGCGGTTGAGGCCAGAGTCATCAATGCAGTCAAATACACATTTTCGCCACAATTGAGGCGGGATTTTCTGATTTGTCGACTGTCACTCCACCCTCGATCCGGCGTTTCGCGGGTTTTCGCAACACTTGGCCGTCTTCGCCTGCATAATTTTTGTCTCTTGTTTTTTGGAACGTTCCAAATTACAACGCTCGCCACACGACCGGGAGCGATCTGATGACCCTTACCCTGAATCTGCCGCATGCGAACGGCACCCTTTCAGCCTATCGTCTTTGCGGCGAACCTATCGCCCGCCCCGCCTCACCGCCCGTCTTCAACCGCATCGCCTATGCCGCCGCCCACGTGGTGTCCGACCCGTTGCGTGACACCGCGCCGTGGAATTCTCCGGCGATTGACTGGGACGCAACCATGGCCTTCCGCCATCATCTCTGGGCGCATGGTTTCAAGATCGCCGAAGCGATGGATACCGCACAACGGGGTATGGGTCTGGACTGGGCCGGGGCGCAGGAATTGATCCGCCGCTCGCTCGCCGAAGCGCGCACTGTCCCCGGTGCGGATCTTGCCTGTGGTGCCGGTACCGATCAACTGGCGCCGGAAAACGCCCGCACACTGCAGGACGTCATTGCTGCCTACGAAACGCAGATCGGCTTTGTCGAGGCTCACGGCGGACGGGCTGTGATGATGGCAAGCCGGGCGCTGGCCAAGGTGGCAAAATCTCCTGAGGATTATCGCCGCGTCTATGGTGAGATATTGCGCCAGAGCCAAAACAAGGTCGTGCTGCACTGGCTTGGCGATATGTTCGATCCGCAGCTTGCGGGGTACTGGGGCTCATTCAGCTTTGACGGCGCGCTGGAAACCGTGCTCAGCATTATTGATGACAATCGCGACAAGGTTGAGGGCATCAAGATTTCGCTGCTCGACAATGCCAGTGAAATCGAATTGCGTAACCACCTGCCCGAGGGTGTGCTGTGTTTTACCGGCGATGATTTCAACTATGCTGAACTGATCGAAGGCGAAGGTAAAAAATACAGCCACGCCCTGCTCGGCATTTTAGATGCGGTAGCGCCCTCGGCCTCCAAGGCGCTGGCGCTGCTGGCCGCTGGCGAGACGCAGGCTTTCCGCAACGTAATCGAACCGACTGTGCCGCTATCCCGCAAGATATTCGAAGCGCCGACGCAGTACTACAAGGCGGGTGTGGTGTTC
Source organism: Phyllobacterium sp. 628 (assembly GCF_014189505.1). Taxonomy (GTDB): domain Bacteria; phylum Pseudomonadota; class Alphaproteobacteria; order Rhizobiales; family Rhizobiaceae; genus Phyllobacterium. The sequence goes on along the minus strand of NZ_CP050301.1, from coordinate 806,421 downwards.
CTCGCCTGGCTCAATGGACATCAAAGTCATTTCACCATGCCAGCCGGCATGCAGTCAGCGCGCGGCATTGTGCACTATGCGGATATTTTCCGGCTGGCCGATCAAGCCAATGTGCTGGATAAACCGGAGCTGGCGCTCGGCCGGATGAAAAGCCTGCTGCAGGTGTATGGCGTATAAGCACACAAGCAGGAGTTGATTGGCAGATTTTTTGGATTGTGTTAACTTGTACACATTCGAACATGGATGTTGATATGACTGACACTACGATGACCATACGTATCAGTTCCGAGATGAAAGAGAAGCTCGGACGATTGGCGCATGACACAAGGCGCAGCAGATCTTTTCTCGCAGCCGAAGCGGTTACGGCCTATGTCGAACGGGAACTGGAAATTGTTGAAGGCATCCGGCGCGGCCTCGCAGCAACCAATGCCGAGGACTTCGTTTCGCACGATGATGCAATGGCTGAAATTTACGCCGACCTCCACAAAGCACAGAACGAAGCGTGACCCGGCAGGTCCGGTGGTTTCGTGAAGCTCTGGATGATCTCAAGCAACAGATTGCCTATATCGGAGTTGATAATCCGCGCGCTGCCCGTCTGGTTGCGGATCATATCCGAGATACAGGTATCGCGCTGGGCAAGATGGCAACCGGACGTCCCGGCCGTGTAACGGGTACCTACGAAAAAACCGTTGGACGCCTGCCCTATATCATCGCTTATGCCATCCAATCTGTACACAGCCGCGAAGTGATAACGATCCTGCGTGTCATCCACACCGCCAGAGACTGGCCGGATGACGAATGGCCTGAGAAATAAATTCACTGTCAGCTATGGAGTCGAGATCATGCTCCCACACTTGATCGTGCGACACACCTGCGCGATTGTCTGCGACGTCCCGCCCCGCCATTCAGGATTCCCCCAATGAAGCTCCTCTATCAGACACACTCGCCCTATGCTCGCAAAGTGCTGGTCGCCATTCATGAAAGCGGTCTCGCTGGTGAGGTCGAGGTCATCCATCACGAGACCAGCCCAACCCGCCGCAATGAGGATGTCTACGCGCTGAATCCGCTTGGCAAGGTACCGGTGCTGATTACCAGCGACGGCACGGCGATTTTTGATTCCACTGTCATCTGCGACTATATTGACGGCCTGCACGAGCGGGAAAAGCTCATTCCCGCCAATGGCGAGGCGCGATGGAATGCGCTGCGGCTGCAGACAATCGCGCAGGGTATGGCCGATTCCGGCATCGTAGTGAGATGGGAAACCGAGCGGCGGCCGGAAGAGTTGCGCTGGTCCGTAATGCGCGACGCACAATTGCAGAAGATCGAAGCTGCATGCGATTTTGTCGAGATGTCCGTCGATTTCGGCGGACCGCTCGATATCGGCAAAATCGCTCTTGGCACCACGCTAAGCTGGATCGCGTTTCGCAATGTCTATGCATTTGAAGTGGGACGGCCAAAACTTTCCGCATGGTACAACGCGTTTTGCGAGCGCCCCTCGATGCTGGCGACAACGCTGGCCGGAGAAACGCATGATTGAGGCAAAGCATCCGCATCAGGCCAAAAAGATGCGGGCCGAAAACGCGTAAACACGTGATACCCGGTTTGACTTGTTCCTGTCATCCGTTCTGTGTAAATGGATTCCTTCATGCGGGGTATTCGGGGGAACTCATGACATATGCTGTTTATCGGCGAGGAGCGGCAAGCCGTCCTCACATCACGCATGACAATGGATTTCTCGACAAGTTTGCCCGGCGCGCACCCACCACAAGCGACCGCATGCAATATGCGCAGTGGCGCGCCAAGCTGGAAGCAGGTGAAGCGATACAGGGTGTGCCGCTGGTACCGCATAACGCGCTTCCCGATGCCTTGGCGGCGTATCGGCATTTTCTCGATGGCAGCGGCACGGACCGCCAGTTCAGCTACGAGCGCTATGCCGCTAATGATCCTTCAGGGCAGGTGACACTGCAATCGGCCATTCTGGAAGCGATGAATGCAGCCTATGACGTTCACACGCTGAATTATCCCGGTATTGACGGCTCTTTCAGTTTTACCGGCAGCGCCATCGCCTGCGGCGGTACGAATGGTTATTTCCCCTATCCGAAAACCGAGAACTGGCAGAAAGCCATTGGCGCTCACCAGATATGGATCAGCGGCGATGTCGTGGCTAAGTGGAACGCGACAAAAAATGCTGCGGACTTTGAGGTGACCTTTACCATCCATGCCGAAGACCGGTACAATTTCAATCCAGGCGCCAAGGATATTGCCACCGGCATACCCGACGATGCCAATGGTGTCTTCGAAATCACCGGACTTGCCAAGCAGTACATGAATTACTCGACATTGACGCGCCATGCCACTTGGACAGGGAAGCCCCCGGCGGCATTCAGTGTTTCCATGGTGCCGTGGCTGCGTCAGCGCCAGCCATCGGACAATCGACGTGTCAGGAACGTTTTATGACGCTCCGCCGCACTGTCATTCTTTCCCTTTTTCTCACGCCCGTTTTCCTGTTCTCCGCGGCGTGCTCCAACAGCGAGGCCGAGATGGCGATAGACGTAAGCAATGATGCCGCAATCCTGGCAAAGTTCATTCAGCTCGACCCGAAGCCGATAGCTGTCAAATGGTCGGTCATCGAGAAGGGAAAAGATGAGATTTTCGGACCATCGGATTCCAGCCTGTTTGCCGTTCTTATCTATTCGGAGAACGACTTTGCAGCCGTCTCGGCCAGATTAGCCAATGGTGAAAAGCCGACCGCAGCCCAATTGGACAAGCTGCCGCAATGGCTGGCCGATGAGGCCGGCATATCAGGGTTCAAGACCAATACAGGATATGACTTCACCGGCAAGGCATTGTCGGCAGAGCCCTATCTCTCCAGCCCCTACAGTGACGGATTTGCCGTCGTTTTTGACAGCAGCAAAAGCGTGCTGGTTTACGGCTTTTCCCGATAAGAATGTCATAAGGGATTCTGCCGCAATACTTTGCGTAATCTGCGGCAAACCGGCAGGACTCGAAACCTCTGGTATTTTTTGCCGGCATCTTATATGAATGCACTTGTGGTGATTTGGCCGGCCGGCTTGCAGCCACGTTAAAAAACTCGCTAAATGGCCGCGTGCGGACCAGAAGCGATCTATTGTCTTTTTTTGGATGACCGCGATGCCTATCAAGATACCCGATACACTGCCCGCATTCGACGCCCTTGTGAACGAGGGTGTGCGTGTGATGACGGAGACAGCAGCTATCCGTCAGGATATTCGCCCGCTCCAGATCGGGCTGCTCAATCTCATGCCCAACAAAATCAAGACCGAGCTGCAGATGGCGCGCCTTCTCGGCGCTTCGCCGCTGCAGATCGAGCTTTCGCTCGTGCGTATCGGCAACCACAAGCCGAAGAATACGCCGGAAGATCATCTCTATGCTTTTTACGAGACATGGGAAACGGCAAAGCACCGCAAGTTCGACGGTTTCATCATCACCGGCACCCCTGTTGAAACGATCCCGTTCGAGGATGTCAGCTACTGGCAGGAAATGCAGGATATTCTGGAATGGACGCAGACCAACGTCCATTCGACCATGAATGTGTGCTGGGGCGCCATGGCGGCGCTGTACCATTTCCATGGTGTGCCGAAACATCAGTTGACAGAAAAGGCTTTTGGCGTTTACGGTCAGAAAATCCTCAAACCGTCATCGCCTTATCTCAATGGCTTTTCCGATGATTTTGCCATCCCTGTCTCGCGCTGGGCGCAGGTACAGGCGGCGGATGTTGCAGCATGTCCGGAACTGACATTGCTGGCGCATTCTGACGAAAAAGGCGTCTGTATTGCCGAAGACCCAAGATATCACCGGCTCTATGTGCTTGATCATCTCGAATATGATTCAACCTCGCTGGCGGATGAATATTTCCGCGATATCAAGGCTGACGTGCCGATCAAGCTGCCGTTCAACTATTTCCCGAGCGATGATACAACACAGGCGCCGCAGAACCGCTGGCGCTCGCACGCGCATCTGCTGCTGTCGAACTGGATCAACGAAATGTACCAGACAACGCCGTTCGACATGAGTTTGATCGGCAAGACCGGGCAGCAGGCTGATGTGCATCAACGCTTTGAGTCGGCACCAGCAGCAGAGTAAACGACAACCCAAATCTGGCACCCAACAAAACTTGCTCGGCATAGTGGACCCGCACGCGCTTATGCGCTCTGATGGCAGATCATTTGCCGCGTGTTGCGCACAACCTATGGAGCGGGTTGATGGACTGGCTGTTGTTTTCATCGGACGACCAAACGGACATTGATGATGCGCGCGTGCATTATGATGACGGTGATTTTTCCGCAGCACTGAAACTCTGGTCGCTGAAGGCTATGGATGGCGATCCCGCAGCACAGAACAATTTCGGTGTTCTCCATGCGCGCGGCGAAGGGGTGGAACAGGATTCTGCTGAAGCGGCCCAATGGTTCCGCAAAGCGGCGGCACAGGATCTTGCGACGGCACACTACAATCTCGGATTGATGACTGCGCGTGGAGAAGGCGTTCCGCGCGATAAGATTAAGGGCGCCGAATGGGTTCGCAAAGCCGCCCAGCTTGGCCATACAAAGGCGCAAGCAATCCTTGGACATTTATATGTGGCGGGGGATCAAGGCGTGCCGCTCGATCTGGCCGAAGCGGCCAAATGGTATCGCAAGGCAGCCAAACAGGGGCATGAGGGTGCAGCAAGAAGCCTGATAGAGCTGTATGCCGCCAACCCGGCACTCTCCATTCCAACGTCTGAACTGTTGGATTAGAACGGCAATCTGCTGGTGGATCATCTGACGATCCCGGGTGCCGCCGCCGCTGCAAACTACAGGCTTCGCCTCACGGCGTTTTGCGGAAGGCCCGGCCCGAAACAGAAATCGGGTTGTTGCAAGGGTCTTTCGCATTGGCAAAGACATAGCCGTCAGCTTTGTGCAAAGGGCCAAAGTGCAGCCCTTCCCCGGCGCAGCTGGTACAAAAGGCCTCAACGTCCTCAATATCGAAAACTAGCTTCACCAGAGACTGCCCGGCCTTCTGGGCTTTGCCGGCTTTGTGGACCATCAGATTGGCTCCGCCATCGGAGCTTACGAGTTCAACAATCCTGTCACCATCTTCGCGGTGCGGCACATAGCCGAAATACTTTGCATAGAAGCCGACAGTTTTCTCAACATCCTGCACGTAGAGCAATATTCTGTGGAGTGGCAAGCCGGTTTTCCTTCTGGCAGAAGCGACAATAGGTTGATGACTACGCCAGAAATGCTTACCCGAAAACAAAAAAGAATGGCGCCCTGCGACGCCATCCGGAACGTCGGGAATTATTCCCCAACCGGCAGGGCTTTCGCCAGAAAATCGATGACCAGACCAGCGACCTGCTCGTGGATGGCCTCGCGGTCACGCGTGCCGCCGTCCCTGCAAACAATGCCATCCCCTGGGGTTTCCTCTTCGATCATGACAGCGGCACCCGGCTTGCATATTCCCATGAAACTGAAATGCGTGGCGTCGGCAATCTCGATATAGCGGGAGGTGGTGGCGGGCAGATGCTGCGCGAGATAGCCGGATTCCAGCTTGGCAGGCAGACCGCCAATATCCGTGCCCGCCGCGATGGTGAGAACGGGCACTTTGACCGTGCCCAAACTTTCCGGTGTAAAACCGCGCGCAAGGCCAAGATCAAGCGAGATCACTGCACCAACGCGGGCATCGGCAAGACTGCCCTCCAGTTGCCCCTTTGTCGCCGCCTGATCAATGCCGAATTCCGCAGTCAGGGCGCAGGCACGCAGGCCAGGATTTGCCTGACATTCCCGAGCCATTTGCTCTGAACTGAAGCGTCCTCCGGCGATACCGGCAACCGTCCACCCACCGAGGGAATGGCCGATGGCGGCAATGCGGCCAGCCTGCACACCGCCGGTCAGGGCGGGGTCAGCAATCAACGCGTCGATCACACGGCTCAGATCATGCGGACGCTCCCACAGCCGCGCCGCTTCGGAGGGACGCCTGTCGAAAGTGGTGGTTCCCGGATGATCCGGTGCAGCCACGACATAACCCCGACGCACGAGTTCCCCCGCGAGCCAGTTCAGATTGCGCCACGTACCGCCATAGCCATGGGACATCACCACCAGCGGATGGGGACCCGGCAGGGTACGGGCGTCTTTGATGACGGACAGACCGGTAATTGCCGGATTGTCACCAACAATGGTTTGCGGACTGTCATCGGCCGCTGGATACCAGATTACTGCATGCAGCGGTCTTGTACCGCCGGGATCAGGCAGCGTGATTTCGCGAAAGCCAATCGCATCTGCCGCCTGCGCGATCGAAGCGGTCAAGCTGACGAAAAAGAGAATAGGGATGATGTATCTGCGCATTGCTGTCTCCGGCATGGGTTGAAGATCATGGGAGAATTTTCTGCGGCAAAGCGGCGGGACGTGCGACCTGAAACACAATCAAGGTCATAAATTGGGTAAAACCGTTGGCGCAAACAAAAGGGACGGCGCTTTGCAGCGCCGTCCCCGTTGGAAAGAGTGAGCAGAACTTACTTGTTCCAGCTCTTGACCAGCTCATCATAATTGATGGTCTGGGGCTTTTCCTTTTCCTTTTCGATCTTCAGCTGTGGCGCCAGATTGCCCTTCTTGACGGCATCGGCGTTCCAATAAGCCAGATCATGCTCTTCGGCCAGTTTCGGACCGATATCGCCCTGTACTCCCGACTTTTCGATGCGGCCCATGACTTTTTCCTGCTCGGCGCAGAGAGAATCCATGGCTGCCTGTGCCGTCTTGGCACCGGAAGAGGCATCGCCAACAGCCTGCCACCAAAGCTGTGCCAGCTTCGGATAATCAGGAACGTTGGTACCGGTTGGCGACCACTGAACGCGGGCTGGCGAGCGGTAGAACTCGATCAGACCACCGAGCTGCGGTGCGCGCTTGGTAAAGCTCTTGTCCTGGATGGTCGATTCACGGATGAAGGTCAGGCCAAGCTGGCTCTTCTTCACGTCAACCGTCTTCGAGGTGACGAACTGTGCGTAGAGCCAGGCGGCTTTGGCACGGTCGGTCGGTGTCGACTTCATCAGCGTCCAGGAACCCACGTCCTGATAGCCAAGCTTCATGCCGTCTTTCCAGTAGACGCCATGCGGGGACGGTGCCATGCGCCATTTCGGCGTGCCATCGTCGTTCATGACAGGAAGACCCGGCTTGACCATGTCGGCGGTGAAGGCAGTGTACCAGAAGATCTGCTGCGCGACGTTGCCCTGTGCCGGTACCGGACCGGATTCGGAGAAGGTCATGCCCTGGGCTTCCGGCGGCGCATAGGCCTTCAACCAGTCTAGATATTTCTGGATCGAGTAGACAGCAGCCGGACCGTTGGTATCGCCGCCACGGGCAACGCAGGAACCGACTGGCTGTGACTTCTCGTTGACCTTGATACCCCATTCGTCAACCGGCAAGCCGTTTGGCAGGCCCTTGTCGCCATTGCCGGCCATGGAAAGCCAGGCATCGGTGAAGCGCCAGCCGAGCGACGGATCTTTCTTGCCATAATCCATATGGCCGTAGACCTTCTTGCCGCCGACATCGCGGCCGGTGAAGAATTCAGCGATATCTTCATAGGCCGACCAGTTGACCGGAACGCCGAGTTCGTAGCCGTACTTCGCCTTGAAGTCAGCCTTGTTCTTGGCATCGTTGAACCAGTCATAACGGAACCAGTAGAGGTTGGCGAACTGCTGGTCGGGCAACTGATAGAGCTTCTTGTCCGGGGCAGTGGTAAACTTGGTGCCGATGAAATCATCCAGATCAAGACCCGGATTGGTGACATCCTTGCCTTCGCCCGCCATCCAATCAGTCAGATTGCGCACCTGCTGGTAGCGCCAATGGGTGCCGATCAGATCGCTGTCATTGACCCAGCCGTCATAGAGGTTCTGGCCGGTCTGCATCTGTGTCTGGATTTTTTCGACAACGTCACCTTCCTGGATAACGTCATGCGTTACCTTGATGCCGGTGATGGCGGTGAATGCCGGTGCAAGCACCTGCGATTCGTAGCTGTGCGTGGTCAGCGATTCCGAAACAACCTTGATTTCGAGATTGGTGAAAGGCTTGGCAGCATCGATGAACCACTGCATTTCCTTTTCCTGACCGGCACGGTCAAGCGTGGAAACGTCGCCAATTTCCTTGTCGAGGAATTTCTTGGCCTCATCCATTCCGGCATAGGCGGAGCCTGCGCCGAGCAACAGCGCCAGTGCTGTTGTTGTCGTCAATATTCGCGTTCGCATTGAAGTCCTCCCAGAGTTGCGACTGTTAAAGCCCCGGTTTTGCCGGAAGCCCTGTTTCAACATGGCGTTTTCCCCCGAACCCTTTCGAGGTTCCGGCGCCATATCATTCCTAAACGAAGCGGAATACGCCAATGGCGTAGACCACGGAGAGAGCCAAAGCCCACCACAGATTGGCACCAACAAGCCCCAACCAGGCGAGATGAATGAAAGCACTGCCGAGTAGCGACACGAACAGCCGGTCGCCGCGCGTGGTTTCAAAACGCAGGATGCCAACACGCGGATTGCCGCCGGGCGAGACATATTCCCAAACGGCCATGCCGACCAGCAAAGCGAGGATTGTCAGGAAAAACACCGCCGTCGGCAGCGTCCACGCCATCCATGAAAGGTTCATGATACTCTCCTTGAAGCCGGAGCGGTCAGTGCACCGCGCAGGTCTGCATAGGCCACGGTCTTCATCAGTCCCGCCAGATGGTGGAAGGCATGCCAGTGCGCAATACCCGATGGATCGCTCAGTTCGGCCTTCAAATCATTCCAGCCCTCTTCAACACTGGATTGCACCGGTTCAGGTCTTTCTTCGTTGAAGACATCGTGGAAATTCACCCGCCAATACACGTCTTTCTCCAGCGGTATATGTGAAACACCGCGCTCTTCCAGCGAGTCCAGCAGCCGGGTGGTTGCAGCCCTGAGTTCGGCAAGTGAAATGCTTTTCAGTTCTGCCATTACACGCTCTCCTGAGCGAAGCACTTGGCAACGGCTTTGCGCAGGACATATTCCCGCATGGTTATGCTGAGCATCAACGCCACCGATACCGTATAGATTGTCCAGACCAGATTTACGTTCATCACACCCTCCCCAGGGCAAAGCCCTTGGCAATGTAGTTGCGCACGAAGTAGATGACGATGGCGCCGGGGATCAGTGTCAGCACACCGGCAGCGGCGAGCAGGCCCCAATCCATGCCCGAGGCCGAGACCGTGCGCGTCATGGTTGCAGCGATCGGCTTGGCGTCGGTCGTCGTCAGCGTGCGGGCGATCAGCAGTTCCACCCACGAGAACATGAAGCAGAAGAATGCCGCCACGCCGATGCCACTGGCGATCATCGGAATGAAGATTTTCACGAAGAAGCGCGGGAACGAATAACCATCGATATAGGCGGTTTCGTCGATCTCTTTCGGCACGCCGGACATGAAACCTTCGAGGATCCACACGGCCAAAGGCACGTTGAACAGGCAGTGCGCCAGCGCAACGGCGATGTGCGTGTCGATCAGGCCGAAGGCGGAATAGAGCTGGAAGAATGGCAGGGCGAACACGGCGGGCGGCGCCATGCGATTGGTCAAAAGCCAGAAGAACAGGTGCTTGTCGCCAAGGAAGCGATAGCGCGAGAAGGCATAGGCCGCCGGCAGCGCCACCGTCACGGAGATCACCATGTTCATCACGACATAGATGATGGAATTGATATAGCCGTTATGCCATGCCGGATCGGTGAAGATGATGGTGTAATTGGCCAGCGTCGGATTCTGCGGCCACAGGGTGAAGCTGTTGAGGATTTCCTGGTTGGTTTTAAAGCTCATATTGACCAGCCAATAGATCGGCAGCAGCAGGAAGATGATGTAAAGCGTCGGGATCAGCCACCAGAACTTTGATTCATCGCCGCGCTTGCGCATGCGGCGTGCCAATGCCTTGTCGATCTTTGCCTGCTCAGGGTTGCCTGCAGTTGCAGTGCGCGGGAGCGTCGTGTTGTCGGCGGTCATCTCAGCGCTCCGCATCGTAGTTGGTCATGACCGTATAGAAGACCCATGACAGGAGAAGGATGATCAGGAAGTAGACGATGGACATGGCCGCAGCCGGACCAAGATCGAACTGACCGATAGCCACCTTCACCAGATCAATCGACAGGAAGGTGGTTGAATTGCCTGGCCCGCCGCCGGTGACGACGAAAGGCTCGGTGTAGATCATGAAGCTGTCCATGAAACGCAGCAGCACAGCAATCAGCAGCACGCGGTTCATCTTTGGCAGCTGGATATAGCGGAACACCGCCCAGCGCGATGCGCCGTCGATTTTTGCAGCCTGATAGAAGGCGTCCGGAATGGAAACGAGACCGGCATAGCACAGCAGCACGACAAGGCTGGTCCAATGCCAGACATCCATAAGGATGACCGTGAACCAGGCATGCATCGGGTTCTGCACATAATTATAATTGATGCCGAGGCTTTCCAGTGTGTGGCCAAGCAGGCCGATATCAACGCGGCCGAATACCTGCCAGATGGTGCCGACCACATTCCACGGAATGAGCAGCGGCAGTGCCATCAACACGAGGCAAACCGGAACGCCGAGGCCCTTGCGCGGCATATTGAGCGCAATGATGATGCCAAGCGGCACTTCAATGGCGAGAATAATGAGCGAGAAGACGAGATTGCGGATCAGCGCCGAATGAAAGCGCTCCGACTGCAGGATTTCCGTGAACCACTCCGTGCCGGCCCAGAAGAACTGATTGTTGCCGAACGTATCCTGCACCGAATAATTGACCACGGTCATCAGTGGGATGACAGCGGAGAAAGCCACCAGCAGCAGGACGGGCAGAACCATGAACCAGGCTTTGTTGTTCCAAGTCTTTTCCATGGGTCAGTTCCCCCGACGCGCCAGGAATCGGCGTAAATGTTGATGCCCTTCGGATCGAAGGCAATATGCGGATCGGCTGGAATGGCTTCGCCCTCGCCGACGATGACGGCGATGTCCTGATTTTCCAGCCTGGTGCGCACGATCTTGTGGCGGCCAATATCTTCGACCTTGGCGATCTGTACAGGCATGCCCTCGCGGCCGAGCCGCACATATTCCGGGCGGATACCAAGCTCGAGCTTTTTGGCACCGGCTGGCGTTGCCGGCGCCGGCAGGCTGATCTTGTGGCTGCCGACCTGCGCGATATCGCCTGACAGCTGTACCGGCATGACATTCATGCCGGGCGAACCGATGAAATAGCCGACGAATGTATGCTTGGGGCGCTCGAACAGTTCTTCCGGCGTGCCGATCTGCACGATCTCGCCATCATACATGACGACAACCTTCTGGGCGAAGGTCAGGGCTTCGGTCTGATCATGCGTGACATAGACCATGGTGTAGCCAAACCGCTGATGCAGCTGCTTTAGCTGCGAGCGCAGCACCCATTTCATATGCGGATCGATCACCGTCAGCGGCTCATCGAACAGGATGGCATTGACGTCGGAGCGGACAAGACCGCGGCCAAGCGAAATCTTCTGTTTCTGGTCGGCCGTTAGCCCGCGCGCCTTCTTGCCCGACCAGCTGGCGAGATCGATCATCTCCAGCGTCTCGCGCACCTTGCGGTCAATCTCGGCTTCCGGCACGCCGCGATTGCGCAGCGGAAAAGCCAGATTGTCATAAACGGTCATAGTGTCGTAAATCACCGGGAACTGGAACACCTGCGCGATGTTGCGTTCCTGCGTCGACAGATTGGTGACATCCTGCCCGCTGAACAGCAATTGCCCATGCGAGGGATGAATCAGGCCGGAAATGATATTAAGCAGCGTGGTCTTGCCGCACCCGGATGGACCAAGCAGCGCATAGGCGCCGCCATCTTCCCAGGAATGGTGCACCTCACGCAGGGCATAGTCCTTATCCGACTTCGGATTGGGACCGTAGGCGTGACGAATGTGATTGAGATCGATACGCGCCATGATGTTCCCCTATGCCGCGAGCTTCTGACGGCCAACGGATTGACCGCTTGCGTCGAAGATCATCAGGTTGCGCGGATCGATGAAGATGTCGATGACTTCATCGGGTGTGTAAACGTGAATGCCATGGGTGAGCATGGTCCAGCGCGCATCGGCGAAGGACAAATGCACAAAGCTTTCCGAGCCGGTAATCTCAGTGGCCGTCACAATGGCCTTCAATGCGATCTCGTCCGGATTTTTGCGGCTGGTGCCGACGTGATGCGGCTGGAAGCCGACCGTATAGGTGCCATCGGCAATGTCGCCGAGATTGGCAGGAACCGGCATGGCCACGCCGCCTTCCAGCTGGAATGCCTTGCCGATCTTGGCCAACGCAATGGTGTTGAGCGGCGGATCGGCAAAGGTCTGCGCAGTGATCAGATCATCCGGCTTGCGGAAGACATCGATGGTCTGGCCGAACTGGGTGATGCGGCCTTCCGACAGGGTGGCGCTGTTGCCGCCCAGCAGCAAAGCCTCATGCGGCTCGGTCGTGGCATAGACGAAGATCGTCCCGGCTTCGGCGAAAATCTTCGGCAGTTCCTGCCGCAACTCCTCACGCAGCTTGTAATCGAGATTGGCCAGCGGCTCATCGAGCAGCACCAGCTTGGCATTCTTGACGATGGCGCGGGCAAGCGCCGTGCGCTGCTGCTGACCGCCGGACAGGCTAAGCGGTGTGCGGTCGAGATAGGGTGTCAGCTTCAAAAGCTCGGCAGCCTTGCGCACTTCCCGGTCAATCGTCGCCTTGTCCACACCGGCGACCCGCATGGGCGAAGCAATGTTCTCATAGACCGTGAAAGCCGGATAATTGATGAACTGCTGGTAGACCATGGCAACGGAGCGCTTTTGCACCGGAATGCCGGTAACATCCTTGCCGTCGAACCAGATGGAGCCAGATGTAGGGACATCGAGCCCCGCCATGATGCGCATCAGACTGGTCTTGCCGGACAATGTCGGTCCGAGCAGCACATTCAGCGTGGCATGCTGCAGCTCAAGCGAAATATCGCTGAGATGGGTCTTGCCACCCACCACCTTCGAAACATTCCGCAGTTCAAGCATCTCAGTCCTCCCAGAGACAACAGACATCCAGTCCTGTCGTCCCACCCTTCCCGTTCATCCACTGCACCACAAAGCGGTGCAATGCTCATTCAGTACCGCCGCAGCGGTACCATACCTATTCAGCAGCATCCTTGCGGCGCCGGTCAACTGCCCCGTCCATGAAATGGTCAAGTGCAGCCGCTTCACCGGCAGACAGATGCAATCCCATTTTGGTACGGCGCCACAAAACATCCTGCGCCGTCACCGCCCATTCATGCGCAATCTGGTAGCGCACTTCCGCTTCATAAAGATCCGCACCGAAATGCTGGCCTAGATCAGCTAGCGATGCTGCCTTGCCCAGAAGCACACGTGCCTTGGTGCCGTAAAGCCGGAACAGCCGAAGCGCGTGGCGGGCATCGAGGAATGGATAATCCGCTTTCAGCTTCTGCAATTCGGCATCGAATGCAGTGGCGGCAAAATCACCGCCCGGCAGCGTGCCGGTGGCCGTCCAGGGCTTGCCCTTCTTGCCGAGCTGTTCCTCGATCTTTTCCAGCATATGTTCCGACAGTCGGCGATATGTCGTGATCTTGCCGCCGAAAATGTTGAGAAGCGGCGCCTTGCCATCCGGCGCGTCGGTTTTCAGCACGTAGTCGCGGGTGGCTTCCTGCGCCTTCGATGCACCGTCATCATAGAGCGGGCGCACACCGGAATAGGTCCAGACCACATCCTCGCGCTTTACCGGCTCGACAAAATATTCGCTGGCGGCGGCACAAAGGTAATCCACCTCTGCATCGGTGATTTTTACCTCCGCCGGATTGCCATGATAATCCTGATCCGTCGTGCCGATCAGAGTGAAATCCTGCTCATAGGGAATGGCGAAGATGATGCGTCCATCGGTATTCTGGAAGAAATAGGCACGCGGATCGTCGAACTTTTTGCGGACAACGATATGGCTGCCCTGCACCAGCCGGACGTTGTGCGCATCATTGACGCCGACAACGCCGGTCAGGACTTCATCCACCCAGGGCCCGGCAGCATTGACGACGAGGCGCGAGCGCACCTCTTCGGTTGCGCCCGTCAGCATATCCTCAATGGTCAGCGTCCAGCCATCCGCATCGCGGCGGGCGCTCGTTACTTTCGAGCGGGTGCGGATAACGGCACCGCGATCGGCGGCATCGCGCGCATTGAGCGCGACGAAACGCGCATCGTTGACCCAGCAATCGGAATATTCAAAAGCTTTGGTATAGAGCGATTTCAGCGGCTTGGCGGCGGGATCGCGCGTCATATCCAGTGTTCGCGTGGCCGGCAGTTTCTTGCGCCCGCCAATATGATCGTAGAGGAACAGGCCGAGACGCAGCAGCCAGGCCGGACGCAGGCCCGCATGGTGCGGCAGGACGAAACGCATTGGCCAGATGATATGCGGTGCGGCGGCCCAGAGCACTTCGCGCTCCATCAGCGATTCACGCACCAGACGGAATTCATAATATTCGAGGTAACGCAGGCCGCCATGGATCAGCTTGGTGGAACCGGACGACGTACCGCTGGCAAGATCGTTCATTTCGGCAAGGAAAACCGAATAGCCACGCCCAATCGCATCACGAGCGATACCGCATCCATTGATGCCGCCGCCGATCACGAAGACGTCGTAGATCTTGTCCGTTGCCAATGCCCTTGCTCCCCATTTCGCAACGCACCATTTCTTCGCAATTGCGAAAGATATATGACGGAATTACGAAAGCAATACGAAACTAAAAGGAACTATATCGCGCATTGGAGAATGGCACAAGAGGGGTGGGGATAGGGGAATTGGGGCGTGGGAGAGGTGATGTTTGCCAAGGATGCTAAGGGGTGCGCGGAACTGTGCCTGTCCTGAAATTCTTGGCGGAGAAGCGAGCCGTCCACCGGGCATTGCCATCCCAAAATGGAGGTTATCGGGTTACTATCCGGCTGGAATTGAGGCCCGAGCCCAGCCTTCAGAGGCTTAAAGCCACTCTTGCTTAAGGCGAAACATCCCCCCACCCCGGACCTTCGGTCCGACCCTCCCCACATTGGGGGAGGGTAAGAGCGGCATCAACGAACGGTGCGCGATTCGTTCTTAGACGAGCTCAAGAGGTCGCCATGAGGAATTGGGTTGAGGCGGAACAGGTTATGTGCGCCAGAAGAAAGATGAACCATCGGTACCGGGCACATTCCACACTCGCTCATCACAATCCGCGACCACGTTGCCTCATGCGAAAGAGCGCCATCCCCGACGCTGTGCAGAGTTCCTCCCCACCTGCGGGGAGAGCAAGGTGGCACCGCCTGGTCGTATTTGCCGCCGGCAAACCGCTATCAGCCGATCCCTTTCCCTCCAACCAAGCAACCGATAAATTATACCTTGGGGTAACGGATAAACGAGGCGAGACATAAACGGTGCGTGTGGTTCGCCCCTCGACAAGCTCAAGAGCTCGCCATTGGAAAACCGGTGGCTACAGAAACTGGCTGTAAACCACTTCACGACTTCAATCATCAGCGCGAGCAGGATAAGTCAATGTTACTTTCGCATCTGATTTACATCTTTAATGAGCGAAAGCGAGGATGCCCACAAGAGAGACATTAGTCGTATATATTCAAATACTTAATTCACAATAGACGTTTCGATCAGCCGCACATCCGCATCCGCGCAAATGGCCCGGATAGCGGCGCTGTCGCAGCGGTCGGTGATGAAGGTGTTGACCTGCGAAAGATGCCCGATGCGCACCGGTGCGGTCCGTTCGAACTTGGTGGAATCGGACACAAGGATAACATGGCGGGCATTGGCCATGATCGCTTGAGCGACCTTGACCTCACGAAAATCGAAATCGAGCAGCGCACCGTCATGATCGATGGCCGAGGTGCCGATCACGGCGAAATCCACCTTGAACTGGCGGATGAAATCCACCGCGGCTTCGCCGACAATACCGCCATCAGACCCGCGCACGACGCCTCCGGCAATGACGACCTCGATATCCGGGTAGATGCGCAACCGGTTGGCCACATTGATATTATTGGTGATGACCATCAGGCCCTTGCGGTCCAGCAGCGCCTGCCCCACCGCTTCCGTCGTTGTGCCGATATTGACGAAAAGCGACGCATTGTCGGGGATAAGCGCCGCTGCAGCCCGGCCAATGGCTTCCTTCTCGCTGGCTGCAATCAGCCGGCGAGCCTCATATTCCAGATTCTGGATACCTGAAGGAAACAGCGCACCGCCATGGATGCGGCTGAGCAGGCGCTGGTCGCACAGGTCGTTGAGATCCTTGCGGATGGTCTGCGGCGTGACATTGAAATGCACGGCGAGATCATCCACCAGCACACGGCCGTGTTCCTTGGCCATTTCCAGAATTTCGGCGTGTCTGGGCGGCAGGAACATGGACGCGGCTTTCGTTTTCGTTTTTCTGCGCTCTATACGAAAACGAAAATGCGGCTATGTCAATCGGCGAAAAAACGAAGCTGGCTTATTTCCTTTGAATTTTGCCCATCAGCGGGCTTCGAAAAATATTTCGCTGCCTCTGTCGGCATGGCGATTTTCCAATCGTCCTTGGAACAATCTTCGGGCACAAAGGGTGCGGAAGTCTTTGGAGGACAGAACGATGGCAATGACTGGACAGGCACAGGTAATTTCGAACAAGGCACTCTGGACGGGGCGGGTTTTCACCGGCCTTGTCGTGCTGTTCCTGATTTTTGATTTTGGCATCAAGCTGGTGCCGCTGGATGTGGTTATCCAGTCGCTGAATGAGCTGGGCTATCCCGCCACGACCGGCATGGCGCGCGGACTTGGCGTGCTTTTGCTCATCTGCACCGTGCTTTATGTGGTCCCGCAGACGTCGATCCTCGGCGCCATCCTGCTTACCGGCTATCTCGGCGGCGCCATCGCCACGCATTTGCGCCTCGGCAACCCGATTTTCAGTCATCTTTTGTTCGGCGTCTATCTTGGATTGCTGATCTGGGGCGGGCTTTACCTGCGCGATCCGCGTGTGCGTGCGCTGATCCCATTTGCGCGGTAAGACGCTGGATAAAATGGTCCGGCCGCCCGTGCGGGCGACCGGACCTGAATGCTGTTAACGCGTTGCGCGCAGGGTCAATTGCGTGGCACCAGCGGCCACATTCAGGCCTTGCGTGGCTTCGGCGCTGAACGGCTGCAGACCGAAATTCTTCGATGTCCCACCAACGAGGGCATTGGCGCCAAGGCCAACACCGACAGATGCGCCGGCGGTGACGCCGACATAATTGCCGGCAAGCGCGCCGTCGCCGGGGCGGTTTCCGGCAGCGGTATAAACGATCCACTGCAGGTAGGATTTCTTGGTGATACCAATATCAACGCCAAGCTTGCCAATTCGTCCGGCATAGCGTTCAACCTTGCCATTGTTGCGGTTGAAATTGCACTGAACAGCCTTGCTGGAACCGATGAGCATGCCAACACCGCCATCGACCGTGCACGACAATGTGCCGAGGCGGGTCTTGGGTCCCGTTGCGGTCTGGGTCTGCTGCTTCTTATGATGCGGCTGCGCTGCGTTTGCATTGACGCTAAAAACCATCGTCGTGGCAGCGGCCAATAAAATCAAAGTCTTCATTATATATATCCTTGTTCCGTTGCGGCCCGGCGTTCAAAAAATCGCCGTCAAAGCCTGCTGGAAAACGCGTGCCCGCAGGTTTGGTTCCGATTGAAAAACCATTTGCACCCCAACTTTTTGGGAGCACACGGTGACAGCTTGTAGTAATTGCACGTGATCTCGCACGGCTGCCACGGATGCAATTATCAGTCTGGCTGGATGGTCTATCTTGTACTTCTGAGATGTCCGTTCGCGTCGCGGCTGAAAATCAGCTTGAGCAGAAACTGGATGATAAACATCGCTGGTACAACCACCCAAAGCCTGGAAGCGCTGCCCATAGCGGGAAAGACGAGGGTCATCAACGCGATCAGCCCATACCCAGCCAAAGCACTGTTCATGGCTTCCCGGGCAAATTCCAATAGTATTCTCACGGCAATCTCCTCGGCTAAAAATGGTCCGACAAAAACGAAACAGCAATTTCCGGTTTGTACCATGAACCCGGGTCTGCTTGAAGATCGATCAATATTGCTGGCATAGTTTCGGCGTGCTGCATCATTTGCGAAAGGCTGTAACTTTGGCGATCACTTTCCGCACCGATCCGTTTCCATCCAATGACGAGATGAACGATCTGTGGGCATGGGCGTGGGATGATTTCGACATCAGGGATTTCACCGGCATTCTCGCCCGCAGCCTTGCCCATGTCGGGGCCTATGATGGCGAGCGGCTGATCGGGTTCGTCAATGTTGCGTGGGATGGTGGCCTTCACGCCTTTTTGCTCGATACCAGCGTGCATCCGAAATTCCGCAAGCAGGGGATCGCGACCGATCTGGTCAAGCAGGCCGAGATGCTGGCGCGCGAACGCGGTGCGCATTGGCTGCACGTGGATTTCGAAGCGCATCTGACCGGGTTTTATCGCGCCTGCGGATTCCAGCTGACGGGTGCCGGGCTGATCAAACTCCAGCCTTGATGATATCGGCATTTTGGGCAACGAAATCCACAAAAGCCCGCAATGGCGGGGTCATCTGGCGGCGGCTCGGATAATAGAGATAAAAACCGGGGAAGCCCGGCGTCCAGTCTTGCAGCAGATGTACCAATTTACCACTGGCGACCAGATCGCGGATATCATGGGCAAAGAGATAGGCGATGCCGGTGCCGTCAGCGACGATGCGCGGCATCATACCCGGTTCATTGACCATGACAGGACCGTTGACTGATATTTGCAGCTTTTCATCGCCCCGCTCGAATTCCCAGCGATAGAGACTGCCATCCGTCGGCCAGCGGTAATTCAGGCAGCGGTGGTGCAGGAGATCACGCGGCGAGGCTGGTGTGCCGAAGCGGGCGAGATAGTCCGGAGTAGCCACCACCATCATCTGGAGATCCTCGCCGAGTTTGACCGCAACCATATCCATTTCCAGCTTTTCACCCAGCCGGACCCCGGCATCAAAACCCTCCGCCACGATATCAACCAGCCGCTCATCGACCACGATGTCCAGGGTGATGTCCGGGTATGAAGCCAGAAATGGCCCGGCCAGCGGCGCGAGATAGTGGATGGCCGCCAGCCGCATGGCATTGATCCGCAATGTGCCGGAAGCCACATCCCTGGCCGCGATCAGATCGGCGACTGCCGCATCGAGATCAGCCAGTGCCGGCAAGAGCCGGGTCAGAAACTTTTCTCCCGCTTCGCTTGGCCGAACGCTGCGCGTGGTCCGGTGCAAAAGGCGCACACCAAGACGCTCTTCCATGTTGCGGATGGTCTGGCTGAGGGCCGAGGCCGAAACGCCAAGATGGGCAGCAGCACGGGCAAAACTGCCATGCTCGACAATGGCAGCAAAGGCTCGCAGCTCCGCATGGTCATTTCCGCGCATTATGCCTGATCTCCTTAATAACCCATGCGGATATTAGGCCATTCCGACCCCTATTACGAAGTGTAATTATATAATCCGACGATTTCATTGCAGATATGAAGGGATAGATCATGGGCAGGTTTACAGGAAAACGCATTCTGATTACCGGCGGCACCAGTGGTATCGGGCTGGCCGGAGCCAGGCGTATCGTGGCGGAAGGCGGCGAGGTGATCGTCACCGGCTTCAGCCCCGATCATATCGACGCGGCCAGCCGCGACCTGCCGGGATCACTGGTTTTCCGCAATGATGCTGGCGACCCGGTGGCGGCAGAGGAATTGGCGGAACGGATCAAACATTTGGGCGGGCTTGACGGCATATGGTTGAATGCGGGCTATGCCGCCATTGGCGCAATCGACGAAATGGATGCCGGCTTCTTCGATCGTATGATGAACGCCAATGTGCGCGGCCCGATCCTACAAATGGCAAAACTCAGCGGCCATCTCAATCCCGGCGCCTCGGTGCTGCTGACAGGATCGACCGCCGCGTATGAACGGCTGGCCTTCGCCAGCGTCTATTCCGCCAGCAAGGGTGCCGTGATTTCGCTGGCCCGCTCCTGGGCGGCAGCGCTGGGCGAACGGCAAATCCGCGTCAATGTGCTGGTGCCCGGGCCCATTGAGACGAACCTGCGCAACTTCATGCCCGAAGACGTTCGCCAACAGTTTGAAGCGACGATCATCGGCCAATTGCCGCTGGCGCGCATCGGCACAGCAGATGAGGCCGCGGCGGTGGGCCTGTTTCTGCTTTCCGACGACGCATCCTTCGTGACGGGCAGCCAATATGCGGTGGATGGCGGAATGATCATGCATTGATCTCTTCTCTGCTTTGAGGCCGGGCTTGCTGCTCAAACAGGGTTGGCGTATCAACAGGCAACCGTGACTTCGAACCGGAGAAAGGAGCGGCAATGACGGCGAAAATTCTTGTCAGCGCCTGTCTTCTCGGGCGGCCTGTCCGCTACAATGGCTCGGCCAAGACATTGCTGCATCCGGCGCTCATGCAATGGCAGGCGGAAGGTCGCGTCGTCTCCACCTGCCCGGAGCTGGCAGCCGGTTTCAGCGTTCCCCGGCCCCCTGCGGAAATCAGTGATGGTGACAGCGGCGAGGATGTACTTTCCGGCACAGCGCGCGTGGTGGATATCCTTGGCGGCGATGTCACGGATATGTACATGGCAGGGGCACAAAGCGCACTGGCTCTGGCGCGGGAGCATGATTGCCGGTTTGCACTGCTCATCGATGGCAGCCCATCCTGCGGCAGCGGTTTTATTTATGACGGCAGCTTTGCCGGCAAAAAACATGCCGGTGCGGGGGTGACCGCTGCATTGCTCAAGGCCAATGGCATCGGAGTTTATTCTGATGCCGAAATCGATGCGCTGCAGGCAAGGCTCACGGACGCACCTTTCGCCTAATGTTCGGCCCGGAAATTTCTGCCCAGATCCGGACCGGTGCTGAAATAGTGCCGGAATATATAGAACAGCGGATGCCATTCATCCGTATCGATATGCTGGGTTTTCGGCACGACAATCTGCTGGTGAGCGTGGACGCGCAACGCCTGCGTTTCGACGATAAACCAGCCGGGATGCGGTCCGGCTTGCGCGGCGCCTTGCGAACCATGAACAGCAACGACTTTTGCTTCAATCTGCATTGGACATTCGGAAATGCGTGGCGCCGCGACAAGCTCTGAGGCAATTGGCGTAAACCCGCCCAGCGCGAATTTATCCGCCACATAATGATAGCCAATTTTCGCCTTGTAGTCCGGCACCGGATTACAGCCCGTTGCCTTGGCGATCCGTTCAACATTGGGCGACAGGCCAGCGCAGGCAAAATTGAGGACACATTCGCGCTCGCGCAAAAGGTTGATACAACCCTGCCCGGTGGAAGCCAGCCCAAGCACGACGCGGTCGCCCAGCGACCAGGCGGAGGACATCGGCGTGATATTGCTGCTGCCATCCTCGTTGCGCGTGGTGACAAGCACAACTGGCGTGCCGAAATAGAGTACGGACGGTGTGATCGTAATGTGATCCTGCACATGGAATGTCGGCTGCGGTATAGACATGTGAAACCCTTTGCTGGCTGCGATGGGGCAAGCAATAGAGTATGAGGCAGCGGCGATGCTTCGGCGGTGGCCGAACTATAATGCGGCCGGTATTCGACGAATTGCTCACTTGTCAAACTTCCGCGAAACGTTCATGTTCTTGATATGTCTACTGCAGAAGACATGCCGATGCTGGAAAGGTTTATCGTCGAGGCAAAGGCTGCCGCCTATGTCGGAAATGGCTCGCATCAAGGCCCATGCCGGATGGGCTCACACGATATTGGTTACCAGCAAGGAGAATGGCGCTATCTCGACAGCTATTTTGGCGGCACGGACTTTCTCGGGCAGGAGATTGTCTGGAAGAACGCCATACCAGTCTGGGCCATGAACTATTATGGCCGAATTCTTCAGCCGGATATGATCAACGCACAGATTGCCGGATCAATTATCAGGGAAGCGCTGTCGTCGCTCTACCGGGAAGGCCGATTTCTCGGTGGTTTCCGATATGAGGCAGGAGCGGCAATCTATGTTGATGCCACGGATGGCGACGTGGGGATGTTTCACGGGATCGAACGGATTTTTATCAGGGAGGTTGAAGTTTATCGATTGGATTATCACGGCGGTCTCATCCGGCCCTAAGCTGTGATCATATCCCGGGGGGAACCCGAGGTATTTTGTGCCTCAGCCAAATCGTGCCAACCGGAAGGGTGCGAGCTTGTCGTCGGGTTTGCCCGAGAGGATTTCCTTGGCAGCAAGCAGGCCGACGGCAGGGGCGAGCGTCACGCCGGAATGCATGACGGCGATGTAAAGCCCGTCATGGCCGTCCGGCTGGCCGATGACCGGGAAACCATCTTTGGGTGTCGGGCGATAACCGACCGTGAAGAAATCCAGTTCCAGATCGTCGACGCCGGTCAGCAGAGCTTTGGCGCGTGCAAACAGCGCATCGGCTGTGGCCTGCTGATCCGCGCCGGGGTCACTGCCGCCGAAATCGCCGCCGGCAATGATCCGGCCTTCTCTGGTCTGGCGCATGTGCAAATCCGGTGCGAGGACGATGCCATTGAGCCGCTTTTCCGTTGGCTTGGAATGCA
Source organism: Phyllobacterium sp. 628 (assembly GCF_014189505.1). Lineage (GTDB taxonomy): Bacteria > Pseudomonadota > Alphaproteobacteria > Rhizobiales > Rhizobiaceae > Phyllobacterium. The sequence continues at coordinate 783,829 of NZ_CP050301.1, read as the reverse complement.
CAATCAGCCCGGGCGGCGTCTCGACAGGCAGACTGATATCAGCAGTTGCGGCCAGCGCGACGGTGCCTGCACCCGCCGCCAGAACCACATGGTCGGCCTTCATCTCGCCAAAGGAGGTGGCAATACCGGTTATCCGGCCATTGTCCGCAATCAGCCGCGTCGCGTGGGCACCATAAAGCAACGATGCCCCGCGTGATTGCGCCCCTGCCAACATGCGCTGTGCCGCAGCAACAGGTTCCACTGCGCCCTCTTCGATTACATGCAGAGCAAATTCGGGGGGCCGCGCCAGATGCGGTTCGCGCGCGGCAACACCATCCCGGTTGATCCGTTTGATACCATAGCCCCAACGGTTGTGCTGGTCGGCATAGGCTTCCAGTTCTTCGCGTGGCATATCCCAGCAGATAGCACCGCACCAGTCGACACCCAGCCCCGGCAATTCATCTGCCAGACGTTTCCAGCCTTCCATGGCATAGCGGCGGAAGCGGAAATAGAACTCCGGATTGCCCCAGCTGGCATTGATCCATGCGAAAGAGGCCGGTGTGGCGATGCCAGCATTGTTTTCAGCCACCACGGTAACCGCAGCGCCTTGCCGCGCCAGATGCCAGGCAATCGACGCGCCGATAATTCCGGCACCAACCACAATCACACGTTTCTGCACGGGCATGGATGTTCTTTCTGTAATCTGTGAGTCGGCCAATGACAGCATCATTTTGCCAATGATGCCATCGCAAAAACCTGTTGCTGTTCGCCGGCATTTGGCCCGGCGCCGATCCGGTGATAAACAGGGTGCAATGACAAAAGGCCAATTCAGAATGTTGCGCAGCGGGGTTGCGGGGGTGGAAGCCGTCGCGGCGGCGACGCGCCATAGCTTTCCCAGGCATACGCATCAACAATATGGCATTGGTCTTATCCATCAGGGCGCACAGAAATCCCACAGCGGGCGCGGCATGGTGGAAGCGAGAGCCGGTGATACGATCACGGTCAATCCCGGCGAAGTGCATGACGGCGCGCCGATCGGCGATGCCGGGCGCACATGGACCATGCTGTATTTTGATCCGCCTGTCATTGCCGAGGCGGCGCGCGATCTGAAAGAGAGCGGAACTGCGCTGTGCGAATTTCCACGGCCAGTGATCAGCGATGCGCGGCTGGCCGGTGTCTTCGAGCGCCTGTTCCGTGCGATGACAAAAGATCAGGATAGCGCGGCGGCGATCCACCGCGAAGAACTGCTGTTGATGCTGCTGGCGCAGGTCTATCGCGAACAAGGCCGCTCCGAACAACGGCAAACGATACCCGGGGCGATCCGCCGCGCACAAGACCTCATCGACGATGCTCCAACGGCGGCTGTGACGCTGGCCGATCTTGCGCAAACCAGCGGACTGAGCCGGTTTCAGGTGCTGCGCGGTTTCGCGCGGGCAACCGGGCTGACGCCGCATGCCTATCTGATCCAGCGGCGTATTGATCTGGCCCGCCAATTGATTGCCGGGGGTTCGCCACTCGCGGAGGCGGCTGCCGCCAGTGGCTTTGCCGACCAGAGCCATATGACCCGAACCTTCGTGCGCACCTATGGCATCTCGCCCGGCGCCTATGCGGGTGCAGTGATCTAGAGCTTGCAATTTCGTTCAAGACGCATCGCGGCCAATCAGCTTTTCTCCACATTCCAAGATGGAGAAATACAGGCGCATGTCCAAACATATCCAAGGCTATCTGTTTCTGACGCTGGCGATGGCGCTCGTCGGCAGTACCGTGGTTGCCAGCAAGATCATCGCGGCCGGTTTGCCGCCATTCACCGCAACGGCTCTCAGGTTCGCCCTCGCCTTCCCCGTGTTTTTGCTGTTGATGCAACTGACCGGAACACGCTGGCCGAAGCTTGACCGTTCCACCTGGGTGATCCTCATCCTGCAGGCAGGCGCAGGCAGCGTCGGCTATACCACGCTGCTCATTTCCGGCCTGCGGTTGACCCCGGCTACCGACGCCGGTGTCATCATCGGCACTTTACCGGTTGTCTCGGCGGCTATTGCCATTCTGGTTCTTGGGGAGCGGCCGCATCGTTTCACGCTTCTGGCGATTGTGCTGGCAGCGGCTGGCGTGCTGACAATAGCCATTCGCCCGGGTGGCAACGGCGTGCATTCACTGGCCGGAAATGCGCTGATCCTTGCCGCAGTTGTCTGTGAGGGGCTTTTCATTCTGTTGAACAAAAAACTGAAGACCCCGATACAGCCGCTGGTCTTGTCCACGCTGATGACCGGTCTCGGCCTTGCGGTGGCTGTGATCCCTGCCCTGTTCGAAAGGGCATGGACGGGCGGCATGACCGCCGGATCATTCTGGGCGGTGGTCTATTATGCCGTCGTACCGACGGTTGGCGGCTTTCTGCTGTGGTATGCGGGGGCGGCACGGGTGAGCGGGGCGGAGGCAGCGCTGTTCACCGCCGTAGCACCGGTTTCAGCCGTGCTTTTGGCCGTGGTGCTGCTGGGTGAACCGATCAGCTTTAACCAGATTGCCGGAATTGCCTGTGTATTGCTCGCTGTGCTGGGTTTGGGCCTGTCGCGCGGCATATCCTTTCGCCCATCTGGTTTCTTCAGCCGCAAAAGTCCCGCCTCCGAAAGGTAATGTCATGTATTTTCATCATTCCGATGCCATCTGGACCGATTATTCTGCACTGGTTCCCGGTGTGCTCCACGTGGAGGGTATTACCCGCCATGCGGACACAAGCGGACGCGCTGCAAAGTACCATGCCATTGCTGCATCGCGGCTGGCAGGCGGGCCGGAAGGCGAGTTTACGGAAATACAGGCATGGCGGCGGGCTTTCACAACCATGGGGCTGAAACCGACACAATATCGCTGTGCCTCGGAATCGCTGTTGCGGCGCTTTCGCAAGGAAGGTTCGCTGCCGCAAATTCATCCGCTGATTGATCTGTGCAATGCCATTTCGCTTGCAACCGCGATTCCCATCGCCGTGATTGACACCAGCAACGTTGCGGGCGGGCTGGAAGTACGGCACGCAATGGGCAACGAGACATACCTCGCCTTCTCCGGCGAAATGGAACATCCTGAAGCGCGGGAAGTGATCTTCGCCGATCAGGCGGGCAATGCCCATGCACGGCGCTGGACAAACCGCCAGAGCGGACTTTCCGCTATCCGCAATGAAACGTCTTCGGCCTTGATTGTGGCAGAGGCACTACACGCATCAGCGGCAGCTGACATGGCAGAGCTGGTCGCGACGCTTAGCGCGGAGCTGGGCGTAGTCTGGTCCACTCCGGCAAAGACGGCGATCCTGAGCCGGTCCGCACCCCGCTTTGACTTTTGACAGCACTCAAATTCGTTTGAGAGCGGCTGCCTGCTCCGGCGTGAGCGGGCGCAGCTTATGGCCCTGCAGGAGCAGAAAAAGCTTTGCCGTCTCTTCCAATTCCTCGATGGCATATTGAGCATCATGCAAGGTCTTGCCTGCCACCACCGGTCCGTGATTGGCGAGCAGCACCGCATGACTGGTCTTGGCTTTTTCGCTGACGGCAAGGGCCAGAGCTTCATCACCGGGTGGGAAATAGGGAACCAGCGGCAGCGTGCCAACACGCATGACATAGTAAGCTGTCAGCGGCGGCAGCACGTTGGCGGGATCAACATCGGCAAGGATACTGACGGCAACCGAATAGGTGGAATGCAGGTGCACAACCGCGCCTGCCTGCTTCTGTTCGCAATACATGCAGCGATGCAGAAAAGCTTCTTTCGTCGGCTTATCACCATCCACATGCACCCCCTCTGCAGTGAAACGCGACAGTTTTGCCGGGTCCAGCGTGCCGAGAGAAACGTTGGTTGGTGTCATCAGCATTTCGCCACTGGAAAGCCGGGCGCTGATATTACCGGTCGAGCCGAAGGTCAGACCGCGATCAAACAGCGATGCACCGACCGAAACGATCTGATCGCGCAACCGGGTTTGTTCGGAGAGGATCGCGATCATGCGGTGGCTCCTTCGATAATGTCATAGCCGGTATTGATAATGGTCTTCTCCGCCGGACGCTCGCGGCTTTCCAGCAGCTTCTCGGCCGCAGTCTTGCCGATCAGAAAGCGTTTGGAAAGAATGCTCGACAATGGCAAGGGCATGGCCTGACCGATATCGAGACCGTTGAAGCCGAAAATGCCCAATTGTGCCTTCGGTGTGATCCCCGCATGCTGACAGTGGAAAATGCCGCCCATTGCCATATCGTCATTGGGAAAGACCACCACATCCAGATCAGGCGCCTTGCGCAGGATCGCCTCAAGCAGATTGCGCCCCGCCATGGTGGAGCTCGACCCCGGGAAACGTTCTTCGGCAATCAGCACCAGACCGGCTTCCTGCAAGGCGGCACACAGGCCCTCATAACGGGCACGGGCGCGATCATCACTGACGATGCTGTGACCGGCATAGCCGAAACGGCGGTAGCCCCGCGTTACCAGATGTTTGCCCGTATCATACCCTGCCTGCCTGTGTGACATACCGACCGCTATATCCACGGGATCGCCGTCAATGTCCATCAGTTCGGCCACACGGAAACGGCCATGTTCCAGATGCCGCCGGGCATTGGGGGTGTGATGCAATCCGGCAAGGATGACTGCGGCTGGTTGCCATGCCAGAAAAGACAGAAGAATGCGCTCCTCGATCAGCGGGTCATAATCGGTAACACCGATAACCGGCTGGAACGCCGTTTCGGTCAGCGCTGTGTGGATACCGCGCAGCACATCGGGAAAGACGATGTTGGATAGCGACGGCAACAGCACGCTCATCAGCGTCGATGCCGATGAGGCGAGACTGCCGGCGGCGCGATTGGGGATATAACCAAGCTCGGCAATGGCGGAAAGTACGCGGGCGCGGGTGGCTTCAGCTATTGGCCCCTCGCTGCGGACCACGCGCGAGGCGGTAATATCGCTGACGCCGGCAAGGCGCGCCACATCGGCCAGAGTCGGTATGTCAGGGTTCCGGTGTGCGTTGCGTTTGCGTGGCATGTCATGATCCCGGCGGGAATGAGCAGAATTAATGATAGCGCTACCATAAATGACTTGATGAACGCTAGTGAGTGTGCATAACTTTGTGTTAGCGCTATCATAAGGCTCGTCAAGGGCCTGCACAATGAAACGTTCTGGGAGGATCGGTTCTTGAATTCAGCAGCAGACATTGCAGTGATCGGCCTTGGCTCGAAGGAGCTTACCATGGCCGGTTCGGCGCTTGTCAGTGCGGCGGGTACAACCGACCACACGCCTTTTCTTGCGGCGGCCGGTGCCGATATTGCTGCTGCCGTTGTGGTCAATGCCGAACAGACCAAGGCCGTTCTGTTTGTCGAACACGGCAGCTTTATGAACTGACGCGGGCTTGCTCCCCGCATGACAAAGAGGTTGATTGCATATGCATGTATTGATCATTGGTGCCGCCGGAATGGTGGGCCGCAAATTGCTGGACAGGATCGCGGCCGAAGAAGGCATTCTCGGCGGCGGGATCGACAAGCTGACCTTGGTCGATGTCATTGAGCCTACAGCACCTGCGGCACTGGCCAGTGTTTCCACTTCTAAAGCCGCTGACCTTTCCGATCCCGGCGTTGCGGAAAAGCTGATCGCCAGCCGTCCGGATTTGATCTTTCATCTTGCCGCAATTGTTTCCGGCGAGGCAGAAGCTGATTTCGAAAAGGGCTACACGGTCAATCTCGACGGCACGCGTTCCCTGTTCGAAGCTATCCGGCTGGAGAGCGCCAAGGCGCCTTACCGTCCGCGCGTGGTCTTTGCCTCATCCATCGCCGTGTTCGGCACACCATTTCCGGACAAGATCGGCGACGAATTCTTCACCACGCCGCTGACCAGCTACGGCACGCAGAAGGCAATTTCGGAGCTGCTTTTATCCGATTACAGCCGCCGCGGATTCTTTGACGGCATCGGCATTCGTCTGCCGACCATCTGCATTCGTCCGGGCAAACCCAACAAAGCGGCTTCCGGCTTTTTCTCCAACATCCTGCGCGAACCTTTGGCCGGACAGGAAGCCATCCTGCCGGTCGACGAGAATGTACGGCACTGGTTTGCCAGTCCGCGTTCAGCCGTCGGCTTCTTCGTGCATGCAGCAACGCTCGATCTGGAAAAAGTCGGCCCACGCCGCAACCTGTCCATGCCGGGGCTTTCGGCACTGGTCGGCGAAGAGATTGCGGCGCTGAAGCGTGTCGCCGGGGACAAGGCGGTCAAGCTGATCCGGCATGAGCCTGATCCGACGATCCAGAAGATCGTAGCGGGATGGGCGACGGATTTTGACACACAACGCGCTGCCGCACTTGGCTTCACGGCCGAGACGGTTTTTGATGACATAATCAAGGCGCATATTGAAGACGAATTGGGCGGAAAGATCTAGAAATGGCATACAATCAGGAATCCGGCAAAGGCAAGATCGCACTGGTGACCGGTGGCGGCACCGGCATCGGCAAGGCGATTTCCAGTGCGCTGCTCAGCGTCGACTGGACTGTTGTCATCACCGGGCGGCGCAAGGATGTGCTGGAAGACGCCGCAAGGGCCTTGGCAAGTGAAACCAAGGGCACGACCAAGGCGATTGCTGCCGATGTCAGCGACCCCGCATCGGTCGCAGCTCTGTTTGAAACTGTTAGGGCCGAATATGGACGGCTCGACCTTTTGATCAACAATGCCGGTATCAACGTGCCCAATGTTGCGATGGAAGAGGTGACGTTTGAGCAGTGGAACGCCATTATCGGCGCCAACCTGACCGGTGCGTTTCTCTGTACCCAGCAGGCGCTGAAGCTGATGAAAGCGCAGACGCCGCGCGGCGGGCGCATCATCAACAATGGTTCGATTTCCGCAACCACGCCACGGCCGAACTCGGCACCCTATACGGCAACCAAGCATGCGATCACCGGCCTAACCAAATCCACGGCGCTGGACGGGCGGCCTTTCGACATTGCCTGCGGGCAGATCGATATCGGCAATGCCACCACCGAGATGACGTCGAAAATGGCGGGTGGTGTATTGCAGGCCAATGGCGAGACAGCGAGTGAACCGACCATTCCGGCGCAGTATATCGGCGATGCGGTGATTTACATGGCGGGCCTGCCGCTGGATGCCAATGTGCTGTCGCTGACAGTCATGGCGACAAAAATGCCGCTCGTCGGACGCGGCTGACATTTCGATCCGGTGCTTTGGGAGAAGCGCCGTTTGACACATTTTCGGAGGAACACGCATGGCATCTGTCCAATTCGCCGATGTAAGAAAATCATTCGGTACGCATCCCGTTATCAAGGGGGTTGATATCGAGATCGCCGACGGCGAGTTCGTGATTCTGGTTGGGCCATCCGGTTGCGGCAAGTCCACGCTGCTGCGCATGCTGGCAGGATTGGAGAACATTTCCGCCGGGGAAATCCGCATCGGCGGCCAGGTGGTGAATGGCCTTGCTCCGAAAGAACGCGACATCGCCATGGTGTTCCAGAACTATGCGCTCTATCCGCACATGACCGTTGCCGACAACATGGCGTTTTCGCTGAAGCTGAAGGGCGCGCCGAAATCCGAGATCGACAAGCGGGTCAAACCGGCTGCCGAAATCCTCGGCCTTGCGAATCTGCTTGACCGTTTTCCGCGGCAATTGTCCGGCGGCCAGCGCCAGCGTGTGGCCATGGGCCGGGCGATTGTGCGTGACCCGCAAGTGTTCCTGTTCGACGAACCCCTATCCAATCTCGATGCCAAGCTGCGTGTCGCCATGCGGGCGGAAATCAAGGAGCTGCATCAGCGGCTGAAAACGACCACTGTCTATGTCACGCACGACCAGATCGAAGCCATGACCATGGCCGACAAGATCGTGGTGATGCATGATGGCATTGTCGAACAAATCGGTGCACCGCTGGAGCTTTATGACCAGCCTGCCAACCTGTTCGTTGCCAGCTTCATCGGTTCGCCAGCCATGAACATGATCAAGGGCAAGCTTGATCCGAATGATGCGCTGAAGTTCGTCACGGACAAGGGCGTTGTCCTGCCTGTGGCCAAGGCGCCGGAAAGTGCCAAGGGACGCGCGCTGATCTATGGATTGCGGCCCGAGCATATGACCATTGCCGAAGGCGGCATTCCGGCCAGCGTCGTTGTCATCGAGCCGACGGGTTCGGAAACCCAGATGATCATGCGCATTGGCGGTGATGATATTACCGGCGTGTTCCACCAGCGCATCAGTGCCCGGCCGGGCGAGACGGTCGGTCTCTCCATCCACGCGGAGGCGACCTATCTGTTCGACGCGGAGACCGGCAAGCGTCTGGTTTAGCAGTTGCATAAGCGGCACAAGCCATTCGGGGAGTGTGTGCCAGATACAAAGCCCCCGAAAAAGCCTGATCCGAAAGCGGGAGACGTTTTGGACAGGCTTCCAGAAACCTCAGGAGGAGCATTTATGACCATCAACAGACGACATCTTCTCGGCGCATCCGCCGGGCTCGTGGCCGCTGCCGGTTTGAACCGGTTCGGCCTGACACCTGCCTTTGCGCAGGCTGCGCCTTCTTACAAACCGGAAGCCGGTGCGAAGCTGCGCCTGCTGCGCTGGGTGCCGTTCGTGCCCGCCGAAGAAGCTGCGTGGCTCGCCAATACCAAGAAGTTCACCGACGCGACCGGCGTCGAGGTGCGTGTTGACAAGGAAAGCTGGGAAGACGTGCGCCCGAAAGCAGCGGTAGCGGCGAATGTCGGCTCCGGACCTGATATGGTGATGAGCTGGTTTGACGACCCGCAGCAATATCCTGACAAACTGGTCGACGTGACAGAGCTTGGCACCTATCTCGGCGGCGCGCATGGCGGCTGGTATCCGGGCCTTGAAGGCTATGCCAAGCGCGACGGCAAGTTCATCGCCCTTCCCCTTTGTGCCATCGGCAATGCGATCGTCTATCGCGACAGCCACATGAAGGCTGCGGGCTTCCAGGAATTCCCCAAGGACACGGCAGGCTTTCTGGAATTGTGCAAGGCACTGCATGCCAAGGGCACGCCTGCGGGCTTCCCGCACGGCAAGGCCGTTGGCGACGGCAACAATTATGCGCACTGGCTGCTGTGGAGCCATGGCGGCAAGATGGTCGATGAAAGCGGCAAGGTTGTCATCAACAGCCCGGAAACGCTTGCTTCGGTCAAATATGCGCAGGAGCTCTACAAGACCTTTATCCCCGGCACCGAAAGCTGGCAGGACGTCAACAATAATCGTGCTTTCCTCGCCGGTCAGGTGTCGCTGACGGCCAACGGGGTATCGGTCTATTACGCGGCCAAGAAGGACGCATCCATGGCTGCCATTGCCGATGATATGCGCTCAACCAACCTGCCGATCGGCCCTGTGGGTCAGTCGGTGGAACTGCACCAGACCTCGACCCTGTCGATCTTCAAGCACACGAAATATCCGGAAGCTGCCAAGGCCTATCTGCAGTTCATGTACCAGAGCGAAAACATGAATGCGTGGATCGAAGGTGCCAGCGCCTATTGCTGCCAGCCGCTGAAGGAATATGCCGCGAACCCGGTGTGGAAATCCAACCCGATCCACGAAGCCTATTCCAAGGCGTCGGCCAGTCTGCGGCCGAATGGCTATGCCGGACCTCTCGGTGCAGCATCGGCAGGTGTGATGGCTGATTATGTGCTGGTCGATATGTATGCCACGGCAGTGACCGGCCAGATGACGCCGGAAGACGCCATCGCCCAGGCCGAGAAACGCGCCAACCGCTACTACAACGTTTAGAGCGGAGACCGGCAGGATGGGAAGCAGATTGAATATGGAATGGCGCAAAGGGGGAGGTATTGTACACCCCCTCCGTCCTGCCGGACATCTCCCCCGCAAGGGGGGAGATCACATCGACATGAACGCTCGTACTTGCTTTGCAGCATCTCAGAACTGATTAAGACCGGCATGAAGGCTGATCTCCCCCCTTGCGGGGGGTCCGAAGGACGGGCGAGACCCGGAAAGCGACAGGACAGAGGGGGGTGTTCGCTATGACCGCAACAACCAATCCACCTTCAGCCCTCGGCGCGCTGACCCGGAACAACACGTTCATGGGTTTTCTGTTTCTGTTGCCGGCTGCGGTCTTCCTGCTGTGCTTCCTCACCTATCCGCTCGGGCTTGGTGTCTGGCTGGGCTTTACCGACGCCAAGATCGGCCGTGACGGTGTCTTCATCGGTCTTGACAATTACAAGGCTCTCGCAAGCGATTCCGTTTTCTGGATGACGGTCTACAACACGGTTTTCTACACGTTCATTGCCTCGGTTCTGAAATTCGGGCTCGGCCTTTGGCTGGCATTGATCCTCAACGAAAACCTGCCGTTCAAATCCTTTTTCCGCGCCATTATCCTGTTGCCCTGGGTGGTTCCGACCGTTCTGTCGGCTCTGGCCTTCTGGTGGATCTATGACGCGCAGTTTTCGATCCTGTCATGGTCACTGATCAAGCTCGGTATCATCGACACGCCGATCAATTTCCTCGGCGATCCCAACAATGCACGCTTCTCGGTGATTGCCGCCAATGTCTGGCGCGGCATTCCTTTCGTTGCCATTTCATTGCTTGCGGGCCTACAGACCATTCCGCAATCGCTGCACGAGGCCGCATCGCTTGATGGCGCCACCGGCCTGCAGCGTTTTCGTTTCATCACCCTGCCGATGCTCACGCCAATCATCGCCGTGGTGATGACCTTCTCGGTGCTGTTCACCTTCACCGATTTCCAGCTGATCTATGTGCTGACCAAGGGCGGGCCCGTCAACGCCACCCATCTGATGGCGACACTGTCATTCCAGCGCGGTATTCCCGGCGGACAACTGGGCGAAGGCGCGGCGATTGCCGTGGCCATGATCCCATTCCTCCTGGCTTCAATCCTGTTCTCGTTCTTCGGCTTGCAGCGCCGGAAATGGCAACAGGGCGGACAGGATTAAAGGGGGAGACTGACCATGAGCATTATCGAACAGACCAATCCGCAGACCCTCACCGACGACGCGCAAGGCATGAGCTATCTCAACCGGCTGCCGCGCCGCATTGTCGTGATCTACCTGCCGCTGGCGGTTTTCATCATCGTGCTGCTGTTTCCATTCTACTGGATGGCCATCACGGCGGTGAAACCAAATTCACAGCTGACTGACTACAACAATTACAGCCCGTTCTGGGTGGTGGGTCCGACGCTCGACCACATCAAATATTTGTTGTTCGAGACCTCCTATCCCGGCTGGCTGTGGAACACGCTTGTTGTCTCGGTCTGCGCCACTGTGCTGTCGTTGGCGGCATCGGTGTTTGCCGCCTATTCCATCGAGCGTATCCGCTTCAAGGGATCGCGGACAACCGGGCTGCTGATCTTCCTTGCCTATCTGGTGCCACCGTCTATCCTGTTCATTCCGCTGGCGGTTATCGTGTTCAAATTCGGCATCTATGACAGCAAGCTGGCGCTGATCTTCACCTATCCGACGTTCCTCATTCCGTTCTGCACCTGGCTGCTGATGGGCTACTTTCGTTCCATCCCGTTCGAGCTGGAAGAAAGCGCGCTGGTGGACGGCGCATCGCGCTGGCAAATCCTTATCAGGGTCATATTGCCGCTGGCAGTGCCGGGACTGATCTCCGCGGGCATTTTTGCCTTCACTTTGTCGTGGAATGAGTTCATCTATGCCCTGACCTTCATCCAATCCTCGGAGAACAAGACTGTCCCGGTCGGTGTCCTGACGGAGCTGGTGCGAGGGGATGTTTTCGAGTGGGGATCGCTGATGGCCGGAGCCTTGTTCGGCTCGCTGCCGGTTGTGATCCTCTACTCATTCTTTGTCGATTATTACGTGTCCTCAATGACCGGTGCGGTCAAAGAGTAGCTTGGGGCAGAGCCCCTCTCAGGAGTTTATTTTGATGACGACCCACAAGACCCCGAAGAAGCTTCGTTCACAGGAATGGTTTGACAATCCTGACAATCCGGGGATGACAGCGCTCTATCTCGAGCGCTACCTCAACTACGGCCTGACACGCGAGGAATTGCAGTCCGGCAAGCCAATCATCGGCATAGCCCAGACCGGTTCGGACCTGTCGCCGTGCAACCGCCATCACATCGAGCTGGCCAAGCGCGTCCGTGACGGCATCATTGCGGCTGGCGGCATTCCCTTCGAATTCCCGGTGCACCCAATTCAGGAAACCGGCAAACGCCCGGGTGCCGCTCTTGACCGCAATCTTGCCTATCTCGGTCTGGTTGAAGTGCTGTTCGGCTATCCGCTCGACGGCGTGGTGCTGACCATTGGCTGCGACAAGACCACACCGGCCATGCTGATGGGTGCGGCAACGGTCAATATTCCGGCCATCGCGCTCTCCGTCGGGCCGATGCTCAACGGCTGGCATCGCGGCGAACGCACCGGCTCCGGCACAATCGTGTGGAAATCACGCGAGAAGCTGACCTCCGGCGAGATCAACTATGACGAGTTCATGGATATCGTTGCTTCGTCGGCGCCTTCGGTCGGCTATTGCAACACGATGGGCACGGCAACAACCATGAACTCGCTGGCGGAAGCCCTCGGCATGGAACTGCCAGGCGGTGCGGCCATCCCTGCGCCTTACCGTGAGCGCGGCCAGATCTCCTATGACACCGGCAAGCGCATCGTCGACATGGTGCGCGAAGACCTGAAGCCTTCCGACATCATGACGCGTGAAGCCTTCGAGAATGCTATCGTCATCAACTCGGCGATTGGCGGCTCGACCAATGCGCCGATCCATCTGAATGCTATTGCACGGCACCTTGATATTCCGCTGGACAATGATGACTGGCAGACAATCGGCCACGACGTGCCGCTGCTGGTCAATTTGCAGCCAGCGGGCGAATATCTCGGCGAAGACTATCATCGCGCCGGAGGCGTGCCTGCGGTTGTGGCGGAACTGATGAAGGCCAAGCGCCTGCCGCACCCGGCAGCGCTCACAGTCAACGGCAAGAGCATCGGGACCAATTGCGAGAACGTTGAAAACCTCAACACTGATGTGATCCGCCCCTACGAGACACCGCTGAAGAAGAAGGCCGGTTTCATCAATCTGAGAGGCAATCTCTTCGACAGCGCCATCATGAAGACCAGCGTGATCTCGGACGAGTTCCGTCAGCGCTATCTTTCCGATCCGAACGATCCGGAAGCGTTTGAAGGCATTGCCGAAGTGTTCGATGGTCCGGAAGATTACCATACGCGTATCGACGACCCGGCGCTCGGTCTCGACTCCAACAGCATCCTGATCATGCGCGGCACTGGCCCGATCGGCTATCCCGGCGCAGCGGAAGTGGTCAACATGCAGCCGCCAGCCTACTTGCTCAAGCAGGGTATCCATGCGCTGCCTTGCCTTGGCGACGGGCGTCAGTCCGGCACGTCAGGCTCGCCATCAATCCTCAATGCCTCGCCGGAAGCGGCGATCAATGGCGGTCTGGCACTGGTGCGCTCCGGCGATCATCTGCGTATCGATCTCAAGAAGGGCACAGCCAATATTCTGATCGATGACGAGGAGTTGCAGAAGCGCCGGGAAGACCTGCTGGCAGCGGGCGGCTACAAATATCCGGCCAGCCAGACACCCTGGCAGGAAATCCAGCGCGGCATGGTGGATCAGCTGGCGCAAGGCATGGTGCTGAAGCCCGCCGTGAACTACCAGCGCATCGCCCAGACCAAGGGATTGCCCCGCGACAACCATTAGAGCAAGTTTTGTTCTAAGGTCAGGACCAACGCCCGGGAGGAACCATGGCGAACACCATCAGGCGCTATGAAGGACGGCACGCGGTCATCACCGGCGGTGCATCCGGAATAGGCTACAGAGCAGCAGAGCGGATCGTGTCGGAAGGTGGCACGGTCAGCCTCTGGGATGTCGATGCAGCCCGGATCGAAGAGGCAAGAAACAAGCTTGGCAATGCCACGCATGGACTGGCGCTCGATGTTTCCGATCCGGCGCAGGTGGAAAAGGCGGCGCAGGATACCGCCGCCAGCTTTGGCAAAATCGACATCCTTATTTGCTCGGCCGGGATTGCCGGGCCGAATGCCAAGGTAACCGACTATCCGATCGACCAGTGGAAACGGGTCTTCGACATCAACATCAACGGCGTATTCTACTGCAACCGCTTCGTCGTGCCGTTCATGCAGAAGAACGGCTATGGCCGTATCGTCAATGTGGCCTCCATTGCCGGCAAGGAAGGCAATCCGAATGCCTCCGCCTACAGTGCATCGAAGGCGGCGGTCATCGGCCTGACGAAATCACTGGGCAAGGAACTGGCGCAGGACGGGATCACCGTCAACGCCATTACGCCCGCCACAGTCGATACACCGATCCTGCAACAACTGAAGCCGGAGTTTATCGACTATATGCTGTCGAAAATTCCCATGCAGCGCTTCGGTACGGTCGACGAGCTGGCAGCGCTGATCAGCTGGATTGCCAGCGAGGAATGCTCGTTCACCACGGGCGCCGTATTCGATATTTCCGGTGGCCGCGCCACCTACTAAACTCAGAAAGGTATTCCATGAAACTCGTGCGTTACGGTCCTGCCGGTCAGGAAAAGCCGGGTCTTGTCGACAAGGACGGCAAGGTCCGCGATCTCTCCGCTCATGTGAAAGACATTGCCGGTGAAGCCATTTCGCCGGAGGGGCTGAAGAAACTGGCCGCGATCGATCCGGCGTCGCTGCCGGTGGTCGAGGTAGCGCGTTACGGTGCCTGTGTATCGGGAACCGGCAAGTTCATCTGCATTGGTCTCAACTATTCCGACCATGCGGCGGAAACCGGTGCGACCGTGCCGCCGGAGCCAATCATTTTCATGAAGGCGACGTCAGCGATTGTCGGGCCGAATGACAATGTGGAAATCCCGCGCACCTCGCTGAAGACCGACTGGGAAGTCGAGCTCGGCGTCGTTATCGGCAAGCACGCCAAATATGTCAGCGAGGACGAAGCGCTGGATCACGTTGCCGGTTACTGCCTGATCAACGACGTATCAGAACGCGCCTTTCAGGCCGAACGGCAGGGGCAGTGGACCAAAGGCAAGAGCAGTGACACCTTTGGTCCGATCGGCCCGTGGCTGGTGACCAAGGATGAGATTGCCGACCCGCAGAAGCTGAAAATGTGGCTGGAGGTCAATGGTCACCGCTACCAGAACGGCTCGACCGAGACGATGGTCTACGGGGTCAAATACCTGGTCTCGTACCTGTCGCAGTTCATGAGCCTGCATCCGGGTGACATCATCTCGACAGGAACACCACCCGGCGTCGGCCTTGGCCAGAAGCCGAATATTTTCCTGAAAGCCGGAGATGTGATGACGCTCGGCATTGAAGGACTGGGCGAGCAGCGCCAGGATGTTGTGCAGGGGTAAATACTGATCAACAGCTGGCAGCAAGGCGCATGTAGATAGGACTGCCCTTACCCTCCCCCAACGTGGGGAGGGTCGGACCGTCAGGTCCGGGGTGGGGGATAATATATGCATCAGAGCAGTCATACCGTCTGGCATATTCGATAACATCACCTTGCCCCCACCCCGCTGCTACGCAGCGACCCTCCCCACGTTGGGGGAGGGTGGGAGCTATGTTCTGCCCTATCGTGTACGAACCACACAAACACCAATTGACAGTGCACGGCTGAATTTCCCGATAGAACAGACCGCTGCAATTATCCTATGGTGTTGCAACCCAAAGTGGCAAAGGGAGTTTCAGACAATGGCCTCAACAACCAAAGCTGCTCATCCACCCCAGAAAGCGCCGGCTGGAGCCAGCAAGGTCCGCTACATCATTCTGGCCATGTGTTTCCTTGGCATCACCATGAACTACCTCGACCGCGCCAATATGAGTGTGGCGCTGCCCTATATCGATGCAGAGCTGAACCTGCAGCTGACCAATGCGGAAAAGGGGCTGATTTTCGGCGCCTTCTTCTGGGCCTATGACGGCATGATGCTGATTGCCGGCTGGTTCACCGACAAGGTCGGCTCGCGCCGGTCTTTCACCGTCGCTGCCGTATGGTGGTCCGTTTTCACGGCGCTGACGCCGCTGGCCACCAGTTTCTGGGGTTTCTTCGCCGTGCGTTTCGCATTGGGTGCCGGTGAAGCGCCGGCCTATCCGAGCGCCACCAAGGCGGCGTCGCGCTGGTTCCCGAAGAGTGAACGTTCCTTTGCCACCGCAGTGATCGATTCCGGCTCACGTGTCGGCACCGTACTCGCTTTGCCCATCGTCACCGGCATCATCGCCTTGGCGACATGGCATTATTCCTTTGTCATCCTCGGCGCGTTCGGTCTTGTCTGGGCGTTCTTCTGGTACAGAATGTACCGCGATCCGGCCGAGCATACCGGCGCCAATGATCTGGAGCGCCAATACATTACCGAGAATGGCGGGCGGACCGAAGACACAGACGATGCCGATGCGGTCAAAATTCGCTGGCGGGATCTTTTCCGCTATCGCACCGTATGGGGGATGATGATCGGCTTTTTCTGCCTGAACTTCGTCATCTACTTCTTCCTCACATGGTTTCCCGACTATCTGAAGAATGCACGCGGCCTCAATCTGGCCGAACTCGGCACATTCGGCATGATCCCCGGCCTGACCGCCGTTCTTGCGGCATGGGGTGCGGGTGCCTGGGCCGACCGCGCCATTCGTGGCGGCGCTGATGTAACGACGGTGCGCAAGATTGTCATGGTCGGCGGATTGTTCGGCGGCGCAGCCATCCTTCCGGCTGCACTCGTCTCATCGCTCTATATGGCGCTGATGTTTCTGGCAATTTCCTACAGCAGCCTTGCGGTTGCGGCGACCGCCATCTGGTCCTTGCCAGCCGATGTTGCACCAAGCTCACATCACGTGGCCTCCATTGGCGGCATCCAGAACTTTGCCTCGAACATTGCCGGGATTATTAGCCCGTACCTGTTCGGCGCACTGCTGGATCATTTCAAGGGAAACTATACGCCTTCCTTCGCCATGGCCGCTGTGATGGCGCTGGTGGGTGCATTCACCTACGCATTCGTGGTGGGCCGGGCTGAACCGCTGCCGGTACTGCCGCCGAGGAAGTAAGGGGGATAATATCTCCCTCTGTTGGGGGAGATATTATCTGCATTCGCATCGTGCGTGGTTCGACAAGCTCACCATGAGGGAAATTGTGGCTGCAAAACCAATCGGAGACGCTGCAGGATATAACTCCCTGCAATCCTCCCTCTCCCTCATGGTGAGCTTGTCGAACCACGCAGCGTAGATATGCAACCACCACGTGCTGCAACCGCGATCAATAATCCTTCTCGAAGAACACACCCGCACCGGAATCACCATCGCTGCCAACAGAACCCTTGGCTTTGAGTTGCGGGGTAACATCGAGATTGATCGTGCCCTTGGTCTTGCCGCCGGCACCTGCTTCCACACCCAGATAAACATTATCGCGAATGTAACGCCCGGCACGCACACCGGCATTGCCCTCGGCATCGGTCGTCACATCGAGATCATCCAGCCCCGTGCCCTTGCGCAGGCTGTCAAGCAGCGATGAATTTGAACCGCCAGCCAGCTCTGCCGCAGCAGCGGCTAGACGGGCGATCTGCAAGGGCGACAATTCACTGATGGAGCGGTTGAAAATCAGGCGCGCCAGAACTTCGTCCTGCGGCAATTCCGGCTGCGAGGAGAAGGTGATCTTAAGATCGGAAACACGCCCCTTGACCGCGACATTGACCGCCGTATCGCTGCTCGTTGTGCTGGCGACAAAGTTCAACTCCGGATCAAGATCGCCAACGAGCGTTACCTGACCTTCAGTGAAAGTGATGCGCTGGCCGAGGATTTCCAGGCGGCCACGGATCAGGTCAAACGCACCGACCGGCTGGATATTGGTTGCGGGACCTGTCAGCCGCACCGAACCACCAATTTCCGTATCGAGCCCGCGTCCCCGCACAAAAATCTTGTTAGGCGCAGTCACGTTGATATCAAGGCGCACGACACTGGGACGCGCCGTTGGTGTGCCCTTGGCCGGCTGGTCAGCCTTGGCACGCTTCAGCGTTTGCGCAACCGCCTTTGGCGTCTTCTTGTGCTTGACGTCAATCACCGCTGACGAACCGCCAAAGCTTTCGGGAACGCTGATCTCGGCCCGGTCAATATTGATATTGCCGGCAATCAGCGGATCGCGTGTCAGCGGGCCATTGACACCCAAGGCACCGGTCAGCGTGGCGACAACAAGATTGCCATCGGCATAACGGGCCTTGTCCAGTTTGATCTGGATGTTGGCCGGGAAGTTGGCGGCCGCGTCGGTGGAAATGGTGCCGGTGGCACTGACCGTACCGCCCGTGGAAAGCCCGGCATTGAGCGTGCGGATGGTGACTGTCTGGCCTTCCATGCTGCCAAGCAGGGTAATGCGCTGCAGGCGCAGATTGGTTTCCGGATCAACCACCTCGGCGCCATTGGCCGAGAACATGCCCCGGATCAGCGGCTGCTGGAAACTGCCGGAGACGGAGGCCGTGACGTCAATATTGCCCTTGGCCTGCGTGCCGCGATCAGCAAGGAAACGGTTGGCCAGAACCAGCGGAATATTGCCGGTGACATTGATGCCAAGACCATGACCCGAGACCGGCACAGCGCCATTGGCCGAGACGGTAAAGCCCTGCGGACCATCGACCTTGGCCGACGACAATGTCAGCGTATCATTGGCAAAGCGGCCAGCGGCAGCGAGTTGCAGCGGTGAAAGACCGACATCCTGCAACGGCTTGGCGGACAGGCCGGAACCCTTGAGATCGAACTCGGCAGCGGGCTTTTGCAGCGTACCGGAAATATGTCCCTTGCCGGTAACATTGCCCGCCAAATTCTGATCTTTGACCACGCCGTTCAACGTGCGCAGCGGCAGGTTGCCGAGCGTCAGATCGACGGCTAGCTGACCCGGCGTCAGCGGCACCGAACCCTTGGCCGACGCATCGAGACCATTGGCTCCGGTCAGGTGCGCATCGACATTCAGCTGGTCAGTGGTCGAGGTGCCTTTGGCATCAAGATTGAGCGCATCGAGTCCGGCCTTCTTCAACATTGCAGCGGTGATGGCCCGCGCCTGCACGTTGAAATTCACATCCGGCTTGTCGCGTGTGCCGCCGATATTTGCCGTGCCGTTGATTTCACCGCCGAGGCCAAGATCCGGTTTGATGGTGTTGGCGATATCCAGCGGCAGCCTGTCGATGGCCACGGCCAGATCGAGCTTATCGGCGATATCCCCGCGCACGGTCACCTTACCCTTGCCAATATCCAGAATGATATCGCCAAAGGAGACATTGCTGCCCGCGACATTGATATTGGCTGGCTGGACCAGACGGGCCGCCAGCGTGCCACGGGTCAGATCCGCATTGGCAAGCGACAGGAGAAAGCCCTTGTCGGTGGGTTCGAGCGCGCCGCCAACAGTGGTTTTTGCGCCGTTGTTCAATGCAGCGTTGAGCTTGAAGTTCGTCGTCTTGCCTTCCTGCAACGCCTGCGCATCAAGACTGGAAATATCGACGCCCCCAGCCGAAACCGTCGTGGCCGTAACAGTGCCATTGGCCGAGGGAACCTTGAAAATATCCTGCGCGGCCAAGGCTATCGCAGCTTTGCCCACAACAACATTATTGGCTTTCAGACCGTCAATATCGCCTTTGATATCCACATTCTGTTTCTCATCGTCGTGGGCAAGCGTGATGGCAGCATTGGCCTTGCCGGTCGCCTCGACAAGGAACAGGGCCGCAGCGGTAGAGACATCGCTGGAAGCCAGTGTCAGATTGCCCTGCAGCAAGCCTTTTTTGTCCTGCGTGACATCGCCGCGAAGCCGCGTTCCACCGGCAATGAACTGCACATTGCTCAGGCGCTTTTCATCCTTGTGCAAGGCGATTTCCGTTGCAAGGTCCGCCCGAACACCATCAAGGAAAGCAAGGCCTGAGACCTTTCCGTCGAGCGCGCCCTTGAGCAGCAGGCCGTTGAAGGTGAATGCACCTACGGTGAGCTTGCGGCCGGAGAGTTTGCCGTCCGGCACACCGGCATTGAACGCCAGAGCGATAATATTATCGCTGCCGCGTGCGCTGCCCTTGACCTTGAGCGCGCCAGCGGTCTTTTCCGACAGAAGTGCGAGGTTGGTGAGATCAAGGCCGAAATCGAAATTGGCTGCGCCGGTGGCAAAGGTGCCATTGGCGGTGACCAGCGTCTGCGGGTTTTCAACTTTGAAGTTTTTGGCGCTGAGGCCTGCTTCACCGCGGGCCAGACCGCCGGTGATGCGGGTTTCGCCCTCAAGAACCCGGTCAGCCGCTTCGACGCCGAGCCGCATGCCGGTGGCGCGACCATCGAGCGCCAGATCAAAACCGCCGGTCAGCGCTTCCACAAGGCCGTTGGCCTTTAGATCAAGCGAACCGGCGAGTTCACGCCCCGCGAGGTCCGAAAACGGTGCAATGCTCGATGCCTTGACCAGAATATCGCCGCTATAGGCAAAATTGTTGATGGTTCCGGCCAGCGACGTGCTGAACCCATTGGCGGCAATCAGCGCCTGTTTCAGATTAACAGGGGTGCCGGCCTTCCAGTCGCCATTGATTTTCAGCTGGATCAGTTCGCCGAGCGCCTTGGCGATATAGGCGCGCTTGGCCGTGATACCCGAAACATCGCCGTTCACATCATAGGTCAGCGAGCGGGCGGCGGGATTGTCGAGATTTTCCGCCAGACCCTTGGCAATCAGATTGACCGATTTCGAGGCAAATGTGCTGGTGGTGAGATTGGTGATATCGAGTGTGCTCGACCAGTCATTGTTGGCGCTGCTGCCGTAGGAAACGGCGAACACGGCCTTGTCGACCGTGGTCTGGCCGCCTGAGACGGGAAGGATAACCTTCTTGCCCACCGGATCAGCAATCGATGCATCGACTTTCAGGCGGCGCAGGAAGCCGTCATTGGTCGTATCGGCTGTTGCATCCAGCGCCAGCGCAGCGCTCTTGATGTTCAGGCGGTCGAGCGACACGCCACCTGCATCGCGCACCACGCCGTTGACCACGAGCGCGGTGTCATTGCCGAAGAAGTCGCGGAAGATCGGCGGAACCAGCATGGCAATTGTCCCATCGACCGTGGTCTTGAAGCCAAGACCATCCCCCTGCCGGTTGATCTGCGTATTGCCGGTGAGGACGCGCTTGCCAGCCGCGTCAAGCGTCAGCTGCAGCGCGATATCGCTGAGCGGACCAGAACCCTTCAGCGCCAGGACCACGGGCGGGCGGCCTTCGATGTTCAACAGGTTGGCGGCGATACCGTTTTGCGGTTCATTGAGCAACAGATCGAGATCAAGCTTCTGGCCTTCCTTGGCATAGGCGGCCTTGATGGCAAACTGACCGCCGGGACCATCGAGACGGCGCACCTGCAAATTTGAATCCAGCGACCCGGCGTCCAGCGTCAGGCTGCCAGCCAGCGAAATCTCCGATTTCAGACCGAAAATATCCTCGCCGAAGGCTATGCGCCCAACCTGCAAATCCTGCAGGATGACCGCCAGCGGCAATTCCGGCAGGCTGAAACCCTTGGCCTCCGGCGATGGCAGGCTGGTATCCGGCAATGGCTTGCGGATGACGTCTATGCGCTCCGCGCCCAGCGAGTTGATGTCGAGGCGCCCGCGCAGCAGCGCCAGACGGCTCCAGACAATCTTGGCGTTGGTTATGCGCAGCCAGATGCCTTCGCGATCGGCGATGGTGATCGAGCCAATATTGGCTTCCGACGACAGCACGCCCTGAATGTCGGAAATCGCAATCTGCCGGTTGGGCGTCGAGAGCTGCTCTTCGACAAAGCTGAGGAAATAAGATTTCTCCGCCTCGGCCGTGGTGTCCTGCGCCAAAACGGGTGCTGCAAAAAGCAGGAGGAATATGACTGCGAGAATCCGGGTCAAAACGCCTGTCCTATACCAACGTAGAATGCAAAACTCGGGTCGTTTTCCTTCCGGTCGAGTGGCATGGCCACATCGAGACGGATGGGGCCGAGACCCGTGTTGTAACGAATACCGGCGCCGACGCCGACGCGCAGTTGATCGGCAAAATCCGGGAAGGATTCCGCGCCGACATAACCCGCGTCGACAAAGCCGACAGCACCGATGGTGTTTGTGATCTTGGCACGTGCTTCGACGGAACCTTCAACCAGCGAACGGCCGCCGATGACATAATCGTTGCCATTGCGCCTGACATTCACGCCGATATTGCGATAGGCGTAGCCGCGCACCGAACCACCGCCACCGGCAAAGAACAACTGATCCGACGGCAGTTCGGCAATCTCGGCGCCAACAATGCTGCCCAGCTTCACACGGCCCGCCAGCACGAAGCGGTCATCGGTGCCAAAGCCGACATAGGTGCGGCCTTCGGCAGTGAGCTTGGTGGCAAAATTACCGTATTCGACCTCGTAGAAGGGCGAGAGCAGACCCTCGAGATAATAGCCGCGCGCCGGATCGACCTTGCTGTTGCGGCTGTCATAGGTGAGGCCGCCGGTGAGACCGACAGTGAGGAAATCGCGCGTGCCGAAATAGTCGTCCTCGAACTGCGATTTGGCTACATTCGCCGTAAGCTTGCCCAGAAGCTCATCGGAGAAAATCTGCGTAAATCCGGCATCGGCGGTGATCGATGTTTGCGTATAGGCGTCGAGCACCTTGCGCTCGGCGATCAGCGAGGCGATGAAATCCGTATCGGGCGTATAGACACCCGGTTTGGTGAAACTGACGCCGAGCAGATAATTATAATCCTTCGGATCAAGGGACTGGCCGCCAATACCGCCAATCTTGGCGTCAAAACGGATACGCTCGGCGCGGCCGAACAGATTGCGTTGCAGCCAGTAGGCCTCAACCCCTGCGCCATCCAAGGTCGAATAGCTGCCGCCAACGCCGAAGCGGCGCAGCTTTTGTTCCTGCACGGCAACGGTGATCGGCAGGAGACCATCGCTGCCGATGGCATCGCCTTCTTCGATGCGGGCCGAACGGAAGACTTCAAGCCGCGACAGGCGCTTCTTGGCGCGCTCGATTTCGTTGGGGTCATATTCCTGACCGGGCTGAAGGCCGGTGATGAACGCAACGAATTCCGGGTCCATCCGCTCCGTGCCCTTGACCTGAACCGGTCCGAAACCGGCACGCGCGCCTGGATCCACATCAATGGTGGCATCGACACGGCTGTTCGCATGATCGGCGACGACTTCGCGACTGACGATCTTGGCCTTGGGGTGGCCCTGTTCACGCCACGCATCGACCACGAGCCGTTCCGCCTTGACAATGGCGGTGGAGCGGGCGATCTCGCCAGCGACATAGCCCTGCTTCTCGGGGCTTTCGACAAAATCCTTGGGATCAATCGCAGGTGGCGCCATGTTCTTGACGCGGGCCGAGGCAAACAGGAACTGCGAACCGGGATTAACCGCAATCACCACCTTGGCGGGTTGGGACAACACCGCATCGGGCGGGATATCACTGGCTTCCTTGCCATCGACCTGAATGCTGATGGTGCCGCCATAGCGGCCGTCAGCATAGAGCGCGCCGAGAATACGGCGGTAGTCACCGCGTGCCTTGGCCAGCAGTCCGGCAGCGCCCGAGGCCGGCTTTCCCTTGTCAGCAAACAGGCCTGATGCGCCTTCGACCAGCTTCTTGGTATCGTCGGCGGTCGTGGCAGCGGTTTCGACAGTGTATTTCTGCGGATCGGCGATGACCGAATCAGCATCGTCTTCCTTCTTCGCCCCCCATAGGTGAACGCCGAAAAGATCAAAGGCCTGGGCAGGCGAGACAAAAGCCGTAACGGCCAGCAATGCGGCACCGAAACAACTGGCCTGTGGGCGCTTAAAGTCCATCAACCAGCAACATCCCTACACATAAACACAAAAACACACTGCAGGAAGCGCCCCCACGTCGCCTGCAATTGCTAAAATTCGCCCTTCGAGCTTAAGAAAACGATAACATGCCGGTAAAAGCGGGCCAACCCGCAATGGCACCCGAACGGCACTGCAACCCCGTGTTAGTGGCTATATGGCCACAAAACCACGATACAATCACGTCCAGCACTGCAATCACTTTTTATGTGTCCGGTGCAACAGTTTGGCGGAAACCAAGTCCATTTCGATCAGAAACATTGAACTGCTGATTTATCTCTCTTAGCCGCAGCTTATTAAAGTGCATGCAGCGCACTATTTATTGACAAAGTGCATGTTGCGCACTATTCTGTTGGAAGAATATATGGCAACGATTGCGAGAATTGGAAATTTGAAAATTCAAATTTACGCAGAAGATCACAATCCTCCACATTTTTACGTGGTGGCACCGGATTGTGAAGCAGCAATTAAACTGGCCGATTTATCGATTTTACGAGGCTCACTTCGGAGGAGCGATTACCGGATTGTACGAGAGTGGGCATTTCAAAACAGAAAGCTTCTGGAAGATGCATGGAAAAGCAAGAATTGACGACGATATCATCTCGGTTGGCGCACCACTTCCCCGCATTGAGAAGGCAACAGCACTCGATGAGCGGAAGGTCCTGATCACCTGGCGAACAGGCGAAACACAGATTGTTGATACAATGCCAGCGCTCGCCAGCAAGCGCATTTTCATTGCCTTGAGAACAGACGACGCTCTCTTTCAGACTCTTAAAGTCAATGAAGATGGCAACGCGATTGAATGGGATGATGGTGCAGAACTGTCCGCCATGTGGCTAGAGCGCCTCGCACCAGCGAACTTCAACAACGAAGAATTTCGCGATGCCATGGATACGCTGGGAATGAGTCTCGACGGCATGGCAGCAACGCTGGAAATCTCACGTCGCCAGATTGCCGATTTTCGCAAAGACAAGCCTATTCCACGGCATATTGCCCTTGCCACCCGCTATCTCGTTGAGCATCACAAAAAGAGCGCCTGACACTCTAGGCGCTCCATTTCTTCCGTAAGCCCGTTTATTCTGCAGCGGCGAGCCAGCCGGTTTGCGGCTTGGCATCAACGGGCATCGCGGCGCTGATGTGGCCTGCAACGATTTCCGCCGTGGCAGCAGACAAGGTCCAGCCAAGATGGCCGTGGCCGGTATTGTAGAAAACGCCCGGACGCTTGCCTGCGCCGACGCGCGGCAGCATGTTCGGCATCATCGGGCGCAGGCCCGCCCACGGCACCACATTGGATGTGTCCATGCCCGGGAAGAGATCGCGGCTCCAATCGACCAGCGGCTTGACGCGATCATGACGGATGTCGCGGTTCTCGCCATTGTATTCGGCAGTACCGGCAACACGCAGACGGCCAGCGCCGAGCCGGCTTGTCACGATCTTGGCGTCATCATCGAGCAGGCTGACCCATGGAGCCGATTTCTGGCTCTCGGTGTCATCCAGATTGACGGTGATGGAATAGCCTTTGACCGGGTAAATGTTGACACGGTCGCCGAGCTGGGCGGCAAATTTGCGGCTGGCGATACCGGCGCAGATAACAATAGCATCGAAACGTTCAGTCTCTGCCAGCGCATTGGCAACGGAAGCCTTGCTCCATTCCACCACCACGCCGTCAGCGCCGTGCTTCAGCGCTGTCACATCGGCATCGCCGATGAAGCGCACGCCATGGCGGATGGATGCGGCAGCAAGGCCACGGGTGAACTTGTGAATGTCGCCCGTCGAATCGGACGCGGTGAAGAAGCCGCCATAGAACGAGCCGTTCAGAGCCGGTTCGATGCTGCGGATTTCTTCATTGGTGACGGCACGGCGGTCAAGGCCACCAGCTTCCAAGAGCTTGTTGACCTTGGCGGCATGGTCATAACCATATTTCGAACGGTAGATGTGCAGGATGCCGCGCTTCTCCAGATCGAAATCAATCTTTTCGTCCGCAGCAATTTCAAACATGCGCTTGCGGGCTTCGATGGCAAGCTTTGTGGTGGCAATGGTATTTGCTTCGTAATGCGGGATGTTCATTACGAATTCGGCCATCCAGGAATATTTGTGCCAGGAAGGTTTCGGATTCATCAGCAGCGGCGCATCCTTGCGCAGCATCCACTTCATACCTTTGAGCACCGTGGACCAGCTGTTCCACACTTCCGCATTGGAAGCAGAGAGCTGACCGCCATTGGCAAACGATGTTTCCATGGCTGCGTAGCGGTTGCGGTCGAATACGGTGACGGAATAGCCCTGACGGGCCAGCGCATAGGCGGTCGTCACGCCGGTGATACCGGCGCCGATAATGGCGATGTGGGTCATGGTAGAGCGGTCCTCAAGCAACACATGGTTTCAGTTTCGCCGTCTGCGACGGCACGAAACCCCATCTGTCACGGAACCTGAGAGCTTGGCCCTTTGAGCGCCCGCCGGGTGTTTGTCACCCGTGTCGTCGGCACCGTTTTCCGGTCATGCGACCGGGCAGAGCTTTCTCCTTCGGTGGGCATCTTTCTTGCGAAGAATGCCTCTCTCCAGATGTTCTAGACTATTCTGGTCCTTTTGCCTGAGAGTTTCCGGGGCGGTTGCTCCATCGGCGCCGGTTTTACCGGTCTCTCCCAGATAGTCTGTGCGAACGCGGGATATATATCGCAGTTGCGAGAAGAGAACAACTGGCTAAGAAGCGCTGCAGCAATTATGCTGAGCAGAAATCGCATTACCTTCCGGAGGAATTTATGAAGCCTGTCTTTCTGCAACTGCAATGCGCGCCCGGCAAGACGTACGACGTTGCAAAAGCTCTGTTCGAACGCGAGATCGTCTCGGAGCTCTACTCCACCAGCGGCGAGTTCGACCTTCTGGCAAAAATCTACATTCCTGAGGATCAGGACATCGGCAAGTTCATCAACGTCAATGTGCTTGATATTGCCGGCATCGCCCGTTCCCTGACGACGCTGACCTTTACCGCGTTCTGAGCCTGCCCTCGGGGCGAGACATTACGTCCCGTTTCATGCGCGCCGCTTCTGCATTATGTAATCAATGCAATAAAAAATGCCCGTTTGCGGCAACAAAATTCCATTCTTTTGCCATGGAAGCGCTTTTTCTGTAAGAGGTGCTCCCTCGCCCGTCATCAGCAGGATTTTCGACAATGCCTCCTTATCGTTCACGCACCACCACACATGGCCGCAATATGGCTGGCGCCCGCGGGCTCTGGCGCGCGACCGGAATGAAGGACGAGGATTTCGGCAAGCCGATTATCGCCGTGGTGAATTCCTTCACCCAGTTCGTGCCCGGCCACGTCCACCTGAAAGATCTCGGCCAGCTGGTGGCGCGGGAAATCGAAAGCGCTGGCGGCGTTGCCAAGGAGTTCAACACGATTGCTGTCGATGACGGCATCGCCATGGGCCATGACGGCATGCTCTATTCGCTGCCATCGCGCGAAATCATCGCCGACAGCGTCGAATATATGGTCAATGCCCATTGTGCCGACGCCATGGTCTGCATTTCCAATTGCGACAAGATCACCCCCGGCATGCTGATGGCAGCCCTGCGCCTCAACATTCCCGTCGTGTTTGTTTCCGGCGGTCCGATGGAAGCCGGTAAGGTGGTCTGGGAAGACAAGGAAAAGAAGCTCGATCTGGTCGACGCCATGGTTGCTGCTGCCGATGACCGCATTTCCGATGAGGAAGTAAAGGCGATCGAACGCTCCGCTTGCCCAACCTGCGGCTCCTGCTCCGGCATGTTCACTGCCAATTCCATGAATTGTCTGACCGAAGCACTCGGTCTGTCCTTGCCGGGCAATGGTTCAACGCTGGCAACCCATGCGGACCGCCGCCGCCTCTTCGTCGAGGCCGGTCATCTCGTAGTTGACCTCGCCCGCCGCTATTACGAGCAGGACGACGAGACAGCGCTGCCGCGCTCCATCGCTTCATTCGCGGCGTTTGAGAACGCTATGACGCTCGATATTGCCATGGGCGGCTCAACCAACACGGTTCTGCATCTGCTGGCCGCTGCGCATGAAGGCGAAGTCGACTTCACCATGAGCGATATTGACCGCCTGTCGCGCCGCGTTCCCGTGCTGTGCAAGGTGGCGCCAGCCGTTGCCAATGTGCACATGGAAGACGTGCACCATGCGGGCGGCGTCATGGGCATCCTTGGCGAACTTGACCGCGCCGGTCTGCTCGACACGTCGGTCTATTCGGTGCACGCGGCCACTCTTGGCGCTGCGCTAGACCGCTGGGATGTGGTACGCAGCAAAAACCAGTCCGTGCATGATTTCTTCAAGGCAGCGCCGGGCGGTGTTCCGACGCAGGTTGCCTTCAGTCAGGATCGCCGCTTTGCCGATGTCGATCTCGACCGGGAGAAGGGCGTCATCCGCAATCTTGAACACGCCTATTCCAGAGATGGCGGTCTCGCTGTGCTCTATGGCAATCTGGCGGAAGACGGCTGTATCGTCAAAACGGCGGGCG
This sequence comes from Phyllobacterium sp. 628, assembly GCF_014189505.1. Taxonomy (GTDB): domain Bacteria; phylum Pseudomonadota; class Alphaproteobacteria; order Rhizobiales; family Rhizobiaceae; genus Phyllobacterium. The sequence goes on along the minus strand of NZ_CP050301.1, from coordinate 755,630 downwards.
TTGATGACTCGATCCTGAAATTCTCCGGCCCTGCCCGCATTTTCGAAAGTCAGGACACAGCTGTTCTTGGCATTCTGAACGGCGGTATTAAGCCGGGCGATATCGTGCTGATCCGCTATGAGGGACCGCGCGGCGGACCCGGCATGCAGGAAATGCTCTACCCGACCAGCTATCTGAAATCCAAAGGTCTCGGCAAGGCCTGCGCGCTGATCACCGACGGCCGATTCTCCGGCGGCTCGTCCGGTCTTTCCATTGGCCACGTTTCGCCGGAAGCTGCGGAAGGCGGTCTGATCGGTCTTGTCGAGGATGGCGATATCATCAATATCGATATTCCGAACCGTGGCATTCATCTGGCGGTTGACGATGCTGTTCTGGCCGAACGCCGCGCCAAGATGGAAGCCAAAGGCACCGCCGCTTGGAAGCCGGAAGAAAAGCGCAAGCGCAAGATCACCACGGCCTTGCGCGCCTATGGCGCGATGGCAACCAGCGCGGCCAAGGGTGCTGTGCGCCAGATCCCTGACGACTGGAACTGATATCGAACTTTGACACTCAAGACCTATTGGAAGCGGGCTTCCAATAGGTCGATATCACGCACCATTTTGGTGGCAATAGTGCTTTCGAGCCGCCGCGCCCGGACCAGACGGTGGATTTCCTGCCGCTCCGCCCGCAGCGCCGTTACGCGCAACAGTTTCTCAATTTCTTCACCGCGTGCAACTTCTTCGCGCTCCTCGCCCAGTTGCATACGCCCGTCAATGCGCTTGCGGTAAAGCTCCATGATGTGGTTGGCGACATCCGTATACATGTCGGCATCGGCGCGGCCCGAGGCGAGGTTATGCTGCGCCCGTTCAATCGCCATGATCGCCGCTTCCGCCGCAGCAATACGCGCGTAGTCTTCCTCACGCTGGTTTGAATCCTCAATGGGAAGATCAATGCCCTTGAGCAGACGCGGCAGGCAAATGCTGGCCATGATCAGCGAAAGGATGATCACGCCGGTTGCCAGGAAAATCACAAGGTCGCGCGCCGGGAACATCGAGCCGTCATACATAAGCAATGGCAGGGTCAGGATACCGGCAAGGGTAATAGCGCCGCGAACCCCGGCAAACGACATGGCGGCCACCAGCTGCCAGCTCGGCTTGACGACCATCTCGCCCCGCCTGTTGCGCTGGGCCATGGTGACCCGCCACGAGACCCAAACCCAGACAAAGCGCAGGGCGGCAAGAGCGGCATAAATAACCACGACATAAACGAGCAGCCACCACGGGCTGGCCGCGCCATGCTGCATGTTCTGTGCGGCACCGGAGAAAATACCGGGCAACTGTTCACCCAGCAGCACGAAGATCGCGCCATTGGCGGCAAACTGTGCCGTATCCCACACGGCTGTGCGGCGCACACGCGTCAGGGCCAGCGACTGGGCAGTGTTCTCGGCATAGCTCATGGTGATACCGGCTGCCACCGCAGCAAGGATGCCCGACGCATGTACATGTTCCGCCAGAAGATACGCGCCGAAGGGAATGAGCAGGCTGATGAGAATTTGCGAGCCGCTCTCCTCGCCCAGCTTGCGGGCAAGGAATGCCTTGCCGCGCGTCACACCCATGGTGACACCGATGCCAATGGCGATGCCGGCAAAGGCCAGCCACAGGAAGGTGAAGAAGGCCTCGGTGATGGAGAAGCTTCCAGTGAGCATCGCGGCAACGGCAAAGCGCATGCAGACCAGGCCGGACGCATCGTTGAGCAGCGATTCCCCTTCAAGGATGTGCATCATGCGCGAGGGGATCGGTACGCGTGCCGTAATGGCCGAAACGGCGATCGGGTCCGTCGGCGACACGATGGCGGCGAGCGCGAAGGCGACAGGAAGCGGGATCGACGGGATCATCCAGTGAACGAAAAAACCGACACCGAGGACTGTGAAAATGACAAGGCCCAGCGCCATTTCGAGGATAATGCCCTTGTCGCGAAACAGGCCTTCCTTGGGGATCCGCCAGCCATCGAGAAACAGCAAAGGCGGCAAGAACAACAGAAAGAAAATATTCGGGTCAAGCTCGACGCGGATGCTGGTAACCGAGGCAATCGCTGCGCCAAGCCCGATCTGCACCAGCGGCAGCGGCACTGCCAGGGGCAGCACGCGCACAATGGAGTCACTGACCACAACGGCCAGAAGCATCAGCAGGACGATGGTGATTGTTTCCACGGCGAATCCATTTTGATTGTCTGGAAAGAATGAAGGAAAGGCCTGTGCTTTGTCGAGGCGAACCTTGGCAACTTTGCGCCCAGAACATGCCTATAGGATGAATTCACTAGGCAGAATGACGATTGCGCGAAAATCAATTTTACGTTTACGTCAATGTAATACTTGCATGCACACTGCCTCTCGCCATAGATAGGATTGTTGAGTAGCATGGGTTTAGGTTGGAGGACCGAGAACCAGACTACAGTGAAACCATCAGGGGAGGTTAATGTGGCTAAAGAGACAATACCGGTAAAACCATCCGTGACAGCCAAGCGCGCCAGCACCAAGGCAGCGCCAGCCAAAACGGCGAAGCCCGCCGTCACGACTGCAAAAGCCGCCGCGAACAAACCAGCCGGTGAGGTCAAAACCACCAAACCTGCCGCCAAGGCAAAGTCCAATCCTGCGGCCAAGCCAAGTGCGGCGCCTGCCGTTGCAAAGGCGCCCGTAAAAGTTGCCGCAAAGCCTGCTGTTAAAGCGGCAGCGACTAAGCCGACAACCGCCAAGTCAGCTGCACCGAAAGCAGCAAAACCAGCAGCGGCAAAAGCTCCAGCTGTTGCCATTGAAACACCGAAGTCAGCCCCCCAAGGCCAAGGCGGCAGCCAAGCCTGCGGTGAAGACAGTCTCTGCCAAACCTGCGGTCGTGAAGCAGGCAGCAGCACCAAAGGCTGCAGTGGCCAAGAAGGCTGATGCGCCAACACCGGCAGCCAAAGCCGCACCAAAGGCGGCCGAAAAGACAAAAAGCACTCCGACAGCAAAGGCTCCAGCCAAAGCGGTAGCCGCTCCGAAAACCGAAATCAAAGCAGCAGCAAAGCCAGCCGCGAAAGTGGCCAAGCCAGTCGCGGCGAAGAAGGCTGATGCACCCGTTGTCAGCGAAGCGCCGAAGCCAGCGGCGAAAGCTGCACCGGCCAAGCCTGCCGCAGCCAAGACGGCACCTGCGAAAGCGGTGAAAGCCAAGGCAGCTGTAACGGCAAAACCCGCTGCCAAGACCAAAGCCGCCGCGCCTGCCGCCAAGGCAGCGCCGGTGAAAGCTGCATCCGCCGCGAAAATGCCCACGCCGAAGCTGTGGGTAAAATCCTATCCGGAAGGTGTTCCGGCGGAAATGGGACCGCTGCCATACGAAAATCTCAACGATCTGTTTGCGACGGCCTACAAGAAATATGCCAACCGGCCGTCATTCACCTGCATGGGTAAGGCGATGACCTATGCGGAGATGGATCATTACTCCGAAGCTTTCGGTGCGTGGCTGCAATCACGCGGACTGGTCAAGGGCGACCGCGTTGCTGTGATGATGCCGAACATCCTGCAATATCCGGTGGCCATTGCGGCGATCCTGCGGGCTGGCCTGATTGTCGTGAACATCAATCCGCTCTATACGCCGCGCGAGCTTGAATATCAGCTCAAGGATAGCGGCGCCAAAGCCATCATCATTCTTGAGAACTTTGCCACGACGCTGCAAAAGGTCATCACCAACACGCCGGTCAAGCATGTGATTGTTGCATCCATGGGCGACATGCTCGGCCTCAAGGGCCATCTGGTGAATCTTGTGGTGCGCCGGGTCAAGAAAATGGTTCCGGCGTGGTCGCTGCCCGGCCATACGCCGTTCAAGACGGCTCTGGCACAGGGCGCCTCGCTCAAGCTGAAGCCGGTCGAGGTCAAGCGGGACGACGTTGCCTTCCTGCAATATACGGGCGGCACGACGGGTGTTTCCAAGGGAGCGACGCTCCTGCACAGCAACATTGTCGCCAATGTCACGCAGATGCGTTTGTGGGTTGAAGTCGGCTTCCGCAAGAAGGGCCGTCCGGACGATCTGACCTTTATCTGCGCGCTGCCGCTTTATCATATTTTCGGCCTGACCGTGAATGCGATGATCAGCATGGAAACGGGCGGCAACAATGTGCTGATCCCCAATCCGCGCGACATCCCGGCCTTCGTCAAGGAACTGCAGAAGCACCCGATCCATATTTTCCCGGGTCTCAACACGCTGTTCAACGGTCTTCTCAACAATGAGGATTTCCGCAAACTGAATTTCAAGAACCTCGTCCTGTCGCTCGGTGGCGGCATGGCGGTGCAACGGCCTGTGGCAGACCGCTGGTTCGAAGTAACCGGCTGCCTGATCACCGAAGGCTTTGGCCTGTCGGAAACTTCCCCTGTCGCTTCCGCCAACAGGCTGGATGCAACGGAATTTTCCGGCACAATCGGTACGCCGCTGCCGTCAACGGATTTTTCGATCCGCGATGATGACGGCAAGGAACTGCCCTTGCTGGAAGTCGGCGAAATCTGCATTCGTGGTCCGCAGGTCATGGCCGGTTACTGGAACCGTCCGGATGAGACGGCCAAGGTCATGACATCAGACGGTTTCTTCCGCTCCGGCGACATGGGTTATATGGATGAGCGCGGCTATACCAAGATTGTCGACCGCAAGAAGGACATGATCCTTGTCTCCGGTTTCAACGTCTATCCGAACGAGATCGAAGAAGTGGCGATGGAACATCCCGGCGTGCGCGAAGCGGCAGCCATCGGCGTGCCGAACGAACATTCCGGCGAGGTGGTCAAGCTGTTCATCGTGCGCAAGGACCCGCTGTTGACCGAAGATGCGGTGAAAGCATTCTGCGCCGAGCGGCTGACCAACTACAAGCGGCCACGGACTGTGGAATTCCGCGACGAACTGCCGAAGAGTAATGTGGGAAAAATCCTGCGGCGCGAGCTGCGTGGTTGATGGAAATTTGGGAAGCCGCCTTGTGCGGCTTCTCTTTATCGGGGCCAGGCTTCGCTTAAACGCTGGGGGCTATGAGGTCAGAGCGGCTGGCCGACATCAATGCGGTTGCCACCGAAATCCTCGAAGACAAAAGCCCTGAGGCCGTAATCCTTGCCCTTCAGACCTTTGACGATGCGCGGGCCTTGAGCCTGACAGATCGCATGCAGCGCATCAACATTGTCAACCATCATATAGATAATGTTGAAGGGCGCGGCCTTGTGATCTTTCTGCAAGGTAAGCTCCCACCCTCCCCCTTGTGGGGAGGGTCGCTGCGTAGCGGCGGGGTGGGGGGTAGGTTCGAGGCACCCGGTTTAAATATTCTTTGTCTTGTATCTATTTGTCCCCCACCCCGGACCTCACGGTCCGACCCTCCCCACAAGGGGGAGGGTGGGAGCTTAAAGCCGCAAAATTGCGGCTATCAACTCTGCGACTGTTTACGCCCTGCCAAAAAGTCCGGCAGATCGGCTATCGATCCCAGAATGGCATCGCTGAGCGAGGCCAGATCATCCAGCGTGCTATTGCCGGAGAGAACACCAATCGCGAGCCCGGCTCCAGCCGCATGGGCCATTTCCAGATCGTGGCCATTGTCGCCAACCATGGCGATGGCGCTGGCGGGAATGCCCGTTTTGGCGGCAAACAGTTCCAGCTGGTCCGCATGCGGCTTGGCGCGCGCGACGGAATCGTAGCCGATGATGACGGAAAACAGCGGCGTCAATCCCAACGCCTCGGCCGTTGCCCGCGCCCCCGCCTCGGAATCATTGGTGGCGATGCCGAGCAGAAAGCCTTGCGCGACAAGCCGCTGCAGCGTCTCGTGCAGGCCGTCAATGCCGACGGCGCGGCGCGAACCTTCGCGTACGGCATAATCGTCATAGGCACGGATGCGCTCACGCTTTTCTTCCAGTGTCAGTTCCGGATGCCAGAGATCGACAATATCGTTGATGGTTCCGGCCGCAACGACGGAGCCGCCGCGAAACCGTTCCATCTCCCAATCATACCCGCCTGCTTCCACCAATGCGCGGGCACGGTCCGTATCGCCGTCCGCAGCCCTGTGTGCCAGCTCCATGGTGATACCGAACCAGGTACGGTTGAAATCCACCAGCGTTCCGTCCTTGTCGAAAAGGATGGCACGGATTTCCGAAGGCTGCGCGCGGGCCATCAGGCTTCCAGCGATCCTGGACGCGCCTGCTCGGAGCGTTTCGCGCCCAGCAGCTTCAGAAGATCATCACCACGGCGGGAATAGCGGTGGCTGCGGCGGGTGAGGATGCGGCCTGCCTGCGGTGCGGTCAGCGTGATATCGCCGGAAGCATCGCCCGGCAGGGTGACTATGGTCACCAGCTTGGCACCGGCCTCGACCTCATCACCGATATTCACATGAAACAAGACCATACCGCCCTGCGGAGCGCGAACCATTTCGACATTTTCCAATGATGTAACAGGGCCGTTGAAATCAACCGTCAGCTTGACGGCAGGATCAATGACAACCCCGCGATGCACGAGGAAGCGATAAAGACCTTCCGCATCGGCTTTCCCTGTGTCGATATTGACATCGCTGAGGCCACGGAATTCAACCGTGGTAACAGCACGGCGTTTCACATCGCGCTTGGCCTCGGGCAAATGCAGCACCGGATGCGCACAGGCTTCCTCAAAAGCCGCATCGGCTGTGCTATCCCAAGAAAGGATTGCTGTTGATCCGAGCGCCGAGGCCAAATCGTGCATTTCCGGCAGGAAAGCATTGTGGATGTAGAGATAGCTTTCACTCTCATCATCGCAATGCAGATCCAGCACGATTTCGTGCGGCAGTGCCAAGCGTAGAAGCTGGGCTTTCAGCCGTTCTGCCAGCGATTTTGGCGCATCGAGCGGGATGAGCCCCGACGTGTCAAAGGTTTCAAGCAACGGGAATGAACGGTTGAAATTGCCACTCGAGAAGAATTCGAAACGGCCAAGGTGCTGATGCGCCAGCCACTGGGCCGAACCAACCGGATTGGCCTGCGGCACAACAGTTATATTGCCGGCAATGCGCCCTTCTTTGTCAGCTTTCTCCAGCATGGGAATGAGAAAATGCAGTGCCGCCTGTCCGGGCAGTTCCGAGCCATGCAGCGAAGATTGCAGATAGGCGGTGACCGCCTTTTCATCCTTGCCGGCAAAACGCAGCACGCGCAGTTCGATATGATTACCCGGCACATCACCGGCCAGCTGGATCGTTTCGGTATTCATGAATGCTTTCCCGGTTCATCAATCCCGGCCTTGGGCGAAGGCCGGGGGAATAGTGCTGTTACGGCCACTATAGCCTATTTGCTGCGGCGCTTGAGCAGGTGCGCGACAAGACCTTGCGTGGATGCGTCCTTGCCCTTCGGCTTTATCTCGCCGGTCACAACGGGAAGCAGTTCCGTTGCCAGTTCCTTGCCGAGCTCGACGCCCCATTGGTCGAACGCATTGATGCCGAACAGCTGCGCTTCGACAAATACCCGGTGCTCGTAGAGCGCGATCAAACGACCCAATGCATAGGGATCAAGCTTGTCATGGACGATCGTGATCGAGGGCCGGTTGCCGGAGAAAACCCTATGCGGAGCGATGCGGTTGACTTCGGATTTCGGCATGTTCTTGGCGACGAGCTGTGCCTTGGCCTCGTCAAGCGTGCGACCTTTCATCAGGGCTTCCGATTGGGCAAGGCAATTGGCCAAAAGCATTTCGTGCTGATCGTCCAGATGCGGCTCATGGCCTTTGGCGCCAACAATAAACTCCACCGGAATCGTGTCCGTGCCCTGATGCAGGAGCTGGAAGAAGGCATGCTGGCCATTGGTACCGGGCTCGCCCCAGACCACAGGTCCGGTCGGGCCGGAAACCGGCTTGCCGTCCACGGTGACGCTCTTGCCGTTCGATTCCATGTCGAGCTGCTGCAAATAGGCAGGAAGGCGCGACAGATGCTGATCATAAGGGATGACGGCCCGGCTGGTATAACCTGAAATAGCTCGGTGCCAGTAACCAACGAGGCCAAGCATGATCGGCAGGTTCTTGGCAAAGGCAGCCTTGCGGAAGTGCTCGTCCATGGTGTGGGCACCATCGAGAAAACGGCCGAAGGCTTCCGCTCCGATGGCGATCATCAGCGGCAGGCCGATTGCCGACCAGATGGAATAACGGCCGCCAACCCAGTCCCAGAAACCGAAAATGCGGTCGGCAGGAATACCGAATGCATCCACCTTGTCGAGCGCCGTGGAGACGGCAGCGAAATGCTGGCCAACGGACTTTTCACCCAGCGCCTCGGCGATCCATCGGCGGGCCGTCTTGGCATTGGTCATGGTCTCGATGGTGGTGAAGGTTTTCGAAGCAATGATGATAAGCGTCGTTGCCGGATCGAGACCCTTGAGCGTGTCGGCAATATGTGCGCCATCGACATTGGAAACAAAGTGACAGCGCGGCCCGTCATGATAGGGCGCCATGGCCAGCGTTGCCATGGCAGGACCGAGATCAGAACCGCCAATGCCGATATTGACCACATCGGTGATGGGCTTGTTCTTCGAGCCCTTGATAGCGCCCGAACGGATGCCATCAGCAAAGGCGCCCATGCGCTTGAGCACGTCATTGACCTCGGGCATGACGTCCACGCCATCGACCTTGATGGGCTTGCCCGAACGATTGCGCAGGGCAATGTGCAGAACCGACCGGCCCTCGGTGGTGTTGATTGGTTCGCCGGCAAACATTGCATCGCGCCGCTCTTCCACATGAGCAACCTTGGCAAGGTCGGTCAAAAGGGTCAGCGTCTCGTCATTGACGAGGCATTTCGACCAGTCGAGAAGAAGATCATCGAGGCTGAGAGAATAACGGGAGAAGCGTTTGGGGTCTTCCGCAAAGGCAGCGCGCATGTTTTTCGGTGCGCCGCTTTTCCAGTGTGCTTTCAATGCCTGAACCGAACCACGCAGCTCGTTCGCTTTCACCGTCGCCATATCTCTCTCCTGAAGTCACGCCTTGATCCTGACAGGCACGAACCTGCCACCGGAATCATTTTGTTTCAATCGATTTAGGTCGTAAAATTACAATTCAATGAACTGCTGTCATTTTACGCCAGCACGGAATCTCTTCCGGTTTAACGTCAGGGTAGATTGCGCCGCAAATCCGGGCGGAACTGCGGCGCAAAATTTATCAGCCCTTGATGGCTGCGAGAACTTCATCATACGCCTTGCAGGCGTCCTTCAGATCGGTCTGGCCCTGATACTTGGTAGCAAGCTCCTGCATCTTGGTAACGATTTCCTGAGCCTTGGAAGGATCCTTGGTAACGACCTGCTGAACGGCAGCGGTGACTTCGCCAGCCTTCTTGGTCAGCTCTTCCTGGGTGCATGTCGGAGCTTTCGAGCAGCCAACGAGAGCGACAGCCAGCAGCGAAATGCCGGCAACCATTTTCAGTTTCATGTGCAGTCTCCCTTAATGAGATGAGTGATGTAGAGAAATACTTTGTCAGTGCTTTGTACCCGTCATCCCTGCGGAATCACAAAGTCTTAACCCTGTTATTACACTGATCTTGTTCGGTCCAGAGTCTTCGTTGCCAGTATCATGATGTTTTGTGACAGGATTTAATAGATTGGTACAAATAACGAATCTTTATAAATTATGGACAGGATCAACCGTCTATCTTAGCTTTCGCACTCCAAGGGAGAGCTTGAAACATGGATATGACCGGCGAAGAACGCATTGCTGCATCGCGCGACGCGGTATGGAAAGCCCTGAATGATCCGGAAATACTCAAAGCCTGCATTCCCGGTTGTGAAAGCCTTGAATGGGTTTCCGGCACGGAGCTCGACGCCACGGTCGGCGTGAAACTTGGGCCCGTCAAGGCACGGTTCAGCGGCAAGGTGACACTGAGCAATCTCAATCCGCCGGTGTCCTACACCATTTCAGGCGAAGGCAAGGGCGGCATTGCCGGATTTGCCAAAGGCGGCGCTGATGTCGCGCTGATCGAGGACGGCGAGGAGACTGTGCTGACCTATGTGGTCAATGCCGATGTGGGCGGCAAAATTGCCCAGCTTGGCAGCCGGCTGATTGCCTCTTCCGCCAAGAAACTGGCAAGCCAGTTTTTTGAGAATCTCAGCGCGGCGGCCAGCGGGCAATTGCCCGATCCGCAGGTATCTTCCTGACATTTCATCTGCGCCTGTCGTATTTTCCATAGGGCATGGCGGAATGCCGTTTGGGTTTGGCGCGGTGAAGCCGGATATCCTGTCCCGATGAACGGGTCAGGATTTCATGCGCACATTTGACTTCATCATTGTCGGATCAGGTTCCGCCGGATCGGTTGTGGCAGAGCGTCTGTCCGCAAGCGGGCGTTATTCCGTGCTGGTGCTGGAAGCAGGCGGTTCAGACCGGAAGTTTTTCGTGCAGATGCCGCTCGGCTACGGCAAGACCTTCTACGACAAATCGGTCAACTGGATGTACCGCGCCGAACCCGATGCGGGTCTTGGCGGCAATGCCGATTACTGGCCGCGCGGCAAGGTGCTGGGCGGATCAAGCTCGATCAATGCCATGGTCTATGTGCGCGGCGCCAAAGAAGATTACGACGAATGGCGCGACCGGGGAAATCCCGGCTGGGGTTATGCTGACGTGCTGCCGGTGTTCAAAACGCTGGAAGATCATGACGGACCGGCAAAAAGCCTTGGCCGTGGCGGCCCGCTGCATGTGACCGATTGCTCAAAGCTGTTTCATCCGCTCGCCAACCAGATTCTGAAGGCGGCGCAGGAAGCGGGCCTTACCTATAATCCGGATTTCAACGGTAAGACGCAGGAAGGCACCGGACCGTTTCAGCTGACCACCAAGGGCGGACGGCGCATGTCGGCGGCACGGGCGTTTCTGCGCCCGGCTATGAAGCGCGCCAATGTCACGGTTCTAACTGGCGCAATGGTGCAGCGTTTGACCTTCGAGGGCAAGCGCGTTACGGGCGTCGAATTCACCCGCAATGGCCGCAGCGAAACCGTTAAGGCCGGGCGTGAGGTGATCCTGTGCGGCGGCTCGGTCAATTCACCGCAACTGCTCGAACTCTCCGGCATTGGAGAGGCGGCCCGCCTGCAGGAACTCGGTATTCCCGTCGTGCATGGCAATGCCCATGTGGGTGAACACCTGCAGGATCATCTGGGGATCAATTACACCTACCGTGCCAATGTCGCTTCGCTCAATCAGGTGCTGCGGCCATGGTGGGGCAAGATGCTTGTCGGCATCGAATATCTGCTGCTGTGCACCGGACCGCTGTCGATCAGCATGAACCAGGGCGGCGGGTTTTTCCGCACCGATCCATCCCAGTCACGCCCGAACATGCAGCTTTACTTCCAGGCGTTTTCGACCGTGCGTCCCAAGGTTGGCGAGCGGCCGATCCTGACGCCAGACCCGTGGCCGGGTTTTTCCATCGGTCTGTCGAACTGCCGTCCCACCAGCACCGGTTCCATCCATATCCGCTCCAGCGATCCGCTCGCGGCACCCCGCATTATGCCCAATGCCTTCTCGACCAATCACGATGTGGCCGAAATGCTCGACGCGGTGAAATTTCTGCGCAAGATTGCGGCAACCCCAACCCTATCGAAACTCATCGTCGAGGAACTGCTGCCCGGCCCCGATTGCCAAAGCGACGAGGCGCTGATTGATGATTTCCGCAGGCGCAGCGGCACGGTCTATCACCCGGTTTCCACCTGCCGGATGGGGCCAGACCCGGCGCAATCCGTGGTCGATCCGCGCCTGCGGGTCCATGGTGTCGATGGCCTGCGTGTCGTCGATTGCTCGATCTTCCCCAACATCATATCCGGCAATACCAATGCCGCAGCCATGATGATCGGCGCCAAGGGTGCGAGCCTCATTCTGGAAGACCACGCCTAGCTTTTTTCCGCCCTATTTTGTGATCAATCTGTGTTGGTGTCACGGGTCGCCGATGCAGCCGCGACTATGCTATTTCGGATTTTCTTGACCGTTTGATAAAAAATTTGACCTTTTGTGAAAATCTGGCATTCTTTCCTCAACAGGGGCCGGACAAACCGGCCCGCCACCCAATCGCATCGCTCCCAAAGGGAACGGGACGCTGCCGATTTAGAAATGGAGAGGCGATTTCATGGGATCGATCGATTCTGGAATCCGTGATGTGAGGACCGGACGGCTTGAGTCCGAGGCCTATACCGATGTTTTTTCCGATCTGCACCCGGCACTGACCCGGCATGAGGCCTTTGTCGAATCCGACCGCTGCTATTTCTGTTATGACGCACCATGCATGAATGCCTGCCCGACAGGCATCGACATTCCGCTGTTTATCCGCCAGATCGCCGCTGACAATCCGACCGGTTCGGCCAAGACCATTCTGGCTGAGAATATTCTGGGTGGCATGTGCGCCCGCGTCTGCCCGACGGAAACTCTGTGCGAGCAGGCCTGCGTGCGTGAAACTGCCGAAGGCAAACCGGTGAAGATCGGCCTATTGCAGCGTTACGCCACCGACCATCTGATGAACAAGGGCCAGCATCCGTTCACCCGCGCTGAAGCCACTGGCAAGAGCGTTGCTGTTGTCGGCGCCGGTCCGGCAGGTCTCTCCGCTGCGCACCGCCTGGCCAAACACGGTCACAGCGTGACGATTTTCGAGGCACGGCCAAAGGCTGGCGGCCTCAATGAATATGGCATCGCCGCCTATAAGAGCGTCGATGACTTTGCCCAGAAAGAACTCGATTTCATTCTGGAAATCGGCGGCATCACCATCGAGAATGACAAGGCGCTCGGCCGCGATATCAGTCTGGATGCATTGAAGACCGGTTTTGACGCGGTGTTTCTCGGCATGGGCCTGCCCGGTGTCAACGAGCTTGGCCTTGAGGGCGAAGATGCTGCCGGTTGCATCGACGCGGTTGATTACATCTCGGTGCTGCGCCAGAGCGACGACCTGTCGCAAATTTCCGTCGGTCGCGATGTCGTGGTCATTGGCGGCGGCATGACGGCTATTGATGTCGCGGTACAGACCAAACTGCTCGGCGCTGAGAATGTCATTATCGCCTACCGGCGCGGACCGGAAAGCATGAATGCCAGTCCCTATGAGCAGGAGCTGGCGCTGAAAACCGGCGTGATCATCCGTCACTGGTTGCAGCCGCGCGGCCTGACCCGCAATGCTGCCGGTGAAGTCTGCGGCATTACGCTGGACTATACGGCAATGGCGGATGGCAAACTGGCAACGACTGGCGAAAGCATCACGCTCGCCAGCGACCAGATCTTCAAGGCGATCGGCCAGACACCGGCTGAGGCCATTCTCGCCGGAACAGGACTTGCCCTGTCAAAAGGCCGGATCAGCATTGATGAGGAACGCCGGACCTCGATACCAGGCATCTGGGCGGGCGGCGACTGCATTGCCGGCGGTCAGGACCTGACCGTAGCCGCGGTGCAGGATGGCAAGCTTGCCGCCGAATCCATTCATCGCGCGCTGACACAGCAGCCGGACAAGGTCAGCGGCTTTGTCGAGGCCGTGCTGGCTGACAATGCCGACGGCACAGCGGCTCAGGCGCAGCACTCCACCCATCCAAGCCACATTGCGGGCTGAAGGAAACCAAAATGGCTGATCTTTCATCGAATTTCCTTGGCATCAAATCCCCCAACCCATTCTGGCTGGCTTCTGCGCCGCCAACGGACAAAGCCTACAATGTCGAGCGCGCCTTCAAGGCGGGCTGGGGCGGCGTGGTCTGGAAGACATTGGGCGAACAGGGCCCGCCCGTCGTCAATGTCAACGGCCCGCGCTATGGCGCGATCCATGGACCCGACCGGCGTCTGCTCGGCCTCAACAATATCGAACTGATTACCGACCGTCCGCTGGAAGTGAACCTGCGGGAAATGACCGAAGTGAAGAAGAAGTGGCCCGACCGCGCCCTCATCGCATCGATCATGGTGCCCTGCGAGGAGGAAGCCTGGAAGGCCATCCTGCCGCTGGTGGAAGCCACCGGTTCGGATGGTATCGAGCTCAACTTCGGCTGCCCGCATGGCATGTCAGAACGCGGCATGGGCGCGGCCGTCGGCCAGGTGCCTGAATATATCGAGATGGTGGTGCGCTGGTGCAAACAGTACACGCGCATGCCCGTCATCACCAAACTGACGCCGAACATCACCGATGTGCGCAAGCCTGCCCGCGCGGCAAAATCCGGCGGCACCGATGCGGTGTCGCTGATCAACACGATCAACTCGATTGTCTCGGTCGATCTCGACACATTCGCACCCAATCCATCGATTGACGGACGCGGTTCGCATGGCGGCTATTGCGGCCCGGCGGTCAAGCCGATTGCGCTGAACATGGTGGCGGAAATTGCCCGCGATGCGGAAACACGCGGCCTGCCGATCTCGGGCATTGGCGGCATCACCACATGGCGCGATGCCGCAGAATTCATTGCGCTCGGTTGCGGCAATGTGCAGGTCTGCACGGCGGCGATGACCTACGGGTTCAAGGTTGTGCAGGAAATGATCGACGGTCTGTCCGATTGGATGGATTCACGCGGCTTCCGCTCTATCGAAGATTTTCGCGGCATGGCTGTGCCAAATGTGACCGACTGGCAGTACCTCAACCTGAATTACATCACGAAGGCGCAGATTGATCAGGACCTGTGCATCAAATGCGGCCGCTGCCACATTGCCTGCGAGGACACATCACATCAGGCCATCACCGCGATGGTGGACGGCGCAAGGCATTTCGAGGTGATCGATGAGGAATGCGTCGGCTGCAATCTCTGCGTCAATGTCTGCCCGGTTGATAATTGCATCACCATGGTGCCGATGACTGAGGGTGTCGATCCCCGGACGAAAACCCCGATCCAGCCGGATTATGCCAACTGGACAACCCATCCGAACAACCCGATGGCCAAAGTGGCTGCCGAGTAACATCAAAACCCGCCCATTGAGGCGGGTTTTTTGCTGCCGGTGTGTAAAGTTTGTTGCGTTACTATCGTGCGTGGTTCGACAAGCTCACCATGAGGGAGATGGGTGGGTTACAAGCTATTCGTCAGCATCGCAAAACTTGACTCCCTGCAATCATCCCTCTCCCTCATGGTGAGCTTGTCGAACCACCCACAACGCCCATGCAGCGTAATCTATCCCTTCATATAATCATGCACCACTTCCCCAAGCCCGAGCGTCAGATCAGCAACAAAATGCGTTCCTGACAAAACCTCGAGCACCGGGAGACCCGCGACATTGGCCATGACATGGGCATGAAGTTCAAGCGCGGCCGGGGCAGTCCACGCTCCTTTCAGATCAATATCCTGCAGGTGGTATTCGACCACCTCGCAGATGCGTGCAGTGCCATCCACATGCGGAATGATCTTGATCAGATAGTTCGGCAGCAGCATGGATTTCAGCACAGCAGCGTGGTCGGCAGGCTTGTGCTTGTAGCCCATTGTGCCGGTGGCGCAGAGGACGCTGCCATAGTGCAGCGTGCCAAGAATGGTTTCGCCCTCATGGGTGATCTTCGGGCTGGCCAATTTCTTGGGAAAGCCCCAGATCTCGCGCCCGCCAGCGATTGGCGCATCATCGTCGAGATACATGGAATGGACGTAGACGCCATCCTTGCCGTTGAAGCGGACCGGGATGACCTGACCGGATTCCGTATAGTCACCAAAGCCGGTGGAGTCAGGCATACGGATGAACTCGAACTTGACGACCGGCTCGATGATTTCCAACGGCTCCGGCACCACGGCACGCAGCGCTTCTGGATCGGTGCGATAGGTGATGACCACGAATTCACGGTTGATGAAGCGATACGGACCCGGCGGATAGGACGGGTTGGTGAGCGGCATGGCATAGGCAGAACGAACATCGGATATTTTCACGGGTCTGTCTCCGGATGTCAGGGGAACTGGCTTTGATGCAAGTCAGACGCGGCAACCGATATTGCGGCGCAGCGGGACAATAGTGCAATGCACAATGGATGTCTGTCAATTTCGCGTGAGATTGGTGCTTGGCATTGGCAAAGTACGTGGTTCGACAAGCTCACCATGAGGGAGAGTGTGGATTGCAGGGAGCTAAATTCTGCGAGGTCTCGCTTTGATTTGCAGCTGCAATTTCCCTCATGGTGAGCTTGTCGAACCACGTACACTGCCAATGCAAATGCCCCTCACAGGCGCGGGCGGATACCGTTCAAAATGATACTCAACACGGCCTGCGCCGTTTGCTCGTTGAAACCGGGGCGGCCAACCTGATTGCCCATGATTGCCCGCACCTGCACGTCAAAGTCGGCATAATGCTGGGTGGTTGCCCAGATCATGAAAATCAGGTGATAGGGATCAACCGGAGCAAGTTTGCCTTCGCCCACCCAGCGGCGGATGATGGCCGCCTTTTCGTCCACCAGCGGTTTGAGATGCTTGCTCAGAAACTCACTGATCGCCGGAGCGCCATGCAGCACTTCGTTGGCAAACAGGCGCGAAGCCTCGGGGTGGCTTTCGGACATGCGGATTTTCAGGGTGATGTATTTGCGCAATTGTTCGATCGGGTCGCCCTCAGGATCGATTTCGGCCAGTGGCGCCAGCCATTCCTCCAGCGTTTCTTCCAGCAGCGTCACATAGATGTTCTGCTTGCGCGGGAAATAATAGAGCAGGTTCGGTTTCGACATGCCCGCCTTGTCGGCGATCTGGTCGATGGTCGTGCCGCGAAAACCATAGGTGGAGAAAGCATCAAGGGCAGCGTCCAAAATCAGACGGCGGTTGATCTCCTGAATCCGCGTTGTCTTTTCCGGATTTTCCCCGGCTTTCTTCTTTGTTGCCCTCGTCATGCCACCCACCCTTTTGCTATCCATTATGACGGGCCGTTTCGTCGCATCCCGGAACTGCCCTTATTCCCCATAAAGCGCTTGACCGGCTTCCTATGCTCTTCTAGCCTGCATTTTGACCAACTAGTCAAGTTTTTGATTGCACCACAGGTTCAATCATTCGGGAACACAAAACAAGCGGCAATGTCTGCAAACAGGAGGCGTACGTCACATGTCGAAACCGGCATTGGGGACAAACAATCTCGAAGCGTTCTGGATGCCGTTTTCGGCAAACCGGCAATTCAAGCAAAATCCCCGCCTTCTGGTCAGCGCCAAGGATATGCATTTCAAATCTGCCGATGGCCGCGAAATCCTTGATGGAACGGCAGGCCTTTGGTGCTGCAATGCGGGCCATTCGCGTCCAAAAATCGTCGAGGCGGTGCAGAAACAGGTTGCCGAGCTGGATTACGCACCCGCTTTCCAGATGGGTCACCCCAAAGTGTTCGAACTGGCGGCGCGGCTTGTGGCCATGCTGCCCTCGCCGATTGACCATGTGTTCTTCACCAATTCCGGTTCGGAATCGGTCGATACGGCGCTGAAAATCGCCCTTGCCTATCACCGCGCCAAGGGTAATGGCACCAAGACCAAACTGATCGGCCGCGAGCGCGGCTATCATGGCGTGGGCTTCGGCGGCATTTCCGTCGGCGGCATTTCCGGCAACCGCAAGGCCTTCGGCAATGCGCTGGGCGGTGTCGATCACATTCGCCACACGCATGATCTGGCGCGCAATGCCTTTACCCGCGGCGAGCCGGAATATGGCGCCGAATTTGCTGACGATCTGGAAAAGGTCATCGCCCTGCACGATGCCTCGAATATCGCGGCTGTTATCGTCGAACCGGTGGCGGGATCGACCGGCGTTCTCATTCCACCAAAAGGCTATTTGCAGCGTCTGCGCGAGATCTGCACCAAGAACGACATTCTGCTGATTTTCGACGAGGTCATTACCGGGTTCGGCCGTCTCGGCACACCGTTTGCCGTCGATTATTTCGGCGTTGTTCCCGATCTCATCACCACGGCCAAGGGTATCACCAGCGGTGTCATTCCCATGGGCGCGGTGTTTGCCACCAAGCAGATCTACGAAGCCTTCATGAATGGCCCTGAGAACACGATCGAGCTGTTCCACGGCTATACCTATTCCGGCCATCCGATTGCCTGCGCGGCAGCGCTCGCAACACTCGACACCTATGAAGAAGAAGGGTTGCTTACCCGCGCTGCGGAGCTTTCGGATTACTGGGCTGATGCACTGCATGCCCTGAAGGGGCTGCCGCATGTCATCGATATCCGCAATCTCGGATTGATCGGTGCCATCGAACTGGAACCAATTCCCGGGGCACCGACCAAACGGGCGTTTCAGGCGTTCCTTGACGCCTATGAAAAAGGTGTTCTCATCCGCACAACGGGCGATATCATTGCGCTGTCACCGCCGCTGATCATCACCAAAGGCCAGATCGAACATCTGTTCGACACGCTGGCCGACGTTCTCAAAAACCTCGCATAAGGATTACGTCACATGGCGCTCACTGGAAATCTCAGGATCAACGGCGACCGTCTCTGGGACAGCCTGATGGAAATGGCGAAGATCGGACCGGGTCTGCGTGGCGGCAATAACCGCCAGACCCTGACCGACGAGGATGCCGAGGGGCGGCGTCTTTTCCAGTCCTGGTGCGAAAAGGCTGGCATGACCATGGGTGTCGATACCATTGGCAACATGTTCTTCCGCCGCGAAGGCACCGACGCGAATGCGCTGCCGGTCTATGTCGGCAGCCATCTCGACACCCAGCCGACCGGCGGCAAATATGACGGCGTACTCGGTGTCCTTGGCGGGCTGGAATTGATCCGCACGCTTAACGATCTCAACATCAAGACCAAGCATCCGATTGTCGTGGTCAACTGGACCAATGAGGAAGGCACGCGCTTTGCCCCGGCCATGCTGGCATCGGGCGTATTTGCCGGTATTCATACCCAAGATTGGGCCTATGCGCGGGAAGACGCCAAGGGTAAGACCTTCGGCGATGAGCTGGAACGCATCGGCTGGAAGGGCGACGAAACGGTTGGCGCACGCAAAATGCATGCGCTGTTCGAACTGCATATCGAACAGGGGCCCATCCTCGAAATCGAGGGCAAGGATATTGGCGTTGTCACCCATGGGCAGGGCCTGTGGTGGCTGCAAATTACGCTGACCGGCAAGGACAGCCATACGGGATCAACGCCCATGCCGATGCGTAGAAATGCCGGGCTTGGCATGGCGCGTATCACTGAACTCGTTCACACCATTGCCATGGCGCATCAGCCAAGCGCGGTGGGTGCCATCGGCCACTGCGACGTCTATCCGAACTCACGCAATGTCATTCCCGGCAAGGTGGTTTTCACAGTCGATTTCCGCTCACCCAACCTTGATACGCTGAATGCGATGAAAGCCGAACTTGAGGAAAAGGCGCCTCTCATTGCCAAGGAACTGGGGCTCGGAATTGAGATCGAGGAAGCCGGGCATTTCGATCCTGTGACTTTTGACGCAGGTTGTGTGACCGCCGTGCGCAATGCAGCCGAACGGCTGGGATACAGCCACCGCAACATCATTTCCGGCGCGGGGCATGATGCCTGCTGGGTCAACCGGGTTGCTCCCACCGCCATGGTGATGTGCCCCTGCGTGGATGGGCTCAGCCACAATGAAGACGAAAACATTTCCAAGGAATGGGCGGCCGCTGGCACGGATGTCCTTCTGCATGCTGTTCTGGAGACGGCGGAGATCCAGACCTGACGGGATACCCATTTCCTTATAGAGCAGCATGTTCGGCAAAAGACCAAAAAGGGGAACGAACACATGGCTACGAAAGTGATCAAAGGCGGGACCATTATTGCCGCCGACCGCACCTACAAGGCGGATGTGCTGATTGACGGCGACATCATCGCCCAGATCGGCGCTGATCTTTCCGGCGATGAGATTATCGATGCGACCGGCTGCTACCTGATGCCGGGCGGCATCGATCCGCATACGCATCTCGAAATGCCTTTCATGGGCACGCATTCTTCGGACGATTTCGACACGGGCACGGCCGCCGCATTGGCTGGCGGTACGACCATGGTGGTGGATTTCGTTCTGCCCGGTTCCGACGGCCTGCTGGCTGCTTTGCAGGACTGGTTCCAAAAGGCAGGCAAGGCTCGCACCGACTATTCCTTCCACATGGCCATCACCGGCTGGAACAAGCAGATTTTCGACGAAATGCCGAAGGTGGTCGAGCGCGGCATCAACACGTTCAAGCATTTCATGGCCTATAAGGGCGCGCTGATGGTGGATGATGACGAGATGTTCGCCTCGTTCATGCGCTGTGCCGAAATTGGCGCTATGCCGCTGGTGCATGCGGAAAACGGCGATGTGGTCGCGCATCTCCAGCAAAAACTGCTGGCCGAAGGCAACAACGGGCCGGAAGCGCATGGCTATTCCCGCCCGCCTGAACTGGAAGGCGAAGCCGCCAACCGCGCCATCATGATTGCCGATCAGGCTGGTGTGCCGCTCTACATCGTGCACGTCTCGTGCGAACAGGCGCATGAAGCCATCCGCCGCGCCCGCCAGAAGGGCATGCGTGTCTATGGCGAGCCGCTCGTGCAGCATCTGACGCTCGACGAGAGCGAATACAAGAACAAGAACTGGGACTATGCTGCCCGCCGCGTGATGTCGCCGCCCTTCCGCGACAAGAGCCACCAGGACGGTCTGTGGGCAGGTCTCGCCTCCGGCAGCCTGCAGGTGGTGGCGACGGATCACTGCGCCTTTACCACCGAGCAGAAGCGCTTTGGTGTTGGCGATTTCACCAAGATTCCGAACGGTACGGGTGGGCTTGAAGACCGTATGCCGGTTTTGTGGACCAAGGGCGTGCGCACCGGGCGGCTCACACCAAATGAATTTGTTGCCGTGACCTCCACCAACATTGCCCGCATTCTCAACATCTATCCGCGCAAGGGCGCGATCCTGCAGGGCTCGGATGCGGATATTGTCATCTGGGACCCGGAAGCGTCGAAGACCATTTCCGCCAAGACACAGAAATCCGCTATCGACTACAATGTGTTCGAAGGCATTGAGGTAACCGGCCTGCCGCGCACCACCCTGTCGCGCGGCCAGATCGCCTATAAGGACGGCGAAGTGCTGGCGCCGACAGGCAGCGGCCGCTTTGTCGAACGCGAGGCCAATGCCCCGGCCAACCGTGCACTTTCCACATGGAAGGAACTCACGGCACCGCGTAAGGTGGAACGGGACCCGAAGAACATACCGGCGGGCGTCTGATGGAGTGGTTTCGATAGTGAACTCAATGACACCTCTGGCCCTCAAAACCGTAATCGACGTCAAGGATCTGTCACTGGTCTTCCAGACCAATGACGGGCCGGTCAATGCGCTGTCGAATATCAACCTTGCTGTGAATAGCGGCGAGTTTGTTTCCTTCATCGGGCCATCCGGTTGCGGCAAGACCACATTGCTGCGGGTGATCGCCGATCTGGAGCAGCCGACATCAGGGGCGATTTCGGTGAATAGCATGACGCCGTCCGAAGCCCGGCAGAAGCGCGCCTACGGCTATGTGTTTCAGGCAGCGGCGCTTTATCCCTGGCGCACCATCGGCGGTAATATTTCTCTGCCGCTGGAAGTGATGGGCGTGCCGAAAGCCGAGCGGACTGAGCGTATCGCCAGAAACCTTGAGCTGGTGAACCTTTCAGGCTTCGAGAAAAAGTTTCCATGGCAATTGTCCGGCGGCATGCAGCAGCGCGCTTCCATCGCCCGGGCACTGTCCTTCGATCCTGATATGCTGCTGATGGATGAGCCGTTCGGCGCGCTGGACGAGATTGTCCGCGACCATCTCAATGAGCAGCTGCTGAAGCTGTGGGCAAAGACACAGAAGACCGTCATCTTTGTCACGCACTCCATTCCCGAGGCAGTTTTTCTGTCGACGAAGATCGTGGTGATGAGCCCGCGCCCGGGCCGCATTCACGAGATCATTGATTGCAATCTCGGCACCGAACGCACGCTCGATATTCGCGAAACGCCCGAGTTTCTCGAGATCGCCCACCGCGTGCGCGAAGGCCTGCGCCATGGCCATTCCTATGATGGAGACTAATATTTCCCGCTTGCATAAACGGAGTGCGTGGTTCGACAAGCTCACCATGAGGGAGATGGAGGGTTGCAGGGAGTCATATTCTGCAAAATTGCTGATTGGCTTTGCAGCCAACACTTTCCCTCATGGTGAGCTTGTCGAACCACGCACTCCGTTTATGCAAGCCGCCGATCTGAATTTATCGGGATTGCAGGCTCTGCGGCGAGGGAAACGATGATGACAATCCGGCCCGCCAGACTGCATGACATGAGCGAATGTGCCGACATCATCAACGCATGGATCGACGCGACGGAATGGATGCCGCGCGTCCATCCGGCGGATGAGGTCAACGACTATTATTGCGATATTGTTTTCAGCAAATACGAAGTGTTTGTCGCCGATAATGACGACACGGTGGCCGGCATGGTAGCGCTTGCTCCCGACAATATGGTGAATGCGCTTTATGTGCATGAGAACCAGCGTGGCAGAGGCGTCGGCAAGGCACTGCTTGACCACGCCAAAGCAAAGGCAACCGGCCCTGTGGAACTATGGACGTTTGTTGCCAATAGCGGTGCGCAGGCGTTTTACCAGCGTGAGGGCTTTGCCGAAGTGCGCCGTACCGATGGCGAGAATGAAGAACATCTGCCGGATATTCTGTATCGCTGGCAGCGGCCGGATGCAGGGGTGCACCCATGAATTTCATCCGCAACCATGTGATCCCCGTCGGCACCGTCCTGATCGCCATTCTCGCCCTGTGGTACATTTTTGCGGTCATCCTGAATGCTCCGTTCGAACGGGATCAGGCGGGGCGCGCCAATACGACCATTTCAACCGGCCAGCTCATTGCCAACACCATGGCGCAGGAGCGGCCGGTATTGCCCGCACCGCATCAGGTGGCAGAGGAAATTCGCAAAACGGTGTTCGATATCAGCCCGACATCGAAGCGCAGCCTCGTCTATCATGGGGGGGTGACGCTGTCCTCTACACTGCTGGGTTTCGGTCAGGGCACCCTGCTTGGCATTCTGCTTGCGATTGCCATTGTCCATTCGCGCACGCTCGACAAGAGCTTGATGCCGTGGATCATCACCTCACAAACCGTACCCATTCTTGCCATCGCGCCGATGATCATCGTGGTGCTGAATGCGGTAAACATAACGGGCCTTCTGCCCAAGGCGATGATTTCTACCTATCTCTCGTTCTTTCCCGTTGCCGTCGGCATGGTGAAGGGGCTGCGTTCGCCGGAAATCATGCATCTTGATCTGATGCGCACCTACAATGCCTCGAAGGCGCAGGTGTTCTGGAAGCTGCGCTGGCCAGCTTCGATGCCCTATCTCTTCACCTCGATGAAAATTGCCGTCGCCATCAGTCTTGTCGGTGCCATTGTCGGTGAACTGCCGACAGGTGCAGTGGCCGGGATCGGTGCGCGGCTGCTTGCCGGATCCTATTACGGGCAGACTGTCCAGATTTGGGCGGCGCTGATTGCTGCGGCACTGATGTCTGCCATTCTCGTCAGCCTGATCGGGGTGATCGCCACCCTCGTCAACCGGCGCATGGGGGTACGTTCATGAGCGCCCCAATACATGGAACGTTGATGACGGCACCTTCCCTTACCCTCCGCCAGCGTGGGGAGGGTCGCTGCGCAACAGCTGGGTGGGGGGACTATCGAAAAAATGGAAACCTGAGAACGGTTCTCTCGGCGGCATATTGGAGCGACAACTCAGAATGCCGCGCGCGCGTTTCCCCCCCACCCCGGACCTTCGGTCCGACCCTCCCCACGTTGGGGGAGGGTAAGGGGCGCCGGGCATGAGGGAGAGCGTTCATGAGGATTTCCCGCTCGCCGCTGGCCATTGCAGCCTTTCTGTTTGCCGTGCCGGGATTGCTCATCTCCTCGGGAGCCGATGTGCAGGCCACGCTGGCCTATACCACGCCGGTTATGCTGTTCGTTGCGGCTGCCGTGGCGCTGTTTACCCGCGCGTCGCGCTATTCACTCACTGTGCTTCTCGTGCTTGTCCATGTGGTGGCATTTTGCCTGATCGACCTCCTTGGCGACATGCATTCAACCGGGCCTGAACCCGGCTACTGGTGCATGGTGGTCTCGTCCTGGCTGCTCGCATGGTTTACCGTGCAAACTCTGGCAAGCCTGCGGCCTACTGCACCGGATTTGCAGCGATTGATCAATCTTGCCCTGCCGTTCATCTTCGGCGCGTGGCTGCTGATCCTGTGGGAAATCATCGTGCGCGGCTTCGGCGTTCCGACCATCCTGCTGCCGCCGCCGTCGATGATTGGCCCGCGTATTGACGGTTCTGTACCAACCCTGTGGGCGGACTTCCAGCAAACCTATCTGAAAGCAGCGATTGCCGGTTATGCCATCGGCTGCGGCTCCGGCTTCCTTGCTGCGATCATCGTTGACCGGGTGCCGTTCCTGCGCAAAGGCCTGCTGCCCATCGGCAATCTGATGGCCGCGCTGCCCGTTGTCGGTATAGCGCCGATCATGGTCATGTGGTTCGGCTCAAACTGGGAATCCAAGGCGGCGGTGGTTGTCATCATGACCTTCTTCCCGATGCTGGTGAACACGGTGGCGGGACTTGCCGCTTCCGGTGCGATGGAACGCGATCTGATGCAGACCTATGGTTCGAGTTATGGCCAGACACTGCTCAAGCTGCGCCTGCCTGCGGCCATGCCGTTTATTTTCAATGCACTGAAGATCAATTCGACGCTGGCGCTGATCGGTGCCATCGTTGCCGAATTCTTCGGCTCACCCATTGTCGGCATGGGTTTCCGCATCTCGGCGGAAGTCGGCCGCATGAATGTCGATATGGTCTGGGCGGAAATCTTTGTCGCGGCGCTTGCCGGTTCGCTGTCTTACGGGCTTATTACACTGATTGAGCGGGCCGTGACTTTCTGGCACCCATCCTACAGAACATGAAAAAGCAGACCTTAAAAACAGGAACAGAGGAGAACTGAAGCATGAAGAAAACGATCGCACTGACGCTGTGTCTGGCGATGACGCTGACGGCAGGTTCGGCGCTGGCAGCCGACAAGCTGACCCTGCAGCTGAAATGGGTAACCCAGGGCCAGTTTGCCGGCTATTACGTCGCCAAGGACAAGGGCTTCTACAAAGAAGCCAATCTCGATGTGGAGATCAAGCCGGGCGGACCGGATGTTGCCCCGCCGCAGGTGATCGCCGGTGGCGGCGCCGATGTGGTGGTCGACTGGATGCCGTCGGCGCTTGCCACCCGCGAAAAGGGTCTGCCGCTCGTCAACATCGCCCAGCCGTTCAAGCGCTCCGGCATGATGCTGACCTGCCGCAAGGAAACCGGCATCACCAAGCCAGCCGACTTCAAGGGCAAGACCCTCGGTGTCTGGTTCGGTGGCAATGAATATCCGTTCCTGTCATGGATGAACCATCTGGGCCTGAAGACCGATGGCGGACCGGATGGCGTGACCGTGCTCAAGCAGGGTTTCAATGTCGATCCGCTGATCCAGAAGCAGGCGGACTGCATCTCGACCATGACCTACAATGAATATTGGCAGGTGATCGATGCGGGCATTCCAGCCGATCAGCTTGTGACATTCAAGTATGAAGACGAGAAAGTCGCAACGCTGGAAGACGGTCTTTACGTGCTGCAGAAGAGCCTTGATGATCCAAAGATGGTGGAAAAGCTTGCCCGCTTCGTCAAGGCATCGATGAAGGGCTGGGACTATGCCCGCCAGCATCCGGATGAAGCAGCCAATATCGTGCTAGAAAACGATGCCAGTGGCGCGCAGACCGAAAAGCACCAGAAGCGCATGGTGGCGGAGATCAACAAGCTGACGGAAGGCTCGACCGGCGTTCTGGATGTCGCTGCAGCTGACCGGACGGTCGAGACCCTGCTCGGCGGCGGTTCCGATCCTGTCATCACCAAGAAGCCGGAAGGCGCATGGACAACCAAGATCACTGACGCGGCGAAGTAGTAGCGTCTGAATGATTATAAAAGGCGGGGAGCAATCCCCGCCTTTTCTGTATTCAGCGCTGATCTACTCTGCAGGCAGAGGCGGCTGCGATACCACTTCAAGCAGTTCACGCTCCAGTCGCGCTTCCTCTTCAGCCTTTGGTTTGGAGAACCCGGCGAGCAGGAGATAGGCGACAGGGGTCAGGAACAGGGTCGAGGCGGTGGCAAGGCCCAAACCGCCCACAATGACCCAGCCAAGGGCAATACGCGCCTCGGCACCGGCACCGCTGGCCAGAACCAGCGGCACGCCGCCAAGGATGGCGCAAAGCATGGTCATTACAACCGGGCGCAGGCGAATGTTGGACGCCTCTTCGATGGCTTGGCGCACATTGCGGCCCTGATCGCGCAGGTGATTGGCAAACTCGACAATCAGAATGCCATTCTTGGCCATGATGCCGACAAGCAGCACCAATCCGATCTGGCTGTAGACGTTCATGCTGGTGCCGGTGAGCAGCATGGCAAAGACCGCGCAGGCCAGACCGAGCGGAACGGTCGCCATGACGATGACCGCGCTGATGAAGCTTTCGAACTGTGCGGCCAGCACAAGCAGGATGATCAGTATGGCGAAACCGAAGGTGACAAACATGCTGGCGGAGTTTTCGCCCAATGTCGCCGCTTCGGCCAGCGGGATGAGCCTGTAACCCGGCGGCAGCATCGGCGCTGCTATTTCCTGTGCTACCTTGTAGGCATCACCCAGCGCAAAATCCGGGCTCAGGGCCGCGGTGATTGCGACCGAGCGCATTTGCTGTTCGCGGGTCAATGCTGGCGGCACAGCCACTTCTGTCAGCTTGGCAATGGTTGACATCGGCACGAAACGTCCATCGCTGGTGCGCATGAAAACATTTTCAAGATCGGTCGGATCATTGATCGGATTGGTGGTGGAGACAAGCTTCACGTCAAAGCTGCGATCCTCGATATAGACCGAACCGATCTTGTAACCATCGAGGACGGATTGCAGCGCTTCGGCCAGACCCGTGATCTCGATGCCAAGGTCCGAAGCCCGTTCGCGATCGATTGATACGGAAAGCTGCGGCTGCGTCGGTTCGTTGGTCAGGCGCGGCCGGTCAAACCGCTTGTCCTTCTCGAGCGCCGAGACAATCTTGGCAGCCGTACTTCCAAGCTCCGCATAGCTTGTTCCGACGATGGCAAATTGCAGGCCATTGCCGGCACCGCGAATACCCAATGAGTTGGGCTGGGCGGCGAAAACCTGAATGCCCGGAATGTTGCGCACGCGCTTGGACACATCAGCCAGAATTTCCTGCTGGGTGCGGTGACGTTCCTTCCACGTGGCAAGACTGAGGACCATAAAGCCGCGATTGGTATTGCCGCCCTGACCGGCAATGGAGAATGTGTTCTGGATTTCGCCGGAATCGCGCATGGGCTGGATCAGCGTTTCGATCTGACGCATCTGATCATTGAGATATTCAAGACTGACACCCTGCGGTGCCGTGATGCGCAGGAAGGATGCCGCCCGGTCTTCCGTCGGCGTCAGTTCCTGTTTGAGCAGGGAGAAGGCGCCAAAGGCCGCCCCGGCGAACAGCAGCGATACCAGCACGACAATCCACGGCGCGGCGAGACAGACATGCAGCATGCGGCTGTAAGCGCCGAGGAACCAGCCGCCGACCCGCTTGATAAGACCGGGGGAGTGATTGATATCCTCGTGCTTGGCCTCGCTTGCCGACAGGAGACGTGAGGCCAGCATCGGGCACAGCGTCAATGCCACAACGGCGGAGAGCAGAACGCAGATGGCAAGCACGAAGCCGAATTCGCGAAAGAGACCGCCCGTCTGTCCGGGCAGGAAAGAGAGCGGCACGAAAACGGCGGCAAGTGTCACCGTGGTTGCGATAACCGCGAAGAACACTTCCTGCGTGCCCAGCACGGCAGCTGCACGCGGACCCATGCCCTGATTGCGTCGCCGGACAATGTTTTCAAGCACAACGATAGCGTCATCCACCACGAGGCCTGTTGCCAGAACGAGCGCCAGCAGCGTCAGGATGTTGATCGAAAAACCAGCGAGATAAACGGCGGAAATCGTCCCGATCAATGCCACCGGCATACTCACAGCCGGAATCAGCGTAGCGCGGATATCCCAGAGGAACAGATAGATGATCAGGATGATGATGAAGACGGAAGCGCCCAGCGCAATTTCGACCTCGTGAACGGCACCGTTGATGAAATCCGCATCATCACTGGTAACGCGAATATCGACGCCTTGCGGCAGGGTTTTTTGCAACTGTCCAACGGCTGCGCGGACGCCCTTGGAAATATCGAGTGTATTGGACTGTGCCTGGCGGATGATACCAAGACCGATACCGGTCTTGCCATTGGCGCGCAATGACGAGGTGCCGATGTCCGGACCCAGCGTCACCGTGGCGATATCGCGGATCTTGGTCCTGCCGCTGATGATGATGTTCTCGAAATCCTCAGGCGTCACAATCGGCGCCGTAGCGCGGACGACGATGCTCTGGGCATTGCTGTTGATCTGGCCCGCCGGTGTATCGAACGCCATGGTGTTGAGTGCAGTGCGGACATTGGCAACGGTCAGTCCAAGACTTGCAAGTTTGCCCTGATCGATATCAATGCGGAAAATCTTGCTGCGATTGCCGTTGATCTGCACGTCGGCAACACCGGGTACGGAGGCCAGGACATCCTGAATCTGGTCCTCGACCAGCACAGTCATATCCTCGACGGCCATGGTGTCTGACGTCACGGCAAGGCGCATGACGGCATCCGCATTGGCGTCGGCTTTGACGATCTGCGGCGGGTCCGCCTGCTCCGGCAGCGTGTTGGTGATGCGGCTGATGGCGTCGCGCATATCGGCAGCAGCCACATTCAAATCAACACCGTCGTTGAATTCCACCGTGACCCGGCTGGTGCCGAAGGATGAACTGGAGGAAATGGATTTGACGCCCGAGACACGCGACACTGCGCCTTCGATGGCGGCGGTCAGCTCCCGGTCAACCGTTTCGGCAGCGGCGGCCACGAACGTCGTTGTGACTGTTACGACGGGCCGGTCAACATCCGGCAGCTCGCGCACATCGACGCCATAGAAGGCGGCAAGACCGGCCAGAACGATGAGAGCGTTGAGAACCAGCGCCAAAACCGGACGGCGGATGAAGAGGGCGGTGAAATTGGCGTTGGACTGTCCCTGCGAATTGCTCACGCCGCACCTCAGCCCTGTTCGCCGACGGAAGCTGTGGGCTTCGCACCGGAATCACTCTGGCTGGCTGGCTGGCCCTTGATCTGGACAGTGCCACCCTGGCGAACGGCCTGCACGCCTTCGGCGACAATGAGATCGCCTGGCTGTATCTCGGCATTGACCAGAACATAGGCTGTGTTGCGCTGCATGATGCGGACGGGAACGCGCTGCGCCTTGTTGTCCGTAATCTTCCAGACATAAGCGCCGTCCGTGCCCCACTGGATGGCAAGCGGGTCAACCGTCGGATAGGTCTCACCGGCAAAGCCCATGGCAACCTGAAAAGCCATGCCTTCACGCAGGGCATCATTCGGATTGGTGATCTTGGCCTGAACCTGCAGGGTACGGCTGTCCGGATCAACCCGGTTGTCAATGGAGCTGATGGCCCCCTTGAACGTCTCGCCGGGACGAGCCACCGAGGTGGCGGTCACGGCAGCACCGACTTTTACGGACGGAGCAAAACGTTCGGGAATCCAGAAATCCACCAGCACGTCGCTGCGGTCAGCGATGGTCGCGATCTGGGTGGTCGTGGTGATATAATTACCGGCACTGACCGGCAGAATACCGACAATGCCGCCGATCGGCGCTTTGATGGCACGGCGGTCCAGCGCCAATTCCGCTTCACGCACATCAAGTCCGGCATTATCGACCGCCAGACCCGCATCGGATACCTGCACGGCGGAAACCGTATTGGTGCTGCTGAGATTTTCGGCCCGCTTCAACTTGCTCTGCGCATCCTTCAGCATGGTGCGCGCCTTATCGGCGGCGATGGTTTCAGCTTCGGCATCCAGTCTGGCGATCACATCACCGGCTTCAACCTTTGTACCCGACGTGACAAGAATTTCGTTCATGCGGCCGGCAGCAAAAGGCGTAACGGAAACCGAGCTTTTTGCCTTGCCGGTGCCGATCGCGGAAAACTTGTCGTTGATCTTGGCCTGCTCGGCGGCGCGCACGACAACGATGGGCACGGACTGACCATTGCGGCCCTGTCCGGCGGGAGCAGCGGGGTTTGCCGTGGTCGCCGCGTTCTTGCCAACGCCTGCTTTTTTCAGAAAGTCGGATGAGCCTGGAACAAAGTATAGCCATCCTGCGCCAGCAACGGCGAGGATCGCCACAACCAATATGAGTTGTTTCCAGACTTTCATACACCACTCCAAAAAGACCGGTTCCGCCTGAAGCAGAGCCAGCACCGCCAGATTTATGATTATATCCCAAAGCACATCCCGGCGCTTGGGCTTGTTTAGGACGAAGAATAAAGCGCTTTGATGTCGCCGTTAATGACAAAACCGTGAGGTTACAAAGATTTAATGGAAGCGCATTCCTTGTTTGCCTGCTGAATTTAGCCGGTTACGGCTGGTTCTGCTTGATGACCTGTTTGCGCCGTGCAACATGGCGGGCGGAAATTCTCGAGGAGAGCATTCAATGGCGACGAAGACCGACATTGCACGGCGCGTGTTCAATCATACGTGGAAACTCGATCCCATTGTCCGCAGCCTGCTGGATACGGATTTCTATAAATTACTGATGCTGCAGATGATCTGGGGCGTCTATCCGAAAGTCGATGCAACCTTCACCCTAATCAATCGCACCACGCGCGTGCGGCTTGGCGACGAAATCGACGAGGATGAGCTGCGCGAACAGCTCGACCATGCCCGCACGGTGCGTTTTTCCAAGAAAGAAATGATCTGGCTCGGGGGTAACACGTTCTACGGCAAGAAGCAGATTTTTGAACCAGATTTTCTGGAATGGCTGACAAACTTCCAGCTGCCGGAATATGAGCTGATCAAGCGCGACGGGCAGTACGAGCTGAATTTTTACGGTCCGTGGATGTACACCACCATGTGGGAAATTCCGGCGCTGACCATCATCAATGAACTGCGCTCGCGGGCTGCGATGAAGAAGCTGGGACGCTTCGAGCTTGACGTGCTCTATGCCCGCGCCAAGGCCAAGATGTGGTCGAAGGTCGAGCGCCTGCGTGCCCTGCCCGATATCCGCATTTCTGATTTTGGCACGCGCCGACGCCATTCATTCCTATGGCAGCGCTGGTGCGTGGAGGCGCTGAAGGAAGGCATTGGCGAAGCTTTCACCGGTACAAGCAATGTGCTTCTGGCCATGGACAATGATCTGGAAGCGCTGGGCACCAATGCGCACGAACTGCCGATGGTGCTGGCAGCGTTAAGCCGGACCAAAGAGGAACTGCTCAAATCCCCCTACAAGGTGCTGCAGGACTGGAACCGGTACTATGGCGGTAATCTTCTGATCGTGCTGCCGGATGCATTTGGCACAGCGGCTTTCCTGCGTGATGCGCCGGACTGGGTGGCTGATTGGACCGGCTTTCGCCCGGACAGTGCCCCGCCGATTGAAGGCGGCGAAAAAATCCTGGCGTGGTGGCGGGCCAAGGGCAAGGACCCGCGCAGCAAACTGCTGGTGTTCTCCGATGGCCTCGATGTGGAGACAATCGAGGAAACCTATCATCACTTCAAGCGCAAGGTGCGGATGAGTTTCGGCTGGGGCACGAACCTGACCAATGATTTCGAGGATTGCGCACCGCAATATAACGACCAGCTGAATGCGATTTCACTGGTCTGCAAGGTCAGCGAGGCCAATGGTCGCCCGGCGGTCAAGCTTTCGGACAATCCCAAGAAGGCCACTGGCGATAAGGCCGAGATCAAACGCTATCTCGAGTTGTTTGGAGCCGAGGACAGGGTGGAGCAGGCGGTCAAGGTTTAGGGTCAACTGTATTGGCAGTGTGCGTGGTTCGACAAGCTCACCATGAGGGATATGGAGGATTGCAGGGAGCTATATTCTGCAGCATCTGCGATTGGCTTTGCAGCCAACACTCTTTCTCATGGTGAGCTTGCCGAACCACGCACAATATTCATGCCACTCAAACAAAACCCCGCAGGCGAGCCAGCGGGGGTTTTTGAAATCAACGATCAACCGATCAAACTGTTACTGCAGCATGACCGTGCGCAGTTCATGCTCCTGGGCACCGACAAGGATGTTGTCGCGTTCATCGGAAAGCACGATCGGATCGCCATTGGCAGCAAACAGCGCCCAGAGCTCAACGCCCGGTGTCATTGGCGGCAAAGCCGGAAAGCTGGTGGCGAGATCGTCGGTCTTTACTTTGCGCATATAGGCAACCTGTCCGGCGCCAAGACGCGAGAATTCGAGCTCGCTCAAGAAATTCTTTGAAACAGCGTTTTGCATATCAGCCTCCATAGTCGGACAGTCCATCCTAGGCCCTGTCCAGTTAGAGCTACTACTGCGCCATGCGTCCCCATGGACGCATAAAGGACGCAGTAGCCCTTTGTTGGCGCATAATCCTTTCCAAAAATCGAAGATGATTTTTGCGGTTATGCGCTAGTCCTGTACCGCAATGTTGATGCGTTTGACCAATCGTTCGGGTTCCGGCCGGTCGAGGTCGATCGACAGAAGCCCATTCTTCAACGTGGCAGCGCCGACGCGCATTCCATCCGCAAGAACAAATATGCGCTGGAACTGGCGCGCTGCGATGCCACGATGCAAATATTCCCGTTCGCTTTCATCGGCCTGCCTGCCGCGAATGACCAACTGGTTGTCTTCGGTGGTCACTTCGAGATCGTCATTGGAAAACCCAGCGACTGCGAGGGTTATACGAAGCTGTTCACGGCCGTTATCGCCATGGATACGTTCGATATTGTAAGGCGGGTAGCCATCGCCAGATTTGGCAATACGCTCCAGCGTCTTTTCCATCGTGTCGAAACCAAGCAGCAAAGGGCTTGAAAACGGTGTCATTCGTGTCATCTGTGCAGTCCTCAGAAAAGCGACCTAAAAGAGAAACCCGGAGATGGCATTTCCCTTCTGTCCTTTGATATGGTCGATCCGGATGCAGACTTCAAGAGAATGAAAGCAAGAGATGACGCGTAAAATCATAATCGACACCGATCCGGGGCAGGATGATGCTCTGGCAATCCTTCTGGCGCTGGCAAGCCCGGAACTGGATGTGCTCGGAATAACCGCCGTTGCCGGCAATGTGCCGCTGAAATTGACGCAAACCAATGCCCGCAAGATCTGTGAACTGGCTGGACGCACTGATGTGAAAGTCTTTGCCGGGGCCGACCGGCCGCTGATGCGTGCGCTCGTCACTGCCGAATATGTGCATGGCAAGACCGGGCTCGACGGCCCTGATCTGCCTGAACCAAGTATGCCGCTGCAAAAGCAGCATGCGGTTGACTTCATCATCGAAACCTTGCTGAAGGAAGAAAGCGGCAGCGTAACGCTTTGCCCGCTCGGGCCGTTGACCAACATCGCGCAGGCGCTGATCCGCGCACCTGAGATTGCAACGCGTATCCGCGAGATCGTGCTGATGGGTGGCGGCTTCTTCGAGGGCGGCAATGTTACACCGACAGCCGAATTCAACATCTATGTCGACCCGCAGGCAGCACAGATCGTGCTGGATTCGGGCGTCCATGTGGTCATGCTGCCGCTGGATGTGACGCACAAGGCGCTGACCACCGCCAAGCGGGTTGAGCGCTTTCGCGCCATGGGTACAAAATCAGGCCTGGCCTCTGCTGCCCTGCTGGAATTTTTCGAACGGTTCGACGAGGAGAAATATGGCAGTGACGGCGGTCCGCTGCATGACCCGAACGTCATCGCTTATCTCCTGAAGCCGGAGCTTTACGGCGGCAGACAGTGCAATGTCACCGTGGATACGGCGTCAGAACTCACACTTGGGATGACCGTGGTCGACTGGTGGGGCGTGACAGACCGGCCGAAAAACGCGTTCTACATTCGCGATGTGAATGATGACGGCTTCTTTGATCTGTTGACCGAGCGTGTTGCTCGCCTGCCCTAAGCCGGTTCAAGGTTCGGCGGCTGCTTCTGCCGAACCTATCCCCTTGTTTCATCACGAAAAGGTGAGTCCTCGTAAACCTTCAATCAGTAATTGTAGCGCATAATTCTCCTGCGATGATGGCCCGGAAACGACGGGCAGGAATATCGGGGATCGACATGCTGACACGCCGAAGCGTTATCACAGGGCTCGTTGCAGCCATTGCCTTGCCGGAGGCCGCCTTGGCGGCATCCAAAAAAACGCCTTTCGTCATCAACCCGGAATATCTGCCGCAAACCGTCGAATTCCCGTCAGATTATGAATACGGAACCGTGGTCATCGACCCGCGCAACCGCTTTCTCTACCTGATTGAAGATGATTACTACGCCCTGCGTTATGGCATCGGCGTAGGGCGTGCCGGCCGGGCTTTCTCCGGGCAGGCGCATGTGGGACGCAAGGCGGAATGGCCGCGCTGGCAGCCGACCGATAACATGATCAAACGCCAGCCGGAAAAATATGCGCGTTACGCCGACGGTGTTGCGGGCGGCAAAGGCAATCCGCTCGGCGCCCGGGCGCTTTATCTCTACCGCAACGGCCGTGACACCTATTATCGCATCCATGGGACGACCGAACCATGGTCCATCGGCCGCGCCGTATCCAATGGCTGTATCCGCATGATCAATGAACACGTGATCGATCTTTACGACCGCGTGCCGCTGGGAACCCCTGTCGTTGTTCTCTAAAGAAAATCTGCTTTAAGCAGCAACGCTGTCTCTCTGGGTATCGGGCGCAAGCGTCACTTCGAGACCATTCAGATCTTGGGTCATGATCAGCTGGCAGGACAGGCGCGAATTGCCCTCGACGTGAAACGTCACGTCGAGTTGGTCGATTTCCTCGTCCTGCGGCTCGTAGAGTTTTTGCGACCAGTCCTGATCCACATAGACATGGCAGGTGCCACAGGCGCAGGCACCGCCGCACTCGGCCTTGATGTCGAGACCCCAGTCGCGGATGACCTCCATCACGCGGAATCCCTCCAACGCCTCCAGCGTATGGCGATTGCCATGCTGGTCGGTTACGTGGATATGGAGGGAATCAGCGCTCATGGGTCCGCCTCAAGCCGCCTTCAGTTTCTTCTGCAGGGCAGTGGAAGAGGTGGTGTACTGGAAGATGATCCGCTCACCCGGCGCAACAATGCGCTTGGCTGCCTGTGACATCAGCGCAGCCTCATGGAAGCCCGAGAGGATCAGTTTCAGCTTACCCGGATAGGTGTTGATATCGCCGATGGCAAAAATGCCCGGTTCCGACGTCTCAAACTTTTCCGTGTCCACGGCAATCAGATTCTGGTCGAGGTTGAGACCCCAATTGGCAATGGGGCCTAGTTTCATCGTCAGGCCGAAGAATGGCAGCAGACGCCCGGCTTCCAGAACTTCTTCGCCCTCGGCACCTTTCAGAATAACTTTGGTCAACTGGCCATCGGCGCCTTCAAGGCCGCCAAGCTGGCCCATGCGGAATGTGACCCTGCCCTCCTTTTCCAACGCCCACATCTTATTGACACTGTCGGGCGCGGCCCGGAATTCGGGACGGCGATGCACAAGGGTCACGGACTTCGCGACCGACTCGAGATTGAGGGTCCAGTCCAGCGCAGAATCGCCGCCGCCGACAATCACCACATCATGGCCGCGGAAGGCTTCGATCTTGCGCACCGCATAATGAACGCTGGTGCCTTCGTAGAGCTCAATTTCTGGCACTGGCGGACGCTTGGGCTGAAACGAACCGCCACCCGCGGCGATGACGATCACCTTGGTGATGAACACCTCATCCGCATCGGTTTCGACACGGAAACGCCCATCTTCCAGACGCTCGAGCGCTGTGACCATGGTGGAGAAATGGAACTGCGGCTCAAATGGTGCGATCTGCTTCAGAAGATTGCTCGTCAGATCCTGACCCGTGACTTCGGGCAGGCCGGGAATATCATAGATCGGCTTTTCCGGATAAAGCTCGGCGCATTGCCCGCCCGGACGATCCAGAATGTCGATCACATGGGCGCGCAGATCGAGCAGGCCAAGCTCAAACACAGCGAAAAGGCCAACCGGACCAGCGCCAACAATAACTACATCTGTTTCAATGATATCGGACATGCAAAACCACTTTCCAGAAACGGCGTTGAGCGCATTTGAATTATTGGGTGTCGGGCACGCGGCGCCAGCTATAGGTGCCAGCTTTGGTGTGTGAACCACGACCCGGCTGATAATAGACCGGCGTGTCATGCAGATTGTGATCGGCAAGCCGGGTCAAAGTCACCGCATGGGTGACTTTCAGCGTGTCAAAGCCGGTGCGCAGCATATAGGCCACCTGATCGATCAGCACGTCGCCGACGGCGCGCAGTTCACCCTGAAACTGGTGACGGTCTTTCAGAACTTCGGCCTTCGAATAGGAGCGGCCGTCATTGAACGCCGGAAACTGCAGCGCAATCACCGGGATCGAATCCAGCAAAGGCAGAAGCGGCTCAATGCTTTCACCGGGTGCAACGGAAACACCGATACGCCGGTTGGTGGCATTGCGCACATCCGCATCGAGCCCGAGCCAGACAGACAGCGGCAGGATGACGGCGGGGGCATCGCCCGCATCTTCCAGTGTTTCGGCTGTGATATACGGGTCCTCGCGGAACCCCTCGCGGCCCCATAGCTGGCTTTCGGGCTGTGCAGGAATGTCAGTCATAGATTTGAATCCGTCAGGGAAATATTGCTCAATTGATCGGTCAGGCCGGTCAGATGGATACCACATTCGGTCTTGTCGGACCCAGCCCAGCGGCCGGCGCGGTCATCCTCGCCTTCCTTGACAGGCAAGGTACAAGGCATGCAGCCAATCGACCGGTAACCTTCCGCAATCAGCGGATGCGGCGGCAACTGCTGGGTCGTCATATAGGCTTTGAGATCGGCCGAGGTCCAGCGTGCCAGTGGGTTGATGCGGATGCGCGAACCGACAGATTCGAACACCGGCAACGCTGTGCGTGTCGAGGCCTGAAACTGCTTGCGGCCGGTCATCCAGGCACGGTAGGGCGCAACAGCACGGGCCATCGGCTCGACCTTGCGGATATAGCAGCAGCGATCCTTGTTGGTCATCGACAGCGCACCAAACGGGTCTTCGTCTTTCAGGCTCTGCTTCAGCGGGTGGACATCCTGCACATCGGTCAAACCAAGATCGTGCACGAGCTGGTCACGATAGCGCAGCGTTGCCGGAAAATGCTTGCCGGTTTCGAGGAACAGCACAGGCAAGGCGCGGTCGACCTGCGCGATCAGGTGCAAAAGCACCGAGGATTCCGCGCCGAAGGACGACACCACAGCGATCTCCTCATTGAAGAGATGATCAATCGCCAGTTCAATGATTTGGGCCGGTTCGAGATTGCCATAGCGGGCTTCAAGCGCACGCGCTTCGTCCGCTACGGTGGTCTCATTGGCTTCAAGCAGCATTTGCAGCCTCGCTATAGAGCGCATCCTTGAACGGAGCAGCGCCCAGACGCCGGTAGGTGGCCAGGAAAGTTTCTTCCTTGTCCGTCCGGATTTCGAGATAGCGGTCGACGATGGTTTCGATCGCATCGACAATGTCTTCCGAGGAGAACCCACGCCCGGTAATATCGCCGATGGTGCAGACCTCGTCGCCGGAACCGCCGAGCGAAATCTGATAGAGTTCCTCGCCCTTCTTTTCGACACCGAGAATGCCGATATGGCCAACGTGATGATGACCGCAGGCATTGATGCAACCGGATATT
Organism: Phyllobacterium sp. 628; assembly: GCF_014189505.1. GTDB lineage: Bacteria > Pseudomonadota > Alphaproteobacteria > Rhizobiales > Rhizobiaceae > Phyllobacterium. The sequence continues at coordinate 718,027 of NZ_CP050301.1, read as the reverse complement.
TTCAACTTGAGTTCGCCAATATCCGCCTGACGTTCGGCGCTGGCAAAACGTTCCGAAATGCGCTGAGCAACCGGGATCGAACGGGCCGTGGCAAGTGCACAATAGTCCAGGCCAGGGCAGGCAATGATGTCTGTGATCAGGCCTGCATTGGCCGTAGCCAGACCGTCAGTCAACAGCAGATCATAAACGATGCGCAGATCAGCAATCGCCACATGCGGCAGGATCAGGTTCTGCTCGTGGCTGACGCGGATTTCGTCCTGGGAGAACTGTTCGGCAATATCGGCAACCAGATCCATCTGGGCATCGGTCGCATCGCCCGGAATGCCGCCAATCGGCTTCAGTGAAATGGTTACAACACCATAATCCGGATTCTTGTGCGGTGTTACGTTCTGGTCGACCCAAGCGGCAAAAGAATGATCCGCCTTGCGGGCAGCAGCCAGTGCCGACCAGCCTTCCGGGCGCTGCGGCAGGTGCGGCGGACGGAAATAGCTGTCGATGGCATCGACATCGGTCTGTGGCAGCTTCAAATCACTGTTTTTCAGCGCCAGCCACTCGGTTTCCACCTGACGGGTCAATTCCTCCGTACCGGTTTCGTGTACGAGTATCTTAATGCGCGCCTTGTACTTGTTGTCGCGGCGGCCGTTCAGATTATAAACCCGCATAATAGCAGTGGTGTAGGTAAGCAAATCCTCGACCGGCAGAAAGTCGCGGATTTTCTTGGCAACCATGGGGGGTGCGGCCCTGTCCGCCGCCGACATAGACAGCAAAACCGATCTCGCCCGCCGCATTCTTTTTCAGATGCAGGCCGATATCGTGCACCTGAATGGCGGCGCGGTCACGCTCGGCGCCGGTGACGGCAATTTTGAACTTGCGCGGCAGATACGAAAACTCAGGATGCATTGATGACCACTGCCGCAGGATTTCCGCATAGGGACGCGGATCGGCAACCTCGTCGGCAGCGGCACCGGCAAAATGATCGGCGGTGACGTTGCGAATGCAGTTGCCCGAGGTCTGCAGGGCGTGCATTTCGACTTCCGCCAGTTCATCGAGAACCTTCGGCATGTCTTTCAGCGCGGGCCAATTGTACTGCAGGTTCTGACGCGTGGTGAAATGGCCATAACCGCGATCATAGGTGCGGGCAATATGGGCAAGCTTGCGCATCTGGCGCGCGGACAACGTGCCATAGGGAATGGCGACCCGCAGCATATAGGCGTGCAATTGCAGATAGACGCCATTCATCAGCCGCAGCGGGCGGAACTGGTCCTCGGTCAGCTCGCCAGCCAGACGGCGCTCGACCTGATCCTTGAACTGCTCAACGCGGGCTGAAACAAACGCGTGATCAAACTCATCGTAACGATACATTCTGCGGGCCTTCGATTAACAGTTAAGCGGCGTTTGCGGCAGGCTTTTCCGCCTGTTTGCCAAGATCAAGACGGACGGTGGGGCCGAGCTGGCGGATGCGTTCGCGCAGACGCACCGGATAGAGGTGTTCACCGCGCTCTTCCACATCAATCACATTGACATCGATGACGAGGTTGGACTTGATCGCCGTCTTGCCAGCCTCTTCCAGCGCAGCGGCGGCTTCCACATGACGGGCAACCAGCGCGCCATCAATATGGTCCAGCCATTCGCCATTGGCACCGAGCCATACGGCTTCGCCGTCGGTCAGGCGGTTTGCGGTGAGAACTTGTACACTCATGATCATCATCCTTCGCAGTTAAGCGGCAGTGGTCTGAAGGCGGCGTTTGGCCACCGAATGGGTTGGCAGGCGGGCAGCAAGCGGTTCAGCCTTGTCGATGGCAGCACCGGCAACCGCGTCGCCGATAATGACCATGACAGGGCCATCCAGATCGAGGCGCTGCTCGAGCGCAGGCAAATCCTGCAATGTGCCGTGGAACATGCGCCGGTCGGCACGGCCGGCATTCTCCATCACCGCAACGCCGGTATCGGCATGCAGGCCAGCGCTCATCAGGCGTTCGGCCACGGAGGCGGCGACACTGCGGCCCATATAGACAGCGATGGTGGCGCCGGAGATGGCAAGGCGCGCCCAATCGGGCAGCACCTCGCCCGCCATGTCATGACCCGTGGTGAACACAAGGGAGGATGCGACACCACGCAGGGTCAGAGGCAATTGCATATCGGCAGCTGCGGCAAAGGCCGAGGTGATGCCGGGAACGATTTCAAACGGGATACCGGCGGCACGCAGCGCGGCCATTTCTTCGCCGGCGCGGCCATAGACCAGCGGATCGCCTGACTTCAGACGCACGACGCGCTTGCCTTCGCGGCCGAGGACAACCAGCAATTCGTTGATTTCAGCCTGACTCTTGGAATGGCAACCCTTGCGCTTGCCGACGGACAGCCGGGCAGCATCGCGGCGGCCCATGGAGACAACAGCTTCCGGTACCAGCGCATCATAGACGATGACATCGGCTTCCATGAGGACGCGATGCGCGCGCAGAGTCAGCAAATCCTCTGCGCCGGGACCGGCACCCACCAGCCAGACATAGCCTTTCGGCTCGTCCTGATTGCCCAGAAGCTGACCAGCCGCCTGACGGGCGCCATCGAGATCATTGTTGTAAACCTTGCCAGCGACATCGCCGGAGAAGAACGAGCGCCAGAACACACGGCGCGGCAGGCCCTTCTTCACCAGCTTTTCAACCGCTGGGCGATAGGCATTGGCGAGGCGGGCAAGATCGCCCAGGCGCGGCGAAAACGCTGCATCGATACGGGCACGAATAAGCTGGGTCAGAACCGGGCCGGTGCCTTCCGAACCGATGGCGATGGCCAGCGGTGCACGGTTGACGATAGCGGGCGTGTAGAAATCGCAAAGCTCCGGGCGATCCACTACATTGACCGGAATGTGCTGGCGGCGGGCTTCAGTGGCAATGGCCGCGTCCTGCCCTTCGTCACCCGTGGCGACGAAAACCAGTTTTGCACCCGAGAGGTGTTCAGGAGAAAAATCTTCCGCAACAAGCTCATGGCGGCCTGCGCGAATAAAATCAGCAAGTTCCTGTTCCGGTTCGCCAGCAATGACACGGATTTTTGCATTGGTCTGCGCCAGAAGCCGGGCCTTGTTCAGCGCTTCCTCGCCATGGCCAACAACCACAACCACTTCATTCCGCACGCGGAAGAAGGCAGGAAAGACAGAAAGCTGGTTGGCATGAATAGACATGAGCAAGACAATCCCGGTGAATGCTGGGATTATCGTTGATTGGACGGCTCTTTATAAGGAACAGAAATGCGCCAAATCGAGCGGCGGAGCATGGAATTTCTGAAAATCCCGGAACAAGCGGATTCTCTTTCTACGCCACACGGAAAAATGCACGTCCAGCCTTTGCGTTAAACGGCAAAGCGGGACATGCGGCAGTAAACAGCGTCGGCTCAAGATGCGCCGATCCAATACACGACTACTTTTATCGTGTTAATACTAAAATGCAAGCGCTTTTCTTTTGGCATGCATCTGACCCTCATCGCACCTATTGATGACCGATATCAGTTTCGCCAATCAGTCGGTGAGTCTGCATCCCGCGCGCTTGATCATATCACGCACAATCAGCGGGGTGGCGGCCATCTGTTGCCATTGGCTCTTCGGCTGCGTCTCCAAGGCGCGCCGGACCGACTTGACGTCGAGAGCGATCCGGGTTCGGCAGGCCGTAAGGGGGGACCCTTCTGGTTTTGCTGCGAGGTCAACCATGACACCGACCGTCTCGCCGATGCCACCAAGATAGGCTGTCAGAACCTGATTGGCTGCCGGATTGGACGGCGCCTGATCCAGCATCGCCATGACCTGGATTATTGAAATCTCACCCTTGGCGGTGGATGCCGCTGCAAACGAAGGGGCTGTCAATCCAAGCGCGATGGCCGTTGAAATGAGAAGTGTTCTGCATGGTTTGAATGATGACATACCAAAGTCTCCAATGTTGGCAGGAAACTCATATATCGAAAATTTATTATTGTAAAACGATAATTTATTGCTATTATATGGCAAAACATTCACGGAGATTCCCCCATGAGCGATCTTTCCACCCCCGACATCATGCATACCGGTCTGGGCCAATCCCGCCGCGCAGAGCGTATCCGGCTGCTCAGCAGAATCATGTCGGGGCTATATGCCGTCACAGCAATCGCGCTGTTTGGCGGCATGCTTTACTACTGGTTTGCAACGCTGCCTGCAGACATCCTTTCCGCCGCAGGATTGCCGCTCGCGGGCGCAGATAATTTTGGTTTTGGAACCCGGCTCCTGGGGCTCATTATCTCCATGACACCACTTGCGGTTCTGATCTGGGGATTGCTGCAGGCACGGCGCTGCTTCAACAGTTTTGCCAGCGGCAAGTTCTTTACGCTGGAGACTATTCGAAGCCTGCGCGCCTTCGCTCTGGCGGTCTTCATCTCAACGCTTCTGCAATTTTTTGCCGAAACTGCATTATCAGTAGCCTTGAGCTGGACAAATCCGGCAGGTCAGAGAACGCTCTCCATCGGCATCAGTTCAAATATGCTGCTTGGATTGTTGTTTGCCGGGACCATCACCATTATGGCCTGGGTGATGACGGAAGCCGTGGCGATCGCCGACGAAAATGCGCAGTTCGTCTGAGGATATATGTATGCCCATCAAAATCAGGCTCAACGTCATGCTGGCCGAACGCAATGTAAAATCCAAGGACCTGGCGGAACATGTAGGCATAACCGAAGCCAATCTTTCGCTGCTCAAACAGGGCAAGGTTAAGGGTATCCGCTTTGAGACACTGGAGCGCATCTGCGACTATCTGGATTGCCAGCCCGGCGATCTCTTGCGCTATGACAAGGACGATGCATAGGCCATAAACATAGCTGGAACGTGCACCGGCCAGCGCCATGGCAGGATCGCCACCATATCGAAGCGCAATGACAGCTTGGCATGGTCAGGCTGGCGGGCCAGCCACAGATCGGCAGCGGATTCGATCCGGCGCATGGTGGTGGCGCTCACCGCCTCCATCGCCTGTTCCAGTGTCCGGCGCGCCTTCACTTCAACGATAAGAATGAGATCGCCGCGACGGGCGATCAGATCAATTTCACCAAGTTTGGTGCGATAGCGCCGCTCGACGATGCGAAACCCTTTGAGCATCAGGGCAAGGGCGGCGACATATTCGGCTGAGTGGCCGCGTTTATACGCCTTGTGCCGCCTGCCCGCTCCCGTCATTTCATTGCGAGCAATCGTTGATAGAGCTCGCCCTTGGGCCGCCCTGTCATGCGCGCAGCTTCACCTGCTGCCTTGGCCGGTGACATTTCAAGCACCAGTGCGCGCAGGAGCGCATCCACATCATCGTCCGTGCGGGCAATATTCTGATCACCCTCGGGCGGTCCGATCACCAGCACCACTTCGCCGCGGATCCGGTCTTCACCATCGAACTCAGCTGCAAGTTCCGCCAAGGGTAAAGTGACGATTGTTTCATAGGTTTTGGTCAATTCGCGGCAGAGCGAGGCCTGCCGCTTGGAACCAAAGACATCGACCATATCGGCCAATGTCGTGGCGGCGCGATTGGGGGATTCAAAGAATACCAAGGCGGCATCGAGCGTCTTCAGCGATTCCAGCTTCGAGCGGCGCTGCCCCTGTTTCGATGACAGGAAGCCGGCAAAATAAAAACTGTCAGTGAACAAGCCGGACGCGGTCAAGGCTGCAAGAACCGATGACGCACCCGGAATTGGCACCACACGGATGCCCGCCGCCTTGGCTTCCGGCACCAGACGCCCGCCCGGATCGGCAACCAGCGGCGTTCCCGCATCGGATATCAGCGCGACGCTTTTACCCGCCAGCAAGGCCTCGATCAGTTTCGGTCCGGCTTCAGCGGCATTGTGCTCGTGATAGGCGTAAGGACGCCGAGAGATACCGTAGCGCTCCAAAAGAACACGGCTGACACGGGTATCCTCGCAGGCAATCACATCGGCTGCCGCAAGTGTTTCAATGCCGCGCAACGTCATGTCGCCAAGATTGCCGATGGGCGTGGCAACGACGTAAAGCGCAGGCTCGAGCGGACGGGCGCGAAACGAAGCGCCGCCGATCTGGTAATCCCGTTCTCTGGCTTCTCCGTCAGACACGCCTGCTCCTCATGCTGCCAGATCGGCAATAACCGCGTTCAGAACGATCGCACCTTCGGGCGTCGTCCGGATGCGGCTGTTGCCGATATATTCAATCAGGCCTTGTTCGGCCAAGGAAATCACGCGCTTTTCCTTGACGCTATGGCCGGTCAGGCGCTCATAGCGGGCAAGATCGATGCCTTCGACCAGCCGCAGGCCCATCAGCAGGAATTCATCGCCTTCCTGTTCTCCCGTGAGCAATTCTTCTTCCACGACCCCGTGACCGTCAGCCTCAACCTTCGCCACCCAGGTTTCCGGGTGCCGCTCGGTGATGGTGACCGCGCGCTTGCCGTTTTCGATAAAACGGCCATGGGCGCCGGGACCAACACCGACATATTCGCCGTAGCGCCAGTAGACGAGATTGTGCTGGGATTCAGCGCCTGGAGCGGCGTGGTTGGAAATTTCGTAGGCTGGCAGACCGCGCTGCGCCGTCACGTCCTGCGTTTCCGCGTAGAGTGCCGCCGCATGATCGCCATCAGGGGTGATCAATTTGCCGGCTTTCCACAGCTGATAGAAAGGCGTGCCTTCCTCGATTGTCAGCTGATACAGCGACAGATGATCTGCGGCATAGGAAATGGCACGGTTGAGTTCTTCACGCCACGCCTCGATTGTCTGGTCCGGCCGGGCATAGATCAGATCAAACGACAGGCGCGGGAAAATCTCGCGGGCGAGCCCGATTGCTACCAGCGCCTCGTCCACATTGTGCATGCGGCCAAGCCGCTTCAGATCAGGATCATTGAGCGCCTGCACGCCAAGGGAAACGCGATTTACACCGGCGGCGCGATATCCACGAAAGCGATTGGCCTCGACGCTGGTTGGATTGGCTTCCAGCGTGATTTCGATATTGTCCGGGACATGCCAGTTGCGGGCGATTTCGTTCAAGACCGCTTCCACGGTTTCCGGCTGCATCAGCGATGGGGTGCCACCGCCGAGAAAGACACTGGAAATCGTGCGTGGACCGGTACGCGCGCGCATCGTTGCCATTTCACGCGCAAAGGCTGCGGTGAAACGCGGCTGGTCCACCGGCTGATGCCGGACATGGGAGTTGAAATCGCAGTAGGGGCATTTGGCCATGCAGAAGGGCCAATGGACGTAAACGCCAAAGCCCCCTTCATTGCCTTCCCGCTCCGGATGGGTCATCAGGCACCCAGACAATCGCGGGCGAAATGCTGGAAAGCGCGGGCACGATGCGACAATGCAGCGGCGGCACCGGGCTTCCAGCCATGTTTCTGTTCGGCGGTCATTTCGCCAAACGTGGTGTCATAGCCTTCGGGCTTGAACACAGGATCAAAGCCGAAACCTGCGGTGCCGCGTGGCGGCCAGACAATCTCGCCTTCCACTTCACCGCGATAGTAATTGGCTTCACCATCAGGCCAAGCCAGACAGATAACCGAAACGAAACGGCCGCCACGATTCCCCGAGCCGGTAACGCCTTTCTCCTGCAGAGCGTTTTCAACCTTCTGCATGCCATAATCAAAATCGCGCTTGCCATCGGGCAGTTCCGCCCAATTGGCGGTGTAGACACCGGGATTGCCACCCAGCGCATCGACACAGAGGCCGGAATCATCCGACAATGCCACTAGGCCTGTCGCCTTTGCCGCGGCAAAAGCCTTGATATAGGCATTTTCCTCAAAGGTTGTGCCGGTTTCATCCGGTTCCGGCAAGCCGAGATCACCCGCCGATACCACTTCAAAACCGAAGGGACCGAGCAGGTCGATCATTTCCTGTATTTTGCCCTTGTTGTGACTGGCAACGAGCAGCTTGCCTTTTTTGAGTGTTCTCATTTCAGGTTCCATAAAGCCGGTTCGGCAAATTCAATCGAGTTTCCGGACGGATCACGGAAATACAGCGAGCGGGCACCATTGGGCCAATCGAATTCACTTTCGATTTCAATATCATTGGCCTGCAAATGGGTCTTCCACCCGGCAATTTCATCCCGCGTTGCACGGAAACAGACATGACCCGGCCCCGTGGCACCATGCGCAGGGATCGGCAGACCGCCTTTTGGCCGTTCCTGCAACTTCCGGGCATCGAAAAGGATCAGCACACCCGCACCACAGCGGAAGAACACCGATTCATTGCCGGCACGCAGGATCACATCCAATCCCAGCACATCGGCATAGAACCGTGCAGCCACCTCGATATCGGTCACATAAAGCGCTGTTTCCAGAATACCCGATGGCTGCATGGCCGATTTCCGTTAGCTGACCGCCATTTGCTGGAGCGAAACCAGCCTGGTGATGCCGTTGCGGGCAAGATCCATCAAAGCCAGCAATTCTTCCTGTGAGAATGGTTCGCCTTCCGCTGTTCCCTGCACTTCGACAATACCACCCTTGCCGGTCATGACGAAATTGGCATCGGTCTGTGCAGTTGAATCTTCGGCGTAATCAAGATCAATCACTGGCGTGCCGTTGGAAATGCCGCAAGAAATAGCCGCAACATGATCTTTCAGGACCTTTTCGACCTTGAGCATCTGGCGGGTTTCCATCCAGCGCAGGCATTCATGCAGGGCAACCCAGCCGCCGGTGATGGCGGCTGTGCGTGTGCCGCCATCGGCCTGAATGACATCGCAGTCAACCGTGATCTGCACTTCACCCAGTGCCTGCAGATCGACAACAGCACGCAATGAACGGGCGATCAGCCGCTGAATTTCCAGGGTGCGGCCGCCTTGCTTGCCGGATGAGGCTTCGCGGCGCATGCGGTCGCCGGTGGAACGCGGCAGCATGCCATATTCAGCCGTAACCCAGCCCTTGCCGGTGTTACGCATCCAGCCGGGCACCTTTTCCTCAAGGCTGGCGGTGCACAATACGTGAGTATCGCCGAACTTGACCAGGCACGAGCCTTCAGCATGTTTGGAAACGCCACGCTCGAAGGAAATGGCGCGCATTTCGTCTCGGGCTCGTTTGGAAGGACGCATGGAATGACCTCTTGAAAATATGTTGGTCCGGCCTTTTAGAGCAACGGAGACTTAAATGGAACCATGAAGCAAAAGCTTTGATGATTGGGCCGACAATGCCTATATTCAACCCGGAAGCACAAGGGCGTGAGACACAATGAACAAGGCAGTTGTCCCCGAACCATTGCAATCGCTGGACCAGCGGTCACGGGATATTTTCAGGCGGATCGTCGAGAGCTATCTCGGGGATGGCGAACCTGTGGGCTCACGCAACCTGTCGCGCATCTTGCCGGTCAGTCTGTCGCCCGCAACCATCCGCAATGTGATGAGCGACCTTGAACATCTTGGACTGGTCTATGCGCCGCACATTTCAGCGGGCCGTCTGCCGACACAGCTGGGCCTGCGGTTTTTCGTCGATGCCTTCATGGAGGTCGGTGATCTCTCCTCCGACGAGCGTAACTCAATCGAGGCACAGGTGCGGGCGGGCGGCGACGCCCAATCGGCAGAAAACGTGCTGACGCAGGCGAGCCAGATTCTGTCCGGCATGTCACGTGGTGCCGGATTGGTGCTGGCAAGCAAGGCGGAAGGCGCGCTCAAACATATCGAATTCGTGCGGCTGGAGCCGACAAAGGCGCTGGCTGTGCTGGTGACGCAAAGTGGCGATATCGAAAACCGTGTGATCGATTTGCCGCCGGGTGTGACGCCGTCCCAATTGATCGAAGCGTCAAACTTTCTCAATGCCCATATCCAGGGCCGCACCATTACCGAAGCGCGCGCCGAAATTGCCCGCTTGAAAGAGGAAACACAGCAGGCGCTCGATACACTGTCCCAGCACATGGTGGAACAGGGACTGGCCGTGTGGGGAGGCGCCGGCGGCGGTCAACCGCCACGTTTGATCGTGCGCGGACGCGGCAATCTGCTTGATTCGATCAATGCCGAAGCTGACCTCGACCGGTTGCGGCACCTGTTCGACGATCTCGAAACCAAGGAAGGTACGATCCAACTGCTTGATCTGGCCGAAGCGGGCTCGGGTGTGCGTATTTTCATCGGCTCGGAAAACAAGCTTTTCTCGCTTTCGGGCTCGTCGCTGGTCATCGCGCCCTATCGCGACTCGGAACAGCGGGTCATTGGAGCCCTCGGTGTCATCGGCCCGACGCGGCTTAACTATGCGCGTATCGTTCCCATGGTGGATTATACGGCACAACTGGTCTCAAGACTGCTGCGATAGCGCAAAGGAACACCTCGCATGAGGCATTTGCACTTGATTTTCGCGGCCTAAACCTCGATATCCAGCGCACATTTCGATTTAAGGACGGACAGGATACATGGCTGAAGAAAAGAAACATCACGACGCACCCGATCTCGATCAGCGCGATCTGAAGAATCCGCGCGATCGCGATGCGCTGAAGCGCGCTGCCGATGATTTTCTGAAATCGCGCAAGGCAGAAGAATATGCCATGGCGCAGGAAGACGAAGACCAGGCGGAAGCTGTAAGCAGCGCCGAGCTGGATGCATTGCGCGCCGATAATGGCGATCTGCGTGACCAGTTGCTGCGGCTTGCCGCCGATATGGAAAACCTGCGCAAGCGCACCGCCCGCGATGTGCACGATGCCCGTGCCTATTCGGTTGCCAATTTTGCCCGCGACATGCTGTCGGTTTCCGACAATCTGAAGCGTGCGCTCGAAGCCATCCCGGCCGATGCACTGGCCAATGGCGATGCGGGTTTCAAGACGCTGGCCGAAGGCGTTGAGATGACCGAACGCTCAATGATGTCGGCGCTGGAACGGCACGGCGTGAAGAAGATCGAACCGCTGAATCAGAGGTTCGACCCGAACTTCCATCAGGCAATGTACGAAATCCCCAACACTGAAGTACCGCACAACACGGTGCTGCAGGTTGCGCAGAGCGGCTTCATCATTGGCGACCGCATGCTGCGTCCAGCACTGGTCGGCGTTTCCAAGGGTGGACCGAAGCAGGCAGCGGGCGAAGGTCAGGCCGAGCCCGGTCCAATCAATCCGCAGGCTGAAAAAGACGCCTGACCGCCTGACAATATGAAGGCAAAGGCCACATTCCGGCAACGGAGTGTGGCCTTTTTCATTTGGCCTGATCATGCTCTATTGCGTGCAGCGAGAGGGGGAACAGCCGATGACCATGATCCAGATATTCAACTATGCCGGGGTGTTCGTCTTCGCTGCTACGGGCGGTCTCGCCGCCTCGCGCCGCCAGCTCGATATCATCGCGTTTGTGTTTCTCGCCGCCGTTACCGGCATTGGCGGCGGCACGCTGCGCGACCTCATTCTCGGCGTTCCGGTGTTCTGGGTGCGCGAACCCGGCTACATCCTTGTCTGCGCCGCTGCCGCAATCCTCGTCTACTTTTCCGCCAACCTGCTCGAATCGCGCTATCGCCTGCTACTTTGGCTCGATGCGCTTGGCCTTGCCGCCTATAGCGTCATGGGTGCAGCAAAGGCGCTGGCACTCAGCTTTGATCCGACAATTGCCGTTGTGACAGGCATTTTGACAGCAACATTCGGCGGCGTGCTGCGCGATATCGTTTCAGGAGAGCCATCGGTGCTGATGCGGCGTGAAATCTATGTCACGGCTGCGCTGGCCGGTTCAGCCGCCTATACGCTGCTGCTTGGTCTTTCGGCAGGGCCGGAAGTCTCGGCACTGCTCGCTGCGCTAACCGCTTTTGCGGTGCGCGGCGGTGCACTGTATTTTGGCTGGACCTTGCCCAATTATCACAAGGTCGGCCGCACGCCTGAAGAACTCAAGCGTGACGGCATTGTGCGGTCAGAGTAATCCGGCCTGCTGGGCGGCAATCTTCAGGTTCTGCTGCGGACGCGGACCGATCTGCTGAATAACCAGACCTGCGGTCAATGAGCCAAGCTTGGCACAATCGGTCAGCGAGCGGCCCGTCGTATAGCCGAACAGGAAGCCCGACGCGTAGAGGTCGCCAGCACCTGTCGTATCAACCAGTTCTTCGATTTCGATGGCAGCAACGGCAACTGTTTCATCCTTGGAAACGACCACCGAGCCTTTTTCCGAACGGGTGATGGCAGCCAGCTTGCAATCCTTGCGGATGGCATCAAGGCCCTTCTCGAAATCATCGGTCTGGTACAGTGACTTCAACTCTGCCTCATTGGCAAAGACGATATCGACTGTGCCGGAGCGCATGAGATCAAGGAACTCATCACGATAGCGATCAACGCAGAATGGATCAGACAGGGTCATCGCCACTTCGCGCTTATGTTCATGCGCGATTTTCGCCGAGAGACGGATCGCTTCCTTGGCGCGGGGCGGATCCCAGAGATAACCTTCGAAATAGGTGACCTTGGCTTCGGAGACTTTCGAGCTTTCGACGTCTTCCGGTCCGAGCTCGACGCAGGCGCCGAGATAGGTGTTCATGGAACGCTCGCCATCGGGCGTAACGAAAATCATCGAGCGAGCCGTGGGCGGCGGCGCTTTCAGAACGCGCGTGTCAAAGGCAACGCCCTGCGCGCGAATATCGTGGGTGAAAATATGGCCGAGCGAATCGTCGGCAACTTTACCGAAATAGGCCGCGCGGCCGCCGAGACTGGCAACGCCAGCCGCCGTATTCCCGGCACTGCCGCCTGAAGCTTCGATGGCGGGACCCATGCGTTCGTACAGAAATTCCGCACGGTCGGCATCGATCAGATTCATCGCATTTTTGATGATACCGTTCTTGACGATAAAATCATCATCCGTGCGGGCAATGATATCGACAATGGCATTGCCGATGCAAAGCACGTCATAACTCGACATGAAAACTCCAGGATTGATTCAATTGCAGTTCTTGGCCTCTGGTTCGCCAAGTCCTAGCTGGAACAGTGGAACTTGACTACCCCTAATACGCATCCACGCCTTGTCTGCGCCAAACTCATCTCCTATCTCCAAAACACCCGAAAGGCCAAAAAGGATAAATGGCACAATGATCTTTGACAGCGCCCGCGCCGCCGCCAGCCATCTGTTCCGGCCGGAATTCCGGTCCGTTCTGTGGAAATCTCTTGGCATGACCCTTCTGCTGCTGATCGGCGCATGGTTTGGCATGCGCGAACTGTTCGAAGCGCTGGCCCTGCCCTTTTTCGATCAATGGCTGCCGGATCTCCCATCTTGGGCCGGTTGGCTGGGCCTGTTTGCCGGAATTCTGGCCAGTATTGCGTTGGCAATGGGATTGGCACTCCTGATCGCGCCGGTTTCCGCCATCGTCGCTGGACTGTTTCTTGATGATGTGGCGGAAGTTGTGGAAAAGTCGGACTACCCGCTCGATCCGAAGGGCCGTCCGCTGCCGACGCTGCGATCCTTCGTTCTGTCTTTGAAGTTCCTCGGCGTTGTTATCATCGGCAATATCATTGCGCTCCTGTTGCTGCTGATCCCCGGCGTCAACATCATCGCGTTCTTTGTAGTCAACGGTTATCTGCTTGGCCGCGAGTTTTTCGAATTTGCCGCCATGCGTTTCCGTCCGGAAATGGAAGCCAAGGCGTTGCGGTCGAAACATTCAACCACCGTGTTTCTGGCGGGGCTTGTCATCGCCGCGTTCATGGCGATCCCGATTCTCAACCTGCTGACGCCGCTGTTCGCCGCAGCGATGATGGTGCATCTGCACAAGGCCGTGGCGCAATCGGAACCACCGGCAGCACTGCGCTAAAACACCTGCGGGGGCAGCGGGACAAGCGGTGCCGGGAGTTCCGAGGTTTTTTCGGCTGCCTTGCAGATATCCGCGATGACGCAGGCGGGGCAATCGGGTTTGCGCGCTTTGCAGACATAGCGCCCATGCAGGATCAGCCAATGATGGGCGTGATAAAGATATTCCGCCGGAATCACCTTCATCAGCTTGGCTTCCACCTGATCCGGCGTTTTGCCGGGGGCAAGGCCAAGCCGGTTGCCGATACGGAAAATATGAGTATCGACCGCCATTGTCGCCTGACCGAACGCCATGCTGAGCACCACGTTGGCGGTCTTGCGGCCCACACCCGGGAGCTTGATCAACTCATCGCGATCATCCGGGACTTGACTGCCGAAATCCCGGATCAACGCATCTGACAGGGCAATGACGTTCTTCGCCTTGTTGCGCCACAGGCCGATGGTGCGGATATAGTCTCCGACTGTCGCCTCACCGAGATCGCGCATCTTTTCCGGCGTATCGGCCACCTTGAACAAAGCCCGCGTCGCCTTGTTGACGCCGACATCCGTGGCCTGTGCGGAAAGGACAACAGCAACGAGCAGCGTGAAAGCATTGACGTGTTCGAGTTCGCCCTTGGGCTCAGGACGCTGGATGGAAAACCGGCGAAAAATCTCATGAATCTCGGCCTCCGTGTAGCGCGTGCCCGGTACGTTGCGCGGCCTTTTGGCCGGTGTCTGCAAAAGCGCGCTCTGCTCGGGTGCCGCACTCACGTCAATCTGATCAACTTTGCTCTTGGGATTTTCCATGACCCTTCTATACTCAAGCATTATGAGCCAAACAATCAACCCAATTGACGCTGCCGCGCGCAATGAAGAGGAAATTTTTCACGCTCTTCTTGTGCCACACCGTTCGCTTGGCAATACGGGATTTCTCGTGGTGATGGCCGCACTTGGCGGCTGCAGTTTTCTGACCGGACTGTTCTTCCTGTCGCTGGGAGCTTGGCCGGTTTTCGGCTTTTTCGGACTGGATGTCCTGCTCGTCTATATTGCTTTCCGTATGAACTATGCGGCGGCAAAGGCGCATGAGGAAGTCAGCATTTCGCGCCTCGCCCTGCAGATCAAGCAGGTGGCGCCATCCGGCCGTACCAAGCTGCACGAGTTCAATCCATTCTGGACACGGTTCAGCGTTGCCCGGCACGAGGAAATCGGCATCACCTCCATGCTGGTAGAAGGACAGGGAAAGGCCGTCAGCATTGGTTCTTTTCTCAACCCAGATGACCGGGAAAGCTTTGCATCGGCCTTTACACGCGCTCTTGCCACGGCCAAGGGCCGGTAATTTTTACAGCGTGCAAGAAACGGGTGGCAGATCAGGCACCTGCATGGTCATATGTCCTTCAACAGAGCATCACATGCCGTCAGGGTTGCACGCGATGCTCCAGACATGAATTGAATGCCTGATCCGTCTGAACGACACACCGACTCCGGATCACGCCTGATTGAGGTAAAGATCATGAAACCGCAGGCCGTACTACAGAACGACATCACGCCAACCGGCAACGATTATGCCATCGTCAGCCACATCATCGAGCGAATCAGCGAAGATTACCGCGACCAGCCATCGCTCGAGGCGCTGGCAAAGGATGCAGGACTGTCTCCAACAGCGTTGCAGAAGCTTTTTACCCGCTGGGCCGGCCTGTCCCCCAAGGGTTTCCTGCAGGCAGTGACCATAGACCATGCCCGCCGCCTGCTGGATGATGGCATGCCGGTGCTGGAAACCGCATTGGAAACCGGTCTCTCCGGCCCAAGCCGCCTGCATGACCTGTTTGTTACGCATGAAGGCATGTCGCCGGGTGACTACAAGACCCGCGGCGCAGGCCTCACCATCCGCTACGGCTTCCATATTTCGCCTTTCGGACGCGCTTTGGTCATGGTGACGGATCGCGGACTGGCAGGGCTCGCCTTTGCCGATGCGGGCAACGAGCGGGAAGCACTTGGAGATATGACCTCACGCTGGCCGAATGCCACCTATCTTGAGGATCTGAATGCAACGTCACCCTATGCGGCGCGGGTGTTCAATCCGGCAGAATGGCGTTCCGACCGGCCATTGAAAGTGGTCATGATCGGCACGGACTTCCAGTTGCGGGTCTGGGAAGCCCTGCTCAAGGTGCCCATGGGCAAGGCCTGCGCCTATTCCGACATCGCGCAGGATATCGGTTCGCCCAAGGCGTCACGCGCCGTAGGCGCTGCTGTCGGCGCCAACCCGATCTCCTTCGTGGTTCCGTGTCACCGCGCTCTTGGCAAGTCCGGCGCCCTCACGGGCTATCATTGGGGACTGACGCGCAAGCGCGCCATTCTGGGCTGGGAAGCCGGCCAGATGGGCGAAGGCAGCGAAGAACTCGATCTGGCACGTTCCGGCTAAGCCCGTCTCCTCCCGAGACAGCCATAAAGCCCGGCAGCGATGCCGGGCTTTATCTTTCCAAGAATGCGATCACATCCGCCAAGCCTGACAGAAGCTTCGCGCATTCATCGTCCGTACCAATGCTGATACGCAGATAATCGTGTATGCGCGGCTTCGGGAAATGCCGGATCAATATGGCCCGGCTTCGAAGTTGAGCCGTAATCTCTGCGCCGGGCAGAGTGGCGTGTCTGGCAAACAGGAGATTGGCTGAGGAAGGAAGAACTTCAAACTGCAATTCACGCAGAGCGGCGGACAAATTGTCCCTCGTGGCAATGACCTTGGCGAGTTTTTCCTCAAACCACTCCTTATCCTCCCAGGCGGCAACAGCGCCCGCGATGGCAAGGCGATCCAGCGGGTAAGAGTTGAAACTATCCTTGACGCGGTTCAGAGCTTCAATGAGCGGGGGTTGTCCAATGGCAAAGCCAACGCGAAGCCCGGCAAGGCCACGCGATTTTGAAAATGTCTGGGTCACAAGCAGGTTGGGGTAGCGCGCAACCAGCGCAATAGCGCTCTCCGCACCAAAATCAACATAGGCTTCGTCAATAACCACAACCTGATCCGGATGCTCGGCAATCAGCGTCTCGATCTCGGCCAGAGGCAAGGCTGTTCCGGTAGGCGCGTTCGGATTGGGCAGGACAATAGCACCGCATTCCTGCCGGTAATCCGAGATACGGACCGCCATGGCATCATCGAGCGGCACCTCACGGAAGCTGATCCCGTACAGATTGCAAAATGTCGGGAAGAAACTGTAGGTGACATCCGGAAAGAGCAGCGGCCTGTCATGTTTCAGTAATGCCTGAAACACATGGGCAAGCACTTCATCCGAGCCATTACCGACAAAGACATTGTTGGCTGCAAGACCATGGCTTTTAGCAATGGCTTCTCTCAGTTTGAGCGCCGTAGGATCTGGATAAAGCCGCAGGGCCTCTGTTGTCTCGGCTGCGATGGCCGCCAAGGCACGCGGTGAAGGACCGTATGGGTTCTCATTGGTGTTCAGTTTGACCAGATTGTGCATCGCCGGTTGTTCACCCGCAACGTAGGGCGTCAAGGTGTGCACGATAGAACTCCAAAAACGGCTCATTAAAATTTCCCGCAATATGTTGATCGAGATATCTCACAGTCTCTCGCGCTAATTCCAGCACCATCGCAAAAACCGGCATTTGCAACAATCGAAATTCGCGGCTTTCCGGTGTGATGAAGAAACTTTCGAACAAGCCTTGACCTTCCAGTTACTGGAAACATTACATTCACATCACTATCTTCCCGTACATGTCGAAAGTTCCATCATGAAACATGACCATTCCGCCCATCACGACCACGCGCACGGCACCCAAGGCCATAGCTGCTGCAGCACGCACAAGGCTGAAGCCGAAATTGTGCGCGATCCGGTTTGCGGAATGCTGGTTGATCCCACGGCGGGCAAACCAAAGGTGGAACGTGACGGGCGCGTGTTCCATTTTTGCTCGGCCGGTTGCCAGACGAAATTCAAGAATGACCCGGACACCTATCTGACTGCTATTGACCCCGTCTGCGGTATGAAAGTTGACCGGGCCACGGCAAAGCACTTCCTGCAGCACGAGGGTCAGAAGTATTATTTCTGTTCGGCAGGTTGCATGGCCAAGTTTGAAAATGCGCCGCAGGATTATCTGGGCGACCGGCCCGCACCCAAAGCCACGCCTGCGGGAACGCAATATACCTGCCCGATGCATCCAGAGATCATCAAGGACGGCCCGGGTTCCTGCCCGATCTGCGGCATGGCGCTGGAGCCGATGGGCATTCCCACCGGCGACGAAGGCCCGAACCCGGAGCTTGTTGATTTCACCCGCCGTTTCTGGATCAGCGCACTTTGCTCCATTCCGCTGCTGTTGATTACCATGGGGCCGATGCTTGGCCTGCCATTGCGCGAATGGATCGGCGAGAGCCGCGCCGTCTGGCTGGAATTCGCACTGGCAACACCAGTCGTGCTGTGGGCGGCCATCCCCTTCTTCGAACGGGCATGGGCCTCATTCGTCAACCGCAGCCCTAATATGTGGACTCTGATCGCCATCGGCGTTGGCGCGGCCTATGCGTTCAGCGTGGTGGCAACTTTAGTGCCCGACATTTTCCCGCATACATTCCGCATGCATGGCGGCAGTGTGCCCGTCTACTTCGAAGCGGCAGCCGTGATCGTCACGCTGGTCTTTCTCGGGCAGATCCTCGAACTGAAAGCCCGCGAGCGGACCGGATCCGCCATTCGCGCCTTGCTTAATCTCGCACCGAAGACCGCGCGCCGCATCGCTGCCGATGGCAGCGAAAGCGATGTGCCACTCGATGAGGTTGCAGCTGGTGACACGCTGCGTGTGCGTCCGGGTGAAAGTGTGCCTGTGGACGGTATCGTGCTGGAAGGCCGTTCTTCCATTGATGAATCCATGCTGACCGGCGAACCCTTGCCCGTTGAAAAGACGGAGCAGGATCAGGTGACCGGCGGTACGCTCAACCGTAACGGCACGCTGCTGATCAAGGCGGAAAAAGTTGGTGCCGACACGGTCCTCTCCCAGATCGTCGGCATGGTTGCAACAGCGCAACGTTCACGCGCGCCGATCCAGGGTCTGGCGGATCGCGTGGCGAGCTACTTCGTGCCGGCAGTGGTTCTGGTCGCCATTGCGGCATTTCTCGTCTGGGCGTGGATCGGACCGGAACCCAGCATGATCTACGGGCTTGTTGCGGCGGTTTCCGTGCTGATCATTGCCTGCCCATGCGCGCTTGGTCTTGCCACGCCGATGTCAATCATGACGGCCACGGGACGCGGTGCGCAGGCAGGCGTGCTCATCAAGGATGCGGAAGCACTGGAACGCTTTGCCGGTGTGGATACGCTGATCGTTGACAAAACCGGTACGTTAACTGAAGGCAAGCCTGTGCTCACCGATGTTATAGCGGAAGGCTTTTCTGACGAACGGCTTCTGGTTCTGGCAGCCAGCCTTGAAAAGGGTTCGGAACATCCGCTGGCCGAAGCCATCGTTGAAGGTGCAAAGACACGCAATCTCGCACTACACAGCGCCGAAAACTTTGAAGCCACCACCGGCATGGGTGTATCCGGCACGGTCAACAAGCAGAGTGTAGCGCTTGGCAATAAAGCCATGATGGAGAAAGCTGGAGCAGATATTTCATCGCTCAGCCAGAAGGCCGATGCTTTGCGGGCGCAGGGCAAGAGCGTTCTGTTCGTTGCCGTGGATGGCAAGGCGGCAGGCATTGTGGCTGTGGCCGATCCGGTCAAGGCAACAACGGCGGAAGCCATCCGCCTGCTGCACAAGGCAGGTCTGCGGATCATCATGGCAACCGGCGACAACAGGATCACAGCGCAATCGGTAGCGGCACAGCTCGGTATTGATGAAGTGCGCGCCGATATGCTGCCCGAGGGAAAGAAGCAGCTGGTTGACGAGTTGCGGGCCAAGGGCGCGAAAATCGCCATGGCGGGTGATGGCGTCAATGACGCGCCTGCGCTGGCTGCGGCAGATGTCGGCATTGCTATGGGCACCGGCGCCGATGTCGCGATGGAAAGCGCCGGGATTACACTGGTGAAGGGCGATCTCAATGGCATTGTCCGCGCCCGTCATCTGGCAGATGCGACGATCAGCAACATCAAGCAGAACCTGTTCTTCGCCTTCTTCTATAATGTGCTTGGCGTGCCGGTTGCTGCCGGTGTGCTCTATCCCGTGTTCGGGACTATGCTTTCGCCCATGCTGGCGGCGGCGGCAATGAGCCTTTCCTCGGTATCGGTCATTGCCAATGCACTACGGCTGCGGACACTGAAACTGTGAGGCTGAGATGAATATTGGCAATGCATCGGAAAAATCGGGCCTGCCGCCCAAGACGATCCGCTATTACGAGGATATCGGGCTGTTGAAGCCAGACAGGGCCGACAATGGCTATCGTGATTACTCGATGTCCGACGTGCACAAGCTGAAGTTTCTGCAACGTTCACGCGGACTTGGTTTTTCCGTGGAAGAATGCCGCCAGTTGCTGGCGCTCTATGAGGACAAGGAGCGCGCCAGCTCCGATGTGAAATCCATCGCCCGCACGAAGTTGAAGGAGATCGACCGCAAGATCTCCGAGCTGCGGGAATTGCAGCACACGCTGCAGCATCTGGTCGCCCATTGCCACGGCGACCAGCGCCCGGATTGCCCGATACTGGAGAATATATCCGGGACGGCTGACGCTTAAAGCGTAGACAACACGTCGGCGGAAATGCGCAGCTCACGCAGGGGACGCACAACCGCCGTCGTTTCGTTGTAAATGGGATGCGCCTTATAGGCCGCCAAAGCCTCGGCATTTTCGAATTCGCCATAGACAACCACATCGATCTCACCGGAGATCGGATCGGTCTTGGTGTTCTTCATCACCTCGAAAACGAGAGAATGCGGGATTTCCCCAAGCCTTTTCAGGCGGGTATGGATCGTGTCGACATCATCCTGATTGCGGGCACTGAAGAATACGATATGGCGGATCACGGTCTTGTTTCCTGCTTGGTCGAACTGGCGCGGACTTTTAATGTGTGCAGCATCGGCGTCAATAGATGTGCTGTCGCAGGAGCGCCCGCCCTTCATTCCTCCCACATCCATATCGGCGAAATGCACAAATTTCTTGGAAATCCGGCAGATCGACAGCCATCCTGATGAAAAGACGGCAAATCCTTATACTTTCCTTATGTGACTCGCCTGCCTTCGCAATCGACCCTTGACTCGAAAAAGCGCATTTTGCCCCACGAAAAACAATGTGGAGCATATTCCAATGCTGGACTTCATCTTTATTGCGCTTGGAAGCGGCATCCTGCTGCTTCTGGGTCTGTATGCGCAGGCACTGAACCGTGTTTGAGCTCGTTCTCGGCCTCGGCGTCGCTCTTGGCCTTTGCGTCTATCTGGTCGTGACATTGGTCGCGCCCGAACGCTTCTAAGACGCCTTTCTACCCCCATTTCGGAGAATATCCATGACTCTCGTCGGATGGCTGCAAATCAGCCTGACGCTTATCGCCGTTCTTTTGGCGGTCAAGCCACTCGGACTTTATATGAACCGCGTTTTCGCCGGCGAAAGAACCTTCCTTTCACCGGTGTTCAAGCCTGTTGAATGGGCCTTTTACAAGGCCGCCGGTATTGACGAAAAGCGCGAGCAAAACTGGATTGGCTATACGTTCGGCGTATTGCTTTTCAGCATTGCCGGCTTCGTCTCGCTTTATGTGATCCTGAGATTTCAGGACGTGTTGCCGCTCAATCCACAGGGTTTTCCTGCCGTTGCGCCTGACCTTGCCTTCAATACCGCGGTCAGTTTTATCACCAACACCAACTGGCAATCCTATGGCGGCGAGACCACAATGAGCCATTTCAGCCAGATGGCTGGATTGACCGTGCACAACTTCCTGTCGGGTGCTACCGGCATGGCTGTTGCCGTGGCGCTGTCGCGTGCATTCGTGCGTTCACACATGACCACGCTCGGCAATTTCTGGGTCGATATGACCCGCGCCACACTTTACGTGTTGCTGCCCCTCGCAGTCGTCGTGGCGCTGATCTTCGTTGCCATGGGCATGCCGCAAACTCTTGATGCTTCCGTAACGGCCACGACGCTGGAAGGCGTCAAGCAGGTCATTGCGACCGGCCCGGTCGCCAGCCAGGAAGCCATCAAGCAGCTCGGCACCAATGGCGGTGGTTTCTTCAACGTCAATGCGGCGCATCCGTTTGAAAATCCCAATGCCTTTTCCAACTATCTTGGCGTGTTTGCCATGCTGGTCGTCTCTTCGGCCATGGTCTACACATTCGGCCAGATGACAGGCAACCGCCGTCAGGGCTGGGCGCTGCTGTCAGCCATGGGCCTGCTTCTGGTGGTTGGTATCGGTGCAGTTTACTGGGCTGAAACCAGCGGCAATCCTATTTTGACCCATCTTGGTCTTGATCCGCTTCAGGGCAATATGGAAGGCAAGGAACTGCGCTTTGGCCAGTCCGGCAGCGCACTCTATACAGCTGTGACAACCGGCCTTTCCAATGGCGGCGTGAATACAATGCATGCCTCGCTGACCCCGCTTGGCGGTCTCGTTCCGATGTTCCTGATCCAGCTTGGCGAGGTCTTGCCGGGCGGTGTCGGCTCGGGCCTCTATGGCATGGTGGTTTTCGCCATTCTCGCCGTGTTTGTTGCCGGTCTTATGGTTGGCCGTACACCGGAATTGCTCGGCAAGAAGATCGAATCGCGTGAAATGAAATATGCCATGCTTGCCGTTCTGGTCCTGCCGCTGGCTATTCTCGGCTTCTCGGCGCTGGCAGCCATTCTGCCGGTCGGTCTCGCAGGCCTTCTCAACAAGGGTCCGCATGGCCTGTCGGAAATCCTTTATGCCTACTCGTCCGCAGCGGGCAATAACGGTTCGGCTTTTGCGGGTCTGACTGCCAACTCGCCCTGGTACAACACGACGCTTGGCATTGCCATGCTGCTGGGCCGCTTCGCTTACATCGTGCCCGTTCTGGCAATTGCCGGTTCGCTCGTGGCCAAGCAGAAGGTTCCGGCTTCTTCCGGCACATTCCCGACCGATACACCACTTTTTGTCGGCCTTCTCGTCGGTATCATCATCATCCTTGGCGGTTTGCAGTATTTCCCTGCGCTCGCCCTTGGTCCGATTGTCGAGCATTTTCTGATGCTTGCCGGTCAGACGTTCTAAGGAATCATAAAAATGTCTTCTCAGGCAAAATCCATATCCCTGTTTGATGGCGCCATTCTCGCCCAGGCGTTGAAGGGATCAATCCTCAAGCTCGATCCGCGTCAGCTGGTGCGCAACCCGGTCATCTTTGTCACCGAAGTTGTGGCGGCTGTGGTCACATTGCTCTGGCTTCGTGATCTGATCTCGGGCAGCGGCACGCCGCTGTTTTCCGGTCAGATCGCTGCCTGGCTGTGGTTCACCGTCATTTTCGCCACCTTCTCCGAGGCCATTGCTGAAGGGCGTGGCAAAGCGCAGGCTGACAGTCTCAAGCGGACAAAGTCCGATCTTGTTGCCAAGCGGCTGAAAGCTGCCAACGGCACAGAGTATGACACAATTCCGGCGACAAGCCTCAAGCTCGGCGACATTATCCTTGTCGAGGCTGGCGACCTTATCCCCGGCGACGGTGAAATCATCGAAGGCGTCGCTTCCGTTAATGAAAGCGCCATTACCGGCGAGTCTGCTCCTGTCATTCGCGAGTCCGGCGGTGACCGTTCGGCTGTCACCGGCGGCACGCAGTTGCTGTCCGATTGCCTGAAAATCCGCATCACCACCAAACCGGGTGAAACCTTTGTCGATCGCATGATTGCGCTGATCGAAGGTGCGGAGCGCCAGAAGACACCAAACGAGATCGCGTTGTCGATCCTGTTGTCGGGTCTGACACTGGTGTTCCTGATTGCCGTTGTTACGCTTTCCGGTCTGGCCGCCTATTCCGGTACGATCATGACGGTAACGGTGCTGGCCGCTCTGCTGGTGACGCTCATTCCGACAACGATCGGCGGGCTGCTTTCCGCTATCGGTATTGCAGGTATGGATCGCCTGATCCGCTTCAACGTGATTGCCACCTCCGGCCGTGCGGTTGAAGCTGCGGGTGACGTGGACACACTTCTCCTCGACAAGACGGGCACGATTACATTCGGTAACCGCATGGCGACCGAATTCATCCCCGTCGATGGCATTTCAGAAGATGAACTTGCCAATGCAGCCCTGCAGGCTTCCCTCTCCGATGAAACAGCCGAAGGCCGCTCCATCGTAGCGCTGGCTCAAGCGGACTATGGATTGTCGGACACGGTACCGAAGGGCAAGGAGGCCACTTTCATTCCTTTTGCTGCCCAGACGCGCATATCCGGCGTGGATATCGGCACACAGCAGATCCGTAAGGGCGCTGTCGATGCCATCCTGAAATTTGCCGGTCTTGGCAAAGACACCGCACCGCAAAGCTTCCAGAAGGCAGTCGATTCCATCGCCCGCACCGGCGGTACACCGCTGGGTGTTGCTGAAAACGGCCGTCTGCTCGGCGTGATCCACCTGAAAGATGTGGTCAAGCCGGATATCAAGGAACGCTTTGCCGCGCTGCGCGCCATGGGCATCAAGACAGTCATGGTCACCGGCGACAATCCGGTTACCGCAGCCGCTATTGCCTCGGAAGCCGGTGTCGATGATTTCATGGCGGAAGCCACCCCGGAACAGAAGCTTGCCTATATCCGCAAGGAGCAGGAAGGCGGGCGGCTGATTGCCATGTGCGGCGACGGCACCAATGATGCTCCGGCGCTGGCCCAGGCTGACGTTGGCGTTGCCATGCAGTCGGGTACGCAGGCGGCACGAGAAGCCGGCAACATGGTGGATCTGGATTCCAGCCCGACCAAACTTATCGAGATCGTCGAAATCGGCAAACAGATCCTGATGACGCGTGGTTCGCTGACAACATTCTCGATTGCCAATGACGTGGCCAAGTACTTCGCCATCATCCCGGCGCTGTTCGTTGCCACCTACCCGCAATTGGGTGCGCTGAACGTGATGGGCCTGCATTCACCACAGTCTGCCATCCTGTCGGCGGTTATTTTCAATGCCCTGATCATCATTGCGCTGATCCCGCTGGCCTTGAAGGGCGTTCCCTACCGGCCCGTCGGCGCATCTGCCCTCCTACGGCGTAATCTGCTGGTCTATGGCCTCGGCGGTCTGCTGGTGCCTTTCATCGGCATCAAGGCAATCGACCTTATCGTTGCCGCTCTGCACCTTGTTTAAAGGACAATTCAAATGTTAGCTCAACTTCGCCCAGCCATCGTGCTCACTCTCATACTGACCGCTGTCACCGGGCTTCTCTATCCGCTTGCCATCACGGGCGTCGGCCAGACGCTCTTTAGCGCACAGGCCAATTCCAGTCAGGTCATGCGCGGTGACGTGGTTGTGGGTTCATCTCTGATCGGCCAGAACTTCACCAAGGATATCTACTTCTGGCCGCGTCCGTCAGCCACCAGCCCCGATGCCTACAATGCCGGGTCATCCAGCGGTTCAAATCTTGGACCGACATCCCAGGTTCTGGTGGACCGGGTCAAGGCTTCCGTCGATGCTTTGAAGGCTGGCGGAGCAACTGGCCTGCTGCCTGCCGACGCGGTGACGACTTCGGCGTCGGGTCTTGATCCGGATATTTCGTCTGACTATGCCAAATTACAGATCGAGCGTGTTGCCAAGGCCCGCGCCTTGCCAGCCGAGACAATTTCTGCACTGGTAGCTGCCAATACGCGGCATCCTGTCCTTGGCATTTTCGGCGAGACCGGGGTAAACGTGCTGGCGCTCAACATGGCGCTTGATGATGTGAAAAAATAATCTGAGGCGCATATGGCCGACTACGGTCAACACACACGACCCGATCCGGATAAATTATTGGAGCTTGCCACGCGGGAAACGCGCGGCAAGCTGACCGTTTTTCTCGGGGCCGCTCCAGGCGTAGGCAAAACCTATGCGATGCTGTTGCGCGCCCGCAGGCTGAAGGAAGACGGCGTTGACGTGGTCATCGGCCTTGCTGAAACCCATGGCCGGGCTGAAACCGCCGAATTGCTTGACGGGCTGGAAGTGCTGCCACGCAAACAGATCGGCTATCGCGACCGCTCGCTGGAAGAGTTCGACCTCGACGCCGCACTGGCCCGCAAGCCGAAAGTGCTGGTTCTCGACGAGCTTGCCCATACCAATGCACCGGGCAGCCGCCATCCCAAACGCCATCAGGACATTGAAGAGCTGATCTGGCAGGGGATAGACGTCTGGACAGCAATGAATGTCCAGCATCTGGAAAGCCTGTCGGACCTTGTGACCAAGATCACCGGCGTCACCGTGCGCGAGACAGTGCCCGACGTTGTCTTGAAACGCGCTGACGAAGTACTGCTGGTCGATCTGCCGCCTGCGGAACTCATTGCCCGGCTGAAGGAAGGCAAGGTCTATCTGCCGGGAAATGCCGAGCGGGCAGCGGAGGGTTTCTTCAAGCCCGCCAATCTCACCGCCTTGCGCGAGCTTGCGCTGCGCCGCACCGCTGATCGCGTCGATGACCAGATGATCGACCTGTTGCGGCAGAATGCCATTGAAGGCCCGTGGGCCTCGGGCGAACGGCTGCTGGTTTGCGTTGGTCCTGACAGTCTATCCGACAAGGTGGTGCGCACGGCAAGCCGTCTTGCCTCGGGTTTGAATGCCCGCTGGCTGGTGGTGTCGCTGACCAAGACCAGCGATGCCGGTATGGATATTGCCGCCAACCAGCGCCTCGATGAAATCCTTGATCTGGCCGAACGGCTCGGCGCCGAAACACGGCGGGTGATCGCCCGCGATTTCGTCGATGAAATCTACCGCATCGCCCGGCGTGAAAACGTTACGCAGATCGTGGTCGGCCGCCCCAAGGGCAAGACGTTTTCCAATCCGTTCCGCCGCTCGCTGCCCAACGAGATCATGAAGCGCTTCACCGATGTTGGCGTGCATGTGGTCACCGGCAACGAGCAGGACAAACCCTACGTACCGCCAGCGCCGCAAAAACGCTCGCGGCAAGACTTTGCGATATCCATTGCCATTCCAATTCTGGCGACGGCAGCCACGACACTTCTCGGCCTTGGTGCCAGCGAAATTGTGCACCCGCAAAACCTGTCTATGCTCTATCTCGTTGCGGTCATTCTATCGGCCATGTCGAGCGGGCGGTTTGCTGCGATTATCGCGGCAGGCCTGTCCTTCATCCTCTACAATTATTTCTTCATCGACCCGATCCACAATTTGAGCATTGCCAAGCCGCATCAGCTGTTCTCGCTGATCATCTTCCTCGGCGTGGCGCTGATGATCGGCGATCTCGCCGGGCGTTTGCGCGATCAGGTGGCGCGTTCACGCAATCAGGCAAGGAACACGCAGGCGCTTTACGAATTTTCGCGAAAATTGTCCGGGACGGCGCGTCTCGATGATGTGCTCGTGGCGGCTGCCGTGCATCTGCATTCGACGCTCGGCACCGGTGTCGTCATTCTCCTGCCCGATGAGGGCGATCTGTCATTGCAAGCTGCATGGCCGCCGGATATGGCTCTGGACAATACCGACATGACCGCTGTGCGCTGGGCCTTCGAGAAGAACGAACGGGCCGGACACGACACGGGCACGCTGCCGCAAATCAGCTGGCAGTTTCTGCCGATCCTGACATCCCATGGTGTGGCCGGTGTGCTCGGCCTATCCCTGCTCAATCACTCGGCATCGCTGACCGAAACCGAAGACCGCATGTTGACGGCGATACTTGACCAGACCGCGATTGCCATCGACCGCGCCCAGTTGGTGCGCGAGAACGCCAAGACTGCGGCGCTGCAGGAAAGCGAAAAGCTGCATGCTGCCCTGTTCTCGTCGCTGTCGCATGATCTGAAGACGCCGCTTGCATCAATCACCGGGGCAGTCACCACGCTGCGCGAACTCGGCACCCGGATCAAACCGGAAAGCCGCGACGATCTTCTCCTGTCGATCGAGGAAGAGTCCGGCCGGCTGACGCGCTTTGTTTCAAACCTGTTCGACATGACGCGGATCGAAGCGGGCACACTCAAGGTCAAGAGCAGCCCTGTTGATGCGGCCGATGTGATTGTTTCGTCGGTCGAGCGTATGAAGAAGCTCAAACCTGGTGTGGCGATTGACATCAGCATCGCCCCCGGTCTTGCAACCGTCAGCGGCGACTCTTCGCTGCTCGGCCAGGTCCTGTTCAACCTTCTCGACAATGCCGCCAAATATGGCGGCGAGGGACCGATATCAGTCTACGCGAAACAAGATGCCACGGGCGTGGCGATCAGCGTCACCGATCAGGGCAAGGGCATACCGGCAAAGGATCTGGATCGCATCTTCGAGAAATTCTACCGGCGCGTCAAAGGCGACGGCAGGGCCGCAGGAACCGGGCTTGGCCTTTCCATTTGCCGTGGTTTCGTCGAATCCATGGGCGGGACAATCAAGGCGGAAAGCCCGGCGATCCGCAAACGCGGCACCCGGTTTATTATCCGGCTTCCTATTTATGACGAAACGAAGAACGGGGATGTGGCAACATGAACGAGAACCGTATTCTCGTTGTCGATGACGAGCCGCAAATCCAGCGGTTCCTGCATCCGGCACTGACCGCTTCGGGCTATGACGTAATCTCGGCCGCAACCGGCGCGGAAGCCGAACGGATGATCGCCACGAGCGCGCCGGATCTTGTCATTCTCGACCTTGGCCTTCCTGATAAGGACGGCAAGGACGTTATCAAGACTGTGCGGGCTTTTTCCGAAGTGCCGATCATCGTTCTGTCGGCGCGTGACCGCGAGGTGGAAAAGATCGCAGCGCTTGATCTGGGCGCCAATGACTATGTCGAAAAACCTTTCGGTATTGGTGAGTTGCTGGCGCGGGTGCGCACGGCACTGCGGCAGAAAGTGGCGGGCACCAGCGTTCCTTCGCGCTTTGAAAGCAATGGTCTCGTTGTGGACATGGTCAAGCGCGTGGTGACACTCAAGGGCGAGGAAGTGCACCTGACCCGCAAGGAATATCAGCTGCTGGTGCATCTCGTTCTGCATCCGGGGCTTGTCGTGACCCATAGGCAATTGCTGGCCTCGGTCTGGGGCGCAGCCCATGTGGACGATCTGCATTACCTCCGCGTTTTTGTCGGGCAGCTGCGTGCCAAGATTGAAGAGGATCCGAACCATCCGCACTTCATCCGTACGGAACCCGGCGTCGGTTACCGCTTCACCGCCGAGTAGATTTCCGGATCTTTCCTGCAACTTATGGTCGACAATGGCAGCGCGCTTTGACAAGCTCCGTTCCATCCATCAGCCATAACAACAGATTCGGGAAACGCCCATGACCGCATTCAGCGCTACGGTTCTTTGGAACCGTCCGGAAGACGCTCTTTTTACCGACAACAAATACAGCCGTGCCCATGTCTGGCAGTTTGATGGCGGCGCGGAAGTGCCTGCATCGTCATCGCCGCATATTGTCCGTCCGCCCTATTCAGCAGCGGAAAACGTTGATCCGGAAGAGGCTTTTGTGGCGTCGTTGTCGAGCTGCCACATGCTGTTTTTTCTCTCCGATGCAGCCAAGGCGGGATTTGTCGTGGATGAATATCGCGATGAAGCCACGGGAGAACTTGGCAAGAACGAGCAGGGCAAACTGTTTGTCAGCAAGGTCGTATTGAAGCCGCATGTGCGTTATGCCGGAACAGCGCCGGACCGGGCGACGGAGGAGCATTTGCATCACCAAGCGCATGAGCAATGTTTCATCGCCAATTCCGTGCGCACCGATATCAGCGTTGAAATCGCGTGAGGAGAACAATCATGCCGGAACTGAAGCTCAGCGATGCGGTCAACACAACCTGCCCCTGGTCGGGCGATCCGATTCAGGAAGACAGCCTGACACTCTACAAGGGTGCTGTGGTGGGATTCTGCAACACCGGTTGCCGCGACAAGTTTGAAAAGGCGATCAATCACTTTGAAGAAGCGCTGGCGCATCACAGGCACGACAGCGTCTGACTTAACCGCATCAGATACAAATTTCATTGACAAAATTCGCTTGCGGATTTACTTAAGCATATGCTTAACCAAACTGCTGCACTCGATCTGATGTTCCAAGCCCTTGCCGATCCGTCACGGCGTTCCATGGTGGAACGGCTCAGTCGTGGTCCGGCCTCGGTCAGTGAACTGGCCAAGCCGCTGACCATGTCCCTGCCCGCTGTCGTGCAGCATTTGCAGGTGCTTGAAAACAGCGGCCTCATCCGCACCGAGAAGATTGGTCGTGTGCGCACCTGCCATATCGACTGGGTCGCCATGAAAACGGCGGAGCAATGGATGGACGAGCGGCGCAAAAGCTGGGAGCTGCGGCTTGACCGGCTTGGCGACTTTCTCGCCAGCGAAGACAATCATTAACCGGAGGAGAAGCATGACCAACCGATCCGTAAAACACGATACATTCGTCATCGAACGCAACTATGCTGCCACCCCGGCGCGGGTGTTCTTTGCTCTCAGCGACAAGACAGCCAAGAGCAAATGGTTTGCCGGGCCTGACGAGATGAGCGCCGCCAAGTTCGAGATGGATTTCCGGGTTGGCGGTCGCGAAATCAATCGCGGTGGACCAAAGGATGGTCCAGTCTATACGTACGATGCGGTCTATCAGGACATCGTCCCCGACCAGCGCATTATCTATACCTATGACATGTATATCGATGACAAGCGCATCTCAGTCTCGGTTGCGACGCTGGAACTAAAGCCCGAGGGAACCGGCACAAAGCTTGTGCTTACCGAACAAGGTGCGTTTCTCGATGGGCTTGATGATGCCGGTCAGCGCAGAGGCGGCATGGAAGACCTGCTCGATGCTCTCGGCGCATCCCTCAAGGGCGCGCCCGTCAACGCCTGACGAGGGGGCCGTCAGACCGGATCACCGGAGCCGGTGACAATTGTCTCCACCGGCTCTTCCTTTATCCACCCCAGACGCCGCAGCTGCTGCTCGCGGAAGAAGATGAACAGGCCCGATGCCACGATGAAGCCGGACCCGATCAGCATCGGCAGACGCGGCACGTCGCCAAACACCAGCCAGCCAAAGACAATAGCCCAGAACAGCAGCGTATATTGCAGCGGGGCGACGGTTGCCGCATCGGCCATCTTCAGGGCGCGGTTCACAAGCATGTGCGCGAGCATGGCGACAACACCGAGCACGCCCAGGAGAACCAGATCACGCGGGCTCACCGGCTTCCAGTCAAAATAGAGCGATGCAGCACCGGCAAGACCGGCGCCGACAATTTGCCAGAACACGAGGGTTGTATCTGGCGTGCCGCGCAGCGAACGGCCAAGCAACAGCATCAGTGCAAAAGTCATACTGCCTAGAATCGAGATGACCGCTTGCGGGGTAAGCGCCTGTGATGACGGCTCCAATGCAATCACAACGCCAATGAAACCGATAATAATTGCGCTCCAGCGCCGCCAGCCGACCGGCTCCTTCAGCACGAACGGCGAAATCGCCGCGACATAGATGGGAGCGGCCAGCCAATAGGTCATCACGTCGGCGAGCGGCAAATAGACAACGGCAAAATAGAAAGCAAAAATCTCGGCGGTCGACGCTGCGACACGGGCCAGTTGCAGGAGGGGCCGGTCAACCTGCATGACTTTCTTCGGCCCCGAGAACCAGAGAAATGGCGCCAGAACGATCAAGGCTGCTACGCTGCGGATGAACACGACCTGTCCGACGGAATAGGTCGCCACCAGCCATTTGCCCATGACATCGTTCAGGGCAAACATCAGCATGCCGAGCAGCATCAAGAGCACGCCGGTGCGGGCAATCGATGGTCCGGACGATGCGGAAATGGCAACCGGGCGGGCAGTCATGGGTGTGTTTCCTCGGATTCTGGTATTTTTCCCACTGCTTTGAGGGTTTTTCGCCGGTTAATCCAGTCTAAAAGCGGGGATGTGCGGAAATGACAGTGGTGAATGCCGGCTCATGACAGACCATCTGGAATGATTCCAGATTTGGGCATATCCTCTGCTGCAGGTTTGTGACTTCCTCCATGCGAGAACGCAATTATGCCTCAGGTTTCGCAACTGTTTTTCAAAACCGCGACTGTCTTCTTCCTGCTTGGAATTATCATGGGGCTGCATATGGGGATCTCGGGCGATCACAGCGCCTTTCCTGCCCATGCTCACCTCAACCTGCTGGGCTGGGTGAGCAGCGCCATATTCGGCATCTATTACGCACTCAATCCGGCAAAGGCCGCTGGCAGGCTGCCGATAATCCAGTTTGCCGTCTATACGGTGGGCATCATCGTCATGATTCCGGCGCTTTATTTCCTGTCGCTCGGCAATACAGCGCTGGAGCCGTTCGTTGGCATCGGCTCGTTCATCGTTTTTGCCGGTGTTCTGCTTTTTGCGGCCGTGGTCTTTTCAAAGCAGACCTAGGTCGCCGTTCTATGGCAGCAGTTTTTCCAGTTGCGCAGCACAGTCACGCAAGGGCTGTGCGCTTTGACTGGCTTTGGCCATAGCCATGGCGCCGGAATAGGCGGCAACGACCGTCGTCGCCAGCTCTCCCGCCGGTTTGGATGCGAGGCCTGAGCCACCCGCCTGCAATCTCTGTGTCAATGCTCCGCGCCAGTTCTCAAAAATGGCATTGGCGGCATGGCGGAAATCCGGGTCGGCCAGTGAAAGCTCCATGGCAAGATTGTTGAGTGGGCAGCCGGTCACGGCCTGGTTGCGTTCGAGCTCGTCCGCCACAGATGCAAAGAAGGCCAGAATACCGGTTTTCACGCGGATCGCCTGCAGCACAGGCTGAATCGCTGTTGCGTTGACCTCCTTGGCCACGCGTTCTTCAATAACGGCAAGCCCGAGCGCTTTCTTCGTGGGAAAGTGGTGATGTACGGCACCGCCGGTTGCTAAAGCGGCCTGAACAACATCCTGAACGCTGGTTGAATTGTACCCCCGCCTTTGGAAAAGATCCGCTGCCACATCGAGGATGCGCGAACGCATTCCTTGCGGATCATTTATTCTCTTTGGTTTTCCTGCTGTTTCCGGCACCAGATTTGTCCTTTTCACAATCGAAACTTAGCAAGTTGACAAAAACAGGACAACCGGTTTTATTAAAAACAGGATGACCGGTCTGTTTTTTTCAAAATGGGAGTCAACGCGATGCCGGAGATGGGGATGCGATCAGAATCTATTCATTCAAATGTTGGGGCAGGCAAGCGATTCAGCCCGCTCGTCGAACTGCGGCGCTATACGCTTCATCCGAACCGCCGGGATGATCTTGTCGCTCTGTTCGATACATATTTCCTTGAAGGACAGGAAACCTGCGGCATGAAAATCATTGGCCAGTTTCGCGATCTCGATGACCCTGATGCATTTGTCTGGCTGCGCGGGTTCGAGACTATGAATGCGCGGCAAAAAGCGCTGACCGCTTTTTATGATGGCCCGGTCTGGGGTGCGCATCGTAACGCCGCGAACCACACCATGATTGATTCCGATGATGTGTTGCTGCTGCATCCGGCAGAGCCAGAGGGTGGATTCATACTCCCCCCTTCGCGGTCAGAACCGGCGGCGCGGTTACTCTCAAAAGCTGTGTATCAGGCAACAACCTACCAACTGAAAGAACCGGCGGAACAGGGCTTTCTCGGCTATTATCAAACGTCGATTGCTCCGGTTTTGCGTGAGGCTGGCGAGGTTATTACCGCGACCTTTGCATCCGAGCACAGCGAAAACACCTTTACCCGGCTTCCGCTGCGTGAAAACGAGAACGTGCTGGTGGTTTTCTCAAGGTTTGGCGATGAGACTGCGCAAAAGCACCATGCGGAAGCGCTGGCAAACAATTTGGCGTGGCTCTCTGAAAAGGCACGGCTCGCGGCCTATCTGGTGGACCACCCTGTCATTGCGCGCCTAGCACCGACCTCGCGCTCGCTGTTGCTTTAGCTTAGATTAGGATTGTTCATTCTAGACAAGCGCCGTCTGTTGGTTCGAGTGAGGATAACTTTCCCGGTTCAACCCAGTTATCAAACCTGGAACCGAACCGCCTTCTCACCCAGAAGGCGTGCTGAAACCGGCAAAAGAGCCGCAGCCTCCGCCAGACCCAATGCGCCGATCAGCGGAGTGACGCGAATTTTCGGCTTGGTCAGCGGACGCCGTCCAGGAATGTCATGCACATCAAGATTGATCTGGCTGACAAGCGCTTCCAGAATTGAGGCCGGGAAAAAGCCGCCCACGACAATCGTATCCGGATTGTACAGCTGTACAGCGACACTGAAGGAGTTTGACAGCAGCGCGCCCCGGTCATTGATCCATTCAAGCAGCGCCACATCCTTGATCGACTTCAATCTTTCAAGCTCTTCAAGAGTGAGTTGCTGAAGCGGACGTCCCAAATACTGCGCCAGATCTATCAAGTTGGGGCGCGGTCCCGTTTCCGGCGTCAGCGAGCCAATATTAGCCGCCTGATTGAATGCACCCCGAAAAACCTGATTGTTCCAGGCAAGGCCGCCGCCTACCCCAAAATCCAGTGTCACATAGAGCAGGCACTTGCTCTCCGACTGGGGACGGTGGGCTTCGTAATTGGCCATGCAATATGCCCCATTGTCCAGGTAGACGGGCAGTGAAAGACTGCTGCCCAACTGGCGCGCCATTTCCCCATAAGGCAAAGTCCGCTGGGCCGGGGTGACTTCAAACAATTCGCCATTCTCGGTAACAATAGCCGGGACTGCCAATCCTATTCCAAGGACCGGGATGGTCGAGTTATCAATCATCGCCTGGATATCATTGAGAATAGGCGCAATGCTGGCAGAGGTGAAATCACTGTTCAGATCATACGACCTGGCGGACAGCACTATCCCGGCCAGATCGCTGGACACAATCGCGACCTGACGCAGATTCACATGAATGCCAATGCTCCTGAATGCTTCCGGCCGCAATGCGACGCTGACCGGCGGCTGGCCGCGTTCACCTTCCCGCAATTGCACCCGGTCTTCGCTTACCAGATCCAATGATGCGAATTTGCCAACCGCTTTCGTCAGCATCGGCTTTGAAATGTTAAGCGCAGCGGCAATTTCGGTCCGGCTTTTTCCCGGCCAGCGCCGCGCATAGCGCAATATGCCAAGCTCGGTTTCAGTAAATGTAATGGATCCGTCCAAAAGCGCGAGCGCTTTGTGCATTTTTATACCTGCCGTTTCAACGCTTCCCCATCGACACCCTGAGAAGGCGGTCCGAATTTCGATCACAATAGCTCTTGTTATAATTACGTCATTAACTTAATCTAAGTTCACATCGTGTATTTAATTAATGTAACCACCAAACGAGGTGAAACATGCAGATCCTGCGGCGCCATTTTCTCAAACAGGTAGCCGTCTCATCGGCCGGAGTGCTCCTGGCCAATAGTGTCCAAGCTCAATCGTCATCGCAGGGTGAATATACCTCTGCTGTCGGCTACAAATTCAGTGCGGACGGCAGTGTAAAGCCCTTTCCCGGCAACACCATCATTTGTCACGTCCCTCAGCAAGGCGAGAATTCGGATTATTTCGACGCTTTGCTTGATGTTTTTCGCGAGGCCCAGCACCTTGATTCTATGCGAAAAATAACGCTCCTTCCGCCATCCAGCTATCATATGACGGTGTTTGAGGGAGCGAGCGAAGGCATCCGCAAAGCTGGCGCTTGGCCGCGAGACGTCAGTCTCGATGCCCCCATGGACGAGTGCAGTCGAATTTTGAGCGCGAAACTGCAGGAATTCAAATTAAACTGCGAACTGCCTCTGCGCATGAAGGTCGACCCCAGTCCGCCTGTGGACCGCGCCTCTGCACTCACGCTCAAACTGCTTCCCGTCGACGAAGCTGAGAACGCGAAGCTACGGAAGGTTCGGGACCAATTGTCGGATTATCTCGGAATGTCGTCACCTGGTCACGCGGCTTATCGCTTCCACACAACGCTGGGTTACCAGATCAGGTCGTTTGATCCGGATGAAGAAAGTCGTTTTCAGATTTTATGGGAAAAGTGGCGCAATGACATCATGCGCAAAAGTCCGGTGATCCATTTTGGCGCCCCCGAATATTGCATATTCAAAGACATGTATGCCTTCCACCGGCAATTCTATCTTTCGTGACGTTTTACCCGTGGCAGCTTATACGGCTGCCACGTCGTTTACCTGAACCAAAAATCAACCACATGAGCGGGAGTTGGTGGAGCCAAGCGGGATCGAACCGCTGACCTCTTGCATGCCATGCAAGCGCTCTCCCAGCTGAGCTATGGCCCCATTCCATTAGCCGGTTTCGGCTAAGCCGAGTAAATCCGGCAGGATAGTCGAACGGTCTGGTACCGTTCCGAGGCGGGTACATATCGCCCGCCGCGGAGAAGATCAAGGTCTATTCGCCGGATATTTCCTGTTATTTTTCAGGACGGCGAAAGACCTTGCTCAAAATCAATTTTCGTCGTCTTCGCCGATGCCGCCGCCGAGAATATCGGTGACGTCGTCATCTTCGTCTTCTTCGTCTTCGGCAAGGAACGTATCGTCATCATCGGCATCGTCGACTTCAACATCAACATCATCACCCAGATCCGGCACATCGGCATCGGTGTCGCCATCGGCTTCTTCAAGCGAAACGAATACCGGCTTTTCCAGTGCAACGTCGACTTCTTCAGTCTCGACTTCTTCCTCTTCCTCGCGGGCTGCGGGAGTGGTCGATTCGAAATAATTCAGGGGATAGCTCTTACCCGTGTAAGGCGAGACAATCGGATCACGGTTGAGATCGTAGAATTTCTGACCTGTTTCCGGGTCAATTCGCTTGGTACCAAGTTTTGGATTTACCACGTTATGCCTCGTCTTCTGGCTGCACCTGCATCCGGTATGCCATCGTCAAACCGATTATGCCAGCGCTCATCAAATGGATTTCTGGTCCCATAAACGCAATTCAGAGCATTTGTCAAAGCCAAAACGACGAGAGATTGCCGATGAGCCAATCAATGCATTTGCAAGATGACCGAACGGGCAAGCTGTGTTAGGAACGCCAGCGCCTATCGGCACTGTCTGAAACATCAACTTTCTTTGCGATTGACCTTACTCATGTCCCACTCCGCGCTGCTCAAACCTGCCACTGCCCGCCGCTCCAACGCGCTCACTGGCGATATCCGCATCCCCGGCGATAAATCGATCTCGCATCGTTCCTTTATGTTTGGTGGCCTCGCCTCGGGCGAAACGCGTATTACCGGCCTGCTCGAAGGCGAAGACGTAATCAATACCGGCCGCGCCATGCGGGCGATGGGTGCGAAGATCAGCCAGGAAGGTAAGGTCTGGATTATCGAAGGAACCGGCAATGGCTGCCTGCTGCAGCCGGAAGCGCCGCTTGATTTCGGCAATGCGGGCACTGGCGCCCGCCTGACCATGGGCCTTGTCGGCACCTATGCCATGGAAACAACGTTTATCGGTGATGCCTCGCTGTCCAAGCGCCCGATGGCCCGCGTGCTCGACCCCTTGCGTGAAATGGGCGTACAGGTCACGGCTGCAGACGGCGATCGCATGCCGTTGACGCTGCGCGGTCCGAAAGTTGCGGCTCCCATCACCTACAGGGTGCCAATGGCTTCGGCGCAGGTCAAATCCGCTGTGCTTTTGGCAGGCCTGAATACGCCGGGGATTACCACCGTGATTGAACCGGTGATGACGCGCGACCATACGGAAAAGATGCTGCAAGGTTTTGGCGCCAATCTATCCGTCGAAACCGACAAGGATAATGTGCGGCACATCCGGATTGAGGGTCAGGGTAAACTGACCGGTCAGATCATCGATGTTCCGGGCGATCCGTCGTCAACGGCTTTCCCGCTGGTGGCTGCTTTGCTCGTACCGGGCTCGGATATCACCATCCGCAACGTTTTGATGAACCCGACCCGTACGGGACTAATTCTGACATTGCAGGAAATGGGCGCCAGCATCGAAATCCTCAATGCACGCCTTGCCGGCGGCGAGGATGTTGCCGACCTGCACGTGCGCGCTTCCGAGCTTACGGGCGTCAACGTGCCTTCAGAGCGCGCGCCGTCAATGATCGATGAATATCCGGTGCTTGCCGTAGCAGCCTCGTTCGCCAAGGGCGAAACCGTGATGAACGGGCTGGAAGAGCTGCGTGTCAAGGAATCCGACCGGTTGTCGGCTGTTGCCGAGGGACTGAAGATCAATGGTGTCGATTGCACCGAGGGCAAGGAAACCTTGAGTGTTCGCGGCCGTCCTGATGGCAAGGGCCTGGGCGGCGGTACGGTTGAAACGCATCTCGATCACCGCATTGCCATGAGTTTCCTCGTGATGGGGCTTGTGGCGGAAAGGCCGGTCAGTGTTGATGATTCAGCCATAATTGCCACGAGTTTTCCCGAGTTCATGGACATGATGACCGGAATGGGCGCTGAGATTTCCGTGCACGGATCGCCAGCATAAGCGTAACAATGAACGCAGTCTTTTCCGCACTGACCGTCTATTTTCTCTATGCGATGTCGAGCGTGCCGTTCATTGTCTGGGCGGGGCGCAGCGCCCATAGCGGTACAGTTTCCAGTGGATCATTGCGTCCATGGCCGGGCATTTTGAGCACGATCATGCGGGTCGTTCTTCCTTTGCTGCTGATCTTCCTCTATGCGTGGAATGTCTTCGATGCGGCCCAGCCGGGTGTGTCGGAGGCAGAAATGGCAATGCCAAGTGAATGGATGCCCTATCAGTTCCTGCTCCTGCCGCCCGCATTCGGTTCGATTGCCGGTTATGGTATAGGCTTCCTCATGGGCGCAAAGGCAAGAAACAAAGAGACATGATCGAACCCGTTGATCATTTGCAGACAGTGCTGCCCCTTGTCATGCGCATGGCGGGGAGTGCCTGATGTATTTTATACTGACATCATCCCTTATTGTTGCCTTTGCCTATGCCGTTGAGCGGCTGGCACTGAAGATTCGCTTTGGTCTGTTTGCCCTCCTGTTCTGGTTGTTTGTCTTTCAGTTCGCTCTGATTTTCGCCATTGATGCGCTGTTGCAAAACCTCTCGCCCTATCTGCCGGCCTGGCTTTCTTCGCTGGCAACGACGGTGGGCGGCTTTGCCTTTGTGACAATCGGCATTACGCCGCTGATCACCCTGGTGCTGGCCGCCGCCTATCTGCTGTTTGCGCTTGGAAACTGGCTGTTTGACCGGGACGAGAAGGATGATGTCCTTTTGCCATCGCGCTTTACCATCGCCATTGATGGACCGGCCGCATCGGGCAAAGGCACACTGGCCCGGCGGATTGCCGATTATTACGGCTATCATCATCTCGATACGGGTCTGACCTACCGGGCCGTTGCCAAGGCATTGATGGACCAGAACATGCCGCTGGATGACGAGTTTCTCGCTGAAAAAGCCGCGCGGACCATTGATCTGGCGAAACTCGACCGGACTGCGCTTTCCGCCCATGATGTGGGTGAAGCAGCATCCAAGGTGGCAATCATGCCCGCAGTGCGCCGCGCATTGGTGGCTTCACAGCAAGCCTTTGCCATTCGCTCGCCCGGTACGGTGCTTGATGGCCGTGATATCGGCACGGTCGTTTGCCCGGATGCTCCGGTCAAGCTCTATATAACCGCCTCGCCGGAGGCGCGGGCGAAACGCCGTTACGATGAAATTAAGTCGAGTGGCGCATGTGTCCAGTATGACGATATTCTGGCCGATCTGGTGCGCCGCGATGCCCGCGATATGGGCCGCACGGACTCGCCGCTCAAGCCCGCTGCGGACGCGCACTTGCTAGATACGACGGAAATGGATATAGAGACCGCGTTTCTTAATGCCAAAACCCTGATTGATCAGGCTTTGGCTGGAAGCAAGCATTAAACCAAGCATCTGCTACCGATCCTCGCACCGGATTGCCCTCACGAGGGCGGGTTGGCATACAGATGAACCGTAACACGAACCACCGGTGCTATGTCCGATGACTATTCCGGACATATCAGGAGTATATATGTCTCAAGCCAATCCAACGCGCGAAGATTTCGAAGCTCTTCTCGCCGAGTCCTTTGCCACCAATGACCTTGCTGAAGGTTATGTCGTTAAGGGCCGTATCGTCGCCATCGAAAAAGACATGGCGATCATTGACGCCGGCCTTAAGGTTGAAGGCCGCGTACCGCTCAAGGAATTCGGCGCGAAAGCCAAAGACGGCTCGCTGAAGCCAGGCGATATCGTTGAAGTTTATGTCGAGCGTATCGAAAACGCCCTCGGCGAAGCTGTTCTGTCGCGTGAAAAAGCACGCCGCGAAGAGAGCTGGGTCCGTCTTGAAGAGAAGTTCAACCGCGGCGAACGCGTCGATGGTGTTATCTTCAATCAGGTCAAGGGTGGTTTCACCGTCGATCTCGATGGTGCCGTAGCCTTCTTGCCGCGCTCGCAGGTCGACATCCGTCCGATCCGCGACGTTACCCCGCTGATGCACAACCCACAGCCCTTCGAAATCCTCAAGATGGACAAGCGCCGCGGCAACATCGTTGTTTCGCGCCGTACCGTTCTTGAAGAGAGCCGTGCTGAACAGCGCTCTGAAATCGTCCAGAACCTTGAAGAAGGTCAGGTCGTTGAAGGCGTCGTCAAGAACATCACCGATTACGGTGCGTTCGTTGATCTCGGCGGCATCGATGGTCTGCTGCACGTGACTGACATGGCATGGCGCCGCGTCAACCATCCTTCGGAAATCCTGAACATCGGCCAGACGGTCAAGGTTCAGATCATCCGTATCAACCAGGAAACACATCGTATTTCGCTCGGCATGAAGCAGCTCGAAAGCGATCCTTGGGATGGTATTGGTGCGAAGTACCCGATCGGCAAAAAGATCACCGGTACGGTTACGAACATCACCGACTACGGTGCATTCGTCGAAATCGAACCAGGCATCGAAGGCCTTATCCACGTTTCCGAAATGTCCTGGACAAAGAAGAACGTGCATCCGGGCAAGCTGCTCTCGACAACTCAGGAAGTCGAAGTCGTTGTTCTCGAAGTGGATCCGGTCAAGCGCCGCATCTCCCTCGGTCTCAAGCAGACACTCGACAACCCATGGACGACCTTCGCAGACAAGTTCCCTGTCGGCACGATCGTCGAAGGCGAAGTCAAGAACAAGACCGAATTCGGCCTGTTCATTGGCCTCGACGGCGATGTGGACGGCATGGTTCACCTCTCCGACCTCGACTGGAACCGTCCAGGCGAACAGGTCATCGAAGAATACAACAAGGGCGACGTCGTCAAGGCGCAGGTTCTTGATGTTGACGTCGAGAAGGAACGCATTTCGCTTGGCATCAAGCAGCTCACAGGCGACAAGGTCGGTGAAGCAGCAACGTCAGGTGAACTGCGCAAGAATGCCGTTGTGACTGTTGAAGTCACTGGCATCACCGATGGCGGCCTCGAAGTCCGTCTGGTTGACCACGATCTCGACTCGTTCATCCGTCGTGCGGATCTTTCCCGCGATCGCGACGAACAGCGTCCAGAACGTTTCACGGTTGGCCAGAAGGTTGACGCCCGCGTCATCGCCTTCGACAAGAAAACCCGCAAGCTGCAGGTCTCCATCAAGGCGCTGGAAATCGCTGAAGAGAAGGAAGCCGTTGCACAGTACGGTTCGTCCGACTCAGGCGCTTCCCTCGGCGATATCCTTGGCGCCGCTCTGAAGAAGCAGGAAAAGAACTAATTTTTTCCCCGCAGCTTCTGCTGAAAAAAGAACCCGCCAGTTGCAAGACTGGCGGGTTTTTCATTGTGATCAGCAGATTGAAACTGGTTGCGGGCGGCTTTACCCCGCCGAGAACTGAACCTTCATTGTCTGAGGTGTTGCTGTCCCTTTCGCCAGAAACGGCAGAACATCGGCAAGCGGCAGGCGGTGCGAGACCAGTTTCGCCATCATTCCGTCATCACGCTGCAAAATGGCGAGTGCCTCGGGAATGTTGCGGTTGAGTGAATGCGAGCCGACAAGGCTGATCTGGCGGCGGAAGATTTCGAACGGTGCAATCTCAATACGCGCATCCGGCACACTGACGCCGAAAATCAATGCCGTCCCGCCATCGGCCGTATAGGCAATCATGTCCTGCACGACATGGGCAATACCGGTTGCATCGGCAACAAAATCAAAAGCTTTGCGCGTGACTTCAAGACCGGACGAACCAGAGACAACCGGTTTCAGACCAAGGGATTGAGCAAAAGCCAGACGGCTTTCATTGATATCGGCGACGCTCACATCGTCAACACCTTGGGCTTTGAGCGATAGGGCCATCAGCAGCCCGATGGGACCTGCGCCAAACACCAGCGCGTTTTCCGCCTTCACCGCATGCGCGTTGCCGAGGCCATTTTGCACACAGGCCAAGGGTTCAGCGAGCGCAGCGATATGAAAGGGCAAATCGCCGATGGGATGAAGATGGTTTGAATTGACCATACTGTATTCAGCAAAGCCGCCATTGCGGGTGACGCCATAGGCTTCAAGGCTTTCACACAGATTGGTCAATCCTTTACCGCAGGACCGGCAAGTGCCGCAGGGGATATTCGGGTCGATGGCAACGCGATCACCCGCGCGAAAACCCGTGACATCCCTAGCCACTGCTTCGATCACTCCGGCATATTCATGGCCCGGCACCAACGGAAAGGCGCCATTGCCATAACGCCCGTAAAGAACATCGATATCCGTATGGCAAAGGCCCGATGCCATGACCCGTACCAGCGCATGACCGGGTGCGAGCTCCGGCTCGTTCAAATCGGCCATGCCAGCAATGCCCAAGCCGGTGAAATGAATGGCTTTCATCGCAATCTATCCTGTCATCGACGAAAGCGGCCCGCCCATATCTGCGCGGGCCGCACCTGAAAAGGTTATTTGATGTAACCCGCCCGCTTCATAATCTGCTCGACCTGACGCTGGGCTGAATCCAGAGCCTGATCCACCGTCTGGGTTCCGGCCAGCGACGATGAAATGAGCTGTCCAACCGTCGTTCCGAAAGCTTGAAACTCCGGGATGGCAACGAACTGCACGCCGGTATAGGGCACAGGATCCTTGGTCGGCTTGGTCGGATCTGCAGCCATAATGGACGCGAGCACGGTTGCAGCAAAAGGCGCTGCCTTTTGATAATCAGGATTGTCATAGGTGGATTTGCGCGTACCCGGCGGCACGGCAACCCAGCCTTCACTGGCGGCG
Source organism: Phyllobacterium sp. 628 (assembly GCF_014189505.1). Classification (GTDB taxonomy): domain Bacteria; phylum Pseudomonadota; class Alphaproteobacteria; order Rhizobiales; family Rhizobiaceae; genus Phyllobacterium. The sequence goes on along the minus strand of NZ_CP050301.1, from coordinate 675,333 downwards.
ACCCGCTTGACATAGTCTTTCGATGTCGCCCATTTCAGGAACGATTTCGCAGCTTCTGTCTTTTTCGATGTTACCGGGATAGCCAAGGTCCAGGCCCAGGACCAGCCGGCGCCATTGGGCGTGACCTGAACCGGCGCGCGGGTAAACGCCACCGTATCCGCAACCTTGCTCTGCTTGGGATCATAAACGCGGCCCGCCGCTGATGTTGCGTCAATCCACATAGCGCAATGACCCGTCGCAAACAGCGCCTGATTTTCGTTGAACCCGTTGGATGTTGCGCCGGGCGGCCCATATTTCTGCATCAACTCGACATAGGTCGACACCGCCTGCTTCCATGGTGCAGAATTAATCTGGGGTTTCCAGTCCATGTCGAACCAGCGTCCGCCATAGGTGTTGATCATGGTGCCAAGGAACGCCATGTTCTCGCCCCAGCCGGCCTTGCCACGCAGACAAATCCCATACTGTTCCTTGGATTTGTCGGTGAGCTTGGCTGCGAATTCCTTGATCTGGTCATAGGTGGGCTGATCCGGCATTTTCAGGCCGGCAGCGTCGAACAGATCCTTGCGATAAAGTGTGAAAGAGCTTTCCGTATAGAACGGCACCGCATAGAGCTTGCCATCGACAGTTAAGCCTTTTCTGATCGGATCGAGCAGGTCGGCATAATCATAATCATCACCAAGATCATCGACCGAAGTCAGCCAGCCGGACTTGCCCCAGATGGGTTCTTCGTAACCGCCAATGGTTAGAATATCGAACTGACCGCTCTTGGTGGCAATATCCGTTGTCACACGCTGGCGCAGGACATTTTCTTCCAGAACAACCCAATTGAGCTTGTTGCCTGTCGCCTTCTCCCATTCGGGCGACAATTTCTGCATCACAATCATATCGGCATTGTTGACGGTGGCGATGGTCAATTCTTCTGCTGACGCAACACCGGTAACAGACCCGATTACAGAAGTCATAAGCAACGCGTGCGTTGCCCCCCCTCAAGCGTACACTCATCTCTTTTCCTCCTCCAAGGATTAACGCACAAATTTTACGCACGTAAACTTAAATTAATAAACACATAAAAAATGAGGTGCCCGGCGCCCGGAAGCAGGCTAGAACTGGCGCAATGCGATACCGCAACAACGGTTGGCATGATGATTACCGCTGAACGATTCCGGCAGGGTTTGAACATGATCCGGTTTCAATCGTTGGAAATCATACTGATACAAGGCAGGTCAAGAGTTACTGCGGATCAATCCGGATTTTGACGCAAGTGAGAGGCATTGTAAATTTTTAGTTGACCGCGCCGTCATGAATCGACGATGAGTTATGTAAGCCGCAGTATCAATGGGTATAAATTGTCCTGCGACAATTTCTTGGTAGGCACGACGACGTCAGTTAATCCGGACGAAACGATCGTGAAAGGGAATGCACGCGGTGAAAAAGACGATCAGAACAATGGAAGATTTTTCCACGTTTGTCGGACTATCGCGCCCGACTGTGTCGAAATATTTCAATGATCCCAATTCAGTGCGCAAAAAGACCCGCGAACTGATCGAGATAGCCGTCAAACAATCCGGCTTCCGTCCCAATATCTTCGCCGTCAATCTCAATCGTCGCCGGACCAATATACTTGGCATTATTATCCCGAACTCAAGCGATCCTTTCTATACGGCCCTGACGCGCCGCATTGAAGGCATTGCAGAACAGGCGGGTTATCTCGCCTTTGTTCTAAGCTCCGACGGCAAGCCGGAGCTGGAAGAACGTGCCATCGAAACATTCAAATCGATGAATGTTGCCGGCTCGATCATTGCGCCGCTTGGCGTGCAATCGCATCAGGACAAGCTGCTGAAGCTCGGCGAATCCATCCCAATGATCTATGTGGACTCGCCCCTCGACACGACATCGCCTTTTGTCGGCACAAACAATCGGCAGAGCTTTCAACTCATCGTCGATTACCTCACGCGCTCCGGCGATCTTCCGTGTTATTTCGGCATGCCCGCAGTTAACAGCAATGCCATTGAGCGGCGCAATGCTTATGTCGAGGCCATGCAGAGCCTCAAATTCCAACCGCATATTGTCGAGGTTGAACAGGGGTCCGGCTGGGATTTCGAGAAGGCCGCATTCGATGCGACTGTCGACATTTTGCGCAAGGGCGGCTTTCCGACGAAAACAGTCCTGTGCGCCAATGATCGCGTTGCCTTTGGCGTGATCGCGGCGGCGTTTCAGGCGGGCTTGAAAGTCGGTCGCGGTCAGGACTGCGATTTGCGCGTGGCCGGCCACGATGACCAGCCGTTGTCGCGCTATATGTGTCCGCCATTGACGACCGTTGCGCAAAACTACAATGAAATCGGCAGGCTGGCGGCGGCTCTGCTGTTCCACAAACTCGGCGAACATCAGGATTCGAAGTTTGAACTGCCTGCCAATGAACGCATCCTGCTCAACGCAGAAATCATGCTGCGCACGTCTGCCTGACCAAGTGCCGTGAATTCGATTGATTGTTTCACAAAGCCGGTTTGCGATAAAACTTGTCGCGCGTAAAGATTTACCTGTTGACATGGAAATAATTGAGATTATCAGTCAGGGACGAGCGTTCGTTTGACGGCTCTAACGCATGCAACAGGCAATGATCAATATGGCGCTTGACGTGACCTCATCTGCACTGGCTTTGGAAGGCCTTGGCCCGACCATTACCGTCGGCGAAATCCTTGTGGAGATCATGGCCACGACAATCGGCAAGGGCTTTCTCGAAGCGCAGCCGCTGATTGGTCCCTTTCCCAGTGGTGCGCCGGCTATCTTTATCGATCAGGTGGCCAAACTCGGGGCCAAAGCTGGCATTATCGCCAGCGTCGGCAATGATGATTTTGGCCAACTCAATGTTGAACGGTTACGTGCCGACGGCGCCGATGTTTCGGCAATTGCCGTCAGCCAGGAATATCCGACGGGCAGCGCATTCGTGCGCTACGCAGCCGATGGCAGCCGTGACTTTGTCTACAATATTGCCCGCAGTGCGGCAGGTAAAATCAAACTGACGGAGGCCGCCAAAGCATTGATTGGCCGCGCAGGTCATTTGCATGTCATGGGGTCAGCCCTGTCGATACCTGCAGTATGGCCGATCATCGAATATGCGCTCCACACCGTCAAACAACGTCGTGGAACAGTGTCGCTCGACCCCAACATGCGCAAAGAGCTGGCTGCAGGCGAAGAAACGGGACGCCAGTTTGCCGCCCTGATTGCAGCCGCAGATTTGCTGCTGCCATCCGGAGAAGAGCTTTTCGTCGCCCGCCCCGCCGCATCGGAAAGCGAAGCTGTCGGGAAATTACTTGCATCCGGCGTTGCGGAAATCGTGGTGAAGCGCGGACAGCACGGCTCGGCGCTTTACACGAAAAACGGACATATCGAGCGCCCTGCATTCACCGTCGAGGAAGTTGATCCGACCGGAGCGGGTGATTGTTTTGGCGCGACCTATCTCACCTGCCGCCGCCTTGGCCATTCGGCTGAAAAAGCGCTCGACTATGCCAACGCGGCCGGTGCCCGCAATGTCACCCGTCTGGGACCTATGGAGGGTACATCGACGTTCGAAGAACTCGATCAGTTTATTGCGGCAACAAAGAGGAAATAAGCATGTTCACGTCTTTCTCCCAATTGGCCAACGCCCATCGGAACGGTGAAAATGCCGGTATAACCTCCGTTTGCTCGGCACATCCGCTCGTAGTGCGGGCAGCCCTGCGGCGCGGCAAGCGGCATGGACAGATCGTACTGATCGAAGCCACCTGCAATCAGGTCAACCAGTATGGCGGCTATACAGGCATGACGCCCGCCGATTTCGTGGTCTTTGTCGAGGCGATAGCCCGCGAAGAGGGATTTGACCGGGACAGACTGATTTTCGGCGGCGATCATCTCGGGCCCAACCCGTGGCGCAAGCTTCCCGCCGAGGAAGCTTTGGCGAAGGCCGAAATCATGGTTGCCGATTACGTGAGCGCCGGATTCACCAAGATCCACCTCGACGCCAGCATGGGTTGTGCCGGAGAACCGGCAGCGCTCGATGATACCGTGACCGCACAACGCGCGGCGCGGCTCGCTAAGGCGGCCGAAAAGGCAGCCGTTACAAGCGGCTTCGCCCTGCCCAGTTACATCATCGGGACGGAAGTGCCGGTGCCCGGTGGTGCCGATCACGCATTGACCGAGGTCACCCCGACCAGCCCCGACGCCGCGCGGCAGACGATCGCGGTGCATCGCGAACGGTTTGCCAGCGAAGGCTTGCAAGACGCATTTGACCGGGTGATCGGCATTGTCGTGCAGCCGGGCGTCGAGTTCGGTAATGAGAATGTCGTGGAATACCGCCCGGAACAGGCAGTCGTGCTGTCGCAACTGCTCAATAGCGAACCGCAATTTGTATTCGAAGCGCATTCCACCGATTATCAGACAGTGCCCGCGCTTGCGGCGCTGGTGCGGGACGGATTCCCCATTTTGAAGGTCGGGCCGGGCCTGACATTCGCCCTGCGTGAAGCGCTGTATGGTCTTGATCTGATTGCCGGGGAACTTGACCCGGCCTATGGCATGCGCTCTCTGGCGGGAACCATGGAGCGGCTGATGCTGGAAAAACCTGATCATTGGGCATCCCATTATCATGGCAGCGACAATGATCGGCATGTGCAACGCCACTACAGCTACAGTGATCGTATCCGCTATTATTGGACCGAGCCGGAAGCGACTGAGGCTGTCAACAAGCTCACGATTGCCCTCAGCGGCCACGCAATCCCGGAAACGCTGCTGCGGCAGTTCCTGCCCAATCTCGCCATTGGGCCCGCAGACCGGAACAATCCGGAAGCAATTTTGATTGCCGCCATTGATCAGGTGCTCGCGGACTATTCTGCCGCCTGCGGCTGGTAACTGATCAAAACAGGCCGACATCCGGAGTTTATTATAGCGGCAAGCGCGGCAACGCGCCGCGAGAGCAGACTCCGATCAACCCTTTGCCTTCGCGGTAAAAGGCTTTAAACAGCATGGGAATATTGGACGATTTCGATAGGAGAACCTGATGACAATCACGAAACCCAAACTTGTCACCATTTTCGGGGGCTCAGGTTTTGTTGGTCGTCACGTGGTACGCGCCCTGACGGCGCGCGGCTATCGTGTTCGCGTCGCTGTCCGCCGTCCCGATCTTGCATTCCATCTTCAGCCCTTGGGCGGTGTCGGCCAGATTCAGGCCGTACAGGCCAACCTGCGCTACCGCTGGTCCATCGACCGCGCCGTCGCCGGTTCGGACCATGTGATCAACCTTGTCGGTATTCCCTATGAAACCGGCAATCAGAAATTCAACACCGTGCAGGTTTTCGGTGCGCATGCGGTAGCGGAAGCTGCGCGCGCAGCTGGCGTTCCACTGACTCATATGTCGGCATTGGGTGCCGATCCGCAGTCTCCATCCATCTATGCCAGCACCAAGGGACGCGGTGAGGCCGCCGTGCGCGAAACGTTGCCGGATGCAGTAATCATCCGTCCATCCATCGTGTTTGGGCCGGAAGATGATTTCTTTAACAAATTTGCTGCCATGGCACGCATTTCGCCCTTTATACCTCTCATTGGCGGCGGTAACACCAAATTCCAGCCGGTCTATGTCGGTGATCTTGCCGAAGTGATCGCCCGATCAGTGGATGGTGCTCTGAAGACCGGTTCCGTTTACGAACTGGGCGGCGCCGAGGTGCTGACCTTCCGCCAGTGCATGGAGGAAACCCTGCGCGTTATCGGTCGCAAGCGCCTGCTGATCTCGCTTCCGTGGTGGGTTGCCAGAGTTCAGGGTTCAATTCTTGGTCTTCTGCCAAAGCCGGTGATAACCAAGGATCAGGTTATCCTGCTGCAGAAGGACTATGTCGTGTCTGAAGAGGCCAAAACAGAAAAGCGGACGCTGGAAGGTCTCGGCATTCAACCGCAAACCATCGAGACAATCCTGCCATCCTATCTCTGGCGCTTCCGGGTTCAGGGGCAGTATTCCAGTCAGAAGCCGGCCTGATCCAAAGATCCTTTGACTAATCTGCGCCGGACGCTGATCCCGGCGCGGCGCAGCTTCCCCGCGTTGACGCCGTGGAATTTTCTGTCTACTTGTAAGACCATGAAGATCGTAATGGTTCTCGTTGTGGTGATAGGGCGCATGGGCAGGATGGTATAACCATCCGGCGAAAGCACCCATGCGCGGTAAGCAGGCTCCTGACGGGGCCTTTTTTATGCCCGCAATTCGGGCCAGCCTCGTCAGATTTTCCGCATTATCACCTCTACAGAACGGACAGAATCATGACGGATGATCATTCCATTCGGACTTCATACGCGCCAATGACCGGCGCAGAAATTGTTCTCCAGGCGCTGCGCGACCATGGTGTTCGGCATATTTTCGGCTATCCCGGCGCGGCTGTGCTGCCGATCTATGACGAGCTTTTCCAGCAGGAAGACATAAAACACATCCTTGTTCGCCATGAGCAGGGAGCTGGCCACGCTGCCGAAGGCTACGCACGCTCAAGCGGCAAGGTTGGCGTCATGCTGGTCACCTCGGGTCCCGGCGTTACCAATGCCATCACACCGCTGCAGGATGCGTTGATGGATTCCATCCCTATCGTCTGCCTGTCGGGTCAGGTGGCAACTGCGCTGATCGGTACGGATGCATTTCAGGAATGCGACACGGTGGGCATTACCCGTCCGTGCACGAAGCACAATTGGCTGGTCAACCATGTCGATGATCTGGCTGCAACCATCCATAAAGCCTTCAGGACCGCCAAATCCGGACGACCGGGCCCCGTTCTCGTCGATATGCCAAAAGATGTGCTCTATGCCTCGGGACGCTACACGCCGCCCGGCGAAGTGCCATGGCAGACAAACAACGCATCACCTGTGAGCGGTCAGTTGAGCAGGATCGAGGCTGCCGTCGCTCTTATGGCAAAGGCACGGCGGCCCATCATTTACACCGGTGGCGGCATCATCAATTCCGGTCCTGAAGCATCGAAACTTCTGCGGGAACTGGCGGACCTGACCGGATTTCCGGTCACCTCGACGCTCATGGGGCTTGGCGCCTATCCGGCATCAGGCCCGAACTGGCTGAAGATGACCGGCTTGCATGGCGCTTACGAGGCCAATATGGCGATGCACGATTGCGATCTTATGCTTTGCATAGGCGCCCGCTTCGACGACCGGGTAACGTCGCGTGTTGATGGTTTCTCGCCAGACTCTGTCAAAATCCACATCGATATCGATCCGTCCTCGATCAATAAAAACGTCCGCGCGGATATCGGCATCCAGGGTGATGCCGCCGATGTGCTTACCGAGATCGTCCGGCTTTGGCGGGCGCTGCCGCAATCGCCTGACAAAGCGCGGCTCGCTGCCTGGTGGGAAAGTATTGATCGCTGGCGGGCCCGGCAGTCATTTTCATACACGATGCGTGACGACGTCATCATGCCGCAATATGCCATCGAACGTCTGTATGCGCTGACACGGGACCGGGATACTTACATCACCACGGAAGTGGAGCTGCACCAGATGTGGGCGGCTCAATATTACCCCTTCGAGCAACCCAACCGCTGGATGACATCCGGCGGGCTCGGCACCATGGGATATGGCCTTCCGGCGGCACTTGGTGTGCAGATCGCCAACCCCAAAAGCCTCGTCATTGATATTGCCGGCGATGCCTCAGTACAGATGACGATGAAGGAAATGTCAGCGGCAGTTCAGCACAATGCCCCGATCAAGATCTTCATTCTCAACAATGGGCATATGGGTATGGTCGGTCAATTGCAGCAAATCCAGTATGGAAACCGTCAGACGCATTCATACAGCGAGGCTCTGCCGGATTTCGTGAAGCTGGCGGAAGCGTTTGGCGGTCACGGCATCCGCTGTGATAGCCCTGCTCTGCTGGATGATGCGATCCGGGAAATGATCGCAATTGACCGGCCTGTTCTATTCGATTGCCGGGTCGCCAGGCTTGAAAACTGCTTCCCGATGATGCGGCCAGATGAGACCCACAATCAGATGATGCTGGCGGATGACACCGCATGGGCGAAGGCTATCCATCACGGCAGCCAAGGGTTCGCATAACCATCAGGCAAGAGCACCTGATAACTCTCCCGCATTGCTTGCGGGAGAGCTTACCGCTCGTCCCATGGTCTCCTTACTTCGCCAGGATAATGGCGATCAGGCCAACCGTGCCCACGATGACGCGCCAATAGGCAAACAGTGCAAAGCCATGACGTGAAACATAATCGAGGAGATACCGTACGACGAACACGCCCGAGATAAAGGCTGCGACAAAGCCGATAGCAATGAGCGATGCGTCATTCATTGTCAGGACATCACGATTTTTGAAAAGATCGTAGGCAAAGGCGCCCGCCATGGTCGGCATTGCCAGAAAGAACGAGAATTCCGCAGCCGAGCGCTTGTCAGTACCAAGCAGCAACGCACCAACAATGGTCGCGCCCGAACGGGATGTTCCGGGGATCATGGCAAGACACTGAATGAAGCCGATCTTCAGACACAGCGACAGCGGATAATCCATCACGTTGGTATAGCGCGGCTTCAAGTCCAGCCGGTCTACCCATAGAAGGATGATTCCACCGATAATCAACATGACGCAAATCAGCATCGGCGATTCAAACAGCACAGTCTTGATGAAGCCGTGTGCGAGAATGCCAATGACCACGGCTGGCAAAAAAGCCACCAGGATACCAGCGACGAAGCGCTGTGTGCGGGCATCGCTGGGCAAATCACGGGCGATTTTCAGAAGACGGCCGAAATAGACTGTGAGGATGGCAAGGATCGCACCAAGCTGGATCAGCACCTCGAATGTTTTGCCGTTTGATTCAAAGCCGAGAAAATGTCCGGCGAGCAAAAGGTGGCCCGTGGAGGAGACCGGTATAAACTCTGTTAACCCTTCCACCAATCCGAGAAAAAGAGCTTCGACAATTGTCTGTGATTCCATGATTATAAATTCCCATGGTGATCCCGGTTCGGATGATCACGTGCTGTTTGCTTGTCTCACGCCGCGGTTGCGCCTATAGGTTCGCATAGACTCAAGGGCTGCCGAGCAATACGCTGCCCCCTGATAAAATGCCAGTTCGAAAGATTTATGAAACACCTGCCATGTTGACGCTATTTCATCATCCGATGTCCACCGGTTCGCGCTATGCCCGGCTTATCCTCAACGAATATGAGATCGAAGTTGAGCTGATCGAAGAAAACAGCTGGTCGAGGCGCAAGGAGTTTCTTGCTCTCAATCCTGCCGGTACGCTGCCTGTGCTTCTTGCGGAAGGCGACGTGCCCGTGGCCGGAGCAACTGTTATTTCAGAATATATCGACGAGACACGCGGCGCGCTCAAACGCAGCCGCCGCCTGTTTCCCGAGGACTCGCTCAACCGCGCCGAAGTGCGCCGGCTGGTCGACTGGTTCTTGGTCAAGTTCGAAAATGAAGTCACCCGCCACATGGCGCGCGAGCGTATTTTCAAGCTGCATATGACCGCCGAACAGGGCGGGGGTGCGCCTGATTCCACCGCCATTCGTGCAGCCCGCGCCAACATTACCCAGCATATGAAATATATTGACTGGCTGACTGCCACGCGCAACTGGCTGGCCGGTCCAACGCCCAGCTATGCCGACATGGCCGCCGCGTCCTCCATCTCGATTCTCGACTATCTCGGCGAGATCAAGTGGGCCGAATACAAGGCTGCCCGCGACTGGTACACGCGCATGAAATCGCGGCCCTCGTTCCGTCCGCTGCTTTCTGATCGTGTACGCGGCCTGCCGCCGTCATCGCATTACGGCGATCTGGATTTCTGATGCCGCCCGCGGATGCAAAAGCCGCACCGCATCAGGAGCCAAAGGCTCAATCCCAACGGCTGAAACAATTTGTCTTGCATGAAGCCCGCGCGGCGGGCTTCGATGTTGTCGCGATCACGCGGCCCGATGCCATTCCATTGGCCGAAGAACGGTTGCGCCATTATCTCGAAAAAGGCCGTCATGGCAGCATGGCGTGGATGGCGGAAACAGCCGAACGGCGTTCCAGCCCGGAACACCTGTGGCCGGATGTCCGCTCGATCATCGTGCTGGCGATGAATTACGGACCAGACAGCGATCCACTCGAAATCCTCACCCAAAAGGACAAAGCGGCGATCTCCGTCTATGCACAGAACCGCGATTACCACGATATTATCAAGGGCAAACTGAAAGGCGTCGCCAGCCGCCTTGCTTCACGTATGGTTGGCGAGAGCGTCAAGGTGTTTGTAGATACTGCTCCGGTCATGGAAAAGCCACTGGCGGAAGCGGCGGGGATCGGCTGGCAGGGCAAACACACCAATCTTGTGAGCCGCACCCATGGTTCCTGGCTGTTTCTCGGCACAATCTTTACAACGGCCGAACTGGAAGCCGATGCGCCCGAGCCCGACCATTGCGGCTCCTGCCGTTCCTGCCTTGATGCCTGTCCGACCAATGCCTTTCCCGCGCCCTACCAGCTCGATGCACGACGCTGCATCTCCTATCTGACTATTGAGAACAAGGAGCCGATCCCGTTCGAATTTCGCAAGGCGATGGGCAACCGCATCTATGGCTGCGACGATTGCCTGTCCGTGTGTCCGTGGAACAAGTTTGCCGAGACTGCCCGCGAAGCCAAATTGCAGGCACGCGAGGATTTGAAAGCGCCAAGCCTCGCGGCACTGCTTACGCTGGACGACGCTGCATTCCGGACCCTTTTTTCCGGCTCTCCCATCAAGCGGATTGGCCGCGACCGTTTCATCCGCAATGTACTGATCGCCTGTGGAAACGCGCAGCAGCCGGACCTGATCGCGGCCATTGAAAAACACCTTGGCGATCCTGCGCCCGTGGTGCGCGGTGCTGCCATATGGGCGCTTGGCGAACTTGCCGATGCGGGGCGTTTCTCTGACCTGCAAATGCGCTATGCTATTGCAGAAAGTGATGCGACAGTATTGACCGAATGGCATAATGCAGGAAAGAAACAATGATGCGGATATTTCTCTTCGGTGCCGGTTATTCGGCACGTGCTTTTGCCCGGGATATGGCCGACAAGGCGACCTTCATCGGCGGGACGACACGCGACAGCGACAAGTTTGCAGCGCTGGAAAAGGATGGCATTACGCCCTTCCTGTTTCAGGGCACGCACAAATCGCAGGAGATCATTGCCGAGCTGGACAGTGTCACTCACCTTGTCATTTCCACGTCGCCCGGACAGACAGGCGATCCCGTCTATGCACAGTTTGGCGAGACAATCCTTCACGCCATGCCAAAGCTGAAATGGATCGGTTATCTCTCCACCGTCGGTGTCTATGGCGACTATGGTGGCGCATGGGTCGATGAGACCACGCCCTGTCATCCGGTGTCCGCCCGATCCGTCGAACGCGTCGACGCCGAGCAGGATTGGCAGAAACTCGCCGATGCGCGAAAGGTCCCGCTGGCAGTGCTTCGGCTTGGCGGTATTTATGGGCCGGGCCGCAATGCTTTTGTCAATCTTGCCAATGGTACGGCCCGCCGCCTGAACAAGGCCGGGCAAGTGTTCAACCGTATTCACGTGGACGATATTGCCGGCGTCCTGCGCTTTCTGGCGGAACGCAATGAAGCGGGGATTTTCAACGTGACCGACGATGAACCGGCACCCCCGCAGGATGTGGTCGCCTATGCGGCAGAGCTGATGGGCACGGAACCACCGCCGGAATCAGATTTCGAGACGGCTGAACTCTCGCCGATGGCCCGCTCGTTCTATGGAGAGAACAAGCGCGTCTCCAATGCCCGCATCAAGAAGCTTGGTTTTTCCTTCCGCTATCCGGACTATGGAACTGCCTTCTCGACCATGTGGCGCGACGGGACGTGGCGCTGATTAGAATGTCGTAATGACATTGATACCGATTCCTTCGAACCGGTCCATTGCCATAAGCGCCGCTGGGGCGTCATCCAGCGCAATGCGTTTGCCGATCAGCTTTTGCGGCGCAAGTTTGCCTTGTTCGAGCATATCCATCAGCGCCTTGTAGCGGAACGCCTGCATGCCATGGCTGCCGAGAATCTCCAGTTCGTAGGCGATAACCTTGTCCATCGGGATCGGTGCCCGGGCATGATCCCCCAGCATCAGCCCGACCTGTACATGTCGGCCGCGGCGGCGCAGATTGGCAATTGAATTGAAACAGGTCGAGGGATGGCCGAGCGCATCGATGGAGACATGCGCGCCACCACCGGTGATCTCCTTGACGGCGCCGACAATGTCCTGCTGCTGCGAACCATTCACCGTTGCCACGGCGCCGAGTTCACGGGCAAAGGCCAGTTTTTCCTCGGTGAGATCGACCGCAATGACATTAGCGCCCATGGCCGTGGCAATCATGATGGCTGACAGCCCGACACCACCGCAGCCATGGACCGCGACCCATTCACCCGACTTGACCTTGGCCTGATCGACAACGGCACGGAAAGAGGTGACAAACCGGCAGCCAAGGCTGGCGGCGGTGGCAAAATCAAGCGTGCCTGGCAGAGCAACGAGATTTGTATCGGCAAAATCGACCGCAACATATTCGGCAAACGAGCCCCACGCCGTGAAACCCGGCTGGAACTGATGTTCGCAGACTTGATGATTACCGGAATTGCATTCGAAACAATGGCCGCAACCGCCGACGAAAGGCACCGTAACGCGCTCGCCCACTTTCCATTGGGTGACGTGTTTGCCGAGGGACAGAATGGTTCCGGCCAGCTCATGACCGGGCACATGCGGCAGCTGAATATCCGGATCATGCCCCATCCAGCCATGCCAGTCGCTTCGGCAAAGGCCCGTTGCTTCGACTTTGATCACCACACCCGTCGGTGCGGGATCAGGATCTGCGACGGTCTGGACAGTCGGGGCCTGACCGAATTGTTCGAAGATAACTGCTTTCATGGCGTGCGCTTTCGAATCAGAACGAAACTGGTGCTTCCTGCCATATTGCGGCTTTCCCGCGAATCTGACCATCATAAAGCTCGGATTCCTGACAAATTAGCGGGGATTGCCCCTCGTTTGGTGGACAGCGGCCATGAAATCTAAAACCTTGCTTCGTCTCGCATTAACCGCCCTTCTGTCGTTATCAGGCGCCGTCAATGTACTGGCTGAGGATGGCCCGGCCAAACAGCTGTTTGGCGCTGAAAAACTGCCGTCGCTGGGCGCGCCGCAATCCACCGGATTTTACGCCAAGGGCTGTCTCGCTGGCGGTGTTGCCCTGCCCGTCGATGGCCGGACCTGGCAGGTCATGCGCCTCTCGCGCAACCGCAACTGGGGACATCCGCGCATGATCGCGCTGCTGGAGCGCCTCTCACGCGATGCTGCCGCCAAGGACGGCTGGGCTGGGCTGCTGGTTGGCGACATTTCCCAGCCGCGCGGCGGGCCGATGCTGACAGGTCATGCCTCGCATCAGGTCGGGCTTGATGCCGATATCTGGCTGACACCCATGCCCAAGCGCCCCTTCACCAAAGACGAGCGCGAAAAGGTTGAAGCCAAATCCATGCTCAAGGGCGATACGCTCTATGTCGATCCCGACAAGTGGACACCGGCGCATGCGGCACTGCTGAAACGCGCTGCCGGGTATGATGAGGTGGAGCGCATCTTCGTTCACCCCGGCATCAAGAAGAAGCTCTGTGAGACCGTGCAGGGTGATCGCAGCTGGATGGCCAAGATTCGCCCGTATTGGGGGCATTTTTACCATTTCCATGTGCGGATGAAATGCCAGCCCGGATCACCCAGCTGCAAACCGCAGGAACCGATTGGCACAGGCGATGGCTGCGACAAGTCGCTGGCATGGTGGTTTACCGATGAGCCATGGAGAAAAGCCCCGGAACCAACCAAGCCGGTGAAGCCGAAAATCATGATGCTATCGGATCTGCCAAAGCTCTGCGCCCAGATACTGGATGCGCCGGGGCCGCAATCGATCGATCAGGTTACCTATGGTGCGGGTGCCGACACATCCGGCAGCGACGTTCCCGCTATTGTGCCGGATCAACCTGAAGCTGTTCCGGTACCCAAACAGAGGGTCAAGTCCAAGTAAGCGGCTTTACGGGATAAGAAGTGTTGCGCACCTGCCATGCAACACAACATGATCGCGAATGCTTCAGGTCTTTTTCTGCTTCGGTCTTTTCACGCCGAGACGAATTGGTTATAGGGTTTCAATCGATTTAAGGCAGGATCCAGAGCAGCCCTCCCATGAAGCAACCTTTCCGCCTCGCACTGATCGCCCATGATCAGAAAAGGGACGACATGGTCTCCTTTGCGCGCGCCTATGAAAGCCTTCTGGCGCCCTGCTCCATTGTGGCGACCGGAACGACAGGCGGCCTTATTCAAGAGGCTTGCCCCACGCTGCAGATTACACGCGTTAAAAGCGGACCACTCGGCGGCGACCAGCAGATTGGCGCCTTGATTGCCGAAGGTCTGATTGATGGGCTGATTTTCTTTGTCGACCCGCTTTCGCCCATGCCGCACGATGTGGACGTGAAGGCGCTGATGCGGCTCGGCATTGTTTATGACATTCCAATGGCCTTGAACCGGGCAACCGCCGAGGTTCTTGTACAAAAGAAGGGTTTGCTGCGAGCTGATTGACGGTTAAGCATGACGCAGCGCGATTGAGATTGGGGACGTATTTTATGGTTACTTCAGCAGACACCGATAGCATCATGAAATTTCCAATTCTGGTGGGAGATATCGGTGGCACCAATGCGCGTTTTGCCATTCTCGTTGATGCCTATGCGGAGCCAAAAGAGTTCCCCATCATCCAGACGGCCGATTTCGAAACAATTGACGAAGCCATCCAGGTTGCCATTCTGGATCAGACCTCGCTTCAGCCACGGTCGGCGGTTCTGGCCATTGCCGGACCTGTTGAAGGCGACGAGATTGACCTGACCAATTGTGCATGGGTCGTCAAACCGCGCCAGATGATGGCAACGCTCGGCCTTTCCGATATCACCGTGCTCAATGATTTTGAGGCGCAGGCTCTGGCCGTCGTCTCGCTTGAACCGAAACATCTGGAAAAACTTGGCGGCGGCGCGGGCGATCCGCATGGCAGCCGCGCGGTTCTGGGACCCGGCACCGGCCTTGGCGTTGCAGGCATGGTCCGCGCGCGCAACAGCTGGGTTCCTGTTCCGGGTGAAGGCGGCCATGTCGATGTTGGACCGCGCACGACCCGCGATCTTGAACTGTTCCCGCATATCGAACACATTGAAGGCCGCATTTCCGGAGAACAGCTCTTGTGCGGACGTGGTCTTCAGAACATTTATCGCGCCATCTGCAAAGTTGCAGGCAAAGAACCGACATTGCAGACGCCAGCCGACATCACTGCCGCCGGTCTGTCGGGTGAATCAGCCGAAGCCAAGGAAACCCTGTCGCTGTTCGTGACTTATCTCGGCCGTCTGGCCGGTGATTTCGCCCTGACCTTCATGGCGCGTGGCGGCGTTTACCTCGCGGGCGGCATCGTGCAGAAAATCGTTGCACCACTCAAAGACCCGGCATTTCGCGAAGCTTTTGAAGACAAGGCACCCCATCGCCAGATCCTTACTGAAACGCCGGTTTACATTATCACACATCCGCTGGCAGCTCTCAGCGGCCTGTCGGCTTTCTCCAGAACCCCCAGCCGGTTCGGTATTGCGACCGAGGGCCGCCGCTGGCGCAAGGATTAGTTTTGGGCGGGACACAACGGCAACACTTGCCGTGTCCGTTCACAACGATGGCCAAAACCGATAGGCAAGGCGGGCCAATAAGGTTATAGGGTCAGCTTGAAGAAGGGCACGGCCATGCAAAAACCTTGCCTGAAAGCTTTGTACGAACGAGTTGCCGCCTGTCATGAATGACCAGCCCCGGAAGAAGAAAATCGATCCGAATGAGGCCTTCCGCGTCATCGGTAGGGTTTTGAACGAGAACTTTCGCGATCATCGCTCCTCCTACGCCATAGCCGTTCTTGCTATGCTTGGAGTGGCCTGCACGACGGCATTTGTCGCCTATATCTTCAAGGACGTCATCAACAAGATTTATTATGAGAGACGGGAAGACCTGATCCTGCCGATCAGTTTCGGCATCCTCGCCGCATTCGTCATTCGCGGTATCTCCACCTATACGCAGTCCGTCATGATGGCAAAGATTGGCAACAATATCATTGCCCGCTATCAGCATCGCATCTTCGATCACCTGATGAAGCTCGGGCTCGACTTCTATCATGATACGCGCTCGGCCCAGCTTGCCGCACGGATCAACCAGAATGTTTCGGGTGTTCGGGAGCTGATGGATATTACGGTTACAACCCTTGGCAAGGATATCCCGACCCTCCTGGCGCTGGTTGGCACAATGGTCATCCTTGATCCGATCTTGTCCCTCTTTGCCCTGCTGGTTGGCCCGCCGGTAATCTTGACTGTGCGTTATCTTGCCAAGCGCCTGCGCAGCATTCATCGCGAGTCGGTGCAGCTGAATTCGCATCTTCTGGGTGCCATGCAGGAAGCAACGCAGGGCATCGCCATCGTCAAGGCGTTCACCATGGAAGATCAGCTACGGGCCAAGATCAGCAACCTGATCAAGCGTGCCGAGGAGCGTGCCAACAAGATTTCTCGTGTATCGGAACGGACGACGCCGATCACTGAACTGATTGCCGGCCTCGCCATTGGATCAATGATCATCTACACAGGGTATCGCGCCGTTTATAATTCGGAGCCGCCCGGGGCCATGTTCGGCTTCATGACCGCCGTCTTGCTGGCTTATGATCCCGTACGGCGTTTGGCCCGCGTTCAGGTTGGCCTGGAACGCTCGCTGGTCAATGCGCGCATGTTTTTCGAAATTCTCGATATTGAACCGCGACAGGCAGACAGCATCGGCGCCGTGCCGATCACAGTGCCAACCGGCGAAGTTCAGTTCGACAATGTCCGCTTCAGCTATGGCAACGAGATACCGGTGCTGCATGGCATCAGCTTCACGGCAGAAGCGGGCAAGACCACGGCCATTGTCGGCGCTTCCGGCGCAGGCAAATCGACACTTATCGGTCTCATCCAGCGTTTTTATGATATCGACAGCGGCCGGATTCTCATCGATGGGCAGGACATTGCCTATGTGAGCAAGAAGTCTCTGCGCCAGTCGATCGCCTATGTCTCGCAGCAACCGTATCTTTTCGAAGGCACCATTGCCGACAACATCCGCTACGGCCGCCCGGAAGCGACCGACGAAGAGGTGATCGAGGCCGCCAAGCTTGCCAATGCCGACGAGTTCATCCGCCAGCAGCCGCAGAGCTATGGCACAGAGGTTGGCGAGAACGGTGTCACGCTTTCCGGTGGCCAGCGCCAGCGCCTGTCCATTGCCCGCGCTATTGTCCGCAATGCTTCAATTCTGTTGCTCGATGAGGCAACCTCAGCACTCGACAATGAATCGGAAAAACGGGTGCAGCAGGCGCTTGAGCATGTCATGCAGGGGCGTACAACCATTGTCATCGCTCACCGCCTGTCCACCATTGTCAATGCGGATCATATCGTCGTGATGGAAGCCGGACGTGTTGTGGAGGAAGGCGTGCATGAGACGCTGCTTAACGTCCCGAACGGCATCTATGCGCGCTTCTATCAGTTGCAAGGCAAGGAAGAGTCGCCCATTCTCGATGACAACGAGATGCAGCCAACAGCAGTGACGGGAACAGCCGAATGAGTGGTGCGGCCAAGGATAATGCAATGAAGCTTGCCGTGGTTGGCGCCGGGGGCCGTATGGGTCAGACGCTGATCCGCGCCATTCACGCCATCGAGGGGGCAACGCTTGCCGGTGCTGTCGAGCGCCCCGGCTCGCCGCATATCGGTCAGGATGCCGGCGAACTGGCTGGCATCGGCCATCTCAATATTCCGATCACCGATGATGCCCTGTCGGTGTTTGTCGGCGTTGAAGGCGTCCTTGATTTTACCGCACCGGCAGCGACAGTGGAATTTGCTGCATTGGCCGCACAGGCCCGCATTGTCCACGTAATCGGCACAACGGGTTGTTCAGTCGAGGACGATGAAAAAATCCGTGCGGCAGCGCGTCATGCGGTCATCATCAAATCCGGCAATATGAGCCTCGGGGTCAATCTTCTCGCCGTGCTGGTCAAGCAGGCGGCGAAAGCCCTTGGCTCGGATGATTTCGACATTGAAATTCTCGAAATGCACCATAAGCACAAGGTTGACGCACCATCCGGCACGGCATTGCTGCTGGGTGAGGCCGCCGTTGCCGGACGCAATATTTCCCTGGCGGATCACAGCGTGCGTGCGCGAGACGGCCATACGGGACCGCGCGAAAACGGCACGATCGGCTTTGCCGCGCTGCGCGGCGGTTCGGTCGTTGGCGATCATTCGGTCATTCTGGCGGGTCAGGGCGAACGCATCACGCTTTCCCATCACGCGGAAGACCGCACGATTTTTGCCCGTGGTGCCGTCAAAGCGGCGCTATGGGGCAAAGGCCGCAAGCCGGGCCTTTATTCCATGCTCGATGTGCTTGGCCTCAATAACTGATTTCCCGTTCAACAGGAGTATTGCAATGTCCGGAACCCTCGTCCTTGTCCGCCACGGCCAGAGCGAATGGAATTTGAAGAATCTGTTTACCGGCTGGCGTGACCCGGGTTTGACCGAACTTGGACACAGCGAAGCCAAGGCTGCAGGCCAGCGCCTGAAAGCCAAGGGCCTGCATTTCGACATTGCCTACACCTCGGTGCTTTCCCGCGCTCAGGTGACCTGCCAGCATATTCTCGATGAGGTTGGCCAGTCCTCCCTGCAGACAATTCGAGATCAGGCACTGAACGAGCGCGACTATGGCGATCTTTCCGGCCTCAACAAGGACGACGCCCGCGCCAAATGGGGCGAGGATCAGGTGCATATCTGGCGCCGCTCCTATGATGTGCCCCCACCCGGCGGCGAGAGCCTGCGCGACACCGGCGCGCGCGTCTGGCCCTACTATCTGCACGATATCCAGCCGCATGTGCTGCGCGGCGAAACCGTGCTGGTGGCGGCGCATGGCAATTCGCTGCGCGCACTGATCATGGCGCTGGACGGTCTGACCAGCGACGAGATCATCGCGCAGGAACTGGCGACGGGCGTGCCGGTTGTTTACAAGCTCAACGCTGATTCGACTGTGGCTTCGAAAGAGATTCTAACCGCCTGAAACGGCTGAAATCCGTGTCACTTCACTGACAAATCCGCGTGGATCATTCTGCGCGGATTTGTTGTTTATGGCGGCTTTCCGAGGAGATTCAACTCTGTTTGCCGGAACATGAACCGCCAATCGATAATAGGCTGACAAATACCCGACAAATGGATTGACAGAGGTCCGCCCGCCCCTTACATGAGACCCCGCTGCCCAGATGGCGGAATTGGTAGACGCGCACGGTTCAGGTCCGTGTGCCGCAAGGCGTGGAGGTTCGAGTCCTCTTCTGGGCACCATTCCATTTAATTTATGCGACATGCAAAAGAGCCGAAAGCTCTTTCGAGCGAAGCATGATCTTCGCTCTCAAATAATTTTCCACGTCTTGAACGAGATGCGATATTCTGGCGAAAAGGGTTTCAAGCGGAGTATTTGCGCATGATCCGGATTATTATCGCTCTGGCACTGCTCGTTCTGGTGCTGCTGCTCATCTACAGCATCGTCAATAGCATTCGCCGAAAGCAGATTGACTGGACAGGAATTGCCGTTGCGATTGCCCTCATTGTCTTTGCTATCTACTTGCGCAACACAACGGGCATTGGCGGGATCAGCTTCGGATAATCAAATTCCGCACGGTCACCGTGACACATTGCAACTCGCTGCCGGACAAATTAATATATCAGTCTACCGATCGGAGACTTTCATGGACACGCTTATTACCCCCCGGCACCTGCGCCTGCACACCAGCGACAATGTGGTGGTGGCCGTCGATTCATTTCAGGCCGGCCAGCACATTGAAGATGTGACGGTGAAGGACCGCGTGCCCCGCGGCCACAAGCTGGCATCGCGGGCAATTGCCTCAGGAGAGCCGGTGCGCAAATTTGGTCAGATTATTGGCTCCGCATCCAAACAGATCGAACCGGGTGAATGGGTGCATGAACATAATCTCGATTTCAGCACATTCATCCGCCAGCCGGACAACGCGCATCAGACCCATTCAAACGGCATCTTGCCCATCGAACAGCAGGCAACGTTTCAGGGGTTTCGCCGTGCCAATGGCCGGGCGGGAACGCGCAACTATATCGGCGTGCTGACCTCGGTGAATTGTTCGGCTTCCGTGGCACGCTTTATTGCTGAAGCGGTGCAGCGTTCGGGTTTGCTTGACGAATATCCGATGATTGACGGTATCATTCCGCTCGTACACGGCGGCGGCTGCGCCCTCGATGTGAAGGGTGAAGGCTACGAGGTGCTTAAGCGCACGCAATGGGGCTATGCCACCAACCCGAACATCGCTGCTGTGCTGATGGTTGGTCTTGGCTGCGAAGGCTTCCAGATCGGGCGCTGGAAAGAGGCCTATAATATCGTCGAGAGCGATACATTCCGCAGCCTGACCATTCAGGAAGTCGGCGGCACCCGCAAGACAATGGAGGCGGGCATTGCCGCCGTGCGCGATATGCTGCCAACAGCCGCCGATGTGAAGCGCGAGACCATTCCCGCATCAGAACTGATGCTGGCGCTGCAATGCGGCGGTTCAGACGGTTATTCCGGCATCACCGCCAACCCCGCACTGGGCGCGGCTGTCGATCTGCTGGTCCAGCAGGGCGGCACCGCCATTCTGTCCGAAACCCCCGAAATCTACGGCGCGGAACACCTGCTGATTGAGCGCGCCTCCAACCCCGAGGCGGTGACCCGGCTGCAGTCCATCATCGCTTGGTGGGAGGATTATACTGCCCGCAACAGGATGGAGATGAACAACAATCCATCTCCCGGCAACAAGGCGGGCGGCCTGACGACCATTCTGGAGAAATCGCTGGGTGCGGTCGCCAAATCCGGCACCACGCCGCTGGAAGCGGTTTATGGCTATGCCGAGCCTGTCACCGCCCATGGGCTCGTTTTCATGGATACGCCGGGCTATGACCCCGTCTCGGCCACCGGGCAGGTTGCTGGCGGCGCGAATGTCCTGTGCTTCACCACAGGCCGTGGCTCTGCCTATGGCTGTAAGCCGACACCATCGATCAAGCTGGCCACCAACACGCCCATGTACACCCAGATGATCGAGGATATGGACATCAATTGCGGTGATGTTCTCGATGGCGTGTCGATTGAAGACAAGGGCCGCGAAATCTTCGAGCAGGTGCTGCGCGTTGCCTCAGGCGAACGCAGCAAGTCCGAACTCCTTGGCTATGGCGATGCGGAATTCGTGCCATGGCAAATCGGCGCGACCATGTGATTGCCGCCTGCATAAAAGCAAAACGGGAGCCATCGGCTCCCGTTTTCGTTTGCGGGCAATCTCAAGCGGCTGATTGCTGCTGTTTGGCCCGGGCGACAATCTGCGTCGGATTGACAAAGCGCAGCGCGATGAGCAGCCAGACCAGCGTCGTTATCATGTAGACAACCGCCATAGCGTCGATGGACTGGACGGCACGCACGCCCGAAGCAAAGACCGAATAGTACAACGCAACGACCAGCGTCTGGCTGGTTGGCCCGGCCGTGAGGAAGGTCAGTTCGAACATGGCGACGGTGCGCACAAGAACCAGCAACAGCGAGGCCAGAATGCCAGGCAAAAGCATTGGCATGAGCACGTGCCGGAACAGGCGGAATGTACCCGCGCCGAAGACACGGGCCGCAGCTTCAACCTTGGGATCGATCTGTTCGATGAAGGGGATCATGACAAGGATGACAAACGGCACGGTCGGCACGAGGTTGGCCAGAACCACGCCCCAGAATGTGCCGCCAACGCCCGCCTGATAGAGAACGGTTGCCAGCGGAATACCGAAGGTGATGGGCGGCACCAGAAGAGGCAGCAGGAAGAGAAGCATGATCAGCTTCTTGCCGGGGAATTCCCGCCGTGCCAGCGCATAGGCAGCCGTGACGCCGAGCAGACCGGAAAGTGCAACGACAGTGAAGACGATCTGGAACGTGACAATCAGAACGTCACTGAGCTGAAACTCGGCCCAGGCGGTGAAATACCATTTTGTCGTCCATCCGGCAGGCAGCCAGGTGCCGAGCCAGCGGGTGCCGAAGGAGGAAATGATCACGGTGGCGATCATCGCCATGAGGTTGATGATGAAGAAGGCGACGATTGCCCAGACGGCAGTGATCCAGAGCTTGGCGCCAATGGTTGTATCGCGGATCATGGTCAGCCCTTTCCGCCTGCGGTCGAGCCGCGATAGAAGAGATTGCGAATGGCAAGAATGGCCACGACGATGCTGAGCTGGACCGTCGCCATAATCATGGCGATGGCTGATGCCATCGAATAATCATACTGCTCGAATGCCGCCTGATAGGCCGCAATGGAGATAACGCGGGTGGGGCCTGCCGGAGCGCCGAGCAGAACGGCCGATGGGAACACGGCAAAGGCCTGCACGAAGGAAAGACAGAAGGCGATGGCCAGTCCGGGGATCAGCAGGGGCAACAGCACGAAGCGGAAACGTTGCCAGCTCTTGGCTCCATGGGTTGCGGCGGCCTGCTCCAGCGCCGGATCGATGCCGGTGACGTAAGAAAGCGTCAGCAGGAAGGTAAAGGGGAAGCCGGTGATAATCAGCGACGAGAAAACGCCCCAATAATTGTTGGTCAGCTTCAGCGGCCGGTCGATCATACCGAACAGCATGAGCGTACGGCTGAACCAGCCCTGCGGTCCGAGATAGTTCAACAGGCCTTCAGCAACCAGAACTGTACCGAGCGTCACGGGAAGAACCAGAATGGTGGTCAGCAGCCGTTGCCGCGTCATCAGGCGCACGCGGAAGGCGATCGGCAAGGCCAAGGCGATGCTGATGACAGTAACCGGAACTGCGAGCCAGAGTGTCGTCAGGATCGTGTCGTAAAGGAAAGGATCGGAAAAGAATTTTTGATAGTTGGCAAACATTCCGCCTTCCTTCGGTGTGAAGGACAGAACCAAGCCGTAGATGAACGGATAAATAAAGACCGCGAGCAGAAACAGCACGGCCGGCAGGACAAGGATCGTGACGCCATCAATGCCACGCAGGGCCAGCCGCTGGCGCAGTGACAATCGATCATAAACGGGAGGGGATGATGCGCTCATACGACCCTCATGCTGCAAAGACCAGCGCGCGCGCCGGATCGATTGCCAACCAGATGGCGCTACCCAGCGCTGCGGTTTGTGGAGCATGGAAAACCAGCTCAAGACCTTCAGCGGTTCGGGCTGTGCCGACAAATTCACGGCCACGATATTCGATGGTTTCCACGACGGCTTCCACCGTCTGGCTGGAGTGCCTGCCTGCCTCAACATCGTCAGCGCGAGCCGCCACGATGGCCGTATCTCCGACCTTCAGACTATCGCGGGCGGTCCCTGCCAGTGTTGCATTGCCGACTGTGACATTCACATGCGAGCCTTCCACCGAAATAACCTTGCCGGTGAGCCGGTTGCGATAACCCATGAACTCGGCGACATCCATATGATCCGGACGCTCATAGAGATCACTGGGCGCACCAACCTGACGGATTTCACCATCGCGCAGAACAACGATGCGATCGGCCAGCGACAGAGCCTCGTCCTGATCGTGCGTGACATAGATCGTGGTTGCGCCGAGCTGGTTGTGAATGCGGCGGATTTCGGCGCGCATTTCCAGACGCAGCTTCGCATCGAGATTGGACAGGGGTTCATCCATCAGCACGAGCGGCGGCTCGATAACGATGGCGCGGGCAATGGCAACGCGCTGTTGCTGGCCGCCCGAAAGCTGACCCGGCAGTTTATGCCCCTGCCCCTGCAGGCGCACAAGATTAAGTGCTTCCTCGACGCGCTTGTCGAGTTCAGCCTTGGCGACATTGCGCATTTTCAGACCGAAGCCGATATTCTGGCGCACGGTCATGTGCGGAAAGAGTGCGTAATTCTGGAACACCATGCCGAAACCGCGATCTTCGGGCTTCAGCGTATCAATGCGCTTGTCATCAATGAAAATGCCGCCGCCGGTGGTTGCGAGCAGACCGGCAATACAATTGAGCGCAGTCGACTTGCCGCAACCGGACGGTCCGAGCAAGGCAATGAACTCGCCTTTGCGGATCGATAGCGATACATCCTTCAGCGCATTGTGCGCACCAAAGGCGCGGCTCATGCGGTCAAGGCGAATTTCCTGGAATGGCGACGAAGCCAGCAGCATCGGATACCTCATAAATGAACGCCATCCGGATTGATCCGGATGGCGTTGTCTCGTGCGTCAATCAGGGCTTCTTGCCAGCGACTTCTTCGTCCCAGCGGCGGAAAGCAACGACCATGGATGCCGGCTCAAGTGGAACCTCGATGGGGTTGTTGGCGATCCAGTCGGCATATTCCTTGCGGCCGAATTCCGCCAATGCGTCCTGACTGTCCTTCGGCGCCATGGAAAGCGGTACATCCTTGACCGCCGGACCGGGATAGAAATAGCCCTGATCGTAGGTATAGGCCTGTTGTTCCGGGGTAAGCAGGAAGCTCATCAGATCGAGCAGAACGGCAAGCTTCTCGTCAGCAATGCCTTTCGGCACACACATGTAGTGCGCATCGGCAACCCAATGGAATCCCTTAAGCGGCGCGACGGCGGCTTCCTTCGGCACAACGCCGAGCACCCGGGGATTGATGTCCCAGCCGGTGGTGGAGACGGTCATATCACGGGTGCCTTCGCCGAGTTCCTTCATCAGGGCGCCGGTACCGGTCGGATAGTACTCGATATATTTGTGCAATTCCTTCAAATAGGCCCAGGTCTTGTCCCAGCCCTTGACGGGATCGCGCGGATCGCTGTCACCAAGCAGATAAGGCAGCCCCATCAGGAAGGTACGGCCGGGCCCCGAATTGGCGGGACGCGCATAGAGGAACTTATTGGGATTTTCCTTGGCCCAGGCCAGCAGCTCTTCGGCGGTGGTGGGAACCTTCTTCACCCGCTCGGGCATATATTCAAGCAGCGGACCTGAGGGATAATAGGTCACGACGACGCCGTGATCCTTGCCGAGCGCCAGCATGCGGTGCGCCGGTTCCTGATAGATGGCGGCGAGATCCGGTAGGGACGCGGAATGATCAGGCAGAAGTTTGACCCAAAGGTTCTGATCAAGGCCGGCGGAAAGCGCGTCCGTACCAGTCAAAACGAGATCAATATCAAGACGGTTGGCAGCCTGCTGAGCCTTCAGTTTGCCTGGCAGCTCCGGGGCGGGCGCCTTGGTAAAGGTGATTTTCGAAACAAGGTTCGGCTTTGCGGCGGCGTAGTTCTCGATGGCCTTTTGTGTCAGGGCGAGATTGCCCGCCACGTCGGCAATATTGAGTGCCACCGGCGATGTCGGCAGAGCCAATTTTGCTTGAGCAAAGAGACGTGTTGCGGGCAGCGTCGCCATGACTGCCAGACCACCAATGGCTTGCCTGCGCGTGATGCGGATCATTGTCTTCCTCCCAGTTGTTCCCGGTTTATTGATCGGTGGCCATCCTCCAGCCACTCATTTTAATAGCTTAATATATTAATCTATCAGTTTTAGATAGCAAGCGGTTTCAACCTCCGGTTAAAGTTCAGCGACAGTTCGCGCGGCACCCTGTCCGATCAGTTTGGCGAGCGCATCACCCACCGCATCGTGAAACGCCGTATTGGCAGGAAGATCAGTTCCGAAAATTTGTTCCATCCCTAGATAGGTTTCGAGCAAAGCAGATGCCGATGTCTTTCCTGCCGTGCGTGCTTTAAATTCCCCAGCCAAGGGGTCACGCACATCAATTGCATTGCCGCGCTCGTCTGTGCCCGTGGCGTAGCGCATCCAGCCCGCAACGCCCAATGCCAGCAAGTCGAACGATGCTTTCTGTTCGAGACGAACACGGATCGTGTTCAGCAAACGCTGTGGCAGTTTCTGCGAGCCGTCCATGGCAATCTGCCACGTCCTGTGACGCAGGGCCGGATTGCGGAAACGCTCGCGCAGCTGCTTCTTATAGGCGTCCAAGTCAAAATCGGGCAGCACCGGCAAAGTCGGAGTGATTTCCTCATCCATCATGCGCTCAATGAGCGTGGCAAAGCCTTCACCGGCCATGGTGTCGGATACCGTTTCATGCCCCGAGAGATAGCCGAGATAGGCCAGCGTCGAGTGGCTGCCATTGAGCAGCCGCAGCTTCATCAGTTCAAACGCATCAACATCTCCGACAAATGTGACACCGGCTTTTTCCCAAGCCGGACGCCCGGAGGGGAAATGATCTTCGACGACCCACTGGGTGAACGGCTCGGTCATGATTGGCCAATTGTCTGCAAGGCCGATGGCATCGGTCACGCCTGCACGATCATCATCCGTGGTAGCAGGTACAATCCGGTCAACCATGGTTGAGGGGAAAGCAACGTGCTCGCTAATGAAAGCACCCAGTTCCGCGTCCCGCAATTCGGCAAAGCGCGTGACAACGCGCTTCAGGGTTTGGCCGTTGGCCGGAAGATTGTCGCATGAGAGCAGGGTGAAAGGCTCAGTTCCATTTTTACGGCGCCGTGCCAGTGCCTCGACGATGAAGCCGATAGCCGAGCGCGGGGTTGCCGGATTGGCGAGATCATGGGTGACGTCAGGGTGGCTTTCATCCAGCGACGCAGAGGCGGGCGAATAACAGTAGCCCTTTTCCGTGATGGTCAGAGAGACGATCTTGACTTTCGGGTCCGTCATGGCGGCGAGCAATGTTTCCGGGCTTTCCGGAGCGACCAAAACGTTCTGAATGCTGCCGATGATCCGAAAACTGCTCCCGCTACCGTCTCTCACGGCAACCGTATAAAGCCCATCTTGGGGATTGAGCGCGTCGCGCGTATCACCGCTGCGCAACGATGCGCCAAGAATACCCCATCTAAGATCACCCGTCGTGAGCACACTGTCCGTATAGACGGCCTGATGCGCCCGGTGAAACGCGCCGATACCCAGATGCACGATGCCGGTTTCGACCTGACTGCGATCATAGCCAGGTGTTGCAACACCCTTTGCAAGCTGTGGCAGATTGGCTGAGGAAAGATGCTTGTGACTGGTGTGGTTCATATGATGCCTGCAATCCTGTCTGGGTTGGTTTCAGAGCCGGTATGCCTCTTTGGCGAGCCGGTAACTCAGATCATGCGCGATCTCATGCGCTTCATCCTCGTCCAGCCGGTGATCGGCCACAAGCCGCGCCAGAAAGGCACAATCGACGCGCCGTGCCATGTCATGGCGGGCGGGAATGGAAAGGTAGGCACGCGTATCATCGTTAAAACCAACAGTGTTGTAGAACCCAGCAGTTTCCGTTGTCAGTTCGCGGAAACGGCGCATGCCTTCGGGGCTGTCGTAAAACCACCATGCCGGGCCAAGTCGCAAGGCCGGATAATGACCGGCAAGCGGGGCAAGTTCGCGGCTGTAGCTGGTTTCATCAAGCGTAAAGAGGATGAGTGTCAGGCGCGGATCATTGCCGAATGCATCGAGCAAGGGCTTGAGTTCTTCAACATAGCCAGTGGAGCGCGGAATGTCGGCACCCTTGTCCACGCCGAACTGCGCAAAGAGGTTGGGGTTGTGATTGCGGAAAGAGCCAGGATGGATCTGCATCACCAGCCCGTCATCAATACTCATCCGCGCCATTTCAGTCAGCATCTGGGCGCGAAACAGATCCGCATCCCCACTGGAAACATCCGCTTTGAGAACGCGCTCAAACAGAGCGGCGGCCTCATCTGCAGAAAGATTGGCGGTGCGGGCATTTGGGTGGCCATGATCCGTGGATGTGGCGCCACGTGCCTTGAAATAGGCGCGCCGGTTGCGATGCGCCTCGAGATAACCCGCATAATCGAGTGACGCGCCTGCGAGACCAATCAGTTTTTCCACATTGTCGCGGAATCCCGGACGTGAAGCATCAATGACCGCATCGGGTCGGTAAGCAGGAACAACCCGCCCCTGCCAACCGGAAGCCAAAATGGTATCATGCGCCGCAAGATCGTCCGTCGCCGCATCCGTGGTTGAAATCGCTTCAATGCCAAACTGCTTGTAAAGCGCGCGTGGCCGCATGGACGGATCGCTGAGCCTTTCGGCAATGCGATCATACAATTCATCCGCGTTGATTTCGCTCAAACGCTCGGTGATGCCGAAGATGGTTTCCAGCGCGTGCTCGAACCACAGCCGCGAGGGTGTGCCGCGAAACAGGTACCAGTGCTTGGCAAAGAGCCGCCAGATCTTGCGCCCGTCCGTTTCCACCGGACCGCCGTCCTGCCTCGGAACACCGAGGTCCTCGAGCTTGACGCCTTGCGAATAGAGCATGCGGAAAATGTAGTGATCCGGCTTCACGAACAGACTGGCGGGATCAGAAAAGGTTTCGTCGTGGGCATACCAGAGCGGGTCCGTATGGCCATGCGGCGAGATGATGGGCAGGTTCTCGACATCCGCAAAAAGCCGGCGGGCAATGCCACGGGCGTCAACCTCTACAGGAAAAAGTCGGTCTGGATGGAGAGGCATCTTGCGTCCTTACTGCTATCGTCTGTGTCTGCCGGCATGATAAAAAGGGTGCCAGCGTTTGGCCGGGAAACAGCCCGTATCCGTCTGCGGTTCACCCGCGCCCGATGACCGGTGAACATTTGGTTTTGCGATCTTGGCGAACAGTAAATAATAATATATTAGTATGTCAACAAGATCGATGTGGTCAAAATCGTCGCCTCCCGATGGCTTTGGCACTATGATTTTTCATGGATTTCGCCCATTCAATGCGGCAGATGATCTGTGACACGTGAAATGGAGCGCTGGAATGACAGCACATAACCGGGGAGAAAAGAGTTTGGCCGCGACTGCCGTGGCTGAACCCGTGACATCGGCACGGGACCATGCAACCCGCTTCGCCAGAGCCGGATCGCGCGGTGCTCCCGCCGGGCGCATGACGACAGCCACGGCGATTTATCGCGAATTGCACGCCGCCATCGTGTCCATGGAAATGACCCCCGGCACCGCGCTGAATGAAAAAGTCCTCACCGAACGTTTTGGAGTCAGCCGCACGCCCGTGCGTGAAGCCCTGATCCGGCTGGTGGAAGACGGGCTTGTCGATGTGTTTCCGCAATCCGGAACCTTCGTTGCCCGCATACCGGTGGCGTTGATTCCTGAGGCTGTCGTGATCCGGCAGGCGCTGGAAGGCGCAACCGTCGAACGCGCCGCCGCTGTTGCCACGGCAAAAGACGTGGAATGGCTGGATGAAATTCTGGCGCGGCAGCAGTTTTTTGCCGACCGGCAGAATATGAGCGCCTTCCATGAAGCCGACGAGGCCTTTCACGAGGCCATTGCCGGAATCGCCGGTCATCCCGGTATCTGGCATTATCTCAAGCCTGTGAAAGTGCAGATCGATCGCGCCCGCCGCATGACACTGCCGGCACTCGGCCGGATGGAACACGTGCTTTCCGAACACAAGATTATTCGTAACGCCATCGAAATCCATGACGTGGCCGCTGCCTGTGCAGCCATGAAACAGCATCTGAATGCCGTCATTCCCGATATTGATGAATTGAGACAAACTTACCCCGGTTCATTCGTCTGAACACCGGGAAATGACGGAGGACTGAATGCGTCAGGCATGGAGATGGTTTGGACCAAACGCCGGTGTATCACTGGATAATGTGCGCCAGGCCGGGGCGACCGATATTGTATCGGCGTTGCACGAAGTACCCATCGGCCAAGCCTGGACCGAAAAGCAGGTGCATGAACGCAAGTCCCTGATCGAAACAACGCCCGCCGGGCGCAAGCCGCTGACATGGTCCGTGGTGGAAAGCATTCCGATCCCCGATGCAGTCAAGCGTCTGGGCGGCGCAGCCAAACAGGAGATCGCTGCATGGATCGCCAGTATGGAAGCGCTGGCCGCCAATGACATTCATGTCATCTGCTACAATTTCATGCCGGTCGTAGACTGGTGCCGCACCGATCTTGATTATGTAACGCCGACGGGATCGACCGCGATGCGGTTCGACCACAACACGTTTGCCGTGTTCGACCTGCATATTCTTCAACGCACAAATGCCGAGGCTGCTTATACGCAAGCTGACCGGGATATCGCCGCAGCGCTCTACGCCCAAATGAGCGGGCAGGAAATCGAAGACTTGACGCGCAACATCGCCAGCGCCCTGCCCGGTTCCACAACCGAGCCGCTGACCATCCCGGCGTTCCGCGACAAGCTTGAAGCCTATGCGGGTATCGATGCAGACAAGCTTCGCCAGCACCTCATTGAATTCCTCGAAGCAGTGACGCCGATTGCCGATGATCTCGGCGTCAAGCTGACGCTGCATCCTGACGACCCGCCCCGACCGCTGTTCGGCTTGCCTCGCATCGCCTCGACTGAAGCCGATTATGCCGCCCTGTTCGATGCTGTTCGGTCGCAAGCCAATGGTATGTGTTTCTGCACCGGAAGCCTCGGCGTGCGAGCCGATAATGACCTGCCCAAAATTGCGCGGCGCTTCGCTTCCCGCATTCACTTCTCCCATCTGCGCGCAACGACCCGCGAAGGCGATGGCCGCAGCTTCCATGAAGCCGCGCATCTGGAAGGTGATGTGGATATGGTTGCCGTGCTGAAGGAACTGCTGGCTGAGGACAGCAAACGCAAGTCTTCCGACAGCATCATCTTCCGCTCCGATCATGGCCACCGCATGCTGGATGATCTGACCAAGGATGTGACACCCGGTTATCCCGCCATCGGCCGCCTGCGCGGTCTGGCCGAATTGCGCGGCATTATCCACGCTCTGGATGCCAAAGCACTGGCCTGATCTGCTCCTGTCATCTGCGTTTTCAAGGAAGCCCTGACATTGAATGTCGGGGCTTTTTCATTACGTGCCGGTTAATTTGAGTTAACCATTGACCGGCGAATGCGCGCCATAATGGGCGTTTGCTTAGGTTTTCGTTCAGTATTGATCACATTATCGCCTCATTTCGTCACGAACTGCCACAACAGATTAGTTGTTCCAAGCATCTGCGATCACGTTTTGAATCATAATAAGACAAATTTTTTGAATGACTTGGCTGATCTTGCCCGGTTTGCTGAGGGATATTTCCAGATCGGGTCACCTCGAGGCCACATTTACCCAAAATAGAAGGGCTCAATCATTCACGTGACGATCTACTTGCCCAAGATCATATTCAAGCGTGCATCTTCAGTCTGGCAATTCCTGCCACGGGCCATTTAAAGTGCGATTTACAATATGGTCTCCATTGCAAGTATCCGTAAGGTACTTTCTGCAACCATGCTTCTTTTGATGTTTGGTATCGTTTCGGCAAATGCCGGTTCCGCATGCGGCGGTGCATCCTGGTATGCACTTCATTCCAAGACTGCTTCCGGCGAGAGAATGAATCCTTCCGCTCTTACTGCTGCTCACCGCACCCTGCCTTTCGGCTCCAAGGTGAAGGTTACCAACCAGCGCAATGGCAAGTCGATCGTCGTGCGCATCAATGATCGCGGTCCTTTCATCAAAGGACGGGTAATCGACCTTTCCAAGGGTGCTGCCAACGTTCTCGGCTTTGTTGGCGCAGGTCACACCAATATCTGCATGGCCAGGCTCTGATATCCCTGTCACCGCATTCTCACCGGTTGGTGAGGATGCGGTGACACTTTCCTCTACGATATGTTGATCGTGCTGCAGGATTGACCTTGACCATTGAACGTGACATCGCCATGTCAACACTCCTTATCCTGTCGGGGAACGTTCCATGGCACTGAAAGTCGCGGTCCAGATGGACCACATCAATTCGATCCGGATCGCTGGGGATACCAGCTTTGCACTGTGCCTCGAGGCGCAGGCACGCGGCCACAAGCTTTATCATTATACGCCTGACCGGCTCAGCATGCGCGACGGCATTGTCCGGGCGCGGGTCGAAGAACTCGCTGTCCGCGATATCGAAGGCGATCATTTCACGCTTGGCGAACAGGTTTCGCGCGATCTATCCGAGATGGATGTGGTGCTCCTGCGGCAGGACCCGCCGTTCGACATGAACTATATTACCACGACGCACATCCTTGAACGGATTCACCCGAAGACGCTGGTGGTCAACGATCCAGCCTGGGTGCGCAACAGCCCCGAAAAAATCTTCGTTACCGAATTTCCCGACCTTATGCCCGACACGCTGATCACCAAAGATCCGCAGGAGATCATGGCATTCCGCAAGGAATTCGGCGATATCATCCTGAAGCCACTTTACGGCAATGGCGGCGCCGGGGTTTTCCATCTGGCCGATGGTGACCGGAACCTGACCTCGCTGCTCGAAATGTTCGGGCAGATGTTCCGCGAACCGATTATCGCACAGCGCTATCTGAAAGATGTGCGCTCGGGCGATAAACGCATCATCCTCATCGATGGTGAAGCTGTGGGCGCGATCAACCGGGTTCCCTCGGAAAGCGATGCGCGCTCCAATATGCATGTGGGCGGCCGGGCCGAGAAAACCGATTTGACCGAGCGCGAGCGCGAGATTTGCGCCCGTATCGGTCCTTCCCTGCGCGAGCGCGGATTCATCCTTGTCGGCATCGATGTTATTGGTGACTACATGACCGAAATCAACGTCACGTCGCCAACCGGGGTGCGCGAAGTCAAGCGCTTTGGCGGTGCAGACATTGCCGCTCTGTTCTGGGATGCGGTAGAAGCCAAGCGGCGCTAACGCTTTCGCTTCTCTTCTGCTGCGACAAGAAGATCGACAAAGGCGCGTACGCGCGCCGGTCGAAATTTTGCGGGCGGATAAACCGCATAGATGCCGCCCGACGGCAGAGACCAATCCGGCAACAGCCGCACCAGCCGGCCATCCCTGACATCGTCAGCCACCTGATAATCCGGTAGCACTGCAAGTCCGATACCCGCCAGCACGCAGACATAGCTGGCATCGGTGCCGTTGGCAGTGACCAGAGACTTGCCCGAAATAATGATCTGTTCGTTTCCACTTTTTGAAAACAGCCAGCGTAGAGGTTCCTTGAGTGCGCTATTGGCAATCCAATCGGCGTTTTCCAACCCATTGGGGTGATCCATAGGGCCGATACGGGTGGCATAGGCTGGCGAACAGACGAGATGCTGCTCAAAGGAGCCAATACGGCGGGCTTGCGCACTTGAATCCTCCAGCCAGCCCACGCGGATCGACAGATCAAGTTCATTCTCAACTGAATCGAACTGGATATCCGTGAATGTAAGATTGGCCCTCACAGCCGGGTAGCGTTCCAGATAAAGCGCGATCACCGGAGCAAGAACCTTGGCACCATAATCCAGCGGCGCCGTCAGCATCAGCGTGCCAACTGGCGCATCTGCCTCTGACGACACCTCATGAATAGCATTTTCGGCTTCCCGCAGAATTACGATGCAACGCTCGTAGAACCTGCGGCCAGCCTCCGTCGTCCGTAGCCGCCGCGTGGTGCGGATCAGCAGCGTTGTGCCCAGCTCTTCCTCCAGTTTGGATAATTGGTGACTGACGACCGCCTTGGCTACGCCCAACCGCTCTGCGGCAGCGGTGAATGAGCCCAAGTCTACGACCGTGACAAAATAGATGAACCGGTTGAAGCTGACGGAAGCCATGGGACCACTCTATTGTATGAACTATTCAGACAGTTTGTCTTTTTGATCGGGGTTTTTCAAGCTGCGGGGACGTGCCAATCTCTTGCATGAGCAATTGGAACCCATTTGAGGATAAAAATTTTGCAAACCGTTTGGACAAGACGTGAGACGATGAAAACCCTTCTAGCCGCAGGAACGGTTGCAGTATTGCAACCCCTGACCTTTGCTGCGAAGGCCGCTACCAAGCTGAAATGGACCTATTTTCAGGCTGACGAGAACGGCTTCCGCCGCACACCAGTGCTATTGACTGGCGAAAAGGAAGCCATTCTGCTCGATGGCGGATTCACCTTGTCCGATGGTCGCGTGGTGGCTGATGCGATCAAGGCAACAGGAAAGACCCTGACGACAATTTATGTCAGCTGCAGCGACCCGGACTATTATTTTGGCCTGCGTCCGATTGCCGAGGCCTTCCCCGGCGCCAAAATTATAGCGGCAAGCGCAACGGTTGCGGCAATCAAGGCCAATGTGCAGGGCAAGCTTGATGTCTGGGGTCCGCAGCTCAAGGACAATGGTCCCAAGGTTCTGGCAGATGTCGTCATTCCTGCAGCGTCTGATATCACCTCACTTGAACTTGAAGGTAACAAGATCGAGATCATCACTGTCGCCGATCTGAAAGACAGGCGATATCTGTGGGTTCCCGGCCTTGAAGCCGTTTTCGGCGGCGTGTTGATCTCGTCCGGCGTACATATCTGGGTTGCCGATGAGCCAAACATTGACGACCGCAAAAAATGGATTGCTGCGCTTGATGAAATCGTAGCGCGCGAACCCAGAATCGTGGTGCCATCCCATCAGGCCGCCGGTGCACCAAATGGTCTCGCAGCGGTAGAATTTACCCGCGACTATCTCCAAGCTTTTAATGAGGAAGCCGGCAAAGCCAAATCCAGTGTTGAACTCATTGCGGCGATGAAGCATCGCTATCCCGATCTTCTCGATGTTTCGTCGCTGGAACTGGGCGCAAAGGTCGCCAAGGGCGAAATGAAGTGGGGTTGAGGCCCACACCTTGAAGTTGAAATATCTGTGTCGGATTCAGTGCCGGCGCAGTTTTTGTTAGACGAATGAATGTTCCTTAAATGTTCTTGTCACGCAGCGTGAAATGTGATCAGGTAGCGTTATTGATATAAATTCATTTTTAAGCAGCATTTTCAGGGAATTTTTCATGGTCACCCGCGTCCGTACGGTCGCTTTTCAAGGTATTGAAGCCCAGCCTGTCGACGTCCAGGTGATGATTGCCCCCGGTAAAATGGGTATTCATATTGTCGGTCTGCCTGATAAGGCGGTGGCCGAAAGCCGCGAGCGCGTGCAGGCAGCATTGCATGCTTCCGGACTTTCTTTGCCGCCAAAGAAGATCACCATTAATCTGGCTCCAGCCGACCTGCCGAAAGAAGGCCTCGTTTTGCCCTATTCTGATGACGTATTCGTGCTAAGCCTCTGATTTAGCACAGTTTATTAAGCTTTGCATACGCATACGTCGTGAGAAAACAGCAGTGAGAGAAACATCGGGCCGAAGCAGGATAAAGCGAACTAACTTTTAGTCATTTGTGCTACTATCGCTTCGACCGCCGCCAAAATCAGTTGCCTCTGAAGAGGTTCCACCGCCTGAAGAAGCCTATGGAGGTCAATTAAAGGTTTATCCTCCGTGACAAGGATCTCCCCTTCAATTAGATCCGTTTCACGATGCAATCTGTTTGTGTAATATTTTGTTGTAGTATTAAAATTTTTGTGGCCCCCCGCCTCACTTCCCTCCACCCCAACATTAGCCTGATCGGCAAAAGCTCCGTTCGCTGCCCTTGAGCGTAAGGACGCTTTTCGAACGACGGCTTCAATGAACGCTGCTCTCAATCGATGAGCCGATCCTGGAATTCCCAATTCCTTGAATATCTTATTGATGTAGTTACGGATGCTTTTCGCTTGGAGCTGATAGGTGGGCCCCTTACGCGACAAAAAAAGCAATCGGAAACAGGCTTTTGCCTCGGAGTGAGGTTCTCAACGTCCCGCTGTCGTTTGCCCCAAACATATGCCAGCATATTATTGAAATCATCGATCGTCACCGAGACCTGTCTTGTGTCATCGTTCTTTTCTGTGATGTTAAAAAAAATCTTGCCGCTCATCGCAGCTTTTAATCGGCGTGTTCCACTATATACATGTCGTTGAATCGCCAAGTTTGTTGCTCCGGCTCCCAAGTCGAACGGCTCACCATTATTATGTATGCCGTGCTCCATGAGGCCGTCTGCCAAATCACCAAGCTGGAGCCGTTCCGCGCCGATACTCCTAAAGCCTGCAGTATGCATGAGCATAGCCGCAATCCAGTAACTTTGGGATATTTGTCTTTTAGATGAGCTAAGAACTCTATCAATTATGAGAGTAATTGCTTTTGGTGTCGGCGTGGGACGTCCTTTCGATTTAGGGATTGTCGTATAACGCACCGTACCCCGAATCTTTTTAGTCTTGCCTATGAACTCTGATTGAATTGGATAGGAAGATTGGTCATAGAAGGCAACGATCGCGGACGCTACAGTGACTACTGGAACACGCTGACAAATCGGGCATTGGAACTGTTCGATGGTGTCGTAAAGACGGAGGGGGTCATACTCCTCGCGGCGACCAATTTACCTAAGCTTATAGATCCAGCCTTGCTCAGATCAGGAAGACTTGAACATCATGTCCCAATATCGCAACCCGACATCGATACACTTTGCGGCATTCTAGAACATCAGATCGGAGCTGACCTAGCACGCATCGTTCCAGGTGGACTGGAAGCCATGCAGACCGGGCGTAACAACAATCTGCCAGTTAAAGGTGGAACCACCGGATTGAAACCATGATGAACGACCAAACTGCCGACGCTGTCGTTCGCTCTCTCGCTCTGAAAGCCGTTGGCCTGACTGGGGCCGATATCGAACGCGTCGTTCGCGAAGCGCGTAAAACCGCCCGGCGTGAAAAGCGAGAGCTGGCCTATAGTGATATTGCGGATCGGCTGGAGAGTGGCAAGCCAAAACGATCAGAAGAATCTCGATGGCGGAGAGCTGTACACGAGGCAGGTCATGTCGTGGCACGCTATCATCTCGGACAAGGTAGCATAGAGGCGGTAACGATTAATGGCCCTAGTGGACGTTCCTATGTGGATGGACGCGAAGACCTTGATACCCTTGACATGGAAGAAGCCTATGCGGCGAGAATAATTTCTATTCTCGCTGGCAGAGCTGCCGAAGAGGTCGTACTCGGGACGCCAAGTCTCGGAAGTGGCGGCTCAGACCAGTCAGACCTTGCCAAGGCGACTGAAATAGCACTCGCTTTGGAAACAGTCCTCGGAACGGGCGCTGTCAATCGACTTGTGCATACTGCAACGGTAAGTCCAATCGACAAAATGGCTGCATTGAATGTAAGCGCGGCGGTGAACAACCGGCTAGAAAATGCCTACGAGATTTCAATTGAAATCGTCACACGCTTTCAATCCGAATTACTAAAGATTGCACAGGAACTCGTTCTAAAGGAGACGATGGCAAAGGAAGAAATTGAAACTTATCTATCTCTCGTTAACCGCCAAATATGAAGAACCTCCCCCACCGATTGGTTGTCGTAGGGACAAATTGGAAGCCCGTCTAGTAAGACGATGACTTCGCCGTGCCCAGATACTCAAGCCTAACGAACTATGTGATCGTACCAAGCTGGTCCAGAATTTATACCAAATCGAATTCGGAAAAAATGAATCCGCCTACGGCGGATGCTCTATGACTAAGTGCCACTCCCGACTGACCGCATCAAGGCACACTGCGCTATCGCTTGTTCTACGGCCTTGACCCGGCCATTCGCTCGTAGCGTTGGCTGGGGATCAGCAATGCCACTTTGTGGCAATGCTGCCCAAGTCAAAGAGAGAAAGCTAACCCCGAAAGGAATCGACAGTTGTGTCCAGCTCCTGTCAAGCCTGATCGATACTATAGCGATGAGCTAAAATGCATACGAATCGCATAATAGGGCAAAAGCAGCCATTACGATCTGCCAATTGCCGTTGGCCTGATGGCAGGGCTTGGCGCGATACCGGCTGATGCCTTGCAAGGCTATGTTGTGCTGGGCGAGCTATCGCTTGACGGAACGATCACCCATGTGGCGGGTGTGCTGCCAGCGGCTATTTCCGCCAATAGACAGGAACGCGGCCTGATTTGCCCGGCGCCCTGTGGACCCGAGGCCGCTTGGGCTGGCGAGGAAATCGATATTCTGGCGCCGCGCAGCCTGATCAGTCTGGCCAATCATTTTCGCGGCAATCAGGTTCTGTCGCGCCCCGAGCCTGCCATGCAGACCAATGCCACCAACCTGCCCGATCTTGCTGATATCCGGGGGCAGGAGAGCGCCAGACGCGCCCTCGAGGTTGCCGCTGCAGGCGGCCACAACCTCCTCATGGTCGGACCGCCCGGATCGGGCAAATCGATGCTTGCCCAAAGGCTTCCGTCCATTCTGCCGCCGCTTTTGCCGCGCGAATTGCTTGAAGTGTCGATGATCGCCTCCGTCGCGGGCGAGTTGCTCGGCGGTAAATTGACGAACCGGCGGCCCTTCCGCGCGCCGCACCATTCAGCGTCCATGGCGGCGATGGTGGGCGGCGGTATCCGCGCCCGGCCGGGGGAAGTTTCACTGGC
The DNA here is from genome assembly GCF_014189505.1 of Phyllobacterium sp. 628. GTDB lineage: Bacteria > Pseudomonadota > Alphaproteobacteria > Rhizobiales > Rhizobiaceae > Phyllobacterium. The sequence goes on along the minus strand of NZ_CP050301.1, from coordinate 637,123 downwards.
ACATCGCGGCGTGCTGTTTCTCGATGAGTTTCCCGAGTTTACACCGCAAGTGCTCGACTCCTTGCGCCAGCCGCTCGAAACGGGTGAATGCATGATCGCCCGGGCCAATCACCGTATCTCCTATCCCGCCCAAATCCAGCTTATCGCGGCCATGAACCCTTGCCGCTGTGGCATGGCAGGAGAACCTGGCCATCGCTGTGCCAGAGGTCCGCGCTGCCAGCAGGACTATCAGGCGCGCATTTCGGGGCCACTGCTCGACCGGATTGATCTTCGTATCGAAGTCCCTGCCGTCAGCGCCGCCGATCTCATTCATAGACCCAATTCGGAAGCCAGCGCTGCGGTTGCCATACGGGTGGCACGTGCCCGTGACATCCAAAAACAGCGGTTTGAACAACTGGGCTATCCGCAGATCACATCCAATGCGCATTGCCCGGTCGCGATGATTGAAGACGTGGCGCAGCCGGATAGTGCTGGCATGACATTGCTGAGACAGGCGAGCGAGCAAATGCGGTTTTCGGCGCGCGGCTATCACCGCGTGCTGAAAGTGGCGCGGACATTGGCGGATCTCGATGGGGCAGAGGTTCTTGGGCGCATCCATCTTGCAGAAGCCATCTCTTACCGGATGGCGACCGACACCGCCCATCAGGCCGCCTAGGGCGGTTTGACAGGGATTTGCACCCGTTCATTTACGAATGGTGTATCAAAATAGAAAATGCCGGACCTTTCGATCCGGGATTTCCCAATTTCACGAACAAGGGTTTAGCGAACTGAACCCACCAGAATGTTGCTTGGTGCTTCGATGCTGACCCAGCGGCCAGTATTGTTGGTCGCCTGACGCTTCAGATAGGTATAGTCGGTTTCTGACCAGTTCTTTACGCCGTCAGCGAGGTTGTCGAGAATGAAGTCGCCAGTATCGGCGCGGACAGTGAGGACGGCATGGCCTTCGCCATCAGGCTTGCGAACGACAGTGATCAGGAGATCGGCCGGTGAAATGCCTGCCTGGATCAGTTCGCGGCGCTTCTCCAACACGTAATCTTCGCAATCACCGACATTGCCGACCTTGTCGGGATAGCCCCAATATTCTTCAACGCCGTAGATTTCCATGTCGGTCAATGGCTTGACCGTCTGGTTGACGCGAGCGTTGACGTTAACGATCAGCTCCCAGAAATCACGCGTCATCTTGGCAGGCATAACGTTGCGGCTGCGGATCGAGCATTCGTCAGGAAGACGCTTGCAAAATTCGTAGTGACCGATTGGCTGTGACGTGAGGCCGCCTGTCTGCATGAATGCTTCGGTCGCGGAAGCCGGGTTTGCAATGAGCGCGCCAGCAAACAATGCCGCGGCGAACCCTACCGTCTTCAAAAATTTCACCGCTCCGAACATGCTTTACTCCGAACCCAACCAGCCTTCGTTAACAAAACGTTAATGTCGGGAGGGGATATGAGTCAATCACAATGGCGCCACGATCCCGCCATTGTTAATATATGGTTAAAATTTGAACTTCCTAGATTTTGAGGAAAATTTGATGGGTATGCGATGCCGCCTTGGTCACATAGACCGCAAGGCGGCCGTTTCCGCTGGCGGAAATGCGTTCGATACACAAACCGGCAAGAGGTTGAATTTATTGATATTTATCGAAGTACAGCTAGTGTAATACCACCGCTGCCGGAAAAACAACGCTTCCGGCGCGAGCTCTTTAACAGTCGGAGATTGCCTTTAGCCGCGAGCGCGTTTGCCAATCGGCGTCACGTTGCTCTTGCGATTGGCCTGCGCATGGTCGTTAACGAATTGGACAATACGTGGTGCAATTTCAGCACGGAAACGCGATCCGTTAAACACGCCGTAGTGACCGACCTTGGCCTGCAGATGGTGCATACGCATCGCATCGGGGATGTTTACACACAGGGTCTGGGCGGCTTTGGTCTGGCCGACGCCGGAAATATCGTCGTTCTCGCCCTCGACAGTGAGCAGCGCAACGTTGCGGATGGCAGAAGGATCAACCAGCTTGCCGCGATGGGTCATTTCACCCTTTGGCAGCGACTGACGAACGAAAACCGTATCAACAGTCTGCAGGTAGAATTCAGCCGTCAAATCCATCACGGCGAGATATTCGTCATAGAATTCCCGGTGCTTGTCGGCGGAGTCGCCGTCTTCCTGCACCAGATGCGTGAAGAATTCCTTGTGCGCTGTAATATGGCGATCAAGGTTCATGCTCATAAAGCCCGAAAGCTGCAGGAAACCCGGATAGACTTCGCGCATAAAGCCCGCATGCGGCCACGGCACCGACATGATGACATTGTCGCGGAACCATTTAATGCCCTTTTCCTCTGCCAGAATGTTGACTGCGGTCGGGTTCTTGCGGGTATCGATAGGGCCGCCCATCAATGTCATGCTGGACGGCGCGAAACGGTCACCATTGGCTTCCATGACGGAGACTGCTGCCAGCACCGGAACCGATGGCTGACAGACAGCAACCACATGTGTGTCTTCACCGAGCGCATGGAACATCTCGATGACATAGTCGACATAATCGTCAAGGTCGAAACGGCCGGCGGTCAGCGGCACACTGCGCGCATCAACCCAATCGGTGATGTAGACTTCCGCATGCGGCAGCAATGCCTCGACAGTACCGCGCAGCAAAGTGGCGTAATGGCCGGACATCGGCGCAACGACAAGAATCTTGGGGTCGGCACCACGCTTGGCAGGAAGCGAGCGCTTGAAATGGATCACGTTGCAAAATGGCTTGGACCAGACGATCTTTTCGCGGATTTCAACTTCATCACCATCAACAATTGTCGTTGGAAGACCGAAAGCCGGCTTGGCGTAGGCACGCGTTGTCCGTTCGAACAGTTCGCAGCCAGCCGTGATGGAGCGGCCAATTATCGTTTGCGAGAACGGATTGAGTGGATGGTCATAGAACAGCTTCGTGGCATCCGCCAAAGCCCGATAGGGCTGGAGTGCGGCGTGATTGAGTTCATAAAGCTGGTAGAACATTCCACTGTCCGATCATATCAACACAACGGCGATCTCAAGAACATGCTCACCAAAGATGAAAATGTTCTTGACGGGAGAATAACCCTACCCGCTTTGACCGATATTGCAATGCAACAAAAGGATTAGCCCGGAGAAAGATGTTCACAAATCATTGTGCAACCGCAACATAAATTGCGCACTGCACAGATGAAGGCTCAGGCTCCTTCAACGATGAGCATTTCGCCTTCGGCATATTGTTTGCGAATGGCCTTGGCGGCCTGATATTCCACAGAGTTGTAGCAATCGAGCGCGTGCTGCACCGATGGAAACTCGATCACCACATTGCGGGCACGGGCTGTGCCTTCCAGTTCATGGAATGCGCCGCCACGGGCGAGAAAATTTGCACCGAACCGTTCGAACGCCGGTTTTGCGGTTGAGATATAGCCCTTGTAACCCTCGGCATCTTTCACATCGATGCGTGCAATCCAATATCCCTTGGCCATCAATCCTCCAATCCGCCTGTTCAGGCGATTCATTTTGGCGGATTTGATCAGACAGTGGCCATTTCGGCAAGGATCGCTTCTGCCGCAGCTTTGTGATCTGCCACGCCGACGATGGGCCTTGCAACCACGAGATGGCTGGCACCTTCGCGCAGGGCATCTGACGGGGTCATGACGCGCTTCTGGTCGCCGATATCAGCGCCCTTCGGCCGGATGCCGGGGGTGACGACGGCAAGTTTTGGTCCAACGATCTTGCGCACAGCAGATGCTTCCGCTGCCGAACAGACAATGCCGCCCATGCCCGCATGCAGGGCCTGCTCGGCACGGATCAGCACCAGCGTGTGCGGATCGTGCTCGTAACCGGCATCGATCATGTCCTGCTGGTCCATGGAGGTGAGCACCGTAACGCCAAGCAGACAGAGATCAGAGCCGCGCGCCGCTTCCACAGCTGCCTTCATCGCTTTGGGATAGGCATGGAGCGTCAGCATCGACACACCCATCTTGACGATGTTTTCGACGCCTTTGGCGACTGTGTTGTCGATATCGAGCAGTTTCATATCGAGAAAGACTTTTTTGCCGGACTGAACCAGTTCTGAAGCGAAACCGAGGCCACCGGCAAAAGCCAGCTGATAGCCAATTTTGTAAAACGACACCGTGTCGCCAAGTTCACTGACAATTTTCGCCGCATCATTCACTGAAGGCACATCAAGGCCTACGATGAGGCGATCGCGCAAAGCCGCTTCCATCATGACAAACCACCTTTTCTGTTGATCGTCACCCCATCGCACAACGGAACGCGATAGAAAAGCTCAGAATGGCAAATGGTGGCCAGAAAACGGCTTATAGGCGGGATTTTGCCAGGGTTGTGTGATCAACCAGCGTTTGGCAGACCCGCTCCATGGCTTTGGCTGTTCGCGCATCATGAAACGAGCCGTCATCGGCAAAGGCTTCGTGTGCATGCGGGACCGAGCATTGTTCGCTGAGAATCTGTGTTCCAACATTCATCAGCACCGAGCGTAAATGATAAAGCCCGCGAGCGCCGGCAAACTGTCCGTCGGAAGATGAACACAAGGCGACGATCTTTCCAGAATAGGGCCGCAAGGGCTTTTCACCATCCCGCGAAATGCGGCTGACCCAATCGATTGTGTTTTTCAGCAGCGGCGGAATGGATGAATTGTATTCGGGCGATGCAATGAGAATGCCATCATGTGCCGCAAACAGGCGGCCCAGCTTCATGGCATTCTCCGGGATGCCTTTTTCCGTTTCCAGATCCTGATCCATGATCGGCAAGGGATAATCGATCAGGGCTATACGCGTCACGTCAGCGCCCAGAGCGGCCAATGTTTTTGTTGCGACATCGGCAACCTGACCGCTGTAAGCGCTGGTACGGTTGGAACCTGCGAAAACGAGAATCTTCGGCAGCATAGAGTTCCCTTCAGGGGTCAAGCGATGGAAATCGGGGAATCAGGCGCGGCGATAAATCCACAGCCGCGCGGGAGGAACATTGCGGATGATAAAATCGAGATGCTCAATCTTGTAGTTGCCGCGACCGGCCGGAACCGGCGACATCGGGCCATACGTAATCTGGACAATCGGGCGGCCGTGCGGAACGCGCCGCAACAGATCCTCGATGATCTTCACCCGCTCGCCAACCGGAAAGTTCAAAAGCGGCACGGCCGAGACGACCGAATCAAACATCTGGTCCTTATGTGCGCCCAGCGTCTTGTCGAGATTGAAGGCATCGCCCTCAATAATGTTCACACCGGGAAAATCCTCGCGCAGATGCTCGGCGAAATCCGCTGAGTATTCGACACAATAAAGATCGGAGGGAGCCACACCGCGGCCGAGAATGGCGCGGGTAATGACACCCGTACCCGGCCCGAGCTCCAGTACCGGCAGGCCGGAATGCGGATTGACGACACTGGCCATACGGCGCGCGGTGATGGAACTCGTCGGCAGAATGGAGCCGACAGCCTTTGGCCCGTGCATCCAGCCTTTGAAAAACCGGATTTCCTCGCCGAATTTTTCAGCGAGTTTCTTACCCAATGGTCGTGTCATGCTCATCCTCCCGTCGCAGTCAGACAAATTTATGACGCAACTCGTGGCGGAAGCAAGGCCAGTTGTCTTAATTCCGTAACAAAATTACTCGCTCAATCCCTCGAAGAAATCCTTCATGCGGGCAAAAAAGCCGGAGGATTGCGGGCTGTTGTCCTGCGACGACACACGCTCGAACTCTTCCAGCAATTCGCGCTGGCGCTTGTTGAGATTCTGCGGTGTCTCAATGGAAATCTGGATGTAGAGATCACCCATGGCTGGCTGGCGCAAAACCGGCATGCCCTTGCCCTTGAGGCGGAATTGCTTGGCGTTTTGCGTGCCGTCGGGAATTTTCACCCGGGTCTGCGTGCCATCAAGCGTAGCCACTTCGAACTGGCCGCCAAGAGCTGCCGTTGTCATGGAAATCGGTACTTTGCAGTAGAGATCCGCACCATCGCGCTGGAAGAATTCATGCGGCTTCAGCGACAGGAAAATATAGAGATCACCGGACGGGCCGCCGCGAACACCCGCCTCGCCTTCGCCGGTCAGACGGATGCGTGTACCGTCCTCGATGCCAGCCGGGATGTTGACCGAAAGCGAACGCTCTTCGGTGATTCGGCCCTGACCTGCACATTTGGGGCAAGGGTCCTTGATGGTCTGGCCACGGCCGTGACAGGTTGGGCAGGTGCGCTCGATGGAGAAGAAACCCTGAGCCGCACGGACACGGCCGGAGCCGCCGCACGTGTTACAAGTGACCGGTGATGTGCCAGCCTTGGCACCTGTGCCGGTGCATTCATCGCAGACGATGGATGTGGGCACGCGGATCTGTGCCGTCTTGCCGGCATAGGCCTCTTCCAGCGTAATTTCCATATTGTAGCGCAGATCGGCACCGCGTTCGCGTCCGCCGGAGCGGCGCTGGCGACCGCCACCCATCATCTCGCCAAAAATGTCTTCAAAAATATCGGCAAAACCACCGGTACCACCGAAACCGCCGCCGCCACCCATGCCGCCATTTTCAAAGGCCGCGTGACCGAAACGGTCATAGGCAGCGCGCTTGTTGGGGTCTTTCAGCGTCTCATAGGCTTCGCCGATTTCCTTGAACCGGTGCTCGGCCGTTTCATCGCCCGGATTCTTGTCGGGGTGATACTGCATCGCCAGTTTACGAAAAGCGCTTTTCAGCTCTTTCTCATCAGCGCCTCTGGCTACGCCGAGGGTTTCGTAATAGTCAGCCTTCATCCAAACACTCATTCCATGAAATCAGAAAGCCTCACGCAGAAGCCTGTTTTAGAGCGGTATTTAAGTGTTCAACGCTCAAAATGCCAGTGGCAACTTGGATTGATTCGCCCCAAGCGCCGCATATTTGCGCATTATTGCGTTTCTGTGGCAATCCTTCCACGGTTTTATACGCATACTGAAAGTAAAGCCTCGCGGTTTGAATTTCGGAAAGCGCTTCGCGACGCGCTGGCTGATAATCTTCACTTCACTTTATCAGGTGGTCATACTTCCCCATTGCCACGCCCGCTGATGCGTCTGGCTGTTGAAAGGTGGGAAAGACGGGCGGTCCTTGGAACGCGGTCTTGGATTGGTAGAATGGGGTTTGCGATCTTTCGGACCACCCGCCCGGCGATTTCTGTTTCCGCCCGTTCCACCGTGGCGCACTGACCGATATCAGGCATTTTCGCCTGATTGGGACATTGGCGTCCCGTATCGCGCGACTTTGCCGCGAGTGTCCGTCAAGACACATGCCGGCCATAGTACCGGCCCTGGAACATTGGACGGAACCTCCCCGGAGCTTCGGGTTCCGTCGACCCGAAGCGCGGAGGCGCCGGTCCTTTCCGACTTTCGAACGGTTCCGGAAGCATTCCCGCCGGAAAGGACATGCGGATAATACGACAGGTTTTGAGGGCGTGGATAAGTTTGCAGATTGTTTTTGGGGTGCGTGCAATTTTGTGCATATTTTTAGTGGGATATGGATACTTCAGAACCATTTTGCGTGGTTCGACAAGCTCACCATGAGGGAGAGGGGGAGATTGCAGGGATGTATTTGAAAACAACAGATTGATTGTTTTCACCCCCCTCTGCCCTGTCGGGCATCTCCCCCCACAAGGGGGGAGATCAGCCTTCATGGCTGTATCAGCTAATCTTCAAGAGTTGCAAATTGAGCGACCTCCTCAATGTCGATGTGATCTCCCCCCTTGTGGGGGAGATGCCCGACAGGGCAGAGGGGGGGTGAAGTACCAATCACCACCCCAAACCTCCCCACAGGTGGGAGGGTAAGGGGTGGTGCCTTTTGCAATATCACCAACGGGAAATTGCATCAGGGCGTTGCGGGATAGCCCAGCAATTCAAACTCTGACAGGTTTACAGGCTTGGTTCCGCCGATCTCCAGACGGTATCTCGAGTAAGCCGCCGGAGTCTTCAGGGCAAACGGCTTGACCTGCTGACGCCATTCAAACTTCTGGTCCTTGCGCTCATCCAGTACCGTCCAGTTCGTGCCGTCATTCGATCCCTTTAACGTCCAGCTCACCGGATCACCCTCTGCGGCAGCCGCTGATGTCAGCGTGTAAAGCAATACGCTGTCGCCCGCTTTCGGAGCATTCTTGTCAGCTTCTACCCATGTAGGCGCCGTTCCATTCCAGGCCGTGCTGGAATTGCGGTCATACAGACTGTCGGTGTTGACCGCATTGCTGGCGGTGACCGCGTAGGACTTGTCTACCAGAAGCGACGTGAAAGGCCTTGGCTTGGCAGACCCCGTCGTGATCGAAGCCGGCGCATCATCCGCCCCCGTTCCCCATTGCGATGGATTGGGGCCCATATCAAATTCCAGCAGCGCACCATTGGCGATCTGCGAATGAAGCAGGTAATTGTGGCTGACCGGCTTGCCATCAAGCTTGACGCTCTGCACATACCGATTACTGGAACTGACATTGGGCGCCTGGATGACGATCTGGTGGACGGCGCCCTTGGCATCCTCCACGCGCACTGTCATTTTCGGGAAATAGGGTGCGCCAATGGCATATTCAGGTCGTCCGGCGCTGACGGGGTAAACCCCCATGGCGCTCCAAACGTACCACGCGGACATTTCGCCATTGTCTTCATCACCGAGATAGCCATTGCCGGTCTGGTTCCCATTGGCATCAAACCCGGAAAAGTAGAGCTTATCCATGACATCGCGCAGATATTTCTGTCCGCTGGCAGGCGCACCGGCATAATTGTACATATAGATCGAGTGATGCACCGGCTGGTTGGAATGCTGATATTCGCCAACATTGGCTGCCTTCGAGACGTCATAAGCCGAAACGATTTCCGGTTTTGATATGTAGAAGTCGCCATCCTTCAAAGGCGGCGTCGTGAAGAAGGCATCGAGCTTGGCTTTCAGCTTGTCGCGGCCCCCATAAAGATTGGCCAGACCCTGGCCATCCTGCGGAGCGAGAAAGGCATAGTGCCAGGCATTGCCTTCCGTATAGGCGCCATACCAGCTCTGCGGTGTACTGTTGGTATTGGCCCAACTGGTGTCGCTGGCTCTTTTTCTGAACCAGCCCCCAGCCCATGTTCCCGTCGATTCGCCGTCAAAAATCTTGGCATAATTGATGGCGCTGTTGGAGAAATAGGCTGCATCATCGGTCTTGCCCAACGCCGTGGCCATTTGCGCCACACCGAAATCGTTGAGATAGCCCTCAAGTGACCACGATACGTTTTCATCGCCCAGTCGCGAGTAACCGTAAAAGGGCGTTTCGTTCATACCCTTGCGGCCCCTGCTGTCGTCGGAACTGTAAACGGATGCATTCTTGACCATTGATGCGTAGGCCGAAGCAATATCGAAATTGCGGACACCCTTCATGTAAGCGTCGGCGAAGATGATATCGGAACTCGTCGCCACCATCATGTCGGCGTAACCGGGGCCGGACCAGCGCGTCACCCAGCCGCCATCCTTGTAGCCATTGATGAAACCGTCAATCATTTCTCCGGCCGCATTTGGGAACAGCAGCGTGTAGAGCGGCCATGTCGTACGGTACGTATCCCAGAAGCCGTTATTGACCCATATTTTACCCTTTTTGGGCGCTGGTGGACTGGTGTAAGGACTCATATAGGTCGGCACGCCAGCCACATTTTCCCATGCGGAATTCGGATAAAGAAAACTGCGGTACATGTTGGAATAGAGGATGGTCTTCTGGTCTTCCGTTGCACCCTCCACCTGAACAATATTCAGCTTTTTGTTCCAGGCAGCCTTGGCCAGTGCTTCCACGTCGTTGAAGGTTTTGGTGCCAATCTCCTGCTCCAGATTGGACTTTGCCTGATCGACGCTGAGGAACGACGTGGCAATCTTCAAACCAACAATCTTGCTGGCGCCGGACGTATCAAACTGCAGCCAGGATGTGAGCTTTGCCGCATCGGGTTGCTTGGTTTGGGTGACCGTATCGTCAAATTTTGCGTAGAAATACATCCGCGGTGCACCGTGATCGGTAGACCCGGACACAACGCCATTCGCTTTGTCGATGGTTATTGTGCCGCTTGTACCGGCAAATGTGTCGAACAGGATGGTCAGAACCGGTTGGGTGGCAGAAGCCGTGAAACGGAAATATGCGGCATGATCTGTCGGCGTCATTTCCGTTCTGGTGCCGTTGTCGAACGTTATGCCGTAGTAATGGGCGTGAGCGGTTTCATTGGAACGTTGAAACTTTTCGGCCCGCTCCATCCTGTCCGTGAGTAAATTGCCTGATGCGTCGGTCTTGCTGACCGGCATGATCTGCAGAGTTTGCCGGTTACCTATCCATGGACTTGGTTCGTGGACGACAGCAAAAGCCTGAATCGAACCGAGCAGTTTGGTATCGTCGCGATTTTCATAAAAAGTATAGAAGAAATCATTGCCCTTATAGCCATCACAGAGCTTGGTGTTGTTGAAATTGGAATCATCACACTTGGCGCTACGATTGACCGGCGACCACATATTGAAACCGAATGGCAGGGCCATGGCCGGAAATGTATTGCCGCGGGAATAGCCGTCGGCAATATACGCGGCGGAATGGGCGCCGCGCATGATGTTGACATATCCGGCAAGGTCCTGATCTTGCAGCGTCGCTGCAGCATCCTTGGTTGCATCGGGTTGCGTTTGCGGAGCCGCCACGACGGCGTCCTGCGATTTCGTGTCCTTGTCCGTCGCGTCCCCCGCGAAAGTCCCCTTGGACGCGGCGGCCTGCTTGTCTTCATCGTGACAGCCGGCAAGCATGGTGCAAGACAACAACCCCGCCAAAATGACCTTTTTAAATGTCATAACGTCCTCCTCAATGCGCGTAGACCAGCGCATTTTTCGATGAAAATGCATGGACCAACGACCGAAGATCAGGGCTTTTGCGGCTCTGCCAGCAACTCGAACTCCGCCAGAGACAAAGCGCCGCTCCCTCCAAATTCCAGCCGGTATTTGGCATAAGTTGCAGACGTTTTCAGAGCGAAGGGACGGGTTTGTCTGCGCCACTGGAATGTCTGATCCTTGCGCTCGTCAAGGACTACCCACGTCGTGCCGTCACTCGAACCCTTGAGCGTCCAGTTTGCGGGATCCTGGGCTTGGTCGCTGGACGACGTGATCGTATAGAGCGTGACGGCGCTGGCTTTTTTGTCGCTTTGAAGCGACGCCTCGATCCACGCCGGACCGGACGCACTTTGCCACGCGGTACCGGAATCCCTGTCGAAGAGGTTTGCTGCCTTGTCTGGCGTGCTCGCTGTTACGTCATAGGTTTTTGCAGGCAATACCGATTGAAGCGGCGAAGGCTTTGCTGTGCCTTGAGTGATGGAGGAAGGCACATCAGCCTCCCCGGTTCCCCAGGACGAAGGATTGGGGCCCATGATAAAATCAAGCGTGGCTCCATCAGCGATTTCCGAATGCAGGAGATAGCTGCGCGTGATGTCCTTGGCATTCAGGCGAACGCTTTGCACATAGCGGTTGGTATCGCTGACGCTGGGTGCGTTGATGGTGATCTTTCTGCTCTCATTCTTTGCATTCTTCAGCCAGACCGTCATCTTGGGAAAATAGGGCGCACCAATCGCATATTCCGGGCGTCCCATGCTGACGGGATAAAAACCCATGGCGCTGAAAACATACCAGGCGGATTGCTCGCCATTGTCTTCATCGCCGATATAGCCGCTGCCATCGGGGATGCCGTTGTTGTCTAGCCCCGATGTGTAGAGCTTGCTCATGACATCGCGCAGATATTTCTGTCCGCTGGCAGGCGCACCGGCATAATTATACATATAGATCGAATGGTGAACCGGCTGATTGGAATGCTGATACTGTCCGACATTTGCCAGTTCAGCGACCTTTCTGGCTTCCTTGATTTCGTGGATTTCGCTCCAGCCGTAGCTACCACCACCAGACGATGGCTTTGCTGAAAAGAAGCCATCAAGTTTGGCTTTCAGCTGAGCGCGGCCGCCATAGAGATTGGCAAGACCCTGTCCATCCTGCGGGGTCAGGAACGCATAGGACCATGCATCGCCTTCCGTATAGCCATAGCCCCATGTATCCGGCTTGATAGAGTTGTTTTGCCAATCACCTGCGCTATTTTTCGAACGGAACCATCCGCCAGCCCAAGAGTCTGTCGAGGCGGAATCAAAAAGATTGCTGTAGCTGATAGCGCGATTAGAGAAATAAGCGCGGTCGTCTTCCTTCTTCAAAGCTTCCGCAAGCTGAGAAACACCAAAATCGTTCAAGTCGCCTTCAAGCGACCACGCGACATGCCCTGGAGCCGGGTCTCTGATGACTACTTCCGTCGGCGTATAGCCATAGAAGATGGATTTCTCCATGCCTTTGCGGCCTTTGGACGAATCGGAACTAAAGGTTGAGGCATTTCTCACCATGGAATCATAGGCAGCCTGGACATCGAAATTTCGGACACCTTTAAGGTATGCATCAGCGAAAATGATATCCGAACTGGTCGCAACCATGCTGTCTTCATAACCCGGTCCGGACCAGCGGGTGACCCAGCCGCCATCCTTGTAGCCGTTGACAAAGCCATCGATCATCTGCCCACTTTGTTCGGGGAACAGCAGCGTATAGAGCGGCCATGTGGTTCGGTAAGTATCCCAGAAGCCATTATTGACCCAGATTTTTCCCGGCTTCAGCAGATTGCCGGGGGCATAGGGGCTGGCATAGGTAGGTGTGCCCTTGACGTTCTCCCAAGCGGAATTGGGATAGAGGAAACTCCTGTACATGTTGGAATAGAGGGTAACTTTCTGGTCGTCCGTCGCTCCCTCTACCTGCACGGTGTTGAGCTTGGCATTCCACGCGGCTTCTGCGAGTGCCTTGATTTCGTCAAACGACTTGTCAGCAATTTCCTGATTGAGGTTATCTTTTGCCTGATCCACGCTGATAAAGGAGGTGGCAATTTTCATACCGACCACCTTGCCGGTATCAGGCGTATCGAACTGGACCCAGGACGTTACGCCGTTATTGCCCATCTTTTTGGAGCCGGTGATCTTGCTGCCAAACTTGGCATAGAAATAGAGATTCGGTGCTCTGTGACTTGAATTACCCTGATCGGTGTATCCGGAAATTGTGCCGTTGACCTGATCTATGTCGAGATTGCCGCTGCCGGAGAACACATCAAACAGAATAGTCGTGCTCAGCTTATTGGCTGGAGCGGTGAAGCGAAAATAGGCGGCATGGTCGGTTGGGGCGATTTCGGTCTGCATACCATTGTCAAAAGTCAGGCTGTAATAGTGGGCCTTGGCAATCTCGTTTTTGCGCTGGAATTTTTCCGCCCGCCCGCTTTTAGTGGTAACGCTTGGATCGCTGATCGGCATGATCTGCAAGGATTGACGATTGCCGATCCATGGGCTCGGCATATGCACAACGGCAAAAGCCATGATCTTGTCGAGGACTGTGCCTTCATTGCCAGCATCAGGGTTGGTAGAGCTCTTGAACTGATAAAACCAATTATTATCGTCCCGATTGACCGGCGTCCAAAAATTGAAACCGAAAGGGAGGGCTGTCGCAGGAAATGTGTTGCCGCGGGTGAAATCGCCACTGGAATTAGCACCGCGCAGCGTGTTGACATATTGCGCCAGCTCCTGAGTGATTGGTGCGACGCCTTTCACCATATCTTCCAGTGCGGCAATACGTTCATTCAACGCGCCAATAATTGTTTGATTGGCCGTTGTCAGCGTATCTAATTTGCCTTGCAGCTCAGCAATTCGATCTTCCAATTTCTTAATTGCATCCGCAGTGGTCGTATCTGCCTTTGCTGTGTCAAGCGCTGCCTGTATTTTACCAATGGTTTCCTTGAGAGCATTGATCTCCGTGGGATCAAGAGCCTTATCCAGGTCCGTCCGTAGCTGCGCCAGAAGCTTTTTCTGGGCTTCTATAGTACTTTGATCAGTGGTAGATTTTCCTTCCAGCTCTGCAATACGACCCGTGAGTTGACGGATCGTCTCCTGATCGGTCTTGCCTTTCTCGTCTGCCCGCTTTTCCAGTTCCGCTATGAGCACAGTAAGCTGATTGAGCGACGCCTGATTGGTCTGCGTCCCCTCGGCCAATTGCTGCTTCAATTGAGCAATCTGCCCGTTCAAGGCATCGAGCGTGCTGTGATTGGATTTCTGTATCTCGTCGATCCGCGCATTCAGATCGTTGAAAGTCCCCTGCGACGTCGCATTAGCCGGCTTATCCTCCGAACCTTTGCAACCCGCGAGCATGCCACAGACAAGAAATCCTGTGAGAAGCGTCTTCTTGAGCGCCATAAATCTCTCTCCCCGAAATTTAAATCGATTAAATATTGTGATGAATAAAAAGCCTGCGGGGCGATTGCGCACGGGCAGGTATCGCATTTAAAGGCTGGCTCCTCCCAAAGCGGCCTCAAACGATTAAATCATGTAGTCTGATTAATTACCCCTGCGAACTTCGTCAATTCGACTAAAGTCTAATCGCTCAAGGGAAAAACGAAAAAGCCCGGCATTTCTGCCGGGCTCTTCATCAATCTATAATCTGCAGAATTAAGCAGATTTCTTTTTGCCGTTCTCATCGATTTCTTCGAAATCAGCGTCGACAACATCGTCATGTTCTTTGGCGGTTGCTTCGGTGTGTTCACCTTCGCCAGCGCCTTCGGCAGCCTGAGCTGCTTCATACATGGCCTGACCCAGCTTCATTGAGACTTCAGCCAGCGTCTGCGTCTTCGCCTTGATGACTTCGGCATCATCGCCTTCAGCAGCGGTCTTCAATTCGGCCAGAGCCGTTTCGATCGACTGCTTGTCTTCTGCCGAAACCTTGTCGCCATAGTCCTTCAACGACTTCTCGGTCGAATGGATCAGGGCTTCTGCCTGGTTCTTCGATTCCACACCTTCACGGCGCTTCTTGTCGGACTCGGCATTGGCTTCAGCGTCCTTGACCATCTTTTCGATGTCAGCGTCGGACAGACCACCGGATGCCTGAATGCGGATCTGGTGTTCCTTGCCTGTGCCCTTATCCTTGGCCGAGACGTTGACAATACCGTTGGCATCGATGTCGAAACCGACTTCGATCTGCGGAATACCACGGGGTGCCGGCGGAATGCCAACGAGATCGAACTGGCCGAGTGCCTTGTTATCGGCAGCCATTTCGCGCTCGCCCTGGAAGACGCGGATCGTCACGGCGGACTGATTGTCCTCAGCCGTGGAGAAGGTCTGCGACTTCTTCGTCGGGATCGTCGTGTTACGGTCGATCAGACGGGTGAAGACACCACCAAGCGTTTCGATGCCGAGGGACAGCGGCGTTACGTCGAGCAGAAGAACGTCCTTGACGTCGCCCTGCAGAACGCCGGCCTGAATGGCTGCGCCCATGGCAACAACTTCATCGGGGTTTACGCCCTTATGGGGTTCCTTGCCGAAGAACGCCTTCACGATTTCCTGAATCTTCGGCATGCGGGTCATGCCGCCGACGAGAACCACTTCATCGATTTCACCAGCCTTGAGGCCGGCATCCTTGAGCGCGGACTTGCAAGGCTCAACGGTGCGCTGAACCAGATCGTCAACCAGGCTTTCGAACTTGGAGCGCGACAGCTTCATCGTCAGGTGCTTCGGACCGGAAGCATCGGCAGTGATGAAGGGCAGGTTGATTTCGGTCTGCTGGGCGGACGAAAGCTCGATCTTGGCCTTTTCAGCAGCTTCCTTGAGGCGCTGCAGAGCAAGCTTGTCGTTCTTCAGGTCGATGCCCTGTTCCTTCTTGAACTCGGCCGCAAAATATTCGACCAGACGCATGTCAAAGTCTTCACCGCCAAGGAACGTATCGCCATTGGTCGACTTGACTTCAAAAACGCCGTCGCCGATTTCCAGAACCGAGACGTCGAAGGTGCCGCCGCCCAGATCGTAGACGGCGATGGTCTTGCCTTCCTTCTTGTCGAGACCATAGGCCAAAGCAGCTGCCGTCGGCTCATTGATGATGCGCAGGACTTCAAGACCGGCGATCTTGCCGGCATCCTTGGTGGCCTGACGCTGGGCATCGTTGAAGTATGCTGGAACCGTGATGACGGCCTTCTCGACCTTTTCGCCAAGATAGGCTTCAGCGGTTTCCTTCATCTTCTGCAGGATCATCGCGGAAATCTGCGACGGGGAATATTTCTGCTTGTGAACCTCTACCCATGCATCGCCATTGTCGCCTTTGACGATTTCGTAAGGAACAAGCTTCTTGTCCTTGGCAACGGTCGGGTCGTCAAAGCGGCGGCCGATCAGGCGCTTGACCGCAAAAACGGTTCCTTCCGGATTGGTAACAGCCTGACGCTTGGCCGGCTGGCCAGCGAGGCGCTCATCGCTATCCGTGAAAGCGATGATCGAAGGTGTCGTGCGTGCACCTTCCGCATTTTCAATGACCTTCGCGCTCTTGCCATCCATGACAGAGACGCAGGAATTGGTCGTACCCAAGTCAATACCGATAACTTTAGCCATTATACTTCTCCATTCAGCAGGCTGCCGGGACCTCTGCCGAGCGTTCCATTCAGCAGCCCCTAGGGGGGTTAAACAATGCAAGACGGCTACAATGAGCCACACTTACGTGTTGGGGGCTATATAAGAAGGCTGAAATTACCATGCAAGTCAGAAGCTGCAGCATTTACACCCCTAATTGCCTTAAAAGACTCGGCAAACGGGGTTTTTAACGCCATAAATCGCCTATGACCGATAGTAGCCTCCATCTTCACCTTCCCGTACACCAGCGTAGCCGGTTGATCAACACGCTGCACACCTGGATGCTTCTTGCCGGAAGCCTTGTGCTGCTTGTGGTCTGTGCTTTCACGCTCGCAGGGCCCACAGGCATTGTTTACGCACTTGTTTTCGGTGCAGTCAGCCTCGTCGCTATCCGGCGCATCAGTCCTCAAATGGTGTTGAAAATGTACAAAGCAAGGGTCGTGACTCGTGAAGAGTTCCCGCAAGGACTTGCCATCATAGAGGAATTGTCCCGCCGCGCCGGTTTGCCGCGCGTGCCGGAGCTGCACGTTATCCCATCCCGGATGATGAATGCCTTTGCCGTGGGCAGGAAAGGCAATTCCGTCGTCGCGGTGACCGATCAACTGATTCGGGTGTTGACGGCGCGTGAACTCACCGGCGTGCTTGCCCATGAAATCAGCCATATCCGCAACGAAGACCTCAAGGTCATGGCGCTTGCCGATACAGTGGCGCGTTTTACCTCGTTGATGTCGACCATTGGCATCGTCTCACTGCTGTTCAATATCACCTTTCTGGCGAGCGGCGAACCGGTACAGGTGCCATGGCTTGGCGTGCTTCTGCTGC
Source organism: Phyllobacterium sp. 628 (assembly GCF_014189505.1). Classification (GTDB taxonomy): domain Bacteria; phylum Pseudomonadota; class Alphaproteobacteria; order Rhizobiales; family Rhizobiaceae; genus Phyllobacterium. Next base: position 619,874 of record NZ_CP050301.1, on the reverse strand, counting down.
TGGTGGCGCCCACTGTCGGCGGGCTGTTGCAGATGGCGCTGTCACGCACCCGCGAGTTCGATGCCGATCTTGGCGCAGCACTTTTGACCGGTGACCCTGATGGGCTTGCATTGGCTCTCGTCAAGCTCGAAAAGGCGCAAGGACGACTTTGGGAAAACCTTATTCTGCCGGGCGGTCGCATCCCAGACCCTTCGATCCTGCGCACACATCCCCTCACCGATATCCGGGTGGCACGGTTGAAGGCCCTGAAAGACGCTTCGGGCGTGGTGGCGCGCGGCGAAGCGCTGCCTGATGATATTCTGCAGACGCTGATGGTGAAGCCACAGGACCGTATCCGCACACGGCCTTCGCCGGTCCCGTTGATCGGCCGTCAGCATGGGCGGTGGAATTCCAGCAATCTGGAAATTCTGTCCCTGCTCAACACACAATCCGGCAAGCCTGTTGTATCAGGACCGGATGCGGAGTGTGAAGCCTGTCCGCACAGTCTCAACACCCCCGATGCCGCACCGCGCGTGCATGTGGCGCGCGGCGGTGTCTATTGGTGATGGCTTAGACTGCTTCCCAATTGCCGGTTTCACCGGCGCGATAGACCGCATCGATGAGTTTCTGATTGAGAACCGAGCTTTCCAGCGAGAAGACCTGAGCATCTTCGCCCTTGGCGGCGCGGGCAAAAGCTTCGATCTGCAGGCGATAATGGTTCACATCGCCGAAAGTCCATTCGGTGGCGCCGGTGTGCGTCTTGTTGTGCAGCGTGATACGTGCGTGATCATATTTGCCGGTATTGAAAGGCCCATGCACCTCGATAAAGCCTTCGTCGCCGTGAAACACCATCGACTGGCGGGCGGCGAGCTGCGTGGCCATATAGAACGACAATTCGAAACCAGCGAAATCGGCACGTATGCTGGCATAGCTATCGGTGCCGAAATCCGCATCGCGCTCGACGTTGGCCGAAACCCTGATCGGCTCCTTGCCAGTGACAAAACGCGTGACAACTGTCGGATAGACGCCAATATCCGGCAAGGCGCCGCCGCCAAGCGACAGCTGATTGCGCATATTGCCCGCATCCTTGTTGAAATAGGTGAAAGCGCCCTGCACGTGCCGCAAGCGGCCAATGGCGCCTTCCGCAATCAGGTCGCGCACCTTCAACCATTGCGGGTGATAGGTGACCATGAACGCTTCAGAAATCAGCACGCCATGGGTGTCGCGGGCTCGTTGCAAGGTGGATATTTCGCTGGCATGCAGCGAGATCGGCTTTTCACACAGGACATGTTTGCCGGCTTCCGCCGCCTTAACCGACCATTCCACATGTTGTGATGTGGGAAGCGGGATGTAGACGCCATCGATATCTTCGGATGCCAGCATGGCTTCATAGGAACCAAAAGCGTGCGGCGCGCCAAATCGTTCAGCGACGGCCTGCGCTTTGGCAAGATCACGACTGGCGATCCCTGACAAAACTGAGTTTTCCGCATCACATATGGCAGGAATAACAGCCGTAACCCCGATTTTCGCTGTCGACAGAATACCCCAACGGAACATGATGACTTCTCCTTTTCGTCGGGGCGCAACCTAGCGAACGCCTTGGGAAATGGGAAGCAACCAGATGCAATTTACGCCGGTTTGAAAAAATCGATAAAGGCGCGCAAAGCGGGGCGCATCTGGCGGCGGCTCGGATAATAGAGGTAGACGCCGGGGAAAGGCCCGCACCAATCCTCTAACACACTGATAAGGCGTCCATCGGCAATGGGTTCAGAGGCCATATGGCCAAGCAGAAAGGCCACGCCTGCTCCACCCAGAACAGCCTGCGTCACCAGCCTATCATCGCCGAGGATGAGCGGGCCATTCACGTCGATGACAATCTCCTCACCGTCCTTCTCAAACTCCCAGCGATAGACCTGTCCGCTGGAAAAACGGCGGCGGATGCAGAGATGTCTGGCAAGGTCATGCGGATGCAGCGGTATGGAGTGATTATCGAAATAACCGGGTGATGCAACGATACTAGCCCTGATCGGATCGCTCATGCGCACGGCGATCATATCCGGTTCCAGACTTTCCCCGAGCCGCATGCCGGCATCGACGCCTGCGGCTACGATGTCGTTGAACGCTTCCTCAATGCGCACCTCGAGTGTAACGCCGGGATAGACGGCGCTGAAGGCCGCCAGACGCGGCGCCAGCAGCCAATGGGCGGCAAAGGGCGGGACACTCAACCGCAAGGTACCGGCGACACGGTTATTCGCTTCCTTGGCTGCATCCAGCGCAAGGTCGATTTCCGCCAGTGCCGGACGCAAGCGCTTGAGTAGCAGCGCACCTTCCTCGGTCACGGTAACGCTGCGGGTGGTGCGGGCGAGCAGCCGGACGCCAAGGCTGTGTTCGAGGCTGGAAATGGCATGGCTGATGGCAGAGGGCGCAATGCCCAGCTGCTTGGCTGCACCCCGGAAGCCACCGCAGGCAGCAACCGTGGCAAAGATGGCCAGTTGAGGGAGATGAGAACGATCCATTGATCTATTGTATAGAACAAGGTGTGAGAAAATAGGGGAATTATCGAACACTCATGCGCCGGGTATGGTCAATCATCACATCAAAGGAGACCAGTGATGCAAAAGCGCAAACTTGGAACGGATCTCACTGTATCGGCAGTTGGCCTTGGTTGCATGGGCATGAGCTTTGCCTATGGCGGTCAGGATGAGGCAGATGCAATCCGCACATTGCACCGTGCAGTCGATATCGGTGTGACCTTTTTCGATACCGCAGAAGTCTATGGCCCGTTCGACAACGAAATTCTGGTCGGCAAGGCATTCAAGGACCGCCGCGACAAGGTTGTCATCGCCACGAAATTCGGCTTCAAGATTTCCGACGAGGGCGAAGGCCTGTCGCGTATGATTGGCGTCAACAGCCATCCGGAACATCTGAAAGCAGTGGCCGAGGCTTCACTCGGACGGCTTGGCATCGAACAGATCGACCTGTTCTACCAGCACCGCGTTGACCCGAATGTTCCGATTGAAGATACGGTCGGCGCCATGGCCGAGCTGGTCAAGCAGGGCAAGGTCAAGGCGCTCGGACTTTCCGAAGCCAGCGCCGCCACGATCCGCCGCGCCCACAAAGTGCATCCGATTGCAGCTGTACAGAGCGAGTATTCGCTGTGGACCCGTGATCCGGAAGACGAGGTTTTTGCGGTCTGCCGTGAACTCGGCATCGGGTTTGTACCCTACAGCCCGCTCGGCCGTGGTCTTCTGACCGGCACAATCAGCAAGCCGGACGAGCTTGGTACTGACGACTGGCGCAAGACCTTGCCACGCTTTCAGGCTGAGAACATGGACGCCAATGCGGCCCTGATTGCCACGCTGAAGGGTCTGGCCGCCGACAAGGGTGTGACACCGGCACAACTGGCGCTCGCCTGGGTGCTGCATCAGGGCGATTTCATTGTACCGATCCCCGGTGCGCGCAAGATCAAGCATCTGGAAGAGAACGCGGCGGCGGCTGACATATCGCTTTCACCAGCAGACCTTGCCAGGATCGGCGATGCCCTGTCGCCAACACACGTTGCCGGCAATCGCTACACGGATGCAGGTCTCGCCCTCGTCAATGGCTAACGACACAATAAGGGCGCTGAGCAATCAGCGCCCTGCACTATCGGCAATCGCCCGTGTTGCCGCATCGGCCGGGAAATATTGTTCGATAAAAATCCCTTCCGTCAAAACCTCTTGCGCAGTGCCAAAAGCAGTGACCGTAGTGATCCAATTGGTCATCGCGTCGCCGATCTGCAGCTGAACCGTGATAACGGGCGGCGGATTACGCTCGCCCTCGTCATTGCGCAGCAACGCGGAAATCTCCGCATCGTTTTCATATATTGCAATGCGCTTGGACAGCTGGCTTTTCGCGCCATAAAGCCGCGCTTCATTGCGGGCGCGCTTCAGAAACAGCAGGGCAACATCGGGCCAATTGGCAATGGAACGGCGCACCGGTCCGGGCTCAAGCACCAGTGCCAGAATGTTGATACCCGGAGCAATACTGATGCCCAGCGCCTCGGCCAAGCCCATGAAACCGGCATTGGCCGCGAGAATATCGTGATCAGCATTGAACGCCACCGCAGGCCATGGGGCATGCCGTTCCAGTATCATGTGCAGCGTATCGCGGATCAGCGGTGGCAGTCCGGCAAGGCCTTCGCGCTCGGCGGAGAGATAGCGCGGCGCAAAACCCGCAGCGCTGAACAGCTCGTTCTGGATTTTGAATGGCAATTCCAGCGCCTCGCAAATGCGAATGATCATACCTTCAGACGGGCGGGCCCGGCCGGTTTCCAGAAACGACAGATGGCGCGAGGAAATACCGGCCTCCAGCGCAAGGTCCATTTGGCTCAGATGCCGGTGCGAACGCCATTGCTTGAGATGATCACCAAACTGCATCGCCGCTCCTTTGCCTGCGAGAATGCTCCGCGCCCGGCGCAAGACTCATTACTTCAGAGGTAATTGTTTCGATTACCTTAGCCCCGCATTGTCACGTCATCAACCCCAACAAAGGAGACTGACATGATGAAGATTAATCTGAAGGATGGCCTGATGATCAACGCGGTGTTGACCGGTATGACTGGGCTTGGGCTTGCGCTGTTCGCCGAACTTTCCGCACTTTATCTGATACCGGGCGCTCCGGTCTGGCTCATTGCCACCCTTGGTGTCGCGCTTGTGCTCTTCGCCGCTGATGTTGGCTTGATCGCCCGATGGAAAGCACAATCACGGGCGCTGGTCAGCTTTGTCTTCATCGCTGATCTGCTCTGGGTCATCGGCGTTCCCGCGATCCTTATGCTGATGCCATCTGCCTTTACGCTTCTGGGTGTGATCGCAACCCTAGCGGTTACGGCGGTTGTGGCCTGCTTTGCGCTGATCGAGTGGCAGGGGTTGAAAATGCTGGGATCGGCAAAGGCGATATAGTCAGCGTGTCTTTTGTTGAGAGTAAAACTCACATTATAAATCGTCATGCTTGACAGACGAGACGGTGTAAGGCCTATTTCACGCCGCTGCAGGGATCGGAAAACCCTGTGGCGGCAATGCAATGTGCATGCAATTTATTTGTTCTAACATGCCAAACCACCCCTGTTCGCTCATCGATGGTCAGGCCTTCTGAAGCTGGAATACAATGGAAAAAGCAACAAAAAAGTCGATCAGACGCTGGGCTATCGGTTTGGTTCTCCTGGCGATTCTCGCCTATTTCGTCCCCTATCTGGTGATCTTCTACCTGATCTGCGGGATTTATGACCTGTCGCGCAACAAGAACATCGATTTGCAGATGGTCGAACAATATTTCATGGGCAACGGCCTGTTCACCTGGATCCTGTCACCGCTGAATATTCTGCTTGATGTCCTGTCGCTGCCTTACGTCAACAAGGGTGTCTACAAGCTGGAAGACCTGCCGGCCGATTATCAGGCCGAGGTGAAGCGCCTGATCACGGCAACGCAGAAGGAAGACCTTGTCGGCAAGTTGCAGACGCGTGCGGAACAGCAGGCGCGCAGCATGTTCTTCTTCAAGTGGTATGGCAAAGACCAGCCAAGCTTCGTCAGCGTGCCGTCCTTCTATGAAAAGTATAATTTCGTGAAGACCATCGGCGTGTCGGTGTTCAACAAGAAGAACTCGACCTCGAAGCATTTCGGTCCGATCCGCGCCACCATCCGCGTGCTTTACAACATCAATGATATGAATGACCGCACGGCCTATATCTGGTGTGGTGACACGACGAGCTACTGGAAAGACGACAAGCTGTTCATCTTCGATGACACGCTGATGCACCAGTCCGTCAACCAGACCGACCAGACGCGCTATTGCCTGTTTGTCGATATCCTCCGCCCCTCCTACATCCCGGCGCTTTATGCAGGGATCGTCTCGTTCATGGGCGTGATCCTTAAGGGCAGCAACTCGATTTTTTACAAGAACTGGAAAGTGATCCAGAAATAAGAAGCTTGGCTCCATGCTATCTCTCCCCTTGCGGGAGAGAACGGATTTTCTCGGATTTAGCCTTTTCGCTAAATCCTTAGAAAATCCAAGAGAGGGGGCAATTTTGATCGATCCCCTCTCTGGCGATTTCTAGCACTTAGCAAGAGCTAAGATGCTGAAATCGCTTTCTCCCCCACAAGGGGGGAGATACAGCGGCACCTGCAGTTTATCCCCGCAGCACGGCTCCGGTCTGTTTGCCGACACTCTCCACAATCCGCTTGGTCAGTGCGTCAAGGTCCTCGTCATTGAGCGTGCGCTCAACCGGCTGGATCGCCACTTCAATCGCAACAGACTTCTTGTCCGCACCCAATGACGGTCCCTCGAACAGATCGAATACCTGAACGCCTGTGATCAGCTTTTTGTCGCCAGCCAGAGCCGCCCGCACAATCGACGCCGCATCGACTGATTTGTCGACAACGAAGGCAAAATCACGCCGTACGGTCTGGAAATCCGAGAGGTTCAATGGCGACTTGGTGCGCGTTGGCTTCTGCTTTGGCTCGGGAATGGCATCGACATAGATTTCGAAGCCGCACAGAGCGCCGGAGACATCCAGCACTTCCAGCGTTTTTGGATGGAATTCGCCGAATGTGCCCAGAATGACCTTGGGTCCAAGCTTGATCGTGCCGGAACGGCCAGGATGATACCAGGCAGGTCCGCCGCTTTCGATCTGCAGTTTGTCAACCGGCGCACCGCAGGCTTCGAGAACCGCAATGGCATCAGCCTTGGCATCGAACACGCCAACAGGCGAGGCATTGCCGGACCAGTGACGGCCTGAGCCCTCCAGCTTTGCCGTACCCCGGCGCACACCAGCCGCAACGCGGCGCTGCGTTTCCGGTGTATTGCCTTCATAGGTGCCCGAAACTTCGAACAGGGCCAAATCGTTGAAACCGCGATCGGCATTGCGCTGTGCCGCAGCCAGAAGGCTCGGCAACAGTGACGGACGCATATCCGACATATCGGCGGCAATCGGGTTGGCGAGCTTCAACGACGGCTGTCCGCCGCCGAACAGCTTGGCCTGCTCTTCCGAAATGAACGACCATGTGACCGCTTCCATCATGCCGCGTGACGCAAGTGCACGCTTTGCAGCGCGCGTGCGGATCTGCAGGGTGGTCAGGATTTTGCCATTGACCGCCGCATGGTTTTGCAGAGGCTGCGGATCGATGAGGTTGACGCCATGAATACGCATGACTTCTTCCACAAGATCGGCCTTGCCATCCACATCCGGACGCCACGAGGGAACCAGCACATCAACCACCTCGCCCTTGCCCTGCGGCTGGAAGCCGAGGCGGCTGAGAATGTCGAGGCTTGTTTCCGAAGGCACATCAATGCCGGTCAGACGCTTGACCTCGGATGCAGGGAAACGGACGGATTTGGGCGTATAACCCTTGTAGCCCACGACCTGCGCCTCTGATGGCGTTCCACCGCAGAACTCAAGGATCATCTGCGTGGCCAATTCAAGCCCAGGCACCATGAATTCAGGATCGACACCGCGCTCGAACCGGTAACGCGCATCGGTGATGATACCGAGATTGCGGCCGGTGCGGGCAATGTTCATCGCATCCCAGAGCGCGGATTCAACCACGACATTGGTGGTGTTTTCATCGCAGCCGGAATGTTCGCCGCCCATGATACCGGCAATCGATTCCACGCCGTTCTCATCAGCAATGACGCCATTTTCCGGGTTGAGCGTGTATTCCTTGCCGTTGAGCCCAAGGATCGTTTCGCCTTCTATGGCCCAACGCACGGTGAGATTGCCCTTCACCTTATCCGCGTCGAACACGTGCAGCGGACGGCCGCGATCGAACGTCAGATAATTGGTGATATCGACCAGCGCATTGATTGGACGCAGGCCGATCGCAATCAGGCGCTGCTGCAGCCATTTCGGGCTTGTGCCATTCTTGAGGCCCGTCACAGTACGCAGGGCAAAGCCTTCACACATCGGCGCACGCTCGCCGAAAGCAAGCGTCACGTCGATTTTTGACACACCGGAACCTTTGACCGGTTCAACAGCATTGCTCTTCAGCTTTCCAAGACCGGCGGCAGCAAGATCGCGGGCGATGCCGTAAATGCTGGTGCAATCAGGACGGTTCGGCGTCAGGTTGATTTCGATGACCGGATCATCAAGACCCGCATAGGCGGCGAAGCTCGTTCCGACTGGCGCATCCGCAGGCAGGTCGATAATGCCGTTATGTTCATCCGACATTTGCAGCTCGCGTTCCGAGCACATCATGCCATGGCTTTCGACGCCGCGAATTTTGCCGACGGACAGGGTGACATCAATGCCCGGCACATAGGCACCCGGCGCAGCAAAGGCACCGATGAGGCCAGCGCGCGCATTGGGGGCGCCGCAGACCACCTGCAACGGCTTGCCGTCCCCCGTATCAACGCTGAGCACCTGCAGCTTGTCCGCATCGGGATGCTTGGCTGCAGTGAGCACTTTGGCGATGATGAATGGCTTCAGCGCGGCTTTGTCATCCAGCGATTCGACTTCAAGACCGATCATGGTCAGGGCATCGACGATCTCACCGAGCGACGCTTCGGTTTCGAGATGATCTTTCAGCCAGGAGAGTGTGAATTTCATGATTTCACTCGTTTCTCTGTTTTAGCGTTGGAGGATTTCGACAAGGCGAAACCGCTCGCATATCCGGCGAAAAGCCGCCGTTGCGACGAAAGTAGCTCTCGTGATCGCTGCGCCATTCAGCCAGCGTTGCAGAGCCTTCGCCCTCGTCACGCGAAGGCAAAGGTCGCGGCATTCCGGTACTGATCGGGGATCCCGATCATGCGCTCAGGCCGCCGAACAATGTCGGCATGTCGAGCGGACGGAAGCCGTAATGCTGCAGCCAGCGTACATCGGCATCAAAGAAGTCACGCAGATCGGGCATGCCATATTTGAGCATGGCGATACGATCAATGCCCATGCCCCAGGCAAAACCCTGATACTCGTCGGGATCAAGGCCGCCGTGACGGAGCACGTTGGGATGAACCATGCCGCAACCGAGGATTTCCATCCAGTCGGTGCCCTGACCAAACTTCACTTCATTGCCGGACCGGTCGCACTGGATATCGACTTCCAGCGACGGCTCGGTGAACGGGAAGTAAGACGGGCGGAAACGCATCTGTAACGATGGGACCTCGAAGAAGGACTTGCAGAACTCTTCCAGCACCCACTTCATATTGGCGACATTGGCCGTCTTGTCGATGACAAGCCCTTCGACCTGATGGAACATCGGCGAGTGGGTTGCATCGGAATCCATACGGTACGTCTTGCCGGGAATGACAATACGGATCGGCGGCTTCTGCTTTTCCATGGTCCGGATCTGCACTGGACTTGTATGGGTGCGCAACAGTTTGCGCTCGCCATTTTCGTCCGGGTTGAAGAAAAACGTATCGTGCATCTCCCGCGCCGGATGCCCCTCAGGGAAATTCAATGCGGTGAAGTTGTAATGGTCGGTTTCGACATCCGGGCCTTCGGCAATTGAAAAACCCATATCGGCGAAGATCGCCGTGATTTCATCAACCACCTGGCTGATCGGATGAATACGGCCGCGCTCTGCAGGCGCCATACGCACCGGCAGGGTGACATCCAGCTTTTCCTTCTCAAGGCGCTCGGTAATCGCTGCGTCCTTCAGCGTATTCTTGCGGATAGAAAGGGCATCGGTGACGCGATTCTTCAAACCATTGATGGCCGGTCCCTTGGTCTGCCGTTCTTCCGGCGACATGGAGCCCAACGATTTCAGCTTTTCGGAAATCGAACCTTTTTTGCCAAGAGCGGCAACACGCACGGCCTCGATGGCCGCTTCGTCATCCGCTGCCTCAATCTGCGCGATCAATGCGCCTTCCAATTGTACCAGATCGTCCATGCTTCTCACCTGTTTCGCGTCTTGAGCGACTATGTGATCGTTTCAATGCAGAAAATTGAACCCGTGTAGAAAATTGAAAAACCCGCGCCAGCCGAGCCAGCGCGGGTTTCCCAAATCTTATTTCCGAATGTGCTTTGGGAACGGCGGCTGACCCTTACTGCGCTGTGCCTCCAATAGGGAGGCACAGGGACGCAGTAAATCTTTGCTGACGCATAAGCCTTTCCAAAAATCGTATTCGATTTTTGGGGTTATGCGTGGACAGCGCCTTCAAAAGCATTCGGTGTGGTGTTCTTCAGATATTCGAGTGCCTTCTTGGCGGAAGCCACGAGTGCGCCGAATGCTGCAGGCTCGTGGATCGCGAGATCCGACAGAACCTTGCGGTCAACCTCGATACCGGACTTGCTCAGACCGTCGATGAAACGGCTGTATGTCAGGCCATGTTCGCGCACGGCAGCGTTGATACGCTGAGTCCAGAGAGCGCGGAACGTGCGCTTCTTGTTCTTGCGGTCGCGATAAGCATACTGCTTCGAACGATCGACAGCTGCCTTGGCGGTCTTGATTGTATTCTTGCGGCGGCCGCGGAAACCCTCAGCCTGCTTCAGAACTTTTTTATGCTTGGCGTGAGACGTAACGCCCCGTTTTACACGTGCCATGATATGATCTCCTTATTTGAGGCTCCTGTTATTTCTTGCGAAATCACGGCCTCTTTAAAAAACGTTGCCCGGTTTAAAGGCCGTTCGGCAGGAACTTCTTCACAATTTTCGCATCGGCATCGGCGAGTACCATTGTGCCACGTGCGTCACGAATGAATTTGTTCGAACGTTTGATCATGCCATGGCGTTTGCCAGCGGCGGCGGCTTTAATCTTGCCAGTTCCGGTGATTTTGAACCGTTTCTTGGCGGCCGATTTGGTCTTCATTTTGGGCATTTTGCTACTCCTATTTCTAGGGTTCCTGTCACCCCAATGGAGCCGGACCCTTCTGATTTCACTTCAGACCGACCAAAGTCTGAAAGCATGCAAAACCGCCACGGCATGCCCTGCCGGGCGGTTTGAACGCGGCCTTATACCGAGAAGACGGAAAAAGCGCAACTGTTGAATCGCCGCTTGTTTCTGAAAAAATCAGTAAAAATGCAACAAAACGGGCAGAACGTTGATTGATTGCAGATATTCGACAACTTCAAGCAACGGATAGGAAACAAAGAAGACCAGTCCGTCAGCCAATGTCTTGTAGAGCATGGATGACTTGACGCTGAGAACGTCAGCTTCGCGGTACAACTTCAGATTCGGAAAGAAACGCGGCACTTCGCGCTTATAAGCAAGATAGGTCTCGCCAAAATTGGTTTCGAGATAACCTTCCTCGGCGACAATGACGAAGTAGAAAGCGATATAGCAAAGCACCGCCAGCGCGACGGCGACTGTCAGGCTGCCGGTCATCATGCCGATACCAAAGGCGCCCAGCGTACTGAACACATAGAGCGGGTTGCGGCTCATGGAATAGGGTCCGAGCCGGACAATCTCCGAACTCTTGCGGCCGCCAATATACAGCGTGCACCACATGCGGCCGAGAATCGCCAGAACGATCACGCCGATACCGAAATCTTCGATATATTCGTGTATCCAGTCATTGGCCCAAGCCGACCGGACCGTCAGCAAGGCGCCAAGGATCAAGACAATGATCACTGCCAGGGCAATGCGCCGGCGGTGCTGAAAGCGGGTCATGTCTGTTGCGGAATTCAGCGCCATGGCAGTTCTTAAAGTCCGGTTCGATCAAGACAAAAGCCGCCCGAAGGCGGCCTTTGTCTGAAAGTCTGTTTCGTTTTAGCGCGGCGCCAGAACCATCATCATCTGACGGCCTTCCAGTCTTGGCTCAGCCTCAACCTTGGAAATCTCGACCGTGTCTTCCTTTACGCGGTCGAGCAGGCGCATACCAAGTTCCTGGTGGGCCATTTCACGTCCGCGGAAACGCAGCGTTACCTTGACCTTGTCGCCTTCTTCGAAGAAGCGCTTGATGGCCTTCATCTTCACGTCGTAATCGTGCGTGTCGATGTTCGGGCGCATCTTGATTTCTTTGATTTCGACCGTCTTCTGCTTCTTGCGCGCTTCGGCAGCCTTCTTCTGTCCCTGGTACTTCAGTTTCCCAAGGTCAACGATCTTGCACACCGGCGGCTCGGCATTCGGCACGATCTCGACGAGATCGAGTCCGGCCTCATCGGCCATGGCCAGCGCGGCTTGAATGGTAACGATACCGTGGTTTTCACCTTCGGCATCAATGAGCTGTACCTGGGGTACCCGGATATCACGGTTTGAACGGGGTCCATCTTTCTGAACCACCTGTGCTCTAAAGGGTCGGCGAATGGCAGTAGTCTCCTTGAATTATTTCGGTCCCGCAAATAGCACCGTAGAGCTCTGCCTGCAATGCTTAGTCTTCAGTGCTTAGGTCAATAACATCTTTTGCGGGCTTTATTGATCACAATTTGCGTGGCAAAAGGCTTGGCTCTTACGCAGGAGACCGCAAATGACGGCCAACCCACCGGAATTTCTTACCGTCAACGACACCCGGATCGCAGTGCGCAGCCGGGAAGGACGTCAACCCGGCATTGTCTGGCTGGGCGGCTACCGCTCCGACATGCTCGGCACCAAGGCGGCATGGCTCGACCAATGGGCAGACGAAAATGGCCACGCATTTCTGCGGCACGATTATTCGGCGCATGGCGAGTCGGGTGGTGAATTTCGTGACGGCACGATTTCCCTTTGGCTTGAACAGAGCCTTGCGGTGTTCCGGAACTTCTCGTCCGGGCCGCAAATCCTTGTCGGCTCATCAATGGGCGCGTGGATCGCCCTGCGGATGATCGAGGAGTTGCAGAAGGCGGGTGAGCGAGACCGGGTGACCGGACTGGTGCTGATTGCGCCCGCGCCGGACTTCACATCGGAACTGGTCGAGCCGCAACTAACTCCGGCGCAGCGCCAACAGCTTGCGGAGCGGGGCTATATGGACGAGCCGTCCGAATATTCGCCCGAACCCTACATCTATACCAAGGCGCTGCTGGACGATGGCAAGGCCAATCAGGTGCTCAAGGGTGTTATTCAGACCGATTGCCCGGTTCACATCCTGCAGGGGATGGAAGACAGGGACGTTCCCCATACGCACGCACTGAAGCTGGTTGACCACTTGCCGGTGGACGATGTGACCATTACGCTGGTGCGCGATGGCGACCACCGCCTTTCCCGCCCGCAGGATCTCGAGCTTCTTACCCGCACCATTGCTTCCATGATCGACCAGACAAAGCCAAAACCGGCAATCCAGTAAATCCAGCCAACAGGTTTCCACCATGCGCGCCTCCGTGATTGCTTCTGCTGTTGTTGCCGCCATTGTCGGATTTGGCGGCACACTCGCGCTCATTATCGCGGCGGCGCAGGCGCTTGGCGCAACACAGGCCGAAACCGCCAGCTGGGTAACCGCGCTTTGTCTTGCCCTGTTCGTCTCGACGGGTTTTCTCAGCTGGCGATACAAAATGCCTGTTATCACCGCATGGTCGACCCCCGGTCTGGCCCTGATCGGCGCCAGCACAGGCTTTACCATGCAGCAGGGTGTCGGCGCGTTCATCGTCACCGCCATCGCCATCATCATCACCGGATTGGTCAAACCTGTTTCAGGATTGGTGTCCAAGATTCCAGCCTCGATTGCTTCCGGCATGCTGGCAGGCGTTCTCTTCGCCTTTCTCATTGGTGCAGCGCGGACAATACCGGTCGATCCGATTTTTGTTCTGCCGTTGGTCGTACTGTTCTTCGTCATCCGGCTGTTCAATCCGGCCATGGCGGTGCTGGCTGTCCTGTTCGGGGGTATTGTCTTTGCGTTTTTGAGCGGGCGCGTTGCCACCCTGCCGGATGTCGGATTATCGACCCTGACCCTCATCATGCCGATCTTCGATATGCGTGCGATCATCGGCATTGCCCTGCCGCTCTATCTCGTCACCATGGCCTCGCAGAACCTGCCGGGTTTTGCCGTATTGCGTGCGGCAGGTTATGAACCGCCGACTGCCGTCGCCTTGCAGGTTACAGGCCTTCTTTCACTGCTGACTGCACCTTTTGGAGCTCATACAAGCAACATGGCGGCGATTTCTGCGGCCATCTGCACAGGCCCGGATGCCCATCCCGATCCCGCAAAGCGCTGGATGACCGGCCCATTCTACGCACTGTCCTATCTCATACTGGCTATTTTCGGCGCGTCGCTCGTGGCGCTTTTTGCCGTCCTGCCAGCACCGTTGATTGCACTTGTCGCAGGGCTTGCACTCATCGGCGCCTTTGCCAATGCACTGACAATTGCGCTCAAAGACGAGACCGAACGGCTGGCTGCTGTTGTGACTTTCGCCGTGACCGCGTCGGGCATTTCAATTGCTGGAATTGGCGCTGCCTTCTGGGCACTGGTCGCCGGTCTCCTTGTTGTCGCCTTCGATCACGCAAAGAAACATATCTGATTTCAAACCCTTATCGCATTCCAACCCCGCATTTCTTGAAAAGCCACAATCCATCTCCCATGTCGTAATCAATCGGCCAATACTGCGCGCCATGCGGCTTTCGGGGCGCATAAAACTCGCAGTATTACTTTTGGATTGGCACGTGATCCTTGTCCAAAAACCATTCCGGTTTTTGGGGTCATGTGCGGGTCGGGCTTTCTTGAGAAGGAAGGGCTTTTATGAACACTGCTGCTTTGATCCGGCCAGGCTGGACCCCTGCAACCATCGCTCTGATGGTTATTGGTTTCATGCTGTTCTGGCCGCTTGGTTTCGCCATGCTTGCCTACATCCTCTGGGGCGACCGGCTGGATGGTTTCAAACGCGACGTGAACCGCGCCACTGATGGCTTCTGCGGCGTATTCCGTCGCGGCAAGGCTCAATCGTTTGGACATGGTTCGTTCGGCACCGGCAACGTTGCCTTTGACGAATGGCGCGAAAAGGAACTCGAACGTCTCAACGAAGAACGCCGCAAGCTCGAAGAGATGCGTGCTGAATTCGAAGAGTATGCGAGCGAGCTGCGCCGTGCCAAGGACCGCGAGGAATTCGACCGCTTTATGGCGGAACGCAACGCCGCCCCAAAAAAGCCGGCACCGCGCAAGTCGGTTCCAGGCGTGACGGACGCGGAAGAAGAGTAACGGCATACGTGCGGTCGGTTCCCTCCAGTCCTGACCGCTGCCAGCCCATCGAGACGGCGCCGGAGTTTTCCGGCGCCGTCTCTGTTTTGTCTCACGGCTTTCACCCGAATCAATTAAAGTCCCGGCCATGATCCTGTCACTGTTCCGAAGCCCGCCGAAAAAATCCGCGACGCTGAAAGTCGAGCGGAGCTACGAGGTTGCGGGCCGGGTTTTGCCGCTACGGGTGATGGAAAATCCACGCGCGACACGCCTGACCCTGCGCATCGACGCGGGCGGCAAGGGTCTGCGCGTCACCGTGCCGCCGGGAATGCCGCCGCGCGAAGTGGAAAAATTCCTTGAACGCCACGAAGGCTGGATTGAAACCCGCATTGCCAAAATGCCGGATCAGCCAAAGGTTCGTCCGGGGATCAAAATTCCGGTACGCGGCGTTCCCCATCTCATTGTGCACGAACCGGGCAAGCGCGGCACCGTGCGGCAGGAAAACGGTGCGGAAGGTCCACGGCTGATCGTTTATGGTGATCGTCCGCATCTGGCCCGGCGGGTTGGCGATTTTCTCAAACGTGAGGCACGGCACGATCTCGACATGCTGGTGGCCCGGCACACGACGACGGTCGGGCGACGCGCCAAGATCATCCGTCTGAAAGACACGAAAAGCCGCTGGGGTTCATGCACATCGGACGGCACGCTAGCCTTCTCATGGCGCATCATGATGGCGCCGCCGCCGATCATTGATTATCTTGTCGCGCATGAAGTGGCGCATTTGAAAGAAATGAACCACGGCCCGAAATTCTGGAAACTGTGCGGCGAACTTTGCCCGGATACGGAACGGTGCCGGGCTTGGCTGAAGCGCAATGGCAGTGCCTTGCAGGCTATTGATTTCAGCTGATGCGCGATACTGTTGCACCCGCTGTCGAACGGGCCGCCCGCATTCTGTGGGATTTCCATCTGATTTATGATGAGCTGACACCAGCTGACCTGATTATTGGATTGGGCAGCTATGATTTGCGAGTTGCTGACCGCTGCGCCGATCTGTTTCATCAGGCATTGGCGCCAAAAATCCTGTTCACCGGCAAGGCCGGAAACTGGACCAGCAATCTTTACCAGACCAGCGAAGCGGAAGCCTTTGCCGAGCGCGCCATTGCGGCTGGCGTCCCTGCCGATGCCATTATCATCGAGCCGGAGGCGACCAATATCGGCGAGAATATCCGGTTTGCCAGGGCCATGGCGGACGCTGCAGTACGGAGCGTCATCATTGTCACCAAGCCCCAGACGCAGCGCCGGGCTTTTGCCACGGCCAAAGCGCAATGGCCTGAGATAAACGCTGCTGTGACCGCACCATTGCACGGCTTTGAAGAGCAGCCACTCACGGCCTATCCGCTTGAGAGGCTGATCAACGAAATGGTTGGCGACATCCAGCGCATCATCGACTATCCGGCCAAGAGCTTTCAGATTGCGCAGGATATTCCGGCATCCGTTCGCGATGCCTACCGCTTCCTTGTCAGCGAAGGTTATGATCACCACCTGTGAAACCACTGACATCTGTTGTAAATTTTGCAGAACGTCTGTGCGTGGTTCGACAAGCTCACCATGAGGGAATTGGGTTGATTGCACGAGCCCGAGCGTTATGACGTTTGTGATAATCATCCCAAACGCCGTTCTTCCTCATGGTGAGCTTGTCGAACCACGCAAAATCCTCGACTCTTGCGCGTTTTCATGGCAGTGGCATCGGTTATGAGCCTGGATATCAAGATATGCGGTTTGAAGACCGACGACACAGTTGCTGCGGCGCTGGACGGCGGTGCATCGCATATTGGCTTTATCTTTTTTCCAAAGAGCCCGCGCAACATCGATCCTGTAACAGCAGGCCGTCTTCGCCAGGCAGCGAAGGGCCGCGCCACGGCGGTTGCAGTGACGGTCAATGCGGATGATGCAACACTGGATGAGATTGTTGCGGCAATGCAGCCTGATATGCTGCAATTGCACGGCGATGAAAGCCCCGCACGCGTTACGCAAATAAAACAGCGATACGGATTGCCTGTCATGAAGGCGATTTCGGTGCGTGAACGCCGCGATCTTGACGCGATTGCCGCCTATATCGGCATTGCTGACCGGTTTCTCTTCGATGCCAAACCACCCAAGGGATCAGATCTTCCCGGCGGAAATGGCGTGGCTTTTGATTGGACAATCCTCAGCAGCCTTGACGCCTCCGTTGATTACATGCTTTCCGGAGGCCTCAATGCTGGAAATATTGCCGAGGCGCTGGAAGCGACGAATGCGCGCGCCATTGATATTTCTTCCGGTGTCGAGTCAGCGCCGGGTGTAAAAGATGTTAGCCTGATCAGAGACTTTTTCCGGACTGTGCGCGCTGCCAAAAGCGCTGACGCAGCCTGAACAAAACAAACGGAGCGGAACGGTGGACAAGGCGGTTGAACCCAATTCATTCAAGACAGGCCCAGACGAGTCGGGCATGTTCGGCATTTTCGGCGGGCGGTTCGTCGCTGAAACATTGATGCCGCTGATCCTTGAATTGCAGCAGGCCTATGACGACGCCAAGAATGATCCGGCTTTCAAAGCTGAACTGCGTGAACTTTCCACGAATTATGCCGGGCGGCCTTCAAAACTCTATTATGCCGAAGGCCTGACCAACCATGTGCGCAAGCTCGCCAAAGACAAAGGTCTTGATGGCGGCGCGAAGATTTATTTCAAGCGCGAAGACCTGAACCACACAGGCAGCCATAAGATCAACAATTGCCTTGGCCAGATCCTGCTTGCCAAGCGCATGGGCAAAACCCGTATCATTGCTGAAACCGGTGCCGGCCAGCACGGCGTTGCTTCGGCAACAGTGTCGGCGCGCTTCGGCTTTCCTTGCGTTGTCTACATGGGCGCAACAGACGTTGAGCGGCAGGCCCCGAACGTTTTCCGCATGAAGCTGCTGGGTGCTGAAGTCAAGCCGGTGGCCTCTGGCCATGGCACGCTGAAAGACGCCATGAACGAGGCTTTGCGCGACTGGGTCTCCAACGTTGACGACACTTATTATCTCATCGGTACGGCCGCTGGCCCGCACCCCTATCCGGAACTGGTGCGTGACTTCCAGTCAGTGATTGGCGAAGAAGCCCGCGAGCAGATTCTTGAACGCGAAGGCCGTCTGCCTGACACGATCATTGCTGCGGTGGGCGGCGGATCGAACGCTATCGGCCTGTTCCATCCCTTCCTTGACGACAAAAGCGTCGAGATCATCGGTGTAGAAGCGGGCGGGCGCGGCCTTGATGGTGAGGAACATTGCGCCTCAATGAGCGCCGGCAGCCCAGGCGTGCTGCATGGCAACCGCACTTATTTGCTGCAAAACAAGGACGGCCAGATTCTTGATGGTCATTCGGTATCTGCAGGTCTGGATTATCCGGGAGTTGGGCCGGAACATTCATGGCTGCGTGATACTGGCCGCGTTTCCTATGTGCCGATCCTCGACGATGAGGCTCTGGACGCTTTCCAGCTGACAACGCGCGTCGAAGGCATTATTCCGGCGCTCGAATCCGCTCATGCGATTGCCCAGGCCGTGAAGATTGCGCCCACCATGGCGCAGGACAAGATCATGATCGTCAATCTGTCAGGCCGCGGCGACAAGGATGTGCACACGGTTGGCAAGCTGCTGGGCATGGAGATCTGAGATGGCTACCCGTATCGACAGAAAATTTGCTGCGCTCAAAGCAGAGGGACGTCCGGCACTCGTGACCTATTTCATGGGCGGCGATCCGGATTATGAGACATCGCTGAACATCATGAAGGCGTTGCCGGGTTCCGGCTCTGACATTATCGAGCTTGGCGTTCCGTTCTCCGATCCGATGGCCGATGGCCCGGCCATTCAGGCTGCTGGTCTGCGCGCGCTGAAAAAGGGCATGTCGCTGACCAAGACACTGGCGCTGGCCGCCAGCTTCCGCGAAACCGACAATACGACGCCTATCGTCCTGATGGGCTATTACAACCCAATCTACATTTACGGCGTTGACCGCTTCCTGAAAGACGCGATTGCATCGGGCATCGATGGCCTGATCATTGTCGATCTTCCGCCTGAGATGGACGAAGAATTGTGCATTCCAGCCATCATGGCCGGCATCAACTTCATTCGCCTGGCAACACCGACCACCGATGCAAAGCGCCTGCCGAAAGTTCTGCAGAACACCTCCGGTTTCGTCTATTACGTCTCGATGAACGGCATCACCGGTTCAGCCCTGCCGGATACGAGCAAGGTTGGCGAAGCCGTCAAGCGCATCAAGGAACACACCGATCTGCCGGTCGTGGTCGGCTTCGGCGTCAAGACAGCAGAGCAGGCCAAGGTTATCGGAATGCATGCAGACGGCGTTGTCGTTGGCACTGCAATCGTCAATGCCGTGGCCAATACGATCCGCCCGGATGGCTCGCTTGTCGCCGATCCGGCTGAAGCGGTTGCCACCATGGTGCAGGGTCTTTCCACCGGCGTGCGCGCCGTGCGCCTTGCAGCGGCGGAATAGAAGCCCTAAATCAAACTATCGACAGAAGAACAGGACCGATCATGAACTGGATCACAAATTACGTCCGGCCGAAGATCAATTCGATGCTTGGTCGCCGTGAAATGCCCGAAAACCTTTGGATCAAGGATCCGGTTTCGGGTGAAATGGTTTTCCATACAGATCTGGAAAAGAACCAGTGGGTTGTGCCGTCGTCCGGCCACCATATGCGTATTCGCGCCAAGGACAGGCTGCGTTACTTTTTCGATGATGGTGCTTACGAGCTTTTGGAACAGCCAAAGGTGGCAACCGATCCACTGAAGTTCCGAGACGAGAAGCGTTATATCGACCGTCTGAAAGAACATCGTGCCAAATCAGGTGTCGATGACACGATCATCAACGGTCTTGGCACCATTGAGGGCCTGCCTATCGTTGCAACTGTTCAGGATTTCAGCTTTATCGGCGGATCGCTGGGCATGGCTGCGGGTGAAGCGATTATCAAGGCATTTGAAACCGCGATAGCGCAGAAGCGTCCGCTGGTGCTGTTTGCCGCTTCCGGCGGTGCGCGCATGCAGGAAGGCATTCTGTCGTTGATGCAGCTGCCCCGCACCACGGTTGCGGTGGAAATGCTGAAAGAAGCAGGCTTGCCTTACATTGTGGTGCTGACCAACCCAACGACGGGCGGCGTAACAGCCTCCTACGCCATGCTGGGCGATATTCACATTGCAGAGCCCGGCGCGCAGATCGGTTTTGCCGGACAGCGCGTGATCGAACAGACGATCCGCGAAAAACTGCCGGAAGGTTTCCAGACCGCAGAATATCTGAAGGCGCATGGTATGGTTGATATGGTCGTACCGCGCACCGAACTTAAGGCCACTATTGCCCGGCTTCTGAAGATGCTGATGGGCGAGAAAGCCACCGAAGTTGCAGACCCCAACCCAAATGGTGCTGCGGTACCGGCTACGGTTGAAACCAACGCTTGACACAATTCATAATTCTGGAGGGAGTTGCCATTGGTTTTGTCCGTGTCATCCAAGGCTGAGGCAATCATCGAGCGGCTGCTCGGACTTCATCCCAAGGGTTTTGATCTGTCGCTTGGCCGTGTGACGCGCCTGCTGGACACATTGGGCAATCCCCACCTGAAAATACCGCCGGTTATTCATGTGGCCGGGACCAACGGCAAGGGTTCATGCGTTGCGTTCTCGCGTGCCCTGCTGGAAGCTGCAGGCTATACGGTTCACGTTCACACTTCGCCGCATCTCGTGCATTGGCACGAGCGCTACCGGCTGGGCGCTCCCGGTGGCGGCAAGCTGGTCGATGACGACGTGTTTGCCGATGCGTTGATCCGCGTTGAGGAGGCCAATGCCGGTCAAGCCATCACCGTTTTCGAAATTCTGACTGCTGTTACCTTCGTTCTATTCTCCGAGCATCCCGCCGATGCCGTGATCCTCGAAGTTGGGCTTGGCGGACGGTTCGATGCGACCAATGTCATTCCGGAACCGGCCGTCAGCGTCATCATGCCGATCTCGCTTGACCATCAGCCCTATCTTGGTGATCGCGTCGAGCTGATTGCCGCCGAAAAAGCCGGGATCATCAAACCGCACTGCCCTGTGGTTATTGGCGCGCAGGAAGAAGAAGCAGCACGCATGGTGCTGATCGAAACTGCCGAACGCCGGGATTGCCCGTTTGCCGTCTATGGTCAGGATTTTCTGGCCTTTGAAGAGCGCGGCCGCATGATCTATCAGGACAATACGGGCCTGCTCGATCTGCCATTACCAAACCTGCTTGGCCGTCATCAACTGTCGAATGCGGCGGCGGCTATTCAGGCGGTTAAAACAGCCGGTTTCACCCTGCCGGATTATGCCATCGAAACGGCCATGACGACGGTTGAATGGCCGGCGCGCATGCAGCGTCTGACCAAAGGCAACCTCATCGATCTGGCGGTGCCCGGTTCGGAAATCTGGCTCGACGGCGGACACAATCCCGGTGCGGGCATGGTGATTGCCGAAGCCATTGCTTCATTCGAAGATCGCAGCCCGCGTCCGCTGTTCCTGATCACC
Organism: Phyllobacterium sp. 628; assembly: GCF_014189505.1. Lineage (GTDB taxonomy): Bacteria > Pseudomonadota > Alphaproteobacteria > Rhizobiales > Rhizobiaceae > Phyllobacterium. The sequence goes on along the minus strand of NZ_CP050301.1, from coordinate 598,348 downwards.
GGCATGATCAACACCAAAGACCCAGTCGGCTATTTCGAAGCTTTCACCGGCATGGCACGGCACGTTTACACGGTGCCGATCCGCTCCAGCGATTCCGGTATTCCGCATGAGGAACTGGCAATTGCAGCTGCGGAAGCCGGACTTTCGGCCGAGCCTGTGCATTCGGTCGAGAATGCGTTGAAGATATTGCGCGACAGCTGGGACAAGTCCGAGGCAGCGCCACGCATCCTGATTGGTGGATCGCTGTATCTCGCCGGAGATGTTCTCTCTGAAAACGGAACACCGCCACAATAAACCTGGCGCAATAAAAAGCCCGGCGCGAGGCCGGGCTTGATCAGGACAAAAGTCTCTTCAACTTATGCAGCCGAATTGCGAATCCAATCGCTAAGCTTGCTCTTGGGAGCAGCGCCAACCAGATTGGCTGCAAGTTCTCCGTCCTTGAACATCAGAAGCGTTGGAATGGAACGCACGCCAAACTGAGCGGCAAGTTCCGGATTCTCGTCGATATTGACCTTGGCAATGGTAACCTTACCTTCCATTTCGGAAGCGATCTCTTCAAGTGCTGGTGCAATCATCTTGCATGGGCCGCACCACTCGGCCCAGAAATCGACAACAACAGGCTGACCGGCCTGAAGCACATCGGACTGGAAATTGCTGGTGTCGATCTTGACGGTAGCCATCGGCTTTTCCTTATCGGTTATTGACTGTTGCCCATCATGTGGTGAGTCTACCCACCGGCGTCAAGCTCGGTCATCTCACGATGCGGTGAGACGGGCAAGTGCACCCTGCATCTCATTCACTGGAATATCGATTAGATACGGACCTTCCGTAAACAGCAAGGCCGCTTCTACGTTCTTGCCGGGATAAAGCGGCTCCAGCAGCTGCCGGTACAGGGCCAGCTGCGCCACATAGGCATCCGGCACATCCCCGAATGAACGTGGCGGCGGGCGATTGGTCTTGTAATCAACAATCAGAACGCGGTCTTCACTGACTGCCAGGCGGTCAATGACGCCGGATATCGCATGATCCTTGCCGCGCAGATGCAGCGTTCCCATGACAGCGATTTCAGCCAGTGAACCTGTGGCAAAAACCGGCGCAAAACGCGGATCATCCATGACGGAGAATGCGGATTTGAGCGCGTTTTCTATTTCTTCCGGCTGCCAGTCAAAGGCCGCGCGGGAAAGATAGCGCTCGGCGGCAGTCCTGCGTTGATCAACAGGCAGGTTGGGCAATGTCTGCAACAAGGCATGGATGACCGTACCACGCCGGATGGCAAAAGAGGGATCTCTGCCATCATCGCCAAGCACAGGCGATCCGGTCACCAGTGGCGGTTCTTCCTCCGGCTCTATCAGAAGCGAGACGCCGGACGGTGCGAGCGGACGCGGCAAACCCGCTTCCCGCGCCATGGGCGCACGATAGGAAATCGGGAATGGGAGAACCGGCGTCATCGACGGGCTCTCCGGCTCCTGTACCGGGGCGCTCGTGCGTTCCGTCTTGCGGTAGCGCTTGGCCACGATATCTTCAACCGGGTGATCAAACGGTTCGCTTGATTCCGTCAGCGCCGCATCAACAAGACTATGCCATGTATCGGGCGACTGACGCGCGCCACGATAACCACAAACGATCAAACGATCCTCGGCGCGGGTCATGCCGACATAGAGCAGGCGGCGATATTCCTCTTCCGAACGCACTTTCAGATTATCGACAATCGATCCGGTGAAAGCGGTGGCATAGGATTTGGAGGGCACAAACAGAAAGCCCTTCCCCTGCCAGCCCTCCTCTTCTTTCATAGGAAAAGACAGAAGGTTAGGGGTTCGTCCGCCCGACGAGGCGGAACTGCCGGAATCGACCAGAAACACCACGGCGGCTTCCAGACCTTTGGCGGCATGCACGGTCATGATGCGCACTTCATCGCGGCTCTGGTCGAGTTCACGTTTGATCTCCGGCGTGGCCGCTTCCAAGGTCTCAAGAAATGCCTGAAGTCCGGGCAAGCCGGTCTTCTCCGTTGCAATCGCGTAATTCTGGAACTCGTCGATGACATCGCCAGCCTCATGGCCGAGGCGGGCCAGAAGGTCCTTGCGCGCGCCACCACTGCCGAGAATATCCGCGTAAAACTCAAATACCGGCACCGTATCGGCGCGGTTGCGCCAGTCCTGCAAGCGCTTGGCGACAGCAGCCAGAGCCATATCATTCCTGGCACGAATGGTCAGCCGCTGATGCAATGTCTCGTTTTCCGCGCGTCCATAGGACAGGTCGAATAGCTGATCGTCGTCCCATTTGAACAGCGGGCTTTTCAGCAGCGCCGCGAAGGACAGATCATCGGATGGCAGCAGCACGAACCGCCCAAGCGCCATCAGATCCTTGACGGCGATATGATCGGTGAGTTTCAGCCGGTCCGCACCGGCGACGGGCACATGACGCTTTTTCAACTCGCGCGACAGGGCCGGCATGAACTGATCGCGCTTGCGCACCAGCACCATGATATCGCGCGCCTGCAGCCGACGGTTCTTGCCCTCTATAATTTCGCCATTCTTCAACCAGAGATCAATCGTCTTGGCGATCTGCTCGGCAAGGCGAATGGGCGGTGCCGGAAGACTGTCCACCGGGGTGCGCCAGTCTTCTTCCTGCTGCGTCGTTTCCGGCGTCAGCATGTCCCAGACCTGCACTTCGCCGGGATCGTGCGAGCGGATAGCCGTGTGTACCGTCGCACCATGGTCCGCACCAAAGCCGCGATTGGCTTCGGGCCGCTTGAAAACCTCATCGACGGCTGAAAGCACATCCGGCACGGAACGGAAGGAGAAGTTGAGATTGACCTTGGCGAAGCTCAGTTCAGCGTTCTGAGCACTTTTCTGCGTTGTTTTGCCGTGGCGGGCAAAATCTTCCGGGATGGCGCCCTGAAACGAATAGATGGATTGTTTTTCGTCACCCACCGCAAACAGAGTCCGTCTGACATTGCGGGCGGTGCTGCCGGAGAAAAACTCTTCGCTCAGCAGGCGGATCACCCGCCACTGATTGGGGCTGGTATCCTGCGCCTCGTCGACAAGAATGTGATCGATGCCCTTGTCGAGCTTGTACTGCACCCACGGCCCCGCATCCTGCCGCGCCAGCAGGGTAACCGTGCGTACGATCAGATCGTCAAAATCGAGCAGACCACGCGTCCGCTTCATCTGCTGGTAACGGCCTATAAGATCATCGACCAGGACCAGCGCCGACAGGGTCAGCCGGATTTGCCGCAGCTGCTTGAGGCGATCCAAGCCGGCAAATACCCTGTCCGCAGCACGTTCATACCGTTCGACAAAATCCGGAATGCGGTCCGTCACACCTTTCGAGCCGACATAGCCGCCGCTCTTGGGTTCGCCGGTTGCTTTCAGGAATGCGGCGCGGAGCACATCTTCGCGTTCATCAATCTGGTCGTTCACCTTGGCAAAGCGCAGCAGCAGGGCGAATTCCTGCGCGCGGGAGGCGCCTTTCGGCACCGCCATAATGTCTTCCAGCACATCGCGCGTGAACTCCGGCACCGGCCAGAGCGCAGACAGGATATCCGCTTCTGTCTCATGGCCGGTGAAACCGAACTGGGCAAAGAACAATGGGCGGCGCAGGGCATCGTGCCCGACTTCGCGGATAAACTGGGTCAGGTCGTGGCGCTTGTGGACCGCCTCATCGAGCAGTTCCTGCAAACCGAATTCACCGGCAGCATCAAGCACATCGTTAAAGGCTGCAGCAAGTTCCACATTGCCGTCCAGCCGGGCTGTCTGCAGCAATTGCCGCCGGGCTTCGCCAGCCAGCACCGTCTGCATCATGTCGTCCATCAATTCGAAATGGCCGGCAATGTTCGCTTCCAGCGGGAACTGATGGAGAATGGCCTCGCAGAAAGCGTGGATGGTCTGGATTTTCAGCCCCCCCGGCGTTTCCAGTGCGCGGGCAAACAGGCGGCGGGCTTGTGCAAGCCGGGTTTGGCCGGGACGCTTGCCATCGATCTTCTCGATGGTTTGCTCCAGCGCCTCCGCAGGCATCGTCGCCCACTCCGACAGCCGGGCAAAGACGCGGTTCTGCATGACCGCCGCCGCAGCTTTGGTATAGGTCAGACACAGTATCTTCGACGGATCGGTACCATCGAGCAAAAGGCGGATGACGCGCTCGGTCAAAACGTGGGTCTTGCCGGAACCGGCATTGGCCGACACCCAAACGGAATCCTGCGGATTGGCAGCCCTGTTCTGGTCTGTGATGGTTTCGGCCGGAATGATGAGAGGCTTTTTCATTCGCCGCCCTCGCCGCCATCATCCGCGCCGCCTGCCGACCATTCCAGCACCCGGGCAAGATGATCATAATCGCCGGTCAGATCGCTCTCCTTGAATGGCAATGCCCGCGACAGATAACCTTTTTCAGCATCCTGATAGGCAATCAGCAGTTCGTTCAGCCGCAGCCATGAAAGCTCACCCAATTCAGGCGCAGTTTTCTCACTCTTGTTGGCAGCAGAGCCGACCTTGAGGATTGATTCCGGATCGACCTTGCCGTTCGGGCGCAGGCGGACATAGAGCAAATCAGAGGCTGAGCGCTTGCCGACCTCATGAAACGCACCACGGGCCAGCAGCGCTGCTTCCAGCGCCAGTTGCGGCGACAGCAGCACGTGGGCCTGTTTGCGCGATGGCGTGGAGCCGGTCTTGTAGTCGATGATTTCCACCGTGCCGTCGCGCATCAGGTCCACACGATCCGCCCGGCCCGATAATGTTACGCCAGTGGCTTCAACGGGTATTTTTTTGGAAGCAATTTCCGGATGGCGTTCGGCGAGCAAAGGTGCCCGGTCGCGCTCCCATTGCAGAAACTCTGGTACAAGATTGAGGAAGCGTGGCCACCACACCGCATCGATTTCCTCCGGCAAGGCGATGTCGTCGAAATAGCGCCGGCCGATTTCGGAAAGAATCGCTGATGCATCGGCATGAACGGGATCGAGGCCCTGTTCAGTGAAATGCGCGAGGATGTCGTGAAACAGTGAGCCGCGCTCTGCAGCATCAGGATCACGAATGAGCGGCTCAATCGGACGCAGCCGCAGGATACGCCGGGCAAAGATCGCGTAGGGATCGCGCCGCAATGTCTCGATTTCCGTGACAGAGAAATGTTTGGGCCGCGCGTCGAGCGGCGGCTTTGGTTCTGGACGTTTGACGAAATCCTCATCCGGCGCATCGTCAATCTCGCGTGTCCAATGCAGATATTGTGCACCACGCACACGCAGGTCTACGCTCGCCTTCTTGCCCAGCACGGTTTCGAGCCGCTGCAACCAGCGCGAAGCAACAGTCGGTGCGTTGGCAGAGCGCTGCGAGCGGCTGAGGATTACCCGTTCCATACCAAGGGCCATCTGGAAATCGTGCGCCGCCAGACCCGTACGCCTTTCCGGCGGTTCCAGATTGATGATGGATTTCATCGGCCGCGACATGAACGGATCATTGCGCGTTTTGTTTGGCCAGGAGCCTTCATTCAGCCCGCCGATGATCACCGTATCAACAGTTTGAAGGCGCGCTTCCAGCGCACCCCAGATGAACAGACGCGGATGGGCACCAGCCTTCGGCTTGACCACCTCACCCGCCATCAGCGCCTCGATCATTGCCGGCCATTCGACGGCAGAGAAATCAAGGCCGGAATCGGCGGAGACAAGGTTGCGCAGAAAGGCAGCAAATTGTTCACCGGCCGCGCCGGAATAAAGGCCTGCTATATCGCCTTTGTCGTCACGCACCAGATTTTCGAGACTGGCGATGGTGCCACGAACGATATCGCCCATCTCCACCGGTTCTACAGTTTCGGTAAAGGCACCAAGCTCGTCCATGCACCGGCCAAGCGCGGCGCAGACTGTGCGCGCAGCTTCAATACGCTCCACCGAGATCTGCCGCAGCCAAACCGGTTCGAACGGTGTTGCGCTGCTTTCGGCAAGACGTTTCTCAAAGAATCCGGCGAGCCCTGACAAGGTGGCGCGGCCGGTACCGCCGCGCAGCGCTATCAATTCGATGGTTTCAGCTGCCTGCCGCACTGCGTTGCGGTCCATACCCAGCCGGGTCAGCGGGTGTTTGAGCAATGCCAACAGAACCACCGGATCACCGGGGTTGAACACCGTTTCCAGTGTCAATCGCAAAAGCGTTGCGGGCTGCGTCTCGCGCAGCGCATGGCCGCCGGAATCATCAGCAGTAATGTTGAAGCGCGCAAGTTCACTGGCAACCCGCCGGGCGAGATCACGGTCCGCAGTAATGAGTGCAGCCGTCTTATGCGGCTCTTCAATGGCATCGCGCAGGGCAATGGCAACGGCCAGCGCTTCTTCGCGCTCATTGGCCGCCTCGATCAGCGCGACGGGTGCGATAGCTGCAGAAAACCCGCTGCTCTCCCGGTCAATTGTGCTCCACGCCTCGCTGGTTTCAGCCGGACGCATGGCTTCCGCCAGCAGATGCTCGCGGGAGCGCTTCTGCGGCGTCACAGTGCCGAGATGCACGACATCCTGCCGCAACACGCTGAGTTCACCCAGAAGTTTCCTCAAGCCGAATTGCGGGTGGCCGAAAATGGACGGATTGTCTTCCGTATTGGCCAGCACCTGCCAGCTGGGTTCATCCATATCGCGATCAAGCCCGGGCAGAACCACCGCGCCCTGCGGCAAAGAGGCAATCGCTGCCAACAGATGCGCTGTCGCCGGAATTGAACCGGTGGAACCTGCCGCGATTACCGGACCCGGCGGCGGGCTGCGCAGTAAACGCTCCGCTTCCAGCTCAATCAGGTGGTTTCGATGCGCCGCAGGATTGGAGCGATGCCGGTCTGACAGGATGTCAGGCCAAAGGCTGGTGACAATGTTGAGGAAATCCAGTGTCACCTGCCACCAGTTCGGGAGCTCTTCCGAAACAATATTTGACAGGGTATTCCAGCCGGTGGATTCGGTTTCGACCTGATCCATCAACCCGGCAAGATCACGCGCCAGCCAGATTGCATCTGCCGTGGTGGCCGGAATAGCGATATCCTCATTGCCGAACAGGGCGCGGACATGCTCCGGCAGACGTTCACGCCATGGCCGCACCAGCCGTGCCAGCAGCAAGAGCCGTTCGGTGGAACTGACAGGCGGCAGCAGATCGAAAAAAGCATCCGAACCCATGTCAAACATGGCCGCATCTTCGTCCACATCACCCAGCGGGCGGATGACCGGTAGGATCGCGGATTTAGCCGGGCTCTTCTCTACCAGCAGCGACCGCAAAGTGCGCGCCGCGCGGCGAGTTGGCACATAAATTGTCGCCTGCGCCAAGGCCAAGGGATCAGTGGGGTTGGCGGGATAGTCCGGAATCAGGTTGCCGGAAAGAAGTGCATCCACCAGAGCGGGAAGAAACGGGGCGCCGGGAGCAATCGAAAAAACACGAGGGCTGTGCCGGTCAGCCATGATTCCCCTGCCCGAGACGAAGAATGGCGGCTTCCGCCGCACCGATCGCGGCTGGCGTACCGACAGTCAGCCAATAGCCCTCCATCGGCATACCGTAGAGACGGCCGGTGCTGATTGCCTCATCGAAATAGCGATTGAGCGAGGCGCGCACTGCCGGTTTTCCGGCAAAAAGCTGCGGATGAACAATGGCGGCACCTGCATAAATATACGGCGAGCCGTTATCCTCGCGATATCGCGCCAGCGTGCCGTCAGCGGCCATGGTGAAATCACCGCGACCTTCGTGGCCGGTTGCTTGATCTATCCGCGCGATCATCAGAAGGATATCCATGGTCGAAGCATCCCACGCTTCCGCAAGCTGGACAAGATTGGGCTTTGATCCTTCGATCCAAAATGTATCAGCATTCAAAATATAAAAGGCATCAGGTCCAATCAGCGGCAAAGCATTGACGATACCGCCAGCGGAATCGAGCAGTTCGGCGCGCTCGTCGGATATGGTGATCCCTGGGCTTTGCCGGGCTTTGAGATGTGTCTCCATCTGATCGGCCAGATAGTGCACATTGACCACAGCGCGCTTGACGCCCGCCACGTCAAGCGCATCCAGTGCCCAATCGATCAATGATTTGCCGGCTACCTTTACCAGCGGCTTGGGCAAAGTATCGGTGATCGGTTGCATACGCTTGCCGAGACCCGCTGCCAAAAGCATTGCCGTATGGGGTATTGCCATTCACCGCAACTCCAGAGAAAGAATGCCGATCTCTTCGCACCATTCGCGCACCGGCGCCAGTGATGGATGGCTCAAAACGCTGGCAAGATAAGTTTGAATACGCGGCAGATGCTTGAGGTAATAGGGCTTGCCGTCCCGTTCATCCAGGCGCACGAAGATTCCAAGGATTTTGGCATTGCGCTGCGCAGCCATGATGGCAAAAGCCTGCCGGAACGATATGTCATCAAAAGTCTTGTCGCGCGATAGCCGCTTTTCAACATAGGCTTTGAGCAGATGATCCTGCAATTCCGGGTCGATCGTCACACGCGCATCCAGCACAAGCGAGGCAACGTCATAGGCAGATGGACCGATCATGGCATCCTGAAAATCAATCAGGCCAACACGATCCATGCCGCGCCCTTCTGCACGCCATAGAATATTCGGCGAATGAAAATCCCGCTGCACAAGGCTTTTTTCGCAATCGTTAAGCTGGCTAAAGACTTTATCCCAAGCGGCGACATATGACGCTTTGCTTTCCGATGAAAGTGGCTTTCCCGACATGCGAGGCACGTACCAGTCTGACAAAAGCTCCACTTCGATCATCATCGCGTCACGGTCGAAATCATGAATATGATGCGTATGACCTTTGGCAACGGTGATATCTCTCGCCCACGAGCACTCGTGCATCCGGCCCAGCAGGCGGACAGCCGCTTCGTAGCGCTCGGTAATCGGCGCACCATCTGCATCGAGTATCCCGTCACTGCCGAGATTTTCCAGAAGCAGAAAACCATTGTCGAGATCATCCGCCAAGATCTGCGGAACATAGAATCCATTGGAACAAAGCAGCTGATTGACGGCAACGAACGCCGTAACTGACTGCGACAGATGGGCGATCTGCATATAGGTCTTGCCATCGCGAAGGATTGGGCCGCCGGGATTATAGGGCGAGTTCATCAGGATCAACGGCCGGATACAGCCCGCGTCGATCGTTTCATAGCCGCGAGCAGAGGCATCACCCAGGAGATAGCTGCGATCCGCGTTGGCATAGCCTGCCCGCCCAAGAAAGGTACGAATACCCAGCGAGCGCTGCAACCGTGCAAGTGATGCGGGCTCACCATCAATTTCAGCCTTGCGACCATCTCCCTCATTGAGAAGGGTGATGCGAATGGTCGGCTTCCCCAATGCGCCGTCTGCGCGCTCCGGCCATTCCACGAGGACTGCGCCATCTTCCAAGGCTTCATCAAGTCCAAGTTCATCAACCTCATCCGCCGATGACAACCGGTAGAGATCGACATGGCTCACTGGCAGGCGCAGTTCGGGATAGGATTGCACAATGGTGAAAGTGGGGCTTGGCACTTCGTAGGCGGCATCGTTGGCAATCGTCCGGATCAGGCCACGTGCCAGTGTGGATTTCCCGGCACCAAGATCGCCGGAAAGGGCAACAAGGTCGCCTTTGACAAGGGCAAGTGCCAGATCCTGGCCAAGCCGTTCCGTGTCTTCCGTTGTTGCGAGCTGAACGGTCAGAGACGTCATGGGCACCTATTCAGCAGCGATGCTGAATGTGCGAGCTTCCAGCGGGAACCGGCAGGTCACCAATGTGCCTTTGCCGGCAACGCTGCTGATATCCACGGAGCCGCCATGCAGTTCAACGAAGCCTTTGACAATGGAAAGGCCAAGCCCTGCGCCGCGCTTGCGGCCACCATTGGGATAGGGCTGGAAGCGCTTGAAGATGCTGTCGAGCACATGATCAGGCATGCCCGGTCCATTGTCCTGAACGCTGAAAACCATCTCGTTCTGGTCGCGTTTGCACGTCAGCGTGATGGTACTGCCCTCAGGTGCGTAATTGGCTGCATTGCTCAGGAGGTTGGAAAGCACCTGTTTGACACGGCTTGCATCAGCACGGAAGGAACCCGCGCCCTGCGCAATATGGGTATCGAGAAGAATGTTGTGCTCTTTCAGCCGGTCCGCGACTTTTTCAGATGCAGTGGTTACGGCATCGGTAACGGAGACATCGCTGATATCGAGCTCCATGATCCCGGCATCCACTGTCGCAAGATCAAGGATATCGTTGACGATTGTCAGCAGAACCGAAGACGACGTGCCGATATGATCGAGATAGTCGCGCTGGCGCTCATTGAGCGGCCCGGTCAGCGGCGTTTGCAGCAGTTCCGTGAAGCCCATAATATTGGTGAGCGGCGAACGCAATTCGTAGGAAACATGCTGGACAAAATCGTTCTTCAATTCGTCCGTGCGCTCCAGCGCCTCGTTCTTTTCCTTCAGCGCCCGTTCGACGCGAACCGAATCCGTCACATCGACAAAGGTCAGCATGGTTTGGCCGCTGGGCAACGGTGCGGAGGCAAAATACAGAATCTTGCCCGTCGTCAGCTCGATGTGACCGGACAGCGATTCCCGCTTGTCATCAAAGCCGGTGACAGTTGTCACAAAGCTTTCCCATTGGGCCGTATTGGACACCGGCTCGCACAGGCGGCGGATAGCGGAAATGTGCATGCCCTCGGCGACCTGTTCGGTCTTCAGCGTCCAGAGTGAGGCGAAGGCGGGGTTGGAAAGGCGAATCTTGCCATCCGCGCCGAACACGGCGACGCCTTCGGCAAGATGATCCAAGGTCTGACCCTGAACCTTGATCAGCGTGTTGTAGCGACTTTCAAGCTGCAATTTTTCGGTCAGGTTTTCGAAGACCCAGGTGACGCCGCCCTTGGGCTGTGGATTAACGATGACGCGCAATGTCCGGCCATCAGTCAGGTGCCACAAATGTTCCTGCGACTCGACCGAGTGATAGGCCGACAGCATCGACTCTTTCCAGCGGCGCCAGTCCGGCTGTTCCGGCAAAGTGCCATCGCTGCGGAAGCGATCCAGCAGCATGGCATTGTCCGGCCTGCTTTCCAGCAGCGAGGTCTCGAGTCCCCAGAGTTTGGCAAAAGCCTGATTGAAGAATTGCAGCTTCCGGTTGGCATCAAACATCGCAACAGCAGAATTCAGCTGATCCAGCGTATCCGAATGATTGAGCACCGTACGCTTGAATTCTTCACGCACCAGTTCAATATCGCTGACATCGTTGGCCAGGCCCGCAGAACCGGCATTACAGGCGATATCCGTGACCTTGAACACGTGGCGATCACCGCCGACAACCGTCGAGAGTTCGTCGCGGAAAGCATGGCTAACCGCCTTTTCACGCTCGATCCGTTCACGCGCCTGAACGCCGAAAAGTTCACGACCTTCGGTTACCGCCACATGTACATCGTTGACGTCAACGGCTTTGGCATAAGCCATGTTGACCCAACTCAACCGGCCACCCCGGTCGCGGCTCCAGGCCGGCATGTCCAGCTGCTCCAACAGACCACGCAATGTGGTAACAGCTTCATTCAGCTGGTAGTTCTCTGATTTCAGCAGAGCCTGCGTGGCCCGGGCTTCCCCCAGACTGATAAAACGGACAATCGCATAGCTGCCGGAGGTGCGTCCCTGGATTTCCAGCGGCGCACCCTTCGATGTCTCGATAACAATATCGAAGGGACGGGCCTTGCTGCGCAATGCTTCGATCGAGCGATCCAGCAAGGTCACGGAATCAACCCGCAACCAGCGGCCAAAGGCCAGAAACAAGGCACGGTCCTCCGGAATGCCGATTTCCGGCGGCAGGCTGCCAACGAGATTGGGCGTGGTGGAATTGCCTTCCCAGACAACGACACGCTGGTCTTTCAGATTGAGCAGAGCTTCGCTGCGCTGAACCGCAACGTTGAGGTCGGCTACCTTGTTGCGCAGTTGACGATTTTCATTGGCGATACGGCTGCGCTCGCGGATCAGCCATCCGGCCGACAACAGGGCTGCACCCATAGCACCAAGGAATATGGCGAACTGGACGACTTCGAACGTTCCGAATGCATAACCAAAAGGGGTGCTGATCTTGCCAAGCGGATCTTCGGCGCGGGCAGCAAAGGATGTTGCCAAAAGCATTGCCAGTGTTGAGCCTGCGCCACCAAGCGCAGTCCGCAGTTTCCTCAGTACCGGCCTTCCGCGTACTGCACTTTCCCCCGCGACCATCTCCATTAGCAATCTTCATATCAACCGTCGTTGCCCCATCCTGACGGATATCTCATGTTCCAACCCATCTGATTGATCCAACCATTTGGCCCATCTGGAAGAAAGCTATCCCGAATCACTACAATAAACCCTTGGGGAATCGACGGGAAGAACTCAGCGCAAAAAGAAAGCCGAAGGATTTGTCAATCCTTCGGCTTCCATATGTTGTGGGTATTGGTTAACAGATTAATATCTGTAGTGGTCCGACTTGAATGGGCCGGTCGGCGTCACACCGATATAAGCTGCCTGTTCGTCTGAAAGGGTGGTCAATTTCGCACCAAGCTTATCGAGATGCAGGCGCGCGACCTTTTCATCGAGGTGTTTCGGCAGGACATAAACCTCATTCTTGTACTGCTCACCACGGCTGTAGAGCTCAATCTGAGCCAGAACCTGGTTGGTGAACGAAGCGGACATAACGAAGCTAGGATGACCTGTTGCGTTGCCCAGATTGAGCAGACGGCCTTCCGAGAGAAGCAGCATGCGCTTGCCATCCGGGAAGGAAATCATGTCGACCTGTGGCTTGATGTTGTTCCACTTCAGATTGCGCAGTGCCGAAACCTGAATCTCGTTGTCAAAGTGACCGATATTACCGACGATCACCATGTCCTTCATACGGCGCATGTCGTCGAGCTTGATGACATCTTTGTTGCCGGTGGTGGTGATGATGATGTCAGCAGTTGGTGCAGCATCTTCAAGCGTGACAACTTCGAAACCGTCCATCGCAGCCTGCAATGCGCAGATCGGATCAACTTCCGTTACCTTGACGCGGGCGCCGGCGCCGAGCAGTGACTGGGCCGAACCTTTGCCAACGTCGCCATAACCGCAAACGACGGCAACCTTGCCAGCCATCATCACATCGGTTGCGCGGCGGATACCGTCAACCAGCGATTCCTTGCAGCCATACTTATTGTCGAACTTCGACTTGGTGACGCTGTCGTTGACGTTGATTGCCGGGAAAGGCAAAAGGCCCTTCTTCTGCAACTGGTACAAACGGTTCACACCGGTTGTTGTTTCTTCGGTGACGCCCTTGATGGCTTCGCGCTGCTTGGTGAAGAAACCCGGGGTTTGCTTCATGCGCTTCTTGATCTGGGCAAACAGAATTTCTTCTTCTTCGCTCTCAGGATTGGAGAGAACGTCTTCGCCAGCTTCAGCACGCGCGCCGATCAGGATGTACATGGTGGCATCGCCGCCATCATCGAGGATCATGTTTGAAGGCTGACCATCCGGCCACTGGAAAATCTGGTCAGTATACGTCCAATATTCGTCCAGCGACTCGCCCTTGACAGCGAAAACAGGTGTTCCTGTTGCTGCGATTGCAGCGGCAGCGTGGTCCTGTGTCGAGAAAATATTGCAGGATGCCCAGCGCACGGTTGCGCCCAGCGCCTGCAATGTTTCGATCAAGACAGCTGTCTGGATCGTCATGTGAAGCGAACCGGTGATGCGGGCGCCTTTGAGTGGCTTGGATGTGCCGAACTCTTCACGGCTGGCCATCAGGCCCGGCATTTCAGTTTCGGCGATTTCAATTTCCTTGCGGCCCCATGCGGCCAGCTCAAGGTCCTTGACGATAAAATCCTGCTTTTCGGCCATCTGCTTATCAGCTCCGTCTTTGTTTTTCGGGTCGGCCGCAAATCCGGGCGGCCGAAGGTTGGTGTTGACTAGCAGATTAGGGATCATCACACAATGGGACATAAAGAAATCCTTATGCGTGCATATCAGACATTCCCATCACCTCTGCGAAGGCAACGAAACGACGTCAAGCGGGATATCAATCCGGAGTTTGGTCAACATGGCCCGAAACGCGTCGACACGATACTCCGCGCTTTCTGTGACGAGGCCGATCGTTTTTCCGGAGCCGCGCGTGCCCTCGCCAATGGTATGAACAATCGCCTCAGCGGGGTCGAGGAACCGGCAAGACGGACGGCAATCCAGGAAATAGGGGAGCAGCCAAGGCAAATGTGTGCTCGAGAGCGTCAACACGTCGATGCCCAGATGTTCCACGAAAAGCCCCTGCAGAAAATGATCGACTTTTTGCCGCGTACCGGCCGGATCAAAGAGAAAATCGCCACTTTCAACAAGATCGACCATGGAAGACGCGTTGATCAAAGCAACGTTCTCCGGTCGATCCGTATGCCGCGCAACGAAATGCCTGAGCTCTGGACTGTCAATCATGGATTGGACACCCATGATGCCCACCTTGCCGGTTCGAGATTGCGCAAGCGCCTCAGGCAGGGGCGGCAAAACGCCAAATAGCCGGACGTTTGTCATGGGCACCATATCATCCATTACCGTGATCGATGGTACATTTGAGGCAATAACGATGGCCGAGGGATCGTATCCCATGAGAAAGTCAAGCGTCTGGCGCATGATGCCGAGGAGTTCACTGCGCGGTTTGCGGCCATAGGGGAAATTTGCCCGGTCGGCAAAATAGAGAATGTCCTGATGTGGAAGCTTACGCCTGATCAGATCGACAATGGCATAACTGCCAATCCCGGCATCAAAAACAGCAATCGGCTTGTAGAGTTTCAAATCGGTCCTCACCGGCTGGATTCCAAGATGAGAACCCCCGCCGCCCTACAATGACGCTTGACCATGCCTGGCGCTTATCGGAAACGGAGATTTTCACGGGAAAGCTGATCAATAGAGGTGCAGCCCATCAGCTTCATGCCTCTTTCGACTTCGATTTTTAACAGATCGACGGCACGTTCCACACCAGCCTCACCAGCGGCGGCTAGAGGGAACAGATAATACCGGCCAACTCCAACAGCCTTAGCACCTAAAGAGAGCGCTTTGAGGATGTGCGTTCCCCGTTGAACGCCCCCGTCCATCATCACATCGATCTTGTCGCCGACGGCATCGACAATTTCAGCAAGCTGATCAAAGGCCGCACGTGAACCGTCGAGCTGACGGCCGCCATGGTTTGACAGCACGATGCCGGTGCAGCCGATATCGACAGCTCGCTTGGCATCAGCCACGGACATGATTCCCTTCAGGCAAAACTGGCCGGACCACAACTTGACCATTTCCGCTACATCGTCCCAATCCAATGAGGGGTCGAGCATATCGGTAAAGTAGCGGCTGATCGACATCGCACCGCCCTCCATCTGCACATGTCCTTCCAATTGAGGCAGCCTGAACTGCTCATGGGTGAGATAGTTCAACGCCCACATCGGCTTGATGGCGAATTGCAGCATGCCTGCGAGGTTAAGTTTGAACGGGATTGAAAAGCCGGTGCGCCGGTCACGCTCGCGATTGCCGCCGGTGATGCTGTCGACTGTCAACATCATGACCTCGACGCCGGCTTTTTTGGCCCGCTCCATCATGGCGCGGTTAAGCCCGCGATCCTTGTGGAAATAGAATTGATAGACCTGCGGGCCGCTGTATTGCTGGCGTACATGCTCAAGGTCGACAGTACCCAGAGATGAAACCCCGAACATGGTGCCATGTTTGGCCGCGACGGAAGCCACGGCATGTTCGCCACGATGATGGAACAGGCGCTGCAACGCGGTTGGCGACAGATAGAAGGGCAAGGCAAGGCGCTGCCCCATGACCGTTACGGACAGATCGACCGTTTCGACACCGCGAAGAACGCCGGGAAGAAGATCGCAATCTTCAAAGCTTGCGGAATTGCGGCGCAGGGTCGCCTCATCGTCCGCCCCGCCGTCGATATAGTCAAAGATTGGTCCAGGCAAACGCCGTTTTGCCAAAGCTCTGAAATCATGGAAATTATAGCAATCAGACAGACGCATCAAAACCTCAATTTCGGCTTGGAAAACAGAAGAAGCGAATCAGCGAACGATGGTCAGGCTTCTTCACCGAACTTATCAGCGATGAGTGCGCCAAGCGCTATCATGACATCACTCGCCTGTTTGCCCGAGGCGCTGACCTTGATGCAGCAACCGGGCGATGCAGCCAGCATCATCAAACCCATGATCGAGGTTCCGCCGACGGTCATGCCATCCTTCTCGACACGCACATGCGCGTCATAACCATCAACCAGTTGAACAAATTTAGCTGAGGCGCGCGCATGTAAGCCGCGCCGGTTGATGATCTCGAAAGACGACACCAGCGCATTGTCCGGATCAAATGTGCCGGTGGTTTCTCCTGTCAGGCGCATGCTTATTCAACCTTTATTTGGCTGTCAGCACCTGACTGGCCACATTGATGTATTTGCGTCCGGCATCTTGGCCCTCCCGCAACGACGCGGCCATATCATTGGTGACGCGCACGCTGGAAAGCTTGATCAGCATGGGGAGATTGACGCCGGCTATGACCTCAATCCGTCCTGATTCCATCACTGAAATTGCCAGATTAGATGGAGTTCCGCCAAACATATCTGTCAAAATGATGACGCCATTGCCGCTATCGGCACGCGCCACTGCATCGACAATGTCGCGCCTGCGTTGCTCCATATCGTCATCTGCACCGATTGAGACGGTTTCCAAATATTCTTGCTGACCGACAACATGCTCAACCGCATGATGAAATTCTTCGGCCAGTCTTCCGTGCGTCACAAGCACGAGTCCGATCATTCTGAAACTGCTCCTGTTGCGCCAGCCCATTGGGTTTAGGCTTTTTTCTGCGCATTGAATGCCCCACTTGGCAGGTGTCGCATTTTGGCAGGACGAATAGCGAAGGCAAGCAGAAAAATGACTTGAGCGTGACAGTCAGTCATTTTATCGCAGGGAAGGAATGGAACCTATTGGATTATCAAAGAGATTTTTTCCAGACCCTCTGAAAAAGTCTCGCTTCGATGGCGCGGCAAGCGGCTTCTATCTCCAACTTTGGTAGAATAAGATGCGCAATTGCGACGCCATGACGAAGTGCGACTGCATCTTCGCCGAAGCGAACCGATTGGTTCGACTCGACCAGATCAACCACAAGATGAATAACGGCACAGCCTTCAAAGTCAGTCTGGTGCAGTCCCGAACCGCGAACTTCCAGCCCGCCGCGCAGCGAAACAGGAGCAGAGCAGAGCAAGCGCCCGGATTGCTGACGCACGGCGCATTGATCATCACTGACCAGCGCTGCAAATGTACCGTGATAATCCGCGCGGTCCATGAGGGCACGCACAAGCGAGGATTTGCCGAAACCGGAAGGTCCGGTGATCAGCACACCGCGATCCCCCCACAAGCACGGCGCTGGCATGGATCAGTTCGCCTTGCCCGGACATCAGATTTCAGCCGGTAGAATGGTAGTGAAGCGGGCACCGAGGTAATTTTCCGGATCCTTTGGATCCATGATGTTTTCCGCGTTCAGTGTGCCGCCGTGGGCTTCGACGATCTGGCGGCTGATGGACAGGCCAAGCCCGGAATTCTGACCGAACGCTTCACCGGAAGGGCGATCCGTATAGAATCGCTCGAAAATACGGTCGATCTGTTCAACGCGGATGCCCGGGCCATTGTCCTCCACCAGAATACGCACACGGTCGCCCATATGCTGCAAGGTCACGGTGATTAGACCGGATTCCAGCGGCACAAAGGAGCGGGCATTTTCAATCAGATTGGAAACGACCTGGCCGAGACGCAGATCATGTCCGACGACGAAAAAGCCCTTCTTGTTTGTTGGCAGCTTGCCAACGACAAATTCAATCTGCGTGTCTTTCTTGTTGCGCCGGACTTCGCGGGCAGCGGTAACCAAATTGCCCAGCAGGAATCGGAGATCGACATGCTCTGAATCTTCGCGCGCCAGCTCCGCATCGAGGCGCGATGCATCAGAAATATCTGTAATCAACCGGTCAAGGCGGCGAACATCGTGCTGGATGACGTCCATCAGCCGCTTGCGCGAATCATCATTCTTGGCGAGCGGCAATGTTTCCACCGCGCTTCGCAGCGATGTCAGCGGATTTTTCAATTCGTGACTGACGTCAGCGGCAAAACTCTCGATGGATTCGATCCGGGCATAGAGCGCATTGGTCATGTCGCGAATCGATGTGGAAAGATGCCCGATTTCATCCTGCCGTTCGGAAAAATCAGGGATTTCCTCGCGGTTTTTCACGCCATGGCGCACACGATCCGCGGCTGCGGCAAGGCGGCGTAGCGGATTGGCAATTGTCGAAGCGAGAAACAGTGAAAGAATAGCCATAACCAGCGCGGCGACTGTGAACACGCGAATAATGGCATAGCGTTCGCCCTGCACGATCTTGTCGATGTCACCGCCTTCGGTGGACAAGAGCAGAACACCAAGAACAGCGCGGAAACGCTGAATAGGCACGGCAACAGAAACGATCTGCTCGCCCTGTTCGGTCATGCGCACGAATGTCGCCGGCTGGCCGGTCAGCGCCTTGACGATTTCGGGATAGGATGAGCCGTTACCACCCGGCTGTTCCTGATAGATCGGCAGATCACTGCGGCGCAAAAGCCTTGTCATGCGGTTGGTCAGGCGTTCGAAAAAGCTTGGTTCGTCACCATCGATTGGCGGCAGCTCATAACGCAGCACCTGCCCGCGTGAGTAAAGGTGGCGCGAATCGAGCAGAAGGTTTGAATCGCGGTCATAAATGCGGGCGCGGGTGCGGGTTGGCTGGATCAGACGCCGCAAGACCGGTGCAACACGCTCCGGATTGATGGGGAAATCAAGATTGTCGAACACGTCGGGTGTCGGGGTTATGCTTTGGCCCGCCTGCAGTTCCAGCAGCTTTTCCGGATCAATTGCAATGGAGTTCGTATCGACCGTCGCGGACGACGCAATGGCACCAGCGATAATCTCGCCCTGCGTCATCAAGCTTTCTACGCGTGCATCAATCAATCCATCACGGAACTGATTGAGATACATGATGCCCGACAAAAGGACGGCGAGACCGGCCAGATTAAGAAATAGAATGCGCCGCGTCAGGCTGGAGAACAGATAATTGCCGAACAGGCGATTCAGCGGCTGGAAAAACCGTCGCAAGGCGAGCGAACGCTTCCGGCGCATGACGGCGCTCTTGCGCGTAACATTGCTGCCTTGGAGTCCGGCTACCATTTCTGCCTCAGTACATCATAAATTGCGCTGTCTCATCGCACCCAAACCATGCCGAGACAATCTTATTCTATCGCGGATCACGCAGCAGTGAAAATACCGTGCGTGATCTTTGGCCGATTTGCGCAATTTGAGGGCGAGCAAATCACGTTTCGCGGAAACGGTACCCGACACCGTACAGGGTTTCGATCATGTCAAAATCATCATCGACAACCTTGAACTTCTTGCGCAGCCGCTTGATGTGGCTGTCGATGGTGCGGTCATCCACATAGACCTGTTCGTCGTAAGCCGCGTCCATCAAGGCATCACGGCTTTTAACCACACCCGGGCGCTGAGCCAGGGAGTGCAGAATAAGAAATTCGGTGACCGTCAACGTGACCGGCTCGCCCATCCATGTGCAGGTGTGGCGTTCCTGATCCATGACCAGCTGGCCGCGCTCCAGTGATTTGGCCTGCGGACTGCCGGGCTTGGCTGCACCTTCGCGCGCAGCAACACGGCGCAGCACGGCTTTAACACGCTCGACAAGAAGCCGCTGCGAGAACGGCTTGGTGATGAAATCGTCGGCGCCCATTTTGAGGCCGAACAGTTCATCGATCTCGTCATCCTTGGATGTCAGGAAAATCACCGGCAGATCGGATTTCTGGCGCAAACGGCGCAGCAATTCCATACCGTCCATGCGCGGCATTTTTATATCAAAAATGGCGAGGTTCGGCGGACGCGCCATCAAACCATCGAGCGCGGACGCGCCATCGGTGTAAGTCTCGACGCGGTAACCTTCCGATTCAAGTGCAATCGATACGGACGTCAGAATATTGCGATCGTCGTCAACGAGCGCGATGGTCTGCATTGCGGGTACTTCCCTCATGCCCTGCTTTTCCTTGTTTCAAAAGGTTAAATAGAAATGTGCTTGTGCCGGACAAATTAGGTACAAAATGTGGCACAGATCAAAACTGATGTCATCCTTTGTCATTTTCACAAGCAAAAACGGCCAACTCCTGAGGTTGTTTTCGCTTTCTCTTGCTGTCCAACTCGCAGAAAACCGTCATTGCTGGTTTACGCTCTGCTTGTCAGTCAGTAGCCCAATAGCTGTCTGAAACCACGACCCAATTCATCGCCAATACTGTGAAATGAGAGAATCAAAACAACCGCGACGACAACCCAAACCAACTTCCGTTTCATTCAGTCTCCGGTGTAACTTTGCCAGAAAATATAATCTTTCCAAAGGTATCGGCTTAACCAGCCCCATGTCCATTGCGGGCGATGATTTTAGACTGAAAGTCCGCAGACAATTGTCATTTGAGAATTATCGGGACTGTTGTAAATTTTTCCGTGCAGACGAGCGTAAACATCCACCTGTGGATTTTGACGATTTAAACCGATTTAAATATTTTTTAAATTCTTTAAATCGATTAAACATTTGATACTGTTCAATTTTTCTGCTTTTGACCAGATGTAGCCGTATTCATGCTGGAAGATGCCTGAAGCGGAACATACCAAGTTTGACCCTGAACCTTCTTAAACAACGGCGGACACATGACTAGAGAGACCGGTATCCATAACGCGGCGATCGCGCTCGGCACCTCAGGCCTAAAAGAGCTTTCAGCGGTCTATTACAATTTTGGCGCGGCAGAGCTCTATGAAGAGACATTGCGCCGCGGCGAAGCTGAGCTGACAGCGCAGGGCGCACTGGTTGCACGCACAGGCCAGCATACCGGCCGCTCGCCAAAGGATAAGTTTGTAGTCCGGGATGCATCGACGGAAAATCACGTCTGGTGGGATAACAATGCCCCGATGACGCCGGAAGCATTCGAGCTGCTCTATGCGGATTTTGCCGAACATGCCAAGGGCAAGGAAGTTTTTGTTCAGGACCTGATTGGCGGTGCCGACAAAGATTACAGCCTCAATACCCGCGTGATCACGGAATTTGCGTGGCACTCCCTGTTCATTCGCAACCTGCTCATTCGCCCCGAGCGCGATGCGCTGGCAAATTTCGTGCCCAAGATGACAATCATTGACCTGCCGTCATTCCGCGCCGATCCCAAGCGGCATGGTACGCGCACCGAAACCGTGATTGCTGTCGATCTCACGCGCATGATCGTTCTCATCGGCGGATCGGCCTATGCGGGTGAAATGAAGAAATCTGTCTTTACAGCACTCAACTATATTCTGCCTGCCAAGGGCGTGATGCCAATGCATTGCTCGGCCAATGAAGGCCAGGATGGCGATACCGCCGTGTTCTTTGGCCTGTCGGGCACCGGCAAGACCACGCTTTCAGCTGATCCTTCCCGCACATTGATTGGCGATGATGAGCACGGCTGGGGCGAGCACGGCGTTTTCAACTTCGAAGGCGGCTGTTATGCCAAGACCATCCGGCTATCGGCAGAAGCCGAACCGGAAATCTTTGCAACAACCCAGCGTTTCGGGACGGTGCTTGAGAATGTTGTTCTCGATGCAAACCGGGTACCGGATTTCAACGATGGTTCACTGACGGAAAACACCCGCTGCGCCTATCCTCTGGATTTCATCCCGAATGCGTCCAAGACCGGCAAGGCAAGTCATCCAAAGAATATCATCATGCTGACCGCCGATGCTTTCGGCGTCATGCCGCCCATCGCCAAGCTGACACCTGCGCAGGCCATGTATCACTTCCTCTCCGGGTACACTGCAAAGGTTGCCGGTACGGAACGCGGTGTGACTGAACCGGAAGCAACATTCTCCACGTGCTTCGGTGCGCCGTTCATGCCGCGCCATCCATCCGAATATGGCAATCTGCTGCGAGAGCTTATTGCGCAGCATGGCGTTGATTGCTGGCTGGTAAACACCGGCTGGACCGGCGGTGCCTATGGAACTGGTAAACGCATGCCTATCAAGGCAACGCGTGCGCTTCTGACGGCTGCCCTCAACGGCTCGTTGAAGAACGCGCAGTTCCGTACCGATCCGAACTTCGGTTTCGCGGTACCGGTTGCTGTGTCCGGTGTTGACGATTCCATTCTGGACCCGCGCTCGACCTGGGCCGATAAGCATGGCTATGACAAGCAGGCCAAGAAGCTGGTCGATATGTTCGTCACCAATTTCGGCAAGTTCGAAAGCCATGTAGACAGTGACATTCGCGCGGCAGCGCCGCAGACGCCTGTAGCAGCAGAGTAATTATTCCCACATAAAAACAAAAAGCCCCGCTGACGATCAGCGGGGCTTTTGCTTTTTCAGCCACGCGAATGCACTTTGCGCAGTCAAAAGTTTAGGCTACGAATCGCGGCATGGAAGAGAGCCGCAACCAGATCAAAATCACCAACCGGATCATTGTTCATGAGGATGATCTGGAAGAAAGCTTTATTCGTTCTGCCGGACCGGGTGGGCAGAACGTCAACAAGGTATCGACTGCGGTCCAGTTGCGGTTCTATGCAGCCCGAGCCGGTCTGCCCGAGGATGTTTTCGAGCGGCTCATGAAGCTTGCCGGTCAAAGAGGCACGAAGGACGGCGATGTACTCATCGAAGCCAGCCGTTTCCGCACGCAGGAGCGCAACCGCGAAGACGCCCGCGAACGCATGCTGGCTTTGATTGCCAAAGCAGCAGAACCACCTGCACCCCCGCGCAAGAAAACCCGGCCCACCAAAGGGTCTATCGAGCGACGGCTCAAAGTAAAAGCGGGCCGTTCCGATGTCAAAAAGATGCGCGGCAGGGTCAAAGGAGATTAGTGGCCGGAACAGAACGTGACTGAAGGACATTATTCTTTGCTTTTCAACTTCGACGCGGAATGTAACAACCTTAATCGTCGGTTTGAACAATCAACAAGGAGAGCCAGACATGGGACTATTTGATTTCGTTAAATCAGTCGGCAAGAAAGTCGGTATCGGGGATGACGAGCCTCAGGCTGGTGATCTGAAGAAAGAACTCGATTCGCACAATCTCGGCACTGACAAGGTCGATGTTGTCGTTGAAGGCGACAAGGCTATCCTCAAGGGGAGCGTCACCGATCAGGAAATCCTGGAAAAAGCCATCATTGCCGTCGGCAACTCGCTTGGCGTCTCCAAAGTCGACACTGGCGGTTTAACAATCGACGGCACGACAACCGGTTCGGTTGCCAAGGATCCAGTTTTCTACACGGTCAAAAAAGGCGACAATCTCTGGAAGATCGCTGAAGCTGTCTATGGCAAAGGCAAGGGCGTGAAGAATACCGCTATCTTCGAGGCCAACAAGCCAATGCTGACCAGCCCTGACAAGATTTATCCAGGACAGGTTCTGCGCATTCCTGCGCTCTGATATCATTGATTTCACACAAAGACCCGGCATCCCCTGATGTCCGGGTCTTTGTTTTCTCATTCTTCAGGTAATGTCATGCTTCTGCTTGCGCCCGGCATTCGCTATTACCCCGATTATCTTGATCCAGTTGAACAGGCTGCCTTGGTGCAGGATATCCGCGCTGTCGTTGCCGAAGCTCCGCTTTACATTCCAGCCATGCCAAAGACCGGCAAGGAAATGAGTGTGCGCATGACGAATTGCGGAACGCTTGGCTGGGTAACGGACAAGGAACGCGGCTACCGCTATCAAGCCATTCATCCGGTAACGCAAAGGCCATGGCCACCCATTCCAGCCAAATTACTGGCCTTATGGAATGATGTCGGTAATTACCCGCTGCCGCCGGAAGCATGCCTTGTCAATTTTTATGCCGAGACGGCGAAAATGGGTCTGCATCAGGACCGCGACGAGCAGAATCTTGTTGCACCTGTCGTTTCAGTTTCACTTGGCGACACATGCCTGTTCCGCTTTGGCGGGACGGAGCGGAACGGCAAGACACAATCCATCAAGCTGAAAAGCGGCGATGTCGTTGTTTTGGGAGACGATGGCCGTCTGGCCTTTCATGGCGTCGACCGGATTTATCCCGGCACATCAACATTGCTGAAAGATACCGGCCGCATCAATCTCACATTGAGACGCGTCACAGCTTCCTAAGCGCAACTTCCTCAATGAGGTGATTGCCGCCCTTGCGCAAGATGAGATCGGCGCGTGGCCGCGTCGGCAGGATATTTTCCTTCAAGTTCTTCAGATTGATGCTCGACCAAAGATTTTCGGCGATTGCGAGCGCCGAAACATCTGAAATAGTCGAGTAACGGTGGAAAAAAGAGTCCGGGTCTTTAAACGCCGTTTCCCGCAGCCGCATGAAGCGGTGGATGTACCATTTGTGAATTTGTTCTTCGTCCGCATCAATATAGATCGAAAAATCAAAGAAATCCGAAACGAACGGCACCATTTTGCCGTCTTCCGGCAGATCGCGCACCTGCAGCACATTGATGCCTTCAAAGATCAGGATATCCGGCGCGTCGACGGTCTGATATTTGCCCGGCAAGACGTCATAAGTCAGGTGTGAATAGAGCGGCGCGTTGACATTGCGCTGACCCGCCTTGATCTGCGACAGAAAGCGCAAAAGCATGCCGACATCATAGCTTTCCGGGAAACCCTTGCGCTCCATCAGTCCTTTCGCCCGCAGGACATCGTTCGGATACAGAAAACCATCCGTGGTCACCAGATCGACCTTCGGGCTCGATGGCCAGCGGGCCAGCAACTCCTTCAGAACACGCGCGGTTGTTGACTTGCCGACGGCGACCGAACCGGCAATGCCGATAATGAACGGCGTCTTGAAGGCATCGCCGGTGTTGAGAAACTGGCGACGCTGGTAAAACAGCAACTGACTGGCTTCCACATGGGCAGATAGGAGCCGGGACAGCGACAGGTAAATCCGGTTCACTTCGTCCAGATCAATCGGATCGCCCAGAGAACGCAGCCGTTTGACCTCGTCATAGGTCAGTGTCATCGGCGTATCGGCACGAAACTCCGCCCAGCGCTCGGCGCTGTAAAACCGGTAGGGCGAAAATTCGCTGGGTGCCAGCTGATCCATGACGTCCCCGTCCCTCTGCCGTTCGATCGCTGGTGCGTTAAACATATCTATGTTCAACCACGCGCCGCTTTTTCTTCCAGCCCGGTCTGTGCCGTGCGATGTTCCAGTTCCGCCAGCACCGCGTCGAGCTTAACGCCGGAAAGTCCAAGAACAACAAGAAGATGATAGAGCAAATCCGCGCTTTCGGAAACAACGCCTTGTGTATCCCCTGACACGGCTGCAATCACTGTTTCAACTGCTTCTTCACCGAGCTTCTGGCTCGCCTTGCCAATTCCTTTGGCGTAGAGGCTTGCCGTGTAGGATTTGGCGTCCGTAGAGGTGGCGCGTTCAGCCACGATCCGCTCGAGATCGGCAAGGGTGAATGTCGTCATCGTGCAACTCCAGCGGGCAGTCGAATGGGATCGAGGCGCATGGGAATACCCGCAGCGGCCATATGGGCCTTCGCCTCCCCTATCGTATAGGTACCGAAATGGAAGATCGAAGCCGCAAGCACAGCCGTGGCATGACCTTCGCGAATGCCTTCGACCATATGGTCGAGATTGCCGACACCGCCCGAAGCAATGACAGGCACGCGCACGGCATCAGCGATAGCCCGGGTTACCGGGATGTCATAGCCGATCTTGGAACCATCGCGGTCCATTGAAGTCAGAAGGATTTCCCCGGCGCCGAGATCAACCACCTTACGGGCGAATTCGACGGCATCAATGCCGGTCGCCTGCCGTCCGCCATGGGTGAAAATCTCCCATCGATCCGTTTCACCAGGCTTTGAGACTTTCTTGGCGTCAATAGCCACGACGATGCACTGATTGCCGAACTTGTCCGCCGCTTCGGCGATAAAGTCGGGATTTGTGACCGCTGCGGTGTTGATTGACACTTTGTCGGCTCCGGCCAGCAGCAACTTGCGGATATCGGCCACCGTGCGGACGCCGCCACCCACCGTCAGTGGCATAAAACACTGCTCGGCCGTACGGGCAACAACGTCAAAAATGGTCTCGCGATTGTCTGACGATGCCGTGATATCAAGAAAACAGAGCTCGTCAGCGCCAGCAGCATCATAGGCCTTGGCTGCCTCAACAGGGTCGCCGGCATCAACGAGGTCGACAAAGTTGACGCCTTTGACGACGCGTCCATCTTTGACATCAAGACAGGGAATAACGCGGGCTTTCAGGGTCATGCGGCGCGCTCCCGGGCTTCACGCAGCACTTCCAGCGCTTCGTGCGGATCAATACGCCCGTCATAGAGCGCGCGGCCGGAAATGGCGCCTTCCAGTTTTCGCGCATCGGGCATGGTCATGCGGACAATATCGGCAAGCGAGGCCAGACCGCCTGAGGCAATCACCGGTATGGAGACAGCTTCAGCCAGTTGAAGGGTTGATTCCCAGTTGATACCGGCAAGTACACCGTCGCGATCAATATCGGTATAAATGATGGCGGCAACACCTGCGCCTTCGAACTTTTTGGCAAGTTCAATGATGCCGAGGGTCGAAGCCTCGGCCCATCCTTCGACAGCCACTTTACCGCCCTTGGCATCAATGCCAACCGCAACCTTGCCGGGAAATCGCTTGCAAGCTTCCACAACCAGCGACGGATCGCGCACCGCTACTGTGCCGAGAATGACGCGACAGAGACCCTTGGCCAGCCAGCCTTCGATATGGTCGAGCGTGCGGATGCCGCCGCCAAGCTGAACCGGGTTCTTCGTTGTCCTCAAGATCGATTCCACCGCGGCACCATTGACCGATTCACCGGCAAAGGCGCCATTCAGGTCCACCACATGCAACCACTCGAACCCTTGATCTTCAAAGGCCTTTGCCTGTGCGCCCGGATCTTCGTTATAGACCGTGGCCTGATCCATATCGCCAAGTTTCAGCCGCACACACTGGCCGTCTTTGAGATCAATTGCGGGAAACAAAATCACGGTTGCCACCTCAAAAAATTGGCGATGAGAGCAAGACCCAGAGCCTGGCTTTTTTCCGGGTGGAACTGGGTGCCGGCCATATTGTCATTGGCAACGGCAGCCGTAACCGGACCGCCGTAATCGGTAACTGCCAGCACATCGTTTTCGATCTCGGCATCCAGAAAATAGGAATGGACGAAATAGGCGTGCAAACCATCCGGACCGGTCCTGATGCCATCAAACAGCGGATGTGGTCGATTAAGCCGAATGGTGTTCCAGCCAATCTGCGGGATTTTCAATGTTGGATCTGACGGCACCATTTCGCGGACATCGCCTTTGATCCAGTCAAACCCGGTGGAAATAGTCTTTTCCAGCCCGCGCGACGACATGAGCTGCATGCCTACACAGATGCCAAGAAACGGCCGCGCCTTTTCGACTGCCACTTCATGGATCGCCTCGGGCATGCCAACCACGTCGTGCAGGCCCCGACGGCAATCGGCATAAGCACCGACGCCCGGCAAGACAATTCGATCGGCCGTACGCACCCGTTCGGCATCGCTGGTCAGGTCGATCGTGGCATTGATGCCGCTCTCACGGGCAGCCCGCTCAAACGCCTTGGTGGCAGACCGTAGATTTCCGGAGCCGTAATCGATAATGGCAACACGCATGTCAGCCCCCCCCGGTAGCCGACCAGCCCAAGCATGCCTGACGTAACCGGTTTACGGTCCGGAGTCGTTATTGAATCGACATTGATCTGCGGTAAAACCGGCTCCGGAGCCGCAATGAAGTCATCGCCGAAAAAGTAAATTGTTTCGGCATCGGCAGCGCTGCGTGCGTCGACAATTGCGACCTGGGTAAAGCCCCGCCGCTCCAACGCCTTCACGCGCCAGTTGGCTGCCTCGAATGCCACAAGCAGCGCCAGCAACGCAGCGACACCCTCAGCCAGAATCTGGTGGTTCGTGTGGTTGCCAATAATTGAAATTGCGGCAACAGCCACGAAAATCAGCGCCGCCTCAAACCAGAGGCGATGAAAGAGTAGCCATGGGACAGGCAGGATGAACGCAAGAAAGGCAAAACTGTCCTTTACGAAGACGGTCTTGTCATCTTGCGGCTCACCACCTTTAAGCGGTGGTACCAGAACGATGTAGCTGGCCATGTCTCAGCCCTTCTTCTCAGCCGTTCAGCGAACCCTTCGTCGAAGGAATAACATCCTTCTGGCGCGGATCAGACTCAATGGCCGTACGCAATGTCCGTGCGACCGCCTTGAAACAGGTTTCGGCGATATGGTGGTTGTTGGCACCATAGAGATTGGCGACGTGCAGCGTAATCCCGGCATTCTGGGCCAGCGCCTGGAAGAATTCACGCACGAGTTCCGTATCAAACGTGCCGATCTTTGGCGCGGAAAACTCCACCTGCCAGATCAGGAACGGACGGCCTGAGACATCAAGCGCCGAGCGGGTCAACGTTTCATCCATGGCAAGATCCAGCGAGGCGTAGCGGTTGATACCGCGCCGGTCACCAAGCGCCTTGGCGATTGCCTGGCCAATGGCAATGCCAGTGTCTTCAACGGTGTGGTGATCATCAATATGCAGATCGCCTTTGGCCTTGATGTCCATGTCGATCAGCGAATGGCGAGAAAGCTGTTCCAGCATATGATCGAAGAAGCCGACTCCGGTGGAAATATCGAACGCACCGGTGCCGTCCAGATTGACCGAAACGGCAATGCTGGTTTCCTTGGTGGTCCGTTCTACCTTCGCTGTCCGTGTGCTGACGCTGGTCATCCTGTTTCCTGCTGCCTGGGTTTATCAAAAACGGCAATCGTGCTGGCCTTCTAGATCAGGATTGGCGAATCTCCAAATGCTTTGATGGCGCAGGATTAACTGCGGATTTGCAATTCCGCCGCGGCGTCATACATAAGTTGCTCAGAAGGGGTTCGATCTGCCGCCATTTGGGGCATAGTCGGACCTGCTTGAAGGAGAATCGAATGCAAGAACACAACCCCTCCACAATGTATGGGACCACGATCGTTACCGTCCGCAAGGGCGGCAAGGTGGTTATCGCCGGTGACGGGCAGGTCAGCCTCGGCAATACGGTCATGAAAGGCAATGCGCGCAAAGTGCGCCGTATCGGCAAAGGCAATGTAATTGCCGGATTTGCCGGTGCCACGGCCGATGCCTTCACCCTGCTTGAACGGCTTGAAAGCAAGCTGGAGCAATATCCCGATCAGTTGATGCGCGCCTGTGTCGAGCTGGCCAAGGACTGGCGCACTGACCGTTATCTGCGCCGCCTTGAGGCGATGATGTTGGTTGCCGACAAATCGGTCACCCTCGCGCTTACCGGCAATGGTGATGTGCTTGAGCCAGAACATGGCGTGATGGCCATTGGCTCCGGCGGCAATTTCGCGTTGGCTGCTGCTCGTGCGCTGGTTGATACGGATCAGAGCGCAGAAGAAATTGCCCGTAAGGCGATGCAAATCGCTGCCGAAATCTGCATCTATACCAACACGAGTGTGACGCTCGAGACGATCGATGCCGAGTGATTCCGAATACCACTACCGCTTCCGGCCAGTGGAGCCCAAGGATCTGAAAATGATCCTGGATTGGCTGGCCGAACCGCATGTGGTGCAGTGGTGGGGCGATGGCCCTGATGAGGAATACAACTCCATCGTGGACCATATGGACAGCATATCGGTTGAGCCCTTCATCATTATGCTGGGTGACGAGCCAATCGGTTATCTGCAGACCTATGATCCGCATCTGGAGGATGATCATCCCTATCAGGATCAGCCCACCGGTACGCTCGGGCTTGACCAGTTCATCGGTGAACCCGGTCTGGTCAATCTTGGACACGGCTCACGCCTGATCGACGAGTTCGTATCGCTGCTTTTCGAAGAAGGCGTGCCGCGCGTGATCCTCGACCCTGATCCGGCCAATGCGCGCGCGATCAAAGCTTATACCAAAGCGGGCTTTATCGCTTTTGATACCCGCACATCCATTTACGGCCCGGCCCTGATGATGGCGCGGGACAATCCAGATGAAATGAGACCATGATGACAACATTTTCCCCTCGCGAAATCGTCTCCGAGCTCGACCGGTACATTATCGGCCAGAACGACGCCAAACGCGCCGTGGCTATTGCCCTGCGCAACCGGTGGCGCCGCCAGCAGCTGGAAGGCCAGATGCGCGAAGAAGTCATGCCAAAGAATATCCTGATGATCGGACCCACCGGCGTCGGCAAGACGGAGATATCACGTCGTCTGGCCAAACTTGCCGGTGCGCCGTTCATCAAAGTTGAGGCTACGAAGTTTACCGAGGTTGGCTATGTCGGCCGCGATGTCGAGCAGATCATCCGCGATCTGGTTGAAATTGCAATCGGCCTTGTGCGTGAGAAAAAGCGTGAGGACGTCAAAGCCAAGGCGCATATCAATGCGGAAGAACGCGTTCTTGACGCGCTGGTTGGCAAGACCGCAAGCCCGGCAACCCGCGATTCCTTCCGCAAGAAGCTGCGTGATGGTCTGATCGACGACAAGGAAATCGAAGTCGAAGTGTCGGACACTGGTTCAGGCATGCCAAATTTCGAGCTACCGGGAATGCCCGGCGCCAATATCGGCGTGCTCAATCTCAGCGACATGCTGGGTAAGGCCATGGGCAACCGTACCAAGACCGTCAAGACAACGGTCAAGGAATCCTATGCCGTGCTGATCAATGACGAGTCCGATAAATTGCTCGATCAGGACCAGATTACCCAGGAAGCGCTGCGCTCCGCCGAAAATGACGGCATCGTCTTCCTCGACGAGATCGACAAGATCGCAGCACGCGATGGTGGAATGGGCGCTGGCGTTTCGCGCGAAGGCGTGCAGCGCGATCTGCTGCCACTGGTTGAAGGCACGACTGTTGCGACCAAATACGGTGCGATCAAAACCGATCATATCCTGTTCATAGCATCGGGTGCGTTCCACGTGTCCAAGCCGTCTGATCTTCTGCCGGAATTGCAGGGCCGCCTGCCGATCCGCGTCGAGTTGAGCGCTTTGACCCGGGACGACATGCGCCGCATTCTGACAGAACCGGAAGCCAGCCTGCTCAAGCAATATATCGCCTTGCTGGCGACCGAAGAGGTTACGCTTGAAATCACCGATGATGCGATTGATGCGCTGGCTGATATCGCCGTCGATCTCAATTCATCGGTTGAGAACATCGGCGCGCGGCGCTTGCAAACGGTGATGGAACGCCTGCTCGACGATATTTCGTTCAATGCACCTGACAAGGCCGGGGCAGAATACAAGATAGACGCGAAATACGTGCGGGACACGGTTGGCGATCTTGCAAAGAACACGGATCTTTCGCGCTTCATTCTCTAGCCCTGTGACAGATAAGCACCGTTACGAGCTTATTACCGATGCCCCCTCGACTTCCGAGGGGGCATTTTTTATTTTCGCGCAACGCTGGCCGGAACCTGTTAAGGGGTGCTGTGTTTATACGTTACCCTCGCTGCGCGTCCGTTCGCATGACTTGATCGAAATCTGGACTGATAATGAAACGCCATCTGATCCTTCTCGCGACAACCTGTCTTCTTTCCCTGTCCGCAGCGTTGCAGCCCGTATGGGCCGTGACTATCGTGCCGGAAGGCAATCGCAATGGGACCCAGCCGAATATTCCCATCGCCTCGATCAAGCGCACCGGCGAGCTGAATACAACGCATGAGGCGAAGTATCAGAAAATCTACAACCTGCTGAAATCCGATCCTAAACTGCGGTCTAAAATTGCAAGTGTTGCAAAGACTTATGGCATCGATCCGGTTCACATCGTCGGCGCTCTGGTCGGCGAACATACCTACAATGTCGATGCCTATGACCGGCTGCAAACCTACTATGTCAAAGCCATCTCTTATGTAAAACAGGGTATCAGCTTCGATTATCAGGGCGAAAACATCAGCGATTTTATCAAGCGGCCGCAGTTTTCCGAATGTGCCCAATTCAAGGACAGCCTGCGTTTGTGGACATGCCGCGAAAATGTTTGGGAATCAGATTTCCGTGGCAAAACCGTTGGTGGCAAGCAATTCACGAACAACCGGTTTGCCGCCGTATTCTTTCAGCCTTTCTATGCCGGCCAGACATTCGGTCTCGGCCAGTTGAGCCCGCTCACCGCGTTGCAAATGACCGACATGGTCAACCGCTATTCCGGTCTGCCAAAGCTTGATGCCGACCGTGCCGCCGATGTTTACAAGACCATCATGGATCCGGATTTCACCCTCCCCTATATGGCAGCAACCATCCGGGAATCGATTGATGTCTATCGGCGCGTAGCGGATTTTGATATTTCCAAAAATCCCGGAATTACGGCGACGCTCTACAATACGGGTGGAGCCGATGCGCGGGCCCGGGCACTCGCCAATGCCAATGCTGGCCGCGTTGCTGCTGGCCAACCAGCGCAATTGCCGGAAGAAAACTATTATGGCTGGCTGGTCAACAACAAGCTTGATCAGTTGAAGGCGCTTTTTTAAGCGGAACTTCGTTTGCTTGCTGCGCGTTTGACCTGACGAACCAGATCGTGAACAGCGTCATTGTCCAGGCAGCCTATATGGGCGGCAATGAGATTGGCGAGCTCTGTCGCTGCCGGTGAAAGCCCGCCCGTATCAATGGTGATACGCGGGTGTGAAATCATCGCGAGGCGCTGTAACTCTTCCGCATCATCCCAGATGATATTGAAATACTGGATAATCCGCTGCAGCTTGTCCCAAGTTGGCTGGCCGCGCCTTCCGTGCTCAAGCGCTGACAGATAAGCAGCAGAGACGCCGATAGCCTTGGCCATGTCTTTCTGCGAGACGCCGCGTTCATCCCTCAGCTGGCGTAACTTTTCACCAAACGGGGTCATGGAACCTCCGGCATCCGGCGCATACGCACATAGATCGCACCTGTCCCGCCATGATTGCGCGCCGCGTCCTCATAACCATTGACGAGAACACGAAATGGCGGCGTCGTGAACCAGTTTGGCACAGCCTGGCGCAATACACCGTCGCTGCCCATGGACGACCCCTTGCCGGTGATCACCAATACATGTCGCAACTCGCGCTGGTGGGCCCGGCGCAGAAATCCAAGCAGCAAGCCATAAGCTTCACTTTGTGTCAGACCATGCAGATCGATGCGGCCTTCGATGACAACCCGCCCGCGCGAAATCTTCTTGTGGGTGGGGCGATCAATCGGATGCAGCCGGTGCGCCGGACTGGCAGTCGGCTTCGCCGGCGCCACCGTGGGCATCGCCTTTGATTTGATTATCTCTGGTGCAGAGGCGCTCAGCTCCGATTGTTCCTGGAACTCATCGAGCAGGAACTTCATCTTTTCTTTGCCCTTCAACGGACGCGTGGACTTCGCGACTTTTTCCCAGAGAATCCGGTCTTCAGAGTTAGTAAATTCGTCTTTGGAGCGTTTCATTCGCTTGCTGCCAACAATGAGCGTGGCA
The DNA here is from genome assembly GCF_014189505.1 of Phyllobacterium sp. 628. GTDB lineage: Bacteria > Pseudomonadota > Alphaproteobacteria > Rhizobiales > Rhizobiaceae > Phyllobacterium. The sequence continues at coordinate 564,959 of NZ_CP050301.1, read as the reverse complement.
CCAGCGCGTAAAAATCAGCGGCATGACTGATACCGCCAGCAATGTCACCGGCTGCATCGCCGGAACCGGCAAAGAGGTCACCGCGCGCGGGACCTACGATAGCGGAACCCGTATCCTGCGCGATCATCAGCCGGGCAAATGCTTTTCCGCCAAACGCTGTCAGGCTGGGTGCAGAAACATAGAAGGGCGTGCCAAATGTGTGCAGGAGCCGGTCGACAGCCATTGAGCGACCGGCACTTAAAGGTACTTTGGCGGCTGCGAGAGGACCAAGCCCCTCGTCTTCTACGACTGCTTCGCGGAAGAAAATATAGGAACGGTTGTTCCACATGAGGTCTTGGGCTTCGCCCGGATGCCCGGCCAGCCACTGGCGAATGGACTGCATCGACATATTTTCCGGCGCAATCTCGCCGCGGTCCAGAAGGATCCGGCCAATCCCGGTAAAGCGATGACCCGTTTTTGCTGCATAGGTAATCCTGCGCAAATGCCCGTCGATCATTTTCAAACGGGCAGCCCCTTGGACATGGATGAAAAAAGCATCGACAGGATTCTCGACAAAGGCAATTTCCAGATTCTGGCCGTCAAGTGCGCCGCTTTCGATGGCGCGGCGATCAAAATACTCGATAAGACCATCTGATGTTCGCCGGGCGAAAGCGAAATATGGATCAAACCCTTCAGGCCGGTTGCTTTCATCGACATCAACCAGATCAGTCGGGCGGCTCAGGAAGGGTATGGCAAAGCGCTCCGTACGGACAGGCGAGGCAACAACTTCCGGCTCATAGAAGCCGGTGACAAAACCATGCCCAGTCTCCGGATTTTCGAGGCGGGCCGGAAGGAACCATTTTTCGAAAAAACTCCGGGCCTGGTCATCATTTTCGATCAATGTTTCACGTGAATCAGTGAAAATTGGCGCCAAAGCTTCAAAGCTAATCCCGAGAGAGCCTGATTTATAGGGTTTTTCCAGAACCCTCACGGCTGAGCGTTCAAAAGCCCGAAATGCTTCAAGCTGACTGTCATCCCCCCAACCGGGGCAATTGGTGAAGGCCACCGGTTTGAAGAGGGGGAAAGCATCGTCATGCGCCCGTAACAGGAAAATCAATCTTCAGCTTCGGTGGCGACGAGCTTCCAATTCGGATCTTTTGACCGGGTGTCGCGGGAATAAGTCCAAACATCCTTGACTTCGGCGACCGATTCCTTGTCTCCGTCGATGACAGCGCCATCCTTGTCGACAGTCGCCGAAATCAGTTCACTGACGATACGCACTGTAACATGCGCTTCGCTGCCCTTCATCTCGGCACCAATGATTTCAGCCTTGTTGATACCGACAAATGACGACTGCACTTTTTCACCGCGCGATTCGCGATCGGTAATGGCGGTAACAAAGCCATCAAAAACCTCGCGGGACAGAAGTGTCTTGAGGGTCTTCCGGTCTCCATCGGCAAATGACATGACAATCATCTCGTAAGCCATCTTGGATCCATCAAGGAATTTGACCGGATCGAACGACGGATCGGCGTTCTGGATAGCGCGAAGACCATCATTGAGTGGCGTACCCGGCTTAGCCAGTGTGTCCACCTTCTCGAACTGGTTTTCCTTGGGTTCACCCCGGCGTGGCAATGACACGACATTATCGCCAGGCTTAGCCTTATCCTCGACCTCCGCCGTGCGCGACGATGTATAGGGATTAAATGGCGGGCGCTCGCTGCCAGTGCGACGGCCAAGGACCTTGCGCAGCTGCAAAAAAATCACCACTGCTGCCACGAAGAAGAAAATCGTTCCGAAGTCCAGATATTCCATGTCGCCTGCCATTCATCCCTAAGTTCACTGCGGCCATTGGTTTTTCGGCCATCAAGCTTTTGTCGAATTACCAAAAACATATAGATTGCCAAAGGCAATCATACAAATGCTCATGTTCATTCCTATATATAGGCATGAAATTGCCGCCGGGTATGATTATAACCGGATATGTCGTTCGAAAGGTAAATTAGTTGCGATCCTCTTTTGTGCCCCTGTTTCTGCTTGCATTGCCATTTCTGGAAATTGCCGGTTTTATTGTGGTTGGCAGCAAGATCGGCGTTCTGGCGACGCTTGGCCTGATCATTCTGTCCATCTTTCTCGGTGTTTTCCTGTTGCGCTTGCAGGGTTTTGGCATTCTGCAAAAAATCCGCAGCGAAACGGCTGCCGGACGGACGCCGAGCCGTGAACTCGTGCATGGCGTGATGCTGTTCTTCGCAGCCTTCCTGCTGATCGTTCCGGGCTTCATCACCGACATTATCGGCTTGCTTCTGTTTATTCCTGCTGTTCGCGATATTGGCTGGCGCTTTGTTCAGAGCCGCGTTGTGGTGGTGAATTCCGGCGCACCTGCCCGCTCACGTCCCGGCGCAACGCGCCCGGCCGATCGGGTGATCGAGCTTGACCCGGAGGATTATTCGAGAAAGCCTGATCCTGATTCTCCATGGAACCCGAAAGAATAGGACTAGCACGTCTGGATAAGTCCTCCCGACTTGCCTCGCTGGGGCTCCCATGCTAGCCAGCCATCATTCATTCGATAACCGCTGATGCGGACGCAACGAGAGAAGGTTTCCAGACAATGGCTCAAAAGCCTGATGAAAAAGCCGAAAACGGCAACGAAGCAACCAATGGCAATGGGAGCGTCCAGCCACAGACACTGAACATACTGGCTCAGTATGTGAAGGATCTTTCCTTCGAAAGCCCCGGTGCGCCAATGTCCCTGCGTCCGCGCGACAAGGCTCCCGGCATCAGCATCAATGTGAACGTCAACGCCAATCCGATTGCCGAGAATGACTTTGACGTTGTACTCACGCTTTCGGCACGTGCCGGTGAAGGCAAGGATATTCTGTTCAACGCGGAACTGGTCTACGGCGGCGTTTTCCGTCTGGAAGGCTTCCCGCAGGAACATCTTCTGCCGCTGCTTTTCATCGAATGCCCGCGTTTGCTGTTTCCCTTTGCACGTCAGATCATTGCTGAAGCAACCCGCAATGGCGGCTTCCCGCCACTGATGATCGACCCGATTGATTTCGCACAGATGTTCCAGCAGCGTATGGCCGAGGAACAGGCCAAGTCGATGGTCAGCTAAAACCAATCGTTGGATTTGGAATTGAAAAACCCGGGTCAAGCCCGGGTTTTTTGTTGCACAGGATCTCAAATCGCTGGGATGCGTTCGTTCCAGATGGCTTTTTCGCCAATCTTCTCAACCAGCTTCGCGTGCGCCAATATCTCCATCTCGGTTAGACGAGGTGGAAGCGGAATGGCACGCTGGGCGATGATAACAACCGTTTCGGTGGCGACCGTACGCTTGTTATCCGACTGTTCTGTCGCAGTGAGGCCCAAGGCAGCCTGTTTGCCGCCAATGAGCTCAATATAAACTTCGGCCAGCAGCTGCGAATCGAGCAGCGCGCCATGCAGCGTGCGATGACTGTTGTTGATGCCATAACGCCGGCAAAGCGCATCCAGCGAGTTTGGGCCCATCGGATGCTTGCGGCGAGCCAGTGCCAGCGTATCAATGACGCGGTCATTGTTGATCGGCGGATGACCAAGCCGGTTGAACTCAGCATTGATAAAGCCCATGTCGAATGTCGCATTGTGCGCGATCAGCTTGGCGCCGTCGATAAACGCCAGGAACTCATCGACGATCCCTGCGAAAACCGGTTTGTCCTTCAGGCTTTCATTGCTGATGCCGTGAACAGCAAGCGCATCAGGATGCACTTGTTTGCCATCCGGATTGATCAAAACATGAAATGTCTTGCCCGTGGGGAATCGGTTGACCATCTCGACGCCGCCGATTTCGATGACACGATCATCCAGCCGGTCAAGCCCTGTGGTTTCCGTATCGAATATGATCTCGCGCATGGAATCACCTTTTGATCCAAATTTCATGAACTGCCCAAGTCATGCAAGACCGCGACGATGGTTTCCCACCTATCTTGATCAGGAATGCGTGAGAACGCGTATAATCTCTTCGATCTGGACCCTCGTCGCATCAAAACCCTGGTTCGTATTGATGAGGAAATCCGCACGCTGGCGTTTCTCGGCATCAGGAGTCTGACGCGCCAGAATAGCATCCAGCTTTTCCGGCGTCATGTCAGGACGCGTGAGGACGCGCTTTCGCTGTACCTCGGGAGGTGCGCTCACCACCAAAATTTTATCGACCCGTTTGTCGCCACCAGTTTCGAACAGCAAGGGAATGTCGATAACGATGAGCTTTGCACCTTGGGAATTGGCTTGGTCGCGAAACGCGTTTTCTTCTGAACGAACCAGCGGATGTACGATGGTTTCAAGTTCCTTCAACGCCTCCGGGTTGCCGACAACCGCTTTCGATAGTTTGACACGATCAACCACGCCATTGTTCGTTGTTCCTGGAAATGCTTTTTCAATCAGCGGAGCAGCTTTGCCCGCGTAGAGCCTATGTACTGTCTCATCGGCGGAATAGACAGGAATACCCGCATCCATGAACATCTGGGCGGCAGTAGATTTTCCCATACCGATGGAACCGGTGAGGCCAAGCACGATCATTTTGCGCCTCCCGTTGTTGCGGCTTGATCCATATCCGCAAGAACAAGAGCGCGCAGTTCCGCTGTTACCTCAGGTCTTTTGCCGAACCAGTATTCGAAACCTGGCACCGCCTGATGCAGCAGCATGCCCAAACCATCAGCCGTTGCCAGACCGCGAGCACGCGCGGCCCGCAAAAGCGGTGTTTCCAGCGGCACGTAAACAATATCGGTCACCAGCGCATCCGCGTCTGCTTCCGTCAGGTCAATGGCAAGATCATCCTTGCCCTGCATACCAAGCGAGGTGGTATTGACGATCAGCTGCGCACCCTTCAGCAATTCCGGAATGCTGTTCCATTCATGGGCGCCGCCGACAATACCAAACGTGTCGGCCAGCTCTTGCGCGCGTTCAAGCGTCCGGTTCACGATCCGTATATCGGTAAAGCCGCGCTGCTTCAGCGCAGAAATGACTGCACGGCTCGCGCCGCCGGCGCCTAACACCAAAGCACTCTTTCTTTGGCTCCATCCCGGACTAAGCGCGTCGAGATTGGCCATAAAGCCGTAGGTATCCGTATTGCCGCCATGAAGAACGCCGTCTTCAAACCATAATGTGTTGACGGCACCAATTTCTTCGGCAACGGCATCCGGCCGTTCGCATAGAGAAAAAGCGTTCTCCTTGTGTGGCAGCGTTACGTTACCCCCGGCATAATTATTGTCCCGTAACGAACGGACGAAATCAGCAAAGCCCTCCGGTGCAACTTCGATCGCCTGATAGGTACCCTCCAGTCCCAGCTGTTTCAGCCAATATCCATGGATAAGCGGCGAGCGCGAATGACGGATGGGAAAACCTGTAACGAAAGCGCGCGGACTGCTAACCATCAATTGCTCCCTCCCGGCGCAGTTCACTCAGGAGTGGAAGCAAAGGGAGACCGACAATCGTGAAATAATCCCCGTCGACCTTTTCAAACAGCTGCACACCTTCACCTTCATATTGATAGGCCCCGACACTTTGCAGCGCTGTCTTGCCCACCCGCGCCAGATGGCGGCCGATAAATGCCGGATCAAGGTCGCGCAAGGTCATCCGCGCAACGGAAACGTGACGCCAGATTGTCTCTCCATCTTTGACCAGCACAATTGCACTGTTGAGATGATGGGTTTGACCGGAGAGCTTAAGCAACTGGCGACGCGCGGCTTCCATATCTTCTGGTTTATGGAGAACTTCATCGCCCAGCGACAATGTCTGGTCGGAACCTATAATCAATGCGCCCGGATTGCGTTCACTGACATCCAGCGCCTTTGCTTCTGCCAGAACCAAAGCAACATCTTCCGGTGTCGCGCCGGTCTTATAGAGAGGCGCTTCGACGGCGCGTTCATCAATATTGGCCGATTGAGCCGTAAAGGAGACGCCTGCATTTTTCAGGAGCATTGCCCGGAATGGGCTTTTGGAGGCTAGGATAATGTCCATATGATCTCTTTGTGTTTTTGGACGTTTCGTTATCGCCCTTGAGAACGCAGGGCAAGAACAGCCGCAGCTGTTTCTTCTATGGAGCGGCGCGATACATCAATCATCGGCCAATTGTAGCGATGGCAAATCTGCCGCGCATAAGAAAGCTCTTCAATGATATTAGCCCGGTCGAGATAGTGATCCGTATCAAAACCCGGCGTTGCTCCGAGAGCGCGGTGCTGCCGAACTTGTGAGATACGTTCGGCTGAAGCGATAAGCCCGACAATAAGCGGCCTTTCCGCATTGATCAGCACATCAGCAATCGGCACACCCGGTACGATGGGCACATTGGCGGTCTTGATGCCGCGATTTGCAAGATAAATGCTCGTCGGGGTTTTCGATGTGCGAGAAATTCCAATCAGAATGACATCGGCTTCTTCGATATCGAGCGGGAGCTGGCCATCATCGTGCTCCATTGTGAAATTCAGCGCGTCAATCCGGCGAAAATATTCGGCATTGAGAACGTGCTGCGCACCAACACGGCGGCCGGCCGGGGCGCCAAGATAAGACTGAAATATACTAAGAACCGGTTCAAGCACCGACACACAGGGAACGCCGATGGCAGCGCAGCTTTCATCGATCATTGCCGCGAGGCGTTGGTCCACAATCGTATAGAGAACAATGCCAGGCTCGGCATCGATACCATCCAACACCTTCTTGATCTGCTTTTCGGTGCGGATAAGCGGATAAACGTGCTCAATAGCCCGCGCATGGACATATTGCGCAGCGGCGGCACGGCCAGCCGCGAGGAGAGTCTCTCCAGTCGCATCAGAAATCATGTGAAGATGGAAGTAGTTCACTGGTTTTGTCACAGAAAACTCCACACCCTGTTGATGACTGGGGAGAAAACTCCCGATCCCGGCCAAGCAATGGCAGCCATGTGAATCATTGGCAAGTCATCCACAGCGAGGGCACATGTGGATGACTCTTCACAGGCTTGCCTCGATCTGGGGATTGTTGCGACTCTTCGTCCTTTATTCCGTTGTTTTCCACACAGATATTCACAGGCGAAACAACGTTAGATTATTGATATATATAATAAATTATCATCTATTCCGTTTATTCCTGTTTTTGCTTTATGGTTTTCCCGTATTTGAATGCCAATCTTGGGCTGTGGGGAAATGCTGGCAATATGGTAATTCCCGATTCAAACAGACTCTAAGAATTAGAAAATCAGAAAATATCAAATTTTCTTTTTTGTAAGAGATAACCGGAGAGAGACGGAATGGTTCGCAAAGTGATGAAAGTCCTTAGAGGCGAGACAGTCTTTCCGCCTCCCATCTGGATGATGCGTCAAGCTGGACGCTATCTCCCTGAGTACAGGGAAGTAAGAAAGAACGCCGGAAGTTTTCTGGACCTGTGCTATTCGCCGGATCTTGCGGTTGAAGTGACAATGCAGCCAATCCGACGTTTCGGTTTTGACGCGGCAATCATGTTCTCTGATATTCTTGTTGTACCGCACGCCCTTGGCCGGGATCTTCGCTTTGAAGAAGGGCGTGGACCAATCATGACGCCGATTGATGCGGACGGTATCTTCTGGCTGGAACCGAATGGGGCCGTAGAGAGGCTGGAGCCGGTCTATGAGACGATCAGGCTGCTTCGACAACAGCTGCCAGCTGAAACAACGCTGCTTGGCTTCTGTGGGGCTCCCTGGACCGTTGCGACTTATATGATCGCCGGTCATGGTACGCCGGATCAGGCGCCGGCCCGTTTGTTCGCCTATCGCAACCCCGAAGCCTTCCAGAAACTCTTGGATGAACTGGCTGATGTTTCAGCCGACTATCTGATCCAGCAAATCAATGCCGGCGCCGATGCTGTGCAGATTTTCGACTCCTGGTCAGGTGTTCTCGATGAAGCCTGCTTCGAGCAATTCTGTATCGCTCCGGTAGCGCGGATCGTCAAAAGGGTGCGTGCCGTTCATCCCGACGTGCCAATTATCGGATTTCCAAAAGCTGCTGGAGCGCTTTACGTGAACTATCGCGAGCGCACGGGTGTTACGGCACTGGGTCTCGACTGGACAGTGCCGCTTTCGCTGGCATCGTCACTACAGGGCGGCGGCGCGGTTCAAGGAAATCTTGATCCACTGCGCGTTGTTGCCGGAGGCAAGGCGCTTGATGACGGTGTGGATGCCATTCTGGACGGTCTCGGGCATGGACCACTGATTTTCAATCTTGGTCACGGCATTACCCCGGATGCTCCGGTCTCGCACGTTGAACAGATGGTTGCCCGTGTGCGGCAGGCGACCGCCAAAAACTGACCAAAAACTGAAATGCACTGTGTCGAAGGACAAGATGATGAGTACTACCCAGACACCGAAGAAAACCGCCCCGACGGCCATGGCAATTGCTGGTATTCTGGCTTTGGTTGTTGTTGTTCTGGTTTATCTTTATCCGGATAGAGCCTATCTCTGGGTCAAGGCATTGCACGTGATTGCTGTGATTTCATGGATGGCGGGAATGCTCTATCTGCCGCGGCTTTTTGTTTATCACTATGCTGCAGAAAAGGGCTCTGTCCAATCGGAAACCTTCAAAGTCATGGAGCGCCGGCTGCTCAAGGCGATTATCACACCGGCGATGATCGTTACATGGGGGGCAGGGCTTTGGCTGGCGTGGAAAACCACGGCCTATATGGACGGCTGGTTCCACGTTAAATTTCTGGCAGTTCTTATCCTTTCCGGCATCCATGGTTACTTTTCCAAAGCTGTCCGGATGTTTGCGGAGGATCGTAATGAGAAACCTGCCCGCTTCTGGCGTATGATGAATGAAGTACCGACTGTACTTATGATCATTATTGTCGTCATGGTCATCATAAAGCCATTTTGATTGATCAATAAATTTACTGTCTGACATCAATACCACTCATGAAACCTCTTGCCCTTACAGTCACGATTGGCTAGATAGGGGCTCTTCTCTGGAAATACCGCCATAGCATCCTCTGCCATTCATACGTGGCACTGCATTCCGGCATCGTCATTTCCCTTCCCCATTTCAAACCTATAAAATTAAGAGTTCCGCACACATGCAGGAAATGAAACTACAAGAACTCAAGAACAAGACGCCGGTGGATCTACTGGCTTTTGCTGAAACACTGGAAGTCGAAAACGCCAGTGTCATGCGCAAACAGGAATTGATGTTTGCGATCTTGAAGAAACTGGCCTCCCAGGATGTCGAAATTATCGGCGAAGGCGTGGTCGAGATATTGCAGGATGGCTTCGGCTTTATGCGTTCTGCCAATGCCAACTATCTCCCCGGTCCCGATGATATCTATATTTCACCATCACAAATCCGGCGGTTTTCACTGAAAACCGGTGATACAGTCGAAGGACCGATCCGTGGTCCCAAGGAAGGTGAGCGTTATTTCGCCCTTCTCAAGGTCAACACGATCAACTTCGAAGACCCGGAAAAAATCCGCCACAAGATCCATTTCGACAATTTGACGCCGCTCTACCCCAATGAGCGCTTCAAGATGGAACTGGAAAATCCGACGACCAAAGACCTGTCGGCGCGCGTTATCGATCTGGTTGCGCCACTCGGTAAAGGCCAGCGCGGCCTTATCGTGGCCCCACCCAGAACCGGTAAGACTGTTCTCTTGCAGAATATTGCCCATTCCATCACGGCAAACCATCCGGAATGCTATCTCATCGTTCTTCTGATCGATGAACGTCCGGAAGAAGTGACGGACATGCAGCGCTCCGTGAAGGGTGAAGTTGTTTCATCCACATTCGACGAACCAGCTTCGCGCCACGTTCAGGTTGCCGAGATGGTCATTGAAAAGGCCAAGCGCCTTGTTGAACATGGCCGCGACGTTGTCATTCTGCTCGATTCGATTACCCGTCTTGGCCGTGCCTACAACACGGTTGTTCCATCATCCGGCAAGGTTTTGACTGGTGGTGTGGATGCCAATGCACTGCAGCGCCCTAAGCGTTTCTTCGGTGCCGCCCGTAACATTGAAGAAGGCGGCTCGCTGACGATTATCGCGACTGCGCTGATCGATACGGGCAGCCGTATGGACGAAGTGATCTTTGAAGAATTCAAGGGTACGGGCAATTCGGAAATCGTGCTGGATCGCAAGGTTGCCGATAAGCGCATCTTCCCATCAATGGATATTCTCAAGTCCGGCACACGTAAGGAAGACCTGCTCGTACCGCGTCAGGATCTGCAGAAAATCTTTGTTCTACGCCGCATTCTGGCACCGATGGGTACCACCGATGCAATCGAATTCCTCATCGATAAGCTCAAGCAGACCAAGACAAATGGCGAGTTCTTCGATTCGATGAATACCTAATGCTCTGAAGGGAGCGGTTTGAGCAGCGCTGTTAGTGCTGCCGCCGTTTCCACGGGAGCCAGACACACAAGCCCGCGGCATAAATAGGCCGCGGGTTTTTTTATGGTGAGTACACCGCCGCCGGGAATGAGTTCTATCGCGCTGCTGCCCTCTTCGAACTTGATCCACAGATCGATGCGGCGTGGATCGGGATTGCTGTTGGCGGCAATTACGAGGGGATCGTTTCTGTCAGATGTAACCAGCACGAGTTTGAGGGGCTCAAGCAGCAGACTGGCACTGTTGAGAATGCCGGCTTGGCCATAGCGTTGCTCCAAAACCCGGCCGAGTGCGTTTTCGGCGAGCTGTTCCACCTGTTGTTGGAGTACGTGGTCGCCTGTCGCGGTGGCCAAGCGGGTTATGGCTTCGATAATTTGGCCTGTGGCACTGGGTATAGCTTCATCCTGATCGCCGCGTACCCTGATGATGACATTGGCGCTGTCAGAAGCGCTCAGCGCGAGGTTGCCGTCGCCCGTGCCGTGCCACTGTTCAAGCATGCGCAGCCAATGGCGCGCATCCTGCAGAAAGCTTTTATCGTGCGTTGCCTCGTACAAAGACAATGCCGCGTTGATCATGGATGCATAATCTGAGGAAAGACCAGGGAACAACCGGGACTGATCCAGAACGGAATGCGGCAAGCGGCTGTCAACCATCGATTCGGATATGGAACGATAGGACGCCACACCGAGATCCAGCCATTCACGACGACCGAAAACGCGGGACGCTTCTGCCAAAGCGCGAATCATGAAGCCATTCCAGTCCGTCAGTGATTTGTCATCACGGCCGGGACGAATGCGCTTCTCGCGTTGCTGAAAAAGAAGTTGGCGGGCGCTCAATAATTCCGCTTCTGTATTGGCGGCGAATGTTTCCGGCGATGTCAGTCGGTTTAAAATATTTTTGGTTTCCCAATTGCCCGCTTCTGTGACGTCGTAAATCGAGCGAAACGTAATGAAGTCTGATGATTCTGGGATTTCGGATGCAGACCAGACGTAGAAGCGTCCCTCTTCGCCTTCGCTGTCGGCGTCAAGACTGGAGGCGAAGCGCCCATTGTTCACCAGCATTTCCCGCCTCAACCAGTCAATTGTCTCCTCGATTCGGATACGGAACAAATCGTCACCAGTTTCCGCGTAGGCAAAGATCGCGTGGCGAATAAATTGGGCGTTGTCGTAAAGCATCTTTTCGAAATGCGGAACAAGCCAAGTATCGTCAACCGAATAGCGCGACAGGCCGCCGCCGAGATGATCGTAAATTCCACCCTGCAACATCGTTCTGAGACTTTTGATGAAAGCGTCACGATGCTGAGAGTTGCCCGTTCGCAACCATGAGAGCCACAAAGTGTCCATAAAGGGTGCATTTGGGAATTTGGGGGCACCCGATAGGCCACCCTTGTGCAAATCGATCATATTGTAAATATTGGCGGCAAATTGATCAAAGAGGTGTTTGTCCAATTGTACTGGGGATGCCTTGGCATCAAGCCGCGCGCTTATGTGGTTTGTCAGCGCATCGACATTCTGCTCTACGCGTGGGCGATCTTCACCCCAGACTTTACTGATTGATTGCAGAACATCGATAAAACCCGGACGCCCATAGCGGCTATGTTTGGGAAAATACGTTCCACCCCAGAAGGGCTTTGCTTCGGGCGTCAGGAACATTGTCAAAGGCCAACCACCCTGCTCGCCCATTGCACCCAGAGCTGCCATATAGATCTGATCTATATCAGGTCGCTCTTCTCTATCGACTTTGATGTTGACGTAATGCGCATTCATCAGATCGGCAACTTCCTGATCTTCGAAGCACTCATGCGCCATGACGTGACACCAGTGACAGGCTGCATATCCCACGGAAAGCAGGATTGGTTTGCCTGTCTCCTGTGCTTCCTGCAAGGCTTGCTTGCCCCAGGGACGCCAATGAACCGGATTGTCCGCATGCTGACGCAGGTAGGGGCTGGATTCCTGCCCAAGCAAATTGGCTTGCTGAAACATTAAACGCTCCTGATCTTTCCGAAAATCGCCGCGAGGGCTATCAAGGCGTTAGTTTAGACGCGGGTTCCAGCAAATGAAACAAAACCATAATTTCGGTGAAACGATTTTCGCCTTATCGAGCGGACGCTTGCCATCCGGTGTTGCGGTTATTCGCATATCCGGTTCCGAGACTCGATTCGTTGTCGAAACGATATGTGGTAAACTTCCTTCACCGCGCCGGGCGGATTTGCGTGCGCTTAGGGATCGCGAGGATAACTTGGTTGACCGCGGACTTGTGTTGTTCTTCCCCAATCCCAACAGTTTTACCGGTGAGGATTGTGCCGAGTTGCACCTGCATGGTGGACGAGCTATCGTCGACGCGATGATCTCCCTGCTATATACGTTCGATAACTGTCGCTTGGCAGAAGCTGGAGAGTTTACGCGTCGCGCCTTTGCCAATGGGAAGTTCGATCTGACTGTGGCGGAGGGGCTCGCTGATTTAATTGCTGCGGAGACCGACGCGCAAAGGCGGCTCGCATTACAAATCGCATCGGGTTCGCAGGTAAAACTTTATTCCTCCTGGCGTACGGAAATGATCCGGGCCCGCGCACTCATCGAAGCTGAGCTGGATTTCGCTGATGAATCCGATGTGCCGGGCTCTGTATCAGATCAGGTTTGGTTGTCCATGCGTGATCTTGCCGAGAGGATTAAAAAGCATGTTGCCGATGGAAAGCGTGGCGCCATTATACGCGACGGCTTTCGCGTGGTCATTGTCGGCGCACCCAACGCAGGTAAATCAAGCCTGTTGAACGCATTGGCCGGAAGTGATGTCGCGATCGTTTCCGATGAGCCCGGTACGACGCGTGATTTGATCGAGATCAAGCTGGACCTGGGCGGCTTACCCGTCCTCATTACGGACACTGCTGGACTGCGCGAAACAGAAGGGAAGGTTGAAAAGATTGGAATAGAGAAAGCACTCGATCGCGCATTGTCCGCGGATCTCGTGCTGGTACTGACGGATATATCGGCACCCATGCCAATAGCCCTGAATGATCTGGAAAATTTGAACCTTATTAGCGTGGGCACCAAATCCGATATCGGCGGAGATCAATCACGCGATGGATTTGATTTGACGCTATCGACGCAATCGGGCGCCGGCCTGGCGGAATTGATCGACGTACTTCGGTCAAGTGCTGTAAAGGCGGCTGGCAGTCTGTCCGATCCACTACCCACGCGCCGGCGGCACCTTGAACTCCTCCTGGAGACCAGCAGGGAAATCAATCAAGCCGTTGCTGACGAACGAGCACCATTGGAAGTACGGGCGGAATATCTGCGCCGCGCCTCTCACGCTCTTGGTCGCATTACCGGCGATGTAGATGTTGAAGATATTCTGGATGTGGTATTCTCGCAGTTCTGCATTGGAAAATGATTCACGTGAAACAATCGTGTCAAACTAGACAGGCTATTGTCACCAAATTGTTTCACGTGAAACATCCTTCTTTGACTTATACTTGACTCAGGACACGGATTTGACCATCAAGACGGTGAAATCGAATCTCGGAAAGTTTGGCTCGTGGAAGACATTTTTGACGTCATCGTTATCGGTGGTGGGCACGCTGGATGTGAAGCGGCCGCAGCTTCCGCACGCTTTGGCGCACAGACTGCCCTTGTCACTCATAGAGCTGATACGATCGGCGTTATGTCTTGTAACCCCGCCATTGGTGGTCTCGGTAAGGGGCACCTGGTTCGAGAGATTGATGCATTGGATGGCCTTATGGGACGGGTCGCGGACGCTGCCGGTATCCAGTTTCGGCTGCTCAATCGAAGAAAAGGCCCGGCGGTACGTGGTCCACGCACGCAAGCGGATCGCAAGCTTTATCGGCTGGCCATGCAAGCTGCGATTGCTGAACAAGCAAACTTGGCTGTTGTTGAAGGCGGAGCCAACGACCTTGTCATTAAGAACGGTAAGATCGCGGGTGTCCAACTCATGGATGGACGTGTTCTTGCTTGTCAGACAGTGGTTCTGACGACGGGTACATTCCTGCGCGGCCTTATCCATATCGGCGAAAAGAAGATACCGGCCGGCCGCATGGGTGAAGCTCCTGCTCTCGGCTTGTCAGAAACCTTGACAAAGCACGAGTTTGCCTTGGGCCGCTTAAAGACCGGGACACCACCTCGCCTCGATGGGCGTACGATCGATTGGGCTGCGCTCGAGGTCCAATCTGCCGATGAGGATCCTTTGCCGTTCTCGCTAATGACGGACGCGATCACTAATCAGCAGATTGATTGCGGGATTACCCGGACAACGCTGGAATCCCATGCGATCATTCGCGCCAATCTGCATCGTTCCGCGATGTACTCTGGATCGATAGAAGGCATCGGGCCGCGCTACTGCCCGTCAGTGGAAGATAAGATCGTCAAGTTTGGCGACCGCGATGGCCATCAGATCTTTCTCGAACCAGAAGGATTGGACGATGATACGGTTTATCCAAACGGTATCTCAACCTCCCTCCCCGAGGAAGTGCAGCTGGAAATCCTGAAGACAATCCCTGGATTGGAACGGGCGATTATGCTGCAACCGGGATACGCGATTGAATATGATTTTATTGATCCGCGTGAGCTTGATCGCTGCTTGCAGACGCGGCGTATCGGCGGCTTGTTTTTGGCCGGGCAAATCAATGGTACGACCGGCTATGAAGAAGCTGCCGCTCAGGGCCTGCTGGCCGGATTGAACGCGGCGCGAATTGCTGGCGGCATTGACCCCGTTATCATTCAAAGGACAGAAGCTTACATTGGCGTGATGGTTGATGATCTGACGTCGCGCGGGGTAAGCGAGCCCTATCGTATGTTTACCTCGAGAGCAGAGTATCGGCTTTCACTTCGCGCCGATAATGCCGACGAACGCTTGACGCCTATGGCGGAACGGCTTGGGATATTGGGACCTGCCCGCCAAGCACGTTTTGACGAAAGGACCGTGCAGTTGAATGAAGCGCGTGATCTTGCCAGACGTTTGACGATCACGCCCAATGCAGCAGCATCGGTCGATTTGCATCTCAATCAGGATGGCGTTAGACGCTCGGCCTACGAGTTGATGGCTTTCCCCGATATCGATTTTGCGCGCGTAGCGCGTATCTGGCCCGAACTGGGAGCGATCCCGGCCCGAATAGCTAGCGCGCTTGAAATTGAGGCACAATATGCGGTTTATTTGGAGCGCCAGAAAGCCGATGTCGCTGCGATGGAACGCGAGGAAGCGCTTCTTATCCCCGCCAACATTGATTTCTCTGTTGTTTCGGGCCTCTCCAATGAGTTGAAGCAGAAACTAAAACAACGTCAGCCAAAGTCCGTTGCTGAGGCGCAGCGTATTGATGGTATGACGCCCGCCGCTCTCGCGCTTATTATCGCCCAAATCCGCCGGGCCTCTGTTGTTAGAGATGCGGCGTGAGCGATTGGCGGGAGAAACGGCTCAGACAGGTCCTGCCAACTGTTTCACGTGAAACAGTTGAGCGTCTGTTTGGCTTTGAAGATCTCTTTCGTAAGTGGTCAAAGGCGATCAACCTCGCCTCGCCCACTACGCTTGATGAATTGTGGGAACGCCACATTATCGATAGCGCGCAGCTCTATACTCTCATCCCCCCTGCCAAGAAATGGCTGGATCTCGGCTCCGGCGGCGGGTTTCCCGGTGTTGTACTTGCCATTCTTCTTAAAGAGACAAGTGATGGTCAGATCGATCTCGTTGAAAGCAATGGCAAGAAGGCAGCTTTTCTGCGCACAGCTCTAGGACAATTCTCCGCGCCAGGAAATGTTCATGCGGCTCGAATTGATGCTATTTGGACAAAAATCGCGCAACCGAATGTTGTTACGGCGCGCGCGCTGGCTTCCTTAAGCGATCTTTTCACGCTGACAGAGCCGTGGCTGACGCATGGCGCAACGGCGCTTTTTCAAAAAGGCCGGGATTACCGGCGCGAGCTTGATGAAACCCGTGACGACTGGTCGTTTGATCTGGTACAACATAAAAGCGTGGTCGATGTTGAGTCGGTTGTGCTGCAAATCAGCAATTTGCGGCGTAACCGGATTGCCAGCTAAGACCCCATATCTCGATTCCGGTCGTTGATAACGATGTTTTGCTTAGGAAGACAGTGATGAACAGTCAGACTCGTATCATTACCATAGCCAATCAAAAGGGTGGTGTCGGCAAAACCACGACCGCCATTAACCTGGCAACAGCGCTTGCCGCAATTGGTGAAAATGTTTTGATCGTTGATCTTGATCCGCAGGGCAACGCCAGTACCGGCCTTGGTATTGATCGCAAGAATCGCGAGTTGTCATCGTATGATGTGCTCGTGCAGACTGCGACTGTTGAAGAAGCTGCTATTCCAACAGCGGTCCCCAATCTGTCATTGATTCCCTCAACACTTGATCTCCTTGGTGTTGAAATGGAAATCGCCGGATCGAGTGATCGCGCCACGCGCTTGCGTAAAGCCTTTCGGAATAACAATTCCGCATCACCTTTTACCTATATTCTGATCGATTGCCCACCGTCTCTCAATCTTTTGACGATGAATGCCATGGCTGCTGCAGATTCGGTCCTCGTGCCGTTACAATGCGAATTCTTCGCGCTGGAGGGCTTAAGTCAGCTGTTGGAGACGGTTAATCAGGTGCGGACAGCACTCAACCCGACTTTGACCATTCAAGGTATTGTGCTCACCATGTTTGATGGACGCAACAATCTGGCAACCCAGGTTGTGGATGATGTTCGCTCATTCATGGGCGATAAAGTGTATCGCACCGTCATTCCGCGCAATGTCCGTGTTTCAGAAGCGCCATCCTATGGAACGCCTGCTATTCTTTATGACCTCAAATGTGCCGGCAGTCAGGCTTATCTGCAGTTGGCGTCGGAAGTTATTCAAAGAGAGCGGCATTTGCGGGCTGCTTGATCGATTCGAATACGAAACATTTATGATATGAAAGCCTATGACAATGAATGAAGATCCGTCAAAAAAGCGTCTTGGCCGCGGTCTTGCTGCACTCATCGGTGAGATGGACCGGTTGCCGGAAGAAAATGTGCCGCCGCGCATCGCCACTCTCGACCGTCAGATTCCCATTGAATTCGTAACGCGCAATCCGCGCAATCCCCGCCGGCTGTTCACGGAAGGTGATCTCGAGGACTTGACACAGTCGATTCGCGAGCATGGCATTGTACAACCGGTTGTTGTTCGTCCTGCGAAAGATCTGCCAGATCGTTTCGAACTGATTGCCGGTGAACGCCGCTGGCGCGCCGCGCAGCGCGCCGGATTGACGACTATTCCTGTTATTATCCGCGAGGTTGACGATCGTGTTGCACTTGAGTTGGCTATCATCGAAAACGTTCAGCGTGCGGATCTTAATCCGATCGAAGAAGGCATGGGCTATCAGCTGCTGATCGATGACCATGATTATACTCAAGCGGATCTTGCGCAGGTGATTGGCAAGAGCCGTAGCCACGTGGCCAACACGCTGCGTTTGCTGAAGCTACCGGAACCTGTGCGGGACATGATTACCAACGGTGCGCTTTCTGCGGGTCATGCCAGAACGTTGATCACCGCTGAAAACCCGAATGCCCTCGCCGATCGTATCATTCGTGATGGTCTTTCTGTTCGTCAGGCGGAGGCTTTGGCCCAAGGCAGCGGCAACAAGCCGGCGCCCAAGGTCAAGGCGGATAATGATGAAAACAAGGACGCGGATACACGGGCGCTAGAGAAACTTCTCTCAGATGTTACCGGTATGCGCGTAACGGTCAATCATCAGGCCAGGGGTGGTGATGTGCGTATTCACTACACAACGCTGGAACAGCTCGACGAGATTTGCCGTCGTCTGCAAAGTTGATGCATTCAGGCCATTTTTGCTAAAAAATCTATTGTATTCAAATAGTTAGAGTGTTTACGGCGAATCGTTACGTAGCGGGTCGTCTGGACCATCTACCGCGTGTTCCGCCCGGCCCTGGCTGCTTCTGCGGCCAAGGCTATCAGCGATTGCCGGATAATCGGAATGGAGAGCGGCGCGTTACGGCGGCTGTCGAGCACCGTGCGCTGCAAACGTTCAATGGCGCGGGCACAGGATTGCGTGCTCCAGCGTTGAAGCGCGGTTTCAACCAGGCGACGCCGGGAAAAGAAAACCGGAGGACGCGCGGCCGCTACGACAGAGCCCGCGTTCTTGCCCTCAGTTTCCATGCCGTAACGCAGGGATTGCAGTGTTTGGAACTGCCTGATAGCGGAACTGAGGATCAGGAAGCTGGACGAGCCAGATCCAATGACGCGGTCAAAGGCATGGGTGAAATCCGTCATGTTACCGGTCATCAGGGCGTCGATGATCGTCTCATATGATGTAGCGCTGACGTCACCAATAATATCACGGACGTCCTCAATGGTGATACGCTCGCGGCCGTGCGCGTAAAGACAGATTTTTTCAAGTTCCGCACGGGTTGCCAAACGATCCCCTCCAAGGCTTTCCTTGAGCAGGTTGCGCGCGTCGAGCGTGATTTGCAGCCGGTTTCTGGTGAGCATATCGTCAATGGTTGCGTCCACACCCTTTGCATCGTCGCTGTAGCAAGGCAGAGCCATGGCGCTGGCACTTTGTTCGACAATTCCGCGCAGGCCGGCGCCCTTTTTCAGATCTCCAGCTTCGATCAGTATGAATGTATCTACCGGTGGATTCTTGGTCAGATGCGTCACGGCATCTGCCAGCCCCTTTTGTCCCGCAGCGTTACGTACCCAGATCAGACGCTCGCCGCCGAACATGGAAATGGTGTTGGCTTCATCGGACAACCTTCCCGGCTCGGCTTGAACATCGTCGGCCTCGAGGCGGATGACGGCAAAGGGATCGTCCTGAGCAAGGCCGGTCAGCTTAATGAACACTCCAGCTCTTTCGCTGACAAGGCCTTTATCTGGTCCGTACAACAGCACAATCGGATAGGCGCGATCGAGCCTTTTCAGGAAGGAATCAACCTCATGTGCTTTCTTTTGTGCCATGGCTCAAGGGTTTAGCGGATTGGCAGGGGAAAGCAATTACCGGCTTCCGGCGCAAGCGCTAATCAGTTGTTTTGTTCAGGTGAAGCAATACTTGAAAAGCAAAAAGACCCGGTAAAAACCGGGCCCTTTGAACTTCTGATGACTGGAGCGGGAGAAGGGATTCGAACCCTCGACCCCAACCTTGGCAAGGTTGTGCTCTACCCCTGAGCTACTCCCGCATGTGCCAGTCAATCTTGCGAAGCGGGTGCTATATGACCCAAGCACAGACCAATTGCAACAGGGAAATTTCGACTTTATGACGATATTCGAAAAAAATCGGGAATGGCTGTGTCTGCTGCGACCGGTCGTCTGATGAAACGCTTGTGCCACTTGGTTTTTGCTTGAGGGTCCGTGCGGAAGCGATTAGGACAACAAAAGCATATTTCGTGCGACCCCACTGCAAGAGAGACATTATGCCCAAGACATTCGACGAACTGATGCAAAAATTCGACGAACTTGGAATCAAGGTGTCAACGATTCGGCATGCACCGGTGTTTACTGTTGCCGAAGCGCAGGATCTGCGTGGCCAGGTGCCCGGTGCGCATACGAAGAATCTGTTTCTGAAGGACAAGAAGGATAATTTCTTCCTCGTGACCGTGGGCGAGCTAGCCGAGGTGGACCTTAAAACAATTCATACAAAGATCGGTGCTGCAAGCCGCGTGTCCTTTGGCAAACCGGAAAAACTGATGGAATATCTGGGTCTTGTTCCGGGTGCTGTTAGCTCGCTCGGCGCGATCAATGATACGGAGCAGCAGGTCAAGGTGGTGCTGGATGCGGCTCTTATGCAAAATGAGATTATCAACGCGCATCCTTTGAGCAATGACGCCACCACATCGATCAAAAGCAGTGACCTTTTGGTCTTCCTTAGGGCAACCGGACATGAGCCTATGATCTTGAAAATAGATGAGTCCAACCCAACCTGAGTGCAGGCGCCGCCAATGCGCTTGGCGGACGTTTAATCACGTGACCGGCGGATACGGGAGAATTTCATGAGCAACACAGATAACCCGTTCAGTGGCGGCTATGGCAGCGCATCTGGCACAACAACAGTGTCTTATGGTGGTGCGGCTTCGTCAGCGCCGTCAGCGGTAGCAGGAAGCCTGATCAAGGACACGACAACTGCGGGTTTTGCTGCGGATGTTATTGCCGAATCAAAAAACCAACCGGTATTGGTCGATTTCTGGGCGCCATGGTGCGGTCCCTGCAAACAATTGACTCCGATTATTGAAAAAGTGGTTCAAGCGGCTGCGGGCCGGGTGAAACTCGTCAAGATGAACATTGATGATCATCCAGCGATCGCGGGCCAATTGGGTATCCAGTCGATTCCGGCAGTTATCGCCTTTGCGGACGGCAAGCCTGTCGATGGCTTCATGGGTGCCCTACCCGAATCCAAAGTGCAGGAGTTTATTGACCGTATTGCTTCGCCCGATGGCGGACGCGATGCGGCGATTCAATCGGCGCTGGAAGCTGCGACAGCGGCTGTTGATGCGGGTGATACCCAACAGGCGGCCCAGATTTATTCTGCCATCCTTGCCGAGATGCCCGATCATGTGGCTGCGCTGGGCGGCCTTGCCAACAGTTTGATCGAACTCGGTGATCTGGATCAGGCCAAGGTGGTTCTTGAGCAGGTTCCGGCCGACAAGAAAGAAGATGCTGGCGTGCGCGCTGCCGAGGCGAAGATTGCATTGGCTGATCAGGTGGCGAAGCTGGGAGATCCGGTTGCGCTGGAAGCCAGACTGCAGACTAACCCCAAGGACCATCAGGCGCGATACGATCTTGCGATGATCCTTAACGCCACCGGTAGGCGTGATGAGGCTGCCGATCATCTTCTCGCCATCATGAAGGCAGATCGTGCCTGGAACGACGATGGTGCCCGTAAACAGCTGCTGCAGTTTTTCGAGGCGTGGGGTGCGGGTGATCCAGCCTCTCTGGCTGCAAGGCGTAAATTATCGTCTTTGCTGTTTTCCTGAGCGAAATAGGGCACAATAGCGCTTGGTCCGCGTTATATCAGGACCATCCGTTGGGAGCATACAATGCAAGCAGGCAATGTCCGCTATCGGACACTGGAAAATATACCCGAAAGCGTACCGATTTTTCCGCTTTCAGGGGCTTTGTTGTTGCCCGGTGGTCAATTGCCGCTGAATATTTTTGAGCTGCGTTATCTTGCTATGGTGGATGCTGCTTTAAGCGGAAAACGTATCATAGGAATGATCCAGCCACGGTTTGACCAAGGCGAGGAAGAAGCGGACGAATTGTGTGAGGTTGGGTGCCTTGGACGCATCACGTCTTTTGCCGAGACCGGCGATGGCCGTGTGCTGATCACGCTGCAAGGCATTTGCCGGTTTCGTATCGTCAACGAGCTTTCCACCCGCACTCCGTTTCGCCAGTGCAAGATTGCGCCGCTTTTGGCAGATCTGGATGAAGCAGACGATTCGGAAGTGGACAGGACGGCCTTACTCCGCGTTTTCAGGGCCTATCTTGACGCCAATAATCTTGAAGCTGACTGGGATGGCATTTCCCGTGCCGGCAATGAAACGCTGGTCAATGCCCTCGCCATGATGTCGCCGTTCGGTGCGGCAGAAAAGCAGGCATTGCTTGAAGCAGCGGATCTCAAAACCCGTGCTGAAACGCTGATTGCCATTACCGAGATTTCGCTGGCCAAAGATCAGGATGATTACGAGTCGAGTTTGCAGTGAGCAAACTCAGGAGGATACATCAATGACCGACCCGAAACGCGAACCGACAATTGACCGCAAACTGCTGGAACTCTTGGTTTGTCCGCTGACCAAAGGATCGCTCGTTTATGATCAGGAGAAGTCGGAACTGATTTCGAAATCGGCCCATCTGGCCTATCCAATCCGTGATGGAATACCGATTATGCTGCCATCCGAGGCGCGCGCCATTGAGGACTAGTGGATTTGCTGCAAAACTGTCACGATACGAGTCAGCTGAATGACTGACTTTTGATGGTAAGCACATGGCAAAGCGGAACGATAAGCGTGATATTCTGGTGGCCACCGCTGCGGGATTGTTCTGGCGGCAGGGCTTTACAGTCACCAGTCTCGCCCACATCGCGGCAGAATCGGGTATCCCGCTCGGCAATATCTACTACTATTTCAAGAGCAAGGCAGAACTGGCACGCGGCGTCGCGGATATTTTTGTTGCTGAAACCGAGGGGATGCTGACGGAAATCGTCGAAACGGATCAGGATCCACGCCGGCGTCTGCAGCTTTTGATCGAAAAGCTCGCCCATTCGCTGAAAAGCCGCGTCGAGAATGGATGTCCTATCGCTTTGGGAATACGGGATTTTCGTCATGAATCGCCGGATGCGGCAGAGCGGGCGGCAGAAGTCTTCAGCCTTCTCATCGGTTTCATTGGCCGGGAGTTGGGACGAACGGGCATCCGCCCGTCAACGGCACTGGGAACAGCGCGTAGCGCTGTGGTGGAATGGCAGGGCGGCATTATGCTTGCGCATGGCCTAAAAGACCCAACGGTGCTCGCAGAGAGCTTTCGGCGCATGGAACGGCTGCTTATCCTATCAACAGCACGCTAGCTAGGAGCGCATTACCACGGCCTCTCGCATACTTGACGCAAAAGCACTATATGACAGCGTAAAGTGCCCCAGGAGTTTTAATGGCCCGTCGTAACCAAACCGCAGATTGGGGCAACCGCCTCTCCCCGGCCTTGGCCGAGATCGAATCTCTGGCCATCGAGGCCTATGCGCATCTGCCTGAACATTTTCGCGCACTTTGCGGTAATATCACTATCCAAATATCTGAATTTCCTGACGATCAGATCGTGGAGGACATGGGTCTCGAATCGCCATTCGATCTGCTGGGCCTGTTCGAAGGGCGCGGCATTGGCGAACGTTTCTCACTGCAGACAGGTGACCAGCCCAATAAGATCACAATCTACAGGCGAGCTGTGCTCGACTATTGGGCGGAGTATGAAGAAGCACTGGGCGATATCGTCACCCATATTCTTATCCACGAAATTGGTCATCATTTCGGAATGTCAGACGAAGACATGGAACGTATCGAGGCCAGCGTCGAATAATTTTCTGCTGCTCACAACCTGCCTTTTCTTTTTATCTGGATAGGCTATTTCTCTTTGCAATCAAAATCTTGTTGTTCTGGTGAGGAGATGTGTCTTGGCGGACTACGCAACACCGGCTGAGCTCTATCAGGCATTGAAGTCCGCATGGAGCACGGAAAGCTCCGGCTCGTGGAGCGCGGATAACCCGGCCAAGGGGCAGTGCAGTGTCACATCACTTGTGGTGCAGGATCTGTTCGGCGGCTCGATACTGAAAACCAAGACGCATGGCGGAACACATTTCTACAATGTTATTGATGGGGTTCGTTGGGATTTGACAGTTAGCCAATTCGACCGGCCCATCCCTTTTGAAGACAGGCCGGCCATGCGCGAAGATGCCATGGCCGACACATCGGAGCAATTATATCAAGCGCTTAAGCGCCGTTTGGGTTTGCTGGCCGACGTCGATTAATAGTCACTGAGCTTGATGCCCGGCTCGTAATCCACACCATCAACGTCCTTCACGACCGCCTGACCGCACTGCATGAGTCCGGTGACGGAATTGAAGGCATAGGTGGGTGAGCCATAGATATGCCAGCCTTTGTTTGCGGCTGCTGTCACCTTGTGACAGAAGCTGGCATCATCAGGACCGGTTAAAAAGCGATAAAGTTTCATATATGACTCCTGTCATTTGCACATTTTCGCCACAATCTGATGGGTCTTGCCTCATTTTAGCCTGATTATGACGGGCTTTTCTGCCCTTTTTCCAAAAGCGTTGTTGCGTGATCCAGATGCAGCCGCTCGACCATTTTTCCGTCGAGCGCGATTGCTCCCTTGCCAGCATTTTCGGGAAGAGCGAAAGCGGCGACTATGGCACGTGCCTGCGCAAGCGCGGCCTCATCCGGCTGAAACGCACGGTTCGCCGTTTCAATCTGGGCGGGGTGGATCAGCGTCTTGCCGTTGAAACCCATCTGCACGCCCTGCGTGCATTCGGCTGTAAAGCCTTGGGCATCGGCAAAGTCGTTATAGACTCCGTCAATGACGTCGATATTGCCAGCCTTGGCACAAAGGACGATCTGCATCAGCCATGGCACGAGATAGGCTCGTCCCTGCCCAAGGCTCGTGCCCGTATCCTTGGCAAGGTCATTGGTGCCAACGACAAAACAATCGAGGCGCCCGGTGGAGCGCAAGCCCAATTCAGCAATTTCGTCTGCGTTGACGATGCCGCGCGGCGTCTCGATCATCGCCCACAGCCGCACGTGTTCCGAAGCATCGGTTTCCTCTAGCACTTCGGTCACGTTGGTAACGTCCTGCGGGGTTTCGACTTTGGGCAGGAGTATGGCATCCGGCTTGCAGGCACGGGCAGCAAGCAGATCTTCGGCGCCCCATTCGCTCGCCAATGCATTGATGCGGATAATGCGCTCGGCCGTGCTCGTGGGGTTGGTACGGAAATAATCACGCAGGGCTTCGCGGGCATCTTCCTTGGCGTTGGGTGCGACGGCGTCTTCCAGATCGAAAATCACCGCGTCTGCGGCGAGGCTGACAACCTTGGCCAGAGCCTTGGCATTGGAGGCTGGAACATAGAGAACCGAGCGGCGAGGGCGGGATGGTTTGCGCATGGCACTTTTTTGCATCGAACCGGCCACCAAGACAAGTGCTATCCAGATATTGGCCCAATCTGCCACAGGGGGAAAGCCTTTGATTCGCCGCGAAGCTGGTGTAAAGCCAACATTACAGGATTACCCATCACTACAGGCAGAGATCATGGATAAGTTTACCAAGCTCACCGGCGTTGCCGCACCGTTGCCGATCATCAATATCGACACGGATATGATCATTCCGAAGGATTACCTGAAGACGATCAAGCGCACCGGACTTGGCACCGGGCTTTTCGCTGAGATGCGCTACAACGATGACGGTTCGGAGAATCCGGATTTTGTCTTGAACAAGCCAGCCTATCGCAAGTCGCAGATTCTCGTGGCCGGCGATAATTTCGGTTGCGGTTCCAGCCGCGAGCATGCGCCTTGGGCCCTGCTGGATTTCGGCATCCGCTGTGTTATCTCGACCAGCTTCGCCGATATTTTCTACAACAATTGCTTCAAGAACGGGATTCTACCGATCCGCGTCAGCCACGAAGATCTCGACAAGCTGATGGACGACGCGCAACGCGGGTCCAATGCGACATTGACGATCGATCTCGAAGAGCTGTCGATCAAGGGTCCCGATGGCGGTCAGATCAATTTCGAAATCGATGAATTCCGTCGCTACTGCATGTTGAATGGCCTTGATGATATCGGCCTGACCATGGAAAAGGCGACGAAGATAGACAGTTTTGAAACGGCAAATGCCGAGAAGCGCCCCTGGGCATAAGTCTTTCGACTTTCACAAAAGGCCCGGGTAACCGGGCCTTTTGTTGTTATATGCCGCCTTTCCGGCGATCAGACTTTCAGCACAGTCAATGACGGTTGCGGTTGCGGGGCGGCATAAAGAAAAGGGCGCAGTTGCCTGCGCCCTCGTACAATGCCGGTATTGAGCTCGATTTAAGCGGCCAGCTGCTTTGGCTGGATCAGGCCGCGTGCCACCAGAAGTTCAGCGATCTGGACGGTGTTGAGAGCGGCGCCCTTGCGCAGATTGTCGGAGACGATCCACAGGGACAGGCCGTTCTCGACAGTGATGTCCTCACGGATGCGCGAAATATAAGTCGCGTCTTCGCCGGCTGCTTCGTAAGGCGTGATGTAGCCGCCATCCTCATGCCGGTCGATGACCAGGCAACCCGGCGCATCGGACAGAATCTCGCGGGCTTCCTCGGCACTCATCGGGCTTTCAAACTCGATATTCACGGCTTCCGAATGGCCGATAAACACGGGGACGCGCACGCATGTCGCTGTCAGCTTGATTTTGGGGTCGAGCATCTTCTTGGTCTCGGCGACCATCTTCCACTCTTCCTTGGTATAGCCGTCTTCCATGAACACATCGATGTGCGGGATGACGTTGAAGGCAATCCGCTTGGTGAACTTCTTGGCTTCGACAGGATCAGCAACGAACACGGCCCGCGATTGCTGGAACAGTTCATCCATGCCGTCCTTGCCTGCACCGGAAACCGACTGGTAGGTGGCGATGACAAGACGCTTGATACGGGCCTTGTCATGCAACGGCTTCAGCGCGACGACGAGCTGCGCGGTCGAGCAATTCGGATTGGCAATGATATTCTTGTTGCGGAAACCAACGATCGCATCCGGATTTACTTCAGGGACGATCAGCGGCACGTTTGAATCGTAGCGCCAGGCGGAGGAATTATCGATGACGACGCAACCCTGCGCGCCGATCTTTGGCGACCATTCCTTCGATACATTGCCGCCCGCCGACATCAAGCAGATATCGGTATCGGAAAAATCATAGGTTTCGAGGTTTTTGACCTTCAGAGTACGGTCGCCAAAGGACACTTCGGTTCCCTGTGACCGGCGCGAGGCCAGCGCCACAACTTCACTGACCGGAAAGCCGCGCTCTTCCAGTATTGTCAACATTTCGCGACCCACATTGCCTGTGGCGCCTACAATCGCAACCTTGAAACTCATCTGTGCTATCTCCTGTCCCTCACCGCTCTTTGCAAAAAACCCGCTGGCCACTGCGGGTCTTTTCCCCGGGCCGGACCCGGGAGGGGGCGAGCAGGCCAAGGGAAATCAGACCGTTTTGGTGGTCGTTTTGGCCGGCATTTTGGTGGAAAGAACAGACGCGCCTGCGCATCCGGCATCAATGCCGGAACCGCTCGTCAGAAAGTGTGCAGTTGATTCGCTGCTCACGGGGCGTCTCCTTAACCTGCCACGCTTGTAGCGGCTTTCCAAAAAGAGTCAATTGTCGATTCAAAATGGAAGAATATGTCGCGTTACGCACAATTTTAGACTTTCGTCGCATAAACCGGTCTTTGCTTTCTGAAATATTTGTTCAACACTTACAGTGTGCATGGGGTGCATGACCTTTGGGGGAGAATTCCGGAGGACATTCACCGGCGTATGGTCGGTTGTGTTGCCTGGGCTTGGCAGATGGATCGTATGCAGTGACAAATCGATGGGATGTGACCGGACCTTGGGGCCTGGCATATTCTGGCGTTAATGCTGTTTTCTGGGAGGAATAGAAATGGCGACCACTTCTGTGGCTGGCAGTGCCAGCCGGGCTATGACGCGGGAAGAGAAGAAAGTTATCTTCGCTTCTTCGCTCGGGACTGTTTTCGAATGGTACGACTTTTACTTGTACGGTGCATTGGCTGGTTTTATCGGCATTGCCTTCTTTGGTGAATATCCCGAATCAACGCGCAACATCTTCGCGCTTCTGGCATTCGCGGCAGGCTTTCTGGTCCGCCCGTTCGGTGCGCTGGTTTTCGGCCGCGTCGGCGATCTCGTCGGACGCAAATACACGTTCCTTGTCACCATCCTGATCATGGGTCTGTCGACCTTCCTGGTCGGTATTCTTCCTGGCTCCGGCACGTGGGGCATCGCGGCGCCGATCATTCTGATCGTCCTGCGCATGCTGCAGGGTCTGGCACTCGGGGGTGAATATGGTGGCGCGGCCACTTATGTGGCCGAACACGCACCGAAGGACCGCCGGGGCTATTACACGTCATGGATCCAGACCACAGCAACACTCGGTCTTTTCCTCTCCTTGGTCGTCGTACTTATCGTCCAGAACTGGCTCGGCAAAGAAGCTTTTGCTGCCTGGGGCTGGCGCATTCCGTTTGTTCTTTCATTTGTACTGCTTGGGATTTCCGTGTGGATTCGTCTATCCTTGAGTGAATCGCCTGCCTTCAAGAAGATGAAGGAAGAAGGCAAGGGCTCCAAGGCGCCGCTGACGGAAGCATTCGGCCAGTGGAAGAATGCCCGGATTGCCCTGCTCGCCCTGTTCGGTCTTACGGCCGGTCAGGCTGTTGTCTGGTATTCCGGTCAGTTCTATGCGCTGTTCTTCCTGCAGAACGTGCTGAAGGTGGATGGCCAATCGGTCAATATCATGATCGCCATTGCACTGTTGCTCGGCACCGGCTTCTTCGTCTTCTTCGGCTGGCTGTCGGACAAGATCGGCCGCAAGCCGATCATCATGGCGGGTCTTGCTCTGGCAATTCTCACCTACTTCCCGCTGTTCAAGGGTTTGACGCAGGCTGCCAATCCGGCACTGGCACAGGCTGAAGCGACAGTACGTGCAACGGTAACTGCAGCGCCGGGTGACTGTACCTTCCAGTTCAACCCGGTCGGTACCGCTAAATTCACCAGTTCGTGCGATATTGCCACATCGTTCCTGTCGAAGAGCTCGGTGCCTTATGAAGTGGTTAGCGGTCCTGCCGGTCAGCCAGCTACGATCAAGCTTGGCGATACGGTCATTCCATCCTACGACGCTGTTGCTGCCGGTCCGGATGCTGCTGCCAAGAATGCGGTGCTCACGCACGATCTGAACCTTGCTTTGCAGAAGGCCGGCTTCCCGCTGGTCCGCGCACCAGCCAAGGTTGCCGATGTGAAGCTGGACGGCTTCATCAAAGCCAACCCTGAGCTGAACCTCGATGCAACAGCTGTTCGTGCGGGTGAAAAGGCCGTCACGCCGGTTGCAGACCTCGTTAAGGCGAAGCTGATCACAGCGGAACAGGCGGCCGGTGCCACTGAGATGGCGGTTTATACTGTGCCCAATGGCGGCTTGTTCAGCGTGGTTGCTGATCCGAAGGCCGTGAACTGGCCGATGACCATCGCCATTCTGTTCGTTCTCGTGCTCTATGTGACGATGGTTTATGGCCCGATTGCCGCGATCCTGGTCGAGATGTTCCCGACCCGTATCCGCTACACCGGCATGTCGCTGCCTTATCACATCGGCAACGGCTGGTTCGGTGGTCTGGTTCCGGCGATTGTTTTCGCGATGAGTGCGGCCAAGGGCGATATTTATTATGGCCTCTGGTACCCGATTGTCATCGCGGCCATGACACTGGTGATCGGCCTTATCTTCGTGCGCGAAACCAGGGGCGAAGATCTGAACGATATCAAGTAATCACAGCGCAATAAAAAGACCGGCGCGAACAATCGCGCCGGTCTTTTCTATCCAGGTGAGATTGATCAGGCAGCGAGTGCCTTGAACTTGGCCAGGATCGCGTCGCCCATCTGGGTGGTACCAACCTTGGTGCCGCCTTCCGACATGATATCGCCCGTGCGGATACCATCATCGAGAACACCGGCAATAGCGGCTTCCAGACGGTCGGCTTCTTCGACCATGTTGAAGGAATAGCGCAGGCACATCGCAAACGACGCGATCATGGCGATCGGGTTGGCGGCACCTGTCCCGGCGATATCCGGAGCTGAGCCATGCACCGGCTCATACAGCGCCTTGCGGCTGCCGGTCTTGCCATCGGGAGCACCGAGCGAGGCAGATGGCAGCATGCCGAGCGAACCGGTTAGCATGGCGGCAATATCGGACAGCATATCGCCGAACAGGTTGTCGGTGACGATCACGTCGAACTGCTTGGGCCAGCGCACCAGCTGCATGCCACCGGCATCGGCCAGCATGTGTTCAAGCTGAACATCGGAATAGCGGGCCTTGTGTGTGGCGGTGACGACTTCGTTCCACAAAACGCCCGATTTCATGACGTTGCGCTTTTCCATCGACGTGACCTTGTTGCGGCGCGTGCGTGCCAGCTCGAAGGCGACACCGGAAATGCGCTCGATCTCGTAGGTGTCATAGACCTGCGTATCGATACCGCGCTTCTGACCATTGCCAAGATCGATGATTTCCTTTGGCTCGCCGAAATAGACGCCGCCGGTGAGTTCGCGCACGATGAGAATATCAAGGCCCTCGACCACATCCTTTTTCAGGGACGAGGAATCGGCGAGCGCGGGATAGCAGATGGCCGGACGCAGGTTCGCGAATAGTTCCATATCCTTGCGCAGGCGCAGAAGACCGGCTTCCGGACGTACATCATAGGGCACGCTGTCCCATTTCGGGCCACCAACGGCGCCGAAGAGAACCGCGTCGGCTGCCATGGCCTTTGCCATGTCCGCATCGGAAATCGCTTTGCCATGAGCGTCGTAGGCAGAACCGCCGACAAGGCCTTCATCGAGCTCGAAACCGCTTTTCAGTTCAGCATTCATATAAGCAATGATTTTGCGAACTTCGGCCATTGCCTCGGGTCCAATACCGTCGCCGGGAAGAAGAAGGAGCTTTTTCGATGCCATTTCGGAGAAACCTCTGGGAGTGTTTGAAAGGGATGGCGGTTCCTTAGCGCAAGTTCAGCAAAGATGGAAAGCTTTCCGCGAAATTTTCTGGCTTGAAACAGTCCTGCAATGATTTGTGAAGCGGCAGTCACCCCTCTGCAACCCTCAGGTAATGTCGATGCAATCTTCGCGGCCTAGTTGCCGGACATGAATTTCACGCTCATGAATTTCGCTATGGGGATAAGAGATGCCTTTGAACAGCGCCCGTTACTGCAAGCGGATTACCGGAACCGCTTTTGTTCTGGCCGCCTTGGTTTTGGCCGGGTGTGCATCCGATATCATGAAGAACTATATCGGCCAGCCGGTTGAATCGGTGGTCATCGATTATGGTCCGCCGACCGGGGTGCTCGATCTTGGACCGGGTGAACGGGCCTATCAGTGGCGTAAGATATCGACCAATGCGGTTTCCGGAACATCTTCCGGCGAAGTGCGTGATACACGTCATGGCAGACGCTACATCGAAACGGAAACGCCTGGTTATGTCGAGCAGAAGGAATGTTTCTATACATTCTACGCCCGTTCTTCCGGCGGTCGCTGGTTCATTACCAATTTCCGCAAGCCGACGCTGGATTGCGAGTGATCGTGCTCACGAACCGGGTGTCGCCGCATGCCCGGCACTGCTTTTGGCTGCAAGTCATGGTAGAGATTTTGCCACAACCGGTCGCCACTGCTGACCCATTGTCAATGGAGAGTATGAATGCGCATCTTGCTGCTTGAGGACGAGCCGGAAATGGCGTCGGTCCTGAAGTCGGCGCTTGAGCGTCGCGATGTGGTTGTTGATCACGTTTCGACATTGGCCGACGCCGAAGCTATGGCAAAATTCGGTCCCTACGATGCAGTGGTTCTGGACCGGCGTTTGCCCGATGGCGAAGGCTTGAGCCTGATTCCGCGCCTGCGTGCTCTGCATGTGGATGCGCCGGTTATCGTCCTGACGGCGATGAGCAGCCTCAATGACCGCATTGCCGGTCTCGATGCCGGTGCTGACGATTATATGGTCAAGCCCTTTGCCACCGAGGAATTGATGGCGCGGTTGCGCGCTCTGCACCGGCGTCCGTTCGCCCTGCGGGCGGAGCAGACTGTAATTGGCCGCTTGACCTATGATTTTCGCCATCGGGAAGCGCTGATCGATGATCAGCCGCTGGAATTGCCGCGGCGTGAACGGCTGGTACTGGAAACGCTGATCCGCCGTCCGGGGCGCACCGTTCTGCGCGCGACGCTGGAAGAGTCGGTCTATGCCATGGATGACGAGATCGGCTCCAATGCGCTTGATGCGCATGTATCAAGGTTGCGCCGCAAGCTGGAAGACCTGGCAGCAGGTGTGGAAATCCGGGCTATACGCAATCTTGGCTATCTGCTACGGGCCACTGCATGAAGAAAATACGCCCGCGTTCGCTGCAATGGGTTCTGGTGCGCAGGCTCATTTTGCTGCAGGCGGCGACGCTTCTTATCTTCATCGCATTGTTTTCGCTGGTGCTGTGGATCGCCAATCCAAAACTGTTGGTGGACAATGAGGCGGCGGTCGATGTGCTGAAACATGCGCTCGAGCGGGATGCCAACGGCAAGATGGTCGTGCGCGAGACGGCCGAACTCAAGGCATTTTTCGAGGAATTTCCCAAGTTCTGGTACATCCTGCGTGACCAGAACGGCGAGACATTGCAGCAGGGAGATATTCCCGAAGGCTATGCCAACGATACCAGCGACCTTCTGAAAGCTGTTGACCATGCGATACTTGGGTTTCGCCAAGGCGACTTGCGGCCGGAGGCTGTGGTTTCCAAAATCGATACGAAAGCTGGCCAGGTCCAGATCATCACCTCGACGCGGTCGTCGCGCGATGAAAATGAAGGCGTTGAAATCAATATCGATGTGCAGGCCGACCTTGCGCGAAATCCGGACGGAACTACAGCCTGGATAAGGGTCATTCCCGTTCTTATCATTATTGTTGTGGCATTGCTCTTGCCCATCATCATTGTGATGGGCGTAACGACGCTGGTGACAACGCCGGCTGTTGTGCGCCGCTCTCTGGCCGGATTGGTTGCCACCGCCACACAGGCGGGGCGTATCGATATCAACAACCGGGCGATGCAATTGCCCATCGAGCAGGTACCGCTGGAAATTACGCCGCTGGTGCAGGCGTTCAACCATGCGCTTGCCCGGCTTGGACAGGGTTATGATCAGCACAACCGCTTTCTCACCGATGCAGCGCATGAATTGCGCACGCCCATTGCCATCCTGCGCACCCGTGCCGAACTGCTGACGGAAGATCCGCAGAGTGCGCGCCTGCTGCAGGATATCGAGCGCCTGTCGCACTTGGCCCAACAATTGCTGGACCGGCAGCTGCTGGATCAGCCGGTCGGGCCAGGTGAGGTTGTTGATCTGGTGACCCTGACTGCACAGATCGTTGCAGATTTTGCTCCGTTGGCGATTGCAGCCGGTTACGATCTTTCCTTCGAACCCGCAGATAAAAGCGTCTTTGCCCGGGTCAACGCTCTGCAGATCGAACAGGCGGTTGCAAACCTTATTCGCAATGCCATCGATCATAGTGGCGGCAAGGGCACTATTACCGTGCTTGTTGACGAAGCGGGTGGTATCGAGGTGCGCGATGAGGGACCCGGTATTCCCGAAGAAGAGCACGCACACGTGTTCGAGCCGTTCTACCGGCTGCGGCCACGTTCCAGCGGTGCTGGTCTGGGGCTCAACCTCACCCGGCAGATTGCCCGGCTGCATGGCGGGCAGGTGGACATATTGAGTGGGCCATGGTGCGGGGCACGCTTACGCCTGCAACTGCTGTTGGAAAAAACGGTCTGACGGATAGGCCTTTGCGTATAACTGTTGCCGTCAACATCACATTGTTGCTGGTCGTCGCATCTGAAACCCTGTTTTGCTCTGCTCAAAACCGGATTCCGCGTAGAACCTAATCGTTTCTGGTTTCTTGGAACCTGTTAGAAGCATGACTTTATAACAATCACATTCCCAAGCAGATTCAATTGCGGTCTTCAGCAAGGCACGACCATAACCCAATCTCTGATAAGCAGAGTCAGTCACAACATTCTCAACCAGACCGTACGGAGAGCCGAAACGTGTTAGATTTGGAATTATCACGAGCGTGCAGGTTGCAACGAGTTTGGTTTCTTTAAAACCTAGGAAAATTTTGCTTCCATGGAAGGCCGAGAATTGTTGCCAGATTTGTAAAGCGGTATCTGAGGGAAGAACGGGATCGTCTGGATGGAGTTGACGATAAAGCTCCAGAAGTGCCGGAAGATCGGCCGCATTGGCCGTGCGAATATGTTTCTCGTGCGACATGATTCACCCAATATCTGTCGGAAAGACGAATGCGCATTTGGTTCTTTTAAAATGCAACCAGCGGATTCAGTCTTCTATTTGGCGCCTTCGATACTCTCCACGAGATTGTCGCGCATGGTGATCAATTCGGAGCGCAGGCCCTTCGCTTCGTCCATGGTGCAGCCAAAGGCCTTGCCCATGGCAACTGGTACAGACTCGGCCTTGTCCCGCATGGCGCGACCCTCAGCTGTCAGACCAATCAGCACTTGACGCTCGTCCACGGTGTCGCGGCGGCGGGTGATCAGCCCGGCGGTTTCCAGACGCTTCAACAGTGGGGTCAACGTGCCCGAATCGAGGCTGAGCTTGTCACCGATGGCTTTCACCGTCTGGTTCTCTTCTTCCCACAGCACCACCATCGCCAGATATTGCGGATAGGTCAGGCCAAGCGCGGCAAGCCGGGGCTGATAGGCCCGTGTCACCGCATTGGCGGTGGAATAAATGGCGAAGCACAGGAAATTCTCGATTTTCAGGAGAGATTCCGGATTATTCGCGCCTGCCGTTTCCATTGTCATCACTCCATCAGTTAGCGGCCTTATAATACACAAAGCAATTAAATTGTGCATCATTTAATTTTTCATAACTCATACATGATTTCCTATTGCGCACAATTCAATTGTGTGCAATTTAATAGGCATTGAACAACCCAATACAACCAAGGAGCATCGAAATGAGCATTCTCTACACAACCAAAGCTACAGCAACCGGCGGTCGCGACGGCACGGCAGCCAGTGAAGACGGACGCCTGAAGGTGTCTCTATCGACGCCGAAGGAATTGGGCGGCAATGGCGCTGAAGGCACCAACCCGGAACAGTTGTTTGGGGCCGGTTATTCCGCCTGCTTTATCGGCGCGATGAAATTCGTCGCTTCGCAGAAGAAGATCAAACTGGCTGACGATACCTCGGTAACCGCGACCGTCGGCATTGGTCCGCGCGAAGACGGCAAGGGTTTTGGCCTTGATGTGGCTCTGGCCGTATCGCTGCCGGGCATTGATGCCGCCACAGCCCGTGAGATTGTCGATGGCGCGCATATCGTTTGCCCTTATTCGGAAGCCACGCGCAGCAACCTGAACGTTCGCATCTCGATCAACTGAGCTGTCTTGGCAGCGTTCACAGGAATCAAGACCATGAGCAAGACCGGACTGACATCACGCCGTTCCTTCCTGACAGCCGCTGCAGCGCTTGCCGCAGCCGTCAGCCTCAGGGTCAACGACGCAGACGCAGCAGACAAGAACAACAAAACCAAATCCAGGGAAGCCGCGAAAGGGCACAAGACCATGAGCACGTTTACCACGAAAGATGGAACCGAGATTTATTTCAAGGACTGGGGCAAGGGTCAGCCCGTCGTGTTCAGCCATGGTTGGCCGCTGAATGCCGATGCCTGGGAAGATCAGATGGTGTTTCTCGCCTCCAATGGCTACCGCGCCATAGCCCATGACCGGCGTGGCCACGGGCGTTCCAGCCAGCCATGGAATGGTAATGACATGGACACCTATGCTGACGATCTGGCTGAACTGTTCGAGAAGCTGGATCTGAAAGACGCCATCATGGTCGGTCATTCCACCGGTGGCGGCGAAGTTGCCCGCTATATCGGCCGCCACGGCACCAAGCGCGTGGCCAAGGCTGTTCTGGTCGGTGCGGTTCCGCCGCTGATGCTGAAGACCGCTGCCAATCCGGGTGGCTTGCCGATCGAGGTGTTCAACGGCATCCGTGATGGCGTCACCGCCGACCGCTCGCAGTTCTTCAAGGATTTGACAACACCATTTTATGGAGCGAACCGGCCGGGTGCCAAGGTTTCGCAGGGTGTTCGTGACGCCTTCTGGGCTCAGGGTATGCAGGGCGGCCTGAAGAATGAACTCGATTGCATCAAAGCGTTTTCGGAAACTGACTTCACCGAAGATCTGAAGAAGTTTGATATCCCCACCCTGTTCGTCCATGGCGATGACGACCAGATCGTACCGATCGACGACTCGGCCAAGATTGCTACGACTTTGGTCAAGGGCTCGAAACTGACGATTTATCCGGGTGCGCCGCACGGTTTGGCAACAACCCATAAGGATCAGCTCAACAAGGACCTGCTGGCCTTCGCCAAAGCCTGATCTGCCGGTATGAAAAACCCGCCGAGCCGCAAGGTTCGGCGGGGTTTATTTGTTCAGGCCAGACCGCGTTTTTCGATCATGGCATCGGGGCTGGGCATCTTCCCGCGGAAGGCCTTGTACAGTTCTTCCGGATCACGGCTGCCACCGGCCGAATAGATATACTGCTTGAGCTTCCTGGCGAGATCGGCGTTGAATACATCGCCGGTTTCCTCGAACGCCTTGAACGCGTCCGCATCCAGCACTTCCGACCACATGTAGGAATAGTAACCGGCGGAATAACCATCGCCGGAAAAGACGTGGGTGAAATGCGGGGTGCGGTGGCGCATGATGATGGCGTCAGGCATGGACAGGCTTTTGAGCGTGTCGGCCTCAAACTGGATCGGGTCAGTTGGCGGTGTGCCGTCCGCATGGAAGGCCATATCGACCAGTGCTGATGAGGTGAATTCGACCGTGTTGAACCCGGCATTGAACGTGTCGGCGGCCAGCACCTTGTCGAGCAGTGCCTTCGGCATCGCTTCGCCAGTGCGGTAATGCACGGCATATTTTTCCAGAACTTCCGGCACCGTCAGCCAATGTTCGTAAAGCTGCGATGGCAGTTCGACAAAATCGCGCGACACGGACGTGCCGGAGACGGCTGGCCATGTCACGTCGGAGAGAAGGCCATGCAGGGCGTGGCCGAACTCGTGGAACAGCGTGCGTGCACCGTCAAGCGAGAGCAGCGCCGGTTCACCCTTGGGCGGCTTGGCGAAGTTCATGACATTGTAGATGATCGGCTGCTGGCCGCCGTCAAGCTTGTGCTGCGATTGCAGCGCGCTCATCCACGCGCCGGAGCGTTTCGACTGGCGGTTGAAGTAATCGCCAAGGAAGAGGCCACGGCGGCTGCCATCCGGGTTCTGCACTTCCCAGACACGCACATCCGGGTGCCATGTGGGAATGCCGGTCTTTTCTTCGAAACGCACACCAAACAGGCGGGTAGCCACGTCGAAGCAGGCTTCGATGATCTTTTCCAGTTGCAGATAAGGCTTCAGTTCAGCCTCATCGAAGGCAAAGCGCTGGTTGCGCAGTTTCTCGGTATAGAACCGCCAGTCCCAGGGCGCGACCTTGTGGTTGCGGCCTTCCGCTGCGATCAGCTGCTCAAGATCGGCTTCCTCTTCGGCAGCGCGATTGCGCGCCTTGTCCCAAACTGGTTCCAGCAGATCCATGACAGCCTTGGGCGTCTTGGCCATCGTGTCATCGAGCTTGTAGGCGGCAAAACTGTTATAGCCGAGCAGCTTGGCTTTTTCAGCGCGCAGCGAAACCATGTCGGCGACGATGGCGCGGTTGTCGGTCGCACCGCCATTCTCGCCGCGTGCCGCCCAGGCGCGGAATGCTTTTTCGCGCAAGCTGCGGTCTTCGGAGAAGGACAGGAACGGCTCAATGATCGACCGGGAGAGTGTCACAGCCCATGCATCCGGCTGATCGCGCTCCTCGGCGGCACCGCGCATGGCGGTACGAACGAAATCCGGCAAGCCTTTCAGCTGGGTTTCATCGGTGATGAACATGGCCCAGTCAGCTTCATCCTTCAGAACATTCTGACCGAACTGTGCGCCAAGACCGGCCAGCTTTTCATTGACGTCGGCAAGGCGGGTCTTGCCTTGCTCGTCCAGCCGCGCACCGCTGCGGACAAAACCCTTCCAGGTCTTTTCCAGCACGCGGTCGGTTTCTGCATCAAGGCCGAGGAAATCGCGCTGCTGATAAAGGGAATCGATGCGGGCGAACAGGCGCGGATCCATCATAATGGATGAGTAGTGCCGGGACATTTTCGGGGCGATGACGCGTTCCAGTGCCTGGATAGTGTCATTGGTATGAGCACCGGCGCGCAGCCAGAAGATCGAGGAGACACGGTCAAGCGCATGGCCGGAAAGCTGCAGGGCTTCCAATGTGTTCTCGATGGTCGGAGCCTCGTGGTGCGTGACAATGGCTTCGACATCGGCAAGGTCGGCAGCAAGCGCGGCATCAAAAGCCGGGCCAAAGTCATCGTCGGTAAAGGCGGTGAAATCGGGAAGCCCAAGTGGCCCAGTCCAGTCAGTCAATGCGGGGTTGATGGCCGTTTTCTGCGAGGACATGGGAAGGCTCCGTCATGAATGGATGAACTCTTTGGTTCTCACATCTAAGTCGGCAATCGGGCAACCACAAGTCGGCACGTCCGCGTGAATGAAGATTTGCATTTTCACGCAACAAAAAGCGGGGCCTTTGGCCCCGCTTTTCAAGACTCATTTGTTTAAATCAGCTGTTGCGCTTGCGGGCAGCCAGCGTGCGCAGGCGCAGGGCGTTGAGGCGGATAAAGCCTGCCGCGTCCTTCTGGTCATAGGCGCCGCGATCATCCTCGAAGGTAACCAGCGCGTCGGAATAGAGCGACTTCCTCGACTTGCGGCCGGAGACCATGACATTGCCCTTGTAGAGCTTGAGGCGCACCGTGCCTTCCACATCATCCTGACTCTTGTCGATCATTGCCTGCAGCATTTCGCGTTCGGGGGAGAACCAGAAGCCGTTGTAAATGAGCTCCGCGTAGCGCGGCATGAATTCGTCTTTCAGGTGCGCTGCGCCACGATCAAGTGTGAGCGATTCCATGGCGCGGTGTGCGGCCAGAAGGATCGTACCACCCGGTGTTTCATAGACGCCGCGCGACTTCATGCCGACGAAACGGTTCTCAACCAGATCAAGCCGGCCAATACCATTGTCACGGCCGAGATCATTGAGTGTCTTGAGCAGTGTTGCTGGAGAAAGTGGCTTGCCGTCGATGGCAACAGCGTCACCCTTTTCGAAAGAAATCTCGATCTCCGTCACCTTGTCCGGTGCATCCATCGGCGAAATGGTGCGCTGGTGCACATATTCCGGCGCTTCCTGCCATGGGTCCTCGAGAACCTTGCCCTCGGAAGAGGAGTGCAGAAGGTTGGCATCGACCGAGAACGGTGCTTCGCCGAGCTTGTCCGTGGCGATCGGAATCTGATGGTCGCGGGCGAACTCGATCAGGTCGGTGCGCGACTTGAATGTCCAGTCACGCCAGGGAGCGATAACTTTGATATCCGGGTTCAGCGCATAGGCGGAGAGCTCGAAACGCACCTGATCATTGCCTTTGCCGGTTGCGCCGTGGGCGATGGCATCCGCACCGGTGCGGGCGGCGATCTCAACGAGATGCTTGGAAATCAGCGGGCGGGCGATGGAGGTGCCCAGGAGATAGACGCCCTCATAAACGGCATTGGCTCGGAACATTGGAAACACGAAGTCGCGGACGAATTCTTCGCGCACGTCCTCGATATAGATCTCCTTGATGCCAAGCATCTCGGCCTTCTTGCGCGCTGGTTCCAGCTCTTCGCCCTGACCAAGATCAGCGGTGAAGGTGACAACCTCCGCGCCGAGTTCCGTTTGCAGCCATTTGAGGATGATCGATGTATCGAGACCGCCGGAATAGGCGAGCACGACTTTCTTGACGTCTTTCCACTTGTTCATTCTGTTTCCCTGACCGCTGTGCAGTCCCGCTATCGTTTGGTGAAGATGGGGGTTCTTTTATCAGGTGAGGCAATGTTGGCAAGATCAGCTTTGGCCGCAGGGCGTGAGGGCATCAACCGCACGCCCCGCCAGCCACCGTTATGGAGTATCCCCCGTCATCTCCATCCGAGTGTTGGGGCAACGTGTTTCAGAATCGCCTCGAGTACATGGGCATTGTAATCAACGCCCAGCTGGTTCGGCACCGTTAGTAACAAAGTATCCGCTTCCTTGATGGCTTCATCCTGCGCAAGTTCTTTTATGAGTGCTTCAGGCTCGGCTGCATAGCTGCGGCCAAAAATGGCCCTTGTCTTTTCATCGATATGACCGATGGAATCTCCGTCCCTGCCAGCATTGCCGAAATAGGCGCGATCCTGATCATTGATCAGAGCGAAAATGCTGCGGCTGACTGAAACACGCGGTGTCCAATCATGACCAGCTTCTTTCCATGCCTGGCGGTAAGCGCGTATTTGTGCCGCTTGCTGGATATGGAACGGTTCGCCGGTTTCGTCATTCTTGAGTGTTGAGCTTTGGAGATTCATACCCAGCTTGGCAGCCCAGACGGCTGTGGCGTTGGAGCCTGCCCCCCACCAGATGCGCTTTCGCAGTCCATCAGAATGCGGTTCAAGGCGCAGCAGACCGGGCGGGTTGGAAAACATTGGTCTGGGATTGGGTTCAGCAAAGCCCTCGCCTTTGAGCAGGCCCAGGAAAGCTTCCGCATGCTGGCGGCCCATGTCAGCGTCTGTGGTACCTTCTTCCGGCTGGTAGCCAAAATAGCGCCAGCCGTCGATGACCTGTTCGGGTGAACCGCGGCTCAGGCCAAGCTGCAGGCGGCCATTTGAAATCAGGTCTGCTGCACCTGCATCTTCGGCCATGTAGAAAGGATTCTCGTAGCGCATATCGATGATAGCCGTGCCGATTTCGATATTCTTGGTTTTTGCTCCAGTTGCCGCCAGAAGCGGGAAAGGCGAAGCAAGCTGGCGGGCAAAGTGATGGACCCGGAAATAAGCGCCATCCAGACCGAGCTCCTCAGCGGCAACGGATAAGTCAATCGACTGAAGAAGGGCATCTCCTGCTGAACGGGTTTGTGATTGCGGTGAAGGCGTCCAATGGCCGAACGAGAGGAAACCGATCTTCTTCATGACTACCCCATACCTGAAAAGAGCAAATATTGCTCGGGAGCGCCTGATATAGGGGTGGTTACCTAAGGTTATAAGTCCATTGAACACTGTGTTCGACGCACGGTGTCAGAACGCTTCTCATCATATTGTTGAGATATTGGTGAGCACCGACCCTAGTTGCTGAATGAACGGGCCGTGCCGTGCTTTCGGCTGGTCCAGATTTCGCACACTGTCGTCAAAATGCAGAATATGGTCACGGTAGCGAGCGTTCCCAGCACCACATCCGAGAGGTAGTGGCGTCCGAAGGCAACGCGCAGGATATCGGTGACAATGATAATGGCGGCAATGGGCCAGATCAGCCTCTTTCTCACGTCATGCGGCCAGAGCGGCAGGAGGCATACCAGCCAGGCTATTCCTGCAGCCTCGCCTGATACAAAGGAGCAATTGTGCTGACAGACATTGGATAATTGGGCGGCGGCGACAAAGGGATGTTCTCCGCCAAAAAGCCAGACCGCATCGGGACGCGGGCGGCCAACAAACTCTTTCAGAAAGGCATTGACGAAAAGGCCGGGGCCAACAGCCAGCGTAACAAGCGCGATGGTGGAAATACGGATACGTTCATGGCTCCAGCGCAGGCCAGACGCGAGGTCGCGCAAAGCAATGGTGACGACAACCGCTGCCGCCACAATAGGAAGTGCATAGAACGCCCGCCGCAGCGTCTTGAGCAATCCAATAGAGGCTGCTGGAAAATCGCCGCAAATCCGCGTGGTGGCTGTTGCTATACAGTCGGTAGCAACAAAAAACAGCGACGAGACGGCCTTGTCGATCTCCGGTGCACGGTTGAACATAATAGCAAGCGCGGCCCACAACACCACAAGAGCGACGGCAACAGCTGGCTGACTCCAGGCCCCAAAGCCATAAAGCGCCTTGCCGCAGGAAGCGGATGTCGTTCGATAATAGACCATGCAACTCTCTGGCAGTAAAAACTGCGCCCGTTCTGGCGCTTAATGATTGCAGCGTCATTACAAACGCTGGTTTTTCAAATGACTGGAGAAAAGTATTTAATTATGGCTGCGAAGTGGTGGCATTAATACATTAGCGGCCAATTGGCCGCCACTGCATTTTCGGCTTGGTTAAAGAACGTCCGCCCGGTCCCTAAAGTGTGGCCACCATGAACAGGCGCGGGAAGGGGAGCAGGACCGTGCCATCCGGCAAGGCTGGATAGGCCTGTGCCACCGCTTTGGTGTAGCGTTCGAGGAAGGCCGCGCGCTCGGTCTCATCCAGCGGATCGAGAAAAGGCCGCAGACCAGTACCTTTGAGCCACTCGACCACACCCTCAGCGCCGTCTGCCAGCGGATGGTAATAGGTTGTCTGCCAGACGTCAGTTTTGGCGGAAATCGGGCGAAGCGTGCGATAATACCACTCCGCGCTCTGGCGCGGCGCTCGCCGAGCTGCGGATCCTGTTAGTTTGGCCGCCCATGGTCCGTCCGCGGCGATCTCGCGCATCAACCGGTGCGTGGGTTGATCGAGATTGTTGGGGATCTGGATGGCGAGGCTGCCGCCCACGGCGAGCCGGCTGACGAGGGAAGGTAAAAGGGTGGCGTGATCCGGCAGCCATTGAATGACGGCATTGGCAAGGATGACATCATACGGGCCCTTGGCATTCCAGCTGGCGATGTCAGCCACTTCAAAGGTCACGTCGGGAAGCCGTTTGCGGGCAGCTTTGATCATGTCTTCCGAGCTGTCCATTCCGGTGGCAACGGCATTGGGGAAACGCGCAACCAGGACTTCGGTGGAATTGCCGGGGCCGCAACCAATATCGACGACAGAGCGTGCATAGACACCCGGAACCGCTGCAAGCAGGTCGCGCACGGGACGTGTGCGTTCATCTTCGAATTTTACATATTGTTCGGCCGACCAGCTCATGATTTCTCTCCCTCAGGGTGAACATCAGCAGGCTTGGCAATAACGGAGAAGGGTAGTTTGCTGGGCATTGGGCGATACCTTGGACGGAGAAGAATGTGTTGGCAGAATAAGGCAGGAGCGCTATGAGTGCCAATGCATGGTTTTAGTAGATTTCATACTTTTGAGGTATGGCAGTGATTGATTTGCGCCGCCTCCGCGCTTTTGTAGCCCTTGCTGAAGAAGGTCATGTGACCCGCGCTGCCGAACGGCTGGGTATGCAACAGCCACCCCTGACCCGTCTGCTGCAGGGGCTTGAGGCCGAACTCAGCGTATTGCTTATGCATCGGCTGCCGCGCGGTGTGCGGCCGACGGAGGCCGGAAAAGTGCTGCTGGACGAGGCGCGCCTCATACTGGCGCGCGCGGACGGGGTTGCCGATAGGGTTCACCGGGCAGCGCGCGGCGAAGAAGGCAGTCTTGCCATCGGGTTTACCAGTTCGGCTGCCCTGCATCCTTTCGTGCCCAAAGTGTTGCGTGCCTTTCGTGAAAGCCTGCCCGGCGTGGAGGTCAGCCTTGAGGAGGCTGGCACGGCTGAACTGGTGGAAGGGCTGGTGCATGAACGGCTGGACGCGGCGTTTGTTCGCTCTCCTGTTGGCCGTACACCGGGATTGCGCATCGATGCGCTGTTGGAGGAGCCGATGCTGGTTGCGCTGCCGGTGGGCCACCGGCTGGCCAAAAAGGCGGCTTCCCGCCTTCTGCTGACGGAACTGGCGATGGAGCCGTTTATCCTTTACCGCCGCACCGCCGGTCCGGGGCTCTACGATACGATCGTTATGGCATGCCGTGAGGCTGGATTCAGCCCGCGTGTGACGCAGGAGGCGCCCCGGCTCACTGCAACACTCAGTCTGGTGGCGGCG
This sequence comes from Phyllobacterium sp. 628, assembly GCF_014189505.1. GTDB lineage: Bacteria > Pseudomonadota > Alphaproteobacteria > Rhizobiales > Rhizobiaceae > Phyllobacterium. The sequence continues at coordinate 521,460 of NZ_CP050301.1, read as the reverse complement.
GGCTTCGGAATTTCGCTGGTCCCGGCATCGATGCAACGGCTTGGCGGCGAGGACATTGTCTATCGGGCTGTTGCTGGCAGTTCCAAGCTGGTGGCGCCGCTGCTGCTGGCAATGCGGCAGACCCATCCGGCACCGGCAGTGGCGCAATTGCGCAGCCTCGTGCAGCGGATGCTTCCGGCGTATCAGGTCAGTACCGAGCCTTCGCAGTAGCAGCGGTCAGTAAATTGATCGGGTGTCGTAAAATCGGGTGGTAAAAACCAAGCTTCCGCGTTAGCTTCCGCACGTTTTTATGGAGCATATCATGACCTTCATTCCGGAATGGCCGATCATTCTGCAATTTGCCATCGCAACCTTTGTGCTGTCGATCACGCCGGGGCCCGACATGACGCTGTTTGTCGGCCGGGCGTTGTCTGAAGGCAAGGCGGCAGGGTTTGCCTGTCTCGGGGGTGCCAATTGCGGTATCGTGGTGCATACCACAATGGTCGCGCTTGGCTTGTCGGCGTTGATCATTGCGTCGCCCAGTGCTTTTCTCGCACTGAAGATTGTCGGCGCGGGCTACCTTGTTTGGCTGGCGTTTCAGGCCATCCGCAAGGGATCGGCTTTTTCGCCGGAAAAGAAGAGCGGGCAGTCGCACACGCTGTTTCAAAACTGGTTGACGGGTATCGGTATCAATCTGCTCAACCCCAAGATCATCCTGTTCTTCATGACGTTCCTGCCGCAATTCGTGTCGGCTAGCGATCCGCATGCGCCGGGCAAGCTGTTTTTCCTTGGTCTGCTGTTCATTCCGCTGTCATTGCCAGTGGTGACGCCAATGATTCTGGCGGCCGACCGTTTCGCCGGGCTTTTGAAGAAGAACCCGACAGTAACGCGCGTGACAGACTGGTTGTTTGCGGGTGTGTTTTCAGCCTTTGCTGCAAAAATCCTGATGGCACAGGCTAAATAGGTAAGAGTTCAGACGCGGGGATCCGTGGGGCGGGGCGGCATGATGAGCCCCGCGCTGCGGCCGGAAACCAGCCAGTAGACAAATCCGCCGACAACGCCGGTCGCGAGAATGGCTGCGAATGTATCAATGTCCTCGGTCTGCGGCCGCCATTTCCAGACGATGACAACGACGGCACTAGCGGCACCGCCGAGCGTGTAGAACAGCCAGTCGCGCCATGCCGTCAGTTCGGCAAAGACGATGAGAATACAGGACGGAATGAAAACGCTGTTACCTATCGCCAAGGCAAATACCGGAATGGTCATGTAGAGAAACGGGCCGTCACTGCCGACCATTTCCGAACTGCCAAGCAGCAGCAGGTTGAGAAACAGCGATGCCGCAAAAATAGCGCAGACGAAACCGAAAACGATCAGGGCGAAGCGGACGAGATAGAGGACGAACTGGCTCAATCTTCGCCATGCCCGGCGATCATGGCCGCCTCGAATGCCAAACGGTCGGTCTTCTTCATGCGTTCCGACTCCGACTTCAGCTGACCACAGGCTGCCAGAATATCGCGGCCGCGCGGTGTGCGGATCGGCGAGGCGTAACCGGCATTGTTGACGTAATCGGCGAACTTCTCAATCTGTTCCCAATCCGAGCACTGATAGTTGACACCAGGCCATGGATTGAACGGGATAAGATTGATTTTGGCTGGAATGCCACGCAGCATGCGCACCAGTTCCTTGGCATCATCAAGGGAATCGTTGACGCCCTTGAGCATCACATATTCAAAGGTGATGCGCTTGGCGTTGGACAGGCTTGGATAGGCGCGGCAGGCATCCAACAAGTCCTTCAGCGGATACTTCTTGTTGATCGGTACCAGCATATCGCGCAGATCATCATTCACCGCGTGCAGCGAAATGGCCAGCATGACGCCGATTTCCTCGCCCGCCCGGTAAATCTCCGGCACAACGCCTGAGGTCGACAGGGTAATGCGGCGCTTCGATAGGGAAAGGCCATCGCCATCGGAGGCAATCAGCAGCGCTTTCTTCACATTTTCGAAATTGTAGAGCGGTTCGCCCATGCCCATCATGACGATGTTGGAGACCTTGCGGCCTTCAGCAGGAACGATGGCACCATCGGGCGTATTGCGGTCGGGGAAATCGCCCAGCCGGTCCCGCGCAATCAAGAGCTGCGAGAGGATTTCCTCAGCGGTCAGGTTGCGCACCAGCTTCTGCGTGCCCGTATGACAGAACGAGCAGGTGAGGGTGCAGCCGACCTGGCTGGAAATGCACAGGGTGCCGCGGCCCTCTTCGGGAATATAGACGGTTTCGATCTCGACAGGACGGCCGGCGCCACGCGGCGGAAAGCGGAACAGCCATTTGCGGGTGCCGTCACTGGAAATCTGTTCATCGACGATTTCCGGACGGGCGATGGTGAAATGCCGCTCGAGCAGTTCGCGCATATCGCGGGAAATGTTGAGCATGTCGGCAAAATCGGAGACGCCGCGCACATAGAGCCAATGCCAGAGCTGGGCCACACGCATTTTGACCTGGCGCTCGGCTACACCGATTTCAATCAAGGCTTCGCCCATCTCTGTGCGCGACAGGCCGATCAGCGTCGGCTTGCCATTCATGGCAGCGAGCATGGCGTCACGGGATTTATCCCGGGCGAAGGACTGGGTCTCAGGCAAAGCGGACATCGGATTTTCTAACATTCTTTCGTGAAGCGCGGCTCATATCACGTTCTGGTGGTTCCGTCACCTCCGCAAACAAAAAGGCCGGATCGGTGATCCGGCCTTTTGAACAAAATGGGTTTGACAGGATTATTTGCAGGTGGCGATAGCCTTGAGTGCAGCCGATACGCCTTTGAGTGAATAGGTGTAGCTCGTCGGAGTGCCGCGCTTGGAAACCGCCTTGATGGACATGTTGTGGCCACTGCGCAGGGCCGCAACCAGTTGCGGCTCTTCGGCGGCGTTTTCCATCCAGCCATGGCTGCCATTGGTGAACATGGAGAAAGTGCGCGCGTCGATGGTCACCATAACCTTGGAATTGGCCTGCAGGTCATAACCGGCCTTGAACTGCGGCTCGAAGCTGACATTCTGACCCGGCTTCTGGCTGACCATGAAGAAATTGTCGCCGTGATCGAGTTTCGCTGGCTGCTTGTCGACCGGAACGGACAGGACGTAGCAAACTTTGCCCTTGCCCTGCTGATAGCTGTAAGCACCCCAGGCGTTGAACTGGCTGATCTGACTCGGGGTCTGGGCAAGAGCCGTCCCTGTCAGCCCAAGCATGAGCACAGAGGTCGCTACGATTGATTTTCCAAACATGTTACCTACCAGTTTTTTACGTTCACTTCATAACTCATGAACCGGCAATGGCCATTGAGCCCTATTGTCCAGTTCGCTTTCTCTTAATTTGACTTAATCTGGGTTACCAAACGGTGAAGACAGGGTCAAAAAAGCGATTTTATAAGCCAGAAGATCACTTCGTTCATGCAAAATACGACGGCGTCACTCCAGCGGAATAAAAGCGGCGAGACTTTGACATTTCACGCCATCACAGGGATGTGATGCAAAAACATCGGCCAATACGCTCAGTTTTGCGCTTTTAAGGCTCAATGTTCCCGGTCGATGTCCGCAACGGCTTTCTTTGCCGCCTCACGATGGGCGGGCGTTATGTGGTTGCGAACGGCACTGAGCGCCGCCATCAGAACGGCAACGTCGTCGGTAAAACCCAGACCAAGAATAAAGTCCGGAATGATGTCCAGCGGCAGGACGAAATAGGCCAGCGCAGCCAGAAGCGTACCGCGCACCCGCATGGGTGTTGCGGGGTCGAGGGCGCAATAATAGCCGGCAATAACCTCATCGAGAAAAGGGATCGACTTGGCAGCCTTGCGTGCGGTCTTCCAGAACCGTGCACGCACGGTTTCCTCGCGGGAGCGCTGTTCATAGCCGCTGCCCGGTCGCAGAATTTCACCAATCTTGACGTCGTTCATTCCTTTTCCTTCGGAGTTGTTCACGCAAAACATGGGAAGGGGCGGGGAGTGCTACAAGAGTTTGGCCAAGATAATCGTCAAGCGGCGGCAAAACCGTTCATTGTTCTGGCCAGTTTGATGTCGAGTTCGGTGATGCCATCGGCATCATGGGTGGTGAGAGTGACCTCAACACGGTTATAGACATTGAACCATTCCGGGTGGTGATCCATTTTTTCGGCAACCAGTGCTGCGCGGGTCATGAAGCCGAAAGCAGCATTGAAGTCCTTGAATTTGAAGGTCTTGCTGATGGCTTCGCGGCCCTCCGTCTTTGACCAGCCGGAGAGTTCCTGCAACGCCGTGTCAAGTTCGCCGGCATTTAAGCGGTTGCGTGCCATGGTGTGTTTCCTCATATACGTTCGATGTCTTCACCAACCATAGTGCAACGATCCATGAAAACCCACCCGCTCCGCTCCGTACTTTTTGTCTGTCTGGGCAATATCTGCCGCTCGCCGCTGGCGGAAGGCGTCTTCAAGTTCGTGCTGGAAGAACAGGGGAAAGCGCACGGTGTTGTGATCGATTCCGCCGGAACCAACGGCTATCACACCGGCGAAGCGCCGGATGAACGTTCGATCGCAGTGGCGGGACGATACGGGATCGATATTTCAGGCCAGCGTTGCCGACAGCTCAAGGCCGAAGATTTCGTGCATTTCGATCTAATCCTCGGTATGGACCGCGCCAATGTTGCAGCGATCGAAGCGCGGCGTCCACCAAACGCAACAGCGGAAACCGGTCTGTTCAGCGCTGTCGCATTGGGTGAGAATAACCAGATCCCCGATCCCTATTACGGCACCGGGGCAGATTTTGAACGGGTTTACCTTATGGTCCTCAAGGCTTCCAAAGGCCTTTCAAACCGGTTTTGAGTAAGCCGCGGTGCTTCGAGTGGCCAGGCTTCTTCAACAATATAAGGGCCACCGCCGACGGAGTCGCGTGATGACATCAGGACGAAGCGGCCAATGGTGAAGGGTGTTGTCCAAAAATTACCGCGCGACGCGAGATAGTGCGCCACCTCTTCATTGCGGGCATTGCGCAGCCGCGCCAGCGTAACGTGCGGCGTGAATTTGCGCGGATCAGCCGGAAGCATCAGCCGCTGGGCGATCCGTTCAATTTCCGCATGCAGCGCCTGAATGTCGGGTGAAGGTGAAACCGCAGCGAAAATGCTGTGGGGTTTCTTTGATCCGAACGCGTTGACACCGGACAACTGCAAAGAAAATTCAGGCCGCCGGATGCGATCGAGCGCATTGGCTATCTCGTCGGCCACGTGGCCTTCGACATCACCGAAGAAGCGCAATGTGATGTGATAGTTTTCAACATCGATCCATCGGGCGCCTGGCAGACCACCGCGCAAGAGCGACAGTGAGAGAGCAGCATCCCTCGGGATCTCGAGGGCAGTAAAGAGACGCGGCATAAAGCATCCTCCCCGAATCGAGTTGTAACCTCAGGGAATCATTGAATGAGTCCAAGAGCAAGGCGCAATTTCACATTCTTTTGCGCCGCGACAATTAAGACACGCTACATGTGGTGTATTGATGACAGCAATATGAAGGGGTTGCCCTTGATGTTAAGAGCCATTCACCGATTCAAATAGGCCCGGGGCTGGTCTTGTCCCGGGCTCTATAGCTTACTGCCCGGTATCGGTATCCGTGGAATCGGATGTATCCGAAGTGAGCGTAGGCTGCTTGATGGTCTTCTGCATGATCGGCATGAAGCCTTTCACCATAACGGCGACACCTTGCGTTGTCGGGTGCATGCCATCCGCTTGCAGCAGGGATGTGTCAGCGGCAACGCCATCCATGAAGAACGGATAGAGCGGCACATCATATTTCTTGGCAAGATCGGGGAAAATCGCGTTGAACTTCTGCTCATAATCGCCGCCCATATTCGGCGGTGCAAGCATGCCGGCGAGAATCACCTGAATCTTGCGCTTCTGCAATTTGTCGATCATCTCGGCGAGATTCTTCTCGCTGATCTCAGGCGAAATCCCGCGCAAGGCATCATTGGCGCCGAGTTCAAGGATAACGAGATCGGTGCCATCCGGCACGGACCAGTCGAGACGGGCCAAGCCGCCGGTGGTTGTATCGCCCGCGACACCGGCATTGGCGATTGCAATCTCCACGCCTTTGTCTTTCAAGGATTTTTCCAGCTGCGCGGTGAAGGAGTCCTGCACGGGAAGTTCAAAGCCTGACATCAGGCTGTCGCCAAAGCCAACGACTGCAAGCGGATGCCCGGACACAGCATTTTGATTGGCCAGAGCGAGAGAGGGCAGGGCAACAAGGCCGAGCGACACGATCATTTTTATGAATGGTTTGAATATCATCTTCGGGTACCCATATCTGACCGGATGCGACTTAAGTCAGTGTCAACAATAGCGTAAAGGAACCGTTTTGTGACTAAATCCGTCATCAAGCTCGATCACATTGAGTTGACACTGGGCTCGGGCGCGTCGTCGGTACACGTGCTCAAGGGCATATCCCTTGCCATCAATGCCGGGCAGTCGGTCGGAATTGTCGGTCCGTCAGGCTCGGGGAAATCAACTCTGCTCATGGTGCTTGCGGGGCTTGAGGGTATCGATTCCGGTTCGGTTGAAATCGCAGGCGCGAAACTTGAAACCATGAGCGAGGACGCGACGGCGGCTTTTCGCGGCAAGAATATCGGTATTGTGTTTCAATCCTTTCATCTTATTCCCAATATGACCGCGCTGGAAAATGTTGCCGTTCCGCTGGAACTGGCGGGCAATCCAGATGCCTTTGCCATTGCCGAGCGCGAGCTTGCGGCGGTCGGGCTGGCGGACCGGGTGACACATTATCCCGGTGAACTGTCGGGCGGCGAACAGCAGCGTGTGGCGATTGCCCGTGCTTTGGCTCCGTCACCGAAAATCCTTATCGCCGATGAACCGACGGGCAATCTCGATACGACAACAGGACGTCAGATTGCGGACCTTTTGTTTCACAAGCAGAAGGAATTGGGTCTAACGCTGGTGCTGGTGACACATGATCCGGCATTGTCGGCGCGTTGCGACCGCGAAATCCGCGTCCGTTCCGGCCTGATTGAAGCCGACGAGAATGCGCCGGAGCTGAAGAAAACCGCATGAGTGCGACCAATTCCGCTGCATCGTCTACGCTGAAACTTGCGCTGCGTTTTGCCCTGCGTGAAATGCGCAACGGCCTTTCCGGGTTCTATATTTTCCTTGCCTGTATTGCGCTGGGCGTAGCCGCGATCGGCGGCGTCAATTCGGTCGCCAATTCCGTTACATCAGGGATTTCCACCCAGGGTCAAAGCATTCTTGGCGGCGACATACGTTTCCAGCTCAACCAGCGGGAAGTCAATCCGGACGAGCGGGCCTTTGTCGAAAGCAAAGGCCGTGTCGCGGTCAGCGCCAATATGCGCTCCATGGCACGGCTGCCGGATGGCTCCGACCAGTCTCTTGTGGAAGTGAAGGCTATCGATGCTGCCTATCCGCTTTATGGAGCGCTTGATACAGCTCCGGCTTTGGGACGTGATGTGCTGTTTGCTGAGAAAGACGGGGCGTTTGGCGCTGCCGTTGCGCAGATATTCCTTGATCGTCTCAATCTCAAACTGGGTGACCGGGTTTTGCTCGGGTCGGCAACATTCGAATTGCGGGCCGTGATTAACAATGAACCGGATGCGCTGTCGGATGGTTTCGGGTTTGCGCCGCGTTTCCTGGTGTCGCTGGAAGGATTGCGAGCCGCCGGGCTGGTACAGCCGGGTAGTCTGGTCGAACACAGTTATAAGATTGCCCTTCCCGCAGGTGCCAGCGAAGCGGATATCACTGGCATTCGCAATGAGGCGCAGGAGAAGTTTCCGCAGGCAGGCTGGACCATCCGCAGCCGCACCAATGCCGCGCCGTCTCTGAGCGCCAATATCGAGCGGTTCTCGCAGTTCCTGACGCTGGTGGGACTGACGGCCCTGATCGTCGGCGGTGTCGGGGTTGCCAATGCCGTACGGGCCTATCTCGATGGCAAGCGCGGCGTCATTGCGACCTTCAAATCGCTGGGCGCACCCGGCTGGTTCGTTATCGCGGTCTATCTGATCCAGATCGTGCTGATTGCCCTGATCGGCATTGTGGCGGGGCTCATTCTTGCGGCAATCATCCCCTACGTGGCGGGCTATGCCTTGCAGAGCGTGCTGCCGATAGCAGCCAAGGGCGGTTTCTATCCGGGGGCGCTGGCATGGGCCGCTTTGTTCGGGCTCCTGACAACGCTGGCATTTGCTATCCTGCCGCTTGGCCGGGCTCGCGATATTCCCGCGACAGCGCTGTTTCGCGAACAGGGTTTTGACCAGCGCGGCTGGCCTAAACCCGTTTACATTGCTTTTGCCGCCGGCTTTGTCGCCATCCTCTGCGTGCTGGCTGTGTTCTTCGCCTATGACCGGCGCATTGCCATCACCTTCATCGGCGCCGTGGCTTTTTCATTCCTTGTGCTGCGGGCCGTGTCGGCGCTGGTCCAATGGCTTGCCCGGCGTGCGCCGCGCGTGCGCTCGACGGCGCTGCGGCTGGCAATCGGCAATATACACCGGCCGGGTGCTTTGACGCCTTCCGTTGTGCTGTCGCTTGGGCTTGGTCTGACGCTGCTGGTCACACTGGCACTGATCGACGGCAGTCTGCGGCAGCAGCTCGCGGGTAATTTGCCGGAGCGCGCGCCGAATTTCTTCTTCGTCGATATCCAGAGTACACAGGTCGACCAGTTTACAGGGCTTCTGCAAAAGGCTGCGCCGCAGGGCAAGATCGTCAGCGCACCGATGCTGCGCGGACGTATCATCGCGTTCAATGGCACCGATGTGGGCAAGCTTACCATTCCGCCGGAAGGCGCATGGGTATTGCGCGGTGATCGCGGTATTACTTATGCAAAGACCCTGCCGGAGAATTCCACGCTCACCACAGGCACATGGTGGCCGCAGGATTATACGGGTGAGCCGCTGGTGTCGTTTTCTGCGGAAGAGGCGCGTAACCTCAATTTGAAGCTGGGCGATACAGTCACCGTCAATGCGCTCGGCCGCAATGTGACAGCACGCATTGCCAATTTCCGTCAGGTGCAATGGGAATCCCTGTCGATCAATTTTGTCATGGTGTTCTCGCCCAACGCATTTGCCGGTGCGCCGCATGCTTGGCTCGCCACCCTGACTGATCCGGCGGCTACCACGCAGGAAGAAGCAACCGTCATGCGCGATGTCACCCGCGCCTTTCCGGCGGTGACTTCCGTGCGCGTGAAGGACGCCATCACCATTGCCAATGAGCTGGTTGGCCAGCTTGCGGTGGCGATCCGCGCTGCTGCATCCGTGGCGCTGATCGCCTCCATCCTTGTGCTGGGCGGCGCACTTGCGGCCGGTAACCGAGCCCGCGTGCATGACGCGGTGGTGTTGAAGACACTTGGCGCGACCCGGCGCACCCTTATCAAGGCCTTTACCTACGAATATATGATCCTTGGCTTTGCCACGGCGGTTTTCGCCCTGCTGGCGGGCGGTTTGGCTGCCTGGTATGTCGTGGTGCGGGTCATGTCGCTACCCGCTTCGTTCCAGCCCGAAGTGGCCGTTTCAACGCTCGTTCTGGCATTGGTGCTGACGGTCGGTTTTGGTCTTGCCGGTACATGGCGCGTACTTGGCCAAAAGGCTGCGCCGATCCTGCGAAACCTCTGAAATCGTTAAAAAAGCGTAATACAGCGTGTTTTGGTGCCGTTGGAGCGCCAAAACACTCAATCTCGGGTTGATATGGCCTTGTTATTGCCACCTAGAATCCCCATAATTCAACCTAAGGCATGCTGGGGTCCCGCCAGCGGCGCCTGGGAATAACCCCCGACACCCGACGGGACGAAGCAGTGAGGAAAATCATGGCTGACTATCGCAACATCCAGGCCCGTACATCGGCCGGAGTGCGTGTGGACGCGGGGATCGATCAGGGTCTGCGCAGTTACATGCTCAAGGTCTACAATCTGATGGGGATCGGTCTCGCAGTGACCGGTCTTGCCGCGCTTGCAATCGTTTATCTTGCAACCACCAACGATCCTTCTCTGGCAGCGTATCAAATGTCCAATGGCAAGATGCTGACCAGCTTCGGTGTTGTTCTCTATACATCGCCGCTAAAGTGGGTGGTTATGCTCGCACCGCTTGCCGCAGTGTTCTTCCTGAGTTTCCGCATCAATAGCATGTCGGTCTCAGCCGCCCAGGCCACATTCTGGGTCTACGCTGCCCTTGTTGGCGCGTCGCTCTCGTCCGTGTTCCTGGTGTTCACATCAGGCAGCATTGTGCAGACGTTCTTTATCACCGCTGCGTCTTTTGGCGCGCTGTCGCTCTATGGCTACACGACGAAGCGTGACCTCTCCGGAATGGGTTCGTTCCTGTTCATGGGTCTGATCGGTATTCTTCTTGCCGGTCTGGTCAATATCTTCCTGCAGTCGAGCGCCTTGCAGTTCGCAATCTCTGCCATCGGTGTTCTGGTCTTTGCCGGCCTGACTGCCTATGACACGCAGCAGATCAAGGAAATGTACTACGAAGGCGACGATTCGGACTCCTATGGCCGCAAGGCAATCATGGGTGCGCTGCGTCTCTACCTCGACTTCATCAACATGTTCATGTTCCTGCTGCAGTTCCTTGGCAACCGCAACTGATCGCAGGTACTTGAAAAAACACGAGGGCAGCGGAAACGCTGCCCTTTTTGTTTGGCAATTGCGTTGCGGCTGACAAACGCTTAGTGCGTGCTCTGAAATGTTCATCAGGCTGACAGTGAACCATGACCAGCATCCATATCCGTCCGGCGCAACCCGCTGACCTTCCTGCCATTGCGGCCATCTATCGCGATGCGGTTTTGCACGGCACGGCGACCTATGAGATCGAGCCACCCGATCTGCCTGAGATGACCAGACGGTTCCATACAATAACCAGCGATGGCTTTCCCTACAGTGTGGCTGAGATTGATGGGGTGGTGATCGGCTATGCCTATGCCAGCCATTTCCGTACCCGCCCGGCTTATTGGTGGAGCGTCGAGGATTCGATCTACATTGCCCCGGAGGCCAAGGGGAAGGGCGTCGGCAAGGCGCTGCTGCAACAATTGATTACCGATTGCACAGCGCTCGGCTTTCGCCAGTTCATTGCTGTTATCGGCGACGGGCACGATAATTCTGCATCCGTTAAACTGCATACGCGTTGCGGCTTTACCCATTGCGGAACGATCCGGGGGTCAGGTTTCAAGCATGGCCGCTGGCTGGACACGGTGCTGATGCAACTCGATATGAACGGTGGTACGGCGACCTTGCCGGAGAAAGCGCCGCTGAAAGATTAGCTTTTGACCAGCCGCAAGGTCTTGTCGAAGACTTTGAGAACACGGTCGAGTTCCATGCCGCGCTTGAGAATAAGACCGCTGGCAGCGATGACGCTGTAAGCGCCCTGTTTGCGGGCGAGTTTCGGATTTTTCTCGATTCGGAACATCGGCACTTCGCTGGCCCGGCGGAACACGGAAAACACCGCGCGGTCCATCAGATGATCAATGGCATAGTCGCGCCATTCGCCTGAAGAAACCATGAAGCCATATATTCTGAGAATTTGATCAAGTTCCCGCCGGTTGAATGTAACGGGTAGATCACGTGCGCTGGAGAGTGAAATGAGTTTTGCCTGCTGTTGCGATTCGTCGCCACCTGCATTGCTGTCCATCAATCAATCCGCCTTCAAGATTTGCCGTATGACAACTGGATGACAGAAGGGTGACCTGTTCCGCCTATATTTACAAGTCTGTATGTGGCAAAAGCACCGTGAACTGAACATGAAATTATCGTCTATGAGATATTTTCACGAAGCAATACGCGCTGTTGCCATTGGTGATAGAGGGTCACATTTTCGCCATTTTGCGTACGCATTGCCGCCTGATTCCAGACCGAACATCCCCGTGTTGTCTGAGACGGTTCGGCCTTGAGCGGCCCGATACCCCAAGCCCCCCGCCCAAACGGGTTGTTCTGGCCGAACCATTCAGTCTCCCAAGGCAACAAGCCCCAAGACTTCAGGCTGGTTCTACCAGCCTGTTTTTGTTTCCAGGGAAAACTTTTTAAAATCAGGGCTTTGTCATGATCGAGGCGCCGATGATCGGGCCTGGTTGACCATCGCCGAGCATCTCCTGCAACAGCACCGCACAGCCTGACGCTTTCTTGCTGGCGATCTCGGTCAGCGGTATCTCGATCTTCTGCGCCTTGCCATCCCACATACCAACGGTTTCCATGGCGCGTACGCTGTTGGCATAACTGACGTTGCGTCCGCCGTTCTCACCATCAGGGATCGAAACAATGGTTTCCTTGTTGAAATAGGCAAGCACAACACGAACCGGATTTTTTGCTGCGGTGCCTTCGCCGATATTGATAACGAGGCGTTCCGCGGCATTTTTTCAATGGAAACCGGCACGGTAAGACCAGAATCACCGTTACGCATCTCATCGATTCGCCGGCGGATTCGGGTGCCATCCTGTCCATTCATATGTTCACGGCCATTGAGAATGGCTTGCGGCGTATAAACGCCGGTCAGGCCCAGCGCCTTACGGTAGGCATTCTGGCGTGCGGTGTTTTCCGGGAGGGCCAGATTGTCGACCCAGCCGCGATAATCCCAGTAATCGACATGAAAGGCGAGGGCGACGACTTTGCCTTCGCTGACGAGTTGCTTGAGCACGGCATCGGCGGGCGGACAGGAGCCGCAGCCCTGCGACGTATAAAGCTCGACCACACCATCCGGTTTTTTGCCGATACTCTCTGCACAGACCGGCCATGCGAACGCCGCTGCCGCAAGGAGCGGGCTGGCGATCAGAATGGCTTTGAGCGAGGTGTGCAGGGTCAAGGGTACGAGCTTTCTTCCCGAATTTTCTTACATTTATCTATGAGATTGATTGCCAGACAATTGATAGGGACAGGTTGTATCAAGAGGAAGTCACTTTGAGGTGAATTCGTCGGGGTTTGCCAGCAAATCCACTCTAAATATACCCAAAAGTGCACAAAAAAGACCGCCGGTTGCCCGGCGGCCTGTGTTTTGGCTAGTTTTCGCCCGATTTAGGCGGCGAGATCGCGCAGAACGTACTGCAGAATGCCGCCGTTCTTCAGATATTCCAGTTCGTCAATCGTATCGATGCGGCAGATCAGCGGCACCTGTTTGACCGTGCCGTCAGCGAAGGTGACCGTGGCATGGGTTTTCTGGCGCGGCTGGATCGTGGCAAGGCCTTCGATGGAGACGATTTCGTCACCCTTGAGACCCAGTGACTGCCAGCTCGTGCCATCTTCCAAGACGAATGGAACAATACCCATGCCGACCAGATTTGAGCGGTGAATGCGTTCGAACGACTGGGAAATCACGGCGCGGACGCCGAGAAGATTGGTGCCCTTGGCAGCCCAGTCACGCGACGAACCATTGCCGTATTCAATACCGGCGAAAATGACCAAAGGAACATTTTCGGTGCGGTACTGCATGGCCGCATCATAGATCGGCATTTCTTCTTTCGAAGGATAATGGAACGTGTAGCCACCTTCACGGCCGTTTTCGCCGAGCATGTGGTTGCGGATGCGGATGTTGGCGAAGGTGCCGCGCATCATGACTTCGTGATTGCCACGGCGTGTGCCGTACTGGTTGAAGTCGAGCGGTGCGACACCATGATCGGTGAGGTACTTGCCCGCGGGCGAAGCAGCCTTGATCGAACCGGCCGGAGAAATGTGGTCGGTGGTGATCTTGTCGCCGAAGAGACCAAGAATGCGCGCACCCTTGATGTCATTGACGATGCCGGGCGTCTTGCCCATGCCGACGAAGTAAGGCGGGTTCTGTACATAAGTCGAGTTATCGTCCCATGCGTACGTCTGGCCTTCCGGAATCTTGACGTCCTGCCAATTCTGATCGCCTTTGAACACATCCGCATACTTCTCGGAGAAGAGCTTGCGGGTGACGTTCTTGGTGATGAATTCCTGAATCTCGTGCGAGGACGGCCAGATATCCTTGAGGAACACCGGGTTGCCGTGCTGGTCTTCGCCGAGCGGCTCTGTGGTCAGATCTTTGGTAACTGAACCAGCCAATGCGTAGGCGACAACCAGCGGCGGGGAAGCCAGATAGTTGGCCTGAACATCCGGCGAGACACGGCCTTCGAAGTTACGGTTGCCCGAGAGGACAGCCGCCGCAATCAAGCCTTTGTCATTGATGGTCTTGGAGATGGGTGCCGGAAGCGGGCCCGAATTGCCGATGCAGGTGGTGCAGCCGAAACCGACCAGATTGAAACCGAGTTTGTCGAGTTCAACCTGCAGACCAGCGCTTTCGAGATAAGCGGCAACAACCTGCGAGCCGGGAGCCAGCGAGGTCTTGACCCAAGGCTTTGACTTCAGACCCTTGGCAGCAGCGTTGCGGGCGAGAAGGCCAGCAGCAATCAGCACGCTCGGATTTGAAGTGTTGGTGCAGGAGGTGATCGCCGCGATGGCAACGTCGCCATGGCCGAGATCGAAATCCTCGCCTTCCACGGGATAGCGGACATCAAGATGCGCCGTCTTCTTGTATTCCTTCTGCAGCGATTCGTGGAAACCGGCTGCAATGCCTTCCAGCGGAATACGGCCTTCCGGACGCTTTGGACCGGCCATGGATGGCACAACAGTGCTGAGTTCGAGTTCGAGCGTGTCGGTGAATACTGGATCGGGTGAGCCGGGTTCGCGCCACATGCCTTGCGCCTTGGAATAGGCTTCCACCAGCGCCAGACGATCTTCATCGCGGCCGGACATGTGCATGTAGTTGATGGTTTCACTGTCGATCGGGAAGAAGCCGCAGGTCGCGCCATATTCCGGACCCATATTGCCGATGGTGGCACGGTCAGCCAGCGTCATGCTTTCAAGGCCGGGGCCGAAGAATTCAACGAACTTGCCGACAACACCCTTCTTGCGCAGCATCTGCACGACGGTTAGAACCAGATCGGTTGCCGTCACACCTTCCTTGACCTTGCCGGTCAGGCGGAAGCCGATAACTTCCGGCAGAAGCATGGATACAGGCTGACCAAGCATGGAAGCTTCCGCTTCGATACCGCCCACGCCCCAGCCGAGTACGCCGAGGCCATTGACCATGGTTGTGTGCGAATCCGTGCCGACGCAGGTATCGGGATAGGCGACGGTGACGCCGTCTTCTTCCTTGGTCCAGACTGCCTGGGCCAGATATTCCAGATTGACCTGATGGCAGATACCGGTGCCGGGCGGAACAACGCGGAAGTTCTTGAACGCCTGCTGGCCCCATTTGAGGAAGCGGTAACGCTCGCCGTTGCGCTCATATTCCAGATCCACGTTGCGCTTGAAAGCCTGCGCGTTGCCGAACTCGTCAACAATAACCGAGTGATCGATGACCAGATCGACAGGCACCAGCGGATTGATTTTTTCGGGGTCGCCGCCGAGATTGACCATCGCATCGCGCATTGCTGCAAGATCCACAACAGCCGGAACACCGGTAAAGTCCTGCATGAGGACGCGGGCCGGACGATAGGCGATTTCTGCACCGGCACTGCCACGGTCGACGAGCCACTTGGCGACGTTTTCAATATCTTTCTTGAAAACAGAGCGGTTGTCTTCAAAGCGCAGCAAGTTTTCGAGGAGGACTTTCATGGAGAACGGGAGCTTGGAAATGCCTTCCAGTCCGTTTTTTTCAGCTTCGGTCAAGCTGTAATAGACATATTCCTTATTCCCTACGACGAGGGTTTTACGGCATTTGAAACTGTCAATTTGAGACATGTTGCGTCGTCCTTATGCTACAGCCTACACCCGGGACGAACGCCTTTGCCGCGTTTCAAGGACGCGCTAAGGTGCGGGTGCAGTCATTTCCGCTGTCCGTCCCGCTACAGGTCCGAAAAGGTGCCCGTATTTGAGATCGGCCAAAAATGGTTTCCACACCGACCGCTGGCATGGTTGACTGCTATATAGAGATTTTCGTCGATCTGTGCCAGACCGACATTCGTCAAAATTGCATGCTGCGTCGAAATGCACATGCATCAATTCGGGTGCCTGTCCGGGGCCCTTAAAGAGCGGGAATTATATGCGGTTAGTCGCCGAAAGTCTGGCAGGAGCACGGGGTGGGGAGGTATTGTTTTCCGGGCTAAGCTTTGCCGTTGCGTCGGGTGAGGCGCTTGTCATTACCGGTCCGAACGGCTCGGGGAAATCGACGCTGCTGCGAATCATCGCCGGCCTGCTGGAAAAAGCGGATGGTGGGATCAAGCTTGAAAACTCTGCTTCGGGTTTCGACAGCCTGACATCCGCCTGTCACTACCTTGGTCATCTCAATGGAATGAAGCCGGTACTGAGTGTTGAAGAGAATTTGCGGTTCTGGCAATCGTTCAACGGACCGGGCGATTATTCCCTCGTTGAGGCACTGGAACGCGTGCAGCTTGGCGATATCGGTCACCTTCCCTTCGGCTATCTCTCAACAGGTCAAAAGCGCCGCGCCAGCATTGCGCGGCTTCTCGTCAGTGAACGGCCCGTATGGCTGCTGGATGAGCCGACGGCGGGTTTGGACAAGGCGTCGGAAGAACAGTTTGCAGAATTGATGCGCGAACATCTGGCGAAGGATGGGATTGTGATTGCGGCTACCCATTTACCGCTTGGGCTGGATGGTGCACAGGAACTCGTGATGGGAGGAGAGTGATGGAAACTGATATTTGCCCCCCATCCCGGACTTGCGGTCCGACTCGCCCCACGTCGGGGGAGGGTGTGGCGCATATAACTTTGAGTTCAGAGACTCTTTCAGCAAATGCACTGGTCGAGTTTCTGTCTCGATGCTGCCGCTTCTTACCCTCCCCCAACGTGAGGAGGGTCGCTGCGCAGCAGCGGGATGGGGGAACAGCTTGTGCTGCCAAAGAAACTCGGGAGTGCAATCCTGATGCTGGCGCTGTTTCTCCGCGATATCAGGCTGGGGCTGCGCGCCGGAGGCGGGGTGCTGGTCGGTATCCTGTTTTTTCTGGCGGTGATTGCGGTTGTTCCCTTTGGTGTGGGACCGGATTTGAAACTGCTTGCCCGCATTGGGGCGGCAATGCTGTGGATCGGGGCGCTGCTGGCGACGCTGCTCGGGCTCGATCGCCTTTTTCAGGCAGATCGGGATGATGGTTCACTCGACATACTGATCATGGCGTCCGAACGGCATATGCTGGCGGTGACGGTTCTCATCAAATGTCTGGCGCACTGGACCACCAGTGTGCTGCCGCTGGTCATTGCCTCGCCACTGCTCGGCCTGTTCATGAATATGGAACCGGCTGCCATCGGCGCAACGACGTTGACCCTGCTGGTAGGGACGCCAGCGATCACCTTGATCGGCGCGGTCGGAGCGGCCGTTGCCGTGGCGCTGCCGCGCGGCGGCCTGCTGGTCTCGGTCATTATCCTGCCGCTGACCATTCCGGTGCTGATTTTCGGAGTATCGGCGGCTTATGGTGCGGTTGAGGACCCGGCGCCTTTTATCGCGCCGTTCCTTATTCTCACTGCAATTACCCTGTTCTTTGCGGTGATCGGGCCATTTGCCGCGGCCGCCGCATTGAAATCATCTGCGGATTGACATGTCAGGTCTTGCTCGGGATCATGCGAAAGTGAATAGCGCAAAGAAGCATGGAAAGTTGGACGAGCCCGTGTTTCATCTGGACCGGTTCCATTTAAACACCCGTTGTTCTAAGAGAACGCCATGAGTGAAACAGTTTCAAGAACCGGCCGCTGGGTCGATCTGGCCAATCCCACGAAATTTCTCAATTTTGCCGGGGCGGTATTGCCGTGGCTGGGTGTGGTCACGGTGCTGGTTCTGCTCGCCGGTCTGTGGATGACTGTTCAGGCGCCGGATGACTATCAGCAGGGATCGACCGTCAAGATCATGTTCATCCATGTGCCTTTCGCCTGGCTGTCGATGATGTGTTATACGATCATGAGCCTGTCGGCATTGGGCACGCTGGTCTGGCGGCATCCGTTGGCGGATGTTTCAGCCAAGGCTGCCGCTCCGATCGGAGCGGCTTTTACCGCACTGGCGCTGATCACCGGTTCCCTATGGGGCAGGCCGATGTGGGGCACATGGTGGGTGTGGGATGCGCGCCTGACCTCGGTGTTTGTGCTGTTCCTGATGTATCTCGGCATCATCGCGCTGACGCGCGCCATGGATGATCCGGCGAAGTCCGCCAGGGCAACAGCGATCCTGACGCTGGTCGGCTTCATCAATATTCCAATCATCAAATTCTCGGTCGACTGGTGGAATACGCTGCACCAACCTGCTTCGGTGTTTCGCATGGGCGGTCCGACGATAGATCCGTCGCTGCTCTGGCCGTTGCTGATCATGGCGGTTGGTTTCACGCTGCTATTTTTTACCCTGCACATGATGGCCATGCGCAATGAAATCTGGCGCAGACGGGTTGTTGCCATGCGCCGCATCGCCGCCCGCAGTGCCGAGCGGAGGGGAACGCGATGACCGCTCATACCGCATTCGTGCTGGCGTCCTATGGAACCTCTGTCGTGGTGCTTGCCGCGCTCATCGGCTGGATTTTCATTGATCAGCGGGTGCAGCGCCGCGCCTTGCAGGAACTGGAAACGCGCGGTATCAGGCGGCGTTCGGAAGTACAGGCGGATAACGCGTCGTGAGCGGTCCAGACATTAACGGTATACCGCGCAAGCGCCTTTCGCTGTTTGCTTTCCTGCCGCTGGTGCTGTTCGTGGTGCTGGCGGGGATTTTTGCCTTTCAGCTGGCGCTGGGACGCGATGAATCGGTCATCCCATCGGCCCTGATTGGCAAGCCTGCGCCCAATCTTACGCTGCCGGCACTGGCGGGGCTGACGAAGAATGGTGTAGCTGTTCCGGGTATTGATCCTACGTCTTTCAAAGACCAGCTGACGCTGGTCAATGTGTTCGGGTCCTGGTGCGTGCCGTGCCGTGCCGAGCATCCGCTGTTGATGCAACTGGCAAAAGACAAGCGGTTCCGGCTGGCCGGTCTCAATTACAAGGACAAGGACGACAACGCGCTGAAATTTCTTGGCGAGCTGGGCAATCCGTTTGATCTGGTGGGCGTGGATGCGAGCGGCCGGGCGGGAATTGAATGGGGCGTTTACGGTGTGCCGGAGACATTCCTCGTCGGCCGAGATGGCACCATACTCTACAAGCATGTTGGCCCGTTCAGCGAGGCATCGATCCGTGATGATCTGATGCCTGTGATCGAGAAAGCTCTAAAGCCTTAAAACCGTTTATTCGCTGTCCACCATGGCATAGCGGCGCACCCACCCGGCGGCACGCGTCGCCGCTTCCGCTGTGCTGTCATAGGCATGTTCCAGCGGAACGCCAATCATGCGGTAACCGAACGAGGTCTTTTGCGCGACTGTCACCGGCGCATCGACCGGGATGCCCAAAGCAATGGTATCAATCGGCCGGTCTTGTGCAGGGGAGGGAACGACGATGGCGCGGCTGGCAACCAGCGCGGACGGATGTTTCGCCTTGATGGTGCAGGTTGCCGTGATCAGCGGATAATCAACGCCAGCGGTCTTGCGAATCTGGTTTGCCAGATCGGCTCGGCAATCCTGAACGTTGGCCCAGCCTGCATCTGCCGTCTTGATGTATTCGCAGATTTTTGCATCGCAATCGCAACCCATCAGGGTCATGACGATGAAGGCCGTTTTCATGGCGCGCGCTCTTTCGGGGACAGAATTGCCGGTGGCGCGATATTAGAGCGCGGATCGCGGCGGGATTTCGACGCGATCCGTCTGGAATTGTGATTCTTTTCAGCCCAATTGTGGCAACAAGAACGCTTATTTGTCTTTGCTTTTGCCGGTGAGCGGCTCAAGCGAATGTTTCATCACCAGCGGCATCTGCGCAAAAGTGAACAGTAGCGTGATCGGCATGGTGCCCCAAACCTTGAAGGCGACCCAGAAATCTGTCGAAAAACTGCGCCAGACCACTTCGTTCAACACAGCAAGAAAAAGGAAGAAGATACCCCATCGCATGGTCAGCTTGCGCCAGCCGTCGGCGTCAAGCTTGAAGGCGCTGTCAAAGACATAACCGAGCAATGATTTGCCGAAGTAAAGACCGCCGAGCAGGATGATGCCGAACATGGCGTTGATGATGGTCGGCTTGATCTTGATGAAGTTTTCGTCATGCAACCATAGCGTCAATCCGCCGAACACCAGAACGACAATGCCTGATATGAGCGGCATGATCGGCAGGCTGCGCAGCATGATCCACGAGACGACAAGAGCCGCCACCGTTGCGGCCATGAACAGCGCGGTGGCAAGAAAGATCGGCTCGCCGATATGGGCAAGCACCGGAAAACGTTCGATCAGCCATTCGCCGCGGGCGTTGGCAAAGAAGAACACCATCAGAGGGCCCATCTCGATTGCCAGTTTCAGCAATGGATTGACGGTCTTGTGGGCCGGGTCCGATGGATCGCGTTCGAATACGGATTGGTCCATCATGCAACTCCTGCGATGGCTTTGGCAAAATCTTTGGCGGCGAAGGGCTCGAGATCTTCGACCTGCTCGCCTACCCCGATGAAATAGACGGGTAATTTGTGCTTGGCCGAAATGGCAACGAGAATGCCACCGCGCGCCGTCCCGTCAAGCTTGGTCATGACAAGACCATTGACGCCTGCGATGTTCTTGAAAATCTCGACCTGATTGAGCGCGTTCTGCCCGGTGGTGGCATCGAGTGTCTGAAGCACCGTGTGCGGTGCTTCCGGATCATTCTTGCCGAGTACGCGGACGATCTTGGCAAGCTCATCCATCAGTTCGGTGCGGTTTTGCAATCGTCCGGCGGTGTCGATGATCAGAACGTCGCTTCCCGCTTCCTTGGCCTGTTGCCAAGCATCAAAGGCGAGACCTGCGGCGTCGGCGCCGAGCTTTGAGGAAACAACCGGTGCACCTGTGCGCTGACCCCAGATATGCAACTGTTCGATTGCAGCGGCGCGGAACGTGTCGCCTGCGGCCAGCATGACGCTGAGGCCGCCAGCGGTGAGCTTGGCAGCGAGCTTGCCGATGGTGGTGGTCTTGCCGGTGCCGTTGACGCCGACGACAAGGATGACATGCGGTTTGTGCGACAGGTCAAGTTCCAGCGGCTTGGCGACGGGCGCGAGCACTTTCTCGATTTCGGTCGCCATGATGGTGCGGACTTCTTCCGAGCTGATATCCTTGCCATAGCGGGTGGCGCTTAGCGTGCCGGTGATACGAATTGCGGTTTCCATGCCGAGATCGGCCTGGATCAGCACATCTTCGAGGTCCTGCAGTGTGTCTTCATCGAGCTTGCGGCGGGTAAAGATGCCGCCGATGGAATCACCCAATTGCTGCGAAGAGCGCGACAGACCCTTGCGCAGGCGTTCAAACCAGGAGAGGCGCTTTTCGGGTTCGGGCGCAGCAGGCTCTGCCGCCCGCTTTTCCTCGACTGTCCTGGTGACTGTTACTTTTGACGAGGCAGGCTTGGCAGGAGCAACCGGCTCGACCGGCACAGGAACATCAATGACGGGTTCCTGCACATGTACCGGTGGTGTCAGAACTTCCGAGAGTGTCTGCTCGAACGGCTCTTCGGCAATGTTCACCGGAATGGGCAATTCTTCTTCGACCGGGGGAATAACTGGTTCCGGCTCAGCCAATGTTGGGTCTGCCGACTTTTCTATGTTGGTCGGCTTGGCGCCTTCACCCTCCCCCAACGTGGGGAGGGTCGATGCGTTAGCATCGGGGAGGGGGGCTTCTTCCGCAATCGAACGGTCAGCTTCAGGTTCAGGTGGTCGAGATGCAATCTCCCCCCCACCCCGGCCCTTCGGTCCGACCCTCCCCACGCGGGGGGAGGGTGGAGCCAATCTCCGATAGCTCAGCCGTTGGCTCTTCAGTGATCGGCTCAACAACATCCGGCGCTGCGTCAACGGGAATTTCCGGTTCTACCGGTTGTTCTATATTGGTCGGCTTGGCACTTTCACCCTCCCGCAACGTGGGGAGGGTCAATGCGTCAGCATCGGGAAGGGGGGCTTCTTCTGTAATCGGATGGTCAGCTTCAAGTTCAGGTGTTTGAGGTTTGTCTTCCCCCCACCCCGGCCCTTCGGTCCGACCCTCCCCACGTGGGGGGGAGGGTGGAGCCAATCTCCGATAGCTCAGCCCTTGGTTCTTCAATGATTGGCGCAACAACAATAGGTGCTGCTTCAACGAGAATTTCCGGTTCTGCCGGTTGTTCTATATTGGTCGGCTTGGCACTTTCACCCTCCCCCAAAGTGGGGAGGGTCGATGCATCCGCATCGGGGAGGGGGGGTGATTTGCTCATCAGAGGCAATAGGCAGGGCTTCCTGCGCAGTTGTATCCTCATAGACCTGCTCGGTTGTCGGCTGGACCAGCGCTTCCAGCGCTGGTGCTTCCAGTGCTGGCACCGGCGTTTCCGCAGGTACCTCTTCGACAGTCTTCTTGCCGAAAGAAAATATCTTTTTGATAAAACCCAGAGCCATGAATGCTGCTTTGCTTGTTCTGTTTACGCTGCGCGCCGGTCGCGGTGAGCGGCCAGCAGCTTGTCGCCGTCATGTCCGCTGATCGGCCGTTCAATGATTTCGCCAGGCACACCGCCATCGATGCCAACGAGAGTAAAACCTTCCGAGCGGCCAAGACCTTCGCGTTCGACCAGAATTTTCTGAGTCGTGCCAACAAGACGGTCCAGATGAACGCGATACGCCGCATCACCCGCCGCGCGCAGCCGGGCGGCGCGGGCCTTGACGATCTGGCGATTCACCTGCGGCATGCGCGCGGCGGGTGTGCCTTCACGCGGGCTGAAGGGAAAGACGTGCAGATGGGTCAATCCACATTCTTCGACAATGCGGAGGGAGTTTTCGAACATCTCATCGGTCTCGGTGGGGAAACCGGCAATGATATCGGCGCCGAACACAATATCGGGCCGGATATTGCGAACATTTTCACAGAATTCGATGGAGTTTTCGCGCAAATGGCGGCGCTTCATACGCTTCAAGATCATGTTGTCGCCGGACTGCAATGAGAGATGCAGATGCGGCATCAGGCGGTTCTCAGTGGCAAGCGCCTCCATCAAATCGTCATCGGCTTCGATGGAATCGATGGATGACAGGCGCAGGCGTTTCAGATCCGGCACCTGGCCGAGCACGGTCTTTACCAGTTTGCCAAGACGAAGGGCGCCCGGCAGATCAGGACCATAGCTGGTCATGTCAACGCCGGTCAGAACGACTTCGTTATAGCCATTGCCGACCAGTCGCTTGACCTGATCGACCACGCCGCCCATCGGCACGGAGCGGGAATTGCCGCGGCCGTAAGGGATAATGCAGAAGGTGCAGCGATGGTCACAGCCATTTTGCACCTGCACAAAGGCGCGGGCCCGTCCCTCGATGGCATCGACCATATGGGAGGCGGTTTCGCGCACTTCCATAATGTCGTTGACGCGCACCTTCTCGAACTGGTTGACGCCGAAATCCGGCAGCATGCGGTAAGAGTTGGATTTCAGCTTTTCCTCGTTGCCGAGAACAAGATCGACCTCGTCCATCGCGGCAAATTCATCGGCCCCGGTTTGAGCGGCGCAGCCGGTTACGATAATGCGCGCCTGCGGATTGTCGCGGCGCGCCTTGCGGATCGCCTGCCGTGCCTGCCGTACGGCCTCGCTGGTGACAGCACAGGTGTTGAAGATGATCGCGCCATTTTCCAAAGTACCGAGTCCAGCAGCGTCGGCCTCGCGCTTCATCACCTCGGATTCGTAGGTGTTGAGGCGGCAGCCAAAGGTGACGACATCAACCGCCATCAGGCAACTCCCTGCGAAGGTGCCGTCTCGTCGCGCTGCCAAGCACCGGTCGCGGGATCAAACGAGCCGGAAAATTCCCATTCAGCCGGGCCGGTCATCAGGACATGGTCGTTCTCGAGCCATTCGATGACCAGCGGACCACCGGGAACGGTTACAGTGACGGCACGTTCGGTGCGGCCCGTACGGGCAGCGGAAACGGCCGACGCACAGGCAGCCGAGCCGCAAGCGCGGGTCAGGCCAGCGCCGCGTTCCCACGTGCGCAGGGTGATCGCGTTGCGGCTGGTTACATGGGCAATGGAGATATTGGCGCGTTCGGGGAAAATCGGATGGTTTTCCAGCAGCGGACCAAACCGTTCGAGATCATAGGTCCAGACATCTTGATCGACCCAGAAGATCGCATGTGGATTTCCCATGCTGACGACGGATGGCGAATGCAGCACCGGCGCATCGATGGGCCCGATCTGCAATTCGATCTGGCGTGTGTCATGGAAAGCTTCGGCAAGCGGAATATCCTGCCAGTCAAAGCGCGGCTTGCCCATATCGACGGAGATCAAGCCGTCGGGATGCTCGTGGGCAGTGAGAATTCCGGCGATGGTTTCAAAGGTGAATTCACGCTTGCCGGTTTCCGCGGCCAGTGCCTGCACCACGCAGCGCATGCCATTGCCGCAGGTCTGGGCCTGCGTGCCATCGGAATTGATGATCTCGATAAACGCCTCGGTATCAGGGCGGCGCGGCGCATGGATGGCCATGATCTGGTCGAATTTGGTGGCGGGGTCGTGATCCAGCGCAATGGCAGCAGCGGGAACAATATGATCCCCACGGCCACGCATGTCGGCAACGATGATTTCGTTGCCAAGCCCGTTCATCTTTGCAAATTGCGCGCGCTCTGCCATGCTTCCGTCAGCCTGTATTGCCGTTTTTATGTCAATAGAGGGCTTATATGGCGGAAAAGGTGAAGAATTGCCAGTGCCAGGCGCTGCAAAGGCCAGTCAAAGCTGCGTCATTGGCGCGCGCTGGCCGCCAATCAGGCCACCTTGATCACCAGCTTGCCGAAATTGCGCCCCTCGAGCAGACCCATGAACGCTTCAGGCGCATTGGCAAGACCATCGACAATATCTTCGCGGTATTTCACCTCGCCACTGCGCAGCCAGCCGCTCATTGCTTCGGCGAAGGCCGGGCGCTGATCGATAAATTCGCGCTGGATGAAGCCGCGTATGGTCAGGCTCTTGGTCAGAATTGCGCGCATTGTGGTGGCCAGTCTGTCCTTCCCCGAAAAATCAAGTCCGTTATACTGGGCGATCAGTCCACAAACCGGCACACGGGCAAAGGGATTGAGCAGTGGAAACACCGCATCCCAGACTGCACCGCCGACATTTTCGAAATAGACATCGATGCCGTTGGGGCAGGCGTCTTTGAGCTGGTCGGCAAAGTCCGGTGCGCGGTGATCGATGGCAGCGTCAAAGCCGAG
This sequence comes from Phyllobacterium sp. 628, assembly GCF_014189505.1. Taxonomy (GTDB): domain Bacteria; phylum Pseudomonadota; class Alphaproteobacteria; order Rhizobiales; family Rhizobiaceae; genus Phyllobacterium. Next base: position 496,319 of record NZ_CP050301.1, on the reverse strand, counting down.
CTCATTTTTGATGAAAGCGCATTTATCCGGTCCACCAGCGATCCCCACGGCGCGGGCACCCTTGATTCGCGCGATCTGGCCAACGGTTGCACCGACAGGACCGCTGGCCGCAGCGACGACGACGGTTTCACCGGGTTTCGGCTGGCCGATGGTCAAAAGGCCGGTATAGGCGGTGAAACCCGGCATGCCGAGAATACCAACAGCGGTGGAAAGCGGCGCAGCTTTGGGGTCGAGTTTGCGCAGGCCAATGCCGTTCGAGATGGCATAGCTCTGCCAGCCGGAATGGGAGAGAACGATATCGCCGGCGGTGTAATCCGGGTGATTGCTGGTCACAACTTCGGCCACCGTGCCGCCTTCCATGACACCGTCAATGGCGACGGGAGCGGCGTAGGATTTCGCATCGTCCATGCGGCCGCGCATATAGGGATCAAGCGACAGGAACAGGATTTTCAGCAGCAGTTCCCCATTTCCCGGCACAGGGATGGGCTGTTCCTCAATACGGAAGTTTTCCGGTTTCACACGACCCTGCGGACGTGAGGCCAGAACGATACGGGTGTTGTAGGACATGGTCTGCTCCTTCATGTGGAAGGCGGCGACCCTAGAATAAATTTTTTCGTGCGGAAACAGGATTGGCTCCGCATAAATAAACTTGCTCTATCCCAGCTGAATTAACCCGGCAATTGTAGGAATTATCAGTGTGGCTCGTGTGCATCGGCGATGCCGCGCAGCCAATAGCCTGCGGCCTTGACCCATTCGCCATTGAAACCGCGTTCTTCAACGAGATGATTACGCACGGATTTCGAAATGCTGCTTTCGCAGGCTACGAACGCATAGCAATCACCCTCCGGGAGAGCGAGGCTTTTGACCGTGCGCAGTAGAAGGTCATTGTTGCCGGCTTGCGCGCCGTTGCGATGAACCCAGATGATCTCGGCCTTGGCGCTGGTCGCAAGATTCTGTTCCTCGGACTTGTCAGCAACTTCGATCACCGCGACCACACGGGCAGTTGCAGGCAATTCTTCGAGACGGCGGCCAATGGCGGGAAGGGCTGTTTCGTCGCCGGCAAGGAAATACCAGTCATAGGCATCGGGAATGACCATGGAGCCACGCGGGCCGCCAATGACAATCTGCTGGCCGGGTTTTGCCTGAGCTGCCCACGACGAGGCAGGTCCATCACCGTGCAGCACAAAATCGATATCGAGCGTCTTTGTCGCGGGGTGATAGGAACGCGGCGTGTAATCGCGCATTTCGGGGCGGGGCTGGCCTTCGGGGAAAATAGCGCCCTGAGGACCGACCACCGGAACAATCGGACCGCTTCCTGCCGGCGGGAAGAAAATCTTGATATGATCGCCATAGCCGGGGCTGACAAACCCTTCCAGCTCATCGCCGGACAAAGTGATGCGCACCATCAGGGGCGTCAGGTGTTTGACTTCCTGCACATCGAGGAGGCGCATGCGGATTTCATGGCGGATTCGCTGGGGTGTTTTATTTATGAGTGTCATACTCAAGAAATACCCATCCGCTCGGCGAACTTCAATGGGAAGTTTCACACATTTGCGTTATTGCCATCATAAGACTTTATTCACCTTAAAATGGTTGACTTGAACAAGTTTATGGCTTCCAGCCAATCGGGATGACTCTGGATAGTGTGGCGATATTGCCAGTTCAGGGAGTTTTTGATGCTTCTGCCCTGCGGAACGGCCGGAAACAGGCCGGTTTTGCCGCCCGGCGGGTTGAAATTTGGCTGCGATATCCTTTGTATCGTGGTTACCAATGCCAAGTCGAATCGCATTTTTTCTGTTTGATGCGTAGATGGAGAGTAAGACTATGGGGACTTTGAACGTCAATTTGCTGGCCGTTGCCGCTGTTGGCATGGTTCTGGCCGGTTGCCAGAGCACGCGCTTTGACAATGACATGGACCGTGTCACACCCCGGCCGGCTCCATTGCAGTCCGCGCCATCCGGATCTGTGACGCAGAGCCAGCTGCCGCCGCCCGGTGGTGCCAGTCAGTTTCCGACTGCACCAACGACCGGCAATGGCGCTGCGCCGGGCGCACAGGGCACGCAGGTGGCCTCGCTGCCGCCAGCAAATGCGCCCGATGTTACTGCCAGCAGTGTTGCCGGCGTGTGGAATGCGTCTCTCGGCGGCCAGAGCTGCAAGATCGCGACACCGCAAACGAAATTCGGTCAGGGCTATCGTGCCGGTCCGCTGCGTTGCCCGGGTGAACTTGCCAACCTGTCGTCGTGGGCAGTCAGCGGCAAACAGCTGACCCTCTATGATGCAGCGGGCGGTACAGTTGCGCGGCTCTATTCCTCCGGGTCCTCGCGCTTCGACGGCCAGACATCTGGCGGACAGAACGTCAGCCTGTCGCGCTAAGCCAAAACATTGGGAGTGTGCGGCGACAGCCCGTCTGCCGCACACATCCGGAGACTGCCGTTCGCATGTCGCACGATAATCTGAAAGTGTTTCCCTCCGTGCGCGAGCGTTATGATTCGCTCGTGCAAGCGGGGGATATTGACGCGGACCCCGCACAACAGCGCCTTGCTGACCGGTTTGACCGGTTGATCCGTGAACTTTCCACAAAGCGGCTTGCCACCAAATCCAGTGCGCTGGGCTGGCTGTTCAGCCGCCGCGCGCCACAGCATGAGGTGATCAAGGGTCTCTATATCCATGGCGAGGTCGGGCGCGGCAAGACCATGTTGATGGATATGTTTCATCAGCTTGTTCCGGCCAAACGCAAGCGCCGCGCGCATTTTCTTGATTTCATGGCCGATGTGCACGAACGCATCAACGCTCATCGCAAGGCGCACAAGAACGGCGAAACCAAGCAGGATGATCCCATTCCTCCGGTGGCCGATGCCCTGGCAGAACAGGCTTGGGTGTTGTGTTTCGACGAATTCTCAGTGACCGATATAGCTGATGCGATGATCCTGTCGCGGCTGTTCCGGGCATTGTTCGAGCGTGGTGTCGTTCTGGTGGCAACATCGAATGTGGAACCGGACAATCTCTATCGTGATGGGCTCAACCGCCAGCTGTTCCTGCCGTTCATCGATCTGCTGAAAGTCCATGTCGATGTCGTCAATCTTGACGCGCGCACCGACTACCGGCTCGAAAAGCTCAACCGTCTGCCGGTCTATTTGTCGCCGCTGGGTGAAGAGACAACGCAGCGTATGGATGACGCTTGGCACGCCGCAACCGATGGTGCGGCGGTGGTCGCGGACAGTTTCAAGGTGAAGGGCCGCAATGTCGTTGTTCCGCAGTCCGCGCGGCATGCGGCGCGGTTCACATTTGCCGATTTGTGCTCCAAACCCTTGGGCGCGCTGGACTATGCCGCCATTATCTCGCGCTACCAGACGATCTTCATCGATGATGTGCCGATCCTTGATTATGGCAGGCGCAATGAAGCCAAACGCTTCATTATCCTCATTGATATTTTCTACGATCACCATGTGCATGTGGTGATTTCAGCGGCAGCTTCACCGGACAAGCTTTATGAGGCCAAGCTCGGTACAGAGGCATTCGAGTTCGACCGAACCGCATCGCGGTTGTTTGAAATGCAAAGCGAAGATTATCTGGCGGAAACCGCGGGCGGCGCCAAAGAGGCCACGGCTTAATCGTCTGCCGCACTGTGGCTGTTTTCCTCCCATCGGTTGAGATTGGATGATCACGATGCGAATGAACCATGTAGAAATCACTGCGCCGGATCTGGATGCTGCGTGGGTTTTCTACGGCAAGCTTGGTCTCGTGCCGATTGTTGACAGCCGCCCACGCTATGTCAGGTTTCTTTGCCCCGATAGCGGTGGTACCTTTTCGGTCGCCCATGGAGAGGCCGGTGGCGGTGGAACGACGGTTTATTTCGAGGTGGATGATCTCGACGAGAGGGTGAGCCAGCTGAAGATTGCCGGTGTTAATTTCGCGTCGGAACCGGAGGATAAAAGGTGGCTTTGGCGGGAAGCGGAACTGTCTGATCCGGCTGGCAACAGAATTGTTCTCTACTTTGCCGGAAAGAATCGCATCAACCCGCCATGGCGGATACCGGGCTGATATTTGGGACAAATCAAGAATCATCCGGACATTTGTTTTCCAGCTCCCTGTTGCGCCTCTATGAGGGCCTGCTGCCAAGAAGGTGATCGACTATCAAATGACTGTGAAGCCGGGTGCCTTGGTTTCATCATTTTGATATGTTGCCTATGCTAACAATGACCTCGAATTCCTTCCCCAAGCTAAAATCAATTGACGTTTACGTAAATCCCATCAAATCTAAACGATTGAATTTATTGAGGGGAAAATTTTTGGTTGAGTTATTTTTGAAAGAGGAATATTCGAACGTCCCAACGCAAAGGTGCATGGTCATTGGCTTTGCCCAACGTCGTAAGTGTCCTTTGGCGTCCGTCAAGACTTCAGATCAGGGAAGTAACCAGCATGGCACGTAACAAAATCGCCCTCATCGGTTCAGGCATGATCGGTGGAACATTGGCACATTTGATCGGGCTCAAGGAGCTCGGTGATATCGTGCTCTTCGACATCGCAGAAGGCACGCCTCAGGGCAAAGGGCTCGATATTGCCCAGTCGTCACCGGTTGACGATTTTGACGCCAAGCTCACCGGCGCCAATGATTATGCCGCGATCGAAGGTGCAGATGTGGTCATCGTTACCGCAGGTGTACCACGCAAGCCCGGCATGAGCCGCGACGATCTGCTCGGTATCAACCTCAAGGTCATGGAACAGGTTGGCGCGGGCATCAAGAAATACGCCCCCAACGCATTCGTTATCTGCATCACCAACCCGCTCGATGCGATGGTCTGGGCTTTGCAGAAGTTCTCCGGCCTGCCGAAAAACATGGTTGTCGGCATGGCCGGCATCCTCGACAGCGCCCGCTTCCGTTATTTCCTTGCTGACGAGTTCAAGGTTTCGGTTGAAGACGTCACCGCATTCGTGCTCGGCGGCCATGGCGATTCCATGGTGCCGCTGACGCGCTATTCGACCGTTGCCGGCATTCCGCTGCCGGATCTGGTCAAGATGGGCTGGACCAGCCAGGAAAAGCTCGACCAGATCGTCCAGCGCACCCGTGACGGCGGCGCAGAGATCGTTGGCCTGCTGAAGACCGGCTCCGCCTTCTACGCACCGGCATCATCTGCCGTTCAGATGGCTGAAGCTTTCCTGAAGGACAAGAAGCGCGTTCTGCCGGTGGCAGCGCACCTGTCCGGCCAGTATGGCGTCAAAGAAATGTATGTCGGCGTGCCCGTTATCATCGGTGCCGGCGGCGTTGAACGCGTCATCGAAATTGACCTGAACAAAGCAGAAGAGAAGCAGTTCGAAGCCTCCGTGGCTTCCGTTGCCGGTCTCTGTGAAGCCTGTATCGCAATCGCGCCGAACCTTAAGTAAGACGGCTCGAAACGTTCTGAAACGATCCAGCGTTCGCGTCCGGATTTTTCGTAGAGGAAGTTAACTGATGAATATTCACGAATATCAGGCCAAGCGTCTGCTGCACTCCTTCGGTGCGCCGATTGCCAATGGCGTTGCTGTCTATTCCGTCGAACAGGCGGAAGAGTGGGCAAAGACGCTGCCGGGTCCGCTTTATGTGGTGAAGAGCCAGATTCATGCGGGCGGCCGCGGCAAGGGCAAGTTCAAGGAACTCGGCCCGGACGCCAAGGGCGGTGTCCGCCTGTCGCGCTCGGTCGAGGAAGTTGTTGCCAACGCCAAGGAAATGCTGGGCAACACACTCGTCACCAAGCAGACCGGTCCAGCCGGCAAGCAGGTCAATCGCCTTTATATCGAAGATGGCGCGGACATTGACCGCGAGCTTTATCTCTCGATCCTCGTTGACCGTACGGTCGGCCGTCCGGCTTTCGTGGTTTCCACGGAAGGCGGCATGGATATCGAGGCTGTGGCGCATGACACACCGGAAAAGATCATCACTGTGGCGATTGATCCGGACAAGGGCGTTACGGCAGAGGATATCACAACGATCAGCGATGCTTACGGCCTGACGGGCGAAGCCCGCAAGGACGGCGAATCGCTGTTCCCGATCCTGTACAAGGCCTTTACCGAGAAGGACATGAGCCTGCTCGAGGTCAATCCGCTGATCGTCATGAAAGATGGCCGTCTGCGCGTTCTCGATGCCAAGGTTTCCTTCGACGGCAATGCCCTGTTCCGCCATCCGGATGTGGTCGAGCTGCGCGACACCACGGAAGAAGATGCCAAGGAAATCGAGGCATCCAAGTATGATCTCGCCTATGTGGCGCTCGACGGCAATATTGGCTGCATGGTCAATGGTGCCGGTCTTGCCATGGCAACCATGGACATTATCAAGCTGTATGGTGCTGAGCCTGCAAACTTCCTCGATGTTGGCGGCGGCGCCAGCAAGGAGAAAGTGACGGCTGCGTTCAAGATCATCACCGCCGATCCTGCGGTTGAAGGTATCCTGATCAACATTTTCGGCGGCATCATGAAGTGTGATGTGATTGCTGAAGGTGTGATCGCTGCGGTCAAGGAAGTGGGCCTGAAGGTTCCACTGGTTGTCCGTCTTGAAGGCACCAATGCCGAGCTCGGCAAGAAGATCATCAATGAAAGCGGCCTCAACGTCGTTTCCGCCGATGATCTCGACGATGCGGCACAGAAAATCGTCAAGGCAGTCAAGGGTTAAGGCCAAGCCGATGACGACACCATCGCCCCTTCGACCGGAGCATCAACGCCTTCAAGCCCTTGCGGGTTCGTTTGAAGGCGAAGAGCAGGTTGCGGCCACACCCTGGACCAGTGCCGGGGTGGCCAAGGGATATCTTTCCGCCGAGCTTGACCTCGGCGGATTGTTCCTGAACCAGACCTATCGTCAGGTTCGCGATGGCCAGACGGCATTTGAAGCCCGCAACATTTTCGGTTTCGATGCCAATGAAGGCAGCTACAAATTTTATCAGTTCGACACTGTCGGCTTTGTTCCGCCCGCTCCGGCGACGGGCGCATGGTCCGGCAACGAACTGGTTCTGGAAAAGTCGTCACCGCGCGGCAGGGCCCGCAGCCGCTATCAATTCGAAGATCAAGACCGGTTCCGGTTGCGCATAGAATTTGCACCAGCCGGAAGCGACATCTGGCAGGACGTCGTGAGCGGTGTTTACCGCCGCACTCCGTCTGTCGATCACCAATAGAAAAGGTCTCGTATGTCCATTCTCGTCAACAAAGACACCAAGGTCCTCGTTCAGGGCCTGACCGGCAAGACCGGAACATTCCACACCGAACAGGCCTTGGCCTATTACGGTACCCAGATGGTTGGTGGTATCCACCCGAAAAAGGGCGGCGAGACCTGGGAAGGCAAGCTGCCGACCGGCGCTGGCGCCCAACTGCCGATCTTCGCTTCGGTTGCCGAAGGCAAGGACCGTACCGGCGCCAATGCTTCGGTCATCTACGTGCCGCCAGCAGGTGCCGCTGAAGCCATCATCGAGGCGATTGACGCGGAAATCCCGCTGATCATCTGCATTACCGAGGGCATCCCGGTCATCGACATGGTTCGCGTAAAGGCCCGCCTCGACCGTTCCACATCGCGCCTGATCGGCCCGAACTGCCCGGGTGTTCTCACTCCTGAAGAATGCAAGATCGGCATCATGCCGGGCAACATCTTCCAGAAGGGTTCGGTGGGTGTTGTATCCCGCTCCGGCACACTTACTTATGAAGCAGTGTTCCAGACAACAAATGCAGGCCTTGGCCAGACAACGGCAGTCGGTATCGGCGGCGATCCCGTAAAGGGCACCGAATTCATCGACATCCTGGAAATGTTCCTTGCTGACGAAGCGACCAAGTCGATCATCATGATCGGTGAAATCGGTGGTTCGGCCGAGGAAGATGCAGCGCAGTTCATCGCTGACGAAGCCAAGCGCGGCCGCAAGAAGCCAATGGCTGGTTTCATCGCCGGACGTACGGCTCCTCCCGGACGCACTATGGGCCATGCTGGCGCGGTTATTTCAGGCGGCAAGGGCGGCGCGGAAGACAAGATTGCTGCCATGGAAGCGGCAGGCATCCGGGTTTCGCCATCACCGGCGCAGCTCGGCAAGACATTGGTTGAAGTCCTCAAGGGCTGAAACCTGTAAGGGGCAGTTTTTTGCCCTGATTGAAGTTTAAGACCGATCGGGGCGGACGCCGCCCCGATCAATCGACGGGGACTTTCCGGCAAGGGCCGGAAACCTCAACCCAGAGTGTTCTCGGGGTCACGATGATCCTGAACGCTCTCATCAAGGGAGACGGAGCGGGTGCTCCGGTCACACACATGGCACGTCAAGAACAGGCCAACGACATTTTTGCGCTCACATCATTTCTCTATGGTGGCAATGCCCACTATATCGAGGAACTGCACGCCCAGTACGAGAAAGACCCGACATCGGTAGATCCCGAATGGCAGGAATTCTTTGTCAATCTCAATGACACCAAGGCTGACATTATCAAGAACGCGCAGGGCGCCTCCTGGGAGAAGCCAAACTGGCCGATCGCAGGTAATGGCGAGCTGGTTTCGGCGCTGGATGGCAATTGGGGTGAAGTCGAAAAGCACATCACCGACAAGCTGAAGGCCAAGACAGGCAATGGCGCCGCCAACGGAGCCGTTGCACCGGCCGCTGCTGCCGCATCGGATTCAGACATCATTCACGCGGCGCGTGATTCCGTCCGCGCCATCATGATGATCCGCGCCTATCGCATGCGTGGTCATCTGCATGCCAAGCTCGATCCGCTGGGTCTGGCCGAGGTGAAGGAAGACTATAACGAACTGTCGCCCGAGAGCTACGGTTTCTCGCCAGCCGATTACGACCGCAAGATCTTCATCGACAATGTACTTGGGCTTGAATATGCGACAATCCCGCAGATGCTCGACATCCTGCAGCGCACCTATTGCTCGACCATCGGTGTCGAGTTCATGCACATTTCCGATCCGGTGGAAAAGGCCTGGATTCAGGAACGCATCGAGGGTCCGGACAAGGGCGTTGCCTTTACCGCTGAGGGCAAGAAGGCCATTTTGTCGAAGCTGATCGAGGCGGAAGGCTTCGAACAGTTCATCGACGTCAAGTACAAGGGCACGAAGCGTTTCGGCCTGGATGGCGGCGAGTCGCTCATCCCGGCGCTAGAGCAGATCGTCAAGCGCGGCGGCTCCATGGGCCTCAAGGAAATCGTCCTTGGCATGGCGCATCGCGGCCGTCTCAACGTGCTCAGCCAGTTCATGCGCAAGCCGCACCGGGCCATTTTCCACGAATTCAAGGGCGGTTCCTACGCGCCTGACGATGTCGAAGGTTCGGGCGACGTGAAGTACCATCTGGGTGCCTCGTCAGACCGTGAGTTCGATGGCAACAAGGTTCACCTGTCGCTGACAGCCAACCCGTCGCACCTGGAAATCGTCAACCCGGTTGTCATGGGCAAGGCCCGTGCCAAGCAGGATCTACTGGCTGGCCGTGACCGCGATGACATGGTGCCGCTCTCTGAGCGCGCCAAGATCATGCCGCTGCTGCTGCACGGCGATGCATCTTTTGCCGGTCAGGGCGTGGTTGCCGAATGTCTCGGCCTTTCCGGTCTGCGCGGTCACCGCGTCGGTGGCACGGTGCATGTCATCATCAACAACCAGATCGGTTTCACCACCAATCCGCGCCTGTCGCGCTCCTCGCCTTATCCATCGGATGTGGCGAAGATGATCGAGGCGCCGATTTTCCACGTCAATGGTGACGATCCCGAAGCTGTGGTCTATGTGGCGAAGATTGCCACCGAATACCGCATGACATTCCACAAGCCCGTCGTGATCGATATGTTCTGCTATCGCCGCTTCGGTCACAATGAAGGCGACGAGCCTGCATTCACACAGCCGCTGATGTACAAGACCATCCGTGGTCAGAAGACAACGGTGCAGCTGTATTCAGCCAAGCTGATTGAACAAGGTCTGCTGACAGAAGCCGAAGTTGATGCGATGCGTGCCGCTTGGCGTGATAATCTCGAGCAGGAATTCGAAGCAGGTCAGCATTACAAGCCCAACAAGGCCGATTGGCTGGATGGTGCATGGAGCGGTTTGCGCACAGCGGACAATGCTGACGAGCAGCGCCGCGGCAAGACAGGCCTGCCGTTGAAGACAGTCAAGGAAATCGGCAAGAAGCTTGCCGAGGTCCCAGCCGGTTTCAATGTGCACCGCACGATTCAACGCTTTCAGGACAACCGCGCCAAAATGGTGGAAACCGGCGAAGGTTTCGATTGGGCGATGGCTGAAGCTCTGGCATTCGGCTCGCTGGCTATCGAAGGACATCCGATCCGTCTGTCGGGTCAGGATGTGGAACGCGGTACATTCAGCCAGCGTCATTCGGTTCTCTACGATCAGGAAACCGAACAGCGCTATATTCCGCTGAACAATTTGCAGAAGGGTCAGGCGATCTACGAAGTCATCAATTCGATGCTTTCGGAAGAAGCTGTGCTCGGTTTCGAGTATGGCTACTCGTTGTCCGATCCACGCGCTTTGACGCTGTGGGAAGCCCAGTTCGGCGATTTCGCCAACGGTGCCCAGGTGGTGTTCGATCAGTTCATCTCCTCGGGTGAACGCAAGTGGCTGCGTATGTCCGGCTTGGTGTGCCTGCTGCCGCATGGCTACGAAGGCCAGGGTCCGGAACATTCCTCGGCCCGTCTCGAGCGTTATCTGCAGCTGTGTGCGGAAGACAATATGCAGGTGGCAAATTGCACGACGCCTGCCAACTACTTCCACATCCTGCGCCGCCAGATGAAGCGTGACTTCCGCAAGCCGCTGATCCTGATGACGCCGAAATCACTGCTTCGCCACAAGCGGGCTGTGTCGTCGATCAGCGACTTTACGGGCGATTCTTCGTTCCACCGCTTGCTGTGGGATGATGCGCAGCTCCTGAAGGATCAGGTCATCAAGCTGCAGAAGGACTCGAAGATCCGCCGCGTCGTCCTGTGCTCGGGCAAGGTCTATTACGATCTGTACGAAGAGCGCGAGAAGCGCGGTATTGACGATGTCTATCTGCTGCGCGTCGAACAGCTTTATCCGTTCCCGGCCAAGGCGCTGATCACCGAACTGTCCCGCTTCCGCAATGCGGAAATGGTCTGGTGTCAGGAAGAGCCCAAGAATATGGGCGCATGGGCCTTTATCGATCCTTATCTGGAATGGGTTCTGGCGCATATCGATGCCAAGCATCAGCGCGTTCGTTATACCGGACGTCCTGCCGCTGCATCGACGGCAACAGGCCTGATGTCCAAACACCTTGCACAGCTCGAAGCATTCCTTGAAGATGCCCTCGGCTCATAACTCACAACAAACAGAAGTCATCTGACGATCAACGGAAGAGCAAGATCATGGCAACCGAAATCCGCGTCCCAACGCTGGGCGAATCCGTTTCCGAAGCGACCATTGGTAAATGGTTCAAGAAAGTCGGCGATGCGATTGTAGCCGACGAGCCCCTGGTGGAACTTGAGACCGACAAGGTAACACTCGAAGTCCCCGCCGCCGCCGCCGGTGTGCTCGAAGAAATTACCGCCAAGGAAGGCGATACGGTCGAGGTTGGCGCTTTGCTCGGCATGATTGGCGCCGCCGGTGCCGGTAATGGTGCTGCGCCTGCCAAGAAGGAAGAGGCAAAGCCGGAAGCCGTTGCGCAGGCATCGGGTACCGCTGCTGCTTCATCCACTGCAGAGGCATCTGCCAAGACCGCTGAAGTTGCTGGTGAGCCAGCTGTTACACCGCGCAAGGAAAGCGAAATGCCTGCTTCTCCCGCAGCTTCCAAGCTGCTGGCTGAAAAGGGTGTTTCCGTTTCGCAGGTTGAAGGTTCCGGCAAGCGCGGCCAGGTGCTCAAGGGCGACGTGCTTGATGCCGTCGCAAAAGGCTTCTCGGCGCAGCCTGCAGCGGTTGCTGCTGCACCACAGGTTGCCCGTCCAGCATCTTCCGCTGACGATGCATCGCGTGAAGAGCGGGTTAAGATGACCCGTCTGCGCCAGACCATTGCCCGCCGCCTGAAGGACGCACAGAGCACAGCTGCGATGCTGACCACTTACAACGAAGTGGACATGTCTGCAGTGATGGATCTGCGCAACCGCTACAAGGAAATCTTCGAGAAGAAGCACGGCGTCAAGCTCGGCTTCATGGGCTTCTTCACCAAGGCGGTAACGCACGCCCTGAAGGAAATCCCAGCGGTAAATGCCGAGATCGACGGCACTGACATCATCTACAAGAACTTTGCCCATGTCGGCGTCGCCGTCGGTACGGATAAGGGTCTTGTTGTTCCGGTTGTGCGCAATGCCGACCAGATGTCGATTGCCGAAATCGAAAAGGATATCGGCCGTCTCGGCAGGGCTGCCCGTGATGGCGCCTTGTCGATGGCTGACATGCAGGGCGGTACATTCACCATCTCCAATGGCGGCGTCTATGGCTCGCTGATGTCCTCGCCGATCCTCAATGCACCGCAGTCCGGTATTCTGGGCATGCACAAGATTCAGGATCGTCCGGTTGTTGTCGGTGGCCAGATCGTCATCCGTCCGATGATGTATCTCGCCCTGAGCTATGATCACCGTATCGTCGACGGCAAGGAAGCCGTGACTTTCCTCGTTCGCGTCAAGGAAAGTCTGGAAGATCCGGAACGTCTGGTTCTCGACCTGTAAAGATTGCGCCAGCGGCCCGTTGTTCTGCGGCGGGCCGTTCTTGCAGTGTGGTGAATCGGCTGGAATTGACTTAGTCTTGCTGTCCAATCACAAAATGACGTGATGAAAGGCGATTCAAAATGGCTTTTGCACCGAATTTCCCACCTGTCGAACCCCATATCTGCGTAAAAGGCGGCCTTGAAGCGATTGCCTTTTATGAAAAGGCCTTTGGTGCCGAAAATACGTTCAAGCAGATGGCCGAGGACGGCAAGCGTGTCATGCATGCCAATATCTCGCTGTTCGGCGGCTCGATCATGCTGCATGACGAGTTCCCTGAATACAAAAGCCAAGGCGGCGAGAATGATGTGATGTCACCGAACACACGCGGTGGAGCGAGTGTTGCGCTCAACATCAATCTCAACAGGCCTGCCGATGTGGATGCGGCTGTTGACCGTGCTGTTAAGGCTGGTGCAACGCTGATCATGCCGGTCGAGGATACGTTCTGGAATGCTCGGTATGGCCGCATCCGCGATCCGTTCGGTCACGTCTGGGCCTTCAATGCAGCGCTCGAAGCGCCTGCCGGAGAATAAGTATGTCGCATTACATGTATGAGTTTCTTGGCCTCATGGCGGTGTTTTCGATCATGATCGTCTCACCGGGCGCTGACTTTGCCATTGTCGTGCGCCAGAGCATCGTGCATGGTCGCCGCAGCGCGATCATGACCAGTTTCGGCATTGGTGCTTCGCTGCTGTTCCACATCAGCTACACCATTCTTGGTCTTGGCCTGCTCGTAGCAAAATCCCTGTTTCTTTTCGGTATGCTGAAATGGGCCGGTGCCGCCTACCTTTTCTATCTTGGCGTCAAGGCCCTGCGCGCACCGGGAATGGAAGCACCCGCCGAGATCATACGCAGCGAGAAGGAAACATCGATTTCCGACTGGCGCTGTTTCCTGATGGGCTTCGTGACCAATGCCCTGAACCCCAAGCCGGTGCTGTTTTTTCTGTCGTTGTTTTCGGCTCTTGTCAGCCACGAGACGCCAGCGCTGGTGCAGGCAACCTACGGTCTGTTCATGGCAACGGCACTGATTGCCTGGTTTGTCGCCGTCTCGACCTTCTTCACCATGCAGTCGGTGCGTGAGCGCTTTGTTGCCTGGGGCCGCTGGTTCAACCGTGTCACCGGACTGGTGTTCATCGGGCTTGGTATCAAGCTCGCGACACAGCAGGCGAGCTAGGGATTATTGATGGCTGGCTTGTTGCGTTTCCGTTTGGGTCAATCTGCTGCGGTTTTCGTCGCAGTCAGCATTGCCTTGTCGTCACCGGCCTTTGCCGCGTGCCTGCAGGATCATGCGATCTATACGGACCGGGATGACAATTACACGTTGACGTTTAAAAGCACGCCTGATGATCAGCCTGTGGCGGCATCGAACCAGTTCACCATCCAATTGAATGACAGCGATCTGAAGCTCGACGGCGTGGTCATGTGGGACAAGGATGGTGGCAGGCCCAACGGGATTGTCATGTACAATTGCCCGGCGGGCGATGTGACCGGCGATGAACTGCAACAATGTACCGTCTGGAAAGGCGTTATTTACGCTTTGAAGGAAGGGGCTGATGCCGAGCTTTTGCCAATGGCCAAAGAGCCGTCGGCGCAAGCGCTGCTCCTGCCGGATTTTTCCGGAGCGATGAGCGGTTTCAATTTCAAACTTGAAAAACCCATTGAGACTTTTCCATGGGAAGTCTTCCGTTTCAAAGAATGCGTGCCCGAACAATAATTTCGTGTTGCGTCACAAGAGAAGGATTCAATCATGTCATATGACGTTGTCATCATCGGAACAGGTCCGGGCGGTTATGTCTGCGCCATCAAAGCGGCACAGCTTGGCCTGAAGACTGCGGTGATCGAGAAGCGCGATACGTTTGGCGGCACTTGCCTGAACATCGGCTGCATTCCGTCCAAGGCGCTGCTGCACGCTTCGGAAGTGTTCCATGAGGCCGGTCATTCGCACGCGACGCTGGGTGTCGAGGTTGGGGCGCTCAAGCTCAACCTGAAAGCGATGCTCGCGCACAAGGATGCCACTGTTGAATCCAACGTCAACGGCGTGGCCTTCCTGTTCAAGAAAAACAAGATCGATACATTCAAGGGCACCGGCAAGGTCGTAGCCGCAGGCAAGGTTTCCGTGACCGGCGACGATGGCAAGGTGCAGGAAATCGAGACGAAGAACATCGTCATCGCAACCGGTTCCGATGTTGCGGGTATTCCGGGCGTCAATGTCGAATTCGATGAAAAGGTCATCGTTTCCTCGACCGGCGCGTTGGATTTCGACAAGGTGCCGGGCACCCTTGTTGTGGTTGGCGGCGGTGTTATCGGGCTTGAGCTCGGCTCGGTTTGGGCGCGTCTCGGCGCCAAGGTGACGGTCGTTGAATATCTCGACAAGATTCTGGGACCAATGGATGGCGAGGTTTCCCGCCAGTTCCAGCGGATGCTGGAAAAGCAGGGTATCGAATTCAAGATGGGTGCCAAAGTGACCGGCGTTGAAAAGTCGGGCAAGGGCGCCAAGGTCACATTCGAGCCGGTCAAAGGCGGCGAAGCCCAGACCATTTCCGCCGACGCAGTTCTGGTTTCAACGGGCCGCCGTCCGTACACGGATGGGCTCGGCCTGAAGGAAGCCGGTGTGACCGTGGATGATCGTGGCCGCGTTGCGATCAACGATCATTGGCAGACCAATGTTGCCGGTATTTATGCCATTGGCGACGTGGTGCAGGGTCCGATGCTGGCGCACAAGGCGGAAGACGAAGGTATTGCCGTTGCCGAAATTCTTGCTGGGCAGGCCGGACATGTCAATTTCGATGCCATTCCAAGCGTGGTCTATACGCAGCCGGAAGTGGCATCTGTCGGCAAGACTGAGGAAGAGCTGAAGGCTGCCGGTATCGAATACAAGGCAGGCAAGTTCCCCTTCACCGCAAATGGCCGCGCCCGTGCAATGCTGGCCACAGATGGTTTCGTCAAAATCCTTGCGGATAAGGCGACCGACCGGGTGCTCGGGGTTCATATTGTCGGTTTCGGCGCTGGTGAAATGATCCACGAAGCAACGGTGCTGATGGAATTCGGCGGTTCCTCCGAAGATCTGGCTCGCACCACCCATGCACATCCGACCATGTCGGAAGCGGTGCGTGAAGCGGCTCTGGCTACGTTCGCCAAGCCGATCCATATGTAAATTTCATCTTGTTAAAACAGAAAAAAGCCCGGAACTCCGGGCTTTTTTAGTTTGCATCAGTCTTAGTTTGCGTAAGTCCGGCGTTAGTTATTTGTCGGGGCCGGTTTGGCTGGCGCAGGAGCAGGCTCAGCCGGAGCTGGCGCTGTTGCAGCCGGTGTTTCGGATGAAGGTGCTGCGGGCGCTGCCGGAGCAGGTTTCTGATTGGTCACTGCTGGCGGTGCTGGCGCATCCATGGTCGAGCCGCTGTTCAGGTAATAATAGCCGCCAATGATCAATGCGGCGATCAGAATACCCGCGATCAGGAACCCGCTACCCCCACCGCTGGATTGAACCACTTTAAGTTCACGGTCAGGTTGCGTATCCGCAGGACGCTGCAGATTAGGATCATAGGTCATTTTGATATCCTCCATGACATTTTGCAGTCAGTAGAATAAACGGCTCAGAACAGCGGAAGTTCCCAAATTGCCGATTTTCAACCGACGGTCTTTATATAAGTCATTGGAATCAATCTTCTAGTGGCGGGTGATTACTGCGCAGTGACAGTATAACCCTTACCGCGAAGCAAGGTCACGAGCCCCTTGTCACCCGGCAAATGCAAAGCGCCAACGGCTATGAAGACGTTGCCCTTGTCGATGATGGGGGCAGCATGATCGGTCATGACCCGGTTGCGGGCATTGATCATCTTTTCCTCAAAATCGCCGTAGGTCTCGCCTTTCATGCTGCCGTCCGGCGATACGGAGCGCATCAGCGGGACGATCATCCCAATATCACCTCGCATGTACAGGATCGTCATGGTTTCGAACAGATCCGGCAATTTTGGCCCAAGATTGAGCGCCTCAATCAGCCCTTCGACATGAAACTTGAGCGGCAGCGATGCCATGGCGCCGAGCTGATCCTTGATCGTTTCCAGCCCGGTCACTTCCTTGCCTTCGGCCTTGGCGTCTCTTGCCAGTTTTATATCAAGAAAAGCTGCACCACTTTTGGTGCGCTCCATTTCGCAGGCGGACATGGCGAGCATGCTGGAAACAATCCAAGGCTGCATCTTGTTGAGGGCGGCAAGTGAAAGTCCGTGCGCAGTAAGACCCGCCTTTACGCCTTCCAGTTTGTCCTGCGGGATCAGCTTTTCAAGTGTAGTATCGTCGGTGAACATCATCAGTTGAGGATCGTTTGCCATCACCTTGAGCGGCGCCTGCGGATCAAGAACCTCGTCGGTTTCAATCACCACCGTGCCCGCGCTCTTGTAGGCGGTATCTGCTGTGTCGGAGAGTTTGAGAACGCGCGGGTCGGTCAGATGCATCGTGCCGTATAACCAGGATGGTTTTACGCCGGGCTTCTCGATCTTCCACAAGATGCTTTTGCCGTTTTCGATGGCATCAGCCTCCTTGCGCATGTCTGCAAGCTTTTCCGGATCTGTTTTGGCCATTTCCGCAAGAAGATCTTTGCCGCCGCAGGATGCATCCTCGGCGCGGGCATGGGTGGCTGTCAAAACCACCACGAGAAAGGCGGCCAGCAACAGCCAGCTGAAAAGAGCCAGAAGGCGCAAGGCAGCATCGGCAAGGCGGTCAATAGAAAAGGAAGGGCCGGGATGGGTCATGGTCTTTTCATACATCCGGTTTGGCAAGAAGGCGTTAAAGCCATTCTACAAATTGTTTGTAACGCAAATTGGACCAGTTTTCACGCGCGGGGATGCGCCTTGTCGTAAATCTCGAGAAGCCGCGCTGTGTCAACGCCGGTATAGACCTGCGTCGTCGACAGGCTGGCGTGACCGAGCAGTTCCTGAATGGTACGCAGATCACCCCCACGCCCGAGCAGATGCGTGGCAAAGGAATGACGCAGCGCGTGCGGCGTTGCCGTATCCGGTAATCCAAGCGCGCCGCGCATTTTCTGCATGTCACGCTGGATGATAGCGGAATGCAGCAAGCCGCCACGCGCGCCGCGAAACAGCGGTTTGCCGTCTTCCAGATCATAGGGGCAGAGGGCGCGGTATTCCTCTACCGCCCGGTGCACGATGGGCAGAAGCGGCACCATGCGCGTCTTGTTGCCCTTGCCGGTGATGGGAATGGAGCGGGCGGCGGGATCGCGCAATGCACTACCGTCCAGCGTCAGCGCTTCGGAGATACGCAGGCCGCAGCCGTAGAGCAGCGTCAATACTGCTGCATTGCGGGCGGCGATCCATGGCTCCTCATTAAGCTGTTCACCCTTTTCCACCACGCGCCGGGCATCGACTGTGCTCAAGGGTTTCGGCAGGGATTTGGGCTGACGCGGTGCACGCATGGCAATCGACGCCGCAGCATTGGCCATGCCCTGCTTTTCCAGATAGCGCAGGAACGAGCGAATCCCCGCGAGACCACGACCAAGCGTGCGGGCGCCCGCGCCATCGTTGCGGCGGCGGGCGAGATAGGACCGCAGATCGGCAATGCGCAAAGTGGCAACGTCGCTGAGCGCTGGCGGTTCCGCCAGATGGCCGGTCAAAAACTGAAAGAACTGGCGGGTATCGCGCTCATAGGCCTCCAGCGTGTTGGCCGCCAGACGCCGGGTATTTTTAAGCGACTTCAACCACTCTTCGCGCGCGGCAATCAGGTCAGGCCGGGCCGAGACAAGAAATTCGGCACTTTGCGGCTGGACGACCATAGCGATACTCCTTGATCATGCATTACCCGAACCATGCCACAGCAGTCCTTACGGAGTCGTTTCGCTTTGGCTTTCGCCCGGCGGCATTATGCTTCTGGCTTGGCGTTTGGGCAAAGAAAGGGTAATCCGTCCAACGAAGAGACAGGAATGGACAAGGCCTATGGCAAAATTGAATGATCCGGTTCAGCTGGCGGTAATCGGCGCGCCACACGGAACACGCGGTGAAGTGCGGGTGAAGACATTCACCGGCGATCCGCTGGCACTGGCCGATTATGGCCTGCTTTATGACGTGACCGGGAGAAGCTTTGAAATTCTGGCGATCCGCCCGGCCAATACGGTGGTCGTGGTGCGGTTTCGCGGGGTCAATGACCGCAACATGGCTGAAGCTCTGAACGGCACGATGCTGTTCATCGAACGGGCGCAATTGCCGGAAGAACTCGATGAGGACGAGTTTTATCACGCTGATCTGATTGGTCTTGATGCTGTCGATGCGGAAGGCAACCGGCACGGCAAGGTTTCTGCCATGTTCAATTTCGGCGGTGGCGATCTGATTGAGCTGACCATCCCCGGACGTCGCCCCATGCTGGTTCCGTTTACGCAGGCGGCCGTGCCGCATATCGATATCAAGGCAGGGAAAATCACGATCGATCCTGCGTCTGCCGGGCTGATTGCCGATGAGAATGAAGACGAAGAGCGGCGCAGGCAGCTTGGCAATGATGACGGGAAAAAGCAGTCATGAGCGGCAATGATGCCGGTTTTCGCGCAACGGTGCTGACGCTGTATCCGGAAATGTTTCCGGGGCCGCTCGGCGTATCGCTGGCGGGAAAGGCATTGGCCGACAAGGCATGGACGCTTGAAGCCGTGCAAATCCGCGATTTCGCCATGGACAAGCACCGCATGGTCGATGATACCCCGGCTGGCGGCGGGGCGGGCATGGTGATGAAGGCGGATGTGCTGGCGCGCGCCGTGGACCATGTGGCGGATACGCGGCCGAAACTGTTTATGAGTCCGCGCGGCAAGCCATTGACGCAGGAGCGGGTGCGCGCGTTGGCTGCCGGGCCTGGCGCTATTGTTCTGTGTGGACGTTTCGAGGGCGTCGATGAGCGATTGATCGAAGCGCGGCAGTTCGAGGAAGTCTCGATCGGCGATTATATTCTTTCGGGCGGCGAAACCGCTGCGATTGTTGTCCTGGATGCCATCGTGCGGCTTTTGCCCGGCGTGATGGGCAATGCCGAGTCCGGTGAGACGGAAAGTTTCGAGACCGGGCTTCTGGAACATCCGCAATATACCAAGCCGCAGGAATGGGAGGGCCGCCGCATCCCCGATGTGCTGCTTTCCGGCAACCATGGGGCCATCGAAAAATGGCGCAAGGCGGAAGCGGAGCAACTGACCCGCGAACGGCGGCCTGATCTGTGGGATCGTTACCCGCAGACGAAGAAGCCGCGCAAATAGGGCGCAAATCCATGCAGTTTCGAAACGGTGTGGCGGCTGACATTGGGGCGATACAGGCGATCGAGCGGGCTTCGGCGGTGCGGTTTCTGGACGTGGATATGCCGGAGATTGCCAGTGGTGATCCAACATCCGAAACCATCCTGCTGCAACGCATCGCTCAAGGGCATCTGTTCGTGGCCATCGAAGGCTTGCCTGTAGGGTTTGTCTTCTATGATGTGGTGGACGATCACCTCTACATAGAAGAAATCAACGTGTACCCGTCCCATGGCGGGAAACGGCTTGGTGCAGGCTTGATTCATCTTGTTGAGGATCGTGCCCGCGATGAGGGCCTGCCGGGGCTTTTGCTGTCGACATTTCGTGACGTGCCTTGGAATGGGCCCTATTACCGGCGGCTGGGATTTACGGATATTGCCGATACGGATTTGAGTCCGGCGCTGCTTCATATCCGGCAGGAACACATTGCGCGCGGGCTGGATGAAACCATGCGGGTTTTCATGCGAAAGCCTGTTAAGCTCGACTCCCATGGCGATCCGCGATAAAAAGAATCGCTGCCAGAGGTGACAAACCGACTTTTATGGTGTATCTGGCCGCCAACTCGGGAAAAACCCTGGTTCACAATCAATGGATGGTGAATTCGCTCCTGCCTCATCGGAGGCATAGAAATGCGGCCAAGGCTGCTGCATTACAAGTGTTGAGCGCTCTGACTGTTTGAACAAGAAAAGGATGAAGACGATGACCGTCGATATTATTCGTCAGCTCGACCTCGAACAGCGAGCAAAAATTGAAGCCAAGCGCGTGCTTCCAGATTTCAAGCCAGGCGATACAGTCCGCGTCAATGTTCGCGTGACGGAAGGTACACGTACCCGCGTTCAGGCTTATGAAGGCGTCTGCATTGCCCGTAACGGCGCAGGCATCAACGAGAACTTCACAGTTCGCAAGATTTCCTATGGCGAAGGCGTCGAGCGCGTATTCCC
The DNA here is from genome assembly GCF_014189505.1 of Phyllobacterium sp. 628. Classification (GTDB taxonomy): domain Bacteria; phylum Pseudomonadota; class Alphaproteobacteria; order Rhizobiales; family Rhizobiaceae; genus Phyllobacterium. Next base: position 475,463 of record NZ_CP050301.1, on the reverse strand, counting down.
GATCATTTCACCACTGGTTGAAGGCGTAGAGATCGTCCGCCGCGGCAAGGTTCGTCGCGCGAAGCTCTACTACTTGCGTGGCCTGACCGGTAAGGCTGCCCGCATTGTCGAAAAGAAAGACAACCGCAAAACCAAAGCTGCTGTTCCGGTCACCGGTACAGCTGAAAAGGTAACGGAAGAAACCGTTGCCAAGGCACCAGCTGCTGAATAAGCGCAGGTCCATTCAAATTTGAAAAGGCGGTCTTCGGACCGCCTTTTTTATTGCCGTGCCGCTTCGTACACGGAACGGGTGAAATTCACTCTATTTTTTCATTTAAAAAATCGTGCTTGCGCTACAACCAATAAAGCAGTTGCATGCCGTTTGGGGATTGACGCGGCCTTCGCAAAGTGAAATTTGTGCTTCGCTTGATCAAAACGCAATAATAGAGGTCTAAAATGAATCTGCGATCCGTTGTCCTGGCGGGCCTGATGCTCGCCGTAATGCCTTTTTCCGCTTTTGCGGCGGAACTGCCCGATCTGGGCGGCAAGACGGTTACGGTTGTGACTGAAAATGCCTATCCGCCTTTGCAGTTTGTCGATCCCAAGACCGGCAAGCCAGTAGGCTGGGAATATGATGCGATGAACGAAATCGCCAAGAAGCTGAATTTCAAGGTGGAATATCTCAATACCAGCTGGGATGCGATGATTCAGGCGGTTTCCGACAATCAATACCAGATCGGCATGACCGGTATTTCCATCAATGAAGAGCGCAAGCAGAAGGTGGATTTCTCCGAACCCTATATGCGGTCAGAACAATTCATGCTGGTTCGCAGCGACGAAAAGCGTTTTTCCGACGCGAAAAGCTTTGCTGACGTCAAAACAGGCTTGGTTGGTGCACAACCTGGGACAACTAATTTCTATGTAGCCGTCTATAATCTGCTTGATGGCAACGAACAAAATCCGCGCATCAAGCTGTTCGAAACTTTTGGTGCAACCATTCAGGCACTGAAGACGGGTGACGTCGACGTGGTTCTGACCGACAGCAGTGCCGGCAAGGGTTATGTGGATGCATCCGGCGGCAAGCTGAAGCTCGTTGGCGGTCCACTTGGCGCTGAAGATTTCGGTTTCATCTTCGCCAAAGGCTCCGATCTGGTGGCTCCGGTCAATGCGGCCATCGCGGTGCTGAAGAAGGATGGTACGTTTGATGCCCTCACGAAGAAGTGGTTCGTAGATTACAAGCTCGGCCAATAGGTCATCTGTTGCCTGCTCCCGCAAACAAAGGAAGCCCTTCCGGCAGGAAGGACTTCCCCTGGTGGCTGGCGGTTGCTGCGGCAATTGCGGTGGCGCTGGGCATCGCCATTCTCGTCAGTGATATCTATGGTCAGGTCTTCGCGACGGTATCGCAAGGCATCTGGATCACCATCTGGGTGTCGCTTCTTGCCTTTGTGCTCGCTTCCGGTCTTGGCCTGCTACTGGCAGTGATGAGCCTGTCCGAACATATCGCCTTGCGCCAGAGCGCACGTTTCTACATCGAGATCGTGCGCGGTATCCCGCTGCTTGTGCTGCTGTTCTACATCGCCTTTGTCGGTGCGCCGGCGATTGTCGCCCTGTGGAACTTTCTGACGCATCCCTTGCAAAGCGCTGGCCTGTTTGAACCGCTGCTGGTGCGCGATTTTTCGCTGTTGTGGCGGGCAATCATCGCGTTGACACTCGCCTATGCCGCATTTCTGGCGGAGATTTTCCGGGCAGGCATTCAGGCTGTCGACAAGGGGCAGATCGAGGCCGCCAAGGCGCTTGGGCTGAAACGGGTTCAGCGGTTCCGGCTCATCGTCATGCCGCAGGCCATGCGCACGATCTTGCCGCCCTATGGCAATGACTTCATCTCGATGGTGAAAGATTCATCGCTGGTTTCGGTGCTGGGTGTTGTTGATGTAACGCAAATGGGTAAAGTTTATGCGTCAGGGTCGTTCCGGTTTTTCGAGACCTATTCGGTCGTCGCCTATATCTATCTGATCCTGACAATCAGCCTGTCACTGGGGCTGCGCTGGGTGGAGCAGCGGTTGAACAGCCGCGATTAGGCCGTTTGCGGTCTGTAGCGGTAATGACCGGTGATCTTGAACTCAAATAGCCGGTCTTCCAGTTTCGTCCCCGAGCCAATATTGTGAACCAGCAGCGGCCGGGAGCCATCCTCATTGGACCGGTGCGTGACAACGGCAATATGCGGAAGATTGTCCGGCAGCATCTGTGTGACGAGGTCGCCGGGGTGATAATCCTTCGCGTCGCTGCTGACCGGCAGGCTTGCATTGGCACGACGGAAGAAGGCGGCAAGGTTGGGGACGCGCCGGTGGTCAATATTGGTGTCCGGCTGTTTCGATCCCCAAGCTTTGGGGTAATCCGTGAAGGCGGCTTTCATGTCGCGATGAACCCGCTCCTGCAGATCGAGCTTTGCCGACTGGCGGTAGGCGCGAATGATGACGTCGGTGCAAACGCCGCGATCGGGTGGGACATCGCCCATTGGGTATTTTAGTCTTACATAGGCAGGGTCATAAACAATTGTCTGGCCAATCTGGCTTTCGGCGGCAGCGATCAATTGGCTGGCCCATGGGTCAGGTTCGATAAAGGGTGTTGGTTTGTCTGCGAATGCACTGGTGGTAAAGGGCAGGCGGAAGAAGCTGGAGGCCGAAACGGCGGCGGCAAGGCCACCTAGAACAACAATACGCCGCGAAATCATTCTTAGCTCCGGAACTATTGATCAAAAGCAGGATGGATGGAAAATCACGTCAAAATGATGGAGAGAGCGGTCTCTGTCGCGGCGCTTTGTCACTTTTGACGCTTGTTTTCTTGACGTTGCCGGGCCTCGAGTGCATATGTCCCACGAAATAATCGAAAAGCCCCCGTTGCTAGGATATCGCGATGATTGCGCCACGCACACTTTATGACAAGATCTGGGATGATCATCTGGTTGATCAGCAGGACGATGGTACCTGCTTGCTCTATATTGATCGCCACCTTGTCCACGAAGTGACCAGCCCGCAGGCTTTTGAAGGTCTGCGCGTGACCGGCCGTAAAGTCCGCCATCCGGAAAAGACACTTGCTGTGGTTGATCACAATGTGCCGACCTCGCCGGATCGCGTCAACGGCATCAAGAACGATGAAAGCCGCATTCAGGTTGAGACGCTCGCCAAGAATGCGCTTGATTTCGGCGTCGAGTATTATTCCGAGAAGGATATCCGCCAGGGTATCGTTCACATCATCGGACCGGAACAGGGTTTCACCCTGCCGGGCATGACGATCGTTTGTGGTGACAGCCATACTTCGACGCACGGCGCTTTCGGAGCACTGGCACACGGCATCGGCACGTCGGAAGTCGAGCACGTTCTAGCCACCCAGACGCTGATCCAGTCGAAGGCCAAGAACATGCTGGTGCGTGTTGACGGTATTTTGCCGCCCGGTGTCACTGCCAAGGATATCATTCTTGCTATCATCGGCGAGATCGGCACGGCCGGCGGTACCGGCTATGTCATCGAATATGCGGGTGAAGCCATTCGCGCCCTTTCGATGGAAGGCCGCATGACGATCTGCAACATGTCAATTGAAGGCGGTGCGCGCGCAGGCTTGATTGCGCCTGACGAAATCACCTTTGCCTATGTCAAAGACAAGCCGCGTGCGCCGAAGGGCGAGACGTTCGATCAGGCAGTCGAGTACTGGAAGACGCTGCAAAGCGATGAAGGCGCACATTTCGACAAGGTCGTTGTGCTCAACGCTGCTGATTTGCCGCCCATCGTTTCCTGGGGCTCGTCGCCGGAAGACGTGATTTCGATCACTGGTAACGTGCCTAATCCGGACGAGATTACTGACGAGAACAAGCGCACTTCGAAGTGGCGGGCTCTCGATTATATGGGTCTGAAGCCGGGTACGCCGATGACCGATATCAAACTTGACCGGGTGTTCATCGGTTCGTGCACCAATGGCCGTATCGAAGATCTGCGCGCGGTTGCCAAGGTTGTCGAAGGCCGTACGGTTGCTGCAACAGTCGATGCGATGATTGTTCCTGGCTCCGGCCTCGTCAAGGAACAGGCGGAAGCCGAAGGCCTCGACAAGATTTTCAAGGCTGCGGGTTTTGATTGGCGCGAGCCGGGCTGCTCCATGTGCCTTGCGATGAATGATGACCGGTTGAAGCCGGGCGAGCGTTGTGCGTCGACCTCGAACCGCAATTTTGAAGGCCGTCAGGGCTTCAAGGGCCGCACCCATCTGGTGTCGCCAGCCATGGCCGCTGCTGCGGCAATTGCCGGACATTTCGTCGATATTCGCGAGTGGAAATAGGCTGCGGGACTTCCGATTTTTGATGTTGTGAAAACGGGGCCACATGCCCCGTTTTTTGTAACCTTTTCAATCGTTCGTGCGTATACCATGCTATGATCTTGAAAATAGGTTGCCCCGTTCGGCAGATCACAGGATAAAACCATGAGCGGTGCGGGCTTTATTCTCGCAATGAATCTCTTCATGTCGGGCATTTTCGCCACGGCTTTCTTCATGATCGCACTGTATGACCGGAAAAGTGCCCCGGCGCATTTCTTTGCGCTCGCTTACGCGCTGGGCATGCTCAACTTTGCCATTGAGTTTCTGATTCCCTCGCTTGCCGATGCGCGTGTTGCGGTGTTTCTCGCCTTTGCAGTGCTGATTGTTGCCATGCTGATTTTCACCGCCGGTATCGCCCAGCGTTATGCAAAGTCGATCCCGTGGACGCTTTTTGCTGTAGTGCTGGTCGGATCGATCATTGCAAACCAATTGACCGTGGACATGCCGCGTCAATCCATCGTGCGCATGTCGATCTATCAGGGACCATATGCCATCATTTTCGCACTATGCGCCTTGTTCGTCCTGCGTTCGCCGTTACGCTCAGGATTCGACCGGGTGTTGATGGTGCTGTTTGCCCTCAACTCGGCACATTTCCTGTCGAAGCCGTTTCTGGCAGTGGCACTTGGCGGCATGGGTGACAGTCCGCAAAGCTATATTTCGACGCAATATGCGCTGCTCTCACAGTCGGCATCGGCCGTCCTGTCCGTGGCCACAGCCATATTGCTTCTGACGATCCTGACCCGCAAAATTCTGGCTAATATATCCTCGGTTTCTGAAACTGACGTGCTTTCATCCCTGCTCAACCGCCGCGGATTTGAGGGGCGTGCTCGCGTCGCGCTGACCCGTGCGCAATATCTGGCGAGCCCGATCAGCCTGATCATTTGCGATCTCGACTATTTCAAGCAGATCAATGACAGTCACGGCCATGCGACAGGTGATAAAGTGATTGCAGGGTTCGCAGCGATCCTCCGGGCGGTGTCGGATCGGGAAAAGGTGGTGGCGCGCATCGGCGGCGAAGAATTTGCCATCCTGCTTCCCGGTTCTGTCGGTCAGGCTGCCCGGCAATATGCTGAAGATGTGCGGCAGGCCTTTGCGGGGTTCGAGTTGGCGGAGCTTGCCGATAATAGCCAAAGCCTGTCTGCAAGCTTTGGCATTGCGGAATCACAGTTGGGCGAGGGGCTCAGCAGCATGATGCGCCGAGCTGATCACGCGCTGTACGAAGCCAAGAAAGCCGGGCGCAATTGCGTCCGGATCGCTGCCAATGATTTGCCCGCATCCAGTTTGGTCAACGTCCAGCGGCTGGAACGCTGATCAGCTCACAGTCGTTGTAAAAGCTGGATCGCCGCGCAATGTGTTGCTGACGGTGCAGATCTCGTTTTCCGCCGCCTCAACGATGGCATGGCGTGTTGGCTCGTCAATGTCGCCGGTGATGGTGAAGGCGATATGGAAGCGTTCGACGCGCGACAGGCCCTCTTTGGCCTTGTCGCCAGTAACGTGGGCTTCGACAGCTTCAAGCTTGTCTGCAACCCCAAGCCGTGACGCTGCCATTTTTGCACTCAGTACCAGGCAGGCTGACAGCGATGCGTAGAGCAGGTCGAGCGGTGCAAAGCCAGGTTCGGAAACAGCATGAGCGACGTTGAGGACGCCGCCCGTATGGGACGTAACGACAGGCTGGCCGTCCCGCTGCAGAACGGCGGTCGCACCAACATCCCGAGTTCTGATCTTGAGTTCAGCCATGATGATCTCCCATGTTTCAGCCGCGGCCGCGATAGGGCGGTACACCCTGATCAGGAAGCCACAGCCCTTCCGGTACCGGGCCGGTCTGCCAGAAGACATCAATCGGGATGCCGCCGCGCGGATACCAGTAACCGCCGATGCGCAGCCAGAGCGGTTTAACCGCTTCAACAATGCGCTTGCCGATATTGACAGTGCAGTCCTCATGGAAAGCGCCGTGGTTGCGGAAGCTGCCAAGAAACAGTTTCAGCGATTTGGATTCGACAAGCGCCTGATCCGGTGCGTAATCGATCACCAGATGGCCGAAATCGGGCTGGCCGGTGACCGGGCAAAGTGAGGTGAATTCCGGGCAGGCGAAGCGGGCGAGAAACAGCGTCCCGGCTTGCGGGTTAGGCACGGCATCAAGCAGTGCTTCATCGGGATGGTGCGGGATGGGGACATCCTTGCCCAACATGGTTGCCTGTTCTGCGTAATGACTCATGCCGCCACCTCCAGCGTTTCAAACTCGCCCTGATATTCGCATCCCTCGCCACAACTGTCGCGGTAGATGCCGATTTCGGCGAGCACCGGAAGATCCGGAGCAATACGCCGCCACAGCCATATGGCGATGGTCTCGAGCGTCGGCAACTCCAGACCGTCAATTTCGTTGAGATAACGATGGTCTAGCGCATGACGGGCGCTCTTGATGGCTGTTTTGACGGTGCCAAGATCAGCGATCAGCCCGGTTTTCGGATCGGGTCTGCCCTCTAGGGTGACGCGGACACGGAAGCTGTGGCCATGCAGGCGCTGGTTGATGTGACCATCGGGAAAAGAGTGCGGCAGATGATGCGCCGCTTCAAACGTGAAGTCGGTAAAGATTCTCATGATGTTCCTCTTCAGCACTGGCGCATGAGGCGCCCGCCAAAACTGCCTCTTAGGGCAAGCCAATCAATTTATGGGTCTGCGTGCTCAGCCGCCAAAGCGGGTGGGCGAGGCAATAGGCCGCTGCAGATGCCACATGCCGGGCGGTTTGCGCCGGATCACCGATGACGTCAAGAGGCTGCAAATAGAAATGCTGAAATGAGAGCTGCTCGAAATGCGAGGGATGGGTCGCAGCTTCGGCCTGCGGAAAGACCAGTTTCAGCTCATGGCCGCTGGTCTGGGCAAGCGTAGTGCTGGCTTTGGGAGAGACGCATATCCAGTCAATACCGGCGGGTGCGGCGATGGTGCCGTTGGTCTCAACGCCGACTTCGAAGCCGCGCGCATGGAAGGCATCGATCAGGACGGGATCAAGCTGCAACAACGGCTCGCCGCCGGTGCAGATGACGTAAGGTTTGCCGTTGGACCGGACGCTCTGCGGCCAAGCTCCAGCGACGGCATCGGCTAAAGCATCGGCGGTTTTGAACTTGCCGCCGCCCGGACCATTCACACCGACAAAGTCCGTATCGCAGAAACGGCACTGTGCATCGGCACGGTCACGTTCGAGCCCGGACCACAGGTTGCAGCCCGCAAAGCGCATGAACACGGCGGCGCGGCCGGTATGATTGCCCTCGCCCTGTAGCGTCAGATAGATTTCCTTGACGGCGTAGGTCACGCTGCTTCCGCCTTGAACTTGTGCCATCCGCCCGAACGCAACTCGCAGGCCGGGCAGGTGCCGCAGCCGTAGCCCCATGCATGCCGGGTCGAGCGGTCGCCGAGATAGCAGGTATGGGTGTCTTCAACGATCATATCGAGCAGAGGCTCACCGCCGATTTCGCGGGCAAGTGCAAAGGTTTCTGCCTTGTCCAGCCACATTAACGGGGTTTCGATGGTGATGCGGCGGTCGAGCCCGAGCGATAATGCCACCTGCTGGGCTTTCAGTGTGTCGTCACGGCAATCGGGATATCCGGAATAATCGGTCTCGCACATGCCACCGACAATCACCCGCAGGCCGCGCCGATAGGCAAGCGCTGCCGCAAGCGTGAAAAACAGGAGATTACGGCCAGGAACAAACGTGTTGGGCAGGCCATTATCAGCCATCTCTATGGCAATATCATCGGTCATCCCAGTGGAGCCGAGCTGGCCGATCACGCCTGCGTCGAGCCGGTGGTCGTCACCCAGCCGTTCCAACCATTGCGGGAACTTGCGGATCAGGCTGGCGCGGAAATCATTACGCACGTCGAGTTCCACCCGATGGCGCTGGCCGTAATCGAATCCAACCGTTTCCACCCGGTCAAAACGCGACAGTGCCCAGGCAAGGCACGTGGCAGAATCCTGCCCGCCGGAAAACAGGACGAGCGCACCGTCGGAATTGCGAGCCATGGAATAACCTCTTCAATGAAGCGGCCCCCATACAGGGCGGGGGCCGGAGAGGCAAATCAAAACTGCTGCAAACACACCTATTGGCAGCCGGGAAGGCCGAGAACCGGTATTTCGTTGCGGTTGATGCCATACATATAGCCGCGTCCGCGCACGACGATCGGGCCATCACAGCTTGTATTGGGTGCCGGAATAACCCCGATCACATAGGGATCGCCCGGCGGAGAGATGATGGCTGGTCCCTTGGCCCGCTTGTAGACGGCAACCTTCTTGCGGATTTCGCGGCCGAGGATATCCGATTTGCCAGCCGTGGCGCCGACAAAGATCATCTTGGGACCATTGGGGTCCTGCACAATAATATTGCCATATTCATCGCCATGAGCATCGCGAAGATTGATGTCATAAGCGCCAGCGCTGTGCGCAGATGCAAGAACTGAAAGCCCGCAAAGCAAAAGCGCGGCCGTGTGTTTGCGAAAGGCGAACATGGACAAGCTCCTTTGTTGAACAGGCTGCAACACGCCAAGCATTAACCTATTATTAACGCTTGTCATCCGCCAAAACGCTTTTGAATCGATTTTTGCCAGGTGGTGGCGGTTGACGGGCGCGGCACAATCAACCAATCCTCATGAGAAGCAGGCCAGCGGGAAGCGCTGCCGGAGTGAAAGGGACGATGCGACCATGACGACAAAGACCGCAGACGAACACGCCGTCGACATTTCTCTGCTGCATCTCAATGATGCGCACGAGTTTGCGCCCTTGCTCGCCAGCTACGCGCAAGCGCTGAAGCGCGGTGCACCGCGCCGTCCCGACGACTATTATGCGGAAAACCTGCTGCGTGACCGCGCTGCGGAAATCGCCGGTGCCCGGCTCGACGGCAATCTCGTCGGTTTTGTCATTTTCTACGATCTGCCTGAGCCGGTATCGGGCATGCGTGCTGGTCAGGTCGACCACATCTATGTGCATCATGATCATCGCGGCAAGGGTATCGCCAAGGCGCTGATCGATGTGCTGGCCGACAAGGCGGAAGAGCGCGGCTGGACGAAACTGTCGCTGAATGCGCCGCGCCTGCCGGAAGACGGACGCAAGCTCTATGAACAGATCGCAGCGCCAGCTGACTGGACCAGTTTCATCATCCGTTTCGGCAATCAGTAAAACGGACCAAGCCTTATCCGGATAACGCAACGGACATCCTGAGAACGACTCGTGGTGTTCCGTTCGCGTTTGCACAAACGGGCGTCCCGGCGCTGCAAAAATAGTTAAACAGGACAGACTCACTCACATATTTTTGATCGCCCAAAAACTGCCATCCGGACGCATTTTCCGGCGTTTGTCATGGTTTAAACGATTGAATTTTCTACCGAAACCTTATCTTCTTGCTATTGGTGCCAATTCGCCGCATGAGGGGGGTGAATGGGCCTTTGACGCAGTGCAAAAACGGGACTAAAACCCTTCTAAATTTGCCTCTATCCAGCCTTTCGGCCCTGCCCGTCAATCAAGGTTCAAATGGCGCGGCGCTTATCACTGGGGACGCTATGAGCAAGACAAGTCTGCAATCAAACCGGCCGCTCTCGCCGCATCTGCAAATCTACAAACTCATTCCCACCATGGTCATGTCCATCGTTCACCGCATCACCGGCGGAGCGTTGTATTTCGGCACGCTGCTTGTCGCCTGGTGGCTGATCGCGACGGCGACAAGCGAGGCACAGTTCAACCTCGTCAGCTGGGTACTCGGTTCGTGGATCGGCCTGCTGGTTCTGCTCGGTTATACCTGGGCGCTCATCCATCACATGATCGGCGGTATCCGCCATCTGATCTGGGACACCGGACGTGGCCTTGAAAAGCACACGACCACCAGGATGGCTGTGGCATCGATTTTTATCTCCGTTGCGCTGACGATCCTTATTTGGATTGTCGCGTTCGTGATTTTGTAAAGGAGGCGGGACAATGAGCGATATGCGCACACCGCTGAAGAAGGTTCGCGGGCTAGGTTCTTCCCACGAAGGAACCGAACATTTCTGGCGTCAGCGGCTGACAGCTGTGGCCAACGTGCCGCTCATGCTGTTTTTCATTGGCTTGATCATTTATCTGCATCGCGCCGGTTATGCGGAAACCCGGGCCGCTCTTTCTCACCCGCTGACCTCGCTGGTGCTGTTGATGGTGATCATATCCGGTCTCTATCACATGCGCCTCGGCATGCAGGTCATCATTGAAGATTATGTAACCAGTGAAGGCAGGAAGCTCGCCTGCTTGATGCTCAACACGTTTTTCACCGTCGTGGTGGGTGTTGCCTGCGTCTTTGCGATCATCAAGCTGAGCTTCGGAGGTTAATCTTGGCAACAGCAGACAAGAACGGGACCACCGGTAAAGACGGCAAGGCCTATACTTTTATTGATCACAAATTCGACGTGGTCGTGGTTGGCGCGGGCGGCGCAGGTTTGCGCGCGACGCTCGGAATGGCCGAGCAGGGTTTGAAAACGGCCTGCATCACCAAGGTTTTCCCGACGCGCTCGCATACGGTTGCGGCACAGGGCGGCATCGCTGCCTCGCTCAGCAATATGGGCCCCGATTCCTGGCAGTGGCATATGTATGACACGGTCAAAGGTTCCGATTGGCTTGGCGATACGGACGCGATGGAATATCTGGCGCGTGAAGCCCCGGCTGCGGTGTATGAGCTGGAGCATTACGGCGTACCATTCTCGCGCACGGAAGCCGGCAAGATTTACCAGCGCCCGTTTGGCGGCCATATGATGAACTATGGCGACGGTCCGCCCGTACAGCGCACTTGCGCCGCGGCTGACCGCACCGGCCATGCCATCCTGCACACACTCTACGGCCAGAGCCTGCGCCACAATGCGCAGTTCTTCATCGAATATTTCGCGCTGGATCTTATTCAGGACCCGGACGGCACGATAACAGGTGTTGTCGCGTGGAATCTTGATGACGGTACGATCCACCGCTTTGCCGCCAAGATGGTGGTTCTGGCCACCGGCGGCTACGGCCGCTCCTACTTCTCGGCTACCTCTGCCCATACCTGCACCGGTGATGGCGGCGGCATGGTGGCACGCGCTGGCCTGCCATTGCAGGATATGGAATTCGTTCAGTTTCACCCGACCGGCATTTATGGCGCGGGCTGCCTGATCACTGAAGGCGCACGCGGCGAAGGCGGCTATCTCGTCAATTCCGAAGGCGAGCGCTTTATGGAGCGCTATGCGCCGTCCGCCAAGGATCTGGCGTCGCGCGATGTGGTTTCACGCTGCATGACGCTGGAAATTCGCGAAGGCCGCGGTGTTGGCAAGAACAAGGATCATATCTTCCTACATCTTGACCATCTCGATCCGGCTGTTCTGCATGAACGTCTGCCCGGCATTTCCGAATCGGCGAAGATTTTCGCCGGTGTCGATCTGACCAAGGAACCGATCCCGGTTCTGCCGACGGTGCACTACAATATGGGTGGCATTCCTACCAATTATTGGGGTGAAGCGCTCAACCCGACCAAGGACAATCCGGACCGCATCCAGCCAGGTCTGATGGCCGTGGGCGAAGCGGGCTGCGCTTCGGTGCATGGCGCTAACCGTCTCGGTTCAAACTCGCTGATCGATCTCGTGGTCTTCGGCCGTGCTGCCGCGATCCGCGCCGGTGAGGTGATCGACCGTAATGCCAAGATCCCGGCGATCAATGAAGCTTCCGTCGACAAAATCATGGAACGCTTTGACCGTCTGCGCCATGCGAACGGCGGTACACCGACCGCTGTGCTGCGTGAAAAGATGCAGAAGACCATGCAGGAAGATGCTGCGGTGTTCCGCACGTCGGACTCGTTGAAATCCGGTGTCGAACGCATGGAGAAAATCTGGAGCGAGCTGCCTGACATCAAGGTCACCGACCGTTCGATGATCTGGAACTCCGATCTGGTGGAAACGCTGGAACTGGAAAACCTGATGGCCAATGCTCTGACAACGGTTGTTGCTGCTGAAGCACGCAAGGAAAGCCGCGGCGCCCATGCGCATGAGGACTTCCCCAAGCGTGATGACGCCAATTGGCGCAAGCACAGCCTCGCCTGGCTGACGCCTGAGGGCAAGGTTTCGCTCGATTACCGTCCCGTTCACCTCGACCCGCTGGTCAAGGAAGAGGATGGTGGCATCAGCCTCGCCAAGATCGCGCCGAAAGCGCGTGTGTACTAAGGGATCAGAGCATTATGGTTGAACTTGCACTTCCCAAGAACTCAAAGATGCGCCCGGGCAAGACCTGGGAGCGGCCGCAGGGCGCCAACAATCTGCGCGAATACCGGATTTACCGCTGGTCGCCGGATGATGGCGAGAACCCGCGCATCGATACCTATTATGTTGATCTCGACGATTGCGGGCCGATGGTCCTCGACGGCCTTTTATGGATCAAGAACAAGATCGATCCGACGCTGACGCTGCGCCGCTCCTGCCGCGAAGGCATTTGCGGTTCCTGCGCGATGAACATTGACGGGACCAACACACTCGCCTGCACCAAGGGCATGGATGAGATCAAGGGCGCGGTCAAAATCTATCCGCTGCCACATCTTCCCGTGGTTAAGGACCTGGTCCCGGATCTGTCTAACTTCTACGCCCAGCACCGTTCGATCGAGCCATGGCTCAAGACCGTGTCGCCGGAACCGGCCAAGGAATGGCTGCAGAGCCATGACGACCGTGCCAAGCTCGATGGTCTGTACGAGTGTATCCTGTGCGCCTGCTGCTCGACATCCTGCCCGAGTTACTGGTGGAATGGCGACCGCTATCTCGGACCAGCTGTGCTGCTGCAGGCCTATCGCTGGCTGATCGACAGCCGCGATGAGGCAACGGGTGAACGTCTGGACAATCTGGAAGATCCGTTCCGGCTCTACCGCTGCCACACAATCATGAACTGCGCACAGACCTGCCCGAAGGGATTGAACCCTGCCAAGGCGATCGCCGAAATCAAGAAGATGATGATCGAACGCCGGGTCTAATGGTTGCGGATGACAGCATTGCCTTCGGATTTTTCGGCCGATGCCGTAGCTGAAATACGCAAGCGTCTCGACGAGGTCGAACGCTCGGGTGTTTTGATCGCTTTTGCCATAGAAAGCGGAAGCCGTGCTTGGGGGTTTCCCTCGCCTGACAGCGACTACGATTGCAGATTCATCTATATCAGACCGGTGGCAGACCATCTGCGGCTTGAAGCCGTGCGCGACGTCATTGAGTTTCCCATCGTGGGCGACATTGATACGGGTGGTTGGGATCTGAAGAAAGCACTGCATCTGGCTCTCGGCGGCAATGCAGTTGTTGTCGAGTGGGCAAAATCTCCCATTACGTATCAGGAGGACTCACGCTTTCGGCAGCGCTTGCTGGCGCTGCTGGACGAAATTGTCGAGCCTCGAAAAGTGTCGCGCCACTATCTGGGACTCGCCCGCTCTCATTTGACGCGGGTTGGCCGATTGAATGCAGAGGTGAAGCTGAAGAAGCTTTTTTATTTGATCCGTCCGATTGTGGCTCTGGACTGGATGGAACAACATGAGTTCCAAAACTTACCGCCCATGAATTTGCTGGAATGCCTTTCCGGACTTCGGCTGGACGATGGGGCGAAGCGCGACATCCTTCAATTGATCGACAAGAAGAAGGAGACGCGCGAAATGGGCGAGGGAAACGTGCCAGCCGCGCTCAAGTTTTACCTTGAATCCCGGTATGGCCATCATGAAATGAACCTGCCGCCCCTTGATGACAAAGCCGCTGAACGGGTGTCCGGCCGCTTTGAGCGTGCCCAGGCTTTTTATCGGCAAGAAGTAGAAAGGTTCTCATCGCGTTAGCAAAACGGGCGCCATGAGCGCCCGTTTTCATGTTTATGGATTTTTGGCTCAGGCCAGCTTGGCATCCAGTGTTACCTGAATGGCACCGAGCGCCTTGGACAGCGGGCAGGAAGCCTTGGCTTGCTCGGCCAGCTTGGCAAAGGTTTCGGCATCAATGCCCGGTACATTGCCGACCAATGTGATAGCGCTTTTGGTGATCTCGAAACCACCGCCTGCCGCCGGGTTGATGCTCACGGCTGCCTTGGCATCCAGCTTCTCGGCTGGCGTGCCGTTTTCAGCGAGAAAATGCGAAAGCTGCATGGCAAAGCAACCGGCATGGGCCGCTGCCAACAGCTCTTCGGGATTGGTGCCGGAAGTGCCGCTCGCATCCTCGAAACGTGCCTTGAAATTATAGGGAAGGCCCTTCAGTGCGCCGCTTTGCGTATCCAGCGTGCCGGCTCCGTCCTTCAAGGCGCCTTTCCAGATTGCCGTTGCTTGTCTATCCATCGTCTTATCTCCCTTTATTGTCAGTATCCGCCATTGTCACATGTCGATAACGCAAGGACGTTACAGCAGTTCCGTATCATAGGGATGGCAGAGGAATTTACCAGAATTGATGAGACCGTACGGGTATTTGGCTCTTTCCGGATGCGGGACTTTTCATTAAGCAGTTTTATTGGGGTGAAGCTGGGGATAACGAATATGCACATTGTACTTGCCTTCATTGGACTTCTGGGCGCCGGTTTGTTCTGGTGGTACCGCCTCAAGATGCTGGGCGATGCGGCCAGCGATGTCGTGGATGGTGTCGGCCGTGCCCGCGGCTATTTTCGCAGGCAAAAGATCCGCAAGCAAAACGAGCATTCGCCGTTGACGGCGATCAGCGATCCGGTGCTTGCCGCCGCAACAGTTATCTATGCCATTATTTCTGAAGACGTTCCGCATTCGGATAGCCATGTGGAGGCTGTGCGTTCAGTGATCGCCGATATCAGTGATGCCGCCAAGGCCGAAGAAGCCGTCATTTACGCCAAATGGGCTACGAACCAGATCGGCGATGTTATGATTGTGATCAACAAAACGTCACCATTGTTGCGTCAGCAGCTAAACGATGTGGAAAAGCAGGAATTGGTTGCTATGGTGGGCGAGGCCGCTGCCGCCGTGCAAATCTCCCCGCAATACGGCCAGCGTGTCCGAAAGCTGAAGCAGAAGCTCGGCCTCGAAATCGACCGCTCTTGAATTGAAAACAGGAAATTCCCCGTGAAACTGAAAAAGCTTGGCCGGACGGATATTGACGTCACGGAAATTTGCCTCGGCACTATGACCTGGGGTGTACAGAACACTGAAGCGGACGCGCATGCGCAGCTCGACCATGCGCTCGAATCCGGTATCAACTTTATGGATACGGCGGAGATTTACGCCGTTCCGCCAACACCAGAGACCTACGGCAAGACCGAAACCTATATTGGTACCTGGTTCAAGAAGACCGGCAAGCGCGACAAATACGTGCTGGCGTCAAAAGTTGCCGGCGGCGGGCGTAACAGCTGGATTCGCGGCGGCAGCCTCTTGAGCAGGACGACGATCGCAGAAGCAGTTGAGGGCAGTCTCAAGCGCCTGCAGACAGATTATATCGATCTTTATCAGGTACATTGGCCGGTGCGCGGGCATTATCATTTCGGCAATGGCTGGGATTATGCGCCGCATCAGCAGAACCGCAGCGAAGTGGTCGAGCAGATCGGTGAAGCCCTTGCCGGACTTGGTGACATGGTAAAGGCGGGTAAAATCCGCCATATCGGGCTTTCCAACGAAACCACGTGGGGCATTGCACAATGGTTGAAGCTTGCGGAACGCAGTGATCTGCCGCGCGTCGTTTCGGTGCAGAACGAATATAGCCTTTTGCAGCGCGCATTCGATCTTGATCTGGCTGAACTCAGCCATCATGAGGATGTCGGGCTGCTTGCCTATTCATCACTGGCTTCAGGCGTGCTGACGGGCAAATATCTCGATGGCAAGGTGCCTGCGGGAACGCGTGGAGCGCTGCAGGATCTGTGGCGCAACAATGAGCACGGCAATCCGGCCGTTCGTGCCTATATCGAATTGGCGAAGAAGCATGACCTTGATATCGCACAAATGGCGATTGCGTTCACGTTGACGCGGCCGTTCCTAACCTCGGTGATTATCGGTGCGACGACACTGGACCAGCTGAAGACAGATATCGGTGCGGCTGATGTGGTGTTGACGTCTGAAATCCTTGGGGAAATTCAAGCGATTCACCGCACCTATCCTCGTCCGCTTTAAGCGGCGAGGGCTGCTTCAGATCGGCTGACCCTGAAGCAGTTTCGGCGCAGACGTCGATAAACCCGCGGCTTGACGGATGAAAAATCCCTTGAGCCGCGGCATACGCTCCACCAGACCAAGGCCGAAATCACGCAGGGCGCGAACCGGAACATTGTCGTTGGAGAACAGCCGGTTCAGCACATCGGTGGTCACGCCCATCTGCACCGTGTCGAAGCGGCGCCACGTCTGGTAACGCTCAAGCACGGCGATGGACCCGATATCGAGACCAAGTCGATCCGCATCCACGATGGTCTCGGCAATCGCCGCAGCATCCTTGAAGCCAAGGTTAAGGCCCTGTCCGGCAATCGGATGAATGCCATGGGCCGCGTCACCCACCAGAGCAAAGCGCGGCTTGATAAAATCACGGGCGAGCGTCAAACCAAGCGGAAAGGCTTTGCGCGGACCCTCGACCCGCAATTCGCCCAGCTTCAGGCCAAAACGCTGTTCAAGCTCCGCTTCAAAGACAAAATCATCTTCCTTGATCAGGCGCTCGGCATCGGCGGTGCGCTCGGTCCAGACAAGGGATGAACGATTGCCGCTGAGCGGCAGGATAGCAAAAGGACCGGCAGGGAGGAAATGCTCTTCCGCACGGCCATTGTGCGGGCGCTCATGGGCCACCGTGCAGACAATACCGGACTGACCGTATTCCCAATTCACCGTCTTGATGCCAGCCATATCGCGCAAACGCGATTTCACACCGTCGGCGGCGAGCAGCAGTCGGGTGGCGAGACGCTGCTCGTCGCCATAACGGACAGTGAGGTTGGCGTCCCCATTGTCGAAGCCATGCACCGGCGCGCCTTCAAAGAAGGTGATGCCGATCTCTTCGGCTTTCGTGCGCAGCGACGCGTTGAGCACACGGTTTTCCACCATATGGGCAAAAGGTTCACCCGGTTCGATCTCGCCATTGAAGGTAAGATAAACGGGACGCACGGGATCGGAGGTGCGCGAATCGGTGACAGTCATCTCGTTGATGGGCTGGGCTTTCGGCAGAATTGCTTCCCAGCATCCCAGCCGGTCGAGCATCCGGCTGGCAGCTGCTGCAATGGCAGAGGCACGGGTATCATTGCGCCAAACGCCAGCCGGGGCAGCGTCAATCACGGTAACGCCCAGATGCGGCGCCGAAGATTTCAGTGCGACGGCCGTCGCCATACCGACATAACCCGCGCCAGCAATGACGATATCTGTTGTGGCGGGATTGGCGGATGCCTGTTTCCGGTTTCTTTCAGCCATGATTGCCTCCGGGCTCCGTTGTGCCGTTGCGCCCATGTGACGCTTGACTTGTTTGCCTGTTCCTGTTGCAAGCGGATTAAGGCACTATCGTGCCCGCTGTCCGAACAGGAGTTGTGTCCGTCATGTCTGATGCCATGAAAGAGCTTTTGTCCATACTCGACCTTGAGACGCTTGAACACAACCTGTTTCGAGGTCGCAGCCCGCAGGTTGGCTGGCAACGGGTGTTTGGCGGACAGGTCATCGGTCAGGCACTTGTTGCCGCACAACGCACCGTTGACGCGGAGCGGCACGTGCATTCGCTGCACAGCTATTTCATGCGCGCGGGTGATCCCAAAGTTCCGATTATCTACGAGGTGGACCGCATCCGTGACGGCTCAAGCTTCACCACCCGGCGCGTCGTCGCCATCCAGCACGGCCATGCGATTTTCTCGCTCGAAGCTTCGTTCCAGATCGAGGAAAAAGGCCTGGAGCATCAAAAGCCGATACCGCTCGATATTCTGACGCCGGAAAAGCTGATGAGCGACAAGGACCTGAAAGAGCAGTATCTGCAAAATGCACCGGCCAATGTGCGCAAATATTGGGAGCAGGACCGGCCTATCGAGATGAAGCCGCTGTCCCTTACGCATTATTTCACACGGGAGAAGCTGCCGCCGGAGCAGAATGTCTGGATACGGACAACCGGCCCCGTACCGCAGGACCGCGCCTTGCAGGCAGCAGTTCTGGCTTACCTGTCCGATATGACGCTGCTTGATACCTCGCTCTATGCGCATGGCCGCTCGATTTTCGACAAGGATTTGCAGGTTGCCAGCCTTGATCACGCCATGTGGTTTCACAGGCCGTTCAATTTCGACGACTGGCTGCTTTATACGGCAGATAGTCCCAGCGCTGCGGGCGCGCGCGGCTTCAATCGTGGCGCGCTTTATAGCCGTGATGGCACGCTGATCGCATCGACTGCGCAGGAAGGCCTAATTCGTGTGCATCCTTCCGAGTGAAAACCGGCTGCTCGCAAATAAATGCCTAAATATTAGGCATGCTGCCGGGTAATGTGGTGTACGCCATCGAAGTGTTAGAAATATCTCTTTATAATCAATCAATTAGTATTATCTTTCGAGTCTGGCACGGAACTTGAATACTCCTCACCAGTCACCGGGGGCATTTAAAAGCTCAGGGGATGGGTTCAACGCGGGTTGCTGCTGTTCAGGTAATTCCACCTGAAGGGTACCGCGCTAGCGCAGGGGTATAGTCAATGAAAATTGTGATGGCCATCATCAAGCCGTTCAAGCTGGACGAAGTGCGGGAAGCACTTACCGCTGTCGGCATTCAAGGCCTGACCGTCACCGAGGTGAAAGGTTATGGCCGCCAGAAGGGACACACCGAGATTTATCGTGGCGCGGAATACGCCGTCAGCTTTCTTCCCAAACTGAAAGTGGAAGTGGCTGTGGCGTCAGAACTCGTCGACACCGCCGTTGAGGCCATCACTGCGGCTGCCAAAACCGGCCAGATCGGTGACGGAAAGATCTTCGTTCTCAGCATTGATCAGGCTGTTCGTATCCGTACGGGCGAAACTGACACTGATGCGCTTTGAGTCATTTGGGGTTTAAGGAGAAAATAATGAAAATTCCAACCAGTCTGACATCCGCGGTGCGCAGTACCCTTCTGGGGTCACTGGCGCTGACCGCATTCGGTTCGCTGGCCGCGCTTGCTCAGGAAGCTGCGCCTGCTGTAGCGGATGCAGCCGCAGCCGCCGCCCCGACAGTGGACAAGGGCGACACCGCATGGATGATGATTTCCAGCGTGCTGGTGCTGTTCATGATCGTTCCGGGCCTTGCCCTGTTCTATGGCGGTCTCGTGCGCGCCAAGAACGTCCTTTCCGTGCTGATGCAGTGCACCGGCATTGCCGCCGTCGTCATGGTCATCTGGGTGTTCTACGGCTATTCCTTCGCCTTTGGCGGCGGCACCAGCCCCTATTGGGGCGGCCTCGGCAAAGTGTTCCTGTCGGGCGTAACGCCGGCTTCAGTCGCGGCGACCTTTACCAAGGGCGTTGGTATTCCCGAATACGTTTTCATCTGCTTCCAGATGACCTTTGCTGCCATTACGCCGGCCCTGATCATCGGTGCCTTCGCGGAACGCATCAAATTCTCGGCGACAATCCTGTTCGTTATCCTTTGGGTTACATTCGTTTACTTCCCGATCGCTCACATGGTGTGGGATGCTAACGGCCTGATCTTCGGCTGGGGCGCACTTGATTTTGCCGGCGGCACCGTCGTTCACATCAATGCCGGTATTGCCGGTCTGGTCGGCGCTCTTCTCGTTGGCAAGCGCGCAGGTCTTGGACGCGACATGATGGCTCCACACTCCATGCCGTTCACGATGATCGGCGCTGCGATCCTGTGGGTTGGCTGGTTCGGCTTCAACGCCGGTTCGGCACTCGAAGCCAACGGCACAGCAACACTTGCCATGATCAACACATTCACCGCGACTGCCGGTGCGATCATTGCCTGGGTTGGTATTGAAGCGCTTGCCCGCAAGACAGCCTCAATGCTCGGTGCGGCATCCGGTGTGGTTGCCGGTCTGGTCGCCGTTACACCGGCTGCTGGTACAATTGGTCCGGTCGGCGCGATCTTCCTCGGCGCCATCGCCAGCGTCATCTGCTACTATATGGTTGCCGTTGTGAAGCCGAAGCTTGGCTATGACGACAGCCTCGATGTGTTCGGTGTGCATGGTATCGGCGGCATCATCGGCGCTATCGGCACTGGTATCTTCACAAGCACCACGCTTGGCGGCGTCGGTTATGCGGGTGAAGTCACCATGGGCGCACAGGTCATCGTGCAGATCAAGGCCGTGCTCGTCACGCTGGTCTGGAGCGGCGTCGGTTCGTTCATTCTGTTCAAGATCGTCGATGTTGTGGTTGGCCTGCGTCCAACGGCAGAAGCCGAGTCCATCGGTCTCGATCTCACATCACATGGTGAAGCCGCCTACCATAATTAATGGTGCAGCTTTGACAGGAATGAAGGGCCCGGTTTTCCGGGCCCTTTTTCGTTTGAGGGTGCGGATGGTGCTTTGCAAAAATAGTCATGGAGCGTCAACTTGCAGATGGGCCCTACGCTTTTCAGACCGCTATCCGGTTTGACCTCAACGTAATTTCATTCCAGCCCGCCATGGTTAATGCCCCCTTAACCTTCCGCGCCGTAACGTGGGAATCGAATCTGCGGTTATTCACGACCGCCGTGCGTGCGTTTACTTAGGGCGAGATTTCATGCGTCAAGGATATTCAGCCTCCTATGCTGTTGAAGGAAACCGGCACGGTTTGACGACTTTGTTTCGCCGGCAGATCCAGATTGTCTGGGGTCTGGCGCTGTTTTGCTTCGTTGCGTTTGCCATTGGCAGCCTCGCGACATGGAATGTTGTCGATCCAAGTTTCAGCCATGCGACGTCTAACCCCGTGCGCAATGCACTGGGTTATACCGGCGCGGTTTTCTCCGATCTTGGCATGCAATTTTTCGGTCTTTCCATGGTTGTGGCGCTGATGCCTGCGCTGTTCTGGGGCGGCTTGCTTCTGACCGGCCGCGGCGTTGATCGCATCCCGCGCCGGGCGATTGCCTGGTTCTGCGCGTCGCTGATGGCCGCAGCCATTGCCGGTTGTTTTACCATTCCGGCGAGCTGGCCAATGCCAATCGGCCTTGGCGGTGTTTTTGGCGATATGGTTTTGAAAATCCCGGCAATCTTTACTGGCACATTTCCGCGTGGCGGCCTTGCCATGATCGTTGTGGCGATTCTGGCCCTGCCGACACTCTGGGTGTTCGGCTTTGCCAGCGGTTTGACCTATCGCGACAGTGAACCGGCTGTGGCGAAGAAATCGACCCGTCAGGTGACACGGGAAGAGGATTTTGATGACGAAGATGAAGATGACGAGGACAGCGAAGGCGGCAGCTGGCTGGCGCTTGGCGCACTCACTCATTGGTTCCTGAGCATCAAGGCCCTGTTCCGCCGTATTTTCGGGCGCAGTGCGGGCCTCTATAACAGTGCGCGCAGCATGGCTGCCCGCCATAATGACGATAATCTCTTCGATGACGTTCCTGCCCCCCGGCAGAATGGTGCACGGCGTGATCCCGGCTTTTATGACGAGGCGCCGCGCATTAACGCCCCGTCGATTGACATAGGCAATGACGATTTCGGTCCGGAAACCGATGATTACGACCCGATTGCGTTCAGCGAAGAGGATGAGGTAGACGACTGGGCGCCGCAAGCTGCTCCCGCCCGGCCAACAACGGTGCCTGGCGCGCAGGCTCGTGTCGCTATGCCTGCTCCCGCTCCAAAAGCCGGAGCCAGGATACAGCGTGAGGCACAGGCGTCGCTGATCAAATCAAATGCGTTTGAAATGCCGCCGCTGCATTTCCTTGCCGAGCCAAAAATGTCGTGCGCAATCCAAGCCTGTCCAAGGAAGCGCTGGAGCAGAATGCCCGTCTGCTTGAGGGTGTGCTTGAAGATTTCGGTGTGCGCGGCGAAATTATCCACGTGCGGCCCGGTCCTGTTGTGACACTGTACGAGCTTGAACCGGCACCCGGCATCAAATCCTCGCGTGTGATCACGCTGGCGGACGATATTGCCCGCTCAATGAGTGCCATCGCGGCCCGCGTTGCGGTTGTGCCAGGCCGCAATGCCATTGGTATCGAACTGCCCAACCAGACCCGCGAGATGGTTTATCTG
The DNA here is from genome assembly GCF_014189505.1 of Phyllobacterium sp. 628. Lineage (GTDB taxonomy): Bacteria > Pseudomonadota > Alphaproteobacteria > Rhizobiales > Rhizobiaceae > Phyllobacterium. Next base: position 453,061 of record NZ_CP050301.1, on the reverse strand, counting down.
CGCGAATTGCTGGCAAGCCGGGATTTCGAACAAACCAAGACCAAGCTGGCGCTGGCGCTCGGCAAAACCATCAATGGCGAACCTGTCATTGCCGATCTTGCCAAGATGCCGCATTTGCTTGTGGCTGGTACCACCGGTTCAGGTAAGTCCGTTGCCATCAATACGATGATCCTGTCGCTGCTCTACCGGATGACACCGGAACAATGCCGCCTGATCATGATCGATCCAAAAATGCTGGAACTGTCGATCTATGACGGTATTCCGCACCTGCTGACGCCCGTTGTGACTGATCCGAAGAAGGCCGTTGTGGCGCTAAAATGGACAGTCAAGGAGATGGAAGACCGCTATCGCAAGATGTCGAAGGTCAGTGTCCGCAACATTGATGGCTTCAACCAGCGCGTTGAGCAGGCGCAGAAGAAGGGCGAGCGAATCGCCCGGACGGTGCAGACCGGCTTTGACCGGGCGACAGGCGAGGCGGTCTATGAGACCGAAGAACTCGATCTGCAGCCCATGCCCTATATCGTCGTGATTATCGACGAAATGGCCGATCTGATGATGGTCGCAGGTAAGGATATTGAAGGTGCGGTGCAGCGCCTGGCGCAGATGGCGCGAGCGGCGGGTATCCATGTGATCATGGCAACGCAGCGTCCGTCGGTGGACGTAATCACCGGTACGATCAAGGCGAACTTCCCGACGCGTATCTCTTTCCAGGTAACGTCGAAAATCGATTCGCGCACGATTCTGGGTGAGCAGGGCGGCGAGCAGCTGCTCGGGATGGGTGACATGCTCTATATGGCCGGTGGCGGCCGCATTCAGCGCGTGCACGGACCCTTTGTCGGTGACGATGAAGTTGAGAAGATCGTCAACCATCTGAAGATGCAAGGCGTGCCGGAATATCTTGATGCGATCACCGAAGAGGATGATGAGGACGATATGGGCGGTGGTCCCGCCGGAACGTCGAACCTCGAAGATTCGGATGATCCCTACGATCAGGCAGTGGCCGTGGTGCTGCGCGACAAGAAGGCGTCGACCAGTTACATCCAGCGCCGCCTCGGCATCGGCTATAACCGCGCTGCGTCAATCATCGAGCGGATGGAACAGGAGGGCATTGTTGGCCCGGCCAACCATGCGGGCAAACGCGACATTCTCGTGCCGACACAGGATGATGACTTTTAACGCTGTGCCGTAACAAATTTGTGCGCACGTCCTGTAACGGCGGGCATGAATGGCTACATAACGGAACAGAAATCGCGTTACGTAACCCACTTCGAGGTAATGCGTGACGAATTTGAGGAACAAGTTGCGGTTTCCCGCCGTTTCTCGGCCATAGTCAGGTCAAACTGACATGGTATTGGACCAGAGAATAAGACAGGAGACTAAACACCATGACAACGACAAAAGCTTCGTTTCGCACGATTGGCGCCTTTATCAGGACATGTGCTGTGGCTTCCGTAGTTGGAATGGGGCTGCTGGCCGGTACTGCAAGCACATCCGGCGTGGCATTGGCGCAGGCTGCACCAGCCGCCATCAGCGGCGCGCAACAGATCGCCAACCAGTTCTCCAGCGTCAAGACGATGACCGGCGATTTCGTTCAGTTCGGACCACGCGGTGAACAGACCGAAGGCACGTTCTATATCGAGCGGCCAGGCAAGATTCGTTTCACCTACAACAAGCCATCACCCATTCGTGTGATTTCGGATGGTGAATCGGTCGTCATCAACAACCGCAAACTGGACACCTGGGATCTTTACCCGCTGTCGAAGACGCCCTTGAAGCTGCTCCTGGCCGACCAGATTGATCTCACCGGTGACCGGGTCAAATCGGTGAAGGAAGATCCTGATATGACGACGATCGTACTTGGCGACAAATCGGTCTTTGGCAATTCGACCATCACTATGATGTTCGATCCAAAGTCCTACGAGTTGCGCCAGTGGACGATCACCGATGCGCAGGGCCTTGATACGACAGTGATGATCACCAATGTGCGCAAGGATGTGAAGTTCGCCAAAGACATGTTCACGATCGACTACACACGCATCGCGATGAAGCGCTAACACTGATTTTAGGGCTGCTAGATACACCAATCGCGTGTGGATTAGCGGCCCTTTCGATTTTCAATCATGGCCGAGATCGTCTAGTCTAGCGGTGACTCCCACCCTCCCGCGAGCCCTGATCTCATGCCTTTTTCCGTCGCCACCTGGAACATCAACTCTGTACGTCTGCGGCTTGATCTGGTGCTGCAATTTCTGCGCGATTATCAGCCGGATGTTCTGTGTCTGCAGGAAACCAAATGCCCGGATGATCTGTTTCCGCGCGAAGCCTTTCATATGGCGGGCTACCAGCACATCGAGATCAGCGGCCAGAAGGGCTATCACGGCGTTGCCACGCTATCACGCCGTCCGCTCACCGAGCCAGCGCGTGTTGGCTTCTGCAATATTGCCGATTGCCGGCATCTGAGCACGATTGTCACGGCGGGTTCCAAGCGCCTGCGTATCCACAATTTCTATGTACCGGCCGGAGGCGATGAACCGGACCCGGCAATCAATCCAAAATTTGCCCACAAGCTCGGTTTTCTCGAGGAAATGAAAGCGATGAATGCCGTTTACGGCGATGGCCATGCATCCTTGCTGGTGGGTGATCTGAACATTGCTCCGTTGGAAACCGACGTCTGGTCGCACAAGCAGTTGCTCAAAGTCGTCAGCCATACGCCCATCGAAACGGAAACATTTGAAGCTTTGCGCAAAAATGGCGGCTGGAGCGATCTGATGCGCCATCACATTCCGCCGCACGAAAAGATTTATACGTGGTGGAGCTACCGTTCAGCCGATTGGGTGGCCGCCAACAAAGGCCGCCGTCTCGATCACATCTGGGGGTCACCCGATCTGGAAGATGATCTGACTGATATCACCATCCTGCGCGAAGCGCGTGGCTGGGAGCGGCCATCCGATCATGTGCCGGTTATTGCCCGTTTTAATCTCGATTGAAGATTATTTTCCGTTGAACAGGTGCTCGTATTTGGTGATCGCCTGGATCATCTCGTGCAGGTCTGCAGAAATCTGGGTGTGCAGGGCTGCAGCGATTTCCGGATATTCCTCAAGGATACGCCGGAACAGCGAGCGATTGAGCCGGATGACTTCTGTTTCAGTGTCCGCCATGGCACTGGTCAGGCGCTTGGTCTGGGCAATAATGGCCATTTCGCCAAGGACTGCACCGGGGCCGACGCTTTTCAGCACAATGCGGCCCGACTGGCCTTCACGGAACAAGGAGATCGTTCCGCGATCGATGACATAGGCACAATCGGCGGACTGACCCTCGCGGTAAAGCTCGCGGCCTTCCCTTAAGACGAGACGCTCTGTGCCAAAGGCAAGCAGCCGCAACTGATCGCGGGTAAACGTCCCGAACAGCCCGACTGTCTCCAGAATGCGAATATCATCTTCAATTGCCATGCAAGAACAGACATATACCTAGATTGAACCCGCGCATAACCCCAAAAATCGTCTGTACATTTTGGACAGGGTTATGCGCAAATCAAAAGCCTTACTGCATCCCTTATGCGCCAAAAGGTGCATGGTGCAGTAACCGGCATCAAGGAATGAGTTTGTATCCCCCGCTTTCGGTGACAAGAATGGTCGAATTCGACGGATCGTGCTCGATTTTTTGCCGCAACCGGTAAACGTGCGTTTCCAAGGTGTGGGTTGTTACGCCCGAATTATAACCCCAAACTTCTTCCAGAAGCACATCACGCGTAATCACTTTGCCGCCTGCGCGGTAGAGATATTTGATGATGGCAACTTCTTTTTCGGTCAGCCGAATCTTGCCACCCTTCACGTCGATCAGCATTTTCTGACCGGGCTTGAAGGTGTAAGGTCCAACGACGAAGGTCGCATCCTCGCTCTGTTCATGCTGGCGCAGCTGCGCGCGGATGCGGGCAAGCAGGACAGCGAAGCGGAAGGGTTTGGTGACGTAGTCGTTGGCACCCGATTCGAGGCCGAGGATCGTATCCGAATCAGTGTCATGACCGGTCAACATGATGACGGGTGCTTTGAAACCGCCCTTGCGCAGTAGCTTTATCGCCTCACGTCCATCCATATCAGGCAGGCCGACGTCCATAATCAGGAGATCAACAACGCCATTGCGTGCGGATTGGATACCCTTGGTTGCATTGTCTTCCTCAATGATCTGGAATTCTTCATAGAGGCTCAATTGCTCGACCAGGATGGCGCGGAGGTCAGTATCGTCATCGACGATAAGTATGGTGCGTGCTGTCATAGGGTTTCCCGCCAATGGAAAGAAGTGGTTGGAATTTAAGTCGAATTGTTCCGGAAAGAAAGAGTACCGGCTTGATATTGCTTATGCGGCGCATCAGTCTGACACAAAAATGCTTTTTATGAGGCAAGCATGAGTCGTATAACCCTGAAAATGATCGATGTTCGCCGCAGGCCGGGCCACCGGAGCCAGGGGCAGCTCATCGCCGGGCAAATGGTTCTGCGCTGCGCGCTGGGGAAAGGCGGCATCAGTGCTTTCAAGCGTGAAGGTGATGGCGCAACGCCTTTGGCGCGCATGCGGTTGCTTTACGGGTTCAAACGTCCGGACAAACGGGTGATCGCGCCCACGGCTCTGAGTTTGCAGGCTTTGCGCCGCAACGATGGCTGGTGTGAAGTGGGCAATGACCGAAATTACAACCGCAAGGTGCGTATTCCCTATGGTGCCAGCCATGAGACCATGTGGCGCAAGGATGATCTCTATGATGTGTGTATTGTCATGGACTGGAATATCAAGCCGCGTCGGCGGTCGGGCGGCAGCGCCATTTTCTTTCATCTGGCGCGGCCGGGTTATACGCACACCGAGGGCTGTATTGCATTAAACCGGCGGGATATGGACCGGTTACTGCCGTTTCTTTCATCCAAGACAGTGATCCGTGTATTGCGCTAGGTTAGCGCCGGAACTGCCAGACGGTGGTGCGTTTTACTTCCGAATCCTCAAGAATGCGGGCGACCGGGACCGAGTAAACGGCAAGCTCTTCCAGTAAATTCTTTGGAAAATAGGAGCGTCCGGGGTCGCCGACAATTACGGTGGTGCCGCGTGCGGTCAGAGCGGTAAACCACGGGATGATTCGATCCGCCAGCGGCTTATCGTAAAAAACATCACCGGCGAGGACAATGTCCCAGCCCGCATCGCTGCCGATCAAGTCATCAATCAGGGTATCGACATTGACATTGTTTGCTTTGGCATTGAGCGCAATGGCCGGTCGCGCAAATGGATCAATGTCGCAGGACACAACGTTTGCGGCACCCGCCATCGCTGCTGCGATGCCGACAAGACCCGAACCGGAGGCAAAATCGAGAACAGTCTTGTTCATTACAGTTTCAGAATGATCCAGTATGTAACGCGCAACACCCTGCCCACCGGCCCAGGCAAACGCCCAGAAGGGCGGCGGCAGGCCGATGGTCGCGAGTTCCTCTTCCGTGCGGTGCCAGAGATCATGCGCTTCGTCGGCAAGATAAAGCTTTATCTCGGGCACATGCGGCGGTGCTTGCAGCGATGTGTTGGCCAGAACGAAGCTCTGATAGCGCTCACTGCCCGGATCAAGCGCCTGGTCATCCATGTCAGGCTTTCATTCAGGTGCCGGAACAAGTCCGCCCATGCGGCAGACTTCTTTCCATTCGTCCGGGGTGACCGGCTGCACGGAAAGCCGCATGGAGGTAACCAGCGCCATTTTCTCCAGCTTTGGATTGGCCTTCACGTCCTTGAGCGTCACGGGTTTGGGCACATCCTGCACGGCGCGGATATCCACGCATTCCCAGCGCAGATCGTCGGTGGTTGAATCGTGGTGCACCAAAGCACAGATCTCGACGATCCCCACAACTTCCAGACCTTCATTGGAATGGTAGAAGAAACCCTTGTCGCCGATCTGCATGGCCCGCATATTGTTGCGGGCGAGATAATTGCGCACGCCGGTCCACTCGGTGCCCTTGGCACCAGCTTCCTTTTGCTTTGTCCAGGACCATGCGTCGGGTTCAGATTTGAAAAGCCAGAATGCCATTTTCGACCCTATTTATTATCCGGATTTTTGATAGCCCAGTTCCACGGGCGGATGTCAACCGAGGCAAACAGACCAGCCTTCGCGTAAGGATCACCCGCAGCAATCGCCTGCGCACCGGCAAGATCGGCCGCTTCGATCACAACAAGACTCCCATTGGGCTTTGCGTCCTCGCCAAGAAAAGGACCAGCAAATTTCAGGCTATCGCCAAGGCTGTTCAGGTAGTCCAGATGCGCGGTGCGCGTATCAAGGCGAACCTGCAGGTGGCCGGGCTTGTCGTTGCAAAGTAGAGCATAAAGCATTCAGTTTCTCCGGTGCGGACAATTAATCTTCGTTTTTCAGCGGCCGCGCAAGCAGGGCTTCCATCGCCTCGTCAATGGTGATGCTGCGATCAAGAATACGGGCCACAGCCTCGATGATCGGGGCCTCAAGATTGTTGCGGGCAATGAGTTCGGCGGCAATGGCTGCTGTTGCCACCCCCTCGGCCAATGGTCTGCCGGTCAAGTCCTCACCCCGGCCTAGTGCCAGCCCGTAGGCATAGTTGCGCGATTGCGAGGTTGAGCAGGAAAGCATCAGATCACCCAGGCCGGACAGGCCCATGATCGTTTCCGGCCTTGCGCCCAGTGCCTGGCCGATACGGCGCAGTTCGACAAAGCCGCGCGTCACCAAAGCGGCCTGTGCGCTGGCGCCAAACCCCCGGCCGATGGCAGCACCTGCGGCAATAGCCAGCACATTCTTCAAAGAGCCACCAATCTCGACGCCAATAATATCATCGGTGGAATAGCAGCGGAATTTCGGGCTCGAGAGTGCCAGAGCGATACGGTCGGCCAAATTTTGAGTTTCCGCAGCGATCGTCACCGCCGTCGGCAAGCCCTTAGCAACGTCGGTGGCAAAGCTCGGGCCGGACAGGGCGGCAAGCGTCTGGCCGGGGATGATTTCCTTGACAAGATCGGACATCAGCAGTCCGCGTTTGCGGTCAATGCCCTTGGCGCAGATGATCAGTGGAACCGAGACCGGAATGAAGGCTCGCAATTCTTCAAGCGCGTCGGCCATGGCTTGCGCCGGAATGACACAGAGAATGAAATCGGCGTCCTCAAGCGCGTACCGCGCATCGGTGCTGGCACTCAGCGCTGGGTCGAGGTCAATACCGGGAAGATAGGCATCATTGCGATGGTGCACATTGATGGCATTGACGGTGGCGATATCACGGGCATAGAGGCGTACGCGATTGCCGGCTCGGGCGGCCATGCAGCCAAGGGCGGTACCCCACGCGCCGCCGCCGAGCACGGCGATGTTGTGTCCGGCGCTCATGCCTTGGCTCCTCTGCGACCCGCACCAATCAGCGGGGCAGATTGCATATCCAAAGGCCAGCGCGAACGCGGCGCAATATCGAGCGAATCGGCAGTCGTTTCATTAGCCCGTTCCGCACCGGCCCAGGCGATCATGGCAGCATTGTCGGTGCACAGCGCCATCGGCGGCGCGATAAAGCGAAAGCCGTTGACGGCGCACAGGCGCTGCAACCCGGCACGCAGTACCTTGTTGGCGGCGACGCCACCCGCCACAACCAGCGCCGGCTCCTTCACATCGGGAAATGTCGAGCGGAAGCGCGCCAGTGAGCGCGCCACACGATCATCCAGCGTATCGGCGACGGCGGTTTGGAAGGCGGCGCAGATATCATTCACATCGGTCTGCGACAGCGGTTCCAGCGTGGTTGCCAGCTGGCGCACGGCAGTTTTCAAACCAGAGAAGGAGAAATCCAGCCTTTCCTCACCCTTGAGCGGCCGTGGCAGGGTGAAGCGGCTGGCATCGCCTGACAAAGCCGCCTTCTCCACTTCCGGACCGCCGGGATAGGGCAGGCCGAGCAGTTTCGCGGTCTTGTCAAAAGCTTCACCCAGCGCATCGTCTATGGTGGTACCCAGGCGTTCATAATTGCCCAGACCTTTGACCAGAACCATCTGGGTATGGCCGCCGGAAACCAGCAGCAGCAGATAGGGGAAATCGATCTGGTCGGTTAAACGCGGCGTCAGCGCGTGGCCTTCGAGATGGTTGATGGCGTAAAACGGCTTGTGGGCCGCCATGGCTATGGCCTTGCCGGTCATCAGGCCGACAATCAGTCCGCCAATGAGACCGGGACCGGCTGTCGCCGCCACCGCGTCGACCTCTTCCAGCGTCATATGTGCCTCGTGCAGGGCCTGACTGATGAGGCGGTCGAGCACTTCCACATGTGCCCGGGCGGCAATTTCCGGTACCACGCCGCCATAGGGGGCATGATCGGCGATCTGACTCAGAACAACGTTGGACAGGATACGGCCATGACCATCGCTGTCCCGCTCGACAACGGCAGCGGCTGTCTCATCGCAGCTTGTTTCTATACCCAAAACCCGCATCGGTGACCCTGACATCCTTCGCCGCATTGCCCGTTGCACAAAAGCCCGTTAGGTAGGGCCCGAATAATTCAAACTCGCGTAACATGGACTGCGACGAATGCAAACAAAAACGCTCAAGATCGGTACACGTGGGAGTGCACTTGCGCTCGTACAAGCCCGTGAAACGCGTGAGCGGCTGGTAAAAGCCCATGGCCTGCGCGAAGAAGATATCGAGATTGTCGTAATTTCCACCAGCGGCGACCGGATTCAAGACCGGCCATTGTCCGAAGTCGGCGGCAAAGGCCTGTTCACGCTGGAAATTGAAGAGCAGCTTTCGGACGGCCGCATCGATCTGGCGGTGCATTCGACCAAGGATATGCCAACTTTTCTTCCCGAAGGTCTGCACCTCTCGGTATTTCTGGAACGCGAAGACCCGCGCGATGCTTTCATCGGCCGCAACGTCAAGACATTGCTGGAATTGCCGCATGGCGCTGTTGTGGGGTCGTCATCCCTGCGGCGGCAGGCGCTCATCCTGCGGGCAAGGCCTGATTTCAAGGTTGTAAATTTCCGCGGCAATGTGGACACGCGCCTGCGGAAACTGGCTGATGGCGAGGTGGACGCAACGTTTCTCGCCTATGCCGGGCTGCGCCGTCTCGGGCTCGGCGATGCCGCGACCGAGCTGATGGATGTCAAAACATTCCCGCCCGCACCTGGGCAGGGGGCAATTACGCTGGAAACCCGTATTGGCGATGACCGGATCGATACGCTGATTGCGCCGCTCGATCATTTCGAGACATCGACTGCGCTCGCTTGTGAACGCGCATTCCTTGGTACGCTGGATGGTTCCTGCCGCACGCCGATTTCCGGGCTGGCCACAGTGTCAGACGGGATGGTCAGGTTTCATGGTATGATCCTGTTACCCGATGGCACTGAAGCGCATGAGGTGACGGGCGAAGGTCCGGTTGCTGACGCCGCCGGCATCGGTCATGATGCGGCTCAACGCGTGCGGGCAAAGGCCGGGGCGCATTTCTTTACGGATTGGCTCTGATGGACAAAACGGTTCTGGTCACACGGCCTCTGCCTGCTGCGACCCGAACCGCCGACCGATTGCGCGGTCATGGCTTTATACCGCTGGTTCTGCCACTGACCGAAATCGTTCCGTTAAATCCTGTAGCACCCGAGACTGCTTTTACCGCAGTGGCAGCTACGAGCGCCAATGCCTTGCGGCACGCGCCGAAAGATTTGCTGGCGCCATTTCTTGGCTTGCCGTGTTTTACCGTGGGTGATGCCACGGCGGACGCCGCGCGCGCCTGCGGTTTTGATACAGTGACAACCGGTGATGGCGATGGCACTGCTCTCGGAGATACAATTGTTGAAGAACTCTGTGCCGGAGCATCGCTGCTTTATCTGACTGGCCGCGTCAGGTCGCCGGGATTTGAGCGCGCTCTGGGACAAGCCGGCTTCGCAGTTTCGCCATTGATGATCTACGATACAATTTCAGTCAGTTATACAACTGACCATTTGATGAAATTGCTTGGCTCAAGGCCTGTTGATGTGTGTCTGTTGTATTCGCGCCTTAGCGCCGAGGTTTTTTCTACCCTACTCAAGTCTGCCGATTTGACGCATCACTTTGATAAAACAGAATTTTTATGTCTATCACCGCGCATCGCCGAAAGCCTTTCTCGATCGAAGAATCCCGTCATTCACATTGCCGCCAGACCGGATGAAGATGCGCTGTTTGATCTACTGGACAGAATGCCGGGTCGGCGCTGATGCAGATTCGTCGCATTGCAGCGTTTGCCTGATGGAACTTCCCTGCTACCTTTAGGTTTCAGTCAAACCAAATTGTTCTGAAGAGAGTGTTCATGGCCAAATCATCCGTTCCCCGTCATTCCAAACCAGCCCGCAAGCCTGTGACGATCGAACTGGAGCCAACGGATATTGTCAAAGACGCACCGGCAAACAAACCTGTTCCGCAGCCCGAACCGGTCGGATTTGAGCCTGCGGCGGAGGCCAAACAAGAAGCGCCCAAAAGTGAGCCCGCAAAAGTAGCGTCCGCTGGTGGTTCGGCAAAGCCCGTATCGGAAAGTGTACCTGAACAGACCACGTCGTTTGGCCGGTCTTCCCCCTCGAGCGAACAACCCAAATCATCAGCAAATGCAACGGCGGCTCCAAAAGTGGCTGATCCGCTGGGGCGCCTGACATCCGGCGTGATTGGCGGCATCGTCGCACTGCTGGGGGCTGCGGCACTGCAATGGGCCGGTATCTTGCCCTCGCCCAAAACCGACCTTTCGGGCCTTGAGCAGCAGATTGCAGATTTGCGCAAGGCCGCGCCTGCAAAAGCTGCGCTGGATGAAGGCGCACAGGTGGCTCTCAATGGTGCGGTTGAAAATGCCGAGCAAGCACTTGGGCAAGTCTCAAGTCTTGCCAATGAATTGAACGGATTGAAGCAGTCTGTTGCGGATGCGCAAGCCAAAGCCGCGACGACGGGCGGGTCAATCGACACCAGCGCGATAGATGCGCGGATCGCGGCGCTTGAAACACAGCTGAACACCAGCCAGCAGAAGGTCGAGCAGGCCGCGGGCGCCTTGGCCAGTGAAACACAGGCTTCTGCTGCCTTGCAGACGCGTCTTGATGCGCTCGAAACCAAGGTTCAGGACAATGCGGGCCAAAATAACATGGCGCTCGCCATTGCCGCCACGGGCCTCAAGGCTGCGATTGATCGGGGCGGTCCCTTTGGTGCTGAGCTTGACACCTATCTGGCCGTGGCGCCTGCCTCAGCCGATGCGGAGGCGCTGCGTGTTGCTGCCTCGGCTGGCATTCCAACTGTAAGTATGCTGGCGAGCCAGTTTACCGGTGTCGCCACAAAGATCATTGCCACAACGCGGACGGTTGATCCCAATGCCGGTATTCTCGACCGGTTGTGGTCCAGTGCCGAAGGTCTCGTGGAATCGCGGCCCGTCGGGCTGGTGGAAGGCGAAGGTGTTGATGCAATCACTGCACGCATCGAAGCGCATCTCAATGCGGGCGAACTCGGAGCTGCGATTGCCGAGTGGGACAAACTCCCGGAGAACGCCAAAGTGGTTTCGACGGATTTTGCCGATGCTATGCGCGCCCGTCAGAAGGCAGGTGATGTGGTCGCCAAAGCATTGTCCAGCGCGTTGACCGGTGTCAAAACACCGGCTGCGGCGCAATAAGGGAAGATGATCATGATCAGGGTTCTCGTCTTCCTCGTTGTCGTTCTGGTTCTCGGATTTGGCTTTGCCTGGCTGGCGGACCGTCCGGGTGATCTTGTCGTCACTTTTGCTGGTATGCAGCACAAGGTCAGCCTGATGGTTGCTGCTTCAGCCATTGTGGCGCTGGTTGCTGGCGTGATGCTCATCTGGTGGATCATCAAGAGCGTCATCGCCTCGCCCTATGCGCTGCGTCGGCATTTCCGTGCCCGCAAGCGCGACCGGGGTTATCAATCGCTTTCCACCGGCCTGATTGCCGCCGGGGCTGGCGATGGGCAAACCGCCCGGCGCATGATCAAGCAGGCGGAAAAACTGCTGAATGTCGATCAGGAACCGCTGATCAAGCTGCTGGATGCACAGGCGGCCATGCTGGAAGGCCGCACGGACGATGCACGGGCCAAATTCCAGGAAATGCTGGATGATCCGGAAACAAAGCTGCTTGGTCTGCGCGGGCTTTATCTGGAAGCGCAGCGGCTTGGCGCCCGTGAGGCATCGCGGCAATATGCCGAACAGGCTGCGCTGCTGGCTCCGAATGTTGAATGGGCCGCCTCGGCAGCGCTGGGGCAGAAGACGGCGCATGGTGACTGGGATGGTGCCTTGCTGCTGCTGGAAAAGCAGAAATCCGGCAAACAGATCGATAAGGAAACGGCCAAGCGCGAACGCGCCGTGCTGTTGACAGCCAAGGCCATTGATACATTCGAGAGTGATCCGGTGGGATCGAAGCCGATAGCGATTGAAGCCAACAAGCTTGCACCCGATCTGGTGCCTGCCGCGATCATCGCTGCCAAAACCTTGTTCCAGCAGGGTGATCTGCGCAAGGGCTCAAAAATTCTCGAACATGTCTGGAAGAAAGAGCCGCATCCGGAAGTCGCTGAGACTTATGTCCATGCGCGGCTCGGCGATTCCATACTGGATCGGTTGAAACGGGCACGGCATCTCGCATCGCTCTACCCGCACCATGCGGAATCCAGCCTTGCCGTCGCCCATGCGGCGCTTGCTGCCGGTGAACTGAAAGAGGCGCGCGAAGCGGCAGAAGCCGTGCTGCGTACTGCGCCGCGTGAGAGCGCCTATTTGCTGCTGGCTGATATCGAAGAAGCGCAGACGGGTGATCAGGGCCGTGTGCGCCAGTGGCTGTCGCGTGCGGTCAAGGCGCCGCGCGATCCGGCCTGGACTGCCGACGGATATGTGTCGGAACGCTGGGCGCCCGCTTCGCCGGTGACGGGCAAACTCGATGCGTTCGAGTGGAAAGTGCCGGTTGAACAGATCGGCGCTGTGATTGATGCGGGTGATGATTTCGACAGCGCGCTGGCGGCCAAGCCGGTGAAGCCTGTCCCGCAACATGATACCGAACCGCTCATTCCTGCCAAATCCGTGATTGTTGCGGCGGAAAAGCCCGTAATACGCGTGATTGAGCCTGAGGCCGATATCGCAGATGCGGAAATTGTAACGGCCGAGCCAATATCGAAACCTGCGCCTGTGAAGGCCGAGCCAAAACCAGCCGAGACAGCGAAGCCGGAAGAAGTGCATGCCCACGAGCGTGTCGCGTCCGTGCTGCCGCCATTGCCGGAAAAGGTTGTGGTGGCTGAGCGTGAAGAAGAAGCGCTGGTCATTCCGGTTCCGGATGATCCGGGTGTGCAACCAGATGACGAGAAAGATCGACCGAACAAAAAGTTCCGTCTTTTCTAGTTCAACATAAATTCAATAGCGGTCTTTGCGGCAAGATGCACAATGGCGGTACCGGGTCAGCCAAGCTATCAGTTGATTCGGGGGCCATGGGTAACAAGTTGAAAGATCTGCATTTATGCTCGACCGTCTCGTAACCTTCTTCAAGGCTTTGCCATCAGGCGAAAGCGGCAAGGAGCATTTCTCGAAAAACGATCCGCGCCTTGCAGCGGCGGCATTGATGTTTCATGTCATGGATGCGGATGGCGAGCGGCGCAAGGTAGAGCGCAAGCGGTTGTCGCAATTGATTTCGGAAGCCTATGGCCTGAAGGGCGAAGCCTTGAAGCGGCTGCTGGAAGACAGCGAGCAGGCTGATCAGGAGGCCGTCGATCTCTACAGTTTCACCAGTGTGCTCAAGCGCAACCTTGACGAAGAGGCGCGGGTACATTTCATTGAGCTGATGTGGGATGTCGTCTATGCGGATGGCAATGCCCACGAGCTGGAAGAAAATGTGGTGTGGCGCGTGGCCGAACTGATCGGCGTATCGTCGCGTGACCGCGTTACCATGAAGCAAAAGGCGGCCCTTCGCGCCAAACAGCCGGTGCAAGAGGAATAGGGATCTGGACGGATGTTCCAAACAGACTGGACGGGGAGCAGGCAAATGAAACGCCCGAAAATCCTGACGGTACTGCATCAGGAACGCTCAAGTCCCGGCCGCGTTGGCCAATTGCTGTTGCAGTCAGGTTTTGATCTGGATATCCGCCGCCCACCTCTGGGTGATGAACTGCCTGAAACCCTCGAAAACCATGCCGGAGCCGTGATTTTCGGCGGTCCGATGAGCGCCAATGACCCCGATGAATTTGTTAAGCGGGAAACCGACTGGCTCTCCGTTCCCCTTGCGGAAAACAAACCGTTTCTTGGCATTTGCCTTGGCGCGCAGATGCTGGCCAAGCATCTTGGCGGCATGGTCGGCCCGCATCCGGAAGGGCTGGTCGAAATCGGCTGGTACCAGCTGGAAGCAACGGAAGAGGGTAAGGCTTTGATGGACTGGCCGTCGATGGTCTACCACTTCCACCGTGAAGGGTTCGATCTGCCGAAAAGCGCAACGCTGCTGGCGACCGCGAAGTCCTATCACAATCAGGCTTTTCGTTATGGCGAAAACGCCTGGGGCGTGCAGTTCCATGCGGAATTGACCCGCGCCATGATGCAGCGCTGGGTCGTACGCGGTTCAGAGCGCTTTTCGATGTCCGGGGCCCAGCAGGGACGTGAACATCTGGAAGGCCGTCTGGTTTACGACGCCATGCTGAAGGCTTGGCTGCACCGGTTTCTGGATACGATTTTCGGCGTACCGGTATTGGCCTGAGCGCTCTATGTTCGGCCTTGCAGATTGCGTGCCTTGCGCAATTGCGGAAACCAGTATGCCCACAGACCTGCCACGGCAATCGTGCCGATGCCGCCAAAGACCACGGCCGGAACAGTGCCAATCAGTGAGGCCATGATCCCGGCACGGAATTCGCCGAGTTCATTGGACGCCCCGACAAACACCATGTTGACCGCATTGACGCGGCCCCGTACGTGGTCCGGCGTCCATAGCTGCAACAGCGTTTCCCGGATATAGACACTGATCATATCGGCAGCGCCCATCAAAGCGAGCAGGGCGATCGACAGCCATGCAAGGTTCGAGACGCCAAACATGACCGTCAGCAGACCGAAGAGGGCGACAAACAGGAACATGATCATGCCAGCATGGTCACGGATCGGGTGACCCGCCAGCCAGAGGGCAGTGAGGATGGCACCAATCCCCGGCGCGGCGCGCAGCATGCCAAGCCCCCAGGGTCCAAGCTCGAGAATATCACGGGCGTAGACCGGGAGAAGAGCAACCGCACCGCCAAGCAGAACGGCAAACAGATCGAGCGAGATTGCTCCCAAAACGACCTTTTCTTTCCAGATGTAATGAAAACCGGCCATCAGGGTCTGGAAGGATTTCTTCTCGGTCAATGTGTGCTGGGTTGGTTTTGGAATCGAGAAAATGCAGATCGTGGCTGTTGCCAGCAAGATCGTGGCGACGGTGTAGGCAATGGTGGGCGAAAGTCCATAAAGCAAGCCGCCAGCAACGGGCCCGACAATGGTCGCAATCTGCCATGCGGAGGAATTCCACGATACGGCATTGGAAAACACTTCGGTCGGTACGAGATTGACGACCAAGGATGCCGAGGCTGGCCCGAGGAATGCGCGGCCGACACCGAAACCCGCCAGAATGGCAAAGACGGCCAGCGGCGTGAAACTATGGGTAATGGTCAGGATCAACAGGAGGGCTGCGCAGAGCACTTCTGCGGCCAGTGCCAACCCCATGATGAAACGGCGGCCAAACCGGTCTGCAGCGGCACCGGTGATGAGAACCAGCAGCAGCGACGGCGCAAACTGAACCAGCCCCACAAGACCAAGATCGAACGGATCGCGCGTCAGGTCATAGATCTGCCAGCCGACAGAAACGCTGATGATCTGGATCGCAAAGGAACCGAAGAAGCGGGAAAGCCAGTAACGGGTGAAAGACGAATGGCGAAAAGCGGCATATCGATCATGCGCCGCAGTTGTTTCAGGCAGGGTCATTGAATGAAAGGCTCCAGACTTGGAGACTCTTTCTAGAACAATTTGCCATCAAAAGGGATAGGACATGTGAAATATTACGCGAAACAAAAATGGGCCGGAATAACCGGCCCAAAGTGATCATGAAACGATTGGAACTCAATCCTTACCGAGCAGCGCCTTCCAGATGATGGCACCGATCACCGCTCCAACAAGCGGGGCCACCCAGAACAACCAGAGTTGGCTGAGGGCTGCTGTCTGGGCAAACAAGGCAACGCCAGTGGAACGGGCCGGGTTGACGGAGGTGTTGGTTACCGGGATCGACACCAGATGAATCAAGGTGAGGCCAAGACCGATTGCGATTGGCGCAAAGCCAGCCGGAACGGAAGAGGATGTTGCACCAAGAATGATGATGATGAAGAAAGCAGTAAACACAACTTCCGCAATCAGCGCCGCTGTCAGTCCATAGCCGCCAGGCGAAAGATCAGCATAACCGTTGGAAGCGAAGTTTTTGGCACCGGCGAAATCCGCCTTGCCCGAGGCTATCAGATAAAGCACAGCAGCAGCGGCAATAGCGCCGATGACCTGTGCAATCCAGTAAGGGATAAGATCCTTGAAGTCGAACCGTCCCGCTACGGCAAGGCCAAGCGAGACAGCGGGATTGAAGTGGCCGCCGGAAATTCCGCCGACCGCATAAGCCATGGTTAGAACCGTAAGACCAAACGCAAAGGAAACACCAAGCAAACCGATACCGACGCCCGGAAACGCAGCGGCCAGAACGGCACTGCCGCAACCGCCAAGGACGAGCCAGAATGTACCGAAGAATTCGGCTGACAGTTTATTGAGCATGGAAACCCCCTAGATAAATGCTTGCCGGAACTGCCCGACTCACAACTATAAGTTATTCCTGTTTTTAAATTTCAACAACAACGTGTGATTGTGCCAGGATGTAGGCTTGCTTTTACATGCAGGCGTATTGCACCGACTTGAAAATACTTGGTGCAAGACGCAGCAAATCCGAGTCGGTATTGCAGGCCATCATCGCGCCCGCCTCTTGCCCGCAAGCCTGTCAATCGCTACATGTCGCGTGATTATCAGGAGAAACCTATGCTCGCGTTGTTCATAACCCTCGATGTCGCACTTAACATTCTGTGGTGGCTTATTATCGCATCCGCGATCTTCTCGTGGCTGTATGCCTTTAATGTCATCAACAACAGAAATCAGCTGGTGGCTTCCATTGGCGATTTCCTGTTCCGCGTTACTGAACCGATACTCCGGCCCATCCGTAATCTGCTGCCGAACCTCGGTGGCATCGATATATCGCCGATAATCATCTTCCTGATCATCATTTTTCTGCGCACGTTTTTGCGCACCAGCGTGGCACCGCTCTTCGGGGTGTACTACTGACCCTGTTTCACCGTGACCGCCCCGAGCGCTTTCTTCAAAATAGCGGATTTCGGTGTCACGCTCTTCGTGCGTCTGACGCCGAAAGCGGCCAAGGACACGATTGAAGGTGTTGAAGAGACGGGCGACGGGCGGGCACATCTGAAAGTCCGGGTGCGGGCTGTCCCGGAAGACGGCAAGGCCAATGCGGCGCTGGAAAAGCTTCTGGCGAAATGGCTTGGTCTTGCAACGCGTGATGTGTCCATTAGTGCTGGCGCCACATCACGGCTGAAGCAGATAAGAATTTCGGGCAACCCGGAAGCGTTGGCTTTAAAGCTTGTCTCTCTGGGATCGCCCGAACAATATCAGGCCTTCTTGGCGTTATGACGTTCCATCGCCTCGGTGATCAGCTTGCGGGCCGCATCTTCGTCGCCCCAATCACCAATTTTCACCCACTTGCCAGGTTCCAGATCCTTGTAATGCTCGAAGAAATGCTGGATCTGCTTCAGCGTGATTTCCGGCAGGTCCGTATAGTTGTGGACCTTTTCGTAACGCAGCGTGAGATGCGGCGAAGGAACAGCGATGATCTTCTCATCCTGGCCCTTGTTATCTTCCATGACGAGAACACCAATCGGGCGCACGTTGATGACGCTGGTCGGCATCAGGGCGCGGGTGTTGCAGATCAGAACGTCAATCGGATCACCGTCATCCGACAGGGTGTGCGGTACAAAACCGTAATTGCCCGGATAGGTCATCGGGGTGTGCAGAAACCGGTCGACAAACAATGCGCCGGAATCCTTGTCGAGTTCGTATTTGATCGGCTGGCCGCCGACGGGTACCTCGATGATTACGTTGACATCTTCAGGGGGATTATTGCCGACCGGAATGGCATCAATGCGCATATTATAGTGTCCTTGTTGGTTTGGGAGTGCTGTAAAGAACTTTACGGCGTGGTGCAAGAATTGCGTCGCCTGCGAAGCCCTTAAGAGGGCGATTAGACCTATTTAGGGGAAATAAGTGCTGAAAAAGCCTGATATCGGCAGGTCAAACAAGGTCAGTTGCTTCGCTCGGTTACGCGAAGACCAAGGGGTTATGCGTATCAGGAGTTGCATTGCTGCCGGTCAATTCCAGACGAAGGCGATTTTCTTCAACGTCTTGCCTTCGAAACATTCGACACCTTCAGCGACATCCTTACCGCCTGCGCTATGGTAGAAACTGGTTGCCAGATCGTTGTCTTCAAGCGCCCAGATGACCATGCCTTTCAGACCCTGATCAATCAGGCTGCGGCGCGAGGCACCAAGCAACCGGGTACCGAGGCCAAAGCCCTGATATTCCGGACGGATATAAAGCTCGTAGACTTCACCCTTTTGCGGCAGTTGCCGCGCCCGGTTCGGTCCGAGCGTGGCATAGCCTGCAACGACGCCGCCAATATCGGCGACGAGAATTTGCGTGGAGCGGCGAATGGCCCGCGCCCACCAATCCGCACCACGGCGATGCAGCATGGTGTTGAGGGAGCGATGCGGAATGATGCCCGTATAGGCACCCTGCCAGGCAGCCAGATGCACAGCGGATATCGCGCCTGCATCGGCCAGTTCTGCTCGTCTGATCTCGGTCACATGGGTGTTCATGGTTCCTTAACCATAGACCCGGGAGTCGGGATTTCGCAACTGGGTTTGAAAACGATTTTTCGTGTCTTGCACGGAAAAACAAAACAGCGTTAAAAACAAAAAAGCGGCGAAATTCGCCGCTTTTCTATTCATGATTTCAATGGGTACGTTACGCAGCGCCCGCTGTCTTGCTGCTCTTCTCGAAACGCTTGCGTTCGTTCGGATCAAGATAAAGCTTGCGCAGACGAATGGACTTCGGTGTCACTTCAACCAGTTCGTCGTCCTGAATCCAGGATAGGGCGCGTTCCAGCGTCATACGGATCGGCGGTGTCAGCTTGACGGCTTCATCCTTGCCGGCGGCGCGGATGTTGGTCAGCTTCTTGCCCTTGAGCACGTTCACTTCCAGATCGTTATCACGCGAGTGGATGCCGATGATCATACCGGCATAAACCTTGGTGCCAGCTTCGATGACCATTGGGCCGCGATCTTCAAGGTTCCACATGGCGAAGGCAACCGACTCGCCCTGATCGTTGGAGATCAGAACGCCGTTGTTGCGGCCAGCGATTTCACCCTTGAAGGGCTCGTAAGCACGGAACAGACGGTTCATGATGGCCGTGCCGCGTGTGTCTGTCAGAAGTTCCGACTGATAGCCGATAAGACCGCGTGTTGGCGCGTAAAATACCATGCGGACGCGATTGCCGCCGGATGGGCGCAGTTCGACCATTTCGGCCTTGCGCTCGGACATCTTCTGCACGACCGTGCCTGAATATTCTTCATCAACGTCGATGAGGACTTCTTCGATTGGCTCAAGCAGGTTGCCGTCTTCATCTTTTTCCATGACGACGCGCGGACGCGATACGCCAAGTTCAAAGCCTTCACGGCGCATGTTCTCGATGAGAACGGCCAGTTGCAATTCGCCGCGGCCGGACACGAAGAACGAATCCTTGTCGCCGGATTCTTCGACCTTCAGTGCAACGTTGCCTTCGGCTTCCTTAAGCAGACGATCACGAATGACGCGGCTGGTTACCTTGTCGCCTTCGGTGCCGGCAAGCGGAGAATCGTTGACGATGAAGGACATGGTGACTGTTGGCGGATCAATTGGCTGGGCATGCAACGGCTCGGTCACTTCGGTTGCGCAGAACGTGTCAGCAACTGTGCCCTTCTGCAGACCGGCGATGGCAACAATGTCGCCCGCATGGGCTTCATCGATCGGCTGACGCTCGAGACCGCGGAATGCAAGGATCTTGGAGATACGGCCGGTTTCCAGCTGGGTGCCGTCGCCATGCAGAACCTTGACCTGCTGGTTCGACTTGACTGTGCCGGAATGGATGCGGCCGGTGATGATACGGCCGAGGAACGGGTCGGCTTCAAGGATTGTGCCGATCATCTTGAAAGCGCCTTCGCCAACGGTCGGCGCTGGTACATGCTCAAGAACCATATCGAACAGGGCAGACAGACCCTGATCCTGTGGACCTTCCGGGTTGCGCGCCATCCAGCCATTGCGGCCTGAACCATAGAGGATCGGGAAGTCGAGCTGTTCGTCGGTTGCATCCAGAGCGGCGAAGAGATCGAAAACCTCATTCACAACTTCTTCGTGGCGTGCGTCGGGACGATCGATCTTGTTGATGGCAACGATTGGACGCAGGCCAACCTTCAGCGCCTTGCCAACAACAAACTTCGTCTGCGGCATCGGGCCTTCCGCAGCATCGACGAGAACGATAGCGCCGTCCACCATGCTGAGAATACGTTCGACTTCACCACCAAAATCCGCGTGGCCGGGTGTATCAACGATGTTGATGCGGGCATCTTTCCAAACAACCGAAGTGGCTTTGGCGAGAATCGTGATCCCGCGTTCCTTTTCGATGTCGTTCGAATCCATCATGCGTTCGGCAACGCGCTGGTTGTCACGGAAATTGCCGGACTGTTTCAAAAGTTCGTCAACGAGCGTGGTTTTGCCATGGTCAACGTGTGCGATGATCGCGATGTTGCGCAGTTTCATGAGTTTCTCTTTTGGAGGATTGTGGACGCACACATGCTGGCGCCGCTTTGCATTTGCGCGCTCCTTACATGTTTTTTCGCAAATGCGAAAGGGGGCATGCGCTTTTGGCTGGCCGTTGTCTGCATTCCAGCTATGCTTCTATATAGACTCTCAGGATCTGATGGCGCGGCAAATCAGCTGAAATGCCGCGCTTGTTGCTAAAGAAGCGTGCCTGAGAGGAAAACCAGGGCAATCGAGAAATAGATCACCAGCCCGGTCACATCGACCAGCGTGGCCACAAAAGGCGCTGATGCACTGGCCGGATCGAAGCCGATCTTTTGCAGAAGAAATGGCAGCATGGACCCGACAAGGGAGCCGAAGGTCACAATACCGACCAGCGCAGCACCTACGGTTGCGGCAATCAGCATCCAGTGCGGGCCGTAATCATACAGACCGACCATCTGCCAGGTGCTGATACGGATGACGCCGATCAGACCGAGGAAAGAGCCGAGCACCATGCCAGTCGGCAGTTCGCGCAGGGCAACCCGCCACCAATCCTTCAGCCGCAATTCCTGCAGCGCCAGCGCGCGGATGAGGAGCGATGTGGCCTGCGAACCGGAATTGCCGCCGGAGCTCATGATCAAAGGAATGAACAGGGTGAGGACGACGGCCTTTTCCAGCTCGCCCTCGAAATATTGCATGGCGCTGGCCGTCAGCATTTCGCTCAGAAAGAGCACACCGAGCCAGCCTGCCCGCTTGCGCAACATCTGCACGAAGCCGATTTGCATATAGGGCTTGTTGAGCGCCTCCATGCCGCCGAACTTCAGCGTGTCTTCGGTCATTTCCTGCGTCATGGCGTCGATCACATCATCGACGGTAACAATACCGATAATGTGATTGTCGTCATTGACCACGGGAACGGCCAGCAGGTCATGCTTGCGGAAGAGCCGGGCCACATCCTCCTGGTCGGTCAATGGTCTGACCGTTACCGGTGCCACATCGCGGCCGACACTCATGATGGAATCGTCAGGCTCGCTGGTGATCAGGCGGCGCAGTGCGACAGCCCTGAGCAGGCTTTTTGTCTGTGGGTCGGTGACATAGATTGCGTAGATGGTTTCGCGGGAGCGCTCGACCTCACGAATATATTGCAGCGTGGCTGCCACATTCCAGTCGGCAGGGACGCTGACAAATTCGGTCGTCATCAGACTGCCTGCCGTATGGGGCGGGTAGTGCAGAAGTTTACGCAGTGCCGCCTTGGTTTCCTGGCCAAGGCTCGAGGCAAGGCGAATGCGTGTGGGATCGTCGAACTGCTGGAAAATGTCAGTGACGCGGTCGGCGGACATGCCGTCAAGCAACTCGCGCGCAACAGCGGCGGGAAGCTCGGCAATGATATCTGCCGACGAGTGCAATTCCGGCTGATCGAGGATCAAAACCGCGTGATCGCGCGGCATTTCAGCGAGAATGCCGACAGCATCCTCGATATCAAGTTCATTGAGCAGTTCAACAGCGTCCGCAGCCTGCATGGCTGCAAGCTGTTCTGCCACGTTGGATGCCGATGCCAGTTCGGCAACATCTGCATCCTGGTTCAAGCGAAGGTCGTTCATTTTAGCTCGCCTTTCCGTCGATCCGCCGTCATGGCTGATCGGGGCGAGCTGATCTCTTAAGAATCAGGCCACGATCGCCAATGACGGCGCAAACAATCGACTACTACTGTCGTCGTTGGGCATAAGAGATAGACTCCGGTTTGGTGATACGGGGCCGGGGTTTGGCCGGTCACGTGCCGCCATTTGGTCCCCTCCAGAGGGAAAGTCAACCCCCCGGAAATTATGCCGCAGGGGCCAGAATTGCTGGCGTTTTGGTACTGCACCTGAAGCGGGAACCAAGTTGCTAGGCTTTCACTTTGGCATTCTGGGGATCATAAAGCGGATCAAGGTGAATCTCGGCCGTGAAACGGTCATTGGCGACGATCAATTCATAGGTTCCGCCGGCAAGAAAATCATCCGTAACCCCTTCGGAGTTGCGCACATAACCGTAGCCGATGGGCTGGCCAACCGTATAGCCAAACCCACCACTGGTGAGATAGCCGACAGGCTTGCCATTGCGCAGGATCGTTTCGCGGCCGAGCAGCACAACATCTTTGTCGGTGACCGTGAACCCGGCAAAGCGTTTCTTCAGCGAGGCGGCGTGAATGGCCTCACTGGCTTTGCGTCCGAGAAAGGCTGTTTTCCTGCGCAATTTAACTGCCCAGCCCAGTCCGGCTTCAAAGGGCGAGTCGTTCGGCGTGATATCCGAACCCCAGGCACGATAGCCTTTCTCCAGCCGCAGTGATTCCAGCGCCCGGTAGCCGACGGGCTGAATTCCCAAGGGTTCGCCCGCCAGCATCAGGGCATCGAATACAGCGCCGGTCGCAGCAATCGGGATGTGCAGTTCCCAGCCAAGCTCACCGACATAGGTGATGCGCAGGGCACGTACGGTCGTCCCGGCAATTGTAAGCTCCCTGATATGGCCGAACGGAAATGCACCGTTGCTGACGTCCGTATCTGTAACCTTGGCAAGCACATCGCGCGCTTTCGGCCCCATAAGTGACAGGGTTCCATAGTCCTCGGTAATATCAGTCAGCGTCGCGTCGAGACCTGCACCTATATGATCTTTGATCCAGCTGAAATCGTGGGTGCGGAAGCCGGTGCCGGTGACGATATAGAATCTGTCTTCAGCAAGCCGAGCAACGGTCAAATCGCATTCAATTCCGCCGCGGGTATTGAGAAGCTGGGTATAAGTCAGCCGCCCCACGGGTTTCGACACATCGTTGGCGCAGATATAGTCGAGCACCTGCTGTGCATCCTTGCCCGTCAGCTCGTATTTGGCAAAGGACGACTGGTCGAAAATTCCGACCTTTTCGCGCACCAATGCATGTTCCTTGCCGACCTGATCAAACCAGTTTTGACGGCCCATGGAATAGATATCGACCGGCTCCGTCCCTTCAGGTGCAAACCAGTTGGGGCGTTCCCAGCCAAGTTTCGAGCCAAAGACGGCGCGGTGTTGCTTCAACCTGTCATAGAGCGGTGAAACGATGGCCGGGCGGCCGGATGTATATTCCTCATGGGGGAAGCCGATGGTGTAATGCTTGCCATAGGCTTCAAGCGTGCGCTCGTTCACCCAGTTTCGGTCGCGGTGCAGATTGGAGAAACGGCGGATATCGACCGACCAGAGATCAAGCGGTGCCTCGCCATCGATGACCCACTGCGCCAGCACCCAGCCGGCGCCGCCGCCGGATGCGATGCCAAAGGCATTGAACCCGGCGCCGACAAACATGTTGGAGCATTCCGGCGCCAGACCGAGGATGAAATTGCCATCGGGCGTGAAGCTTTCCGGGCCATTGATCATCTGCTTGACGCCCACGGTTTCAAGCGCGGGAATACGCTCGATAGCCTGGACCATGTGCTGCTCGAAATGATCAAAATCATCATCGAACAGGCGGAACTGCCAATTCTCGGGGACATCACCGGTGACCCAGCCCTGCGGGTTGGGTTCATATCCGCCCATAACCAGCCCGCCGACTTCCTCCTTGAAATAGGTACGCCGGTCCGGGTCGCGGATAGTGGGGGCATCGGAGGACAGGCCGTCGATCTTTTCGGTAATGATATATTGATGCTTGACCGGCTGTAACGGGACATTGATTCCTGCCATATCGCCGACCTGCCGGGCCCACTGTCCGGCGCAATTGACGACCTTCTCGCAGGCAATATTGCCCTTATCGGTCTTCACTTTGATAATCCGGTCACCATCCATCTCGAAACCGGTTACGCGGATATTCTCAATCAGTTTGGCACCGTTCATGCGGGCACCGCGCGCCAGCGACTGGGTGATATCCGAAGGACTGGCTTGTCCATCTGTCGGCAGCCAGCTGGCGCCAACCAGATCATCGACCCGCATCAACGGCCACATGGCCTTGACCTCCTGCGGGGAAAGCAAATGCATTTCCATGCCAAAGCTGCCTGCGGTGGTTGCCAGACGCCGAAACTCGGTCCAGCGATCCTGATTGGTTGCCAGGCGCAGACACCCGGTCATTTTCCAGCCTGTGGCAAGTCCGGTTTCCGCATCAAGACGTTTGTAGAGATCAACGGAATATTTGAGGACGCGGGTGATGGAGGCTGATGAGCGCAACTGCCCGACCAGACCAGCGGCGTGCCATGTCGACCCTGATGTAAGCTGCCCCTGTTCGAGCAGAACCACGTCCGCCTTGTGATCCTTGGCGAGATGGTATGCCGTTGAACAACCGATGATGCCGCCGCCGATGACGACGATCTGGGCGTGACTGGGCAGGGTCATGATTTGCTTCCGTATGTGGTTCGAAACCGGTCAAGCGCCTGTTCCAGCCGCTCCAGATTTTCTGTTGTATAGGCGACGTAATCGACCCCGGGGGCATTGAGATAAAGCTCCGAAACCATGCCCCACATGGCTTCACGCAGCAGCGAGGCGCATTGCATGGCGGCGTGAGCACGCTTCATTTCGTGGTCGGGCGCTACGCCGAAATAGGCGGCGAGCAGAGCTTCGGATTCATCCTCTTCAAGCCCTGCATTGGACGCGATACCGGCAAGGTCGAACATGGCGGTTGAAAAACCCGCATATTCAAAATCGATCAGCCATAACCGTTCGCCATCGTCGAGAATATTGGCCGGCAGGAGATCATTGTGACTGAAGATGATCGGTAATGGCTTTTGCGCGGCTTCCATCTCGGCTGATATCGCGAGGTAATCCTGCAAATGTTGAGCCATCCGGCTTTTGCCCCTCTTCAGGATGCGGGCATAGTCGCGGATGACATGGAACACCCAGAACATGAAGCCGGGACCACTGATATGTTTGGGCATCTGCGTGTGGAACCGCTGAACCATGTTGGCGATGCGCGGAATATTGCCGCGCACATCCTCGGCGTCATAGGTCTTGGCGCCCAGAAATGCCGATACCATGACGCCGTCTGCCGCGTGGAAAAGTTCGGGCGCAAATCCGGCGTCGAAAGCTGCCTTGGCAGTCATGGCTTCGCGGTCGCGAAAGACATGGTGAAAAGGGTAATCCGTACCGAAACGCACCACGTATTTGCGATTGTTGTCTTCAACGACATAGCTCTCGTTGCTGATCCCGCCCTTGAGCAAAGCAATGCGTATGGCGCCCTGCCAGAGCGGCAAGGCAGCAATGCGGGCTTCACTGGTCAGGTTTTGCTTCATCAGAACAATCCAAGGGGTGACCCATCGCGTCCGGTTGGACACGGCATGGCTGGAGTTCAATCTGAAACGGGCATGGTGTCAATCAATTTTGTGGTTATTTGTGGTTTTTATGACTGTTTTATAAAATATTTGTGGTAATGCTGTTTGTATCTGCACCGGTCATGCAGGATTGATGAGGTGATTTATGAGTTCCAAACGGCGTGGCGAGATCACGAAGGTTCTGCAGGACGAAGGCACGATTTCGATCTCGGATCTGGCGCAAAGGCTCGGCGTTTCCTTGGAAACGGTCCGGCGCGACGTAAAGCCATTGACGGATGAGGGAGTTATCGTCCGCACCCATGGTGCTGTCGGATTGCCGCAGCATATGGGCGAAGCGCCGTTCGAGCGGCGCATGCGGGAAAATGCCGGCGCAAAACGGGCAATCGCCAGACATGTCGCTTCTACCATCCGCAATGGTGATTCGATCATGCTCGATACGGGCACGACGACAAGTTTTCTGGCGCGTGAATTGTTGCAATACCGCAGCCTGACAGTTGTGACGAACTCGTCCGATATTGCCCGGACACTGGCGACGGTGAACGGTAACAAGGTTTTCATGGCGGGCGGCGAATTGCGCAGCGATAACGGCGCTGCATTCGGCGCTCTTGCCGTGGATTTTATCAGCCGGTTCAACGTGGCGCATTCGGTTATATCGATCGGGGCCATCGATGCGACACACGGATTGATGGATTACAATCTGGAAGAGGCAGAGTTTGCCCGCATGGTCCTGTCGCGGGGTGAGCGCTCGATTGTGGTGACCGATGCGTCGAAGTTCGGCCGGCAGGGGCTCGTTCAAGTCTGCGATTTCACTGGTTTTGATGAACTGGTGACCGATATGGCGCCTTCCGGCGATATTTCCGCATCACTGCACCATGCCGGAATACAGGTGAGTATAGCCGCAGATCATCCCTGACAAGAATCGGGTGGCAAGCCAACGGAGGGCGGCTAGAATCACGCGCATGAGTCGGGAGGTCACCGTGACAAAGATATTGCGCTGCAGAAACATTCAAACGCCGCTTGGTCCGATGATCGGCATGGCCAATGATGATGGTTTGTCCTTGCTGGAATTCGCCGACCGGCCAGCCCTGCCGGTAGAGACGCGCGAATTGGAACAGCGCTACGGCTATACCATCCTATCAGGCGAGCATGCATATCTGGATCAGATCGATGCGGAAATCGCAGCCTATTTTGCCGGTCAACTCACATGTTTCGAGACACCATTGTTTTTGCCCGGAACGCCGTTTCAAAATACCATCTGGTCGATGCTGCTAAAGCTCCCCTATGGCAAAACCCGCACCTATGGAGACATGGCGCGGGCGCTGGGCAAGCCGAATTCGAGCCGCGCCGTGGGCGGAGCAAACGGACAGAACCGCATTGCCATTGTTGTGCCGTGCCATCGCATTATCGGCGCGGATGGATCGTTGACGGGTTATGGCGGGGGCCAACCGCGCAAGCGCTTTCTGCTTGATCTCGAACACAGGATTCTGGCGGGGATGTCCGACCGGCCGGTGTTCCATCCCATCACTGCGCAAGGCAGCTTTCTCTAAACAATCAGACCCGTTGCGAAGCGCGGCTCGTGCAGCAGTCTGTCGAGCAGGACAAGCGCCTGCTCCAGTCTGGCACGGTTGGGCGCAGCTCCCAGGGAAAGCCGCACCGCTTCCGGATGGGCAGGAGCCACGCTGAAAGCTGAAGCCGGGACAATGCCGATGCCGGAGCGCCGCGCAAGCGCTGAGAATTCCGATGCGCTCCATTGAACCGGGATATCCAGCCAGAGATGATGGCCCGCCGGATGGGCGGCAAAATGCCAGCCCTTCAGGACTTTCCTTGCGACGGTCTGCCGGGCACGGCTTTCCTCGCGGATTGCAGCAACAATCTTGTACAGGCTGCCATCGTTGATCCAAGCGGTTGCCACGGCCATCAGCAGCGGCGAGGCGGTGGGATTGCTGGCGCGAAGGCTGGATGCGAGCTTCAAAACATCGAGGGACGACGGACATACCACATAGGCGACACGCAGGGCGGGCGTCGCGCATTTGGAAAGCGTGGCAATATGCCAGGTAATATCCGGCGCCAGCGAAGCAATGGCAGGCAAGGGCGTATCGAGTAGCTCCGCATAGGGATCATCCTCGATAATCGTCACGTCATAGCGCTGGGCGATGCTGGCAATAGCCTGCCGCCGGGTTAACGGCATGGTGGCCGTGGTGGGATTGTCGATGGTAGGCGTCAGATAGATCGCCTTCGGCCCCAGTGTTTTGCAGCAGGTTTCGAACGCCTCCGGAATGATACCGTGCTTGTCCATGGCGAGCGGATGGATCGGAATACCCAGAACCGAGGCCACTGATTTTACGCCGGGATAGGTCAGTGCGCCGGCACACAGCGCACCGCGACTGGCAAGCAGGCTGCAAATTGCGAAGAGTGCGCTTTGGGCACCGCCCGCCACCAGCAAGTTGTCCGCAGAAGGCGGTTCTCCGAAACGAGGGGCGAGCCAGCGAATACCCGCTGCACGGGCTGCTTCGGTGCCCGTACTTTCCTGATAGCTGAGGAAATGGCTGGATGCACCGCTCAGGACCTGTCCCACACCTTCGGTCAGTTTGTTATAGAGGTCTGCTTCGGGCGGCATGGGCGGAATGATCATCGTCAGATCGAGATCAGTCAGAAGCGACGCTGCGCCCGATAGCGGCTGGATCAGCGATCCCTTGATAAATGTGCCGGAGCCGATCTTTGCCTCGATAAGATCAAGACGATGAGCCTCGTTCATGGCGCGGGTTACGGTGGTCAGATCGATGCCCAATTGCCGGGCAATATCACGCTGCGGCGGCAGTCCGTCGCCGGGCTTCAGCACGCCTGTACCTATATCGGCGACCAGCGCATCGACGATACCCTGATGTTTAAAACGTGAACTGGTGGCGAGGCGCGGCTTCCAAAGTGTCATTTTCGCTCTTTGTATGGGTTGTATCCATACAATTAGCGGTATGAGAAAGCCAAAACAAGGACAAATTTCTCATGCGACAAACGGACGTGCTTGCACTTTTGCATACAATCCATATATTCTCATCAGAAAGTATGCTAATTGTATGTTGTTTTAAAAATAAATCCATACAATAAACCGCAACCGAAAGGCATTAGCCATGTCAGTGACAAGCCATTACCATGCGACAGAAAACCCGATGAAAACCGGTATCGCCGGGCGCTGTCCGCAGTGCCAGCAGGGGCGGCTGTTTCATGGCTTTCTCAAGCTCGCGCCATCCTGCGAAGTTTGTGGGCTGGATTATTCCTTCGCTGATCCAGCGGATGGCCCGGCATTCTTTGCCATGACCATCGTGGCGGTTCCGGCTATGTTATTCGCACTTTGGTTGCAAACAACCTACGAAGTTTCAATTTGGGTGCATCTGGTTACAACTCTGCCGCTCACGGTGCTTGGGAGTCTGATCCTCTTGCGCCCGCTCAAGGGCTGGCTCGTCTGTTCACAATATTTCCACAAGGCCGAGGAAGGCCGTCTGGTACGCAAGGGTGAGTAAAAGCCCGGGCGGTCAAACCGCCCGGACTGTTATATGCATCAGGCGTTGGCGCCACCATCAATAGTCAGTGATGCACCGTTGACGAAGCGGCCCTCTTCGCCTGCAAGGAACGCCACAAGACCTGCAATGTCCTTAGCCTGACCAAACTTTGGAATGGCCATGCGCGCGCGCTGACCTTCTGCGTGATCGCCATTGGCAGGGTTCATGTCAGTGTCGGTGGAGCCGGGATGGACGATATTGGCGGTGATCTCGCGGGGGCCGAGATCGCGTGCCAGCGCCTTCGTCAGTCCGATCAGTGCGGCCTTGCTGGTTGAGTAGGCGATAAGACCCGGGAACGGCACGATTTCTGCCAGATTACTGCCAATGCTGATGATACGGCCGCCATTGGTCATGACAGTTGCCGCAGCCTTTGCGGCAACAAAGCTGGCCCGGACGTGGATCGACATGACGCGGTCGAACTCTTTGAGTTCCAGCGCATCGACGGTGTCCATGGAATAGACCCCGGCACTGTTCACGAGAATATCCAAACGCCCCAGTTTGACATGGGCTTCCTTAACGGCGCTTTCGACAGCTTCCGCATCGAGATTGTCGGCCTTGATGGCAATGGCGCGGCGTCCGAGCTTTTCGATCGCTCTAACAGTTTCATCGGCCTTTGCCGGAGCGCTGGTATAGGTGAGGGCAATATCAGCACCATCTTCGGCCAGTTTCAGGGCAATGGCTGCACCAATACCCCGGCTGCCGCCGGTAACGAAGGCGACTTTGTTTTCAAGGCGAGACATAAGGTTTCCTTTTTGTAATGATTGATACAGAAAGCCTTGCCACTCTTGAATCTCCGCGTCAAGTGATTTATGTATTGATTGTTACAGAAGGAGTTTGCCATGTCGCCAAAGGGACGCCCGCGTGCATTCGACCGTGATGCTGCGCTCGAACGTGCCATGCTTGTCTTTTGGCAAAAGGGCTATGATACGGCATCCATGGCCGATCTGACCGAAGCCATGCAAATCAATTCACCCAGTCTTTATGCGGCGTTCGGCAGCAAGGCTGGCTTGTTCAAGGCGGCAGTCGAGCTTTACAGCAATCAGGTGGGCCAGCGCATCAAGAGCGCTTTGCCGACAGCGGCAACCGCTCGAGAAGGCATTGCAGAATTTCTGATGCAGACAGCTATTACGCATACTGATCCCAACCAGCCGCACGGATGTATGGTTGTGCTTGGAGCGCTGCACGGTGATGGCGGCGCTGATACGCCGTGCGGGTTGTTGCGTGAACGGCGGCTGGACAATGTAGCCATGCTGCGTGAGCGTCTGGAGCGCGGCGTGCGCGAGGGTGAGATTTCGCAGAGCGTCGATTTGCAGCTGGTCGCAGAGTTTTACGTCACGGTGCAGCACGGCATGTCGATCACCGCGCGTGATGGATCAACGCTGGATCAGTTGGCGAAGACCGCCAAAGCGGCCATGGCTGCATGGGATGGTTTAACGGCAAATGCCCTGTGAAACAAAAACGGGCGGCAGAGCCACCCGTTTTGCAGTCAGTTCATAAAATCGCTTATTAGCTGGCGGCTTCTTCAGTCGCAGCTTCTTCTGCAGGGGCAGCAGCAGCTTCAGCGGCAGCGGCCTTTTCGGCTTCAGCAGCAGCCTTTGCAGCTTCCGCATCAGCAATAACCTTTGCCTTTGCATCTTCTTCAGCCTGCTTGGCCATAGCAACGCGTTCCTGGGCCTTCTTGCCTGGAAGCGCCTTTTCCGGGTTGCTGCGCACGTCGCGCTTGGCAATGCCAGCCTGATCGAGGAAGCGCAGGACGCGGTCTGTTGGCTGTGCGCCGTGACCGATCCAGTAGTTGATGCGCTCGGCATTGAGTGTTACGCGGTCGCCGTCCTTGGGAAGCATTGGGTTCCAGGAACCGACGTTTTCGATGAAACGGCCGTCGCGTGGTGCGCGAACGTCAGCGATAACGACGTGGTAATAAGGGCGCTTCTTGGAGCCGGCGCGTGCCAGGCGGATCTTGATGGACATGGGGTATTCTCCTTAGGTTAGTTCGCGGCGTTTTCTTTTGCCGCAGTTGTTTCGTGATGTCTGATCACTTCCTTGACGATGAAATTCAAAAACTTCTCGGCAAAATCGGGGTCTAGGTCGGCCGACTGGGCTAACGAGCGCAGACGTTCAACCTGTAGTTTTTCGCGGGCTGGATCGGCAGCTGCGAGACCATTCCTGGCCTTCAGCACGCCCACCGCTTTGGTGCAGCGGAAACGTTCCGCCAGCATGTGGATCAACGCCGCATCGATATTGTCGATGGAGGCGCGCAGTTCGAGCAATTCTTTTGGCAGAGAGGAAGACGTCATGATTATCCCTTCTTCTTCGGCAAGCCCGGAAGGCCGCCACCAAGGCCGGGCAAGCGCGGGAGTCCGCCACCCAAACCGCCACCACCGAGACCGCCGGGAAGACCGGGCAATCCACCACTCTTGCCGAAGCCAGCGGCTTCCGCCTGTTTCTGCAAAGCTTCAAGCTGTTTGGGGTCCATTTTGGACAGGTCGGGCATTCCGCCCATACCACCCATGCCGCCCAAACCACCGAGGCCCATCTTTGCACCGATGCCGCCCATCATCTGTTTCATGATGCCGCCTTTGCCCTTGCCACCCATCGCCTTCATCATGTCCGCCATCTGGCGGTGCATTTTGAGAAGCTTGTTGATGTCGGCGGCATTGGTGCCGGAGCCCTTGGCGATGCGCTGCTTGCGCGAATGTTTCAGCACGTCCGGATTGGTGCGCTCGGCTGCTGTCATCGAGGAGATAATGGCAAGCTGGCGCTTGAAGATGGAATCATCGAGACCAGCAGCGGCCATCTGATCCTTCATCTTACCCATGCCGGGCATCATCCCCATGATACCACCCATGCCGCCAAGCTTCTGCATCTGGCCGATCTGGTCCGCCAGATCGTTGAGATCGAACTTGCCCGACTGCATCTTCTTGGCCATCGCGGCGGCTTTTTCCGCATCGATGTTTTCAGCAGCTTTCTCGACCAGCGAAACGATATCGCCCATGCCGAGAATGCGGTCAGCGATACGCCGGGGATAGAATTCCTCCAGCGCGTCCATCTTTTCGCCGGTGGCGATCAGCTTAATCGGCTTGCCGGTGACGGCACGCATCGAGAGGGCTGCACCGCCGCGGCCGTCGCCATCCATACGGGTGAGCACAAGGCCGGTGATGCCAACACGTTCATCGAAAGAACGGGCGAGGTTGACGGCATCCTGACCGGTCAGCGCGTCAGCGACCAGCAGGATTTCATGGGGATTGGCCTTCTTCTTGATGTCGGCCATTTCGACCATCAAGGGCTCGTCAATGTGGGTGCGGCCTGCCGTATCGAGAATAACAACGTCATGACCGCCGAGCTTGGCAGCCTGTACGGCGCGCGCGGCGATCTCAACCGGCGTCTGGCCGGCAATGATGGGAAGTGTATCGACGCCGGTCTGTACACCAAGCTGCCGCAACTGTTCCTGCGCAGCCGGGCGGCGTGTGTCGAGCGAGGCAAGCAGCACTTTTTTCTTCGACCGTTCGGTCAGGCGCTTACCGATCTTGCCGGTGGTGGTGGTTTTACCGGAGCCCTGCAGACCAACCATCATGATAACGACTGGCGCCGGGGCATTCAGGTCAATGGTGACGCCTTCAGCGCCGAGCATATCGACGAGTTCGTCATGGACGATCTTGACGACCATCTGGCCAGGTTTGATGCTCTTCAAAACTTCGGCGCCGACAGCCTTGGCCCGCACCTTGTCGGTGAATGAGCGAACAACATCCAGAGCAACGTCAGCTTCGATCAAAGCCCGGCGCACTTCGCGCAGAGCTGCCGCGACGTCGGCATCCGACAACGCGCCACGGCCGGTCAGGCCATTCAAAATCGAACCTAGTCGTTCCTGTAAGCTCTCAAACATGCGTTTTCCTTTATCCTTCCGGGGAACCGTTTCCCCGAGAGGTAAGCATCCTCCGCGCCAAAGCCCATAGCCAAAATGCGGCTCAAAGCAAAAATGCACCCGAGGGCGCATCGCGCTGTCGGGTGTTGACCTCCGGGATCGTTCAGACCCTTGCGGGGTCCCGGTCGGCTGCTCGGAGTAAGAACTCGTCGCGGATTGATGCGCGGCTTAAACAGGAAATGCAGTGCAGAGTCAAGCTGGCCGGTGCTAGGCGCGCTTTTTCAGCCCTGCTTGCGTTTGCATATCTTTTAATCCAGACGATCAAATCTGCCACAATAGCAATGCAAACAAATATAGTTAGAAATTGCAGCCATGTTTCGATGAAATTGGACCAAGCTGCTTGTCAATAAGTCTAACACTTGGCACCGAATCAGGTTGTATTCAGCAATTCCAAGTTGTGCTGAGAGCTTTACCTGCAGGCTCGCGGATGGGCAGAAAAAGGCATTCGAACAGCGTTGAATTGTCAAAACCGGACCGAAATAAACGAAACAGGTACCGTTTCGCCAGATAACGCCCAATTCTGCCAGATGACAGAACTGAAGAAAAATGGCAGATAGGTTCAAAGTAGATTTAACTTTTAAGGAGATTTCCATGGCATTTGTTGCCAAAGGCAGACTTTTGGCGGGTGTAGCCGCCGCGCTAATCATCACCGCAGGCGCGGCTCATGCTGCTCCTCAGTGTGGCAACAATTCCGGTGGATTTCCAGCTTGGGTCGAACAATTCAAGCAGGAAGCAAAATCGCAAGGCATCGGCAGCAAAGGCCTGAATGCTCTTAATAATGTGACGTACTCGACCAAAACGATTGCTCTCGATCGTAATCAGAAGAGCTTCAAGTATTCGCTCGACAAATTCATGCAGGTTCGTGGCGGACAGGCCATCGTCTCGCGCGGCAAATCGCAAAAGGCGCAGAATGCAGCCCTCTTTGCCAGCATTGAAAAGCGTTATGGCGTGCCTGCGGGTCCAATCCTTGCTATCTGGGGAATGGAAACCGGATTTGGCGCGTTTTTGGGTAACCAGCACACATTGTCGGCTGTTTCGACACTCGCCTATGATTGCCGCCGCAGCGGTTATTTCACCGAACAGCTTTATGCTGCTCTGCGGCTGATCGACAAGGGAGACCTCGCCGCTGATGCACGGGGCGCCCTGCATGGCGAAATCGGCCAGACACAGTTCATGCCTGCAAACGTCCTGAAATATGGCGCGGACGGCGATGGCAGTGGCCATATCGACATGGTTCACTCCAAAGCCGATGCATTGGCTTCAACCGCCAACTTCCTCGTCGGCCATGGCTGGCAGCGTGGTGCCGGATACCAGCCCGGACAGCCAAACTTCGCGGCAATTCAGGGTTGGAATGCTGCCGGCGTCTACCAGCAGGCGATTGCCATCATTGGTGCACAGATCGACGGTCAATAATGTTCGCCTTGATCGCGTGATGGAATAGCAAAGGCCGATGCTGTGCATCGGCCTTTTGCTTGAAAGCATACCGTTTTAGAAACAATGCCTCAAAAACCTTCGCAGGTTTCACCGAGAGAGCCCTGGGTGCTGCCGCTGACTTTGCCATCGCGAAAGGTGAAAAGCTCACGGGTATAGGTGGTGCTCTCGGGAAACTGGTAACAGACGAAAGCCGTCAGCTTGCCATTCTCCATTGCACCGAAACGGTGCCGTATGGTGGCGCCTTTTGCTGCATTCTCCCACTCGCCAAGCGAATTGAGAAATTCCTGCTTGTTCTGCTCGAGTTCAATGTCTTCAAGCACAATGGTCGCATCATTCGTCAGCAGGTCATTGAATTGCGCCCTGTCAGCTGCAATGAGTGCCGCATACCAGCGCTCGACCAGTGCTTCAGCCGTGTCATCAGCCATTGATGGCATAGCCAGCGCGAGAAGCATGGCAATCGTCAGAAACAACCGCAGCATGGATTATTCTTCGGTTTGAGCTTCGGCCAGTTCCGGCTCGGGACGGCGGAAATCGCCGGTTTCCGGATCCATGACCCAGAGCTCGCCCGTCGAAATATCGAACCAGGCTCCATGCAGGCTGATCCGGCCCTTCTTTTCCAGAATATCGACACAGGGAAAACTGCGCAGATTTTTCAGTGAATAGCGGATCGAGATACGCTCCAGCGCTGTCTGGCGTTCGAACGGTGTCATCAATTTGTTGGCAGCCACGGCCTCGGCGGCAGGAGCGACAAGGCTCATCCATTTGCCGATGAAATCACCGGGGGAAAGCGGCTTGCTCTCCGTATCGAGCGCTGCCTTGATACCGCCGCAACGACCATGGCCGAGAACGACGATGTTCTTGACCTTCAGGCTTTGCACGGCAAATTCGAGCGCTGCCGAGGTGGAGTGGTACTCGCCATCCGGCGCATAGGGAGGCACCAGATTGGCAACATTGCGAATGACGAAAATCTCGCCCGGACTGGTATCGAAGATGATTTCCGGCGCAGCGCGCGAGTCGCAACAGGCAATGACGAGTGTTTCCGGTGTCTGGCCCTGTTCGGCCAATTGCTTGTAGCGCAAGGTCTCGTTGGCATAGCGCTGGGCCATGAAGTTACGATAACCGGTGAGCAGTTTCTCAGGAAGCATGGTCATGATGGTGCATTAATCCCGATCAGAGGGAAGATCAATTGGTCTTTCGTACGCAAGATATAAGCGCGAGGCTCAGGGCTCAAATGTCAGATACCAGAATAGGGCAGTTTCCGGGCGTGTCATCGGGATTGCTGCGTAAAGACCCGTGTCGAAACCGCGCAGGGTGAAACCGCAACGCCTGTAGAAGGTACAGGCTGCAACATTGTTGTCCTGCGTTTCCAGCATGACACCGGCAAGGCCGCGCGATCTTGCCCACTGGATGGCCTGATCGATCAGGATCCGCCCCATGCCCGTTCTGCGGAACTGTGAATCGACGGCGATGTTGTCGATGAGGGCGTAATTGTTCCAGTTTTCCGACAATTGCAGCAGACCCGCAGGTGTCTGGTCGATCAGCGCAAGAAATGCTGCCTTGTCGCTGGCGCCGATATAGTCAGCCAGCTCGTCTTCCTCATCGTAACGCTTGATGTAAGGTTCAACAGGAATGGCTTGATACACGATAACACCGTCCGCAGCGGATAAGACGAGCCGCGATTCCACCTGAAAGGAACTGTCGATCGTGCGGGCCCGCTCAATATCAGCAGCTTCCAATGGTCTGATGAGCACTGTCATTGCGTTGCTCAGGCCCGGATGCCTTTGCTGGGATGGGTGAGCCTGCGCATCTGGATCATCGCCATGGGCGTTGAGAGGCTGGATGCATCGGCTTCCAGCATCAGTTCGTCCGCGCCACGTTTGGCCGAACGGGCCATGATTTCGAAGACGGAGGCAGTGGTTCGCTGCAGGATCTGTTCGTGATCGAGACCCGCAAGCATGCGCGCCAGAAACAGCGCCGATGTGAGGTCGCCCAGCCCATTGGCCGGCCCCGTAACGAGGCGATGCTCGGCCAGCATGGCGAAGGAATGTGTGACCAGAAGATTGCCCGTTCCGCCTGCCAGCATGGGATGCGCTGAGGTGACCAGCATCGTGCCCGGACCCGCATGCAGAGCGGCCTGCATGATCGCCTTGTTATCGGGCAAATCTGCTCCGGCAAGCCATGCCAGCTCGAAGCGGTTAGGTGTCGAAATGTCCGCCAGCGGCATGAGCTCATCGCGGATGCCGATGGCTGTCGCTTCCGGGACATAAAGACCCTTGGTATCGCCGATCACCGGATCGCAGAGATAAAGTACGTCCTTGTTTTGAGCTTTGATCTTTTTGACGAGGCGGGCGACCGATGTGGCCTGCGCAGCATTGCCGAGATAGCCAGTCATGATGGCGCGCACTTCGCCAAGCCACGGCGCACGCTCAAGGTCGGCAATCAGATCATCGAATTGCTGCGGTTCCGGGACGATGCGCTTGGCTGCGCCATGTCCAGGATGCCAGGGCAAAATAACAGTTGGAACCGCCCAAACCGGATGCCCCAGCGTCTCAAGCGCGAACACAGCCGCGCGGTTACCGACGGAACCGCGTACCACGTGGCTGGAAATAACGATGACGGCATTGGACGAGGGAGCAACGGAAGCGGTCATAGGCATACTCGTGAAAGAGTTCAGGCGAAGCGGGGAAGGGGCAGCTCAGCTTTTTCCGGTGGTGTAACTGATCACCCAGATAATCATTGCAACGAGCACTAGCAATCCCAGAACCCGGCCGATACGGGTTCCCCATATCTCAATGGGGTCTTCGGCATCGGCATCATCGGCATTGAAGTGGTTCTTGGCTCTGGCAACGTTGCGATCAATGACCGAATTACCAGCGGCAGCAGATTCGCGGTTGACGCGATCCAGTATCCGTTTCGACTCTGTTACATCCTGTTGATCTTTGTCATTTGCAGTCATGGCGATTTCGCTTGATCCCTGTTGCAGAGCAGCATAGCGCTTTGCCAGTTCCTTTTGCAGCAAAAAATGGCTAGGCTTGCGCTGCTTCGTTCCAAACTGACCATCCGGTCGGGAAAATGAGAGTTGAGGAGAGGGTTTCATGCAAAAAATGGCGTCTACGACCGGCATTTTGCCACGGAATGTATTTTCGGTTTTTGCTCTCGTTGTCCTCGTGCCGCTGCTGTCCGCATGCGGTTTCAACACAATTCCGACCAATGAAGAACAGGCCAAGGCGGCCTGGAGTGAAGTGCTGAATCAGTATCAGCGACGCGCCGATCTGATCCCCAATCTTGTCGAAACCGTCAAAGGTTATGCGGCTCAGGAAAAAGACGTGCTGACCTCTGTGGTCGAAGCCCGTGCCAAGGCGACATCGGTACAGGTAACGCCTGACACGCTGAAGGATCCCAATGCATTTAAGGCATTTCAGGACAATCAGGCCAATCTGACCGGTGCACTGTCGCGCTTGCTGGCCGTGGTCGAAAATTATCCGGACCTGAAGTCCAACCAGAACTTTCTGGCGTTGCAGTCGCAGCTTGAAGGCACTGAAAACCGCATCGCGGTTGCCCGCCGTGACTACATCGAGGCGGTGCGTGTCTACAATACCTCGCTGAGAACCATGCCAACGATTATCTGGACATGGATCTGGTATACCAACAGCGAGCCATTCCAGACCTTTACCATCGACGACTCGGCCAAGCAGACACCTCAAGTCAAGTTCTAGGCTTTCATCATGCGCACCATGCGCCAAAGCGCGGTTATCGCCGTACGCGATTCATTATTGCAACGGGTTGCGTATAGCCTGCTACTGGCATTGGTTGTTTTCAGTTTTTATCTCGGCAATGCCTTTGCGGCGGAGTTGCCCGCTCTTACCGGACGAGTGGTGGATGGCGCCAACGTTATTGACGCGGCATCGCGCGAGGCGATCACGCAGAAGCTGGCCGCGTTCGAGGCAAAATCATCGGATCAGGTGGTTGTTGTGACCATTCCAAGCCTTGATGGCGAGGCGATAGAACCCTATTCCAACCGGCTTTACCGGGCTTGGGCGCTTGGCCAGAAGCAGGAGAACAACGGCGTTCTTCTCGTCGTCGCGCCGAATGACCGCAAGGTGCGGATCGAGGTCGGCTATGGACTGGAAGGCACGCTGACTGATCTTCTCTCAAAACTGATCATCGAGAATGCCATCATTCCCGGTTTTCGCTCAGGCGATTATTCCGGCGGTATTTCCCGCGGGGTCGACGATATTCTGAAGGTTTTGTCGGGCGATTCAGCCGAACTTGAAGCGCGGGCCAAGCGTAATATCAAGGAGGAATTCTCCAATATCGATTGGTTCGGCGTCATCTTCATTTCCATCTGGGTCCTTATCTTCTTTGGCGGATTTGGCATGGCGATCATGGCGCCAATCTTTGGCCAGAAACTTGGACCGGGCCGTTACAAATGGCTCGGCATGGTAATCAGTACGCAGTCCTCCCGGGACAATGGTTCCGGCGGAGGCTGGTCTTCTGGCGGGGGTGGCGGCTGGTCAGGCGGAGGCGGGGGCGGCTTTTCCGGTGGTGGTGGATCGTCCGGCGGCGGCGGCGCATCGGGAGGCTGGTAGGAGAGAGTATGTCAGTGATGAATGAGGACGAACACGCCCGCATTGCCGCAGCGATCCGCCAAGCTGAAAGCCGGACCAGCGGTGAAATCTATGCGGTGCTCGCCCGCAGCAGCGACAGTTATTTTTTTGTTGCCGGTTTTGCGGTGACCTGCGGCATCCTGATTTCGGCTGTCATTGTGGCGTTGGCTGCCCATTGGTATTGGTTCAGCATATCTTTGCCGCTGTTCGGGCTGGCAATTCTGGCAGCTTTCCTGACGGCAGTCTTGCTGCTCCGGTTCATTCCGGGGCTTAGTCTGCGCTTTGTTCCAAGGCGTATCCTGTATCAGCGGGCACATCTGAATGCGGTTCAGCAGTTTCTGACACGCAATGTGCATCTGACGGAAAAACGCACCGGAATCCTGCTGTTTGTTTCGCTTGCAGAGCGTTATGCGGAAGTTGTTGCTGACGCCGGTATCAATGCAAAAGTGCCGCAGGACGAGTGGAACGGAATCGTCACAATCCTGACAAACCATGCGGCGCAGGATGATCACGCTTCGGGCTTTCTCAAAGCCATTGAGCAAGCGGGGCGGCTGCTGGAAACCCACTTTCCGGCTGGTCCCGACAATGTCAACGAACTTGATGATCATTTGGTTGAATTGTAGCCGGACCATGTCATGTGAATTTTACGTCCAGCGTGCAGTTTGCAGTCGAAAATGCAGTTTCAACGGCTATGATGAGCCGAAATGCCTGTTCAGGGGGAGATTCTGATGGCTTCAACGAAAAAATCGGGCGCAAAAGTTGCTCCGAAGTCAAAAACAGTAAAAGCCACGAAGGAGAAAAAGCATTCGGCGGGTCTATTTGAGGAATTGCTGTTTGCCCGCGCTCCGGCGGAAGATCTTGCCGATTATGATGCCGGCGCCCTGACCGCATCTGCAAAGCTTGCACAGGATGCATTGAGCCAGTTCAAATCAGGCGCGCCGCAGATCGAACTTTCAGATGGCAGCGCGATCTATCGCGATGGCCGCCCGGTTACTGTCGTTACGCTGATCAATGACAATATGCCCTTCCTGCTCGACTCGGTGCTGGGCGAGATCAGTGAGCGTGTCAGTTCGGTTTATCTGGTCCTGCATCCGGTCATGGATGTCGACAAGAAAAGTGGTGCAGTCATCGGCGCTGCGGGACCCGACAAGCCCGGCAAGGACGAGGCTCGTGTTTCGGTCATGCAGATTCATGTCCCGGCGTTGGATGCACCGGCACGCGAAATCATGGTTGAAGTGCTTACCATTGTACTCAAACAGGTGCGTGAAGCGGTCAATGACCGCGCTGCCATGGTCAGCCGCCTCAGCGATGCAATTGAGTCCTACCGCACCGGCAAGACGCCCATGAAGAAGGCGGCGGCTGAAGAAGCGGTCGAATTTCTGGAATGGCTGCGCGACAATAATTTCACTTTCCTCGGCGTGCGCGAATACGACTATCAGGGCGATGGGAGCCAGGGCGAACTGGAACGTTCAGGC
This sequence comes from Phyllobacterium sp. 628, assembly GCF_014189505.1. Classification (GTDB taxonomy): domain Bacteria; phylum Pseudomonadota; class Alphaproteobacteria; order Rhizobiales; family Rhizobiaceae; genus Phyllobacterium. The sequence continues at coordinate 411,956 of NZ_CP050301.1, read as the reverse complement.
AAAACCGGCCTCGGCATTTTGCGTGATCCCGATGTCCGCGTGCTCAAGCGTGGCAATCAGGGCGTAACGACCACGCCGCAAATCATCGCGTTCCTCACGGGTCCGGAGCCCCTGATCGTTACCAAGGCAAATACCAAGTCGCTGGTGCATCGCCGCGGCTATATGGATTATATCGGCGTCAAGACCTATGACGCAGCAGGCAAGGTGAGCGGCGAGTTGCGGTTCGTCGGTCTGTTTACATCAGGGGCCTATACGCGCTCTGTGCTGAAAATCCCCTACCTGCGTTCGAAGACGGAAAGTGTCATCAGCCGTCTTGGTTTCAACCGCGAGGATCATTCGGGCAAACAGCTGATCAAGGTGCTCGAAGGCTATCCGCGTGACGATCTATTCCAGATCGACGTCAAGACATTGACCCGCAATGCCGAAATCATTCTGGCTCTGGGAGAACGCCCACGTGTGCGGGTGCTGCCGCGCATCGATCCGTTCGGCCGGTTTGCCTCGATCATCGTCTATGTTCCGCGCGAACGCTACGATTCCATTGTACGCGAGAAGATGGGATCCTATTTCGCCGCTGTTTATGAAGGGCATGTCTCCGCCTATTATCCGGCGTTTCCGGAGGGCAATCTGGCGCGGGTGCATTTCATAATCGGCCATGCGGATAACGACTTCCCCAAGGTCAAGCGTGAAACACTGGAAGAGAGCGTGCGCGCTATCGTTCGCACCTGGGAAGACGCTGTGGCTGAAGTTGGCGATCGCAGCGGCCTTGCCGAATTTTCATCACTTGCTGCCGCATTCCCGGATTCCTATCGCGAGAACTTTTCGCCGGATGAAGCGCTGGTCGACGCCAGCCGCATCGCCGGTCTGTCGCGTACCAATCCGCTGTTCGTAGATTTCTACCGCCATCGTACGGACGGCGCCAATGCCGCTTCCCTGAAAATCTATCATTACGGCTCTGCGGTTGCACTGTCGCAGCGTGTGCCTCTGCTGGAGAATATGGGTTTCCGTGTCATCAGCGAACAGACCTTTGCATTGCCGGCCGCCGACGGCAGCCCGCTGTTTGTGCACGACATGGAGCTGACCAGCACGTCGGGATTGGCCATCGATCTCGCCGATGACGGCGATCTCTTCGAGGAGGTTTTCCGCAGTATCTGGAACGGAGCTTCCGATAATGATGGTTACAATTCACTCGCTCTGACCGGCCAGTTGACCGCGCGGCAGATTATTATCCTGCGTGCATATGGCCGCTATCTGCAACAGGCTGGTATTCCCTATTCGCAGGATTATATCGCGGTCGCGCTCAACCGTTACCCGGATATTGCCAAACAATTATTCAGTCTGTTCGAACAGCGGCTCAATCCCCAAAAGGGCGCCGCCGCCCAGTCCGAACGCAAGCAGTCAACCATTCGCAGCGCCATCGAAGAGGCGCTGCAAGGCGTGCCGAGCCTCGATGATGACCGTATTCTGCGCCGCTTCCTCAACCTGATCGAATCGACATTGCGCACCAATGCCTTCGCGCCGGAAGAAGATGGCAGTGAGCGTGTGACGCTGGCCTTCAAACTCGATCCGCGTGCACTGGATGACTTGCCGGAGCCACGGCCTTATCGCGAAATCTTCGTCTATGGACCGGAAGTCGAGGGTGTGCATCTGCGCTTCGGCCCGGTCGCCCGAGGTGGTCTGCGCTGGTCTGACCGCGCACAGGATTACCGCACGGAAGTGCTGGGTCTCGTCAAGGCGCAGCAGGTCAAGAATGCTGTGATCGTGCCTGTTGGTGCCAAGGGCGGGTTCTATCCGAAACGTCTGCCAACGGGCGGCGACCGCAATGCGATTTTCGAGGCGGGACGCGCCGCCTATATTACCTTCATTGCCACCCTGCTTTCGGTCACTGACAATCTGCACGGCGAAACCGTGGTGCCTCCGGCAAATATCCTGCGGCTCGATGGTGATGATCCTTATTTCGTCGTCGCAGCGGACAAGGGCACGGCAACTTTCTCCGATACCGCCAATGCAATCAGCCAGGCGCATGACTTCTGGCTCGATGATGCGTTCGCCTCAGGCGGTTCGGCCGGTTACGACCACAAGAAGATGGGTATTACCGCGCGCGGAGCCTGGGAAGCCGTGAAGCGCCACTTCCGCGAAATCGGTACCGACATCCAGAAAGTGCCCTTCGTGGCTGTGGGTGTGGGTGATATGTCCGGCGATGTCTTCGGCAACGGGATGCTGCTGTCGCCGCAAACCAAGCTCGTGGCAGCGTTTGACCATCGCGATATTTTCATTGATCCGGAACCGGATGTGAAAGCGAGCATGAAAGAGCGTCAGCGGCTGTTCAATCTGCCGCGCTCGAGCTGGCAGGATTATGACAAGTCGAAGATTTCGGCGGGCGGCGGTGTGTTCTCACGTTCGCAGAAATCGATCACTCTGTCCAAAGAGGCAGCCAAGGTGATCGGCCTCGCCAAGACGACAGCGACGCCGTTCGAGATCATGACGGCGATCCTGAAAGCGCCGGTTGATCTCCTCTGGTTCGGCGGTATCGGCACCTATATCCGCTCCACGCTGGAAAGCGATGCAGAGGTTGGCGACCGTGCCAATGACGCGATTCGCATCACCGGCAGCGACGTTCGGGCCAAGGTCATCGGCGAGGGTGCCAATCTTGGCGTGACGCAGAAGGCACGTATCGAGTTCGGTCTGCTTGGCGGACGCTGCAACTCCGATGCGATCGACAATTCGGCTGGTGTGAACACCTCCGACGTTGAGGTCAATATCAAGATCGCCTTGGCTCAGGCCATGCGGGCCGGCAAGCTGCAGCGTGACAAGCGCGATACGCTGCTGGAATCGATGACCGACGAAGTTGGTGATCTTGTCCTGCGCAACAATTATCTGCAGACTCTTGCTCTGTCGCTGGCGCAGCGGCGTGGATTGACTGATCTTGCCTATCAGTCGCGCTTCATGAGCGAACTCGAAGCCAAGAAACTGCTCAACCGCAAGGTGGAAACCTTGCCTGACGATAAGGCTCTGGCGGAACGGCAGGCCGATGGCATTGCTCTTAGCCGCGCCGAGCTGGGCGTTCTTCTGGCCTATGCCAAGATCGTGCTTTCGGATCAGCTGCTGGCCAGCAACCTGCCGGACGATCCCTATCTGGAACGGGGACTGCTCGATTATTTCCCCAGACAGATGAAGGAAGGCTATGGCGAGGAAATCCGCACGCACCGCCTGCGCCGGGAAATCATTGCCACGCAGCTTGCCAATGACGCGATCAACCGGGGCGGTCCGACCTTTGTCAGCCGTCTGGCTGATCTGACGGGACAATCGGCGCCGGATATTGTCCGCGCCTATGTGATCGTGCGTGATGGTTTCGAGGTCGATGGACTGTTTGCCGATATTGATGCGCTGGACAATACATTGCCCGGCGATGTGCAGAATGGCTTCTACGCCAAAGTGGCACAGATGCTGAACTGGACAACCGCGTGGGTCCTGCGTAACCGGACCGGCGGTATTGGACTGGAGGCGGCAATCGGGGAAATCAAAACTGCCCGCAGCACCTTGCAGCCCAAACTTGAGAAGCTGCTGCCGCTTTCCATGAGCAATCAGTTGCGTGATGATACGGCTTATTATGCCGGACAGGGTGCGCCGGCTGCTCTGGCTGCGCAACTGGCGCGGCTGGAAATTGCGCCGATCATCCCGGATATCGCTGCAGTCGCACAGCAAGCCGGCACCGATATTGCCAGTGCTGCCAAGGCCTATTTCGATATTTCCGAGGCATTCCGCATCGGCCGTATCGTCGAGGCCGCGCGGGGTGTGTCCGTCGCCGATTACTATGACGGCATCGCGCTGGCGCGTGCATCGGACCTGATTTCGCAGGCACGGCGCGGCATTGCCGTAGCGGCGCTTAGCGAATATGGCAAGAAACCGGACCCGGCCAAGGAATGGATAGCCAATCGTGGGGCGCGCGTGGATGAATTGCGCCAGCGAATGGTGAATATCGTCGAAGGCGGGGATCTCACGGTCTCGCGGCTTGCGGTGGCCGCCGGATTGCTTTCTGACCTGTCCTAGACAAGAGTAGGGGGGCTGGATCAGGGAAGGAAACGCGATGGCTGTGTCGAAACGGGGCATCTGGGGATGGATGCTCTTCGACTGGGCGGCACAGCCGTTCTTCACGGTTGTCACGACCTTCATTTTCGGTCCCTATTTCGTGGCGCGGATGGCGAGCGATCCTGCCACCGGGCAAGCTGCCTGGGGTTATGGCATTGCCATATCCGGGCTGATCATTGCGGTGCTGTCACCGATCCTTGGATCGATCGCCGATCAAACCGGTGCACGAAAACCCTGGATCGGCTTCTTCGCCATCATCCAGATTTTCGCGCTGACCATGTTGTGGTTTGCGGCACCCGGTTCAAACCTCATCATCCCGCTGATCTTCTTTTCGCTGGCCTCGATAGCGGCGGAATTTTCCATCGTCTTCAACGACTCGATGATGCCGCGGCTGGTGCCGGAAAAAGATATTGGCCGCATCTCCAACATGGCTTGGGGACTTGGCTATCTCGGCGGCATGATTGTTCTGATCTTCGTGGTTGCGTTCATGGCGGGTTCGCCCGAAACCGGCAAGACCATGCTGGGATTGAACCCGATCCTTGGGCTTGATCCCGCTGCAAGCGAAGGTGATCGGGCTACCGGCCCGCTGTCGGCGCTCTGGTATCTGGTTTTCGTCCTGCCGATGTTCCTGTTTACACCCGATAGCGGCAAGGGTCAGCCTATTGGCAAGGCCGTGCATATGGGGCTGGCTGAACTGAAATCGACCATTGGCGAGGTGCGGCAGCGTTCAGGCATTCTGCGGTTTCTGGTCGGGCGGATGATTTATCAGGATGGCGTCAATGCCCTGATCGCGCTCGGTGGTGCATTTGCGGCGACCATGTTCGGCTGGGCGACGGCGGAAATCGGTATTTACGGGATTATCCTCAACGTCGTTGCGATTTTCGGTTGTGTCGCCGCAAGCCGTCTCGACACCATGCTTGGCTCTAAGGTCGTTGTGGTGATCTCGCTGGTGCTGCTCACCGTCGCAACTATCGGTATTGTTTCGACCGGACCGGGCTATACGCTGTTTGGTTATTGGCCGCTGCCAGGCGCGGATACAGGCGGGCTGTTCGGAACGCCCGCCGAGAAGGCCTATATCGGGTTTGGCCTGCTCATCGGTCTGGCATTCGGACCGGTGCAAGCATCTTCGCGCTCCTACATGGCGCGAAGCGTATCGATTGATGAAGCAGGACGATATTTCGGCATCTATGCGCTGTCAGGCCGTGCGACGAGTTTTCTCGCGCCCTTTGTGGTGGCTACCGTGACGGCTGTCAGCGGATCGCCACGCCTCGGCATGGCGATGATTGTTATCTTCCTGCTGGCCGGATTGGCCGTTCTGTTGCGAACACCCTATCCGGCTGCAGTGCCTGTCAAGCCTAGTGCCTGAAATGGCGCATGCCGGTGAAGACCATGGCAATGCCATGCTCATCGGCAGCAGCAATCACATCCTCATCGCGCATGGAGCCGCCCGGCTGGATAACGGCGGTGGCTCCCGCCGCAACCGCTGACAGCAAGCCATCGGCAAACGGGAAGAATGCGTCAGAAGCGACAACGGAACCTTTGGTGAGCGGTGTTGCCTGTCCGGCTGCTTCTGCTGCATCTTCCGCTTTGCGGGCGGCGATGCGGGCCGAGTCCACACGGCTCATCTGTCCGGCACCGATACCGACGGCGGCGCCATCCTTGACGTAAACGATGGCGTTCGACTTGACATGCTTGGCGATGCGGAAAGCAAGTTTCAGATCGATCATTTCCTGTTCAGTCGGCGCACGCTTGGTCACCACCTTGAGCTCAAGATCGTCGACCACGCCGCTGTCACGCGATTGAACCAGAATGCCGCCGGCCACGGTCTTTGCCGTGATGCCGGATGCGCGCGGATCGGGCAGGCTGCCGGTGATCAGCAAACGCAGGTTCTTCTTGGCTGCGATGATGGCTTGCGCTTCCGGTGTTGCGTCAGGAGCAATGATGACTTCCGTGAAAACCTTGACGATTTCCTCGGCTGCGTCGGCTTCGAGCGTTTTGTTCAGCGCAACGATGCCACCAAAAGCTGAAACGGGATCGCAGGCAAGTGCCTTGAGATAGGCTTCCTTCAGTGACTTGCCTTCAGCAACGCCGCAAGGATTGGCGTGTTTGATGATGGCAACGGCGGATGTCCGCGCCGGGTCGAATTCGGCAACAAGCTCGAAGGCGGCGTCCGTGTCGTTGATGTTGTTGTAGGAAAGCTGTTTGCCCTGCAACTGGGTTGCGGTGGCAACGCCGGGGCGTTTTTCGCCGGTCAGGTAGAAGCCTGCGGACTGGTGCGGATTTTCGCCGTAACGCATAACGGAATGCAGATGGCCGCCAATAGCACGGCGCGACGGCGTTTCTGTCATCAGGGCTTCGGTAAACCAATTGGAAATGGCAGCGTCATAGGTTGCCGTACGGGCATAGGCTTTGGCAGCAAGGTTCTGGCGGAATGAATAGGGCAGGGAACCCTCGTGCTTTTCCAGCATGGCGATGACCATGTCATAATCGCCGGTATCGGTGACGATGCCGACATAGGCATGGTTCTTGGCGGCGGCGCGGATCATGGCCGGGCCGCCAATATCGATATTCTCGACGATATTGGCGTAGTCGGCGCCGGAATAACGAACCTCTTCGAACGGATAAAGATTGACCACAACCAGATCAATTGCGCCGATATCGTGGGCCTTCATAGCTTCGGTATGTTCAGGATCATCGCGCACTGCCAGCAGGCCGCCATGTACCTTGGGGTGCAGGGTCTTGACGCGGCCATCCATGATCTCGGGAAAGCCGGTGATATCTGACACGTCACGAACCGGAATGCCTTCGGCTGCAATGGTCTTGGATGTGCCGCCGGTCGAGAGGATTTCAACGCCATGGCGATGCAGCGCATGGGCCAGCGCTGTGAGGCCTGTCTTGTCGGACACCGAAATGAGGGCACGCTTGACGGGATAAAGATTGGGAGCGGGAATGGATTTTGCAGTGACGGCCATGGGAGAATTCGTCCTCAGCGGAAAAGTTTGGGAGATTTTGACAGCCGGTTAGCACAGGCTGCCAAGGAATCCTACTTCCGATCGCATATTGAGGATAATTGGGATGGTTTTCCCCATCCCATAGACTTAGCCGTATGCGCCGAGGGACGTCCGGGTGAACTGCCATTCGACTTCCGGCAACTGCGAGGCGTTGACCGAAAGCGAGATCTGGCGGGTTTTCACCGGCCCGCGGAACCCGGCAAAAAACAGGGAGTCTTCGATAAAAGGCTGAACCGTTGCCGAGAACATCCAGATATCATCATTGTCGACCTGCAGGATGATCAGGCCGTTGTCATCGACACTGACATTCACTGAAGGGTGAAGATGGAAGCGAATGACGGCATTCTCACGGCCCGTGCCGCGCAACGGATTCCGCCCGGCAGCGAAGAAGCTGTCGATGCCCTCGATGACGCTGCCATTGTGCGAGAGGACAATCTGGCGTTCGTGATAGATACCGAACGGGCGGACATAGCCATTGTGGTTGGCAACAAAGCCGACGGCGCCGGGCCGTTCGATGCGCTCGATATTGACCTTTGTCGGTCCCGCTATGATTGGCGTACCGATCATGGTCGAAAGGCCTGATGTCGCGCTGAAACGGCAGGACGAGGTGTCGTTGATCGTTGCCGTCGAATGCGCTGCGGTGGAACGGGCAAGCGGGCGAAACTCCGCCGGGCCATAGCGGTCAACACCAGCATTGACGACATAACGGTTGCGGCCGGACGACATCTCGAATGACAGACAGCCGGCATGGGCATCACGCGATGCGGTCACCGGCGGTGCGAGGCCCGTATCGGCGATGATGGTTGTCGAATCCATCGACAACCGCTCGTAGCCGGAATGCGGCGCGTGGGTGAGCGGCAGGCCGCCAATATCATCGTGGCGCAGCACAGCAATGACCCGTTCCGGCATGGTCGCGCCGACGCCGTTGAACAGCGCCAGATTGCCATCGTGATGACGGAAGAAACGCAAGGCGGGCAGCATGCGCTCGATCGCTTCCATCAGCGCTTTGGGCGGCGCTTCCGTGCCGCTGGCATAGGTCTGGCGCAGCGGCAATAGATCAGCCAGCAATTCAAGCACTGTCAGCGGATTGCGCGAGATATGACCGCCGTCGGGCAGAATCTGGCGAACCAGTTCAAATTCGAGATTGCGCCGGGCCGAACGTCCGGTGTTGGTTGAAACCGGCAAAGCCAGAGCAGCGAATGCCAGTGCAATGCGCGCCCGCAGTTTCTCTTCGCCATCATCCATGACAGCGGCCATGGTCCGGAGATAGCGGACCTGCATGGCGAGTGAGCGCATGAACTGGCGATAGGCGCGCAGTTCCGATCCGGCCAGAATGAGGCTGGAATGCTGCAACCACGCAATGATGCGCTGCGCAGTGACCTCAGGCGTCCATGCGGGCCCGCCGATTGAGCGGCCATGGGTGGTTATCCAGTCGCTGAGCAACGCGCGGGCGTTTGCAGTGGCAAGCTCGGTGCCCGAGGCGCGCATATGGCGCAGCCAGCCGAAATTATGCAGGGCTGCCTGCCATGCCGGATTGGGTGGTTCGACGATGAAAGGCGAGCGGCCACCGGTCTCGACCACGCGGCCAGCCAGTGCAAACCGTCCGTGGTAAAACTCTTCCGCCAGTTGCGGGTCGGCGGGGCGCAAATCCTGTGGGGCGATCAGCACACGTTCCGGGGTAAAGCCGGTAAAGCGCCAGCGAAACAACGGCCCCATGCGCAAGCGCCTGCGAAAACGGCGCCATAATTGCGCTGTCGCAAGTCCCCACAGTTGCGGTGTTTCGCTAAACGCGACCATCTCGCGGCATTTCCTCGTTCCGCCGCGTTACGGCGCACTTCAGGGCGCCTCTGCACGCCTCCGCGAAACATTTCCCGTCCGGCGGGCTTTTGCTCCAGCACCCTGAAATCATTGTTCTGGCTTCAATTCGTCGACGACAAACCGGGACTATGCAGTCAAAACAGTTAAAATTTTAGTATTCAATTTTAATGTTTCCGGCGGAATCGTGCCGCGAAGAATCCATCCATGCCGGAGAGTGCCGGATCATCATTGGCAAGATCGGCTGGCGTGGAGCGCACATAGCCCTCATCACTGATCAATTCGGCAAGGCCACCGACCTCATCCCTGGTGACGGGCAGCAATTCGATAGCCGGATTTTTGGCGAGCAGATCATTGGCAACTTTTTCGCCTTCCAGTGGATCAAGTGAGCAATTGGAAAATACCACGACACCGCCGGGACGAACCAGAGCTACCGCATGATCAAGCAGTTTGGCCTGTAGCGTTGCCAGCTTCTGGATATCGGCAGGTGACTTTGTCCATGGCACATCAGGGTGCCGCCGAACTGTACCGGTCGAAGAGCAAGGAGCATCGAGCAAGACTGCATCGAACAGTTCATCGGGGGAGTAGGCGGCAAGGTTGGCTTCGACAGTTTCGGCCGTCAGTTGCAAGCGTTCGAGATTTAAACGCAGGCGCTTCAGGCGGTTGGCCGAGAGATCAAGCGCCGTAACCTTCGCCCCGGCCTGCGCCAACTGAGCTGTCTTGCCGCCGGGCGCCGCGCAGAGATCGGCAACGCGTTTACCCTTGATGTCACCGAAGAGCTTGGCAGGCAGGCTTGCAGCCGTATCCTGCACCCACCAGTCGCCTTCGGCAAAGCCGGGAAGACTGGTCAGTGCACCATCAACCTGCGCCATACGAACGGAACCTGTGGGCAGGGCTATGCCGCCAAGACGCTCGGCCCATTCCTGCGGATCGCCTTTGACGGTCAGGTCAATCGGCGGTTCCTTGCTCTGGATGTCGAGAATGGCCTTGGTCTTGTCCTTGCCATAGGCGGCAATCAGACTGTCTTCAAACCAGGCCGGGACGTTGCTTGCAGCGGAAACAATGCTGTCTTTTTCCCGCGACAGGCGGCGCAATACAGCATTGACCATAGAGGCAAAGCGACGGTTGCGCGGATCATTGTTGGCGGCGGTGACGGCCAGATCGACAGCGGCACGGTCAGGCAAGTCCAAATAAAGAATCTGTGCTGCCGCGACATGCAGCAGATGGCGCAATGCCACGGCATTTTCCGGCAGCGGCCGGTCGATCAATTGGCCGATCAGTGCCTCTATCGTACCGCGATTGCGCAGGGCTGCGCCCAAAATGGCACGCACGAGCGAACGGTCGCGCTCATCCAGTGCCATATATTGCGGATGGCCATTGCCATTGTCAGTCAACCCGTCGAGCGATGTCTGCTTTTCGATAACAGCGCCCAGCAACCGCGTGGCGCATTGGCGCGCTGCCAGACCTGGACGGTCTTCGGCTTCGATATAGTTTGATGCGCTGTGCTTTTTGCCTGAAGGACGTTTTCTCTCAGAACTCATGACCATGGACCTTTGCGGGATGCGCCGTCACGTCCCCAAGGGGATGGCGGTTCATCCTGCGGGTCTTCTTCAACGGGAGTTGCAGGTGTTGCGGCTTGTTGTTGCGCCGCTGGCTGTTGGCGGAATTCTTCCACCATGGCTTCCAGCGCCGCGATGCGGTTTTCCGTGCTCGGGTGAGTGGAGAACAGACTGTCCGTTCCCTTACCGCTCAGCGGATTGATGATGAACAGCGATGCGGAGGCCGGGTTGCGCTCGGCCTCTTCATTGACGATCTGCTTGGCGCCCCGGGCAATCTTGTTGAGTGCGGAAGCCAGCCATAGCGGATTGCCGCAAATCTCGGCACCGCGCCGGTCGGCTGAATATTCACGGGTCCGGCTGATCGCCATCTGCACGAGCATCGCAGCAAATGGCGCGACGATCATGGCAACGAGAATACCGATAAAGCCGAGCGGATTGTTGTTGTTGCGGTTGCCGCCAAAGAACATGGCAAAATTGCCAAGCATGGAGATCGCACCGGCAAGGGTGGCAGTAATGGTCATGGTCAGCGTGTCACGGTGTTCAACGTGGGCTAGTTCATGCGCCATGACAGCGGCCACTTCCTGCGGCGTGAGCGCGCGCAAAAGACCAGTAGAGGCGGCCACGGCAGCATTTTGCGGATTGCGGCCAGTGGCAAAGGCATTCGGCTGATCATTTTCGATGAGATAGACGCGGGGCATCGGCAGACCGGCACGGGCAGCAAGGTCTTTGACGATGCCGTAATATTCCGGCGCGTTCTTCTGGTCGACGTCGACGGCGTTGTACATACGCAGCACCATCTTGTCGGAATTCCAGTAGCTGAAGAGATTCATGCCCGTGGCAACCACAAGGGCAATCAACATGCCGCCGGTGCCGCCGATGAGAAAACCAACACCCATGAACAGGGCGGTCATGAAGGCAAGCAGCATTCCCGTGCGCATGACATTCATGGTTTCATCCCCCGCATTGTGAACATTTCCAGTATCAAGACCATTCCTTTATATCTGACGTCTTCCGGTATATGATGGGGTTTCTGACAGCAAGCTTCAATAATGGACCTGAATAGTATGAGTAACAATCAGACCTCAGAGGCGCCGCAGACTGACGGAAAAGATCAATCTTCGAGCAAGCCTTTCGACCAATTGCCGCCCGCAGCGCAGCGGGCTCTGCTGGAAGCGGAAGCACGCCACAAGGCGGAGGCCAAGCCGGATGACCAGCCCCGCGAAATCGGCGGGCGTGGCGGCAAAGATCCGGTGCGGTTTGGCGATTGGGAAATCAAGGGCCGTACGATCGATTTTTGATTGCATGGGCATCGTGCGTGGTTCGACAAGCTCACCATGAGGGAGAGCAAGGGTTGCAGGGAGCTGTATTCTGCAATCTTCCAAATTCTCTGTGCAGCCCATCCATCCCTCTCACGGTGAGCTTGTCGAACCACGCACGATATTAATGCAGCTCGTAAAGCACTCTTCTCCGTGGTGCGCTTTCTGAACTTAGCTAAGCGCGAGCCACCCACGCGGCTAGCGGTGGATAATTTCGATACCCAGCTTCTCGCGACTTAGCCAGCGGCTCATCAGCAATATTGCTGCGGCGGCAAGGCCGCAGAGCAGGCCAAGCCAGATACCGGCGCCTTCCAATTTCAGCCAGAAACCGAACGCAATAGATAGCGGCAAACCGATGCCCCAATAGGCAATGGCGGCATAGATCATTGGTATGGTTGTATCGTGCAGGCCGCGCAACATACCGCTGGCAACCGCTTGTGCGCCGTCAAAAATCTGGAACAGAGCGGCAAAGGCCAGAAATGATATGGCGAGCGAGATCACCGGTGCATTGGCTGGATCATGAATATCGACAAAGGCACGGATGAGTTGCAATGGAACGAGCAGCATCAGAGACGCCGTCAAAACCATGAATCCCGTTCCGGAGGCAAAGGCAACCCAGCCTGCCCGCTTGATGCCATCCTTGTCCTGAGCGCCGTAAGCGCGGCCAATGCGGACCGTGGCGGCCTGACCAAAGCCAAGGGGAACCATAAAGCTAATTGATGCGATCTGGATGGCAATGGCATGGGCGGCAAGCGAGTCGGCACCAATCAACCCCATCAGGAAAGCAGCGGCGTTGAAGATCGTCACTTCGAAACTGAGGATCGCTGCAATCGGCAAGCCGAGTCGCAGCAGTTCGCCATAGCGGGGCCAGTCGGCGCGCCAGAACCGGCCGAACAGCCGGTACCGGCGAAACTGCGGGTCGCGAAGAACAACAATCACCAAGCCAAAAAACATCAGAAAAGACGACAGCGTTGTTGCAATGCCGGAGCCGACGATTCCAAGCTTGGGGAAACCAAAATGTCCGAAGATCAGGCAGTAATTGGCCAAAGCGTTGAAGGCAACCGCTAGGATTGCGATGACCAGCGCCCAGCCCGGGCGCTCCAGTGCTGCAATAAAGGAGCGGACAACGATGTAGCAGTAGAACGGGAGAGCCGCCCACTGCAATGCCCGGACATACGCGCCTGCTTCTGCCGCCAGCGCCGGATCCTGGCCCATGGCGGTGAGGATTGTCTGGGTGTTCCAGAGGAAAAACCAGATCGGAATGGAAATGGTCACAGCAAGCCAGAGGCCTTGACGCACTGTGCGGCGGATTTCGCGTACAGCGAATCTGTTGCGGCCGAGCTCGCGTGCCATCATCGGCGATGTCGCCAGCATGAGACCAAGCCCGAAGATCATCGGCATATAATAGAGATTGGTGCCAAGCGCACCGGCCGCCAGTGTATGCGGACCTATCCAGCCCATCATCATGACATCAGTCGCCGTCATGGCGGTCTGCGCAAGATTGGTGAGAATCATCGGCCAGCTCAAGGCCAGCATCGCAATGATTTCATCACGCCATGCACGCTTTGGTGCGGCGTTTGGGGTTGGAAGGGCGGACATTGTGGGTCTTTCCGAGGAAATTGCCTCCGAGAGAGGCAAGATGCACCATTTTCAGGCAGAAATCTTGGTATCACCAATTTCGAAAAGAGCAAAGTGTTCTGGGATGCAATCGGACGTTTGTGTTGCTCTTCGATCTAATTCGTTACTCATCAAGTTAGCCATATTCAGGAATGGAAGATGCATGATGAAAAAGCTCTATGACTACGATCCTGCCGACGCTTTGAAATCCGACGACGCCATTGAAGTATTTTTGGCTGATGCGTTTGAAACTGGCGATGCCGGTTACATAGCCAAGGCGCTGGGCGTGGTGGCAAGGGCGAAGGGCATGACTAAAATCGCCCGGGAGACTGGTCTTGCGCGGGAGCAGCTTTATCGCTCATTCAGTGAGAACGGTAATCCGACACTGGAAACCACCATTGCTGTAATGAAGGCCATCGGGTTTCAGATTACAGGAAAACGTGCCGCATAAACGGAAAGGGCCACTCCGAAGAGTGGCCCCGCAATTCCGTCTGGCACAAAGCTGTCGTTTGGCCTTCTTACCCGGCATCAGCCAGGGCGCTTATTCAACGGAGAGACGATCCCCGATGGAAAGCATCAGACGCCTTGTGGCAGTTTTCGAAATCACGAGACATCGGATCACCTCCTTTTCATTCGTTGAACACAAATTGAGAATGGGGTGTGTTGCGTCGGGTTTCAAGAGAAAAGTTTCAAACTTTGTTTTTTGACGGTTTAGGAAAGCCCGTTGCCAGTTTTCACCGAACCGCATAGGTTCTGCCGACCTCCGGCACTGGTGTTTTGGAGCGATGTCTGGAGTTTATATATGGCAGCACAAGAAAGCGCGGCACGGATCATCCGCACCGTCATACAGTTGCTGGAGCCGCAATTTGCTGTCGAATTGTGGAACGGCGAGCGCATTGGTGAGACCGACGGCCCTGTCCTGGTGATCAACAGTCCGATGGCGGTGCGTCAACTGGCGCTCAAGCCGAATATCGGTTCAATAGTCGAATTGTGGATTTCCAGCCAGATCGACGTCAAGAATGGAACCCTGTTTGATCTCGTCGAGCGTGGTCCCAAGGGGAAGTTCAAGCAAAAGCTCAAGAGCCTGCCAAAATGGCAATTGCTGAAAGACGTGCCTGCGCTGCTTCTGGGCGGCGGAAAAAGCAACCTTTCCGGCCTTGATGGCAAAAATCCATTTGTCAGTGGGTCCAACAAGGAAGCCATTACCCATCATTATGATGTGTCGAATGCTTTCTATCAGCTCTTTCTCGATGATCGCATGGTCTATACCTGCGCTTATTTCACCGATTGGGCCAACAGCATCGATCAGGCGCAGGCGGACAAGCTCGAATTGATCTGCCGCAAGCTGCGCCTGCAGCCCGGCGACCGGCTTCTGGATATCGGCTGTGGCTGGGGCGCCATGCTCATTTATGCGGCCAAGCATTATGGTGTCACGGGTACTGGCGTTTCATTGTCTGAAGCCCAGACTGCTCTGGCGCGTGAGCGCATCAAGGCAGAAGGTCTGGAAGACAAGATCACCATCCACGTCAAATCCTATGAGGAGCTGGCAAAAGATCCGGATATGCAGTTCGACAAGATATCGTCGATCGGCATGTTCGAGGCAGTTGGCATTGCCCATTACGACACCTACTTTTCCAGTGTGAACAAGCTGTTGCGGCCGGGCGGGCTTTATCTCCATCACGCGATTACCCGGCGGATGAAGCGCAACAAGAAAACGTTCGGCCGCAAGAGCGCCGAGCATCTGGCGCTGGTGAAGTATATTTTCCCCGGCGGCGAGCTCGATCATCTCGGCATGACCATCGAGAATCTCGAGGGTTATGGCTTCGAGGTACACGACGCGGAAAATCTGCGTGAACATTACGGGAAGACCTGCCGTATCTGGGCGGACCGCCTGCATGCGCGGTTTGATGAGGCAATCGCCGAAGTCGGTGCGCCGAAAGCGCGTCTGTGGCTGTTATATCTGACAGGCTGTGCCTTGGCCTTCGAGCGTGGAACCGTGCAGATCAACCAGACGCTGGCTTCAAAACGCAAACGGGGGATTTCTGCGGTGCCGCAGACAAGAGCGGATCTCTACCGCTAGTCCTTCGTCTGTGCGTGGTTCGACAAGCTCACCATGAGGGAGAGTGAGGACTTCAGGGAGCCAAGCTCTGGAAGATCGTTCGAATTGCAATCTTTCCGGTTAGCCTTACAGCAGCACTCGCCCTCACCATGAGGGAGAGTGAGGACTTCAGGGAGCCAAGCTCTGCAAGATCGTTCGAATTGCAATCTTTCCGGTTAGCCTTACAGCAGCACTCGCCCTCATGGTGAGCTTGTCGAACCAC
This sequence comes from Phyllobacterium sp. 628, assembly GCF_014189505.1. Classification (GTDB taxonomy): domain Bacteria; phylum Pseudomonadota; class Alphaproteobacteria; order Rhizobiales; family Rhizobiaceae; genus Phyllobacterium. The sequence continues at coordinate 396,231 of NZ_CP050301.1, read as the reverse complement.
GCACAGTGTTTCTGTCAGCGGATCATCAGCCCTTCTTATTCTGGCGATTGGCGATCAGATCATCGACCACTGCCGGATCGGCAAGAGTGGATGTATCGCCGAGTGCGCTGAAATCATCCTCGGCGATCTTGCGCAGGATGCGGCGCATGATCTTGCCGGAGCGGGTTTTGGGCAGACCAGGCGCGAATTGAATCTTGTCCGGCGAGGCAATCGGGCCGATCTCCTTGCGCACATGGGCAATCAGGTCCTTGCGCAACTCATCGCTGCCTTCAAGGCCGGCCATCAGGGTGACATAGCAGTAAATGCCCTGTCCCTTGAGGTCATGCGGATAGCCGACAACGGCGGCTTCCGACACCGTATCATGCGACACAAGTGCCGATTCCACTTCCGCAGTGCCCATGCGATGACCTGAGACGTTGAGCACGTCATCGACCCGGCCCGTAATCCAGTAATAACCGTCCTTGTCACGGCGGCAGCCGTCCCCGGTAAAATACTTGCCCTTATAGGTGGAGAAATACGCTTCGATGAAGCGCTTGTGATCGCCATAAAGCGTGCGCATCTGACCCGGCCATGAATCGGTGATACAGAGATTGCCGTCGGCCGCACCTTCCAGCACATCACCTTCATTGTCGACAAGCTGCGGCTGGATGCCGAAGAACGGGCGGGTTGCCGAACCGGGCTTCAATGCCGTTGCGCCTGGCAATGGTGTAATCAAAATGCCGCCGGTCTCCGTCTGCCACCACGTATCGACGATGGGCGAACGTTTGTCGCCCACAACCTGATAATACCATTCCCAGGCTTCCGGATTGATCGGCTCGCCAACGGAACCCAAGACTCGCAGAGACTTGCGCGATGTCTTCTTCACCGGTTCATCGCCTGCACTCATCAGGGCGCGGATGGCAGTCGGGGCGGTGTAGAAGATATTGACCTTGTGCTTGTCGATGACTTCCCAGAAACGTGAATTCGTCGGGTAATTGGGAACGCCTTCGAACATCAGGGTCGTGGCGCCGTTCGCCAGCGGACCATAGACGATGTAGGAATGGCCTGTAACCCAGCCCACATCTGCGGTGCACCAGTAGATATCGCCCTCGTGATAATCGAAGACGTATTGATGCGTCATCGAGGCATAGACGAGATAGCCGCCTGTCGTGTGCAGCACACCCTTTGGTTTGCCGGTTGAGCCTGAAGTGTACAGGATGAACAGCGGATCTTCCGCTTTCATCTTTTCCGGTTTGCAGTCGGGCTTAACGCTGAGAATTTCTTCGTGATACCAGAGATCACGGTTGGGCGCCCAAGTGGTCTTGCCCCCGTGCGGCGCACGACCAGCACGTTCTTCACCATCACATGATGCTTGGCAGCGATATCGATGGCTTTGTCGGTGTTGTCCTTGAGCGGGATCGGCTTGCCGCCGCGCATGCCTTCATCGGCGGTGATGACGAAGGTCGATTCGCAGTCGATGATACGTCCCGCGAGAGCGTCCGGCGAAAAGCCGCCAAAGACGACGGAATGAACAGCGCCGATGCGCGAACATGCCAGCATGGCATAGGTCGCTTCGACGATCATCGGCATATAGATGGTGACGCGGTCGCCCTTCTTGACACCCTGCTTTTTCAGCACATTGGCGAGACGGCAAACCTGCTCATATAGCTCGTTGTAGGTCACCTTCTTGTCGAGATAGGGATTGTCGCCTTCCCAGATGATGGCGACCTGATCGCCGCGCTTCTTCAGGTGGCGGTCGATACAGTTGTAAGAAACATTGGTCTGCCCGTCCTCGAACCATTTGATCGAGACCTTGCCATCGAAGGAGGTATTCTTGACCTTGGTATAGGGCTTGAACCAGTCAATGCGCTTGCCGTGCTTGGCCCAGAATTTTTCCGGATCCTTGATGCTCTGCTTGTACCAGCTGAGATATGTCTCGTTGTCGATAAGCGCGTTTTTCTTCGCGCTTGGCAGCACGGGATAGACCTTCTCGGACATCAATTTCCTCCAAACATGGGCTGACGGGCCTCCACCCGGATACCTCCCGGGGAGAGAGGCGCATGCGTTCATTATCACCAAGCAAATCGATGCGTAAATACAGCAAATCACCTTGAGGCAATGGCGTTCCGTCGCACACGATCTGCGACGCCGTGTAATATTCCGTTACATTTTGTTATGGCAGATGAGCCATTTTGGACACATTTCGCCTTAGACCGTCACTGCCTTGACTTGGGAGGACAAATTCGGCGCGCCGTAAAAACCTAAAAAGCGTGCGCCCAATCAAGGACTGATGAATGACGAAACGACCCTTGCGCAGCGTTGTGTTCCGCGCAAAATCCGCCCCTCTGGCGCTGGCTCTTCTTGGACTAACCATTGCCATCCCTGCCACTGCAGGAACACTGCCCGAACCAGCCAATCCATGGAAGCGGCTCGGCGCACATGTGTTTGATGAAGAGCATGCGCACCTGCTCAGCGACTCCATCTTTGACAAGATCAATCCGCTGGTGCTAGCGGCCATGCCGCGCGGCAAGGCTTATATCCAGTACAAGGCACCGGCCAATTGCGTGCCGGAGCGCCTGAAGAACGTCTTGAACCGCGTTTCATCGACCTATGGCCCGATCACGGTGAATTCTACGGTCCGGTCCCGCACAGGCAATCGCAAGGCAGGTGGCCGCGACAAATCCTATCATCTGAGCTGTCAGGCGGTTGATTTCCGCGTGCATGGCAGTGCGTCCGGTCTGTTGCAACACCTGTCGGGCAGCAAGGAAGTCGGCGGCTTCAAGCGCTATCCCGCGGGCTACTACCACATTGATACCGGACCGCGCCGCGGCTGGTAATGCGCCTGCGGTTTTTCAGCTGCGGCTGCCAAAGATGGCCGAGCCGACCCGCACCGATGTAGCACCGAAGCCGACGGCGATCTCGTAGTCGCCGGACATGCCCATGGACAGTTTTTCCACCTCGGCCTTACGGGCGATCTTTTCCAGCAAGGCAAAATGCGGTCCGGGATTTTCGCCTGCGGGCGGAATGCACATCAAACCCTCTATGGTCAGTCCGTGTACGTCGCGGCAACGTTTGACGAAAGCCACGGCTTCCTTCGGTTCAATGCCCGCCTTTTGCGGTTCTGAGCCGGTGTTGACCTGAATGTAGAGCTTGGGAAACCGGTTCTGCCTTTTCATTTCGCCAGCGAGTGCGGCGGCGATTTTTTCGCGGTCGACGGTTTCGATGACGTCGAAGAGTGCAACCGCGTCTTCATTCTTGTTTGATTGCAGCGGTCCGATGAGGTGGAGCTCAATTCCCGGATAATCGGCACGCAGCAAGGGCCATTTCGACTGCGCTTCCTGCACGCGATTTTCTCCAAACACGCGCTGACCAGCCTCCAGAACCGGCCGAATCTCATCTGCATCAAAGGTTTTGGACACGGCAACCAGTGTGACAGAGCCTTCATGACGATTGGCTTCTGCTTCGGCCCTCGCAATGGCTTGGCGTACTTCAAGAAGGTGATCAACAGAGGTCGACATGGCCAGACAGGTCCTTTTTGATGCAGTTTCGAGCGGTTCCCTCCTTGTCTATGGTTGACGCTCTGTTCAATCCATGGTGAAGGTCCGCCAATCACTATCCTTTGCAAGAGAATCCCGTTCATGGCAACCGAACGATACAATCCCCGCGTAGCCGAGAAGCATTGGCAGAAGGTTTGGGACGAAGCCAAGCTCTTCGAAACTGACAATGATGATCCGCGCGATCCCTATTATGTGCTTGAGATGTTCCCGTATCCGTCGGGACGTATCCATATGGGCCACGTGCGCAACTATGCCATGGGCGATGTGGTTGCCCGCTACAAGCGCGCCAAGGGTTTTAACGTTCTGCACCCGATGGGCTGGGATGCCTTCGGCATGCCTGCGGAAAACGCGGCGATGCAGAACAAGGTTCATCCTAAGGAATGGACCTATCAGAACATCGCCACCATGCGCAGCCAGCTGAAGTCCATGGGTCTGTCGCTTGACTGGTCGCGTGAATTCGCCACCTGCGATGTGGAATATTATCACCGCCAGCAGATGCTGTTCCTCGATTTTGTCGAGAAGGGTCTGGTGACTCGCAAGTCTTCCAAGGTCAACTGGGATCCGGAGGATATGACGGTACTTGCCAACGAGCAGGTCATTGACGGGCGCGGCTGGCGTTCCGGCGCGCTGGTCGAACAGCGCGAGCTGACGCAGTGGTTCTTCAAGATCACCGATTTCAACGAGGAGTTGCTGGGTGCACTGGACGGGCTGGATCAATGGCCTGACAAAGTGCGGCTGATGCAGCGCAACTGGATTGGCAAGTCCGAGGGCATGCTGGTGCGCTGGGCGCTGGATGCACAATCGCAGATTGGCGGTGAGACCGAGGTTGAGGTCTATACGACCCGTCCGGACACGCTGTTCGGCGCATCGTTCATTGCCATTGCTGCGGATCATCCGCTGGCAAAGAAGGCCGCGGAAAACAATCCTGAGCTGGCCGAGTTCAACGACGAATGCCGCCGTGCGGGTACGTCTTTGGCTGCATTGGAAACGGCAGAGAAAAAAGGTTTCGATACGGGCCTACGCGTCAAGCACCCGTTTGACGACAGCTGGACGCTGCCTGTTTATGTCGCCAATTTCGTTCTGATGGATTACGGCACAGGCGCGATCTTCGGTTGTCCGTCCGGCGATCAGCGCGATCTGGATTTTGCCAACAAGTATGGCCTGCCCGTGGTGGCGGTTGTCATGCCTGCCGATGGCAATGCCGCGACATTCCAGATCACAGAAACAGCCTATGTCGATGACGGCGTGGTGATCAATTCGCGCTTCCTCGATGGGCTGACACCAGCTGTTGCATTTGACGAAGTTGCCAGCCGTTTGGAAAAGCAAACCATTGGCGGCCGTCCGCAGGGCGAGCGCAAGGTGAATTTCCGGCTGCGCGACTGGGGTATTTCGCGGCAGCGCTATTGGGGTTGCCCGATCCCGATGATCCATTGCGATGATTGCGGTGTCGTGCCGGTTCCCAAAGCGGATCTGCCAGTAAAGCTGCCGGATGATGTCGAATTTGACCGTCCGGGCAATCCGCTTGACCGTCATCCGACATGGCGGCATGTCAATTGCCCGCAATGCGGCAAGGCTGCGCGGCGTGAAACCGATACTATGGACACATTCGTCGACTCGTCCTGGTATTTCGCCCGCTTCACGGCACCGTGGGAAAACGAGCCGACCGACCCGAAGGCTGCCAATCATTGGCTGCCGGTGGATCAGTATATCGGCGGTATCGAGCATGCGATCCTGCATCTGCTGTACTCGCGCTTCTTCACGCGGGCGATGAAGGTTGCCGGTCATCTCGATATCAGCGAGCCGTTCAAGGGTCTGTTCACGCAGGGCATGGTTGTGCACGAGACATACCGGCTGGGCACAGGTGCAAACGGCAGCTGGGTTACCCCGGCTGAAGTGCGGCTTGACGAGAGCAGTGGCAAGCGCCGGGCATTCCTGATCGCAACAGGCGAAGAGATCGAGATCGGCTCGATCGAGAAAATGTCGAAGTCGAAGAAGAACGTCGTCGATCCGGATGACATCATTGCTTCCTACGGTGCTGATACGGCCCGCTGGTTCATGCTGTCCGACTCGCCGCCTGAACGCGATGTGATTTGGACCGAAGCCGGTGCCGAAGGCGCGCATCGTTTTGTCCAGCGCGTCTGGCGCCTGATCTCCGAAGCCGGACCTGTCTTGAGTACAGCAACGGCTGCAGCAGCTTTTGATGGCGATGCGGCGTTGATTTCCAAGGCTGCGCACAAAACCGTCAAGGCTGTTGGCGAAGATATCGAGAAACTGGCGTTCAACAAGGCCATCGCCCGTCTCTATGAGCTGGTCAATGTGTTGGCCGCGCCATTGCAGAAAATAGCGGCTGGCGAAGCGGATGCGGCAACTATTTCCGCAAGCCGTGAGGCGACCGATATGCTGATCTCGATGTTCGCACCGATGATGCCGCATCTGGCCGAAGAATGCGCGAAGGTGTTGAACAGCGGCAATCTCGTTGCTCATACAGCCTGGCCAACCTACAATGAGGCGCTGATTGTCGAGAACTCCGTGACGATGCCGGTTCAGATCAATGGCAAGAAGCGTGGTGATTTGACAATTGCCCGCGATGCGGATCAATTGACGGTCGAAAAAGCCGTTCTCGAACTTGATTTCGTCAAAGCGGCGTTGAACGGTAATTCGCCGAAGAAAGTCATTATCGTACCGCAGAGGATCATCAATGTTGTTGCCTGATCGTTTCCAGCCGCTTTCCGGCTCCAAGCGTTTGCTGCCAATGGGTATTCTTGGGTGCGTTCTTGGCATGGCTCTGATCGCGGGCGGCTGCCAGGTGCGTCCGCTTTATTCCAATGCCGGTCCCGTGGCCGGTGCGGGAGCGGGGGTAAGCGGCAGCGTACAGTCCAAGCTTGCAACTGTTGCCATTACCGAGGTTGGCGGCCGTGAAGCGCAGGTTGTGCGCAACAATCTGATTTTCCTGTTCAATCGCGGTGCAGGCCAGCCCGCAAGTGCTGCCTACACAATGACGTTGTCCATTGGCGTGCAGGACCTCTCACTTGCGCTGGTGCAGAATGCGACCAACGACAAGTCAGGTCAGCCAACTGCTGGTTCGATCCGGATGACCGGCAATTATACGCTGACGCGTATTTCCGATGGCAAGGTGGTTGGTAAGGGCACACGTCTGATCACGGCTGACTACGATGCGCCGAGACAGCGTTATGCCGTTCTGCGCGCCCAGCGGGATGCAAACAATCGTGCCGCGCGTGAAATTGCCGAAGCACTGAATCTCAGTGTTGCCCAGGATCTTTCCAAGATTTAACGCATAGCGAGCAGGTGTCATGATGCGCCTGACCTCCCTTTCAGCGACCGGTTACCGGTCGCTGCAGTCGATCCGGCTCGATATCCGTCAACTTGCTTTGTTTATCGGCGAGAATGGTGTCGGCAAATCCAATCTTTATCGCGCCATGCAGATGATCAAGGCGGCAGCGGATGGTTCGCTGTCCTATGAGATCGCGCGTGAGGGCGGTATGCAATCGGCGCTTTGGACCGGCAAACGCAAGTCTGGTCCGGTGCGCATGATCTTCAGTGCCTCGTTTGGCGGCGACGACGAAGATATCCGGCAGTCCGGACTTTCACCCAGCTACAGCATCGAGGTTGGTCTGCGGCCACCCGCTGCGGCAGGGTTTGCCTTTGAACCACAGATCAAAGAGGAAACGCTCACCATCGATTCCGGCCGCCGTCCGCTGGAGATGATGGGACGCAAGGGTCCGGCAGTGTTTGCGCGTGATGACAGTGGCCGCCGGATAGAGCACCCGGTCCGGCTGCTGGATTCCGAGACGGCGTTTTCAGCCTTGGGCAATGCGGGCCGTTACCCTGAGATCGGCGATCTGCGCGCAACCATTCTTGGCTGGCGATTTTATCACGGTTTCCGCACGGACCGGGATTCGCCGATCCGCCAGCCCGCATTGGCTATTACAGCGCCGATGCTGGATGAGGATGGCCGGAACCTTGCGGCGGTTTTCGCGACATTGGTGCATATTCGCGAAGATACCGAAGATCTGGATCACTGCATTGCTGCAGCTCTCGGCGGCGCTGTTCTTGATGTTCCGGTGCCTGAGGAAACCGCAACATTCGGCCTGCGGTTGCCGGAATTCCCGCAGCGTGTGTTCAGGCCGGAGGAACTCTCGGATGGTCAAATACGGCTTCTCGCTCTGGCCGGTGCTTTGTTATCCTACCGGCTGCCGCGCCTGATTGCGTTGAACGAACCCGAGACAAGTCTGCACCCTTCGATGCTTCCGGCGCTTGCGGAAATGATCGCCAATGCTGCAGAGCGCACGCAGGTTTGGGTTGTGACCCATTCGCGTATTCTTGCCGATGAAATTACTGCGCGGACCGGAACACGGGCTTTGACCGTCATTCGTGATAATGGCGCGACAACCATCAAAGGAATGCGCATATCGGGCAGCGTTGAGGATGATGACGCTTAGAAATCATTGCCTCAATTCTTTGCAATCGCCTCTACTGAGGAAATAATTTTCTCATCTTCAAGCAAACTTGGCAGATCGTAGCTCTACAATATCAGTGGAGATGACCAGAGTTGGAACAGAAAAGTTTCAATCAGGTCAGGATCACCCATGTTAACCCGCCGCCATCTGCTTATTGCTAGCACTGCTCTTATCAGTCTTGCCACGCTTGCCTCTGCCAAAGCCGAGGACCTGAAAATCACCATCGGCTATCAGACCGTTGTCGAGCCATCAAAGGTGCCGCAAGCGGATGGCGCCTATGAGAAGGCGGCCTCCGCCAAGATCGACTGGCGCAAATTTGATTCCGGCGCCGATGTGATTGCAGCGGTGGCTTCCGGGTCTGTCGATATTGGTTATGTCGGATCGAGCCCGCTTGCTGCAGCGGCCAGCCGCGAACTGCCCATCGAAACCATTCTCGTTGTTGGTCTGATCGGCGAATCGGAAGCGCTTGTTGCGCGCAACGGGTCGAGTGTGACCAAGGTTGCTGATCTCGCCGGAAAGAAAGTGGCAGTGCCGTTTGTATCGACCACGCATTACAGCCTGCTGGCTGCATTGAAGCATGATGGTGTCGATCCGAAGACCGTCAATATTCTCAACCTGCGGCCACCGGAAATCGCTGCCGCCTGGGAGCGCGGCGATATTGACGCCGCCTATGTCTGGGATCCGGCGCTTGGCCAGATTCGCACCAGCGGCAAGATCATCGTCGATTCGTCCAAAGTGGCGCAATGGGGTGCGCCGACATTCGACGCATGGATTGTTCGCACCGGCTTTGCCGAAAAGCATCCGGATGCGGTGCGTGATTTCGTCAAGGTGACGGGCGCGGCCTACGCTGACTATCTGGCCAAGCCGGATGCCTGGTCGGTAACCTCGCCGCAGGCGGAGAAGATCAGCCGTTTGACCGGTGCAAAGGTGGATGATGTGCCGCTGCTGTTGAAGGGCTATGTGTTCCCGACCCTCACAGAGCAAGCCTCGAGCAAGTTTCTCGGCGGCGATACGGTCAAGGCAGTCGCAGCGACGTCTGAATTCCTGAAAGAGCAGGGAAAGATCGATGCGGTTCTGCCGGACTATTCCAAATATGTAACGGCGAAATATGTGCAGGCGGCGCTCGCGTCGAATTGACAGTGAAAGTACAGCGCGGGGGCGTTCACGCGTCTTTTCCGGCTTTCTGGTCTTTCCCTTCCAGAAGCCGGGAAAGGCCGTGAATGTTTCTGGTGAGAACAAAATATGCAGCGGGAACAGGGTGCGTGGTTCGACAAGTTCACCATGAGGGAGATCGAGGATTGCAGGGAGCAAGGTTCTGCAATGCCTGCGATTGCTTTGGAGAGCCTCGCCTTCCCTCATGGTGAGCTTGTCGAACCACGCACAGTAATGGAGCGGTAAAGTCATGGCCCATCTCGTTCTTGATCATATCTCTGTTCATTATGGCAACCAGGCGCAGCCTGCCGTCACGCAGGCATCGCTTTCCGTCAATTCCGGCGATTTCGTCGTTTTGGTCGGCCGGTCCGGCTGCGGAAAAACCACCTTGCTCAATGCCGCAGCGGGACTGATTGCTCCGAACAGTGGCAGTGTGACTGTGGATGGCAAACAGATAAAAGCACCCGGTGCTGACCGCGCCGTGGTGTTTCAGAATGATGCGCTGTTTCCCTGGCTCAATGCCCGCGAGAATATCGGGTTCGCCTTGAAACTGCGCGGTGTTGCCGCGAAGGAGCGCGACGCGGCGGCAGATAGGTTGCTGGCGCTGGTAAAACTGGAAGGCTTTGGCAGCAAGGCAATTTGGGAACTGTCCGGAGGTATGCGCCAAAGGGTTGGTTTAGCCCGCGCCCTGGCTGCCGAACCGGATTTTCTGCTGATGGATGAGCCTCTGGGGGCACTTGATGCGTTGACGCGCGAACGCATGCAGACGCTGCTGCTGGATATCTGGGCGGCCAACAATATCGGCGTTCTCATGGTAACCCACGGGATTGACGAAGCGCTGCTGCTGGCAACGCGCATCGTGGTTCTGGCACCGGGACCGGGTCGGGTTGTCAGGCAGATTGATGCGGGGTTCGGCCGCCGCTATGCCTCCGGCGAAACCGTGCGCTCAATCAAAGCTGACCCTGCATTCAATCAGGCACGGGCAGAACTTGAAGACTCGATATTTGAAGGGGAGGCGGCATGACGCTCTCCGCTGACTCCAACCGGGATATTCCTGACATTGCTGCAGCCGGTTCGCCGCGACAGACAGGTGCGAAAGTACGAAGGGCATCGCCGGTAACAACAGCCCGCATTGTCAGCGCCTTGACGATCCTGGCACTCTTGCTTGCATGGCTGGTATCGGCGCATTTCAAGTTGGTATCGCCGGTCTTCCTGCCATCTCCGCAGACGGTGCTGTGGAAATTTTACTCTGTTGCAACGACGGGTTTTGTCGATGCGACGTTGTGGCAGCATCTGACCGCCAGTCTGTTCAGGGTATTTGCCGCGCTGCTGTTCGCACTTGTCGTGGCGATCCCGGCAGGCATTGCCATTGGCATCAGCGCGGTGGGGCGAGGCATTTTCGATCCAGTCATTGAGTTCTTGCGGCCCATTCCGCCACTTGCCTACCTTCCCTTGATTATCATTTGGTTTGGTATTGGTGAGCCCTCGAAGATTCTGGTGATTGCCATTGCCATGCTCGCGCCCATTGCCATCTCGACTGCATCGGGCGTCAAAGGTGCGTCACAGGATCGAATCAATGCGGCACGGGCGCTGGGAGCCACGCGGTTTCAGGTCATCTTGCATGTGATCCTGCCGAGCGCTTTGCCTTCCATCCTGACCGGTTTGCGTATTGCGCTCGGGGCAGGGTGGTCGACGCTTGTGGCGGCAGAATTGGTCGCTGCCACGCGCGGATTGGGTTTCATGATTCAGTCTGCCGCGCAGTTTCTGGTGACCGACGTGGTCATCATGGGCATTTTTGTCATCGCTATCGTGGCGTTCATTCTGGAGATTGGTATCCGACGGCTGGAGCGGGTGCTCGTGCCTTGGTCCGGAAAGGAATAAATTGCTCGCAGATGAGAGGCTCAGCGTAAAATCGCGCGCGTTTGCTTGAGTGTGTGCGTTGATCAGAAAACCAATCCGCATAACCAACATTATATGAAATATATTTTCTCTATAGAAATAGTCGGGTTGAATAGCATTGAGGCAGTTCCTGAACCGTCGATCGCTTGTGATGACGCGTTCCCAAACGGCAGAATTGCGAGAGACCCATGCCCACACTGACACGCAGATTATTTGGTGCCGCTGTATTCGCAGTTGCGGCGATGGCAGCAACCGCCTCTTTTGCCGCCAAACCGTTGCAGGAATATAAGATCGGCTTCCAGAAGACGAGCCTGCCGGTCATTGCCCAGCAGCAGAAAGTCATTGAAAAGGCACTTGAACCGAAAGGCATCAAGGTCAAATGGGTCGAATTCTCCGCTGGTCCGCCTTTGGTCGAAGCGCTGAATGTCGGCAGTATCAACGTCGGATGGGTGGGTGATGCGCCGCCAATTTTCGGCCAGTCCGCCGGTTCGGCCATTGTCTATGTCGCTGCACTGCCATCGAACGGCAAAGGCGAGGCGATCTTCGTCAAACCCAATTCTTCAATCCAGTCACTGGCCGATCTGAAAGGCAAGAAGGTGGGTGTCGGCAAGGGAACCAGCGCGCATAATCTGCTCGTGGCTGCCCTCGAGAAGGCCAAGATCGGCTATGACGAAATTACGCCGGTTTATCTCAGCCCGGCCGATGCGGCTGCTGCTTTTGCCAGCGACAAGATTGATGCCTGGGCGGTCTGGGATCCATTCTTTGCGATTGCCGAAACACGCTACCAGCCGCGCATTCTGGCGCGCTCCAGCGATGTGCTCAACGTCAATACCTATTTCCTCGCCAATCGCGATTTTGCGACTGCCCATCCGGATGTGGTGACGACGACGATTGGTGCTTTGAAAGAGGCCGCCGCTTGGGCCGAAGCCAACAAGGACAAGGTCGCAGCGGCGCTGCATGAAGTAACAGGTGTTCCATTGGACGCACAGACAATCGCGGCGAACCGGACAGTCTTTGGCATATTCCCCATAACGCCGGAAATTATCGCGCATCAGCAGGAGACGGCAGACCGCTTCTTCAAGCTGAAGCTGATCCCCAATGCCATCAAGATCTCCGATGCCGTCTGGACCGCACCCGGAAACTAACAGACTCCCCGAAGAAACTGGAATATTCCCATGACGCAGCCAGCAAACAGTTCGCAAGCCCCACTCGATTTCTTCTGGTTCATTCCAACCCACGGTGACGGAACCTATCTTGGTTCTGAAACCCAGCAGCGGCCGCCAGAGTTTGCCTATTTCAAGGAAATAGCTCAAGCCGTGGACCGGCTGGGTTTTCCCGGCGTGCTGCTGCCGACAGGCCAAAGCTGCGAAGATTCGTGGATCACAGCGACGGGTCTTGCTGCCCATACGGAACGGCTTAAGTTTCTGGTGGCATTGCGTCCGGGTATCGTGTCGCCGGTCTTTGCCGCGCGACAGACGGCAGCACTGGACCGCTTGAGCAATGGCCGTCTCCTGCTCAATGTCGTAGTCGGTGGCAATCCCACCGAGCTTGCCGGGGACGGTGTGTTCCTGCCGCATGACCAGCGCTATGAGCAGGCAGCGGAATTTCTGAAAATCTGGCAGGGTCTGGTGACCGGCCAGACGGTTGATTTCGAAGGCAAGCATTACCGGGTTAAAGGCGGCAGACTGGATCTGTTGCCGGTTCAGACACCGCCTCCACTCTATTTTGGCGGCTCGTCCGATGCGGGACAGGATCTGGCTGCAGAGCAGGTGGATATGTACCTGACATGGGGTGAACCGGTGGCGCAGGTAGCGGAGAAAATCGAGCGCGCGCGCAAAAAGGCGGCCCTCAGGGGACGCAAGCTGCGCTTTGGTATTCGCCTGCACTTTATCGTGCGCGAAACGGAAGACGAGGCTTGGGCTGCTGCCGACAGGCTGATCAGCCGCGTAACTGACGAGCAGATCGAAATTGCCCAGCAGCGTTTCCTCAAGGAAATGGACTCTGTCGGCCAGCGCCGCATGGCGGAATTGCATGGCGGACGCCGTGACAAGCTGCTTGTTGGTCCCAATCTGTGGGCCGGTGTCGGCCTCGTTCGGGGCGGTGCGGGTACAGCGCTGGTGGGCAGCCCCGAGAGCATTGCGGCCCGTATCCGCGAGTATCAGGCCGTTGGTATCGATACGATCATTGGTTCCGGTTATCCGCATCTGGAAGAGGCGTACCGGGTTGCAGAACTCCTGTTCCCGAAACTTGGGTTGGGTGGCCGGAAAAATACGCTCCGGCAGGAGATCGCCAATGAGTTCGCCGTGGGCTTCCACGGCGCAAAACGGTTGCAGGCCTCCTCATGAGCCGTGCCCTGCAATCGATCGGGCGCAGCGCCATAGGCTGGCTTTTGCCAGCCCTGCTGCTGGCCGGCTGGGAAATAGCGTCACGAGCCGGTGTCATCTCGGCCAATGTTCTGCCTGCGCCGTCAGCCGTTGGGGCTGCATTCTGGAAGCTCCTGCTTTCAGGCGAGTTGCTGGAAAATATCCGCATTTCGACCCTGCGGGCCCTGAGCGGGTTTGTCGTAGGCGGCGCCATCGGTTTTGGCCTTGGTCTGGCCAATGGCCTTTCGGCGCTCAGCCGTGGATTGACCGATACAACAATTCAGATGATCCGCAACATTCCGCATCTGGCGCTGATACCACTGGTGATCCTGTGGTTTGGTATCGACGAGGAGGCCAAACTGTTTCTGGTCGCGCTCGGTGTGTTCTTTCCGATCTATATCAACACGCTTCTCGGCATTCAGGGCGTTGATCCGCAGCTCGTCGAAATGGGCCGCATTTACGGCATGTCGCGTTCGCAGCTGTTCATACGGGTAATCTTGCCCGGTGCTTTGCCTTCAATCTTTGTCGGATTGCGTTACGCCCTCGGTATCATGTGGCTGACGCTGATCGTTGCGGAAACCATCTCGGCGTCCTCAGGCCTTGGTTACATGGCGATGCAGGCGCGGGAATTCTTGCTGATCGACGTCGTGGTCCTGTCGATCCTGATCTATGCGCTGCTTGGGAAGCTTGCCGATTCGCTGGCGCGATATCTCGAACGGCTTTCCCTGCAATGGCATCCCGCCTTTCAGAACGTGTGAGGAACGACGATGACCGCAGCCACTGTTACAGCCCGCCGCTCCTTTGACGAAACCACCGCCCGGGTGGCCGTTACGTCACGGGAACGCAAGATTGCCTTTTCGTTTCGTAACGTTACCAAACAGTTTGGCGACAAAACCGTACTGCACGGGATTGATCTTGATGTTCATGACGGCGAGTTTGTTGCGGTCATCGGCAAGAGTGGATGTGGCAAGAGTACATTGCTGCGGCTGTTGGCAGGTCTCGACAAACCGACATCCGGCGAACTCGTGCACGGGGCTGAAACCAAAGATCAGAAGCGCACGCGCATCATGTTTCAAGAACCCCGGCTGCTGCCTTGGGCGCGGGTGGGTGCCAATGTTGATGTCGGGTTGACAGGCATCGCCAAGGGCGCGGAGGTTAGACAGAAAAGCCTCGATATTCTTGCGGAAGTCGGGCTCGCCGATCGGAGCGAAGAATGGCCCAGCGTATTGTCGGGCGGCCAGCGTCAACGTGTGGCGCTGGCACGGGCATTGGTTGGACACCCCCGCATTCTGGCGCTGGATGAACCGCTGGGTGCACTTGATGCCCTGACGCGCATCGAGATGCAGCAACTGCTGGAGCGTATCTGGCTGAGCAAGAAGTTCACGGCGGTTCTCGTCACACACGACGTGGCGGAGGCGGTTGCTTTGGCTGATCGGGTGGTTGTGATCGACAGCGGCCGGATCGCGCTTGATCTGGCTATTCCCGTCGAGCGTCCGCGCCGTCATGCCTCACCGGAACTTGCGTTTTTCGAGCGCCAGATTCTGGATCAGCTCTACAAGCAAAAAGCGCCTTGAAGCCGGGTTGTTTGCGGTAGACAATCCTGGGGCATATGGAGAACGGATGATGAGCGCCTTACCGAAGACCGACAGCTTGCCCACTCTCGATTTTGCGCGCTACCGCAACCCGGCAGAGCGGGAAGATTTCTTCGAGGATTTGCGGCATGCGGCCCGCACGTATGGCTTCTTCTATTTGAGTGGTCATGGCGTTTCCGACCAATTGCAAAAGGACATCGTTGCGATTTCCAAGCGTTTCTTTGCCCTGCCGCAAGCGGACAAGGTTGCGGTTGAAATGGTGCATTCGCCGCATTTTCGCGGCTATACCCGCGCAGGCGGGGAGCGAACCAGAGGACAGGCGGACTGGCGCGAGCAGTTTGATGTGGGTACCGAACGGCGAACGGTGGTGCAGAATGCCGCGACGCCGTGGACACGGCTGCAGGGTCCCAACCAGTGGCCGGATGCCTTACCCGATCTCAAGTCCGTCGTTCTGGACTGGCAAAGTGAATTGACCCGTGTCGCCATCGAACTGTTGCAGGCCTTTGCGACGGCTTTGGGACAGGACAAGGACGTCTTCAAACCGATCTATGAGAATGCGCCGAACCAGCACCTGAAAATCATCCGTTATCCGGGCCGCGATGCCACCGGCAGCGATCAGGGTGTCGGTGCACATAAGGATAGCGGCTTTCTGACCTTGCTGCTGCAGGATGTACAGGGCGGATTGCAGGTGGAAAAGGATGGTGGCTGGATTGATGCGACGCCGGTTCCCGGCACGTTTGTTATCAATATTGGTGAAATTCTGGAACTGGCTTCGGACGGTTATCTCAAGGCAACCGTACACCGCGTGGTGACGCCCCCATCGGGCAAGGACCGTTTGTCCGTGGCCTTCTTTTTCGGTGCGGATCTCAATGCCGATGTGCCGCTGCTGAAACTGCCATCCGGTCTGGCGCAGGAAGCTGGCGGCACCGATACCGATCCGGACAATCCGCTGTTCCGGGAGGTAGGCCGCAACTATCTCAAGGGACGTCTGCGCTCGCATCCGGATGTTGCACAACGCCACCACGCCGATTTGCTGTAAACAGCCTCAAATGCAAATCGCCCGCTGGTGTTGAGCCAGCGGGCGATTTTGTAAATGCGATCTATTGGATCAGGCGATCTTCTGGCCGGTCTTTGCCCAATCGGCAAGGAAGGTCTCAAGGCCCTTGTCTGTCAGCGGATGCTTGACCAATGCCTTCAGCGTTGCCGGTGGGATGGTGGCAACGTCGGCGCCGATCAATGCAGCTTCCTTGACGTGGTTGACGGTGCGGATTGAAGCCGCGAGAATTTCCGTCTTGTAATCGTAGTTGTCATAGATCGTGCGGATTTCCGCGATCAGATCCATGCCATTGATGCCCATATCATCGATACGGCCAATGAATGGCGAGATGAATGTCGCACCAGCCTTGGCAGCAAGCAGAGCCTGCGTGGCTGAGAAGCACAATGTCACATTGACCATGTGGCCATCGGAGGAAAGAGCTTTACAAGCCTTCAGGCCGTCGAGAGTCAGTGGAACCTTGATGCAGATGTTCTTGGCGATCTTGGAAAGAACTGCGGCTTCCTTCATCATCTGGTCGTATTCGGTCGCAGCAACTTCGGCTGAAACCGGGCCATCGACGATGCTGCAGATTTCCTTGGTGACTTCCAGGATGCTGCGGCCGGACTTCAGGATCAGCGATGGGTTGGTGGTGACACCGTCGAGCAATCCGAGTTCATTGAGTTCACGGATATCTTTAACATCGGCAGTATCGACAAAGAATTTCATTGGAGCAGTCCTCCTTAATGGGGCTAAAGGGATGGTGTCCCGGAAAAGTGGCTTTTCTTTAACTGAAAGCCGCGCCAAGGTCACGAGGTTATGACTCAAGATTCGCCCTCCGTGCAAAAAATAGTTCCCGTGCTCGTGCCAATGCCAGCCGCGAAGCCCTACAGCTATGCTGTGCCCGAAGGTATGGATGTCAAAGCCGGCTCAATAGTACGCGTGCCGCTGGGGCCGCGTGAGGTGGCAGGCATTGTCACGGAAGGGTCGACTGATTCGGTGGACGCTAAAAAACTCCGGCCGATCTCTGAGCTTTTCGATTGCCCGCCGGTTGACGGCGACATGATGCGGTTCATGCGCTGGGCTGCCGATTATACCATTTCGCCGCCGGGCATGGTGGCGCGGATGGTCCTACGGGTGCCAGCTGCATTCGATCCCGAGCCGCCGGTGCCGGGATTGCGGTTTTCCGGCCAGCACCCTGAACGTATGACCGGAGCGCGTTCCCGCGTCCTTGAGCTTGCCGGGGATGGTTTGGCTTGGACGCGTACGGGGCTCGCCCACGCAGCCGGTGTTTCTGCAACAGTGGTTGACGGGCTTGCGGCGCAGGGCGTGTTTGAACAGGTGATGATTCCGGCCCGTCCGGTGGTAGCACCGCCTGATCCGACCTATGCGCCGGCTGAACTGTCCGGCGATCAGGCTGATGCGGCCAAACAACTTGTCGACGCGATGACTGGCGGCGGCTTTTCCGTCTCCCTGCTCGATGGTGTTACGGGTTCGGGCAAAACGGAAGTTTATTTCGAAGCTGTGGCGAAGGCGATCGAGGACGGAAAACAGGTTCTTATCCTTTTGCCGGAAATTGCTCTGACGCAGCAATTCCTTGAGCGTTTCCATGACCGTTTCGGCTCAAAACCGGCGGAGTGGCATTCCGATCTTGCGCCAAAAACCCGTGAGCGGGTTTGGCGGCAGGTAATGGAGGGCCAGGTGCGTGTCGTCGCCGGCGCCCGTTCGGCCTTGTTTCTGCCGTTTCAGGATCTGGGATTGATCGTTGTCGATGAAGAGCATGATCCTGCCTACAAGCAGGAAGACCGTGTGTTTTACAATGCGCGGGATATGGCCGTCGTGCGCGCGCATATCGGTAATTTTCCGGTTGTCCTGGCCTCGGCGACGCCTTCGATCGAAAGTCAGGTCAATGCGCAGCAGGGGCGTTATACGCGTATCCGTCTAACCGGCCGCTATGCCGAGGCAGCAATGCCTGATCTGAAAGCCATTGACATGCGCCGCTCGCCGCCACGGCCGGGCGGGTTTTTATCCCCGGCGCTGGTCGAGGCAATGAACCAGACCTTGCAGCGCAAGGAACAATCGCTGCTGTTTCTCAATCGCCGCGGCTATGCGCCTCTAACGCTGTGCCGGGTGTGCGGTCACCGGTTTCAATGTCCGTGCTGTTCGAGCTGGCTGGTCGAGCACAGATTTCGCGGTCAGCTTGTCTGCCATCAATGCGGGCACCATGAAGCCCGGCCCGAGGCTTGCCCTTCCTGTGGCACGCTGGATCATCTGGTCGCTTGTGGTCCCGGCGTCGAGCGCATCGCCGAAGAAGCGGAAAAGACCTTCCCGGATGCGCGTATTATTGTCCTCTCGTCGGATCTGATGGGCGTGAAGCGGCTGCGGCTCGAACTTGACGCCATTGCGCGCGGCGAGGCCGACATTATCATCGGTACGCAATTGGTCGCCAAAGGACACAACTTTCCCAACATGACATTGGTTGGTGTTGTTGATGCGGATCTTGGTCTTGCCAACGGCGATCCCCGTGCCGCCGAGAGGACATTTCAGTTGCTCAATCAGGTGACGGGACGTGCCGGACGTACCGGCAAAAAGAGCCTTGGCCTTTTGCAAACCTATCAGCCGGACCATCCGGTCATGCGGGCGATTGTCTCGGGCGACGCAGATGCATTTTATACCAAGGAAATCGAGGAGCGGGAGCGATCGGGCCTGCCACCCTATGGCCGGCTTGGCGCGTTGATCATTTCTGCCGGAACAAGGGCCGAGGCGGAGAATCATGCCCGCGCTCTGCGCCGTGCCGCGCCGCACTCATCCGAGATTAACGTGCTTGGACCGGCGGAGGCACCATTGGCGCTTATTCGTGGACGACACCGGTTCCGGCTCCTGATCCACGGAACGCGCAAGGCAGACATTCAGAATTTCATTCGCGCGATTCTGGCGGGCGGACCAAAAGAACGAGGATCAGTGCGCGTACAGATTGATATCGACCCGCAAAGCTTTCTATAAGCAAGCTGTGAAGATGGTTAACCGAACAGGGACAGAGCGATGATGGAATTATACTGGCCGGCCAGTCAGGGGGAATGGATCGCCTGGAGTTCAGCCGCCGTTACGGTCGTGTTTGGCCTGATCCTGTTTTTTGCGCCGCGCGTCGCCTTTAAAATATTGCGCCTGCAGACGGTCCCGGCACATCCTGAAGCTTTGTCTGAAGCGCGTGCAACCATGGCCGGTTTCTATCTGGGACTGGGCATTTGCGCCCTCGTCTTTGCGCAGCCCTTTCTCTGGATTGCACTCGGCGCATCCTGGGGCTTTACGGTTTTTGGCCGGTTGATCTCGATGATGTCGGATCGCGGCAATACGCTCTACAACTGGATTTCTGTTGTAATTGAACTGGCGCTGGCAGCGGGCCCGCTGCTGTTCGCCTTCGGCTTTATCGCCTAGGCGGGTTGTATAAAAGTTGAGTGCCTAATTCAAAATTTGCCGCTGCGGCAATTCTGACGCCAGTTTTAGCGGATTCGCGTGTTGCGACTCCTGCTTCTCTATGCTAGACGGCATTCAAATCTCGTCGGGGGACAGTTTCAGAGTTGTTTCCGGGGCGATAAAAAATCAATAATGCCAAAGATTTGACCGAAAATTCCTTTTGGTTTCCCGATTTTTGGCTTCAACGCAGAGAGCTTGTCGTTCGTGGCAGAAACTTCGTCGCTCATATCCGGTGTTGCCCAGCGTTATGCGGGTTCACTATTTGACCTCGCGCTGGAAGCAAAATCAGTCGCAGAAGTCGAAAAGAATCTGGGTCAGTTCGAGGCGCTCGTCAATGGCAGTGCCGACTTGAAGCGTCTGATCGAGAGCCCGGTTTTTTCCTCCGAAGATCAGGTCAAGGCCATCTCGGCTATTCTGACCAAAGCCAAGATCGGCGGCCTCGTTTTCAATTTCCTTCGCCTTGTGGCCAAGAACCGCCGTTTGTTTGCGGTGCCTTCCATGATCCAGGCGTTCCGTAACATTGCTGCTGAAAATCGCGGTGAGGTTACGGCTGATGTTACTTCTGCGCATGCCCTGACGGCAGCGCAGCAAACTGAATTGAAGGCCACGCTGAAAAGCGTCGCCGGCAAAGACGTGACAATCAATGTCACTGTTGATCCGTCGATCCTTGGAGGTCTCATCGTCAAGTTGGGGTCCCGCCAGATCGACACTTCACTTCGCACAAAACTTTCTTCGCTTAAGCTTGCACTGAAAGAGGTCGGCTGATGGACATCCGCGCCGCGGAAATTTCCGCAATCCTGAAAGAGCAAATCAAGAATTTCGGCAAGGAGGCAGAAGTCTCCGAAGTCGGTCAGGTTCTATCCGTCGGTGACGGTATTGCTCGTGTATACGGTCTGGAC
Organism: Phyllobacterium sp. 628; assembly: GCF_014189505.1. Lineage (GTDB taxonomy): Bacteria > Pseudomonadota > Alphaproteobacteria > Rhizobiales > Rhizobiaceae > Phyllobacterium. Next base: position 375,805 of record NZ_CP050301.1, on the reverse strand, counting down.
AATGTTCAGGCTGGTGAAATGGTCGAGTTCCCGGACGGTACCCGTGGCATGGCCCTCAACCTTGAAAGCGACAACGTTGGTGTCGTTATTTTCGGTTCCGACCGTGACATCAAGGAAGGCGACATCGTCAAGCGCACAGGCGCTATCGTTGACGTCCCAGTCGGCAAGGAACTGCTTGGCCGCGTTGTTGACGCTCTCGGCAATCCGATTGACGGCAAGGGTCCGATCAAGGCGAAGCAGCGCTCACGCGTTGACGTCAAGGCTCCCGGCATCATTCCGCGCAAGTCGGTACATGAGCCAATGTCGACCGGCCTCAAGGCCATCGATGCTCTGATCCCGGTTGGCCGCGGCCAGCGCGAGCTGGTCATCGGCGATCGTCAGACCGGCAAGACCGCGATCATTCTCGACACGTTCCTCAACCAGAAGCCAGCACACGATGCCGGCAATGAGAGCGAGCGTCTCTATTGCGTTTACGTGGCTATCGGCCAGAAGCGTTCGACCGTTGCCCAGTTCGTCAAGATCCTTGAAGAACGCGGCGCGCTTGAATACTCCATCGTTGTGGCTGCAACGGCTTCCGATCCTGCACCTATGCAGTATCTTGCACCATTCGCCGGTTGTGCCATGGGCGAATATTTCCGTGACAACGGCATGCATGCGCTGATCGGTTATGACGATCTGTCCAAGCAGGCTGTTGCTTACCGCCAGATGTCCCTTTTGCTGCGCCGTCCTCCGGGCCGTGAAGCTTATCCCGGCGACGTTTTCTATCTGCACTCCCGCCTTCTTGAACGTTCGGCCAAGCTGAACGACGATAATGGTGCGGGTTCGCTGACTGCTTTGCCGGTTATCGAAACGCAGGCAAACGACGTTTCCGCCTATATTCCGACCAACGTGATCTCGATCACCGACGGTCAGATCTTCCTTGAAACCAACCTGTTCTATCAGGGTATCCGTCCAGCCGTTAACGTCGGCCTGTCGGTTTCCCGCGTTGGTTCTGCCGCCCAGATCAAGGCGATGAAGCAGGTTGCCGGTTCGATCAAGGGTGAGCTGTCGCAGTACCGCGAAATGGCGGCCTTTGCGCAGTTCGGTTCCGATCTCGATGCCTCGACGCAGCGTCTTCTCAACCGTGGTGCACGCCTTACCGAACTTCTGAAGCAGCCGCAGTTCTCGCCGCTGAAGACTGAAGAACAGGTTGCTGTGATTTTCGCCGGTGTGAACGGCTATCTCGACAAGCTGGCTGTTAATCAGGTCAGCAAGTTCGAGCAGGGCCTGCTCACATGGCTGCGCACCGAGAACAAGGACGTTCTCGATGCCATCGCCAAGGAAAAGCAGCTCAGCGACGACATCAAAGGCAAGCTGAAGGCAGCAGTTGACGCCTTCGCCAAGTCTTTCGCGTAACCACTGACGGGATGAACGGATGCCTTCGTTAAAGGATCTGAGAAACCGGATCGCCTCGGTCAAGGCGACGCAGAAAATCACCAAGGCGATGCAAATGGTCGCCGCGGCGAAGCTGCGTCGTGCGCAGGAAGCTGCGGAGGCCGCGCGTCCCTATTCACAGCGTATGGCCGCAGTTCTGGCCAACATCGCCGCCAATGTTGATGGTGACGATGCGCCTGTATTGATGAGCGGAACCGGCAAGGACGATGTGCATCTGCTCATCGTCTGCACGTCTGAACGTGGTCTATGCGGCGGTTTTAATTCGCAGATCGCCCGCTTGGCCCGTGAACATGCGCGCCGCCTGCTCGCCGATGGCAAGACAGTCAAGATCATCACTGTTGGCAAGAAGGGCGCGGACATTCTGCGCCGTGATCTTGGCAAGCACATTATCGACCATGTCGATCTGCGCGATGTGAAGCAGCTTGGCTTTGTCAATGCCGATGCGATCGGTCACAAGATCATTGCGCTTTACAACGAAGGTGCATTTGACGTCGCCACTTTGTTCTACTCGGAATTCAAGTCGGTGATTTCGCAGATACCGACTGCACAGCAGCTGATCCCGGCCAGCGCCATTGGCGATGCGGAACCGGAAACAGCGGGCGATGCGGTCTATGAATACGAGCCGGATCCAGCGTCCATTCTTGGCGATCTGATTCCGCGCAATATTTCCGTCCAGGTTTTCCGCGCTCTCCTCGAAAACGCGGCATCGGAACAGGGTGCACGCATGTCCGCCATGGACAACGCAACCCGTAATGCCGGTGACATGATCAACAAGCTGACAATGTCGTACAACCGCCAGCGTCAGGCTCAGATCACCAAAGAACTGATTGAAATCATTTCGGGCGCGGAAGCGCTCTAATCGCGAAGGTAAGGATCGATGGCAAAAGCAGCGACCCCGAAAACACCCGCAGCCGCCAAGGCAGCTGCACCAAAGGCAGCCACAAAGGCAGCCGCAGCCACGCCAGCAACAGCTGCAAAGGCCGCTGCTCCGAAGGCTGCTCCTGCAGCTAAGGCTTCGGCGACGCCAAAGACTGCAGTCAAGACGACCGGTCTCGCCGGACGTGTCAGCCAGATCATCGGCGCTGTTGTTGACGTTCATTTCGAAGGCGACCTGCCAAAGATCCTGAACGCGCTGGAAACCGACAATCTCGGCAACCGCCTTGTTCTGGAAGTTGCACAGCATCTGGGTGAGAACACTGTTCGCACGATTGCCATGGACTCGACCGAAGGTCTGGTTCGTGGTCAGCCCGTGTATGACACAGGCTCCGCCATCATGGTTCCAGTCGGTGAAGCAACACTCGGCCGCATCATGAACGTTATCGGCGAGCCGGTTGACGAAGCTGGTCCGATCAAGACAAAGCTGACCCGTGCCATCCACCAGCCAGCGCCTGAATATGTCGAGCAATCGACAGAAGCGCAGATCTTGGTTACGGGCATCAAGGTTATCGATCTGCTCGCGCCTTATGCACGCGGCGGCAAGATCGGCCTGTTCGGCGGTGCCGGTGTTGGCAAGACCGTTCTGATCATGGAACTGATCAACAACGTGGCCAAGGCGCACGGTGGTTACTCGGTATTTGCCGGTGTGGGTGAACGTACTCGCGAAGGCAATGATCTTTACCACGAAATGATCGAATCCGGCGTGAACAAGGCCGGCGGCGGCGAAGGCTCCAAGGCTGCTCTCGTGTACGGTCAGATGAATGAGCCGCCAGGGGCCCGTGCCCGTGTTGCGCTTTCCGGTCTGACAGTTGCCGAACATTTCCGTGACGAAGGCCAGGACGTTCTGTTCTTCGTGGACAACATTTTCCGCTTCACGCAGGCTGGTTCCGAATTGTCGGCTCTGCTGGGCCGCATTCCGTCCGCCGTGGGTTATCAGCCAACGCTGGCAACCGACATGGGCCAGATGCAGGAACGCATCACCACGACCCACAAGGGTTCGATCACATCCGTGCAGGCCATTTACGTGCCCGCCGACGATTTGACCGATCCGGCTCCTGCAACATCCTTTGCGCATCTTGATGCGACGACGAACCTCAACCGTGCGATCTCTGAAAAGGGTATTTATCCGGCTGTGGATCCGCTCGACTCGACATCGCGCATGCTCGATCCGCTGATCGTTGGTGAAGAACACTACCAGATTGCACGTCAGGTGCAGTCGATCCTGCAGCGTTACAAGTCCTTGCAGGACATCATCGCCATTCTCGGCATGGACGAGTTGTCGGAAGAAGACAAGATCACGGTCGCCCGCGCCCGCAAGATCGAACGCTTCCTGTCGCAGCCGTTCTTCGTTGCTGAAATCTTCACCGGTGCACCGGGTAAGCTGGTTGATCTGGCTGACACCATCAAGGGCTTCAAAGGTCTTTGCAATGGTGACTATGATCACCTGCCGGAAGCCGCATTCTACATGGTCGGCTCGATTGACGAGGCGATTGAAAAGGCACAGCGTCTGGCAGCAGAAGCTGCCTGATCTGAAACATAATGGCGGGCTTCGGCCCGCCCTTTCTTGTCAAGGCCATCCCTTCTATCAGGTCAATGACCGCAGGAATTGAGTGAATATCATGGCAGAAGCCTTCCATTTCGAACTCGTATCGCCAGAACGTCTGCTGCTCTCGGAACAGGTCACCGAAGTTGTGGTTCCGGGTACGGAAGGTTACATGACGGTTATGGCTCATCACGCGCCGCTCATGGCGACAGTCAAGCCGGGTGTTGTCACCGTGAAAATGGCCGATGGCAAGCCCGACAGCTATGTCGTGTTCGGCGGTTTCGTCGATGTAACGCCAGAGGGTTGCATTCTCCTCGCAGAATCGGCGGTACACGTCACCGATATAAAGGCTGATGAACTGCAGAACCGCATCAAAGACGCCCGGGAAGACTTCGAAGACGCAACAACGCGCGAAGACAAAGCCAAGGCGGAAGACCTTTTGGGTCAGTTGACGACGCTGCAGGAAGCTATCAAGGCTGCTTGATTGATTTGAAGTGATCGGCAATGATGAAAGCGGACTTCGGGTCCGCTTTTTTATTTCAGGTAGATCATGCCACTAGCAAAGCCACGCAGTTCCCTCTCCACGTTTCTTATATCCTTACTTGTCGATCCAGTGGCTGGCTTGCTTTGGATTGGTCGGGGCAAACTGGCTATAATCGTAGGGATCATCCTTTATGCGGCGGCCATCGCAGTTTTCTATCTGGGTGTCCCACCATTTTCTATCAAAAGTATGCCAAGCTTGGCGCTACTAGAAATTCTGGCGAAACTCGCATTTGCCGTTGGTGTTTGCTGTCTCGCGGCGACAACCATTCCGCGTTGGTACTCCAATGGCTTTGGCTTAGTACCCATTTATATTATCAGTGCGTTAGCTCTAGCGCTGGGTGTGCGATCGTTTCTTTTGCAACCGTTCAATATCCCTTCTGAGAACATGGTTCCGGCCTTGGTAAGGGGCGATTATGTGTTCGTTTCAAAATTGGCTTACGGATACAGCCGTTACAGCATTCCATTCGGACTTTTGCCGATAGAGGGGCGTATTTTTGCGCAGCTGCCAGAGCGTGGTGACGTCGTGGTATTTCGAACGCAGGATGGCTTTGATTCTGTGAAGCGCATTGTGGGTCTGCCAGGAGAAACCATCCAGATGATTGATGGTATTCTCAATATAGATGGATCACCGGTAAAACTGGACCAGATGGGTGTTTATCATCCTGATAGTGCTATGAGCAGCCGACCAATTAAGATGGCGAAGGAAACGCCCCCAAATGGCAAAAGTTATGCAGTCTTGAGCATTACCGACGACTCAATGGGTGACAACACAGCGCCACACATCGTTCCTGCCGGGCAATATTTCTTAATGGGCGACAATAGAGATAATTCGTATGATAGCCGTTTTACGATGGGAACGGTGCCATTCGAAAACCTTATTGGAAAAGTCGTCAAAATATTTTGGAATTCTGAAGGGATCGCTTATTCGGAACGACAGTCTTTGCTGTAGCAAGGCATAGGAAAACCAAAATGGTTGGCGCTCAAACAGCCAAATGCCGGAACGCAGCGACGACCTGTTCATAGACCTTGCGTTTAAATGGCACGATCAGATTGGGCAACTGGACCATCGGCTTCCACGCCCATTCGTCAAATTCGGCGGTATGGCCGCCGGGTGGCGGGTTAATGGCGATTTCGCTCTCATCGCCATCAAAGCGATAGGCAAACCATTTCTGCGTCTGGCCTCTATATTTGCCCTTCAGTGCGAGTCCGACGAGTTCCGGCGGTAGATCATAGTTGATCCAGTCGGGCGCTTCAGCGAGCAGGGAAACGGTTTTCATGCCGGTTTCTTCATAGAGTTCGCGGCGCGCTGCGATTTCCGCATCTTCACCCTTGTCGATACCGCCCTGTGGCATTTGCCAAAGCTGGGTTGCACCTTCCATCTCGTCGTTGGGAATGACGATGCGGTGACCGGCCCAGACGAGATTGTCCTTGTTAAGGACCATAATGCCGACGCATGGCCGGTAGGGGAGTGTCTCGGGATCGACGTGTTTCTTGCTCATGAGAATACTCCGCTGTAGTGGTGCCTATCGTGGCTGCCTAACCCTTTTCCGGGTCCCGAACAAGCGCAGAGACAGGCACAATTTCAATACCTCTGGTCTTTGCCTCATTTGCCCAGGCAGACACGGCATCTACCGTCACGTCGAAAGCAGAGCCGACGCCAATCGCTGTCCCCTTGGCTCGGGCGATGCGTTCCAGTTCATCGAGTTTCTTGAGGATACTGCCGCGCTCCTGTGCGCCGTCGATCAGGATATCGGCGGCAGCGAACGGTGTCCCCTGCTGGGTCGCAATCGTATCGGCCACACTGCGGGCAGAACTGCCATCATCAAGATAAAGCAAACCACGCTTCGCCACATCCTGCATGACGGGCATCATGGCCTTGGTATCCGCGGTAAAACGCGCGCCCATATAGTTGATGATGCCGGTATAGTTGGTGATGCGGCCCATGGTCTTGTGAAGGTTGTCCAGCGTTTCGGCCGGTGCGGCATCCACTGTAAGCGTGTTGCGGCCGGGATTGACGCGCGGATAATCAAACGGTTCGAAGGGCACCTGCATCAGCAATTCATGGCCGTTCTGCCGTGCGGTCTGCATCCAGCGGGCGAGGCTGTTGCCTTCGGGGGCGAATGCCAGCGTGACTTCGCCGGGCAATATCTTGATCGCCTGTTGCGTCCCGGTTTGAGACATGCCGAGCCCGCCAATAACGATTGCAATCCGCGCGCCGCGCGCACCCGACCAAGAGCGGGAATAAACGTCGAGTGGCCGGCGCCCATCGGGCGCGACAATCGGCAATGGACCTTGCGCCGACATCTCGAGCATATCCCGTTCAGGAATGTGTGCGGTCAGGGGATTCTGCTGCTGCCGTGTTGGATCACCGACAACGATGATTTTAGGTCCGCCCGGGCTCGTTGTGACATTTCCTTGAGCTGCCGTCGCAGTGGCGGGCTTGTTCGCCGGAGCCGGTTCACTCTTTGCTATCGGGGCGGTTGTTTCTGCCAGTTTGGGTTTTTCCACCACTGGTGAAGGGCTGCGAAATCCATGGTTGCTTGTCAGGGAAATAAACAGTGCAACGGCGCCAATGCCCAACATAGATGCAGCGGGCAGCAGCCAGCGGGCGACGGCCTTGGGACCAGAGCTTGCTTTGGGCCGCTCGCTGTTTTGTCCCAGCGGCCGGTTGATATCGGAATTCACGTGGGTTGGCCGATGTGGGAGGGGAAATGAAAAGAATATCAGTCCGGAAGGGAAATGGGCCAGGCACAAATGATCGTGTCTGGCCCCGTTTTATATCAGTTCGGTACACCCTTTGACGGGTCAGCCGGGAAAGCAGCATTGGCCTGTTCGCCGCGCAGAAGCTTCAACGCCTCGATCAGCTGCAGATCATCCTTGGGATCTGGCGGAACGTAGGCGATGGAGCCTGAGCCTTCAGCATCTTCCTGAACGCCCTTGATATGGCCTTTCAGGCTTGATTCACTCATGGGCTCAGCGCGGCCTTTGAGCTCATCAGGCAATGGTTGATCGACGGCGATATCCGGAACAATGCCCTTGCCCTGAATGGATTTGCCAGCAGGGGTGTAATAGAGGGCGGTGGTCAGGCGCAGCGCGCCATTTTCACCCAGCGGGATAATCGTCTGAACCGAACCCTTGCCGAAGGAACGCGTGCCGAGCACGGTGCCACGGCGATGGTCCTGCAGGGCGCCGGCAACGATTTCTGACGCGCTCGCCGATCCGCCATTGATCATGACAATCAGCGGCTTGCCATTGGTCAGATCACCGGGGCGGGCATCGAAACGCGTGATGTCCTGTGGATCACGACCACGGGTCGACACAATTTCACCCTTGTCGAGGAAAGCGTCGGAAACGGCAACCGCCTGATCGAGAAGGCCACCCGGATTCAAACGCAGATCGAGAACAAAGCCCTTCAGCTTGTCTTCTGGCACCTTGCTCTGGATATCCTTGATCGCCTTTTGCATGTCTTCAAAGGTCTGCTCGGTGAAGGAAATCACCCTGACGTAACCGACATCGTTCTCGACGCGGTACTTGACAGCCTTAACCTTCACGACATCGCGGACGATGGTCAGTTTAATCGGCTTGTCTGCGCCCTGACGAATGAGGGTCAATTCGATCGGGGTGTTGACATCGCCGCGCATCTTGTCGACGGCGTCGGTCAGTGTCAGCCCGCGGACATCAGCGCCATCAATCTGGGAAATATAATCTCCGGCAAGAACGCCTGCTTTGGATGCCGGTGTGTCTTCGATAGGAGAAATGACCTTTATCAGCTCATTTTCCATCGTAACTTCAATACCAAGACCACCAAACTCGCCCTTGGTCTGGACGCGCATATCCTGGGCCTGTTCGGCATTCATGTAGGAAGAATGGGGATCAAGCGATGTCAGCATGCCATTGATGGCGCTTTCGATCAGCTTCTTGTCATCCGGCGGCGTGACATACTGGGCGCGGACGCGCTCAAAAATATCGCCGAAAATCGAGAGTTGCTTGTACGTATCATTGCCCGCAGCTTCTGCAGCGGTTGTGGGCAGCGCACCCTGCACAACGACCATTGCCGTTGCACCCAGCAGTGCTCCGGCCATGAGAAGCGTTAACCTACGTATCATTTGTGGTCCTTCCAGCGAGCCTATCCGCCCACCAAGGGGCGGGATTAACAGGTTTTGTATCTTTTCGGAACTCAATGTAAAGCATTGGCGCTCCATTTCCCATCTGAACAGTGCCGGTACTCGCAACAAGTTGCTCGTTCATCACACCGACCGGCTCACCTGCCAAAACGAACTGATTCTGCGAAACATTGATTCTCTTCATGCCTGCCAACACGACATGATAGCCATTGCCAGCATCAAGGATCAAGAGCTGACCATAGGAGCGGAATGCGCCGGCATAAAGGACAACGGCGTCGGTGGGTGCCGTTATGGTTGCACCGGCAGGGGTTTCAAGCGTGTCTCCCTGCACAATGCCGCCCAGGCCATCGTCATCACCAAAATGCTTCACCAGTTTACCGGCACCGGGCATGGAAAGGTGACCTTTGAGCGAAGCAAAGTTGACCTTTGCCGACAAGCGCTCCTGATTTGAGGCAAAATTATCAGCGCGCTGCTGGCTGGCCGCAAGCTTCTGTTCTTCCTTCTGATTGGCGGCATTGGCAACTTTTCGCACCTCCTCCATGTCTTTTTCCATGGACGCGATGAGGTCGCGCAACGATGTTGCCTTTTTGGCCAGTTCCTCTGCTCGCTCCTGTTCGGACCTGCGCGTCTCTTCCGACGTTGTTTGCAGTTTTTGCTTTTCGGCAAGCAACAGATCGAGGCGTTTCTTTTCTTCCGCTTGCCCGGACAGTGAAGCGGTCAGGCGTGTCTGCTCATCGGAAATCGATGTCTTGAGCCGCGTCAGCTCTTTCAGATCCGCAATCAGAACCTCAGTCTGCTCCCGCATTTCCGGGACGACGGCACCCAGAAGGACAGCACTTCTGACAGAAGCCAGCGCATCATCGGGGCGGACCAGAATGGCCGGAGGTGGGTTGAGCCCCATGCGTTGCAGGGCAGCAAGGACTTCCGCCAAGGCGCCGCGACGCGTCTTCAGCGAAAGTTTCACGCCATCTTCCTGCTCGCGCAGGCCTGTCAGTTTATCGCCAATATTTGCGATGTCTTCTGCCAGCTTCTTTTCGGTCTTCGCGGACTGAATTAACGCTGCGGTTATCGTTGTCTGATCTTTTTTGAGATCGGCGATTTCCTTGTCGAGCGATGCGACCCGTTCAGAGGAAAGCGTTATCTGACCAGTAAGGTCCTCAAGCTGTTTGGCAGTCTCGGCGCGTTTGGCGTCCACCTGTTCCTGAGCACTGGAAGGCATAACAAAAACCAGCAGCAGAAACAGGGCGGCACTGACGCACAAACCGTTTCTTGAGTTGGATGACGTGCTGGAAGCCTGAAAACGCATTCGCCGACCGAAATAAATTAAGATGAGGGGCCGACAATAGGAAGACTTCGATTAATGAACAATTAACCATAAACCATCCACGCCGGTTATTGCCGCGTGATGGTACCATTCTAGCATAAATCTGCGTGGCGGAATTACGGCGCAAGGTTCACTCTTGCGTGAAATGAGGCAATATCCCGTGCGATTGCCCGGAAGATAAGCAATCGGCATTTATCATCTGTTTTGCTTTGCAGGTTTCGGTGTTATGGGAACGATATTATTAGCCACCTGACGCATTGCCCTCAATGCAATGTCCTCCATTCGGCCGGACCGGATATTGCCGGAATCTGATCGCGATGCGGCAGGCTCACCATCGTTTCTGGATTTTCTGATATGACCGACCTGACAGTCGTAATTCCTGTCTACAATGAATCCGGAAATATTGGTGCCTTGGTCGATGAGATCAATCGGGCGCTCTCCGGCGTTGTTCCTTATGAAATATTGATCGTGGACGATGGATCTGTTGATGGCTCTGCCGAGGAAGCATTAAACGCCGGCCGCCATGTCCGTGTTTTGCGCCACGCGAAACGCACCGGCAAATCGCGCGCACTTGTCAGCGGGTTTCAGGCAGCCAAGGGGCAGTGGATCGCAACGCTGGATGGAGACGGTCAGAACAATCCGCTCGACTTGGCCAAGCTGTGGCCGCGTATCCAGACCTCGCAGCCGGTTTTGTTTGCCGGTGTCAGAATGCGCCGCAATGACGGGGTGGTGAAACTGCTGACGTCAAAACTTGCCAATTTCGTGCGCAAACGGTTGCTTAAAGATAATTCGCGCGATGCAGGTTGCGGATTTAAAGTCGTGCCTGCGCATGTCGCGCGGCAGTTGCCTTATTTTGATAATATGCACCGCTTCCTTCCAGCCCTGTCGATCCGGGCCGGGTTATCGGTGATCGAGGTCAGCGTGGAAGATCGTCCGCGTTTGGCCGGGGTTTCCAAATATGGATTCTTCGATCGGGCGGCTGTGGCGTTTCTTGATACGGTCGGGGTCTTTTGGCTTATCCGTCGCCATTCTGATCCGGTATCGGTAGATGAGATGAATAACGCTGAAAACTGAATGTTCTTGTCCGTCCGCTGAAATTCTTGACCCGGCCCGTCACACGCGTGACCGGCCCAATCGCGACAGCGTCGGCCGGGAGCCGGTCCAAGGTGTCAGGTTTCGGTGCTTTGTCGCCCCACCAGATGAGGACGATATCGTCTGCGTTGCCATTGGCGGGCGGCCAGTGCAGAAATACGGCGACGTTCGCTGCATCGTCCTGACGGTTGGCAACAATCCGGGCAGGCGCGGGGTTTTGGGTCCGTATCGTCTCAGCCAGCGCATCGAAGGGTGAAACAGACCGTTCCGTGCCAAAAAGGGTGACAAGTGCGAATGCCAAGGGTGCAAGAATATAAAATGCGCCTGAAATAAGCAGCAAGTTGCGGGCGCCTTTGATCTGCGGCAGACAAAGCGCAAGCAGAATTGCCGCGGGTGCCAGAATGGGTGCCATGTAGCGCTCGGCGACCGAATGGTAATCGGCAAAGAAGACAATCAGGGCAAAGGCCGTCAGACCGATGACCACCGTGCGCAACAGCACTTTGCGGACATCCTCGTCGCCATCAGGCGACGGTCGCGGATTGTCCGTTCGGCGGCCAATCAAAAAGACCAGAAGCGCGGGACCCGACCAGAGAGCCGCTGAGATAATGAGGCTGAGAACACCGTCTATCCCGAACCAGGGAAGATCAATAGGCGCAAGGAAAGCAATCGGCTTGGCAAGTTTCGCCATCCGGCCCGCTGTCGCTGCCAGAGGCGCATTCAGGGAGGCAATGATAACGGGCGTCATAGCAGCCAGGAAAATGACCAGCGAGATCAAGGCCGGCTTACGGAAAACCTGACGTCTGATGTTGAGGTTCAAGGCACAAGCAATCAGAAAACTGATCAGGAACATAAAGAAATTATACTTGGCAAGGCCGCCGATCGCTGCCCAGAAGCCAAACCAGACATAGGCACTGTAGCCACGGCCAGACCGTATCAGGGTGAGGGCATGGACCATGCCGATGCAGGCGACGATAACGAGAATCGTATGCGCCGTGGTCTGGATCGACATCCAGACAATCTGCGGCAGCAGTGCCGAGGCGGCCAATGCCAACACACCAGCCCGATCGCCCCCCAAACGTCTTGCTGTATCAAATGAAAGCCAATGATAAAGACCGAGCAAGGTAAGCCTGACCAAAGCAACCGCAAGCACCCAGTTCCAATGGGTCAGCTCAAGTGCCAGACGCACGAGCCAATTGTAAAGCGGGGGGTGCGAGTTGCCGTAAATCCACGAAAAATTCACCGCTCCGACAAATTGGGCTTCGTCGATTTCGAGAAACGGCGAGAGGCAAAGGCGCAACACGATGAGGCCAGCCGTATACAATACGATCGCAATGGGAATTCGCTGGGCGAGATATGTCCAATTGATCATCAGGCTGTCCAGATATCAGCGCTGCAACCGGATCATGTCTAGGGCGCTGGTTGACTGTGAAGTTCGTATTCCTCCCTCCACTACAACCAAATCCAGGCTTTTCGCAATGCTACAAACGTCAGGGGCACAGGGCAGCGGCTTAAAAACAAAACTGCCGGCTCAACAGCCGGCAGTTTTGTGTGAGTTTTTACTTTTCCAATCAGGCTCTGCGCAGTAGCCCGGCAATGAGCGAGATCATCAAAAGCGCCAGGAACACGAAGAAGATAATCTTCGCAATACCAACTGAGGCACCGGCAATACCACCGAATCCCAAGGCGCCTGCAACCAGCGCAATAATAAGAAAAACTACAGCATAATAAAGCATCCATCATCTCCCTATCTTGTTGCATTCAGAACGTTCAATTTCTGATTTGGTTCCGATTACAACAATGGGATGCGATGCGGCTTTCAATCCTATGCTTTGGCTTTACTGCTTTCCTTGAAGAACAAGGCCTGCGTGATCAATGCCTTGACCATGTCAGGGTTGAATGGCTTGGTTACAAGGAATGTCGGCTCGGGGCGTTCGCCTGTCAGCAGTCGCTCGGGGAATGCGGTAATGAAAATAACCGGAACGGCATCCTGGCTAAGAATGTTGTTCACCGCATCAATACCGGAGCTGCCGTCGGCCAGCTGAATGTCGGCAAGAATCATGCTTGGATGAGTCTCGGCATAGAGCTTGATGGCTTCGTCCCGCGTGCGGGCAATGCCAACAACGCGGTGACCCAGGCTCTCGACCATGTGTTCAATATCCATGGCGATCAGCGGCTCGTCCTCGATAATGAGGATGTCGGTCGCTATCTGCCTGGAAATGCCGACAGACGCTTCGTCAAGCAGAGCATAGAGCTCCTGCTCATTTATATCGAGAATATCGAGTGTTTCAGCCTGACTGAAGCCCTCAAGGCTGATCAGCAGAAATGCCTGCCGGGCGCGCGGTGCGATGGCGGTCAAGTTTGCCGCCGCATGTCTTTCCCAACCAAATTCCGGCTGTAACTCCAGAGGACGCACGTTGACAGAGTTAAAGTGTTTGATCAGCAATTTGTACAGGCTGACACGATCCGATGATGTTTCGGGGAAAAGGGAGACATCGCTGATAAGAATTTCAAGAGTTGCCGCTACATAGGCGTCGCCCGATGATTGCGAGCCTGTAATGGCGCGGGCAAACCGGCGAAGATAGGGCAGATGTGGGGCGATCCGAGTGGACAATGACATTATGGTGAGTTCCCGTTTCCCGTTGGGCATTGAAGATATGTACGAACCAAAACACATTTGCGAAAAAAAAGTTCCCTGCTACGGAACTTTTCCTTTGCGAAAGTATTATCATCATTAATGTGCCTGCAAGCAGCTACTGCGATGAACCACCAGCAAAGATTGTATAATGAACGCTATTAAAGCTACGCCCGACGGTTCCGGAAAGGGACGTGTCCATCGCCGCGACGTTAGAAATGCGGAATCAGAAATCGGTTTAAAGTTACGTGCGCTTTATGCCTCCGTCCAAGAGGAGGAAATTTCGTCGCGGTTTCTGGACCTTCTGGAAAAGCTTGATGAAGCTGAGCGTAATCACGCACAGTCATCCAAATAGCGGGCTATTGAATGGTAGATGAGTCCACTGATTTCAAAAGAAATCTGATTGCGTCGCTGCCGAAGCTGCGTGCTTTTGCGGTTTCGCTGATCGGCAATCCGGACCGGGCGGATGATCTTGTACAAGACACGATCATGAAAGCCTGGGCCAAACAGGATTCCTTTGAACCGGGCACGAACATTAAAGCCTGGCTCTTCACGATCCTGCGCAATGAGTTTTACAGCCAGATGCGCAAGCGTGGCCGTGAAGTGCAGGATTCCGATGGCATTTTCACGGAGCAGCTTTCGGTTCATCCGTCGCAATATGGTGCGCTTGATTTGCAGGATTTCCGCAAGGCATTGGAAAAATTACCCGATGACCAGCGCGAAGCCATCATTCTCGTGGGTGCCTCCGGGTTTTCCTATGAAGAAGCGGCTGATATATGCGAATGCGCCGTCGGTACGATCAAGAGCCGTGTGAGCCGTGCCCGAACACGGCTGCAGGAGCTTCTCGATGTGAAGGGTGAAGTCGATTATGGCCCGGATTCCATTGCCACGCAGGTGACATCAAATAAGTTCGCCTGACGTATCGTTTTCCGGCGCAACGCCGGAAGGGGATGCAGTTTTCTCTGAAAGAGCGGCGACGGCTTGGACAATTTGCGCTGTATCGTAAGGTTTCAAAACCACGGGAACATCCATAAAACCCGGAATGCCGCCGCGCTGCTGGTCGTAAGCGGTCGTGAAAACGACAGGAATGCCGCGCTGTTGCAAACGTGTTGCTGCTTCAAGGGACGAAGTGCCGCGCGCTTTGACTTCGAGGATTGCGATATCACAGGTCTGCTGGCTTTCAATCCAGAATAGAAGTTCAGCCACGGTGGAAACCACATGAGTGGATCGCACACCGCATTCTTCAGCAATGCGCTCCAGTTCCAGTCCGATCAGATACTCATCTTCCAGAACGAGAAGTCGCTTGTCAGTCAATTCCATATTGCTTGCTCCTAAAGCGGTGCTTATGCGCTGCAGTGGAGAGAGCTGTCATTTAACTATGACATGTCGAACGAGAAGAAATTTCGCGTAAATAAACGGCGCCATGATAGCGTGCCGTACAACTTTCAATTGAGCGCTCCAATGAAAACAACAGCAACTTCAGCAGTTCGGCAATTCCAGTGTGAAAAATGCCCCTTGCAGGATTTTCCGCATTTCCAACCGCATGAGAAGGAAGAACTGGAATTTCTGTCGGGCTTCAAGACGGGAGAGCTTGTTGCTGATGCCGGAACGACCTTTCTGGTGGAAGGTGCCAACAGTGCGCATCTTTTTTCCGTCTTGTCAGGCTGGGCGTTCCGATACAAAACGCTGGAGGATGGCCGCAGGCAAATTTTGAACTATGTGCTGCCGGGAGATCTTATCGGCTTGCAGGGCTCCCTTATGAAGGAGATGCAGCATTCGATCGAGGCGATGTCGCCAGTGATTCTGTGCGTTTTCCAGCGTGACAAGTTGCCCAACCTTTTCCGCAGCTTTCCCAGCCTTGCCTACGACATTACCTGGCTCGCATCCCGCGAAGAGCAAATGCTGGACGAAATCCTGCTTAGTATAGGACGCCGCACGGCTCTGGAACGCACTGCCTACTTATTTGCATTCATTTTCCAGCGGGCCAAATCTGTTGGCATGGTCAAGAATAACAAGCTGTTCGTCCCGCTCAAACAGCAGCACGTGGCAGATACGCTGGGCTTGTCGATCGTGCACACCAACAAGACGTTGAAGAAACTTGCAGCCCGCGGTGCACTGCGCTGGGTTGACCGGGGTTGCGAAGTCCTTGATGAAGCCATTCTTATGGATATATCTGGATGGCAAGGTTTAACGAAAGTTCCCAGACCTTTTATCTAACTGCTGGTGATAATGGAGCAACGCGTTTGGTGCTGTGGCGCAGAATTTTGGCAGGTTTTTCCGAGCGACCCTTGCGCGCTCTTGCCATCATTATCTCACTCGCTCTGATTATCGTCGCTGCGGCCTCAACCCTCATTCTGACCCGCGGCTTCAACAATCAGATGGACGACGTCATTGCCACATACCGTTTGCGGGAACAGGCGGGTTCAACATTGGCGCTGCTCAATGAAGCGCACAGCAGCCAACGGGGTTTTCTGCTGACACAAAACCCGGCTTTTCTCGATATTTATCGCACCGCTGCGGCGCGCCTTGGTGAATCGCTGAATACGCTCAATGAAATGACCAGAGGCAATCCGCGACAACAGGCGACGGCGATCCGGATTCAGGATTTGGCGAAGCAAAAGCAGCAGAAGGTGGATGCGGCAATTGCATTGTCGCTGGCAGGGCAAAATAGTGATGCACTGGCATCCCTTGCTCCTGATTTCGGCATTGGCCAGATGGACGAAATCAAGAAAACAATCAGCGGTTTTCTGGGCGAAGAAGATCGCCGCCTGATCGAGCGCAACATCGCCATGAATGATTTGCGCGCATGGCTCACCTTCGCATCAATGTCCGCTCTCGCTGGAGCGCTCATTCTTGCCTATATCCTCGCCAGCCGGACAAAACGCTACGTCCGCGAGTTGACCGAAGGGCAGTCCACGCTGCTTTCGGAAAAGTCGCAGCTGGAAGAAATGGTGCAGCAGCGTACGGCGGAACTGGAAAAAGCCATGCTGGTGGCGACGCGCGAACGCGAGCGTGTCGAAACCTTGCTGCAGGATTCCGATCACCGGATCGGCAATTCACTTGCCACGGTATCGTCGCTCCTCGGCATCCAGATGCGTGATGTTTCGTCGGAGGAAATTCGCGCTGCGCTCGGTGCTGCGCGCGACCGGATCCAGACCATTTCATCGGCACATCGCCGGCTTCGGCTGGGCAAGGATCACGAAACGGTGCGCGCCGATGAATATTTACCGGAGGTGATCGCCGACATCAAAGAAGCGCATGCGCATAACAGGGATATCCAGATCGACGGGCATTTCGAGCCAATTAACCTCGCTTCACGCGATGCGACCACCCTTGGCATCATTATCGGCGAGCTGACAATGAATGCGATCAAACATGCTTATCCGGATAACCGGTCAGGCTCGATTAAAATCGATCTGCGGCACAATGCGGAACATCTCATTGAACTTACTATTGTCGATGACGGTGTCGGTCTGCAGAAAAAATCCGGCAAGCGCTCATCCGGATTGGGATTGCTTATCGTGACCCAACTGTCTCACCAGTTCGGCGGAAGCGTCGCTTATGCCGGGAATGGCGATGCTGGCACCCGTGTCACGGTCAGTTTACCGTCTCTTTTGGAAGTAGACGAACCAACTGATGCAGAAGGCACAAGCAAATGACAACCGGTCAGAGCGTGGCAGCCCCGGTTTCGGGCATATCTGCGTTCAGCTTTTCCAACGCAAGCTCAATGTCGCGCAAATTGCGGGTGAAGCCGTCATCGCTATCCATGCCGCCTTCAGTAGCGGCGCGTTGCAGACCCCGAGCCTCGCTCAACAGGTCCTGTAATTTGGCAATCTTTTTGCTGCGATCCAGACTGTTGTCTGTAAGAATGTCTTTTGCTTCCAACATGGGTTTCTCCCTCAAATCATTTGCAAAACAGAAACGGCACTGGCGATTAAATGTTCCAAATGAGGAACAAAGGAGAAATCGCTGCGTTTACAACCGAAGCTGTTTTAACATTAAGAGTAAGGGCGGCTCGGTGAGGGGCGTCACGTGAATATGAAGTCAAGCCATATTTCAGAAGACACGTTGGAATTTCTATCTGCTCCAGCTCGGCTGGATGTCATCTCCTCGATAAAAGAACTGAAATTTGAAAAGGATAGCGAGCTCGACGGGCTCGTTGGACTTGCGATGTCCCTGTCGGCATTCGATGTCGCGCAAATTGCGCTGGTTGACCGGACGCAGAGCGAGATGCTGGCTCAGACAGGCAATGTTTCCGGCTCCCAACCGGATATGTGGGCGTTTGGAGCCCATGCCCTAATCCATGCAGATCAACCATGTCTGGTCGTGTTGAATGCGGCCGAGGACGAGCGGTTTTCCGATTGTGATGCGGCCAAGGATGCGCTCGGCCCACGGCTAATCGTTGCTGCGCCACTTGAAGTGAACAATGAGCGCATTGCAGCCTTGATCGTTGCGTCGCGCCAGCCTGTTTCTTCCCTCGCAGCATCGCTTCAAAGCCAGCTCGTGCAAATTGCCAAGCTTGCCAGTTCATTTCTGGACCTCAAACTGAAGTCACGGAGCCGAACAGCCGATATCGCAACCCTGCACAGGGACGAGAGCCGCAATACCATGGCGCTTGAAGTTGGCAATGTGGGCAGTTGGGTGTGGGATCTGCGCTCGGGTAAATTCACCGGTAATAAAATGGCTTATTCCATGCTCGGGCTCAGCGATGAGCATCCGGTAAGCGGCGAGGACGTATTTCGGGCCATGCACCCGGATGATTTTCCGTCGATGAAATCAGCCTTTACGCGCGCTATTGCCCATAATCAGGACTATGTCGGCGAATTTCGTGCGGCATCGTCGGGGCAATGGCTGCTTGGTCGGGGCCGTATTTTCGAACGGGATGCCAATGGACGGCCCGCTGTCGCCGTGGGCGTCAACATCGATATTACCAATACCCGGAATGCCGCCGAAAAAACGCGGCTGCTGCTGCGTGAGCTCAATCACCGGGTTAAAAATACGCTTGCCATGCTGCAGTCGCTGGCGCGGCAGACATTGAATCGCACGTCAGATCCCGCCGAGTTCATGGAAGCGTTCTCAGGACGCCTGAGGGCCATATCAGAGGCGCATACGCTTCTGTCTGACCGGGAGTGGAGTGGTATCAGCCTGATCGATTTGATTACCAAGCAGGTTGAGCCCTACGCAATCTATGACCAGGCACAGATCGTTCTCGAGGGCGAGGATATGGTTCTGCCGCCCGATCATGCATTGGGACTAGGCATTGCCCTGCACGAGCTGGCAACCAATGCAGCCAAGCATGGTGCCCTGTCGTCAGCACATGGCCGGGTAAAGATTTCCTGGCAGACGGAAGCCGGCCTGGATGAATCGCGTGTTATCATTCACTGGGTGGAATTGGATGGCCCGCGAGTAACACCGCCGGCGGCTCGCGGTTTGGGCGAGCGACTGATTGAACGCAGTCTGGATAAGGTGCTTTCGAGCAGCGTGCGATTGAGCTATCCCGAAGCCGGCATGGAAGCTTTGATTTCCATGCCGATCAGGGAAGACTCAAACGCTGTCATTCGATGATGATTTGTTCTTTTTCGTGAGAAGCGAGAGGCCGGTAAAGGCAACAATCGGAACAGCCAGCATCAGCAGACCGCGTGATTTCAGCACCGTTGGTGCAGCGGCAAGTGCTGCAATGGTCAGCAGGGCTGAAGTATCAATCTTTGAGCGCTGACGCTCACGCTTGCGGACAATCATCTCGGAAATTTTCATGACGATGTAGGCCAGAAGGGCAATGGCAAATGCGCCTCCGGCAAGGATCAATGCGGCATGCAGATTTCCAAAACGCTCGGCAAGCGCGATATAGGCTGCCAGCAGCAGGAAGATCAGGCCAATAGCTGATACGATACCAATGAGCACCAGAAAAACGGCCCGGCGCTTGGCCCGGCCAATGGCCGAACCAAATTCGCCAGATGCAACACTGGTCAGGAGTGGTGCCAACAGTTTCAGCATGTCAGCGACGGGCTATAAGAGCCAGAAGGAAACCAACACCTGCGGCAACAGCAACCGTGGTCAATGGGTTTTCCCGCACCGTTTCTGTCAGCTGGTCTTCCAGCGCACGGACCTGTGTCCGAATTTCATCCAGTGCATCTTCACCGCGCGCCTTGGCGCTTTCAAGGGTGCTTGAGGCGTTGCTTGTGGCTTCACGCGCAGACTGCTTGCCGATCTTGGCAAGCGTTGCAGCGATGCTCGCAATATCCTCCTTCAGGGCAGCAACCTGCGCTTCCAGATCAGGATTGGATTCTGTTGCATCGTCAACGGCTTTGCGAACCTTCGAAGAAACTGACGCCATTAAGGGAACTCCTTGAGAAATATGGGTTTCATATGGTGTGGAAACGCCGGGAGCGGCTATTTGTTCCAAGCGCGAAAGGACCGCCGTAAAAGCGGCGATCCTATTTTGGGTTGAAATGCTGCCAGTCGTGTTTATTCGGCGCTGCCTCTCAGCAGAATCTTCTCGCTATTGGCCTTGTAGGCTTCCTCGCTATAGGCAGGGTGTGCTTCCAGCTGCTGCTTGGTAAAAGGCGTGTAGACGGCGATCTTGCCGTTCTTGTCCGCCAGCAAATCCAGGTTCTCGATTGATATGGCAATGGGCTTCTTACCAAGGCCAAGGAAACCGCCCACATCCACGACAAACGCTTCGACCTGACCGTCCGGCGTCATAAGAGCATCGCCGACAGACCCGAGTGTTTCATCGTCTGAACCGTAGACTGTTGTGCCGATAAGCTTTTCAGCGCTCACGGCCGTTGCCGGGACGGCCTTCAAACCGTCTCTGTCAACTGCGGTAACGTCAGCGGGTGGTTTTGCCGGTTGCAGCGCTGGTTCTGCGGCCACGACAACACCGCCTGCGAGAAGAGCTGCCTTGTCAAAGGCTGGTGCCTTCTCCAACTCTTCCTTGGTGGTTGCAATCACCAGCCAGCGCTTGTCGTCGGCCTTGTTGGTCCATGTGAGTTCACCTAACCCAACGGCAACATCTTTTTCGCCCACGCCGAGGAAGCCGCCGACGCCGACAATGGCCGCCTCTGCCGTGCCCTTGGCATCAAGCAGCAGGTCTTTGACCACGCCAATGGCTGCGGCATCATCGTGCGTGCTGTTGTAGACGGTCTGGCCGATAATACCCGACGCAAGGACCTGCCCCGGCTGCGACTTCAGGTAACGGTCGCCATTTGGCACGGTTCTGGTCTTGTCATGGAAAATGCCATGCGCGGCTGACACCGGTACGTCTTCAGCCTGCGCGAGGTTGGACCCTGTCAGGATGATAACGAGAGCTGTGGTGGCAAAGAGTTGTTTCATCATAGAATTATATTCCTGTGCATTTTAAGAGTGAAAAATGCCGGCCAAAACGGCCGGCGCAAAGCCTGCAATTTCAAATGGGATTATGAAAGATAGCCGAGGAACCAAAGAATCAGGATGATGGGCAACGGCAGGCCAATAAGCCAAAGCAAAACGCCACGAAGCATATTGAGTAACTCCTTTGTCACGCAGGCCGATCTGTGGGTCAGATCAGAATGCGAATTGTTTCAACTAGATACGTCCCATCAAAAGCAGGATGAGAAGAACAACCAGCACAACACCGAGCAGACCGGACGGGCCGTAACCCCAGCTGCGTGAATGCGGCCAGCTTGGAAAAACGCCGATGACCACCAAAAGCAAAATAATGATCAGGATTGTTGTGACCGGCATTGTTCCATCCTTTTTCTGGACGATCAGATGAATCGAAAACCCGCAACTTGGATTTTGGTTCCGCGCCGTCGTGACGTGTTCTGATGGTTCTGGAGCTGGGAAAATGAGTGTTTGAATTAATTCCGCATGCGGCAGCATAGCTCCATGCAACCAAATTCAGCCGGCTTCGTTTCAGTGTCGGGATTTAGCGAAGAGGGACATCATGAATTCGGGCAAACGGGGTGGTCATGCCTTCTGATGAGGATATCGAGGGCTTGTCGACTCGGGCTGTCGAGCGTGTAACCCGGAAGTCAATTTACGCACCGCGGTCGCAAGAAACGGACGGGCGGATGCAGTTCCCGCCTATCATTGTGGCGATATCAGTTGTTGCGGCCCTGTATTTCGCCCGGGATATTTTTGTTCCGCTTGCCTTGGCATTGCTTCTAACCTTTGCACTGTCGCCACTAGTGACCAAGCTTCATAGGTTTGGCGTGCCCAAAGCTCTGTCCGTCGTCAGCGTCGTGCTGACGGCATTCATCGCTATTTTTCTTTTTGCCACCATCGTCGTGGGCCAATTGACGGTTTTGGCGCAAAATCTGCCAAGCTATCAATACAATATCGAAGCTAAGATTCGCACGATCAAGGATGCCCAGTCGGGGAATGGTATTTTTGATCGCGGCGCCCGTATGTTCAAACGGCTTGGTGAGGAAATCGGCCGTTCGGATGCAGTCGAGCGCTTTCCGTCGGGTGGTAATGCTGACAACACAGCCCAACGGCCGCCCCAGAACGTTGAATCGCAGACGCAAAACAATTCACCGCTGCGCACTGACGATGCAAACAAACCTGTACCGGTGGAAATCCGTTATCCCCCGCCCGATCCATTGCAGTTGCTGCAGACTGTGGCCGGACCGCTGATCCAGCCCCTGGCGACCATTGGTATCGTTATCGTCTTTGTCATCTTCATGCTGCTCCGGCGTGAAGATTTGCGCGACCGGTTCATCCGGCTTGTTGGTGCCAGTGACATTCACCGCACCACGACCGCACTGCATGATGCGGGCAAGCGCGTTGGCCAGTATCTCCTGATGCAATTGGTCATCAATATCTGCTTTGGCGTTCCCATCGGGATAGGTCTTTGGCTTATTGGCATCCCCAATCCGATGCTGTGGGGGCTTCTGGCAATTGCGCTGCGTTTCGTGCCCTATATCGGCCCGTTCATTGCGGCATTCTTTCCGCTTCTTCTTTCGTTAGCGGTGGATCCGGGGTGGATGCTGTTGTTCTGGACAGCCGCCCTCTTCATCGTGCTTGAACTGATCAGCAACAATATTCTGGAGCCTGTTCTTTATGGCTCAAGAACAGGTCTTTCGCCGGTGGCGATTTTGCTCGCGGCAATTGTCTGGACATGGATATGGGGACCGATCGGGCTGTTTCTGTCGACACCACTGACCGTATGTCTCGTGGTACTGGGTCGTCATGTGCCGAAGTTTGAATTTCTGGATGTTCTGCTTGGCAATGAGCCAGTGCTTTTGCCGCCGCAACAGCTTTATCAGCGGTTACTTTCGGGTGATCCGGACGAAGCGACTGAGAAGGCCGAGGATTATCTGCAGGAATCGTCCCTCGCCGACTATTACGTGTCAGTCGCAGTTCCAGCCTTGTTCCTTGCCGAACATGATCGCGGGCGCGGCGTGCTTGATGCAACGCGGCGCAGCCGTGTGGCGCAGAGCATGATCCGTCTGGTTGAGAATCTATCGGATCATAAGGATGCGTTGGATGACGAGGAAGAAGCTGCTGCAGAAGCCGAGGTCAAGAAATCCCCTGCAAAGGCACCGAAGCCCAGGACGATCATTTCCGCTGGCGGTCGCGGCAATCTGGATGATGCCGCCGCAGTTATTATTGGTGACATGCTGGAGCGTGAAGGGTTCGAGGTTCGCGATATCGCCTACGAAGAACTCGAGACGGTGAACATCGGTAAACTCGAACTTGCGGATGCAAGCGCCATTTACGTCAGCTATCTCAATACATCCTCTGTGGCACATGCGCGCTATCTTGTCCGGCGTATCCGCCGGCGCAATGTGCGGATCAAGATCGTCATCGGGTTCTGGGCTGAGGATGCTGGCGAGGTGGACGGTGAGAAGATTGTCGGCTCCACCCGAAACTGTTTTTTCGCCTCTTCGATCGGTGAGGCGCTCAAGCATGTTCTCGCATAAAGCAGAGTGGCAGAGGATGTATTTGGCAATACGCAATTTTAGCGGGAACCAAGCACGCCCGATCACGTTTCAAAGAAGCTGATCCAGTGGTGATCAGTACGTTCAGAACCCGGTGCCTGTGCCCCCCGTGGGCGCCGGGTTTTTGCTTATAGAAAATTAAATACCATTTGTTTTCAATGCGTTGAATATTTTCATTCAAACCGGAACCAAGTATGCCGTGGGCCGTTTACTTCCCGTGTATGAACATTCAAGGAGTTTACCCATGGGTAGCACAAGCGATAAAATTTCCGGACTTGCAAACGAAGCCGCAGGCAATTTGAAGCAGGCAGCTGGCAAGGCAACCGGTAACAAGACATTGCAGGCCAAGGGCAAGGCCCAGGAAATCAAGGGTGAAGCCCAACAGGCAAAAGGCAAGGCCAAGGATGCGGTAAAAAAGGTCGTTGACCGGGCCTGATTGCTCCATGGCTGAAAAGTTTTGACCGGCTCGGTTTCGAGCCGGTTGCTTTTTGTCCGATTGTCTGTCGTCCTGAACGCATAACGTAAAAATCAAACATATAACGTCTTGAGGGGCTTGGTATGAGACTGAACGTCGGGTGTGAATTGAGTTTTGACTTCCCCCAGGAGACACCCTTGATTGCCATATTGAATATCCACCATTCGCGGGTGGAAGACATTGAAGGCATCGAGACGTTTCAGTCGACATTTGGCGCGAGTGTTGACGGCTATCACGATCAGTTCGGCAATTGGTGTAACCGCATTCTCGCGGCTCCCGGCCAGTTCACCTGCACGACCAACGCCATCATCCATGATAGTGGGATGCCCGATCCGGTGGTGCTCGATGCGGTCCAGCACAAGGTGCAGGATTTACCGGCTGAAACGCTGGTCTATCTGCTTGGCAGCCGGTATTGCGAAACGGATATTCTGAGCGAGGAAGCATGGCGGCTGTTTGGCTATGCACCCGAGGGATGGCAACGGGTTCAGGCCGTTTGCGATTACGTTCACAACCACATCACCTTTGGCTACGAGTTCTCCAATCCGACGCGCACGGCGGCATCCGGCTATCAGGAGGGGCGCGGCGTTTGCCGTGATTTCACCCATCTGGCGGTGGCTTTTACCCGGTGCCTTAATATCCCCACCCGCTACTGCACCGGCTATATCACTGATATCGGCGTACCGTTGCCGCACTCAGCCATGGATTTCTGTGCCTGGATGGAAGTCTATCTCGGCGGGCAGTGGCATGCTTTTGATCCGCGTAATAACAAGCCGCGTATCGGCCGGGTAAAAGTGGCACATGGCCGGGATGCTGCTGACGTTCCTCTAACCAATGTTTTCGGTCCAAATATTCTGACGAAGTTCAAGGTTTGGGCTCTGGAAGCCGCGTGACCGGCTGTTTTTTCGCAACCTTCTGCAATGCCAGCAGTTTTGATTGCAGGTGTATAATCTTGAGAAGGAGAGAAAAATGAGCCAGCGCGCAATCGATTTCGTCAACAACTGGATTGACGCCAATGTTCATGCGACGCGTCCGGCGGATATGGCACATAACGATGTCAGACCCAAACAACTCGTTGCCCAATGCACTGCGGAAGCAGAGAAGGCCGGTATTTCGCAGGAAGAAATTATGGATGGAATTGGGGATCTGGAAATTTGCATGATTACGGCCATAGACAGGACAGCCATGGCTGGGGATGGCAAAAAAACCTAATGAAAATCGCGTGATTTGGGCAGGATACGCACCTTGCGCGGATGGCCGCCACGCGACTGATCGGGGATGGGGTAGACCACCTCATCTCCGCGTGAGACGGGTATGGACGGCAATTGCTCGGAAAGCCGGTAGAGATCTCCTGTCCGATCGATAAGCTTCCGGGCAACAATATGGGTGACATTATCGCTGCTTTGTACGGTGCCCTCGATGAGGATGAGGCGTGAGCCCATCACCTCCTTGCGATAGATGGCCATAGTCTTGGACCAGACGATGATATTGGCAATACCCGTTTCGTCCTCAATTGTCATGAAGACCACGCCTTTGGCGCTGCCCGGTCTTTGCCGCACAGTCACCACTCCCGCTACTTTCACCCGCCTGTTGCTTGGCATCCCGGTGGCCTGTTTGCAGGAAACGACGCCTTCGGCAGCAAGACCATCCCGCAGAAACTCCATTGGATGTCCCTTCAGGGAAAGCCGGATCGATTCATAATCCGCGATGACATGTTCCGCCAATTTCATGCGCGGCAATCTTGTTTCGGCTTCCTCAGCCAATTCATTGGTTTCAGCCGCCTGAAAGAGAGGGAGGGTTGTATTGTCCGGAAAGCGTCGGACAGCCCATAAGGCCTCACGACGGTCGATGCTGAGGGAGCGGAATGCGTCGGCGTCGGCGAGAAGCACAAAGGCGCGCCGTTCGAGCTGTGTCAGGCGGCGTACCTCCTCGATATCCGTATAGTGCCGCTGCCGCTTTGCGCAGATTTCTTCCGCCCAGACTTTGGAAAATCCGTCCACTTGCCGAAATCCAAGCCGGACGCCAAGTGCTTCACCACGCGCTTCCAGCGTGTTGTCCCATTCACTGAAATTGATATCGACCGGGCGTACTTCGACGTCGTGATCGCGCGCATCGCGAATGATCTGGGCGGGGGCATAGAAGCCCATGGGCTGTGAATTCAGCAATGAGGCTGCAAAGGCGGCCGGATGGTGGCATTTGATCCATGAGGAAATGTAGACAAGGATGGCAAAACTTGCCGCGTGGCTTTCCGGAAATCCATACTCACCAAAACCTTTGATCTGGTTGAAACAGTTTTCGGCAAAGGTGCGCTCATAGCCGCGGCGCACCATGCCTTCCACCATCTTTTCCTGCATTTTATGAATGGTGCCGCGATTGCGGAATGTTGCCATGGCGCTGCGCAACTTATTGGCTTCGTCAGGTGTAAAACCCGCCGCTTCGATGGCAATGCGCATGGCCTGTTCCTGAAACAGGGGAACGCCAAGGGTTTTCTCAAGGACTTTTTCAGTTCGTCCTTGTCGCCATATTCGGGAGAAGGGGACGGATAATGAACCTTTTCGATGCCCTTGCGTCGCCGCAGATAGGGATGGACCATATCGCCTTGAATGGGTCCAGGACGCACGATGGCAACCTCAATCACCAGATCATAGAATTTTCTGGGTTGCAGACGTGGCAGCATGTTCATCTGGGCGCGGCTTTCCACCTGAAACACCCCGAGGGAATCGGCCTTACACAGCATGTCGTAAACCTTGGAATCGTCTTGCTCGACGGTTGCAAGCTCATAGTATTCGCCGCCATGCTGATGGATCAGATCGAAGGCCTTGCGGATGCAGGTCAGCATACCGAGTGACAGCACATCCACTTTCATGATGTTCAGCGTATTGATGTCGTCCTTGTCCCATTCGATGAAGGAGCGGTCCTTCATGGCTGCCGGGCCAATGGGAACGGTTTCATCAAGCCGGTGCTGCGTCAGCACAAAACCGCCGACATGCTGGGAGAGATGCCGGGGAAAGCCGATCAACTCTGTCGCCAGCTTGACGGCGCGGCGTATCATGAGGTTGTCAGGGTCCAAGCCCGCCTGTCTTACCTGCTGCTGTTCAACCGTGGTCCCCCAACTGCCCCAGACCGTATTGGCGAGGGCTGCGGTTACATCTTCGGTCAGGCCCAGGGCCTTGCCGACATCGCGGATGGCGCTGCGCGGTCGGTAGCTGATAACCGTCGCGACAATGGCGGCACGCGTGCGGCCATAGCGCATATAGACCCATTGCATGACTTCTTCGCGCCGCTCATGTTCGAAATCGACATCGATATCCGGCGGCTCTTTGCGCTGGGCAGAGAGGAAGCGTTCAAACAGCGCGTTGCCATTTTGGGGATCAACAGCGGTGATGTGCAGGCAATAACAGACGGCGGAATTGGCGGAGGAACCGCGGCCCTGACACAGGATATTTTTCGACCGCGCATACGTGACAATGTCATGCACGGTCAAAAAATAAGGTGCGTATTGAAGCTCTCCAATCAAGGCCAACTCCTTCTCCAGAAGATCGCGCACGAGAGCCGGAATACCATTGGGGTAACGTCTGACAGCACCTTTCCACGTTTCGTCGGCCAGATGCTGTTGCGGTGTTTTGCCGGGTGGAACCGGCTCGTCCGGATAGTCATATTTCAGCATATCGAGAGAGAATTGGATCGGCTTGATAAAGCGCGCGATCTCCAAGAGAGCATCCGGGAAGTGCCGGAAAATATACTGCATGTCATCGGGTGATTTCAGATGCCGTTCCGCATTGCTTTCAAGTTTTCGCCCGGCTGTATCGATGGTGACATGCTCGCGGATGCAGGTCAGCACATCCTGCAGCGGCCGCCGGGACGGCGTGTGATAGAGTACATTGTTGACTGCCAGCAGCGGAACATTGGCTGCTGCAGCGCTGCGTTGCAGCTCTTCCCCATAGCGCCGGTCTGCCCCCTGATAGGGCATGGCGAGCCCCAGCCAGACGGAGCCGGGCGCAGCCATGGAGATAGTCTTCAGAAATGCGGCCCAGGCATTATCAGGGCGCGCCGGAGGCAGAACCGCAATCTGGAATTCTTTGGCGATGAAAAGAAAATCTTTCAGAACCAGATGACACAGGCCTTTGATCTTAGCCCGCTCTTTGCCTGTGCTCAGGAGGCGGCAGAGCAGGCCATAGGCAGCCCGGTCCCGCGGGTAGACGATCAGCTCCGGTGTGCCATCAGTAAACACCAGCCTGCAGCCAATGAAGAGGTTGAGCTTTACCTTGACCTCCTCGTCTTCCGTCAGTTCCTTATGCGCCTTGTAGGCCCGCACCACTCCGGCAAGCGTATTACGGTCGGTAATGCCAATCCCTGCAAGTCCCAACAGCACAGCCTGCTGCACCAGTTCTTCCGGTTGGGATGCGCCTTCGAGAAAGGAAAAATTGCTGGTGACGGCGAGTTCCGTATAGGCTGGCATTACGCAAAGAGCCCGTGCAGATACCAGCGCGGCGTGACTGTGCCCCGTTCATACAATCCCTCACGAAACACCCAGAAGCGATGGCCCTGATTGTCTTCGAGCCGGTAGTAATCCCGCGTTAGAGCGCCCGCATGTTCGCGCCACCATTCCGGTGCGATACGCTCCGGTCCTTCGGCCAGAACAATGTAGTGCCGGATACTCCGCCAGATGAATTGTGCCGGGGCGCCATCGGGAATTCCCGCTGTTGTTTCTATGTGCTCGGGCGGTTGGAACAGCCGAATCGGCCGTATGGGTGGCTCCCCCGGATGATGGTTTGGTGTCCACTCAAGAGGTGAGCTGGGGGAGACCTGTGCTGCAGGCTCAAGCGAAACCGCACGTTCGGGAATATGCGTATCGACAGGCTTTGGCCGCAAGACACGTCCCGATCCCAGACGAATGGACAAGCGGTCAATCAGACTGCCGATCTCCCCGGTTTCCTGCACGTTGTTATCCAAACTCTTTTGCAAAACCTGTGTTCGCTCGGTTCGCACAGCGGCAAGGCGGACAAGATCGAAACCGTAACCCGCATCAAGCGGATCAGCGAGGTTGGAGAGCCGTTCTTTCAGCAACCGGAACAGTGTCTTTGTATCCGTAAGCGGCTGACCAGCCTGAATATTCAGACGGCGGACATGGCCGTCGACACGGAAAAACGAGGCTTCGATTTCCCGCGCGCCTTCCACCCGCTTCTGCAACTGGCGAAAGAGTTCATCGCCAAGAGCATGCAGAACAAGTTCGACCGATTCCATGACGATCAGTGGTTCAGCCATCCGCCGTTCAGCCATGCAGACGGGGATAATACGCCGGGGAGATATGGGTTCACTGTTGCTTCCGAAAAGCGCATCGAGACTGTCAACCAGACCGGCGCCAAAACGAGCGGCAAGAGCAGCACGTGGAAGCACTTCTATATCGCCAACACTGCGCAGGCCCGCCCGCTTCAAACCGGCCAGATGCACCTCTTCAATAGCCAAGCTGACAAGGCGCAGGCTGCGTAACTTTGCATCGCGTTCCGTCTGGCCAATGACGCCGCCCGGTGAATGGCGGGCAAAGGCCCGGGCCGCCGGTGGATTGTCGGCAATGGCCGAGCGAACAATCATGCCATGCTGGCTGAGGCGCTGGTGGATATCCTTGCGCAGACTTTGCTCATCGCCAAAAAGGTGCACGCAGCCGGTGATATCGAGCATCAAACCATCATTGCCATCGAATGCCACCAGGGGGGTGTAACGGTCACACCAATCGGCCAGCTTTTCCAGCAAAGCAGCATCCTTGCGCGGCGAGGCGAACGCGATGTCCAGTTGTTCGAACTGTGCCCGCGCATCGGTCAAAGCCATGCCCTTGTGCAAACCTGTCTTGGCCGCCCGCTCGTCGGTAGCGGTCAGGCGCAAGGCATTGGCAACCTTGTCGACCACAATGAGGAACTGGCCGGACTCAGCCCGTTGCGGATTTTCGCGTTTGAGGCGGTCGGTGGGCAGGTGTGGAAACCACAGTGCCAGAAACCGGTTCGATCTGTCTGAAAACATGCTCATCACTCTCCCATTGCAGGATCCAATGACCTGTCATGCCTTGCCTGTTGCGAATAAGGGTTGCGTCGAACACCGGATGCCCGGGCGCGCTGGCGCCGCTGGATTGCGAAGGTGCGGACCGGATCAGCCAGCGTGTGACAGCGGAATTATCGGCAGGTGTTGCTCCCAGCCGCAGCAGAAAGGCCGGTACATCTGTCTGCTGGGCGGTAAGCAGCAATTTGCGCGATGCCGTCAGGTCGAGGCATTTCGGATTGCTCCAAGGGGCAATGATGACAGCGCCGGTTCCCCGGATGCCCAGACTGTCTGCAGCGGCTTTCAAAACATCCTGCGGTGAAGCGCAACGCACGATGATCAGGCGCTCGGGATCAAGCCCAAGGTTTTCAAGGCCGGGCGCATAGGGAAAACCGTGCTCCCGTATGGCGAAATCCTCTTCCAGCCAGAGAATGGGGCTGTTTGCGCCCGCAGATCGCAAGGCAAGGGCGATGACAAATCCCGTTGCAGCGCCCGCATCGTTCATCTTGGTCGAAAACACCTCATGCAGGGCGCCACGCTGCAAGCCTCTGCTGAGCATCGCGTCGATGCTTTTGTCGCCGAAATCAAAGGCAGTGCGCGGCGCATGGGCTTCGAGCGCGTTTCGTTCGCTCAAAGCCGCAATATCGCGTCGTAAAGCCCCAAGGTCGACAGTCGTCACCACGGTTTCCTCTAAATGTTCATGATATGTTCCATTATGGAATCCAATGGCATGGAGAGTCAAGGGTAAGCGGAATTTACCGCCGTTCTTATTCGACAGTTATGATTAGAGGCTTTTGCAAGAGCGTCTTTTACAAGGTTTTTCGAAAGAAAATCTGGCGACCCTGCCAGCGCTTGGAAATGGATCAAATCCAAAGCCTGTGTATATTTTAGTCGAGGCTATATTGAATTCATTTGTATCAAGGCATACCCCTACACAACCGGCTTTTTGTGCCCGGCTAAGGGCAAATCCAATGAGTGATTTCCCGATACCGAGTTTGCGTGACTTGGGATCCACAAAGAGATCCTCAATGGTGGCCTCCAATCCGCTGGCCCACATTGAATAGCGAAAACGCTGCAGAACGTATCCTACCGGTTTTTCATCATACGTGGCGATGCAGAACTCAGCATCCTGTGATGTGAGGAGTTTTCGGATACTGTTGCCAAATTGAACATCACTTGGCGCATCACGCTCAAGATGGTTTCGAAAAAGAATCGCCATGGCGACTATAGTTTGTTCGTCTTGAGGGCTGGCGACGCAAAAATTCAGTTGGCTAGAATCAATATTGGTCATGGGATTTCTTTTTTGGGCAAGCTTATTGCCGTCTCTCAATTAATGGTTGAAATAAATGTGTTTTTATTTGTTCGCTAATAATTATCGGGTCTTTGCAACGTGGTGCGGGACTTGTGTATAGTCAAGCAGACTCTGATCAAACGGAAATCGCGGTCTTAACGGTCGATCCGCGTTGAGAGGATAATAGAGGAAATAGTGCGCTCCACCCCCTCCAGCGCCCCGATCTGATCCAGTAAAGTGTCAAGCTCGCTGATGGATGGTGCTTCCAGGATCACGATCATATCATACTGCCCGCTGACCGAATGCAGGGTCCGTACCCAGGCAATTTCCCGCAATGCCTCTTCAACGCGCTTGGCGAATTTCGGCAGGGCGGTAACCAGCACATGGGCCTTGACCAGATTGCGCTCATATTCCGGCGAAAGTTGCACACTGTAGCCGCGAATCATGCCGCGTTTTTCCAGCCGCTCGATTCGGCTTTGCACCGTGGTGCGCGACACTCCGAGCTTGCGGGCGAGGTCCGCAGTCGAGGCGCGGGCATTCTCGCGCAACAGGGAAAGCAGGGCGTGGTCGGCATCTGTCAGCATAATGTCAAACTCGTACGGCGTATTGCCAAAATTTAGGCGTGATATCGTCAGTTTACACGCTTCATTTCGACGAGCAAGCCTGCGAAAATAACGAAGCTTTGAAATCCAAGGGGAAACACATGAAAGAGATCGTCATCGTCGGCGCCGGTAAAATCGGCGGCACCATTGCCAACCTTCTGGCCAATACCGGAGATTACCGCGTTACCGTTGTTGACCGGGCACAGGCCCAGCTTGACGGTCTCGATATTTCGCCGCTGGTTGTGACCCGCTGCATTGAAATCGGTGAAGAAGGCGCGCTGGAAAAAGTGCTTGCTGGCAAGTTCGCCGTCCTCAGCGCCGCTCCTTTCCATCTGACCACCCGCATTGCCCAGGCAGCCGCCACTTCAGGCGTGCATTATCTCGATCTGACCGAAGATGTTGCCAGCACCCGCATTGTCAAACAGCTGTCCGCAACGGCGAAGACCGCGTTCATTCCCCAGTGCGGCCTTGCTCCGGGTTTCATCTCGATTGTTGCCAATGATCTGGCCAAGCGCTTTGACAGCCTGGAAAGCGTGCGCATGCGCGTTGGCGCCCTGCCGCAATATCCGTCCAATGCGCTCAACTACAATCTGACCTGGAGCACGGACGGCGTTATCAATGAATATTGCGAACCATGCGAAGCCATCGTTGACGGCGAACTGACTGAAGTGCCGCCTCTGGAAGAGCGTGAAGAATTCTCGCTCGACGGTGTTACCTACGAGGCTTTCAATACTTCCGGCGGTCTTGGCACTTTGTGCGAGACGCTTCTCGGCAAGGTTCGGACGCTGAATTACCGCACGATCCGCTATCCCGGTCATGCCGCCATCATGAAGGCACTACTCAATGATCTTGGCCTGCGCGACCGCCGCGATGTGTTCAAGGACATTCTGGAGAACGCACTGCCGTCCACCATGCAGGATGTCGTGGTGATTTTCGTGACCGTCAGCGGCCGTAAGAAGGGCCGTCTGCTGCAGGAAACCTATGCGAACAAGGTTTACAGCGGTCATATCGGCAATGTGCTTTACAGCGGCATTCAGATCACCACGGCTTCGGCCATCTGTGCTGTCCTTGATATGCTGGCCAATGGCGATCTGCCACAGCAGGGTTTCCTCAAGCAGGAAGATATCGCGTTGGATGCGTTCCTCGCCAACCGTTTCGGCAAGGCCTATGCCCAGCACGATACGGCAGGACGCCTCGTCGCCTGATACTCCACAAGAAGAAGTACGCTTTCAAAAATCACGCGCTGGACCCGTTTCCAGCGCGTTTTTTGTTGCGATCACTCCTGGGGGAGTGGTTGTTTCCTCGCCTTGCGCTTCGGGAATCCGGGTGGTAGCGTTTTGAAAACACGTGAAAACAGGCAGATATCACGTCACTCCTCGAGGGTTTTGCGTCTTGAGGATGGCAAGTGATGTCGGGAGGAAAACAATGGAACGGCGCGAATTTCTGATAAGCACAGCAGCACTGTCCGTGCTGGCGGCATCAAACACCAAACTATTGGCACAGACAGGCGGCGCTCTGGAAAAAACCAGCTTGACGCTAGGTGTCGGTGGCAAGCCGCTGCTCTATTATCTTCCGCTGACCATTGCCGAGCGCCGCGGGTTCTTCAAAGACGAAGGGCTTGATGTGACGATCAATGATTTTGGCGGCGGGGCAAAATCCCTGCAGGCGTTGGTTGGCGGTTCGGTTGATGTCGTTACCGGAGCCTATGAACACACGATTCGCATGCAAGCCAAGGGGCAGGATATCCGTGCGCTGTGCGAGCTTGGGCGATTTCCTGCCATCGTTATTGCCGTGCGCAAGGAACTGGCGGACAAGGTCAAATCCCCGGCTGATTTCGCTGGTCTGAAGCTGGGTGTTACCGCGCCCGGATCGTCGACCGCGCTGACCATTCAATATGCGATGGTCAAAGCCGGTCTCAAAGCGTCCGATGCGCCGCTGATAGGCATTGGCGGCGGTGCGAGCGCGGTGGCTGCTATCAAGCAGGGCCAAGTGGATGTGATTTCGCATCTCGATCCAGTTATTTCCAAGCTGGAAGCCGACGGCGATATCAAAGTCCTCATCGATACCCGCACTGAGGAAGGCACTCGAGCATTGTTTGGCGGGTCTAATCCGGCGGCGGTTCTTTACGTGAAGAAGGACTTTGCGGATGCGAACCCCAACACCTCAAAAGCGCTGGTCAATGCCTTTGTCAAATCGCTGAAATGGCTGCAAAGCGCCACGCCGGAACAAATTGCCGACAGCGTTCCTGCCGAATATCAGCTTGGTGACAAGCCGTTATATCTGAAAGCTATTGCCAATTCGCTCCCGACCTATTCGCTGGACGGAGTCTTGCCGATGGAAGGAATGCAGTCGGTTCTCAACACATTGAAAATCCTCGATCCGGAATTTGCCAATGCGACAATCGATCTTGCCGCCACTTATGATGACCGTTTCATCAAGGCGTAAGGACGGATGACAATTGCACAAAAGGCCGGGCTGGACGCCAATGCGGTTGAGCTCGACGGCGTCAAGATTGCTTTCCAGTTGCCGGACGGCGGCACCTATGAGGCGGTCGGCGAAACCCACCTGACAGTGAGCGACCGCGAATTTGTCGCCATCGTCGGGCCGACGGGCTGCGGAAAATCCACGCTGCTGAATGCAACAGCAGGTTTGCTCAAACCCGCGCAGGGGCAAGTGCGGACATTTGCCAAGCCCCTGGCCGGATTGAACAAACATGCGGGTTATCTGTTCCAGCAGGATTCGCTGATGCCCTGGAAGACGGCAATCGATAATGTCGCTATCGGGCTTGAGGTGGCGGGCACGCCGCGCCGCGAAGCACTGGAGCGGGCGCGGGTCTGGCTTGGCAAGGTGGGGCTCGCGGCTTTTGCCGATCGCTATCCGCATATGTTGTCGGGCGGTCAGCGCAAGCGTGTCGGGCTTGCACAAGTGCTGATCCGCGATCCCAAAATTCTGCTGATGGATGAACCATTCGGGCCGCTGGATGCACAGACACGGCTGATCATGGGTGATTTGCTGCTTAATTTGTGGTCGGCGGATCGCAAGGCGGTGATGTTTGTCACCCACGATCTCGATGAGGCCATTGGCCTTGCGGACCGGGTGATCATCATGTCGGCCGGGCCATCTTCGCGCATCATCGGCAATTACGCGATTCCGCTGCCACGTCCACGCGATATGGCCGAGATCCGATCTGATCCGCAGTTCCATGAAGTGCACCGGGAAATCTGGAATGCGCTGAAAGAGGAAGTGCTGAAAGGCTACCGGCAATCGGAAGAGGTCCAGTCATGAACCGGTTGACGCTGTTATCCCTGCAGGTTCTGGTCGCTGTGATTACGCTGGTTTTCTGGCATATTGCTTCCACCACGACCCTTATCGGCAATCCGAAAACCATCAGCTTTTTCTTCGCCGAGCCGCTCGCGGTTGGCAAGCGCATGGTCCAGTGGTTCATCGAAGGTTCGATCTGGTATCACCTCGGCATCACTCTGACCGAAGCAGCGCTGGCCTTTATCATCGGTTCGCTCTGCGGCATCATCATCGGCTTCTGGTTTGCCCGCAAGCCTTTGCTGGCGGCAGTGTTCGATCCCTATGTCAAAGCAGCCAATGCCTTGCCCCGTGTGGTACTGGCACCGATTTTTGCGCTGTGGCTCGGGCTTGGCATCTGGTCCAAGGTGGCGCTTGGCGTAACGCTGGTGTTTTTCATCGTCTTTTTCAATGTATATCAGGGCGTGAAGGAAGTGAGCCCTGCCGTTCTTTCCAATGCCCGTATGCTGGGTATGAACGAGCGCCAGCTTCTGCGCCACGTCTATATGCCCTCGGCTCTGTCATGGATGTTCTCCTCGCTACACACCTCTGTCGGTTTTGCCGTAGTGGGAGCGGTGGTCGGGGAATATCTGGGATCTGCGGCGGGACTTGGCTATCTTATCCACGAGGCCGAAAGCGTGTTTGACGTCACCGGGGTGTTTGCAGGAATGTTCGTGCTGATGGCTTTCGTCATTCTGGTCGACTGGCTGGTCACGCTGGTTGAAAACAGACTTCTTGTCTGGCGGCCTAAAACTTCCATCATTTCGACGCGGTAGAAAGCCGCCACCGGAAAACCGGTGGCGGCCAAATATCAGATTGTGGTCAGATCTTTTCCGCGTGTTTCGCGTGACAGGAACACACAGACAATGCCGGGGATGACCATGATTGCGGCATAGATGATGACCGCATGCGGGGTGCCTGTTGCATTGAGAAGCAGGGTAGCGATCAAGGGCGCAACCGAGCCACCCACAACGGAGGCGACCTGATAGCTGATCGACATGGCGGAATAACGCACATGTGTCGGGAAAAGCTCCGTGAAGAACGGCGCCATGCTGCCGACGATGATGCCATGGAATGTCAGGGTCAGCAGCGTTGCCTGCAGAACCTGCTGCGGATCGGCGCCGTGCGGCAGGCTGAAGAGATAGGCGCCTGCGGCAAGGCCGCCAATAAGTCCTAACAACATCAATGGTTTGCGACCGAAGCGATCCGACGCATAGGCGGCGACCATGATGACAATCACTTCAAGGATCGAACCCCAGAACAGCGCGCCTACGCCAACGGAACGGGCCAGCCCGAGGAATTGCACGGTCAGTACAAGGAAAAATGTGGTGAACAGGTAAAACAATGTATTTTCAGCGGTTTTGACCAGAAATACCTGGCCCATGGGCTTGCTGAAATGCTTGAAGGCTTCGGACAGGGGCGCAGCGGGTACAGTTTTGCGCTTTTCCACCAATTCGATGAAGGCGGGCGATTCTTCAACCCTGCGGCGCATCCAGAAGCCAAGAACAACCAGAACTATGGAAAACAGGAACGGCAGCCGCCATGCCCAGTCGATAAAACCCTGTTCGCCGAAGCGCAAAGTCAAAAAGCTGATTGTGGCCGCGGCGAGCACGTTTGCGGCCGGTCCGCCGATCATCGGGAAGCTGGTCCAGAAGCCGCGCTGCTTACCGGGCATGGATTCGGCCACGATGAGCAGGGCACCCGTGGCTTCGCCGCCAACGGCAATGCCTTGAAAAATACGCAGCAAAACCAGAAGGATGGGGGCAAGAACCCCAACGTTCGCATAGGTCGGCAGAAGGCCCATGGCAAAGGTCGAGCCGCCCATCATGGCAAGGCTGACCACGAGCGCATTCTTGCGGCCAATGCGATCACCAAGCACGCCAAAGATGATGCCGCCCAGCGGGCGGGCGATGAAACCGATGGCAAATGTGCTTAGCCCAAGCAGGATACCAGTCGCCGGATCGGCGGTTGGAAAGAACGCCTTGTCAAAAACCAGAACCGCACATGTGGCGAAAACAAAGAAATCGTACCATTCGATGATGGTACCAACGGCGCTGGCAAAGAGCAGCCTTGCGCGTTTTCCGAACCCGTCCTGAGCCATTATTTCTCCTCCCAATGGCAATAAAATTACGTGGGGAGGGGTTCTAGTGGCTCATTTTGTAACCATCAATGCAGTCAGTGCAGTCGATTCCACCTTTTAGCCACAATTGAAGGGCTTTCGCCGCCTTTTGGCTGCGTGATCCTGATGCAGTGGTTGTAAGCGGCAGATCAGGCCCACTCGCCTTTGCGCATGACGGGGACAGAACTGCCATCCCCGTTGATGCCGTCAACATCGATTTCGCCCGAGCCGATCATCCAGTCGATGTGGATCAGACTCTTGTTGCCACCGCGTGCCGCTACCTCTTCGGGTGTCAACTTGTCTCCGTTGACGAAGCATTTTGAGTAACACTGTCCAAGCGCAATGTGGCTCGCGGCGTTCTCGTCGAACAATGTGTTGAAGAACAGGAGGCCGGAAGCCGAGATCGGCGACGAATGCGGCACCAGCGCCACCTCGCCCAGACGCCGCGCACCGTCATCGGTGTTGAGGACCTTGTTGAAGACCTCTTCGCCACGCGATGCCTTGGCATCGACGATTTGGCCACCTTCAAAACGCACGGAGATATTCTCGATCAGCGTGCCTTGATGGGACAGCGGCTTGGTGCTGGAGACATGGCCATCTACACGCAGGGCGTGCGGCGTGGTGAAAACTTCCTCGGTTGGAATATTCGGGTTGCAGGTAATGCCATTCTTGGCGGTCGATGCGCCGCCCTGCCACTGATGTTCATCCGCAAGGCCGACAACAAGATCGGTGCCCGGTCCCCTGAAATGCAGCGAGGCAAAGTTGTGGCCGTTCAGCCATTCGCGGCGTTCACGCAGGACTGCATTGTGATCGCGCCAGGCTGTCACCGGATCATCGATATCGACACGCGAGGCGGCAAAGATGGCATCGGCAAGTTTGGCAACTGCAGCCTCTTCATCAAGATCCGGGAAAACCTGCTTGGCCCAGGATGGATTCGGATACGAAACAATGTTCCAGTTGACGTCGAACCCGGCAATCTTTTCCAGCGCAGGCTGGTAGGCCTTCGATGTGGCGCGGTTGGCGCGGGCAACCTTTTCCGGGTCCTGCTCTGAAAGCAGCATGGGATTGTCACCGGCAATGGCGAGGCGCGCTGTGTTGTTTGAAAAAGCCTTGGCCATGCCTTCATAAAGCCAGCCGGCCGCGCGGTCGAAACTTTCGACCGGCGCATTGCGATATCGCATCAGCGTCGCCTCTTCATCGGAATAAAAGGGGGTGACGATACCGGCCCCAGCCTTATAGGCATGTTCGGTGATGCGGCGTACCAGCGGCAGCGCAGCCAGCGGCGCTGTCAGCAAAAGGTCTTGTCCGGGCTGCAATTGCAGGCCGATCTTGATGGCAACTTCTGCCAGACGGTCAAGTTTAACAGGATCGATAGGATTGGTATTGGCTGGTGAGGTCATGATGCTTCCGGAATGGTTCATGAAAGGTCGGGGCAAAGCGGGAGGCACTGCAGCGATTGCAGCGCCTCCTCCGAGTTTTGATCAATCCTCTTCGATGAGGCTGTGGTCGCGGCTGTCACGCATCTTGATATAGACGATCAGCGACAGGCCGATCATGATGGTCACATACCAGAAGAACCATGTTTCATGACCCATCTGCTTGAACTTCAGGGCCACCCATTCGGCCGTACCGCCAAAGATCGTGTTGGCCAGCGCGTATGGTAAAGCCACACCAAGAGCGCGGATGTGGGCGGGGAAAAGCTCAGCCTTCACCACCGCATTGATTGAGGTATAGCCGGTGACGATCAGCAAACCCGCCAGTGACAATGCAAAGGCAACGTACGGGCTGGTGGTGACGGCGAGTGTGGAGAAAATCAGATAGGTGAAGAGAACACCGAGAATGCCGAAGCCAACCATCAGCGGCTTGCGGCCGATCTTGTCGGAAAGCGCACCAGCAAGTGGCTGGCAGAGCATAAAGATCAGAAGCGCCAGCGCGGTGATTTCACTCGACGATTCCTTGCTGAAGCCTGACGTGTTGACGAGGAATTTTTGCAAGTAAGTCGTGTAGGCATAAAAGGCCAGCGTGCCGCCTGAAGTCAAAGCGAGTACGGTGAATGCTTCTTTCGGATAATGCCGAAACAGGGCAAAGCCGCCGGATTTCGCTTTGTCGGAGTTTTTGGCATTGTGGAAGGACTGGGTCTCGGCAAGCCCGCGTCGGATATAGAAAACCGCGATGGCCAGAACGCCGCCAATAGCAAAAGGAATACGCCAGCCCCAGGCACCAAGCTGCTCCGGTGTCAAAATCCGCTGCAGGATGAGCAGGACGACAAGGGCAACCAGCTGGCCGGAGATCAACGTTACATATTGAAAGCTGGAATAAAAGCCGCGGCGGTTCTTACCAGCCATTTCGCTGAGATAGGTGGCACTGGCGCCATATTCACCGCCAACACTCAAACCCTGCAACAGGCGTGCCAGAACCAGAAGGGTTGGTGCTGCCAAGCCGATGGTCTCGTAGCCGGGGGTGACTGCAATCAGCAGCGAGCCGAGGCACATCAGCGTTACGGAAAGAGTGAGGCCGGCTTTACGCCCTTTACGATCTGCATAGATGCCCATCACCCAGGCACCGATCGGCCGCATCAGGAAGCCGACGGCAAAAACGGCGGCGGCGCTGAGGAGTTCGGCAGTCTGGTTGCCGGATGGGAAAAACACCGGTGCAAAATAGAGGGTAAAGGCGGCGTAGACATACCAGTCATACCACTCGACCAGATTGCCTGCAGAGCCGCCGATGATGGATTTCAAACGGGTTTTGACATCGGGTGCGGCGGTGAGAGGCGCGTTTGCGGCTATATCGCTCATGAAAATTCCAATCTTTTATATTGGCTGGCCGTTTATGCCGGAAGGATATTTCGGCACGGCGTTTTTGGTTTGGAATGGAGACTCCCTGGACGTTAAGTCTTAGGCCAGCACTTTGGATAATTCAAACACTTATCGCTGTGGCGGGCATTGTCGGACAATCGCGGTCAATTGACGGGCGCTGGCATATCAAAGCGTGGTAGAACGAACGGGAAATTGCGATGATGCGGGAACTCCCTGCGCTTGGTGCCGTTTCCGCACTGTCAAACATTCTGTTCATGGCCAAGGCTCAGCGGCGCTGACAACGGCCGTGTGATTTCGCTGTTAACAACCCTCAGGAGAACAAGATGGATATGAACAGACGCGATATGCTGGTGCTTTCAGGCGCCGTAGCGGCGACCACGCTTTTTGCTCCAGCCATTCAGGCGCATGCGGCCGCACCTTTCAAGCAGCCGGAATTGCCCTATGCCGAAGATGGACTTGCCCCTGTTATCTCCTCCCGCACCGTTGGCTTGCATTATGGCAAGCACCATGCGGGCTATTTCAAGAAGCTCAATACGCTGGTTGAAAAGACGCCCTATGCCGATCTTTCACTCGATGAGGTTGTTGTGAAAGCCAAGAAGGAAGGCAATGTCCCCATCTTCAACAATGCAGCACAGGCATGGAACCACAATCTCTACTGGGAACAGTTCAAGGGCGGGTCTGCCGCAGCAAAAGGTGCTTTTGCAACGGCTGCCGAAAGCGGCTTTGGCGGTCTTGATGGTTTGAAGAAAAAGATCGTGGCGGAGTCAGACAATGTATTCGGCACCGGCTGGGTCTGGCTGGTCAAGGATGGTGACAAGATTGCCGTGGTAGGCATGCAGGATGCGGGTGATCCGCTGGCTGAAGGCAAGAAGGCGCTTCTTGGTATTGATGTGTGGGAACACGCCTACTATCTCGATTACGAAAACCGCCGGGCCGAACATGTCGAGACCGTGCTCAACAAGCTTGTTAACTGGCAGTTCGTTTCCGAACGCTTCGACGCCTGATCGCGTGTTTGGCTTTATTTTTCCCGCTTGAGAAAGGCGGCGAAGGCATTCTGGTAGTCCTCATGCCACCGTGACAAGGGCGGGCGGTTTTCGACGATATCGCCCGCTGCCCAAAGAATGCGACGCTCGTCGGTGCTGCGCGCCACATCATTGTCCGGGCACAGGATATAGAAATCCCCGGCATCGACGCTTGCGAACAGGAAATCCACCGTCTGCTCCGGCGTCCAGGCTCCTGCAGGCTTTTCCGTCCTGTTGCCAGCGGTCAGTCCGGTGAAGACAAAACCCGGAATGAACAGATGCGCCGTCACCTGACAGTCTTTGGTGTTGCGCAATTCATGCTGCAAAGCTTCGGTGAAGGTTTTCACGCCCGATTTGGAGGCATTATAGGCAGGATCGCCGGGTGGGGTGGTGATGCCTTGTTTGGAGCCGGTGTTGATGATGAGCCCGGGCATTTGCCGGGCAACCATTGCAGGACCGAAGACCTGTGTGCCACGCACGATACCAAAGAGATTGACCTCAATGATCCTGTCCCAGCTTTCCGGGCTGAAAACGCTGCTGCCGGGCTGAATGCCGGCATTGTTCATGAGCACGCTGACCGGCCCAAGCTCGGCTTCAACAGTCTGTTGCAGATGCTTGAGGTCTTTGACCTTTGATATATCCGTGCTGACGGCGATGACATTGGCGGCTTCACCATGTTCGCGCACCGTCGCGAGCGCTGCATCAAGCTTTTCTCCTGGCAGGTCGGCGATGCAGACTTTCAGTCCCATCGATGCGAGACGGATCGCGGCGGCGAGGCCAATGCCGGATGCGCCGCCGGTAATTACGGCAACATTGTCAGCTGTCAGGGCCGGATGGGGCATGGGGTAATCTCCTGCTTGGCTTCGATGGAACTATATGGGCAAGCGGCAGTCTAACCGAAATTGGGCACGCGGATATAATGTTCGAGCGGGCTGATCTGGCCCGGCATATCCGTTTCCGGTTCCTCCTCCTGCGCCGTTGCATCTTCGGCGCGCTGCTGACCGGCAAGCCGGGCTTCCTTTTGCAGGCGTGCTTCGCGGATTTCATTGTCCGAGCTTTCGCCCATGCACAACGCACCCAAAAGGATCATGCGCGCCTTGTCGGCGAGGCCGGAATGATCTTCGTTGAGGGCAATATCGAGGATAACGCGGCTGAAATCGGTTAGTTCAAGCGCTTTTCCTGTGCCATCGCGCAGAACGCTGCGCCGGTCATTTTCAGCGTTGATGAGGCTGTAGAGCTTTTCGCGCAGATCCGCGCCGATGGTTTCATACTGGCTTGCGAGGTTCGGTGCGGCGGCGGCGAGCTTTTGCTTCTGCCGCTCACGGTGCCGTTTTTGTCTCTCTGCGTTGGATAATGCCATTGGGTATGTCTGTGCCGTAACGAATGCGAATCACTTGCATGAACTTGATAAGGTTGCGTTCCCTAACGGGCAACAATGTGGTGACGTAACACACAGCCTGTTGATAAAGGCTGTTACGTTTTTTGGTTACGTAACGGCATTTGGCCGTAACTCCCGCGTTTTGCGACGTGTTGTAACCGGCCATTGAGTGACGGGCGAAAACACAGTTCTGCCCGGAACAAAGAAGATGGTGGTGGCGTTTGATGGAGCGTCCAGCTAGGAATATGACAGGTCAATCGCAGTTTCAGAACTCAGGCAGCTGCGATCAAACGGAACATGTATGGAAACCAAAGCCAATTATCTTCTGGTCGGAATGTTCACCTTGCTGGTGAGCCTGCTGGCGTTTGGCTTTGTCTACTGGATTGAACGGCTGGGTGACACCCGTCCGCAATCGATGCTGGAAATCCGGGTGCCAGGCTCTGTCACTGGTCTTAATGTGAAGAGCCAGGTTCTGTTCAATGGCTTGAAGGTGGGTGAAGTTACGCGGCTTTTCATTGATGCCAGCAACCCCGAAGTGGTGATTGCGCAGACAAAGATCGACTCGACCACGCCGATCACCCGCTCGACGCAGGCGGCACTGGCTTTCGTGCTGCTCAACGGACAGGCCTATATCGAGTTGAAGGGCGGCAAGAGCAATGAGCCCCTGCTGCTGGAAGAGGCGGAAAAGGAAGATACGATTGCGCGTATCGACATTGATCCGACCTCGTTGAAGACATTGGTGCAGACGGCACAGGACATTCTTCAGCGCGTTGACCGCGCGATGGATGATACGGAGAATTATCTCAACGAAATGAAGGGCCCCGCGCTGGAGCGGGCGCGTGCCGCCAAGGAATATACGGACAAGCTGGCTGACAGTTCTAAAATCATCAATGATTACGGCCAGCGCGCCCAGGATGTGCAGGCCGTCATTCACGATGCACGCGATACCATGTCACGCATCAACGATGCCTCGGTGAAGGTGGATGACCAACTGGCCCGTCTGGACAGGGAACTGTCCGAGGACAAAGGCAGCACTGTCAGCAATGTTCGCGAACAGCTGAAATCTTATCGCGAGACTGCCGATAGTCTGCAGGCGCGAATGGAGCCGATCCTGAAAACGTTGAGTGCCTACACGGGCGAAAAACTGCGTAGGGTGCAGTTGTTCATTTCCAATGCGCGGCAGTCGGTGGGGAATGTCGAGCGCGCCGTAACGGATTTTGACCGCAACCCGCAAGAGTTGTTGTTTGGCGGCGACAGCAAGGTGCCGGAATATAATGGCAAGCGCTAAGCCTGAGGGGCATTGGCGAGCCGAGGTAACACTCGACACTTTTCCGCTGGATGGATAGCGTTGAAAGCCAGATGGGGGATGCGATGCGGCTGGCAATAATCAATACAGGACTTGGAATTGTGATGCTTGCCGGTTGCACAACCACGGCAGGGGGCGGTGAAGCCAGTCTCGTGGCTGACGTGAAGCAACTGGTCACGACCTCCTATCAATGTCAGGACGTATTGGGGCGCG
The DNA here is from genome assembly GCF_014189505.1 of Phyllobacterium sp. 628. Classification (GTDB taxonomy): domain Bacteria; phylum Pseudomonadota; class Alphaproteobacteria; order Rhizobiales; family Rhizobiaceae; genus Phyllobacterium. The sequence continues at coordinate 331,708 of NZ_CP050301.1, read as the reverse complement.
AGCCGCATTACTCGGCGATTGAAAGCAGCGAGACGATCCTGAAGGCGCTCGGCCGTTCGCCTGACGAGGCTGACAGAACCGTGCGCGGCTGGCTGAAAGGGTTGATTGCCTCGCCGAAACAGCCCTCTGATCTTGACCGCAAGACCTGCAAGGACACGCTGCTGAAACAGGCGGAAAAGGTACGGATCGCATTCGAGGCGCGCAAAACGAAGGGATGATGCATGGATGAGCCGCAAGCTCCGCAATTGCTCTCGCCGGTGCAGTTTGTGCTGGTGCTGATCTTTGCCACCGGCGTGAGTTCCGTGCTGTTTTATCCTGCTATGAGCGTGCTGGGTCGGATTGTCGGATTGTTCCGGGGTATGGGGTAGCGGCGCGGAAAACGCTTGGAACGAAAAGCACAAACCGCTTCTCGTCTCTCTGATCGGCTAGTGTGTGCCCATAACAAACCAGTTTTTAAGAATGCCGGTTGCGTGACGGGCCGATTGTATCCGCGCGATCATTGACCTTTAGGGCTGAAAGCGACTTTAGCCGGTCCCCCAAAGTTATGCTCTCCATTCGATATTCCAAATTTCCGTAGAACCTATCAAAGCGAGTGAACTGCAAAATTTGCAGCGAAACTACAAGAAGCGAGAATATGCGTCTTGGAATACTGAATATATTGGGTAATTCACCATTATAAGCAGCGTTTTCATTGTATTGTTGCTCGTATATTAGAATTGTTTTTCATTGTATCAAATAGAATCATGTATTTAACCGCATAACAGGTTCTCTGTAAAAATGAAGTTTTTCTGTTCAATAAAGTATACATAACGGTATGTGATGTTATATCGTATTTTATGTAAAACTATGTCGTATAGTGGAAATTGATGTTATTTTTACAACTACCAAAAAAATAGAATTAGATTCTCTAAGTTCTATTTAAGTAGATATTGACTTTCTTATTCGAACATAATTGTTTCAGGAGCCGCTGAGATATCAGTTATATTTCTGGTGAGCTGACTGTAACGTGTGGGGCGATTCAGACTGTACTTCAGTCTGGTCAATTTCTCAGCCGGGGGGCGAGATGGGGAATGCGGGAAACTTGTCAGCTTTTAGCGGCCGGATCAGTCGGGTTCCGGACAACCTACTGACGATCTGCATAGGTTTTTTCCTGCTTATCGGCGCGAGCTTGCTGTTCTCAAATCCGGCGGCGGCACAGAATTGCGGCCCGTACAATATGTCGGTTGTACATGGAGGTTCTGCGCAGATTACAGTGACGTGCGACCCGTTTGGCTTGAATAACCCATCAGTGACAACGCAGCCTCAGCATGGAACAGTGACTGTTCTGAATATAAACTCCGGGCTGATTGAGTATTCGCATAATGGTGGAGCTGATGTAGCGACCACTGATAGTTTTGTGCTTGCTGGCGCATCTGCCCAATCGATTCTAGTCAATGTCACGATCGGTCCAGCTTCGACGATGACCATTTCGCCCGGCGCACTTGGCTCCATGCGGGCCGGTGTCAGCTTCAACCAAACCCTTTCAGCTAGTGGCGGCGTTGCGCCCTATACGTTCTCGCTGGTGTCAGGCGGCGTGCCGGGGATAACGCTCAGCGGCAGCACTTTGTCGGGCACGCCGACGGAGCGAGGTGCGCATACACTGGTTGTTGAGGCAACCGATAATGTGGGTACAACAGCTCAGAAATCTTATGGTGCTACGGTTGCCAATCCGATCATGACGACGTCGCCCCTAAATCCGACTTTGGCCGTGGGGCAGCCGAGCACCGCATCGTTTGCGACCACCGGAGGCATTGCGCCTTATACCTACACCGTCAATAGCGGTACTTTGCCTCCCGGCGTCAGTCTTGCAAGCAACGGCAGTCTGACAGGGACGCCGTCAGCGGCTGGAACCTATACATTCGATATCGTCGCGAGGGAAAGTAGCACCAGTTCAGATTGTAACTGCCCGTTCTTCAAGTTGGATACTGTTACGGTCACCGTGGTTAATGTGGCGCCACCCGTTGCGAATGCGGTCTCGGCGATAGTTGCCTATAATTCGAGTGCCAATCCGATCACCTTGAATCTGACCGGCGGCGCAGCGGCTTCGGTTGCTGTCGCCAGCCAGGGCACGCACGGCACGGCCACCGCTTCAGGAACCTCGATAACCTACACGCCAACGGCCGGATATGCCGGGCCTGACAGTTTTACCTATACGGCGACGAATGCCGGTGGCACCTCGGTACCAGCCACGGCTACAATCACTGTCAGCCCACCCACACTATCCATGACGCCGGCATCTGGTGCCTTGCCATCTGCGACTGTTGGTGCAGCCTATAATCAGACGTTCACGGCATCTGGTGGTGCGGCCGCATACGCCTATTCCATCACAGCGGGCGCTTTGCCTGCTGGTCTCACTTTGTCGGGCAATGTCCTCAGTGGCACGCCAACGGCAGCGGGTTCCTTCACTTTCTCTGTGACTGCAAGCGACAGCTCGACGGGACCGAGCGCCCCGTTCAGCGTCACACGCAATTATTCCATCACGGTCAATCCGCCTGCGCCGGTCGCAAACCCGGTCTCTGCAACAGTTGCATTCAATTCGGTTGCCAATCCGATCACGCTGAACATCACGGGCACAGCGACTTCAGTCGCTGTTGGCACCCAAGGCACCAACGGTACTGCCACGGCATCTGGAACATCCATAACCTATACGCCGATAGCCGGTCGTGCCGGACCTGACAGTTTCACCTATACGGCAACGAATGCTTCCGGCACATCAGCGCCGGCCACCGTTACGATTACCATCAGTCCGCCCACATTGGCTTTGGCTCCGGCGGGGGGTGCTATCCCGGCTGCGACAGTCGGTACGGCCTATAGCCAGACATTCACGGCATCTGGTGGCACTGCCAATTATACCTATGCCGTAACGGCTGGTGCCTTGCCATCTGGTCTGACCCTGTCGGGCGCTGTTCTCAGCGGCACGCCAACGGCAGCGGGTCCGTTCAGTTTCTCAATTACGGCGACGGATAGCTCGACCGGAAGCGGTCCATTCAGCGTTACACAAAACTATTCGCTGTCTGTCGACCCGTCTATTCTTGTCTTGCCAGCCACCACCTTCGCCAGCGGCCAGATCGGTGTGGCATATTCAGCCTCGATCAATCCTGCAACAGGTGGCACTGCGCCTTATACTTACGCACTCACAGCGGGAGCACTGCCTGCCGGCATATCAATCTCATCGAGTGGAAACATCTCCGGAACTCCGACTGCTGCCGGAACCTTCAACTTCGCGCTCACTGCGACCGACAACGGGTCTGCCACTGCCAGCCAGAACTATGCGCTGACCATTACGGCGCCTACGCTCGCGATGACACCGGCAGCGGGCACGCTTACGCTCGCCTATGGCCAGGCTAACTCACAACCGTTCAGCACAACCGGGGGTACCGGGCCTTACGCATATTCTCTGGTTTCTGGCAGCTTGCCGGCGGGCATATCCTTTACCTCAGCGGGTGTGATGTCCGGAACGCCAACACAACCCGGACCTTATTCCGTCAACATCAGAGCGACGGATAGCAGTACCGGAACTGGTGCGCCGTTTTCCATCACCCAAAGCTATGTATTATCGGTGTCAGCACCGACAATCACTGTGGCACCTGCAACCTTGCCCAATGGCAGTGCCGGTACGCCCTATGCAGCCACTTTGACGGCCACAGGCGGCGTGGCGCCCTATAATTTTGCCTTGAGCAGCGGCAGCTTACCCGCCGGCATATCATTCAACTCGGCTGGCCAACTATCTGGCACACCAACTGTATCGGGGACGTTTTCGACGACATTCCTCGCCACCGATGCGAACGGTCAGACCGGTACACGAGCCTATACCTGGGTCATTGATGCTCCGACAATCACCGTTGCACCTGCAACCTTGCCAAATGGCACTGCCGGTACGCCCTATGCAGCGACTTTAACAGCCACGGGCGGCGTGGCGCCCTATAATTTTGCCTTGTCCAGTGGCAGCTTACCCGCCGGCGTGTCGTTCAACTCGGCTGGCCAACTATCTGGCACACCAACTGTATCGGGGACGTTTTCGACAACATTCCTCGCCACCGATGCCAACGGCTTTACCGGTACACGGGCCTATACCTGGGTCATTGACGCACCAACAATCGTTATAACACCTGCAACGCTGCCCAACGGTATTGCCGGAACGCCCTATACTGCCAACCTCTCCGCCACAGGCGGGACAGGACCTTATAGTTTCTCCCTGACAGCCGGGAGTTTGCCTATTGGCATCAGCCTCAACTCTGCGGGTCAGTTCACAGGAACACCAACGGCCGCGGGGTCATTCCCGATCACTATCACCGCGACCGATGCTCATGGCTTTACCGCAGCACAAGTCTATAACTGGACCATTTTTGCACCGACTGTCATCGTCAGCCCTGAAACGCTCCCGGCCGGAACAGTTGGCATCCCGTATTCACAAACCGTAAGCGCTACTGGAGGAACGGCTCCCCACACCTTTGCGATAACCGCAGGCAGTCTGCCAGCGGGCATTACACTGAATCCGGCAACGGGTGTTCTCAGCGGCATACCGTCAGCGCAGGTCACCGCCAACTTTACTGTTACCGCGACCGAGGCCAGCGCCGGACACTTTACCGGAAGCCGGGCATATACCCTCATCATCAACGCACCGACCATCACCTTGCCGCCAACAACCCTAGCAAACGCTACCGTTGCAACGCCGTACTCAGCATCGCTGAATGGAGCGACGGGTGGTACCGCACCTTATAGTTACACCATAACATCCGGGGCTCTGCCGGCAGGCCTGGTATTGTCGGCAGGTGGTGTCATCAGTGGAACACCCACCACCGCTGGCAATGGCACTTTCACGATCAGGGCAACCGATAGCTCGTCAGGAGCCGGTGCGCCATTCACGGCAAGCCAGACCTATTCGCTGATCGTCAACCAGCAGGCACCGATTGCCAACGCGGTCTCGGCGATTGTTGCCTACAACTCGAGTGCCAATCCGATTACGTTGAACATCACGGGCGGCGCGGCGGCTTCGGTTGCTATTGCCACCCAAGGCACCAACGGTACAGCAGCGGCTTCGGGAACGTCGATCACATACACGCCAACATCAGGACGCGCTGGACCTGACAGTTTCACCTATACCGCGACGAATGCATCGGGCACCTCTGCACCAGCCACGGTCACGATCACGATCAATGCGCCAACGCTTGCTTTGACTCCGGCGGCAGGAGCCTTGCCAGGTGCAATTGTGGGCACAGCCTACAACCAGACATTCACTGCAAGTGGTGGTGCAGCCAGCTATACTTACGCCATTACAGCCGGAGCGTTGCCAGCGGGTCTGTCTTTGTCGGCGGGTGGTGTTCTCAGTGGAGCTCCCACAGCAGTGGGCAATGCCAACTTTACCGTTACTGCAACCGACAGCTCGACAGGAACCGGACCATTCACTGTCATGCAAAACTATTCCGTGACTGTTATCGACGCCATACCCGTAGCAAATCCGGTTACCGCGACAGTACCATTCAACAGTGGTGCCAATCCCGTTACGCTCAATATTACCGGTACAGCTACATCCGTGGCGATTGCATCGGCGCCTTCATCCGGCACTGCTACTGCCAGCGGCACTGCCATAACCTACCAACCGGCTACGGGTTTCTCCGGCACGACTTCATTCACCTACACCGCAACCAATGCATCGGGCACATCAGCCCCGGCTCTTGTGACGATCATCGTCAATGTCGCGCCCCCGGTTGCCCAACCGCAAACCGTGTCAGTCGCCTTCAATCAGGCAAAAGCCTTTACCGTCACGGCGACAGGGGCAGGTCCGTTGTCCTATTCTCTGGTTACGGCCCCATCTCACGGTAACGCTGTGATCAGCGAAAGCGGAAGTGCCACCTATACGCCCAATAGCACGTTCAGTGGCACCGACAGCCTCGTCTTTGCTGCAAACGGTCCAGGCGGCGCAAACAATGCAACGGTGACATTCAACGTGGCCGCGCCAATGGCGATTGCGGATCTGTCGGCCCTGTCACCAAGTGCCGGTACGTTGCAGCCGGGGTTCTCGTCCGCCGTCACCAGCTATACCGTGGAAGTACCCAGTACCACCGAGACCATGTCGCTGACGCCTACGGCCACCGCGCCGAGCGCGACCATCACCGTTCAGGGCCAAGCCGTTGGTTCCGGTTCCTCCAGCGCCGCAATACAGCTGCCGGTCGGTCAGACCCGCATTGCAGTGGTTGTCACGGCGCAAGACAACACAACGACGAAGACCTATGAGGTCACAGTCCGCCGTCTGCCGCCAGCGCCAGTGGCCGCGTCGCGTACCGTTGAAGTGCTGGCTGGACAGACAGTCCATGTCGACCTGACGCAGGGATCAACTGGTGGGCCTTTCTCCAATGCACGCATCGTTAGCATTTCTGACAGGTCGGCAGGCCCTGTGAGCATTGATGCAAACCAGCCGGCCTTTGACATGGTTTATGCATCAGATCCCAACTACGCCGGCAATCTGCTGGTGCAATACACGCTCGCCAATCCCTATGGCACATCGAGCCCGGCGACGATCACCTTCATTGTCACGGCGCGTCCGGACCCGTCAAAGGATCCGGAGGTTATCGGCTTGCTGACCGCACAGGCCGACAGTGCCAAACGCTTTGCTGCCAACCAGATCCAGAACTTCAATTCACGTCTTGAGCAACTGCATGATGAAGGGGACCGGCGTAACAACAGCATGGCTATAAGGCTCGGATATTCTGAAGAAAATAATCCGGACGAAATGGATGAAGCATTCCGCAAACTGCTCGATCCCCGTGCGACGCCGGGAACAGCGAATGGCGTGCCTGATTTTGCCATGCATTCGTTTGCTGAAGAGAACCGGAAGAAGCAGAAGCAGAGCCAGCCAGCCCCGGACTTGAACCTTGGCAGACTGGCAGTGTGGACCGGCGGCTTTGTGAATTTCGGTGATCGCAATGATCGGGATCTGGATTTCGATTATACGACGATCGGTGTGAGTGCCGGTATGGACTACCGCTTCTCGAAGAAGTTCGTAGCCGGCTTTGGTTTCGGCTATGGCCGGGATGCATCGGATATTGGCGACAACGGTACGCAAAGCCGTGCCCATGCCTATAGTGCGGCGATCTATGGCAGCTACTCGCCGGTCAAGTCGATCTTCATCGATGGTTTGATCGGTGGGAGCTGGTTGGATTTCAGCAGCCAGCGCTATATCACCTCGACTGGCGATTTTGCCTCCGGCGATCGTGACGGCCAACAGATATTCGGCTCTGTTACCGCAAGCTATGAGCATCGCACCGATGCCTGGCTGATATCGCCCTATGGCCGGTTTGATTTCTCCCGGTCGTGGCTGAATGGCTTTACCGAAAAAAGCGGCGGTGCATATGCGCTGAAATATGGTGACCAGACTGTCGATACGCTCTCCGGCATTCTCGGTTTGCGCATGGAATACACCATTCCGATGGATTGGGGTGCGTTGAAGCCAGGCGCCCGTGCGGAATATACGCATGACTTTGAGGGGTCGAGCCAGATCAGGCTTGGTTATGCTGATACGGCGGGGCTTCCCTATGATCTGAGCACTGAAAGCAGCGGCAACGACTATGTCACACTCGGTCTTTCGCTCGATGCACAACTTAACACCGATTGGAACGCGAATTTTGACTACCGTACAACCGTCGGCGCAGACAATCAGAACCATGCATTCGGGTTGCGCGTTGGCAAAAAGTTCTAACGGATCACGCTAGACGAAAAGTCTTGGGGGAGGGGCTGTTTGCTTCTCCCCAATCTCTTGATAGCGTTCAACTAGAGCAAGTTTTGTTTATTTGGAGCCGTTCTGCCGGAGGGAATTTGTGGGCAAGGTCAAGGGGTTTGACAAGACCGATGTTTACCCATCGGGCGACGTCAAAGCCCGCAGAAATTGGCCCAAATTCACCCGGCCCTTCGGGTTTCCGGCTGGCGGACACCCACTTTGTCAGGCAGCTTCGTCCGATGGGTAAACATCGGCCTCGCTACCTTCCGCGTGGATTGCCTCGCCATCCGAGAAACAGAACTGGCTTCGAATAAACAAAATTTGCTCTAGGCAACAAAGCAAGCAATGGGGTTGGGATGGGGATTGTAACGCTGGATCATTTCGCCCGCTGCGTCGGCGAAGGGTTTGAAATCGATATGGGGACGGCGTCTCTTGTTTTTACATTGACGGAAGCGCGACCCTTGCCCGAACGCGGCTTTGCCGGAATGACACGAGCCCCGTTTTCCCTCCTGTTCCGCAGCGAGTCGAAGGTTCTGCTGCCGCAAAAGATCTACAGGTTGAAGAACGCGGCGCTTGGAATTCTCGACATCTTTCTGGTGCCGGTGGCCAGGGACAAAGACGGGATCGTTTATCAGGCTATCTTCAATTAACGGCTGCCAATGCATCCGGTGGTTCTGGCGAGACCGGATGCGCGAGCCATTGCATGCGTATGTGAGTATCGCTGATATCAGCCACCTTGAATCCAAAGGCCTGATAAAGATCGCGCGCACGCCTGTTGTTTTGATCGACATGCAGAACAATGCCGCTGGCTTGCCTGGCGATTGCCGCCTCCTGGATGCCGGTCAATATGGCAGATCCGATCCCCTGATTGCGCCATTCCGGTAAAAACCCGATATCGATAACGTGCCAGTTGTCCGCGGCCATCTGGATATAAAGGCGGCCGATCGGGATGCCGTCTTTCTCGATGATCAGAAAATCCGTTTGCGGGAATGCTGCAATATAATAGCGATGTTGCAGATCAAACTGCTGGTCCAGAAATGCGGTCTTGTGTTCCTGCGGCCACGGCACCTGATCCAGTTCATCCTTGCGGAACGAGTGATATAGCCGACGTAGAAACGGCAGGTCATCAAGCGTCGCGGGGCGTGAGGAACAGGTCGGAATAGAGAGCCTGCTCTCCCATGGTCGAGCCGGGAATTGTGGTAGCTGGCCAGTCGCTATGTTCGTCATCAACCGAAGGCTGGAAATACGCCCGCCAGTGCGATGCTGAAGTTGATTGCCAGATAAGGTTGCCGATTTTCATGCGGCTGACTGCCGCCAGCAACACCGATGACATTCTGCGCAAACTGGGTGTTTGGTTGGACATTGGGCAGAAACGGACTGCTCGAATTCGGCACGCTCAAGGAATTGCCCGTGCCGGGCGAGGCGGCGCGCTTGCTGGATTCGCTCTGATTATAAAGGGTCAGAGAATGTGCATGCGCCGGCATCTCTCCCTGGGTCAGCGTTATGCTTTCGTTGCCAAATGTTTCGCCGATATTGCGTCGCGTCAGGCCTGCACCCTGACCTTGATTACAACCCGCACGATTGGCAAAATTGGGCAGTTGGAATGTGGTCGTGCCATTGCCGCCATACTGGGTACCAAGCAGGGAAAACAACGCCGTATTTTGCCGGATAGGAAGTGTTGCCCCATTGCAGCTCCCCCAGCCCTGAGGAGCAAAGTTGAAACCGAACAATTGGATCTCACCGATGAAAGGTTCTGTCATTGCAGTGTCCTTGATGTGTGTGGCGCCGGTGTTCGGCTGATAACAAGCATCCTGAGAAGTTAATCAGCCCTGTGACGGGAAGATGCCAGCCCAGGCGATGCAATACTGCACCGTCAGTGTCGGCATTGTGTTGTCATGCATGATGGTCGACCCGACCATACTGGTTGCCGCAGGCGATGTTCTGATCGGGGTGGCACCGCTTATATCGGTGGCGTACATCGTGTCCCCGTTCAGTGCAGCCAACTCAACCGCTGATCCGACCGACGTCGTGTTGGCGAAGCCGGTGGTGGCAAAATAAGGATGTGTGTGCGCCGGCATCTGGGTAGGAAGAAGCGTGACGTTCTCGCTGCCGGCGGATTGGCCGATTACATAGGTTGACAAGCTAGGCCCCGTGCCCTGATGGATCGGCACACGCCCGCACAGATTGGGCGTTGCAAATGTTGACTGTCCGTCACCGCCATAGATTGTACCAATCAGGGTGAACAGTGCCTCGTATTCCGAGATGGGCTGCAGAGAATTGTTGCAGGCCAGCCACCCGTTGGGTACGCGGGAAAAGCCGAACAGGCGGATTTCTCCGACATAGGGAGTGCTCATCGTTGGTCCTCCGAGCAATAGGTTGATGCGGTGTTGTCAATTGCGGGACGGATAAATCCCCGATAGTGCGATGCAATAGTTGATAGTGTCATAGGGCTGGATATTGGCATGCGGTTGGCTACTACCCGCTGGCGTAACAGTCTGACTCGACAGTACAACCTGAGCCCCACTGGAAGGGCCGTAGATATTGGCGCTGTTGGTGCCGTAGAGTGCATTGCTCGGATTACGCAGGGTGCCGCCGCTGGTCGTTCCTGTCGCTGCATGAATATGCTGAGGCAGTTGCTGCGGGAGCAAAGTCACGTTCTCGACCCCGCCCGTTTCACCAATCGGGTAAGGTGACGGCTGCCACGAAGAGTCAACAGAGGGCCCAAACCCAACCGCCGTGCGGCTCTGCATGTTGGGTAATGCAAAGTTTGTGGTTCCGTTGCCCCCGTAAAAGGTGCCCAGCAGAGAGAACAGTGCCTGATTCTGACTGATTCCCATAATTTGCCCATTGCTTAAGGCAAAGCCTTTCGGTGCAAACTGAAACCCCGCAAGCATAATCTGGCCAAGAAAGACTTCTGACATGCCCCACCTCTGAATATTATTATTTATTGAATACTATATTCAATCGATAAATACATTGAAAGCAAGCATAATTTTTTTTGGTGTTGCAAAAACAAATAATGAGTGATTGTAGAGTATTTATCTGCAATCAAAATCGTTCAAAACTCACTCGTATGGGACTTATAAAAGGGAGAGTTACCCGTAGCTTTTTCTTCCATTCTGTCGGGAAAGCTTCTCGAAAGGCGTGATGGCGTCAACCGTTTGCGAGATCATGAGCGACGTTGCTTCCCATCGGTCGTATTCTGACCCGTTTAGCCGCATTGTGCTCAACCCGGGATAAGGCGCGCGACCTTCTCCGTCTATTGTTTAGCTAGGCACCATTGATGAAAACGTTCTGCGAACCAGTAATGACTACGCCGCCGCAATCCACCGGACAGCCAGTGTAAGCTTACTCATTTAGAATAATCCCGTACATTGCAGGAAATAACGCTTTCGAACTTTCTGCAATTATATCGTTCTTCCAAGTATCCAAGTTTTACATCTGATACCAGGGCTCGCGATTTTTCCTCATTTGCATCAGGCCCGAGAATAGTAAAAACCTGAAACTCTGGAACAAATCTTTCCTCTCGGGTTTTCGGATGATAGTCATATGTATTTCCAGCTGTAACCAGAACCGAGCCCTGCCTTTCTGGTGGAACCTCGCTTTCCAGAGATGGTAGGAAGCGAAAATCGTAATTTCCTCCCTTGGGATAATCAAAGCGTACAATACTGACTTCACCGGAAGCGCGGGCAGAAAGCCGTCTGTCATGCCCGGTTATCGGATTGCGCGCGTCCAAGCGCGAGTCAGATCGAGCCGGGTTTGGTTGATCGGGATGCGGCTTCCACTCATCAACCGGAATCTCATTAGGCACTACGAAAACAGTCCCGCCACGATCGAGCAATGGCCTATCGAGATAAATAGTAACATCTGATTTCATGGCAGAGTCTTGTGCTTCAACAATATGGACATTGGCAAACAGCGCTAAAAAAACTGCGCTAACGAAGAGGGAAAACGTAATGGTTTTTGGTCTTTTATTGCCAAGCTGATCAAGCATTCAGGTCGATGCTGGCCGCCTTCAGGCTGATATGATCTTCTTCCTCAACGATGAGTTGTGAAGACGACGAAGCAATATTCAAATGCCCCTGAACCCACACGTTCATTGTTTGTAGCCTCCAAATGATATGAATACTTGCTGATAACCCAAGAAGATAAGGGGAAAGTCCTTATCCGCTCGTCAAAACTGAAGAAGAACGTCAGGGTCGCCATATTCGCCACGAAATCGTGTTGCCCATGCTTCGTTCATCATTGTTCTTTGTACTGAAACATTGACCGCCTTCACAACAGGTATTGGTGTCGGGCTCAATCCCATTAAAGCTGCAATTTTTTCAACTGCTCCTTCCGGATCGGCAAGGACATCTTCGTAGATAAGATGTAACGGTGCGATTCCCGTTCGTGCAAAATAGAACGTCCAGCGAGCGTTTTCGATAATGATTTGACGCAATTGCTGGTTGATCAATATTGCATCAAATACAGGTTCACCATGTGCCGTTTGGGTTGCGCGAAACTGGCCTGTTTGTAGTGCAATTGCCCATGAAATGGCCTGAGCAACAAGATCGTTTCTGGTCAAATACACAAAGGACAGATTAGGCAAAACTTTTGTCCAAGCGATTTCACCTGAGATCCAGTCATGCTGATGGGCAAATAACTTCAAGGCATAAATCGAATTGTCCGTACAACCTGTCGATAATATTTCATTGATTTGTCCAGCTACGTGGTCGGGATAGCCGGCGTTTTCAAAATGCCGGCGCCCTCGCCAATTGAAATATTCGAGAGGCTTCCCCAAAACACCAGTGCTTGAAATCAACTGACAGACAAAATTGCTCCCTGTCCTTGGCGAGGTGCATATCGCAAAACCACGAAGCTTGGCTGAGCTCATCAATCTTTTTCCCGCGATATTCTTTGCCGCCGGACAGCATTCATCCTCCTGAATATGGAGGGTACCAATGTCTGGTAGGCAAGTTTGAGATTGAAAAGAATATTGTACGATTTTGCCGTGTGATCTTGAATCGCGTTGAGTTCATTTGACAGGTCTGACGTTTGCCTGGAGAGAAAATCAATTTGAGCGACAGCATGGTTTGTTTGAGCGGCCGCAGCAGATAAACTCTCCACAATGAGAGCCGTTCGAGAGGATAGGGCTGATATTGTCTTGGTGGCTTCATCCGAGTGAGAAACAAGCGCCGAGATATTCTCACTCATCCTGGAATATTCAGATTCATATCTTGGCATCCAGCACATTTCGGAAGCGATCTTGTACCATATGCGCTCTTCGCCGGTGACAATCAGCTCTTCCATCCAGCGGGCGTTGGCATCTGCAATTTGAACTGGATCTATCGTGCTGGCTAACCTGATTGCAGCTTCGTAGACGGATGTATAGGCGGCCACGTAATCATCGGTTGACGCGGTTTCTCTCAAATGTGCAGTTACTTTGAATGCGTCTGCAGCATCATATTTTTCGATCGCCTCTGTGATAAGCGCGCGTGTTGTAGGACGTCTAAGCAGGCGAACGCCAAAATTGTTCTTTCGCCAGTCCTTAACATTTGACGATGCAAGATAGCCCGCGAATCCCCGTTCGTCGCATACCACGACAGCGCATCCGACGAATGCCGCTTCAAGAGCCATTCTGGCAGTTGCAAAAACGATGTCATAACCCAGCAATTCATTTGCAAGATTCGTTGATACCTTGCCGACAGCAGGACCGAGCTCATCCAGTTGAAGATTAAATGTGCTGCAGGCATCCCGGACGGACTGCAAGTGAGCTGTATTTTTTGTCAGAAGCAAAGCACGCTGTGGCTTTTCCGGTAATGCGTCTCGCATCTTAAACCGGGCCGGATCGACAGAGTTCAGGATTACGCTCAACTGCGCTTCCGGGACGCCACGGGCAAGGCATTTGTCCTCGCACGCCTCATCGACCCCAACCCAACGTTTGATTTGAGGGTGAAACAATGGAGCTTCAATCTCGAAGAAAGCGCTATGGCACGTGTATACGACAGGTGTATCAGGAAACTTGGCCATTGCGATGAAGCACGCTGAAATATGATGCGCGTGGATAACATCGGGTCGGTCGTGAATTTGCGAAATGCGATCGTAGACTCTGTGTCCCCTATAGGCCATTCGCTTGGCTTGCTCTCCAATGGTTGGAGCAAAAATCATTGTATCATGTCCTGCGCTCCGGAGAGCGTCAGCAAGTAGCTCAACGACGTTTTCTGTCCCTGAGTTTCCAGCCAGCATGAAATTTGTAATTAATACCCGCAATCCCACAGTTCCCCCGATTTACTGTCGAATGATAGAATGCTTTAGTATGAAAAGGGGGGCAAACAAATAAAAAACATTCTTATTCTAGCGCATCCTGGCCATGAGTTGAGAATTCACCATTGGCTTGAGTTGAACAAGCCAACTGTATATTTATTGACCGATGGTTCAGGCGGCATGGAGAAGTCGCGTACGCACTTCTCACGACAAATTATCGAAGATTCCGGTAGTTTGAGCGGGGCGGTTTTTGGAAGTATTCCCGACAAGGTATGGTATCGTTCACTGCAGGAGAAAAACTTTACTTTCTTCCATTCGATATTGGCAGAGATAGAGCGCGATTTGACCGAATATGAACATTATCAGATCGTTGCAGATGCCGTTGACGGTTATAATCCGATCCATGATCTGGCGGCCGCCATGGGTACAGCGCTCCAAAAAAGATTAATTAATCGCAAAAAGCGAGCGGAGCTTTATTTTTCTGCCGCAGTTCCGGGTGTGCTAGGTGAACGCCATGCTGAATTTTGGCTCGATGATGAGGCAAAAGCGCGTAAAAACAGAGCGGTCCAAAATTATACGCCACTCGCTGAAGAGGCAAGGCGCATCCTCGATCAGGATAAAACGGCTCTCGATCGGGAGACAATCATTCATCAAGTTTTTGACTGGTCATTCCCTCATTGTCCTCAATGGGAAACTATTGGGCGGGATCGGGTTGCTGCCGGTGTCTATCCGTCGTGTTTGACATTTCGGGATCATCTTCAGCCGGTAGTGCTTGATTTGTTGGGTTCACCGTAAAATGCGACAGCGCCGATGATATTCGTCCGCACGTGTAACCCGCACGTTCATATGGCAGAAACAATCATCTTTTGCTTGGTGCCGAGATCGTGATTACCAACTCCACGCCGTCTCAGGTTGCTGACCTTGTCAGAACTACCTTTGATCAATGAAAAATCATACCTGCCGATATTGAGTGCTGACGGCTTGTAGCCAAGGAAGCAATTGAAGCTGCGGAAGATGAAGCTGGATGCGAACACCGCGGGGAAAATCTCATCTGACCATCATTCGAGTAAAGGAAAGCTTTCCTGTGTGGCGTATTAGTTCACCAGGGATTCCGCTGTTCAATCGCACCTCGGTATGATTAGAAGGCGTAGCTTCGGTCGAACACCTTCCAGCATTACTGCTCACCATTGGCGAATAATGAGTTCCTCAGATTTACCCCGCAACAATCGATTGGATCACATGAGAGCGCTTGCTGCCTTCATGGTATTCAACTGGCATTTTTTGCATTTTACAAATGGTTACCCGGTACCATTTGAGGGTTCTCCCTCTTTGTTTTTTTTGGCAATCCTTGACGAAGGTCATAGCGGGGTTGCGCTATTCATGACTCTCAGCGGCTATCTTTTCGCCAAAATACTAGATGGTCGGAGCATTAGATATCCCGCGTTCATCCTGAGAAGAATGCTTAGGACGTGTTGACAAAGAGGGTTTTCAAATCACGTAGGTTTTGATTCAAGGTAGCTTTCACGGAGGTTATCTTGATCCGAGGTTTGATGAGCGATGAGGAATGGGCCTGCCTGGAACCATTTGTGATTGAACGAGGCGCTCGCAGTGGGCGACGACCAAGAGATCACCGGCTTGTTCTGGATGGGGTATTTTGGATCGCACGGACAGGTGTCGCTTGGCGCGACTTGCATGAACACTTTGGCAAATGGTCATCAGTTTACCGCCAGTTCCGGCGCTGGACACTGTCGGGCTTGTGGGATGTGCTGCTTGAGGCCTTTAACGAAAGTGGTGACGGTAATCCCAGCCTGCAAATGATCGACAGCACAATCATCCGGGCACATCATTGTTCAGCCGGCGCTAAAGGGGGACTCCGCGTCAGGGTCTTGGCCGCTCAAAAGGTGGCTTTACGACCAAAATCCATCTCCGTATCAATGCGATGGGCCTGCCCATAGCCTTCACACTGACTAGCGGAGAAGTCTCGGACTTCAAGGGATACATGCCCGTTATGGACGCCGACGGACCCGCGCCAAAGGTGCTACTGGCTGACAAGGGTTACGATGCCGATTTTATTCGTCAGGACATGGAAAAGCGCGGTGGTATCGCCTTGGTGCCGACCAAACGCAACAGGCTCGTCCAGCTTCCCATCGATACCGCTATCTATGCCCTGCGCAACATGGTCGAACGTTGCTTCAACAAGTTGAAAAACGCTCGAAGGCTTGCAACCCGATACGACAAAACCGCCGACAGTTATCTCGGCTTCGTCCACATCGTCTCAATCCGCCTGTGGATGCGCCACTTTGTCAACGCCTCCTAGGTTGTTGCCATTACTTTTCCTCGTGATTGTCATCGTAGCGATCAAACTGCTATTCGAAGGTGGCGACATGTGGGCCTATGGAAAGCAACTGACAGAAGGTGTGATTGGACCAAGCCTGCCTAATGGTGGTTGGTCAATTACGGTCGAACTACATTTCTATCTGATTTTGCCATTGCTATTGTTCTTCTGCCGTAGCTCCCCGGCCTTGCTCTTGGTTATTCTTGCCTTGGCAATCCTTGGTCGAGCGTATCTTTATCATCGCGATGGAAGTGTCCAATGGTTCGCATATTGGACAATTATCGGTCGTATCGATCAATTTTTGTTCGGGATATTGGCATTCCAGTATCGGCGTCGAGTTGTTGGGCAACACAGGTGTGTTGCTGTGGCAATGATAGGATTTCTGTTGTTTTACTGGCATTTCGATCGAATGGGCGGGATGCTTCAAATGGGTACATACCCGTCACCTGCTGCTTTGTGGATCATTCTACCCACAATTGAAGCCTTGGCCTACAGTTTACTGATTGCTTATTACGATAATACCTTCAAACCAACAAATGGGCTGATTTCCGGGTTTGTGGCGCGCGTTGGCCAATGCTCGTACTCAATTTATTTGCTGCACTTTTTCTTCGTTTTTTGGATGGCGCGGTTTGTTAATGAGCGCATCATGGATATTTCCTACTTCTACGCTGCGCTACCCTGGGCGGCTATAAGTTTCCTAATGTTCGTGCCGTTAGCATGGCTCAGTTATACTTTCGTTGAGAAACCATTTCTCCGCATTCGCGTGCCCTATTTGAGGGAATGAGTGTTGGCGCGCCCTATCTGGTTTCGATATTGCCTGTGTTTATCTGTCCGTAAAAAGCCCTTTAACTACCCGCGAATGGACTTTTCACCCTTGCCATCTGTCGTTGTGCAGAGGGCCAAGTGTTTTGAGTGCCCGTAGCTCGGTTATTTATCGGATGCTTTTGCAGCTAGTTCAGCCGGCCGTGATAAGAATAATGGCGGAGAGGGAGGGATTTGAACCCCCGATGGAGTTGCCCCCATGCCGCATTTCGAGTGCGGTGCTTTCAACCACTCAGCCACCTCTCCGCGTAAGGGATCATCTTGAAGACCCCGAAATAGAGTGGCAAAGAGAAATCTCTGCCAGTTGCCGCGATGCCCCGAAGGGCAGGCTTGAGCGTGCGACGCGCTAGATAGCGGGCAAAGCGCAAGGATACAAGAGCAATTTTGCGTTAAATTTCTTGACTCTGTTATAAAGCTGACCTTATAAGCGCCCGACGACTGGCGTGGGGGATTCTCCGCGCCGTTTGTTTTTGAGTCTGGGTGCCCATTTCTGCAAGGATTGAAAGCACCTTTCGATTAATATGTCACGACTGACAAAAAGACGGTTATTGCCCTTCAAACGGCACAAAACCGAACCGAACGCCGAAAGGGCACAAAATGTTCGCAGTCATCAAGACCGGTGGTAAGCAGTATCGCGTTGCCGCCAATGACCTTCTGAAGGTCGAAAAAGTTGCCGGCAATGCCGGTGATATCGTTCAGTTTGCTGAAGTTCTGATGGTTGGTGTCGGTGCAGACGCCACGATCGGTGCTCCAACTGTAGGCGGCGCGCTGGTCACAGCTGAAGTCGTTGAACAGGGCCGGGCCCGCAAGGTTATCGCTTTCAAGAAGCGCCGCCGCCAGAACTCCAAGCGTACGCGCGGTCATCGTCAGGAACTGACGACGATCCGGATCGCCGAGATCCTGACGGGTGGTGCCAAGCCTTCGAAGACTGCCGCTGAAAAGCCGGTCAACAAGAAGCCTGCTCCGAAGGCGGAAGCTGCCGTTGTGGAAGCAACCGAGACCAAAGCCGCCCCAAAGGCCAAGGCTGCGCCGAAGAAGGCTGCTGCCAAGGCTGAGAAGCCCGCTTCGGGCGAGTAAGAACAGGTTTAAAGGAGTAATCCCATGGCACACAAAAAAGCTGGTGGTTCATCACGCAACGGTCGTGATTCCGAATCAAAGCGCCTTGGCGTGAAGAAGTTTGGCGGCGAGAAGGTTCTTGCTGGCAACATCCTCGTGCGTCAACGCGGCACCAAGTGGCATCCCGGCGTCAATGTTGGCCTCGGCAAGGATCATACACTCTTCGCTCTTGAAGCTGGTGTTGTCTCTTTCCGTACCAAAGCCAACGGCCGTAGTTTCGTGTCGATCGTGAACCCGATCGCCGAAGCAGCAGAATAGCTGGTCCTGCTTAAAGCACCGGCGTCCCATCGGACCCGGTGAAAAATGGCAACCGCCAAAGATCAAAGGGGAGATGGGGTACCACCCATCTCCCCTTTCGCATCTGGAGGATAGCAAAATGGTTGCCGAATTACTGGAAGACGATGAAGACAGACTGGACCTGATAGACTGTCCGGTCCTCGTGACTGAACGCCTGGTCCTGCGCGCGCCGCACACCGAGGACGTTGACGCAATTGCCCGTCTCGCCGACAATCCCCGTGTGGCGGAAATGCTTTCCCGCATGCCTCATCCCTACACACAGGATCATGCGGTGGACTTCGTGCGCCGCGCCAATGCGGGCGAGATCGGCAAATGCGTCTACGCCATTACCCTCGCGCAATCCGGAACGTTCATTGGCTGCTGTGGTATCAATTACCGGCGCAGCAAGGACATGCGGATAAACGAGCCTCGCAAGGATGAGCTGGAAATCGGCTACTGGCTGGGTGAGCCGCATTGGGGCAAAGGCTATGCCACTGAAACGGCGCATGCGCTGGTCGATCTGGTGTTCCGTGCCACGCAGGTGGAAAAGCTGCATGCATCCTGCCGGGTTTCGAACATCGGTTCGCGGCGGGTGCTTTACAAAAGCGGGTTCCAGTATGCCAACACCGGCATGATGGATTCGCTCGCAGCCGGTAACGTGCCCGTCGAACGCTACATGCTGGACCGGCGGACATGGATTGGGCTTCGCAGCTGGAACACATAATTACGACTGGCCGCCGCGATCTCTTGCGACGGCCAGTTTTCTTCCCGCGCATTTTCCTGTAATGCCTCGGGACATCAAAAAGGACTGAACTTCCATGAAATTTCTTGATCAGGCGAAAGTCTATATCCGCTCCGGTGACGGTGGTGCCGGTTCGGTATCGTTCCGCCGCGAAAAGTTTCTGGAATTCGGTGGTCCCGATGGCGGCGACGGCGGCCGTGGCGGTGATGTTTGGGCCGAAGCGGTTGATGGGCTCAACACGCTGATCGACTATCGCTACCAACAGCATTTCAAGGCCAAAACCGGCATGCACGGCATGGGCCGCAACATGACCGGCGGCAAGGGTTCGGATGTCGTGCTCAAGGTGCCTGTCGGCACGCAAATCTTCGAAGATGACAATGAAACGCTGATCTATGATTTTACCGCCGTCGGCCAGCGTTATCGCCTTGCCAAAGGCGGCAATGGCGGCTTCGGCAATCTGCATTTCAAGACTTCGACCAATCAGGCGCCGCGCCGCGCCAATCCGGGCCTTGAAGGTGAAGAGCGCAATTTGTGGTTGCGGCTGAAGCTGATCGCCGATGCGGGCCTTCTGGGCAAGCCGAATGCCGGCAAGTCGACATTTCTTGCCAGCGTGACGGCAGCCAAGCCGAAGATCGCCGATTATCCCTTCACCACGCTGCATCCCAATCTGGGTGTTGCCCGTATTGACGCGCGTGAATTCGTTATTGCCGATATTCCCGGCCTGATTGAAGGCGCGCATGAGGGCGTCGGCATTGGTGACCGCTTCCTCGGCCATGTGGAGCGCACGCGCGTGCTGCTGCATCTGGTTTCGGCGCAGGAAGAAAATGTTGCACAGGCCTACAAGACCGTGCGGACCGAGCTTGAAGCCTACGGCCACGGCCTCGCTGACAAGCTGGAGATCGTGGCGCTGAGCCAGATCGATACGCTGGATGCGGCGGCGCGCAAGAAGAAGATCACAGCGCTGAAAAAAGCGGCGGGACGCGAGCCGATGCTGCTGTCTTCGGTCAGCCGCGAAGGCGTCGAACAGGTTCTGCGGGCGCTGGCAGCGATTATTCTTGAATCGCGCCAGTCCGAAGCCCCTGTAGAGGTCGATACCCGCTTCAAATATTGAGTCCGATATGACCGCGCAGAATGACTTCGCTTCCCATCGCACCCTTAAACTTTCCAGCTATCGCCGGATCGTGGTGAAGATCGGTTCTGCCTTGCTGGTGGACCGGTCCAAGGGATTGAAGCGTGACTGGCTGGAAAGTCTTGGCGCGGATGTGGCGAAGCTGGTGCAGGCTGGTGTCGAAGTGATGATCGTCTCCTCCGGTGCCATTGCGCTGGGCCGGACGGTGCTTGGTTTGCCCAAGGGCGCTTTGCGGCTGGAAGAAAGCCAGGCGGCGGCAGCAGCAGGACAGATTGAACTTGCCAAGGCCTATTCCGAAGTGCTGGGTGGGCATGAACTGCGCGCCGGGCAAATTCTCCTGACCTTGTCCGACACGGAAGAGCGCCGCCGCTATCTCAATGCGCGTGCCACAGTCGGTACGCTGCTGCGGCTGAAAGCCGTGCCGGTCATCAACGAGAATGACACGGTGGCGACCACCGAAATCCGCTACGGCGACAACGATCGGCTGGCGGCGCGCGTCGCCACGATGATGGGCGCTGATCTTCTCATTCTGCTCTCCGATATTGACGGGCTTTATACTGCGCCGCCGCATCAGAATCCCGATGCGCAGTTCCTGCCGGTGGTTGAAGCGATCACGCCTGAAATCGAAGCCATGGCTGGAGCGGCCGCATCGGAATATTCGCGGGGCGGCATGAAGACCAAGCTCGATGCCGGCAAGATCGCCAATGCGGCGGGCACGGCAATGATCATTGCTTCCGGCACGCGGATGAATCCGTTGGCCGCTATCGATGCAGGTGAACGGTCAACGCTGTTCAAGCCGAGCCTCAATCCGGTCAATGCGTGGAAAACGTGGATTTCAGGCAATCTCGAACCGGCAGGACGGCTGGTGATTGATGAGGGCGCACTCGTGGCGCTCAAATCCGGCAAGTCGCTTCTGGCGGCTGGTGTGCGCGAGGTTGCAGGCCAGTTCATGCGCGGGGATACGGTTGCTGTGGTTGGACCGGACGGGCGTGAAGCTGCGCGCGGGCTTATTGCCTATGATGCGGCGGATGCCGTAAAGATTGCCGGGCGAAAAACCAATGAGATTGCTACAATCCTTGGATATGATGCCCGTTCGGCGATGATCCACCGTGATGATCTTGTTGTGCGCGCAGCAAAACGTGCCGCTGCGGCTAAGGAGTAAGAGATGCTGGGACGAGTCGATACGATGGACGACGTTGCTGATCTGATGGCCGGGATCGGCCGCAGGGCGCGTGCGGCGGCCCAGCCGCTGTCCATCGCATCGCCGGAACAGAAGATGGCCGCGCTGGTTGCCATGGCCGATGCCATTGATCGCTCCACTGCAACAATTCTGGATGCGAACCGGCAGGATATGGCCAATGGCGAAAAAGCCGGAATGGCTGCCTCGCTGCTCGACCGTTTGAAGCTTGACACGGCGCGCATTGCTGCGATTTCCGAAAGCATCCGCACGATTGCTGCTCTCAAAGATCCGGTTGGCGACATTATTGCCGAATGGGACCGTCCCAATGGCCTTCATATAGAGCGCGTGCGTACGCCGCTTGGTGTGATCGGTGTCATTTACGAAAGCCGTCCGAATGTGACTGCCGATGCGGGCGCGTTGTGCCTCAAGTCCGGCAACGCGGTGATCCTGCGCGGCGGCTCGGATTCCGCCTCTTCGTCAAGGGCGATCCACGCGGCCCTGAGCGAAGGCTTGGAGAGTGCAGGTCTACCAGCGGATGCAATCCAGCTTGTCCCGGTGACGGACCGTGCCGCTGTGGGCGAAATGCTCAAAGGTCTGGATGGCAATCTCGATGTGATCATTCCGCGCGGCGGCAAAAGCCTTGTTGCACGGGTGCAGTCGGAAGCGCGTGTGCCGGTTTTTGCCCATCTGGAAGGGCTTTGTCATCTCTATATCGATGCATCGGCTGATCTGGATATGGCGCGGCGGATAGCGGTCAATGCCAAGATGCGCCGGACAGGCGTGTGCGGTTCCGCCGAGACGCTGCTGGTGGACCGGCTGATTGCGCCGTCACATCTGGTGCCGCTGCTGGACGATCTGTACAAGGCGGGCTGTGAAATTCGCGGTGACGCGGCGGTGGTCGAGCTGTTTGCCGACGCCAAGCCTGCAACCGAGGCAGACTGGTCGACGGAATATCTCGATGCGATCATTTCAGTGAAGCTCGTTGACGGCATCGGCGACGCGATCGCGCATATCAACCGTTATTCGTCACATCACACCGAAGCGGTGATTGCCGAGGATATGCATGTCGTGGAGCGGTTCTTCAACGAAATCGACTCTGCGATCCTGTTGCACAATGCATCAACGCAATTTGCCGACGGCGGCGAATTCGGCATGGGCGCGGAAATCGGTATCGCCACGGGCAAGATGCATGCGCGTGGTCCGGTGGGCGTCGAGCAGCTGACGTCGTTCAAATACCGCGTGCGCGGCAATGGTCAGACCCGCCCGTGACATCCATACAGGCGTTACGTCACAGCTTTCCCGGCGTCAGCGAAGCGCAATTGCGCATGCCTTACGTCGAAAAGGGCATGACGGTGGGCCTGTTTGGCGGATCGTTCAACCCGCCGCATGCGGGACATGCGCTGGTGGCAGAAATCTCGCTGCGGCGTCTGCAGCTTGACCAGCTCTGGTGGATCGTAACGCCGGGCAATCCATTGAAGGACACGCGGCATCTCGCGCCTTTGGCGGAACGTCTGCAGCTTTGCGAACAAGAGGTGCATGATCCGCGCATCAAGGTAACGGCGTTTGAGGCGACCTATAATGTGCGTTATACCGCCGATACGCTGGCGCTGATAAAGGCGCGCAATCCGGGCGTACATTTCGTCTGGATTATGGGTGCGGACAATCTGGCGGATTTTCACCGTTGGCAGCGCTGGCAGAAGATCGCCATGACGTTTCCAATCGCAGTGATCGACCGTCCGGGCTCGACTTTGGCGTTCCTGTCGTCGCGCATGGCCAAGACGTTTGACTATGCACGGTTCGATGAAGATGATGCGCCGCTTTTGGCTCGGGCACCGGCACCGGCATGGACTTTTATCCACGGACCGCGCTCGTCGTTGTCATCGACAGCGATCCGGAACGGGGCAGCAAAACGGCAGAAATGAAAACGTGAACAAAAGGAGAGCCATGACGTCTTGAAAGTGTCATGCGACTCTGCCTATCTTAATAACGTGCAGCACGATTACAGGCTGCGGCGCGTTGTTCTTATTGGAAAGGAAATACACTGAGAACAGCAATTCACAAGAAGGATGCCTTGGCACCTTCAACGGCGGAGATGAACGGTGAAACTTCCGTTACTCTTGCCCTCCAGACAGTCCTTGCCAGTCTCGATGACTCCAAGGCTGAAAAAATTGTCCCCATCGATCTTCGTGGAAAATCTGTCATCGGCGACCATATGGTCATCGCATCGGGCCGTTCACACCGTCACGTAACGGCGGTGGCTGATCAGCTCCTGCGTGCGCTGAAGGAAAGCGGTCACAGCAACAATGCGAAGGTTGAAGGTCTTGCCAGCGGTGATTGGGTGCTGATCGACACGGGCGATATCATCATCCATATTTTCCGTCCTGAAGTGCGTGAGTTCTACAATCTCGAAAAGATGTGGCAGGCTCCCGAACTCGACGGCGAAACCGTACACTAGAACGGCGTGTGCCGTAACGGTACACACCTGCTTTGATATGGATCAGTTCTGACGGATTGGAGCGTCCCGGCATAGGCCGATAGGGGGCGCTTCGGACGGCTAACCTTATCTGCACCGGTCAATGACCGGAGAGCTATTTTCTAGCTCACGACTGGAGTGTGCCATGCGTATCACCGTTTTTGCCGTGGGCCGGATGAAATCTGGCCCCGAGCGGGAATTGGCAGACCGCTATTTTGACCGGTTGAAAAAGACCGGGGCGCCGCTTGGCCTCGAATTCAGTTCCGTTACCGAAATCACCGAAAGCCGTGCTCAGCAGCCGGATCTGCGCAAGCAGGAAGAATCAGCAAAAGTGCTTGAAGCTCTGGATCAGGGCGGCGTGCTCGTGCTGCTTGATGAGCGTGGCAAGACCATGCCGTCGGCAGACTTTGCCAATGCCCTTGCGAAATTCAGGGATGACGGTAAACGCCAATTGCTGCTGACTATTGGCGGGCCGGATGGTCACGATGCCTCACTGCGCAGCCGCGCCGATCTTGTGCTGGCACTGGGTGCCATGACATGGCCGCATCAGATTGTGCGTATTCTGGTGGCCGAACAGCTTTACCGCGCGACCACCATTCTTTCAGGTCACCCCTATCACCGGGTGTAGCTGGCCTTGGCGTAGACGGCTTGCCGCAATCTCTCTCAGGAGATGGCGAACAATCCGGAATCAGGATGATTCTCAGTAATTGTCAGGCTGATAGTAGGGGTCCTGATTGTCATAGTTGCGATCACGCCGGTAGTCGCGGCGCGGATAGCGGTCATCGCGCCAGCGCGGTCGGTCATCCTGATCTCTCCAGCGTGGACGTTCGCCACCGCCACTATCGGCAAATACCGCCGAGCAGCCTTTGTCCACCCAGATGGTACCGCGACTGAAACCCCAGCTCTGGCCCGGAATGCAAGCCGAGCCTGAAAGTTGTCTGATAATACGCGGCCGACGCATGTCGGTATCGCATTCATTGTAGCGGAATTTGCGCGATTCGCATTTTATGGGCCGCTCCTGTGCCTGCGCGGCAGGCACCGATACGAGCTGCATACCCCCGACGGCTACAGCAATGGCAAAAATATATCGGTACATTTTCCCTCTCCGATACGGTTACAACACAGATCGAAACTACATGTGTTCAAGGCGCAATTGTGGAGTTTGTTCCTTAGCCCTCAATCACATTTACCCCGCCCTCTGTTACGTTTGATTTAAACCGTTCAGGTGAAACGCCCCGTCTCGCTGTTGACGAGATCGGAGATGAAGCTGGAGACGGCCGTGATGCGCCGCAAAGTGCGCACGGATTCGTGGTAGGCGAGCCAATAGGACCGGTGGATGGTCCGCTCCGGCAATACCGGCACAAGGTCCGGGTGCTCACGCGCGATGAATGTGTGCAGGATGCCGATGCCGGCGCCTGCCTTCACCGCTTCGACTTGGCCGATGGCACTGGAAATCTCGAAGGCGGGCCGCCAGTCGCGGGTAATCTCCGGGGCGTAATTCAGCGATGGGCTGATGACAAGGTCGTCCACATAGCCAACCAGCCGGTGTTTGGGCAGATCATCGATGCTCTGCGGCGCCGGATGCGCGGCGAGATAGGCGCGGCTGGCATAAAGGCATAGCGTATAATCGACAAGTTTCTTGGCCACGAGCCGGCCTTGGTCGGGGCGGTCGACGGTGATGGCAATATCTGCCTCGCGCCGTGACAGCGAGAATGAGCGCGGTACCGGAACAAGCTGGATTTTCAGATCTGGATAACGGGCAGTCAGCGTGGCAAGGCGCGGGGCCAGGAATGACACGCCAAAACCATCGGGTGCGCCGATGCGCACGGAACCGGAGATAGAAACGTCCGCATCGCCGAGGGATGAGCGGATTGACAGCATCTCGGCTTCCATACGTTCGGCGGAGAGCAAAAACTCTTCACCCGCATGGGTCAATTCGCAGCCATTGGTGCGGCGGGTGAGCAGCTTGGTATTAATGTCATCCTCAAGGGCGGTGAGCCGCCGTGCGACGGTGGCATGATTGACGCCAAGCCGTTTGGCTGCCCCAAGTATCTGTCCCGCACGGGCCACCGCGAGGAAAATCCGCACATCATCCCAGTTCATCAAAAGCTCTCCTCATCTCAAGGTACTTCAATTTTTGCACAACGGATACGCTTTTGCTCGGCTTGCAATAAAAATTTTGAAGCGCGATGATGGGACAACAGAATTCCATCAATCACAGGGAGGTTGCTCGCAATGCGTGAAGTCGGACATTTTATCGGTGGCAAGCATGTCGCCGGAACAAGCGGTCGTACGACCGAGATTTTCCAGCCCATGGACGGCACTGTTCAGGGCCGTGTGGCGCTTGCCACCGCTGACGAAGTGCGTGCCGCCATTGCCAATGCCAAGGGGGCACAGCCTGGCTGGGCGGCAACAAACCCGCAGCGCCGTGCGCGGGTGTTGCGCAAGTTCCTCGATCTCGTTGAAGCAGAGTATGATTCCCTTGCCGAACTTTTGGCACGCGAGCATGGCAAGACCATTCCCGATGCCAAGGGCGATATCCAGCGCGGTCTGGAAGTTGTCGAGGTCTGCCTCGGTTCCGCGCATATGCTCAAGGGCGAATTCACCGACAATGCCGGTACAGGGATTGATGTCTATTCGATGCGCCAGCCGCTGGGTGTTGTTGCCGGTATCACACCGTTCAACTTCCCGGCAATGATCCCGCTGTGGAAGGCCGGTCCGGCGATCGCTTCAGGCAATGCCTTTATTCTGAAGCCGTCCGAGCGCGATCCGGGCGTACCGATGCGCCTTGCCGAGCTGTTCATTGAAGCCGGTTTGCCAGCGGGCATTTTCAACGTCGTCAATGGTGACAAGGAAGCTGTCGATACCATTCTCGATGATCCGGATATCAAGGCCGTCGGCTTTGTCGGATCGACCCCGATTGCTCAATATATCTATTCGCGCGCTACAGCCAACGGCAAGCGTGCGCAGTGCTTCGGCGGCGCCAAGAACCACATGATCATCATGCCGGATGCGGATATGGACCAGACCGTCGATGCGCTGATTGGCGCTGGCTATGGTTCGGCCGGTGAACGCTGCATGGCGATCTCAGTGGCTGTTCCCGTGGGCAAGGACACCGCCGACCGCCTGGTCGAGCGCCTGATCCCGCGCGTCGAAAGCCTGAAGGTTGGGCCGTCCACGGATGCTTCGGCTGATTACGGCCCGGTTGTTACCCGTCAGGCGCTGGACCGCATCAAGGGTTATGTCGATCTTGGCATCCAGGAAGGTGCAAAGCTCGTCGTCGATGGCCGCGGCTTCAAGATGCAGGGCTACGAAAATGGCTTCTACATGGGCGGCTGCCTGTTCGATCATGTCACGCCTGACATGCGCATCTACAAGGAAGAAATCTTTGGCCCGGTTCTCGGCATTGTCCGTGCCGATACCTATGAGGACGCGATCCGCCTGCCGAACGAACACGAATATGGCAATGGCGTTGCCATCTTCACCCGTGATGGTGATGCGGCCCGTGATTTTGCCTCCCGCGTTCAGGTGGGCATGGTCGGTATCAATGTGCCGATCCCGGTTCCGATTGCGTATTACACATTTGGCGGCTGGAAAGGTTCAGGCTTCGGCGATCTGAACCAGCACGGTCCTGATGCTTTCCGCTTTTACACCAAGACCAAGACTGTCACGTCGCGCTGGCCCTCCGGCGTCAAGGACGGTGCCGAGTTCGTCATTCCGACGATGAAGTAACATTCAGATTGTCTGAAAAACCAAACCGCCGGTGATGAGCCGGCGGTTTTTCATTTGTTTGTGTGGAGTGCCTCACGGTGCAAGCGTGCGTAGATAGCCGATGAGCCGGGTTGCCTCGTCCGCAGCTTTATCCGGATCGCGGGTGATGATCGCGTCGATGAGAGCGGTGTGGGCGCCGGCCGATTGTTCCAGACTGCCCGGGCGTTGCAGGCGAAACCAGAAACGGCGGCTGTGGGTCTGCAGGGGTGAAGCGAGACGCGCGGCGTAGGGGTTTTCCGCCGCCTGTCCCAGCACCGTGTCGAAGATTTTGTCGGCATTGAGAAAGCCGATCACATCATTGGCGCTGCGTGCGGCAGTCATGGCATCAGCGGCTGCCTTCAGCCGTTCGTGATGCAACGATGCGCCATAGCGTGCGGCGCCGCGTGCCAGCACACGTTCGACACCTTCGCGCGCATCGAGAACCTTGGTGAAATCCTGCGGATTGAGCGCGGCAATGGCGATGCCGGAGCGCGGGCGAATCTCCATCAGCCCTTCCCATGCCAGCTTCTGTACCGCTTCGCGCACCGGCGTGCGGCCCATGCGGGTCAGGTCCGTCAGCGTCCGTTCATTGACGACCGTGCCGGGTTCCAGTTTCAGCGTAATGATCATCTCCTCGATCTGGCGGTAGGCCATATCGGCAAGGCTTTCAGCCGTCGGGGTGAGGGTGGAGAGGGCGGTTTGATCCATCACAAAAACTTTCGATTCAAGGCAATTGACAGGTTAAATCTGTACAGATATATTTCTGATATATCAAGAAGGAGCAGGGACATGTGGTCTGGCGTTTTTCCGGCAGTTACAAGCAAATTCACTGAAGATGATAAACTCGATCATAAGGAAATGGAACGTTGCTTCTCGCTCCTGATGGATGCGGGTTGCGATGGTCTGATTGTCGCGGGGTCATTGGGCGAAGGTCCGATGCTCAGCCACGATGAGAAACTTGAGGTGCTGAAGACGGCACAGGGCGTTGCCAAGGGCAAGCCGGTGCTGCTCACCATCAATGAAGCCGCGACGCGCGATGGTGCGGCACTGGCCAAGCGTGCCGCCAAGGCTGGCGCGGATGGCCTGATGCTGGTTCCAAGCCCGATCTATCACACGGATCCGGAAGAAACCGTCACGACACTGAAGGCTGTTGCGGCCGCTGGCGATCTGCCAGTCATGATCTATTCGAACCGTATTGCTTACCGGGTTGATGTGACCAGCGAAATTCTGGACGAACTTGCATCGGACAAGCATTTCGTTGCCATCAAGGAATCCTCCGACGATGTGCGCCGCACGACTGACATCATCAATACGTTCGGCAAGCGCTACGATCTCTTTACCGGCGTTGACAATCTCGCTTTCGAAGCGCTGACAGCAGGCGCTATTGGCTGGGTAGCCGGGCTGGTGACGGCGTTCCCGAAAGAGACTGTGGCGATTTACAAGCTCATCGGTGCCGGCCGTTATGCGGAAGCGCTGGATATCTATCGCTGGTTCCGCCCCTTGCTCGATCTCGATGTCTCCACTTATCTTGTGCAGAACATCAAACTGGCAGAAGTCCATGAAATCGGAACCAATGATCGTGTGCGTCTGCCACGTCAGCCCCTGCGCGGCGAGCGCCGGGCGGCAGTTGACAAGATCGTCAGGGATGCGATGGCATCGCGGCCAACTTTGCCAACACTCTAAGGCTCGCCAATGAGCGCCCGTCCGCAGAGGCAGGATATCGTCATCGCCGGTGCCGGTATTATCGGCATCGCAATCGCGGCTTTTCTTGCCGAGGCCGGGCGCAAGATACTGGTCATTGACCGCCAAGGTATTTGTGAAGGCACAAGCTCCGGCAATGCCGGGGCTCTGGCCTTTTCCGATATATTGCCGATCGCCTCGAAAGGGGTCATGGCCAAGGTTCCCGGCTGGTTGATGGATCCGCTGGGGCCCTTCACTATCCGTCCTTCCTATCTGCCGAAACTGGCGCCATGGCTCTATCGGTTCTGGCGTGCCAGCCGCGCCGACGTGCTTGAGCGAACGACCAATGCGCAGGGACTCATGATGCGTCTGGCCGAGCCGGAGATGCTCGGCCTGATGCAGCGTGCCGGTATCCGCCACATGGTGCGTGAGGATGGCTCGCTTGAACTTTACGAGAGCGAGGATGAGCTGAACCAGTCGCTGCCCGGCTGGGCGGCGCGGAACAAGGCCGGTATCGCCTTCGAGCACCTGCGCGGCGAAGCTCTGGAGCAATGCCAGCCGGGATTGTCGCCGCGCTTTGTCGCCGGAACCTTCGTTCCCGGGTGGAAAACGGTCAGTGATCCGCAGCATGTCGGCAAAAGCCTTTGGGCCTATGCGGAAAAGCTGGGTGCGCGCTTCGAACAAGCGGATATCTCATCCGTGAGTGCCAGCGGTGAGGGTGCAGATATCAAGCTTGTAGACGGCAGAACCATTGCGGCTGACAAGCTCGTGATTGCAGCCGGAGCGTGGTCGCATCTCCTGGCTAAAAATCTCGGCGACACTATTCCGCTGGACACGGAGCGGGGCTACAATACGACGTTTCCGGCGGGGGCCTTTGATCTCAAACGCCAGCTCATCTTTTCTGGACACGGTTTTGTGGTCACGCCACTTGAAACGGGTGTGCGGGTTGGCGGTGCGGTGGAACTCGGCGGGCTGGACTTGCCGCCCAATTACAAACGCTCGGAGGCAATGCTGGTGAAGGCAAAGGCGTTCCTGCCCGAGCTTGATGTTTCTGGCGGACGGCAATGGATGGGCTACCGTCCGTCCATGCCCGATTCCCTGCCTGTTATCGGTTACAGCAGGCAAAGCAAACATGTACTCTATGCCTTTGGTCACGGTCATCTGGGATTGACCCAGTCCGGTGCTACGGGCCGTTTGATCCGCGATCTGGTCATGGAGCAGAAAACCGCGATATCGATCGATCCATTCAATCCGCAACGCTTTTAGGACCTGAACAATATCATGGCGCGTCATTCCTTCTTCTGTGTCGATGGTCATACCTGTGGCAATCCCGTGCGTCTTGTCGCCGGAGGCGGGCCCAACCTGACGGGTTCGACCATGATGGAAAAGCGGGCGCATTTCCTGCGCGAATTTGACTGGATCCGCACGGGCCTGATGTTTGAACCGCGTGGTCACGATATGATGTCGGGCTCGATCCTTTATCCGCCAACCCGCGATGATTGCGACGTCGCGGTGCTGTTTATCGAAACGTCAGGCTGTCTGCCGATGTGCGGTCACGGTACCATCGGTACTGTGACAATGGCCATCGAACACGGGCTGATCACGCCGAAGACGCCGGGTGTGCTGCGGCTGGATACACCAGCTGGTCTGGTGGTCGCCGAGTACGTGCAGGAGGGTCAGTACGTCACCAGCGTGCGCATCACCAATGTTCCGGCCTTTCTCTATGCGGAAGGGCTGGAGGTGGAATGTCCCGATCTGGGCACGCTGACCGTGGACGTTGCCTATGGCGGCAATTTCTACGCGATTGTCGATCCGCAGAAGAACTTCCGCGATATGGCCGACTATCGCGCGCTTGACCTGATTGGCTGGAGCCCGGTGCTGCGCGAGCGGCTGAATGAGCGCTATTCATTCCAGCATCCGGAAAAGCCTGACATCAATGCGCTCAGCCATATTCTATGGACAGGTGCGCCGACTGTTCCCGAAGCGCATGCGCGCAATGCGGTGTTTTACGGCGACAAGGCGATCGACCGATCGCCCTGCGGGACGGGTACATCAGCGCGCATGGCGCAGCTTGCAGCAAAGGGCAAGTTGAAGCCCGGCGATGATTTCGTGCACGAATCAATTATCGGTTCGCTGTTCCATGGCCGCGTGGAAGCAACCGCGAGTGTAGGTGAGAGGGAGGCAATCATACCGTCGGTTGCAGGGTGGGCGCGCATGACCGGTTACAGCACGATCTTCATCGATGACCGCGATCCGTTTGCTCACGGTTTTGTGGTCAAGTGAAGCGGCGAAGTCCGTTCTTGACAATAAGGCAGGATTAGACAATTCGGTTAAAATGAATGCATTCGCCTCTTTTTTCGCCATGAATGGACGAAAATTTGGTGAAAAATTTCGCAAGGAGTATGTCAGCAAATGTTATGCCGCTGTTTGCGCTAAAAAAGCTGTTGCTTTCTTAAACGCAGGCGTTACGTGTAAACATATTGGGGTAATGGGAACCGGATAAAAAAACCGGATAAAAAACTTCCCAATGAAAATGAGGGGTATCGTTGCGATGGAGTACTTCATCCAGCAATCGATCAACGGTCTGACGCTTGGCTCAATTTATGGCCTGATCGCAATTGGCTATACGATGGTCTACGGGATCATCGGCATGATCAATTTCGCCCATGGCGATATTTTCATGCTCGGCGCTTTCATGGCGATGATCGTTTTTCTTGCTTTAACAACTTTTATCGGTGGTGTGCCAGTCGTTCTGGCCCTGCTTCTTATGATGCTGGTCGCCATGTTGCTGACTGGCCTGTGGAGCTGGACGATTGAACGTCTGGCGTACCGGCCGCTGCGTGGATCGTTCCGTCTTGCGCCGTTGATCACGGCTATCGGCATGTCGATCGCACTGTCCAACTTTGTGCAGGTCACACAGGGCCCGCGCAACAAACCAATCCCGCCGCTGGTTAATGGTGGTATCACAATTTACGGAACCAACATCACGGTCGCTTACAAGCAGATGGTGATTGTTGTCGTCACGGTGATCCTGCTTGCAGCGTTCTGGTATCTGGTCAACCGCACCTCGCTTGGGCGAGCGCAGCGATCCTGTGAGCAGGACCGCAAAATGGCGGCGTTGCTCGGTATCGACGTGGACAAGACGATCTCCATGACCTTCGTTATGGGTGCCATGCTCGCCGCTGTTGCCGGAACGCTCTACCTGATGTTCTACGGCGTCATTTCCTTCACCGATGGATTTACGCCCGGCGTCAAGGCCTTCACGGCTGCAGTGCTTGGCGGTATCGGCTCATTGCCCGGAGCGGTGGTCGGCGGATTGCTGATCGGCCTCATCGAGGCATTGTGGTCTGCCTATTTCTCCATCGACTACAAGGATGTGGCCGCGTTCTCGATCCTCGCTATCGTCCTGATCTTCCTGCCCTCCGGCATTCTTGGTCGGCCCGAAGTCGAAAAGGTTTAAGCTTATGGCCGATATCCAAACTTCAGGACCGGATTCCGTCTACGCCAAGGCATTCAAAGAGGCGATCTTCGCCGGCGTGCTTGCCCTTGGTCTGTTCTTTCTCATCGTCGGTTTCCGTACCGATCAGAACATCAACAACGAACTGGTGCTTGTCCAGCGTTGGGGCCTTCTGACAATCTTCGTTGTCGTGGCTGCCCTGGGGCGCTTCATCTTTGCGGCTTTCGTGGTTCCCTCGCGGACTCAGGTCAAGGTTGCCAAAGCCAAGCCCTCTGCCGCAACCCAGGCGGACCGCCGTTCTTTCAAGGCGATAGTTTCACGTTTTGGCCTGGCGCTCCTGTTCGTCTATCCCTTTCTGGTTATCCTTATCCTTGCATTGATTCAGTATGCATTTACCGGGCAATGGTCATTCCAGAGCGGCGTGCAGGGTTCGCTGAAATATGTCGATAATTTCGGCATTCAGATTCTGATTTACGTCATGCTGGCGTGGGGCCTGAACATCGTTGTCGGTCTCGCCGGTCTGCTGGATTTGGGTTATGTCGCGTTCTACGCGGTGGGTGCATATTCCTACGCGCTGCTGTCCACCCATTTCGGCCTTTCCTTCTGGCTGCTTCTGCCGATGGCCGGCATCTTTGCGGCGCTCTGGGGGATTATTCTCGGCTTTCCCGTGTTGCGGCTTCGCGGCGATTATCTTGCCATCGTCACACTGGCTTTCGGTGAAATCATCCGGCTGGTGCTGATAAACTGGACGGTCGTTACCAAGGGCACGTTCGGTGTTTCCGGTATTGCCAAGGCAACATTGTTCGGCATTCCCTTCACACCAGGCCCCAATGGCTTTGCTGCCATGTTTGGCCTGCCCAATTCGGGCGTCTATTACAAGATCTTCCTTTATTATCTCATTCTGTTCCTCGCCCTGCTCACCGCATGGGTCACGATCCGCCTGCGCCGCATGCCCATCGGCCGTGCGTGGGAAGCTTTGCGTGAGGACGAGATTGCCTGCCGTTCGCTCGGTATCAACACGACGACAACGAAGCTGACGGCGTTTGCCACGGGTGCGATGTTCGGCGGGTTTGCCGGATCGTTCTTCGCTGCCCGTCAGGGCTTTGTCAGCCCTGAATCGTTTGTGTTCCTCGAATCGGCAATCATTCTTGCCATCGTGGTGCTCGGCGGCATGGGCTCGTTGATCGGTATCGCCATCGCTGCGGCGGTCATGATCGGCGGCACGGAATTGCTGCGCGAACTGGAATTTCTCAAGCTGGTCTTCGGCAATGACTTTACGCCGGAACTGTATCGTATGCTGTTGTTTGGTCTGGCCATGATTGTTGTCATGGTGTGGAAGCCTCGCGGTTTTGTCGGTAATCGAGAACCGAGCGCCTTCCTGCACGAGCGCAAGATGATCTCCAGCGAGTTTACGAAAGAAGGGCACGGCTGATGGTTTCGGAAGTGCGTAAAAATCCCAACGCCGTATTGCGCGTTGAACATCTCTCGATGAAGTTTGGTGGCCTTATCGCCATCAACGATCTGAACTTTGAAGCCAAGCGCGGTGCAATCACCGCCTTGATCGGCCCGAACGGTGCAGGCAAGACCACGGTGTTCAACTGCATCACCGGTTTCTACAAGCCGACTGAAGGCATGCTGACCATGACCCGCCAGAATGGTGAGGAATATCTTCTGGAGCGGATGGCCGATTTCGTCATCACCAAGAAGGCGAAAGTGGCCCGGACGTTTCAGAACATCCGGTTGTTTTCGGGCCTGACGGTTCTGGAAAACCTTCTGGTCGCTCAGCACAACCCGCTGATGCTGTCATCGGGCTATACGATCCTCGGCCTGCTCGGCTTTCCGACCTATAAGAAGGCGGCGGCGGATGCCATCGAAAAGGCACGTTTCTGGCTGGAAAAAATCAACCTCATTGACCGTGCCGACGATCCTGCGGGTGATCTTCCCTATGGCGCACAGCGCCGTCTTGAGATTGCCCGGGCCATGTGCACGGATCCGGAGCTTTTGTGTCTGGACGAACCAGCGGCAGGGCTCAATGCGCGTGAATCGGCTGAGCTCAATCAGCTTCTGTTGAACATTCGCGACGAGATCGGAACATCGATCCTTTTGATCGAGCATGACATGTCGGTGGTGATGGAAATCTCCGATCATGTTGTTGTGCTTGAATATGGCACGAAGATTTCCGATGGCACGCCCGATACTGTCAAGAACGATCCGAAAGTCATCGCAGCCTATCTGGGTGTTGAAGACGAAGAGGTGATCGAGCTGATCGAACATGCGGCAGCCACCGGCAATGATGACATCACAGCTGCGGTTGATCTGCTGTCGTCCGAAGCGATCCACGAAATCGAAGTCACGCATGGCGAGCCGCCGGCTGCTTCGCTGGTCGCTGCTCCTGTTGTCAAAGCCAAGCCTGCTGCTGCCAAACCAGCCGCGAAGGCGGCTCCTGCCGCTGCTCCGGTTAAACCGGCACCTGTGGCCAAAGTTGCTGCTCCGGTTAAAGCACCGGCTGCGAAAACCAAAAGCCCTGCCAAACCGGCTGATCCTGCGATCAAGGCCGGTGCAACATCGAATGCGCTCGCTGCGCCACGGGGCGGCAAGGCGGACAGTCTGATCATTATTAAGGGGATTGGGCCGGTCAATGAGCGCAAGCTCAATGAGCACGGCATTTTCCACTTCGACCAGATCGCTGCATGGAAGAAAGCGGATGTGATTGCCGCCGAAGTCTATCTGGCTTTCGACGGGCGTATCGCACGGGAAGATTGGATTGGTCAGGCCAAGAAACTGGCAAAGGAAAGCCAGAGCAAACCGGCTGTCAAGAAGACCGGAGGGGCTAAGTAATGTCGCAAACACAACCTCTCGCGAAAAGTAGTCCTCTTCTCAGCATCGAGAATGTTGAAACCTATTATGGCAATATCCGTGCCTTGAGCGGTGTCAGCGTTCACGCGGATGCAGGTGAGATCGTCACGTTGATCGGCGCAAATGGTGCCGGTAAATCAACATTGATGATGACGATCTTCGGCATGCCGCGCGCCCGGACCGGACGTGTCGTGTTTGCCGGACAGGACATCACCCAATTGCCAACGCACGAGATTGCGCGCCTGCGTATCGCCCAGTCGCCGGAAGGCCGCCGGATTTTCCCGCGTATGACCGTGCAGGAAAACCTGCAGATGGGTGCAAGTCTCGACAATCTCGAATTCTACGATGAGGATTCACGCAAGGTTTTCGATCTGTTTCCACGGTTAAAGGAACGTATCAACCAGCGCGGCGGTACGCTGTCTGGCGGTGAGCAGCAGATGCTGGCTATTGGCCGTGCGCTGATGGCGCGTCCGCGCTTGCTCTTGCTGGACGAGCCATCGCTGGGATTGGCGCCGCTGATCATCAAGCACATTTTCGAGGCGATCAAGGAATTGAACAAATCGACAGGCCTGACCGTGTTTCTGGTCGAGCAGAACGCCTTTGGTGCGTTGAAGCTGGCGGATCGCGGCTATGTGATGGTCAATGGTATCGTGACGATGAGCGGATCAAGCAAGGAGCTTCTGGCCAATCCGGAAGTGCGTGCTGCTTATCTGGAAGGCGGCCGTCACTAACAAGAATAGGACCGGCTTCCAGCGGAGCTGGGAGGTCCGGTGCTGCAAGGGGAACATTGCCATGCAAGGCATTTTGTACGAAGAACCCTCTCTCTGGCTGTTTGTGCTGGTCACCTGCCTTATGGGCGGCTGGGCTGCCTGGATGGCAGGCCGTGCCTGCGCCAAGACCTGGCGGTCCTACACGACTTTGATTTTCTACATGCTGCTTCTGGGTGTCGGGGTGCGCTTCATCCATTTCGCTCTGTTCGAGGGCACGATGGTCACGCTGCACTACTATGTCATCGATACGATCGTACTGATCATCATCGGTACGCTGGGTTATCGCTACACGCGAACAAACCAGATGATCCAGCAATATCATTGGCTCTATGAAAAAGTTTCCCCCTTCTCCTTCAAGGACAGAACGGGGGTCTAATCAATCGCGCTGACGCGAAATGAATCAGCGTGACAACCGCCGGAAAATCGGCAAATGTGGTCTTCAAGTGATGAGAAAATTTCATCGCGAGGGGTTAGTAAAGTACCTAGGAAATGGGAGTTTTCAAATGAAGAAGTCACTGTTCTCGGGTGTTGCTTTTGCAGCAATGCTCGCTTTGAGCGGTCATGCCTACGCTGATCTTCTGATCGGTGTTGGTGGTCCGTTCACCGGCCCAAATGCCGCTTTCGGCGCACAGCTCCAGAAGGGTGCCGAAGCGGCAGCCGCTGAAATCAATGCTGCCGGCGGCGTCAATGGCGAAAAAATCAAGATCACGCTCGGCGACGACGTTTCCGATGCGAAGCAGGGTGTTTCCGTTGCCAACAAGTTCGTTGCTGATGGTGTCAAGTTTGTTGTCGGTCACTTCAACTCCGGCGTTTCCATTCCGGCATCGGAAGTTTACGCAGAAAACGGCATTGTTGAAGTAACGCCAGCCGCAACCAACCCGGTATTCACCGAGCGCGGTCTGTGGAACACATTCCGTACATGCGGACGCGATGACCAGCAGGGCGTTATTGCCGGCGGCTACATTGCCGAGCATTTCAAGGATGCCAAGATCGCCGTCATTCACGACAAGACACCTTATGGTCAGGGTCTTGCCGACGAAACCAAGAAGACGCTCGAAGCAAAAGGCCTCAAGCCAGTTCTTTATGAAGGCGTGAATGTTGGCGACAAAGACTTCTCCGCACTGATCGCCAAGGCGAAGCAGGCTGGTGTCAGCGTTCTCTATTGGGGCGGTCTCCACACGGAAGCTGGCCTGATCATCCGTCAGCTGGCTGACCAGGGTCTCAAGGTCAAGTTCATCTCCGGCGACGGCATTGTGACCAACGAACTGGCAGCGATTGCCGGTGATGCGGTTGCAGGCACTCTGAACACATTTGGTCCAGATCCACGCAACAACCCAGCCAACAAGGAACTGGTTGAGAAGTTCCGCAAGGCTGGTTTCGAGCCTGAAGCCTACACGCTGTACTCCTATGCAGCCACCCAGGTCATCGCCGCAGCAGCAACTGTTGCCAAGTCGAACGATCCGGAAACCGTTGCAAAGACCTTGAAGTCAAAGGGTCCGTTCAAGACTGTTCTTGGCGACATTTCCTATGACGAAAAGGGCGATCCCAAGCTTCCAGGCTACGTCATGTACGAATGGAAGAAGGGTGCCGACGGCAAGTACACATTCTTCCAGCAGTAAGATTTCTGCTTGAATCCAGTGATGAAATGCCCGGCCTTGTGCCGGGCATTTTGCTGTTGGACATTTGGATGTGCTGTGTTCAGTATGGTGCTTGCAACGCGGCAAAGATCGCGAACCTTTTCCAGCCGACTTTCCGATGCAGGGGATCATTTCATGAAACTGTTGTTCGTTCCAAGCGCTGTGCTTGCAATCATACTGTCTATGGGCGGCTATGCCCAGGCAGACCTTCTTATCGGTGTTGGCGCACCGTTGACCGGTCCGAATGCTGCCTTCGGCGCGCAGATGCGCAAGGGCGCCGAAATGGCGTTTGAGGAGATCAACGCGGCGGGCGGCATCAATGGCGAAAAGGTAAAGCTGACATTTGGCGACGATGCGTCTGATCCCAAGCAGGGTGTTTCGGTCGCGAACAAATTTGCAGCGGACGGTGTTAAATTCGTTATTGGTCATTATAATTCCGGCGTCTCCATTCCGGCCTCGGACGTCTATGCCGAAAACGGTATCGTGCAGTTGACGCCAGCCTCGACCAATCCGCAATTCACCGAGCGCGGCCTGTGGAACACATTTCGCGTCTGCGGGCGTGATGACCAGCAGGGAAAAGTTGCAGGCGCCTATATTGCCCAGCACTTCAAGGGTGCCAAGGTTGCCATCGTGCACGACAAGACACCTTATGGCGAAGGGCTGGCGAACGAGACGAAGAAAGCTCTCAACGCGCAGGGGATCACGGAAGTGATGTTCGAAGGCGTGCATGCGGGCGACAAGGATTATTCGGCACTGGTTACCAAGGCGAAGGAAAACGGCATTACCCTGCTCTATTGGGGCGGGCTGCACACGGAAGCCGGGCTGATCATTCGCCAGCTTGCCGATCAGGGACTGAAAGTGCAATTCATGTCGGGCGCAGCCATTGTCTCGAACGAACTTGCGGCGATTGCCGGTGACGCCATTGCCGGTACGCTCAACACATTCGGACCCGATCCACGCAACAACCCGGCCAATAATGAGCTGGTTAAAAAGTTTCGCGCTTCTGGTTTCGAGCCGGAAGCTTTCACGCTCTACACCTACGGGGCGGCGCAAGCGATTGCAGCGGCGGCGACCGCAGCCAAATCGAACGATCCGGAAACCGTGGCCAAAGCCTTGAAAGCGGACGGTCCTTTCAAGACTGTGCTGGGCGATCTGGCATTTGATTCCAAAGGCGATCAGACCTTTCCCGGTTATGTCATGTATGAATGGAAAAAAGCGCCCGATGGCAAATATACCTATTTCCAGCAATAGGATTTAATCAAAAGTTTCGTTGCTGATACAATCCGTGAAATATCCGGTCTTCTACCGGGCATTTTGCTGTTGGACATTTGCGTTTCTTATGGTCAATATGCGTTGTTTGCAGTGCAGCAATCGCGTCGCCCAATAAGGGTTTTACCGCTCATATTGCCTTTTTGAGATTTCGGAGTTTTCGCCTTGCCTATCAAGAAAATCCTTGTCGCCAACCGATCAGAAATCGCTATCCGTGTGTTCCGCGCCGCCAACGAACTTGGCATGAAAACCGTGGCGATATGGGCAGAAGAAGACAAGCTGGCACTGCACCGTTTCAAGGCGGACGAATCCTATCAGGTCGGGCGTGGGCCGCATCTTGCCAAAGATATGGGACCGATCGAAAGCTATCTGTCGATCGAGGAAATTATCCGCGTTGCCAAACTGTCCGGCGCCGATGCGATCCATCCGGGTTACGGGCTTCTGTCGGAAAGTCCGGAATTTGCCGAAGCCTGCGGTGAGGCGGGAATTATCTTTATCGGACCAAAGCCGGAAACCATGCGCCGTCTTGGCAACAAGGTCGCCGCGCGCAATCTCGCCATTGAAATCGGCGTTCCCGTAGTGCCGGCGACAGAGCCGCTGCCGGATAATATGGACGACGTGAAGAAGCTTGCCGAGACGATTGGCTACCCAGTCATGTTGAAGGCGTCATGGGGTGGCGGCGGACGCGGTATGCGGGCGATTTTCTCGCCGGATGATATTGCCCGCGAAGTCACCGAGGGCAAGCGCGAGGCCAAGGCGGCCTTCGGCAAGGATGAAGTCTATCTGGAAAAACTGGTGCAGCGCGCCCGCCACGTCGAAGTGCAGATTCTTGGTGATACACATGGCAACGCTGTACACCTGTTCGAGCGCGATTGTTCGATCCAGCGGCGTAACCAGAAGGTCGTGGAGCGCGCGCCCGCGCCCTATCTCAACGAAGCGCAGCGCAAGGAGATTTCCGATTACGGTTTGAAGATCGCCAAGGAAACCGCGTATATCGGTGCTGGCACCATCGAGTTTCTGATGGACGCCGATACGGATCAGTTCTATTTCATCGAGGTCAATCCACGTATTCAGGTGGAGCACACGGTGACTGAAGAGGTGACCGGCATTGACATCGTCAAGGCACAGATCCGTATTCTGGAAGGGGCGACCATCGGCACGCCGGAATCCGGTGTTCCCGCCCAGAAAGATATCAAGCTGAACGGCCACGCCTTGCAGTGCCGTATCACGACGGAAGATCCTGAGCAGAATTTCATTCCGGATTATGGCCGCATCACCGCCTATCGCGGCGCGACAGGTTTTGGCATTCGTCTCGATGGCGGCACCGCCTATTCCGGTGCCGTGATCACGCGGTTCTATGATCCGCTTCTGGAAAAAATCACAGCCTGGTCGCCTACCCCCGAGGAAACCATTCACCGCATGCATCGCGCGTTGCGCGAATTCCGTATTCGCGGTGTCGCGACAAACCTGACCTTCCTTGAAGCGATCATCACGCATCCGAAGTTCACCGATAATACCTACACCACCAAATTCATTGATACGACGCCGGAACTGTTCGAGCAGGTGAAGCGGCAGGATCGCGCCACCAAGCTTTTGACCTATCTCGCCGACGTGACAGTCAACGGCCATCCCGAAACCAAGGGCCGTGCCACGCCGCCCGAAGAGGCTGCATTGCCGCGCGTGCCCTTCATCGAGACGCCAATCCCTGACGGGACCAAGCAGCTTTTGGACCAGCTTGGCCCGAAGAAATTCGGTGAGTGGATGCGCAACGAAAAGCGTGCTCTCTTTACCGATACGACGATGCGCGATGGCCACCAGTCATTGCTGGCAACGCGCATGCGCACGTTCGATATTGCCCGAGTTGCCGGCACCTATGCCCGCGCCCTGCCGCAATTGTTCTCGCTCGAATGCTGGGGCGGTGCGACCTTCGATGTGGCCATGCGCTTCCTGACGGAAGATCCATGGGAACGGCTGGCGGAAATTCGCGAAGCGGCGCCCAATATTCTGCTGCAGATGCTTTTGCGCGGCGCCAATGGTGTCGGCTACAAGAGCTATCCGGACAATGTGGTCAAGTATTTCGTACAGCAGGCGGCGCGGGGCGGTGTTGATGTGTTCCGTGTTTTCGACAGTCTCAACTGGGTTGAAAACATGCGCGTTACCATGGACGCGGTGCTGGAAGAGGACAAGCTGTGTGAAGCTGCCATCTGCTACACCGGCGACATCCTGAATTCTGCCCGGCCGAAATATGATCTGAAATATTATGTCGATCTGGCACAGCAGGTGGAAAAGGCCGGAGCGCATATCATCTGCGTCAAGGACATGGCCGGACTGCTCAAGCCGGGCGCTGCCAAGGTGCTGTTCAAGGCGCTCCGCGAGGCAACCGACCTGCCATTGCATTTCCACACCCATGATACGTCGGGTATTGCTGCCGCGACCGTGCTTGCGGCGGTGGACGCTGGTGTGGATGTGGTTGATGCTGCCATGGACTCCCTCTCGGGCAATACCTCGCAGCCCTGCCTTGGCTCGATTGTCGAGGCGCTTAAGGGCACGGAGCGTGATCCGGGGCTTGATCCCGAATGGATCCGCCGCATTTCCTTCTATTGGGAAGCGGTGCGCACGCAATATGCCGCCTTCGAGAGCGATCTGAAGGGACCGGCGTCGGAAGTTTACCTGCATGAAATGCCGGGTGGCCAGTTCACCAATCTCAAGGAGCAGGCGCGTTCGCTGGGCCTTGAAACCCGTTGGCACGAGGTGGCGCAGGCCTATGCGGACGTGAACCAGATGTTCGGTGATATCGTCAAGGTAACGCCATCGTCGAAGGTTGTCGGCGATATGGCACTGATGATGGTGAGTCAGGATCTTTCCGTTGCCGATGTGAAGAACCCGGACAAGGATATTTCTTTCCCGGATTCGGTTGTGTCGATGATGCGCGGTGATCTCGGACAGCCGCCGCAAGGCTGGCCCAAGGATATCCAGAAGAAGATCCTCAAGGACGAGAAGCCGTTCACTGAACGTCCGGGTTCGCTGCTGGCGCCCGCCGATCTTATTGTCGAGCGCAAAGACATTGAAGAAAAACTGGAGCGCAAGATCAGCGATCAGGAGTTTGCTTCGTACCTGATGTATCCCAAGGTCTTTACCGATTTTGCTGTCACGCATGGCACATATGGGCCGACCAGCGTGCTGCCGACGCATGTCTATTTCTACGGGCTGGCGCAGGAGGAGGAAGTTTTCCTCACCATCGAACAGGGCAAGACGCTTGTGGTGCGCAATCAGGCAGTGGGCGAGCCCGATGAGAAGGGCATGGTTACAGTGTTCTTCGAAATGAATGGCCAGCCACGCCGCGTGAAAGTGCCGGACCGCACCCGTGCAAGTGGTGCGGGCGTGCGCCGCAAGACCGAACTTGCCAATGACAAGCATGTCGGCGCACCGATGCCGGGTATTGTCTCGACGGTGGGTGTCAGTGCCGGCCAGAAGGTCAATGCTGGTGACGTGCTGTTGTCCATCGAGGCAATGAAGATGGAAACCGCATTGCGCGCGGAACGCGATGGTGTACTTGCCGAAATTCTGGTGCGCGCCGGTGACCAGATCGATGCCAAGGACCTGCTCGCGGTTTACGAGTAGAGGTTGAAGATTGACTGCACCACCTCCGTCATTGATGGAGGTGGCTTGCAACCATTGGCATGAATATTGTGCGTGGTTCGACAAGCTCACCATGAGGGACAGGGATGGGCTGCGTAGTACGTGCAAAGATTGCAGAACTTAACTCCCGCAACCCACCTATTTCCCTCATGGTGAGCTTGTCGAACCACGCACAATATTCATGCCAATGAGCCCTTAAACGCATATTTGCCGATATCGGCAAAATCATGCATTGAAAAATGCCGATATAAGCATTATGGTGCCTGCAGATTAAATTGCTGGCCCAGTGCAGGTGTGCCGATTCCTGCTCATATTGATTGTTGTTCCCATGACCAAAGACCTGTCTCCGGATGAACGAAAGAGCATGATCCTCAAACGGATCAATGAGTCCGGCCGGGTTTTGGCCAATGCCGTGGCGGTGGAATTCGGTGTTTCAGAAGATTCCATCCGCCGGGATTTGAAAGAGCTTTCCGAACTGGGGCTGGTACAGCGTTTCCATGGCGGTGCATCACGTACCAAGCCAAGCCTGCGCAGCTTCAGCCAGCGGGCCA
Organism: Phyllobacterium sp. 628; assembly: GCF_014189505.1. GTDB lineage: Bacteria > Pseudomonadota > Alphaproteobacteria > Rhizobiales > Rhizobiaceae > Phyllobacterium. Next base: position 288,027 of record NZ_CP050301.1, on the reverse strand, counting down.
GCGACCAGACCGCCGGAAAAAGGGCGATCGGACTTGCGGCCGCGCAGAGAATTCCCACCAATGCGACGCTGTTTCTCGACTCAAGCACCACGGTTCTGGAGTTTGTCCGGGCCCTGTCGGATGATCTGCAGCTGTGTATCATCACCAGTTCGCCGGATATTGCTTCCGCGGCACTGGATCATCCCTTATGTGAAGTCATCCTTCTCGGCGGCACGCTGAACCGGCTGACTCGCAGTGTCATCGGTCAATCACCCTTGGCCGAAGTACAGTCCATGCATGTGGATTATTGCATTCTCGGTGCCTGTGCCGTCGATGAAAGCCTGATGCTGCGGGCGCAGAATTATGAAGATGCCCGGCTGAAACTGGCCATGAGCCAAGCCTGCAACGAGGTCATTCTCCTCACAACAGCGGAAAAGCTTTTGAAGCAAGGCCCGTTTGCCATCGCCCCCATATCGACCATTTCCACGCTTATCACCGACCAGACAGCGGATCAGGCGATCCTCAACCGGATCCGTGCGGCAGGTGTGGATGTGGTCATTGCCGACCATTCTGGTGAATAAAATGTCTGTCCTGTTCGAAAATCAAGCCGGTGATACAATGATGGATGCCTCTGTCTACCGCAAGAAGGCGGTTTATGGCCGCTGGGCCGTTGCCACTGCATTTTTCTTCAATGGCTTTCTGGTCGGCAGCTGGGCGCCGCAAATCCCGGTTTTCATGACCCGTCTGCATATCAGCGAGTTTACCCTCGGCCTGATGATCCTGGTTTTCGGCCTTGGTGCGCTGGCAGCCATGCCATGGTGCGGCTATCTCATTGGCCGCTACGGTTCACGTGCGGTGGTGCAGGGCTTTGCCATATTCTGCAGCTTCTCATTGCTGCTGGTTGCGCTGGCGCCCAATCTTTATCTGGCAGCCCCGGCGCTCTTCCTGTTTGGCGCCGTCATCGGCGGCATGGATGTGGCAATGAATGCCAATGCGGTTGAGGTGGAGAAGAAGCTGTCGCGCGCCGTGATGTCGTCCTCGCATGGCTTCTGGAGCCTTGGCGGTTTTGCCGGCGGCGCGCTGGGCGGCTTGCTGATCGAAGCGCAGGGCCATCTGATGCACGCGGCTGTCGTCACGGGGATCGCAGTGGTTCTTGGCCTTGTTGCGTTCCGCTATATGATCACCGAAGACGCGCCTGTTGTGCATGAGAAGAAGCAGAAACTGGCTTTCCCGACCGATCCACTGATCTACCTGATCGGTATCATGGCGCTGTTTTCCATGGTGCCGGAGGGTTCGGTTCTCGATTGGGCGGCCTTGTATCTCAAGCAGGAGCGCGGCGCGGATATTGCCACCGCAGGCTTCGCCTTTGCCGCCTTCTCCGGTACCATGTCGGTTATGCGATTTCTCGGCGATGGCGTGCGCAACCGGTTTGGCGCGGTCAAAACCCTGCGGGTTTCTGCTTTGATCGGTGCGTCCGGCATGCTGGTCGCCAGCCTCGCCCCGACGCCGTGGATCGCCATTCTCGCCTTTGCGTTTTCGGGGCTCGGCATTGCCAATATGGTGCCAATTGCTTTCTCGGCGGCGGGCAACCAGAAGGGAACATCCTCGGGCGTCGCGCTCAGTCTCGTTACGCTGATGGGCTATTCCGGCATTCTCGTTGCGCCTTCAGCCATCGGCTTCGTTGGCGGGCGAACAGGATTTGGCCCGGTCTATCTGGTGCTTGCCGGCCTGCTCGTCGTGGTTTTCCTGATGGCTAATCTCGCATCAAGCGCCGACCGCAACGAGAACACCTGAGCCAGCGGTTGCTTTCAACCTCATGGCCAATAAGCCCGGTTATATTCGTGGTCCAGTCGAGATCGTCAAGAACTAAGTCGGCTATCGATCTCGCGATGTGACAACGGGCGAGCCTTGCGCCCGCCCGTTTTTTCAGGCCCGGCGTGCCCCGACACCCGGCTTCTTGCGATGGATAAGAAAGTCCGTAACGCGTCTGCCGGTCTTCTTGGTTCTTTCACCAAAGTTCATTTCCGGCGCCAGCTCGCCTGATAGATCCAGCGTGGCGTGTTCGCCGATGGCATCGAAATGTTCTTCCAGCCAGTCGTCGGCTGCCGCCTGACCCAAATCTCGCAGATATTCGAGGAAGGCCCATTCGGCATTGATCTTGGACGAGGCGGAAAGCCCTGCCAAAGCAACGTCCGCATCAATGCGATGCATGCGGATATGCTTGTATTCGGTGTGCTCGATCCGGCCGGAATCCAGCAGTGAATTGACGAAGGCAATCGAGCGGAATTCCCGAAGCAATGCGGCGTTGAAGGTGATCTCATCGATCCGGTCGGTGATTTCGCGGGCAGTCTTGGGTGCGCCGCGCCGCTCAATCGGATTGATCTGGATCAGCAGTACATCCTTGCTGATTGTCGAATAAAAGAACGGATAAAGCGCCGGATTGCCGCCATACCCGCCATCCCAATAGGGCTCGCCCTCAATTTCGACCGCCTGAAAAATATAGGGCAGGCACGCGGACGCCATGACGACATCTGCATTGAGTTCGGACTGCGAGAAGACACGCAGACGTCCGCTCTCGACATTGGTGGCCGAGATGAACAGTTTGAGATCAGAGCAGGCCTTTACGCGGTCGAAATCGATTTCCCTGTCCACCACATCCCGCAAGGGGTTGAGATTGAGCGGATTGATTTCATAGGGTGAGAACATCCGCGACATCTGCTCGAAGAAATTGTAACCGATGCCGTTTTCCACCGACCAGTTGCCGAAAAAACGGTCCCATGGCGTGCGCTGCACCGGGCTGAACTGCCCGCTGCGCGCCACGGCCCGCCAGAACTCCTGCAGCTTTTCGCGGGCGCCTTCGCGGCCGTTGCGGCTCCAGCCATCGGCCAGAGCAACGGCGTTCATGGCGCCGGCACTGGTGCCGGAAATGCCTTCAATGGTCAGCCGCCCGTCCTCAAGGATGCGGTCCAGCACGCCCCAGGTGAACGCGCCGTGGGAACCGCCGCCCTGAAGCGCGATGTTGATGACCTTGGGTTTGTGGTTCATCACTGAGCCGTCCAGCCGCCATCGACAGAAATGGACGTTCCGGTGATCTGCGCGGCAGCATCGCTGGCGAGGAAGACAACCGTTGCGCCGATCTGGTCAACCGTGGCGAATTCCTTCGTCGCTTGCCTGTCGAGCATGACTTCGCGAATGACCGTTTCGCGGTCCATGTTGTGTGCCTTCATCTGATCCGGGATCTGCGCCTCCACCAGGGGCGTCAGCACATAGCCTGGGCAGATGGCGTTGCTGGTGATGTGCTTTTCCGCCACTTCCAGTGCCACGGTTTTGGTCAGACCGAGAACGCCGTGCTTGGCGGCAACATAGGCGGATTTAAACGGCGATGCGCGCAGGCCATGGGCGGAGGCGATATTGATGATGCGGCCCCATCCGGCTTTTTTCATATAGGGAAGCGCTGCGGCAGTGGTGTGGAACGCCGAGGTGAGATTAATGGCGATGATCGCATCCCATTTTTCCGTCGGGAATTCGTCAACCGGCGCGACGAACTGGATGCCGGCATTGTTGACCAGCACATCGACGCTGCCGAACGTGGCTGCAGCCTGATCGATCAGTGCGCGGCATTCATCGCCCTTCGACATGTCGGCCTTGATATAGGCGCAGCCGGTGCCATGCTTGGCGGCGATTTCCTTGGCAAGGTTGTGATCCTCCGGCCGGTCGGTGAAGGAGTTGATCACCACATTGTAGCCCGCCGCTGCAAGGGCGTGAGCGGAACCCAGTCCAATGCCGGAGTTGGAACCTGTAACGACTGCGGTCTTCTTAGCCATGAGTTACTTCCTTTGGATTAGGGTCTGGACCCTATTAACCGTGTTGAAGGCGAGGGGAATATATTGCATTGCAGCAAAATTACCAGCTTTGGAACGTGAACACTTCGTCATGTGCTTCACTCTGCCGTGATCGAAATGCGCATTTGCTTTGAATTTGCCCTATTCATTTGTTTTGAATTTGCCGTGTTAATGTCACATGGTGTTGACACAGAGCATGCGCTGCGCCACGTGAAGGGAATATCTGGAGCTCGACGATGTCTGACTATTATTCGCAACCTTTTGCCCGCCGTCCGTCTGTTGGCGTCGATGTGGGTGGTGTCATGGTTGGCGGAGGCGCGCCCGTCGTTGTGCAGTCGATGACCAATACGGATACTGCCGATATTGACGGGACCGTTGCACAGGTTGCGGCGCTGTCGCGCGCCGGGTCGCAGATCGTGCGTATCACGGTTGATCGCGACGAGTCGGCAGCTGCCGTCCCGAAAATTCGTGAACGGCTGGACAGACTGGGATTGAACGTGCCGCTGGTCGGCGATTTCCATTATATCGGACACAAACTGCTGGCCGATCATCCGGCCTGCGCTGAAGCTCTGGCGAAATACCGCATCAATCCCGGCAATGTGGGCTTCAAGGACAAGAAGGACGCGCAATTCGGTGCGATCATCGAAATGGCGATCCGCTATGACAAGCCGGTACGCATTGGCGTCAATTGGGGTTCGCTCGATCAGGAATTGCTGACGGCGCTGATGGATCAGAACCATGCGGCTGGTGCGCCATTGACGGCTGAGCAAGTCACCCGCGAAGCCATTGTCCAGTCGGCGCTGATTTCCTCGCAGTTGGCGGAAGAAATCGGCCTGCCGCGCTCGAAAATCATCCTTTCCGCGAAGGTCAGTCAGGTGCAGGACCTGATTGCCGTCTATGCAGAACTGGCACGGCGCTGCGACCATGCGTTGCATCTGGGCCTGACTGAGGCCGGTATGGGCTCCAAGGGCATTGTTGCCTCATCGGCAGCGCTCGGCATTCTTCTGCAACAGGGAATTGGCGATACGATCCGTATTTCACTGACGCCGGAGCCGAATGGCGACCGAACCCGCGAAGTACAAGTGGCGCAGGAATTGCTGCAGACCATGGGGTTCCGCCAGTTTATCCCGATCGTTGCGGCTTGCCCCGGTTGCGGGCGCACCACATCAACGGTGTTTCAGGAGTTGGCGCAGTCGATCCAGACCGATATTCGCGACAATATGCCAATCTGGCGGGAGAAATATCCCGGTGTTGAAGCGCTGAACGTCGCGGTGATGGGCTGCATCGTCAATGGACCGGGCGAGTCGAAAATGGCCGATATCGGCATTTCACTGCCGGGTACCGGCGAAACCCCGACAGCGCCGGTTTTTGTTGATGGCAAGAAAGTTGCGACCTTGCGCGGTGCCGGTATCGCCCAGGAATTCCAGAAAATGGTTGCCGATTACATCGAGAACCGTTTTGGCCAGGGCGTGGACTCACACGCGGCGGAATAGACTGTTTTAGCTTTGCCTTTCGGCGATAAACCGTGCGGCTTCCTTAAGCAGTGATGCCTGTGGGCCAAAGGGTGCGAGCAGGTCTTCCGCTTGCGCAACCAATCCGCTCAGCTGCTGCCTTGTCCAGTCAATGCCGTGCATCGAGACCAGTGTGGCCTTGCCTGCTGCTGCGTCTTTGCCGGTTGCCTTGCCCATATGGCTGGCATCGGCGGTGACATCCAGTAAATCATCAGCCAGCTGGAAGGCGAGACCGATGGCCGAGCCATATTCGGCCAACCGTTCGCGGTCTTCGGGGTTGGCATTGCCGATAATCGCTCCGGCTTCGCAGGCAAAACGGATCAGGGCGCCGGTTTTCATGGCTTGCAGGCGGATAATACCTGCCTCATCTGGTTTGACCTTCTCGGCTTCCAGATCAAGGGCCTGTCCGCCGGTCATCCCGCCGACACCGGCAGCGCGGGCAAGGGCGGTGATCAGCGCGACCTTGGCCATGGCATCCAGTTCCGTTGCCTCCGAGGCGATCAATTCGAATGCATAGGTCAACAGACTGTCGCCAGCGAGAATGGCAGCGGCCTCGTCGAACTTACGGTGAACGGTGGGCTGACCACGCCGCAAATCGTCATTGTCCATGGCTGGCAGATCATCGTGGACCAGCGAATAGCTGTGAATGCATTCGAGCGCTGCGGCCACACGCAACGCTGCCAGACTGTCAGCCCCGAACAAAGCTGCGCTTTCCATGACAAGGAAAGGCCGCAGACGCTTGCCGCCATTGAGAACACCGTGGCGCATCGCGGCCATCAGGCGCGTCGGGCGGCTGATCTCACCACTATGCGGTTGATCAGAAAGCAGATCAGTCAGCAGCAGCTCGACCGAAGCGGCGCGCTGCTGCAAGGTCATCTGGAACAGGGAGGAGCCTTGGTCTGTCATCATGGAACTGGCAATGAACGAAAAAATCACCTTGGGTCAATGGCTAGATGTGAATAGCGGGCGATTTTGCATCTCTGTGGTTGCGGATACACAGAAGTACACGGAAACGGTTCCATTTGCGTGGCCGTTGCTCTATGTCCATGATGGGCTTTCAATGCAGGCGGTGGGTGTGACACGGGTTCTGGTCAGAAACAGAAAAGGCGGAGGGTATCTGGTTGATCCAGGCGGCTCGTTTTTGGGCCGGGCCATGCGCTATCTCATTCTTATCGGCATTGTCCTGATCATGCTGCCCATCATTCTGCTCAGCCTCTACCGTCTGCCTTTTGTGCATCCGGTTTCCACATTGATGGTGAAGGACCTCGTGACATTCTCCGGCTATGACCGGCGCTGGGTGTCGCTGGATGAGGTTTCGCCGGTGCTGGTGCATTCAGTTATGATGTCGGAAGATGCACGCTTCTGCTTCCATTCGGGTGTCGATTGGGATGCGATGAATTCGGTTGTTTCGGATGCCATGGATGGAGAGCAAACGCGCGGCGCATCGACGATTACGATGCAGACAGCGAAGAACCTGTTTCTATGGAACAGCCGCTCCTTTATCCGCAAGGGACTGGAAATGCCGCTGGCCTTTCTGTCAGAACTGATTCTGTCAAAACGCCGAGTGATGGAAATCTACCTTAACATAGCCGAGTGGGGACCGGGCATTTATGGCATCGAGGCGGCTGCTCAACACCATTTCAAAGTGAGCGCCTCAAGGCTTTCGCCGCGACAGGCCGCCTTTCTGGCGGTCACATTGCCCAATCCGATTGTGCGCAATCCGGCCAAACCGGGACGCGGTTTGCAGACACTGGCGCGGCTCAACGAGCGCCGTGCACGCGGGGCGGGTGCCTATATCGGTTGTGTGAAATAGACCTGATTCCGGTATTCCCGGCAGTTGCGACAAAAATATATGTGACTCATGCTGGTCAAAAGCTCTCAAGACGTGTATAGCCCCAGCCGAACTTTCCGGAATTTTGTCCATTGTGACAGGCTCGATCGGGCCACTGCCGGATTTTGACTGATTACTGGAGCAGGAACAATGGCTGTACCTAAAAGAAAAACTTCTCCGTCGAAGCGCGGCATGCGCCGCTCCGCCGATGCGTTGAAGGCCCCGACTTACGTCGAAGACAAGAATTCAGGCGAACTGCGCCGTCCACACCATGTCGATCTGAAGACCGGCATGTATCGTGGCCGTCAGGTTCTGACCGTCAAAGAAGGCTAATCCCTTCCTGGATTTCGTGATAAAGAGGACCGGCCTTGTGCCGGTCTTTTTTGTTTCGCTGCCGAGGAGGAGACTAACGCCGTGATTTCCAACATTCCATTGATGATCGTACCGCTGGTTGTGTTCAATCTGGTGATTGCCGGGTTGACGGGAATTGGTGGTGCTGACCCGTGGGCGGCCGAGCTCTACTCTATGCAGATGCTGTCAGGCGGGGTCTGGCGCATGACGCTGGGCGATCTGATGATCGTGCTGTCGCTGGCGCTGCTGTTCTTCGAGATCATGAAATCGACCCGAACCAGCAATGCCTCGGTGGTTGACCATCTGTTGTCGACCTTCGTCTTTGTGGCGTTTCTGGTGGAGTTTCTGCTGGTACCCAGTGCCTCGCATTCGCTGTTCTTCATTCTGATGGCAATGGCATTTTTCGATATTCTGGCCGGGTTTACCGTCTCGCTGCGTTCCGCAGGGCGCGACGTCAATTTCCGCTAGAAACGAAAAATCCCGGCAGAGGCGAACCTTTGCCGGGATTTTCTTTTGCCTGGAATCAGGCGGTAACGACGGACTTGTCCGGCATGCGCATGACCACAAAGATGGCAAGCGCTGTAACAACAGTGATCTCCGACAGAATTTCCAAGAGATGCCCAAAGGCATTGCCGTAAGCTTGCAGAATCACATCGCGGCCGACCGGACCGAGCTGCGTCATGGCTGAAGCTAGATTGCCTGTGGCAACCTCCTGCGCGGCCTGCGTGACGCCGGAACCGATTGGCAGGACAGCGCTGAGTTTCCAGCCAAGGAGCGCTGTCAGCAAAGCGCTGACAATGGCAAGGGCAATGCCTTCACCGGCAATGCGCGTGGTGCTGAAAATACCTGTGGCCATGCCTGCGCGTTCCTTCGGCACGACGCTGACGGCCAGACCGTCCATCAATCCCCACGGCAGGCTGATGCCGAAACCGATCAGGAACAGCGCGGGAAGTGTCAGTTCAACCGGCTGGCCGGGCATGCAGCGGCTGAGCCAGTACAGGCCGACGGCGGATATAAGCAGTCCGGCGCTGCACAGCACTGCGGCAGAGAACCAGCGGGTGAGCAATGCTGCAAGGAAAGGCACAATCAGCAACGGGCCCGACAGGGCGATCATCATCTGGCCGGTCTGTACCTCGCTGAAGCCTTCGACGCCGATATAACGGATGGGCAGGAGAATCAGCAACACCACGAAAGAATAGGCCGGTGCTGCGGCGAGAAGCTGGACGCCGACAAAGCGCGGATAGCGGAAGAGTGTCAGGTCCAGCATGGGGCGGGCAACGCGGCGTTCAATCGCCGTGAAGAGGCTGAAGATCAGCACGGAGCCAACCAGCATGCTGATAACAAGCGGATGGGTCCAGCCGGCTTGCGGCGCTTGCAGGATGCCACATGTGAGCAAGGTAAGCGCTACGGTGAAGCTGATCGCGCCGGGCCAGTCGATGCCGCTAGCATCCGGATCACGGGATTCGCTCATACATACGGCACCGAAGCAGAATGCGGTGAATGTTATCGGCACGACGAAGAGGATGGCAGCCTGCCAGCCGAAATGACTGATCAGAACGCCCGATAGGATCGGTCCGAAGGAAAGGCCGACCCCAAAGGTGATGCCGATCAGACTGAAGGCCCTTGTGCGGGCCTGGCCATCGAATTCCTGGGCAAGAGCCGCCATGCCACCGGAAAAGGCCAGTGCGCTGGATAGGCCCTGCGCGGCCCGGAGGATATCGAACCAGAACAGATTGGAGACGAGAGACAGCGCCAGCGAGAATACGGCAAAGAGTGCAAGGCCTGTCAGGAAGATACGCTTGCGACCGTAATTATCCGCAAGAGCACCGGCGGCCATGAGGCTGCTGCCGAAAGCCAGCATGAAGGCATTGGTGACCCAGTTGAGCTCAACCGGGGTGCCGCCAAGTGCGCGGGCGATGGCGGGAAGGGCTACAGCCGGACCGGTAAAGCTGATCGGCATGGCCAGTGCTGCCAAGCAGACGGCGGCCAAAATCATCAGCTTTTCCGCAGCGCTGTGCGGACGTGGAGAAGCAGTCATTTTTCACCTGCAATATCAAAATGTGGGAGGGAATGAACACTATTCATGATACAGAGGCTCTAATTGTTGGGAATAAGGGCGATTGTCCCGACATAGCGGACATTATTTCTCGAATGGACGAAGCATGGATAATCTCAACGGGCTGTTTGCCTTTGTCCGGGCTGCTGAAACATTAAGCTTTGCGGCGGCTGGGCGTTCGTTTGGCGTCTCTGCTTCGGCTGTGGGCAAAACAATTGCGCGGCTGGAACAACGGCTGGATGTGCGGCTGTTCCAGCGCAGCACGCGGCGCATCAGCCTGACGGCGGAAGGCGAGCTGTTTTACGAACGGTGCCGCCGTATCATCGACGATCTGGATGACGCGGAATCAATGCTGTCCCAGACCAAGGAAACGCCGCGCGGGCGTTTGCGGGTTAGTCTGCCGACCATCGGCTATCGTTTTCTGCTGCCATACCTGCCGGAGTTCGAACGGCTTTACCCCGATATCGAGCTTGATCTCGATTTCAACGATCAGATGGTCAATGTCATTGAAGAAGGCTTTGATGCGGTTATCCGCAGTGGAGACTTGCCCGATTCCACGTTGATGGCGCGGCGGCTCGGGCCGTTCCGGCAGGTGCTTGTGGCATCCTCGGCCTATCTCAAGCGCAAAGGCACACCCAATAATATACGCGATCTGCAGCAACATGCATGCCTGCGTTACCGCTTTCCGACCAGTGGCAAACTGCAGGACTGGGTGTTGGCGGGGACCGCGATGGGCGCTGACCCGCGGCTGCCCTCGGTGCTGACATGCAACAATATGGAAGCCCTGTTCGGCGCAACAATGAGAGGCCTCGGGATTGCCTATATGCCGGACTTCCTGGTGGCCGATGCGGTAAAGTCAGGGGAACTGCAGACCTTGCTGGATGAATGTCTGGTTCAGACCGGCCAGTTCTGGGTGTTGTGGCCATCCAACCGGCACCTGTCGCCGAAACTGCGGGTGTTTGTGGATTTTATCGTGCCCAGGTTGTTTATCGGGCCGAGTTTATAAGCAGGTATTCCCGGACCAGCCGGGAATACCATTGGCTTTTAAAGTTGATCAGCTCTGACCGCCATCCGCGACGAAGCCAGCGGCTTCGATGCCCGCGATGGCAGCGATCTCGTCATTGTCGGATGTATCGCCGGTAACGCCGACAGCGCCAAGGATTTCACCTTTTGCATTCTTGATCAGAACGCCACCGGCAACCGGGATGACCCGGCCGCCGGACGCGGCAACCAGACCTTCAACGAAATGCGGACGGTCCTTGGCAAACTTCTCGACGGTGCGCGAGCCGGTACCGATGGTCAGACCGCCAAATGCCTTGCCGAAGGCGATTTCAAAACGCAGCATGGACGCGCCATCCTGCTTCTGGAACGCCTTGAGGTGGCCGCCCGCATCGAGGACTGCAACGGAAAGCGGGCGCATGCCTGCATCGGTGCCCTTGGCGAGAGCGGCTTTGATAATCGTGTTGGCTTTGGAAAGTGTGAGTAGGGGCATGATATCCTCTTTGGGGCTTGTGTGGATTTTAGAATAGAAAAGCCTATCCGCGCGAATGCCGGATGCTTGAGCCTTGGCTGAAACTGGCTTGGATTATTTGTCGAGAGAGTCCAGCTTGCGCTGCATGGCTGCGATTTGCTCTTTCAGCTCATCCAGCCCGGTATCCTTTTTAGCGGTTTCGGCAGCGGGTGCTTCAGCCGCCTCGGCTGCTCCGGCTGTCTTGTTGAGCGGGAAGGGCGTGAACATGCGCATGGCATGCTGCAGCATTTCCGTGTTGCGGCGCACCTGTTCCTCGACAAGCTTCATCGGCGAATTGATGTTCATCATGTCGATGGGCGATTTGCCGAACGCCGTGGACAGCTGCTCGCGCATACGCTCCTGTTCCTTGACGAAGGCGCTCATCGACTGCTCTAGGAATGTCGGCAGCACCACCTGCATCTGGTCGCCATAATAGGCAATGAGTTGGCGCAGGAACGGGATTGGCAGCATGGTCTGGCCGTCCTTGTTTTCCAGCTCGAAAATGATCTGGGTCAGGACGGAGTGGGTGATATCTTCGCCGGTCTTGGCATCCTGTACGGTGAAATCCTCATTCCGCTTTACCATTTCGGCCAGGTCTTCCAGCGTCACATAGGTGCTTGTGCCGGTATTATAGAGACGCCGGTTGGCATATTTTTTAATGACGATGTCACCGGTTTTTGCTGCCATCTGAAAACTCCCCACCTCTTAATTACCAGACTCGAAAGGCGTGAATTAGCCTGCCTGCTTCCTGATAGACCTGTGAAGATAGGGGCAAAGCGACACAATTCAAAGTGATTTGTGCAGCGCATCCAGTGCGCAGATTATTCTGTTCCCCTCGTAGCGCTGACGATAAATTTGCGTTCGTGGCAAATGCCCCTTGTCAAACCGTCGCAGGGAGGGAATTCTGTTCAGGAAGCGTGCTGACGAAATCAGCAAACAAAATTTGAGGAGACGTCTATGACCCAATCCATCGTTATCGCCAGTGCGGCACGGACCGCTGTCGGTTCGTTCAACGGCGCCTTTGCCAATGTTCCGGCACACGAGCTTGGCGCGGCTGTGATCAAGGAAGTCCTGAGCCGTGCCGGAGTTGATGGAGCCGATGTCGATGAAGTGATCATGGGTCAGGTGCTGAGTGCAGGCGAGGGTCAGAACCCGGCGCGTCAGGCCGCCATGGAAGCCGGCATTCCCCAGGAAGCCACTGCCTGGGGTCTCAACCAGCTCTGTGGTTCCGGCCTGCGCGCGGTAGCGCTGGGCATGCAGCAAATCGCAACCGGCGATGCGGATATCATTGTTGCAGGTGGTCAGGAATCCATGTCGATGGCGCCGCATTGCGCACATCTGCGCGGCGGCGTGAAAATGGGCGACTTCAAGATGGTCGATACCATGATCAAGGATGGTCTGACCGACGCGTTCAACGGCTATCACATGGGCAATACCGCTGAAAACATTGCCCGCAAGTGGCAGTTTACCCGCGATGATCAGGACAAATTTGCGCTCGGTTCGCAGAACAAGGCGGAAGCCGCGCAGAAGGCGGGAAAATTCAAGGACGAAATCGTTCCTTTCACCATCAAGACCCGCAAGGGCGATGTGATCGTTGCTGACGATGAATATATCCGTCACGGCGCAACGCTGGATTCCCTTGCCAAACTGAAGCCGGCCTTCGACAAGGAAGGCACAGTCACCGCAGGCAATGCATCGGGTCTGAATGACGGTGCAGCCGCCGTTGTTCTAATGAGCGAAGACGAAGCCAAGCGCCGCAATGTCAAGCCGCTGGCTCGCATCGTGTCATGGGCAACCGCCGGTGTTGATCCGGCAATCATGGGTACGGGTCCTATTCCTGCATCGCGCAAGGCATTGGAAAAAGCCGGATGGAAGGTGGAGGACCTCGATCTGGTGGAAGCCAATGAAGCGTTTGCGGCGCAGGCGCTTTCGGTCAACAAGGATCTCGGGCTCAATCCTGACATCGTCAACGTCAATGGCGGTGCCATTGCCATCGGACATCCGATCGGTGCGTCGGGCGCCCGCGTGCTCAACACGCTGCTGTTCGAACTGAAGCGCCGTAACGGTACCAAGGGTCTTGCCACGCTGTGCATCGGTGGCGGCATGGGCATTGCGCTCTGCGTCGAGCGCATCAAGGATTAGTCCTGTAAAACAGGGCGCCGGTTCAGTTTTATTGAGCCGGCGTTCCGGCGGCACTAAATTTCACAGGTGCTGCCACGTCTCTTTTTCAACAAACCTTACTTTGAATCCAACATGCATTAGGGAGGGGAAATATGACCAAAACGGCAATCGTTACGGGTGGAACACGTGGTATTGGCGCAGCCATCTCCGTGGCTCTGAAAGCGGCAGGTTACAAGGTCGCGGCAAATTATGCCGGCAATGATGATGCGGCAAAAAAATTCACGGAAAAAACCGGCATTGCTACCTACAAATGGGACGTTTCCAATTATGAGGAATGCACCGCCGGTATTGCTAAAGTTGAAGCAGATCTTGGGCCTGTTGCAGTGCTGGTCAACAATGCGGGTATCACCCGCGATGCCATGTTCCATAAGATGACTCCGGGTCAGTGGGGTGAGGTGGTCAATACCAACCTCACCGGTTTGTTCAATATGACCCATCCGGTATGGACCGGTATGCGTGACCGCAAATTCGGCCGTGTGATCAATATATCCTCAATCAACGGGCAGAAGGGTCAGGCCGGGCAGGCCAATTATTCCGCCGCCAAGGCGGGTGATATCGGCTTTACCAAGGCGCTTGCCCAGGAAGGTGCCCGTGCGGGCATTACCGTCAATGCCATCTGCCCCGGTTATATCGGGACGGAAATGGTTCGGGCCATTGATGAGAAGGTTCTCAACGAACGTATCATTCCGCAGATTCCGGTCGGCCGTTTGGGTGAGCCGGAAGAAGTGGCACGCTGCGTTGTGTTTCTCGCCTCCGACGATGCCGGTTTCATCACCGGATCGACTCTATCGGCCAATGGCGGACAGTATTTCAGCTGATCCGAGCCCTATTCAGCGGCGACGCGGTTCCAGAAATGGACCGCGGCGTCCGCTTTTATGGCCTGCTGATTCCCGTGATTTTTGGCCAAAAGTTAACAGCCCCGCCTGAATCTTGTCCTATTCTGATACCCCGTTCCGGACGATTGGTGCGACTCGTGTGTTCTTCGCACAAGATGTAGCGGTGAACAAAACGGGAAAGCACATAAAGCGCTGATTCGTCGCTGATTCGTTCTGCCTTTGATCGGAGTGTTAACGAAAACGGTGGTTGGAGCGCTTTACTGCTTAACTAAGTGTAAGGAAATATTACGATTTTCTTAAAGTGACGTGAGGTGGTGACCCGTCGCTTGACTCCTCAAACGCCGGAAATGGCAAAGGTTAACGCCGGGACGAAGATTCGAATGAATCCTTTCATCGCTGATTCAGCATGTAGTGCGACTCAGGCAGCAGAAAGCTAGATATGGCCGTGAACAAAGCAGGAATCTGGTCCTATAGCTGATTCGTCGCTGATTCGTTCTGCTCGCGTTCTATTTCTTAATGGAACACTCCGTGAATCCATGCATGATTGTTTATCTTGAGGTCGCCGCATACTTTCTGTCTGATACCGATAATGCTATCGGATCATGCATGCCCGGCATGCCTTGCTGGTTTTGGTAAGGCCGTCGTGCCGGTGTTGGATTTTATTTGATGAATGTTATGCCCACTCCCGAACTTCCTCTGATCTTGAGCGGCCGTGATGTCACGGCTGTGCTGGGGCCGACGAATACGGGCAAGACCCACCTCGCCATCGAGCGGATGCTTGCGCACCAGAGCGGCATGATCGGCTTGCCGCTGCGTCTGCTGGCACGGGAGGTGTATAACCGTGTGGTCGCGCGGGCAGGGCTGGCCAATGTTTCGCTGATTACCGGCGAGGAAAAGATCATGCCCCCCGGCGCGCGCTACGCGGTGTGCACAGTCGAGGCAATGCCGCGCCAGACCGACATGGATTTTGTCGCCATTGACGAAGCGCAGCTCGCCAATGATCTGGAACGCGGCCATATCTTCACCGACCGCATCCTGCATCTGCGGGGACGTCAGGAAACCCTGCTGCTTGGCGCCGCCACCATGCGCGGCATTCTCGAAAAGCTGCTGCGCGGCATTTCCGTTGTCACCCGGCCGCGCCTGTCAAACCTCACCTATGCGGGTTCCAAGAAGATCACGCGCCTGCCGCCACGCACGGCCATCGTCGCCTTCGCGGCTGAAGAGGTCTATTCCATAGCCGAACTGATCCGCCGTCAGAATGGTGGTGCTGCTGTGGTCATGGGCGCATTGAGCCCCCGCACCCGCAATGCACAGGTTGAACTTTATCAGTCGGGCGATGTGGATTATCTGGTGGCAACCGATGCTATCGGCATGGGCCTTAATCTTGATGTCGATCATGTGGCCTTTGCCCAGGACCGGAAATTTGACGGCTATCAGTTCCGCGACCTGTCGCCCGGCGAAATCGGCCAGATTGCCGGCCGCGCGGGGCGGCATTTGCGCGACGGAACGTTTGGCGTCACCGGGCAGATTTCCGGTTTCTCCGAGGAACTGGTGCAGCGGGTGGAATCGCATGCTTTCGATCCGGTCAAAATCCTGCAATGGCGCACGGCGCGATTTGATTTTGCCAGCATCGATGCCCTGAAGCGCTCGATTGACACGCCAGCACCGGTTGAAGGTCTGACACGGGCGCTGCCTGCGGTTGATCAGCAGGCGCTCGACTCCTTGTCAAAGGATCCGGACGTTGCGCGGTTGGTGACGACGCCGGAGCGTGTGGCACTTTTATGGGATGCATGTGCCCTGCCGGACTATCGAAAGATTGCGCCGGCGCAACATGCGGATATTATCGCGTCGATTTATTCCGACCTTGTCAAACATGGTCATGTTGACGAAACCTATATGGGTGAACAGGTCCAGCGGGCCGACACGACAGACGGCGATATTGATGCCTTGTCGCGACGGATCGCCCAGATCAGAACCTGGACTTTTGTGTCTCATCGGCCCGGTTGGCTGGCAGATCAGGCACATTGGCAAGAAAAGACGCGTGAAATTGAGGACAGATTATCCGATGCACTGCATGAACGGTTGACGAAACGCTTCGTAGGCCGCAGGACAAGCGTGCTTATGAGGCGCCTGAGAGAGAATACAATGCTAGAAGCCGAAATTAGCCCTGCCGGGGACGTCGTCGTCGAAGGGCACCATGTTGGACGTTTGGATGGATTCCGTTTTACCACGGACAGCCAGATTGATGGAACCGATGCCAAAGCCGTAAAGGCCGCCGCGCAAAAAGCCTTGGCGACGGAGTTCGAAAATCGCGCCGAGCGTTTTTCCGCTTCGGCGAATGGCGACTTTGCACTCGCATCGGACGGAACGTTGCGCTGGATCGGCGCGACGATCGCCTCTGTCGTTTCGGGTGAACAACCCCTGAAGCCCCGTGCGGTGCTTCTGGCCGACGAACAATTGACCGGTCCGGCACGCGACAAGGTCGCGGCCCGTGTCGACCGTTTCTTAGCCCATCACGTCGATACGGTTCTGAAGCCGCTGGTCGATCTTGCCAATGCCGACGCGCTGGTGGGGATCACCCGCGGACTGGCATTCCAGCTGGTCGAAAACTTCGGTGTGCTGCAGCGGCGGGATGTAGCCGAGGACGTGCGCGGTCTCGATCAGGATTCGCGCGCTGCCCTGCGCCGTCTGGGCGTGCGTTTCGGCGCCTATCACGTCTTCCTGCCCGCATTGCTCAAACCCGCGCCTGCGGGGCTGTTGACCCTGCTGTGGGCTCTTAAGGAAGATGCCAAGGACCGTCCGGGTTATGGCGATGTGGTTCAGGTGCTTTCGGCAGGACGTACATCGGTTGTTACTGACGCAACGTTCGATCCGGCCTTCTATCGCCTTGGCGGTTACCGATTGCTCGGACGCCGCGCAGTGCGCATCGACATTCTCGAGCGTCTGGCCGACCTTATTCGTCCGGCACTGGCATGGAAGCCAGGGACCGGTACACGGCCTGATGGCGCTTATGATGGCACACGGTTCGTTGTCACACCGGCAATGATGTCCATTCTCGGCGCAACCGCCGACGATATGGAAGAGATCCTGAAGAACCTAGGCTATCGTTCGGAAGCCACAGATGTGGCTGTTGTGACAGCAAAGGTTGCGGAACTCGATGCCGCCGCACAGGCTCCTGCACCAGAGGCTGTTGAAGCTGTAGCAGCCGAAACGGTTGAGGCGGCACCCGAAGCCACTGAAACCGAAGCTGCGGCAGAGCCGGTTGCTGAAACCGCTGTCGAGCCAGCCACCGAGGCTGTGGAAGTGGTTGCTGCGCCTGTGGTTGAAGAGGTTTCCGAACCCGTGGTTGAGACGCCAGCAGCGCCCGCTGCAGCCGAAGAAGCACCCAAGCCGGTTCTTCTCTGGCGTCAGGCTCCGCGTTTTGAAGGGCGTAACAACAATCGCCGTCCGGAACGCCGTGACAACCAGCGCGCACCACAGGCCAACAATGGCAATAGTGAGGGTGAAGCCCGCCGCCCGCGTCCGGAAGGCCGTCCTGATCGCAATGCAGGCCAGCAGAACGAGCGGGGCGAGCGCAAGGATTTCCGTGGCAAGGGCAAGCCGGGGGGTAATGACCGGTTCAAGCAGGATGGCGGCAAGCCATCAGGCAACAAGCCCGAGCACAAGCGGCCGGAACGCGAAGAACGCCCGGTCAAGATCGACATGGACTCTCCCTTCGCCAAATTGCTGGCGCTCAAGGAGCAAATGAAAAAGTAGTCATGACGGGAACGGACCGGCAGCGCATCGATAAATGGCTGTTCTTCGCACGGGTTGTCAAATCCCGTTCCCTGGCGGCAAAACTGGCATCGGGCGGCAATGTCCGGGTCAACAAGGACAAGATCGATCAAGCGTCACACGGGGTCAAACCCGGTGACGTGCTGACGATTACACTGGACAGGCGCATCCTCATTTACAAAGTACTGGCTGGTGGTACCCGGCGTGGCCCGGCTGAAGAAGCCCGCATGCTTTATGAGGACATTTCTCCACCCCCTCCACCCAAGGATGCCTTGAGCCGGCTGGATACGCTGCCGCGCCGTGACGCGGGCAGTGGCCGCCCCACCAAACGCGAGCGGCGGCAAGTAGACAGGCTGATGCAGGGCGACGGCGAGCGGGAAGATTAAAATATTCTCTCTGTTCTATGGCATTAGCAATGTTCGTGGTTCGACAAGCTCACCATGAGGGAGAGGGTTTGATTGCAGGGCACTAAATATTTCGATCGGTCTTGCAGCCACCGTTTCCCTCATGGTGAGCTTGTCGAACCATGCGCAGCTGTGTCAGCCACTGTCTCGTTTGATTTGAGAGTTCATTCCGCCCAAATTCAAAGGTCCAAATTCTCGTTTTGACGGTGAAATCACTGAACCGGCGAATTTATCTCCCATTTTTACCAGAGGACTAAAATACTATTCCGCTATAGCCTATATGAGGAGAGTATCGTTGCTTGCTGGCGGGTCATCGCGATGCGATGAATGGCACTCTGCGGACTTGAACATTGGCTCCGGTCCTGATGTGATGAAGACAAACCTTTGCACGCCGGGATTTTTCGGGCCGCGTTCTGGTGCCGCAGTCCGTTTTTCCCCTCTTGTCAGCCCGCTGCCAAATCGTTACCTCAACCGCTGACACGCTGCTATGGTGTCTCAGGAGCCAGTAAATGACATATGTTGTGACCGACAATTGCATCCGCTGCAAATATATGGATTGCGTTGAGGTCTGTCCCGTCGATTGTTTTTACGAAGGTGAGAACATGCTCGTCATCCATCCGGATGAGTGCATCGACTGTGGCGTTTGTGAACCGGAATGCCCTGCAGAAGCCATCAAGCCGGATACCGAGCCGGGGCTGGATAGCTGGTTGCAGCTGAATTCCGAATATTCCGAGAAATGGCCAAACATTTCTGCCAAGAAAGATGCGCCTGCCGATGCCAAGGATATGGATGGCGTGACAGGCAAACTGGAAAAGTTCTTTTCACCGGAGCCCGGCGAAGGCGATTAAAGAACGGAAGATGATTATCGGGTCTGACCCATGGGCGGCGAGACTGATTTGCTCTGAAAATCAAGTCTTGTAATGCGTCTATTTTGAGCATGTGCAGCAAAAAGTTGATTCTGATCACTTTTCGTGTTATGGTGACGGAATATGATGATCATTGGACGTCAACTTCGTGGCGCTAAAGCTTAAATCACCAATTGGCTAGATTTTTTCCGAACTTAACAACGCAGGTTAAGGTTATCGTACTGTGACCCTGTCCTGCTGTTGGTTCGGATTGCTTTGCGTGAAAAATTGACGGCCGACAAACCGGGGTCCCGGTTTCCAGTGGTTGGTTTAACCGGTGCGTTGCCGGGCGCAGCAGGGAGTAATGAAGCGTATGACAGCAGTTCCGCAGAAGAAGACCGCCCAGCGTATCGGATTTAAGACGGGCGAGTTTATTGTATATCCGGCTCATGGTGTAGGACAGATCGTCAATATCGAAGAACAGGAAGTTGCAGGCCACAAGCTTGAACTGTTTGTTATTGATTTTCAAAAAGACAAGATGCGCCTCAAGGTTCCGGTTGCCAAGGCAACCGCTATTGGTATGCGCAAGCTCTCTGAAACTGATTATGTCGAACGTGCTCTGAAAGTTGTTCAGGGACGTGCCCGTATCAAGCGCACCATGTGGTCCCGCCGTGCGCAGGAATATGATGCGAAGATCAACTCGGGTGACTTGATCTCGATCGCAGAAGTTGTTCGCGATCTTTTCCGCGCTGACAATCAACCGGAACAATCCTATTCAGAACGTCAGCTCTATGAAGCCGCACTCGACCGCATGGCGCGCGAGATTTCTGCCGTCAACAAGATGTCTGAAACCGAAGCTGTTCGCCTGATCGAGGTCAATCTCGCCAAGGGTCCAAAGCGCGGTGCGAAGACTGAAGAAGCGGAAGCTGATGCTGACGCAGATCTGGTTGTTGAAGACGAACAGGAAGAAGCCGCATAAGAGCGGGTTTATTCTTTCCAGCAAAAAGCCCGGCATTGCCGGGCTTTTTTGTGACGTCGCTCCGGTGTTATTCGGCGATGATCTTGACTTTGTCCCCGGCAGAGACAGTACCGCCGGGCGGCAGCGCGTTGATCAGGCGGAAGAGATCGAGCTTGCGGTCCGTGCCGATAATCTGGCTTGACAGACTTGCCAGCGTCTCACCCGGTTTGACCGTGACAACGCGGATTCGCAGCGGTTTGATATCGGCCTTTTCCTGTGGCGTCAGCAGATGGAAACTCTGGGTGACGGTCTGTGAAGCGGGCATCAATGCGGTGCTGCCAGTTGGCGCTGCCGTTAGGAAGCGGTAGATACGGTCGCCGGAATTCACGACAAAAATATCGAATTCCCAACGGTCGGCTTTGGCTTTTGCCGTGGCTGCGGGCATGCCATTGAAGGTTGTCGCCTTGACACTGGCATCATCAAGGCCGGTGACCCAGCCGCTGCGCATATAATCCGTCATCGACGTCTTGCCGGAGATCTGCGTGCCGTCAAAACGGATTGCAACTTCGCCGGGGCCTGTCGCCATGACGGCGGCGGCTGAGTTGTCGATGGTAAAGCCGTCGGGCACGGTGAAGCTGACGCCGAGCAATGGATGCACGAAGGTGCGGCCGCGCACATAGCCTTCTTCCGGCGTGTCGCCATAGAGCAGACCGTCAACGCCCTGCAGGAATGAATCGCGATCGGTGGTGCCGACACCCGGCGCGCCGATCTTGCGGGCGTGGCCGCGCGCCAACTCAATACGCTGCGGCGCCGATGGGTGGCTCGCAAGGAAGTCGAGGCTGGCGTCGGTGGCGCCGGAGACATTGCGGAAATCCGCATAGGCGGCCATGGATTGCAGCAAGCGTGCGGCGGCAAAAGGGTCGTACCCTGCTTCGCCGATCATTTTGATGCCGATCGCGTCCGCCTGCAATTCCTGATTGCGCGAGAACTGGGCCATACGCAACTTGCCGCGAATAAGCGCTTCGCGTCCGGCCACATCATCCTGCAGCACCTCAGAGACAACACGTCCGGCAATCTGCGCTTCCTGCTCGCGCTGCTGACGCTCAATACCGTGATTGGCGATAACGTGGCCCATTTCGTGGGCAATAACCGCCGCAAGTTCTGCACTGTCATTGGCCAGCGCCAGAAGTCCGCGCGTGACGTAGAGATAACCACCCGGCAGCGCAAAAGCATTGATATTGGGCGAGTTCAAAATGGTGATGCGGTAGGTATGCGTCGGGTTATCCGACACTGTTGTCAGTTTGCCGACAACCTTGGCCACCATGCGCTCCAGCTTGGCATCCTTGTATTCACCACCATAGGTGGCAAGAATACGCGGATGCTGTTCGGCGCTGAGCTTGGCAAGCCGGTCATTCTTTGAGACGTTATCGACGATCACCGGGCTTGATGAAGGCCCAAGCGCATCTTCCTTGGTCACGTTCAGAACCTGGCATCCGGACAGAAAGGCGAGCAGCAGCGTTGCCGATACCAGACCTGTACGCCGGGTTGCCGGATAAAGCCGCGTTGTGCCAATCGGGAGTACGTGTGAGCCCAGAATCATGTCCTCATGTCATCTGACGCCATCGCTAAAACCAAGTTCTCACTCGTCTTTTGCCTGCGGAATCGGCATCGTTGCTTTCTAGCTAACCCGTTGAGCAGGCTTGAGCAAGAATTTCATTGATTTCTTATGAGGGGCATTGAGTACAAAATATGTCAAACCGATAAGTCTTGCGAGCCGAGATATTTTCGCAACAGCGAGGGGCTTTTATCCGAGAGCAGTTCGCGCGCCGGACCAGAGGCCGCAACCCGGCCATTTTCAAGAAAAAACAGCGTGGATGGCAGACGTAGGGCATCTTCCGGATGATGCGTGACCATGACAATGGTCATGCCGGTATCGTTTTGCAGCTGACCGACAAGATCGAGCATTTCATGGCGCAGGGCAGGTCCGAGCGATGCGAAGGCTTCATCGAGCAAAAGGACGGGCCGGTTGCGCACCAGGGCGCGGGCGATGGCCACGCGCTGACGCTCGCCGCCCGACAGAGCTGCCGGTTTGCGCTGTTCCTTGCCTGCAAGACCGACCTTGGCAATCGCATCATTGACGGCCGCACGATCAGCCTGGGTGAGGCGCAGGTTGGGTTTGCGGCCAAGACCAACATTGGCGACCACATCGAGGTGAGCGAAGAGGTTGTTTTCCTGAAATACCATCGATACCGGGCGCTGCGATGGTGCGACCCCGGTTATATCATCGCCGTCGATCAGAATTTTGCCGGACAATGGCGTCTCAAAGCCAGCTATGAGGTTGAGCACAGTGGATTTGCCCGCGCCGCTTGGGCCAATGATGGCCGCGACGGATGAGGGCTCGATGGTAAAATCGAACAGCATGGCCATATCGCCATAATCAAAACGAACGGTATCGAGCAGAATCGCCGCGCCGCCTCTTGCTGATTGTTTCACGCGTTCAGTCATCCGCTCCATTGTCCTGTCTTGCCAGACTTGCTGCCCCGCGATCCGCTGCAAACATCAACAGCAGGCACAATGCGCCAAGAATAAGCGCCAATCCTGCCGCATCCTGTGTGCGGTAACTTCCCATACGCTGCAAGAGGAGGAACGGCAGGGTCTGGATGGAATCATTGCCATAGAGCGCTATGGTTCCAAGATCGCCAAGCGAGAGAGCCATGGCAAAGGCAAATGCCACGCCGATGGAAAGGCGCAGCACCGGCCAGTCAATGAGATGCAGGCGGCTCCAGCCGGAGACGCCAAGCTGCAGGCACAGCCGGTTGTGATTGCTGGCCGCCGTATCCCAGACCGGGCGGAGAATGCGGAAGGCAAAGGGCACGGCCATGGCGGCATTGACGCAGATCACCATGACAGGCGCGAGACTGAACGGATCAACGGCGTGGCGCGAAAGGATGAACCAGCCTGCGCCGATGACAATGGGTGGCACCACCATGATCAGGCTTGCACCAAGATCGAGCGCGCGTTCGAACAGGCCGGCATTGGCCGTTTGACGTTGGCTTTGCATATATTCGCGTGCCATGACCAGCGAGAGTGAGATCGTAACGGAGAATGCAGCGGCGCTGGCGCCAAGCACGATGCTGGTGAGAATAGCGCGCCAGACCAGATATTCTGCGAGCAGTCGTGAGAGATCGGCACCAAGGCCGGATACGACGATGCCAGCCATGGGCAGACCGACGAACAGCACGCCTGCAATGATCAAAGCAATATTGGCAAATTTTTCCATACCTGCCGGCCTGTCAAACCGGCGTGTTGTCGTTTGCAGACTGAAACCTTCTTCCGCCGGCCTGCCGGTCAAGCTGAGCAAAAGCAGTATGGCCACGGTGAGTCCGAGTTGCAGCAGTGTCAGCGACACGGCACGGGCAATGTCGAAATCAAAATGCAGGGCCTGATAGATTGCCACTTCCAGCGTCGTCGCGCGCGGACCGCCACCAAGGGTGAGCACGATGGTGAAGGACGTGATGCACAGCATAAAGATCAACCCGGCGATCCCGGAAAGATTGCGCAGGATCACCGGCCACTCAATCAACCGGAAGCGTGCCCAGCCGCCCATGCCAAGCTGTGACGACAATTTCCAATAGTCTGCGGGGATGGAATCAAGGCTGGACAGAATGAGCCGTGTTGCCAACGGCAGATTGAAAAAGACGTGGGCAAGCAGAATGCCGGTCAGGCCATAGATATTGGGCGCGACATCAATGCCGACTGCACTGAACCCGAAGGCGAGCAACCCGTTGCGGCCATAAATACTGGTAATGCCAAGCACCGCAACAAGTGCTGGCAATGCCAGCGGCAAGGCAAACAGGCGCAGAATGAACGCGCGGCCTAGAAAAGCTGGATGAGAATGCAGCGCGCGGGCCAGAGGAATGGCAAAAACCACGGCGAGCAGCATAGAGAGCAGAGCCTGCATAAGAGTGAAGCGCGCGACCCGCCAGAGATAGCTGTCAAAGGCTGCAAAACCTGCCGCACTGCCGCGCAGCGCCTCAAAGGCGAGACTGAACAATGCGCCGCCCGCAAGCACCACCAGAAATGCGAGGGCCAAGGCCCCAGCCCATGGTTTGAGCGTGCGAACGGCGATCACCGATTATAGGCTCATGGCCGCAAGCCATTCATCGATCCACGCCTTGCGGTTCTTGGCAACATCTTCCGCCGGGAAGATCAGAGTCTTCACGGGCTGCACCAGCGTTTCAAACGCAGGATTGAGCGCATCAGTGGTTTTCGCGGCCGGGTACATCCAGTTATTTTCCGGGATGGCATCCTGAAACGCCGGACTGGTCATGAAGGTCAGAAACTGTGCCGAGAGCGGGTTTTTTGCGCCGCTCACGGTCTGTGCTGCCACTTCCACCTGCAGGTAATGGCCTTCACTGAATGAAGCGGCCTTGTAACGGTCCACCCGCTCCGCAATCAGATGATAGGCAGGCGACGTGGTGTAGGACAGGACGAGCGGCGCTTCACCTTTGGTAAAGAGGCCATAGGCTTCCGACCAGCCGGGTGTGACAGTCAAGACGCGGTCTTTGAGCTTGGCCCAGGCCTCGCTTGCCTTGTCGCCATAAACGGACTTGACCCAGAGCAAGAGGCCCAGACCCGGCGTTGAGGTGCGCGGGTCTTCGATGACGATTTTTTGCTTCGGGTCACCCTCCACCAGCTCTTTCAGACTTGTGGGCGGGGTCTTCAGCTTGTCGGAATCATAGACAACAGCGAAATAGCCGTAGTCATAGGGAACGAAGATATCGTCCTTATATCCGCCGGGAATGGTGATGGCGCTGCTATCAATACCGTGCGGAGCAAACAGGCCGGTTTCTTTCGCCTCATAGGTGAGGTTCGTATCGAGGCCAAGAACCACATCAGCCTTGGTCGATCTCGCCCTCAAGCTTGATGCGGTTGAGCAGGGCAACGCCGTCGGCAACGGCGACAAATTCCACGGTGCAGGCGCACTGCTTTTCAAAGGCCTGCTTGACCTTTGGTCCCGGACCCCACTCGGCTGTGAAGCTCTCATAGGTGTAAACGGTCAGTTTGCCTTCCGCCTGCGCGGCGCTGGCGAAGCCCACGATCAGAGCAAGAACAGCTGTTGTTTTCAAAAGTGTAGAAAATGGCCGCATCGGCGCCTCCTATTCTTCATTGTTCAAAAGGATCGGTGCGCCGGCAGGTGTGCCGCGTCTAATCCCTCCGCCGGTACAAACCGGATCAGGTTCCGCGGGTTGGCAGGATTTCTCCTTGTGCCTCTCAGCCGGTTCGAAGACCGGCACCCCGTTAGAGCGGTTCGAGAATAGAGGTTCGGCTGGAGCGGCGCAAGCGGCCGATGCTTATGAAATCTTTATGTTTTGCCGTCTTTGCCAAATCGAAAGCTGACTTTTGTCCAATTATCTTCCGCCGCGAAAACATCCGGTGCGGGTGGTTTCCAAAGAAAGGATCAAACAATGTTTCGCGGTCAGGGCTTTTATCATTCGAGCGTCAGGTTGCAGGAGAACAGGTCTGCACGGGTTTCCCGTCATAGTCCGTTGCGTTTGCGGCCACGCCGCCAAAAATTCATTCCGACAATGTATCCAAGCCTGTTTCTCGCCATGGGTGTGGCGATCGCCGGTATTGCCGCGATTGCACTTGGACGTCTCGTGTAATTTCAAATCAGAGATACTCTGTGCGACCGGCTTTGGGCATGCTATGGCCGGTCCATGAGCAAATTCGTTCTTCTTCTTGGCGGAACCGTTCACGTCACCGAGCGCCTGCGGCATCTGGTGGCCGGAGCGCGCGTTCTGGCGGCTGATGGCGGCATGGCCCATGCCGAACCCTTGGGTCTGGAACCGGAACTGTGGCTGGGTGACTTCGATTCGACATCGCCTGAACTTGCCGAGCGCTATGCCCATGTGCCGCGTTCGGTCTTTCCCGCCGCCAAAGATATGACCGATGGCGAACTGGCGCTGAATGAAGCTTATCGCCTCGGCGCAACGGAAGTCATCCTGTGCGGCGCTTTCGGCGGCGAACGCACCGATCACACCCTGCTGCATCTGACCATGGCGACCCGATACGCTGCCGAGGGCAAGAAGCTTATTTTGTCGAGCGGGACCGAAGAAGCACACCCCTTGGTTGAGGGAACGTATGCGTTCGATTTTGCCGATGGAACTGTCTTCAGCATTATTGCATTTACGACACTGCGCGGATTATTTATCCATGGTGCGCGGTGGCCGTTAGAAAATATGGAACTTTCTTTCGGTTCATCGCTTACAGTGTCGAATGCCGTGTGTGGAAATCTCCACGTATCGCTTCGTTCGGGCAATGCAATCCTTATTGCTGCACCCTAAAAATTGCGAAACGCTTGTAAAACAACGCGGAAAATGCAATTCTTGGTGCACAGCATTGGGGACGCAAGCTGGTTAGTTTAGTTTTGAAACGGGAGAGGTCTTCTATGTTGAAAAGTTTGTCGACAGTAGCAGTAGCCGCACTTCTGGCACTTTCAGTGGCCGGTTGTACAACAAGTGAACAGCGTACGGCAGGTTATGGCGTCGGCGGTGCAGCACTTGGCGCGTTGGCTGGTGGTGCAATCGGTGGTGGCCGTGGCGCGCTTGCTGGTGCAGCAATCGGCGGCGTCGGTGGTGTCGCTGTTGGTGCCGCAACGGCCAATGATGGCGGCAGCCGTCGTTATTGCACATATGAAAACCGTTATGGCGAGCGTTATCGCGCTCCTTGCCGCGGTTATTGATCCTTCGATCAATTATAAATTACAGGACAGGCCGGGAAACCGGCCTGTTTTGTTTTTGGCCCCTCCAATCTTTCTTCTGCCGTATTGAGCCAGCAGGGTATGAGCTGACTTCATATGTTGAGAGGATCTGAAATGAGTTTTCGTTTGACCGCAATTGCGGTTTCCGCGCTTCTGGCCATGTCACTGGCGGGCTGCGAAACAAGCGAGCAGAATCAGCGTGCCGGGACGGGTGCATTGATCGGCGGCGGTGTTGGTGCATTGGCAGGGCAGGCGCTCGGGCATAACACCAAGAGCACAGTGATCGGTGCTGCCGGTGGCGCGCTTCTGGGCGCGGCTGTTGGTACAGCTACCACGCCAAGCGGCGGCGGCAATGGAAATCTTTGCCGTTATCAGCGCCCGGATGGCAGCATCTACAATGCGCCATGCGAAGGCAATGGCGGTCGCGGCGCACCCTATGGCGGTGGCGGCTACAATGATGGTAACAACGGCGGTTACTAAGCAGCCGACTGCTGAATGGATACAAACAGGCCGGATTTCCGGCCTGTTTTCGTTCCTGGCGCTTAAACGCATTTGACAGCGGCGCTATTCTCGCCGACAAGCGCCCGTCGGCACAAATGTCCGGCGATTGCGCTCATTTTCCAGAACTGAAAAACCCCATGGCTCCTCCTCTTCTTCGTCTTGACCGGATTGCATTGACCTTTGGCGGTACACCGCTTTTAAGCGATGCAGCCATTTCCGTCAGCGAAGGCGACCGTATTGCCCTTGTCGGCCGTAACGGTTCGGGAAAATCGACACTTTTAAAGATCGCAGCGGGATTTATCACGCCGACCGACGGTGAAGTCTTCCGTCATCCGGGCGTTACGATACGCTATCTCGCGCAGGCCCCTGACATGGAGGGTTTCGCCAATGTGCGTGACTATGTCGAAGCGGGGCTTGGACCCGCGGACGATGTCTACCGTGTCAGCTATCTGCTTGAACATCTTGGCCTGACTGGTGAGGAAAAACCCGATAATCTTTCGGGCGGCGAGTCGCGGCGCGCTGCCTTGGCCAAGGTTCTGGCACCGCAGCCTGACATCCTGTTGCTCGACGAGCCCACCAACCATCTCGATCTGACGACCATCGAATGGCTGGAAGGCGAGCTCCGGCAAATCCGCTCCAGCATCGTCGTCATTTCCCATGACCGGCGCTTTCTGGAAAACATCAGCCGCGCGACAGTCTGGCT
Organism: Phyllobacterium sp. 628; assembly: GCF_014189505.1. Lineage (GTDB taxonomy): Bacteria > Pseudomonadota > Alphaproteobacteria > Rhizobiales > Rhizobiaceae > Phyllobacterium. The sequence continues at coordinate 259,982 of NZ_CP050301.1, read as the reverse complement.
GGATCGCGGCGTTACGAAACGGCTTGATCAGGGCTTTGGCGCATTCGAAGAATGGCGTGACAAGGTGCTGGAGGAAGAAGAGCGCGATCTGCACAAGCTCGGCCGCCAGATCGTGCGCGAGGAGCATTGGTTACGGTACGGCGTTACGGCACGGCGCAAGCGCAATATGCGCCGCCTGGGCGAATTGCAGACCATGCGCGGCGAATTCCGCAATCATCGCGGCGCGCAGGGAAAAGCGGTTCTCAAAGCCAGTGATGCCAAAGAATCCGGCAAGCTGGTCATTGAAGCGGAACATCTTGTCAAAGCCTATGACGATCTGGTTCTGGTGAAGGATTTTTCCACCCGCATCCAGCGCGGAAATTGTGTCGGCTTTGTTGGTCCGAACGGTGCGGGCAAGACGACGCTCCTATCAATGTTGACCGGGTTGCTTGCGCCTGACAGCGGCTTTGTCCGGCTCGGGACCAATCTGGAAATAGCGGTGCTGGACCAGAAGCGCGACAGTCTCAACCTCGAGCAGACCCTGTCGGATTATCTGACGGACGGACGGGGCGAAAATGTCATCGTCAATGGCGAGCAGCGCCATGTGGCTTCCTATATGAAAGACTTTCTGTTTCAGCCGGAACAGCTGCGCACGCCAATTCGCGAACTCTCTGGCGGCGAGCGAGCACGGCTGATGCTGGCCCGCGTGCTGGCGCGTCCGGCCAATCTTCTGGTGCTGGACGAGCCGACCAACGATCTCGATATGGAAACGCTCGACCTGTTGCAGGAACTGGTTGCCGGGTTTGCGGGAACCGTCCTTCTGGTAAGCCACGACCGTGACTTCCTTGACCGGACGGTGACGTCGGTCATCGCGCCTGAAGGCGATGGACGCTGGCTGGAATATGCTGGCGGCTATACGGACATGCTGGCGCAGCGCAAGGAAGCCATCGCGACCCGCAAAGAACTGAAGAGCGCCAAAACGCAGGCTTCATCGGATAATTCGGCAGAGAAACCGGCGGTGCAGCGCGAGGAGAAGCGCAAGCTTTCCTACAAGCAGAAATTTGCACTGGAAAGCCTGCCGGGCAAGATGGAAGCGCTGCACGCTGACGTGCACAAGCTTGAGGCAAAGCTTGCCGATCCGAACCTATTTGCCAAAAACCCGCAGCTTTTCAACAAGACTGTCGAAGAGATCAGCAAGAAGCGCCACGAGCTCGAGCGATTCGAGGAAGAGTGGCTGGAGCTCGAAATGCTGCGCGAGGAAATCGAGGGCTAAGGCATTCGGTTTCGAAGGGCCTATCAATCAGCCAGCTTCAGTTTGCTTTGGGGGCAATCTTTGCCGCAAGAGTTTCGATGCGTGCGGTTACTTCCAGACAGGACGCCGGTGATGGCCGTGTCGTTCTTGTCGGCTTTGAGCAGTGCCTCGTCGCGGCTCTTGCGTAACGCATCGGCCTCGTTTTCAAGGCCTTTGACGCGCATCTGCAATTCGTTGAGCTCGTCCGTGATCATGATCCCGGCCATGACGGTTAGGCGCAGGTCACCGATCTCTCCGAAAGATGACTTGAGATGGGCCACGTAGCGGTCGAACCGTTCGGCCAGCCCCGTCAGATGCTGTTCCTGACCTTCGTCACAGGCCATCCGGTAAGCTTTGCCATCAATCGTAACTGTTACAGTGGCCATGCTTGTCTCTTTCAACTGATATCGGTTTTACCGGTCCAGTACGGTGCGAATAGATTCCATCGCCGTCACAAGGCGGCGGGAGACTTCCTTGTTTGCCGCTTCCAGACGTTCCGCGCGTCCTTCGGATGCATCCAGCTCCTGAGCCAGCCTGCGCCGGTCCATGTTCATGCGCTGGACTTCTTCCTCGGCTTCAGCAAAATCGCCTTCCTGTTCGAGACGCAGATCAACTGCATTCTCAAGATGGGCCAAGGCTTTTGCCAGTCTTTCCAAAACCTGTTTGAGGGTGGCTTCCGGTGCCATTTTCGCGTTTCCCCTGTATGTCGCTCTTTTACGCGAATCGCAAAAAGAAGAACAGCTTATGCGCGGAAGTCTAGAGGGCACATCAACACCGCGTCAATCAATCCGCGTTGTCACAGTTCAGTCATGCACCGATAATAAAGCAAAGAATGACCAATGCGACGAAACAGCCCGCTTTCCCAAAGTCCCAATTTAGCCTAGGTTTTATTGACTCCCTCATGACACCTGCTATGTGTCGCGTGCCTTTTGGATATTGTCTGAACCGGCGTCCAGAAACGGCATTTCCTATCCTCTTCGAAAGACGGTACACATGACCAATTCTGAAAAATCGAACCAAATGGCCAATGCAATCCGCTTTCTCTCGGCAGATGCAGTGGAGAAAGCCAATTCTGGCCATCCCGGCCTTCCCATGGGCGCAGCTGATATTGCGACCGTTCTCTACACCCGTTTCCTCAAGCACGATCCGAAGGCCCCGCATTGGCCCGACCGCGATCGCTTTGTCCTTTCTGCCGGACATGGCTCGATGCTGCTTTATTCGGTGCTTTATCTCTCCGGTTACGAAGATATCACCATCGACCAGATCAAGAATTTCCGCCAGCTTGGTTCGCGGACCGCTGGCCATCCGGAATACGGCCATGCCGCCGGTATCGAAACAACCACGGGCCCGTTGGGTCAGGGCTTGGCCAACGCTGTGGGTATGGCGCTCTCCGAGCGCATCCTGAATGCCCATTACGGCGATGCTCTGGTTGACCACAATACCTATGTGATCGTCGGCGACGGCTGCCTGATGGAAGGCATCAGCCAGGAAGCCATCGCGCTTGCCGGTCACCTCAAGCTGAACAAGCTGATCGTTTTCTGGGACCACAACAATATCTCCATCGATGGCCCGGTTTCGCTGGCTGATAACACTGACCAGTGCGCCCGCGTTGAAGCCTCCGGCTGGAACTCGATCAATGTCGATGGTCACGATCAGGATGCGATTGCTGCCGCGATTGAAAAAGCCCAGAAATCCGACAAGCCAACATTGATCGCCTGCAAGACGACCATCGGTTTCGGTGCGCCGACCAAGGCTGGCACCAACAAGGTTCACGGTTCGCCGCTGGGCGCGGAAGAACTCGCCGGTGCACGCAAGGCATTGGGCTGGACGTCAGAGCCATTCGTTGTTCCGGCTGATATTCTGGATGCATGGCGTGTTTCGGGTCTGCGTTCGGCCAAGGAACATGCGGCGTGGGATCAGCGCCTTGCCGCTGCCGATGCTGAAATCCGTTCGGAGTTCGAGCGCCGCGTGCGCGGTGATCTGCCAAGCAATTTCGAGGCAACAATCACCGCCTACAAGAAGAAGCTGTCGGCAGACAAGCCGAAAGTTGCCACACGCAAGGCTTCAGAAATGGCGCTTGAGGTCATCAATGGCGTTGTGCCCGAAACCATTGGCGGCTCCGCTGATCTGACCGGCTCCAATAATACCAAGACGAGCCAGACCCAGAATATCAGTCCTGAGGATTATGGTCAGCGTTATGTGCATTATGGTATCCGTGAGCACGGCATGGCCGCAGCCATGAATGGTATCGCCCTGCATGGCGGTCTCATTCCCTATTCCGGCACGTTCCTCACCTTCTCCGACTATGCTCGCGGCGCGATGCGTCTTTCGAGCTTGATGGGTATCCGGGTCATTTATGTCATGACGCACGATTCCATCGGTTTGGGCGAAGATGGTCCGACGCACCAGCCGGTTGAGCATCTCGCCGCATTGCGCGCCATTCCCAACAACTACGTGTTCCGCCCTGCGGATGTTGTTGAAACAGCCGAATGCTGGGAAATTGCGCTGAAGTCGCGCAGGACACCATCGACCATTGCACTGACCCGCCAGAACCTGCCAACCGTTCGTACCGAACATGTCGACGAGAACAAGTGCGCCTATGGTGCCTATGAACTCGCACCGGCAAGCGGCAAGGCTGAGGTAACAATCTTTGCAACCGGTTCGGAAGTGGAAATCGCACTGGCTGCCCGTGCGAAGCTGGAAGCCAATGGCCATCCGGCCCGCGTTGTCTCCGTGCCTTGCTTTGAACTGTTCGAACAGCAGAGCGGCGACTACAAGCGTGCGCTGCTCGGCGATGCACCGGTGAAAGTTGCTGTGGAAGCGGCAATCCGCATGGGCTGGGATCGCTTTATCGGTGTTGACGGTATCTTTGTCGGCATGACCGGCTTTGGCGCCAGCGGTCCAATCGAAGAGCTGTACGAGCATTTCGGCATCACCGCAGACGCTATCGTTGCCGCGGCCGAAGGCAAGTTGAAGTAATCGGCGGGTTTACCGCTTAATCAAGGGTTCCTAATTCTCCAAGGAGAAGCTAAAAAATGACTGTTCGCGTTGCTATCAACGGATTTGGCCGCATTGGCCGCAATGTTCTTCGCGCTATTATCGAGTCGGGCCGTACCGACATTCAGGTTGTCGGTATCAACGATCTGGGTCCGGTCGAGACCAATGCCCATCTGATGCGTTACGATTCCGTGCATGGCCGTTTCCCCGGCACCGTCACGGTTTCCGGCGACACTATCGACGTTGGTCAAGGCCCGATTAAGGTAACTGCTGTGCGCAACCCGGCTGAATTGCCGTGGAAAGAGCTGAATGTTGATATTGCTCTGGAATGCACGGGTATCTTCACGGCCCGTGACAAGGCTGCGGCGCATCTGGAAGCTGGTGCCAAGCGCGTTATCGTTTCGGCCCCTGCCGATGGCGCTGATCTGACGGTTGTGTTCGGTGTGAACCATCACAAGCTGACCAAGGAACATCTGGTCATCTCCAATGCGTCCTGCACCACCAACTGTCTTGCTCCGGTCGCCTTTGTGCTGAACGAAGCCGTTGGCATCGATCATGGTTTCATGACGACGATCCACAGCTATACCGGTGATCAGCCAACACTCGACACGATGCACAAGGATCTTTATCGCGGCCGTGCAGCAGCACTGTCGATGATCCCGACATCAACCGGTGCGGCCAAGGCTGTTGGCCTGGTTCTGCCGGAGCTCAATGGCAAGCTCGATGGTAGCTCGATCCGCGTTCCAACGCCGAACGTCTCGGTCGTGGATTTCAAGTTTGTTGCCAAGCGCGCGACAACCGTTGCCGAGATCAACGATGCCATCAAGTCGGCGGCCAATGGCAAGCTGAAGGGCGTCCTCGGCTATACGGATGCGCCGAACGTCTCGATCGACTTCAACCACGATCCGCATTCATCGATTTTCCATCTCGACCAGACGAAGGTTATGGATGGAACATTCGTGCGTGTCCTGTCGTGGTACGACAATGAATGGGGCTTCTCGAACCGCATGGCCGATACGGCTGTTGCGTTCAGCAAGGTCATCTAAGTAGCATTGCTTTGATGTGATTCAAACGGCAGGCGTTTACACCCCCTCTGTCCTGCCGGACATCTCCCCCACAAGGGGGGAGATCAGCTTCCAGAACTGTTGATGCAAATTGTCTAATTGGATGATTGGTGACAACGCTCATGCCAATATGATCTCCCCCTTAGGGGGAGATGGGCGATAGCCCAGAGGGGGGTGCTGGCACGTTCAGATTAGAGGTAAACACCCATGCCAGCTTTCAAGACAATCGATGATGCCGACGTTGCGGGAAAACGCGTTCTTCTGCGTGTTGATCTGAACGTTCCGGTTGCCAATGGCCACGTCACTGATGCAACCCGGATCGAGCGTGTCGCGCCAACCATTCTCGAACTGTCTAAAAAGGGTGCCAAGGTCATTCTGCTCGCGCATTTTGGCCGTCCGAAAGATGGCCCGACGCCGGAATTCAGCCTGAAGCCGATTTCCCATGCGGTTGCCAAGGTGCTCGATCAGCACGTGCATTTCGCTGAAGACAGCATTGGCGAGAAGGCGGCGGAAGCCGTAGCCAAGCTGAACAACGGCGATATCCTGCTTCTGGAAAACACCCGTTTCCACAAGGGCGAGGAAAAGAACGATCCGGCCTACGTCAAGGCGCTGGCTGCCAATGGTGATATCTATGTCAACGACGCCTTCTCGGCCGCCCACCGCGCCCATGCTTCGACTGAAGGTCTGGCCCATGTTCTGCCTGCTTATGCCGGCCGTACGATGCAGGCTGAACTGGAAGCACTGGAAAGCGGTCTTGGCAATCCGAAGCGCCCGGTTGTGGCTGTGGTTGGCGGGGCAAAGGTTTCATCCAAGCTCGATCTGCTCGGCAATCTGGTTCAGAAGGTCGATGCGCTGGTTATCGGCGGCGGCATGGCCAATACATTTCTGGCGGCGCAAGGCGTCAAGGTTGGCAAATCGCTGTGCGAACACGAGCTTGCCGGTACAGCGCGCGAGATCATGGCCAAGGCACAGGCTGCCAATTGCACGATCATTCTACCGGTTGACGCCATCGTCGCCTGGCATTTTGAAGCCAATGCGCCGTTCCACGCTTATGGGCTCGATGCGATCCCCGAGGATGGCATGATCCTCGACGTTGGCCCGCAATCGATCGAGCGCATCAAGGGTGCGATTGATGATGCGGCCACACTGGTGTGGAACGGTCCGCTCGGCGCGTTCGAACTCAATCCTTTTGACAAGGCAACGGTGGCTGCTGCCCGCCACGTGGCAGAGCGCACCAAATCCGGTCATCTGGTGTCGGTTGCAGGTGGCGGCGATACGGTGGCTGCGCTCAACCATGCGGGGGTTGCCGACGATCTGACTTATGTCTCGACAGCCGGCGGTGCTTTCCTGGAATGGATGGAAGGCAAGCCGTTGCCGGGTGTTGATGTTCTGAAGCGATAGGATTTCAGCGGTTGGCTGCTCTTACCCTCCCCCACGAGGGGAGGGTAAGAGGTGGCACTGGCGGGGCTAGCGATTGACCGTTTATTGTCGGCCGGATTAACAATGAACAGAAAATGTTATCCGGTTAAATCGGTTGAAAAAATTTCAATCGTTTCAAAGGCTTGAACTGCCATTTCGTTTGTTATGTGCTTCTGATATGGGCCAGACCACTAGAAACGGAGTGAATATTCTATGAGCGAACGCCTCGAAGATATCGCAATTGCAATGGTTGCCAACGGCAAGGGCCTGCTTGCTGCGGATGAAAGTTCCGGAACGATCAAGAAGCGGTTCGATACAATCGGGCTTGAATCGACAGCTGACAGCCGCCGCGACTACCGCGAAATGCTGTTCCGCTCCGACGATGCAATGAAGAACTGCATTTCCGGCGTCATTCTATACGACGAAACCATCCGTCAGAATGCCAAGGACGGAACACCTCTCGTCCAGTTGTTGAAGGCCAATGGCAGCATTCCCGGTATCAAGGTCGATGCTGGTGCCAAGGACCTCGCAGCGTTTCCTGGTGAGACCATTACCGAAGGTCTCGATGGCCTGCGCGACCGTCTGGCTGAATATTACAAACTCGGCGCCCGCTTTGCCAAATGGCGCGGTGTGATCAGCATTTCCGACACGCTGCCAACCTGGGGCGCTGTCAAGCAGAATGCGCAGGCGCTGGCCCGCTATGCATCGCTCTGTCAGGAAGCTGGCATTGTGCCAATCGTCGAGCCGGAAGTGCTGATGGATGGCAAGCCCGGTACGCATTCGATCGAACGCTGCTATGAAGTGACCGATCTTGTGCTGCGGACTGTTTTTGCCGAACTCTACGACGCCCGCGTCGTGCTGGAAGGCATGATCCTCAAGCCGAACATGATTATCGACGGCAAGAATGCCCGCAAGGCTTCGGTCGAGCAGGTCGCCGAGATGACTGTTCGCGTGTTGAAGTCCACGGTTCCTTCGGCTGTGCCGGGGATTGCTTTCCTCTCAGGCGGCCAGTCGGATGAAGAAGCTACAGCGCACCTGTCGGCAATGAACGCGGCGCATGATCTTCCATGGAAGCTGACATTCTCCTATGGCCGCGCCCTGCAAGCTGCTGCACTCAGCGCCTGGAATGGCAAGTCGGAAAATGTTGCAGCCGGTCAGCGCGCTTTTGCGCACCGCGCCAAGATGAACAGCCTTGCCGCCACCGGCGGCTGGAAAAAGGACCTGGAAAAGGCCGCTTAAGCGTTTTTTATCCAAAAGCGTCTCTCATGGAGCCCGGACCGGAATCAGGTCCGGGCTTTTTGTTGGAGACTATTCCGGATTGACCAAACCTTCGGCCTTTCATCCGCTTGTCAGCTGGCTGCTGTTTCCCGTCTATGCGTGGCAGGGTATTGCCGTGCGCCTGAAGACGGAGCGCATGCTGCCGCCCGGTGCCTTTCCAGTGGGCGAGATTGCGGGCAAAGACCCGGCCATTCGCCTCCTGGTGCTGGGCGATTCGTCATCTGCCGGTGTTGGCGTCAGCGATGTCTGGCAAAGTCTGTGCGTGCGGCTCGCCGTGCATCTGCAGAGCCGTACGGGCCGCAAGGTCATTTGGCGTGCCGCCGGTTTCAATTCGGCTACGTCAGGGCAGCTGCGCGATTATGTAGTGCCCAATCTCGAGCGGGGGATGTGGACCCATATCGTGCTGACGACAGGGACCAATGACACCAAGAATTTCCATTCTGTCGGCCGCTTCAAGAAGGAATTTGGCGGACTGCTCTATGCGCTGAAAGCCAAATGGCCTGAAGTAACCATCGTCTGGTCGCCGGTGATCGATTTTCGCGATGTCCCTGCCATGCCGCCACTGCTTGGCCGGATACTGGAGGGCCGTGCCGCTGCGATCAACGCCATGGGCGAACGGCTCTGCCGCGAACGCATGGCCATTCCTGCGACCCGATTGCCAATTGAGGACCCGGAAGGCTTTTCCAGCGACGGTTTCCATGCGTCGGCGCTCGGATATGATATCTGGGCCAAACATCTCGTGCCCTATGTGCTCAATCAGACGAATGGCGAGAAGGCGGCGGGCTGAGCCTGCTCTATGCTTAGGGTTTGTCCTTTCTGCCCATGAGACCAAAAGAGGGTTGCTGGCATTTTCATTGCGCTTGGTTCGACAGGCTCACCATGAGGGAGAGGGAGGATTGCAGGGAGCTGTATTTTCGCAACATCTCCGATTGGCTTTGCAGCTACACTCTCCCTCATGGTGAGCCTGTCGAACCACGATCCAACGGTTTTGCAGAGTGAAACATCGAACCCGGTTTAAGGCAGGCGGCATCGAATATCGTCATGGTACTAACTGAAGTAGGTGTCACAGCCCGCTATGGCTTAACAGCACGATCGCCATCATCGCGAAAATAGCGCCAGCAGCGATTTTCCAGAAATCGCTGCGTTTTTTCATACCCGGCCAACCCAGCGGTTTGATCAGGTGAAGCACCATCATCAGGATCAGCAGAAGCGGCAGGGCTTTGGTCATTTGCTGGTAAAACCTGCCGGGTGTGGTGTGCGGGATGGTTGTGATTTCGACAAGTGTGCGATCCGCAACCGATTGTCAAATCGGCCTTTGACTCTGCCGCTGACATTGCGGAAAGTGCACCATCTGGGAGGACATTCATGACATCACGCTATGCACAGGTCTATCAGGATTGGCAGTCCGATCCGGAGGGATTTTGGGCCAATGCCGCCAAGGCAATTGACTGGACCAAGCCATGGGACAAGGTTTTTGATCCGGCACAGCAGCCCTATGGGCGCTGGTATGCGGGCGGAGAATGCAATACCTGCTACAACGCTGTGGACCGGCATGTGGAGCGGGGCCGGGGTGAACAGGTTGCTTTGATCTATGACAGTGCGATCACCGGAACGGGACGCAATATCACTTATGCCGCGCTGCTTGAAGATATCAATGCGCTGGCGGCGGTGCTGACGGACAAGGGTGTCAAACAAGGCGACCGCGTTATCATCTATATGGCCATGGTGCCGGAAGCCGTGGTGGCCATGCTGGCCTGCGCACGCATTGGCGCGGTTCATTCGGTGGTGTTTGGCGGATTTGCTCCGCATGAATTGGCGACGCGCATTGATGATGCCAAGCCCGTCATGATCATTGCAACGTCCTGCGGGCTGGAACCGGGCCGGGTGGTTGCCTACAAGCCGATGCTGGACAAGGCAATTGAACAGGCTGCGCACAAGGTCAGCACCTGTCTGGTGCTGGTGCGGCCGCAACAGCCGCATGAACTGGTGGCGGGGCGCGACTACGACTATGCCGATGCTGTCGGCGCTGCCAAGGGCCGCAAGGTGCCCTGTGCCACAGTCAAGGCAACAGATCCGCTTTATATCCTCTATACGTCGGGCACGACTGGCCAGCCCAAAGGTGTCGTGCGTGACCATGGCGGGCATCTGGTGGCGTTGGCCTGGTCAATGGGTGCCATTTACGACACGGCGCCGGGAGACGTGTTCTGGGCAGCGTCCGATATCGGTTGGGCCGTCGGTCATTCCTATATTGCCTATGCACCGCTGTTTGTCGGCGCAACGAGCGTGCTGTTCGAAGGCAAGCCTGTCGGCGCGCCCGATGCCGGAACCTTCTGGCGGGTTATCTCGGACCACAAGGTCAAAGTGCTGTTTACGGCACCCACGGCATTCCGCGCCATCAAGAAGGAAGATCCGCAAGGCGAATTCATCGGCAAATATGACCTTTCCTCGCTCAAATACCTGTTTCTGGCGGGCGAGCGTGCCGACACGGACACGATCAAATGGGCTGAGGAAAAGCTTGGCGTGCCGGTTATCGATCACTGGTGGCAGACGGAAAGCGGCTGGCCGATGGCTGCCAATCCCGCAGGTCTTGGCATGCTGCCGGTGAAATATGGTTCACCGACAGTGCCGATGCCCGGATATGACGTGCAGGTGCTCGATGATGCAGGGCACCCGGTCGAACGGGGCGTGCTTGGCAACATCGTCGTCAAGCTGCCGCTGCCGCCCGCATGTCTGCCAACTCTATGGAATGCCGATCAGCGGTTCCGCGATGCCTATATGGCGGAATTTCCCGGCTATTACAAAACGGCGGATGCCGGGATCGTCGATGAGGACGGCTATATCTATATCATGAGCCGCACCGACGACATCATCAACGTTGCCGGACATCGTCTCTCTACGGGGTCCATGGAAGAGGTGCTGTCGAGCCACCCTGACGTGGCTGAATGTGCGGTGATCGGTATTGCTGATCAGGTCAAAGGGCAGGTGCCCTGCGGCTTTATTGTGCTGAAATCGGGTGTAACCCGGGCTTCCGACGATATCGAGAAGGACTGTGTGGCGCTCATGCGCGAGAGAATCGGCCCGGTTGCGGCATTCAAGATCGTGCTGACGGCCAAACGCCTGCCAAAAACCCGATCCGGCAAAATCCTGCGCGGGACGATGCAGAAGATCGCCGATCAGGAGCCGTGGAACATGCCGGCGACGATTGATGATCCCGCCATTCTCGACGAGATCAAATCGGTACTCAACGCCAGAGGGATTGGCGTTCCGGCGGTTGACGGTTGATGCGTCGGGGTTAAGCTTCGATTCCCAATCAGGAGAATCGAATATGGCTTTGGATGGCAAAATCGCGATTGTAACCGGCGGTGCGCAGGGTATCGGTAATGCCATTGTCCGGCGCTATCTGCAGGATGGCGCCAGCGTTATGATTGGCGACAGCAATGACGAACGCGGACTGGCGGCAGTGAAGGACCTGTCTGCCTTCGGCAAGGTCCGGTTTACCTCGGCAGATGTCAGCAGCAAGCTCGACGTGCACAATCTGGTTGCGGCAACGCTTGATGCATTCGGCGATATCGATGTTCTCGTCAACAATGCCGGGATCGTGCATCGCGCAGAATTCCTCGATCTCAAGGAAGAGGACTTCGACCGCGTGCTGAGAATCAACCTGAAAGGTTCATTCCTGTGCGCCCAGGCGGTTGCCCGCCATATGGTCGACAAGGTGGAGAAAGGCGGTTCGCCCGGGTCCATTATCAATCTGTCATCCATCAACGCGCTCTTTGGCCTGCCCGATCAGGTGCCGTATTCGATCTCGAAAGGCGGCGTGAATCAACTGACACGGGTTATGGCAGTGTCATTGGCCACGTATGGCATCCGCGTGAATGCAATCGGCCCCGGCTCGATCAATACGGACATGCTCCATGCGGTGAATTCCGACGCAGCCGCCAAGCAGCGGATGCTGTCCCGCACGCCCATGGGGCGGGTGGGGGAGCCCGCAGAAATTGCCGCCATTGCTGCATTTCTGGCCTCCAATGATGCCAGTTACATCACCGGCCAGACCATCTATGCGGATGGCGGCCGCTTGCCGCTGAATTACACCGTTCCTGTCAAATCATAGACTGCATTTTCTTTGTCCTGCTGACAGGCTCCTGACAGAAGGTTGTCAGTAGGGGTGTGCGATGGTGTCTTCGTAAGCAAAGGAGATACGATCATGAATATGGTTGATTATGGTATCGTCGAAACGGTGAAGCGTCTGTGGACTGACTTTGCCCGTACCCGCGAGGAAATGCGCACGGAGCGTTCCATCAATGGTCTTCCGGAATACCTGTTGAAGGATATCGGCTGGCCTGATGCCTATGCGGAGCGTCTGGCTCAGCGCAATTCAATGAAAGATGGTGAAGCTGGCAATGATAATGCCGGCTCTGCCCTCCAACCGCGCGCGGTTATCCATCCAACTGTCCATCAGGGCAAAAAAGTCAGTCAAACCGGTCATTTTCGTCTAGAATACTGATAGTTTGTCAAAGCGGAGGGATTAGCCATGAACCAGAAAAAGACAATCGGTCTCGTCTTCATTGACCAGTTTGCCGACTGGGAGTTTGGCTTGCTCTCCGGATCTGCCGTCGAATGGTTTGGCGCGCATATTGTTTCGCTCGCGCCATCGAAAGGCCCGCTGAAATCCATCGGCGGGTTGCATCTGGTGCCGGATCGCGGTCTCGACGTGGCGGAAAACGCCGATCTCGATGCCATTGCGGTGATTGGTGCGAACACATGGCCGTCACAGGACGCTCCTGACATTTCGCAGCTGTTGCGGTCGGTTTTGTCACGAGGCGGGATCGTTGGCGGGATTTGCGGCGGCACGCTGGCGCTGGCCCGCGCCGGGCTTTTTGAAGGCGGCAAGCATACCAGCAACGGCGCCGGCTGGATCGAAGCCAATATCGGCGGCTATGCCGGTTCTTCGCTCTATCAGGATGTACCGCATGCGGTGCATGACGGGCATATTATCAGTGCACCCGGCACATTTGCAGTCAGTTTTCTCGGTGCGATTTTGCCGGATAAGGCAGCCGAAATTGCCGAAATGCGCGGCTTTATTGCGCGCGAATATGAAATCGCAAGTTGAGCGAGTGGAGAAAGGACGGGCGATGAAAACGTGGACAGACAAGCTGGACTCCGGTGCACCCTCGCAGGTCAAACCAGCACCGATCAATATTGCCGGGATGAAAGCTGGCGAGATCATGCTGGTGCCGACAGCCCGGCAGGTCGATGATTTCATTCGCGCGCTGCCGAAGGGTAAGCATATGGACGTGAAAGTGCTGCGTCAGACCATGGCAAAACAGCACGGCGCCGAAGTGACATGTCCGATCACGCTGGGTTTTCATTTGCGTACCGTGGCCGAGGCTGCATTCGAAACCTATCAGCAGAATGGCGACATCGCTGCGATGACGCCATTCTGGCGAGTGCTTGACACCAATACGCCCACCATCTCCCGGCTTTCTTTCGGGACGGCTTTTGTAACCGAACAGCGCCTGAAAGAAGGCCTGAAAGACTAAGCAAGGATGAACCATGCGACGCGCAGACCGTCTCTTTCAGATTGTGCAGAAACTCCGCGGCGGGCGGCTTGTCACCGCGCGCCAGTTGGCCGAAAAGCTCGAAGTTTCCGAGCGCACAATCTATCGCGATATTGCTGACCTGCAATCGACCGGTGTGCCGATTGATGGCGAGGCGGGTGTTGGCTACATCCTGCGCGAAGGTTTCGACCTGCCGCCGCTTATGTTCACCCGAGATGAAGTGGTGGCGCTGGTGGCAGGTGCAAGGCTGATCACGGCATGGGGCGGTGCATCGATGGCACGCGCAGCGGAAGAGGCCATCATCAAGATTGGTGCGGTGCTGCCGAAGGATGATCGTCCGCGCATTACCAACACGCATATTCACTCGTCCAGCACCAATATCAGTACCCATGACCGGACTATGATCGATCTGGCTGAAAACGCCGCCGATCAATGTCAGGTCCTGTCGATCCTTTACCGGGACCTCGACGGCAAGGAAAGCGTACGGGATATCCGGCCGCTCGGCCTCTGGTTCTGGGGTAAGGTATGGACGGTGATCAGCTGGTGCGAGCTGCGCAATGATTTCCGTACGTTCCGTATCGACCGGATATCAAAAGCGGAAAAGGCACAGCGTATTTTCCGTCAAGAACGCGGCAAGACACTCGCCGATTTCTATCGCCGGGTGGAGCTGAGTGAAGCACCGGATACTAAAAAGGCGTCTTAGGGTTTTGCGAGCTGTTCCATAGCAGCCGTCAGACTTGCCTCGGGGCTGGTGAGTGGTTGCGGCAGATGCCTGACAAATGTGGCTGCATCGGTCATGGATGCCTGCGCCAGTGCAACGACGAACGCGCCATAGGCATAGGCTTGGTCAGCAGCGGCGGCGATGAGAGCGAGATAACCATCGCGGTCTCCGGCCCTGAATTTTCCCCATGCCCCAGCAACGAGCCGAACCTCTACCTCTGAACCCGTATGGCTTGCCGCTTCGTTGAAGAGCTGTGATGTTGGAACCATTGATGTTTCCACGGTGCACAGCGCGACGATTTTTCCCCGGATGCAGCCGCCTTGTGTGCCAGCGCCGCATCGACCCGCAAAACCGGAACAGGCAACGCATCCGCCAGCACTACAGCGCTGGGACCTAGTGTCGAGCAATTCAGGATGACGGCATCCGCGGTCTGGCTGAGCTCGCGCAGAACTGACTGTGTTTCCCCGGCTATTTCCTCGGTGACATAGCCAGTCTTCTCGGCCGCCAATAGGAGATCTGCCCGCACCGCGTGCCGCAAAGTTCCCACCGGCAAGCCAAGATTGGCGGCAGCCTTTTCAAAAACCGCTATGTTACTTTCGGCGGTATGCAGGCAGGCAATGCGCATGAGGTGATCTTTCGTCACGTGTTCAAGGCTTGGGAGGATAGAAAATCCACCCTATTGATCGCGTAGGTCTGATAGGGCGTTTCGTCGTGGATAGTATCCCTCTCGGGTCTGAGGCCAATCTTTTTGGCAACGTGAATGGACGCTGCATTGTCCGGATGAATACTGGCGACCACGCGTTCGATGCCGAGGAAAAGAAAAGCATGATCAACGAGCGGCCGCGCGGCTTCTGTCGCGTAGCCCTTACCCCATGCATGCCGGTTGAGCCGCCAGCCGATTTCGATGTCGGGTCCAATTGCATTGTCTGGAATAAGCAAAACCCAACCGAGAAACAGCTCCGGCTGCGCCTTGGCAAAGATGGACCAGTAGCCAAGACCCGGCGCAAACTCAGCTTCGATCCTTGATATCACGAAGCGGCGATGCTCCTGTGGATTGTGCCACGGTCCCGGAACGTACTTCGTCACTTCAGGATCGCGGTCCATTGCCATGCAGGCATCAATGTCCGCCATGGTGCGTGGACGCAGGAAAAGCCGTTCCGTTTCAAATGCTGGCAGCACGTCCGTTTACTCCTTCCACCAAACAAAAAAGCTCCGTCGATGACGGAGCTTTCTCTATTGCCGACTTGCCCGTCAAGCGGGCAGCCCAACAGCCTATTCTTCTTCGTCTTCGTCCGCATTGCGGCCCTTGAGCGAAGACAGCTTGGCGAAAACCTTGTCCGCATCCAGCTCTTCGTCCTCTTCGCGAACGATTGGCTTGATGTCGAGGTTTTCCGTTGCCGATGCTGGCAGCAATGTATCGCCACCTTCACCTGGCTGAACCGGACGGTTGCGGGACGAACGCTCAACCTCAAGATCCAGATCAATCTGCGAGGACAGGCCAAGTGTGACCGGGTCCATCGGCTGGAGATTGTTGGAATTCCAATGGGTGCGGTTGCGGATCTGTTCGATGGTCGACTTCGTGGTGCCGATCAGACGCGAAATCTGTGCATCTTTCAATTCCGGATGGTTGCGCACCAGCCAGAGAATGGCGTTCGGACGATCCTGACGCTTGGACAGCGGCGTGTAGCGCGGGCCCTTGCGCTTGGCTTCCGGCACGCGAACCTTTGGGTCGAGAATTTTCAGCTTGTGGTTGATATCGGCTTCGCCCTTGGCGATTTCATCGCGCGACAACTGGCCGGTGATCAGCGGGTCGAGCCCCTTGATGCCCTGAGCCGATTCACCGTCAGCAATCGCTTTCACCTCAAGCGGGTGCAATTTGCAGAATGCAGCAATCTGGTCAAAAGACAGAGCGGTGTTGTCGACAAGCCAGACGGCCGTTGCCTTTGGCATTAGAAGCTGGGTGGCCATTAGATATAGTCCTCTCGTTCGTCCGCTCCGGTGAGGCGGGACGTGGGTTCAACCACAATTTCCGGGAATTCGAGGCGTTATATAGCGTTAAATTCCCCGTTGGGCAAGAATCGGTTTTGCTGGGCCTTCTGTATGATCACTGGTTTCGGCGAATGGCCTGAAACTGATGCTGCATTGCTGGCAGATCAACTGACATCCAGCATGATCTTGCCGATGTGCTGGCCATCCTCAATGCGTTCATGCGCGCGCCATGCCTCGTGCAGCGGGTAGATCATATCGATAACCGGTGCGACGCGGCGCTCGACCAGCAATGGCCAGACTTTCAGCTCCAGTTCGCGGGCAATACCCGCTTTAAACTCGATGGGCCGGGTCCGCAGCGTGGAGCCGGTATGGGTCAGCCGTTTGACCATCAGTTTCGACACATCGGCATTGCTTTTCGCGCCGTTAAGATGGGCGATCTGCACGATCCGTCCATCAACGGCCGCCGCATCATAGTTGCGCTCGACATAGTCACCGCCGACCATATCGAGGGTAAGATTAACGCCCTTGCCGCCGGTTGCATCTTTCACCGCATCAACGAAATCATGGGTACGGTAGTTGATGGCCCGGTCTGCGCCGAGCTTCACGCAGGCCTCGCATTTCTCCTCGGAGCCCGCAGTGGTGATGACATAAGCACCAAATGCACTGGCAAGCTGGATTGCCGTCGTGCCAATGCCAGAGGTGCCGCCATGCACAAGAAAGGTTTCCCCGCTTTTCAGGCCGCCACGTTCGAAAACATTGTGCCAGACGGTGAAGAAGGTTTCCGGTAGAGCAGCGGCTTCGATGAAGCCATAGCCAGCCGGGATGGGCAGTGCGGAGCTTTCATGCACGGTACAATATTGCGCATAGCCGCCGCCTGCGACCAGTGCCGTGACGCGATCGCCGATACGAAAGCGCGTCACGCCCGCCCCGACAGCGACCACTTCACCGGCAATTTCCAGCCCGGGAATATCAGATGCTCCGGCAGGTGGCGGATAGTGACCCTGCCTCTGCAAAACATCGGGCCGGTTGACGCCGGCGGCACGCACCTGCACCAGAAGTTCGTTCTGAGCCGGTTCCGGCACACCGCGCTTTCCCGGCTTGAGAACCAGCGGACCGCCCGGCTGGGTGATCTCGATCGCGGTCATCGTTGTCGGAATTTTGCTGGCCATACTCATGTTCCTTCAGTTGATTCGCTTGAATGATTTGCAATTCGAAGCGTGGCGACTGTATCCTTTCGGCACAAAGCGACAAGTGGAGGATGCGATGTCACTTTTCGATGAGGAGCCAAAACGCAAGATTGCCCACGAAATCGGGCAGGAGCTATCCCTGCTTTCCGTCGCCGAACTGGATGAGCGGATTGGCGTGCTGCGCGGGGAAATTACCCGGCTGGAAGAAGAACGCGCACGCAAGGGCGACAGCAAGGTGGCGGCCGAAGCACTTTTTCGCTGAAACGGAACGTAAATGATGCGGATGCCATGATGTCTCCGTATTGCTGACTGAGACGAATTTATTGTCGGTGTTTTTGCCGGTTCCTGCCAAGCATTGAGGGTATTGCTGTGTTCCGTTCGTTCGTACAGGTCTTTGCCCTTTTGTGCGGCACTTCGTTTCTGGTCATGGCATCCGGCCTGCACGGGCTTCTGCTGCCGTTGCGCGGTGGTGCGGAAGGCTTCTCGACGACATCGCTGGGTCTTCTCGGAACCGCCTGGGCGGGCGGGTTCATCACGGCCTGTCTGCTGGCGCCGCGGCTGGTGCGCCGTGTCGGTCACGTGCGTGCATTCAGTGCTTTTGCCGCCATTGCCGCCATCGTTGCATTGATGACCGGTATTCTCGTGCATCCGACCGCATGGATCGCCCTGCGCGCCCTGACCGGTTTCGCCATGGCCGGTGCGTACATGGTCATTGAAAGCTGGCTGAATGAGCGCGCAACCAATGCCAATCGCGGGCAAATCTTCGGTCTTTATATGGTGGTCAACTTTGCCTCGATCACTGCGGGGCAGATGATGATCGGTTTCGGCGACGTGCGTTCCGGCACTTTCTTCATGCTCAGTGGCATCCTGTTCTGCCTGGCATTGATCCCGACCGCTATCTCCACGGCCAGCAGTCCGAAGCCGCTCACTGAAGTGCAGCTTGATCTGCGGGCGCTGTATCGCAATTCACCTGTTGCCTTTGTCGGCTGCATGCTGATCGGCGTGGCCAATGGTGCGTTTGGTACACTTGGCGCGGTCTATGGTGCAGCGACTGGCATTTCCACCACGGAGATCGCTTTGATGATGAGCGCCTCGGTGATGGGCGGTGCGCTGATGCAGATCCCGGTCGGGCGCATGTCCGACCGCACGGACCGGCGCTATGTGCTGGCCTTTGTCGCGGGTGCGGCGGCCATTATTGGCATGCTGATCTTTTTGATTGGCTCGCGTCAGGCCACGGTCATTCTGTTCATGACGGCGATCTATGGCGGATTGGCCTACACGCTTTATCCAGTCGCCGTTGCCCATGCCAATGACTATTCGGATACACAGAATTTCGTCAAGGTTACCGGCGGTCTGCTGCTGCTCTATGGTTTTGGTACGATGATGGGTCCTATCCTCGGTGCCTGGTCTATGGAATACATTGCGCCGGAAGGCTTGTTCGCTGTCACGGCGCTGGCGCATGTTTCGATCATGACCCATGCCATCATCCGCTCACGCATGCGGGCAGCGATGCCGATTGCGATGAGGGATAATTTTCAGACAGTGCCATCGGAACGGGCAACGCCTGAAGGAATCAAGCTCGATCCGCGTGCGGAAGCCCAAACAGATTGACAGGGCCTGACCCTTAAGTGGTGCTGCATCCGTTAAATAAAATTTACTTCAAATTTTAGTGACGCTTTCTGTACAAATGCGTTGACATTGCCTGTGGTTTAAAATGACTATTCAGTATGGCTGAAACAGACGCATTTGCTGCCATTTCTGATCCGAATCGCCGCTATTTGCTGGAAGAGTTGCGACGCGGGCCAAAGACCGTAAACGAGTTGGCGATTGGCTTGCCGATCTCGCGCCCTGCAGTTTCTCAGCATTTGAAAACGTTGCTCGATGCGCAATTGGTCAAGGTCAAATCTGAAGGTACCCGCCGGATTTATGCCGTGGATGACAGCGGCTTCTTTCATCTCAATTTGTGGCTGGACCAGTTCTGGAGTGAATGAACTCCAGCTTGGGACACACTTGAAGTGCCCAATAAAAAACCCGGCTGCGAGCCGGGTTTTGATTTTTAACTCTGCCAGATCGATGGCCTCTTCGGCGATCGGCTGGAATTCTTTTTAAAGTCGGCCAGGGCGGCTTAGTGGCGCGTGGCGGTCGATCTCAGTTTTACGATCTGCTCTTTCAGCATGAGCTTGCGGCGTTTCAGGTCGGTGATCTTCAGGTCGTCAGTTGCCGGGCTTGCCAGCGCTTCGGAAATTTCCTTTTCGAGTGCACCATGCTTACGTTCAAGCGTTTCAAGATGAGACTCAATGGCCATTCGGCTTCTCCCTTGGTTGGTTTCGTACCCGTTCATGCTCTGCCAGCCAGAAGGCGAGATTATGACAGAGCCGTGACACTCTGCCACCTCTTTACGCAATTGTCGAATTTGTTTCGTAGGATTTTCTTGTCATGTAAAATATGCTATTGGCACGTGCTGATCCGGTATTCTTCAACGCCGGACCAGACATTGGATTCTTCTATAACAAAATACCGGGAATCACTGCATGTCCGACCAGGATCAGGCTGACGTTCGATTGGCAGTCGCACGACTAAAACAGGAGCATCTGGATTTTGATGCCGCCATCCAAGCGATGATCCAAGTTGGTTGTGACCAGCTGCGTGTCCAGAGAATGAAAAAGAAGAAACTCATCATCAAAGACAAGCTGCTTGAGCTTGAAGACAAGATCATCCCAGACATTATAGCCTGAGATTCCATAGGCAGAGATGAGCGGCCGCGCATAACTTGCGGCTTCCGCGCTTTTCCTTTAATCCCTGCAAATTCCGCATACCTGGCCGATCAGAGGATGTTTTATGGCAGACAAACGCGCTGACGTCGCAATTATCATGGGAAGCCAGTCCGATTGGGCGACCATGCGCCACGCCGCTGAAACACTCGATGCCCTTGGTATTTCCCACGACGACCGCATCGTTTCCGCCCACCGGACGCCGGACCGGCTGGTCACATTTGCCAAGGGGGCACGTGCTGCCGGATTCAAGGTGGTGATTGCCGGCGCAGGTGGAGCAGCGCATCTTCCGGGCATGGCCGCTTCAATGACGCCTCTGCCGGTTTTTGGTGTTCCGGTCGAGTCAAAAGCCTTGTCGGGACAGGACTCGCTTTTATCCATTGTGCAGATGCCTGCCGGTATTCCCGTCGGCACCTTGGCCATTGGCCGCGCGGGTGCAGTGAATGCTGCGCTGCTTGCCGCGGCCGTTCTGGCGTTGAACGATGCCGCATTGGCAAAAAGACTGGATGACTGGCGGTCGGCCCAGAGTGAAAAGGTCGCCGAACGGCCATCTGACGAGGCATAAAGATGATTGCTCCAGGATCGACTATCGGCATTATCGGCGGCGGACAGCTTGGCCGGATGCTTGCCATGGCTGCGGCCCGTCTCGGCTACCGCACAATCATTCTCGAGCCGCAGAAAGACTGTCCTGCGGCGCAGGTGGCCAACGAACAGATCGTGGCGGCCTATGATGATCCCAACGCTCTGGAACAACTGGCGGAACTCAGTGATGTCATTACCTATGAGTTCGAAAATGTGCCGGTCGATTCGGCGGAGATGCTGAATGAGAGCATCGGGGTTTTCCCGCCGCCGGAAGCATTGAAGGTTTCACAGGACCGGGTAACGGAAAAGCGTTTTCTCAACATGGCAGGTATCCAGACGGCGCCATGGCGCATCGTCGAGAATGAAGGCGATCTGGAAGCCGCACTTTTGGCCTTTGAAGGCAAGGGTATCCTCAAGACCCGCCGCTTTGGCTATGACGGCAAAGGACAGGTCAGGTTTTCCGGCAAAAAGGGCGAAAGCGCCAAGGCCGGGTTTGCCGCCATTGGCAGTGTCCCTTCGATCCTTGAAGGTCTCGTTGATTTCACCCGAGAGATTTCGGTGATTGCAGCGCGCGATGAGACAGGCAATATCCGCATTTACGATATTGCCGAGAACGTGCACAAGGACGGCATTCTGGCGACGTCCACCGTGCCGGCCTCTGTCTCATCAACGATTGCCGGTCTTGCCGCCGATTCGGCCCGCAAGCTGCTAGAAGCCCTGAATTATGTCGGTGTACTCGGCATGGAATTCTTCGTGCTGGCCAATGGCACGCTGCTGGCCAATGAATTCGCACCGCGTGTTCACAATTCCGGTCACTGGACTGAAGCGGCCTGTGCGGTCTCGCAATTCGAGCAGCATATTCGCGCGGTGGCGGGGCTGCCGCTTGGCGATACGCGGCGTCATTCCGATTGCATCATGGAAAATCTGATTGGTGATGATATCGAGAAATTGCCGGCGATTCTTGCCGAAAATGGTGCTGTGCTGCATCTCTACGGCAAGGCTGAAGCACGTGCGGGCCGCAAGATGGGCCACGTGACCCGCATAACAAAGCGGCTGTAAGTGCAAATAAAATCGCTGCCGGCTCATGAATCTCCATATGAATCATGAGTCGGGAGTTGACAATCGGGGCATTCCTTGGCTATTTCCCCGCAACGTGTTTCCGGCGCGCTTTTTGAGGCGCGCTTTATTATTGGTGCCCGGTTTCGGGCGTAAACCTACCGGTGCTGAAATGAAGATCAAGAATTCGCTTAAGGCCCTTAAGGCCCGTCATCGTGACAATCAGCTGGTGCGCCGTAAGGGCCGCATCTACATCATCAACAAGACTGCTCCGCGTTTTAAAGCGCGCCAGGGCTGATTTACCGTTTCACGGTTATTTGCATTTGACGTTTCGCTGATACGGATTACGATCCGTATCATGCGGAGCGTTTTTGCTATTTTATTCGGGACATTTTTGTTGGCGTTGCCTGCCGCAGCGCTGGCGCAGGATAATTCCGGAGCGCAAGCTCCCGCTGCTGCTTCCCCGCAGGCGGCGTCATTGCCCGACCAGACACCAGCCAATCAGACCCAGGCGGAAAAACGCGCCACGCGGCTCAATGAGCTATTCTCGCAGTTAAAGCGCGAGCGCAATGAAGTGAAGGCCAAGCGCCTTGCCAGCCTCATTCAGACGCAGTGGGAAAATTCCGGCAGCGCGAGTATCGATCTGATGATGCAGTGGGCCGCTTCTGCCATGGCTGAGAAGAAGTATTCAATTGCGCTGGATTTTCTTGATCAGGTCACCGTGCTCAAGCCTGAATATGCCGAAGGCTGGAACCGGCGCGCCACGGTCAATTTCCTGATGAATGACTATGGGCGGTCCATGGCCGATATCCAGAAAACTCTCGCGCTGGAACCGCGGCATTTCGGAGCGCTTGCCGGGCTCGCGGCGATTTTGAAAGATACGGGAAATAAGGAAGGTGCTTTGCAGGCGTTTGAGCAGGTGCTCAGTGTGTATCCGATGATGCGGGAAGCGCAGACGCAGGCAGGCGAACTGGCTGATGATCTGGCAGGCCAGCGCACGTAATTCAATTTATTTCCCATCTTTTCTCAGCGGAAATCCCCTTGTTCATGAATCTGTTTCTGGCGCTTATTGCCTTTGTGATCTTTTGCGTCCTTGGGATGGCGGGAGCGACTTATCTGGGTGTACAGGCTATTGAGCGGCGCAATCCACCGGTCGGGACCTTTGCGGACATTGGCGGCACGCATATGCACTATGTCTACGTCAAAGCGGGTCTAAAGGCTGATCTGCCGCCTATCGTTTTTATCCATGGTGCGAGCAGCAACCTAAAAGACCTGATGCTGCCGCTGCGTCCGGCGCTGGAGGGGCGGGCTGATCTTCTGTTCATCGACCGTCCGGGGCATGGCTGGTCCGGGCGCGGTAATGGCAACAATGAAAATCCTGCGGGGCAGGCTGCCACGCTGGCCGCGCTGATGGATAAGCTTGGCATCGGCCCAGCCATCATCGTCGGGCATTCCTTTGGTGGTGCGATTGCCGCGACCTTTGCCGTCAACCATCCCGATAAGACAAAGGGCGTGCTGTTTCTGTCGCCCGCAACGCATCCGTGGCCGGGCGGCGATGTCTCCTGGTACTATACTCTTGCAAGTACACCGCTGGTTGGCTGGCTGTTTACCGAGACGCTGGCGCTTCCGGGTGGACTGTTGAGTATGGATGCCGGAATTGCCGGTGTATTTGCACCCAATGCCGTGCCGCAGAATTATGCGCGCGATGCCAGCATTGAGCTTGTGCTGCGGCCGCAAACCTTTCGGGCCAATTCACGCGATGTGGCGGGGCTGTTTGCCTATGTCAGCAGTTTTTCCCCACGTTATAAGGAGATCAAGGCGCCGACCGTGATCATCACCGGCGACCGTGATGACGTGGTGCTGGCAGACGTGCATTCCACGGGGCTCGAGCGTGATATTGCCGGGTCGGAACTGGTTTGGGTCAAGAATATGGGACACAGGCCGGATTTTGTAGCGACGGCTCTGGATGTGATGGCTATCGAGAAAATTGCCGGTTACGACCGGGATTTGGAAGGCGCCGCACGAGCGCTCGAAGCCCGGATTGCCGGGGATAATTTCGGGTCGGCGGCCGATCGCCGCCAACCCTGATAGTCAGGTCTAGATACCTGTCAGCCCGTCCGAGCCGATATAGGCAATGCGCAGCATATTGGTCGAACCAGGCGTGCGCAGCGGCACACCGGCTGAAATAATGATGCGGTCGCCCGGATTGCCGAACTCTTCCTGATAGGCAATGTGGCAGGCACGATCGACCATATCATCAAGATCCGTTGCATCTTCCGTCACCACGCAGTGCAAACCCCAAACGAGGGAGAGCTTGCGGGCTGTCTCGACAACGGG
The DNA here is from genome assembly GCF_014189505.1 of Phyllobacterium sp. 628. Taxonomy (GTDB): domain Bacteria; phylum Pseudomonadota; class Alphaproteobacteria; order Rhizobiales; family Rhizobiaceae; genus Phyllobacterium. The sequence goes on along the minus strand of NZ_CP050301.1, from coordinate 235,753 downwards.
CGACAGGGCGATGATCGGGAGCAATGGCCGTTCGCGTGCAGCACGCAAGCCGGTTGTGCCGGATGCCGTGTAGGTGACAATGGCGGACAGGTTCAGCGTCTCGGCGATCTGCCGGGCAGCCAGCGAAATCGCATCTGCGCCGGTGGCATTTGGTTCAGGGCGCTGGGCGTGGATGATGCCGGGATAGTTTGGATCGCGTTCGACTTCTTCGGCGATGCGCGCCATGGTGGATACGGCTTCGACCGGATAGTCACCGGCAGCTGATTCTGCTGAAAGCATGACAGCGTCGGCGCCTTCGAACACGGCTGTCGCAACGTCGGAAACTTCAGCGCGGGTCGGGACAGCTGCTGTGATCATCGATTCCAGCATCTGCGTGGCAACGACCACCGGCTTGCCTGCCCGGCGGCAGGCGCGGATGATCTGCTTCTGAATGCCGGGGACGGATTCCAGCGGCATTTCAACACCGAGATCGCCGCGCGCCACCATCAGCGCATCGGAAAGCTCAATGATTTCCGCAAGACGGGTAACGGCCTGCGGCTTTTCGATCTTCGACAGGAGGGCAACGCGGCCGCGCGAGATCTTGCGTACTTCGGCAAGATCCTCCGGCCGCTGAATAAAGGACAGGGCGACCCAATCCACTTCTTCCTGCAGGACGGCATCGAGATCGCGGCGATCCTTTTCGGTCAAAGCGCTGACACCAAGCGTGGTATCGGGCAGGCTGACGCCCTTCTTGTCGGAAATCTTTGTGCCGGAAACAACGCGGCAGGTGATGGACTTGCCGTCGGATGCTTCTGCAACGAGTGCCAGCTTGCCGTCGTCGATCAGCAGGCGATGGCCCGCTTCCACAGCTTCCAGAATTTCCGGATGCGGCAGGAAAACGCGCGTGTTGTCTCCGGGCGCCTCATTGTTGTCGAGCGTGAATATCTGCCCGGGAACGAGGTCAACCTTGCCCTCAGCGAATTTGCCGACGCGCAGCTTTGGTCCCTGCAGATCGGCGAGGATGCCGATGGGGCGTCCCACTGCCTTTTCGACATTGCGCAGGCGGCGCACAAGCTCGCGCATCAATTCATGGCTCGCATGGCTCATGTTGATACGGAACACATCCGCACCGGCTTCGAACAATTTGCAAATCATCGCTTCGTCGGATGAAGCAGGACCCAGGGTGGCGAGGATTTTGACCTTACGGCGGCGTCTCATCGAGGTGGGGTATCCGTTACAATTGGAGCTGAGGGAGGATTTTCTTCCGTAAGCTGGACCATCCAGCTTGATTGTTCGCCGGTATCATACTCCTGAAATCCAGCGCGCTGAAATCCGCGCGCAAAACAGTCATTGATGCCGGTAATTTTAAACTGGTTTTCCGCAACACACATATTCACCTTGCCATCCCAGCGGCCGCCGCTCTGGGCATCCTCCGCGTAGAGGTAATAATACCGTGATGTCAGCGGGCCGACGACCAGCGTGGTGCAGGAGGAGGCGTTGACGTGCCACCAGCCCTCTGTGATCCAGCCGGTTTTCGCCCGGTACCCCAATGCAACGCCAACGAGATTTTGCGTGGTATTGCATACGCGGAAATCGGCATGGGCTTTTTCAGGTGCGAAGACACTGCCTGCTACGAAAATGAATAGAAAAGCCGCTAGAAAGCTGCTCAATCGCGTCCGCTGATGCTGGTCAGCGCGGAAAATGATGCCCCTGCGCAATATTGCCTCCGTCCGTCTTTTAACCTCTTTTCGGCAGTTTCACGTGCATTGTCAACGCGCTAATCGTTTGAATGCAAAGTTCGATGGCGAGTGCGGCAAAAGAACGATAGTTGCGTTGACAGGTCGCCTGCGAAACGGAAAAAAACAAGCGCGGTTTGTGTTGAAAAAGCTTCGCGCAAAAGGGCGAACATCGCGCAGTTTCCCAGAGGATGGATCAAGCCGGCCTTTTTGCCCACAACTCTGGTTGCATTCCCGGTCAGGGCGTGAAAAACAAAAAGCTCTCCACGAATAATTGCACAAGAGAACGTTCGCATGCCGTTTTCCCCCTTTCACACCGTTGATGGCGACAAGGCAAAGAGCCTGGTCCTGCTGGCTGATCACGCACGGCGGGATTTGCCGGAGGAGTATGGATCGCTCGGTTTGCCGCCAGCGCAGTTTGAACGGCATATCGCCTATGATATCGGCGTGGAACAGCTGACACGGAAGCTGGCTGCGATGCTGGATGTCCCTGCGGTGCTTGGTGGTTTTTCACGCCTTCTGATCGATCCGAACCGTGGCGAGGACGATCCGACATTGATCATGCGCCTGTCCGATGGGGCAATCATCCCCGGCAACAATCCCATGCCGGTGGAAGAGCATCAAAACCGTGTAGAAGTGTTCTACCGGCCCTATCACGAAGCCGTGGCGCAGACGATAGCGGCTGTAACCGACGCAAGCGGCAAGGCGCCTCTGGTCATTTCCATTCATTCCTTCACAGCTTTCTGGAAGACAACACCGCGTCCGTGGCATGCGGGTATCCTGTGGGACATGGATCCGCGCGCGGTTGTGCCGCTGATTGCAGGCTTGCAGGAAGACCCGCTTCTGGTGGTCGGTGACAACGAGCCCTATGACGGGGCGCTGCGCAATGACACCATGTTCAAACATTGTATCGTGCCGGGACTGGCCCATGCGCTGATCGAGGTACGGCAAGATCTGATTGCCGATGAAGCCGGGATTGAACAATGGGCGGACCGTCTCGCGCCGATCCTTGCAGCCATCAATGCCAACCCCGATATGCATATAGCCAGACAATATGGCTCGCGGACGGGTCCGCTGGAGGAGATTGACCATGAGTGAATTCACCGAAGAGCAACGCATCGCTTTTGAAGCCGCCGCTTTTCGCCGTCTGGTGGAACATTTGCGTGAGCGCAGCGATGTACAGAACATCGATCTGATGAACCTTGCCGGTTTCTGCCGCAACTGCCTGTCCAACTGGTATCGCGAAGCAGCGGAAGCGGATGGCGTTGCGCTTTCCAAGGAGGAATCACGCGAAATCGTTTATGGCGAACCCTATGCGCAATGGCAGGCCAAGCATCAACGCGAGGCCAGTGATGCACAGAAGGCTGCATTCGATGTGAACAAGCCGTCCCATTGAGGCCACAGACGTCCCGCATGGGTCTATTGGCTTGACTCTGGATGCATGGGTCGGGCATCGGAACGGCAGAGGCGGCGTTTCCGAGTCGCACAATCAATTTTTACGGAGCGAAGTATGAGCATGGATGAAGTAGCGCCGCAGGGTGGTGTCGAAGGTGTTGCGGCTGCGGAATTGCGGCAGTTTATCGAACGTATCGAGCGTCTTGAGGAAGAAAAGACAACACTTCAGGACGATATCAAGGAAGTAATGGCCGAAGCCAAAGGCCGTGGCTACGACACCAAGATCATCCGCACGATCGTGCGTCTGCGTAAGAAGGACGCCAACGAGCGCAAGGAAGAGGAAGCGATCCTCGAACTTTACATGAACGCTCTCGGCATGGTCTGAGACAAATCTGAAAACGCAGCCGTGAGGCTGCGTTTTTGTTTTTCGGCGGCATCAGCCGCCGAATCCCAAGGCCGGAATATTGCTTGAACTGCCTGTGCGGCCGATATATTGGTTTTTGCCTGCAACCAAGTATTCCTTCATGATCCCGGTTCTCATTTCAATAGTCTAATCCGCCAACAAGCGCGTTGAGGAAACAACCTCAGCCGTCAGGGAGCAATTTTCAATGTCAGCAACAGCGCAAGCTGGCGTAATCGCCAATCCGCGTTCCCGCGTTATTCTCGCCAGCCTTATCGGTACGACGATCGAGTTTTACGACTTTTATGTTTATGCGACCGCTGCGGTCTTGGTTTTCCCGCATCTGTTCTTTCCGCCCGGCAATGAAACCACGGCTCTCTTGTCGTCCTTTGCCATTTTCGGTGCGGCGATGGTGGCACGTCCGCTCGGTGCTATTTTCTTTGGCCATCTCGGTGACAAGCGCGGACGCAAGATCACACTCGTCGGCGCGCTTCTGACCATGGGCATCGCCACATTCCTGATCGGCGTGCTGCCGACATTTGCCATGGCTGGCTGGCTGGCACCGGCGCTGCTGGTGGTGCTGCGTCTGGCGCAGGGTTTTGCGCTCGGCGGCGAGTGGAGCGGCGCGGCGCTAGTGGCAACCGAGAATGCACCGCAGGGAAAGCGCGCGATTTATGGGACATTTCCGCAACTGGGCGCGCCCATTGGTTTCATCATCGCCAATGGCCTGTTCCTGATTATTGCTGCCATGCTGCCATCGGATGATCCATCGCGACCATCGCTCGCGTTTCTCGACTGGGGCTGGCGCATTCCGTTCCTGTTTTCCGCTGTCATGGTCGTTGTCGGCCTGTGGGTCCGGCTCAACCTTGTGGAAAGCACAGCCTTCGAAAAGACTGTGAATACCGGCCAGATCAAAAAAGTGCCGCTGGTTTCCGCATTCCAGACCCATTGGAAACAGCTGGTTCTCGGCACTTTCTACATGCTGGCAACCTATGTCCTGTTCTATCTGATGACCACATTTTCGCTGAGCTATGGCCGCGCTGCGACAGCAGGTCCTGTTGCCGGTCTTGGTTACGACTACACGACCTTTGTTCTGATGATGATCGTCGGCGTGGTGTTCTTTGGTATCTTCACCATGGCATCCGGCCCATGGGCTGACCGTTGGGGCCGCCGCAAGACATTGATCTGGGTCACCCTCGGTATCATCCTGTTCGGCTTGCTGTGGGTTCCGCTGCTGTCGCTCGGCACTGTCGGCGTCATGGCCTGGCTGATCCTCGGCTTTACCCTGATGGGCATGACATTCGGACCGATGGGTGCATTGCTGCCCGAACTGTTTCCGGTCAGTGTTCGGTATACGGGCTCAGGCATTTCCTACAATGTGTCATCGATCCTCGGGGCAGCTGTTGCGCCGTTCATCGCTATCGCATTGTGGCGCGCTGGCGCCGGTAGCCCGTTCTGGGTCGGTGTCTATCTCTCGGTCATGGGCGTTCTGACGTTGATTGCGCTGCTGATCGGCAAGGAAACCAAGGACGTCGATATCGAGGCGTGAGATCGTTTGGGTCTTCGAAATAAAAAGCACGGCCTGTTCAAGACGGGCCGTGCTTTTTTATTGTCTGGCTTTACTGCGCACCACAAAGATGCAGCCTGCGTTTAGTAGTTCGGATCGTAGATCAGGCGGTCATTATAGGCCGGACGGGAGTAGACCGGCGCAGACTGTCTGCGATTCTGGTTAGCCAGCGAGCCGACGATGACAGCACCAAGGGCAAGACCAGCAACGCCAGCAATAATGGCCGTATCACGGTTCTTGTGACGACGTTCCGAATAGTCAGACCGATAATCACGATCGCGATAATAATCCCGGTCACGATAGTAGTCACGATCACGGTAATAACCGTCATCATCATCGTATGAATAGTAGCCGCCAGCCTGGGCCGGAGCCGAGGAAACACTGATTGCGCTGACCGAAATGGCAGCAACCAGAAGAGCAGCGAGTGATTTCTTGATCATGGAAGTCGTCCTTAGCGTTTAAGCGTTGACGACAGTGATAAAGCTTCGCGGCTGAACCGGTGATGAATGCCTTCGTTAACTGCGGTTCACAGGGCGATGGTACGGGCAGTGACATGCTGGGCCCGTCCGGCGCCCCAGCCAAAAACAGCAACACCAAGTCCCAGCAGCACAAATAGAATGGCCGTCGCGGCATAGCTTTCCGTAACGCTGTGGATGAGACCGACAAGCAACGGACCGGTGGCGGCAAGGGTATAGCCGACACATTGCGCCATGCCGGAAAGGTGGGAGGCGACGTGCGAATCGGGGGAGCGCAGCACGATCATCGTCATGGCAATGGCAATGAGGCCACCCTGACCAATGCCCTGAATGATCGCCCATAACCAGACAGTTGAAAGCGGCGCGAATAGAAAGCCAAGCAGGCCAGTAACGGCAATGGCTGCAAGGCCGACATTGATCAGGCGCTGATCCTTGCAGCGAACAGCAATCGACGGCACCAGCAGACAGGTAATAACCTGAGCCATGACCGAGACGGATACAACTGCTCCGGCAGTGGTTCCATCCATGCCGCGATCCCGCAGGATGGGGGCGAGCCAGCCGAAGACGCAATAAGCAAGGGCGGATTGCAGGCCCATGAACAGGGTGACCTGCCATGCCAGACGGTCACGCCAGAGGCCCTGTACCTTGAAACCCGCATGTTTCGTGCGAACCTTGCGGGCAAAAGCCTGCGGCAGCCAGATGACAGCGACCACGATTGCTGGCAAAGCCCAGGCACTCAATGCCAGTGACCACGAGCCGCCGAGGAGACGCTGAACCGGCAAGGTAAATCCGGCGGCACTGGCCGCCCCAGCGCAGAGCGCCATGGTGTAAAGACCCGTCATCATGCCGGTGCGCGTGGCAAAATCGCGCTTGACGAGGCCCGGGAGCAGAACATTGCCGATAGCGATACAGCCACCAGCAAGCGCTGTTCCGATGAAAAGCAGCGGCAATGATTGCAGACCACGCAAGGCGGTGCCAAGGGCGAGTAAAATGAGGACGCCGAAGAGCGCGCGTTCCGCGCCGATACGCTGGGCAAGGCGTGGAGCCAGCGGTGCGAAAAGGCCGAGGCACAGCACGGGCAGGGTGGTCAGGACACCCGCACCAAAAGATGACAGACCCATCTGTGCAGTGATTTCCGGCAAAAGCGCCGATGCACTGGAGAAAACCGGGCGCAGATTAAAGGCAATGAGCACGAGACTGAGACCAAATATTATCTGGGCACCCCGGCTATGAAAATCGGGTACACGCGGCTGCGGAAGACTGTCGGCTTCCGCGTCGATCAGCTGTTCACTGGCGATATCAAGTTTGGTCGGGAGGGTTATTGGGTGTTCCGGGGCGGTATGCTGGTTCATGATGCAAGCAATCGATCGAGTTCGAGCAGAATGGGAGCCATAAAGGTGCGGGTGGTCGAGGCGGCCTTGTCGGCATCGCCGGAGGCGATGGCGTCGATGATAGCGGCGTGGGCGGCCATATCCGGTTCGGGAAGTTCTCCGGTTACTGTCGCGCGAATGATTTCCTGCGTGGAAACCGAGAAAAATTCATAGACTTCCATGAGGGCATGATTACGCGACGCTGCGACGACGGCCTTGTGAAAGGCGAGGTCACGGGCAACGTAATGTTCATGCGTGGCTGGGTTATACTCACCACGTTCGGTCAGTAATTGACGCAGTTCGGCGATGACTTCCGGCGTGTGACGCAAAGCGGCCAGCCGTGCGGCCTCCACTTCAAGGGCACAGCGCGTCTCAACCTGATCACGCAGGCCGGTGCGCCTGATGCGTAAGAGACTTTCATCCGGATTGACGAGCGAACGGACATAGGTTCCCGATCCCTGCTTTGTTTCGAGAAGACCTTGCGCAACGAGTACCCGAACCGCTTCACGCACGGTACCACGGCTGACCGCCAGCATATCGGCAAGTGCCGCCTCATTGGGAATACGATCACCCACCGGCCAGCGGTTGGTGGCGATTTCCGAGCGGATGTTTTCGACAGCGGTCTCGGCAAGATTGGTACGGGCGGCTGGCTGCATACGAAAAGTCCCATAGTCATCAGATGACTTGATAACTATGGGACTAAGGGGCGCCTGTCAAGGCGCCCCTTGTTGGCCGCACAATCGCCTCATCCGGGGGGCATGAGGCGTCTCAGTGTGCAGCCAAACACGCGCATTGCCGATGTCCGGTAGAAATCATCATGCCGGACAAACGACGATGCGGAGCTTAATCGCGATAAACGATCACTGGGCGACGATGGACGATAATCGGCGCAGGGCGTTCGATGATGACGGTCCTTGGCCCGAATGCTTCGAGCGGGAACCAGTAACCGTTATAAAAACGATAACCCGGACGGTAATAGCCGTAACCGCGATGGCCACCGTAGTAATAGCCGCCGTGCCAGCCGTAAAAGCCATGGCGCCAATAAACCGGCTCGGCCTGGGATTGCAGATGATCACCCTGGACCGGGAGAAGCGGCAGGGCGCTGGCGGTTTGTACGCCAGCCAAGGTTCCTGCCGCGACAAAGCCTGCGGTGATAATGCTCAGGATGGTTCTCATGATTACCTCTTCAATGTTGGTTGGTGGTTCAAGTTATGATCAGCCCGTGCAATGACCGATCAATGGGACGGCCGGGAAAGAGCGTCTTCATGGTATGCTCTGTATCCAGACCAAAGGTTTCAGCGGCGATGGCTGTAATCAGCGCATCGAGATCCATGGTGGGTTTGAGGTCGCGGTTTTCGTAAAGCGCATTGGGGCTGAGCCCCGGCCAATCCGTGAGAATGCGGCCGCCTTTGACCGCGCCGCCAAGAACAAGCGCTGTTGTTGCGGTGCCGTGGTCGGTTCCACCGGTGCCATTGGCTGCAGCGGTGCGGCCAAATTCAGTGGCGACCAGAACGGTGGTCTGCGCCCAGATATCGCCCAGACCATCGCGCAAGGCAGCGATCATGCTGTCGAGTGCCTTCAACTGATTGGCGAGGCGATTGTCCTGCCCGCTATGTGTATCCCAGCCGCTGGTTTCGATCATGGCGATGCGTGGTCCATCGGCGCGAACGAGGGCTTCTGCGGCGGTTTTACCGGCCGTTGCCGGGTTCTGGCGGGTTTCCAGATCCTTGAAAAAACCTCGTGCTTCCATCGCCGCGCTCCAGACGGGATGGAACTGCTGATCCTTGTCATAGAGCTGTGCCACGCGCAGCAGCAGATCATCCGGTGCTTCCGGCAGGTTCGACGGGGCGTAGGAGGTAACCTCCGCCGATCCGCGCAGGGCAGCAGGAATGGTCGGGGCAAAGGCGATGGCCTTATCAGCGGATTTCGGCAGCAAAGTCACCAGCCGGTTCAGCCAGCCATCCTTGATCTGGTATGGGCTGAGGCCGCCGGTTTCGAGTACGTTCTGCCCGTCGAAATGCGAACGCTCGCGATAGGGCGAGGCGACCGCGTGAACGAACAGCGCCTGCTGGCTCGTGTAAAGTGAGCCCATATTGGTGAGTGAAGGATGGAGCGCGAAGGTGCCGTCGAGCTTGATGGCATCCGCCGCATCAATCGCGAGCTTGCCGCGCAACTGCGCATAGGCAGGATCTGCATAGGGCACAACGATGTTGAGGCCATCGGCAGCGCCGCGCTGGATGATGAAGACGAAACGGCGGTCTGTAGCCACATTGGCAAACACGATGCGCGGCGCAACAAGCATCGATCCCGCACCGATGGCTGCCAGACGCAAAAAATCACGGCGATTGGTCATGGATTATCTCCGTTGAAAATCGGGTGAAACGAGTAGAAGGGCGATGCCGGTCTGGGCGGTTTCGGCGCGGCTGATTTCCATTGCCGTTGTGCCGGTGAGCGAGCCGGAAAGCAGATTGCTTGCCAATTCCCCCGGCTTCAGCGAACGGTCGGACCGCGCGGCCAGCCGCTGTGCAACTTCAACCCGCCGCACAAGTGCATCGGGGGCAAGCCAGCTGGCGGTAATGTCGTCATATCCTGCCGGGGAACGCGGCAGCCAGACCGGTTGTCCCAACTGATTGAGCAGATTGGAAAAGTTTGCCTTGCCCAGATCCTGATAATCCAGACCGCGCATGGCGGATGTCAGCCATTCCCACGGAGTCTTCATTTTTGCCGGCTCGGCCGACCATGCCTCAGGCGATTGGACGAGTGCTTTATAAACAGCTGGCAGATCGCCACCGGAAACAAGGAACGCTTTGGCAACCCGCTTGACTGCTGCCTGTGGCGGGACGTCGGCCATAAAATGGCGGCACAGTTTTGTCGCTATATGGCGGGCCGTGGCAGGATCGCTGGCAAGATCTTTCAGAACGGCGCCTGCCTGATCCTCCCCGGTCGCACCGTAAACCCTGTGGCGGATCAGCCGGTCCCCCGGCTGATGCAGGCCAGGACGATACTGAAACACCCCAGCCTGACTGGCATCGGCCTTGCCGCCCATGCGTCCTGCAGACCAGCCCGTCAAGGCATAAGCAAACTCCGTGACGTCTTTCTGGCTATAACCGGAGCCAACGCCAACCGTATGCAGTTCCATGATTTCGCGGGCGAGATTCTCATTGATTCCCGGCAGTTTGCCGGCGTTGCGCCTTTGGGCTCTTGTCGCGAGCGGACTGTCTGGACCGGCGGAGCGGACCTGATCGAGATAGATGAGCATGGCCGGATGCTGCTCGACCGCGAAGAGAAGATCGGTGAAGCGACCCATAATGTGCGGCCGGATGGCTTCGCGTTCAAACACACCGGCCAGACTGAGCATGGCCGGATTGTCGGCTGAGACAGCAAAATGATTTGACCAGAAATGCACCAGCGCTTCGGCAAAGGGTGTCGGGGTTTGCAGCGCTGTCAGGCCACGTGCTTCTATCTCGGAGCGGTAGAGAAGCCGCGCTGCCTTATTCAATTCCTTACGCAGCGCAATTTTCTCGTCGCCGTCGACTGCTTGCAGTTTTTCCCGGTCTGCGGCGTAGCTGGACGCTATGTCTCGGGTGGATTGCAGAGATGTGAAGGCTGGAGATTGCGGATTGTACTGCCCTATTTGCTCCAGCAGCCAGTTACGGGGATCAGAGGGGAGAGTTTCGCTTGCCCGCTTTCCCAATCCAAAGCGATTGACCGCAATGGCGGCTGTCGCATCTGTCGTACTGGATACCATTCTCTTCTCCGTTCGCAGCCTGTCTGGCGTTGACAGTCATTGAACGGGGGAGACCGCAAAATCCGTCGCGGTGTTTCATTCTTTTTTGCAGCATCCCGCCGCAGAATGAAATTGCGCTTCTTCAGGCCATCGACCAATGTCTTGCGATCTTCGCGAGAAAGGCCCTCGGCAAAGGCGACGATTGTCTGCTCGATACGGGTGCGCAGGGCAAAATCTGCATCGCGCGCCTTGGTCAATTCCGCGTCGATCGCGGCTTGATCGACCACATCCTGCGCCAACAGCCGGGCGATTTCGGTCCGGCTCGTTCGACCTGCCTCGACCAGTGGCACGCTGTCTTTGCGGACCGCAGAAAGATTTTGCCGCAAGGTCTTTTGCTGCTCAGGCGTCAGATATTCAGCGGCAAAGCGGATGCCGCGCCGGTTTTCGACGGCAGTGGAATGGCTGAATGTCTGCCAGACATAGCCGCCGCCAATAACAGCTCCGGCAATGAAGACATTGACGGCGAGCGATGCGACCAGAAGGATTTTGCGTGATTGTTCGCTCATCTATTCATCCAGTTCGTCAGAAATGTTGAAAGCCGTGACCGCATAAGCCTGATCCTCGTAGCCGCGTGATTCTGCCGATTGAATGACGCCGATAAGCAGGGCTCCGGTAATTGCACCGGCAAGACCGATACCCGCCAGACCCGTGCCCTGCCACCACAGCCGCGCGCGCTTCCAACCGGACGACGCCTTGGCCGAGGCGGCAATGATCCGTTCCCGCAACGCCGCCTCCGGCATGTCGACCTTATAGACCGACAACATGGCATCCAGCTTGGCAGCCTCTTCCAGGGCAGGCTGCGCTACTTCCGGGTGGTCCTTGATGAATGCCGCAGCGGCTGTTTGTGCGGGCGGGGGCCAGCGCCGCATGTCAGCACCATAAATCTCTGTCAGTTCACGAAAGCGTTCCGGTGTCATTTGGCCTTCTCCTGTTCATCCGCCTTTTCCAGGATTGTCCGCAAGTTGCGGCGGGCGCGGGATAACAGGCTTTCCAATGCCTCGATGCTGATATCCATGATTTCCGCCGCCTCGATATTGCTGAGTTCCTGATAATATTGAAGCACGATTGCCTCCCTTTGCCGGTCGGGCAGGGAGGCAAGAGCTTGTTGGACACGCGCACTTTCGTCCTGTGTTGAAAGCGATTGCTCCGGATCCGGTGCCGGATCTGGCCTGTCCGGTGCTTCTGCCACGGGTTGTTCGCGATGCAGCCGCAAACGGTCATAGCAGAGATTGAGCGTGACCCGGTGCAGCCATGTATCGAACGTGGCGCGTCCAGACTGCCATTTTCCGGCCTGGCGCCAGAGTTTTACAAAGGCTTCCTGCGCGACATCTTCGGCTTCATTGCGGTCGCCAAGCATCCGCGCCGCCAGAGCGAGCAGGCGCGGCAGCTTGCGCGTCACCATGGTTCGAACGGCCGCATTGTCATGCCGGCCGATCTCAACCAGCAGTTCTTCATCCGTCTTGCGATTGTCCAAGGCTTTGCACGCTTGCCATTACTCCTGCGAACTGTCTGTTGTGTTCTTCTTCTTGTGCACCGGACGTTCGTCCTTCGACAATTGTCCGTCGGAATTCTTGTCGAGACGATCAAAACGCTTCTTTGAGGCCGCATCCATTTCCGCAGCATCGACGAAACCATCATGATTGGTATCGAAGCGTTTGAACATATCCGTTGGATCGCGGGTGGCATTCTTGGATACCGGCCGTTTCAGCCATTCTTCCAATGACAGCTTGCCGTCGCCATTCGTATCAAATTTGAGCAGGCGTGTCCGCGCGGCAGTCTGATATTCGTCCAGCGAGATCATACCATCGCCGTTTGTATCGGCTTTGGGAGCGGCCATGGCGACGGGCGCAATGAGGGACAGCGGCAATACGGTGAGAACAATGGTTGCGAGTCTCGATTTCATGCGAATTTTCCTTTGCGAAGTCTGTCATCTGTGCACCGTTAAACGGCAGCAGCGAGACAATCCGTCGCTTGCGGGGAAAATAAATTGAAACTGGCAAAGGGGACGCCATTGTCCCCCTTCCAAGTCTGTTAAAACAGACCCGGTGACCGTCGCAATTGAAAGTCTTGAACCTACTGGAATCATTGGCCTTATCCAAATGAAGCCACACGACGCGAAATCCATAGGCGGTTAACTTGATGGTTTTAGAGGGAATTTTGATTCCGGGCCCGGCGCGGCTTATGCACCGGGCGCGCTACAGAAGTGTAACAATACTGTCATATGACTGTTATATTGGTTCTATAGACGGCAGACGACGTCGGAGGCGTCACACAGTTAATCCAACAGGAGCTGCTCCTATGAACAAGCTTATTTCCACCACTGCTCTGATTGCGATCTCGGTGATTGCAACGACAGTTGGCGCATCCGCTCGTGACCAGATTCAGGTCAGCGGTTCATCCACAGTGCTGCCATATGCCAAGATCGTTGCTGAATCCTTTGGCGAAACATTCCCCAAGTTCAAGACACCTGTCGTTGAATCCGGTGGTTCTGGCGCTGGCATCAAGGAATTCTGCAAGGGCGTTGGCGAAAACACCATCGATATTGCCAATTCTTCGCGTCCGATCAAGGACAGCGAGTTGAAGTCCTGCGTTGACGCTGGCGTCAAGGACGTTGAAGAAATCCGCATCGGCTATGATGGCATCGTATTCGCGACAGACATCAAGGGTCAGGATTGGGCCTTGGAGCCTAAGGACATCTATACAGCTCTTGCTGCACAGATCGTTGTTGACGGCAAGCTCGTTGCCAACCCGAACACCAAGTGGAACCAGGTTAACCCGAAGCTGCCAGATTGGGATATCGCTGCTTACATTCCTGGCGAAAAGCACGGCACCCGTGAAGTTTTCGAAGAAAAGTTGATGACCGGCGGCTGCAAGGCAACCGGTGCTGCTGATGCAATCAAGGCTTCGGGCCTTGACGAAAAGGCTGCTGCTGCTGCCTGTATCGCAATCCGCAAGGATGGCAAGGCAATCGACATCGACGGCGATTATCCAGAAACACTGGCACGTATTGATGCCAACAAGACTGGCGTTGGCGTATTCGGTCTCGCATTCTACGAAAACAATGCTGATAAGCTGAAGGTTGCAACCGTCAACGGCATCAAGCCAAGCACGGAAACCATTGCTTCGGGCAAATACCCAGTATCGCGTCCGCTGTTCTTCTACGTCAAGAAGGCACACCTGGGCGTCATTCCTGGCCTGAAAGAATATGTGGACTTCTTCCTTGCTGACCAGATGGTTGGTCCGGAAAGCCCGCTGGTAGAATATGGTCTGGTTGCTGCACCGGATGCAGAGCGCGAAGCTCAGCGCGCTGCATTCGCCGCTGGCAAGACAATGGCTGGCAAATAAGCCAAATAACTGGCGCGGTCAGGATACCCTGTCCGCGCCGGATATTTCTCGGGCCGTATGTTCATGAATTCTGTCTCCACGACTGCATTCGTGAGCCTACGACCTAGTTTGCAGGACAGATCGGGGAAGCGTTGATGTCCACCTTGTTGGTTGTATTGATTGTCATCGCCATTGGCATTGCCGGGTTCTTTCTAGGACGCCAGCGTGCCGTGCGCAGAGATGACAGAAGCATCAAGGCCCATTCCTTGCCGCATTATCACGGCTGGTGGGTTTTTCTGGTTTCCGTATTGCCTGCGGTCATCTTTATCGCCGTATGGGTGGTGGCTTCAGGTTTTTATATTGAGCACCAAGCGGTCGAAAGTTTGCCGGCTCATAACAATGAGAGCGTGATTGCCAGCCAAAGCCTTGAAATCGGCATGGTCGCCGGTATCGCTCGCGGCCTTGATAAGCTGACGGATCAGGAACGCGCAAACCTGCCGACCACGTTTGCTGAATTGCGGCCGATCCTGTCCGACAAGGGCGTTGCCCTTGCCACGGAAGGTCAGGACTTCATGATCCCGATCGCCGTGCAGTGGAACAAGAGTACGGCACGCGCCAAAAATATCGGGGCTGTTGTCGCCATTGCTCTTGCGCTTGCCGGTGCCGTTTTCGGCCTGTCCGGTGTGAATGTTCGTACCCGCGCCCGCAACAATGTCGAGCGGATCATCCTTTGGGGTCTGCTCGCCGCCTCGACAATCGCCATCCTGACAACGGTTGGTATCGTCCTGTCCATGCTTTTCCAGACGATTACCTTCTTCCAGTCGGTAACCCCGTCAACCTTCTTTTTCGGCACCGTGTGGGACCCGCGCTTTGCCGCAGCTGGCGGCGACGCCAGCCAGGGCCAGTTTGGCCTGATCCCCCTTCTTGCCGGAACGCTCTATATCGCGCTGGTCGCCATGCTCTTTGCCGTGCCAGTTGGCCTCTTCGCCGCGATCTACATGGCTGAGTATGCCAGCCGCACAGTGCGGTCCGTGGTCAAGCCGCTGCTGGAAGTGCTCGCGGGTATTCCAACGATTGTCTATGGCTTCTTTGCCCTTGTCACCGTCGGACCCTTCCTGCGTGATCTCAGTGCAGCCATTGCGGGTGGCTATCCGTTCATCATGGCGCAGAGCGTGCTGACAGCCGGCATCGTTATGGGTGTGATGCTCATTCCTTTCGTCTCCTCGCTGTCGGATGATATCATCACTGCCGTACCGGGCTCACTGCGCGATGGCTCGCTCGGTCTTGGATCAACGCGATCCGAAACTATCCGCCGCGTCGTGCTGCCTGCCGCCTTGCCGGGTATTGTCGGCGCGCTGCTGCTGACAGCCTCGCGCGCTATCGGCGAAACCATGATCGTGGTTCTGGCGGCGGGTGTTGCCGCCAACCTCAACATCAATCCGTTCGATGCGATGACGACCATTACCGTCAAGATCGTCAACCAGCTGACGGGCGATCTGGAATTCAACTCACCGCAGACGCTGGTGGCATTCGCCCTTGGCCTCACACTTTTCTTCATCACGTTGGCGATGAACATCTTCGCGCTTTACATCGTGCGTAAGTACCGGGAGCAGTACGAATGACCGACACAACACTCAATCCTGCTGCTATCGCTCCAACGAAAGTGGTCCGGCGCGATATTGGTCTCAAGCGCCGTTACGCAGCCGAGCGCCGGTTCAAGATTTATGGCATCACCGCCATCGCCATCGGTCTGTTCTTTCTGGTTGCATTGCTCTTCTCGGTCATTTCCAATGGCTACACCGCCTTCTGGCAGACCGAGCTTAATCTTGCGGTCAAGCTCGACGAGAAGGTCATTGATCCGACCAACAAGCGCGCGACTGATCCCAACGTGCTGCTCACCGCAAACTATCCGCTGCTGGTCCGCAATGCTCTGGCCGAAAAGCTTGGCATCAGCCTTGATGACAAGCCTGCCATTCGTGAGATGGGCAAGCTCGTCTCCGATGGATCGCGCAATCAGCTGCGTGAACTGGTCGCCGGCAATCCGGCATTGATCGGGACGACACAAAATCTCTGGGTGCTGACCGGCGGCGATATCGATTCAGCCTTCAAGGGTCAGATTGATCTGACTGTCGATCAGGCAAACCGCAAGGTATCCGACCGTCAGGTTGGCTGGATGAATACTCTGGCCAAGGAAGGCGCTATGGCTCAGCGCTTCAACACCGGTTTGTTCACCTACGGCGCATCAAGCCGTCCGGAAACGTCGGGTCTTGGTGTGGCGCTGATCGGTTCGCTCTACATGATGATGATCGTTCTCTGCCTCTCGCTGCCGATAGGCGTGGCCGCTTCGATCTATCTGGAGGAATATGCCAAGAAGAGCCGCCTGACCGATATTATCGAGGTCAACATCAACAACCTCGCAGCGGTTCCGTCGATCGTGTTCGGTCTGCTTGGCCTTGCGGTGTTCATCAATTTCTTTGGTCTGCCGCGCTCGGCCTCCCTGGTTGGCGGTCTCGTTCTGACCCTGATGACATTGCCTACCATTATTATCGCCACCCGCGCTGCCTTGCGCGCTGTGCCGCCATCCATTCGTTCAGCGGCGCTCGGTATCGGCGCTTCGAAGACGCAGATGGTATTTCATCACGTGCTGCCACTGGCTGCACCCGGCATCCTGACCGGTACGATCATCGGCCTTGCCCATGCACTGGGCGAAACTGCGCCGTTGCTGCTGATCGGCATGGTGGCCTTTGTCGCCAATTATCCGGTGACGCCGCTTGATCCATCAACTGCCCTGCCGGTGCAAATCTATATGTGGGCCAATGAAGCGGAACGCGCCTTTGTTGAACGCACATCAGGCGCTATCATCATGCTGCTTCTCTTTCTTGCGGTAATGAACATCACGGCCATCATTTTGCGTCGCCGCTTCGAGCGGCGCTGGTAAACGGGAGCGAATTATGAATCTGATGACAGAACGATCTCTCGAAAAAGCGGTAAATGACAAAATGAGTGCACAGGTCAATATGATCAAAATGCAGGGTAAAGATGTCACCGTTCATTATGGCGACAAGCAGGCCCTGTTCGGTGTCAGCCTCGACGTGCCGGAAAAGATGGTGACAGCGCTGATCGGTCCGTCCGGTTGCGGCAAGTCCACGTTCCTTCGCTCGCTTAACCGCATGAATGATACGATTGAAGGCTGCAAGATCGGCGGCAAGATCACGCTCGATGAAGAGGATATCTACAATCCAAAGATCGACGTGGTTGAACTGCGTGCCCGCGTCGGCATGGTTTTCCAGAAGCCCAATCCATTCCCGAAGTCGATTTTCGAGAACGTCGCCTATGGTCCGCGCATTCACGGCCTTGCCAAGAACCGGCACGAGCTGGAAGAAATCGTTGAGAAGAGCCTGCGCCGCGCCAGTCTGTTCGATGAAGTGAAAGATCGCCTGCACGAAGCTGGTACAGGTCTTTCCGGTGGTCAGCAGCAGCGTCTGTGCATAGCCCGCGCCATTGCGGTCAGTCCGGAAGTTATCCTGATGGATGAACCCTGCTCGGCGCTTGATCCGATTGCCACGGCAAAGGTGGAAGAGCTGATCGATGAATTGCGCCAGAACTACACCATCGTCATCGTGACCCACTCGATGCAGCAGGCTGCCCGCGTTTCCCAGCGCACGGCAATGTTCCACCTCGGCAATCTGGTTGAGGTTGGCGATACGGAACTGATGTTCACCAATCCGACGGAAAAGCGCACGCAGGACTACATTACCGGACGCTTCGGCTAATCACGGGAAACAAGGATAAAGATATGACCGAGTCGCAGCATACCGTCCGTTCCTATGACGACGAACTGAAGTTCCTGACACACAAGATCGCCGAAATGGGCGGTCATGCCGAGCGTATGGTTGAACAGGCCGTCACTGCCATGGTCAATTCCGACAATGCGCTGGCCCAGCGCGTTATTTCGGACGATCTGATCCTTGACGCCGGACAACGCGAAATTGATGAAAAGGCCATCACGATCATTGGCAAGCGCCAGCCAATGGCAATCGATCTGCGCGAAATCATCGGCGCGATCCGTATTTCTTCGGATCTCGAACGCGTCGGCGACCTGGGTAAGAATATCGCCAAGCGCGTCGTTGCCGTCACCGATACCCGTCAGACGCTTTCCGTCTATCGTGGCCTGCAGACGATTGCAGAACTGGCGCTGACCCAGCTGAAAGATGTGCTTGACGCCTATGCAACGCGTTCAGTTCAGCAGGTCAATATTGTGCGCGAGCGCGATGACGAAATCGACGCGCTCTACACCTCGCTGTTCCGGGAACTCCTGACCTACATGATGGAAGATCCGCGCAACATCTCTGCCTGCACACACCTTCTCTTTTGCGCCAAGAATATCGAGCGCATCGGGGATCACGCAACCAACATTGCTGAAACGGTCTATTACATCGTGACCGGTGCCCAGCTTCCGGCTGAACGGCCGAAAGAAGACCAGACGCACAGCATCATCGTTGATGAAGCCAGACAGCCTTAACTAGGAATCTGAGAATGGCGATAGCTCCCAAAATCACTGTTGTGGAGGACGAGGAAGCTCTGAGCGTCCTCCTCCGGTACAATCTTGAAGCCGAAGGCTATATCGTTGAAACAATTGCGCGCGGTGACGAAGCCGAAATCGCATTGCGTGAAAAAGTGCCGGATCTTCTCATCCTCGACTGGATGTTGCCCGGCCTTTCCGGCATCGAATTGTGCCGTCGTCTGCGGGCACGGCGCGAAACGGAAATCCTGCCGATCATCATGCTGACGGCACGCGGTGAAGAGAGCGAACGGGTGCGCGGCCTTGCGACCGGTGCTGACGATTACATGGTCAAGCCGTTCTCGACGCCGGAACTTCTGGCCCGCATCAAAGCCATGCTGCGCCGGGTCAATCCGAGCCTGCTGTCGCACGTGCTGAGTTTCGGTGATCTGAAACTGGACCGTGAACAGCACCGCGTGTTCCGCAAGGAGCGTGAGCTGAAACTTGGACCGACAGAATTTCGCCTGCTGGAATTCCTGATGCAGTCCCCGGGCCGCGTTTTCTCGCGCGGGCAGCTTCTCGACAATGTTTGGGGCGCTGACATTTATGTGGACGACCGCACTGTTGACGTGCATGTCGGACGTTTGCGCAAGGCAATCAATATTGGCCGGTCAATCGACCCAATCCGCACGGTGCGCGGTGCTGGTTACTCATTTGGGTAATGATTGAGATGCAGCAGACTTGGCTGCAGTAGTGGCGGTTCGTGGTTCGACAAGCTCACCATGAGGGAGAGGGATGACTTCAGGGAACCACGTTCTGAAAGACCGTTCAAACTGCAAGGTTTCCGATTGGCCTTGCAGCCGCCATCTCCCTCATGGTGAGCTTGTCGAACCACGCACCACCGCCCCTGCAGCTTGCAAATCAATGCCTGCGTGAGAGTTCGCGCGTCGCGCCTTCGATACCTGCGAGGGTCATCGGATACATGCGGTGCGCGAAAATCTTGCGGATCATCGCCGTCGAGGCGGTATAATCCCAATATTGTTCCTTCGAGGGATTGAGCCACGCGGCATTCTTCCAATGTTCCAGCACGCGGCCCAGCCAAACTGCACCTGCTTCTTCATTCCAGTGCTCGACCGAACCGCCGGGATGTGAGACTTCGTAGGGTGCCATGGCAGCGTCGCCGACGAAAATCACCTTGTAGTCTGACCCATATTTATGAAGCACGTCGAGTGTCGGGATTACTTCGGCATGGCGGCGGCGATTGTCCTTCCACACCCCTTCATAGAGGCAGTTGTGGAAGTAGAAATATTCCATGTGCTTGAATTCCGAGCGCACGGCCGAAAACAGTTCTTCGGCAATCTTGATATGCTCGTCCATGGAGCCGCCGACATCGAAGAACATCAGCAGTTTCACATGATTGCGCCGTTCCGGACGGGTCTGCACGTCGAGATAACCGTGTTCTGCGGTGGATTTGATCGTGCCTGAAAGATCGAGTTCGTCATCAGCGCCTTCGCGTACCCAGCGGCGCAAGCGTTTCAACGCTACTTTAATGTTGCGGGTACCAAGCTCGACGCTGTCATCAAAATTCTTGAACTCCCGCTTGTCCCACACCTTGACCGCACGGCCATGGCGGCCCTCATCCTGACCGATGCGCACGCCTTCGGGATTATAGCCATAGGCACCAAACGGGGACGTTCCGGCTGTGCCGATCCATTTCGACCCGCCCTGGTGCCGACCCTTTTGTTCTTCCAGCCGTTGGCGCAATGTTTCCATCAGTTTGTCAAAGCCGCCGAGCGCCTCGACCAGTTTCTTTTCTTCGTCCGTCAGGTGCTTTTCAGCGAGCCGCCGCAACCATTCCTCAGGAAGATTGGCGACGTCAATGCCGACATCGCCGCCAAGCAGTTCCAGCCCTTTGAACACGTGGCCAAAGACCTGATCAAACCGGTCCATATGCCGCTCGTCTTTCACCAGAGCCGCGCGGGCGAGATAATAAAAGCCTTCGACATCATAGGTCACCAATCCCGCATCGAGCCCCTCGAGCAGCGTCAAATATTCCCGCAGGGAAATCGGAATCTTTGCTGCTTTCAGTTCAAGAAAGAAGGGAAGGAACATCGCTAGACCCGCTTGTTATATTCAATGAAAGGGGTCAATTCCCCGATCCGGTCATAAAGTTTGCGGGCGTTCGTATTGTCGTGCGCCGTTGACCAATAGACATATTTCGATCCGGCTTTTGTGGCTTCGGCATGCACAGCTTCGATCAATGCCCGGCCGATGCCCTGACCGCGTACATCCGGATCAGCGAAGAGGTCCTGAAGATAACAGGTATCGGCGATGGTCCAGCAATGGCGATGAAACAGATAATGCGCCAGCCCGACCGGCTTGCCGTCCAGTTCGGCGATGAACCCGCGATATTCATGCTCGCTGCCAGACAGGAGCCGGGCAAACGTGGTCTGATAGACTTCTTCCGGCACTGTTGTTTCGTAAAAGGTCAGATATCCGGTCCATAGCCGGCGCCATTCGGGCTCATCAGTTTTTTGAATGGGACGAATGGTGAGGGTCATTGCGGTATCCGATCGAGTAGTTGGTTCATACCGTAGCCGAGCTTAGCGTTTGCTTCGCCAAGCTTCATCCAGAAAAAGCGGAAAAGAATGGGTGCTTCACCGCTATCAGGAAAATTTTCGTAGTGCTTCCACGTTTCCGCCAAGGGTGGGTTGAGCGGCGCATGAAAGAAGCTGCGGCGATGGTGATGTATTCCGTCGCTCTTGTGAAACTCATAGAGGACAGTTGCCAGCAGGTTCATTTGATCGGGGCAGGGCAGGCCCGTCTCTTCACAAAACTCCCGCTGGGCAGCGGTCAGAATATCCTCACCGGGATCAACGGTGCCGCCCGGAACCTGCACCTCGACGTCAGGAAAATCCGGTTCATCAAAAACCAGTAGCCTTTTGCCGCATGTCGCGTAGATCAGAACCTTCTGACGTTCGGGCAAAGGCATGGAACTACCCCTGCCGCCTCGCCATGAATGCCAGGCGCTCGAAAAGATGCACGTCCTGTTCGTTTTTCAGCAGTGCCCCATGCAGCTTTGGCAAGGCGTTTTTCGGATCGGCGCGCAAATCTTCCGGGGCGATGTCGTCAGAAACCAGCAGGCGAATCCAGTCCAGCGCTTCCGACGTGGAAGGTTTTTTCTTCAGGCCCGGAACATCGCGGATTTCATAGAATTGGGTGAGGGCGGCACGCACAAGATTCTGCTTGATGTTGGGATAATGCACCTCGACGATCTTGGTCAGCGTCTCGACGTCCGGGAAGCGGATATAGTGAAAGAAACAACGGCGCAGAAAAGCATCCGGCAATTCCTTTTCATTGTTGGAGGTGATGATGACGATCGGCCGGTGGATGGCTCGGATGGTCTCTCCGGTTTCGTAGACGTGGAATTCGTTGCGGTCGAGTTCCTGCAGCAGATCATTGGGAAATTCGATATCGGCCTTGTCGATCTCGTCAATAAGCAGCACCACTTTCTTGTCCGTAGTGAAAGCATTCCAAAGTTTGCCCGGCTTGATGTAGTTGGCAATGTCATTGAAGCGTGCGTCGCCAAGTTGCGAATCGCGGAGGCGGCTGACCGCATCATATTCGTAGAGACCCTGCTGTGCCTTGGTGGTGGATTTGACGTTCCACTCAATCAGTTCCAGATCAAGGGCTGCAGCGATTTGGCGTGCCAGTTCGGTCTTGCCGGTGCCGGGTTCGCCCTTGACCAGAAGCGGCCGCTCAAGCGCAATTGCCGCGTTGACCGCAATCATCAAATCCTTGTCAGCCACATAGGCTGCTGTTCCTTCAAACCGCATCGATATCCCTTTCATGCTGGGCAAAGATTAGGGGCGCAACAAGGCGAGGGCAAGATGCAACAGCCAGGCTTCTGTTCCTAGCGGGCGAGTGCGTTGGTATAGGCCGGCGGGCCTTCAAAATCCTGCTTGCCTAGGGGGACGCCGGCAATCCGCAGGATTGCGTAGCTGATGGTCAGGTGGAAATAAAAGTTCGGCAGTACATAATCGCGCAGAAAGGGCAGGCCGCGAAAGTGCCTTGTCGTGCCGCGCCAGGTCACCTCTATCGGCGAATTTTCGGTTCCGTCAATGTCTTTTGGCTCGACCGAATGCAGATAGTCGAGCGCATCTTTGACGTAGGCGGTCAGGGCAGGGAAGGTTTTCTCCGATTCGTGAAAATCCTGATGATAGCCCCGATTGAACACGGCAAACCGGGACGCATCGGGTTCCGGCAATGCATGTCCAGCGAGCCGGGCGATACAGCCGCGCGCACCGTCGGCCACGATCTGCACCTGAATCGCCAGTGGAAACATATCCGGAGCCAATCTTTGTTCGAGCAGGCGCCGGGGGTCGATGCTTCTGGCCATCGCATGGGCTTCGGCTTTCTGCAGAATACCGGCACTGTTTGTCAGCAAACGCTTAAAAACCGGCACGGATGCCTGATACATGGACATCGTCATGATGTGCGTCTCCCCCGCGACTCAAAGCAACCGTAGCCTGTGAAACGTCCATCAACAACCGGGCCGCTGACAACGTTGTGTCAGGAGACGAAAATCGTTAGCCGCGCACTGGTGCAATGCATCCATCCATCCTATATTCGGATCGGCGTTCTGCGCTTCTCGACAGGAGAGACATATTCCCCGGGGCCTTAATGATCCCTTAGGGAGCTGTCCCTGAGGAGGCCCGTGGGCTTCTTCACACGGCACCCACCTACTTTGTAGGTTCCCGGGATCGACTTCTCCATCGGTTGTGTGGACGCCACTCTTATTTTTACTGCCCCTGATCCATCCCGAGCCGGCCTGTCAGCTGGCGCCTCATGAAATCAAGACCGTGCAGCACCTCTCCCCTATCAAAGAGCTGAAGAAAAAACTTCGACTGGAAGCATTGGGCCGCCGTGATGCGCTGGTGCCGGAGTTTCGCATTGAAGCCTCCATGCGTATTGCGGATTTCGGGCTGGCGGCAATCTCGCTTGAACCGGGGGCAATTGTCTCGGGTTTTTGGCCGATCCGCTCGGAAGTCGATTTGCGTCCGCTGCTGTTCGGCTTGCGTGAGCGCGGCGCCCGCCTCTGTCTTCCCGCGATTATCGACAAACAAACGATCCTGTTTCGCGAACTGGTGCGTGGTGCGCCGATGATCGATACGGGTTTTGGTACAGTTGGACCGCCGGTTGAGGCACCTGTACTTGACCCGACATTGATGCTCGTTCCGCTGGCTGCCTTTGATGTGCGTGGTCATCGCATTGGTTATGGTGCGGGTTACTACGACCGGGCTATTGCGCATCTGCAGATCAAAGGTGTGAACCCGCGCCTGATTGGCGTGGCATTCGACTGCCAGCAGGTTGAAACCGTACCGGATGAGCCGCATGATGTGCCGCTGGAGGCAATCCTGACGGAAAGCGGGTTGCGCCACTTCAGCTAGACGGATAAAGCCAATCGATCATTTCAGGCTCTGGCAGGGATCAGAGCTCACTTTCAGGATATGCGTGTGAGATTACTCTTTCTTGGTGACATGGTGGGGCGTTCGGGCCGGACAGCGGTCTATGAGCAATTGCCGGGATTGATATCCGATCTGAAGCTGGATTTTGTCATCGTCAACGGTGAGAACGCCGCGGGCGGTTTTGGCATCACGGAAGAGATTTTCCACGATACGATCAATGCCGGTGCCGATGTTGTCACCACTGGCAACCACGTCTGGGACCAG
This sequence comes from Phyllobacterium sp. 628, assembly GCF_014189505.1. Taxonomy (GTDB): domain Bacteria; phylum Pseudomonadota; class Alphaproteobacteria; order Rhizobiales; family Rhizobiaceae; genus Phyllobacterium. The sequence continues at coordinate 211,486 of NZ_CP050301.1, read as the reverse complement.
CGCGAAGCACTGATCTTTGCTGAGCGCGAACAGCGCTTTTTGCGCCCGGCCAATTTTCCGCTTGGCACGGCCGGTAAAGGCTCCGGTGTCTATATCGCCAAGAATGGCGCGCGCGTCCTCGTTTCCAACATCATGGGCCGCGTTTTCATGCATCCGGACTTGCATGACCCCTTCACCACCGGCGAGGAAATTCTGGCAGCATGCCCGCTCGGGGAACAGGCCGATGCGGTTGTCTTTGACTTCCATGCGGAAGCCACCAGTGAAAAACAGTGTTTTGGCCATTTTGTCGATGGCCGCGCCAGCCTTGTTGTCGGCACGCATACCCATGTTCCCACGGCCGATGCGCAAATCCTCAATGGCGGCACCGCCTATATGTCGGATGCTGGCATGTGCGGCGATTATGATTCATCGCTGGGCATGGACAAGGAAGAGCCATTGAACCGCTTTCTGTCGAAAGTGGCCAAAGGCCGGTTTGAAGCTGCCAGCGGCAAGGCGACAATCTGCGGCGTTGGTGTCGAGATATCCGACCGCACCGGCCTCGCCGAAAAGATTTCACCGTTGCGGATCGGTCCGCGGCTGGAGGAAACCATACCCGCATTCTGGAAATAAATTACCATCCGGTCTCTAACACGTCAGGAACGACCCCATGGAAAGCTTTATCTCGCATTTCGATTTCATCTATCAGCCATCCGGTCTCATCGCTCTGGTCACGCTTGTGGTCATGGAGATCGTGCTGGGCATCGATAATCTGATCTTCATTTCAATCCTGACCAATAAGCTTCCGAAAGAGCAGCAGGCCCGCGCCCGCCGCATTGGTATCGGTGCTGCGCTCATCCTGCGTCTGCTGCTGCTGTTCACGATCTCGATCATCGTCAAGCTGACCGCACCGGTTTTCGAAGCTTTCGGGCACGGTTTCTCCTGGCGCGATCTGATCCTGATCGCCGGTGGTCTCTTCCTTGTTTGGAAGGCGACCAAGGAAATCCACCACACGGTCGATCACGAGGATGCCAAGGAAGATGTAATCGGCAAGGCGGTGACACTCACCATGGGTGCAGCCGTCTTCCAGATTTTGGTGCTCGATCTGGTATTCTCGGTCGATTCCATCATCACCGCTGTTGGCATGACTGACGAGATCGCCATTATGGTGATTGCTGTTCTTGCTGCCGTAACAGTCATGCTGCTCGCCGCCGAACCATTGTCGAAGTTCATTGCCGCCAACCCGACCATTGTCATGCTGGCGCTGGGCTTCCTCCTGATGATCGGTATGACGCTGATTGCCGACGGCTTCGGCTTCCATGTGCCGAAAGGCTACATTTATGCGGCTATGGGCTTCTCGGCGCTGGTTGAAGCGCTTAACATGCTGGCACGCAAGACCAAGAAAAAGCGCTGATCCTGATCACGCCCTCTCCTATCACACTCGCTTGAGGATATGACTTCGATGACCCAGATGACACTCTCCAACGCTTTCGTCCCGCTGAAGCTGGCAGACCGCTCCATTGCCTGGAAGGCATTTGCGGTTGTTATCGGCACAGCGTTCCTAGCCGTCAGCTCGTGGATTTCGGTGCCGATGTTTCCGGTTCCTGTGACCATGCAGACATTTGCCGTCACCATGATCGGCGCTCTCTATGGCTGGCGCCTTGGCGGTCTTACCGTTCTCGCCTGGCTCGGCGAAGCGATGATCGGTATGCCGGTATTGTCTGGTGGCGCAGGTGGCTTTATCCAGTTTGTCGGTCCGACTGCCGGTTACCTCGCAGCCTTCCCAGTTGTGGCTGCCGTTGTTGGTTTCCTTGCCGAGCGCGGACTGACTCGCAATCCATTTGTTTCAGCCGCAGTCATGTTGTTTGGCAACCTGCTTTGCCTCGTGCTCGGTGCGTCATGGCTGGTGCATCTGTTTGGTCTTGAAACCGCATGGACAGCCGGTGTTCTGCCATTCCTGATCGGCGCTGTGCTGAAATCCGGTCTTGCTGCAGCAGTGATTGAAATGCTGCGCCGCTCGGGCATCATGGTGCGCAAGCCTTGACCATCAAACTGCGTGCGCACCATCTTCTGTGCATGCTGACCTATGTCGGTAAAGGCTATAGTCCGGCCTTTACCGGCAATTACGATAAAATCATCGCACGGCTTGCCGCCGGTGAGGATATTCTTATCCAGGAGGGGCCGGACGATATCTGCCAGCCCCTGCTGGGCGAGGAAGACCCGCACTGTTTTTGGGACAGTGTGGTGGAGCGCGATGCCAAGGCTGCGCATGATGTCGGGCTGCTGCTCGGCAAAACCATCACATCAGGCGATATTCTCGTGCTCGACCGGAAAATGGTCGAAAGCTTCCGCGCCGCGTTCAAGCAGGGCGCAACCCGCAAAGCGTGTGGTGGATGCGAATGGTTTGATCTCTGCTCCAGCGTATCGAAAGCCGGCTATGCCGATACGCGGCTCGCATTTCCCTGAATTGATCAAAATGTATGATGATCCGGGTGCTGGACGAGACGCCGCTTTTTACCTATAAGGGCGCCATTCCAGACGCATGTTTCCGCCTGAACAGCCTGCAGCCTTGGTTCGCAGGCTTCCGTGAGGAAACGGCAGAACCAGATCAAAGCACGCAGGGGTGCCATGGCAGGCCATTCACAGTTTAAAAACATCATGCATCGCAAAGGGCGTCAGGACGCCGTGCGGTCGAAGATTTTCTCCAAGCTTGGGCGCGAAATCACCGTTGCCGCCAAGCAGGGTCTGCCCGACCCGCTGATGAACCCGCGCTTGCGCCTTGCCGTGCAGAATGCGCGCGCGCAGTCCATGCCAAAAGACAATATCGAACGCGCCATCAAGAAGGCCGCGGGCGGTGACAGCGATAATTACGAAGAAGTACGCTACGAAGGATATGGCCCGGGCGGCGTTGCCGTTATCGTTGAAGCCTTGACCGACAACCGCAACCGTACAGCGTCGAATGTCCGTGCAGCCTTCACCAAATCCGGTGGTGCGTTGGGCGAAACCGGCTCGGTCGGTTTCATGTTCAGCCGCGTGGGTGAAATCACCTACAAGCCGGAAGCCGGCGGCGCCGACAAGATCATGGATGCAGCCATTGAGGCTGGTGCCGAAGATGCTCAAAGCGATGAGGACGGCCATATCATTCTTTGCGCTTTCGAGGACATTGGCGATGTATCCAAGGCGCTGGAAAGCGCTCTTGGCGAAGCCGAATCCATCAAGGCGATCTGGAAGCCGCAGACCACGGCTCCGGTTGATGAAGAGCGGGCGCAGTCAGTTCTGCGGCTGATTTCGACCCTCGATGATGATGATGACGTGCAGAACGTCTATGCGAACTTCGAAGTCAGCGACGAAGTTCTGGCCAAGCTCAGCGCAGCTTAAGCCCAACCGTTTTTTAAAAAGCCCGCTGGTTTCGCACTGGCGGGCTTTTGTTTGTTGATGGCTGCAAGAGTTATGGCACGTGGTTCGACAAGCTCACCATGAAGGAGAGTGGTGCGTTACAAGGTGCCAAGGTTTGCAACGCTGACGATCATCATTGCAATCCTCCATCCCCCTCATGGTGAGCTTGTCGAACCACGTACAATGGCAATGCAGGCTTGCCTAGTTCACCGGTCCATCACCGCCCAGCGCTTCCATATCCGGTTCAGCCGGTGCAACACCCGTAGCGCGATTGACCAGAACGGTGACAATCCAGAGCAAGACCCCCACGCCTATAAGAACACCGGCGATCTTGTATTGCACTGGATCACGGCCCGTCCATGGACCGGCAAAGAAGGCGCAGGAAATTGCGCCAAGTACGGGCAAAAATGTCGGCGTACGGAAATGCTCGTGCGCGACCTTTTCACGCCGCAGAATCAGCACAGCAATGTTGACGACAGTGAAGACGAACAACAGCAACAGAGCCGTTGTGCCGCCGAGGGCCGGAACCTCTCCGACAAAGGTGATGAGGGCAAAAGCCAGCAATGTGGTGAAGCCAATGGCAATATAGGGTGTGCGGCGGCCCGCATGCACCTTGCCAAGCAGCGGCGGCAGCACGCGCTCACGGCTCATGCCATAGACGAGGCGGCTGGCCATCAGCATGTTGATCAGAGCGCTGTTGGCGACAGCAAACATGGTGATGAAGCCGAAAATCCATAAGGGGAAATTTGGCGCACCGGCCTGCACGACTTTCAGCAGCGGTGTTTCACCGACACCAAGCTCTTCCGGTGAAACCAATGTGATCGCTGAAATTGAAACGAGCACATAAATCCCGCCCGTTATAAACAGACCGATCAGCAAAACCTTTGGAAAGATCTTCGAAGGGTCTTTGCATTCCTCCGCCATATTAACCGAATCTTCGAAGCCGACCATGGCGAAAAAGGCCAGTGTCGTTGCTGCCATGATCGACCAGAAGATGCTGGAATCCGGTGACGTCGCGAATTGGGTGATGCGCGATACGTCGCCCTGTCCGCCGACGATGGCCCAAAGGCCGATGAAGATAATGATCAACAGACCGGTCAGTTCAACCACAGTCAGCACCACATTGGCCTTGACGCTTTCGCCCACGCCGCGAAAATTGACGATAGCGACAATCGCCATGAAGGCGAGGGCGACAAGGGTGATGCCGATGCCGGTTTCAAGGTTGAGCTGAAAGGCTCCGGACAGATTGGCGGCAAAGGCGCGCGATGCCGTTGATGCCGAGGTAATACCCGAGCACATCACCGTAAAGGCCACGATGAATGTGATGAAATGGATGCCAAAAGCCTTGTGGGTGTAAAGGGCCGCCCCCGCAGCCTTTGGATATTTGGTTACCAGTTCGAGATAACTCATGGCAGTGACAACCGCGACGATGAAGGCAACCAGAAAAGGCAGCCAGACAACACCGCCGACCTGCTTTGCCACCTGACCGGTAAGCGCATAAATACCGGTGCCAAGAATATCGCCAACGATGAAGAGAAGAAGAAGCCAAGGGCCCATCACCCTGTGAAGACTTGGCTCGATTGGCGCTGTAACAGCGCTGTTGCTACCTGTGGTCACGTCGGTCATTGGGTTTCCCTCTCCCTTGCACGCAGATAAGCTATGGAAAAGCTATGGACGTCGTCGTGACTTGTCAAACGGCTGCCTGATTTACTTGCTCCTCATTCATACAACCTGACACACTGTGGCTTGGTTGCGTCACGCGACCAATTTTTGCGGCGGCCCCTCTTTTCGCTGTGTCTTCTGCGTTATGACTTGTGGCAGCGACAGCAAGAGGAACGATCATGAAGAAACTGTTGGTGGTTGCAGCTTTCACTTTGAGTGCGGTTCACCCATGGCCGGTGATGGCGGCGGAACAGGCCGCCGAGGACCGAATCGAGCAATCCACCTATCAGTGCGAACGCGGCGTCATTGTTGACGCCACCTATATCAACACCAAGGATGGTTCATCCTTCGCCGTGATCAATGTCGAAAACAAGCTGGTGCCGATGCGGACCTCACAGAGCGGGTCTGGAGCGCTCTATATCGCCATCGACAAGGCGGATAGCTATCGCTGGCACACCAAGGGCGATGCGGCGATTCTTTCTTATCTCGACGCGGCACCGGGCTCGGCGGAAAAGACGCTGCTGTCCGATTGCAAGGCGAGTGACGCTGAAGAATAGATATCAGGCAGCTTTGGCGACAGGCTTGCTCATATACAACGAAAAGCCGCCCATGAAGGGTTCTTCCCGGTCGATCCGGTAGCCGAGTTTGAGATACAGCGCGACATTTTCAGCGAACTGTTTGTTGGTGAAGAGACGCAACGCGTCAAATCCGAGGGAAGCAGCTAGTTGTTCCGCATGGGCCATCAAGCGTTTGCCATAGCCACGGCCTTGAAACGGGGGTGCGACAGCAATGTTCTCGATCAGGAGATGGTCGCTTTCTGCGATAGTCTCGATAAGGGCGGCGAGTTCGTCTCCGGCATAGAGAAGATCGACACGATGATGTTCAACCGCATGGTCATAATCCGCAACCATAGGCTTGGGTTCGCGGCCAATCACAGGAATCCACTTGGCATAAGCTGAGCGGACGAGCGCACGCACAGCGGCTGCATCGTCCGTTGTTGCTCGCACCAGTTTCACAGCTCCGTCCTGCATGGTTTCCTCCGTGTCAAATGATGGAAGCAAGGAATATGAATTCGTGGGCGGGTGCAAGCACGTGAGACGGGAGTAGAGTTGAGTTTACAAAGCAAAGGCGAGGCAGACGGCATGATGCAGGACGACATTTACACAAACCGTGATCTGACCGCGCTTTATGATGCGCTCAATCCGGCGCGCGATGACACGGAATTCTATCTTCACATTGCGGGACCAGCAAAGCGCATACTCGACCTTGGCTGCGGCACCGGCTTGCTGGCGTGCATGCTGTCAGCGCGAGGGCATAACGTCACCGGCGTTGAGCCTGCGGGCGAAATGCTCGACATAGCGCGGCACAGGAAAGGCGGCGGAGGTGTTACGTGGATCGAGGGCGATGCACGTTTACTGAAGTTGGAGCAGAGCTTTGACCTCGTCATCATGACCGGCCATGTGTTTCAGGTGTTTTTAACCGATGACGACGTGCGTGCTGTCTTCAAGACGGCCTTTGAGCATCTTGGCAAGGGCGGGCGGCTGATCTTCGAAAGCCGCAATCCGCTTGCCAAGGCGTGGGAGGACTGGACGCCGGAACGAACTGGAAAGACAATCTCTGTTGAAGGGGTGGGCGAGGTTACCGTGCAGCACCGGCTGATATCGGTGGATGCTGATCTGGTGTCGTTCGCGACCGATCATACATTCCATCGAACCGGCAAAACCATCGTCAATGGCAGCACGCTAAGGTTTCTGTTGCAAACCGAGATAGAGCAGCGTTTGTATGCTGCTGGGTTCAGTAAAACCATATGGTATGGCGATTGGCACCAGGGCCCGGTGCAGACAACGAGCCAAGAGTTGATTGTCGTCGCAGAACGCAATTGATCATCAGGATTGCAGGCAAAGAAAAACGGCCCCGAATGAACGGAGCCGTTTTTAAAATCCGGTATGCCGAAGGGATTAAATACCCAGATTGGCGAAGCGGCTCTTGAACTTCGAAACGCGGCCGCCACGGTCTGTGAGCTGCTGCGAACCACCGGTCCAAGCTGGATGTGTGGACGGATCGATATCGAGGTTCATCGTATCGCCTTCCTTGCCCCATGTGGAACGGGTCGTGTATTCGGTGCCGTCTGTCATCACAACCTTGATGTTGTGGTAGTCTGGATGAATATTGGCTCTCATCTGTCTTAATCCTGAACTTAAGGGGCACAAAACTGGAGCCACATGCGATGTGGAAAGCCGGTTCGGAGCCGATTGGTAGAGATGAAGCCAAACGTCACACGGACATGGGCTTCCAAAACTGTTGGCGAGCCTATACATCAGCCTTAAAGCAATAACAAGGCCATCTGGCCGCAAAGTCGCAATGCGATATAGGAAGACTTGAAAAGAATGGCCGACACGGCTTTTGCAGAAGCGGAAAAGAAACGGCGCTCGTTGAAACCGCTGCAGCGCATCTTCCCCTATATGGCCCGTTACAAGGGTATGGTGATCGGTGCATTGATCTCGCTGTGCATTGCTGCTGTGACAACATTGGTGCTGCCGCTCGCCGTTCGCCGGATGATTGATCATGGCTTTACCGGCTCGAATGGCGTCTTCATCGACAATTATTTCGGCATGCTGGTTGTGCTGGCCGCTGCACTGGCTGTTGCCTCGGGCGGGCGGTATTATTTTGTCATCACGCTGGGCGAGCGCATCGTTTCCGACCTGCGCCGCGATGTTTTTGCCCATCTCACGAAATTGTCACCGGCTTTCTTTGACAGCACCCAGTCGGGCGAGATTGTCTCGCGGCTGACGGCGGATACAACACAGATCAAGTCGGCTGTTGGCGCAACAGCATCCATCGCCCTGCGCAATCTGATCCTTGCCTTTGGCGCCATCGTGATGATGATTATTACCAGCGCCAAGCTCTCCGGTCTGGTGATTGCCGCCATTCCGCTCATCATCATACCGCTGGTTGCCTTCGGGCGCTCGGTGCGCCGCCGCTCGCGCAATGCCCAGGACACATTGGCGACTGCGACCGCTTATGCCAGCGAATCCATCATTTCCGTACGGACCTTGCAGGCCTTCACCAACGAGAAGCTGGCGACAGGCCGCTTCGGTGCTTCCGTAGAGAATGCTTTCACTGCTGCCCGTTCCTCGGTGAAGGCGCGCGCCGTGCTGACGGCCTTTGCCATTTTCATGATCTTTTCCAGCGTGGTCGCCGTGCTCTGGTTCGGCTCGCGCGATGTGCTGGCGGGTACGATTTCGCCGGGTACGCTTGGCCAGTTCCTGCTTTATGCGGTGTTTGCTGCCGGGGCGCTCGGTGCGCTTTCGGAAGTCTGGGGTGAGCTGTCACAGGCATCGGGCGCTGCCGAGCGTTTGATGGAAATCATGGCGGAAAAACCCGCTATTGCTGCGCCTGCAAAGCCGGTGGCCCTGCCGGAGCCCGCAATTGGCTCAGTCACGTTTAACGACGTACGTTTCAACTATCCGTCACGCCCTGACGCGCCTGCGCTGCGTGGTCTCGATTTCGACGTCAAGCCGGGCGAGACGGTCGCCATTGTCGGTCCGTCCGGAGCGGGCAAGAGCACGGTGTTCTCGCTGCTGCTGCGCTATTACGATCCTGTCTCGGGCAGCATTCGTGTGGACGGTGTTGATCTGCGCGACGCGGATCCTTTTGCCCTGCGCTCGCGCATCGCCATTGTGCCGCAGGATACAACGATCTTTGCCGCGACCGCCCGCGAAAATATTGGTTTCGGCCGGCCGGGCGCCAGCAATGCGGAGATCGAAGCGGCAGCCAAGGCAGCCCTGGCGCATGACTTTATCACGGCGCTGGACCATGGTTATGAAACCCAGGTGGGTGAGCGCGGTGTGATGCTTTCAGGCGGTCAGCGCCAGCGTATCGCTATCGCCCGGGCGATCCTGCGCGATGCGCCGATTCTGCTCTTGGACGAGGCAACTTCGGCGCTCGATGCCGAAAGTGAAATTCTGGTGCAGAAGGGTCTTGAGCACCTGATGCAGGGACGCACCACACTGGTGATCGCACACCGTCTGGCGACCGTGCTCAAGGCGGATCGCATTCTCGTCATGGACGACGGCCGCATTGTCGAGGAAGGCACACATCAGAGCCTCGTCAAGAAGAACGGGATCTATGCCAACCTCGCCAAGCTGCAGTTTGAAGCGGGTGCCGATGCATTCCGCGGTGCCGCCGAGTAGCTTATCCCTTGCCTGCTGCAGCCCGTCCTGCGGCCCTGCCCGAGAAGATGCAGCCGCCAAGGAATGTGCCCTCGAGCGCGTTATAGCCGTGATAGCCGCCGCCACCGAAGCCGGCGGCTTCACCTGCTGCATAGAGGCCCGGTATGGGCGCTCCGGCAGCGTCGAGCACCTGTGACTTCAAATTGGTATGCAATCCGCCCAGCGTCTTGCGGGTGAGGATATTGAGCCGCACGGCAATCAATGGCCCCGCCTTGGGATCAAGTATCCGGTGCGGCTTGGCGATACGGGTCAGACGATCACCGATATAGTTCTGTGCGCCGCGCATGGCGGTGACCTGCGCATCTTTCGAGTACTTGTTGTTGATTTCGCGGTCGCGCGCCTCGATCTGGCTTTTGAGATGATCATGGTCGATCAGGTTGCCGCCGGTCAGGGCATTCATCGCCTTGACCAGTTCCTGCAGATTGTCGCGAACGATGAAATCCTCGCCATGCTGTTTGAAAGCTTCGACCGGCGGCGGAGCGCTTTTGCCGAGACGGTTTTTCAGGAGCAGTTTCCAGTCCTTGCCGGTCATGTCAGGGTTTTGTTCGGAACCCGACAGGGCAAATTCTTTTTCGATGATTTTCTGGGTCAGAACGAACCAGGAGTAATCGCATCCGGTCGAAAGGATATGCTTCAGCGTGCCCAGCGTATCGAAACCCGGCAGGAACGGCGCAGGGAATCGATTGCCCTTTGCGTCGAACCACAGAGATGAAGGGCCGGGAAGAATGCGAATCCCATGGTTTGGCCAGATGGGGTTCCAGTTTTTCAAACCTTCGGTGTAGTGCCACATACGATCGGCATTGATGACGGCACCACCAGCTTTGGCGGTAATATCGATCATGCGGCCATCGACATGGTGCGGAACACCGACAACCACATTCTCGGGTGGATTGCCCAGCCGGTCGCGCGGCCAGTTGCGCTTGACCAGTTCAGGATTACCACCGATTCCGCCGGAGGTGACAATCACGCTCGCAGCTGAAAGCTCGAAACTGCCGGAGATCTCGCGGCCGGATTGCTGGCCGCGATCCACTTTCGATGCCTCCAATATGTCGCCGCTGACGCCGGTGACCGCGCCGTTGGTGGTGGTCAGGGCATTGACGCGGTGGCGGCATTTGAGCGTGATCAAGCCCTTGTCGATGGCTTCGCGCACCAAGCGTTCAAATGGCGCAACAACACCCGGGCCTGTGCCCCAGGTCAGATGAAAACGCGGCACCGAATTGCCGTGGCCGCTGGCCAGCGCCCCGCCGCGTTCTGCCCAACCGACGACCGGGAACCAGCGCATGCCGAGCGAATGCAGCCAGCTGCGCTTCTCGCCGGCGGCAAACTGCAGATAGGCGTCCGCCCATTGCTTCGGCCAGTGGTCTTCGGCGCGGTCGAATTGTGCGGATCCCAGCCAATCCTGTTTCGCCAGTTCGAAGGAATCCTTGATGCCGAGCCGCCGCTGCTCGGGGCTGTCGATGAAGAACAGGCCGCCCAGCGACCAGAAGGCTTGCCCGCCGACGGAATTCTCGCCCTCCTGTTCGAGCAGAATGACTTTTTTACCCGCCTGCGCCAGCTCGTTTGCGGCCACAAGGCCGGACAATCCAGCTCCGACGATGATTGCATCGGCATCCATTGCCATTCACACCTCCCAATGCTTTGTTCTACTTATGATTGCGCGGCTAAGGTTGCCATGCAAGGGGATAACAGGTCACCAAGGGGTGAAAAGGGGACATCATGGTTGCGAATATTCTCATCGGGCTGGTGGCCCTGCTGCATGTCTATTTCATGTATTTGGAAATGCTGGTGTGGGATAAGCCGCAGGGGCTGAAGACTTTCCGGCTGACGCAGGAATTTGCTTCCGCGTCAAAGGCGTTGGCGCTCAATCAGGGGCTTTATAACGGATTTCTCGTCGCCGGGCTCGTCTGGGGCTTGTGGCTTGGCGAAGCGGGCTTTGCCATCAAGGTGTTTTTTCTCGGCTGTGTGATCGTCGCCGGTATTGTCGGCGGTTTGAGCGTCAACCGGCGCATCTTCCTTGTGCAGGGCGTGCCAGCAATTCTTGCACTGGCCGCGCTGATTTTCCTTTAGCGCTCGGTCAGCTTGAGCTCGATGCGGCGGTTACGGGCGCGCACCTCCGGTGTGTCGCCCGGCTCAAGCGGCTGAAACTCACCAAAACCCGCCGCTACCAGACGGTTGGCGGAAACGCCGTTGGCGATGAGGAACTTGACCACCGAAATAGCGCGGGCCGACGAGAGTTCCCAATTGTCTTTGAACTGGCCCGTGCCTGACAGCGCAACATTATCCGTGTGACCATCGACCCGCAGCACCCAGTTGATCTCATCAGGGATTTCCTTTTGCAGATCGATGAGGGCGAGGGCCAGTTTCTTCATTTCTTCGGAGCCTGCTTCGTTCAGCACGGCCGCGCCTGAAGGAAACAGCACTTCGGACTGGAAGACAAAGCGGTCGCCGACAATGCGTATGTTTTCGCGGTCGGAGAGAATTTCACGCAGCCGGCCGAAGAAATCGGAGCGATAGCGGTTGAGTTCCTGCACGCGTTGCGCCAGCGCAACGTTCAACCGTTTACCGAGATCGGCAATTTTGGTGTTGGATTCCTTATCGCGCGTCTCGGAGGCATTCAGGGCGTCTTCCAGTGCGCCGATCTGTTTGCGCAATGCCAGAATCTGCTGATTGAGAATTTCAACCTGCGACAGGGCTCGGGCGCTCAACTGCTTTTCGTTTTCCAGTCCGGCGGTCAATTCGCTGATCTTGCCATCGGCCGCTGCGCCAACGCCTGCACCTTGCGAGAGTGCCGATTGCAACCGGGACTGCTCGTTTTGCGCCTTGGTCAGGGACGCTTGCAGATTGGCGATTGTGTCTTCCAGATCCTGCTTGTTGCCCTGTTCAAGCGACAGCATCTGGGTTAGTTCATTGATCTGGGAATTCAGCCGGTTGAGCACCGCATCCTTGCCGGTGATTTCCTGGCTGAGGAGAAACTGTGCCAGAACGAACACGGACAGGAGAAACATGATCGCCAGCAGAAGCGTCGACAACGCGTCGACGAAGCCCGGCCAATAATCCACATGGCGAATAGCGCGGCGGTTGCGACCGAGCGCCATATTCAAGCGTCCTTGTTGCGGGTGACAGACTCGCTGAGCTTGGCCAGTGTCTCTCGCATGGATTTCTGTTCTTCAGCCTGCTTTTCCACCCAGTCACGCATCATTTGCTGTTCGGAGCGCATATTTTTGACCAGCCCCTGAATGCCTTCGGCAAGGCTTGCCAAAGCGGCAGTGGTGCGTTGGCTGGAACCGCCCGTCTCTTGAATGTTCTGCAAGCGCTCAGAGAGTGAACGCAACTCATCGGTGGTGCCACTGTTGAGAACATCCATGGCGTGCAGGTCCGATCCAAGATCCGTCACGCTCGACAGCCAGTTTTCCAGTTCCGTGTAAAAGCGATTCTGAGCGCGGCCCGCCTGCAGATCAAGAAAGCCGAGAACGAGGGAGCCGGACAAACCAAACAGCGAGGATGAGAACGCTGTGCCCATGCCCTTGAGCGGCGATTGCAGGCCTGCCTTCAACGCATCGAGAACGCCATTGGCGTCACCGGCGCGCGGATCCAGCGATTGGATCGTCGTACCGATAGATCCGATGGTTTCCAGCAGGCCCCAGAAGGTGCCGAGGAGACCGAGAAACACCAGCAGTCCGATCAGATAGCGCGATACATCGCGTGTTTCATCGAGGCGAGTGGCGATGGAGTCGAGCATGGAGCGCATGGCGTTGGTCGACAGCGCCATCGATTGCCGCCGTCCAATAAGGGCGCGCATCGGCGCCAGCATGACCGGCTTGGAGTTCGGGTCGGAATTGCCCTCACGGAAGGAGTTAACCCAGCGCACTTCGGGGAAAAGGCGAACGACCTGACCGAAGGCAAGCAGGATACCAACAATGAGAACGCCAATGATCAGGCCGTTCAAACCGGGATTGGTGGTGAAGAAGCCGGAAATCTGGCGAAAAAGAATGGCGGCAAGAAAGGCGACAATGGCAAGAAAGATTGCCATGGATAACATGACAAGCCGGGGGCTGGAGAGCCGGTATGGATCGAAGTCATCACCGTCCATAACCCGACGGGTCGAACTGAAATCAGCCATTACATCGTCTCCGCATTAGCCACGCGCCAAGCAACCTCGTTCGTGTCATGGAACGAACGGAAATCGCACAAACCCAAATCGGTTTGTGCGACCCTAACCGAAATTAAGGTGAAAATGGAAGGTGGAATGCGGTAACAGCTGAATTTGTTCTGATTTTAGTCAAACTCAGCTGTTCTGGCCAAATCGATGGTCAGATCGGCTTCTTCAGTGTTTTCAAAAGCGCGCGCTGGATGGCTTCGTTGCCCGCAACAATGGCTTTGCTTTCGATAACATCCTGACTGCCATCGAGATCGGTGATGAACCCGCCTGCTTCGCGTACCATGATGATGCCTGCGCCGATATCCCAAGGCGAAAGACCGTCTTCCCAGAAGCCATCAAAGCGGCCTGCTGCCACGGCAGCCAGATCGAGTGCTGCAGCGCCCATGCGGCGAATGCCGGAGACTTCGCCCATGACATTGCGCAGTTGCAAGAGGTAGTCACCATGCTGACCACGGCCCAGATGCGGAACGCCGGTGCCAATGACGGAATCAACCAGCTTGATACGACCGGAGACACGCAGACGGCGATCATTGAGGAAGGCGCCGCCGCCACGCTCAGCCGTGTAAAGTTCATCCATGGCCGGGTTGAAAATAACGCCCGCAACAATCTGGCCCTGACGTTCAAGCGCGATGGAAACGGCGAACATCGGAATGCCATGCAGGAAGTTTGTCGTGCCGTCGAGCGGGTCGATGAGCCAGCGGTGCTGGCCGTCCGTGCCTTCGACTGTGCCGGTTTCTTCCATCAGGAAGCTGTAGTCCGGCCGGGCACGGCGCAATTCTGTATAGATGATTTCTTCAGCGCGGCGGTCAGCCTCGCTGACATAGTCGCCGGGGCCCTTGAGCGAAACCTGCAGATTCTGCACTTCGCCAAAATCGCGCGCGAGGGAGCGGCCAGCTTTCATAGCAGCCTGCACCATTACATTGAGGATCGCTGAACGCGCCATTTCAGATCATTCTCCGTCTGAATTCGTTGATGCGGGCGCCATTCTTAAGCGGCGCCCGATAATGCCTGCTTAGTCAGCGCGGCGGACGTAGGTCAATTCGTTGGTATCAACGATGATGCGTTCGCCCGACGAGATGAACGGCGGAACCAGAACGCGAATGCCGTTTTCGAGTACAGCCGGCTTGTAGGACGAAGCCGCAGTCTGGCCTTTGACGACCGGATCTGCCTCAGTGATGGCGAGCGTCACATAATCCGGCAGGGAAATGCCGATCGGACGTTCGTCGTAAAGTTCGACAGTAACCATCATTCCGTCCTGCAGGAATGCAGCGCGATCGCCGACGAAATCCTTCTGCAGTTCGAGCTGTTCGTAGCTGGTGGTGTCCATGAAAATCAGCGCTTCGCCCTGCTCGTAGAGGAAGGAGAAATCCTTCTGCTCAAGACGGACCTTTTCAACGGTTTCAGCGGCGCGGAAACGTTCGTTCAGCTTGGTACCGTTGAGCAGGTTCTTCAGTTCGACCTGATTGTAGGCGCCGCCCTTGCCGGGCTTGACTGCATTGGTCCGTACGGCGACCCAGAGGCTGCCGTCATGTTCGATCACATTGCCAGGACGGATTTCATTACCGTTGATTTTCATTTGTTTATCCGGATTGGTGTTGGGAACCGGGCGCCGACATGCCGGCGGCAGCCGATATTGGCGCCTCCAAGACCACAAATTCGCGCGATAGGCAGAGAAAGCGCAAAAAGAGCCGGTTACAGCTCTTTTTGCGGCTAAGCCTGCGCCATCATGCTGCGAGCGCAGTTTCGGCGACGGAAACCCAGTAGCTGATGCCGTAGGGTATGGCATCATCATTGAAATCATAGGCCGAATTGTGCAGCGCTGCAGTGTCGCCATTGCCGATGAAGATGAACGCGCCGGGACGCTTTTCCAGCATGTAGGAAAAATCTTCCGCGCCCATAACAGGGGGCATGTTGCTGTTGACTGCATTGTCACCGGCAATGAGCTGGGCAACACCGGTGGCGAAATCGGTTTCGCGGTCATGATTGAACGTGACCGGATAGCCCTGATCATACTGCACTTCTGCCTCTGCACCGAAAACAGCGGCTGTGGCTTCGGCGACTTCAGTCACGCGTTTGCGGGCGAATTCGCGGATTTCCGGCGCCAGGGTACGAACGGTGCCTGACAGGGTGACCGTGTTCGGGATGACGTTGGTTGCATCGCCGCCGTGAATCATCGCCACTGAAATGACCAGGGATTTCAGCGGGTCGAGTTCGCGCGATACCAGCGATTGCAGGGCGAGAACCGTATGAGCGGCGGCGACAACCGGATCAATTGTCGTATGCGGTTTGGCGGCATGGCCACCGCGCCCGATCACCTTGATCTCGAACTCGTCTGTCGCTGCCATGATCGAGCCCTTGCGCAGGGCGAACTGGCCAACTGGCAAACCCGGTGCGTTGTGCATGCCATAGACTTCCTTGATCGAGAAACGGTCCATCAATCCGTCATTGATCATGGCGAGCGCACCCGCGCCGCCTTCTTCGGCAGGCTGGAAGATTACAGCCACCGAGCCTTTGAAATTGCGGGTTTCGGCCAGATATTGTGCTGCGCCGAGCAGCATGGCGGTGTGGCCGTCGTGACCGCAGGCATGCATCTTGCCGGATGTTTTCGATGCCCACGGCTTGCCACTGGATTCGAGAATGGGTAGCGCATCCATATCGGCGCGCATGCCAATGACCGGACCCTCACCATGGCGGCCATGAATGATGCCGACCACGCCCGTCCGTCCAATACCGGTTTCCACCGTGTTGCAGCCGAAGGATCGGAGCTTTTCCGCAACAAACTGCGAGGTCTCGTGCACATCGTAGAGAATTTCCGGATTTTCATGCAGATGCCGACGCCATTCAGCGACATCTGGTTGCATTTCATGCGCACGATTGATCAACGGCATTTTTCAGTTCCCATTTCGATTGGTATTGCAGCACCAGATCAACGCAACTTGTTGGCTTCCGTCAATGCGGCTTTCATCTGATCGTCGTCGAGACCGTCCAAGAAGGAATCAAGTTCGTGGTCGCTGAGCCCGGCGCGGCGCGCAATGATATACCAGGCCGCGGCCTTGATCGGATCGCCTTCCACACCGAGGCCCTGATAATAAAGCTTGGCAAGCTGGGCCTGTGCGGCGACATTGCCGCCGGCCGCTGCTCGCAGCGTCCAGCCAAACCCGGACGTATAATCCCGGGGACCGCCGCGCCCTTCGACAAACCAGCGGCCAAGATCAAGCTGAGCCGTATCATAACCCTTCTTTGCCGCCTTGATCAGAAATTCGCGCGCTTTCGTGTCATCACGGGGAATCGTAAGGGTGCCATTCGCCAGAATCTGGCTGAGGGCATATTCGCCATCCGCCAAGCCCTGTCCCGCAGCTTTCTCAAACCACGGATAAGCGCTGTCGATGCCGACCGCGCCGGGATGTTCCTGCATCAGTATCTGGGCATAGTTGAATTGGGCCATGGCATTGCCGGAATCAGCTGCGGCTTTCATGAGGACCTTGGCCTTCTGTGGGTCGCGCGGCGCATATTTGCCTTGCAGCAGAATCGTGCCGTAGCGGAACTGCGCTTCGGGAACACCCTGTTCTGCAGCCTTGCCGTACCATTTGGCTGAGTCTGCGAGGTTGACCGGAATGCCGAGGCCCCGTGCCTGCATATCGGCAATTAACACCTGCGCCGCGCCATCACCAGCTTCGGCGCGCGGCAGCGCCAGATTATAGGCAGTTATGTAAAGGCCGCGCTGATAGGCGCCAAACGCGTCGTCAATCGCACCTTTGCCAAAGCGCGTCGGATTGACGATGTCGGCGGCGGGATCACTGGCCAGCTTCGGTTTGTCTTGTTTAGGGGTGGTTTGCGGCGTTTCGAGCTGTTGCGGTGCATCGGTGGGTGCCGCCGTTAGAGCTGGAGCGTGATTGACAACAGGCGCTTCAGGCGCCGCGGCGGCTGGTACGGGCGCCGCTGGAGAAGGAGTTTCCGTTGCAGCCGGGGGTGTCTGGGCCGAGGCTTCCCATGTCAAAACCGGGAAGGCTGCCAGCACGGCCGCGACGGTGCAAAGAAGTTTTCCGGATTTTGCTCCCATGGTTCTATTCCTCGAAACGTGGCGCATGTTCGTCAAGCAGGCGATTGGCTTCCTTGACGGCTTCTGCCGGTGCGCCATTGCCGAAGACAGCTGCACCCAACGCAATAAACTCCGCGCCAGTTGCGGCCGCATCCGTAATGCTTTCCAGGGTATTGCCAGCCTGAACGATGCAGGGAATTTCGATCATCGACGCCCACCAGTCAGCCAATTCGACATTGCGCGGGTGCGCCTCAGGGGTGGTATCCGCCCCGATCTTGCCAAAAAGGACATAGTCAGGCTGTGCCTCGCCGATTTCGAGCGCCGTGTGGCGGTTCTTGATATTACCGGTCCCGACGATCAGTTTGGGCGAGAAGCGCTCGACATTGGCTGCCAGCTCACCGGCAGGACCTTCCAGATGCAGGCCATCGGCCTTGACGCGTCCGGCAATCTGCGTGTTGCCAACGATAATGGCGGCAGCACCGGCATTCTGAATGATGGGCACGACGCTTTCGGCCATGGTCTGAAACAGGGTTTCGTCCGTTTCATAGGCCGGCAGAAGCACGGAGGCGACATCGCCGCCAGACAGGGCGTCTGTGAGTTTTTTTGCCAACTCGTCAGCGGTCGCAGCCGGAGGCGCGATCAGAACGATACGGCAGCGTTGAGGTGTCTGTTCATTGTTCATTGGCTGCAACCTTACAATCGTTCTCTATAGAATGGGCAATCATGATGGAATTCGGGCATAGAGGAAGCCTGCTTGTTTGAACAGTCTTTTCCCTGAACCTGAACTCGCTGTTTGTTGCATATTAGTCTTACAGCCTAGGTCGTACACTCATAAATCTGATTGAAATCGACCATATCCTTTGGACGCCGAAACGGCTGCAAGCTGCAGTGTCGAGCCGCTCAGCCGGGGGAAAGGCCCCGCCCTTCGCGCCTCTCCTCGCATCTTCTTGCCGTTTCAGGCGCCATTTCAGTCAGATTTATGAGTTTACGACCTATTACTTAGTATTAAATCAGGACGTTTCGCCAAAAAGCATTTTTCAATTGCGGCTTTCATCGGTTAAGGATGGGGTCCCTCCTTCCGGATTTTCACCATGCATGATCTCCTGTTGAACCCCTGGTTCTATGCTGTTGCCGTGCCTGCCACGATTTTGATCGGTATGTCGAAGGGTGGTCTCGGCGGTGCCATGGGGCAGGTGGGCGTGCCGCTGATGGCGCTGGTCATGCCGCCGGTACAGGCAGCGGCGATAATGCTGCCGATCCTGATCATTATGGACGTGGCCAGTCTGTGGAGTTGGCGCGGGTATCGTGACACCAAGGCGTTGAAGCTGATGCTGCCAGGCGGATTGCTTGGCGTCGGCATCGGCTGGCTGACGGCTTCGGTGGTGACCGATGATATGGTGAAGCTCATTGTTGGCGCGGTGGCGATCATCTTTTTCGCCCGCTATATGCTTGCCAGCGCTGCCAAACGCGCCGCTGCCCAACCCCATAATGCGGCAGCGGCAACGTTCTGGTCAACGATTGCCGGTTTTACCAGCTTTGTCGCCCATGCAGGTGGTCCGCCCTATCAGGTGTATGCGCTGCCACTCCGGCAGGACCCAAAGATTTATAACGGCACCAGCGTGATCTTTTTCGCCGTTATCAACGCGGTCAAGGTCATCCCGTATTTTGCCCTCGGCCAATTTGATGCTGAAAACCTCAAGGCGGCGGCGGTGTTGATGCCGATTGCACCCTTGGCGACTTTTGCCGGTGCGTGGGTGGTCAAACGTATGCGGCCAGAAGTGTTTTACCCCTTCATGTATGTGATGATCCTGCTGATGGGTCTGAAGCTTTCCTATGACGGGCTGGTCGCGCTGTTCTAACTGCGGGGCGGCTTGGACGTTGGAGGAATTGTCGGACGGACAATGCCCCAGCCGATTGGTTCCACGTGATTGCCCGGATGCTCCTCGCCAGGTCCCCAAAGGGCCTGATAGGTGTCAATGGCTCTGCGTTGCTTCTGCAGAACGCAGAATGCAATCACCAATGCGATCCACCAGAGACCAATCACCAGCCACATCCAGTGTGGTGCATTGGTGATGTAGAGGCCCGTCACGATGGCAGCCGCAGCAAGCAGAATGGCGACATAGCCCGCCGACTTGTGGAACCGCTCAAAGATGCGCCGCCGCAGCGTCATGTCGTAATGATCGCCATGAAACGAGCCGTCGGGTGCCGGTTCGGCGGGGCCGCCGGTTGTGCCGCGAAACCAGATCGAGGCGAATTGCATCAACGCCAGTGCAAGGCAGGACCAGCCAAGTACCCTGTGAAAAAGGCTGTAGGGGCGGTCATCCGACGCGGTCACTATGAGGATCAGCGCGGCGATAACAACCACACCTGCGCTGTACTGGATGATCCGGTGACCGTTCCACCACGTCCGGTTATCGACGTGTCTTGGCCAGTCCTGCCTCGGCATCACCTTGAAGAAACGCGCGACGATAATTCCCAGCGGAAACAGGATTGCCCAACCCAGGACCATGAGCCGGGCATGCCAGGACACGGCAAAGATCACATGGTGAATGCGGGAAGGATCAAGCGGAGAGAGCAGCCATTCGAACATGAGATCTCATCAAAACGGTAATAAACGATAATAAATGTTGATAGCGTATATGGGAACATCATGTTGCCATGACCGGACTTCTGTCAATCGCCCACGCAACAGGCGTTTCACGGCAAACAACGTCCCGTTGTTCTTCGGTTAGGTCCAAAGAATTGTGTCGATGTCATAATTATGAACGAAAGTTGATCGACCGAATCGCAACTTTCGGACTATGTAAACATTATCAAACGCAACCGTCAGATTAACCGCTCCCATACGAGGCCGGGGGTGCTGTGATTGAATCTTGCATGACAGGAATTGGTGAATGCTATGACACAGACACAGCTCAAGCAGCGCGATACGCGCATTGACGTCTTCCGGGCTCTGGCACTTCTGACCATCTTCATCAACCATGTGCCGGGTACCGTATTCGAACATCTGACCCATAAGAATTTCGGGTTTTCAGATTCCGCCGAAGCCTTTGTGCTGATCTCGGGCATTGCTGTCGGTTTGGCCTACGGGTCGAAATTCGATTCGGGCAATCGCTTTTTGATGACGTTGAAGGCATGGCGCCGCGCGGCGACGCTGTACAGCGCACATATCCTGACGACTGTCGCAACGCTGGCGATCTTCTGTGCTGCCGGAATTTATCTGAGGCGGCCGGAATTCATGTCTTTCATCAATATAGGCCCGCTGATGGACGAGCCAGCCAAGGCTCTGATCGGTTTGGCGACGATGGGTCATCAGCTCGGTTACAACAACATCCTGTCGATGTATGGCGTGCTTCTTCTGATGCTGCCGCTGTTTCTGCTGCTCGCCAATATCAGCCTCTCGACGATGGTCGGTGCGTCAGGTCTGTTGTGGCTGGTCTCGGGCGTTTATCAGATCGCGCCGCCGAACTATCCGACGGACGGGGTGTGGTTCCTCAATCCCTTATCATGGCAGTTCCTGTTTGTGATCGGCATTGCCGGTGTCATGCACGTGCGTCGCGGCGGACATATTCCGTTCAACAAATATCTTTTCGGCCTGTCCGTGGGTTATATCCTGCTGGCACTGGTCTGGGTGCGGGTACCGCTCTGGGGTATCGATACCTCGATGGGCCTGCCGATGGTGGTGACCGGTTTCGACAAGACGTTCCTTTCGCTGACCCGTCTCGCCCATGTGCTGGCATTTGCCTACATCATCGTTTCGGTGCCAGCCATATCCAATCTGGCACGCACGGCGGAGGATCATCCGCTGGCAATTCTCGGCAAACATTCGCTGCCGGTGTTCATTGCCGGTACGATCCTGGCCATGGTTGCCCAGATCGTGAAAGTGATGAACCCGGGTGATGTTTTGGACGATACGCTGCTGATCGCCAGCGGAATCATGGCGCAGTTTGCACTGGCGCATTATCTCGAATGGCTGCCGAGCATTGGCTGGGGCAAACGCCCGGTACAACAGGCACCTGCGGCGAAATCCAAACTGGTTGTTGCTGGCAAGCCGGTCAGCCCGGCTATGAAGTCGGGTAATACCAAGGTGGTGATGTCCCGTTAGTCAAATCGGTTTCAAGACCACGGCCCGCTCTGGATTCCAGAGCGGGCCTTTGTTTGAGCCGATGGAAAAAGCGATAGCCATTATTTGTCGCGTTGGTCTAAGCTTCACAACGTAAAGCGTTGGGAGGCGTAGCGCATGGATGGAATTTTCGATCGTGATCTTGAGCGCAATGCGGCGAACCACCAGCCGCTGACGCCGCTAACCTATCTGGAGCGGGCAGCGCGGGTTTACCCTTCAAGAGTAGCGATCATTCACGGCGCACAGGAGTATGACTACGGCCTGTTCTATCAGCGGACGCGCCAGCTCGCTTCGGCGCTGTCCCGGCTTGGTATTGGCAAGGGTGATACGGTAACGGTCATGTTGTCGAATACGCCGCCCATGCTGGAAGCGCATTTCGGTGTTCCGATGGTCAAGGCTGTGCTGCATTCGGTCAACACAAGGCTGGATGCCGCCGTCATTGCCTTTCAGCTTGATCATGCGGAAACCAAGGTAGCCATTGTCGATACGGAGTTTTCTGCGGTTTTTCAGGAAGCTCTGTCGCTGGCGAAGGTCAAGCCGCGCGTTGTTCACTTTGTCGATACGCAATATCCCGATGATGCACCCTATCCGCAGGGCGAGCCATTTGGCGAGATCGACTATGAGGCGTTCGTGGCCAGCGGCGACCCCGATTATGACTGGTCTATGCCGGATGACGAATGGGATTCCATCACGCTCAATTATACATCCGGCACCACGGGTGATCCAAAAGGTGTTGTCTATCACCATCGCGGCGCGGCGCTGATGGGTTATGGCAATGTCGTGGCTTCGGGCATGGGCCGGTATCCGGTCTATCTGTGGACTCTGCCGATGTTTCACTGCAATGGCTGGTGCTTTCCGTGGACGCTGGCCCTGCAGTTCGGCACGCATGTCTGCCTGCGCTGGGTCAGGGCCAAGCCAATCTATGATGCCATCGCGGATCATGGCGTGACGCATCTGTGTGGCGCGCCCATCGTCATGTCCGTGCTGATCAATGCGGCGGATGAGGACAAGCGCGACTTTCCGCAAGTTGTTACTTTCAATACCGCAGCGGCACCGCCGCCGGAATCGGTGCTGGCAGGGATGGCCGATGCGGGATTTGCGGTGACGCATCTCTACGGGCTGACAGAAACCTACGGCCCGGCTGTCGTCAATGAATGGCAGGATGAATGGGACGTTCTGGAAGCTCCGGTGCGCACCGCCAAGAAAGCGCGGCAGGGCGTACGCTATGCGGCGCTGGAAGACCTTGCCGTGCTGGATCCTGAAACCATGCAGCCGGTGCCTGCCGATGGCGAGACAATCGGCGAGGTGATGTTTCGCGGCAATATCGTCATGAAAGGTTATCTAAAGAACCGGGCTGCCAGCGATGCGGCCTTTGCCGGCGGCTGGTTCCATTCCGGCGATCTCGGCGTCATGTATCCTGATGGCTATATCCAGCTGAAGGACCGTTCCAAGGACATCATCATTTCGGGTGGAGAAAATATCTCGTCAATCGAAGTCGAGGATGCCCTATACAAGTTTCCGGCGGTGGGAGCCTGTGCGGTTGTGGCCCGCCCGGATGACAAGTGGGGCGAGACGCCGCTTGCCTTCGTTGAGCTGAAACCCGGAAAAACTGCAACCGAGGAAGAACTGATCGCCCATTGCCGCACGTTGCTGGCGCGATTCAAAGTGCCCCGGCATGTGCTGTTTGAGGATATTCCCAAGACGTCTACTGGCAAAATTCAGAAGTTCGAACTGCGAAAACGCGCCAAAGCCATGGGGAATTGAAGGCTTCCTGTAATCTTTCCATCTGATGTGGTTGCAACTCTAACGTCGGCGTTAACCACTCGTTAAGCATTACAAGTTATAAATTGATCATCCAGTTTTCTGGATTCTTACCAAGTGGTTTGGCCACTTTGTTTGACGCCTCCCTGTTAGACTCCTGAGAGCCGCCACGTTTTGCGGCTCTTTTTTTATGTTCATATCTATTCCGCGACCCTGACGTTAACCCTTTATTAAGGATAAACTTGCGCTCATGTGGGCATGCGGGCAGGTTGATGGGGAATACTGCCCGTTGACCGTTGTAGTGACCCGCTTGCTGTCCCAGTAAGAGAGCGCTGCTTTGAGAATCAGCGGATTTTTAATGACAGGGCATGACATGGTTGAACAGGAATTCCACGCTGACAATACAATCCGGCTCGCGGACCGCATGGTCCGGTCGGAAACGTTCAATCATATCTATGATGAAGGCATGAGTCTGGTCGAAGAAGCCGCAGCCTATCTGGATGGCGAGGGCCGTACGGAAGCCAGACGGTTGAGCCGCGTTGCTGCCACGCTCTATGCCGCCGAATCCATGCGCCTGACGACCCGGCTGATGCAGGTGGCTTCGTGGCTGCTTTTGCAAAGGGCGTCGCGCAGCGGGGAAATGACCCAGGAACAGGTGCTTTCCGAAAAAGCGAAGGTTCGCCTCGATACGGATTCAGCGCCGGAGACTGTGGCAGGATGGGATGAGATTCCCTTTGGCTATTGTGATCTTGTTCACCGTTCCCTGCGCCTGCAGGCGCGCGTTCGCCAGATGGACGACGAGATTTACAACGACGGCGCAAGCGCCGGACACCGGCGCAGCCTGACGACCAATCCTGTCTCTGATCAGATCAGCCTGCTGGCAACGGCCTTTGCGCATCGCTGAAAGTGCGTTTCTCCTGGGATAATCGTGCATAACGCAGCAATCTGTTTCTCTTTTGTTCACTTTTGTGCTGTCAAGTTCTCTGACAGCTCGATAAGGTTTGCACATGAAAGAAGCGATTCGCATCATTGGAATTGATCCTGGCCTGCGGCGGACAGGATGGGGCATTATCGAAACGCTTGGTAATTCCCTGCGCTTCGTCGCAGCAGGCACGGTCCTATCCGATGCCAAGCTTGATCTTGCTTCACGTCTTTGCCAATTGCACGACGGGCTGGCTGGTATCATTCACGGCCAGATGCCGCATGAGGCGGCTGTCGAACACACATTCGTCAACAAAGACGCCACGGCAACGCTGAAGCTGGGTCAGGCGCGGGGCATTGCATTGCTCGTACCGGCGCTCGCCGGGTTGCCTGTGGCCGAATATGCTCCCAACGCAGTCAAGAAGGCAGTGATTGGTGTCGGGCACGGTGAGAAGAAGCAAATCCATATGATGGTGAAAGTGCTGATGCCCAAGGCAACGTTCGATACGGACGATGCGGCGGATGCGCTGGCGGTTGCCATTTGCCATGCCCATCACCGGCAGAGCGCCATCGGCCGGATTGCTATTGAACAGAAACTGGCGGCGCAATTATGATCGGAAAACTCAAAGGCACTGTCGATGAAATCGCCGAAGATCATGTGATCATCGATGTGCATGGTGTCGGTTACGTCGCTTATTGTTCGGCGCGCACACTGTCGAACATGCCGGCAGCCGGCGAGGCTGCGGTGCTTTTGATCGAGACATATGTACGTGAAGACCTGATCCGTCTCTTCGGTTTCGGTACAGCGCTGGAACGCGAATGGTTCCGCCTGCTGCAGAGCGTGCAGGGAATTGGTGCCAAGGTGGCGCTGAGTGTCCTTGGAACCTTGTCGCCCTCCGATCTCGCCAATGCGATTGCACTGCGCGATATTGCCATGGTCAGCCGTGCGCCGGGTGTCGGCAAGAAGGTGGCCGAGCGCATCGTCATCGAGCTGAAGAACAAGGCGCCCGCCTTTGCCGGTGAGGCGATAGGCACCATCGGGCTCAAGCAGGAACTGGGCGAGGGCGTTGCGCCCGCGCCGGTGGCCGATGCGGTCTCGGCGCTGACCAATCTCGGCTATTCCCGCGACCAAGCCGCCAATGCCATCGCCGCTGCGCTGCGCGATGCGGGCGAAGATGCGGATTCAGCCAAGCTGATCCGTCTGGGTTTGAAGGAACTTTCCCGGTGATGTGGTTGCCTGACGCAGCGCACTGTGCGAGGACGGGCACATGAGTGATGTCAGCCGATTGATAACCCCCGACAAGCGCGGCGAAGATGCGGATACATCGCTGCGCCCGCAGACCCTGAACGATTTTGTCGGGCAGGCGGCGGCGCGTGCCAATCTGAAAGTTTTCATCGAGGCGGCCAAATCGCGCGGCGAGGCGCTGGATCATGTGCTGTTCGTCGGTCCGCCCGGTCTCGGCAAGACAACACTCGCGCAGATTATGGCCAAGGAACTCGGGGTCAATTTTCGCTCAACGTCCGGCCCTGTCATTGCCAAGGCGGGTGATCTGGCTGCGCTTTTGACCAATCTTGAAGAGAACGACGTTCTTTTCATTGATGAGATTCATCGTCTCAATCCGGCAGTGGAGGAAATCCTCTATCCAGCCATGGAAGACTATCAGCTTGATCTGATCATCGGCGAGGGGCCTGCAGCCCGTTCGGTCAAGATCGATCTGGCAAAATTCACGCTGGTGGCGGCGACGACCCGCCTCGGCTTGCTGACGACGCCGCTGCGCGATCGTTTCGGGATTCCGGTCCGGCTCAATTTCTATACGGTTGCCGAGCTTGAGCACATTGTCCGGCGCGGTGCCCGGATCATGGGTATTGGCATGACCGATGACGGGGCGCTGGAAGTGGCACGCCGGGCACGCGGCACACCGCGTATTGCCGGACGGCTTTTGCGCCGCGTGCGGGATTTCGCCATCGTCGATGGCAAGGATTCCATTGATCGGGAGACTGCCGACTCGGCTTTGTTGCGCCTTGAAGTCGATGCGCTGGGGCTGGATCAGCTTGACCGGCGCTACCTTTCGATGATTGCCCATAATTTTGGCGGTGGTCCCGTTGGTATTGAAACGATTGCAGCCGGGCTTTCCGAACCGCGCGATGCGATCGAGGACATTATCGAGCCCTATCTGATCCAGCAGGGATTCATCCAGCGCACGCCGCGCGGCCGTGTCCTGACGGCGAACGCCTGGAAACATCTTGGGTTGAATGCGCCAGCTGAACTCACCCAGCAGCAGATCAGCCTGTTTCAGGAAGGCGAGGATTAGGGCAGGGTTACACACCTATAATGGCTCTGGACAAAATGCCCGTTGTAGCGGCAAAAGGTGGGATCATGAGTGAAACCAGTCCTTCTATCCCGCCTGATGGTGGCCTTGCCGGTGAACTGACACGCTTCGGCCATCAGCTGTTGGCTCGCGTCTATTATGCGGACACGGATTTCTCCGGCATTGTTTATCACGGACGTTATCTGGAATTTCTTGAGCGTGGCCGCACGGACTATCTGCGCCTGCTCGGTGTGCACCATTCGGAACTTGCCGATGGCAAGCATGGCGAAAGTATTGTCTGGGTCGTGCGGCGTATGGAAATCGATTTCAAGGGCGCGGCGCGGATTGATGACGTGCTGACGATTGAAACCCGCACGGCTGATATCTCCGGTGCCCGGGTAAGGATGGCCCAGACGATTAAACGCGGTAACGATCTGTTGATCGCAGCAACTGTCGAGGCGGCGCTGATCAACAGCGCGGGGCGGCCACGCCGCTTTCCGGCCGAATGGATCAAGCTTTTTCAGCCGGAAAACGGCATTCAGCCCGCATAAAGTGTGCGATGCGGCTGAATCATAACTGATCCTTAACCATAACAAACCATGAATAAGGCAATGAAACGGGGCGTTTCGCGTTAACGCCTTCGTTTTACCAAAATTAACCGTGAGAAGCCGCGGTATGAATACTGGAAAATATCCGGTCTTTGAACGTGGCTCTCGGAATTTAGTCAGCAGAAGTGGATGCCGGTCAGGCGTTCGGCCGGGTTCCAAAGAAATAAATTGGCGCGTGGCCGTATTGCCGAACCACTTATACTTCGGTCGACCATGCACGGGTATGAGAGACGATTGCAGCCCGGTTGAAATACCGGGTTTTCGGATTCGAGGGTAGTGGATATGGAAAATTTAGCGGTTGCTGTTCAGACATCGGACGTTTCCCTCTGGGGATTGTTCTGGCAGGCCGGATTTATCGTCAAGCTTGTCATGATAGGCCTCCTGGGTGCCTCCATCTGGACCTGGGCGATCATCATCGACAAAGTGCTCGGTTATGGCCGCGCCAAGCGGGCTTTTGATCGTTTTGAGCAAATCTTCTGGTCCGGCCAGTCGCTGGAAGAGCTTTACCGCAACCTTGGCGACAAGCGCACAACCGGCATGGGTTCGATTTTCATCGCTGCGATGCGCGAATGGAAAAAGTCCTTTGAGAAGGGCGCCCGCTCTCCCATCGCCCTGCAGATGCGTATCGACAAGGCCATGGACGTCGCCCTGTCGCGCGAAAGTGACATTCTGGCGGCCCGTCTCGGGTTTCTGGCAACCATTGGTTCGGCTGGTCCCTTCATCGGCCTATTCGGTACGGTCATCGGTATCATGACTTCGTTCATGGGTATTGCCGGTTCCAAATCCACCAGCCTTGCAGTTGTCGCTCCCGGTATTGCCGAGGCGCTTCTGGCAACGGCCATTGGTCTGGTTGCCGCTATCCCTGCCGTTATCGCCTACAACAAACTGTCAAGTGATGCAGGCAAACTGACGGCACGCATGGAAGGTTTTGCGGACGAGTTCTCCGCCATACTCTCGCGGCAAATCGATGAGAAGCTGGCGCCGCGTGCTTAAGCAACTGATTTTAAAAGTGCAGGATTAAGTGCCATGGGCATGTCTGTTGGTAACAAAGGTTCAGGTGGGCGCGGCCGTCGCGGGCGCAACAGCAAGGCGTTGATGAGTGAAATCAACGTGACGCCGCTGGTCGACGTGATGCTCGTGCTGCTGATCATTTTCATGGTGACTGCGCCGATGATGACGGTTGGCGTGCCTATTACAATGCCGGACTCACAGGCAAAATCGTTAAACAGCGAAACCAATCCGATTTACATAACGATCAACCCGAAGGGACAGGTCTTCCTGCAGGAAACCGAGATTCCGATTGAGGAAATCGTTCCAAAACTCCAGGCAATTGCCAAGACCGGCTATGAAGAGCGCATCTTTGTCAAAGGCGACAAGAATGCCGATTATGGTACGATCATGAAGGTCATGGGCCGCATCTCCGGCTCCGGTTTCAAGAATATCGGCCTTGTCAGTTTGCCAGAGGGTAACTGATCGATTATGCGGGCCAGCGTTACATCCTCCGCCATTATCCATGCCGTTTTGCTCGGCTGGGGGCTGTTGACCTTTTCTTCGCCAACGCCAATGGACTTGGCGAATTCTGAATCGTTGCCGATTGAGATTGTTTCTGACACAAGCCAGATGGTTCAGGGTGATAAGAAAGCACCAAAGTCGGAGAAACCAGCACCTAAGCCCACGGAAAAGCCGCAGACCAAGCCAGATGCCGTGAATATTGGTGACGCTGAAACTGACGTCGAATCAAAACCCATACCCGCAACAAAACCTAAGATTGTAGAAGCGGCGGAAGCGCCAAAGCAATCAGAAATTCCTGTTACCAAGCCAGATCCAAAACCAGAGATTCAACCGGAAACAAAACCCGTTCCGACCCCTGCGACGGAAATTGCGCCGGAAGCAAAACCGAAACAGGAAGTGAAACCGGATCCGATCATGACGGCTATCAATAATGATTCCAAGCCTGCGCCCACACCCGACGCCCCAAAGGTAGAGCCAACACCGCAGGCGGAAAAACCAGCCGAGGAAGCGTTCAAGTTGCCGCAGAATGTCGCAAAGCCCGAGGACAAACCGAAACCCGCTCCAGCTCAGACTGCGACGACCCCAGAGCGCAAGGAATCCAAGGAAACGCCGAAACCAACGAAGACCGCTCCAACTCCCTCAAAAGAGAAGAACGGTATTGCTGAAGAAGCCCAAGCCTTGCTCAATCGAGAAAAAGCTTCCGGTGGCGGTCAAAAGCGCTCAACTGACCAAACATCTCTTGGAGCAAAAACGACGACTGGCGCTGGAAAGCTCAGTCAGAGCGAAATGGATGCCCTGCGCGGGCAAATATCTAAATTCTACAACCCGCCAGTTGGCATCGAAGATATAGCCAATCCAATCGTAACAATTGTCATGAAACTCAACCAGTCAGGCATGATTGTCGGTGATCCCGTGATCGAGGCGAGTGCCGGAGGTTCTGGTGTTGGTCGTGTGTTAACCGAAGCTGCCCGGCGTGCGATCCTAAGGGCGCAACCCTTTAATCTGCCTGCTGATAAGTATGATGGAAGCGACGGTTGGAATGAAGTTAGAATGAATTTTGATCCGAGAGATCTGTGATGATCTTGATCGCCCAGCCAAATGAGGGCCAAAAACCAATGATGAAAATGCTCCGAAACTTCTTCGCCACTTTTGCGGCGCTGATAGCCATAGTAGCACTAGCAACTGTTCCTGCTCGAGCGCTTATCACGCTCGATATTAACAAGGGCAATGTGGAACCTCTTCCGATCGCTATCACGGATTTCCTTTCGGGAGATCAACTTGGTGCAAACATTAGCAGTGTGATAGCAGCCGACCTTGAGCGGTCCGGTCTTTTTGCGCCTATCGACAAAGGTGCGTTCATCGAAAAGATTTCCAATCCAGACGCTGCCCCGCGGTTTGAAGACTGGAAGGTCATCAATGCGCAGGCTCTTGTCACAGGGCGTGTCACCAAGCAGCCGGATGGCCGTTTGAAGGCTGAGTTCCGCTTGTGGGATACATTTGCCGGTCAGCAGCTGGATGGTCAGCAATTCTTTACGTCGCCTGAAAGCTGGCGCCGCGTTGCCCACATTATTGCCGACTCGATTTATCAGCGCCTGACTGGTGAAAAAGGCTACTTCGACACCCGCGTGGTGTTTGTTGATGAATCCGGATCGCGGGAAAAACGCATCAAGCGGCTTGCGATCATGGATCAGGATGGTGCCAACCTGCGTTATCTGACCGATGGCAAATACATCGTGCTGACCCCGCGGTTTTCGCCGAACAAGCAGGAAGTCACCTACATGTCGTTTGAGGGAAACAAGCCGCAGGTTTATCTGCTGCAGCTTGAAACCGGTCAGCGTGAACTGGTGGGCAATTTCCCCAACATGACGATTGCGCCACGCTTCTCGGCTGACGGGCAAAAGGTGGTTATGAGCCTGCTGCAGGAAGATGGCAGCGCGAATATCTACACGATGGATCTGCGCAGCCGCACCACCACGCGTCTGACCAGCACAAGCGCGATTGATACTGGCGCTTCCTATTCGCCCGATGGCAGTCAGGTTGTGTTTGAATCGGATCGCGGCGGACGTCCGCAGGTCTACAAGATGGGTGCTGATGGCTCCAACCCGCAGCGTATTTCGTTTGGTGATGGTTCCTACTCAACGCCGGTTTGGTCGCCGCGCGGCGATCTTGTCGCCTTTACCAAACAATCCGGCGGTCAGTTTTCCATTGGCGTGATGAAGACGGATGGCTCGGGCGAACGCATCCTGACCAGTGGCTATCATGATGAAGGCCCGACTTGGGCGCCCAATGGCCGCGTGCTGATGTTCTATCGCTTCCCCCCCCGGCTCCAACAGCCCGCATCTGTTCACGATTGACCTGACTGGCCGCAACCTGCGCCAGATCCAGACGCCGAACCTGGCATCCGATCCGGCCTGGTCACCACTTCTTGAATGATCAAATCCTGATTGATTGCTGATTTATGCCCATTCGCGGCGGTGTTACCCCAACACCGCCGCGAATGCCGTTTTTCCGCCGCATTGTTTGCATTAAGGATGCAGGACATTCGCATTTTCGCTGTTAATCCTGGTGTTAAGAGTGGATTAACCCTGTTTCTTGAACTCGCCTTAACCTCGATATGGTTACTGCTTGTTCACCGAAACAATTCAATTCTTAAGGAGTCCAGGCTATGCGCCGCTTCGAAATGATCGCTCGCAGTCCAGTTGTCGTCGCACTCTTCATGGCTCTCGCTATTGCGGGCTGCGCGAAGAAACCTATCAACAGTGCCGGTGATCTTGGCCTGAATGGTGCCGGCAGTGCCCGCCCAGGTTCGACACAGGATTTCACTGTAAATGTTGGCGATCGTATTTTCTTCGACGTTGACTCCTCCGTTATCCGTGCTGATGCCCAGCAGACGCTTGGCAAGCAGGCTCAGTGGTTGCAGCGTTATCCTAACTACGCCATCACTGTTGAAGGCCATGCGGACGAACGCGGTACACGCGAATACAATCTGGCCCTCGGCCAGCGCCGTGCCGCTGCCACCCGCAACTTCCTCGCTTCGCGCGGTCTTCCGGCTTCCCGCATCAAGACCATCTCCTATGGTAACGAGCGTCCGGTTGCAGTCTGCGACGCTGATTCCTGCTGGTCGCAGAACCGCCGTGCAGTCACCGTTCTTGGTGGTGCTGGCAGCTAAGCTCCCAGAGCTTGAAAGACTTCGGAAAAGCGGCCTTCGGGCCGCTTTTTTTGTCTTATTCGGCATCGCAACAAAATTTGGCCGAAGTCGCGTTGCTCGTGGTAGATAGATTTGCCGCAAATCATTGCGGTGTTTAAATTCCCATATCAGGGGCGGTAAAGGAATGAACAAACGACTGAAGAGAATGGTTGTGGCTATGGCGGTGCTGCCTTTTCTGGCGACCGGCGTTAGCCATGCCTCAAACTTTGATGGCAGCTTTTTCCCGTCTGCGCCAAAGGCAAGCGTTGGAAATGGTGATGCGCCCATCCAGATGGCACAGGCAGGCGATCCGCGTGTCAGTCAGCTGGAAGAGCAGATCAGACAGCTGACCGGCAAGATCGAAGACCTTAACTTCCAGTTGCTGCAAATGCAGGAGCAGATGCGCAAGGTTCAAGAAGACAACGAGTTCCGTTTTCAGGAACTGGAAAAGAAGGGCAGCGGCAAGAAGACCGATGCAGGCGGCAAGGGTGATCGTACCATTGCCGATGCTGCGCCATCGCGGCCAACAACAGCGGAGGCATCGTCAGATGCCTCCCCTTACCCGCCAATGCCGCCGCAGACATCTCCCGACAGCACCGATTCCGCTGCTTTTGACCCTCAGGCCCACGCTCCCGCTAACACGCGCACCGGTGAACCGCCGCGCGAACTCGGGCAGATCGAGTTTGATGCCAATGGCAACGTAATCGGTGGGTCGAAGAATGACAGCCCGGCACCGGCGGCCAATCCCAACCTTGCATCGCTGCCGCAAACGGATGATCCGAATGTGCTGTACAGCCAGGCCTATCAGCTGTTTCTCTCGGGCGATTATCGTAATGCCGAAGCGGCCTTTCGCAGCCATATCGAGCGCTTCCCGAAAGACCCTTCAAGTCCGGACGCGCGGTACTGGCTGGGTGAATCGCTCTATGGGCAGGAGCGCTATCAGGACGCAGCGTCCGTCTTTATCGATAATCACAAGCAATTTCCCGATTCCAAGAAGAGTCCTGAAAATCTGTTGAAGCTCGGCATGACATTGGCAAAAATGCAGGACCATGATGTGGCCTGCGCGACCTTTGCAACGGTGGGCACACGCTATCCCAATCTATCGACCGCCCTTAAAGAGCGGGTAAAGAATGAACGTGCTGTCAATAAATGCTGATCGTAATATCGATCCTGCCCAGCTTTTCGGTTCAATCAATTTCGATGGGCTGACGGGCATTATTGCTGCCGTTTCGGGCGGTAGTGATTCCCTTGCATTGCTGTATCTTCTGGAAGATCTGCGCCGGAAGAGCCTGTCTTTTCCGCGTATCATCGCCGTGACAATCGATCATCAGCTACGGCCAGAATCAGGTGAGGAAGCTTCCTATGTGGCGGCGCTGTGCAAAGCGGCAGGGCTGGAACACCGGATTTTGAGCTGGAGGGGACCAAAGCCCATGTCCGGCACTTCCGCCAAGGCCCGGGATGTGCGGTATGAACTGCTGCGTCAGGCTGCGCGCGAGGCGGGAACCACGATGATCCTGACCGGCCACACGCAGGATGATCAGAACGAAACATTCATGATGCGCGCGGCCCGGGGAGGCGAGCGTGGACTGGCCGTTATGGCGCCTGTAGCGCTGCTGGAGCGGGAAACCTGGCTTGTGCGGCCGCTGCTCGGCGTTCGGCGTGAGCGCCTGCGCCAGTACCTGCGCGGCAGACATGTTGCGTGGCGGGAAGATCCATCCAATACCAATCCCAAATACGAGCGCGTCCGGGTTAGAAATGATCTGCAAACGCAGAGTGGTGATGACATTCAAGCGCTCATTGCCGAAAAAAGCAGCAAAGCGGCGAACGATCAATCAAGAGGCCGCGCAACTTCTAGAAGGCCAGGTCACTGTCTTTGACGGCATTCGTACGGTGATCAATCCGCTCGGCATGGAGGCTTATTCGCAAGATGCCCGGTGTCTGGCAATGGGAGTTCTGCTCGTTGCATTGGGCGGCCAGACTTTTTTGCCGCCCAGTGATGATTGCGATAAGGCTCTGGTCCACATCTGCGGGCAAGGTGCTACGGGGCGCATGAACCTCAGTCGCTGCATTATTCAGCGGAGCACATCAACTGCGATGATTTACCGCGAAATGCGCTCGCTGCCTGATGTAATGGTCGCTGCGGGCGAAGAAATCATCTGGGATGGCCGCTACACCATTGTTAATGGACGGGAAAATGCGATCCGTATTTCGGCATGTGGTGATGATGGCCTATCGGTCTTGCAGAGTGCAGGACTGGAAAATATCCACCGTGCCTCGGTTAAATCCAGCCCGGCTTTGTGGTTGCAGGATGTGATCATAGGTATACCGGCGATCAAGGATCACGCGAAAGTGCCTGCCGGAATTCAGGTGACACGGCATGTTGCGCTGTTCGACCACATCCTTTCGGAGTATGAACAAGTGCTCGCTGCCAGCGTGGCAAAACTATTTGGTTTGCAGGGTTACAAGCGATTTCCTGTAAACCAGATTCACAAGAATTGACCTCAGTTTGATTGCCAGCCTTGGCAAGGCCATGCTTCGAACCTATGTTACGTGTAAATTCCGCGTCCTTGCGGTTGTGATTGATGGGACCCGATAATGAATCCTAACTACCGGAACTTCGCACTGTGGGCGATTATCGCTTTGCTTCTGATTGCGTTGTTCAATCTTTTCCAAAGCCCTTCCCAGCGCTCGGCATCGAGTGATGTTCCCTATTCGACGTTCATCAGTGACGTGAATAGCGGTCGCGTGAAATCGGTGACGATCGCCGGTAACCGCATCACCGGTACCTATGCCGACAACAATACCAGTTTCCAGACCTACTCGCCCGGCGATGTCGGTCTGGTCAGCCGTCTTGAGGCCAAGAATGTTCAGATCGCTGCGCGGCCTGAATCCGATGGCTCGACGTCGATTGTAGGAATGCTGATTTCCTGGCTGCCAATGATCCTTATTCTGGGTGTGTGGATTTTCTTCATGCGCCAGATGCAAGGCGGTTCGCGCGGCGCCATGGGCTTTGGTAAATCCAAGGCCAAGCTTCTGACGGAAGCGCATGGCCGTGTGACATTCCAGGACGTCGCCGGTGTTGACGAAGCCAAGGAAGATCTTGAAGAAATCGTTGAGTTCCTGCGCGATGCGCAGAAATTCCAGCGCCTCGGTGGACGTATTCCGCGCGGTGTGCTGCTCGTCGGTCCTCCCGGTACCGGTAAGACGCTGCTTGCACGTGCTATTGCCGGCGAAGCCAATGTACCATTCTTCACCATCTCCGGTTCTGATTTCGTGGAAATGTTTGTGGGTGTGGGCGCTTCCCGTGTTCGTGACATGTTCGAACAGGCGAAGAAAAATGCGCCCTGCATTATTTTCATCGACGAAATTGATGCGGTTGGCCGTCATCGTGGCGCCGGTCTCGGCGGTGGTAACGACGAACGCGAGCAGACCCTCAACCAGTTGCTGGTCGAAATGGACGGCTTTGAAGCCAATGAAGGCGTGATCCTGATTGCCGCTACCAACCGTCCTGATGTGCTTGATCCTGCTCTGCTACGTCCGGGTCGTTTCGACCGTCAGGTTGTCGTGCCAAATCCGGATGTTTCCGGCCGCGAGAAGATCCTGAAGGTTCATGCCCGCAATGTTCCGCTCGCACCGAATGTCGATCTGAAAGTTCTGGCTCGCGGTACGCCCGGTTTCTCCGGTGCGGACCTGATGAACCTTGTCAACGAAGCCGCCCTGATGGCAGCGCGCCGCAACAAGCGCCTTGTCACGATGCTGGAATTCGAAGACGCCAAGGACAAGATCATGATGGGTGCCGAGCGCCGCTCGACAGCCATGACGCAGGCAGAAAAAGAACTGACTGCGTATCATGAAGCGGGGCATGCGATCGTTGCACTGAATGTTGCAATGGCCGATCCTCTGCACAAGGCAACCATTATTCCGCGCGGCCGTGCACTTGGCATGGTTATGCAGTTGCCGGAAGGCGACCGTTATTCCATGAGTTACAAGTGGATGATCTCGCGCCTTGCAATCATGATGGGCGGGCGTATCGCCGAAGAGCTGAAGTTCGGCAAGGAGAACATCACCTCCGGTGCGTCGTCCGATATCGAACAGGCGACCAAGCTTGCGCGTGCAATGGTTACGCGTTGGGGCTTCTCGGACAAACTCGGTCAGGTGGCTTATGGCGAGAATCAGGAAGAAGTTTTCCTTGGTCACTCCGTCGCCCGTACCCAGAATGTGTCCGAAGAAACAGCGCAACTGATTGATGCGGAAGTGCGCAAGTTGATTGACGATGCTTACACCCATGCGCGTTCCATTCTGACGAAAAAGAAGAAGGAATGGATCGCAATCGCGGAAGGCTTGCTCGAATACGAGACGCTGACCGGCGAAGAGATCAAGGCGCTGATGATCGGCAACAAGCCTGCCCGCGACCTTGGCGATGACACGCCTCCGTCACGCGGTTCGGCCGTACCGAAGGCCGGATCCGCCAAGAAGCGCAAGGGCGATGAGCCGGACAAGGGCCTTGAGCCACAGCCGCAGTCGTAATTGAAGCTCGATATGCAAAGCAACGGCCGGTAATCACCGGCCGTTTTTGCACCAATTGTTCATGCATTGAATGATAGTATAATTCCCACATAATTTGTGAGATGCGCAATTTAAGGTCTTCTGCAATAAGCGTGAAGATCAAGCACAAGCAAAGCAGGGCCGAAGTCTGATATGGTCAGGCACGAGCGGCCGGAAGAACCTGGATAGAATAATATGGCTCGAAAATATTTCGGCACAGATGGTATTCGCGGCAAAGCCAATGCTTACCCGATGACCCCTGACATTACGATGAAGGTCGGTATGGCTGTCGGTCTTGCCTTCAAACGTGGCAATCACCGCAACCGTGTTGTGATCGGCAAGGATACGCGCCTTTCCGGCTATATGATTGAGAACGCACTGGTCGCCGGATTCACCTCAACCGGTATGGATGTCTTCCTGCTTGGACCAATTCCCACGCCAGCTGTCGCCATGCTCTGCCGGTCGCTGCGCGCTGACATTGGCGTAATGATATCGGCATCGCACAATCCTTATCATGACAATGGTATCAAGCTTTTCGGCCCGGATGGTTTCAAGCTTTCCGACGATCTCGAGCTTGAGATCGAGAAAATGATGGACGAGGACCTATCCGGCCGTTTGTCCACCTCCGAGGATCTCGGACGGGCAAAGCGCGTTGATGGCGATATTTATCGCTATATCGAGTTTGCCAAGCGGACAATGCCGAAAAACATCTCTCTTTCAGGGCTGCGGATCGTTGTCGATTGCGCCAATGGTGCGGCTTATAAGGTTGCGCCGGCAGCTCTTTGGGAACTGGGCGCCGATGTCATTACGATCAATGACAAACCAAACGGCACAAATATCAATGAGGATTGCGGCTCCACCCATCCGTTGAGCCTGATTAAAAAGGTTCATGAGGTTCGGGCCGATATCGGCATTGCGCTGGACGGTGATGCCGACCGCGTGTTGATTGTCGATGAAAAGGGCTCGATCATTGACGGTGATCAACTCATGGCCGTGATCGCTCAGTCTTGGCAGGAATCGGACCGGCTTGTGGGTGGCGGCGTCGTTGCGACTGTTATGTCCAACCTTGGTTTCGAACGGTTTCTCGGGGATCGCGGACTGACTTTGGCCCGCACCAATGTTGGTGACCGTTACGTCGTTGAACATATGCGCAATTACGGTTTCAACATTGGTGGCGAGCAGTCCGGTCACATCGTGCTGTCGGATTATTCCACGACCGGTGACGGGCTGGTGTCTGCGCTGCAGATTTTGGCTGTCGTGCAGGAGCAGGGGAAGCCCGTGAGCGAGGTCTGCCGCAAGTTTGAACCAGTACCGCAGGTTCTCAAGAACATCCGCACCACAGGCGGTGAACCGCTTGAGGACACGAAAGTCAAAACGGCGATTGATGATGCGCGTGGCCGCCTTGGCAAATCCGGACGGCTAGTCATTCGTCCTTCGGGGACGGAACCCTTGATCCGTGTCATGGCCGAGGGTGACGATAGCCAGTTGGTCGATACGGTGGTCAATGATATTATCTCAGTGATTTCGTCGGTCAAATCAGCCGCGTAATAATCCAACGCACCGTTTGAATTGAATGGGCCCTTTTGGGCCCATTTGCATTTCTGCAACACAAGCGGCGATTCCGAATCCATTAACGTTAATAGGTATGGTGAACAAACACGGTTAAGCGGGATTTAACTTTTTCCCTCCATATTCCCAGCCAGAACTTTAGTAGCAACCGCTGCGTTTCGATTTTTGGGCCTGACGAGGGATATGAAATGGGCATTTTCAACAAATATGCTGCGCTGAGTGCAGCTCTACTGTGCCTGGGGGCAGTCCCGGTTCACGCCGCAGATCTTCAGGAAGCACCAGTCGTAGAAGTCCAGCAGTTTGGCGGATGGTATCTGCGCGGCGATATCGGCATGAGCAATCAGCGCCTCGATAAGCTGGATTATTTTGATTTCGCTACACCAGAGGTTTTTGGATGGCACGACAAGGGTGATTTCGACTCGGGTATCACCGGCCAGATCGGTATTGGTTATCAGTTCAACGATTGGCTGCGTGCAGACGTGACCGGCCAGTACCGCGGTAAGACAGAATTCAGCGCGCTCGACTACTATTCCAATCCGAGCAATCCAAGTAACGGATCAGGTACAAACGAGTACCATGCCAAGAAGTCGGAATGGTTGTTCCTTGCCAACGCTTATGCCGATCTTGGTACCTTTAGCGGTATCACACCTTATCTCGGCGCTGGTATTGGCGCGTCGCGCAACACCATTTCAAATTTCACCGATGACAACGTTCTCAACAATGGCGGCGGCTATGCCGGCAGTGCGTCAAAATGGAATCTGGCTTGGGCGTTGCATGCCGGTGTCGGTATCAAGGCGACTGACCGCATGACGATCGATCTCGGGTACAGCTATGTCGATCTTGGTGACGCTGAAACAGGTCCCGCTTACAATTTGAACGGCACAACGCGCAATCAGCCGTTCAAATTCAAAGACATCACGTCGCATGATTTCAAGGTCGGCGTTCGCTACGCCTTCTAATTGAAATATCGTGGTTTTCTGGAACGGCGGGAGCAAGGCTTCCGCCGTTTTTGTTTGGGTATAATCCCGACAACGCCACAGATTTCATGTCGCGCTCAAACAAATTTCTTGACTGTGAACGACATTTCTCCTAGTTCCCGGAGTGGGCCACCTCTCCCCAACGAGAGGCGTGCTATCTGTGAGGATAGGAGAAAACATGACGACGCTATTGAAGCCGGCGCAGCGCCCGGCTAACCCGAATTTTTCATCAGGTCCCTGTGCCAAACGCCCCGGATGGTCGCTTCAAGCGCTTTCCGATGCATCGCTTGGCCGTTCGCATCGTGCCAAGGTTGGCAAGACGAAGCTGAAACAGGCGATTGATCTTACCCGTGAAATTCTGCAAGTCCCTGCCGATTATCGCATCGGTATCGTACCTGCATCCGATACTGGCGCCGTCGAAATGGCCCTGTGGTCACTGCTCGGCGAGCGCGGTGTCGATATGGTTGCCTGGGAAAGCTTTGGCTCTGGCTGGGTCACCGATGTGATCAAGCAGCTGAAGCTGAGCGATGCACGGACCATCGAAGCCGGTTATGGCGAACTGCCTGATCTTTCCAAGGTCGATTTCGACCGTGATGTTGTCTTCACCTGGAATGGTACAACCTCCGGCGTGCGTGTTCCCAACGGTGATTTTATTCCGGCTGACCGCAAGGGTCTGACCATTTGCGATGCAACGTCTGCCGCATTCGCGCAGTGGCTCGATTTCGACAAGCTGGATGTGGTGACCTTTTCTTGGCAGAAAGTGCTGGGCGGCGAGGGTGCCCATGGCATGCTGATCCTCAGCCCGCGTGCTGTTGAGCGGCTCGAAACCTATAAGCCAGCCTGGCCTTTGCCGAAGATTTTCCGCCTGACTTCTGGCGGCAAGCTGATTGAGGGCATCTTCTCCGGTGAAACGATCAACACGCCATCGATGCTTTGCGTCGAGGATTACATTGATGCGCTGAACTGGGCAAAATCGCTCGGCGGTCTTGATGGCCTTGTTGGCCGCGCCGACAGCAATTTTGCTGCGCTGAATGCCTTTGTCGAACGCACGCCATGGATCGGCAACTTGGCAAAGGTGGCGGAAACCCGCTCCAATACGTCGGTATGCCTGACCATTGTTGATCCGGATATCACAGCGCTCGACAAGAATGCGCAGGCCGATTTTGCCAAGAACCTTGTGGCTGTGCTGGAAAAAGAAGGCGTTGCCTATGATATCGGCGCCTACCGCGACGCACCGTCGGGTCTTCGCATCTGGGC
This sequence comes from Phyllobacterium sp. 628, assembly GCF_014189505.1. Lineage (GTDB taxonomy): Bacteria > Pseudomonadota > Alphaproteobacteria > Rhizobiales > Rhizobiaceae > Phyllobacterium. The sequence continues at coordinate 171,253 of NZ_CP050301.1, read as the reverse complement.
CGGTGCTACGGTTGAAACCGCTGATCTGGAAGCGTTGACGCTCTGGCTTGATTGGGCATTCCAGTCGCAAAAGGCTGCCCTGAAACAGGCTGCCTGATTTCTTCGGCCAAATGTGACCGCAACCGATGCGGTCACCCCCATTCAAATTCTTTCTGATTCAACGATGGAGGCCATGATGGCACCGCGCGTACTCGTATCTGATAAACTTTCCCCCACAGCCGTGCAGATCTTCAAAGATCGCGGCGTCGAAGTTGATTATTTGCCTGATCTTGGCAAGGACAAGGACAAGCTTCTTGAAGTCATCGGCCAGTATGACGGTCTGGCAATCCGCTCGGCCACGAAGGTGACGGAAAAGCTGATTGCGGCGGCCACGAACCTGAAAGTCATTGGCCGCGCTGGTATCGGTGTCGATAACGTGGATATTCCGGCTGCGTCGCGTCGCGGTATCATCGTCATGAACACGCCTTTCGGCAACTCCATCACCACTGCTGAACATGCAGTCGCGCTGATGTTTGCCGTTGCCCGTGAATTGCCGGAAGCCGATGCATCGACCCGTGCTGGCAAGTGGGAAAAGAACCGCTTCATGGGTGTCGAAATCACCGGCAAGACACTCGGCGTCATCGGTTGCGGCAATATCGGCTCCATTGTTGCCACGCGTGGTGTTGGTCTCAAGATGCATGTCATCGCGTTCGATCCGTTCCTGTCGGAAGGCCGAGCCGAAGAGCTGGGCGTTGAGAAGGTTGAACTGGACGAACTTCTGGCGCGTGCTGATTTCATCAGCCTGCACACGCCAATGACCGACAAGACCCGTGGTATCATCAACGCCGAAGCCATTGCCAAGATGAAGGACGGAGTGCGTATTATCAACTGCGCTCGTGGCGGCCTGATTGTCGAAAAGGATTTGGTTGCCGGTCTCAAGTCCGGCAAGGTTGCCGGTGCTGGCATCGATGTGTTCGAGGTTGAACCTGCAACAGAAAACGAACTCTTCGGCATGCCGAATGTTGTTTGCACGCCGCATTTGGGCGCATCCACCAGCGAAGCGCAGGAAAACGTTGCGCTGCAGGTCGCTGAACAGATGGCGGATTATCTGATCAAGGGTGCCGTTTCCAACGCCATCAACATGCCTTCCATCACTGCGGAAGAGGCGCCCCGCTTGCGGCCATTCGTCAAGCTCGCAGAAGTGCTGGGCGCATTTGTCGGTCAGGTTACCGATGAGCCTATTCAGGAAGTGGAAGTGCTGTTTGACGGTTCCACTGCCGGGATGAACACGCGTGCGCTCGTCAGTGCCGCCTTGGCCGGACTGATCCGCCCGCAGGTGGCCGACGTGAACATGGTTTCCGCACCTGTCATGGTGAAGGAGCGCGGCATCATTCTTTCCGAAGTGCGCCGTGATAAATCGGGCGTTTTCGACGGCTATATCAAGCTGACGGTGAAGTCCGAATCGTTGACACGCTCTATTGCCGGAACCTGTTTCTCCGATGGCAAGCCGCGCTTTATCCAGATCAAGGGCATCAATCTTGACGCCGAAGTTGGTCAGCACATGCTGTACACGACCAACAATGATACGCCGGGAATGATCGGCATGCTCGGAACGATCTGTGGCGAGAACGGCGTCAACATCGCAAACTTCTCGCTGGGTCGTGACAATCCCGGCGGCAATGCAATCGCCATGCTCTATCTGGACGAGCGGATTCCGGATCACGTTCTGGAAAAGCTGCGTGTGAACAAGGCAATTGTTTCTGCCAAGCCGCTGGAATTTGACGTCGGCTGATTGTACGGATGTCGCATGACGACATCCGCAACACATACACTGAACTGGCGATTGATGGAGGCGGGAGATCTTGCCTCTGTCATAGCCATGGCAGCCGTCATCCATACGGATTTCTTCGAAGATGACGCGATCTATCTCGAACGCATGCGCCTCTACGGCAAAGGCTGCTTCGTTCTTGAAGGCGAGAATGGCGTGCTGTTCGGCTATGCGATTACGCATCCATGGCAGCTTTATACGACACCCGCACTGAATAGCCTTTTGGGCCAGATACCGCAGCAGCCCAGCACTTATTACCTTCACGACATTGCCCTGATGCCCGCGTCACGCGGAAGCGGGGCTGCGCCGCGTATTGTCGCCATTTTGGCTGAGCAGGCGGAATGGGAAGGTTTGGAAACCATGTCGCTGGTGTCGGTCAATAATTCCATCGGCTTCTGGCAAAAGCAGGGTTTCGAAGTGGTTCACCGGGCAGAACTTGATGCCAAGCTCAAATCCTATTCGGACGATGCCTGTTTTATGGTCCGCAATCTTCGGTAAGGCCGAAGCGGCCTCGTTGGGGCTATAACGCTCTCTTTCTTCACTCACGCGATTGGCCACCGCGATTATCCGGCAGATGACGAATGCGTGTCCTTTTAAGACACAGGTCTGATTGCAATCCATTTTGTAACAATATATCGTTACGAAATTGCATAGGACCAAGGTGCCTTTTGAGTATGAATGACCACGATCCCCTTTTGTCGTCGCTGATGGCGCGTACATCGCTTAATCGCCTCCTCATCGTGTCATGCATCCTCGTCTGCCTTTGGCTTATGATCGTCTGGGCGGTTTCTTTGCCATGAGCATCGCCGCCCTTCGTTTTGCTGATGTGACAGTGGCGTATGATCGCCATCCCGCCGTTCATCACGTCTCCGGCTCGTTTGAACCGGGAAGTTTGACCGCCATTGCCGGCCCGAATGGCGCTGGCAAATCGACCTTGCTCAAAGCTCTGATGGGTGAACTTTCTCTGGCGGAAGGCTCCATTGATCTTGGCGGCATGTCGATCCGCGATTTTGGATACCTGCCACAGGCGGCGGAGATCGACCGGCATTTTCCATTAACGGTAGCCGACACGGTCGTGCTTGGTGCCTGGCGGGAGACAGGTGCCTTTGGCGGTGTCACGCGTGCGGTGGCTGCGAAGGTACGTCAGGCGCTGTCTGCCGTTGGCCTTGAGGGTTTTGAACGCCGTCAGATTGGCTCGCTATCAGCCGGTCAGTTTCAGCGCGTGCTTTTCGCGCGGCTTTTACTGCAAGACGCCAAGGTCATTGTTCTCGATGAGCCATTCACCGCAATTGATGCGCGCACCACGCGGGATCTTCTGGAGATTGTTCAACGCTGGCATACGGAACGCCGCACGGTGATCGCGGTTCTGCATGATTTCGAGCAGGTTCGCGCGCATTTCCCTACGACCCTGTTGCTCGCCCGCGAAGCTGTTGTCTGGGGCCCGACCGATATTGCGCTGGCGCCGGAGAATTTGCTGCGTGCCCGTGCCATGGCCGAAAACTGGGATGAGGGTGCGCCGGTTTGTGATGTGAAAAAGCGGGCACGGGCGTGACGATCTATTCAATCTTTATCGGCCCATTCGTTGAATACGGTTTCATGCGCCGCGCACTGGTTGCGTCGATTGCGCTTGGACTGGGTTCGGGACCTATCGGCGTCCTGCTTATGCTGAGGCGTATGAGCCTCGTTGGCGATGCCATGAGCCATGCCGTTCTGCCAGGGGCCGCTATCGGCTTCCTGATTGCCGGCGGCTTGTCTTTGCCTGCCATGGGATTGGGTGGACTGATCGCCGGTCTCAGCGTCGCAGTTTTATCCGGCATTGTCAGCCGCACCACAGCGTTGAAGGAAGATGCCAGCTTTGCCAGCTTCTATCTGGCGTCGCTGGCGCTGGGCGTGCTGATCGTTTCGCTGCGCGGCTCCAATATTGATCTGCTGCATGTCCTGTTCGGCACCATTCTGGCGATTGATGCGGAAGCGCTTTATCTTGTCGGTGGTATCGCCTCGTTAACGCTTGCCATTCTGGCAGTGGTCTACCGGCCGCTCGTTGCGGAGTGCTTTGACCCGGGCTTTCTGCGCGCCGTCGGAGGGCGTGGCCCGCTTTATCACGTGCTGTTTCTCTTCCTCGTCGTCATCAATCTGGTTGCCGGTTTCCAGGCGCTGGGCACATTGATGGCGGTCGGCATGATGATGCTGCCCGCCGTGATTGCCCAACTCTGGGCGCGCACGCTGCCGGTCATGGTCCTGATTGCCGCCACATCGGCCGGGTTTTCCGGACTTGCCGGACTCATCATCTCTTTTCACCTTGGTTTTGCCTCTGGGCCGACGATCATTCTGACCGCCAGCCTGATCTACGGCGTCTCATTGCTCATCGCCCCATCGGGAGCGTTACGACGCCTTTTCCCCCGCCCCCACCTCAGGGGTTAACATGACAGGAGAATACCCGATGAAATCAACGCGTTTATTGTTTGCACTGGCTGGATCAGTCGCTTTGACCTTTGGAATGGCTGCATCTGCATCGGCAAAAACCATCGATGTTGTTGCCAGCTTTACCGTCCTCGCAGATGTGGTGAAAAATGTTGGCGGTGACCATGTCCACGTCAAAAGCCTCGTGCCGGCAAATGGCGACCCCCACGAATTCGAACCATCCCCGGATGATGCCAAGGCGGTGAAAGGCGCAGCGGTTACTTTTGTCAGCGGTGAAGGCCTCGAGAGCTGGTTCGAACGTCTTACCAAGGCTTCCGGTGCGACAGAGAAGCCGGTGGTTGTTTCGACCGGTATCAAGACCCACACATTTGAAGATGATGGCAAGAAAGTCACAGACCCGCATGTCTGGAACAGTGTTCCCAATGTGCTGATCTGGGTTTCGAACATCGAGAAGAGCCTCGCCAAGGCCGACCCGGAAGATGCCGCTGACTTTAAAGCCAATGCGGCGCGTTACACGAAACAGCTGGAAGAACTGAATGCCAGCGTTCATGCCAAGCTCGATGCTGTGGCGAAGGACAAGCGCAAAGTGCTGACCAGCCACGATGCCTTCGGTTACTATGGCAAAGAATATGGTGTGACTTTCCTGTCGCCGCTTGGCGTTTCGACCGAGACTGAAGCCTCTGCCGGTGATGTGGCAAAGCTGATCGAGCAGATCAAAAAGGAAAAGGTGAGGGTCTACTTCTTCGAGAACTCGAATGATCCACGCCTGATCAAGCAGATCGCCGACGCAACGGGCGCGCAGCCCGGTGGCGAGCTTTATCCCGAAGCGCTCTCTGCTGCAGATGGACCGGCTTCGACCTACGCGAAGCTCATCAGCTACAACACGGACCAGATCGTCAAGGCGATCGCCAGATAAACAATCAATTCAAGGGGGCGTCGTCAACGGCGCCCCTTCTGTTTCCCATAAAGCTCAATAAACTCCGGTTCCCGGTACGGGTTTGACGCGGCATGTGGACGATGATCCGGCGTCTGGATATTTTCCCGCCAGCATAGCGCGTTTATTCGTTTGATAATGGCAAATTGGTCTTGCTTAGGCCGAAAGAATTGTCGCGCTTTTATGAACCAGCCTGTATAGAAGCACCGCATTTATCAAAAAATGCGTGGCGAGGTTGTGACTCGAGGAGTTTTGAATGGCAAATGTTGTGGTGATCGGCTCCCAGTGGGGCGATGAGGGCAAGGGCAAGATTGTTGATTGGCTTTCCGAACGGGCCGATATCATTGTCCGCTTTCAGGGTGGGCATAATGCCGGCCATACGCTGGTTGTTGATGGCGTCACCTACAAATTGTCGCTGCTCCCATCGGGTGTCGTGCGCAAGGGCAAACTTTCGATCATCGGTAACGGTGTTGTTTTCGACCCGCATGCATTTATTGCCGAAAAGAAAAGGCTCGAGAGTCAAGGCGTTGTCATCACGCCTGAGACACTGAAGATCGCTGAAAACACCACACTGATCCTGTCTATCCATGGCGAGCTTGACCGTCGCCGCGAAGCGTCGAATTCCGGCACCAAGATTGGTACGACCGGCCGTGGTATCGGCCCGGCCTATGAAGACAAGGTCGGCCGCCGCGCGATCCACGTGCTTGATCTCGCTGACCCGGACACACTCCCCGCCAAGATTGAACGGTTGCTGGCGCATCACAACCCGCTGCGTCGTGGTCTTGGTATCGAGGAAGTTGACGGTTCCAAGCTGCTGGCCGAATTGCTTGAAGCTGCGCCGCACATCCTGCCGTTCATGGACCGCGTCTGGTATGTACTGGATCAGAAGAAGCGGGCAGGTGAGCGCATTCTTTTTGAAGGTGCACAGGGCACGCTGCTCGATATCGATCATGGCACCTATCCGTTTGTGACGTCGTCGAACACCGTGGCAGGTCAGGCTTCTGCCGGTTCCGGCATTGGACCGGGATCGCTGCACTACGTTCTCGGTATCACCAAAGCTTACACGACGCGTGTTGGCGAAGGACCTTTCCCGACCGAACAGCAGAATGAAGTGGGCGAGTTCCTTGGTCAGCGCGGCCACGAATTTGGTGTTGTTACAGGACGCAAGCGCCGTTGCGGCTGGTTCGACGCTGTTCTCGTGCGTCAGGCCGTTGCCAACAATGGCATCAGCGGCATTGCGCTGACGAAGCTCGATGTTCTGGATGGCCTGGATGAGATCAAGGTCTGCACCAGTTATGAGCTTGATGGGGAGGTCATTGACTACCTTCCGGCAAGCCAGGGCGCACAGGCTCGCGTCAAGCCGATCTACGTAACGCTGGAAGGCTGGAAAGAGACCACCGCCGGAGCGCGCAGCTGGAGTGAATTGCCGGCGCAGGCAATCAAATATGTGCGCTATGTGGAAGAACTGATTGGTGCGCCGATCGCACTTCTTTCAACCAGCCCGGAGCGTGACGATACAATACTTGTTACTGACCCGTTTCATGATTAGAGTCGCAAACAGGTTCAGAGGTTAATCTCACAGCAAAACCATAGGTTTGGGTGAATGGCAGATTTCGTTGCAGTATTGAGAAAGACAATTGACGGGCTCGCGGATCCAACTCCCGAGCTCCGCCAACGTGTGTATGCAAAAGCTCGCGCAACGATTGAGCAGAAGCTTGCGACGCTGAATGCGCCGGAAGCCGTGGCGGTTCGTCAGAAGCAGGCATTGGAAGACGCGATCGTTGAGGTTGAGTCCGGTTTCAAGCCAGTGCTTGACGATATCGCACCAAAGCCTGAGCCTATTCCGGTTGCGCCGTCTATTCCAGCGCCTGCGCCCGTGGTTCCGGCACCGGTCGTGCCAGCACCAGCCGTTGCCGCGCCTCCCGTATTTGCGGCGCAGCCCAAGCCGGTTGCACCACCCGCACCCGCATCCGTTCCAACGCCATCCTTCACCAAGCCGATTGCGCAGTCCGATGCACTTGAGGATTTTCTGACGACCCATGGCTCAAGCGGTGCGAAGCCGATTGAGCCAAAGGAGGAAAGTTTCCGCGCCGAGCGTCCGTTGTCGGGCTCATTCCCGCCGCTCGAAAACAGTCTCAACGCCGGACGGGGTCCGGAAGAAGAACTTGATGACACGGATTCCGGCTTCACGACAGAAGATCGCAGCGCCGGTGACTACGGTGTTTATACACGCGGCCCACTGAAGCAGCCAAAACCGAAGCGTTCGCTGGTGCCGTTGCTGAGTTTGCTTGGCCTGCTGCTGATTATAGCGGGCGGTGCCTATGCGGGCTGGACCTATAAGGACCAGATTTCTGCGCGAACCGCTTCAATAAAGACTTATCTGGCCAGCCTGACCGGAAGTGGCGATACGCCACCGGCCAAACCGGCAGAGACTGCGAGCAATCAGCCTGCGACACCGCCCGTGAAGACCGAGCAGCCTGCACAAACAGCGCCGCAAACGGCACAGCCGACACCTGCAAAACCAGCAGCGACGGATACGGGGGAGCCAAAGGCAGAACCCAAACTGACACAACGCTTGCTGCCGGACGGCCAGGAAATCAATCCGGGTCCCGCCAACGATACGCCTTCGCTGGGCGAGGGCACATCGGTGGCGGCAACGTCGCCTGATCAACAGCCAGCACAACAGCCGCCTGCTGCACAGGGGCAACAGCCTGCTGCGCCTACAAATCAGACACAGCCGCCAGCTGCAGCGCTGCCGATTGGCCAGAAAGCGTTTTTCTATGAGGAACGCTCCGGTCAGGATGCAGGTACAGCCGATGCGGGCGGTGTCGTATGGTCGGTCGTTCAGGAATCACCCGGCAATGATCTGCCCCCCGAAGCAGCCATCCGTGCCGAGGTTACTATCCCGGATCGTGGCATCAAACTGCGTATGGTTATCCGGCGCAATGGCGACAAGACACTCCCGGCCAGCCATCTGGTTGAAATGATCTTTACGGTTCCGGACGGATTTCCCGGTGGTTCCATCGACGCTGTATCGCGTATGACGTTGAAGGATACGGAACAGGCGCCGGGTAGCCCGCTTGTGGGCATTCCGGCCAAGATCGCCGACAATTTCTTCATTGTCGCGATGAACGATGCCAAGACGGCTGTGGATACAAATATGTCCTTGCTCCGCCGTCAGTCATGGATCGATATTCCGATTGCCTACAAGACCGGCCGCCGCGCGCTTCTGACCCTTGAAAAAGGCCTGCCCGGCGAAAAGGTGTTCGACGATGTGCTGAAAGCCTGGGCTGCAAAAGCAGGCGGTTAGTTTCGGCATAATTCAAAAGTAAAAAGAAGGCTCCGTTTTCCGGAGCCTTCTTTTTATGGCAATTGTTTTTCCATTGGTTGTCCGGCCAATGGGCCCCACATTTCGATCGGGCCGCTATCGCGATAACCGCACGCCTCGTAGAAGCGGTGGGCAGTCAGTGTGCTGGTGAGGTTGCTCCGGGTTTTTCCCTGTTCTTTCAGATAGGCTTCAAGCCCTGTGAGAATGGCTTTGCTGATGCCAAGAAACCGGGCGTCAGGCGAGACATAATTGAGTATGATTTCGCCGGAAGCCGTGACCGATCCAACACCGAGTATATGGGAGCCATCCACGGCTACGAGCATTCGCTGATTGGGCATGTTGATCCATACCAGCACATTCTCCGGCGTTTTGTTCGCAAGCCAGTCAGCAATGATCGCAGTGCTGGCTCCGTGGTCGGAAACGCATAACTCCTCAATGGAGCGGCGCAGCACGTTGCATATCTGATCACTGTCGCCTGCAATTGCTGTTCTAATTTTCACCCGCTACTCCCTGCGTCGCGGTTTGAGGCTGGCGCTCATAAAACACGTCCCATTCATCTTCGCCGGTTTCGATAAAGCCATGCCGGGCATAGAAGCGCCCAGCATCGCTTTGCTGCAGGACGCTCAGGCGCACCGGCAGTCCGGCACGATCTGCCTCCTCAAGCAGTTTGGATAAGACCCTGCTGCCAAGACCTTGCGCCTGCAGCTCCGGAAAAATGTAGAAATGTTCAAGCAGGAGGTGATCATCAACCGGTCCCATGGCGACACACCCTGCCAGAGTGCCCTCGGGATTGATAATCAGGCGGGTATAATGAGGCCGGTAGGAATTGCGAAACCGGTCATAGGCCCGCCATTCATCGAAGCGGCCGATACGTTCGAGACTTTCGCGCATTGTCCGGAGGCGCAATTGCAGGAGACGGTCAAAATCATCGATGGATGCGGATTGAAATGTAAACATGTGTGGCTGCCTGCGAATATCGGGTGTTGCAGGCTGATTTTATCAGCAATCTTTGTCAATATGACTTTGGCGTACAGGTCCGGGTCTTCGCGAGGAAACAGGCATGATCGGTTATACAATGGTGGGGACGAACAACCTGGCCAAGGCGCGTCAGTTTTATGACCCTATCATGAGCGGGATGGGTCTTGATGAATGCTGGTGTGATGAACAGTTGGCTTCCTGGGGCAAGCGCGAAGATCCCAACTACCCACGATTTTTCGTTGGCCATCCTTTCGATGGCGGAGTGGCGACAATCGGCAACGGAGTCATGACCGCTTTCAGATTTGATGATGCCGAAATTATCGATCGTCTTTATAAACTGGCAATGCAGAATGGCGGCAGCGATGAAGGTGCGCCGGGCTCACGGCCCCAGTACGGCTCTGGTTTTTATGGCGCCTATGTGCGTGATCCCGATGGCAACAAGCTTGCCTTCGTTTGCTACGACGCCAAGGTTCAGGAATAATTTCACTGTAGCGATTTTGTTTCAAAAAGAAAAAGGCCCCGGATGTCCGGAGCCTTTCGCGTATTTGTGTAGCGGCGGTTTATCGCGCCTCGCCACCTGTTGAAACAAGCGCCTTCTGCTGTTTCATGGCGGCGGCCTTCACGGCATCCTGCACTTTTTCAAAGGCACGGACTTCGATCTGGCGGACCCGTTCACGGCTGATACCGAATTCGGTCGACAGATCCTCGAGGGTTACCGGATCATCGGCCAGACGGCGCGCCTGGAAGATGCGCCGTTCGCGCTCGTTGAGCGATGACATGGCGCCGGAAAGCATTTCGCGGCGGTTTTCCAGCTCATCCTGCTCGATCAGCATGGTTTCCTGGCTGTCATGGTCATCCACCAGCCAATCCTGCCAATCGCCGCCGGCTTCGCCATCAGCGGAACGAATCGGAGCATTGAGCGATGCATCGCCGGAAAGCCGGCGGTTCATCGATACAACTTCATCCTCGGAAACACTGAGGCGGGTCGCGATTTCCTTGACCTGTTCAGGGTTGAGATCGCCATCATCCAGCGCCTGAATCTTGCTCTTCACCTTGCGCAGGTTGAAGAACAGACGCTTCTGGTTGGCGGTCGTGCCCATCTTGACCAAGCTCCATGAACGCAGGACATATTCCTGAATCGAAGCCTTGATCCACCACATGGCATAGGTTGCCAGACGGAAACCCCGTTCCGGTTCGAAACGTTTGACTGCCTGCATCAAGCCGACATTGCCTTCGGAAATAACTTCCCCGATCGGCAGGCCGTAGCCGCGATAACCCATCGCAATCTTGGCAACGAGACGCAGATGGCTGGTTACGAGCCTATGAGCCGCTTTCGGATCCGCATGCTCCAGATACCGCTTGGCGAGCATGTACTCTTCCTGCGGTTCGAGCATGGGAAAGCGACGAATTTCTTCGAGATAACGGGTAAGACCGCCGTCACCGGCAACTAGACTTGGAAGATTTTGGGCCACTGAGCACCCCTCCTCATTGTGAAATGAACCCCCATTTCCGGCAGGTTCGCAGCAACCGGGCGCCCGCTTTTCGCGGCACACCCAGATTCATGCTATCCATATATAGGTAGCATTTTGTCAAAAACACGATGCATTAAGAGTCGAAACAATTTGTCACATAAACGTGAACAATAGAGTCAAGATTTCCATCCGCGTTCTATAACGTACGGTATGAAATAAAGTTCCGCAAGTATTTTAATTGGATTCTGTGCAGTGCAGCTAAAGCGGCGTCGTGCGAAACGCCTCTATCAGTTCAGCCATGTCTGCCGGCACGTCCGCTACAAAGCGAAGAACCTCTCCCGTGGAAGGATGTTCAAAAGCCAGAATCTGCGCATGCAGCGCCTGTCTCGAAAAGCCTTTGACCACGCTTTGCAATGGCTCTGCCAGCTTATTGGCCTTGGTCTTGTAGGCGCTGCCATATTCCACATCGCCAACCAGGGGATGGCCAATATGGGCCATATGGACGCGAATCTGATGGGTCCTGCCAGTTTCGAGACGGCATTCAACCAGCGCGGCAACGGCGGTGGAATCCTCCTTCGCCCCGAATCGTTCCTGAATATCGAAATGCGTGATCGCGTGGCGTGCGTCGTCGCGCTCTTCATGCACAACCGCCTGTTTGGTGCGGTCGCGATGCGAACGGCCCAGCGGCGCATCAATCGTACCGGTCTTGCGATCCGGTGTGCCCCAGACCAGAGCGAGATAGGCCCGTTCCAGATCGCCGGTACGGCCATGGTCGGCAAATTGCGCGCTGAGATGCCGGTGGGCCAGATCATTCTTGGCAATGACCATCACGCCGCTGGTTTCCTTGTCGATACGATGGACAATGCCGGGGCGCTTTACGCCGCCGACGCCGGACAGCGTATCGCCGCAATGATAGATCAGTGCGTTGACCAGGGTGCCGGTCCAATTGCCATTGCCGGGGTGAACGACAAGTCCGGCAGGTTTGTTGATCACGATCAGATCGGCGTCCTCATAGAGAATATCGAGGTCGATCTTTTCTCCGAGGGGCGTCGCATCTTCCGGCTCGGGAATTTCAACAGTGATGCTGATCCCTTCGCGTAGCTTGTGTTTGGTCTCGCGAACAACCTTGCCGTCCACACTTACCTGACCGTCGCTGATGAGCGCCTGGATGCGGTTGCGTGACAGATCTGGTGCCAGTTGAGCGGAAAGCCAAGCATCAAGCCGCTTGCCTGCTGCCTCAATATCGGTAATTAGCTCTTTCAAAGACCTCGTCCCTTCGTTACAGAGGCTTGGTTTCGAAACCTCGGAGAATGCCATTCATGGCCAATATCAATGCTGACACGGAAACGGAAGAGCAGCCGCTCGATCCAGCAATGGAACGGGTGCGCCGCAAGATGATCCGGCTTCTGGCTGTTTCCATCGGCATTATGGTGATTGGTCTTATGGCGGTGCTTGCAGCCATTGTCTACAAGATTAACCAGCCGACGAGTGGTGCGCCAAAGCCAGCCGCCGTTCATCCGGAGATTCCGGGGCAGCCTATCGGTGATGCGCTGGTTGGTGAAGCGATCACACTTGATCCCGGCACACGTGTCCTGTCGCACAATCTTTCCGGCTCCATGCTGTCGCTGGAGACGCGTCTGGCGAATGGTACCCGGCAAATTCTGGTTTATGACGTGGCTACCAAGCGCGTTGTCGCACGTATCTCGGAAGCTGCGAACTAGGTCGCATACCATTTCAATCAGATTTATGAGCGTTCGACCTAGCTTGAACAATTCTGCAATGGTCATTGTCCATAATTGACCATTGCACTTTCCGGTCTGCTTGATTATACCCGCCCAATCGACTGCGCGCCCATCGTCTAGCGGTCAGGACACCGCCCTCTCACGGCGGGAACAGGGGTTCGATTCCCCTTGGGCGTACCAAATTCCCTACCGATGATGTTTTCTCCAAAACAACAGGATGGCTTTCGCCTGCTATTGATCTCAGGCGCGCTTTTTCTTGACTTCGGCCATGCGCGGCTTGGTCTCCAGGCCGCTTTTGTAGAGATTGTTACGGTCAAGGTTCCTGACATCGCGTTCGCCGCAGAGCGCCATGGTAATATCGAGCTCGTTACGGATAATTTCCAAAGCCTCGGTGACGCCCTGCTTGCCGCCTGCACCAAGTCCATAAAGGAATGCACGCCCGATGAACGTACCCTTGGCGCCAATGGCGAGGGCTTTCAATACATCCTGACCGGAACGAATGCCGCCATCAAACAGCACTTCGATCTTGTCGCCGACTGCATCGACGATATCGGCGAGAACGGAAATGGACGACGGCGCACCATCGAGCTGACGGCCGCCGTGGTTCGACACGATAATGGCGTCCGCGCCTGTTGAAGCCGCCATGCGGGCATCTTCGACATCAAGAATACCCTTGATGATCAGCTTGCCGCCCCAGCGTTCCTTGATCCAGGCAACATCGTTCCAGGATAGGCGGGGGTCGAACTGTTCATGAGTCCAATTGCCAAGGGATGAGATATCGCCAACGCCTTTGGCATGCCCCACAATGTTCCTGAACGTGCGGCGATTGGTTCTCGCCATGCCAAGACACCATTGTGGTCGTATCGCCATCTGCCAGATATGTTTCAGCGTGAATTTTGGCGGGGCGGACAGCCCATTGCGAACGTCCTTGTGGCGCTGGCCAAGGATTTGCAAATCCAGTGTGAGAACCAGTGCCGAGCATTTGGCCGCCTTGGCGCGATCAATCAGATTGTTGACGAAGTCGCGGTCGCGCATGACGTAAAGCTGGAACCAGAACGGCTTTTTCGTTACCGAAGCAACATCCTCGATGGAGCAGATGCTCATGGTCGAGAGCGTGAACGGTACGCCAAATTCTTCCGCGGCTTGTGCTGCCAGCATCTCGCCATCGGCGTGCTGCATACCGGTCAGACCCGTCGGCGCAAGCGCAACAGGCATCGAGACTGTTTGTCCCGCCATCGTGCTTTCGAGTGTGCGGTTTGTCATATCGACGGCAACACGCTGGCGCAGTTGAATCCTGCGGAAATCTTCCTCGTTGGCGCGGTAGGTGCTTTCCGTCCACGCGCCGGAATCGGCATAGTCGAAGAACATCTTTGGCACCCGGCGCTGGGCAATCCGTTTCAAATCGGCAATTTCAACTGTCTTGGGCATCGTTTCCGTCCGGAGTTTTTTGTGTTTGTTTGTGACAATAGCAAGGTTGAAGAGACAAGCACCTAAATTGTCACAATTTGCTAAAAAGTCATATACGATGATTGTCTTTACAGATAAATTTATATCTGACATTTGGCATAAGACCGACAGTTTGGTTATGGTTAGGTCTATCGCATCAAAATCCCAAAGGATCGCTTTCATGACAAAACAACCGGTTCTCGTGCTTGGACCGCTCATGCCCTATTTGCTGACCGAGCTGGAAAAGCGCTACGCGGTTGAAAAGCTTTACGAAGAGAAGGATGCGCTGAAATTTCTGCTGGACAATGCCGGGCGGTTCCGCGCCGTGGTCACCAGTACGTTTACCGGCATCAAAGCGGATATGATTGATCTTCTGCCTGCTACCGAAATCATCTCTTCCTTCGGTGTGGGTACGGATTCGCTTGATGTCTCCTATGCCAACGCCAGAGGCATCAAGGTTGCAAATACCCCTGACGTACTGAATGAAGACACGGCCAATATGGCGATTGTGCTGTTGTTGGCTGCAACACGCGATCTCGTGGCGAATGACCGTTTCGTTCGGGAGGGACGCTGGGCCAAGGGAGAGAATGCACCGCTGGCGCAGGGCATTGAAGGCAAGCGTGTCGGGCTGGTCGGTCTGGGGCGTATCGGCAGTGTCATTGCAGAAAAGCTTTTGGCCTTTGGCTGTGACGTGGCTTACCACACGCGCAACAGGAAGCCTGACGCGCCATACACCTATTATGACAATCTGATTGAGCTGGCGCGGGACAGTGCAGCGCTGATTGCTATCCTGCCGGGCGGCGACGCGACGCAGGGCGTCATTTCACGCGATGTTCTGAAAGCGCTGGGCCCGGATGGAACGTTCATCAATGTGGCGCGGGGAACAGTTGTCGACGAGGTAGCGCTTGTTGAATTGTTGCAGTCCGGCGAATTGGGCAAGGCGGGGCTCGATGTGTTTGCCGACGAGCCAAATGTGCCGGAAGCCCTGTTCAAACTCGACAATGTCGTGTTGCAGCCGCATATGGGCAGTGCGACGGTGGAAACCCGCCGGGCGATGGCAGACCGTGTCGTAACCAATCTGGAAGCCTATTTCGCCGAAAAGCCGTAGCCGCAGATATTGGAGCTTGCCGGATCAGGGTGCGGCAAGCTCATTTCGTGAAAGATTATCCGAAGACCACCGTCTTGTGGCCATTGAGCATGACGCGGGATTCAAGGTGCTTCTTGACCGCCCGGGCCAGAACCCGGCTTTCAATATCCCGGCCGGTGGCAACGAAGTCTTCCGCGCTCATTGCATGGCTGACCCGCTCGGTCTCCTGCTCGATGATCGGACCTTCATCGAGATCGGGCGTCACATAATGCGCCGTCGCCCCGATCAGCTTCACGCCGCGCTCGAATGCCTGATGGTAGGGTTTTGCACCCTTGAAGCTTGGCAGGAACGAGTGATGGATGTTGATCACCTTGCCGAACAGTCGCTTGGAAATCGTGTCCGACAAAACCTGCATGTAGCGGGCAAGGATGACGAGATCAGCGCCGGTATCCTTGACGATCTTCAGAAGTGCTTCTTCCTGCTCCTTCTTGTTGTCTTTCGACACAGGCAGGACATGATAGGCAATGCCTTCATGCTCGGCAAAGCGGCGGCTGTCCTCATGGTTGGAGACGATGGCGGCGACTTCCGCATCGAGCCAGCCAACCTTGATCTGATAAATCAGGTGCAACAGCGCATGGTCGAACCTGGAGACCATGATGACGATCTTCGGCTTCTTGGCCTGATCGATCAGGGTTGTTTTCATGCTGAAGCGCTCGACCGCAGGTTTCAGGGCGCGCTCAACATCATCCTTGGAGGTTGCATCCGAGGCGGCAAAGGCAATGCGCATGAAGAAACGGTTGGTCTGGCGATCCCAGAACTGGTTGCTCTCGGCAATATTGGCATCGATGGCTGCAAGCTCCGTCGTCACCGACGCGACAATACCCGGCTTGTCTTCGCACGACAGCGTGAGGATGTAGTTCTTGTTTGGCATGAGAAACTCCCGGGATACAGATCGATAATTAACGGCGATCATAGTGAGGGCGGCTGGAGCGCGTCGATACAAATGCGAAGCGCTCAGTCCTTTTTCCGGCATTGGCCCGCATGGTCAAATGATCTTTGGTCAATGGATCATGAGAAAACAGCTAGCCGGTCGGCTTTGTCCCGTACCAGCGCGGTGTATAGACCCATTTGCCGCCGTCAATCCGGTCAAAGCTCTGGGTGAGGGACGAGCCAACAAGAATGACCGTACGCATATCCACCTGTTCGGGCGTCAGTTCCGCCAAGGTGATGACACGCAGGGTTTCAGCCGGGCGGCCAATATCACGGCCAAGCACGATAGGCGTTTCCGGTGCCCGGTACTGGCGCAAAATCTCGATAGCACGGGGCAATTGCCAAGGCCGGGGTTTGGAAATCGGATTGTAGAAGGCCATGGCGAAATCCGCCTCGGCGGCGAGCGCGATACGCTTCTCGATAATATCCCATGGCTTCAGATTGTCGGAAAGCGACAGAATGCAGAAGTCATGGCCGAGCGGAGCGCCGCTACGGCTGGCCGCAGCCATGGCTGCTGAAACACCGGGAAGAATCTGCAGGTCAACACTGTGCCAGGCTGGATCAGCGGATTCATGCAACGCTTCGACCACAGCAGCTCCCATAGCGAACACGCCGGGATCGCCGGAAGAAATCATCACCACGGAACGGCCGGAGGCGGCAAGCGCGAAAGCGTGGCGCGCGCGCTGCATCTCCTCGCGGTTGTCGGTCATGTGAATGGTCTGGTCAGAGCGGAAAGAACCAGCCATCCGCACATATGTCTCATAGCCGAGGATATCTTCGGCATGCTGCAATTCCTGTTTGACCGCCGGTATCATAAAGTTCGGGTCACCCGGTCCAAGGCCGATGACAGCAAGGCGGCCGCGTTTGTGCCCCACCAGAATTATATCCCCAGGCGTTGCCGCGATGGCAATCGCAAGACTGTCGTCACCAGTCAGATTGACCGGCTTTTCGATGAACGCTGACACGAGGCTCTTTGCTGTGGCGTGATCTGTGGCGACAATACGCAAGGGGGCGCCAAGATCAGCGGCGATCTGGGGGAAATACGGTTTCGCGCTCTCCGCTTCAGTAATCGCGACGCAAGCCACTGAAGAGTGCGCGATGTTCATGGCGGCAAGCGCGTTTCGCACATCCTCGGTTCTGGCTTCGCCCGTCAAGCCGATAACCACTGTCTTTGGATGGAAAATCAATTCGTTGGATTGCGGTGCTAGGTCTAACGGCGTGATGCGGATGTGCATAGGACCATCTGCGTCCACGGGAAGACGTGCTTCCTCCAGCCATGGTGCGACGCCTTCAATATGCACTTTTTTGCCCGCCAAAAGGTCAGCAATGAAACGCTTGCCGTCAGCAGGGTTTTTGAGGTGAAATTCGGCAGGCGGATTGAGCAGGCAGGTACCGAAGCGCAATTCACCTGAGGTGGTTATGGCGGGTAATACATCGAGGATTTTGGATAATTGCCGCGCCAATACATTGACGCCGGTTGTCCCGCCCAATAGCGGAACGACGGCGCTGCCATCATCGGCTATGGCCAGAACCGGTGGCTCCGCGCCCTTGTTATCAAGAACAGTGGCCAATGCGCGGATGGTAATGCCCGCCGAACATAGCGCCGCGATGGGATTGCCGTTCCCGTACTGTTGGCGAAGTGTTTCGCCGAAATTGCTGAACATCTGATCCGCACCTTGGACGCGTCCTTCGAGACCGTGGATGACCGCGTCCGGATAACCCGACCTGATGCGCAGGGCTGTTTCCATACCTTGCGCGCTCAGAACCATCAGAACAAGCGGAGCACTCATTCGCTGCCGCCCTGCCATTTCTCGCCCGGCACAAGGATCAGGGAGAAATAGGGCGAGGCATCAGGATCGACCTCATTCAACGGGATGATGCGCTGTGCATCCATCGTTGCACGTTCGACATAGAGCGCCCGGTCCAGCAAGCCGAGTTCGGCAATCACATCCCGCACCTTGGCCAAATTCTTGCCGAGCTTCATGATAGCGGCGGCTTCGGTCGCAGCAAGACGGGTCTTCAGCTCATTGGCCGGCAGAACACCGGATAAAACCGTCAGCGTCTGGTTGCGGTAAACCAGCGGCGCACCGAGCACCGCTGCTCCCCCGAGAATGGAACACACACCCGGCACGACTTCTGTTTCATATTCTTCAGCGAGGCGGTCATGGATATACATGAAGGAGCCGTAGAAGAATGGATCACCTTCAGCGATGACAGCGACATCCTTGCCCGCATCCAGATGGCCGCGCAGCACTTGGGTGATTTCGCTGTAGAAGTCGCTGACAATGACTTCGTAGTTCATATGGGCGGGCAGTTTTTCCGTGGTGACCGGGTAGACAAGCGGCACAAGCAACTGGTTCTCGTTGAGATAGGTCTCAACGATGGTCAGCGCATTGCCCTTCTTGCCTTTGGCTGCGTGGTAGGCAACCACAGGCGCTGCCTGCAGCAGCCGTAAGGCTTTCAAAGTGATGAGTTCCGGATCGCCGGGGCCGACGCCCAGCCCGAAAAGCCGTCCTGGCTGCGGCATTATTCTTTCTCCGAAGCAAGTGCATTGATTGCCGCTGCGGCCATGGCGCTACCGCCACGCCGCCCATGCACGACGACAAAGGGAACGCCGCGGCTATTTTCAGCCAATGCAGCTTTCGATTCCATCGCGCCGACAAATCCAACCGGAAATCCGAGGATCAGCGCGGGTTTTGGTGCGCCTTCATCGAGCATTTCCAACAACCGGAACAGGGCGGTCGGCGCGTTGCCGAAGGCCACAACGGCACCGGCCAGATGCGGGCGCCAAAGCTCAAGTGCCGCTGCGGAACGTGTGTTGCCTGTGTCGCGGGCAAGCGCTGCAACGGACGGATCAGAAAGGGTGCAGATCACCTCATTGTTGTTGGGCAGGCGTGCACGGGTGACGCCTTCCAGCACCATGCGGGCATCGCACAGAATCGGTGCGCCCTTGGCAAGTGCAGCAACACCGGCGGCGCCTGCACCTTCAGAAAATGCGAGGTCCTGAATGACATCCACCATGCCGCAGGCATGGGCGACACGCACGGCAAGCTTTTCCAGATCGGCAGGAATGCGGCTGAGATCAGCTTCGGAGCGGATAATGGCGAAGGAGCGATCATAGATCGCCTGTCCGTCGCGGATATAATCAAGCATGCGTTGGCCCCCCAGAGCCGGAATTGAACGGCCTGGTGGTCGAGGGCCGGGAATTCAACGGAAGGTTGCCGATCCTTTCGGCAGCTTCCTCGATAGTTACATGTGCAGCCAATAGCTTGCCAAAACGCGACGGTCCATTGGTCGCACGCAGAAATATGTCATAAAAACCTGGTTCGGTTGCAACCAGTGTCACGGGCTTCGCCGATGGCGAGGCGCAAGATTTGGCGCAACCGGTCATGTGCACTGCCAGTTGTTCTGCCAATCCGGGGGCTTTTCTTTGCAACAATGCGCCAAGCTTCAATCCATCCGCCTGCGTTGCCGCGAGTGCCGATCCGCAGCCTGCGGAACCGGAGCAACTGATCATCGTGGAAAACGGATTGCCGGAATGTGCAGAAAATCCAAGGTCATCAAGGTGTTTCAGCGTGCTTTCAGCCCGTGCTGGAATGACTTCAGGTAAAATTACACTCTGCCATGGCGTCATGCGCAACTTGCCGTGACCGTCTTTCTCGGCAAGTGCGGCGAGTACGTTCAGTTTGTCAGGATCGAGCCGGCCAAGCGGAGGCATAGCGCCAACAAGGGCATCATTACCCACGCTCTCCGGCAGAATGCCGAGGTGACCATTTGGGCGGGGCACGGCTCTGCGCCAAGAAGCGATTGCGTCGTGATGGATCGGAAAGTCGAGATGGCTTTCCAATTTTGCGATGAAGGCGTCAGTTCCGATTGCCGCGATCATATGCCGAAGCCGGGAGGCAGCAGGATTAGCATCATTCCACGCAATGAATTGATCGAGTATTGCCGTGACGAGATTCAGAGCGCTGGAGGCGTGGACAATGCCAAGAGCCGGAGAATCATTCAGTTGCGTTGGTGGTACACCGGCAACGCCAAAGTGGACACTATCATCAGCCATGCTCAGCCAAATATCATGGGGGTGATCCACCATCGCGACGCTTTCACCGCCATCAATAAGCACCGAGAATTTTGGCGACAGGGTTTGATAAGATGGATTGGTCTGCAGGATTTCCAGCAAGCGCAATGCCAGTGGCCTTACATCAGGCTTGTCTGACCCGATACCTGCGATAGGGCTGATCATGACGTTGCGAACATCATCGCCCTTGTCCGTCAGCGGGCCTAGGCCTGCGTCGAGAAGTGCTGCGATCAGCTGGTTTTCCGTTTCGGGCCGCACACCCCGAATCTGCAGATTGGCACGGTTTGTAATTTCGATAATGCCATTGCCGAAACGGCGCGATGCGTCAGCGATGCGGCGCGCCTGTTCAGCGCCTATATTGCCGAAAGTCAGTTTGACGCGGCAGATCGAGCCGTCGAGCGCCTTGGCCATGCGAAACAGGCCCGGGCAGGCAGACCGCCGGTCTTCGATGCGTGTCGCCATTGGCGCTATGTTTAACTGGCTCATTGAGTGCGGTTTTACAGGATGGCCGGTGCAGAGGGAAGAAATATGATCTCAAAATCCATTTTCCCACCGATGTGCCGCTTCGTTGACCCGTCGGATGGTTTCGGGCATGCATAGCCTCTGCAATCAATGGATCACAATATGACGCCGTGGCTTACGATTATCGGTATTGGTGAGGATGGTTATGGCGGTCTGGGTGAGAACGCCCGCGATGCGCTTAGCCGGGCAACAACGGTGTTCGGCGGTAAACGGCATCTTGAACTGTTGCCGGAATCCGTCAAGGCAAAGCGTATTGCCTGGCCATCCCCGTTTTCCGATGTTTATCCGACACTGAAAGCATTGCGCGGCGAGAATGTTGTGGTGCTCGCCAGTGGCGATCCGATGCATTTCGGCATGGGTGCAACCTTGACCCGTTTCTTTGACCGCAGCGAAATGCATGTGCTGCCTGCTCCGGCCTCGTTCTCACTGGCGGCAGCGGCCATGGGTTGGCCGATCCAGCATCTGCACTTATTGAGTGTGCATGGTCGTCCGGTCGAGACATTGTTCAAGTCATTCACTCCAGGTGCCAAACTGCTCATTCTCAGCAATGATGGTGCCACGCCTGCGCAAGTGGCGCGCATGTTGACTGAGAGCGGCTTTGGTGCGGCACGGCTTACGGTGCTGGAGCATATGGGCGGTGAAGCCGAACATCGGGTTGATGGCGTCGCGCAGGATTGGGATCATCCGCGCAGTGCCGACCTCAATGTACTCACCGTTGATTGCGGGCCCGCAACGCCGGACGCACGGTCCTATTCGACGCTCGCCGGTTTGCCGGATGAGGCATTCGAGAATGACGGCCAATTGACCAAGCGGGATGTCCGGGCCGTGACGCTGGCGTGGCTCGGCCCACGGGCGGGTGAATTGCTCTGGGACGTTGGCGCCGGATGCGGGTCAATCGGTATTGAGTGGATGCGGGCGCACCCATCCTGTCGTGCAATGGCCATCGAAGCCAATGCAAAGCGGCAGGGTTTTATCGAGCGCAATAGCAAGTCCTTGGGCGTTCCTGATTTGGTGCTTGTGCAGGGCGAAGCGCCGCCCGCGCTGCTGGGGCTTGCAGAGCCCGATGCAATTTTTATTGGCGGAGGCGTGACCGACGCTGGCGTTATGGATGCATGCTGGAAAGCCTTGAAACCGGGCGGACGCCTCGTTGCCAACGCCGTGACCATCCAGAGTGAGATTGCACTCATTGATTGGCGTAACAGGTTTGGTGGTCATCTGACCAAACTGAATGTTTCGCAGGCGCTACCACTTGGATCATTTGATGCGTGGCGTGCCGCTTTGCCGGTCGTCATTTATTCTGTTCATAAACCGGTGTGATCAGGCAGCTGATTCATACCGCGACAGGATAGAGACAGGATTGTGCAGTCTAAGGTGAGCCGGGTGATTGCTATTTGGCGCGAATTCCTGTTGAAACGGTAGATAAAGCTCGATCATTCGATCGTTGAAGCCGTTTTGATTTCCCGCCCTGAAGCAATCTGGGAGACTCTAGCAGGAATTAAGTATGGCAACTTATAAGTATTTCACCTGGCCGTTTATCTTTACTGTTTTTGGGCTGGCACTTGGGACGTGGATAGGCTTCGTCTATTCCGGTACCGTAGAAGGTGCGCTTTCAGTTCTCTTCATCTGCGCGGTTCTGGGCATCCTCGAAATTTCGCTTTCATTCGATAATGCGATCGTCAATGCCAAGATTCTGCGTGATATGACTCCGGTGTGGCAACGCCGGTTTTTGACATGGGGCATTATCGTTGCCGTGTTCGGTATGCGGATTATTTTTCCGCTGGCCATTGTCGCCATCGCGGCGTGGATTGATCCTATCTCGGCGCTCAAACTCGCAATCTCGAATCCCGAAGAATATGCGCGCATCATGAAGGATGCGCATGTGGGCATTTCAGCTTTTGGCGGCACGTTTCTGCTAATGGTCGGTCTCAAATTCTTCTTCGATCACGAGAAAGATGTGCACTGGATTCGCGTTATCGAAAGCCGTGCCTCACGTTTTGCTTCGATTCAGGGCATCGAGGTTGGTGTCGTTCTGGCGCTGATCATCTTTTTCTCCAAGCAATTGGAGGGTGCAGAATCGGTCACGTTCCTGACTTCGGCCATTTACGGCCTCATGACCTTTCTTGTTGTCGAGGGATTGGGCGAACTTCTCGACGCCACCCAGGAACAGATGGACAGTGTACATAAGGGCGGGCTGGGTGCATTCCTTTATCTGGAAGTGCTTGACGCCAGCTTTTCCTTTGATGGTGTTATCGGGGCCTTTGCGCTTTCGACGAACCTGTTCGTTATCGCCATCGGTCTCGGCATCGGTGCCTTCTATGTACGTGCGCTGACCATTATGATGGTGGAAAAGGAAACGCTCGGGCAATACCGTTATCTCGAACACGGTGCGTTCTATGCGATCCTCGTTCTGGCCGTTATCATGTATTGCCAGACGCTGTTTCATATTCCCGAAGTCATCACTGGGCTCATCGGTGCGATTCTGATCATTTTCTCGCTCTGGTCATCGATTCGCTACCGTCGCCGTCATCCCGAAGAGGCAGGACACGCCTGACCATTTGGCGTGAAGCAGTCAATAAAAAGCCATCCGGGATTCCAGATGGCTTTTTTTATGCGTTGAGCTGTGCTCAGAGCTTGGCGGCCAAGGCTGCGAGCTGGTCCGTGCAGATGCCCCAACCTTCGTGAAAGCCCATTTTCTCATGCGCTTCACGGTCGGCCTCAGTCCAATGACGGACCAAAGCGGTGTATTTGGTTTTGCCGCCGAGATCTTCCAGCGTGATGATCACAGTCATGAACGGCTTTTCTGACGGCTGCCAATCCTTTGTGTAGGCATCGGTGAACACCAGACGCTCGTTCTTGACCACTTCAAGATAGACGCCCTGATTGGGATACTCCGTGCCATCCGGGCTGCGCATTGTAATGACGTTGGAGCCGCCAGCGCGGACATCGAGTTCAGCGTGTGGTGTCGTATAGGGCAGCGGCGCGAACCACTGCTTCAAGAGATCAGCCTCGGTCCAAGCACGAAAGATATTCTTGCGCGGTGCGTCGATAATGCGGGTCAGAACGAGATCGCGGTTTGCTGTCTGGTTGGTTTCGGCGGTGGTGGTCATTTTATTCTCCGGTGTTTGGTTTCCTGATCCAAGGACGAACCAGCATTGATCGATCCGACACCGCGCGAGAATCTTTTATTATTTTGTTTGGCTCACGGCGCTCAAGCCGTCGAGATGCATGCGGATATGGGCAGCTTCAGCCGGGGTATTGGCGAGAGCGATCGCGCGGTCAAAGGCTATGCGGGCCTCTTCCTTGCGTCCGAGTTGCATGAGCAGACCTCCCTTGACGCCAAAGAAGTGGAAATAACCGGAAAGGCGGTCTTCCAACGGGGCGATCAGGGTCAGTGCCTCTTCCGGTCCGCGAATCTTCGCTACAGCTACGGAACGATTGAGCGTGATGACCGGCGAAGGCGTGATCCGTTCTAGCGCGGCATACAGCAGGTCAATTTCGCTCCAGTCCGTATCTTCCGGCCGTTTGGCCCGCGCATGCAGCGCTGCGATAGCGGCCTGGACCTGATAGGGTCCCACTTGCCGGTGGCGCATGGCCTTGTCGATCAAGGCGAGGCCCTCCGCAATCATCTGCTGGTTCCAGAGGCTGCGGTCCTGGTTGTCAAGCAAGATGACGGCACCATCTGCGTCAAACCGGGCTTTTGCACGGGCGTTCTGCAACAGGAGCAGCGCTGTCAGCCCCATCATTTCCGGTTCTGTGGGGAATATCCGGAGCAGCAGCCTTGCCAGCCTGATCGCTTCATCGCAGAGCGGAAACCGCGCTTCGACTTCGGTACTGCCGGCTGAATAGCCCTCATTGAAAATCAGATAGACCATTGCACTGACAACGGCGAGTCGCTCCGCCCGTTCGATTGCATCGGGCGTTTCGAATGGAATTTCACCGGAGGAAACCCGGCCTTTTGCACGGGTGATGCGCTGCTCCATCGCGCTTTCGCCAACAAGAAATGCCCGGGCAATCTGCCGGACCGACAGACCTGAAACGATACGCAAGGCAAGCGCAATCTGTTGGGTAGCGGGAAGATCAGGATGGCAACAGATGAAAAGCAAGCGGAGGATGTCGTCGCGATAATCGGCACTGTCGATCTTCTCGACAATCGTTGCTTCAGCGTCTTCGAGATCGGACAGAAGTTCTTCCGGCGGCAAGGGCTGCTGCTTCGTCTGACGCCGAACAGTGTCGATGGCACTGTTGCGGCCAACAAAGATGAGCCATGCGGCTGGATCGCGCGGCGGGCCATTCTTCGGCCAATTCTTAAGGGCGCGAAGGCAGGCCTCCTGAAACGCTTCTTCGGCAATATCGAGATTGCGAAAGTAGCGTAGCAGTGCGCCGACGGCTTGCGGCCGGGCGGCTGTCAATGCGGCGTCGATCCAGTTGGGGTCTGTCATTGGAAGTTCGATCCCGGTCTAAACAGCGCGAGCGGCCGTATTTCATAAGAGCCCTGGCCGGGATTGGCCTCGGCGAGGTCGCGGGTAATATCGAGAACTTCGTCCAGCGATGCACAATCGACAACGTAAAAGCCGAGAAACTGCTCCTTGGTTTCGGCAAACGGGCCGTCAATGATCAATGGTTCGTCGCGGGATTTGCGCAGCGTTGTTGCGGCAGTGGTCGGCAGCAAACGGGCGACAGGCCCAAGTTTGCCGGCTTTGGCAAGCTTTTCCTGCACAGCGCCAAGCCGTTCCATGACAAGATCATCTTCCTCCTTCGACCATGAGCCGACGACGTCTTCCATGTTGTAGCAAAGTATGGCGTAAAGCATCCGGGTATACTCCTTCTCCCTAAAGACGAACCACTATGGCTGATCCCGACATGACGTCGAGAAAAATTTATCGGCGCAGCAATGGGCATGCGCGTGACGTGGTTTATGGGGAATACGGTAGAATAAGATCAGCAGAAAATTGCTAATGCGGATGGGACGCTTTCAGATTTTTCACCGTTGCGCGCACGGCATAGCGTGCGCGGCCAAGCGTATTGCTGCGCAGCCGCCGCAGCTTCCAGTAGAAGGCCGAATCGGTTTTGATGCTTTTTGAATCGTAACTCATCTTCATTGCAGATTCGTCCCGCGCCCGCTTTACCGGATCAGCGTAGAATTCGCGGATTTTTCCGGCATGCATACCCGGTGTCTTGAACCAGCGCGGTACATGGACATTGCAAAGACGATCGACATCCGTCAGCGCTTTTTCTATTCCAGTCCCGGTGATCGGGCAGACGACGCAAAAAGCATCGCCGACCAGAACCATGCCGTCCTGCTCGTAATTGTGGACCCGCACCAGTTCGATCGGCCGGGCAATGACCGGGCCCGTTACCGTCATATCGCCGAACATGTCTTCAAGCCCCGGCATGACATCGCGCATGCTTTGTTCCGGATGGTCTCGAAACGTTTTGGTCCATTCCTCTGAAAAGCTGCGATACAGGAAGAAATTCGCCCTGATCTTCTCTCCGATCGGGAAGAGCGTCAGATAGGATACGCGGTCGTTGAAGTGTTCGCCGTTCCAGACAAGTGAGGGAAAGGGAAACTCACTGCGTGGCCTTGCAAGGTCGAAGCCGCAACAGAGTGAATGCGCGGGGCTCAAGACTTCCCGTTCGACGCCAAGTTTCTTGCGGACGGCATCGCCCAGACCCGTGGCGACCACAAGCAGACGGCCGCTGAAGCGGCGGCCGTCGGAAAGAATAACCTCCTGCCGCTCCGGTCCGGTTTGGATGTCCGACACACGGCCAATGATCGTATGAACCTGTGGAGGCAAAGCGCGGCGCAGCGTATTGACGAGATCGGAATAGTCGCTGCTGTATTCGCGCGTGGTGCTGCGCTCGACAATGCGGCCAAAGCGCTGCACCCATACGCCGTCAAACGCTGTTGTATGAGCGCGGGCAACATCGCCCAGACCAATACGTTCAAACAAGTTCATTTGCGATTCGGCAATCTTTTCAGCGCGAAAGTCCGGAGGATGACGATCATGCGTGCTGATCAGCGTTACCTCAAATCCATTGCGGGTAAGGGCTGTTGCCGCGCTGATACCGGCCAATCCGCCACCGATAATGATGATATCGGTTGTTTCAGGTTGTATGTCGATCAGTCCGATGGGCAATTCTGTTTCAGCCATACAAGCTCCGGTCACCGCTATGCGGCTGGGTTTCTCTATGAGAAGCCAAATAATACAGCGTAAATAAGATGTGTGCTAAACAATATATTCTGTGGTTACCGACGTCAGGAAGCCGGGATATCTCAAAAAGGTAAGTGCGTGTGATTTCAGAGTTTACTATCCAGGTTTTTGACCATCCGGACCAGCTATCAGCGGAATGGCCGGAAGCGGGAATCAAGTCGGACACAAGGCACACTGTCTTTCAGACGACGACTTTTCTGCGAACCTGGCTCGCATCCTATGGCGCTGTTTCAAATGGCCGCCTTTGCCTGGTTGAAGTTCGAAGTGCCGCAGGAATACCCGTATGTTTCCTGCCTTTCGTGATCGTCTCACGCAATGGCGGACGTATGCTGAGCTTTGTCGATGATGGGGTATCCGACTACAATGCGCCCATCCTTTTTGCAGGCGCTCCTGAATGGACCCGGGATCTGTCTCAGCAATTCTGGAACGAGGTGGTTGCAGCTCTGCCGCCTTTCGATCTGGCAATCCTCGACAAGATGCCGGAATATGTTGAAGATCAAAAAAATCCGCTGTTTCTGTTGACTGATGAGGCCAATGGAGAGTCCTGTCATCTTACAAATCTCAAACGCAGTTGGGCGGATATTGATCAGGCACAACCGGGCTCAAAGAATCTGCGCAACCGGCACCGCGCACTGGGACGACTTGGTGAATGCCAGTTGCTCATCGCGCAGACGGCGCAGGAACGCGCATTTATCCTGGAGACATTGCTAGCGCAGAAGCAGCGGCGTTTTGAGGAAACCCAGGTCCCAGGTTTTGACAAGGAGCCTGAAAAGAAGGCCTTTTTTGAACTTGGCACGGATAATTTTGCCGCAGCAGGCGCTTTGCATCTTTCGGCGCTCGTTGTTAACGGACAGATCATTGCGGCCATGTGGGGGCTGATCGAAGCCAAACATTATTATGGGCTGGTGTTCACGTTCGAGTCGGGGGAATGGTCCAAATATTCGCCGGGGCGTGTCCTGCATTATCTTTTGCTGCAACATCTGGTTGATCATGGTTTCGATTGTCTGGACCTTGGTATTGGCGACGAGCCTTGGAAATTGAATTGCTGCGACGTTACCATTGATCTGAGGAAAGCGACGTTCATTCGCACCGCGCGTGGCCGCTTGATGGCAGCAAGGCTGCGCTTCATGGTGTGGTTGCGCGCGACATATGTGTGGCAGAAAATCAGACCGCTAAAATGGGTAATACTCCGGGCGCTACGCGCTAAGCCCGTTACATAAACGCTCTCTTTATCTTGGCAGGATTGGCTGATGACTGTTTCGATTATTATGAAAACGCTCAATGAGGAAAAGCGCATTGCTGCGGCTATCGAGAGCGCTTTGAAGGCATTGCCGGGGGAGAGTCCGGAAATCATTGTCGCCGATAGCGGATCAACAGACCGTACGGTTGAGATTGCCATGCAATATCCCGTTACCGTTGCGCAAATCATGAAACCTGCAAGAGCAAGTTGCGGTATCGGCCCACAATTGGGTTTTCAGTACAGCCACAACGATCTCATTTGCCTGATGGATGGGGACATGCTGCTTGATGAAAGTTTCCTCAGCGAAGCGGTCGCATTCCTGAACGCGAATCCCAAAGTTGCAGGGGTTACCGGGCATGTCGTGGAAATGAATGTTGATAATCTTGAGTTTACACGCCGTGTCCGCCGCGTGTCGCCGGAGAACAGAACCGGTTCGATCGATCGCATGAACGGTGGCGGGCTCTATCGGCGCAGCGCGATTGAACAGGCCGGTTATTTCTCCGACCGTAATTTGCACGGCTATGAAGAATTCGATCTCGGGGTGAGACTGCGTGCGTTGGGATGGGAACTCTACCGGATCGACCGGCGGTTCGTTTCGCATTTTGGCCACTCCATCAATGCCTACAAACTGCTCGTCCGGCGCTGGCAGTCCAAGTATCTGCGCGGCGTTGGTGAATTGCTGCGGGCGGCCTTTGGTCAACCGCACTGGAAAAAACTGATCCAGGAATTGCCTGAACTGCGGTTATGGGCCGGGGTTTATCTCTGGTGGCTGGTGATGATTGCCTTGCTGGTCTTTTTGCCGGACAAAATGACGGCACTGGCGATTGATGTGGCTCTGATCGCCTTTGTTGTTGCGGCAATGAGTGTGAAGCAGCGAAGCCTGTCATTGGGTTTCTATGCGGTGGTGGCATGGTGCTTCCATGCGGCGGCTTTGCCGCTTGGTTTTTTTCATTCCCGGCGACAACCGGCTGACTGGATCGAAAGTCAGGTGATTTCGAAGAAACCCTGAAACCAGAGATAAAGGATTGGGCGACCCGATGCGCTTTGCTTTCACCTGCGCTTTTATCTGGAGTTCTCTCGTCTTTGGCGCGCCTGCGGAGGCAAAGGATGTTTGGTCCCCGGTTCGGGAAATATCGCTGGAACTGCAAAGCGGCAGTCCGCTGGATTTCTCCGGGTTTCTTCCCAATCCCCCGATAGATGAGGAAAGCCGCATCGTCGTTAGCGAGGGTGGAAGCCTGGCGCGGGCCAATGCTCCGGGCAGGCCAGTCAGATTCCTGTGCGCCGCACTGGGATGGAGCCCTGCTTCGGGTGGTTTCCCGGACCATGCGAATGCGGATCGTTATGCACTTCAGTTGAAGTTGCACGGCTATAATATCGCCCGTTTTCATTTCTTTGATGCGTCGCTGATGTTTGGCCGCAGCAAGGACTTTGATTTCGATCCGGAGACAATGGACCGGTTTCATTACCTGATGGCCGCGCTCAAGCGGAATGGCATCTACTGGATGATGGATGGTCTTAGTTCCTCGCGCGGTGCCTATGGCGGCTATGATGATCGTTGGGATTTACAGGGCGAACTGAAGATCGAAGTCCAGCTCGACGAGAAGGCCTTTCAACACTGGCTGAGCTTTCAGGAAAAGGTTCTGGCCACCGTCAACCCTTATACGGGTATTGCACCGATCCGGGATCCGGCCTTGGTGGCAATCGTGCCGTTCAACGAAAATAGCATCGAGTTTGACAGCATCCTGCATGAACGGGATGGCCAGCCACATTATTCAAAGCTGCTTCAGCTGGGCTTCAACAAATGGCTGCAAGAGCGTTACGTCACGACATCAGCCCTTGCCGATGCTTGGGGCTGGGTGAAAGCTGGCGAACATCTTGAAGATGCAACGATTTCGCTTCCTCCAAGCCGTTATGAAAAGACGCCGCGTATGCGCGATCTGCAAGCTTTTTTCATTGATGTGGAGACGCGTTCTGCCAAACGGATGACCGCTGCTTTGCGCGATCTCGGCTTTAGAGGCGTTGTCACGCCCTATAATAATTGGCCGACATTGCAGACGGGCGTAACCCGGGCGAGCCAGCAAGGCGTGGCAATGAATACCTATCAGGATTGGGTAGGGTCATATGAGCCCGGTGCCACAATCGGACAAAAAAGCTCGGTCGCGGATGGGGCCGCCTACATGCGTCTGATCGCTGCTGCCCGCTGGCTCGGACGGCCCTTTTTCGTTACGGAACACGATCATCTCTTTTGGAGCCAGTACCGTTACGAGTCGGGTATTGTCATGCCTGCCTATGCAGCGCTGCAAAACTGGGATGTGCTTTGCCGCCATGGCCATGGGCCTATTGTTCTGGCTTACGGTGAGGATGTTCCCCACAAACGCCAGATGCTGCCCTATGCTATCGCCCTCGATCCCGTTGCCCGTGCGGGTGAAACCCTTGCAGCCCTGTTGTTCAGGCGCGGGGACGTTGCGGGTTCGCCGGTTTCCATTCCTTTTGTGGTTCGAGGCGAAGAGGGTTTGACGCAAAATATTGAAGAGCGCGAGCCGGACAATTTAACCTCGTTGGCATTGCTAGGGGCAATCGGCCTGCAACAGGACGGGGACGCAATACGCTCCGCTGCTGCAAAAGGGCTGGCTGTCGCAGCGGTGCGCAAAGACGCATCGGCTACGGCCATCGCATCCGCCTTGCGTAATGCCGGACTGCTTGATCCGGCGAATGTGAGTGATGCAGCCAAAGGCATTTATGAAAGCAATACGGACCAGATCAGTCTGGATCAGAACAAGCTGCGTATCAGCGTAAAGACGGAGAGGACTGAAGCGATCGCTTTTGCCGCGCTTGCCGACAAGGTCACATTGAACAGCGTGACTGTCGGCAATGCATCGGGCAAAGGGTTGTTTGCGATCTCGTCCCTTGACGATCAGCCGGTCAAAACCAGCCACCGGCTTCTGGTGATTTTCGCAACGGATGCGCAAAACACCGGCATGCGGTTTGCCGATGCCAGCGAGCGTGTGATTGCTGATTTCGGACGTTTGCCAGCGCGGATAAAGGTCGGAAGCGTCGATTTCTCGCTACCGGGGACGGGGCACTGGAGCCTTTCGCCGGTTGGGCTTGATGGCAAGGTTCGTCGTGCAAGTGCGAAGGGCGATGGTGAGTTGAAAGTATCGTTGTCCAATGACGGTCCTGATGGACCGACTACCTACTTCCTCATCGAACGGCAGCCCTGATCCATCAGAAAAAATCGGAGACGAGCCTGCTCCAGGATTCTCCTGCCAGACCACCGATGAATATGTCATTGCGATCAATAGCGGATGTGATGGTGCTGTGCCGCGCCGATACACATACATGCGCGCGGTGTTTGTAAAACATGGCGCGATGGCGTGAGAGTGCATCCAGTTGTCGGGGTTGAACGTGGCCAAGTGCTGCAGCAAATCCAGTCTGCTCCAGATGAACCATCATCTGGCCAATCACTGCATGTTCCTTGCCCTTTGCGGCAAAGATATTGAGGACCTGCGCGATGGAGCCGGGATCGGCGAAATAGACAAAGCAGCCGCAGAGCTCGGCATTCTGATCCCATACGGAGCGGATGTGGAAAGAGCCAAGCCCAGTGTTCAGCCTTGCCATGCGCACGATCCAATCCAGTTCCGGCTGCGACCAGACAGGATGTACCGAATAGGCGTTCAGAAATTCCGGCGCCGTTGATACGAAGAGCTCTTGCGACATGTCTTCGTCATGCATGCCACTTGCAGCGGGAACACGCAAAGCGGGTACTGTCCGTCGCATGACACTATCGATTGGCCGGTCAAGCAGCAGCCGTGCGATGTAACGGAAAAGCGCAGATTTTTTTGCGGCCGATTGCGAGAAATAGCGGGCGGGGCGGAAGATACGGCACCAGTCCAAGCCATTCAGCGGCAGGAGTTTTCCGCCCACAACCGTGAAATGATTGGCACTGACGGGCGAGGCGCTATCGGTAAAGCAAAGGTCCTGATGACGTGGCCGCATTGTCAGAGCGAGTTCAAACGCACCCCGGCAGGACACGTCCGGATCAGTCATGAAAGCGCATAAAAGCCGTGCAGTCATGGGGGTGCCATCGACCATGTATTGCATCGGGATGGCCGATATCGCGCTGCTGATGCGGCCATTATCAGCTTCATGAACGTAGCTTCCATGCTGCGGCTGGTAGAGAGGGCTGCTGAAAAACAGCTCTTTGAAGTAGTCATTGAATGTGTTGGGAGAATCGACGGATTTCTTCCGGAATATTTTGTAAAAGAGCCGTCCCACCTGTGGAATATCTTCCACATTCATCGGACGTATGTGCTCCTTTCCCGCCATTGTTATCCCCGTTTTAGACTTTATCGATATTGCCTCGTTGGTGTGGCCGTACGATCACAGAGATATGCTGACAATACAACCGGGAACCGGATTTTATGCAATTACAGATAGAATAACGGTTATGGGGTGACCGACCGGTTCTGAGCTGCGGCTGCGCTGTTGCGGGCAACATGGAGAAGAACGATCCACGCGGCGATCATAATCCCGATTTCGATAAGATAGACTGAAATGAGTGTCCCTTGCGGTGGGGCGACCCATGTGCCCCAAGCTATCAACCCCGCGCCGAGCGCATTTCCTGTATTGAGGATAGCGGCACGCGGACCGTGATAGCCTGCCGCGCCTAGCGCATCGACTGCAACAGACCATACGGCCACGAAAACAACGGTACCGCTCAGTATCCGGCAGAATGAAACCAGGGATACGTATTCGCGCCCGAACAAGATGGGCAGGAATGGCGAGATCAGGAAAATGGCAAGGGCGGAACCGAAGCCGATTGCCAGCGCCGCCAGCAATATCTTCTTCGTGCGGCCGATGGCGTTGTGAATTCCGTCTATGCTCAATCGTGCCAGTCCGGGATAAACGAGGCGGTTCATGGCATCGATGGAAAGATAGCTGCTGTCGATTATGCGCCGGGCGACACCGTAGCTGCCGACAACTTCAGGATTGGCCATGATACCCAGCATCAGCAGATCGACGTTCTGACGGATAGCGCGGAAAATAAACGGCGTGGCGAATAGAATCCCAAGGCGAATTTCTTCGCGCACGATCCTGTATTGCGGCCGCCCCAGCTTGCGCAACGACCACGCATAAACAATTGCAACCAGCACATGGGCAGAAAACTGCCATATCGCCCAGTCTACCAGACTGGTTACTCCGAAAACGAGGCAAGCAAGCGCTGCAGCCGCTGTACGTGCAAAGGCAAAACCCACGACGGAACGATTAGCTGCCGGAAATTGCGAATGACCGATGAATATCTGTTCAGTCAGCAGGATAAGGCGCACCAGAATGATGTTGGTGATGAGGATCAGGAGAATTGCCAAGGTGTTTTGGGCCGGGTCCGGCGATAGTTTCATCCAGAATGGCAGGACAAGCATACCGATGAGAACAAGAACAACGCCGCTTGTCAGCGTGAGAATCAGATTGTGACCCAGCATGACCGGATAGATGGAATGGTCGCGCGCAACCCGCCGCACCATACATTCCGACGCACCCAATCCGCAGAGATGAACGGCAATGCTGGTGACAGCGGTCACTGAAACAAAGACGCCAAATTCCACTGCACCGAATGAGCGGGCCAAGATTGCGAACGTTACCAATTGGGCGAGATTGGCGATCAACAGGCTGCCACTTGATGCGGCGTATGAGAGAACCATGGGCAAAAGCTGCGGTAGTTTACCGGCGATCTCAGCGACGTTGAACTTCATCTCGCTCTATTACCCGTCCGAAAAACTAGAATTCACATACGTCATTGTATGACTCGACAGTCAGCAATAGCCATTTATTAATCAAAATTTGCAATCTATCGTTTAGATATACATTACTGACAAACCGTTACGGTTTGATTGATGCTTATAGAGTAGTGCTCGATGTACAGACTACGTGATGCGGCAGGCAAATCGCAGCCGGTGGTTCCTACCAAAGGACCTGCCGTCGAGCGCGTTAAGTCTATCGTTGTCGAGCCCACGCCTGCCTATTCTTTCTCGCTCCCGCAAATTGATGTGAGTTTGCTGATCGGCTGGTTTCTTGCCCGCTGGTACTGGGTTCTCATCGCTGCCGTCGTTGGGGCAGTGATCGGCATCGGCTACGGCGTTGGTGTGAAGCCGCGTTACACCGTCTATACGGACATTCTCGTGCCGCCCGCCAATCTGCAGGTATTGCCGAATGATATTTATCCGCAGAATCAGCAAGGCGACACGCAAATACTGGATGTGGAAAGCAAAATGCTGGTGCTGACATCGGGTAATGTGCTCCGCCGTGTTGTCACCGAACTCAACCTTGCCAATGATCCCGAGTTTGTCGGTACGGAAGGGTCTGGTTTTAGCTTGGGCGCTCTGTTCGGCAGCAGCAAGCCTGCGGTCTCCGACAAGACATTGGCAGCGATACGCAGCCTGTCGCAGAGAATCAGCGCCAAACGTCAGGAACGGTCCTACCTGATCACGGTATCGGCCTGGGCCAATACGCCTGACATGGCTGTCCGTATTGCCGATACACTGGCAAAGGCATTTCAGGAAGAAGTTGCGCAGGCCGAAGCCGATGGCGCGGGGCGCGCTGCATCCGCGCTGACAGACCGTTTGGTCGAATTGAAAAAGAGTGCTTCCGACGCTGAAGCAAAGGTGGCGGATTTCAAACGTGACAACGGGCTTCAAACCACGTCCGGTGAATTGATCAGTTCGCAATCGATGGCTCAGATCAATGTCAAGCTGATCGATGCCAATGCCCGGCTGGTCGAAGCGCAGTCGCGCTACAATGAATTGACCGCATCGCGGCCCAATCAGTCAAACCCGTCCGGCACGTTGCAATCGCAGACCCTGACAGGGTTGAGAGCCCAATACGCGACGGTGAAGCAGAGCGTCGACTCCATGTCGATGACCTATGGACCGCGTTATCCCGGATTGATCCGGGCGAGGTCCCAGCTTGGCGGGCTCGAACAGGAAATTTCGCGGGAAACCGGCCGGATTCTCAGAGCGGCACAGGTCGATCTGGAACAAGCCAAGGCGGTTGTTGATGCGCTCAAACAGCAGGCGGCGACCGCACGGTCTTCCGTTTCAATGGATAATGATGCGCAGGTGCGGTTGAATGATCTGGAACGGGATATGACGACCAAGATCGCGATCTATCAGACTTTCCTGACGCGGGCAGGCGAGACGACAGAACGTCAGCAGCTTAACAGCACCAACATCCGGGTCATTTCGACAGCTGTGCCGCCGATGAGCCGCAGCTGGCCGCCACGCACTGCTCTGCTGGCAGCGGGAGGGGGCTTTGCCGGGGCGGGCTTCGGCGCGCTTCTGGCAATCGCGATGGGGTTGCTCGGTGCCGTTCGCAACGAGCGGAAGACATCGAAGGTTTAAGGTATTACTCTCTTCGTACGGGGAGGATTGCCGAAATCGTTGGACGCGCCAAAGCCATTCCCCCAATGGTTGCAATATTCTTCTATTCCGATTGTTATTTGCGTTTTGGATTGGTGCATGTCTGAGATTTTGAACAAGCTGGACTATTGGTCTGACCGTATCACTGACCGAATGATGCGCTGGCTGCCCGCGCAGCTCATTCAAGTGCCGGTGGCAAAGCCTATTGTCTCGTTCACGTTCGATGATGTGCCCGATACCGCACTCACCAATGGCGCGCGCATATTGGAACATCACGGCGTGCGCGGAACGTTTTATATTGCCGGATCGCTCGAGGGACGCCGGGAACCGGGGCGGACGCTGATTTCGCGCGAGGGTTGCCAGTCTTTGGCCGAGCAAGGCCATGAGATCGGCTGTCATACGTTCTCTCATACGAAGGTTTCGCATATGGGAACCAGGACGCTCGAGGCGGATCTGCAGCAAAACAAGGGCTATCTTGATGCAATTGAGATGCAGGACAAGAAGCGAAATTTTGCCTATCCCTATAATGCGGGCTCATTTTGGGCGCGGCGGGTTTTTGCAAACCGCTTTCAGACTTGCCGTGCGGGTGGCGAGCGTATCAATCGCGGCGCGGTCAATCCCGTGTTTCTTTCCGGCGTGGAAATCCGGCAGCCCGAAGCTCATGCACAGGGCCTGACCGCGTGGATCGATACGCTGGTCGCCGAGCCTGGCTGGCTCATCTTTTTTACGCATGATATCGCGCCGCAACCGACAGAGTTTGGTTGTACGGCAGACACATTCGAAAAGCTTGTCAGCTACAGTCTGGCGCAGGGCTGCTCGGTTCTTCCGGTGCGCGATGCGCTTGCAGAGTTTGGGGCGGAGAGGCTTTGATTCTGGAAACCTCAGCCAAACAGAAACGGCTCCTTGCGATCAATAACTATTTTTATCGCCGGGGTGGAGCTGAAGCAATTTTTCTCGAGCAGATGCAGTTGTTTTCGGACATTGGCTGGGACGTGATCCCGTTCGCCATGCAGCACCCGGATAATAACAACTCGCCTTGGTCGGAGTATTTTGTTTCCGAGATCGAATATGGCCGCGAAAGCAGCCTGATGACCAAAGTGGCGCAGGCGGGAAAGATTATCTATTCCTTTGAGGCACAGCGCAGCATCGAGTCACTCATAGAGCAGGCCCGGCCCGATATCGCCCATGCGCATAATGTTTATCATCATCTCTCGCCGTCGGTTTTTGCCACGCTCAAGAAGGCAAATATACCGACAGTCATGACGGTCCATGATCTCAAGCTGGCTTGTCCTGCCTATAAGATGCTGGTCAACGGGCATGTTTGCGAAGAATGTCGCGGTGGCAAAATTTACAACGTGTTGCGTCACCGCTGTATCAAAGGTTCTACCGTATTGAGTGGTCTCGTTTTCCTGGAGACGATCGTGCACCGGGGCCTTGGTCTTTATCGCCACAAGGTGGACAAGTTTGTTGTTCCCAGCCGCTTTTATCGTGAAAAGCTCATTGAGTGGGGCTGGCCAGCGGAGCAGCTGATCTACATACCGAACTTTGTCGATACGCAGGAGTTTACAACCGGCTGGGACGAGGGTGACTACTTTGTTTTTGCCGGACGGCTGGCACCGGAAAAAGGACTGGTGACGCTGATCAAGGCTGCCGCAATGGCCAAGCAGCGGCTGGTTATTGCAGGAACCGGTCCCGATGAAGCAATGCTGAAAGCTCTCGTGCAGGAACTGGGTGCGGACGTTACATTTGCGGGTTATGTCTCGGGCCAGAATCTGACCCGTTTGATCGGTGAATCCAAGGCGCTGGTTCTTCCGTCAGAATGGTATGAAAATGCACCTGTCAGCATCCTGGAAGCCTATGCGCTGGGTAAGCCGGTCATTGGTGCTGCTATTGGCGGAATTCCCGAGATGATCCGCGATGGAGAAACCGGAATGACCGCTATTTCCGGCGATGCTAACGATCTGGCTCGTGTATTGGCTGCCATGGCTGACCTTACGCCCGCTGCCCGGGCCCGAATGGGTGCCGATGGCCGGGACTGGATTTCCCGTGATTTTTCGGCAGCCGCCTTTCGCGACCGTACCGTCGATCTTTACGCGAGCCTTGGCGTATCGTGATGACAGTCTCCGATACGCCCAAGGAACGGCCACGCGTTATGATGCTCGGTCTTCGCGGCATTCCCGATGTACAGGGCGGTGTAGAAAAACATGTGGAAGAGTTGAGCCAGCATTTCGTCGACAAGGGGTGGGATGTCACTATTCTTGGACGCAAGCGCTACTTGCTCACGTCAAAACCTTATGCATGGAAACGGATAAACGTGGTTCCGTTATGGTCACCGGCCTCCATGAAATTCGAAGCGATTGCGCATACCGCGCTCGGCGTCCTGTTTGCAGCATTCCGTCGTCCGGATATTCTCCATATCCACGCGATCGGTCCGGCTTTGATGACACCATTGGCACGGTTGTTCGGCCTGAAGGTCATCGTTACCCATCACGGCTA
Source organism: Phyllobacterium sp. 628 (assembly GCF_014189505.1). Taxonomy (GTDB): domain Bacteria; phylum Pseudomonadota; class Alphaproteobacteria; order Rhizobiales; family Rhizobiaceae; genus Phyllobacterium. Next base: position 133,088 of record NZ_CP050301.1, on the reverse strand, counting down.
TGATTACGACCGGCAAAAATGGGGTGGCCTTGCCAAGCGTATGCTCAAGCTAGGAGAAGCAGCGGGTATGCGCTTTGCCAGTGGACGCATAGCCGTTTCCAACGATATTGCCCGCACCATGCAAAGCCGTTACGGCACGCCTGTGGAATACCTGCCAAACGGCGTTACGATACGCCGAAGCCATGGGGATAGCGGGATTCTGCATAAGCTTGAGCTGGTGCCGCACCGATACGTGATCATGGTTGCGCGTATTGTTCCGGAAAAGCGCCAGCACGATCTCATAGCGGCATTTGCCAAACTCGCTGATCCATCGTTTAAGCTGGTTCTTGTGGGGGCGGCTGAATATATGGCTGCCTATTCGCAGGAAGTCGAAGCTCTGGCATCAACCGTTCCGGGTGTTGTTCTCGCCGGAATGCAGACTGGTGATGACCTCTCCATTCTTTATGAAAATGCCGGGCTGTTTGTCCTGCCATCGAGTCACGAGGGCATGCCGATTGCCCTGCTTGAGGCGATGGGTTTTGGACTGCCTGTTCTGGCAAGTAATATTACCGCCAATCTCGAAATAGGCCTGCCGCCGGAAGATTATTTCCCGCTGGGCGATACGGATCAATTGGCGGGAGCCATGCGTTCGAAACTCGCTGTACCCTTCGACGCTGACAATGCAGCTGCAAAGGCGGCGCAGGTGGCAAAAGACTATGGCTGGTTGCAGATTTCAGACCGGACATTGAGCATTTACAACAGAGTGCTCAAGCGCTGACAATCTTTGCTGCGGACGGCAAGCAATGGATTTTATGGTGATCCCGACTGGATTCGAACCAGTGGCCTACAGATTAGGAATCTTATTTTGCTGATTTTAAATCAAGCAGTTACGGCCGTATGTTGCGTCTATGTCGCGTTCATTTTAAAAGAGCTAGCTCAGCGGCCGCTAATTCTGCTGCATCATCGTTGCGTGGGAAGAGGTGCCCATAGGTATCCATTGTCAGTGTAATGGACGAGTGGCCGAGCCTTTCCTGGACCATCTTCGGAGGCAGTGATAGCCCTCCATCTTCCCGGCGGTTGATACACCAAGACGCATAGAAATGCCTGATGGCATGAAACCCTGTGTATTTCGATCTCAAGACCGGATTTCCGTCCTTGTCGATCTCGCCGGTATTGGTGGTGACGCCGGCAGAAACTTGTGCTGGAGCGAAACCGATCTGCATGATTTTCGATAGGGACTCGACCTTACCCAGGCTGTTTGGGAATACAAACTGTTCAGGCCGTATCTCTTCGGTGAGATGCTTTCCCTTCGAATCCTTTTGTCCGGTTCGGGGGCGGGGGCATGAAAGCCGCCACGCCTTCAGCGTATTGGCTACTAGGGGCGGAATAGGTATCGTCCTCTCTCCGGCTTCCGATTTCGGCCGGCCGATTTGATTGAACCTGTCAGCGCGTTGCCGTACGTGAATTTCCCGCTTTTCAACATCGACATCGACCCAGCGCAGCCCGCGGATTTCAGAAGCGCGTAGGCCGGTAAATATCGCGGTCAGAAGCAACGGTCTCCATTTGCCCTCCAGAGCGTCTACGATGGCCTTTATCTCTTCCCGTGAGGGAATATCCACCCCAATACGCAACTTGCCCTTCTGGCGCTTCTCTAGGCGCCTGTCCTTGCCCTTTTGACGAGCGCGGCTCTTTTCCCTCGCTGCGTTGCGGATTACCAGACCACGCTCCTGGGCATCAGCCAGAAGTGAACCAAGGCTCACCATCACTTTGCGCACCATGGAAGTGGATCGGCCTTGCTCCATCATGTCATCCTCAAAGGATCTGATCGCCGGCACAGTCAGACGTGAAAGCAATGTCGTCCCGAGGAAATGATTGATATGCAGGTCGAGGTGTTGCCGGTATTGAACGATGGTACCGCGCTCCAGCCCGTTCTTTTCTGCGCGCTTGATCCATAGTTCGCCGGCCTCTTTGACCGTCGCACTAGCACTGTCAGCAACATGGACGCCTTCACGAACTTCAACGCTTGCTGTTGTCGCAAAAACATCGGCCTCTTTCTTCAATCTGAATGTCTTCAGTCGGCGAGTGCCCTTGGTATCGGTATAATCAACCACCCAGGCGGTTTTCTCTTCGCCCTTGGCATTCGTCCATGTGCGCTTGCGGATAGACATGTCCTGCCTTCAAAAAGTGGTTTCATTTCTGTCTGACATTTGAACGGATCACTCTTCGTCAGATTCATTGCGGTGAGCATTTTTAATCTCATCTTCCAAATAGTGTTCATACCGTTCACGAAGTTTGTTCACGGTCGATCCATCGACCCCTTCAACTTTCCCTTTGAGAATGTTCTTTATCAAAAGTTCAATTGAAACAGCGATAAGGTTCACCCTTCGGTCGTCTAGGCCATCTTTCAATACTTCAACAAGGTCAATCATCTCCTGAATTTCCTCATCAAAGCTGATTGGCTCAGGGAATTCTCTCTCTAAAAGGAGCACGATTTCCGTGTTCATGCTACGGCCGCGTTGTTCTGCTCGCGCCTTTATCCGGTCTCGAAGTCCGTCAGGAAGCCTAAGCGGAAATTGATCTGATCCTCTGCCAGGCTTTGCCATTGCGCACCATCCTCATGAAATGAAATCACAGTAATTTATTTGCGCTTGACGCACAATGAAATCGTGGTAATTTAAATCACGGTAATTTATTCAAAGCAAACGAGATCAATAAGCGTGGTTAAGAAAGGATTGAAATGGAACATTATGAGGCTTCCTTAGACTTGGTATGGGGGGTGGATGCGATCGGAAAGTTAATTGGTCGCTCGTATCAGCAAACCTATCACATGATAGCCGGCGGTAAGCTGCCTATGGTTAAGCAAGTGGGCGAGCGTTACGTGGTGAGCCGCTCGAAGCTTATCGCGTTTTTTATGGAAGACGCAGCGTGAAAACCCAAGCAGCAGAAACGAAAAAGCCCGGCCAGGATTGCCGTCCTGCCGAGCCACGGTTCTCAAATTCCCCCGAAAGGAAAATCAAATGAACAATCCAGTTGATATCACATACGCTAGTCGAGGTGCAACCGCCTCCAGATTAGCCGACGCCGTTGAGAAGGTTCATGAAGCCAAATACCTGTCCCAGGCCGTATGGATGGCGGGTGCATCGCTCAACAGAGACGACTGTAATGCTGTCCAAGCAGTTGCCGCAATGACATTGGATGCGTTGGCCGAAGCCTTGGAACTGCTTGATGAGGTGAAGCCATGATCACCGAAGCTCAGATCGACGCTGTCTATGATGTGCTCGAGACCCTCGCCATTTCGAGTGTTGTGTTGGCGGATGGAAGGGTAACGGACAAAACCGCCGGATCTATCGCTTGGCTGCTGGGCAGCATGCAAGCCAAGTTACGCGAAACCATCACCCTATTGGAAGAAGCACTGCGTCAACACCGGGATGCTCAAGGTGGCGAGGTGCGGCCATGAGTGCTCTCTTTTTCAAAGTATCGTGGCCCCACAATGTCGAAAAGTATCGCGGTTTCCAGAAGATCGCAAAACGCCTGGGGCTCAAGCTCATCGTAAAGAATATCAGCCATATGCGCGGCGTTCCCGTATTCATGTTCTATCTCAGGAACAAGGATGGAAGTGACCTGAATTGGTTCCACGACATTGATGACATTGGAGCGACACTTGAGCAGATGGAGAGGAGCGCCACAAATGGCTGACCTCACCCCTCCCGAACACGAGCACAGTGCTATCGTCGAGCAAGCTGCCCGCTGGTACGCCGTTACGCCACGTGACATCAACCAGCCCGTGGTACCCCTGCTGCGCGAGCGTTTCGGGTTGTCACCATTGCAGGCCTGTGAAGCAATCAAGATGGCTCAGTTGATCCGTGCGAGGTCGCTATGAAGAAGCACAATGCCACAGGCCGATCGGTTAACGATGGCCGTTATTTTCAAATGTATGAATGGTTCATGAAATCAACCGCATGGCTCCACGCTTCTGTTTATGAAAAGTCACTCTACTGCGAGTTGAAGCGTAGATTTAACGGCAGCAACAACGGCGACATCCCAATGTCCCATCGCGAAGCCGAAAAATTGCTTCAATGCAGCAACAAACCAGTTGCCGCCGCGTTTGCTGGACTTCAACAGAAGGGCTTCATTAAGGCCACCAAAAAGGGGTCATTTGACTGGAAGGTTCATCAAGAGGGCGAAAGCTTTGGTCGGTCAAGCAGATGGGAGTTGACTGAATTACCGGTGGACCTGCCTGTCAGAGTTTTGTCCGGACCAACCAAAGATTTCATGAAGTGGCAGCCACCCAAGGAAAAATCAGCGGTATGCCCTGAGCACACCAGTGGCACGCTCAAAGCACACCATAATAAAGAATTGGTACGCTCTGAGCATACCATTCAACGGGGAGTGTATGCCTGTGGCACACGATAATCCTTGTTTTGACCACATCATCGTGTGCCCAGAGCATACAGTTATAGTTACCATGTATATCAGCGACTGGAGGATCGACCATGTCCTCGACTGACCTCCCCTTATTCTCATGGCAACAGCCTTGCAAACTTGTATCTTTTCCTCTGAATCGGCGTGTTGGAAAGGTCCGCGACGTTGCGCTCAAGCTGTTGGAAAAGAGCACCGATCGCCACGCCGAGTTCTATCGGAATCAAGTGACAGATGCGTTGCTACGCCAGTTGGAACGCATCGGCGTGAGTGAGACTGATCAAGACGAGCAATTGGGTGCGTTCTGGGAAAGTGTGAGAGAAGAAATGCTTCGCCTCACCTATCGCGGCAGCCGGCCGGGAGGCGCAGCATGAGCGATACTGACATCCTCACCGGCCATAAGGCCATAGCGCGCTTTCTTGGACTCACTCCACGTCAAGCGTCATGGCATGACGAGCAAGGCAATCTTCCAACCTTTAAGTTGGGCCGCTCGGTATGTGCCGACAAGGCCGACCTGGTCCAATGGTTGGAGGAGCGAAAAAGAGCGGGTCAGGAAGATAGGGAGGCCAGGAAGGCTGCCAGGAATAAGAGAGCCTCGCCGCGCAGGGAGATCACTTGAGAGTGGGAATAGTACTCAGATCCGTGTCACGCTCGGCATGCCAAGCATCATATGCGGCCTGCATACGCAGCCAGATAGCAGCGCCGTCACCGAACATCTTGCCCAGACGTGCGGCAACAGTCGGAGACACAGGCTTCTCCTCGCCGAGGATGTCATAGAGCTGCTGACGGGAGATACCGAGCAGGTTAGCAATCTCGGTCTTCGTCTTGCCGGTGGCTTCGATAACGTCGGCCAGCAATGCGCCGGGATGAGACGGGCAGCGGGAGACAGGATGGGTTAGCTCGCGAACATTCATCTTAGCGCTGCACGTATGACAGGATGAATATAACAGCCGGTATGCCGACTATTGCGCAGAGGACGCGGACAAACGACTGTTTTGCAGTCATCGTGCTTTTCTGACCGGTGGGAAGCAACCTGGAGCCAACGCGGCCAGTGCCCTTAAACAGCATAATAAGGAAACCTATAATTATCATCGGAACTCCAATGAGGGCTCCCACGCCTGTAAAGCAAAACAACAGACCAGCAATAATCAGCAGTAAGGCGACAATCATTTAACCGATCCCCCATTTTATCCGGCTGATCAGATCATTGTCAGGTGTAGCGTAAAAGTCGAGAGCAAAATAAAACCCCGGCACGTGGCCGGGGCTTTACATGGTGCGACTATTTGAATTGACGTTAATCGCAATCAACCATGTCGGGTTGATCTACTTCGTGAGTAGGCTCAGCCTTCAGTTGGATGCCAAGAGCTTGAAAGACCTTTAGTAAGGTCGCGAATTCTGGATTACCTCCAACGCCAAGCGAGCGATAAAGGCTCTCGCGTGAAAGGCCTGTGTCCTTCGCAATTTGGGTCATGCCTCTAGCGCGGGCAACGTCACCAACGGCAGCAGAAATTAGAGATGGGTCGCCGTCTTCAAGCGCTGCATTGATATAGGAGAAGATGGCCTCTTCGCTTTCGAGATGTTCAGTGACGTCCCATTTGTTGATTATTACAGCCATGATACATTACTCCTTAATTTCAGACGCCATCTGCTTTGCGGTCTTTATATCTTCGTCTTGTGTGGACTTGTCGCCGCCGCATAGCAGAATAACAACTGTGTTGCCTCGGTTGATGTAGTAGACCCTGTAGCCTGGCCCATAATCTATCTTGAGTTCACTAACGCCTTCTCCAACAGGCTCAACCTTCCCAGGGTTCCCAAGCTCCAGCCGACGTATCCGCACGTTAATCCTTGAACGTGCGTTGTGATCTTTGAGCTTTGCGAACCATGTGGAGTAAACATCGGTCTGTCTGACCTCAACCATGTGTCTTACGTATCCTATGGGCTACACCTTTACAAGGGGTGAATTGTCTCAGGGGGTATCAGACAGTCTCAAACGGTTCAACTGCAAGGGAGCCTATGGCTATGTCACTCAGTGGCGCAACCATACCCGCCCGGCTTGCAGATATTTGCAAAGGGCCGTCAACGCCTGACTGTTACGTCGTTGACCAAGCAGAGACGGTAAGCAATGGCGCTGCGCCAGGTACACTAAGATCAGATTCCTTCTCCCATATCTCCCAACTCGAGATCGGGACTGCAGAAGACGACTGGAATGTATCCATCTTCGATGCAGAAAGATTGAATGTAATTTCCGTGTGGTTGTAATCGTCTGGTGACTGCTTAAACACCGTGAAATATTCCTCGCCAGAAAGAAACAGGCAGCCTGGTGAATCAAAGAACTGTGAGTTCCCAAACCAGCTTTCATCTGAAAGCACGGGGCGAATAACCCAATCCTGACCAAAAGCAATACAACCTTTTTCAGGGTTCAAATCTGCATGGCTCGCATACGGAATGTGTCCAACGGGCTGCAGTAACCCAATCACCTGAACTCTCGGGTCTGTCGCAATCACAATTCCGAATACGGATGTACTGCCCACGAATACCTTGACCAGTTCACCAGGTACTGTTCCTCTAAGTTTCTTGGTCGTCATTGCTGTTGTCGGTTTCATTTCACCCTCCCCTTTATGCCCAACCACAGACAAGCCGGTATGGACTGTGAAATCAAGGTGTCATGCGCCTTTAGTGTCCCGATATGCCCAACGCAAACATCCAATGACCGTTAGAATTTTATTTAGAATTTCCAATAAGATAACAATCAGAAAAACAGCTTGCAGGTCTCTGTAACATTGAATATTTTGTAACATTGCTAAAGCAAAGTTACAGAACGGTGCAAAGAGATGAAGGTTTTCGGTTATGTTCGGGTCTCCACATCGGAGCAGGCAACCAAGGGTGACAGCCTGGAAACCCAGAAAGCAAAGATCGTCGGCTATGCCATGATGCAAGGCTGGACAGTATCGGAAACATTCGTAGAGGCCGGTGTCTCCGGATCTGTTCCGTTGTCCGACAGACCGCAGGGTCAGCAGTTACTTGGCGCCGTCGGCAAGGGTGACATCATCATCACTCCCAAGCTGGACCGTATGTTTCGCAGCGCATCGGATGCCCTCACCACACTTGAGGAACTGAAGGCTCAAAGCACTGGCTTGGTCATGATCGACTTGGGTGGTGACGTCACTGGCAACGGCATCTCCAAGCTGGTCTTCACAATCCTGTCTGCAGTGGCCGAGAATGAGCGCGAGCGCATCCGAGAGAGGATTAGAGAGGTCAAGCGCCACCTTGCGTCACAGGGCGTCTATGGGGGCGGCAAGAAGCCCTTCGGGTATGACGTGGTCGATGGAAGGCTTATCGAGAACACCGAACAGCAGGCCACTATTCGGCAAATGCACCTCGCCAGGGCCAGCGGTGACAGCCTGCGGAAGATTGGTGAAGCGCATGGATTGAAGGCAATGACCATCAAGCGTATCCTTGATCGTAACATTGGTTAGATAAACATAAGCATTTGATAAACGTATAGAAACGGGTTTCTACGTAGAAGACCGTAACAGTGCTATGTACCATTGATCTGCCAACGAAACCCGCGCATTTTGGGTTTTATGAGCACCTTTAACTCACCGATCATCGACACTTCGACCCGCAATCGTTCCGCGATATCCAACGGATCGTGGCTGCTCGATGGCGTAGACAACAGAAGCGCGCTCGGCCGTCGCTACCGCGACCTGTGCATGAGCTTTGCTGATGACCTAGGCGGCGCCGATAAGCTCACCGAACCACAGCGCGCCCTCGTCCGGCAACTCGCTGCTGTGACAGTCGAGAGTGAGAAATTACAATCGTCGATCGTCAGAGGCGAACAGGTTGATCACGAAAGCCTAGTGCGCCTCACCAACCTCCATGCTCGCTTGCTGAAGCAACTGGGCGTTAGAGCCACAGGCAAGAAAACTCGTCGTTCGCAGTCGGATATCTTCAATCGCGGGAAGACTGCTGCATGAAGGCGCTGATCAGCCTCAGAGAAGCTTTGGCAGATGACAATCTGCTGGGCCAAGCCATTACCGGCGAGAGCTGGGCAATCTGGCGTGCCCTCCTCCTTGCCTCACGGGGTGAAGCGCTCACTGTGGAAGAACGAGAACTGTTTCGGCTTGTCACTGATCGGGACCATGAACCCGACGAGCCGGTTGAAGAGTTCTGGGCCATCGCTGGCCGTCGTAGTGGAAAAACGCGAGCAGCGGCGGTTTTGGGAAGCTATCTAGCTACATGTATCGACTGGACAGATTGTTTGGCCCGAGGTGAACGCGCTTCTCTTCCAGTATTGGCGTCGAACACAAGCCAAGCCAGCCGCGTTTTTGAGCACATAATCGGGGTACTTCAGTACTCCCCCAACCTGTCCGAATTGTTGGAAGGTGAACCGACAGCTGAATGCATCAAGTTATCGACTCAAGTTGATATCTCGATCAAACCTGCCAATTTCAGGACCATTCGAGGAGTGACAGCTATAGCCGTAATCGGTGACGAGCTCGCTTTTTGGCAAATTGAGGGGTCTAGAAATCCAGATAAAGAAATTCTCAACGCCGCTCGACCAGCTATGGCTACAACCGGAGGACCGCTGATTGTCATCTCCAGCCCATATGCACGTCGCGGCGAATTGTATGCGACTTTTAAGCTTGATTATGGCCCAAATGGTGACCCTGCTGTCCTAGTAGCCAAGGGTGCGTCCAAAACCTTTAATTCGGAACTATCTCAAAAAACGGTCGATAGAGCATTTCGACGCGACGCCGCTTCGGCAATTGCTGAGTATGGCGGTGAATTTCGCACCGACGTAGAAGTATTTGTAACTCGCGAGATTGTAGACGCTTGCGTCACGCCGGGCCTTTCCGAGCGACCCGCGGTATCAGGCATTAAATACGTCGCCTTTGTCGATCCTTCAGGCGGTTCGGCCGATTCCATGACTTTGGCTATCGCGCACGAGAACGCCAATACTGCTGTTCTTGATGTCGTTTTAGAACAAAAACCGCCGTTCAGTCCCAAGGCTGTCGTTGCGAATTTTGCTGCTGTTTTAAAAGAATACGGCATTACCAGAATTCTTGGGGACCGATATGCCGGAGAATGGCCACGGGAGGTATTTCGCAGTCACGGCATAATTTACGAGCCAGCGGCGCGACCAAAGTCTGATCTCTACCGAGATCTCCTGCCACTACTGAACTCTGGCCGGGTAGAACTGCTTGAAAACGAACGTCTGATTACACAGATCGTCGGTCTTGAACGGCGAACCGGGCGCGGTGGAAAAGATTCAATTGATCACGCTCCGGGTGCTCACGATGATTTGGTGAACTCAGTTTCAGGTGCACTCATCGAGTGCGTTCCTACGTTCTTTGGCGCCGGGTCAGGTCTCTTTGAACTTATGCGCCAGGAAGCTGAAGCCCAGCAAAAACTCGAACCAACGAAACCAGACCTGCCGGAATATGCTCCCGGGTCTGTCGAATACGCCAGCGGTCAGCGGCGGATGTTGCCGACTCTCGCCTCAAATCCAGAAGGATATAATTCATGACAATGCGTCTTATTCCCCCAAGCAATGGCCTGCACAATCCAATCACCGTGAATGGTCGCCGGTATTCATGTGCCGCCAACTCCACAGTTGATGTTCCTGATTTTGATGGATTGATCATGATCGCAAATGGATGGGTATCTACAGCGTCTAACGGGTCCGGCACGACCGCCCAACGCCCCCTCAGCCCTCCGATAGGCACACAGTTCCACGACACCACATTGAACAAATTGATCATTTTTGACGGCAAGACCTGGCGCGATCCGGTCTCCGGCGCTGCAATTTGATCCGGAGGAAACTATGACAACTGCCGCAATTAAACCAAAAGAAGCTGTCGAGGTTCAGTCCTCACATAAGGACAAGCTTTCCGAGCTCTACGACCGCCGGCGCGCCTTGGCAGACGAAATTCAGAGCGTGGTTTCAACTCTTCACAAGATTGAAAATACGCCCCGAGAAGAAGCAGATATTCGGGCAGAGATTGGGAGCCTTGACGCCAAGGAACGCGCCGCTGCTCAAGTTTGGGCCGAACAGGGTGCCAATGGTGAACCACCTGCTGTTGACGTGAAAGGACGCGCCGCCCTCAACACAAAGCTTGCCGGCGCCGTTGCCAAGAGCGCCGCCAGCGAAGCGGCGGTCGATGCGCTGCGAAACAAGCAGATTCAGCTCTCAACCTCTTTAAGTGCTTTGAATTTACCTATTTCAACCGCAGCAAACCACGTTTTGATCGACATGCTTGAAGCGGAGGTAAATGAGGCAAAGGGGCTTATTCATAGGCTTGTGCCACTTATGGCATCGATCGACGCCGGACGTCTGGTGATAGTCGAAGAAAATCATAGAATTACGGCTCTGGGCCAAGGCCACGGTGCTCAAGATTTATTCCGGCGGCTCGAGACAATTACGGGTACGGCCGACATGATGCGTGGCGATCCTGCCCCTAACCTGTTTGGCGAATGGACGCAGGTCCTCGAAGAACTGAAAGCGGGGGAATGATCATGTCAAACAATTGCCCGCCGGTATTGGATGACATGCGGCAGCTAAGGGATGAGTTAATCAAATCCCTAGCTTCAATGCCTCTTGCCAAAGGTACGAGCAGAACTCTCGCAGCTGAATCGCTGCAATTTGCCAATCAAACTATCAGTCTGATCGAGAACGTCGATAAGATTCATAGCGATTTGGCCAGACTTAAAGAGGGAGTGGCTAAATTGAACTCCGATATTGACCGCATCGAAATTTGGGAAAAAGCCCGCCTTCAAACAACCACGGTGAGGCAATGATGGCCGAGCTGATCGATGCCCACACGATGGCTGTGTCAGACGTAAGTGACGTGAGTTTTACTGATACGGCTGGACTCATCGTGCCAGGACAGTATTGGGCGCTCGCCTACAAGTATGGCGCAAATCTTAAAATTGAAACCCAATTAGCGGAAGCCGTCGATACGACGGACTTGCAATAGGAGTCATCCCTTGGATCGCCATATCGTTTATCCGGGTTCAATCCCGCTCGAAACAGACCAGTTGAATGCTGCAAAAGACGCCTATTATGGCGTTGGCTGGCTTTCACAGTCAGCAATTGGCGTCAACACTCAGGTCGTGGGTCTTGCTGTCACGCCGACGTCTCCAGCGTCGTTGCAGGTCAATGTTGCGCCGGGTGCAATTTACTCGTTCCAGACCGTCGATAGCATCCCTTACGGTTCGCTTGGTACTGATGCCAATCAGTTTACGGCGCAGGGTATCAGCAAATCCACCACAACGCTGACTATCACGCCTCCCGGGACTGTTGGCCAGTCCATCAATTACCTCGTGCAGGTCGCTTTTTCAGAGCCTGACGGAACACCGGTTATTCTGCCGTACTACAATGCGAGCAATCCAAGCGTTGCGTGGTCCGGTCCAAACAATACGGGCATTGCGCAAAACACGGTTCGACAGAACACATGCGTCGTCGGACTGAAGGCGGGTTCTCCCGCCGCTACGGGTTCACAGACCACACCTGCACCAGATGCTGGTTATACCGGGATTTACGTGGTGACTGTCGCGCAGGGTCAGACGACCATTACTGGTGGAAATATCACTGCGCTCAGCACTGCTCCCTATTTCCCAACGCTCCCGCAGATACCGTTGGCGGTGCAGGCCAGCCAATGGACGTATTCACCGAATTTTGGAACTGCCAACGCATATTTGGTCAGTTTAGGCCCGGCTCCAACGGTTGTTAATACGGGTTTCAGGTTCCAGACCAAGGCAAATGCGGTCAATACGGGCGCAATGACCGTGAACGTGAATTTTCTATTGGTTTATCCTGTTGTGAATGGCGACGGCTCGCCGGTAGCACCTGGAGCGGTCACGGCCGGGCAAATGCTCGATCTGATTTATGACGGAACGTCGTTCAGAATTACCAATACGTCGGTTCGTCAAAGATTGACCGGTCCGCTGAACCTCTATGTCGCCACTACCGGGTCAGATAGTAACAACGGTTTGACATCTGGAACTGCGTTTCTCACCACGCAGCGCGCTTGGAACTATATTCAGAACAATCTCGATCTGAATGGTTTTGTTGTGACTGTTAACGTTGCGACCGGTGCAGGCTATGCCGGAATGATCGGTTCGGGTTTTTGTACTGGGCAAACTTCGGCATCGTCCATTGTTTTCCTCGGCAATCCAACCACTCCAACAAATGTGACGATCAACGCCACAAATGCTTGCTGTTTCAGTGCCGTAAATGGCGCTTACTTCACTGTTGCCGGCTTTCAATTGGGCGCGACAGGCGGCGGTCTCAACCAAGGAATTGGTCTTAACGCGGCTCAATCCTCGCAGATTGTTAGCCAAAATATGAGCTTCGGAGGCTGCGCCGTATCCCACACGTTCACCAGTGGCGGCTCTTACATCTTTCTGCAGGGTCCAATTGCCATTACCAGCAGTTCCAATTCCTTCATTTACTCCCAGTTTGCCTCCGGCGTTAACGTCACACAGGCAACAATTACGCTCACCGGAACACCCAATTTCGCGAATGCTTTCGTGAATGTGACCGCTGGCGGTTTGGCGATTGGGACAGGCGCGTCAATCTCTGGAGCGGCGACCGGCAAGAGGTATTCCGGGACATTGAACTCAATCATAGTCGCTGGCGGCTCGGCGATGTTCTTCCCCGGTTCTGTTGCCGGCACTGTGGACGCAACCAGTTCGTACGGGTGATTCAATATGAGTATCAAAATACTTAAATCACTTCGGAAGAGCGCTGCAACTTCTTGCATGCCTGCAGTGGTTACGCCGTGTATTTCATATGTGGTTGCTATGAGGATGGACTCAATGGTGGGTATTTTTCCCACAGCGAACCTAACTGGCGATATCGAATTGATTACACAGACATTGCCTAAGGCTAAGGTCGCCTATGTCCTTGCCGTTAGTTGCGACCCCCAGATGGTGGTAAGTTTGGCACATGGAAACCTTGTCCATGAGGCTGTTGGAAATGGTTGGTTCAACGTCACCAATGAAGAAGCGGAAGCTGCGATCGATGCAGTTGTGAAGGCCTATACGGGGGCGGAAGTAACCCACACTACGAATGTAGAAATCATAACCAGAGTGAGGTCAGTCTAATGGATGTTTGGCAAATTGGTGTCAAGATCAGCTTGGCCAACTCGATGAGCCCTGTGCTTGCGCTTATTGCAAAGGACCTTCTTGGCCTTAAGGCATCAGTCAAAGACGTAGAAAAAGCATTTTCGGGTTGGAATTTGGCAATTGCCGGAGCCGGCGCCGCACTCGCTGGGAGCGCCATTGTTGCTGGTGTCATGAAGCTTGCCGACGGTGGTAAAAGCCTCATTGATCAACAGGACAAACTCCAACGTTCTGGCGTTTCGCTGAATGAAACTCTCAGAATTCAAAAGAATTTTTTCGATAATGTTTCGAACTCTATCCCCACTGCGACGGCAAGTGAATATCTCAAGACATTCAACGAGATGCAATCTGTTGTGGGCATTAAGGAAGCTGAGGCCAGCAGCCCATTTGCGATCAAGCTTGACGCCATTATTGCAAATGCCTTGGGGAAAGACGTAAGCGGATCTGGCTTCGCCTTGTGGCGGGCAATGGAAATGCGCGGCACCACGATTAGTGATCCGGAGGGATCGTCGAAACTTGCAAGCGCACTTGCTCAGGACATTATCGGCTCCGGGGGAAGCTAACCGCCGATACTTTCCAAACGATGGCTAAACGCGGCGGCGTGTCTTGGATCAAAGCAAGTCCAGAGTTTCTAACCGGTGCAGGTGCTGTAGTCGCATCTGATTTGGGCGGCGATACAGCGGGCACAGCTTTAATGAGCCTCTACCAGTTGCTGAGCGGTGCCGGTACGATGTCCAAGCAGCAGTACGAAGCACTTTCCACGGCCGGACTTATCAATACATCCAAAGTCAGCGTCGATAAGGGAGGGCGCGTTAACGCAGAACCTGGCGCCATCATCGGATATGATATGGGCATGAAGGACCCTTACAAATGGGTTCAGAATTACGTCAATCCAGGGTTGTCGAAAGCGACGGGTGGTGACCAGGATGTCATGGATTCTTACCTTGCAAAAATAGGTCGAAACCGCAATACGACCCGCATGTTGACGATGTTTTCTGATCCGAGCTTCAAGGAGCAGATTGAAAAAGACAGCGAGTTGTGGAAACGCGCCAGTCCCGTTGATAAGGCGTATGACGATTCACTGCAGCGCAATCCGACGTTTGTGGACAAGGCGTTTCGGGAGCAATTCAAGTCGATGACGGAGGCGATCGGCGGTCCGTTGGCGCAGGCTGCTATTCCTATCATGAAAGACCTCACTTCGGTGTTTCAGGCAATCGGTAAGTTCGCAAACAATAATCCGGGCACGATCAAGCTTGTCGGAGAAGCCTTGATTGGTCTCGGTATTGGATTGGCTGCCGTTGGCACGGTAGGTGTAATTGTTGCTGCCGCTGCGTTGGCTCCCGGTGGTTTGATTGTTGGCGCGATAGCGGCGGTTGGAACAGCCATCGCTGCTGTGGTGGCCATTAATTGGCATGGGGTCGTTGAAATCTTTGATGGAATTTATGCCGCAATCGTCAGCTTCATCGAGAAGATGAAAGCGCTCGTTGCTTCCATTGCTGGCATGATCTCCGGCGCAGCATCGGGAATTTCGAACTTCGAGCCGTTCAAGCCAAGGGTTCAGCGTGGACCTGGCGGGCCAAGTTTGTTCCGTCCCGATCCGGCGAGTTATGTACCTCCCGCACCGCCAGCCAACCAGAACACGACGTTGCACACATCGATCCAGTTGGATGGCCGGACACTGGCAAAGGCGGTTAGTCAGCACATGGCCAGCAATGGCGCATGGAGCAATTCATCTTCGTCTTTTGACGGACGGGCAATGCCTGCACCGACTGACGTTTCATACATCTGAGGTAAACCATGATTGATGTACGCGCTGTGTGTGCCGAATATGATCTTGAGATCGTGCCAGCCAACGTACTTCCCCAGCCGGGGCAAACACGTGCTGTCGCCACGATGGAGAGAATCCTGAACAAATATGGCGAAGGTCATTTCCGCATGGTGCTGACAACTCTGGCGGAAACCCGTGATAATAATTGTCTGATTGACGAAACCTCGCTGTACGCCACCAGCGACCTAATACTGGCGTGTCCAGACTGGGTGGAGAACCATACCAGTGAGTGGTTGGAATGGTGGGACAAGATACCTCTTGGCCCTATCATGGCAACGATCAGCCAGCTTCGCGGCAAAGTGCACGCGCGGTTTGCGCTGGCCGGCGCTATCTATCTGATGCTCACCCATTACAGCAATCAGCGGATGGCCAAATTGGATTCAGCCCCGTCAATCAAAAGTAAGCTGCCCAAGCAGTACAAGGGAAAGCATCTGCGCCAGGTCGAACGTATCAGGCTCGGCCGCAAACTCATCCAGATCAAAGCCGATTTGCCCCGTGGCCACTTCATACCATGGGTAAAAGACGAGTCTGGCATCAGCTATGGGGCTGTACAGCGGTATATGCGCGAGGCGAAAGCGGCATAGAGACAACCCTACCTTGCATGTTTGTACCCATCATGCTTGGCTAGAACGCTAACAATTGGGGAGTGGGATATGAAGATTACAGTCGTGATTCGTGAAGTCGGAAAATTGCAGCCTGACTATTCCCTAGATTTCGATCTTCCCGAAGTGCCCCGCACAGGCGAGTACATCTCAATCCAAAGACCAGACAAACGCGAGCCGTTCGGAGAAGATGTTATTGTGCGCAATGTTTGGTGGCGCCTGACACATCCGGAAACTGCTGGTTTCGCAAGCGAACCGAAGATCGGCAAAGTGCAGGAAATAATCGTCGAATGCGAACCAGCCCTTAGTCCATACTCTAGCGACGCTTGGAAAAAGCTTCTTATAGGAGCACGCGACCGCGGTCATACGGTTGAGGACATGACCGTAGAACGTTTTGTGGTTCCAGAGGCTGAATTCTTGAAGCTTAACGACTAGGGCCTACGGGCAGTCGGCTCTTAATCCGCTTCCGCTCATACCGACGCTCTCCAGTCTCTTGGATCCGCTTCAACCTCACCATCCGCCGGCCATTCGTTCATGGCTGCCTCAATTTCGGATATCAGCCAGAACTTCCGCGTGTGCCATTTGCGCGGTCGCGGAAGCACACCCTCCTTGACCATCTCATCAACTGTGTTCGGGGCCACTCCGATCGCAATTGCTACTTCCATGCGATTAAGTGCCAGTCGCGGAACGCTCGATAGTTTATTCTCTTTCATTATTCAGCCTCGGGCGGATCTGGGTCGTTGGTATAGCCTGGCGGAATCCCAAGGGCGCGATCCAAGTCAGCCTTCGCCCATATCATCCGCCGCCCTTTGCCGCTGCCACTGTCGACGACGGGTTTAGGGTATTCGGTGCCGACAAGCTTCAAGAACGCTTCTGCAGTGCGCTCACCGACGTAGCCTGCTGCGATCTCTGCTGGCATCCTAGGCGGCCAGCAACCAACAGGAATTACAGCAGTACGGGTCACTTATTTTTCTTCTTGTTCAGTTGGTGGAATAGAGCGGCCTGGGCAGCTTTACCATCAAACACCGGGGCACGCGGAGCCATGACGACCGGAGCGCGCGCTGTAGGCTTGCTACGGCATTTCTCTACCATCTCTCGAATGCCTTCCTTGGTCACGAAGTCCTTTCGTGCAATCTGGATGATTTCAAGATTGCCCTTCTCGGCTTCGGTGCGGAGAGATGAAGGCGTTAAGCGTCCGCCAAGCAGCTTTTCGCACGCCTCCTTGAGGGTCATCAAACCAAGATCATTCGGATCGTCATTCATTATCGTCTACCAAAAGATTCTTCGGCCCTCAAAATCGCACCAGTTTCTTCTCTGGAGGCTGGATCGTCTGAGGTCTGACCTTGTCGGCTGGCACGTGCGGTGACACCTCGAACGAACCATCAGCGTTCAAGCTAATACAGACATTCTGTTCTTTGGCTACAACCGCAGCGGATCGGATTTGTGCTCTGGTCCAAACAACTTTATCCATCATCTTTCATTCCATGTCGCATTCATGTCGCGTAGATTCGCCGCGCACCTGTGAAAATCGTTTGAAATCAATGATACTCAGTTGCAACATGACGCGACATGAAACCAAGCACGACGTTATGATAAGTCATTGAAAGTATTGGTGATCCCGACTGGATTCGAACCAGTGGCCTACAGATTAGGAATCTGTCGCTCTATCCTACTGAGCTACGGGACCATGCGGCCAGACATACTGTTTTTCCGCGTGGCCGCCAAGTCTCAAGATGCAGGAAATACCGGCACCCTGATGAATATCAGGATGCAGCAGGCAGAGCGCTTTCCGCCAGTTGTACCCAATAGCTGATGCCATGCGGAATAACATCATCGTTGAAATCATAAGCGGGATTATGGAGCGAAGCGCTTTCGCCGTTGCCGATGAAGATGAACGCGCCGGGCCGTGCTTCCAGCATGTAGGAAAAATCCTCGCCGGCCATCATCGGGGCGACTTCCAGATTGACCGCATTGGTGCCGGCAACGCTCTGGGCGGTGCGGGCAGCAAACTCGGTTTCCTGATCATGGTTGAAGGTCACCGGATAGTTGCGATCATAATCGATCTTCGCCACAGCGCCGAGCGCGGTCGCGATACCTTCCGCGGTTTCGCGTAGCCGCTTTTCGGCAAAATCACGCATCTCCGGACGAAGGGTGCGTATCGTGCCGGCAAGTTCCGCCTTTTGCGGGATGATATTGTGGGCATCGCCCGCATGGAATTTTGTGACGGAAAGCACGACTGAATCCAGCGGGTCTGTGCCACGTGATACGATGGTCTGCAAAGCGTTGACAAGCTGCGCGCCAATCACGACAGGGTCGATTGTCCGGTGTGGCTGGGCCGCGTGGCCGCCCCGGCCTTCGATGGTGATGGTGAACTCATCCGTCGCCGCCATGATCGGTCCCTTGCGAATGGCGAACTGGCCGATAGGCAGGCCGGGAATGTTGTGCATGCCATAGACTTCGGAGATGGAAAACCGTTCCATCATACCTTCCTTGACCATTTCGCGCCCACCGCCGCCACCTTCTTCCGCAGGTTGGAAGATCACTGCGACGGAGCCTTTGAAATTGCGTGTTTCGGCAAGGTATTGCGCTGCACCAAGCAGCATGGCCGTATGACCATCATGCCCGCAGGCGTGCATTTTACCCGGATTTCGGGAAGCCCAGGTTTTGCCGGTGATTTCCGTCAGGGGGAGAGCGTCCATGTCGGAGCGCAAGCCCACTGTCTGACCTTCGCCGTGACGGCCATGAATGATACCGACAACACCGGTCTGACCAATGCCGGTGACGATTTCATCCACGCCAAATGCATGCAGCTTGTCCGCAACAAATTGTGCGGTCTCATGGACATCGAACATCAGCTCGGGATTTTCATGCAAATGGCGACGCCACTGCGAAACCTCTTCCTGCATTTCGATGGCGCGATTGAGCAAGGGCATATCTGGTTCAACTCCACGTGCAAATAAAATCTGACAATTCAGTGAACAGGATAAAGGTGTTTTGCCTTTTGCCTGCCACATAGGGTAGATAAGGCCATTGCGACCCGGCGGGAAGCCCGGCAATGAATTCACAAGGCCATTTCCCTGGTTCTTTATACAGACAGGCTGGATATCTGGAATGCGGAAAACTGTAGCACTCTTTCTCTCGGGCTGCGTGGTGTCAACCATTGCGGGTGTATCGACAGCGGCTGTTGCGGGCCCAAATATCACTGTTGATGTCGGTACCGGCGAGATTTTGTCACAGGAAGATGCGTTTCAACGCTGGTATCCGGCGTCTTTGACCAAGCTGATGACGGCTTACGTGGCATTCCGCATGATAGAGTCCGGGCAGATTACACTCGACACGCCGATCAAGATGACGGCACGTGCGGCAAAAGAGCCGCCGAGCAAAATGGGCTACAAAGCAGGGTCACAGCTGACCCTGGATAATGCCCTTAAGATCCTGATGGTGAAATCGGCAAATGACGTTGCCATGGCTGTCGGCGAGACTTTGGGCGGTTCATCCGAAAAGTTTGCCGTGCTGATGAATGCAGAAGCCAAACGTCTGGGGATGTATGGCTCGCATTTCATGAATCCCAATGGCCTGCATTCGGACGATCATTATACGACAGCACGCGATCTTGCCGTGCTGACCGTGCAGATGCGTCATGAGTTTCCGCAATACATGCATTATTTCGACATTGAAGCTATTGATACGGGTAACAAGATTCAGGCGAATTTCAACGCTTTGATCGGCCGGTTTCAAGGCGCTGACGGTATGAAAACAGGCTTTGTCTGCCCTTCCGGTTTCAATCTGGTTGGTTCGGCGACGCGCGATGGCCGGAATATCGTCACCATTGTTCTGGGCGAGTTGAAACAGGAGCGCCGCGCCACCAAGGCTGCGGAATTACTGGCCAAAGGGTTCGAGACGCGCGGGACAGGAATGACCCTGGAAGCGTTGCAGCCATATGGCCCCGCAACACGCGACGTGGCCATGAATATGCGTCCGTCTGTCTGTTCGAAGGAAGCTGCGGCTTCCGACAGCTGGGACGGCAAGGATGCGGAAGGGCATATGATACAGGGCTCACCCTATATGTACCGGATGGATCACGACCCAAAGGCAGAGCTGGTGGCGCTGCTTCCTTCCAAGACCAATTCAAAAGGCATTGATTTAAGCCGTATTCCGATTCCAATTCCGCGGCCTGAGCGTGCATCGGTGACTGATGCCGCCGACGCTGCGAAAACAGTCAATTGAAATAAACAACATTAGGAAATTATCATGAGTGGTCTTCTCGCCCCTATTCCGGTTTCTGTGCTCACGGGATTTCTGGGGTCGGGCAAGACCACCTTGCTCAACCGCTTGTTGAAAGATCCAGCCCTTGCCGATACGGCTGTCATCATCAACGAGTTTGGTGACGTGGGTATCGATCACCTGCTGGTGGAAAAGGCCAGCGACGGCGTTATCGAACTGTCCGATGGCTGTCTCTGCTGCACGGTTCGCGGCGAACTGGTGGACACGCTGGCCGATCTGATTGACCGGGTACAGACGGGGCAATTGAAAAGCCTGAAGCGTGTGATCATTGAGACGACCGGCCTTGCCGATCCTGCACCTGTCCTGCACGCAATTATGGGGCACCCTGTATTGTTGCAGGCTTTCCGCGTGGATGGGGTCATCACCACTGTTGATGCGGTCAATGGCATGGCGACGCTTGACGTCCATGAAGAGGCCGTCAAGCAGGCGGCGGTTGCCGATCGTATTGTTTTGACAAAGACGGATTTGCCGGAAGCCGCGGCCGGGCTACCGGCACTGCGGGCCCGTCTGCGGGCGCTTAATCCCGGTGCTGATCTCATTGATGTTGGCGACGAGCGGACAGGTTATGCGGCGCTGTTTGAATGCGGTGTCTATAACCCTGAGACAAAGACCATCGATGTGCAACGCTGGTTGAAGGCTGAAGCCTATCGTGATCGCGACCATGAGCGCGAGGAGGTGGATCACCATGCCCACCACCATGATCACGATCATTCACATGATGATCACCACCACCACCACCATCATCACGATGTAAACCGGCACGATGCGGCGATACGGTCTTTCTCATTGAAACACGATAAACCGGTAAGCCGCTCGAGCTTTGAGATGTTTCTCGACCTGTTGCGTTCGGCGCATGGAGAGAAGCTTTTACGCGTCAAAGGCATTGTGCAATTGGCTGACGATCCGGAGCGTCCGCTGGTTATCCATGGTGTGCAGCAGATTTTTCACCCTCCTGTCCGGTTGGCGGGATGGCCCGATGCGGTGCGCGAAACACGTCTGGTGATGATTGTGAAGGATTTGCCGGAAAGCTACGTGATGCAGCTTTTCAGCGCGTTCCTCAACGAACCAAAAATCGATACACCGGATCGCGCTGCTTTGTTCGACAATCCGCTGTCGATACCGGGCATGAAAATCTAGACGCATCCCATTTATTTGGGCGGTGCAGGACATGCGATGCGTGGTTCGACAAGCTCACCATGAGGGAGATGGAGGATTGCAGGGAGCCAAATTCTGTAATGTTTCCGAGTGGAATTGCAGCCAACACTCTCCCTCATGGTGAGCTTGTCGAACCACGCACCGCAGTTTTTGCAGATTAAAGTCTATCCGCGCTCGATGTGGAAGCGGTGACCGCCATCGATTGTCACCGTTTCAATAAGTTGATGGCCATCTGTGACGCAGAAATTGGGCATGTCGATAACAGCAAGTGGATCGCTGGTTTCTACCCAAAGACGTGTACCTGCGGGCATGGTCTCCAGGCGTTTTCGGGTTTTCAGAACCGGCAGCGGGCAGTTCAGGCCGCGCAAATCATAGATATCAGCTGACATGACGAGCACTCCGGGTGCAACAACGCGAAATGCTCAATTGCCGATGATCTTCCACCAGGCCTTCTTTGCCGGTTCGGCGGGTGCCGCGACGTCCTGCACTTGGGCAGGAGCAGCAGCGGGTATTGGTGTCTGTGCAGCCGGTGCAACATTTGCTGCAACCTGATTGGCTGTCGATGCGGTTGTGGCCGGTATGGCGGCAACGGTCATGCGATGTCTCTTGCTGGCATCACGCTCTTCGCGCGCCTTATCGGCTGCGACTGCTGATGCAAGGCGAACCATAACCTGTGGCTTCAGCGCGGCATCCTTGTCCTGCGGAGACAATGACGGTGGTTCCTGCGTGACCCGTTCACCGCGTGAGCGCCGGGCGCTCCATTCAGCAATGATCTTGGCTTCGTTCAAACCCTGAATAGACCGGCTTGGCGGCTGGATGCTGCCTTTGCCGGCCATGGATGTGAATGCTGCGTCATAGGTGGTCTGATAGCTCTGGTAAGCCATCTTGAGTGTTTCGGGTTGCTGCATTGGCGGACAGGTTGCCGTTGCTGCGATCGGCGCATTCGGGTCGGTTGTGTTGTTGAAGACATATTTCTTCTCGCACACATCCACCTTCGGTGGCACTTTGGTGATCTCGAAATGGTCGTAACCTTCTTTCAGGTTCTTCCAGAAGGGGTAGTTGGGATCGTCCTTGTAACGCGCCATGTTGGCAGCGGTCATACGGAACGGAAATGCCTGCAGCTGGATGGAGTCCTGTCCGCCTTTGAAAGCATCACGCGCGAAGGCATAGATTTCCTGCACTTGAGCGTCTGTCATGGAATAGCAGCCGGATGACGAGCATGCGCCATGCACCATCAGATTAGCGCCAGTACGGCCGAGTGCGCTGTCAAGCGCGTTGGGGAAACCGGTATTGAAAGAAAGGTAATAGCTGGATTTCGGGTTCATCTGTCCCGGGCGTACCGAATAGAAGCCTTCCGGTGCCTGGCGGTCACCTTCAATGAATTTCGGACCAAGCTTGCCGGACCACTTGCAGATTTTGTAGCTGGTGACGATGTCGTAGCGGCCATTGTCTTTCCGCTTCCACACTTCAAGCACGCTTTCTTCCTTGAAGATGCGCACCATGACCGGCGCGGTCATGCTCATACCCTTGGTCTTCATCAGCTTGACCAGCTTTTCGGACAGCTGCTTTTCAGACTTTGGCGCAAGGTCTTCGACCGATGAGCCCTGACAGCCCGCCAGGAACAGAGTCAAAAGAAGAGGTGCAAGGATATGCGTTGGTATTTTCATCTTCGCAGCTGTTACCA
The DNA here is from genome assembly GCF_014189505.1 of Phyllobacterium sp. 628. Taxonomy (GTDB): domain Bacteria; phylum Pseudomonadota; class Alphaproteobacteria; order Rhizobiales; family Rhizobiaceae; genus Phyllobacterium. The sequence continues at coordinate 110,008 of NZ_CP050301.1, read as the reverse complement.
GTTTGCCTTGTCGCGTTAAACCTGTCGAAATCGCGTGGATTGCCGCCCACAGCATCATATTTGCATCCGTTATAGTTGATAAAGACTTACTGCAACGGATGAAATTGCTCAATCACGCAGATGTCACCTGCGATAAAGACAGGGCGGTTTTATGGCAAAATGCACTGTTTTTCCAGAGGTGGCGGATATTGCATGGTCACATTACCAGTAAAACGCAGCATTGACATAAAGCGCTGGTGATCATCAAGTAACATGTCCCGACCGACATCCAATGACGTTTCGCGCCTCTTTAGGGAGAGAAAGAATGGCTGTTGCACCTTCTCTGATGCTCAAACGTCATCTGAAGGCGCCGCCCAGCCTCGTTTGGGCGGCGTGGACCGATCCTTCCATGATTGTGCGTTGGTGGGGACCGGCAGGCGCCAAAACGCTGAAAGCGGAGGCAGAACCGCGCGTTGGTGGGAAATTCCACATTGTCTTTCAAACGCCTGACCGCGAGCAGCATGATATCAGCGGCATCTACTGCGAAGTCATTGTTGAGGAACGTCTGGCGTTTACCTGGGTCTGGATCACCTTGCCCGATCGCGAGTCGCTGGTGACGCTGGTGCTGAAGGGTGTCGCCGATGGTACATTGCTGACGCTGATCCACGAAAAGTTCCACGACGTCGCCGCGCGCGACCGGCATGCGGAAGGCTGGGACGGAGCGCTCGACAGCCTGACGCGATTTGTCAATCAAATGGCGGTGAACCAGGGTGGCTGAAAACCCTGCAATCACCTTCCGTCCGGCATCACTATCTTATCTGCCGTTGATGGCACGATGGCTGATGACATCGCATGTGCGCGCGTTTTATCAACTGGACCCCATTACGCCGCGTGAGGTGGCAGAGGAGTATGGGCCGCTGTTCACCGGCGAAACGCCGGATATCTGCCATATTTCCTATTATGGCGAACAGCCTTTCGGTTATCTGCAATGCTATAGAAACGTCGATTATGAGGATTGGGCTGAGTTGCCCGGCCTCGACCATGGGATCAGCCTCGATCTGTTCATCGGCGAGCCTGCTTATCTTGGCAGAGGCTTTGGACAACGCATGCTGAAACAATATTTGTCGCAGATTGCCTTTCCGCATTTCAACGAAGAGCGCTTTGCCTATATCTCGCACAATGCGCAGAACGTCACGGCAATAAGAGCATCCGAGGCGGCTGGCTTTAGACCAATTGATGAATTTGTTGAAGATGGCGACCGTGTTATCCTGTACAGGTTCGAACGGAATATGAGCCAATAAAAAAGGCGGCGCCGAAGCACCGCCTTTTCTGAAATCACCAAAAACGGCAATTAGCCGTTGAGGGCATCCTTCAGAGCCTTAGCAGGCTGGAAGGCAACCTTCTTGGAAGCTGCGATCTTGATCGTTGCGCCAGTTGCAGGGTTACGGCCTTCGCGAGCGGCGCGCGACTGTACCTTGAACTTGCCGAAGCCTGGCAGCGAAACTTCGTCGCCTGCGACGACGGCATCGGTGATGCCCTTAAGAACGCTATCAACAATCGCCTTGGACTGAACCTTTGTAAGACCCTGATCAGCGACGAGCTTCTCGATAAGATCGGACGTATTCATTTGGCGGTTTCCTCAGTATATTCGTTGATCGAAGGCGTCTGTATGGCACGCGTTTCCCGCCCTGTCATCAGGAATAGCACGCATTTTCGGGGTTTATACCCAGTGTTTACAGGGTGTTTTGCAAATCCGGCTATGAATTTCCAAATCGGGGCCTGATCGGGCGCACAAATCCAGCAGAGTGATTCGCTGGCTGATTCTTCAGGTCTCGCTCTGTTCAGGCTGTAACAGGTCGGTCATCTGCCAGAGGGGAGGCTCACCAATATGGCGCTTGAGATGGTCGATAAAGGTTCTCACTTTGGCTGAAACATGCCGTGTTGGCGGATAGACCGCGTATATTTTGTACGGCAATGGCTTGGCATCCGGCAGCACCGGAATGAGTGTGCCATTGCGCAGGGCATCGGCGCAGATGAACATGGGGAGCAGGACCAGCCCCAAACCGGCGATGGCCATATCGCGCATGGCTTCACCATTGTTGTCGACGATACGTCCATGCATGGCAACCGAAATTGGCTCATTCGGCGAATCCGGATTTTCAAATTGCCAGAGCTGGCTGGTGTTGACATTGGAATAATCAATGCAGGCGAAGGAGCTGAGTTGTTCAAGACTTTGCGGCAGGCCGTTTGCTGCTGCAAAATCCGGGCTGCAGCATATGACACGCGGATCGTTGCAAAGTTTGCGGGCAATCAGGCTTGAATCTTTCAGAATGCCGATGCGAATACCCACGTCGAAGCCGCCGCGCACCAGATCGACCATGCGGTCATCGAGTTCGACAGCGATTTCAAGCTCGGGATATTGCCGGGCGAAGTCCGCGATCATCCGGCTGAGATAAAGTGTGCCAAATGTCATGGGTGCGGTAATGCGCAATGTGCCCCGAATGGCGCTGTACCGTTCGCCCACGGTATCAGCCGCTTCCAGAATGTCGCGCACGAGAGGCCTGATGCGTTCAACAAACGCACGCGCATTGTCGGTAGCCAGCAATTTTCGGGGCGAGCGCTGGAACAGTTCGGTTCCAAGCGCTGCCTCCAGATCAGTAATGCGTTTGCTGATGACGGATTTTGACAGATTGAGCCGGGCGGCACTCAGCGTAATGCTGCCGGTATCCATCACGTCCAGAAATGTCAGCAGGTCTTCAAAGCGCCACTTCATGGTTCTGCTATAAAGGACTAATCTCCGCCATAAAAGACAGATTTGTGATTTTGGTTCGATTTTTCAGAACATGAGTTGGGCAGAACCGCTGTTTATTTTCCGGCCAACAGCGCAGATATTCACCCCAACGGCGAATGAACGCCTTGCAATCCAATTCAGGAGGCTTCGATGACTTTACAATTGACAGGTATCCACCACCTGACTGCTATCACGGCCAATGCGCCGGAGAATCTGCGCTTCTATACGCAAACCCTAGGACTGCGGCTGGTAAAAAAGACAGTCAATCAGGACGACACCAGCGCTTACCATCTGTTCTATGCCGATGGCGAGGCAACGCCAGGCACGGATTTGACCTTCTTTGATTGGCCGGTTGGCCCGGAGCGGCGCGGTACACACAGCATTTCGCGTACGGGTTTACGCGTGGGCAGCAAAGCCAGCCTCGATTGGTGGAGAGCCCGGTTTACAGAACTTAGCGTAAAGTCCGGGGATATCGCCGAGATTGGCGGATATGACTCGCTCGATTTTGAAGATGGTGAAGGCCAGCGGTTTCGCCTGATCAATGATGGTGGGGCAGCTCCTTCGCATCCTTGGGACAGAAGCCCGGTTCCGGCTGAACATCAGATCCGGGGCCTTGGTCCGATCACCATCAGCGTGCCTGACATCACCAATACGGAAGCTATTCTTCTGCACGTGATGAATATGCGTCAGACCAATACCTATCCATCGCCAGACGGTGCTGGTCACGTTCATGTCTTTTCCATGGGAGAAGGCGGACCCGCAGCCGAATTGCATGTGGCCGTCCAACCGGATCTTCCCGTTGCCCGGCAGGGTGCGGGTGCCGTGCATCACGTGGCTTTTCGCGCGCCGGATGTGCAGCAATTGCATGAATGGACGGAGCGTCTGAAGAGCTTCCGCATGCCATCAAGCGGTGAGGTCGAGCGCTATTACTTCCGCTCGCTGTATTTCCGTGAGCCAAACGGCATTCTGTTTGAGATTGCTACGGATGGTCCGGGCTTCACCGTTGATGAGCCGCTGGAAACGCTGGGTGAGGGCCTGTCCCTGCCGCCGTTCCTTGAAGGCAAACGGGCTTCGATAGAAGCCGGGTTAAAGCCTCTGGTTTAACAGATGGCATTTGGGGAGCGTGGTTCGACAAGCTTGTCTGTTTGAAGTGTGTATACTGGCTTGGTCCACGTGCCCATTGACGGCACGTGGACCGATGGACCTGAGGCCGTTTCGACAGCCGGACGTTTGCCAGTCCGATGGTGAGCAAGGCCCGGTCCTTCGATGACACCCGAACAGTTGCCAGGGGCATCGACCCCGCATGACAAGCCAGGGGTTTTCATCATGACACAGTTTACGCGTTTTGTCGGCATCGATGTGAGCAAGGCTTACCTCGATCTGCATTGTTTGCCTGATGGGCTGGAACTGCGGGTGCCCAACAGCCGCGCAGGCGTTGGTCTTTTGCTGCAGCGCATCGGTGTGCTGGAAGGGGTTGCCTTTGGCTGTGAAGCCACAGGCGGTTATGAGGATTGCCTGCTGATTGTGCTGGGTGAAGCTGGCATGGCAGCCTATTGCCTGCATCCTTCCGATGTGCGCTCCCATAGCCGCCTGACGGGCCGGCGGGCCAAGACGGACCGGCTGGATGCGATCGCCATTGCCCGGGCACTGCAGGTTGCCGTTGCCACCCGCAAACCGGCGATCCGGTCCACAACCATGAGCGCCATCAAAGAGTTGACGACATTGCGCCGCCGGTTGATTGCCGGACTGAGTGAGCTGAAAAGCCACGAGGCGCGCATGGGCGATGCGGATGCTGCCAGCATCATTGGCGTGTTGATGGACCAGCACATCAAAGCCATCAAGACACTGGAAGCACATATACGCAGCGCCATAGCCCGCAATCCCGCACAGGCACAAACGGCAAGGCGCATCGCCTCGATGCCGGGAGCCGGTCCCGTCCTGACCGCCGAACTCATCGGCTCCATGCCCGAGCTTGGCACGCTATCCAGCCGTCAGGCGGCCAGCCTGACCGGCGTTGCTCCGCATCCGCGCCAATCGGGAAACAGCAGCCGCAGCGGAAAGTGCCAGGGCGGACGGGCAGGCATCCGCCGCGTCCTCTATATGGCATCCTTAAGCGTCATACGTTGCGCAAAACACCCGCTCGCCGCCTTCTATCAAAGGCTCAGAGCCAACGGAAAGCCCTTCAAACTGGCCATTGTCGCACTCATGCGAAAGCTCATCGTCACCCTCAACGCAATGATCAAAAACCAAACAGATTGGCAACCAAACATTCAAACATAAACACAGTTGCTCACCATGAGGGAAAGTGAAGATTGCAAGGAGCCATATCCTGCAATCTTTCCGGTTAACCTTTCAGCCGCACTCTCCCTCATGGTGAGCTTGTCGAACCACGCTCCCCGCTCTTACCAATTCATACCGGAAGATTGGTTTTGATCCACTGGCTGACAGCATCAATGTCGTGCGGACCGGTTTCGTGACCGGCATAAACACTTTGGATGGTGAGATCAGCGCCCGCCTTGCGCAAGAGCGCTTCCAGATCGGGAGCCTGTGCTCCAAACAGATCATGGTCACCATTCACCATCAAAATCCGTGAACTGCTCAAATCCACCTCGGGCGTTTCCTTCAGCACATTCATCGCACGTAGCAGCACTGCACTGCGGATAAGGCCGGGATGCAGCAACATGGTTGCAACCAGCATGTTGGCGCCATTGGAATAGCCAAGGAATATGGTTCGCACGATATCCAGATGGTAGGCTTCGACAGCTCCCTCGATAAAACCAGCCAGAGCGGCCGCCTCCGAGCGAATATCGTTCTGATCAAAGCTCAAGGGACCGAAACGCCGGAACCAGCGGCCAATGCCTTCCTCATTGCTGCGTCCGCGCAAGCCGATCAAAGTGGCATGCGGAGCAGCGTTGGCAGCGAGGGGTAACAGCGTCGTCTCGTTGCCATCAGAGCCATGCAAAAGCACGAGGGTTGTTCCGTCAGGATTTGCCGGTGTGTAGACACGGTGGATAAACGGCAACTCGCGATAAATGAAGCGCTCCTCGCCGGGCAAGCCAAACTGCGGCAGCATGACTTTGAGATTGTCGGTCTCTTCAGCGAAATGCGGAGGAATGAACAGCTCTGTGCCCAGTGTCTCCAGCGGTTCGTCGATAAGCATACCGGGGCCGTCAGTCGCCATTTCAAACAAGGTGCCACCCGGTTCCCGCACATAGATGGAATAAAAATACTTGCGATCATGCATGGCGGTGGCATCCGCACCAGCGTTGATCAGCCGTTCATAAATGTGCTCCACATGGGCGATATCCGGTGTACGGAAGGCAATGTGATCAATGGTTCCGGTTCCGGGCGCTGAACTCCAGAAGCCGGTCGCATCCCGCACATCCACACAATCACCCGATGCGGAAAGCATCCGGGTGATTGTGTCGCTCTGGCCGCCCGCCTTGAAGCCGAAATAGTCTTCGAGAAAGGTGCAGGTTGCCTGCGGCTGCTCGGTGAGAATCGTCGCTCCGCGTATCCGCAGGACCGCATCATTTGTGGTAATGCCATTGCTGGTCCATGGATCGACTGCATCTAACGCGGAGGTGCCGACGAGCTTGACGATAATACCGTCGGGATCTTTCAGGCGCAGGACCGTTTCGCCGAATTCTTGCGCCGGGCCCGTCGTCGCGATGTTGAATTGCAGCGCACGGGTCAGCCAGAAGCCAATCGCTTCCGGGGCGATTGCAAGTGCGACCTCGCTCGGCTGGCCGTAACCGACCCGTCCCAACGACCCGTCTTCCCAGACGAGAAAAGTCACCAAGGTTCCGGGATTGGCGGAAGTGTCGCCGTATAAGAGATGGAGCTGGGTTGCGTCTTCGTAGCCGCCTGTGCGTTTGACGAGACGAAGCCCGAGAAAGCCGACATAAAAGTCCACATTTGCCTGAACGTTTCGCGTGATCAGGGTGATGTGATGAATGCCGCTCGTCATGAAGTCTCTCCGCCAGTGGATAGTCTGACTGATACGGGGAAAGAACGCGGTGCGCAACGCTGGGGAGGGGCTGTGTCAGGCAGGCAAATCAAGTTGCGAGGGCCTGAAAAAACAACACCCACCGCGGGAGGAGGTGCGGTGGGTGCTATTTGTAAAGACCGGCTGGGAGGAGGAGTGCCGGTCTTTGTACATCCGAGACCTTGGGAGGAGGTAAACCCCGGATGCAAACTTTCAAATTCTATTAACGTGCAGAAGCGGCCTTCTTGGCAACAAAAGCGATGTCGCCGCGGGAGATGCCGAGGTCGTTCAGTTCACGTGCAGACAAGCGGTTCAGTTCTGTGACAGTGTCACGATAACGGCGCCAGTTATTGTAAGAGCGGATCAGATTCATTTCACTCACCTTGGTAACTTCTTGTTTGTTGGATCATTTCTTGATCGTGAGCTGCATATAGTCGATGTCCCGCGAAACTTGCAGTGACAAGAATGCATAGCTGCTTTGCAGGAAGTGCGGAGTGGATGGCTAAATTGCGGCGGAAAAAATGACGTCAATCACAGGTGTTAAGAAGGCCGTCAAACAAGGGGTCTTCATTTCTTTTTTCGGGCGGCCAGAACCTTGTCGGCCTTTTTGGCGGCGGCCTCGCACCTGTTCCTGAATTCTTCAACTTCCTCCTCGGTCAAATGTTCGATGCCAATGAAGACATTCTCGCCCGTGGAGACACGGATCAACTCATCCAGCTTTGCCTGAATGGCGACACCGTCGCGGTTCTGCGTGTTCTGGATCAGAAAAACCATGAGGAAGGTGATGATCGTGGTGCCGGTGTTGATGACCAGTTGCCACGTGTCCGAGAAACCAAACAATGGGCCGCTGACAGCCCAGATAATAACGGTCAGACAACACAGGATAAAGGTGATTGGTTTGCCGGCTGCCATCGCAACCTTGTTGGCGATCTTGGTGAACAGCTTCCGCATGGCACACTCCTCCATTGAAGAGATTTGAGGTGCCGGGAGCTGAACCGCCACAACAAGTCTCTGCCGGTGGTTCACCAGCCTTCTTCTAACTGTTGGCGGCCTTATTCGTTCCAGATCGAGTCTTGCTGTTCCAATGAAACGCCGAGAGTTTTGACCCAGCTCAATCCGTCATCGGTTGCACCGCGCGGTTTGTATTCACAGCCAACCCAGCCGGAATAACCAAGCCTGTCCAACTCGGCAAAGACCGCTGGATACGCGATTTCACCTTCATCGGGCTCAGCCCGGCTTGGGACTGCGGCGATCTGGACGTGTCCAATCATCGGCAAATGATGTTCGAGTCGCTTGAAAATGTCGCCCTGGCTGACGCCGACGTGGTAAACGTCGAACATGATCTTCAGATTTGACGCACCGATCTCTGCGATCAGCGATGCAGCTTCTTCAAGCGTCGAGTAAAAATAACCCGGCTTGTCGCGCTGATTGATCGGCTCGAGCAGGAGTTTGAAATCTGCAGCCTTTTGCGCCGCCAAGGCCAGATTTTGTGCAAACACTTGTCTGGCGCGAGGCTTATCTGCCACAGGCACGACCCCAGCCATGACGTGGATCGCCGAAGCGCCAGCTGTTCGGGCGTAGTCGATTGCCTGATCCAGCGACGTTTCGAAATCCTTTTGTCGGCCTTCGAGCACGGCAAGACCAAACTCACCCTTGGCCGTGTCACCTAACGGAGTGTTCAGGGCTAGCAATCTCACGCCATGTTCGGCACAGGCAATGTGAACCTCGCTTGCTGGTATGTCATACGGCCAGTGCAATTCCACTGCCTTAAAACCCGCTTGTGCCGCCGCTGCAATGCGGGCGAGAAGCGACCGGTCTGGCCAGAGAAAACCGAGATTGGCAGAGAATTTGGGCATGGTTCACATCCTGTTTGAGCAGCGGGGCCGAGGTTACGCCGTTCCCACCTGAAGCAGAGCTTTGGAAAAGAAATCCTCTGAGCCAAAATTTCCGCTCTTGAGTGCAAGTCCGAGTGGTTCCGGGCGATCCGCGATCAGGGCTGGCACGCCGGGGTCAATTTCGCGGCCAATATGCAGGCTATGCAAATCAAGAGCTTCGACCACGGCTCCTGAAGTTTCCCCGCCACCCACGACGATGCGCCGGGTTCCCTGGCCAACCAGCTGACGCGCCAGATCACCGAAAAAATGTTCGATTTTTTCAGCAACGGCCTGCCTGCCGAAATTATGTTGAGCTGATGAAACCGCATCCGGATTGGCCGTTGAGTAGACGATTGGTGTCGCGTCCGCCTGCCGGGATATCCAGTCGAGTGCTTGCTTGACCGTCATTGCGCCTGACATCAGTGCTGCGGGATCAATAGCCAACCCCGGATGACCCTGCAGGTAATATGCAACCTGGTTTTGCGATGCCTTTGAACACGACCCGCTTAGAACAATTCCCGGGCCAGTTGCCACTGGCAATGGTTTGCGGTTGTCGGACAAAAGGCCCTTGTCGCGGAAATTGCGCGGCAGTCCAAGGGCAATGCCCGAGCCGCCGGTTATGAGCTTGTGATCCGCTGCAGCTTTGCCGATTGCTTGCAGATCCTGGTCCGAAATTGCATCGGCGACAACAAGGCGTCGGCCGGCCTTGTTCTCAGCTGCGAAAGCTTTGTTGAGCACGGCAGGACCAGCGCGCACTTTATCGAGCGGTATATGGCCTACTTCGGCCGCCGTCTGCCTGCGCAGCCAACGGCGAATATCCGAATCGGTCATGGGTGTCAGTGGATGGTTTTCCATGCCGGATTCGCTCAAAAGCCGGTCTCCAACGAACAGGTGGCCCATAAACAAACGCCGTCCTGTCGCTGGAAATGCTGGACAAACAACGGCGATATCGGCGCCGAGCAAATCAAGCAGCGCTTCGGCTACGGGACCAATATTGCCGTCAGGCGTCGAATCAAAAGTAGAGCAATATTTGAAGATGATCTGTTGGCATCCCTGATCGAGCAGCCAGCGCGCAGCGCCAATGGATTGATGCACAGCGACATCCACTGGCACCGAGCGGGTTTTCAGCGCAACGATGCCTGCCTCGCAGTCGGGTGCCGCAGCATGATCCGTGCCCACAAACTGCATAGTCGCCATACCACCCTTGGCCAATGTATTGGCGAGATCACTCGCCCCGGTAAAATCATCCGCGATGGCGCCGAGCAGCATGTCAGATCCTCACATGGTCGCAATTACAAAAGGTCATCCCACCTCATCGGTCATTTTCACGTCACGATGAAACAACAGTCCGGCTCGGATTTCGTTCTGAACGATCTGATCACATTCAGATTGTCCGGATCAATCTCTGCGCACTCATCCGTGTCAATGGAAACATAAGCATGGCCGGTATCTGGATGAAGGCAGGCCGCGGCCGGACGGCCATACAGCTTGAGATAGCCGGTTTCCTCAAGCGAAAGAGGGTCAACAACAGAAATGCTTCTGTCGTCATAATTGGCAATGAATAAACGGCTGTCTCTCATGCCGTAGATTCTCGCCGGATCATGCCGGGTCGGCGTTTCCCGAATGACCTTCATAGTCTGCGTATTGATCGCAACAAGTGTCGCGGATGCGCGGTTGCTGACATAGAGCGTCTGGCCATTGGCGCTTAAGAATTGCCCCTCCGGTTTGATACCGGGAGAAAGCGGAACCGGAACGACGGTTGCGTCGCCAGGGGAAATCTTGGTGACTGTGTGGCTGAGGAGGTTCATGCAGTAAGCCCATTGGCCATCATGACTCAGCGTAAACAGATGGCTCTTGAGGCCGCCGGTAATCACGGCGCGGGAGGGTGCTGTTGCTGATATGGGATCATCGAAACGCAACATGACATTGGCCGCTTCACTCAGGACATGCAGCCGGTCTGAGCCATCAAGCATAATTCCGTGCAGCCGGCTGAACGGGCGGCAATCGATGGTGCGGGCGAGTTTGCGCTGGGCTATATCAATGACAAAGACAGAACTGCCGCCGGGATCGGTGCTGGCCGATGTTCTGACGCCGTAATGACCGACATAAGCGTAAGCCCGTTTTGAGTCGACCGCGAACTCGTGCGGATAATCGGGAAGCTCAATGCTTTCGAGCAAAATGCCCGCAGCTGCATCGTAAAAACTCAGGCAATGGCTGTTTTTTTCGATGAGCATGAGAACCGGGTTGCCGTGGTCTTTTTCCCGCATGTGTGTGTCCTGTGCCGGATGTCATGTGACGAGGGACAACGAGCCTGCCTCACTGTCCCTCTGATTTCAAACGAGGCGTATCATTATTATTTGCCCCAGATCTTTTTGTACTGATCCCTGTAGCCATTATCTGGATCAAAGACGTTCTTGTCGCCGCCATCAAAGGCTATGTTATCGGCAGTCACGATGTGAATGCCGGGGACATAACCGGACCACGCCTGTTTGCTGAAAGCGCGGTTCAATTCATCCACAACCTGCCAGCCCTGCATGGCCAGTGGTTCGGGGACAGTCGCCGCTTGATACTGCCCGCTGCGTATTCTCTGGTAGGCCGATTCAGAACCGTCGCCCGCTGAAATATTGAACGGCGCTTCGTTGCCCTTCAGGCCAGCAGCGGCCAATGATGGCCCCATGAAATCATAATAGAGATCGTTGATGGCCAGTGAATGGGTCCATTTGGCTCCGTACCGCTGCAAAAGGGTAGTGGTCAGCTGCGGAATACGATTGGCCGTGTCGGCAAGCGGCGTATCTTCGAACGACAGAACCTTGCAGCCGGCACACTTCTTGATAACTTCTTCCATGGCGCGGCCCTTGGCAATCGCGATGGCATAGGCCGAGTCGGCAAAGATCACGACGCCTGCTTTGCCGTCGGAATCGGCAATAACCTTCATGGCGGCGATTTCCGCGACGTTCATGGCGTTCGTTGTCACATTGACGAATAGATGAGCGTCCGGCATCGGGCCAGGATTGGGGCCGGAGTGCCAGCCCGCGATCACAATGCCTTGTGCGGCGGCGGCTTCCAGCCCGGTCTTTTGCTCGACGGCATCGCTGCCGCCGAGAATGATTGCGTCAGGCTTCAACGCGATGGCCTGATTGAGAGCCGCAGATTGGCCCGAGACAGTCCCCTGTCCGTCGATCGCCCGGAAATTCCAGCCCATCACGGCTGATGCTTCCTTGATGCCGTCGGAAACCCCAAGAATGCCGCCATTACGCATGTCGCCCGCCACATAAACGATGGTCTTGTCAGCGCTGGCCTTCGGGCCTGTCGTTGGGCCGTCCCAATGATCGGCTTTTTGCGATGCGGCGGCCACTTTCGCCTTGGCAGTATCTACCAAGTCATCGGCAGATGCGGTGGACTGATTGATCAATATGCACAGTGCAATGGACGCTGTTGCCGCGAGTAATCCTTTCAAGCGCATTTTATTCCTCCTCTGTTTTTGCTTGTTATTTTATGGCCGTCTTGACGTCAGGTGCGGCCGCAGACCGTCTTTTCCGCTGGGCATAGCCCGCGATGCAGATTGCAATGAGCAGTGTCACGCCGTTGAACAATGGCTCGATGAAAAACGCGCCGCCGAATTGCTGAATGCCTGATATGCCTACAGCGAGAATGGCGACGCCAATCATCGTACCCCATACATTCACCCGGCCAGGTTTGATGGTGGTCGAACCGAGGAACGCGCCAACAAGAGCGGGCAGCAGATATTCAAGGCCGACGCTGGCTTGTCCGATCCGCAGTTTCGAGGCGAGGATGACACCAGCTACCGCGGACAAGGTTCCTGACGCAATGAATGCACCCATCACGTAGCGGCGCACCGGGATACCGTTGAGGGTGGCGGCTTTGTTGCTCGCACCAATGGCATAGAGATAACGGCCGATGGGTGTGTATTCGAGTAGAACCCAAAGGCAAACCGCAAGAATGAGAACATAGAATCCCGGAAGCGGCAGACCAAGAAACGACGTGCCATTGATGGCGTAAAATGCATCGGGAAGCACACCAACCACCTGACGACCGCCGGTATGCCAAAGGGCAACAGCATAGAGGATTGTTCCGGTGCCGAGTGTTGCAATGAAACTGTCAATCTGGGCGACTTCGACGAGAATGCCGTTAAACATGCCAACACAGGCACCGAGCAGCAGCACGGCAAGCACGGCAACAGGCCAAGGCAATCCCAGTTGAGTCTGCAGGCTGATGGCAAGCACGTGCCAGAGAACGATGCCGTAACCAACGGTCAGATCGATCTTGCCGGTCACCATCGGTATCATCACGGCCAGCGACAGAATGGCGATAATTGCCTTGTCGCTGATAATCGACCGCGCGTTCAGCATGGTCGGAAAGGTGTCCGGCAGGATAATGGAAAAGATAATTACCAAAAACAATGTGAGCAGCACCAGCCCGTAGACCGGGAGCAACTGAATCAGCTTTCGTCCGATCGGCTTGCCGCGCAAATCATATTTGGTTGGTTCAATGGCATTGGATTTTATCGACTGCATGGTACCCGGCTCCTCCCGAGATTTTGTCTTTGCCGGATTTCAACCCACCCCGGCGGAGGCAGAATGAATAAGCCGGTCAATATCCAGCTCCGCATCTGCCAATTGATCGACGATTGCTCCCCGACTGAAGACGAGGGCCCGGTGACACAGTTTCTCAACCTCTTCGAAATCCGTGGAGATGAGAATGATGCCAAGGCCGTTCTTCAGCCCCTCATTCATCAAGGTGTAAATTTCCGATTTGGCTCCGACATCGACGCCAGCTGTCGGATCTTCAGCAATGAGCAGTCTGCATCCCATGGCGAGCCAGCGGCCAACGACGACCTTCTGCTGGTTGCCGCCGGACAGGGCTTCAATGGGCAGATGCGGCTCATTGGGTCTGAGGCCGACTGTGCGGCCAAGATCGCTGGCCAGCGAAGCTTCGCGTTGCCGTGATATCATCGTTGTGATGCGGCGGCCCATGGCGCCGGGATTGGCGAAAATGTTCTCGCGGATGCTGAGCGCCGGAAAGGTCGATTCTTCTGTCCGTTCCCGTGCGATCAGGCCGACGCCGCTGGATATGGCAAAACGCGGATTTGCTGGCGCGTAAGGCTGCCCGTTAAGCTGCGCGTGGCCGGTGAACGGCTCACAGCCAAACAGCGCGCGGCCGACATTCTCCTGACCGGCGCCGCGTAAGCCCACGAGCCCAACGATTTCCCCTTGGCTGACATTGAAGTTGATAGGTGCGCCTGCGCCGATGCGCATATCCTTGACGGTCAACAGGGGTTTGCCGCATTCCCGTTCGACCTTGGCAAACACCTTTTCCGGAGCGCGGCCGACAATTAGGCGTACCAGCTTGTCCGGATCCATCGTGCTCACGTCATGATCCCCGACGAGCCGTCCGTCGCGCAACACGGCGACCCGGTCAGCAATCTGGAAAACCTCATCCAGCCGGTGCGATACGAAGATCATGCCCATGCCGCGCTGTTTCAGGCGCTTCAAGGCTTCGAACAGACGTGCCACCTCGTCAATCGGCAGGCTGGCTGTAGGCTCGTCCAGTACAAGGACATCTGCATCAACCGCCAGGGCACGGGCAATAGCGACCATGGATTTCTCGGTGCGGCTCAAGTCCTGAACCCGGCGGTCCGGATCAATATCGCTGCCAATCAGGTCCAGTGCACGCCGTGCCAATGTTTCCGCAGTTCGCCAGCTTATCAGGCCCGCTTTGCGCGGAAAGCCGACTGTCAGCGCAATGTTCTCTGCGACGGTCATCCATTCGAGCAAACCAAGGTCCTGATGAATGAAGGCGACTCGCTGGGATATCCCGGTTTTCGGCGGTGTGTGGTGATATGGCTTGCCATGATAGAAGACGCTGCCGTCATCGGGCGTATGCACGCCCGCCAGGATTTTGATCAGCGTCGATTTTCCAGCACCATTCTCGCCGAGCAGCGCCAGTATCTCGCCAGCTTTCAGTGAAAGGGAAACACCTTTGAGTGCCTGCGTGCCGCCAAACTGCTTCTTGATGTCAACGAACTGGATCAACTCCGGCGTTGCACTATAGGCCGATTGGGCAGCTGCCGGTATCATGGGCGCACACTCCCGCTGGTTGCAAGATTGATCCTGTAGAGTGATGTACTGGCGGTTATAAAAAGCTCGTTCCGAGCGGGTCCGCCAAAGGTGCAATTCGATATAACTTCGGGGACAAGTATCTTGCCGAGCCGGGTTCCATCAGGGGCGAAAACCTGAATGCTGTCGCCTGAGCTGGTGAAAACATTGCCATGGACATCAAGGCGAAATCCGTCGGCCAGTCCCGGTTCGATCACCGCAAACACGCGGCCATTTTCCAGTTTCCAACCATCCCTAACGTCAAACACGCGGATATGGTGATTGCCATCAGGGTCATGGGAGCGTGAAGTATCGGAAATATAGAGAAGACTTTCATCTGGCGAGAATGCCAGCCCATTCGGCTTTTCGAAATCATCGCTGGCGATGGTGATCGTATTGGTAGCCGGATCGAAGCGGTAAACGTGGTTAGCACCGATCTCGCTATCGGCGGCCACTCCTTCGTAGTCGCTCATAATGCCGTAGGGCGGATCGGAGAACCAGATTGTGCCATCGGATTTAACCACAACGTCATTGGGTGAATTCAAACGCTTGCCGTCAATGCTATCGACCAGCGTAACGACTGTGCCATCTGCCTCTGTCCGGCTGATGCGGCGGCCGCTGTGTTCACAACTGACCAGACGGCCTTCGCGATCGCGCGTATGACCGTTGCTATGGTTGGAAGGCGAGCGGTATGTGGTTGTACCTTCGCCGGGACTCCAGCGCAGCATGCGGTTGTTAGGAATATCGCTCCAGGTTACGCTGCAATCGTTCCACCAGACCGGACCTTCGCCCCAGATCGCGCCGGTCCAAAGTTTTTCCAGCTTGGCTCCGGGTATGAGCAATTCCTGCATACGCGGATCTTCGATAATGATCTGATCGTTCACAAATACTCTCCGTCACAATCAATGCGCTGAAATCGATGTCTTGCCGTGCCGTGACATCCGCGCCGCAAGCAGCAGCGCTTCCCGGCTGGCGCGCGGATTGGCAACTCCCTTGCCTGCAATGTCGTAGGCCGTGCCATGAGCCGGGGTGCAGACAGGGAATGGCAATCCGCCGAGCATCGTGACACCGCGGTCGAAACCCATCATTTTCATCGCGATCTGGCCCTGGTCGTGGTACATGGTCAGCACCGCATGCATGCCGGCTTTCAGGGCACTGAGAAACACGGTATCGGCAGGATAAGGGCCTGATACGTCCCATCCGCGCCTGATTGCTTCATCGACCGCCGGGCTGATAATTTCAATTTCCTCACTGCCGAAACTGCCGCCGTCACCGGCATGAGGGTTAAGCCCTGCCACAGCGATTTTGGGGGAGGCGATGCCTGCGCGCTTCAAACACTCAAAGGTCAGTTCCAGTTCGGCCAGAATGGCGTCTTGTGAGAGATGGCTGGAGACCGCGGCTAGTGGAATGTGCGATGTGACGCGGGCATTCCAGATGTTTTCGAGCACATTGAATTCGCGGGCCTTGCCCGTGAAGCCGATAATCTCGGAAATGAAGCGGATCTCGTCGTCATAGCCGGAATAGGCGAAGCGCATTGCCTTCTTGTTGAAGGGGGTGAAGCAGACGGCATCAGCCCGCCCTTCATTGGCCAGCCGTAAAGCAAACGCAAAATTCTCCGTTGCATATTGTCCGCCCACGAGATTGGCTTCGCCTACGATTATATCAGCCGGATCAAGGTTCGCCAGATCTATGAAGATCGGCTTTGGGGACCGCGTTGATGGGATTGTACCAAGCGCGGCCTGCTCAATATCAGGATTCAGATCGGCAATGCGTGCGCCTTCATCAAACACACGCCGGTCACCGATGACTATCAGATGTGCAGCTTGCCTTACGTCATCCGAGGCAACCAGCTTGGCTGTCAGTTCGGCGCTGATCCCTGCGGGATCTCCCATGGCGAGAGCAATGATTGGACGGTCATCCAGCGTTTTGGTCATCAACTACACCTTTCCAAGCCTTGAATTCAGCGTAGCGGCGCAAAAAAGTTTGGTCAAGTATTTTGTATACAATATTTTAAATGTTAAATTTGTTATGCAATAAGCAGAGATGGACAAGGTCATATCAAGGGTCTACCAAGCAGGCAGGCCTTGCGAAGGAGAATTTTTCGTGGCGACCGATAAAGACCAATCTGGCACTTCAACAGACGCCGCTGGCTCTGACGCTGGGCCAATTGCCCGTATTCCCCTGCACGATGCGGTGGCGGGGCGTTTGAGAGATATGATCATCGAAGGTGTGCTGGAACCCGGCGCGCGGATTCATGAGACGCATATCGGTGCGCAGCTTGGCGTGTCGCGGACGCCCTTGCGGGAAGCCATAAAGTTTCTCGCAAGTGAAGGTCTGATCGAGCTCATTCCGGCGCGGGGCGCAATTGTGCGGGTATTCAGCAAAAAGGACGTTGCAGACATGCTCACCGTTCTTCGATCGCTAGAATCGCTTGCGGGAAAGCTTGCCTGCGAAAATGGGTCAGACAGGGATATTCGGGCGATCCGCAAAATTCACGATCAGATGCTGGTCTATTACAAGCAAAAGCGGCGGCTTGAATATTACAAGCTCAATCAGGAAATCCATTCGGCCATTGTCCGGCTGGCGGACAATGAGCATCTCGCTTATCTCCACGGTATTCTGCAAAGCCGTTTGAAGCGCATTCGCTTCATTGGGCATGAGGGACCGACGAACTGGGCTAGTGCGGTTGAGGAGCACGAAGAGATTATTGCAGCCTTGGAAGCGCGTGACACGGTGCGGCTGATGGCGATCCTCGATCGGCATCTCTTGGGCGCGTGGGAACGTGTCGAGGCGATTATCTAGGATTTGGCTGTACTTACAGCTCGGGTTTTTGCAATCAGCCAGATCAGGCAAATCGAAATTCCAGATAGGCTATGTATTGAGCATAGGCTTGCTGTCAGTTGTTTGGTGGGTCGGTCAGGATGGTGCTCTTGAATTCCACGAGAGTACGGCGTCTTGAACGAAGAATATGACGACAAGCAATATCTGCATTACACGACACCGGTTTGGGCTCATTTGCTGGCATTCGGCGTTGTGGTCTGTATCGCAATACTCATCTGTCAGATTTTCCATTCGCTGGCCTAGGGCAAGCGGCGTACATGGCAACAGCATTGGGTATCCGGATTTTACCGAATTTTGAAAGTGCCGGAAACGTTAGGCGTTGGGATTATCTTCGAGCAGGCGTGACGTGTAAAAACCTACGGTGTATCCATGCGGATAACCGGGGAGGCCAAGCTTAAGCATTTAAGAGAGAATGGCGCGCCCGAAAGGATTCGAACCTCTGACCCCCAGATTCGTAGTCTGGTGCTCTATCCAGCTGAGCTACGGGCGCGTGCCACAAATGCGCGATCGTCTGCGCAGGGCGGTTCGTAATCGGTTGGGCGGCGAATTGCAAGCAGCTTTGGCAAAAAAACCGCAACAATTTTTTATCCAACACCGACTTTCGAATTATTCGGCGGCTTAAGGCCGGGAATGCTGGTTTTGGCCAATTTCTCCACGCGGCAAATACGGTGGAAAAGAAAAAGCCCGGATCGGGTTCGGGCATTTTTCTTTATCTGATGATGGTTAGAGACTGCGGCCAATGGCGAGGAACTTGTCCCGCCGGTCTTTTTCAGTGTTTCACTATCCATGCTGGACATGGATTTGAGGGCAACATTGATAATGTTGCCGGTGGCCTCGATGACTGCATCCTTGCCACGATGCGCACCGCCGGTGGGTTCCGGGATAATACCGTCGATGATTTTCAGCTCATACAAATCCTGAGCGGTGATGCGCATGGATGTTGCCGCATCCTTGGCGCGGGTCGAATCGTGCCAGAGAATAGAGGCCGCGCCTTCCGGCGAGATAACCGAGTAAATGGAATGCTCAAGCATGTAGACGCGGTTTGCCGTCGCAATCGCAATCGCACCGCCGGAGCCGCCTTCACCAATGATCACGGAAACCATCGGGACCTGCAGGCTAAGGCTTCGGGCTGTGGAGCGGGCAATTGCCTCTGCCTGACCACGTTCTTCCGCAGCGATGCCGGGAAAGGCACCGGCGGTATCGACAAGCGTAATAACGGGCAGATTGAAGCGGTCTGCCAAATCCATGATGCGCACGGCCTTGCGGTAGCCCTCCGGCATGGCCATGCCGAAATTGTGCTTGAGGCGCGATTTGGTATCGTTGCCCTTTTCCTGACCGATCACCGCAACGGCCTGACCGTTGAAACGGGCAAGACCTGCCTGAATGGCTTCGTCTTCAGCAAAGTTGCGATCGCCAGCAAGCGGGGTGAAATCTGTGAAAAGCTTGGCGATATAGTCCGTGCAATGCGGACGGTCGGGATGGCGGGCAATTTGTGCCTTCTGCCATGGCGTGAGCTTGCGATAAAGGTCGCGCAATGCCTCGGCAGACCGCTTTTCCAGCCGGACGATCTCATCGTTGGTGTCGAGCGCGTCGCCTTCTTCGGCAAGCTTTTTCAACTCGATGATTTTGCCATCGAGATCGGCAACCGGTTTTTCGAAATCAAGATAGTTGTACATGGACGCGTTGTCTGCCTGCAAAACGGTGGATTTTTCACGACCTAACTGGCTGTTGCTGACGCGCATGTCAAGGAAGCATGGCTGACAAGACGTGCTCGCGCGGCAAGTTATAGGGATAATTTCGGCGAAGGTGTGGTGGAAACCCGTTTATCCGACAGGATGTATATGCCGATGGAACGGTAAGCATTGCATGAATTTGGTGCTACCAGACACAATGGACAAGTATTATGAGGCGGGCTTCTTGGGTGTTTTCGTGCGTCTGACCGGTTTTGTTCTGGCTTTTGGCGCCCGCTTCACCGGTCCGGGGCGCTGCCAGCCGATCCATTGACCTTCGCCATCATAATAGTGAAAGCCGCCAGCCGCATTGTTGAGGCCGCGCCGCAGCTCTTCCGTGTTCAGGTCGGGCAAATTTTGCAGAAGCGCCGATGGCAGATGATTGATATCCAGCCAATCCGCATCGAAATAGATATATTCAGGCCCGTTTTCGTTTTCAACAACGATGAACCACTCACTTTCCATGTAGTCGCCAAACCATGGATCAGGAAACATCGCCTGCTTGAAGGAGAAGCCGAAACCGTTGATTTCGTCCCAGCGCCAATGTTCTCTCCAGCCCATGTCGCGGATCAAATTGCTGGAACGGGTGAATCCGGTTTCATCAAAGCGGATCGTTTCGCTGCCCGTTTCGGCAGGCGATGGTTCTGGTCCCGAAAACAGCTTTTTCAACAGCCGCCACATAGAGAATCCCGCCAAAATCCTTGGTCCCGCGTGGTTTGCGGGAGGTGATTAGTCTGCCAGAGGGTGGTGCTCCGTGACAAGACGGTGCAACCGCTCCTCCATGACATGGGTATAAATCTGGGTCGTGGAAATGTCGGAATGACCCAGCAATTGTTGTACCGCACGCAAGTCGGCGCCATTTTGCAAGAGATGGCTGGCGAAAGCATGCCGTAGCACGTGTGGCGAAATTGCCGAAGTAACAAGTCCGGCACGAGCCGCCAGCCCCTTCAGTTCGCGGGCAAAAACCTGCCGGGCAAGAAAGCCGCTTTCGGAGATTGCCGGGAAAAGCCAGGGATTGCCGCTGAGGTTGGGAGCAGCGTCCCGCATGGCGAGATATCGCGTCATTGCATCGCGTGCCTTGCCCGACAGTGGCACCATCCGGTCTTTGGATCCTTTGCCGCGTACCATCAAAAACCGGCTGTCGGAACGGGCTACCGTGACGGGCAGACCGACAAGCTCCGAAACGCGCAAGCCTGTGGCATAGAGAATTTCCAGCAAGGCATGCAGGCGCAGCGCTCGCAGATGATCGCTCGTTGACGCCTTTGTGTCGAGTGTTTCCAGCTCGGCACGTCCAAGCAGCTTTTCGACATCGGTTTCGCTGAGGATTTTGGGCAGTGAGCGGTCCTTCTTCGGTGCGTCAAGCGTGCCCGTGGGATCGTCGGTGCGAATGTTTTCGACATAAAGAAAGCGGAAAAACTGCCGCAGGGCCGAAAGGCGCCGCGCCTGCGATGTCGATGCATAGCCGCGCCCGGCAATATCATCGAGATAATCGCGGATGGTTTGAGGCTGCGCAAATGTAAGCTGTATACCTGTTGCGCTGCTGAAAGCCGCCGCGTCTTCCAGATCGCGGCGATAGGAATCGAGTGTGTTCTGAGCAGCACCGCGTTCGGCGCTCATCATTTCCAGAAAGGTTTCTATGGCCGCCGCTGCGCGCATGGATTTACTTCGGATTGTTGGGTTTTGGATTGAGTTTTTCTGTCGGGATGCGAATGGTCATTTCGGTCTGTGTCGGATGAACAAACATCACAAGCCCGAGCATACCCGCATAGACGAGCCCGGCGAGGATCGCGAGGGTTACAATCAGTCGGGTCAGTGTCGGCATTTTCGGATCAAATCGTCTTTGCTGCTTGCTCGGTGTGTTCCATAATCTTGCAGGCAAAACTCTTATGATTTGATGAAGGCGCAACAGCGTTTAAACCCATACATTGCTTGACGACGGCACGGTTTTCCTGTCGAAACGCATTTATGAACAGTACTGATGATATCCTTGGGTCAACACAAGTTCCGGAGATGGCGCGATCCATCCGGGAGCGTCTTGGCCGCAAGTCTATTGTGCTCATCGGATTGATGGGCGCAGGCAAATCCACCGTTGGCAAAAAACTGGCTTCGATGGTCGAATTGCCGTTCTTTGATGCGGATACGGAAATCGAAAAAGTTTCGACAATGACCGTCCCGGAATTGTTCGAAGCCTACGGCGAAGCGGAGTTCCGTGATCTGGAACGGCGCGTTATTGCGCGCATGCTTGAAGAGGGACCGATCGTTCTGGCCACGGGCGGCGGTGCCTATATGAACGAGCAGACCCGGCGGGCCATCGCGACCGACGGGGTTTCCGTCTGGCTCAATGCCGAGCTCGATGTGTTGATGGGGCGGGTTGTGCGCAAGCAGAACAGACCGCTTTTGAAAAACGATGATCCCCGCGCCGTCATGGAACGGCTGATGGGCGAACGGTATCCTGTTTATGCGCAGGCGGACCTCACCATTCACTCACGTGAGGAAAAGAAAGAAATCATCGCGCTGGAAGCGATGCAGGCGGTTTTGCAGCATCTGGATGCGCTCGGCCTGAATGATAAGGACGCGATATGAGCGAACAGACAATAGTCCCGGTAAAGCTGGGTGATCGCTCCTATGATATCCTGATTGGCTCGGGGCTGATTGACCGCGCCGGACAAGAGCTTGCCAATCGCACGCAGGCGCAGCGGGTTGCGATTGTCAGTGACGAGAATGTTGCGGCTCTTCATCTCGCTCGCCTGACCGGAAGTCTCAAGACATCAGGAATTGATGCAACGCCGATTATCGTAGCCCCCGGTGAAAAGTCCAAAGGTTTCGCCACGCTTGAGACCGTGACGAATGCAATCCTGTCTGCACGGCTGGAACGCGGCGATATCGTTATTGCTTTTGGCGGGGGTGTCATTGGCGATCTTGCTGGTTTTGCTGCCAGCATTGCCCGGCGCGGCATGGGCTTTGTGCAGATACCCACATCGCTGCTGGCACAGGTGGATTCCTCCGTCGGCGGCAAGACCGGTATCAACACTGCGCACGGCAAAAATCTGGTTGGGGCGTTTTATCAACCACAACTGGTTCTGGCCGATACAGCTGTGCTGGACACACTCAGTCCGCGCGAGTTCCGTGCCGGCTATGCGGAAGTGGCGAAGTACGGTCTCATTGACCGTCCGGATTTCTTTGCCTGGCTTGAGAAGAACTGGCAGGGGATTTTTGACGGTGGTCCGGCACGGACGCAAGCCATTGCCACATCCTGCCAGTCAAAGGCTGATGTGGTGGCGCGCGACGAACGCGAGACAGGCGATCGCGCCTTGCTTAATCTCGGCCATACCTTTGGCCACGCATTGGAAACCGCGACGCAGTATGATTCTGCCCGGCTCGTGCACGGCGAGGGCGTTGCCATCGGTATGGTTCTTGCGCACCAGTTCTCGGTGAAAATGAATCTTGCCAGTGTTGATGATGCCACGCGCGTCGAGGCGCATCTGCGTCAGGTTGGTTTACCTGTTTCCATCGGCGATATTCCCGGCGAATTGCCATCGGCGGAAAAATTGATGGATTATATAGCGCAGGATAAAAAGGTGGCGCGTGGCGCGCTGACCTTTATCCTGACGCGCGGTGTCGGTCAGTCCTTTATCGCTAAAGATGTTCCACCATCTGCTGTTCTTAGCTTTTTGCAGGAGAAGCACCCAAAATGAACTTCGAACTCTGGATCTTTTGCGGAATCATTTTCCTTTTGATCCTGATGTCGGGTCTGTTTTCCGGGTCTGAAACCGCGCTGACGGCCGTGTCGCGTGCGCGCATGCACCGGTTGTCCAAACGCGGCGATGACCGGGCGACAGTCGTCGAAGGGTTGATCGAAAAGCGCGACCGGTTGATCGGCGTCATGCTGATCGGCAACAATCTCATCAATATTCTGGCGTCGTCCCTGACGACCAGTATGCTGCTCAATCTGTTTGGTCAGGCCGGCGTTGCCTATGCAACGGCCATCATGACCGTGCTTCTGGTTATTTTTGCCGAGGTCCTGCCGAAGTCCTGGGCCATCTCCAGCCCTGACCGCAATGCGCTGGCGCTGGTCCGATCTGCACAGATCGCGGTTTTTCTGTTCGGCCCGTTATCCGACCTCATCAACTGGATTGTTCGCCGTATTCTCGGGCTGTTCGGTATCAATCTGACGGCGGTGGCGTCCATGCTGTCAGCGCAGGAAGAATTACGCGGCGCCGTTGATCTTCTGCATCGCGATGGATCAGTGGTGAAGCGTGATCGCGACCAGATCGGCGGTTTGCTCGATCTGCGCGAGCTCGAAGTTTACGATGTCATGATCCACCGCACCGATATGGATTCGATCAACGCCGATGATCCGATCGAAGAGATCATCAGCCAGATTCTCGCGAGCCACCACACCCGTATTCCGGTCTGGCGCGGTGACAACGACAATATTGTCGGCGTTGTCCATGCCAAGGATCTGGTGCGTGCCATCCGTGATGCCAACCGGGATTTCTCCAAGATCAACATCATGAAGGTGGCGACCAAGCCGTGGTTCGTCCCCGACACCACTACCCTGCAGGATCAGCTCAACGCTTTTCTGCGACGCAAGGCGCATATCGCAATTGTTGTGGACGAGTATGGTGATGTGCAGGGGCTGATTACGCTGGAAGATATTCTTGAGGAGATCGTCGGGGATATTGCTGATGAACATGACATCGATGTTCAGGGCTGCCGTCCGCAGCCGGACGGTTCCGTACTTGTCGATGGTTCCGTGCCGATTCGCGATCTTAACCGCGCACTCGACTGGCACCTGCCGGATGCAGAAGCCACGACGATTGCGGGCCTCGTCATCCATGAAACTCAAAGCATCCCGACCGAGAAGCAGGCGTTCACCTTCCACGGCAAGCGGTTCACCGTGCTTAAGCGCGAAAAAAACCGCATTACGCGGCTTCGCATTCGACCTTTGGAGGATGACGAAAAGGCGAAAATAGGTTAACTTCCTGGCATTATTTTTGTTGTTTTAACATATTGATTTTTAAACGCATTCCCACTCACATATTGGGGGTTGCATGCATATTGTTATTGCGGTTTTAAGCATCTGTGGGTTGTGTTTTTACGTCATTAATAGAGCGCACTCGACCGTCCAAGCTGCTGATGAGCTTAATCGGAACACGCTATTTCTGCGGAATAGAGTCAGAAGGCGTTTTGCAGGCCTTATTGGCTCGCGTTGCCGGCGAATTCGAGACCCGCGCTTGGCTGCCGTGGTGTTGATGATCCAGCTCGTGCGGACTGGCACGCCATTAATGGCTGATGAAAAGCTGAAGATCATGGAACTCATGAGCGAACCGTTACAAATTGCGGATCCGGACTCGATGTTCAAAAGGGCGTGGCAATATACCAAGCACCGCGGATTTTTCTCGAGCATGGCGGACGATATGGTGCCTATGTTGCGGGCGCGCCTGACGAGGAGAGAGCGTTCGCAACTCATCGACATGTTGCGGCAGACCGCGTCGGCATATGGCGAAGAAAGTGAACTTCAAGAAAGTATGGTTGCGCGGCTCAAGCTTCAGCTAACGCAACCTGAAGGCGTTTAACGCCGTGTTGCTTCGCCCGGTGCAGAGGGTTCCAGCGCTAAAGCATGGACACTGCCCGCCAATTCATCTTTCAAAACATCGTTGATGGCGCGGTGCCGGGCAACGCGTGACAGGCCCGCGAATGCTTCTGCGACAATGCGCACGCGAAAATGCGTTTCACCGGAACCGTCGAATGTGCCATGATGATCGCTGTCTTCATGGTGGTGGCCGGCATGAAGATGACTTTCGTTGATGACGGCCAATGAAACAGGATGAAAAGCCTGCGTCAGTTTGTTTTCGATCGCTGACTGAGTGGACATTTCGTTCTCCTGCGCCCATATGGTAATTTCATTTGGCAAATCCGCACATGATCACAAATTTACCGCCATTTCAGGCGTTAGGTTGATCCATGGGCAATTGTCAATTCTTGTCTTGTAAACCAATCCGTTGATAATCGTACGCAATGACCTCTAGTTCGAAATATTTTGACAGCATCCGTATCCGCCCCAAAAAGGCGGAAGAAGAGAAATCGCGCATACCTGTTTGTCAGTGGGATGGCTGCGATAAGCCCGGACCGCATCGTGCTCCCGTCGGACGCATGAAGGAAGGCGAGTTTTTCCATTTCTGCATTGACCACGTGCGTGAGTACAACAAGGGCTATAATTATTTCTCCGGCCTCTCCGATGTGGAAGTTGCGCGCTACCAGAAGGAAGCCTTGACTGGCGACCGCCCCACCTGGACTGTTGCTGGCCTGCCAGGCAGCGGTGCCGGTGCAAGTGCGGCGGCTGCGGCATCGGGCGGAGCCAAAACCTCGCCTGATTTTTCCAAGCTGCGTTCAGGCCGCGCTGCCTATCAGAATCGTTTCCGCGATCCGAACAGCGTGTTCGGTGATGCGCGGCCAAGTGCGCGGCTGCGCAAAGCCAAGCCGCTTGAGGCAAAAGCGCTCGATACGCTTGGTTTGGACGTAAAAGCCACTGGCGAAGACATCAAGTCGCGCTATAAGGAATTGGTGAAGCTTCATCATCCGGACGCTAACGGTGGTGATCGGGCTTCCGAGGATCGTTTCCGCGACGTAATCCAGGCTTATCAATTGCTCAAACAAGCCGGTTTTTGCTAAGCGACCTGTTGGCTGAATTCGAAGCCTCCCCTTGAGGCTTCATGGGTGTGACTATTTATTGCGTCTGCACGTGCAGTCGCGCTGGAGGCATGATGAATAAGGTTGATCGCGATATTGCGAATTTGCCGGATACAACGGTTTCTGCCGCAAAGCTTTTCGGATTTGATACCGACATGATGGTTCCTGCCTATAAGGCAGGCGACGCATATGTTCCGGAAACCGATCCGGATTATCTGTTTGATAAACAGACAACACTCGCCATTCTGGCCGGTTTTGCCTTCAACCGCCGTGTCATGGTCTCCGGTTACCACGGAACTGGTAAGTCGACTCACATTGAGCAGGTTGCCGCCCGCCTCAATTGGCCATGCGTACGCGTTAATCTCGACAGCCATGTCAGCCGTATCGATCTCGTCGGCAAGGATGCGATTGTCGTCAAGGAAGGCATGCAGATCACGGAATTCCGCGACGGCATCCTGCCATGGGCCTATCAGCACAATGTCGCTCTGGTTTTCGATGAGTATGACGCTGGCCGTCCGGACGTGATGTTCGTGATTCAGCGTGTTCTCGAATCATCCGGCCGCCTGACACTGCTCGATCAGAGCCGCGTTATCCGTCCACATCCGGCTTTCCGCCTGTTTGCAACAGCCAACACGGTTGGTCTTGGCGATACGACAGGCCTCTATCATGGCACGCAGCAGATCAACCAGGCACAGATGGATCGCTGGTCCATCGTCACAACGCTGAACTATCTGCCCCATGACAATGAAGCTGCCATCGTTGCGGCGAAGGCAAAGCACTATCAGAACAAGGAAGGCCGCGAGATCGTCTCCAAGATGGTTCGCGTTGCTGATATGACCCGTGCCGCTTTCATCAATGGCGATCTGTCGACTGTCATGAGCCCGCGTACGGTTATCACCTGGGCTGAAAATGCCGATATCTTCAAGGATGTGGGTTTTGCTTTCCGTCTGACCTTCCTCAACAAATGCGATGAACTGGAACGCCCGATTGTGGCCGAGTTCTATCAGCGCGCGTTCGGCAAGGAACTGCCTGAGTCGACGGCCAATGTGGTCATAGGCTGAGCGTCATAACAGCATGGCGGGCCCGGGGAGACAATTCACGCACAAATACGAAAGGTCCGGTTGATTCCGAGCCTTTCAAGCGCGCGGTTACGGCCTGCATGCGGGCAATTGCCGGCGACCATGAAATGGAAGTTGGTTTCGGCAATGACCGGCCGGCATTGACCGGCCACCGGGCACGTCTGCCTGATTTGCCGAAGCGCCCGACTGCCAATGATATCGCGATTACGCGGGGCATCGGCGATTCGATGGCGTTGCGCAAAGCCTGCCACAATGACCGTATCCACGCGACGCTGGCGCCGGAAGGCAAGCAGGCGCGGGCCATTTTCGATGCTGTCGAACAGGCGCGTGTTGAAGCTATTGGTTCCTTGCGAATGGATGGCATGGCCGAAAACCTGACATCGATGCTTTCGGACAAATATTCACGTGCCAATTTCCCGGCGATTACCGACAAGGCCGAAGCGCCGCTGGAAGAAGCGGTTGCGCTGATGGTGCGTGAAAAGTTGACGGGACGCAAAGCGCCCGAATCAGCTGGCAATGTGGTTGATCTCTGGCGTGACTGGATTGAAGAAAAGGCGGCCGCCGATCTCGAACATCTGGGCGCAAAGATCAACGACCAGAACGCTTTTGCCCGTGTTGTACGTGAAATGCTGGCTTCCATGGAAATGGCTGAAGAGCTGTCCCAGGAAACCGAGCAGGACGACGATCAGGAAAACAGCGACGACGCACCTGAGCCTGAAGAGAGCAATGAGGGCGGTTCCGACGAAGATCAAGGCAGCGATGCATCGGAAGACGATGACTCGGAATCGTCCAGCGATGACAGTCAGTCGGGCGAGACCGAAGCAGCTGATGCATCATCAGATGAGATAGACGATGATGCGGATACGGATGCGGAAATGCCCGGTGAGGCACGCCGGCCGAATCAGCCATTCTCGAATCTTGGCAGCGAAAGCGGCTATAAGGTCTTTACGCAGGAATTTGACGAAACCACCGACGCGGAAGAGTTGTGCGACGAAGCCGAGCTGGAACGTCTGCGGGCATTCCTGGACAAGCAGCTTGCCAATCTTTCCGGGGTTGTCGGGCGGCTGGCTAACCGTTTGCAGCGCCGTCTGATGGCACAGCAGAACCGTTCGTGGGATTTTGATCTGGAAGAGGGCTATCTCGATTCAGCCCGCCTTGTGCGGATTGTTATCGATCCAACCCAGCCGCTTTCCTACAAGCAGGAGCGCGATACGGATTTCCGCGATACAATCGTGACGTTGCTCATCGACAATTCCGGTTCCATGCGCGGCCGGCCGATTACTGTTGCAGCAACCTGCGCTGATATTTTGGCGCGCACGCTGGAGCGGTGCGGCGTGAAAGTCGAAATCCTTGGCTTCACGACCAAAGCCTGGAAGGGCGGACAGGCACGTGAGGCATGGCTGGAACGTGGCAAGCCCGCCAGTCCCGGTCGCCTGAACGATCTGCGCCATATCGTTTACAAGCGCGCTGATGCCCCGTGGCGCCGTTCACGGCGCAATCTTGGGCTGATGATGCGTGAAGGGCTCTTGAAAGAGAATATCGATGGCGAAGCCCTCATCTGGGCGCACCAGCGCCTGCTGGGCCGTCCGGAACAGCGCAAGATCCTGATGATGATCTCGGATGGTGCGCCGGTCGACGATTCTGACGTTGTCGGTTAATCCGGGCAATTATCTCGAGCGGCATTTGCGGGCTGTGATCGAAGAGATCGAAACCCGCTCGCCGGTTGAGCTTATTGCAATCGGCATTGGTCATGATGTGACACGCTATTATCGCAAGGCGGTAACAATCGTCGATGCGGAAGAGCTGGCCGGCGCCATGACCGAGCAATTGGCTTCGCTGTTTGAAGAGCAGGCGCAACAACGTGGCGCTGCCGGTAAATCCGCTGCGCGGAAACGCTGATATGGCTTATCCCGCGCTGTTGGACCGGCGCGGGCGGCTTGCTCTCTTATTCTCTCTTTTCTGCGCACTTCCTGCCTCCGCACAGGATAACAGAGTTGTCCCAGCAGAGATCACTGCGCGGCCCATCGTCGATTTCCGTATAGGTTCAACTGAAACCCGCTTTGGGGATCTGGAGTTTGTGGGCGGATTGGAGTTGCGCTCCAAAAACAATGATTTTGGTGGTCTTTCGGCATTTCGTTATCTTGATTCAGGCAAGGCATTTCTTGGTATCACCGATACAGGCTTCTGGTATGCGGGGGAAATGCAGCGCGATGCCAAAGGGCTGCCCGTTTCAGTCACTGATTTTCGCCTCGCTCCGATCCAGAGCGCCGACGGTACCGCTGTTGAAGGCAAAAGTAACTCGGATGCAGAAGGTATGGCCGTTTCCGGCAAGACCGTCACGGTGACCTTCGAGCGGGTTCATCGGATTGCCGAATATGATCTTGATCTGAAAAACTTTGCGTCACGGCCGAAAGAGCTGCCGCTGCCTGTGCCCAGAAACGAACTGCGCAACAATCGCGGCTTCGAAACAATCGCCTATGCTCCCGCCTCAAGCTCGCTCAAGGGCGCGCGTGTTGCGGTTACCGAGAAAAGCATCAACAAGGCAGGCGACATCTTTGCCGCTGTGCTGGAAGGTCCGCAAAAGGGCCTCTTTTACGTCAAAAGACTCGATAGTTTTGATATCAGCGATGGCGATTTCCTGCCAAACGGTGATCTTCTCCTGCTCGAACGGCGGTTCAGTCTTTCCAGCGGCATAACGCTTCGCATTCGCCGCATTGCGGCGGCGGATATCAAGCCCGGCGCGACCGTTGACGGTCCGGCGATCTTTGCGGCTGATATGCGCTATCAGATTGACAATATGGAAGGACTGGATGTCTGGCAGGCCAATGATGGATCAACCCGGATTTCCCTGATGTCAGACGATAACAATTCCATCCTGCAAAGAAATCTTTATTTGGAATTCCGGTTGGCTGAATAAATCGCCGGCGCGAAGATGGCAAGGATAGCGCCATAAGGCACCAGCATCACCATGGCCATGACGACCTTGACCATCAGATCACCGAAACCAAGCGACATCCACAACGGAATCTCTTTGCCAAAAAACGGCACCAGCATCGCCAGTGAGGAGTCCGCTTGTCCAGTGGCTGCGTCGATCCAAGCGAATTGAGCTGCGAAGGCAATCGAGAAGAACAGCAATGTATCCAGAATCGAACCGAAGACGGCAGAGGCAAACGGTGCTTTCCACCATGTCAGCTGCCGCAGTTTACTGAATACCGTAATGTCTAGAAGCTGTGCGCACAGAAATGCTGTTCCCGATGCGATGGCGATGCGCGGCGTTGCCAGCCAGATCGACAGCACGACGGCGATGATAAAGCCTGCATAGACAACTGTCCGGGCGAACTGTGGTCCGAAGCGGCGATTAGACAGATCATTGACCAGAAAAGCGATTGGATAGGTGAAGGCACCGAAGGTGAGGACTTCGCCGAGGCCAAAATGATTGAAGGGATACTGCACCAATATATTGGAGGCAGCCACAACCGCGCACATAGCAAGTACGGGAAGAATGAAGTCGGAAAAGGTATAGGCGCGCTGAAGCGGCATTTTTTTATCCTGGGTAATGGAACCAGCAACAATAAGGCCAGCGGAAGCTGGCCTCAAGCGATTAACAGTTTAAAGCCAATCGGCTGATCAGGCAGCAACTGCTACCGGAGCTTCAGCCGACTTCTTGGCGATCTGACGCTTCAGAAGACGAGCGCGCTGTGACAGCTCCTTCTCGTCAGCCTTTGTCAGGAATGCATCAAGACCACCGCGATGTTCAACAGTGCGCAGGGCATGGGCCGAAACACGCAGACGGAAGCTCTGACCAAGAGCTTCGGAGATCAGCGTAACGTGGCAGAGGTTTGGCAAAAAGCGGCGGCGCGTGCGGTTGTTCGCGTGGCTCACATTGTTGCCGTACTGTACCGATTTAGCGGTCAATTCACATGTGCGGGACATTTGGGTCTCACCTTCAAAATTCATTACCTATAGCCCGAAAGTTCTTGTTACCATCACACGTCGCCGTGCAGCGGCGCGCATATCGGACAGGCGGCCTATTGGGAAGTCGCGTTTCTATAGTGACATGAGCCGCGCGCGTCAAGTGTACTTCTGGCATGTTTGCTACTGCTTTTGCGTATTTAACGGGCCTTGCATAAGGTTTAACACAACTTTGCCTGCTTTGTACGGTCTCACCGGAACCAATTGATGCAATACGGACGGAGCATTCCATGATCGGCCTCAATCTGCGCCTCAGCCAAAGATGGACAAGGACATTCGCCTCCCTGTCCCTTGTACTTCTTGGCGCTTTGCCAGCACAGGCAGCCGACACCTATCGATCTGACTACCGGGTTTCCCTGCTCGGGCTGACGTTGGCCAAGTCGTATTTTACCACCAGTGTTGCCGATGGAACCTATACTGTTTCCGGCAGCTTGAAGAGCTCCGGCCTCGCGAGTGTGTTCGACGACACAAAGGGCAAGATTGATGTCAAAGGTCAGTTTACCAAGACGGGCGCGGTACCGAGTTCGTATGTGGTTAACTACAAACATGGGAACAAGGACAAGAGTACGTCCATTGCTTTTTCCAATGGCAATGTGACGGAGACGACCAATGTTCCGCCGGTCAAAAAGAAAGACAATTGGGTAGAGCTTTCGCCGGGCGCTCTGCAGGCGGTGGCTGATCCGATTTCAGGCATCCTGGTAGCCGCCGATAGTATTGGCAAGGTCTGTACACAGACCTTGCATCTCTATGACGGACAGACCCGGGTGGACCTCAAACTGTCGCCCGCCGGCAGCCCGAAACCGTTCTCGACAAAGGGGTTTGAGGGAGATGCAGTCACCTGTTCGGTCAAGTTTATCCCGGTTGGCGGTTATCAGTCGGGACGCAAGGCTATCGAATACCTGAAAAATCAAAGCACGATCAGTCTCACCTTTGCATCGCTTGGCAAGTCCGGTATCTATTCGCCCGTGCAGGCAAAGATCGGCACACAGATCGGGACGGTCACGGTATATGCCACCCGTTTTCAACACGTGGAATAGCAGCGGCGGGGGCGCCGCTCTTTCAAATGGGGGCGGTGCGTGGCAACGTTTGTCGGATTTCTTGCTGTTATCATGTGGGCGATGCTCGCGCTTTTTACCGACGTGTCGGGGAAAGTACCGCCGTTTCAGCTGACAGCGATGACATTCGCCATCGGGGCAAGTCTCGGATTGATGTCATGGCTCTGGCGACCGGGCGCGGCGAAACATCTGCGCCAGCCGCCAAAGGTCTGGCTTCTGGGCGTTGTCGGCCTGTTCGGTTATCATTTCCTGTATTTTACCGCTCTGCGCAATGCACCGGCTGTTGACGCCAGCCTGATCGCCTATCTCTGGCCGCTGTTCATCGTGGTTGGTTCCGCGTTGATGCCGGGTGAACGTTTGCGCTGGTTCCATGTTCTGGGAACCCTGCTGGGGCTGGCTGGCACCGTGCTTATTATTACCAAAGGCGGCAATGTGGGCTTTGAGGCGAAATATGCATTCGGCTATGCGATGGCAGGCCTTTGCGCACTGACCTGGGCCGCTTATTCCCTCTTGTCACGGCGTTTTGCCAGTGTGCCGACGGATGCCGTCACCGGTTTCTGTGTTGCGACATCGGTTCTCTCGCTGATTTCGCATTTGGCGCTGGAACAGACCGTATGGCCGGAAACGCCGGTGCAATGGCTGGCTGTGCTCGGGCTGGGATTGTTTCCGGTCGGCGCGGCGTTCTACGCGTGGGATTTTGGGGTTAAGCGTGGCAATATTCAGGTTTTGGGCGCGTCGAGTTACGCGGCGCCATTGTTGTCTACGCTTGTGCTTATCATAGCGGGTGCGGCGGAGCCGACCACCCGCGTCCTGCTGGCGTGTCTGCTGATCACCCTTGGCGCAGTGCTTGCAGCCAAGGAAATGATTTTCAAAAAAGCGAAAGTTTAGGGCTCCCAACCGGGTTCAGCCAGCTCGAACTGGGCAAAGTCAAAGCCGGGCGCAACCGTGCAGCCGACAAGCGTCCAGTCGCCCAACGTTCTGGCGGTCTGCCAATGACCAGCCGGAACGATGCCCTGTGGACGTTCGCCAGCCGCAAGGTCCATGCCAAGGCGGTGGGTTTCGTGCGGTGAGCCTTCTTCCGCGATCGTTAGAGCCAATGGTGCGCCGCCATACCAGTGCCAGACCTCGGCAGCGTCCTTCACCCGGTGCCAGGCCGAAACCTCGCCCTTTTCCAGGAGAAAGTAGATGGCGGTGGAATGGCCACGCCCGCCAACCGGCCAGTCAACTTGATTGTCGCGGAACGTTTGGATGTAGGCGCC
Organism: Phyllobacterium sp. 628; assembly: GCF_014189505.1. GTDB lineage: Bacteria > Pseudomonadota > Alphaproteobacteria > Rhizobiales > Rhizobiaceae > Phyllobacterium. The sequence goes on along the minus strand of NZ_CP050301.1, from coordinate 76,631 downwards.
GCCTTCCGGGTGCGCTTGAAGGTTCAATTCCTTGCGGATTTGTTCGGCAGTCAGCGTCATCAGAAATTGTCCTTGCGCTTGCGGATTTCAGTAAAGACGGCCTCGTCGCTGGCATTTTCCAGCTTCAAATTTTTACGGATGGCCGGATCGTGCCAGCGCAGGAACGGGTTGGTCGCCATTTCCCGCAGAATGGTTGTCGGCAAAGTCGGCAAGCCGACTTCACGCAGGGCGAAGATTTCCTTGGCCCGTTCCTTCAAGGCTGAATTGTCCGGATCAATTGACAGAGCGAAGCGGGCATTGCTCTCGGTATATTCGTGGCCGCAATAGACCTGTGTATCAACCGGCAGCTTAATCAGATGGTTCAGAGATTTGAACATCGTAGCGGGCGTTCCCTCGAACAGGCGGCCGCAACCAAGTGAGAACAGCGTGTCGCCCGTGAAGACGACTTTTGCTGCAGGGATATAAAACGATATTTCCCCGGCTGTGTGGCCCGGCGTGGAAATAACGTCCACATCGTAATTGCCGAACCGGAAGCTGTCGCCATGTTTGTAGGCGCGGTCGATGCCGGGAATATTGGCCTTTTCAGCTTCCGGGCCAAAAATCTCAAGCTTGAAACGCTTTTTCAGCGCCAGATTGGCTCCCACATGGTCATTGTGGTGATGGGTCGAAAAAATATGCGTGAGTTTCCAGTCGCGACGTTTCAGGGCATCAAGAATCGGCTTCTCTTCGGGCGCATCGATTGAGGCCGTCAGATTGGCCTCCGGATCGTGGATGAGCACGCCGAAATTATCGCTAAGCGCGGTGAATTGTTCAATTTGCAGATTCGACATGGGGTCCGTCCGGTTTGATCGTTGCGGTCAGGATAGCCAGCTGTCTCAATGGCGCAACCCGTCTTTCAGTCATTTTCTTGATGTTACCATTTGCCGTGCTACGTTGATCCCATGCATCTCGACATTATCGATCTTCGTGCCTTTTACGCTTCCACTCTCGGTCATCTGGCTGAGCGTGCCATTTCCATGGCCCTGGCACCCATATGGCCAAAATTGCCGGGCGAACGGCTGGTCGGCCTTGGCTACGTCGTGCCATATCTCGACCGGTTTCGCGGCGATACGGAGCGCACGTTTGCCTTCATGCCTGCCGGGCAGGGTGCCATCAGCTGGCCGCCCGTCGAGCCGTCGGCGACAGCTCTGGTCTTTGAGGAAGAGTTGCCTTTGCCCGATTCCGCAGTGGACCGGATTTTGATGGTGCATGCGCTGGAACATGCGGAAGATCCGCGCGAAACGTTGAAAGAAATGTGGCGCGTGCTGGCCCCCAACGGGCGGCTGGTGATTGTGGTGCCTAACCGTCGCGGTCTCTGGGCGCGCTTCGAACATACGCCCTTTGGCAGTGGGCGGCCCTATAGCCGGGGTCAGTTGATCCGGATTTTACGGGAAACCAATTTCACGCCGGGTCCGTGGGGTGAGGCGCTGTTCTTTCCGCCATCGTCGCGGCGCTGGATGATGCGGCCGTCCAGCCTGTTCGAGCGGGTCGGCCGGCGTTTCTGGCCGATGTTTTCCGGTGTACTGATCGTCGAAGCGCAAAAACGCATCTATCAGGGGCTGCCGGTTGCCAAACGTGCTTCGCGGCGCGTCTTCGTACCCGTCTTGTCACCGCAGGGAACTGCAATGCGATATGATGGCCCAGACGAGAATTAATTCCCGCCGCAAGTTGGCGCCTCAACGTACTAGAATCATGCTGTGACTGCGGCCAACCGGCAGGCCGGTACCGCACAAAGTCAATGGTTTGTTTGATTTTAAGGCTGGCCAGTCGCAAGTTGGGCTCGACATCAGGCCTATTGGCGGCTATGCCCGCTGACTTGAACCTTTGCCCGCGATGACCATCGATTGCAACGATGTTACGGATATCAAGCATCATGACCACGACATTGAAAGATACGCGTCCTACCCCAAAGCCCGGTGTTCTCGATATTGCCGCCTATGTGCCCGGCAAGGAATCCGCACCCGGTGTGGCCAAGGTCTATAAGCTGTCTTCCAATGAAACGCCTCTGGGCGCGAGCAAGCACGCGACCGAAGCTTATCATGCGGCATCCGAACGGCTTGAAATCTATCCGGATGGTCAGGCAACGGCGCTGAAAAAAGCCATCGCCGATGTTCATGGTCTCAACGCTGACAATATCCTTTGCGGCAACGGTTCGGACGAACTGCTTGGCCTGCTCTGCCAAACCTATCTCGCGCCCGGCGACGAGGCCATTTACACCGAACATGGCTTCATGGTGTACAAGATTTACATCATGTCCGCCGGTGGAACGCCGGTGGTCGCCAGGGAAAAGAATGAGCAGGCGGAAGTTGATACGATTCTTGCTGCGGTGACGCCGCAGACCAAGATCGTGTTTCTGGCTAATCCGAACAATCCGACCGGCACCTATATTCCATTCGAGGAAGTGCGGCGTCTGCATGCCGGACTGCCGAAGAATGTGCTGCTCGTGCTTGATGCAGCCTATGCTGAATATGTGCGCCGCAACGATTACGAAGCCGGGGTTGAACTGGTGTCGTCATTCGAGAACGTGGTGATGACCAGAACATTTTCCAAAATCCATGGGCTCGCCGCCCTGCGGATTGGCTGGATGTTCGCTCCGGCTCACGTCATTGATGCCGTCAACCGTATTCGCGGCCCATTCAATCTGAATTCGGCGGCCATCGTCGCCGGTGCTGCGGCGATTCGCGACCGCGCGCATGTCGATAAGGCCGTTGCCTTCAACGACAAATGGCTGCCATGGCTGACAGAACAACTGTCGGCGCTGGGATTGCGCGTCACGCCGTCAGTCGGCAATTTCGTGCTTGTCCATTTTCCTAATGAGGCAGCGAAATCGGCTGAAAAGGCCGACGCGTATCTCACGAGCAAGGGCTATATTTTGCGCCGCGTTACGGGATACGGATTTCCTAACGCGTTGCGCCTTACCATTGGATCCGAGGAAGCCAATCGCGGCGTAGTCGCTGCACTCTCCGAATTCTTGAAGTAGCAAATGTCTAGAATCCATTTCGATACAATCGCACTGATCGGCATCGGCCTTATCGGTTCGTCGCTGGCGCGCGTCATCAAACGCGAAGGCCTTGCCGATCACATCGTCATCTCAACCCGCAGCGAAAGCACCCTGAAACGCGCAGAAGCACTCAGCCTTGGCGACAGTTATATTCTTGATAGCGCTGATGCCGTCAAAAATGCCGATCTCGTCATTGTGTCCGTGCCCGTCGGCTCTTCAGGCGCAGTGGCCAAACATATTGCCGGGTCGCTGAAACCCGGTGCAATCGTCACCGATGTTGGTTCGACCAAAGGGTCAGTGATCGCACAGATGCAGCCCGAACTGCCGGCGCATGTGCACTTTATCCCGGGCCATCCCCTGGCCGGTACGGAATATTCCGGACCTGATGCAGGTTTCGCCGAACTCTTCGCCAATCGCTGGTGCATCCTGACGCCGCTTGAGGGCACGGATGCTGATGCGCTCGATAGACTGACAAAGTTCTGGGAAGCCTGTGGTTCACGTCTCGATACGATGGACCCTGTGCATCACGACCGCGTTCTGGCCATCGTCTCGCATCTTCCGCACATCATTGCCTACAACATTGTTGGGACGGCAAGCGATCTGGAAGAAGTCACCAACTCCGAAGTGATCAAGTATTCGGCGTCGGGTTTCCGTGACTTCACCCGCCTTGCGGCGTCAGATCCGACCATGTGGCGTGACGTCTGCCTGCACAACAAGGATGCGATTCTTGAAATGCTGGCGCGGTTTTCCGAGGATCTGGCTTCGCTGCAGCGGTCGGTCCGCTGGGGTGATGGTGATGCGCTGTTTGATCTGTTCACCCGCACCCGTGCTGTCCGGCGCGGGATCATCGATGCGGGTCAGGAAGTCGATGCGCCTGATTTCGGCCGTCAAAAGGCTAGTGCGAAGAGTTCCTGATAAAGCTGCATAGCATTTGTGCGTGGTTCGACAAGCTCACCATGAGGGAGATGAGTGGGCTGCAAAGCAATCGTGCAGTTTGTCGTAAACTTGCAGAATCTAGCTCCTGCAATCCTCACTCTCCCTCATGGTGAGCTTGTCGAACCACGCACAATATCGTGTGCAATCCGATCTGCCCTCACAATGAGGGCAGGCGGCCGATACTGATGAAGCCAACCGACATCTTCCCGTTCTTGACTGTGACGGGGAGAGTTGGTGCGCCGCTTGCATCCCTCGGCACAAAGGCCATAGCCTGAACGACGGACGAGATGATCTTGTCCTGTCCGGGAAGCACAGTCTTGACGGTATTGGCTACGCTTTCCGGATTGCGCAGAGTGACCTTGAAATCGCCGCTGATCCGGCCATCATCGGCAATCGAGAACGGTCCTGATATAGCAATACCGCTGCCGTCAGGCAGCGCCAAATCGACCTTGCGCAGGGTTCCCGACTGACCACGAAGAACGGTGATGTCCCGTTCCGTTTTGCCCAGAAGGGCAAAGCCATTTGCCAGCTGTATATCGGCAGAACCAGTCAGTTCCGGCAAGGGCTGGTTATAAACCACGTTATCGGCAAATTTCAGATTGCTGAACGATAGAGCAACATCCATCGCGGGTGTGGTCGTGCGAAAGTGCAGTTGCCCGTCTTTCATGGTTGCAAGCGGCGTAGCAGTGCCACCGTCGGGCGCCCGCTGATTGACGACGACGTTGCGTCCTTCGATAGACAGGCGCTGTGGAATAGGCTTGTCGAGCCGCACGCTGGATTTGAGGTTTTCCCAGTTCAAATCAAGGGGCATCATGCCGGGCACATCGACCTTGGCGGGGCCGTCAATCTCGCTGACGATGTGAAACGGCGCATAGACCTGCGCAGCGGAGCGAAATGCACCGGCGCTGACCGAAACAGACTTGGCCTGATCCACCCATGCAACGCTCGAGCAATTGAGCCCGAGGCGGAAAGGATAGCCGCTTGCCGATGCATTCTCGCAAGCGGCGTTGATGCCCTTCTCTTTGAAACCGGCAATATTGGTTGCGACGCGTGTTTCCAGCATATTGGCGAGATAATACCATCCGCCCGTATAGAGTGCGCCGACCGCAACAATACCCACGGCCAGGAATCGGATACGCCTTCCGGCATTGTAGCTTTTGGCGGGAGTGCTTGACGTCATGGTCCGGGTCTCGCTATCGGTCAGGAAAGAAGCTTCGAAGTGAAGCACAGCTATCAGGACGGATATGGGCGATTTTTGGGTCTTTGGCTATGGTTCTCTGATGTGGAAGCCCGGCTTTGCACATGTCGAGACGATGCATGCGCGTCTATATGGCTACCGGCGGGCCCTTTGCGTGCATTCCTATGTGCATCGCGGAACGCGTGAGCGGCCGGGGCTGGTGCTGGGTCTTGACCATGGCGGCTCGTGCCTTGGCCTTGCCTTTCGGGTGCCGGGTGAGCTGGAAGAGGAAGTCGTTACCTATCTGCGCGAGCGGGAGCTGGTAACAAATGTCTATCTGGAAAGGCGGCTTGCGGTGCGCCTCAAGGATGGCCGCAAGGTTGAAGCGCTGACCTATGTGGTTGATCGTCACCATGTTCAATATGCCGGAGCATTGACGGTTGACGAGGCTGCCGCAGCGGTTCGGGGCTCGGTTGGTCAATCCGGCCGCAATGAGGACTATGTGCACAATACGTTCGAACATATGCAGAAGATGAATATCCGTGACCACTGGTTTGAATCACTGGTGGCTGCGATCAATCGCGATGTCGGTTAGGCTGCAACAGCCTTTAATATTAAGGCGATTGGCCCCACCCTCCCCCCCTTGTGGGGAGGGTCGCTGCATAGCAGCGGGGTGGGGGGTGAATACAGCTATCCGGTTTTTGAAAACTCTTTATCTTTTATTTGAGTACCCCCCACCCCGGACCTGTTGGTCCGACCCTCCCCACAAGGGGGAGGGTAAGTACGAGTGCCTTCTGCGCAAGCTCCGCTTGGTGACTACACAGCCCACTCATCTCCCTCATGGTGAGCTTCCTGAGCTTGTCGAGGGGCGAACCACGTACAATACATCTGCAGCAAACGAATCTCAGACCGTTACACCCAGTTCCTTCAACCGCTGAACCGCTGTGGGTGGCATGGGCGGCGGGTTCTTTGACTGCGCAGCTTCGATCAAAAGTTCATCGCACGCCGCTTCGGTGACTTCCTGCAGCTTTTTCAAAAACGCCTCAGGTGTAAGGCCGGGTTGGATCGGCGGCAGGATGCGGCAGCGGATCGTACCGGGAAAGCGGCGGAACTTGCGGCGCGGCCAGTAAAGACCGGCAACATGCGCGATGGGCAGTACCGGAACACCAAGCTCGCTGTAAATATGCGCCACGCCATATTTGTAATTCGGTGGTGCACCGGGTGCGGTGCGTGTGCCCTCAGGATAGATCATCAACTGACGGCCTTGGGAAACTGCTTCCCGCGCACCCTTGATGGCGGTCTTCATGGCGACAGAGCGTTTGCCGCGATCAATCGGCACCATCTTCATTTTCAGGATGTACCAGCCGAACAATGGGATCCACATCAACTCGCGCTTGAGGATGTAAACCGGATCGGCGATCTGCGGCAGAAATGCATAGGCATCCCAGAAGGACTGATGCTTTGGCGCGCAGATATACGGGCCATCGGGAATATTATCGAGACCTTCAATCACATGATCAGTGCCAGCCAAGGTTTTTTGCAACCAATGGTTGGACTTCGCCCAGTTCTTCGGCACAGCCCAGGCATTCTTGCGGGGGCTGAGGAAATAATAGGGTGTGAAGATGATCATCTGAACGATCAGATTGAGATAGAATGCGATGTTGAAGACAATTGATCGGATGATCGTCATGGGAGTCCCGGTCATATCGGTAAGTTTGAAGCTCTCGTTATAGCAAGTTACCGCCGCCGTGAACTCCCCAATCTCACGACGTCTTCACCCATTTGACCATGGTCTGCGTGATGCTCGAGAGATTGTCGGGCAGGGCGGAGCGTATGACTGCGCCCAGATATTTCACATATTCGACCAGCAGCACACGCACGACCTGACCACGCGCCAGCCAATCGCCATTGCGCAGGTCGCTGTTGACGATCGGATAGGGAATGAATTCGATGTCTTCGGAGGCCCGTCTCAACTCCACCATGGTCCGCGGCATGTGATAATTGTTGGTGACGACGATAACGCGGCTGTAATGATTGGCCTTGGCCCATTTGATGCTCTCGGAGGCGTTGCCGATTGTATCCATGGCGGAGCGGTCAATATCGACGCAGCATTCGAACAGGGTTGCATCGCCGCGCGTGACGCGCTGCAATTCGCCGCGTTTTGTCGAAGGATGCACGCCACTGATGAAAAGCCTTTCGCCGCGCTTGTTCTTCAGAAGATCAAGAGCGCCTTCGATGCGTGAATAACCGCCCGTCAGAACAATGATGCCATCGGCAGGTTCGACCATGTCAGGCGTTTGCATCGTGCTGACGTGATCACTGAAAACAATGAAACCACCAAGGAACAGGCCGAGGGCCAGAACGCCAAGCAAAAAAAACGGCCGCGCGAAGCGTTTTCGCATGGCAGACACGAACCATCCTGCGCGGCCTTTCTGGCCTGCAGGGGATCTCGTTGTTGCTGTCGTTCGCGCCGTCCATGGTGGGGTCACGCATTGCCTTGTTCGAGGGATATATTCACTGAAGCCTATAGGCGCTTGAAGCCAAAACTCCCGTAAATTTAATCGTATCAATTTGAATAGATGTGGTCAGGTATCGTGACTCTCGCCCGTGCGTCCGTCTACCTGCCTTAAATGCGCTATGACCGTCATTCGTGTTGTAATCATGGTCAAAACGCTGACCGCCAATATGATAAGCACAACGCCGGAATAACCGCCCGAGCCGATGGAAAAATTGCCGAAGAGCGCTGTTGCCTGATCCGCCTCCGGCGTTGCCAGATTGTGGGATGACCACCAGCCGATAATAAGAAAGATCAAAATAGCCAACGCTCCTCCGCACAATGCACCTTTCAGCGCGGTCCAGAAGAAATGGCGTTCAAATTGCCGGGCGACGAATTTCTGTTCCGCACCGATGAAATGCAACACTTCGATGATGTGACCATTACCGGCCATGGCGCCCCGGGTGGCAAAAATAACAGTTAGAACGGTTGCAGCGATAACCAGTCCGAGCACTGCCATGCCGATCAGCACGGTCGAACGGGCCATGGAAACGAGCCGGTCCACCCATGTGCGGTGATCGTCAAAGCTTGCGCCGGGAACATTCTTTACAAGTTCGCTGCGCAAGGTGGCGAAATCCGGCGGGTTAGCCTCATCGAGCGTCACCACCACAAGCCGGGGTACCGGAAGCTCGTCAATGTTCAGCCCAGTGCCGAGCCATGGCTCCAGCAGGCGGGCGGTTGCAGCCCGGTCGATCACATGGGTGGACTTCACCCCGGCAAAGCCCTGGGCAAGCTTGCTGGCCTGTTCCAGCCGTGCTTCCATGTCCTGACCCTCGATCGGGCGGATCTGGATGGTCGCCTCGGTCGAAATCTGGCTTTGCCACGTGGCGGCAGTGGATTGAACAAGGCTAACAGCCCCGATGGTAAGGCAGGCAAGGAAGGTCATGATCGCGATGGTAATCATCAGGGCATGACCGACGACGTTTCCGGCGGGTACAATGGACACTTGCGGATTCTTGCCGCGAACGAGGGCGAGGCCCCGTTGGAACCACTCCCGCGCCTGTTCCTTGAGCCGGACATCGTCAATCATAGATATCAAGCCTCCCCTGATCCAAAATCATGCGCCGGGCATTGATCTGGTCCATCAGAGTAAGGTCGTGGGTGGCGATGACGACAGCGGTGCCGGAGCGGTTCAGTTCGCCAAACAGGCGCAGCAGACGGCGAGCGAGCGGCGGATCAACATTGCCTGTGGGTTCGTCCGCCAGAAGAATTTCCGGCTGATCGATCAGGGCACGGGCAATGGCGGCGCGCTGCTTTTCACCGCCGGAGAGAACCGGCGGCAGCACATGCATGCGTTCGCCAAGGCCAACCCATTGCAATAGTTCCTGCACTTCAGCACGATAGGTTGCCTCTTCCTTGCCGCGAACGCGTAGCGGCAGGGCAACATTCTGATAGGTCGTCATGTGATCGAGCAGGCGGAAATCCTGAAAGACGACGCCGATCCTGCGCCGCAACATCGGCATTTCCTTGGACGAAATCGTGGCGATGTCCTTGCCGAACACGGTAATGAGACCGCGCGTGGGTTTCAAAGTCATGAAAAGCAGACGCAGCAAAGAGGTTTTACCCGCACCCGAAGGGCCGGTCAAAAACTGGAACGAACGAGGCGAAATATGGAGGCTGACATCACGCAGAACCTCCGGGCCCATCCCGTAGCGTAAACCGACATTCTCAAAACGAATCAAGCGCGACTTTCCAAGTTTCTTGTCCACGCGTGTTTTATTCAGCGCGGACGGATTTGACCACCCACCAATCGCCGCATCCATTCGTCGAAACATTAATTATTGGGCGGTAGGATTGCGCCATGATTCGCAGGAACATGACTGCAACATGGCGGAACGACCGGAAAACGAGTGATCGCACGATTTAAATCCATGGATGTGACGCGCGTTTCGCACATCGCACCCGGACTTCATTTTGACAAAGGTGGGGTTGAGGACGCGATTTATGAAACCGTCGGGCCTCTTTCACAGGTGCAGCTGTTTCCCCGATCGCCAGACACTGGAACGCCCGGCAGCCGCATGGCAATCCTGCGGCGATCGCATCACAGGCAAAGCCGGATGCCAGGATTTGCCTATTGGCTGCTGGTTGCAATCATTGCTGCATCAACCTTTTGGATATCGGGCGGGCATGTGCTTTTCACCGCGCCACGCGCGTCCGAGTTGCATGCCGTATCGCCGCTGCGCAATGATTTGAAACCGCACTGATAGTCCATTAACGATGATCCGCAGCGCTCGGTTTTGCATTTGTGGCCAGTATCAGGCTATAGGGTGCCTCTCAGACCTATCACCGGAAAGTCAGGAAACGTTGCATGCCGAAGGTTGGCGAAAAAGAAATCGATGTTCTGTTCAGCGCAGATGTGATTGCCGCCCGTAATCTTGAACTTGCCAAGGCTATCGTTGCCAAGCATTTCGACAACCTTCTGGTCATCTCGATTCTGAAAGGGTCGTTCATATTTGCTGCCGATCTGATCCGTGCCATGCACGATGCGGGCGCTGAGCCCGATGTCGAGTTCATCACCGTGTCCAGCTACGGTAAGGGCACGGAAAGCAAGGAAGTGCGGCTTCTGCGCGATATCGACAGCGATGTTCATGGCCGCGACGTGCTTTTGATCGACGATATCCTGGAATCGGGCAAGACGCTGAAATTCACACGCGAACTGATGCTGGAACGCGGTGCGCGCAGCGTTTCGATTGCCGTCCTTCTGGACAAGAGCGTGAAGCGCAAGACCGATATTGAAGCTGATTTCAAAGGTTTTGAATGCCCCGACTATTTCGTAGTCGGTTATGGCATGGACGTCGGGCATTCCTTCCGGCAATTGCCCTATGTCGGTGTTGTCAGAGACTAAAGGCTTAGTCGAACTTCAGCAGGCGCTCGAGATAATCTTTTTCTTCCTGAGGGCTTAGAGCATTACCGAGGCGCTTGCGGATTTCATCGAGAATCTGGCGCGCACGCTGCACATCTGCAGCGCCGGGCAGCATGTTTTTGTCAGGTCCGAAATCAGCGCCGGTTGATCTGGAAGGCCGGCCAAGAGGATCTCTGTCGCTTTGTTGAGGCTGCCCATTCCGGCCGGTCTGGCCCATCGCCTGCATCTGCTTCATCATGTCCTGTCCGCCCTTGCGCAGGGAGTCCAATGCATTGCTCTGCTGATCGAGCGCTTGCCCGCCATCGGCGTCCCCGAGTGACTTCTTGGCTTCGCCCATGGACTTGCCGGCGTCGCCGAAGTCCTTGTTCGGCGTGATGCCCTGACCATTGAGATCATCTGTCAGTTGCTGCAGGTCTGACTGAAGTTTGCCTTGGCCGTCCTGCAATCCTTGCAGGGCTTTGGCGATTTCCTCGTCAGACATCTGGCCCTGATCTTGCTGGCCGTCCTTGCCGGACTCACCATAATCCTGCTGCATGCGGTTCTGGCGCTGCTGTTCCAGCTTGTGCGTCTGGTTCATCATTTCCTGCTGACGTCGCATCAATTCGCCAAGCTTGTTCATCTGCTGCTTCATCTGGTCGCCCTGACCATCTTTGCCATTCTGGCTTTGCCGCATCTGCAGATTGTTCAGCATGTCGTTGAGCTGCGAAAGCAATTGCTGGGCTTGCTCTTTCGAGCCCTGTTTGGCCAGTTCCTCGATCTGCTTGAGGATGCGGTCAATATCTTCCTGACGCAGTTCGCGGGCATTGGGATCGGCCTGCGCCGTTTTGGGGCTGCGCTGTGCCTGCTGGGCAAGCTCACGCATATATTTGTTCATGGCTTTACGCAGATCCGCCATGCGCTTTTCGATTTCTTCCGGGCTGGCATTCTGTTCGATTGCCTGCCGCAGCGCTTCCTGAGCTTCGCGCAGGCTGCGTTCGGCTTCCGACAAAGCCCCATCTTCAATGCCTCGGGCCACCTGCCACATATAGCCGACGACATCGCGCAACTGGTCGTCGCTGCGGGCAAGATTAAGCCGCGAACGGATACTGCGCAGTGCCAGATAATAGGTGGGGTTGTTGATGGTCTCTTCCGGCCAGATGGTGAGGGCATCGAGCATATCGAGCACGTTGCGCTTGGCATTGGCATCCAGTGCCAGAACGCGCCGCTGCTCGACAACAGCGCGGGCCAGCGGGTTGGCAAAGGGGCGCTCGGGCATCACGAGGGTCTTGGTCTCGCTTCTTGCTTCCTGCCCCGCATCATCGGTGGCAAGCAGCGTCATGCGGATTTCGGAACCGGCCCAGACATGTTCGGTCAGGTCTTTGGTTGTTTTGGTGTCTCCGCCTTGGGAGCCCCGCTTGGGCAGGCTCAGAGGCAGCTCAGGTGCGGTGTAAAGCGGGTGGGCATCTTGTGCGGGCGGCAGAGCCTGTTCGATCTTTGCCAGCGCACTGGCTGCGCCGTAGTCATCCTTGATTTCGTAGGTGAGTTCCATCGTGCCGTTGACGGCACTCGATGGTTCCTTGGTGAAGCGGATGCTGGGAGCTTGATCCGGCAGGACGGAAAAAGCCCATTCGGAATGAAGGCTGCCATTGTCAGACAGACCAATGCTGGTGTTGGTATCCAACGCGATTTCAAAGTTGCGAGGCTGATCCTTGACCGGGGCAGCCTCTTCCGCCTTTTTTCCTTCCTTGACGGCGACGTCGGTTGGCTTGCCATCCGGGAGCGTCTTCGTGACTTTTTCGGTGCCATTGCCACCAATCACGCGAATGACAAGGATGCTGTTCTGCGGAACGGTGAACTGTTTTTCCAGATCATTGGCCGACGACGTCAAAAAGACCGGCGGCCGGCCGGTATAGCGTGGCGGTGTTACCCATGCATCGATACGCGGCGGGATAGCATCGCTCGCGCCGTGGCTTCGAAAAGCATCGCTCAAATGCCCGCCAAACGGACTGCCGGAAAAGGCAAAGGCAACAAACAAAAGCAGCCCGACAACAGCACGCAAACCCCAAGGGTCGCGTTCGGGAATATCGGTCTGCGGCAGGCCGCTTTTCAGACCTCTGATCCGCTCCGCCATCCGCTTGCGGTGTTCGTCCCACAGGGCCTGCGCGAAGGGATCATCTTTGCTGGTGGCAATCGTTTCAGACTGAATGGCGATTGGCTGATGATCCAGCGCATTGACGTCTTCAAGGCGGCGGCTCACGTCGGCCTGATCCGGCAGGCGGAATTTCAAGAGAATATAAAGGCAGACCGGAAGCGAAAGAAGGAACAGCGCCAGCAACCCGAGCCGGGCCAGATCCGGAACCATTCGGAAAATACCGAACCACGACAGGATTACGAAGAGTGCGGCGACAAGCACAAGCGGCAAAAGGCGAGGCCAGAGGCGCTCGAACGCGAGGGTCAACCATGCGGACAAGCGGAGGCGATCGATACTTTTGAAAATATCGAACCTGACCCTTTCAGCGTCCCGTTGGTCGGGGTGTTGACCGGTCATCCTCACTCCATCTCGTCAACGGCGGTGATTCCTGATGCACGCGTTGATGTTCAACAAGAATAGCATTCATCGTGGCAAAGGCGAGGCCTTGGCGCAAAAAGCTCATCACCCTTGTGTGTAAAGGGCGATTTATAGCCAGTCCGGGATTGAATCGAGACCGATCAGTTCTTCATAGGACGTGCGCGGCCGCACAACATGGAAGCGGTCGCCGCTTACGAGCACTTCGGGTACGAGCAGGCGGGTATTGTAGGTCCCAGCCTGCACGGCTCCATATGCGCCCGCAGTGCCGATGGCGATCAGATCACCCGGGGCGGGTCGCGGCAAATCACGATCAAGGCCGATATAATCGCCGGTCTCGCACACTGGACCAACCACGTCGCCGCGAATGCGCGGATGCGCTGCGGGCGCTTCTCTCACCGGTCGGATTGTGTGGAAGGCATCATAAAGTGTCGGGCGGATCAGATCATTCATGGCCGCATCGACAATGATGAAATTGCGCGCATCGCCCTCTTTAACAAAGATGACTTCGCTGACAAGAATACCAGCATTGCCGACAATCAGGCGGCCGGGCTCAAAAAATCGTCTTCAGGCCAAGCGGCTTGATGTGCTTGGCAGCAATGGCAGCATAAGCGTCGGGCAAGGGTGGCGGATTGTTGTCGAAATGATAGGGAATGCCCAGCCCGCCGCCGAGATCGACGTGTTTGATATCATGGCCATCGGCTTTCAGATCGCCAACCAGTTGCGCGAGCAAAGCAAAGGCGTCTTCAAAGGGCTCCAGATCGGTGATCTGGCTGCCAATATGCATATCGACGCCGGTAATCCTCAGATTGGGCAACTTGGCGGCACGGGCATAGACCGAGCGGGCCTTGGCCAGCGGAATGCCGAACTTGTTCTCGGACTTTCCGGTCGAAATCTTCTTGTGGGTCTTGGCATCAACATCCGGGTTGATGCGCAGCGAGACCGGGGCGATCTTTCCTGCCGCAACCGCACGGGCGGACAGCATTTCGAGTTCAGGCTCGGACTCAACGTTGAAACAGTGAATTCCGGCAGCAAGCGCATAGTCCATTTCGCCGGGCTTTTTGCCGACACCGGAGAAAATGATCTTGCTGGCGGGGATGCCCGCTGCCAAAGCGCGGCGCAATTCGCCCTCCGACACAATATCAGCGCCGGAACCCAGGCGAGCCAATGTCTTCAGGACAGCCTGATTGGAATTGGCTTTCAACGCATAGCAAACAAGTGCATCCATCTCGGCAAATGCCGCGGCAAACACCTTGTAGTGGCGCTCGATGGTAGCTGTCGAATAGCAATAAAAAGGCGTCCCGACTGCCTTGGCGATATCTGGAATACTGACATCCTCGGCATGAAGGATGCCGTCCCTATAGTCAAAATGGTTCACGGAAAATCAGCCTAGATTATCGAGTCGAGGAAAAAGCGCTTGTCTTGAACAGGAGGCTTGGCTGGTTTCGGCTCACCCGGAGCCGGAGTGGTGACGGACGCGGGTGGTGGCTCAAGCGGGCCCTTGCGGCCGCAAGCCGATACCGCGCTCACAATCGCAACCGCCATCAGAATTGTCGTCAAGTAGGAACGGCTTGTCATAGATTTTGATCCTGTCGTCCGAAAGTATGTTGTTCTGTCTATCGCAAGGACGCTGCGTTTGCATCCCCCTACATTCGACTTACGATTTCGTGATGCGTTTTTGCCAGTATTTGATCTGTTTGCGCACTTGTTCCGGTGCCGTGCCGCCAAAGGATTTGCGGCTGCGTACGGATTTGTCAACGGTGAGGAAACCAAACACGGCGTCGGTAATGCCGGGATGGATTTCCTTGAGGTCTTCCAGCGCCAGTTTTCCGAGCTCAACCTTCTTCTGCTCCGCCAGAGCCACGGCACGGCCGGTCACATGATGCGCTTCACGGAAGGGCAGGCCAAGCTCGCGCACCAGCCAGTCGGCAAGGTCTGTTGCCGTGGAATAACCGGAGCCTGCAGCCTTTTTCATCGCTGCGGTGTTGATGGTCATGTCGCCGACCATGCCGGTCATCGCGGCAAGAGTAAGCTCAAGGGTTTCGGCCGCGTCAAAAACGGTTTCCTTGTCTTCCTGCATGTCCTTGGAATAGGTCAGCGGCAGGCCCTTCATGACCGTCAAAAGCCCGACGAGCGAACCGGTGATACGGCCGGTCTTGGCGCGCACCAGCTCTGCAGCATCGGGGTTTTTCTTCTGCGGCATGATCGAGGAGCCGGTGGAGAAAGAATCCGACAGGCGCACGAAACCGAATTGCGGCGTGGACCAGATGACGATTTCTTCGGCGAGACGTGACAGATGCGTTGCGGCAATGGCGGCCATCGACAGAAATTCCAGCGCATAATCGCGGTCCGAAACGCTGTCGAGCGAATTGCGGGTGGGCTCACGGAATCCGAGCTCTTTCGCGGTCATGTGCCGGTCGATGGGGAAACCGGTTCCGGCGAGCGCTGCCGCTCCAAGCGGCGATTCATCCATACGCTCGATCGCGTCTTTCACCCGGCTCAAATCACGGCCGAACATTTCGACATAGGCCATGCAATGGTGCCCAAAGGTGACGGGCTGGGCGGTCTGCAAATGGGTGAAACCCGGCATCAGGGTCGCCGCATGTTCTTCGGCACGCTTGAGGAAAGCCTCGATAAGCTTTTTCAGGGCGGTTGCCGTGCGTTGCAATTCTTCCTTCACCCACAGCCGGAAATCGACGGCAACCTGATCGTTGCGCGAGCGTGCCGTGTGCAGGCGGCCGGCCGGTGCACCGATCAGGTCGGCAAGGCGCGACTCGACATTCATGTGAATGTCTTCAAGTTTGCGTGAGAAAACGAACTTTCCGCTTTCGATCTCTGACAATATCGTGTTCAGGCCCTTTGCGATCTTGTCGTGGTCATCCGCCGCGATTATGCCGGTTTTCGCAAGCATGGCAGCATGGGCAAGTGAACCGCGAATGTCCTGGGCATAGAGTTTCTGGTCAAAGCCGATGGAAGCATTGATTTCTTCCATGATGGCAGCCGGACCTGAGGCGAAACGGCCTCCCCACATTTCATTGCTGTTTTTCTTGTCGGACATTGTAAAACCTTGGGTGAGCCTTGGGCGGATAGACGGAAAGTGCAAAATATGGACAACGGCAACGAAACACAGAAAACCACTTCACGCGGCAACAGGAAAATCATTCTTCTTGCTGCGCTCGCAGGCATAGTCGCCGGTGCGGTTGGGGTATACGTGATCGAGCGGCCTTCTGGCAATATTGTTGCAGGAACAAACGCGCCGGATCAATGCACGGCAAAGGCTGATATCGCCAAGAAGATTGATGCGGCTGCCACAGGGGGCGTCGCAGCCATGCGCGGCGCTGACAAGCCGCAATCCATGTCCTCGCTGTCGTTCACCGGACCCGATGGCAAGCCGGTGCGACTGGCAGACTTCAAAGGCAAGACGATACTCGTCAATTTGTGGGCCACATGGTGTGCACCTTGCCGCGAGGAGATGCCGGCGCTTGATGCCTTGCAGGCCAAAAAGGGCGGCGATAATTTTCAGGTTGTGACCATCAACATTGATACAGGCGATGATCAGAAGCCCAAAGCATTTCTTGGCGACATCGGCGTCAAGTCGCTCGCACTTTACCGCGATCCGACTATGGGCGTATTCAACGAATTGAAGCGCAAGAACCTGGCGTTTGGTCTGCCAGTGACTATGATTGTCGATAAAGAGGGCTGCCAGATTGCAGCCATGAATGGTCCGGCACCCTGGGAAAGCGATGACGCGTTTCGGTTGATCGATGCAGCAATTGCGGCGCAGTAGAAGATAAGGCGAAACGTGTCTTTCACCCCCTCTGTCCTGTCGGACATCTCCCCCGCAAGGGGGAGATCAGCCTTCATCGATATCGCTACCAATCTTTGACATATGAATTTAAGCGAAAGCATTCATGTCGATGTGATCTCCCCCCTTGCGGGGGAGATGTCCGACAGGACAGAGGGGGGTGAATATTTCTTTTGCTGGTGTTTAAAATACAAAAACCCGCCGGGGAATTTCCACCGGCGGGTTTTTAATATTTGAGTCGTGCAACTGACTTTATTCAGTCGGACCGGCCGCAGCTTTGCGGGCCTTTTTGGCCTTGTACTTGTCAAAGCCCGAAGGGTCGCCTGGCTTGCGTTCCTTGGGCTTCTTCACCTTCTCAGGCTTTTCGGCTGTCCAGCCTTCCGGCTTTGCCTTGGCTGGTTTGGCGGCCCAATCGGTTTTCGGCTTATCGTCATAGGCGCGCGGCTTGCGCTCTGCCCAATCACGCTTCTCGCCAAAATCCTTTTTCGGCTTGAAATCGCCGCCTTCACTGCGGCGCGGCGATGAGGGGCCTGCACCTTCGCTGCGGGTGATGTTCACACCCTTCTCGCCAGTGCCGTACTGCTTGATACGGGCAAGGAAAGCGTCAGCCTTGCTGGCTGTGATTTCAAAACGGGTTTCAGTCTCGAGAATCTTGATCGAACCCACATCGGTCTTGGTGATGTCGCCAGCCTTGCAGATCAGCGGCAGAAGCCAGCGCGGTTCGGCGCGCTGTTTACGGCCAACACTGAGCGAGAACCAGGCGCCGCTTTCGAACTGTTCGAAACGATCGGAGCGAGGGGCGCGATCACCTCGATCACCACGATCGCTTCGGCCGGGACGGTCGTCGTAGCTACCCTTGCGGATCGGTTCCATGACGTGGGCCGGTGTGTTCGACAGCTCTTCCGGCGCAGGACGCGCTGCCATCTGCTGACGCAGATAGGCGGCGGCGATCTGTTCGGCGGAATGCAGGCCGAGAAGCTCGCGGACATGTGCGCCTTCCTCGTCCGTCATCACTTCAGTCAGTGACGGATCGTTGAGGATACGGTCATGGTTGCGCTTGTTGATAGCAGCAGCATCCGGTGGCGGTACCATCGTGGTGCTGAGCTTTGCCATCTGCAGCAGGCGCTCGGCCGAACGACGGCGGGACGCCGGAACGATCAGAACGCAGATACCTTTGCGTCCGGCACGGCCCGTACGGCCGCTGCGGTGCAGCAGTGTATCCGGGTTGGTCGGAAGATCGGCATGGATGACGAGATCGAGATTGGGCAAATCGATGCCGCGGGCGGCAACGTCGGTGGCGACGCAAACGCGGGCACGGCCGTCGCGCATGGCCTGCAGCGCATTGGTACGTTCGGCCTGGCTGAGTTCACCGGAAAGCGACACGACGGAGAAGCCGCGATTGGACAGGCGGCTGGTCAGATGTTTGACCGCTTCGCGGGTGGACCCGAACACAATCGTGTTCTGTGCATCGTAGAAGAGCAGTGCATTGATGATCGCATTTTCGCGTTCGCGCGGGGCGACCGGCATGATGTGATATTCAATATCGCTGTGCTGGGATTTTTCGCTTGTTGCAGTGATGCGCAGCGCATCGTTCTGGAACTGCTTTGCCAACTGGGCAATAGGTTTGGGGACCGTGGCCGAGAACATCAGGGTGCGCCGGTCTTTTGGCGCTTCGCCGAGAATGAATTCGAGATCTTCACGGAAACCGAGATCAAGCATTTCATCGGCTTCATCAAGAACAACGGCGCGCAGCTCGGTCATGTCGAGTGAGCCACGCGTGATGTGGTCACGCAGACGGCCCGGTGTGCCGACAACGATATGGGCGCCGCCTTGCAGGGCACGGCGTTCCTTGGTCATGTCCATGCCGCCGACGCAGGAAGCGATGCGCGCGCCGGTCTTTTCATAAAGCCACTCGAGTTCGCGGCGTACCTGAAGGGCAAGTTCGCGCGTCGGGGCAATAACCAGCGCATAGGGTGCGCCAATGGAGGTGAAACGGTCGGCGCCTTCAAGCAGCGTCGGCGCGATGGCAATACCGAAGGCAACTGTTTTGCCGGAACCGGTCTGAGCGGAGACAAGAAGGTCGGCACCATCTGCTTCCGGGGCAAGTACCGCTGTCTGCACAGGGGTCAGGGTCTCATAACCACGGGCCGCCAATGCACCGGACAGCGCCGGGGCGATAGAATCGAAAATAGTCATTAATGAACTTTCAAGTACGTGTTTGGGCTGGTGTTTTCGGCTCGGCATATGTTTAAGCTCGAGCGGCACGCATATAGCTTTGTTGCGCTCTCGTAGAGGTTGCGGCTCCTTTCGTCAATGGCAGGGACGCATAGCTCGGTTGCAATTGAGCGGGAACAGAGGCCTCAAGGCCGAAATTTGGTACATGATTTGCCGTTGCGCAGGCTCAGAAGCTCATCCTATCAAACCACATAAACGGCTTCTGCAAAACAGGGCCATCGCGGGTGATTAATAATTACGCTTTGAAAAGTGTTGCATATATATTGAACAATTTGATTTTTCTATGTTAGAGGATGCTCATTGGATTTTTGTAGATTTTATTTTGAAGTTTTTGAAAGATTGCCATGAAATTTTGTCATTTATTGCTATTTGCCGTGCTCGTTCTTGCTGCATGTGACGGCTCCAATTCACCCGACCCGGCAAGCGATGTTTCGGAGAGGACCTTTACCGACAAAGGTGACTTATCAACCTTAGATGCACCTCCGCCGCATACCATTACTGAATTGCCACCAGTAGGAAATATCACTCCGCCAGCGCCATTGCCCGAAGTGGGTGAGCAGTTTCTGACTTCCCCCACAGGCGTCCCCTATGCCAAACTTGCAACGCTTTACCCCGGCCATCTGGGACCAATGGTGGATGACGGCATGATCCTGCCCTGGTTGTCCAAACGTGCGCCTCTGAGGTTTAAAGTTAACGTTCAGACGGCGATGGACACCGACGGTGACGGTAAGCTGGATCGCATTGCGTTGCGTATTGTGCAGCCAGCGGAAGTTGCCGAAGGCTTGAAAACGCCTGTGGTCGTTCGCCCCTCCATCTATTACGAAGATCCAGAATATTTGTCCAAGAGACGAGCACCGTTCCTTGGTGAAGATCAATATATTCGGATGGGGTTCACCGTTGTCTATGCGGATTCACTTGGGTCTAATGAATCTGAGGGTTGCCCGTCGATTATGGACGCTACTGAACGTCAAGCCATGGCAGATGTCGCGCGCTGGCTGACGAATGATCCTCTTGTTGAGGGAACGGACGAAAAGGGTGACGCGGCGCGTGCATCCTGGTCAACGGACCATATCGCCATGGAAGGAATTTCTTACGGTGGAACCTTGTCTACAATGGCTACCGTTATGGAGGTGCCGGGTCTTGAAGCCAATGTTACGGTGGATGGCATCAGCAATGCGTACGATTATTTCGCGCGCTATAACGGTGTTGTGCCCAACGACGACGCCTCTGTAAGTCTTACTGGCTTTGTTTTGAGTTCCGGAACGGTGAGGGACGCCAGAAGAAGTATATGCGCAGCCAACCAGAAGAAATTGGAAGATGGCGTCGACAACACGACGTTGGCGTATAACGATTTTTGGAAGGAACGTAACACGCTCGTGCTGGCAGGCAAGATCAAGGCCGCGACCCTCATTGCGCATGGCCAGAGCGATAATAACGTGAAGACAAAAAACGGTGTCCAGTTGTATGACACATTATATCAGATGAAGAAGCCCGTGCAGTTGTGGTTCCACAGCCGGAATCACGACGATCCGGTTTGGCAAAAGGAATGGCAAAAGGAGATTCTTCTCTGGTACTCCCGCTATCTTTACGGGGTGAATAACGGTGTCGAAAAACAGCCCACTTATGTCAGGGAAACACCGGCTGGCGATTTAATTGCCGGGGATCTCATTCCCCCGAGCATAAATGATAAAAGCAATACGCTGGTAGGCCATTGTGACACGAATAGGACTAACGCTCATTCGCCCCGGGATTGCATCCCGAACGGAGAACTCCTTGTAAAGGAAGATGCCTGGCCGAAAACGGAAGTTGTGTCCTATTATCTTCGCCAGAACAGTCCTGCTCCAGGCTTGTTGCTCACACCAAACGCTGGGGATGGAACTACGTCCACGCCTGTCAGCTTTAATGGAAACGGCGACAGTGGTGTTTTTGAGACCCAAGCCCTTCTTGATGCGACCCGCTTTGCCGGCACGATCAAAGTTGCCATGATGGCGCGCTTTCTTGACGGGGTGCCATATCTTAAGGCTACCCTCCTGGTTGATGGCAAGAGGGTAACGTGGGGTTGGGCCAATCCCCGCTTTTACAAGGGGTTGGAAAAGCAGGAGATGATTGCCATGGACACCTATTATCCGATTTCACTGGAGATGATGCCACGGGATTTCACGGTGCTGCCGGGGAGCAAAATTTCACTCCGGATCGAGGGGTATCGGAGCTGGGAAAGCGATGGCGCAAAACAAACGACCTTGGATCTGTCCCAAACAACTCTTGATATGCCGCTTGTTCCAAGGGCTCATCCAGCGGCTGTCATGACACTCAATTGATACGAAAATCGCGACATTGCGGTTGTGCCGGGTATAGGCGGGCACAACCATGGCTCTAAGAAGAAAACCCAGCTCGTTTCAGGCGTACAACAGCAAGATCGAGCGCAGACAGAAAGGCCGAGCGATCTTTTGGTGAAAATGGCCGTGGGCCGCCGGTTATCTGCCCGGCGGAGCGCAGCTCATCCATCAGATTGCGCGTGGCCAATGTGTTGCCGATAGATGCCTCGGTGAAGGCACGGCCTGTGGGTGAAATCGCGTCGGCACCGGCTTTGACACAGCGGCTGGCGAGCGGAATGTCGGCGGTTACGACGACATCGCCGCGCGATACGCGTTCGGCGATCCAGTCATCGGCGGCATCGAAGCCGTCGCTGACAATGACCCGCTCGATCATCGGATCGCGCGGAATGGTGATGAAGGAGTTGGATACGACGAAGACTTTGACCCCGTAGCGCTCGGCCACACGGTAAATTTCAGCTTTCACAGGGCAGGCGTCGGCGTCGACATAGATGGTAATGGTTTTCTGATCGTTCATGCTCAACCAAATATATGAAGTGCAGCCAGACCGACAGACGCTGCAAGGCCAATAGCAAAACCGGCAGCCAGTGCCGCCACAAGCAGACCGGTTCCAAGCCATACGCCATCCTGTTCGCCAAGGCCAATACTGAGCAGGACAATGCTGAGCGCTGGCAGCTGATTGACGAGCGGAATGGGCAGAACGACAAGGAAAGACAACAGGAGGACGAGGATACTGATGATCCGCTCCATGATTGCCTGCGGCAGTGGCCAATAACGCGGACGTGCAAGCTTTTCAAACCGGGTCAGCAATGGTTCGAGTTTCAGAATAAACCGCCGGTAGGTTGTGATGCTCATGGATTTGCGGCGCAGGAACGCCGGAAACCACGGGTTCTCCATGCCGATCAGCAACTGGCTCGATAGAAGGATCAGCGGGATACCGAAGATTGTCGATGAACCCGGCGGCAGAGGAACCAAATTCAGCGCCGCAAAAAGAATGAACAGAGCGACAAAACCGCGCTCGGAAAGAGCGGACAGGATATCGTCGAGCGAAATCCTGTCCGCGTTGGTTTCACCAAGTTGGACCAGAACGCTGGAGAGGCGCCGTTCGGTCTGGTTACCCGCAGGACCCCAGTTGGACGGTTTTTCGTCAGCGTTCATATAAGTCCTCCGTTGATGGGATTATGCTTTTTTACCTGCCTCAGCGATAGGAGCTGCAGAGACACGTTCTGCATCCATCGTTAATTCCGGCGTTAGCCCGGGCTCAGGTTCATCGTTCCGGGTTTTCCAGAGCGAGCTGATAATACCGGCGGCGAGAATGCCGAGTGTGATCGACAGTGACCACATTGGCGGTATCTTTGCCAGTCCCAAAGCGTCAGCCACGAATATCTTTCCGCCAATGAAAACAAGCACAAGCGACAGTGCGTATTTCAGATAGACAAAGCGGTGGATGAGGCTGGCGAGAGCAAAGTACAGCGCGCGCAGGCCCAGGATTGCAAAGATGTTAGAGGTGAAGACGATATAAGGATCGGTGGTAATGGCGAAAATGGCGGGAATGGAATCCACCGCGAAGATCACGTCCGCCAGTTCCACCATCACGAGGGCCAGCAACAGGGGCGTGATCCACAGTTTGGACTTGCCCGTATGCGGGTCGGTCCGGCGGATCATGAATTTCTGCCCGTGCAACTCGTTTGTCACCCGGAAGCGTTTGCTCATGAATTTGAAAACGGGATTGGCCGAAACATCGAACTCATCGCCGCCGGCCATGAGCATACGGATGCCTGTGATTATCAGGAACGCGGCAAAGAGATAGAGAACCCACTCATATTGTTCAACAATTGCGGCACCTGCTGCGATCATGATGCCGCGAAGGATAACCACGCCAAGAATGCCGTAGACCAGAACGCGGTGCTGATATTGTTTGGGGATGGCGAAATAGCCGAAAATCATGGCGATGACGAAAATATTGTCCATCGCAAGGCTTTTCTCGACCACAAAGCCGGTGAGATATTGCATGCCGGATTCGCTGCCCAGCTCCCACCAGATGAAGCCGCCGAAGGCGACGCCAAGACTGATGTAGAACGCCGAGAGCAAAAGGCTCTGGCGCATGCCTATATCGTGATTTTTTCGATTGAGAACGCCCAGATCAAGGACGAGAAGTACAAGGACAAGGGCAAAAAAGCCAAGCCACATCCATAGGGGCTTGCCCATGGCGTCAACAAACAGAAGCTCCATGTGAAAAATGATCCGCCGGCATCGGTTCCAGATTACAGCTCCGACATCACGAAAGAGCCGGTAACTTTCGCCAGAGGGGCCCGGTGCTGCAATTCTGCTTGAATTGGGGAGGCACCGGGATCAATGCAAGGGTTTGATTGAAATAAATAATCTGAATCGGCTGCGGCGCGTCAATGCCTTTGGTCTTAGCGGGTTGGAACGGGGTTTTCGCCGCGATAATCGTAGAAACCGCGTCCGGCCTTGCGTCCAAGCCAGCCGGCTTCAACATATTTCACCAGGAGCGGGCAGGGACGATATTTCGAATCCGCCAGACCGTCATGCAGCACCTGCATGATCGACAGGCATGTATCGAGGCCGATGAAATCGGCAAGCTGCAGCGGTCCCATTGGATGGTTGGCGCCGAGCTTCATGGCGGTATCGATGGCTTCAACCGAGCCGACGCCTTCATACAGCACATAGATGGCTTCGTTGATCATCGGCAGCAGAATACGGTTGACGATGAAGGCCGGGAAATCTTCCGAGACCGTTAGTGTCTTATCAAGGCTGGTCACAAAAGCGCGGGCGGATTCGAACGTAACGTTTTCCGTGGCGATGCCGCGAATGAGTTCAACCAGCTTCATGACCGGAACGGGATTCATGAAGTGGATACCGATAAAACGCTCAGGCCGATCTGTGGTCGCGGCAAGCCGCGTGATCGAAATGGATGAGGTGTTGGTGGCCAGAATGGCTTCGGGATTGAGATTGGGACAAAGCTGGGCAAAAATCTTGCGCTTAACGGTCTCGTCTTCCGTAGCAGCTTCAATAGCCAGATCAACGCCTGAAAGGTCTTCCATGCGCAGGGCAGGGCGAATTTTTGCCATTCCCTTGACGCGTTCGGCTTCTTCAAGTTTGCCGTGCGATACCTGACGGGCCATGTTGCCGTTGACGGTAGCAATAGCCTTTTCCAACTGGTCGGCCGACTGGTCGTGGATCAAAACATCATAACCGGCCAGTGCACAGACGTGAGCAATACCTCCGCCCATTTGTCCCGCGCCAATAATGCCTACCGTTTTGATCGAGCCAGCCATGTTTCCATCCGTTTGTTTTATATATCATACAAACTAAATGGCCGGGGTAGCATTCGTCTACCCCGGCCATACAGATTCATTTCAATCTTTCGATTAATTTCAGAGCGCTTTTTCGAGCTCCGGCAGGATGACGAAGAGATCGCCCACGAGGCCATAATCGGCGACCTGAAAGATCGGTGCTTCTTCGTCCTTGTTGATCGCAACAATGACCTTGGAGTCTTTCATGCCGGCCAGATGCTGGATCGCGCCGGAGATGCCGACTGCGATGTAAAGATCAGGTGCCACTACCTTGCCCGTCTGGCCAACCTGCCAGTCGTTCGGGGCATATCCGGCATCGACGGCAGCGCGTGAGGCGCCAACGGCCGCGCCGAGCTTGTCGGCAACCGGAAGGATGACTTCCTTGAACTTTTCATTGGAACCGAGCGCACGGCCGCCGGAGATGATGATCTTCGCCGATGTCAGCTCAGGACGGTCACCGCCGGAAAGCTTGGCTTCGATGAACGTCGACAGACCCGGATTGGCTGCTGCCGAAACGTTTTCGACAGAAGCCGAACCGCCTTCGCCAGCCGCTGCAAAGGTCGCGGTACGGACAGTGATGACACGCTTGGCATCGGTCGCCTGAACGGTCTGCAGGGCGTTGCCTGCATAAATCGGACGCTTGAATGTATCGGGCGCAATGACCTCGATGATGTCCGAGACCTGCATGACGTCGAGCAGGGCAGCAACGCGCGGCAGGATGTTCTTGCCGTTGGTGGTTGCGGCAGC
The DNA here is from genome assembly GCF_014189505.1 of Phyllobacterium sp. 628. Classification (GTDB taxonomy): domain Bacteria; phylum Pseudomonadota; class Alphaproteobacteria; order Rhizobiales; family Rhizobiaceae; genus Phyllobacterium. The sequence continues at coordinate 51,079 of NZ_CP050301.1, read as the reverse complement.
AATGATCGTGTCATAATTGCCTGCGATCGAAACGATCAGCGCAGCCGTGGCTTCCGCAAGGCGGTTGGCCAGATCGTCGCTGTCGGCGAGCAGAACTTTCTTGACGCCAGCAAGCTTGGCAGCCTGATCGGCAACGCCCTTGGCGCCCTTGCCAGCCACCAGAACATGCACATCGGAACCGATGGCAAGTGCTGCCGTCAGGGCCTTGGCGGTCTGGTCGGAAAGGGTCTCGTTGTCATGTTCGGCAAAAAGAAGAATAGCCATGGTGAATTCCTTTCCTGATCTTAGAGAACGCCGGCTTCGTTCTTCAGCTTGCTGATGAGTTCGGCCACGTCCTTGACCTTGACGCCTGCCTTGCGGCCGCTTGGCTCGTCGGTCTTGAGAACCTTGAGGCGCGGCTTGGTGTCAACGCCGTAATCGGCTGCTGTCTTTTCATCCAGCGGCTTCTTCTTGGCCTTCATGATATTAGGCAAGGAAGCATAGCGCGGCTGGTTGAGGCGCAGGTCCGTCGTGACAATGGCGGGGAGTTTGATTTCGATGGTCTGCAGACCACCGTCAACTTCGCGCGTTACCTTTGCGCTATCGCCGCCAAGTTCGACTTTCGATGCGAATGTGCCCTGGCTCCAGCCGAGCAATGCCGCAAGCATCTGGCCGGTCTGGTTGGCATCATCATCGATGGCCTGCTTGCCGAGAATGACCAGCTGTGGCTGTTCAGCGTCGACAATGCCTTTCAAAATCTTGGCAACAGCCAATGGCTCGACAAGATCGTCGACCTTGACCAGAATGCCGCGATCGGCGCCCATGGCAAGAGCAGTGCGGATGGTTTCCTGAGCCTGTGCAGGTCCGATGGATACAACGACGACTTCCTCGACCTTGCCGGCCTCTTTCAGGCGCAGGGCTTCCTCGATCGCGATTTCGTCGAACGGGTTCATCGACATTTTCACATTGGCAAGTTCAACGCCTGAACCATCGCCCTTAACTCTGATCTTCACATTGTAATCGACTACCCGCTTTACCGGTACGAGGACTTTCATGGGGACTCCCTCTCATAAGAACTGCAAGCAGGTTTAACTGCCGGGCAATGGCACCCGCTTGCCGGATGCCGACATTGAGGTGAAAAAAACGACACTGGGGCGTGTCAGGATCGTGCGGGACCGTAAATATGACTAACGTAAAGGTCAATCATGCAGTTTACGCTTTGTCCGATCTTAAACGATTGAAAGTTGCAGGTTTAACGGCCCCAACGCGTCGAAGGCATTTCCGGTGGTGTTTGCGGCGGCTCCTTCTCGACAATGACAGCGCGCGGCGAAACAATTGCGCGATCAAACAGCGGAACGCTGCGGCGTTTGAAAGGAACCAGCAACAGCGCGCCAGCGATGATGCCGCCGACATGGCCGGACCATGATATGCGGTCCTCGCCATGGGTGACAAGCATCACAAACTGAAGCCCAACCCATAAGGCGAGAGGGTAAAGCGCAGGGATGCGCAAGGGAATACGGCCAAAGGCGAGCACCCACACCCGAACACGCGGATGCAGCAGGAGATAGGCGGCAACCACGCCTGCGATCGCTCCTGATGCTCCGATCAGCGGTCCCTCGGATTGAGGATCAAGCGCACCGTGCATGAAAGCACTGGCGGCGGCACAAAGCAGGTAGAAAATGAGAAATTTGATATGGCCCATCGCATCTTCGACATTGTCGCCAAAGACCCACAGGAAAATCATGTTGCCCCCGATATGCCAGAGGTCGGCATGGAGGAAGGCGTAAGTTATGTAGGTGAAGTATGTAGGGACGAAATCATATTGGTCAGGGAGAACCGTCATATGGTGTGCCACGGACGGAATATAACCAAAACCGATAGATGCCGTTTTGGAATCCGCTCCGGCCAGACTCGTCAAAGCAAAGATAAGAACGTTCAAGCCGATGAGGGACAGGGTCACATATTGGCGTTTGATGTATTTGAGGCTGTTGGCGTCGTAGAGTGGTATGAACATTCGGCGCCGTTCCCCCGTTCAGCGGTTCTTACCGGGCACCCATAACACGTCCTTTGCGCCATTGTCATTGACGGCGCGGGCTGCAACGAAGAGAAAATCCGAAACCCGGTTGATGTATTTCAGTGCTGCTGGCGTGACGATCTCATCCGGCTTCTGCACCAGCTCCACCATATGCCGTTCGGCACGCCGAGCGACAGTGCGGGCCAGATGCAGTGCGGCAGATGCAGGCGATCCGCCCGGCAGGACAAAGGAACGCAAAGGTGCCAGCTTTTCATTCAACAGATCGATATCGGCCTCGACGCGCAGAACCTGGCTGTCAATGATGCGCAGGGGTTCGTAATCAAGTTTCTTGCAAGTGTCAGGCGTTGCCAGATCCGCGCCAAGATCAAACAGATCGTTCTGGATACGCACCAGCATGGCGTCGATGTCAGGGAATTCTTTCTCTGTGTAGAGTCGCGCAAGACCGATGCAGGAATTGGCTTCATCCACAGTGCCATAGGCCTCGACGCGAAGGTCGTGCTTCAGACGGCGGTCGCCGCTGCCAAGGCCGGTTGTGCCATCATCGCCTGTCCTGGTGTAAATCTTGTTGAGCTTGACCATGACGGTTTCAGCTGGCAGCGCGGTGGAAATAGATCGCACCGACAATCAGAATAATCGCGACCAATTGCAGGAAAATGCGCAGTTGCATCATCTTGTTGGAAAAGTTGGCATCGCCGCCCTTCATCATATTGCGCAGGCCGATCAGCAGCACAATGGTGACCGCAGCGATGGCGACCAGCGCCAGAAACTTGAAGATGATATCCATGGTTCTTTCCTTTTCAGGCCAGTCTTCTTCTCAGGACTGGCCGGCAAGCATGCGGTATAGCGCACGCGACGACAGAAATCTGCGGGCAAAAACAGCAAATTTCGCAGGCCGTGTGACCAGATAGTGGGGTTTCGGGCGTGAATTTTCCAATGCGTGCCTGAGCACAGCATAAACGGCATCCGGACCCAGTTTGGCGAGGGATTTTGTGCCGCCTTGCGATAGCCGCGCGATCTGTTTGCGGTAAGCTTCGCGATGCACGGAACTCTCGACGTCAATGTATTTTTCGATTTGCTTCAGCGCATTATAGGTGAAACGCGATTCAATTGGTCCCGGCTCGATCAGGGAGATATGAATGCCTGACCCCTCGAGTTCCATGCGCTGAACCAGCATCAGGCCTTCCAGCGCGAATTTCGAGGACACATAGGCGCCGCGCCATTTCATCGGCACGAGACCGAGAATCGACGAGCAATGGACGATGCGCCCATGTCCCTGACGTCGCATGACAGGAACAATCTGTTGGGTCAGTTCATGCCAGCCAAAGAAATTGGCATCGAACTGTTCACGCAGACCTTCTATCGGCAAATCTTCGACGGCGCCCGGCAGCGCATAGGCCCCGTTATTATACAGCGCATCGAGTGTTCCGCCGGTTTGCGCCAGCACATCCTCGGCAAGTTTCTTGATGGATTGAGGTTCGCGGTAATCAAGATAATAGGCGGAAAGACCGTCTGCTTTAAGAGCTTCGATATCCTGCTCCTGCCGCGCGGTTGCAAAGACAGTCCACCCATCGGCTTTCAGTGCGCGGGCGCAATAGGCCCCGATACCGCTGGAACATCCTGTGATCAAAATCGTTCTGGAACTGGTCATTCTTTTCCGATTGGTTCAAACCGACCTGTAAAATCAAAAAAAGACTTCACATATTCGCCTATGCCTTGCAATGTCACGAGCCAAAGGGGCAAACCATTTTTGATGCGTAGAGTATATGCTTTTCTCCGGCGGGTGGCCTTCGATACATTGAGGCATTTCAGCACGGATGACGGCTGGGCTTTTGCCAGCCACATCGCCCTTTCCGGCATTTTGGCGTTGTTTCCGTTCCTGATTTTTGCCACGTCCCTTGCCAGCTTTCTTGGTGCCAGTGCTTTTACCGATACGGCGGTGCATGTCGTGTTTGACACGTGGCCGGAAGTGATTGCCCGGCCCATTGCGCAGGAAGTGCGCAATGTTCTGAATGTCCAGCGCGGTGGATTGCTGACCATCAGCGTGATCGCCGCTGCCTATTTTGCCTCCAATGGTATCGAGGCGCTGCGTATCGCGCTGAACCGGGCATACCGGGTGGTTGATACACGCTCGATCATCTACTGCCGTTTGCAGAGCCTGGGCTATGTAATCGTGGCTACGATCGGCATCATGGCGATCAGCTTTCTGTTGGTGCTTGCGCCGCTGGCATTGCGCATCGCGACACGGTGGATACCCGAACTTGATCTTCTGTCGGGTACTATCGGTTTCTGGCGCTATTGCATCGCCTCAGCCGTGCTGATCGTCGGGCTGCTGGTCGTGCATCTTTGGCTGCCTGCCGGGCGGCGCAGACTTGTCGACATCCTGCCAGGCATTTTTCTGACGCTGCTCGCATGGACCATCGGCGCGACGATCTTTGCGAGTTACCTTGAAACTTTTGCGTCCTATGTCACGACCTATGCGGGTCTTGCTTCCATCATGGTCGCCATCGTCTTCCTCTATATTATCGCCGCGATTTTCATTATCGGTGCCGAGGTCAACGCAGCCATCATCCATTATCGTGAGGGCAGGGTTGCCAAGCGTCTCTGACCCGTGGACAGGGCAACGCCGAGCGTGGCGACGGCCATGCCGCAGAGCTGGAACAGCGTCAATGTTTCACCGAAAAGCGCGTAGGCCATCAACGCGGTAACGCCGGGCACGAGATAGAACAGCGAGGCGACCTTCGATACCGCGCCCTGATTGATCAGGATCATCAAGAGAAGCACTGCCCCGATCGACAGCACCATCACCAGCCAGAGCATGGCAAAGCCCAGGGGTGCGGCCCAGATCACAACATGTGTCTCGAACAGCAGCGAACAGATGCCCGTCAGGACGGCCGCACCGAGATATTGCAGCGTTGTCCCCGCCTTCAGATCAATCGTGCCGACAAAGCGTTTTTGCCAGACTGTCCCGGCGCTGATGGCGAGCACCGAGAGGATTGATGCGCTGACTGTTGCGGGCGTGATGCCATCGGCAGAGACGGAAAGTTTTGGCCAGAGAACCATGGCGACACCGATAAAACCGACGGCCAGCCCGGCCCAATGGCGCGGCTGGATTTTTTCGCTAAGGAACGCTCCGGCAATCAGTGCCGTGATCAGCGGTTGCAGCCCGACAACGAGGGCCGACATGCCTGCAGGCAGGCCGCGATGAATGGCCCAGAACACCGCACCGAGATAAACACCGTGGATCAGGCAGCCCGCGATAATGGCGTGCATCGCGCCGAGACGGCTTGGCCAGTGATTTCCTGCCAATACAACCCACGTGCCCAGTATGGCGCCAGCGATGACAAACCTTATTGTCAGAAACAAAAACGGTTCCATATACGGCATGGCATAGCGGGCCCCGATGAAACCGGTGGCCCACAACAGGACAAACAGGGCTGGGAAATAACGAACGGGCATGATGGGTGAACCGGATCAATGGATGTGTTGCTGTGGTGTCTATACCAACAACCGACTGACAACCAGATGTTGTTTCCGTGGGCGGCGCTGAGAATGCAGCGGTGCCTCCACTTTACCCTCCCCCAACGTGGGGAGGGTCGGACCGTCAGGTCCGGGGTGGGGGGAATAACAAATCTGAAACGTAAGAGAGCGTGGCGGTTGTGAGTCCCCCCACCCCGCCGCTGCGCAGCGACCCTCCCCACGTTGGGGGAGGGTGGGAGCCATATTCTGTGATGGTTGACCCTAAAGCCCAACGCGTTCGCGAATCTGTTGAGGCGTCATCCCTTCCAGACGCAAGGAGCGCAATGCGGTATCCTTCCGGCTTTTGGAAAGTTTCTGGCCATCCTGATCGAGGATCAGCGCATGATGATGATAGATCGGCGGTTCGAGCCCGAGAATGTGTTGCAACAGCCGGTGAATGCTGGTGGCGTGAAAGAGATCTTTGCCGCGCACAACATGGGTAATGCCTTGCAGCGCATCATCAATAACCACGGAGAGATGATAGCTCGTCGGCATGTCCTTGCGCGCAATGATGACGTCACCCCAGTCCAGCGGCCGCGCCTGAATGGTGTTCCCGGTCTCGTTCCAGAACAGCGTCTGGCTGACATGTTCCATCGCCCGGTCCATGTTGAGACGCCATGAAAATGCGCGTCCTGCATTCATGCGTTTCGCGCGTTCACTTGGGGAGAGTGTGCGGTCGGATAAGGGATAAAGTGCTGCGCCGTCCGGATCATGGGGCCAAACACGATTCTCTGCTGTGGCCTTTTGCACTGCGTGCTTGATGTCGTTACGGCTGAGGAATGCCGGATAGACCAGATCCATGTGGATCAATTTATCCAGCGACACACGGTAAACTTCGAAATGTTCGGACTGACGGCGCACCGGCGTTTCCCAATTGAAACCCAGCCAGCGCAAATCCTCCTGCATCGTGGCTTCGAGTTCGGGCGTGCAGCGTTCTCGGTCGATATCCTCCATGCGCAGCAGCAGCCGTCCGCCGGTTTCCCCTGCCATTTGCTGATTCAGCAAGGCGGAATAGGCATGGCCGAGATGCAGGTGGCCATTGGGACTGGGAGCAAAACGGAAAACCGGGACAGTCATGAACTGGGATTCTTGCGTGAGGACCTTCAGGATTGATACGGTGTTTGTTGGATGATGAAAAGTGAGTGGCAAGGCATGCGCAGAATAGACACGCTTGACGATGTTGCGGAAGGGCTTGCCGCCTTGATGGTGGCGCATCCGGAACTGGCAGCCATTGCCGCGCGCGCCGGACCCTTGCCATTGCGCAGGCAGGCGCCGGGTTTTGAAAGCCTTGCCTCGGTGATCGTCTCGCAACAGGTATCGAAAGCCAGCGCCGATTCGATCTGGAAGCGATTGGTGCACCATGTCGATCCATTGACGCCGGAAAATTATATTGCCGCTGGAGAGGAAGCCTGGCGGCTGGCGGGATTGTCGCGGGCCAAGCAGGCGACCCTTGCCCGCATCAGCCAGGCGATCATTGCCGGCGAACTCGACCTTTTCGATCTCTGCGACCGGCCCATCGACGAGGCTATGACCATCATGACCAATGTGAAGGGGATCGGGCCGTGGACAGCGGAGGTTTATCTTCTGTTTTCAGCGGGACATGCGGATGTATTTCCGTCCGGGGATGTGGCTTTGCAGCATGCCTATGCCCACGCCTATGCCGAATCAGTGAAGCCTGATTCGAAATCCCTGCGGCTTTTGGCGGAGCGCTGGTCGCCTTGGAGGGGTGTCGCAGCCCGGCTTTTCTGGGCTTATTACGCTGCAACCCGTGGCCGGGATGGTACACCGGTGGGATGAAGTTGAAATAACGGGGTTTTTTGCACACTGCGATGCAATGCCGCTTCACATTCCTGTCACCTCAAGCTTACAATAATAGGGCCTGATGGTTGGACTAGGAGGTGATTCCTTGACAATAGCCGTCTCGCCGGACGGGTTACCGGCCCTGGTACTCAATGCGGACTATCGTCCGCTCAGTTATTATCCCTTGTCGCTGTGGTCCTGGCAGGACGCGATCAAGGCGGTCTTTCTTGACCGTGTGAATATCGTTGCAGAATATGAGCATGAGGTTTCCTCACCCTCGTTCGCAATGCGGGTACCGAGCGTCGTTTCCCTGAAAACCTATATCAAGCCGTCGCGCACACCGGCATTTACACGATTCAACGTGTTTCTGCGTGACCGGTTTGAATGCCAGTATTGCGGGTCGGAGGATGATCTGACCTTCGATCACGTTGTGCCGCGCTGCGCCGGTGGTGCCACCATCTGGGAAAATGTGGTTGCGGCCTGTTCTCCCTGTAATTTGCGCAAGGGCGGGCTGATGCCCGACAAGGCCAAGATGTGGCCCCGGCAAAAGCCCTATCCGCCGACCGTGCATGACCTGCATAACAATGGCCGGATGTTTCCGCCGAACCATTTGCACGAAAGCTGGATGGACTATCTCTACTGGGATGTCGAACTGGAGCCGTAACGACTCCAGTCTCCAGATGGTTACGAAGGCGGCTTAAGCCGCCTTTTTTGCGCCGCGAAACGCGATGAGTGCCAGGATCAGGCTGGCAATGGCATTCCAGCCGGCGAATGACAGGCCCAACACGCGTAGAGCTGCCGTATCGCACGCTGGCGGGTGGATCGAATTCATATCGTTCAGAAGATTACCCGCGTTGGTCGTAATCGACATGCTGACGGCGGTGCAATCGGTTGGACCTTCCCAGAATTTCCATTCAACGCCGGAGTGGAACACAGCCAGCCCGAGGCCAATCAGCATCAGGATACCGCCCAGTGCCAGAAGCAGGCGCGTGAGCCCCGCGGGCCATTTGAGCGTGGAGGATGCTACCGCAATCGCCATCAGGGGAATGCCTGCATAATAGGGAAAGCGTTGCTCAAGGCAGAGTTTGCACGGCAGGTAGCCGCCAATGTACTGGAAACCGAGGGCTGAGCCGACTGTAACAATCATGGCAAGCAGCAGGAAAACAGCTGTCTTCAGGTGGGGCGAATGGGTGGCTGGGGTCATGATGGTTCTGACATCCTCATTGAACGGGCGGGCAAATCAGGAGCTGTAATAGTGCAGTATGGCGTAAAGGAGGATCAGTACGACTGCTGCTGCCGCCGCAATCAATCCGAGGCGCTTTTCGATGAAATGACGGATTGGCTCGCCATAACGGCGCAAAAGCCACGCCAGAAAGAAGAAGCGTGCGCCGCGGGTGATGACTGCCGAGACAATGAACAACCATATATTGATATTGGCTGCACCGGACAGGATCGTCACGATCTTCATTGGGGGCAGGTGGGCAAGGCCCGAGGTGATCAGCAGGAGCAGGATCGCGTCAGCGCTGGTCGATCCGCGCATCTGTTCAAAAGCATCGAGTTTGCCATAGAATTCGAGCACCGGCTTGGCCAGTGCCTCATAGGCGTAGTGGCCGAGAAACCAACCGGCAATACCGCCAAGAACCGAGAAAATTGTTGCGACAAGAGCATAGCGATAGGCCCGTTCAGGCCGTGCCAGCGCCATTGGCAGAAAGAGAACATCGGCAGGAACAACGAAAACAGAGCTTTCGACAAAGGCGATGAAGGCCAGCCAGACTTCCGCCGATTTGCGGGCGGCGAGAGACATTGTCCAGTCATATAGTCGGCGCAGCATGAAATGGTTCCTGTTTGATCTGTTCGATAAAGCTCGCGATCCTTAACCCATGCTCGGACAAAACGGAATCATTTCAGCGAAATTTCTGTGGTGGCGGTGAAAACGAGGCAGGCTGTTTGATCTTGGGTGGTCAATCCGGCTCTATCGCCACTGTTTCTCCTGCGCAACACACAGTGATGTTATCCCTTCAGAAAAGCTTGGAATGGTGTTGACCGAAGTGGGGACTGCCTGTATTTGGCTTTTACGGCTGTGGTTCGCCCACGGCTGACGCTCATTGCGGCCCCCTTGGCGGAATTGGTAGACGCGCCTGACTCAAAATCAGGTTCCGAGAGGAGTGCTGGTTCGATTCCGGCAGGGGGCACCAAATCAGTATTAAATTTATTTGTGCTGCTCTTCCCGTTTTTACTTTTTTATGAAGTCGTGCAAGACGACATCAACTGCGAGTCCAAATAGCCCGCTATCGACCTAGTCTAGCGTGCCTTAAACTTTTCAAGCCAATGCGAATATAGCTCATTTAGTGCTGGTTGCTTTTGTAAATCTTGGCGATACGAGGTGCTCAACAGCAGATTTTATGAAGCAAGATTAGATAAGCGAAAATTGCTATTGAATTTTTGAAAAGGGACTGACATTGCTAGATTGAATGTTGTCCGAACTTGGATAGATAATGAGATATATTTCAGCGCTGGACGGCTTGCGCGCGCTAGCAGTCATCATGGTGATCGCGTTTCATTGTCAGCCAACTGTGGTGCCGGGTGGATATATTGGCGTCGATATTTTCTTTGTCCTCAGCGGTTATCTGATTACTTCCAACCTGCTGCTGGAATGGCAAAAAGATAATGATATCAATATCCCTAGATTCTATTTTCGAAGAATTAAGCGCTTGGCTCCTGCCCTTTATTTTTTCTGGGATGTTATGCGTTTATGGCTCTTTTCTCAAGTAAATCGAATGAGCACTTTAGTGCGATCGCTTACACCGCAACGTATTTGATGAATTGGGCAAGAGCTTTTGGATGGGGTTATGAAACACTTCTCGGTCACACCTGGTCTCTTGCCGTCGAGCAGCAGTTCTATCTTGTGTGGCCCATCGTTCTCCTTGGTATACTCCGCTTTGGGGGATATCAACGGGCGACTTGGGTAGTTCTTGCTCTGTTGATTGTTGCGTTTGCGTGGAGGCAGTTGTTAATTTGGTATCAGTTTTCTGGCAATCGCATCTACAACGGCTTTGACACGCGAGCAGATGCGATTTTGATTGGTTGTTTTACTGCGTTTTTAACGCTTCGCCGAAGCTCTTGGTTTCGAATATATAGTGTTTTCTTTATTGGTTTATTGGCTTGGTTCGCGATGCGAGGTTATTGGAGCTCAAACATTCTGTCTTGGGGGGCGCGGTAATCTCTGTATTTACCGCTGGATTTGTTGTGGCCACAACGGCGGGAGGCTTGGCGAATTGGGTAGCCGTGTTATTATCGGCGCGTTCGATGGTCTTCATTGGAAAGATTTCGTACGGTATGTATCTTTGGCATTTTCCGATACTTGGCATAGTCTCGCGCATCAATCTCAATGATTTTGCGAAAACCGGGCTCGTCTTCGGGTTTACGATTTTGGTCGCGTCTTTTTCTTATTATTTTATCGAACGACGGTTTCTATTCAGACAACCATTGCGCATAGACCAAGGTCAAAAGTTGTCACAAGCAGCATGATTACGGCTACGCGTAGTGGATTTGCCACGTGATAGTGTGGCCGACGGTGATGAAATAAAGAAAGAGATGAGGTCGAACACATTGCTCACACCAGAGTTCCTTATCGGAATTCAATACCCGTGCTGATTTCTCTCAAGTAACCATCATTCGAACCCGAAGCTTCATATTTCGTTTAACGAATACAAAAAGTCTCCGTTTGCCGGGATATATGGTAGGGCTGACGCGGCGCTCACCGGGGTATCGAGCGAATACGGGCAGGATTGCTTTCCATTCTTTTGGAGGTGGCCGTCCAAAGTTTGTCGAAGATATTATAGCCTTGTTTTTAGGTTGGTGTCGCCCGTTTTGCGTCCCAGCCACGCGTGATCATTGCTATGCCAAAGGCCAAGCGCTCGGCAATTGCACAGCCGAGCCGCATTGCGTCAAACCTTACTTTCTCTGATTGAATCGGTTGCAAGTTTGATCGGATCGGTTGCAAGATAATACCCAGTTTTGTCCATATTTATAACGATTGAAATATGAAATAGGGTCATTAAGTGGTGATCCATGTGAGTTTTGTGACAAAATTACAACAATATCATCCTAAAGTCCAATAATTCGTAGATTTATTGGACAAAATTGGGTGCATTCTGTTTTCGCATCTGTCAGCCTGTTCGAGCAAAAGTACGACTATTCCTATTTGGGGGACTAACTATATGAATATCAAATCACTTTTACTCGGCTCTGCAGCAGCTCTCGTCGCTGTTACAGGCGCACGCGCCGCTGATGCCGTTGTCGTCGCCGAGCCAGAGGCAGTCGAATATGTTCGCGTTTGCGATACATATGGAAAAGGCTTCTTCTATATTCCTGGAACGGAAACCTGCTTGAAGATCGGCGGTTATCTTCGTTACGACGCAAAAGCGGGTGACGATCCCTACGATGGCGGCGAGCGCGGCACATGGTGGAAGCGTTCACGCGCGACGCTTCGTTTTGATGCCCGTTCAGAAACCGAGCTTGGAACATTGCGCTCCTTTGCCGAAACCCGGTTTCAGTACACCAATGGTGTACAGGAAGCGGTTCTTCCTGCTGCTTTCATCGAGCTTGGCGGGTTCCGCATCGGTCTGTCGGATTCGCAGTTCTCGAGCTGGACAGATTATACGATCGGCATCATCTCTGATGACGTGATTTCCTATGGTGCGTTTGAGAACAACCAGGTCAGCTATACCTATACCGGAACAAACGGTTTCTCGGCCACGATCGGTCTAGAACAGGGTGTTAGCGGCTTTGTGATTGATGACTACATGCCCCACGTTGTGGCCGGTGTGAAGTTCGAACAGGGTTGGGGCAAAATCTCGCTGGTTGGCGGGTATGACTCAGTGGTTGAAGAATTTGCCGGTAAACTACGTTTGGATGCCAAGTTCTCCGACACGGTTTCAGCGTTCATCATGGGCGGCTATAATTCCGATGGCGACAAGCGCAATGCCTTTGCACAATGGTATGGCGATTACGCGGTTTGGGGTGGTGTGACAGCCAAGGTTTCCGACAAGGCGACAGTGAATGCACAGGCTGCTTATGAAGAAGGCGGCACATTCGCTGGTGCTTTGAACGTGGCGTACGAACTTGTTCCCGGCTTCACCATCACACCGGAAGTCAACTACACCTCGTTTGACGATAGCCGCTATTCCGGCGGCGATGCTTTCCAGGGCATCCTGCGCTTCCAGCGCAATTTCTAAGCAGTCAAACCATTTGACGGTGCATTGTTCTGTGCCGTCAAATTGCGAAGCAATATGACCTCCAGTCGATTGAATCGCAGAAAACGGCGGGCCTATGCCCGTCGTTTTTGCTTGGCGGGACGTTAGAGGCATTGCCCTTCTCGCCATCAACATTCATCAAAACTGACAAAACAACGTGAACTGTCACGCAGTTGTTGGGCTCGCGGGAATATGGTTCTCTGCGTGGGCGCCGATTTAAGGCTGCACTTATCCCGGCGTACCATTTTCAGTTATTTTTTTACTAGGGAGAACGCGATATGACACAGACTCCAATAATTATTCTTGTCCATGGATTTTGGGGTGGGGCTGCCCACTGGGCCAAAGTGATCGTAGAATTGACACGGCTGGGTCACACATCGATCAAGGCAGTCGAATTGCCTTTGACCTCGCTGGCTGATGATGCCGAACGCACGCGCAAAATGATTGCGCAGGAAAGCGGCCCGGTGCTGCTGGTGGGCCATTCCTATGGCGGTGCTGTCATAACCGAGGCTGGCAACCAGCCTAATGTGGCTGGTCTGGTTTACATTGCTGCCTTTGCTCCCGATGCGGGCGAAAGCCCCGGCGGCATTACGGGAAAAAACCCGCCCCTTGGCGCACCCAATCTGGCGCCTGATAGTGATGGCTATCTCTGGGTCAAGCAGGACAAGTTTCACGAAAGTTTCTGTCAGGATCTGACGGTCGACGAAGGTCTCGTCATGGGCATTACCCAAAAGGCGCCGCTTGCCAGCACGTTTGGCAACGAGATCAGCAATCCGGCCTGGAAATCGAAAAACAGCTGGTATCAGATTTCCAGCGACGACCGCATGATCCATCCAGCCAATCAGGCGTGGATGTCCGGCCGGATGAACGCAAAAAAAGTAATCACGCTGGCATCGAGCCATGCGTCACTGGCCTCAAAACCGGTCGAAGTTTCGGCGCTGATCGACGAGGCTGCCAAGTATCAGTAATTTAATTACGCTATTTCAATGCGTTATGAGCCCCGGCGCCTTTTCTGATGCTGGGGCTTTTTATGCGGGAAGCGCTGCGTGGGCTGGGCAACAGTTTACGTTGGCAAAGTTCTTCGTTGACCCCTTATAATCAGACACGTGACAGACCACATTCAGCTTGGCGTTTCGAGCTGTAGAGGCACCGCATTCTTTGATTTACGCGTCGCCCCGCGGTCATTTATGCGCATGACGGAGTATTTGAATGCAATCTTTATTGGACGCGACTTTGGGTTCGCCGCACGCAAGTGGCGGCGTCTGGCCAGCCAAGCGCAGTGAGTTGCTTGATTGGCTGATGATCGAAACGCGGGACCAGCGCTTCATCGACAACATTCTGGTGGAGCTGTGCGAAAGACTTGATGCTGTGCATATTCCGGTGGCTCGCGCGTCTCTGCATTTGAGGATTCAGCACCCCCAATGGCGCGGTGCCCGAATGTTGTGGCGCAGAGGATTGGCAGAAGCGGAAATCCGTACGTTTGAATATGGCGCGGAACAAACTTTTGAATACTTGAACAGCCCTCTGAATGACATCTACAATGGTTCGAACGAGGTTCGATGTGATCTGGAGGATATGAGCGGCAACACGCCGAAATATCCGGTCTATGATGAATTGCGGGCCGAAGGGCTCACGGACTACATTGCCTGGCCGATTGATCATACGCTCGGCAAACGGCACGTTGTCGCCTTTTCAACGGACAAGCCCGGCGGTTTCAGCGATGAACATATTGCGGCTCTGCTGGACCTGCTTCCTGCTTTGGCTCTTGTCAGCGAAATCCGGCTGAAGAACCGCTTTGCCCGTACATTACTGGAAACCTATGTCGGACCCCATGCGAGTGAGCAGATCCTTGCTGGCGCAACGACACGTGGCAGTGGTGTTACGGTCGGTGCTGCGATCCTGATCTGCGACTTGCGCCATTTCACCGGGATTTCGGACGCATGGCCGCGCGATGATGTGATCGAATTATTGAACGGTTATTTTGACGCGATGTCAGAACCGATTGAAAAATACGGCGGGGAAATCCTCAAATTCATGGGCGACGGGCTTCTGGCAATTTTCCCGCTCAGCAATCCCGAAGCGTGTACCAATCTTCTGCGGGCGATCAGCGAGGCCGACGCTGCCATGGCCGTATTGAACGCCGGGCATATAAGGGAAGGGCGCAAGCCGCTCGGCTACGGAATTGGCGTTCATGTCGGCGACGTGATGTATGGCAATATCGGCTCACGCAAACGTCTTGATTTCACGGTCATTGGACCCGCCGTCAACATTGCGTCGCGTCTGGAAACTTTGACCAAGGTGGTCAAGCGTCCGGTTCTGCTGTCAAAGGCTTTTGTGGATTTATCAGGATGTGAGTCCAAGCTGGAAAATCTTGGTTCACATGCCCTGAGGGGCCTTGATGAGGAAATTGGCGTCTTTGCGTTCTCTGGCAACTGTTTTACTGCAGAGGATGCGTTGGCCTGAACTTGTCGAACGCGATAAAACGAGGAGAAGAATAATGGCAACCCCGCCGCGCCGCCCGACAAATCCGATGGATGCCGCAGAAGCGCTATTCAAGCCGGCGAAAGCCAAGCCCGAAGCGCCCAAATATGAAGTCCGGGCTGTTCCCAACGCCAAAGAGCTCGTGTCGATCCGGATTGACCGGGCTGTCCTTGACTATTTCCAGAACGATGGACCTGGATGGCAAGACCGTATCAATGATGCCTTGCGCGTTGTTGTTCAGGGAAAGATCTGAAGCAGCCGTCTATTTCCGGCCCGTCAGTTCGCGCAAACGCTCGCGGACGAGGCGCGCGATGTTCTGGGTGCGGCGATAGAGGTGAATCTGCGCTGCTGCCTGCCGGGCCGCGCGATCGGATCCCGGCGTCAGGCCAATAACCAGCGTGCCGACGGTTTGGCGTTCCTGAAACAGGCGCGAGGCAACAGGATGATCGGGAACGGCACATGAATCCGTGCGTTCGATGTTTGGGTCATCCAGATGGTTCTTGAGCATTTCAATCATCAGGAGAACGCCGGGAGAATAGGCTGCGAGGCTTTCGTCATAGGCGGTTTTCCAGGTCCAGGCCTGGCCCGCCTCGACAAAGACCACCAGAATGGCGATGGGCCTGCCATCCAGCTCAAGCGTATGGATGCGGGCGAGATCACGGCCTGCGAGATTGTTGACAGCTTCGCGGGCAAAGGCGGCGCGGAACCGGTCAACGGCCATGGCTGAACCGCGATGGCCTTTCCAGCCGCTGGCTTCGAGTGTGAGGAAGTCTTCCAGACGCGCACGAATTTCCTCTTCGCTGCGGCTGACCGTATAGGTTAGCGTACCCTTCTCGGATAGGCGGCGCCACAACCGGCGATATTCTTTGGCATGACGTGTGCCGAGAGCTTCGCGCAGATATTCATCACCCTCCTTGGTGCTCTCAAGGAACGGGCGCTCGACGGTGTTGATGGTTACAGTCGGGAGATCGCGGTCCAGCGCAACCGTGCGGAAAAGCTGGGCAACGGGGCGGTTCAACAGCAGGTCAGGGAGAACAAGCACTTTCGGAAATTTGAGGTGCTTGCGCGCGAGCATATCGAACAGATCGTTGAGAACGCCAATCGGATCGTCGCGATCAATCAGGGGTGTGCCCTGCGGGCCAAACGGTGTTGCCCAGGCACGCAGGATAGATGAGGAGAACGTGAAGCCGGGGCGCTCGATCGTATAGGGCATCAGGAAGCGCAGGCGGCTCTTCACGTCATTCTCATCGCGCATCACCATGAAACGCACCTGACGGTCATCAAGTCGTGGCATTGCTGGCGCGAGAAAGCGCGGATTGAAAAAGACGTTGGGTTCGATTGTCCGGTAGGCCAGATGCTCCAGTTCCTCGGTCAGGTCGAAACCGGCAGAGGCGGAATAGACGGAAAGTTTGCGCGGAACACCGCGGCTGCCCAGCGTTTCCTCAATCTGCTTGGCCGCATCGCGCGATTCAAAGCCAGCCAGCTGCGAAATGATCTGCGAGGAAGGGCCACCGGCCAGTTCTTCGAGAAGCGGTATTGCAGCCATCAGATTTCTTCCTTGGCAGATGTCCTGCCGGCGAATACGAACATTGTTATGTTGAGACGATTGTACACGGTCAACGCCAGAACAAGCGCTTCAAACACCATAGAGGCAGCCGTCGCACATGCAGCACCAGCGAGGCCGTACAGAGGTATCATAATAATACTGAGGCAAATATTAACAACCAAAGTGATGGCATAGACCGCAGCGCAGATTTTCTGGTGGCCGGCCATATTCAGAAGGCTTTCCGCCGGACCAACGGAGGCACGCGCCACAACGCCGATGACCATGATGAACAACAGCGGATAGCCGTCCGTGAACTGCGTGCCAAACAGCCAGAGCAAGGGTTTGCCGAGCGCAAGCAGGGTGATTGCCATCACCAGAGACGGCCAGAATGTCCAGCGCGCGGTATCCTTGGCGAATTGTGACAGCTGCGCATGGTCGTAGTTCTGCATCAGTTCGGAGTAGCGCTGGGCCGCACCTGCCTTGACGGAAAAATAGACGAAATGCACCAGTGCCAGCAGCTTTACGGTGGCGTAATAGGTAGCCACCTGATCGGGCTCCATATAACGTCCGACCATCAGTACGTCCGCATTGGTCAGCAGAAAGAAAAATCCCTCGACCAGAAAAATCGGCAGCGACACGGCGAACCAGTGCCGGAAATGAATCGAACGCGGTCCCGGTGGCACGACACCTCCGAAGCGCTTGCGAACGGCAAAGAACTGCAGAACCGATGTGCCATAGGTTGCGACAACGGCGGAGCCAAGCGCCGTCATGGCCGTAGGCGCCATGCCGCTGATATGGGCAATGCTCATAATCACAAGGGTGAGAACGGGACGAATGATATAGGTCGGGGTCAGGGCAACCAGCACCCACGAGCGCGAGCGCGCTGTTCCATCCAGCGTATCACCGAGGGCGATCATGGGGAGACATATCAGGCCGACCAGAAATGGTGCGACGTAGTATGGTTCGATCAGGCCGCGCAGGGCATAGATGAGAACCGCGCCTGCCAGCGCAACACCTGTCGTCATGCTGACGGCAAATGCCTTGCTTGTGAAAAGGAGGCCGCGCAGGTGATCATATTGCTCGCGTTCCAGATATTCCGGGACGAAGCGAATGACAGTGGTCTGGAAGCCAAGGCAGGACAGATTGCCAAGTATCACCACCGTGACCCAGACAAGAACGAAGATGCCGTATTCAAAAGGCCCCATCCAGCGTGCAAAAATAACCTGCGAAACGAGAGCAATGCCGGCGCTGACCACGCGAACAAGAAAAGCAATCAGCGAAACACGTTGTGCGACGGCGTGTTCATTCGACCCGTCGAGCAACTGATCCAGGCGCGACAACCAGGGATTAAGGCGCAGTGACAGTTTTTCTGGCAGAAATCGGTCTGCAGTTCTTACCGCAGAAAATCGCACGGCAGCTCCACTTTTTTCAATCCCTCGCTGTATATTCCGTAAACCTTTAAAAACGGTTCGAACAGGTCGAGAGTTGCACGGGAAATACTCGCGGTAACGAAAAAGGCCGCGTTGGTTAAACGCGGCCTTGGGAAATGATGTCAGGCGAATGAGCCATGACAATGTTTGTATTTCTTGCCTGACCCGCAGGGACAGGCCTCATTGCGGCCTATCTTGCCCCAGGTGCGGGGATTTTCAGGATCGCGTTCCGACGGATCAACAACGCGCAAATCCTCGAGCACAGCTGCATCACCGCCAAAATCGTCTTCACCGGTCAGGCCGTCAAAGTGATGGCCTTCCATCTCGGGCAATTGCGGTGCTGGTGCTTCGGCTGCCTCGCGAACGATCTCGACCCGCATCAGCTGGGTTGTCACGTTCTGACGCAGATTTGTCAGCATGGTCTGGAAAAGTTCAAACCCTTCGGTCTTGTACTCGTTGAGCGGATCGCGCTGCGCATAGCCACGGAAACCGACGACCGAGCGCAGATGGTCGAGATTGACCAGATGTTCGCGCCACAGAGCATCGAGTGTCTGGAGAATGACGGACTTTTCGACATAGGCCATGATCTCCGGTCCGAAACGCTCGGCGCGGTCAGCGGCAGCCTTTTCGACATTTTCGAACAGGCGTTCGCGGATATCATCAGGCGCAATATTGTCCTCGTTTGCCCACTCGGTGATCGGCAGGTCGAGGTTGAGGATGGTGCGGACGTCTTCGTCGAGTTCCTTCACCTTCCACTGCTCGGCATAGGCGCCTTCCGGCGTATGCCTCTGGACCAGATCGTCAACAACGTCTTCACGCATTTCTGCGGTTGTCTGGCTCAGATCCGTGCCGTCCATGATTTCAATACGCTGTTCGAAGATCACCTTGCGCTGATCGTTCATAACGTCATCGTATTTCAGCAGATTCTTGCGGATGTCGAAGTTGCGCGCTTCGACCTTCTTCTGCGCTTTTTCCAGAGCCTTGTTGATCCAGGGATGGACGATGGCTTCGTCCTCCTTGAGGCCGAGCTTCTGCAGCATGCCGTCCATGCGTTCGGAGCCGAAGATGCGCATCAGATCATCCTGAAGCGACAGGAAGAACTTTGACCGGCCCGGATCGCCCTGACGGCCGGAACGGCCGCGCAACTGATTATCGATACGGCGGCTTTCATGGCGTTCGGTTGCCAGAACATAGAGCCCGCCAGCTGCAATCGCCTTCTCTTTCAAAACAGCGATATCGTCTCGGATAGCTGCTTCCTTGGACTTGCGCTCTTCGCCTTCCGGCATGTCGGCAAGCTCATGCTTGACGCGCATCTCCAGATTGCCGCCGAGCTGAATGTCCGTACCACGACCCGCCATGTTCGTGGCAATGGTGATGGCGCCGGGAACACCAGCCTGGGCAACGATATAGGCTTCCTGTTCGTGATAGCGGGCGTTCAGTACCTGGAAGTCCTTGAAGCCTTCCTTGCGCAGCCGCTCTGCCAGCTGTTCAGACTTTTCAATCGATGTCGTGCCAACGAGGATCGGCTGACCCTTGGCGCGTGCTTCATGGATATCGCGAACAATGGCTTTGTATTTTTCTTCGACGGTCCGGTAGACCTCATCATCCTCGTCAATGCGCTTGACCGGATTGTTGGTCGGGATTTCTGTGACTTCGAGACCGTAAATATTGCCGAATTCTTCCGCTTCGGTTGAAGCTGTACCGGTCATACCGGCCAGCTTCTTGTACATGCGGAAATAGTTCTGGAATGTGATTGAAGCCAGCGTTTGGTTTTCCGGCTGGATCGTCACATGTTCCTTGGCTTCCAGCGCCTGGTGCAGGCCTTCCGAGAAACGGCGGCCCGGCATCATGCGGCCGGTGAATTCATCGATAATGACGATTTCATCATTGCGGACGATATAGTCCTTGTCGCGCTGGAACAGCTTGTGGGCGCGCAACGCGTTGTTGACGTGATGAACTACAGCAACGTTTTCGATGTCGTAGAGGCCTTCGCCCTTGAGGTGACCGGCTTCCTTCAGCAGGTTTTCAAGCCTTTCCGTGCCTTCTTCGGTGAAGATCGCGGTTTTCTGCTTCTCGTCGATTTCATAATCGACCGGCTCAAGCGGCAGAATGAAAGTGTCGATCAGGTTGTAGAAATCGGACCGGTCATCGAGCGGGCCGGAAATAATCAGCGGCGTGCGCGCTTCGTCAACGAGGATCGAATCCACTTCATCGACAATCGCGTAGTTGTGAGCGCGCTGTACCATCTGCGCGCGTTCATATTTCATATTGTCGCGCAGATAATCGAAACCGAGTTCGTTGTTGGTGGCGTAGGTGATGTCCGCGGCGTAGGCAGTGGCGCGCTCTTCGTCATCCAGACCGTGCACGATAATACCGTAGCTCAGCCCAAGGAAATTATAGAGCTGTCCCATCCAGTGCGCATCGCGGCTGGCGAGGTAGTCGTTGACAGTGACGACGTGAACGCCTTTGCCCTCGAGCGCATTCAGATAAACCGGCAATGTCGCGACGAGCGTCTTGCCTTCACCGGTGCGCATTTCCGAGATGCCGCCGCCGTGCAGGACCATGCCGCCGATCAACTGAACATCGAAGGGGCGCATGCCGAGAACGCGCTTGGCGGCTTCACGTACAACGGCAAAAGCCGGTACAAGCAGATCATCAAGTTTTGTTCCGCTGGCAAGGCTCGCACGGAATTCCACCGTTTTTGCCTTCAATTGTTCGTCAGTGAGCGACGAAATTTCTGCCTCCAGCGCATTGATTTCCTCAACGCGTGGCTTGAAGCCTCTGACTCGACGCTCATTTGAAGAGCCGAAAATCTTGCGGGCAAGGCCGCCGAAACTGACCATCCCTGGTCCTCTCTTATTCGTTTCGCTAGGAAAACCTAGCATTTAGGTGTCCGATGCCGGGCATTTTACTGCCTGATACAATACGGACACTGAGCCAAATGTATAAGCCTATCTGTTACCAAGCTATCTGGACGCAAAGCCGATGGACAGATAAGAGGGGGCTCGAATGATGTCAATGTTGAAGCAGCAAGCAGTTGATCGCTTCGTCTGGGCAAAATTCTGCCGTAATCATAGCCCGTACCGGTCCTCCCAAGGAGAAATTGACCTATGAACCAATTGCGTAAAACCCTTTCATTCATGACTGCTGCTGTATTTTTGGCCGGTGTTTCCTCCGCAGCTCTGGCCCAGGACGCCAGCAAGCCTGCGGCTCCGAAAGCTGACGCTGCGAAGACAGAGCCTGCCAAGGTCGATCCGGACAAGGTGCTTGCCACCGTCAACGGCACAAAGATCACTGCCAAGGACGTGGATCAGATTTCTGCCGATCTCGATCCGCAGTTTGCCCGTCTGCCGGACGATCAGCGTCGTTTGGCCGCTCTGGCTGCCATCATCGACATCAAGTCGCTCGCAGCCAAGGCGGAAGCCGAGAAGCTGGATGCCACACCGGAATTCAAGGCACGCATGCAGTTCCTGAAGGACCGCGCATTGCACAATGACTTCTTCAAGCAGCAGGTCGTCGACAAGGTGACCGATGCGGACGTGCGTGCCCGTTACGATAAGGAAATGGCAGCAATGCCACCCCAGAACGAAGTTCGCGCACGCCACATTCTGGTGAAGACCAAGGAAGAAGCCGAAGCCATTATCAAGCAGCTTGATGGCGGTGCATCCTTTGAAGACGTCGCCAAGGCGAAGTCGACTGATGGATCCGCAGCACAGGGCGGTGATCTTGGCTATTTCTCTGCCGGACAGATGGTTCCTGAGTTCGAAAAGGCAGCCATGGCGCTCGATGTTGGCAAATACACCAAGGAGCCTGTTCAGACGCAGTTCGGTTTCCACGTGATCAAGCTGGAAGACAAGCGCGTACAGCAGCCGCCAGCATTTGATCAGGTCAAGGATCAGGTGAAGTCGATCCTTATCCGTGAACGCTATATGGAACTGGTCAAGAAAGAGCGGGCTGATCTGAAGGTCGAATACACTGATCCGGAAACGGAAAAGGCGATCAAGGCAGCCACCGAAGGCCAGCAGGAATAAACAAGACTTCGGGCCCGGAATTCCATTGGAATTCCGGGCCTTGCCAATCCCGAGTTTTACCTGCTCTAAACCTTGTCAAACATCCTTTTCGAGGTAACTCATGTCGACGTCTGTCTCCCCCTTGGCGCCCAAACACTTCCCGGCCATGCCGGAAATTCATGGTGCGAGGATCGCAACCGCTGAAGCCGGGATCAAATACAAGGGCAGAACCGACGTTCTGCTGATCGTATTTGACAAGCCCGTGGCAGTCGCAGGGGTGTTTACCCGTTCCAAATGCCCGTCGGCTGCAGTGGACTTCTGCCGTGACAGCCTGACAGGCGGAAAAGCCCGCGCTATTGTCGTCAATTCCGGTAATGCCAATGCCTTCACCGGCAAGAAGGGCCGCGAGTCCACCAAGCTTACCGCCGCCGCTGCTGCCAAGGCCATTGGATGCAAATCCAGTGAAATATTCCTTGCTTCGACCGGTGTCATCGGTGAACCGCTGGATGCCGGCAAATTCAGCCATTTGCTCGAAGGCATGGCGCAAAGCGCGACTGGAGAACGTTGGCAGGATGCGGCGAGTGCCATCATGACAACGGATACCTTTCCCAAAGTCGCGACGGAAACGGTCCTGCTGGGCGGTGTGCCGGTCACGATCAATGGTATCGCAAAAGGCGCCGGCATGATCGCGCCTGATATGGCGACGATGCTGTCTTTTGTTGCAACGGATGCCCCGATTGCCTCTGACATTCTGCAGAAGCTTCTGTCGAAGTCGGTCGGCAAGAGCTTTAATTCCGTAACCGTCGACAGCGATACATCCACATCGGACACGCTGCTGCTTTTCGCAACCGGATCCGCCGCAGAGCGCGGTGCCGCGCCGGTAACGAAGGAAAAGGACAAGCGCCTCAAAGCCTTCAGCAAGGCACTCGACCGCGTTCTGAAAAATCTGGCATTGCAGGTGGTGCGCGACGGCGAAGGGGCCCGCAAGATGCTCGAAATCACCGTAACCGGCGCAACATCGTCGCGT
Organism: Phyllobacterium sp. 628; assembly: GCF_014189505.1. GTDB lineage: Bacteria > Pseudomonadota > Alphaproteobacteria > Rhizobiales > Rhizobiaceae > Phyllobacterium. The sequence continues at coordinate 28,000 of NZ_CP050301.1, read as the reverse complement.
TCGGCCAAGCGCATTGCCTTGTCCATTGCCAATTCACCGCTGGTCAAGACAGCGGCCGCAGGTGAAGACGCCAATTGGGGCCGCATCGTCATGGCCGTTGGCAAGGCGGGTGAACCGGCTGACCGCGATCGTCTCGCGATCTGGTTCGGTGATATTCGTGTTGCCCGCAATGGCGAGCGTGATCCGGATTACTCGGAAGCTGCAACCTCGGATTACATGAAAAACGAGGATATTGCCGTCAAGGTCGATATTGGCCTCGGTAAAGGCAAAGCGACGGTCTGGACCTGTGACCTGACCAAGGAATATGTGGCGATCAACGGCGACTATCGCAGCTAATGAGTGCCAGTATGCAACTGGCGCAGATCAGGCAGATCGAGGCGGTTGGATTCCGGGCCTGGCCTGCCTCATCGGTGCATTATGATGGCAGCTGGGCAATCCGGATGACGGCCAGCCATCCTGCCAAGCGGCTGAATTCGGTTAATCCACTGGATCCCGGTGATACGGATAATATGGAGCAAAGGGTGGCAAATGCCATCCAGCGTTTCCGGGCGTATGGCAGCCGGCCGATTTTTCGTCATTCGCCGCTCGCGCCCAAAGAACTGGACGATTACCTGACAGAGCTTGGCTGGTCGCGTTTCGACGAGTCTGTCGTCATGGTGGCTGATCTTGGCACTATCGACCTGTCTGATGCCATTGAGCAGATTCCGCTGGAAGATATTGACCGCTACATCGATGCTGCCCAGCAAGTGCAGCAGGAAGACCCGGCCCTGAAACCCGGTCTGTTCGAGGTTATCAACGCCATTCGCCCGTCCAAGGGCCTGTTCGTTGTGGAAGAGGGTAATGAGCCGGTATCAACCGCAATTTGTGTACAGGACGGCGCATTGGCCGGCTTGCTGAACATTGCCACTCTTTCGAACCGCCGCCGTAAGGGTTATGGCCGCATGATCGTGAAATCCGCCATCAAATGGGCTTTTGCACGGGGCGCCACGCGCGGCTGGCTGCAGGTCGAGGCCGGTAATCTGGCAGCCATTAAGCTCTACGAGACGATGGATTTCACCGAAGCCTATCGTTACGTCTACCGGCAGGCTCCCAAATGAGCGAAAAGCCTGTTCATCCCATTTTGCTCGTGACGGCTTGCGCTTTGGTTGATGCCGATGGCCGTGTGCTGCTGACCCAGCGCCCGGAAGGTAAGTCGCTGGCCGGACTGTGGGAATTTCCCGGCGGGAAAGTTGAACCGGGTGAAACACCGGAAGAAAGTTTGATACGCGAATTGCAGGAAGAATTGGGCATAGTGGTCAAGCCCGCATGCTTTGCGCCACTGACGTTCGCCAGTTTCACCTATGAGAAATTCCACCTGCTGATGCCGCTGTTCATCTGCCGCCGCTACGAGGGCATTCCGCGTTCGATGGAAGGTCAGGCGTTGAAATGGGTGCGGCCCAAGGACATGCGCGATTACCCTATGCCGCCTGCCGATATTCCGCTTATTCCCTTCCTGATTGACCTGCTCTGACGGGCGAAACATGGTTAAAAATTCCTCTTCGCGGAATTAACCCAATTCCTTAATTGATCCTTCACGCGAATGAGCGACTTTTAATCAATTCCGGATCAATTTTTCCAGGTGGGGCATGGGATATAAGTTTGATAATCTTGACGACGTTTCAGTGCAATCCAGAGCTTTTCTGGACGCTGGCAGGGGCATTCTTCGCATAACGTTGCTGTTTGGCTCGGCTGCAATCGCGCTCGCTCTGGTTATCGCACCCCTTGCAGACCGCGGATCAAAATCTGTGGTCGATTATGCAGCCAGCCGGTCGATCGATACGATGTCGACGGGCTCGATCAAAAAAGCAGGTCCAAGCGAATATACCGTGCGCCGCAGCGTGACGCAGAAATCACCCAATGCCGTGTGCATTCTCAATAGCGATGGCACAAAAAGCGGCGATTGCTGAATAATCCTGCCGGTTATTTCTTTTCCAGCGTTTCGACCTCTTTGAGAAAATCGGCCAGAGAGGCTTTGGCTGAGCCGGGTTTGAGCGGCTTTTGCTGCGATTCGTGTGCGGCCCAACCCGACATCCAGATAAAAGAAAAGGTTGCCCTGATACGCCCATCCGGGTCGCTGAAGCGTTCGGCATAAATCTCCGCCGCCCGCATGAAGAACTTTCGGGTCAACGGTTTGCGCGAGCGTCCGAGGAGGACGTTCTGCATCCCCATGGCTCGCAGGTCGCGCATCAGCGCAAAAGGGAATCGTAACGCACCGTATAGGTTTCGATATCGGTGACGGGCAGGGTAAAGCCCGCACGCTGGAGCAGCCCGCCTACGTCCCGCACATCGGCAAAAGGTGCAACACGGGGGAGACCCCGCCGCTGATTTCAGTTTCGGTTGCAACAAACACCTCACGCAGTTCCGACAGTGTCGCTTCGCCCGCCATGGCGCCGAGAAACAAACCGTCAGGCTTCAAAGCGCGTCTTATCTGCAGCAGGGTGCCGGGAGTGTCATTGGTCAAATGCAGAGAAAGCAGCGAGACGATCAAGCCGATGCTGGATGGTTTCAACGGCAGGATTTCTTCGTCGGCCACCACAGCCGGAAAGGCTGTCTGCAGAAAACTGGGGTCCTGTTCAACACGGATAATCATATCGGCTTTGCCGGACCGGTTGATGGCTTCTGCCGCCAGTCCGGTGTGGCTGGCAAGGTCGACAGCGACGTCGAATCTGCGCTCAACAGCCGAAAGGCGCTCCTCCAAATCGTCAGCGGCTCGGGCGAGCAGGAAATCCCCCGTCTTTCCATGCTGACGCAGCGCTCGCAGACGCCGTTGCCGAAGCAGATTTCGATCGAAGATCTGGTGTTGATCCATTCCGAATTTCTCTGATCAATGTATAGTTCTCAGCGCTAAATGCGTCGCCCGAGATGGAATTGCAATGGAAACTGCCCGCGCTTTTGCGCGCATCGTCACAAATCGGCTGTCCACACTGCTGTTCCCGCCCGTTTGCGTGGAATGCCAAAGTCTGGTTTCCGAGCCCGGTAGCCTCTGCGCCGCCTGCTGGTCAAAAGTCCGGTTTATCGAAAAACCCTATTGCCCGGTGCTGGGAATACCGTTCAGCCACGATCTTGGCGCGGAAATCATGTCCGCCGAAGCGATTGCCGATCCGCCACCATTTCACCGGGCGCGATCTGTTGCGGTCTATGAAGGCGCAATCAGTACGATGGTGCACCAGTTGAAATACAGTGACCGGACTGATCTCGGTCCATGGATGGCACGGTGGATGGCGCGCGCGGGCAGCGAGCTTCTGAATGAGTGTGATGTGATCGTTCCCGTTCCGATGCATGCACGGCGTTTCTGGTTTCGCCGGTTCAACCAGTCTGCGGAACTTGCGCGCAATCTGGGCCGGATCAGCGGCAAGCCGTTTGAGCCCGATGCACTCAAACGCATCAAACCAACGCAGCAACAGGTTGGCCTTGGTGCAAATGAGCGCATTGCCAATGTTCGCGGTGCTTTCAAGGTGCCGGAAACACAGGATATCAAGGTGCGCGGGCGCACTGTGCTTCTGGTCGATGATGTCTATACGACGGGCGCTACGGTTAAAGCTGCGGCACGCGCTTTGCTCCGTGGCGGCGCATCCCATGTGGATGTTTTGACCTTCGGACGGGTCCTGTCGAAAGAATTATCTGTCTAACAGCGGTTTTGCAGAAAAAACGGGTCTTTGCGCTTTGAATATGCGTGCTTATATAGACCTGATATGGAGTATCGAGATGGTTGATGTAACGATCTACACACGTGATGGTTGTGGCTTTTGTACCGCTGCCAAAGGTTTGCTGGATAAAAAGGGCGTGGCTTTTGTCGAGCACAATGCGACGGTTGAACCCGATGCACGGCAAGCCATGCTGGCACGGTCGAATGGGCGCACGACTTTTCCGCAGATTTTTATCGGTGCGGTTCATGTGGGTGGTTGCGATGACCTCTATGCTCTCGATCAGCAAGGGCGTCTTGATGCGCTGCTGACAACCGGCGAATTGGCGTAAGGACCAGATCATGAGCTCATTTCGTGCTGCGGCTATTCAGATGCGCTCCGGGGTTGATCCGCAGCGTAATGCCAGGGATTTGGGAGATTATGTTGCTGAGGCTACCAGCAAAGGCGCGGTATATGTCCAGACGCCGGAGATGACGGGAGCTTTGCAGCGCGATCGCAAGGCACTTGCCGAGGTTCTGCGCGCTGAGGACGAAGATATCATTGTCCGTACGGCTTCGGGACTTGCGGCTCAACACGGTATCCATCTGCACATCGGCTCGACGGCCATTGCCCGGGATGATGGCAAGATTGCCAACCGCGCCTTTTTGTTTGGCCCGGATGGTGAAATCATCACCCGCTATGACAAGATTCACATGTTCGACGTCGATCTCGACAATGGCGAAAGCTGGCGCGAATCCGCCGTCTATGCGCCGGGCTCGGATTCTGTCGTCGCGACCCTGCCATTTGCGCGTCTTGGCTTTGCCATTTGTTACGATGTGCGGTTTCCGCAATTGTTCCGGGCTCAGGCCTTGGCTGGCGCATCGGTGCTGACGGCACCGGCGGCTTTCACCCGCCAGACTGGCGAGGCGCATTGGCATATTCTGCAGCGGGCCCGTGCGATTGAGAATGGTGCTTTCGTTATTTCCGCAGCCCAAGGCGGAGTGCATGAAGATGGACGTGAGACCTATGGTCATTCGATCATTGTTGCGCCGTGGGGCGAGGTTTTGGCTGAAGCCAATCATGCGGATCCCGCTGTGATTGTCGCGGATATCGACACCTCTTTGAGTGCCGCTGCGCGTGCGAAAGTACCGAACCTTAAAAATGCGCGACCCTTTGGTCTGGTTATCCAGTCGGATGACGGCCAGAGCGAGAGACAATCGGCCGCGTCATGATCCATTTTTCCCTTCACTGTGAGCGGGACCACGAATTCGAAGGCTGGTTCCGCAGCAATGACGACTTTGACAGTCAGACACAAAGGAAGCTGGTTGCCTGCCCCGTATGCGGCTCGCACAAGGTGGAAAAGGCCTTGATGGCGCCATCCGTGACCACCGGGCGGCAAAAAGAGAAGATCGCCGTTGCCATGAGCAAGATGGTCAATGAGCTGAAGGAAGTGGCCAAAAAGGTGCGCGAGAATGCCGATTATGTCGGAGCGGACTTTGCCGAGGAAGCGCGAAAAATTCATTTTGGCGAGACGGAGCAGCGCGGAATTTACGGTGAAGCCTCGAGCGATGAAGTGAAATCGCTGCTTGAGGATGGCGTGGAAATCATGCCATTGCCGAGCTTCCCGGACGAGCATAATTGACCCTTGCCAGTTTAAGACGAAAGTCTAAGGTGCGGCAGTCTTAACCGTCCCCCGGGTGCCTTTCATGCCATTTCTGAACTCCGCTCCTGCGCTGCTCATCCTGACCGGCGCTTTCCTCGGATTGACGCTGCCGTTCGGCAAATTGGCTTTTGGCGCGGGGATAACGCCCGCTATCTGGGCATTTGTTATATCGACCGGGGCAGGAACAGTGCTGCTTGTAGCCTTTCTCGCTATGGGCAAACGGCCGCGCATCAATGCACACATGATCCGCTATTATCTCGTTGCTGCGCTGATCTCCTACGCCATTCCTAATCTGATGACCCTGTCGGCGATTCCGCATCTTGGATCAGGCTTCACCGGTATCATGTACACGCTGTCGCCGGTTTTCACGCTTCTGCTGTCTATGTTGTTCAAGCTCAAGCGACCCAATATGCTTGGGCTTTTCGGTATCTTTGTCGGTTTTGCCGGTGCTGTGCTCGTTGGATTCACGCGTGGGCAGGTGGGCCAGCCTGCCGAACCTTTCTGGATCATTGTCGGATTGCTCATTCCGGTATTGCTTGCCTTGGGCAATGTCTATCGCACCATTGATTGGCCCAAGGATGCTGATCCAACCGAGTTGGCTGCAGGCAGCCATCTGACCACGGCTGTGCTGCTTATCCCGATTATCTTCCTGATGACGGGTGGTTTCCCGGTTGAGCCGCTGGGCAATGTGCCTTGGCTGGTGGTGGCGCAAATTCTGGCGTCCACATGCATGTTCGCGCTGTATTTCCGGTTGCAGGCTGTCGGAGGCCCCGTCTATCTCAGCCAGATCGGTTATGTCGGCGCAGCGGTGGCGCTGATCGCCGGTACGTTGTTTCTGGGTGAAGTATATCAACTCGCGACATGGATGGGCGCTGTCATCATCACGATCGGCGTACTGATGACGACAAAAGCGCAGCGTATGGCAGCAAAAGAAACTGCTACGGCCTGACCGCCAAAATCATGTAGTTGACGTTCGTATCCGTTGAGCGGTTCCAGCTGTCGGCCAGCGGGTTATAGGTCACGCCGACTTTTTCGGTGACTTCCAAACCGGCCTGGCGCAGAGGGCCTTCGATCTCTTCCGGGCGAACCAGCTTTTCGTACTGATGCGTGCCGCGTGGCAGCCAGCGCAGGACATATTCAGCGCCGAAAATTGCAAGGCCAAGCGCCTTCAACGTCCGGTTGATCGTGGCGACAAGGGTCAGGCCGCCAGGTTTGACCATCTGTGCACAGGCTGACAGATAAAGATCGACATCGGCCACGTGCTCGACCACTTCCATGTTCAGCACGATATCGAATTTTTCACCGGCTTCGGCGAGAGCTTCAGCTGTGGTGGCGCGATAATCAATATCGAGACCGCTCTGCGCGGCATGAATTTTTGCCACCTCGATGTTGGTTTCACCGGCGTCCGCGCCAACCACACTGGCGCCAAGGCGCGCCATCGGTTCGCACAACAGACCGCCGCCACAGCCGATGTCCAGCAGGCGCAATCCGGTAAACGGTTTCGGGCTGTTCGGGTCGATGCCGTAATGGGCGCAGACCTTTTCCTTGATATAGGCAAGACGTGTCGGGTTGAATTTGTGCAGAGGGCGGAATTTGCCTTGCGGGTTCCACCATTCGGCCGCCATGCGCGAAAAACGTTCTACTTCAGCGGCATCAATTGTGCTGCGTTGGGCTTCGGTCATGGCAACGTCCTTTTTGCTGTCTGTGGAGAGGCCCGTTCCGGCAAAAAATGTCAAGACGCAAATTCCGCTTCGCGCCAGTTGTGTTATCCATTAGTATCTATTGTTATCGAATGATGGGCCAATTATGGTCGAAGCCGATTTGAGGAATGGATGCCATGACAAGCATTGCGCTCAGTGATCACTATGAACGTTTTATCAAGAAGCAGCTTGAATCCGGGCGTTACAACAATGCCAGTGAAGTTGTGCGGGCAGGCTTGCGTATGCTGGAGGATTTTGAAGAGGCGCGTGAAAATTGGCTGCGAAAAGAGGTTCCGGACCGCCTCGCTGAATTGCAGGAGAATCCTGCCATTGGCATTCCCGCCGACAAGGTGTTCGCCAATCTCGAGGCTCGCGGCCGCAGTAAAAGGATCAAGTCATAAATGGAGTACAAGGTCGTATTTCACCCACGGGCCGAACAGGAACTGGTTGAACTTTACGACTACATCCATACCAATGCCAGCGCGGAACGGGCTCAAGCGTTCTTGTTTGGTATTCGCGAATATTGCCTGAGCTTCTCGACCTTTCCCAAGCGTGGAACAGTTCGTGACGACGTCATGAAGGGCGTTCGAATAGTTGGGTACAGGCGCAACCTGAGTATCGCCTTTGCCGTTACAAAAGACAGCGTTCTGATATTGGGTATTTTTTATGGTGGCCGCAACATTACGACCGATCTGTTGGAGGATCGCGATTGAATCTCGTGTTGGCTTTTGCTTTTACCATTCGAAATAAAGTTACAAAGTGATGAGGGATTCAAAAACCCATATGGGCTTGGTCCCCTGTTCTTGCAGTTGCGTCATAATTTCGTTATGGGAAACCGCGTTCCGCCTTTGTTGAGGTGGATCGTTTTAAATCTCATTTTCAAGCCTTTCCAGAACGGTATTTCCCATGGCACGCATTGTGATGAAATTCGGCGGCACTTCGGTGGCCGATATCGACCGCATCCGTAATGTGGCCCGGCATGTCAAACGTGAAGTTGATGCTGGTCACGAAGTTGCAGTTGTCGTTTCAGCAATGGCAGGGAAAACCAACGAACTCGTCGCCTGGACCCGTCAGACCTCGCCGATGCATGACGCACGCGAATATGATGCGATTGTTGCTTCGGGCGAACAGGTGACGGCTGGATTGCTCGCAGTTGCCCTGCAACACATGGGCGTGCATGCGCGTTCGTGGCAGGGCTGGCAGATCCCGATCAAGACTGACAATGCCCATGGTGCCGCTCGGATCATCGATATTGACGGATCATTCCTGATCGAACGCTTCAAAGAAGGTCAGGTGGCGGTTATTGCCGGTTTCCAGGGCATTGGCCCGGATAACCGCATTTCTACGCTTGGGCGCGGTGGTTCGGACACCAGTGCAGTTGCCATCGCCGCGTCGGTCAAAGCGGATCGCTGCGATATCTATACGGACGTCGATGGTGTTTACACAACGGACCCGCGCGTTGAGCCAAAGGCCCGCAGGCTTTCACGCATTTCATTTGAAGAAATGCTCGAAATGGCCTCGCTTGGCGCAAAAGTGCTGCAGGTACGTTCCGTCGAGCTTGCGATGGTGCATAAAGTGCGCACATTTGTCCGATCCAGTTTCGAAGACCCCGATGCACCGGGCATGGGTGATCTGATTAATCCGCCCGGTACACTTATTTGCGACGAGGAAGAAATCGTGGAACAGCAGGTTGTAACTGGAATTGCCTACGCCAAGGACGAAGCTCAGATCTCCTTGCGCCGTGTTGCAGACCGCCCCGGAATTTCCGCCGGCATTTTTGGCCCGCTGGCCGAAGCGCACATCAATGTCGATATGATTGTCCAGAACATCTCTGAGGACGGATCAAAGACTGACATGACTTTCACGGTTCCGTCAGGCGATCTCGACAAGGCGCTCGTGGTTCTGGAAAAGGTCAAGGCGGAGATCGGCTGTGATATCATCCAGTCGGAAGCCGGCATGGTCAAAGTTTCGGTCATTGGCATCGGTATGCGCAGCCATGCGGGCGTTGCTGCCACGGCGTTCCGCGCCTTGGCCGACAAGGGTATCAATATCCGCGCCATCACGACCTCGGAAATCAAGATTTCCATTCTTATCGACGGCCCCTATGCGGAACTTGCCGTACGGACTTTGCATTCTGTCTATGGTCTGGATAAGCATTAAGTTACTGTCTAAGACAGAGATTCTATTTGTCGGTGAATTCGTTGGCTGACATGATGAATCAACCGGTTGATTGGCGGGACCATTCCGGTCCTGCCAATACTATTAGGGAGCAAATGGGTGCCCACACGCGAGCAGATATCCGGCCCTCGTGTCATGCTGAAGCGGCTCCGCGAACTGATGGCGGAGGCTCTTGAGCCGCAGGAGAGGCTTGACCGTATCGTTCGCGAAATTGCGCAGAACATGGTCGCGGAAGTGTGCTCATTTTACGTGCTGCGCTCGGACGGTGTTCTTGAGCTGTATGCTACTGAAGGTTTGAACCCGTCGGCTGTTCACTTGGCGCAGTTGCGTCTCGGTCAGGGTCTTGTCGGTACGATTGCTTCGAGTGCACGGCCGCTGAATTTGACTGACGCCCAGACGCACCCTGCCTTTGCTTACCTGCCCGAGACAGGCGAAGAAATCTACAATTCGTTTCTGGGCGTGCCGATCCTGCGGGCAGGACGCACGCTTGGTGTTCTTGTCGTGCAGAACAGAACCAAGCGCGTCTACCGGGAAGATGAAGTCGAGGCACTTGAAACCACAGCGATGGTTCTGGCGGAAATGGTTGCCGCCGGTAGTCTTACCCGGCTGGCCCGTCCGGGCGTCGAACTTGATCTTGGCAAGCCGATGAGTTTTTCAGGCAGTGCTTTCAATGATGGCGTCGGTCTCGGCCATGTTGTGCTGCACGAGCCGCGTATCGTCGTCACAAACCTTTTCAACGAGAATATCGATACGGAAATCGACCGGCTTGAGAATTCGCTTGGTTCCTTGCGTATTTCAATCGACGATATGCTCTCGCGCCGCGACGTGGCGTTTGAGGGTGAGCATCGCGAAGTGCTGGAAGCCTACCGCATGTTCGCCCATGATACGGGCTGGGTGCGCCGTCTCGAAGAGGCGATCCGCAACGGTCTGACGGCTGAAGCTGCCGTTGAGAAAGTGCAGAGTGACACCCGCGCACGGATGATGCATCTGACCGATCCTTATATGCGCGAACGGCTGAGTGACTTTGATGATTTGGCCAATCGGCTGCTGCGCCAGTTGATGGGACGGGATGTGAAGACCATGGCCGGATCGCTGGCCAAGGACGCGATTATTATTGCTCGTTCGATGGGTGCTGCCGAGCTTCTGGATTATCCGCGCGAACGGCTGCGCGGGCTGGTTCTGGAAGACGGTGCTGCCACGAGCCATGTGGTGATTGTGGCGCGCGCCATGGGAATTCCGGTTGCCGGGCAGGTCAAGGGCGTCGTGTCCATGGCAGAAAACAATGACGCGGTGATTGTCGATGGCGATGATGGCCGTGTCCATTTGCGCCCGCAGGCGGATGTCGAGGCGGCCTATTCGGAAAAGGTCAAGTTCCGCGCCAAACGTCAGGCGCTGTATCGTGAATTGCGCGACAAGCCATCGGTCACCAAGGATGGCGTGCCGATTTCTCTGCTGATGAATGCCGGGTTGCTGGTTGATCTGCCGCAATTGGCAGAAGCCGGAGCGGCAGGTATCGGTCTGTTCCGCACGGAATTGCAGTTCATGGTGGCTTCCACCTTCCCGCGTGCCGAGCAGCAGGAGCGGCTTTACCGCTCGGTGCTGGAAGCAGCAGGCGAGCGGCCAGTGACCTTCCGTACGCTCGATATTGGCGGCGACAAGGTGCTTCCCTATTTCCGCAGCAATGTGAACGAAGAGAATCCGGCCATGGGCTGGCGTGCGATCCGGTTAACGCTGGATCGTCCGGGTTTGCTGCGCACGCAGGTACGCGCGCTACTCAAAGCAGCGGGCGGACGTGAACTGCGCCTGATGATTCCGATGGTCACGGAAGTGGCGGAAGTGCGCAAGGCCAGTGAACTGATCAATCGTGAAGTTCAGCATCTGTCGCGGTTCGCCTACAATTTGCCAACGCGGGTGAAAATCGGCGCCATGGTCGAAGTGCCGTCGCTCCTATGGCAGCTGGATGAGTTGATGTCCGTGGTGGATTTTGTCTCGGTCGGTTCCAACGATCTGTTCCAGTTCGTCATGGCGGTTGATCGCGGCAACTCGATGATCACCAACCGTTTCGACAATTTGTCGGTGCCGTTCCTGCGGGTGCTGCGCCAGATCGCCGATGCGGGCATCCGCAACAATACGGATGTGACGCTTTGCGGTGAAATGGCTGGGAAGCCTCTATCGGCCATGGCCTTGATCGGACTTGGCTTCCGGTCCATATCCATGTCGCCTGCATCCATCGGCCCTATCAAGGCCATGCTTGGCACATTGGACGTTGGTCAGTTGCATGCCCATCTTGCCGATGCCATCGACAATCATGGTGAGACCGGATCACTGCGCCACGTCCTGACCAAATTTGCAGAGCGAGCAGGCGTTCCGCTGTGACATTCGCAGAGGTAGCATAATAAAATGATGTCTATTCCGCAGGATCGTATGGATCAGCTGCTGAAGCGGTTCGCCATGATTGAAACGCAAATGGCGAGCAATCCGGATTCTGAAACCTATGTGAAACTCGCATCCGAATATTCCGAACTGGATCCGGTGGTTGCCAAGATTCGCGAGCTGCTGGCAGCCCGCGCCGAGGCCGACGGTCTGAAGAGCATGCTTAACGATGCCTCGACCGACAGGGATATGCGCGATCTGGCGGAAGCTGAATTGCCCGATATCAATGACCGTATTGAAACGCTTGAGCAGGATCTGCAGGTGCTGCTCCTGCCGAAGGATGTTGCGGATGAGCGCAATGCCATTCTCGAAATCCGTGCTGGTACCGGCGGGTCGGAAGCGGCGCTGTTCGGTGGCGATCTGTTCCGGATGTATGAGCGCTATGCGGCCAACAATGGCTGGCGGGTAGAAATTATCTCAGCCAGCGATGGCGAAGCCGGCGGTTACAAAGAAGTCATTGCCATGGTTTCGGGCAAGGGTGTGTTTGCCAAGCTGAAATTTGAATCGGGCGTTCACCGGGTTCAGCGCGTGCCTGATACCGAAGCCAGCGGGCGTATTCATACATCTGCCGCGACGGTAGCCGTGCTGCCGGAAGCGGAAGAAATCGACATCGACATCCGCCCTGAAGATATTCGTATCGATACGATGCGGGCCTCGGGCTCTGGCGGTCAGCACGTCAACACGACCGATTCGGCCGTGCGCATCACTCACATCCCATCTGGCATTGTCGTGGTGCAGGCGGAAAAGTCGCAGCACCAGAACCGTGCCCGTGCCATGCAGGTTTTGCGCTCGCGCCTGTTCGACGCGCAACGGCAGAAGGCTGATAGTGAACGTTCGGAGGCACGGCGCAGCCAGGTTGGTTCCGGCGACCGTTCCGAGCGCATCCGGACCTATAACTTCCCGCAGGGACGCGTGACCGATCACCGTATCAATCTCACGCTCTACAAGCTGGATCGCATGATGGAAGGTGATCTGGACGAATTGATCGGCGCGCTGATCTCGGATCACCAGACTGCTCTGCTGACCCAGATGAATGACGGATTCTGATCGCGATGGTTGATCTTGGTTCGCGCCTCGCCGATGTCCACATTCAGGCGCGTACTTTACTTGTTAAAGCTGAAATTGAAACTGCCGATCTTGATGCAAGGCTGCTCGTGGAGTGGGTTACCGGTTTTGACCGGCTTGCGATGGTTCGAAATCCGAGCATCATGATTGCAAATGATGTTTCGGCGCGGCTTGATGCCGTGCTTGTCAGGCGAATCAATGGCGAATCGGTGCATCGGATCATTGGAAAGCGCGAATTTTTCGGGCTCGAATTTACGCTTTCGCCTGACACCTTGGAGCCGCGCCCGGATACGGAAGCGCTCGTCGAACTCGCCTTGCCGTTCCTGCGGCAGCGGATTGCTGCAAATGGAATTGCCGATCTTATTGATCTCGGCACAGGGACGGGCGCCATCGCCATTGCGCTGCTGAACCAGTTGCCGGAACTGCGGGCCATCGGCGTCGATATTGCACCGGGTGCACTTGCAACAGCCCGCGACAATGCCCATATAAACTACGTCTCCAGCCGTTTTGCCGCGCTTCATTCCAACTGGTTTGCTGAGGTAACTGGCGGATTTGACATGATTATTTCCAACCCGCCCTATATCCGGTCGAAAGACATTGCGGACCTGCAGCGTGAAGTAGCTGTGCATGACCCGGCCCGGGCGCTGGATGGTGGACCGGATGGTCTTGACCCCTACCATATTATTGCCGACCATGCCGGAGATCACCTTCGGCGAGATGGGGCGGTAGCGGTAGAAGTGGGCTTTGATCAACGCAACGATGTTGAGGCCATTTTCGCAAGATCAGGTTTCACATTGACAGGTCTTCAAAAGGATATAGCGGGGCACGAAAGAGCAATGTTGTTCATGAAGACGTAAATTTATTGAAAAAAGGCTTGGAATTTGCTGCGAAGACAGCTAGTTTCCAGTCACCGCTCTAAACCGAACAAGTCTGGTTTTGCCTATCAAGAGATTGATACGGAATTTTCCGGGTGTTTGATTTCTCATCGGAATTGTTCTTGGGGAAATGGTTTTAGCGGAAGCACAAAAGTTTTATGAACTTTGGATGCGATTGAAGCGCGGGGCGCGCTTCAGGTCGGCACTTGAGAAGCGAAGCTTTTTGACTCAAATGGTGAGCAAATTAGCGCCCCTGATTTTCTGAAAAGAGATAAGTATGAGGCCAGTACAGCAGAATAGGCGCATGCGCGGACGCGGTAACAATAATAACCGCAGCAAAGGTCCCAACCCCCTATCCCGTAATTATGAGAGCAACGGTCCCGACGTTAAAATCCGGGGAAATGCTCAACACATCGCCGAAAAATATACAACGCTGGCGCGTGACGCGCAGAGCAGTGGCGACCGCGTCATCGCGGAAAACTATCTTCAGCATGCCGAACATTATAACCGCATTATTCTTGCGGCTCAGGCTCAGGCGCCCGTTCAGTATCAGCGCGACGACCGCGATGATGGTGATGAGCAGGACGATGATAACGGTTATGATGATAATGGCGGCAACGATCAGCAGCAGGATAGCCCGGTTCAACACCAGCAGATCAATGGCAGCGGACCGCAGCCAGTGATTGAAGGTACACCGGCCGAAGTTGCCTATGGCGAACAGCCTGTCAGCCAGCGCCAGCCGCATCATCAGCAGCGCAAGCAGTATGATCAGGTTGCAATCAACGATCAGAATACGTCCAATAATGACGACGACTCTGAATCCGAGGACACTGCCGAGGCCAAGCCGGTTCGCCGTGCTCCACGCGGCCGTCGTCCAGCCCGTCCACGGGAGCCCCGTGCTGCCGATGAAGGCAACGCACCAGCACCTGCTGCTGCGGTAGACACATCCAATGATCTTTCTCCGGCAGGCATTGTTGCCGAAGTGAAGAAACGCCGGGCAGCTGTCGATTCTGACGTCTGATCCCAAGCGCAGTACTATGTTCTGAAAAACGGCGTGGAATCATTTCCGCGCCGTTTTCTTTTTCATTCGACATCGATTTGGCTATCTTGCGGCCACAGGAAAGCATTCCCATATGAGCTTCGAAGCGTATGGATCTGCCTCCTGCAGGGGATCCGTCACCAACAGACCTCGAAGTGCCGCTTAAGGGCTTCGGGGAAAAGGAGACAAGAATGAACGTTGAAAAATATACGGAGCGCGTCCGCGGCTTTATTCAGTCGGCGCAGACATTGGCTCTCTCTTCCAATAACCAGCAATTCACGCCCGAACATCTGCTCAAGGTGCTTGTTGATGATGATGAAGGCCTCGCCGCATCGCTCATCGAAAGAGCCGGTGGCCGCATCGCCGATGTCCGTCTTGGCTTGCAGACGGCGCTCAATGCACTGCCCAAAGTAACGGGTGGTAATGAGCAGCTTTATCTGGCCCAGCCATTGGCAAAAGTATTCTCAACTGCCGAAGAAATCGCCAAGAAGGCTGGTGACAGCTTTGTCACGGTCGAACGGCTGCTGACTGCCCTTGCGGTCGAAAAGTCGGCAAAGACGTCAGACATATTAAGCCGCGCCGGTGTAACGGCTGCGGGCTTGAATGCGGTTATCAATGATATCCGCAAAGGCAGGACTGCCGATTCGGCTTCCGCTGAAAACACCTATGATGCTTTGAAGAAATATGCGCGCGATCTGACTGCCGATGCGCGTGCGGGCAAGCTCGATCCTGTGATCGGTCGTGACGATGAAATTCGCCGGACGATCCAGGTTCTGTCGCGCCGTACCAAGAACAATCCCGTTCTCATCGGTGAACCCGGCGTAGGCAAGACGGCAATTGCCGAAGGCCTTGCCTTGCGCATCGTCAATGGCGATGTGCCGGAATCACTCAAAGACAAGCAATTGATGGCGCTTGACATGGGGTCGCTCATTGCCGGTGCGAAATATCGCGGTGAATTCGAAGAGCGGCTGAAAAGCGTGCTCTCTGAAGTGCAGTCGGCCAATGGGGATATCATCCTGTTCATCGACGAAATGCACACGCTGGTCGGTGCCGGCAAAGGCGAGGGGGCAATGGACGCCTCCAACCTGTTGAAGCCGGCGTTGGCACGCGGCGAGCTGCATTGCGTTGGCGCGACTACGCTTGATGAATATCGCAAGCATGTTGAAAAAGATGCGGCTTTGGCCCGTCGTTTTCAGCCGGTGTTTGTTGATGAGCCGACCGTTGAGGATACGATTTCGATCCTGCGCGGTTTGAAGGAGAAATACGAACAGCATCACAAGGTCCGAATCTCCGATTCGGCGCTGGTTGCTGCCGCTACTCTTTCCAACCGTTATATCACCGACCGGTTTTTGCCTGACAAAGCCATCGATCTGATCGATGAAGGCGCCGCCCGTTTGCGTATGCAGGTTGATTCCAAGCCGGAAGAGCTTGATGAAATTGATCGCCGCGTCATGCAGCTCAAGATTGAGCGAGAGGCTTTGAAGGTTGAGAAGGATGATGCCTCAAGGGATCGTCTGGAACGGCTGGAAAAGGAACTGGTCGAACTCGAGGAGCAGTCAACCGCGCTTACCAACACATGGCAGGCGGAAAAGCAGAAGCTGGGTCATGCAGCAGACCTTAAGGGGCAGCTGGATGATGCACGCAATGCTCTGGCATCGGCACAGCGCAAGGGCGAATTCCAGAAGGCGGGTGAACTGGCCTATGGCACGATCCCGCAACTGGAAAAGCAGCTTGCACAGGCCGAACAGCAGGACGGTTCAAACTCGATGGTCGAGGAAATTGTGACGCCTGATCACATTGCGCAGGTCGTCTCGCGCTGGACCGGCATTCCGGTTGACCGGATGCTCGAAGGCGAGCGGGAAAAGCTTCTGCGTATGGAAGACGAGCTGGCCAAGCGTGTCATTGGGCAGGGCGAAGCAGTTCAGGCCGTGTCCAAGGCTGTTCGCCGTGCACGTGCCGGTCTGCAGGATCCGAACCGGCCGATTGGCTCGTTTATCTTCCTCGGACCAACTGGCGTGGGCAAGACCGAACTGACGAAGGCTCTGGCCTCATTCCTGTTCAGCGATGAGACAGCCATGGTTCGTCTCGACATGTCCGAATATATGGAAAAGCATTCGGTCGCGCGGTTGATCGGTGCTCCTCCCGGATATGTCGGTTACGAAGAGGGTGGTGCGTTGACGGAAGCGGTCCGTCGCCGGCCTTATCAGGTGGTGCTGTTCGATGAGATCGAAAAGGCGCATCCTGATGTGTTCAACGTGTTGTTGCAGGTTCTCGATGATGGACGTCTGACCGATGGTCAGGGCCGGACTGTGGATTTCCGCAACACGCTGATCATCATGACGTCTAATCTCGGGTCGGAATATCTGGTTTCGCTGGGCGAAGATCAGGATGTGGAAACCGTGCGTGAGGAAGTCATGATTGTGGTCAAGGCGTCGTTCAGGCCGGAATTCCTCAACCGTGTCGATGAGATCATTCTGTTCCACCGCCTGAAGCGGAAGGAAATGGGTGCGATTGTCGCGATCCAGATGCAGCGCTTGCAATCTTTGCTGACGGATCGCAAGATCACGATCAAGATCGACGAGGATGCAACCAACTGGCTGGCTGAGAAGGGTTATGACCCTGCTTATGGCGCGCGTCCATTGAAGCGCGTGATCCAGAAGCAAGTGCAGGATCCTTTGGCAGAAAAAATCCTGCTCGGAGAGATTTTGGATGGCTCAACAGTCAAGATCACGGCGGGCTCTGACCGGTTGAATTTCAAGTCGGTCAAAGGCGTACCTGAACGGGAAAAAAGCCAGGCGGCCTGACGGGTGTCTGATTAAATACGCAAATAAAGGAAATGGCCGCCCTATGGCGGCCATTTTCATGTCTCGTTCCTCGTGTAAATGCGACGATAATTGTGCCGCATTAACCATAAAGACAGGAAAGTCGGTCATTTATGCTTAAGAGTGCGTTAGCGGAAACCGGAAGTTGAAAATATGGCGTTTCGTCGTCTGATACTATTTGCATCACTTTTTGCCGCTGCTTTGGCGGTTTTGGCGCCTGTATCTCCCGTGCAGGCTGCGAGCGCAGGTGCGCAGGAAAGTGCGAATCAGGCGCCATATGAGGTTGCGCAGTTTTTCGACCGGCGCCCGCGCCAGGAAGAATACCGGGTCTATTTCGATGAATATGGCCGCAGGGTTACGCTGGATCGCCGTGGCCGCGTGGTTTCCGTCGAAGAGCCGCGCAATGATACACGCAATGGTCAGGGCGACGATTACTTCCCGGAAGCACCGCAGGATCCCTACGATACCGGCTCAATTCCGGAAGATCGAAATGCAAATCGCCCGAATGATCCTTTTCAAGGACGCTCGCAACCCTCCGAGCGTGATTATCGCACGGTCGAGCGCGCACCTTTGCCACCGGCAAACAACGATCCAAATCTGCAGCCATCCGATCCAGGTCTGATCGAACCGGATTTCCCCGGCGACAACATGACGAATACGCCTTCACAGGAAGCAATCCCTGCGCACCCCAATCCGGCACCGGCAGTCCAACTGCCAAAGGGGCAGGGAGCAAAAACGAAGATTGCTGCAATTCAGGTGCTGCTGGATCGCATCGGTGTTTCACCCGGTGTGATTGATGGGCGCAAGGGCGGCAATGTCGATAAAGCTGTTGCAGCCTTTGAGGAAATGACCGGCCAGAAGTTTGATCCGCTCAATGAGGCGGGGATCACTGCCTCGCTGGAGCAAACGGGTGGCCCGGCTTTCGTCCCCTATACGATTACGTCGGAAGATGCGGCCTATCCTTTTGTGGCTTCCATTCCTGAAGACTACAGCCACAAAGCACAATTGGAACGGATGGCCTTCACCTCCGTGACCGAGATGCTGGGCGAACGCTTCCACATGGATGAAGCCTATCTGAAGGAGCTCAATCCGGGTGCCGATTTCAACAGGCCCGGCGTGACGATTCAGGTTGCCAATCCCGGCCAGAACGTTGCTGGTTCCGTGACAAAGATTATCGCCGACAAGGGGCGCAAACAGGTTCGCGGATATAATGCCGAAGGCCGGTTGATTGTTGCCTATCCTGCAACGATTGGTTCCACCGATACACCGTCACCCTCCGGTATCGTTCAGGTCGAGCGCATCGCGCTCAATCCGAACTACACCTATAATCCCAAGCTGAATTTCAAGCAGGGCGAAAATGACAAGGTGCTGACCATTCCACCGGGCCCCAACGGGCCTGTCGGTACCGTGTGGATTGCCTTATCGAAGCCAACTTATGGCATTCACGGCACACCTGAACCATCCAAGATCGGCAAGACCAACAGCCACGGCTGCGTGCGCCTGACAAATTGGGATGCAACGGAATTGTCGAAACTGGTGCAAAAAGGTGTAACGGTTGAGTTTACCGAATAGGCATGCTCTAGCCGCTGGCCGCGACCTTGGCTGGCGGTACGTTATTGTCATCCTTCAGCAGTTGATCAATACGTTCGCGTTCGCGCTTGAAGGCGACGAGATCATCGCCATCCAGTGCCCGTCCGCCCGGCAGGCGTATGCGCATCGGATCGACCTTTGATCCATTGACGATGACTTCATAATGCAGGTGCGGTCCGGTCGACAGGCCGGTTGAACCGAGATAGCCGATCACCTGACCCTGACGCACCTTGGCGCCGGGCGTCACACCTGACGCAATGGCGTTCTGGTGCGAGTAGCTGCTTTCATAGCCATTGGAATGGCGAAGCAAAGTCTGGTTGCCATAACCATTGGTCCAACCGGCACGCTCAACAACGCCATTACCCGCCGCGATGATCGGTGTGCCGCGCGGGGCTGACCAGTCAACACCGGTATGCATGCGGGAATAGCCGAGAATTGGATGGCGGCGCATGCCGAACGGTGAACGGAAGACGCCGTTGGGGACCGGATTGCGCAAGAGGAACTGTTTCGAGCTCTTGCCGTTCTCGTCATAATAGTCGGTTGAACCATCCCCCGAGTGGAAACGGTAGAATTTGCGCAGGTTGCCGCCAAAGTTTGCGGCGACATAGAGGATTTCTGATTCGTCGCCGGCTTTTTCCGAATCAGCGGGCAGCGAGAAGAAGGCTTCCAACTGGTCAGCCGGGGCGAGCTGCGACTGGAAGTCGACATCCGAAGCCAGCATACGAATCAATTGCTCAATCATCGTATCGGTCATGCCATAGGCAATGCCCGCACGATAAATGCCGTCATAGACCGTAGGCAGATCACCAGCCTGCCGCGACGCCGGCGGGTTGTCGTCAAAGGCGACCTGCAGACCGGGCGTCATTTCAGGTTCATCGGCCGGGACATACTGGTCTTTATCATTGAGGGCGATGGTCAAAATATGCGTTGTGCCATTATACACGCTGGCGCGCATGATCCGGTCGACGCTGTTACGTGATTCGATACCCAGCCGCAAAACGCTGCCGGCTTTCAAACGGGGAGAATTCAGCAGCTTGGCAATCGCATCGGACATGCCGGTCGCATCGTCGTCCTCGTAGCCGGCTTCACTGAACGCGCTCAAAATTTCCTTGTCGCTGTGGAACGGAATAATTTCTTCCGAATATCCATGGCTGTCGGCATCTTCCGCATCGCGCGGCGTGACGCTGACGTTTTCCTGAATGATCTTGACGGCGAGGGGATTGCGCAGATTGAACGGATCTTCGTCAACGCCAAAACGCAAGGGATCGACGTAATGCAGTGAGGCAACTTGAACCGCCCCGTCTGTGAGCAAGGAACCGGTATTGCGAACGACTTCTTCGACTTCGTCGGCACTCAAATCGTCGGATGGATCGAACTGCGCCGTGGCGAGCGGGAAATCGATGGTGCGAAGACTGACTTCGCTCTCGACCTTGGCGCCGTAAATCAGACCGGTCTTGGGAGTAGGGTCCGTAC
>NZ_CP050301.1:0-2500 GCF_014189505.1 Phyllobacterium sp. 628 | reverse complement strand
ACAACCCTGACCACCATCTAAGGTCCCTAAGTTATGGCTAAGTGGGAAAGGATGTGAGGATCCCAAAACAACCAGGATGTTGGCTTAGAAGCAGCCATCATTTAAAGAAAGCGTAACAGCTCACTGGTCTAAATAAGGGTCTTTGCGCCGAAAATGTACCGGGGCTAAAGCCATACACCGAAGCTGTGGATTCTTGGAAACCTTCGGGTTCCCGGGAGTGGTAGCGGAGCGTTCTGTAAGCCGTTGAAGAGAGACCCGTGAGGGCTCTTGGAGGTATCAGAAGTGAGAATGCTGACATGAGTAACGATAAAGGGAGTGAGAGACTCCCTCGCCGAAAGTCCAAGGGTTCCTGCTTAAAGTTAATCTGAGCAGGGTTAGCCGGCCCCTAAGGCGAGGCCGAAAGGCGTAGTCGATGGGAACCACGTTAATATTCGTGGGCCTGCGGGTAGTGACGGATCGCGTATGTTGTTCTTCCTTATTGGATTGGAAGGGCTTCGAAGCGGTTCCAGGAAATAGCTCCCGCGTATAGACCGTACCCTAAACCGACACTGGTGGACTGGTAGAGAATACCAAGGCGCTTGAGAGAACTGCGTTGAAGGAACTCGGCAAATTGCACGCGTAACTTCGGAAGAAGCGTGACCCTTATGTACGCAAGTATGTGAGGGTGGCACAGACCAGGGGGTAGCGACTGTTTACCAAAAACACAGGGCTCTGCGAAGTCGCAAGACGACGTATAGGGTCTGACGCCTGCCCGGTGCTGGAAGGTTAAGAGGAGAGGTGCAAGCTTTGAATCGAAGCCCCAGTAAACGGCGGCCGTAACTATAACGGTCCTAAGGTAGCGAAATTCCTTGTCGGGTAAGTTCCGACCTGCACGAATGGCGTAACGACTTCCCCGCTGTCTCCAACGCAGACTCAGTGAAATTGAATTCCCCGTGAAGATGCGGGGTTCCTGCGGTTAGACGGAAAGACCCCGTGCACCTTTACTATAGCTTTACACTGGCATTCGTGTCGGCATGTGTAGGATAGGTGGTAGACTTTGAAGCCGTGGCGCCAGCCATGGTGGAGTCATCCTTGAAATACCACCCTTACCTATATGGATGTCTAACCGCGGTCCGTTATCCGGATCCGGGACAGTGTATGGTGGGTAGTTTGACTGGGGCGGTCGCCTCCTAAAGAGTAACGGAGGCGCGCGATGGTGGGCTCAGACCGGTCGGAAATCGGTCGTCGAGTGCAATGGCATAAGCCCGCCTGACTGCGAGACTGACAAGTCGAGCAGAGACGAAAGTCGGTCATAGTGATCCGGTGGTCCCGCGTGGAAGGGCCATCGCTCAACGGATAAAAGGTACGCCGGGGATAACAGGCTGATGACCCCCAAGAGTCCATATCGACGGGGTTGTTTGGCACCTCGATGTCGACTCATCGCATCCTGGGGCTGGAGCAGGTCCCAAGGGTATGGCTGTTCGCCATTTAAAGCGGTACGTGAGTTGGGTTCAGAACGTCGTGAGACAGTTCGGTCCCTATCTGCCGTGGGTGTAGGAATATTGACAGGATCTGTCCCTAGTACGAGAGGACCGGGATGGACGTATCTCTGGTGGACCTGTTGTGGCGCCAGCCGCATAGCAGGGTAGCTATATACGGACGGGATAACCGCTGAAGGCATCTAAGCGGGAAACCCACCTGAAAACGAGTATTCCCTATCAGAGCCGTGGAAGACCACCACGTTGATAGGCCGGGTGTGGAAGTGCGGCAACGCATGAAGCTTACCGGTACTAATAGCTCGATTGGCTTGATCATTCTCATTACTTATATCCATCTGACAAAGTCAGATAATTAAAGGCGCTCACGCATGAGCGGGTCTTCGACCCTATGCTCCGCGAGGGCCTTCGGACGACCTAGCGGTCTGAGGGGTGCTTCTCCTGAAATCTCAGGGGAAACACACAACGCCGCGATAATTGTCCATATCGAAACGACAACAAAACCAGCTTCTCTTTCATCGTTGCTCTTTGCTGACCTGGTGGTTACAGCGGAGCGGCTGCACCCGATCCCATTCCGAACTCGGCCGTGAAACGTTCCAGCGCCAATGGTACTTCGTCTCAAGACGCGGGAGAGTAGGTCGCTGCCAGGTCTGCAAAGCGCAACATGAAATCACACATAACCAATTCCATACAACCCAATCAGGCCGCCCCCAAAGCGGCCTTTTGCTTTTGCAGACCAGCTAAAGTAAGATAAGCCTTACAAAACCGGAAAACCAAAAGCACAGCGCCGCAAGGCAAAAACTTCCTGTCGAAAGACAGAAAAAGCGGCAATCGCCGCTTGGTGGCGCGGGGTGGAGCAGCATCCCCGTCCGACCGCAGAAGCCCTTCAGCTTCGAGGACGGACAAACGGAAATATCCGGGCTGCAAACCGGCACAGGCCGGATATGGTGGCGCGGGGTGGAGCAGCCCGGTAGCTCGTCAGGCTCATAACCTGAAGGTCACAGGTTCAAATCCTGTCCCCGCAA